>NZ_CP178393.1:0-4800000 GCF_047218265.1 Streptomyces sp. CY-1
TCCGCGACGGTTTTGTAACGCCGCTCCGCGGCGTTACAGGCTGGCTAGGGCCGGCCATGGCCGCCCTCGTCGGTCCGTTACATAATTGGAGTGGCGACATCGGGGCTCTACTGACTCCTTATGCGCTTCTGACCTGCTAATTTAGTCTCTTAGGCTTGACTTGGATTGAAACACC
This sequence comes from Streptomyces sp. CY-1, assembly GCF_047218265.1. Lineage (NCBI taxonomy): Bacteria > Bacillati > Actinomycetota > Actinomycetes > Kitasatosporales > Streptomycetaceae > Streptomyces > Streptomyces sp. CY-1. The sequence goes on from NZ_CP178393.1 coordinate 176, forward strand.
GCCCTCCGGGCGCCCCCTCCTGCATCTGATGTGTACCCATTATGTACCGCTCTCGGGATCGGTACATAATTATGTAACGACTACTCTCCGTGTTCGAGGTGGTGGTCTAGACCTCTTACGAAATTCTTCGCCCTTTTGAGCTGAGAGAAAGGCATATTTCTGGTTCATTCATTCGCGTTGCATCATCTTTTTCTCGTGAAGGGTTGGATATTCTTTACTGATTCCCTCCGGATAGTATTCTCCTAGTGGTCGGCGTGAGAATTACATGACCCTTCGTTACTCATGTCAGCCACGGTGGGCATCACCCGTCAGCGTCACTCAGATGACGAGGGATAACGGGCACTTCCCTGCAGACCATCACACGCGCAGCCGTAACGACGGCCCGGTTCGGCGGACAACCGGCACGCACAGCCGTAACAGCGCCCCCTCCGCCGCTGGGCGCGCGTGAGCGGCTGCTCGCCGTCGTACGACGGTTCAGGCCTGGGCGGCGTCGATGTCGCCGGAGTTGACCAGCACCTCCCTCAACGCCCGTAGCGCGGCGGCGTGTTCGTCTGCGGGCCGGGCTGCGGCGGCGTCCAGGAGGGCGCGGGCGTGGCGTCGTACGGCCGTGTCCTGCCCCGGTCTCGGCGGGGTGGGTGAACAGCTGCGCGGTCAGGAGGAGTGCGTCCTCGCTGTCGGGGTGGCGGGCGGCGCGTTCGGCGACGAGGTCGCGTTCGTCAGGGCCGGGGTGTGCTCGGCGCTCGCCCGCGTCAGGGACAGCCACAGGTCCTCGTCGAGGCCGGTGTCCGCGAAGGCGCCCGCGCCGGCCAGGGCGCCGGACGGCAGGCCGGCCGCGAGCGCTGCGCGCCAGAGGTCGGCCGCCGCGGCCAGTCGTTCGGCGGCGTCGGGGGGAACGGGGCCGTCGGTGCGCGGGGTGCGGGTGGCGATGGCGGCCAGCAGCAGGCCGGCCGCGTCCGCTCCCCCGCTGCCAGTGGCCAACTCGGCCCACAAGACGGCCGGATCGTCCAGAATGGCGGGGTCGGCCAGGAAGGCGGCCGCCGTGTGGGCGGCGGCGCCGGGCGCCGGGCCGGGGGAGGCGTCGCGCAGCGCGGCGAGGAGCAACACCGCGGTGCTCCGGTCGTCGGAGGCCGCGGCGTCGGTGGCGGGGGCCGTCTCGTCGAGGCGTACGACACCGCCGTCGGGCCCGGACCGTGCACGAGCAGCGAGCAGCGAGCAGCAGGACGTCCCGCGTACGAGAGCGCGGCCGGGCGTACGGCGATCCTCGGGCGGGCCGTCCGGGCGCAGATGAACGGCCCTCGGGTGAGGTGAGACAGCGTGCGAGGGTGACGCTGCGCGATGCTCTTGGAAGAGCAGATTCTGAACGATGTATGGGATTTCCCGGTGGCGCCGGACGGCCCCGAACACCGCGCTGAACACCACCGAACAACGCCGAACACCACCGACCGGCCGGACCGTCGTCACCAGCAACGTCGGCCACAACGACGCTCTCCGCGGCAACGCCCTCCTCCTCGACACCCGCCCCGCGGCACAGCGGCCGGTCGAGCAGCTGCGCGACGGCCTCGCCGCAGGCCCGGGGCGCGCGGGAGTCACCGCCGTCGCCCTGGAGGCACGTCAGGCCGGCACCGAGAGCGGCGCCGGCCTGGCGTGGCGGCGGGCGCGGGCCAACGCGCCTGCCGGGAGTCCTGAAGCGGTTCGGGCTTGCGACCAGTAGCCGTCAGGAGGACACCGGCAGCCTCGCCGCCGGTGTCGTGCTGGGACCACCGTCTTGCTGATACGGCCTAGGCCGCAAGCCGGCCGGAACAAACGGTGGGCCGCCAGAGGGGCGGCAGGCACGCAACCCGTCGTCGCCGGGCCGGTTTTGGCGGGTCGGCCGGGCGGCGGATTTCACGGCGGGACGGGGAACACCGGCAGGGCCAGCAAGCCGCACACCAGACAAAAGCCGCACCGGGGCGGGGCGGCGGGATACCGGATCGTGGAAGGCTGTGTGCCGCGCAGCCCGACCAACGGCAGGGCCAACTGCCTTAAGGGCTGCCTCACTTTGCGACCAGTAGCCCCGGCATGCCGTCGGCGGCGCCCGTCAGGATGGAGTCCTGCGCACCATGAGCCTTCCCCCTCTCCCCCACCCGGCCGGGCCCGCCCCGGCCTGCACCTGCGCACCCGCCGCGGAGGCGCCGACGGGCGGCGGCGAACCGGACGGCGCCGCCGGGCGGTTCGGGCCCACCCACGCGCTGATCCTGCTGATCGCCGTCCTCGGGCTCGGCAGCGGCCTGTTCCTCGCCGGCACCGAGCTGGAGACCGTCTTCGCCCTCCTGGGCGGCTGCGGGGCGATCGGCGCGGCCACGCTCACCGCCGCTGGCGGCGGCCGCCGTCTGATGAGCCTCTTCGTCGAGGCCGCCGTGCGCTCCGGCGCGGGCAAGTAGGCGCCGGACATGCCCCGTTCCCCCGCCGTCGGCCCCGACCGCCACTACGCCCGCCTCGCCGAGCACCTCACCGCCCTGCGAGACGCCGCCCGGCTGACCCAGCGCGCCCTGGCCGACGCCGCCAACATCTCGCGCGGCGCCGTCCAGCGCGCCGAGTCCGGCACCGCCCCGCCCACCGCGGCCGTCCTCGACGCCTACCTCCGCACCTGCGGCGCTGGCCCGGCCGACCAGGACAAGGCCCGCCGCCTGTACGCCCTCGGCCGCGCCGCCCAGCGCGGCAAGCTCCGCGCACTCCAGGCGCCGACCCCCGCCTTCGTCCGCGACGAGCGCGACCTCGGCCTCGTCCTGGCCGCGGCGTACGAACGGGCCGGCGCTCCGCCCCTGCGCGACTTCGACCGGCCGGGCCGCGCCCCGGTGCCGCCCACCACCGCCTGGCGGATCGTCAACCGCAAGGCTCTGCCCACCAGCCGCGAGCAGCTGATCACGTTCCTCACCGTGTGCGGCATCCATCCGGCCGCACAGTGCCCGTACCTCGACGCCTACAGCCACGTCACCGCCCAGCGCGGCACCCGCCCCGCACCCCCGCGCACGCAGCTCACACAGCGCGTGATCCGCCGCCCCCACCCGCTCCCCCTCGCCCACGGCGGACCGGACACCGGCGCCCACTACGACGTCGACCGACTCGCCGCAGGCATCAGACCCGCCATCGAAGCCCTCGCCGCACACCTCGCCCGCTACGACGTCACCCGGCTGGCCGCCGGCATCAGACCGGCCATCGAAGCCCTCGCCGCGGACCCCGGCATCCGCAACGCCCCCACCGTCATGGCCACGGGCGTCCAGGTGTTCGCGGACACCCTCGCCGTCATGTACCGCTCGGCCAGCCGGGAAGCACACCGCAACGGCACCACCCCACCCGACTGGCTCACCGCCAGCCGCCTCCTCACCCACGGCACCGGCCCCACCCGGCCCGACACCGACGACCACGGCATCGACCTCATCGCACACGCCCCCGACGGCGGCACGGTCCTCTACGAGACCAAGACCCACCGGCAACGGCCCGGCCCTCCCCCGGCGCTGGCACGCGCCCGCGTCCCGGCACCGCCACCGCCCACGACCGGCACCCACGCCGCCTGACCGCCACAGCAGCGCTCGGCGGTCAAACTTCCGCCCCCCAGTCCGCCAGGCGCTCGCTGTAGTAGGTGCACGTCGGTCCGGCGTCGTCGAAGGCCACGGTCACACAACCGGCCTCGGCGCGGATGTGTGCGGGCTGTTCCTCATAAGCGCTTCGAATGTCCCCCTCGGTCAGCGGGGACTCGGTGCGGACGTCCGCCCGGCTGACGCCGAACACGGTGATGCGGACATACGGGTACTCGATGACAACCTCCAGAAGATCTCCAGCACGGGGCCGGCCGTTGGCCGGGGAGGCTGGTGGTCCGTGAGATTGGCATAACCCTTCGTTACGCATGTCAGCAACGGTGGGCACCACCCCTCAGCGTCAACCACCAGGTCACCACGCCTGCGCCACCAACACTCAGAGGACGAAGGACAATGGGCACTTCCCTGCAGACCATCAGGTTGACGCTGATCGCGACGATCGCGCGGTCCGGGCGGTGGGTCTCTCGCCGTGTGGCGCGTGCTCAGGCGACACGGGGCTGCTCGCCGGCGAGGCCTTCCAAGTGGGCGTCCCGGGCTTCCTCCCACGGCACGCCCGACTCTGCGGCTGGGTAGCCGTTGTCCGCGATCTCCTCCAGCACGGAGGCGAGGACGTCGACCTTCGCGCGCCGGTCGGCCGCGTACGCCCGGACGGACGCGGCGGCATGCTCATCGAGGGGCTGGCAGTCGGGCGTGGGGGCTGACTGCTCGCTCATCCGGGGCTTCCTGGCATGTGCTTCCACGGTATCGCCAGACTTGGCCCCGGAGTGTGCCCGGTAGCGTATGTACTCAGTGCGCAAGCGAGTTCCTACGTGCGGCTTGCGCTGCCGCGACGGCCGCATCGAAGTCCACGTCATAGAAATACTCGCCGTCGCGGAACGTGCCGTCGAGCGCCCCAACGGCATTGAGAGCCTTCTCCTCCCAGTCACGCACCATGGCCTTGACCGGCCGCGAGATCCATCCGCGTACCAGGAAGCATCTGTAGGCGTTGGCCCTGCGCTCGTGGCTCTTCAGATACTTCAACACGGAGTTGTCCGGACTGCTGGGCTTCCGCGTGATCATGCCCAGTTTCAGATCAGGACCAGGGCCCACAAAGCCGAGCAGGTAGAGACGCCCTCCGGGAGCGTCCAGTGGCGCGCCTGCGCGTTCCAGCTCTGCCCACGCCAGTCTCGTCGCCGCTCTCAAATCTTCGAAGTCGACGTCTGGGTGCGGAGCCCACTCGTGAGCTGCGTACGCTGCGGTGACGCGCTGGCGAGCCGCCGACCCCTCTAACTCGTTGACCATGACTCCGGATTATCGAGCCTGGCACTGACAATGAGCCATGACTTCCTTGGCGCCTTGAGATCGCCGCGGCGCGCAGTGTGGCGCGGATACTCGCCATGATCGGCTTCCTGTACGTGATGCACGGGCTGCTGATGCCCGACAACCCCGTCCTCGCCCGCCTGCGGGCGAGGGTCGACGAGTCCGGGTTCGCCCCTGGTCGTCTCCCACCTCGTCCCTCAGGTGGTCAACCCGTCCGGTACCCCCCACGCACTCGTGATGTGTCTGGCCCCCCGAGATCGCCGCGCTCGCCGCCTGGCTGGAGGCGCCGCTTGCCGAACAGGCCGACACCGGACTGGGGCTGCTGCGGCTGCCCGGTGTCTAGGAGGCATCCGGCCGGTGACGGCGGCATAGCCGGGCAGCGGACCGGGACAGTCATGGGGCGGCGTGACAGAGTCCTGGAGGGGCAACCGCACGCCGCCTCAACGCCTGTGCGGTCCGCCCGGCGATCCCGGCGGGGGGAGCGGGTTTGACGCTCTCGCATCGGTCGGTCGACGGCGGGGGTGCTGTCAGCCTGAAGCGGTGATTTTCCAATCGCACCGTCGAAGACGGCCGCGCCCGGCTGGTGAACTCGGCATGCCTGCCTCCTGCTTGTCCACGGCCGGGCCCTGTTCACCGACGGTGCGGCCTGCCCGCCTCGATCCCGGTGCGGGCAGGTTCCGGGCGGCAGGGAGAATGCCGTTGTGTCGCTGACCGGAGAGAAGTACACCCAGCTGAACCAGCCCGAGGCCACCACAGACGGTGAGGATTGTGGGCGGTGGATCGCCTGCGACGAGTCCGGCTGGGATGGTGAGCAACTCGTCGGCCGCCAGCGCCGGTTCATGGTCTACGCCTCCGTCGCCGTCGATGACGTCGAAGCAGCCGCGCTCATACAGCAGCTGCGGGACCAGGCTGGAATCCGGCAGGCCAAGGAACTGAAATTCGACCTGTTCAAGAACCGCACCAATCGGTGGTCGCTGCTGCAGCAGCTATGGGAGCCCGGCGGTGCGCTCCACGACAGGTGCTCGGTGTACGTGGTCGACAAGGAGTACGCGGCAGCAGCGAAAGTGATCGACCTGCTGCTGGAAGAGAAGGAGCACGACGAAGGAGGGAACCTGTACGCCGACGGAAAGGCCCGTGCTCTGGCGCGCACGCTCGCGCTCGAAGGACCGCGGGCTCTGCGTGGCGCCCTGTTCCAGGAGCTGATGTCCGCGTTCGTGACGCTGGCCTCCCGGCGCGGCACGAGCCGGCAGGACGAGGCGCTCGGCGTGTTCGTGGCCGCCCTCGACCAGGCGTGGGCGGCCTCGACGAGGAAAGCGGTCACCGCTCTGTTGGCCAGGCTGCGCGGGACTCGCGACTACGCCGCCACCTTCCACGAGGACCCGGCCGACCCGGTGTTTCCGCAGCTGGAGATGCTCATCCCCGCAGTTGCCCAGACGGCCCGCCGGTGGGAGCGTCGTGTCGGCCGTGTCAGTGTCCTCACCGATGAACAGCAGATGCTCACCGACGACGCCCTGCGGACCGTGCGAGAGTACGCCTGCGCTCCTGTCGGCATGACCCTGCTGACACGGGAACGCGGTGCCGATGTCGCCGGCGTTGTCCGCGGCGACTCTGTCGACCACCCTTCCATCCAGCTCGCCGACCTCCTGGCCGGTGCGGCAGCAGCCGTCACCGAACGTCATGAAGGCAACCCCTCCGACGTGGGCGAGGGCCTGTGGCCCGTCATCACGTCCTTCGTCGAGCAGAGTTCCCTGCTCCCCTACGACGATCCCGCCGCTCAGCTCCGATCGGTCAAGGAGCGGCCTGTGCGCCGCTGAACCGGCATCCGGCCGCGCGGCATCTGGGCCGTCGGCCTGGGGCACAGTGCGGGCCGAGCCCCAGCCGGGCCGGTGGCTCGGGGACGGAGTGGGGTATCCGCTCTGCATGCGGCCTGGCCTGGATGGGAGGCGGCCGGTCGGGCCGACTGCGGGGGCGCCGGGCGGCTGGCCAACCGCTCGTGCCGGGAATGGCTCTCTTCCGGCGGAGGAGTCGGCAACCGCACCCACAGGGCCCGGGAGTCTTTGGGCCGCTGGACGCCTTCTTGAGCCGGTCAGGCAGGCTGCAGGCGGTCGTGTCAGGCGCCGATGCCGATGTAGGAGACGTAGGTGTAGGCGCCCCAGTCGGAGTCGAGTTCGGCGATGATGTCGTCCCAGAGGTCTTCCATGGTGTCCAGGTCGCTGGCGACGAGGGCGTCGACGGCGTCGTCCCAGATGTAGCGGACCTGCCGGTGCTGGATCCTCAGGTTGTCGCGGCGGCGTGGCTCGTCGACGGCTGCTTGGTTGACGGGGTGGATCTCGATGCGGGTTCCGCGGCCGCCTCGGTTGAGGTGCTGCTTGAGGGCGCCGGGGTTGGCGAGCACGTTGTGGGCGCGGAGGTTCCAGTAGGCGGTGTCGATCGCTTCGAGGTTGGCGGGGCGCGGGCGTTGGGTGCCGCGGGTCCAGGCGCGGATCGTTGTGGGGGTGGCGTGGATGCCGGCGTCGGCCAGGGCTTGGGGGCCGCCTTTGGTGGTGGTGAGGTAGCGCATGCGGGCTTTCAGGCCGCGGCGTGTGCCGACGGGGGATTTGATTCCGCCGTCGATGATCATGCGTTCGAGGGCGTCTTCGAGGGCGCGGGCGAGGGCGATTTTGCCGTGGACGTTTCCGGGGTCGCGGTCTGCGCCGTAGTTGCCGAAGTTTTTCCATCCGTCGGTCGACATCTATCGGGCGCTCTTCCTTGGCAGGGTGTACTGGTCTTTTTGTTTCATCTGGGTGGTGAGGCGGCCTTCGGTGAATACGGTGCGCCAGTCGCCGGCTACGTGGAGTTCGTCGGTGCCGCGGACGCGGACGACGGTCAGGCCATTGCTGTGGGCCCGGTGGGATTTGTACCAGAGGTTGGCGAATGCCTGGGAGCGAATGATGTGCATCCAGTCGGGTCGGCGGATGTCGCGGTTGACGCTTGATTCTCCGATGGTGGAGGTGAATTTCGAGTACATGGCTTTGATGTATTCGACGGTCACCGTGTCGTCGGTTTCGAGGGCGCTGGTGCGGGCCTCGGTCAGGACTCGGCGGAATTTTTCCAGGAGGCCTTCGCTGGCGCCGGAGGTCCAGCATTCGGTGATGTGCGGGGCCTCGCACAGGCCGAGACGGGCGCAGCGGATGAGGAGGCGGATGGTGGCGTCGTCGAGGAGGACAGGGCCGTCTTCGCGGCGGTTGCCGATGGGGTCGGGCAGGGCGGGGTGGTGCCAGGTGGGGCGGGTGGGGAGGCGGTAGATGCCGGAGCGTTTGGGGTCGAAGCCCCCGTGGGGGTCGTGGATCAGGGCGCCGATGGGCAGGTGGGTCTTGAAGGCGGACAGGAAGCTGGCGTTGGTGTCGAGGGCATTGACGGTGATCGGGGGGTGGGTGCCGTTTTGGAGGGCGTCCATGAGGTGGGTGTTGGCCCAGTTGTGGCGGCCTTCCCAGATTTCGTCGGCGCCGTCCTTAGTTTTCTTCCGGAGGAATTCGAGGGTTTCCGGGTAGACGGTGTGTTCGTAGTTTCCGCCGACGCGGGTTGCTTCGAACAGGGCCATGGCGTTCGGTACGGCCTTTTTCACCAGGGCTTCGGTTGCGGCGGTGATGTCGCCGTCGTGGTCGTGGAGGGCTTCGTCGACGGCGCGGGTGATCATGCCGGTGAAGTAGCTGTAGTCCCGGTTGGCGTAGCCGCCTTGGGGCGGGGGTGAGGCGGTGGTGCGGCGGGGCGAGGGCCTGGGCGGGGCGGCGGCGGTGTGGGCCTTCGGGGCGGGCCGGGTGGGCGTGGGGGCCGAGGGCGGGCTGGTGGGGGCTTGGGCAGGCGTCTGCGGGTCTGTGCGGGGGTGGGTGGGGTCGCGGCCAGGGGGCTGTCTGTGGTGCCGAGGTGGGGGTGGTGGGGCTGGCGTAGGGGTGGGTGGGGTCGGTGATGCGGGCGTGGGCGAGGTCGGCGTGGAGGGTGAGGGTGGCCTGCGGGCCGAGGTCGCGCTCGGTGACGGTGGCGTGGATCTGGTCGGCGTCGCGGGCCAGGGTGATGGTGATGTCGAGGCTGAGCGCGGCGATTAGCTGGGGGTCGTCGGTGTCGATGGCGGCGAGGACGGGGAGTTCGTGGTGCGGGCCAGGTGGGCGAGGGCCTGGGCGGCGTCGGTGATCTGGGACGGGCCGGACAGCGGCAGCCGGGGTCCTCGGTGGTCTGTAGGCGGTCGACCACGACGAGGGCCAGGCCCGGCAGGTCTGGACGCTTTCGGCAATTGCATCGGTGGTCAGGTCGGTGCCGTCGTCGATGTAGAGCGGGGCTTGGGCCAGGTGGTGGTGGAGGGCCGCAGCGTCGTCCTGTTCGGTGGGGGTGAGGCGGCCCGCTCGCAGGCGGCGGTAGTCGACGGGCAGGTGCGCGGCGACGATGCGTGCGGCGATGTCGGTCCGGGTGAGTCCGGAGGCGGCATACAGAACGGGTTGGTGCTGGTCGAGGGCGCTGGTACGGGCGGCGGCGGTGGCGATCAGGCTGGATCCGGCGCCCGGGGCAGCGGCGACGAGATAGAAGCGGCCGGGCTGGAGACCGCCAAGGACGTCGTCCAGGGCGCGGATGCCGGTCGACAGGCCCCATCAGGGCGGTGGTGTGGTGGCGTCACCGGTGGGAGCGGTGGTCGGCAGGACGGTGTCCAGGGCTTGCGCGAGTGCGGCCAGGCGCCGCGGGGTGCGCGGCGCAGTGATGGCTGGGGGCCACCGGTCGGCGTGGTGTCTCGTGACCGGTATCGGGCATCGCGGGAGCGGGGCCGACGGGCTCGGCTCGGACGGGGGCCAGGGGGGTACGGGGAGAGCGGTCGGCGGTGTGACCGGGGTGCTGGAGTGCGGGAGCGGCCGGCGAGTTGGCGGGGGCGGTCAGTGTGGCTGGAGCGGTGTCGGGTGAGTTGGGGGCGTATGGGCAGGTGCAGGCGTGTCGTGGGCTGTCGGCGCCGGTTCCGGATGCGGTGCCGAAGACGTGGTGGGGGCAATGGCCGCTTTGGCAGGGGTAGTTGTCGGCGCGGGTGCGAGGTCTTTGGCGGCCTCGACTTCGGCTGCTGTGGTCGGGAGGGGTTTTGGACTGCTTGCTGGCCCTCAGGGGGTGTTGCGGCGGAGTCTGGGGCTGCCGTTGCAGTCGAAGCCACGGTTGTCGGGTGCGGGCTCGGCTTGAAGTGCGGGCGGCATGGGAGTGCCGTCCGCGGCTGCGGCGAGCAGGACGGCGACGGGGGTCTTGTGGCGGCGCAGTACCTGGGGGTGGCCCTCGGCGCTGTACTGGATCAGGTCTCCGAGCTTTTTGCGGGCGTCCGCGAAGCTGTGGGTCGGGGCTTGGGTGAGGTTCCAGCCCAGCTTGGCTGCGTGGGCGGGGGTGGTAAGCAGTGCGTGGTGCGGGCCGCGCGTCAGGGGCGTGGGTTGCCCTTGGATAGCTGCGTCGATCAACTGTTTGAGTGCGTTGCGGGCCCCGTGCAGCGTCGCCGGCGGGTGCGCGCCATGGCGTGTGGTGTTTCCGCGTCAGGGGCGGTGGAGGTTGTTCCCGGGTCCTCCACCATGCCTTCAACTGGCTCGGGAGTGTTCTCGCCGTGTCGGCGGTCGGCGTCTTCGGGGTAGCTCAGGGGCCAGTGGCCCGCCCAGCGCGGAGCGGGGTCGGACGGTTCCGTCGAGGCTGCGGGCGGAGCAGCGGGGCGGAGTTGTCCGGCATGGCAGCGCCGGAAGACGCCTCACCGGCAGTGCGGGATGAATGCGAGGAGGACATTCCGGACTCCAAGAACAGACGCGGCAAGGGTTGCGAGGGGCAGGTCGGGCAGTCGGCTCGGGAGCGGCCGCCAGCGGATGCGGAACGACGGACGCCAAAAAATGTAACGCTGCTGCCCAGTCTAGCTGACGGTACATAATATTCAGTGGAATTATGTACCGCCGGGGTGGGAGTCGTGGGTGATCACGGAACTGGTCCTGCTCAGGAGGATGGGAGGTGGCGATGGGCGGAAACGGTAAGCCGGCTGTCAGACGTGATCGGCGACCTGTCCTGTGGGGTGGCGCGCTCTACCAAAGCCTTCAGCTGGGTTCGAAGGCGGCCTGCTCAGCGGCCCGCGCTTGTCTCTGTGCCTCGTCCTCCGGCTCGTCGCAGTCCTCGTACAGCCAGTCGTCCGAGGTCTGCTGCTGGAACGCCCTCTCAGCGCATCCGCTCCTCGTAGTCCTCGTACGTCTCGTCCGGATGGATCTGTCCGGTGCGTCGTTTGATCTCCTCGTCGCGCTCGCGGCGTTCGAGGTACTCCTGCACGGCCGGGTCGGCGTCCGCGCACGCGTACCCTCTGCCTCGCCGGGTCGGCTCGGGCGGTCGCCGGCGGTCCTCGACGCGATCGAGGACCGCGTGCCACTGGGCGGCGTCCACGACGCTCACGTCGAAGGCTTTCAGGAGCGCGACAGCTGCTCTCGGCTGGGCAGGACCTTCCCGTTGAGGATCAGGTGGGCTGTCGAACGCGATACACGGTGCCCGTCGGCTTTGGTCGCCTTTTCGATGGCACTGTAAGAGGGCCGGCCGGCCTCAGGCGCAGTCGCGTCAGTTCCTGGCCCAGGGAGGCGGGGGTGCGGACTTGCCGGGTCCGTCGGCCGCGGCCGGCCAGGTGCGGGCGGGGCCTTCTCGATCGCGGCTGCCTTCCACAGGCTGTTAGGCGTCATTGGAAATGCCTACAAGTGCGGCAGTTTGGGCAGTTTGGTGCCGACAAGATCGGTAAGCATGCCTGCCGACGTATAGGTGCAGATTTGGGGCGGCACCTTGCCGACGACGGGCATGCGAAAGGCCCTCCCGGTATCTCTTGGCCGAGCGCCGGGAGGGCCGTGTAGCGCGCGGAGGCGCTGTGCTCACGGTAGAGGCCGACCCGGCGCGGGTCGAAATGCGTTTGGCTGCGGGCGAGTTGGTCTGTCCGGCGTGTGAGGGGCTGTTGACCCGGTGGGGCTGGGCACGTTCGCGTGTACTGCGGGACGCGGCGGGCGGTCTGGTGGTGGTGCGTCCGCGACGGACCAGATGTGTCAGCTGTGGCGTCTCGCATGTGCTCCTTCCGGTGTTCGCGCTGGTCAGGCGGGCGGATATGGCAGAGGTGATCGGGGCGGCCCTGGCGGCGAAAGCGGCCGGGGCCGGGGTCCGGGTGATCGCTGAACGGCTGGGCCGGCCGTGGAGACGGTGCGCGGGTGGCTGCGCCGGTTTGCTGCCCGGCCGAGGTGGTGCGGCGGTATTTCACGGTGTTGCTCGTGGACGCCGGGGTTGACCCGGCACCGCCCGGGACGGGGCGGACCCTCTTCGCGGACGCGGTCGCCGGCGGTGGTTGGAGCCTGGTGGGTCGATGACGTCGCGGTGGCCGGGCGTCAGCACGGTGTCGCCCTGGCTGACGGCCTGCGCGGTGACCGGCGGCATACTGCTGGCCCCCGCCTGGCCAGCGGAAACGATCAACACGAGCCGCCCCTGACGCCACGCCGGTCAGTCCTGTCAACCTCTGCGCGTGCGTCTGTCGACGCCATGATCGAGAGGCTGGTGGGCGGGTGGCAGGACAGGAAGACCAGACGCGACTGGAACGGGCCCAGGCAATCGGGCTGTTCCGATACATGCTGATCCGGGAGGCGGCGGACCCGACCTTGTCGCGCCGTCAGCGCGGCGCGCTGGTGCGGGATCTGGCAGCAGTCACCCATGTCGATCCGGATGGCCGGACCGTGCGGATCACCCGGTGGACGCTGGACCGCTGGATCACGGACTGGCGCCGGGGCGGCTTCGATGCCCTGGTGCCCTCACCCGCCAGTCCCGGCCTCGCACCCCACCGGAGGTGATGGAGCTGGCCGCCTCGCTGAAGAAGGAGAACCCGACGCGGTCGGCCGCACAGATCCGCCGGATCATGGCCGCCCAGCTGGGCTGGGCGCCGGACGAACGCACCATCCAGCGGATGATTGTCCGCGAGGGCCTGAACGCACTCCAGGCTCCGGCCTCGCCCGCGGTCTTCGGCCGGTTCGAAGCCGACGGTCCCAACGAACTCTGGACCGGGGACGCCCTGCACGGGCCGATCGTCGAGGGCCGGAAAACGTATCTGTTCGCGTTCATCGACGACCACTCGCGGGCCGTGGTTGGCCACCGGTGGGGCTTCTCGGAGGACACGGTCCGGCTGGCCGCCGCCCTGCGGCCAGCCCTCGCCTCCCGTGGTGTCCCGCGCCTGGTCTACGTCGACAACGGCAGCGCGTTCGTGGACTCGTGGCTGCTGCGAGCCTGCGCGAAACTCGGCATCAAGCTGGTCCATTCCACTCCCGGCAGACCGCAGGGCAGGGGCAAGATCGAGCGGTTCTTCCGCACGGTGAACAGTGAGTTCGTTGTCGAGATCGCTTCCGGTGACGGACGGCCCGGACGGCAGATCACCAGCCTGCTGGAGATGAACCGGCTGTTCACCGCCTGGGTCGAGAATGTCTACCACCGCCGCGTGCACACCGAGACCGGAGCCGCCCCGCTCGGCCGGTGGATGACCGGCGGCCCCTTCCCTGTCCCCGCACCGGCCGACCTGGCCGAAGCCTTCCGCTGGTCCGAATACCGCACCGTGTCCCAGACCGCGCTGGTCTCCCTGCACGGCAACCGCTACCAGGTCGACCCGCTCCTGTCCGGCCAGCGCGTCGAGCTGGTCTTCGACCCCTTCGACCTGTCCTTCCTCCGGGTCCGGGCGAACGGTCAGGACGCCGGGACCGCGCTGCCCCACCAGATCAGCCACCACTCCCATCCGAAAGCACGTCCGGAAACCCGGCCGAGCTGCCCCGCCCGACCACGGGAATCGACTACCTCGGTCTCATCGACGCCGCCCACACCCGCACGCTCAGCCGACAAGGTCAACTACGCGGCCTTCGCCACCGAACCCGACCCGGAATCCCGGCCCGAGCAGTGACTGAACCAGGCCACCGATCCTCTGAGCAGGAGAAACAGCGTGATTGAGAAGCTCCAGGCCCACTACGGGTTCAACCGCATGCCCTTCGGCCGCGACCTCGCCCCGGCATGCTCCACCGCCACGCATCCCACAACGAAGCCGTCGCCCGCATCGGCTGGTGCATCGCCGAAACGCTCAATCGGCGTGGTCACCGGCGAGGTCGGCGCGGGCAAAAACCGTCTCCGTCCGCACCGTCCTGCACAGCCTCGACCCGTCAAAACACACCGTGATCTACCTGCCCAACCCGATGGTCGGCGTCCGCGGCATCCACGAAGCGATCGTCTCCGCGTTCGGCCAGCAGCCCGCCCATCTCGGATCCCGGCTCACCGCACAGACCGGCCACGCGCTCACCGCCGAACGCGAGGAACGCGGACGCACCCCGGTCCTGGTCCTGGACGAAGCCCACCTGCTCAACTACGAACAACTCGAAGCCGTCCGCATGCTCACCAACACCGCGATGGACCAGGACTCGCCCCTGTCCTGCCTGCTCGTGGGCCAGCCCACCCCTCCGCCGCACGATGAAACTCGCCGTCCTCGCGGCCCTCGAACAGCGCACCGCACTGCGTTACACCATGCCAGGCATGACCTCGACCGAGACCGTCAGCTACATCAAGCACCACCTCGGACTCGCCGGCCGGCCGACCAGCTGTTCACCGAGGACGCCATCACCTCATCCACACCACCGCCCGCGGTTTCCCCCGCGCGGTCAACAACCTCTGCCTGCAATCCCTCGTCGCCACATTCGCCGGCGGCAAGTCCATCGTCGACGAGAAAGCCGCCCAGTCCGCCGTCACCGAAATCCTCGACTGAACCAACCGACACCTTGCCGACCAAACCGGCACCTCCCCGACAACCGCCCCGCTGGGACCACCCCAGCGGGGCGTCCACATGCTCACTCATCGGCATCTTCAATGCCGCAACCGTCGGCATCTTCAGCGTCGCCCAACAACGAGCCGCTCCGGGCGCTCGCCGGTGGGTCCCAGCCGGCGGCGCAGGGTGCGCAGGAGACGTTCACGGTGGTGGCCGGGGAAGCGGGCGTGCAGCAGGACGAGGTCGGCCGGGTCGCCGGGCCAGGTGTGCTTCAGGTGCCGGTAGGTGTCCTGGGCGTCCAGGACAGTCGCGCAGGTCACCGCGGCGCATCCGCCGTGGCTGATGACGGGCGTGAGCACGTCACCGATCACCGCGAGGCGCTCTGTGCTCCCGACGGTGCGCGGCTGCGGGCCGAGCCGTGTGCGCCGCACGTCGTGGACGCGGATACGGGCCTGACGGTGCTGGCCTGCGGCGTGACGCAGGCGTGCGGTCTCGTCCATGACGGTGGCGGTCGCGGTCGCGGCATCGGCGAACAGCCAGCCCGGATACGACGGGCTGAAGGCACCCTGCGGCAGAGCGGAGGCCCTGTGGCCGGCACCTGTCAGGTAGGCGCGCACGAGTGCGTCGGCAGTGGAGGCGGGCAGAGTCGCCGACAGCAGCACCACGGGGGTGCGCAGGGCCCCGAACCAGCCCAGCAGGCACAGCAGTTGCAGGTGGCTGAAGGCAGACAGGGCGTGCGCCTCGTCGACGACGACCGTCTTGCCGGACAGGCCCAGCAGCCGTACCGCGTTGGAGTGGACGGGCAGGACAGCCATCTGCGCCTGATCGACCGTCGCGGCGCAGAACGGGGCCAGCAAGGCCGCGTCGTGCCCCCGCAGCAGCCTCGGGGGCTCCGTCACCTCCGGATCGTCATCACCCGCGCCAGCGGCGTCCCCCGTCGGCGGCACCCTCTCCCCTGCGGCCACCGGGACCGGGGCGAGTTCCACCGCGGCGAGCCGGCGGTCGCTGTAGGCGGCGTTGAGCCAGCTGTGACTGTGCGCGAGAGCGACCGGTGCCCGGTAGGGATCGTGCCGGCGCACGTAGTCCTCGAGCAGTTCCCAGGAGGCATCCGCGGTGGCGGTGCTGGGCGACAGCCACGCCACTCCCCTACTCCCGCAGGCCGCGTTGAAGATCCGCGACGCCTGCAGCGCGCCGACACTCTTGCCCGTCCCGGTCGCATCCGCCGCCACCAGGATACCGCTGCCCGACTTCCCGACCAGGGACGGCAGTTGGGTCATCAGCGACTCCTGGAACCTGTTGGGGCGCCTGGCGCGCGGATGCGCCACCGCGAACGGCACGTCCTGCCACTCCAGCTTCTCCAGCCATGCCGCATCCAGAACGTCCCGCGCCTCCCCGCTTGCCAGAGTGAAGTGTTCGGCCGCCCCGAAGGCCGGCATGTGCGCCTTCGGCAGCCAGTAGGACCGCTGCCTCGCCAGCCGGCCGGCCACCGTCCCCACACCGGCCGCGAGTACCGCCGCGGGGACGGACAGCCGTTCGGGAACGTGCACGGCTCCCGTCAGATGCCGCACCACGGCCGCGTAACGGTGACGCAGCCTGTCCCATGCCTCTCCCCCGGCTGCAACAGACACCCGGCGCGCGGACGCCGCACCCTCGATATCAGCCTGGAGGAAGAATCCCCTGCAGCCACCGACCACCTGGGCCGCCCGCACCGCGGGACTCGCGTTGCCGGCGCACGCGTAGCCGCTCATGGTCAGCACCCCCAGCGCCACATGCATCGAACTGCGCGCGGTCGGTGTCCACCCGGTATCGCCGCCCGCCTGCTCCACCAGCGTGTCATCGAGCCGCGCCCAGGCGGCATGGTGCGCGCGCTGGAATCGGGGAACCATGCGTCCCAGATCCTGAAGCCCGGCCAGGAACGCCACCACCGACCGCGCCTGCGCCGCAGGCAGCCCCATACCCTCGCTCAGCATATCCCGCTGGGAAACGGTCACCACACGTTCCCACACCTCGAACGCCATCACCGCACTGTCGAGCATCCCGAACAACAGCGGATACACCGTATTCGAAGCCGCATCGAACTCCGTCCACGGCCCCAGATCGATACCCCCCAGCTGGGCGTCCTCAACAGCCCCCATCACCGCCACCCCCACCACCGGTCCACCGAGAACCACAACCCTCCCACGCACCAGCCCCCCTTACAGCCCACACCACGTCACCCACCCCGGCCGGAAGCAACCGTCCGCCACACGACCACCGATGACACACAAACGCTGCTAAACTCACCCGAGAACATCAGGCCACGAAGAGACAAGCCCCGCGCAAGCAGGAATGAATCGTCCTTACCGCGGTCCACGCGCACCTTCTCGGGACAAGCTCCGCGCCAGCAGGGATGGATCGAGCCGTGGGGTCGCAGTCATGTAGAGGCGACGGCAAGTCCTGCGGAAGCGGGACTGGATCGATGCGTGGAGTCGCGGTCATGTAGAGGCGACAGCCAGCCCCGCGCAAGCAGGGATGACTCGGCGGTGCGCAGCAGCTTCAGGGCGGCGGTCTGGTAAGCCCTGCGCAAGCAGGAACGGATCCAGCTTCGTCCTGTACGCCGTCACACACGAACGGACTCCGTCGGGGCAGCGACGCATCACACCCCTCCGGCAATCGGTAGCAATAAGTCACCCTCGCGGAACGATCAAGGGGATACACGGACCGCGGGCGGCCGGGTCCCGTGGCAACGAGTGTGTGGAGGAGCCCGGGGTCGCCGCTACCCAGAGGCGCCAGGGGACGGGATCTCGGACGACGACCTTAAGTAGTTTCAGGAGTTGGCACGTGACCGCCAAGGCGTCGGTTTCCTGGCCGGGGGCGCCGATGTTCCAGTGGGCCAGTTTGCTGCGGTAGTCCGCGATTGTCTTGACGCGGCCGATCATGTCCTGTTGTCCAAACGGCCAACCGAGTTTTTCCAGCATGCATCGTCGGCCAAGATGAACGGGTACTGCCGAGTGCGAGGTAGCCGCCCGGGGCCACCCGGCACGGACCTCGGCAGCGAGGGGACCGGTTGCGCGAGGCAGCCGGCGTTCGACTTCCCTCAAAGGGCGAAGGGCTCCACCCGCAGCCGGAGCTGACGGGACAGGTCCGATGCGGCGAGGATGCCGCAGACAATGTCCTGTTCATCTATGTGACGGCGTGTACCGCGACACCCGCCCCCAGCGCGAAGCAAGCGTCCCCCGCACAAACATCGATGACCTTCCCGGGACTTCTCACTGACCCGGAAAGCAGACCTCGCACGCCCACCGGGCACAAGTCGCCCCTACTCAAGTAGAACTGCCGACACCACCAGCGATACCCTGACCACGCGACACCAGCGGACACACAAAAGGTTGGCAAAGCCATTCGAAAACACCAGGTCGTAAAGGGTAAGCCCCGCGCAAGCAGGGATGGCTCGATCGCGGTGTCTGCCGCCCAGCTCATCGCCTCGTAAGCCCCGCGCAAGCAGGGATGGGCACGAGCTAAGGAACCTCCGCGCCGTAAGCGCCGCGCAAGCAAGATGGATTGCCTGTGTTGATGCTGGTCAAGCGGTTGGAGCCATTCGCGGTAGGCGGGGGCACGGCCGTCGATCCTGCAGGCATGACAGCATCGACCACCGAGAAAACCACAGGTCAGACGGGACTCGCTATAGTAATTCTCACGAAAATGTCCTGGCAATTCTCACAACGTGACAGTCATTTTTCTCACCCGGTGTCGTCTCACAAAAGGGACGTACTTGCGGTGACACCAGGTCAGCTACCTGCCTAAGCTCCCGCACCAGTGACATCACAACGAGAAATATGAATGGACATTGAAATGAGACTCAGCAGCCGCCTACAGTGGTATGGCCGGTGAATACGGGCGGTTGAAGGCCGTATACGAAGTGGCGGACAAAGACCTCCGCGGAGCTCGGCGCAAAGCGGAGGAGGCGGTGGCTCTGCTGCGGACTGCGGCTGAGGCACAGGGCAGGGCCCAGGGGCACCTCAACGGCCTCAATGCCGCTGCGGCGAGAGACAAGAGGGACTGTTCACGGTGCGGGCAGGCGCTGCCTGAGCGGGAGCCGGGCCTGTGCCGGCAGTGCGGGCAGCCTTGCCCCGCGGAAACCAGCGATGAGGAGCGGCGGCAGGAGGCGCCCGCCCGGGCTCAGGCGGAGCTGGACCGCGCTGTCATGTTCCGCACGACGCGTGAGGAGACCGCCCGCGCCGCCACCGACGCGGCTGCGCACGCGGAGGCCGTGGCACGGGCCGCGCTGAATGCACGCGACGCCTACGAAAAGCAGACCCTGGGCCCGCAGCGAACCAAGGTACACGAGCTCGAAAAGACAGCCCATGGGCTGTCCAAAGAGATCGAGCAGCTTGCCGTTCGCTTGGAGGAAGCCAGCTACATCGCCGTGCAGGAACGCGAGGTGAAGGCCCGCGAGCAGGACAGGAAGGACGCGTTCCGCGAACGGGACGCCGCGCGTACGGAGCACGCACAGCGCCGCAAAGAGCTGCTGCACCGCTGGTCGGAGTTGTTTCTGTCCCGTGTACGCGAGATCGACCCGAGCAAGAACGTCGCGACCATCGACGCCGAGAACTTCACCACGCTGGTCGACGGCAAGGTCTTCGAGGACAGCTCGGTCGCCGGAGGTCCAAAGACGGTCACCAACGTCGCAGTTTTGCTCTCCTTGCGGGATCTCGCACGCGAGGAGCCATCGGTCACCGTCTCTCCATTCTTGCTCATCGACTCCCCACTGAGCGGATTCGGTGCTCAGGGCCTGGATGAGCAGACCAGCACCCGGCTCCTGACAGCCCTGATCACTGCATCTGACGATCCGTCCGCAGACGGTTTCGCCTGCCAGGTCATTACTGTCACCAACGACCCCCTGCCTCAGGCCTATCCCGGTGTCCGCGAGATCCGGCTGAACCCCGAACACCGCTACTTCGATCACGCGCCGCTGCTCGAGGACACGCCCAGCGCCTGACGGCCATTCCAGACCTGCCGGTGGCCCCGGCTAGTCGGCGGTCAGGGGCGCGGCAAGGCGCTGCGGTTGGTGACGGTGATGTGCAGTGCGTGCAGAGGCTGGGCGCGCGTGGGGCGGATGACTTCGATCCACTCGGTGACATCTTCGAGGAGGTGGGCGAGGCGGCCGTAGCGCTGCCAGCCCAACCCGATCCCCAGGATGGGGTTGGGAGCGGTGTCCCAGTGTCCGTGCAAGGGCTGTCCGTGAAGGTGCACCGCCTCCATATCGCGCCCACGGCTCTCGGCGTGGGCGAGGGCTGCGGCTGCTGCCCTGCGCAGAGGGCTCGTGGGAGACCAGCGCTTCAGCGCGCGCTGGGACAGCGGGTGTGCCGGCTCGGTTCCCTCGAGTTCCAGTCGGCTAATGCTCACCGCCTTGGTATCGACGAGCGTGGCAAGGTCTGCACGCACCGGGCGGGGGATCCACCGGTCGATGCCCTCAAAGGCTTCGATCATGTGGTCGCGTTGGGCCCGTCCGGCCGACGGGTCGGAGGTGAGGTCGGCCAGACGGGCTCGCGCAGCAGCCATGGACTCCCCCTTGCGCCACAGGAGCGTCAGCGCGATGCCGTCCTTCTCCAGATACTCGCGCTGGCGCAGCTGGAGCTGGATCCCGCGCGATCGTCCCTTCAAGGCACGCTTCATGGACGCCGACGGATCACGCCCGTAGGACAAGGAATGGACGAACTCGGCGGTCAGCCGGTCGTCCGTGCCGTGCTCGACAACGACGTCGACGTCGGCCGGCTCGAGCGCTCCGCGGGCGTAGGAACCGAAGACATACACCTCGTCGACCAGGTCCAGCGGCCAACCGCCCGCTTCCAGGCGGTCAAGCATGTCTGTCAGAAGCTGCGTCGCGCGTTCGCGTTTCATCCCGGCTCCGATAAGGCGACCAACAAGGAGGATTCGACTATAGAGGGCCTGGCTGACATGCCGGACGCCTTGACTGGAAGGCGTCGTGGGAGCTGGTCCGTCTTGCAGGCAGACGAAGGAGCAACCGCTGTAGGCGGGAAGGCCACACTGCGATCCGGCTGCGGGAAGGAGGTGATCTCCAGGGCGGAGCGGTTATCCGGCACTGGCATGAAACGGCCTGCACGGCTGCGGTCCGGAAGCGGGCCGGGATGCGTTCGTGGGTGCGGCTTGCTGCGCTTCATCGTGCCGAGGGCATCTCGCAGGCACAGGCAGGACAGCCGGGCGCGGCTCCTGGTGTGGGATACTTTTCCACCAGTATGCCCGGCTACAAGGCGGCAGGGCCTACTGGCACGTTGCTCATGGGAGGGCTGGCGCCGGCGTGTACCGGTGTCAGGTGCAAGGGGGTTGGGATGAAGCCTGCGCCGCAGAACACGGTGGGGTTACCGCGTCGTATGAAGCACCTGGGGGTCGATCGTCGTGGCTATCCGGTGATCGCGACGGTGGAGCGCAGTCCGCAGGGGGTGAACTTCGGAGCGATCAGCGAACGACGCAAGCTCGCTCTGGCCACGTTTGATTGGTGCGCCGTGTGCGGTATGCCTTTCGCTGACGAGTTGCGCTGGCAGATGGTGTTCCAGGAAGAAGGGCCGCTGCCAACTGCTGTCAGCGGGGAAGCGCCGGTGCACGAGGTGTGCGCGCTGTACGCGGCCCAGGTGTGCCCCTACCTGTTTTCGCCGCATTCCCGCCTGGGGGACGAATTCCGCAAGGGGATCGTGCGGGACGCCGTGGTGCGGTTCGTCGGCTTCGAGTCCACAAGCGCTGTGATCGCCCACGAGTCGGGGCTGCAGCCGGGTGTCCACACTCTTCACTTCGAACACAAGGGGCACCGGGACGAGTTTTCCTACCACTCCCCTGAGGAGGTCCAGGAACGGTTCGCCGACGCTCTGGCACGCGAACGGGACCTGCCGGTGAGCGACGCGGAGGAACTGCTGATCCGCCTGTTCAACCGGCTCGACGATCATGGCGAGGGAGACGTGGTCACCGGAGCGGCGCTCATCGCGGGCGCCGCCTTTGCCAAGGACATCTTCAAAGTGCAGGGCATGAAGGCTTTCGCGGGTAAGCATTACCCTGCCGTTGCAGGACTGCTGCTGAAGGGCAGCGAACAGGAGATCCTCGAATTCTCGCGCGGCTCTAAGGACGAGGCATTCAGCGCTGTGGGCCCCTGGGTTCTCGAGCACGCCGACGCCCTCCCGGTGCCGCTTCAGCGGTGGCGGAAGCGTGGCGAGAGCATGGTTCGCCGCAGCACGCCTCAACGACCGGAAGGTCCCGGGCGCAGCGTGGCCAAGAACGCGGCCTGCCCCTGCGGCTCGGGGCGCAAAGCGCGCCGGTGCCATCCTGCCGGAATCCCCAGCAGCTGACCGCTTTACTCCAAGGGCTGCCCGTCTGGGCCCGCTTACGGCGGGCTTAGACGGTGGGATCCGCACTCATGTCTACCGACGGTGGGGTGCGATCGGCACGGCAGGAAAGAGGAGTATCCTCTTCTCACCCAAATCACCCCCTGCGGTTCCTCGCATGCCTCCAGCAGAGGCATCAGCCCGCCTGGCGCTCCGGGGCGTGCGCAAGCATGTTCCTGGTGGCACCGACTGGGCCCTCGACACAGCAACGCTGGGTGATCCCGCGCTGCCCACGCTGCGCGATGGCGGCCGCATCGTCCACGCGTCACCGGTATCGTGCGGTCAGGCGGTGAGAGGCTGGTGCCATGCCTATGCAGCCTTTCGCGTCTGATTGGGACCGTGTGACCGTTCAACAGGCCGAGCAGTGGAACTGGCTCGCGGTCGAGATAGCCGAGATTCGGCGATGCGCCGAGGCAGGCGATCAGGCACACGACCGTCTTGCTCTCATCCTTCTTGACCACCTGGTTGAGGTGGTCATCGGCCGTGAGGTCAACGTCCAACTGGCGTTCCAGATCGCTGACAGCGTCGTTGAGGAGATGCGCGAGTTCCGCGACAGCGGCGGACAGCTCAACGAGCAGCTGAGCCGACTGGTCGACGAGCACGTGGGACCGGATCGCCGTAAGTCTATGGATGACCACCTGCACGAAAAAACCAAGTTCCTGATGCAGAGAGGCGTGCTGACAGACCAGGAACGCGAAGTGCTCGACCGGCTCCACCGGTACCGCAATGCGGCATATCACCGAGACACGCTGGAGCCGGATCTCATCTCCGATCTTGTACTGGCCTACAGGGTTCTGGCCGACGAACTTATCGGCCGACACAACCCGATCGCGTGGACGATGGCGTCATCGGACCCAGCTCCCGTTGTGACGCCACAGCAGCTTCGGGGCCAGCTCGTCGAAGGCGTCGATGTCGATGTCAAGGCGATGGCCCGCCGGTTCCACGATCACGCAGTGAAGCGTGTGCACGCCGTCATCGAGGCCGTAGCCACCGCGCAGCAACTGTTGGGCTTCAACAGCTCCGGGGAAGCGGACGCCTCCCTGCCAGATGACGACATGGTCCGCATGCTGACCGGACTCAGTCACATGTCCAAGCACCTGCCGTCCTGGGGGAAACAGGCGAAGGGATTGAAGTCCAAGACGTCGTCGCTCACCGATCTGATGATTCCGTTCATTAACCTGGACCGAACCCTGAGCCGTATCGAACCGTCCGTCAGGCGGCTCGACATGATCCTGGAGTGGTGGGAGCGTCGGATCGATGAGCTCCGCGGCAAGTAGCACCATGCGCACCGGAACGCATGTGGGCTCGTTCAAAGCCACGCCCCCTCGCTCTCCATCATCGTGCAGCGCCCTCGAAGCGACTCCCCCCGTCTCCCCCGGCCAAGAGGCGCAAACCGGCGTGGCGCCCAGCACCTTGGAGCCGTGGCTGCGGCACGCGAAGATCCCCGACGAAATCGACGGGGTGAAAGGCGGCCACCCTGCTGCTTGCCGCTGCCGGTGCTGACCGCAGTACCTCCACGGCTGACTGTTTGGTCCGCCTCGACGGCGTCGACTGGGCGCAGGCACGCGCGGCAGTCCAGTCCGCGCGGACTGAGGGGCCGCAGCCGGTCGGCCCCGAACCCACCGCGGACGGCGATCATCCTCGCAGCAGCACGACCACACTTGAAAAGGCGTCTGGGCGTAAAGGGATGCCTGTCGGCTTCTGGGCCAGCAGACACTGATCGTAGGCGACGCGTCCCCGGCCGAGCGGTACTTCCGTAGAGCCGTGGACGGCAGCGCCCCGTACTGGCCGAGCTGGCCCGGCTTCTGCACGCCCCCCTGCCCCGATGACCAGGCGCGGTTGCTGCGCGACGGTCTGGAGGTCGACGGCTCTGCCAGCCCGGCTGGGTAGAACGCGCACGAGTTGAGAAGCGACCCTCTCGTAGGCGGCGTGGCGTCCCTGCGGGGCTTGGCAGGGCGGTCAGCCACTGCACTACGTCGACGCTCCGCCGATGTGTCTGTTCGGGCGTTCCTCCTGCGTGCAGCTGCGGATGCTCGGCCAGGGCTACGACTTCCCGCCGATCACTGTGGTCGTGCCGCTGCGCCCCTATGGCAGCTTCGGCGAGTTCTACCAGTTCGTCGGCCGTGGTGTCCGCGTCCTGCGCCACCCCGGACTGGCCGCCGACCAGCGGTACCTGGACGTGCTCTGCCATGCCGAACTCGGCCTGGAGGATCATCTGGAGGCCATGTGCTCGGACAACGACATGGACCCCGCTCTCCTCCTGGACGTCCCGCTGATCGACGCCACCTCTCTGGAAGCAGATCTCGTCAACAAAGACGGCGCCTCGCAGAGGGCCAGTGGTTGCCTGGGCGGGGTGGACGCGTTCGTGCTGTACGAGCGGGGACATGTCGAGCAGCTTGTCTGGAACCCATTCAGGGGGCGGGCGTGGTGAAGGGAGCGGGGGTTCGATGGCCGTGGGCGTGGCTGAGCAGATACAGCGCTGCCTGGAGGATGAGCGCGATGCGGTGCTTGGGCGGGGTGTCGATCAAGCCGTGGCAGACGTTGTTGCGCAGGTTCATGCCGCGGTCGGGGTCAACGAGGAGGAGCTCCAGGGCTCGGCTCCAATCCGCGGGATACCCGGCGGCCGGCATGCTGCGGATGAGTCCGCCCAGTTGGTCGACGGTGCCGGGGGTCTTCCCCTGGGCCACGGACACGATCGGATCTCGGGGGCGCAGGAGCTGTCTGAGGATCTGCTCGACCTGGGGCAGGGCGATGCACGCCGCCGCGTCGAACTCCCCCCAGCCAGAAGTACCGGAAGGCGTGGGCGAAGGTTCGGGCGCGAGGCTCGGGCAAGACAGTGTCGTGGGCCAGGGCGGTGATCAGCTCGGCCTCGTCGGGTACGAAGCGTTCTTGGATGCGGTCGAGCTGATCAGCGGTGAGGTGCCCGAGAAAGTCCATCGCGAGGACCTGCAGCGCGACGACGTGGTTGTCCTCGGCGTCGACGGGCGGGGTGACCTGGACAGGTCCGGCCGTGTTGATGCGCGTGCGCGGAATCCGGAGCAGCCCTTCCAGCCCGTGCGTATCGTCGGCGTGCTCGCGCATCGCCGGATGCACGTCTTGCGCGGTTCGCCACAGGGCGTCTCTCAGATCCACGGCGGCGTCGATGTGCGCTCGCGCCCCCGCGGACAGTCCCCGCGGGGGGATGACTACGCGAGAGAGCCGAGTCCATCCCAGAGAGTCCGGATCGGTCTGTTGCAGGGCCATCTCGGCGCGCACCCTCAGTTCGGACAGACCCCGGTCCCGTGCTTCGGTCGCGGCCCAGGTCAGCAGGTTATGACGACGGAACCCGGCGTTGACGTCGGCGTCGGCGGCGTCGAGGAGGGCATCAACGATCGCCGTGTCAATGTCGGCTCGGCGGGAGGCGGGCGCCACCTCCCGCAGCAACTTGAGGAAGCCGACATGAGCGTGCACATCGCCGACATAGCGACGTGCGGCGCGCTCCGCGAAGTCCGTGACGTCGTAACGCTGAACGCGCAGTCCTTCCAGAAGGCAGTCCGCGATCCCCGGGTGGTCCTCGGTATCGGCCAGGATGTGTTCGACCAGGGCGACCAAGTCCTCGGTGACGCGCTTCTGCAGGTCCTTCTGGTTGAAGGTCCAGGCGAGGTCTCCGGCCCAGCGCAGGCACTCGGTCGCGCGTACCAGGCCGGGGAAACGCTTCGGGAGGGCGAGCAGAAGCGGTGCCGCGTCCAGGTATCCGGCGGCCGCGCCCCGGGCGTGATCGGGCTTGCGGCTGTGTCCTGCGGCCAACAGCAGATGATGAAGGCGGCCCCGGACGAACGGGGTGCTCACGGCGTCGGCGTAGGCGCTCCAGATCTCCAGCTGGTCGGCCGTGACCTCGGCCAGGCTCACAGAGCGCCTCTTGAGCGGGCCACCGGAGAGGGTTCCGGTGGAGCCCTGTGCCTTCCCGGTCCCGGGTAGCCGGAGTCGCAGCGCGGCGAGCAGTGCATCACGCTGCTGTGCGGCGGCCGTGGTCGTGTCGATGTCCGCGGCCGCGAGCACGACGGCGATGGCCTCATAGGAAACGGTGTCCTTCGCCGCTTCCATGAGGGCACCGAGAACACTCGGTTCAACCTGCGGCATGGGAGCCTCACTTCCGTCGTCGCCAGTATCGGCACAGCTCCGGACTGGGCCCACCGATTTTCTCCAGTCTGGTTCTGCTCGGGCCCCCCGAGACGCCTTCGACGGCGGATGACTGAGCGGCGAGAGCACTGATGCCTCTGCTGGGCACCCACGAAGGTGGGTGCCCAGCAGAGGCATCAGCCAGCAGTCCGGGTCTGGTCTACAGAGCAGTACTGAGACGCTCGATCAGGACACGTGCGGTCTCCTCACCCCCGGTCACGGCCCCGGCCGCGACCGCACCTGTGGCGATCGGCGCAAGGTAGCCCTTGAGCGCAGCCGCAGCACGCCGGATCACGCCACGGTCCGGCTCGGGCTGTACGACCTCGTTGAGGACCTCCTCGCCGACCGCCGAGGCATCTTCCAGGTCCTCGTCCGACACACCAAGGGTGGGAAGCTGCCGAAGCGTGTCTACCACGGCCTCGGCGATGGCCTCGAAGCCCGGAGCGATCGGCTTGCTCTGGTCCTGGACTTGGTTCACAGAGTTGTTGCCCCAAGCCAGCTGGGAACCACGGACGTCGCCATGGATGACCGGGCCGTTGAAGACATTCGTGTCGCCAAAGGCCACATCAGGGTCGGCCTGCACCCTGGCGGTGACCGGGTGTTTGTCCATCTCCTGTTGGATCTCCCCCATCATCTGCCGGATGCCCTGCCTGTTGATCTTGAATCCGCTGCTTCGAGCCACGAGGTATCTCCCTTGCTGTCGCGCTCCTCCACGCCGAGTGTCCCAGGAAGCACTGACAGCAGGTCACTCTCCGCCGCCCTCCCCACCCCACCAACGGGCACCGGACTTCTAACACGCCGTGTCAGACCGCAGAACGGGCTCACAGACAGCACCCATGCCCCCGACACACAGCACTCCGCGCCCCGACCCACCCAGGAGATATGCCATGAACATGCCAGATTGATAGACCTCAATCGCATCCCCAAACTCAAAGCACTTACCGACGGAGTTGCAACATCTCCCATTTAAACAACCGCATTCCAGGTCACTAGCATGATCAAGTCAGAGGCAACCACATAGCAGCAGGTCACAGGGGCTCTCTATTCTTGCCGATACAACTACCGCACCCCAGGTCAAGGATCTGCTGATGTGGCAACTCTGTAGGTAAGCGACACACGTCGTGGCGCACGGCGTCGGCATCCCACCTGGCCCGGCCGAGCAGGTGCTGCATGCCGTCCGGACTCGTCTCCCCGGCCCACTCCGCGATGCTCCAGCAGTTCTTGCGCGGCAGGTCCGACAACAGCCCCAGCACCAAGTCCCGCACCCGACGGCGCGGTTCGACCCACGCGAACCGGCTGGCTATCCGGCCCATCAAGACCTCGAACGCCTCCTGCCAGCGGGCAGGGTCTACGTTGTGACCCGCGGCCACCGCGTGATCTTCAGTCTTCACAAAGGGTGGGTGGCTGGTCGTGGACGTGGTCGGCGAGCGCACGCAGTTCGTCGGCGTAAGCGGCCCAGACGTCGCCGACCAGGAAGTGTCCGACGCCCGGCAGGACGCGCAGGCGGGCCCCGGGGACGGCACCGGCGATGTCGCGTGCGGCAGACACACGCAGCAGCGGGTCTCGCAATCCGTGCAGCACCAGGGACGGTGCGGTGATCCTGGCCAGCGGGCCGCCGCGCCACTTCGCACCGATCTGGCGGCTCTGTGCCTTCTGGTCGCGGAAGCTGGCGACCTGGTGCGCGGCCTCTTTGTCCACGAACGCACGCACGTCGTACTCGTCGATGTGCTGGCCGGGTGCGGCCAGGATGCGGGCGACGGCCAGGGCCAGGGCCAGGTTGCCCTGCGGGGTCTCGGGGTAATGCAACCTGGCGAAGCGGGCCAGAGGTGCCAAGCGCAGGTAGCGCAGGACACGCAGTCCCTTGACGTCGCTGGGCACGGCCGAGGACGTGGTGAGAGTGTGCACGCGTTGTGGATGGCGGATCGCGATGCGCTGCGCCACGAGCCCGCCCATGGAGTGGCCGAAGAGGTGAGCGCGCTCCCAGCCGAGCGCGTCGAGAACGGCGACCGCATCGTCGGTCAGGTCCTCGGCGCTGTAGGCCGGGGGCGCGTGACGCAGTAGGGCTGCGACCGGCGGGCCCTCACGCCGGCCGGGCAGGTGCGTGGACTGGCCGGCGTCGCGGTGGTCGTAGGCCGCAACGTGGAAGCCGCGGTGGACAAGTTCGTCCACCAGCCCGTCCGGCCACCAGAACCGCGAGGTTCCCAATCCCATCACCAGCAGCAGCGGGTCGCCGCCCGCCCCGCCGAGGTCTTCAAAGGCGATCTGGATTTCGTCGTTGTACGCGAAGCGCGGCATGCCGACTCCCAATCGATTGCAAACGTCGTTCGCGAACACCGTACTCAGAAAGGTAGAGTGGCGGCAACGCGGGAGGCGACAGTGGCAGGACAGCAAGAAGCGGTGATCTGGCTGCGGCCGGAACAGGCACCGGTCGGACGCCCGGCCGAGCGCAGCCGCGCCGAAATCACCGCCGCCGCAGTGGAACTGGCCGACCGGGAGGGCCTGGATGCCCTCTCCATGCGCCGCCTCGCCGCGGCCCTGGGCACCGGCGCCGCCTCGCTCTACCGCTATGTGGCCACCCGCGACGACCTGCTCGACCTGATGATCGACAGCACCGCCGGCGAATACCACCTGCCCGCCCCAAGCGGCGACTGGCAGGCGGACCTTCTGGAGATCGCTCACCAGGCCCGACAGATCATGCGACGCCACCCCTGGCTGCCGATCCTGGTCGTCACGCGTCCTACCCTCGGCCCGCACGGGATCGACCTGCTTGAGCACCTACTCGACGTACTCGCCGACCACCCGGCCGAGCCCGCCCACAAACTCGAGGCATTCGCCGTACTGAACGCGCTGACCGCGCTGTTCGTCCAGAATGAACTGACTGCATCGGACCCCGGTGCCCAGCGCCAGTCCTCCTACCTGCGTCACGTGGCCACCGCCGGCACCCACCCCCGCATCTCCGCAATCCTCGCCGCCGCCCAGCCCGAACGAACCTCCCACGACCGCTTCGCCACCGTACTGGCCCGCGCCCTCACCGGAGTCCTGGGCTGACTCCACCACAGCCCCAGCGCACAATCGAGCACCCGAGCACCGGCACCCCGACCGCCCTGGCTCACATCAAAGCAGCGAGATCGACGGAAACCGGACCTCGCTCAACTTCGCCCAGGACCTGGCGCCATAACCACCTCCGCACCTGCCCAGACCGGCAAGATCACGATCTACGGCTGGAGTACTAGTTGCCTTGGCCTGCGGGGACGAAGTTCGCATATTCCTCGATGCGGGTGATCAGACCCTTGTCGTCGAAGCGGAAGTACACCGCGGCGTGGACCTCGCCGCGCATGCCGTTGGTGGTGGCGACGTGCACCACGTGCTGCTGGAGGACTTCGCCGGGCTGTGAGAACTGGCGGGTGATGGCGTAGCGCATCAACTCGATTGATTCGATCTGCCCGGCACAGCGTAGGCGCGGGCAAGCGGCAATAGCTGTTCCAGAGTCGGCCGAATGTGTCCGCGTTCGAGCCGAGACGTGAGCCCTGTGCCTTCCGCCAGATCGGTGAGGGTGACGCCGAGAGCCTTGCGGAAGCCCCGCAGCCTCGGACCGACGTTCTGCAATACCGCTTCGTCTTCCGTCACTGGCCGGTCCTGAAGATTGCGACATGAACCTGACTCGAAACCACAGGCACCCTCCCCGCCGACGCCTCCTCCTCGGAGCCGGCGCGCTGGCCCTCTCACTCGCCGTGGGCAGTACTGCAGGGTGCGATGAGCACGACGGGGCCGCCGCATCACCTCCCGCTACCGTCTCGACGGCCGGGCCGGCGGCGTCGTACGACGCCGTGACGAAACGTGACGCAGAGTTCAACGCGACGTTCAAGCACAAGTTCTCGACCGTCCGCGGTGTGCGCATGCACTACGTAACCGGCGGTAAGGGCCCGGCACTACTAGTACTCCAGCAGCGTTTCGCTATCTGGCCTGGTCAGAGGCGTTGTCGGGAGTGTAGTGGGCCGGTGGTGTGTCAGGGGCGGTCTTGCCGGACCGCCCCTCCAACGAGTGGATCGGGGAAATGGCTGGGCTGTGATACGGACAGCCTCCCAACGTGATCGACGAACATGCGGACGCGGCCGGGGAACGAGAACTCGACGACCTCTTCCTCTGCATCGGCCACCGGTTTGGCCGTGCCGGCCTGCGGCGCCGGATGCGGGACTATGTGCGGAGCCTGCTCGCCCCTGTCGGCCGCACGAACGGCTGGCAACTGGCCGAGTTCGCCGGGCATCGCACCCCCGATGGCCTCCAGCGGTTGCTGAATGGAGCAACCTGGGACGCCGACGACGTCCGCGACGACCTGCAGTCATATGTCGCCAAGCACCTCGGCGATGACAGCGGGGTGCTCGTCATCGATGACACCGGCTTCATCAAGAAGGGCACCACCTCGGCCGGAGTGCAGCGCCAATACTCCGGCACCGCCGGCCGCACCGAGAACTGCCAGATCGGTGTCTTCGCCGCCTACGCCACCAGCACCGGACGGGCGTTGGTGGACCGGGAGCTGTACTTGCCCAGGTCATGGACAAAGGACCGCGAGCGCTGCCAGGCGGCGAAAGTCCCCGACGAACGCGGCTTCGCCACCAAGGGAGAGCTGGCCAAGCGCCTCGTACCGCGTGCCCTGGCCTCCGGTCTCCCCCTGGCCTGGGTGGCCGCGGACGCCGCCTATGGGCAGGAGGGACGCTTCCGCCGTCTGCTGGAGCAGTCCGGTCTCGGCTACGTGCCCGCAGTGTCCAAGTCCCAGCAGGTCTTCGGCCCGCGCATCGACCACCTCTTCGCTCAGGCTCCCGTGGAGGCATGGGAGCCGATCTCGTGCGGTGACGGGGCCAAGGGACCGCGGCTCTACCACTGGGCGGCACTGGAGTTGCCCACGGTGGCCGAGTTCGACTACCAGGGCGAGGTTCCCATCCGCCGGCGGTGGGCACTGGCCCGCCGCAGCCTCAGCAAACCCGAGGAGATCGCGTATTTCCTCGCCTACGCCCCACGGGAGGCCGCGGTGTCCGACCTGGTGCGGATCGCCGGGATGCGCCGGCAGACCGAGGA
The DNA here is from genome assembly GCF_047218265.1 of Streptomyces sp. CY-1. Classification (NCBI taxonomy): domain Bacteria; kingdom Bacillati; phylum Actinomycetota; class Actinomycetes; order Kitasatosporales; family Streptomycetaceae; genus Streptomyces; species Streptomyces sp. CY-1. The sequence continues at coordinate 31,420 of NZ_CP178393.1, forward strand.
GTACTGGTCCAGGCCGCGAAGAACGAGTGCGGCCTGGACCAGTACGAGGTCCGCCGTTACATCGGCTGGCACCGGCACATCACCCTGGCCATGCTTGCCCACGCCTACCTCGCGGCCATGGCGGCCGACGCGGGAGCAAAGGGGAGCGCAGAAACGCTTCCGGCCCCCTGAACTCCGCTCACCGTGGCAGAAGTCCGGCGGCTCCTGGCACCTCGCCTCGCCGCGAACCGCCGATCCGACCGGCCGCTTCGCGCGCACATGCTGAACTGGTCACGCTGGCGCCGCAGGCGCCAGGCCGTCGCCCGCCCCTGCCACTACCGCCGACGACTCCACTCGTAGGAGGGGCGGTCCGGCAAGACCGCCCCTGACACACCACCAGCCCACTACACTCCCGACAACGCCTCTGACCAGGCCAGATAGCGAAACGCTGCTGGAGTACTAAGCCGCGCCAGAGTTCAAGGAGCTTGTCCTTGGCGACGCGGATCATCGACATGGCTGCGAGTCGCCCACCCGGCCGGCCCGCCAGACATGCGGCAATCGAGCATCGATGCCATCGATGGAGGTCATCGACGTTATAGGGTTCCCTCAGTGCGTCGGCGCTGCCAGAATCTCTGCTGAATCGACGTGGCAAGGGCTCCGGTGTCCATCGCAGTGCTGTGCACGGCACTGCAAGCCCCGCCTTCGCCACCGGGATGCACTTTCGCTTCGGAACGTGAATGCCGGATGCTGCACGGCGAGTACCGACAGACGCGTCTTCCTGACAAGCCGCATGAGAGAGTCGCCATGAGCAATAGCCCAGTAGTGGACAACCGCGCTGATGTGGGTGACGCAGAACTGTCCGAAATCAGCGACGGCGTATTCGCCTACGTTCAGCCGGATGGGACCTGGTGGATCAATAATACTGGCTTCGTTGTCGCCGATGACCGGGTTGTCGCGATCGACTCCTGTGCGACGGAAAAACGCAGCAGGAGACTGCTGAGCACGATTGACAACGTCACCAAAAAGCCAGTGAGAACGCTCATCAACACTCACCATCACGGTGACCACACACACGGAAATTTCGTCTTCAGGGACGCGACCGTCATTGCGCACGATGCCTGCCGCAAAGCGTTGATCACCGAGGGCCTGCCCCATACGGCCCCGGTCGCCGGCAGCGGGGCCTGGGGCGAGCGGGAATGGGGCACGATCCACCTGGCCCCGCCCTTCGTCACGTTTACTGACAGCGTGAACGTCTACGCCGACGACCTGCTGTGCGAGGTGCGGCATCTGGGCATGCCCGCTCACACGACCAACGACGCCGTGGTGTGGATCCCGGAGCGCAAGGTTCTCTTTGCCGGGGACCTGCTGTTCAATGGCGGCACGCCGTTCCTGCTGGCCGGTTCCCTGCGCGGGGCCCTGGCCGTGGTGGGCAGGCTGAAGCAGTTCGACGCCGAAGTGATCGTGCCGGGCCACGGTCCGGTCGGTGGCCCGGAGATCATCGACGAGGTGCTGGACTACCTGCGCTTTGTGCAGGAAGTGGCTCAACGCGCCCACGCTGCGGGGCTGACACCTCTGCAAGCGGCCCGTGGAGCCGAACTGGGCCGGTTCGCCGCCCTCAGCGACAGTGAACGCCTGGTGGGCAATCTCCACCGCGCCTATGCCGAGCTCGACGGTAGCCCGATGGGCGCTTCGCTCGACGTCCGGGCAGCCTTGCACGACATGGTCACCTTCAACGGCGGCCGGCCCCTGACGTGCCTGGCCTGACCGGGACACCGGTTACGCGGCGGCATTCCCGTCCAGCACAGCGGCCCGCTGATCCCACCCCATCCTCCGGCACGATAGAAGGTCCTCATGGAGGCGAAGGAGCCGGCAGGGGCCGCACACCTGCATGGTCTGGACATCGGCCACATTCACGCCCTGTACGCCCTGCTGAGTGAGCGGTCGGTCACCGGCGCCGCACGGCGGCTCGGCCGCACCCAGCCCACGCTGTCCGCGGCGCTGGCCCGGCTGCGCCGGCACTTCTCCGACGAACTGCTGACGCGGGTCGGCAACCACTACCAGCTCACGCCGTTCGCCGAGCAACTGCGTCCGCTGGTGGCCATGGCCGTGTCCGCCGTCGAGCGGGTCTTCGCGGCCCAGTCGGAGTTCGACCCGGCCACCTCCGACCGGGTGTTCACCGTCGTCTCCTCCGACTACGGCATCAGCGTGGTCGGCGCGGCGCTGGTGGCACGCCTGCAGGAACAGGCTCCGGGTGCCTGCGTACGCTTCGAGCCGGTCACACCCGAAGCACTCAGCCGCAACCCTGACTTCTACCGCACCCTCGACGGGGTGCTCATGCCCCACGGTTACATCGATCTGCCCCGGCAGATCGACCTGCATCGCGACCGCTGGATGTGCGTGGTCGCGGCCGACAACCCGCTGGTCGGGGAAGAGCTGACCATGGAGGACCTGGACGCGCTGCTCTGGGTGACGACGTTCCACGATCCCTTGGGCCGCGCGCCGGCGTGGCGCCAGATGGAATTGCTGGGCGTCACACCGCGCGTGTGCGGAATCGCCGATTCCTTCCTGGCCATGCCCCAACTGGTGCGCGCCACCCAGGGCATCGCGTTGGTCCAGGAGCGACTGGTGGCGCCCCTTGCCGATGCTTTGCGGGTGCGGGTACTGGAATGTCCTTTCGATGCCGTTCCGCTGATCGAGGCTTTCTGGTGGCACCCGATGTACGACAGTGACAGCGGACACAGGTGGCTGCGCGACACGTTGCGTGACATTGCACGAGAGCTCATGGATCCGGAATAGAGCGCATCTATACCCTCCATCGGAAGAACAGGCTTCCTTTGGACTGCTGGGCGATTCAGACTCTTTCGTGTCGTTACCGATATGAGAGGCCTGTTTGATGGTCAATACGAGCCGCACGTCCGCAACGGATGTGCACGCCCACGTATGGCTTCCCGAAGTTCACGACCTGGTGGAAAGCCATCCCGGATTCCTCGCTTTCACGGATCTGGAATTGTTGCGGTCCGGCCTGGAGTCCGCCGCGGTGAGTGAAAAAGCCTTCGCCGAGCGCCGGCCGCGGCTCACCGACGTCGGCGAGCGGCTGGCTGCGATGGACCCCTCCGGAATCGGCGTTCAAGTCGTGTCCGTGGTGCCGACCCAGTACCACACCTGGACCCCGGCCGCACTGGCCGTGGAGGTTGCGCAGGCCACCGACGAAGGTGTCGCGCGGCACTGCGCACAGGAGCCGGAGCGGCTGGTCGGTCTGGGCGCGGTGCCGTTGCAGCACCCGGAGCTGGCCGAGGAGTGCTTGGAACACGCCATTGTCGCCTGCGGCCTGCGCGGCATCCAGATACCCTCCCACGCCTGGGACGCGCATACGCGCGCCTCCGTGGAGCTTTCGGACCCGCGTCTGGACCCGCTGTGGCGGCGGGCGGAAGAACTCGGGGCGGTCGTCTTCCTGCACCCGTGGGGGTGCACCCTGGATGAACGCCTGAACCGCTGGTACCTGTCCAACTCCGTGGGACAGCCCGTCGAACACGCGGTGGCCCTGTCCCATCTGATCTTCGGCGGGGTCCTGGACCGCTTTCCACGTCTGCGGGTGATCGCGGCCCACGGCGGGGGCTATCTGCCGACCGTCCTGGGCCGCGCCGACCACGCGTGGCTGCATCGCGCCGAAGCCCGGTCCTGCGCTCAGCTTCCCAGCGCCTATCTGGAGCGCCTGTGGTTCGACTCCCTCGTCTACACCGCCCAGGACCTGCGCAACCTGGTGGCCGCAGCGGGTGCGGAGCGGGTGCTGCTGGGCTCGGACTACCCCTTCGACATGGGTGTGACCGATCCCCTCGACCGCCTGCACGCCGCCCGGTTGAGTGCGTACCAGACCACGCGGATCGCCTTCGCCAACGCCGCCGAGCTGGACCTGATACCGCGGTCGGCCGCGGAAAGGAGCACGCTGTGAGCGCCGTCATCACCGTCGCGCCGACCGGCCCCACCGCCACCAAGGCCGACCATCCGGCACTGCCCACCCAGCCCGAGGAGATCGCCGAAGCCGTTCACCGGGCCTACGCGGACGGTGCTTCGGTCGCCCACCTCCACCTGCGTGACGATCAGGACCGGCCCACCGCGGATCTGTCCGTCGCCCGCCGGACCATGGAACTCATCCGGGAACGCTGCCCGATCCTCATCCATCTGTCCACCGGTGTCGGTCTGAGCGTTCCGTTCGAGGAACGTGCCGGCCTGGTCGAGCTGCGCCCGGAGATGGCCACCCTCAATCCGTGCAGCATGTCCTTCGGCGCCGGGGAGTTCCGCAATCCGCCTGCCGGAGTGGAGCGCCTCGCCGCCCGCATGCAGGAACTGGGTGTCAAGCCGGAACTGGAGATCTACGACACCGGCCACCTGGATGCCTGTCTGCGACTGCGCGACAAGGGACTGCTCACCGGACGCCTTCAGTTCAGCATCGTCCTCGGCGTCCGCGGAGGCATGGCCGCCACCCCCGCCAACCTGATCCTGCTGGCCCAGCGCCTGCCCGAGGACGCCGTCTGGCAGGTCATCGCCATCGGCCGACACAACCTGGCCCTCACCGGGATCGGCCTGGCCCTGGGCGGCAACGCCCGCGCGGGCCTGGAGGACACCCTCCATCTGCGCAAAGGCGAACTGGCCCCGGACAACAGGCCCTTGGTCCAGCGCGCCGTACGCCTGGCCCAGTCCCTGGACCGGCCCGTCGCCGGCATCGGCCAGGCCCGCGAGGCCCTCCTTCCCACGCAGCCGTGAACCTCCGCGGCTGCACGTAACTCCGAATGAATCCGAATGGACCCGAATGAAAGAGACCGCCATGTCAACCGCTTTCGACCCGGCGGAAATCCTCCGCACCCGGTGGTCGTCCGACGACGAAGCAGACCGCTTCATCGTCGACAACCCCGCGACCGGCAGCCCGATCGTCACCATCCAGGGAGCCGGCCAGAAGGAGGTCGATCAGGCCGTCACCACGGCCCACGACGCCCACTTCGCCTGGAAGGCGCGCGCTCCCCGCGAGCGGGGCCGCTGGTTGAACAAGGTGGCCCAGGCCATCCGTGAGCACGCGGACGAGATCGCCGCGCTGGAGTCCAGTGACAACGGCAAGCCGTTCACCCAGGCCCGTGGCTTCGATCTCGAGGCATGCATCGCCATCTTCGAACTCTTCGCGAGCCTGTGCGAAGTGATGCCCAACCAAGTGCGCGACGCGGGCAGCACGCTCGACGTCACCACCTTGGAGCCGTACGGCGTCATCGCGGCTATCGTGCCGTTCAACTGGCCGCCGCTGCACACGGCCGGCAAGCTCGCTCCCGCCCTTGCGGCAGGCAACGCCGTCGTCATCAAGCCCCCGGAGCAGGCCCCTCTGTCGGTGATGCGCGTGATGGAGATCGCCCAGTCGGTCCTCCCGGACGACGTCATCCACATCCTTCCCGGTCTGGGCAAGGTCGGTGCCCACCTGGCGGGCCACAAGCTCGTGGGCAAGATCTCCTTCACCGGCGCCCCCACCACCGGCTCCGCCGTGCTGAAGACGGCCGCCGACAACCTCACCCCGACCCTGATGGAGCTCGGCGGAAAGAACCCCTTCGTCATCTTCGAGGACGCCGACCTCGACTCCGCCCTGCGCTGGGCCGTCGAAGGCGGCTACTTCAACCAGGGCGAAGCCTGCACCGCGGCCTCTCGCGTGCTGGTACAGCGCAGCATCCACGACGAGGTCGCCCGGCGCCTCGCCCAGGCCGTGACCCGGCTGCGCGTCGGCAACGGCGCTGACCACTCCACCCACGTGGGTCCGCTGGTGACCGAGGCCCAGCGCAGGCGCGTCCAGGACTACATCAGCATCGGGATCGCCGAAGGCGCCACGCTCGCGGCCCAGGCCGACCTGCCCACTGACCCGGCACTCGCCGGTGGCTACTACGTGCGTCCCACCCTGTTCACGGACGTGACGCGCGACATGCGCATCGCCAGCGAAGAGATCTTCGGCCCGGTCGTGGCCGTCATCCCCTTCGACGACGAAGACGAAGCGGTCAACATCGCCAACGCCACCGACTTCGGACTGGTCGCCGGCGTCTTCACCCGCGACTCCGAGCGCGCCCTGCGCGTCAGCCGCAGGATCGCCGCCGGGATGGTCTTCATCAACAACTACAACCGTGCATTCACCGGAACGCCCTTCGGCGGCGTCGGCCACAGTGGCTACGGCCGTGAGCATGCCCTGGAGACACTCCACGAATTCGGCTACAGCAAGAGCCTGCGCCTGCCCTCCGGGCTGAGCGAGGTGTCCCGCTGGAGTCCGTCCACCGAGGTCCTCGACACCTCTTTGACCGAGAGGGAGTGAGCGATGGCAAAGGGAGCGGAGGCGCCGGCCACCATCGAGGCAGTGCCGCGGCGCGCGCTGCGCAAGGTCACCTGGCGCCTTGTGCCCCTGGTGCTGCTCATGTACACGGCTGCCTTCCTGGACCGCGTCAACATGGGTACCGCAGCCCTGACCATGAACACCGACCTCGGGTTGAGCGGCGCCGCCTTCGGCTTCGCCACCAGCATCTTCTCCGCCGGCTACATCGCCCTCCAGATACCCAGCAACCTGGCCCTGCACCGGTTCGGCCCCCGCCGCTGGCTGGCCCTGCCTCATGATGTGCTGGGGTGTCATCGCCACCTGCACCGGCTTCGTCCAGGGCGAGGGGTCCCTGATCACCGCGAGGATCCTCCTGGGGGCCGCCGAATACCGGGTCGACGCCGAACTGCGACGCCCCCGCGACGCTCGGGCGCATCAAGTACCGCACATATGGCTGGCGGCAATGGGCGATGTGGCTGTTCTCACGGGCGCGGCCCAACTACGCCCAGGCGCCGGTCGTCTGGGCGGGACTCGAAACGATCGCGCAGGCCAAGCAGCGTGGTCGCCACGATCCCGGTACCGACAACCTGCTGCTGGCCGTCCTGGCCACCTATGAGGATGCCCAGCAGTACCCGCACCTGGCACGTCCGGCGGGCGACGGTTACAACGGCGGACGGCTGCTCGCCGAGGCCGGCGTCCGCTACCACGACGCACACCACCTTGCCCAGCACACTGACCTCGGACTCGACCCACATCACCTGCGCTGGTACGTGCCCACGCCGTCGATGTGAGCCAACTGCACAGGGATTGAATTGGCTGATCTGTGCAAAGCTTGAATTGGCCTTCTCCTACGGCTACTTCGAAGTGGTACGCAACCTCGCCGCCACTCTGGACTGCGGCATCACCACCGTGCTCGACGCCGGCGGTGCCGACCTCGGCGTCCGCCAAGCCGTGGAGGACGGGCTGATCGAGGGCCCGGCTGCGCATCGCGATCACGATCCTCAGTCAGACCGGCGAGCACAACGACGGCTGGTCGCCTTCCGGGACCTACGTCGCGTCCTTCGCCGCGCCCCGGGTCGGCCGGAGGGTGCTGTGGACGGTCCGGAGGAGATGCGCAAACGGGCCCGCGAGGTCATCCGGGCCGGAGCCGACGTGCTCAGGGTCTGCACCACCGGCGGGGTTCTCTCGCCCCGCGACACCGCACGCCACGCGCACTTCCGCCCGGCCGCGGCGCTTCTGGCGGTGACCGGTGGCGCGGCCTCGGGGCCGGGGGCCTGGGGGCACCCCTTGGGGCTGCGGTTCGGTCGCCGAGCCCGCCACCATGGAGCCAACCGCCGGCGGTCTCAGTGCTGCTCGGGGACCGAGCCGTCGTCCGCCGTGCCATAGAGCCGGCCTATATGCACCATGGAAGGTATGTGCTTCCTTCACTGCGACCCTCGATGCACTGTTGATGCAGCGGGGGCGGTTGGCCCGGCATTGGCGACCCTGTGGAAGTAAGGACCTGACGGTGATGATCCCTGATGTGATCGACGTGCACGCCCATTTCACCCCACCCACCACGCCCGAGGAACGCGAAGCGCGCTGGCATGCGATGCGTGAAGCGCAGTTCCTTGCGCCGGAGCCCTACCAATGGACGGTCGACGGGACGCTGGACTACATGGATCGCGCGGGTGTCGCGATGCAGTTGTTGAGCAACGTCCCCAAGACTCCGGACGCCCTTCGGGCGTCCAACGACTACGGAGCGTCGGTCGTGGCGGACCATCCGGCGAGGTTCGGTCTGCTCGCGGCCCTGCCCACCGACGACCCTGCCGTCGCCCTCGCCGAAATCGAGCGGGCCTCCAGCGAACTGCACGCGGACGGGTTCGCGGTGACCTGCCACTACAACGGGGTCTACCTGGGCGATGCAAGTCTGGAACCGGTCTGGGCCGAACTCGATCGCCGAGGTTCGACCGTGTTCGCCCACCCGGACGCCTACGCCGCGGCGTCCATGGGGCGGCCCAGCCCCTTGCTGGAAGTCGCCTTCGAAACCGCCCGTACGGTCATCGACATGCTCTACGCGGGCATCTTCCGCAGGTTCCCGAACATGCGGCTGATCGTTGCGCACTGCGGCGGTGCGCTGCCTGCCTTGTCCGGCCGCCTGCATCTGCTGGGCACCGAGGCATGGGTGCCGAACCCGAACGGACTCACCCAGAGCGAGATACGGGACCACCTCGCCCGGCTGTATCTGGACACCGCCGCCACCGGCACCATCCACACCCTCGCACCAGCCCTGGCCATGACATCACCCGAGCACATCGTGTACGGCTCGGACTCCGGCGTTCCTTGCAGCACGGAGCACACGCTGGAAACCAACCGGCACGCCGTGGCGGACTTCACCGGGCTACCCCGTGATCAACTCGAAGCCATCGGCCGCAATGCGCTGCCTTTGTTCCCGCGAGCCGCAGCCCGAGTCGGCCGACAGGTCACGACGGCCTGAAGATCGCTGCCTTGGAGACCCGAGCCCATGCACTGCCGGCCGCCGCAGTGCCGGCTCTGCTGCGCGCGGGGTGAGCCGGGGCGGGGCAGGTTGGTGGCCAGGTTGCGGCTTGTAACCGCATCCGGCTCTCCAGCGCCCTTTCTTCTCATGAGTTCTGCCGTGAGCGACTCGCACCGTAGTGGATGTCCTCGTGGCAGACGCGGCAGACGACCAGGGTTTTCCGACGGCGGGCGGCCATCACCTGGGCCCAGGCGGGCTTGAGGGCCTGCCCCCGGACGGTCAGGCCTTTGAGGTGCCGAATATGGTGCACTTCGACACCGTCGTGCGACCCGCACATCTCGCAGGTGTCGGCGAGCAGGGGCGGTCCGCTTATGGCTCCGCCCGTGATCCGTCGGATGGAGCTCAGGGGTGCATGACGATCTTTCCCACGTGCCCCCTGCGGGAGAGTTCTTCCTGCGCCTGAGCAGCCTGGTTCAGTGGGAAGGTCGCGGCGATGACGGGCTGGACCTCGGCCCGACGGGCCAACTTCATGAGGAGGTCGAAGTGTGTGGGCGTGTGCATCGCGGACCCGATGACCTGGGCGTTGTGCAGGTAGAGGCGGCGCACATCGAACGTCACGTCGTAGCCACCGAGTGCGCCGGCGATGACCCACCGGCCCCCTTCGCGCAGTAGCGGCAGCCCCTCGCTGACCAGTTCGCCGGCCACGACGTCGAGTGCGACGTCGATGCCCTCCGGGGCGGCGGTGCGGATCTGCTCGGCGACGTCTCCTGCGCGGTCGATGACTTCGTGCGCGCCTGCTGCGCGCACCGCATCGATCTTGGGTCCGCTGCTGATGGCGAGCACCCTTGCGCCGCGCGCACGGGCGATCTGCATCAGCGCGAGGCCGACGCCGCCGGACGCTCCCGAGACCAGGGCGGTTTCCCCCTTCCGCAGCCGGCCTCGCTCGATCATGCCCAGCGCCGTGCCGTAGGCGGTCGGCAACGTCGCGAGCTGGTCGTCCGTGAGCGGCGATTCCGTCACGTCATGTACACGCTCTACCGGCGCTGTCACGTACTCGGCGTATCCGCCGTCGCGTTCGCTCCCCATCAGGCCCACCGGGTTGGCGTCCGGCGCTTCGGTGTCGTAGATCGCGGGGTCGACGACCACTCGGCGTCCGACGAGGCCCCCCTCCACTCCGTTCCCGACGGCCACGACGCGGCCGGCCACGTCGGCGCCCTGGATACGCGGGAAGTCGATCGGGCCGCGCCAGCCCGACATCGCCTTCGGGTCTCCCGGACGGCCGTAGGCGCCCTCCCGAGTCCACAGGTCGGTGTTGTTCAGCGCTACTGCGCTGACCCGGACCAGCACCTCCCCTGCCCGAGGGGCGGGGACGGCGACCTCCGTCAGCTCAAGGACCTCCGGTCCTCCGTGCCTGGTGATGCGCACCGCTCGCATGAAATCGGACACACCCATCGCTTGAACCTCCTCGCAGGTATACTGATCTGTGAACATCCCCCACCGTACACCGATCAGTGAAGGGACCCGCAGTGCAGGAAGCGCGACCTACGACGCCGGCCGGCCGCCGCATCGTGGCGGCCGCAGAGGAGTTGTTCTACAACCGCGGAATCACAGCGGTCGGCGTAGATCTGATCGCGAAGCACTCAGGAGTAACCAAGCGGACCCTGTACAACCAGTTCGGTTCGAAAGACCACCTCGTGGCGACTTATCTCACGGAGCGCGACCAACGCTGGCGGTCACTCGTCCGTGCCGTCGTCGACGCCAGCGACACCCCCGCCGAGGCCGTCACCGCGCCCTTCGAGGCACTGCGGACCTGGAGCGAAACCAACACCCGCGGATGCGCCTTCATCAACGCACTCGCCGAACTCCCGGACTCCTCGCATCCCGCACACCGCATCGCCGCGAACCAGAAGCTCTGGCTGCTGAACCTGTTCAAGGAACTCGCCACCACAGCGGGCTGCTCACACCCGGCCACCCTCGCTACCCAACTCCTCGTGCTGCATGAGGGTGCTGTCGCCACGCAGCCCCTCTCGCTCGACAGCCTTCCGGAGAGCACCGACCTGGCACGAGCCCTGGTCCAAACCGGCACATCGCCCCGCCACTAGGGTCCGTCTTCAAACGGATCTTGCCCAGAGCAGGAACGATGCGAGGGTGACCGCCGCTTCGTAGGAAGTGGCGGTCTTCTCGTATCTGGTGGCGATCCCGCGGAAGCCCTTGAGCCGGTTGAAGCAGCGCTCGACGATGTTGCGCCGACGGTAGGCCTCTTGGCCGAACCCGGGTGGTCTGCCGCCTCGGCGGCCCCGGTTCCGCCGGTGGCGCTGCTGATCGGTCTTCTCCGGGATGGTGTGTGCGATGCCGCGTCTTCGCAGGTAGGCGCGGAAGCCGCGGGAGCTGTAAGCCTTGTCTGCGATGACCTGGTGGGCCTGCACCGAGGTCGGCCCAGGCCGGTGCGGGGAACACGGATCCGTTCCAGCAGAGGGCGTGCGCAGACACTGTCGTGGCGTTGGCCGGGCGTCACGAGGATCGCGAGTGGGCGGCCCTTGCTGTCTTGGTGGTCAGCCCGCCTCGGGATCGACCGAGGGCGTGATCGTCCGGTTCGTCCTGCCGATGCCGCCCCCTTTTCGGCCGGTGGCGGCGGCATGCTGCTGGGCGCGGACGATGGTGGAGTCGATCTGGACCAGCCAGTCGATGTCGCCGGCCGCGTCGGCGTGAGCTTGGATCGGCTGCAGGGCTTGGGTAAACACCCCGTCGAGGGCGTAGCGGCGGAAGCGGGGGTACACGGTCTTCCACGGCCCGTAGCGTTCCGGCAGGTCACGCCAGGAGATCCCGGTGCGGATCTTATAGAATATCCCGTTGATGACCTGCCGGTCCTCCACCCGAGGCCGCCCCATCGCGGCCCGGGGTATCAACGGAGCGAGTAACTCCCACTCCTGGTCAGTGAGTTCATGACGACGTACCACGACACCATGATCCACCACCCGGATGATCTTTGAAGACGGACCCTAGCGCAGGGGGATGAGCCCTGCGTCCGTCGGTCTGAAGCCGCACGCGTCGAAGTAGAAGGGACGCAGATGCTCTTCAAAGTCAACGTGGAGCCATTCGCAGTCCGCTGCACGGGCGCCCTGCGCTGCGGTCGTCACGAGTTCGGTCCCGACACCGGTCTTGCGCATGCCCTGAGCGACCATCGTGTCGAGAACGAAGGCATGGACGCCACCGTCCCAGGCGACGTTGACAAACCCTACGAGCCTGCCGTCTTCTCGGGCACAGACCCAGCCGAGGCTGTGACGGTGCACTTGTGTCTGCCAATCGATGGGCATCTGGGCGTGACCGAACGCCTCCGCGTGGAGCGCGTTGACGGCAGCGTTGTCGAAGTCGCCGCGCCACTCATACGTGATCGTCATGGGCCGCATCGTAGGTCGGGAGACGTCCGGCTCAGCCCTCTTTTTTCGGGGCCTATGCCCCTTCAGTCAGAGGCATTCCGGGAGTTCCAATACCCGACTCCACCATTAGCCGTCTTCCAGGACGACCTGGAGCCTTTTCCAACCTCACGCTACGCGTGATGGAGGACGAGTACGGCCTGGACGATCGCGGTGATGCGGTTGGTACTGCAGCGGAGCTTCCGTAGGAGTCGCCAGCTCTTCAGGACTGCGATGGCCTGCTCGGCCAGGCAGCGGATCTTGGTGTGACTGCTGTTGTGTCGGCGCTTCCATCGCTTGAGCCGACGGCCGCGGAACGGGACGCGGGCGGGGTGGCCGGCGCCTTGGTACGCCTTGTCCGCCCAGCACTTCAGGTCGGCCGCGGCAAGCGCGTCTGTGATCCCGTGGGTGCGTGCGGCGGTCAGATCGTGGGTGGATCCGGGCAGGGCGGGGGACGCCCACAGCAGCCGGCCGAACGGATCGGTGAGGACCTGGACGTTCATGCCGTGGCGCTTGTGTTTCCCGGAGTAGTACGGGGTGTCGACGGCGATCCGGTCGATCGGCAGGAGAGTGCCGTCCAGGATCACGAACGCCTTGGTCCGGATGGTGTCCATCGCCTCGGTCAGGGCCGGTGCGAGGGCGGCCAGGACGTCGATGGCCTCGCGTACGTAGCGGTAGACGGTCGCGATGCCGATGCGGAACCCGGCGGCGAGCTGGGCATAGGTATCGCCGCACCGCAGGTGAGCCAAGGCGAGCAGAGCCCGTCGGCCTGCGGTCAGACGCCGCCACGTTGCGACGTCAGGCGAGTCAGACAGCATCAGTGGCCGCGTTGAAGACAGCCAGCGCTTCAGCGAGCTCGGATTCGGACGTCGTGACCGGCGGCATGATCTTGAGCATGGCGCCGCCGAGTGTGGAAGGCACACACACCAGGAGACCGCGCTCGACACACTGGCGGCCAGGCGCTGCGACGACCGGGGGTCCAGCGCGCCGGTGTCGTCAGTGCACGCGACGCCGGCGATCACGCCCAGCCCATCGTCCCGATGATCCTGCGTCCTTGAGGCCTTCTGGCGACCCAGTCGGCTAGGGCGTTTCTGATGGCTCTTGGTGGACTGGGTGGATCTCGTGGTTGGTCGGGCAGGACGCCCGTATGGTGCGGCGACACGAGCTCACGGACGCGCAGTGGCAGACGATCGAACCCCTGCTGCCCGGCAACGGCAAGCCGGGCGGGCAGTGGGCGATCACCGCAGAGTGATCAACGGGGGGCTTTTCCGGGCCCGGACTGGGGTGCCCTGGCTGGATCTGCCGGATTGGTACGGTCCCTGGCAGACCGTCTACGAGCGTCACCGGCGCTGGTCGGCCGACGGCACCTGGCAGGTCATCCTTCAGGAGTTGCAGATCGAGGCAGATGAAGGTGACCCGGATGGGGCGCTCACCCGCCAGGTGTCCCGGCAGGAGTGGACCGTGAACATCGACTCGACCTCCTGCCGGGCGCATCAGCACGCGGCCGGGGCACCCCGCAAGCCTCCGGCCGACCACCCGCAAAAGGGGGCGGGGCCCGTGAGGAGGCAGATGGGTGTGAGGCGTTGGGACGCTCGCGGGGCGGGCTGACCAGCAAAGTGCGTCTGCTCTCCGACGACCGGGCCCGCCCGCTGCACTGGCTGACCTCGCCGGGTCAGCGCGGTGACAGCCCGATGTTCGCCCCGGTGCTGAACGGCTTACGCATCCGGCACCGCGGCCCGGGCCGCCCGCGCAGCCGGCCGGACCGGGTGCGCGGCGACAAGGCGTACTCCAGCCGCGACAACCGCGACTACCTGCGACGGCGCGGTATCAAAGCCACCATCGCACAGCCCGACGACCAGCGGGCCCACCGCAAGCGCCGCGGACGCTCCGGTGGTCGGCCCCCGGCCTTCGACAAGACCCAGTACTGTCGCCGCAACGCGGTCGAGCGGTGCGTGAACAAGTGGAAGCAGTTCCGCGCCGTGGCCACCCGGTACGACAAGCGCGACTACATCTTCAACGGCACCACGAAGCCCCGGCTGGTTCTGGATGCGAGCGCTCAGGACCTGCTGTTCCGGCAGGCGCGTACCGCGGACCGTTTCACCAGCGAACCGGTCCCCGACGACACGATCCGGGCTGTGTACGACCTGGTCCGCTTCGGCCCGACTGCTGTCAACCAGCAGCCTCTCAGGATTCTTCTGCTCCGCTCCCAGGAAAGCCGTACACGGCTGGCTGTTCATCTCTCGCGGAGCAACCGGGAGAAAACCCTGCGGGCACCGCTGACCGCTCTGCTGGCGGTGGACAACGAATTCCACGGCAAACTTTCCAGGTTGTTCCCCACATTTCCCGGAGCTGCGGATCTCTAGGCCGAGAACCCCGCGCTACGGGAACGGTCCGCGTTGCTGAACGGCACCCTGCAGGCTGCCTATTTCATCATCGGCATACGGGCTGCGAGTCTTGCCGCCGGCCCCATGAGCGGCTTCGATGAGGACGGCGTCAACCGGGAGTTCTTCCCGTCCGGCGACCTGTCGGCGCTGCTCGTGGTGAACATCGGGCGGCCCGAGTGCTCCGGGGAGCGGCCGCGCGGACCCCGCTTGTCCCACAGTGAGGTGTGTACGACACTGTGACGCCGCGTCGTCCGGCCGTCGCCCAGGTCACGCGGGTGGGCGACGGCCGGACGGGCCTTCGGGACGCACTGTCTCGCGGTACCAGCGGCCCCACTTGTCCAACTCCTCCGTGATGGCGTCCAGGCTGTGCCCGACCTCGGTGAGCGCGTACTCGACCCGCGGCGGCACTTCGCGGTATACGGTCCGCGTCACCAGGCCGTCGGCTTCAAGTTCCCGTAACTGGCGGGTCAGCATGCGCTGGGTGATGCCCGGCAGTGCGCGCCTGAGTTCACCGAATCGATGGGTGTCCGTGGCCAGCCGCTTGAGAATGGCAAGCTTCCAGCGCCCTCCGAGCATCTCCATGGCGAACTCGATCGCGCAGTGTTCCGGTGCGTTTTCGACGCTGGAACGCACGACTGACCTCCATTGGTATACAGCGTGGTACTAGGGGATAGCAAAGACCGTACTTGTTGTTCGTGTCGGTACATCCTGATACTGAGAATATGTCAAACGAGGAGGCACCCGCACCGATGCGAGCAATCGAAGAGACGGAGCATGGGGAGACCGCGGCCGCCCCGCCGAGGCGGCGGTGGCTGGTACTGGCCGTGGTGTCGGGCAGCCTGCTGCTGTGCGGTATCGACCTCACCGTGCTGCACGTCGCCGTACCCAGCATGAGCCGGGAGCTCAAGCCCTCTCCCGCCGGGCTGCTGTGGATCGTCGACGTGTATTCGCTCACGCTCGCGGCCCTGCTGGTGACCTGCGGCACCCTCGGAGACCGGATCGGCCGGCGCCGCATGGTGCTCAGCGGCTTTGTCACCTTCGGCCTCGCGTCGGCGGCGGCCGCCTTCTCGACATCGACGGCGCATCTGATCGCCGCGCGCGCCGTGCTCGGAGTCGGCGCGGCGATGATCATGGCGTCCACTGTGGCGATCATCAGGGTCGTCTTCACCGACGACCGCGAACGGGCCGTGGCCATCGGCATCTGGACAGCCGCCCACAGCGTCGGCGCCACGATCGGTCCGCTGGCTGGCGGTCTGGTCACCGCGAAGTGGGGCTGGGGCGCGGTCTTCCTGATCAATGTCCCCGTGATCGTCGTCATCCTGGCCGTCGGTGCCCGGGTCATCCCCGAGTCCCAAAACCCCGTTCCCCGCCGCTGGGACCTGGCCAGTGTGGCGCTGTCCGTCACCGGCCTGGCCGGCGTGGTCTACGCCCTCAAACAGGCTGGCGAGCACGCCGGGGTGAACGGCGTCATCGTCACCACGGCCGTCGCCGGAAGCGTCCTGCTCTACGTCTTCGTACGCCGTCAGCGGCGCATCGCCGAGCCGCTGCTGGACTTCTCCCTCTTCCGCGAGCGCCGCTTCACCACCGCCACCTTGTGCGTCATCGGCTGCTTCGGCTCTTACGTCGCCCTCCTGTTCTTCCTCACCCAGTGGCTCCAGCAGGTGGGCGAGTACTCACCGCTGCGCGCCGGACTCGCACTGATGCCACTGGCCGGCGCCAACGCCATCGGCGCTGTCACGGCGCCCTGGGCCGCGAACCGGTGGGGCAACCGGTGGGCGCTCACCGGGGCCCTCGCCCTCTTCGCCACCGCTCTCGCCGCCATGGCCGCCGTCGGCGACACCGCCTACTACGGGGTGCTGGTCGTGCCGCTGCTGGGCGCGGGATACGGCGCCGGCATCGTGATGACCCTGGGCGCCGATTCCATCATGAGCGCCGCGCAGCCGGAACGCTCCGGGGAAGCGGCCGCCATCCAGGAGACAGCTTTCGAACTCGGCGCGGGTCTCGGCGTTGCCGTCCTCGGCACCGTCCT
This sequence comes from Streptomyces sp. CY-1, assembly GCF_047218265.1. Lineage (NCBI taxonomy): Bacteria > Bacillati > Actinomycetota > Actinomycetes > Kitasatosporales > Streptomycetaceae > Streptomyces > Streptomyces sp. CY-1. Next base: position 48,029 of record NZ_CP178393.1, read on the forward strand.
GACGGCCGTGTACCGAACCGGCCTGCCCCAGGTACCGGGGCTCGGCCCGGACGGGCGGGCGACGGCCGAGGAGTCGTTAGCGGACGCCGCGGACCTCACCGAGCATCTTCCGTCCCAGACCGCGCAGGCGCTGCGGCGCGCGGCACAACAGGCGTACGACCACGGCTTTACGACCGTGGTGGCCATCGCCGCGGCCGGGCTGGTCGTCACTGCCGTCATGGCGGCCGTCCTGTTGCGCCCGCCGAAGAGGAGTTGACCAGCGAGCGTCAGTGGATGCCGCAGCGTCGGCGTGTGGGTGTGTGTCGGCGAAACCTCAAAAGTGGACCACTTCGATCTCCCAAGGTCGACTCCCTTCGATGGTCTGGCTCGTTGAGTCAGGCCGGGAGGATGGTGATCGACTGCAGCCCACCCGGAGCCGGGCGATCTCATCGCTTCTCTGCCCGGAGAACAGTCAGGTCAGTGTGAGTACCTGGCGCTGTCGGGGATCTTCGTTTCCGCTCGGTACGTGCACTGCGCCTAGTGGCAAGTTGGAGGCCTGCGACGGTCGGGGGGGGTCCTCGGCCTCAGGCCTTCCGCTCGCTGTAGAGGGGGGTCGACCGTGACGTCGGATAACCACATGCTGTGCAGTCGCTGCGCGCACCTGGGCCGTATCCTGCTGCCGCTGGTGGACCAACGGCCGCGCCAAACCACGGGGATAGCCGTCCTCAGGCATGACGGCTTCCGGTGTCTGGCATGCGGTTCCGAAGACGACCTCACCATCGATCACATACAGCACCAGTCGGCAGGAGGTCGGCACGGGATAGGGAACCTGCGCACGCTCTGCCGCTCGTGCAACAGCCGCCGCGGAAGTGGCCACCTCCCAGAGGTTGACGGGGAGGCGGGGCAGGAGCCGGGAAATTGGGCTTCCAAGGTCAGCGGCGAGCCGTATCGTCTGAACATGTCGTCGTACCGCAGAGACCTCGTCAGTCGCGCCACACGCAAGGAGTTCCGCTCGCCGGCGACCGACATGACGGTGCGCCTTGTGGCCGAGGCGTGGCAGAACCACATTCGCTCCCGTTCCCGAGGACGAACTGAACTACGACGACAGCAGCGTGCGCCGCACCACGTTCGAGACGTACGCCGCTGCGGTCGATTGGACGGACTACGCCCAAGTCTCACGTGCTCTTCTCGTTTTCGAAGACTTCATCTGCTACTACCGACAGAGCGGCTGGGAGGGCAACTGGCTGGAGGAAGTCACCGTCAAGCTGGAACGCGACAGCCTGAGCGTAGACGAGCGTGGACGGATCTCGTGGCAGCGCTGGCCAGTCACCACGGGGTACTTGGAGAAGCTGACCGACCCGTCGGGCATCCTTGCGAAACTGGAACGGGTCAGCCGCACCATCGCGGACGATCCAGCCGCCGCGATCGGAAGCGCCAAGCAGATGATCGAAGCGACCGCGAAGACGGTACTGCGGGAACGGGGAATCACCTTCGACGAGCACACGAAGGTGCCGGCCCTCGTCGAGGCCCAGAAGGCGCTCCATCTCGACGCCTCGGCCGCCGCCCCGGCCCGGACGGCACTGACGCGGTGAAGAAGATCCTTGGTGGCGTGGCCTCGATCGCCGTGGGCGTAGCGGAGCTGCGCAACCGCGGATAAGGCACTGGACATGGCCAGTCCAGCGCGCCCACCAACCTTGGAATCCGCCACGCCCGACTGGCTGCCAATACAGCCATCACCTGGTGCCAACTCATGCTCGACACCTTGGGAGATCCCGCAGCGCCCTGGAGGAAGGCTGCGGTCCGATCCCAGCCTCAGGCACCGACGTCGGCCGTGGCTTCTTGACCGAGCCCATTCCGAATAATCGGAGCGGGCACAACGATCATGCCGTCACGCGGCCCACTCCAGCCCGAGCGCGGCCGGCGCCTGGAGCTTGTCCGCGGTGAGCTTCCCGTGCTCAGCCACCCAGGTCCCCAGTGGGAACGCGCCCTCCTTGTGCTCGTACGGAACGCGGGCGTGCCCCTCACGCTCCGTGAACGCCTTGAGTTTCGCCCAGCCGCGGGCCCAGTCCTGCCGCTCGGTGTCGATCACGTTGAAGCTCACCCAGTCCGCGACCATCGCCGGGTCCCTGGGGGCGGCAAAACGGAGCAGGAGACGGGATTCCTCCTCATCATCTCCGGGGTGCTGCGCCGATGTACTCGGACGGCTGCGCTACGTCCTTCTGTGGTTCCTGCGGAATGGCCAGCAACTCGACGGCCTCTTCGTCGTGAGCGCGTAGACCTTCCAAAACCTTCACCAAAGGCCGGGACGGCTGCCGAACCGCATCACGGTCGAGCCCGGCTCGATCGTGATCGCCTGATCAGCGCCATCGAGGGCACCGACTATTCCTCCGTGCCGACCCGGCGGAAACACCGGCCAGCCCGACCACCCCGCTCCTCCCCCGCCGCCCCGGTCGGCCGGTGGAGCGTGCAGCATCTGCCCGCGCCCGCCGGCGGCCCCGGACGCCGGGGCATCCACCACGAGTCATGCTGGATACCGACCAGTGGCACGGACCTCACGCTCGACCAGGCGCTGCGCGAGCTCACCCGGCCGGGCAGCGAACCCGTGCACCACCTGCGATGCCCGTCATCTCTCCACGCCCTGAAGCCGACGGGGGCGGCATCGCCCGCCGGTCGCCCCAGCGCACCCAGCAGGGGCCGGGCTCCAGTACCTGCATCAGGCCGGCAGCGGTCTGAGCTGGGCACTCTGCCGTTGGCGTGTCTACGTGTAGGGTCTCGCCGCGTCCGACATGTCGATCTTTTGCGACCTGGGCTTTCTTGGTTGTCTTACGGCCGTGTCACCATGATCAGTCTCAAGTCCGTGGCATTTCCTCGTCCGACACCGGGCAGGTCAGCGGTCATCCAGCCCACCACCGCTGTTGGCTCATCCCAGGACGCTCAGGGGTGCACGCGAATGACGGTCTTGCCCTTGCGCCGCTCGGTCGGGTTGAGCGCAGGGACGGCGTCGTCGAGGGCCGCGACGGTTCCGATGTGCATGCGAAGGCGCCCGTCCCGCACCCGGTCGACGATCTCCACCAGCTGACTCGGAACGGACTCGACGACGAAGTCGACCGCCAAGCCGTCGACAGGGCGAGCCTCAACAGGCCCGACCACCGACACCAGCGTCCCGCCAGGCCGGATGATTCTCGCCGAGCGCCTTTGGACGTCAGCGCCGATGACATCGAAGACCACGTCGACCCCGCCGATGTCGTCGAGATCCTCGGTGGCGAGGTCGAGGAACTCGTTCGCGCCGAAGTCGAGCGCCGCCTGGCGGTCCGCCGCCCGCCCGGTACCGATGACGTAGGCGCCGAACTCCCGGGCGAGCTGCGTAACCACAGACCCGACTGCGCCGGCGGCGCCGTGTGCGAGGACGCTCTGCCCCGCCTGAAGACGACCGTGCTGGAACAGACCTTGCCACGCGGTCAGGCCGGAGATCGGCAGGCTCGCACCCACCGTGAAGTCGACGTTTCCCGGCAGCGGCGCCAGGTTGCGTGCCTCCACGGCCGCGTACTCGGCCAGAGTTCCATCGCGGTGCCAGTCCGTGATCCCGAACACCCGCTGTCCCAGCGAGAGCCCCGTCGTGCCGTAGCCGAGGGAGGTGACCACTCCGGCGAACTCGTGGCCGATGATCGCCTGGGCTCGATCGCGACCGGCGCGATCGACCCACGTCGAGGGCCACTCCCACTCCGCGGGGACGAAGCCCGACGCAAGGACTTCAACGACGACGTCGTTGATCGCCGGCGTCGGCTCAGGCCGCTCCGCGAGTGTGATCCCAGCTGCTTCCGCAGCCGGATCCGTCGCGACGATTGCCTTCACTGGTACCTCCGTATATCTCGTCTCGCCGACTCTGTGCGCCGCCCAATCCATGGAGTGGCTGATTAGCCCACAGAGGAACGGCAACGAGATCCGTCACCACAGACGGACGGACCACTGAAACGCGTCGAGTCCAACAGGAGCTCGACGAGCACCACACCCAGGGCAGCAACACCCACCCACGCGCTAGTCTCACGGCGATGTCGTATACGACATCGGTACGACACGGCTCGTGCGATTACGACATCAGCCGTAAGACCCAACAGCTGGGTGATTGCAGGTTCTGGGAGTTCACGGCCTGGGCGTGCGTTCTGACCATTCGTTGTTCCGCTGTCTCAAGTCGCCAGGACAACGGATCAGTCTCAGAGGTATGGCCTCTCCTGGTTTGCCAAGATCGTTGGACTCTCTTACTCCAGGCAGCCGTACTTGCGTGCAACTGCCTTCAAATCCAGCAGGCTCAGCCATTAGTGTGGCCATGCCGGGCTGCCTGAAGCTCACCGATCAACCTCCGCCTTTCCATCCCACTGGCCTGCCAATATCGCCGCATGAGCGAGGAAAATTTCGCTGCGGTACTGGCCCAGGTGATCCCCGTTGTGATTCTGGCGATCGTCGTGGAAGCCCGTCACCAGCATCAGGTGCGCATTGATGGATCCATTTCACAAACCGTCTGGTACGACATTGATCTCTACTTCCAGACATTCAACCTGGTCGTCTTGACCTTCCTTGAAGTGGCTGCGTTGATCACTGCGAGAGGGCATGGAGCACCAGCCTGGATCAGGTGGTTCGCCGGCCTTCCGGGGGCGGTGGTGGTAGGGATCTTGTTGATTGTGATGGGACAGATCTATATCGCTTCGCTCACCGATTCATATGACGGGAAGCTAAAGCATCCCAACGCTGTGAAGGCGGTCAGCTATGTCGTCCTGATCACAGCAATTGTGGGCGGTGTAGTTGGCATCATCATCGTGTGATGCCTTACTTGCTCGCTCGGTCTCCAGAGCGTGAGTGGACTGACCAGCCGTTCTCAGAATCGTGTCCGATCTGCCACCGGGCGGCCATCGACTGTGAGATTAGGACACGGATCTTGAGACCCTACACTACGCTGGGACATCCCAGGGGGGCGTAGGAGGTGGCCCATGTTCCGTCTGGAGTGGAGCTGTCAGCTTCGGTTTGGTGACTTCTCTGAACTGCTGAGGTTTCGACGTCGGCGCCCGGGTTGAGTAGTTGAAGTACAGGGCGTACTGGCCAAGCCATCCGTGCGGGCCCCCGGCCCGTCCCGGCAAGGGGCTCGCACAGAGCCGGTATCAGCTCGGCTGGTCGCCGGTGTACCGGTAGATGTCGCCGGCGCTGTTGACGTGCCACGCGGTGCCGTCGGCGCCCGCGCCGATGTCGGTGGCGGCGCCGGGGATCTTGATCCACGGGTTGGTGCCGCTGGCGTCGTTGTTGGTGTACCGGTAGATGCTGCCGGCGGGGTCGATGCCCATGACCGGCAGCTCCGGGGCTGGGGCGTCCTCCTCGATGGCGGTGTGGCCGGGCATGAGGTCGGCGACGGCGGTGCGGATAGCGCCGCGGCTGACGCCGTGGTCGCGGGCGAGAGCGGCGATGGATCGGCTCTCCAGGTAGGCGGTACGGACGGCCTCGGTCTTGTCGGCCGGGACGGCGGGGCGGCGGCCGCCCTTGCTGCCCTGGGCTTCGGCGGCCCGCAGTCCGTCGTAGGTCAGCTCGCGTTGGAGGTCGCGTTGAAGGTCGCCGGCGGCGGCGAGGGTCTGCACCATGAACTTCACGGTGGACAGCCGCTCGCCGGTGCGCGGGTGGCGGGCGGTGAGGTCCATGGCGGAGAACGCGCCGTCGTGGATGCGCAGGGCGAGGCGGTCGCGGTGGAGGACATCGAGGATGTGGCCGGTGCCGCGGACGAGGCGGAACATCTCGGAGATGTGGACGGTGTCGCCCGGCCGCGCGTAGGTGAGCAGTTCGCGGAGCTTCGGGCGCTGGAGGGGGTGGAGGCGGCTGGAGGTGCCGCCGTCCTCCTCGAAGACAACCGGGTCCTCGATGCCGGCCTCGTGAAGGACGAGGTTTTGCCGGGCGGTGGACTGCTGGTCGGTCGAGACCCGCTTGTAGACCAGCTTCGCCGCCGAGGGGCCCCTTCCGTGCGGAGGATCGGACCCTAGCTGTCGTCAAACCCTGTCATCAATCACCAGCGGATCTGATCGGACTCGAGCCGCCGTGAACCCCCGGATTGCACGGGTTCATTGGACGCGCCGGCCGTCTGTCATCAAACGATGCCGACGCGCGCGGTCATCTGTGGGGCACCGGACGCGCCTCCGCGTCGGCGGGATCCGGCGTTTCCCTCACCAGTGCACCCTCCGCGTCGGCCGGGAGCCTACGCTGGGCCCGCCCCAGGGCGATGAGGAGCACAACCATCACCGCCGGGCAGATCGCGAACACCTCGAAGGCACCGCGGGCGCCGAGGCCGGTGTCCAGCAGGACGCCGCCGAGCCAGGGGCCGATCATCGCGCCGATCTTGGCCACGGACGATGCCCAGGCGGCTCCGTTGGCACGGATCGCGGTCGGGTAGAACGTGCCGGCGATACTGGTGATGCCGCCGTGGCCACCGTTGACGAACATCTTGGCGCAGATGACGAACCCCGCGTACACCACGGGCGCGAGTGCCCCCAGGCCCAGGGTGAGCATGCAGGCCACCGCGAACAGCGGCATCCACAGGATGGTACCGGCGCCCTTGCGGTCGACGAACCGGCTGATGGCGAGTTGACCGATCGCCCCGGCGACGCTGGCCGCGGCCGCTATGGTCGCGGCGGCGCTCACGCTGAAGCCCATCCGTTCATTGATCATCGGGGTCCAGAAGACCATGAAGTAGATCAGCGCCGAGGAGAGCAGGTAGACCAGCCACAGCAGCGGGGTGATGCCCGCCAACGGGCCGCGGAACAGGGATGCGGGCGTGAACCCCATGGTCGCGGCGGCCTGTTGGGGGTCGCCGGTGGTGAAGCGCGTGCCCGGCTCGATGGCCAGGCCCGGCTGGAGGCGGCGCAGAGTGCGGGCGATCCTCTCGTCGCTGCCAGGTCGGGCGCGCAGCGCCAAGAACTTCACGGACCCGGGCACGAAGAACCACACGGCCACCACGGCGAGCAGCGAACACGCACCGCCGAGGACGAATACCGAGCGCCAGCCGTGCTCGGGCACCAGCCAGTTGGAGACGGGGCCACCGGCCGCCCCGCCGAGTGTGTAACCGGCCATGGTGATGGCGACGCCGGTGGCCCGGAACCGTTTGGGCGCGTACTCGGCGGCGAGCGCCCAGGTCAGCGGCAGGACGCCGCCGAGGAAGAGGCCCGAGACGAAGCGCAGGGCGAACAGATGGGCATAGGTGTCGGCGTAGGCGAAGGCCATCATGAAGGCACCGAAGCCGACGACCGAGGCCAGGATCGTCGGACGGCGGCCGACCCGGTCCGCGAGGTAGCCCATGATCAGCGCGCCGATCATGGTGCCGAACAGGCCGACCGTACCGAGGGTGCCGATCTCGGTGCCGGTGAGGTCGAAGTCGTGCCGGATGTAGGTGGCGGCGAAGGACAGGATCTGGAAGTCGAAGCCATCGAGGAAGGTGATGAGGCAGCAGACGCCGTACATCAGCAGCCAGGAGCGGCTCGCGCGCTGCCGCTCCGTGACTGGGGCGAGTTCCATGACCGGTGGTGTGGTTCTCATGGGCGAGTCCTCGTCGTTGAGGGGTGGATGAGGCGCGTCGTGCTCAAGGTCCGGCGTCGGCGGGCTGGACGGTGACCGTGCCGTGGTCGGCGTCGATGCGAACCTGATCGCCGGTGCGGATCACGGTCAGTGGGTCGCGGTCCAGTCCGGTCATGGTGGGAACGCGGGTCACCACGGCGCCCAGTGCGGCTTTGGAGGACATCGCCACGAAGAGCATGCCGAGGGGCGCGGTGCCGGACAGCCGGGTGGCCTGGAAGAACCCGGCCCACCCGGAGGACCCCTTGGCCCCGGGGAAGACCAGGATTTTCCCGGCGAAGGACTGGCCGTACAGCGGATGGCGGCGTTCGATGACGACGCCGCGCGCCGGATCGATGCCGCCCCAGCCGGAGATGGTCTCGGCGGACACGAGGGCCTCGCCCTCCGCGATGCCGGGGACGACGGTGCGGCCGTGGAGGGTGAGCGGTGTGGCGGGGGCGACAGTCGCCGGACGCTCTCCTTCGGCCGACGGTCGGGCGGTCATCGCTGCCCTCCTCGCCATCGGCCGGTGACCGCGGCGTCGACACACTCCGCGAGCGTGCCGAACCAGGCTTCGATGCCGAGGATCGCGGGCAGATAGTGAGCCTGTTTCGCCGAGTCGGTGGCGAAGACCTTCGTGCCGGGGGGCGCGGAGCGGGACATGGCCGGGCACGAGTCGGTGAGGACACGGCCTCCGGCGCGCTCGATGGTCCCCGTCCAGCCGTTGCGGTCGGCGGTCGTGCGCAGGGCGCGCGGCACCATCAGCCACAACTGGGTGCCGGAGGCGAGGCGGCGCCCGTCGAGGAGCCGGGCGGTATCGCGGACCTGGTCGAGGGAGGCGTGCGGGCAGCCGAGGAGGACGAAGTCGACATCGGAGCAGCTTCCCTGGGAGTTCAGGTCGTCGTAGACGGCCTTGCGCTCGCGCTCGCCGTAGGTGATCGCCTCGGGTACCGGGTGCCCCCCGAAGGCGCCTTCCAGGGTGGGCGCTTCGGGCGTGATACCCGGAAGGTGGTAGATCTCCACGCCGCCCGATGAGGCGGCCGCCGCACCGAAGTGCTTCAGGTCCAGCAGGTCCGGCTGGGCCAGCCCTCCGGTGACGACCGGGCGTTGCTCCTGGACGATGCCACCCGCGAAGTAGCCGAGCATGCCCCAGTCGAGCGGTCCGCCGACCCGTGTCGTCACATCGATGTGGTGCGTGCCGACGCGGTTGGCGGGGTGGTGGTTGCCCCAGCACGGGATACGGCCGGTGAGGGAGGCGGCGCCCGTGGAGGCGGTGCCCTCGCAGTTGGTGCGGGCGCCAAGCACCGAGTTGGCGTAGACGACGGCCGAGGACTCCATCCACGCGATGTGCTCACCGCGCACGGGGATGTTGCCGACCTGATAGGGGGTGCAGGTGGCGAGAATGTTGACGCCCTTACGGCCGTAGAACGCCTCGGCGTCCGTTTGCATCTGGACCAGCTCCGGCGGGTAGGGGGCGACGCCCTCCGCGTCGGGCCCGAAGCTCTGCTGCAACTGGCAGGTGGGCACCTTCATGTCGGGAATGGTGAAGTCGTCGTCGCTGTCGAGGTTGAGGACCGCGTACGCCTTGTGCCAGCCGCCTTCCCGGACGAGCCGGGCCTTGACCGGTGAGGGCTGGGTCATGGTGCCGGCGACGTTGCGGACGTCGCAGAGTTCTTCCGCGTCCAAGGCACGGCCGTAGCGGACGAGGAGGTCCATGGCAGCGGCGACGGCCGGTCCTTCCGTGCCGTCGAGCATCGCCTTGTCGGCGTCGCTGAGCTTCATGCGGGGCGTTCTCCTTCCGTGCTGGTCCGCGGGGAGAGGACGGCGCCCTCTTGGAGCGGGCGCACGGTGCGCCGGTACACCGAGAGCCAGCCGCCCTTGTCGTCGGCGTCCCAGGTGCGCGCGGGCGCGGCGGCGCGGACTGCCAACTCCTCGTCCGGTACGAGGAGATCGGCACGGCGCGCGGCGAGGTCGATGGAGACGGTGTCGCCGTCCCGGACAAGGGCGAGCGGTCCTTGATCGGCGGCTTCCGGGGAGACCTCTCCGACGACGATGCCCTTGTTGACGAGGCCGGAGAGCTGCCCGTCGGTGACAACGGCCACCTTCCCGGTCAACCCGGCACCATCCAGGGCGAACACCGGTCGGGACGCCATGCCCATACCGGGGGTGCCCTTGGGCCCCAGGCCGCGCAGCACCAGCACCTGCCCGGGCCGGACGTCCCCGGCTCGCAGCCCTTCGAGGGCGTCCTGCGGCGACTCGTACACCACGGCCGGGCCGGTGAAGACCGCCGGGCGTTCCTCGTCAACGGCGAGTTTCACGATGCCGGTCGCCGGGGCGAGGCTGCCGCGGACCAGGACGATGGTGGGCCCGCGGCCCAACGGACGGTCGAGGGGGCGGATCACCTCGGTGTCCGCGGCGGGGCGTGGGCCGGCGCCGTCGGGCGCGGCGAGTTCCTCGCCGAGGGTACGGCCGGTCACGGTCAGCGCGTCGGTGCACAGCACGTCGCGCAGCTCCCGCATCACGCCCCTCGCACCACCCGCCGCCTCGAACTCCTCTATGGAATGGGGACCGTTGGGCCGGACGGCTGTCAGCAGGGGGATCCGGTCGGCGAGCTGTTCGTACAGGCCGTACACGTCGATGCCGGTCCGGGCCTCTTCGGCGACCGCCTGAAGATGCTTGACGGAGTTGATGGAGGCGCTGATGGCGAGCATGACGGTGACGGCGTTGATGAAGGCGTCCCGGGTGAGCAGGGAGCGCGGGCGCAGGTCCTCGTGTACAAGGCCGACGACGCGGCGGCCCGCCGTCCGTACATCGGCCCACATACGAGCGCTGTTGGCGAGGACCGGTGTGGAGCCGGGCAGAGCCATGCCGAGCGCTTCGCAGGCGATGTGCATGGAGTTGGCGGTACCCATCCCCGCGCAGACGCCCGGCCCGGCGACGGCGTTCTCGCTCATACCGGTCAGCTCGTCGAGTCCGATACGGCCCTGGGCGTAGTGTCCGGCCCCGAGGAACACGTCCTCGATGTCGCAGTGGCGCCCCGCGAAGGTTCCGCAGGGCTGGTAGCCGCAGCCGACGATCACCGTCGGCAGGTCGAGGCGAGCGGCGGCCATCAACTGGCCGGGGGCGGTCTTGTCGCAGGACGCGAGGCACAGCATGCCGTCGAGCTGGGCGCCCTCGACCGAGGCCTCGATGTCATGGGTGATCAGGTCGCGAGCGGAGAGGATGTAGCCGCCCCGGCCGCCCGCGCTGTGGATGAAGTCGCTGGGGGCGACGGTGCGGATCTCGAACCCGATGCCGCCGGCTCCGGCGATGGCCTCCTTCGCGGCGGCGGCGACGTCGTCGAGATGGCTGTAGCACGTGGCAAGCTGCGACGACGAGTTGACGATGGCGATCTTCGGTTTGGCCATGTCCTCGTCGGTGAGGCCGAGCGCCCGCCACTGGGCGCGACGCACCGCCCACGGCGAGCTGCCCGGCGGGTAGTTGCTGCGCAGGTCGGTCATGGTGGCGGCTCCTCAGTGGTCGACATTGGGGGCGAGGCGGGCGCGCAGGGCGGTGAGGTCCACGGCGTGGACGGTGCCGTCGCGACCGGCCAGGTCGAGGGCATGGGCGGCACCCGCGCCCATGGCGGCGCACGGCCCCATGACACGGACGCTGGAGAGTGCGGCGGCGTCGCCGTCGGCGCAGCGTCCGGCGGCGACGAGGTTGTCGCAGTCCGGGGAGAGCAGCGACCTCAGCGGCACGTAGTGCACGTGGTCGGCGTCGAAGGTCTCCCACACATAGCCGTCGGCCCGATCGTGCAGTTCGACGGGCCAGGAGGTGCGGGCGACCGCGTCGTCGAAGCGGGTGCCGGAGCGCACCTCGTCCAGCGACAGTTGGTGCAGCCCCTTGATCCAGCGGGTCTGCCGCCGCCCCGGGAAGCCGTACGCACGCACCTTCGCCTCGCCGAATGCCTTCGGAAACTCGGCGCGAAGGAACTCCACCACGCGATCGGCCTGTTCACGGCCGTCGAGCTGGGCCGCCGATGCCTCGACCGGGTCAAGCGGGGCCGGAATATGGGTCATGTTGAGGACGACGGTGTTCCGGCCGGGGAAGAAGAACGCGAGGCCGTCACGGCGCGGCAGCCCGTAGTGGCCGGCCCTGGCGTGGACACGGTCGGCGAGCTCTTCACGTCCGGGCTGGTGCTCCTCGCGCAGATGCTCCAGGACGAGCTGCTGGGACCCGTAGATGGTGCGCTCCGGAAGACGGCAGGGCAGACCGGCTTCCCAGGCGAGGGCCGCGTCGCCGGTCGCGTCGACAAAACCGGGTGCGGCGACGCGGACGGTCCCGAACCGGGTGGCGAAGGAGACGGCCGTGATCCGTCGGCCATCACGTGCCACCTCCGTGAGGCAGGCGCCGAGGACGACGCGGATGCCCAGCTCGCGGACCCGTCGTTCGACCCAGCGGCCCAGCGCCACCTCGTCGTAGCTGACGGTGACGGTGTGGCCTCGGTTGAAGTGCACATCTGCGGACTTGCCCAGGTCGGAGAAGATGTCGTCGAAGATGCCGCGGGTGAGGCGGCGGTAGGCGGGGCCGTTGCCGAACACCCCGCAGAACAGGCCGATGAGGGAGTTGACCATCTGGCCGCCGAGGACGGGCAGGCTGTCGACGAGGACGACGTCCCGTCCCAGCCGTGCCGACTCGATCGCCGCGGACAGTCCCGCGACGCCCGCTCCCACCACACACACGTCGGCGGTCAGCGGGTGGCTGTCGGCGCCGACGGGTTTGGTGACGGTACGCACCTTCAGCTCGGTCAGGGCATGCGGCATGGCTGCCTCCTGGGCAGTGCTCGGGATGGGGTCCGGTGCGGCGGTCGGCTCGTGCGCGGCCTGCCGGGCACAGTAGGAAGCCTGATGGCAGGGAGGGAATGCCCAGGTCAATAGAGCATTTGGCTGGGACCCATCAATGGCGTTTATGGTGCGGCCACGCACGGCCACAGCGGGCAGGCGCTTTCGGGGCTCTCAACGGCTTTCAGGGCCGCACGGCTTTCAGGGCCGCTCAGGGGCAGATACCGACGGATGCCCGCATCACGAGGTCCCGTAGCCAGCAGTGCGCCGGGTCCTCGTCATGGCTCGCGTCCCACCACAGGTGCTCCTCCAGCGGATCGAGCGATACGGGACAGTCGAGCCTCAGCAGCCCTTCCGTCCGCGGAAGCGCCGCGACGAGGCGGTCCGGGACGAGCGCCACTCGACGCGTCCCAGCCACGAAGTCCGGCACGGCGCGGTAGCTCTCGACGCGCACGGCGATGTGCGGCCGGATCCCCAACGCGCTGAGCTGCCGGCTGGCGGGAGCGGCCGACAGATAGCCGTCGTCACGGTGATAGGGCACCACCCAGGGCTGCCGGGCCAGATCCGCCACGGAGAAGGACCCGGCCTCGGCCAGGGGATGCCCCTCGGCGACCAGACACACCCAGCGGTCCCGGAACAGCGGCCGCGACGCCACACCGGGGTTGCGGAAGTGGCCGAGCGGTGGGGACACCACGCCGTCGACGAGGCGGATGAGGCCGTCGGCGTCCCGGCCGAGCGTCTCGCGGACGAGTTGGAGGTGGAGGGATGCCTGCGGGGCCTCCTCGGCGAACAGCCGGGACAGCCCGGGGCCCAGGACGGTCGCCGGATAGTCGGCCATGAGGAGGGTGAACGCACGCTGCGACGCGCCGGGCTCGAAGGCGCTTCCCGTCGCGAACAGCCGTTCCGCGGCGGCGCAGACCGTCTCCACCTGCGCGGAGAGCTGCGTGGCCAGCGGCGTCAGTACGTACACGCCCTGCACACGCACCAGCAGTTCATCGCCGAAGTGCCGCCGCAACCGCGATAGTGAGGCGCTGACGGCCGGCTGGGTAACGCCCAGGTGTCTGGCCGCGCGGGTGACATTGCGCTCGCGGAACAGTGCACGCAGGGTCACCAACAGATTGAGGTCGAGGTTCGCGAGGCGCGACCCCTGGCGCGGTCCATCGATCATGATGGGCCGGAGGTTGCCGTGCCGCGGCCGCTTCGGCAAGGGATCTTTCCACTGGCCGGAAGAGCACGTCGACGCCTGCGCGCGCTGTGCATCCGCGCAGGGGGTGTCGCCGGATCCAAGGTGAGCTCGCACGGCTCGGGTATCAGATCAGCGCTTCCACGGTCTGGGGAATCCTGACCGCTGCCGGCGTAGGTCCTGCACCCCGTAGAGGTGGGCCGACGTGGCGAGAGTTCCTGACGGCGCAGTCCGAATCCATCGTCGCCTGGGACGGCTCGAGCGCGAGGAGGGGCCGGAGTCGCTGGATGACCCTGCACACCGTGGCCGGTGACACCCCGAACACTGGCGCGAGCTGCCGCATAGTGAGGTTCGTCCGATAGTAAACAGCCACAACCAGCACCCGGTCCTGAAGCGGCAGACACCACGGTCGCCCGATTCGCGGCCCGTCACCGCCCCGCTCCCGCACTGCCTTCAGCAACCTCGCCCACCTGAAGACACGGGCATACCACCACCCCACCCAACGGACACCCACCCCTATTCCTCCAGGTGCGAACCCCCGGCGCGCGGCCGGGGGTTCGGGCAGGGCTACCAATTCGGGGTGCGCTTCTCGATCAGCCCCATCAGCCAGCCCGGCGGACACATGGTCGCCGCCAGCAACACACCCGACGTCGCCGAAGGCCACGGGGAACCCGACACGAACCTCGCCAACCTCGAACTCCCGACCATGAATCGCGCACACGAGCGGTACCACTCCCCCGAATACGCGGGGGCACTCAAGATCGCGCAAACAGAAATGAACCGACGCCTGGTCTTCCCGAAGGGCTACCCCAGCAACAACTGAAATCCCCCACCCTTCCCCCCACAAGGGGGACAGAACCACGAGCACGCGAATACAGACCGACAGACCTGGTTCTGACGCGGAGATCCCGCGGCAAGCCCTTCACGACGAAAACGGGTTGCGAACCCTCCTCGGCTGTCCGAGCGTATGCGCGTCATGCTCCTCATCAGGGTGGAGAAGGTTCTCACCGTTGTCGTGGAGGAGCCGGTTCAGCGATCGGCGGCCTGGAGGCCGGCGATCAGGGTCTGGGGCTGATGCTTGATCTCGTCAAGGAGCGAGCGGGGCGGGTAGGCGGCCGAGGATACCGAGCGGATGCGGGCCCGTCTGGAGAAGTTCTCGCCGGCCTGGGCTGCCATCACGTCACGGCGTCGGCAAGCATGAAAGCGGCCACGGCCAGCAGGACCACCGCGAAAATGCGCTGGAGGCGGGGCCCGGCGACCTTCGCGGCCATGCGCTTGCCGTCCCAGGCGCCCAGGATCGCGGTTCCGATGAACGGGCCGATCACCGCCCAGTCGAGCGAGGCGGCGGCGCCGGAGCGAGTGGCCAGAGAAGCCAATGAGTTGGCCGTGATGACCAGCAGGCTGGTGCCGACCGCGGCCTCCATCTCAAAGGCCAGGACGGTGACCAAGGCGGGGACGGCGAGAAAGCCGCCGCCCACACCGAGCAGTCCGGTCAGCGTGCCCAGGCCGGCACCGGCCCCGGCTGCCCTGCCCGGCCGTACGTCGCCGCTCCCGGGGCGGGCGGTGTCACCGGGCCGGAGCATTTTGATGGCGGAGAGGATGGCTGTAACGGCGAAGGCGATGGTGAGGACGGCTTGGGGTATGTGGACGGCGGCGGCTCCGGCGGCGGCCGCCGGAAGAATCCCGGCGGCCGCGAACGCCGCTCCGGCCTTCCACCGCACCCGCCCGGCCCGGGCGTGCGCGTACAGGGCGGTCAGGGACGTGGCGGTGACGATGATCAGGCCGGCGGTGGTGGCCGCGGCGGGGGTGAAGCCGAGCAGGTAGATCAGCGCGGGCACCGCCAGGACGCTGCCGCCGCCACCGAGGGCGCCGAGCGTCAGGCCGACGACGGCTCCTGCGATCAGGGCCAGGAGCAGGGCGGTCACGCTGTTCGCCCACTGTGTCCGCCGGCGCCGGGCACCGGCAGCCCGGTCCCGGTGACGCGGGGGTGGGCCGGTTCGGGGCCGAGGCGGCCAGGGCCGTGGCGGGAGAGGAACATCGCGTGCCTTCTGTGCGGGTGCAGCAAGGACTGTGTGGGAGGAGCAAGGGACTCAGGGCCGGGTGACGCTCAGGCCCGTGCCGACGGCGGCCTCGAAGCCGTCATCGATGGCGACGACCTCTCGTCCGGTCGCGTCCAGGAGGGAAGCGGCGATCGCCGCGCGCATCCCGCCGGCGCAGTGCACCCACACCGTGCCGTCCGGTACCTCGCCGACCCGACCGTGCAGTTGGTGGAGCGGAATGTGCACGGAGCCCTCGATGACGCCGTTCGCGCGTTCGGAATCCCGGCGCACATCCAGCACCACCACGTCCTCGCCGCGCTCGTGTACATCGGCGAGGTCGGCGAAGCGGGCGCGGGGGAAGGAGCCGAGCCGTTCCCCCGCACGGATCCAGGTGGCTGGATCTCCGGTGGCGGCGGCGGCCGGGCGGTCGATGCCGACCCGGGTCAACTCCCGCTGCGCGTCGGCGATCTGCGCCGGGGTGTCGCCGAGCAGGGTGACCGGCTTGCCCCACGGGATCAGCCAGGCCAGATAGGTGGCCGGCTTGCCGTCGCCCTCGAAGTTGAACGATCCGGCCACATGACCGTCGGCGAAGGCGACCCGGTTGCGCAGGTCCACCACCCACTCACCCGCCGCCAGCCGCCTGGCGATCTGTGCGGCGTCGGCGGGCTCGGGCGGGGTCAGGTCGACGGGCCCGGGACCGGCGGCGTTGGCCGGGCCCATGTGCGTGTAGTACGCGGGCACGTCCTCCAGCCCGGCCAGGACCCGCTTCACGAACGTGTCCGCGTCCAGGGTGAAAGCGTCGTTGCTGGTGCGTTCCTCGCCGATCGTGCTCGCATCGCCCTCGGCCTGGGAGGAGGAGCAGAAGCTGCCGAAGCCGTGCGTGGGCAGCACCGGCACCTCGTCGTCGAGCATTGCCGCCAGCCGGTGGGCGGAGGCGTACTGCGCGCGGGCCAGGTGCTCGGTCAGCCGCGGGTCCACCAGGTCCGGACGCCCCACGGTGCCGATCAGCAGCGAGCCGCCGGTGAAGACCGCCACCGCGCGGCCGTCCTCCTCCAGTGCGTATGAGGTGTGGTGCGGGGTGTGGCCCGGGGTGGCAATCGCACGCAGCACCAGGTGCTCGTCCACCTCTGAGGTGTCGCCGTCCGTGACGGGAGTGCGAGGGAAGGAGACGTCGGCGTCGGCCGGGACCAGGTAGCGGGCGCCGGTGAGGCGGGCCAGTTCCAGCCCGCCGGTGACGTAGTCGTTGTGCAAGTGCGTCTCCGCCACGTAGGCGATGCGCACCCCTCGCCGGGCGGCCGTGGCGATCACCTGGTCGACGTCCCGCGGCGGATCGACCACGACCGCCGCTCTCGGACCGCCGGCCAGGTAACTGCGGTTGCCCAGCCCCTCGAACTCCAGGGTGTCGACAAAAAACATGGTGTGGCTCCTTTCTGGGATGGCGCACCCGGGCAATTCCCGTATCGGGAAACCGCCGCCATTCGCCCGAACGATCACTGCCCGAAATGGCGGCAGGGAATTTTCACCGAGTCCCCGCGGTCGTATGGGTGACCGGCAGCCCTGC
Source organism: Streptomyces sp. CY-1 (assembly GCF_047218265.1). Lineage (NCBI taxonomy): Bacteria > Bacillati > Actinomycetota > Actinomycetes > Kitasatosporales > Streptomycetaceae > Streptomyces > Streptomyces sp. CY-1. Next base: position 65,189 of record NZ_CP178393.1, read on the forward strand.
CGCTTCCCATGCCTCAAGGCCGCCCGCCACGCTGTAGACGGAGGACCGGCCCGCACGGATCGCCTGGGCGCCGCCCTGTACGCTGCGTGCGCCCGTGCGGCATACGAAGGCCAGTGGGCCGTCAGGCAAATCCGACAGCGTGGCCGGCAGCGTGCTGAGCGCCGCATGGACGGCGCCGGCCGGGTGGCGTACTGCCCATTCATCGTCTTCGCGGACATCGACCAGCGTGAGTTTCCCGTCCACGACGCGGCGACGCGCCTCGGCAGGAGACAGGTCGGCGGGCGTGTGACCTTCGCCGGAGCCCAGGCTCTGCTCCGTGGCGGGCAGGACCGTTCGGATCGCCTCATAGTTCGAGGCATGGACGACGGCTATCTGCTGTCCCATCATCGGGCAGACGTTCATCGCCTCTTCCCAGTGAGCGGTGGACTCCCATTCCGCCACGTTGACGAGAAAGAATTTGCTCCCCGGAACGATCGTGCGGAACATGTACGTCCGAATGAAACCGGGCTGGGCCGCCATCACGTCCGCGGCGTCCTGCCAGGCATCGAGATAAGAGCTTGCCTTCTCCTCGTCGATCTCAATCGGAATGATCACGACATGACGATTTTCCATCTGCCGCCTCCTCTGTTCTGTAAGGCAATTGCGAGTTCAGACGTACCGCTCGGGCCGGAGGGGTTCCCGGCAAATAAGGGAACACGACCGAGTCCGAGAGGTACCGGCTCTGGTTTCTGAGCCAGCACTTTCTGGATGCAGCCTGCACGCACGCCTCCGTAAGCGACAAATTCTTTGCTGAACCGGCAAGTCGGTCGTGTTCTGTTCAGAAGCGCGTCACTGCTGGTCAAACTGTGTACCTGTACTCATTGATCGGGCCGCTAAGGACACGGGTCCGCAGCAGCCCTCGCGGGGTTTTCAGGTCGCTGTCCGGTCGGATACACGGTCACGCCGCCGATGTGGCAGCGGCGTGTGCCGTGCCCGAGGAAGACCAACGCGTAGGACCGGGACTGTTACTCCGGCAGAGATCCAGAACGCGACCAGGGCCCGGTCACGGTTGGAGGGCAGCGACGCGAACAGTTGGTTGAACCACTCGTCGGGGATCGAGCACGGGATCCGCCGCGGAGGACTGGGCCGGTAGCGGCCCACCCGCTCGGGCCGCCAACCGTCCATCGGGTTGTGGTGTGCATGCGCCCGCCGGAGTAGCGTGACAGGTCCAACGGGATCGGGTTGAGCAACGGGCCGGTGCCCGCATCGCGGTGGACGTCGTAGAACCGTCTCGCTGTGAGCGATGGTGGTCGGGGCGTAGGTCGCGGCGACCTCGTGGGCAAGAGCCTCATCGGCGCGCTCACGTGCCCGCCGGTGCTGTCCGGCTTCCCGCCAGGCGTAGAAGGAGGAACGGACCACGCCCAGGACACGGCACAGCAGGGTCACCGGGTAGAAGGCCTTCTCCGCGGCGATGAACTGGTAGACGTGCTCATTCGACCTCGTCCGGATCTCTCCGTCTCGATCAACGCGCACCTTCACGCCGAGGGCGGGGATCCCCGCCCGGCCGAGCCGTTCCGCCCGCTCGCGGGGAGCCAGGGAATCCGATGCCGGACACCGCCGGTTGATCGTGATCAACAGAGCGGTCCGCGACACCACCTTCGCCGAGGAAGCCTCCAAGGTCCGCACCGGTCACGGGCCGGACGACATGGCCACCCTCCGCAGCCTCGCAATCAACCCGCTGCGAACAGCGGGCCACACGAACATAGCGGCCGGCCTCCGCGAGATGTCCTACGACTGCTTCCGCCAGCCGCTCGACCTCCTCGGCCTCGCCTGAACCGCACCCAGATCAACGGACTTCGCAACAGCCCTGGGGCGGGAGGGGGCCGGGCGCCGCGATGTGCGGCAGTCCCAATGCCTGCTCCGCCGACGCGCGGGCCTACGCCTTGCGCCCGACGCCTCCGATGGCGATGACCTCTCCGGGGGCGGCGCCCGCGCCCGGCTCGGGCCGGCACTCGGCCAGTGGTACGACACCGGGCTTCAGCAGCTCCAGGCCCTCGAAGAAACCGGCCAGCCGCTCCGGACTGCGTACGTAGTAGGGGACCGCACCGCTGTCGTTGTAACGGCGAGTGGCCTCGGCGTTGGCCTTGTTGGTGTCCACACTGTCGTTGAACGCCAGATAGCTGCCGGGCGGCAGCGCCCGCAGTATCGTGCCCACGATCGTACGGGCCTCGTCGTAGTCGGATATGTGCCCCGAGACCTGCATCAGGGTCAGGGCGACCGGCCTGCTGAAGTCCAGGGTCTTGGCCGCTTCACGCAGGATGGTGTCGGGGTCGTGCAAATCGGCGTCGATGTAGTCGGTGGCGCCCTCCGGGGTGGACAGGATCGCCAACAGCCCGGCATGCCTGCGGGGTCGCCTTCTGTGGGATCGCCAGTTGTGACGTCGACCCACGTACGGGCTCGTGCTTCACTCGTCACAGCCCTCTCCACAAGGGGGCCGTGACTGTCCGTGGTCGATTTCGCCTTCATGACCAGACCGGAAGGGCAGGCGATCCGCCTGCCGTTCCGGTCCGGTCTGGCCCCGTCGGCTCGATCAACGGCAGTACCCGCTCGCAGATCCGACGCTGCACCGGCACCGGATCCCACGTGGACTGGTTCACGAACCGCGTTCCGCTCGTTGCCGTCCAGCAACCGTGACGCCATGGCCTGGATGGACTTACCGAGGCCGTCCAGCATCAGTCCTCGCAGGCAGCAGTCGCCCTCGGCCCGCTGGTCCGTCCGCGGCACCGAGGCGCTCTGTTCCGTAGTCGGCGGTGACCTCGAGTATCGGGATGTAGCCATGCTGTGTCCGGCGTGCGGGACTCCTACGGCGTAGTTCGGCCGATTCCCCTCGCCGGTGCGACGGTCGACATGCGGGCAAGCGGCATCGCAGTTCCACGGTCCGTGCGATCCATCGCTCTTGGCTTTTCCGGGGCTCCCCCGCCCCCCGCGGACGCCTGCCATAGTGGGCCCATGACCGACGCGTACGAGTGGATGATGCGGGCCAACCAGTCGAACTGGGACGCCCGGACCCCCGTCCACCTCGCCAGCAGGTTCTACGGGATCGACGGGGAGCCCGACCCGTTCCGCTGGTTCGCCTCGTGGGAGTGGGACGACCTCGGCGAGGTGGCCGGACGCGACGTGCTCCATCTGCAGTGCCACCTCGGCACGGAGACGATCGCCTTCGCGCAGCGCGGGGCGCGGACCGTCGGCCTCGACTTCTCCGCGGCATCTGTGACGGCGGCGACCGGCATCGCGGCGCGTGTGGGCCTCGACGTGACGTATGTACAGGCCAATGTGTACGACGCCGTGGAGGCCCTCGGCGGGCGGCGGTTCGACGTCGTCTACACGGGCAAGGGTGCCCTGTGCTACCTCCCGGACCTGGACCGCTGGGCTGGTGTCGTCGCCGAACTGCTGCGTCCCGGCGGCCGCTTGTACGTCGCGGAGTTCCACCCGCTCCTCAACTCGCTGGGCCCCAAGCCCGCCCCTGGGGAGGGACCCGAACTCCTGCTGAGGCATGACTACTTGGGGCTCGGCGGCCCCGTGCACCGCGACGCGACACATACCTACACCGACGGCCCGGCCGTCGAGGGCGCCACCGACAGCTACGAGTGGATGCACGGGCTGGGCGAGGTCGTCAATGCCGTGATCGGGGCGGGTCTGGACATCCGACGGCTGCGCGAGAGTCCTGAACTGCCCTGGCCGCGCTGGCCCCAGATGGTTCGTGGCTCATCCGGCTGGTGGCGGCTGCCGGAGCCGGGGATCCCTTTGCTGTACGGACTTTTGGCATCCCGCTGAGCGAACGGCCACGGTGGTGGCCTATACGGTGGCGAGGCTGCCGCGAGTCCGAGCCGGGCGGAGACCGGGGCGAACCACGGGATTTGCCACATCCAGCCGGCCGTGCGGGCGTGGTGGGCGGCGTTCCTCTGCTCATGTCGCTGTGCCGCGTGTGTCGGCCGGCGTGCGGTGCGCTGTGAGGGCCTGACCTCTGCCGTCGGGGCGGAGTGTGCGGGACACCGTATGTGACGGGGATCACGGCGGAGAGAAAACCTGGCGTCCGTGCTCGGCGTCTTGCGGGTGTGAGATCAGTCAGGAAAACATCGGGCGAACCGGACGAGGAGCACCTCGTCCGGCTGGTGGCCAGAGGCGACCGTGCCGCGTTCGAGGAGCTGTACCGGCGTACGTCGCCATGGATGGCGGTGCGGCTGCGCCGCCGCTGTGCGGACGAGCAGATCGTCGCCGAGGTCATGCAGGAGACGTATCTGGCGGTGTGGCGCGCGGCGGGTGCGTTCACCGGGGCCGCGGCTGGGGGAACCGCCGTCGGCTGGCTGTGGAGGATCGCGGCGCGTCGGCTCGTCGACGCGTTCCGGCGCCGGGCCCACCACGCGGAGCCGCCGCGTGCGGCTGTCCCGCAGTCCATGGCGCCTGCCGCCGAGGAGGAGGCGCTCGCGGCGACCGTCGATGGTGAGGTCGGGGACGCGCTGCGGCGCCTCGCGCCGGAGCTCAGACAGGTACTACAGGCCATGGTGCTCGACGGGCTGTCCGTCCGGGAGACCTCTGTCTTGCTGGGATTGCCCGAGGGCACGGTCAAGACCCGTGCCCGCCGGGCCCGGATCGAGATGCGGAAGGCACTGGCATGAGTGTGGAACACGCGTCGATTCCGATCATCGAAGCTTACGCGCGCGGCGACACGGACCTCGCCGCCGACGAAGTGTGGGCCCTGGAGGCCCATCTGGAGGCGTGCCGGGTGTGCCGTGACCGGCTGTCGGCCTCCGTCACGGCGCAGGCGCCCGCCGTCGCGGCGCTGGTCGGCACGGTGTGGTCCGAGCTCGAACCCCAGCTCGCCGGCACCGCCCAAGTACCGCGTCGACGGCGCTGGCCGGCGCGGCTGTCGAGGTGGATGACGCCCGTGATGGTGTCGTGGCTGGCCATGGTCGTGGGTGTGACGCTGCTCGCGTTGCTGCTCGACCTGGCCGACACCGGCTCCGGCGAGGTGTCGCTGGTGCTGCTGCTCTCCCCGGTCCTGCCCGTGCTCGGCGTCGCGGCGTCGTGGTCGCGCGGTCTGGACCCGGCGTACGAGCTGACGGCCTCCGCGCCGAGGGCGGGACTGTACCTGGTGCTGCGGCGTACCGCGTCCGTGCTCGCCGTGGTCGTCCCCGCGTTGCTGCTGGGCGGATGGGTGACGGGGGTGATGGCCGCGCAATGGCTGCTGCCATGTCTGGCCTTCACCTCGACGACCCTGGCGCTCGGCGGTGTCGTCGGTGTGACCCGCGCCGCAGCCTGGCTGGTGGCCGGGTGGGCCGTTGTGGTCGTGGCACCGACCCTGGCCGCCGGCCGTACGACCTTCGCCCTGGCGAGGGACGGTCTGCCCGTGTGGGGGCTGGTCCTCGCGCTCGGCATCGGTGTCGTGATCGCCCGCAGGGGCGCGTACTCCGTGCTGGGAGCCCATCGTTGACCATGAGAAAGGGACACCACATGATGCCCGCGGTGAGCGCGGCCGACATCGCACCGACGCCTTACGCCTGGGAGATCCGGGCCACCGGGCTGAAGGTCAGGGTCGGCAGAAACCACATCGCCGTCGACGGTCTCGACCTGTCGCTGGGCACCGGCGTACACGGCCTCCTCGGCCCGAACGGGGCGGGCAAGAGCACCCTCATCCGGGCTCTGGCCACCGTACTGCGCCCCGCCGAGGGCACCCTGGAACTGCTCGGCGAGTCCGCGGGCGGCAGGGGTGAGCACCGTGCGCTGCGCCGGCGGATCGGCTACCTGCCGCAGGAGTTCGGCTACTACAAGCGCTTCACGGTCCGCGAGTTCGTCGAGTACATGGCGTGGCTGAAGGAGGTGCCCAAGGCGGACATCCCCGCGGCGGTGCAGCACGCCGTGGAGCGGGTGGGCCTGGCCGACCGTGCCGACCAGCGGATGAAGACCCTGTCCGGCGGCATGGTGCGGCGGGTGGGCATCGCCCAGGCCATCGTCAATGACCCGTCGATCCTGCTGCTGGACGAGCCCACGGCCGGCCTGGACCCGGCGCAACGGCTGCGCTTTCGCGAGCTGCTACAGGAACTGGGCAAGGACACCTGTGTGGTCGTCTCGACCCACCTCGTGGAGGACGTGGCCGCTGCCTGCACCGACGTGGTGCTCTTCGCCGAGGGCCGACTGGTCTTCCAGGGCACCCCGGACGACCTGGCCGCGGCGGGCGGCCCCGAGCACGTGGGCGACAGCCCGCTGGAGCGCGGCTACTCGGCACTGCTGCTGGGTCCCGGCCAGGGAAGGGGCGCCTGGTGAATACGCGTGTCCTGCGAACCGAGCTGAAGCGCTCCGTCGCCCCCTGGGCAGGCACCGTGGTCCTGACGAGCGCGCTGGCGTTCCTGTACCTGGTGGACGCCGGATGGTGGAGGGGCACTACGGCGTGGACCGCCCAGTGGACGTCCCTGGCCCTGTGGACCCGCGGCCTGCTGTACTACCTGTGGCCGCTGGCCGTGGGGCTCGGCGCGCTACAGGGCCTGCGTGACCACCGCTCGAAGATGTCCGAGCTGCTGACGACCACGTCGCGTCCCGCCTGGCACCGCGCCGCCACGCTGGCGGGCACGATGGCGATCACCCTGGCCTCGGCCTTCGCGCTGCTCGTCCTCGTGGGCGCGGTCCAGGTGCTCGCCAACACCGAGTACACCCACCTTCGATGGCTGCCGATCTCGCTGGTGGGGGCACTCTCACTCGTCGCGGGAGCCGTGCTGGGCATGGGGGCCGGGCGCGCCCTGCCGTCCGTGCTCACCCCGCCGCTGCTGGCCATGGGCGCCTTCGCGTTCACGGCCCTCATGCAGATGTCGCTGGGCCGGACGGAGACGGACACGGTGACAGGGATCCCGATCACGGAGCCGAACCGGGTCTCGCTGTTGTCACCCGCGGTGGAAGAGGTGCGTGACGCGCTGGTCACGCTCTCCGCCTCCGTGCACGTCGGGCAGACGATCTGGCTGCTCGGCCTGGCCGCGACAGGCTTCGGGCTGCTGGTCGCCGCGACCCCGCGCACCCGGCTGCTCGCCCTGACGCCCGTCCTGGCGGGCGCGGTCGTCGCCCTGCTCGTCCTCCCCTCCGACCCGCGCCGGATGTATGTCCTCGACAAGGCCGCCGCGGAGCTGGTGTGCGATGGCCCGGTATGCGTGACCAGGACCCACCAGGCACAACTCACCGGCCTCGCGCGTCACGGCAAAAAGGCGCTGCGCCTGCTGCACAGCGCTCTGGGGAGCCAGGCGCCGGTCTCGGTCCGGGAGAACACCGCCGTACAGCCGGAAGGTTCCATGCCGCGGTGGTCCCGCGAGACCGTGCTCTTCGACTTCGACGACGACATCATCGCCACCGCGAAGGGCGAGGAGCTGACCTGGGCCCTGATCGCCAAAGGCATGGTGCCGGGGTGCTTGCCCGTCGGCTGGGCCGGCACGGGGGGAGAGGACATCGCGCGGAGGGTCGCGGTGGATTGGATCCTCGGGTTGCCCGGCCAGGAGTCACTGAACGTGCGGCGCGAGGTCGACACCCAGGCCCGCGCGGCGTGGAAGGACCTCAAAGCGCTGCCACGGGCCGGGCAGCTCTCGCGGATCAACGCGATGCGCGCCGCCGCGCTCTCCTGCAAGGGAGACGCACTCGACACGCTGACTGGTGGTGCGCACCGATGAGATGGCTGACGCTGTACGCACGCTCGCGTCAGGTACCCGCGTCACTCGCCGCGGTGGTGATCACCACGGTGACGGTGTGGGCACTCGCCCAGGACGGCAGCGGGGGGCCGGGGGATCTGCGGCTGCCCGCGCTCGTCCTCGCCATGGGGGCGATGGCGGTCTCGACCGGGCTCAGCGGGCAGGACCTCGCACTGGACCGGACGGCCGCGATCCGCTGGGCACCCCGCAGGGCGGTGCACGTGCTGCTCGCCGGCTCGGTCGTCGACGTGGTGCTGCTGGCGGTGCAGGGGGCGGGGAAGGATCTGGCCACGGCCGCGTTCGTCGTGCGGGACAACGCGGGCCTGATCGGGCTCGCCGCCGCCGGGGCGGCGGTGTGCGGGGGACAGTACGCGTGGACGCTGCCGTTCGCCTGGCTCTCGTTCTCGTTCGTCGCCCCGCCCCCGACGAGCGTGCCGACGCAGGTGGCGTCCTGGATGCTGCTGCCCCCCGGCGCGGCGGCGGGCACCTGGACAGCCCTGGTCCTCACGATCGCCGGCACCACGGCCTACGCCGTCGCGGGACCGAGGCGGTAGTCGGTCCGGGCTACCGGACCGGGGCACGGCCATCGTGTGCGCTGCGGACCCGCCGCGGCGCACACGGGGCGACGGCCGGCTGCGGCGGTAGGACTCCGTTAGGAACGATCACTTCAACCTGCGGGATGGGTGGCGACGCGCCAGGACCGGGGGCGGGGGATGCACTGCCGGTCGAGGAAGCCCTGGAGAGCGATCGGGTGCCTGGGCCGCCGGGCGGGGACGCGCACCGCCTCGAGCGGCAGCCCGGCGGATGTGTCGGAGCGCAGGAGGCTGGTGGGTGCTGTGCGGCATCGTGCCGGGTCGTGGCGGCACGTCTGCTCCATCAGTTCGCCTGCCGGCTCTTCCGATGGCTCGCGCCTCGACTACTCCCTGATCCTCGACCGAGCGGCCGCCCTCGCCGGTGTCCGCTACGACGCGGACGCCGAGGCGGACGTGCGGCTGCGGACGGCACGGGACTCCGGTCACATGATGGCCGGGGTCCTGTGCGTGTGCGGATGTCTGCTCAGCCGCAGCAGTCGCAGCCGGGGCGGCAGCCGCACACGTCTGTCCCGGTGCCGGCGGAAGGGACCTCCACGGCGGCGGGTGTCGCACAGCAGCCCTTGCCCAGCCAGGCGTCGCGGCCTTCCTTGACGGCGATGGCGGCGATGACGAGGGCGGCGATGGGGTCGGCCCAGGACCAGCCGAGGGTGGCGTTGAGGACCAGGCCGGCCAGGAGGACGGCGGAGAGGTAGGTGCACAGCAGGGTCTGTTTGGAGTCGGCGACCGCGCTGACGGAGCCGAGTTCGCGTCCGGCCTTGCGCTGGGCGGCGGACAAGAACGGCATGATGGCCAGCGACAGGGCGGCGATGACGATGCCGGGGATCGAGCGGTCGGCCTCGGCGGCGCCGACCAGGGCGCGGACCGCGTCGAAGGCGACGTACGCGGCGAGCGCGAAGAACGACACCGCGATGATCCGCAGGGTGGTCTTCTCCCGCGCTTCGCGGACCGCGTGGTCGCGGGCGGAGAACTGCCAGCCGACCGCGGCGGCGGAGGAGACCTCGATGACGGAGTCCAGGCCGAAGCCGATCAGCGCGGTGGAGGAGGCGATCGTCCCAGCGGTGATCGCGACGATCGCCTCGATCACGTTGTAGCTGATGGTGGCCGCGACCAGCAGCCGTATCCGCTTGGCGAGGGCGTCACGGCGGGCCGGGGCCGGACTTGTACCGAAGGGGATCTCGGCGGTCACCTCAGCAGCAGCCCTTCTCGTCCGCCTCGACACAGGTCTTGTCGGCCTCGACCGCCACCACGGCGACGCGCAGGTCGTCCAGCGCGTGGCCAAGGCGATCGTCTGCGAGTTCGTAGCGGGTGCGGCGGCCGACCGGCACCGCGACGACCAGGCCGCAGTCGCGCAGGCACGCCAGATGGTTCGACAGCCGGGTTCGGGAGATCTCCAGGGTGTCGGCGAGGTCGGCGGGATGGGCCGGGGCCTGGCGCAGGGCGAGGAGGATCCGGCAGCGGATCGGGTCAGCGAGGGCACGGCCGAACCGCGCCAGCACCTCGATGTCAGCAGCGAGAGTCAGCACATCAGCGACAGTACACCGAAGCCTGAATTCACAAAACCTTGCATCCACGGGCCTGGCCGGCGTCCGGAAATCAGCGGACGGCCCCGCTCTCCTGCGTGACCGGAGACCACCCTGGCGCTTTGCCGTTTCTTTACAACTCGGTTCGCCGCAAAACCGTCTCTCCCTCTGGAATCCAGGGCATCGCAAGCGCCCTGTTCGTGATCTCCCGTGCCCGGTCATCCGGGCACACCCGCCGTCAACTCCCTTCGGAGAGAGCCCCACTCATGCACTCGATCAACACTTCAGGTCACCACTTAGCCGGTCGTCGCACGACCCGGCCCCGCATGTCCTGCGGCCTGCGCCGCGCGACCGCCGTCCTCGGCCTGTGTGTCGCCCTCGTGGCCGGCGCCTCCACCGCCATGGCCGAACCCCGCACCGGCCTCACCTCGCCCGTCGTCACCGCGGACCAGGTCATGCCGCATCTGGACGCACTTCAGCGGATCGCGGACCGCAACGGCGGCAACCGCGCCCACGGCACCCAGGGCTACCGCGATTCGGTCGCCTATGTGCAAGCCGCGCTGGACAAGGCCGGTTTCCGCACCACCCTGCACAGCTTCACGCGCGACGGCGCCACCGGCTACAACCTCATCGCGGACTGGCCCGGCGGCGACCCCGAGCACGTCCTGTTCGCCGGGGCGCACCTCGACAGCGTGGAGACCGGCCCCGGCATCAACGACAACGGCTCCGGCTCCGCAGCCCTGCTCGCCACCGCCCTGGAGGTGTCCAAGGCCAGTCTCAAGCCCAACCGCCATCTGCGTTTCGCCTGGTGGGGCGCCGAGGAAGGCGGACTGTCAGGATCCCGTGCCTATGTGCGGGACCTGCCCGCCGCCGAGCGCGACCGGATCGACGTCTACCTGAACGTCGACATGGCCGGTACCAAGGGCAACAACCGGCCGTGGCTCGTCGTCCACGACGACCCCGCGGCGGCCGAGGCGTTCGAGGGGTACTTCGCCGCCCGGAACCTGCCTACGTTCGAGATCGGCATCGGCGGCAGCGACCATGTGTCGTTCGGCGAAGCAGGTATCCCGGTCGGCGGCTTCGCCACGGGGATCGACGACTGCATCCACGAGGCGTGTGACCGCGTCGAGAACGTGGCCCCGGTGACCGAGACCACCAGCACCAACGCGTTCATCAGCACGGTCTGGCAGCTCGCCGCGCGCCGCTGACCCGGTCCCGGCCTCTCGACACCCCCGAACACCCCGGAACACCCCCGAAGGAGCAGACGCATGCCTGCCCGCTGGAAACACCGCCACCGCACCACCACCCTGGCCACGGCCCTGGCCGCCGGCATCGTGCTCACCGCCATGCCGGCCTCCGCCGCCCCCGGCGGCTCCGGCGTCGGTGACCCGTACTTCCCCGACGACGGCAACTCCGGCTACGACGTCTCCGAGTACGACGTCCGCGTGAACTACGACCCGGCCCGCCCCCGCCATCTGGAGGGCGACACCACGGTACAGGCCGTCGCGACACAGGACCTGGACCGCTTCCACCTCGACCTGGAAGGCTTCCAGGTCACCTCCGTCACCGTGGACGGGACGCCCGCAAGCGCCGTCTCCCGCGAGGGCGCGCACGAACTCGTCGTCACCCCCGCCCGGCCGCTCGCGAAGAACACGCCCTTCTCCGTACGCGTCCGCTACTCCGGCAAACCGGTCGGCGCGAGCTGGCACACCCTCGCCGACGGCGGCGCGAGCGCCACAGGTGAGCCGCACTCCGCCACTGCCTGGTACCCGGCCAACGACCACCCCTCGGACAAGGCGACCTTCCGGCTCACGGCCACGGTCCCCACCGGCTGGAAGGTGGTCGGCAACGGGCGGCCGGGCGCCACCAGCACCGACCGGGGCACGAGCACGTTCCGCTGGTACGAGGACCGGCCGATGGCCACGTTCCTCAGCACCATCGGCATCGACAAGTTCACGATGCGCACGTCGGAGCTCTCCGACGGCACCCCGGTCATCCACGCCTACAGCCCCGGGGCCGGCGTCCGCCCCGAAGAGGAGGCACAACTGCCGGAGATCATCGACTTCCTGGCCTCGAAGTTCGGCCCGTACCCGTTCTCCTCGGCCGGGGCGATCGTCATCGACGGCAACGACGACGACGGCCCAAACGCCCTGGAGACACAGAGCCGCCCGACGTACCAAGGGGGGTTCTCCGACGTCTCCATGGTCCACGAGAACACCCACCAGTGGTTCGGCAACAGCGTCTCCCTCTCCGACTGGCGCGACGGCTGCCTGGCCGAGTGCTTCGCCCAGTACGCCGGCCAGCTATGGGACGAGGAGAAGCACGGAGCCGACCTGGACAACGGCTTCTACCGCTCCATGGTGGAGGAGAGCACGGCGGACCCGGACTTCTGGACGACTCGGCTCTACGACCCCGGCAAGGGCCGCGAACTGGCCAGCGCCCTGTACTCCAAGGGGTCCATGATGCTGCACGCCCTGCGCCGCACGGTCGGCGACACGGCGTTCTTCGGCACCCTCAAGCGCTGGCAGCGCGACCACCGCTACGGCAACGCGTCCTGGCCGCAGTTCGAGGCGCTCATGGGGAATGTCTCCGGCAAGGACCTCACCGGCTTCTTCGGCGCGTGGGCGCACGGCACCACCGTCCCGGAGAAGAAGTACCTCTTCCCGGGGTCCCTCGGGTCACTCGACCCGGCAGCGGAGCACGGCGGTGGAACGGCCGCGGCGCGCGACACCTCAAGCGGGTCGGGAGATCACACATGAGAATCACGATCCGTCTGGCGGCCACGCTGCTGCTCGTCTCCGCCCTGCTGGCGGGGGGTGCGCACGTGCCCGCCACGGCGCAGGGCGGTGTCGGCTCGGTCGCGGTCGCAGAGTACGACCTGGGTGACACGGCGTTCACCGATTCCCAGTCCGGCACGGTCAGCGAGGTGCGCGCGCAGGTGCACTATCCTCGGCGCCCGACCGGCCGGCTCCCCCTGATCGTCATGTCACACGGCTCGTGGTGGGCCTGTGACTCCAAGGACGCCGTCGACGACTGGCCCTGTACGGAGGGCTCGAGCCCGTTCCCGAGTTACCGCGGCTACGACTATCTGGGCGCCGCGCTGGCCGCCCGCGGTTTCGTCGTGGTGTCGATCAGTGTGGACGGCATCAACCAGGTGTCCAACGACTACGGCGACCGTGCCCGGCTCATCAACGAACACCTTCGGCTGTGGCAGCAGTTGGCCGCGGGCGGGGGCGGACCGCTGGCAGGGCATCTCGTCGATCCGTCCGGGCGGCCGGTGGCACGGGACTTCACCGGCCATGTCGACATGAACCGCGTCGGCACCCTGGGACACTCACGTGGCGGTAAGGGTGTGATGTGGCAGGCGTCGGACAAGCACCGGGGTGAATGGCCCGCAGGTGTGCGCGTCCGTGCGGTCCTGGGGCTGGCTCCGGTCAAGTTCGACGTCCCGGAGGGCGACCACAGCGACACACTCATCACCAAGCTGCCGTTCGCGGTGGTCACCAGCTCTTGTGACGGCGCGGTCCACGAGGCGGGCCAGGAGTACCTGGACGACGTCAGCGGGCTGAACACCGTAGCGGACTACTCGATTTCGCTGAAGAACGCGAACCACGACTACTACAACACGACATGGACGCCGCCGTATCTGTTCGGTGACGACGACAGCACCTGCCCGGCCCAGGAACTGTCCCCCTCCCGGCAGCAGGACGCACTCATCGCCTACGCGACCGCGTTCTTCGGCTATGAACTCCAGGGCGACCAGGACGGGTTGCCCGTACTCACCGGCGAACGGCCCCTGCCGGACGTCACCGCGACAACACGGGTGGTACCGGCACACCGGTAGTGCCCCGCGTAAGCCGGACACGCCGCCGACCGGTCGGCGGCTCACCGGCCACGGTGACCATTCCACGGAGGTCATGGAGCGGGTGAGGCACCCGAGCAAGAGGTGACGGTCACTGTGGTCACCTCGCCAGCGGATCACGGGTCTGCTCGTGTCCGGTGAACATTGGTGATTCCTTGCGTGTCGCACGCCTGCCGGATGAGCGCCCGGCAGGCGTGTCATCGGCTGGGCGGTTGGCCTGACAAACGTCCGCCTCGTGGCCGGGACGCCGCAGCGCACGGCGAGCCGGGAGATCCGCATCGTGCTCACACCGCCGACCGTAAACCTTCGACCCGGGTCAAAGGTCGAGCCGTTATCGCGGGTCAGTTCCGAGGGCTTCCATCAGCTCGGGGTCGGTGCCGCTGTCCGGTCCGGTGAGCTGGACACGGGTGGGACGGGGACGGCGCGGCCTGACGACCTGCGCGGCGGACCGGGCGTCCTGGTCCTGTGCTCCGGCCGATACCGCGGGCTGCTGCCGACGAGCCGCCGTCGTTGTGTTCATCCACCGTCGGCCCGGCACACCTCATGCATCGCGTCAGCCGAGGCTGACGAGCGTCTTTCCAGTCGTTCGGCCGGCGATCATCTCCGTCAGCGCGTGCGGAGCCGATTCCAGACCTGCGAACACGGTCTGGCGATAATCCAGCTCGCCGCTGCGAAGCCACCCGGTCATCCGGCGCTGCATCTGCCCCATGAGATGCAGGTTGCTGCTCCCGCGGAACCCGCGGAGGGTGAGGTCCTTGGAGACCGCGAGGAACAGGTTCCGCGGCCCGGCCGGGCCGGACTCGTACTCCGAGATCGAGCCACACAGCGCTACCCGCCCGCCCCTCCTCAGGTGTGACAGGGCGGCCTCGAGGTGGGTCCCCCCGACGGAGTCGAAATAGACATCGATTCCATCGGGCGCGATCTCGCCCAGCCTCGCCTCGAGGTTCCCCACCCGGTAGTTGAAGGCTTCGGCGCCCAGGCGGTCGCGCAGCCAGTCGACCTTGTCGTCGGTGCCCGCGCTGGCCACTACCCGGTTGCCCGTGAGCCGCGCGATCTGCACGGCCAAGCTGCCCACCGCCCCCGCGGCAGCCGAGACCCAGACGGTTTCCCCACCTCGTAGCGCGTCAACGACGTGGAGACCGGCGTAGGCCGTCAGACCCATACCGCCCAGCGGGCCGAGATACCACTGCGGCTCGCATGCGTCGACGTCCAAGCGGGTCAGGGTGCCGAGTCCGCCGAGCTGCTCGGCATCCGCGTCCACGACGGCGTACTCGCGCCAGCCCTGGGCGTGCCACACGACGTCGCCCGAGGCGAAGCCCTCGGCCCGGGACTCCACCACCTCCCCCACGGTCATGATGCCGTCCATGGCCTGTCCGAGTGGGAAGGCGGCGAAATAGCCGGAGGGGGCGTCGGGACGTAGCCGCAGCCGAAGGCCCGGGTCCACCGATGTCCACGTGTTGCGTACGAGCACCTGCCCCGGCCCGGGCCGGGGCACGTGGGCCTCGGCCAACTCGAAGTCGTCCGGGCTGACGCTGCCGGCCGGGTATGCCCTGACCCGGATCTCCCGTCCAGTCCGCATCATGCCGGTACCACCGTGACGGGCAGCATGAGGCGTAGTCCAGGTTGTGCGATGCCGCTGAGGTGGCAGGAGGTTTGGTTCATCAACACCACTCCGGGATTCACGGTCTTCTCGCTGGTCGCCGATCAATACTGAACCAATATCAGTTTGGTTTGATCACGCGCAATAGGACAGCGTGCCTTTACGGTCGGCACAGGCCCGTCCAAGCGGTGATCGCGCACAGGTTCAGCAGCGCGGGTCTCAGCGGCATCGTCGGCGTTTGGGCCACCACCCTTCCGACCCCGGCCCTTGCAGGGCCGGGGTGCCACTTGACCTCGACCGGCACAGAAGAACAACCGACTCCCGGCAACCGTGCGTCCGAGCACCGGTAGACCGCATCAGATCGCGATCATCGTGGATCGGGCAGGTCAGCGCTGCAAGGTAAGGATGCCCGGCCGCCAGGGCAGTTGGTCGTAGGGACCGCCCGCATTGGGGGACTTGCCCTGGTAGAGGAACTGTAGGTTGCAGGGGTCGATGGTCATGGTCTGGTCGGGGTTGTTGCGGACCAGGTCACCGTGGCTGATGTCGTTGGTCCAGGTGGCACCGCTGTTGGCCTTGCCGGCGAAGGGGCTGTTTTCGCTGCCGGCCTGCGGGGTCCACGAACCGCTCAGACTGGAGGCCGTGAACGAGCGGAAGTAGCGCCCATTCGCACCGATCGCCTCAACGATCATCAGGTACTGGTTCTGGTCCTTGACCTTGTAAACCTGCGGCGCCTCGAACAGGTTGTTCTGCGTGTCGCTCATGACCGTCGTGTAGGAGGAGCCGAAGTTGCCCGGGAAGTTCCCGATCGGCATGCTCGCCCGGTAGATCTTGCCGTTGTCACCTGCGAAGAACAGGTACATGTTCTGGCCGTCGGCGATCAGGGTCTGGTCGATCGGGCCGGTGCCGGAGCCGGGGATGCTGCCGGTGAACAGCGGCTGCGGCGAGGACCACCCGTTGGGGTTGGTGGGGTCGCTCGACGTGCGGTAGATGAAGGGCCAGGCGCCCCACTGATACGCCAGTACCCAGATGTTCTTGGGCGCGAAGTAGAACAGCGTGGGCGCCACCGCGGACTGGCTCATGCCGGTCTGGCCGGCCGACGCCATGTCCGACCAGTTCGTGAAGGGGCCGAACGCCATCGAGCCGTACGAAGATCCCGAAACGTTCGAGGCGTAGACCAGGTGCTTGCCGTTGTACACGACATTGGTGAAGTCCTTCAGTGAGACCCACCCGTTCGCCGGTTGCGCCAGCACACCCGTCGACGTCCACCGGTACGCGGAGGGAAGAGCGCACGCGTCGCCCGGAGTCCCGGACAGGCCGGTCCACTTCTGGTTGCTGCCGCCATTGCACGTCCAGATCTGCACCGCCGTGCCGTTGACCGTGCCGCCACCAGAGACGTCCAGGCACAGCCCGGACTCCACGCCGACGATCGTGCCGTCGGAGTTGACCCGCCACTGCTGGTTCGCACCGCCGCTACAGGTCCAGATCTGCACCCGGGTACCGGCCGTCGTGGCGTGGCCCGGGACATCCAGACACTTGTTGCCGTACACGGTCAACTGATTGCTGTCCGTCCGTGTCCACTGTTGGTTGGTCCCGCTCGAGCAGTCCCAGAGCTGTAGGGACGTGCCGTCGGTCTGGTTGGCGTTCGGTACGTCGAGACACCGGCCGGAACCCCCACCGCGCAAGGCACCGCTGGTGGCAGCCTGAGCCGGGTTGGCGACGAGCGTCGCCGCCAGCAAGAGGAGGGTCGCAACCGCAGCGGCGAACACCCCGGACAGATGTCTGCGGCTGATGCTTCGTCTGCGCATGGGTACCTCGTCATCCTTGAGTACGCGGTTCCGGATGGCCCCGTCAGAGGCTGCCCGGACTGCCGATGTGGTGCGCGGATCAAAGTGGTGCCTGGGGACCGGGCGACCCCTGCCTGTGCAGGGCCTTCGCCACCGGCCTGGATCTCGAAGGGGCCAGGACCATGACAGTCCCGATACGGGGCCCGGCGAAACGACCACCGGGCCCCGGCCGGATTCAGGCGCTGTTCAGTACCGCGAGGACCGCGCCGTACGCCTCCTTCTTCTGGTAGCTGCCGTTGAAGAGCAGCGGGGTTTCCTGGGCGCGCCAGGAGTACTTGTCGGTGACGCCCCACACGGTGATGCCGTTGCAGCGGGCGACTGCCACGCACGCCTGGGCGACCTGCCGGTACACATTGGCCTGCGCCGATCCGGAGCCGCCGACGTCGAGCTCGGTGATCTGCACGTTCACGCCGAGGTCGGCGAAGCGCTGGAGGTTCTGCCGATAGGTGCCGAGGTCGGAGTTCGAGGCCAGGTGGCTCTGGAAACCGACACAATCGATCGGGACGCCGCGGGCGCGGAAGTCCTGGACCATCCGGTAGATGGCGTCGCTCTTGGCGTTGATGCCGTCGGTGCCGTAATCGTTGTAGCAGAGCTTGGCCTTGGGGTCGGCTGCCTTCGCGGTGCGGAAGGCGTCCTCTATCCAGCCGTTGCCGAGCTGCTGCTGGAGGTTGGACTGGCGGCGGCTGCCGTCCCATTCGAACGCCTCGTTGACCACGTCCCAGGAGTCGATCTTGCCCGCGTAGTGGGCGGCGACCTTGGTGATGTGGTTGCGCATGGCCTGGCGCAGGGAGTCGCCGGCCAATCCCTGTACCCAGCCGGGCTGTTGGGCGTGCCAGACCAGGGTGTGGCCGCGTACCCATTTGCCGCGCTGCTGGGCGTAGTTGACGAGTTGGTCGCCGCCGCTGAAGTTGAACTGATTCGGGCTCGGCTCGGTGGCGTCCCACTTCATCGCGTTCTCGGCGACGACGCTGGAGAACTCCCGGTTCAACGTGGACTCGTAGTCCGTCTCACCGAGGTGGGGTGCGACCGCGGCGCCGAAGTACCGGCCCTTCTGGGCGGCCGCACCGCCGAGGGTGTCGGCGGCATGAGCGGTGGGTGAGAACGCCAGGACGGCCGCTGCCGCCGTGACGCCGGTCGCCGCGGCGGTGATCGCCGTCCGGGCGCGTCGCGGGGTACGCCTTCGGGAGGATCTGTCGGTCATTCCGGATCCCTTTCTGATGGGGGTGGGTGGCTGTGCAGGGACTGGAATTCGTCCGGCCCGCGGCCGTCAGGAGAGGGCGGATTCCCAGCGGGTACCGGCGCCGGTGGCATCGGCCGGGAGGCGGTCGCGGGCGGCCGTGTCGTGGTACAGCCGCCACCGGAACCAGTCCACGAGGGTGTTCTGGGTCCGCTCGAAGGTGGGGAACCCCGGGTTCAGATATGCGGCGTGGTCCGCGCCGAGGTGGGTGAGAAACGCCTTGGGTGCGGGCAGTTCCTCGTACGCTCGCCGGGCCAGGGCGTAGTCGCAGGTCGGGTCCTTGTCGCCGTGAATGAACAGCACGCCCGCACGGACCGAGGCGGCGGGCGTGCCCATGTCCACGCAGGCGACCGGGACCGCGGCGGTGATGCGGTCGTCGGGCCAGGCGGTCACCAGGCCGTGGGTGGTCATGCCGCCCATCGAGTGCCCGGAGACGCCGACGCCGGCCGCGGTGTCGATGTGCCCGGCGAAGGGGCCGCCCGTGCTGCCGTTGAGCGCCAGGGTCCGGGTGATGACCTCGGAGACGTCCCTCGACCATTCGCCTCCGTACACGGAGCCGAGATTGGTGTTGTCGGAGAACGAGGGGGCGGGGCAGATGAAGCCGGCGGAGGCTATCGCGTGGGTCTGCGAGGCGTACGAGTCGGAGTTGCCGTACATGCCGTGGCTCCACTCGGCGACGGGGAACACACCGTCGGCGAGAGGGGCGTTGGGTATGGGGGCGCCGCCAGGGGCTCCGGGGGTGGGGTAGAAGACCTTGGTGAGCAGCGAGCGGGCGCCGCGGCTCCAGTTGAACTGGCGTACACCGACGGCGAACTGCCCGGCGGGCGCGGCCGGTTCGGCCCCTGAGGCGGTAGCCGGTGCCGGGCCGAGCAGGGGAATGCTCAGGCCCGCTGTCGCGGCCGCGGTCAGGCCGAGGAAGGTGCGTCGACTGGTCGACATGTGTAACTCCTTGCGTGGGGGACAGGGAGGTCTCAGCAGGTGGGGTCGGTCTGGGTGGCCAGGCCGAGCCGGTAGGGCAACTGCGAGTACTCGCCGCTGGAGTTGGGGTTGCGGCCCTGGTGGAGGAGTTGGAGCCGGCAGGGGTCAACGGTCATGGTCTGGTCGTTGCGGTTGCCGTCGCTGCCGATGGCGCTGCCGTCCTGCTGGGGTGAGATCACCGATGCCGTGGACGACCAGCGGAAACTGCCCGGCAGGTCCTGCCGGCGGGTGCCCGCCGGTGTCGCTCCCTTCGCGGGCACGGCCGAGCACGCCGCCAACGGGGCGATGAGCAGGACCACATAGGCATGGCGAGGTAACAAGGGCATGGGCGACTCCATAGCGGCTCATCTGGTGCGCATGCGGCGAAGCACGAAGCATGGTCGATATTTCGAACGACGACCGAACCTTCGGACGTAGGAATGATGAGGCGCTTGACGGAGCTCGGTCAATCCTGTGTGCGCAAGATTTTCAACCTTGGACCAGAAACTCTTGCGTGAAAATTTCTCGCCACACGCCACACGCCACACGCCACACGCCGCGCCCGACGCGTCGACAGAGCCGCGCTCAGCTCCTCGGCGGTGCCGTGCTCTGGCGGACCACGAGTTCCGTGGCGATCTCCAGACCGAGCTGCGGAACCCTCTCGCCGCGGCCCAGCGCGAGGGCCAACTCCGTTGCGGCAGCGCCCATTTCACTCAAGGGCTGATGCACCGTCGTCAACGGCGGATCCGCCCAGACAGCGACCGGCATGTCGTCGAAACCGACCACGCTCAGGTCCTCCGGGACACGAAGCCCGGCCTCGCGGGCCGCCTGATAGACGCCGAGCGCCTGCATGTCGTTCGCGGTGACGATCGCGGTGGGCCGTTCGGACCTGCCGAGCAGGGTGCGGGCCGCGATCTGGCCGCCCTCCCGCGTGAGTTGGGCACGGACCGTCAGATCCGGGTCCACGGGCAGTCCGGCCGCCTCGAGAGCGGACCGGTAGCCCGCCGCCCGGGCCAGGCAGAACGCGTGATCGGGACCGTCGATCATCGCGATGCGCCGGTGCCCGAGGGACAGCGCGTGGCGCGTCGCGGACTGGCCTCCCTTGAAGTTGGTGGCACCGACATAGGGCACACCGTCGGGAACGTCGTCGACCGGATCGAAGACGACGTAAGGGATGCCTTTCGCCTTGAATCGCTCCCGTTCCGCTTCAGGGAGCTGGAACACGGACAGGACACACAGCGGGCGTCGCCCCACGGTGTCGTCGACCGAGGCGTCGGCGTCGTGCAGGCCGAACTTGGAGACCACGACGCCCGCGTGGTTCCTGCGGGCCGCCTCCTCGACACCGCGGATGATCTCCCCCACCCACATGCTCTCCAGCTCGCGGAAGATCAGCTCCACGAACCTCTGCTTGTTGTCCGAGGACTTACGGTATCCGTACTCGTTGATCAGGTCCTCGACCCGGGCCCGGGTCTCGTCGGACACCCCTGGCCGGCCATTGAGCACCCGCGACACCGTGGGCACCGACACACCCGCCAACTCGGCTATGTGCGCGATCTTCACCGACGTCGGCCCGCCACTCCGCGCGCCCTTCCCGCTGTCCACCGACGCTCCCCCACGACTGTCCACCACGGCCACTCTTCCCCGCTCCCGACGGGCTCGCCGCCTGCCGGGTCACGTACGTCACCCGCACGATCAACACCGCCTGCGAGCCGTCATTCTGACACTCGCGGCCCCTCGTGCAGTCGCACCGCCTTCTGCCGGCCGAACAAGCCAGGTCGGGAAATCGATGGCGGCCCCGGATCGCGTCGCGTCTTCTGCCATGAGCCATGCGCCCTTCCCTCGCGATCGGACGGGACACGCCTCACCCCGGCTCATTCCGCTGCCACCGGCCCGGTGGGCGACGAGGACGAGTACGGGTCCGCCAGGGACCGGAGGGTTGGGAGCGCTTCCAATTGTGGAGCCGCAGAGCCTTGACCTCGCCCCCGTGAAGGGCGAGTTGTTACGTCGACCCTTGACAGTTTCACCAGCCCACAACACGATACCTGCCACGCCCCAAGCACTCTCAGCGCAATTGGGAGCGCTCCCATTGGGAGTGCTCCCAATACTCGCCGCCAGCCTTCGGCCCTGTCGCCTCCACCGCGAGTCGCCGGCACAAGGGGGCCTCGTACCACCGCACTTCCTCAGCACGTCGTTCGCTCGTGACCGAGAGCGTGCGACGCATCCCTGCCAGGAAACCGAGGTACAGTCATGCGCCACAGACTCCGCGCCCTGGTGGCAGCGTTCTTCGCTCTGCCGCTGGCGCTCGCCATCGCACCGTCCGCCCACGCGGCCGATCCGACCACCATGACCAACGGGTTCTACGTGGACCCCGACTCCAGCGCGAAGAGGTGGGCCGCCGCCAACCCCGGCGACGGCCGGGCGCCCGCGATCAACGCCTCCATCGCCAATACCCCGATGGCCCGCTGGTTCGGTTCCTGGAGCGGCACCATCGGCACCGCCACCGGCGCGTACGTGGGCGCCGCGGACAGTGCGGATAAACTGCCCATCCTCGTCGCCTACAACATCTACAACCGTGACTACTGCGGCGGGCACTCCGCGGGCGGGGCCGCTTCGCCGTCCGCCTACGCGACCTGGATCGCCCAGTTCGCCGGCGGAATAGCCAACCGCCCGGCTGTCGTGATCCTCGAACCGGACTCTCTCGGGGACTACGGTTGCATGACCCAGGCTCAGATCGACGAACGCGAGGGCATGCTCACCGGCGCCCTCGCCCAGTTCAACCGGCAGGCCCCCAACACCTGGGTCTACCTCGACGCCGGCAACCCGGGCTGGGCGGACCCGGCGACCATGGCCCGGCGCCTCCACGAAGCCGGTCTTCGACAGGCCCACGGCTTCTCCCTCAACGTTTCCAACTACTTCACCACGGCCGAGAACACCGCCTACGGCAACGCCGTCAACAGCGAGCTCAACGCCCGCTACGGCTACACCAAGCCGTTCGTCGTGGACACCAGCCGCAACGGCAACGGCTCCAACGGCCAGTGGTGCAACCCCTCGGGCCGCCGCATCGGCACCGCCACCCAGATGGGCGGAGGCGCCGAGATGCTCTTGTGGATCAAGACCCCGGGCGAGTCCGACGGCAACTGCGGCGTCGGAGCCGGCTCCTCGGCCGGCGAGTTCCTCCCCGAGGCCGCCTACAAGATGATCTACGGCTACTGATCCACCACAGTCCGGTTCATGCCATTGCGCCCGCTGCCGTGCAGCATCACCACGATGGGCAGTGAGCGCTTGACCTCGCTCGGGGAGGTGAGTTCACCGTTGGTGACCCAGACCTTGCCGAAGTCGATCCGGACCGCTACACGGGTGATGCCGTCCGGCGCGCGCCGGGACATCGCCGCGCGGCAGCCGGGTGAGCGCCCCGGCGTCGGCAAGGACGGTGATCAGCCCGTGCAGCAGGGACAGCGTGGCCGCACCCGGAGCGCCGGTGAGCGGCCCCGGCCCCCGGCGACTGCGGACCGCAGGGTGACCAGGGCTGGAGGACTTCCGAGCGGGCCGCGGCACCGCCCGCGCGGGCGTCGGGCCGGCCGCGGCGCCGCTCGGTCAGGACGGGTTGTCCGCGTGGGTGAGGGTCGTCCAGGCGTTGAAGTAGTTGTCGGTGCCGGACGGGCGGTGGGCCTCGGTGTACTTCTGGGTGTTGGACATGCTGATGCCGAGGCGGTTGTGGAGGGCGTTGAAGCCGACTTCGGTGACCTGGTCCAGGCCCTTCTTGACGGTGCCGCCGCACAGCCAGGAGGGCACGGTGGAGCCGTTCTCATAGGCGGTGTGGAAACCCAGTGCGTAGCGCAGCCGGTCCTGGATCTTCGGATAGAGGTCCTGGCCCTGGATGCGGCTGGTCTCCGCGATGTCCGCGATGGAGGCGATGCCCCAGCCGGTGTGCCCGAAGTCGCGGCAGGTCTCCTGGGCGAGGCCGTCGGCGAAGGTGCGCTGGCCCTGCCAGTACTTGATGATCTCGGCCTCGGTGTCGATGCTGCTGTTCGCGGGCGGTTTGGGCAGATCGCCGTCTGCGGTCAGGTAGACGTACGCAGGGACGCGGTCGAGGTAGGTACCGACCGCCTTGTCGTAGGCGGAGCGGTCCTCGATGAACACCGAGATGCCGATGGCCGCCTCGGTCATCACCAGTTCCCAGTTGCCGTTCTTGGTCGCCGCGCCGTTGATCACCTCGGGGAGGTATACATCCCGCAGCATGGTGGCGAAGCGTCCGGCACCCGACCAGCCGCCGTCGTAGGTGTACTTGATGATCTCGGCGGCGCGCGGCCAGGTGGCACCGGACCAGCCGGACTGCAACGGGGCGTTGCTGTTGGTGTGATCAGTGATCGTGGAGGACCAGGCGTCCATGATCTCGATCGACTTCTTGGCGTACCTGCTGTCCCGGGTGAAGTACCAGGCGAGCGCGTCGGTGTAGGCCGCGATGGCGTCCTGGCGCTCCTCGGTGCACCCGTGGTTGGGGTTGGACGACGAGCCGCACTCCACGACGGCGCGTGGTTGGGGGGTGCGCGACAGCGAGGCGTAGGAGCTGGCCATCATGTTGTCGTAGGCGGCCTTCCAGGGCTGCTGACCGGCCTGCACCTTCGAACGGGCGTAGTCGAGTTGGGCCCGGCTCACCAGCACCCCGGGATGGGTGAAGGCGGCCGGCGCGGCCGTGGCCCGTGGGGCCGGTCCGCTGAACTGAAGGCTCAGCAGGCCGGCCAGCAAGGCGAGAACACTGAGTAACGCGGTTCTGGTTGGTGCCATCCGCCGACTCCTCAGTTCATGAATGAGAACATCGTTCCCGCATACAGACGAGAATGGCCTGGACCATAAGGGCCAGCCGTGAACATGTCAATAATCAAAGCTGCGGATGACTGCGGCCTTCTCCCCCGGCGCGGAAGGTCTCGTCGAAACGGTCGGACTCGACGGCCAGCAGGCGGCGCAGCGCCGGCGGCAGCGCGTCGGGAAGCGGACGTCCGCCACCGATTCGAGCACCGAAAAACCGGCAATCAACCGCTGGCGGACGATCTACTGCGCAGATCGCGTCACCGGCCCGCACGGCCGTCCTGGCCTCAGCTACTGGGCCTGACTCATTCGGTGCGCGGCACTGCGCATCAGTTCCTCGAGGCCACGTTCGCCTGCCGGTGTCTGCGCCCCGTTGCGCGGTCCTCGGCCCATCAACTGCTGAACGGCAGGCAAAGCGATCCGAGTGGCCCACGCCTCGTTCTCGCGGAGGAGTCCGGGCGTCCAGCTCCGCGCGGAGCTCGCGCATCATCGTCGCGTCGGGCGCGTTCACCGGCGGATTATCGAAGACGATCCGGGCGACGCCGCCTTCGATGCTCATGTGCAGGGTCGAGTGTCCATTGGTGGTCAAGATGTTCTCCATCAGTTATCGATAGGCATGTAGGTTTGCCATGCATACCTACCGTCGGCGACGCCGCTGGGACCGTCAAGAACGCACTCCGGGAGAACCAAGGGCCATGAGGGATACCGAACCGCACGGCGTTGACGCGGGAGTACGCATCGTTTTCCGGGCGGACTGCCCCAGCCGGCCGATCCTTGACCAGATAGCGGACAAGTGGTCGATGATGATCATGGCGCTGCTGGAGCAGCCCATGCGGTTCAACGAGCTGAAGCGCCGCTTGGAAGGTGTGACGCAGCGTGTCCTCACTCAGGCACTGCGCCGTCTTGAGCGGAACGGCATGATTCAGCGAAAGGTACTGCCGACCTCACCGGTCGGCGTCGAGTACTCGCTCACGGCGCTGGGCGAGTCCCTGCGCGAGCCTTTCGGGCACCTTTACAACTGGACTGTCGAGCACGGCGAGGAAATCCAGAACTGCCAGCGGGCGTACGACAGCAGGGCTGACACATAGCCGCCCGCTCAATCACCTGTAGGCATGTCATGTGAGGCCGGCCTCTGGTCTGGCGCAGATGGAGAACGCGGTCTGGGCCGACAGGGTGAACGCTGTCCGAGAGCCGGCGTCGGCCGTGGGTGTGCTCACCACGATGGTCCGGTCCTGGTCCGCAGCGGCTCGATCACCGATCAGAGTTCGTTGTCGACGTCCCGCAGCCTCGGCCGTGCCACCCCGCACCCCCAGTTCACCAGTCCAGGGGTGGTCCAATCAGAACACGTACATCCGGACGGGGTCGAAGTGCAGTTCGTAGGGCCCGAAGCAGTCGACTGCGAGAGTCGCGACCGGAGCGCCGCAGGGGCAGGCTCGGTTGAGCGCCGCTCATCACCTCCGGCACCCCGTCACCGGCCGCTTCCCGGCCGGGAAGCCGGCACCCGACCGTCGGCCAACGATGCCGCCGACCGCTGGGCGCGCCTCCTGCTCTCCGCAGCCGCTTCCCGCGAGCGCGCGTGCCTGCGGCCCCGTCCTGGGGTGAATGCGCTCTACAGGTAGCCACGCCGGCCGTTCGCATGAGGTGTGTCCGGGACCGCGCTGGTCGGCCCGGCGTGACACAGAGCCCTCCTGCGCTGGAGACTGCTCGTCAAATGCTGTGTGGCGCAGGTCACCCACCGACGGTTTCGCCGCTTTCGACCACCGCTCCTGACGAAAGCCCCACGCCGGATCGGCAGTGGCGCGGCTCGCGGGGTGAGCTGACTTCCGCTCGCCCCGCGCGGGTCAGCCCGGAGTCAGGTCGTGGGCCGGAGCCCGGCCGGGCAGGTACGACGTCTTCGTACCTGCCCGGCCACGAGGGTTGATGTGTTCTTGCCCGCTATGCGAAGTGCTCTTCGAGCTCGGCGGCGCGTGCGGGGTCGGGCCGGGGCACATGGCCGTAGTCCTCATCGGTGGATGCGTCCGGTCGACACACGGCGTCGGCGAGCTTCGTTGGCTCAGGGCCCGCGTCCACGTCCACCGCGTCCGTGTCGCGCACTACCTCTGAGGAGAGTCTGTCCAGATCGGTCGCGGCCTGGCGGCAGACCGGGCGGCCGTAGTACTGCGATCGCGCCCGGGACCCGGACTCGGCCTTCACCATGGGTGCGCAGTGATCCATCTCGTCCGTGGCCCGGCTGACCGCCAGTTGGGCGATGCGCTTCAGCGATGCCTCGCAGTCGAAGTCGCTGAACGCGTCGGCCAGCACTTCCGCCGTCGGCAGCGTCGCCTCGATGTAGGCGCGTTTGTCCCTTCTGCCGGTCGTACGACCTCCTCCTCTTCCAGGCTGCTCCCCCGGATGCCCAGTTCCCTGGCCAGACTTCGGCGTGCCGCGTGACTGACTGCTGGCTGCTGGCCGCTGGCCGCTGGCCGCCCAGCGCGTCGGCCTGCTCACTTCGGGCCGGCGCCTTCCCGGTGGGACTCTCGGTGGGCATGACGCCCTTCTTCCCAACCAGCTTGACAAACCGGAGCACCGTTCCGAATACTAATTGGAGCAACGCTCCACTTCAAGCTGGCCGAGGCGGAACGCTCCTGACCGCCTCGTCACGCGCCGGTCGAACCAGACCGCAAGGCGGCAGGGTCCGCAGAAGGGCAACCAACGCATCATGAGCACATCCGCCACCACCGCCGACACCTCGGGCTCGCCCGCCCCGGTCCTGTCCTACAGCCCGGTGGTGCTGTCCGTACCCGGACGTCCCGTGGACCTCCAAGTACGCGTCTCCGCACCCGAGACCGGCACCGGCCTGCCCGTCATCCTGCTCTCCCACGGTCAAGGCCCCTCGAACAACCTCTCCTCGCTGAACGGCTACGCGCCGCTGGTCAACTTCTGGGCCGCCCACGGATTCGTCGTCATCCAGCCCACCCACCTCACCTCCAGGACCCTGAGCCACCTGGTCGCCGACGCCCCCGGAGCGCCCTTCTTCTGGCGCTCGCGCGCCGAGGACATGACCCACATCCTTGACCGGCTCGACGAGATCGAGAAGGCCGTGCCGCTGCTGGCCGGGCGGATCGACCACACCAAGGTCGCCGTCGCCGGACACTCCTTCGGCGGCTTCACCTCCAGCACCCTGCTCGGAGCCAAGCTCACCGACCCCGACACCGGCAAGGAGGTGAACCTCCTCGAACCCCGGATCAAGGCGGGCGTGCTGCTCGCCGCGCCCGGCAGGGGCGACGTCCTCAACGGGCCCATGGGCGACATGCTGCCGGTCCTCGCGACCATCGACTTCTCCACGATGGCCACCCCCGCGCTGGTCGTCGCCGGTGACGAAGACGACTCCCGGCACTTCACCGACATGGGACCGGACTGGCACGCCGACCCCTACACGCTCGGCCCCAGCCCCAAATCCCTGCTCACCCTGTTCGGCGCGGGGCACGCACTCGGCGGGATCCCCGGATACGACGTCGCCGAGACCACGGACGAGAACCCCGAGCGGGTCGCCATGGTCGCGCGCCTCACCTGGGCCTATCTGCGCAGCGAGCTCTACCCCGGGGACTCCACCTGGCAGACCGTGCGCGACGCACCGGCCTCCGGCCCCGACCCGCTCGGACGGGTCGAATCCAAGTAGATCAGGCCGAAGCCCTCGCCATCGGCTCGGCCTGCGTCTGGGGCGAGCAACCCGAGCAGGTCGTGCGCGGTGCCCCTGCCGTTCACTCATCCCGGATATCGCGGAGAGCGGTCCGCGCTTCCTCACCCACCACCTGGTGCACGGCCATGCCCGGCAGGGTGGGCAGTTCCGCCCAGTGGGTGACGGGTTCGGCGCAGGGGCGGCCGTGGGGCAGGCGGACGACCCGGTCGGAGTCGACGAAGCAGTCGCGGTACTCGGTCCCGTCCGCGTCGATGTGGAGGGTGGTGAAGTACATGGGCAGCACCAGCCAGAAGTCCTGTCCGGACGTGGCATCGGGCTCTGCCTCGCGGTCGGGCGGGTAGCGGCCCGATGTCGCCGCCGCCACTGGCATACCGTCCCTCGGCAGCCTCTCGCGTGCGTCCACCCACTCCACCACCGCGTCCATCTCCACTCCCGGCTCGGGCCCGCTGTCGGATACGCCATTCTCGCCACTCAGACCCGATAGGTGCTCACAGCGGTATCCATTCGCTGGAGGTGGTGACCTCGTTGAGGACGTCGGGCAGCGGCTCGACGCCGAGGCCGGGGCCGGTGGGGACATTGAGGTGGCCGTCGGTGAGGACGAACGGCCGTGTGATGTCGGTGGCGAAGTAGCGGCTGGAGCCGGAGGTGTCGCCGGGGAGGGTGCAGCCCGGCAGGGCGGCCAGGGCGACATTGGCGGCGCGGCCGATACCGGTCTCCAGCATGCCGCCGCACCAGACGGGGATGCCATGGGCGCGGGCGAGGTCGTGGATGCGGCGGGCTTCGAGATAGCCGCCGACCCGGGCCGGCTTGATGTTGATGACGGAGCAGGAGCCAAGAGAGATGGCCGCCGCGGCGTCGGCGGCCGACTTGATGGACTCGTCCAGGCAGATCGGGGTGCGCAACAGCTTCGCCAGTTCGGCGTGCTGGACCAAGTCGTCGTCGGCCAGCGGCTGTTCGATCAGCATAAGGCGGAAGTCGTCCATCTGGACGAGGTGTTGAGCGTCGGCCAGGGTGTAGGCGGCGTTGGCGTCGACTTGCAGGAGCAGATCGTCATCGAAGCGCTCGCGCACGGCGCGTACGGGTTCGACGTCCCAACCGGGCTCGATCTTCAGCTTGATCCGGACGTAGCCCTCGGCGAGGTATCCCGCCACGGCGTCGAGGAGCGCGGGCACGGAGTCCATGATCCCGACGGAGACACCGCAGGGCACCCGGTCCCGGGCGGCACCCAGATAGCCGCCGAAGGACTCGCCGACGCCGCGGAGTTGGGCGTCCAGCACCGCTGTCTCCAGCGCCGACTTCGCCATGCGGTGGCCCGTGAAGGGCTCCAGGACGCGACCCACCGCCTGCGCGTCCAGGCCGTCCTTCGGCAGGGCGGGGATGAGGAACCTGCGCAGGACGTCCTGCGCACCGTCGACGTACTCGGAGCAGTAGCGAGGTTCGGACATGGCCGCGCACTCGGCCCAGCCCTCACGGTCGGCGGTGACGACACGGACCAGGAGCACATCGCGGCTGGTCTCCACGCCGAAGGAGGTACGGAACGGGGCGACGAGCGGCATCGCGATCCGCCGCAGCTCGACGCCGGAGATCTTCGTCTTCATGACTGGTGGCTCCTCTGTAGGCGGTCAGGAACGGGGTGTTGTGCGCTGGACCACGTAGTGGCGGCGTTCGTGGAAGCCGACGACGCGGGCGCCTTCGGCGAGCAGGCCGCCCAGGGTGTGCCGTACGGCCAGGCGCCAGGCCCGGGCGGCGCCGGGATCCGTGCGGCGCAGGGCCTCGATGTCGTCCGGGAGGTCGATGAGTACGGTGCCGGCGTCGGTTGCGGCGGTCTCCGGGCGGCCATGGTGGTTGCGGAGGCCGTGCGCGGCGCCGGGAGGCGGCTCGATCGTCCCGGGCGGGGCGGGCGCGGTGAGGTCCCAGGCGGCCAGGACCCGGTCGGACTCGTCGCCGCCGTTGACGGCGTCGTCCATCGCACCGTAGAAGGAGGTCAGATACTCCTCCGGCCGGGCGCCGAGCTTGACCAGGTTGAAATAGGCGTTGCGGCGGATGAGTGGGTCGTAGGTCCAGGTGATGCGCCGCAGCCGGCGGGCGAGTGCCCACTGCCGCTGGTGCGTCTTGAGGGCAAGGCCCACGCCACGCCCCATGACGGCGCCGGTGATGTGCGAGTGCAGGCTGGTGCCCGCGGGTTCGCCGAAGAAGGCGACGGAGGCACCGACCAGCCGGTCGTCCTCGTACGCTCCGGCCACGTAGTTGCCGGAGTGGGACAGGGCCCGCATGACCTCGGCGGAGATGGGCGAGCTGCTGCCGGGTTCGGTCCCCCAGATGTCGGCGTAGAGGAGATTGACGGCGTCGAAGTCCTCCATGACGTGGAGCTCTCGGACAGTCGGTACGTTCATCGCAGCGCTCCGAGGAGATGGGCCAGCAGCCGGGCACGGGCCGGCATGGTGGCGGTGATGACGTGTTCGTGGTCGGCGTGCGCACCATCGCCGACCGCACCGAGGCCGTCGAGCGTGGGGCATCCGGCCCCGGCCGTGTAGTTGCCGTCGGAGGCTCCGCCGACAGCCGCTTGGCGCAGCGGGCCGAGGCCGAGCCGTGCGGCCTGTTCGGCGGCCAGCTCGAACAGCGCCCGGGAGGCGCCGGGGGCCAGGGGCGGCCGGTTGGGACCGCCGCCGATTTGCAGTCGGGCGCCCGGGAACTGCGGCTCCAGGGCCCTGATGAGCCGGTCGACCGCCTCCTGCGCCGCCGGATCGGGCACGCGCACGTCCACGCTCAGCTCGGCCCGCGCGGGTACGGTGTTGTTCGAGGTGCCGGCCCGCATCACCGTGGGAGTGACGGTCGTCCCGGGCCCGGTGGAGGCGATGACGGTGTCGGCGACGTTCTGTAGAGCGAGGATCTGGCAGGCAAGTTCGGTGGCCGCGTTGATCCCCTTCTCCGGTTCGAGCCCGGAGTGGGCGGCGCGGCCGTGCACGGTGATGTCGTAGCCGGATACGCCCTTGCGGCTGGTCTTCAGGGCCCCTCCGGGGGCCGATGGCTCCATGACGAAGGTGGCCGAGCACTGGCGCGCGATGTCCTCGATGAGCGGGCGGGAGGTGGCCGAACCGGTCTCTTCGTCACCGGTGACGAGCACGCACAGGCCATCGAGGGAGGGCAGCGAGGCGAGGGCGTGGAACATCTGGACCAGACCGGCCTTCATGTCGAAGACCCCGGGCCCGCGGGCGACGCCCTGCTCGACCGACCAGGGCAGGGTCCTGATGGAGCCGGTCGGCCAGACGGTGTCGTGATGGCCCAGCAGCAGGACGCGCGGCGTGCCAAAGCCCCACTGGAGGTGGGTGACCCCCTCGATGACCAGCGTTCGGGGCGGGGCACCGAGCAGACGGCCGCCCTGCGCGGCGACCACCTGGCCACTGCGGGCCAGGGCCGCGTGGTCGGCCGAGTAGGACTCGCAGGTGACGAGTTCTTCGAGGTCCGCGAGCATGGCGTCCAGGGGCGGCGCACCGTCCGCCGGCGCGGAGAAGCGGTCATCATCGTGCGGCACGGGGTGAAACCTCCAGAGGCGGAACGACTGATGGGCCGGACGCAGGACGCCCGGGGCTCCGTCGGGCTGGCGCCGGCGTCAGCCCATGTGGGTGGTCATGAGCCGTCGCAGATTCCCGCCCAGGATCTTCAGGACGTCCTCCTCGGGCAGTCCACGGCGGGTCATTGCCTCGGTCACCAGGGGCATGTCGGCCGGGCCCGCCAGGCCGGGGAAGTCGAACAGGGGGTCCTCGTCGGTGTTCTCGCAGCAGGGTGGGGTGAGGTCCGCCGTGACCTCACGGAGAAAGTCCGAGCCGAGGCCGACGTGGTCGATCCCGGCCACGGAGGCGATGTGCTCGATGTGGTCGACGACCCGGTCGACGTTCACCTTCGCCTGGTCGTCGGTGAGGAAGTCCGGGACGAAGTTCACGCACACAACGCCGCCGGTGTCGGCCACCCCACGGATCTGGTCGTCGGTGAGGTTGCGGTGGTGGTCCCGCAGGGCGCGGGCGCAGGAATGGGTGGCGATCAGCGGGCGGGTGGTGAGCTCAAGGACATGGGCGACACCGCTCTCCCCCAGGTGGGAGATGTCGAAGAGCATGCCCAGGCGCTCCATTTCCCGCAGCGCCTCGATGCCGGGGAGGGTGAGCCGGCTGCCGGTGGCGTTCTCCCGGCTGCCGTCGGCGAGCGGGGTGCGTCCCCAGTGGGCGATCGAGGCGATCCGCACGCCGAGCCGGAAAAGGGTGGAGAACAGTTCGACGGAGGCGTCGATGCCCGGTGCGCTCTCCAGCGCGAGGACGAGGGCGATCTTGTCCTCGGCGAGGGCCCTGTCGATGTCCGCACCGTTGCCGCACAGCGCGACCTGGTCGGCGTTGGCCTCGGCGAGAACATGGCCGCACTCGACCATGCGGAGGGTCTGCCGCAGCGCTCCCTCGGGGCGGTACTGGTCGTCGACGAACACCGGCAGCACCTGGATGTCCACGCCGCCTTCGCGCAGTTGCGGCAGCCACCGGTCCCGGAAGTAGCCGCCCCAGCGCTTCGCGGGACGGGCCGCGACGGCCATGAGGAGGTCGTTGTGGGCATCGGCGACGACGGCGCGGTGACGCGGGTTCAAGGACACGGCGGAGCCTTTCGCGGGGACGGGAGCAGAGGTGACCCCGGCATGCCTGCGGGGGGGGCTCGGGGAACGTGTCCTCAACGTACGCACGGTGAGCCCCCGCGCCTTGGTCTCGCAGAACAAATCAGCAGGTCGTTGCTTGGACGTGTGGACAAAGCTCCGCCGCATAACAGATTGAACGAGACGGCTTGTTGGCCAGGCGCACAAACCATGCGTGAAATCCCTTGCCAGGCGCTGCATGCCCAGGGTCGGCCCATGCCCGATGCTGTGCGCAACTGGTTGCGCCACACGTAACCGCACGGGATGAAGGAGACTTGATGCGACGTAGGACAAGCGTTGTTGCGGCATTGGCGGTCATCGTCCCCCTGCTGGCTGCTCCCGCCGCGTCGGCCGCGGCACCGGGGTGCGACACGAAGCCCATAGAGAAGGCGTTGAAGGAACTGGGCAGCGCCGACGCCTCGGGGATCAGCGTGACGGTGAAGAGTCCAGGCTGCGGTGTGCGGAACGCCGGAGTCGGCCTCGCCGACCTGAGGACGGGACGTAAGGTCGTCGGCAATGAGCACAGCCGTATCGCCAGCAACACCAAGACCTGGGTGGCCACGGTCGTGCTCCAGCTCGTCGGCGAAGGCAGGATCAGGCTCGATGACACCGTCGACCACTATCTGCCGGGTCTGATCCGCACCGAACACTATGACGGGCGCAAGATCACGATTAGGCAGTTGCTCCAGCACACCAGTGGCCTGCCCGATTACCTGGAGGCGCCGTACTGGGAGGACGAGCTTGCGCACCGCTGGGATCACTTCGAGCCCCTGGACACGGTCCTACAGGCGTTGACTCTGCCCCCAGCCGACAACAGCACTCCGCACCGCTTCTCCTACTCCAACACCAACTACAACCTGGCCGGCCTGATCGTCACCAAGGTCACCGGCCGCAGCATCAGCACCGAGATCACAGAGCGGATCATCAAGCCCCTCGGACTGCGCCACACCTCCTGGCCGGGCGACCGGACCACGCTCCCCGAGCCGGACCTGCGAAGCTACGTGGAGCGGTCCGGGAAAGTGCTGGACTGGACGGAGTGGAACGTCTCCGCGGCCGACGCATCCGGTGCGCTGGTCTCCACCGGTGCCGACGTCACCACCTTCTTCACCGCGCTGATGTCCGGGAAGCTGCTGGCCCCGGCCGAGCTGGCCGAGATGAAGCGGACCGTTGCGGACCCCGAGGAGAGCGGCGGGCGCTACGGCCTGGGAGTCGAGCGATATGAGACCACCCCGGGCTTTGTCACCTGGGGACACAGCGGCTTCATGGAGACCGGCCACAAGCTCAGGAACGCTGTCACCGATGACGGGCGGCGGGGCGTGACGCTGCTGATCGGCTCGGAAGAGTTCAAGGAGGACAAGGTGGACTCCATCCTCCGCGAACTCATCCGCGACCTGCGCTGACCGGGGAGCGGCTGACGGGGAGCGGCCGTCAGGGACCATCCGACCAGGAGCCTTCGGCCAGAACCCTCAACTGCAACCAGAGGACCAGCCGTTCGTCGGGGTCCGCCAGGTCGATCCCGAGCTGCCGGCCGACCTGTTTCAGACGGTAGCGGCAGGTGTTGGGATGGACGGACAGCGTCTTGGCCGCGCCTGCCACGTCACAGCCCGCGTCGAACCAGGACATCAGGGTGCGGGCGTAATCGGTGCCGTGCTCGGCGTCCGCCGCCAGCACCCGCCGCCAGGCACCCGCCCTCAACTCCCGCCGCTCCCCCATCACATCGCGCAGCCGCAGCAGCGTCACCCGGGAACGCACCTCGGCTACGGTGGCCACCGGCAGATCGTCGTTCAGCAGCCGCAGTACCAGGTCCGCGTCCGCACGCGAGTCCGCCACCTCGCCGAGGTCGGGCACCACCTCGCCGAGCGCCGCCCGTACCGGCACCCGCAGCGACCGCCCGGCCCGGCGCACGATGTCCTCCGCCAACTGCCGGTGCCGCCGGTCGGCCGTCCTCTGCTCCTGCGTCGTACGCTCCCCGCCCTGCTTCCCGGGAGCGGGCAGCAAGGCGTACACCACCCCGTCCAGGAGCACACACCCATGCTGCCCATGGCGGGCCTCACACTGAAGGCGCACCACGTCCAGCAGCCTGAGCAGGGTCCGCTCGGCGTCCGGCACACTCGCCGATGAGTCCAGCACGAACGCGGCCACCCGGACCGCGTCCCACCCCAGGCGGTGCGCCGCCGTCGAGGCATCCGCCGAACCCTCCAGCAACCGGCGTATCAGGTAGGTGTTCTGATCGCGAGCCAGTTCCCGGGCCACGCGGGCGCGCAGCAGAAGCAACGCCGCCGTGGACGCCCCCTGGGCCAGGGTCTCCTCCACGCCCGCGGCCAGCGTGCCGCCGTCGACCACCCAGATCGAGCCGAGCGTCTCGCCACCGGCCCGCACCGCGACGGCGAGCCGCGGCAGCTCCCCCGCGGTGAGCGGAGGCAGCCGCACCGGCCCGTCCGAGCCGAACACCAGCCGGACCTGGTCCTCGTTCGCCACACCGTCCGGGACCTGAAGGCCGAGGATGCCCTGGCGGCGGTCCTCATCGACCGGCTGACCGGGCACCGTGGAGTAGGCCAGAATCCGCTGGTGCGGGTCCTCCACAGATGTGGCCCCGCCGGTCGCCGCCGCAATCGCGTCGGCCAGCGCGAACAGGTCACCCGGCCCACCTCCGGGGGCGGACCGGGCGCCGATCGCCGAGGCCAGCATCAGATACACATGGTGCCAGGACACCTCCTCGTCGACCGACAGCAGCGCCACACCATACGCTTCGGCCTCCCCGACCGGCCCGTCCGCGCCCCGCACCACGACCCCGGTCACCCCGGCCGCCGCCGCGGCCGGCACCAGCGACCCGGCCGCGGCTGCCCGCACCCCGACCGCCAGCAGCAGGGCCCCGGGCGCATGCGGGAGCGGGACGTGCGCGTCATACAGCAGCACCTCGGTGACCGGGGTGGCGGGGCCGGCGGGCGCGGTGTGGAGCCGCAGGGCCAAGCTGTCGACGAGATCGCCGAGCGTACAAGCGTTCAAAGGTGCTCCTCAAAGCCCCGGCCCGGACGGGCCGCTGCCGGAGAGGATATTTTGTCTCCCGCAAGCGCCCGGCCGATTGGCCGATCGCAACTCGCTGTCCACCGGGGGCGTGGGTTCCCGGAACATGCACCAGGTGCGGGGGCCACCGCCGGGGAGGGGCACCTCGGCCGTGACGGCGCAGCCGAGACGTTCGTAAAACCACACGTTGTCCGCCTCCGAGGTCTCCAAGAACACCGGGCCCCCGCGCGTTCGGCCCGGCCGAGGAAACCGGTGCCGGCCGACGGCTGACCATCCTCTTCACCCCTCTTCTTCCTCCGCGTCGCCGATGGCGACGCGGAGGTCGTGCATGCTCTGCTGGACCTCGATCACGGCCTGGTCGCGGAGCACTGTCCAGACCAGCCGGTGGCGGCCACCACCTCGCGAGCGATGTCCACGACAGGTCTCCCGTCCGTCTCCACCCGCACCGCATCCGCGGGGAGGCGCTGGTCCAACAACCGCGCCTTGCGGGCACTGCCTTCCAGCTCCTGCTCCAGCTCCGAGCCGAGTTCCCGGCGCACCAGCCGCTCGCGGGCGGTGGCATCGGAGGCGGTGAGAAGGACCCGCACGATCCGCACCCCCGCCCCCATGGCCCGCTGGAACATACCGGTCGTCTCGGGCAGCACACTGAGAGTGTTCGTATAGATCAGTCGGTGGTAGCCGCGCCGGGTGAAGTTGGCCCACACGGCGGTCAGATTGCTCTCGGTGATCTCCGAACGGTGAGGGTCCCCCTCCGGGGCCGGATGCACCTGCCCCATGAAGTCACCATCGATAACCGCGTGAGAGACCGCCGCGGCCCGCAGCAGCGCCGAGACCTCCCATCCCACCGTCGTCTTGCCGACTCCAGCCCGTCCGCCGATGAGCAGCACTTCCGCAGGATCCATGGAGGCAGCGTGCCAGCTCGCACCGTCTCATGCGATCCGATATCGATCAGCCCCACGTGCCACAGGCACCACCAGCAAAATCACGATCGACGCCACTGCCTGGACCGACACACCGACGAACAGAACTCCGCCCCGGCCGGGGCCGAGCAATGCTCAATACCTGTGGATCACTCCTGACGGAGGGAGGCGTACCTTCCCGATGGATCGATCGACAGGTCATCGAGCAAGGCCGACGTTGTAGCGTCGGTCGGGAGGGCACGCCCGTGCTTACGGTAGTCAAGGAGGACGGCACCACGCCAAGCGGCAGCTCGCTGCTGGATGAGATCGTTCGGGAAGGCGCACGGCGGATGCTCGCCGCCGCACTGGAGGCCGAAGTCAACTCCTGCACAGCGGAGTTGGGCGACGAAAGCGACGGCAATGGGCACCGTCTGGTGGTGCGCAACGGCTATCACGGGCCCCGGCGGGTCGCAACCGGGGCCGGTGTGGTCGAGGTGAAGGCACCGCGGGTGGGCGACAAGCGCGTCGACGAGGCCACGGGCGAGCGCAAGCGGTTCGTCCGCCTGGAGGAGGCCAAGGCACAGCTCGTCGAAGGCCCCGAGGCGGTCGCAGCGTGAGCACCCTCGCGGCCCAGGCCATCACCACCAGGCGGCTGGACCTGCTGCCGCTGCATGTCGAGCACGCCGAGGAGATGGCCGCCGTACTGTCCGACCCGGCCCTGCACACCTTCATCGGCGGCACTCCGGACACCCCGCGAGCCCTGCGCTCGCGCTACCAGCGCATGACCGCGGGCTCTCCCGATCCGGCCGTCTCCTGGCTGAACTGGGTGATCCGGCTCCGTGACAAGGCCGACCTGACGGGCACTGTCCAGGCGACAGTCAGCCCCTCCGTCCACGGCCCCATCGCCGAGATCGCCTGGGTGGTGGGAACCCCGTGGCAGGGAAGAGGCTTCGCTACCGAAGCAGCCCAAGGACTCATCGGCTGGCTCAGCCAGCAGCCGGTGCACACCGTCATCGCCCATATCCACCCCGAACACCGGGCATCCGCCGCCGTGGCCACTGCCGCCGGGCTCACGCCCACCAACGAATGGCACGACGGCGAGATCCAATGGCATCGGAGCATCAGACGGTGACTTCGCCAATCCACAGATCTTGACCATTACTCGCCGGGCCCCGGCCTCAGCCGTTGCCACCAAGCCGGGTCTCAAAACTGCTCAGGGCCGGGGCTTGAGAAACACGCACCGAGCGCCCTGCACGGCTGTACCCCATTCCATCGCGGCGACGTGCCGAGCCAGTGGCCGACTCGCGGTGGTACGGGACTGCGCCCACACCGCTATCACGGCGGGCCCGGTCCTGGGCACCGCCGCGA
Organism: Streptomyces sp. CY-1; assembly: GCF_047218265.1. Taxonomy (NCBI): domain Bacteria; kingdom Bacillati; phylum Actinomycetota; class Actinomycetes; order Kitasatosporales; family Streptomycetaceae; genus Streptomyces; species Streptomyces sp. CY-1. Next base: position 102,944 of record NZ_CP178393.1, read on the forward strand.
CGAGTGACGCAGCGGGCAGGGCGCCCTCACGGCCCCGCCCGGTACCGGCCGCGTGGCCAAGCCGGGTCCGGCAGGAGGCGTGCGGCCATGTTCGACAGCTCCGAACCGAACGAGCGGCTCCACGCATCATGAATGAACACAGGCTCGGCACAACGATTGACACACCAGATGCCGCGGTCTACCTTCCGATCGATTCACCGAACTCAGTTCGAAATATCGGCCAAATCTGGTGTCGAGCTACATATCTCATGTCCTCGACGCTCTCACAAGCGCAGCCGCTCACCCGGCTCATGCACCTCCCTTGGAGACCAAGATGAGTGCGATGCCCCGCCCCCGCCCCCAGCCGTCCCGCCGCCGCTTCCTCGGCATGGCCGCCGCCACTCCCCTGGCGGCGTCCAGCGCACTGGCCCTCGGCGCCGGAACAGCCCACGCCACCGACTCGGCTTATGCGATGTGCTACTTCACCGAGTCGACCAGCCTCGGCGAGGGCACCGACTACGGCCTGCACCTCGCCGTCAGCACGGACTCCCTCAACTGGACGCCGCTGAACCAGAACAACCCCGTGGTCACCCCCACCGCGGGCGCCCTCGGCCTGCGCGACCCTTTCCTCGTGCGCAAACAGGACCGCACGTTCGTCGTCCTCGCCACCGACCTCAAGGGGACCGACTGGAGTTACAACAGCCAGTACATCCATGTCTGGGACTCCACCGACTTACGCACCTTCACCGGCTACCGGCGACTGAAGCTCCACGACATGACCACTCATAGCTGGGCCCCCGAGGCGTTCTGGGACGCGGGCAGAGGGCAGTACGCGGTCATCTACTCCTCGGTCAACTCCAGCGGCCACAACGTGATCATGGTCAACTACACCAGCGACTTCGTCACCGCCTCCGCCCCGCAGGTCTTCTTCGACCCCGGCTACGACGTGATCGACGGAGACATGGCCGTCGGCGTCAACGGCTACAACTACTTGTTCTTCAAGAAGAACCAGACACTGGTGGCCGCCCGCTCCACCTCCCTGAACCCGGGTAGCTTCACCGAGTTCAGCACCGGTATCGCGCACGGCGGCACCGAGGCCCCGACCGTCTACAAGTCCCTGACCTCGAACACCTGGTACCTGTGGGGCGACACCTACACCCCCAACGGTGTCTTCTACGCCTGGCGGAGCACCGACCTCGCCTCCGGCACCTGGACCGCGCTCGACCAGAAGGCTTACACCCAGCCCGTCAACTCCAAGCACTGCGGCATCACGACGATCACCACGACCGAGTACAACAACCTGATCGCCAAATGGGGTTCCCCGGTCTGGAACCGGCTGAAGTCGTACAACCACCCAGCCCGTTACGTCCGCCACTCCGACTACGCCGGCCGCATCGACACATACCCCTTCGACCCGTACACCGACTCGCTGTGGAAGCTGGTGCCGGGCCTCGCCGACAGCTCGGGGGTCTCCTTCCAGTCGGTCAACTACCCCACCCGCCATCTGCGCCACTACAACTACCAACTCCGGCTCGACGTCAACGACGGGACATCGACGTTCGCCGCGGACGCCACCTTCTACCGCACGGCCGGCCTGGCCGACTCAACCTGGACATCCTTCCGCTCGTACAACAACCCCACCCGCTACATCCGCCACTCCGACTACGTCCTGCGCATCGACCCCGTCTCCACGGCGACCGAGCAGCAGGACGCGACCTTCCGTGTCGGCCACTGAGCACCGGCGTCCTTCCGCTTCCAGCGGTGCAGTGCCGTCCACCAACTGATCACCCGGTGCCACGCGAAACTGGCCAGGGAGCTCGCCGAAGCGCGTTCCCCTTTAGGCGCGGCCGCTCCGATCCTGCTGCTGTTCTCCCGGGTGCTCCAAGGGCTGGGCGCCAGCGTGGAGTACACCACCGCCTCCCAGTTCATGCTCGAACACGAGCCGGGCAGCCGCCGCCGCAACTATCTGGCGGGCCTGATGAACGCCACCTGCCCGGTCGGCTCCCTGCTCGGCTCCGCCGTCTCCTTCGTGCTCATCATCACCATGCCGGCGTCGGCCTTCGAGAGCTGGGGCTGGCGCATCCCGTTCCCGCTCGCCATCCCCATCGCGGCCGTTGGCTTCTACATCCGCAACAAGCTCGATGAGACAACTGAGTTCGAGGAGATGAAGCGCCAGATCGCCGCCGCCGAGGCAAAGCAGGCACCGCTGAAGGACGCGGTGCGTCTCTACTGGCGCGACATGCTCAAGGCCATCGGCCTCGGCGCGGGCCAGCGCATCGGCTCGTACACCATTCAGGCGTACTTCGTCACCGCCCTGATCACTGCAGGCTTTCCCACCTCGCTGGCGCTGCTGGCCTCCATGCTCACCTATGCCGTCGGTCCACTGCCCAGCGTCCGGGGCGGCGTACTCGCGGACCGCTACGGCGCCCGGCTGCCGCTGCTGGTCGGCTACGGCCTGTTCGTGGCCCTCACCGTGCCGACTTTCATGGCCATCGACAGCGAGTCCACCGTCCTTGCCGCCATCGCCGTCGTGGTGTTCACCATCATCAACAACCTGGTGGCCGCGCCCCTGAACATCGCCTATGTACTGAGCTTTCCGCCCGAGGTGCGCTCCAGCGCGGCGGCACTCAACTTCGACATCGGCACCTCGCTGATCGGCTCGACCGCCGGCCTGGTCGCGGTCTGGCCGCACGACCTGACCGGCGATGACATCAGCTTCGGCTGGTACATGACGGCCGCGTGCGTGGTGTCCATCCTGGACGCTCTCTTCGCTCTGCCGGCATCGGTCGACTACCGCGAGCCCGACTGGTCCAAGGCCCCTTGGCGATGCGAAAGCCCTCACTGGAGTCCAGCTCCTGAAGAGCGGCGTTTGCGGCCTGCGATCTTCTTGTCCGCGTCGTCCTGGCCGGCCGCGGGCACGTTGATCGCGACCTCGGCCAAGCCCGTGCCCACACCGAAGGTGAACAGCCCCAGGAACACTGCGGGCGCCCAGGCGGTAAGGCTGCCGCAACCCGGACGCGGGGATGCCTCATCGACGCGACACTGGAGCCCATCACGGTGCGCGGCGCGCTCTGGCAATCGCACGCGCACGCAGGGCCCCGCGAGGGCACGCGGGCCCGTCCCCCGACAGGGCTTGCGTCGAAGAGCGCCGGCCTTCGCTCCACAGGGACCCCGCGCGCAGGGGGACGTGGCCGCTGCCGTCCTCCGGACCCGCTCCGAAGAAACCATGCCCGCAAGCCCAGGACCTGCGTCTTCGGACTGAGCGCGGGCCTTCGCCTCTGTCCTCGGCGCCCCGCCGATGACACAGCCGTCAGCTCATCGCCCCCGCCGCCCCCCGGTGCACATTGTGTGTATTGCTTCTGGCCAGGACCGCTCACGTTGCGTATGTGCTGCGATCGCGTGACTGCCTAGTGTCTCCAGAAGCCGCCACGGTGAGGACGGCTTATTTCAGCTCCTCAGAATCACCGGATACAGGTCTGGTGAACATATATCAACATATATCGAGCACACAGGGCTATGCGGCCTGATCCCTATGGAGGCGATATGACGGGGACCGCGGTAACGTACGACTACGTTGTTGTGGGGGCCGGCTCAGCGGGCTGTGCGCTTGCTGCCAGGCTCTCCGAAGATCCGGACGTGACAGTGGCTCTGGTCGAAGCCGGGCCACCCGCCACAGGGCGTCTGTTTGAGATTCCCGCGCTGTTCTCGCAGCAGCTCAAGACGGCGTACGACTGGGACTTCGCCACGGAGCCCGAGGGGCATCTGGGCGGACGCAGGATCTATCTGCCGCGTGGGCGGGCGATCGGCGGAACCAGCTCGATGAACACCATGCTCTACGTCCGCGGCCACCGCTACGACTACGACACATGGGAGCGGATGGGGAACCCCGGCTGGGGCTATGACGATGTCCTGCCGTTCTTCAAGAAGTCCGAGGACAACCAGCGCGGAGCCAACGCCTTCCACGGCACCGGGGGCCCGCTGACCGTCAGCGACCCGGTCTCCGTCCATCCGCTGCTGACGGCCTGGGTGGAGGCGGCCCAGGACGCCGGCCACAAGTCCAACCCCGACTTCAACGGAGCCGAGCAGGACGGTGTCGGCTACCACCAGGTCACCCAGCGCAACGCGCTGCGATGCAGCAGTGCGGTGGCGTTCCTCGAGCCGGCGGCCGACCGCCCGAACCTCACCATCCTCCCTTCGACGACCGCCCTCCGCCTCAGCTTCGACGGCACCCGCGCCCAGGGACTGGAGGTCGACCACCTGGGCACCGTTCGACTGATCCGGGTCAACCGTGAGGTCGTGCTGTCCCTGGGCGCCTACAACTCTCCCCACCTGCTGCTGCAGTCCGGCGTCGGCCCCGCGGACGAGCTCGCCCAGGGGGCATCACGCCTCTGCATGACCTGCCGGACGTGGGACGGAACATGCAGGACCACGCCGGGTGCTTCATCAGCTTCTTCAGCGACACCGAGCCCCTTCTCGGCCCGGACACCTCGCGCGAGGAGCAGCGGCTGCGTGAGCGGGGTGATGGACCTATGGCCTGGAACGAGGTGGGCGGTTTCTTCAGTACCAGCGATGACCTGCCGGCTCCGGACATTCAGGTGCACGCCGCGCTGGGCATCGTCCGTGACGAAGGACTTGCGGCTCCGCTTGAGCCGGGTATGTCCTTCGGGCCGTATGTCGCGCGTCCGAGCAGCCGCGGTTCCGTGCGCCTGCGGCACTCACACCCCTACGCCAAGCCGCGCATCGTGCACAACTATCTCGGTGACGAGGACGACCGCAGGCGGCTGCGGGAAGGCATGCGCATCTGCATGCGCATCGCCCGCGAGTCGCGGCTCACCGAGGTACTGGAGTCCGACCTCCGCGGGGCCGCGGATGCGGGGCTGGCTCCCGTATCGGACCGCGACCAGGACATCGACGACTTCATCCACACCCAGTCGTTCTCGTTCTACCACCCGTCGGGTACGTGCATGATGGGCAAGGTCGTCGATTCCGAACTCCGCGTGCACGGGCTGGACAACGTCCGTGTGGCAGACACTTCGATCATGCCGTCCCTGGTCACCGGAAACACCAATGCGCCGGCCATCATGATCGGGGAGCGGGCAGCCTCGTTCATCCGCTCCGCAGGGCGGTGACGAATCTACCCGGCCAGGCCCGCCGATGGAGACAGGGCTGTCGAACTCATTCACCGGCAGTGCACCGACGAAGCAGATCGATCCCGCCGAGAAGACCGAGCCCTGGCCGGGCACCTGCGACAGCGTCATGTCCGCCCGCACCAACGGGTTCTTCGGCCCACCCACATCCTTGCAGGTTTCGGTGCAGCACTCGATCGCGGGCTGAAAACTGTCATCGTGTCCGATCGAGGACGCCAGGACCACGGGCTCCGGCGCGTTTTATCGGGTCGGGAGCCAGGTGTCGATGGCTGCGGCCAGTTCGTCGAGTCCGGTGAAGACGTGTCCGCTCATACCGGTGGCCCGTGCCGCGCGTACGTTCTCTTCGCGGTCGTCGACGAAGAGGAAGTCGGCGGGCGCGGCCCGCATGGAGACCACGCAGTGATGGAACGCCGCTGGGTCTGGTTTCGCCGCATTGATCTTTCCGGAGAAGGCGGCGTAGTCAAGGTTCTTCAGCCAGGGTTGTGCGGCGAGGAAGACGTCCGCGTGGTCCGCAGGAATGTTGGACAGCAGGGCGACCTCGGCGACCTCCCTGAGGGACTGAACATAGGCGACCATGCGGTTGTCGACGCGTGACCAGTTGTCGATGTCGGCGAGCCGCAGCTCCTCGATCATGTCGGCGTCGACGGGGAGTGACAGCCACCGCAGCACGGCCGTCCAGTACTCGGGCGCGGACTGCCGCGCGGCATCGTAGGGCGGGCGGCAGGCCCAATATGCCTCGGCGAAGGCGTCCGCGGGTGCGTCGCACCGGGCGGCCATCTCCGCCAAGGCGCCCGGGCGTTGGTGGAGGGCGATGACTCCGAAGAGGTCGAACAGCACGATCCGTCAGTCGGTGAACATGACGGTTCCTCCGAGGTGCAGCCGTTTTCGGCTCAGGGGCGGGGGTCCAGGACGCGGGCGAGCGAGTCGAGGGACGCCAGGGCGTCAGGGCCGGTGGGAGTGAGGACAACGCTGGTCGCGCCCGCTGTGTGGCGGGCTGTGATCGCTTCCCGTGCCTGGTCGGGGGTGCCGGCGATGCTCAGTTGGCGGACCCAGGCGGCGGGCATGGTCTGAGCGAATTGCCGGGCGTCGGCGCAGGCAGCGCGGTGTTCGCGCAGCCGCGTGGCGAACGGCAGGGGGTCGATATGAGCAGCCCAGGCCGGCTCGCCGACGGCGCTCAGGCCGTCGCGGACGCGGGCGAGAGCGGCGTCCTCGTCGTCATCGACGGCGGCGGCGTCGTAGGTGACGACTTCAGGGGCGCTCGTATCGGAGACGCTGCCCAGGTGCCGCAGTGAGGAGGCGATGTAGGCGGGGGCCGCGGGCTCGGCCAGAAGGAGACCGTCGGCCACCTCGCCCGCGGCCGCCTGCGATTTGGGGCCGCGTACGCCGAGGACGATTGGGGGGACGAGGTCGGGGGTCTCGGTGATGACGACACCTTCGCAGCGCACATAGCGGCCGGCCGCCGGGCCGGGCTCGCCGCGCATGAGCAGGCGCAGCGCGGTCGTGTACTCCTTGATCAGCGTCAGGGGGCTGGCGGGCCAGGCTCCCGCCTGACGCATCCAGTCGGGCATGCCGTGGCCGATGCCGGTGATCAGGCGGCCGGGGTAGAGCTGGGCGAGGGTGGCCAGTTCCATTGCGGCGAAGCACACGTTGCGGGCGCCGGCGGGCATGATGCCGATACCGACGGTGATGCCGGTGGTGCTGGCGAGGATGGGGCCGGCCTGGGCGAGTGCGCCGCGCCAGCCGAGGTCTTCCACCACCCATACCTGGTCGAACCCCAGCTCCTCGGCCCGCCGGGCGTAGGGCAGCACGTCCCGGACGGGCAGGTCCCGGGGAAGCATGATCCCGACACGGCCGCGAGCGGGGGTGGTATCGGTCTCGGGCATCAAGGGCTCCTTCTGGTGGCGGTGGGTTCTCCCCCACCGGTCCGGCGGCCGCGCGGGGCGAGCGGAGGGGCCGGTGTGCGGCACGGTGTCAGGGGCCGTGCCGTAGAGGCGGTCAGTGGCTGCTCCGTGCCATCTCGCGCGTGCGGTCGGACCGGTCGGATCGGGCGCGCGGGATTCGGGCGGCCGCAGCGGTGATGGCGCACAGCGCGGTCAGCGGCACGAAGGCGTGGTTGAGGGTTACGAGATGAGTCGGCCGGCCGATGGCGGCGGGCCCGGAGAGCATGCCGTGGTAGCCACGCGGGCGTTCATGCTCACGTCGAGACACCCGTTGCGGAGGCCGAAGACCAGCAGGACACCCGCCGGCATCCAGGGGCCCCGGGCCAGGCCGGGCAGTCCACAGCCGTGCCGCACAGGACGAAGCAGACGAAGTTCGCCACACGGGCGGACCGAAGCGAGCGTTCCATGCCGACCACCATAACGAACTTATTTTGTGATTGGAACGCCATGAAACGAACAGCTTGCTTGTGCGTTTCGAGGTGATGTTCAATCGCGGTATGAGCAACGCAGACCGACACAGGCTGATCGCCCAGGCCGTCGGAGAGTCGGGCAGTGCCACGGTCCAGGAACTCGCCGCGCTGACCGGCGCCTCGGAGATGACCATCCGGCGCGACCTCGACACACTGGCCGCCCACGGCGTCCTCGAACGCGTCCGCGGCGGGGCACGGACCCTGCTGCTCAGGGGCGAGGAGCCGCCCTTCGCGCTGCGCGCCCACGAAGCCGTCGACGCCAAGCGCCGGATCGCGGCCGAGGCGTCCTCGCTCATCGCCGACGGCGAGACCGTCCTCCTCGACAGCGGCACCACGTGTCTGGAGGTCGCCCGTCTGCTGCGTGGCCGGCGGGTCACCGTGATGCCCCTGTCACTGCAGGCCATACACGTACTCGGCGACTCTCCGGGTTCGACCACGCTGATGGTGCCGGGCGGACGGCCCCGCGCCGCCGAGGGGGCCCTGACCGGCCCCCTCACGCTGGCGTCCCTGGCGGCACTGCGCTTCGACACCGCGATCGTCGGCTGCTGCGGCCTGAGCGCGGCCGAGGGCCTGACCGCCTACGACCTCGACGACGCGGCGGTGAAGAAGGCCGGCATCGCCTCCGCACGCCGCATCGTCGCCGTCGCGGACGGCAGCAAAGTCGGCCGCACCGCCTACGCCCACGTCGGCCCCTCCACGCTCCTGAACACCCTCGTCACCGACGCCACGGCACCTGCCGACGAGGTGGCCGCGCTCGAAAGCGGCGGCACCGCCGTCAAAACCGCCTGACGAGTCCCTTGTGGTCGGCAATCCTTCAGAGTCAATCGGCACCGCAGTGAGCTCTCCCGCACAGAATCGCGGTGCTCATAGTGCGCTGTTCAATGACCGACCATTGCTCACTTCGTGCATGCCCTACGCGCAGGGGACTGTTTAGCCTCTTCAAGAACCACTCCGGGCAAGACCTTTCCATGCTCGGCCTCACATCCGGAGGGTGTCACCCAAACCGGCCCAAGTTGAGCCCAGCAACCCAGCTCGTCGAAGTAAAAGCTGCCGCGTTCAATCGGCCGCAATGGACAGCATTCCCCCATCCACCGAACAAGCGTAAAGACACCGAAAGGAAGTCAAATTGATGGACAGCTCGGTCTCGCAGGATTACACGCCCGCGGAGCTGCGGCCGGACTCCCTGATCTCGGTCGGAACCGCGGATGAGATTGACACGGATGTCCTGATCATCGGCTCCGGCATGGGCGGCGCCACCCTGGCCTGGGCCCTGAAGGATTCCGGGCACCAGGTGCTGGTCGTCGAGCGCGGCAACTTCCTCCCCCGCGAGCCCGAGAACTCGCAGCCGACCGAGATGTACCTGAAGGGCCGGTACAAGAACGCCGGCTACTGGTACGACGGCAGCACGGGAAAGCCGTTCGCACCGGGCGTGTACTACTGGGTCGGCGGAAACACCCGCTTCTACGGCGCCATGCTGCCCCGCTTCCGGCGCAGCGACTTTACCGAGGTGGAGCACCACGAAGGCACCTCGCGGGCGTGGCCGTTCACTTACGAGGATCTGGAGCCTTTCTACAGCATCCTGGAGCATCTGCTCCAGGTGCACGGTCAGACCGATGAAGACCCGACCGAGCCGCCGCACTCGCAGACCTACCCCTACCCGGCGCTCAAGCACGAACCAGTGGTCGAAAGGTTCGCCGGGTCATTGCGCAGGCAGGGCCTGCACCCGTTCCACGCCCCGAACGCGCTGAATGTGCGTGGTCAGGACGACCGTGCTGCCGTGGCCACCGCGGATGGCTGCCCAGACGAGACCGGGATGAAGTCTGACGCGGAGAACAGGATTCTGCTGCCCGCGCTGAGCGGCGGTGTGAAAATCATGACGGGAGCGGAGATCACCCGGCTGATCACCTCCTCGGACGGCCGCAAGGTTGTCGCGGCCGAGGCACGACATGCGGGCCGCACCGTCCGCATCAGCGCCAAAAGCTTCGCCGTAGCCGGCGGCGCGGTCAACTCGGCAGCGCTGCTGCTGCGCTCGGCCGACGACGCGCATCCGCGGGGGCTCGGTAACTCGTCAGGGCTGCTGGGCCGCAACTACATGGTCCACAACAGCACGTTTTTCATGGGCGTCAACCCGCTGCAGATCAACCCCACGAAGTGGCAGAAGACGCTCGGGGTCAACGATTTCTACGAGGCGGGCCCGGGGACGCCTTTCCCACTCGGCAACCTGCAGATGCTGGGTAAGCTTCAGGCTCCGATGCTCAAGTCCGCCCGCCCGTGGGTACCGATGCGGGTCCTGAAGTTCATGTCGGACAGGAGCATCGACATCTACTTGACGACCGAGGATCTCCCGTCGCCGGAGAACCGGGTCCGGGTGGATGGTGACCGGATCCTCATCGACTGGAAGCCCAACAACCTCCAGCCGCACCACAAACTCGTGCGCCGGGTCACCAAAATGGTCCGTAGGGCGGGCTATCCACTGATCTTTACCCAGCGCATGGGTATCGAGACCAACTCGCACATGTGCGGCACTGCCGTCGCAGGCCACGATCCCGCGGAGAGCGTCCTCGATCCCTTTTGCCGCAGCCACGATATCGAGAACCTCTGGGTGACCGACTCCTCGTTCTTCCCATCGTCCGCCGCGCTCAACCCGGCCCTGACGATCGGCGCCAACGCGCTGCGCGTCGCTCCGTCGATCGCACAATCTACCAAGAGCTGAACCGGATTTTGCGTCATGAAATTTCGGAAGCCGCAGGTGCGGGTTGCGAAATTTGGTATCAGGTACGTCGAGGCGTCGGCTTGCGCAGCAGATCGTAGCCTCGGACTGCGAGCTGTAGACGCTGCTGGTTTTCGATTTGAGTAAGGTCGATTCCGAGGATCTCGGACAGCTTTTCGAGGCGATGATAGACCGTCCGCCGCTGAATGAAGAGCACGTCTGCTGCCCGTGCTTTGTTGCCGCCGCAATCCAGGAAGGTCCGCAGAGTCGGCAGTAGCGGGTTCTTCGCCAGGGCGTCGTGCTCGAGCAGCGGTCCCAGTTCGTCCTCGACGTAGCGTGTCAGTTCGGGTCCTTCGGAGAGCGCCACCAGCAGACGAAGCGCTCCCAGGTCATCGAAATGCCGCACTTGCGGCTCCATGGCGGCTGCTGCCACTGAGGCGGCGCTGCGGCTCTGCCTCAGCGCAAGCGGCAATGCCGCCGGTGGCACGACGCGGCTGATGCCACCTCCGACGCCGTGGTCGCTCAATGTGATCCGCACCTGACTCGGGTCACTGCCGGCGGGAAGACCGACGACCGCCGTGTCGAAATCCCCGGTGTCGCCGACGACGGCGGGCCAGTCGGCGTCATGGAACAGCCGGGCAAGGGTGTGGTCCTTGAAGGGTTGGCCGTCCCCCGCGCACGCCGTGACGACAATCAGGTCACGCCCACGGAGGTCCTGCCCGAGCGCCAGACCCAGACTGACGAACTTCTCCCCGGTGATGTCGCCGAGCAGGAGCCGGTTCAGGAGGGCTGTCTGGCGCTGGGCCGAGCGCGCCCCGTGCTCTCTCTCACTCAGCAGAGTGATCGCTACTGCTGCGGCTGCCCGTTCCAGCGTGCGCAGATCGGTGCGGCTCGGCTGCGCCTTGCCGTGCAGAAGGTGCAGCCAGCCCCACTCCTCACCCCGAAGGATCACAGGCTGGCGTGCGCAGGACACGACATCGCGGAACGACGCCGCGGCAGCGTTCCGCATGAGCCTGAAGTACCACTGGCTGATCGGAGGCAGTTTCCTGGAGCACCCTGCCGGTGAGGGGGTGAAGTACCCCTACGAGGTCTCCATCACCGACACTGGCCATGAGATCACGGCAGGGGTCAGGGACTTCCGCGTGGCTTCTGAGCAGTACTACATGTCGGTCGACCCCAACAACCACGTCCTGGCGCAGACCACCTTCACCGGTGAGCATCTGCCCTGGCTGGAGGGTAAGACCATTCCCCAGGCATGGATCCGGACCTGGGGCCGGGGCCGGGTCTTCTACAGCGCGGTCGGACACGATCTCGATGACCTGCAGAACCCCGACGTGACCCGGCTGTGCACCCAGGGCTTCGCCTGGGCCGCCCGCCGGGGTCAGTGACCGCAAGCACCGAACCGAACTGAGTGGGAGCAACCACATGCCTGTCCTCACCGGAGGCCAGATCGTCGCGCGGACCCTGCGCAACTACGGCGTCGACTACGTCGCCGGCATTCCCGGTCACGGCATCTGGTCTCTGACCGACGCCTTCCTTGACAACGAATCCAAGATCCCGTTCATCCAGACCTTCCACGAGCAGAGCGCCGTCCACCTCGCCGACGGCTACTACCGTGTCACCGGCCGTCCCCAGGCCGCGGTGACCTCCATCGGCGCGGGCGCCAGCAACACCGTGATCGGGATGGGGACCGCTTTCACCGACTCCACCAGCGTCCTGGTCATCACCGGCGGTCCGCCGACCCACATGCGCGGCCATGGCCTGCTTCAGGAACTCGACCGCTACACGGCCAACGACTTCCCCAAGGTCGCCGAGGCCGTCAGCAAACGGCACTGGGTCGTCACCCGCGTCGAGGAGCTGCCCTTCGTCCTGCACCGCTGCTTCAACTCCATGCTGACCGGTCGCCCGGGTCCCGTGCACCTCGAGGTGCCGATGGACGTGCAAGCCGAGGCCGCGAACGTCGACCTGCATGACCTGGCGCGACGCGTGCCCGTCGGACGCCAGCACCCCGACCCGGAAGCGGTGGACCGCGCCGTTGAGGTGCTTCGTGGAGCCGCCCGGCCGGTCATCGTCGTCGGCGGTGGCGCCGTCACCTCCGATGCCTCCGACCAGGTCCTGGCTCTGGCCGAACGCTGGCAGATTCCGGTCGTGACCACCTGGAACGGCAAGAGCGCCTTTCCCGAGGACCATGCGCTGTTCGCCGGCAGCGTCGGTCAGACCGGCACACTGGTCGGCAACGCGATCGCCAGTTCCGCCGATGTCGTGGTCTCCGTCGGCTGCCGCTTCACCGACTGGTCGGCCTCCAGCTACGCCAAGGGCATCAGCTTCTCCATTCCGCCGGCGAAGCTCATTCACATCGACATCGACCCCCACGAGATCGGTAAGAACTACCCCGCCGAGGTGGGTATCGTCGCCGACGCGCAGCGAGCTGTGGCCGCGATCGTCGGCTCCCTGCCCGCACAGGGTGCCGATCGCTCCGAATACCTGGCCGAGCTGGCCACTCTCAAGGAGCAGTGGGAGGAGACGCTCGCCGGGCGCCGCGACAGCGACCGCTTCCCCTTCACCTCACAGCGCCCGCTGGGTGCCCTGCGCTCCGCCCTTCCCCGCGACGCGATCATCGTCGCCGGCTCGGGCAACGCCCAGGGTGCGGTCAAGCAGACCTTCCCCGTGTACTCCCCGCGCACTCACCTCACCTCGGGCGGCTTCTCCTCCATGGGTTGGGCCATCCCGGCCGCGGTCGGCGCCAAGCTGGGCCGGCCGGACCGCCCCGTGGTGTGCGTCCTGGGCGACGGTGACTTCCTCATGACCGCGCAGGAGATCGCTCTGAGCGTCACCACCGGCGCACCGGTGGTCTTCGTCGTCCAGAACAACGCGGGCTACATGTCGATCCGCGGTGGCCAGCGCAAGCAGACCTCCCGGCACATCGGCACGGAGTTCTCGTATCCCGACGGCACGCCTTACTCCCCCGACTTCGCCGCCATGGGCCGGTCCTTCGGCATCGAATCGTGGAAGGTATCGGACGCCGACTCCCTGGAGCCGACCCTGCACAAGGCAGTCCAGTCGGGCGAACCCGCCCTGGTGGAAGTCCCGACGGACCGTGACGCGGCCGGCCCCTGGGTGCCTGGCTGGTGGGACTTCCCGGTGCCGGCGTACATCACGGACGAACGGCAGGAGGAGTACCAGCGCACTCGGTCCACCGAGCAGCACCTCTGAGGAGTTCTCCCAGACTCCGCAGCCGCTGCGCTCGCAGCGGCTGCGGGGCGGGAGGCCGCGCGCGACAAGGACTCGCTCCACGGCGAGCGCCTCACCGCGCGGCCGACCCAACCGGCCGGCTCATGCACCACCGTCGCCTCGCCCGTGACTCCGAAACCCACCCCCACCGCTCCGCAACGAACTGGCGCGGCACCCGAACCTCGAACCGAACAACCTCAACCGCCGGCCCGACCCCGGCTGGTCGTGACCGGCGAGGTCACCGGTGGGCGCGACGTCGACGACGTCGTCGAGCTGGACGTCGTGCGCGTCGAGCCCACCGCTAACCCCGAGCGACCTCAGCGGTGTGCGCGGGGGTGTAGCGCTCGCCCATCACCTGGTCGCTCAGCGGGTCCAGCGCGGCCAGCGCCCCGGCGTCCAGGGTGAGCTCCAGCGCGGCCGCGTTCTGCTCCAGCCGGGCAGGGCTGCGGGTGCCCGGAATGGTCGCCACCGCCACCCCGAGCCGCTCGGCCTGGGCGTACACCCAGGCCAGCGCCACCTGGGCCGGGGTGGCACCCAGCCGGTCGGCCACCTCGCGCACGGTCTGCGCGATCTTCTCGTTGGCCTCGCCCGCCTCGCCGGCGAAGCGGGGGTTGGTGCGCCGGAAGTCCTTCTCGCCCAGTGTGGAGCGGTCCAGGGTGCCGGTCAGGAACCCCCGCCCCAGCGGCGAGTACGGCACCAGCCCGACCCCCAGCTCGGCCATCACCGGGGTGACCGCCTCGACGTCGCGGGTCCACAGCGAGTACTCGCTCTGCACCGCGGTGATCGGGTGCACCGCGTGCGCCCGGCGCAGCAGCTCGCCGTCGACCTCGGACAGGCCCAGATGGCGGACCTTGCCCGCCTCGACCAGTTCGGCCATCGCCCCGACGGTCTCCTCGATCTCCACGTCCTGGGGCGGGCGGTGGGCGTAGTACAGGTCGATCACCTCGACGCCCAGCCGCAGCAGCGAGGCGTCGCAGGAGCGCAGCACGTAGTCCCGGGCACCGCGGATGTGGCGTGCCCGGTCGCCGGCACTGCGGTCGATGCCGAACTTGGTGGCCAGCCGCACCTGGTCCCGGCGGCCGTGGATGGCCCGGCCCACCAGCACCTCGTTGTGCCCGGTGCCGTAGGCGTCGGCGGTGTCCAGGAACGTGATGCCCAGCTCCAGGGCCCGGTCGATGGTGGCCAGGCCGCCGTCCCAGTCGGCGGCGCCATAGCTCTCGCTCATCCCCATGCACCCCAGGCCCATCGCGCTGACGGTGAGACCGGGCGAGCCGAGCGTGGTTCGGGTGATCATGCGCGGATACTCCTCCTGCCCGGCGGACCGGGCGGTACCTTGAGCACTGACGAACGCCTCCGAAACTAGGACTTGGAGCGCGCTCGAAGTCAAGCCGGAGGACCGGCCCCCGCCGGCGGGTCAGGCGCGGCGGGAGCGGGTGAGGGTGAAGCGGTCCACCGGCAGCAGGTCGCCACAGGGCCCGGACACCGCGTAGTAGGTGACGTGCATCGCGGTGGTGGGCCCGCCGCCGCCCGAGTCCACGTCGAAGGCGGCGAAGCCGCAAGAGCGCCCAGACCACCGCCCCGACAGTTCCCGCCATCAAAGCCTGCGGCGACCGCATCACAGCACGTCTGCCGGTGGGGCCGGCCTGCGCAGTGGCGCCTACCCGAGTTCTCGTCCTCGTCCTCGTCCTCGTCCTCGACATCGTGCACCTGTTGAACAGCACGACCGCGTTCAACACGAGGCCGAGGGCACAGAGCTGGTCTTCCATGCCTTCGTAGTAGCGCTGGCGCAGTTCGGTGGAACAGGTCCCGGCCGAGGGCGTGGCGGCCTTCCTGGAGGTTGCCCTGGGCTTTCATGGTGCGCCTTTCGCGCCGAGCCCGGCGGCCTGGTCGTTGACCATCTTTCAGCCAGGTCGCGCCCTTCTTCCGGTTGAAGTAGCGCGGGTTGGGCCCGGCGTGGAGGGTGTTGACCGGCACGACGAACCGCGTCCCGTCCACGCTCGCGACGTGCCCGCCGCCCCACATCTGCGCCGACCCGATCCCGGCCTGGGCGTCGATCAGGGCGGCGTTCGCGGCGCGGATGGTGTCCAGGCGCAGGTAGTTCGCGTTGACGTGCGCGAGGCGGTCACGGGTCAGGGCGGGCATCCCGGGTTTGAGCACGGGCCGCCAGCCGACGTTGCGGGCCTCGGCGACCAGCAGCGCCTCACACCCGACTACCCAGAGCGCGTCGAGCAGATGCGCATCGCCGCGTCCATTGGCCGTGCACCCTCACCCGACCAGGCGGTACTCGGGATGCTCATCAACGACCTCGGCCCTTGGCTCGCAGTCGAATACACAGCCGTGCACGGCGAGAAGGCCCCGCGTCCCTGACGGGCAGGGACGGGCCGTTCTCACCTACGCAGCCATCCAGCGGAGCACGGCACGGCGCCACGCTCACCGAACTACACCTGACTACTGATTGGAAACACGCACTCACCGTCGGCGACGTCGGTGCTGCGAAGTACGAACTCCGGTACCGGAGGAAGCGCGCTGTAGGGGTCGTAGCACTCGGTCATGTCCGATCCTTCGGCCGTCATCACTACGATCACTGGTCGTGCGTGGTTGACCGGAACCGCGCAGTTCTTCCTCGACCCGGAGGATTCGCTCCCGGAGGGCCTCTACCTGTGATCCCGTTTCTGGAAGGCGCCCCGCCCATGGCGGCCGCCATCGATGTCCTGCGCAAGAGCTTGCTCGACGGACTGGACCCGGAGGCGGGGCCGCCGCGCTCCGTCGTCCCGGTGCCACACGGCCAGCTCCTGCTCATGCCCGCGCACTGGAGGAACTACGCCGGGGTGAAAATGGTGACCGCGGCACCGGGCAACGCGGCCCGTGGCCTCCCCCGCATTCAGGGCAACTACCTGCTCCTGGACGGCGAGACCCTCACACCGCTGGCCCTGCTCGACGGGATCGCCCTCACATCCGTACGCACCGCCGCCGTGTCGGCGGTGGCCGCCGACGCGCTGGCCGGGCCGGACGCGAGCCGACTTGTCCTGTTCGGAACAGGACCGCAGGCCCGGTCCCATCTCGAGGCCCTTCGCTGCGTCCGGCCGATCCAGGACGTCGCGGTCATCGGCCGGAACGCCGACCGTGCCCGCGCTTTCGCGGCCGAGGCCGGGGCGCGGGTCGGCACCGTGGACGACATCGTGCACGCGGATATCGTCGCGTGCTGCACGACGGCACGCACCCCGTTGTTCGACGGCGCCCGGCTGCCGGCATCGGCGACCATCGTGGCCGTCGGCTCGCACGAGCCCGACGCCCGGGAGGTCGACGAAACGGTGGTCGCCAGGTCCACGGTGATCGTCGAAGCGGTCTCGGCCGCGCTGCGCGAAGCCGGCGATGTGGTCCAGGCGGTCCAGGCGGGCGCCGTCGATCCCGGCGAGCTGGTGTGCCTGGCCGATGTCGTATCGGGCAGGCACGAGATCTCCCCGGACCGGCCGCGCTTCTTCAAGAGCGTAGGCATGGCCTGGGAAGACCTGGTGCTCGCCGCGGCCCACTTCGAGGCAGCCGGGATATGAACTAGCCGTCCTGGCCGGGCGATCAAGGGTGCGGTGTCGAGCGTGGGGGCAGGTCCTGCTCCCCACGCCGTACGCGCCGCCCCGCTCAACACCCATGTTCCCGCCGACGGCTTCAGCCGCCGCATTCGGACCCGCCCAGCACACCGACCGCAACCGCGTCCATCCGGCCCGGCTCATCGCTTCGGCCCCGCCACCGGCACGGTGGGCGGATGCCTGTCCATCGCCGGGACATGTAACCTCACACGCCCGGTGCGGGCCGCACGGCGATCCCGTTCCGCTCGAGCAGCGCCGTAGTCACCCCGTCTCCCGGCACCAGCTCCCCGGTGAACGATCCGTCGTACACCACACCCCGTCCGCACGATGGACTACGCGGCATCAACAGCGCCTCCGTGCAGCCTCCCTGCCGCGCCGCCGCAAGGGCGCGCCGTGCACCGGTCACGAACGCCTCCGTCACGTCATGCCCGGTGTCCGCAACGACCCGCGCCGTCCCGTCGAGCACGTCGTGCCCGTCACCGCCCACCAGCTCGGCCGGCCTCCGCGGCGTCGCGAGCCCGCCCGCGACCTCCGGGCAGAAGGAGACGACCTCGCGACCGGCCACTGCCGCCTCGAACTCCGCCGAAACCTTATGACGTCCGTCGAAGCGGCACGGCACCCCGCGCAGACACGCGCTCACCAGGATTGCTTCCATGCCGCCAGGTTAACCATGCGGCGGGCTGGTGCGGTCGTCGGTCCGCGGAGCGGAGATGTCCCTGACCGAGCTCGCGACCAACCTCCAGACGGAGTTCACTCGGCTCGAGGCCGAGGCAACCGGTACTGCATAGAGACGCTGGCCCGCGGCGAAGGTCAGCGTCACCGCCAACTCGCGCAGCTCCACCTCGAAGGCGGAATCACCGCCGATGTCAGGCATGTCCCCGGCGGAGGTGGCTCTCCGAGGCCGGCGGCGACCCTGGCATACGCCTTGAGAAAAACTTCTGGCCGACCCCACTGGCGCTTCTCGCACAGCCGTCTGAAGACCGCCTGTTCCGCTCGCGTCTCGCCTCCGCGTTCCATTTGTTCTACGGATGCCCGATCACCGTAGTCCCCCAGGATGAACCGGCCCCAGTGCGTAACCAGCCACAAGTCCGAAAGTCCGATCGCGGGACTCTCCGCACTACCGGGCGGCTCACCGGAGCGCCAGTGACCAGGGTCGGCACCTTCGAGGAAGAACATCCGTTCGGCGATCCCTGAATTCACTGACTTTTTATGCGCGAACGGTTCCCTGTTGTTGTGCTTGAAAGTCGGTAAGGAGCAGTCCTCGGATGGCGTGCTCTCAAAATGGGGGTCGATCCGGGCGCGCTGCTCGTTGAGATCGAATCGGAAAGAACGCGAAGTACGTCCGGTAACGGCAACCGGCCAAACTCCCTGGCTCGACGCCAAGGTTGATCGGCAATCTCGGTGGGGCAAGCCAGACGGCGCGGTTCACCCCACGCCACCCTCATCGCTCACACGGGGAAGGAACCCTTTCATGAACGCTCGCAAGCACATCGCCCTGGCCGCCTCCGCGGCCGTTCTCACCGGAGGGTTCGCGCTCGCCGGCGCCACCGGCGCCACGGCCTCGGTCCCGCGATCGACCGGGACGGTCGCCGCCGTGCAGCATCACTCGGCCGGGCGGGGGCAGGCCGATCACACGGCGGCGGACCGACGGCAAACACGGACCCCGGCACCGCAATTCCCATCCCGGAGGGGGTCCCGCAAGCGTGTCCTCAATGCCGGTCGGCGGTCTGGTTCCTCGGGTCGTCGACGATTCCGCGGAACTCGTCGTCCGCAACGCGAAAATCCACACCGGAGACCCGAACCGCCCGCAGGCGGGGGCGATGGCCGTCCGGAACGGTGTGATCACGGTCGTCGGGGACGACAAGGACGTGGCCCCGCACGTCGGTTCGGCCACCAAGGTGGTCGACGCGCTCGGCCGACGGGTGGTCCCGGGTCTCAACGACGCCCATCTGCACGTGATTCGCGGCGGGCTCAATTACGTACTGGAGCTGCGCTGGGACGGGGTGCCCACGCTGCGGCAGGGCCTGGGGATGCTGCGCGAGCAGGCGGCGCGTACCCCCAAGGGCCAGTGGGTGCGGGTGGTGGGCGGCTGGTCGGCAGAGCAGTTCGCCGAACGGCGGTTGCCGACCGTCGCCGAGCTGAACGCGGCCGCCCCGGACACCCCGGTGTTCGTCCTGCACCTGTACCAGTCGGCCGTCCTCAACCGGGCGGCGCTCAAGGTCGCCGGATTCGACAAGGACACCCCCGACCCGAGGGGCGGCCAGATCGTGCGGGGCCGGGACGGCGAGCCGACGGGCATGCTGCTGGCCGCGCCCAGCGCCCTCATCCTCTACTCGACGCTGGCCAAGGCGCCGGTGCTGGACCAGGAGCACCGGAAGTCCTCGACCCGGCATTTCCTGCGCGAGCTGAACCGGTTCGGGCTGACGTCCGCGATCGACGCGGCCGGCGGCTTCCAGAACTTCCCCGAGAACTACAGCACCGTCATCGAGCTGGCCGAGGCCGGTGAGCTGTCGCTGCGCATCGCCTATCACCTCTTCCCGCAGACCCCGGGCCAGGAGGTGGCCGACCTCACCCGCTGGATCGAGATGGCGGACTACGGGGACGGCCACGAATGGCTGCGTCTCAACGGCGCGGGCGAGAACCTCACCTGGGCGGCCGCCGACTTCGAGAACTTCAACCAGCCGCGCCCCGAACTCGACGACTACGAGCCGGAGTTCGAGAAGGCGGTGCGTCTTCTCATGGAGAACGGCTGGGGATTCCGGCTGCACGCCACCTATGACGAGACCATCCGCCGGGATCTCGCGGTCTTCGAGAAGCTGGCCGCCGAGGGCCTCTTCCCGGCCGGGAACCGGTGGTTGTCCGACCACGGGGAGACCGTGTCGGCGGAGAGCCTCGACCGCGTGACCGCGCTCGGCGGTGCGATGTCCGTGCAGAACCGGTTGTCCTTCCAGGGCGAGGCATTCCTGCGCCGCTACGGCCCCGGTGCCGCCGCCGACGCCCCGCCCATCCGGGAGATGCTGGAGCGCGGGCTGACCGTGGCCGCCGGCACCGACGCCACCCGGGTCTCCACCTACAACCCATGGGTCGCCCTGCACTGGCTGATCAGCGGGCGCAATGCCGGTGACCTCGTGCTCCGCCCCCGGTCCAACCGTGTCGACCGGCAGACAGCCCTGCGCATGTTCACCCGGGCCGGCGCCGAACTGACGGGTGAGGAGGGGGTCAAGGGCATCCTGCGCCCGGGCTTCTTCGCGGACCTCGCGATCCTCTCCGACGACTACTTCACCGTGCCCGAGCCGGAGATCGCCCACATCGAGTCGCTGCTCACGGTCACCGGCGGCCGGATCGTCTACGCCGCCGGCGAGTACGAGGGCCTCGACGAGGAGCTGCCGGCCATCACCCCCGGCTGGAGCCCGGTGGCGCACTTCGGCGGCTACCAGGCGGCCCCGCGCGGACCGGCGGGCGTACGCCAGGCGGAGGCGCTGGGCGAGGCCGTCAGCGAGTCCGAGCTGCACCGGGCATGGCGGGTCCGGCGCGGCCTGATCCCGGACGGCGCCGCCACGCCGTCCGACACCTGCTTCCTCTGAGACTCCCGGAAGAAGGACGGCACGTGCCCCTCCTCCCTCCGGGTCACCATCCCACCCTTCGCTGAGAAAGGTTCTTCGTCATGGTCGACATCGCCCGGGTAACCGCTGCCCCCAGCCCCGATCTGCTGACCTCCGACAACTGCGCCGTACTGTTCGTGGACCACCAGCCGCAGATGTTCTTCGGCACCGCCAGCGGCGACCGCACCTCGAGCATCAACTCCACCCTGGGTCCGGCCAAGGCCGCCAAGGCGTTCGACGTGCCGGCCGTGCTGAGCACCGTGGCCGCCGAGTCCTTCTCCGGCCCGATCCTGCCGCAGCTCGCGGACGTCTTCCCCAGCCAGAAGGCGACCTTCACCCATGACTTCCGCCCGGCCCCCGTCCACTACCACGCCTCGCTCTACTACCTGGGCGACCTGGCGGCCGCGGCGGTCCGCGCCGAGCGGGTGGACGACGCGCGCACGGTGGTCGACGCCGTGGAGCGGCATCTGAAGCCCGACCCCTCCCCGCGTCTGGCCGCCGTACTCCACCGGGCCGCCGCCCTGCTGACCGACACCGACGACGTCGAGCACCACTTCCGCACCGCCCTCGAGGACCCGGCCACCGACTGCTGGCCCTTCGAAAAGGCCCTCGCCCGGCTCGACTTCGGCGAGTGGCTGCGCCGGCGCCGCCGCAGCGCCGAGGCCCGCCCGCACCTCAACGCGGCACTGGAGTGCTTCCAGCGCCTCGACGCCCGCCCCTGGGCCAACCGCACAGCCGCGGAACTCCGGGCCGCAGGAGCCCCGGCAGGGACGGCCGCGACCCCGGCGAGCGAGCTCACCGCGCAGGAACGGCAGATCGCCGGACTGGCCGCTCAGGGCCTGACCAACCGCGCCATCGCGGCCCGGCTCTACCTCTCGCCCCGGACCGTCGGCTACCACCTGCACAAGATCTTCCCCAAGCTCGGCATCCGCGCCAGGGCCCAACTCCGCGACGCCCTCTCGCGGGATCCGCAGCAGTGACCATCTGCGGACCCTCTGGTCGGGCCGCCTACGGCGCGGCGGGCCGCACCTGCTCGGCATCCTCCTGCGGGTCCACCATGCGCATGACCTCACCGGGCGCGCGCGAGGTGTGTTCCTCGATGGTGTAGAAACGCACCTCGTGACCGTCGGGGTCATGCAGCAGTGGCAGCAACCATCCGCGCAGGCCGCGCCAGACGCCGCCGTGCGGCTCGCCAAGGGCCTCCAGGCGAGCGGCGAGCGCCTCGATCGCGGCGGTGTCGGGCACCGCGATCGCGAAGTAGTCGAAGCCGGCGGCGACCTCGGCCCGGCCCGGGTCGAGCCGCAGCGCCAAGTCCGGTCCGCCGGCCGGATGGCTCAGCACAACCTCTGTCAACACCCCCCGCTCGACGAACTCGGCTGCCCGCCGGTAGCCGAGCGTGCGCCCGTACCACGCCTCGGAGCGGGCGAGGTCGCGTACCGGCAGCTTCAGATGGTGGACGCCGACGAAGCCCGGAATATCAGCTTCCACATTCATGGCTCACCTCAGGACAGGATGGCTCGGCACTCAGGAGTCGAGGTCGATCGTGACCAGCTTGCTCTTCTCGTCCAGCTTCCGCACCTGCTGCCGCTTGTCACCTCCGTCGACAAGCTCTCCGCCCAGGCGCCCCGGGGCCCGTCCGCAACTCGGTGACGAAAGACCGACCGTCGCCGACCACCGTCCCATCGCCGCCCGGCTGAGCTTCCCCGGTTCGCGGGAGGCGGTTTCGGCTGGTCAGGGTGGATGCGGGAGCGGATAATTTCAATCCTTCGGTCGTTGCCTGACTGGCGTGGTAGGCGTGCTCCCATTCGTTGGTGCCGAGCCGCTCAAGACGTTTTTGGATACGTCTGGTGTCGCAGAAATCCTCGATGTACTCGAACAGCACGGTGACGGCCTGGGCCCAGGTGATCGAGCCCTTGGCCTCGCGGACCGCCCCCATCGTGGACTGCCAGGTCCGCAGTGCAGCAACCTCGCGTCCAACACCTGGGACGCCCGGTCCCGCGCCAGTTGGGGCGAGATCGGCAGGACGGACTACGCGCAGCTACTGCGCAGCAACACCTTCTACCGCGCCAACTATCTGCCCGGGATGATGGGGCAGCAGGGGTTCTCCGGCAACGACAGCCTACAGAAGATCGAAGTCACCATGGCGCGCGCGGCATCCCTGAACGCGGGCATCAACTTCGAGACCAGCGTGCAGAGTCTGGCATCGGGGTCGAACACGGCCGCGCTGCTGGAAGCGGTCAGGGTGTGGGAGGCCGCGCGCGCCGCCGGCGCCTTCAGCACCGACCAGAAGAAACTGCTGGGCGACCCGGACTCGTACTGGCACCTGAGCGAAGTGACGCCAAATCAGGAATGGTCCCTGCAACAGACGGACTCCTCGGGGAAGGCCACCGGCAAGCCCCAGCCGGTCAACGCCCCGAAACCGGGCTTCACCACGCCCCGGCCGCCCGACGCCCGGATCGGCACGCTGTACGCGTTCAAGGTCACGTCGAGCACCCCGCGCACGGTGCGCTACGAGATCACGAGCACTCGGCGGTGCGTCGCTCGCGATGACCCGCCGGGGAGCCGAAGAGCCGCCCACCGCAGCGGCCGTCCTCGATGAGGGTACGGGCACTGCTAGCTCTCGACGCGCTCAAGGCCGCGCACGGCCGGGATTGCCAGCAGCAGGGCGCAGGCGACGAGCGCCATCGACGCGGATACGCTCAGCAGCGGCACCGTCCCCGCGACGACCGCGAGCGGCCCCGCCAGTGCCTGCCCGACCGGCTTCATCACCAGCGAGCCGGCCGCGTCGTAGGCGTGCACCCTGCCGAGGACGTCCTGCGGGATGTGCGTCTGCACGCTCGTGTGGAACATGACGATCCAGAACGCCATGCCCACACCGCTCACCCCGTAGCACCCGGCGATGAGCGGCGCGGGAAGGCCGAGAGCGACCCCCAACGGCATAAGCGCCCAAAGGATCATGGAGAGGGCGCCGGCCCGGAGCGGATATCGCGGACGGAGCCTGATCGCGGCGACCCCGCCCAGCACACTTCCCGCCCCGAGGGACGACATGACCAAGCCGAACGTCGATGCTCCGTAGTCGGTGACGAGCGTGCTGTTGCCGAGGGTCATGGTGGGACCGGCGCCGGCCAACTGCCAGAGCATGAAGACGACGATGACGCTCCACAGCCAGGTCCTGGCCCGGAACTCCCGCCATCCCTCGACGAGATCGGCCCGGAACGACGATTCGCCGTCCCGCGCGGCCGGGCCCATCGGGACCGAGCGGAGCAGGAGTAGGCAGACGCCGCTGACCCCGTAGGTCAAGGCGTCGAGGCCGACCACCGTCGCCGGTGAGGAGACCGCCAGCAGCAGGCCGGCCAGCGACGGGCCGATCACGGCGGTGACGGACTCCGAGATGCGGAGTGTGGCGTTGGCCTTCTGTACGTCCTGGGCTATGCGCGGGGTGATGCTGGCGACTCCCGGCTGGAAGATTGCGCTGCCCGCCCCGATCAGGGCCAGCAGCACCAGGATCTGCCACAGCCGCGGCGTACCCAGCAGGAACAGCAGCGCCAGTACCGCCTGAGAGCACAGCCGAGCTGTGTCCGAGACGACCATCAGCCGCCGGGCACCGAAGCGGTCGGACAGCACCCCGCCAAAGATGATCAGTGCTGCGAACGGCGCTACGAGCGCGGCGAGCGCATAGCCCACCCCACTCGCCCCGTATCCGGCCCGGATCACGGCGGCCGTGATCGCGACAGGGAGCATCGCGTCGCCCAGCAAAGAGGTGGTGCGGGCGGTGAAGAACAGCCGGAAGGCCGCTGTCCACAGCGACGGATCAGACGAGGTCTCCTTGACTTGCAGGTCACGGGCCGTGTCCGAGCCAGCCACCGCACACCGCCCCATGTATGCCGTTGATCCCGACCAGGGCGACAGTGTCGTGCCGCGGCCAACCCTCAGTCAACGGAATGTGTTCGACGACCTCAGCACGTACGCGCGTTTGA
This sequence comes from Streptomyces sp. CY-1, assembly GCF_047218265.1. Lineage (NCBI taxonomy): Bacteria > Bacillati > Actinomycetota > Actinomycetes > Kitasatosporales > Streptomycetaceae > Streptomyces > Streptomyces sp. CY-1. The sequence goes on from NZ_CP178393.1 coordinate 127,584, forward strand.
AGACACCGACCAACGACCTCGTGCGTGATCGGCCGTGGTATGTCGAGGGCTGTGTGCGATGCCGTGCTCGACGCGGATACGCCGTGAGGAGTGCGCCTCGCGCACCTCGCCGAGCACGCACGTGATGGTGGAGCTGTCCACGCCGAACCAGCGGGCCGGCACGTCATGAGTGGTGCCGTGGCGCAGGCTCATCAGTGTGGCCGGCCGCCGGTCGACGAAGACAAGCTTGTGCACACACGAGGTCGTCAGGGCTGGACAGGCGGGTGGTAGGGCAGCGTGGTGGACAGCAGGGTGAGCAGGCCGAGCACAATCGGCAGCAGGGCGACGAGGTAGAGGAAGGTGTAGCCGACGATGTCGCGGGCCTTGAGGCCGAGGACGCCCAGCAGCGGGAGCATCCAGAACGGGTTGATGAGGTTGGGAAGTGCTTCGGCCGCGTTGTAGACCTGGACGGTCCAGCCGAGGTTGACGTTGAGGTCGTTGGCGGCCTGCATGACGTAGGGCGCCTCGATGATCCACTTCCCGCCGCCGGAGGGGATGAGGAAACCCAGGATGACGGAGTAGGCGCCCATCATCAGCGGGAAGAGGGCCGAGGATCCGACGCCGGTGAAGGCCGAGGCCAGGTAGTGGGACAGGCTGTCGCCCCCGCCGTTGGTGGCCTGGGTCATGATGGCGGCGATGCCGGCGTAGAAGGGGAACTGGATGAGCACGCCGGCCGTGGCCGGAACCGCCTTGGTCACCGCCGCGAGGAACCGGCGTGGGCGCCAGTGCAGCAGCATGCCGAGCGTCAGGAAGAGCAGGTTGTAGGTGTTGAGTGCGGAGATCGCGACGATGGGGTCCTTGCCGGCGAACTCCTGCACGGCCCATCCGGCGACGAGGGCGACGACGACGAAGGTCAGCAGAGGGCTGTACTCCAGCCACTCCCCCGGCCGGGTGCGGGGCTCGTCGTCTTCGACCGGGTCGCTGGGGTCGATGCCGAGGTCGGCCGCGGTGCGCACGCTGTCGCCACGTGGAGCGGTGAGGTAGGCGATGGACACGCAGACGACGATCACGACAGCCGCGAGGGTGAGGGACTGCCAGGTGAAGATGGTTTCCCGGAAGGGGATGACGCCGGTGATCGACAGCAGGGACGGCGACAGGCTCTCCGCGTTGGCCTGGAGCTGAGCGGCCGAGGAGCTGAGACCGAGGGCCCAGCTACCGCCCAGGCCGAGGTAGGCGGCCGCTGAGGCGGCCCGGTAGTCGACGCGCAGATTGTCGCGTTCGGCCAGGCGCCTGACCAGCAGGGCGCTGAAGATGAGGCTGAGTCCCCAGTTCAGCAGGGCGGAGGTGAGGCTGACGGTGGCGACCATGGCGACGGCGCCCCGCTCTGTGGCGGGGATCTGGGCGAGGCGGATGATGACTCGCTGGACGGGGCGGGAGGTGGCCACGACATAACCGCCGATGGCGACCATGGCCATCTGCATGGTGAAGGGGATCAGGTCCCAGAAGCCGTTGCCGAAGACAGCGGCGACCTTTGCGGGACCTGATCCGATACCCATTGCCGCGATGGCCACGACGGCCACGGTCAGGAGCGCGAAGACGAGGGTGTTGGGGAACCACCGTTCGGCCACGGCCGCGCTGCGGGTAGCAGCGCGGGCGAGGAATCCATCGCGTGGCGGTTGCTGCGGTGCGCAGTCGCCGCCCTCTTCGGGCCTCTGCTCGATCATGATGGCTCCTGGCAGGCGTGGGCCCGGGGGGACGGGCCGTGTGAGCGGTAGACCGCCGAGGCGGCGGTGAGGTCGGCGAGTGCGCTGCCGACCGCTTTGAAGACGGTGATCTCTTCCTGGGTGCGGCGGCCGGGGATGGTGCCGGCGCACAGGTCGGGCAGGGTTCCGGCGATGTCGTCCGGGGTGAGGAGGCCGGCGTCGATGGGCTGCGTCAGATCACCGGATTCGTGCAGGGCCTGTGGTGTGTCGATGAAAATGGTGCCGCGGCGTATGCACCGGTCGTCAGCCTCTCGCATGGTGGGGCGGAAGCTGCCGATGAGGTCGAGGTGGGTGCCGGGTTCCAGCCAGTCGCCGTTGATGACGGGCTCGGTGGCGAGGGTGGCACAGCTGATGATGTCGGCTTCGGCGGCCGCGGGGGCCAGGTCGGCGACGGCACGGGCGTCGAGCCCTTGTTGCTTCAGGGTGTCGGCCAGGCGATGGGCGTGGCCGGAGGACCGGTCGTAGACGAGCACACTCCGGATGTCGAAGACGCTGCGGTACGCCTCGGCGGCGAGACTGCCCACATGCCCGGCTCCGACCACCAGGTGGGTGGTGCTCTCGGGGCGTGCGAGGTAGGTGGCGGCCAGAGCGGAGGTCGCCACGGTGCGGCGCCGGGTCAGTTCATTGCCGTCGATGATGGCCAGGTGCTCCCCGGTGGCGGCGCTGGCCAGGACGAATGCGGAGGACAGAGCCGGCCTGCCGTGGCGGGCGTTGGCGGGGAAGACGTTGACGAGCTTGACACCCAGGAACTGGCGGTGGGACCAGGCGGGCATGAGCAGGAGGGTGGCGTCGGTGTCGGCGTCGACGGTGTGGTGGTGGCGGGCGGGAGTGCTGGCGCCGTCGACGAAACCTTGCCGGAGCGCGGGGATGAGGTCGTGGAACGGCAGTGCTTCGATGGTCTGTTGGGCGTCGATATTCAGCATCGTCGTCTTTCGATCAGGCGGTCAGGCGGTCAGGCGTCGAGAGTGACGTCGGTCACGGGCATGGCCTGGCAGGTCAGGCACTGGTCGTCGGCCAGGTCCTCCGGGCGGGTGACCAGATGCGCGACGCGCCCGTCCAGGACGGTGATGGCGCAGCTTTCGCACTGGCCCAAGCGGCAGCCGCTGGGCAGGCGGATCCCTTCCTTCTCGGCCAGTTGCAGCAGGGTGCCGTCTTCTCTGCGCCAGGTGACCTCGCGGTTGGCGCGGGTGAAGCGGACGGTGGCCTGTGCTCTTTCGGGGATGTCGACGCGCTGTGGGGCGGCGTGGAACCTTTCGGTGAAGATGTCGAAGCGCGGCACGCCTCGGCCGACAAGGCCGGTGGTGAGGTCGGAAAGCATGGCCTCCGGTCCGCAGAGGTAGAACCGGGCGCGGCGTTCGATGAGTCGGGCATCGACGTCGGTGGCGCTGATGCGTCCGAAGTGGTGGTAATCGCGGCCGATGGCGTCGTGGGGTTCCGGTCGGCTGTAGTGGGTGTGGACGCGTAGCTGCGGGATGGCGTCCCGCAGTTCGCTCATGCGGTCCCGGAAGGCGTGTGAGGTGGAATTTCGGCTGCCGTAGTGCAGTACGACCTCGGGGACACTGCCGCCGCCGCGGGCCAGCGTCTCGAGGTAGCCGATGAACGGCGTGATCCCGATTCCGGAGGCGAGGAGCACGACTGGCCGGCTGATGTCGGGCGGGATGGCGAAGAGTCCTGCCGGTGCCGTCAGATGCACGCGTTTCCCCTCGATCGCGGTTGCGTGCACCTGGCCGGAGACCTGTCCGTCCGGCACGCGGCGTACGGCGATGCTGTACGACGTGCGGTCCTTGTCCTGCGCGGGGCCGGTCAGGGAGTAGCAACGTGCCGGTGATCGTTCCGCGCCTGCGGGGCCGGTGGTGGAGAAGCCGAGGGTGATGTGCTGGCCTGGCCTGAAATCGGGCAGCTCCGAACCGTCGGCGGGTTCCATGCTCAAGGCCAGGACATCGGGTCCTTCCGGTACGGCGGAGACGATGACGAACTCCTTGGTCCCTTCCCATAGAGACGTCGCGATGGGTTGGATGTCGCAACTGCTGGACCTCATCGGCACCGACCCACTGATCGGGTCGCGTACGTCGTCGCCGATCAGGAGGTTGTAGTTGCTGCCGGCTTCGTCATAGGGATCGAAACTCGGCAGTGCCAGGTCCGGAGCCTGCTGCCACCAGCCGTATTCGGCGCATACGACATCCTCGTGCAGATCGTGGTCGATACGTGCGCGCATGCGGATCGTCCCCATGCGCGTGGACAGCGCCACCCACTGGCCATCGCTGATGTTGCGCCGCTGTGCCAGTGCTCCGCTGATGTCGACAGTGGGTTCCGGGCTGCGCTTGCGCAGGGAGGACAACCCGCGGTGCTGGCTGTGGCAGAAGTAGCCGTTCTTCGCGCACGTCAGCAACAACGGGTAGCGGGAGTCGGGTTCGGTACCGGGCGCGGAATGGATGGGGACAGCGGAGTAGCCGTGCCACGCGAGCCGTTCCGAGTACAGCTCGACCCGTCGGGTCGGGGTGGCGAACCCAGTGACCCGGCCGTCTTCGGTGCTCCGGGCGTACTTGCGGTAGACCGTTTCGAGTGGGACCCGCAGGCCGCGAGGATGGCGGCGGAGTTCGTCGACGGTCAACCCCAGGGGCCCCAGTTGATGATTCCAGCCGGCCGTGACATCGCCGTTGAAGAAGTCGGCGCCCATACCCAGACGCTGTGCAAGGTCGAACACGACTTCGGTGTCGGAGCGGGACTGGCCCACCGGCTCCACCATGCGCGGCCGGAGCTGGACGTGTTCCTGGGCCCGCCGGCTGATCTCGAATCCCGCCCTGATCGCCTCGTGTTCCCAGGGGCTGTTGACCGGAAGCACAATGTCGGCGAACTGGGAGGTGGGGTTGGGGAAGAGATCGAGGTGCACGTAGAAGTCGAGGTTGCGAAGAGCGGCGGCGGTGCGTCGCGGATCCGGCTGTGAGAGCACCAGGTTGCTGCCGAATCCGACCAAGGCTCGTACCGGGTAGGGATCCTGCGACAGGATCGCGCGGCACAGATCCCGACCGCTGATCCAGCCCTGGGCAGGGGGGCCGAGCGGGTGTTCCGCCATGCCGAGGGCCTTGGCCCGCTGGTCGTGTGGGAGCTGGGTCAGGTCGGTGGCCGGATTCAGGGCGTGCCGTGGCCATATGACATTGCCTCCGGGCGCGTCGTAGCTGCCGGTCAGCGCGTACAGCGTGGCGATGGCTCGCTCGGTCTGGGTGGCATTGGCGTGTTGCCCGACGCCGGTCCATGCGTGGTAGGACACGGACCGTGCCCGGATGAGTGCGTCCGCGAAGGCGGTCAGCTCCGCCGGCTCGATGCCGGTGGTGCGGGCGGTTTCCTCCACGGTCCACGGCCGGCAGGCGTCGCGGTACCGCTCGAAGGCGGGCTCGCAGTCGACCGTGCCGGTGCGGGTACGCACTCGATGGATGCCGTGCAGGGCGAAGCGGCCGGGGTCCCGCGCGGCGCGGAGGGTGTCGTATGACCGCCAGGTGTCGTCAGCGGTGTCCCAGACGACGTAGCCGTCGAGGTCCGGATCGACCTCTTGGGCACGCAGAAGGTGTCCTGTGTCATGGCGAACGAGCAGGGGAGCATTTGTCCAGGCCCGAACGAATGCGTCGTCGTAGCCATGACGTTCCAGCACAAGCCGGGCGACGCCCAGGGCGAGGGCCGCGTCCGCACCGGGGCGGACCCGCAGCCACTGGTCCGCTTCCAGCGCACTGGTCGAGCGGCGGGGGTCGATGACCGCCAGGCGGGCTCCATCCGCTCGGGCTTGCGCCAGGGCCGTCGACTGAGCCAGCCATGTCTTGGCGGGGTTGTGGCCCCAGAGCACGGCGAGGTCTGTCGCGGCGAAGTCCGCGGTCGGCAGTGAACTTCCGAACGTGAAGGCGTGGGCCCAGTCCTTGTGCCAGTTGCACACTTCAGTGGAGTAACAGGTGTTGGGGCTGCCGAAGAGGCGGATGAAACGCTCGATCCAGTCGATGGAGTCCGACAGTGCGGTAGCGCTGGGCGAAGTCACGGCGAAGGCCACAGCTTCCGCGCCGTCCTGAGCCTTGATCCGTCCTAGTTTTTCGGCGGTCTCGCTCAGTGCTTCCTCCCAGCCGATGGGCTCCCACCTGGGGTCCGGATCGGACTTGGGAGTGGTCCGCCGAAGCGGCTGGGTCAGGCGGTCCGGGCTGTGCACGATTTCTGGTGCCGCGCGTCCTTTCGGGCACATCGCCGCACCCGTCGGATGCTCGGGGTCGGGCCGCACTCCCCGCAGCGCACCTGCCTCAATGGTGTAGACAGCACCGCATCGAGAGCGGCACAGAGTGCAGTACCCGTGCTTCTCAGTCATCATTACTCCTGAGTAACCGGTTACCGACCACCGGTCGCCGGTAAGACGTTAAGATGCATCCAGGTGGGAGCCACGTCAAGAAGAGTTGAAGAGATGAACGGAGAACCGATGGCACCCGACGCGCTGACCGGCCCGCTTCAGCGCACGAACCTGCGCGAACAGGTCCTTGCCCTGGTCCGACAGGCATTGGTATCCGGGGAGATCCGACCGGGAGACATCTATTCGGCCGCGGCCCTGGCGACCAGGCTGGGCGTCTCCAGCAGTCCGGTCCGGGAAGCCATGCTGACACTGGTGAACGAGGGCCTTATGGAGCCCGTCCGCAACCGCGGCTACCGAGTGATCCCCATGAGCGAACACGACCTCGACGAGGTCTATACCATGCGGTTGCTCTTGGAGGTCCCCGGCACGCTACAAGCGGCTGCGAATGCCCAGCCCGAGGACCTCACACGCCTGACGGTCATCGCGGACGAGATCGCGAAAACGGCTCGAGAAGGTGATGTCGTCGGCTTCCTCGAAGCGGACCGACGCTTCCACCTCGGCCTGCTCCAACTGTGTGGCAACCGGCGCCTGGTGGCCACTGTCGCCGCAATGCGGGACCAGACCCGGCTGTACGGCCTCGAGGCACTTGCGGAACGGGGGGTTCTCGACAACTCCGCCCACGAGCACCACCACATGCTCGAAGCCATCGCCCGCAACGACATGAACGGCCTGGAGGACCTGATCCGCCAGCACCTACTGCATGTCCGCTCCGACTGGGCGCGACCTCACAGCGTCTCCCCCGCTCGCGATCACCCGCCGCGAGAGGGCGGGAAGCAATGACGTAGCGGGGAGTTCGGCGATGGAGAGCTGAAGCCGCCGGCAGCGTAACCGCTGGGGGCAGCTCCAGCGCGGTGCGCTACCGGCGGGCAATGGTGCCGCCGACCCCGGCCGACGGGAGCGCCGTGCCGATGATCGCTCGGCTGGTGGCCGCGGACGAGGACACCAGCCACGAGGTTGTCCACCACTTCGACGGAAGCCCGGTTCATCCCTCCAACACGGTCAGCGCCTCCAGCTCCGGGAACCCCGACCCGAGCGGGAAGTACGGCACCCAGGCGATGTTGTGTTCGCGGCAGAGGCCGAGCACGGGCTCGGACGAACGGTCGACGAGGCTGTAGGCGTTCTGCACGCAGACGACGCCGGCCGGCAGGGCGTGCCGTAGCTGGTCCGCGTCGACGCGGCAGAGGCCGATTCCGCCGATCAGCCCGGCGCCCGGCGTGCGCAGATTCGCCTCCAGCTCGGAGCGCAGTTCGGCGGGCTTTTGCGCCGGACGCAGCCCGTATTGGCCGCCCGGGTCGCTGGTGGCGCCGACCTTGCCGGCCAGCACCAGGTGCCCGGGGTAGGGATGGGTGCGGCTCGGATGCGCGAGTTGACGCGGCCCGCTCCGTAGAACTCGGCGGTGTCGATGTGGTCGAAGCCCAGCTCGGCGGCCCGACGCAGCACAGCGAGGGCGGGCTCGTCGTCACCGTGCTCGAGCTGCATCGCGCCGTGGCCGATGCGGGCGACGGGACGCCCGGCGCAATCGGGACCGCCTCCTCGAGGTGGCGCACGCCGCCTACCGTGCCGAGCGCTCGCAGTTGTGCTCCCGCGTGGAGCCGCTGCTCACCGAGCACGAGCCCGTCACCGCACCGCGCACGTGGATGGACGACCATGCCGACTTCATCGCCACCAAGCGCGGCATGGCCGAGACGCACAAGGCGATCACCGCAGAGGACACGATCGCCTCCGCCCCGCGCGAGCGAACATCAACGGCGCGGTCGGCGCGCTGATCGCCGCCGGGGCGCGAGAGGGCACGCTCCGGGCAGACGTGCGCCCCGACGACGTCGTCAGCACCCTGGTAGGGATCTTCCTCGCGACCGACGACCGCGAGCAGGCCGGGCGGATGCTCGACCTGCTCGTCGACGGCTTGCGGGCCGGGACGTCGGCGAAACGCGGCTGACGGGGCCGACGACCACAACCGGTGATCTCCACGGCGCCGGTGAGGCACCGCCAGGTATCGCGGCCTTGAAGCTGGTGCTGTGACCGCATAGGTTCGCCGGGTTGGTCGTCGTGGCGGTTGGATGTGCGGTGACGTCCGATCCGACCGCTGCTGGCGCGGTGGCCGAGCCTGCCCGTGTGCGCAGACTGACCGACCAGGAAGGGCAGCGGCTGCAGCAGATCGTGCGCCGGGGCAGCACCAACTCGGTGCGCTATCGGCGCGCGATGATGCTGCTGGCCTCGGCCGGCGGGAATCGGGTGCCGGTGATCGCCGTGGCGGCCGACGAGGACACCGTGCGCGATGTGATCCACCGGTTCAACGAGATCGGCCTGGCCTGCCTGGACCCTCGGTGGGCGGGAGGCCGTCCCCGCCTGCTCAGCGATGACGACGAGGACTTCGTCGTCCAGACGGCCGCCACCCGCCCCACCAAGCTCGGCCAGCCTTTCACTCGCTGGTCGCTACGCAAACTCGTCGCCTATCTGCGCACAGTCCACGGCCGAGTGATCCGTATCGGCCGCGAGGCGTTACGCGGCCTGCTCGCCCGCCGTGGAGTCACCTTCCAGCGCACCAAGACCTGGAAGGAATCCACCGACCCCGACCCCGACCGCGAGGCGAAGCTGGACCGGATCGAGCACGTCCTGGACCGTTTCCCCGACCGGGTCTTCGCGTTCGACGAGTTCGGCCCACTCGGGATCCGGCCCACCGCAGGCTCGGGCTGGGCCGAACGGAAACACTCCGACCGGGTGCCGGCCACCTACCACCGCACCCATGGAGTCCGGTACTTCCACGGCTGCTACTCGGTCGGCGACGACATGTTGTGGGGCGTCAACCGCCGCAAGAAAGGTGCCGCGAACACGCTGGCCGCGCTCAAGTCGATCCGCGCCGCCCGGCCCGACGGCGCCCCCATCCACGTGATCCTGGACAACCTGTCCGCCCACAAAGGCACCGACATCCGCCGCTGGGCTACAAAGCACAAGGCCGAGCTGTGCTTCACCCCGACCTGCGCCTCATGGGCCAACCCCATCGAGGCCCACTTCGGACCGCTGAGGCAGTTCACCATCGCCAACTCCAACCACCCCAACCACACCGTGCAGACACGAGCCCTGCACGCCTATCTACGCTGGCGCAACGCCAACGCCCGCCACCGCGACGTCCTGGCCGCCGAACGCAGGGAACGCGCCCGCATCCGAAGCGAGAAGGGCATCCGCTGGGGCGGACGCCCGCTCAACACCGCAGCCTGACCAACCGCGAACTTACACAGCCACAGCGCATCATCGGTCCGCTCGTGGCCAAGCGCGGACGACCGAAGCGCAGTGAAGATGATCTCGGCTGGGCAGACCCGGAGCCCCGAACGGGGCCGGTTCAGGAGAAGGACGGCGCCAGAGGAGAATGACTCAGGAGGCGGACGGCTCGATCTCCCCCGCGAAGACGATGACCTGGTCGATGAGGCTCCGCCGCAGATGGACGACGTCCGTTCCCGCCAGGCGGGGGCCTCCATCCGGCGTCGTGAAGACCCACTGGTACCGGGCCCACTCGCCCGGCATGTCCACCGCCGAACAGCGCACCATCGTGCCGGTCCCCGCCGGGTGGCGCCGGATGTCCAGCACGAACCGCTCGACCGCCTCGATCCCCTCACTGCGACCCAACGGCCCCCAGAAGACCACGTCCGAGGTCAGGGCCTGGGAGAGCAGCGCAGTCACATAGCTGTCGTCCGAGGCGTTGAACGCGGAGATGAACGTGTCGATCGCGGACCGCGCGGTCTCTTCCTGCATGCACCAGTAATACCACTCGCCTCGCGGACCGCGCTCGTCCCGTGAACCGTCTCCCACCCACGGTGAACCATCCCGGTCACAGCACTAGGCATGCAGGCGCTTGATCCAAGGGTGAGGTCCGTACGTCTTGGAGATCGCGTCGACGAGCCAGCGTCGCTGCTGATCCGTGAGCACGGGCAGGGCAGCGTCGAAGTCCTCTTCGTCCTTGGGTCGAGGTGTCTTGGCCTTGTAGTAGAGCTGAACGTCCGGAGCAAGAAAGGGGACACCCTCAGCCGAGGTCATCCCCAGCGAGCTGATCGGCCTGCGCACCCGAGGGTCACGCCGTGACACCCATTCCCGGCCGCGGGACTCGTCGATCATGATCTGAATGCGCCATGGATCGTCGGCCCCGGCTCGGCACCAGATGTCATGCACTCCCAGGGACAGGACCTCGTCCGGCACCCACGGACGCAGGCTTCCCGGCGGGTCGGCGGCCCACCATTGCCAGCCCGACAGCGCCTGCTGGGCCATGAGCTGGTCACGCCGCAACAGCAGGACATCGACGTCCCCATGGCTCCGGATTCGGCGGCCCACCGCGAGCTCGATCGCGAGTCCCCCAGCCACCCACCAGCGGGACTCCAAGCCGGAGAACCTCGCGACAACCTCGCTCAGCGATGCGGGATCCCACCTGCCAAACGGACCCCGGAGACGTGTCATGCCGCTCATACTCCCCTGGCTCCCCTGAACCGACGCACAAGGCCGGGCGATGAGACTCACTGTACGGAACGGCCCCCTGGAACCTGCCCCATAACCTCTTGCCACCCAGCCTGTGGGTGGGCGGGCCCGTGAAGAGGTCCGCCACGACTGCCCGGCCAGTTCCTGGACGTCCGGTAACCACACGAGGCATTGAGGGCGTGTCAGGCGTGGCCGCTGCCGAACTGCCGGGCTGCGAGCTCGGTGACCTGGGCAGCCAGGTCCGTCAAGGCGGAATCGCGCACTGCGGCGGCGTGCGCGAGCCGGGTCACGTCGTCTGCCCAAGCGCCACCACCCCGACGGCCAGCCAACGTTTGGCAGTCCCGCGAGACGCCGGATTGATCGACAGCAGTCGGGCCGGTCGCATGGCCACGCACAAGCTCACCAAAGCTGGACGTGCTCTCCTGGACGCGGCCTCGCCGCGACCAGATCGCCCCTGGGAAGGCCGGTCAGCGCCCGCGAGGGGCGTACATGATCACGGCCATCCCGGCGAGGCAGATCAGAGCGCCGATGACGTCGAAGCGGTCGGGGCGGTAGCCGTCGGCGACCATGCCCCAGGCGATCGACCCGGCCACGAAGATGCCGCCGTAGGCGGCGAGGATGCGTCCGAAGTTGTCGTCGTTCTGGAAGGTGGCCACCACCCCGTACAGGCCGAGCGCGATGACGCCGGCTTGGCCGCGCCGATGAACGTCAGTCGTGCGACCGCGTCCTCGCCGTACAGGCGGTAACCGGCCGGACTCCGTCCGGCGGACAGCAGCCCCGCGTCGTCATAGAAGCGCAACGTGGTGGCCGGGACGCCGGTGCGCTCGGCAAGCTGGGAGATTCGCATCGTGCTCACGCCCCCGAACGTAAACCTTCGACCCGACTCGAAGGTCAAGCCCAGCAGGACAGCCGGGTTCCGACCCAGTTCATGGTCCTCGACGCGCTCGGCCGCTTCGACGACGACACCGGCCCGCCGCAGTGCGCGAACGCGGCTGTTCGTTGACGGCCGGTGCCTGCCGGCCTGCCGCAGACGCGTGCGCACCCACTGCCCCGAACTCGACGCCCCGGCCTCGACGCCGTCACCGCCGGACTACGCGCGGCGGCAGGCTCGTTGTCGACGATGACCGCCGAGCTTGGTGAGCTGCCCGGTGCCGCGGCTCCAGTAGGGTCCGATCATGACCACGGAACACCCCAACTCGTGGGCTGCCGAAGCGATCCGGCGGGTACGGACAGACGGCCCGCATCTGACACCGACGCCCCTGCGCCCGCTTCCGCTACCCGCGATCCGGGACGTCGAGATCTACATCAAGGACGAGTCCGCGCATCCCACCGGCAGCATGAAGTATCGCCTGGTGCGGGCCATGTTCTGTGAGGCGATCGCAAGCGGCGCCATCAGGTCGGACACACCGGTGATCGCGGCTACGAGCGGAGCGGTCGCTGTCGCCGGAGCCCACTTCGCGAGACTGCTGGGCCTGGGGTTCACCGCCGTCGTACCGGCGACGACCTCTGTGGACGTCCTGGCAAGGATCGAAGGGGAGGGTGGACGGTGGCAGGTGGGCGAGCGGCCGCCCGCCGCGGTGCAGGAGGAGGCGAGGACGTTGGCCGAGCAGTTCGGCGGCCACTTCCTGGACCACTTCAGCGACGCGGAGCGGGCGGTGGCCGGGTGCGGTGAGCCAACGATCGCCGACGAGATCTTCGACCAGATGAGCGGGGAACCGCACCCGATCCCGGAGTGGATCGTCACTGGTGCCGGAACCGGAGCGACCTCGGCGGCGATCGGACGCCGCCTGCGGCGACACGGTGATCCGACTCGGCTGGCCGTGGTGGACCCGGAGAACTCCGCCTACTTCCCCGCGTGGGCGAGCGGGTGCGCCGACTACACCACGGGGATACCCTCGCGGATACCTGGCATCGGTCACCCACGCACCGAGCCCGGCTTCCTGCCAACCGTGATCGACCTGATGATCCCGGTACCGGACGCGGCGTCCATTGCGGCCATGCGGTGGCTTCGTGCCGCCGCCGGGATCGAAGCCGGACCGGCGACCGGCACCAACTTCTGGGGAACGTGCTACCTCGTGGCACGGATGCGCCAAGCGGGGACGCGGGGCAGCGTCGTCACCATCATCGGCGACATCGCTGATCCGTACCGGAACACCCACCTCAATACGGAGTGGGTCCGTGCGCGGGGACTCGACCCCGCGCCGTACGAGGCCGACATCGAGCTGTTCGCCCGCACCGGGGACTGGCCGGTCGGGTAGCGACCCGCGTGACAGCGAGCCCACCCCGCGAGCGGGATGGGCTCGTCCTCTGAGCGCTGGGCAGGTCTTGCACCTGCATCTCCCCGCAGGAAGCGGGGCGTCTTTCCTTCGACCACCAACGCGCGGCCGGCTGCCCGGAGTTCGGGTGACCTCAGCAAGATCGACTATAGCGCACGGCACCTGTCGAGGTGGTCACCGGACCCGGGTCCGGGAGGGCGGACCCGGGCCCGGGACGGCACCGCGCTCGTCGGACTACCAGCGCCGCAGCAGCCGGTGCATCGCCTCCGCGGACTCGGTCATGGCGGCCAACGAGCAGGATTCATCGGTGACATGGGCCTGGTCCGGGTCGCCCGGTCCGTACACCACCACCGCCGGATCGCCGAGCCGGCCGGTCAGCACCGAGGCATCCGTGAAGTAGGTCGCGTACTCGGCCGGGCGGGCCGAGGAGCCGGGGGCCAGGATCTCCCGCGCGGTGGCGGCGGCCGACGGGTCGGTGGCGACGCCGGGCAGGTCCAGGAGCACCTCGAGGCCGATGCCGTCGCCGCACAGCCGGGCGATCTCGGCGATCGCCTCGTCCCGTCCGAAGCCGGGAACGGTGCGTACGTCCAGCCGCATCTCGGCGCGGTCCGGCACCAGGTTGGGCTGCTCGCCCGCGTGGAACGTGCCGATGTTGACCGTGGCCGGGCCGTGGGTCGGGCTCACCGGCCAGTCACGGTGCGCGTGGATCCTGTTCGCCGCGGCGGCGAGCGCGGCGATCGCGTTGCGGCCCAGCTCCGGGCGGGAACCGTGCGCGGAGATCCCACGGGCCGTCGCTGCGAGCCACAGCACGCCCTTGTGGCCGAGGACGGTCCGGTTGCCGGTCGGCTCGGCCACGATGAGCAGGTCGGTGGGGGTGAGCGACGCCGCGTCGATCTCCTCGGCCCCATGGCAGCCGGTCTCCTCGCCGAAGGTGAAGACCATCTGTACGGCGGTGTCCCGCGGGCTTTCCCGGGCGGCCCGTAGCGCCGCCTCGACCTGGCAGGCCACGCCCGCTTTCATGTCGCTACTGCCGCGGCCGAGCAGCCGGCCGTCGCGCAGCTCCCCGCTCATCGGGTCGAACGACCAGCCCGACGGGTCGGCGGGCACCGTGTCCAGGTGTCCGGTGAAGGTGACCGGCACCCGTGGTACCGCGGGCCCGAACCGGGCGATGACGTTGGCCCGGCCGGGTATCGGCTCCTCGACCCGGACGTCGAACCCCGCGTCGTCCAGCCGGTCCGCCACCAGTGCGGCGGCCGGTGCCTCCCGGCCGCCCCGGGTGTCGATCCGCACCAGCCGCCGTGCGAGGTCCGTCGCACCGCGCCAGGTGTCCGCGTCGTCCATCGGGGCCCTCCTGGGGTTGTGGTGAGTCGTCGTCATATGCGGTCCGGGGGCGCCTGGGTGGCCCGGGTGCTGTCGCGCACCACCAGGGTCGGTACGAGTGAGATATGGGCGTGCGGGCCGCGCTCGGCGTCCTTGGCCAGGCTCGCCGCGGCCAGCAGCCGTACCGCCTCCGCGGCGATCCGGTCGCGGGGCTGATGGACCGTGGTCAGGGCCGGCTCGGCGAGCCGGGAGAACTCGATGTCGTCGTAGCCGGTCACCTGCACCTGCCGGGGCACCGCGAAACCGTGGGCCCGGCAGGCGCGGGTGGCCCCGAGCGCGATCAGGTCATCGGCGCATACGAGCGCGTCCGGAAGGCCGCCGGCCGCGATCAGCCGGGCCACGGCGGCCTCGCCCCACTCCACGCTGTAGTCCCCGAGCAGCACCTGGTCCGGCTTCACCTCGATGTTCAGCTCCTCGGCGCGCCGCCGGAACCCGGCGAACCGCTGCTCCGTGGAGGAGTGGGTCATCAGCGAGCCGATGAAGGCCGCCGACCGCGCCCCGCCGTCGTGGAGGTGGTCCATGACCTGTCGCATCGCGGCGACGTCGTCGACGCCCACCCAGTCGGTGGTGGTGCCGTCGACGAATCGGTCGAGCTGGACGAGCGGCAGCCGCTCCGCGGTCTGCTGCACGGCGGGCCGGCTGTCGACGCCGTGGCTCGGGCTGACGATGATCCCGTCGACGTTGCGCGCGGCGAGCGAGGCCAGCCGGCGCGCCTCGATCCGCGGGTCGGAGCGCGCGTCGCACAGGAACAGCTCCTTGCCCTCCTTGCCCAGGGCGTGTTCCACGCTCTCCACCAGGGAGGTGAAGAACGGGTTGGTGATGCTGGGCACGACCATCCCCACGGTGTCGGTACGACTGTTGCGCAGTGCCCTGGCGATGACATTGACCTGGTAGCCCAGGTCGTCGGCGGCGCGGCGGACCTTGCGTTCGACCGCGGCCGAGACCTGGCCCCGGCGGGAGAGCACCCGTGACACGGTGGCGGTGGAGACACCGGCCCGCTCGGCGACCTGAGCGATCGTAACCCGTTGCAATCGATTACCTTCCTGCCGGGAAACATGTTGGTCACATGGCTCCAACGGCGACGTGACCTGGCGCGTTGAATCAGCATAGAGCCTTGACACGGCACCTGACCCCTGCCTACGGTCCTCCGCAACTCGACTGTAATCGATTGCATTGAGGTGGCGCGATGACGACATCCGCGAACACAAGCGACCTCGGGGTCTTCCCACCCCGGCCGAACGCGATCAAGGAGCTGTTCGGCACTCCGAAGGTCGTCATCGGCGTGGTGCACCTGCCACCGCTGCCCGGCAGCCCGCATTACGAGGGCACCCCGCTGGACGAGATCTGCGCCTTCGCGGTCGAGGAGGCGCGGGCCTATCTGGAGGGCGGATGCCACGGGCTGATCGTGGAGAACCACTGGGACATCCCGTTCCTCAAGCCGGGCGAACACGGCTATGAGACATCGGCGGCGATGGCCGTGGTGACCGACCGGGTGCGGCACGCCGTGCTGGCGGGGGCCGGCGGCAAGCTGGGCGTCAGCGTGCTGTCCAACGCCGCCGAGTGCGCCATCGCCTCCGCCTGGTCCGGCGGCGGCGGATTCGTCCGGGTCAACCAGTGGGCCAACGCCTATGTCGCCAACGAGGGCATCATCGAGGGCCAGTCGGCACACGCCAGCCGCTACCGCAGCCGGATCGGTGCCGGTCCGGTCAAGGTATTCGCCGATGTGCACGTCAAGCACGGTTCGCATGCCATCGTCGCCGACCGCACACTGGCCGAACAGACCGAGGACGCCGAGTTCTTCGGCGCCGATGTGCTGATCGCCACCGGCTCCCGGACCGGGGACGCCGCCTCGATCGAGGAAGTCGAGGGCATATCCGCCCACACCACCCTGCCGGTGGTGATCGGCTCCGGTATCACCGCGGGCAACATCGGCGGCCTGCTGCCCGCCTGCGACGGGGTGATCGTCGCGTCCTCGGTGAAGGACAACGGCCGCTGGTGGGGCCGGGTCGACCGGGCCAAGGTCCACGAGCTGACCACCGCGGCGGCCAAGGCCGGAGTGGTGCTCCCGTGATCGTCTTCTGCGGGTACGCCAACATCGACCTGACCGTCGGTGTGCCCGCGCTGCCCGCTCCCGGTGACCGAGTGCAGGCGACCGCCATCCGCCACGGCCACGGCGGGATGGCCGCCAACGCCTCGGCGGCCGCGGCCCGGACGGGGGCCGACGCGTGGTTCGCCGGTGTGGTCGGACCGGAGCCGCGGAGCACGGCGTTTCTCGCCGCACTCGCCGCCGACGGGGTCCGCACCGACTGGACCGCCCGCACCGGCACCCTCACCACCGCCGTCGTGCTGCTCACCCCGGACGGCGAACGCGCCGTCATCAGCCAGGACGACGAGCTGGACGCCCGGCACATCACCCGTACCGTACGGGCCGCGCGCGAGGCCGGGGCGGACTGGCTCTACCTCGACGGCTACCGCTTCCCCGAGGCCGCCGCCGCGCTGGCCGAGGCCGCCGCCGACGCCCCGCCCGGAACGCCCGGACCGGGCCTGGTGGTGGACCTCGACGGCTGCGACCGGGCGGAGGCGATGCGCGCCGCGCTGTCCGCGGCCGATCACGCCGTCGTCGGCCGACCGCTGGCCATCGCGCTGCTGGGCGGAGAACCGGCCCTGGCCCGGGCCGCCGCCGACCTGGACGTCCATCTGGTCGTGACCGACGGCTCGCGCGGCTGGACCCTGCTGACCCCGACCGGTGAACGCCACGACGGTGCGGCGATCGAGGTGGACACGGTCGACGCGACCGGGGCCGGAGACTGCTTCACCGGCGCATACTGTGCCGAACTGGACCGGGGCCGGTCCCCGCTGGAGGCGGCGCGCTTCGCCGCCGTCGCCGCCGGCCTGTCCTGTACCCGCCCCGGCGCCCGTGACGGGCTGCCCGACCGGCGAGCCATCGAATCCTGGCTCGCGGCCCACCCCCCGTCCGAAACCCCGGAGCCGACCCGCACCCCGTAGGACAAGGAGAGCAGATGCGCCAGAAAGTGACGGCCGTGGTCGCGCTGGGCCTGCTGCTGACGACCGTCGGCTGCGACACCCAGGCCCGCCGCGAGATGGCGGCCGAGAAGAAGACCACCGAGCAGGGCCCGCCGCCGCCCGCGAAGGTCGCCCGCTCCTGTACCGTCCGCGGCCACGCTCCGAAGATCGGCATCGTGCCCATCAACCTCCAGGCGCTGTTCTTCAACCAGATCAACACCGGCGCCCGGACCGTGGCCCGCAAGGCGGGGGTCAAAACCCAGATCGTCAACGGCAACGACGACTCCGCCACCCAGGCCAACGCCATCGACGACCTGGTGGCCAACCACTACGACGCGATCATCGTGGACGCGGTCGACACCGAGGGCATCAAGCCCGCCATCCGCCGGGCCAAGGCCGCGGGCGTGCCGGTCGTCGCCGTGGACGCCACCATCGACGACCCCGCGGTCTCCGCCCAGGTCGGCGTCGGCAACGCGGAAGGCGGCCGGCGGATCGGCGAGGCCCTGCTGAAAACGGCCGGCAACCGCGGTGGGATCGGCGTCGTCGGCGCGCTCAACAGCACCATCCAGAATGAGCGGCAGAAAGGATTCACCAACACCGTCACCGCCAAGGGCATGAAGATCCAGAACGTGGTCGACGGCCGCAATATCCAGGAGAACGCCCAGACCGCCGCCGAAAACCTGCTCACCCGCGACCCCGGCCTGAAGTACGCCTACGCCACCGGCGAGCCCGCCCTGATCGGCCTGGCCGCCGCCGTGGTCAGCCAGCACCGCACCAAGGACCTCAAGGTCGTCGGATGGGACCTGTCCAGCCAGGCCGTCGACGGGCTGCGGGCCGGCTGGATCACCGGTGTGCTCCAGCAGAACACCTTCCGGTTCGGCTACGAGGCCATGAATTCCGCGATCGACCTGGCCTGCGGCCGCACCACCCGCCGGCAAGTGCCCGTTCCCACCCAACTGGTGACCCCGGACAACGTCAAGAACTACCTCTACTACCTGGAGAAGTGATGGGCGAGAGCGCGCTGGTCTCCCTGCGAGGAATCACCAAATCGTTCGGCGCCGTCCGCTCGCTGCGCGGCGTCGACCTGACCCTGGCCCCGGGCGAGGTACTCGGCCTGGTCGGCGACAACGGCGCCGGGAAGTCGACCCTGATGAAGGTCCTGGCCGGTGCGGTCCAGCACGACGGCGGGCAGATCTCCATCGACGGCCGCGACGTCCGCTTCACCAGTCCCGCCGACGCCCGCCGCGAGCGGGTCGGCATCGTCTACCAGGACCTCGCCCTGTGCGACACACTCGATGTGGCCAGCAATCTGTTCCTCGGCCGTGAACCGCGCAAAGGCCCCTTCATCGACCGCGCCACGATGCACGCCCGCGCCGCGGAAACCCTCTCCGAACTGCACGTCCGGGTGAAATCCACCTACCAGGAGATCGGCGAGCTGTCCGGAGGGCAGCGGCAGGCCGTGGCGATCGCCCGTGCGGTGTCGTTCCGCCCGCGCGTGCTGATCCTGGACGAACCCACCGCCGCGCTCGCCGTCGCCGAGGTCCGGCAGGTGCTGAAGATGATCCGCGACGTCGCCGCCCAGGGCGTCGGCGTCATCCTGATCACCCACCGGCTACAGGACCTGTTCGAGGTCTGCGACCGGATCACCGTGATGTACGAGGGACGCAGCGTCGAGGACGCTCCGATCTACGATCTCGACATCGAACGGCTCGTCGCCATGATCACCCGATCCGGCGCCACGCACGGCGGGCCCGACACCGAGGAGGTGGCCTGATATGAGCGCCGACACCGCGATGCGCACCACCGCCGTACTGGGCCGCCCCCCTGGCCGCTGGCAGCGCGCCAACAAGGCCACCCTGGCCATGCTCGGCGTGGGCGTCGCGCTCTTCCTCGGCTTCGGTATCGCCGCCCCCAACTTCCTGACCTTCACCAACCTGTCCAATCTGGCCACCCAGGTGGCGATCACCCTGATCGTGGCGGTCGCCATGACCTTCGTGATCAGCACCGGCCAGATCGACCTGTCCGTGGGATCGATCCTCGCGTTCACCGCCACCTGTACCGCCGAGATGCTCCAGGCCGGCTGGGACTCCTCCGTGGTGATCATCGTGGCGCTGCTCGCCGGGCTCTTCTGGGGTGCCGTCAACGGATGGCTGTCGGCCTATCAGAAGATCCCCCCGTTCATCGTCACCCTCGCCACCATGTCGGTCGTCCGCGGTCTGGCACAGCTATGGACCAAGGGGTTCTCCGTCCCCATCGACGCCCGGCTCTTCGTCGCCAAGCTCGGCGACGCCTCCTTCCTCGGGCTGTCCGCGCTGGCCTGGATCGCCCTGGCCACGGTCGCCGTCGGAGCGGTCCTGCTGTCGAAGCTGCCGTTCGGCTCCTACGTCAACGGCATCGGTGCCCAGGAGGAGTCGGTACGGCGGGCCGGGGTGAACACCGCCCGGGTCAAGATGATCACCCTGATGATGACCGGGGTGGCCGCCGGTATCGCCGGGCTGCTCACCGCGGCCAGGCTGGGGTCGGGCTCCGCCAACTCCGGACAGGGCTTCGAGCTGACCGTGATCGCCGCGGTCGTGCTCGGTGGCACCAATCTGTTCGGCGGCCGGGGCACCGTACTCGGCACCGTCATCGGGGCCCTCATCACCGGAGTCATCGCCAACGGCCTCAACCTGCTCGGCGTGAGCCCGTTCCTCACCCCCATCGTCACCGGACTGGTGCTGCTGGCCGCGATCTGGATCAACCTGCGCGGCCGGGCGATGGCCGATCTCTTCGCCCATCTGACGGGCCGCTCATGAGCGGCCCCGCCCCCCGCACCGTGACCACGGTGACCGGGCCGGTGCCCAGCACCGGGCTCGGCCTCACCCTCACCCATGAGCATCTGCGCAACGACGTCCGCAAGGCCGTCACCACCCCGGCCGACCCCCGGCTCGGTCATCTGCGCGACGCCCGCACCACACCCGAACTGGCCTGGCTGCTGCGCGAGCAGCCCTACGCCTGCCTCGACCACTGTGTGCTCGACGACACCGAAGGCATGCTGGCCGATCTGCGCGCGTTCGCCGCCGCCGGGGGCGGCACGATCGTCGACGTCACCCCGGGCGGACTGGGCCGCGATCCGGCGGCGCTGCGCGCGTTCTCCGAGGACAGCGGCGTACGTGTGGTCATGGGCAGCGGCTGGTACCTGGAGCCCTACCATCCCCGGCCGCTGTCGCCGGCGGACGAGCGCGACCTCGCCGTCGCATTGCTGGCCGAGTTCACCGAGGGCGCCGACGGCACCGGGATCCGGCCGGGCGTCATCGGCGAGATCGGGGTCTCCCCGCGGTTCACCGAGGGCGAGCACACCGCGCTGCGCGCCGCGGCACGCACCCAGCGGGAGACCGGTGTGCCGCTCTACATCCATCTGCCCGGCTGGCAGCGCCGCGCCCACGAGGTCCTCGACCTGGTGCTGGGAGAGTACGGGGTGACGCCGGCCGCCGTGGTGCTGTGCCATATGGACCCCTCGCACGCCGACCCGGACTATCAGCGGTCGGTGGCCGACCGCGGCGTCTGGCTCGAATTCGACATGATCGGCATGCCGTTCCACTACCCCGGCGAGGGGCAGTCCCCGGCACCCCACGAAACCGCGTACGCGATCGCCGGGCTCATCGCCCGCGGACACGGCGACCGGCTGCTGCTCAGCCACGACGTGTTCCTCAAAACCATGCTCACCGCCTACGGCGGCAACGGCTTCCGCTATGTGCCGGAGCTGTTCCTCTCCCGGCTCGTCGAGCACGGCGTGCCCCGGCGGACCGCCGCGGGCCTGCTGCACACCAACCCGGCCCGGCTGTTCGAGCACGCCGCCGCGTCCTGACGTCCTGACCACCGCCTTGGCGTTTCGCCCCATCCCCGTCACGAAGGAGCACCCTGTGAGCCGCGTCCTGATAGCCGGTGAGAGCTGGATCTCCCAGTCCACACACATCAAGGGGGTCGACTCGTTCACCACCAGTAGCTATGTGACCGGAGTCGAGCCGTTGCGACGGGCGCTGGAGTCCCGCGGGCACGAGGTCACACACCTGCCCGCGCATCTGGTACCCGGACAGTTCCCGGGCGATGCCGAGGCGCTCGCCGGCTACGACGTCGTCATCCTCTCCGACATCGGGGCGAACTCCCTCCAGCTCTCCCCCGAGGTGTTCGAGGGGGGCACGCCGGGGGCCGACCGGATCGACGCGCTGCGCGGATGGGTCGGCGACGGCGGCGGGCTGCTGATGGTCGGTGGCTATCTCTCCTTCACCGGTTTCGAGGGCAAGGCCGCCTACCGCAACACCGCGCTGCACGAGGTGCTGCCGGTCGAGCTGCTGCCCGAGGACGACCGGGTCGAACTCCCCGCGGGCGGCCGTGCGTCGGCCGTCTCCACCGGCCATCCCGCCCTCGGCGGGGTGACCGGCGAATGGCCGCCGCTGCTCGGCTACAACCGCGTGCGGCCGCGTCCGGGCACCGAGGTCCTGGCCACCCTGGGCGGCGACCCCCTGGTGGCGGTGGCCGAATACGGCGCGGGACGGTCGGCGGTCTTCACCTCCGACTGCTCCCCGCACTGGGCGCCCGCGGCGTTCTGCGAACAGTGGGACGGCTACGCCCGGGTCTTCGGCGGCCTCGTCGAATGGCTCTCGCGATGAGCCGGTCCGAGCGGCTCCTGAGGGCCGCCGCCCAGGTCATGGAACGGGCGTTGCGCATGCGCTTCGTCGCCGAGGTCACGGCCGGCACGATCAGTGACGCCGACTACGCCGACTACCTGGAGATCGAGGCCGCGTTCGTGGAGACGGCCACCCGGCTGCACGGACTGGCCGTGTGGAGCGCCCCCGACCGGACGGCGCTGGAGCGCAACGCCCGTGCGGTCCACGCGCTGACCACCACCCAGGCGGACTACTTCCGCGAAGCCCGCGCCGCCTGGCCCGTCCCCGCCCGGCCGGGCGCCGCCCGGCGGGCCGAGGTGCTGTCGCGGTACGCACTCGACGTGGCGCGGGAAGGCGGCTACCCGGCGGTGATGACCATGCTGTTCGCCGCGGAAAGCCTCTACCTCACCTGGTGCACCCGGGCACACGAGCACGGAGCCGTCCCCGAAGGAGCGATGAGCGCCTGGGTGGCGCTCCACGCCGACCAGGCGTTCCGGGACGGGGTACAGGCCCTCGCGGCGGAGGTCGATGCCCTGCCGGACGACATCCCCCAGGAGCGGCTGACCCGCTGGTTCACCGGCATGCTGGAGGCGGAAATCGCGTTCCACGACGCGGTGTTCGGGTGACCGGGGCCCGGTTGGGGCCGCCCTCGCGACCGGGCCGCCGAGCCGGGCGAGACGTACGCATTCGTTCGGTGCGGGGGTAGAACTCCATCGCGGCCGCGCTCGCTCTCGAGCGCGGCCGCGATGCCTTCCGCGTTCCTCGTTCCTCGTTCCGCGCACCGCGGCACGCGGTCCGGTCCGGCTCCGCGTGCGAGTGAATCGGCTGTGCGCCCATGCTGCCCCACGGGCACGCTCGCGGCCGTCGCCGCTTGGCGACGGAGCAGCTCCAGGGCGGCGCGGTGGTCACACGGCAGGCGGCTGCCCGGGGCTGGGCAGCGGGCGGCGAACTCCAGGGATGAGGGCCGGGCTTCCGGGCACGGCTACATGACGAGCAGTCAAGAGAGGCATACCCACACCGCCCGCAGGCCGAGACGATTCGGCTGTTCAGGGGAAGTGGGGAGTCCCGGGGGGGAGCAAGCTCGCGTGCTCGGAGGGTGACCGGCTCACTTCTGGCCGTGTGCGAAGTAGGCGGCCACCTCGGGGTCCACGGGAGGGACGTCGATGGCCCGTCCTCCGTCTCGCAGCGACACGGTGGCCGCGTGGCCGGCGGCCACCGCTTCCCGGGCCGCGACCGGCGAGGTGACGGTCGCCCCGCCCTCCCGCACGAACCGCAGGAACTCCTCGACCAACACCGGGTCGGCGCCGCCATGGGAGCCGGCCGGGGTGTGGACGCGCACTACCAGATCGGCCTCGGCGCGGTAGTCGGAGCGGCGGTTCCAGACCCGGACCTCCGATCCCTCGGTGTCGCCGAAGTTCTCCAGTCGGCCCTCGGTGCCGATGACCGTGTAGTTGCGCCAGTAGTCCGGTGTGTAGTGGCACTGCTGATAGCTGGCGAAGACGCCGTTGTCCAACTGCATCTGCATCATGCTCAGGTCCTCGACATCCACCACCGGGTTGAGGCCGGTCAGGCTGAGCGGCGGCCAGTTCTCCGTCGACAGCCACTCGGTCATCCGCTCCCCACTGCGGTCGCGACGCGAGTCGATGTCGCCATAGACGGTCAGCCCGCCCATGGCGTTCACCCGCCGGGAGTAGCCGTCGGCCAGCCAGTGGATGACATCGAGGTCGTGGGCACCCTTCTGGAGCAGCAATCCGGTGGTGTTGCGCCGGTCGGCGTGCCAGTCCTTGAAGTAGAAGTCCCCGCCATGGCCGACGAAGTGGCGGCACCAGATGGCCTTGACCTCACCGATCGCCCCGCTGACGATCAGCTCGCGGATGGCGACCACGACCGGCATGTGCCGCATGTTGTGGCCGACGTACAAGGGCGTCCGGTGCTTGTGGGCCGCCGCGAGCAGCCGGTCGCAGCCCTCGGTGGTGATCGTCATCGGCTTGTCCAGGAACACCGGCACACCGGCCTCGAGGAAGTCCAGACCGATCTGCTCGTGGGTGTGGTCCGGGGTCAGCACGAACACACCGTCAAGCCCGGTGTCGAGCAGTGCGCGGTGGTCCGGCGTGATCCTCACCCGGGGGCCGAAGCGCTCCTCGGCGAGAGCCAGCAGACGAGGGTCGCGGTCACAGGCGGCCGACACCAGCGACCCCGAGCCGGGCCGATGGGCCAGCGCGACCAAATCGCTGCGGATGCCCAGGCCGATGACGCCGAGCTGTATGTCGTCCAATGCATTTGTCCTTTCAAGGGGGTCTGACGGGCTAGCCCTGGCTGTCGAAGAAGGCGATGGTCTGGATGAACTGCCGTTGCAGCAGCACGAAGGCCACGATCACCGGCACGGTGGCGATCAGCGGCCCGGCAATCAGCACCGAGTAGTCGGTGAAGTGCTCGCTCTGGAGTGGCCAGTCCGGCGGAGAGTGTTGGCGGCAGTCGGGTGGTCTCGGTGAACGGCTTGAGCGCCGTGACGATCTCCCACACCCCGGCCTGCCGGGCCTGGATCCCGCTTGGTGCCCTGCGGCAGGATCTTGCTGTACCAGAGCCCGACGGTGTCGAAATCCTTGGGGATTACGTACTGGGTGCCCTTGTAGCTGTAGTCGCTGTGTCCACTGCCACGCCGAATGCGCATCGGAACATCCCATCTATGGCGCAATGCGCGGAGATATAGACCTGATACATATCTGATCTTGATAGGAGACAAGACGAGAGGAGGCGCCCCAGTCGACGGGGTGGGCATGAGTCTGAAGGTGACGGAACCTTGGCGTCAAGGGTTTGGATGTGCTTCACTGAGCCCAAGCGCAATATATATCGGAAACATGTAGGGTCGGCGGGCGTGAAACGAGCGCTTCTGACGGCCTCAAGAGCGAGCTGAGGGGTAGTCGTTGACCGACTCAGAGAAGATCTCCGCACCCGCGAGCGCGGGGCGGGGGTATCGTCCCGGGTACGAGGTCGCCGCTGAACGCATCCTCGAGTACGTCGTCCAGGCGGGCCTTCAGCCCGGCGCCCGGCTGCCGACCGAGAAGGATCTGGCCGACGAGGTACAGATGAGCCGGACCGTGGTCCGGGAAGCGGTGAAGATCCTCTCCGCCCTGGGGCGGCTGTCCGTGCAGAAGGGCCGCGGGATCTATGTGGCCGAGCCCGAGCAGTCCTCCTGGCAGCAGTCGCTCGCCAACTTCCTGCCCGCGGACCTGCGGCAGGTGGACGAGCTCTTCGAGTTCCGCCGCTACCTGGAGACCACCACCGCCAGCCTGGCCGCACTGCGAGCCGCCCCCGCACAGGTCAAAGCGGTGCGCGATGCCGCACGACAGTCCGCCGAGGCGGCGGAGCAGGGCGACATCGACGCCTTCTCCGCCGCGGACGAGGCATTCCACCTCGGAATCGCCGCCGCCGCCGCCAACATGTTCTTCGCCTCCACTGTCGACGCGGTGCGCCACCTACAGCGCCAAGTCACGACCATCGGACTGGCCGGGGTCGCGGGCGGATCCCTGCAAGTGGCCGCCGGACAGCACGAGGCCATCGCCGAAGCCATTGCCGCCGGAGAGCCCAGCCGCGCCGAGGCCCTGATGGCCGAGCACATCGACATGACCGCCCAACAGTTCCAACGGGAGATCTGGCGCCGTGTCGTTCCTGGCGACGACACCAACACCTGAATTCCAGACCCCCGGACCTGAAGGACAGCCATACGAATAACCGATGCGACCGTCGAACTGGGTCGACCTGCCGACTCAGCCGCCCTTCCGCCGGCGAGCGGGACTGCCGGGCTGCCGGGCTGCCGGGCTCCGAGCCGGCAGCGGTAGGCGGCATCCTATGTGTCCACACAGACGAGGGCCCGGTGGGCGAGGCCCGTACTCCAATCCCGTGCAGCACGAGGCGGCGGTCGGCGCCGACGGCCTGGTGCAGGCTCCGACGGCCCCCGGTATCGGGTTCGACTGGCCGGGCTGGTGACGAGTCCCCCGTCGGCCCCTCGATGGGCCGGCGAGTCCCCCGACCCCCCTCGTACAAGGAGGCGACACCGTGCCACGCCGACCTGCGAGAACGCGTGGACGTCCGACCCCTGCCCCGAGGAGCCCGTGATGCCCCTGCCCGGTACCGGCACCATCCCTGGCCGTCCCTCGGCCACATCGCCGGTTACTCGGTCGGCAACGACGTCTCGGAGCGGGAGTTCCAGCCCGCGTGCTCCGCGCAGTGGGATCCGGGCAAGTCCGCTGAGACCTTCAACCCGCAGGGCCCCTGGCCGGTCACGGCGGACGAAGTCGCAGACCCCCAGTCGTTGAGCCTACGGCTGGCCGTCAACGGCGAGGTGCGGCAGGACGGCAAACACCAAGAACATGATCTTCGAGGTCGCGTATCTGATCTGGTACCTGAGCCAGTACATGGTGCCGCGTCCCGGCGACGTCATCAACACCGGTACCCCGCCTGGCGTGGCGCTTGGGCGCATATCATGCACGTGGGTGTCCGCGCGCCGTCAGGTCATCGAGACACGCCTCCTCCAAGCCACCGCCCCAGCCCCGGACCGTGCACGAGACACACCTGAATCGGCGCTTACGAGAGCGTTCATGCCTGCGCGTATCCACCGTCGGCGAAGAACTCGGCACCGTTGACGTAGCTCGACGCGTCCGAGGCGAGGAACGTCGTCACGGCGGCGATCTCCTCGGGCTCGGCAAGCCGGCCGAGGGGAACAGCGCCTTCGGCCTGCTTGAGCATCTCGGGTGTGACCACCAGCTCAAGCAGACCAGAGGTGCGCGTACCGCCCGGGGATACGACGTTGACCCGGAAGCCGTGTGTGCCCGCGCTGA
Source organism: Streptomyces sp. CY-1 (assembly GCF_047218265.1). Classification (NCBI taxonomy): domain Bacteria; kingdom Bacillati; phylum Actinomycetota; class Actinomycetes; order Kitasatosporales; family Streptomycetaceae; genus Streptomyces; species Streptomyces sp. CY-1. The sequence goes on from NZ_CP178393.1 coordinate 154,329, forward strand.
GAGCCCAGCCGCGGGCGAGCGTGCGCACTGCGGCCTTCGACGCTGCGTAGACCTCGAGTCCCAGGTTGGGCCGTGTCGCAGCGGTCGAACCCGTCAGGATTACCGAAGCGTTTGTGCTGAGCAGCGGCAGCGCCTGCTGGAGAGTGAAGATCGTTCCCTTGACGTTGGTGGCGAACACCGAGTCGATCAGATCTTCCGTCACCTCGCCGAACGGCGCCGCGGTGCCGACGCCGGCGTTGGCGACCAGCACGTCGATGCGTCCGGCCCGGTCGCGCACGGTGCTGTAGAACGCATCGAGCTCTGAGGGCACCGAAGCATCGCAGACCACGCCGGTCACGTCAGGCCCGAGCTCGGCAACCGCGGCGTCGAGCGCGTCTTTGCGGCGACCGGTGATGAACACCGTGGCGCCCTCGTCGCGGAATGCGCGCGCGGTCGCGAACCCGGTGCCGGCCCCGGTGACCACGGCGACCTTGTCTTCCAAGACGGCCATGCCGCCCTCCCTCAAGTTATGGACTGTTGCGTCCACAACCCTCCGATATGGACCGCACAGTCAAGATTGGTTCGGCATCGGGGCTTCCCGGCGCGGCCCCGTAGACGGGCCGCGCAGGCCGCGGGCAGTTGTCCCGCACCCGCGACCTCTGGTCGGACCACTGCGGGGCCACACCACCGGCAGCACCGACCGCCGCCGCGGCGGTCTCGGCCTGCCGGGTCGCGATTCGAGTCGCCTGACGACTGGCAGCGCGCAGGAGCCCGGCCTGCGGAGCGCGGCCCTCCGCAGGAGCCGCAGCGCACAGCTTCAGGGCGCGCCCCAGGGTTCGGAGCCGGTTGCAGCCCGTGGCGGTACAGGTCGGCCGGTGCGTTGCCGCTACTGCGCCGGAGTGGACAGCAACCGTGCCAGGGCGGACTGGGCTATCACGGTGAGCGCTCCGATGCCCATGCCGGTGCGCCCGAGAGCGATGAGGCCGAGTTGCGCGACGAGGGCCGCGCGGGCGGTCTCAGAGGGGTCGATGTCGGGGTCGAGGTCGCCTTCGCTCTGGGCGCGTTCCAGCGCCGCGGTGAGGAGGGTGGCGATCGCGTCGTAGCTGCGGCGAGCCTCGGCTGCGACGTCCGGAGTACTGGCGGCAAGCTCGGCGTTGCTGTTGGCCAGCAGGCAACCCCGACGCGCAACTGCCCCGGTCGGATCGCCGGTCAGGCCGAGTACGAACTCGCGCACCACGTCGATCCCCCGCGCCGCGGAAACCAGACGCTCGCGCAGCATCAGCAGATTCGCGTCGTCGTAGTCGCGCAGCACCCGCAGGAACAGGCTGCCCTTATCCCCGAACGCCCCGTAGAGGCTGCCTTTGCCCAGCCCGCTCACGCGCAGCAGATCGTCCATCGATGTCGCCGCGTAGCCCTTGTCCCAGAACTCGTCCCGGATGGCGAGAAGCACACGATTTTCATCGAACTCACGAGGTCGAGGCATACCCGCACCATACAAGTTCTGGACCGCACGGGCCACAATGGACTCCGGGCCGCCGTGTGCCGAGCTTGGCTCGGGAAAAGTCCAGCCGAAAACCGGTGCTGGAGTGCCAGGGCGCGCATCACGTCGTGATCAATCTGCGAGATTTGCCTTCGCGGCGCAACAGTTCGAGGGTGTGGTCCGGCGGTTCAGGACGGGCGGGCAGTGGCGGGAGATGCCGGCGCAGTTCGGCGCCTGGCCGACCGTCCACAACCGCTTCCGGCAGTGGCGTAACGCCAGGGTCTTCGATCGGGTGCGCGGGCTCGTCGGCCGTCCCCGCACCCGGCCTGACGCAGTCGCCGGAGACAAAGCGTACTCGTCGCATGGCAATTGCGCCCACCTGCGCAAACGCCGTATCAAGGCGGTCCTCCCTACCCGGTACGACAAGACACACGCGAGCTACCTCTCCGGCCTCTACCTTCGCGCCTCGATGATCTGGCTCAAGGACCTCGTCCGGGCCATCTGTTGATCACAACCGAATACGCGCCCTGGATCGTTCGCATACGTCAGGAAGGACATGGATCCGATACATGCCGCATCCGTATCACCGGTCCGCACGGAGATTCCCTGGCGGAGCCGCGCACGCACGAGGGCTCAACCTCCGTTCACCCAGGACGACTCCCCCTGGAGGAGACGCCGACCGTGATGGACGGTCTACGGTTACCGGTTCTGGCATCAACGGACCTGGATGTGATTCACTGAGCCGAAATCGCTGTATGTATGTGAAACATACTGCCTCGCGCCCGGGTCAGGGTACGACATACAGCAATCCCACAAGGGGGAACCCTCGCACACCCGGTCTCCCTCCCCGGACTTCCAGCCGTGAAGGACATCCATGCGAATCACCAATGTGACTGTGGAATTGGTCGACCTGCCCGCCCAGCCGCCCTTCCGGTGGCGGGCCGGGCTGCCCGGCTCGGAGCCCGCGGTGGTCGGCGGGATCCTGCGCGTCCACACCGACGAGGGTCTTGTAGGCGAGGCGCACACGAGGCGCGGGCTGATCGTCTCCGACCTGGTCGACCGTCGCATCCGTGCGGATCTGACCGGCCGTGACCCGCTGATGCGCGAGCTGCTGTGGCAGCGGATGTGGGAGCTGGACCGCATCGAGGAGCTGCCGATCTACGCCCTCGGCCTGGTCGACGTGGCGTTGTGGGACCTGGCGGGCAAGGCGGCCGGGCTGCCGGTGCACCGGCTGCTGGGCGGTTATCGCGAGGCCGTTCCCGCGTACGCGAGCACGGTCACCTTCGGCAGTGTCGAGGAATACCTTGATGTGGCCGACCAGTGCTTGGAGTTGGGGTACCGCGGCATCAAGCTGCACGGCTGGGGCGATGTGAAGGCGGACGCGGAGCTGTGCCAGAAGCTGCGGGCACACGTCGGCGATGACATTGCCCTCATGTACGACGGTTCGGCCGGGTTCGACCTCGCGGACTCGGTGCATCTCGGCCGCGCTCTCGGCGAAGCCGACTACCTGTGGTACGAGGAGCCCATGCGCGAGTTCAGTGTGACCTCCTACCGCTGGCTGGCCGAGCAGGTCACCGTTCCCCTGCTGGTCGCGGAGACCTCCGACGGCGCGCACTTCAACGCCGGCGACTTCATCATGGCGGGCGCGGCGGGCCGGGTCCGTACCAGCGCGCAGTACAAGGGTGGGATCACCGGGGCCCTGCGGATCGCGCATCTCGCCGACAGCTACCAACTACGGGCCGAGGTGCACGGCAGCGGCGTGGTCAACGCCCATCTGTGCATGGCGATACCGAACACCACGTACTACGAGTCCCTGGTGTACACCAATCCCGTAGTGCTCGAGCCCTCGGTGGGTGCCGACGGCCTTGTCCAGGCTCCGACGGCGCCCGGCATCGGGTTCGACCAGCCGGGCTGGTGACGAGTCCGGCGGTGCTTTTCACCCTCGTTCGAGAAGGGGGTGGGCGCGTGCGCGCCCACCCCCTTCTCGACGTCAACCGGCCCCGCGGCGCGCGGCCAGGGGCAGCAGGGCGGTCAACCCGCTCTGGTCGAGCGGGAGTAGCGGTCGGCCGGCAGGACCACGTCGAAGTCGGGGTCGCGGACGAACGGCGAGCAGGCGGCCGACCTTGGTGGAGAGCGTGTACTGCTCGCGCTGCCGGGTGCGCAGGGCCGCGCCGAGGCGGCGTTCCGACAAGCCGAGGCCGTAGTGCGGGGCGGTGCCGGAGCGGCGGATCCCAAAGGATCAGGCGGCGCCGATGGCGGCGGCGTCCTCGCCGCTGATCGCGTGGAGCAGGTTGCCCAGGGGCGCGGCACCCAGGGCCAGTTCGCCGCCCGGGGTGGTGGTGCGCATGAGTTCGCATTCGCCTCTCGTTCAGGGGCGCCGGCCGGACGGCGGACAGGGAAGCACCGGGGCGGGGAGGTGCGCGGTCCCCGCCCCGGTGCCGGCCGGTCAGCCCTTCGTCGCTCCTCCGGTGAGGCCCTTGATGAACTGCTTCTGGAAGGCCAGGTAGAAGACGAGGATGGGCAGGGTCGCCAGGAACATGAAGGCGAAGACGGAGCCGTAGTCCGCCTGGTGCTCGCCGATGGCCCGGTAGATGCCGACGGTCACGGTGGTGCCCGCGGCCGGCCCCAGGATGATCAGCGGGTTGAGGAAGTCGTTCCAGATCCAGACGCCGAGGAAGATCAGCACGCTGGCCGACGCCGGTCGCATCAGCGGAAAGACCACCTGCCAGAAGGCGCGGAACGCTCCGGCACCGTCGATTGCCGCGGCTTCCTCGAGTTCCTTCGGGATCGTTTTGACGAAGCCCGCGAAGACGAACACCCCGAAGGGCATGTAGTAGCCGACGTATGCCAGGATCAGGCCCGGCACCGTGCTCATGAGCCCAAGTGCCCGCAGTACCTCGGTGATCGGGGAGACGATGACCGCCGACGGCACCATGAGCCCGCACAGCAGCACGACCATGGTGACCTTGGGGAGGATGCCGGTCGACCGGGCCAGATAGTGGCCGAGCATGGCCGAGATCGCGGTGATGACAAGAATGGAGATCACCGTGACCTCCGTACTGTTGACCAGGCCGTACCAGAAGAGCTGGTCGGGGCGCGACAGCACTCCCTGGATGTTGTCCAGGGTGGGTGAGGTCGGCAGGCCGACCGGGTTCGACACGATCGCCGAACCGTCCTTGAACACGTTGACCAGGACGAGGTAGATCGGCAGGAAGAAGAGGGCGCCGGCAAGCAGCGCGACGATCGGACGGATCCACGCCTGGGCCCTGTGGACGTTCACGATGAGACCTCGCGTTTCTGTAGCAGCCCGAGCGCGATCACGGAGACCGCCGCGACCAGGGCCAGCATCGCCACGGCCATCGCGCAGGCGTAGCCGATGTGGTTGCCGGTGAACGCGGTCTGGACCACCTGGAAGGCGAGGGTGGAGGTGGTGCCGGGTCCCGGGCCGCCGTTGGTGAGGACCTGAACCTGGTCGTATGCCTTGAACCCGCCGATCAGCGACATCACCGTGTTGATGGTCAGGGCAGGCGCCAGCATCGGCCACGTGACATGGCGAAACCGCATCAGCGGGCCGCAGCCGTCGATGGCCGCCGCCTCGTGCAACTCCTGCGGGATGCCCTGGAGTCCGGCCAGATAGATCACCACGCAGAATCCGAGCCCCTGCCAGGCCATGACCCACGAGACCGTGTAGAGGGCGAGATTCGGATCGGACAGCCACCCCGGCGGATCGCTCACTCCCAGATGTCGCAGCATGGAGTTGAGCAGGCCGTCATCGATGAGGATCGCCTGCCAGATGACGCTGACCACCACGCCGCTGAGCACGACCGGCACGAAGAACACGCTGCGCAGGACGTTGTACAGCCAGCCGCGCCGGTCGAGGAGCAGGGCGATCGCCAGCCCGCCGGCGTTGGTCACGAAGGTGACGATCACGGTGATGACGACGGTGTTCTGTAGCGCCTTGAGGAATTCGTCGTCGGAGACCAGGCTCGTGAGGTTGTCCAGACCCACCCATCGGGTCGGTGGATTGAACGGGTTCCTGTTGGTGAGGCTGTAGCCGACGGTCATGCCGATCGGCACCAGTACGAGCGCCAGGTAGGCCAGCAGCCCTGGGGCCGCGAAGACGGCGAAGCGGCTCAGGCCGCCTTTCGAGCGTTCCCGCCGGGTCACCGGCAAGGACCGCTTCGGATGCGTGTCCCGCCCCCGCTCCCCTGCCGCGCTCCTTTTCACGGGTTCGGCAGGGGAGGCTTCCGGTCGGTGGGGGGTGCGAAGCCGCATCATCGGGTGGCCTTGTCCCACTGCTCGTCCATATAGGCGCCGAACTGCTTGGCCGTCATTCGTCCGCTGATGAGCTTCTGCACGCCTGTCGCGGCCTTGTCCGCCAGCCCGGGAGGCATGGAGCCGTCACCGGACTCCGTGGAGAACGAGTTGACGAGTCCGTCGTCCTTCTGGGCCTTCCGATATTCCTGCACGGTCGCTTTGTAGACCGGCCCCATGTTGTCCGGCGGGGTGTAGCCCTTGATGTCGATGATGAGCGCGTCGGACTTGACGGCGGCGTCCAGGCTCTTGTGATCCTCCATGAATGCCTTCGCCCACTTCTTGGCGAGCTGCACGTCGGGCGCCTTGGAGCTCACCGTCATGCCGCCACCGACGCCGCTCGGCAGAGCAAGGGCTCCCTGGTCCGTGGGCCAGGTGAACACCCCCGTGTCGAAGCTCGGCCTCTTCCCGTCAGCCGAGGCGGCGAACCAACTGCCCATCGGGTACATGGCGCCCTTCCCGTCCCGGAATGCCTGCTCGGTGTCGGCATAGGAACGGGACAGTCCGGCTCGGTCTATGTAGCCCTTGTCGGCCAGACCGGCGACCTTCTGGGCGGCGGCCACGAACGCCTTGTCGGTGAACTTGACCTTGCCGTCGCCGCGTTGGGTCAGCCAGTCCGGTGTCTTCTTGTAGACGTCGGTGGCCACCGTGCACATCAGCGGGAACATGTCGGCCCAGGAATCCTTGCCACCACCGCCGACCACGAACGGATTGATGCCCTTCTTCTTCAACTTCGAGCTCGCGTCGAGCAGTTCGGCGTACGTGCGCGGCGGGGTGCCGATGCCGGCCGCGGCGAAGTCCTTCTTGTTGTAGTAGACGAGCGTCGCCTGGGCCGCGTAGGGCAGTTGGTAGACCTTGCCGTCGTACGCGTTGGCGTGCGGCTCGGTGTACGCCGCGAGTTCCTTGTCCGTCCATGGCTCGAGCTTGCCCGACTCGGCGAATCCGGCGGGGTTGAGCCCGATCATGATGTCCGGGAACTGCCCGGTGCTGTCCAGCTGCTTCGCATATCCGGTGCGGTCGGCGCTGGGTGAGACGAGCTTCTTGATCGTCACTCCGGGCACCTTCGCGGAGGCACGGGCGATCGCGGCGTCCCAGTACTTCGCGTCGAGATTGGGCGTCTCGAAGGTGAGGAAGGTCAGGGTCGCCTTGCCCCCTGATGACGCGCTGCCACCACCGCTGCCGGCCGTGCACCCGGTCAGGAGAAGAGCGCCTGCGAGGGCGGCGCCCCTCAGAACCATCGAATAACGAGTCATGCGTTTCTGTCCCTGCCCGTCGCTGTCGGAGGCGGTGGTGTGTCCCTTGTCGTGCCACGACCAGGTGGGGATCCGTTCCCGACCGTCCGCCGAATCGGCCACATGGTTCAGACTCTTGGCCGAGTCCTCCCCCTCTCGAGCGGGACCGCTCTCTCCGAGCGCTTCTCCGCAGAGAGCGGTCCGAGTATCGAATTGGGTTCGCGACAGTGTCAAGAGATGAAACACAACCATCCACCAAAGAGTGCCCAGATAGATCCTAACTAAATCTTGACTCGTTGCCTGCTCGGCGGCACGCTGGATCACGCCCGCGCTGGGGCGTCCAGCCGTAAGAGGCCAGGATTTGTCTTCCTGACAAGGCTCCGCGAAGGACACCGACCCATCACCCGCACACTCCATCCCGGGGCCCAAGAGTACGAACTATGCGGGAAGACGCCGATCGCCCCTCTCACGGCTCGTTCAGCACATCCCTGCTTCGCCGAGATTCACCTCACGAGGAGGAAACATGGACAGACGGCACTTTCTGGCCGTCAGCGGCCTGAGCTCGATCACCGCGATGGGACTCACGGCCGCCCCCGCCCAGACGGTGTACGCCGCCACCGGCAAGGCACCGCGCGCGGAGCGGATCTCCGCGGGCTTCCTGTCGATGGGGCTCACCAGTTCTGGCCGGGTGCGCAGCCTGGTGGACCGGCGCAGCGGCACCGACCACCTGGCGGCGGGCCGATCGGTACCGCTGGTCAGTGTGGTGGCCGACGGCCGGCAGGAGGTCCCCGCCGCGGTGAAGGTCTCGCCGCGGGACCGCCGCGTCTTGGTGTTCACCGGCGAGAAGGTGACGGTCGAGGTCAAGGTCGTCGACTTCCCCACCCACGCCACGCTCGAGGTGGTCGGTCTGACCGCCGCTCCCGGTGTCGATGTGCAGACCTTGCTGTGGGGACCGCTGCCGACGAAGCTCGACAGGACGATCGGTGAGACCGCCGGTGTGGTCGTCGGTGACGACTTCGTCGTGGGGGTCCGCCCGCTCAACGACAAGACCGTCGGCGGCTGGCCGAACGAGCATCTGGCCTACGGGTTCGGCCCGGATCTCGTCTGGAATCCGTACGGCCTACAGACCGGCGAGAAGGACGAGTGGCTGGCGAGCAACGTCGCGGCGAAAACGACCTGGGGCAGCGTGCTGCGCGCCACCACCTACGACTACAGCAAGGTGCGGACCCGGCAGCGCACCAACGGGTACGAGATCCCGCTGGGGCCGCTGCCCGCGCCCGAGGGGCGGATCGTCGGGTCGAAGATCGCCCTGTTCGGCAGCGCCCCGGATCTCGCCCTCACCGTGCTGAGCCACATCGCCACGCAGCACGGTCAGGCGTACCCGACCCTCGACGGCCAGTGGCAGAAGGCGGCACAGCGCACGTCGCAGTCCCACTTCTGGGTGCACGACCTCAGCACGGGCAATGTCACGGCCGCGAGCCGGTTCGCGGCGCAGGCCGGGGTCAGGAACATCTACGCCATCTCCGGTGACGGGCCCTGGGCTTCGCACGGGCACTACCAGTTCAACAGCGCGTTCGGTGGTTCCGACGCCGCGGCGGCCCGTCTGGTGGCGGCGGCGACGAAGGAGAGCACCGAGGTCGGCGTGCACACGCTGTCCGTCTTCATCGACGCGCACGACCCGTATGTGAAGGCCCCGGCGGATCCGCGTCTCGCCGTGGGCGGCAGCGTCAGGCTCACCCGTCCGCTCGGCGCCTCGGACACCACGCTGTACGCCGACGGCGACCGCCCGCTCGGTCCTGGCGTCGACGGTCACCGGCTGCGGATCGGCGACGAGATCCTCACCTACGGCTCCGTCACGAAGGTGAGCGACAGTGAGTGGCAGGTCAACGGCCTTGCGCGGGCGCAGTGGGGATCGACCGCACTGGCCTGTCCGGCCGGCACCACCGTCGCCCGGCTCATCCAGAACGGCTACGGCGGCGCGCTCGGCAGTCTGCCGATCACCGACGAGATAGCGACCCGGCTGGCCACGGCGTACAACGACACCGGTATACGGGCCACGTCGTACGACGGCCTGGAGTCGGCGGGCTACAACGGCTGGGGCGGCTACGGTTTCGCGCGCCTGGTCAACGGTGTCTACCGGCAACTCGACTCCAAGGAATTCATCACGGAGTGCAGCAACCTCGCGTCCAACACCTGGGACGCCCAGTCCCGCGCCAGTTGGGGCGAGATCGGCAGGACGGACTACGCGCAGCTACTGCGCAGCAACACCTTCTACCGCGCCAACTATCTGCCCGGGATGATGGGGCAGCAGGGGTTCTCCGGCAACGACAGCCTACAGAAGATCGAAGTCACCATGGCGCGCGCGGCATCCCTGAACGCGGGCATCAACTTCGAGACCAGCGTGCAGAGTCTGGCATCGGGGTCGAACACGGCCGCGCTGCTGGAAGCGGTCAGGGTGTGGGAGGCCGCGCGCGCCGCCGGCGCCTTCAGCACCGACCAGAAGAAACTGCTGGGCGACCCGGACTCGTACTGGCACCTGAGCGAAGTGACGCCAAATCAGGAATGGTCCCTGCAACAGACGGACTCCTCGGGGAAGGCCACCGGCAAGCCCCAGCCGGTCAACGCCCCGAAACCGGGCTTCACCACGCCCCGGCCGCCCGACGCCCGGATCGGCACGCTGTACGCGTTCAAGGTCACGTCGAGCACCCCGCGCACGGTGCGCTACGAGATCACGTCCGGCAGCCTCCCCGCCGGACTGACCCTCAACAAGGACACCGGCGGCATCACGGGCGTGCCCACCCGGAAGGGCACCAGCAAGTTCACGATCACCGCCCGCAACAGTGGCGGAGCCGAGGACGCGCGGATCACCTACCGGGTCAGCACGGCGTCGTGAACGAGCGCTCGGCGGTGCGTCGCTCGCGATGACCCGCGGGGGAGCCGAAAGGCCGCCCTCCAGATGTCGGGAAGGCGGCCTTTCACATGGCCGGGAGAGTCAACTCACCTACGCGGTTTCGAACCGCCAGGTTCGTCCCGATGTCGAGGGTGTCGCCCATCGTGGCCGGCCGGGTGGCGATCCCGTCGATGACAGGCACGCCGCCCGCCCCGTGCCCCGCCGTACCGGTTCTCGGAGACCCGGATGGCGTCGGTCCCCTCGGGATTCGCCACCGCGTCCCCGCGACACCCGCGACCGCGGGCTCCTCATCATCGGCGAACTCGCTCACGACCGGGGAGCTTCGGCTGAACACACCGTCTCGGGGGAGGGTGGCCGATTTCGGTCGGGTAAAAGCCGGATTTCCTGTGGTCGAACCCCTTCACCCGTACGGCGCATCCACTGTATACACAGTATATGAACCGAGAAGACAGAGGTCGTCGCGGTGACGCCATGGCGCCGGACGCGCTCACAACCGAGCTGCGCCGGCTGATCGTCGAGGGCGTCTACCCGCCGGGTCACCGACTGGTCCAGGACGAACTCGCCGACCGTTTCGGGGTCAGCCGCATCCCGCTGCGCGAGGCCATGCGCACCCTCGCGAGCGAGGGCCTGCTGCGCTCGACCCCGGGCCGCGGCACGTTCGTGACGGTGCTGGACCTGGACGAGATCGACGAGATCTACAACCTGCGGCGGCTGATCGAGCCGAGCTTCGCCGAGCACGTCACCGAGCGGGTCTCCCGGCGCGACATCAGCCGGTTCGACGAGATGGCCACCGCGATGGAGCAGGCTGCCGGGACCGGCGCCGACGTCTGGTCGCGCACGAACCTCGCCTTCCACCTGGACATGTACCGGCTGTCCCGGCTGCCCATGCGCTACGAGATCATCTCGCAGATGTACCACCGGCTGGAGCCGTACTCCCGGTTCTACGTCCACGGCACCTCGGCGTACGGCCGGGTCCACCACGAGCACGCCGCGATGGTCCAGGCGCTGGCCGACGGGGACGCGGAGGAGCTGGCCCGGCAGATCACGGCCCATATCGACGGCGGCCAGGAAGGGCTGCACACGGCCTGGGAGAACAGCAGCGGCGCCCTCCAGGCGTACTGGGCGGAGTCGGCCCAGTGACCGCGCTCGCGCTCAACAGCGATGTGGGCGAGGGGTTCGGGGTCTGGGGGCCGGCCGACGAGGGCGAGTTGCTCGACCAGGTCACCGCGGCCAATGTGGCCTGCGGGTTCCACGCCGGCGACCCCGACATCCTGCGCCGCACCTGTGAGGCGAGCGCCGCCCGGGGCGTGGCGATCGGCGCTCAGGTCTCCTACCGCGACCTGGCCGGTTTCGGCCGCCGCTTCATCGACGTTCCGCCGGCCACGCTGGTCAACGAACTGCTGTACCAGATGGGCGCGTTGGAGGTGTTCGCCCGCCTCGCGGGCGACCGCGTCGGCTATGTGAAGGCCCACGGCGCGCTCTACAACGCGGCGGCCCGGCACATCGGGCACGCGGCCGCGCTCGTCGAGGCGGTCGCCCTGTACGACCGCGGGTTGCCGCTGCTGTGCCAGCCGGGCACCGCCGTGTGGGAGCGGGCGGTGGAGGCCGGGGTGCGCCCGCTGGCCGAGGGGTTCATCGACCGCGGCTACACCGACGACGGGCTGCTGGTGCCCCGCTCCGCGTCGGGCGCCCTGATCACCAACCCGGCCGAGGCGGCCGAACGCGCCCTGCGGATGGCGGAGTCGGGGACGGTGGTCTCGGTTACCGGCACCGTCGTACGGATCGCCCCGGACGGCGGGGAGCTGGCCGCGCTGTGCGTGCACAGCGACACCCCCGGCGCGGCCGGGCTGGCCGCCGCCGTACGGGAGGCGCTGGCCGCGGGCGGGATCGCGGTGGGCCCGCCTGGCGCCACCGCCGGCCTTCAGGTGGCGGAGGCACGGCCATGACGCCCGCCGAAACGATCCTTCGGCGCGCCGGTGACCGGGGCTGGCTGATCGAGTGCGCGGGCCTGCGCCCCGCCGAGGTCGCCACCTCGATCCGCGCCCAGCCCTGGGCGTCGGGACTGCGGGAGGTCGTGCCCGCCGCCACGACCGTGCTGGTGGTGGCGGAGACCGCCGCCGGGATGGGGAAGCTCGCCGCCGGACTGCGCACCGTGCTCGACGAGTCCGGCGCTCACCGCGCCGGACCGCCGCCGGGCCGACGGATCGTGATCCCGGTCCGCTACGACGGACCGGACCTGCCCGAGGTCGCCGAACGGCTCGGACTGGCCCCGGAGGAGGTCGTGCGGCGGCACGGCGCGAGGGAGTACCGGGTCGGCTTCTTCGGCTTCGCGCCCGGCTTCGCGTATCTGGACGGCGTACCGGACAGCCTCCGGCTGCCCCGGCTGTCCAGCCCGCGGCCGAGGGTGGCCGCCGGGGTGGTGGCCATCGCCGGGAACCAGACGGTCGTCTACCCGGGCGGAACCCCCGGCGGCTGGCACCAGATCGGCGTCACCACCACCCGGCTGTGGGACGTGACCGCCGATCCGCCGAACCGGCTCGCGGTCGGCGACCGGGTCGTCTTCGAGGCGGTGGCGCCATGACGGTCACCTCCGCCGCCCCGGGCCGCCGGGTCCGTCCCCAGCACCGTCCGCCCGGCCCCGGGGCCGGCCCGGAGCCCGCCGTGCTGACGGTCGTCGAGGCGGGGGCGGCGACCAGCGTGCAGGACCTGGGCCGCCCGGGGATGGCCCATCTGGGCGTCCCCGCTTCCGGCCCGGCCGACCGGCGCAGCTTCCGGCTCGCCAATCGGCTGGCCGGCAACCCGGAGAACACCCCGGCCCTGGAGGTCACCCTCGGCGGCCTCGCGATCACCCTCTCCGCCAGCCGCTATGTCGCGGTCACCGGGGCCCCGGCGCCGCTGATGGTCGACGGGGTGCCGGTCGACGGCGCGCCGCGGCTGCGGCTGCGTGCCGGATCAGTGCTCACGATCGGCCGTCCCTGGGCGGGCTGCCGCAGCTATCTCGCCGTCTCCGGCGGGATCGAGGCGGACCGGGTGCTGGGGTCGGCCTCGCGCGACTCCCTCACCGGGCTCGGCCCCGCCCCGGTGCGCAGCGGGGCGGAGTACGGACTGGGTCCGGTGCGCCCGGTTCCGGCCATCCCGCTGGAACTGGCGTTCAGCGTCGTCCCGAGCGGTGGCCCGGTCACCGTCCGGTTCCGCTGGGGGCCGCGGCACGAGCTGTTCGACGCCGCGGACCGGCACCGGCTCACCACCACGCCCTGGCGGGTCTCCGCCCAGTGCGACCGGGTGGGCGCGCGGCTGACCGGACCGCCGCTGGCCATCGGCTCGGTCGACCTGCCCAGCGAGGGTACGGTGCGCGGCGCCATCCAGGTGCCTCCGTCGGGCGAGCCGATCGTCTTCCTCGCCGACCATCCGGTCACCGGCGGCTACCCCGTCATCGGGGTGGTCACCGACGCCGACATCGATCTCGTCGGCCAGACCCTCCCCGGGGACGGGCTGCGGCTCGCCCCCGTCCTCTGAAACTCCCTGAAACCCCTTGAGGAGATACCGAACATGACCGCGCAGTCCCCCTCCCTCGTTCCCTTCCACCTGGCCATTCCGGTGGACGACATCGCTGCCGCCCGCGAGTTCTACGGCAAGGTGCTCGGCTTCGCCGAGGGCCGCTCGGACACCAAATGGATCGACTGGAACTTCGGTGGCCACCAGGTCGTCACCCACCAGGTCGGCGACGGCCCGTCGGGGACGCCGCGCGACGGCATCGCCGGGACCAACCCGGTCGACGGCCACCAGGTGCCGGTGCCGCACTTCGGCCTGGTGCTCCCGGTGCCGGAGTTCAAGAAGCTGGCCGAGCGGCTCACCGAGGTGGGCACTCGGTTCGTGATCGAGCCGTACGTCCGCTTCGAGGGCGAGCCCGGTGAGCAGTGGACGATGTTCTTCCTCGACCCGGCGGGCAACGCGCTGGAGTTCAAGGCGTTCGCCGACCTCGGACAGCTCTTCGCCATCTGATTCTTCGCCGTCTTCGCCGTCCGACCGGCGAGCGGCGCCCGGCCCGGAAGGACGACGGTCATCAGCGGGAGGACTGGTCCCGCGGATGACCGTCGTGCGGGCCCCCGGCGCCGTACCAGCGGCACTGACAGCACATCCCGGCCATAGGACATGTCAGACCCGGAGGAACCCATGACGAGCGTATCAACGACCCCCCAAGACACCGGGGACGCGGCCTCCACTGCCACCGTGACCGCCACGGCGCGGGGCGGTCCGCGCCGGGCGGCGTTGGCAGCGGCCGCCGGCACCGCCATCGAATACTACGAGTTCGGCGTCTACAGCTATCTGGCCGTGATCATCGGCCCGCACTTCTTTCCCGGGGACGACCCCACCGCCGCCCTGCTCGCCACGCTCGCGGTGTTCGGCAGCGCGTTCCTGATGCGGCCGCTGGGCGGCATTCTGCTCGGCCGGCTCGGAGACCGCGTAGGCCGCAAGCCCGTACTGATCCTCACCGTGACCGGGATGGGCGGCGCGACCGCCGCCGTCGGGCTGCTGCCCACGGCCGAGACCGTCGGCATGGCCGCGCCCGCCGCTCTGCTGGTGGTGCGGCTCGTGCAGGGGTTCTTCGCGGGCGGTGAGGTGACCGGTTCGGCCACCTACCTCGCCGAGTCGGCCCCGGCCGGGCGGCGCGGCTTCTTCGGGGCCTTCACTCCGGTCGGGGTGGCCCTCGGCGGCGGAGCCGCGGCACTGGTCGCGGGCGTCACCACGACCGCGCTGAGCGAACGCCAGCTCGACGCCTGGGGGTGGCGCATACCGTTCCTGCTCTCGCTCCCGCTGATCGCGGTCGCCCTGATCGCCCGCAACCGGCTCGCGGACTCCGAGAGTTTCCTCGCGGCGAAGTCGGAGCAAGCCACCGCCAAGGCGCCGCTGACCGAGGTCTTCACGCGGCACCGCGGCCCGGTGCTGAAGGTGACCCTGCTGGCCATCGGCTCCAACTGCGGCTACTGGGTCGGCCTGATCTTCATGAACATCTACCTGACCACCGACCTCGGCTACCCCAAGGACTCCACTTTCTGGATCATGGGCGGAATCAGCCTGTTCGTGGCCGCCCTGATGCCGGTGTGCGGGGCGCTGTCGGACCGGTTTGGCCGCAAGCGGCTCATCACCGTCGGCTTCGCCGGATACGCGATCCTGGTCCTCCCCGCCATGCTGGTCATGGGGCTGGGCAGCTTCCCGCTCGCCGTCGCGGCCATGGTGGTGCTGGCCCTGCCGATGCCGGTCGTACAGTCCGTCACGTACCCGACGTACGCCGAGATGTTCCCGACCCGGGTGCGGTACACCGGGCTCTCGTTCAGCTTCAACATCGGCACCATCGTCGGCGGTGGGCTCAGCCCTTATCTGGCCACCTGGCTGATCTCGGCCACCGGCAGTCTGCTCGCCCCGGGCTTCCTGCTGATGGCGGCCGTGGCCGTCGCCCTGCTGACGCTGCGCACCGTCACCGAGTCCAGCCACGGGGAACTGGCATGACGGCCGCCGTGCGGCCCGGCCCCGCCCCTTGTGGAGATGGCCTTCCCGGGGACGTCCCCGCCACCCCGGCGGCGTTGCGGCGCCTGGTGGCGGACGGTCGGTGGACCGGGCCCACGGCCGGTCTGCTGGACGGCTTCCAGCAGGCCAACCTCGTGATCGTCCCGCGCGACCTCGCCTTCGACTTCCTGCTGTACTGCACCCGCAACCCCGCGCCCTGTCCCGTCCTCGCCGTCACCGAACCCGGCGACCCGGTGGTGCGGCTCGGCACCACGGTCGCCGACCTGCGGACGGACCTGCCGCGCTACCGGGTCTGGCACAACGGCGAACTGACCGCCGAACCACATGACATCACCGCCCACTGGCGCGCGGACGCGGTCGGCTTCCTCCTCGGCTGTAGCCACACCTTCGAGGGACCGCTGCGCGCGGCGGGTGTCCCGGTCCGGTACGCGCCGGAGTCGGCGTCGCCGCCCGTCTACATCACCGACATGGCCACCCGCCCCGCCGGGCGGCTGTCCGGACCGTTGGTGGTCAGCATGCGCGCGATACCGGCCCGGCTGGTGGCGCGCGCCGTCGAGATCACCGCCCGTTATCCGGCCGGGCACGGGGCGCCGGTGCACATCGGCGATCCGGCGACGCTCGGCATCGCCGACCTGGCCCGGCCGGACTTCGGCCCCTCCCCCGTCATCGAGGAGGGCGACGTCCCGGTGTTCTGGGCCTGCGGGGTGACACCGCAACTGGCGCTCCCCGCGACACGGGCGCCGTACACCATCGCCCACTACCCGGGCCACATGTTCGTATTCGACCACACCGTCGACGCGGGCCCGGAGCCGGAGGTGCCCGACGGGGCGCCACGGCGGGTGCCGCGGTAGCCGCGGAAGGAAGTCGCCACACCGCACGCGATCAGCACCGTCTACCAGACCCTCGGCAGCGAGCCCGGGCGCTTCCCCCTCCAGGCCGCTCCGAGGCCGGTGCGTCTCCCCGACACGCAACGCCTCACCGCCTGCGGCTCCGCCCCCCTGCAACCGCTACCTGATCCGCCCGGGACGGTGTCCATCGCGGTCGCCGACTGAACTCGACGCAAGCGCACTGTCCGGCGCCACTGAAGCGGCGGTCGCACTCGCCTCATTCCTGCTCTGGGCAAGATCCGTTTGAAGACGGACCCCAGCGCCGACTGCGCGCTGCGCGGAGTGTGGGCAGCCGTCCGCGTAGCTGCTTATGGTCGGGTACGCAGCCCCTCATACAAGAGGTCGAGCACTCGACCGAGCTGATCGCGATCCTCGAGTACGCCTGCGACCATGGCGATGCCACTGAGTGACACCACCACATCGTCCGGTTCGACCTCTGATCGCGTAAGCCCTGTCGCCGCGGTTGCCGCCAGCAGTGCGCCGACGGCTTCATCGAGTCGCTCGCGGCTTTGCGCGAACGGATTTCCGCCCGCGGCTACGAGAACTACCTCGGCCACTTCAACCTGACCCTCGGCCTCCACGACGCGCTCGCGACCGCCGGTGGCGCGCGCATCGTCTCGCTCAGCTCGAGCGGCCACCTGTTCTCCCCGGTCGTCTTCGATGACATCCACTTCGAGCGCCGCCCCTACGAGGAGTGGGCGGCCTACGGCCAGTCCAAGACCGGCAATGTGCTGCTGGCCGTCGGAGCGGCCGAGCGGTGGGCCGATGACGGCATCACCGCCAACGCGGTCATGCCCGGCGGCATACGCACCGGACTCCAGCGCCACCAGGAGGGCAACACGACACCGGAGGTCGCGGAAGCCTTCGCCAACTTCACCTGGAAGACCGTCGAGGAAGGTGCCGCGACCTCGGTGCTGGTGGCCGCGTCCCCCCTACTCGAAGGCGTCACCGGTCGCTACTTCGAGGACTGCAACGAGGCCGAGCTCAACACCGACCCCAACCCTTATGCCGACAGCGGCGTGCGCCCCTACGCACTCGACACGGACAACGCCAAGCGGCTCTGGGACCTGGGCACCGCGATGCTCCACTCCTGAGACACTCTGCACCTCGGGCCTCGGCGAGGTCGTCGGGGCCGGTGACGGCGCCGGAGGGAAAGGCGCGCCCCAGCGAGGAGCGGGCGGCCAGGCCGATCCCCAGCCCCCGCAGGGCATCGAGCACATCGCCTGCGGCGAACCTCGCCCGGGACAGAATCCCAAGGAGCCGTAATGAAAGTAGTTCTCTTCGGAGCATCGGGCATGGTGGGCCAGGGGGTGCTCCGCGCGTGTCTGGAGGACCCGGAGGTGACGGAAGTGATCGCCATCGTGCGACGGCCACTTGGCCGCGTTGCTCCCAAGCTTCGCGAAGTTCTCCACACGGACTTCGAGGACCTGGCCCCGATCGCAGCGGATCTCGCAGATGCTGATGCGTGTTTTTACTGCCTTGGCGTGTCGTCGGTGGGGCGCAGCAACGCGGAGTACGAGAAGGTCACTTACACCTACACGATGGAAGCCGCACGGGTCGTGGCCACCGGCAATCCTCGGCTGACATTCGTCTACGTGTCGGGAGAAGGCACCGACAGCACGGAGCAAGGGCGCACCTTCTGGGCCCGGGTGAAGGGCCGCACGGAGAATGCCCTGCTGGCCATGGACATGCATACCTACGCCTTCCGTCCCGGATGGATCCAGCCCATACACGGCGAGACTTCCGGAACGAGCTGGTACCGGCTCCTCTACCGGCTCACCTCCTGGCTCTATCCACTCGTGCGCCGCCTCATACCCCGCTACGTGACCAGTACCGAGCATCTCGGGCGCGCGATGATCGCTGTTGCGCGGCTGGACGGTGCCGGATCTCGCATCCTGCACTCGCAGCAGATCACCCAACTCGACGCATAGGGCCGAGGCATCAGGGGTGGGGAACCGGAATTGCAGGCCGACTGCCTTCCGCCGACCGATGGCAGGTCCTGTGCGATGCCGTGATCAATCGTGCCGATCCGGACGGAGTACCGCAGCTCAGAATCCTTCCATTCTCCGGAGAAGAGCCGGGAATTCACAGACGAGTCAGTCAGCGGCCGTCCCCCTTGTTCGCCGGGCGTCCGTGACCGCCGCCCGCGACCGGTAGGACTGTGGGCCTCGGGAGAGTGACTCCGAGGCCCACAGCGGCGCCGGGGCGCGGAACGCCGGACGTCACTCGGGGAAATCGGTGCTCAGACTCGTCTCCTTCCACGCCTGGAGCTCCTCGATCTGGGCTTGTAGCTCATCCCCGACGACCTTGACCGCGTCACTGCCCAGCAACAACCGGAACGGCGTGTCGGCGGAGTCCACGGCCGTGATGATGGCCTGCGCGGCGCGGGCGGGATCGCCGGGCCGGCGCCCATGAGTGGTGTCGTTCCGCTTGCGCCGAAGGCCCGCGGTGTCGTCGTAGTCCGCGATGGCGACCCGTGACTCCTGGAGCGAACGCCCAGCGAAGTCCGTGCGGGATGGTGTGCGCAGCATGCATCACCGTGTTACTCGGGGGTGCGACAAGGCCCCCCTGCACAGGACGGAAACGCGCGGCGGCTGTCGACGATCCGTACAGCGCGATCATCAGGCCGCAGATGCCGAGTAGGTGTAGAAGCCCCGGCCGGCCTTGCGCCCGAGGTGGCCGGCCTCGACCATCCGGGACAGCAGTGGCGGCGGTGCGTAAAGCGGCTCCCTGAACTCGCCGTAGAGGGACTCCGCAACGGCCAGGGTCGTGTCGAGGCCGATGTGGTCGGCCAGCGCGAGGGGCCCCATCGGGTGCGCGCAGCCGCGCACCATGCCTTCGTCTATGTCCTGGGCAACGGCGAATCCGGACTCGAACATACGGACGGCCGCGAGAAGATAGGGAATCAGCAGGGAGTTGACCACGAATCCCGCTCGGTCCTGGGAGACGATGACATGCCGACCCAGGACGTCGGCAGCGAAGTGGCGCATTCGATCCCATGCCGTGTCGGCGGTGACCAGAGACGGCACGAGCTCGACCAGATCGAGCACCGGAACGGGATTGAAGAAGTGCAGCCCCATCACCTGGCCCGGCCGTGAAGTAGCCGCGCCGAGCTTCATGATGGGGATGGACGAGGTGTTGGACGCGAACAGGGCGTCGGGGCGGAGAACGACCCGGTCCAAGGTGGCGAAGATGTCGGTCTTGAGTGCCTCGTCCTCCGGCGCGGCCTCGATCACCAGGTCCCGGTCGGCGAAGTCGTTCAGATCGGTCGTGAACCCGAGTGCGTCCACGACGGCGTCACGGTCCTGCGCCGTCAGCTTGCCTCGTTCGAGGGCTCGGGTGAGGGACTGGGTGATCCTTCCTCGGCCGGATTCCAGCGCCGCGCCGTCGACCTCGTACACGAGGGTCTCCATGCCTTTGCGTGCACATACCTCGGCGATCCCGGAGCCCATCAGTCCGCAGCCCACCACGCCGACCTTGCGTATGACGGGGTCGTTCGTGTTCATCGTGTGCTCCCCCGGGTGCCGGGCAGGTTGCGGGCCATGACGATCCGCTGGACCTGATTGGTGCCTTCGTAGATCTGTGTGATCTTGGCGTCGCGCATCATGCGCTCCACGGGGTAGTCACGGGTGTAGCCGTAGCCGCCGAGAAGCTGGACGGCGTCCGTGGTGACCTCCATCGCCACGTCCGAGGCGAAGCACTTGGCCGCGGCGCCCTGGAAGGTGAGGTCGCTGTCGCCCCGCTCGGACTTCGCGGCGGCGGCGTAGGTGAGCTGCCGGGCGGCCTCCAGCTTCATGGCCATGTCGGCGAGCATGAACTGGACGCCCTGGAAGTCGCCGATCGGCTTGCCGAACTGCTTGCGCTCCTGGACGTACCCCTTGGCGTAGTCCAGGGCGCCCTGGGCGATGCCGAGGGCCTGCGCGGCGATGGTGATCCGGGTGTGGTCGAGGGTCTTCATGGCGGTGGCGAAGCCGGTGCCCTCTTCGCCGATCATGCGGTCGGCGGGGATGCGGACGTTGTCGAGATAGACCTCACGGGTCGGGGAGCCCTTGATGCCGAGCTTCTTCTCCGGGGCGCCGAAGGAGACGCCCGGGTCGCCCTTCTCGACGACGAAGGCGGAGATGCCCTTGGAGCGCTTCTCGGGGTCGGTGACGGCCATCACCGTGTAGTACTCGGAGACCCCGGCGTTGGTGATCCAGCGCTTGACGCCGTTGAGGACGTAGGAGTCGCCGTCGCGCACCGCCTTGGTCTTCATCCCCGCCGCGTCCGAGCCCGCGTCCGGCTCGGAGAGACAGTACGAGAACATCGCGTCGCCCTTGGCGAGCGGCGCCAGGTACTTCTTCTTCAGCTCCTCGGAGCCGGAGAGGATGACCGGCAGCGAGCCCAGCTTGTTGACCGCGGGGATCAGGGAGGAGGACGCGCAGGCGCGGGCCACTTCTTCGATGACGATCACCGTGGCGAGGGCGTCGGCACCCGCGCCGTCGTACTCCGCGGGCACGTGCACGGCGTGGAGCTCATTGGCGGTCAGCGCGTCGAGGGCCTCCTGCGGGAAACGGGCCTCCTCGTCCACCGCGGCGGCGTACGGCGCGATCTTCGCTTCGGCCAGCGAGCGGACGGCGTCCCGGAGCATGTCGTGCTCCTCGGACGGGCGATATAGGTCGAAGTCCGACACAGATTCTCCTAAGACATGGCACTCAGTACCCTCATTATGCATGTGGAGTGCCACGCCAAAAGGGAGTCGGTAGTTTCGTGGCCATGAACGATCAGCACGGCGGAGCAGGACGGAGCGGGGAGAGCCGCCCCGCAGCCACAGACGACCAGGAGAAGGTCCCCATCAGGGACCTCCTCGTGTCGGCCGCTTTCGAACTCTTCACCGAACGCGGCTACGACAGCACGACCATTGACGACATCGTGCGCCGCGCCGGCGTGGGGCGCCGCTCGTTCTTCAGGTACTTCCCCACCAAGGAGGAAGTCGTCTTCCCCGATCACGAACGAGCCCTTGCCGACATGGTTCGCTACCTGGAAGACGGCACCCAGGACCCCGACCCGGTCGGTCGCGCCTGTGGCGCCGCCCGGCTCGTCATGCGCATGTACGCGGAGAACGCCGAGTTCTCGGTGAAGCGGTACGCGCTCACCCGTAAGGTCGCGGCGCTCAATGCCTACGAAACGTCCGTGGTGCGGCGCTACGAGCGCGCCCTCGCGGCCTACCTCAAACGCCGGTTCGCCACGCTGCCGGACGGCGACGTCCGCGCGTACACGGTCGCCGCGAGCGTCGTGGCCGCACACAACTTCGGCCTGCGCGCCTGGCTGCGCTCCGGAGCCCGCGGCGACGCGGCCGCGGGCGTGGACCAGGCACTCGACCTCGTCCATCGCACATGGAGCGACACTGGCGAGACGCTCGTCCTGGTCACGAAGAGCAACACCCCGAGGTGGCAGATCATCCAGCGCCTTGACGAAGTGCGGCGGGAAGAACAGAGAGGGCACTGAGTTCCTTCAAGGAGGGTACTTAGTGCCCTGAACCGTACGCGGCAGAGCTCACCACACCCCTCAGCCCCGCCCGGCTCGATCACGGGCGGGGTGCCGCCTTGGCATCACGGTGAAACAATCACCGGATAGCTTTGTCATTGCTCGATGACATCCATCAATGACATGCAGCCATGCGAGTGTCCGGAGGAAACCCACAGCATGATCGGAAGCCGCGAGAACTCCCGCCCGCGCAAGCGACTCCGCGGCCGCGCGGGGCGTCCGCCGATACTGCTGCCCTCGCTGATGTTCACGGCCCTGTCGGTGTCCGTGATCAGCACACTGGGGGCACCGATGGTGCCGACCATCGCCCGCGAACAGCATGTGTCCCTCAGCGCCGCCCAGTGGGTCCTGACCGTGACATTGCTGGCCGGGGCGATATCCGGCCCTGTCCTCGGCCGACTCGGGGACGGGCCGCGCCGGCGCGGGGCCATCCAAGGAGCCCTGGCCGGCGTGTTCACCGGAAGCGTCCTGGCGGCGACCGCCCCCGCATTCGGGCTGCTGCTCGTGGGACGCGCCCTGCAAGGTCTCGGGATGGGCCTGATGCCGCTCGCGATCGCCGTCGCCCGCGACCACCTTCCGAAGGAGCGCATGCGCTCCGGCATCTCCTCGCTCTCCATCACCACATCGGTCGGAGCGGGACTCGGCTACCCCGTCACGGGGATCATCGCCCAGCATCTCGACTACCGTGCGGGCTTCTGGTTCGCGGCGCTCCTCAGTGCCCTCGCTCTGGTGGTGGTGTCGTGGGTGGTGCCCGTGGGTTCATCGGTTCCGCGACGTCCGCTCGACGTGGCGGGGGCGGCGCTGCTCTGTTCGGGGCTGGGTGTGATCCTGCTGGCCCTGAGCCGAGGTGTGGCCTGGGGCCTGTCCTCGGCCGCCACCCTCGGTTGTTTCGGTGCGGGTCTCGTGGTGCTCGCCCTGTGGGTGCTACAGGCCCTGCGCGCACGGCACCCTCTGGTCGACATCCGGCTGATCCGCAACCGCGCGGTCCTGGCCGCCAACACGACGGCCCTGCTCATGGGCATCGGCATGTACGGCGTGCTGTCCCTGGTCAACCTCTACACCCAGGTCCCCGCCGCTGCCGGATACGGCTTCCACCTGTCCCTCACCGCTGCCGGCCTCGTTCTGATGCCGTTGTCGCTGGGCAGCCTCACGGCGAACCGTGTCGCCTCGGCTCTGGTGGCGCGGGTCGGGCTCTACCGCGTGCTTCCGCTGGGCGCTCTCGTGGTCTGCGTCGACCTCGTCCTGCTCGCCTTCTGTCGCGACCACGTGGCCGTCCTCGTCCTCGGCACGTTTCTGCTCGGCAACGGCGTGGGGGCGGCGTACGCGGTCATGCCCCTGCTCATCGTGCGACACGTACCGCCGTCCGAAACCGGAAGCGCCACCAGTTTCAACCAGGTACTGCGAACGGTCGGCGGCTCCATGGGCAGCGCCGCCATTTCCGCGATCATGCTGGCCTACACTCCGGCCGGCGGCGACCTGCCCCGCGGCACCGCCTACACCACGGCCTTCCTGGTGACCGCGGCCGCGTCCTTCCTCGGTGTCATCGCCGCCGTCGTCCTTCCGCCGCGCCGAAGCACCCGCTCCGATGCGGCGCCCGCCGTGGCGGCAGGGGGCCCGGCCGCCGGCACACGGTCGGCGGGACCCGGTCGGGTATCGTCCGCCGTGGTTCCCCGCAGTGACGGGAACCAGGCCGGAAGGGACGTTTGATGGGCTCGGAGACGGATCGCTCACGTGGCAAGAAGCGAGACTCGGACGCCACGCGTGCCGCCTTGCTCACCGCCGCCCGCGATCTGTTCGGCCGCCACGGGTACGAAGCCGTGACGCTGAAGGACATCGGTGAGCGCGCTGGTGTCGACGCCTCTTTGATCGCGCGGTACTTCGGCAACAAGGCCGCCGTCTACAGGTCGGCCGTGGCCGAGGACAGCCGTGAGGTCAGCGCCCCGGCACAGACCCTGGACCTGGGAGCCTTCACCGCGTACGCACTGCACCGAGCGGACCGCAGAGGGGCACCGGGCCCGCTCGTCCAGGCGCTTCTCTCCCGGGGCAGCGCCCCGGAAGTACGCGCCTCCGCGGCCGACGAGATGCGCACCCGGCTCATCTCACCTCTCGCCAACCGACTGGCGGCGGAAGGCGCCGACGATCCCGTCGGCCGGGCCGAAGTCCTGATCTCCTGCCTCATCGGCGTCATCGCCCTGCGGTCGAGCAACCTCTTCGACGGACTGTCGGCCATGAGCCCCGAGGCGATCGGCGCCATCCTCGAGGCCGCCGTGCAGGCACACACGGAGCAGGCTCCGCACGGCCCATAATCCGCCGTCGAGAAGGAGCAGTACGGTCTGACCCCACGCCACGAGTGCTGTCCATGACGCTGGTCAGGACTGTGAGCGCCGTCGCTGTTCGCGCGTGGTGTCCGGGTGCTCGACGAGCTGGGGCGCGGCGAGGTCGAGCAGCAGCATGGCGTCATGGTCGGGGGTGCCGGGCTCGGCGGTGTAGACGTCGAGGCGCTGTCCCGGAGTGCCTTCGAGGTGCGTGCTCTGACCGCTGAGGGTGAGGACGCCGATCTGGGGGTGGTGGAAGGTCTTCTGCACTCTCTTGCGCCCGATGACGTCGTAGCGCTCCCACGACTTGGCGAAGTCCGGGCTCGCCGCGACCCTGGTGAAGGTCGACCACGACGCCGGACGGGCCACCACCGACTTGACCGATGCCGCGGCGGCGGGCGAGCCCCGGACCTACTCGCGCGGCGACGCGGAGGCGGCCCTGCGCGACGCGCCCGTCCGGCTGGAGATGACCTACCGGCCCGCCCGCAACCATCACAACGCGATGGAGCTCCACGCCACCGTCGCCCAATGGAGTCGCCGCAATCCCAGGCCCCCCGCTCCCCCCGCGACGGCGACTCGGCTCCTGGACCCCGGGTCGGTCCCGGTCCTCGATGTACGCCTACGGCGCGGTGTTCGCCGAGGTCGGTGTGGACGCCCGCCTGGGCCTGGTGCGGGTACGGCGCATGCTCGGCGACTTCGACGCCGGCCGGATCATCAGCCCCAAGCCGGCCGACAGCCAGGCCATCGGCGCCATGACCGGCGGTATCGGTATGGCGCTGCCGGAGCACACGGTCACCGACCACCGCGACGGCCGGATCGTGGGCGCCAGCGCTGCTCCGAGCTTCCCCCTGGGCAGCGGTGACGACGCGCGGGCTGCCGAGCCCGGCCGTGCCGCGCGAGCAGGTCACGTTCCGGCATGGCATGGCCACCTTCGGGATGGCCATGTCTTCCCCAGCGCGCCCGGTCAGCTATGCACGACCTCCGCGAGCCCGGCCGGCGAACCGGCGTCGATCCAACGCGGGAGCCGGGCGGGGGACAGCAGCTCGTCGACGACCATGAAGGCGGCGCCGACGAGGCCGGCGCGATCGCTGAGCGGAGACACCTCGATCCGCAGGTCGTGAGCGGCGGAGGGGAACGTCAGACGGCAGACCTCCTTCCGAATGGCAGCGAGCAGAAGGTCTCCACTGTTGGCGACGCCACCGCCCGATGAGCACGAGGGACGGATTGGTGATGTTCACCAGAGAGGCCAGCGCCCGTCCGATCATGTTCCCGGCTCGGGTCAGCAGCGATACGCAGTACTGGTCTCCCGCACGTGCTTCTTCGGCGATGTCCCGTGCATCGATCTGTCCGTGGGCTTCGAGTCGGGCGGCCAATGCCGGGCTGCGCCCGGCGCGGGCGGCGGCGGAGGCGGTATCGGCGAGCAACCCTCCTCCTGCGTACAGATTGAGGCAGCCGGTGGAACCGCATCGACAGAGCGCGGAGGGGTCGTCGACGACGCTGACGTGGCCGATCTCTCCGGCACTGCCCCGGGCGCCGCGGGTGAGCCTGCCGGCGGAGATCAAGCCGACACCGACACCCGAGCCGAGCTTGACGTAGGCGAGATCGTCCGCATCGTGCCCGGGGTTGCCTCGATACTCGCCGAGAGCCATGAGATTGACCTCGTTGTCCACCCATACAGGCACCTCGAATCGCTCGGCCAGCCGCTTGCGGACCGGGTATCCGCCCCACCCTTCCAGCAGGCTGAGCGGGATCGGGCAACCTGCCAAGGCGTCGACGGGGCCCAGCACGCCGATACCGATGCCCCACAGGGCAGGCGCATCGCGCGGAAGGTCCGCCAGGAGACCATCGAACAGCTCCTCGACCCGGGGAGCTGGCGGCCGCCGTCTGTGCCGCCGGCACGGTCGCGACCGTGCCGTACGTGTACCGGTACCACCCGCTGGTGCGGGAGATTCGCAGCCGTCGGGAGTCGGGCGACTTGGGCGAACTGCTCCTCGTGCACGGTTCCTATCTGCAGGACTGGCTCGTGTCCCCCGACGCGTCGACCTGGAGGGTCGATCCCCGCACCGGCGGCGCGTCGCGCGCCTTCGCCGATATCGGATCGCACTGGGCGGATCTGGCCGAGTTCGTCTCCGGCGAGCGGTTCACCGCCGTGACCGCCGGCACCTCCATCGCCTATCCCACCAGACCCGTTGCCTCCGGCCCCTCCTTCAGCGGCGATGCGCACGGCGAGCGCGCGCCCGTCGAGACCGAGGACATCGCGGTCGCCACGTTCCGCACCGAAAGGGGCGTGCTCGCCAACACCGTCATCTCGCAGGTCTCCGCCGGCCGCAAGAACCGGCTGTGGCTGGAGCTCGACGGCTCGCGCAGGTCGGCCGTCTTCGACCAGGAGCAGCCCGAATCCGTCTGGTTCGGCAGCGAGCGGGGTGCCACGCTCGTCCGTCGCGGTGAAGGTGAGGTCGCGGGCGACCAGGGACGACTCAACCGCGTACCACCCGGTCACCCGCAGGGATGGCCCGACGCGTTCGCGGCGTTCTGCGCCGACACCTACGCCGCCGTCAGGGGCGAACGGCGCACCGGA
This sequence comes from Streptomyces sp. CY-1, assembly GCF_047218265.1. NCBI lineage: Bacteria > Bacillati > Actinomycetota > Actinomycetes > Kitasatosporales > Streptomycetaceae > Streptomyces > Streptomyces sp. CY-1. Next base: position 181,077 of record NZ_CP178393.1, read on the forward strand.
CTTCCCACGGTCGACGACGGGCTGCGGTCCATCGAGATCATCGACGCGCTGCTGCACAGCGCCGCCACCGGCGACTGGACCGAGATCGCTGTCGCCGACGCAGCGGCCACCATGGAAACGGAGAAGCCGGGCGAGCCCGGACCCACGCCTTTACGGTAGGACCAGCTCAGATGAAGCTATTCCGGAGCGCTACCGGTGGGGGCGGGAAGACGGCCGCCGAGGAGACTGCCAGTGCCCGGCACATGCGGGGGCAGGCCGAGTTCGACGAGGATGCGGTACGCCGTGGCGGTGGCCGCGGACAGGACGGGCAGGCCGACCGCGTCCTCGGCCGGTTGGATCGACGGCAGTGACGGCATCTGGACGCATGCCGACAGTACGAGGGCGTCGGCACGTGACAGGTCCAGGCGCCGCCAGTGGTCGAGCAGATCCGCCGGGTCCAGCCGGGCCACGGCAAGATTGTCCGGTACCTCCAGGCTCAGCGCGTCCACGACCTCGATGCCCGCGTCCTCGATGTAGTTCGCGACCAGCCCCGTGAGCGGCTTCATATAGGGCGTGATGATCGCGACCCGCTTGGCCCCGAGTGCCTTGATGCCGTCGAGAAGGGCACCCGCGCTGGACACCACGGGCGCCTGTGCGCCTTGGGCGCGCAGCACCGTGGTGATCTCGTCCTCCGCCGTGCAGTGGTACCCGGTGCCCTGGGCCATGATCGCGACGAGACAGGCTGTGGCGACGACGTCCGGCCGTGCGTCGGCGAGTTCCAGCGCGGCACGCTCGGTCTGCGCGTTCATGGCGCGCAGTTGCTCGGGGGTCACATGCTGCATGCGCATCCGGCTGCTGTGGAACACGAACCGGTCCTCGGGGGCCGCCGACTCGCGCAGCCGCATGATCCGGGGCAACTCCTTTTCCATGGTGAGGTTCGAGCTGGGCACGATCAGGCCGACGTGGTGATCGGTCACGGAATCCTCCGGTTGTCCGGTGTTCGGGGCTCGCCGACGTCCCGGGGCCCATTCCCGTGGCCTGCCGTGCCACGGCGGTTCACCCGTCCTGGGTCAGTTGCTCCCAGTGGTCGGCGAGGGATGCGAGCAGGTTCGTGATGTCGTCGCGCTGCTGTGGTCCGTACGGCTCCAGGAGCTGTTCGTCGAGCAGGCGGGCGCGGCGGTTCGCGTCGTCGAGGGTCTGTTTGCCTTCCTCCGTCAGGTAGAGCAGTTTGCGCCGGCCGTCGTCGGCTGCCGTTCTGCGGACGATCAGGCCGCGCTTCTCCAGTCGGCGGGCGACGTCCGTCATGGTCGACGTGTCGAGGGCGACCGCTGACGCCAGCGAACGCTGGTCGTGCCCCGGGCTCGCGTCCACGACCTGGAGCACCGCGAACTGCGGCCCGGTCAGGAGCGGGTCGACCGCCCTGATCCAGACGGCGAGGTATGCCTGGTACAGGCGCCGGACCTGGTACCCGGGCGCGGTCGTCAGCGCGGCGGGTGGCCGGGGCCGCGCGGACGTCGGGGGTGCGGTTTCGTCAGCCATGGCGCCTACTTAAGCACGCCGTGTCATCGCCCCGGCGGGGGGTTCGAGTGGCTGGGAATCGAGGGGCCACCGGTCAGGCGAGCATCGGGCGCAGTGCTTCCCGCAGACTCGCGAGGGCGGCGGGAGGATTGTCCCAGAACAGCATGTGGCCGGCGTCCGGTATCCGGCTCAGTGAGGCCGTGGGGTTCTTCCGGGCCGCCTCCGCCGCGCCCGACTCGGTGACGACGGGGCTGTCCGCGCCGTGCAGCAGCACCGTGGGGCCGGGTACGGAGGGCCACCAGTCGAAGAAGTCCTCGCTCTCGAAACCGCGATGGGTGGCCGTGATGGCCTCCTCGCCGCAACTGGCCAGCCACCGGGCCCGCAACTCCAGCTCCCGGTGCGGCCACCGTGGCCATGCCCTGGCCACTTCGGCGGCGGTGGTGCCGCGTACGGCCTGGGCCAGTTGGTCCAGGAAGGCGTCCACGGGTGTCGGGTAGGGTCCGCGCCCGGGGCCGCTCATGGGCGGGTCGCCCAGGACCGTGCCCCGCAGCGGGACCTTGTTCCGCACCGCGGTGACCGCGGCGATGCGCGCTCCCATGGAATGCCCGAACAGCACCGGCCGGTCGAGCCCGAGCCGCATGACGACGGCCTCCGTGTCCTCGGCGTACTCCTCCAGGCCGTAGTCGCCGCCACCGTCGGACAGCCCGCGCCCGCGGACGTCGACGACCACCGGACGTACGAGGTCGGTCAGCTCACGCACGACGAAGTCCATCGTGATCGCGGGACTGGTGATGCCGGGCAGGACGAGGAGCGGGACACCGGTGCCGCCGTAGTCGAGGACGTGCAGGCGGGTGGTGCCCGAGCGCACCCAGCGGCTCGTGGCGGGCACATCGGCGAGATCGGCGAGCGCGCTCTGCGGCAGGCGGCGGGCAGCTTGGGACGGGTGCGGGTGCGGGGTCATGCGGCCTCCAACGGCGGGTGGTGCGGGTAGGGCAAGGTCATGACGCTGCGCCCGGGAGCGCTGAGAGGTAGGTGGTGGCGTCCTCGAGGTCGATCACGTCGCCGTACTTGGCCTGGATGTCGAACAGGTTCGCCTCATGAGGACCCGCCGCGCGGTCGCCGACGCATTCGCGCGGAACCAGCACCGAGAACCCCCACTGCACGGCGTCGACCGCGGTGGCCCGCACGCAGCCGCTGGTCGTAGCCCCGCAGACGAGCACGGTGTCGCGGCCGAGCCCGGTCAGCAAGGAGGCCAGCGTCGTGCCGAAGAACGCGGAAGCGCCCTTCTTGGCGATCACGTGGTCCCGTGCCGCACGCGGCAGCCGTGGATCGATCGTGACTTCCTCACCGCCCTCGACCAGGGCCCGCATGCCCCGCGCCTTGTGCAGCCAGGTCACCGCGTCTCCGGTCGCCTCGACCGCGGTGTAGGCAATGGTCGTGAACACGACCGGCACTCCGGCGGGACGGCCTGCCTCGATGAGGGCGGACGTCGCACCGACCACCTCGGTCAGATCGGCCCCCGACGGGAACCGGTCCTCGGTGAACCCGCGCGTCAGATCGACCACGACGATCGCCGGCCGGGCGCCGCGCCGGACCGGCGCGCCGAAGCCCGCCCGGTCGTAGGTGCGTTCCGTGTCCTGCCCGTACTTCGCCTGGCTCACAACGACCTCCGCAGGGCGCGCAGTTCGCGTGACTGGGCGCGCATCCGGCCGACGAGCAGGCCCTGGACGAGACCGAACGCGAACGCCCCGGCGAGCATCCCGTACTTGGCGGCGGCGGGGCCGAACACCATGGACAGGCCGTCGAGTTCGGATTGCCGAGCGGGAGCGGCCGAGGTGCGGACGGGGTGCGCGGCGGCGGGAGCGGTGGCTGAAGGGGTGGCGGGCACCGCGGACAGCGGACCGGGGGGACCGGCGGCATGCTCCTGATCGAGCAGACCGACCAGGTTCTGCGCGAACTGCCGCAGGATCCGCTCCGACACCGCGCCGATCGCCCCCTTGCCGAACTGAGCGATCTTGCCCCGGATCACCAGATCCGTGGCGAGCTGGAGCAGCGCGCCCTCGGGCGCGCCCAGCACATCGAGGACGACTTCGGCCTCCGCGTCGCCGCTTCCGTGCGTGTCGGCGCCGCGGGCGTGGACTCGCAGCCGCCGGTGCTCGGAGTCGACTTCCAGGAAGCGGACCGTGCCGGCGTACGCGGCCGTGATCGGCCCCACTTTGACCTTCACGCTGCCCTTCCAGGTGTCGCCGTCCTGCCCTTCGAGAGCGGCGCCCGGCATGCACGAGGCGACCCGTTCGACGTCGTTCATCAAGGTGAAGACGTCATCGGGTGAGGCTTTGACCGGAATGGAATTGGTGAGCCGCATAGGTCAGTTCTCCTTGCTGTGGCACGCCCGTGCGCAGGCCCGGCGGCGGGCCGTCGCACAGGCGTCGATCGCCTCGACGATGGTCTGGTAGCCGGTGCACCGGCACATGTTGGCGGCGACGACCTCCCGGATCTCCTCCTTGGTCGCCTCGGGCCGCTCGGCGAGGAAGCCCTCGGCGAGCATGAGGAACCCCGGTGTGCAGAAGCCGCACTGCAAGGCGTGGTGCTCGCTGAACGCCCGCTGGAGGTCGCTCAGCCGGTTGCCGTCGGCGAGGGATTCCACCGTACGGATGCGGGCGCCCTCGGCCTGTGCCGCGAACATCAGGCAGGCACGTACGGGCCGGTCGTCGACGAGCACGGTGCAGGCGCCGCAGATGCCGTGCTCGCACCCGACGTGGGTGCCGGTCAGGCGCAGTTCGTGGCGGAGCACATCGACGAGGGTGCGGCGGGCTTCGGTGATCACCTCGTGCTGCTCGCCGTTGACATTCAACGCGATGAGCTGTGGCTCCCGCGGCGTCGTGAAGGTGTCATCGGTCATGGAACGGGCTCCGGGTTCAGGGCGCGGTGCACGGTCTGTGGCGTGATGGGAGTGTGGTCGAGTTCGGTACCGGTGGGCCGCAGGGCGTCGTTGACGGCGTTGAGGACGGCGGCGGGCGCCCCGATGGTGCCGCCCTCTCCGGCGCCCTTCGCTCCCGTGGCCGTGAACGCGCAAGGGGTTTCAAGGTGATGGATCGACACCTCGGGGATCTCGTGGGCCGTGGGCACCTTGTAGTCCATGAAGCTCGTGGCCGACGGCTCGCCGACCGCGTCGTAGGTCACCTCCTCGTACAGGGCACCGGCGATGCCCTGCGCGATCCCGCCCCGGCACTGTCCCTCCACGACCTGCGGGTGGATCGCGACGCCGCAGTCCTCGACGCACACGTATCGCAGGATCTCCACCTGCCCGGTGTCCTGGTGGAGCTCGACGACCACACCGTGGGTGGCGTTGGAGAACGTGCCGTCGTTGAAGACGTCGAAGGTGGCGGTCGCGGTCAGACCCGGTTCGATGTCCTTGGGCAGCAGATCCGCCCGGAGGTAGGCGACGTCGGCGATCTCCTGGTGGGTGAGCACATCACGGGCACCGTCGCCGCCTCGGCGGCGCACCTGGCCGTCCGCCAGCTCCACCTGCTCCGGCTCGGTGTCCCACAGGGCGGCGGCGATGGCGCGCAGCTTGTCGCCGAGTCGCTCGGCGGCCAGCCGCACCGCACTGCCCCCGACGGTGATGGACCGGCTCGCGAAGGTGCCCCAACCGTAGGTGACACGGTCGGTGTCACCCTGGTGGAGCCTGACCCGGGCGATGTCGAGGCCGAGTGCGTCGGCGACGATCTGCGCCATTGTCGTCTCGTGGCTCTGCCCGTGGCTCATCGTGCCGGTGGTGACCGTCACCGCGCCGCTGGTGTCCATCCGTACTTCGGAGATGTCGAAGCCCGGCACCACCTGCATCTTGCGCTGCGCGAAAGCCGAGGAGCCGTAACCGGTGCGCTCGCTGAAGCAGGCATAGCCGATGCCGATGTGCCGTCCTTCGGCCGCTGCCGCGGTCCGCGTGTCGTACCAGCCCTCGTCCCTGACGACCCGCTCGCACAGGTTCAGGGACTCCAGATACGAGCCGGGGTCATAGGTGATGTTGTTGACCCCCGTGTAGGGGAAGTCGGTGATGACATTGCGGCGGCGGATCTCCACCGGGTCCAGGCCGAGTTCGCGGGCGGCGCGCTCGAAGAGCCGCTCGACGACCATCACGTACTGCGGGCGGCTCACGCCCCGGTACGGTGCGGTCGGCGCCTTGTTGGTGGTGATGGCCCGGCCGCGGACCCGGTAGGCGGGCACCTTGTACACGCCGGGCATCTCGGCGGACGCCATCAGCGGCTCGATGCCCGCGGTGAACGGGTAGCAGGAGTAGGCGCCCATGTCGCACACCACGTCCGCGTCGAGAGCGAGGATCCGGCCGTCGGCGTCGAAGGCGGCGCGCGCCCGGTAGTGCTGCTCGCGGGCGAGAAAGGACGCGGACAGGGCGTCCTTGCGGTCCTCGATCCACTTCACCGGCCGCCCGAGTCTCAGCGCGGCCGCGGCGGCCGCGATCTCCTCGCGTCCGACCACGCACTTCTGGCCGAAGCCGCCGCCCATGTCGGGGACCACGACCCGCACGGCCCGCTCGTCCAGGCGCAGGCAGCGCGAGGCGACCGTTCGCACCTGGTGCGGAACCTGGGTGCAGGTCTGGAGGAGAAGTTGCTCCTCGCGGTCGTCCCAGTGCGCCACGGCGCCTCGGGTCTCCAGCGGCAGCGCGTTCTGACGGCCGGTGGTGACGTCCACCTCGACGACGCGGTGCGCGGCGTCGAAGATGTCGTCGATTCCGTCGGTCGCGAAGAGTGACACGTCCACGAGGGTGTTGCGGGCGGCCTCCGCGTGGACGAGCACCGCGTCCTCGGCGAGCGCGGTCTCCTCGCCGAGGACCGGTGGCAGCGGGGCGTACTCCACATGCGCCGCCTCCAGCCCGTCCTCCGCGGCATAGGCGTCGAGGCCCACGACGATCGCGAGGGGCTCGCCGACGTAGCGGACCTTGTCGCGGGCGAGGACCGGCATGGCGGTCGGCACGAACTGCGACCGGGGCCGTCCCAGTTGAGCGGTGATGTCTGCGATGGCCAGGTCGTCCGCGGTGAACGCCGCCACGACGCCCGGGACACGGCGTACCGCCGACAGGTCCACGGACACGATCTCGCCGTGCGCGACCGTGCTGCGCACGAACTGCGCGTGCAGCATGCCGGGCAGGGCGATGTCATCGACGAACCGGCCGCGCCCGGACACCAGCCGCCGGTCCTCCCGGCGCGGGACCGACCGGCCGACCAGTGGCCGCCCCTGTTCCTGACCTGTCATCGGGACATCGCCTCCTCACAGGCGCGCCGGACCAGGGTCCGGACCAGTTCCTTGCGGTAGAGCGGGCCACAGGACGCGTCGCCCGGGGGGTCGGCGGCCGCCGCCGCGGCGGACGCACAGGCGTCGAAGGAGCCGCCGCCGGTCAGCACCGCCTCCGCCTCCGGAACGCGGATCGCCGCTGCCGCCACACCACCGAGCGCCACCCGGCCGCCGCGTACGGCGCCGTCCACGACGTCGAGGTCCACGGCCGCCGCCACGATCGCGAAGTCGCCGCGTCGCTCGGCGAACTCGGTGAGCGCCGCGTGCGGCGCCGTCCGTGGGAAGACGATCTCCACCAGGAGTTCGTCCGGGGCGAGGGCGGTCGTGTAGTAACCGAGGAAGAAGTCCCCGGCCGCGATCGAGCGTTCGCCCAGCGGGCCGCGTACGACGAACTCGGCGTCCAGGAGCACCGCGAGCAGACACCATTCGGCGGTGGCGTCCGCGTGTGCCATGCTGCCCCCGACCGTGCCGCGGGTACGGATCGGCAGATGCCCGATCCAGGCCATGGCCCGGCGCAGTACCTCGAAGCCCTGCGCGAGTGTGCCCGCCGGGTCTGTCTCCACCGTGTGGTGGGTGGTGAGCGCCCCGATACGCAGAGCGCCGTCGGCATCCCGGTGCATGCGGTCGAGCTCCCGGAGGCCGCCGATGTCGACGAGGTGGTGCGGGCGGGCCAGCCGGAAGTTCATCATTCCGACCAGGCTCTGTCCGCCCGCGATGGCCTTGGCGTCGTCACCCAGCTCGGCCAGCAGCCGTACGGCGCCGGCTACGTCACGGGCCCGGTGATACTGAAAGGGCGCGGGCTTCATGGGATTCCTGTCCTCCCTTGCGTGGGGTCGCCTCGTGTGCGGTTCCGTGCGTGTCCCGGCGGCCTAGACCACCGTCTGTTCGCGAACCGCGCGAGGGTCCTTGGCCCGGACGTCCGCCGTGTCCCCGTCCAGGCCCCGGCCCTTCGTCTCCGGCGCCGCGATGGCCATCCATATGACGGCGACCAGCACCGCGAGTCCGAGCACGGCGAACGTCACGGCGAGCCCGAGTGCCGGCCACATCACCGACCCGAACAGCAGCGGCGCGAACCCGGTGAGTGCCCGGCTGACCGAGGAGGCCCAGCCGAAGCCGCTGGCCCGCAGAGGTGTGGGGTACAGCTCGGAGACGTAGGCGTACATGGCGGGGATGGTGAGCTGCATGACGAAGCCGAACACGGCGATCGCCACGACGGACCCGGTCGGTGCCCTCATCACCAGCGCGAACACCACCAGCGCGAGGGTGGCGACCGGAGCCGAGACCCCGATGAGCCACTTGCGGCCGACCACGTCCACCAGGGCGGTGGAGACGAGGACGCCGAGGATGCCGACGCCGCTCATCACGGTGGTGTTCATGAAGGTGGCGGTGTCCCCCAGGCCCTCCTCCTTGAGGATGGAGGGCATCCAGCTGAGAGCCGCGTAGTACACGAGCATCACGGTGGCGAACAGCGACCAGGCCACGGAGGTGACGCGCGGGCTGTGCGCCCATATGTCGCGCAACTGCTCCACGGCGGCGGCCACACCACGTCGGCCGGTCCCGGCGACGGGCTCCGGGATGACGTACGGCTCGGCGGGAGCGCCGGTACGGGCGACGAGGTCGTCGATGACGGCCCTGGCCTCGGCCTCGCGTCCCTTCTTCGTCAGGTAGACCGGTGACTCGGGGATGCCCCGGCGCACCCAGAACAGCAGGAGCGCGGGCAGCACCATGGTCGCCAGCATCCAGCGCCAGTTGCCGTCGAGGGGGAGCATCACCGTCGAGACGAGGCCGCACAGCGTCACACCCACCGGCCACCACAGGTCGAGCGCGGTGAGCACCCGGCCGCGGTACGCCCGCGGCGAGAACTCACCGACCAGTGCGTAGTCGACGGGGATGCAGCCGCCGAGCCCCACACCCGCGAGGAAGCGCAGGGCCAGGAAGAGTGGGTAGGTGGGCGCGAGGGCGCCCAGCACCGAGAACAGGGCGAAGATCAGCAGCGTGACGCTGAACGCCTTGGTGCGTCCGATGCGGTCCGCGACCGCGCCCCAGGCGATGGCCCCCACGGCCATGCCGACGAGGTTGGCGGTCGCCACGAGCCCGCGCTCGCCGAGTGAGAGGCCGAAGTGCGAGCCCAGGAGCGGCATGAGGAAGCCGTTCAGGGCTATGTCGTAGGCGTCGAAGAGGTAGCCGAGACCTCCGATGATGAATATGCGTCCCTGGACGCCCCATCTCCAGGGAAGTTCTTGAACGATCTGATCACCGGTTTTCATGTTCGCTCCACGGTGGTCGCGTGAGGGTGAATGCCGCGCCGTTGCGGGTGTGGTACGCACGGCTCGAACGTGCGGGTCGTCAGTGCTCGGGGCTCCCGCCACGGGCGGTGGGCTCAGCGGGCGAACTGGTAGGAGAACGCCCCCAGATCCGGGTCGTTGAGCGGCGTTCCGCTCCACAGCCAGTCGTACGACACGTCCGACTCGCCGTCGAAGTTCTTGAGCTTCTCGTCCCTGGCCCGCTGCTCCGGGCCGTCGGCCAGGTGGTAGAAGGTCTTGTTGGCGAGCGACGCGTCCTGGACCATCCCGGCGTGCTTGGCGCGCCGGTCGACGTAGCGGCGCAGCGCCCCTTCTATGCCGGAGGTGGTGACAGCGCCCAATTCCTCGGCGAGTACGGCCGCGTCCTCCATGGCCTGCGAGGCGCCCTGAGCCTGATACGGGAGCATCGCGTGGCAGGCGTCGCCCAGGAGGGCGACGCGGCCGTCGAGCCATACGGGGTCGCGGCGCCGGTAGTAGAGGGCGAAGGCCATGACGTCGTCCTTCGCCTTGGACAGCATCGCCGGGACACGGTCGTCCCAGCCGGGGAACGCGTCGACGAGCTCCTGCACGGTGGCGGGAAGCGTCCAGTTCTCCCGGACCGCGTCCGTGCAGGGGACGCACGCCACGACGTTCAGGTAGTCGCCGCCGCGGATCATGTAGTGGACGAGGTGCCGGTCGGGCCCGTACCAGATGGTGCTCTGATAGCGGTCCACGAGCCAGCGGGTGGCCGGGTCGGCCGCGATGAGCTCACCGGGGATCAGCGCCCGGTAGGCCATCTCGCCGGAGAACAGCAGCGTGTCGGGGGCACCCATGAGGTCCCGCACCTGGGATCGGACGCCGTCGGCGCCGATGATCACATCGGCGCCGTGGCGCCGTCCGTCCTCGGTGACCGCCACGGGCCGCAGGGGATCGGTGCGGTCCATCTCGACGACCTTGCTGGAGGTGCGGACCGCCACGACGGGCCCGGGGCCCGCCGGGTCCACACAGGCGTCCAGCAGCATGCGGTGCAGATCGGCCCGGTGGTAGTGCCAGTACGGAGCGTTGAACTCGTCCTTGCAGCGCTGCCCGAGCGAGGTCAGGCCGACGATCCGGCCGTCCGTCCACCGGCGCCGCACCTGGTCCAGCGGTTCCGTGCGGATGGACTCCATCTGCCGGCGCAGCCCGAGACCCATCAGGACGCGGCTGGCGTTGGGCGCGGTCTGGATGCCCGCGCCGACTTCGCCGAGTTCGGCGGCCTGTTCCAGGACGGTGACCCGCAGGCCACGGTGGCGCAGCGCCAGAGCGGCGGTCAGACCGCCGAGTCCTCCCCCGACGACGGTGACTTCGAACGACTGACTGGACGCCACTCTTCCTCCAATGTGCGGGCGCGTCATGGTCTTGTGTGCGGCGGTACGGCGGCTCGCCCCCGGAGGCGCTCAGCGGTCGGTGAGCGTCCCGGCGGTGACGACCTCGGTGCCGTCCACCGAGACGGTGCAGCCCCGCATGGCGATGTCGAGGTGGGCGTACGACTCGCGGCCGAGGACCGGGTGGGGACCGGTCGACCACAGGAAATTCCCCGCGAACGCGCGGGCGTCCATGCCCATCAGCTCGTCCTTGCCGTACATCGCCGTGGCGAACCAGTCGGCCGTACGCATCAGCCCCCAGCCCATGTGGGACAGGCTGCGTGCCCAACGGTCCTGTGCGTCGTCGAAGAACGTCGACAGCATCCGGGCCTGGGCTCCGCCGGAGACCTTCTCGATGTGGCCGTCGGATACCTCAAGCGTGACGGGGCTGCTGACGTACTCCTTGAAGGGCAGCAGGATGTCGCCCTCATCCAGCACGATCTGTCCGTCCGAGATCTCCGGCCAGCACAGCACCATGGTGCTCGGCCAGTGGTCCCAGCGGCCCGGATCGTCGGCGAAGCCGCACTGGAACTCCGGCTTGGAGCCCGCGAGCTGCACGGTCAGGTCGGTGCCCGCGGCCGAGGTGACCCGCATGACGGACGACCTCTCCAGCAGGTCGACGCCCTCCTGCACCTCCGCCTTGTCGGTTGCCTTGGGCAGATTGCGAATGAGCACGTCGGGCGCGTCGCAGATGAAGATGATGCGGGTGCCGGCCCGCCGGATCTCCTGCTGTACCGGCGCGTGGATGAAGCCCTCGCGGGTCAGGTCGACGACCAGATCCGCGGATTTCAGCAGGTCCTGGGCGGCGCTGTCGTTGAGGACGGAGAGCAGCCCGGGGCCGGCGCCGGTGTGTGTGCTCGGCATCGGCGCGGGGCTGCCCCCGGGAACGGTTGCCGCGATGACGTGTGCGCCACACGCCTTGGCCGCGCCGAAGGCAGCCGCCACGTAGTCGCCCCGGCTGCCGGGCTCCGACAGTACGACCACGTGCTCGCCCTCGCGGACCTTGCACAGTTGCAACTCGCGGGTGAAGGCGTCGAGCAGATCGGCGGAAGAGAGATCGAACACGTTTTCCTCCCAGGTCGCTTTGCGGTACCGACCGTGGCCTTGTGGTGACGGCGGGCATGCCGCGGCCAGGCTCTGAAGGCGGCGGTCGAGGGGAATGGCGAAGAGCGGACGGGGCGCAGGGCCCCTCGCCGCCCATGGCGAACAGTGGACTCGGACCGGTTGCGTTGTCCGGCCGACGGAGATAATCCGAACACGTACTATCTCCGCTTGGCAAGGGGTGGTCCCGGAGTTAACACGAAGCTTTTCCGGCGGTGCCAGGGATGGCCGCGACCGTCACGGCCTTGACCTGCGATGGAACGTTCGCATCCGATGCCACGCCGCCTCGGCCCGCGTGCTACATGGATTTACCGGCAGGTGTCGAACCAGAAATGGTTCACCGCCAAGGTGGCCACGGCCCCCGGTCGACGCCGTTCAGCGCCGGGCGGGCGGCGACACCTCCCACGTCGACGCCCAGGACAGCGACCCCGTCGACCAGACCACCCGCGACGCCGCCCGCGTCCAGGCCCAGCGCATCGTGCGCCTCACCACCGCCCTCAAGGGCGGCCTCGCCACCGCCCGAGCCCGCCACCCGGCAGAACACCACTCTGGGCCGGCCGGCCGTACGACGTCGTACGGCCGGCCGGCCCAGGCGTCGGCGCGCGTCCGGCCGGCAGACGCTCCGGCCGCCCCGCCGCGCCGTGGTGGCCGGAGCGCCTTCGTATGCGCGTCCGGGGGACGGCTCAGCTCTGGACAGCCGACGGGTCCATCCACACCACTTCCCAGGTGTGACCATCGGGGTCCTGGAAGGACCGGCCGTACATGAAGCCGTGGTCCTGGGGTTCTCCCGCGGGCGCGCCGCCCGCGGCCAGTGCCTTGTCCACCAGCTCGTCGACCTTCGCGCGGCTCTCCGCGCTCAGGCACAGAAGCACCTCGGAGGTCTTGGTGGAGTCCGCGATCTCCTTGTTGGTGAAGTCCTGGTAGCGCTGTCTGGTGAGCAGCATGGCGACGATCGTCTCGCTGATGACCACACATGCGCAGTCATCGGTCGTGAACTGCGGGTTGATCGAGTAGCCGAGCTCGGTGAAGAACTTCTTCGAGGTCTCCAGGTCGTTCGTCGCGAGGTTTACAAAGATCATCTGCTGGTACACGGGCCGTCTCCTTCGTCTGTGGCCTTGCACAGGGATGGACCGTGCCGTCCCACGGAACTCATCGCTCGCCGAAGGGAATCTCCGAGAAGTTCTCAGGCACGCGATGGCGGCGGCGCACGAGAGACGTGGCCCGGCCGGAGCCGGCCCCACCGAGTGGCCGACGGCGGCCCACTCCCCCGCCGCATGCGAAACCGGCACGCATCTTTGACCGCCCGCCGACGCGGCGGCGCTGCCGGGACGCGGTGTCGCCATCAGGTGTTCCGGCGGAGGGCGGCGAGCACCAGATGTCGATACGCCGCTCCGCGGCCGGGCCGTCCGCCCTGCGGTACCCCGGAGAGCGGGGGCGGCGTGGCCACGTCATCCGACGCGGCCACGCCCGGTGGAAGAACGTCTCATCGGGCCCCGCATCGGGTTCTGTCTCAGCCGCACAGACCACCGCGTTCTTCCTGGGCCCAGAGCCGCCGCCAGACGGCTCGTGTCCGGACGTGGGACAGACTCCGCTATGCCCGGGCGAGTGCGCACACTTACGACACCGACACGCCCGGCGGCGGCGAACGCCTGAGCGAGCAACTCGGGGTGAAGGCCAGGGGATTGACCGGCTGGGAGCCCATCGAAGTGAACCGCCCCGGCAGCGGCACGATCACCGCGACCGGTGTCCTCGCCGTCCACGGCCCCGGCCCCCGCGCGGAGGCCGAACCGGTCACCGGCCAGGTCGTCGGCTTCGTCCTGACCGGCGAGGGCCGCGTGGTCCCCGTCCACTACGACGGCTGGGCCCACTTCAGCGAGGGCCGCGACCACCTGACGGCCGCCTTCACCGCCGCCGGGCCGGCCGACCGCCTGGACCGGGGCCGCCAGAACTGACCCGGGGCGGCTGGAGCGACAGGGAAGGCGGCGGAAGCTCTCCCGCGCCGGTCAACCCCACCGGGGTCCGGTGGGGTTGACCGGGTCCCGGCCTGGAGACCGCGTGGCGGTCTGTAGGGCGGCGGCCGGTGACCGTGGTTTCCGGCGGGAGTCGGCTGCCGACGTACTCCACCGTCAAGGAATTTCAGCCTGCCAGGCCCTGCACCCGCGCGGGAAAGGGGTCAGACGAGCACGACCCGGCGCCCGCGCGTGTGACCGGCCTGGCTGTCGATGTGCGCCGCAGCCGCCTCGGCCAGCGTGTACGACTTCTCGACCGGGATATGGAGCTTCCCCCGCGAGATGAGACCGGCCGCCTCGGCCAGCGCCTCCGGAACACTCCCGGCCACACCGGAGAACCGGACACCCAACTCCGGCGCACCGAGATCCGCGATGGAGACCACCTTCCCCGGATCCCCGGTCAGCTCGACGAGCTCGCGGATCACCCCCGAACCGGCCAGATCGAGCGCCGCGTCGACATGGCCGAGCCGGCGCACCCGCTCGACCCAGCCCTCGCCGTACGTCGTGGCAATGGCCCCCAGACTCCGCAGATAGTCCTGGTTCGCCGCCCCGGCCGTGCCGATCACCGCGATGCCGCGCTCGCGCGCGATCTGAAGCACCGCCGACCCGACTCCCCCGGACGCACCGCTGACCAGCAGCGTCTGCCCGGGCTGCACACCGACCTCGCGGATGATGCGCAGCGCGGTCTCCACCACGGACGGATACCCGGCCGCCTCCTCGAACGACAGCCCCCCGGGCATCCGGGCCCACGCCGACAGCACCGCGAACTCGGCATAGGTGCTCGAGCCTTCGCCGAACACGTGGTCGCCGACCTCGACTCCTTCGACCCCCTCACCGACCTCATCCACCACCCCGGCAGCGTCCAGCCCGACCCCGGAGGGCAACTCGACCGGATGGGCCCCCAGGATCTGGCCCTCACGGATCCTCCAGTCGACGGGATTCACACCCGCCGCCCGCACAGCGATACGCACCTGGCCGGGGCCCGCATGGGGCTCCTCGGCGTCCACGAGTTGCAGAACATCCGGACCGCCGAACTCGGCGAAACTCACTCTCTTCATGCCGCCGACCGTAGCACTAACGGTTAGCGTTTAAAAACGGTTACGGCTTCGCATCTGATAGCGTCAGGGCATGACCGTGCCGACCGGACGCCGTGAGCGCAAGAAGGCCGCGACCCGCCAGAAGATCGCCGACACCGCCCTGCGGCTCTTCCTGGAACACGGCTACGACACGGTGGGCATCCGCGACGTGGCCGCCGAGGCCGACGTCGCCGTCACCACGCTCTTCTCCCACTTCGCCTCGAAAGAGGCCCTGGTATTCGAGCAGGACGAGAACTTCGAGCAACGCCTCACACAGGCCGTCACCGGCCGGGCCCCGCACGAACCCCTCATCCCCGCACTGCACCGCGAGATCCAGGCCCTGGTACGACACTGCACCGCGGCCAGCGCCGCCCCGATCTGGCACATGATCGACACCTCACCCGCCCTGCGGAGGTACGAGGAATCGATGAGGCTGCGCCACGCGGAGTCACTGGCAACAGCCATCGCCGCCGACCCCGACCTGACGCAGACCACAACCGCCTGCCGCGCCATCGCCCGGTTCGCGATCGACGCCTTCTCACTGGCCCGCGAGGCCGCCGACCCGCAGGCCGCCGTGGACGAGACCTTTTACATGATCGAAGCCGCCTGGGAGGCCACCGGCCCGTCCCCGGACGCGCCGGAAACCGCCTCCCCCAAGTAGGGACAAAGACCCACCGGCGACGGGAAACTCCAGCCCACGGACACAGCCGCCCGATCAGCGCCGCCATCTTCTCGTGGGCATCGGCGACCAGGTCGGCGGCCATGGGCCCGGCGCGCCGCACATGAGGCGCCTTCTCAAGACTCAGACCCACCGGCCGACGCCGGCTTCTTGACATGTACGAAACGAGACTTTAGCCTGCCTGAATTGAAGTCACTTCAATAGGCTCTAGGTGGCACCGGTCGGCACAAACCATCCTGTTCAGACCAGGGAGGCCGCACAATGACGAGGCTCAACCGCAGGCGATTTCTCGTGGCCGCCTCGGCAACCGGAGCCGCCGCAGCGGTGACACCGGGCACAGCCATCGCACACGACAGCCGGGGACGAACGCCGAACCTCATCGGCGTCCACGCCGACAACAACACGACTGTGATCGCGCAGCATCTCCTTGATCCGCGCACCGTGGACATCACCATCGACTCGGTGGCACTCGGCCACACCGCATCGGCGCGCATCATCCTCCCGAGCCGGTTCAGCGCGCATACCGGCGCTTCATGGCCGGTCCTCCACCTCCTGCACGGCGGTTACGGCAGCTACGCCGACTGGACACAACACTGCGACGTCCAGAGGCTGGCCCGCACCCGTGATGTGCTGGTCGTCATGCCGGACGGCGGGCAACTCGGCTTCTACACGGACTGGTGGGCTCACGGCAACAGCAAACCCGGCTGGGAGACATTCCACCTGGCGGAGCTCCCACAGATCATCGAGCGAGGGCTCCAGGCCGGTGATCGGCGCGCGATCGCCGGCCTCTCCATGGGCGGCTTCGGAGCCGTGTCGTACGCAGGCCGCCATCCCGGCTACTTCCGTGCGGCAGCCTCCTTCAGCGGCACGCTCGACACCCTCCACCCGACCATCGAACCGGTCTCCTCCCAGTCGTTCCCGACCTGGCTGCTGGAGGAGAACTATGCGACGAACGGGTACGACCCGCTCGCGCTCTTCGGCGACCCCACCGCCCAGCGCACCGTGTGGGCAGCCCACAACCCTGCGGATCTCATCCCGAAACTGCGCGGCACGAAGTTGTACGTGTCCTGCGGCGACGGACGGATCGGCCCGCTGGACCCCACCGGAACCGACCCTTCCAGCACCCCCGTTCGGTACGAGGCAGCCCAAGTCCGGCAGAACCGGGAGTTCATCGAGCGGGCCACCCACACCGGACTCGACATCACCACCGACATCTACCCCGGCTCGCACTCCTGGCCATACTGGGCGCGCCAACTCGAGAAAGCCTTCCCGCTCCTGATGCGCGCCCTCAAGGCGGATTAAGCCTCGATCCATCCATGCGGGTCACCAACGCCGAAACGAGCTTGGGGTGGTCACGGCTCGAGGTGAGCCGCAACGAGGCCCGACTCAAGGTTTTGAGGCAGCATGCCGGTCGTGGTGATACGGACTGTCCCGCGCCGCGGGCCCGTGCGCCATCCCGGAGCCGGCGGGTGCACCGGTCCTCCTCCTCGGGCAGTATCTGTCCGCGATCGATGTGCTCCGCCGTCCTGATCAGGACACCCTCCGGCGGTGCCGGTCACGGTCTGTGGCGTCGCGTAAAGCGGACGGTCCCGTCGAGGACTACGCGGCGGCAAGCTCCTGCTCCGACCAGATGATCTTCCCGGTCGGGAGGTACCGGGTGCCCCAGCGCTTGCTGAGCTGTGCCACGAGGAACAGGCCGCGACCGCCCTCATCCGTGGTGCGAGCATGCCGCAGGTGCGGTGACGTGCTGCTGCCGTCCACGACTTCGCAGATCAGCACGGACTGCCGGATCAGACGCAGCCTGAGCGGTCCGGTCGCATAGCGGATAGCGTTGGTGACCAGTTCGCTGACGATCAGCTCAGTGGAGAAGGCCAAGTCGTCCAGCCCCCAATCGGCCAGTTGCCGGTCCACTTCGGCACGGGTCGAGGCGACGACGGCAGGGTCGGAGTCCAGCTCTATGACAGCCACTCGGTCCTGGGGGACCGCGCAGGCACGGGCCACCATCAGGGCGATGTCGTCGCGGGGCTTGGCAGGGACGAGCTCTGCGACGACATCGTCGCAGACGGCTTCGGGGTCGTCTCCGCCGCGGCCGAGTATCCCGCTCAGCTTGTGCTGGCCGGCTTCCATGTCCTGTTCAGGGCCCGCCACGAGTCCGTCGGTGTACAGGACGAGCAGGCTGCCGTGTGGCACGTCGATCTCTGTGGTCTCGAATGGCAGGTAGCCGAGTCCGAGGGGCGGTCCTGCGGGCATTTCCATGAATCGTACGGTGCCGTCCGGGCCGACGAGCGCGGGTGGCGGGTGTCCTGCGCGGGCCATTGTGCACCGCTGGGCGACCGGATCGAGGTTCATGACCAGACAGCTAGAGCCCAGCAGGGCATTGCTCGCGGAGCGGTCCCCCGAGCTGTCCTCATCGATGAAGCGGGTCACCAGGTCATCGAGGTGGGCCAGCAGCTCGTCCGGAGGCAGATCCATGTCCGCGAGCGCCCGCACGGCGGTGCGCAGCCGGCCCATCGTGGCTGCGGCGTTCACTCCGTGGCCGACCACGTCTCCGACCACCAGGCCGATCCGAGCCCCCGAGAGGGGAATCACGTCGAACCAGTCACCGCCGACACCCTCCTTGGAACCGGCGGGGAGGTAACGGGTGGCAACATCCAGTTCCGCGGATCCGCTTGTCTCCCGGGGAAGCAAGCTGCGCTGAAGTGCGAGTGCTCCGGTGTGCTCCCTGGTGTAGCGGCGGGCATTGTCGATGCACAACGCACCTCGGGCGACGACCTCTTTGGCCAGTTCCAGGTCCTCTTCCTCGAACGGGTCCGAACGCTGCCAGCGCAGGAAGCCAACTACGCCCAGGGTCGTCTGCCGGGCACGGATCGGCACGCTCATGTAGGAGTGGAGGCCGAACTCCGCGACTTTGGCGGCTCGTTCGGGATCATCAGGGATCCATGGGCTGTCAGCGGGCTCCAGTGTGGCTTCAAGGTGGGCTTTGCCGTCCTCAAGACAGCGTCCGACAGGCGAGCCGGGGGCATAGCTGGTCTCCTGGCCGATGCGGGCGACCGATTCGGGGGCACCGGGGCGGACGGACTGCTGTGCCGCACGACGGAGTGTGCGGGCGCGACGTGGCGACTGCGGGGTAGGCTCCTGCCCCTGGATCACCGGCTCGAACAGGTCGACGGTGACAAAGTCGGCGAGCCGAGGCACGGCGACATCGGCGAGTTCCTGCGCCGTGTGCAAGATGTCCAAGGTGTTACCGACGCGCTCTCCCGCCTCGCTCAACAAGGCGAGGCGTTCCCGGGAGCGCCAGCGGTCGGTGGCATCGATGACCATGAAGCAGATGCCCAACACCCGGTCGGCCGCATCCTGGATGCGGAAGACGGAGGCCGCCGCGGCGTGATGCTGATGCGGGGCCTTCCGGACACGGCCGGCGAACTCGAAATCAAGGACGGGTTCGCCAGTCTCAAGGACCCGCCGCATGACCGCCTCGGCGGAGTCCGGATCCAGCATTGGCTGGACCTCATGCGGAGTACGCCCCAGGCGCTCGGCCAGCGGAACACCGCCGAGCCGCTCGAGTTCGTCGTTGGCCCACACGTACCGCAGCTCGGTATCGAGAACGCCCATGCCGATGGGTGAACGGGCCAGGAGACGCTCCAGCAACGGGCGGTTCGCCTCCCACCAAGGCATCTCGGACAGGTCGTAACCGACCGCGATCGCCCCCGGGCCGGTTCCTCCGGGCCCCTGTACGGTCCAGAGCCGAACCCCGAGTTGCACCTGCTCGTCATCAGCACGGCAGACCGTGACTACACCCGTCCAGTTCTCCGGAGTCGGGAGGCCGACAGGCGGCGCCGCCGGATCGGCCAGCAAGGCCGTCACCGATCGGCCCACCATCTCCCCTGCCGAATATCCCAGAAGACGCTCGGCCTCCACAGACCAGCCGGTGATCGTTCCGTCAGCATCCAGCGCAACAGCGGCAGCGCCTTCGAATTCGGACGGCACGGTTGCTTCCGGTGGAACCAGGTGGACTCCGCCATCAGGAGCAGAGCGGCGCGATTGCCCGAAGGCTCGTGATTCCATGCCTCGACCCTCCGTCCCGAACAATTATTCCACCGCCAGGACGTCATCGCGCCCTACGGCCGGAGAGGTCTCCACCAGAGCATCGAGCACTGTCAGTGACAGCCGCGCCCGGATGCGCAACAATCAACAAGTCGGCCCTGGCCGACCGGTCAGGCACCTGGCTGCCTGCGGCGTCGGTGCCGCAGGCAGCCCGCCTCCGCACTCACTCATGGCGACCGGCGAGCACACGCTGTGCTCCTACCCTCGCTTCCGAAGGACCATCCCCCCGAAGCCGATGAGCGGATTTCACCTGGTGGATCGAGGCTCATTCGTCGGGCCCGTGGCCGGGGGTCCGCGGGCTCACCCGGTAGAGCACGGTGCCGCCGGCCGGAACGGTGGCACCGATGGTGCCGTCGGTGCTGACATGGCTGGTGTGCGCCCATAGGTCGTTGAGGTTGTAGCCGGCGCTGCTCGTCGGGAGGCCGACGGCCGCCGCGGTGGTGGAGATGACGGCCTGGGAGGGCGTTTCGTTGAACAGGGCCACGGCGACGTCGCCGTTGGCCAGGGGGCGACGCAGCACGTTCAGGCCGTTCTCGGTGGTGACCGCCGTGCCCTGTTCGCCACGGCTGTCCTGATTGACGGCGACGACGTCCTTGTTGAGGTAGACGCTCAGGTCCTGGTCGCTGATGGGGAAGCCGGAACTGCCGGCGGCCGCGGGGGTACGCAGGTCGGCACCCGAGATCAGCGGGGCCGCGAGCACGGCGGCGACCGAAAGCTCGGACTTCTCCTGGTCATAGGTCAGGCGCTTGTTCGGGTCGTTGGAACCCGACGCGAAAGCGTAGTTTCCGGTCCCCAGCATGTCGATGTCGTTCCATCCGCCGGGACCAGCCCACTTCGCCTTGTCCAGGTCGGTGTGGATGAGTCGCTTGAGGCCGTCGAAGGAGGCGTCCCGGTCCCCGTCGATGCGCCACATGTTGGCCACGCCCTTGCCCCATTCCCAAGGAGACTCGCCTTGGGCCGCGGGCTGGAGCGAGAGGCTGAAGACGATCGGACGGCCGGTCCGCCCGAGGGCGTCGCGCATGGTGCTGTCCCGGGTTTCCAGCGGCAGCTTTTCGTCGCCGGGCCGCTGATTGGGGTCGCTGGCGGTGCAGTTGTCGTATTTAAGGAAGTCCACGCCCCACGAGGCGAAGGTGTCGGCGTCCTTCTGCTCATAACCAAGACTTCCGGGGAAGCCCTGACACGTGTGGTACGTCGGGCTCTCGTAGACGCCGAACTTCAGGCCCTTGCCATGTACGTACGCGGCGAGTTCGGCCAGGCCGTGGGGGTACTTGGCCGCATCGGGGACGAGGCGCCCTTCGGAGTCGCGGGACCGTTCCATCCAGCAGTCGTCGATCGTGAGGTACTGGTAGCCGGCGTCGCGCATGCCGCTGGATGCCATGAAGTCGGCGGTGTCCTTGACGATTTGCTCGGTTGCGTTGCAGCCGAAGGTGTTCCAGCTATTCCAGCCCATCGGTGGGGTGAGGGCCACGCCGTTGCCCACGGCCTGGGCGGGGCCCGCGGTGAGCAGGGGAACGCCGAGCGGGGGCAGCAGGAGGGATACGGCGAACAGCAGACGGGAGAGCACACGCATGGATGCCTCCGGTGGGGAGTGGGGGGTTGGGGGTGGGTGGATCCCGGCGGGCGAGCCGGGGACCCGGGTACGTTCGATCGGCGGGAGCAGCACGGTCTGGAGGACCGCTCTGCCGCGGACCTCGGCACTGCGTGCAGCAGGGTGACCTGCCCACCTCGGTCCAGATAATTGGGTCGGTGGAGTAGTCGGTGCGGCGAATCCGATATCTGACGCGGTGCGCAGGCAAGAGGACCAAAAGCAACATAAACAGTCAATGCCAGCAGCAATTCACCGCATTGTTCCAGCCAGTGCAAACAAGATCGAACGGATCTCAACTTCTGCGCTGCCCGCGGCGACCCTCAGCGGTCGTAGTGAGTGCGGGAGGCGGGATCGTGGAGGGCGGCGAACGCGGAGAGGAACATCGCGCGTTTGAGCTCTCGGTAACAGCGGCCACCTCAACTCCCCACGTACGGCCACTTACCGAGGTAGCCGTAAGTAGCGCCTCGGCGTGGGCCCTGACACGCACTTCCTCCGTCCTGGCACTCACCGCCATCGGGCCAGCCGTAGGGTTGACCCGATGAGCAGGGATCTACGCATGTGCTTCATCGGCGACTCCTTTGTCCAGGGCATCGGTGATCCGGAGCACCGGGGTTGGGTTGGCCGGGTACTCCAGGCCACCCGCGGTGATGTCACGGCTTTCAATCTCGGGATCCGGCGCGACACCTCCGAGGATGTCCTGCGCCGCTGTTGGCAGGAGGTCGCACCGCGCACACTGCCCGATGCCGACAATCGGCTGGTCGTCTCCTTCGGCAGCAACGACATGGTTGAGGAGGAAGGCAAGGTCCGCGTTGCTCACTCCCGGTGTGTGGACAACCTGGCCTCGCTCCTCGACGGGTGCGGGCAGCGGGCGATCGGTGCGCTGGTCGTAGGTCCCCCGCCCGTCGTCGACGCAGGTGAAGGCCATCTGCGACGGACCTCGCGACTGGCCGAGGAGATGGCCGCTCTCTGCCGTTCGCGGCACGTCCCGTTCATCGCCACGACCCAGGCCCTTGCCAGTGACCCTGCCTGGACGAGGGAAGCGCTGGCCGGCGACGGTGCCCACCCGGGCAGCGCGGGCTACCACAGGCTCACTGAGATCGTCCTCGCCGGCAGGTGGCACGAATGGATCGCTCACCCAGGCCAATAGCCGACTTCCGCCACCCACCGGGACGAGGTCGTCACCTCGCTCGGCCTGGAGCATCTGCGCCGCCACGATCTGCGGCATACGGGGCTGACCTGGATGGCCGACGCGGGAATCCCCTTGTATGTGCTACGCGTCCCCGCCGGACATGGCTCGCTGATGACCAGTCAGCGGTATCTCCACCTCGATCTGCGGGCGATCGTGCAGACGGCCCTCAGCGCCCTGGGCGCGGGCATCCTCATGCCAGCGACAACAGCCGACGCAGCGCGTACGGGCTGCCCCCGCTGCGCTTGTGCAGCTCCAGCGTCGCCTCGGCGTCGACGTCGGCGTCGACGTGAGTGGCCACCAGGGTGGCGACCGCCTGCTCGGAGAGGCCGCCCAACCGCAGAGTCAACGTCCGGGCGCTGCCGAGCAGATGGTCCAGCGCCGTCTGCGGTGTGCTCTCGGACGCCGGGCGCGGGTCGGCGCTGGCCACCAGGACGCCCAGCGGCACCTCGGGCAACCGGCACGTGAGCAGGTGCAGCAGGTTCAGGGAGGAGTAGTCGGCCGACTGCAGATCGTCCAGCACCAGCAGGAACGGCTTCTGCCGGGCCAGCGGTACGAGGATGGCGCACACGGCGTCCTCGACGAGAAAGGGCGCCTGGAGCGGCGGTTGCACGTCCTCCGCCGCGTCTGACGGCACGTCGGACAGGAGGCCGCCGAGCAGACGGCTGTACCGTGCGCTGACCGTACGGAAGGCATCGGGGCGTGTGTGGGAGAGCTGTCGCAGTATCCGGGCCCACACCCCGTACGCCGGACCGTCCTTCCCGCGGCAGGAGACGCCGATCACTTCGTGCCCGGCCTCCTGCGCCCCACGCGTGACTTCCATCGTCAACTCGGTCTTGCCGATCCCGGATTGACCCGTCACCGCGGCCAGACCGCCCTCGCCGGAGAGGGCCGCGTCCGCCCAGGCGCCGAGCACGGCCAGCTCATAGGTGCGGCCGACAAATGGCAACGATGTCAGGGGATGGGGAACCCCGGCACTGTGCGGGACGCCGGCACTGTGCGGGACGCCGGCAGTGTGCGGAACCGCGGCCCCGGCGCCCGGCTCCGCCCGCTCATGGGAGAGGGGCGACCGGGCCTTCCGCGCGCCGCACGTCACCACGTCCTCGTGGCCGCCACCCGTGGGGTGTTCGGCCTGCGGTGGGGCCGGCGCGTCAGCCCGGTCCTCGCCCGCGGTCACCTCCACACGCGTGGCGGCACGGTCGCCGAACGGCAGCTCATGCCGGAGTATGGCGGCGTGGATCCGCTGGAGTTCGACGCCGGCGTCCACCCCCAGCTCCTCCGCCAGGTGCGCACGCGTCCGCTCGAACAGCCGCAGCGCGTCGGCCTGCCGGCCCAGCCGGTACAGACCGGTCATCAGATACGCGATCAGGCATTCGCGCGTCGGGTGCCGCTGGGCCTCCGGATGGAGCCGCGCCACGACGGCGTCGTTCTCCCCGAGCTCGAGGGACGCCTCGGCGTGCAACTCCACGGCGGTCAACCGCGCCTGCTCCAGCCGGGCGCTCTCCTCGGCCATCGGCTCGTAGTCGACGAGCTCCAGGTAGGGGGTGCCCCGCCACAACGCCAGTGCGGCGCTGAGCCGGTCCTGCGCCACCCGGTGGTCCTGGGCCGCCATGTCGCGCCGTGCCTGGATCACCAACCGCTCGAACCGGTGGGCGTCGACCTGGTCCGGATCGAGGGCGAGGACGTAGCCGGGCGCCTGGTGGCGCACCAGCATCGACGGGCCTCCCGGCCTCGCGCCGAAGCTGAGCGCACGACGCAGATGGCAGATGTACGTGTGCAGGGCGGCCGTTGGGCGCCGGGGCGGACGGTCACCCCACAACTCCTCGATGAGCTGGGGGACGGGGACGACCTGGTTCAGCCGCACCATCAGGAGTCCCAGCAGCGCCCGATGGCGCGGAGCGCCTAACGACAGTTCCCGCGTCCCGTGTAAGGCGGCCATCGTCCCGAAGACCCGCATCCTCAAGCCCTGGGCGGAACGCGCACGTCGCAGCTCACTCATAACTCTCCCGCCGTGCTTCGTCGTTACCGTGGTTTGTTACCCTTCCCGCCAGGTCCGTATCCGCTTGCCCCACGTCCTTGGCCGCCTTTTGGCGATCAGCGTCAGGGGCCCGACGGACCGTCAGACCGGCAGGATATGGTCCCACTTGTCTTGTTCTGCCTCGGTTTGGATATCTCCGTATGCCCCCTGCCCATGGGCCCACATCCACACGCGCGTCATTGCCCGGCTACGGGGGGTTCCTGACCGGCTGGAGCGCCACCGCGTTCGGCAGCGGTCTGATGCTGCCCCTCATCGTGGCCTACCTGCGGGAGACGCTCGGCGTGTCCACCTCGGGCGTCTCCCTCTACTTCGCGCTGTTCGCGCTCTCCGGGCTCGTGGTCAATCCGTTCGCCGCCTGGATCGGCCGCCTCCGGGGACCCGGCCCGACCGCGGTCGCCGCCACCGTCCTCCAGGCCGCGGGCGCGACCTGGCTCACGGCGGCGGACTCGATGGCGGCCACGGTGCCCGCCGCCTGCCTGTCCGGTGCGGGCACGGGCATCTACTACGCGGTCCAGACCCCATTACTGACCAGGGCGTTCGGCGACTCGGCGTTCAGCCGTGTGCTGTCCGGCCAACACCGCGCGTCCGCGCTGATGATGACGGCCGGTTCGCTGCTGGGCGGCCAGGCCGTCCAGCGGCTCGGTGACGACGGCTACACCGTGTGCCTGGCGGCCAACGCCGTCAGCTACCTGGTGTACGGGGTGATGCTGGTCCGCCTCGGGCGGACACACGTGGAGCCACGGGGCACGGTGTCCAGCGCCACCGACACCGACACCGAGGCCGCCGCCACGCCGGGCAGGCGCTCCGCCGCCCTGCGCGATCCCGTGTTCCTGCGTCTGCTGGTGCTCCAGTCGGCCCTCGTGATCTTCGGACTCGGCCAGTTCGAGTCCGTGGTGCCCGCCGTACTGCGCGACGCGCACCTCTCGGTGGTGGCGATCAGCGTCGTCATCGCGTGCAACACCGCCGGAATCATCGTCTTTCAGGGGCTCGCCCTGCGCGTCGTCGAACGCGTCGGCTACACGAGTGCCCTGTCGGTGGCGATCGTGGCCTGGATGGCGGCGCTGGCCTTCCTGGCGGGCGCCCTGCTGGTCCCCGCGCCGCGTGGCCGACTGCTGCTGGGAGTCCTGTTCGGCCTCGTGTTCTCCATCGGGCAGTGCCTCATCGCCCCCAGCGTCCAACCGCTCGTCACCCGGACCGCTCCGCCGGGCGCGGTGGAGGGCTATGCCGCCGCCACGTCGCTCGCGCACGGCCTCGGCATGTTCGTCGCGCCCCTGGTGCTGCTTCCCGTCGTGGAGAGCGGCGGGAGGGGGAGCTATCTCTCCGTCCAACTCCTCGGCTACTGCCTGGCCCTGTACGTCCTGTGGTCCTTCCGCACCCGGAGGACCACCCCGCGCGAGGACACCGTCCAGCCCGCCGAAAAGGCGTGGGCGTCGCGGTGACCCAAGGCCCGTCGTGTGCGCCGAAGCGGGCGTTCAGCGGGACGTGGTCCGCAGAGGTCCCCGTGGAGCGGAGACGCCGTCGCCGGCTGCCGCACCACGATCCCGTACGGGCCCATGACCCGGCCCCGAACCGGCGCATGGACGCTGTCACTTGTGCCAGTCGGTGGTCCGCGCCCGCCGTACGGTGATGCGGTGCGGTCGCTCGTTGCGGAGCAGAAGGCGGTAGAGGGTCCGCTTGATGTCCGCCGCCAGCGCCGGACTCGGTTGGTCCACGTACACGTCGAGCTCGTAGCGGTGCTCGCCGTTCTCCGCGTGCACCCGGCTCGTGGACCGGCGCACGCCCGGGATGGCCTCGGCGGCGGCGCGGACCGAAGGGAGCCAGACCTTCTCGCCGTTGACGATGACGGAGTCGGAGAGCCTGCCCTGGATGTAGTGGTATCCGTCCTCGTCGATGGTGAACAGGTCGCCGGTGGCGATGGTCCCCGGTGCGACCAGCGGACTGCTCTGGTCGTCCGGCACCCTGCGGCGGAGCACCGTGCTGGATTCCACCAGGAGTTCCTGGGAGCCGTCGGCGAGACCGGACGGCCGCAGCCGCGTACGGACTCCGTGCAGCGGAAGGCCGCTGGACGCGTACCGGTGGGGCGGCTCGCGGTGCGCCGCCAGAGTGGTGACCCGCGGGCCGGCCTCGGTGAGGCCGTACGTGAGGTAGAGCTCGAGTCCAGGCCCGGACGCCAGCAGCCGCTGCACGTGGGCCGGTGGCAGCCGGTCTCCGCCCACGGTCAGGGTGCGCAGTGTGCCCGGCAGGGCGAAGTCCTGCTCGATGAACCGTGCGACCGCGGCCGGGGTCAGGGACGAGAGGGCGACCTGGTGGGTCCGCAGCGCCTCGACGTAGGTCCGCGGAGTGAACGGCGGACCCGTGATGACGAGGCGTGAGCCGCGGACCAGCGCGGCGAGGGCCTGCGCCACGAGAGCGTACGAGTAGTGCAGCGGAAGGTTGAGCAGCACCGTGTCGCCCTCCCGCTGGCCGACGGCGTTCGCGTGCCGTGCCGCGTTCTCCAGCAGCGAGTCGAAGGCGTGCAGGCACCCACTGGCGATACCGGAGGTGCCCGAGGTCATCAGGATGACCTCACCACGGGAGTGGTGCCGCCGTTCGCTCCACGGCAGGAGCAGCAGATCGGCGTCCCCGAACGGGCGCGGGGGCGCCGCACCGTAGCGCCGTGCGTCAACTCTCGGCGCGATGAGGGCACGTGCGCCGAGCCGGCGGGCCACTTCGGTGATACGGGCGGAACTCGACGCCGGTGCCAGGGGAACGGGCACGCCACCGTGGAGGAGCACCGCGAAGAAGGCCGTCAGGAGGGACGTACCGTTGGGCATGGCGATCAGGACGGGGTCCCCCGCGCCCACGACCGTCCCGGCGAGGTCGTCGAGCGCGGCCGCCAGAGGTCGGGGCGGGCCGTGCCCGTGCACGTCCACCGTGCTGCCGAGGAACGTCTCGATCACGTCCGCGTCCGGAAGGGAGTCCGTCGGCATGGCGCTCACTCCCGGCCCGCCGTGACACGGCCCACATCCCCGGCGTGTGCGACGCCGACCGCGGGGGCCAGCACGGCACAGCGCACCGAGTGCCCCTGTCCCTCGTGCACCTGGTGGGCGCAGAGCACCACGTAGGGGGCGGCACCGGAGCGCAGCCATGAACGGGCGACCGTACGCGCGGCGGGCAGACCGTCCTCGGGTGTCATCGAGAACGTCAGGGACGATCCCTTGAAGCCGTGCAGCAGGCAGAGCAGACTTCCCGCGCTGCCCGGGCTCGCGCCCGCGAAGCGCAGCGGGGACACGCGTGGGGCGGGAAGCGAACGCGCCACCGCGTCCATGGTGTGCAGCGTGCAGTGCGCGCTCACCAGGATCACGGCGACGTCTTCGCGGCAGGCCAGGACATCGGCGGCGCACTCCGACAGCGCGTTCTCGACCGCGTCCGCGACCAGCCAGGCCAGCGGGTCGGCGTACAGGGACGGGATACGGCTGCGGACAGCCGTCAACTGCTCCCGCCAGGCGTCCCCGTGGCCCACGACGGCGACGTCCGCCGTGTCCGGCGGGCAGATGGTGTACGGCCCGAAGGCCGGGAAGGCGTTCATGGTGTCCCCTCAAAGGCCAGGCAGGTGTTGAAGCCGCCGAATCCGAGGGTCACGCTCAGCCCGAGTCGGCCGGTGAACGCGGCGGGCCGGCTTTTCGGCACCGGCAGCGGAAAGTCCGGACGGAGCGTGGTGAGGCCGTGGACCGGTGGCACCGTGCGGTCACGGAGAGCCAGCAGTACGGTGATGGCCTCGATCGCACCGGTCGCCCCGAGGGTGTGGCCGAACGCCCCCTTGGTGGCGAACACCGTAGGGGCGCCTGGCGCCTGGCCGCCGGTGCCGAACAGTCTTGTGTAACTGACGGATTCGACCGCGTCGTTGGCGGGAGTGCCGGAGCCGTGGGCGTTGACCACGTTCACCTCCGCCGCACCACGGGCCGCGCCGCGCAGCGCCTTGCCGACAGCCCGTACGACGCTGTCACCGGTCGCGTCGGGGGCCGCGGGGCTCACCGCGTCATTGGCCGAGCCGGTGCCGACGAGGAAACCGTGCGCCCGAGCCCCGCGCGCACGGGCCGACCGGCCGGATTCCAGGACGAGGAACGCCGCGCCCTCCCCCAGGATCGTGCCGTCGTTGTCGGCGTCGAAGGCGCGGAGCGCGGTGGGCGACATGGTGCCGAGCGCCGAGTGCCCGAGTCTCTTGGCCGGGGTGAGGACGTCCGCTCCTCCGCAGACGCAGAGGTCCTCCGCACCGCTGCGGATGAGTTCCGCGCCGACCAGGAGGCTGTCGGAGCCGGAGGAGCAGGCGGTCGTCACCGAGAGCGGGGCCTTCGCGATGCCCAGTGCCCGTACGGCATCGGCGGCCCAGCGGTCGAGGGCCGGTACGCCGACCGTGTCCAGGTGTGGTCCGTAGCTGGTGCCCAGCACGGGCCGCAGGCGCGCGTCGGTGAGTTCGAGTCCGGCGTCGCGCACCGCGGCGGCCAGGGTGTCCCGGGTGAGGAGGTGCTGGCGTTCGACCGGGGTCATGGACAGCGGAAGGTCGCGGACGACCGCGGCGTCGCCGTTGCGCAAGCGGTGCTCGGAGGGGACCGCGTCGACACCGGTACGGCCGTGCAGCAGAGCGCTCCAGACCTCCTCCAGCCCGCATCCGAGCGCGGTCGCCCACCCCATGCCCGTGACCCACACGTCCGCGTTCTCCCGCGCCGACGCGGGAGTTGACGTCGGTGCCGGACGTGAACTGGACGTCACCACAACTGCTCGCCCAAGTCCGCGATCCTGGACCGCACCAGCGTGCCCTTGAACGCCGCGACGAGGTGGTCGTCCACGGTCGCCCGACAGGAGAAGCTGAAGGTGTTGCCCCTGAGGCGGTCACTCCGCACATCGAAGATCACGCGGTCGCCCGGGACCACGACGCGGGTGAAGCGCGCCTTCACCGAGCCGATGAGGGTGATCTCGTCGTCGGTGAGGCGGGAGGTGCTGAGCTGGTAGAGGATGATGCCCGACTGGGCGAACGCCTGGGTCAGATGGCTGGCGGGGAAGACGGCCCGGTCCGGGAAGTGTCCCGCGATCACGTCCATGGTCCCGGAGACCGACAGGCTGCTCCGGAGCCGGACCCCGGGCTCGTAGTCGAGGATCCGGTCCAGATACACCATCGGGTGGCGGTGGCGAAGCCAGCTCTTGAGCTCCGTGAAGCCCATGGCCCGCTTCGCCGTCGGCTCTGTCGTCTGGGCGGAATCAACCCTCTGCACGGACAGTGCACTCCTTCAGTGTGGTCCTGACATTTTCGGGGAGCAGGGAGGGTGCTCCGGTCGACCGGTCCACCGCGCCGAGCAGCAGGCTCCCGGACGCGCACCGCGGCACGTCGCCGGGGTTCTCCCGCGAGATCTCCCCGGAGACCTGGACGCGCGCGGGCCCGACTCGTTCGACACGGGCTCTGACGCGGACGTGGTCCAGGAAGCGGGCCGGCGCGTGGTAGAGCATGCGCAGTTCCACGACGGCCAGTTCCAGGTTCGCGCGAGCCAGGGCGTCGAGCCCGGCGCCGAGGCGATCCAGATTCTCCAGCACCGCGGTTTCGAGCCAGGAGGAGTATCGGGAGAAGTGCACGACACCGGACGCGTCGGTGTCGACGTGCTCCACGCGTCGACGGACCTCCGCCCATTCCCGCGGTACGGGTTCCACGGCGGTCACGCGGATACCTCGAGAAAGGAGCGGGAACCGGCCGCCAGACGCTCCACGATCGCGTCCGCGTCCGCGAGGGTGGAGATGATGGGAGGGGCGACCCGCATGGTCGGGAAGATGTAGCGCAGGCCGCCCGAACGCCGACCCGCGCCGCCCATGAATTCGACGAACACACCGCTGCGGATCATCGTCTCGCGGAATTCGCCCAATCGGTCGGCCACGCGTTGCGTCAGCTCGACGCCGTGCATGACGCCGGATCCTCGGCTCTCGGTGTAGAGCTCCGGGAAGACGGTGACGAGTTCCTCGTCCAGCCGCTTGGCCACGTGCTCACCCAGGCCCCGTGACTTCTCCACCATTCCCTCGGCCTGGATGTGTTCGAGGCCCGCTCGGATCACCGCGCAGGTGAGGGGGCGAAGGTCCGAGGTGGAAATGGCGCCGGTGGCCCGTACGGTCAGGTTTCGGCGGGCGATGACCATGGACGTGGACAGCACGCCCATGCCGAGGCTCTTGCCCACCACGGAGACATCGGTCGGAATCGGCCCGTTCTCGTCGGCCATGCCGAAGTACTGGCCCGTCTTGGCGAAGGTGAGCACCTCGTCCGCCACGAGGAGGGCCCCGCTGTCCGTGCACAACCGGGCGACTTCGCGCAGATAGCCGGCGGGCGGCACGATGATTCCGGCGTCGCCCTGAACGGGTTCGATCACCACCGCGAGTACGCGGTCACCGTGGTGTGCGAAGAATTCGCGGGCCGCGTCGAACTGCCCGAACGGGATGTGCCGGACGGTGAAGCCGTACGGTTCCGGTGCCACGGAGGGCAGTCCGATCCGGTAGTGCCTCTTGTTCAGCAGCGGGAGCAACCCACCGGTCCAGCCGTGCCACGCCCCCTCGAAGGCGAGAACGATGTCCCGATGTCCCCGCCCTTCCGCGGGCCGTAGGCGACGGTGGTCGAAGCGGGATTCCAGCGCCAGCCGCAGCGCCATCTCCATTCCCTCCGACCCGGAATTGCGACCGGCGACGTGGTACTCGTCGGCCGGAAACTGCTCGGCCCACAACCCGTCCCCGCGGAAGAGGAGTTCGAGCAGTTTCGAGCGTTCCCACGAGTGGATCTCGTCGGTGACATAGCCCGCCTCCTCCACGGCGCGGGAGAGAGCCGCGCCGACCACCGGTGAGCCGGCCCCCAGACACGCGCTGGCATAACCACCGCTCGCGTCGAGGACGTTCAGCTCCCGCCCCCGGTCGGCACCGCTCAGCTCCACGAAGCGGTGAGTCAGCCCCTTGGCGCCGAGGCTGCCGAACGGAAGCCGCGTTCCGTACTGGTCCATGTGCATCGTGCGGTCGAACCAGGACTCGATCGTTTCGCTGTCATGTCCGTGAGTCATATCAGGCAGCTCGCTTCGCGGGAGGTCCTGTGCGGACGCCATAGGCTCAGGTCGTTTCGAGCTGGGTCTCACGCAGGCGGAGAACCAGGTCGGAGATGGATCGGATGCTGGTGAAGTTCTCGGGAGTGAAGTCGTCCTCGGAGATCTCGATGTCGAACTGCTGCTCGCAGATGACACGCAACTCGAGGAAGCCGAGTGAGTCGAGTGCCAGTACGTTCCGCAGGCCGTCGTCGACTCCTATCTCGGATTCGGGGATCTCGCAGAACAAGTCGTTCACGATGATCGACCTGATGGCAGCCTGAATTTCCTTCATCGCGCACTCCCTTCGTAGGTCACACATAGGGCCCCTGGACGGTCAGGGCGCGTTCGGCCTCGGTGAGGCGTTCGTGGACCTGATCGGCGTGGGTGCCCTCCGCGATCACCCACCCGGCCCGGCCGAAAAAGTCCTCGGGCGGAGGCTCCACCACGGCGCCGCGTTCGGGCAGTTCACCGACCTCGTGGAGCCACGGCTGTGCCCTCAGCTCCGGTGCCTCGGCCAGCCCTTCGAAGCGCTGCCGGCGGGCGGGGTAGAGGAACTTGATGCCGGCGGCGCGGCCCGGAGCGGGCTCGGCGCGCAGCGGGCGCCCGAGAGCCGCGTCCGCCAGCAGGCCGCCGACGCTCAGACCGGTGCCGAGGTGGGCGATCACAGAGGCCAGGTCCCCGGCGGGGCGCCCGTTGATCTCCATGACGCGGGGGCCGCGGGGCGTCAGCACGACGTCCAGGTTGGCGATCGTGCGGTCGATGCCGGCGGCCAGGACGGCCTCCCGGGCCAGGGCGAGGCCGGCGGCGTACTCCGCTGCGGGAAGCGCGCCCTCGCCCATGATGTGCCCGGTGTCGATCGGGTACGGGTCGTGCGCCATGTACTTCCGACCGCAGTAGACGACCTCGGCCGTTCCCCCGCTGCTCCAGACGTCGACCAGGAACTCGGTCCCCGTCACGCACTCCTCGACGAGGACACCATCGCTGGCCAGGTCCATCTTGTCGACTCCCGCGGCCAGTTCGAAGAACCGGGTGAAGTCCGCCGGGTCGGCGACGCGGCCGACACCGAGGCTTCCGGACAGGCCGCGCGGCTTGACCACGACGGGGTAGCCGATGTCGGCGGCGGCCCGCAGCCCCTCGTGGACGTCGTGTACGAGGACGGACGCGGTGGGCGACAGACCCGTGCGGTTGAGCAGCTCGCGCTGCCGGTGCTTGTCCCTGCTGATCCGCGCCGCCTCGACGGGCAGGCCGGGCAGCCCGAGCGTCGCGGCGAGTTCGGCCGCCAGGAGGATTTCCGACTCGTTGTAGGCGACGACGGCCCGCACGTGGTGGTCCCGGCACAGCCGGCGGGCCTGCTCCACGGGGAACGGCGTGTCCCGGGGGTCGTACGCCTCCGCGCCCTTGAGCCAGGGCTTCTGCCAGGTCGGAGCCACGGTGTCGAGGAGGACCACGTCAGCGGCGGCGGCCAGATGGGACAGCAGGTGTCCTTGACGGAGGCGGGACCCGGATCCGACCAGAAGGAGGGTGGACGAGGTCGCGGGTGGTTCGGACGGAGGCAGCTTCAAGGCGCGAACTCCTTGCCGAGGGCGGGACGGTATCCGGGCGTTTCCACGGTGAAATGTGTCTCGATGACGTCGCGTACGGCCGAGGATCCCCCACATCTCAAAGGAATAAGCGGCGATGGGATTCAGGGCCAGGGAAACAGATTCCGTCGCCATGGTCGATACGGCGTGGTCGATCCGTGCGTGGTGCCAGTCCCGGAAGTCTCCCCCACGCTCCTTGCGGTTGTCTTGTCCGCGGGCTTGTCCAACTCCTTACGGGGCTCTTGCGGCCGGCTTGATTCCCGCGGCGGCTACTGTTCAACCGGCCGATCACGTAAACGCCTGGAAGCTGACTGCGTGATCCCTACAAGGAGTTGGACAAGGCGGTGAACAAGGCGTTGGACAAGCCGACGGACAAGACGGCCGTAAGACGCGTCGTGGAGACTTCAGGAATTCAGCGCGACGCTGTGTGCCGCGGAAGTGATGGCGTGAGGGGAATGGCGAATGAGGGCGTTCACCGACCGTTGGGTCGACAAGTTCTCCACCACCTGCTCGGACGAACCGTGGCGCGGCTGTCCTGGTTCACCGCCTCGCCGGGGATCGAGTTGATCAAGCTGGTCGTCGACGGGGGGGATCAAGCGCGGTGACCGCGTCAAGGAGTACGGCCGGGCCGGCACGAACTGATCCGTCCCGCGGTCACCGCGCCCATAGACGTGGCGGAACAACCGGTCCTCGCTGGTCGGCGCATCAGGGCGGAGCCAATTGCCCACGTCCGCGGCCAGCATGATCCGTCCGTCGGCCACCCGGTATCGCGTTGCGGGGAGTCGACGGGATCCTGCGCCACCGCAACGACACCGGCGAGGACCCGAGGAGACTTCATGCCGGAACGCACCCCCGGTCCTGCGTCGATCCCGGAGGAGCGTGAACCATGACCCACGACTTGCGCTTCGAGATCCTCGGCCCACCCCGCCTCGTCGTCGACGGTCGCCCCCACGCGATCCGGTCGCGAAACCTGTCAGTGATCCTGACCACCCTGCTGGTCCGGAGTGGCCGCGTGGTCAGTGTCGAGGAGTTGATCGGCGAGGTGTGGCACCAGCCGCCCCGGCGGGCCCGGGATGCCATCTACGTCTACATCTCCAAGCTGAGGGACCAGATCGGGAATGGGGTCGTCGACAGCCAGTTCCCCGGCTACACCATGCTTGTCCGCGGTCAGCAACTGGACGTGCAGTTGTTCGGCCGGTATCGGGCCGACGGCCATCTCAGCATGGCCAACGGTGATCACGAGGGGGCGGCGCGGGCATGGCGCAACGCGCTCGCCCTGCACCGGGGCAGCCTGGTGGGGGGCGTGTATTCGGGACCGATCCTCAGCTCGTTCGATTCATGGCTGCGGCAGTCGCGCACCGAATGCGTGGAACTCACCGCATGGGCACAGCTCAGCGCCGGCCTCTACCACGAGGCAATCGGCTTCCTCACTCAGCAAGTGCCGCGGAATCCGCTCAACGAGATCCTGCACGAGCAGCTCATGCTGGCGTTTCTCCTGACCCGTCATCGTGCCCAGGCGCTACGGGTGTTCGGCAACGCCCGTCAGACGTTCTCGGACAGGCTCGGTCTGGAGCCCGGCGGCGACCTGGTGAAGGTGCACGACATCGTGCGGTCCGACGACGTCGGGCGGGCCAAGCGGGCCATCTCGAGCGCCGTCGCCTCGCGACTGCGTTCGCACCGGTCGCCGGTGGAGTCCTGACCTCGGAGGCCGTCAGTCATGGCGCGCGGCGGCCTCAAACCACGGGCGAGGCGCCGCCGTCCATATTGATCGCCGTCCCGGCGGTGAAGCCCGCCCGATCCGAGCACAGGAAGCAGGCCATGGCGGCGAACTCCTCGGCCTTGCCCATGCGGCCGACCGGGATAGTGGCGCCGGCCTTGGCAACATAGTCCTCGAATGAAACGTTCGTGCCCTCGGCCTGGTAACGACGCGCGATCTGATCCGACACGATCTGGCCGACAAGCATGGCGTTGACCAGGATGCCATGCGGGGCGCCCTCACCGGCGAGGACCTTCATCAGCGCCATGCCGGCCGCCCGCGACACCACCGTGGGGGCACCATTGGCCTGCGGTGTCTTGGCCCCGGTGTTGAGCACGTTGATGATCCGGCCCCATTTGCGTTGCTTCATGCCCGGCCAGACAAGCCGGGTAAAGCGGATCGCCGCGAAAACCTTCAGATCCAGGTCTTCCTGCCAGATGTCATCGGTAATCTGGTCCGACGGCATGGACCGGGTCTGGCCGGCATTGTTGATCAGGATGTCGACCTGCCCGAACGCGCGGAGGACCGCATCATGGGCATTCTGGATGTCGGCGGCCTTGGAAACGTTGCATCTGAAGATTTCGACCCGTCCCTGAGCACCGGCCGATGCGACAGCCTTGGCTTCGGCCAGCGTATCGGGATTGCGGGCCAGGATCGCCACATTGGCACCGGAGGCGGCGAATTCCTTGGCCATCGCCAGCCCAAGCCCCTTGCTGGCACCTGTGATGATGGCGCTGCGGCCGTCCAGACGGACTTCCATCGGTTTCCTCCCGGGTTCCTCAACCGTTCTGGGCCACTCCAAGGGCGACAGTGTGCCGTGAGGCGTCGCAGTGGGCGGCAAGGAGGTCGTCGCCGAAGTCACCCGAATGGCGACGCCAGACGGTGTGAATATGGTTGGCCTCGTTGAATGTGTTGTCGTACTCGATGAGCAGTTCCGGGCCCTGGACGCGGTAGTAGTGGCCTTCGCCGCGACGCAGCGAGCCCTCCCACGAGAAGTGCAGGCGGTCCCGGTCGATCCGCGCGAACTCCTCGTCGGCGAGTTCGTGCCTGAGCCGGTCGAGGTAGAAGCGGACGATGTCGAACAGCAGCTCGCCGGCGGGCCTGCTGAGTTGCGCCGGTGTCACGCCGACCGGTTCTGATGGGCTGATGCGCGGGGAGTCGCCGCTGCGGATGTCGTGTGGCGTGAGGTCCGACACGACGGCGAGGCGGCGGGCGGTCGGGTCCATGCGGTCGAGGAGTTCGCGGGCGAGTTCTTCTTCGAGCAGCATCGGTTGGCCGACGACGCGGCCGCGGTAGGTGACGCGGGCCGGGTTCGCGCCGAGGAAGATCGGTGTCGCCGAGACGCGGCCGTCGGCGACGAGGACGTTCACCGACAGGTGGTGGCCTTCGATTCGCCATCCCCACGGTTCGTCGCCGTCCGGGGTGCCGAAGAGGATGGTCCAGTAGTCGCCGCTGTGACGGTCGCGGTGCCCGCCCTCTCGGTGGTCGAGGACGTCTTCCAGCGCCATGACCGCCGCGGCCTGCGTGTAGGCGTGAGGACTGAGCACTGTCGTGAGCATGCCGTGCACCGCCTTGCGCTGGTCTCGCCGCAGATCGCCGAGCACCAGGCCAGGTCGTGTGCCGGGGGCGTACCCCCAGCGGTGCCTGAGATCGTCGGTGACCGAGCGCATCGCGTCTTCTCGTTGGCCGGCGTCCAGCAATCCGATAAACCGGCGCGTGGCGTCGGTGACGTCGTGCAGCATGCTTCGGACTCCCATTCACTCGCTTCCAGAAACTGCTTGACGAATTGAATTCCTCCGCCGTCGCCGGTTCAGCACGCTGGACGCGGACCGCGGCCACGATGTCCGCCGCCGGTGACTCAGCTCCCCAGCGCTGACAGGACGGGGGCCGCCACCTCGTGCCGGGCCGCACGATAGATGTCCTGGAGCAGGATCAGGGTGTCCAGCCCGGCCCGGTCGTCGGCGATCATCCTGTGCCCGTCCCGCACGGCCGCCGCGAAATCCGCGATCTGCCGGCGGTGGGAGATGCCGTAGTAGCCGATCCCCGGCGGAGCCTGCTCCACCTCCGCCGAGGCGAGCTCTGCCGCCGCCGCGCGCAGCTCCTCGTTGCCATCCGCCACGTGCAGGGTCCCGGGGTGGTCGAGGTCGAACAGGACCGACCCTCCGGTGCCGATGATCTCGACGCGGGTGCGCCAGGTGATGCTGCTGGCCACGGTGACCTGGTAGGTCACGAGCGCGCCCTGCGGGCCGCGTAGCAGAGCCGCGAGGGTGTCCTCGGTCTCCATGCCGCCCCGCGGCGCGGTGTGCCCGGCGGCCGCGCCGACCACCGCGAGCCCGCCGGTCAGCCAGCGGGTCACGTCGAGCGCGTGGTAGCCCTGGTTGACCAGGGCCGAGCCGCCCTCACCCGCGTAGGTGCCGCGCCAGTCACTGCCCGCGTAGTACGCGTCGTCGCGGCCGCACTGGAGGCTGACCACGCCCGAGACGAGGCTGCCCAGCAGGCCGGCCCCGATCCAGTCCCGGACGGCGGTGACGACACGGTCGTAGCGGTGCTGGGAGACGACCGACAGCACCCGTCCGGCGCGCTCGGCGAGGGACGTCAGGGCCGCGCCGTCCTCGGCGCCGAGGGCGAGCGGCTTCTCCACGAGCACGTGCTTGCCCGCTTCGAGCGCCGCCGCGACCAGCCCGTGGTGCGTGGCGTGCCCGGTCGCGACGGAGACGCTGTCCACCTCCGGGTCGGCCAGCACCTCGTGCACGTCCGTCGTGACGCGCGGCAGGCCGTGCGCACGAGCCAGCGACTCCGCGGTCGTCAGATCGCGGTCGCAGGCCCAGCGCACCTCCACGTCGGGCAGGACGGAGAAGCCGTCGACGTGGTTGGGGGCGACACGGCCGCAGCCCAGGACGGCATGGACGAGACGCTTCACTTCGAACTCCCGGCATCGCTCGAACCAGTGAGGGACAGGACCGACGGCGCACCAGGAGCTCGGTCGAGGTGCACCGGGGTCAGCCATTCGTCGTGCTTGCCGGTCACGGCTCGCACGGTGTCGTGGTAGCGGGCCTCGATCGTCTGCGTGATCTCACCCGCGGTCTTGCCGTCGCCGATCGGGAAGCCGTCCACCTCGACGGCGGGCAGCACCTCGGCCGAGGTGCCCATGAGGAAGATCTCGTCGGCGAGGTACAGCTCGGTGCGCTCCACCGGCCTGGTCTCCACGTCGAGGCCGAGCTCCTCCTGGACGAGCTGGATGAGCGTGCGTCGGGTGATGCTGTCCAGCACACCGTCGGACAGGGTCGGGGTGACCAGCCGGCCGCGTTTGACCAGGGCGATGCACGACCCCGACGACTCGGTGACGTGGCCGTTGGTGTTGAGGAAGACCGGCCAGTCGGCCCCGCGTGCTCTGGCGTCGATGTTGCCCAGTCGGCCGTTGTGGTAGTTGGAGAACACCTTCATCGACGCCGGTGAGGCGCCGTGGTTGAACCGCGGCCACGAGCTGACCGCGAGCGTGCAGGTGTGGCCCTGGCCCAGCTTGCTCTCGAACTCCCAGGTCTCGATGGCGATCTCGGCCGGGGTGCCGCGCGGCACCATCTGCTGGCGATGCGTTCCGGCGGCGAAGCCCCACGGGCGGATGTGCAGGTCCTTGCCCGTGGTCTGCCAGGACGCGAGGAGTTCGACCGTCGCGGTGACGAGCGCGTCCGCGTCGAACTCGGGCTCCATCCAGCTCATTCGCAGCGATTCGAGCAGGCGCTGCATGTGGTCGCGCAACCGGAAGCCGTGGAGCGTCTCCCGCGAGCTGCTCCAGTACGCGTGCACGCCTTCGAACGCGGCCGAGACCGAGGCGTGGCCCACTGAGCTGATGTGGACGGTGGCCTCCTCCCACGGCAAGAGGACGCCGTTGCGCCAGATCAGCCGCCCGTAGCCAGCAGACATGAATGTTCCTTTCCGGAAAAGGATGGGACAGAGAACGGGGATGTCCATGCGCGCAAAGCCGTATTGGCCGGCAGGCTGCTCGGGTCGGTCGGCTTGAGCCGTGCAGTACCGTATGGGACTGGCGTTCCGTCCAGCTCGATTCGCAGCCGACCTGTGGTGATCACGGACGCCGTGGTTCCAATCACAACACGGCAACCCGTAGCTGTCCAAGTTTTCAAGGCGTCGACAATACGTCATTTAGACGAGGTATAGACGGGCGTTTAGGTGGCATTTAGATTACTGGCAACCGGGCGATCCAGGCTGATACAAAAAAGCGATACGTTTCTTTCGGGTCCACCGGGAGCGGCAGAGACGACCGTTCTCGACCGCAGGTGGGCATCTGCCCGGCCTCGATCAGGAGGTGGAGAGCTGTCTGAGACTGGCGAGAAGTCGTTCAGGCGGAATCCGGACTCCGGTGGCCGTGTCGTTCGGGGGCGCGGCCGTCGCTCTGTACAACAGCCCCGCCTTCGTCAAGGCGTTGAGCGACGTCGCGGGTGAACAGGTGTTGGAGTCGCACGATCATCGACATGGCTTACGCGGCCGAACGGGATCCGAGCGAGGAAGTTTCGCACGAAATCATGGAAGACCCTTTCTGCGCCTAAAGGCCAGACGGCTTTGTCCTGCGCTTATCCGGCTCATTCCAACCCCGTTCTCGCGAGGAGTGTTCCTTATGTCGAACGTGGACGAACTGGCCAGGCGGGCCCGACTCCGCGTCGTCGAACTGGCGGCGCGCAAGGCCATCCACTTGGGCCCCGCGCTTTCGCTGATCGACGTGCTGGTCGCGCTCTACACCAGGATCCTGCGTCGCGACCCGGCCCGCCCCGACTGGCCGGACCGCGATCTGCTCGTCCTCAGCAAGGGCCACGGCGTCTACGGCCTGTACGCCGTGCTCGCCGAACTGGGCGTGCTGACCACGGACCTGAACGAGCTGCCAGGGCACCCGTCGGACGGTATTCCCGGGATCGAGGCGGCCACCGGGGCGCTGGGCCACGGCCTGTCCCTCGCAAGTGGCCTGGCGCTGGGCGCACGGCTCGCGGGCAAGGACCGCCGGGTCTACGTGATCACGGGCGACGGCGAGCTCGACGAGGGCAGCAACTGGGAGGCGGCGCAGTTCGCCGCCCACCACCGGCTCGGCAACCTCGTGGCGGTCGTCGACCGCAACCGCCTTCAGCAGGAGGGTGACACGGAAGAGGTCTGCGCGCTGGAACCCCTGACGGACAAGTGGCGTGCCTTCGGCTGGCGGGTCGGCGAGTGCGACGGCCACGACATCACGGCCATCGCCGACGCCGCCACCGCGCTGGAAGCCGGGGACGGCCCGGCGGTGCTGATCGCCCACACCACCAAGGGCAGGGGAGTTCCCTTCGCCGAGGGTGATCCCGCCTGGCACATGGGAGAGCTGGACGCCGCCCAACGCCGGATCGCCGTCGCGGCGCTGACCGCGACGGCGTGAGGAGACCACCTTGACCACCACATCCATCCCGCCGCACCACACATCCATCCCGCCGCAGAGCATGCGAGCCGCGCTCGCCCCGGTGCTGGCCTCCGCCGTGGACGCCGACCCCAGCCTGATCGCCCTGGGTGCGGACGGACGGGCCTTGTTCAACCAGGTCCTCGAGCGGGATCCGCGTCGCTATGTGGACGCGGGCATCGCCGAGGCCAACCTGGTCGGCGTCGCCGCGGGGCTGGCCCGTGCCGGCCTGCGTCCGGTGGCCGCCGCCATGGCGCCGTTCCTGGTCCGCCGGGCCAACGAACAGATCCGGCTGGACGTGTGCGTGCCCGGCCTGCCGGTCGTACTGCTCGGCGTGGGCGGCGGCTTCGGCTATGGCCCGCTCGGCCCCACCCACCACGCCCCGGACGACATCACCCTGATGTCGGCCATGCCCGGCATGAGCGTGTACTGCCCGGCCGATGCCGCCGACGCCGTCTCCGTGGTGCGAACGCTGCTGGCCGACCCCTCGGGACCGGCCTACGTGCGGCTCTCCGCGCGGCCTGATCCCGTGCTGCCGGCCGCGGCTTCCGGGGGTGATCCCCGCGGACCCCGGCTGCTGCGGGACGGCGACGACGTCCTGGTCCTGGCAACCGGGCGATGCGTGGCCGAGGCGCTCGACGCCGCGGACGGGCTGGCCGCGGACGGGGTGGCGGCGGCCGTCGCCTCGGTGACCACCCTGCACCCCTTTCCCGCCACCGCGATCCGAGAGCTCGCCGGCCGCCGGCCGCTCGTCGTGACCGCGGCGGAATCCCTGGCGCCCGGCGGTCTCGGTCCGTCCACCGCGGAGGCACTCGGCCGCCGAGGTCCGGCGGTGATCAGCCTGCACACCGACCACCGGTACCCGCCGGTCGCCGCCCACCAGGACCTTCTCCGTTTCTACGGCGTCGACGGCCAGGGCATCCGGTCCGCCGTACTGAGCTACCGCAACCGGAAGACGAGGGAAGCGTGACGATGAGGATCTTCTCCAGCGCCCAGGCCTGCGGCTTCGGACCCATCTCCAAACTCACCGCCATATCGCCGCTGTTCGAGGGCGCCACGATCGACTTCACGGGTCGCGACGTCGCGCTGGACTTCGCGCGGCGCCACATGCACCGCTTCACCAACATCAACGAGGGCGACACCCAGCGGTACGAGGACGTCGCGGCCGGCCTGGCGAAGGCCGACTTCGTGGTCAGCGTGATGGACGCGGAACTCGTCTTCTGGGCGGTGCGCGCCGACGTGCCGGTGCTGTTCTTCGACAGCCTGCTGAGCTTCTGGCTCACCGAGCGCAGCGTTGCGGAACTGGCCGCCCGCGCTCAGCTCGTGCGCTGGTCCGACGACGAGACCGCGCGGTTCGTCTTCGACACGCTGACGCCGCACGAGCGCATCCTGCTGGCCCACCTGCTGGCCACCCGGTCCTACGCACAGAACTTCCCCGGTGTCGCGGCCCGCATCGACTCCCTGACCAGGGCGGGCGCGAGCCACATCCAGCTATGCGGCCCCATCGTGGACCGAGGCGCGCTGGATGCCGCGTTGTCCGCTCCCGCACCGGACCGCATTCCCGACCTACTGATCAACTTGGGTGGCTTCCAGAACTTCTTCCTGAATTACGAGTCCCACAACGCCTATCTCGACCTGCTGCGCCGGTGGGTCGCCGAACTCGCCGCTGCGCAGCCCGAGCTGCGCCGCGTCCTGGTGTGCGGTGGTGCGTTCCGCGACTCGGTGACCGAGACCCACGGAGGCGTCGAGATCGAGTACGCCATGTTGCCGCACAGGGACTTCCTGCGGCACCTGGCCCACGCCCCGTTGTACGCGGTGCCGCCCAGCCTCACCTCCTTGCACGAGGCGGTCATCCTGCGCAAGCTCCCGCTGCTGCTGCCCGAACAGCACTACGGGCACGTCACCAACCTGCGTGCCCTGCGCGGTACCGCGATCGGTGACAACGCGGCCAGCCTCATCGACCTCGGCACCCGGTTCAAGGTACCGGAGGACGATCTGGAGGGCACTCGGGCGCTGGACCGGCTCACCCGCGAACTCCTCTCGGACGAGGCGGAGTACCGCTCCTTCGCCGACTACCTGGACAAGCGGCTGGCCGACTACCGGCAACTGACGAACCAGGAACGCGACGCGGCCGTCGACGAGCTCGGCGGGCTTCTCGGCGGCCCCGCCCTGGCCGACCTGCTGGCCCACGTCGGTGACCGCCTCACTCCCGCCGGGAGGACATCGTGACCGCCGCCGACCTCGCGGAGCGCACCGTCGACACCGACGAGATCGCCCAACTCATGCTGGCCGCCCACCGGGAACGCACCGGGCAGGGCGAGGTGTCACCGGAGCGCGTGAACATCAGCACCTGGACGCCTGCGAGCGCCCGCAAGGTCCGCCGTCGGACGTTCGTCCGTCTCGACATCGACGGCGAGGCCGTGGCGGTGGCCAAGATCCCGCTGTCGCACAGCGACCCGAAGCTCGCCGGCGAGCTCG
Source organism: Streptomyces sp. CY-1 (assembly GCF_047218265.1). Classification (NCBI taxonomy): domain Bacteria; kingdom Bacillati; phylum Actinomycetota; class Actinomycetes; order Kitasatosporales; family Streptomycetaceae; genus Streptomyces; species Streptomyces sp. CY-1. The sequence goes on from NZ_CP178393.1 coordinate 223,671, forward strand.
AGGTCCTGCGCTCCTTCCGGCCTCCGTCGCCCCTGGGCTGTCCGGCTCCGCTCGACGCGCTGGGGGGCGGGTTCACCATGAGCTACCTGCCCGGCGTCGACCTGCCCACCGCCGTCACGGGCGTGGACACCCCTGACGGCCTGTGGCAGGTGCTGCGCCCGGCAGTGGACCGCGTCGTCGAATTGCACCGGTCGCATCCCACGGTCTCCAGCACGCCCCAGCTCGCGCTGGAGACGGCCGCCCACTACGTCCGCACGCCGGAGTTCGGCGTTCAGCACGCCGACGAGGCACTGCGCACGGCACTGCTGGCGCCGACCCACGGCGACCTCGGCCCGTGGAACGTCCGCTGCGACCCGCGTGACGGCACCGCCAGGGTGCTGGACTTCGAGGACTACCGGGCCACCGGCATCGCCGCCATGGACGTCGTCAACCTGCTCATCACGACGGCGCTCGCGGTCTTCCCCGACTACCAGGAGCGCGGCTTCGACTGGCTCTACGACCAGGTCTTCGACGGCGAGCACTGGTTCGGCTCCGTCCTGGCCCGCGGTCTCGACCACTACGGCGCCCACACCGGTCAGCGGCCCGGCCGCGTGCTCGACCTGCTGCCGTTCACCTGCCAGTGGCTGATCGAGCGCATCGAGGCCGAAGGCCGCGACACCAGCCGCCTCTTCTACCGCCCCTTCCGCGAGCGCTACCTCGAACGGCGCCCAACGGTCGACGGGAGCATCCATGTCTGATACCAACGCCACGCCGGTCCGTACGGACGCCGTGGTCATCGGCGGCGGCCCCGCCGGACTGTTCGCGGCCCTGACCCTGGTGCGGGCCGGCCGCCGCGTCGCCCTGCTGGAGGCCGGCGGTGACATGCGGGAGAGCCTGTGCTCCCGCCTGGTGGCCCGCATGGACGGGCGGTCCGTGCGGGACGCCGAGAAGTTCCGCCTTCAGTGCCCCCGCTGCACCTGCCTGACGGGGCTGGGCGGCGCCGCCTTCCACTTCGACACCAACCTCGGTTACATCTCCTCGCTCACCCGCTCCAAAATCGAGTCCGCGCCGGACGGCACGGTCCGCTCCTACAGCGGGCTGGAGCGCGCCCTCGGTTCGTTCGACCACGCCCAGGAGCTGATCTCCGAGGCGTACCGCATCCTCTACGAACTGGGCCTGCCGCCCGTCGAGCCCGTCCACGCCGGACAAGACGACTCCTTCGGTGCGATGTTCCAGCACGTCGACACCGCGTTCTCGCAGAGCGTCACCGTGGACGACTCCCTGGTCGTCATCGCCCGTCTCAAGGCCGAATTGGAGGAGAACGGCGGCCGCGTGCTGCTGCACCACCGCGCCGAGGACATCGAGCCGCTGGACGGCGGCGGGTTCGAGGTGCGCGCGGCCACTCCTGACGGGCCGGCCGCCTTCCACGCCGATGACGTCGTGGTGGGCGTGGGCAAGCTCGGCCTGCCGTGGGTGCGCGAGCTCATCGGCCGGATCGGCGTGCGCCACCGGCCCAGCCGCCGCGTCGATCTGGGCGTGCGCCTGGAGACGCGGCGGGAGGACCTCGACCGCCTGCTGGACGGCTGCCACAACCCGAAGCTGTCCTTCCTCAACGAGGAGGGCCACTCCGTGCGGACGTTCTGCGTCTGCGGGGGCGGCCGGGTCATGCAGTACGGCTTCCTGGACGCCGTCGCCCTGGACGGGCAGCACTGCCTCAACCAGCCCACCAGCAAGTCCAACATGGGTGTTCTCACCACCGTCGACCTGCCGGAGGGGACCGACGGCACCGAGCACGCCGCCGCGTTCGCGGCCAGGGTCGCGGCCTACGGCCGAGGTCTTCCGGTCGTGTCCACCGTGGACGAGTTGGCGCGGCGCCCTGTCCCGGAGGGGCCGCTGATCACCAGCCTGATCAATTACCACCACGGCGACCTGCGCGAGTGCCTGCCCCCGTCGCTGGTCCGCGACGTGCTGGCCATGGTCGAGCGGCTCAACGCCCTGCACCCGGGACTCGTGCCCGGCACGGCCACCGTCGCCGCCCCCGTTGTCGAGCGGATCTTCCCCGACATCGAGCTCTCCGAGGACCTGGAGTCCTCCCTCCCCGGGCTGTACTTCGTCGGCGACAGCTCCTCGAAGATCATCGGCATCACCTACGGCGCCGCGACCGGCATGGCGGCGGCCCGCTCCGTGCTGCGCCGCCGGGCCGGCCTGGCGACCGTGACGGACGGGGATCGGTGATGATCACTCTCCCGCAGCGCATTCCCGATCACGGCGAGCCGCGACCCCGGCACGCCACGGCACGGTTGAGCACCCCGGCGGCAGCTCTGGTGCAGGGGCCCGGCGGGGTGGCCCGGCTGGCCGCCCTGAGCCGTCTGCTGCTGCACCGCTACGGCGCCGGCTGGGATGTCGTCGCAGTCGCCGACGACGGCCGCACCGTCGTGTGCCACGACAGCGACGCGGACCAGGAGACCACCCCGCTGGGCGAACTCGCCTGCGCCATCCGGCCGCGGCCCGCCGCGCCGCCTGCCGAGGGCGAGCTGTACGCGGCCGTGCTCTCGGCCCCCGCCGAGGTGCCACCGGCCGTGCTCGGCCGGCCCGTCTGGACGCTTTCCGCCGACGGTGACGTCCTGGACCTGGCACACGACGCCGCCGTATTCGACGACGGCAGTGCGGATCGGGTCGCGGAACACCTGGCGCTGCTCGCCCACGAGGTGGCCGAGCACCCGGACCGGGCCGCCGGCGACGTCGAGCTGCTGCTGCCGGCGGAGCGCACGCTCCTGCTGGAAACCTGGAACGCCCCGCACACCCCGCACGCCGACGTCACCTTGCACCGCCTCTTCCGCGAGCAGAGCGCCCGCACGCCGGATGCCGTCGCCCTGCGGTACGGCGACACCGAACTGACCTACGGCCGGCTGGACGCGGCCTCCGACCGGTTCGCCCACGCCCTGCTCCCGTACCTCGGGGCACCCGGCGACCTCGTGGTGCTGACCGGTGAGCGGGACCTCGTCCTGTTCACCGCCATCCTGGGCATCTGGAAGGCGGGCGGCGCGTTCGTCTACCTCGACCCGGCACTGCCCGCACCGCGGGCCGCGGACATCCTCGGCCTCACCGACCCGGTGGCCGTGCTCACCACCGCCAGTGGCCACACCGCCGTCGGCGGGCAGGCCCGGAAGGTCGAGGCCCTGCTCGCCCTCGACCAGCCGTCCGGTCCCCCGCCGGACACCGCACAGCCCGACACCACGGCCTACGTCCTCTTCACCTCGGGCAGCAGCGGCACCCCCAAGGCCGTGCTGCGCCCGCACCGGATGCACACCTCCCGCATCCGGCTCGAACAGGACCTCTACGGCCCCGGCCCGGCGGACCGGCACTTGCTCAAGTCGCCCATCAGTTTCCGGGAGTTCGTCCGGCCGCTGGCCGGCGGCGGCACCGCGGTGCTGGCCGAGCCCGGCCGCGACCGGGACGACCGCTACCTCGCCCGGCTCATCCACGACGAGGGCATCACCACCGTCAGCTTCGTGCCGTCAATGCTGCGGCTCCTGCTGGCCCAGCCCGCGTTCCGCACGGCGCCCGCGTTGCGGCACGTGTTCGTCGGAGGCGAGGCGCTGAGCCAGGACCTGGAGGACGAACTGCGCTCGCTGGGCTTCGAGGTGCACAACACCTACACCCTCAGCGAGGCCGACTACGTCTGCCACCGCACCGCGGCCCCGGCCACACCCGGGACCGGCGGCCCCGGCACCAACGTCGGCGTACCACTCGACATGCGCGTGTACCTGTGCGACCCAGCGGGCCGGCTGGTGCCGCCCGGCATCCCCGGCGAGATCCATACCGGCGGCCCCGGGCTGTCCGACGGCTACCTCGGGCGGCCCGACCTGACCGCCGAGCGGTTCCTGCCCAACCGGCACGATCCCGGTCGCCCGCCGGTCGTGTTCCGGACCGGGGACCTGGCCCGGTACCTGCCCAGCGGCGAGCTGGAGTACCTGGGCCGGGCCGACGACCAGGTCAAGGTGCGCGGGCAGCGGGTGGAGCCGGCGGAGGTCGAGACCGCGCTGCGGGGGCACCCGGGCGTGGCCAACGCCGTCGTCGTCAGCGCGCCGGATCCCGACCAGGGGGCCGCCCTGGTCGCCTACGTCGTGCCCGCGGGCGAGGAGATCCCCGTCCAGCGGCTGCGTGAGTACCTGGCCGGGCGGTTGCCGGACTTCATGGTGCCGGCGCGGCTGGCTTCGGTGCCCGCCCTGCCCCTGCTGGGCAGCGGCAAAGTCGACCGCAAGGCACTGCGGGTCGTGCCCCGTGGCCGTCCGGAACTCGATGTGCCCTACGCCGAACCGGCCACTGGCGGGCAGCGCAGGGCCGTCGAGCTCGTGGCCCGCGTCCTGGGGCTGGACGAGGTCGGCCTCGACGACGACTTCTTCGCCCTCGGCGGCGACTCGCTGCGCCTGATGCTGCTGCGCGGCGCGCTGGAGACCGCGGCGGACAGGCAGTTCGCGCTGGCCGAGGTGTTCGCCGCCGGCACCCCGCGTGGCTGCGCCCGCCTGCTGGACACCGAGGAGCCCGCCCGCCCACCCGCCCGGCGGCCGTCCGACCGCCGCCGGCGCGTCCGCTCGCGGACCGCCCCCCACGTCGAAGGAGGTGATTCGGGGTGAACGCGCTCGACCACGAGGACGCCGTCGCGGTCGTCGGCCTGTCCGTGCGGCTGCCCGGCTGTGACAGCGTGGCGCGGTACTGGTCCATCCTCGAAGCCGGCGAAGACAGCATCACCCGGCGGGAGGCCACCACGGCTGGCACGTTCGTGCCCGCCTACGGATCGGTGCCGAGTCCCGGTCACTTCGACCGCGACCGCTTCGGGATCGCCGCGTCCGAGGCATTGCTGACCGATCCGCAGCAGCGGCTGCTGCTGGAGGCCGTCGACGAGGCGCTGACCACGGCCAACGTCGACCGGGCCGGGACGATGGCGGTCAGCGTCTACGCCGGGGTCGGCCACAGCGACTACGAGCGGTGGGTCGGCAGTGCGCTGGCCGGCCGCTCCGGCGTCGACGCCCAGTCCCTGGAGATGACCAACCGCGGCGACTACGCCGCCACCCGGGTCGCCTACCGGCTCGGCCTCCAGGGCGCCGCCGTCACCGTGCAATCGGCCTGCTCCACCGCGCTGACCGCCGTCCACCTGGCCGTGCAGGACCTGCTCGGCCACGGCAGCGACCTGGCCGTGGCCGCCGTGTCCTCGGTCCGCGTCCCCGCTCCCGGCGGCTACGAGGCCCCGCTCGGCGGCATCGGCTCCCCGGACGGGGTGTGCCGCCCCTTCGACGCGGCGGCGGGCGGGTCCGTACCCGGCGACGGCGTCGGCGCCGTCGTCTTCAAGCGGCTGGCCGACGCGGTGAGCGACGGCGACGAGATCTGGGCCGTGGTACGGGGCAGTGCCATGAACAACGACGGCTCCGACAAGTCGGGTTTCGCCGGGGTCGACGCCGCCGCCCAGACCGAGGTGATCCGGGCCGCACTGGACGTGGCCGGGCTCGGGCCCGGGGACATCGACTACGTGGAGGCGCACGGCAGCGGAACCCGGATCGGGGACTCCACCGAGTGGTCGGCACTGGCCGAGGTGTTCGCCGAGGCCGGCCACCCGGTCCACGTCGGGGCGGTCAAGGGCGGTCTCGGGCATCTGCGGGAAGCGGCGGGCCTGGCCGGCTTCGCCAAGGCGGTGCTCTCGCTGCGCCACCGGCGTCTCGCCGCCACCCCGCACTTCGAGCGGCTGCCCGCCGACCTGGCCGCCCGGTCCGGCCCGCTGCGGCCGCTGGGCGAGGCCCTGGACTGGCCCGCGGTGCCCGGCCGGCCCCGGCGGGCCGGGGTGAGTGCCTTCGGCCTGGGCGGCACCAACTGCCACGTGGTACTGGAGGAAGCGCCCGCCGCACCGGTGACGCCGCCTTCGCGGGATCCCGAGTTGCTGCTGCTGTCCAGCCACCACCCGGACGCCCTGGACGTCGACCTGGCCGCTCTGCGCGACCACTTGGGCGAGAACCCTTCGCGGATCGCCGACGCGGCGTGGACGACCCAGACCGCACGCCACCGCTATCCGCATCGTGCCTACGCCGTGGTGCGCTCCCCCGACGAGGTGGCCGCGGCGTTCGGCGGTGACCGGCTGCGAATCCAGCGCGGCCACGCCACAGCCGACGCCCCCGAGGTCGTGTTCGTGCTGCCGGGCATCGGCAGTCACTACCCGGGCATGGGCGCCGAACTGGCCCGCACGGACCCGCTGTTCGCCCGCCACCTCCAGGCCGTCGTGACCGTGGCGGACACGCTGACCGACGGTGCCGTGGGCCGGTCGTTCGCCACCGAGCCGGCCCGGCCGGGCCGCCGGGGCGACCGCGTGGACCTGCGCGCCCTGCTGCGGCGCGGCGGCCCGGCGCCCGCGCCCCGGGAACTGCGCGAGGTGCACCTTTCGCTGTTCTGCATGGAACACGCCATGGCCCGCACGCTCATGGACCTCGGGATCCGCCCGGCCGCGCTGCTGGGCCACAGCCTGGGGGAATGGGTGGCGGCCGTGCTGGCCGGGGTCGTCGGGCCGAAGGACGCGATGGCCGCCGTCGCCCGCCGGGCCGACCTGGTCGAGACCGCCGGGCCGGGCGCCATGCTCAGCGTGCTCGCCGCCGCGGAGGAGGTGGAGGGCTACGCCGTGGAGGACACCTGGATCGCGGCCGAGAACGGGCCGGGCCACTGCGTGTTCTCCGGCCGGCCGGAAGCCGTGTCGACGCTGGCCGGCCGGCTGCGTGCCGCAGGGTTCACCACGTTGCCCGTGGACACCACGCATCCCTTCCACACACCGCAGTTGGCGGGCGCCGCCGCCCTGCTCGGCGAGGATCTGCGCCATGTGGACCTGGCGCCGGCCCGCATCCCCATCGCTTCGAGCGTGCTCGGCGCGTGGCTGGACGGGGAGGTACCCGAACCCGGCTACTGGCGTGACCACATGGTCAGCCGGGTGCGGTTCCGCACGGCGGCCGGGCTGGTCCTGTCCCGGCACCGGGTCCTGGTCGAGGTGGGACCGGGCACCGCCCGTCCCTGGATCGCCCAGGCCGATCCGGACGCCGTGTGCGTGCGCACCGTGCGGCAGTCCTACGAGAACGCCGGCGACCGGCAGATCCTGCTGGAGGCACTGGGAGCACTGTGGGCCCACGGGGCCGAGGCCGACTGGCCACGCCTGCGCCGTGACCCGGCGCGCCGGGCCGGCCTGCCCCCGCGCGCCCTGCTGCGCCGCCGGTACCTGCCCGACACCGAGCCGCCTGCCGGTCCCTGGCCGGCGCCTGCCACGACGCGGCAGGCCGAGCCGGTGGCCGAGACCCCCGCGCCGGCGCCGCCGGAGGAGGCACCCGGATCCACCGTCGGGCAGTTCCTGGCCCACCGCTTCCGGGTCCTGCTCGGACTGCGCCAAGTGCACCCCGACGACCACTTCTTCCACCTCGGTGGCGACTCCCTGATGGGCGTGCACCTGATCGCGGGCCTCAAGGAACTCACCGGACGGGCCGTGCCCTCCTCCGTCGTCTTCGCCTCCGCGACCCTCGGCGGCATGACGCGCGAGGTCCAGGACTGGCTCGCCGCCACCGAGCACGAACCAAAACCCCTCGACCACGGGAGCCCAGTGTCATGAGCGCACCCACGCTCGGAGTGATCGGAGCCGGTGTCATCGGCTCCAGCGTTGCCCACGCCGCCGCGGCGGCGGGCTACGCCGTCACCCTCGTCGACACCGATGCCGCCGCACTGGACGCGGCCCGCGCGGCCGTCCGGCGGCACGAGCGGCTGGCCGCGCTGCTCGGCGGCCGGGGACCGCGGCCGCTGGACATCCGCTCCAGCACCGACCTGGCCGACGTGGCCGGCGCCGGGTTCGTGGTGGAGAACACCACCGAATCGGAACCGGGAAAGCGCGAGCTGTACCCGTTGCTGGACAAGGCGCTGGCGCCCGGCGTGACCATCGCCGCCAACACCTCCGCCATCCCCATCGCCCGGCTGGCGGAGTGCCTTGCCGACCCCGGCCGCGTGGTCGGCGTGCACTTCATGAACCCGGTCGACCGCATCGACATGGTCGAGGTCGTCCGCGCCCCGTCCACTTCCGACACCGCGCTGGCCGCGGCCCGGGACCTGCTGGGTCGCATGGGCAAGCGCTCCGTCGTGGTCAACGACGCCCCCGGCTTCGTCATCAACCGCGTGCTGATGCCGGTGGTCAACCTCGCGGTCGCCGTCGTCGCGGACGGTGTCGCCACCCCGAACCAGGTCGACGAGCTGTTCAAGGGCTGCCTCGGCCACACCTCCGGGCCGCTGCGCACCGCCGACCTGATCGGCCTCGACACGGTCGTGCGCACGCTCGATGTCCTGCACGAGCACTACGGGACCACCGAGTTCGCCACCCACCCGCACCTGCGCCGGATGGTCGACGAGGGCCGGACCGGGGCCAAGAGCGGCCGCGGTTTCTACTCCTACGACGGGAGCTGACACGATGACTGCTCAGAGCACGCCCACGAACGAGGAAATCGCCGCCGTGGTGCGGGAGTTCATCGCCCGGCTCAGCGGCCACCCGGACATCGAGGACGACTGGCCGCTGATCTCCGGGGGCGTCCTGGACTCGATCGCCGCGGTCCAGATGGTCGACTTCGTCGAGCGCACCTTCCACGTCGAGGTGGCCGACGAGGACCTGGAACTGCTCAACTTCGACTCCGTGCGGGGACTGGCCGCCCTGGTCACCCGCCGGGTGGCGGCGTGAGCACCACTGCGCCGGAAGCGGTCCTCGACGTGCTGCGGGGCGAGCGGTTCGCCGACCGGGCCACGGCCTGGGAACGGGCGGGCGCCGTCCCGCGCGAGGACGTCGAGCGCCTGGCCGGGCACGGACTGCTCGGCATGACCGTCGGCACCGCGCACCACGGCAGCGATCTCCCGCTGGTGGACGTGACCGAGGTGCACCGGCTGGTGGCCGCCGCCTCGCCCAGCCTGCACAGCCTGCTGGTGGTCCACGCGATGGTCTGTCACGCCCTGCGCCGCTGGGCGGTGCGGGAGACCCGCGACGCCTTCCTGCCCGAGCTGGCCACCGGCCGGGTGCTCGCCGCCTTCGCCCTCACCGAGACCGGCGGCGGAGCCGACGCCGGGGCACTGACCACCAGGATCGACCGGGATGGCGACACCCTGCGCGTCACCGGGGTGAAGCGCTGGCTGTCCTTCGGCCAGATCGCCGACGCCTACCTCGTCTTCGGCCTCACCGCGGGCCTGGACAGTTGCGCGCTGGTGGACGCGGGCAGTGCGGTTCGGGTCGAGCCCGAACCCCGCACCGCGGGCCTGCGGGCCGCGCGGCTGGCCCGCGTCACCTTCGACGGGGCGACCGCCCCCGCCGCCCGTGTGGTGGGGCGACCGGGCACCGGCATCCCGTTCGTCGCGACGTCGTGCCTGACCCTGGGCCGGCTCTGCGTCGCGGCGGGGGCGACGGGCATTGCACAGGCCGCGCTCGACCTGGCCGTCGGCCACGCGGCCACCCGCTCCACGGGGGACCGCGTGCTCGGGGACCACCAGTTGGTGCGCGGGCTGCTCGCCGATGCCGCCCTCGCCACCGAGTCCGCGATCCACTACGTGCGGTCGGCGGCGCAGGAGGTCGAGGACCGCACGCCGACGGCGGCGGTGACCGCCGCCCGCGCCAAGCTGCTGGCCTCCCGGGCGGCCAGCAGCGTGACCGCCACTGCCTCGCGCCTGCTGGGCGCCGAGGGCCAGACCGAGAACCATCCGCTGGCCCGGCTGGCGGCCGCGGCCCGGGTGCACGAGGTGATCGAGGGGCCCACCGAGGTGCTCCAGGACGTCGTGGCCACCGCGCTGCTGCGCGACCGGGGCGCCACGGGGAAAGGAAAGCAGCGATGACCCCGGCCACGGCCGAGAACACCGTCAAGTGCGTGGTCTGGGACCTGGACGACACCCTCTGGGACGGCACGCTCCTGGAGGGCGACGAACTCCACGTTCCCGACGCCAACCGCACCCTCGTGCGCGTCCTGGACGAGCACGGCATCCTCCAGTCCGTCGCCAGCCGCAACGAGCCCGGCCCCGCCGAGGACCGGCTCCGCGGCTTCGGGCTCGACAAGTACTTCCTGCACCCGCAGCTCGGCTGGTCGGCCAAATCCGCTTCGCTGCGCACGCTGCTGGAAGTGCTCAACATCAGCGCCGACAGCGTGCTGTTCGTCGACGACTCGGAGTTCGAACGTGCCGAGGTGGCCGGGGAACTGCCCGAAGTCCGCTGCGTGACGCGGGAGAAGCTGCACGAACTGGTCGCCGCCGGCCGGGTCCTGCCGCGGCAGGTGACCGCCGACGCCGCCCGCCGCCGGGAGATGTACCAGGCCGAGGACCGCCGCCGCGGGCACGAGGAGACGTTCCAGGGCCCGGCCGAGGAGTTCCTGTCCTCGCTGGGCATGACGTTGCGGGTGCGCAACGCGACCGAGGGCGATCTGGACCGCGCGGCGGAGCTGACCCGGCGCACCCACCAGCTCAACACCACCGGCATCACCTTCGACCGGAATGAGCTGGCCGAGCTGGTGCGGGACCCCGGCCACCGGGTGATCGTCGCCGAACTCGACGACCGCTTCGGCACCTACGGCACCATCGGGCTGGTCGTGCTGTCCACCGGTCCCGAGTGGACGATCCGGCTGCTGCTGATGTCCTGCCGGGTCATGGGCCGCAACGTCGGCACCGCGCTCATCGCGGCGCTGGCCCGCACCGCCGCCGCGCACGGTGCCCGCACCGTCGCCCACTTCCGGCCCACTGACCGGAACCGGCAGATGCTCGTCACCTACCGATTCGCGGGATTCGCTGTCGTGTCCCGTTCCGAGGACCGCGTCGTCCTCACCATGCCGGAGGACCGGATCCCGGCCGTACCCGGTTACGTCCGCCTCGTCACCGAGGACACCGCCACTGTGCTCAGCGGCCCGACCCAGGAGGTCACCCGATGACTGCCTTCACACAGAGCTGGACCGACACCTTTTCCTCCGTCTACGCCGACGAGTCGCTGGCCAAGCTCTCCTGGTTCAACGCCTCCCCCGGCCTGGAGCTGATCAAGCGGGTGATCGACGGCACGCTCAAACCGGGTCAGCGCCTGATCGATCTGGGCAGCGGCCCCGGCGTCGACGCCGTCTTTCTGTCCGTGCAGGGCCTGGACGTCACCGGCGTCGACCTGTCCCCGGATGCCGTCGCCCAGGCCACCCGCTGGGCCGAACTGGCCGGTGCCGACGCCGAGTTCATCCAGGGCGACGTGCTCGACGTCCCGCTGCCGGACTCCTCGGCCGACGTCGTCACCGACTCCTTCGTGTTCCACAACATGCGTGACGACGCCAGGTCGCGCTACGCCGACGAGGTGCACCGCCTGCTCAAACCCGGCGGCCTGTTCCTGCTGAACTCCTTCTCCGACAAGATGGTGGCCGGTACCGGCCCGCGCCGGATCACCAGCGAGGAGATCCTCACCACGTTCACCGCCGGCCGGTTCGAGTGCGTGGCGCTGTACGTGTACCGCAACGTGCCCACCCGCTCCAAGCCGGACCAGTTGCACTGGTTCGGCGAGTTCCGGGCGCGCTGATGCGGGTCGTGGTCACCGGCGGTGGCCGGGGCATCGGGCGTGCCGTCGCCCTCGGCTTCGCCGCCCGCGGTGCGCGGGTCGCGGTGCTGGCCCGCACCGGGTCCCAGGTGGAGTCGGTGGCAGGCGAGATCGGGGAACTCGGCGCCGAGAGCGTGGCCGTGGCCGTGGATGTCGCGGACGAGGCGGCGCTGGGCGAGGCGGCCGAGCGGGTGGTCCAGAGGTTCGGCGGCGTGGACGTCCTCGTCAACGCCGCAGGCGTCTTCAGTCTCGGGCCCACTGCCGGGTTTCCAGCGGAATCCGCGCGGACCCTGCTGGAAACCAACGTCATGGGCACGTTCCTGGCCTGCAAGATCTTCGGCGGGCACCTGCTCGAGCAAGGCCACGGAAAGGTCGTCAACTTCTGCTCGCTGTTGTCCTACACCGCTTTCCCGGAACGGGCGCTGTACGCCGCGAGCAAGGGCGGCGTACTCCAGTTGACCCGCAGCCTGGGGGTGGAGTGGGCGGCGCGCAACGTCAACGTCAACGCGGTCGCCCCCGGCATGATCCGCATCGAGACCCCGCATCCGGCCGCGCTCGACGAGGACGCCATCGTCGGGCGCATCCCCTCCGGCCGGCGCGGCCGGCCGGACGACATCGTCGGACCCGTCCTGTTCCTGGCCTCCTCTGCGGCCGACTACATAAACGGCCAGACCCTGGTCGTCGACGGAGGCTGGCTCAGTTATGGATACCTCTGAAAGCTCCCTGGCGCTCGGAGTCTTCTGTGGCTTCTCCACGGGACCGTCGGACCGGTACGTCCAGGCCGCCACCGAGCTCGGCGCCGGCTTGGCCGCCCGCGGCCACCGGCTGGTCTACGGGGCGGGCGGGGCCGGCCTGATGGGCGCGGTGGCGCGCGGTGCCGCCGAGGGCGGTGCGCCGATCCTCGGGGTCATCCCGGAGTTCTTGCGCGCCAAGGAGATGAACGACCACCTGCCGCCACAGCAGATAGTGCTCACCGAGGATCTCCTGGAACGCAAGCGCGTCATGATCGACCGCGCGGACGCCTTCGTCGCGCTTCCGGGTGGCTACGGCACGCTCGACGAGGTGCTCGAAGTGGTGTCCATGGCCGCACTCGGACAGGACGTCGGTCCCCTCGTGCTCCTGGACGTGGACGACGACTGGCTGCCCTTGCTCAACTATGTCGAGCGGCTGCTGAAACGGGGTTTCGTGCGCGACGCCGGCATCCTGCGCGTGGCCCGGACACCGGAGCAGGCGCTCGACATGGTGGCACCGGCCTCGGCCGGTGCGCTTGCGCTGGCGGGCGATCCGCAGGGCAAGCAGGCGGCTTCATGATTTCCGCGCTGTCCCGGCCTTCGGGCAAGCCCGATATCACCTTCGTGCGTGCCCGACGGCCTCCTGACCCTCCTCGCGGGCGGCCCGTGGCGGGCGGGGGCGCCGGGGCCGTCCGATCAGCACGGCCAGGTGCACCGCGAGCATCACCGCAGCGGTCACGGCGGCGCTGTGCCACAGCAGCGCGTCCATCCGGCCCGCCGAGAGGTACGCGCCCGCGGCCACCGCCACCAGGGCGCACACCGCGCGGTCGATGATGCTCTCCACCGACAGCAGGGTGGCACGCGGAGCGCCCGGCGGCACCGCGTCGTTCACCAGTTTGCGCTGGATCGGATACGCGAAGCCGGTGACCGCCGAGAACAGGCAGAGCAGCGCCACCGCCGCCATCGGCCCGCCGAGGGTGATCCCGGCCAGGGATACCGCCATCGCCAGGCTCAAGACGGACACGATCGTCAGCGGTTGCAGCTTGCGGCCCAGCCACTGCGGCCGGGCCGCGCCCACGGCCTCGGCCACCGTCACCGCCGCCAGCACACCGCCGTGCGAGGGCTCCGGGATGCCCTGGTCGATCAGGATCGGCTGGAACAGGTTCACCTGGCAGATCCGGGAGAGCGTGAAGACCGCCACGCCCTGCACCATCACCAGGGCCAGCCACGGGGAGCCGCGCAGCAGCCGCAGCGCCCGCCCGGCCTCCCGCCACACCCCCGACCGGCGTTCGTCCGACTCCGCGCCCACCAGCCGGGGCAGGGTCATGGCACAGGCCAGTGACGCCCCGGCGCTGACCGCGCTGAGGACGTACGGGGTGGGCCGGGACAGCGCCATCAGGGGTCCCACCAGGGGCCAGCACACCACCTTCGCGGCCAGCCCGAGCGCCCGCGCGGTGCCCTCGGCGCGCAGATAGTGGTCGTCCGCGCCCTCCGCGTGCAGCGCGTCGTAGAGGTAGGCGCTGGCCGCCCCGGAGGTGAGGGAGCGGCCCGCGGCGATGGCGAGGAAGTGCACCAGGAAACCGGTGTAGTCGGGGGAGAACACCGGGGCCAGGTTGGCCGCGGTCATCACCACGGCGCCCGCGCGCAGACAGTTGCGGGCGCCGATCCGGTCGGCCACCAGGCCGGTCGGGATCTCGAACAGGCAGAACGCGATGTAGTAGAGGGACTGGATGCCGAAGATCTGCGCGTCCGAGAGCCCGGCCTGCCGCTGGTAGGCGTAGAAGACCGGCATCCACCACAGCAGGTTGAACAGGAGCTGGAAACCGTTGTTGAGGGCGATGACCCGGCGTGCCCCGGCCGTGAGCGGGGTCCGCCCCTCCGCCGGGGAGCGGCGGAGGAACGGCACACGGCCCTTCACAGCGCGTACGGGCGGAGCTGGACCAGCTTGATACCGCCCCCCTCGGTCATCAGCCACTCGATGTCCTGCGGATCGTCCGGATCGTCCGCGAAGTGCGACTGGAGCAGCCGCCCGGTGAGCGCGAGATCCGCCAGCCGCGCCCGGGCCGAGGACGGCAGGTCCTCAACCATCGAGCCGAGGTCCACGGTGCGGCCCCCGCCCTCCACGGTGTTGTAGAGGTACTGCAACGGCAGCGCGGTGCCGTCGACGACGCTCTCGGGCGAACCGGGCGTGCAGTTGATGTAGACGTTGCGGAAGTCCTCGCGCCGCGTGGGGTTGCAGGTGACCAGCACCCCGCCCAGCTCGGCCGGGGTGTACTCCTGCACGATGACTCCCATATAGGTGTCGTCCAGGGAGATGCCCGCCTCGTGACGGAGCCGGACACTGCGCGGCGACAGCAGTGAGGCCCACACCTGCCGTACGGCGTCCAGGAGTTCGTCCGTGCCGTGCACCGTGGTGATGGAGTCGTAGACCCCGGCGGCGGAAAAGCCGGGCAGGTCCTCGGCATTGGAGGAGGACCGCACCACCAGCCGCTTGCGGCACACCCGGTCCGCGAACGGGCCGGTGATCCGCGCGGCCACATCCTCCGGCACGGGGGTGCCGCGCACCAGATGCTGGAGGCTCAGGCACAGCGGGTCCAGCACATCGGTGGCTCCCAGCTCCAGTGCCATCTTCAGCTTGCCGATGCCCTGTTGCAGAGCGGGCGAGGAGATCAGGAAGCGGTGCTGGAGGGCGAACGGCAGCGCCACGCCGTCGGGCGCGGTGACGGTGGCCGCCACGAACTCCGAGGCCGCCCGGCGCAGCGCCTCGGGGTCGGCGGACGCGGTCAGCCGGGAGGCGAGATGGCCGTACAGATCCTTCCGGGGCGGCCGGGCGCGGCCGTAGAAGGCGGTGAGATCGGCGGTGCGGCTGTCCAGCACATGGTGGAGTTCACCGAGGTTGGCGGCCTTGGTGCCGTAGCGGTCGCGGTCGTCGCGGCGCAGCCGGCGCAGTTCCAGGACGGGGACGTCCTCCAGCAGCGGCGGCTCCAGCCGGATCCGCTGCTGGTGCCACGCGGGCTCCTCCAGCTCCGGGACCTCGTGCAGCCGGACCAGGCTCACCTCGTCGTCCTGGACCCGGTAGCGCACCCACGCCCCGTCCAGCTCCTCCGACTCCATCAGCCGGGCCATGTCGCGCACGATGGCGTTCGGGATGCCCCAGCCGGAGGCCAGCACATTGGTGTGGGACAGCGGGGTGATGGGGGCGGCGTTGATGAATCCGGCCACCCGTGGCACATCGTCGGGCAGACAGTCCATGGCCACGATGTCCGACCAGCCGAGGTCCGCGTCGTGCGCGCGGTACTCCTCGAGCGAGGCGAACCAGCGCAGCCGGCCGATGGCCTCCCCGGTGTTCAGCGGGGTGCGGGGGCGGCTGATGAACAGCTCGTGGCTGAGGATGCGCGGCAGCCGTATGTCGCTCACGGGGGCGAGTGCCGCCTCCTGACCGTGGTTGGCCGGTTTCAGCAGCAACGGCAGCCGCCCGTCCACCCGCTCCCGGACGAAGTCGTAGAACTCCTGGAGCAAGGGGCCGTCCATGGTGTCGGCCTCGGTGGTCTCCAGCACCAGGAACGGCCGGTCCCGGCCCTCAGTGTCCTCGTCGGCGTGCAGGGACAGCACACCGAGCAGGAACCGGCGGCCGGGGTCGGTGTACACCGAGGCGTTGAACGCGTCGAGCCCGGCGTCGAGTTCCTCCAGGTCCATTCCGAGGATGCGGGTGGCCACATAGTTGACGTGGAAGGGGTGGACGGCGGTGTCCAGCAGATGCCAGGTGTGCTCGGTGCGGTCGACCACCACCTTCAGATACGGGTGTCCGGCCAGCACTCCGGACAGCGACCGGAACAGCGGCAGCGACAGGTTCTCGCCGACCACGGTGGCATCGGTGCCGGGCGCGGTGGCCGGGCCCGGAAACGCGCGGATGCCGGCCATCACGGCCTCCCGGTGGCCGGGACCGGCGGCAGGGCGGTGGGCAGGGCATCGTTGAGCCTTTCGAAGTCACGTATCACCGTGACCGGATCGTCGGCCACCAGCAGACACAGCGCTGCCATGGTGTTCGCGCCCGCCGCCGGGTCGTAGACCGGCACCGGGGTGCCGTCCGGCAGCGAGTGCTCGGCCACCTTCGTCAGCCGCGCCCCGGTGGAGATCAGTCCGGAGCGCTGCACGGCCTCGAAGTCCCACAGCCGCCGGTCCGGCCACGGCGCGCCGGAGCCGTCCACGGCCAGCACCACCAGCGAGCCGGCCGCGCCCTTGGCGTCCGCGGCGCCCAGCACCGAACCGGCCCCCGGATCGGGCCAGTCGACCTCGCGGCCGAGCAGCCGGTCGATGAGCATGCCGATGACGTCCACCCCGAAGACCTCCTCGATCTGGGGGACGGTCATCGCGCCACCGAACCGGGCGGCGGTCTCGATGACCCACATCCGTCCGTAGGCGCCCAGCTTGATCTCGGTGTGGGTGCCGCAGGTGCGCAGGCCGAGCGCGTCCACGGCAGCCGTCGCCAGCTCCACCACCTTGCGCTGGGCGTCCTCGGGGAGCAGGGCGGGGATGATCCCGGCGCGCTCGGTGAACGGCTCGACGGTGGGCATCCGTCCGCTCAGGCACACCGGGTGATAGACGCCCTCGGCCACGACGCCCTCGACGCTGACGTAGTCGCCCCAGCCCGGCTCCTCGAACCAGTCCCCGGCCGTGCCTGTCACGATCTCCTCGACCAGGAAGTCCGCGTCGGCCCCGGCCACATGGAGCTCGGCGTAGCCCTGGCGGGCGGAGTCCTCCATCACTTCACGGGCCCGGGCCCAGGCGGGCGCGATGTCCTCCGGGCCGCGCAGGATCTGATGGGCGGTGGACCCGGCGCTCCAGGCCGCCTTCATCAGCATCGGGTACGGGAGCTCGACCGCGGCCTCGTGCAGATCGCGCTCGGTGGCCACGGAGCGGAACCGCGGCTGGGACACTCCGTGCGCGTCCCAGGTGCGGCGCATCATCCGCTTGTCCCGGGCCAGCACGCAGTGCGCACCGGCCCCGGCGAGACCCAGCCGCTCGCAGGCGTCGGCCACCGCCACCACGGCGTACTCGGACGGGGTGAACACCGCGTCGGCGCCGACGGCCTGTGCCTGAGCCGTGATGAGCGCGACGAGGTCCTGGGACGCGGTGTCCACGGGGGCGACCACCGAGGCGCACAGCCGGGTGGCCACCTCGTGGGCGGAGGGCGGAAGGGGACTGAGCACGAGCAGATGCACTTCGGCCTTCGTGGCGACCCGGGACAGCGCGTATTCCAGCGGCGGCCCGCCCTTGGCGTAGACAAACAGCACCTTACTCACAGATAACGACTCCTCGGTTCAGAGTTTCTCGATGGCTCGGCGAAACCGGCGGGCCGGCACATCCGCCGCGCTCCGAGCCCGTCAAGCGAACCAGTCGGGCATGACGCCTACCCCCCGAATCGGGGGTGGGCGCTCAGGCAAATGCCTGAGTGTCACGATGGGTTCACGCTGAGCGAGGCCGTCGGGCGTGCGTTTCAGCCCTTCTCGGTCCCTTTTGCGTTCCGGCTGGTTACGGCGCATGTGAGCGCGGGGCCTGGGCATTCCTTGGCCATGCCTTCGGCGGTATGTGCCCGGAGGCCGGACCGGAAAGGCGGCTGGTGTCCCATATGGGCCTGAGTACGCTGCTCGAGCGCATGCCCGTGTCATGGTGGGAAGCCGATGAGGGGCTGCGCATCGTCAACTGCGGCGGGGGCGCCTTCCACGACCCCGGCACCGCACAGCGGTTCGTCGACAGTCTCGGCGGCACGGCCGACGCCGCGCGGGAAGGGGCGGCCGCCGAGGGTCGGGAGTCGGGGATCGACCGCCGCCAGGTCCGGTTCGGCGGGCGGCTGTTCGACGTCACCTCCTGTCCCCGCCGACTGGCCGGTGACGGCCGGGGCGGGGTCAGCGGGCTCGCGGTGGACATCAGCGCCCTGGAGCTCGGACGCCACGGCTACGCCGCGTTCACCGACTTCGCCGACTTCGCGCCCGCCGCGGCGTTCATCCGCGACGCCCAAGGCCGCTACCTGTGGGCCAACCACGCCTACGCCCATCTGTACGGCACCACCCCCGACGCCGTGATCGGCAGCAGCGTCACCGATGTCGACGCCCCCGAGGACGTGGCTGCCTTCCAGACCCTGGACCGGCAGGTGCTCAGCTCCGGCAAGCCGGTACGGCACACCATCGGCTACCACCGCCCCGACGGCTCACCCGGGCGCGCGGTCGGCCATCGCTTCCCGGTGGCCGAGGGTGGCCAAACCTGTGTGGCCGGGATCTACATGGACATCACCGACTACACCCTCGCCCTGAGCCAGCGGCGCGCCGCCGAGGAGGACCTCCAAGCGCTCAGCGAACACAGCGGTCTGCCCTGCGCCCTGCTCTCGCCGGGCGGCCGGATACGCCGGGTCAGCGCCTCGGCCGCGGAACTGCTCCGGGTCCGCGTGCCCGATCTGCTCGGCCGCCCCGCCCACCGCTATCTGGCCCCCGCGGACGATCTGGCCGGACTGCGCGACGCCTGGCGGGATCTGGTGAACC
This sequence comes from Streptomyces sp. CY-1, assembly GCF_047218265.1. Lineage (NCBI taxonomy): Bacteria > Bacillati > Actinomycetota > Actinomycetes > Kitasatosporales > Streptomycetaceae > Streptomyces > Streptomyces sp. CY-1. The sequence goes on from NZ_CP178393.1 coordinate 242,507, forward strand.
GGCGCTGGCGCCGGTTCCAGACCTCCGCGGTCTTCCTCGACTCGCGGGGCGACGAGTGGCGGGCCCGGGTGCTGCTCACCGCCGTCAGCAGCGGTTCGCGGCGGGCCCGCGGCGTCTGGGCGGTACTGCCCCACCACACCCTGCCGCACCCGCCGCTGCCACCGCTCACCGCGGCGCAGTTGCGCATCCTCACCCTGCTGTCCGCCGGGCACGGCAACAACGAGATCGCCGCCTCGCTCCGGCTCTCCCGGCAGACCCTGGACTACCACCTCGGCCGGCTGCGGGAGTTGCTGGCGGCACCCACCCGGCTGGCGCTGGTCAGCCGGGCGTATGTACTGGGCATCCTCGATCCGCAGGCGTGGCCGCCGCGCTCGGCCGTCGTCTGCCACCGGGCCGGTCCCACCTGACCGCGCCGGCGGGCAGGAGGATGACGTTCGGGTCGTCGTCGGATGCTCGCCGGCCGAGGCTACGGTGGGCCCGTCCCACGTTGCAGTACTCCGCGTAGGTGGTGAGGAGGCAAACCCGCCTGGCGCGAGGCCCCCGACGGCCCCCGGGAGGAGTGGCAGTGGGAGCAGCGCGAGGCCGTCAAAAACCAACCCCGCAAAAAGGGATGAAACGATGACACTGCATTCCGATGTGGCCGAGTTGCTGGCGGGGGCCGGCATCCTCGACGTGGACGTCGACGATGCCGTCGCGGACGAGCACGTCCGATCGTCCGCGTACCAACGCGTCGTCTCGGTGACCACCTCCTCGCGGAGCCGCATCCGAGACCGCGAGATTGTGGCCACGATCCTGCGGGACCCCGTCGAGTTGGTGTCCAAGACGGCGGTGGTCGCCCTCGTGGACAAGATCGCGACGAAGGCGACCGGTCCCGCCGAGTTCCGGCAGTGGTCGGCCGAACTACTGCCGGAGATCGACCAGCTCAAGACGGAGGGTTTCCGCGAGTTCATTCGCCGCCGCGTCCACGACTGGCTGTTCTACCTGTCCATCGAAGATGGTCACGTGCCGACACCGGCCGAGTTGGCGAAGGTCACGGACTGGATGCAGCGCGTCCTCGCCGAGCATTCGGCGTCGTCGGCGGTACTCGCCCTGGTCGCCGAGTCAGGCAGCAGAAAGAAGATACGAAACATCGCGAAGAACCGAGCCGGAAGCCGCAAGCCGGGAACGCAATGAGTCGGTAGCGGCAATTGGCAGGCATGGCAGTCACCGTGTTCATCGTCCTCGCTGAGTCGCACGGCCGCCGCGCACGGCGTGTGTGATTGCCCGTTCGTCAGTTCCAGGGGATGGTGAGCCAGGGGCTGGCCGGGTCGGTGCTGAGGACACGGTGGGCGGTGAGCATGTCCTCGTACCATTTGCCGAACTCCTCCTCGTCGAAGTGCAGACAGCGCCCGAGGATGTAGGCGGCGGAGAACTCCTGCCAAGACCGGTAGTTGTGGCAGGAGGCGCGGCCGGCGGCGACCACGGCCTCTTCGGCCTCCTGGAGGGTGCAGTACCGGGCGGACAGGCCGAAGCGGGCCATGGCGGAGGCCCTGCCGTAGTCCCATGCCTCGACGGAGCGGACGAAGGCGTTGTCCGCCAGCAGCCCGTCCGCGCGGAACCGGGCCTCGTAGCGGACGATCCGCCCGATGAGCCGTTGTACTCCGGCGACCTGGGGCTCGACTTCGGCGGTGCTGGGGAGGCGCGCCGGGGTGACTCCGTCGGGGGTGATCCGGGGCTCGGTGGCCTGGGCGGCGTTGTGGCGCAGTACGCGCTCGGCGGCCTGCCGCCAGTGTTCCAGTTCGACTGAGCCTGCGAAGTCCTGGGCGAGGGAACGGCGGACGCTCAGCGCGAACTCCCACACCGGGCTGACCATGTCGGCATCGAGCAGGCGCCTTTGGGTGTTGGCCCATTCCTCCCGGCAGGTCACCCCCCACCACTCCTTGAGTCTGCTCTTCGCGTCGTTGTAGCCGTTGCCGTGGTGGGCCATGGAGTTCCACAGCTCGCCGTTGTTGACGAAGAGCAGTGCCGCGCAGGCCAGGCCATGCGCGACCGGACCCTGGAGCGGCCCGCCAACGGACAGGCCGCGGAGCCGGCCGTGGGGGTGGGCGTGGCAGCAGCCGTCGCCGTCGTGGGTGTGCCGTCGCCAGACGGCCCTGGTCTCCGGGGTGGCTGCGGGGAAGAAGGCTTCGCAGGGGGTGCCGGGGTTGATGGCGATCCACGGTGCTTCCTTCTCGTCCCAGACGCTCGCGTACCACTCCAGCGTCATGGACTGGAAGACCAGCTCCGGGTCGGGCGGTGGAAGGATTCCCTCCGTGAAGAGAGCCAGGCAATCAGCGCGCAGATGGGGGTTCCACTGCGGGGTGAAGCGGACCGTGCCGGGGCGGGAGTCGGCGCGCGCCCGCTGATCGGCGAAGAACAGGTCCGTGTGGACCACCGCCTCGAGATATCCGGCCCAGTCACCGCGTGACTTCGCCTCCAGCAGCCGCTGCTCGACGGCGCTGGGCGGCTGCCACCCCTGCCAGTCCCACGCCTGCCATCCCCACACCGGCTGCTGAGCGGCGGGCACACTTCTCTTCCACAACCCCATGCCGACACGATATCGAGCGCAAGATCAGCGCTTTGACACGGGTTTCAGCACTGTGCGCGGCGGACGACGGTGTCCGCGGCCTTGTCGTGGAGGCACTGGCGGTACGGCCGGTCCCAGGCGCACCGCAGCAAGTTGACGACCCCCAGAACCGGCACGGCGCACCCGACCAACACGCAGGCCCAGCGCCACAACGCCCGGCCGAAGCCCAGCCCGCTGCCCTCGCCACGCCGGACGACCCGCAGCCCACACAGCCGCTTGCCCAGCGTGGCCCCGTACACCGCGGTCAGCACCGGCTCATACCCGCCGACCACGACCATGGCGAGGAGCGTCGGCAAGGCGTCCCCGGCGAAGTCGGTAAGCACGCTCGCCAGGAGCACGACGACGACCAGGACACCGATATCGAGCACCCGGGCGGCAAAGCGGGCGCCGAAACGGCCCAGCGCATCCTCATCCGGCCCCGCTCCCCGGCGCGCACCCACATAGGGGACACTGCGCCAGTCGGGATATCCGTACGGGCTGTCCGCGATCGGTTGTTGAAGCTCCACACACGTGATCCAACACGGTCCTGGGCCACGATGCCAACGCCAACGCGGACTTCCTCAGCCGTCACGAACTTCCGCCACATGACGACCGGCCAGCTCACTAGTGTGCGGTCGCCGACCGCTCGTTGAAATACTGGGAGGCGGGGCGAGCGCTCACGGCCGTGAGCGCTCGCCCCGCCTCCGGCTCAGCAGCGGTCAGCGCTACACGCCAGCACCATCGGCGGTGGGTGTGGCCAGCAGTTGCAGCTCCCAGGCGAGCGCGATCCCGCTACCGCCACCGTGGTCGAAGAGAACCTGCGCGAGCGCGTCGGTCGTTGACTCGCGAGCCCAGTCGCGCTGCCATTCGCTGATCACAGCCATCCAGGTGATGGGCACCACCCCGGCCTGCTCCATGCGACGCACCGCCATGTCGTGCGTCTCGGCACTGCCCCCGCCGCTGGCGTCCGTGACGACGAAGACGTCGTACCCCTCACCCAGCGCCTGGATGGCGGGCATGGCGACGCAGACCTCCGTCCACAGCCCGGCAATGATCAGCTTCTTGCGCCCCGTTCGCTCCACGACGTCGACGACGCGACGGTCTTCCCAGGTGTTGATGAACGTGCGGTTGATCGGCTTCTGGTCCGGAAAGACGTCCTGGAGGCCCTTGATGAGGTAGCCGCCACGTTCTTCTATCACCGTGGTCAGCACCGTGGGGACGTCGAACACCTTCGCGGCCTTGGCCAGGCCGACCACGTTGTTGACGATCATGGTTGGTTCGTGGCTGTTGAGATTGGAGAACTGGAAGGGCTGGTGGTCGATGAGCACCAGGACGCTTTCCTCGGGGGTGAGCAGTGCTTCGAGTCCGGCCTTTGCAGTGCGAGTCACGATGGTTCCTTCTGCGTGATGAGTTGAGCGTTCGATGGTGAGAGTCAGAGCTGTTCGGGTGATGCCATCCGGTAGACGAACCGGCCGAGCCCGGACTGGGCGATTGCGAAGATCGGGCCGGCCATGCCTTCCTGAGTGGCGGCCATCTTCAGGTCGCCCATGCGGACCGCGTCGTACCCGGCGTCGAGACCGAGCTGCTTGACAAGGCGTTGGGCTTCGCCGCCTGCACGCCCCAGCCGCGTCACCTGGTGCCCGGCACGTTCCCACAGGTCGGCCGGCCCGCCGCCGACGTTGCCTCGTCCGATCACGGTGATGTTCATGCTTGACTCCTTGCCGGGCTGATGTGCCACGGAGGCCGGTCACGTCAACCGAGACCGGATCCGACCAGGCTCGGCCAGACTCGACGGGGCACGTGGGAACGTCTCCCGTGGCGTGAAACGACGCTACGGCGGCCATCCGGAGGGCGTCCAAGACTTGTCCGGACGCCGGGCAATAGGATTCGTCTATGGATGTCAGCCCCCGCGTCCTCCGCTACTTCATGGCCGTGGCCGAGGAGCTCCACTTCGGCCGCGCGGCCACGCGTCTCTACATCTCCCAGCCGTCCCTGAGTCATCAGATCCGCAAGCTCGAGGAGACCCTCGAAACCCCGCTCTTCGTGCGTTCGAGCCGTCGGGTGCAGCTCACCGCGGCGGGCCGGACGCTGGTTCACGAGGCACCGATTGCGCTCGCCGCGCTGGAGCAAGCCGTGCAGCTCACCCGGCGGGCGGGGGCAGGGATCGCGACGACGATTCGGTTGGGCTATACGCCGGTCACGAGCTTCGACACGCTCACGGTGCTTCTGGACGCTCTCCAGGAAGACCACCCCGACTTCACGGTCGACCCTCGAGAGTGCTTCAGCGCGGAGATTCCCGAACGGCTCTGCGCCGGCGACCTGGACATCGGTCTCGCCCTCTCACCGCAGCCGCTCGACGGGGTAGGTGGCGAGATTCTCCGTGAAGAGCCCGTTTCCGCGCTCCTCAGCACTCGCCACCGCCTCGCTGCCGCACCTACGATCCCGGTGACGGTCCTCCGCGACGAGACGTTGCAGCTTTTCCCTCGCCGTCTCGCACCGGCGTACTACGACGGCATCGTCGCCGCGTGCCACGAAGCAGGCTTCTCACCCAAGATTTGCGCGTTCGAGGAACCGCCGGTAAACGCCATGCTCGCCCGGCTCTCCAGCGGACGCAATGTCGGCTTGGCCCCTACATCGTTCGCCGAGCACGCCGCGAAGGCCAGCACCAGCATCATTCGTCGCGATGTCGTCGATCCGTCGATCGTGGCAGAACTCTCGGTGCTGTGGCCCACGAAGGATCCGTCGCCCGCCATTGCGAGCGTCCTCGCCACCGCCCGACGATGCGCTGAACACAATGGATGGCTACGCAGCCCCATCACATAGCGCCTTCAGCCACGGCCCGCAGCCTCGATAAGGGCGCCAACCACGCGCGAGCGGTGCGTGATGCCGCTGTCGGCCGTGATCCGCGAAGCCGGACTGGACCCGCGCCGGCCGACGCCCGCGCCGCCTCGCGGCCGATGGGCGTCTGATACGTGGCCTGGTCTCGGGGCCGGCACCTTGCCCGCGGACTACCGGCGGTCTCTGTCCAAGGCCGTCACCCTCCGCGAAAACCGAACTGAGGCGACTACTGCGCGGCAACAAGGCGGTACCGGGCAATCCCCCGAAGGAGTTACCGCAACCCACATGAGTGATCGAACGCAGCATCACGGACCGTCAACTCGGCCACACAAGAAGAGGGCCCCGGTATTCGAATTCGGGTTCTAGATTTTGCCGCCCCAACCCGTTACGGCGACAGCAGAACCTCCGTTATCCGATTACCTGTCCGCATCTCGCCCTGAGGAGTCCCCATGCATCCCGTACGCCGCCCTGCGCTCGTTCATCCCGCGTTCGAAAACCCCGCCGTCTCCTCGGGCACCAACCCTCACATCGCCTCCGGCCGCACCGCCCTGGCGCCCAAGCCGGTCCTGTGTACGCGCGAGACCTGTGCCTGCCGGGTCCGAGTTGCCCACCGGCAAGCCGGCCAGCTCCTGCGCCGCTTCCACGACGCCATGACCGGTTCCCTGGTCCAGCCCGAAGCCGCCAGAGTCGTCGAGAACACGGTGGCCGGGCTGGACAAGCACCTCGCGGAGGCCGGTGACCATCTGCCCGCCGCGTTAGCCGACACGCTGCGGCATCTGGTGAGCACGCTCTCCGACTGCGGACCGCTACTGGCCGGGTGGCGGCACGGGGACTTCTGGGAGCGCAACCTGCTGTGGAACGGCAGCCGCTGGGCATTGATCGACTTCGGGCGCGGCGAACCGGGCCCGCTCGTCACCGAGAAGCCCCCACCGGACTGTCACCCCTACACGGTCGCGATCTTCCGCATGCTCACCCACGGCCCGTCCCACCGGGCACTGAACTGGCCCACGGGAGGCGCCCGGTGAAGAGATTCTTCGGCCCGGTCACGATGGCCGACCCTCATGTCTCCGACGCCGAACAAGAGCTGTTCGGCGGGCCCCTGCGCTACGACATGGGATGGTCCCAGCACGAGCACGCGACCTTGGACCTGACCATGATGTCCGCGCTGCGCTCCATGCCCGCGCTCGTCGGCGCCACGCTGCGCATGGCGTGGCAGGCAGACCGGCGTGCCCTGCTCGCCGTAGGAATCAGCGAGATCGGCCAGGGCATTGCCGCAGCGGCCGGCCTGCTCGCCGTCAATGCCGTCATGCACGCGCTGCTCGCCGGGAGCGGCAGCGCCGCTGAGCGGCTGCACGCCCTGTTACCCGGCCTGCTGGCCGCCGCCGCCATCGGCGTCATCAACTCCGCCCTGGCGGCCTGCTCCACCTCCCGCGCGGGTCGCCTGGAGCCCAAGGTCGAGCGGATCGCCACCACCCAGTACCTGGCCGCCGCAGCCGGCGTGGAACTGGAGGCCATCGACGACCCCGACTTCCGGCGGCTTGTCGACATCGCCCAGCACGGCCCCAGCTCAGCCCGCCGCATGATCAGCTCCTGCGTCGCCGCGCTGAACGGCCTCATCTCCCTGATCACCACCGCCGGCGTCCTCGCCGTACTCCACCCCGCCCTGCTGCCCATGCTGATCCTCATCGCCGCCCCGCGCGGCTGGGGCGCCATGCGCGTGGCCCAGGAACGGTACGTGTCCGTGATGAGCTGGATCGAGCACGTGCGCGCCAGCCGCCTCATCGGCAACCTGCTCACCGAACGCACCGCCGCCCAGGAGGTACGCCTCCACGCCGTCGGCGCCTTCCTCCTCAGCCGCTACGAGCGCATGGCCGAGAGCGCCGAAGCCGAACAGGAACGCCTCGCCTCCAGCAAAGCCCTGACCGAATGGGTCGCCTCCGCGCTGTCCGGCCTGGCGATGGCCGCAACCTACGGAGCCATGTTCTGGCTGATCATGGCCGGGCACATGAGCCTCGCCGTCGCCGGGACCGCCGTGGTCGCGGTACGCACCGGCTCCGCGAGCCTGGGCGCCCTCGTCATAAACATCAACCAACTGCACGAGGAAAGCCTCTATGTCCGCGATCACGGTCGCTTCCTCACCCAGGCCGGCCAGCGGACGCTGCCCGCAGGCGGCGCGCCCGTTCCTGAACGGGTCAAGGAGATCGTCCTGGACCACGTCACCTACCGCTATCCCGACCGTGACACCGCGGCCCTGGAAGGAGTGTCGCTGACGCTGCCCATGGGGTCGGTCACCGCGGTGGTGGGCGAGAACGGCTCCGGCAAGAGCACGCTGATGAAGATCCTGTCGGGCATGCTGCTGCCCCATAGCGGCACTCTGCGCTGGGGCGAGGCGGACCTCACCGACCTCGACCGCGCTCAGGTCTTCGAGCGAGTCTCCCTGCTCACCCAAGACTTTCAGCGCTGGCCCCTGACGGCCGCGATGAACATTCGCCTCGGCCGCCCCGCTCACCCCGCGACAGACCAGGACCTGGAGCCCTCGGTCGACTACGCCGTCGCCGGCCCCGTGATCGCCAAACTCCCCGACGGCCTGCGCAGTCTGCTGGCCCGCATGTTCCGCGGCGCCATCGAACTGTCCGGCGGCGAATGGCAGAAAGTAGGTCTGGCCCGCACGCACTGGCGTAGTGCAACATCACACGCGGACGGCGTCCTCATCGTGGACGAGCCAACGTCCGCGCTCGATCCCCAAGCCGAGATCGAAGCCTTCGACCGCATCCGCCGCCTCGCCGCGCCGAACCGGGCCGTCGTCCTGGTCACCCACCGCATGTCCGGCGTCCGCCACGCCGACCACATCTACGTCCTCAACAACGGACACCTCACCGAGCACGGCACCCACGACGAACTCATCGCCGCACGAGGCCGCTACGCCGCCATGTTCGACGCCCAGGCAGCCCAGTACGCCCCCACCGCGAACATCCCGAGCCCCACGACGCCGACCGTCGCGGATCCCGCATGACCCGCTCGACCGAAAGGCCCGCCGTGACGACATCCCCCACCACGGACCTCGACGAGACCACCGCCCTGCGCCACCAGATGGCCGACAAACTCGCCGCTGCCGGGCACATCCGCACCCCCGCGGTCGACCAAGCCCTGCGCGCGGTGCCCCGGCACGCCTTCGCACCCGGAGTACCGGCCCACAAGGCATACGCCAACGACATCGTCGCCACCCGCCACAGCGACGACGGCCGCATCACCAGCTCCATCTCCGCGCCCTGGCTACAGGCCGACATGCTCGAAGCCGCCAGCATCGTGCCGGACGGCGGCTTCGACGCCATCGTCGTCACCGTCGACACCTGGGACCTTCCCTGGGTCGACGCCCTCGCCGAGGGCGACTTGTCGCTCGTCCACGTCCTGGACCTGCTCGACCCCGGGAGCACGATCCCACGCATCGGGCTGTTCTTCGCTCCTTCCCGCTGGGAGGGCGAACCCCTCGTACGCGAACCCGAGCGCTGCACCGAATGGCGCTTCTGACCGCTGGACGCCTTGCCCGAGCCCACGGTCGAGTACGCACGCGTCGCCTTGGCCGCCATCTCCCGCGGCTCCCTCTACGCCCCCATGGGCTGGTCCTGACGAAGTCCGCATCCGAACGACCGGCTCCAGGCGGCTACCAGCGGATTCAGCCGCCCTGCCGTTGCCAGAACCGCTACCGAGAAGGGCCTGCCGTCGCACATGTTCACCACGCAGGACGAATGGGACCGTGGCTATGCCGAAGGTCACCGCTATCGGCCACTCACCGACACCGAACGCACCCTGCTCGCCACACATCTGCCGCCCGCCGCCAAGGCTCCGGCTCTCGATGTCGGGTGCGGGACCGGCGAACTCGCCGCGCACCTGGCCTCATCCGGCTACACCGTGGACGCCATCGACTGGTCCGAAACCGCCCTCGCCGAAGCCCGCACCCGCCACGGTGAAGCTGCCCGTTGGCTCCGTCTCGACGTCGAGGAAGACGACGGAACCTCGCTGAACGCCGACGGCTATGACCTGATCACCCTGCGATTCGTCGCTCCGTTCCTCACCTTCCGCGACCGCACCCTGGACACGCTGGGCCATCGGCTGCGGCCGGGCGGCGCGCTCGTCCTCATCACGCCGCTCGCCGCCGACACCCCCGCTGAGCGGCGCGGGATCGCCCTGAGCGAGGACGAGCTTGTCCGCCTGCCGAGTCGCTGGGCGGCTGCGGAGCGGCACGATGCCGACGGGCTGGTCCTCCTCATCCTGCGGGGGCCGGCAGCCCCATGCCGATGACACTCGCCTGCTGACCTGGAGTTTCTCCCTGTCAGCGGGGCTTCTCACACCGTCGGGACGACAGGATTCGAACCTGCGGCCCCTTGACCCCCGGTCGGCCGCACCGTCAGCGTGTGCTCGCCCTCGGCCGCGGGCCGGCGGGCGGTGAGGACGCGCCGGTGGATCGCCGGGCCCCACACGCGGGTGAAGGCCGGGTCGGTGAGCGGGATCGTCTCGACCGAGGCGGTGAACGCCACGGCGGTCCAGTCCAGGATCAGCCCACGCCCGGCCGACGGGCTGACGACGGCCCGGCCGCCCCCGTCCCCGAGGGCCACCTCCCCGCCGACCAGGAGGTTCAGCGCCAGTGAGCCCGGCGGGGCGGAGCAGCCCCAGGCGTCGCCGATCTCAATGCGCTCGCCGTCGTACGGGTCGCGTACGAGCCGGAACGTGCGCTGCCAGCGAGTCAGCCCCGCTTCAGGCGGATAGGCCGCGGCGAGGTCACACCTCAGCTCGTCAGTGGTGCCGTCGCAGCGGTGGGCGACCGCGGCCGCCCGGAAGCCCGGCCCCGGCGGCTGGCCGAGGCCGTTGACGACCGGCACGTTGTGATATTCGCTGGTCATCGACCAGATTCCGTAACGCTCCGGGCCGAACGTCTCTTTGCGGTACGTGCCGACCCCGGCGTCGATCAGCAGCGGCCGGGCGTCGAGGGCGACGATGAAGGTGCCGACATCGTTGTGATTGTGGCTCTCGTCGTTGTGGCCGCCCTTCGCCGCCAGCAGCAGACCGCGCTCCGTGCCCGCCGCGGCGCGGCTGACCAGGACCTGGGTGTCGGGCAGCCAACTGCGTACGGGCAGTGGGAAGGGGGCGGGAGCGGCCGTCTGCCAGTCGGCGTCGAAGAGGATCGACGGTACGGCGCAGGTCGAACGGCCCGCCGGTCTCCGGGATCGCGGCATCGGCGCCGCCGCGCAGCGCCCGGGCGTGTGCGGACACCTCCGGCTGATCGGTGCGGCGGCCGTACCGGTGCAGCACCGCCGCCCCCATCTCGCGCGGACGCGCCGGCCCGTCCGCGAAGTTGACCGCCCAGCCGTCGCCGATCCAGGTGGCCAGGGGATAGCGGGCGATGGCGCGAACCAGCGGATGGCCGAACACCCCCGCGTCGGTGCCGAGCAATGAGGTGAGGGTCTCCAGGCATTCCAAGAGGCTTGCCCCGGCGCGCCACCAGTAGTGCGGCCCCTCGTCGCAGCCGCCGTCATCCGGCTGCGCGGCCAGGTAGTTCTCCAGGCCCTGGACGAGGCGGGAGACCACTGAGCTACGGACCTCGTCGGACTCCTCTGTCAGCGCGGTGGCCAGCAGCAGCTCGGAGCGGATCCAGGGATTCCAGTTGTTCGGCTTGGCGGTCGAACCGTCATACCAGCCCCAGTCGTCGCGTCGCAGATACGGCCGCAGCACCCGGGTGGAGACCTCCCCGCGCAGCCGACGGCGCACCAGCGGGTCGATCCGGTCCAGCTCCTCGCCGACGATCGCGTCGGCCAGCGCCAGGAGCACGGCCGTCATCGAGGCGCCGAGGTCCAGGGTGGGGCACTCCGGGTCCGGCAACAGGCCGCGTTCGCGGCCGTGGGAGCCGAGGACCCGGAAGTCGTGTGCCGGGAGCACCCAGCTCGTCTCCTCGCACAGCGTCCAGACGCCGTCCATCACCTCGTCCAGGAATTTCGCGGACGAGGGGCTCATGGCGGCGGCCAGCACCGCCCACCCGAGCCGTTCTCGCCGCGCGGCGGCCGACGCCTGGTAATCCCAGCGGTCGCCGTCGCGGGCGAAGCGGGCGAACAGCGAGGCGGGCAGGGACGGCCACGGCTCTCCGAGCGCCGAGCCGGCCGCCCGCAGCACGCGGTCGCGGGTGTCGTCGCCGATGCCCTCCCACGCGCCCCGGTCCGCCGCGGACGGTACGGGACTCCACTCGCCGATCCGCGGCATACGGGCGGCGACCAGCGAGGGCGGGAACAGCTCTGTCAGACGGGGATAGCCGGGCATGGCCTAGGGCTCCGGGAGAGTGGGGGACTTGGGACGGGTGGAAGGTGATGGGCCGGGGCTGCGGCCCGGTGTGCGTGCGCGGCCGCGGCGCGAAGGTCATGTGGAAGACCCCCGCCGCCGTGGCCCACACGGCGACGGCGGACATCGGCGCGCACCCGGGCACCACGCGCGGGCCGCCCGCGGGCGTCATATGGCCGAGAGCGCAGCGCCCGGGCGCTTTCGGGCGCTTCAGACCAGCAGCAGTGACCTGGGCTGAGCGGACAGGGTGCGGTCCAGGACCAGGACGGCCGCGCCGATCGCCGCCACGTTTTCGCCCAGGGTGGTCGAGGTGACCGTCGTCGGGTGGGTCGGCCTGACGAACGGGCTCCGCGCCACCATCGACTCGATCGTGGGCAGGAGGCGATCGGACAGCAACTGCCACACCGGACCGCCGAACACGACCCTGTCCACGTCCAGGAGCGTCGCCGCCGCGCAGACGCCGCGGCCGATGCGGATGGCCAGCCGCTCGATGATGCCGTCCGCCGGTACGTCCCCGGCGGCGGCCAGCGCCGCCAGGCGTTCCAGGCCGCGCTGGGCGTCGGCCGGGTCGAGGCAGGTGTACTCGGTGCCGAGCACGCCCAGGGCGATGGCCTCGTCGACGAGCGTACGGGCCGAGAAGGACGCGCCGAGGCCGCCGACCTCGCCCGCGTTGCCCGACACACCGCGCAGCACCGTGTCCTCCACCGCCAGGCCCATGCCGGAGCCGGTGCCGAGGTAGAAGAAGAGCAGGTTGCGGCTGTCGGTGGCCGCGCCGGCCCAGCGCTCGGCCACCACCGCCGCCGTCACGTCCTTGTCGAGCAACGCCGGGAAGCCTGTGGCCTCGCTCAGGCGATCGCGCAGCGGGTAGCGGCCCCAGCCCGGCAGCTCCGGCGGGTCCACCACCCAGCCCGCCTCCGCGTCGATGGGGCCGGGAGCGGCGATGCCCAGGCCCAGTACCCGGGCGTCGTCGATGCCGGACTCGGCCACCAGCGCCGACACCGACGCCGCCATGCCGGCGCTGGTCCGGTCGGTGTCGCCGCCGCTCGGCGTCTGCCGGCTGCGCTGGGCGACGACCGTGCCGGCCAGGTCCACCAGAACCGTGGTGATCACGGCGGGGTCGAGGTGAACGCCGACGGCGTAGCGCGAGCTCGGCACGACCTCGAGAAGCGTGCGGGGCTTGCCGCTACCGGTGTGCTGCTTGCCCGACTCGCGCGCCACACCCTGGTCGAGCAACCGGCGTGTGATGTTCGATACGGTCTGCGCCGACAGGCCAGTGGCCTGGGCGAGCTCCACCCGGCTGAGGCCGTCCGCGTGCCGGCGGATGGCGTCCAGGATCACGGACTCGTTGAAGTCCGCCATCCGCGGCAGGTTGGTGCCGCGCCTGATGGCCGGCTTTTCGGGCTTCGCGGTCGTCAACGTGTCTCTCCCTGGCTCGGCGGCATCGTGGGACGCAGCCGCAGCGTACGGATCTGGAACGGGCGGAACTTCAAGGCCACGGCCCCGTCCTCGGACACGGCCGCCTGCGCGCCCGGCTGCTCCAGCAGATCACAGTCGTACGCGGCGGCCAGCTCGAAGCCCGCCGTGAGCCGGGCGGCCCGCACCGCCCCGCCGCACGCCTCGTACAGCCGTACCACGACGTCGCCGCCCCGGTCATCGGCCAGCTTTACCGACTCCACCACGATGTCGCCGGGCTCGACGGACACCAGCGCGGCGGCCGACACCGGGGCCGGGCGCAGTGGCAGGTTCAGAGCGTACCCACCCGCGATGGCGTCCTCGATGCCCGCTCCGGCCACCAGCGCATAGCTGAAGCTGTGCCGCCCGCGGTCGGCCTGCGGGTCGGGGCTGTGCGGCGAGCGGAGCAGCGAGAGCCGCACCGTGGTCGTGGTGCCGCCGTCCGCGCGGGTGTCGCGGCGGATGTCGTGCCCGTATGTGGAGTCGGTGAGCAGCGCCGCGCCCCAGCGCCGCTCCCCCACATGCACCCAGCGGTGCGCCCACAGCTCGAAGCGGGCCGCGTCCCAACTGGTGTTCTCGTGCGTGGGCCGCTGCACATGCCCGAACTGGATCTCGGCGCTTTCGCGCTCCGCGTGCACGTCCAGCGGCCAGGCCGCCTTCAGCACGGTGTCGCGCTCCTGCCAGTCGATATCGGTGCGGACCGTCACCTGAGCGGATTCGGCGGCCAGGTCCAGGTGCTGGACGATCCGGGAGGCGCCGAAGGCGCGCTCCACCCGCACCGAGGCGAGCAGCGGGCCCTGGTCGACAAGGGTCACCGACTCGGCCTCCGCCAGGTCGCGGACGGTGTCGCGGTAGTAGGAGTCGATGTTCCAGGCCGACCACAGGTTGGGGTCGTCGGGGTGCGACTGGAGGAGGTTGCCGGCGCTGCCCGGGGCGATCGCCTCCCGGCCGGCGGCGTGGTGGTGAACCGAGGTGATCAGACCGCGCCGGTCCACCACGACCCGTACCACGCCGTTGTCGAGGACGAAGCCCCCGCCCTCGGAAACGGCCGTGACCTCCTGGCGCGGCGCGGCCACCGTGCCACCGGAGGCGAGGGCGTCCACCTCGGCCAGGACGGCGCTGCGCCCGTCCGACAGGCGCTGCGCACCGGGGAGTTCGGCCCCGCGCACGAGCACGACCTCGCGGCGCGCGTACGGCCCCGCGTTGAGCAGCGCTCCGGCAGCACCCGGCAGCCGGCCCGCCGCATCCGCGATCAGCCCCTCCAGCTCGTCGCGGATCTCCCCGTACTCCCGCTCGGCCTGCTGGTGCACCCACGCGATGGAGGTGCCCGGCAGGATGTCGTGGAACTGGTTGAGCAGCACCCGCTGCCACAGGGCTTCGAGGCGCTCGTACGGGTACGGCGCGCCCGCCCGTACCGCCGCCGTGGCCGCCCACAGCTCGGCCTCGCGCAGCAGTGCTTCGCTGCGCCGGTTGCCGCGCTTGGTGCGGGCCTGGCTGGTGTAGGTGCCGCGGTGGTTCTCCAGGTACAGCTCGCCGCGCCACACCGGAAGCCCGGTGCGCTCGGCACGCGCCGCCGCGAAGAAGGCGTCCGGTGCCTGGATGGCGACCTTGGGCGAGCCCTCCAGGTCGCGCAGCCGGCGGGCCTTCTCCAGCATGGAGCGGGAGGGGCCGCCGCCGCCGTCCCCGTAGCCGAAGGGGACGAGGGAGCGGGTGGCCACCCCCTTGTCCTCGAAGTTGCGCTCGGCGTAGGCGAGTTCGGCCCCCGTGAGCGACGCGTTGTAGCTGTCGACGGGCGGCAGGTGGGTGAAGATGCGGGTGCCGTCGATGCCTTCCCAGTCGAAGGTGTGGTGCGGCAGCTTGTTCGTCTCGTTCCAGGAGAGCTTCTGGGTCAGGAACCACTCCGCGCCGGCGAGCCTGGCCAACTGCGGGTAGGCGGCGGTGTAGCCGAAGGAGTCCGGCAGCCATACGCCCTTCTGCTCGACGCCGAACTCCTCCGCGAAGAAGCGCCGCCCGTACACGAGCTGGCGGGCCATGGCCTCGCCGCCGGGGAGGTTGCCGTCGGCCTCGACCCACATACCGCCGACCGGGACCCAGTTGCCTTCCTCGGCCGCCTTCTTCATCCGCGCGAAGATCTCGGGGCGCTGCTCGCGCATCCACGCGTACTGCTGCGCCGAGGAGCAGGCGAAGATCAGCTCCGGGTACTCCTGGGCGAGGGCTGTCATGTTGGTGAAGGTACGCGCGCACTTGCGCACCGTTTCGCGCACCGGCCACAGCCAGGCCGAGTCGATATGGGCGTGCCCGACGGCGGCCAGGGTGTGCGCCGAGGCGTGCGCCGGCCGGGCGAGTACATCGGCGAGGCGGTCGCGTGCCGCTGCGGCGGTGCTCGCCACGTCGGCCGGGTCGACGGCGTCGGCGGCGCGGCGCAGGGCGTGGAGGATCTCGTGCCGCCGGGCGGAGCCGAGCGGAAGCTCGCCCATCAGCTCGCCGAGGACCTCCATGTCGTGGATGAGGTGCCAGACGTCGTCCTCGCGGACAGCGATCTCGGCCTGCTTGAGGCGGTAGAGATGGCCGGAGCCGGCCGTCGCCCGCGAACCGTAGTGGGTGTTGATCCCCGCACTGCCGGTGATGGGCGGATTGGCGGCCAGCTCGATGAGGAGATCGACGCCCTCGCGGCCGGTGGCGGGGTCGGCGAGGAGCACGCTTCGGTGGTACGGGTGCAGGCCCTGGATGGGCGCGCCATGAGCGTCGTGGACCAGGCCCTCGGCCTGGCCGCCGGGCCCCTTGGTGAGGTCGAAGTCCAGGTCGAAGACGGCCTCGACCCGGCGGCCGGCCCAGTCGGCGGGGATCTCGGCGCCCGCGCGCATCCAGGTGGTGCACCAGGGCCCGCCCCATGCCGAGCCGAGCTGGAAGGGCTCGTACGCGGCGGTCAACGCGTCGGCCACGGGCACCGGCTCTCCGTCCACGAACCAGGCGCTGAGCGAGAGCGGCCGGGCAGCGCTGTACAGGGCGGGGCGGACGACCCGGTCGAGCAGCCTGCGGATCCGGTCCTCGATGATCCTGCGGTCGTCATGCACGGTGGTAATCCTTCCAGGGGTCGTACGCGGCGGGATCGGGCGCCGGGAGCCGGATCGTGTCCCGGGTGCCGTCCGTCCAGGTCACATCGGCGAGGAGGGTGGTGCCGTCGGCACCGGTGGTGACCTGGGGCAGGGCGGCGGGGTCGGTGCCGCCGAGGTGCACCAGGGCGATGTGGAGGGTGCCGTGGGCCACGGGGCCTTCGGTCTCCACGACGGGGGTGGCGGAGGCGGGGCCGAGGGCGTTGCTGCCGGAGCCCGGGCACACCGCGCTGTTGGGCAGCCCTCGCACGCCTACGACGAGGGAGATGAGGCCGTCGGTGCCCTCGACCCGGGCGGGGCCGTCGGTGCCCTCGCCCCGGGCGGTGTCAGCGTCCGGTGGCGTGTCGCCCACGGCCAGGGCCCAGCCGCCGACCCGCAGCACATGGCCGGGCCCGGGGTCGCCGTCGACGCGTACGGCGCGGACCTCGACCGAGCCGCGCAGCGCGGAGCCGACAGTCACCCAGGGGCCGAGGATGTAGTCGGTGTCGGGGCCACCGAACACATCCCATGTCGCGTCCTCGAGCCAGTGGGCGCGCGAGCGCGAGACGGCGGTGGCGCCGTCGATGGAGATACGGGTGGCGGGGCGCCGGTGCGAGGCCCGCCCGGCCGCGTCGAGCAGCACGACCGCGTTGTCGAGCGGGTCGGCGTCCGCGCTGCCGCCGGGGACGGTCGGGTCGCCAGGGGTCTCCGGCGCGGTGTGCGTGGAGTAGGCGAAGCGCGCGTAGCACGGGTCGTCGGCGTGCGGACGGGCCGGGTCGGCGTGGTCACCGCCGTGGTTGACGACGCGTACGACGCCATCGGCGGCGGTGCCGGAGACCAGCCAGCCGGGCGCCGCCAACGCCTGCGCGAAATCGCCCTCTTCGACAGCCGGCGGCGTCGCCTCCGCCGTCCACACCGGATGGTCGGGCGGCAGGGCGAGACCGATGAAGCCCTTGCTCGCCCAGTACGGGGAGGCGGGGCCGGAGTAGCTCTGGAGGATGCCGCGGAAGGGGCGGTGCCAGCCGAGCGTGAGCAGCCCCCGCGCGTCCAGCGCCCCGTGCCCGGTGAAGTGGTCGAGCATGCGGGTCGCGAGCGACCGGGTCTCCCCCGGCGCCAGCGGTGTGGCATCGAAGACGGCGCCGGTCCACACGGAAGCCAGCGCCGCATGCCGGTAGGTGAGTGAACGGCCCTGGATCAGCGGTGAGCCGTTGGCTCCGACCAGCAGTCGCTGGTCCGCCAGAAACCGCCGCAGCCGCTCCCGGTAGCGGTCCAGCAGCCCGGCGGGCGCCGCATCGCCGAGGATGCGGCAGAACCACAGCGGGTAGAGGTGCATCGCCCACCCGTTGTAGTGGTCGAAGTTACGGTGTCCGCCGCCGGTCAGCCCGTCGGAGTACCAGCCGTCGCCCGCGTACCAGCCATCGGTCAGCGCGATGGTCCGGTCGAGGTCCTGCTGGCGCCACTGGCCTCCGACGGTCCGGGCGAAGGCTTCGGTGACGCCCTGGAACCAGATCCAGTTGTTCCCCGGCATCGGATCACCGACCATCGGCGCCAGCCAGTCCAGCACTCGCCGCCGGACCTTCGCGTCCAGCCGGTCCCAGATCCACGGCCGGGTCTCGTGCAGCGCGAGCGCGATGGAGGCCGCCTCGACCTTCGCCTGGTTGCACTTGGCGAAGGCCGGCCACCGGTCCGGGTGCTCCGGGCCGGTGCCTGCGGTGAGGCCGGCCGCGTACCACCCGGCGAGGTCGTGCGGGTCCGCGCCCGCCGCCCCCGTCAGCCGGAACGCGGCCAGCAGGAACGTGCGGGCGAACCCCTCGAGACCGTCGCTGTGCACGCCGTTGTGGCTCGGCGTACCAGGCAGGTGGATCAGGCCGTGCCCCTCGGTGGCGTACGGACGGACGGCGAGCAGCATGTCGTCGGCGGTCCGCTCCCAGCGGGCGCGGTCCTCGGCGGGGGTGCGGTGGTGCATCAGTAGCGGGTCTCCCATGCCTTTTCGAACTCGACGCGGATCTGATCGCCCGCCTCCTTGCGCCAGTTCCGCATGACGCCGTCCCACTCCTTGAGGGGGACGCGGCCCTGCATGATGCCCTTGCGGGTGTCGTCCAGGGTCTTCTGGAGCAGTGCGGACTTCTTGGCGTTGGTGGGCGAGTAGAGGGCCTCGGTGGGGTTGCGGACCAGCCGCTCGACGGCGTCCTTCTGGAATGCGTACTGCGTCCTCACGATCTCCGGCTTGACCGGGTAGTAGAGCGTGAAGGGCGCGTCCGTGGCGAACGTCGTCGGCAGGGTGACCTCGGCCGTGCCCTTCGGCGTGAGGATCGGGTCGGCGCCCTTCATGGTGTGGTCCGGGCCCCGGACGCCGTACTTGCGCAGCAGATAGCTGTCCGTGCCGAAGGGCGCGGCAAGGGCGTTCAACGCCCGCAGGATCTGCTTGATACGTGCCGTGGGCGCCTTCTTGATGATGAGGAAGCCGTAATAGGACTGGCCCGACCAGTAGGTGCCCTTGCCGCCGTCCCAACTGGGCGGCATCAGATAGCCGAGGTCGAAGCCCTTCGCCGCGGGGGCGTAGGTGGTGTAGTAGTCGTTCCACGCGGCGGCCCCGTCGGGGTTGATGACGAGCTGGCCGGTGCCGAACCACTCCTTGACCTTGCCCGTGACGGTGTAGGCGTCCGGGTGCATGACTCCGGCCTTCGTCATCCGGCGGACCGCGTCCATGGCCTGCTTGGCCTCCTCGGTCTCGAGCCAGAAGGTGAACTTCCCCCCTTCCTCGCGCCATTTGTTGGGTCCGCCCAGCATCTGCATGGTCGTGTCGAACGCGGTGATGGGGTCGCCCATGGCGTACTGGTTGCGCTTGTGGTCGGTGACGTCCTTGCACAGTTGGAAGTACTCCTTCCAACTGCTCGGGTTCGGGTCGACGTCCAGCTTCTCGAGCAGGTCGAGGCGGGTGAAGACCGGACCGCCGGAGACCGGCCGGGGCATCGGGATCCCGTAGATGCCGCCGTTGAGCACACAGGGCGCCCAGGAGGCGGTCGGGATGTTGGCGAGGTACGGGTAGTCCCGGATGTTGTCCCCGGACAGATGCGGGGTGAGGTCCTCGAAGAGGGCGTCCAGCATGCCCGGGGTTGCCGCGGCATTGTCTTTCGGCGGCAGCATCAGCATCGCGTCCGGCAGATCGCCGCCCGCGAGCGTCACGGCGAACTTGTTCGGGTAGTCGGCGACCGGCGTGATCTCGAAGTTGAGGTCGCAGCCGATGCTCTTGTTGAGCGCCTGCCACATGACGTTGCCGTCCACCGGCGGCGGCACCGGGTTGAAGATCAGCGTCATGATGTCGATGGCGGGGCCCTTGGCGGGCGGGCCGTCCGGCAGCGCCTTGACGGGGTTGGCGGGGTAGTGCTCGTAGCCGACCGAGACGCCGTCCGCTGTCGCGGGCATCGACGTCGGCACGCCCTGGTACGGGATGTACGTGGGCAGCGTGGCCTTGGCGTTGGCCGCCCTGGCCGAGACCGGCTTGTAGTCACCGCAGCCGGCCAGGGTGAACCCGGCCGTGGCACCGGCGGCCGAGGCGAGAAAGCCGCGGCGGCTCATAGCTGGTTTCATCACCGTCATCCCTTCACCGCTCCGACCATGACGCCCTTGTTCATATGCCGCTGGAGGAAGGGGTAGACGATCACGATGGGCACGATCGAGAGCACGAGGATGGCCGCCTGTAGCGACTGCGCCGGCGGCAGCGGCGCGCCGGCCGCGACGTCGACCTGGCCGCCGCTGAGAGCCGCGTTGTTGACGACGTAGGTGCGCAGCACCATCTGCATCGGCCACTTGGCGGCGTCGTTGATGTAGAGCAGCGCGTTGAAGAAGGCGTTCCAGTACGTCACCGCGTAGAACAGGCCGATGACCGCGACCGATGCCTTGGACAGCGGGAGCACGATCCGGGTCAGGATCGACAGCTCGGAGGCGCCGTCGATGCGTGCCGAGTCGATGAGCTCCTTGGGGATGCCCATGAAGAAGGAGCGCAACACGATCACGTTGAACGCGTTGATCATGGTCGGCAGGATCAGTGACCAGTAGCTGTTGATCAGACCGAGCTGCTTGACCATCAGATAGCTGGGTATGACGCCCGGCACGAACAGCAACGACATCAGCAGCAGCATCAGGATCGGCTTGTGCCCGAAGGAGCCCGGCCTGCTGAGTCCGTAGGCCAGCGAGATGGAGCCGAGCAGCGACAGGGCCGTGCCGACGACGGTGATGCCGACACTGACGAGCATGGCCTTGGAGACCAGCCCGCCGGAGAGCAGCGCCGAGTAGGCGGAGAAGCCCGGGTTGTCGGGCCACAGGACGTAGCCGCCGGCCTTGGTGACCTGTGCGGTGCCGGCGAGCGAGGTCGAGATGATCGCCAGGAACGGCAGCAGCACCAGGACCACACAGATCAGGAGGATCAAGGACTTCAGGGCGCGCCACGGCGGGGTGCCGGGGGTCTCGCCGGGGATGGCGCTGTAGGCCCGGCGCGGCGGCCTGCGGCGCACCGGGTGGGTTGGCGACAGCGTTGTCATGACTTGTAGACACCTTCCTCGCCGAAGAGGTGGGCGACCTTGTTGGCGCCCAGCACCAGCACGACCCCGATCAGCCCCTTGACGAGGCCGACGGCGGCGCTGACGCCCCAGTCCCCGCCGAGGAGACCGTGGTTGTAGACGTAGGTGTCCATGACTTCGCTGTTCTCCAGGCCGACGCCGGTCTGCTGAAGCAGGATCTGCTCGAAGCCGACGGAGAGGGCGTCGCCGAGGCGGAGGATGAGCAGCAGGATCACCAGGCCGCGCAGCGCGGGCAGGGTGACGTGCCAGGTCTGCCGCAAGCGGCTGGCCCCGTCCATCGCGGCGGCCTCGTAGAGCTCGTTGTCGACGCGGGAGAGGGCGGCCAGGAAGAGGATGGTGCCCCAGCCGCTGTCCTTCCAGATGACCTGCGAGGTGAGCAGCGACTTGAACAGCTCCGGGTCGCCGATGATGTTCCAGGTGCCCAGGTCGTGGGCTTGCAGAAACAGGTTGAGCATGCCGGTGTTGCCCAGCATCTGCTGGAAGAGGGCGACGACGACCACCCAGGACAGGAAATGCGGCAGATACAGCACGTTCTGCACCCACTTCTTGATCCGCTCGCTGACCAGGCTGTTCAGAGCCAGGGCGAGGAGGATGGGTGCGGGGAAGACGAAGACCACCTGGATCAGCGTCAGTTGCAGCGTATTGACCAGTGCCCGCAGGAACTGGTCGTCACCGTTGAAGAGGACATCGAAGTTGTCCAGCCCGCTCCAGGGGCTGTGCATGATGCCGATGTACGGCTGGTAGTCCTGGAACGCGATGACGTTTCCGAGCAGCGGAACGTAGTGGAACAGCAGCAGCGCCGTCAGCCCTGGTATCGCGAACCAGAACAGCGCCACGTCTCGCCGGCCGGCCGGGCGCAGGCGCCGCGGCCGGCGGATGTCCGCCCCTCCGCCCTCCTCGGCCGCCGGAGCGGCCGGTTGTTGAACCGTTGTCATGAGGTGGAGCCCTTCCATCATCGAGCGAATGTGCTTGTGGTCGGGCAGGCCCGATGCCCCGCCCGGCGGCGATCGGCGGCTCAGGCCAGCCGGGCAAGCGCCTGCCGCGTGACCTCGCCCCGCAGCGGCTCACCCGCCAGCCAGCGTGCGAACTCGGCGACCGCGTACTGCCCCAGCCGCCGCACCTCTGTGCCCTGGGCGCCGGCGATATGCGGAGTGAGCAGCACATTCGGCAGCGAAACCAGCGGGTGCCCCGGCGGCACCGGCTCGGGGTCCGTCACATCGAGGTACGCCTCGAGCCGGCCCGAGACGCATTCGCGCGTCAGTGCCTCGGTGTCGACAATCGCGCCCCGTGCCGTATTGATCACCGCGGCCCCGTCGGGGAGCAGCGCCAGCAGCTTCGCGTCCAGCAGTCCCGTCGTCTCCGGCAGCAGCGGCGCGTGCACGCTCACCACCGCCGAGCGGCGGCACAGTTCGGCGAGTTCCACCGGCTCCGTGCCCAGCGACCGCGCCTCCTTGTCCGTGACATACGGGTCGCTGAGCAGGATCCGGTAGCCCGCGTCGGAGCGCGCCAGTTGGGCGATCACACCGCGGCCGATGCGGGAGGCGCCGATGATGCCCACCGTCAGGCCGTCGCCACCCCGGCGGAGCGCGTGGTCCGGCCACCCGGTCCCGTATCCCGCCGCCATGGTCAGCGTCCGCCGGGCGGCGAGCGTGATCAGAGCGGCGGTGTACGCGATGACCGGTCCGGCGTTGGCATCGGCGGCCGAGGAGACCACGATGCCGCGCTCCCACACTGCCTCGCTCACCAGCGACTTGACCGTCCCGGCGGCGTGCAGCACGGCCCGCAGCCTCGGTGCCCGCGCCAGCACCTCGGCCGTCAGCCGCGGGCAGCCCCAACTGCTGACCAGCACCTCCGCCTCGGCAAGCGACTCGGGGAAGGCGGCGTGCAAGCACCCGATGGGTCCGGGACCAGGTGCGCCATCTCGGCCAGCCGATCGCGCGGCTCCGCCGGCAGTACGAGACCGGCGACGTCGGGGCTCATCACGCACACCGCCGTGGGGCGCTCCGCGCGTGCCACTGGAGCAGTCATATCGGTCCGGTCCTCTCAGCCGCGCGGCAGCCGCAGGGTCACCGTCTGGAACGGCCGCAGCGCGAGCGCCACGCCACCGTCGGCCACGGCCGGCCGTTCGGCGCCGGGCAGCGGGCGTTCCAGCAGGTCCGTGAGGACCGCGCGGGTGGCAGCGAAGCCGTCGACGCGGACGGTGGCGCGGGCACGGGCGCCGTTCGCCTCGTAGAGGCGCACCACCAGATCGCCGCTGTGATCGTCGGCGAGCTTGACCGCGCTCACCACGACGGCGTCGTTGTCGACCCCGACCAGGGGCGCCACCCCGGCGGCGGTGCCGGTGACGCGGCGCTCGGGCAGGTTGGCGCGGTAGCCCTCGCGTACCGCGTCGCCGACCGTGGCGCCAGGGACCAGCGCGTGGTGGAAGCGGTGTACGCCCTGGTCCGTCTCCGGATCCGGGTAGCGGGGCGCGCGCAGCAGCGACGCCCGCACCGTGGTGGTGGTCCCCGCACGGGCACCGGTGCGTACCGCGCGGGTCACATCGTGGCCGTACGTGGCGTCGTTGACGATTGCCACACCCCAGCCCGGCTCGTCGACATGCACAAAGCGGTGGTTGCATGCCTCGAACTTCGCCCACTCCCAGCTCGTGTTCTGGTGGGTGGGCCGGTAGACGTGCCCGTACTGCGTCTCCGAGGCGTACCGGTCGGCCTTCACATCCAGCGGGAAGGCGAGCTTCAGGAAGCGCTCGGTCTCGTGCCAGTCGACCTCGGTGTCGATGTCGAGCCGCTTGGCGTCCTTCGGTACGGACAGGAGCTGGCTGACGCGGGAGCCGCCGAAGGTGCGCACGATTCGCACCGAGGTGCCCTCCACGCCCAGAGCGGCCACCTCGGTGAGGTCGCTGCCGGTGTTGCGGTAGAAGGCGTCGACGTCCCAGGCGTCCCACTGGTTGGGGAAGTCGGGGTGCAACTGGAGCAGGTTGGCCGCCTGCCCGGGGGCGATCGCCTCCCGGCCGGCAGCGCGATCGTAGGCGGAGACGACCAGGCCGCGGGCGTCGATCTCGACCCGCAGGAGGCCGTTGTCGAGAAGGTAACCGCCGCCGTCGCGCGGGACCGGGACGACGCCGCCCTCGTCAGCCGCGGCCGCCGCGCCACCGGCCGGGACACCGCGCCGGGTGTGCGGCGCCGAATTGAAGACCAGCTCACCGGTACCCGCACCGGCGAGCGCCCGCTGCGCACCCTCGATGATGCCCTCCAGCTCCCGCGCCACCCGCGCATACGTCTCCCGCGCCTCCCGGTGCACCCAGGCGATCGACGAGCCCGGCAGGATGTCGTGGAACTGGTGCAGCAGCACCGTCTTCCAGATCCGGTCGAGCTCTTCGTACGGATACCGGACTCCCGCCCGTACCGCCGCCGTGGCCGCCCACAGCTCGGCCTCCGTCAGCAGGGACTCGCTGCGCCGGTTGCCGCGCTTGGTCTGCGCCTGGCTGGTGAGGGTGGCGCGGTGCAGCTCCAGGTAGAGCTCGCCCACCCACACCGGCGGGTCGGGGTATTCGGCCTCGGCCTTCTCGAAGAAGTCGGCAGGGGATTCCCACTGGACCGTCGGCGCGCCCTCCATGCTGCGCAGCCGCGCCGCCTTCGCGACCATCTCGCGCGTGGTGCCCCCGCCACCGTCGCCGTAGCCGACCGGGGCGAGGGAGTGCCTGGCGAGACCCTTCTCCTTGAAGTTGCGGGCCGCGTGCGCGAGCTGGGCGCCCGTCATCTCGCAGTTGTAGGAGTCGACGGGCGGGAAGTGGGTGAAGATCCGGGTGCCGTCGATGCCCTCCCAGTTGAAGGTGTGGTGCGGGAAGGAGTTGGTCTTGCTCCAGGAGATCTTCTGCGTGAGGAGGCGGCCGGATCCGGCGGCCTTGATGATCTGCGGCAGGCCGGCCGCGAAGCCGAAGGTGTCGGGGAGCCATGCCTCGTCGTTCTCGATGCCGAACTCTTCGAGGAAGAAGCGCTTGCCGTGGACGAACTGCCGGGCCATCGCCTCGGAGCCGGGCATGTTGGTGTCGGACTCGACCCACATGCCCCCCACCGGCACAAAGCGGCCGTCCGCGACCGCCTTCTTGACCCTGGCGTAGACCTCGGGGCGGTGCTCCTTGATCCAGGCGAACTGCTGGGCCTGCGACATGGCGAAGACGAAGTCCGGTTCGTCCTCGAGGAGCTTGGTCATGTTCGAGGTGGTACGGGCGACCTTGCGGACCGTCTCGCGCAGCGGCCACAGCCAGGCCGAGTCGATGTGGGCGTGGCCGACGGCGCTGATGCGGTGCGCCCCGGGGCTCGCGGGCGCGGCCAGCACCTCGGCGAGCTCGTCCCGCGCGGCCTGGGCGGTGCCGTTCACGTCCCGCAGGTCGATGGCGTCCAGCGCGCGGCCGACGGCGCGCAGGAGCTCCCAGCGGCGGGCGCCGTCGACGGGCAGCTCGGCCATCAGCTCGCCGAGCACCTCCAGGTCCATGACCAGGTTCCACACCGTCTCGTCGAAGACGGCAAGCACCATGTCGCCGAGGACGTACTGGGGCGCGTCGCCCGCGGTCGCCTTGTCGCCGAGCCGGGTCGGCTGGAAGGGCACGCCGTCCGCCTCGAGGTCGGGGTTGGAGGCGGCCTCGATGCGCCAGTGGACCTGCTCGCCGCCGGCGGCCGGGGCGCCGACGCGGACGTAGTTGTTGCGCGGATGGAGGCCCTTGACCGGAGTGCCGTCGGGCTCGTAGACGAGACCCTCGCACTGGAAGCCGGGGGTACGCGGGGTGAAGCCGAGGTCGAGCACGGCCTCGACCGTCCTTCCGGCCCACTCCCCCGGCACCTCGCCGGTCACCTTGAACCAGCTTGTCCCCCACGGCACGCCCCAGGGGGCGCCGGTGACAATCGGGCGGGTCGGTGCCGCCAGCCCCTCGGCCACCGGGACGGGCTCGTCCGCCGTGGACCAGATCTCCACGGTCAGGGGTGTGGTGGCGGGGTGGACGGCGGGACGGACGCGTTCGTTGAGGACGCGTTCCAGGCGGGCTTCGACCAGCTTCCGGTCGTCGTGCATCCAGGGCCTGTCTTTCGGGTCTCGACGGCGGGTGGTGGGGTGTGCGGGTCAGAGGGCGACCGGGGCGGGGCGCTCGCAGGTGCTGCTGATCGGCAGGGCCCGGCCCTGCTCCGCCGCGTCCATGAGCGTCAGCATGACGTCCAGGACGTGGGCGGCGAGTCCGGCGGACGCGCGGTGCGGGCGACCGGCCGACAGGGCCTCGGACAGGTCGGCCAGGCCCGCGCCGCGCCCCGTGTCCGGGTAGCCGGCCGAGGCCGGCAGCGTCTCCCAGCCGTCGCCGCGGTTCAGCTCGACGGCGCCGTCGAAGTTGTTCGGGTCGGGTGCGGACAGCGAAGCGGCGGTGCCGTGTACCTCGATGCGCGGCAGGCGCGCGGCGCGTACGTCGAAGCTCATGATGAGCGTGGACAAGGCGCCTCCGGCGTGCTCCAGGATGCCGGTGATGTGCGTGTCCACCTCCACCGGGAAGCTGTGCCCCGCACGCGGGCCGCTGCCGATGGTGCGCTCCGTGCGCGGGCGGGAGGACGCGCCGGTCACCTTGACCACCGGGCCCAGCAGGTGCACCAGGGCGGAGAGGTAGTACGGGCCCATGTCCAGCAGCGGGCCGCCGCCGGGCTGGTAGTAGAACTCCGGGTCCGGGTGCCACTTCTCGTGGCCGGCGCCGGTCATGAAGGCCGTGGCGGCGACCGGTCGGCCGATCAGGCCGTCGTCGATCGCCTTGCGCGCGGTCTGGGTGCCGGTGCCGAGGACGGTGTCGGGGGCGCAGCCGACCCGCAGACCTGTCTCGCGGGCAGCGGCGAGCACGGCGTCGGCTTCCTCGCGGTTCGCGGCCAGGGGCTTCTCGCCGTAGACGTGCTTGCCCGCGCGTAGTGCCTCAAGCGCGACGTCGGCATGGGCGGCCGGGATGGTGAGGTTGAGGACGGCGTCCACGTCGTCCCGCGCCACCAGGTCGGTCACCGAGTCCACCACGGCGACCCGGCCCTCGTACCGCGCGGCGAGGGCCTCGGCGCGGCCGCGGTCGAGGTCGGTGACGGCGGTGAGCTCCACCGAGGTCAGCTTGGTCAGGGTGGCGAGGTAGGCGCCGCTGATCTTTCCTGCGCCCACGATGCCCACGCGCAGTGGCTTCAGCGGCTCGCCCACAGCAGTCCCCTCTCGGTCAGCGTCCGGACTTCCGGCACGTCGAAGTCGTCGGGCTTGTGCCCGATGGTCGATACGAAGACCCGGCCCTGGCCCCAGGTCCTGGCCCACACAGCGGGCATCACCGCGGGCCGGTCGTGGAGCTCGTCCGGCGGGAAGGTGGTGGTGGCCAGCACGTCGATATGCGGGTCGGTGAGCACCCAGTACTGCTCGGAGTGGAGGGTGAAGTCGTCGAGCCCGGCGACGATGGGGTGGTCGGCGCGCTCTGGCACGATCTCGTAGCCGTGGTCGAGGTAGCCGGGCGGGTGCATCACGAACGTGCCGCCGGTGAGCAGGTGGTAGCCGTGGTCATGAAAGCAGTCGACGATGCCGCCGTGCCAGCCGGCCAGGCCGGTGCCGGCGCGGACCGCGGCGGCGAGGTTGGCGCTCTGCTCGCGGGTGATGCTGCCCATGGTCCAGCACTGGACGATCAGGTCGGTGGCGGCGAGGCGCTCCGCGTCGTCGTACACCGCGAGGTCCTCGGAGGTCTCGACGGTGAAGCCTTGGTCCTTGAGGTACGGAACGAAGCTGTCGCTGATCGTCACGGGGTGATGCCCGTCCCAGCCGCCGCGGACGACCAGCGCCCGCCGGGTGTCGGTGGTCAAGGTGGATGCACGCTCCCATTCGTCACCGCGTGGCAGGACGCGGCTTTCGGGGTGGTCTGAGCCGCGCCCGGCAGGTCCGGCAGGAGAGGGAGATGCCACCGATTGACGGTGCCGGTCGCGACGTTGCGAACGTATGAACCGACTCAGCCCTTTGTCAATACGTTGTACTAACGCTGCCCCGGCGGTGGGTTCCGGGTGGTCCGCTCGGGCGGTGACACGAACTGGGCGAAGCCGTGGGCAAGTCTTTGTCATGCGGACGCGGCTGGCGGCCCGCCCCCTGGCCTGGAGGATTGCCCGTATGCCATCAGGCCCTGCCGGCCAGGGTCCGACGCCGTGGAATGCGGTAGCGAAACTGCTGTTCAGGGCCATATTGCAGGAGCTCTGCGGCAGGGCGTCCGGCTGCCCGGTTCCCTGCCGCATCACGGGCCGCACCCCCCGCTCAGTCGGCAACTCGGTGGGACGCGCGGGCCCATGCCCTCGGGTCAACTCTCCCGCGCTTCCGATGAATAGGGCCGGTCGACCGCATTGACGTAAGTCAATTGGATGGACTTTCATGTCCGCGCAGTGACGCCCTGTCCGCCCAGTGAGGCACTGAGGGCTCACCCACCCCCCACCGCCGCTCATGCGAACGAGAGGTCATCCATGCATCACCGCAGAGTCCGGCGACTCTCCGTCTGGGTCGCCGGTGCCGCACTGCTCGGCGCCGGCGCCCTCACCTTCCTCCCCGGCGCCGAAGGGCACGCGGAGCCCGCGGCCGCGGCCGGCTCCGACGCCAAGGCCGCCGCCGAAGCCGGGGCCCGTACCCCCTTCGCGACCGTGGAGGCGGAGTCCGCGACACTCGGCGGTGGCGCCAAGGTCCACGCCATCGAGCCGGGCGATCCCGCGCCCACCAAGGCCACTCCGGAGACCGAGGCATCCGGCTACGCCTATGCCAAGCTGGACCGGACCGGCCAGTCGGTGGCGGTGGTGAACAAGACCGGCAAGCAGGCCAACACGCTCGTCGTGCGCGCCTCCATCCCCGACGCGCCGCGAGGCGGCGGCATCGACGCCTCGCTGAACCTCTACGTCGACGGCACGTACCGCCAGGCGATCACGATCAGCTCCAAGCAGGCATGGAACTACCGTCACGCCGCCACCAACCCGGACGACCCGAACGCCGGCGGGGCGGCCTACCGCTTCTACAACGAATTCCCCGTCCGGGTCGAAGGCGCCCCGATCCTCGACGGCAGCACCATCACGCTCAAGAAGGACGCCGCCAACAGGACCCTGGCCGTCGCTGCCACCCGCACCTGAGGATGGTTCCCGCGAGTGGTTCAGCCCTCGGCAGCGACCTGTGGGTCCGGCGGTTCACCCTCTGGCCCTGCTGTGCCCTCCCCCCCCGGCGGGATCCGAAGCGGACGAGGGTACGTCAGGCGGGCTGGACGGTCATCGTGCAGAGTCGCTTGGTGGCTCGGGTCAGGGCCACGTACAGGTCCCTCTCCCCACTGGGACGGGCCGCGACGATCTCCTCCGGATTCACCACGACGACGCCGTCGAACTCCAGCCCGCGGGCTTCGGACGCCGGCACAACGCGTGCGTGCTGTGGGATCCCCGCAGCCATCAGGTCGTCCAGCCCGGTGTCCGCGCAGATCACCCCGAGGAGCTCGCCAGGGTGCGCGGCGGCCTGGGCCTTGAGTTCCTGGGTGACAGTGGCGGCAAGCGCATGCGGCGGCGTGGTCACGGTGCGGGGAGTCTCGCCACGGCGGAGTGACCGTGCCGGTGTCTGCTCCGGAGCGATCCGCGCGAGAAGGTCTCGGGTGGCGTCGAGGATCTCCTGTGTCGTGCGGTAACTGACGGTCAGGGTATGGAGGTCGAATCGCGGGCCGAGATGTGGGCGCAGCGCCTCCTGCCAGTCGCGTGCTGTCGCGACCGGGCCCGCCTGGGCGAAGTCGCCCACCAGTGTCATCGCCCGTGCCGGGCAGCGGCGTACGATCATCCGGCATTGCATGGCGGTGAGTTCCTGTGCTTCATCGACGACGACGTGCCCGTATGTCCGCCCGGGCGGGCCCTCGATCAGGCTCGCCGCCTCGTCGAGCAGTGGTACATCGGCGTCGGTCCACGGGGCGTCCGGATCGCGCAGCAGGCGGGACCGCTCGTCATCGGTCAGCCGGGGCAGGTGCTCGGCGAGCGCGTCGGCGTCGGTCAGGAGCGCCCGCACTAGATCGCCCGGCGCCAGGCGCGGCCACAAGACCTCCACGGCGCGGTCCACGTGGGCGTCGTCCAGGAGACCGGCCCGGACGGCGTCCGCGTCGAACTCGTCGGCCGGTCCCGAGGCGGCGGCGTCATCGTAGCCGAGGTGGTGCAGGTCGGCCG
Organism: Streptomyces sp. CY-1; assembly: GCF_047218265.1. NCBI lineage: Bacteria > Bacillati > Actinomycetota > Actinomycetes > Kitasatosporales > Streptomycetaceae > Streptomyces > Streptomyces sp. CY-1. The sequence goes on from NZ_CP178393.1 coordinate 272,574, forward strand.
CCACCATGAGGTCGAGGTTCTCGCTCGTCAGTCCCGCCACCTCGGCGTCGATCTGCTCCAGGATGTCGCCCGTGTCGCGTTGCAGCGCATCGGTGACGGCGTCGGCCAGGAGCTCCTTGAACACCTGGCGCGCGCGGTTGTGCCCCAGCCCGGTCGCCACGGCGGCGGCGCGTGCCGTTGCCACCATGTCATCCGGGAGGCGCACCGATTCCCGTCCGACCCGCACGGCGAAGCCGCCGTGCGGGGCCTGCTGAAAGCGCACCAGGCCGGCCAGCGCCTCGGCCAGCGCGGAACCGCCCTTGAGCCGCGCCACGTCGAATGGCTCCATGGTGTCCGGGAACACTCCGGCCAGTTCCTGGCAGGTCGCCAGGACGACGTCGCTCTCGCCGAGCGAGGGCAGGACCTGGGAGATGTAGTCGAGGAACCGCGTGTTCGGCCCGACCACCAGGACACCGTGCTCCGCGGCCCTCGGGAACGCGTACAGGACATAGGCCGCCCGGTGCAGGGCGACCACCGTCTTGCCGGTGCCGGGACCGCCTTGGACCACCGTCACTCCACGGTGCGCGGAGCGGACGATCTCGTCCTGCTCGGCCTGTAGCGTCGCGACAGCCGCCTGCATCCGGCCCGTCCGCCGCACCGAAAGGACTTCCGCCAACGGGCCGTCGCCCACGACGTCTTCGGCGCCCGGGGCGGAGCCGTCCAGCAGCTCGTCGCTCACCGCGACCACCGTGCGCTCCTCCAGGCGAAGGTGCCTGCGGCGCCGTAGACCCATCGGGTGGACCGGCGTCGCCTCGTAGAAGGGCCGCGCCGCGTTCGCGCGCCAGTCCACCAGCAGGGGCAGGTCCTCGCCCTCCGTGTGCAGCCCGATCCGTCCGATGTGCAGGGTGGTGCCATCCGCCCAGTCGACACGGCCGAACGCCAGCCCGTCCTCCGCCGCCCGCAGCCGGTCGATCTCCTTGGCCAGACGTTCCGCGGCGACCTCTCGCTCGTACACCTCACCGGCGCTCTCGGCCGGGGCCTTGAGCACATCCGCCCGGTGTGCCCGCGCCTCTGAGAGCCGCTCGGTGAGCAGCTCGTACAACGTGGACACATGGGCTCGTTCCCATTCGACCTGACGCACAGCGACGTCGTTCACCTGCGACAACAAGGGACTCCTCTCGGTTCGGGCCACCACTATGCGGCCGGAGTCCCTTGAAAGTAAGTCTTGACTTACTTGAGTTGATCATCGCCTCACGAGTGGGAATGGGCCTGCCCCGGGTAACGCGGATCCGCGCTTTTCTGTTGGGCGGGGATCAGGCGTAGATCCGGTTGTAGAGGTCCTGGATTTCGTCGGTGGTGGGGACGACGGGGTTGTTGGCGGGTGAGCCGGAAGCGAGGGCCTGCTCGGCCATGAGGGGCGTCAGACGGTTCCACTCGTCGTGGTCGATGCCGTAGTCGTGGGGGGTGGGTACGGCCAGGTCGTGGCAGAGTCGGCTGAGCGCGTCGACCAGTTTGGCGGCGGCCGCGGTGTCATCGTCCGTGGTGGTCGCGGCTCCCAGGGCGCGGGCGCAGTCGGCGTAGCGGCCGGGCGCCGCGTGCACGGAGAAGGCGGTCACCGCGGGGAAGAGCATGGCGTTCGACAGGCCGTGGGCGATGTGGAAGTGGCCGCCGATCGGGCGGCTCATGCCGTGCACGAGGGCGACGCTGGAGTTCGAGAACGCGATACCGGCCTGGGTCGCGGCGAGCATCATGGCCTCGCGGGCCTCGGTGTCGCCGCCGTCGGCATAGGCGCGGCGCAGATGGCGGCCTATCGTCTCGATCGCGGTGAGGGCGAGGGCGTCGGAGAAGGGGTTGGCCTTGCGGCTCACATACGCCTCGACGGCGTGGGTGAGTGCGTCGATGCCGGTGTCGGCGGTCAGCCGGGGCGGCATCGACATGGTCAGTTCGGCGTCGACGACGGCGGCGAGCGGCAGGAACGCCGGGCCCATGCAGAGCATCTTCTCGTCCGTGGCACTGTCGGTGATGACGGTGATCTGGGTGGCTTCCGAACCGCTGCCGGCGGTGGTGGGGACCGCGATCACCGGCAGCGCGGGGCCGAGGTTCATCCGCGGGGCCTTGTAGTCGCGCATGTGACCGCCCTGGAGGCCGAGCAGGGCGAGGGCCTTGGCGGTGTCCATCGGGCTGCCGCCGCCGAACCCGATCACCGCGTCCGCCTGGTGGTCGTGCAGCGCTTCCAGCCCCGAGGCCAGGGAGTCGGTGGTGGGGTCGGGCACGGTGCCGGAGAACAACCGCGGGTGCAGACCGGCCTTCCGTAGTGTCGCCGTGAGGCGTTCCGCCGCACCCGTCCCGACCAGGAACGCATCCGTCACCAGGAGGGGGCGGCACACTCCCAGGCCCGTGCTGACCTCGCCCAACTCGTCGGCGGCACCTCGGCCGACGCGCATGATCCGCGGCAGGGACAGATTGGCAACCATGGAGAACCTCTCGACGGTGGAAGGAAGGCGGGTGGAAGAAGGGCGGGTGGGGGGAGCGGGATGCTCCGAGGTTGTTCGACTGTGACGCCCGCCCTGGTGTGCGTTCAAGCACCAATGACGCAGACCGGTTCTGCGGAAATGCAGATACGGTGTGCTGGTGCATCCCCGTTCCCGGCCGGCCGACGAGAGCCCGGCACCGCGTCCGGCGGCCGGCCGCGGCCCGGTCGATCCGCGCAGACTTCGCGCGGACGATCTGCGCTACCTGCTCGCGGTCGCCCGTACCGGGCGTCTGGTGGCCGCCGCCGACGCGCTCGGGGTGGATCACACCACCGTGTCCCGCCGTATCGCCGCGCTGGAGAAGAGCCTCGGCCTCCGGCTGATGGAGCGGGGCGCGGAAGGATGGGCCCTGACGGAGACCGGGAAGCAGGTCTCGGAGAGCGCACGCGCGATCGAGGACGCGCTCGCCCGGGTCGCCGACGCGGTGTCCGGGCAGGGCGTACGGTCACTGCGCGGCACCGTGCGCGTCAGCGCGCCCGACGGCTTCGGCACCGTCTTCGCCGCGTCCGCCCTGGCCCGGGTGCGACGGCACCACCCCGGGCTTCAGGTTGAACTCATCACGGCCACACGGCAGTTGACCCTCCATCCGTCCGGCTTCGATCTCGCCCTGGCGATCGGCGGATCGCCGGGCGGCCGCCTGGTGACCGAGCACCTCACCGACTACGCGCTGGGGCTGTACGCCAGCGATGAGTACCTCGCCCGGTGCGGGTCCCCCGAGGCCCTCGCCGACCTGCGGGATCACGCGCTCATCTTCTACATCGAGTCGATGCTCCAGGTCGGCGATCTCGACATCGAACGCCATCTGCCGGGCGCCACCCCGGCGTTTTCCTCCACGAACGTGTTCGCCCAGCTCGAAGCCACCCGCCTGGGAGCGGGCATCGGTGTGCTGCCGGCCTTCCTCGCCCGCAGGGAACCGCTGCGTCGGCTGCTGGCCGACGAGGTCGACATCCGACTGCCGATCACCCTGGCCGTGCGGCGGGAAGCGGTCACCCACCCGGCGGTGGGCGCGGTGCGCGACGCACTGCGGCGGGAGGTCGCCGACCGCACCGCCGAACTGCTCGCGGAGTGAACCCGCCCGGGTTCCGGCAGCCGGGGCCCGGCGATCACGCGGCCGCCGCGGCGCATGGATTCCCGCACACCCGTTGACGTTGCCCCCGAGGGCAGGGCTTGGCGTCCAGCCATCGCGCTGATCCACCACCACCCGCGTCCCCCGCGGCACGGCCGCCGACGGCCCGCCCATCGGCGGCCTGGCCATCGGCGGCCGGCCCGCCGGCAAACGGGCGCCCTTGAAGTGGGGCTGTGCCCGGCGCCCTGATCACCTCCGCGGCGGCGCTATCGAAGATCGTCCTCGCGCCCGTGCTCAGCTACCTGGTGGTCGCCCACGGCTGGCGGTCAGCGTTCGCCGTGGGCTATTCCCGGCTCGAAGATGGATCGTCGATACGGCGGACTCCCCCTGCCTCCGGCTACGCGCTGACCTTCCAGGTCCTCGGCGCCGTCGCGGTGGTCGGCGCGATCACGGCGTTGCTCACCGTGAACCCGCCCCGTGATGCCCGGCGCGTCCTGGCGAGCCGGATCGAGCGAGCGGGCCGGACCGGCGCTTGACCTTGACCCCGGGGGCAAGGTCTAGCGTTGATTGAGGTGAACGGCATGAAGATCAGTGAACTCGCACGTCGGGCCGGTGTGACGACCAAGGCGGTGCGCTACTACGAATCGCTGGGGTTGATCACACCCGAGCGCCTGTCCAACGGCTACCGGAACTACACCGAGGACGATGTGCGCCTCGTGCGTGAGATCAGGACCCTCCACCGGCTGGGCATCCCCGTCGAGCGCACCCGGCCGTTCCTGGAGTGCCTAGCCGCCGGACGCCCGTATGCCGACGACTGCCCGGCCTCGCTGGCGAGCTATCGGGAGGCCATCGACGAGCTCACCGACCGCATCGAGGTCCTGACCGCCCGCCGCGCGACACTGATCGACAACCTCAATGCCGCCGCCCACCGAGGCAGCGGCGTCGGACCACCCGAGGAGACCGGAAGGGACAGCCAGGAGTACCTGACCCTGCCCGCGGACCTGCCCGTCCCCGAGGACGACGGCGCCGCGGATCATCTGCCCGGCACCAAGCTGCCGCGCATCGTCCTGCGGAACACGGCGGACAAGCCGATCCGGCTGGACGCGCTCGGCCCCCGCCGTACCGTGATCTACATCTACCCCCTCACCGGCCGCCCCGGCACCGACCTGCCCGAGGGCTGGAACTCCATCCCCGGGGCCCGCGGCTGCACCCCCGAGACCTGCGGTTTCCGCGACCACTTCCAGGACCTCCTCGAAGCCGGCGCCGGCCGGGTATTCGGGTTGTCCAGCCAGGACACCGACTACCAGAACGAGGTTGTGGAACGGCTGAGGCTGCCGTTCGGCATGCTCTCCGACCCGGACCTCAGCCTGGCCGACGGCCTCGGCCTGCCCACCTTCGAGGCGGACGGGAGACGGCTGTTCAAGCGGCTCACCCTCATCGTCCGCGACGGAGTGACCGAGCACGCCTTCTATCCGATCTTCCCGCCGAACGAACACGCCCAACAGGTCCTGACCTGGCTGCGCGAGAACCCCCTCTAGGGCCGGGCACAAGCACCCGAGCCCTATGCCTCACCACACGCACAACCACCCCGTCCATCGCCATGCGCACGAAAGGCCGACCATGTACGTCCCCGAACACTTCGTTCCCGACGAGGCCGCGGTCCGTGACCTGCTGACCAACCACGGCGCGTCCGACCTGATCACCCTGACTCCGCAGGGCCTGATGGCCACCCTGCTGCCCTTCGAGTACGACCCGGACGCCGGGGAGAACGGGGCCCTCATCGGGCACCTGGCGCGCGGCAACGACCAGTGGCGGGAACCGGCCCAGGGCGAGGCCATGGTGATCGTCCGCGGGCCCGAGGCGTATGTGACGCCGTCGTGGTACCCGACCAAGGCCGAGCACCACCGCGTGGTGCCGACCTGGAACTATATGATCGCACACGTGTACGGGCGGCTCGTCGTGCACGACGACCCGGTCTGGATCGAGGCGCAGATCCGCCGTCTGACCGACCGGCATGAAGCCAACTTCGCCGAGCCCTGGTCCGTCGACCAGGCCCCGGCGAAGTTCATCGAGCGGCAACTGCGCGCCGTCGTCGGTGTCGAGGTGGTCATCAGCCGTGTCGAGGCCAAGTTCAAGCTCAGCCAGAACCAGCCGCGGGAGAACGTCGAGGGCGTCATCTCGGGCCTCGAAGCCCGCGGCCGGGCCGACGACGGCGCGGTCGCCGCGGCGGTGCGTGCCCACAACCCGCACTCCACCACCTCCTGACCACCGCCGCACGACGGCTTGTACCGCCGCGTCGGCACCGCGTGCCGGCGCGGCCCCGAGAGGACCCCCGGCGCCCATTCCGCACCCTTGTCGCCCGTCTCGCGGCCGCCGGCGTCGATTCGATCGGCGCACTCGGCTGGCGTGCCGGTCATGGTGCGTACCGGCGCACTGCGCACCGCGCGGGTCAGCCCTCCTGCCGAGGACGCGCAGAAGGCGGGCGCGTCCGCGGTCCTGCTCGCCCCATTGACCTATCAGGCCCGCACGGACGACGAGGTGTTCGGCCTTTACGAGGACGTCAGCCGTGAGCTGCCGAGCCCGCGACGACATCCGCTGCCGGTTCGGCGAGGATTCTGCCCGGACTGGCGATGTCGTCACCGGCCATGACGACGGCCGCCCGCGTGGATGTCGATCGCGCCTCGGGACGCGGAGGATGGCGCAATACGTCATGGTCGCGACAACTTCTCCACCGGGAGACTGAACCGGCCGAATCAGTTGAATCGCCCACCATCTGCCCTTCCTCAGCAGCGGGAGACAGTATGCGTACGCAGATCGCCGCAGGTCTCTGTGTCACGGTTGTGGCCGCCGGAATGCTCCTCGCCCCCTCCGGAGCCGTCGCACGGACGGCCGCCCCCACCGCTTCATTCGACATCTCCGACGCGACCACCTACACGAGGGGTGTGGTGACCTGGAACGACCGGTCCGTCACCGTGACCGGGGAACACTCTTCCCCGAGCGCGGACGACTGCCGGGCCACCTGGGTCTATACCTTCGACATCGCCAGGAACAGACTGGGTTCCAAGGGCATGGGCTTCGTGTGCGACCGCACCGCCACCTACGACTTCACCGTCCCCGCAGACACGGACGGCGGAGCCGACCTGGTCACGGTCTGCCTCGACGACCATGCCCTCAACGATCTGAAGTGTGACTCCTTCTCCAAGCCCTGACCCACGGGCTGTCGGTGGACACGGTCCCATGCCTGGCCGCGAAGACCGGGCCGATCCTCGATACGCCGATTTCACCTCGGTGGTCACCTCGAAGACGTGCCGGAGCCCGTGGCCGGGGCCTCGTCGCGCTTCAGGGCCTTGATGGCCTTGGCGGCGCCCTTGGCCTTGAGGTTGACGAATGCCGGGGTGACGCCGAGCGGCGCCGCGTACCCCTTGAGGTTCTTGGGGCCGTGGATCACCGTGCCATGGTTGACGTCGTACCAGGTGCCGGACGGCAGATGGACGGTGCGGGTGGTGCCGGTGCTCAGCTTGGGTGCGGCGAGTACGGCCGGACCGAGCATCCACTCGTCGGTGACGGTGTAACTCTCCTTGTCCTTCGGGTAGTCGAAGAACAGGGGGCGCATGATCGGGTCGCCGGTCCTCAGGGTGCTGCGGACCTGATCCCAGATGTACGGGGCGAGCTTCTCGTGCGTCTCGATCGCCTGCCGGTACAGGTCGACCGTCTCCTGGTCGTAGTCCACCTTCTGGCCGGTGGTGGTGTCATTGGTGTCCACCGGTGATGTCGAGGCGTACATCAGCGGCATCAGCGAGGCGGACTGCGCCCATCGCACCAGTACATCCTTGGACGGCGGGGGCTGGCTGCTCGAACCACCGATCATGTCGGACTCGACGAACGGGTAGCCGATCGTGGAGATCGCCAGGTTCTGGGTGGTGGCCGCTTGCAGGGAGTCCCAGCCGGTCCCCTTGTCGACCTGGCGGGTGACGAAGCCGGCTTCGTGGGCCGTCCGGTTCCAGTGCACCCGGATGCCCGCGCCCTGGAGGTCGAACTCGTCGGCGAGCCGCGTGCCGAGCTCCTGGTAGTCCGTGGCCTGGTGCCCCTCGTGCGGCGCGCACTTCTCGTCGAAGAAGCGGGTGTCGAACTTCAGCCCGTCGACATCGTAGGTGTCCATGAGCTTCTTGAGGTTGCCCTCGTACCAGCCCTTGGCGTCGGGGTTCGCCAGGTCGATGATCCCGGCCCGACCGTTCCACCAGGTCACTTCGCACGGCTTGCTCGTGTCCTTGGCGTCCATGAGCAGATAGCCGTGGTCGGCCGCGTACTGGTAGTTGGCGGAGTCCAGGTTGATCCACAGAGTGACCCAGAGGCCGAAGTCGAACCCCATGTCGTGGATCTTTTCGGACATACCCTTGGGATCGGGGAAGGTCGTGGGATCCCAGGTCAGATTGCCGTAGTTCGACTCCCACTTGTCGTCGAGCTGGATGGTGTGCCCGTCAAGGCCGTTGTCGTGGAGATCGGTGGCGTAGTCGAGCAGTTTCTCCTGGTCGACCTTGGTGTAGAACTGCGCCCACGAATTCCACAGCGGCTTGGCGTACTGCTCGTAGGTGGCATCGCTCTTGCTCGGCTTGCCGACGATGCCGATGTAGTCGCGGTAGACCTCCAACGGGGTCGACTCGACGAACACGGTGGCCTTGTAGGTGTCGGACGATTCGACGGTGAAGGTGCCGAGGCCGTCCCCGCCCTTGTTGAGCGCCACGTCCATGACGTCCCCGGTGTCGACATGGAGGCCGGTCGACTTGGAGGTGTACCAGAACGGGTCGATCATGTTGTACGAGGCCGGGCCGAAGGTTTGGTGGTCGACCTCGCCGGTGTCGAGCGGCCAGGGCTGGTTGACGCCGGGGCCACCCTGCGGGGTCTCCGCCTCGCCGTGGCCGTACCAGTGGCCGCCCGATGACAAGTCGTAGGCGAGGCCGAGTTGGTCGGGGCTGCCGCCCTCGACATCCCAGTCGAGCTGGTAGCGGTCCGTGGTGGGCGTCAGCCGCGCGGTGACGGTGGCGCCGTCGAGTGTGGTGTCCGCGGTGAGGGTGAGGACGCCGTCCTTCCATCTCCAGTCGGTGACCTCGGTCGCGTGCTGCCAGTGGCCCGCGGACCGGAAGCGCAGGCCCCCCGTGTCACCGCGCGCGGTGCCGAGCGCGACTTCACCGGCGCGCCGGGTGGTGAGGGCGAGCTCATCGGTGGCGATGTCGACGGTGTAGCCGGGGGCCTTCCTGGTGGCCGGCACGGACACGGCGAGGACACCGGGGTCTTCGGTCACCGTCGCCCGGGCAGCGGGGTCCGCCTGCGCCGGTGTGGCGAGGGGACCGGCCACGGACGGCATGAGCGTCAGGATGAGAGCAGCGGCCGGGAACATGACAAGATTACGGGCTTTGCGCGTTCTGCGCGGGCGGGTGCGCACTCACGTCCTCCTGCGGGCTGGCATGATGTCGTGTGGCTGCACTGCAAAATCTTGATGATTTCCGCTCATGTTCGAGCGGTAACCATCATCTGTCAACACTCGCCTCCACGATTTCCCGGCTTCACCATCGGTCCCCGTCACGCCTGTTGGCAGGGGACTCTCCGAGGCTGCGAGCGCCTTCACCAGGCAGCGAACCAGGAAGGGCAATGGTAAATTCTGCGTGAACCACGCCCGTTTCAAGCGGTTTCGCTCCCCCAGTGGGTCGAGTGCGCGGTGCGGACCGGGTTCGCGGAAGGGTCAGTCCGCAGTGATGCCGGCCCGGACGGCGAGGACGGCGAGGCGGATGCGGTTGTCTCGGCCCGTCTTCGTCATCAGGCTCGCCACGTGTGTCTTCACCGTGGTGACCCCCAGGTGCAGCCGGTCGGCGATCTCCTTGTTGGACAGGCCCACGCCGAGCAGGCCGAGTACCTCCCGCTCGCGCGGGGTGATGGCCGGCGCCGGGATATCCGGTCCGGTGTCGGAGGCGGAACGAGTGCGGACCGCTTGGGCGACAATGCGGTCCAGGGTGTCCCGGCTGAAGGGCGCCTCCCCGTCAGCGGCCCGGCGTACGGCGTTGAGGAGTTCGGCGGGTGGGGTGTCCTTGACGAGGAAACCGCAAGCTCCGGCGCCGAGCACCGGATACAGGTGATCGTCGTCGTCGAACGTGGTGAGGGCGACGACCCGGGCAGCGGGGCGGGCGGCCAGGATCCGGCGGGTGGCCGTGATGCCGTCCATGCCGGGCATTCTCAGGTCCATGAGGACTACGTCCGGAGTGAGGCGTTCAGCCAGTCGTACCGCCTCCGCACCGTTGTCCGCCTCGCCCAGGATCTCGATGTCCTCAGCCTGTTCGAAGAGCATGCGCAGCCCCATGCGGACAAGCTGCTGGTCGTCGACGACGAGGACGCGGATCACGGCTGGGGCTCCAAGGTGGGTGCGATGGCGGGCAGTTGGGCCGTGAGCCGCCAGCCCCGGGCCGTGGGTCCCGCATCGAGTCGGCCGCCGAGCAGGTCCACACGTTCGCGCATGCCGGTCAGCCCGTGTCCGGAAGGGCCCGGGGCCGGTGGTCGGGCCCTTCCGGCCCCATCGTCGTGGATCGTCACGTGTATGACGTCGTCGGCCACCCGCACGGCGAACTCGGCGTGTGCGCCCGGCCCGGCGTGCTTTGCCGCGTTGGCCAGGCCCTCCTGGGCCAGGCGGAGCACGGCCAGGCCGCGTACCGCGTCGAGCCGTCCGACACCGGGGTCCACGGAAGCGGTGACGGCCAGGCCGGTGCGGCGGCTGCGCTCCACGACCGACTCCAGGGCGGCCGGCAGTGCCCCGGGCGTGACCAGGGAGCCGGTGTCGGGGCCGGCACCGTCCGGGATGCGTAGTACGGCCACCAGGCGGCGCAGATCGGCCAGTGCCGCGTTGCCACTGGAGTGCAGGTCGTCGAGGACGTCGGTGATCCGCGGGTCGGTGGTGCTGGTGGCGGCGACGACATGTCGGGCGACTCCGACCCGCAGCACCATGGAGGAGACGTGGTGCGCCACAAGGTCGTGCAGCTCGCGCGCAATGGCGGTGCGCTCCGCCGCGCGGGCGGCCAACATCTGTTGCTCCGCGCGGAGCTCCTGCTGTTCCGCGTGCTCGCGGGCGTGGCGTGCGGCGTTGCGGGTCACTCGCACGTACGCGCCCATGAGCAGCGGCAAGCCTGCGACGATGCCCATCTTGTAGAGCACCGAAAGGGCGTCGCCGGGCAGATCGGCTAGGCGGTTCGCGGCGACGGCGAGTGCCAGTGCCGCCGTCCCGGCAGCGAGGCGGCGCGCGGACTGCCGTACCGCCAGCTCGAAGAGCGTCACGGCGGCCAGCGCCTTCAACGAGGAAACGACGCCCGTGCCCAGCGCGTGTGCGGCGACGAGCAGGCCCGACTGCGCCAGGAGCGCGCTGAACGTCCACTTGCCCGAGCCCAGGCACAGCACGAGCCCGGCCGTGGCCAGGCCCCAGTCCCGCGCCCCGGATGGCCGCTGCACCAGCAGGAAGTCACCGAGCAGGACGCCCGTGAGCACCAGGGCGCGTATGACGGCGAATCTCCTGTCGAACACAAGCTCGATCCAAGATCGGTTCACGCGGCCCACGATAGACGGACGCTGGTGTGCCGAGGGTCCTGCCTTGGGAGGAGGACAAGTCCTTCTACTGGTCGCGATGTCCGGCCTGCGGACGGAGTCGGGCACCAAGACGGGCTGCGAGTGTGATCGGCATGGATACGAACACGAACACGGACACCAACGCGCATACGAATTCAGCGGCCACGGGACGGAGGTCCCTCCTCGGTGGTGCGGTCGCCCTGGGCGTGGCGGGCGCGGCCTTCGGTACCACCGGCCACGCGGCCGGCGCTCAGTCCGGTTCCCGCACCAATCGCGGCCGCTTCGAGGGAAAGGCGGTGCTTATCACGGGTGCCACCTCGGGTATCGGCAGGGCGACGGCGAAGGCGTTCGCCGCGGCGGGCGCCCGGGTCGGATTCTGTGGCAGGCGAGCCGATTTGGGGCGCCAGGTGGAACGGGAGATCCGGGAGGCGGGCGGCGAAGCCAGCTACATCCAGGCCGATGTGAGGATAGCCGCCCAGGTGGAGAGTTTCGTGAACCGGGTCGCGAGCCGCTACGGCAGCATCGACGTGGCCTTCAACAACGCCGGCATCGGCAGCGGAAAGCTCCCCCATGAGATGAGCGTCGAGGAGTGGGATGACGTCCAGGCCACCAATGCCCGAGGCGTGTTCCTGGCGATCAAGTACGAGATTCCGCACATGCTCAGGGCGGCAGGCGGCGTCATCATCTGCACCTCGTCGTCGGCGGCCGAACAGGCGCGGCCGAACGGTGCCGCCTACTCCGCGAGCAAGCGGGCGGTGCAGGGCATCGTGAAGGCAGCAGCGCTCGCCTACGGGCCCAAGGGAATCAGAATCAACGCTCTGCTGCCCGGCACCACCGACACTCCCTTCGTCCGCCCGCCGAACATCCCGGACGCGGACTGGGCGAAGTACAAGCAGGCGTTCGGGCCACTGAACATCGATGGTCTCGAGCGGATGGCCCAGGCCGAGGAGATCGCGCACGCGGTGCTCGGACTGGCCTCCGACGACTTTCCGTACATGACGGGAGCGTCGGTCGCCGTGGACGGAGGAGCCACCGCCGGCCGGAAGATGATCCAGCCGAGTGGCGCCTGACGTCCGTTGCCTGTCCGAGAAGCCGCGGTTGGCTATGTGAGGCGACTGGTGCGGCGGGCTCGGTAGGCACGCTGGCGGCAGGCGTCGGAGCAGTAGGTGCGTGGGCGGCCGGTGGGAGCGGGGCCGGGAGCGGGGTTACCGCACTGCGGACACGGGATTTCGTAACGCTTTGACGTTTCGTCATGGCGTTGGGGCTGGTTCCGGACGAACGTCTCGATGCTGTCCAGCACGCGCTGGAGGCCGAATTCGAAACCGCGGTCGCGGGGGTGGTGGAGAGCACCGGCGGCGCGGAGGCTCGCCAGCACGGGGTAGCGGGCCGGGACGAAGATGGCGTCCCAGAAGTGGGCGCGGGCGGCCCTCCACTGTTCGTCGGTGACGCCGGAGTGCCGCTCGACGGCGGCCGCGTCGAGGGAGTCGCGGGCCGCGCCGCGAACGTAGGCGTCGAGCAGGTCGAACACGTTGGCCAGCGCCGTCGGGGGCAGGCCGGTGGCGGTGAGCACCCGCAGGACGGACTCGTACCAGGCGAAGCCGTTGGGGCCCAGGGCGGGACGCCCGGCCGGGAGGCGCAGGATCCAGGGGTGACGGTGGTAGAGGCCCCAGTCGGCGCGGGCGGACAGCTCCAGCCTGGTCCGCCAGTCACCGGGGGCGGCGTCGGCCGGGGGGACTTCGCCCATCACCGTGTCCGTCATGAGGTCGAGCAGTTCGGCCTTGCCGGGCACATACCGGTAGAGCGACATCGTGGTGCAGCCGAGCCGTTCGGCGATCCGGCGCATGGACACGGTGGCCAGCCCTTCGGCGTCGGCCATCCCGACGGCGGTGCGCACGATCTGCTCCAGGGTGAAGGCGGGGCGGCGGCCCCGCTTCGGTCGCTCACCCAGGCCCCAGAGCAGTTCCAGTCCGCGCACGGCGCTCGTGTCCCGGTCGTGGCCGGATTCCATCCGCCGTCACCCCGTCTGACATTGACCATCACTCAGCGTATGCGTACAGCATAGACAATGAAAACGAACCGAATGACTCGTTCGACTGTGGTCCTCGCCTGCCTCGCCGCGACCCTCTCCGGGACTCTCGCCGCCGGGCCCCAGGACCGGGCAGTGGCCCTGTCCCGGGAGCCGGTGGTCCTGGACCCGGCCTGGCGGCAGCAGGTGCACAACGTCCCCGGCACGTTCGTACGGCCCGAATCGGTGACGGTGGAGGGGGACGGAGGCACGGTCACCGGCGCCGACGGGGTGTTACGGGAGGGGGGTGCGGCGGCGACTCTCACCACGACCGCGCCGCGGGGCGCGCGACTGGTGATCGACCTCGGCGTACTGGCCGGAGGATATGTCGAGTTGGGGGTCCGGCGGGCGTCGGGCGCGCCGGTCAGAGCGTCGTACGCGGAGGCACGCCGGTACCTCACCCCGGACGGGGACGCCGATCCCGATCCCGGCGGCTTCTTCCACCAGGGCCGGTCCCTGGGCACCGACGACGATCCCGACGGACGAGCGGATGTCTACGCCCCGCCGAGTACGTCCACCGTGCTGCGCAGCCCCGGTCTGCGCGGCTCCCAGAGGTACGTCGCGATCACGCTGGACGGGCCCGGCTCGCTCACCCTGGACTTCGTACGGGTGCGGCAGACCACCTTCCCCGGCGCGTACGACGGGCACTTCCTCTCCAGCGACCCGGTGCTCAACCGGGCCTGGTACGCGAGCGCGTACGGCCTGGACCTGTCAACCGCGCGTGGGCGCCGTACCGCCGCGGGGCGAGCACGGCCCTGGGTCGTCATGGACGGCCCCAAACGGGACCGAACCGTCTACGCGGGCGACGTCCAGTTGGTGGCCCTGGCCGCTTACCAGCAGGGCGGTGCGTACCGCCGCGTACTGCGCGACACCCTCAACCTGTTCGCCTGCCAGCAGCGGCCCGACGGCACGCTTCCGGCGACCAGCCTGATCGACGTGCCGTGCGAGCCCGGCAACCCCGGACCGCCGGACGGATCGCCGGCCGGGTTCGAACCACCGGGCCAGGCCGGAAAGGTCAGGCTCGACAGCTTCACCCTCCTGTGGGTCGTCAGCGTGGCCGACTACCTGCGCTTCACCGGGGACAGTGCCTTCGTGAAATCGTTGCTGCCCGTCGCGCGCCGCGCCCTGCGCTTCTTCGGTGAACGCGCCTCGGACACGGACGGCGGGCTGTTCCGGACCGCCGATTACGACGGGCTGGCCGCGCAGAACTGGCACACCCCGGACCGGGCAGCGGGCATCGACGCCACCACCAACGCCGCGTACTACGCGGCCCTGCGCTCATTGGCCCGGCTGACGCGGTCCGTGGCGGGCGATCGGGATGCCGCGGCGGCGCTCGACCGCCGGGCGGACCGGGTCCGGGCCGCGCTCCTCACCAGGATGTGGGACCCGGCGGCGGGGGCCATGACGCTCAACACCGATGACCCGCGCCACGACCACACCGCCGACGCGAACGCCGCCGCCCTCGCCTTCGGGGTGCTGGACCGCGAGCGGGCCCGCCGTGCCATCGCGTATCTGGACACCCGACTCAGCGGGCCGTACGGCACGCTCACCACCCGGCACACCGACAACCCGTACATGACGCGGTACATCTCCCCGTATGTGATGGCCCAGGAGAGCCTTGGCCGGTTCCGCTACGGCGACGGCGCCGGAGCGCTCCGCCTGATCCGCACCGCATGGGGCCACATGATCCGCAAGGGTCCCGGAACACCTTGGGAGGAGGTCGGCCCCGACGGGGAGCCGGCCGTCCCCCGGCCCGGCACGTCGGTGACCTGGGGCGGGCATGTCGGTATGGCCCACGCCTGGAGCACCGCGGTGCCCGCGCTGTCGATGGACGTGCTCGGCATCCGGCCACTTGGTGACGGCTATCGCAGGTGGGCGGTGGAGCCCGATCCGGTCGACCTGGACTGGGCACAGGGCGACGTGCCGGTGCCGGCGGGCACGATTTCCGTACGGTGGCGGCGCGGAGCGGGGGACGACTCGTTCGTCCTCACGGTCCGGGCGCCGAAAGGTACGGCCGGCCGGGTCTCCGTGCCGCTCCTCCGCAAGGACCGCACCATCGCGGTGGACGGCCGGATCGCCTGGCGCAACGGCCGCCCGGCGGGGGAAGCGGGCCGAGGCGCCCATCGCGCAGGCGACGCGATCGTCTTCGAGGGAGTGAGCGGA
Organism: Streptomyces sp. CY-1; assembly: GCF_047218265.1. Classification (NCBI taxonomy): domain Bacteria; kingdom Bacillati; phylum Actinomycetota; class Actinomycetes; order Kitasatosporales; family Streptomycetaceae; genus Streptomyces; species Streptomyces sp. CY-1. Next base: position 287,977 of record NZ_CP178393.1, read on the forward strand.
ACCCGTACGTTCGCCTGGGCTGAATAGCGGCCATGGCGGCGGGCGTGCCGGCTGGCTGATGGTCGGTGGGGCTGCGGCCGGGCGCCGCGGCGGGCGCGGGCCAGACTCCCGTCGTGGCGGAAGGGGCGTGGTGAGCTGTGCGCGGACGGCTTTCCGGCGCGGGTGCGGACTCCGCGACGCGCGGTTCCGCGACCTTGCGTGATGTGGCCGCCCTCGCCGGTGTCTCGGCGAGCACGGTGTCGAGCGTGGTCCGCGGCCGCGGGAACGTCCGGGAGGAGACCCGGCAGCGGGTGCGGGAGGCGATCGACGAGCTCGGGTACGCAGACGCACGGCGATGTGCGGCGGCGGGCGGCGCCGCATCGCCGCCCTGGCCCCCGGCGAGGTGCTGCCCGCGGAGAGCGACGAGCGCGCGGCTGAGCGCCCGTGCCCGAGGGGCCGTCCTTCGGCCGGCGGCCCCTCGGTCCGGATCAGCGAAGAGTCGGTCCGGATCAGGGAAAAAGCGGTCAGGGGAAAAGCTGCTGGCGCCCGCCGTTCGTGGATTCCCGGGCGTGCAGCCAGTGCGGAGCCGTATGCACCTCGAACGGCAGGGGCACGTCCGAGCGGATGCGGGCCGCCAGGCACTTCACGGCCAGTGAGGCGATGGCGGTCTTGTCGGGGACCACGGAGGTGAGGGACGGCGTGCTGTAGAGCGCCTCGTCGGAGCCGTCGATGCTGGCCACGGCGACGTCGTCCGGGATGCTCAACCCCGCCTCGAACAGGGCGCGTTGGGCGCCGACGGCCAGCAGATCGCTGAAGCAGAAGACCGCGTCGGGGCGTACGCCGGCCGGCAGGGCGGCCAGGGCGCGCATCGCCAGCAGGCCGTTGCGCCGGTCGAACTCCTTGATGGCGGGCGCCAGCCGGGGGTCGTAGGTCACCCCGGCCTCGTGCAGGGCGAGCTGGAAGCCCTCCAGGCGCTGCCGGCTGGTCGCCGACGCCTGCTGGTCCACGCCGATGGCGGCGATCCGCGTACGGCCGAGGCCGGCCAGGTGGGCGGTGGCGTCGCGCGCCGCCGCCACGTTGTCGATCAGGACGTGGTCGGCCCCCACCTGGTCGCGCTCGTAGCTGCGCTCGCCGAGCAGCACCAGCGGGAACTCGTTGGCCACGGCGGCGAGTTCGTCGGGCGAGACACGCAGGGGCGACAGGATCACACCGTCCAGCAGCGACGCGCCGACGCCGGTGGCCAGGCGCAGTTCCTCCGTCGCGTCGCCCAGCGTCTCCTCGATCAGGACGGTCAGGCCCAGCGGCGCGGCCTCCGCCCGAACGTGCTGGGCGAGTTCGGCGAAGTACGGCTTGGCCAGATCCGGGACGGCGAGGCCGATCAGGCCGCTGTGCCCGGTGCGCAGGCGGCGGGCCGACGGGTTCGGCCGGTAGCCCAGCTCGTGCACCGCCTTCAGCACGCGCTTCCGCGTGGCCTCGGATACGCGGGGAGCATCGCGTACAACGTTGGACACGGTCTTGATCGAGACCCCTGCCCGCTCCGCCACGTCCTTGAGTGTCACCGCGGCCACTGACCGACCTCCTCACCTGTGTTTCTCCGCATTATGCAGGGATCTCGGCGGGCTGTCAGCGCCGGGACGGCTCGGAATCCCGTTTCCGACAAGGGGTTGACCGTGGCGAGATTTCGCGGTTACAACGTTGGAACCAATCGATAGCAAGCGGTTGCTACCGGGGGCGTCACGAGGGCGGCCGACGGCTGTCCGTCGGCCGGTCCGGGCTGCCCGCCCATGCCCACGGCGCCGCGCTCACCGCACATCTCCGAGAGGGTCCGCATGTCTTCGCACCGCTCCACCACCCCACTGCGCACCGCCGTGGTCGGCACCGGGGGCATCGCGCGCTCCAGCCATCTGCCCGCGCTGCGCACGCTGGCCGACGCGGGCGAGGTGGAGATCGTCGCCGCCGTCGACGTCGACAGGGACGCGGTGCGCGCGTTCGCGGCCGGCGCCGGGATTCCGTACGCCTCGACGGACCTCGACGCGACCCTGGCCGAACTGCGCCCCGATCTGGTGGTGTTGTGCACACCGCCCGCCGTCCACCGCGACCAGGCGGTGACCGCGCTGAAGGCGGGCGCCTGGGTGTGGTGCGAGAAGCCGCCGTGCCCGTCCCTCGCCGACTTCGATGCCATCGAGGCGGCCGAGACGCCCGGGGGCGCGGGACCGTACGCCTCCATCGTCTTCCAGCACCGGTTCGGCTCCGGCGCGCGGCATGTGCGGCGACTGCTGCGGGAGGGGGCGTTCGGCCGCCCGCTCGTCGCCCACTGCCAGACCACCTGGTACCGGGACGCCGCCTACTACTCCGTTCCATGGCGTGGGCGGTGGGCGACCGAGGGCGGCGGGCCCGCCATGGGGCACGGCATCCACCAGACGGATCTGCTGCTGGATCTGCTGGGGCCCTGGAGCGAGGTGCGGGGGATGGCGGCGCGGCTCGTGCACGACGTCGAGACCGAGGACGTGTCCACGGCGCAGGTGAGGTTCGCCAGCGGCGCCGTGGCCACCGTGGTCAACAGCGTGCTGAGCCCCGACGAGGTCAGCCGCATCCGCATCGACTGCGAGCTCGCCACGATCGAACTGACCCACCTCTACGGCTACCGCAACGCGGACTGGCGCATCACCCCGGCCCCCGGTGTCCCCGAGGAGACCGTGGCCGCCTGGCGCGACTTCGGTACGGACGAGCCCAGTTCGCATCTGGCGCAGCTCCGTGCCCTGGTGACCGACATCAGGGCGGGACGGCGCCACGCGACCAGCGGCGCGGGCGGCCGGCAGACGCTCGAGTTCATCACCGCCCTGTACAAGTCCGCGTTCGCCGACACCCCGGTCCGCGCGGGGGAGATCGGCCCCGGCGACCCCTACTACACCGAGCTGCACGGCGGCGCCCAGGGCTGGGCGCCGGACACCACCGGCAAGGAAGAGGCCCCCGCATGACGCTCGCACTGACCCACGCCCACGGTGACCGCATCACCGTGGCGCACGAGGCGACCGGCACCGAACTGTTCGCCTACGTGTACCGCCCCGAAGCCCCGTGGGAGGCCCCCAAGCCGTATCTGCACCCGGTCCGGACCCTCTCCGGCGGACTCGTCACCGACTACCGCCCCAACGACCACCGCTGGCACAAGGGGCTCCAGCTCACAGCCTCCCATCTGTCGGGGCAGAACCTGTGGGGCGGGAACACCTATGTCCACGGCGAGGGGTATGTCGCGCTGCCCGAGCGGATCGGCTCGATGGCGCATGTCGCGTTCGAGGAGGTCTCCGCCGTGGACGACCGGGCCGTGATCGCCGAGCGCCTGACCTGGCATCCGTACGACGGTGAACTGTGGGCCGAGGAGGAGCGCCGCATCGAGGTGGGCGAGGTCGATCCGCGGGCCGGAAGCTGGTCGTTGACCTGGACCTCGGCGATCACCAACCGCCGGAGGGAACCGCTGCGTTTCGGCAGCCCCACCACTCACGGCCGCCCGGCCGCCGGATACACCGGCCTGTTCTGGCGGGGCCCGCGCGCCTTCCGCGACGGTCATGTCTTCACCGCCGAGGCGGACGGCGGCGACCTCATGGGCGGCCAGGCGCCCTGGCTGGCGTACGTCGGTGAGCACGACGGGCGCGACGGCCACGCCACGGTCGTCTTCGAGCACGCCCCGGCCAACGATCACGCGGGTGAGAAGGGGACGCACCCGGCGCACTGGTTCGTGCGCAGCGACCCGTTCGCCGCGGTCGCGCCGTCCTGGGCGTTCCATGAGGAGCTCGTCCTCGCCCCCGGCGACACCCTCTCCCGCGGCTACCGGGTGACCGTCGCCGACGGCGCCTGGGACCGCGAGCAGGTCAGCGCCCACCTGGGCAGGCAGACATGGTGAGCGCGGCGCACGACGGATTCTCCTCGACGGTCGGCGTGTCCCGGCCGCGCGACAAGGGCGGCCGCCTCCCGCACCCGAGCCGCCGGGCCGTCCTCGCGGTCGCCGCCATCGGCCTCAGCACCGCCCTGACCGGCACGCTCTCCGCGTGCTCCGCCGCGAGCGGCGACACGTCCGGCATCACCCTCCGATTCTCCTGGTGGGGCAACGACGACCGTGCCGCGCGCACCGAGAAGGTGATCCGCCTCTTCGAGAAGGAACACCCCGGTGTCACCGTGCGCACATCGAACGGCGACTTCGCCTCGTATCTCCAGAAGCTGGCAACGCAGGCCGCCGGTGGCGGTGTGCCCGATGTGGTCCAGCTCGACTACCGGCAGATCTCCCAGTACGCGGGCGGCAAGGCGATCATGCCGCTGGACGGTGTCATCAAGGACCGCACGATCCGTACGTCCGATATGGACAAGGACTTCCTGCGCACCGGCACCTACCAGGGCCGGCAGTTCGCCCTGCCCATGGGGCGCGGCATCACCGGATACGCCTACGACTCCGCCGTCTACCAGAAGGCCGGAATCCCGACGCCCCAGCCGAGTTGGACCTGGCAGGACTGGGCGAAGGCCAACAAGAAGATCGCCGCCCTGGGCATGAAGTCGCCCGACGGACGCCACTTCACCGGCGCCAACGACGGCGGCGGCAACGAGGACGTCTTCGAGACCTGGCTGCGCGGCCGCGGCAAGAACCTCTACGCGGACCAGACGAAACTCGGCTTCAATGAGGACGATCTGACCGCCTTCTGGTCGTTCCTCAACACACTCCGCGAAGAAGGCGCCATCGCCCAGGCCCGGGACACCGTGCAGGCCAAGAGCACCGAGACCAGCCCCATCGGCCGCCGCCTCGGGGCCGCCGACTTCACCTGGGACGCGCCGTTCCCCGGGTACACGGCCCTGCTCGGCGAGAACATCCACTTCGCGCCGGTGCCCACGACCGGCGGCCACCAGGGCACGTACTTCAAGCCGAGCATGCTCCTCGGCATCGGCTCGCAGAGCAAGCACCCCAAGGAGGCGGCCCAGTTGATCGACTTCCTCCTGAACGACCCACGGGCGGGCGACATCCTCGGCTTCTCCCGGTCCACCCCGCCCAACCGCAAGATCGCCGCCCGGGTCGCCAAGACGCTCGAGGGACCGGAGCGGGAGATCTACGACTACTCGCAGTCGATGGAGAAGTACGGCCTGGAGATCCCGCCGACCGCACCGCCGCCCGGCGATCTCGCGATCCAGACGGCGTTCAAGCGCATCCACCAGCGCATGATCTACGGGATGGCCACCCCGCGCGAGGCCGCCCGTGAACTCATCGACGAGGCGAACCGGGAGCTGGAGTCATGAGCACGGTCTCGACGACGAGGGCGCCGGCGCGCACCGTCCGCACGGCGGATCCGCGCCCGCGCAGGAGCAAGCGGCGCCAGGTGCGGGAACGGCAGTGGCCCGCCTATGTGTTTCTCTCCCCGTGGATGGTCGGCGCGGTCGTGCTGACCCTCGTGCCGATGGCCGTATCCCTGTATCTGTCGTTCACGGACTACAACCTGTTCGACCCGCCGCACTGGGTGGGCCTGCGCAACTACCGCGAGATGCTGACCGAGGACCCCCGCTACTGGCGGTCGGTCGGCACCACGATGCTGTACGTCGTCGTGGCCGTCCCGCTGAAGCTGGGCCTCGCCCTCGGCGTGGCGATGCTGCTGAAGAGCCTCAGCCGGGGCCGGGGCTTCTACCGCTCCGCGTTCTACGCGCCGTCGCTGCTCGGCGCGAGCATGTCCATCGCCCTGGTGTGGAAGGCGCTGTTCAACGACGGCGGCACCGTCGCCAACGTCCTTGACGCGGTCGGCATCCACACCGGCGGCTGGGTCGGCAACCCCCATCTCGCGGTGTACGGGGTCGTCCTGCTGACGGTGTGGCAGTTCGGCGCGCCCATGGTGATCTTCCTGGCGGGCCTCCAGCAGATCTCGCCCGACCTCTACGAGGCCGCGGCACTCGACGGCGCGGGCCGCTGGCGGCAGTTCATGTCCATCACCGTGCCGATGCTGTCCCCGGTCGTCTTCTTCAACCTGGTCCTGGAGGTCATCAACTCCTTCCAGGTCTTCACCCCGGCCTTCGCCATCAGCGGCGGCGACGGCGGACCCGCCGACTCCACGATGTTCTACACGCTGTACCTGTACGAGCGCGGCTTCACGGCCTCGCATATGGGATACGCGGCGGCGATGGCCTGGCTGCTGCTGATCGCCATCGGCGCGATCACCCTGATCCTGTTCCGGACCTCCCGGTCCTGGGTGTTCTACGCGGATGAGGAGGGCCGATGAACATCGCCACGAAGCGGTGGCTGCCGCACACCATCTCGGCCGCCGCGCTGCTCGTCCTGCTGTATCCGCTGGCCTGGCTGCTCGCCACCTCGCTGAAACCGGCCGACGAGGTGATGACGAGCCTCGATCTGTGGCCCAGCCATCTGGAGTGGTCGAACTACACGACCGCCCTGGACGGGGTCTCGGGTGTCACCGTCACCCATCTGCTCGGCAACACGCTGCTGATCGCGGGGGGCGCCGTCCTCGGCAACGTGCTGTCCTGCTCACTGGCCGCCTACGCCTTCGCCCGGCTGCGCTTCAGGATGAGCAAGGTGATGTTCGCCTTCATGGTGGCGACGCTGATGCTGCCGCACCATGTCGTACTGATCCCGCAGTACATCATCTTCAACCGGCTTGGTCTGGTGGACAGTTACTGGCCGCTGATCCTGCCGAAGTTCCTGGCCACCGAGGCGTTCTTCGTCTTCCTCATCGTCCAGTTCATGCGGGGCCTGCCACGCGAGCTGGAGGAGTCCGCGCGGATCGACGGCTGTGGTCCCTTCCGTACGTACTGGTCGATCACGCTGCCGCTGGCCCGGCCCGCGCTGATCACCACGGCCATCTTCACCTTCATCTGGACGTGGAACGACTTCTTCACCCAGATGATCTATCTCTTCGCGCCGGAGAAGTACACCATCACACTCGCCCTGAGCAGCTTCGTCGACCAGTCCAGCACCTCCGCGTACGGGCCCATGTTCGCCATGTCGGTGATCTCGGTGCTGCCGATCGTGCTGTTCTTCTTCGTCTTCCAGCGCTACCTGGTGCAGGGCATGGCCACGTCCGGACTGAAGGGGTGAGGCACACCATGGCCCACGCACCGATCGCACCCCCGCGCGAGCGCCGGGAACCCGGAGAGGTCTTCGGCTCCGGCTTCACCCTCTTCGCCGACATGCTGCTCATCGGCCTGCTCACCAGCCTCGCCTGCCTGCCGGTCGTCACGGCCCCGGCCGCGTTCGCCGCCGCGTCCGCGACATTGCGACAGGCCGCGGGCAGCGGCGTCCAGGTAAGGGCCGGTACGTACGGCGCTCATCTGCGTGCCCATCTGTCCGCGCGGTCGGCGGCTCTCGGTCTGGTGCCGCCGCTGCTCGCGGTGGTCGTCCTGGTCGATACCGCGCTGATGCGCGCCGCGCTGCCCGGAGCGGCCGTCATGGCACCCGCCCTCGCGCTGCTCGTCCTGGGCGCCACTGTCGTGGCGCTGCGGGCGACCGCGCTGGAGACACCGCATGTGCTGTCCGCACGCGAGGCGCTGGTCCGCTCGGCCGCGAATCCGCGCGGCAGTCTCCTGCTGGCCGGTGCCGTGATCCTCAGCGGGCTCCTGGCCTGGTCGATTCCGCTGCTGGTTCCGCTGCTGCCGGGTCCGCTGGCGTTCGCCGCCACGGTCGTGGACCTCCGCTCCCCCGCGGACGCCCAGGAGAACTGAATCGCGGCGCGCCACCTCCCGTCCCCCACGCACGCACCACACCATCGGAGTTCACGCATGCCCCACCCGCACCTGGACGCCGCAGGCCATCCGAGGCCGCAGCTCATCCGCGATCCCGACTGGCGCGACCTCTGCGGTCCCTGGGAGTTCGCCCACGACGACGAGGACCGCGGCCGCGCCGGCCGCTGGATGGACCCGGCGGCCTCCGCACCGTTCACCGGCACCGTCACCGTGCCCTATCCGCCCGAGTCCGCGGCCTCGGGCGTGGCGGACACCGCGTTCCACCCGGTGCTCTGGTACCGGCGCACGATCGACGTGGCCCGGCCGGCCGCCGGGCGGCGGCTCCTGCTGCACTTCGGCGCGGTCGACCACCGGGCCGAGGTCTGGCTGAACGGCCGCCGGGTGGGACAGCACGAAGGCGGGCACACCGGCTTCACCTGCGATCTGACCGACGCCATCGACCGGGACGGCGAGCAGACCGTCGTCGTCCGCGCCGAGGACCAGCCGCTCGACGCCGCGCAGCCCCGCGGCAAGCAGGACTGGCGCCGGGATCCACATGTCATCTGGTACCACCGCACCTCCGGGATCTGGCAGCCGGTGTGGCTGGAGGAGGTCCCGGCCGAGCACATCACGCTTCTGCACTGGACCCCCGAGGTCGCCCACGCCCGCGTCCGCTGCCGGCTGCGTCTCGGCCACTGGCCGCGGCGCCCGCTCACCGTGACGGTCCGCCTCACGCGGGGCGAGCGGGTGCTCGCCGAGCAGCGGACGCTGATCGAGGGCCAGGAGGCGGAGTTCGATGTCGCGGTGCCCGCCCTGCGCCACGGGCAGGACCTCGACTACCTGCTGTGGAGTCCGGAGCGGCCGCAACTCGTCGACGCGGTGGTCGAGTTGCGTGACGCGGCCGAGGACACACCGGTCGACCGTGTGGCGTCCTACCTGGGCCTGCGCGACATCGGCTGGGACGACGGTGTCTTCCTGCTCAACCACAAGCCGTACTTCCTCCGGTTCGCGCTCCAGCAGGGCTACTGGCCCGCATCGCATCTGTCGGCCTCGGCCGATGAATTGCGCCGCGACGTCGAACTGGCGAAGGAGATCGGCCTCAACGGGCTGCGTGTCCACCAGAAGATCGAGGACCCGCGCTTCCTGTACTGGGCCGACCGGCTCGGACTGCTGCTGTGGGAGGAGATGCCGTCGGCGTACACCTTCGGCGCGCAGACCGTCGAGCGCGTGGTCGCCGAGTGGACCGAGGCCGTCTCCCGCGATCTCGGTCACCCCTCGATCGTCGCCTGGGTCCCGGTCAACGAGTCCTGGTCCGTACCGAACCCGGCGCTCGTCCCCGCGCAGCGCCACTTCATGGACGCCCTCTACCACCTGACCAAGGCCCTGGACCCGTCCCGCCCCGCCGTCTCCAACGACGGCTGGGAGATCTCCGCCGCCGACATCTGGGGCGTCCACGACTACACCCAGCGCGGGGACGTGCTGCGCAAGCGATACGGCCACGCCTCGCTGCGGCAGGGCGAGCTCGCCGACCAGTGGCCCGGCGCCAAACGGCTGACCCTGGACGGCATCCGCCATCAGGGGCAGCCCGTCGTCCTCAGCGAGTTCGGCGGCGCGACCTTCGAACCGGCCGAGGGCACCGAGTGGTTCGGCTACGACACCGTGGCCACGAAGGAGGACTTCGCCGAACGCCTCGCCGACCTGGTGGCCGCCGCGGTGGACTCCGGGCTCGCGGGCTTCTGCTACACCCAGTTCACCGACACCGAGCAGGAGACCAACGGCCTGCTCACACCGGACCGCCAACCGAAGATCCCCGTGGCCGAACTGCGCGCGATTCTCACCCGAACCCGCGCATAGTCTCGCCACCACCTGAGGGCTCGGCGCAATTCCCTTCGTTCTCGCGTAGAGGAGAGACCGCAATGGCCCGATCCGAGTACGAGTACGGCCGTCGCCGAGTGCTCCAGGCATCCGCTCTCGCCTTCGCCGCCGTGCTGAGCCCGTGGGGCACGGCGGCCGGCTTCGCCGCGCCGGCGGGCATCCCCGACGAGGACGGCTACGATCTCTGGCTGCGCTACCGCCCCACCACCGATCCCCGGCGGCGCGCCGAGTACCGCGAGGCCCTGGCCGGCCTGGCGCGTCAGGGCGAGGGCCCGGTCATGGCCAACGCCGAGCTGGAACTGCGGCGGGCCGCCCGGGGCCTCACCGGCAGCGCACCGGTCCGGGCTCCCGCCGATCGAGCCTCGGTCGTCATCGGCACGGTGGACGCGTCACCGGTCGTGCGATCCCAGATGAGTCCCGACCGGCTGGCCCGGATCGGCCGGCAGGGGTTCGTCATCGAGATGACCGGCCCGCCGGGCAGGCGGCGGCTGGTCATCGGGGCCCGCAGCGATCGGGGTGTGCTGGCCGGGGTCTTCCATCTCATCCGTCTGCTCCAGCTCGAGCGGCCGCTGCACAAGCTGTCCGTCGTGGAGAAGCCGCGTACCGCCCTGCGCATGATGAATCACTGGGACAACTTCGACGGGTCGATCGAGCGTGGCTACGCGGGCACTTCGCTCTTCGAGTGGGACAAGCTGCCGGACATCTCCGGCCGGGTGGTCGACTATGCGCGGTCCATGGCATCCATCGGCGTCAACGCTTCGGTGCTCAACAACGTCAACGCCAGTGCCGACTTCATCACCGGCGAGATGCTGACCAGACTCAGACCCCTGGCGGCACTTCTCCACTCGTGGGGCATCTCTGTCTGGCTGTCCGTCAACTACGCCGGCCCGATGATCCTGACCGCCGACGACGCCGATCCGATCACGACGGCCGATCCCGCCGATCGGCGGGTCCAGCAGTGGTGGCGGGACAAGAGCGCCGAAATCTTCAAGAGCCTGCCCGGATTCGGCGGGTTCCTGGTGAAGGCGAACTCGGAGGGGCAGCCCGGCCCGCTCGACTACGGACGCACCCATGCCGAGGGCGCGAACATGCTGGCCCGCACGGTCGCACCGCATGACGGGCAGATCATCTGGCGCAGCTTCGTCCACGAGGATTTCAGCGACTGGGCGGAGTACCAGTACCGGGTGTTCGCCCCGCTGGACGGCGCGTTCGACGACAACGTCATCCTCCAGACCAAGTACGGACCGATCGATTTCCAGATCCGCGAGCCCGTACACCCCTTGTTCGGCGCGATGCGCCAGACGAACCAGATGCTGGAGCTCCAGCTCACCCAGGAGTACACGGGCCACGAGGTCCACACCACCTATCTGGCTCCGCTGTGGCGGGAGGTGCTGACCTTCCCGACGCGGGGGCCCGGCGCCGGGCCGACCGTCGCCGACATCCTCGCGGACGGCAAGGACCGTATGCCGCGGGCGGGCATCGCCGGGGTCAGCAACTTCGGCAACGCCCGCGACTGGACCGGCCATCTGCTGGGAGCGGCGAACACCTACGCCTTCGGCAGGATGTGCTGGAACCCGGACGCCGATCCCCGGGACCTGGCCGCGGAGTGGGCCGGGCTGACCTTCGGCCACGACGAGGCGGTCACCGAGGTCGTGGCCGACATCCTGACGCACTCGCGCCGGACGTACGAGGACTACACCTCACCGCTGGGGATGGGCTATCTCACCGACCCCGGCGGCGACCATCTGGACCCGAGCCCGCTGGGCACCCTCTTCCAGTCACACCACTCCACGACCGAGGGGACCGGCTTCGACCGCACCGAGGCGACCGGCAGCGGCTTCACCGGGCTCTATCCGCGGCCGTGGCGGAAGCACTACGAGTCCGTGGCGACCTGCCCCGACGAGCTGCTGCTGTTCATGCACTGGGTGCCGTACGACCATCGACTGCGCTCGGGCAAGACGGTCATCCAGCACATCTACGATACGCATTTCACCGGGGTCGACCGCGTCGACCGGTACCTCGCCGGGTGGAGCGAACTGTCCGGGAAGGTCGACCGGCAGCGCCATGCCGCCGTCAAGGCGGGCTTCGAGGCCCAGCGGGAGCATGCGAGGTTCTGGCGCGACACGGTGGTCGGATTCTTCTTCGACAAGAGCCGCATCGTCGACGCGCGGCGGGAATGGCTGCAAGCGGCACTGAACGGGCCGCGGGTGCTGCTCGGCGGTCGGCCGAACCTGCTGCCGGTCGCCGTCACCAACGCCTCCGCGCGGGAGCGCGACCTCACGGTCGCACTGCGGCCACCGTCGGCAAACTGGCGCACCGAGCCCGCCGAACGGACCGCGGCCGGCGCCGCGACCGCGCACCTCGAACTGCCGGTCGCACCCCCGTTGTCGGGCACCGTCGCCGCCCTGGACCTGGACGTGGCGCCGAAGCTCACCCGGCTCGACGGCCGGCCGCCCTCCCTGGTCGTCGCTCCCGAGGGCAGCCGCTGCCTCGTCGCGCTCAACGCCGGTCCACAGAACGGGACTTCGATGCCCGGCTACGACGCGCTGACCCCGGAGTCGGCCTGGTCCGCGTCGGCCGGCCACGGCTGGGTCGGCGCCGCCCCATCGGCCAGGGACCGCGGTGGCGAGCCCCTGTTGCGCGACCACCTGTGGCACAACTCGTCCCGGGTGCTGCGCGTCGCCCTACCGGCGGGCAAGCACACCGCGTACGTGCTGGTCGGTGACACCGGTGCCACGGCCTCGCCGACCCGGGTCGCGGTGGACGGCGCCACCGTCGCCACCAGTCCGAAGCAGCCCGGCGGAACCTTCACCTGGCTGGAGCTCCCCCTCGACGGAGGTGCCACCGGCCGCACCACGGACATCACGTTCACGGGGGTGGGCGGCCCCTGGCGGCTGTCCGCGTTCGCCGTCACGGACCCCGGCGCCCCGGTACCGTCCCTCGTCGTCATGCGGGCGGCGGCGGATCCGGTGTGGTGGGCGGGCCGGGCCAACCCGGTCACGGTGCTGGTGCGCAACACCGGCACAACGGACCGCGATGTCACCGCCCGCCTCGTCACCCCCGACGGCTGGTCCAGTACCGAGCGGACCCTGTCGGTCGCCGCCGGAGCCGAGCGGGAGCTGACCGTCACCGGGACCCCGGTGTCCACTCCGGGATTCGCCACCGTCGAGATCCGGCTCACCAGTGGCGATGCGGAGATCGAGCGCGGCCGGTCGGTGTCCGTGGTCACCACGCCACACCCCGAAGACGCGGCCACGGCGTTCGACGCGGGCCCGCCGTCCAGCCCGCTGCTGACCGGGTACACCAGACTGTCGCCCGAGGACGACTACACCGGCGACCGCGGCTTCGGCTGGATCGGCGTCCGACCTAACACCCGTGACCGGGGCAACGCCGACGACCTGCGCCGCGACATCGTCATGCAGAGGGGCAAGCCCACCGTCCTGCGCGTCCCGGTGCCGGCCGGCAAGCACACGGTGCGGGTGCTGACCGGCGACTCACTCACCGATTCGGGTGTCACCACCATCTCCGAGGACGGCACGGTCCTCGGACGCTCCGGCGACGACAGCCTGCCGAGCCGCGCCTTCGTCTGGTTCTCCTTCGGACTCGACGGTGGAGCGGACGGGCGCACCGCCGACCTGGAGATCACCGGTTCGAAGCTGAACGGCCTCTGGCGCATCGCGGCCCTGGTCATCGTCTGAGACCACCCCCGCGCCGCACACCCATCCGTTCTTCCGGGCGCGGCCCGCGACCCGGCATCCGCGATATCTCCGCCATATCCGGTATCCACAAAGGAGAGCTCCCGACATGGCTTCGACGTCAGCACGATTCCGCGCGGTCCGGGGCAGACCCGGCACCGCCCTCCTCGCCCTGGTCATGGTCCTCGGCCTGGGCGGTGCGCATCCCGGACCGGCCGCGGCCGATCCCGCCGATCCGCCCGGCACGTACCAGAACCCCGTGATGGACAACGTCGCGGACGCCTTCTCCGACCCGTCGATCATCCGGGGCAAGGACGGCTACTGGTACGCGTACGCGACCCAGACCAGCATGCGCCGGGACAACCAGGGAGGTCCATGGGAGTCCCAGCACTTCATGCCGATCACGCGCTCGGCCGACCTCGTCAACTGGACCTACGTCGGTGATGTCTTCGGGCCCGACAACCACCCGGAGTGGCGCGACTTCGCGACCACCTACTACTGGGCACCCGACATCCGCTACCTCAACGGGAAGTACTACCTCTACTACTCGGTCGCCGGCGGCGACCAGAACACCATCGCGCTGGCCACGTCGGACCATCCGGCAGGCCCGTGGAAGGACATCGGCCATCCCGTGCTGCCGTACGGGACGGCGGTCAATCAGATCGATCCCTCGGTGTTCGTCGACTCCGACGGCCGGAAGTACCTCTACTACGGCTCGTTCCGCGACGGCGGAATCCAGGCGGTGCGCCTGAACGAGGAGGGCACCGCGCCGGTCGGTGATCCGGTGCAGGTGGTCGGCGCCCGGCGCGGCGAAGCCGCGTACGTGGTCAAGCGCGACGGCTGGTACTACCTGTTCTACTCCGGCCTGGGCTGCTGTGCCCGGGACAAGGGCGCCTATCCGGTGTTCGTCGGGCGGGCCAAGGACCCGATGGGCCCCTTCAAGGACGCCGAGGGCGTCGGCCTGGCCGACCTGCACGTCGGCGGCACGATCGTCAACGCGCCGAACGGCAACAAGTGGGTCGCGACCGGCCACTCGGCGAACGTCGTGGACAAGTCCGGCCAGGAGTGGATCCTCACCAACGGATTCGACCGCCACGAGAGCGATCCGAACTGGGGTGGACGGCCGGCCATGATGGACCGGCTCGACTGGATCGACGGCTGGCCGACGGTGCGCGCGGGCGCCTGGACCAGCGAGGACCGGCGGACCGCGCCGACGAGCGGATGGGACGCGGGCAGCACCTTCGACGACGGCCTCGGCGGCTTCGACACCGCCGGGTACGGGTCCTGGACCACGGCTTCGGATCCGGACTCGGGGCGATACGCCCGCGGCCGGTCCCGGGCCGCGATCCCGCAACTGCTGCTGCCGCGACACGCCCCGGAGGGCGATGTGAGGATCGAGGCCGACGTCCGGCTGCGCGACGACAAGGGCCGGGTCGGCCTTGTCCTGGCATCCGCAGGCCGGTTCAACCACGTCGTGGCCTGGCTGGACTCCACCGGCACCCTCTCCGTCGAGGTCACCCGGGACCGGAAGGTGGTGCGCAAGCGCACCGCTCGTCTGCCCGCGAACGCCGACCCGCGGACCTGGCACTCGCTCACGGCCGAGATCCGCGACGGGGCCGCGCAGGTACAAGCCGACTCGGCCATGCTCGACATGCCGCTGGCCGAGCTGACGGTGGACGTACCCAAGAACTGGCGCCGTGGCGGTGTCGCCTCGACGCACAGTGCGGGCGAGGCTGACAACGTCGGCGTGACCCGGCTCTACACGCCGGTGACCGTCAAACAGCCGGACCCCCGGATCGGGCCCCGACTGCCGCAGTACGACGAGGACTTCGACGACGGCCAGTTGGACGGGTGGACGTGGTTCGGCCCCGCCGACGGAAAGGTCGCCGACGGCCAGTATGTGTGGCCGACGCAGGATGCCGACTTCTCCGGCAAGGGGACCATGGCATCGGCGCTGCTTCGTGACGCTCCGACCGGCACCTACACGGTCGAGACCAAGCTGCGCTTCCCGATCACCGACGCCCCCGACGGACGCAGCCAGGCCGGGCTGATCGCCTTCCAGAGCCCGGGGAACTCCATCCATCTGGCTCCGACCCGGACCGGCCCGTCGCGGCAGGCTTTCCTGTGGATCGGCCGGGACCGTGATAGTTGGCCGGAGATGCAGTTGGGCCCGTCGGCCGACACCATGTGGCTGCGGCTGCGCCATACCGTCGATCCGGCGACCGGCGAACACCGGTTCCAGTCGGCCACGAGCCGGGACGGGAAACACTACATCTGGGGTGGGGTCTGGCATCTGCCCGCCGGCTCCGAACCGCGCATCGGCCTCGTCTCCCTGGCCGGTGAGGGAGTGACCGCACGCTTCGACTACGTGCGCTTCTCCTCCTGACACCGCTCCACTCACCTGCACGGGCCCGTGCTCCACATCGATTGTCAGTGGTGGGTGAGAAGGTAGGAGCATCGAGAAGGAAAAAGGGGAGCGTCCATGTCCGGAAACCAGAACTACATCAATCACGTTGCTCTTGTGCTGGATGCGAGTTCGTCCATGTCACATTTGAGCGGCAAGGTCGTTGAAGTCGCCGACCAGCAGATTGCGTATCTGGCCCGACGATCGAAGGAACTGGACCAGGAAACCCGCGTCACGGTCTACGTCTTCGCGGACAAGGTGGAGTGCGTCATCTACGACAAGGACGTGCTGCGTATGCCGTCCCTGAAGCAGCTTTACCGGGTCGGTGGAATGACGGCGCTGCTGGCGGCCACGCTGAAGTCGCAGCGGGAGCTTGCGCAGACCGCCCAACTGTACGGCGACCACAGCTTCCTGACGTTCGTACTGACGGACGGCCAGGAGAACGCGAGCCATCGCTGCCCGGACGCCCCTACCAAAAACCCACGCGAACTCGTGCAGGCCGTGGCCAACCTGATGCAGACGCAGGAGGACAACTGGACACTGGCCGTCCTTGTGCCGGACCAGATGGGCAAGCGCGAGGCCATGCAGTGCGGCTTCCCGAAGGACAATATCGCCATCTGGGACGCCACGAGCACACAGGGCCTGGAGGAGGCAGGGCAGGTTATCCAGCAGGCCACCGAGAACTTTATGATGGGCCGGGCCCAGGGCATCCGGGGATCGCGCGCGGTATTCTCCACAGGTGCGGAGGCGGTCAACAAGGAGACCATCAAAGCAGCCGGTCTCACCCCGGTGAATCCGTCGGAGTATCAGCTCATTCCGGTGGCTCGCGAAGCGGCGATCCGGGAATGGGTCATCGAATGCGGGCACACCTACCGCACCGGTGGCGCGTTCTATCAACTGAGTAAATCGGAGAAGATCCAGGCGCGGAAGCAGATCGCGGTGCTGGAGAAGAAGACGGACCGGGTGTACACGGGGCCGGAGGCCCGATCCCTACTGGGCCTGCCGGACACGGAAGTTCGCGTGAAGCCGGACCACAACAACGACTTCACGATATTCGTGCAGAGCACCAGCGTGAACCGGAAGCTGGTACCGCACACGCGGCTGCTGCTCATGATCTGAGGCGACGCGAGCTGGGCGGCCTGTCGAGCTGCGCCAGGGCCGCGACCCCGTTGTCCGGGGGCGCGGCCCCTTCAGGCGACTACCGCCGTGCGGCAGCCTGGTGCGCATGGCGGCTCACATCGCCGATCAGGTTGATGCGGACCCGTCGCTCTGCGAAGCGCCACTGCCCCTCATGGCGCTCGAAGCGGTCACGGTACCGACCGGCGGCGATGGGTTGCAGCGGCAGGTCGGGAAGCGCCTGGAACACGGTGACATACGAACGCGAGACCGCCGTGCCCGCCTGTTCGTCGACCTCGATGGCAACGTTGGTGGTGACATGCTGGGTTCGCGGCGTGCCGTCGGCGTAGACGATCAGAGTGTCCTGGAACATCTTCTCGATCGCGTCGCGCCCGCTCACCGGCTCGCCCGTGCCCGTGAAGGTGGCTTCGGCGAGAAGTATTCCGAGCCCCGCGAAATCACCGTCGTCCACGAGCTCGGCGTAACGTGCGATCAAGTTCTCGATAGCCCGGTAGCTCAACGTCGGATCGGCGGGCATGCCGATGGATGTGGACATGGTCCCCTCCAAGCGAAACAGCGGATGGCGGACAGAAGTTGACAGGAATCAACCTCAGGTAGCCTGATCACACGAGATCAACTTCGCCCCTCCCAACCGGGACAGACCCGTTGCCGTCAATGTGTGAAGGTGACAGTGATGTTGGACTACGGCCTTGACATGTCCAGCGTAGAGCACGACCTTGCTCTGCCCGACTTGGTGGCCGAAGGAGATGAACTCGACGCCCTGGTATCGGCGCAGACCGACTGGACCAAGCCCACCCCGGCAGCGGGGTGGACGATCGCCCACCAGATCGCTCATCTCGCCTCAGCGGATGCGAACGTTCTCATCGCCATACGCACCCCGGACGCGTTCGACGCCGTGCTGAAGCGGGCAGAGGCCGCGGGCAGCCAATACGCCGATCTCGATGCTGCCGCGGGAGCGGCCACACCGCGATCGGCACTGCTGGAACAATGGCGCACCGGCCGAACCGAGGTGGCGGCGGCGCTGCGCGACATTCCACTGGACCACGGGTTTCCATGGTACGGCTCACAGCTCACCGCGGCGCTCATGGTGCCGCTTCGACTGATGGAAACGTGGGCTCATGGGCAGGACATTTTCGATGCACTGGGTGTCTCACGCCGTCCCACGGGTCGGCTTCACCATGTGGCCTCGCTGGGAGTGATTGGGCGAGCGCTGTCCTTCTATGCTGCCCAGTTGCCTGTTCCGGAAGAGCCGTTCCGTGTCGAGCTGACCGGTCCCGACGGCCAGACCTGGGCATGGGGCCCGGAAGATGCCATGCAGCGGATTCAGGGCAGTGCCCTCGACTTCTGCCTTCGAGTGACCCGGCGCGGGTCCCGAGCCGAAACCGACCTCACGGCGGTCGGCAAGGATGCGCAGAAGTGGCTTGATATTGCTCGCGTTTTCCTCTGAGGTTTTCTCTGAGGGGCCCCAAAAACATGTTCCCGGCCGCGTGATCAGACGCAGGCTGAGGAAGCCAGTGCCTCTTTGGCGGACACCGCGGGACGGGCACCGGCGCGGGTGGCACCGACACTGGCCACGACCACGAGAACCAGGCCGAGTGTCGCAGCCGTCCCGGGCCGCTGGCCGAGAACGACCAGACCGACCATGAGGGCGATGGCGGGCTCAAGGCTCATCAGAGTGCCGAACGCGGACGCGGTCAGACGACGCAGGGCGAGAAACTCGAGAGCGAAGGGGATGACGGGGCTCAGCACCGCCAGAACCAGCATGGTCCACAGCGCTGACCCCGTGAGGCGTCCGGCGAGGTCCGGGGCGGCGAGCGCCAGCCCCAGCACCGCTGCGACCGGCATGGAGACAGCGAGCCCCTTCAGTCCGGTGACGCGATCACCGACCCGTTGGGTCAGCAGTATGTACGCGGCCCAGCACCCCGCGGCGAGCAGCGCGCTCCCCACCCCCACGAGGTCGGCGCCGCCGTGCCAGGGTTCGGTCAGCAGCACGACGCCCGTCGCCGCCGCGGCCGCCCAGACGAGGCGTCCCTTCCTCGGGCCGAAGAGGGAGACGGTGAGCGGTCCCAGGAATTCCAGTGCGCTCGCGGTCCCCAGCGGGAGACGGGCGATGGCCTGCATGAAGAAGACCATCATTCCGGCGGTCACGAGACCGAGCACCATGCAGGCATGAAGGTCCCGGGGGCTGAAGTCACGGGGCCGGGGGCGGATGGCGACCAGCAGAATCAGCCCCGCCCAGCCCAGGCGCAGCCCCGCGGTTCCCAGCGCGCCGAGCTGTCCGAACAGCGGAACCGTCAGAGCCGATCCGAGCTGCACGGTGCACATCGAGGTGGCGGCCATGAGCAAACCGGACGCGGCGCCGGTATGGCGCGAGCGAGGGGAAGGAAGAGCCTCAGGCGGTTCGGGAGCGTTCATGGGCCCAGTACAGATCCTCGACACCGTTCACGTCCACGTGCCGATCCTGAATGATTCGTTCGACATTCATGGACAATGGAGGGATGGAAACGCGCCGCCTGCACATGCTGGCCGAGCTGGCCCGGCGAGGCTCGATGCGCGCCGTGGCCGAGGCCACCGGCACTACCACCTCGACGGTTTCCCAGCAGGTCGCCGCCTTGGCCCAGGACATGGGCACGGCACTGATCGAGCCGCATGGGCGCAGGGTCAGGCTCACGCCGGCGGGCCGCCGTCTGGCGGAACACGCCGTGACGATCCTCGCGGCGGTCGAGGCCGCACAGCGGGACCTGAGCCCCGACGCGCCGCCGACCGGCACAGTGCGCGTGGCAGGCTTCGCCACCGCCATCCGAGCCCAACTGCTGCCCATCATCAGCGGTTTGTCCACCAGCCATCCTCAGCTCAGCATCCTGGTCCGTGAGCACGAACCCGCCGAAGCCCTCAATCTGCTGGCCAACGACGAGGCCGACCTCGCGCTCACCTACGACTACAACCTGGCACCGGCCGAGCCGGACCCCGCGGTCGCGATCACCCCGCTGTGGACCGCTCCCTGGGGCCTGGGCATTCCTGACAACGTCGCCCGTCCCTCGGCGCCGGGCGCCCCGGAGGTCTTCCGCTGGTTCCGCACGGCGGACTGGATCGGCAACTCGCGCAACACCGGTGACGAGACCGTCATCCGGACACTCGCCTCCATGGCCGGCTTCACCCCCCACCTCACGCACCAGGCGGACAACCTCGACCTCGTACAGGGCATGATCGCGGCGGGAATGGGCGTGGGGCTGCTGCCGATGGCCACCTCCACGCGGCCCGGTGTCCATCTGGTGCCGCTCACCGCGCCGGACGTTGTCCTGCGCGCCTTCGCCGTCGCCCGCCGGGGTCGCGACAACTGGCCTCCGCTGGCCCTGCTGACCGACCTGATCATTCGGCAGTCGGCGCAGGGCGCATAGCCTCGGGGGCATGCGCGGGGTCATGCCGTCCGGGGCCAGAGCACCTGCGTGTCCAGGTACTCGAGAAGGCCCGCTGCCCCCGTTCTCCACGCCGAGCCCTGAGGTCAGCTCGGACCCGCGGCCCGGCTACGCGGCGGCACTCCCCCGCGCGAACACCTTGGCCGTCTCGGTCACCCGGCGTCCCAGGTGTCCGGCCGTGGCCACATCGGCCTTGTGAACGGCCTCCGGGCCCTCGTCGCTGTTGGTCTGGGCGGCCGCGCCCGCGAAGACGCCGAGGCGATTGAGGTCGTGCTCGGATCCCGTGCTGCTGTTCCAGCCGGGGTGCAGGCCGAGGTTGACCCAGTGCATGCCGTGCTGGCCGGCGAGGATCTGGAAGAACTGGAGGGTGTGCAGCTTGTCGCCACTCTTCGAGGCGGAGTTGGTGAAGCCCGCCGCCAGCTTGTCCTTCCAGGCGAGCTGGAACCAGCGCTTGGAGGACGCCTCGGCGAACACATGGAAGGCGCCGGAGGCGGTGCCCATGTAGGTGGGCGAACCGAAGACGATCGCGTCGGAGCGGTCCAGCGTCTCCCACTGTTCGTCGGTGATCTCGTCCACCTTGATCAGGTGCACCTCGGCGCCGGCCTCGGCGGCGCCGGCGCGGACGGCCTCGGCGATCACGGCGGTGTGGCCGTAGCCGGAGTGGTACGCGATGGACACTACAGGGGTGGTCACGGTGAATTACTCCTCTGGGGGCGCTCGCATAGCCCGAACAGGCAGCTCGGAAGCAGTGACCAAAGGAAAGCACTAACTTCTGGTTAGCGCAACCTGGTGGGTGGCACCGCGTTCGGGCGATGGCCTGAGATTACTTAAGTGACTACTTGACTTTGCGCTCCACTGGGCCTTCACTTAAGAATGTGCTTAACCATGAAGAGCGACTGGACCTGGTCTTCCGGGCTCTGGGTGATCGGACTCGACGTGCGATGGTCGAGCGGCTGATTCGCGGACCCGCCTCGGTGAGCGAGCTCGCCGCGCCGCTGACCATGTCGCTCGCCGCGGTCGTCCAGCACCTTCAGGTGCTGGAAACCGCCGGGATCGTCCGGTCGGAGAAGGTCGGCCGGGTCCGCACCTGCCGGATCGAACCGGAGGCCCTGCGGGCCGGCGAAAGCTGGCTCGGGCGGCAGCGCACCACCTGGGAGACCAGGCTCGACGACCTCGGCGACTTCCTCGCCGAGCCCGGCCCATCAGAAGGGACCACATCATGACCGTCACGCACACCACGTTCGACCTGGAGCGCGTCTACCCCGCGGAACCGGCGCGCGTGTTCGCCGCCTGGGCCGATCCGGCCGCGAAGGCCCGCTGGTTCGGGTCCGGGGGCACTCATGAACTCGACTTCCGTGCTGGCGGGCGGGAATCGACCCGTGGCCGGACGCCGGACGGCAAGGATCTGGCGTTCGCCTCGGTGTACCACGACATCGTCCCGGATCAGCGGATCGTCTACTCCTCGACACTGACTGCCGACGACACCCTTGCCACGGTGTCCATGACCACGATCGAGCTCACCGCCGAGGGCGAGGGCACCCGGCTCACCCTCACCGAGCAGGCGACCTTCCTCGACGGCAGGGAGGAACCGAGCTGGCGGGAGCAGGGCACCAGCGACTGGCTGGCCAAACTGGGCGAAGAACTCCAGGCATGAGGCGTCCGCGGTGAGCCATGAGCGCACGGCGGGTGCGGGTGATCCGAGGAGCCGACGCCGTGCGGCGCGCGGTCAGCCGGTGTGTGTGAGCAGGTCCTGCGACAGTGTCCACAGGCGTCGTGCGTTGTCCGGGTCGATGGCGTACCGGGCGACGCCGTGCAGCGTGCCGGAGCGGCGGTCGACGACCCCGGTCTCATTGCAGTCGACGAAGTAGCGGCCGCCGACGCCGTCGAGGAGGGGCGAGGTGGCGAGGAGAACGGAGGTCGCGGCGCCCTGCTCGACGGTCTTGATCAGGTGGGCGGGGACCCTGCCGCTGCCCCGGCCGCCGGTGTGGCGCTGAAGGCTGGTGTAAATGGCCCCCGGCATCAGGGCGTTGGCCGTGATGTTGTCGTCGGCCCAGCGCCGGGTGGCCTCCACGGCGAAGAGGACATTGGCTGTCTTGGACTGACCGTAGGCCAGCCACGGGTCGTAGGGGCGGAAGGCGAAGTTGACGTCGTCCCACACGACGGGTGACTGCTGGTGGCCGGTGGAACTCACCACGACGACGCGGGCGTTGCCATCGGCGGCCAGCGCGTGGTGCAGACCGGTGGCGAGGGCGAAGTGGCCCAGGTGGTTGGTGGCGAATTGCCACTCCCAGCCCTGTTCGGTGTGCTGCTCGGGGCAGGCCATGACGCCCGCGTTGTTCACGAGCACGTGCAGCGGGCCTCGCCAGGCGGCGGTGAAAGCGAGGACCGACGCGGGGTCGGCCAGGTCGAGGTGTGCGACACGCACCTCCTGGTTGCCGGTCGAGGCGGTGATGTCCTTGGCGACGCGTTCGCCCACCGCCACATCCCGGACGGCGAGCGTGACCGCCGCACCCGTGATCGCCAGGGCGCGGGCCGTCTCGGCCCCGAGGCCGGAGGAGGCCCCGGTGACGATCGCGCGGCGGCCGGTGAGGTCGATGCCTTCCGTGACCTCGGCAGCCGTGCTGGAGAAACCGAACGGGGTGGTGATGGCACTCATGAGTGAACTCCTTGCTGTGGCCGAAGCGTGGACGACGGCGTTCAGGGTGTGAGCATCCGGTCCTGTTCCACCGGGGGTGTGCCGTCGTGCCAGGTCAGGACCTTGCCGAAACGGACCAACTCGCCGTACAGGGCGGGATCGACATGCTCGGCGAAGATCAGGTCGAGCACGGCTCCGGCAGCCTGGGCCGGCGACTGAGCCTGGCTGTAGTCGCTGAACCAGGGGCGCGAGGTGGCGGTGTCGACCATGCCGGGGCACACGGAGGCGATCAGGGTGCCGGTGGCGAGGTCGTGCTCGCGGCGTTCGGCGGCGACCGCGCGGACGGCGGCGACCTGGGCGACCTTCGAGGGCACGTTGAGCCAGGTGGGCCAGCCCGCCTCCGCGGCGGTCCTCGTGTGGATCGCGCTGCGCCAGGACTCGACGGCGTACTCCACCTGTTCGAGGCTCGCGCCGTCGAACAGGTGGTGCAGCCGCGGATCGAGGTGGCCCAGGGTGCCCAGGCTGCTGGCCACCACGAGCAGGCGGCCGCTCGGGCGCAGCACGGGGGCGAAGGACCGCAGGATCGCGTGGGTGGCGGTGTTGGCGACGTCGATGAACTCGTCGGCCCGCTCGGCCTGTGATTCCCCGGGCAGCAGACGGGCGACCGCGTTGGAGACGACGACGTCGACACCGCCGTACCGCGCCCGGAGGTCCTCGGCGAGGCGAGCGATGGCGTCGGTGTCCGTGACGTCCAGAACCCGGCCCTCGACGCGGGCGCGGGTGCCGGGCAGCCCGGTGACCTCGCGGGCGGCGTCCGTCACACGGCGGTGGCTGCGGCCGGTGAGCAGGACGAGGTCGTCCGGGGGCATGCGGGCCGCCAGTCCTTCGGCGAGGGCGCGGCCGAGTCCCTGATTGGCGCCCGTGACGAGGGCGATGCGGGAAGCGTTCATGCATGCCACGCTAAAAACGCCGCGGCCATGAGTCCAACGAAACTTCGGCACGGCTAGCATGCGTGAATGTCATGGACTTCACGGATGTGTCGCTGACCGCGCTGCGGGTCTTCCGCGCCGTGGCAGAACAGGGAACCTTCACCGCGGCCGCCGCGTCGCTGGGCTATACCCAGTCGGCGGTGTCCCGCCAGATTGCCGCCATCGAACGGGCCGCCGGCACGGAGCTGCTGGAACGGCGGCGCGACGGGGTACGGCTCACCGCCGCCGGCCGTATCGTCATGCGCCGCGCGACGACCGTGCTCGACGAGATCGACGCGACCGCCCGGGAACTGTCCGGCCTGCCCGGACAGTCAGGGACGGTCCGGCTGGGCTGGTTCCCCAGCGCCGGAGCCGTCCTGGTGCCCCGAGCCCTGGCCGCGCTGCGCGGCACCGACCCCGGCCTGCGCATCGTCGGCCGGGAGAGCGGCACCCCGGCGCTGGTGCGCGCCCTGCGGGCCGGCAGTCTCGATCTGGCCCTGCTCGCGTCGGCGCCGCCGTTCCGGCCGCCCGACGCCGAGTCGCCTCCGCTCGCGCTTCAGACGCTCACCGAACGCGCGCTGTGTCTGGCGGTGCCCGCCAGACACCCGCTTGCCCGCGGCGACTTCGTCGACGTGGCCGACCTGCGCGGGCAGCGCTGGATCGCCGGCTCCTCCTCGGGCGACGACCGGCTCATGGGCGTGTGGCCGGGGCTGGACGAGCGGCCCGAGATCGCCCACACCGCCCGCGACTGGCTCGCCAAGCTCCACCTCGTCGCCGCCGACTGCGGGCTGACCACCGTGCCGGCCGCCCTCGCTTCCGCCGCGCCACCGGGTGTCCGCGTCCTCCCTGTCCGCGGCGGACCCCAGGAACAGCGGCGCCTGCTCCTGGCCCGTCTCCCCCATCCGCCGACCGAGCCGGTCACCCGCGTGGCAGCGGCCCTCCGCACCGCGGCCATCGAAGCCGCCGGAGCCCTCACCGACACGGCGGAGCAGGCCGCCCGCACGGCCCGGGACATCCCGCGACGGCACGACGTCTGACCTCGACGCGAAGGTCTGCCCACGGCCCGGTCCGGGAACCACGAAACCGCGCGGCACGATCGCCCCCCCCTCAGCGCAGCGCCTGCGCTCCTATGACGGGGAAGGCCGGCCGATCCACATCCTCATCGACAACGCCGGTGTCATGACCCCGCCCGACCGGCAGACCACCGCCGACGGGTTCGAGCTTCAGCTCGGCACCAACCACCACGGCCGGTCGCTCCGACGACCCCGCTCGCCACTCGCCCCGAGGTCGGACGCGACCGGGACACCCGCGACGTGCGCATGATCCGGGCGCTGTCCGCCCGAGGCATCCACGTCGGGACGGTCCACACCGCGCAACTTCCCGCCCAGTACGCCGCCACCTCCCCCGAGCTGAGCGTTCCTGGCCCACCGATCGGGTGTTGACCGCCCTCGCCATGTCGCTTAGCTTAACCCAACCGCATTCCATCTGACGGAACGGAGGTGTTGTTCAATGGAACGAAGTCACCAGGGGCGCATGGCGGACCGCGGCCGTCCCACCCGACGCGGCGTCCTGCGGACCGGTGGTCTGCTGCTCGGGGCCCTCGGCGCTCCGGCGCTCCTGAGCGCGTGCGGCACGAACGCCGCCGCGGACGGGGCCGGCAACGTCCTGCGGGTTTCCCAGCCCGGGGACCCCAAGACGCTGGACCCGCAGAAACAGGGCGACATGGTGTCCATGAACGTGCTGATCAACATGTTCGACACGCTCACCACCCGGGGCCGCGACAACCAGTTGCACCCCAGGCTCGCCCTCTCCTGGACGGCCACCGACGCGCGCACCTGGCGCTTCGCGCTCCGCCCCGGGGTGACCTTCCACAACGGTGAGGCGTGCGACGCGCGGGCCGTCGCGTTCAGCATCGAGCGGCTGCTCGACCCCGCCACCAAGTCACCGATCGTCGAACTGCGTTACGTCAAGGGCGTCACCGTGGTCGACCGGCTCACCGTGGATGTGCACACCACCGTGCACGACCCGATCCTGCCCGCCAAGCTCTCCCTGTTCGGCGGAGTGGTCCTGCCGCCCCGCCACCTCGCGGAGGCGGGCGACGCCGCGTTCGCCGAACACCCCGTCGGCACGGGCCCGTTCACCTTCGTCAACTGGCGGCGCGACCACGAACTGCGCATGCGTGCCTACGCCGGCCACTGGAACGGACGGCCGAGCGTCGACGGCCTGGTCTTCAGTCCCGCGCCCAACGCCTCGTCCTCCCTCGCCGCCCTCCAGAGCGGAGGGGTGGACCTCGTCGCCGGGCTCACCCCGGACGCCGCTCAGCAGCTCGACGGCTACTCCGGTGTCACGCTGGACGGCTACACGGGGATCCGCACCTCCTATCTGTCCCTGAACACCCTGGAACGGGGCCCGCTCCAGGACCGCCGCGTGCGCCAGGCGCTCAACCACGCGATCGATGTCCCCCTGCTGATCAAGGCAGTGCTCGGCGGCAAGGCCACCGAGACACCCGCCCTCGTGCCGCGCGGCGCCTTCGGCTTCGACCCCACGGTCAAGCCCTTCACCCGCTCCCTGGAGACCGCGCGCACCCTCCTCGCCGAGGCTGGCCACCCGCACGGCTTCGCCACGACCCTCACCGCGTCCAACGTCGACTCCAACGTCGCCGAGGCCCTGTCGGGACTGCTGGCCAGGGCAGGGGTGCGGGCCCGGGTCAACCTGCTCGACCCCGGCACCTACGCCGCCCGGCTCACCTCCGACAACCGGGGCGCGCTCGGCCCGGTCTACCTGGCGGCCAGCACCGTCTGGACGATGGACGGCCAGAGCATCGTCCAGTCCAACGTACGCAGCGACCGGCGCCAGAGCCGCTGGCACTCCAAGGAGGCCGACCGCCTCATCGACATCGAGGAGCTTTCCGAAAGCCCCGAGAAGCGCAAGCGGGCATTCTCCGACCTTCAGCGGCTGATGCGCCGGGAAGCGCCCTTCGTCTTCCTCTACCAACTCGACAACATCTTCGCTCGCAACGACCGCCCCCGCTGGACGCCGGGGTCCGCAGGCGTCCTCGCCATGGAGAGCGCGGAGGTCTCCTGATGAGCGCCCTCACCCTCGACAAGCCACCCACCCCGGCGGACACCCCGTCGCGCCACCGGGGCACGGGACGGCTGCTGCGCACCGTCATCAGGCGCCTGGGCACCGCGCTGTTCGTCCTGCTGTGCACGGCGACCGTCTCGTTCTTTCTCGTACGGCTCTCCGGCGACCCCGTGAAGATCCTGCTGCCGCCCGACGCCACGGCCCACCAGGAGAGCGTGCTCCGCGCGTCCCTCGGACTCGACCGGCCACTGTTCACGCAGTACCTCGACTACCTCTGGGGACTGCCCCGCCTCGACCTCGGCGACTCCCTGGTCTACGGCCGGCCCGTCAGCGAAATCCTCGCCGACCGGCTGCCCGCCACGGTCGAACTGGCCGCCGCCGCCCTGGCGGTGACCCTCGTCATCGCCATCCCGGCGGGCATCTTCGCCGCGATGCGCCGCGGCCGCCGCTCCGACCACACCGTGATGACCGGTGTCCTGCTCGGCCAGTCCACCCCGCCGTTCTGGGTCGGCATCCTCCTCATCCTGGTCTTCGCCGTCTGGCTGCGCGCCCTGCCCGCCTCCGGATACGGCACCTTCGCCAATCTGGTCCTGCCGGCCGTCACCCTCGCCGTCTACTCGGTGGCCGTCGTCGCGCGGCTGCTGCGCTCCTCGCTGATCGACGTCCTGTCCTCCGACCACATCCGCAGTTCCCGCGCCAAGGGCTTCGGGCCGCTGAAGGTGGTGCTCCGGCACGGGCTGCGCAACGCCTCACTGCCGGTGGTGACCGTCATCGGTCTCGAAGTGGGCAACCTGCTCGGCGGGGCGATCCTCACCGAACGGGTCTTCTCCTGGCCCGGAGTCGGACAGCTCACCGTCGAGGCGATCTCCAACCGCGACTTCCCGCTCGTCCAGGCCACCGTCCTGTTCTTCGCCGCCACCTTCGTCGTGGTGAACCTGCTCGTCGACCTCTCCTACAGCTTCCTCGACCCGAGGGTGAGGACGTCCCGATGACCCTCATACCACCTGCCGCGACCGGCCATGCCCCGGCGGCGGCACCGGCCGGCGGCTCCCGGTCCGTCGTCCTGCGCACGCTGCTGCGCAACAAGCTCGCCGTCCTGGCGCTCGCCGTACTCGCCGTACTGCTGATCGCCGCCCTGTTCGCACCGCTCGTCGCCCCCTACGACCCCAACGCGCAGAACCTCCTTCTGCGGCTGCGGCCGCCCGCCTGGCAGGACGGCGGCAGCGGTGCCCATCTCCTCGGCACCGACCAACTGGGCCGCGACATGCTCTCGCGCGTCATCTACGGCGCCCGGGTCTCGCTGCTCGTCGGCGCGGGGGCCGCCCTGCTCGCCGGTGTCATCGGCACCGTCGTGGGACTGGCCTCCGGCTACTTCGGCGGCTGGGCGGACCGGGTGCTCATGCGGCTCGCCGACGTGCAACTCGCCTTCCCCTCACTGCTCCTGGCCCTGGCCATCGTCGGCTTCCTCGGCTCGGGTCTGTGGTACGTGATCCTGGTGCTCGGCTTCACCGGCTGGGTCTCCTACGCCCGCGTCGTGCGGTCCGAGGTGATGTCGCTGCGCACCCGCGACTTCATCACCGAGGCCAGGGCGATCGGCGTCACCGACATCACCATCATGCGCCGCCATCTGCTGCCCAATGTGACGGCGCCGCTGGCCACCATCGGAACGCTGCACGTCGCCGCCGCGATCGTGGCCGAGGCTTCCCTGAGCTATCTGGGCCTGGGAGTGCCCAAGGAGACGGTCACCTGGGGCGCCATGCTCTCCGACGGCCAGCTCTATCTGGGCACCTCCTGGTGGGTCGCGGTATTCCCCGGCATCGCGCTGATGCTGACCTCTTTGGCCATCAACATCACCGGCGACGCCCTGCGGGACGTCGCGGACCCGAAGGCTTACCGCCGATGAGCATCGACCGACCGACAACCGATCCGTCCCAGCGGCCGGCGGAAGAGCGGCCGCTGCTGGAAATCAACGGCCTCAGCGTCGACTTCCGGCTCGAGACCTCCGTCGTGCACGCCGTCCGGGACGTCTCCCTCCACGTCCGGGCCGGTGAGACGCTCGCCGTCGTGGGCGAGTCGGGCAGCGGGAAGACCGCCACCGCACTGTCCGTTCCGCGGCTGAACCCGAGCCCTCCGTGTGTCTACGCGAGCGGCGAGATCCTCTTCGACGGACGTGATCTGCTGGCGCTCTCCGAGAGGGAACTCGGCCGGATCCGGGGCCGCGACATCGCCATGGTCTTCCAGGACCCGATGACCTGCCTCGATCCGCTCCAGCGCGTCGGCGCGCAGGTGGCCGAGGTGCTCAGGCACCACACCGGGATGTCCCGCGCCGAGGCCAGGGACGCCGCGCTGGACGCGCTGGAGGAGGTCGGCATACCCGACCCGGCCCTGCGCTACCGGCAGTATCCGCATGAACTCTCCGGGGGGCTGCGGCAGCGCGTGATGATCGCGACCGCGCTGGTGGGGCGGCCCCGCCTGCTCATCGCCGACGAGCCGACCACCGCCCTGGACGTCACCGTGCAGAGCCAGATCCTCGACCTGCTCGTCACTCTCCAGGACAAGCACGGCATGGCGGTCGTGCTGATCACCCATGACCTCGCGGTCGTGGCGGAGACCGCCGACCGCGTCGCGGTCATGAACAAGGGCAAGGTCGTCGAGACCGGCGACGTCCTGGACGTCTTCGACCGTCCGGCCGACGACTACACCCGCAAACTGCTCGCCGCCACCCCGCGATTGGAGGCGGTATGACCACCGAAGCCGCTGTGCCCGCGCCCCCGGCCGGAAAGGTCCTCCTGGAACTCGTCGGGCTGCGCAAGGAGTTCGGCACCAGGACGGTGAACGTGGCCGTCGACGACGTCTCGCTCGAGGTCCACGAAGGGGAGACCCTGGCCCTGGTCGGCGAGTCCGGCTGCGGCAAGACCACCCTCACCCGGCTGCTGCTGAGGCTCGTCGAACCCACCGCCGGAAGCGTGCGCTTCGACGGACAGGACCTCGCCGCCCTCGCCCCCGCCGGGCTGCGTGCCGTCCGCCGCCAGATGCAGGTCGTCCTCCAGGACCCGTACTCCAGCATGAACCCGCGGATGCGCATCACCGACATCGTCGCCGAACCGCTGGTCACCCACGATCCGGAGGCCCGCGGGCGGCGCGCCCGGGCCCGCACCAGGGAACGGGTCGGGGAACTCCTGGAGGCCGTGGGCCTGGACGCGGGCATCCAGGACCGCTATCCGCACGAGTTCTCCGGCGGCCAGCGCCAGCGCGTCTCGATCGCACGGGCCCTGGCGCTCCGGCCCCGTCTGCTGGTGCTCGACGAGCCCACCAGCGCGTTGGATGTCTCCGTGCAGGCCACCGTCCTCGACCTGCTGGCGGATCTCCAGCGGCGGCTGGGCCTCACCTATGTGTTCGTCTCGCACAACCTCGCCGTCGTACGGCAGGTGGCCGACCGGGTCGCGGTGATGCGCCGGGGGCGGCTGGTCGAGGTGGGCGCGACGGCCGCGGTGCTGCGCACGCCCCGGCACCCCTATACGCGGCAACTGCTCGACGCGGTGCCGGTCCTGGACCCGCGCAGGGGCCGCCGTGCCGCGGGCCGCGGGTCCCTGACGAGCGCGGCGGACCGCGGGTCCCTGACGGGCGACGAGAGCCGATGACCGCCCGCGCGCTACAGGTGCGAGACGACGAGACCGGCGCCGCCGAGCAGCGCCACATCGTCGACGGCGGCCGTGCCGACGAGCACCCGCGGCTGCTCGGCGCCCGAGAAGGCGACGGCGTCCCGCAGCCGCTCCTCCACCACGGTGCGAAATCGCTCTCCGCCCTCGCGCGCCTCGCCGTGCAGGATGAAGAGGCCGGGTGCGAAGAGCTGCTGCACGTTCACCAGCCCCAGCGCGAGGTTTCGCGCGTACTCCTCCACCACCTGCCCGGCGAGCGCGTCCCCGCGGTTCACCAGTGCCTCCAGGGACGTCCGGCCCCCGAGCCCCGCGGCGCGGGCCCGGGCCCGCAGCCAGCCGGTGGTGGCCACGGTCTTCCAGCAGCCGCGGTTGCCGCAGGTGCACCGCTCGCCGCTGGCCGACACCGTCATATGGGCGCCGCTGCGCCCGCCGGGCGGGGCCATCACCTCGCCGTCGTAGAGGATCCCCACGCCGAGTACCTCGCCCGTGGAGACCGAGGCGAAGGTGCGCCGTCCACGACCGGCGCCGAACCAGCGGTCGCCGAGCACCTGAAGTCGCGCCCGATGCTCCACCCGCACGCTCGCCCCGGTGAGCGCGCCGAGCCGCTCGGTGACCGGGTAGCCGTGCAGTCCGGGGGCGTCGTTCACCTCCATGATCAGGCCCGTGACGGGGTCGACGAGCCCGGCGGCGGCCACCCCGATCCCCTGGAGTTCATGGCCGTGGAAGACCCCGGCGGCCGCGGCCAGCGCCGTGTCGATGTCCTCGGGGGTGGCGGTGGCCGCGTCGTACGACGACTCGGTGCGGTCCAGTATCCGGCCCGCCGTGGACAGTACGGCCGCCCTGACCCGACCGGGGACCAGCTCGACGGCCCCAAGCCGCCGCGGCGGCTGGGGAGCGGCCGCTTGCGGCGCGGCCTCGGGGACCAGTCGCAACGGAGAACGTTTGTGGGCCATGCGCCGACTCTGCCATGGCCCCGTTTCGGAGAGGTAGCACCGTGAGCCAATCGAGACTGACCGAACTCACCTGGCGCGAGGTGCGCCTGGCCGGCGAGGAGGGCATCGCTCTGCTGCCCATCGGTTCGCAGGAGCAGCACGCCTCGCACCTTCCGATGGGCACGGACACCCTCCTGGTCGAGGAGGTGGTGGACCGCGCGCTGGACATGCTCGCCCGGGAGGACGGGCCCGGCGTGGTGCGGTTGCCGGCGCTGCCGTTCGGGCACAGTCCGCACCACTTGTTCGCGGCGGCCGTCTCGCTCTCCGCGGCGACCTTGGGCGCGGTCCTGGACGACATCCTCGACTCGCTCATGACCAGCGGATACCGCCGCGTCATGGTCGTGAACGGCCATGGCGGCAACGACGAGATCATGCGGCTGGCGGTCAAGCGGTTCGCGCTGCGTTCCCCGGTGACGGTCGCCGCCTGCTCGTACTGGACGCTCACCGCGGGTGAGGACGGAGCGGGGCGGCCGGATGTCACCCCGGGGCATGCCGGATGGTTCGAGACGTCACTCATGCTGGCGGCCCACCCGGTCCTGGTGCGCACACCCGTGCCCGTCCGCGCGCCGGTCGAACCGCCGCCCCTGTTCGACACCCCGCCCTACCCGGGCCTGACGGTGGAGCGCCACGGGGAATGGGAGCGGGTCGGCGGCTCCACGGACGACGCCTGCGACGCCGACGCCGCCCGGGGCGACCGGCTGCTGGAGGACCGGGCGCGCGGACTGGCCCGGGCCATCCATGCCTTCGACGCGGCGAGCCGGTCATCCCGATGATGCGAGGAGTAGCAGTGAAGATCACTGACGTCGACGTATGGGTGGTCAACCTCCCCCTCGTCAACCCCTTCACCAGCTCGTTCGAGACCAAGACGGGCGAGACGCGCACCGTGGTACGCATTCGCACCGACGAGGGTGTCGAGGGCTGGGGCGAGACGATGTGGGGCGCGCCGGTCGCCGCGATCGTCCGGTCGATGGCCCCGGACCTGATCGGGACCAGCCCGTTCGCGCTGGAGAGCTTTCACCGTAAGCAGCACATGGTGCCGTTCTTCTACGGCTATCTCGGCTACGCGGCCATCGCCGCGCTCGATGTCGCCTGCTGGGACGCGATGGGCAAGGCCACCGATCAGTCCGTCACCGATCTGCTGGGCGGCGCCGTCCGCGACGAGGTGCCGATCACCGCGCTCATCACCCGCGCCGACGCGCCGGGCGCGGACGGCCCGGGTCTGCCCAGGGCGATGGCGGAGCACGCGGTGCGCGTCGTGGCGGAGGGTGGCTTCGAGGCCGTCAAGCTCAAGGGCACGAAGGACTGCGCGGGCGATGTCGCCATCCTGCGCGCGGTGCGCGAGGCGCTGCCCGGGGTGAATCTGCGCGTCGACCCGAACGCGGCCTGGTCGGTTCCCGACTCGATACGCGCCGGGATAGCCCTGGAGGAACTCGATCTCGAGTATCTGGAGGACCCGTGCGTCGGCATCGAGGGCATGAGCCAGGTGAAGGCGAAGGTGCGCATCCCGCTGTGCACCAATATGTGTGTCGTCCGCTTCGAGGAGTTCGCCCCCGCGATGCGGCTGAACGCCGTTGATGTCGTCCACGGTGACGTCTACAAGTGGGGCGGTATCGCGGCGACCAAGGCGCTGGCCGCGCACTGCGAGACCTTCGGGCTGGGCATGAACCTGCACAGCGGAGGCGAACTCGGCATCGCCACGGCGGCACATCTGGCCGTCGTCTCCAGCACGCCCGTGCTCTCGCGCGCCATCGACAGCATGTACTACCTGCACGCCGACGACATCATCGAGCCGCTGCACCTGGAGAACGGACGGCTGAGGGTGCCCACGGGACCGGGGCTGGGCGTGAGCGTGGACGAGGAGAAGCTCCGGTACTACGCCGCGGCCAACGAGCGGGACGGGGACCTGACGGGATGAGCGAGCGGGGGCTCGCCCGTACCGATGGGGGACGTTCCGTTGAATCGTCTATTCGTTCCGGATAGTGGAACGGCGATGGGTTAAGCTGAGTGACATGCCGAAGCCGGTCAATACCCCCGCGAGCCACCGCGAGGATCCGCGTACCGCCGCGAAGGGCCCTGTGGACAAGGCACTCGAGGTGCTGGACGCACTGGTCCAGCCCGATGCCCCGCACCGCCTGGCCGACCTCGCCGCCCGCACGGGGCTGCCGAAGCCGACCGTCCACCGTCTGCTCCAGACCTTCGCCGACGCCGGGTACGCGGTCCCGGGCCCCGGCGGCAACTACCAGGCCGGACCGCGTCTGCTCGGGCTCGCCGCCACGACGCTGGCTTCCAGCCGCGAGCTGCGGCTGGCCCGCCCGGTCCTGGACGACCTGCGGCGGCGCACCGGCCATCTGGCCCACTTCTCGGTACGGGACGGGGCCGTAGCGGTGCATGTGACGCACTCGGAGCCGTCGTCCACGTATCACATGGCGCCGGCCGCGGGCGGCGAAGTCCCGCTGTACTGCTCGGCGGTGGGATGGGCGATGCTGTCGGCCCTTCCGTCGCCGACGGCGGCGGAGCTTCTGGGCAGCGCGCCCCTCCCGGCCCGTACGCCACGGACGGCGACGGACCCGGCGGCCGTGCTCGCGGCGCTGCCCGCCGTGCGCGAACAGGGCTACGCGGTCGACGACGAATACGCGGAGCAGGACGTCCGCGCCATCGCGGCCCCGGTGCTGGGGCCCGGCGGCCAGGTCGCCGGCGCGGTCGGCATCGTCGGGCTGACGTTCACGCTGGACGAGGGCAGCGTGGCGATGCTGGGGCCGATGGTGCGCGCCGCCGCCGGGGCGGTGTCGGCGGCGCTGCGCGGCGGCGCGGGGACGCTGGGGATCGTACGGGGGCGGGAGTGAGCGGGGCCGCGGGCGGTCGGACCACCCCGGGGGCGGAGCGGACGGGAACAGCCGGGCCGCGCCCGGCGGACGAACCGGCGCTGCTGGAAGGGCTCCTGGCAGCCGGCCGCCGGACCGGGATCTACTCCGCGGCCGCCTGGTCGGTCGGCACCGCGACCGGGCGGACGGTCCACGGGCACCTGGGCACCCGCAGTTGGGGCGGTGCGGAGCTGACCGGCACCGAGCTGTGGGACCTTGCCTCGGTGACGAAGCCGATCGTGGGCCTGGCCGCCCTGCGGCTGGCGGAGGCGGGAGCGCTGCGCCTCGACGAGGCGGTCGGCGCGTATCTGCCGGAGTACCGCCACGTGCCCGGCAAGGCGGACATCACCCTCGCCCAGTTGCTCGCCCACACCTCCGGACTGCCCGGGGGCACCCCACTGTGGCGTGCGCACTGCGACCGGGACGGGCTGCTGGCCGCCCTCCGCGAGCTGCCGCTGCGCGGGGCGCCGGGCACGGTGGTGGAGTACTCCTCCGCGGGCTTCATCCTGCTCGGCCTGATCCTCGAACGGGCCACCGCCACCGGCCTGGACGAGCTGGTCGCACAGCAGGTGTGCGCACCCCTCGGGATGCGCGAGACGGTCTTCGCGCCGGGACCCGCGGCCCGCGAGCGCGCGGTCTCCACGGAGCTGTGCACCTGGCGCGGCCGTCTGGTGACCGGTCAGGTGCACGACGAGAACGCGGTGGTGCTCGGCGGAGTCTGCGGCCACGCCGGTCTGTTCGCGTCGCTGTCCGATGTGGACCGGCTGGGCCGGGCGCTCGCGGCGGGCGGCGACGGTCTGCTGAGCGCGCCCGGCTTCGCCCGGATGACCGCCTGCCATACGGAGGGCCTCCCGCTGCGCCGCTGCCTCGGCTGGCAGGGGCGGGACGCGGTGGGGTCGCCGGTCGGCACGGCGATGGGCCCGTCCTCGTACGGCCACACGGGCTTCACGGGGACGAGTCTGTGGGTGGAGCCGGGGGCGGACGGCGCGGAAGGCCGCTACTACGTCCTGCTCACCAACCGCGTCCACCCCAGCCGCGAGCCCCGCCGCTTCCCGGCGGTCCGCCGCGCCTTCCACCACCACGCGGCGGCGCTCGCCCGCGCGACGGACGCGCTCTGACCCAGACGCAGGTTTGTTGGATTTTGATAGGCCACAAGGGCGTCATGTTCCCTTGTGGTTCGTTGTGTTGACACATGTCGTGATGAGTGTGACGGTTGCGGAGCTCGGTCCTGGTCTGAATGTGCACTGTTCGTTCTTCAACGGAAGTGAGACGCATGAGCTCAGGAATACGGCGCCGCAGCCTTCTGTCCGCTGCCGCTCTGGGAAGCACGGCCGGTGCGCTCGGTCTCTCCGTCCCGGCCTCGGCACAGCCGGTCCACGCCGCCGAACCACCCGCGGCCACGTTACCCGCCGAGGACGGATACGACCTGTGGCTGCGCTACGGGCGGGTGGAGGATCCCGGTCAACTGGGGCGCTACCGGGCCGCGTTGGGCACCCTGGTATGGCAGGGCGGCGGCCCGCTCCAGCGGTCGGCGGTGGCGGAGTTGGTCCGCGGGCTCACCGGGCTGCTCGGCACCCGCGTGGCGCCACGCACCAGCGCCCCCTCGCACGCGGCACTGGTGGTGGGCACCCCGGGGAGTTCCGCCCTGATCCGGGAGCTCGTCCCCGCGGCCGACCTGGCCGAGCTCGGCGACGAGGGCTATGTCGTCCGCCGGGTCACCCGGCGCGGCAGGGACTTCACCGTGGTGGCGGCCCACGCCGACCGCGGTGTGCTCTACGGCGCTTTCCACCTGCTGCGGCTCGTACAGACCCGACAGCCGCTGGAGCACGTCGACCTCACCGAGCGCCCGGCCGCCCCGCTGCGCATGGCCGACCACTGGGACAACGACGACGGTTCGATCGAGCGCGGCTATGCGGGCCGGTCCTTCTTCGACTGGGAGAAGCTGCCGCGGCTCGACACCCGGTACACGGACTACGCACGGGTCCTGGCCTCGCTCGGCATCAACGGCGCCGTGATCAATAACGTCAACACCCCGGCGGACTACCTTGCCGAGCCCTTCCTGACCAAACTGGCCGCGCTCGCCGGGGTACTGCGCCGCTACGGCGTGGCGCTGTTTGTCACGGCGAACTTCGCCGCCCCCATCGACCTGGGCGGGCTGAACACCGCCGACCCCTTCGACCCCGGGGTGCGCGACTGGTGGACGAAGAAGGCCGAGGAGATCTACGGCAAGATCGAGGACTTCGGCGGCTTCCTGGTGAAGGCCAACTCCGAGGGCCGCCCCGGGCCGCTGGACTACGGACGCACCCACGCCGACGGGGCCAACCTGCTGGCGGGCGCGCTGAGACCGTACGGCGGCATCGTGATGTGGCGGGCGTTCGTGCACGACACCGACGAGAAGTGGGACCGGCAGGCTTATCTCGACTTCACGCCGCTGGACGGGAAGTTCGCGGACAACACCGTGGTGCAGATCAAGAACGGGCCGATCGACTTCCAGGTGCGTGAGCCCGCCCACCCGCTCTTCGGTTCGCTGCCACGTACCAACTCGATGATCGAACTCCAGGTGACACAGGAGTACACGGGCCACGCCACCCATCTGTGCTATCTGGTCCCGCAGTGGAAGGAGGTCCTGGACTTCGACACGCTCAAGGCCGGCGAGGGCAGCACCGTGGCCCGTGTCGTGACCGGCCGGGTGCACTCCTACACGCACTTCGGATTCGCCGGGGTGATGAACTTCGGCGATGCCAGGAACTGGACCGGCTCACATCTGGCCGCCGCCAACACCCATGGCTACGGGCGGCTGGCCTGGAACCCGGACCTGTCCGCGCGGGAGCTGGCCGCCGAGTGGACCCGGATGACCTTCGGCAACGACCCGCATGTCATCGAGACGGTCTCCGCCCTGCTCCTGGACTCCTGGCGCACCTATGAGGACTACACCTCGCCGCTGGGCACGGGATATCTCACCCATCCGCCGGACGGCTCGGTGACCGGACACTTCGACCCCAGCCCGACGACGACCACCCAGTTCCACAAATCGGACCGCGCGGGCATCGGCTACGACCGCACCGCCGCCACCGGCGACGGCTACAGCGGGCTGTACGCGGCGGCGACACGGGACACCTACGAGTCGCTGGAGAACTGCCCCGAGGAACTGCTCCTCTTCCTCCACCATGTCCCGTACACCCACCAACTGGACAGCGGCACGACCGTGATCCAGCACATCTACGACACGCACTTCTCCGGCGCGGCGCGGGTGGCGGACATGCGCACCGACTGGGAGGGGCTGCGCCGCCGGGTCGACCGCCGCAGGTTCGCCGAGGTGCACCGCCGGTTCGGGGAACAGATCACCGAGGCCGCCAAGTGGCGGGACACCCTGGTGGCCTACTGGTTCGAGCTGAGCCGGATCCGCGACCAGCGCCGCGCCTGGCTCCAGGCGATCGTCGCCCCGGCCGACACCGTGCTCCTCGGCGGGGAGCGCAACGAGCTTCCGGTCCAGGTCCTCAATGCGACGGGCTCCGGGCTGCGCACGGTGACCACGCTGGATGTGCCCGAGGGCTGGCGGTCGGAGGAGGTGGCCGCCTACGTGGCCTCGCGGGAGGGCGAGACGGTGAGGATGCCCGTCGTGCCGCCGCCGACGCCCGCGCTCGCCACCTTGCACGCGCGCCCGAGGTCGGGGGCGGTGCCGGTGCTCGACTCCTCGCTGCGCAGCCTGGCCAAGGCAGTCGTCGTGCCACCCGCCGCGCGCTGCGTACACGCGCTGGACGCCGGGCCCGGCTCGGCGCCGCTGCTCAAGGACTACACCCGGCTCTCACCGTCGAGCGGTTGGCACGAGGGCGCCGGCTTCGGCTGGGTCGGCAACACGCCCGAGGCCACGGACACCGGACTCTTCGATGTGCTCCGCCGGGACTATGTGCGCGACAGCGCTCCGGCCGTGCTGCGGCTGAAGCTGCCCGCCGGACGCTGCACCGCGCATCTGCTCACCGGCGACCCCAACACCTTCAACAGGTCGCTGATCGTCCGGGTGGACGGGATCGAGAGCGCCCGCAGCGAGCAGCTCGACGGCCGGGAGTTCACCTGGCTCCGGATCCCGCTGGACGGCGGATCCTCCGGACGCGAGGTGGATCTGGAGCTGTCCGCGAAGGAGGACGAGACCTGGCATCTCGGCGCCTGCGTGGTCGTGGCGGACGGGCCTTCTTAGCCCGTGGTGGTGACCACCTTCTTCGCGATGGCCCGCAGCAGGTCATGGCGGATCATGCCGCTGCCCGCCCGCATGAAGCCCCAGTACAGGGTGAAGGCGCGGCGGGTGGCGGGGTCGGTGTTCAGGACCCGGGTCTCGGTGGACAGGAGGGTGCCGTCGCCCTCGGGGGTGAGGCGGAAGTTCATCACCACCTTGGACCAGCCCGCCTCGTCGAAGTGTGCGAACGCCTCCGGATCGCCGCGTTCGAGGTCCGGGCGCGCGGGGCGCAGCGCGGTGTAGCGGGCGATGTCGCCGAGCACCACCTCATGGGGCGGGTCGGCGGCCATCTCCCGGGGTGCCATCGAGTCCAGGACCCGCAGGTCCATGCCTTCGTGGGCGCCGGTGTCGACACCGTTCACCCAGGTCTTGGGGCCACCGCGGACCCGCATCAGGCCGAGGGTGATGGCGAGTTCGCCGACCCGCAGGTCCATGAGTTCCCGCCAGACCCGCTCCGGCGGGGCGTCGATCCGGCGGCTGTGGTGTTCACGCTTGTCGAAGGTCGGCAGCAGTCGTTCCAGCGTCCAGTGCATCGTTTGTCCTCGTGTCCTGGCTCCGCAGGGCCAGCAGATCGTGTGTGCGTTCCACGTACGACAGCGCCGACAGCAACTCCGAGCTGCCGACGGTGTGTTCGCGTGTTCCGCCGGTGATGCCCCGGATGGGCATCGAGCCGACGGATGCCCAGCGCAGCCGCCCCGCCTCGTCGATATAGCCGCGGGCACGTCCGTGGTTGTCGGAGTGCAGACAGTACGGCACATCGAGATAGCCCTTGGCGAAGGCTCGCACCAGGGCCTGTCCGACGTCCGGGTGGAGGTCGAGCACGGCCTCGATGAGCTGCCTGGCCTCGGCGGCGATACCGGTGTCCGGGACCCGGACGGGGTCCGGGGGTGTCCTGGTGGCCTCGGCCGCCGCGGCGGCGCTCGCGAACTCCAGCGCCTCGACGTTCTCCTCGATGGTGGGGATGCGGTACGACTCGGCCGGTGTCTTGACGATGAGCCGGGTGGCGCCCGTGCGCACGGCGAGTTCGGCGGCCGCGCGCAGCACGAGGAGGGCACCGCCGTGGGTACGCGGGTACTTGCCCATGTAGGTGTACACCACGATGTGCCAGTCGGTGTCCTCCGGCAGGAACGCGGTGGCCAGCGACCGCAGCGCGGCCACCGCCTCCTCGTCCTGCCGGGCATCGGTCTGCTGGGCGTAGCTGAGCGAGATGCTGCGCAGCCCGTGCCGGTGGAAGAAGAGCCCTTCGAGCACGGTGATGGCGATGAGCAGTCCGGGCGGGCACATCTGGCCCATCATGCACCCGCCGAAGCTCTCCAGATGGGGCTCGACGCCCCGGTCCCGCAGCTCCGCGAACCGCTCGCAGGAGCGGGCCCAGCTCGCGGTGGCCTCCCGCAGCGGGACCCGGCTGTAGGGCAGGCAGTACGAGACGGGCCCGCCCTCGGTGGCGTCCAGCCCGGCCGTGACGAGCGCGGCGATGATGTCGTCCGGCAGCGGCGAGCCATGTCTGACCTGGACCGGGAAGCCGGGGCCCTGGATGCCGTCGAGGACAGCACGGGTGGTGTCCGGGCCGTGGGTGACCAGCGGATAGCCGTTGAGCGGATAGCCGTCGGCCAGGGCGCGCTCGGCCGTGGCATAGTCCTTCACCCGCGTATAGCTGTCCAGGGTGAGGGTGCCGACGGTGGCCGCCCGCGCCCGCCGGACGGCCGCCAGCCCCGCGCGCATCCATCGTGAATCGCTGAAGCCCATCCGGGGCTGGACCAGCAGCCCGGTGGCGCGCCGGCGGGCGGCCAGCCCGGCGAAGGAGCCGGATGTGCTCATGAGGCGGCGACGGGGTGGCGGGGTGCGGGGTGGTCCAGGGAGGCCAGGAACCGGCCGATCTCGGCCGGTTCCGCGTCGTCCTGGAACACGGCGCTGAAGCCCGCCGAGACGAGCCGCCGCGCCATGCCGTCCGCCTCGGCGCCCCCGGTGATGCCCAGCTTTCCGCCGATCACCACCGGGGTGTCCCGGGTCCGCGGCTCGGATCGGAGCTTGCCGATCAGCCGCGCGCCGTCCACCTGCCCATGACCGTTGACCGTGCTGATCACCACCAGGTCGGGACGGATCGCGGAGCATTCCCGCACCAGCAGTTCGTCCGGCACACACGCACCGAGGTTGATGACGCGGTGGCCCATCTCCTCCAGCAGCAACTGGAGGAAGACGAGGTTCCAGGTGTGGGAATCCGAGGACACGCTGCTGAGCAGTACGGTGCGGCCGCGCGGGGCGACGGCCGCGTTGACGGGGTTCATGAGCATGGGATCTCTCCTGGCCTCAGCCGCAGCCGCCGGCCGAGTCGGAGTCGTAGGCGCCGACCCGCTCCAGCAGTGCGGCCGGCATCTGGTCGTCGATGGCTTCGGGCACCGGCTCGGCCACGTCCACACCGGCCTTCCGCAGCGCCGGGATCAGCTCGTCGAGAAAGCCGTCGACCCGGTCC
Source organism: Streptomyces sp. CY-1 (assembly GCF_047218265.1). Classification (NCBI taxonomy): domain Bacteria; kingdom Bacillati; phylum Actinomycetota; class Actinomycetes; order Kitasatosporales; family Streptomycetaceae; genus Streptomyces; species Streptomyces sp. CY-1. The sequence goes on from NZ_CP178393.1 coordinate 329,081, forward strand.
AGGCCCCAGAAGCGGTGGCGTCCGACCTTGAAGTACGGGATGCCGAACACATCGTCGTCGTAGGCGGCGGCGAGGGCGTCCACGCCTTCGGCACGCAGTGCGGGGTCGTGGGCGGCGGCCACCATCTCGTCGCCGTCGAACCCGGCCGCCTCGGCCACCCGGTGCAGCACCTCGGTGTCGCAGATGTTCTCGCCGCGCTCCCAGCGGGCCGCGGACACCGCGGCGTAGAAGTCACGCTCACGGCCGAGGTGGCGCGCCTTGAGCCAGGCCAGATGCGGCAGCTCCCACCACGGGTCGATGTCCACCGGCCAGGACATGGTGTATCCGTAGCGGGTGGAGAGCCGCTTGGTGTCCTGGAGGATGTACAGGTGCTTGGCCTTGCTCATCTGGGTGTAGTGGAAGCCGGAGTCGCGGTCCTCCAGCGCGGCCCGGGTCTTCTCGTCCGGGTCCCAGTACGGGTAGTACTCGATGACCTCGGGGGCCTGCGGAAAGCGCTCCTCCAGCCGCTTGAGCCCCATCCAACTGAACGGGGAGCGCAGGTTGAAGTAGAGGCGGGGCGGTCGCTTCATCGGGCGTCCCCCAGCAGCGCGGCGCGGGTGGTGTCGTCGAACTCGGCGAGGCTGCCGGCCAGTTCGCCGCGGCTGACGGCGTAGCCGTGCATGATGGTCCCGGTGGCGGTGTGCACCAGCCGTCCGTCGCGGTGGACATAGGTGTCGAAGGTGGCGGTGTACATCACGTCCTTGAGGATCTCCTGGACGGTGAACACGGTGTGCAGGGTCTCTTCCATGAGGGCGTCGGCGAGCATGTGCACCCGGGCACGGGACACCACGGGGATCCAGCCGCGCTCGACGAGCATGGTGCGGATGGAGATGCCGCGGTCCTCCAGGAAGCGGTCCACGACCTCCTCCATGGCCCGGACGTAGCCGGAGTGCTGGAGCCGGTCGGAGAAGTGGCAGTAGAAGTACGGGATCCGCCAGGACCACAGGAAGGCGTTGGAGCCGGCCGGGGTGAGAACGGCGGACAGCTCGCTGTCGGAGACGGTCCGGGGCTCGTGCTCCGCGGCGTCGGCGAGGGCGGCCACCTCGGGGACGGTGTAGGGCTCCAGATGCGCGGGGACGGGCTGGATGTCGGCCGGGGCGTCCTTCAGGGCGACCAGGGCGACCCGGATCTTGCCGGTGAGGACGGTGACGGTCTCGCCGTCCCGCTCGACGGTCAGCCGGAGCTTGAACGGAGCGCCGTGGCCGGGCTTGGGCTTGCCCGGCTCCACGATGGCGGTGACCTCGTCGTCGATGCCGAGCGTGGCGGGCAGGCTGACCGAGTGGTCGACGATCTCCAGGCCGAGGCCGTAGGTGTGGTACAGCGTCTCCGCGCCCGCCCCGCGTTCGCGGAAGTACTGGAGGACCGCCTCCTCCGTCAGATACATGAAGTGCTTGAAGCCGATCCAGGTGCGGATGTTGGCGCCCTCGTAGCGGGGCCTGCCCACGGGGGTGGTGAGGGTGCCGTCCAGCAGCTCCGTCATGGTCATTCCTTTGTGGTGAGAAGGGTGGTGGCGAGGGAGGTGGCCGCCGGGAGGGCGGTGAGGTCGTCCAGGAAGCCGGTGATGTCCGCGCCGACATCCCCCGGCTGCTCCGCATGGCAGAAGTGGGTGTAGCCGGGGCGTCTGCGGACCGTCGCCGCGGGCATGGCGGTGGCCAGGGCCGCCGCGCGGTCCTCGGACAGCGAGGCGTCACCGTCTCCGGCCAGTACGAGGGTGGGCACGGTGACGGCGCCCAGGTCCAGTTCGGTGGTGCCGGTGAACTGGAGGAACAGGGTGAGGAATCCGACCGGGCCGATCCGCTCGACGGTGGTCTCGGCCATGGCGGCGAGCACCTCGGGGTCAAGCTCCTGGGCCCGCCTCCCCAGTCCGACGCGCACTCCGTCGGCGATGATCTGCCGGAAGCCCGCCAGCGCCGCGTCGTGCAGGGGCCAGTCCACCCGGAGGGATTCGGGGCGGAAGAACGGGGCGAGGAGCACCGCGGCGCGCGGCTGGGGCGCGCCGTCCCGGTCGGCCAGGTGCTCCAGGACGGCGTTGGCTCCGAAGGAGTGGCCGATCAGGATGTCAACGGGCTCGGGGACCAGGGCCAGCGCCTCGCGCAGCCAGTGCGCGGGCGTGCCGTGGTGCCGCCAGCGGTAGCGGTTGCCCGCGCGCCACGGCAGGTCGAGCGCGTAGGTCCGGCAGCGGCCCGCCAGCTCTCCGGCCAGCGGCTGCCATCCGGCCCACCCGCCTTCGAGACCGTGTACCAGGGCCACCACGGGCGAGCCGGGGTGCGGTGCCGCGGACGGCGTCCCCAGCACGGCCAGCCGCTCCCGCGCCCCGCGGACCTCGGCCACCGATGTCCACCAGACGGGCGGGAGTCCCGGGCGCGCCCCGTTCGGCTCCGCCATGTCAACCGCCTCCCGCGAGGGCGGGGACGACCGCCGGGTCGAGCCGCACCGAGGCGTAGCCGTCCTCGCCGTCACCGCAGGTGATCAGCGCCCCGCCCGGTCCGGACGGCTGCCCGGAGCCCAGCCAGGCGGCGGCCACGGCCAGTTGGACCACGCCGAGCGCTCCGTAGACCTCGCCCAGATGCGCGGTGAGGTCGATACCGCCACCGGCTCCCGGGGCCCCGGGAGCGGTGAGCCGCAGCGCGGCGGGCGGCTCGAGGGCCTCGGCGATGTCGTCCGGACGGGTGTGCCGGCGCACATCGCCCAGGAGCGGTCCGCTCCCGCCCGGCTCCAGTACGACGCAGGCGGCGGCCGCCCGGAGCGGGACCGGCAGCGTGGTGCCGGGTGTGGCGGGGCGCAGGGCGGCCAGCCCGCGGGCCACCTCGTCGTCGGGTTCGACCCCGACCACCACGACCCGGCGGGCGCGTTCGCCGCGCAGCAGCAGGGCACCCAGCCGGACGGCGTCCAGACCGGAAGTGGCGCCGGAGCACACCATCAGATTGGGCCCGGTGAAGCCGTAGCGGATGGCGAGGGTGCTGGCGATCACATTGCTGGAGGCGTTGGGACCGTTCAGCGGGCTGACGTCGTGGGCGGAGCCGGCCCGCATCTCGGCCACGATGTCACGGACGGTCCGGGCGTTGCCGACGTTGGAGCTGACGACGACGGCGGTGTGTTCCGCTCCGGGGAGCGGTTCGGTGAGCTTGCCCGGGGGCAGTGCGAAGGCACGGTGGACGGCGCACAGCGCCAGCCGGGTCGCGTCCTCCTTGAACAGCAGCCCCTTGCGGCCCAGTACGGTGTGCGCCTGGTCCGGGCCGCAGGCCGGTTCCGGGGCCACGGAGGAGAAGAGGTCCCCCGCCGCGGTCGCCGCGAAGCCCCCGATCGGATCGGGCACATGAAGGGCGTGTGCGGTGACGGTCACCTGGTCGGGGTTCATGGTCATCGGTCCACCCCGATCACGCTGACGGCGTTGACTCCGCCGAATCCGAAGGCATTGACCTGGGCCAGCCGGGCGTCGCAGGGCGCGGGTTCGCCGACGACCAGCCGCAGTCCGGCGGCCGCCTCGATCGGCTCCGCCAGCCCCACGGTCGCGGGCACCGAACCGGAGCGCATCGCCTCGGCGGCGACGAGCAGGCTCATCAGCGCCGCGCCGCCGGAGGTGTGCCCGATGGCGCCCTTGATGCCGGTCACCAGCGGGCCCGGGGCGGCACCGGCGAAGACCGTGTCCAGGGCGGCGGCCTCGGTCGGGTCGTTGAGCGCGGTGCCGGTGCCATGGGCGAGGACCAGGCCGATCTCGTGCGGGGTGACCCCGGCGCGGCGGTGGGCGTCCCGCATGGCCGCCACGATGCCGCCCACGTCCGGGGCGGTCTCATGGTGGGCGTCGCAGGAGAGCCCGGTGGCCAGGACGGTGGCGAGCGCGCCCGGCCCGGCGTCGGCGGCCCGGCGCAGCACGACCGCCACCGCGCCCTCGCCCAGCAGGACACCGGCGCGGCCCTCCTGGAAGGGTTGGAGTGCGGGCGTGGGGGCATCGGCCACCCGGCCGATCATGGTGAGCATGGATTCGCTCATCGCGTCGCAGCCCGCCGCGACGACCGCGTCGGCCTCGCCCGCGGCGAGCAGGTCCTGGGCGAGCGCGAGGGCGTGGCCGGACGCGGAGCAGGCGTTGGACACCGTGATCACCTCGGTGACCTCGGGCAGCACCTCCCGGACCGCGGTGGTGAAGTGCAGATCCCGGCGGCGCACCGGCACGCCGTCCACGGCCCAGCGCTCCATGGCCCGCAGTTCGCGCAGTCCGGTGCCGACGATGACGGACACCCGCTCGACGGCCGGGTCCACCCCGGCCTGGCGGACCGCGCCGAGGACACAGCGGGCGAGCCAGCGCCCGGCCCGCAGCGGCGGTTCCGCCTCGGCGTCGTCGGTGTCGTCGACGTGATAGCCACGGGTGACGTTGATGCGGTCGGTGTCGTAGAACCGCAGGCCCTGGCTGCCGTCGACGCCCTTGGCCAGGGCGGCGAAGGTGGTGTCGGTGCCGCCGTGGCAGGTGAGCAGCTCAGCCCCGGTGATCGCCACGTGCACGGTGCCACCCCCTCACGACGGCCACGCCGACACCGCCGTCGGGCGAGACCGAGGTGACCACGGACACCGCGCCGTCCAGCTCCGGGTGGCCGCGGTGGCCGGCCAGCAGGGCGGCGAGCTGGAGCGAGCCGGAGGCGCTCTGGCACTCGCCGACCCACTCACTGGCCCGCACCCGCCACACCTCGCCGCCGAGCGCGCTCTCGATGCCACGGCGCTCGATGTCGTCCAGGCGGGCGATTCCGCTCTCGCCGGTGGCGACCGCCCGCACCTGGGACGGTTCCACGGCGGCGCGGCGCAGGGCGCGGCCGATGCAGTCGGCGAGCCCGGCTCCGGCGTCGGGCTCCCGGCCCGGCGCCCCGTAGCTGCCGACCTCGACGGCCAGGACCTCGGCGTCGGGGGTGCGTCCCTGGGCGTGTACCGCCTCGGCGTTCTCCACGACGAAGACGGCGGAGCCTTCGCCGACCTTGACCCGGCCCTCCTCGGCGGAGTGCTGGCGGTGGCTGAACCAGGCGGTGTGCGGGCTGAACTCCTCGGCGGAACCGACGAGCAGGGCGTCCGCGTAGCCGCGCCGGATCTGGTTGCGGGCGTACCGCAGGGCGCTCAGCCCGGCGAGCCGGCCGCCTGCGACGGTGGCGTTGACGCCCTTGAGCCCCAGCCAGATCGCGGACTGGCCGGCGGCGCAGTTCATCACGGTGTTGGGGAACAGCACCGGATTGACCCGGAACGGCTTGTCGCCCTCCAGGGTCTCGCGGCTGTAGTCGCTGGTGGCCTTGATGCTGCCGGCGGTGGTGCCGAGGACGATGCCGAACCGGTCACGGTTGTCGTCGGTGACGGTCAGGTCGGTGTCGTCGAGGGCGAGGGTGCAGCCCAGCAGACCGAGGGAGGTGCTGCGGTCGAAGAAGCTGGTGCCCTTGCGGCCGAGGTGGTCGCGCACCTTGAAGTCGGGCATGGCGAACGCCTCGTGCTCGGGCAGCTCTTCGTCGAACATGCCGGTGACCTCGCGCAGCCCGCTGCGGCCTTCGCCGATGGCCGTGGTGAACTCATCCGCGCCGATGGCCAGGGAGGTGACGACGCCCCAGCCGGTGATGGCCAGGGTGTTCTCGCGGACGTCCTGGTGGCCGGGGGTGTCCGGGGTGATGGCGGTGGCGTTCATGCGACCCGTCCGAGGATGGTGATGGCGTTGTTGCCGCCGAAGGCGAAGCCGTTGTTCTGCACGACCTTGGGCTGTGCCGGGCGGCTCTCGTTCGGCACGGGGTCGATGGCGGGCAGTTCGGGGTCGGGGGTGCGGTAGTTGGTGGTCGGGGGCAGGAAGCCCTCGTCGATGGCGAGCGCGGAGGCGATGGCGCCGAATCCGCTGGCCGCGCCCATGGTGTGGCCGAGCATGGACTTGATGGAGCTGATCGGCGGGGGCCGGGTGCCGAAGACCTCGACCACGGCCTGGGCCTCCATCGCGTCGTTGGCCGGGGTGCCGGTGCCGTGGGCGCAGATGTAGTCGACGTCGGCGGGGGCGATACCGGCGTTGTGGTGGGCCCGGCGCATGCACTCGGCGATGCTCACCGGGTCGGGGGCGACCATGTGGTTGGCGTCGCAGTTGAGGCCGTAGCCGAGCACCTCGGCGTAGATGTGGGCGCCGCGTTCGGTGGCGGACTCCAGGGACTCCAGGAAGAGGGCGGCCCCGCCCTCGCCGGTGAGGATGCCGGAGCGGTCCTTGTCGAACGGTGAGCAGACCTTCTCGGTGAGCGCGCCGAGCCGGTAGAAACCGGCGTGCGCCCAGCGGCACACCGAGTCCGCGCCACCGGCGATCATGTAGTCGGCGTCGCCGGTGACGATCTGGTCATACGCGTAGCCGAGTGCGTAGTTGCTGGCCGAGCAGGCGGTGGACAGGGTCACCGCCTCACCGGTGAGACCGAGTTCCTGGTTGACGGCGGCGGCCAGCCGGGAGGCCGGGACCTGGGCCGCGTACGCCGGGGTGATCTGGTCCAGCCCGCTGTGCACCCACTCGGCGGTGAGCGCCTCGATGACCTGGGACTCTCCGCTGGTGGTGCCGATGCTGGAACCGGCGGCGGCGCCCGCGAGCACCTTCTCGTCGATTCCGGCGTCCTCGACTGCCAGCCGCGCTGCCGCGGCCGCGAACAGGCTGGTGCGGCCCCACTCGGACGTGGCGAGGGTGCGCAGCAGCGCCTTGGGGTCGAAGTCGGGGACCTCACCGGCCATGTAGTGCGGGAAGCCGGAGGAGTCGAAGCTGGAGATGGCGGAGATGCCGCTGGTGCCGGCGCGCAGGGCCTGGCCGAACGCCGTGACACCGGTGCCGATGCTGGAGACCGGGCCGAGCCCGGTGATGACGACTCGTCGGTTCATGGCTGATCAGTCCCGCCAGCCGGCCTGGTTGGCCACGACGTCGTAGACGGCCTTGAGGTTCTCCATCTGCGGCAGCTCGGACTGCGGGATGTCGATCTTGTACTTCTTCTCGATCCGGGCGAGGATCTCGATCGCCCGCAGCGAGTCCGCCTCGTGCTCCTCCACGAACGAACCGGTCTCGGTGATCTCCTCCGGCTCGACCTCGAGCACCTCGGCGACGATCTCGCGCAGCTCGTCCAGATGCTTCTCACGCGCTTCGGACATGGGAATTCTCCTGAATTCGGCAGGGGGACGGGGGCGGCTGGAAACAGCCTGGGGTGGGGTTGGGTGGTGTGCGGAGGGTCATGGGCCGGTGCCGGCGGCGAGCCCCTCGCGTACGACGGCGAGGACCGAGCCGAGGGTGGCGATACGGCGGTCGCCCACCCAGGTCTCACCGCGCATGAACGCGTTGTCGCCGATGAGCTGGTCGATCTCGACGGTGTGGCGCAGCACATCGCCGGGGTAGGCGCGGCCGGTGATCGTCACCTCGCGGGCGGAGCCGAAGATGAGGGTGCCCTCGCTCCGCTCCCCGGCCATGGCGGCGGAGTACAGCCACAGCACGGCGCCGGTCTGGCCGAACGACTCGACGAGCAGGGAGGCCGGATAGGCGTAGGCGGACGCGGGAAGGTCCTCCTCCAGCCCGGCGTAGCAGGGTTCGCTGCCGGTCACGGTCTTGGTGGCGACGATGCGCGACCCCGGTTCGAGCTCCAGGACACGGTCCACGAGCAGGACGGGGTGGCGGTGCGGAAGGATGCGCCGGATGTCGGCGTGTTCAAGCGTGATCATCGCCGCCCCTCCGGTCGATGCGCAGTTCGAGGGTCATCCGGGCGGACAGGGCGCCGTCGCCGCGGTGGCAGCGGACCTTGGCCCGCGCCGTCGCGGGGGTGTCGTCGCGTGTCGTCAGATCGCAGCCGATGCGCAGGGTGTCCCCGGGCAGGAGCGGGGCCGCGAAGCTGATCGAGGTGATGGCGGCCAGTTCGGCGACCGCACCCGGGCCATGCCGTTCGGTGGCCCAGTGGCGGATGGCCTGGTGGACGGATTCGAGGGTGAACACACCCGGGTAGATGGTGAAGTCCGGGTAGTGGCCGACGAGATACGGGTCCTCGCCGGCGATCCGCTTGACCGCCTCCACCCGTGCGCCACCCGGGGTGTCCGCGATGTCCACCGTGTCGACCGCGGTGAGCGGGGCAGCGAACCGGCGGCTCACAGGACGATGCCCCCGTCGACCTGGAGGATCTGCCCGGTGATGTAGCCGGCCCGGTCGGACACCAGGAACGACACCAGTTCGGCCACGTCCTCGGGGGTGCCGAAGCGGCGCATGGGGACCAGCTCCATCGCCTGGGCGCGCACCTTGTCGGTGAGGCCCGCGGTCATGTCGGTCTCGATGAACCCGGGGGCGACGACGTTGACCCGCAGGCCGTAGGGGGCGAGCTCCTTGGCCAGCGCCTTGCTCATGCCGTTGATACCGGCCTTGGCGGCGGAGTAGTTCGTCTGCGCCTTGTTGCCGTAGACACCGGCCACCGAGGAGACATTGACGATGACGCCCTGCTTGCGCTTCATGAAGCCGAACGCCATCGACCGGCAGAAGTTGAAGACACCGGTCAGGCTGGCGTCGATGACGGCGTCCCAGTCCTCCACCGGCATCAGCACGAGGGGGTTGTCGCGGACGATGCCGGCCGAGTTGACGAGGGTGTCGATGGGGCCGAGGTCGGCCTCGGCCTCCTTGATGAAGGACTGAACGGCCTCGAAGTCCGCGACGTCACAGGGCGCGTGGAAGCAGCGCACCCCCAGCTCGCGGATCCGCTCGGCGGTCTCCTCGGCGCGCTCCTTCTCGCTGCGGTAGCAGAACGCGACGTCCATTCCGTCCTGGGCGAGGCGGAGGGCGACACTCGCGCCGATACCGCGCGATCCCCCGGTGACAAGGGCACGGCGTTGTGTGGACATGGGAATTACCTCATGCTTCGGGGCCGGATATGGGCCGGTGGGTGGTGGGAGGAGGACGGGTCACGAGCTGGTGGCACTCACCAGCCGGTGGCACTCACCAGCGGGTGGTCTCGCCGAAGAATCCTTCGATGGCGGTGGCCTCGTTCGCCTCGAGGGCGGCCCGGTGCACAAACGCGCCCACGGCGAGGTCCAGCACACCGAGGCCGAAGGGCGAGAAGATCACGGGCCGGTCGGTGGCCACCTTCCGGCGGCCGCGGATCACATCCGCGAGGGTGCCGTTGATGAACTCCCGGTGGCCGAACTTCTGCTCGGCCAGATGCGGCGAGGTGTTGGCCGTGAGGCAGTGGTCGATGTCGTCCAGGATGTTGCAGGCGCCCACGATGATCTCCGGGTCGATGTCCCGCAGGGAGATGTTGAGGACGGTCTGACCGGGGGCGAAGGTGCCCGGCCGGGTGATGTAGGGCTCTCCCGCCGTGGTGGCGAGCACCACCAGATCGGCCTCCGCGATCGCCTTGTCCCGGTCGGGGGCGACGCTCGCACGGTGGCCGAGGACGCCGGACACATGCTCGGTGAGCGATTCGGCGTAGCGCGGGTCCCGGTCGTGCACCAGCACCTCGTCGAGCTGCCAGTCGCGGTCGGTGAAGAACTCCAGGATGTTGCGGGCGATGATGCCCGCGCCGATCACCAGGAGCCGCCGGGCGGTCCGGGATCCGTGCAGCGTCTCGGCGGCGAGCACGGCGGAGGCCGCGGTGCGGGCGGCGCTGATCTGGGCGGCTTCGAGGCAGGCGAACGGATAGCCGGTCTCGTAGTCGTTGAGCAGCAGGACCGCCGAGGCGCGCGGCACCGAGCGCTCGATATTGGCGGGGAAGCTGGCGATCCACTTGATGCCGGCGACCGAGTGCTCACCGCCCAGATACGCGGGCAGGGCGATGATGCGGCTGTCGGGCTTGTCGGGGAAGCGCAGGAAGTAGCTGTTGGGATTGACCGAGTCACCCAGGTCATGGGTGAGGTAGGTGTCCCGTACCTGGTCAACGATCTTCGACCGGGAGCGGCCGATCACCCGGCGGGCGGTTTTGCCGCTGACGACATGGAAGTCGAACATGTCAGCCTTTCAGGAGCAGTGAGCCGTCGGCGTCCGGATGGTCGTCCGCGCCCGCCGGGGCCAGGGCCTGGTGTCCGAAGCGTTCCTCGACCCAGGCGTCGTTGTAGATGGTGTTGAGGTAGCGGTCCCCGGTGTCGGGGGCGATGGCCACGACGGTGGCTCCGGGCGGCAGCGACGGGCCCCTGCGCGCCACGGCCGCCAGGACCGAGCCGGTGGAGCCGCCGGTGGCGATGCCCCGGCTTCTGGCGATGGTGCGGCACATGCGGATCGCCTCGGCCTCGGGAACGATGACGATGTCGTCGACGAGCCGGGGGTCGCACAGTTCGGGCTTGCGGCTGGTGCCCAGCCCCGGCAGATGCCGCTTGCCGGGCGGGAAGCCGAAGGTGACCGATCCCGCGGTGTCCACCGCGACGATCCGGGTGTGCGGGGAGCGTTCGCGGAAGTAGGCCGCGCAGCCCATCAGGGTGCCGGTGGTGCCGGCGCCGATGAACAGGTGGTCGACCTCGGGGACCTCCTCGAGGATGGCGGCGGCGGTGCGCTCCCGGTGGATCCGGGGGTTGGCCTCGTTCGCGTACTGGTTCGGCCAGAACAGGGAGGGGTCCTCCCGCAGCCGGTCGTGGATGTGGTCGATCCTCGACTGTAGATAACCGCCGTTGGCGTCCTTCTTGTCGACGACCACCAGCGTCGCCCCGAAGGCCCGGATCAGGGCCGCGTTCTGGGGTGAGGTGTTCGGGTCGGTGACGCAGGTGAAGCGGTATCCCCTGGCGGCGCACACGGAGGCGAGCGCCACTCCCAGGTTGCCCGAGGACGATTCGATGATGTGGCCGCCGGGTCTGAGCAGATTCCACCGCTCGGCGTCCTCGACGAGTCCGATGGCGGTCTTCAGTTTGATCGAACCGGCCGGATTGAAACCCTCGATCTTGAGCAGGAGCCGGATATCGGGGACGAGTCCATCGATCCGCAGGAAGACATGGTCGAAGACCAGGTCCTGCGCGCTGTCGTACATCAATTTCCTCCGCGCCTTTCCGGGCGCCGCGGATGGTTCATGACATAGGTCCGGGTGGCGAGGAAGAGCAGGATTCCCCACACCAGGAACGACATGTCCCAGACGAACAGGCGCCACAGCAGCGGCTTCCACTCGACGGGGTCGGACGGGGTGAGCACGCCGAACGCCACCAGCAGCAGGCTGCCGACCTGCAAGGCGCCGTAGACGGTCAGCAGCACCGCGCCGCCCCAGCCCGCGAGTAGCATCAGCGGGCGGGGGACGACGCGGCCCCACGGCCGGACGAGCGACAACGAGAACAGACCGCCCGCGACCTTGAGCGCGCCGGTGATCCAGACGACCGCGAGAAAGCCGGAGTTCCGGCGTTCCGCCATCCGCTGGATCGCGCCGCCCAGGGTGTCGATGCCGAAGGTGCCTCCGGCCGCCCAGTAGAAGCTGAACAGGCCGAAGACGATGGCCAGTACCGCGGCCGTGTATCCGGCCCAGGCCATCTGCCGTCCCCCGGTGTCCCGGGCTGTCGGAGCATTCATGTCGGTGATCCGCTTTCTTCCCTCGTGACGTCGTCGTCGCCGTGGTGTGCGAAGGGGTCAGTCCTGCCAGCCGGCCTGGTTGGCCACCACGTCGTAGACCGCCTTGAGGTTCTCCATCTGCGGCAGCTCCGACTGCGGGATGTCGATCTTGTACTTCTTCTCGATCCGGGCGAGGATCTCGATCGCCCGCAGCGAGTCCGCCTCGTGCTCCTCCACGAACGAACCGGTCTCGGTGATCTCGTCGGGCTCGACCTCGAGCACCTCGGCGACGATCTCGCGCAGCTCGTCCAGGTGCTGCTCACGCGCTTCGGACATGGTGTGCTCCTTCGGGTGTGTTTCTCGGTGTGTTTCTCGGGTGGGTGTTTTTGTGGTGCGAGGGGGGTGGTTCGTGGGCCGTGCCGTCAGGAGGCGGCCGCGCCCATGGCCTCGACAAGGCTCTTGGGGCGCATGTCGGTCCAGTTCTCGTTGATGTGATCCAGGCATGCCTGGCGCCCGTCGGGGCCGTGGACGCCGGTCCAGCCGGCCGGGACCTCGGCGAAGACCGGCCACAGGGAGTACTGGCCCTCGTCGTTGACCAGCACCAGATACATGGCGTCCGCGTCGTCGAAGGGGTTGCTCATCTCGCGTCTCGTCTCTCTTCCGTGGACAGGTCCGTGGAGGGGGCTGTGGAGGGGGCTCAGGTGAAGTCGCGGAGCCGGGCGGCGAGGATCCGGCCGATCCCGGCCAGCGGCTCCGGCTGGGTCATGTCGTCGTGGGTGGACTCGACGGGGTGGCGTTCGATGGAGCCCTCCAGGAAGGGCGCCCACACCTCGGGCCCGGGGGCGTCCCCCGGCTTGCCGAGCGTCGCCTCGAAGAAGAGCAGGTCTCCCACGTAGGTCCCGGGTACATGACCCCGTGCGAGCCGTGAATTGTTCTCGAACACCTCGTACAGGGCCGCCACGTGCCGCTCCTCCAGGCTGCCGAGGATGCCGCCCTGGCCGCGGAGGATCTCCGCCACCCGGCCGTACTCCAGCGGCTCCCCGGCCCACTCGGCCCGCTCGTAGCCGGCCAGGTCGAGCATTCCGCCGAGGAACTCCCGCTGGGACAGGACGGCGTCCTCCTCCCCGGCCCGCACGGTGCCGCCGTGGCTCGCGGGGAGCCGGGGGAAGGAGTCGAGCATGGCCAGCAGGGCGACCCGCTCACCGGCCCGCTGGAGCTGTTCGGCCATCGCGTGCGCCACCAGTCCGCCGAAGGACCAGCCGAGCAGCAGATAGGGGCCGGTGGGCTGGACGGTGCGCACCTGCTTCAGATAGTCGGCGGCGATCTCCTGGACGCCGGTGGGCAGTTCACCGGGTTCGGCGATGCCACGCGACTGGAGGCCGTAGATCGGGTAGTCGGGGCCTAGGTGGCGCATCAGCCCGGCGTAGGACCAACTGAAGCCACTGGCCGGGTGGACACAGAACAGCGGCGGACGGCCGCCCTTGCGGCGCAGCGGCAGCAGGACATCAAACGCTCCGTGGGCGCCCTGGCCATCGTCCTCCCCGGTGCCGAGCCGCTCGGTCAGCTCCGCCACCGTGGGTGCCTCGAAGAGGGTGCGGATGGCAATGTCCACCCCGAAGGTGGCGCGCACCCGGCCGATGAGCCGGGTGGCCAGCAGGGAGTGGCCGCCGAGGTCGAAGAAGCCGTCGTCGACGGAGACCCGGTCGATCCCGAGGACCTCGGCGAACAGCTCGCACAGCAGCCGCTCCTGGCGGGTGCGGGGCGCCCGGCCGCCGGAGACCGCGGAGGACTCGGGGGCGGGCAGGGCCCGGCGGTCCAGTTTGCGGTTGGGGGTCAGCGGCAGTACGTCCAGCGGGACGAAGGCGTTCGGGACCATGTACTCGGGGAGGTCAGCGGCGGCGTGGCGGCGCAGCTCGGCCGGGACCGGAAGCCCGGCGCCGGGCGCGGGCACCACATAGGCGACCAGGCGCTGGTCGCCGGGGCGGTCCTCGCGCACGATCACCGCGGACCTGGCCACGGCGGGGTGGCGGTCGACCACGGCCTCGACCTCGCCCAGCTCGATCCGGAAGCCGCGCAGCTTGACCTGGTCGTCCACCCGGCGCAGGAAGGACAGCGTGCCGTCCGGGTTCCAGCGCACCACATCTCCGGTGCGGTACATCCGGGAGCCGGGGGCGCCGAACGGGTCGGGGACGAACCGGGCGGCCGTCATATCGGGGCGGCCCAGATAGCCGCGGGCCAGGCAGTCGCCCGCCACGTACAGCTCTCCGGCCGCGCCCGGCGGCACCAGCTCGAGGCGGTCGTCGAGCACATGGAACCGGGTGTTGGGCATCGGGCCGCCGATGGGCAGCGGGCCCGGCGGGATCGGGGTGTCCGGTGCGATGCGGTACTGGCTGCAATTGACCGTGGTCTCGGTGGGCCCGTACATGTTGAGGACGGTGGTGCCGGGGTGGTCGGCGCGCCAGGCGTCGACCCGCTCGCCCAGCAGCAGCTCACCGCCGAGGAGCAGTTCGGCGGTGGGCGCGAACTCCTCGGGCAGCGTGGTGAGGACCGGCAGATGGCTGGGCGTGGCCTTGAGGAAGGTGCACGGGCGGGTGCGCAGCGCCTCGGCGGTCCCCGGGGCCGGGTCCTGGAGGTCGCTGACGACCTGGACGGTGCCGCCCACGGTGAGCGGCACATGGGTGGCGGTCACCGACAGGTCGAAGGAGATCGAGGAGTGCAGCAGCGCGGTGCCGCGCACCCCGTCGTAGTCGCCCCCGGCGAAGACCAGGTAGTCGGTGAGCGAGGTGTGCTGGATGACGACGCCCTTGGGCCGTCCGGTCGAGCCCGAGGTGTAGATGACATAGGCGGGGTTGGCCAGGCGCAGCGGTGCGAGCCGGTCGCCGTCGTCGGGGTCGGTGGCGTCGAAGCGGGCGAGGTGTGCGCCGGTGGCGGGGTCGTCCAGGAGGAGGCGCGGGATGTCCTCGGTGTCCTGCGGCAGCGTGGCGGCGGTGTCGGCGTCGGTGAGCAGCAGCGCCGGGGCGGTGTCGGAGAGCATGAACCCGATCCGCTCGGCCGGGTAGGCCGGGTCCACCGGCACATAGGCGCCACCGGCCTTGAGCACCGCGAGCAGGGCCACCACCAGGTGTGCCGACCGGGGCAGGGCGACGGCGACGAACCGCTCCGGGCCCACACCGCGGTCGATGAGCAGGCGGGCCAGCCGGTTGGCGCGGGCGTTGAGCTCGGCGTACGACAGCTCCTCGGCGCCGAAGACCAGCGCGGGTGCGTCGGGGGTGCGGGCAACCTGGGCCTGGAACAGCTCGGGCTGGGTCACCTCGGGGACGTCGGTGGCGGTGTCGTTCCAGGTGACCACCATGCGGGTCCGCTCGACGGGGTCGAGCAGCCCGATCCGGCCGATCGGCTGGTCCGGGTCGGCGACGGCCGCCTCCAGCAGCCGGATCAGCCGGGCGACGAGGGCGGTGACGGTGTCCGCGTCGAACAGGTCGGCGCTGTAGACGACATGGCCCTCGATGCCCTGGTGGCCACCGTCCTCGTCGCGCCGGTCGCCGAGGCTGATCGACAGGTCGAACTTGGCACCGGCGTTGCCGAGCGGTTCCGCGGCCACGGTGAGGCCGGTGACCTCCTGGCCGACCACGGTGGGGTTCTGGAACGCCAGGGCGATCTGGAAGAGCGGGTGGCGGGAGAGCGAGCGGGCCGGGTTGAGCACCTCCACCAGCCGTTCGAACGGCATGTCCTGGTGGGCGTAGGCGGCCAGGTCGGTGTCCCGGACGCGGGCCAGCAGCTCCCGGAAGGTCGGGTTGCCCGAGGTGTCCGTACGCAGCACCAGGGTGTTGACGAAGAACCCGACCAGATCGTCCAGCGCCTCGTCGGTGCGGCCCGCGATCGGGCTGCCCAGCGGGATGTCGGTACCCGCCCCCAGCCGGGTCAGCAGGGCGGCCAGCCCGGCCTGGACCACCATGAAGGCGCTGGCCCGGTTCTCGCGGGCGAGTCCGGCCAGCCGCCGGTGCAGCTCGGGGCCGATCCGTACGGGGACGGTGCCGCCCGCCCCGGTGGCGACCGCGGGGCGGGGGCGGTCGGTGGGCAGCTCCAGTTGGTCGGGGAGACCGGCCAGGGCGTCGGTCCAGAAGGCGAGCTGCCGGGAGATGGGGGTCTGGGGGTCGCTCTCGTCGCCGAGCACCTCGCGCTGCCAGATGCTGTAGTCGGCATAGCCCACCCGCAGCGGTGTCCACCGGGGCGCCGCACCGGCCAGCCGGGCCTCGTAGGCGGAGGACAGGTCGCGGGCGAGCGGTGCCGCGGAGGCCCCGTCGCTGGCGATGTGGTGCATCACCAGCAGCAGCACATGGCTGTCCGGGGCGAGTGCGAACAGCCGTGTGCGCAGCGGGAGTTCGCGGGTGAGGTCGAATCCGGTGGCGGCCTCGGCGGCCAGCCGGCCGGGCAGGGACGCCTCGTCGGTGTCGGTGACCGGGAGCGCGGGCCGGGCCGTCCCGGCGTCCACGATCTTCTGGTGGGCGCCGCCGTCCGCGTCCGGCCCGGTGGTCTCGGGGAAGACGGTGCGCAGGCTCTCGTGCCGGGCCACCACATCGCCGAGGGCCGCGCGCAGCGCCTCGCGGTCCAGGTCACCGGTCAGGCGCAGGGCCAGCGGCACGTTGTAGGCGCCGCTGTCGCCGTCGAACCGGTTGAGGAACCACAGCCGGCGCTGGGCGTACGACAGCGGGATCCGCCCGGTCCGCTCGGCCGGGACCAGCGGCGCCCTGCCTCCTGTGCCAAGGGCCAGGGACGTGGCGAGCCGGGCCACGGTGGGCATTTCGAACAGCGTCCTGACCTGAAGCTCCACCCCGAAGGCGGACCGGATCCGGTTCACCAGGCGGGTGGCGAGCAGCGAGTGGCCGCCCAGGTCGAAGAAGTCGTCGTCGGGGCCGACCCGGGGCAGGCCGAGCACCTCGGCGAACACCTCGCACAGCAGCTCTTCCTGCGGGGTGCGCGGGGCCCGTCCGGAGCCGCCGGCCGACGCCCCGAAGTCGGGGGCGGGCAGCGCCTTGCGGTCCACCTTGCCGTTGGGGGTGAGCGGCAGGGCGTCCATGGCCATCAGCACCGCGGGCACCATCGCCTCCGGCAGCGCCCCGGCGAGTTCGGAGCGCACCTGCCGGGGGTCGACCGCGCCGACGATGTGGCCGACCAGGCGGCTCTGCCCCGCGGGGTCGGTGCCGACCGTGACCACCGCGTCGGTCACCGCGGGGATCGCGCGCAGCGCGGCCTCCACCTCGCCCAGTTCGATGCGCTGTCCGCGGATCTTGACCTGGTGGTCGAGGCGGCCGAGGAACTCCAGTTGTCCGTCGGGCAGCCGTCGCACCCGGTCGCCGGTGCGGTACAGCCGGCTGCCGGGCTCGTCCGCGAACGGGTCGGCCACGAAGGTGACCGCGGTGCGCCGGGCTTCGCCGACGTAGCCGTATCCGACGCCGGTGCCGCCCACGTACAGCTCGCCGGGGACGCCGACCGGGACCGGCTGGAGCCGGGTGTCCAGGACGTAGAGCCGGGTGTTGCGGATGGTGGCACCGATCGGTACCCGGACGCCGCCGAGCGGGGTGGCGGAGTCGATGACGGCGTGGGTGACGTCGTCCGAGCACTCGGTCGGGCCGTACGCGTTGACCAGCGGAATGTGCGGATAGCGGGCGAACCAGCGGGCGCACAGGTCCGGCGGGAGGGCCTCGCCGGTCACCATCAGCCAGCGCAGCCGGGGCAGTTCGAGGGGGTCGGCGCCGGACTCCCAGGCGTCCAGGGCGGTGCGCAGCAGGGAGGGGACGACCTCGAGGACGGTGATCCGCTCCTCGGCGACCCGGGTGAACAGCGCCTGCGGGTCCAGTGCGGTGTCCTCGCCGACCAGCCGCACCCGGCCGCCGGCGACGAGGCCGGACAGCATCTGCCACACCGAGATGTCGAACGTCAGCGGGGCGTTGGCCACCACGCTGTCGGCGTCCGTCATCCCCAGGTCCTCGATCTTGGCGAGGAGGTGGTTGACCATGCCGCGCCGGTGCACCATCGCGCCCTTGGGGCGGCCGGTGGAACCGGAGGTGAAGATCACGTAGGCGAGGTGGCCGGGGCCACCGGCGACGGGCAGCAGCTCATCGGCGTCGTCGGCCGCGTCGTCCAGCGCCAGCACCTCGACGGGGATCTCCGCCGCCTCGGCCAACTCCCGTGCCCGCACCAGGTGTTCGGGCGCGGCAAGCACCCGGCGGGCGCCGCTGTCGGCGAGCATTCCGGCGCTGCGCTGCCGCGGGGCGCGCGGGTCGAGCGGCACATAGGCGGCGCCGATGCCGAGGACGGCGAGCACGGCCGTGGGCACCCGGACGGTGCGGTCGGAGAGGATCGCGACGACCGAATCGGCGTCCGCACCGCTCGCCAGCAGCCTGCGGGAGAGGGCGCTCGCGCGGGCGACCAGGGTGGCGTAGTCGACGGTGTGGTGGTCATCGGTGAGGGCGGTGGCCTCCGGGTGGCGGGCGGCGATCTCCCGGACCCGCTCCACGACCCCGGTGATGCCGGTGTCGCGCTCGGTGCGGTTCCAGTCGAGCAGCAGTTGCCGCCGCTCCCCCGGTTCGATGATGTCCAGGTCACCCACCGGGCGGTCGGGCTCGGCGACGGCGGCCTGGAGGAACCGTACGAAGCAGCCGAGCAGCCGCTGCGCGGTGGGGTGGTCGAACAGGTCGGTGCTGTAGTCGAACCGGCCGTCCAGACCCTGCGGCGCGCCGTCCTCGGCGTAGCGCTCGGTGAGGTCGAAGGACAGGTCGAACTGGGCGGCGTGGGCGCCCGCGGTCTCCACGGCAACGTCCAGTCCGGGCAGCCGCAGATCGGCCTGGACGTTGTTCTGGAGCACCAGCATGACCTGGAAGAGCGGGTTGCGCGCCATCGAGCGGGCCGGGTTGAGCACCTCGACCAGCCGCTCGAAGGGGGTGTCCTGGTGGGCGTAGGCGGCGAGGTCGGTGTCCCGGACGCGGGCCAGCAGCTCCCGGAAGGTCGGGTTGCCCGAGGTGTCCGTGCGCAGCACCAGGGTGTTGACGAAGAAGCCCACGAGCTCGTCCAGCGCCTCGTCGGTGCGGCCCGCGATCGGGCTGCCCAGCGGGATGTCGGTGCCCGCCCCCAGCCGGGTCAGCAGCGCCGCGAGCCCGGCCTGGACCACCATGAACAGGCTCGCCTCGTTGTCGCGTACGAGGCCGAGCAGCCCGTGGTGGAGCTCCGGTTCGAGCCGGAACATCAGGGTTCCGCCCTGGTAGGTGGCGACGGCGGGCCGGGAGCGGTCGGCCGGCAGCTCCAGTTCGTCCGGGAGCCCGGCGAGGGCGTCGGTCCAGAAGGCGAGCTGCCGGGAGATCGGGCTGTCCGGGTCGTCCTCGCCGCCCATGACCTGCCGCTGCCAGAGGCTGTAGTCGGCGTAGCTCACGGGCAGCGGGTCCCGCTCGGGCGCCTCGCCCCCCAGCCGGGCGGTGTAGGCCAGGGAGAAGTCGCGGGCGAGCGGGCCCATCGACCAGCCGTCACCGGCGATGTGGTGCAGGACCAGCAGCAGGACGTGGCGGTCGGGGCCGAGTGCGTACAGGGTGGCCCGCAGGGGCGGGTCGACGGCGAGGTCGAAGCCGGGGGCGACCGCCCGGAGCAGCGCCTCGGGCAGTTCCTCCTCGGTGACGGTTTCCATGGTGAGGTCGGGGGTGGCGGCGTCGGTGCCGAGCACCACCTGGTGCGGGGTGCCGCCGGTCTCGCGGAAGACGGTGCGCAGCGCCTCGTGCCGGTCCACCACATCGCCCAGCGCCGCCCGCAGGGCCTCGCAGTCGAGGTGTCCGGTCAGCCGCAGCGCGATCGGGATCTTGTACGGGGACGCGGCGCCTTCCAGCCGGTTGAGGAACCACAGCCGGTGCTGGCCGTACGACATGGGGATGAACTCGGGCCGCTCGACGGGCCGCAGCGGGGTACGGGCGCGGGCGGCTCCGGCGATGGCCGCCATGAGCCGGGCGGGGGTGGGGGCCTCGAACAGGCTGCGCACCGCCAGCTCCACGCCGAATCCGGAGCGCACCCGGCTGACCAGGCGGGTGGCCAGCAGGGAGTGGCCACCGAGGTCGAAGAAGCTGTCGTCGATGCCGACTTCGGCCAGCCCCAGCACCTCGGCGAAGATCTCGCACAGGGTGCGCTCCTCGGGGGTGCGCGGGGCCCGGCGGGTGGCGGCGGCGCCGTAGTCGGGGGCGGGCAGGGCCCGGCGGTCGACCTTGCCGTTGGTGGTGACGGGCAGGGTCTCCAGGGCGACGAAGGCGGCGGGGACCATATAGGCGGGCAGGGCGGCCGCGGTGTGGTCGCGCAGCGCGGCCAGGTCCGGGGCGGGCTGTCCACCGGCCGGGACGGCGTAGGCGACCAGGCGCTTGTCGCCGGGCTGGTCCTCGCGGACGATCACGGCGACCTGGGCGAGGCCGGGGTAGCGGGCCACGACGGCCTCGATCTCGCCGAGTTCGATGCGGAAGCCGCGCACCTTGACCTGTTCGTCGGCGCGGCCCACGAATTCCAGCAGGCCGCCGTCGGTCCAGCGGACCAGGTCGCCGCTGCGGTACATCCGTGCCCCGGCGGGGCCGAAGGGGTCGGCGACGAAGCGCTCGGCGGTGAGGCCGGGGCGGTCCAGGTAGCCGCGGGCGAGTCCGGCTCCGGCGATGTACAGCTCGCCGGCGACTCCGTGCGGGGTGAGGGCCAGGTTGTCGTCGAGGACGTAGAGCCGCATCCGGTCCAGCGGCCGGCCGATGGGCACGGTGTCGGGGACGGTGTCCCGCGCCCGCATCCGGTGGTAGGCGGCGAACGTGGTGGTCTCGGTCGGGCCGTAGCCGTCGCCGACGACCAGTTCGGGGCAGGTGGCCAGCACTCTGCGCACCATGGGCGCGGGGACGACGTCGCCACCGGACCACACCTCGCGCACCTCGGCGAAGCTTTCGGGCCGCTCCTCGGCGAGGATCCGGAAGAGACCGGCGGTCAGCCACAGTCCGGTGACCTTCCGCTCCGCGATGACCCGGGCCAGGTCCTGGACGTCGAGTTCGCCGGGGGGCGCCACCACGATGTGGCCGCCGCGCAGCAGCGGCACCCACAGTTCGTAGGTGGAGGCGTCGAACGCCTGGGGCGAGTGCAGCAGCACCCGGGTGTGGTGGCCGCTGTCCCAGGCGTCGTCGAAGGCGAGGGCGAGCACATCGTGGTGGGTGACGGCGACGCCCTTGGGGGTGCCGGTCGAGCCCGAGGTGTACATCACATAGGCGAGCTGTTCATGGTGTCCGTCGATACCGGGGTCGGTGTCCGGCTCGCCGTCGAGCGGCGCCGCACCGTCGAGGGCGGGGTCGTCGACGACCAGCAGCCTGGCCCGGTGCGGGAAGGCGCGGGCGGCCTCGCTCAGGTCGCGGTCGGTGAGCAGCACACCGGCGGCGGTCTGTTCGACGATCAGGGTCAGCCGGGCCTGCGGATAGCGGGAGTCCAGGGGCACATACGCGCCACCGGCCTTCAGCACCGCGAGGATCGAGACCACCAACTCGACGGAACGATTCTGCATCACGGCGACCGGGCTCTCCGGGCGCACCCCCATGGCGATCAGCCGGTGCGCCAGCCGGTTGGCGCGGGTGTCGAGCTCACGGTAGGTGACCTCCTGCCCGTCGGCGTCGCTCAGCGCGACCGCGTCCGGGGTCCGGGCCAGTTGGTCGGCGAACCGCCGCTGGATGGACCCGTAGGCGGTGGGCCGGGGGCCGGTGTCCCCGGTCCCCAGCGCCAGCAGCCGGGCGCGCTCGTCGGGGCCGAGCACATCGATCCGCCCGACCGGGCGCTCCGGGTCCGCGGCGATGAGGTCCAGCAGCCGCGGCAGCCGGTCGGCCAGCTCCGCCACGGCCGCCGGGTCCAGCACGTCCGGCCGGTGGTTGAGCCGCAACTGGAGCCCCTGGCCGGGCAGTTGGGGGATGGCGACGAGGGTCAGCGGGTAGTGGGTGGCGTCCCGGCCGTCGATGCCCAGCACGCCGAGCCCGGTGCCGGGCAGCTCCAGCGCCGCCGGGTCGAGCGGGTAGTTCTCGAACACGGTGAGCGTGTCGAAGAGTTCACCGGTACCGGCGATGTTCTGGATGTCGGTGAGGCCGAGGTACTGGTGGTCGGTCAGCAGCGACTGCTGCTCCTGCACCCGGGCCAGCAGCCCGGACAGCGGCTCCTCGGGCCGCAGGGCCACCCGCACCGGCAGGGTGTTGATGAACAGGCCCACCATCGTCTCGATACCGGCGATCTCCGGCGGCCGGCCGGAGACCGTGGCGCCGAAGACCACGTCCTGACGCCCGGTGAGCCGGCCGAGCAGCACCGCCCAGGCGCCCTGCACCAGCGTGTTCATCGTGAGCCCGAGACCCCGCGCCCGCTCGGTGAGGGCGGCGGTCAGCCCGGCCGACAGCTCGACGGTGACCGTCCGCGGTATCGCCGCCTCGCGGCCGGGGTCCACGGGGGCGAGCAGGGTCGGCTCGGCGCCCTCCAGGGCCTGCTGCCACGCCTTCTCGGCGGCGCCGGCGTCCTGGTCGGCGAGCCAGGCCAGATAGTCGCGGTAGGGGGTGACCCGGGGCAGCGTGGCGTCGCTTCCTCCGGAGGCGTAGAGCGTGAACAGCTCCTGGGCGAGCAGCGGGGTGGACCAGCCGTCCAGCAGGATGTGGTGGTTGGTCAGCACCAGCCGGTGGCGGTCGCCGTCGAGCCGGATCACGGTGATGCGCAGCAGCGGCGGCGCGGTCAGGTCGAAGCGGCGGGCCCGGTCCTCGGCGAGCAGGCGATCCAGTTCGCCGTCCCGCTGACCGGCGGGGACACCGGACAGGTCGAACTCGTACCAGGGCAGCTCGGTCTCGTCCGCCCTGGGCACGAACTGCACCGGGGTGCGCAGCCCTTCGTGCCAGAAACCGGCGCGCAGATTGGCGTGGCGCTCCAGCAGTGCGTGGGCGGCGCGGCGCAGCGCCCGGGCGTCCAGCGGCCCGCTCACATCCAGCAGCAGTTGCACGGTGTAGACGTCGCGCGCCTGCTCGTCGTAGACGGCGTGGAAGAACAGCCCCTTCTGGAGGGACGACAGCGGCAGCAGATCGGCCACGCCGGGCCGGGCCCGCTCGACGGTGTCGATCTCGTCCTGGCCGAGGGAGACCAGGGGCAGATCGGAGGGGGTGTGCCCGCCGGCTCCCGCCCGCTCGGTGTGGACCGCGAGGACCTCCAGCGCGCGGAACCAGGTCTCGGCCAGATCGCGGGCGTCCTCCTCGGTCAGCAGATCGCCGGGCCAGGACAGGGTCGCGGTCAGCCGCGGCCCGTCGGCGTGGTCCTGGGTGAGGGCGCCCACCTCGAGCGTGTGCGGAACGGGCATGGCCGGGTCGACGCCGCCGCCGAGACCATCGGCCTCCGGGGCGGCGGACCAGTCGGCGCCCTGGCCGTCGGCGGAGGCGGCCGGGAAGCGGCCCAGGTAGTTGAAGCCGATCTGCGGGGTGCGCAGCCGGGCCAGGGCCGGGCTGGTCTGCGGGTTGAGGTGGCGCAGCAGACCGTAGCCCATGCCGTTGTCGGGCAGGGCGCGCAACTGCTCCTTGACGCTCTTCAGCGCCCGTCCGGCCTGCGGGCCGGCGGCCCACAGCTCGGCCCAGTCCGCCACCGCCGGGTCCAGCCGCACCGGGTGCAGATCGGTGAACCAGCCGACGGTACGGGAGAGATCCGCACCCTCGACGACGCCCTCGCGGCCATGGCCTTCCAGGTCGACCAGGAGCGGGGCCGCCGCGTCGTCGTCCCGGCGCCGGCGCCAGTCCGCGACGGCCAGGGCGAGGCCGGTCAGCAGGACGTCGTTGACCCCGCCGTGGAAGGCGGCGGGCACCCGGGTGAGCAGCGGCTCGGTGCGCTCGGGCGGCAGGGTGAGGCTGATGTGCCGGACGGTGGCCACGGTGTCCCTCGCGGCGTCCAGGGCACGGCTGCCCAGCAGCGGGTCCGGGGCCTCCAGCATGGCGGTCCACAGCGGCAGTTCGTCCAGCAGGGCCGGGTGCTGGGCGAGCGCGGTGAGCTGCTCGGCCCAGCGCCGCAGCGAGGTGCCCACCGGCTCCAGCCTCGGGGCCTCGCCCGCCATGACGGCCTCGCCCGCGGCGGCCAGGTCGGGCAGCAGGATCCGCCATGAGACGCCGTCCACCACCAGATGGTGCAGGACGAGCAGCAGTCTGCCGCTCTCATGCGGTCCGCCGTCGAACCACACCGCCCGCACCATGGCCCCCTGCTCGGGCTCCAGCCGCGCCTGCGCGGTGCCCTGGTGTCCGGCCACCACACAGCGCAGCGCCTCGCCGCGCAGCCCGGCCGCGTCCACCCGGGTCAGACAGCCGGTGGCGTCGACCGCACCGCGCGGCGCCACCTCCAGGCTCCAGACGATGCCACCGGCCCGGGTCAGCCGCAGCCGCAGGGCGTCGTGGTGGTCGAGGACGGCCTGGAGCGCGGCGGTGAGCTGCGCCTGGTCCAGTCCGGCGGGGGTGCGGATCAGCATCGACTGGTGGAAGCCGTCGACGGGCCCGCCGCGCTCCCGCAGCCAGTGTGCGATCGGGGTGAGCGGCACCACCCCGATACCGGAGTCGTCCGGTTCTGCGGTGGCCGCCGTCTCCTCCCGCGGCGTGGCCATGGCGGCGAGCGCGGCCACGGTCCGCAGCCGGAACACATCGCGCGGGGTGAACATCAGCCCCGCCTTGCGGGCCCGGCTGACCAACTGGATGGAGACGATGCTGTCGCCGCCCAGGTCGAAGAAGCTGTCGTCCACGCCGACCCGCTCCACCCCGAGCACATCGGCGAACACCGCGCACAGCGCCGCTTCCTGCGGGGTGGCCGGGGCCCGCCCGGTGGTCACGGAGCCGTAGTCCGGGGCGGGCAGCGCCTTGCGGTCCAGTTTGCCGTGGGGTGTCAGCGGCAGCGCGTCCAGGCGTACGAACGCCGCCGGGACCATATGCGCGGGCAGCACCTCGGCCACCTGGGCGCGCAGTTCGGCCACCTCGGCCTCGCCGACCGCATAGGCCACCAGTTGCCGGACGCCGGGTCGCTCCTCGCGGGCGACCACGGCGACCTGGGCGACCTTCGGATGGCGGGCGATGACGGTCTCGATCTCGCCCAGCTCGACCCGGAAGCCACGGATCTTCACCTGCTCGTCGGCGCGCCCGAGGTAGTCCAGGGTGCCGTCGGCCCGCCAGCGCACCACATCGCCGGTGCGGTACATCCGGGAGCCCGGGGCGTCGAAGGGGTTGGCGACGAACCGCTCCGCCGTCAGCCCGGGGCGGCGCAGATAGCCGCGGGCCAGCCCCTCGCCCGCGAGATAGAGCTCCCCCGGGGCGCCGACGGGCACCGGCCGCAGCCCCGCGTCCAGCACATACACCCGGGTGTTGACGACGGGGCCGCCGATCGCGGGCGTCCGCTCCCCGCTCAGCGGGCCGCTCATGGTGGCGGCCACGGTCGACTCGGTCGGACCGTAGGCATTGACCATCCGGCGGCCGGACGACCAGCGCGCCACCAGCTCGGCGGAGCACGCGTCACCGCCGACGACCAGGGAACGGAAGCCGGGCAGCGGTGTGGTCGTCGGCACCGACGCCAGCGCGGCCGGAGGGATCAGGGCGTGGCTGACCCGCCGGCCGGCCAGCACCTCGGCGAGGGCCTCCCCCGCCAGCGGTCCGGGCGGCGGTACGACGAGCGCGGCGCCGGAGGTCAGCGCCATGCACAGCTCCAGCACGGCGGCGTCGAAACTGGGTGAGGCGAACTGAAGGACCCGCGCCCCGGCGTCGACGTCGAAGTTCTCGACGGCGGCCGTGGCGAAGGAGGCCAGACCGGTGTGGGAGACCACGACGCCCTTGGGGGTGCCGGTCGAACCGGAGGTGTAGATGACATAGGCCGGATGGGCCGTGCGCAGCGGGGCCGTACGGTCCGCGTCCACGATGCCGGTGGCCGGGAACGCGGCGAGCCGGGCGGGCAGCACGGGGTCGTCGAGGTCCAGCCGCTCCCCCTGGTGGGCGACGACGGCGCCACCACCGGCGATGAGGAGCTCGGGCCGGGCGTCCTCGAGCAGGAAACGGATGCGTTCGGCCGGGTAGTCGGGGTCGACCGGAAGATAGGCGGCCCCCGCCTTCACCACGGCGAGCTGCGCCACCACCATGTCCACCGACCGGGGCAGGGCGAGGGCGACGATGCGCTCCGGGCCGATACCGCGCCCGATCAGCAGCCGGGCCAGCCGGTTGGCGCGGGCGTCCAGTTCGGCGTAGCTCAGCGCGCCGCCGTCGAAGACCACCGCGTCGTTCCCGGGCGTCGCCGCGGCCTGGGCCTCGAACAGCTCGCCGAGCCCGGCCCGCGTCAGGTCGCGGGCGGTGGCGTTCCACTCGACGAGCACCCGCTCGCGCTCCGCGGCGTCCAGGATGTCCACCGCCGCCACCGGCCGGTCGGGCTCGACGATGACCGTCTCCAGCAGCCGCACCAGACGTTCGGCCAGCCGCTGGGCGTCGTGGTCGAGCAGGTCCGGGCGGTGGTCCAGGCGCAGGGTGAGCCGGTCGCCCGGGATCACGGCGAGGGTGAGGGGGTAGTGCGTGGCGTCGTTGACATCGACTCCCGCGATGCGCACCCCGGTGCCGGGCAGCTCCAGGCCACCGGGGTCCAGGGGGTAGTTCTCGAAGACGGTCAGGGTGTCGAACAGCTCACCGGTCCCGGCCAGCCGCTGCACCTCGTGCAGCCCCAGATGCTGGTGCCCCATCAGCGCCGACTGCCGCTCCTGCACCCGGGCGAGCAGCCCGGACAGCGGCTCCTCGGGCCGCAGCACGACGCGCACCGGCAGGGTGTTGATGAACAGCCCCACCATGGATTCCACGCCGGGGATCTCCGGCGGACGGCCGGAGACGGTGGCGCCGAAGACCACGTCCCGGCGCCCGGTGAGCCGGCCGAGCAGCACCGCCCAGGCGCCCTGCACCAGCGTGTTCAGCGTCAGCTCGCGGGCGCGGGCGAACTGTCCCAGGGAGGCGGTCAGCTCGGCGGACAGCTCCAGCGTCACCCGCTCCGGCTGGGCCGCCTCGCGCCGTTCGCCCGTGGTCGGAGCGAGCAGCGTGGGCCCCTCGACGCCGTCCAGCGCCCGCCGCCACGCCTGCTCGGCGGCGTCCCGCTCCCGCCCGGCCAGCCAGGCCAGATAGTCGCGGTACGGGGTGACCCGGGGCAGCCCGGAGTCGTCACCGCCGCGTGCGTACAGCGTGAACAGCTCCCGGGCGAGCAGCGGCATCGACCAGCCGTCGAGCAGCAGGTGATGGTTGGTCAGGATGAGCCGGTACCGCTCGGCGCTCTGCGTCACGACGACGAACCGCACCAGCGGCGGGCTCGCGATGTCGAACCTGCGGTCCTTCTCCTCCGCCAGGATCCGGGCGATCTCGGCGGTCCGCGCCGCCTCGTCCAGACCGCTCACATCCCGCTCGTCCCAGGGCAGCTCCACCTCGCGGTGGATGATCTGGACGGCCTCACCCGTCTTGCGTCTGCGGAACCCGGCGCGCAGGTTGGCGTGGCGGCGCAGCAGGGTGGCCGCGGCGGCGCGCAGGGCGGCCAGGTCCACTCGGCCGACCAGGTCGAACGCGAACTGCATGGTGTACACATCGGGACCCTCGGTGTCGTACACCGCGTGGAAGAGAAGTCCTTCCTGTAGGGGCGACAGAGGCAGGATGTCTTCGACCCTCGACTGGCTGCTCACTTCGGCATCTCCCACTCGGTTCCCGGTTCCAGTTCGTCTTCGAATGCGTCGATCTCGTCCTGGGTGAGGGAGACCAGCGTGAGGTCGGAGGGGGTGTGTCCGCCGGCTCCCGGCCCTTCGGCGTGGGCGACGAGGGCGTCCAGGGCGCGGAACCAGGTCTCGGCCAGGTCCCGTACGTCGTCCTCGGAGAGCAACCCGTCCGGCCAGCTCCATACGACGCCGAGGCGGGCGCCTCCCGGACCGTCCTCGGTAGTTGCGTTGATCTCCAGTGCGTGCGGAAGCGGCATCGCGTCGTCCGCTCCGCCGCCGAGCCCGTCGGCCTCCGGCGCCGCCGCCCAATCGGTATCGGTGCCGGCCGCGAGGCGGCCGAGGTAGTTGAAGCCGATCTGCGGGGTCGGCAGGGCGGCCAGCTCGCGGCCGGTGTCGGGGTTGAGGTGGCGCAGCAGACCGTAGCCGATGCCACTGTCGGGCAGAGCGCGCAACTGCTCCTTGACCCGTTTCAGTGTCTGCCCGGCCTCACGGCCACCGCCCCAGAGATCGGCCCAGTCCTCGACCCCGGGCTCCAGGCGCACCGGGTAGAGGCTGGTGAACCAGCCGACGGTACGGGACAGATCGGCGCCCTCGACGATGTCCTCCCGGCCATGGCCCTCCAGGTCCACCAGCACACCGGTGGCCTCCGCATGGCCCCTGCGGCGGCGCCAGTCGGCCACCGCCAGGCCCAGCGCCGTCAGCAGGACGTCGTTCACACCACCGTGGAAGGCGGCGGGCACCCGCGTCAGCAGAGGCTCCGTCCGCTCCGGCGGCAACGTCAGCCGAAGGTGGCGGACGGTGGCGGCGGTGTCCCGATCCGGATCCAGTGCCCGTGCGCCCACCAAGGGGTCGGGCCCCTCGAACTGCCGTTTCCAGAGAGCGAGTTCCTCGAGGCGGGAGAGGTGCCCGGCGAGGGTGGTGAGGTGTTCGGCCCAGCCCCGCAGCGAGGTGCCGACCGGCTCCAGCTCACGCCCCTCCACCGCCGCGGCCAGATCCGGCAGCAGAATCCGCCAGGAGACCCCGTCGACCACCAGATGATGCGCCACCAGCAGCAACCGGCCGGGGGCGTGCGCGCCGTTGTCGAGCCATACGGCCCGGACCATCTCACCGGCCTCAGGTCTCAGCGGCCTGTCCCGCAGCGGCTGACCGCGCAATACTCCGGGGTCGGTCACGCGTGTGATCACATCGGCCGCGTCGACCGTGCCCCGCGGACCGGTCTCCAGCCCCCAGGCGCCGTCACCCGCACGCCCCAGCCGCATCCGCAGCGCGTCATGGTGATCGAGCACCGCCTGCAACCCGGCCGTCAACCGCTCCAGGGTCAGCCCCGCGGGCGTACGCACCAACACCGACTGATGGAAACCGTCCACCGGCCCGCCACGCTCCCGCAACCAGTGCACGATCGGGGTCAGTGGCACCACACCGATGCCATGATCCGGTGGCTCCACCGCCATCGCCCGGACCTCCCCGGCCATCGCGGCGAGCGCGGCCACCGTGCGGTGCTGGAAGACATCGCGCGGAGTGAAGACCAGTCCGGCGGCGCGGGCGCGGCTGACGAGCTGGATGGAGACGATGCTGTCCCCGCCCAGATCGAAGAAGTTGTCATCCGCCCCGACACCCGACAGCCCCAGCACATCCGCGAACACCGCACACAACGCCTCCTCGCGCGCGGTGGCGGGAGCCCGCCCCTCGGCCACCGGCCCGAAGTCGGGCGCCGGAAGGGCCCGGCGGTCCAGTTTGCCGTTGGGCGTCAGCGGCAGCCGCTCCAGCGTGACAAAGGCGGCCGGAACCATGTACTCGGGCAGTTCGGTGCCCAGGTATTTCCTCAGCTCACCGGCATCGGGGTCGCCCTCGGTGACGACGTACGCCACGAGCTGCTTCACGCCCGCGCGGTCCTCGCGAGCGATCACCGCCGTCTGCCGGACCTGCGGATGCCGGGCGAGAACCGCCTCGATCTCCCCCAGCTCGATCCGGAAACCACGCACCTTCACCTGCTCATCGGCACGCCCGACATACTCCACATTCCCATCCGCCCGCCACCGCACCACATCACCCGTGCGATACATCCGCGCACCCGCCCCGCGATACGGATCCGCCACAAACCGCTCCGCCGTCAGCCCCGGACGCCGCACATACCCCCGGGCGAGCTGCACACCGGCGAGATACAGCTCACCGGCGACTCCGGCGGGCACCGGCCGCAGCCGTGAATCCAGCACATACAGCCGGGTGTTCCACACCGGGGCGCCGATCGGCACCGGCCCGGCGGGGTCCTGGGCGGAGCACTCCCACGAGGTGACATCCACGGATGCCTCGGTGGGCCCGTACAGATTGTGCAGCGGCACGTCCAGCGTCTCGTAGAAGCGGGCGCGCAGCTCACCGGGGAGTGCCTCCCCGCTGCACAGGACGCGGCGCAGACCGGTGCAGTGGGCGACGGTGGGCTCGGTGAGGAAGACCTGGAGCATGGACGGGACGAAGTGCACCGTGGTGACGCTCTCGTCCCGGATCAGGCGGGCGAGATACGCCGGGTCCTTGTGCCCCTCCGGCCGGGCGACCACGAGCCGGGCGCCGGTGATGAGCGGCCAGAAGAACTCCCACACCGAGACGTCGAAACCGGACGGTGTCTTCTGGAGCACCCGGTCGGAGGCGTCGAGCCCGTACCGCGCCTGGGTCCACAGCAGCCGGTTGACGATTCCCTCGTGCGGGACGAGCACGCCCTTGGGCTTGCCCGTGGAACCCGAGGTGTAGATGACATAGGCGGTGTTGCGGCCGGTCAGCGGGGCGGGCCGCTCGGCGTCGGTGAGATCGCGGTCGGCGTGGCCCGCCAGCGCCGCCCGGGTGTCCGCGGTGTCCAGCAGCAGCCGGGGGGTGTCGTCGTCGGGCGGCAGCGCCTCGGTGATGTCCGCGGTGGTGAGCAGCATCGCGGGGTGGGCGTTCCCCAGGATGTAACGGATGCGCTCGGCCGGGTAGTCGGGGTCGACCGGCACATAGGCGGCGCCCGACTTCAGCACGGCCACCAGAGCGACGATGAGGTCCAGGGAGCGCGGCAGGGCGAGGGCCACGAACCTCTCCGGGCCCGCTCCCCGCTCGATCAGCAGCCGTGCCAGCCGGTTGGCGCGGGCGCTCAGCTCCGCGTAGGTCAGCGTCCGGCCCTCGAAGACCACGGCGGTGGTGTGCGGGGTACGGGCGGCCTGGGCCTCGATCAGCTCGGTGAGCGTGTTTGAGGGGATGTGGTGCTCGGTGGCGTTCCAGGTGACCAGCGTCCGCTCGCGCTCCGCGGCGTCCAGGATGTCGGCGTCGGCGACGGGCCGGTCGGGGCCGGTGGCGATGGCTTCCAGCAGCCGGTTGAGCCGGGCGCCGATGGCCCGCACGCTGTCGGCGGCGAACAGCTCCGGCCGGTATCCGAGGCGCAGGGAGAGCCGCTGGCCCGGAACCGCCACGAGGGTGAGCGGATAGTGCGTGGCGTCTTCCGCGCCGGCCTCGGTGACCCGCAGCCCGCTGCCGGCGCTGTCCAGCAGCTCCGGGTCCAGGGGGTAGTTCTCGAAGACGGTGAGGGTGTCGAACAGCTCCCCCACCCCGGCCAGTCGCTGGGTGTCGTGCAACCCGATGTACTGGTGCTCCATCAGCGCCGCCTGCTGCTCCTGGAGGCGGGTCAGCAGTTGGGCCCAGCTCTCCTCCGCAAGCGGCGTCACGCGCACGGGCAGCGTGTTGATGAACAGGCCGACCATCGATTCGACGCCGCCGATCTCGCCCGGCCGTCCGGAGACGGTGGCGCCGAAGACCACGTCCTCGGCTCCGGTGAGTCGGCTGAGCAGCACCGCCCAGGCACCCTGGACCATGGTGTTCATGGTCAGCCCGAGCCCCCGGGCGCGGTCGGTCAGCGCGGTGGTGAGCTCCGGCGACAGGTCGAGGGTGACCCGCTCCGGGGGCAGGGCCGGGGTGTCGGTGCCCGTCGGGGCGAGCAGCGTGGGCTCCTCGATGCCCGCGAGCGCCTGTCGCCACGCGTCCTCGGCCGCCTCCCGGTCCTGGTCCGCGAGCCACACCAGATAGTCCCGGTAGGGGGTGGTGGGGGGCAGTCCCGTGTCGTCACCGCCGCGTGCGTACAGCGCGAACAGCTCCTGGGCCAGCAGCGCCATCGACCAGCCGTCGAGCAGGAGGTGGTGGTACGTGAGGAGCAGCCGGCAGCGGTCGTCGGCGAGCCGCAGCAGGACGAAGCGCAGCAGCGGTGGCGCCGCCGGATCGAAGCCGCGGGATAGCTGCTCCTCCGCGATCCGGGTGAGCTCGGCCGTCTGCTCGTCCGGGGCAAGACCGCGCAGATCCCTGGTCTCCCAGGGCAGTTCCACCTCGTGGTGGACGACCATCACGGGGGTGCCGAGCTGTTCGTGGCGGAAGCCCGAGCGGAGGTTGGGATGCCGGTTCAGCAGGGTCCGCGCGGCGGCGCGCAGGGCCCGTTCGTCCAGTGCTCCCGCCATGGCGAGGAAGAGCTGCACGGTGTAGACGTCGGCGGCGCCCTCGTCGAACAGGGCGTGGAACAGCAGCCCTTCCTGC
This sequence comes from Streptomyces sp. CY-1, assembly GCF_047218265.1. NCBI lineage: Bacteria > Bacillati > Actinomycetota > Actinomycetes > Kitasatosporales > Streptomycetaceae > Streptomyces > Streptomyces sp. CY-1. The sequence continues at coordinate 360,856 of NZ_CP178393.1, forward strand.
ATGGGCGAGGGCGGCAGCACGTCCTGGAGATCGGGGCAGGTGCGCTCCAGGGCGTCGATCTCGTCCTGGGTGAGGGTGACCAGCGGAAGGTCGGAGGGGGTGCGACCGCCCGCTCCGGGTGCCTCGGCGTGGGCGGCGAGGGTGTCCAGGGCGCGGAACCAGGTCTCGGCCAGGTCTCGTATGTCGTCCTCGGAGAGCAGGCCGTCCGGCCAGCTCCAGGTGGCGTGCAGTTGTGCGCCGTCGTGGGTGTCCAGGGTGAGCGCGTCGACGTCGACGGTGTGGACGAGCGGCATGTCCTCGTCGCCGCCGCCGGACGCGCTCTCCACCGCCCAGTCGGTGTCGGTGCCGGTCGCGAGGCGGCCGAGGTAGTTGAAGCCGATCTGCGGGGTCGGCAGGGCGGCCAGCTCGCGTGCGGTGTCGGGGTTGAGGTGGCGCAGCAGACCATAGCCGATGCCATTGTCGGGCAGGCCGCGCAACTGCTCCTTGACCCGCTTGAGGGCCCGTCCGGCCTGCGGTCCGCCTTCCCAGACCTCGTCCCAGTCGGCCACTCCGGGCTCCAGGCGCACCGGGTGGAGGCTGGTGAACCAGCCGACCGTGCGGGACAGATCGGCGCCCTCGACGATGTCCTCCCGGCCGTGCCCCTCCAGGTCCACCAGCACACCGGTGGCCTCCGCGTGGCCCCTGCGGCGGCGCCAGTCGGCCACCGCCAGCGCCAGGGCCGTCAGCAGGACATCGTTCACACCACCGTGGAAGGCGGCGGGCACCCGCGTCAGCAGGGGCTCCGTCCGCTCCGACGGCAACGTCAGCCGAAGGTGGCGCACCGTGGCGGACGTGTCCCGCGCCGGATCAAGCGCCCGCTGCCCCAGCAATGGGTCCGGACCCTCGAACATGCCTTTCCACAGGGGCAGTTCGGCCAGTCGGGAGGGGTGCCCGGCGAGGGTGGTGAGGTGTTCGGCCCAGCCCCGCAGCGAGGTGCCGACCGGCTCCAGCTCACGCCCTTCGACCGCCGCGGCCAAGTCCGGCAGCAGAATCCGCCAGGAGACCCCGTCGACCACCAGATGATGCGCCACCAGCAGCAACCGGCCGGGGGCGTGCGCGCCGTTGTCGAGCCATACGGCCCGGACCATCTCACCGGCCCCGGGTCTCAGCGGCCTGTCTTCCAGCGGATCCCGGTGCAGCTCCTCCGGGTCGGTGACCCGTGTGATCACATCGGCCGCGTCGACCGTGCCCCGCGGACCGGTCTCCAGCCCCCAGGCGCCGTCACCCGCACGCCCCAGCCGCATCCGCAGCGCGTCATGGTGATCGAGCACCGCCTGCAACCCGGCCGTCAACCGCTCAAGCGTCAGCCCGGCAGGCGTACGCACCAACACCGACTGATGGAAACCGTCCACCGGCCCGCCACGTTCCCGCAGCCAGTGCACGATCGGAGTCGGCGGCACCACACCGATGCCCTGGTCGGGGGTCGGGGTCGAGATGGTGTCCGCGTCCGTGGCGGCCGCGGCGAGCGCGGCCACGGTGGGGCGTTGGAAGACATCGCGCGGAGTGAAGACCAGTCCGGCGGCACGGGCCCGGCTGACGAGCTGGATGGAGACGATACTGTCCCCGCCCAGATCGAAGAAGTTGTCATCCGCCCCGACACCCGACAGCCCCAGCACATCGGCGAACACCGCGCACAACGCCTCCTCGCGCGGGGTCGCGGGAGCCCGCCCGGTGACGGTCGGCCCGAAGTCGGGCGCCGGGAGAGCCCGGCGGTCCAGCTTGCCGTTGGGCGTCAGCGGCAGCCGCTCCAGCGTGACAAAGGCGGCCGGAACCATGTACTCGGGCAGTTCCGCGGCCACATGCTCGCGCCACTCCGCCACAGCGGGGTCGCCCTCGGTGACGACGTACGCCACGAGCTGCTTCACACCGGCGCGGTCCTCGCGAGCGATCACCGCCGTCTGCCGGACCTGTGGATGCCGGGCGAGAACCGCCTCGATCTCCCCCAGCTCGATCCGGAAACCACGCACCTTCACCTGCTCATCGGCACGCCCGACATACTCCACATTCCCATCCGCCCGCCACCGCACCACATCACCCGTGCGATACATCCGCGCACCCGCCCCGCGATACGGATCCGCCACAAACCGCTCCGCCGTCAGCCCCGGACGCCGCACATACCCCCGGGCAAGGCCCTCGCCCGCGATGTAGAGCTCTCCGGTGACGCCGACGGGCACCGGCTGGAGCGCCGAATCCAGCACATACACCCGGGTGTTGGAGATCGGGCGGCCGATGGGCGGTGCCTGGTCGCCGGGGTCCGCCTCACGATCGCTGTACCAGGCGGTGGCATAGACGGTGGCCTCGGTCGGGCCGTAGATGTTGGCGATGCGACAGCCCGGGATGGCGTGCCGGATGGCGGCGACGGCGTGTGCCGAGAGGGCCTCCCCGGCCAGGACGACGGTCTCCGCGGAGGTGTTCACCTCGCCGTGTGCCAGCACCTGGGCGAACGCCGAGGGGACGGCGCTGATCAGGCTGCCCGACCAGCCGTCCGCCGTGCGCTCGGTGAGCGCGAGCAGGTCGCGCACCACTTCGATGCTCCCGCCGCCGCACAGCGGCCCGAACATCTCGAAGACGGAGACGTCGAAGTTGAGCGAGGTGGACGCGAGGACGCGTCTCAGCTCTCGGGGTCCGATGTCGGTGGCCGCCCAGGTGGCAAGGTCGACGGCGGCGGCCTGGGACACCATGACGCCCTTGGGGCGGCCGGTGGAGCCCGAGGTGTAGATCACATAGGCGGGGTGCTGTGGCCTGAGCGGGGTGGTGCGGTCGGCGTCGACGGGGTTGCGGTCCGGGTGCCCGGCGAGCAGTTCGGCCGTCCCGGGGGCGTCCAGGCGCAGTGTGACGTGGCCGTCGGCGCCCGTGGTGTCCCCGTTGGCCGTGAGCACGATCGCCGGTCCGGCGTCGTCGAGCATGTAGGCGATCCGCTCGGCCGGGTAGCCGGGGTCCACCGGAAGGTAGGCGGCTCCGGCCTTGAGGATGGCGAGCAGCGCCACCATCATCTCGTCGGAGCGGGGCATGGAGAGCGCCACGAGGCTCTCCGGACCGGCGCCGTGCCCGATCAGCAGATGGGCGAGCCGGTTGGCGCGCCCGTTGAGCTCGGCGTAGGTCAGCGTACGGCCCTCGAAGACCACCGCGGGGGCCTGCGGGGTGCGGGCCGCCTGGGCCTCGAACAGCTCGGGGAGCGAGGTGTCCGGCACCTTCCGCGCGGTGGCGTTCCACTCGTCCAGGACGCGTTCGCGCTCCTCGGGGGCCAGCAGATCGATCCGGCCGATGGGGGTGTCGGGTGCGGCATGGGCGAAGTGGCCGAGGAGGTCGAGGAAGCGCCGCTGGTGGTCGGCGAGTCGCTCGGGGCCGTACAGCTCCGGATTGCCGTCCAGGTCGATGCGCGGCCCGCCGGCCGCGCTCTCGCCGCTTCCGGGCGGGCCCGGCTCCGTGGCGACCCGCCCGTCCACCACGAGCGACAGATCGTCTACGGGGCCCCCGCCGAGGTTGTGCACGCTGCCGCGGTGGCCGGCGAAGGTCAGGTCGTAGTCGACCATGACGATATTGATGTGCGGGCCGATGAGGCGGTGCTCGTCACCGGAGAGTTCGAGGTCGCGTCGCAGGTCCTCGGCGCGGTACCGCTGGTGTTTCAGCGCGCCGCGCAGTTCCTTGGAGGCCAGTCGGGCGGCCTCCGCCACGGTGGTGCCGGGGTGCAGGTCCAGCCGGAACGGCAGGACGTTGGACATCATCCCGGGGATGGTGCGGGCGCGTCCGGCGGACCGGGCCATCACGGGCAGGCCGAGGACGACCTGACGGTTGCCGGTCATCCGGTGCAGATAGACGCCGAGTGCGGCGACGAGGACGGCGGGCCAGGCGACCTCCGCCTCGCGTGCGGTGGCGCGCAAACCGGCCAGCGTCGGCTCGTCGAGGAAGGCGGTGCGGCGCGCCAACCGATCGGGGAGCGCCGGAGTGTGGTCGGCCAGGCTGGTGGCGGCGGGCAGCTCGGCGAAGCGTGCCATCCAGTACGCGCGGTCGCGGGTGAACCGGTCGGAGTCCCGGTACGCGGCCTCGTCGCCGAGGAGTTCGGCCAGTGATCCGAACGGCGTCCCGGGACAGGGCAGTCCGGCCGCGAGGGCGGTGTAGAGCTCGGCGACGCGGCGGCCGACCAGGGAGAGGCCGAGGCCGTCCATGACGATGTGGTGGTAGCGCTGGTACCAGAAGTACCGGTCGTCCGCCGCCTTGAACAGCGCGAAGGCGAACAGCGGACCGGCAGCGGGGTCCACCGGCCGGCGCATCTCGGCGCGCATATGGCTCTCGGCGCTCGCGCGGGGATCGTCCTCGTGGCTGACGTCGATGACGGGCAGGGTCCAGTCGACGTGCTCCTCGACCACCTGTGCCGCCTGGCCGTCCTCCTCCAGGAGCCGGATCCGCAGGGTCTCGGCCTCGGCCACGGTGCGGCGCAGCGCGCTTTCGAAAATCTCGGGGTCGATTTCGCCGTGAATATCGATGTATTCGGCGATGTTGAAGAGGGAATTCGTGGGCTGAAGCCGCTGGGCGAGCCAGATACCGGACTGCGCGGCCGTGAGCGGCAGGCTGGCAATCTGATAACCGGTCATGGTTCATCCGTCCTGATCGGGCGATGGCGCATCGATGGTGAATCACTGGGGCGCGTGATTCATCCGACGCGACAAATTCGGAAGTCAACCACATCTCGGCAACTTCATGGAAGTGAAATGACTTCCACTGCGAGATGTCGATCCGCAAGCGATATACCAAGCGGAGAACGCCTGAATTCTCAGCGCCGGCACGGGGAATGGCGGTGGGGACGGAGAACCCGGCGCGAGGGCTCCACGCACATTCCGGGCGGGCCCGGGCGGGCCCGCGGTGCCTCAGCGGGCGGCGGCCTTGCGATAGGCGCCGACGGCGGCGGGGACGACGATGGCGAGCAGCAGCGCGATCAGCGCGAGGGACAGCGGGATGGGGTACTGGACGGGGAGGGCGCTCTTACCGGTGCCGGTCGAGGTGTTGCCGAAGAGTTCGCGGCAGGCGGCCACCACGGCACTCACCGGGTTCCACTCGCACAGCAGCCGTAGCCAGCCCGGCAGACCGTTCAGCGGAATGAACGCGTTGGAGAGGAAGGTGAGCGGCATGACCAGCATGAACGCGATGGAGTTGACCGCTTCGGCGCTGCGCGCCAGCAGTCCGATGAGGGCGCCCAGCCAGGACATGGCGTAGCCGAGCAGCAGCAGGATGCCGAATCCGGCGATGGCCTTGGGGATGCCCTGGTGCACCCGCCAGCCGATGAGGTATCCGACGATGGCCATCGTGGCGCAGGCGATGACGGCGAGCGCCACATCGGAGAGGGTGCGCCCGATCAGCACGGCCGACCGGGACATGGGGAGGGAGCGGAAGCGGTCGACCACTCCGTTACCGAGGTCTCCGGCGACACCCAGGGCGGTGTTGCCCACGTTGGTGAGCATCATCTGGGTGAAGATGCCGGCCATCAGATACGAGCGGTAGTCGCTGCCCGGAACGGAGATCGCGCTGCCGAACAGCACGCCGAAGACGATCACGTACGCGACCGGCATCAGCGTCACACTGAGGAGCTTCTCCGGAATGCGGGCCAGATGCCGCATATGGCGGCCGAACAGTGCGGAGACGTCGCTGACGAGTTCCATGGTGCCCACGCCCTACCCTTCCTTGCTGGTGGTGCCGCCGGTAAGGGCGAGGAACACATCGTCGAGCGAGGGCCGGCGTACGGCGAATCCGATGGGACGCACCTGGGCGGCGTCCAGGGCGGAGGCGGCCTCGGCGACTGTTTTGAGCTGGTCGCGGAGGGCTACGGAAACCATCCGTCCGTGTTGTTCGACGGCCGGCTCCATGGCGGTGACCTCCCGCAGGGCGGTGACGGCCGCGGGGATCGCGGCGTCGTCCTGCACGGTCACCTCGAGGCGTTCGCCACCCACCTTGGCCTTGAGTTCGTCCGAAGTGCCGTCGGCGATCACGCGTCCGCCGTCGATCACCGCGATCCGGTCGGCGAGCTGATCGGCCTCTTCGAGGTACTGGGTGGTCATCAGGACCGTGACACCGCCGGCCAGTTGCTCGCGGATCATGTCCCAGAGGATGAGTCTGCTGGTCGGGTCGAGGCCGGTGGTCGGCTCGTCGAGGAAGAGCACCTTGGGGTCGGCGATGAGGCTGGCGGCCAGGTCCAGCCGTCTCCGGGTGCCACCGGAGTACGTCTTGACGGTGCGGTCGGCGAACTGCCCCAGGTCGAGCCGGTCGAGCAGCACCTCGGCGCGAGCCTTCGCCCCGCGTCGGCCCAGGCGGTGGAGCACCCCGACGAGCTGGAGGTTCTCCCGGCCGGTGAGCCTTTCGTCGAGGGCCGCGTACTGACCGGTGAGGCCGATCCTGCGGCGTACCTCGCGCGGCTGGGTGCGTACGTCGTATCCGGCGACACTCGCGCGGCCCTCGTCGGCCTCCAGCAGTGTGGCCAGCACCCGCACCGTCGTCGTCTTGCCCGCTCCGTTGGGGCCGAGCAGGCCGAGGAGTGTTCCCGCCGGAACGGACAGGTCCACGCCGCGCAGCGCCTCGTGGTCCCCGTATCTCTTACGGATCTCCTCGGCCTCTATGGCTATATCCACGAATTCACACCTCACGCACTTGGAACATACATTGCATTGCATCGCCCGCTCATACGCAATGGGCGCATGGCGGCGACGAGTGGCATACGCCAACAGCAATTCAAAAGCACGTGGCCCCCGTTCATTAAAGCGATAGGCCGTCGCCAGAGAATTCCTCGGCGGACGGCAGCGTCACTTAAGCAGTCGGCACACGCACCTGGCAAGGCCCGTCCGGATCACGACCCAATACCGGTCGGTAATTTATTGATCAACGGTAAGTGATGAGGGAGCGAGACTCCGGGACGATATCCGATTTACCCTCATTCCGCCGTACCGCTTGCCGCCGCCAACGCCCGATCGCGCCCGTGGACATGACGGTCGGACATCTGTCGTTCCGGTGGCCCACCGGCTTTATCCACTCGGGGAACATCGCGTAAATTCTGACGATCTTCTCAGGCGAGGCAGCCGCCAGTGCGTCATCTCACAGCCGGCCGAGGCGTCACGAGGCCCACGACGCGTGCGGCTGGGCCGCTCCGAAACGGCGTAGACCGTGCGTTGGGGGCGCGGGTGCGTCATGCAGTGACCCGTTCGGACTCCGCGCGCCCTGCCGGTGGCCACGGGCCGCGGCAATGATGAGCGGACCGCACGTAATCCACGACTCCGCACACCTGCCCTGTGGCGGGTGGATACGCGGTGGAAGGAATGTACGTTGTTGCTTCTCATCTCCCCGGACAGCGTCGACGAGGCCCTCGACTGCGCCAAGGCGGCCGAGCACCTCGACATCGTCGATGTCAAAAAGCCCGACGAGGGCTCGCTCGGTGCGAACTTCCCGTGGGTCATCAGGGAGATCCGCGACGCGGTCCCGGCGGACAAGCCGGTGTCCGCCACCGTGGGAGACGTGCCGTACAAGCCCGGCACGGTGGCCCAGGCGGCGCTCGGTGCGGCCGTCTCCGGAGCCACCTACATCAAGGTCGGCCTCTACGGATGCGCGACGCCCGACCAGGCCATCGATGTCATGCGCGGGGTCGTCCGGGCGGTGAAGGACTACCGGCCGGACGCGTTCGTCGTCGCCTCGGGCTATGCCGACGCCCACCGGATCGGCTGTGTCAACCCGCTCGCGCTGCCCGACATCGCCCGCCGCTCCGGTTCCGACGCGGCCATGCTCGACACCGCCATCAAGGACGGAACACGGCTGTTCGACCACGTTCCGCCCGATGTCTGCGCGGAGTTCGTCCGGCTGGCCCACGAGGCCGAACTGCTCGCCGCCCTCGCGGGCAGCGTCAAGGCCGGCGACCTCGGCGAACTCACCCGCATCGGCACGGACATCGTGGGGGTGCGCGGGGCGGTCTGCGAGGGTGGCGACCGCAATGCCGGAAGGATTCAGCCGCAACTGGTGGCGGCCTTCCGGGCGGAGATGGACCGGCACGCCCGGGAATACGCGGCCACCGTCGCCACCGCGAGCTGACCGCGGACATGCCGACACATCAGCCCCATCGCACGCCGGGGCCCCTCGGCGAGCGCTTCGCCGTCCTCGATCCGGCGACGGGCGCGGCCTTCGACGAGGCTCCCGACCAGCGGCCGGAGGAGTTGGACGCCATCGTCGACCGGGCCCACGATGCCTGGCGCGGCTGGCGGGCCGACCCCGTCGCCCGCACCACCGCGCTGTTCGCGGCGGCCGACGCCGTGGAGGCGGCCGGGGCCGACCTCGCTCCGCTGCTCACCCGTGAACAGGGCAAGCCCCTGGCCGAGTCGTACGCGGAGATCGCCCGCACGGCGGCCCGCCTGCGCTACTTCGCCGAACTGGACCCGGTGCCCGAGCCGATCACAGACGGCCGGCCGGTGCGCACCGAACTCCGCTGGCGACCGCTCGGGCCCGTCGCCGCGATCGTCCCGTGGAACTTTCCCCTCCAGCTCGCGTCGGCGAAGTTCGCGCCCGCGCTCGCCGCGGGCAACACGATGGTGCTCAAGCCCTCCCCGTTCACGCCCCTGGCCACACGGCTGCTGGGGTCCGTCCTCTCCGCCGCCCTCCCCCAGGACGTACTGACGATCGTCACCGGTCGCGAACCCCTCGGTGCCCGCCTCGTGTCCCATCCGGGAATCCGCCATGTGACCTTCACCGGTTCGATTCCCACCGGACGGGCCGTCGCCGAGGGCGCGGCGGCCTCGCTCGCCCGGGTCACCCTGGAGCTGGGCGGCAACGACGCCGCCATCCTGCTGGAGGACGTGGCGGTGGAGCGGATCGCGGACCGGCTGTTCTGGGCGGCGTTCCGCAACTGCGGGCAGGTCTGTATGGCGGTCAAGCGCGTCTACGCCCCGGCCCGGCTCTACTCCCAGGTGGTCGAGGCCCTCGCGGAGCGCGCGAAGACCGTCGTCGTCGGACCCGGACTCGACCCGGGCTCGCAACTGGGGCCGGTCGGCAACGCTCCCCAGTTGGAGCGGGTCGAGCGCCGCACGGCCCAGGCCCTGGCGGACGGTGCCAGAGCCGTGGCCGGTGGTCACCGGCTGGAGGGGCCGGGCTACTTCTTCGCCCCGACGATCCTGGCCGATGTCCCGCCCGGCAGCCCGGTGGTGACGGAGGAGCAGTTCGGCCCGGTCCTGCCGGTGCTGCCGTACGGGCGTCTGGACGAAGCCGTCGAGGCGGCCAACGACACCGGCTTCGGGCTGGGCGGCTCCGTGTGGGGAACCGACCTCGACCGGGCCGGGGCGGTGGCCGGCCAACTGGAGTGCGGGACGGCATGGATCAACCACCACGCCGAACTGTCCCTCGCCCAGCCCTTCGCGGGCATCAAGGACAGCGGTGTCGGCGTCGCGGGCGGGCCGTGGGGGCTCTACGGAAACCTCAGGCCGTTTGTCGTGCACCGTCCGGAGGAGGCGTGACGAAGAGGTTCGGTGCGGCGGTACTGCGCTCGTACGAGAGCCCCTTCGCCGTCGAGGAGGTGAGCCTGGGCGCGGGACCGGCCGACGGGGAGATCCTGGTCAGGATCGCGGGCTGCGGGATGTGCCGGACCGATCTCGCGGTCCGGCGTTCGGCGGGCCGCTCACCACTGCCTGCGGTGCTCGGCCATGAGGGGGCCGGGGTGGTGGTGGAGACGGGCGGCCCGGACACGGGCCTGAGCGTCGGCGACCATGTCGTGCTGAGCTTCGACTCCTGCGGACACTGCCTGAGCTGTCTGGGCGCGGCGCCCGCCTACTGCGACTCCTTCGCCCCGCTCAACCTCTTCGGAGGGCGCACGGAGAACGCGACACGGTTCACCGACGCGGCCGGGGCCGCCTTGGCCCCCCGGTGGTTCGGCCAGTCCTCGTTCGCCGAATACGCGATGGTCCCGGCCCGCAACGCCGTCCGGGTCGATTCCTCGCTGCCCATCGAACTGCTCGGACCGCTCGGCTGCGGCTTCCTCACCGGCGCCGGAGCGGTGTTCAACTCCTTCGGTGCCGGCCCCGGCGACAGCATCACGGTCTTCGGCGCGGGAGCGGTGGGCCTGGCCGCGGTGATGGCGGCCACCGCCGCCGGGGCGGTGACCGTGGCCGTCGACCGGCACCCCGAACGGCTGGCCCTCGCCGAGCGGTTCGGCGCGAGCCCGCTGCCCGCCGCATCGGCCGGCCTGCCCGAGCGCATTCGGCAACTGACCGACGGTGGCGCGCGGTACGCGCTGGACACCACGGGCTCCGGCCAGCTCATCAACGACGCGCTGCGGGCCCTGCGCCCCACCGGCCACCTCGGCCTGGTGGCCCGGCTCCACACCGCGCTGCCGCTCGAACCGGGCACGCTGGACCGGGGCCGGAGGATCTCCCACATCTGCGAGGGGGACGCGGTGCCCGGACTGCTGATTCCACGGCTGACCGCGCTGTGGCAGGCCGGGCGGTTTCCCTTCGACCAGTTGATCCGTACCTACCCGCTCGCCGATATCAATGAGGCCGAACGCGACTGCGACGCGGGCCGCGTGGTCAAACCCGTCCTGATCCCGGCGCGGACGGGCCGATGAGCGAGGCACTCGACGCCACGCCCAGCCGATCGACCGCCACATCATTCGTACTTCGAATTCCTCGTATTCCTCGCTGTTCGTAGTCTCTGCTCGCACCAAGGGAGGACACATGGTCGGCACAGCGCATCGGAGCGCCGGTGTGGAGGGCGTGGAAGGGGGTGTGGGCCTGACCGCTCTCCTGGTCGCCGCGGCACGGGCGATCGAGACCCACCGCCACGACAGCCTGGCACGGGATGTCTTCGCGGAGCATTTCGTGCTCGCCGCACCGGCGTGCGCGGGCTGGCCGGTCCGCATACAACAGGTTCCGGCCGGAGACGCGGATCCGCTGTGGGGGCGATTCGCGCGCTACTTCGGGCTGCGGACGAGGGTCCTCGACGACTTTCTCCTCCGGTCGGTACAGGGGGGAAGCGCCTGCCAAGTGGTGCTGCTCGGGGCGGGGTTGGATACACGGGCGTTCCGGCTCGACTGGCCTCCCGGGTGTGTGATCTTCGAGATCGACAGGGAAGGCGTGCTGGCGTTCAAGCACCAGGTGCTCGGCGGGCTGTCGGCCACCCCGAAGGCGGCGCGCGTACCGATCCCGATCGATCTGCGCGCCGACTGGGTCGGAGCGCTGACCGACGCCGGCTTCGACAAGGCCGCACCGAGCGTCTGGCTGGCCGAGGGGTTGCTGTTCTATCTGCCAGGCGCCGCCGAGAGGTACCTCATCGACACAGTCGACCTGTTGAGCACGGGCGGCAGCGCCCTGGCGTTCGAGGTCAAGCTCGAGAAGGACTTGCTGGCCTACCGCGACAGCCCGCTCTACACCTCTACGAAACACCAGATCGGCATCGACCTGCTCAACCTGTTCGACAGCGAGCCGCGCCCCGACTCCGCGGGTGATCTGACGGACAAGGGCTGGTCCACATCGGTCCACACCCCCTTCGACTTCACCCGCCGCCACGGGCGCGGCCCGCTGCCCGAGCAGAACGACGCGCTGGCGGGCAACCGGTGGGTGTTCGCGAACAAGCCCCGGCCGTGACGCCACCGTCGGACGGCCCAGCCATACCCGGCCCGCACGGCAGCCCGGGCTTCGCCATCCACATACTCTCCCGGCTCCCCCGCCCCCTGCGCGTTGCCGTTTTGCAGGAGGTCTGCAGACGCTCAAGGCCACCGTCCGCGCGGCGCTCGCGACAACCGCCGCCCTCACCATGCAGATATCCATTCCCCCGCGGGCCTCCATTGCCGCTGCGCCCATGACCATCCCGCTTCGGGAAGCCGTCGCGTCCTTGCCCATGGCTGATGAGGACCGCACCAGATGTGACCTCGAAGAGTCCGTTGGCGGCTGCACCATCGCGATCAGCGCCCGGACTGGTCCGGGACTCCTCGGCGCGGCTGCTCCGTGGGCGCTTTCGCCGGACGCACCATCGGCGACGCGCACAGCGGTACAGGTATCGTGACGACGCGCACAGCGGTACAGGTATCGTGCACCATGCCCTGCTCATCGCCGAGCCGGAAAGGACCGTCGTGCGCGGGCCCTTCCGCCCCTTCCCTCACCCGGGCGCCGGCTGCGAGCTGGCGCTCGTCCCCAAACCGCCGTGGTTCGTCACCGCACGCGGCGTCGCCACGGTGGCAGGACGCCGCCTGACCCACTTCGCCGAGAAGCCGTCCCGGGTGTGGCTGCCGGCGGTGTCCGCCGCTGCCTCCCTCGCCCGACTCTCCCACCGCCCCGCCCTCTCGTGCTGTCCGTCGGCGGTCCCGGCGCCGCCGCCGGCTGTCTCGGCCCGCCGGCGACTTCTGTCCGAATCTCCGGGAGGAACAGTGACGACAAGGCTGCACCGTGTGCTGTCCCCAGGACGAGGACGCTGAATCAGCGTGCCGATCGTCCTGGCCGTGCCCGCCGCGACCTGTTGTTGATCACCTAGGCTCGGTGGACGGCGAAGTATTTCGACGTGCACCCCGACAATCCCCAGCAGCGCACCATCAGTAACGTGACCGACCGCCGCTCCGGCGCGCTCGTCGCCTGTCCGACGGGCTCCTGCTTCGCTGGGGTGCCGGCGGGCAATCGCGACGGCATGGGCCGGATCCAGTCGATCCGGGACCTTGACGGGACCCGTCTGCGGAAGCTCAGCACGGGCGGCGGCTCAGCGCCGTCGATGCAGTGCCGCGACGAGCGGCCGTACTTGGTGACCACGGACGGCTCGCCGGTGTGCGTGGACACGAGCGAGGCAGCCATCTGCGCGGCGCAGCAGGGCACGCGGTGCCGGTGGCGAGGGACGTCAAGCTCGCCGCGGCCGTGCCGACCTACGCGCCGGCCACGACTGTGGGCGCGGTGGCGACCGTCGCCCACGCTCCCGCCGGGGCGGTGTCGGACCTCGCATCCGTAGGCTGACCAACCCGGCGAACCTTGGGCGCATGACTGAGCTGTCGTGCGGTTCGGATGCGCGGTGACTGCCGAGGAGGAGTCTGCCTCCGGTTGGATACCGGCACCCGCTGCTCGTTCTGGCGGGCGTGGTGGTCTGCAAGGGCGGGCACGTCAACGCTCCGACGTCGACCCCCTCGGCTGCCGATCCCGTCTTCATGGTCGATGGTGTGATTGCCGAGTTGCCATAGGAGCCGCCGGGCGTACTGGGTGGACCCGACGGACGGTGGCTGGGCTGACCTTGTGCCCGAGGCGCCGTATTTCGCTGTGCACGCATCGGAAGCCCCAGCGGGGGTTCTCGGTGCCGAGTCCTCCCGGGCTCGTAGCGTGGGGCCGGCCCGCGGTTTTGTGAGCCAGTGGTCGTCCGGGGCCGAGTGGCGCGCAGCGCGCCCCGTATCGCCCCTGGGCGCGCCGGATTGTCCGCGCGTTGGTGCCGCGTTAGTCGATGGACGATGGACGATAGTAGGAATTCGACCGTTCGCGGCACTTGCTTCGGATGCGGCGGACGCGGGCGAACTGACGTGGTGATGGCCGTTCAGCCGTTTTACAGTGACGGTTTCGCGCTCTTGCGCCGTTAGTACCTGTTGGCGATCTTGTTGGTTTATTGGGATGGTCTTCAATTCCAGAAAGGGGAACATAGCCATGTCTACGGGCTATACAAACCTGGAAACCGACAAAACCGCCAATGATGACAGTCGTCTGATGGCTGTCCTCTATGCCTACGCGGCAGCCCGGGACAGCGTCTCCCGCGCCGAACTCTTGCGACTTGCGGACACCTCGCCCGATAAGGCCGGACAGGCGATCGACAGGCTGCTCCAACTCAAGGTGCTCACCAGCAAGCCCGGAGACCCGGATCGTCTCATACCCGTGGCGCCGGCCACCGCCTACACCCAACTTCTTTTGCCGGCGATCCGCGAACTGCGCGAACGGCAGATGATGATTAACGAAGTGAGCGCGGAACTAGTGGATCTGCTTCCCGTCTACGAGAAAAGCGTCATGGAAGGCGTAAGGGAACATTTATTGCATCGTCTCGACAATGCGGATGCCGTCCGCCTGACCCTGTCCGAACTCTCGGCCCGCGCCACCAGGGAGATCCTCATCTCCCAACCCGGCGACCCTCACCCCGACCCCGTCCTCAAGGAGACAACGGACTGCGCCGTAGGCGTGCTTGAGAGTGGCGTACGCATGCGTACGCTCTATCAGTACGCGGCGCAGTTCCATCAGCCCACTGTCGACCACGCCTCACTGCTTGTCGAAAACGGCGCTGAAGTCCGTGTTGTTACGCATGTGTTCATGCGGCTCATCGTCTTCGACCGCGAAGTCGCCCTCGTCGAGCTGGTTGGCAACCCCAAAGGCGCCTTGCTCATACGTGACCTGAGCGTCATCCACTTCCTCGTTGGCGCCTTCGAGCGGGCTTGGGGTAAAGCCCTGCCCTTCCCGCTCGCCCACGAGCGGGACCAGATGCTGTTCAGCTCGGAGGAGATGAAGACGGCGATCGTGGAACTTCTCGTCGAAGGCTATGACGACAAGGTTGTCGCCAAGCGCCTCGGCATCTCCTTGCGCACCTTCCAGCGCCACCTGGCCGAGGTTCTGCGCCGCATCGGGGCCCACAACCGGCTCCACGCCGGCTACCTGCTGCGTGATCTCGACATACTCCAAGAGAAAAGCACCCGACAGCAAAATCGGCGAGTCGCAGGGTAGTTGTCTGTTAGCTCGACGAGGCCGTAATGCCTTACGTCCTCGCTTCACGCCTGGATGAAGCGCGCCGTGACTACACCGCTACCCGCATCTTCGGCGAGCAGCTCGATGGCACCGGTCTCGCCACGTGGGCACGGCCGAATGGCGGCTGCTTCATCGCGCTCAGCGTCCTCGACGGCTGCGCCCGCGAAGTGGTGCGCCTGGCCGCCGAGGCCGACATCGCCGTCACGCCGGCCGGGGCCACTCACCCCTACGGCGACGATCCCAACGACACCGTGATCCGTATCGGCCCCACTTACCCCATGCTCGAAGAGTTGGAGCGGATCGCCTACGGCATCACCGTGTGCGTGCGGCGCGCCGGCCACGAGAGGCTGATCGCCCAGCAAAACTGAACCAGCGATCACATTCGACAACGAGCGCAACAAGGCCGGGCCATGCCCGGCCTTGTTGTATTTACGTTGACGACGACAGTCCGATTAATGTTGAATTATTCCTTTTTGCCCTGTGGCGGGTTTACGTCAGTCGCATGCGCGACGACTTGCGGCCGCGACAGGTGTCTCATTGTTCAGGCAGGATCATGGTGCGTCGGACGGCATGACGAGTAATCACTCCACTCATCAGTGAGGACTGAGGGCAGTCGTGCATGGAACCGCAACACGAATCGTCGTCATGACATTTGGGGCAGTAACTGTGACGCCCGCATTGCGCCCCTAGCTCCGACTTGGTGAACCCGCAAGTCGCGCAAGCTTCCGGAACTGCAGAGGATGATCTCGGCTAGGGGTGAGGGGCTCGGATCAACGCTCGCCCACACCGCTCGGTTTCGAAGAGGGAAAGGGACTCGAATTGAATGTCGGAAAGTTCACGCCCTACAGTGGAAAAACAATTCAACGCGCCCCACAATGGGGGCGGGTGCCCGAGGAACTCCGCGAGGCCGTCACTGTGGTCTCCCAGGTTCTCCCGTTCCGTACCAATCAGTACGTGCTGGATGAGCTCATCAACTGGGACAACATCCCGGACGACCCCATCTTCCGGCTGAACTTCCCTCACCGGGCAATGCTGGACTACGCCGACTACGCCACCCTGCGGGATGTCATCGCCGCCGGCGACAAAGGGCAGATCGCGCTTCACGTGGGGAGGCTCCGTCAGCAGATGAACCCCCACCCCGCCGGCCAGCGAACCCACAACATACCCGAGTTGGACGGCGAGGAAGTCCCGGGGATCCAGCACAAATACCCCCAGACAGTACTGTTCTTCCCCAAAGCTGGACAGTCCTGCCACGCCTACTGTACGTTCTGCTTCCGCTGGCCGCAGTTCGTCGGCGACGACGAACTCGCCTTCGCCGCCAAGGATGCCCAGGGTCTGACCGCCTACCTCGCCCGTCACCGGGAGGTCACCGACGTCCTGATCACCGGCGGCGACCCGCTGATCATGCGGACAAACACTCTGGGCCGCTATATCGAACCACTCCTGACGCCGGAGTTCGAACACATCCAGAACATCCGGATCGGCACCAAATCGGTCGCCTACTGGCCCCAGAGGTTCGTCACCGACCGGGATGCCGACGAACTCATCCGGCTGTTCGAGCGGATCGTCACCGCTGGTAAGCACCTGGCGATCATGGGCCACTACAACCACCCCGCCGAGCTGCGCCCCGACATCGCACAGACCGCCCTGAAACGGATCATCGCCACAGGCGCGAACACGCGCCTCCAGTCGCCGGTGCTGAGGCACATCAACGACAACGCCGAGGCGTGGCGGGAGCTGTGGACGACCGGGGTGCGGCTGGGCGCCATCCCGTACTACATGTTCGTCGAACGCGATACCGGCGCCCGCTCCTACTTCGAGATTCCCCTGGTGAGGGCGTACGAGATCTTCCGCGACGCATACCAGCGGGTCTCCGGCCTTGCCCGTACCGTGCGCGGCCCGTCGATGAGCGCGTTTCCGGGCAAGATTCTCATCGACGGCACCCCCACCATCCACGGCGAGAAGGTGTTCGCCCTTCAGCTCCTTCAGGGGCGTAACGCGGACTGGGCCCGCCGGCCGTTCTACGCCGAATACGATCCGAACGCGACCTGGTTCGACCAGCTCATCCCGGCGTTCGGGGCGGAGAAGTTCTTCTTCGAGGACGAGCTTCCGCTCCCGGCACCCGAGGCTCGTGAACTGGCGGTGGTGGGCGCGTGAGCCGGCTGCCAACCCACGAACTCCTCGCACTCAGGTTCGGGACTCAGAGAGGGCGACTCGCGCGGGAGAACTTCCTGTTCGCCGACGACCGCTGCGCCACCGACACTCCGGCCGGGTTCGACTTCTACATCTGGGTCATCCGAGGTCAGGATCAGGTGATTGTCGTCGATACCGGGTTTGCCGCCCACACGGGGGCGCGGCGTGGCCGCGAGCAACTTCATCACCCCGTCGAGGCCCTCGCCGGTCTTGGCATCGACCCCACCGACGTGTCGCATCTGCTGATCACGCACATGCACTGGGACCACGCCGGTCACCTCGCCGCCTTCCCCACGGCTCGCGTTCATCTCCAAGAGCGGGAGCTCGCGTTCTGCACCGGCCGCGCCATGCACCATGCCGCACCCCGCCGCCCCTTCGAGGCGGAGGATGTGAACGCGGCGATTCGGCTGCTGTTCGACGAGCGCCTCACCCTGCACCGGGGCCCGGCGACGATTGTGCCCGGCGTCGAGGTGCACCCGGCCCCTGGGCATACCCCCGGCCTTCAAGTGGTACGCGTTCACACGAAGCGTGGCTGGGTGGTATTGGCGAGCGATTCGTCGCACCTGTGGGCCAACATCCGTCGCCGGGCCCCGTTCCCGATCCTCGACCACCTCGCCTCCATGGTCGAGGCGTACGAGACCGTCGAAGATCTGGCGGACGGCGTCGACCACATCATCCCCGGTCATGATCCTCAGGTCGCCACCCGCTTCCCTCAGGTAGAGGACGCCCCCCGCTGGGTGCGGTTGCACGAGGAGCCCATAGCCCCGTACACCGACCCGGCGGAGCTGGAGCTGAGCGAGCGGGTGATCTCGTGAGGGCTGTTCAGGTCACGATTGTCGGGATGGGGCCGCGCGGCCTCGGCATCCTCCAGCACATCGCCCAGCGAGCCCACCAGCTCCCCGAGGACGTTGAGCTGGACGTCCACCTCGTCGACCCCGGCGACACCGGGCAAGGGGCACACTCCAACCGACAGCCCGAGTATCTGCTCACCAACACGCTCGCCAGCCAGCTCACCATGTTCCCCGACGGTAGCGGCCCGTCGTTCACCGATTGGGCCCAGCAGGTTGACTACCGCCGCTTCGCAGGTGGCTACTACCGCACTGGCGAGGCATCTGGGGAGCCGATCGGGCCACACGACTACCTGCCGCGCAACTTGCTCGGTGAGTATCTCTCCTTCGTGTCCGACCACACCATCAGCTCGCTGCCCGCGAGCGTGCGAGTGGTGCACCATCAGGCTCGCGCCATCGACATGGAGCAGTTGTCCCCGCCCGGCAGGTACGTGGTGCGGACCGAGGACGGCTACGAGATTCCCTCCGATTTCCTGTTCCTCGCCACCGGGCACTGCCGGCGCACCCCCACCGACGAGGACATCCGGTTCGAGAATTTCGTCAGCGAACACCAGGGCCGCAACGACCGCCTCGCCTACCTGGCGGACTGCTACCCGGTCGACAAGCTTGGGCGCATCGCCCCCGGAGCTACGGTGGCCGTGCAGGGTTTCGGACTGACCGCCCACGACGTCATCGCTCACCTCACCATCGGCAGGGGCGGACGTTTCGAGGGCGACGGCCACGACATGCGCTACCTACCGTCCGGGCGCGAGCCGAGCATCCTGTTGTTCTCCCGTCAGTGCCTGCCCGCCGCCGCACGCGGCATCAACCAGAAGGGCCTCGCCGGCGCCTACCAGCCGCACTTCTTAACCCTCGATGCCATACGCGGTTTGCGTGAGCATGCGGGGCGGGAGCGCGGCAGCACGCAGATCGACTTCGAGGCGGAAGCCGCACCGCTACTACTTCGAGAAATGGGCTACGTTTACCGCTCCACACTGGAGCAACGTCATATCCGGCCCGACCAGTACGAATTCGCGGCGGCCGATCAGGCCGCCGTCGACGCCATCGTCGACCCGCTGGCCGGCAAGAGCTTCAGGGATCTGGACTCCTTCCGCGCCTTCTTCACGGCGTTCGTCACCGAGGACCTGAAGCACGCCGAGGAAGGAAACCGGACGAGCCCTGTCAAAGCTGCCACCGACGCCATCCGAGACATCCGCGCCAGCCTGCGCGAGGCCGTCGAGTTCTCCGGCCTGACACCGGATTCGCATCGGGTGTTCAACACTCGCTGGGTGCCGCTCATGAACAGGATCTCGTTCGGGCCGCCCCGCCGCCGCAACTACGAACTTCTCGCCCTGATGAACGCTGGTGTGGTCGATCTGGCCGGAGGACCGGGCTGCCGTGTCATCCCCGACCCTGAGACGGCCCGGTTCACCGTTGAAACCGACTTCACCAAGGGCCCCACCGTCCGGCACGCCGACGCCTTGGTGGCGGCGCGCCTGGACTTGTTCCACCCCGAGACGGACAGTTCCCCGCTGACCGCCCGCCTGCTGGCACGCGGTTTGATCCGTCCCTATGGCAACGGCTCCTACGAGCCGGGCGGTGTGGACATTACCCCCAGCGGCCGCGTCATCGCCAAGGCCGGGACGCCGCTCACAGGTGTATGGGCTGTCGGATACCCCGTCGAAGGACCGCGGTACTACACGTACTACCTGCCCAGGGACGGGCAGAAGTCGCGATTCACCGACGAGGCGAACGCCGCCGTGTGCGACATGTGGCAGCAACTCACGATCATCGAGGAGGATGATTCCCGTGCCGATCGGCAGCGGCAGTCAGTTTCCATACCCTGACTTCAAAAAGCGCTACGACACCCTGCCGCCCGAGCCAGTGGTGTGGCGGTGGGCGGACACCTCCGGCCGGCTCAGCGACACGGAGCACCCCGAACGCGGCACACTCGCCCTGTCCCTGCCGAACGGCAGCGCCGAAATCATCCGTGATGTCGCCGTCGCCTACCAGGTCATCCCCGCTGGGAAGAACACCACCCCGCACGCGCATACCTGGTATCACCTGTTCGTCGTGCAAGCCGGCACCGGCACTGTCACCTTCCACGACACCAGCGAGACAACCGATCTGAGTCTCGGGGACCTTCTGCTCGTCCCGGCCTGGTCGCTGCACCACTTCGACAACCCCACGAGCCAGAACCTCGTCCTGCTGAACCTGATGAACATCCCGCTGTTGGCCCATCTGGGGAACCTGGCCTCCAGGCAATCGGAGCCCGGCGCGTGACGGCGCGAGAGGTCGGCGAGGCGGCGCCCGCCGAGCGAGCTGTCCACTCAACGGGGTCGTACAAGTGGGTCGTGCTTGCCGTAGCCGTTACCGCGCTGACTTCTGGCTCGATCGTCTACTCCGGCGTCAGTGTCCTGCTGCCGTTCTGGAAGGACACCTATCACCTGTCCGCGGCCACCGCTGCTCTCGCGGCCACGGCGATCCAGGCTGGGCCGATCACCTCGATGCTGATCATCGGGCGGGCCATCGACCGCTACGGAGAGCGCTGGGTCGTCTCTCTTACGATGTTCGCCATGGGCATCACGGCGTTCATCGCCGCTGCCGCGGGTCGCAATTACCCTGTGCTGCTGCTGTTCATCCTGGTGATGGGCGCCTTCTACGGGTCTATTCTGCCTGGCGGGCAGCGAGCCATCACCCGATGGTTCGAACCCGGCCTACGAGGTATGGCCACTGGTATACGCCAAGCCGGTCTGCCGATCGGCGCCTCCATCGCCGGGGCGATCCTGCCCGCCGTCGCCCTGCACCGAAGCTGGACCGCAGCCATGATCGTCCAGGGAGCGGCCGGCATCCTCGGGGGCGTGGTCTTCGCCACCTTCTACCGCCAGACAGGTGACGCCACTACGAGTGCGCGAAAGACGCCGGTAAACCTGCGCCGCTTGATCCTCGGCCTCGTGCGCGACAGGGCTGTCCGCTCGCTTCTCATCGCCGGGCTCGCTTTGGCCGCGTTCCAGTACGTGTTCTCCGTGCAGATCTTGATCTTCCTCAACGATCACCTGCGCATCCCGATTGTCACGGCGGGCTTCATGTACTCGGTGGCCCAGGCTGCCGGGATCGCCGGCCGGATCGGTCTCGCCTGGATCAGTGACCGTTTCTGGCCCGGCATGCGGATGCGCTCCCTGAAGTGGCTTCTCGCCTTCTCCACGATCCCGATCACTGCACTCAGCGTGCTGACCCCCGGCTCGCCCCGCGTGCTTGCTTACACGCTCTGCACGCTGCTGGGCCTGCTCAGCGTCGGCTGGTACCCGCTCTACCTCGTACAGGTCACCGACATCGCCCCCCAGCATGCGGTCGCCTCCACAATCAGCTTCGCGATCACCCTGAATCAGATCATCGCCGCCACCATGCCACCGTTGTTCGGCGCGCTCGTCGGCGCCACCGGCTACCCGGTCGGCTGGCTCTTCCTGGTGGTCATTCTGATTCTGACGGCTGCCCAACTGCACCGCACGCAGGCCGCCCCGAACCCCATCGCATCGCGGACCTCCTGAAGGGACACACACGCTCATGCTCAAGCGCATTGACCATATCGGTGTCGTTGTCGACGACCTGTTCCGCGCGAAGAAATTCCTTGAAAGCCTCGGTCTCACCCTCGAGTTCGAACGCGAGGTGCCCGAACGCAATGTAAAAGCCGCGTTCTACCGGGTGGGTGACGGGGCTCGTATCGAGCTCATCGAACCCACCACCAGCGAGGCCCGCCGGCGCCGTCTCGGCGACGGCGACCAGGCTCGCATCGAGCACATCGCAGTCGAGGTCGACGACAGCATCACCAAGATCATGCAGACGCTTCGTGGCCTCGGCGTCGAATTCGTCGCTCCTCAGCCCGTGGCGATCGACGGCAACCTCAATGCCTTCTCCCGGCCCGACACCTCGGAGGGGATTCAGTTTCAGCTCCTCGAGCGCGACGCCGCGAGGGACTGACCTGCGCGTTTCACCTGCCGCAGGGTCCAGACCTTGATCCGAAAAGCGAAGGCTCCTTCTCTGGTTGTGGCCTACCAGGAGACCGTGCCGTCGCGCAGGAAGGCGACGATGTTCCAGTTCACGGGGGACGTCCTGTCGATCAGGCGGATGTGCTCGTGTACCCGCTCACTGATCGCCTTCGGGCGTCCCCCGCTCCATTTCAAGTCCAGCGCGGTACCCCCCCGTTCAAGCACCAGGTGCTCGGCGGGCTGTCGGCCACCCCGAAGGCGGCGCGCGTACCGATCCCGATCGATCCGCGCGCCGACTGGGTCGGAGCGCTGACCGACGCCGGCTTCGACAAGGCCGCACCGAGCGTCTGGCTGGCCGAGGGGTTGCTGTTCTATCTGCCAGGCGCCGCCGAGAGGTATCTCATCGACATAGTCGACCTGTTGAGCACGGGTGGCGGCGCCCTGGCGTTCGGGATTCACGCGACCAGGCGCAGCCAGGCCGCCGCCAGTGCCGCGTGACCGGCCGGTGTCGGGTGTACGCCGTCCGCGGCCCAGTACTCCGGCCCGGTCGTCGCGGTGAGCTCGGCGAACATGCCGTCGGCGGCGAGCAGTTGCGCGCCGTACCTGCGGGCGAGCTCGCGCACGACCTGGATCTTCGGGTCCAGGTCGGTGCGCCATTCCTTGCGCTCTTCCTCTCCGATGCGCACGACACCGGCACCGGCCTCGACAACGCCGTGAATCGGCAGGAGGAACGGCTCGATGAGGATCAGCTTCGTGCCCGCCTCGGCGAGGGGCGCGAGCAGGCGGTCATAACCGGCTTCGAACTCCTCCACGGGGATCACGTAGCCCTTCGGGTCCAGCGTGTGCCAGCCCATGTCGTTGACCCCGACGAGGATGGACACCACGTCCGGGCGCGCGTCGAGTACGTCTGTCTGCCAGCGGGCCTCGAGGTCCATCACCTTGTTGCCCCCGATCCCGGTGTTCAGCCAGGTCACGGGCCGGTCCGGGTGCCGGAGTCCCCACTCGCCCGCGACGCGCAGCGGGTAGCCGAACCCCAGGCCGTCCTCGCTCTCCAGCCGTTGGCAGTCAGTGATCGAATCGCCGGTGAACATCACGGTGCTTCCCGGTCGGACAGTGATCGTCATACGCGCTCCTTGAACTCGGGTGAGGACTCGAAGCAGAGCTTTGCCACTACGCCACCGGGGGCGTGCTGCTGAGCGCCCGTCAGGCGCCGAAGCGACGGCGCGCGTCCTCGATATGACCGAGATAGGTGTGGGTCCAGCCGCACATGCCGTCGACCGTCGCGCGCAGGGCCCGGCCCGCCTCGGTGAGGGTGTACTCGACCCGGGGCGGCACGGTGGGGTGCACCTTCCGCTCGACCAGACCGTTGCGCTCCAGCATGCGCAGGTTCTGGGTGAGCATCTTATGGCTGACGCCCTCGACGTCCTTCCG
The DNA here is from genome assembly GCF_047218265.1 of Streptomyces sp. CY-1. NCBI lineage: Bacteria > Bacillati > Actinomycetota > Actinomycetes > Kitasatosporales > Streptomycetaceae > Streptomyces > Streptomyces sp. CY-1. The sequence goes on from NZ_CP178393.1 coordinate 384,031, forward strand.
CAACTCACTGAAGCGCAGAGTGCGCTCACCGAGCGCCTCGATGATCAGGAACGCCCATTTATTGGCGACGTCCGAGAAGATCTCCCGCGCCAGCGAGTCCGCGCGCCTCAGGTCCGCGTCCTCGGGCAGGCCCTTGAGCAGTTGCTTGGTCACCATCAGGTTCCCCAGTCACCGAAAAGTGCGTTCTTCCAGGTAGGCTACCACTCTCCTAAAGTTTCCCAGTAACTACAAGAGAGCAAGACAGAAGGGGCGAGCACCATTGGCCACCAACGATGTCTTCAACCACAACGTGCCGGCCGAGAGCGACTTCGGCTACTCGCAGGCGATCAAGTCCGGCGATCTCATCCACGTATCCGGACAGCTCTCGCTCGACGAGACGGGTGAGTTCCGCTACGCGGGCGACTTCGCGGCCCAGCTCGAGCAGACCTACATCAACCTGGACAAGGTCCTGGACCACTACGGCGTCACCCGGAACCAGGTCGTCTCGCAGACCCTGTACGTGGTGAACCTGCTACAGCGCGCCGCGGCGACCGCCGAGGGCAACCTGGCGTACTTCGGCGACCACCGCCCGGTCAGCACGGTCCTCGGCGTCACTGAACTGACCTTCCCCGGCCAGGTCATCGAGATCAGCTTCGTCGTCGACACGAAGCTGCCCGCCTGAGCCTGTCCATCACGGCCGCACACCGGGCGCCGGCCGGCCATGGCTGGCCGACATGGAGCTTGCCGCCCGCCCTTATGCGCCCTGGATAATTCTGCCGTCGCCGCCGCGCACTGCCAGCGCGGCGGCCAGGTTTGGAGGGCTCCGCTCCTTTCCGCCTTCCCCGCCTGATCCACCTCAGTTTCCCTCTGCACCGCTCTGTTCTCCTCTGTCCCTCTCTGTTCCATCTCGCCGATCAGGAACGCAGTGATGATCATTCACGCTCATGGAACGATTCAGCACCTTTTCGGGATCAACCGAAGACATCCTGGCGAGACACACGTGAGAAAGCTGAAGCTGGGCAGCAGATCAGCCCGACTGGCGTCCGCGCTGGCGGTCGGGTTACTGATGGTGACCGGCCTGACGGCCACCTCGGCCAACGCCGCGTCATCCTCGGCCAACGCCTCACCCGAACTGGGCGTTCGCTTCTACCCCGACGGTGACGGCCAGTGCGACGGGCCGACGAACCCGCCGGAGCGGTGGGTCACCGCTCCCGACTGGACCACTGCCATCCGCCTGGACACCGACAACCGCGCGGGCGGCTGCCAGTTGGCCTTCGGCATCTATGACCCGTCGAACTCCCTCGCCGGCCTGACCGCCACCTACACCTGGGTGGCAGAGCCCGGCAGCGACGAAAGCCAGTGCCAGAACGGCGGCACGCACACGATCCCGATCAAGCCGTTCAAGACCTTCGGCGACAACATCCGGGTGGACACCGACGGCCGAGCGGGCTGGTGCAACCTCACCTTCGCCCTGTCCGGCCGCGGGGACGTCGGCCTCGACGTGCAGTTCTACGGCGACGGCGGCGCCGACGCCTCAGGCCAGTGCAAGAACTACCGCCCGAAGGACACCTACGACACGGCTTACGAGGGCCACCCCGTGACCGTGAGCGACGACACCGACGGCCGCGCCGGCGGCTGCTACCTGTCGCTCCGCCTGAACCGCCTGTTCTAGACCCTCTTCAAGGGCTCACCTCGCCGGTGAAAGCGGCCGCCGCCCGCTGGCCCCCTGACCACGAACCGGGCCAGTGGGCCGACGGCTCGGCGGCGACGGCCCGGTGCCTCCCGAACCGCTGTCGCATCGAGACTCCGAGCCCGCGCCATCACGGACGGACTCTCAGTCCGTCCAGGGTGAGGTCGAGTAGGCGCTCGGCCCGCTCCCGGTGTTCGGGCATGCCCGAGGTGACGGCGATGCCTTCGAGGGCGGCGCCCATATCGGTGGGGCTGATGTCGGTACGGATCGTCCCGGCGGCTGCACACGCGTCCATCAGGGCGGTGATGGCGACCTGGATCATCTCCCGGCTGTGGCCGTAGGGGTTGTTTCCCCCGGCGGCGATGGCGCGCAAGGCGTCGACCATGCCGAATTTCGCGGTGACGTAGTCCAGGAAGAGGCGTGTCCAAGCGCGCAGGGCTTCGTAGGGCGGCTTCTCCGCGAGCAGCTCGGGGACGGCGTCGCACAGTTGAGCCACCTCGTTGCGGTAGACCGCCTCGATCAGAGCCTCACGGGTGGCGAAGTTCCGGTACAGCGTCGCGCTGCCCACACCCGCCTCCTTGGCGATGCGTTCCAGGTGCGTATCCAGCCCCTCCTCGGCGAACATGCGCACCGCGGCCGCGAGAATCCTGTCTCTGTTACGCCGCGCGTCGGCTCGCAACGGGCGCTGCGCGCTGTCGGCCATCAGTGATCGCCATTCCCCTCCGGTCCCCTTCACTTGCTAAACGGAGGGCCGCCCACTTAGCCTCTCGTCACGTAAGTGGGGACGCCCCCAGTTCCACTGTAGGCCATGGCCGACGTGTACACATCCCCCTTGGAAGGACGTTGATCATGTCAGGTGTCGAAGGCAAGGTCGTAGTGATCACGGGCGCCAGCAGCGGCATCGGAGCGGCGACGGCGATCCACCTCGCCGAGAAGGGCGCCCGGCTCGTGCTCGGGGCCCGACGGGAAGACCGGTTGCACGCGGTGGTCGACCAGATCACGGCGCGGGGCGGCTCGGCCGTGGGGACGGTCATCGACGTGACGCGCCGCGAGGACCTCGTGCGCCTCACGGATACGGCGGTCGACCGGTTCGGCCGGCTCGATGTCCTGGTCTCCAACGCCGGCACGATGGCGGTGTCACCGTTCGACGAACTGCGCCGGGACGACTGGGACGCGATGGTCGCGACACACATCACCGGCCTGCTGAACGGTATCGGAGCGGCACTTCCCCTCTTCAGACGGCAGCGCTCCGGCCAGTTCGTCAACATCGCCTCCACCGCGGCCTACGTCGTGAAGTCCCCGCAGGCCGTCTACGCGGCCACCAAGACGGCGGTGAAGGTGCTGACCGAGGGATTGCGGCAGGAGTCGGGACCCCATCTGCGAGTCACCCTGGTCTCCCCCGGGTTCACCAACACCGAGGGCGTCGGCAAGGGGGCGAGCCCCGAGGCAGCGGCGGCGGCAGCCCGACAGCGCGACGAGATTGCCATCCCGCCCTCCGCCATCGCGTCCGCGATCGGTTACGCGATCGAGCAGCCCGCCGGCGTCGACATCAGCGAAATCGTCGTCCGGCCCACCGTGCAAGCCTGACGGCCAACGTTTCCGACCGGGCGGGCCGACAGGGAAGACGCCGGAGTCTCACGCGGCAAGTATCTGTGCCGCCGCCACGGCGGGCAGGGGTGCCACCGGGATGCGCACCGGCGCGACCGGGTCATGGGCGGGCCAGACGCGGTACGTGGTCTTGCCCGGGTCCACGAGGGGATCACCGAGGGCGATCCGCCCCTGGGAGTAGAGCCTGTCGCATACGGGGGTGGGCAGCGCGACGTAGCAGCCTCCCCTGTCGGCGGCATGGTCGTACGGCTGCCAGTAGCCGTACCTGCGTCGGCCGCGTGCGTGCACGGTGAGAAACACCGGAGTACGGGAGTCGGACATGACGCGGAGAACGCCGGCGTCGGCGGCAGCCTCGAACGGGACGTCGGAACGGGAGCGGGAGTGGTAGAGGACGGGGGACACCATGGCTGCCTTCCGAGGGCCGGGACTCACGATCAGCTACCCCAATTAAAGCAGCTATTCGATCTTGCTTGCAGAACTTCCGCCGGAGTCACGGCACTTGAGCGCCGACGGAGAGGTAACTTGACCCCTCCCTCGCGGTGTTCGCCCCCGCCGTGCCCGCGAATCGTCGCCGCCTCGCCGGCCGAACGGTGTCAGCCGCCGGGCAGAACGGCCGGGGAGTCGGCCAGGCGGTCCATCAGGCGGGCGGCGAGCAAGAGGACCTGGCGCTCGGTCTCGTTGAGGTCGGCCAGGGCGATGTCGAGCCATGCGTCGCGCTGTGCCATGTCGCGGTCGAGGGCCTCGTCGCCAGACTGCGTGATCGCCAGCACCTGCTGTCGGCCATCGCGGGTGTCACGCGTACGGCTGATCAGGCCGTCGCGTTGGAGCTCGGCGAAGACCCGGGTCAGGGATTGCGGCTGCTGACGGTCGGCGGCGGCGAGGGCACCGGCCGACATGGGGCCGTTGCGCCGCAAGTGGCCGAGGATGCTGCACTTGTTGAGGCTGAGCCCTTCCGCGGGGCGCTCCGCGCTCAGCCTCCGGGCGAATCGGACGGCATCTGAAGGCCCGATCTCCCATATTCCATCGGCGGTGATGCTACGCAATGCTTACGTTTTCGATGCCGCTGCGCCGGACACCGCGCTTCGACCCGACGTGGATGCACCTGCGGGCCACCGCCGTGGCCATGGCCACCGTGCTCGGTGCGTACGGCTGTGCGCTGCTCATCGAGCAGAAGGCAGGACTGCACGTGGACAGCATCGTGCAGTGCGTCGTGATCGCCTCCGCTCTCGGCCGGATACAGCGGGTCCTGGACCGGACGGACCGGCTCCTGTCATGCGCCGTGCTGCCATGCGCGGCGGCCGGCGGAACGGAGCTGACCACGCTGATCCAGCGCCATCCCCAGGTGGGTGACGTGGTGTTCGTCCTGGCCATGGCCGGGTCGATCTGGTTGCGGCGGTTCGGACTCCGCGCCGCACGGGTGGGCACTCTCGTCACATTGCCGCTGGTCGCCGTCCTGGTCGTGCCCGGTGGCACCGGGGCCGTGGGCGGGCACGAGCGGACCGGGTGGGCGGCGGTGATGGCACTGGTCGCGGTCGCCTGGGGGACGCTGCTGATGTGGGTGGCGCAACGTATCGGCCTCGTCGGCAGGCCACCGGCGGCCCAGGTGGTCACGGCAGCCGGTCCGGCGCGCCGCGGGATACCGGCCGGCACCCGGATGGCATTGCAGATGGCGGCCGCGCTGGCCGCGGCGTTCACCGCGGGCCGGATGCTGTGGCCGGACCACTGGGCCTGGGTGGTCCTCACGGCGTTCCTGGTCTCCAGCGGTGCGCGAAGCCGTGCGGATGTGCTGGTGAAGGGGGCGTGGCGAACGGTCGGCGCATCGGCCGGCACGGTGGTGGCGGGGGCGGTCACCGGATCGTTCGGACCCCGGTCGGACACCGTGGTGGTGCTGATCTTCGCAGTGCTGACGGTGGGCACCTGGCTGCGGGAGTTGAGCTATGCGTACTGGGCGGGCTGCGTCACGGCTGTGCTGTCGCTCCTCTACGACTGGTTCGGGCAGAGCCCGGGGGACTTGCTGCGCACCCGGCTGGCGGCGATCGCGGTCGGCGCGGTCATCGGTGTCACGGCGTCCTGGCTGGTGCTGCCGATCCGCACCTCCTCGGCGGTGCGGGCCCGCACCGCCACCACGCTGGCCGCCCTGATCGAGCTGCTGGAAGCCGACTGGCACGACGGCCGGGCCGTCCATCTGGCCCGGGCCCGCTTCCGCCACCGGGTCGAGCAACTGGAGGTCACCACCGCACCGCTGCGGATCCTCGCCGCGCTGCCCCTCCCCCACGCGCCGTCCGCACGGCGACGGCGGCGCATCGGGGCGCTCGGGGCGCTGCGTGCCGTGGCGGCCCTGCGGCGCTGTGCCGGACCTGTTGGTGATCTCACCGCCGCCATCACCTCCGCGCCGGACACGCTCGCCGACGACCCGAGCCTGGGCCGGCGGCGCGAGGAGGTGGCGGCGCACGCACTCGCCATACGCCGCGCCATCGGCCGCCGACCGGCACCACAGGGCGCCCCCGGACCCAATCCACCGGCGAAGGCCGGTCCACCGGGGCCGGGGCCGGGGCCGGAAGCGGCCGTGGCCATGCGGACTCTCGCCGCGATCGACACCCAACTCGGCATCCTCGCAAGGGTGTTCCGTCAACCGCCGGTCACACCCGCGTCGAATCCGGCCGTGCCCACCCCTCGGTTCGAGAAGCGCATGAGCTGACCAGACGCAGTATTGACATCCCCAGCAGCACATGGAGGTTGGATGAGTATCGACAGGTCCATTTACCGTGACGCGACCGAGCTGGCCGAGCTGATCAGGACACGGCAGGTGTCGGCGGTCGAGGTGATGCGGGCGCATCTGGACCGGATCGACGAGGTCAACCCACGGCTCAACGCGATGATGACGGTGCTCACCGAGCAGGCGCTCGCCACGGCACGCGCCGCCGATGAGTCGGTCGCGGCCGGTGCCCCGCTCGGGCCCTTCCACGGTGTGCCGTTCACGGTCAAGGACGCGCTGGACGTCGAGGGCGTGGTGACCACGCGTGGCTCCGTGCTGTTCCGCGACCATGTCGCGGCGGCGGACGCGACCGCGGTGGCGCGGCTTCGGGCAGCCGGTGCCATTCCGCTGGCCAAGACGAACCTGCCCGAGTTCTCCTACTGGACCGAAACCGACAACCTGCTCATCGGCCGGTGCCGCAACCCCTGGGATGTGGAACGAACACCGGGCGGTTCCAGCGGCGGCGAGTCGGCCGCGATCGCCGCCGCGATGTCACCGCTCGGGCTGGGCAGCGATATCGCCATCTCGGTGCGTGGCCCGGCGCATGACACGGGGATCGTCGCCCTGAAGGCGACCCGGGGCAGAATTCCGATCACCGGGCACTGGCCGGACGTTCCCCGTCGCTACTGGCACGTCGGCCCGATGGCGCGCAGCGTGCGGGACATCGCGACCTCGCTGCGCCTACTGTCCGGACCCGATGGCGCGGATGGTGAGGTGCGGCATTCACCGCCCCCCACCGACCCCCCGAAGGAGTTGGCAGGGCTGCGCGTCGGCTGGATGGCCGAGCCCGGATTCGGTCCCGTGGACGGTGAGGTGGCGGCCACGGTCTCGGCCGCGGCCGATGCGCTGCGCGAAGCCGGCTGCACCGTCGAACCCGCTCCGCTGGAAACCCTGGAGGCGGTGGACGGGACCGAGCTGAGCGCCATCCTGTTCGCCGCGGAGACGGGGCCGTACTTTCGACGAGTGGCCGCCGGTCGCGAACTGGAACTGCACATCGCCATGCAACACACGATCGACGCTCCGGAGGTGTCGCTGGACGACTACATCGCCGCGCAACAGCGAGTTGAGGCGCTCAGTTCGCTGTTCGCCGGATACTTCGAGCGCTACGACGCGCTGCTGTGCCCCGTGTGCCCCGTACCGGCCCCGCCCCATGCGCAGCGGACGTTCCGGGTCGGGGAGCGGACGGTACCGGCGAGCGGCATCATGCGCGCCACCGTGCCGTTCAACCTCACCGGGCTGCCCGCGCTGTCGTTGCCGTTCGGGGCCGCCGGCGACCTGCCGATCGGTGTGCAGCTCGTCTCCCGCTGGTTCGACGAGACGACCGTCCTGCGGCTGGGCGCGGCACTCGAGTCGGTCAGTCCCGTCCGCCACCGCTCCCCCGACCTCGCCGGTCGCTGATCCCTCGGTCTCGCGCCCGGCTGCCGGCTGGTCACCAGCCGCTGATGCGGTCCCAGACGGCCTGGACGACGGGTGCGTCCGTCGCCGTCCGGCCACTGTCGATGACGTGGTAGCCGCGGTGTTGGGCGGCTGTGGCGCAGGCGTGGTTGGGCAGGACGCGCAGCCGGGTGCCGACGGGCAGGTCGGGCAGGGTGGCGCCGTCGCGGGCGGTGATGGTGCCGTGTTCCTGGCTCGCGGCACTCATGACCAGGCCGGGGATCAGATCCCCCGCCAGGTCGGTGACCAGGCCGTACCCCTGGTCCTGCGGCTGCGCCGCCGTGCCGCGGTCGCGGGACATCGCCATCCAGCCGCCGTCGGTGACGATCCAGCCGTACTCGGGACGATGTCCGATGACGGTGACGACGACCGACAGCGCGAGGTCGTCGACCTGGCACACTCCGAGACCGGCCATGACCAGGTCGAAGAAGACGTAGTTGCCCGCGCGTAGTTCGGTGACGCCGGTGAGCTCCTCGGCGGCGTGTGCGGTGGGCGTCGAGCCGACGCTGACGGTGGCCACCGGCAGCCCGGCGGCGCGCAGCTTCTCGGCGGCGGCGACGGCGGTGTCGCGCTCGTTCTTCGCCGCCAGCCGCTGCTCCTCCGCGGAGTGGGCGAAGTAGGACTCGCCCGCGTGGGTCAGCACACCATCCAGGCATCCGGCGTCGTGCAGGGTGCGAGCGATGGCGACGAGGACGGGGGCGTCGGTCTTGAGCCCGCCGCGGTGGCCGTCGCAGTCGATCTCGATCTGGGTGGGAATGCTGATGCTCTCCCGATGGGAGGCTTCCGCGACGAAGGCGGCCTGCTCGGTGCTGTCCAGCAGGACGCGGAGGGTGACACCGCGGCGCAACAGCGCGATCACGCGGGGGAGTTTATGGGGGGCGATGCCGACGGCGTAGGTGATGTCGGTGTAGCCGCCGTCGGCGAACGCCTCGGCTTCGGCGAGCGTGGAGACGGTGACGGGGTGGGGCGAGCCGCCGTGCACAAGGGCGGCGATGTCAAGGCTCTTGGCCGTCTTGACGTGCGGCCGCAAGGCGACGCCGAGGCGGTCGGCCCTGGCCGCGAGGCGGTCGATGTTGCGCAGCGTCTTGTGTACGTCGACGACCGCGAAGGGGGTGTCGGGGTCGGCGAGCGTCCCGGTAGTGGTGGAGGGGGTGGTGGTCATGGGGTGAGGTCCGCTTTCTCGAAGGTTGTTCCCGTCGCCCGGATCGCCTGCACACCGTCGCCCTGAGGCATGGCCCGCGTCCCGCGCTCACATCATCAACGAAAATTCTACTTCTAGACAATATAGCTAGCTTGCGTGCCCGGGCGCGGTTCCTCCGTCCGCACAGGACAAGAACGAGGCCGGACGAAACGGCCGTCTTGCCCGGTGCATGCCAATAGTGCGAAACTCCGGAAACCGATGCCTGCCCGCGAGCCGTTCGGCGAACCGGGCACGACCCACGCTCAGCCGGCTGATCTCGACAGCAAGCGACAGCAAGGGAGTGGCGTGTTAGGCGCACTGAGGTTCAGGCACGTGTCCATGGCGGCGACGGCTGCCGTCCTCGCGCTCCTTCTCCCCGCATGCGGCGGCGACGGCCAACCGGGCGGAAGCGGCCCCGCCGCCTCCGCGTCGCTCGACCCCGAGGCCGATCTGAGCAAGCAGCGGCTCACCGTCTCGAACTGGGACGGCTATATGCCGAAGGACCTCCCCGCCCGGTTCAAGTCGGCCGTCGGCACGCCCATGACCGTCGCCAAGCACAGCACCAACGAGGAGATCGTCGCCAAACTGACCGCCTCCGCCGACAGCGGCATCGACGTGGCGTTCGTATCGGGCCAGTACGCGCAGGCACTCGCGGCGCAGGGGCTGCTCGAACCCATCCACCACGATCTGGTCCCGCACCTCAAGAACCTGGACCCGCTCGCCGCCCGGCTCGCCCATGACAAGGGCAACGCCATTTCCGTCCCGTACACCTGGGGCACCACCGGGCTCTGCTACCGCAAGGACCTCGTCGGCCACACCCCCGATAGCTGGAACGACCTGCTCAAGCCGCGCCCCGCGGTCAAGGGCAAGGCCACCATGCTGAAGACCGAACGCTGGCTCTTCCTCCCCGCGCAGAAGGCGCTCGGCTACTCGGTGAACACCACCGACAAGCAACAGCTCGCCCAGGTCAAGAAGTTGCTCCTCACCGCGAAGGACGGGCTCCTCGCCTACGACGACACCACGTTCGGCGACCGGCTCACCTCCGGGGAGGCCGTGCTGGCGGAGGCCTGGGACGGCTGGTGCCCGACCGACGACAAGAGGATCGGCTTCGTCGTCCCCAAGGAGGGCAGCGACCTCTGGACCGACACGATGGTCATCCTCAAGTCGTCGAAGAACAAGGAGGCGGCACACGCCTTCATCGACTACGTCCTCGACGCGAAGGTGCACTCCTGGGTCGCCTCGAACATCTTCTACAAGGTCCCCAACACCGCCGCCATGGCCGAACTCGACCCGGCGCTGCTGAAGAGCTACCCCGCACTCGCCATGCCCCCCGGGCAACTGCTCGAGGGGGAGTCCGTCGTCGACCTCGGGGACGACGCGGCGGCGTACACCCGGATCGTCACGGAAGTCACCGCGGGCTGATGGCCCGCCGGGGGAAGGCGGCGGCAAGACCACACGTGCGAGCCCGTCTCGTCCTGCTCGGCCCTGGCCTGTCCTACCTGGCCGTCCTGCTCCTGCTGCCGCTGGCCCTGCTGTTCGGCTACACGGTCTTCCGGCGCGGGCGCTTCGGCGGGATCGCGTACGAGGACGGACGTACCGGCGAGAACTTCGCGCGGCTCACCGACCCCCTCTACGTCGGTGTCCTCACCGACTCGCTGCGCATCGCCGCCGTCACCACGCTGCTCGCGCTCCTCCTCGGCTACCCGACCGCGTACGCGATCAGCCGGCTGCCCGGCAGATGGCGCACGGTCGCCCTGGTCCTGGTGGTGCTGCCGTTCTGGACCAGCTTCCTGATCCGTACCTACGCCTGGATCGTGCTGCTGTCCAGCCGAGGTGTGGTCAACTCGGCCCTCACCGGCATCGGGGTGATCGACCGGCCGCTGAAGCTCCTCTACACGGAACCCGCCGTCGTCCTCGGACTGCTCTACGCCTATCTCCCGCTGATGGTGCTGCCGCTGTACTCGGCGATCGAGCGGGTCGACCCCCGGCTGCTCGAAGCCTCGGCCGATCTGGGCGCCCGCCCGGCCCGCACGTTCTGGAGCGTGACCCTCCCGCACACCCTGCCCGGCGTGCTGACCGGCTGCGTCTTCGTCTTCGTGCCCAGCCTCGGCAACTTCGTCGTCCCCGAACTGCTGGGCGGCGGGCACACGGTCATGGTCGGCAACCTGATCAGAGACCAGTTCCTCACGGCACGGGACTGGCCGTTCGGCTCGGTGCTCGCCCTCGCCCTCATGGCGTTCCTGGTCCTGCTGCTCATGGCGCAGACCTGGGCCGGGCGCCGGCTGGGCGGCCGCTGATGCGCCGGGCGACGCTCCTCCCGCTGTGGTTGACGTACGCGTTCCTCTACACGCCCGTCGTGGTGCTCGTGGTGATGTCCTTCAACCGCTCGGACAGCCCCTACCAGTGGTCCGGGTTCAGCACCGCCTGGTACGGCACGCTGGCCGGCGACGACGAGGTCCTGCGGGGCCTGGCCAACACGCTGATCGTGGCCGCGGGCGCGACCGCCCTGTCCACCCTCCTCGGCACACTGCTCGCCGTGGGACTCGCCCGCCACGCGAGCCGGTCGCGGCTGCTGCCCGCCCTGTCGGTGCTGCCCGCCGTCCTGCCGGACATCGTGCTCGCGATCGGCCTGCTCGCCTTCCACTCGCTCGTCTCGGCCACCCTCGGCCTGCAGTCGGTGCTGCTCGCCCATACCGTCTTCGGCCTCGCCTTCGTCACGGCCGTCGTGCGCACCCGGATCGCCCATGTCGACCCCTCTTTGGAGGAGGCCTCACGCGACCTCGGCGCGGGTGAGGTCACCACGTTCCTCCGCATCACCCTGCCGACCCTCGCCCCCGGCATCGTGGCGGGCGCGCTGCTGACGTTCACGCTCTCGCTCGACGAGTTCGTCATCGCCTTCTTCACCGCGGGACCGAAAGATCCCACTCTGCCGATCGTCATCTACTCGATGATCAGGTTCGGTGTGACCCCGGAGATCAACGCGCTCGCCACCCTGCTGCTCACGGTCAGCTTCACCGTGGTGATCGCCGCCCAGCGCGTCAGCCGGCTGACGGAGGCGCTGTGATCCGTATCCATGCCGTCACCCGGCGGTTCGGCGAGGTCACCGCCCTGGACGGGGTGAGCCTGGAGATCGAGGAGGGCGAGTTTTTCGCCCTCCTCGGCCCGAGCGGCTGCGGGAAGACGACCCTGCTGCGCGTCCTCGCCGGATTCGAGGCCCCGGACAGCGGCACGGTCACCCTGGACGGCCGGGACCTGCTGGGCGTGCCCGCGCACCGGCGGCCGGTCAACCTCATGTTCCAGTCCTACGCGCTGTTCCCGCACATGAACGTGGAGAAGAACATCGCGTACGGGCTGGCGCGGGAAGGGCTCGCCCGGGCGGAGATCGGCGAACGGGTCGCGGCAGTCCTTGCCACCGTCGGGCTGACAGCACAGGCCCGCAGACGGCCGCACCAGCTCTCCGGCGGGCAGCGGCAGCGGGTCGCCCTCGCCCGTGCCATCGTCAAACGCCCCCGTGTGCTGCTGCTCGACGAGCCGCTGTCGGCGCTCGACAAACAGGTCCGCGCCGAGATGCAACTGGAGCTCAAGCGCCTCCAGCACCAGGTGGGCATCACCTTCCTCGTCGTCACCCACGATCAGGAGGAGGCCATGTCGCTCGCCGACCGGATCGCCGTCCTGGACCGGGGGCGCGTCCAGCAGGTCGACACCCCCGTCGAGCTCTACCGGCACCCTCGGGGCCGGTTCGTCGCGGGCTTCGTCGGCGCCAACAACCTCTTCCGCGGACGGCTGCTGCCCTCCGGCGGACTCGACGTACCCGGCGTCGGTGTGCTGCCCGCCCCGGCCGGTGACACGGCGGGGCTGGTCGGCGTACGCCCGGAGAGCATCCGGCTCGCCGCCGGGGAGGCGGACGCTTCCTTGCACGGCACGGTGTTGGACATCAGTTACTTCGGCGGCTCCTCGAGGATCGCGGTCACGGTCCCCGGTCTGGACCGGCCGGTCCTGCTGACCGTGGCGGGCCCGGCCACGGTGAACTCCGGCGCCCGCGTCGCGCTGTCGTGGGCCCCGGAGAGCGCGGTACTGATCGAGACGACGGGAGACACCCCTTGAGCGGACCCCTGACCATCCTCTTCGCGCCGGAGAGCGCGTACGGCCCGACCAACAACTGCGTCGGCATAGGCGACGTACTGCGCCGACGGGGCCACCGCGTGGTGTTCGCGGCGGAGGCGTCGTGGAAGGGCAGGCTCGCCCCGCTCGGCTTCGAGGAGGACCTGGTCGACCTGGCCCCGCCGCCCGAAACGCCCCAGGAGGCGGGCCAGTTCTGGAAGGACTTCGTACGGGAGACCGCCCCCGAGTTCCAAAAGCCCACGATCGAGCAGTTGGGCACGTGGGTCAGGCCGGTCTGGGAGGAACTGGTCGCCGGCGCCCGGTACTGCGAACCTCGGCTCAAGAGAATCGTCGACCGGGTCCGGCCGGACGTGATCGTCGAGGACAACGTCGTCTGCTTCCCCGCACTGACCACGGCGGACGTGCCCTTCGTACGGATCGTCTCCTGCAACCCGCTGGAGGTGAAGGGCGAACACATTCCCCCGCCCTTCTCCGGGTACCCGGCCGGTGACCGTGCGGGCTGGGCCGAGTTCCGTGCCGAGTACGACCGCACGCATCGCGAGCTCTGGTCCGAGTTCAACGCCTGGGTCGTGGACCAGGGCGCGAGGCCGCTGCCCGACCTGGAGTTCATCCACGACGGCGAGCTGAACCTGTACGTCTACCCGGAGATCGCCGACTACGCCGAAGCCCGCCCGCTGGGCCCTGCCTGGCACCGGCTGGACTCCTCGGTCCGCGAGACCGACGAGGAGTTCGCCCTGCCGCCGGAGTGGCCCGAACGGCCCGAGGGCAGCGCGCTGATCTACTTCAGCCTGGGCTCCCTGGGCTCCGCCGACGTCGGCCTCATGCGCCGGATCATCGCCTCCCTGGCGCGCACCCCGCACCGCTACATCGTCTCCAAGGGTCCGCTGCACGACGAGATCGAGCTGCCTCCCACCATGTGGGGCGCGGAGTTCCTCCCGCAGACGCGGATCCTCCCGCTCGTCGACCTCGTCATCACCCACGGCGGCAACAACACGACCACCGAAAGCCTCCACTTCGGCAAGCCCATGATCGTGCTCCCGCTGTTCTGGGACCAGTACGACAACGCACAGCGGATCGCCGAACTCGGCTACGGCGTCCGTCTCGACCCCTACCGCTTCACCGACGCTCAACTGCACGGCGCTGTGGCGGAGTTGCTCGGCAGCACCCGCCTGCGGAACAGGCTGACGGAAGCCTCCAGGACCATCCGGGCCCGCGACGGGCTGCGCACCGCCGCCGACCTCATCGAGCGGCACGGCCACGAAAGGCAGGAAACATGAAGCTGTCCTTGCGGCTCGGCCTCGGCGTCGCCGTCCTCGCGGCGCTCTCCGCCTGCGCGGACGGGCCCTCGTCGTCCTCCGAAGGTGGCTCGGGCGTCCGGGCGACGCTCCAACTCGCCGTTCCCTCGGCCGTGATCGCCCCCAAGGAAGAGGTCGCCACCCACGCGGTGGGCGACGCCGAGGGCTATCTGGCCGAGGAGAAGCTGAAAGTCGAGGTGATCAACACCGACGGGTCGGTGGCAGCGGTCCAGGCCGTCGCCTCGGGCAGCGCCGACATCGCGCCGGCCGACGCGGGAGCCATCCTCGCCGCACGGGAGAAGGGTGTCCCGGTGAAGGTCATCGGGGGCCTGGTACGGAACTGGCCGTGGCGCATGGCCGTCCGGCCCGGCAGTGAGGTCAGGAGCCCGGCCGACCTCAAGGGCAAGAAGATCGGGGTCATCAGCCTCGCCTCCGGCTCGGCCATCTACGCCCGTGCGTACGCGAGCGACGCCGGGCTGGACGCGGCCAAGGACATCGACCTGCTGCCGGTCGGCGTGGGGGCGCAGGCCCTGGCCGCTCTGGAGGACGGCAGGGTCGATGTGCTCGCCCTGTACACCCAGGCGTACACCACCATCGAGAACACGGGCACCGAGCTGCGCTATCTCGACAACTCCGACGCGTTCGACGGCATCCGATCCCTGACCTACACGGTGACCGAGAAGACCCTGAAGGAGAAGAAGGAGGTGCTGACGCGCTACTTGCGCGCCTCCTACAAGGCACTGCTCTTCTCCGCCGTCAATCCCGAGGCCGCGATGCGCGACGGCTACCAGACCTTCCCCAAGCTGCTGACCGGCAAGAAGGCCGACGATCGCATCGCCGACGACACCAGGACCCTCGAGGCGTGGATCAAGACCGCGGTGCCCGCCACCGGTGAGCCCGAGAACTTCGAGGACTGGGGTGCGATCAGCGACGTGGAGTGGGACAAGACGGTCGCCTACACCAGGACGGCGGGCCAGATCACCAAGGACGTCCCCCTCCCGGAGCTATGGGACGGCAGCCTGCTGGGGGGCGCGAACGACTTCGACCCGGCGGCCGTGATCGCGAAGGCGAAGGCCGCCGGGTGACGCGGGAAGACGGGGAGAACAGGAGAGCGGGGGGACCGTGGACGAAGACCGCTGGATCGAGGTCACCGGACTGCACAAGACCTACCGGCCGCGCAGGTCGGAGCCGACCCACGCGCTCTCGGACGTCACCTTCACGGTCCGACGCGGCGAGTTCCTGTCGGTCGTCGGCCCGTCGGGGTGCGGCAAGACCACCCTGCTCAAGATCCTCGCCGGGATCGTCTCCAGGAGCCAGGGGGCGGTCCGCGTCGCCGGCCGCGATGTGACGGGGCCGCTGCCCGAGGTGGGCATGGTCTTCCAGACGCCGACCCTCCTGCCCTGGCGCACCGTGTTGCAGAACGTGATGGTGCCGGTGGAGGTACGGAAGCTCGACGCCTCGGTGTACCGGGAGCGGGCCGAGCGGCTGCTCGCGATGGTGGGCCTCGACGGCTTCGAGGGCAGCCACCCACATGAGCTGAGCGGCGGGATGCAGCAGCGCGCCGGAATCTGCCGGGCCCTGGTGCACGACCCGGCCGTGCTGCTGATGGACGAGCCCTTCGGCGCACTCGACGCCCTGACGCGCGAGTCGTTGAACGTCGAGTTGCTGAGGATCTGGCGGGAGAGCGGCCGGACCGTCGTGTTCGTCACCCACTCCATCCCCGAGGCGGTCTTCCTCTCCGACCGGGTCGTGGTTCTCAGCCCCCGCCCCGGCCGCATAGCCGAGATCGTCGACATCGAGCTCGAGCGCCCGCGCACACTCGGCGCGATGGCCTCGGACCGCGCCGGGGTCTTCGTCGAGCGGATCCGCCGGCATTTCCACGCCACCTGGGTGATCGACTCATGAGGCGGCTCGGCAAGCGGCGGCTCCGCGTGGACCTGCGAGAGCGCCCCGAACTGCTGCTCGCTCCCGCCGTCTTCGTCGTCACCATGCTGACCTGGGAGTTCGCGGTCCCCGCCTTCGGTATCGACGACTATGTGCTACCGCGCCCCTCGCAGATCCTCGACGCCCTCCGCACGCAGTTGGCGGACCCGTTGTTCTGGGGACATCTGAAGGTGACGGTCCTGGAGTCGAGTTACGGCTTTCTGCTCGGAGTGGCGGCGGCACTGGTGCTGGGCACCGCGATCTCCCAGGTGCGGCTGATCGAGCGCACCTTCATGCCGTATGTCGTCGCCTTCCAGACGGTGCCCAAGGTGGCGCTCGCGCCGCTGTTCGTCGTCTGGTTCGGCTTCGGCATGACGAGCAAGGTCGTCATGGCGGCGGTGATCTCGTTCTTCCCCGTGCTGATCAACGTCATCGAGGGGCTGCGCTCGGCCGACGCCGACCGGATCCAGATGCTCACGGTGTTCGGCGCCGGAAGGTTCCAGGTGTTCCGGATGGTGCGGCTGCCGAGCGCGCTCCCCTTCATCTTCGCCGGCCTGGACATCGGGATCGTCTTCGCGATCCTCGGCGCCGTCGTCGGCGAGTTCATCGGCGCGACGGAGGGCCTGGGATACCTCCTGCTCCAGACCAACTACAACTTCGACATCGCCGGGATGTTCGCCGTGCTGGTGGTGCTCTCCGTGCTGGGGCTGATCGCCCACTTCGTCATCCGGTTCGCCCAGAAGCGGCTCGTCTTCTGGGCCGAGGAGAACCGGGTGATCGGCGCATGACGAACTGAGGACGACAGAGGGGGAGGCCCGCATGACCGCATACGACCTGGTGGTGAAGAACGCCCGTGTCGTCGCCCACGACCACGATGACGCGCGCCCCGCGGACATCGCCGTCCAAGGAGGCCGGATCGCCGCCGTAGCCTCCGGCATCGCCACGGAAGGCGCCCGTCGGGTGGTCGACGCCGGCGGCAGGCTGGCGTTCCCCGGTGTCGTCGACGCCCACCAGCACTGGGGGATCTACCACCCGCTGTCCGAGGACGCGGCCGGCGAGAGCCGCGCGTGCGCACAGGGAGGCGTCACCAGCGCCCTGACCTACACCCGGACCGGCCGCTACTACCTCAACAAGGCCGGTGCGTACGCCGACTTCTTCCCCGAGGTGCTGGCCGCCGCTTCCGGCCGCGCCCACGTCGACTACGGTTTCCACCTCGCGCCGATCTCGCGCGCTCACATCGACGAGATTCCCGACCTGATCGAGCGGTTCGGCGTCACCTCGTTCAAGGTCTTCATGTTCTACGGCAGCCACGGCCTCCACGGCAGGTCGGCCGACCAGAACGCGTTCCTGATGCTCCCCGAGGACGAGCGGTACGACTACGCGCACTTCGAATTCGTCATGCGCGGGGTGCGGGCCGCCCACGAGCGGTTCCCCGGCCTCGCCGACGAGATCTCCCTCTCCCTGCACTGCGAGACCGCCGAGATCATGACCGCGTACACCAGGCTGGTCGAGGAGTCGGGTGACCTGACCGGGCTCGCCGCCTACAGCGCCTCCCGGCCGCAGCACTCCGAGGGCCTCGCGGTCGCCGTCGCCTCCTACCTGGCACACGAGACCGGGCTGCCCACGATCAACCTGCTGCACCTGTCGTCCCGCAAGGCGGTCGACGCGGCCGTGCGGATGAGCCGGGCGTTCCCGCACATCGACTTCCGCCGTGAGGTGACCGTCGGGCATCTGCTCGCCGACATCACCACCGCACGCGGCCTCGGCGGCAAGGTCAACCCGCCGCTGCGGCCCCGCGACGACGTCGAGGCGCTCTGGGAGTACATGCTCGACGGCACCGTCGACTGGGTCGTCAGCGACCACGCGTGCTGCCGCGAGGAGGTGAAGTTCGGCGTGCCCGAGGACGATGTCTTCCTCGCCAAGGCCGGCTTCGGCGGCGCCGAGTACCTCCTCCCCGGCCTGCTCACCGAGGGAACGAAACGCGGCCTGCCACTGGGCCGGGTCGCCGCGCTGACCTCCTGGAACCCGGCCCGGCGCTACGGGCTGCGCACCAAGGGCAGCCTCGCCCCCGGCTTCGACGCCGACATCGCCCTGGTCGACCCGGGCCGCACCTGGACCGTGCGCGCCGCCGAATCGGAATCGACGCAGCAGTACACCCCCTTCGAAGGCTTCGAGCTGACCGCCCAGGTCACCGACACCTTCTTGAGGGGCCACCACATCCTCCAGGCGGGCAAGGTCGTCGGCCCACCCGTCGGCGCCTACCTGCACCGTCCGACCTGCACCGCCTGAGCTCGGAAACTGCAAGATTCCCGACAGCGTCACGCAGCTTGCCGTGCGCGCAGCCCGCGGCGGGGCGAGCCGGGCGCGGCCACCTCATGGCGGGGTGACGCGAGGGGCCACCGCGGTCACCTGGGCACCGGACAGCTTGTCGAGCGAACGGCCGCGCGTCTCGACCCGGAAGTGCCGTAGGGGTTGCCGTCGGCGATCTTGGCAGGGGCCGTGCAGCCGGGGGCGACGATGATGCCGCCGACCGGGAGTGACGGGAATGATTCGGCTCGCGATGTTGTATAACGTTCAACTACATCACCGGTCGACACCCCCGGCCGCACGGACAGAAAGGACACCACCACCATGGCCTCCCTGCTCGACATCCGGCGCGCCAACGAGCGTTTCCACACCCGCGCCGGCTGGCTCGACTCCCATCACTCCTTCTCCTTCTCGCGCCACTGGGACCCCAAGAACACCCACTTCGGGCTTCTGCTGGTCTCCAATGACGATGTCGTCGCCCCCGGCACCGGCTTCGAGACCCACCCCCACCGGGACATGGAGATCATCACCTGGGTCCTCGACGGCGGCCTCGTCCACCAGGACTCCGAGGGCCACAACGGGGTGATCTACCCCGGCCTCGCCCAGCGGATGAGCGCCGGCACCGGCATCCTCCACAGCGAGAAGAACGACTCCTGGACCCTTACCGGTCGGCCCGAGCACGATGACCCCGTCCATTTCATCCAGATGTGGACCATCCCCGACGAGTCCGGTATCCGCCCCGGCTACGAGCAGCTCGACATCAACGACGAACTCGCCCTCGGCGGCTGGGCCACTCTCGCCTCCGGTATGCCCGAGCACGGCAACCAGCGGGCGATCGGCATCCGGCAGAAGCACGCCGCCCTGCACGTGGCCCGCATCCGCCCCGCCGAGACCCTGGAGATCGTCACCGCTCCCTTCGTCCACCTCTTCGTCGCGCGCGGCAGCGCCGAGCTGGAGGGCGCGGGAGCACTGGCCACCGGCGACGCGGTCCGTGTCACCGGCGCGGAGGGCCAGCGCGTCACCGGCGGCCCCGACGGCGCCGAGGTGCTCATGTGGGAGATGAACGCCGCCATCTCCACGGCCTGAGCCCAGCCCCTCGGGCCTGAACGCAGCCCCTCCCCCGGGTGGAAATCCAAGCGAATCCCACCCGGGGAGGGCGCGGCCCAGCGGACTAGACGAGTTCGACGGGCCGCCACGAGCGCGGCCGTCCGCTCTTGCCGAGGGTGTTTCGGGTGCGGCAGTGGAAGGCAAGGAGGGCGATGAGTGCGGCGGCGGTGAACCATCCGGCCTGGATGGCGAGGTACTTCGGAAGCGGAGTGCTGGAGAACCCGGCGCCGGTGGCGGCCTGCATCGCACCGTAGGAGGGCAGATAGCGCACCACGCTGCCGTCGGAGCCGGAGCTGTAGAGGGGATTTTGCAGGGCGAGGTCGATCACGCTGGTCATCACGATGGCGAACATGCCCTCCACCTCACGGCGCAGCAGTGAGCCGAAGGCCACGCCCAGGACGCCATAGGTGATACCGGCGCAGAAGAGGGCGGCGGCGAGCAGGGTGGGCTGCTCGGGTGCCCAGAAGGTACGGGTGAGGATGGTCGCGTAGGTGGCCACGGCGGCGGAGGCCAGCGTCAAGGAGGTGAGCTTGGCGAGGACGAGATGGGTGCGGAGTAGCCGGCCAGGGCCAGTCGGCGGTCGAAGTGGCCGCCCGCGAAAGAGGCCGCGAACATCATGAAGCCGACGATCAGGGTGACGGCGTTGAGTGCGCCGGTGATCTCGGTGAGCTGGTTGCCGTGCGGGGTGAGCAGCCGGCCGGTCGCACGCAGCCGGAAGCGGGTGGGGGTGCTGGGTACGGACCAGAACGCCAGCGCGGTCCACACGGGGATGAACAGGGCGATGAGGACCATGGCGAAGCGGTTGCGCAGGTGCTCGATCAGCGCGTAGCGGGCCGCGGTCAGGAAAAGGGTGCGGTCGCGGCGTACGGCTCGGGGAGGTGTCATGCGGTGGGCTCCGTGATCTGCCCGTGCAGACGGCCCCCGTCCAGGCGCCACAAGGTGTCGAGGCGTTCGGCGTCGTAGGCCAGGTGGGAGACCACGAGGACCGATCGGCCGTCCTCGCGCAGCCGGGTGGCCAGGTCCCAGAACCGCTGGTAGGTCTCCCAGTCGAAGCCCTGGTAGGGCTCGTCCAGCAGCAGTGTCCGCGGGTTGTCCATGAGGGCCAGGGTGAGGTTCAGTTTCTGCCGGGTTCCGCCGCTGAGGACTCCGGCCCGCTCGTCGGCGTACTCGCTGAACTGGAGTGCCTCCATGATTTCTTCGGCTCGCACCAGGTCACTGAGGCCGTAGGCGACCTGGAAGTACTTCAGATGCTGGCGGACGGTGAGCGCGTCGTTGAGGACGGCGGCCTGCGGGCAGTACCCGAAACCGCCGTGGTGGCGGACCGTGCCGCGATCGGGGGCCAGTTCGCCGGAGAGAATCCGCGGCAGGGTCGTCTTGCCCGCGCCGTTCTCCCCGACTATTCCGGCCAGTACACCGGGGCGCAGTCGGAGGTCGACACCGCCCAGCACCGCACGCCGGCCGTAAGCGTGGTACACGCCGGTCACCTCCATCGAGGGCCTCCTCCCCTTGGCGTCCCGCTATAACGAGCGGGCGGCGCCGAGGGCACGGTGACGACCCGAAATCCGGGCCGCGCTGTCATCCGATGAGGTGGGGCCGGTACGGCAGCACCCGGTGAGCGGGCTGCGGACGTCTAGGTTTCCGGCATGACCATCTCCGCGTCCCATCCCCCGGCGCAGGGCCCCTCGCAGGCCGTACCGCAGCACACCGCCGGTTCAGCGCCCATGGGCCTGCCGCACCCTTCGGCGGGTGCCGAAGGGTGGTATCTCAACGGGCATCTGCGGGATGAGAGCGGCGACGAGTACACGTGGATGGTCAGCGTCCTGAAACACCACGATGTGCGGGACCGCGCGGCCGGTCCCGGGTACGGCGTGGTGTCCACGTGCTCGGGCCCGGCAGGGGTCTCCCACGGCGCCTGGCTCACGCCCACCATGCACCGTGCGGTCCGCGAGGCGCTCCGCGGCGACACCGCGCAGGATCACCGGGTCCGCGAGGCCCTGGCGGAGGCCCTCGCCGAGGGGCCGCTGCTGCCCGACCGGCCGCTGCCCGAGCCGGTGGTGGAGTCGGCCGAAACGCTGGACATGTCCTTCGGGGAGGTGGCCGCGCTGCGCCGTACGGAGGACGGCTACCGCCTGGCCTTCCAGGACAGGGAACGCTTCGAGCTTCTTCTCACCCCCGTCAAGGCGGCGGTCCCGCAGTTCGACGCCCGCGGGCGCTATCCGGGGCGGCTTCCGACCGACGCGGACGCGATGACGTCGTACTTCATGCCCCGGCTGCACGCCCATGGGACCCTGCGTCGGGCGGACGGCACCCAAAGACGGGTGGAGGGGCACGCCTGGTTCGAGCAGGACTGGGGCAGTACCTACTACGACGTCGAGCGGACCCCGGGAACGCCGGACCACACCTGGGAGTGGGCCGGTATCCAGCTCGGCAACGGCTGGGAGATCAGCTCCATTCACGCGCGCAACACCGATCCCGCCACGGGCGCCACCACGCTGGAATTCACCCGCGCCACGGCGGTTGCCCCGGACGGCGGCGTCAGCTACCACGACGTGGACTGGCAGCCCGTACGCCACTGGACCTCGCTGGCCACCCTCAACACCTACCCCACCGCGGTGCGCGTGCGCGTCCCCGACCTCGGCCTGGATGTCGAGGTGATCGCTCCGGCGGCGGAGGGCGAGGTCCGCACCCTGATCGTGGGACGCGCCTTTTGGGAGAGCCCCGCCACCGTGCGCGGCGTCCTGGGAAACACGTCGGTGGCCGGGACGGCATTTCTTCAGACCCTGCCGACCAACACCATCGGCGATATCGAGCACTACATGCGCCGCACCCATGACATCGCCCGCACGGAAGCCGCCGCGCTCTATTCCACCGATGCCACCGACGAGACCGCGCTGGGCCTGCTCACCGGCACCAGCGGCGGAACGGACCTGGACAGTGCCGCCCGGATCCGCCTCCACCAGGCGGTCGCCGCTCCCCTTCTGCATCTGCTGGACAACCCCGGACGCTCCTGGCGCCCCTACGTGGCCGCGGCCGTCCTCTGCCTTCTCGGCGCCGACCCCGAGCCCTACCGGCCGCTGACCGCGGTCACCGAGCTGCTCCATGTCTCGGCGCTGGTCATCGATGACATCCAGGACAACTCGCCCACCCGGCGCGGCCGTCCGAGTGTCCACGAGATCTTCGGCACCGCTCCCGCGATCACCGCCGGCACGCTCGGCTACTACACCTTCGACGCCCTCATCCAGCGCGTGCCGCAGGCCGACCCCGCCACCATGCTGCGCATCTACCGGCTCTATCTGCGGGATCTGCGTGCCGCCCACGCCGGTCAGGCCCTCGACCTCGCCGGGCACCACACCGCGTTCGACCAAGCCGTGGCAACCGGTGACGCCCGCCCTCTCCTCGACCAGATCCGCACCGCCCACCGGCTCAAGACGGGCATGCTCGTCCGCAGCACCGCCGAGGTCTCGGCGATCCTCGGCGGCGCCGACGAGAGACAACTCGCAGCGATCTGCGCGTACTTCGAAGCCGTCGGAATCGCCTACCAGATCACCGACGACGTCTTCGACCTGTACGGGCAGTGCACCCCCGACGAACACCGGCAGGGCATCACCACCCGCTCCCCCGCCGAAGACCTCCACAACGGTGAGGTCACCTACCCCGTGGCCCACGCCACCGGCCTCCTCGACACCGCCGACCGCAAACGTCTGCGCGACGCCCTCCGGCAGTGCTCCGACAGCGGTGCGCTCCGGGCGTCCGACCTGCTGACGCGCAGCGGAGCCCTCGACGCGTGCATGGCCGAGGCCCGCGAACTCGTCGACAAGACCTGGGACACCCTCGCCCCCTTGCTCCCGCCCACCCCGCACAAGGCCATGGTGCGCGCACTGGGCTGGTACGCCGCCCAGCGCGAAACCGACCACATCCCGCGGACAACGGCCCTGCGGTGAGCGCGGAGCGGGCCGCGAACACGCGGTGCGGCTACTCCTCGAGGAGTGCCTGAAGCATGGGCTTGCTCTCCTCGCTCACATACGAGGCGTAGTACTCGTAGAGGTTGCAGCGCGCGAGCCGGTCGGCCCGTATGGGGTCGGCGTGGCGCACCGCCTCGAACACCTCGGCGTGGTGGGCCACGGACTCGCGCATCAGCGCGGCGCTGTCGGGGGTCCGCTTCAGCTTGTCCTCGATGAGCGCGAGGACCGCGCCGCGCACCACCTCACCGCAGACCTGGATCAGGTTGTTCCCGCCGGCCTGCGCCACCACGTCATGGAAGGTGACATCCGCGGCGCTGAAGGCCGCATATCCTTCGTCGATCGCCTCCCGCATCCGCTCCAGCGCGGCCTCGATGGCCGCCACCTGCTCGTCGGTGCGCAGCCGGGCCGCAAGCCGGTTGGCCGAGCCCTCCAGGATCATGCGGAACTGGATCAGTTCGCCGAGCGGGATACCGTCCCTTCCGGCGAGCCGTTCAAGGGGTTTGCGCAGGTTCTTCGTCGAGTACGGCAGCACCTCGGCGCCGCGTGGATCGCCCGGTCGTGAGCGGATCAGGCCCGCGCTCTCCAGCACCCGCAGGGCCTCACGCACGGTGGAGCGGCTCACCGAGAACTGGCTCATCAGCTCCCGTTCGCTCGGCAGCCGGTCGCCGGGGCGCAGGGCGCCGCGCGCGAGCGTCTCTTCCACCTGCTCGACGACCGCCTCATAGGCACGGGTCGGGCGCACCGGTTGGAAGTACTGCTCTTCTGTCACGATCCACCTTTCTGGCGGGTTCGTTCCGCTACGGGTAGCCGAACGTACCGCTCCACGTGCCGTCCCCGCGGCTCGATGACTCCCTTGACAGCGGTATTCGGACCGAAACACACTCGTTCAACTAGCCAGAATATGATGCTGGCCAGACCAGTAACCTCAGGAGACCTTACGTCGGGTGAGAAACAGCGGCCGTGGTTGGAGGAGCGATGTCAGGAGCCTGTTGCGCCCCCGCATCAGAGGGTGACCGGGAGATCCCCGAGCCGTCCGCCGTGCGGCGTCAGTCCTCGGATCGGGACCGGGCGCAGGGACTGCGCGCCATGCTGCGCGTCCCCGCGGGGACGTTTCTGATGGGAGGCGATGACGCCGACGCGTTTCCCGAGGACGGTGAGGGCCCGGTCCGGGCGGTGCGGCTGTCGCCGTTCCTCATCGACGCGACCGCTGTCACCAACAGACAGTTCGCGACGTTCGTGCGCAGCAGCGGCTACCGGACCGATGCCGAGCGCTTCGGCTGGTCCTTCGTGTTCTACGCACTCGTCCACCCCGACGCCCGGCACCTGGTGCGCGACGGCACGGTGGCGCAGGCACCCTGGTGGCTCGCGGTGGACGGGGCGTGCTGGCGGGCGCCCTACGGGCCGGGGTCGTCATGGACCGATCTGTCGAACCACCCCGTCGTCCATGTCTCCTGGCGTGACGCTTGCGCCTACGCGGCATGGGCGGGCAAGCGCCTGCCCACGGAGGCGGAGTGGGAGATGGCGGCGCGTGGCGGCCTGGAGCGTGCCCGCTTCCCGTGGGGGGATGAGCTCCTGCCCCGGGGGCAGCACCGCTGCAATATCTGGCAGGGGAAATTCCCGCAGGTCAACACGGGTGAGGACGGGTATCTGGGAACCGCGCCGGTCAAGTCCTACCGGCCCAACAACCTCGGCGTGTACAACACATCGGGCAATGTGTGGGAATGGTGCTCCGACTGGTGGAGCACCACCTGGCACGCGGCCGACCGCCCGGAGACCCGCCGGGACCCGACCGGACCTCCCACCGGTGAGGCGAAGGTGATCCGCGGCGGGTCCTACCTGTGCCATGCCTCGTACTGCAACCGCTACCGCGTCGCCGCGCGCACCTCCAACACACCCGACAGCAGCACCGGGCACATGGGGTTCCGCTGCGCGGCGGACCTGCCCCCGCCACGCTGACGGACCGCCGGCACAGCGCACCCATCGCCACGCATAGGAGCGTCCTGGATGACCAACGCCTCTCCGCATCCGCCGTCCGCGAACGGCGCTTTCCAAGGCAAGATCGGCACGACCTACGAGGAGTCGACCCCGTGGTGGCCCGAGCAGTCGGCGCCGCCCGAGGACACGCCCAATGTCGTGGTCATCGTGCTCGACGACGTCGGCTTCTCCGACCTCGGCTGTTTCGGCTCGGACATCGAGACCCCGGCCATGGACGCCCTCGCCACCGGCGGCCTGCGCTACACCAACTTCCACACCACCACGCTGTGTTCGCCGACCCGGGCCTCCCTGCTGACCGGCCGGAACCACCACTCGGTCGGCATGCGGATGCTGTCCAACTTCGACACCGGCTTCCCCAGCGGCCGCGGACGGGTCACCAAGGCCGCCGCGATGCTGCCCGAGGTGCTGCGCGACAACGGCTTCAACACCATGGCCGTGGGCAAGTGGCACCTGGCCCCCATGGAGCAGACCACCGCGTCCGGGCCGTACACCCAGTGGCCGCTCTCCCGTGGCTTCGAGCGCTACTACGGATTCCTGGAAGCCGAGACGGACAGCTTCTATCCGGAGCTGTACTACGACAACCACGCCGTGGCTCCGCCGAAGACCCCGGAAGAGGGCTATCACCTCAGCGAGGACCTGGTGGACCGGGCGATCGAATTCGTCACGGACCAGACGTCGGTCACTCCCGAGAAGCCCTTCTTCATGTATATGGCCTTCGGCGCGGCGCACGCCCCGCACCAGGCTCCGCAGGAGTACCTGGAGAAATACCGGGGCCGGTTCGACCACGGCTGGGACGTCGAGCGCGCGACCCGGCACGCCCGCCAGATCGAACGGGGCATCCTGCCGTCCGGCACCGAACTGGCCCCGCGCAACCCCGGAGTCGAGCCCTTCGACGAGCTGTCGGACGACGAGCGGAAGCTGTCCGTGCGCCTCCAGGAAGCCTACGCGGCGATGCTCGACCACACCGACCACCACATCGGCCGGTTCATGGAGTTCCTGACCCGGATAGGGCAGATGGAGAACACCATCACCATCCTGCTCTCGGACAACGGGGCCAGCCAGGAAGGCGGGCAGAAGGGGTCCCTCAACCCCACCGCGTTCCAGAACGGCCTCTCCGAGGACTTCGGCGAGATGCTCGCGAGGATCGACGAGATCGGCACCACGCGCGCGCACGCCAACTACCCCTGGGGCTGGGCGCAGGCGGGCAACACGCCGTTCAAGCGCTACAAGCAGAACACCCACGAGGGTGGCGTCCGCTGCCCGCTCATCGTGAACTGGCCCCGCGGGCTGTCGCGCACCGACGAGAACCGGCAGCAGTTCCACCATGTCAGCGATATCATGCCGACCCTCTTCGAACTGCTCGATCTGCGGGCGCCCGAGGTCTACCACGGCATCCCGCAGATGCCGATCCACGGCACGAGCATGGCCTACACGTTCGACGAGCCCACCGCGCCGACGCGCAAGGAGGCCCAGTACTTCGAGATGTTCGGGCACCGTGCGATCTGGCACGACGGCTGGAAGGCCGTCTCCTTCCATCAGCGGGGGTCGTCGTTCGACGACGACCAGTGGGAGCTCTACCACCACGACACCGACTTCTCGGAGTGCCACGACCTGGCGGAGACGGAGCCCGAGCAACTACAGAAGATGGTCGCCCGCTTCTGGGTGGAGGCCGGAAAATACGATGTGCTGCCGCTGGACGACAACGGCTTCGCCCTCCGCGCGAAGATCCCGCGCCCCGGGTCGCCGCGCAGGCGCACCACCTTCACGTACTACCCGGGCATGGCGCACCTGCCCGGCGCCGCGGTGCCACCGGTGATGAACCGCGCCCACCGCATCACCGCGTACGTCGACCGGGCCACCACGTCGGACGAGGGCGTTCTGGTGTCCCTGGGCAACATCAGCAGCGGCTACGTCCTGTACGTCAAGGACAACCGGCTCGTCTACGAGTACAACTTCCTCGGCACCCGCTACACGGTGACGTCGCGGGACGAACTTCCGCTCGGCCCGGCCGAGTTGACCTTCGACTTCATCAAGACCGGTGACGTGCGGGGCGTTGGTCGTCTGTACGTGTCCGGAATGCCGGCCGGTGAGACGGACATGCCGCGGGTCCTGCCGCACTTCTTCGGATGGCAGGGCCTCGACGTCGGCCGGGACACCCTGTCGCCCTCCTCGTCCGGCTACGACGGTGAGTTCGCGTTCACCGGCAAGCTCGAGAGGGTCGTCTTCGACGTCGCGCCGGACGAAGAGGGCACGGAGCCCTTCGAGCGCGTCGACTGACGCGCTCATGCGCGAGGGCCCGCCACCGGAAGGAACGGTGGTGAGCCCTCGTGTCTTTGCCGGGTCAGCTAGGCGGCGTATAACGTCCGTCGATCGCCGTCCAGCCTCCGTCCACGAAGAGCTGGCTGCCCGTCACGAAGGACGACGCGTCCGACGCCAAATAGACCACGGCGCCCGCCAGTTCGTCGGGCCGGGACCAGCGGCCCAGGGCGCTCTTGGACGCGTAGGCATCCGACCACTCCGGCACGGACCGGATCTGCGCGGTCAGCGGTGTGTCGACGACTCCCGGAGCGACGGCGTTGACCCGCACGCCCGACGGGCCCAGCTCGGCCGCCGCGGTGCGCAGCATCTGGACGAGGCCGGCCTTCGTGGCCGCGTACACGCCCTGGCCCGGCTCGACGGCCACCGAACGGATCGAGCTGAACCCGATGATGCTCCCGCGGCCGCGTTCGGCCATGCCGCGGCCGAAGGCCCGCACCAGGTCGAAGGAGGCGCGCAGATTGAGCCCCACGACCCGGTCGAACTCGTCCGCCGTGTAGTCGAGCAGGTGCTTGCGCACATTCGTCGCGGCGGTGAAGACGAGGACGTCGACGGCGCCGAGCTCCTCGGCGGCACGCGCGACCGCGTCGCCGTCGAGCACGTCGAGGGCGTACGCCGACATCTCCTGGCCCAGCGACGCCGTCTCCTCGGCGGCCCTCAGGTCACGGTCGGCGCACACCACGGTGGCGCCGTGCGCGGCGAGCGCCAGGGCGCTCTCGCGGCCGATACCGCTGCCCGCGCCCACCACGACCGCCTTGCGGCCGTCGAGCCGGAACAGACGGGAGTAGCTGTCTACCGCATTGGTGCGGTCGTTGTCCTGCATGGTCCTCACGGCTTCTTCGTCGTCGGACGGATCACTGCCATACGGGTCACGGTGAGCTCTTCGATGGCGAACCTCGGGCCCTCCCGTCCGGCCCCGGAGTCCTTCACACCGCCGTACGGCATGACATCGGAACGGAAACCGGGAACCTCATTGACGACCACTCCGCCCACCTCCAGGCGGTCCAGAGCGGCGAACGCGGTGTCCAGGCCGCTGGTGTAGACGCTCGCGTGCAGTCCGTAGCGCGAGTCGTTGACCAGGTCGAAGGCGGTCTCCAGATCGGGGACGGACCGTACGGCGACCACGGGGCCGAACACTTCCTCGTCCCAGACGGCGAGGGCCCGGTCCACATCGAGCAGCAGGGCGGGCTCGATCACACCATCGGTGACCGATCCTCCGGCCACCAGCGACGCCCCCGCCTCCACCGCCTCGGCCAGCCACGCGCGCACCCGCTCGGTCGACCGCTTGTCGATGAGTGCCGAGACGCGCGTCCGCGGATCGCGGGGGTCGCCGACGGTCACCTGGGCCACTCGCTCCGTCAGACGGGCCACGAACTCCTTCCGCACGGAGTCCACCACGATGACCCGCTGCACGCTGATGCACGCCTGGCCCGACGCGTAGTACCCGCCGCGCACCACCGCGTCGGCGGCGGCGTCGAGGTCGGCGTCGGCGGCCACCACCAGGGCGGCGTTGGAGCCGAGTTCGAGCAGCACCTTGGTGGGTGCCGCGTCCCGGGCGATCTGGTGGCCGACGGCGGCGGAACCGGTGAAGGACACCGCTCCGATCCGGCGGTCGGTGGTCAGCGCGATGCCCACCTCGGGGCCGCCGGTCACCAGTTGCACCGCGGCCTGTGGTGCGCCGCCGGCGTGCAGGGCCTCACGGAGGAGGTGCACCAGCCACAGGGTGGCCAGCGGGGTCTGCGGGGCGGGCTTGGCGATGATCGGGCAGCCGGCGGCCAGCGCCGGCGCGATCTTGTGCGCGGCGAGCAGCAGCGGGTAGTTGAAGCCCGCGATGCCCACCACCACGCCGATCGGCTTGCGGGTCCAGAAGCCGAGCAGCCCCTCCCCCGACGGCAGCAGGTCCAGCGGCACCGTCTCCCCGTGCAGCCGGGCCACTTCCTCGGCCGCCGTCACCAGGGTCAGCAGGGTGCGGTCCACCTCGACCCGGCAGTCGACCAGCGGCTTGCCGGTCTCCAGGACGAGGAGCCGCTCGAAGTCCGCGCGCCGGGAGGCGACCGCCTCGTGCGTCGCGAGCAGCGCCGTCCTGCGTACATGCGAGGGGAGCCGGCCGACGCGCTCGCGGACCGCGAGGGCCGCGTCGACGGCGTGGCGGGCGAGAGCGGTGTCCCCGACCGGCGCCCGTGCGACGAGCGTCCCGTCGTAGGGGAAACGGACGTCCTCGGTGGCGGGTGCCTCCACCCAGGTGTCGCCGATGGGAAGACCCTCGGGAAACTCCTTCGCCACGGGGCTTTCGCCGGCGGGTTCGGCATGGGTCGTCACGGTTGGTACTCCCGGTTGAGGTCGGCCGCCGACACTCCGGACAGTGCCTTGCCCAGAGTGGGAACGGCGGAGATCAGCCTGCGCGTGTAGGAATGCTGCGGGTCCTCGTACACCTGCTCGGTGGCCCCGGTCTCCACGATCTGCCCGTTGTGCATGACCGCGACCCGGTCGCACACATGGCGGACCACGGACAGGTCGTGGGAGACGAAGACCAGCGTGAGGTTCAACTCGTCGACAAGGTCGGCGATGAGGTTGAGGACCTGGGCCCGTACGGACACGTCCAGGGCGCTCACCGGCTCATCGGCCACGATGATCTTCGGACGGGGGGCCAGAGCACGCGCGATCGAGATGCGCTGCCGCTGGCCGCCGGAGAACTGGTGCGGATACCGGTCCGCGGCGTCGGCCCGCAGGCCGACGGCCTCGAGCAGCTCGGCCACCCGCTCCCGGCGGTTCCCGTGGCCCTGCGCGACGAGTGGCTCGGCCACGATGTCGCCGACGCGCATGCGCGGGTCCAGCGAACTCATCGGGTCCTGGAACACGAGCTGGAGCCGCTCGCGGACGAACCGGAGCTGTCTCTCCCGGAGCCCGGTGATGTCCCGGCCGTCGATCGCGACGCTGCCGCTGGTGGGGCGGTCGAGCCCGGCCAGAATCCGCAGCAGGGTCGACTTGCCGCACCCCGACTCGCCCACGATGCCGAACCGTTGCCCCGCGGGGACGGCGAAGCTGACGCCGCGCAGCGCGTGCACCGGCGGGCTGGGGTGGCGCAGCGAGGTACGAGGCCGCCGGTAGTCGCGGGTGACGGCGCGGACGCTGATGGCATCCGCCGGGCCGGTCCGCGGCCCGGGGTCGAGGGGGGCGCTGGTCGGCTGCTCAGCCACGGCCGGCCTCCTGGTTGGTGGGGGTGCCGGTCCCGGGTGTGCCGCTCTCGGACACCGGGTGGAAGCAGGCGTAGCCGGAGTCCGGCCCGGTCGCGACCCATTCCGGCCGGGTGGCGCACACCTCGGTCGCCTGGGCGCATCTGTTCCTGAAGACGCATCCCGCGGGGAACTGTCCCGCGGGCGGCACCGACCCGCCGATGGTGACCAGCCGGCCGCGGTCGTCGACCACGGTCAGGTCGGAGGCGCCGATCAGGCCCTGGGTGTAGCGGTGCCGGGGGCGGGTGAACACCTCCCGGACCGGGCCGGACTCGACAACCCGCCCGCCGTACATGACCATGACCCGCTCGCAGGCGGTGGCCACCACGGCCAGGTCGTGGGTGATGAAGAGCATGGCCGACCTGCGGTCCTGGACGCCCCGCACGATCAGGTCGAGCACCCGCGCCTGCACCGTGACGTCGAGTGCAGTGGTGGGTTCGTCGCAGACCAGCAGCGCGGGGTCGTTCGCGAGGGCGATGGCCAGCACCACGCGCTGCCGCTGGCCTCCGGAGAACTGGTGCGGGTAGGCGTCGGCGGCGACCGCGGGATCGGGAAGTCCCACTTGGGCGAGGAGTTCCACGGCGGCGGCGCGAGCGGACGCGCGGTCGGGCCTGGTCCGGTGGATCAGCAGTACCTCGGCGATCTGCCGCCCGACCTTCATCGTGGGGTTCAGAGCGGTCATGGGCTCCTGGAAGACCATGGCGATCTCCTTGCCCCGCACCCGGGACATCCGCGCCTCGTCGGCCCCCACCAGATCGTGGCCGACTCCGGCGAGCCGCACCGAACCCGTGGCCCGGAGCTCCTCGGGAAGCAGGCCCATGACGCTCAGCGCGGTCAGCGACTTGCCCGAGCCCGACTCGCCGATCAGGCCGACCCGTTCGCCCGCCCGGATGGTGAAGTCGACGTCTTCGACGAGCTTGCGGCCGCCCACCGCGACGTCCAGGTTCCGCACGGTCAATACGTCATCGGGCGAGCCGGGAGAGTCCGGTGAGCCCGCTGCGGAGGCCGGTGCCGTGTCAGGTGCCGGGGTCATCGGCGGTCCTCCATCTTGGGGTCGAAGCGGTCGCGCAGGCCGTCACCGAGCAGATTGAATCCGAGCACCGCCACCGCGATCGCGATGCCCGGGAACACGGCGAGCCGGGGGGCGATCGACAGCATCTCCTGGCTCTCCTGAAGCATCCGGCCCCAGGACGGTGTGGGGGGCGGGGTTCCGAAGCCCAGGAAGGACAGCGCGGCTTCGGCGAGTACGGCGATGGCGAATCCGACCGACGCCTGCACGATGACCAGACCGCTGACGTTGGGCAGGACATGCCGCAGGGCGATCGCGAACGGTCCGCGGCCCGCGGCGCGCGCGGCGATGACGTATTCGGTCCGCATGACCTGCAATGTGCCGCCGCGGATCAGCCGGGCGAAATGAGGGATGGACGCGATGCCGATGGCGATCATCGCGACCAGCGTGCCGGCGCCGTACACGGCGGAGAACATGATGGTCAGCAGGAGCGCCGGGAAGGCGAGGATCAGATCGTTGCCGCGCATGAGCAGCTCGCCGAACCAGCCGGGCGCCATTCCGGCGACGATGCCCAGCGGCACTCCGACCAGGGCGGCGACTCCCACCGCCACGAAGCCGACGAAGAGTGTGGTGCGCGAGCCCATCATGATCTGGCTGAACACGTCGCGGCCGAATTTGTCCGTGCCGAACCAGTACTCCGACGACGGCGTCTCCAGCCGCGCCGCGGGGTTCACCAGGGTCGGGTCGTGCGGGGTCCACACGAAGGACAGCAGCGCCATGCCGAGTACGGCCACGACGATGAGACCGCCCACCAGGAGGCTGCCCGGCACCGGGCGGCGCCGCCGACGGCCCTCGGGCGCCGCGGACGCGACAGCGGCTTCGGTGTTCGGAGCACTCATGACGCACCCACCCTCAGCCGCGGGTCGATCAGCAGATAGATGATGTCCACCAGGAAGTTCACGAGCAGCACCGCCGTTGCGATGATCATGACCACGTCCTGCACCAGGATGAGGTCGCGGTTGGAGACGCTGTCCAGCAGCAGGCTCCCGAGCCCGGGGATGACGAAGACCCGTTCGATGACGACGGCGCCCACCAGCAGCGTGGCGAGTTGCAGCGCCAGGACGGTGACCACGGGCACCGCCGCGTTCCGCAGGCCGTGCCGCAGCAGCGCCTGCGTCGGACGGAGTCCCTTGGCGCGAGCGGTGCGCAGATAGTCCTCCCTGAGGACATCGAGCACGGCGCTGCGCACATAGCGGGTGAGCACTGCCCCCTGCACCACGCCGAGGGACAGCGCGGGCAGCACCAACTGTTTGAGGAACAGGACCGGATCCTCCACCGGGGGTGTCCAGCCGTTCGCCGGCAGCCACCCGAGCCCCACCGCGAACACGGTGATCAGGAGGATGCCCGCGAGGAAGGCGGGGACGGCCACGCCGATCTGGGACAGGGCCGAGAGGATGAGCCCGGACGGCTTGCGGTGCCGGACGGCCATGACCATGCCCATGGGGATGGCCACGATGCAGGCGATCACCATCCCGGTGCCGACGAGCCACAGGGTGACCTGGAGGCGGTCGGAGATCTGCGGGCCGATCGGCGCGTGTGAGATGTAGGAGTTGCCCGGGTCGAAGGTCACCAGTCCGTGGATCCAGCTCAGATACTGCTCCACGAGCGGCCGGTTGAGCCCGAACTGCTCGCGCAGTTGCGCCACCGCGGTGTCCGAGGCGCTGGTGCCGAGTGCGACGCGCGCCGGATCCCCCGGCAGGACCGCCATGAACGCGAACACCAGGACGGAGCTCACGGCAAGGCTGGCCAGGAGGATCGCGATCCGCTGCGCCAGACGGACGATCATGGGTTGAGGCCGCCTTTCATGACCGGCCCAGGCCGGTGAGATCCAGTGACTCGGAGACGGTGTTCACCGGCAGACCGGTGATGTCCTTGTTCGCCACCATCAGGTTCGGGAGCAGGAACAGCCAGTCGGCCGCGGCGTCCTTGGACAGCAGCCGGGCAGCCGCCCGCATGGAGGTGATCTGCTCCTTCTGGGTGCCCTGGTCCGCCTTCTTCAGCAGCGCGCGGAACTCAGGGCTGTCGTAGCGGGTGTAGGAGGTCTTGCTCCCGAACACCGCCTGCATGTCGCGGGGTTCCACATGGCTGATGATGGACATGTCGTAGTCGGCGTTCTTGAACACGGTGGTCAACCAGGCGGCGGGGAACTCCAGTTGGTCGAGCTTGACCTTGAACCCGGCCTGTTCGAGCTGGCTCTTGACCACGGTGCCGCATGCGGTGGCATAGGGCAGCGTCGGAAGCCGCAGCCGCAGCGTACGACCGGCCTGGCCGGACTCCTCGAGGAGCTTCTTGGCCTTGTCTCGGTTGTACGGATACTCGTTCGTGAGGTTCTGGTACCACGGGTCGGTCGGCGGGACCATGCTGCCGATGAGCTTGCCGCGGCCCGCCCAGCAGGTGTCCATCAGGGCTTTGTGGTCGATCGCGTAGCGGACTGCCTGGCGGACCTTCGGATTCTTCAGCGGGCCCGAGCCATTGTTGAGGGAGAGGACCACCTCGCCGTTGGTCGTGCCCTCGATGACCTTGTACTTCGGGTTGTTGGCGAACCGGTACAGGGAATCCGGGGACTGCATGGTGCCGATCACGTTGATGGTGCCCGTGAGCAGCGCGTTGTTCATGGCCGTCGGGTCCTTGAAGTACTTGAGGGTGACCGACGCGAAGTGCGGCTCGCGCCCCCAGTAGCCATGACGACGGCCGAGGGTGATCGAGTCGCCGCGGTTCCACTTCTTCACCACATACGGGCCGGTGCCCACCGGTTCGGTGGCCAGCTTGTCCACGCCGGTCCGGCTGAACATCGCGCCGACGCGGGTGGTCATCCGGTACAGCCAGTCGTTGCTCGGCCGTTTCAGGGTGACCTTCAGCTCGGTGGGCGACACCGCCCGCGCCGTGTCGACGACGTCCATCTGGGCCTTCTGCGCGATCGTCCAATCGGAGCTGACACGTTCGATGGAGAATGCGGCGTCCTTTGCCGTGAAGGGTGCGCCATTGCTGAACCTGGCGTTCTTCACCAGGTGGAAGGTGTACGTCTTGCGGTCCTTGGACAGGGTCCACGAGGTGGCCAGTTGCGGCCGTATCTTCCCGGACTGGTCCAGCTTCACCAGGTTCTCGTAGACGTTGTAGAGCAGTGCCTGCGAAATGGCGGCACCTTCGGTCTTGGTGAAGTCGAAGTTGGCCGGCTCGGCGGTGAGGCCGATGTTCAGGGCGTTCTTCCCGGTGCCGCCGGATGCCGTGGACCCGGCCGAGCAGGCTGCCAGCAGCAGGCATGCGAGCGTGGCCGCGAGGGTCCCGGTCCCCCGCACCAGCCGCCTGGTATGTCTCATATGTACTACCCCTGGCTTTCCATCGTGTGCAGGACGGCGGATGCGACCTCCGCCGTGGTGGCGTTGCCGCCGAGGTCGGCCGTATGGTGCCGGACGTCGCGCAAGGTGGCCGCCACCGCGTCGCGGACGCGGCGAGCCGCGCCGGTGTGCCCGAGGTCGTCGAGCAGCATCGCGCCGGAGAGCATGCAGGCCACCGGATTCGCCACGCCCTTCCCGGCGATGTCGGGTGCGGAGCCGTGCACGGGTTCGTAGATACCCGGCACGTCGGCGCCCGGAAGGACATTGGCGCTGGGCGCCATGCCCATACCGCCGGCCAGCACCGCGGCGAGATCGGACAGGATGTCGCCGAACAGGTTGCTCGCGAGCAGCACGTCAAGGGAGCGCGGAGCCTGGATCATGCGGGCGGCCATGGCGTCGACCAGCACGGTTTCCAGCCGCACCGCCGGATAGTGCTCGCCGACCTCGCGCACCACCCGGTCCCACAGCGGATAGCCGTATCGCATCGCGTTGGACTTGGTGACCAGCGACAGATGCCCCGACCGCCGGCCGGCCAGGGCGAACGCCTGGTGCGCCGCGCGCTCGATGGCGCGACGGGAGTGCACCGCCACCTCGATGCCGAGATCGTGTCCGCTGCCGGCGTGCGCCACCCCGCCGGCGCCGACGTACTCGCCCTCGGTGTTCTCACGCACGATCACCAGGTCCACGCCTTCGGTGTCGCGCACCTTGGTGGGAACGCCGGGGAACGCGCGCACCGGGCGGAGGTTCACGGCGAGGTCGAGCTGCTGCCGCAGGCCGATGATCAGGCCCCAGACCAGTTCGTGCTCCGGCACATCGGGACGTCCGACGGCACCGAACAGCACGGCGTCCGCCTTCTTGACGAGGTCGGCCGCATCGGCCGGCATCGCCGCGCCCTGCCGGAGGTACCGCTCGCCTCCCCAGTCGTACGAGGTCACATCGAGCCGGTGGCCTTCGGCCTCCAGCGCGGTGCGGAGCGTGGGCACGGTCGCCGCGACGACCTCGGGGCCGATCCCGTCGCCCGGTATGACGGCAAGCCGCACGACCTCGGGCTCCCGCGTCATGGACGCCACCTTTCGTTGTGACTGGCCTGACCAGTAAGCTCATTTGCCAGGTACCGTGACGACTTAAATTGCTCTTGTCAAGGGTTCGAATTTCCCGGCTACCGCCAGGAGGCACCTCCCCGCGGTAGCCGGGAGAGAAGGAGACTGCGGGTGCTCACGGAACAGGGCCTGGCCACCATGCCGGCCGTCGAGATGGTGGCCCGATTCGCTGACGGCACGGTGTCGCCGGTCCAGGTCCACGACGCCGTCCAGTCGGTCATCGAGGCGCGCGAGAGTGTGCTCAACGCGTTCTGGGTGCGGGATCCGGATGAGTCCCGCAAGGCGGCCCAGGCCAGTGAGGCCCGATGGGCCTCGGGAGAACCGCTCGGGCCCATCGACGGCGTGCCCGTGACGCTGAAGGAGAACGTCGCCCGCAGGGGTGTCCCCATGCCCTCGGGCAACGCGGGGACCGAGCCGGTCGTCCCCGAGGCGGACGCGCCCATCACCGCGCGGGTCCTCGAATCCGGCGGGGTGGTCCTCGGGTCGACCGTGATGCCGGACTGGGGCATGCTCTCCTCGGGGGTCTCCAGCCGGCACGGCGTTTCGCGCAGCCCCTGGAACGCCGCCTGGACCACGGGCGGTTCCAGCTCCGGTGCGGGGGCCGCGGCCGCCGGGGGCTACGGTCCACTCCACGTGGGCACCGACATCGGGGGGTCGATCCGGCTGCCGGGCACCTGGCTGGGCCTGGCCACGCTCAAGCCCAGCTACGGGAGGATCCCGCTGGACGCCCCGTACCTGGGGCGCGCCGCCGGTCCGCTGACGCGCACCGTGGCGGACGCGGCCCTGCTCATGCGTGTCCTGAGCCGGCCGGATCCCCGGGACTGGACCAGCCTGCCACCGCAGGACATCGACTGGTCGGCGCCGGCCGGCGAGGTGCGCGGACTGCGGGTGGGGGTGCACCTGGACGCCGGCTGCGGGGAGCCGTGCGACGCCGAGGTCCTCGCCGCGGTGAAGCGCGCCGCCGCGGTCTTCGAGGCGGCGGGCGCCGTCGTGGAGCCCGTGGAGCCGTTTATGGGCCAGGACCTCCTGGACGACCTGGATCTGTTCTGGCGGGTGCGGTCCTGGAACGACTTCCGCGCACTGACGCCCGAGGCCGGGCTGCGCGTGCACCCCCACATCATCAGGTGGTGCCAGGGGGGCGCGGACGTACCGGGCACGAAGGTGCTCCAGTGCTACCAGCAGATCATGAGCATTCAGGCACGGACCGTGGCGGCGACGGACCCGTACGATCTGGTGCTCTCGCCGGTGGCTCCGGTGGCGGCGTTTCCGGCCGAGCGGCCGATGCCGTTCACGGGGGACGCGAAAACCATGGCCCACATCGGTTTCACCGCGCCGTACAACATGTCGGGGCAGCCCGCGGCGACCGTCAACTGCGGCTTTACGGCGGACCGTCGGCCCATCGGGGTACAGATCGCGGGCCGCCGCTTCGACGATCTCGGCGTCTTGAGGGCGGCGGCGTGGTACGAACGGAACCGGCCCGCCGAGGCGGTTCCGCACTGGCCGGACAGCGCCCCCGGTGAGCCCGGGGAGAAGTCGACATGTACCACGCTCGAAGGGAAGCAGCCATGAGTGACGGTGCACAGTTCCGGCAGGTCTCACCGGTGCGGCTTTATCAGCGCATCGTCGAGCAGATCGAGCAGGCGATCGCGCGAGGTGATCTGAAGCCCGGTCAACGGCTTCCCAGCGAGCGGGAGTTGGTTACGCAGTTCGGGGCGAGCCGGCCCACCGTGCGCGAGGCCCTGCGGGTGCTGGAGAGCAATGGCCTGGTCCGCTCCCGCCCGGGTGATCCGAACGGCCCGGAGATCCTGCCGTTCTCACCGGCCGGCCTGACCAAGGAGATGACCCGGCTCGTCCAGTTCGACAACGTCTCGATGGCCGAGTTGATCTCGTTCCGCATGATTCTCGACGGGTCGGCGAGCCTGCTGGCGGCTCGGCTGCGGTCCGAGGAGGAGCTGTCCGCCATGGAACGGACGATCGCCGTCATGTCGGACGCGATCGAGGCGGGGTACGAGGAGTTCAGCAAGGCGGACGTCGCGTTCCATGAGGCGGTGGCCGTGGCCAGCCGCAACTCCCTCATCGAGGTCTGCAATCAGGTGGTCCGGGGCGCCGTCCTCTCGCTGATCTCGGACAAGGTCGCCCACGCGGGCAACAGCACGGCGCTCATGCGGAAGTCGCTCCACCACCACCAGGAAGTGCTCGAGGCGATCCGGGTACGGGACGGCCAGGCGGCGGCACGCATCTCGCGGCGCACACTCTACGACTACTACGCCGGCTACGTCCCCGAGAACGAACAGGGGCCGCTGCTCGCGCTCGTGGACGACGAGGAGACGTCGACCACTCGGCCGTAGACGATCGAAGGGGATGGGGGTGCTCGCCGGTGGCGAGCACCCCTGACCCGCGTGCGGTGTGCGAGCGGAAGCGATCGGCTCGTCGGCCATCTCGATCTCACGGCACGGACGTTCCGCGTTGCCAGGAGGCGATGACGATCAGTGTCTTCGTCTGGAGCACGCCGACCCCCTTACGACGCAGACGATTGACCACTTTTTGCAGGTCATCGACATTGTCGACATGCAACCGGACAAGTGCGTCCACGTCGCCGGTGAGCGTCAACACCTCGTCGACCTCCGGCAGAGTCGATGCGAACTCCACGATGTCATGGATGTCCGTGTCACCCGTGAAACGCAGCTCGGTGACCGCTTGAAGGCCCTGACCGAGCTTGGCCTGATCCGTCGTGATCGTGTAGCCGGTGATGACTCCCGACTCCTCGAGGCGTGTGATGCGCCGACGGACCGGCGCCGGCGAGAGCTGCACCAGGCGTGCGATGTCGCGAACGGTGCGCCGCCCGTCGGCACGCAACAGCTCCAAGATCTGGAGATCGACCGAGTCGAGATGTACGGGTGCTGACATACCGCAACTGTAAGCAGCACTTCCCTAAACGGTCACTCCCGACCCGGTTGGACTGCTCACATGCACCCGCTTCGCATCGCTGCGCGCACTTTTGTTGTGGACGCACCGGGCCCTTGGAACTGTGTCCCTCATGTCAGCCGCGATACAAGCAGCGACACGCGCTGCCCCCTCTGAAGCCATGAAGCCGGACACGCACCATGGCGGTGCCGTGCTGCGACTCGATGTCGTGGCCATGCCCTTGGCGCTCGCTCGGATCGCATCGATCCTGGCGCATCGCCAGTTCAACGTGGTCACCATGGACGTCGCCGCGCCCGTCGACGGGCTGCGGAGGATCACCGTCGAGGTGGACACGGCAGACGAGCTCGAGCTGGAGCGCCTCGTCAAGTTCCTGAACCGGTCACCCGACGTCGTCAAGGTCATCCGCTTCTTTGACGACACGTCGCACCATCGGCGCGGGGCATTCGTGGCGGTCGCCTTCCCCGAGGGCCGACTCGCCGAAGTCGTCGCCATCGCTCGGGCGTTTTCCGCGGAGGTCGTGGAAGCCGGCCGGACTCGCTGCACCGTCTTCGCCGCGGCGGAGCCCGCCCATGTCGATGCCCTCGTCGAAGCGCTCTCCGGCTTCACCATCCGGGAGCTCGTGATGGCGGCGCCACTCCGGATGCCGCGCCTCCTGCGGAAGGGCCACACCGCCGAGGACCGCGAGCACACCTGGAGGCGGCCATGAGCACGAACTCCCGCGCCACGTCCGCGGCCACCCACGCCGACGACGTCCTCCAGTTGGTCGATCCCGCCGGAACGCTGAACGAGCAGGCGGCCGCGGGCATGCTCGAGGTGACCGGTGAACTGGTCCGTACGCTGTACCGCGACATGGTGCTCGGGCGCCGCTTCGACCAGGAGGCGTACTCCCTGCAACGCCAGGGTGAGCTCGGGCTCTGGCTGATGTCCCTCGGGCAGGAAGCGGCACAAGCCGGGTCGATCCGCGCCCTTCGAGCGGACGACCGGGTCTTCCCGTCCTACCGCGAGCACGTGGCAGCCCTGTGCCGTGGCATCGCACCGGCGGAACTGCTGTCGCAGTGGCGTGGTGCCAGCCATGGCTCGTGGGACCCCGAGCGGTATCACTTCCACATCTACAGCCTGGTGCTGGCGACACAGACACTGCACGCGGTCGGCTATGCGATGGGCGTTCGGTACGACGCCGTCGACAGCGTCGTGTTCAGCTACTTCGGTGACGGCGCGTCCAGCCAGGGGGACGCCAACGAGGCGCTCAACTGGGCGGCGGTGGCGTCGGCACCCATCGTGTTCTTCTGCCAGAACAACGGATGGGCGATCTCGACACCCGCGAGCAAGCAGTACGCCGCCCCGCTGAGGGAACGTGCGAAGGGATTCGGACTCGACGCGGTGTCCGTGGACGGCAACGACGTACTGGCCGTCCACGCCGCCACCCAGCGCATGGTCGAGCGAGTCCGGGCCGGCGGAGCACCTGGGTTCATCGAGGCGCACACCTATCGCATGTCCGGACACAGCACGTCCGACGACCCCAAGCGCTATCGCGACAGCGCCGAGCTCGCCCGGTGGGAGGCCCACGACCCCGTGGAACGCGTACGCCTTCTGCTCACGGCGCGCGGCTGGGCCGACGAGGACTACTTCGCCACGGTCGCGTCCGACGCCGAGGAGTTCGCGGCGCGGACGCGCCGGGAGTGCCGTGCCCTTCCGGAGCCGTCCCTGAGCGACACCTTCCGAAACACCTTGTGCGAGGAGACCGAGGCCCTGCGACGCGAGCGCGAAGGCTTCGAGACGTATCTGGAGTCCTTCCTGTGAGCATCACCGCCGCGGCCACCTCGGCCACCTCGGCCACGCCGAACACCCAGGACAAGGCCGCCACGACCACACTTGGACGCGCCCTGAACGAGGGACTGCGGCAGGCCATGCGCGACGACGAGCGGGTGGTTCTGCTCGGCGAGGACATCGCCTCCCTGGGCGGGGTGTTCCGGGTGACCGATGGCTTGGCCGCCGAGTTCGGCGACCGCGTGGTGGACACCCCGCTGGCCGAATCCGGGATCGTCGGAACGGCCATCGGCCTGGCCCTGCGGGGGTACCGGCCGGTGTGCGAGATCCAGTTCGACGGATTCGTCTACCCCGCCTTCGATCAGATCGTCAGCCAGCTAGCGAAGATGCGGGCACGCTCCCGCGGGCTGCTGCGGCTTCCCGTCACCATCCGGATCCCGGTGGGGGGCGGGATCGGCGCGGTCGAGCACCACAGCGAGTCGAATGAGGCGTACTTCTGCCACACGGCCGGGCTGCGCGTCGTAGCGTGCGGCCACCCGCAGGACGCGTACGACATGCTCCGCGCCGCGATCGCGTGCGACGACCCCGTCATCTTCTACGAACCGAAGCGCCGCTACTGGGACCGGGCCGAGGTCGGACTCGGTCGCCCCGTGGACGGCAACGCCTTGCAGCGCGCCCAGGTCCTGCGCGAAGGCACCGACGTCACCGTGGTCGCCTACGGGCCCACGGTCGCCGTCGCGCTGGGCGCGGCCGAGGTCGCCGCCACCGAAGGCCGGTCGCTGGAAATCCTGGACCTCCGCTCGCTGTCGCCGCTCGACACCACCGAGCTGTGCCGCTCGGCGTCGAAGACCGGGCGCGTCGTGGTCGTACACGAGGCGCCCGTCAACGTCGGCCTGGGCGCCGAAATCGCCGCCACGGTCATGGCCCACTGCTTCTACGACCTCGAGGCTCCCGTGGAACGGGTCGGCGGCTACAACGTCCCCTATCCGCCGGCGCGCGCGGAAGACGACTACCTGCCCGATCTCGATCGAGTTCTCGACGCCGTCGACCGGGTGTGTGCCTCGTGAACCGTCCGGCGGAGCTCTCCTGGAGGACACGATGCTCGTGACCAAGCACTTCCACCTCCCCGACGTGGGCGAGGGTCTCACCGAGGCCGAGATCCTCGAGTGGCGCGTGGGACCCGGCGACCCGGTCGGCGTCAACGACACCCTCGTGGAGATCGAGACGGCGAAGGCAGTGGTGGAGCTACCCAGCCCGTATGCCGGGACCGTCACCGAAATCCTCTGTGCCGCCGGCGAGGCGGTGGCCGTCGGTGCGCCGATCATCGCGTTCGAGGTCGAGGACGACGGCACCCCGCAGGCGGGGACCGGACTCGACGCCACACCCCAAGAGCCCGTCGATCCGCCCGACCAGGACGAGCAGCCGTCCACCCCCGCCCGCGAACCCGTCCTGGTCGGCTATGGGCCGGCGCACGCGCGGACAGCGCGACGCCCGCGAAAGAAGAAGCCCGAGCCTCCGACCGTCACGCCTTCCACTGGGAAATCCCTCGCCACCCCACCGGTGCGCAAGCTGGCCCGCGACCTCGGAGTCGACCTGCGCCTCGTGGCCGCCACAGGCCCGTGGGGACGCATCACGCGCGAGGATGTCCACCGCCTCGCCGAGCAGCGGGCAACCGCGTCGAACACCCCGGACCTCCCCCATGACGACGTGGTGCGCACGCCGATTCGCGGAGTGCGCAAGCACACCGCGGAGGCCATGGTCACGAGCGCCTTCACCGCTCCACACGTCACGGAATGGGTCACCGTCGACGTGCGGCGGTCCCTCAAACTGCTGAAGCGGGCACGCGCCGACAAGGCGTTCGGGAGTGTGCGCCTGACACCACTGTGTCTCGTCGTCAAGGCGGCGCTCACCGCCATCGCGCGGCATCCCGGGATCAATGCGAAGTGGGACGCCGCGGCCGGTGAGATCGTCCAGTACCCCGACGTCAATCTCGGCATCGCCGCGGCGACACCCAGAGGGCTCATCGTCCCCAACATCGCCGCGGCCCAGCGGCTCTCCCTGCGTGAGATCGCCTTGGCTCTCACCGACCTCATCGATCAGGCCCGGGCGGGCAAGACACCACCCGAGCGGATGCGAAACGGGACGTTCACGATCACCAACATCGGGGTGTTCGGCATCGACGGCGGAACCCCCATCCTCAACCCCGGCGAAGCGGCGATCCTCTGCTTCGGCCAGGTGCGGCGAACACCGTGGGAACACAAGGGACGCGTACGGCTGCGCGACACCGCCACCCTCGCCATGTCGTTCGACCACCGCCTCGTCGACGGCGAGCTCGGTTCACTCGTCCTGCGCGACATCGCCCGGTTCCTCGAGCGGCCAGAGCTGATGGTTCTTCACCAGTGACCTTTCAGTCGTCGGGGATGGCGCTGAGGAGTCCGCTTCCGCGCTCGCGCAGGTACGCCTCCAGCTCCGCGGCCCCGGTCAGCAGCGCCCGCCCGCGGGCGGACAGCCGACCGTGCCAGTCGCACAGGGTGGCCTGAAGCGGCTCCAGCCCCCCGGCGGCCCGCACCTGGGCGATCAGCGGGGCGATCCGCTCCAGCAGGTAGCCGCCCCGCCTGAGCTGGTGGGCCAGCCGGGCGTCCCGTACGGCGGCCTCGTCGTAGACGCGGTACCCGGTCAGCGGGTCGCGGCGCGGGCGCACCAGCCCGGCGCGCTCCCATTTGCGCAGAGTCGCGGGCCCGATGCCGAGCTGCTCCGCCAGCGGCCCGATGAATGTGCCGCCGGGCCCGGCCACCGCGACCGGCCCGGACCCCGCGACCGGCCCGGACCCCGCGCCGGGTTCGGACCCCGCGCCGGGTTCGGGCGCCGGGGTGCGCTCCAGGTCGCGCAGGGCGCTCTCCACGGCCTGGAGGGTCCGGCGATCCTCGAGAAGCTGGGCGTGGCTCTCGTCGATGAGCCGGAACGCCTCATCGGCCGAGCCCTGGTTCACGGCCCGCATGATCGATGTCGCCGTCTGGTGGCCGTGGCCGGGCACCAGGGCGAGGAACGCGCGAAGGGCTGCCGCGTGCAGCGAGGTGTAGGTGCGGTAGCCGTGGGGTGTGCGACCGGCGGCCGGAAGGATGCCGGTCTCCTCGTAGTTCCTGATCGCCTGCGTGGACAGACCGTGCCCGCGCGCCAGATCAACCGGTCTGAGCCGTGCACCGCTTTGAAGGTTTCGTCCCATGGTTCTGCCGATATCGTGGAGAAGTTTCAACCGAAGGTTCAACGATACCGTTGAGGGCATGGCTACCGAGATCAAGGACACCGCCCATGCCGTCGAGGCCGCCGCCGTCATGCGGCTGCTTCCGGCCCGGCCGC
This sequence comes from Streptomyces sp. CY-1, assembly GCF_047218265.1. Lineage (NCBI taxonomy): Bacteria > Bacillati > Actinomycetota > Actinomycetes > Kitasatosporales > Streptomycetaceae > Streptomyces > Streptomyces sp. CY-1. The sequence continues at coordinate 428,490 of NZ_CP178393.1, forward strand.
GGCTGCTCGCCCTGGGCGAGCCCACCCACGGCGAGGACACTCTGCTCGACCTGCGCAACGAGCTCTTCCGGCAGCTCGTCGAGCAGGAGGGCTACCGGACGATCGCGATCGAGAGCGACTGCCTGATGGGCCTGGTCGTGGACGACTACGTCACCTCGGGCACCGGCACGCTCGACGAGGTCATGGAGCATGGATTCAGCCACGGCTGGGGCGCCTCCGCGGCCAACCGCGAACTCGTGCGCTGGATGCGCGCCCACAACAACGGCAGGCCCGCGTCCGATCGGCTCCGCTTCGCCGGTTTCGACGGTCCGCTGGAGATCACCGGCGCCGCGAGCCCCCGGCAGGCCCTCACCGCGCTCCACGGCTACCTCGCGGACCGGGTGGACGCGGATCTGCTCCCCTGCACCGGGGAAACGCTCGACCGCCTGCTCGGCGCCGACGAGCGGTGGACCGACTCCGCCGCGATGATGGACCCGACCCAGTCGGTGGGGCGGTCGGCCGAGGCTCGGGAGTTGCGGCTGCTCGCCGACGATCTGGTGGCGCTGCTCGACATGCAGACACCACACCTGCTCGCGGCGACACCTCGGGACGACTGGGACCGGACGCGGCTGTACGGGCGCACCGCCACCGGCCTGCTGCGCTACCACTACTGGATGGCCGACACCTCACCGGCCCGTATGACCTGGCTGGTGGCGCTGCGGGACCAGATGATGGCCCACAACCTCCGCACCCTCGCGGAACGGGGCCCGGCATTGGTCCACGCCCACAACGGCCATCTCCAGCGGGAGAAGAGCACGACGCGGATGGCCGGGATGCCGCTGGAGTGGTGGGGCGCCGGTGCGCTGGTGAGCGCCCGACTCGGCGAGGAGTACGCCTTCGTGGCCACGGCCCTGGGCACGATCCGGCACCAGGGAGTGGACACGCCGCCGCCGGACACCGTCGAAGGGCTCCTGTACGCGCTCCCGGAGGACCGCTGCGTCATCGACGCCCCACGGCTGGCCACCGCCCTCGGCGACACGCTGCCCGCGCCCCGCGTGTCCCCCTGGTTCGGCTACTCCCCACTTGACCCGGCCCACCTGGCCGGCACTCACGGCATCGTGTTCGTCAAGGACGTCCCGCAGAGCTGACGGAGCTGACCCGCGCTACTTCTTCGGGCTGAATGCGGCCCATGGGCCGAGGGCGAACCCGCCGCTCTTCCGCCGGACTTCCAGGGCGCCCGCACCGCCGAAGTGTGCCGGGACGAGCAACTCTCGTTCATCGGCCGCCCGTCCGAGAATCCGACGGCGACTGGCCACCGCTTGTCCCGGGGCCAGACAGGCGTCGCTGTTGCAGCAGGGCTGGAGGATCTGCACCGGGCTGTGCAGCAGATCTCCGACGAAAACCGCCCGGTCGCTCCCGGAGGCGAGTCGCAGCACGGACGAACCGGGAGTGTGGCCGGGCGCGGACTCCAGGGTGAGGTGTTCGTCGATGCGGTGGAGGCCATCCCAGAGCATGGCCTGTCCGGCCCGGTGGATGGGCGCGATGCTGTCTTCGTAGGTCAGCCGGTCGACCTCGCGCAGACCGTTCCCCTTCGCATGCTCCGGACCGTAGTGGGAGTCGTCGGCGGCCGGGATGAGGTACTGGGCGTTGGGGAACGTCGGCACCCACTCCCCGTCCACGTCAACGGTGTTCCAGCCGACGTGATCGACGTGGAGGTGGGTGTTGACGACGACGTCGACATCCTGCGGGCGGACACCGGCCTTCGCCAGGAGGCCGGGAAAATCACTCTGAGACTGGTGGAAAAACGGCGCCATGCCCGGCCGCTCGCGCCCGCTGCCCGCTCCCGTGTCCACCAGGACGGTCCGCCCACCGCTGCGCAGCACCCAGGTCTGTAGCGCGAGCACCGTCCGGTCGCTGTCCGGCTCCCAGTGATCCGGTGCCAGCCAGTCCTCGTTGTCCTTCCATACCTCGGCGGTAGCTCCCGGGAACATGCCGGAGGTGGGCAGGAATGGCCTGTGCCACTCGATGACCCGGATGACCTCGACATCCCCCAGCACGATGCTCTGCACACGCTCGTTCTCGTTCATCATGTGCTCGAACCTAAAAAGGCCGAGCGATCCTCTCAATGCGCATCCAGCTCAAGAAAATACGCATCCGTCTCATGTCTCATACGAGAGATATCCTCGGCGCATGGATGTGGTGAGCGACGCGATCTCTGCCGTGCACCTCGGCCACCCCTGGTCCCATCGGGTGCGGGCGAGTGGGAGTTGGTGCGCACGGCTGGACCCCTACGACGGTGCGGGCTTCTACGTCGTCCTGAAGGGCAACTGCTGGCTGCTGACCGACGGCGGCACCCTGGTACCGCTCGGCGTGGGTGACGCGGTGCTGCTGCCCCATGGCACCGGCCATGTGATCGCCGACTCCCCCGTCGATGCGGCGGCCGCGGAGGAGAAGGCGGTGCCGTTCGAGCAATGGTTCGTGGCGCAAGGGCCGCGAGCCCGGGCTGATCACGACGAGACGGAGATGCTCTGTGGCAAGTACTGGCTCGACTGTAGCCGCATGCACCCGCTCATGGCGGAGCTGCCCGAGGTCGTCCACCTCCCCAGCCGAGTAGGCAGCCACCTCGAACTGCGTGCCGCGATAGACCTGCTCGCCGGTGAGCTGGACGAGAGCCGACCCGGCTCCTGCGTCGCGCTGCCGAATCTGCTCGACCTCCTCCTCGTCTATATGATCCGCTCCTGGATGGCCGAGACCACCTGCGGAGCCTGGCCCGGCGCACTGGGCGACCCGGTGACGGCCGCCGCCCTGCGGGCGATGCACTCCAACCCGGCCGCCCCGTGGAGCAATGACCGTCTGGCGGCCGAGGCGGGCGTCTCCCGTCCCACCCTGGCGCGCCGGTTCACCACCCTGGTCGGCCGCCCTCCGATGACCTACCTCACGTGGTGGCGCGTGATCCTTGCCGCCACCCTGCTCCGAGACACTCCGGATACCCTGGCCACCATCGCCGGCCGAGTCGGCTACGGCAGCCCGTACGCACTCTCACACGCCTTCGAGAGGGAGTTCGGCATTACACCGGGGCGGTATCGGGCGCAGGTCGCGGAAGGGCCGTCTCGTGAGCCCAACAGGGCTTCGCAGACAGGGAGTTGAGTTGGACACCGCACAGGACACGCAGGACACGCAGGACACGGCCAAGCGGCTGCGGGCGATCGGCGACGAGCTGTCGGACCGTTTCTACGAGCGGGCCGACGTGGTGCGGACGCTGGTGGTGACGCTGCTGGCCGGGCAGCACTCACTGGTGCTCGGCCCGCCCGGAACCGCGAAGTCCGAGATGGCCCGGGAACTCACAGGCCGGATCGAGGGGGCGGCGTACTGGGAGATCCTGCTGTCGAAGTTCACCGCGCCGACGAGGATGTTCGGTCCCATCGACGTCGCCGCGCTGGCCCGGGGCGAGTACCGCCAGGTCTACGACGGCCGCGCCACGACCGCGCACGTCGCGTTCATCGACGAGATTTTCAAGTGCTCCACGGCGGCGCTGAACGAGACGCTGGGCTACCTCAACGAGCGGATCTACCACCCCGAGAGCGGCGGCGAGCCGATCCGCTGCCCCTTGATCGGGGCCATCACGGCGAGCAACGAACTGCCCAGCGGGGAGGATTCGGCCGCGATCTACGACCGGCTGCTGGTCCGGATCGAGGTCGGGTACCTGGAAGACCCCTCGAACTTCGCCGCGCTGGTCCGCTCCGCCGTCAGCCGCCCGGCGGCACCGGCCCGGACCACGGTCGAGCTGGCCGCGTTACGGCACGCCGTGACCGAAGCCGTCCCGGCCGTGGACGTCCCCGACGCGATCGTCGACGCGGTGTGTACGCTGCGGGCCGCCCTGCGCCGTAAGGAGCTCATCGCCTCCGACCGCCGTTGGCGGCAGGCGGTCGGCCTGCTCCAGGCGTCCGCGTACCTCGACGGCCGTCCGGCGGTCGCCGAGACCGATCTGTCGGTGCTGACGCATGTGCTGTGGGACTCCCCCGCCCAGCGTCCGACCGTCGAGCGCGAGGTGCTGCAACTGGTCAACCCCGACGCCAAGGAGGCCCTCGACCTGGCCGACGCCATCGAGGAGCTGGAGGCCCAGCTCGACGCCATGGCCGGGCAGTCCCGCGAGGCGCTGAGCGAGTGGGTCATCAAGAAGGCCCACAACAAGCTCGCCATGGCGGGGAAGCGGCTGGAGAAGCTGCGCCAGGACGCGGCCGGCGCGGGCCGCTCCACCGCCGCCATCGACCGGGTCACCGGCCGCCAGCGCGCCGTCCGCGCCCGGGTACTGACCGAGGCCCTCGGCGTGGACGCGAGCACGGTGCAGGCCCAGCTCTGAACACCGGGGGATCAGGACCATGGGCGAGACACCGGGCGGGACACCCGGCCGGACACCGGGCCGGCTCGACGAGCTGGCGAGCCGGGCCGGGAAGTGGCTGGGCCGGGCCGCCGCCGCTCCCGAGGCGCACACCGCGGCCGTGGTCGCGGACCGGTTCGACCGGATCACATGGCGCGACACCTACGAGCAGTCGGCCGGACTGCGCGATGTGGCCGAGGAGCTGAACGAGCACTACCGCTACACCACCGACCTCCTGACCGACGTGTTCCTGGCCGCCTACAAGGTCGGCCCGCGGTTGCGCGAGCGCGCCGAGATGGACCCCTCCCGGCTGGTCAACCACCAGGTCATCTCCTCGCTGGTGGAGTCACTGGAGTTCGCCGAGCTGCGCCGGGAGACGGCCGGCGATCCCTACGCCGCGGCCATGGCCGTGCTCGCCCAGGCCGCCGCGCTGCGCGGGATGCTGGAGCGCTCCCGGACGGCCCAGGAGCGGGCCGAGCGGGCGAAGCGGGCCCAGCGGGACGCCGAGGGCGCGGCGCTCCAGCAGGCCGCCGACGAGGCGGACCGGTCCAACGGGGTCGGCACCGTACCGGCCCCGGCCGCCGACGCCGTACAACGGGCGATCGAGGCCGCCAAGGCCGCTGACGCCGCTGCGCGGCAGGCCGCCCAGGACGCCGCACAGGCCCTGGCGGCGGCCCCCGGCATCCGTGCCGCCGCGCGGAACGCGGCGGCGAAGGCGGCCCGCGCCGTACGGGAGGAGGCCACGCTGATGCGGGCATGGGGCGTTGCCCCCGGCGAGCTGGAGCGGATGCCGTTCGACCAGCGCGCCCGGCTCGCCGAGCGGCTGCGCACCGGTCGGCTCGCACAGTGGGCCGAGCTGATCGGTCGCTTCCGGCAGATGGCCGGCGGTGAGCGCGCCCGCAAGGTGGAGAACGCCACCGGCGAGCTGGTCGGCGTCACGCTCGGCGATGACCTCTCCCGTGTCATCCCGTCCGAGCTGGCCAACCTCGGCCTGTCCGAGCTGCGTGCGGTGTTCGCCGCGCGCTACGCCGCCGGGGAGCTGATGCTCTACGACAGCCAGGGAGAGCAGGCCACCGGCCAGGGCGCCATCATCGCGTGCGTGGACACCTCGCACTCCATGTACGAGGCGGGGCCCGGCGGCGTCACCCGGGAGGCGTGGGCCAAGGCGTGCGCCCTGGCGCTGCTGGATCAGGCCCGCCATGCGGGGCGTGACTTCGTCGGCGTCCTGTTCGCCGCCGCCGACAAGATCCAGGTCTTCCGCTTTCCGTCCGACCAGGCCGCGGGCATCGCCCGGATCCTCGACTTCGCGGAGACCTTCCTCGGCGGCGGCACCAGCTACCAGGCGCCGCTGACAGCGGCCCGCGAGCTGCTGGAGAAGGAGTTCAACGACACCGCCCGCACACGTGGCGACATCGTGATGATCACCGACGACGAATGCGGCGTCACCGAGGAATGGATGCGCGGCTGGAACGACGCCAAGCACCTGTTGGGCTTCCGGGTCTTCGGCGTGGCCATAGGCGCCCCGCGCGCCGCCGATACCGGCTCGGTCCTGGAGGCCCTGTGCGACAACCTCCGCGCCGTCGAGGACCTCACCGACGTCCACGCGGCCGCCGACCTCTTCCGCGTGATCTGACCCGGCCTTCTCCCCCGGCCCCGCGTCCCCGACACACGTCACCCGTGGGCGCGGTCACGGCCACTGAGTCCCGCAGCACGTCCTCGACCAACGAGGCATCGCCTCCGCGGCCGACGAGCCGCCGCCGGAGCTCGTCCCGGTCGGCGCGCAACCGACACACCGTCAGCGAGGCCCGCGGAATGCTGTCGATGTGTACCCCCTGGGCGGGATCCACCACTCCGGACACGATGAGACACCGGGCGCCGGCCGCCAGGAAACCTGCCGCCACCGCATCGAGGTTGCGTGCCTTCATGAGGTGCCGGCCCGGGTCCGCCGCGGGCTCGGGATAGCAGATGCCCAGTTGGTCGATGTCGACGTGGCCGACCTCGATCCCGGCCCGTGTGAACTGGGAGTACAGCTCCCAGGCGACCGTGGTCTTCCCGACTCCCGGTGGTCCGCACAGCCACAGAACGGGAAGCGCGCCACCGCTCACCAGTTCGCCACCTCGGCCACCTCGGTCCATGGTCTCGATTGTCACGACCGCCCTGGCGCCTGTCGACGGAATTCACTGCTGGCCCAGGTGCTCGCCGAAGAAGGCGGTGAGCTTCTCGATGGCGGGGGCCACATACTGCTTCTTGTCGTAGAGGTCGACATGGCTTGCGCCGTTGATCCAGTGGATCTCCTTGGGTCCATTCGCCCGCTGGAACGCTTCGACACTCATCCAGGAGGTGACCGCGCGGGTGCCGGCGATCATGAGCAGCGGCCGTTGCCCGATCAGCGGGATCGGGGTGAAGGCGTCGAAGGTGGCCATCTTGTCGATGCTGGTCCAGGTGAAGAAGCCCGCCGAGCGGGCGTGCCGGGCCCGTGGGGTGCGGTAGTAGTCGAAGCCCTCGGCGCCGTGTTCTCCGCCGAGCGCGCGGGCCTGCTCGGCGGTGTCGGGGAAGAGGGTCAGAACCGGGGGCGCCTCGCCACGGGCCTCGGTGGTGCGTGCTTGCGCCGCGGCTTCCAGCATGCCCTGGAACACGGACGGATCCTGGGTTCCGTCGGCTCCCAGGCGGAACTGGCGGGCGATGTCGACGGCGCTGACCGTGGCGACGGCCTTGATGCGGTGATCGCTCGCGGTGGCGGGCAGTACGTAGCCACCGGAGGCGCAGATGCCGAGTGCGCCGATGCGCCCCGCGTCGACGTCGCCTCGGGTGGTGAGGTAGGAGACGGCCGCCTTGATGTCCTCGACGCGGTGGGCGGGGTCCTCCAGACCCCGCGGCTCGCCGCCGCTCTCGCCCTGGTGGGCCGCGTCGAAGGCGAGCGTGACGAAGCCCCTCTCGGCCAGGCGCCGCGCGTACAGACCTGCGGCCTGCTCCTTCACACCGCTGCCGGGGTGGCCGACGACGATCGCCGGGCGCGGCCCCGGTGCCCGGGTGTCGGGAAGGCAGAGGTGCCCGGCGAGCGGGATGCGGACACTTTCGAAGGTGACGTCGGTCTTCGCCACGGGGACGCTCCATGAGTGCTGTCTCGGCGGGGCCGCACCCCTGCGGTGGGCTCCGCGCCCGGCACATCGCCAGGCACGTCTCCACCCTCGGTGTGGCGCTGAGCACGCAAAAGGGGCACGTTCTTGCCTGGGAAGAAATCTGCCCCCTCACCACGTGTGCCGCTCACGCCAGAATGGGAGGCATGACTCCGGCACCCACCCCCCGCGAGCTCGGAGCCTTCCTCAAGGCTCGCCGAGCCCAGCTCGCGCCGCAGGACCTGGGCCTGCCCGAGACGGACTCGCATCGCAAGGTCGCGGGACTGCGCCGCCAAGAGGTCGCCCAGCTCGCGGCCATCAGCGTCGACTACTACACCCGGCTGGAACAGGGCCGCGTCCGAGCGTCCGTATCGGTGCTCGCCACCCTCGCCCGCGCGCTGCGCCTCGACGACGACCAGCAGAGGTACCTCTACGAACTGGCCGGCAGGTCCGACGCCCGGCCGCGCCGTCGGCGGGGGTCCGCGCAGCGCATACGGCCCGCCATGAGGCGCCTGCTCGACCAGCTCACGGGGACCCCCGCCGTCGTTCTCGGCAAGCGGATGGACATCGTGGCCTGGAACGTTGCCGCCGCCGCCCTGTTCACCGACTTCGCGCTGACGCCACCGGGGCGGCGCAACTATCTCCGTCTGCTGTTCACGGACCCGATCGTCCGCGATATGCACCGGGAGTGGGAGCACGACGCCCGTGACGCCGTCGCCGCGCTGCGCATGGAGGCCGCGGCGGATCCCGACGACCCCGAGCTGGCCCAGCTCGTCGGCGAACTGTCCGTCCAGGACGCCGACTTCCGCACCTGGTGGGCCGAGCACCGCGTCAACAACCTCAGCTACGGCACCAAGCACTACCGGCATCGGCTGGTCGGTGACCTCACGCTGGACTGCGACGTCTGGAGCAGTCCCGACGGCTCGGGGCAGCGCCTCATGGTCCTCACCGCCGATCCCGGCACCCCGTCGCACGATGCCCTGCGCATCCTCACCGCCTGGACGGCCGGGTGACCGGAGAACGCGCCACTCCGAACTCTCACTGGGACCGAGAGGAGGGCCGCGGCGGGGTGAAGTGGGTGCCGTCCTTGGGCACCCCACCATGTTCGGTGCCGTCGTCGTCGCGGTAGCGCCATACGAAGGGCAGACCGTGGGCGGTCTCGGAGTCGGGTCCGCTCATGAGCTGGAAGTGCAGATGTGGCTCGGAGGAGTTGCCGGAGTTGCCGCATTCGGCCAACTGCTGGCCGACCGTGACCCGGTCGCCCGCGGCCACCCGGAAGGATCCGCGCCTGAGGTGCCCGAAGCCCGCATACGCGCCCTGGTCCAGCTTGAGCACGAGGTTGTTGCCCCATAAATGGCGAGGCAGGCCCAGACTGCGGATGAGGCCCTCCAGGCAGAGGTAGGCGATGCCGGGCAGCGAGGTGCGCGAGAAGTGATCGCGCTGGCGGTCGGTGGTGGCCACGACCACGCCGTCCCCGGGGGCCAGGACGGGGCTGCCGAAGGCGGGGTAATGGTGCGGGCGGCGGCCCGGCGGCCAGATCCGGCGGAACGGTGGCGCGGCTTGTGCCGAGGGGTGGTGTGTCAGGTCGATGGCGTAGGTCTGCGCATGGCTGTGCGTGTGGCTGGGCACCTTCGTGCCCGGGCCGTTGAGGGCCTGCCAGCGTCCGGTGACGGGCACCTCGACCGGGACCGGTGGCTGTCCCTGCGGCGGGCGCTGTTTACGCCACAGGTCCCAGCGCATCAGCCCGCCGAGCACCAGAAGAATGACGCCTGAGAACCAGAGCGGGCCCAGACCCTGCCTGTTCACCAGGATGCACACCGCCCCGATGGCGAAGACCAGACCGTGTCGTTTCCGCAGGGACGTCAACAAGAATGCTCCTCGTTCCTTGCCGTGGCTTCTCGCCGTGCGATGTTCACCGCCGATGGGTACGGGCTTGATGCTCGCCCAGATGTCCGGCGTGCCACCAGACCAGATTGATCACGAAACTCTCGAGCGCGCTGCACACCTTGGATTCCAAGGAAGAAGGCCGGTTCGAATCCTGAAACAACTGTCCCGTTTGTTCACGTTCCCGGCCTGACTCGTTGGCCATCCGGCAGGTTGTCCGGACGAGTGGGCCGATCACAGTTCCCGGTGTGAGTGCGACCAGGTATCTGGAGATCGCGGAGCAGTTGTCCACCGAGCTGGCCGAGTGCGCCCGTGGCACACGGGTCGCCAGCGAGGCCGAGATCGCCCGGCGGTTCGGCGTGGGCCGGGCCGCCGCACGCGCGGCCGTTCAGGAATTGGAGCGACGGTTCGTCGTCCGCCGGACCCAGGGGTCGGGCACGTTCGTCAACCGGCGCATCGACTACGTCATCTCGCGCAGCGTCCCGCCGTCGTGGTCCACCACGATCGCGGCGGCGGGCGCCACACCTCGTGCGCTGCTCAAGTCGGTGCGCACGATCCCCCTGCCCGCCGGACTGGCGGACAGGTTCGAGCGGCCCGTCGGGTCGCCGGTGCACGAGGTGGTGCGCGAGTTCTACATCGACGACCTCCTCGCCTCCTGGACCCATGAGTGGATCCCGGTGGACGAGGTGCCGCATCTGGATCTGGCACTGCACGCGGTCGACTCCGTCGATCTCGTGCTCCGCCAGACGGTGCGGGTGCGGCCGATGCGGGCCTGGTGCCGGGTCAGTATCGACGTCCCCCCGGCGGAGGTCATGCGCGTCCTGCGCATGGAGAGCAGCCAGCCCGCCTGGCTGGTGGAGAGCGTCAGCCGGGACGAGGCGATCGGCAACGTCCTGATGTGCAGCCGTACCTGGACCCGTGCCGACGCCGTCCGGGTCGTGGTCGAACTCGACGAGCGGGCGGCCACCGGTGACGAGGTCGCCACACCGCGGAGAGTCGCCACACCCCAATGAACCAGGAGAACCAGGAGAAGCAGTGACATACGTCATGAGCAGGGAGCATCGCTGTGCCCTGCTGGCCGAGGCCGAGAGGGCCGAACTGATCGAACTGGCCGATGCCTGCATCGCCGACGGGGCACAGGTACGGGTGCTGGTGGGGCCCGAGGTCGGGTGCGTGACCGCGCAGGTCCGCGAGCCGGTCCTGGAGCAGCGGTTCCTGCTCGGTGACGTCCTGGCCTGCCGGGCCGAGGTGGAGCTCGCCGGCCACCGCGGCTGGGCCATGCGTCTCGGGGACGACCGCGCGGCCGCGCTGGCCGCCGCGGTGCTGGACGCCGAGGCGCAGTCCGGCCGCCCCCGGGCCGCCGAGATCGACCTGCTGTGCGAGCGCGTCGCGGGACGCCGCGAGCGGCGGGAGAGCCAGGAGTGGGCGGAGCTCGCCCCGACCGTCGTCGCATTCGAGGAGCTGACGTGACCGCCGTGGAAACAGAACCGGCACCCGCCGCGCGCGCCTCCGGAACCGCGGAGCTGGTGACCGCGGCCAAGCTGCGCCCGGCCCAGGCCCAGGGCGTCTTCCGCGCCGTGCTCGACGCCCTGGCGAGGCCGGGCACGGTGGCCCGGTTCCCCTCGGACGTCCCGGGCGCGGTGCCGTCCGCGCTGCTGCCGGTCCTCGCGCTCGCGGACCTCGGCACCGGTGTCCGCGTCCTGGAGGAGGATGGCTCGCACCGCTGGTCGGACGTGGTGGGCGTGGCCACCAACGCCCCCGCGGTGCCACTGGAGAAGGCCCGGCTCGCCGCCGCCGTACGGCCCGTCGCGGCGGAGGAGATCCTGCGGCTGGCCCGCGGCACCGCCGACGCGCCGGAGGACGGCGCCGTTCTGTGCCTGCCGGTGACCGCGCTGGAGGGCGGACCGTCCACCTGGCGGCTGTCCGGGCCCGGTGTGCCGGGTGAACGGGACATCGCCCCGCGGGGTGTGCCGGAGGGGTTCGTGGCGGCGCGTGCCGAGGCCGTCGGCGGTTTCCCCGCGGGGGCCGATCTGCTGCTCGCCACGCCCGACGGCCGCGTCATGGGCCTGCCGCGCAGCACGACCGTCACGATCGTGGCCGATGCGCCGACCAGTGCCGCGACCGGTGCCGTGGCCGATGCCGTAGCCGAGGTGGAGGACTGATGGGGTACTCGGGAGCACGCGGAGGACTCGAGGCGATTCTCGCCGCCGAGGACCTGGTCCGCCGCAAGCGGGACCACGCGCCCGCGCCATGGTCGTCCACCGAGCAGATCACCGCCCGGTTCCGGCTGGCCGTCGACCGGGTGATGGGCGAGGCCGGCCTGTACGACGAGCCCACCGCGGCCGACGCCTTCCGGCAGGCCGAGGGGGACACCCTGGAGGCATCGCACCTGCTGCGCGCGCAGCGGTCAACCCTGCCGCGGCTGGCGGTCAGCGAACCCGTCGACCCGGGCGAGATGACCGTGATACGCCGCATCGTGCCCGCGTTCCGCGAGCCCGACGGCCCGCAGTTGCTCGGCCGTACCTCCGACTACACCGGCCGCCTGCTGGAGCGGCCCGACGGCCCGCCGAAGCCGTCGCAGAAGGACTCGGCCACCGCGGAGGCCACGGACAGCGCGCAGCGCACCGAGGAGCAGCGCAGCCCCCGCCGGTTCATGGACCTGCTGCGGAAGATGGAGCTGCTGGCCGAGGGGCGGACCGCCGACGATCGGGAGCCGCACGACATCACCCGCAAGCCCGCCCGGCCGCCCGCCGACCGGTCCGCCGTCCTGGCCGCCATGGCCCGCGCCGAATCCGGCGCGCTGGTGGCACTGTGGTACCGCTCGATCCTCGGGCCGGACGGCGATGTGCACGAGATCACCCTGGGTGAGCTGCGGCACGGGCGGCTGCCGCTGCGGGTCCGCCACCCGCACACGGGAAACCCCGTCACCGTCGGCGAGTTCCGGGTCACCGAGGCCGAGGCCATCGAGGACCTGGACGGCGCGGACGAGGACCGTACGCGCTTCGACATCGGCTACGGCCTGTGCTTCGGGCACAACGAGCGCAAGGCGATCGCCATGGCCAACCTGGACATCGCCAACCGCCGGTTCGGCCGCAGCGGGCCGCTGGAGCAGTTGCTGCTGCTCACCATCGACGGCCTCGACTCGGGCGGTTTCCTGGAGCACCTGAAGCTCCCCCACTACGTCACCTTCCGCTCGATGGTCGAGCGCAAGCAAGCCATGCGGGCCGCCGCCGAGGCGGGAGAGGACCCGCCCGCCCGGGCCGCCGAGCCCGCCGGAAAGGACTGCCGATGAGCACGACGTACGACACACCACAGGTGTCCGGGATCGGCGCGCTCGTCGCCGAGGCGGACGCGGGCAGCCCGCCCGCCGGGATCCTCGACGAGGACGCCAAGCGGGAGATCCGCCGGGCCGCGCTCGCCGCGGTCTGCGTGCCCGGCTACCAAGTCCCTTTCGGTTCCCGGGAGATGCCGGTGGCGCGCGGCTGGGGCTCGGGCGGACTTCAGGTCACCCTGGGGGTGATCGGTGCCGAGGACACGGTGAAGGTGATCGACCAGGGCGATGACGCCGGGGTCAACGCCACCAATCTGCGCCGCATGATCGCGGGGACCACCGGGTGCGGCGAGTCCGCCGACACCCGGGAGGCCACGGTCGTGCAGACCCGGCATCGCGTCCCCGAGGAGGCGCTGGGCGCCCAGCATGTGCTGGTCTACCAGGTGCCGGTGCCCGAGCCGCTGCGCGGTGTGCAGAAGTCGGTGGCCGAATGCGCGCGGATGCACGCCGAGGGCGACTACTCCGCGATGTGGGTCAGCCTCTACGAGGACATCGTCCGCAACGGCATGATCACCGCGAGCACCGGCTACCCGGTCCTGGTCGGCGGCCGCTATGTGATGGCGACCAGCCCCATCCCGCGCTGGGACGTCCCCCGGCTCCACGAGGCCGAGCACCTCAACCTCTTCGGCGCCGGCCGGGAGAAGCGCCTCTACGCGGTTCCCCCGCACACCGAGGTGCGGCCCCTCACCTTCGACGATGTGCCCTTCGAGGTCGAGCACGAGCCGGGCGGGCGCTGCAAGTTCTGCGGCAGCGACGACGTCTACCTCGTCAACGCCGGTACCGAGGGCGCCTTCGCGTGCAGCGACACCGAGTGGTGCGCGCGGGTCCAGGCGGGGGACGCCGACACCGGCGCGCACCGGGAGCGCGCACCGCTGGCCCTGCTGCCCGATCCGGCGGCCCGCGCGGGGCGCCGGGGCGCGCCCGTGGCCCCTGCCGCCGAGGCTGACGACAGGCCGGCGCCCGCCCGCGGGACCCGGGCCGGCGGCCCCGAGTGGGCCCTGCGGGTCGAAGGCATCGGCAAGGTGCACGGCGCGGGCGGCGCAGCGGCCGTACCCGGCACGGGTCCCGAGCATGGCACCGCGATCAGCCCGTACACCGGTGCGGTGGTGGCCGCATGGGACGTCTCCTTCGACGTGGCGCCCGGCGAGGCCCTGGGCCTCATCGGCGAGTCGGGCTCCGGCAAGTCCACCGTGCTGCGCTGTGTCATCGGCGACGAACCGGCCACGGCCGGACAGGTCCACCTGGCCTCGGTGGACGACGGCGCGTCCGAGGTGCTGGCGCTCCCCGCGGCCGTACGGCGGCGGCTGCGGATCGACTCGATGGCCGTCGTCTACCAGGACCCGGCCGCCGGACTCGATCTGCGCGTCTCGGCCGGCGGCAACATCGCCGAGCGGCTGACCGCGGCGGGCCGGCGCGGCTATCACGCCATCCGGCGCCGCGCGGCGGAGCTGCTGGACCGGGTCGAGGTGCCGCTGTCCCGCATGGACGACCCGGTGCACACCTTCTCCGGCGGCATGCGGCAGCGCGTGCAGATCGCCAAGGCCCTGGCCACCGAACCGCCGGTGCTGCTGCTCGACGAGCCCACCACCGGTCTGGACGCCTCCGTCGCCGCCGGTGTGCTCGATCTGCTGCGGAGCCTGCTCGCCGAGCGGGACGTCGCCGCCGTGGTCGTCAGCCACGACTTCTCGGTGATCGAGGCGCTGACCGACCGCACGCTGGTCATGCAGATGGGCCGGGTCGTCGAACAGGGCCTGACCGACCAGCTCTTCCACGATCCCCACCACCCCTACACCCAGCGGCTCGTCGCCGCCGCCCGGAGGTGAGCCCGGTGAACACCACCGCCGACACCACCCACTCCCCGTCCGAGAACCAGGGCACCGTGCTGTCCGTGCGCGCCCTGTACAAGTCCTTCACCCTGCACAGCATCGACGGGCGGACCGTGCCGTCGCTGCGCGGTGTCGACCTTGATGTGCACACCGGCGAACACGTCGCCCTCGCGGGCCCCAGCGGTGCGGGCAAGTCCTCGCTGCTGCGCTGTGTGTACCGCACCTACCTGCCGGACTCGGGTTCCGTACGGCTGCGCACACCGGCCGGGACGGTCGAGCTGACCACGCTGCCCGACCGGGAGATGGCCCGGCTGCGCGGCCGGCAGTTCGGCTATGTGTCACAGTTCCTCGCCGCACCGCCGCGCACCGGCCCGCTGGAGGTCGTCGCCGCGACCGCCCGGCGGCGCGGGCTCGACCGGGGCGAGGCGAGGGAGGCCGCCGCGGCCGCGCTGCGCCGGCTGAACCTCGACGAGACGCTGTGGGACGTCGACTGCGGTGTCCTCTCCGGCGGTGAGCGCCAGCGGGTGAACCTCGCCGCGGGCACGGTGCAGCCGCCCCGGCTGCTGCTGCTCGACGAGCCGGTCTCCGCACTGGACCCGGCCAACCGGGAGGCCGCGCTGGAGCTGGTCGACTCGCTGGCGGGGCAGGGCGTCGCCGTCCTCGCCGTCTTCCACGACATGGACGCCATCCGGCGGCTGGCGTCCCGGGTGGTATTCGTCGGGGACGGACGGATCGCCCGGCAGGGCGCGCCGGAGCAGATGCTGGAGGTCGCGGCATGAGCACGGGACTGGTGAGCAGGGGACCCGCCGAGGCACCGGCCCAGGGCTGGACGCTGGGCGACCCGCCCCGGGACTATGTGCTGGGGCACGTACGGGCGGTGCTGCCGGACCGGCTGCTGGACGACGCGCTGATCGCGGTCCGGGACGGCAGGATCGCGGCCGTCGAACCGCACCCGGCCGGTGTGGAGGCCGATGTCGACGGCCAGGGGATGCTGTGTCTGCCCGGTCTGGTGGACGTGCACAGCGACGGTCTGGAGAAGGAGCTGCTGCCGCGGCCCGGGGCCGAACTTCCCATGGAGTTCGCGCTGTTGTCCTTCGAGGGCAAGCTGCGCGCGGCCGGTGTGACGACGGCGTTCCACGGCGCGGCGTTCGAGGAGAGCGGTGGCCGCGGGATGCGCCGCACCCTGGAGAGCGCACGGCGGATCTGCGCGGCCGTGGAGAGCCGCGGCGGCGACGGCCTGGTGGACCACCGGATCCTGCACCGGCTGGACATCCGCTGCCCGGAGGGCCTGGCCGGGCTGCGGCAGCGGCTCGCGGAGATCGGTGGCACCGCCCGGGGGCCGGTCCTGGTGTCGCACGAGGACCACACCCCGGGGCAGGGGCAGTACGCGGACCGCGGCTACTACGAGCGGTATCTCGTCGGCACCCGTGGCGTCACCGAGGAGGAGGCCCGCGCCTACGTCGACCGGCTGATCGAGGACCGGGACGGCCGGCTCGACGTCCGCGAGGAGGCGCTGGAGTGGCTCGGCGAGCAGGCCGGGGCGGGCCGGATCCGGCTGCTCGGCCACGACCCCAGCTCGCCGCGGGAGATCGAGGAGCTGTGCGATCGGGGCGGCTCGGTCGCGGAGTTCCCCACCACGACGGCGGCCGCGAAGGCCGCTCGCGAGCACGGCATGCCGGTCGTGATGGGCGCGCCCAACGTGCTGCGCGGCCATTCGCACAACGGCAACGCGTCCGGCCGTGAGCTGGTCGGCCGCGGCCTGGTCACCGCGCTCGCCTCCGACTACCTGCCGTCGGGGCTGCTCTCGGCGGCACTGCTGCTCGCCGAGGACGGGCTGGCGACGCTGCCCGAGGCGGTCGGCCTGGTCACCGGCGGCGCCGCGGACGTGGCCGGTCTCCCGGACCGCGGGCGGCTCACGCCGGGTCTGCGGGCCGACCTGGTGCTGGCCGAACCGGGCCGCCCCTGGCCCGTGGTCGCGGCCGTCCTGCGCGCGGCCTCGGGAGCCTCTGGGGCCTTGGGAGGTGACGCGGCATGAGCGGCCGGATCCCCTGGCGGGTGCCCGAACCGCATCTGCCCTCCGGCGTCCACCCGGCGCTGGCCGAGGCGACCCGGGCCGCCACGGACGCGTTCCGCGCCGCACGCGAGGCGTACGACCGGGCCCAGCTCGCCGAGAAGGTACAGGTCGGCGCGGACGGTACGCCCACGATGCGGCTGGACATCCTGGTGGACACCGCGATCGCCGAGGTCGTGAACGCCCACCGGATCAATCTGCTCAGCGAGGAGCTGGGCCATATCGACAACGGCTCCGCCGTCACACTGGTCACCGACCCGGTGGACGGCACCGCGAACGCCGCCTCCGGTGTCCCCCTGTCCGCCTTCGCGGGCGTCATCGCGGTGGACGGAGTGCCGACGGAGGCACTGACCAGTTGGCTGGACACCGGGCGCTGCTGGCACACGGTGGCGGGCCGGCCCTCGCCGTACCGCACAAACGGCCGTACGGAGCTGGACGGCGCGGCGGTGAGTCTGCTGCGGCCGCAGCCGCATATCGCCGACGCGTGGTGGCGGGTGGCGACCCGGGCGGCCAGGATCCGCATCCTGTCGACGAGTTGCCTGGAAGCGGTGCTGGTGGCCGAGGGGTCGACGGACGCGTTCGCCGACGCCGGTTCCGACACCCACCGGATCGTGGACCTGGCGGCCGCGATGGTGACGGTCCCCGCGGCGGGCGGCGCGGTGATCGATGTGCACGGCCGGCCGCTGGAGATCGACCCCGACCTCACCCGCCGCTGGTCGGGTGTGGTGGCGGCGACCCCGCGGCTCGCGGAGGAACTGGCGGAGACCATCCGCGGAACGGAGGACCGATGACCGGCGGTATTCCCGCTGCCCCGCTCACGGGCGAGGAGCTGACCGCACTCGTCGACGGCCTCGCGGGCCTGCCGTACGGCGGGGAGGCCGTCGACCAGCGGACCCACGCGCTTCAGACGGCGTGGCTGGCGAGGGACGCGGGCGCGGACGACGAACTGGTGGTGGCCGCGGCGCTGCACGACATCGGCCGGGCCCGGCCGGTCCGGGCCGAACACCCGGGACTGCCGCACGAGGTGGCGGGCGCCGAGTTCGCCCGGCGCCGGGTGAGCGAGCGGGCGGCGTGGGTCATCGCCCAGCATGTACCGGCCAAGCGCTATCTGGTGGCGACCGATCCGGCGTACCACGCCCTGCTCAGCCCGGCGTCGATCGCGTCGCTGAAGGTCCAGGGCGGTCCGATGGACGAGCACGAGGCGGCGGAGTTCGCGGCGCATCCGCTGTGTGCGGACGCGGTCGCGCTGCGCCGCTGGGACGACGCGGCGAAGGATCCGGACGGCCCGCGGCTCACGATGCCGGACCTCTTGGCGGCCCACGTCCGCTGCGTCGCGGCACGGCGGACCTGACGGCGGTGGCGCCCCGGGGGCAGGCCGAGCGGCCTGCCCCCGGGGCGTTGTGCGCTTGGTCGACGGAGCGACGAGCGTCTGCCCTCCCGGTCTAGCTTCCCGACGTCGCGGAGAGGGCACGCAGGTCGTCGAAGGCCCGTGAGAGATGCGCGTCCAGGCTCTGTGAGGGGTCGTCGATCCAGGCCCCGGCCGCTTGGTGAAAGGCGGCCCAGCCGGTCTGGGCGGCCAGGCCGGCCAGCCGGTCGGCGACACCGCGCTGCCGCAGCGCCTCCGCCACGGCTTCGGTGAGCGACGCGGCCTTGGCCAACTCGCGTTCGCGGAGCGCTGGTGTCCTGGCGATGACTTCCAGCCGCGGTTCGGAGAACGGGCGGTTCTCCTCGAGGATCCGTCCGGCTTCCCGGAAGGCGCGGAGCAGTATTTCGAGGGGCTGAAGACCGTCGGGCGCCTCGGCCACCGATCGCATCAGCTCGGCGCGCAGGTCGGCTTCGCCATGGAAGAGCACCTCGCGCTTGTCCGGGAAGTGCCGGAAGAACGTGCGCTCATTGACACCGGCCCGGGCGGCGATCTCAGCCGTGGTGGTCTGGTCGAACCCCCGCTCCCGGTACAGCTCCAGCGCCGCCTGCTGAAGACGGCGGCGCGCTTCTAGTCCGCTCCGTGGCACGCCCCGAGTCTATCGCGTTGTGTCAGTGACCGACACCACATTGCGCCAGTGACTGGCACTACGCGTAGAGTCAGTGACTGGCACTAAGTAGTGCCAGTCACTGACATTAAGTGGGAGAGCGTTTCATGCATGTCTTCGTTACCGGCGGTTCCGGCCTGACCGGCCCCGCCATCGTGGCCGAGCTCGTCGCGGCCGGCCACACCGTCACCGGCCTGGCGCGCTCGGACGACGCCGCCGCTCGGCTGGAGTCGCTGGGCGCCACACCGCACCGCGGCTCCCTGGACGACCTCGACAGCCTGCGGAGCGGCGCCGAAGCCGCCGACGGCGTCCTGCACATGGCCTTCGGTGGCGACTTCGCCGACCCCGACGACATGATGCGGCGCGACCGGACCGCGATCGAGACGCTCGGCCGAGCGCTGGAACACTCGGGGAAGCCGTTCGTCAGCACCTCCGGCACGCTCGTCATGCCCCTCGGACGGGAGACCACCGAGAAGGACGAGCCCGACCCGGCCGGGATCGCCGGATTCCGGATCCCGGGCGAGCGGGCGTGCCTCGGCTTCGCCGCCCAGGGAGTACGTGCGAGCGTGGTCCGGCTCGCTCCCACCGTCCACGGCCCCGGGGACTACGGATTCATCGGCATGCTCGTGGCCACCGCGCGAAAGACCGGCATCTCGGCGTACGTCGGCGACGGCGGCAACCGGTGGCCCGCGGTGCATCGGCTCGACGCGGCGAGCCTGTTCCGCCTGGCACTGGAGCAGGCTCCAGCGGGCAGCGTGCTGCATGGAGTGGCCGAAAGCGGCGTCACCTTCAAGATTATCGCGGAGACGATCGCCCGAGCCCTCGATCTGCCCGCGGTCTCGCTGACCCCGGACGAGGCCGCCGGGCACTTCGTCAGCCCGTTCATGGCCACCGTCTACGGCATCGACGCGCCCGTCTCCAGCTCTCATACCCAGGAGCTGCTCGGCTGGTCGCCCACCCACCCGACACTGCTCGACGACCTGGAGCACGGCGACTACTTCGCCACGCCGCCGTCCTGATCGCCTCGCACCGGGGCCGACCAGAGGCCGATCAGCGGAACCAGACCAATACGGGGACGCGGATCTCGCGG
Source organism: Streptomyces sp. CY-1 (assembly GCF_047218265.1). NCBI lineage: Bacteria > Bacillati > Actinomycetota > Actinomycetes > Kitasatosporales > Streptomycetaceae > Streptomyces > Streptomyces sp. CY-1. The sequence continues at coordinate 448,195 of NZ_CP178393.1, forward strand.
AGTTCGGGGAGTACGACGTATTCGAAAACGATCGGCTCCCCGCCGATCTGCAGGCTGTACCGGGCGCCGAGGTCGTCCATCGGGTCACCCGGCGGCCGCCGGTCGCGGTCGATCGCGCCGCCGACTTCGAGGGCCAGCGCGCCGAGGAAGTTCACCACCTTCTTGGAGAGGTCCGGTGGCATGTCGAGCAGCGTCTGTGCGGGGATCTCCTCGGTCCACACCGCCCAGCCGCGGCGCGGCTGGGCGGTCACCGGCTGATTCCCTCGAGCTGGTCGGCGAGGTCCTCCACGGAGACCAGGCGGGTGCCGGCGGCGGCGTTGGAACGGCTCTCCGCCGCGCCGGGGGCGCTGTCGAGCATGGCCGCCTTCCACCACTTGCGCATGATGCCGGGAACGGTCTCCTCCTCAGCGGCCAGGACCTCGGCGTAGAAGTGGGCCCGGTTCGCTCCGGACAGCGCATCGCCGATGCCGTTGATCGTGTTCGGGATCGCCGGGATCCTGCGGTCGGTGGGGTGTTCGGGCTGTGCGCTCATCTCCGAGTTCCCTTCCCCGCGTCGGGTGTGACGTTCCGCGGCCCCAGTCGAGACGCCTTCGCTCGGGCTCGGGCCATTCTCTCGCAGGACGCGTGCCCCGTGGGGCGCGGTGGGAGATCAGGGTAGTCGGTGGGACGCACGGGAACGAGGCGCGGACCTTCGCCCGCCAACTTCTACGGCTCTCCGGCTCAGCGGATGAGATGGACGGTGAGCTGCGTTTCGGTGTTACTGCTGTTGACGGCGTGGATGAAGCCGTGGGCTGTGCGGAAGCGCCCCGTGCCTCCGGTGATGGCCAGGGTGATGTCGCCGGGACCGGCACCGGTGATGGCGAACACCCCCTGCACGGTGATCTGCCCCTCGGACAGCGAAAGAGTGATCTGACACTGAAGGTCACTCGAATCCATGGGGCTGGTGCGGGTCACCGTGCAGGTCTCGTCGAATCGGCCCACCGTGACGTTGGAACGCAGGAGGTCCCCGGCGACGATGAGTTGGTCCCCTTGACTGTTCCCGGGAGGGGCCACGTCGACGGAGTTGGTCTGAGTGGGCCTCGCCGTCAGAAGGAAGACTTCTTCCATATGGCGATGCGGCAGGGGGCCGGTCGCGGCTGCGGCCGGTGCGGCGGCCACCGCCAGGGGCGCGCAGCACAGGGCGGCCGCCAGGCCGGCGGCCGCGCTCAGAGCAGAACGTTTGACGTGGGGCATGGTGCTTCTCCCGCGAGAGCATGGGGCGGCCAGTGGCCTCATGCCACCTGAGGTGCCGATTCCCAGGTCAGCATCTGGTGGGTGGCGCGCCACAGCTACTTCAGTTGAGCATCCAGGTAATCACTGGCCGGCGGTCGCCGGGAACGGCGGACGGAAAGACCCGGGCCGCCGCTCGGCGAGACACAACGTAGGAGGTCAGGGCCGCCGGGACCGCCGCAGCGGGGCGGGCGGGCGCGTTCCGGTTGTAGATATATGCGACTGTGACGCGCGGAACGCGTGCTTCCGCGCTGCGGCCGTGCCACACTGAGGTTGGCCCTCACCGCATCCCCCGTCGGTGAGGGCCACTTTCTTTTCCCGGCCTCTGGGAGCCGGCGATGAAGCTTCAATTCCGCTCTGCCCGCGATTCCGTGAACGCCTTGAGACGCGGAGACAGGTAGGGCCTGCCCCACCTCGCTTCGGGGGCTTGTCGGAGTGTTTGAGGCCGACGCCGCATGATCCGCTGTCTGCACAATCATCGTGCGAGAGAAGGCGGATAGGTGAAGGCTCGAATCGGATATTCCGCGTGGGTGGCGGGTGTGGTGCAGTTCTTCGCGGTCCACTTGTTCGTCGAGTCGGCCTGGGCGCGACCGTACAGTTGGGCATGGAACAACATCAGCGACCTGGGAAACGCTCACTGCGCTCTACAGCCCGATCCCGAGCCACGCTATGTCTGCTCGCCCGAACACGCCGCGATGAACGCCTCGTTCATCGCACTGGGAACACTGCTCGTCATCGGCACCGTCCTGACCGGCGTTCTGTGGCGCCGCGGCTCCGCCTCGGCCGTGACCCGATTTCTGTTGGCCGGTGCCGGCATGGGCTTTGTCCTGGCCGGGCTGGCGCCCGCGGACGTCCGCGAGAACCAGCATGTCCTGGGCGCCCTGCTCATCATGGGAACGGGCAACATCGGTCTTCTCCTGGCAGGAGCCAGGCTGGCGGACGATGTCCCGGCTCCCCTGCGCCGGATGACCAGTTTGCTGGGAATCATCGCGCTCACGGCCTTCGGGCTCTTTCTCTCCCGTCACTATCTCGGCCTCGGCATGGGAGGCATGGAGCGGGTCGCGGCGTTTCCCCTCTTGGCGTGGGCGCTGGTCGTCGGCATCCGCGGCCTGTTCCACCAAAAGACCCGTACGCCGGACACCGCGCCGGAAATGCGTACCGCGCGGGCGCCCCACGGGATATGAGCCGATCAGTAAGATCGACAAATCGGCCCATGCGGTTTCGAGGAGGCGCTCGCCGGTGGTACTCCAGGTGCGCGGCGTCGTGTTGCCGGAGCGGGAAGAGCGGTCCTTCTGGATCGACGGGGACCGGCTACGGACCGAACCGGTCCCCGGCGCGGATCTCGTCGTCGACGGCGGATGGCTGCTGCCTGGCCTGGTCGATGTGCATACGCATCCGGGCACCGAGGACATCGATGTGCCGTTCAGCGACGACACGCTTCGCCGGCATCTGACCGATCATCGCGACTCCGGCGTACTGCTGGTCCGGACGCCCGGGTCCGCCGCGCCCATACCGAGCTGGGTGGATGAGGAGCCGGAGCTGCCGCGGGTGCGCTCGGCCGGACGGCGGCTGGCCACTCCGGGCCGTTTCTTCCCCGGCTTCGGGCGTGATGTGAGTGAAGCGGATCTGGTGCGGGCGGCCGTCGAGGAAGCCAAGGCGTCCTCGGGCTGGTGCAAGGTCGTCGTGGACTGGAAGTACGACGAACCGGCACTGCCCCAGGAAGTCCTCACCTCCGTGGTGCAAGCCGTACACGCGGTCGGCGGCCGGGTGGCCGCCCACTGCCAGACCGCCGACGGCAGCCGCCGTGCCGTTCATGCGGGCGTCGACAGCCTGGAGCACGGCATGCACCTGGACCCTGGCCTGATCGACCAGATGGCTTCCCAGGGCACCGCGTTCGTTCCGACGCTCAGTGTCTTCGGCGCGGGAGCCGACCGACGGCGCGCCGAGGAGCCGAGCGCCCGTCGCGACTGGTGGCTGGCCGGCTGGGAGGGCATGCTGCCGAACGTCAGGGCCGCATGCGAAGCCGGCGTCACGGTATTGGCAGGCACTGACAGCTTCCCCTGCGGCAGGGTCACGTCGGAGGTCGAATGGCTGGTACGCGCCGGGTTGTCGGCGGAAGCGGCTCTCGGGGCGGCATCATGGGCGGCCCGAGCCTGGCTGGGGCTGCCCGGACTGGTCGATGGAGGCCCCGCCGACCTCGTCGCCTATGACACCGACCCGACCCTCGACAGCTCGGCTCTGGCCCATCCGAGTCGCATCATTCTGCGCGGCCGAGTCATCACCTGAGGGGCGAGCCGGCAGATGTGCGCGTGCGGTGGGCACGGCCGGAGCGGCGCCTACCGAAGAGCGGGGGCCGTTCGTGACACCCGCAGTTCCGTGAGATACCGCTTGGTGACCCGGCCTCCGTACCGCCTGTCGATCAGCCCGGCGATGCACTCCAGCAGCCCCGCCCTGGCCCGCGGCGGCAGCGCCCGGTGGCCGGAGTAGGTCCGCAGCACTGCCAGGTACTCCGCCGTGGTGTACGTCAGGTCCCACTCGTAACGCCGGAAGTCGACGGGTCCGAACCGGCCGCTGCGTGCGACCTCATCCGCGTGATCCGAGGTGTCGACGTCCGCCGCGGCCGGAAGCCGCAGCCCCGGCGGGGTGGCCGGATCGAAGTGCTCGTAGCAGTCCTGGACCTCGACGAAGAACTCTTCGCTACCGCCCGCCACATGCTGCGTGGCGACGACGGCGAGGGCGCCACCGGGCCGCAGCGCGTCGGCGGCCTTCGCCATCCGCACCGCCGGATCGATCCAGTGGAACGCCGTCGCCGAGACGACCGCGTCGAACGGCTCCTCCGGCAGTGGCCAGGTCTCGAAGTCCGCCGTGACGATCTCCACCGCTTCGAACCCGGCCAGATTGCGCCGGGCGACGGCCGCCATGTCCGCGCCCAGCTCGACGGCCGTGATCCGGCAACCGCGCTCGGCGAGCGGCAAGGTCGCCTTGCCCGTGCCTGCCCCTACCTCCAGGACACGACAGCCGGGGCCGGTGCCGGCCACCTCCATGAGGTCGTCGAACAGCTCGGGCGGATACCCGGGCCTGGCCCGGTCGTACAGCTCCGCGTCCTCGTCGAAGATCCGGCTCAGCCGGACACGGCGCGTTTCGTCAGGCGTGTCGTCGCGCATGGCAGCACACTAGGGCCTGGTCGGCGCGCATCAGGCGCGGATCGCGTCCGCAAGAGCGACTGCTAGCGTCCGGTCCTGTGAACGACACTGTGTACGTGGGCAATGCGGGCAAGGATGCGGCGCTGGACCGGGGATGGCTCCTCGGACACTTCAAGGACGTTGGCGATCCGCGCCACAGCGAGGCCGTAGAGATCAAATGGGGCGTCCACCCCCGTGGCGACGAGCGATTGCAGTGGGTGAAGGGCGAGGAACGCACAGCGCTCCTGGTTCTGATCAGCGGCCGCTTCCGCGTAGAACTCCCCGGCCGCAGTGTCCTTCTGGAAGAGCAGGGCGACTACGTCGTGTGGGGGCGCGGAACCGACCACTCATGGTTCGCGGAGGAGGAGTCGGTGGTGCTGACCGTTCGCTGGCCGTCCGTACCCGGCTACGCAGTGGCGGAGGAGAGCGGGCCGCGGCCGCAGAGCTGAGCGCGAACGAGTCTTGAGGCGGTTGATATCGCTCAACAGCCTGACGTCAGTTGGGTTTGGGTTGCCGCCGTGGGGACGAGGTCGCGGCGGATGTACCACTCGGTCGACACCAGTTTCGCTCGGTCGGTCGACGGGAGGGCCGCAAGCCGCCCCGGCAGCGCTCCCCGCGCCACTTCGGTGCGATGGGCGAATACCGCGTCGATCTTCTGTTCGAGCCAGGGACTGACGTCAACCGTCGCGGTGACCCACTCGTCGGGGACGCTGTACATCGCCCTGCCCTCCCGCACCAGGCGCGCGCCCAGCGCCTGTGCGGCCGAGTGCGGATGCGTGGACAGGTAGAGGGCGCTCGGCTGCCAGGGCGCGCCGGTGTCCGGGTAGAGCCGGTCCAGCCCGGCGGCCTCGACCGCGAGCGTGGTCACCCGGTGGGTGTGGAGATGGTCCGGGTGACCGGTCAGTCCGCCATAGGCGTCATGGGTGACGACGATGTCCGGGCGGAACGCACGGATGTGCGTGACCAGCCGACGCACCGAATCATCGAGCGGCGCGTCGCAGAAGCGGACGCTGCCCGGGGCCGACTGTGGTGCCCGAGCGTCGGCGTAGCCGAGCATCCGTGGCTCGCCGGCGCCGAGGATGTGGAGCGCGTCGGCCAGCTCCGTGGCGCGTCGGGTGTCCTCTGCCCAGGTGGCCGTGACGACGGCGGTTCGTGCTCCCGCCGCCGCGTGCTGGGCGAGCACGCCGCCCGCCGACAGGGACTCGTCGTCCGGGTGCGCGAAAACCGCGAGGAGGCTCGGAGGGGGCATCGGCGGGTCACCTTCCGGTGGGCGAGCTGGGATCGGTGGGCTCGACAGGTTCAAGCGCCGCTTGCGTCCCGGCGGGGTGGGCCCGCGCTGTGGCGATGGCCTGGGCGATGACCTCCTGCGGGGACAGGCCCGTGTGCTCGACCAGCGATCCGAGCAGCGCGGCTCCGAGCAGCGCGGAGCTCTGCCCCAGACGGGTGGCGATCTCGGTGAACTCGTCCCAGCCCGCGATCATCTGTTCCACATCCCCCGTCTCGGTCGCCCGGGCGAAGGTTGTTTCGGCCGCCTTCAGCACGTCGCGGTAGACCTCCGCCAGCGGCTCCTCGCTGGGCGCTCCGCCGCCTCCTGCCGTTCCCCGGTATACGTTCAGCATGGCCGTGCCGACTCGGTGGTGGAACTCGAGTCGGCGGGTGTTCAGGTCTCGCAGCGCCTCGCGCTCGTACAGCCGTGCCGTGCCGTCGCCGCTCGCGGTGGCGAGGAGAGTGCCGTCGGGCGAGAACGCCACCGACCGGACCCAGTCGGCGTGGCCGGTGAGCGGATCTCCGACCGGCGTGCGGGCATGCGGGTCCCACAGCCGCACCGTGTGGTCATCGCCTCCGGTGGCAAGAAGCGTGCCGTCAGGGGAGAACGCCACCGCGTAGAGCCAGCTCACGTGTTCGGTGAGGGGTTCGCCGATCGGGGTGCGGGCGTGCGGGTCCCACAACCGCACGGTGCGGTCACCGCTGACGGTGGCGAGGAGGGTCCCGTCGGGCGAGAACGCCACCGACCGGACCCAGCCGGTGTGGCCGGTGAGCGGATCTCCGACCGGCGTGCGGGTATACGGGTCCCACAACCGCACCGTTTGATCGCCGCCTCCGGTGGCGAGAAGCGCCCCGTCGGGCGAGAACGCCACCGCGTGGACGGCGCCGGTGTGGCCTGTGAGGGGCTCGCCGGCCGGGGTACGGGTGCGTGGGTCCCAGAACCGCACGGTGCGGTCACCGCTCGCGGTGGCGAGGAGGGATCCGTCGGGAGAGAACGTCACCGACCGGACCGTGCTGGTGTGGGTGGGGAGAGGCTCGCCGATCGGCGTGCGGGGGTGCCGGTTCCAAAGCCGGACCGTCCGGTCATCGGCCCCCGTGGCAAGAAGCGCGCCGTCCGGGGAGAACGCCACCGCGTAGACCGCGCCGGTGTGGCCCATGAGGGGCTCGCCAACGGGGGCGCGGGTGCGCGGATCCCACAACCGCACCGTCCGATCGCCACCCCCGGTGGCGAGAAGCGCGCCATCGGGAGAGAACGCCACGGACCGGATGGTGCTGCTGTGGCCGGTGAGGACGGCAGATACCGGGGAGAACGATGCGATTCCGGAGGGGGCGGGCGGCTCATCAGGAGCTTGACCGGGCGGGAGGCTATCCGCCGCTTTCTTCGGCGGTGGCTGGGGCGGGACCGCTTCAGCCGGTGCGGGTTCGGGTACGGGCGGTGCGGGTGCGGGCGGTGCAGCCACAGGCGGTTCAGCCTCCGCCGGTGCGGCCGCGGCCGGTGTTCTGCGGCGTGTCGGCTTCGCGGCGGCGATGGCCGTCCAGCGGGTACGCCATGCGTCCAGCTCATGGGACCGGTTTCCGGGCGGCTCGCACTCCGCTCCCCACTCGTCCCATGACATCAGGGTGCGCACGAGCCACATCAGCTTGTCCCGGCTGACGTACCGGCCACTGAACGCCGCGCTTTGCGTGGAGATCGGTAAGGACGCCTCCAGCCCGAACAAGCGCCCCGCGCGTGCCTCGATGGAGCGCAGTGACGGATTTCCCCGTCGCAGCCGCAACTGGGTCAGTTCCGCGGCCTGTTGGCGCAGCAGGTCGTCATACGTGCCAGTGCTGACCGCCGCCTGGTGCTGCTGCGTCATGTCCACCGTTCCCCACGTTCCCCCACGTCGTGCCGTGGGGAGCCAGGGTAGAGCCATGGCCACGGAACGGTACCGAACTTGCCGGAACACCACCGAACGGTCCGCGACACGGCCCGGCGTTCGGTCGAACGCGACGGCCGTTCGGTGGTGTCGGCCCGTTGATCAGGGTTCTGCGGAGTTGTTCGATCCGTGCAGGTGAGGCCGCCGAGCGCCGTCAGAGTTGAGGCATGACCACCACTCAGCCGCCGCAACCGGTGCCCTCATCGCCGAACGATTCCGCCCGAGCGGAGCCGTTCCTGACCGTTCACACCACCGTCGTCCTGCTCACCGCGCTCGTCATCGGCCTTGTCATCGGTGGCCTCACCGCCCTTACCGGCGTGCCTGTGCCCGCCGCCGTGATCGCCGGACTGACCAGTGCGGGCGCCAGCGCCCCCGTCCTGCGCACGCTGATCCAGTGATCCCGCCCCGGCGGGTCCCTCCCCCGCCGATGCGGCGCGGCGTCGCGCCAGGCCGGGCTCGGCTCAGTGTGCGCCCGCCACCAGCTCCTGGTGGACGAAATCCACCAGGAGTTCGCGCATGGTGCCGATGGTCATGCCGGGCACTCCGGTCAGCACCTGGATCGCCGCGCCGTCGGTGAGTGCGGTCAGCCGCAATGCGACGACCTGCGGATCGGCGTCCGCGCGGAAGATCCCCTGCCGCTGGCCGCGCTGGACGATCCGGCGCACGGTCTCCTGCCAGCGTGCGTAGTACTCGTTGTGGGCCGGGCGGAACTCGGGCCGGATGGTGGCCTCGGCCCAGTACTGGAGCCAGATGGCCCACTCGTCCCGGACCTGGCCGACCCGTGGCAACTGCATGTCGATCAGCTTCAGCAGCCGCTCGTGTGCGTTGTGAATGGCGCGCAGTTGGGTGGACTGGCGGGCGAAGGCCCGGTCGACGCAGTACTTGAGGGCCTCTGCCAGTACGTCGTTCTTCCCCGGGAAGTAGTAGTGCACCGTGCCGGTGCTGGTGCCGCAGACCTTGGCGATGTCGGAGATGCGCACCGCGTGGAAGCCGCGCTCGGCGATCAACTGCCATGTGGCGTCGAGGATCCTCGCCCTGCGGTCCTCATCGCTCCTGGGCTCCGTCTTCGTGCCGGTGCTCACATCGTCTCTCCATTCCTCGGTCCTGGCTCCCCGTCCGCGTCGGTGCTCAGTGTCTGATCATGGCGCTCAGGGTCCGGTCATTCTGACTGACACGTCAACTCCTCGGCAAGTCCCGCGACCTGTTGAACCGCCCTTCTTTCATGGGAATTTTCTCGCCGCACCCCCTTGACGCCAGTCTCGCCCAGAGGGCTAACTGACGCATCAGTCAAACCTTTGGCGCACCGATCGAGGAGGCTCTGTGCGGACTGATCAACCCATGCCGCCGGGCGGCGGGCTACGGCCGGATATCCACACCGGCAAGGTCGCGCTGGTGACCGGCGGAGGCACCGGCATCGGCCGGGCCACCGCACTGGACCTGGCCGCAGGCGGGGCGCGCGTCGTGATCTGCGGGCGCCGCCCGGAGCCCCTGGCGGAGGTCGCCGACGAGATCGAGTCCCTCGGCGGCTCCTGCCTCACGGTGTCCGCGGACATCCGCGAGGAGGGCAGCGTCAGCACGGTCGTGGGCCACGCGCTCGAGGCGTTCGGCCGCATCGATGTCCTGGTCAACAACGCGGGCGGGCAGTTCTCGGCGCCCGCCGAGGAGATCAGCCCGGGCGGCTGGCGGGCCGTGCACCGGCTCGCCGTGGACGCCACCTGGGCGATGACCCGCGAGGTCGCCCGCCGGGCGATGATTCCGCAGCGCTCCGGCGCCGTGTTCTTCCTCGCCTTCTCTCCGCGCCGCGGCATTCCCGGCTTCGCCCACGCCGCCTCCGCGCGTGCCGCGGTGGAGAACCTGGCGGCCGGGCTCAGCCTGGAGTGGAGCCGGTACGGCATCCGCACCGTGTGCGTGGCCCCCGGCACCATCGCCACCGGAGGTCTTGACGACCACTACACCCCAGAGGACCGGCAACGCTGGGAGGGGTCGGTGCCGCTGGGCAGGCTCGGCCGGCCCGAGGACGTCTCCGGCCTCATCTCCTTCCTCGCCTCCCCCCAGGGCTCCTACATCACCGGCACCACCGTTGTGGTCGACGGCGGAGCGGACGCATGGGGTGCCGGGCACCCCGTACCCGACCTCGCCGCGCCGGAACCCGACCTCACCACGCCGGACTCGTCCCCGAAGGACCACCCATGACCCTCTCCGCCACTGAGCGGCGCGTTCCGGAACGTGACCTCGGACCGCTGTTCTCGCCCAACGCGGTCGCCATCGTCGGGGCCAGCAACGACCAGACCAAATGGGGCAACTGGATCAGTGTGCAGGCGCTGCGCATGCGGCAGCGGCGCCCGGTGTACCTGATCAACCGCCGCGGTGAACCGGTGCTCGGCGAGCGCGCCTACCGCTCCATGGCCGAACTCCCGCAGCGCGCCGACCTCGCGGTGATCGCCGTCCCGGCGGCCGGGTTCGAGTCGGCCGTCGAGGACGCGCTCGCCGCCGGGGCGCGCGCCATCGTCGGCATCACCGCGGGCTTCGCGGAACTCGGCACCGAGGGCGAGGCCCGGCAGACGGCGCTGGCCCGGCGGGTGCGCGAGGCGGGTGCCGTGCTGCTGGGCCCCAACTGCCTGGGCGTCCTGGACAGCGGCAGCGAACTGTATCTGTCCTCCAATCCACTGCCGCCCGGCCCGGTGGGCCTGATCTCGCAGAGCGGCAACATGGCCCTGGAACTCAGCCGGATCCTGGCCGAGCGGGGGCTCGGCTTCTCCCGCTTCGCCTCCCTCGGCAACCAGGCCGACCTCACCGTCGCCGACCTCATCCGTGCGTACACCGTGCACCCGGAGACCAAGCTGATCGCGGTGTACAGCGAGGACTTCGGCGACGGCCGCGAGTTCGTGGCGGCGGCCGCCGAGGCCACCACGATGGGCAAGCCCGTGGTGCTGCTCACCGTCGGCGCCAGCGAGGCGTCCGTACGCGGGGCCAAATCGCACACCGGGGCGCTGGTCAGCGACAGTTCGGTGATCGACGCCGCCTGCCGGGCCGCTGGGATCGACCGGGTGGCCAGCCCCCGTCAGATGGCCAGCCTGCTGGAGGCGCTGCATCTGTTCGGCGCGGCCCCCGCCCGAAGGGTTGCGGTGCTCGCCGACGGCGGTGGCCATGGCTCGGTCGCCTGTGATCTGGCCGAGCGGTACGGGCTGTCCGTACCGGAGTTCGATCCCGAGCTGTCGCGGCTGCTGCGCGGCCATCTGACGCCGTCGGCGGGGGTGGGCAACCCGGTGGACCTGGCGGGCATGGGCGAGCGGGACGTGACCTCCTTCGCCCGGGTGCTGGGCGATCTGCTCGACGCGCCGGACACCGACTCGGTCCTGATCACCGGCTACTTCGGTGGCTACGGCGAATACAGCGCCGCCCTGGCCGCCGCCGAGATCGAGACCGCCGCGGAGATGGGCGAGCTGGTACGCGACCGCTGCAAACCGGTGGCCGTTCACACCATGTATCCCTACAGCGATGCCGCCGAGGAACTACAGCGACGCGGTGTCCCCGTCTTCCGTGCCATCGAGGAAGCGGCCCGCAGCCTCGGGATGCTGGCCCGGCGCACCGCCGCCGACCCCGCGCTGCGGCCCCTGCCCGACCCGCTGCCGCCGGTGGCGGACGACGGCTACTGGAGCGCACGCGAGCTGATCCGCATCGCGGGGGTGCACTTCCCGGCGGCACGCCTGGTCACGACCGTGGAGGAGGCCGTGGCGGCGGCCCGCGAGATCGGCGGCAGGGTCGTGGTCAAGGCGCTCGGCCTGCTGCACAAGTCCGATTCCGGTGGTGTCGCGCTCGGGCTGGAGGGCGATCCGGCGGTCCGCGCCACCGTCGCCGACATGGCCGAGCGGCTGTCTCCGCCGGGGTACTGCGTCGAGGCCATGGCGGATCCGCGCGACGGTGTCGAATTGATCGTCGGTGTCCGGCGCGACCCCCGGTTCGGCCCGGTTACCATGCTCGGCCTCGGCGGGGTCACCACCGAGGTGCTGCGCGATGTGGCCTTCGCGCTCGCCCCGCTCACCCCCGGGCAGGCCCGTGAGCTTCTGGGCCGGCTGCGCTCCGCGGCCCTGCTGCACGGTGTGCGTGGCCGCCCCGCCGTCGATCTCGACGCACTCGCCCGCACCATCGCCGTCATCACCGAAGTGGCGGCGGCCCATCCGGAGATCGCCGAGCTGGAAGTCAACCCGCTGCTCGCCACGCCGCGCGGATGCCATGGCCTGGACGCCCGCATCGTCCTGGGCTGACACCACACGGCTGACATTCACGGCTGACAGCCACCGGCTGACACCCACACGTAAGAGCGCTCGCTCGCGCCACAGCAACTCGCTCGCGCCACATCAACAGGAGGAAACACCGTGGAATTCGCCCTCAGCCCCCGTCTGTCCGAACTGAAGCAGCGTGCCGCCAGTCTGACCGGCAAGATCATGCAGTTCGAGGACGAGTGCGAGGCCAACAACGGCCTGCCGCCCGAAGCCCACGCCGTCATCCGCGACGAGGTGCTCGCCCATGGCCTGCAAGCCATCAACATGCCCGCCGAGTGGGGCGGCGCGGGTCTCACCATTCTGGAACAGGTCGTCGTCCAGGACGAGTTGGGCAAGCTCACCAACGCCCTGTGGGACGCGGTGTGGCGTCCCGCCAACTGCCTCAGCGCCTGCACTCCCGAGCAGCGCGAGCGCTACCTCGTCCCGGACATCGAGGGCCGCCGCCGCGACGCGGTGGCCATCACCGAGGAACACGCCGGCTCCGACCCCTCCGGCATCCGCACCACGGCCACCCGGGACGGCGACGGCTATGTCCTGAGCGGTGAGAAGTGGTTTGTGACCGTCGGCGACGCGGCGGACTTCCTCATCGTCCTCGCCTATGTGCGGCCGGACGACGAGCCGACGATGTTCCTCGTCGACAAGGACACCCCCGGCGTCTCCGTCAAGCGCACCCCCCGCTACACCCACACCTTCGTCTACGAACACCCCGAGTTCCTCTTCCAGGACGTCCGGATCGGCCAGGACGCCGTCCTCGGCAGGATCGGCGAGGGGTACGACCTGACCCGCGACTGGTTCACCGAGGAGCGGCTGATGATCGCCGCGCGCACCATCGGCGCCGCCGAGCGCGCGCTGCGACTGGCCGTGGACTGGGCCAAGGAGCGTGAGCAGGGCGGGGACGTGCTGATGAACCGCCAGCTCATCCAGGGCATGATCGCCGACTCGGTGACCGAGATCGCCACCAACCGCGCCTTCACCCACCAGGTGGCCTGGGAGTTCGACCAGGGCGGCGACCGCAAGACCCTGCACGCCAAGGCCGCCACCGCCAAGCTCGCCGCCTCCGAGGCGTCCAACCGGATCGTCGACCGCTGTGTGCAGATCTTCGGCGGCCGCGGCTATATGCGGGACATGCCGGTCGAGCGGCTGTGGCGCGAGCTGCGGGTGGACCGGATCTGGGAGGGCACCTCCGAGATCCAGCGGCTGGTCATCGCCAACGAGGTCGGCAAGCGCGGCCTGGACGACCTGCTGTCCTTCACCGCCGGGAGCTGACCGGCACCATGCGGCGGCAGGGGCCGTACGGCCACGCCCACGGCCCCTGCCGCCGATCACCCCACTGTCGCCGCCACTCGCACATGTGGCGCGGCAACGACCGTCAAGCAGCGAGGCAGGAGAGACCCAGCGCCATGACCATCACCGACACAACGCCCGCGGCCGCCCCGGACGCCGGCACCGTGGAGATCGAGCGCACCGGCGCACACCACGACATCGCCATGCTCACGCTGCGCCGCGAGCGGAAGCTCAACGCGCTCTCCACCCATCTGGAGTCCGTCCTGCTCGACGCCCTGCGCAGCCAGGAGGTGCGCACCAGCCGGGCCGTGGTGGTCACCGGAGTGCCGCGCGCCTTCTCGGCCGGGGCGGACACCGGCGAGCTGCGCGAGATGACCCCCGAGGCGATCGCCGAGTACTACCGCTCGTCCGGCGCCGTGTACGAGACGTTCGCCGCCCTCCCGCAGCCCACGGTGGCCGCCCTGTCGGGCTACTGCCTCGGCGGCGGCCTGGAACTGGCGCTGGCCGCGGACATCCGGGTGGCCGACCCGGACACGGTCTTCGGCCTGCCCGAGGTGGGCATCGGCATTCTGCCCAGCTCCGGCGGGGTGACCCGGCTGGTGCGGGAGGTCGGACCGGCCCGCACCCGCGATCTGGTGCTGCGCGGCCGCCGCTTCGGGGCGCGGGAGGCGCACACCTGGGGGCTGATCGGCGAGATCGCCGAAGGGGGCAGCGTACGGGAGAAGGCGGTGGAGATCGCCGCGGAGCTGGCCGCGCAGCCGCGGCTCGCCGTCTCGGTCGCCAAGCAGGTGATCACGGCGGCCGCCGATGCCCCGCGCGAGGCGGCGCTGCTGCTGGAGCAGCTCGCGTACGCCGCGCTCAACCGAACCGGCTGAACCGGTCCGCCGCGACCACGACCGTCAGGGGGGATCCGCAACCACACGCCCATCCACGCTCGCGCCCAGGAGTACCCGTATGGCAGTCAGCACCACCAAGGAGACCGCGACACCCGACACGCCGGGCGCCGCCCGCCACCGGCCGGTCATCGAGAGCCGGTCGATCGACTATGTGCCCCTCGCCGAACGCCACGGCAAGGTCTGGCACCTCTTCCCCGTCTGGTTCGCCGGGGACGCGCATCTCGCCACCATCGCCACCGGCGCGATCGGTGTGGCGCTCGGCGGCAACCTGATCTGGACGGCCATCGCCATCGTGCTCGGAAATGCTCTGGGCACCTTCTTCATGGCCTTCCACTCCACCCAGGGCCCGCAGCTCGGGCTGCCCCAAATGGTCCAGTCCCGGCCGCAGTTCGGATTCGTCGGCGCGCTGCTGGTGTGGGTCGTGGCACTGGTGACGTACATCGGCTACACGGCCTTCAACCAGGTGCTGGTCGGGTCGACGATGGAGCACCTGGCGGACACTCCCCCGTCGGTCAGCTATATCGCCTACGCCGTGATCGGCATCGTGCTCGCCGTCGTGGGATATGACTTCATCCACAAGGCGTCCCGGTGGCTGACCTATCTGACGGGCGCGGGCCTGGCCGTCTTCTCCGTGGGCATCGTGGTGGCCGCCCCCTTCAGCGCGGACCAGCTCGATCTGAGCGCCTTCACTCTCGCCCCCTTCCTGATCCAGCTCTTCCACGCGGCCGTCTACCAGCTCTCGTGGTCCATCTACGTCTCCGACTACTCCCGCTACCTTCCGCCGACGGTGGGGGTGCGCTCCTCGTTCTGGTGGACGTATCTGGGTGCGGGCTTCGGTGGCGCGTGGATGATGCTGGTGGGGGCGGTGGCCGCGGGGCTGTTCCCGAAGCTGGGCCTGGTGGATGCCGTGGTCAACGCCGGTGACCAGCTATTTTCCGGGTTCGGTGTGGTGCTGCTGCTGTTGTCGGTGATTCCGCTGTTCAGCATCGGCACCCTCAACTTCTACGGCGGCAGTCTCACGCTGCTGTCCAGTATCGACTCGGTGAAGCGGATCCCGCTGACCCTGGGCACCCGTATCGCCACACTGGTGGCCATCGGCGTGGTCTCCACCGCGCTCGCCTTCAGCGCCAACGACGACTTCCTGACCACCTTCGGGGACTTCCTGATCGTCCTGGGCTACCTCTTCACACCGTGGACCGCGGTCAACCTGATCGACTTCTATGTGGTGCGGCGTGGCCGCTACTCGATCCGCGAGATCTTCAACCCGCGTGGCATCTACGGCCGGTGGAACTGGCGCGGGCTCACCGCCTATGGCGTCGGCTTCGTCTCGATGCTGCCGTTCGCCGTGATCGGTGACGCGGAGGGGCCGCTCGCGCACTGGGTCAAGGGCGCCGACGTCACCATGCTGGTCGGACTCGCCGTGTCGTCCCTGCTCTATCTGGTGCTGTGCCGTTCGCTCGACATCGACGCCGAACGTGCCGTCATCGCGTCCGCCGACGCCGGTCTCGACCCGGACCACGCCGGGCACCAGGCGGACGCCGGACACCACACATGATTCGCCGGTGAGAAGAAAAGAAATGGGCGATCCATGCCATTCACCACAAAGATTGCCTGTGACTTACATCACAGGAAACATCTCCGCACCCCTGTGAAATGATGCCACCCGTATTGGCATCGGATGACGATATGGCGCATCACTTCTTCAAGGCTTAGGCCAGCCGTGACCGGGGGAGACAAGAATGCCGACGATGATTGTCATCGGACACAGGGACGGCCTGGACCAGGCACTGCGGCACCGGGGCTTGGACCCCTTCTATATCGTGCAGGCACCGGCGAACATACCGGAGGGCCGACGCTTCAGATGTGTCGCCGACATGGAGAACGCCCAGGAGATATTGCGTGCGACGCTCTCCGCACACCTTGAGGATGTAGTGGGAGTGCTGACCGTCCATGAAATGGGCGTCTTCGGGGCAGCCTATATGCGGCAGCAGTTGGGCCTTCCCGGCAACACCGACTCGAAGGCGACTCTCTCCTTCCGGGACAAGTACCTACAGAAGAGCAAGCTGCCGCCGCAGGTCAAGCGAGCACGCTGCCGATACATACCCATCGGCACATCCTTCACGGATCTCGCCGACGAGCTGGGGGACGTCTTCGTGGTCAAGCCGGCGACCGGCGCCGGCGCCCTTCGCACGAGCGTCGTCCGGTCCCCGGACGAGTACGCGCAGGCCATGCAGCCGTTCTCCGAGCAGTCGGATGTCGAGATCGTCGCCGAGTCCTTCATGGACGCCTCGGAAGTCTATATAGACGGCATCTGGAAGAACGGCGATCTCCAATGGTCCTCCATGAGCCGCAATCACATATCACCGCTGAGCGCCGTACAGGGCGGCGTCCTGGCCGCCCATATATTGGACAGAAAGCGGTATGCGCCACTGTTCCAGCAAGCGGAGACGCTCGCCAGGCAGGCACTCACAAGCCTGGACACACCGGATTGCGTGTTTCATCTGGAAGCATTCAGGGAGGAGTCGGGGCTGACTTTCGGTGAGTGCGCCATCCGCCTTCCGGGTGCGCTCTCCCCTCAGGTCAACAAGCTGACATTCGGCGTCGATCTCTTCGACGTCGAAATCAGCCTGGCGCTCGGGGAGGAGCTGACCCAGCCACTGGACAGCAGCGACCCGGATCGCTTCTACGGCTACATCCTTCTCCGTCGCCCGAAAAGCGGCCATCTGACGCAGCGAGACTTCGAACGCCACTTCACTTTCGATGAGATCCAGTATTCTTCGTCACCTGATGCCCCGGTCGGGCCGTATGGCCGCGTTGGACAGGCAATCGTATCCGACGAGGATGAGCGGAAGCTGGAGCAGACGATCGAGGACATCGTGCGATTCAACGAAGCCGGCAGCGGATAAGAGAGAAGACCATGGCAGACGAGACGGGCAAGACGCCGGACAACACCGCCGTGCGGGTCGCCCTCTGGCGGGCGATGCATGTCCAGGTCGACCCGCCGCCGCATGTGCTCGACGACGAGATCGGCCTGCGGCTGGCGGCCCCCGACGACGGCTGGCGCCACCGCCCCGACATGGATCCGCGGGCCACCAGCGGGTTCCGGGCGGCCATTGTGGCCCGCGCCCGTTTTATCGAGGACCTGGTCACCGAGCAGGCCGACCGTGGCGTCACCCAGTACGTCACCCTGGGAGCCGGTCTGGACACCTTCGCCCAGCGCAGGCCGGAGATCGCCGCCCGGCTTCAGCTCTTCGAGGTCGACCAGCCCGGCCCCCAGGAGTGGAAGCGCCACCGCCTGGTCGAGCTCGGCTACGGCATCCCCGACTGGCTGCACCTGGTGCCGGTCGACTTCGAGGCGAGCGAATCCTGGTTGGAGCGGCTGACCGCGGCCGGCTTCGACCCCGGCCGGCCGGCGGTCATCGTCTCCACCGGCGTCACCATGTACCTCACCAAGGACGCGACCGCGGCCACCCTGCGTCAGATCGCCGGACTCGCACCCGGCTCGACGCTCGCCATGACCTTCCTGCTGCCGGCCGAACTTCTCGACGACGCCGATCGCCCTGGCCTCAGGGCGAGCAAGGAAGGCGCGCAAGCGGCTGGAACGCCGTTCGTCAGCTTCTACACCCCGCAGGACATGCTGGCGCTGGCCCGTGAATCCGGCTTCAAGGACGCCCGGCACGTGCCGGGAGCCTCGTTGGCCGAGCACTACTTCGCGGGTCGCGCCGACGGCCTTCGTCCGTCCAGCGGAGAGGACCTGTTGCTGGCCACCACTTGAGCCCAACCGAACGACGAAACACCGTCCGCGTGCCTTCTCCGCCGCTGTCATCGCGTCGAAGGCATTGTCCCCTCCCAGCCGGGATGCACGGGCGTGAGAGTGTGCGCGGTGCGCGAGAGATGTGCGGCGATGCCGACGGCTGTGGCGGGCCCGCCGTCTCCGTGCACGACGAGGACCGAGCGGCCGGTGCCACCGGCAGCACCGAGCGCTGGACAGTGCGCTGAGCGAGGTCAGTACGACGTTGGCGCAGTGGGACGCGTCGCGCGCCATCAGCCGCCGCCCTGGAGCGTCGGCACGCGAGCTGGCCACCGTGACGTTCCAGAGCGAGCAGGCGTTCGGAGCGCTCGTGGGCCGTCTGACCGTCCAGGGACTGGTGGAGCGCAGCCCGGGCCACGGACGCCGCATCGAACATCGCCTCACGCCCGTCGGCGAACAGACTCTGGCCGCTGGCCACCAGGTCAGCGAAAAGGTCCTGGAAGAGTGTTTCTCACCTCTCCCGTCCGCGGACCGGGCAACCCTGCGCGGCCTGCTGCGACGGCTCAACGGGGAGAGCCCTGCGGACGAACTGACCGCACAACGGCATGAACACGGCACGCGATGAAGCCGACTGTCGTCAAGCGCGACCACGACGTCTCACCGTTGTCGGTGCCAGATGTGCATGGCGTCCTTCCTCGCGCAGTTCCCGGCCCTGCGCTCTGCACGCCGGCCTCCAGTCCTACGGGGCCCTGGACCTGACGATCCCCCAGAACGAACGACCACCT
The DNA here is from genome assembly GCF_047218265.1 of Streptomyces sp. CY-1. NCBI lineage: Bacteria > Bacillati > Actinomycetota > Actinomycetes > Kitasatosporales > Streptomycetaceae > Streptomyces > Streptomyces sp. CY-1. The sequence continues at coordinate 466,827 of NZ_CP178393.1, forward strand.
TGCCGACGAACCCATGGGCCAGGCGGTCCTACGAAGCCGACATGCTTCTCGTCCCTCTGGACGTCACGGCCCGCGCATCCTCAACCGCCCTGCGCGGCGAACTACCCGGCATCACCCTCGCTGAGGACGGGTCGTTCACCGACACGTTGCAGGATGCGTCGCATGGGCCGAGGTCGTCACCCTTCTCGTGCAAGATCTGGCCGCCCTGGACCACGACACGGTCATCCGGCTCGGCCAACCACTTCGCCCTGCGCTCCGCCGAGCACGGGCACCATGTCTTCATCGTCGGCGGTATGGGGATCACCCCGGTCATCGCCCTCGCCGCGAGGCGGCCCGCCGTGGGGCCTCCTGGGAACTGCACTACGACGGCCGTGGCGCGTCGATGATGAACCTCCTGGGGATGAGCCAGCGCAGCTTCGGCCTTTTCGCGGGGACCGCGGTCAACGACACGTCCTCAGTGGTCGCCGCCGCCACCAGCTACGGCCGGACCGCGGCGGACTACGCGGTCGTCGTGAAACTCACCCGCAGCCTCATGATCATCCCCATCTGTCTGGGACTGGCCTGGCTGGTGCGACGCCGCAACCGTGACGCGGTGGAGACCACGCCTCGTCCCCGGCTTCAGGCGCTCAAGCTGGTACCCGGGTTCCTGATCGGCTTCCTGCTGATGACCACGGCGAACAGCCTGGATTTCATCCCGGCTGCCGCCCACCACGGACTCGGCGAGCTGTCGGTCCTTCTCATCACCGTCGCGCTCACCGCGACGGGACTGTCCACCGACCTCGCCGCACTGCGCCGCACCGGCCCCCGACCGCTCATCCTCGGTGCCTGCCTGTGGGTGGTGGTCTCGGTCACCAGCCTCGTTCTCCAATTCCTGACCGGTTCCCTGTGAGCAGGAGTCCTGCGGGAGTTCGTCCGTGTCGTGGCGACCGAGCTCCGCGTATCCGTCCAGGCGATACCGGTCTCCGCCGCGACGTCAGCCCCCGGCGGGGAGCCCGGTCGTGAAGTCCGCGAACCAAGCGAGCATCTCGGGGTGGGTGATGGCACCCTCGGCGCTCACATCGGCGGCGCTAGCGCCCTGGATGATGCGTTTGACCGGGACCTCCAGCTTCTTCCCGGTCAAGGTACGCGGCACGGCGGCTATCGCAACGACGGCATCCGGAACGTGACGCGGCGAGAGCCGGCTTCTTATCGACGTCGCGATGGTGTCCCGGAGTGCGTCATCGAGGCTCTCCCCTTCGGCGAGGACGACGAAAAGCGGCATGAAGTACCGGCCTTCCGGCAGTTCAGCACCGACGACGAGACTGTCCGCGATCTGCGGGAGCCGCTCGACAACGGCGTAAATGTCGGCCGACCCCATCCGCACGCCCATGCGGTTGAGTGTCGAGTCCGAGCGTCCCGCCACCACGACCGACAAGTCCGGGTCGACCGTGACCCAGTCACCATGACGCCAGACTCCGGGATAGGTGTCGAAGTAACTCGCCAGATAGCGTCGGTTCTCGGGGTCATCGACGAAGCGCAACGGCATCGAGGGAAGTGGCGCGGTCACCACCAGTTCCCCTTGCTCCCCGACCAGCGGCTGTCCGGAGGAATCCCATGCGTCCAGAGCGACGCCGAGTGCGGGACACTGGATCCGGCCGACCCGCACCGGCAGCAGCGGAGAGCCTCCGGCGAGGACCGAACAGATGTCGGTCCCGCCACAGATCGACTGCAGCCAGGCGTCCGGAGCGAGACGGTCGTAAACCCAGCGCCAAGCGCGCGCGGGAAGCGACGAGCCCGTCTGCAGGATGGATCGCAGAGCGCTCAGGTCCAAGTCCGCTGCCGGGTGTGCGTCCGCCTTCTCCGCCGCGACCAGGTAAGCCGCCCCCACTCCGACCATCGTCGCACCTGTCCGCTCGGCAACCCGCCAGACTCCGTTGACATCGGGATAGGTGGGGCTGCCGTCGTACAGGACGATCGTGGCCCCGTGCAGCAGGCCCGCGACCATCAAGTTCCACACCATCCAGCTCGTGGACGTGTGGAAGAGATAGCGATCGTCGCTCCGCAGGTCGACGCCGAGGCCAAGCGCCTTGAGCAGCTCGACCACGATGCCGCCGTGGCCCTGCACGATGCCCTTCGGCACGCCGGTGGTGCCCGATGACCACAGGACCCACAGTGGGTGGTCGAAGGGGACGTCCATGAAGTCGAGTTCCGCCGGGTTCCCGAGCAGCGCGGACCATGTGTGCGACACCACATCAGGTCGCCGCGACCATGGCGCGGCAGTGGAGGACGGGTAGACGTGGTCGACCGCGATCAGATGCCGGACCGTGGGCAGCCCGTCCACGATCTCGGCGACCTCTGGACGCCGGTCGAACTCCTTGCCCCCGTAGCGGTAGCCGTCGGCGGCCACCAGAACCATCGGCTGCGCCTGCCGCAGCCGCGCGAGCACGCTGGGCGTGCCGAAGTCCGGCGAGCACACCGTCCACACCGCGCCCACAGCGGCACTGGCCAGCAACGCGACGACGGCGTGTGACGTGTTCGGCAGGTAGCCGGCAACGCAGTCACCGGGCCTCACGCCCATCTCTCGCAGAGTTGCGGCGACGGCCGCGACGTCGCGCCTGAGCCGCGCCCACGACGTCTCTGCCGGAACGCCGCCTTCGGAGACACTGATCAGCGCCGGGCGTGAGTCCGTTGCACGGCCGAGGCATTGCTCGGCGAAGTTCAGCCGGGCTCCCGGGAACCAGCGCGCCCCGGGCATCGACGGGTCGGCCAGCACCGCGTCGTAGTCGCTGACGGCGTCGAGGCCGTAGAACTCCCACACCGCCGACCAGAACGCGGGCAGGTCGATGGTGCTCCATCGCCACAGCTCCGTGTAGTCGGAGAAGGAGAGTCCCCGTGACTGGCTCAGCCAGCGCATGAAACCAGCGAGGTTGGAGCTTTCGGCCATCGAGCGGCTCGGGGACCACAGCAGTTCGTTGTCGGTGCTCATGAGCGCCTCCATGGGCAGGGTCGTACGGGCGGCTCCCTCCCGCCCGGGGCGGGCAGGAGGGAGCCGGAGGGCAGCGCCGTCGTATGTCAGACGTCAGCCGGTCTTGTCGGGCGAGACTCGGCCGAGCTCGCGGACGAACTCCTCGGCCGGAGGCCATTCGCCGTAGCCGGCGGCAGGGTTGAGGTGTCCGACCGGTCCGACGTCCACCAAGCGGCTGCCCCATGCCCGTGCGAGGTCGGTGACGCACTCGAAAGCGGCCAGGGGATCGTTCGTGCTCGCCGCGGCGATGCTGGGGAACGGCAGGGGTGTCCGCGGGGTCGGCGTCCAGCCGTTCTCGCGCAGGGTTTCCAGAGTGGGGTAGCCCTCCGGCAACGGCGTTTCGAAGTCCGGCGGCGCCGCCAGCAGCGCACCCCGGATCGGACGATGGTGCCGTTGCGCCCAGTGCACGGTGGTCAGCACGCCGGCACTGTGGGCGATCAGAACAACCGGGCCAGTGATGTCCGACAGTTCCCCCTCCAGGGCGGCGACCTGAGCGTCGCGGCTCAGCCTGTCCGATTCCAGTGGCGGAACGGTACGGGCGTCGCCGAGCTTGTCGGCGAGGATGGTCTGCCAGTGATCCGGCGTGTGATCGCGCAGCCCGGGGACGATCACGACCGTCGGCGATGGGGTGATGCTTATGACGAATACTCCGGGGTCGGGGACGCCGGGTCGGGGAGCAGCCCCATGCGGCGCAGATCTTTTTCGTAGGAGAACCTGCCGATGGCGAAGGCCGCGCTGCCTGCGAGCGCGACCAGCGGTACCACCCGCAGCGCGCCGAGCAGACCCCAGCGGTCCGCGAGCATGCCTGTCACCGCGGGCCCCGGGGCAAGCCCGAGCAGACTGTTGGCCAGGGTGAGTGTGGCCATGGCCGTCGCCGCGATGCCGACCGGGGTCAGCCCCGCCACCATGGCAGCCGCCGGGCCTGCAGTGCCGCCGACCACCAGGGTCCCCGCAGCGATCGCTATGAGCTGCGGCGGCCCGGTCGGCATCTGGAATGCGGTCATCAGCAGAACGAGCGACCCGAGGCTACAGGCGATCGCAACGGTCCACTTCCGGATCCCGGCCCTCTTGCTGAGGCGGTCCGCGACGACCCCGCAGAGGATCATTCCAGTGCCGCTGATCAGCGCAAAGCCCCCGGCAGCCAGTCCGGCCTTCGCGGTGGCCATGTCGTAGTAGCGGTTGAGGAAACTGGGCATCCAGGCCAGCAGGGCCATCGTGATGAACATCTGGGCCGCGCTGCCGAGGTAGGCACAGATGACGGAAACCGAGGCGAACAGCCGCCGCAACTGGGGCCGGAGGGGAGCACGTTCCCCGGACCGGCCGTTGTGCTTGATCGCGGCCGGCTCGAGTCTCTTCTCGGTGACCACGAGACCGTAGACCGCGGCCAGCACCACTCCGAGGGCCCCCACGACACCGAACGCCCAGCGCCAGCCGTACGCCTGGCCTATGACGCCGCCGACCGACACGCCCAGGACGGATCCGAACGACCCTCCCGCCATGAACGCACCGGAGAGCGTGGCCCGCAGACGGACGGGGAAGACGCTGAGGACCACCGCGATACCGACACTCCCGTAGGCCGCCTCTCCGACGCCCACGATGAACCGGCCCACGAACATCTGGCCGTAGCCGGCGGAAACGGCGCAGCCCAAAGTCGCCAGACTCCACACCACTGCGGCGATCAGCAGGCTCTTGACCCTGCCCCACCGGTCCGCGAGGAGCGACAGGGGGAAGGTGAGCACACCGACCATCAGGGCCACGATGCCGCTGAGCGACCCCAACTGGGAGTCGGAGAGCAGCCATTCGGCCTTCAGTTGAGGAAAGACGGCGTTGAGGACCTGTCGCGACATGTAGTCGGACAGCAGAAGCCCGAAGCTCAGGGCGAACACCAGCCAGGCATAGCCGCGGGATACGGCCGGTGTGACGGGAGACGTCTCCGGCGCCTTCATGGCGGTCGTGTGCAGTCCCATGGGCGTCACCTTTCGGTCGTCGGCCGGGGCTCAGAAGGTCCGGTCGCCAACGATTCCGGCGCGCTCCATCTTGCGGACGGCGGGCCAGTAGTCCTGGACTGCGTAGTGCTGTGTGGAGCGGTTGTCCCAGATGGCGAAGCTGTTGTTCTGCCAGCGCCAGCGCACCTGGTACTCGGGGACGGCCGCCTGGCTGATCAGGTAGTTCAGGAGATTGCTCGCCCCGGGCGCGTAGTCCTGGCCGAAACGCACGTTCTCGGGCGTGTGGTAGTTGACGAGGTGCGTGGTGAAGGCGTTGACGAAGAGGATCTTCTCGCCGGTCTCGGGGTGGGTACGCACCACCGGGTGCTCCGGGTCCGGGTACTGGGCCTTCAGATGGTGGCGCCGCTCCATCGGCATGCAGGCGCCGAAGGTCGCTTCGATGCTGTGTCGTGCGCGCAGGTCGGCGATCCGCGTCTTGATCTGCTCGGGCAGCCTGCGATATGCCTCGGCCATGTTGACCCAGATCGTGTCGCCGCCCACCTCGGGCCCCTCGACGCAGCGCAGCACGGCTCCCATGGGCGGACACTCCCGCCAGGTCGCGTCGCAGTGGAGCGCGTTCTCGTAGTGCTCGGGCTTGCTGTCCAGGTCCTTGTAGATGCGGACCAGCCCAGGGTTGTCCGGGTCGCTGCCGAGCACCGGGTGGTCCTCCAGCGGGCCGAAGCGCGAGGCGAAGGCAACGTGCTCGGCGCGGGTGATGTCCTGGTCGCGCACGAACAAGACCTTGTGTTGCAGCAGCAGATTCTTGATCTCGGCGAACAGATCGTCGTCGCGTGCGGCGTCGCCGAGGTTCACGCCGAAGAGTTCGGCGCCGATGGTGCAGGTCAGCGGCTCAACGGTGAGGGAGGTGCGGAGGACGCTCGGGCGCACCAGGGCCGGCGCGTCGTCTTTCGCCGTGGGGATGGTCTGGGGCATGGTGCTCACTCCTGGGATGGTTGAGGGGGGCACGGTGTGCTCAGAGGACGAAGACGGAAGATCCCGTAGTTCGTCCCGCCTCCATTTCGCGATGTGCCTGCACCGCGTCCTGGAGGGCGTAACGCTGATTGATCTCGATCTTGATGCGGCCGGCCGCGACATGTCCGAACAGCTCGCCCGCCAGGGCGGCCCGTTCGGCCGGTTCGGCGATGTAGTCGGCCAGCGCGGGCCGGGTCACGAACAGCGAGCCGTGGATGGCCAGTTGCATGGCGTCGAGCGGCGGGACACCGGAGGCCGTACCGAAGCACACCAGCAGGCCGCGGCGCTGCAGCGAGGCCATGGATCCGGCGACGGTGTCCTTGCCGATGCTGTCGAAGACGACCGGGACACCCTTGCCACCGGTCAGCTCGCGCACCCGCTCGGCCACGTTCTCGCGGCGGTAGTAGATGATGTGGTCGCAGCCGTGGGCGCGGGCGATCTCGGCCTTCTCCTCGCTGGAGACGGTGCCGATCACGGTGATGCCGAGCAGCTTGGCCCACTGGGAGAAGATCAGGCCGACGCCGCCGGCCGACGCGTGGAGCAGTACGGTGTCGCCGGACTTCAAGGGATGGATACGGCGCAGCAGGTAGGACGAGGTGAGGCCGCGCATGGTCATCGCCGCGGCGGTCTCGTGGCTGATCTCCTCCGGCAGCTTGATCAGCGAGTCCGCGGGCATGACCCGCTCCGTGCTGTACGCGCCCAGCGGGCTGCCGGTGTAGGTCACGCGATCGCCTGCGGCGACATGTGTGACGCCCTGGCCCACTGCCTCGATCACACCGGAAGCCTCCACGCCGAGCCCCGCGGGCAGCGGAGCCGGGTACAGGCCGGTACGGAAGTAGGTGTCGGCGAAGTTGAGTCCGACGGCGACGTGCCGGATCCGTACCTCGTCCGGGCCCGGGTCACCGACGGTGACCTCTTCCCACTTCAGGACGTCCGGTCCACCGGTCTCGTGGAAGCGAATGGCATGTGCCACAAGTTGCTCCGTCTACTCATGTACGGGGTGGCGGTCACGGGCCGAGAGCGGAATCGCCCGGGGCGGATACCGTGCGGGTTCCGCGACCGCCGCTAACGGGTTGGGTCAGTTCTTGATGTCGCGCAGCATGGAGCCGCGCTGGCCGGGACGGCGGTTGGGCACCATGCCGAGCTGGGCCAGGGTCTCGTCGGTGTCCGAGTACCACTCGCGGAGCTTGTAGATCCTCTTCGCCTCCTGTCCGGTGGCGATCTCCCGGCCGAGCGCGTTCGCGATCTGGACCATCTGTTCGACCTGCGCCACGGACGAGATCCGCTCGCCCTTGTGTCGCCACAGGTTGTCCTCGTTGCCCACCCGCACATGCGTGCCCAAGGCGATGCCGATCGCGTTCATCGGCGCCACCGCCCGCATGGACGCCTCGACGGTGAGCACGGCGCCGTCCGGGACGCGGCGGATGAACTCGATCAGGTCGGCCGGGTGCCGGCCGGCGAACCCGCCGCCGATGGCGACGTAGTTGAGCACCAGCGGGCCGTGATAACTGCCCTTGCGGATCAGCCGCTCCACGGTCTCCAACTGGGACAGGTTGGCGAGCTGGAAGTGCGGCTGGATGCCGTTGGCCCGGAGCCGCTTGAGGTGCTCGAGGTAGAACTCCGGTCCGGCCTCGACCACCATGTCCCGGTATGCCTGGTAGTACGCCGGCTTGGAGATCGAGGTGCCCTCGATGTCCTCGTCGTCGAAGAGCTCGACGATGTTCATCTGGTTGGTGTTGATCGCGATCGTGACCTGGTCCGGATGGGGGGTGATGTCGGCCAGCATGTGGCGGGTGTCGTAGCTGAGCCACTTGGCGTCGCCACCCTCGTCCTCGGGAGCGAAGGAGATCGACCCGCCGATCTGCAGGACCATGTCCGGCACGGCCTCGCGCAGCCGGGCCATCAGCTCGTTGAACATGGACATGCGCTTGGAACCGTGGCCGTCCAGCTCGCGCACATGGATGTGCAGAACCGTGGCACCGGCGTTGTAGCAGTCGACCGCCGCCTGCACGTGCTCATCCATGGTGAGCGGGAGGTCATCGGCATCACCGGGCAGCCACTCCGGCCCGTAGGGCGCGGCCTGGATGACCAGCTTCTCCTGGTTCTCCGGGTACAGGGAGTCATCGAAGAAGTGCACGGTCCATCTCCTTTGTCTGATGGTCTTCACTCGCCACGCCATACGCGTCACTGCCTGCGATGCGAGGCCTGAGGAGGACAGCGAGGATCGAAGCGGGATTGCGGACGGGATTCCCGGGCTTGCCAGGTGCCCGGATACGACCAGCGGGGCCCGGCAGGGCGCATGGCACCGCGAGCAGGGTTTCTGCTCGTCCTGGTGAGGTCTGCGGTGTCCCTTGCGGTAAGACAACGTTAAGGGCCGGTTACGCCACCCCGCTTTACCGCCGGTGACACCCGACTTATCACTTGGGGACCGGCGCCCCCGGCCGGCGTCGCCCCGGCCTCGCGTCGCGGCTCAAGTCGGCGTGACGGATCGCCTGGTGGTCACTCCTCGCCCGAATGCTGCTGCCTCGTTCGCCGGAGACGCCACTCCCTCGGGCTGCAACCGAACCGTTCGCTGAACCACCGTGAGAAGGCGCTCGGCGCGGAGAACCCCAGCAGCCCGGAGATCTCTGTCAACGAGCGGCGCTGGTTCGCCACGAGCTGCTCCGCGAGCTGGGTGCGCGTCGCGTTCAGGAGGGAGGAGAACGACTCGCCCGAGGCCGACAGATGCCGGTGAACGGTTCTCCGGTCGACGCCGAGGCTGCCGGCGACCTGCTCGATCGAACAGCGCCCGGTCGGCAGCAGGACTTCGATCAGCTCGCACACACGGTCCGGTACGGTCGTGTCCCTCGAAACCGCGATGGCATCGAAATACTGCCGCGCGTAGGTGTGGAGCAGCGGATCCGACATGGGGTTGGGCACGTTGAGATCACTGGCGTAGAAGACGATCCCGTTGAATTCCCGGTCGAACTCCACTACGGGGCCGAAGGCGCGCCGATGTGTCCCGGTGTCCGCGGGCGCGCTGTGTGTGAAACACACGGCCACCGGCTGCCACCGAGCACCGAGGAAACCGCAGAGGACCTGGTGGAACACCATCACGGCCAGCTCCATGGCCTGGCGGGTCGACATGGCCTCACCCATCTCCAGGGCCACTTTGAGGGTGGCCAGGCCATTCGCCTCGGAGAGCCGGCTGTGGAGCATCTCGTTGTACATGTACTCGTGGCGCACGAGAAGCTCGACCGCGCTCCGGACATCCGGCTCCTCACGTATGACCAGGCTGATCGGGCCAAGGTTGGAGAGGCGACGGCGCTCGGCCAGGAGCAGGCCGAAGTCCTCGCGGCGCGAGGCCGCCGCCGAGAGTTCCAGGAGCTGAGTCACGGCCACACCGGAGATCCATCTGTCCTGGACCGCGAGGCCGACGGGGTCCAGACCCACCCGCTTCATCAGGGCCCGCGGGTCGATGCCGAGCGACCGGCTGAGCTCGACGTAGCTGTTCAGCGCCGCGTTGCGGACGAGAGGCTTCATGGGCGTGCTCCAGGGGTTGTCCCCAATTGGTAAGTCATATGTCATGCGAGGTCAAGCGGTGCGTCAGACTGTGCCCTAACGTGACACCAGCGCCGGAGTCCGCACCCGACGTTCCGTATCCCAGCCGACCAGTGCCGCCGGTCCCTCCGACTTGACGGACACACGATCCCTGCCGCCGAGCTTCTGGGGCGATCCGCACATCACCGACGGCCGAGGCAGCGGCGGGATCGCCCCCGGACCGCGAGGCAGTACACCGCCCGCCGTGGGGGCTCCCGCCGTCCGCGGTGACCGCCACCATCCCGAATCCTGAGGGGAACCGTATGAGCAACCTCGCCGTACTCCTGGCGGAATCCGCTTGGGCCGACGGGAGCCGAGTCGCCATTCGCCAGGGCGAGATCGAGTTCACCTATGCCCACCTGAACGCCGCCGGCGCCCGGGTCTCCGCGCTGTTGCGCGCCAAGGGCATGCGACCGGGCGATCGCGTCGCGCTGGTCATGCCCAACGTCACCCATTTCCCCGTCGTGTACTACGGCATCCTTCGTGCGGGCGGAGTAGTGGTGCCGATGAACCCACTGTTGAAGGCCCGCGAAATCGCTTTCGCTCTCCGGGATTCCGGGTCCCGCATCGTAGTGACGTTCGCCCCGTTCGCGGACGAGGTCACGACTGCCGCGGCTGAGGTCGGCGCCGAGTGTCTGGTCACCGGCCCTGCGGCATTCGACGATCTCGTGCGGGCCACCGCACCGATGCACGAGATCGTCGACCGGAGGGAGGACGACACTGCCGTGATCCTGTACACCTCGGGCACGACAGGAACCCCGAAGGGCGCCGAGCTGACCCACCGCAACCTGATGACCAACACGGCCACCACGGTCGAGACAGTGCTCCATATCGGGCCGAATGACGTACTGTTCGGCGGTCTGCCCATGTTCCATGCCTTCGGACAGACCTGCGCTCTCAACACCGCCGTCGCGGCCGGCGCTACGCTGACCTTGCTGCCGCGGTTCGAGCCGGCCAAGGCGCTGGAGATCATGGCCCGTGACGGGGTCACCGTCTTCCTGGGTGTCCCCACGATGTACACGGCCCTGCTTCACGCGGGGATCCCCGACGGCTACGACCTCTCGCGGATGCAGTTGGCCGTTTCCGGGGGTGCTTCGTTGCCGGTCGAGGTATTGCACGGCTTCGAACGAGAATTCGGCGTCACCGTACTGGAGGGCTATGGCCTCTCGGAGACATCGCCGGTCGCTTCGTTCAACCCCCCGGACCGGCCACGCAAGGCCGGTTCGATCGGTCTCCCCATCCGCGGGGTCGAGTTCATGCTGGTCGCGGACGATGGCACTACGGTCGGGCCGGGCGAAGTCGGTGAGATCGCGATCAGCGGCGAAAACCTGATGAGGGGGTACTGGAACCGTCCGGATGCGACTGCGGAGGCCATCCGGGACGGGTGGTTCCACAGTGGCGATCTCGCCCGTGTCGACGAGGATGGCTACTACTTCATCGTCGACCGGAAGAAGGACCTCATCATCCGCGGCGGATACAACGTCTATCCGCGCGAGATCGAGGAGGTGCTCTACGAACACCCCGCCGTCGCCGAGGCCGCCGTCGTCGGCGTGCCGCACGAGATCCACGGGGAGGAGGTGGCCGCCGTGGTGACGCTCCGGGACGGTGCACAAACCACGGCCGGTCAGATACGCGATTACGTCAGACAACGGGTCGCCGCCTACAAGTACCCGCGGATCGTCACCGTCACCGACGGGCTCCCCAAGGGGGCAACCGGCAAGATCCTCAAACGGGAGATCGTCGTCAGGCAATAGGCGATCAAGGACCGGGCCGGGGTCCCCATCGCTCCCAGCCCGTACGGTAGGCGGCCTCGGATGTGCTCCGGCCGCGGTCCAGCAGGTCGCACAGGCGGGCGCCGAGAGCCTCCAGCGTCGCCGGGTCGACGTTGCTCGGCCGCCGCGCGGGCGGCACCCGCGTCGGCCCGCGCCCATGCCCGGATCCCGGGCTCGGTGTCGTCCAAGCGGCGCAGCGCGTCGTCGACCGCGTCGGTGTGCCCGGGTGTGGCGGGGTGCCTTCCGGTACCAGCGTCGTGGCGTCGAGGCGGTGGAACGCCCGGTTGAAGTAGACGAGGCTCTGTCCGTCCGTACGGGTGCGGATCCGCTCGAAGGACGGCCGGCGGATCGTCGGTGACGGAGCAGACGGGGCTGACGGTGATGCCGCTGCGACCGCCCGGACCGTTCGTGGTCAGGATGTTCGCTGCCGCCGGGAGGTGGGCCATCGCCTCCGGGAAATCGGCCTGGCTTGGGTGCACAGCAGTACCGCTCCTCTTCTGGTTCGGTTCAAGCTCGCTCACCACAGCTCGACCACCAGCCGTGGTGTGGCCGCCCGTGACACACAGGCGGCGATCTGGTCACCGGCCGCCTTCTCCTTGGCCGACAGGCAGTGGTCGCGGTGGTCGGGTTCGCCTTCGAGGACCCGCAGGACACAGGTTCCGCAGATGCTTCGCGGCAGGAGGTCTCCAGCGGGACCCCGTTGTCCTCCAGTACCTCGGCGATGCTCCTCCCGAGGCGATGTTGACGATGCGTCCGTAGCCGCGCTCGGCGAAACCGGCGCCGAAGACCTGACAGCCGAAGAAGACGCCGTTGAGGTTGGCCGACACCACTTGGCCGAAGCTGTCGGGGCTGATCTCCATCAGCTCCTCGGCCTTGCTCTGTCCGGTGTTGTTGACCAGTACGTGGACGGCACCACAGCGTTCGGCGAGTTGGTCGCGGACCGTCACGAAGGCGTCCTTGTCACGCATGTCCAGCCCGAGCCCTACGGCCGTGCGTCCCTCCGGGTCGAGTTCCGCGGCCACCTCGGCGGCGGCCTCGGCGTCAAGGTCGGTGAGCGCGACGTGGTAGCCCCAGTCGTCCAGCCGCCCGGCGGAGGGCTTCCTGCGCGACTGGGACCGCTTGCTGCGGGGCGGATTGTCCATCTCCGCGGCAGCCGCCCGGACAGTCCGCACGGTCTTCCCGGTTCGTGGTGACCTGCGGTGATCTTGTCCAGGTCCCGCAGCGGCATGGGAGAAGGCTTCCGAGTCAAGGTGTCGGTGAGCGGCACGCTCGACCTCGACGCCGGAGAATGGAGCGCGGCAAAGAGCGCCCTCACAGGTGTTGACCTGCGAAGACCCTCTTCGCCGTCGGGACGACAGGATGTGAACCCAGGACCCCTTGCCCCCGGTCAACGCCACCCGGGCGCCACAACGAGCCGACGGCGGTAACGCGCTCCGGGGCGCCCGTTGATACTGGTGTCTGCCACGACGGTGAATCCATTACGTTCGAGCACGGTCTTCGAGGCCACGTTGTCGAGGGTGGTGACCGCGGTGAGGGTGGACAGGCGGTACTCCGTGCCGGCCAGGAGGCACACTTCTCGCACCGCGGCGGTTGCCACCCCACGGCCCGCTGCACGCTCGCCGATCCGGTAGCCGAGTTCGGCGTCGCCTTCCTCGACGTCCACGAGATTGACGCGGCCGACCAACTCGTCCTGGTCGTCGATGACGACGTGGAAGTGACACACCCCGGCGTCCTGCTCGGCGAGTCGGGCACGGAGAAGGGAGGCGAACTCCGCGAAGTACGCATCCCCGCGGTCGGAGATCGACCGGGCGAAGTACTCGCGGTTCTCGCGCTCGAAGGCCAGCAGAGCAGGTGCGTGGTCCGCCCGGAGCCGTTCCAACCTCAACATGCCCCAAAGCATACGTACCTGTGGCCGCGTTCAGCCCTGGCCCGTACGCGCCCGAGGGTCAAGCCATGCGGAAACCGGGCCTGTTCCGCCTCGCAGATCCAGGAGCGCACCGTGCGGATATCGATTCTCGGGACATTCGGTGAGGAATTCTCCCCGGGTGTCGGGACCGGGGAAAGAATTCCGCGATCTGCCTGTGCATCATACCTATCCCCCAAGTATGCGGGCCCAGTAGCCTGTTCTTCCAGACGCTACTGTCGTGCTTGGGAGGCTGAGAGCCAGTGATCGTACTCGGTTACAACGGATTCAGCAGAGGTGCGGAACTTTTCGGGCGTCTCTACGGGGCAACTGGTGTCGGCCGTAATCTCTTGGTGGGTCACGACGCCGCGGCGGCTCTGGTGCTCGACGGCGAGCTGGTCGCGGCGGTCGAGGAGGAGCGGCTGAGCCGGGTCAAGAAGACCTCCGATTTCCCGGCCAACGCAATCACGTGGTGTCTGAACTCGGCCGGCGTCGACATCGATCAGGTGGATGTTTTCGCTTTCCCCTGGCGGTTTTCACCGACCGTGGCCGAGCAGATGATTTCGGAGATATGCGACTCCGACCTGCCGGTCACGGCCAAGTTCGACGCGCTGCGCAGCACGGGCGAGCTCTACGCCGACATGCTCGGCCGGGACGCGGTGTACAACGACTTCGTCCAGCGCACCGGGTACGAGCTGGACCCAAACAAGCTCACCCTGGTGCCCCATCATCTGGCCCATCTCATGTGCGGCGCCTACCTGGCCGGCGGGGGCGACGCCGCCTTCCTGGTGAGTGACGGCCGGGCGGAGACCCTCTCCGCCGTCATGGGCGAGCTGCGGAACGGCGTGGTCCGCCTGTTCGACGAGAGCGCGGTCCCCATGACCAGCTCGCTCGGGGTGGCGTTCGGGAGGATCACCCGCTACCTGGGGTTCGTACCGAACAACGACGAGTACAAGGTGATGGGCTTGGCCGCGTACGGCCCGCCGCCGCGCCACAATCCGCTGCTCGAACGCGTGGTGCGGCTGCACGAGAACGGCTCGTACACCATCTCCATCCCCCGGGACATCGGGGCCTACTACGCACTGTTCGACAGCCTGTTCGGCGGTGACAGCGAGAAGCGCGAGCAGTTCGACTTCCGCGTCAAGGTCGCCGGGCTCGCCCAGCACATGGTGGAGGCCATCACCGCTCATCAGCTACGGACGCTGACCGCGGCCTCCAGCCTGGACACCCTGCTCTTCGAGGGCGGTCTGGCGCTCAACTGCGTGGCCAATACGAAGATGCTGGAGAGGTCGCCGTTCACCGGTATGGAGGTCAGCTTCGGGGCCAGCGATCCGGGGGTCGCCATGGGCGCGGCCGTGTACGCCGCCGGCCTCGGGAACCGGCCCGCCGACGCGGTCACCACCCCCTACCTGGGGCCTTCCTATGACGAGCGGCAGGTCCTGGACACTCTTGCGGAGTACGCGGACCGGGTCGAGTGGCAGGAGGAGCCCGACGCCGCCTCGGTGGCCGACAGGACGGCGGAGCTGCTGACCGGGAAGAACGTCGTGGGCTGGTTCCAGGGCCGGGCGGAGTTCGGGCCGCGGGCCCTGGGCAACCGCAGCATCCTCGCCAATCCGGCCTTCCCCGACATCAAGGACATCATCAATCTCCGGGTGAAGCACCGGGAGCCCTTCCGCCCGTTCGCGCCGGTCATCCTCGAGTCCGAGGCCCCGCGCGTCTTCGAGATGGGCAAGAAGACGTCGTCCCCCTATATGACGTTCGTCTTCCCGGTGCGGAAGGAGTACCAGGAGCGGATCCCCGGCGCCTGTCACGTGGACGGGACGGCGCGGGCCCAGACGGTGAACGAGGGGCAGAACCCCGCGCTCGCCCGGCTGTTGCGCGCCTTCACGGCGCGGACGGATGTGCCCTGTCTCCTCAACACCTCGTTCAACGTGGCCGGTGAGCCCATCGTCTGCTCACCGCGGGACGCGCTGGAGTGCTTCCTCGCCACCGAAATCGACTACCTGGTCATGGACCGGTTCGTGGTCACCAAGAAGGAGAGCTGAGCGGTCGGCCCGCGGGAACTCCCCCTCCCGCGGGCCGACCGCCCCTTACGCCTTTCAGAGCTGAATGGGCTCGTGCGGTCCGCCCTTTGTCTCGATGGTCAGGAACGACAGAACCTCATCGCCGATATTTTTCAGGTCATGCAGGTGGTATCGCCCATCGGGACAGCAAAAATGCCGAGACTGTCCTCGGACATAGGAAATCTCATGAGTGGTTCCATCGCTTGAGTGCTGGCGGGCCCGGCCACTGGTGAGCGCTATCCAGAAGTAGTCCAGCACATGCCGATGGACGGGGATCCGCTCGCCGGGCTGAAGGGAGGTCTCCCAGATCCGCAGCGAATCGGTCTCCTTCACCAGCGACTGGCCGATCCAGCCGTTATGGGCGTTGTTGTCGAATTCCTTCCGCAGTTCCGGACTCCAGCGGGCAAACGCTTCGGCCACTACGGCGCTCGACAGGGTGAGCTCGGAGCGGGATTCATTACCCATGAATCGGATCCTTTCGGCTGAACGAAGTGGCTCACACGGCGGAGGAGAGTGCGTCGAGCAGGGCGGTGTTCGCGTGCCGATCACCGATGGTGATGCGGCAGGTGTCCGGGATCGCGCGCCCGGTGTCGGCGACGACTATCCCCGCGTCCCGAAGCCGTTCCATGACGCGCTCGTGCTTATGCAGTCTGATGAACAGGAAGTTGGTCTCCGAGGGGAACACCCGGTCCACCGCGGGGTGTTCGGCGAGCACCGAGGCCATCCGGTCACGCTCGGCGCGGATGCGCTGAATGCCGTCGAGCACCGGCCGGGCGTTGGTCAGCCGGTCCCGCACGGCGTGCTGGGAGGCATTGGTGAACCCGAAGGGCACCTGCACCCGCCGCAGTGCTTCGACGATGCCGGGCCGGGCCAGGGCGATTCCGCACCGCGCGGAGGCGAGTCCCCATGCCTTGGAGAGTGTCCTGAGCACGATGAGGTTGCCGTGTTCTTCGACCAGCCCGGCGTACGAGGGCTTCTCGCTGAACTCGACATAGGCTTCGTCGATCACCACCAGCCCGCGGCCCCTCACCAGCAGGTCGTGTACCTGCTCCGGATCGAGCCTGGTCCCCACGGGGTTGTTGGGGTCGCACAGGATGGTCACCCGTGGATCGGCCGCGAGGATGCGCTCGGTGTCGAGCCGGGACAAGTCGTCACCGCACAGCGGCACTTCGACCACGGGCAGGCGCAGGAGGTGGGCGAAGTGGGCGTAGAGCGGAAAGGTGGGCGGCGTGACGCAGACGCGCTCGCCGGGTGACGCCAGCGCCGCCAGGAGCAGCATGACGCCGTCGACCGCGCCGCTGGTGAAGAGCAGGTGATCCGCGCTCAGCGCGTCCACACCCGCGTGGCCGGGCAGCGTCGAGATCGTGGCGAGGTAGGTGTCGGCCAGCTCTGCCGTATCGAGGTGGGGATACTCGGCCGCGGCGCCCAGGAACGGACTGGTGTTGCTGGACAGGTCGATCGTGTCGAAGCGCGGCACCTGGCGGAAACGGGCCGGGCCCGGGACCGGTACGCCCGTGACGGGAGCAGCCGCGAACTCCGACACCGCCTGCTCCGCTCCCTCGGCCGCCGGGGCCGCGAGGCCGGGGGCCCGCAGCCAGTGGTCGAGGGGGACGAACAGATCGGCTCCGAGCGGGCGCATGTGGTGGGCGTCCCCCCGGCCGAGGTGGACCCACTCCAGGCCGGACCGCCGGGCGTGGCGGTACAGCTCGTACAGGGTCGCGAGGTGGAGGTTGTGCCGCGCGGCGGGATCCTCGTGGGCAATGGCCTGGGTGAGGTTGTAGAGCCCCCGGCCGTTGTGGGAGGTGGTGATGAGTCCGGCCTGGACGACGGTCTTCCCGCTACGGCGCACGAGCATCTCCGTGCGGTCCGCCAGCGCACCGTGGGCGAGGGCGGCGAGGGCGTCCGCGTTGTACAGCTCCGTCCGGCGCCGGTGGAGTTCCACGAAGGCGTCTTTCGCCCACGGACTCCCATCGAGCTCGGTCAGTGGGATCCGCTCCCAGGTGACGTCGCAGGAGACGGCGTGGTGGTGGCGGCGGAGATCGTGGAGTCGCCCGGCACCGACTCGGGCCCGCAGGATCTCGTCCACCTCGCCGGGCAGCCGGACGACACATTCGCTCTCGGTGGCGAGCGGCACGAGACCGGCCGCCCGCAGCGCGCCGGTGTCGTCGCTGCGGCGCACGTTGGGCACGAGGATCTGGGCCACGTTCAGCTCTTCGGCGCGGCGGGCCAGCTCGTCGAGGGTGTGGGAGGCGGGGGCGGGGCTGGTCGGGTGGTACGGGGACCCGCCGCCCACCAGGGTGGGGCGCTCGAGTACGGCGGGGTCCAGGGCGGCGAACGCGTCGGCGTCCCGGCCCAGTCGGGCCAGGGAGCACACCGGCTCGTGGGACCCGAGGGCGGCGGACAGCACCTGCTGAAGCGCGTCGATATCTACGGACCTGCGCATGCTCGTTCTCCACTCCACGTCGTCACTGGGATGTCCCGGCTCCGTGCGCATCGAGGTGGTCATCGATGCGGTCGCGGTACTCCTCGAAGAAGTCGGCCACGGTGCGGGCGATACCGGCCTTCCAGCCCACGGTGCAGTCCCCGATCAGGTCGCGGCGGACGCCGTGGTCGAAGATGGCCGTCTCCCGGCTGTAGTCGCCGCGGTCCAGTTGGACCGGCACCCCGGTGAGCGCGGACATGTACTCCAGCAGATCGGTCATGCCGACCGCCTCGTCACCGCCCCAGTTCACGACCCGCGCGGGCGCCTGCGCCACGTCCCACAACAGCGGTACCTGACGGACGACGTCATCGGTGTGCAGCAGATCGCAGTAGTTCTGCCCTTCGCGGGGCACCGCGCAGGGCTGCCCCTTGCGCATCTGGTTGAAGAGGATCATGGGGACGCCGCCGTGGCCGTACGGGCCGTAGGCGATGTTGAGGCGGGCTATCACGGTCGGCAGAGCGAGTGCTTCGGACAGACCGCGCACCACCCCTTCGGCGGTGATCTTGGCGATGGGGTAGGTCGGCAGCCACGGCGCCGCCCCGCCCAGCGGATCGCTCTCCCGGTACCGATGGGTCCGGTCGGCCCGGTGGTAGACCACCCCGGACGAGACGTACAGGAACGACTCGGCGGCGGCGCAGTGTGTCATCAACCGTGCGGTGCCGACGGCGTTGATGCGCGCGGTGTCCTCGAAGTCCTTGCCGTCGCCCCGGTGCACTGCCGAGTGCAGCACATGGGTGAAGTCGCGCGGCAGGCCCTCCAGGCCGTCGGTGGCCATGTCCCAGACGGCGGTGTGGGCGCCCCGTTCCTCGAGGGCCTTGCGGGTGCTTTGGTCGCCGAACCGGCCCAGGCACCACACCTCGTTGTCGGTGGCGAGCGATTCGGCGACGGGCCTCGCGACCTGTCCGGTCCCACCGGTGATGAGAATCTTCTTGCCTTGCATGATCGGCGGCTCCTGGTGGTGTCAGCGGTTGCCTTCGCCCGTCTCAGCCGAGCGCGCGGGCCAGTTCCTGCCGCAAGGTCGCCTGGAAGGTCTGCACATGCTGCGGGCTCATCAGTGTGTAGTGCTCTCCGTCGACCTCGATGTAGGTGTTGGGGGCGCGGGTGAACTCGTCCCAGTGGCTGAGCTGGCCCTCCAGCCATTCCTCCTTGGTGCCGCGCAGCGGGGTGCAGTAGAAGACCTTCACCTGGCCGACCGAACCCGAGGGTTCGTAGGTACGGCCCAGGTGCACCATGCTCTGCGCGAGGTGCACCCAGGCGGTGAACCGTTCGACGGAGAGGTCCAGTTCGGTCAGGCGCCGCTTGGGCGCGTGGTCGATCAGATGGGCCAGTTGCCCGGCCTCGGGCAGCGGTCGGAGGGTGGCGGTCAGCCGCTCGATGTCGGAGGCGTCGATCAACTCGAGGAACAGCGCCAGGTTGATCGCGCCGTCGGTGAAGGTGATCTCGTTCATGCGGTCGGAGATCCGCGGCGGCAGGTTGAAGACCCCCACGAAGTCGACCTGGTCCCCGTCGGCTTCCAACCGCTTGGCGATCTCGAACGCCACCGCCCCGCCGTAGGAGTACCCCGCGACGGCGTACGGGCCGCTGGGCTGCGCCCGCCGGATGGCCTCGACGTAGGTGGAGACCATGTCGGCGAACGACTCGAAGTGGGTCTCGCCCTCGCCGAAGCCACGGGCCCGCAGTGCGTAGAACGGCCGCTCGCCGGTGAAGTACTTGGCGAGGTTGACGAACACCAGCACCTCCCCCAGGCCGGGGTGGACGCAGAAGAGCGGCGTTCCGTCTCCGGTGACCTGTAGTGGCACCAGCGGATCGTAGGTGGCATCTCCGGTGGCGCCCTGTCCGGCGGTCAGACGGCCGGCCAGCGCTCGTACGGCCGGGGCCTGAAGGAGCGTGGACATCGGCACATCCTCGATGCCGAACTCGGCCTGGATCTCCAGCTTGAGCCGCAACACATCCAGCGAGGTTCCGCCCAGGTCGAAGAAGCTGGCGGTCGACGACACCGTCCTGGTGTCCAGGACGCGGGCGTAGATGGCGGCCAGCGCGGTCTCGACGTCGCCGTCCGGGGCCACATGGCCGCCGAGGAACCGGGTGCTCACCTCGTCCGACCGGCGGGCCGCCTCGTCCAGGCTGCCGTCCTCGACGGCCGCGCGCAGCCGCGACCGCTGGATCTTGCCGAGGTTGCCGCGGGGGATCTCGTCCTCGGTGACGGGGAGGATGAGCTGTGGACGGAATCCCCAGTGCATCACCGTGGAGCTGCGGATCGCCACGATGGCCCGGTACACCGCGGTCTCGTCGACGAGGCCGCCCGCCGGGACGAACGCGATGGCGAGCTGTTCGGTGTCGGCCCCCTCGGGTCGTATCGGGAACGCGGCGACCTGCCCGCGCTTCACCCCGTCCAGCTCGTCCAGGGCCGCTTCCAGGTCGTGGCTGTAGTAGTTGACACCGCTGACGATGATGGAGTCCTTGCTGCGGCCGACCAGCATCAGCCGGCCCTCGGAGTCGAGGTGGCCCAGGTCTCCGGTGCGGAACCAGCCGTCGGGGGTGAACGCCTGTGCGGTGGCCCGGTCATCGCCGAAGTAGCCGTCGGAGACCATCGGGCCGTTGAGCTGTACCTCCCCCGGCTCGGCCGTTCCGGGCCGGTCGGTGGCGGCCAGCACCTTGCCGTCGTCGTCGGTGATGCGAATCCGCAGGCCCCGCACCGGGCTGCCGAGCGGGGGGAACTCGGTCTCCAGGTCACGGGTGGCGAAGTCGCGGTTGAACACGCTGCCCGCACATGTCTCGGTCATCCCGAACGCGGGCACGATCACGTCGTCGCGCAAGCCGTAGCGGGAGAGCGTGTCCAGGAACGCCCGTACGGTGGCGGTCACGGTGGCCTCACCGCCGGAGATGATGTGCCGCACCTGGGACAGGTCCACCTCCTGCGGCGAGGCGGGCCGCCCGGCGAGTGCCTGGTTGATCTGCCCGAACAGGAAGTTGGGGGTGAACGTCACTCGCACCCGATGAGCCGTGAGCAGCCGGAGGAACTCCACGGGGTCCGCCAGCACCGTGGCCGGAGTCGTCATGACCTGGCCGGCGCCGTTGAACATCGGCAGCAGATGCGCCTCGATGGCGGCGATGTGGTCGACCGAGATCCAGTTCAACGAGGTGTCGTCGGGCCCCAGTTCCAGCGCTCCCGCCTTACCGGCCTGGGCCGCCAGCAGGTTGGCGTGGGTGAGCCTGACCGCCTTGCTCGATCCGGTGGACCCGGAGGTGAGCATCAGCAGGGCGAGATCGTCCGGCGCGGCCACATGGTGCTGATCGGGCCCGGCCACGGCATGACTCAGCTCCTCGACCGTCACGCTCCGCAGCCCGACGTCGGGCAGGTCCCCGTGGGCCGTCTTGGACATGACCACCAACGGGTCGCCCAGGAGTGTGCGCAGGTGCTCCAGTTGAGCGTGCCACCGGGAGGGGTCGGCCGGCGGTGCCATCGGGCACGGCACGGCACCGGCGAGTACGCACCCCCAGAAGGCGCGGAAGAAGGGCTCCGGGTCGTTGGCCGCGATGAGTACCCGGTCGCCCGGGGCGGTGCCGCGGTCGCGCAGCCCCTGCGCAATCCGGCAGGCGCACTCCCGCAACTCCGCGTAGGACAGGAAGGGGCCGCCGATGAACACAACGCCTCGCGTCGTGTCGGATGCCGCCCGCTCAAGCAGTCGCGGGAGTGTCGAGGCAGGACGTTGATCCGGCATGGGGGAAGTCCTCCGATCAGAAGGGACGGAAAACCATGGCGAGCGGAGCTTTGGGGCGCGCCGCACCGCGGAAAGGCAACCGGGGTCGGGTTCGCACATTGACGCCGACGGGGGTGCGGATCCTGGGCGAGTCAGGGTTGAATGCGGCCGACGGCGGGCGGAGCTTGGCGCCGGCGGCACACGTGATCGAGACGACGCGATTCCGTGGGTGCCGGGCTATCCCCGGCCGGTGGCTCGTTCCGGACTGGCCGGAAGGTCAGATGGAGCCAACCTCGTTGAATCGCACGATGTCCTCGATGGTCTTCTGAAGTTTCAGCTCATCCGGGTCGGATAAGATGGCCTGTCCTACACGGCCATACGGACCGATCGGCGCATCGGGCGATGAATCGTAAGTGATCTCATCGAAAAGGAAGTTGCGCTCGAAATCCCTCTGGGTCAAATTGCAGCCGTCGGGGCGGCGCAGCAGAATGTATCCGTAGAAGCGCTCCGGCGCACTGCGGCCCCGCAGGGCCTCGGCCGCCCCCTCCCCCAGCGCGAGACTGATTTCGACGTCAAAGAGGTCGACGCCGAAGGTCAACTTATTGACCTGAGGGGACAGCGCTCCCGGGAGGCGGATGGCGCATTCGCCGAAGGTCAGTCCCGCTTCTTCCATGAACGCTTCCAGATGGAATACGCAATCAGGTGCGTTCAGGCTGGTGAGTGCTTCCCTCGCGAGCGTCTCCGCCTGCTGGAACAAAGGCGAATGCCGCCTTCTGTCCAGTACGTACGCGGACAGGATCCCGCCCTGTGCGGCTGTGAGCGGTGAGGTGTGGTAGCTGCTCATGGACGACCACTGGAGGTCTCCGTTCTCCCAGACGCCGTCGAGGTAGACCTCGGGGGCGCCCACGAAGGACTCGGCGACGATCTCGACATCCGAGTGACCGGAGAACAGCGTCAGGGCCTGGGCATACTCCTCCGGAGAACGGATGATGTTCGTACGGAGAGCACCGGCTCCGATCGCCGGCTTGACCACGAAGACATCTCCCAGGTCATCGGCGAGATCGGTGAACGACGTACCTATGGACACATGCCGGCAGCGCGCTCGCTTCACCCGAGACGGCAGCTTGCTCTTCTGGAGATACTTGTCCCGGAAGTAGAGGGCCGTCTTTGAATCCGTGTTCCCGGGAAGGTTCAACTGCTGCCGCAGATAGGTTGCCCCGAAGACGCCCATTTCATGGACGCTCAGCACGCCTGCCACATCGTCGATGCGCGCGGAGAGTACTGCCCGGAGTATTTCCTGGGCGTTCTCCATATCGGCGACCCGAATGGACCTCCGACTCTTTGGCGGGCTCGCGGGTGCCTGGACGATATAGCAGGGATCCACGTCTCGGCGCCGCAGTGCCTGATCGAGATCGTCTCTGTATCCGATAACAATCATCGTTGGCATTGGCGCCTCCCCGTTACGGCTAGCCAAAACTTGAAGAAGTTATTTGCCGCACTGCCGCCCGATATGTATTCGGGCGTCCCGTGGATCGGTGTTGTCTCGCGATGAGCTACTTCGTCGAGGCCAGCACCGATGCATCGTTTCACAGAGATACGAAAATGTGATCCATTGCGGATGGGCTTGTGGTGCAAGTCACAAGTTACACAATGGAGTTAAATGGAATTGCTCATTCCATTCGTGTTCGCGGAACGCATTCACCATGCCGGTCATTCCTCATATAACACTACATAGAGAAATTAGAGCGGCCAGACCCGCGAGGACGCCACCGACGATGACCGCGATGGCCGGGACGTATCCGGCCAGCGGATCCGTGGCGTTCGCCCGCTGACCGGCATCGGCCACCGCGGTGACGACGGCCAGCACCACGGCACCGCCGATCTGCATGGAGGTGTTGAGCAGCGCCCCGGCGAGGCCCTGGTCGCGGTCGGGTACACCGGTGACGGCACACATGTTCAGGGCGGGGAACGTGGCAGCGGTGCCGAGGCCGTTGAGGACCATGACGGGCAGGACCACGGAGACGAAGGAGGAGTCGGGTCCGATCCGGAAGAACATCGCGTACGACGCGGCCAGCAGCAGCATTCCGGCCGCGATCATGCGGTGGGCGCCGAACCGGGCCGCGAGACGCCCCGCGAAGGGCGCCACCGCGCCGTTGACCAGGCCGAGGGGGACAAAGGCACCGGCCGTCTCCAGAGGTGTCCAGCCCAGCACATTCTGTAGATAGAGGGTGGCGAGGAACGCGAAGGAGGTGTACGCGCCCCACATCGCGAAGATCGTCAGGTTGGCGCCCACGCTCTGGCGGCGGGTGAGGAAGGACAGGGGCACCAGGGGCGTACCGGCCCTGGCCTCGATGCGCACGAACAGGGCGAGCAGGATGGCTGTCGCCGCGAACAGGGCGATGGTGCGCACCGAGGTCCAGCCGTGCTCCGGCGCCTGTGCGATGGCGTAGACGCACAGGAGAAGCCCGCCGGTGACGGTCAGCGCCCCGGCGACATCGACCCTGCCCCGTTCGGCCCGCGGTGGGTCCGGCGGCAGCAGCCGGCTTCCCGCGATGAGCGCGGCCACGGCGATGGGCACCGGCAGCGCGAACACCAGCCGCCAGGAGAGCTCGGTGAGCACACCGCCGAGCACCAGGCCGCCGACGAATCCGCAGGCGCCCGCGGTGGCGTACCAGCCCAGGGCTCTGCCACGCTCGGAGCCCTCCGGCCAGTTGGTTGTGATCAAGGACAGTGCCGCCGGAGCGAGGAACCCGGCGGCCACGCCCTTGACCAGCCGGGCCACGATGAGCAGCCCGCCGCTGGGCGCGATCGCCCCCGCCACGCTGACCACCGCGAACACACCGACGGCCGCCAGGAAGGTACGCCGGCGGCCGAGCAGGTCGGCCGCCCTGCCGCCCAGCAGCAGGAATCCGCCGTAGCCGAGGGCGTACGCGGACATCACCCATTGCAGGGACGCCGGTGACATACCCAGGTCGTCCTGGATGGCGGGAAGGGCGACACCCACGTCGGACAGGTCGATGGCGTCCATGAAGTGGGCGGCGCACAGCGTCAGCAGGGCGAGCGCGCCGGGCGTCGCACCGGCGGGCCCGGCGGGCCGGGCACCGGTCCGGCCTGCGCCGCCCGGTAGTTCCTGCGCTGAGAGGGGGCCGTTGGCCTCCTGCGTCATGCTCTTGCTCTCTCTTTCGATGGGGGTCGCCCGAGCCGGGCCCGTGGTCTGTCGTCCGGGGTCCGTCAGGAGCCGGGGCGCTCGCGGTACAGCACCAGGTGCTCGTGGTAGAGCACGCCGTCGCGTACGTCGCCCGTCGCGGTGAAGCCGGTGTCGTCGACGTAATCGATGTGGCTGCCCGTGACGGAGTAGCTGCCGGTGTACGCGCCGGCACGCCTGCCACGCGCCTCGTCGTAGCGGCCGTCCGCACGCAGCTCCTGGCGGATGTGTCCGTCCGCGGTGACCCACATCCCGACGACGTCGATATCCGGGGCGTCCGCCGAATCCGTGGTCATGGCAAACCTCTCGTTGGTGGGGGTTGGGAGTTGTCCCTGCGCCACCAAGTCTGGGCAGTGCCCCACAGGTCAACCAGGACGCCTTCCGCCTGGGTGCGGCACACCCAGGCACCTGGTCCGGGCGCCACGTAGCCTGAGCTCATGGCTGACAACGACCTGGGAGATTTCCTGCGAAGCAGCAGGTCGGGGCTGCGGCCCGAAGAGGTGGGGATGGCGAGCTACGGCACCCGCCGCGTTCCCGGGCTGCGCCGCGAGGAGGTCGCGGTGCTCGCCGGTATCAACGCCGACTACTACACCCGCCTGGAACAAGGCCGGGAGCGCCACCCCTCCGCGCAGGTGCTCGACGCGCTCAGCCGTGCGCTGCGCCTCGACGGCGACACCCGGGGCCATCTGTACCGGCTGGCCGGCACGGTGCCCGACGACCCCGCCGTCCGCGTGCCCGACCAGGTCAGCCCCGGGTTGCGGCAACTGATGGACGGCTATCCCCACACGCCTGCCCTGGTGCTCGACCGGACCCTGGACATCCTCGCCACCAACGCGCTGGCCGACGCCCTCTACTCACCGTTCCGTCCGGCGGACAACCTGGCCCGGATGGCCTTCGCGGACCCCGCGGGCCGCACCTTCTACCAGGACTGGGACCGGGCGGCCCAGGCCACCGTGGCGAATCTGCGCCAGGCGGCGGGCTACGAGCCGGACAACCCGCGCCTGCACGGGCTCGTGGACACTCTCACCGAGAACAGTGCGGACTTCGCCCGCCTGTGGGGCAGCCATACCGTGCGCGGCAAGACCCAGGAGGCCAAGCGGTTCCAGCACCCCGACGTCGGCCCCCTCACCCTCAGCTACCAGGCGTTCGACGTGCGAGAGGCCCCGGGCCAGCAACTCGTCATCTATCACGCGGAGCCCGGCGGCAGCAGCGCGGAAGCCCTGCGCCTGCTCGGCTCCATCCACGCGACACGCACCCGGCCCTCCCCGCGCGGCGCGGACCGTATCTGAACGCGTGGCCGGGCACATGCCCCAAGGGTGAGGGGCCGGTCGATGCCGGCCCCTCACGGTCAGTCAATCCGCGGGTTCAGTCGCGCGCGAGCAGTTCGAGCGTGTCGATGACGCGGTTCGAGAAGCCCCACTCGTTGTCGTACCAGGCCACCACCTTGATGTACTTGCCCTCGACGCGGGTGAGGGCGGCGTCGAAGATCGACGATGCCGGGCGGCGTGTGATGTCGCTGGAGACGAGCGGCTCGTCGGAGTACTCCAGGATGCCCTTGAGCTTGCCGTCGGCGGCGGCGCGGTAGGCCGCGAGCACCTCGTCGCGGCTGACCTCCCGTGAGACCGCGGTGTTCAGCTCCACGATCGAACCCACCGGGACCGGCACCCGGATCGAGTCGCCCGACAGCTTGCCGTCGAGGTTCGGCAGCACCAGGCCGATGGCCTTGGCGGCCCCGGTGGTGGTGGGCACGATGTTCACCCCGGCGGCGCGGGCGCGGCGCAGATCGCGGTGGGGGCCGTCCTGGAGGTTCTGCTCCTGGGTGTAGGCGTGCACCGTGGTCATGAAGCCGTGCTCGATACCGGCCAGGTCGTCCAGTACGGACGCCAGCGGAGCCAGGGCGTTCGTGGTGCACGAGGCGTTCGAGACGATCACGTGCTCGGCCGGGTTGTAGGCATCGGTGTTCACGCCGTAGGCGAGCGTGACATCGGCGCCGGCGGACGGGGCGCTCACCAGCACACGTCGGGCACCGGCACGCAGGTGTGCGCGGGCGGCGTCCGCCGAGGTGAAGCGGCCGGTGGATTCGAGGACGAGGCCCACGCCGAGTTCGGCCCACGGCAAGTTGGCGGGCTCGCGCTCGGCGAGCACCTTGATGCGGCGGCCGTCGACCACGAGGTCGGTCCCGTCGACCTCGACGGAGCGGCCGAGGGGGCCGAGCGCGCTGTCGTACTTGAGCAGGTGCGCGAGGGACTCGGGGGCGGTGAGGTCGTTGACGGCGACCACTTCGAGGTCGCTGTCGCGCTCGAGCAGGGCGCGGAGGGTGTTGCGTCCGATGCGGCCGAATCCATTGACGGCGATGCGGGTCATGGAGGTTCCTTTCGTTCCTCCCCCATCGTCGGCATCCGGATACCGGGCCGACAGCGGCCCGAACGCCACCGTACGCAAGGATCCCGCCAGCCCGCACGCAAGGATCCCGCCTGCCCTCGGTATGCGGGCACGCCGCTCGGGAAGCTCAGGCCGAGAAGGTGTGGCGGTACTCCGTCGGGGAGGTGCCGAGAATGCGGTGGAAGTGCAGACGCAGGTTCGCGCCGGTGCCGAGGCCGACTCGGTCGGCGATCTGCTCCACGCCCAGATCCGTGCGTTCGAGCAGCTCGCGCGCCAGGTCCACCCGCGCCCTGAGCACCCACTGCATCGGCGTGTAGCCGGTGTCCTCCACGAACCGCCGCGAGAAGGTGCGCGCCGACACCCGTGCGTTGCGGGCGAGCGCTTCGAGGGTCAGCGGTTCGGCGAGGTGCGCCAGGGCCCACTCCCGGGTGCCCGCGAATACGTCGCCGAGCGGCTCGGGCACACTCCGGGGGACGTACTGCGCCTGTCCCCCGCTGCGATAGGGCGCCGCCACCAGCCGTCTGGCCACATGGTTGGAGAGCCCGACGCCGTGGTCGCGCCGCACCAGGTGCAGGCACAGGTCGATGCCGGACGCCGCGCCCGCCGAGGTGAGCACCTCGCCCTCGTCCACGAACAGCACGTTCTCGTCCACCCGCACCAGCGGATGTCGCTCGGCGAGAGCCTTGGTGTAGTGCCAGTGGGTCGTCGCCCGCTTGCCGTCGAGCAGGCCCGTCGCGGCCAGCGCGAACGCCCCGGTGGAGATGGCCGCGAGACGGGTCCCGCGCTCGTGGGCGGCCATGAGCGCGCTGACGACCGCGGCCGGCGGTTCGGTGGTCGCCGGTTCCCGATAGCCGGGGATGAAGACGGTGTCGGCGTGCTCGAACGCGTCCAGCCCCTCGGCCACGTGGTACGAGAGGCCGTCGCCGCCGGTCACCAGTCCGGGCGCGGCACCGCACACCCGTACCTCGTAGGGCATGCTCGGCCGGTTGGAGAACACCTGCGCGGGGATGCCGACGTCGAGTGGCTTGGCGCCTTCGAGTACGAGCACCGCGACATGGTGGTTCTTCCGGCTCATCGGACTCCTTCGGCTCTCCCGCGATCGAACGGGCCTGCGCTCACACCCGTGACCTCGATGACGACTACCGCGAACATCCTGCCACTGGCCGCCCGGGCAGCTCGCCGTCCAGCACCCAACTGAGGTCGTGCTCGGTGTGTTCCCGCGACCGGGCGCTGAGCTGGTCGCCGATCCACATCTTGGTGTGCCGTGGCACCCGCGGATGCGCGACAAGTGCTTCCAGGTCCTGGCGGGTTGCCGCGTACGACCGGCGGACCGCGCAGCTCACCAGCCCCAGCGCGTACCGCTCGGGAAAGACCACGTGGTCGGTGTCGTGCTCCGGGCCGGGCTCCTTGAGGTGCTCCCACAGCGTCCGGTACACGGCCGGAGAACCGTGGTCGAAGATGCTGTCCATCGCGCCACGGAGCGCCTTGGCGAGGTGGTTCTCCGCGGCGCGGCCCTGCTGGGAGGCCACGGCCGCGCCGATGACGCGGATCAGCAGCTCGGCGGCGGGTGCCGCGCCGTGTGCGGCGCCGAGCCGGCGCACCAGTTGGCCGAGCCCGCTGATCAGTCCGGCGTCGGTCGGTGGGGCGAAGGCCAGGTCGAGGGCGGTGCTGAGGGCCGATGGGATGAGGGGGCCGGACTCGCAGGCGGCGTGGAGCAGGGCCTTGCGGGCGGCGTTCCGGGTACTGGCCGCCGCGTCGTCGAGACTGGGGATGTCTCCCGTGGCATCGAACACCAGCTCCGAGAGGAAGGTGTGTGCCGTGGCGTACTGGGCGGGTTCGCGCGCGGCGATGGTTCCCACCAGCCCGAGGAAGGCCGCCCGGGTCTTCTGGTCGGAGAAGGTGCCGTACCGCGGCAGGAGTTGGGTCAGATCGGGTGCGGGGAGAGTGCCGGCCGACACGGAGCACTCCCAGAGCGTGAGTGCCTGGCGCTGCCGCTTTCCGCTGTGGCCCTCGGCGATTTCGTCCGCGATCAGCCCGGTGAGGGCCGGGGCCGAGGCGCGTAGCGCCCCCAGCACCCGCTCATGGGCGAGGGGCGGCAGCGGGCCGGTGCCCTTCTTGGCCCGGCCGGTGGTGAGGGCCTCCAGGAGCACGGTGTCGGCGTCCATGAGCCCCAGGTTCACCAGCAGGCCGATGTGGCGCTCGGTGTGCGCACCGGAGTCCGTGACGGCCCGGTGGAGGGAGCGGCGGACGAGGTTCCGGGCGCCCGCGGGAGCGGTCGTCGCCTTCTCGATCCTGCTCACCGCGGTGGGATGGCCGCCGAGCGCGGCCGGCAGGAGGAGCGTCGCCAGGCCGTCCCGGGACAGCCACAGATCGGAGTCGGCATCCCAGCCGGAGTGTTCCAGGACCTGCCGGACGCGGTGCGGGGGAACGTCGCGGTGGGCGAGGATCCGGCGGGCGACCAGCGCTCGCCGCTGCGGGGGCGGGACCGGCTGGTTCTCGGGGCAGGGCAGGGCCCTCAGCATGACCGCGAGCCGGTGTACCAGGCTCTGCGCGGCGGCGCAGTCGGCGCTGAGCAACTGGGGGAAGACCATCCGGTGTTGCAGTGCGTGGAGCGCTCCTTGCCCGGTGATGTCCAGACAGCGGTCGAGGGTGGCGTCGATGGCCCAGTGGCCGGGCGGCAGCGTGGCCAGGATCGCTGTGGCGGCGATGAGTCCGGCGTTGCCCGCGGTGTCGTGGTCGTCCGCCTCGAGCAGCGCCACGGCATGGTCGAGGCGGTGCGTCCAGGGGTGAGTGCCGGGGGCCGGACCGCCGTCGGCACCGTGAGCGCCTCCGGCGGGAAGTCCGTGGCGGCCGAGGTGTCCTTGGTCGCCGGGGAGTCCGTGGTCGTGGGTCCACGACGCGGCCAGCACCCTTGCCAGGGCCGATTGGAAGAGCCCGACGTCGTACGACTTCGGCGCGATGCGCACACGCTGGAGACGCTCCTGAACGGCGGTGGCCCACTCCGGCGAACCCAGTGTCTCCCAGTGCCGGGCCCATAGGGTCATGACGCCGGATGCCAGCTCCGCCAGCCCTCGGGCCAGGGCGAAGTCGAGCATCTCCAGGAGGCCCTTCCGCGCGGATGCCACATCGATATGTGACGTCAGCACGAGCAGCCGAGGCAGGATCTCGATGCCCGCGCCGCCCGTACGGCGCCCCGTCAGCTCCCGTACGCAGCCCCAGTCGGCCAGCGCGGCATGGACGGTGAGCGAGTTCTGGGCGGCCAGCCGTTCCAGCGCTTCGAGTACGGCCTCCTGAAGGCTGGGCTCCTTCCTCTCCCACAGCCCGCGAAGCCGTGGCAGGAGGGCGTCGACGTCCGTGTCACGTACGGTCGGGGCCAGGACCGCGTACCGTCGGGCGACGCCGTGCGGCGCCGTCGCGAGCAGCGGCTCGACGGACACGCCCATGGCCGGATTCCGCGCCGCGACGGCCACGGCGACGGTGTGCAGGATGACGGCATCCCCGTGCGCCGCCATCCGCATCAGGGTGTCCCGTACCGGGCCGCGATACCTTTCGGACCCGGCGGCGAGCATGAGGAGCTGTTCGAGGATCGCTCCGACGAAGAAGTCACGGGGATGGGACCCGACCCACTCGCACAGCGACAGCAGCGCTCCCGCCCCGGTGCGGTGCAGCAGGCCACGCGCCGCCGCGTACTCGAACATGGTCTGGTGGAAGAAGTGGATACCGTCCGAGGCTCCCCTGGCCAGCACACCCCGGTCGATCAGCAGCTCCAGCGACGACCGGACGCGGGCCGGTTCGTACGGCCGCGAGGGGCGCGGGCCACCGTGCGCCGAGGTGAGCCGCTCGATCAGCTCCTCGCGTGACAGCTCGGTCCGGCCGGCCGACATCAGCACGACGGCGATCGCGCCGGTGAGCGAGGAGAGGTCCTCCGGCGCCGTGGCGCTCTGGTTGCCGTGATGGCGGCGGTCGGTGACGACCCGGTGGTCCCAGTAGCGGCGGTAGAGGCCGGTGGCGTCGATCTCGGCGCTGGGGAACGCCCCGTCGTCCCGGGCGAGTTCGAACAGCAGCCGCAACTGGAGGGGGCTTCTGCACACCTCGCGCACCGGCAGGCCACGCGCGACGGGCTCCATCAGCCTCCGTACCCGTGCCTCGTCGTCCCGGGGGACGGCGTCGGGGCAGTAGAGCGCGGCGTGTCCACGGATGGCGTGGGGAATCTCGCTGTCGTCGTACGGCCCCAGCAACATCCGGATAAACCCGGTGCGCAGCCGGTTCGCCTCCTCCGGCCGCGAGGTCAGCACCAGGCGGACAGCGGCGGCGGCGAGATCCTCGCACAGATCGAGCAGCGCCATCTCGTGGTGGTCGTCGTGCAGCAGCAGATCGGCGGTGTCCAGGAGCACGACCGGTGTACGCCCCCGCGTCCGGGCGTGCGTCGCCCCGGACACCACGGTCGCGGGGGTCAGCATGGGCGTTCCGGGGGCCCCGCTCAGGGGGCGCAGCAGCCAGGCGGCGTTCACCAGGAAGACCTCGGCGTCCTCCAGGGCGGTGAGATCCCGGGCGAGGCCCCACAACAGACTGCTCTTGCCGTTCCCGGCGTCCCCGGTGACCAGGACCGCCTTCGGATCACCGTCGTAGAGGGCCTCCACCACCCGGTCCTGGACGGCGCGCCGTACGTAGAGTCCGCCGCTGAGCTGCGGCGGGGAGTCGGTGCCGCTCTCCGGGCGGGGGGAGTCCACGAGGTCCAGGTCGTCCGAGAACCTCCGTGCCCAGCGCAGGAGTTGGCGGTGTGCGGCCGGGCCGGTGTCGTCCGGTGCGGTTCCCGTATCCGGATGCGGGAACGGGGCAGAGGGCGGAGCAGGGGGCGGGGCCGACGGCCCGTCCGGGAATCGTTCCGGTGCCGGGTCCATGGGGGTTTCCGGCCCGGGTGGGGCCTGGCCGCCGCCGGGCGGCAGTTCACGCAGGACGGAGAAGGCGAAGGCCGCGGCGTGGCGCGCCGCGCGGGACTGCCAGCCCTCGGCATCCGCGTCGTACTTCTCCCCGTCGGCCCGGTCGCTGATGCCACGGACGATCAGCGCGGGCAGCGCCGCGTTGAGATGGGCGGCCTGCGCCACGCCCGCGCCCTCCATCTCGATGGCGGCGGCGTCCTGGTAGTTCCGGCGCAGTTGCCGTCTCAGCGGCGAGTTCGCCGAGTTGAGGACGACCTCCCCGGCGGCCACGGGCTTGAGGTGGACGGCCGGACGGGAGGCGCCGGGCGAACGTTCCGGCAGCAGCCCGGTCCAGGCACCGGACCTGCGGGCGAAGCGAGCGAGCTGGTCGAGTTCCTGGCGCACCGGCCAGACCCTCGGGCGGGAGTGGAACTCGCCGTCCTCGTCCTTGCCACCGTGGTACGCGTACACATGCGTGGCCACGACGACGTCCCCGAGCTCGATATCACCCTTGAGCGCCCCGGCCACCCCGACGAATGCCACGGCGCGGGGGCGGAACATCGCGATCGCCCGCTCGGTCAGCACGGCCGCGCCCTGATTGCCGTCGCCGAGTTCGGCGAGCGCCACCCGCCACGGCGTACCGTCGAGCCGTCCCACTTCGAACAGAGTGCCGCTCGGGTGGAGTCGCGGCCGCGGATCGACCAGATGTGCCCGAACCGCCTCGTACTCCACGTCCAGTGCGGTCAGCACGACAAGCGAGTCGCTGTGCTGCCCGGTGCTCTCCACGTTTCCCCCCGGCCACGGTCGACCCTGGTGCGGCCCGCGGGCGAAATGCTACCGTCCGCCGGACTCCCGGGGGTTGCGACCAGCGGAGGCGATGAACCGCGACGGGAGTGCGAGTCGCCGGACGCGCCTGGGGTCCGGCCGGTACCGCGGGGCGGCCGCGGATGCTTGGATGCGCGGTATGGATCTGTCCCGTACGGGCGCTTCCGCCCCGAGGCCGACGGCTGTGCCTCCCTTCGACCCCGAACTGAGCGCCGCGCTGGAGTCCTTGGGCAATGGGCCAAGAGAGCCGGTCACGCCCGGGAATCTCGCGGCGCGGCAAGAGCGGGACGCCGCGACCCGGCCCAGACCGACCGCCGAGGACCTCCGGGCCGATGGCCGTTTCGAGGTGGCGGAGCTGACCGTTCCAGGGCTGCGGGACGGCCCCGATGTCACGCTGGTGAGCGTGCGGCCCGCCGGGCGGGAAGGGCCGCTGCCGCTGCTGTACTACATGCACGGCGGCGCGATGATCATGGGCAACGCATGGTCGGTGCTGCCGCGGATCCTTCACGAGTGGGCCCTTCCGCTGGACATGGCCGTCATCTCGGTCGAGTACCGGCTGGCGCCGCGGACGCGATACCCCGGACCGCTGGAGGACTGCTACGCGGGACTTCTCTGGGCCACCGGGCACGCGGCCGAACTGGGCATCGACGCGGACCGCGTCATCGTCGGCGGGAAGAGCGCCGGCGGCGGGCTCGCCGCGGCCCTCGCCCTGCTGGTCCGTGACCGCGGCGGGCCCGGCATCCTGGGGCAGTTGCTGCTGTGCCCGATGCTCGACGACCGCGGGCGCACGTTCTCCAGCCACCAGATGTCGGGCCTCGGGATGTGGGATCTCATCTCCCATGAGACCGCCTGGAAAGCACTGCTGGGTGACGGCTACGGCGCGGCGGACCTGCCGCCCTACGCGGCGCCTGCCCGCGCCACGGACCTATCCGGTCTCCCTCCGGCGTTCATCGACGTCGGCTCGGCGGAGATGTTCCGCGATGAGGACGTGGCGTACGCGAACGCGATCTGGCAGTCCGGTGGCCAGGCCGAACTGCATGTATGGCCCGGCGCCTACCACGGTTTCGACGGCTTGGCGCCGAAGGCGGCCATCAGCAAAGACGCGCGTGATGCCCGGACCCGCTGGCTGAGGCGCCTCCTCGCGCACTCCAGGAGCACAGTGCCGGGGGTCTGAGGAAGCCCCGGGCCCAGGGGGCAAAAGCAGTGGACATCGCATACCCCTGCGGTGAATGGTGACGGTATGAACCAGGAGGAGATCTGGGACGTCGACGCCGCCCAGCGCTATGACACGCCCGGCACGGGGATGTTCGCGCCCGAGATCTTGGAGCCGGCCGTGAACCGCCTGACTGAGCTCGCAGGCGGCGGAGCAGCGCTCGAATTCGCCATCGGCACCGGCCGGGTGGGCGTCCCGCTCGCCGAACGAGGGGTCCCGGTCACCGGGATCGAGCTGTCGCTTCCGATGATCCGTCAACTGCGCACCAGGGCAGACGAAGCGACGATCCCCGTGATCGTGGGCGACATGGCGACTTCCGTGGCTCCCGGGGAGTACACACTCGTCTATCTCGTCTACAACACCATCTCCAACCTGCTCACCCAAGCCGAGCAGGTGGAGTGTTTCCGCAACGCCGCCCGCCATCTCAGGCCCGGTGGCAGGTTCGTGATCGAACTCTGGGTGCCCGAACTGCGCAAGCTCCCGCCGGGCCAGACGGCCACCGTCTGGCAAGCCGAGCACGGCTACATCGGGTTGGACACCTACGACGTACTGCACCAGCACGTCGTCTCGCACCACTTCCGGTTCGACGACGGCAAGCAGGCACGGCTGACCCGCAGCCCGCACCGGTACATCTGGCCGGCCGAACTCGACCTCATGGCTCAGCTCGCCGGATTCGAGCTGGAGACCAGGCACGCGGACTGGTCCGGCGGCGAATTCACCGCCGAGTCGCGCTCCCATGTCTCCGTCTACCGCATCCCGCCGAACTGAGCGTGGGGAACGGGCGCGGCCGTTCGCCGCGTCGTGCGGTGCTACGCGTTCGTGGATGGGCTCGTGGACGGGTTGGTGGAGTCGGCCAGGGACTCCAGGGCGGGCAGCGCGGTGTACAGCGCCCGCTGCTCCTCGGGGCTCAGCTTCTCGATCCGCGCGGCGAGCCGGGCGGCGGTCTCGTGGCGCACGGTGTGGAGGAGTTGCCGACCGGGGTCGGTGAGGGCGATCAGACTGGCGCGGCGGTCCTCGGGGTCGGGGGTGCGCTCGATCCAGCCGGAGGCGTCGAGCAGATCGACCATGCGGGACGTGGTCGGCAGGGCGATGCCCAGCCGGGTCGCGAGGGCGCTGATGCGCATCGGGCCGTGGGTGTCGAGCGCTCCCAGGGCCGCCTGGCGGCTGGGGGTGAGATCGCCGTGCTCGCCCCGGGTGCCCCGCAGGCCGGGGAGCAGATGCTGGAGGGCGGTACGGAGCCGTTCGGCCAGCTCCCCCGATTCCGGAACGGTGGGGCCTGGGGCGGTGGGGCCCGGGGCCACGGCACCCGGTGTGGCGGTACCCGGGGTGTTGGCGCCTGGAGTGGCAGGGCCCGGGGCGGTGGGGCCCGGGGCGGTGGGGTCGAGTGCGGTCATCTCGGCTCCTCGGGTGGTGGTCCCGGTCCTCCGCCGAATGACGACGGAGGTGGTGACGGAGGCGGGGGCGATGGCGATGGCCCGGGCTTAGGCGGGGGCGCCTGCCGGGACGCGGTGACCGGTTGGCGGGAAGTGTCCTCGACGTTCTCGCCACCCGCGGGGTCCGCCGTGCCCTTGACACCCGCGGTGCCGACCCGGGCGGCGGCCACCCCCACCGGGACAGCCGGCTTCGGCCCGCTCTTGTGCACATACCGCCCGCCGCGCAGCAGCGATGCCACGGCGGCCACCAGACAGGCCGCGATGGCGAAGTCGAACGCGGCGGACAGGCCCTGGGAGAACGGCGGGGAGATCAACGCCGGGAAGAAGCCGCGCCCGGTGAGATACGCGGCGTGGTGGGCCGGCAGATGGTCGAGCACCTGCGGTCCGAGCACCAGGTTGTACATCCGCACCCGGCCGTACATGTCCCCCAGCCGCCCGAAGCTCACCACGAGCACGGCGGTGACCACCATGTAGCTCATGATCAGCCACAGCAGCAGGCTGGTGTTCCCGGGACGCAGCGGATCCACGCCGATGCCGCGGAAGATGTCCGGGAGCGCGATCAGCATGATCGAGATGTTGATCGTCGCGATGAGGACGCCCAGCGTGGTGTTGGACAGCGCGATCCACTTGTACCGCGGCCCCGGGCCGCCATCGCCGTAGGACGGCAGGGCCCCCTCGGCTCCGGCCCTGCGCCGCTCGGTCGTCCAACCCACCGAGCATCACTCCCGTCGGGAGTTGGTTGCTTGACATCAACCAAGCTAATCCCGATTGCCCGTTCGCCAAGTGGGGTCGGGCTGAGCACGTAGCGGCCTGCCCAGGCGGCGAGCACGGTGGCTGCGAATCGCGTGTCGGCCGGGTCGATCTGTGTGGTGACACCGGTCGTGGCGGGGGGGGCGGCCGATCCTTAGAAGGTCCGGAACACTCCATCCTCATCGACGGATTCGGCGAACTCCTCGAAGTACATGTTCGAGATCGACAGGTTGTTCTCGATCCCCCACAGTTCCGTGGCGATGACTCGAATGGAGCGCCCGCGTACTTCCCACAGGTCCATGACGAGGAGCGGCATCTCCTCCGAGGCCATGGCTTCACCGTCGGCCAGAACGAGGAGCGGATGCTCGTAGTCGGCTGGGAGCAGACCGATCGCCTCCTGAGGGGTCATGCCCGTGAACCGGCGATCGTCGACGGGTTCGACATGCGCCAGGAACCCGTCCTCGTTCGGTGAGGCCAGGACCGCGTCAAGACGCTCCCAGGCGGCGTCACTGGAGAAGTCCGTCCGCACCAACAGCACATTCGCGCCGTGAGGAAGCTGATTCACATGAGAACACTACTGTTCGGTTGAACGGCTCCGCTGCTCGGCCGAGCGTCCCGCTCCGGCCGAGAGCGGCGAGAGCGGGCGGGGACCGGCGCAGCCTCCACGCCTCCGGCCCCCGACCACGGCACATAGTCCTCCTTCGTCGAGCCGAGGCCGTGCAGAAAGACGGCGGGGCCAGGTCGCCGGGGCTGACGACGGCTCCGCCCACGCCGACCGGGACGTCGAACTGGCCTGGCTGCTCCTTGCCGGTGCCGACCATCGTGATGTGGCGCGCGAACACCGGAAGGTTCAGCGCGGCCAGTTCGCTCGTACCCACTTTTTTGTGGGTACTTGGCAGCGACGGACGGCGGGGCGAATCTTGTTGCGGGCGGTCGGAGGGCCGCCGGATCGGATGAGACGGAGGGAAGCGTTGCGTCAGGGGCCCGACTGGGCCTCGGCCAGCTTCTCCAGGCGGCGGTGGCCCCAATCGGACAGGGGAGCCAGCGCCTCGGAGAGGTCGCGGCCGAACGCGGTCAGGGAGTACACGGTCTTCAGCGGCAGCACATCGTGCACATCCCGGTGCACCAGCCCGTCCGTCTCCATCTCACGGAGCGCCTGAGTCAGAACCTTCTCGCTGAGGCCCGGCAGCCGCCGACGCAGCTCGCCGGGGCGATGCGGTCCGGACTCCAGTGCCCAGAGCAGGGCCGTCTTCCACTTGCCGTCGATCACGGCGATCGCGGCGGTCACTCCGCAGACATTCGTGTCCTGAGCACGACTGCGTGTCATCTTCGCTCGATTTCCTTTGAGTTATTACTTACGCGTATATCCGTATGGGAGTTGAAGTTTCATGTCTACACACCCCGAACAGTCTGCCGTCACCGTGCTCGGTCTGGGGCCGATGGGCCGCGCCCTGGCCGGTGCGTTCCTGGACGCCGGGCTGCGGACCACGGTCTGGAACCGGACGCCGGGCAGGGACCGGGAGCTGATCGAGCGCGGGGCGGTCGGCGCGCGATCGGCCGAACAGGCCGTCGCCGCAAGCGAGTTGACCCTGGTCTGCGTGGTGAACTACGACGCGTCGGACGCGATCCTGCGGCGCGACGAGGTCGCCGAGGCGCTCAAGGAACGCACCGTGGTGAACCTGACCGCGGACACTCCGGACCGGGCCCGGGACACCTCGGACTGGGCGGCCGGGCGCGGCATCCGGTATCTCGATGGTGCGATCATGACGCCGACCACCACCATCGGAACGCCTGCCGCGGTGTTCATCCACAGCGGCCCGGCTGAGCTCTACCAGGAGCACCGGCCCGTACTGGACACGCTGGGCGGTACCCATACCCACCTCGGCGAGGAGATCGGCCGGGCGGCGGCCTACGACATCGCGCTGCTCGACATCTTCTGGACGGCGATGGCGGGCTATGCGCACGCCCTGGCGGTGGCGCGGGCGGAGGGGGTCGGCGCCCGGGAGCTGGCGCCCTTCGCCAAGGGCATCGGCGCGATCCTCCCGCCGCTCTTCGAGCAGGCCGCGGAGGAAGTGGACCGCGGCACCTTCTCCGGTGAAGGCAACCCGATCACCTCGGCGGTCTCGTCGATGGCCCATATCGTGCACACCTCCGAGGGCCATGGCATCGACGCGGGTGTGATGCGCGCGGCCGAGGGCATGGCCCGCCGTGCCATCGGGCTGGGCCATGGTACGGACGGGTTCATCCGCGTCGCCGAGGTGCTGGGCCGCAGCGTTAGTTGAAGGGGGTCTGGTGCAGCCTCCGTGTGTGCGAGATCCTCGTCCACCCGAGGGGGACTTCAGCAAACGGAGGCTATGAACATGTCGATATCCAGCGCCGCGGAACTGTCCTTACCAGCAGCAGGCACCTACGTCATCGATCCGGCCGCTTCGACCGTGCGCTTCACCACGCGCGCCTTGGGGCTGCTCCCGGTCCATGGGACGTTCGGCATCAGGCAGGGCCGGATCACCATCGCCGAGACACCGGAAGCGTCGTCGGTGGACGTCGAGATGGACGCGGCCAGCTTCGCGTCCGGCGTTCAGCGGCGCGACGACCACGTCAGGTCGTCCGACTTCCTGGACGTGGAGCGACACCCCACGATCCAGTTCCGGGGCCAGAGCCTGGCTCAATCCGCCCAAGGCGCCTCATTGCGAGGGGAGTTGACGGTCTGCGGAGTGACCAAGCCGGTAGTCGTCGCGATCGGCAGCATGGTCGGCGAGGGCAAGCGCATCACCGCCAACGGCACCGCCACCATCGACCGATACGCCTTCGGTGTCAGCAAGGCCAAAGGTATGGCGGCTCGCCGCCTGAAGATCACCTTGGATATCGTCGCCGACCGCTGAGCACATCGATCCGGCCCGGGCACATCATTCCGCCCCTTACAGGTCGACCTCGATGTAGTCGATGTCGGTGAACTCCACCAGCAGGCCCTGGGCGCGGCGGCCGCGGTCCTTGAAGTAGATCTCCTGGAGGCCCTCGGCGGCGATGTCGAGGAGTTGCTGTTCGGCGGCGCCCTGTTCCTGGGCGTCGAAGAGGCGGGCGGCGTACTGCGGCGGCAGCGCCTGGGTGATGTGGCGCAGCCGGGCGTCGTCGGTGGTGCCGGGGGCGGCGGTGTAGCCGAAGCGGGCGCGGGTGTCGAGGATGAGGCCGCCGGTGGTGGCGGCCTGTTGCTTGGCCCTGGCGCGGATCTGCGGCTGCCACCGCTTTCTCACCTCGCGGTCCATGCGGGTGGCGAGGGGCTTGCGGGGGCGCTTGAGCTGGTCCTTGACGTAGCGCTCGACGGTGCGCTGGGAGATGCCGAGCAGGTCGGCCACCGGCCGGGTGCCCTTGAGCTGCCTGACCAGATAGCGCATCTGCGCACCGGCCGACTTGGGGACGGGGCGGGTGAAGGTGCCTTCCACCGCCTTGTCCAGGCTCTCCGCGAGCTTGCCCATCGTCTCTACTCTCCGTTGTCCGGGGCGGTGACGTGGCCGTCCTTGATGTACCGGGCGAGGTTGAGGTCGTCGCCGTGCTCCTCGCGCACGCCCTCGGCCCACAGGGTGGTCTGGGTGCCTTCGTGTTTGACCATCCCCGGACTCACTCCGATCCGGAAGCCGCCCGGCAGCGGTTTGCCGTCCTTGTGGGGCAGGAAGTCCAGCGGGCCGGGCCCGTCGGAGGGGTAGACGGCGCAGTCGGAGAGGACCGCCACCGGGTACTGGCCGGTGGCGGTCGCCGTCTTGAGCATCTTGCGGTGCATATTGACCCGCGCCTTGGAGATGACCGCGGCGCGGATGTCGGGCCGCCAGGTCGGGCGCTGGAGCGCGGGCCAGGGCTGGCCGGGGCGCCAGCCACCGCCACGGGGGCGTTCGCGCAGCTTGCCGATGCCGCCCTTGACGGTCGCCTTGATCGCGGAGAGGACGATCGCCATCTGCGGATCGGCCCGCCGGTGGCCGTCCATCGCGGTCAGGAACTCCTCCGGTCCCATGCCGGTGGTGACCCCCAGGTCGGCCATCGTGGCGATATAGGCGTCCCGTAGCCGGGAGTACCAGGCGTCCAGGTAGCGCCCGTTGTCCGGGCGGAGGTACGCCTCGATGGGGGCGACGCCGTAACCGAGTTCGACGGCGTAGGCGACCGTCGGCGTGGCGTACCAGGCGGGCCCCGCCGGCCGCTCCCCGGTCGGGGTGAAGGGGCTCGGCAGGCGCGGATCCAGTGCGACGTGGGAGAGATCCACCAGCCATGAGCCGGGCATCTTCGGGTCGAACGGCGGCCGCTTGGCGTGTACGGGCTCGCCGAGGCCGAAGACGGTGCCGTTGGCCGCCGCGGCGAAGGCCATGTTGACGTCGATGCCGACCACGAAGCGCTTGGCGCACTCGTCGTCGGTGAGCGGGCGGGCCCAGTCGTATGCCTCCTCCACCAGCACCTCCTCGGGGGTGCGCTGATGGAAACGCGACAGGTGTGCCAGGAGTGGGTGACCGTCCGGGGCCTCGGGCGGCGCGCACCGCACCGGCTGGGTGCCCAGCGAGCCGGGGTTGTGCTCGCTGTGCCGCCGGCCGCCGCTGTCCGGCTCACCGGCGCGGGTGGGCGGGTGCAGAGCGGTCATCAGCTCCAGGCCGGTGACGGCGGTGGAGCCGCAGGGGGTCATGACGCGGTCGGCGTAGGTGCCCAGCAGATGCACCAGATCGGCGGGCGGCAACTGCGCGGCCTCGCCCCAGGAGCGCGTATCGAGGGCGTCCCAGCCCAGGACGCAGAGCTGGACGCAGGCGCGTCGCGAGCCCTCGGCAGGACGGTAGATCCGGGCCCACGGGCCGAGCCCACGCCGGGTGAGCCGCCAGTCGGCCCGCTCCAGTTCCTTGAGGACCTTATGGCCCTCGGGCAGCCTTCCGGCCCGCCGCTCCTCGTCGGTCAGCCGGGCCGGGAGGCCGAAGCGCACCGCGGCGGCGTCGGTGAGGACCAGAACCGGGTCGGCGTCCCTGCCGTTGCGGTTCAGCCGCGGTGCGCCCAGCCGCGCCTCGGTCAGACTCCACTCCACCAGAGACGGGAGGGACTTGGCCGGGATGTCCAGGACCAGGCCGCCGGGGCAGTACGCCCAGACCTGGCCGTCCACGACATCCACGACCGCCAGCGGGCCGTTGGCGAAGCGCGGGTCCACGCCGGAGGTGGCGGCGGCGGTCCCGGCCGGCTCCGTCGCGTCCGGGCGCCGGGGTGTGGACGGCCGGGGCGGGCGGGCCCGCTGCGCCGGGGCCGGGGCGAGTCGCCGGGTGGTGTTCCGCGTGACGGTCGCCCCGGGCCGCTGAGGGCTCCGCTCGGGGGAATGACCCTGGCCCGGGGGCGGGGTCCGCGTCGGCGCGGGCTGGGCGGAAGAGGACGGCTCGGGGACGGTGGGGGCCGCTGTCTCCGATGCCTCCTCGGCGGGGGCGGGGAAGCGGGCGGCCAGGCCCTTCAGGAGCCGGGCGTAGGCGGCGCGCTTCGGCTGCCGCGGCTCGGTCCTGCCGGATTCCCAGTTGCCCACCGCTTCCCGGCGGATGTCCAGCGCCTTGGCGATCCCGGCCTGGCTCAGCCCCGCGGCCTCGCGCAGCCTCTTGCGCTCCGCGGGTGCCGGCAGCTCGTCCTGGGCGACCTGCTCCAGCAGCGCGTCGACAGCGCTGAACAACTCGTCCTCAGCGGGCACAGGGCTCACCTCCGGGCAAACCCTATCCCCATCGCTCTCCGTAACGCACACTTCATCGCACGCTCAATCACTCCTGTCGCGAACGCGGTGGGAGTGCGGAGCCGAGGCGACGACGAGCTGATTAATCGTCAACACACTTGGGGTACTTCGAACCTCGGTTGCAGTCGTGATAGTCGTACTTACTGACGCGGAACTTCTTCTCGTCGCCACCCTTGGCCGGATCGACGACCAAGTAGAACTTCTTTCCGTCCTTGACCTTGTCGGAGACCGTCCCATCAGGGCCTCGGTCGAAATCCTGCGCGCAGCCGGCGAGCGAGGCAAAAGCGGTCATTACCAAAAGGGCGGCGGCAAGGCGACGCATAGGAGTGCTCCGATCAACTTGGGGACCGGCACAGTCTAAGAGAGAGACACCATCGCCAGAACCGCCGGGGACGCCCCCACCCAGCAACAACGGCCCGCCCGGCATAAGCACCGAAGAAGCACCAGAAAACACCCCCATCCCCTCCACCAAAACACCACACCACATGTCCGGTCTACTCGCGTCGATAGCACGAGGGGCCGCGAGGAGGTGAACGGGCGGCATGCGTGGTACGCCTCTCCAGGGACACAGGTTCCAAAAAGTTCGATATCCCTTCCACTGGCCGCTCGGTGACCGTCAGTCCCTTTTCGGCTCACGTTTCTTGTACGAGCAGTCCGCTCCCGTCCAACGGATTGGCAGCGGCGCGGGACCCTGCCGCCGTTACGCGTTGGTGACAGTGCGGACAGACCCGTAACGGCGCGAGGGGACAACTCATGCGCCGGGTGGCGGGTCGTAGCAACCGGGAAATCAACCCGCGGCACTTCAGCCGACAGCACCGACATCACACGAACGGGGAACCAATGAGTCACCTCAAGCGCGCCTTGGCCATCGCGGCAGTGACCGGCGCCGGCACGGTCGCCCTCATGGCCGCCGCGCCCGGGGCCTCCGCGGCCGCCTCGCGCGTCGCGTACAACGGCGCCTGCGGCTCCGGCTATACGGTCGTCAACTCCACCGAGGTCGGGGACAAGGGCACCGCGTATCTCACCTACAGCTCCGCCACGGGCAAGAACTGCCTGGTCGCGATCCGGAACGTGGCCGGAGAGCCGGTTCCGATGTCCATCTACCTCTCGCGGAGCGACACGGAGATCCACGACATCTACGACAGCGGCAACTACCGCTCCTACGCGGGACCGATCTACGTGAGCGCACGAGGCACCTGTGTGGACTGGTGGGGCTGGATCGACGGTGTGCGCTTCGAGAAGGCCGAGACCAACTGCGGCTGACACCCACCGTCCGCGCCCCGCAGCCCGGTGCCCCGTACGCGATGGCGTGCGGGGCACCGCTCCGCGACCGGGCGGTATGGGCTATGCCGTCACCTTGGCGAGGAACGCGGCCACGTTCGCCGCGGTCCGCTGGATCTTCTCCTCCAGGGTGAGCGACTCCTGGGGCCGTGAGCCGGCGCCCGCGTCCTTCTTGCCCCGCACATACAGCGAGCAGGCGAGGTCGCTGCATATGTAGGCGCCGACCGAGTTGCCCTGCTGCCTCGCCTTCCCCGCCTTCGGCGCGACCATCAGGGAGACGCCGCCCGTGTGGGCGGTCAGACACATCGAGCACATGCTGCGCCGCGCCTGCCAGGAGGCGGGG
Organism: Streptomyces sp. CY-1; assembly: GCF_047218265.1. Classification (NCBI taxonomy): domain Bacteria; kingdom Bacillati; phylum Actinomycetota; class Actinomycetes; order Kitasatosporales; family Streptomycetaceae; genus Streptomyces; species Streptomyces sp. CY-1. The sequence goes on from NZ_CP178393.1 coordinate 510,364, forward strand.
CCGGGACAGCGCAGCGCGACGGCGATCGGGCGGGCGTCCAGTTCGGTGACCAGGTAGGCGCGGTCGGGCGCCTGAGGATCTCGCCAGCCGAGGTAGTCCAGGTCACCCCAGGGCCGGTCGGCCAGGTCGCGCGGGACGGACAGGCGCTTCGTCTCGCCCTTGGTGCAGTTCACGAACGCGGCACGGATCTCTTGCTCACTCAGCGGCTTCATATAACGCAGGCTAATTTGCCTAAAGGCGTTAGGCAAATGCATAATCGCTTCTGTCGAAGGAGAGGAAGGGCATGGGACGGGTAGGACTGACCACGGAACGGCTGACCCAGGCGGGAGCGGAGCTGGCCGACGAGCTCGGCTTCGACCAGGTGACCGTCTCGGAGCTGGCCAGACGGTTCGACGTCAAGGTCGCGAGTCTCTACTCGCACCTGAAGAACGGCCAGGACCTCAAGACCAGGATCGCCCTGCTCGCTCTGGAGGAGCTCGCCGACCGGGCCGCCGAGGCCCTGGCCGGGCGGGCCGGAAAGGACGCCCTGACCGCCTTCGCCAACGTCTACCGTGACTACGCCCGCGAGCATCCCGGCCGCTACGCCGCGGCCCAGTTCAGGCTCGACCCGGAGGCGGCGGCCGCCAGCGCCGGTGGCCGGCACTCACAGATGACGCGGGCGATCCTGCGCGGCTACGACCTGACCGAGCCGGACCAGACGCACGCGGTCCGGCTGCTGGGCAGCGTCTTCCACGGCTACGTCAGCCTCGAGTTGGCGGGCGGATTCAGCCACAGCGCCCCCGACAGCGAGGAAAGCTGGTCGCGGACCCTGGACGCCCTCGACGCCCTGCTGCGGAACTGGCCCGCGCCCTGACTCAGGGGCGCGGCGGCATGCCGGATGCGATCAGCCTCGCGGCACATCGGCACATCAGCACATCGGCCCAACCGATCCATCCGTCCGCTCGCCCCCACATCCATCCATCCATCCACATATCTGTGATCAACAGGCTGGAACCATGCACACCACCGAGCACGACTGGATCACCACACCCATCACCGCGGACATCCTGCGGGGCGCCCTCGACCTGGAGCACACGGCGCACGGGGTGCTGCCGCACCGGCTGCCCGCCTGGGCCCGTGCCCAGAACACCGACGGGCAACTCGCCATGGCGGAGGCCCAGCCCTCCGGCGTACGGCTGGTCTTCCGGACCCGGGCCACCGCCGTCGAACTGGACACGCTGCCCACCAAGCGGGTCTACACGGGCGCCCCGCCCCGTCCGGACGGCGTGTACGACCTGCTCGTCGACGGCCGCTTGGCCGGGCAGTCCTCGGTGAGCGGCGGCAACACGCTGGCCATCGACCTGGCCACCGGGAGCGCCGAGAGCCACCCCGGCCCGGTCGGCACCCTCCGCTTCACCGAGCTGCCCGACGGCGTCAAGACCGTCGAGATCTGGCTGCCGCACAACGAGACCACCGAACTCGTCGCGCTGCGCACCGACGCCCCCATCGAGCCCGTACCGGACCAGGGCCGCAAGGTGTGGCTCCACCACGGCAGTTCGATCAGCCACGGCTCCAACGCCGCGAGCCCCACCGGCATCTGGCCCGCGCTCGCCGCCTCCCTCGGCGGCGTGGAACTGATCAACCTGGGCCTCGGCGGCAGCGCCCTGCTCGACCCGTTCACCGCCCGCGCGATGCGGGACACCCCGGCCGACCTGATCAGCATCAAGATCGGCATCAACCTGGTCAACGCCGACCTGATGCGGTTGCGCGCCTTCACTCCGGCGGTGCACGGCTTCCTCGACACGATCCGCGAGGGGCATCCCACCACGCCACTGCTGGTCGTCTCCGCCATCCTGTGCCCCATCCACGAGGACACGCCCGGCCCCGCGGCCTTCGACGTCACCGCGCTCAGCGCCGGGAAGCTGCGGTTCCAGGCCACCGGCGACCCCGCCGAACGCGCCGCGGGGAAGCTGACGCTGCGCGTCATCCGGGAGGAGCTGTCCCGGATCGTGAAGCAGCGGGCGGCCGACGACCCCCACCTCCACTACCTCGACGGCCTCGACCTCTACGGCGAGACCGATGCCGACGAGCTGCCGCTGCCCGACGAGCTGCACCCGGACGCCGCCACTCACCGCCGTATCGGGGAACGGTTCGCGGCGCTGGCCTTCGCCGCCGATGGTCCGTTCGCGGACCACAGCGCCTGACGCCGGGCTCCGGCAGGGCCCGACGCCGCATTCCGTCCAGTACGGCGCCGGGTTCCGGCCGGTGCAATGGCCAGGTCCGGCCGGTCCGGACGGGCAGTGCGCCCCCGCGCCACCGGGAAGCCAGGCCCTACGCTGGTGGCCGTGCACATCTGCTTTGTATGCAGCGGGAACATCTGCCGGTCGCCGTCCGCCGCGCTGGTCTTCGCCGAGCATCTGCGCCGGGCCGGACTCGACGGCGCGGTACGGGTCAGCAGCGCCGGCATCGGCCCCTGGCACGCCGGTGAGCCCATCGATGAACGGGCCGGTGAACTGCTGGCACGGCACGGCTACCCGGTCGAGCATGTCGCGGCCCAGATCGGCGCCGAGCACAGCGACGCCGACCTGTTCCTGGCGATGGACCACGGCCATGCGAAGGCGCTGCGCCGACGGGTCGACGATCCGTCCCGGGTCAGGGTGCTGCGGTCCTTCGACCCGGCCGCGACCGGTGATCTGGACGTGCCCGACCCGTATTACGGCGGCCCGGAGGGGTTCGACGAGGTGCTGACCATGATCGAAGCCGCGATGCCCGGCCTGCTGACCTGGGTGCGCGAGCGCCTCGGCCCATGAGTGCCCGTCCGGCGGCCGGGACCGGCGAGGACCCCGGCGCCGCGGCGGCCCGCCTCACCGGCCGCCCGGTGACCGGTCGGCGCCCGCTGTCCGCAACGCTCACCGAAGTCACCCTCGACGGCGGGCAGACGGTGATGGTCAAACGCGGCGACGGTCCCGGCGCGGCACCGGCCGAAGCGGCGGGGCTGCGCTGGCTGGCCGACACGGGCACGGTCCGCGTCCCGGTGGTGCACGGCCACGACCGGGACTGGCTGGTCACCGACCAGGTGCCGATCGGCCGACCAGGCACCCGGGCAGCGGCCCGATTCGGCCGCGACCTGGCCGTCCTGCACGCCGTCGGCGCGCCCGCGTTCGGCGCCCCGCCACCGGACGGCCCCACGGACGCGTACATCGGGCCGGCCCCGATGCGCAACGTCCCGGGCTCCGACTGGCCGCGCTGGTACGCCGAACACCGGGTGCTGCCCTATCTGCGCCGGGCCGTCGACGACGGCACGGTGCGCCACGGCGAGGCCGAGGTCATCGAGCGCGCGTGCGAGCGGCTGCCCGAGCTGGCCGGACCCGCCGAGCCACCCGCCCGGCTGCATGGCGACCTGTGGAACGGCAATGTCCTGTGGGGCGCCGACGGGCAAGCGTGGCTCATCGACCCGGCCGCGCACGGTGGCCACCGGGAGACCGATCTGGCGATGCTCCACCTGTTCGGCTGCCCGCATCTCGATCAGGTGCTGGACGGCTACCAGGACGTGGCGCCGCTCGCCGAGGGCTGGGCCGACCGCATCGGACTGCACCAGCTCTTCCCCCTGCTGGTGCACACGGTGCTGTTCGGCCGCGGCTACGCCGGGCAGGCACTCACGGTGGCCCGGGCGGCCTTGGCTCAGTGACCTGCGCGATTCCGCATAGCGGCTGAAGGAGGGACGGGAAAGCACAAGATCCGTTCCTAGGAGGCGCGCGGGCCACCGTCACCGGAATCTCACGCCCCGCACCAGAAACCGATGCGCCTGATGGCCCGTCTTGAGGTGCGGAAGGCAACGGATGGAAAGCCATGGTGGAGCAGGTGGACGACGGTGCGGCGTCGCCAGTGCGGGCGGGACGCCGGGTGGCGCGGTGGGCTCGTGGCGGGTCGGCCTGGACGCGGGGGCGAGTGCTCGCCGTATTGGCTGTGCTGTCGGCCGGGCTGCTGGCGTTCCACCGAGTGGTGCCCAACTCCACAGGGCACCTGGGCAGTTTGCTGGAAGCGTTTCTGCCGTGGCTCGGCCTGGTGGTCGTGGTGCTGCTCGGCCTGGCGCTGCTGCGCCGTTCGGCCATCGCGCTGGTGGCCCTGCTCCTGCCGGTCGCGGCCTGGGCGTACCTCTTCGGCGGGCTCCTCCTGCCCGGGGCAAAGCCCGGCCCGCACGACCTGGTCGTGGTGCAGCACAACGTCAGCGATGAGAACACCGACCCGGCGGGTACGGCCCGTGCCCTGGCCGACGCCGGGCCCGATCTCATCGCGCTGGAGGAGCTGGTGCCCAGGGCGCTGCCGGTCTACGAGAAGACCCTCGCCCCGGACTACCCGTACCACGCCGTCCGGGGCACCGTCGGACTCTGGTCGAGGCATCGGCTCACCGACGCCCGGCCGTTGGACATCAAACCCCAAGGGATCACCGAGGCATGGAGTCGTGGGCTGCGGACCGTGGTCCATACGCCGCGGGGCGAGATCGCGGCGTACGTCGCGCATCTGCCGTCGGTCCGCGTACGGGCGAGTGGCCTCGCGTCCTCCTGGCGTGACGAGAGCGCCGGCCTGCTGGGCAAGGCCATCGCCGCCGAGAAGCGGGATCGGCTGATCCTGCTGGGCGACCTCAATGGCACGGTCGACGACCGTGGGCTGTCCCCGCTGACCTCACGGCTGAACGTCGCGGAGCGGGGTTTCGCCTTCAGCTTCCCCGCGGGCTTTCCGCTGGCCCGGATCGACCAGGTCATGGCCCGTTCGGCGGCTGTCGGCCACATTCGCACCCTGCCCGCCACCGGCAGCGACCATCTGCCGATCGCCGCCCGGATCGCGCTGGGTTGAAGCCGCCCGTCGAGCTGTGACAGCCGAGGGGATGACGGCGGCCGGGCGCCTCCTCGGGAGCGGTCCCAGGACCCGCGGGTTGGAAATGCCGCGCAGGAATCCCCGAAACAGGAGGTCCAACTGATGGGTATCGGCATGCGCTGGACGACCGCGACGGCCACCGCGACCATGACTCTGGCGGGCACACTGGGACTCGGCCTGATGACGCCGGTGGCGCAGGCCGCCGCCCACGGGCCCTGCTACGACGGGCGGTGCACGACCACCGTGTCAAGGCCCACGAACATCACGGTCGACAGCCACCGGTTCGGCTTCGGGAAGCTGCGGATCACCCACATCAGCTCCCGGTCCGTGAAGATGTCGGCCACCACTACGGGTGGCGCGCGCCTGAGCGGCAGCACCAGTCCGGGCGGCACCATCAGGCTCAACAGCCTGAGCATCTGGGTACGGTCGGTCAGCGGCCACAAGGCCAAGCTCGTCCTGACACGCGCGTCCGGATACGCGCGTCCGGATACGCGCGTCCGGAATTCTCGTCCAACCACGATCACCTTCCGGTGATGCGGGTGGTGAGGCGGGTCAGCAGGGGCACACAGTCGCGCAGCCGCCGCTGTTCATCGGGGCTGAGCGCGTCGCTGATGGCGGCGTCCAGCCAAGTGGCGCGCTGCGCGCGCTCTTGCCGGAGTCGAGCGCGGCCGGTGTCGGTGATGTCCAGCAGGAGCTTGCGGCCGTCGCTGGGATGAGGTTCGGTGCGCACCAGACCGGCGCCGAGCAGCTCCTTGACGGACTTGGCGGCCGACTGGTGGGTCACGCCGCGCCGGTGCGCGAGGTCGGCCGTGGTCTGCGGGCCGCCGCGGTCGAGGTGGCCGAGGATGGCGGCTTCACCGGAGGGCATGGTGTCGGCGGCCCGCACGGCACGGACGAGTTCCCCGATGGCCTGCCGCAGGTCTTCAGCCAGCGCGTCATCTTCCATGGCCCCACTCTACCCATGTCATGAATCTGAGTTGTACAACTTCGTTGTACAGTTAAATTGCACAACCAGATTGTACAGTTTCGGGAAGGGATCAAGGGACCCCATGCGACTCACCAAGTTCGGCCACGCCTGCGTCCGCGTCGAGAAGGACGACCGCCGCCTGGTCGTGGACCCGGGCGGCCTCACCGAACCGCATGCGCTGGACGGCGCGGACGCGGTCCTGGTCACCCACGAACACTTCGACCACTTCTCCGAGGAGGCGCTCCGCAAGGCCGCGGCGAACAACCCGGCCCTGCGCATCTGGACCAACACGCCCGTTGCCAGGCAGTTGGACAGCCTCGGCACCCGGGTCACCGCCGTCGGCGAGGGCGAGAACTTCACCGCGGGCGGTTTCGATGTGAAGGTCTACGGCACCTGGCACGCGGCCATCCACCCCGACATCCCGCCCATCGGCAACATCGGCTTCCTCATCGACGACGCCCTCTTCCACCCCGGAGACGCGCTCACCGTCCCGGACGCCACCGTCGACACCCTACTGCTGCCCGTACACGGCCCCTGGTCCACCACCGGCCGGCTCATCGACTACGTACGAGAGGTGGCCCCGCAGGACGCCTACGCCATCCACGACGGCGCCCTCAACGACGTCGGCACCGCCATGGTCGGCGGGTTCCTGGGCGACAACGGCCCCGGCATCGGGGCCCGCTACCACCGGCTGGCCGCGGGCAACTCCATCGACATCGGCTGACGCCGAGCCCCCCGCCCTCAGCCCGGCGATGCCGCGGGCGGCGCGCTGGTGAGCCGCACACGAAGCTCCATCGGAATCGATCGGGGTTCGGTGTCGCCATCGGCGGCCATCAAGGATTCCAGTCGGCGGGCTGCCTGCCTGTCCAGTTCGTCCCGGGCCATCGTGGCCGTGGTGAGTCGGCGCGAACTGGGCAGGTCGTCAACGGAGATGTCATCGCAGCCGATCACCGAGAGGTCTTCGGGGATCCGCAGGCCCGACTCCGCCAACGCCGCCATCGCACCGAATGCCACCACGACTGCTGGCCGCCGGCGCTCAGCGGATCCGCCAGTACCACGCGGGCCTGGCCTCGCCGCCCGACTCCAGGCGCTGCGCGCGGCCAACGCGCAGGAGGGAACTTGCGATGGTCGCAGGCTCCTCAGGCGGGGCCTCCGCCCGGCTTCTACCCCCCGCTGGTGCGTCATCCGGTGCAGGTGACGAATATGCGGGACACGTACACCGACCATGTGGCCACGCACACGCTGGCGTTGGTCCTGGCTCTGGCCCGGCAACTCCCCCACTATGTGCGCGAGCAGACCGCCGCCAACTGGGCACCGGACTGGCCGGACGGCGGGGTCCTTCCCCTCGGTGAGGCGCGTGCGCTCGTCGTCGGTACGGGTGCGGTCGGCGCCGAGACGGGGCGGCCGCTCGCAGCGTTCGGAACCCCCGTGGAGGGCGTCGATGCCCGGATCACCGAGGCGCCGCCGGGTTTCGACCGGGTTCTGCCCGCCGACCTCCTGGATCGCGTCCTTCCTGAGGCGGACATCGTGATCCTGACCCTTCCGCACACTCCGCGGGCGGAAGGGCTGATGGACGCCGACCGTATCGCGTTGCTCAAACAGGGAGCCTGCCTCATCAACGTCGGCCGCGGTCCCATCGTCCGGCTGGACGATCTGGTCACGGCCTTGGACTCGGGGCATCCGCGGGGCGCCGCCCTCGACGTCATGGAGCAGGAGCCGCTGCCGCCGGACCACCCCCTGTGGCGTCACCCCAGAGCGCTGCTCACCCCCCACGTCGCGGGGGCCGGACCGCACGCCGCGGAGCGCCGCTTCGAGGTGCTCGCCCAGAACGCGCGGCGGTTCGCCGCCGGGCAGCCGTTGATCAACGTGGTGGACAAGTCGCAATGGTTCCGAAGGGCATCGACTGACAGCCCGTCCACCGTGCGCTGATGAGGTCAGCGCTTGAGCGAGGTCGACATCGGCCTCGCCGCCTCGCCGTGCGGCAACTCGAACTACGGCGAGGTCGCCCTGTACGGGGTCACGGTGAAGCACACCTGAGCACCGTGCCATGCGGCCGCGGTCAGCAGGAGGATGCCGGCTTCCTACTGGCCGCGGCCCCCGTTCCGGCCGTGCACCTGATGTGGGACCCGTCTTTCAGCGGGGTCCCACACGCATACCCCCACCCCATGTGACGGACGTCACTGTATGCGCGAACCTTGTCTTCAGGTCATCATATGACCCGATCGCCGCCCAGGCCGGAGGCCGATTGCGCCTTCGGACAGCACAGCACAGGACGGCGGCGCTCCCCATAAGCACGGCACACAGGACGAGGAGGGGCATGAGCGACCAGGACAGGCCGGCACAGCCGCGCGTGGGCGTGGTGGGGCTCGGGGCCATGGGACTCGGCATGGCTCGCAGCCTGCGGAAGGCGGGCTACCAGGTCGGGGTCCACGATCTGCGACCGGAGGTGGCCGAGGGCTTCGCCCGCGATGGCGGGACGGCGTTCGCCTCCCCCGGCGACCTGGCGGCCACGGTGGACGTCGTGGTCGGTGTCGTGGTCGACGCGGCGCAGGTCGAGTCGGTGCTGTTCGGTGCCGACGGGGCCGCCGCCCGGCTCCGCCCGGGGGCCGTCTTCGTGATGTGCTCCACCGTCGACCCGGGCTGGTCCGCGGAAGCTAGGGGAACGGCTGGCCGAGCGGGGTGTGCTCTACCTGGACGCCCCCATCTCCGGTGGCGCCGCACGCGCCGCGGCCGGAGAGCTGACCATGATGACGTCGGGCCCCGCCGCGGCGTACGCGGTCGCCGACCCGGTGCTCGAGGCCATGAGCGCCACGGTCTACCGCCTGGGTGAGCAGCCCGGTCTCGGCTCCAAGGTCAAGATCGTGAACCAGTTGCTCGCGGGTGTGCACATCGCCGCGGCGGCCGAGGCGATGGCGCTGGGCCTGAAGGCCGGCGTGCCGGCCGAGGCGCTCTACGAGGTCATCACGCACAGCGCCGGCAACTCGTGGATGTTCGAGAACCGGATGGCGCATGTGCTCGCCGGTGACTACACGGCCCTCTCCGCGGTCGACATCTTCGTCAAGGACCTGGGGCTCGTCCTCGACTCCGCACGGCCGGAGCGGTTCCCGCTCCCCCTGGCGGCCGCGGCTCACCAGATGTTCCTCCAGGCGTCGGCGTCGGGTCTGGGTGCCGAGGACGACAGCGCGGTCATCAAGATCTTCCCCGGGATCGATCTGCCGCGGCCGATGGGGGCCTGAGATGGGAATCCGACTGGGCTGCATCGCCGACGACTTCACCGGCGCCACGGACCTGGCCAACAACCTGGTGCGCGCGGGCATGCGCGTGGTCCAGCTCATCGATGTGCCGCCTGACGGCGCACAGCGGCCGGTGGACGCGGACGCCGTGGTCATCGCGCTCAAGTCGCGGACCGTTCCGGCCGCCGAGGCCGTCGAGGCGTCGTTGCGGGCCCTCGCCTGGCTGCGGTCCGCGGGTGCCGAGCAGATCTACTTCAAGTACTGCTCCACCTTCGACTCGACGCCGGCCGGCAACATCGGGCCGGTCACCGAGGCTTTGATGGACGCGCTCGGCACCGACTTCACGATCGCGACGCCCGCGTTCCCCGACAATGGGCGCACGGTCTTCAAGGGCCATCTCTTCGTCGGCGACGTGTTGCTCAGCGAGAGCGGTATGCGCCACCACCCGCTCACCCCGATGACCGACCCCAATCTGGTCTCGGTCCTGGGTGCGCAGACCACACGGGCGGTCGGCCTGATCGACCACACCGTCGTCGGCCGCGATGCCGAGGCGGTCCGGGCCCGGATCGACGATCTGCGCGAGCAGGGCGCCGGGATCGCCATCGCCGACGCCGTCTCCAACGAGGATCTGGTGCGTCTCGGCGCGGCGGTCCAGGGGCTGCCCCTGGTGACCGCCGGTTCGGGCCTGGCCATCGGGCTGCCCGCGAACTGGGGATTCACGCCGTCCCACGCCGCGGCACAGCTACCACCGCCCACCGGCCACCGGGCCGTCATCTCCGGATCGGTCTCCACCGCCACCAACCGCCAGGTGCTGGAGTTCCTGCGGGCCGGGCGGCCCGCCTTCAGCGTCGATCCGCTGCGCATCACGGCCGGTGAGGACGTGTCCGGCCAGGCTCTCGCCTTCGCCGAATCCCATCTGGCCGACGGTCCTGTCCTCTTCTACTCCACCGAGGCGCCCGAGGCGGTCCGCACCGTCCAGAGCAAGCTCGGCGCCGTCGAGGCCGGTGAACTGGTGGAGCGGACCCTGGCCCGCGTGGCCCAGGGCCTCGTGGAGCACGGTGTCCGCCAACTGGTCGTCGCGGGCGGCGAGACCTCGGGGGCGGTCGTCCGCGCGCTCGGCGTCACCGGACTGCGGATCGGACCGCAGATCGACCCCGGTGTGCCATGGTGCGCGGCGCCGCTTCCCGGCGGCGACACGCTCCACATCACCCTGAAGTCCGGCAACTTCGGTGGCCCCGCGTTCTTCACCGACTCGTTCGCCCTGCTCGACCGGGAGGTCTCATGACCGAGCTCCTCGACGCCACCGTGGACGAGGCACGCGACGAGATCGTCCGGGTCGGCACGAGCCTGTTCAACAGGGGCTATGTGCACGCCAGCGCCGGGAACATCAGCGCCAGGGTCGGCGACGGCCACCTGATCACACCCACCGACGCCGCCCTGGGCTTTCTCCGGCGCGACCGCCTCGCGCTGGTCGACGCCCGGGGTGAGCAGATCGCGGGCGACCGCGCGAGCAAGACCCTGACGCTCCATCGGCGCATCTACGCGGCCGACCCCACGGCCCGATTCGTCGTCCACACCCACTCCACCCACCTGGTCGCGCTCACCCTGGCCGGTGTGTGGAGCCAGGACGACGTGCTCCCGCCCATCACTCCCTACTTCGTGATGAAGGTCGGGCACGTCCCGCTCATCCCCTACCACCGGCCCGGCGACCCGCGCGTGGCCGACCTGGTGACCGCCCGGATCGCCGACCACCAGGCGAGCCACACACCGATCAGGGCCGTTCTGCTCGACCGGCTCGGCCCCGTGGTCTGGGGCCCGGACGCGGCCGCCGCCCTCGCCGTCCTCGAAGAACTCGAGGAGACGGCACGTCTCTGGCTCCTGACCGACCGTCGACCGGGGCCGCTCACCACCGACGCCATCGAGGAACTGAGGGCCACGTTCGGCGCCGCTTGGTGAACCCGCTCTCCCCTCCCCGTTCGCAGAATCCCCTGAGCCGCACAAAGGATTCGTCATGCCCATGCCCGCAGTGGCGGCCGAGACCCCCGCGCTCGCCCGCGAGAACACCGTCTACCGCAAGGTCGTACGCCGCATCGTCCCCTTCCTCATCCTCTGCTACGTGGCCTCCTATCTGGACCGGGTCAACGTCGGCTTCGCGAAGCTCCAGATGTCCGACGACCTCGGGTTCAGCGAGGCGGCGTACGGCCTGGGGGCGGGCCTGTTCTTCATCGGCTACTTCATCCTGGAGGTCCCCTCCAACCTGATGCTGCAACGCGTCGGAGCCCGCACCTGGATCGCCCGCATCATGATCAGTTGGGGCCTGGTCTCGGCGGCGTTCATGTTCGTCACCAACGAGGCGACGTTCTATGTGCTGAGGTTTCTGCTCGGTGCCGCGGAGGCGGGGTTCTATCCGGGAGTGATCCTCTACTGCACCTACTGGTTCCCCTCGTACCGCCGGGCCCGGGTGATCGCGATGTTCATGTCGGCGATCCCGGTGGCGGGTATCTTCGGCAATCCGCTCTCCGGCTGGATCATGGACCACTTCCAGGGCGTGAACGGCTGGCAGGGCTGGCAGTGGATGTTCCTGCTGGAGGCCGTCCCCGCGCTCCTCGTCGGTGTCGTCACCCTCTTCTACCTGGACGACGACGTGCGCGCCGCGAAGTGGCTGACCGATGAGGAGAAGTCCGTCGTCGAGCGGGCGGTCGCCGACGACACCACGCGCCGGACGGTGGACGGCCGGGTCTGGGACGCCTTCCGTGAGCCCAGGGTGTGGCTGATGTGCCTCATCTACTTCTGCTTCGTGATGGGCCAGTACGCGCTGACCTTCTGGATGCCCTCGTTCGTCGAGTCCACCGGCATCGAGGGCAACTTCGCGATCGGTGTGCTCAGCGCCGTGCCGTTCCTGGCCGCGCTCGTCGCGATGAACCTGTTCGGCCGCTCGGCGGACAAGCGCCGCGAGCGCCGCTGGCACCTGGTCATCCCGAGCCTCATGGGCGCCGTCGGGTTCTCGCTGTCCGCCGTCTGGAACGGCTCGACCGCACTGTCCCTGGCCGCGCTGTCCATCGCCGCGGCCGGGGTGCTGACCTGCGCTCCGCTGTTCTGGTCGCTCCCCACCGCGTTTCTGGGCGGCACCGCCGCCGCGGCGGGCCTCGCCATGATCAACTCGGTGGGCAACCTCGCCGGTTTCGTCAGCCCCTACATGATCGGCGCGCTCAAGGACGCCACCGGCTCGGCGTCGATCCCGATGCATGTCCTGGCGCTCAGCCTGGTCGTCGGCGCCGCCGCGGTGCTCACCACCAAGAAGCACATCGTCAACCGCTGACCGGGACGGTCCCGGCCCGAACGCAGGAGCCAGCATGCCGAGGTTCGCCGCGAACCTGTCCATGATGTACACCGAACACGACTTCCCCGACCGCTTCGCCGCGGCGTCGGCGGACGGCTTCGAGGCCGTCGAGTACCTCTTCCCGTACGCGTACGACGCCACCGAGCTGCGCCGCCGGCTCGACGACCACGGTCTGAGGCAGGTGCTGTTCAACGCTCCGCCCGGCGCGTGGGAGTCCGGCGAGCGCGGGCTCGCGGCGCTGCCCGGACGCGAGGCGGAGGCGCGCTCGGGGATCGAGCGGGCTCTGGAGTACGCGGCGGAGCTCGGCTGCCCACGGGTGCACATGATGGCCGGGCTGGTGGGGCCCGCACAGGACCCGGCCGAGCACCGCGACACCTATCTGGCCAACCTCGCCTGGGCCGCGGAGCGGGCCGCCGCGGCGGGCGTCGCCATCCTGATCGAGCCGATCAACGGCCGCGATATGCCCGGCTACTTCCTGAGCCGGCAGTCCGAAGCGCACACCGTGGTACGGGAGGTGGGAGCCGCGAACCTCAAGGTGCAGCTCGACCTCTACCACTGCCAGATCGTCGAGGGCGACCTCACCACGACCCTGCGCCGCGATCTGCCCACCGGCCGGGTCGGCCATCTACAGATCGCGGGCGTACCCGATCGCCATGAGCCCGACCGCGGCGAGCTCGACATCCGCCACCTGTTCGGCGTCATCGACGACCTGGGCTTCGACGGGTGGATCGGCTGCGAGTACATCCCCAGCGCCGGTACGAGCGAGGGGCTCGGCTGGCGACACGACTACCGAGGAGACAACGCATGAGGATCGTCATCACGGGTGGCTTCGGCTTCCTGGGGCAGCGGGTCGCCGCCGCACTGCTCACGACGCGGACGTTCCGCGGTGCGCCGATCGACCGGCTGGTGCTCGCCGACCGCGTCGTGCCGTCCGGTTCGACAGCCGCCGACCCCCTCGTGGACGTCGTACGGGGCGACCTGGCCGACCGGCTCGACGAGGTGTTCGCGGAGCCGGTGGATGTGCTGATCCACCTCGCCTCCGCGGTCTCGGCCGAATGCGAGGCCGACTTCGACCTGGGCATGGGCGCCAATGTGGACACGACGCGCGCACTGCTCGAGGCCGCGCGGGCCCAGTCGGCCGCCGGGGGGCCGATGCCGCGGGTGGTGTTCTCCAGCAGCGTCGCCGTCTACGGTTCCGACCCCGCGCTGCCGTTGCCGCCCGTCGTCAGCGAGTCGACCCTGCCCACACCGCGGTCGAGCTACGGGATCCAGAAGCTCGTCTGCGAGCAGCTCATCGCGGACTACACCCGCCGCGGCTTCCTCGACGGGCGCGTCGCCCGCCTGATGACCGTGTCGGTACGGCCGGGCAAGCCGAACGCGGCCGCCTCCGGCTTCCTGTCCGGCATCATCCGCGAACCGCTCGCGGGCCTCCCGGCGATCTGCCCGGTCCACCCCGAGCTGAAGGTGGCCCTGGCCTCGCCACGGCGCACCGTCGAGGGCATCCTGCGCATCGCGGAGGCCGAGCGCGGGGCCGGGCCGGGCCGGATCGACGGTGGGGTTCCGGTCAACCTTCCGGCGCTCACGGTCTCGGTCGCCGACATGCTGAGCACGCTGCGGCAGGTGGCCGGGGACGCCGTCGCCGACCTGGTGACGATCGCGCCCGATCCCGGCGTCGAGGCCCTCGTGGGCTCGTGGCCCGCCGCGTTCGACAACGCACGCGCCGCCGCGCTCGGACTGGCACCCGACCCGGACTTCGCCTCGGTGGTGCGCGCCTACCTCGAGGACCACGCCGACGCGGTCGTGGACGGTGCGCGCCCTTGGCGGCCAGGGCGGCCGGGACGGTGCCGATAAACTGAAGACCATGTTCTCCAAGGTGAGCGGTCCCGTGCGGCTCGCGGATCGGGTCGCGGCGATACTCTCGGAAGAGATCGAGTCCGGGCGGCTGGCCGAGGGCGACAAGCTCCCGACCGAGGTAGCGCTGGTCAAGCAGCTCGGCGTCAGCCGCACCGTCGTACGCGAGGCCGTCTCCAGGCTCCGCAACGCGGGCCTGGTCGAACCCCGTCAGGGGCTCGGCGTGTTCGTGATGCCGCGGCGCACCCGGCCGCTCGACCTGGAGGCCGAGACCGCCGAGGACACCAAGTCCAAGGTGCGGCAGATCGTGGAGGTGCGCCGCCCCATCGAGGGCGAGGCGGCGTACCTCGCGGCCACCCGGGCCACTCCGGACGGCCTCGCCCGGATGCGTCAGGCCCTGGAGGCCATCGACGCGGCGGTGGCGGCCGGGGGCGACGGCGTGGACGAGGATCTCGCCTTCCACCGCTCCATCGCCGACTCGACCGGGAATCCGGTGATGCTCTCGACGCTGCGCTACCTCGGCGAGGTGCTGCGCAGCGGAATCCGTGTCACGCGGGCGAACGAGGCGCGCCGCGGCGACTTCCTCGAAGCGGTCCGGCATGAGCACCACGCCATCCTGGCCGCCATCGAGGCCCGCGACGCCGAGGCGGCGCGGGACGCGGCGCTGCTCCATCTCAGGCATGCGGCGTCCCGGCTTCAGGACGCGGACGAGGGGTTCTGGACCGAGGCCGAGAACCTCGAGGTGGATCTCGACGCCGCTCCCTGAGGCAAGTCCCCTGGACGCGATGCGGCGCGGGTCGCTCATCGGCTCGGTGGTGGCGTGGTCGGCTCGGCGGGTTCGTCGGCCGCGGCTCGTGCGTAGCGGCGGGCCAGGTGGGCGAAGGCGTCCTTGAGTTGGGTCGGCCCGATGACCTCGATGTAGGCGTCGAACCTGCCGATACTGGCGGCCAGTCCGGGCCATGACCATGCGCCCAGGACGAGCCGGCAGCGGTCCGGGCCGAGCTCTTCGACGACTCCGTCCCGGGTGTAGGTGGACACGACGGAGGCGGGAAGGTCGAGGATGACCTCACCGTGGCAGGGCCAGCCGCCGGTGCTGTCGGAGCCCTGGAAGTCGGCCCCCCGGAATCTGCCGGCGACGAAGGCCGCCACATCCCCTCCGGGCAGTTCGCGCGGGGTGAAGCGGGGCCCGGTGGGGGTGCGCGGGGTGATCCGGTCGACGCGGAAGGTGCGCCAGTCGTCGCGGTCGAGGTCCCAGGCGACGAGGTACCAGCGCCCGCCCCGGGTGACGAGGTGGTGCGGCTGCACCCGGCGCGGCGCGGTCGCGGCGGGGTCCGCCTGGGCGGCGGTTCCCGGTGGCGAGACGGGGACGTAGTCGAAGCGCAGTACTTCACGGGCGCGGACGGCCGCGCTGAGGGTCAGGAGAACGTCCGGGGCGACCCGCGGATACGGCCGGGTCCCCGCGCCGTCGACGGCGGTGACCTGGAGGGCGTCGACGCGATGGCGCAGCCGTGCGGGCATGACCTGCCGGACGGTGCTCAGCGCCCGCACCGCCGCCTCCTCGATTCCCGCCCCGGTGACGGCGGCGGTCTGAAGGGCCACGGTGAGGGCCACGGCCTGGTCGTCGTCGAACAGCAGCGGCGGCAGTTCCGTACCGGCGCCGAGCCGGTAACCCCCGTCGGGACCCTTGATGGCCGCGATGGGATAGCCCAGCTCGCGCAAGCGGTCGACATCGCGGCGCACGGTGCGCGGGCTCACCTCCAGCCGCTCGGCCAGCAACTGCCCCGGCCAGTCCCGGCGTGCCTGGAGCAGGGAGAGCAGTGACAGCAGTCGCGCTGATGTCTTCGGCATGACATCCATTCTCCCCCGAGAAGCGGCCACAACCTGTCCGCTACCCCTGCGACCGTTGTCTCTGTCAGACAACGAGAACGACAGAAGGACCCCATCACCGTGACCGCCACCACCACACCCCCCACCACGCTCGACGGCGAGCGGGCCGATCTGCTCGCCGAGCTCGCCGCCGCACGATCCGCCCTGACCACCACGGTGCGCGGGCTCGGCGACGAGCAGGCCGGCGAGCGCCCGACGGCCAGCGCGCTGTGCCTGGGCGGGCTGATCAAGCACGTCGCGGCCATCGAGGAAGGATGGCTGCGCTTCGTGCTCGAAGGCCCCTCGGCGCTCCGTTACGACCTGCCCGACGGTGTCACCTGGGCCGACCTCGCGGCCGGTACGGCACAGGAGATCCCGCAGTGGGCGATCGACAACCAGACCAACTTCCAGATGCTGCCCGGTGAGACGGTGGCCGGGATTCTCCAGCGCTATGAGCAGGTCGCCGCCCGGAGCGAGGAGATCATCACCACCGTCCCCGATCTGTCGGCGACACATCCGCTGCCGGAGGCGCCCTGGAACGAGCCGGGGGCGGCGCACAGCGTGCGCCGGGTGCTGATGCATGTCATCGCCGAGACCGCCCAGCACGCCGGGCACGCGGACATCATCCGCGAGTCGCTCGACGGGCAGAAGTCGAGCTGACCGCTGCCGGATCTCCTCGGAACCCAAGAGCCAAGGAACCGAAGGGAACGGCGCGACCGTGAAGACGCGTGAGCTGGGGCGGACCGGTATTCAGGTCAGCCCCTACTGCCTGGGCACGATGATGTTCGGCCAGGTGGGCAACCCCGATCCCGACGACTGTGCCCGGATCATCCATCGGGCGCTGGACTCGGGCATCAACTTCGTCGACACCGCCGATGTGTACGGACCCCACGGGATGTCCGAGGAGATCGTGGGCAAGGCGCTGAAGGGCCGGCGCGACGACATCGTGCTGGCCACCAAGGTCAACGGCGCGATGGGTGAGGGCCCCAACCGTGGCGGCAGCTCCCGGCGCTGGATCATCGCCGAGGTCGAGCACTCGCTGCGCCGCCTGCGAACCGACCACATCGACCTCTACCAGATTCACCACCCCGACCCGCGGACCGACATCGAGGAGACGCTCTCCGCCCTGACCGACCTCGTGCGCAGCGGCAAGGTGCGCGCGATCGGCTCCTCCAACCTCCCGGCCTCGGAGATCGTCGAGGCGCAGTGGGTCGCCGACCGGCGCGGACTGCACCGCTTCCGCACCGAGCAGCCCACGTACTCCCTTCTCAACCGCGGCATCGAGCGCGAGATCCTGCCCGTCTGCCGGCGGTACGGCATGGGCACGCTGGTGTGGAGCCCGCTGGCGATGGGCCTGCTCACCGGCCGCTACCGCAAGAGCGGACCCCCGGTGCGGAACGCGCGGATGAACTGGGTGCCCCGGCATCTGACCGACGAGCGCAAACTCGACGCCGTCGAGGGGCTCATCCCGCTGGCCGAGGAGGCCGGTCTGTCGCTGACCCACCTGGCGATGGCCTTCGCCATCACCCACCCCGGCGTCACCTCGGCCATCATCGGGCCGCGCACCATGGAGCACCTGGAGGATCTCCTGGCCGGGGCCGCGGTCACCCTCGACGACGAGGTGCTCGACCGGATCGACCGGATCGTGCCGCCGGGAACCGACATCGGCCCGCTCGATGTGTCCTACACCCCACCGGCCCTCGAACGCGCGGCCCTGCGGCGGCGATCGGCCGACGAGCGCGCCGCAGTGACACGATGACCGTTCTCGGCAACCGGGCGCTGGGCCGCGCCGCGCTCGCCCGCCAGTTGCTGCTCGATCGCTCGGACGTACCGGTCCTCGACGCCGTCGCGCACCTGTGCGGCATGCAGGCGCAGGAGCCGCAGGAGCCGTTCATCGGGCTCTGGTCGCGGCTGCGCGTGTTCGACCCGGCGGTCCTCTCCGACCTGCTGAGCGGGCGTGGCCTGGTGCGGACCCACCTCATGCGCCGCACCGTCCACCTGCTCACCGCCGATGACACCCTGGCCTGGCGGGCCCGCCACGAGGCCATGCTGCGCCAGCGGGTGCTCGGGACCTACCGCCGCGAGCTCGAGGGGATAGACCTCGACGAACTCGGCGCCGCGGGCCGGGCGGTGATGGCCGACGGCGCGCCCCGCTCGATGGCCGAGCTGGTCGGGGCGCTCACCGCGCGCTGGCCTGCCCCGCCACCGCGGGCACTGGGCGAAATGCTGATCGCCGCCCTCGTCCCGGTGGCGCAGACGCCGCCCCGCGGGCTGTGGCGCACCAAGGCGGGGGTGCGCAACGTCCTGCTCTCCTCCTGGCTGGGCCGACAGCCGGACCCGCCCTCCCCCGATGGCTCCGACCCGGTCGGCCAGGCGCTGGTACGGCGCTATCTGGCCGCCTTCGGCCCCGCGGCCTCAGCCGATCTGCGCGCCTGGTGCGGCCTCGCCGGGCTCCCGGCCGCCGTGTCCGCGATACGGGAGGAGCTGGTCAGCTTCCGCGATGAACGCGGCCGCGAGCTGTTCGACCTTCCCGGCGCGCCACGTCCGGACCCCGACACACCCGCCCCCGTGCGGTTCCTGCCCGCGTTCGACAACGCGATCCTCGGGTACCACGACCGCGGCCGGATCATCGACGACGCTCACCGGGGCCTTTCGGTCGCCGGGGAGCGTGTGGTGCTGGTGGACGGCAGAGTCGCCGCGACCTGGAGCGTCGATACCGGCACCGTGGCCGTCACCCCGCTGGGCCGCCTGTCCCAAGCCGACCGGACCGCCGTCGCCGAGGAGGGGCGGGAACTGGCGGCGTTCCTCTCCGACGGCGAAAGCCACCGCGTGCGCGTCACTCCACGTTGAGCGGTTCCGTACGTCGCCACGCTCGGGTATGCACCGGGCCCCCGGTCATGGGGCGGGGTCCTCCTGGGGCATGGGTGTGCTCCGGCCGCCGGGTGCGGGGTGCGCGGTCGGCGTCGAACGGGCGCGGGGGCGGGCGAAGCGGCGCATCATCGGCATCTCGACGCCGCGCCACAGCAGCAGCGAGACCGCCACGCACAGCGCCGACACCACGAGGGACAGCGCCGTGGCGATCACCGTGTCGAAGGTCCGCTGGTCCAGTTGCACCCGGATGGCGTACAGCACCGGGAAGTGGACCATGTACAGCGCGAACGACGCCTCGCCCAGCACCACCCAGCCGCGGCGCCCCAGCCGGCTCCCGCGCCCCCGGACATCGCGGGTGGCGATGACCGGGATCAGGGCGGCCACCGGCAGACAGGTGGCCGCTCCCCATACGTACTCCTCCGGCAACTGCGGCCGTGCCGCGAAGACTCCCGCCAGGGCGAGCAGCGGCCAGTGCAGCCGCAGCGGCGGCCAGCGGTCGAGCTGGACCGCCCGGGCGAGCACCATTCCGAGGATGAACTCCAGCAGCCGTACCGGCGGGAAGAAGTAGATCAGCCACCACCGCTCCGTCGAGAGCGGTGACCAACTCCCCGGGGCCGCCTCGTCGGTGACGGCCATCGCCACCAGCGGCATCGTCACCACCAGCCCCGCCACCAGGGCGATCACCGGCCAGAGCAGCCGTGCCGGGAGCGCGTGCACCGGCCGGATCAGCAGGGGGAAGAGGAGGTAGAAGAACGCCTCGCAGGAGATGGACCAGGTGACCGGATTGACGCTGCTGAAATCGGCCATGTCCGGCACCCAGGCGTGCACCAGCAGCAGATTCCGGACCGCCTGCCCCAACCCCGGATCCGGCACCGGAAGCAGGGCGGCGGTGCCCGTCACCATGAGCAGGCCCAGCATCAAGGTCCAGGTCACCACATGGTTGGGGAAGATCTTCACCAGTCGGCGGCGCCAGAACCGGAGGGCGGTGTCGGCCGGGGTCGCGTTCCACGCCAGCACAAAGCCGCTGAGGAGGAAGAAGGAGGAGACCGCCGCCGCGCTGGCCATGGACGAGGCATCGGCGGCCTCATAGACGCCCTGGTCCTCGAAGAATCTGCCCAGCGTCAGCACATGGCCCGCCAGCACCACCCCGGCCAGCAGAAAGCGAAGACCCGTCAACGACGGCAGCCGATCGCCACGCGGTAACACATCGGCCACAGGAGACCCCTCCCCAAACGACGCAGACACAGCACCCACGAGCCTGCCCGTCGCACCGCCCCGGCCCCAATACCGCCCCCACGGGAACATCCAGGCGAAGACCACCACCTACGGAAGGACTCAGGGCTGTGCGAGGCGGGCCGGCGTGCTCAGGAAGTCCGAGAGCGCCGCCAGCAAGCGGTCCACGTCCTCGGCGCTGTTGTAGGGCGCCAGTCCGATGCGCAGGCCGCCGGTGTCGCCCAGGCCAAGCCTGCGGGATGCCTCCACCGCGTAGAAGGAGCCGGAGGGGGCGTCGACACCGCGGCTCGCGAGGTGGCGGTAGGCGTCGGTGGTGTCGCGGCCGTCGATGGTCAGCAGCACGGTCGGGGTGCGGTCCGCCGCCCGGGAGTGGATGGTGATCGGGTCGAGGGCGGCCAGGCCCTCGTCGATGCGCCGGCGGAGGGTGGCCTCGTACTGTTCGAGGGCCGTGAACGACGACGCCAGCCGCTCCCTTCGGCTGCCTTCGGCGCCGGGGGCCAGGGTGGCGAGGAAGTCGACGGCGGCGCGGGTGCCGGCGAGGAATTCATAGGGCAGGGTGCCGAATTCGAATCGCTCGGGGACGGCGTTCGTCGAGGGGAGCAGCTTGTCCGGGGTCAAGGTCTCCAGGAGTTCGGGCCGGCTCGCCAGGACGCCGAGGTGGGGGCCGAAGAACTTGTAGGGGGAGCAGCAGAAGAAGTCAGCTCCGAGCTGCCGGATGTCGACATGGGCATGGGCGGTGTAGTGCACGCCGTCGACGTAGAGCAGCGCCCCGGCCGCGTGCGCCCGCCGGGAGATCTCCGGGATGGCCGGGCGGGTGCCGATCAGGTTGGAGGCGGCGGTGACCGCGACCAGCCGGGTGCGGTCACCGAGCTGGGCGCTGATGTCGTCGGGGGTCAGTTCGCCGGTGGCGGGGTCGAAGTCGGCCCAGCGGACGGTGGCCCCGGCGGCTTCGGCGGCCTGGATCCAGGGGCGGATGTTGGAGTCGTGGTCCAGCCGGGACACCACGACCTCGTCCCCCGGTGACCAGGTCTTGGCGAGGGTGCGGGAGAAGTCGTAGGTGAGGGCGGTGGCGCTGCGCCCGAAGACGACCCCGGCCGGGTCTGCGCCGAGCAGATCGGCCATGGCCTGCCGGGCCGACTGGACGAGGGCCTCGGAGTTGCGCTCCCCCGCGGTGAGTCGGCCTCGGTTGGCCAGCGGGTTGGCCAGCGCGTCGGTGATGGCCTCGATGACGGGGAGCGGGGTCTGGGTGCCCCCGGGGCCGTCGAAGTGGGCCGATCCGGCCTTCAGTGCGGGGAACTGTGCGCGGATGGCGGTGATGTCGTATGCCACGAGCGACTCCTTGCGAAGGGGTGACCAGGGCGATCTTATGCAGGCACGGGTGCGGGGCGGCAGGGGGCGGGGTGGGGTCGCCGCGCCGGGGAGAGGTGTTCCGGCGCACCGTCAGCCGCCCTGATTGAATCTGTACGTATGGGGATTAATCACCCTCCTCTTCCGTTGCACAGGGCCGGGGCACGGAAGGCGGTGGCGCCGACATGAGCAGCGACGCTCCTCCCCCGCCCGAGCGGCCGAAGGGGCGGGAGAGACGCGCTCGGCATGGTGTGACCGGCGACCCCGCGGGGCGTGCCTCACGGGCGGTGGCGCGGGCCCGCCACTCCGGCTCCGCGGCCCTGGCGGCGGCGGTGCGCCGGGCGGGGAACGAGAGGGCGCGGGTGCATCCCGGGCTGCGTCTGGCCACCGCCTACGCATGGCGGCTGATGGTCATCGGCGTGGCCGTCTATCTGGCGTTCTCGGTGCTGGGGCAGTTCAAGCTCGTCGCGGTCGCGGTGTTTCTCGCGCTGGTGGCAACCGCCTTGCTGCGGCCGCTGGCCGATCTGCTGGCGCGGGCGCTTCCGAGGCCGCCGGCGGTGGCGCTTGCGGTGTTCGGCACGCTGTTCGTGGTGCTGGGGCTGCTGGCGCTGGTGGGAAACGCGGCGGCCGCGGAGGCGGGCCGGCTCGTGGGTGAGCTGCGCGGCGGGATCGGCCGGATCGAGCGGTGGCTGGAGGGGCCGCCGTTCCATGTCCGGCGCGGCGTACTGTCGGGGGCCCACGACAAGGTCACCTCCTTTGTGTCGCAGCATCGCGCCCTGCTGATCAGCAGGGCGCTCAGCAGCGCGGGGCGGGTCGTGGAGGCGGGCACGGCGCTGTTCCTGGCCCTGTTCTGTTCGGTCTTCTTCATCCATTCCGGGGACCGGATGTGGCAGTGGTTCCGGGGCCAGCTCCCCGAGCGCGCCCGGTCTCCGTGGGACCGGGCGGCGCGGGCGGCGTGGACCACGTTCGCCGGATACACCCGGGGCATCATCGTCGTGGCGGCCTCCAACGCGGCCCTGGTCGGCATCGCCCTGTCCCTGCTGCGGGTGCCGCTTGCCCTGCCGCTGACGCTGCTGGTCTTCTTCGCGACGTTCGTTCCGCTGATCGGTTCGCCGATCGCGCTGGCGGTGGCGACGGTGGTGGCTCTGGCCGGGCGGGGCCCGGCCATCGCGGCCGTGGTACTGCTGCTGATCGTGGCGGTCGGTCAGTTCGAGGGCCATGTACTGCATCCGCTGGTGATGAGCTGGGCGGTACGGCTCCATCCGGTGGTGGTGGCGATTTCGGTCATCGCCGGAACCATCGTCGCGGGGGTGATCGGGGCGGTCGTGGCGGTGCCCATGGTGTCCGTCGCCTGGTCGGTGACGCGGGCGCTGCGCCGCCGGCCGCCCGACGAAGCCTGACCGGCGCGGGGCCGGAACACCCCACGCGTCCATGGCCGGAACACGCCCGCATAAATGGCATCTCAGATTCGCATTCAGCTAATGTGGCGCCATGCGGCTGACGAAGTCAACGGATCTGGCGCTCCGCACGATCATGCGGCTGGCGGTCACCGGAGCCGAGCCCTGCACCGCCCGGCAGGTCGCCGGGGAGATGCAGGTGCCCTACAGCCATCTGGCCAAGGTGGCGGCCCGGCTCCAGCACCTGGGCCTGATCGAGACACGGCGCGGCCGGGGCGGTGGGCTGGCGCTCACCGCGACCGGGCGCACCGCCTCGGTCGGCCAGTTGGTCCGGGAGTTCGAAGGGGTCGGCGATGTCGTCGACTGCGAGGGGGATACGCCGTGTCCACTACGGCAGGGGTGCCGGCTGCGCATGGCGCTGCGCCGGGCGCAGGAGGCGTTCCTCGCCTCGCTCGACCCCCTGACGGTGGACGATCTGGTGGCGTCCCCGACCGGCCCGGTGCTGCTGGGGCTGGTCGGACGCGCACCCGGCCTGTCCCCGTGAGGCCGCCCCGTCCGGGGTGCGAACCCCGGGTCCCGTCCCACTGAGCCGTGCTGCCACGGAGGTCGCCATGTCCGCCGCACCCATGCCGCAGAATACGAATCTGAGATACCAGTTAGGCCCGCTCATGCTCTCCCGGAAGTCCGCCGAGACCGTCCGCGCCACGCTTCCCGCCGTCGGTGAGGCCATCGGCACCATCGCCGACCTGTTCTACCGGAAGCTCTTCGCGGCCCACCCCGCGCTGCTGCGGAATCTGTTCAACCGGGCCCACCAGGCCGCGGGCACCCAGCGGCAGGCTCTCGCGGGCGCGATCGCCGCGTTCGCCACCGCGCTGGTGGAGCGGCCGGGCGTCCGCCCCGACACTTTGCTCAGCCGGATCGCCCACAAGCACGCCTCGCTCGGGGTGAGCGCCGCGCAGTATCCGGTGGTGCACCGTCATCTGTCCGCCGCCATCGCGGAGGTGCTCGGCGACGCGGCCACCGAGGAGGTGATCGCCGCCTGGGACGAGGTCTACTGGCTGATGGCCAACTCCCTGATCGAGACCGAGCGGCGGCTGTACGCGGAGCAGGGGGTGCTGGCCGGCGGGACCTGGCGGCAGTGGGAGGTGATCGAGCGGACCCGGGAGACCGCGGATGTGGTCACCTTCCGGATACGGCCCGCGGACGGCCGCCCCGCCCCGGCGTTCCGGGCGGGCCAGTACGTCTCGGTGCAGGTGGAACTGGCCGACGGGGCGCGGCAGATCCGCCAGTACAGCCTGACCAACGCCCCCGACGCCACGGTGCGCACCTTCTCCGTCAAGCGTGTGGACACCGGTGAGGGCCCGGCCGGTGAGGTCTCCGGCCATCTGCACGACCACGTCCACGAGGGCGATGCGCTCACCGTCTCCGCGCCCTACGGCGACATCGTGCTCGCCACCACGGACACGCCACTGCTGCTCGCCTCCGCGGGAATCGGCTGCACCCCGATCGTGGCCATGCTGGAGGAGCTGGCGGCCCGGGGGCATCGGGCCCCGGTCATCGCCGTCCACGCCGACCGCTCCCCCGCCGACCACGCCCTGCGCGCCGACCAGGAGCGGCTGGTCACCAAGCTGGCACAGGGCACCGCCCACGTTTGGTACGAGCGGCCCGAGGGCGACTGGCCGGCCGAGCGCACCGGCCATGTCGACCTGTCCGGGATCGGGATCCCGGACGGCGTCCAGGCGTATCTGTGCGGGCCGCTGCCCTTCATGCGGTCGGTGCGGACCCAGCTCCTGGAGCGCGGTGTGCACCCCTCCGCGATCCACTACGAGGTCTTCGGACCCGATCTGTGGCTGCCGCGGGGCGACGGCGAGGGGCACTGACGCCCGGTCCCCGATGTTGGCCGGATGAACTCGAATGGCCCAGACGCCGGTCGCTTTTGCCCGGGGGAACGTGGGACCGTACGGACACGGGTTCTGTCCGTTCCGTGCGCAACCATGCGGAATGTTCCGTCCGGTACCCCCACATCGACGAGGAACCATGGATCGCGAAAAGATCACTCTCAGCGGCGCTCAGGAAACCTTGCTCGCCACGCTGTACGGAAGGGCGGTCGACAGCCGTTCACCGGACTCCATCCTGCACGACCACGCGGCCCGCGAGGCGGTGGAGCGTGTGGCCTACGACTTCAGCAAAACGGGGATGACGGACACGACGGCGGTCGGCATCGCCCTGCGGGCGAAACAGCTCGATGACTGGGCCATGGAGTTCCTGGCCGAGCATCAGAAGGCGACCGTCCTCCATCTCGCCTGCGGTCTCGACACCCGGGTGCAGCGCCTCGACCCGCCCTCGTCGGTGCGCTGGCTCGACATCGACTACCCCGAGGTGATCGATCTGCGCCGGAGGCTGCTTCCCGAGCCGACGGGGAACTACGAGATGGTCGGCACCTCGGTGACCGATGAGGCGTGGCTGCGCGAGGTGCCCGACGACCGGCCCACGGTGGTCGTCGCCGAGGGGCTGACGATGTATCTGCGCAAGGAGGACGGCAAGCGGCTGATCCAGCGGATCACCGAGCGGTTCCCCAGCGGCCAGTTGCTCTTCGACGTCTACGGACCGCTGGGCATCCGGCTCCAGAAGATGGTCCCCGCGGTGCGCAACGCGGGCGCCACACTCCACTGGGGCCTGGACGACCCCCATGAGGTCGAGACCTGGCATCCGGGGCTGACCTGCCTGGACGCGGTACGCAGCGTGGAGATGCCGGGGGTGGAGAAGATGCCCACCTCCGGCCGGATGAGCATGCGGGTGATGGCGCATCTGCCCGGCTTCCGGGACGTGGGCCGGATCCTGCGCTACCGCTTCTAGCGGCCCGGGGCGAGGGAGGCTTGCCCGGCGCCGGGTGGTTCCGGCGCCGGGCCAGGCGGATGTGGTGGCACCTACAGGCCGGACGGGACCGCTATTTGATGCCCACCAGCATGGAGTAGCCGTCCGTCAGCGGTTCGATCCGGCTGCCGCGGAATCCCGCCTCCGCCATCCAGGCGCGGCCGTCGGCGGCCGTGTACTCGAAGCCGGACCGGGTCTCGATGAGCATGTTCAGGCTCGCCAGCAGACCGAAGGTGTTCTCCTTGCGGCCGTCGTCGATGATGGCGTCGTAGACGAGGACCGCTCCCCCGTCCGGCAGCGCGTCGTACGCCTTCTTCAGCAGCAGCCGCTTCTCCGCCAGGCCCCAGCCGTGCAGAATCTGGCCCAGCACGATGACATCGGCATCGGGCAGGTCGTCGGTGAAGAAGTCGCCACCGTGGAAGGTGAGCCGGTCCTCCAGGCCGAAGGACGCCACGTACTTCTCGAAGACGGGCCGCACCCGGGGCAGCTCGAAGACACCGCCGCTCATATGGGGGTGGCGCTGGGCCACCGCCACCGGAAGGCAGCCCACCGCTCCCCCGACGTCCAGCACCGTCCGGTAGTCGGCCCAGGGGAACCGCTCGGCTATCACCAGGGCCTTGCCCATGCTGAGCCCGGTCATTCCGTGCAGGAATCCCTCGAGGCCCTCCTGGTCCCGGTAGATGGCGTCGAATACGTCGCCGCCGTGCTTGTGCTCGTTCTGCGGTTCGCCTGTTCTCAGCGCCTCGGTGAGCGAGCCCCAGAAGGGATACAACCGGCTGTTGGCCATCTCCAGGATGCCGCCGATGTAGGTGGCCTTCCTGCGGTCGAGAAAGGTGTCCGCGGACGGGCTGTTGCGGTACACGTCCTCGGATCGCTCCAGGAATCCGAGGGCGACCAGCGCGTCGAGGAAGTCGGCGGCGCCTCGCGGATGCAGCCCGATCGCCTCGCCCAGGTCACCGCCCGTGCGGGGGCCCTCGGCGAGCCGCGAGAACAGATCCAGTTCCACCGCGGTGAGCAGTGCCTTCGACGCCATGAAGCCGAGCCCGACCTGAAGTATGGGCTCGGGGCTGATCTCGTGCCGCATAACGCTCCCTCGCTGTTTCCCACGGATGTGCGCTCTCACCGCACCTGACCGCATTTCGACCTCCTTACGCTACCGTGCCGTTGCCCCCTACACGGGTCGCCGCCGGACGGCCGGACGAGAGCCACGGCCCCGCCCCGCCCACCGTGCGAGAGCGACCATGGGAGGCACCAGCGCCGCCAGGGCCCGGCACAGCCTCGACCGCGTCGGCCCTTCTACGGCGGTGCCCGCTTGACCTTGACGCAGCAGCGGGGTTTCTACTGGCACTATGCGCATCGGAGAAATCGCCGCGCTGGTCGGAGTCACCTCCCGGACCGTGCGGCATTACCACCACATCGGCCTGCTGCCCGAGCCCCAGCGGCGGGCCAATGGATACCGTGTCTACGGCCTCAGGGACGCCATCCTGCTGGCCCGGATCCGGCGGCTGACCGAGCTCGGGCTCGCCCTGGACGAGGTGCGGGATGTCCTCGCGGACGACGCCGGGCTCGAACTGGCGGAGGTGCTGGGCGAGTTGGATGCCGACCTCGCGCGCCAGGAACACGAGATCCAGCAGCGCCGCAGGGTCCTCAAGGCCCTTCTGGAGGGCCCGCTCACACCGGACGCGCCGCTCTCCCCCGCGCTCATCGAGCTCCTGAAGGGGGCGCCCGCCACCGCCTCGCCGGCCGCCGCCAAGGACCGCGAGCATCTGATCCTGATGGACGGGATCGTCGGCGGGGACGCGGTGTACGCGGCGCTGCGGCCACTGGCCGAGGACCCCGCCATACTCCCCCTGTACGAGCGGATGGACGAACTGGACGGGGCCGAGGCGGACGATCCGCGGGTGGCGGCGCTGGCCGACGACCTCGTCGCCGCCGTACCCGACGAGCTACTGGCGGCCATCCCGGAGGACGGCCCGACGGCGACCGGCTTCGAGCAGGCGCTTCTCGCCGACTACTCGCCCGCCCAGGCCGAGGTGGTGCGCCGGGTGATGGAGGGGGTGACCGCCCGGCTGCGCGACAGGAGGGCGTCATGAGTTCTCCGATCGCGCGGGCGGCGGCGCGAGTGACGGGGTGCTCGACCTCGCGGTGGGCAGCCGGACCACCGTGACGGTGGAGTTGACGGAACCGGTGAAGTACGTGCGACCGCTCGGCGCGGAGGGCTTCGCCCATACGCTCCGGTTTCACGCGGACGATCCGCGGGAGGCGGTCGCCGCGCTCACCCGGTCCGGACGGTGCCGGTTGAGAACCGCTGGGCCGACGCGCTGATGATCTCGTCGGTGACCCACCGCGCGACATCGGCGGGGTAGGGCGCCGCCAGGCCGAGGACGATGTGCGAGAAACCGGCGTCGATGGCCTCCGCGATCGCGGCCCGGGTGACGCCGGGCCGGTCGTAGGAGACGGGCAGGACGATCGAACGGGTGATCGCGGCGGGGTCGCGGCCGATCTCGGCGCAGTAGCGGTCCAGCAGTGCGCTGCGGTTGATGGCGTCGGCGATCTCACCGCCGGGCATGTTCCATACGTCCGCGTGCTCGGCCACCACGCGCAGCGTCGCGGACGAGCGTCCGCCGATGGTGATCGGCGGATGGGGGCGCTGGACGGGCTTGGGGTTGCCGAACGCTCCGGTGAGCTGGTGATAGGTGCCGTGGAAGTCGAACGGCTTTTCCTCGGTCCATAGCCGCCGGATCACCGTGCAGGCTTCGGCGAGGCTGCCCACGGCGTGCGCGGTGTCGTGGAAGGGCAGGCCGTGTGCCGCGTATTCACGCCGGGCCAGGGGGTGGCCGGGCCGTGAGCCGACGCCGATGCCGAACTCCAGCCGACCGTCGGAGATGATGTCGACGGTCGTGGCGATCTTGGCCAGCATCGCGGGCGGCCGGAACCGGTTGCTGGTCACCAGCAGGCCGAACCGGAGTCGACGGGTGTGGGCGGCGAGGGCCGAGAGCAGCGTCCAGCCTTCGTGGGCCGGTCCGTCCGGGTCGCCGCCGATCGGCATGAGGTGGTCGAAGAGCCACGCGTGCTCGATCTCCGGGATGGTGTCCGCCTCGCGCCAGACCCGCAGGATGTCGTGGTAGTCGACCTGCATGGGGGCGGTCATGATCCCGAAACGGGTCGGGGGTGTGTGTGACATGGAGCGTCGGTCCTTTCGGCACCGGCAGCGGCGGCCGAGACGCGCTGCCGAGGTTCAAGCGGAACAGCTTGTGGCCGACCGGCTTCCGGAATGACGCGGAAGCGTGGTGGCGATGCGTGAGGTGGTCGCCGGGCCCCGCTCTGCCAACACAAGCAAACGGAACCTCGCTCCGGTAACGATACGGAGCGTCGTTCCGCTTGGCAAGCCCGGCAGTGAGGGGAGCGGCGCGGTGAACGAGAGCGACAACGCCCGATTTCTGAGTACCTTCTGAGTATCCGGACGGATGCGAGGACCGCCGCATCCGCCGATTCTTGTCCGCATGAGTGAGACACCGGTCAAGCAGCAGAGCACGGCCGCGTTCTACGGCCAGGCGGTCGCCTCCTTCGCCGTCGCCATGGCCGCCACCGCCGTCGGAATCTTCCAGTTGAGCGCCGACGCCTGGGTGCGCGGCTTCCTGGCCATCTCCGTGCTCTACCTGGTGACGTCCGCCTTCACCCTGGCCAAGGTGATCCGGGACCGGCAGGAGGCCGGGCAGATCGTCAGCCGGGTCGACCAGGCGCGGGTGGACAAGCTGCTCGCCGCACACGACCCCTTCGAAAAGCTGTAAGCACCCCCGGGCCGTCCGCCACTACTCGTCGATGACGAGCCCTTTGGCCTTCAGCACCTCGGCCAGCCGGCTGACCTCGATCACGCTCTTTCCGGCGCGGTAGTCGGCGATATACGCGTCTTCCGCCTCGTCACGCGCCTGAGACCTGCGGATGACGTCCGCCACGTCCTCGCGGCGCACCACGACGACACCATCGGCGTCCGCGCGCACCACGTCCCCCGGGCGGACGATCTCGCCGCCGATCAGGACGGGTTCGGCCATCGGGCCGACGGTTTCCTTGACCGTGCCCTTCATGCTGACGCTGTACGAGAACACCGGGAAACCCAGCTCCCGCAGTTCCCGTGTGTCGCGCACCCCGGTGTCGGTGACGAGTCCACCGAGCCCCTTGGCCACACACGCGTTGGCCAGCACATCGCCGAAGGAACCAGCCTCGGCGTACGCGCCCGCGGCGACCACGATGACGTCGCCGGGTCGGGCATGGGCGATGGCGACCTGGAGCATGATGTTGTCCCGTGGCGCGCAGCGCACGGTGAAGGCGGGGCCGCAGGCCGACATGGTGGGGTCGATCGGTTTGATGGTGGAGTCCAGTGCCCCGAGGCGGCCCTGGGCCTCGTGGATGGTGGCGGCGGAGTACCCGCGTAGCTGGTCGACGAGGGCCGGGTCGGGCCGGTCGAATCGGGTGTTGACGCGCAGCATGTGGCTCCTCGGTGAGTCAGGAAAGGTCCGCACAGGCGCGGGCGATGCCCTCGCAGGCCGTGGTGAGGATGTCGTCGGAGGTCGCGAAGGAGATGCGGAAGTACCCCGGTGAGCCGTACGCGGCGCCGTGGATCACCGCGACCCGCCGTGACTCCAGCAGATGGGCCGCGAAGTCCTCGTCGGTGCGGATCTCGTCGCCGGACGGGGTGCGCCTGCCGAGGACGCCGGTGCAGTTGACGAAGGCGTAGAAGCCACCGCTCGGCGGGGTGCAGGACAGCCCGGGGGTGTCATCGATCAGTTTGCCGACCGCGTCGCGGCGCCCGCGGTAGACGGACACGCAGTCACGGACGAAGCTCTGGTCGCCGGTGAGCGCGGCGGTGGCGGCCGCCTGGCTGATGGACGAGGGGCACGAGGAGATCTGGGACTGGAGGGTGTTGATGGCGCCGACGAGTTCGGCGTTGCCCGCGCCGTATCCGATCCGCCAGCCGGTCATCGCGTAGGTCTTGGAGACGCCGTTGGTGAGGAAGACCCGGTCGGTCAGGCGCGGTTCGGCCGCGGCCATGCTGGGGACCCGGCCCGGCTCGTACCAGATCTCGTCGTAGATCTCGTCGGTGAGCACCTGGACATGCGGGTGGGCGAGCAGCACCTCGGCGAGCGCGCGCAGTTCCCCCGCGGTGTAGGCGGCGCCCGTGGGGTTGCTCGGGGAGTTGAGGACGACCCAGCGGGTGCGGTCGGTGAGCGCCGAGGCGAGCCGCCCCGGTGTCAGTTTGAATCCGTCCGCTTCCGCACAGGGCACGATCACCGGTGTGCCGTCGTTGGCGAGCACCATGTCCGGATAGGACACCCAGTACGGGGCGGGGATGACGACCTCGTCGCCCGCGTCCAGGGTGGCCATCAGGGCGAGGAAGATGACCTGCTTCCCGCCACCGCCGACCACGATGCGGTCGCCGGGGTAGTCGAGTCCGTGCCGCAGCCGGAGCCGGTCCGCGATGGCGGCGCGCAGTCGCGGGGTGCCGTTGACGGGCGTGTATTTCGTCGCGCCCTGCCGCATCGCCTCGATCGCGGCATCCTTCACATGGGCGGGGGTGTCGAAGTCGGGCTCGCCCACGGTGAGGTCGAGGATGTCCAGGCCCTGGGCCTTCAGCTCACGGACCCGCTGGGCGGCCGCCGTGCTCGGCGAGGGCTTGATGCGCCTCACCCGTTGCGCGGTGCTCATCAGTCCGTCCTCCGCTCGAAGTTGAGGCCACCGGGCACCTGGAAGGTGGGCAGAATCTCCACATGGCCGATGTTCACGTGCCGCGGTGATCCCACGGCGAACTCGATGGCGTCCGCGATGTCCTCCGGCTTCAGCGACTCATAGCCGTCGTAGTAGCGGCGCTGCGCCTCTTCCATATCGCCCAGCAGCCGGCCGAAGATCTCCGTTTCCACCCGACCGGGGCAGATCTCGGTGACCCGGATACGGCGTCCGTATCCGTCGACCCGGAGCTGGCGGGAGAGGGTGTGCACGGCCGATTTGGTAGCGTGGTAGATGGTGTTTCCGCCGAAGTTGTAGACGGCGGCGATGGAGCTGATGTTCACGATGTGTCCGAGGTCGCGTTCGACCATCCCCGGCATGACCAGGCGCACCAGGTGGAGGACCGCCTGGACGTTGACCGCTATCTGCTCGTCGATGGCGAACTCGTCGGCCGTGAGGATGTTTCCGGAGCGCGATACGCCGGCGTTGTTGACGAGCAGGTCGACATCGATGCCTCGCAGCTCCTCGGTGAGTGCGGGGGTGTCCGTGATGTCCACGGCGTGCGGAACGCAGCCGGTCCGCCGGGCGAGGTCGTCCAGCCGCTCGACATTGCGGGCCAGGGCGTGGACCTCGAGGCCCTGCTTCGTCAGCCGTTCGACGACCACCGCTCCGATACCGGTGGAGGCACCGGTCACCAGTGCGGTCTTGTAGTCGGAAAAGGGCATGTGGCCTTCACTCCTTGGAGGTTGGCGGGGTTGGCGGGGTGCTTCCGGTGGTGGCGCGGCCCGGCGTCACGCGTCCCGCAGCGGCAGATGTGCCTTGTCCGTCACCCGGGAGACCGCGATGAGCGTGCCGAGAGCGGTGATGACCGCATAGAAGGCGGGCATGGTGACGTTCCCGGTGCGGCTGATGAGATAGGCCATCAGCAGTGGCGCGGTGCCCCCGAAGAGGGCCGACGAGATGTTGTAGCCCAGGCCGTAGGCGGAGTACCGCACCCGAGTGGGGAAGAGTTCGACGAGCAGGATGTGGATGACGCCGGTGTGGCCCGCGAAGATGACGGCCATGACACACGCGCCGAGAACGGCCAGCGCCACATTGCCGGTGCCGATGAGCAGGTAACAGGGAATACCGGCGATGGCCATGGCGATCGCGGCCCCCATGAGCACCTTCTTCCGCCCGATCCGGTCGGACAGTGCGCCCATGAACGGGATGGCGAGCGAGATGGCCACCAGGCTGGCCGCGGTGACGAGGAGGCTCTGCACCTTGCCGAAGTGCAGCTCACCGCTCATGAAGGTCGGCATATAGCTGAACAGCACGTAGTAGCCGGATCCGTTCATGAGCGGGATGAACAGGGCCAGCAGCATGGCGCGGCGGTGCTCGGAGGAGGAGAACGCCTCCTTGAGCGGGTTCTTGGACAGGCCGCCCTCCTCCCGCAGCCGGGTGAAGTTCGGCGTGTCGCTGATGCGCCTGCGGATGTAGAGCCCGGCCATGCCCAGCGGAATGGCCAGCAGGAACGGTATGCGCCAGCCGTAGGACTCCATGGCGTCCGCCCCGAGGCCGCCGGTCATGCCCGCCGCGATCAGGGTTCCGGTCAGCAGGGAGAGGAAGGAGGCGATCTGGGCGTAGCTGGTGTACAGGCCGCGTTTGCCCTCGGGGGCGTGCTCCGCGAGGAAGGTCATCGCACCCGATGCCTCGCCGCCGACGGAGAATCCCTGGAGCACACGCAGCAGGATCAGCAGCACTGGCGCGGCCACGCCGATGCTCGCGTACGTCGGCAGCAGGCCGATCGCCGCCGTCGCCACGCTGATCAGCATGATGACGAAGACGAGCATCCGCTGTCGGCCTATGCGGTCACCGAGGTGGCCGCAGATGATGCCGCCGAGGGGACGGAAGAAGAACGAGACGGCGTATCCGAGGAAGACGAGCTGCACCTGTACCGCATGGGTCGCGTCCGGAAAGAACACGGCACCCAAAGTGCCCGCCATGAAGCCGAAGATGCCGTTGTCATAGAGCTCGGCGAAGATGCCGACACAGCCGGCGAGCGTCACCTTCTTCGCGGTTCTCGGATCGACGACGTTGGGTACCGGGTGAGCGGCGACGGCGGTCATGATGTCTCTCTTCTGCTGGCGGGGTGTGGCTGGCGGGGACGGATCACTCACAGCTAGGAGGGGACGGAAGAGGGTCTTACGGCGTGGCGGGGCGGGAGGGCGTCATATGTCGCGGCGGGGGGCGGTCTTACGGCGTGGCGGGGGCGGGGATGCGCAGGGCTTCGAAGGCCGTGCGTACGCGGGCCTTGAGCGCGTGGATGGCGTGTCGCTGGGCTCGGTAGGCGCTCACGGCCTCGGCGACCGTGCGGCGCCGGAAGCGAACGGACTGGCCGGGTCGGGCCTGTCCGAGCGCGGACAGGCCCGTCGCCGTCACCACGGCGAGCACCGGGTATCCGGCGGTGACGCCGCGGCCGCGGTGCAGGACGAGCAGTTCGTCACCGGCGGGCACCTCGACCGCGCCGACGGGCACTCCCCGGGAGAGCAGTTCCCCGCTCGCCACCCGTCGCGGTACGTCGCCGCTCATGCGCAGCCCGATGTGGTTGCTGCGCGGGGTCACCGTGAACGCCGACCGGAACAGCCGCTCGGCGGTGTCACCGAACTCCTCGTGGTCGGGCCCTTCGGTCACATCGATCGTCCACGCGTCGCCGAAGCGCGCGACGGGCACGTTCAGCCGGAACAGCGGTATCCGGAACACCGGGTGATCGATCGGCGGACAGGGTGTGCGCAAGGTCAGCTCATCGTCGCCACGCAGGGAGTGCGCGAAGCCCAGGATGGTGTCGGGGGCGCAGCTTCCGAGCAGGGACGGGGTCTCCACCGAGCCGAGAATGGCCAGGTAGACCCGCAGGCCAAGCCGGACGCCGGTGATGGCGATGGTCTCCCCGGCGCGTACCGACACGGGCTCCCACTGGTTCCGCCGGACGCCGCCCACGGTCACCTCGGCGGGCGCGCCGGTCACCGCGATGAGCACATCGGCCGAGGGGGTGCAGCCGAAGTCCAGTGCGGTGATCTCGATCAGCGGTGCTCCCTCGTCGTTTCCGGCGAGCACATTGGCGACGCGGGCGGAATGCTGGTCGAGTGCTCCGTTGACCGGCAGCCCGTAGTGGGAGTGGCCGAAGCGGCCGAGGTCCTGCACGGTGGCGAGGCCCGCACGGTGGACGGTCAGGGTGTCAGCCATGGGCAGCCGCCAGGGGTGTTCCGACGTGCTCGTCCCACTGGCCGGGGTCGATCGGCACGAACTGGAATGTGTCGCCGGGCCGGTACGGAGCCAGTGGCTCGGCGTCGAGGTCCAGGACGCGCAGTGGCGTACGCCCCAGCAGCGGCCAGCCGCCGGGCGAGGGCATGGGCGAGATGACGGCCTGCCGTCCGGCCACCGCGATCGAGCCGGGCACGACGCTCGTCCGTGGCGAGGCAAGCCTCGGCACCGGCTTCGGGAAGGCGGGGCCGTCCATCATCGGGGCCGCCGCCGGGGCTCCGAGGCAGCGGACCGTGAGCGGAGCGGCGGAGTGCAACGCCACCACCTCGTGCTCGGTCAGCCCCAACTGCTCGGCGACGACGGGCAGATCGGGGCCGTGTTCACCGCCGTACACCACCGGCACCACGAAGCGCCGGGAAGGTGTCGTCGGGAAGGCTCCTTCGCCGAGTCGGTCGGCCTCGTATCGCAGGGCACGCCGGACCGTCGTGTGATCGGTGTGGAAACAGTCGAACTCGATCAGCAGCGAGTCGTACGTGGGCACGATGCCGTACACGCCGCCGGGCCGGGCCGCCTCGAACGCGTGGGCCAGAGCGTGCACGGTCTGCCAGGCGCGGGCGGGGTCACCCATCGCCTTGACGACGACGGCCGAATCACCGCAGTCCGCGATCACGATGTCGTCGCCGCCCATCTCAGGCGCTCCTGGCAGTCTTGGTACTGGCGACCTCGGCGCTGCCGACCTTGGCGTCCAGGACGTTCGTCAATGGGGTGATCTGCACATCGGCGGCGAGGAGTTCGCGGCGTATCCGGTGCGCGAGCGTGATGGCCCCAGGGGTGTCGCCGTGCAGCAGTACGGTGTCGCATGCGACCGGAAGGCCACGGCCACCGATGGCGCGCACCACCCCTTCGGTGACCATCCGGACGGTCCGCTCGGCGATTTCCCCCGGGTCGTGGATCACCGCACCCGGTTCACTTCTGGGCACCAGCGTGCCGTCGTCGCGATAGGCCCGGTCGGCGATCCCGACGATGCCTACCCGCAGGCCACGGGCACGGGCGGCGTCGGCGAGCGCGCCGTCCTGGGCCAGGACGATCAGCGACCGGTCGAGCGACTCCACGGCCTCGGCCACCGCCTGCGCGTAGTCCGGCCGGGTCGCCACCAGGTTGCCGAGGCGGCCGTGCGGCGCGATATGGCGCACCTGGGTGCCATGCGCGGCGGCGAACGCCCGCAGCGCGCCGATCTGGTACAGCGTGTCGGTCCGGACCTCGTCCGGGGTCAGGTCCATCGCACGGCGGCCGAATCCGACGAGATCGGGAAAGCCGGGGTGTGCGCCCACGGCGACGCCGCGCCGGACGCAGTGGCGGACGGTCGCGTCCATGATCCGCGGGTCTCCCGCATGGAATCCGCACGCGATATTGGCCGATGTCACCACGTCGAGCAGCGCTTTGTCGTCGCCCATGGTGTAGGCGCCGAACCCCTCGCCCAGATCTGCCACGAGATCGACCAAATACGTCATGACGTCCTCCAGAAAAAGGAAGAAAAGGCGACGTCGCCACTTCTTCGTTTTCGGCTCAGTGGACTTGGCTTGTCCGCGCCCGCTCCCGGTGTGCGTTCACGGCGTTGACAAGGTCGTAACCATTCCCACGGTTGACTTGGAATGACACGGTTTCCGTGGCCGAGCGGCCCTGAATCCGCGTTTCGGTGAACCTAATCCCGTTGTAGGGCGGCGGCAAATACGCGTTCCATGTGACGTAATCACCGCTGGATATGACGTGGCTCACGCGGGCCACCGTCCGGCGGACGCCGTGGGCCTACCATGAGACTCCGCTCAGGCTGGAGGGCCACCCATGGACACCAGGCGTCTTTACTCGTTCGTGAAGATCGTCGACGCCGGGAGCATCACGCGTGCGGCCGACATCCTGCATATCGCCCAGCCCGCGCTCAGCCAGCAACTCTCCATGCTGGAAGCCCAGTTCAAACAGCAACTGCTGATCCGCAGCAAGCGCGGAGTGGCGCCGACCGAGGCGGGCCGGGCGCTGTACCGGCACGCACAGCTCATCCTGCGCCAGGTCGATCTCGCACATGCGGCGGTCGATGTGTCCGGGCGGGCCCCGGCCGGCAGCGTCTCGGTGGGGCTGGCGCCCTACAGCATGGGGGCGGCCCTTGCGCTTCCCCTGCTCAGGAGCGTGCGCGAGCGCTACCCCGACATCCTGCTGCACATCAACGAGAACTTCGGCGGGGTCATCAGCGAAGCGATCATGACCGGCCGGATGGACATGGCCTTCATCTACGGGGCCGGTCCGCTACGGGGAGTGCAGTTCGAGCCGCTGCGCACCGAGGATCTGTTCCTGATCGCCGCGCCGGGCGCGAACACTCCGGGTGGCGACGATGAGGTGTCGCTGAAGGAGTTGGCCGACGTCGGTCTGCTCCTGCCCAGCCGTATCCACACCATCCGCCAGGTCGTGGATGCCGCGTTCCAGCAGGCATCGCTCCAGCCCCGGGTGATCGGTGAGCTCGAATCGGTCCTGACCCTGGTCAGCGCCGTCGGCGCCGACCTCGGGGCGACGGTGCTGCCCTGGTCGGCGGCGCGCGCCATCCTCGATGTGCGGAACCTGGAGGTACGGCGGATCGTCGATCCGGCCATCCAGGTCAAGCTGTCCCTCTGCACCTCCGACCATCAGCCGCTGTCGGAACCCGCCCACGCCGTGCACGATCTGTTCCACGAGCTGATCGCCGACTTCGGCTAGCCGGGATCGCGTTCATCCATTCCGGCCGCCGATAGCGTCACGCGAAATATCTCCGTGCGGCCGCATTGCGCGCTTACTCGCGGCTTTCCGGAAATTAGCATGGACATCGGCGAATGCGTAACGGTCACCGATTTCCCGCGCCGATGCCCTCCGGGGGCGGTCCGCTGGTGCCCCGTACCGTCAGCTTCGGATCCAGCACCGCCTCCCGCGGCTCCGGCGTCGCGCCCTCCAGCGCTCCGCACACCTTCCACCCGGCGTGGCCACCGCCTGTGTCTTCGCCTGGGAGGAACGGGCCCGGGAGTCCTCCGCCTTCATGCCGAACCACATCCGCAAGGAGCTCACCGGGTGAAACGGGGTGGCCGGACCGGCTGCGTCGGGTCCGGCCACCTTCACACAGGCGGAGACACCGACTGAGGCGCCGGCAGAGACACCGGCGGAGCGCCAAAGCCCCGTTAAAGGTCATCACGGCGGCGTAAGAGGAGCGTCAGGGCGCGTCAGGGCGCGTTCCCGCCCGCCCAGTGCCCCGCTTAGCGTGCCCGTATGGAACGGCTGATGGGCGGGCCCGCCCGGACGCCCCGTAGTGGCCGTCCACGTGCGGACGGGCGGTGGGCGGTGTGTCTCGCGCTGGCGTTCGGCGGGGTGACGACGCTCCTCGACTGGGCCTCGGGCGGGCTCACCGTGGGTCGGGCCGATCTGTGGGCGCTGCTCGCGGTGGTGGCGTTCACCGTGCTGCGGCCACCGCGGGTGACGGCGGGCGGCGGCTGGCTGACCGTACGGGGCTTCGTACGCGTCCGCCGGGTGCGCACCGACGCCCTGACCGGGGTGTGGCAGGGCGGCCGGATCGCCACCCGGCTGCTCCTGCGAGACGTCTACGGCCACCGGGTGGCCCTCGACATGGGCGTCCTGATCGCGGATCCCCTGCTGTGGCATGAGCTGGACACCGGTGCCCGGCGCTCCCTCGAACGCGGTACGTTGCGGCACGGCACGGAGATCCTGCGGCTGCTGGGGCGGAGCCTCGACGACACGGCCACCCGGGGGATCCTCGGGGCGTCCGGCCTGGAGTAGGCGGCGCGAGCGCGGACCGTACGTGGCCTTGCCCGCACCCCTCAGAAGCACACCGATCACATCTGGGACCGCGACGGCGGGTCACCCACGCAACGCCCGCAGGTGGGCGCTGCGGACGTCGGCGGTCTGGCCCTGCACCACCAGGAACAGGCCCTCCCGGGCCAGCCGCTGCGCGGGGCTGCCGAGGCCGAAGGCCCGGCCGCCGCCCGCGACGATCGCCGCGGTGGTGGCGGCGCGCAGCACGTCGTAGGCCCGGGTCTTCACCGCGAGCCGGTCCGTCAGCCGCTCGCCCGCCGGCACCTCGTCCACCAGCGCGTACGCCTCCCGGCGCACCTCACGCAGCCGCTCGCCCAGCACCTGCGCCGTCTCCTTCGCCTCCGCGTCCCCGGCGGCCTCCAGCAGCTCCAGGGCCGCGCCCGCCACGCCGAACACGGCCGGGTTGGGGTTGGTGTTCTTCGGTCGGTCCGCGATGGCCCACTCCTCGTAGGGACGGCTCCAGACCACGTCCTCCTCGGGCACCACCAGGCCGTCCAGCTCCAGGCCGACGGTGCGGGTGCCGGTCAGCGCTGCCAGTTGGAGCTGCGGTGTGGGCCGCAGACCGGGCTGCTCACGAGCGTCCGCGAAGGCGAACAGCGCTTCGCCTTCGTCGGTGACCCCGGCGAGGAGCATCACATCGTTCAGGCCCCAGCCGGTGTACCACGGCACCCGGCCGTCGAAGCGCCTGCCGCCCGGGACCCGGGTGACCCGCACCGGCTTGCGCGGAAAGGCCCGCAGATGGGAGAAGGCGATACCGGACAGCAGCGTGCCGTCGCACAGCGGCCGCAGCAGCCGCTCGCGCGCCGGGGAGTCGCCCGCGGCGAGCATCCTGACCGGGCTGTGGTGCTGGGCCTGCACGAAGTAGGTGGAACAGCAGGCCCCGGCCAGGATTTCGGCGACCTCCCGGGCAACCGCGTCCGCCACCTGCGCCCCGCCGTACGCCGCCGGTCCGCCCACCCCGAGCACCCCGGACCTCTTGACCTCGGCGATCGTGGCCGGGGACACGCCCTCGCGGTCGGCGGACTCGGCGCCGGGCGCCAACACCTCGTCGGCGAGGCGCCGGGCCGCCTCGATCAGCGTCGGGGCCGGGGCGGTCATGACCGCTCCTTTCGTTGGCGCGTCGGCGTGGTCGGTGTCCTGGTGCGTCGAGCCGCCTACGCGTGAGCGTCGGGGGACGTGAGACCGGCCAGCAGCAGGCGCATGCCGCGGTGGAAGTGGGAGTCCCAGTCGTCCTCCTCCAGAAGGGGGAAGTGACCGGCGAGAGTGGGGTATTCGTCGACGTGGGCGCGGATGTGGGCGTCCACGGCCGAGCGGGTCGCCGCCTCGTCGGAGCGCTGCTGCCACACCGCTTCGGAGGACGCGGAGCCGATCACATAGTGGGTGATGGTGGCCGCGGCGGACGACAGGTGGACCCCTTCGAAACCGCCCGTGGTGAGCGCGGTGTAGGCGAACTCCGAGGAGCGCAGGGCGTTGGGCCCCATGAGGGGGCGGGAGTTGGCCAGGGCCGCGGCCCACGGGTGGCGCAGGAGGGCGGAACGCAGGCCGGTCATGAACGCCTCGGTGTCCTCCTGCCAAGAGGCACTGTGCTTCTCGGGGAGGTCGAGTTCGGCGAAGACGGCGTCGAGGGCCAGGTCGAGGACGTCGTCCTTGGTGGCCACATGCCAGTAGAGGCTGGTCGCGTGGGCGCCGAGCCGCTCGGCGAGCCGGCGCATGCTCAGCTTCTGTACGCCGTCGCGGTCCAGCAGCTCGACGGCGGTGGCGATGATCCGCTCATGTGAAAGCTGAGGACGTGGGCGGGACGCCTTCTCGGCGCGGAACCACACCGCTCCCGGCGCGTTGTCCAGCGCCGTCTTTCCCTTGTTCCCGCTCGTTCCCTCAGTCCCGTTCGGCTTCGCACTCACGAGGCCGCAGCCTACCCCGTTGCCCTCACCGTTCCATCAATCCTACAGTGTTGGATAGATGCCAACAGCGTTGGAGAAGTGGAACGAGGGAGGAACATGAGGGACGAAGAAGGCCATCCGCGCCGGTGGGCGATCCTGGTGGCCTTATGCGCCGCCCTGCTCGTGATCGTCATCGACAACACCGTCCTGCATGTCGCGGTGCCCGCCATCGGCGACGCGTTCGACGCCTCGACGGACCAGCTCCAGGCGGTGATCGACGCCTATGTCGTGGTCTTCGCCGGGCTCCTCATCACCGCGGGTGTCCTCTCCGACCGCTACGGCAGGCGGCGCACCCTCGTGCTGGGGCTGCTGGTCTTCGGAGCGGCGTCGGGTCTGGCCGCGGCAGCCCCGTCGGTGTGGTGGCTGATCGCGATGCGGGCGCTCATGGGAGTGGGCGCGGCGCTGGTGATGCCCGCGACGCTGGCGGTTCTCGTCGTGGTCTTCCCCGAACGGGAGCGCCCGCGGGCCTTCGCGGTGTGGAGCGCGGTCGCCTCCGTCGGCATGGCCGCGGGGCCGCTGCTCGGTGGCGCCCTGGTGGACATGTGGAGCTGGGCGGGGGTCTTCCTGATCAACATCCCCGTGGTGTCGGTGGCCCTGTTCGGGGTCGTACGGCTGGTGCCCCGGACACGGGCACCCGATGGCCGCGGGCTGGATCCGTTCGGCACGGTTCTGGTCACCGCGGGCATGACCGGCCTGGTGTGGGCCCTGATCGAAGCCCCGGCGTACGGGTACACCGCGCCCGCGGTGCTGGGCGGGACGGCGGTGGCGCTGATGGCGCTGATCGGCTTCGGCGTACGGCAGCACCGCTCCGCGACGCCGATGGTCGATCTGCGGCTCTACCGCGACCGGCGGTTCTCCGGGGCCGGCTTCGCGGTGGCGGTGATGACGATCGCCACCGGCAGCACCCTCTTCGTGCTGAGCCAGTATCTGCAACTGGTACTGGGCTACAGCGCCTTCGAGACCGGTCTGGCCGCGGTGGCGCTCGCGGCCGGGGTCGTGGCGGGCTCGACCGTGGGCGGCCGGGCCGCGGCCAGGTTCGGGCCGCGGGCCTGCATCGTCGCCGGATTCACCGTCACCGCCGCCGGATTCGTGACGCTGGCCTCGCTCTCCGAGGAGGGCAGCTACGCGACGGTGTCCGTCGGGCTGGCGCTGGCCGGTATCGGATCCGGGATCGCGGGGCCCTCGGCCACCAGCACGGTGCTGGGGGCGGTGCCGCCCGAACGGGCCGGTATGGGATCCGCGCTCAACGACACCCACCAGCAACTCGGCATCGCTCTGGGCGTGGCCGGACTGGGAAGCCTGCTCGCCACCGTCTACCGGGGCAAGCTGCCGGACGGTCTGCCCGACGACGCGATGTCCTCGCTCGGCGCCACCCTGTCGCACGCCCGGGACCGCCCGGATGGCGAGGCGCTGACCGAGGCGGCCCGTTCGGCCTTCACGGACGCCCAGTCCGTCACGATGAGCGTCGGAGTGGCGGCGGCCCTGGTCGGCGCGGCCGTGGCGCTGTTCGTACTGCCGGGCCGCACCACCCTGGCGACGGCGCCCGAGCCGGAGTCCGGGGAGGCGGGACAGCCCGGATCACAGCGGGGCGCGGAGTGAGGACCGGCCCTTCCGCCAGGCGCCCAGAAGCCCCTCGGCGAGGCGGTCCTCCAGGAACACAGTGGCATCGACGCCGAACGCCACGTCCGCGGCCAGTCCCGGTTCGCGCTTCAGGAGTTCGTGGATACGGCGACCGATGCGCGATGTACTCACGCAACTGCCACAGCTCGCCCTCGTCCCGGAGGTAGTGGGACACCCCCGCGCCGTCGCGCGAGCGGACACCTCGGCTCGCCCCGGTCGCCTACAGCACGACGATCGCGAACGCGACGCAGAAGGCCGCGAACAGCACCACAAAGGCCCAAATGATGATCGTGGGGCCCTTCGACCAGCCTTTCGTGGGGTTGTACGTCTCCTGGGGGCCCGCTTCCGAGAGGCCGTCTTCGGCCGGTGGGGTCTCCCCCGGGGGCACGCCCACGCTGGGCCGTAGTCCGGGAGTGCGCTCGGGGTTCGGGACTGGGTTCGTCTGGTCCATCTCCGATGCGCTCCTTTCCGCCTTCGGGGCGCCGCCTGCCCGGGGCCCGCCACCCCGCACGATCTGTGCGAGGCGCT
Source organism: Streptomyces sp. CY-1 (assembly GCF_047218265.1). Taxonomy (NCBI): domain Bacteria; kingdom Bacillati; phylum Actinomycetota; class Actinomycetes; order Kitasatosporales; family Streptomycetaceae; genus Streptomyces; species Streptomyces sp. CY-1. Next base: position 553,089 of record NZ_CP178393.1, read on the forward strand.
GTCCCCGGTGGACTCTTCCCACGATACGGCGGAAAGCACGCCGGGCACGGCGTGGCGTTCGCGGCCCACCGGGAACGTCATCCGTGCTTCGCGTTCCCGGCCGTGCCGGTGGTGTGGAACACCAGGTGCGGCCGGGCCTCACCGTGCGCCCGATCACCTGGCTAGGGTGATCCGGCATACCGAGGACATCGCGTGACCAGCAGGAGGTGGCGAGTGGGGGCAGCCGATCCCCTGGCGATACGGGTCCCGGTCGGGGAGGGCTCCGATCGCTGGGCCAGCCGGGCCACTCCTCGCCGTGTCCTGCTGGTGGTGCACAACGTCACCTCCGCCGGACGCCTGCTGGACGTGCTGCCGCTGTTCCACGACGACTTTCGGGTGCAACTGCTGGCCACGTCGACGGAGTCATCCGCCTTCCAAGGGGGCATCCGCGAGCTGTTCGCCGAGCTGGGTCTGCCCGTGCTGCCCTGGGAGCAGGCGCTGGCGACACCGGTGGACCTGGCGGTTTCCGCGAGCTTCGGTGGTCAACTCGACCGGCTGCGCGGCAAGTTAGCCGTACTGTCCCACGGTGTCGGATACACCAAGAAGCTGCCGGTGACGGAAGCCGGAGGCCGCGAGCCGACGTTCGGGCTGTCACCGGAGTGGCTGCTCGCGAACGGCGAACCCTTCGTGGACGGCCTCGTGCTGTCCCATCCGGAGCAGTTGGAGCGGTTGCGGCGGGTATGCCCCGAAGCCGAGGAGGCGGCCGTCCTCGCGGGCGACCCGTGCTTCGACCGCCTGCTGGCCGGCCGTGACTACCGTGAGCGGTTCCGGCGCGCCCTGGGGGTGCGGCGCGGTCAGCGGCTCGTGGTGCTCAACTCCACCTGGAATCCGGAGGGTTTGTTCGGAAACGGCGGTGGCCATGACGTCCTGCCGAGTCTGCTGCCCCGGCTCGCCGCCGAGTTGCCGGCCGACGACTACCGGCTGGTGGCCGTGTTGCATCCGAACATCTGGTACGGGCACGGCCCGGGACAGATCCGGGTGTGGCTGGACCGGGCCCACCGCAGCGGCCTCACCTTGATCGACCCCGTGCACGCATGGCGGCAGGCCCTGCTGGCGGCGGATGTCGTCGTGGGGGATTTCGGGGCGGTCTCCTACTACGCCGCGGCGCTGGGCATCCCCGTACTGCTGGCGTCCGCCGCACAGGACAGGCTGGATCCCGCGGCGCCACTCGCCACGTTCGTCCGGGAGGCGCCGCGGCTCGATCCGCACGCCCCGCCACGGGATCAGCTCGAGGAGCTGCTGGCGTGGCACCGGCCGCTCGCCGGTCCGGCGGAGTTCACCAGCTCGGCCCCGGGCGCCTCGGCGGCGCTGCTGCGGCGGCTCTTCTACGGCCTGATGGATCTCCCCGAGCCCGCGGCCCCCGCGCTGCTGGAGCCGCTGCCCCTGCCACCGTACGATCCGCCACGGCGCACGGCTCCCCTGAACGTCCGTACCCGTGTGCAGGGAACCGAGGTCCGTATCGAGCGCACCACGGGGCACCCGTACGATGCGACCGGCGAAACACACCTCGCCGTGCACGAGGACACCCGGGACCCCGGCGACCTGGCCCTGGCCGACGTGATCGTGCGCGAGGGGCAGCCGGACGACCCCCGCCTCGGCGGCCCGGAGGAGTGGAGCGCGGAGGTGCTGGACCGGCATCCGCACTGTGCGCTCGCGGTGTATGTGAGCGGGCCGGACCGGTGCACGGTGCGCGGCCGCGATCACGGCGTGTTCCAGCTCGAGGCGGGCCCGGGCGCGGACGCCGACCCGGCCGCGTACGCCTCCTCGCTGCACGCCTGGCTGGCGGACGGCCGGACCGTGCCACCCGGCGGGACGACGCTCCGGGTGCACACGGCCGGCGGCGTGCACCCGGTGGCGGTGATGCCCGCTAGCGCGGGGGTTGGCAGCGCAGCCGCAGACGGGCGAGATGCGCCAGATGCGGGGCCGCCCGCTCCGGGTTGAGCAGGCGCTCGGCCTCGGCGATCTTCGTCAGCGCCTCGGCGTCGTCACCGGCGTCGTGCAGCGTCTCGGCAAGGTCGGTGAGCGCACGGGCCTGGTTGTACGCCTCGCCCCGTTCCGCGAAGAAGTCCCGCGCGGTCTCCAGACGGGCACGGGATTCCTCCAGCCGGCCCAGACCGCGCAGGGCACGCCCCTGGTGGCGTTCGGCCAGGGCGAGGGCACGTGGCAGGTCCTCCGCGCCCTCCTGGCCGGGAGCGATCCGCCGGTAGACGCGCTCCGCCTCGACGAACCGCTCGTACGCCGCGTCGTACCGCCAGTGGTTCAGATTCAGCAGGCCCAGCATCTCGACGGACGACGCCTCGCCCCGTACGTGTCCCGCGGCGCGTTCACACCCGACGGCGGTGTGCACCGCACGGTCGGCCTCGTCCCACCGCCTCAACTCGCCGAGACAGTGGCCCAGTTGGAAGTGGAGCGCACCCGCCATGCGGGGATCCGCGTGATGCCGCTCGGCGCACCGGGCCGCGATCCGGAGGGCGGGCAGCACCTCGTCCCAGAACCCGGCCTTGAGCTGCACCGGCCACAGCGCACGGGCCATCCGCATCGCCGTGTCGATGTGCTGGTACTCCTCCGCCACGGACACCGCCCGGACCACGTTTCCGGTCTCGGCCAGCAGCGCCGCCATGCCCTCGGCCTCGTCACGGTAGGCAGTGCCGTGCGCCGGTGCCGGCTCGGTCCGCCAGCTCTGCGGCAGTGCCGCGTGCGCGGCGTGCAGCGCTCGGTTCAGCAGCCCGTCCAGGGCCCGGGACATCGCCGCGGAGCACTCCGGGATCCCGTGTTCCAGGGCGGCGGTGTCCGCCAGAACGCGACGCACCTCGGGCCGGAAGCGGTACCGGCCATCGCCCAGGGCCTCCACCAGTTGTGCGTCCGCCGCCTCGGCGAGCATCCCCGCGGCTTCCTCCTGGCCGACGGCCGCGGTGTCCCCCGCCAGCCGGGCGTCGATCGCGGGCCAGCCGCCCAGAGCGGTCAGCCGGCAGAGCCGCGCGGTGTCCGGCCGCAGGCGGCGGCAGGCGCTCCGCACCATGCCGTGTACGGGATGACGTGCCGTGGACTCGGCCATGTCCTCCGGCAGCGGCGGCTCCTCGGCCAGCAGGCTCATCGCCGCGGCCTTCAGGGCGAAGGCGTTGCCCGCGCAGTGGCCGAGCAGGGACGGCATCCGGGACTTGGCCAGCGCCACCTTCTCCGGCCCTGCCACCTTGCGCAGCATCCGCACCGCGTCCCGGTCGCTCAGCGGCGGTACGGCGATGCGCTCCGCCTCCAGTGCGAAGGCCGGGCCGGAGGCGACCACCAGCAGGAGGACCTCCGGGGTGGCCGGGACCAGGCCGCGGACCTGCGCGGCCGAGGAAGCGTGATCGATCACCACCAACGCCCTGCGGCCGGCCAGCAGCCGCCGGTACAGCTCGACCCGCGCCGACTCCGCGGGCGGGATCTCCTCGGGCTCGACGCCCATCTGCCCCAGCAGGCGCAGCACGACGGCGGACGGCTCCAGTCCGCTCTCCCCGGCGGCGTCGCGCAGGTCGACGTAGAACTGCCCGTCGGGGTAGTGCGCGATCTGGTCGGCGCCCCAGTGGAGAGCCACCGCGCTGGTTCCGATCCCGGGCGGCCCGTATAACAGCGCGACGCGTGGCCGCCCCGCCGCGGCGCGGGTCGCCTCGCGCTTCAGCCGCCGCAGGACGACCTGGCGGTCGGTGAAGTCGCGGGTGGCGGGCGGCAGTCCGGCACCGGGGCGCAGCGCCACCTCGGAATCCTGCAAGGTCCGCAGCAGAATGGCCCACTCACCACCGCGCCGCGGATCGCCGCTGAGGCGCGCATGCGTCTCCCTCGCCAGCACCTGCCACCCCTCCGGGGTGGCCGGCAGCGGTGTCTCCCGCCCCAGGGTCCGTCTCACCAGCGCGCCCGTCGACAGCAGCATCTGCTTGCCCATCTCCCCCGCGGCGCCGTTCCCCACCGCGGTGAGGAACGCGGTGAGCGCACTCACCGTCACGACCTCGAACACACCAGCCCCTCCCCTGGTACCCATCCGGACCTTGGCCGGACTGTATCCCCGCAGCCACCACAGGAAACAGCCGAGTCTCCCCGACTCCGCTCGACGGCCGCGCACGCAACCACGATAGGCGACAGGCACACCACACACTGTCACTTCCCTCGGGCCGCGGAGCCGGTGGCGGCCGAGCCGCCGGCGACGAAATCCTCGCGGTGCGACGGTCGCGTACTTGCGAGACGCTGGGGACAGGGGAGCGTGCCCGGGCAGCAGCGACGGGCCGCGGGGGCGCGCCCGGCAGTGGCGCCGCGCATCCGGGGTGACCTCCGCACCTAGTGAGGAAGGCGGGCCGTGATGAGCGCTTCGGATACGGACGCCATGAGGCGGAGCCAGGGCGAGCCGGCCCCCCTCTCGGCGATCACGTTGAACGTCAACGATCAGGTGCGGCGGCTCGAGGTGGATCCGCGGACCTCACTGCTCGACGCGCTGCGCGAGCAGTTGCGCATGAGCGGGACCAAGAAGGGGTGTGACCACGGCCAGTGCGGTGCGTGCACCGTGCTGATCAACGGCCGGCGCGTCAACTCCTGTCTGACGCTCGCCGTCATGCACGAGGACGACGAGATCGTGACGATCGAAGGCTTGGGCGATCCCGACCACCTGGGTCCCGTACAACGGGCCTTCCTCGAGCGTGACGGCTTCCAATGCGGCTACTGCACTCCCGGCCAGATCTGTTCGGCTGTCGGCATGCTCGCCGAGGTGGCGGCGGGCTGGCCCAGCCACGCCACGGCCGAGGTGGCCGCGCCGCGGATCACCTTGACCGATGACGAGATCCGCGAGCGGATGAGCGGCAACATCTGCCGGTGCGCCGCCTATCCGAACATCGTCGCGGCCATCCGCGACAGCGCGCAGGGAGGCCCGGGATGAGGTCCTTCACCTATGAGCGGGCGACGGACACCCAGGCCGCCGTCACCGCGGTGGCGCGAGCCGGCGCGAAGTTCATCAGCGGCGGCACCAATCTGCTCGACCTGATGAAGCTCGACATCGAGGACCCGAGCCATCTGGTGGACATCAGCCGGCTTCCGCTGCGGGACATCGAGGAGCCGCCGGACGGCGGACTGCGCATCGGCGCCCAGACGCGCAATTCCGATGTGGCCGCCGATTCCCGGGTGCGCACGCGCTATCCGGCGCTGTCGGAGGCGCTGGTATCGGGCGCCTCGGGCCAGTTGCGCAACAAGGCGTCCACCGGGGGAAATCTGTTGCAGCGCACGCGCTGTCCCTACTTCTACGACACGGCGGCGGGCTGCAACAAGCGGAACCCCGGATCCGGCTGCGCGGCGATCGGCGGGTTCAACCGCATACACGCGATCCTCGGCGCCAGCGACTCCTGCATCGCCACCCACCCCTCGGACATGGCCGTCGCGATGGCCGCGCTCGACGCGGAGATCGAGCTGCTCGGGGCCGACGGCTCGGTGCGCCGCGTCGCCATCACGGACTTCTACCGGCTGCCGGGCGACACCCCGCAGATCGAGACCGTGCTGGCTCCCGACGAGATGATCACAGCCGTGGCGCTGCCCTCGCCTCCGCCGGGCCGGCAGATCTACCGCAAGGTGCGCGACCGGGCGTCGTATGAGTTCGCGCTGGTGTCGGTGGCGGCCATCGTCTCGGCCGATCAGGGAACGATCCGGGAGGCGCGGGTGGCGTTCGGCGGAGTGGCGCACAAGCCGTGGCGGTCCATCGAGGCGGAGGGCGCGCTGACGGGCCGTCCGGCCACGATGGCCACCTATCGGGACGCGGCCGAGGCGGCGATGCGCGACGCGGTCGGGCGGGGCGACAACGACTTCAAGATCGAGCTGGCCAAGCGCACGCTGTGCCGCACGCTGGCGCAAGCGGCCCGGGCGAGCTGAGGAGGCGAGATGATCGGGCAAGCCATGCAGCGTGTCGACGGCCCGCTGAAGGTCGCCGGCCGGGCCGCCTACGCCTACGAGCACTGGGAGGCCGGCCAACCGCTCTACGGGTTCATCGTCGGCGCGACCATCGGCAAGGGCCGCATCATCGGGATCGACACCGAGGACGCCGAACGCGCACCGGGAGTGCGCATGGTGATGACGCATCTCAACGCCCCCGAGCAAGGCATCCGCGATGAGTCCATTCCGTTCGAATACTGGCGCGCCCAGCCGGTGCTGACCGGCCCGGACATCCACTACTACGGCGAGCCGGTGGCGCTGATCGTCGCCGAGACCTTCGAGCAGGCCCGGGCGGCGGCCGAGCTCATCGAGGTGGAGTACGCGGGCGGGCGGGGGCGGTTCGCCTTCGCCGAGCACGAAGGGGAGGCGTACGTCCCGAAAACCGTCAACGCCGGACTGCCCACGGACACGTCAGTGGGCGATTTCGATGCCGGGTTCGATGGCGCGGCGGTCAAGGTCGACCAGCTCTATACGACGCCGTATGAGTTCTCCATGCCCATCGAACCGAACGCGTGCCTGGTGGCACCGCGTGACGAGGACCTGATCGTGTACGTCAGCTCCCAGATCGTCGACGCGGCGCAGGCATCGATCGCCAACACGCTGCGGATCGATCCGGCACGGGTGCACGTCTTCTCCCCCTTCGTCGGCGGCGGATTCGGATCCAAGCTGGGCATCCACTCCGAGACGATCCTGGCGGCGCTCGCCGCTCGCGAGCTGGACCACCCGGTCAAGGTCGCGATGACCAGGCAGCAGATCTTCCAGCTCATCGGCATGCGCTCCACATCGAGCCAGCGGGTCCGACTGGGCGCGGAGCGGGACGGACGGCTGGCCGCGATCGCCCATGACGTCACCATGCACACCAACCCGGACGTGGAGTACGCCGAGCAGACCGCCGCCACCAGCCGCAGCCTCTATGCCGCGCCCCACCGGCTCACCAGTCACCGGCTCACACCGCTCGACCTGCCGCGTGGGACGGACGTCCGCGCGCCGGGCGAGGAGCCCGGCCTGCTGGCGATCGAGTCGGCGATGGACGAGCTGGCCGATACGCTCGGGATGGACCCGGTCGAGCTGCGGATCCGCAACGAGCCCGCCCTCGACCCCGAACGAGGCGTGCCGTACAGCGACCGTCATCTGGTCGAATGCCTGCGCGAAGGCGCGCGCCGGTTCGGCTGGGAGCACCGCCCCGCCACTCCTTCGAGCAGGCGCGAGGGACGGTGGCTGATCGGCTACGGGATGGCCGTCGCCATCCGGGTGCATCTCCAGGGGCCGACCGCGGCGCGGGTGCGACTGGAGGCGGACGGCACCGCCGTCGTCCAGACGGACATGACCGACATCGGCACCGGCACGTACACCATCCTGACTCAGGTCGCGGCCGACGGGCTCGGCCTGCCGGCCGACCGGGTGCGCGTTGAGCTCGGGCGTTCCGACAACCCCACGAGCTGGGGATCCGGTGGCTCATGGGGCGCCGCGAACTCCAGCACCGCGGTGTACCGGGCGTGCGCGACGCTGCGCGAGAAGCTGCTGGCCGAGGCGCACGACGACGCGCGCTCCGCGCTACGGGGCCTGGATCCGGCGGACGCCGTGTTCTCCGGCGGCGACGTCCGCATCGGTGACGCGTCGGAGCCACTGAGCGAGCTGGTCGCACGCAACCACCCGGGCGGTGTGGCGGCGGAGGGCGAGACCCGCTTCATGGGCGATGAGCCCAACTACACCAACTACTCGATCCACACCTACGGAGCCCATTTCGCCGAAGTGGGCGTCGACGCGGACACCGCCGAGATCCGTCTGCGGCGAATGCTCGGCGTGTTCTCCGTGGGCCGCCTGCTCAACCCGCAGACGGCCCGCTCGCAGCTCATCGGCGGCATGATCTGGGGCGTCGGCGCCGCCCTCGAGGAAGAGGCCGTCGTCGACCCACGCTCCGGCGCCTTCGTCAACCGGGACCTCGCGCAATACCTGGTGCCCGTCAACGCCGACATCCCCGATGTCGAGGCGGTCGTCCTGGACGGATACGACGACAAGGCCAATGTCCTCGGCGCGAAGGGCATCGGTGAGCTGGGCATCTGCGGGTCCGGTGCGGCGGTGGCGAACGCGGTGTTCAACGCCACCGGTGTGCGTGTCCGCGACTTCCCCATCACGCTGGAGAAGCTGCTGCCCGGGCTGCCGCCCATGGACGCCTGAACGCACGACGGGCGTCATGCCGGTCAGCCTGTGGGCAGGCCGATCCGGTCGCGTTCGAGCACGGAGCGCAGCGCCGAAAGGGCCCGTACGGCGGCGAGCCCTGAGGGGCCGTCGAGGGTGCCCGCGGTCAGCTCGGCCAGGGTTTCGGTGAAGGTCGCCTCCGCCGCCTCGACGAGTCGCAGGCCGTCATCGGTCAGGTCCAGCAGTGATGAGCGGCGATCTGATGGGTTGTTTCGCCGCATGACCCATGCCTGCTTCTCCAGGCGGTCGATGCCCTTGCTGGTCGCGCCGATCCCGATGGCGAACTCGGCAGCGAGGTTTGCCACCCGGGACCCAGGGTGGTCGCGCAGGAAGCGCAGGAACTCGAACTGTGAGGTGACGATCCCGTGCCGCTCGCGAAGGCGGTCGTTCAGTGCGTTGTAGAGGCGCGTCTCGCAGCGGACGAGATCGGCGAAGAAGCCCGGGAGGTGGACCCGGCCACTACTCGACTTGGATGCCATGGCATGTATCGTAACTTACATGCCTGGGCATACAATGCCTGGGCATATACATGCGATGGAGGCGACCATGAGCAGGCAACAGCGCGCGGAGATCGACGCGATGATCCGGCGACCCCACCCCCAGGGCCCTCGGTCGGTGGAGGAGCTCCGCACCGGGTTCAGGGCGATGATGGCGGGAATGGTCGTCCCGGCTGGGATCCGCTCCCGGACCGCGACGCTCGGCGACCAGCCCGCGGTACTGGTCGAGACGGCCGGCGCTCCGAAGGCCGGGACGGTCCTGTACTTTCACGGCGGCTCCTACGTGGTCGGTTCACCGGAGACGGCGATGTCGCTGACGGGGAATCTGGTGGCCAAAACCGGGTTCAGGGCGTTCTCGCTGGACTACCGGCTTGCCCCTGAGCACCCGTTCCCAGCCGCGATCCAGGACGGGCTGAGCGCCTACCGCGCACTTCTCGACAGCGGTGAAGCCCCTTCGGCGATCGCGTTCGCCGGGGACTCCGCCGGTGGCGGACTCGCTGTCACCGCCTGCCTCGCCGCCCGCGACGCGGGCCTGCCCATGCCCGCCGCGATCGTGGCGTTCTCCCCCGGACTCGACATGACCCGGACAGGCGAGAGCATGGACAGCAAGGCGGGCACCGACCCGTTCTTCACGCGCGAGGGCCTGGAACACACCGGAGCCATGTATCTCGCGGGACAGGACCCGCACCAGCCCATGCTCAGCCCCGCCACCCTCGCCGATCTGACCGGCTTCCCCCCGATGCTCCTGCAGTCGGGCACCAACGAGATGATCCTGGACGACTCGACACGCATGGCCACGCGCGCGAGGGAGGCCGGAGTGGACGTCATCCTCGACATCACCGCTGACGTCCCGCATGTCTTCCAGGCATTCGCCGGCGCCCTGGACGAGGCCGACGAGGCACTGGATCGCGCCGCTCTCTTTCTCCGCCAGCGCATCCGCACCAGGGGCACGGCACACACCGCGGAAGGCTGAAGCCGGCAGCCGGTCTCACGCAGACCGCCGCCCGACGTGGGCGGGTCGGCCGCCCGGTCGCCGACCGGCTCGGTGGCCGCGGAGGCCACTGCGGCCACCGCGTCATGCGCCGGAGCCGCCCACGGCCGGTCGCCGGAGGCGGCCGACCAGGGCGGCCATGCTGCGCGCGGTCCTGAAGTTGTCCATCTGGAGGTCCGCGCCGCGTACGGCGATGCCGTACGTCCGCTCCAGGTGAACCACCAGCTCCATGGCGAAGAGCGAGGACAGCCCGCCGGAGCCGAAGACGTCCATGTCGGCCAGCCAGGTTTTCCCGGTACGCAGTTCGAGAAACCGCAGTAGTTCCGTCTCGATGTCGCCGGGGTCGCCCAGGGGCTCTGGAACCGCACGGTCCGATGACATGGCCATGCCCTTTTCTCCCTCGTACTCGTAGAAGCGCCTTCGGTCCGCCCCGGGGCCCTCACTCCTCCGAGCGGCTCGCCTCCGAGCGCTCGGGCCGTGGTGGGACCAGGTCACCCGCGGGTTCCGTGTAGAACTGCTGCGCCCACTGCCGGTACCGGCCGATCGGACCGTCTCCCTTGGCGAGCCGAGGGCGTGCGACATGCTCCTGGTGGTGCCACATCAGCAGGTCCGCGCCGGTGTCGACGCTGCCCACCCGTTGCAGGATTTCGCTGAGCAGCCGGGCCAGGGGCAGCACCGCCGGGCGCCCCAGCCAGTCCGGCACGCCCGGGAGTCCGTTCAGCTCCAGCTTGGTGCCGAAGCGGACCTGCATCCGCCCCGGGGCGGTCGGGGTCGCGTGGAGCATCACGTAAAGGCTTCCGGCGCCCGCGGGCAGGATCGTGCGCGCCGCGATGGTGGCCAGTCCGATCACCGTGAGCGTGTAGGACTGGTGGAACCCGCGCATCATCGTGTTGCGGGCGGTCGCGGTGACCGTGCTGACCGGTTCCCCCGTCACCGGGAGGCCCTCGATGTCGACCTCCTCCAGACCGTGGAGGGCCGGCAGATGCCCCCAGTCGAAGGCGTTCTCGATGACGTCCTGCGGATGACCGGCGATGTCGAACGTGCCGTGGCTGAACGGCTGCCGGTCGTCCATCGGGAAGAGCGGGACGTCCCACTGCGGGGGCATGCCGAGGGCGTGCCACCACACGTAGACCGAGCCATTGGCCTCGCACACCGGGTACTGCGTGAGCGACGCCTTCGGCGGCGGCTGGTCGTAGCCCGTGCGCACACAGGCACCGGACGGGTCGAACGCGAACCGGTGGAAGGGGCAGACGATGTCCTCGCCCTCGACCGATCCGCCGACGCCGAGATGGGCTCCGAGGTGCGGGCACTGCGGCCGGACCGCCCGCAGCACACCCCTCGCCGTCCGGTAGAGGACGACCTCGGCGCCCGCGAGCCGCCGGGTGGTGAGGGACCCGGCTCGCAGCTCGTCGCTGAAGGCCAGGCAGAACCACCCGTTCGGATAGGGCCGCGAGGGAGCGTGCAGGGCGTCGGCCGGCTCCGCGGTGTGCAGGCTGACCTCCCGCGAGCCGAGCAACTGCTTCACCAGGGGCTTGAGGTGGGGCCTCATGGGATCACTTCCCGTGCTGCACCGGGCAGGCGGCGGCGCCCGGCTGGGTGGACGACTGGACGGAGGCGGACACCGGTGCGGCGGCGCCGTGCTCCGCGTCGCCGGCGCCGGAGGACCGCCGCTCGGTGAGCCGCAGGCGCAGTCCGCGTGAGCTGAGGCTGGTCTCCACCTTGGGCTGGAACGGCTGGTCGCCGACCGGGGAAAGCTCCCAGCGGTCGATGATGGCGGTGAGCGCCAGGATGGCCTCGGTGAGGGCGAACTGGTCCCCGATGCACTTACGGGCACCGGCGCCGAACGGGATGTAGGTGGCCCGGTCGGGCTGGCCGTCGAGCCAGCGGTCCGGGTCGAACCGGTCGGGCTCGTCGTAGAGGTCGGCCCGGCGGTGCAGCAGGTAGGGGCTGAGCACGATGGTGCTGCCGCCCTTGAAGTGCACGCCGCCCAGTTCGGCGTCCTCCCGGACGACACGGGTCATCATCCAGGCGGGCGGATACAGCCGCAGTGTCTCGGTCACCACCCGGGAGGCAAGGCCGAGCGAGGGCAGATGCGCGGGGTCGAGTTTCCCGCCCGCCAGGACCCGGTCGGTCTCGGCCTTCAGCCGGTGCTGGACGTCCGGGTTGGTCGCGAGCAGGTGCAGCGCCCAGGCCAGGGTGATGGCCGTCGTCTCCATGCCGCCGAGGAAGAACGTGAGGGCCTCGTCGGCGAGTTCGGCGTCGTTGAGCTGCCGCCGGCCGTCCTCGCTCTCCTCGTCGACCGCGGCGACCAGCGTGGAGAGCAGATCGGCGTGGTCGGTCGGATCGGCCCGCCGCTCGGCGATGATCTCCGCGATGGTGGCGGCCAGCCGGGTGCGGGCGTCGTCGTAGCGCCGCTTCTGCCGGGTCGGCAGCCGCCGCAGCAGGGCCGGCGTCATCATCCGGCGGAAGAAGGCGCTCACGATCACCGCGGTGTCGGCCAGGCACCGTCGCATGGTCTCCGCCGGCAGCGCGCCGCTGAACATCGTCTCCATGGTGGCCCGCGTGGTGAGCGTCATCATCTCCTGGGTGACGTCGAGGACGTCGCCGTCCCGCCAGGAGCCCGCCTTGGCCGTGGCCGCCCGCGCGAACACCGCGCCGTAACCGGCGAGGCGGGTCGGGTGGAACGAGGGCTGGCACAGCCGGCGCTGCCGCCGGTGCAGCGGATAGGCACAGGTGGACAGGCCGTCGCCGATCACCTCGCGGATCCGGTCGTAGATCGGGCCGCCCTTGTCGAAGGTCCGGTCGTTCAGGAACACCTGCCGGGTCAGGTCGGGATCGCAGATCATCACGGCGGAACTCGGGCCGAGCCGGACGCGGACCATCTCGCGGTATCCGGACAGCGACATGATGAACGCCAGCGGATCACGGAGCAGCGGCAGCGCGTGGCCCAGCAGCGGCCACGCCCGCGGGGCGAGCGGCACCGACCCGGCGGAGGCCGTACTCGTGTCTGTCATGGAGAACCTCACTTCTTCGTTGAGTGGCCGGCCGGCCCCGCGGTGACGGGATCGCGGGTGATCTCCAGCAGGGCGGTCGTCCAGCGGAAGCCGAGCCCGAAACTCACGACCAGGACCCGATCTCCGGCCCGCAGCGTGCCGGAGCGGAACTGCCGGTCGAGCGCGAGCAGGACGTCGCACGGTCCGCAGTGGCCGAGGTGCCGGCCGAAGGTCCAACTGGTGTCGGCGGCCCGCAGGCCCAGCGGCGCACCGCCGAGCAGCAGGTCGAGCACCTCCGCCCCGATCGCGATGGGCACCACGCGCGCGATGCCCTCCGGCCGGACACCGGTCTCCTCCAGGACGGTCTCGACACAGCGGCGCGTGGACTGCCGCAGCGCGTCGATGTACGGCATGAACCCGGTCTCCTCGACGAGGAGCGGCCGGCCGCTGCCGTCGGCCGCCGTCCGGGCCCGGGTCAGCACCTCCAGTTGCGGCTGCGCGGCCTGGTCGGTCGCCAGCAGCCGCGCGAAGCCCGTCCCCCGGGTGAGGACGGCGGCGGCGCCGGAGTCACCGGCCAGATGCCCCATCTCCGAGACATGGCCCCACCGTTCGGGCCGGAACCGGACACCGGCGGTCACCAGCGCGGCCTTCGCGGCCGGTTTGGCGGTGAGGTGTTCGGCGGCGGTGACCAGCGCGGCTCCCCCGCCGTCGCTGGCGGCACCCAGTTCGATCGCGTTGGTGTCCGGCCCGCCGAGCACCCGCAGCAGATAGGCGGAGGGCGCGTAGTGGTCCTCGTCCTGGAAGTTGGCGTGCACCAGCAGGCTCAGATCGGCGCCCGGGACGTCCGCGTGGCGCAGCGCCTTCAGACCGGCGCGGGCGGCCATCTGCGACGGCGTGCTGTCCGTGGAGACGGCGGCCGAGGTGAATCCGTTGAGCGCGACCAGGGAGGGCGGTCCGTTGTCCACCGGCTTGTCCCACGGCTCGTGTTTCTGCCGGATCGGCGGTATCCACCCACCGGTCCCGGCGATCGTGATGTCCTGCCACAACACTGCTGTCTCCTCGGCTGTCACGAATCGGCTGTCAGGACCCGGGCTGTCAGGAACGGACCGGTCGTGGCGCGTCGCCGCGTGGCCGGACGAGTTCTCCGCTGTGGTCCAGGGCGTGTGCGCTGACCCCGGATATCCGGGCCAGCACCTGCCCGTCACCGGTCAGCGCGGTCAGCTCCCCGGTGGCGAAGTCGCAGTGCAGCCGGATGACCGGATGCAGCGCGCTGAGCCGGCAGTCGTCGCCAGGGCCGCCCAGGTCGACCTCGTCGAGGCCGGCCATCGGACCGACCAGCGGTGGCAGGTCACCGCGCGGCGGCAGCAGCAACAGGTGCACCATCGCGTCCAGCAGGATCGCCGGTACGGTCATCCCGGCCAGGACCGGAGCCCAGGCGGCGTGGTCCAGACGGAACCTGGCGCTGTTGCCGTCCGGCCCCCGGGCGTAGTCACCGGTGCCGGCGAACGGTCCGGTGAGCGAGATCGGCGGATCCGGGGAGTACACCGGCATCGCGAAGTCGGGTTCGGGTTCGTGGCCCGAGAAGTCGGGCGGTCCGGCGAGCGCCGGGAAACGGTCCGCGAGCAGCACCCGCGTCTCGCACAGCAGGTCGTTGAAGCGCAGTACCTTGCCGTTCTTGCCGAGCCGGTGTGCCGTGATCCGGACGGCCACCTCGGCGCGGCCGCCCGTACGGCTCACGACCCGCGCCTCCACCGCGACCGTGCGCATCGGCCCGGCGAGCCGGACCGTGATCGACGACCGGCAGACCAGACCGCGGAAGCCGGTGACCCGCAGTCCGGGGCAGAGGGTGGCCGCCGCCGCGGCCGCCGCCTCCAGGGTGAATGTGCCCGCGAGCGTGTACTCACCGTTGACCTGGTGGTGCCGCATCCATCGCCCGTCCCGCTCGGCGAGGGTGCCCGGATCCCAGGTCTTGGTGAACACGGCCCAGTCGTCGCCCCGGTACAGCACGCCGTCGAGCAGCGGTGTGGTCAGCGCCGGATCCGGCGGGGCCGGAGCCGGCGCGTCCGGAGCCTCGATCCGCGGCTCGACGCGGGAGCCGTGGGTGCTGATGCCGCGCCGGGCCAGCAGGACGCGTTCCTCCTCCCGGATGAAGAACGCCACTCCGTTGGCGGGCGGCCGGGTCACCGCGGACAGGAACTGCGCGCGTCCCTGCGCGGTGCTGATGTAGGCGTCCATCTTGTTGCGTTTGAGGGTCTCCCGCATGGTGACGCTGCTGGCGACGCCGACTTCGCGCCAGCCGCTCCACAGGACCGCGATCTCATGACGGTCCGCCGGCCCGTGCCGCTGTGCCCTGGCGCTCGCGTACGCGAGGTATTCGTTGACGGCGCAGTAGTCGATGTCGCCGGGCGCGGGGGCGAGCGTCGCCAGGGTGCTGAAGTTGCACCAGATCCAGGGCGTACGTCCGGCCAGGGCTCGCTTGAGGTTGCGGTAGCCGGTCGCCTTGGTGGCCCGCACGGCCCGGAAGTCCGTGAGGGTCTTGGCGTGCAGCGCGCGCGAGCGCAGGTCGAGGACGGTGTTGATGAGCAGGTCGATCCGTCCGTGCCGGTCGAGGATCTCGCCGAGGACGGCGGTGGTGCGTTCCGCGTCGAGGACGTCGCATACGCGGTGGTGGACCCGGTCGGGGCCGCACAGCTCCGCCAGCCGTCGCACCGTACGGCGCACCTCCAGGCGCGCCTCGGCCTTCTCGTAGGCGAGGCGCAGGTCGCGCACGGAGGCGTCGGGACGCCGTCGGCGCTCGGCGGCCATGAACTCGGCCTGCGATGGCAGCGAGTCGTCGGTGTCCGGCAGCGGGGTGCGGCCGATGACATACACATACGGCCGGTCGGTGCCGCGGGCCACCTCGTGCAGCAGCTCGGGAGTGATCCCCCGGGCGCCGCCGAAGGCCACCACGACCGCGCCGGAGGGCAGCGGGGCGCCGTCGGACGGGGAGACGGGGTCGTCGGCCACGGCCAGGGCGAGCCAGTCGTCCCCGCGGCAGGCCAGCGTGTGGGTGGGCACCTGGGCGGCGCCCGCCCGCGCCAACTGGTCCAGGGCGGTCGCCGCGTCCGCCGCGTCGCTGATCAGGGTCAGTCCGCCGCACTGCGGCACCTCGGCCCGCACCGAGCGGACGAGACCGGTGAACAGCCCGCTCAGCGGGGGCGGCAGATCGTCCGGCACCGCTCCGAGCAGCAGCGCGGCGAGCGAGCCGCCGGAGCGCAGTGCGGGCAGCGCCGCCTGGAGCGTGGTGAAGGCGAGGTCCTGGAGGTCCTCCATCCGGGCGGCCTCGGCCTCCTCGCACCCGTCGTCGTCCACGGGCAGCCGGGACAGCACCCGGATGTGGCGCGGGACGAACGGCAGGCCGGTCAGCGCGCCGGGACCGTCCTCGGGCGCCACATGGGCGGCGCCCGCGACGCCCGGCCGGGGTGACCAGACGGCGGTGTCCGGTCCGGTGACCGCGGCGGCGAGGTCCGGGGCGTCGGTGACGACGACGGTGCCCGGCGGGATCGACGGCGTGGCGGGCTCGGCCGGTGGCGGGGCGGTCGGCACGAGCCGGAAGGTCTGACGGCGGCCGGTGAACTCCTCGGCGTGTTCGACATCGGCCGGTTCCGACGCGGCGTGCACGGATTGGACGGGGGCTGGGTCGGGGCGCGCGGACACTGCGTTCGCGGACACTGCGTTCGCGGAACCGGTGTGCGCGGAACCGGTGCGTTCCGATTCGGCGCGTTCGGGGTCGGCGCCTACGGGTTCGGCCTGCTCCGAGCCGGTGAGCGCGTCCCGCGGGCCCGTGGGCGGGGTGAACCGGATCAGCGGCGAGCCGGTGGCGGCGGGGCGGACCACGGTGTCCGTCTCCGTGACGACGGCCTTGAGAACCGTCAGCAGGGCGTCCAGGGAGAGATACGTGTGTCCGGTGCCGGCCAGCACGGGAAGGGCGTGCGAGGGCGTGACCGGCTGCCGGGGGTCGGCGACGGCGACCTCGGCGGAGAGCGTGCCGAGCACGGGAAGTCCGTGCTCCAGCGCGGTGGAGCGCCGGGTGACCGCCAGGACCGCGGCGCCCTCCGCGATGGACCGGCCCTCCGGCACCAAGTGGGCCAGGTGCCGGTCCCAGCCGCTGATCGGCCGCAGGCACACGGCGCCGACCAGGGCGAGGTCGCAGGCCCGGTGCCGCAGTTGACGCAGGGCCAGGTCGACGGCCGTGTGCGCGGAGTCCCGCTGGGAGTAGACGCTGGTCCCCAGGCCCTGGAAGTCGTAGTAGTTGGCGGCCCGGCCCGACAGGATGCAGGAGACGGCGCCGGTGAAGTCGTCCTCGTTCAGATCGCCGGGGATCACCCCCTTGGCCTCCGCCATGCCCTTCGCGAGGTACTCCTTGAGCACCTCGGCCTGTGCCGGGTCGGGCAGCAGGTCGAACGCGGTGGCGCACTCGGCGGCGTGCACCCGCAGCGCCGCCTGGGTGTTGTGCGTGGTCGGCAGGGTCGAGCCGATCACGATCGCCGTGGTGGGCCGCAGGCTCGTGCCCGGCTCGCCGAGCTGTTCCAGCAGCGGGCCGAGCGCCTGGAGCACCATCAGGTGGGCGGCGTCCATGTGCCGCATCGTCAGCGGCGGGATGCGCACATCACGCGGGGAGGGCAGGGGGTACGGCGTGCCGAAATCGGGCTCCGGGAGCGGCCCGTCGCCGCGCAGCCAGGCGGGCACCTGGTCGGGCTCCATGCCGGGAAGGTGGGTGTTCCAGCCCACGACGACCAGTTCCTCCCTGTCGTCGCGTACGTCGACGCCCTGCCTTCGCGCCGGGACGGACCGTGGCGCGTGGTCGGACAGGACCACGTGCGCATCCGCCCCGCCGAGGCCGAACGACGACACCCCGACCACGCGCGGTCGCGCCCCGTCGGCCGGCCAGGGCGCGTCCTTGACCGGCACGGTCAGCCGCTCGCCGTCGCCCAGCAGCGGATGCGGATCGGTGACCACGGGCTGGCCGGGCACCGCTCCGCGTTCGAGGGCGACCAGCGCGTGTGCGACCGAGACCAGGCCCGCCAGGACCCCGGTGTGCCCGAAGACCTGCTTGTTCGAGGTCAGCAGACACGTCCGTTCGCCCGGCCCGAGGCGGGACAGCAACGAACGGAGTTCGATCTCGTCGCCGACCGGCGTTCCGGTGCCGTGCGCCACGACCCAGTCCACGTCGTCCGCCTCGACGCCCGCGTCGGCCCAGGCACGGGCGATCGCCAGCTCCTGCCCACGCGTGGCCGGGGCGTGGATGCCCTTGCCGCGCCCGTCGGCGGCGAGTCCGGTGCCCCGGATGACGCCGAGCACTCGATCGCCGTCCTCGACGGCCCGTGCGTACGGCTTCAGGACGAGCGCGACGGCGCCCTCGCCGATCAGGGTCCCGTCGGCGGCCTGGTCGAAGGGCCGTACCCGGCCGCTCATCGAGATGCCCTGGGCCCGGCAGAACAGGGTGAACCCGATCGGCTCGATCACCGAGGTGCCACCGGCCAGCGCCACGTCGCAGGAGCCCTCGCGCAGCGCCTTGACCGCCGCGTCCAGGGCGAACAGCCCGCTGGCACAGGCCGCGTCGAGGGTCAGATGCTGTGTGTCACCGGGGATCAGCCCGCGCAACGCGTTGCGGACGACGGACGCGGGCAGATAGGACTGCGGGTCGCCGCCGTCACCGCCGTACTGCGCGCTGATCGCGTGATCGGCGAGCTCCGCCAGCCAGTCGCCGTCCCGGTCGGCGGGGATCGCCTCGCGCACCATGCGCCGGTACTCGTCGCCGAGGACGATGCCCTGGGGGCCGAGCCCGGTCTGGTCGTGGATGCCGGTGGTCGCGGTGAGCCAGCGATCCGTCGGACGCCGACGCACCCCCGCCAGCGCCTGGACGGCACAGTGCCGCAGCCAGCGGGTGGTCCGCGGCCAGCCGGGGTGTCCTATGTTCCCGTCCGGTTCCGCGATCGAGGCGGGGTCCGGCACGAAGTCGTGGAGGTATCCGGCCTCGCGGACGTAGAAGGCGTCGGTCTCCTCGCGGGTGGGAGCCCAGAAGTGCTTCAGGTCGAAGGCGGACGGCTCGCTGGAGAGCAGGACGCCCTCCCGCAGCCGGTCCCAGAACTCGGCGGTGTTGTTGGCCCCGGGCAGTGCCAGGCCGAGTCCGACGACCGCGACGGCACCGGGATCGGCCTCCGGCGTCCGGTCCGCCGCCTCGTCCGACACCTCGTCCGATGCCTTGTCCGACGCCTTGTCCGACACCGGGGTCACCGCTGGTCGGGGTGTTGGGGGCGGTGCGGGGGCCGGTGCGGCCGTGGGTGGCGCGGGGGCTGCGGGCGCGGGAACGGCCGCAGTTGGCGCGGGTACGGCCGCGGTTGGCGCGGGTGCGTACGGCGCGGGCGCGGGGGCCGGTGCGGACGCGGACGGCTCGGGGGCCGCTACGTCCGCGGACGGCGCGGACGCTGACGACACCGAGGCCGCCAGGGCCGGGCGGCGGGCGGGCTTGCTCACCTGGTCGGCCAGTCTGCTGTGCAGTCGCAGGCCCTGCATCCCGCCGATGCTGATACCACCGTCGGCGACGAGCGTCTGCCCGGTGATGAAACCGGCGTCCTCGTGGAGGAGGTGCACGATCAACCGGGCCGCCTCCGGCGTCGAGAGGGTGCGGTTCATCAGTTCGTCGACCGCATCCGCGCCGCCGACCGTCGCCGGGCCGTCGAGGTTCACGATGATCTCGCTGGCGACGGAGCCCAGCAGTACGGTGTTGACCCGGATGCCCTGGCCGACCAGTTCCAGCGCGAGATAGCGGACCAGCGACTCCAGGGCCGCCTTGGTGACACCACCGGGACCGTAGCCCGGAACCGGCTGGTGCGCCCCGACGCTGGACAGGCACAGGATGCTCGCGCCCTCGCGTCCCGTCATCAGCTCGGCCGCCCGGCGCGAACAGTGGTAGGCCGCCATCACGTTGGTGGACCACGCCCGTTGCCAGTAGGTGTCGTCGATGTCGAACAGGGGCAGGAACGCCCCGCCCGCGGCGTTGTTGATCAGGATGTCCAGGCCACCGTGGCGCTCCTGGATCAGGTCGAACATCCGGTCGATCTCGCTGGTCTTGGCCACGGAGGCGCGGATGAACTCACAGCTATGGCCTGCCTGTTCCAGTTCCTCCTGGAGCAGCTTCGCCTGGTCGACCGAGTGGAAGTAGTTCACGATCACATGGGCGCCGCCCTGCGCCAGGCGGCGCACGATGTCCGCGCCGAGGCTCTTCGCGGCGCCGGTTACGAGGGCGATCTTGCCCCGCAGGCTGTCGTCCGTCACCCGGCGGCCTCCGCCCGGCCCTGTACGACGCCCTCCGCGATCCGGCGCAGCGTACCGGCGGTCAGCAGCGAGGTGTCCGACCTCAGATCGGGCAGGTCGTACCGCTCGGAGACCCGGCCGAGCAGGGTGACCTGCTTGAGCGACTCCACGCCCAGCTCGGACTCCAGACCGTCGTCCTCACCGAGCAGGTCCGGCGGGTAGCCCAGGAAGTCACCGTAGAGCGTGCGCAGTTCGGCCAGCACCGTCTCGTAGTCCAGCCCGCCGGACGGCTGGGCGACCGCGTCCACCGGAGCGGCCGGGGTGACAGGAGCGACCGGTGTGACAGGAGCGGCTGGAGCATCGACGGTGACCGGAGCGGGCGGGGCGTAGGAAACGGGCGGAGCGGGCGGAGCGGCGGAGACAGGCGGAGCGGGCGGGGCAGCCGGAGCGGCGGGCTCCGCGTAGTACGCCGGGGCGGCGGGCACGGGCGCGGAGACCCGGGCCGGCGCCTCGGCGAGGGCGACCGCCGAAGGCGGGTCGGCCGACTCGGGCGCGCTCACTCGCGCGGAGGGCAGGAGCCTCTCGCTCGGCCGCACCGGCGGGCGCGAAGAGAACGGGCCGATCGCCGCGGGGTCCTCGGCCAACGCCCGGACGGCTCCGACCGGATCGCTCTCGCTGAGCGGTACGACACACCGCACACCCGGGATCGACGCCTCGACGAACTTGGTGACGACGGGCCACTCCCCGCACTCCACGAAGATGTCGGCACCCGCCGCGTGCAGCTCGCGGACCGTTTGCAGCATCCGGACCCGGGCGGTGAGCGCGCCGGCGACGAGGTCGACCGGGTCGTCGTCGCCGACGTCCCGTCCCAACCAGGGGGAGCGCACCCGCCAGCGTCCGGAACCGTACGCGACCCTCGGCGCCGTGGCCCGGAGATCCCGTGCTGCCTGCGCCATCGCCGGAGTGTGCGTCGGGTGCGGGACGTCCAGGGGAAGGCTCGGCCAGCCGAGGGCGTCGGCGACCCGCTCCACATGCCGGATCAGTTCCTCGGGCCCGCTGATGACGCTCTGTCGAGGGGCGTTCTCGCAGGCCAGTACCAGGTGGGGATGGTCGATCAGCCCGGCGAGCGACTCCGCCCGCCGACCGTCCACGCCGACCGCGAGCATCTTCCCCCGCCAGCTCTGCCGGGTCAGCGCCTGGGACCGGGCGACGGCCAGCCGCGCGGCGTCCTCCACCGGCAGGTGGCCCGCAGCGGCGAGGGCCCACAGCTCCCCGATGCTCTGTCCGACGATCGCGATGGGCTGGATGCCCTCGGCGACCAGCATGTGGTGCGTCGCGAGGCTGACGGCGAAGATCTCCAGATACTGGACCTCGGGACCGCGCCGGTCGCTCGTGCCGTTGTCCTCGATCAGCCTGGTGCTGATGTCGGGCAGCCCCAGGCCCGCGGCTGCCTTGTCGATGCGGGACAGTGCGTCACGGACGGTCTCGTAACGGTCGTGGAGGTCGCGAAGGACGCCCCCGCGCGGAGCGGCCACAGTTCCGGGCATGACGAAGACAGCATCCACCTGTGCATCACCCTCATTTCGGTCCCGGCCTCCGGCGAGGCCGCATCCGCCAGCCGGGTTTCCGAAACGCCATGACGGCGCGGCAAAACCCGCGGCAATTCGTTCATTTACTGCGCTATACCGGAGTGGTGGGTCCAGCGAAAGGGACCCCGGGCAGAAATTTGTTTCCCTGCGCATTTTCGCGTCGTACGGGGCCCGCATTTACGGTATCCGGGCCTCTTCCGGAGCGGCAATGATGTTCAGGCAACTAGTTTCAGCCTAAATGGATCATGCATTTCGATCTGGCCAATCCCACGTAGGCGCCCTTGCCGCCGCACGGGGTCGCATGCTAGTCCCGGCCGTCCGCCGCAAGAGCGGCCACTTCTTGACCGTTTCATCACGATTTATATTCGGGCATTCGTGCACGATTCAACCGCACAGAGGGGCTACGCTGACGATCCGACGTGATCGGGACCGGTCGCACGGCCAGGGCCGGTCGCCTGCCGTGGTCCGCCCGGTCCGGTTCGTCCGGCACGTTCACCATTTCGTTATCCGGCCAATCAGCCGACATATGAGGTGGGTCATGTTTACGAGCGAGACCGCCGAACGACCGCCGGAACGGCGGCTTTTCGACCGTGGCCCGCGGCCCATGACCGTGCCGCCGCGATGACCTGATTCCGGCGGCAGAGACAAGCCGCTGCCCGACAGGCCGAAGGAACCGTCATCGAGACCGGCGATCCACCACGGCGTTCCGGCAGGTGAGCACGGTGCCCACGGAACGGAGCGACCGCACCCGCCTCGGCTTCCGCACCCGCCTCGGCCACGGGCGGGTGCGCGGGGCGGACCCCGGCCATCGGCGCGTACACGGACGCGCGCATCCTGCCAACGACAGAGACAGAAGCCGCTGGGCCGGCGAATCAACGGTTCCGCTCGGCTGAATGACAGGTCGAGCTAATGAGCCCCGAAACGGCGCCAAACACCGGCCACGAATTGTCACTTGGCTTTATCAGCGTGCGACGAGTCGTCGACGACAGGCAGCCGCATGCGCGACGTTCAGTAATGAGGATCGGCAACCGCTCAGCGGGATGTGCGAGCCTTCGCATCGGGCGCCCCGTCCCTGGGCTTGGGCGGTACGCAGAACCATGCCAGACCCGCGGCGGCCAGGTAGGCAAGCGCACCGATGGCCATGCTGGTGCGCAGCCCCTCGCCGTAGTCGGCGGCCGTGGCCAGCAGGGTGCCACCGAGTGCCACGCCGATGGCGCTTCCGAGCTGGCGGGTCGTGTTGAACAGGGCGGAGGCGGTCCCCGAGTACGCCGGGGGCGCGGCGCCCATGACCGTGGAGGCGGAGCCGGTGAGTGCGAAGGAGGTGCCGAATCCGGCGGCCATCATCGGGGCCACCAGCAGCGGGTAGGCGGGATCGGTTCCCGCCGCGACCCAGCCGGCCAGCCCCAGGCCCGCCAGAAGCATGCCGGTGAACACCAGCGGACGGTCGCCGGTCGTGCGGGCCAGCCGCCCGGACAGTACGGAGGCGAACATGGTCATCGCCACCGCGGGGAACAGTGCCAGGCCGGTGACGAGGGCGCTGTAGCCGCGCTGATGCTGGAAGTCCAGGCTGGCGGTGAACACCATGCCGTAGAAGCCGAAATTGAACAGGAGGCCGATGACGGCTCCGCCGCCCAGCGCACGCGAGCGCAGCAGGCTCGGCGGAACGGCGGGCGAGCGGGCCAGCCGCTCGCGCACCAGGAACGCCATCGCGGCCAGTACGGACAGACCCACCCCGGCGAGGACGACGGGGTCGGACCAGCCACGCCGGCCGGCCTCGTTGAGCGCGGCGGTCAGCGAGGCCACTGCCGCCACCACCGCGCACTGCGCCGGCCAGTCCAGAGCCCGGCCGGTGAGCCGGTCGGAGGGCGCCACATGGCGCAGCGTCAGCATCAGGCAGGCGAGGCCGACGGGCAGGTTGATGAGGAACACCCATCGCCAGCCCACGGTGGAGACCAGCAGCCCGCCCAGCAGCGGCCCCGCCGAGGCCGCGATGCCCGCGATGGAGCCCCATACCCCGAAGGCCCGCGAGCGCGCGGCCGGAGCCGGGTATGCCTGCTGGAGAAGGGCCAGCGAGCCGGGCACGATCAACGCCGCACCGAGGCCCTCCGCCACCCGGGCGGCGATCAGGACGGGGGCGCTCGGTGCGAATGCGCACGCGGCCGAGGACACGGTGAACACCACCACGCCGGTGCAGAAGATCCGGCGGTTGCCCAGCCTGTCCCCCAGCGCCCCGCCGCTCAACAGGAACCCGGCGAAGGCCAGGGTGTACCCGTCGGTGATCCACTGGATGCCGGTGAGCGAAGCCGACAGCTCCCGGCCGATCACCGGCACGGCCACGTTGATGACCGTCACGTCCAGGATCACCATGAAGTACCCGGCGCACACGGCCAGCAGTGGGATCCAGTACCGCATGCCGGACACCGGGCCGGGCGCAGGAGAGGACGCGGGCTCGCCGCCACCGGCCGACTCCGCGAACGCCACGTCCCCGACTCCGTCCCGTCCACGAAGGCTTTACGACAAAAGGCACAATAAGGGATGTATGGGTGCACAGCGGGGTGCGGCGGCCCGGATCGCGCTGTGGATACTGGACCTGTGGTCCACCCTCGCGAAGATCCGCATTCCGTCCCCACCGAACTGCGGCCCTACCTGGCGGAACTCGTCCGGCGCACCCGCACGGTGTGCGGGCCCCATCTGGTGAGTGTCGTCGCGGTCGGCTCCCTGGCGCTGCGGGACTATCGGCACGGGCGCAGCGACGTCGATGTGACGGTCGCCGTGGAGCCGTCACTGCCCGGACCGGCCCGGCACGACCTGGCCGGGGCTCTCGCCCACCCCCACCTGCCCTGCCCTGCGGCGGGCCTGGAACTGGTGGTCTACGGAACGGATTTCCTCAGCCGCCCCTCCGGTGCGGCCGGGTACCTTCTGGACCTCAACACCGGCCCGCTGCTGCCGAACCGGGCCGATGTCGACGCGGCACGCTCCCCTGCGTTCTGGTACGTCATCGACCGCTCCGTCGCCCATCAGACCGGGCTCTCGCTGTTCGGCCGCCCCGCGCGGGAGGTGATCGCCGCGCCGGAGCGCCCGGATCTGCTCGCCGCGATCCGCGCTTCCGTCCGTGAGCACAGCGACGGCGAGGGCCACCTCGCGGACAACCGTGTGCTCAACGGCTGCCGCTCGGTGGTGTTCTGCCGTACGGGTCGCTGGCTGACCAAGCGCGGGGCGGCGCGGGAAGTCGCCCTGGCCGAGGAGGACTTCCGGCCGCTCATCGAGGCCGCGGTGAGCAGCTTCGAGCGCCCCCGCTCCTCCGCGATCCCCCTGCCCGCCGCCGCGGTGCGAGCCTTTCTGACCTGGGTACGCGAACGGGTCGATCAGACCGCCCGGGCGACCGGGGCCTGAGCGGGGCGGCCGGGCGAAGGACCCGTCGGCAGCACGGACTTCGCCGACAGCGCAGTCGGCTCAGGGCCGCAGCAGGATGCGGATCGGGTTGCCCTCCCGGTCACGCAGTCGGCGGATGGCCTCGTTCACGTCCTCCAGTGGCAGGATCGCGCTGACCGACCCGGAGATGTCCAGACGGCCCCGGGCGGTCAGCTCGACCAGGTCCTCCAGATGCTCCATGCGATACCCGGTGTGTCCGATCACGGTGTGGCGGTTGCGCACGAAGTGGATTTCGGGGCCCACGGACAGCGGGTCGGGAGAGATGCCGACGAGCACCAGCCGGCCCCGGTGGCCGAGGGCACGCTCCGCCTGGGTGAAGGAGGGCGCGCGGCCGACGCAGTCGAAGGCGACGTCCAGACCCTTGCCCGCCGTGATCTCCTTCAGCCTGGCCCGGGTGTCCTCGTCCGTCGGGTCGAGCGCGAAGTCGGCGCCCAGGGCGAGGGCGCGCTCACGTGCGGCGGGCAGCGGATCGAGGGCGACGATCGGGGAGGCGCCGCAGACGCGGGTCAGTTGTACGAGGTGGGTGCCCAGGCCCCCCAGCCCCCAGATGCCCACCGATTCGGCGGACCGCAACTGGGCGGTGTCGATGGCGCCGTACGGGGTGGACACGGCGTCGGCGAGCACGGCGGCGTGTTCCAGGGGTACGGAGTCGGGCACGGCGATGAGCGTGGTGGCGTCGGTCAGTACGTACTCGGCCCAGGCCCCGTCGTAGTGGAAGGCCATGACCTGGAGGTTCTCACAGGTGTTCGTGCCACCGCCGAACCGGCAGGCGGGACACGTGCCGCACGCCTTTCCCGCGCCCAGGACCACCCGGTCGCCCGCCTTCCAGTGCTCGGCGCCGTCGCCGACCGCCGCCACCACGCCCGACGCCTCGTGCCCGGGGGTGACCACCGGCAGCCGGGGTGCGATATGGCCGTCGAGCTGGCTCAGGTCCGACTGGCAGATGCCGCACGCGGCCACCTTGACCACGACCTCGCCCGCTCCCGGCCGGGGCACGGGCACATCCTCGACCGTGAGCGTGCCCGCTGCCGTGTCGAACCGGGCCGCGCGCATCGTGGCCGGGAGGGCGTCCGCCACCGCGTCCGCCGTTGCGTGCGCGCCGGAGCGTATCGGTCCTGCGTCCAAGGTCATCCGTGGTTCCTCCCTGGTGGTTCGCCGGGTGGCGCGGCCGGTCACCGCGCCGGTACGGGACGGCGAGTGATCATGATGCCGTTTCGCAGTCTGCCGTATGCGGCGCATCCGTCGGCAGGCCCTGAGGCCCCGTCACCGATGCGCGTCGCGCAGCAGAGTGTCGACGGTGCGGTCGACGAAGGTGGTGAGTTCCTGTGCGTCGTGGCGCCCGAAGGTGGAGGTCCACAGGGCGAAGCGGCCGAAGAGGGCGGACCACAGGAGCATCGCGGTCTGCTCGGCACCGTCCGGCCAGCGCAGTCCTTCCTGTTCACATGTCTCGATGGCATCGACCCACTGCCGCCACAGCAGTCGGGCCGGATGGGCCTGGCCGGGCTCGCCGAAGCTGGACGAGTTATGACCGAACATCAGGCGGATGACCCCGCGCTCGGTGCGGGCGAAGGTGCAGAAGGCGTTCGCCTGGGCGCGGAGGCGTTCACCGGCGTCGGCACCGTGGCCGGCCGCCTGGGTGTCGGCGCCGCGCATGGCCGCGACGACACGTTGGTAGCCGTCCTCGGCGACGGCGCGGGCGAGCTGGTCCTTGTCGGCGAAGTGCAGATACATGCTCTGGGCGGCGATGCCGACTTCGCGGGCGACCTCCCGGAGGGACACCGGCAGCGGGTTACCGCTGAGCTTCTGATCGAGGAGCCGTGCCACGGCGGCCAGAATCTCGGCGCGGAGCCGGTCCCCCTGGCCGCGGGGATTGCGCCTGCGGGTGGTGTCGGTGGCGGTGTCCTCGTTCATGCACCTCATTCTGCGACACCTCGATGGCCGGTCCTTCTGTCGTCAGGGGTCCGCCCGGCTCACCAGGTGACCGGGAGGGAGTTGAGGCCATAGACGATGGAGTTCTTCTTGAACGGCAGCTCGTCCTGGGCGATGGCGAGCCGCAGCCCGGGGATGCGCTCGAAGAGCCGCGGCCAGGCGACCTGCATCTCCACCCGCGCCAGGTTCTGGCCCAGGCACTGGTGGGAGCCGAATCCGAACGCCACATGGCGGCGGGCGTTGCGCGCGATGTCGAGC
This sequence comes from Streptomyces sp. CY-1, assembly GCF_047218265.1. Classification (NCBI taxonomy): domain Bacteria; kingdom Bacillati; phylum Actinomycetota; class Actinomycetes; order Kitasatosporales; family Streptomycetaceae; genus Streptomyces; species Streptomyces sp. CY-1. The sequence goes on from NZ_CP178393.1 coordinate 580,252, forward strand.
GTGTCCGCGGGACACTCGCCCTCGTTGGCGCCGAAGGCGCGGGGGTCCCGGTTTCCCGCGATCAGCGAGACGATGATCCCCTCGCCCTTGCGGACAAGCTGCCCGCCCACCTCGACGTCTTCAAGGGCCACCCGCCGCGGATCGGTGGAGACGATGCTCCAGTAGCGCAGCATCTCCTCCGCGGCGCTCGGGGCCAACTCGGGGTGGGCCCGCAGCCGGTCCCGCTGGTCGGGATTGACCAGGAGCGCCACCGTGCCCAGGCTCAGCATATTGGCGGTGGTTTCGTGCCCGGCGCCGACCAGGATCCCGACCAGGACGGGCATCATCCCGGGCGCGAATCCGTCCGGGCCGGTGTGGTGAGCCAGCAGCCGGCTGATCATGTCGTCCGAGGGCTCACGGCGTTTGCGCTCGACGAGGGCCTCGTAGTACGCGAACGCCTCCCGCTGTGTACGGGCGCGCTCGTCGTGGCCGACGTCCAGGTCTGTCCCGGCGTTGGCGTGCCGTTCGAAGAGGTGGTGGTCCTCGTAAGGGACGCCGAGGATGAGGCAGATGGCCCGGGAGGGCAGGGGCAGCGCGAAGTCGCGGATGAAGTCGGCCGGGCCGCCCTTGGCGAGCATGGCGTCGATCAACTCGTCCGTGATCCGCAGCAGGTTCTCGCGCATCGCCTGCGTGCGCTTGACGCTGAACTCCTTGGTGAGCATCTGCCGCAGCCGGGCGTGCTCGGGGTCGTCCAGCCGCAGGAACAGACCGCCCTCGTGTTCGGGCTGGTTGGAGTGGACCAGCGGGAAGTCGGGGTTGCGCACATCGGCGCTGAAGGACGGGCTGGAGAGGACGGCACGGATGTCCGCGTGCCGGGTGGCCAGCCAATGCGTGGAGCCGTCCCAGATGGTGACCTTGTGGAGACCGCCGGCTTCCCGGAACGCGGTGTGCCGCGGAGGTGCGCTGAACGGACACGTCCGCGGGGCGGGGAAGAACGGCGCTTCCTCGGTGGAAGCGGTCTCGGATGCGGTGGTCGTCATCTCGCCTTCCTTGCTGAGGAGTTGAGGGCAACCTGACACGCGTCACCTTACGAGTGTCCGGCTGAGCGAGGCAAGGCTGTCCGGCCGTCGGAACCTGGCCACCGAGGCCGACCGCAAATGCACCTCCTGGCGCGGTGACCGCGGCCACCGCGCCAGTTCAACGGCGGGATCGGCCTCCACGTGGCAATCACGCGGATGTACCATCCAGCACCAACGTGGTGTGCGCCCAGATGAGGGAGCTTGTAGTGGACACTCCTGCCGATAGCACCAGCCTGAAAACCCAGTACGCGGCTCAGGTGGCCGCCGATCTGGAACGCAACTCCGCCGAGCACGAGCGACTCAGCTCCGAAATCGCCTCGTTGCAACAGCAGTTGGCGGTGCTCGAAGACAACCGGACACTTCTGCTCAGCATGCGGGAGACTCTTGGCGACGACGCCATTGGTGGCGCACCGGAGAGTGGTGGCGTCAGCGGCCCTGGGGATGGTTCGTCCGCGACACGGGAATCCGCGGCGCCGCCTGCCACCCGCAAGCCCAGGAAGAAGGCCGACGCGGTCGGCGGAAAGCGGAAGGGTGCGGAGTCGGCCGACAGCCGCCCGAGCCGCAAGCCGGTGCGCGAAGCGGGCGCGCCCACGCTCCGGGAGCTGGTGCGCGATGACCTCACCCAGCACGGCGAGCCCCGCTCCGCAGCCGAGATCACCGCCACTCTCACCCAGGCTCTTCCGGGACGCGACATCAAGCCCACGGTGGTGCGCAGCACCCTCGAATCACTCGTCGCCAAGGGCCAAGCACACCGCACCAAGCAGCAGAAGTCCGTCTTCTACTCGACCGCCACCCCGGACGCGGACACCGGTGCGGCCGAGCCCGGCGAGGCACGCGCCTCCTGAGAAGCTTGCCACGTTCAGCCCGGGTGACGGGCGCGGCGGCGCTCCCGGAGCAGCACCCGAGCGGTGGTCGGCAGCGGAGGACGGGCGGGGGCGCGGAGGACACCGGGGCCCTTGGTGGCGGCTGCCGTGGCCGTGAGCTGCTCGATCTCGATCATGGCGCGGAACAGTGGGCGGCCCTCGGGCGGCGCGAGGCCGACCAGGCTCCGGCTGGTGGACAGGCACTGGTGGGCCTGGTCGAGGAGATGCGCCAGCAGGCTCCGGGTTCCGGGGGTGTCCTGGGCGTTCTCCAGGTCGACGCGGGTGACACCGTGCGCGTCGAGGGTCTCCCGCACCAGATTCAGGCGTCCGTCGGCGAGGTCCTCGGACAGGTCGTTGACGAAGTCCAGGCGCTGGCTGCCGTCGATGAACACGCGGCATGCCTCGCGGTAGCCCACCGGGGTGTCCTCCCCGGTGATCAGGCCCGCGATCAGCATGAACGCCGGTAGGGCATACGCGTCGACGTAACGCTGGTAGTCCGCTTCGGTGGCGAATCCGGTGAACTCCAGCTCCAGTGGGGCCGCGTCGAGGAAAGCCTCGACCCGGTCGCGCAGCCCTGGGTGCGCGGAGACGGTGTGCAGCAGCGGCCGTACGGCGGCATGCTCGCTTCCGCCACCCGCCAGGCCGTCACGCACCTGCTTCGCCCACTCCGCGAAGGCCCCGGCACGCTCCTCGGCGGGGCCGCTGTCGAGAAGTGTGTCGGTGCGATGCATGAAGGCCGTCGCCGCGATCAGATGCGGCAGCAACGGCGGGGGCAGCAGCAGGCGTGCGGCGAGGTAGGAGCTGCGCCGGTAGCCCGCCACCAGTTTCCGCTGCTGCGTATAACTCTCCCGCAGCCGGGGGTCGCTGATCCCCGCGGCATCCAGCGCCTTGCCCCACGGGCCCATGCCCGACCCTCCCGATCTCTTCCCCCGTACGACCACCCGGTGGCACTCCGCACCGGCGTGTGAAAGCGCCGTACCCGCGTGCCGCCGTCCGCGGTAGAGGCTACCGCCGGCATCCCGCGCCACCAGGCCGGACACGGGGCACGCCTCGGTCTCCCCTGCCCCGCCACTTCGGCGCGCGCTCTAGCGGCGGCCGCGTACGAGCAGTTGGAGGAAGTACGGCGTGCCGATCACCGCGGTCACCAGGCCGGCCCCGAACTGGGCCGGGACGACCCGGGCGTGCTGTCGGCCCACCAGGGCCCGGGCCGCGTGCGGTGCCGCCAGGCCCCGCCGGAGGGTCACCGATGCGTCGTGCAGGACGTCGACGCCTTCGTAGGCCACGGTGACACCGGTGGCCGACAGTTCATGCCCCCGTGGGCTCTTGGCCTCGGTGATCTCTTCAGCAGCTCTCACGAGGCGAAGTGTCTTCACATGATCTTGCCTGGCGCCGCGGGCGCCAACCGTGCCACCGGCGGGAGCGGTGAGTGCTGCGGGGAGGCGCGGAATGCCTGGATGACGAGCGCGGCGAAGCGCCGGGAGGCCGCGACCCGGGCGGTGTTCGAGGTGGTGTGGATGCCCCTGTTGGCCATCAGCATGAGGATCAGATCGTCCAGGACGAAGTCGGGGCGCAGATGGCCGGCGTCCTTGGCGCGGTGGGCCAGTTCGGCTATCGACCGCAGCGCGTACGCCCGCTCCGCGGCGAAGTCCATCGCCTCGGGGAAGGTCGCCATGAAGGCTTCGGTGAAGCCTCGGCTGCGGGCGTGCAGCTCACAGGTCTTCTCGATCACGAGGCAGAACCCACGCCATGGATCCGGCTCGGCGAGCCCCTCCTCGACAAGGACGTGGCATGCGCGCATCTCGTCCGCGAAGGCTTCGGTGGCCAGCATCTGCTTGGTCGGGAAACGGCGGTACAGGGTGGCGGGGCCGACCCCGGCGTGCCGGGCGATCTCCCGCATCGGCACGTTCAGACCTTCGGTGGCGAACAGCGCACGGGCCGCGTCGAGGATGCGTTCGCGGTTGTCCAGGGCGTCGGAGCGCAGGGTGTGAGGCAAACGGTCGGTCACCGCTCTCACTTTAGCCAACCGGACGGGGGCGTCCGTTAGCGTCCGAGTCCGAAGGCATGGAAGCCCGGCGCTACTCCGGGGGGCCGGGCGGGCCGGTCCCGACCCTTCCCAGCCGGTCCCCATCGATCCGGCCGGCCCCGGAACCCGGCCGACCCCAGAACAAGGAGACGACGTTGAAGGCAGTCGCGATCCAGGCGTTCGGACGCCCGGAAGGTCTGGCGCTCATCGACCTCCCCACCCCCACTCCCGCGGAGGGACAGGTGCTCATCGCCAATGAGGCGATCGGCGTCGGCGGCGTCGACGTCGTGATCCGACGCGGTGTTCTCACCACCTACGGCTTCAAGGAAGGCCATATCCCCGGCAGCGAGGTAGCCGGCATCGTGACCGCGGTCGGCGACGGCGTCGACACATCATGGGTCGGTCAGCGCGTATGGGCGTTCACCGGTGTGAGCGGCGGCTACGTCGAACAGGCGATCGCCTCGGTCGAGGACATCCTGCCCCTCCCCGGGAACCTGTCGCCTGTCGGCGCGGTGACGCTCGGGAGCTCCGGAGTGGTGGCCCACTTCAGCCTTGCCCATGCCCACTTCGCACCTGGCGAGTCGGTGCTGGTGCGCGGTGCGGCCGGCAGCATCGGGATCATGACGGTCCAGCTCGCGGCTCGCGGCGGTGCCGCCGCGGTGGCGGTCACGACGTCGTCGGCCGAGCGTGGCGACCGCCTGCGCAAGCTCGGCGCGACCCATGTGCTGGACCGCTCCGGCGAAGGGGAGGGTGGCGAGGACGCTCCCGAGGGCTACGACGTCATCATCGACATCGTGGCCGGTGCGGATATGCCGTCCTTCTTCGCCAAGCTCAACCCGAACGGTCGCATGGTGGCCGTCGGCATGGTCGGGGGCCGGCCGCCGGCGGACTTCGGTATGACGATGATGGCCGCGTTCCGGAAGTCGATGTCCTTCGCCACCTTCAGCGCCGACACCGTGGCCGAAGCCGATCGGCGTGCGGTGCGGACCGAGCAGTTCGCTGCCGCGGGCCGCGGCGAGTTGCCCATGGTGGTGCATGAGGTGGTGCCGTTGGAGGACGCCGTGCTGGCACACCGGAAGATGGACGCCGGTGAGGTGTTCGGCAGGATCGTGCTGACACCGTGATCGTGGCGGCCGTGGGGCCGTGACAGGGTACGTACCCCGGGGAAGTGCCCCGGCTCGGTACGGGGAGGGCGCGTGGAATCCGTGAGCGGGCAGGGCGACGGCGGCACATGGCCCACGGGTCTGGACGAGGCGATACGCGCCACCGCGGCCGACATCGCCACAACGCTGCGCGGCGCACCCGACACCGGGGCTCCGGTGCCCGGGTCGCAGTGGACGGTCGGGGACGCGGCGGCGCATCTGGCGCAGGCCAACGAGCTGATGGCGCACCTCGCGGACGGGAGGACACGCAGCTACGGGGACGGCACGCCGCACGGGCTGGCCGAGGCCAACCAGCTCGCGCTCGCCGCGTTCGCCGAGCGCCGGGCCGAGCCGCTGGCCGCCATGATCGTGGAGCAGGCCGATGCCTTCCTCCGGTCGGCGGCCCGGCCCGCGTCGCCCGGGGAACTGATCACACCGATGGGCCCGATGAGCCTCGACGTACTGGGGTCGTATCTGCTGACCCATATGCTCGGCCACGGCTATGACCTCGCCTGTGCGCTGGGCCGCCCGCATATGCTCAACCGGGCCCGGGTCGAGCTGACCCTGCCGTTCCTGATCACGGCCATGCCACGGGTGGTCGACACCACGGCCACCGCCGGGCTCACCGCCCGCTTCACCATCCGGCTCAAGGGTGGCGCCCGCTTCGGCGCCACCTTCGCCGACGGCGCGGTGACCGTCACGCCGCACCCGCCGAGCCGCCCGGACTGCACCATCCTCACCGAGCCCGTCGCCTTCCTCCTGATGGCGCTGGGCCGCCTCGGCCCGTGGGGCGCCGCCGCCAGGGGCCACGTCCTCGCCTGGGGCCGTAAGCCCTGGCTCGCGCCACGGTTCCCCACGCTCTTCACCGCGCCCTGATCCGGCCGGGGAGCGGACCGGATCGGACTGAAGCGGACTGGCCTGGAATGGCCTGGACTGGGCTGGACTCGCCTGGGCTGGATCGGACAGCCCGCCGCGGATGCCCCGTGGCTCAGGTGGCGCAGGCCGGATGGCCCCAGCCGTCGGAGTTCTTCATGATCGTCTCGCCCTTGGCGTAGGGCGTGCCGCAGCGGCACCGGCCGGGGAACTTCGCCTTGATGGACGCCTTGGAGCGGGTGCCCGTCCCCCGCTGCGCCGCCGTCGTGCGCGGGCGCGCCATACCACCGCGGCCCGCTGAGCGTGTTGCCGTCTGGGCCTCGGGCGGTGGCAGGGCGGAGCCGAGCGAGGTGCCCGCGGGCTGCTGGGTGCGGGCGGTGTGACTGGCCGCCTGGTCGGCGGCCGCGTTGAACGGGTCACCGTCGACCTGGTGCGCCGGAACATAGACGAATTCCACCTTGCGGCCACCCAGAAGCTCGTCGATACGCATCACGAGTTCGCGGTTGGCCACCGGGGATCCCGAGGCGGTCTTCCACCCCTTCTTCCGCCATCCGGGCAGCCATGTGGTGACCGCCTTCATCGCGTACTGCGAGTCCATGCGGACCTGGAGCGGCACGGCCGCGTCGGTGGACTCCAACAGCCTTTGCAGTGCGGTGAGTTCGGCCACGTTGTTGGTCGCGGTGCCAAGCGGACCGGCCTCCCAGCGCTCCAGCGCACCGTCGGTGCCCGCGATGACCCATGCCCAGGCCGCGGGCCCGGGGTTTCCCTTCGATGCCCCGTCACACGCGGCGATGATCTGTTCAGCCATACGTCGATACTGCCAGCACTTCTCATCCGGCACTGCGGAGACCCGGTCCTCGTCGGCGGCCTGCCGTCCGCCCCGATGGCGAGCCGAGCCACCCACTCTTACCCCTCGCGCAAACGGCGGTCGACGTCGGCCGGTCCTCCCCTGGGCCACGGGGCGTTCATCAGATCCGCGCCGAACGGGCACACCATGTACACATGTTCGGGCTTCGCGCATGGGAATCTCCCAGAGCTTGTGCCTTGAACATCCGTACTCGCGGCGCCGGTTGGCGGTCCGGGTACTCATCTAGGAGAGGACACCCCCACATCATGTCCACTCATCGCCCGAGCCGATCACGGCGACTGCCCCTGCTGGCCGTAGTGGCCGTGGCCGGTATCGCCGCCCCGTCGGTCGCCGCCGCCAACACACCGGCCACGACCGACACCAACCGTCCCACGGCCGTGCAGGCGCTGGACGACACCTACTACCAGGACGCGATGGGCAAGAGCGGCCCGGAACTGAAGGCCGCGCTGCACACGATCATCAGCGACCAGACCAAGGTGTCCTACGACGAGGTATGGGACGCACTGAAGTCCACGGACGAGGACCCGGCCAACCCGTCGAACGTCATCCTCCTCTACACCGGCCGCTCCCAGTCCAAGGACGCCAGTGGCGGCAACCCCGACGACTGGAACCGCGAGCACGTCTGGGCGAAGTCGCACGGCGACTTCGGCACGGCCACCGGGCCCGGCACCGACCTGCACCACCTGCGCCCCGCCAACGTCAAGGTGAACAGCATCCGCGGCAACAAGGACTTCGACAACGGCGGCCAGGACGTCCCCGACGCCCCCGGCAACCGCACCGACGACGACTCCTTCGAGCCCCGTGACCAGGTCAAGGGCGATGTCGCCCGGATGATCCTCTACATGGCCGTCCGCTACGACGGAGACGACGGCTTCGCCGACCTCGAGCCCAACGACAACGTCGACAACGGCTCCGCACCCAACATCGGCCGCCTGTCCGTGCTCAAGGAGTGGAGCGCCGAGGACCCGCCCGACGCCTTCGAGGAGCACCGCAACCAGGTCATCTACGACAGCTTCCAGCACAACCGGAACCCGTTCATCGACCACCCCGAATGGGTCGACTCCATCTGGAAGTAGCCCGAGGCTCCGCCCCCGCCCCCGCCCCGGCGCAACGCACCGGGGCAGGGGCGGGGGCCGCAGTGGCCACCACGCCATCCGGCTCTGGGCGCCACTGCCCGCTGTGGTAGGCAGTCCCCGTGCGTATTCTCTTGCCGCTGCCCGACCGGGACTTCGACGTCACCGAGGTGGCCGTGCCCTGGAAGCTCCTGACCGACCTCGGCCATGAGGTCGTGATCGCCACCGAACACGGCGACGGCCCGCCTGCCGCCGATCCGCTGCTGATCACCGGAGTGCTCTTCGGGCAACTCGGCGCGGAACCCGAGCCCAAGGAGTTCTACCAGCAGCTCACCGAGGCGACCGCCTTCCGCCACCCCCTCGCGTGGGCGGACCTCAAGCCCGAGGCGTACGACGGGCTGATCCTGCCCGGCGGCCACGCCCCGGGGATGCGCCAGTACCTCGGCTCCGAAGTCCTGCGCGAGAAGATCGCGGAATTCTGGCGGCTGGACCGCCCGGTCGGCGCCATCTGCCACGGCGTCCTCACCCTGGCCCGCACCAACGACCCGGCCACCGGCCGCAGCCTCCTCGCCGACCGGCGCACCACCTGCCTGCCCGCGTACATGGAGCGGACCGCCTACTACCTCACGGCCTGGCGCCGCGGCCGCTACTACCGCACCTATCCGGCCTACGTCCAGGACGAGGTCGTCGGCGCCCTGACCGACCCCGCCCAGTTCGAACGCGGACCCATCGAGCTACGCCGCCGCGGCACGGCCACCGACGACACCCCCGCCTTCGTCGTCCAGGACGGCCGATACCTGTCCGCCCGCTGGCCCGGCGACGCCTACCTCTTCACACGGCGCTTCGCCAAGATGCTCACCTGAACGACCCTGCCCTCCCCAGCGGGCCGGCACCGACAATGTCAGTCGGCCCCGACACCCGAGCGGAGTGTCAGGGCCGACGGTGAATGCCCTCAGGCTCAACAGCCCTTAGTCATCAACACACTTGGGGTACTTCGAGCCCCGGTTGCAGTCGTGGTAGTCGTACTTGCTGACCCGGAACTTCTTCTCGTCGCCGCCCTTGGCCGGATCAACGACCAGGTAGAACTTCTTCCCGTCCTTGACCTTGTCGGTGACTGTCCCATCAGGACCCCGGTCAAAGTCCTGTGCGCACCCGGCGAGTGTGAGGGCTGAACATGCCAGGAGGGCAAGGGCAAGGCGACGCATGTCGTGCTCCGATCAACGTGAGAATTGCGAGATAGTCTAGGGGTCTCCGGATCATGCGCAGGCCAGGGGTGTCATTCACTCATCGGCGTAGTCACGGGCGGGGATCACCTCACGCTATGTCGGCTTGCCGACAGCCACCACGACCGCGTCGAGCTCGCGGCCCGCTGGTCCCTGCGCAAACGTCAGGGACGGAGCGCGACCAGGAGATCGACCACGTAGGTCTCTTCCACCTCCTCGCGGGGAAAGATCCTGCCCAGCCGCTCCCGCTCGTCTACGAAAAACGCCTGACGGTCAACCTCTTCAAGGACGAGGAATGCCGATCGGCTGCCAGTGTTGGCGAGATGCGTGTCCAAGGAGACGGTGCGGCTCCAGCGCACTTGGCGGCGCTCAACTCGCAGTCCCGTCAGCCCAGCCAGCCGGATGGCATCGCTGTCCGAAGGGCGCACCGCAGACCGTGGCCTCACCCCGCAGTGGTGCGCGATACGCCCGTGCTGCTCGCGGATCCACGGCACGTCGAAGGCCGTGGTGTTCCACCAGATCGCCAGCGCACCGCCCGCTCGCAGGACGCGCAACGCCTCCGGGACGGACCGGCCAGGATCGGTCCACTGCCATGACTGGGCATACGTGATGAGGTCGCAGGAAGCCTCGGCCAGCGGAAGCGCATTACCGTCGCCCCTCACGACCGGCACCCCCGGGAGCGCCTGGTGGAACTCACCAGCCATGGCCTCACCCGGCTCGACAGCGATCACATCAGCACCTCGCTCCCGCAGCAGCACGCTGGCGATTCCGGTGCCCGCGCCGACATCGGCGACCCGGGCACCAGCCAGACGACGGCCTGCGAACTCCTCGATGAAGTCGAAGAGCGCGGCTGGATACGAAGGCCGACTCGCCGCGTACTGAGCCGCGGCTACGTCGAACGACTGGGCGCGAGAGCTGACGGTCATACCCTCATCATCACCTCCCCACGCCAAACACTCGACCACCGCCAACCCTGTGATCGTTTCCGGTCACAGCGCTAGTAGGCTCCTGTCCACTGCAGTGGCGGCTGTTCCTGCCCAAGGAGTGGGCGGCGGACACTGACCGCAGGACCCTCACCCGCATCCCGCCCGAGGCCGGCCACCGCGAGAAGTGGCGGCTGGCTCTGGACATGCTCGACACGCTGGCCGGCTGGGGCATGAGGCCGCCGGTCGTGGTGGCCGACGCCGCCTACGGCACCAACGCTCACCTTCGGGCCGGCCTGGCACAGCGGGGAATCGACTACATGCTGGCCGTCCGCGCGGACGTGACCGCCCACCCATTCGACGCCCAGCCGACAGCCCCGGACCGCAAGGGCCCCGTCGGCTGCCGGCCCCAGCCCCGCTACCGCCACCCCGCACCCTGAAGTGGCAGCCCTTGCCACCGGCCTCGGGCAGAAGGCGTTCACCTCCCTCACCTGGCGGCAGGGCTCACGCGGCGAGTTACGTTCCCGCTTCGCCGCCGTGCGCGTCCACCCGGCCGGCAACGCCGTCGAACGTCCCATCCGGGCCGCCGCCTCTGCCGAACAGGGCTGGTGGGACGGCATCCTGCCCGACTGCTGGCCGCTGGTCGAATGGCCCGAAGAGGCCGAGGCTCCCACCGACTACTGGCTGTCCAACCTGCCGGCCGACACCCCGATCGCCGACCTGGTCCGTCTGGCCAAGGTCCGCTGGCGCATCGAGCACGACTACCGCGAACTCAAGCACGGCCTGGGCCTGGACCACTTCGAAGGCCGGTCCTGGCCCGGCTGGCACCACCACGTCACCTCGTGACCGCGGCCCACGCGTTTCTCACCGAACAACGTCTGGCCCCAAAAGCACCTGGACCGCACTCACCCTCCACCAGATCCTCGACGACCTCCAAGACATCCTGAGGTGCTGGACCGGCACCTGCACCACCTGCCACCAGCCCCTCCCCACCAGGACCACAACACCCAGATCAAGACAGACCTAACGGAGTCCTACTAGGGCCGGATATAGGGCCGGGTGATGATTTCCATGTTGTGGCCGCCGGGATCGTCGAAGTAGGCGCCGCGGCCGCCGAAGAGACGGTTGATCCGTCCGGGGTCGGTGTGGCCGGGGTCGGCGTAGTAGGTGACGCCGACCGCTTCCAGGCGGGCGATCATGGCGTCGAACTGCTCATCGGGCACGAGGAACGCGTAGTGCTGCGGCTGTATCGGCTCGTCGCGCTTCTCGTAGTAGTCGAGCGTCACGCCGTTGCCGAGATCGATGGGCAGAAACGGGCCGAACGGGGCGCCTACCTCCACTCCCAGAATCGCGGCGATGAACTCGGCGGACAACTGCCGATCGTGGGCGTAGACGGCGGTGTGATTGAGCTGGACGACGGTGGTCCGGGGCTCGGAGTCGTGCCGGGGCTGCGTTGGGTGGGACATCTGTGGTGTGTCTCCGCATCGTGGAATCCGCTGGGGCCGGCGCCACGTACGGGCGCCGGGAGGAACGACACGGAGGAAGGGGCGGACCTCTGGCCCGCCTCGGGCTCACGCCGAGGCCGGGCGCCTCACTCGTGCGTGGCCCATGGCCGACCCGGCAGTCACCTCACCGACTCTAGCAGCGCCCGCCCGTCAGGCCCCAGGGGCAGTTGGCGGTGGCGCAGGGCCGTGACGCGGTGCGCGGGCGCTCGTCGATCCGAGACCATGCCCGAAGGTCATGCTGTCCGGGCTGGCGAGCCACTGGGTCCAATCGCTCGCCCCCGACCACGTCGCCCCTCGCCCACGCCCACGCGGCCGGGAGCGCCATGTCCGATTTCCGCCAGCACACCACCCCTGCCAGGGCGCACAGTGGAGGTGTGATGAGCGACGACAGCAGCTACGAGGCGGTGTGCAGCCGCGACGCGCGGTTCGACGGCGAGTTCTTCTTCGGTGTCGCCACGACCGGGATCTACTGCCGGCCGAGCTGCCCCGCGACCACGCCCCGGCGCAAGAACGTCCGGTTCTTCCCGACCTCGGCCGCCGCGCAGGGCGCGGGGTTCCGGGCCTGCCGCCGCTGCCGCCCGGACGCCGTGCCCGGCTCCGCCGACTGGAACGCGCGGGCGGACGCCGTCGGCCGCGCCATGCGGATGATCGGGGACGGGGTGGTGGACCGGGAGGGGGTGGCCGGGCTCGCGGCGCGGCTCGGCTACAGCGCCCGGCAGGTGCAGCGGCAGTTGACCGCCGAGCTCGGCGCCGGGCCGGTCGCGCTCGCCCGCGCGCAGCGCGCGCACACCGCGCGGATCCTGCTCCAGACCACCGCCCTGCGGGCTTCGGAGATCGCGTTCGCGGCCGGGTTCTCCAGCGTCCGGCAGTTCAATGACACGCTGCGCGAGATATACGCCGCCACCCCCACCGAACTGCGTGCCGCCCGGCCCGCCAAGTCCTCCCTGTCCGGGCACCCGGTGGCCACCGGCGGGGTGCTGGGGACGAACGGCGGGACGGCCGGGGTGCCGCTGCGGCTCGCCTATCGCGGCCCGTACGACACCACGCAGGTCTTCGACTATCTCGCCCGGCGCGCCCTCACCGGCCTGGAGGAGATGGTGGGCAGCCCGGGCGCCCGCACCTACCGCCGCACCCTGCGGCTGCCGCATGCCTGCGCCATCGTCGAGATCGACGAACGGCCCGGTGACGGCTGGCTGGAGTGCCGGCTGCGCCTGACCGAGCTGCGCGATCTGACCACCGCCATCCAGCGGATTCGGCGCCTGTTCGACCTGGACGCCGATCCGTACGCGGTCGCCGAGCGCCTCGGCGCCAATGCCGCGCTCGCGCCCCTGGTGGACGCGCGGCCGGGGTTGCGTTCCCCGGGCACCGCCGACCCTCACGAACTCGCCGTGCGCGCCGTGCTCGGCCAGCAGGTCTCGGTGACGGCCGGGCGTGTGCTGGGCGATGCGCTCGTCGCCGCGTACGGGAAGCCCCTGGCGCGGCCCGACGGCGGGCTCACGCATCTCTTCCCGCGTGTGGAGGACCTGGCCGAGGCGCCGCTCACCGAGCTCGGCATGCCGGATAGCCGACGCGCCACGCTGCGCACGCTCGCCACCGCGCTCGCGGACGGCACGGTGCGGCTGGACGCGGGTGCCGACCGCGACCGGGCCGAGAAGGAGCTGCTGGGGCTGCGCGGCATCGGCCCCTGGACGGCCGGTTACGTCCGGATGCGGGCGCTGAGCGACCCCGATGTGCTGCTGGAGTCGGATGTCGCCGTCCTGGCCGGGGCCCGCGGCGCCGGGGCACATCTGGAGGACTCAGAGGGCTGGCGGCCCTGGCGCTCGTACGCCATGCACCACCTCTGGAACGCCCCGCGGGCCCGGCCCGAGTGAGCTACCGCGCGCTGCCGGGGCCGCCGAGACAGCGGCGGGGACGTGTGCACGGGAAAGGATGGGGGCACCGCAGTGCGCGCCGCCACCCCGGTGCGCGGGCTCAGCCCGCCGCCAGGTCGCGGACCCGGCGCAGCCCGGCGGTGACATCGGCGAGGGTCGCGCAGTCTCCCACCGCCGCCCCCGCGGGCAGGACGAGGTCCGTCGGGGGGCGGCGGGCGGCGACGGCGTCGGCCAGGTCGGACAGCGCGGCCCGCAGCCGGGCCGCGAGGGCGGGCTCGGGCTGCGGGGCGCCCTGATCGAGCCGTACGCCGCAGGCCGTGACCGCGTCCACGATCTCCTCCAGGGCGAAGACCACCGGCGCCCATGCCGCCAGGTCCCGGCCGAACGGCGGGTGTTCGGCGCCGGCCACCTCCACCGCCCTGCGCGCGTCGGCGAGGGCCCGGTACGCCTCGCGGCGCAGCCGCAGCCGGGTGGCGTACGGCGCTTCGGCGGTCAGCACCCGGTCCAGGTGATCGCGAGTGGCGCGGACGGCGAGCGACAGCCGTACGGAGACCTGGGCGCGCGGGCCGCCGAGCCCGGGCAGCGCCCCGGCGGCCAGCACCACACCGCAGGCCAGCAGCGTGTCGGTGAGCCGGGTGAACCCGGGGTCGGTGTCGCCGCCGAGGTAGACGAGGGACAGCAGCAGCGGTGTGAGCACGGCGGTCTGAAGGGCGAAGTGGCGTACGGAGACGGGGATCAGCGCGGAGCAGACCGCCGCGACGACGACCGGCCAGATGGCGGGGGCGCCCGCATCGGGGCTGACGCCCGCGCCGGGGCCGAACAGCATGGCGAGCCCGCCGAACACGGCCACGCCCACGGCGGTGCCGAGGGCGCGGGACAGGGCCCGGGAGACCAGCGGGCCCATGTCCGGCTTGACCAGGAAGGCGGCGGTGGCGGGGAGCCAGTACCAGTGCTCGCCCGGCAGTTGCTGGGCGAGCACGGTGCTGACGCCCACGCACAGCGCCACCCGGGCGGCGTACTCCCGGCCCGCCGGGCCGAGCGCGCGGCGCAGCCGCTGCCGGTGGCCGGGGACGACCGCGCCGACAGGGGGCGCCGGTTCGCCGTCGAAGACCCGGGCGGCGAGCAGCACGGCCCGGTGCATGGCCACATTGCCCGCGGAGTCGGGTACGGGGGCGGGCAGCCGGCCCGGTGGCAGTCCGGTCCGCACCGAGCGGGCCAGTTGGGCGGGGGTGCGCGCGATGCGGCCGGGCACCGGTTCGTTCTCCCACAGAAGGGTCAGGACGCCTTCGCTGAGTGCTCCGGCCACCGCCAGCCGGTCGCGCAGCCGCCGCTCCTCCTCGTCGAGGCGGTGGAAGGGGAGCCGGTGGGCGTAGAGGGCCTCGTACGCGGCGTCGTAGGCGGCGGTCAGCCGGCGCCGGGCGGCCTGGCCGCCGTCGGTGCCGACCGCCGTCATCAGGTCGGCCAGGGCGTCGTACACGGCGGCCACCGTCTCCCGTTCATCAAAGGGCGCGGTCTGGCGTGCGGGGATGACGCGCGGCAGCAGCGTGGCCATCGCGATCACCCATATGGCGCCGATGAACAGCAGGCCCGCCTTGACCGGCGGGGGCACCGGGACGGGCATGCCCGCGCCGACCACGGCGAGCACCATCAACTGCACCCCGGCGGCGGAGCTGACCGGCCCGATGGCGCTGATCGCGCCGGAGACCAGTCCGACGGCGGCGAGGGCGAGCGCGATCCCCATCCCGAGGCCAAGCGTGCCCAGCCAGGCCCCGGTCAGCAGGCCGATCGCCCCGGCGAGGGCGGGCAGGCCGATGCGCACGATCCGGGTGGCGCGGGTGGCGGGGCGGTCGTTGACATGGGCGAACATGGCCCCTAGCCCGGCGAGCATCCCGAAGGGCAGATGTCCCGACGCCACGCCGACGGCCACCACCGGCCCCACGCCGAGGGCTCCGCGGGCCACCGCCGCCCAGGGTATGGGGTCCCGCAGCGTCCGCGCCCCGCGCAGGGGGTGCGTCAGCCAGTCGGGCGGTGTGGGCAGCGTGCGCAAGGATCCTCCGTGAGGTGGAAATCGTGGGGCTCTTCGAACCGTACGTGAGCTATGCGGAACTTTCGTAACCTGCGTATTTCCGCCATGTGAGGCGCTGATGCCCCACCTCGCGCCACGGCGCCCCGCGACCCGGATACCCGGGTGTGACCTGGTGGTTTGGACAGCTTCCCCGGTCCGACCGGACGGTCTGCCCGGGGTGCACATGCCAGGCTCATATGTCTCGCTGCGTGGCCAGCTTCTTGCGGAGCGTGTTGTGCTGGGTACGCAGGAGAACTAGCCTCCCTTGCGCCCGTTACCGAACATTCGTCTGGTAACCGCCTTCCGTTGATCCCCCAGTGCCGGAGAACGCCATGCAGGTGACCTTGCATCAGGACAAATGCGTCGCCTCGGGGCAGTGCGTACTCGCCGCCCAGGACGTGTTCGACCAGCGGGACCAGGACGGTGTCGCCGTCCTCCTCGACGAGCGACCGCCGGCGGAACTGCACGACGACGTGCGTCAAGCGGCCGCCGTCTGCCCCGCCCTGGCCATCGCCCTGGCCGACGCGTGAACACACCGGGGAACGTCGTGGTCGTGGGCGCCTCGGTCGCGGGGCTCACCGCGGCCGTCACGCTGCGCACCCTGGGATACGAGGGAAGGCTCACCCTCATCGGCGACGAGCCGCACACCCCCTACAACCGGCCACCGTTGTCCAAGCAGATCCTGGCGGGCACCTGGGAGCCGGACCGGATCAAGCTGCGCACCGACGAGGAGCTGTCCGACCTCGACGCACGGCTGCTGTTCGGCAGGTCCGCCACCGGTCTGGACACCGCCGCCCGCCGGGTGGTGCTGGAGGGCGGCGGCAGCGTCTCCTACGACGCCCTGGTCATCGCCACCGGGGTGACCCCCAACAGCCTGCCCGGAGCCCACCATCTGGCCGGGGTGCATCTGCTGCGCACCCTCGACGACGCCCTCGCGCTGCGCGCCGATCTGCGCCACAAGCCCGATGTGAAGGTGGCGGTGGTCGGCGCGGGCTTCCTCGGCTCGGAGGCCGCGGCGGCGGCCCGCCGGATGCGGCTGGACGTCACCATGATCGACCCGCGGCCGGTGCCGATGCGGCGGCAGTTCGGCGACCGGATCGCCGGTCTCGTCGGGCGGCTGCACACGAAGAACGGCGTGTCCATGCGCTGCGGCACCGGGGTGCGGCGGTTCTTCGAGTCCGGCGGCCGGGTGACCGGTCTGGAGCTGACCGACGGCACGCTGCTGGACGCCGATGTCGTGGTGGTCGCCATCGGCGCCGCCCCGGCGGTCGGCTGGCTGGCCGGATCCGGACTGGAGCTGGGCAACGGGGTCGAATGCGATCCCACCTGCCGTGCCGCGCCCGGTGTCTACGCGGCCGGTGATGTCGCCTCGTGGCACAACGACCACTTCGGCTGCCGGATGCGGCTGGAACACCGGCTGAACGCCACGGAACAGGCCCAGGCCGTCGCCCGCAATGTGCTCGGCGCAGGCCAGCCGTTCGCCCCCGTGCCGTACTTCTGGACCGATCAGTACGACGCCCATATCCAGGCGTACGGCATATTCCCCGCCGATGCCGAACTCGCGGTACTCCACGGCGAGCTCGAAGGCGGCCACTTCGTCGTGGCCTACGGGCACCGGGGCCGGGTGGTCGGGGTGCTCGGCTGGAACAGCCCGTGCGAGCTGCGCAAACTGCGTCAACTCGTGGTCGACCGCGCACCTTGGACATCGATCCTGCCCGCCCCGCCCGCGGTGTGGCCCGGCCGACACCTCTCGGCCAGTCTCCGGTGACCGCGACGTCAATTTCCGGCCATGCGCTTTCGCGACCCTGGCAGGGTGCTGCGTCGTGTTCTCGTCCAAGGTGTCGCCGTCGCTCCGGGCCACTGCCGGCTTCTCGGCCTCGCTGGGTCAGTGGCCCTGGCGGCGGGCGGAGCGGCGGCCGGAGCGCTGCCGGTGGGGGATGCCCTCACCCCTGACTCCGGGAGAGAGGCGCTCGGGCTGATCAGCACCTATTTCGGGCTGGTGCTGCTGGTCGCGGCATGGTGGCTGCTGGGGCGCGAGGTGCGCGGACCGCGCCCGCCCGGCCCCCGCTCCCTGCTGCTCACGCTCGCCGTCTGGGCGGCTCCGCTGCTGCCCGGGCCGCCGCTGTTCAGCCGGGATGTGTACAGCTATCTCGCCCAGGGCGCCATGGTGCACGCCCGCATCGATGTCTACACCCACGGCCCCATACGCCTCGGCGGGCCGCTGGCGGAACAGGTGGCGCCGGTGTGGCAGCACACCCCGACGCCGTACGGCCCGGTCTCACTGGCCTTCGAATCCGCCGTCGCCCACGCCTCGCGCGCCGAGCCGTCGCTCGGGGTGATCGGGCTGCGGCTGATCGCGCTGCTCGGTGTGGCGGTGATGGTTCTGGCGCTGCCCATCCTGGCCCGCCGCTGCGGCACCGACCCGAGTGCCGCCCTGTGGCTGGGGGGGCTCAACCCGCTCCTGCTGCTGCATCTGGTGGGCGGGGCGCACAATGATGCCGTGATGCTCGGGCTGCTCGGGGCCGGGTTGGTGGCCGCGACGGGCCGATGGCCGGCCTGTGGCGCGGTGCTGGTCACGCTCGCCGCCCTGGTCAAGGCTCCGGCCGCGCTGGGGCTGCTGGCGGTGGCCACGCTGTGGGCGCGCCGGATGGAGGGCCGCAGGCGCCGCGTCGGCGCCGTGGCGGCCACCGGGGCGCTGGCCCTGGCCACCACCGGAGTGGCGACGGCCGTCACCGGCACCGGCTACGGCTGGATCTCGGCGCTCACCACCCCGGCCTCACCGGACAACTGGGCGCTCACCAGCACCCTGGGCCGTGCCACCGGCGCCCTGCTGGAGGCCGTCGGCAGCGGGCTGGCTCCGCTGGCCGCGCCCGCGTGGCACGGTCTGGGGCTGCTGGCCACCGCCGTGGCCATAGGGGTCGCCTGGCTGCGTCCACCCCGTCCCCGGCCCGTGTACGCGCTGGGGCTGAGCCTGATAGCGGTGGCCGTACTGGGCCCGGCGATCCGGCCCTGGTACGTGCTGTGGGGACTGTTCGTGATCGCGGCGGCCGGGCCGGGCGGAACGGTGCGCAAGGCGGTGGTGGGCGGGAGCGGGGTGCTCACACTGGCCGTGCTGCCCAATGGATTCGCACCGGATTCGCGGCAACTGACGTTCGCCGTGTGCGGGGGCGTGCTGGCGGTGTGCGCGCTGTGGTGCGTACGGCACGCACCGGGGTTCGGCACCGGCACTCCGCTCTCCGCCGTCCACGGCGGCCACCGATCGGAGCGTTCGGCATGACGGGACCCACCACACCTCGCGGACGGCTGGTACTGGCGCTCGCCCTCACCGTGGCGGTGGGGCTCTTCCTGGCCTTCGTCCCGCTGCACCGGGACTGGTTCGACCTGAACGTCTACTACGGCGCCGTGGGCCACTGGCTGCGGGACGGCCGGATCTACGACTTCACCATCCCCGGCGCGGACGGGGCCGACTACGGCTTCACCTATCCGCCCTTCGCCGCGCTGTGCATGCTGCCGATGGCCCTGTTCGACTGGCCGACCGCGATCACCCTGAGCATGGTGCTCAACGTGGCCGCCTCGGCCACCCTGCTGACCTGGCTGATCGGGCCGATCGTCCGCCGGCACGGCTGGAACAAGTGGTTCGCCTTCGTGGTGGCGGCCTGTCTGTTCGCGCTGCTGGAGCCGGTGCGGGACACCTTCAGCTTCGGGCAGGTCAATCTGCTGCTGCTGGTGCTGGTGTTCTTCGACGCCTGGCTGCTGTCCACGGGGCGTGGCCGGTTCGCCGGCTGCGGTATCGGGCTCGCCGCCGCCATCAAGCTCACTCCGGCGATCTTCATCGGCTATCTGCTGATCACCCGGCGGTGGCGCGCCGCCGCGACGGCCACGGCCACCGCCGCGGCGGCCACCCTGCTCGCCCTGGCGGTCGCGCCGGGGGCCTCCCGGGTCTACTGGACCGAGGCGCTGTGGGACACCAAACGGATCGGTGTACTCAGTTACGTCTCCAACCAGTCGTGGGAAGGGGTGCTGGCCCGGCTGGTCGACCCGGTGCCGCCGAGCGGGGTGGTGTGGGCGCTCGGGGTGCTCGCCGTGCTGGCCATCTGGGCGCACCGGGTGCGCTGCGCGGCGGCCGCCGGGGACGAGCGGGCCGGATTCGCGCTGACCGGGGTCGCCGCCTGTCTGATCAGCCCGATCACCTGGGTGCACCATCTGGTCTGGCTGATTCCGGCCCTGGCGGTGCTCGTCGACAGCGGGCTGCGGCCGGACGCGTCACCGGCCCGGCGCAGGCTGCTGCTCCGGGTCTGTGCGGTGGTGTACGTGCTCCTGTGCAGCAGCGTGGTGTGGCTGTGGCGGTTCGACTCCACCGGGGTGGACGGCTTCCTCGGCAGCAACGCCTATGTGTGGATCTGCCTCGTCCTGCTGATCGCGCTCCCGCTGCGCGGCGCGCGTTCCGCGAACATGCTGAGCCAAGAGCCGTATCCGGCACGTACCCCATGAACGACAGGAGTGTCCGGACCGATGCCTGACGTGATGCCGTGCCCCACGGGGCAGCCGCTGGACCAGCCCGTGGAGCAGCCCGAGGAGCGGGCGGGGCGCTGGGCCCTGCTCCGGCGGCTTCCGCTGCGCCAGATCCTGTGCCTGCTGCCGCTGCTCGTCGTCGGCTACTGGGTGGTCCAGCACCGGTCACTGATCGGCTCCGGCGCCCGTCAGATGTTCACCGCCAATCCGTACTGGCTGCTGACGGCGGTGGCCACGACCGGGCTCGGCTGGGTGGCGGTGTCGTTCGCCCGGCAGGGCACGGTGCTGGAGCGGCTGCCGGCCAGGCGGCTGTTCGCCACCCAGTTCGCCGCGGGAGCGGCGAATCATCTGCTGCCGTCGGGGATCGGCGCGAGCGCGGTGAACATCCGGTTCATGACGGGCTGCGGGCTGCCGCCCGCCCGTTCCTCGGCTGCGCTCGCCCTGTACTTCCTGGCGGAGGCCACGACCCGGGTGGGGCTGCTGGTGGTGCTGCTCCTGGTGTTTCCCCAGGCGCTGCGGCTGGGCCCGCTGCTCCCGGAGTCGGTGAGCGGGATGGTGGTGGCCGGCGCGGTGGTGGCGGCCGGGGCGCTGGTGGCCGGCGTGGCGCTGATCCGTCCGGTGCGCCGGATCGTGGTGAGGTTTCTCCGCACCGCGATGGCCGACGCCCGGTCGCTGCACATGCGGCCGTCCAGGGCGCTGGCGCTGTGGGGCGGTTCGCTGGCGTTTCCGCTGCTACAGGCGGCGGGGCTGGTGGCGGTCGCCCTGGCGCTGGAGCTCGAGGTACGGCCGGCGCATGTGATGCTCGCGTATCTGGCCGCCACGGCGGTGGCCGCGGTCGTCCCCTCCCCCGGTGGTATCGGCTCGGTCGACGCGGCGCTGGTCATCGCGCTGGTCGCAGCGGGGGCGCCGGTCGAGGCGGCCACGTCCACGGTGCTGGCGTACCGCTTCATCACGGTGTGGCTGCCGCTGATCCCCGGGGCGCTGGTGCTGGGCGGGCTGGTGCGCTCGAAGATCGTCTGACCCGGTGGGGTCAGGGCGGGCGCAGGGTGAGGACGTCGTCGGGCCGGACGTCGATATGCGAGCCGAGGCCCGCCCCGGCGCGGTCGAGGGTCGCGCCCAGCCATGCCGCGTCCTCGTGGCCGGTGTGCTCCAGCCGCATCCGCCGTGACCGCAGGGGCACCATGCGCAGGCTCATCAGACGGCCGGTGTCCGGGTCCACCGCGGGGAAGTAGAGCAGCCGCAGATCGTCGCGGTACCGCTCGTAGCCGCCGATGCCCTCGTAGTCGTCGACCACATCGCCGCAGCCGTAGAGGATCAGCTTGCCGCGGTACACCTCGAGCGGGCGGGGATGGTGGGAGGAGTGGCCGTGGACGAGGTCGACACCGCCGTCGATCAGGGCGTGGGCGAAGTGGATCTGTTCCGGTGAGACGCCGTATCCCCAGTTGCCGCCCCAGTGGACCGAGGCGACAGCGATGTCCCCGGGGTGGCTGAGCCGCCGTACGCGGTCGGTGATCGCGGCCGCGCGGGCGTCGGTGAGATCGGGCAGGAAGTCGACCCCGGGCCGGTCCCCGGTCGCGGCCCACCGGTCCGGAATGCCGCTGGAGGCCGCGCCGAACGAGAACACCAGCACCCGGCGGTGGTCACCGGCCGGGACGACGGCGGGGCGCCGCGCGGCGGCCGCGTCACGGCCCGCTCCGGCCACCCGGAGTCCGGCGGCGGCCAGGGTGTCGAGTGTCTCCTCCAGCCCGCGCCGGCCGCCGTCGAGCACATGGTTGTTGGCCAGGACGCAGACATCGGGCCGGACCGCGGTCAGGCAGGGGAGGTTGTCCGGGCTCATCCGGTAGTGGACGTCCTTCCCGGGGGCGAACTCATCGCTGCGGGTCACGCTCGTCTCCAGGTTGAGCACCCGCACATCGGGTGCCGCCTCGTCCAGTACCTCCAGCGCGTCGCCCCAGGGCCAGGGGAAGTCGACCGGGCGCGGGATCGGGCCGTTCGCCTCCTCGGCCAGCTCGACATAGGCGCGGGAGTCGCGGATGAAGGGCTCGTGCAGCTCCGGGTCGCCGGGGTGCGGCAGGATCTGGTCCACACCGCGGGCGAGCATCACATCGCCGCAGAGGAACAGCGTCACCGCCGTGCCGCGCATATCTCAACGATCGCATGGCCCGCCATGAGTGACCGTGGCCACGGCGGGGACCCGGGGTGCGGACGCACAGGGAGGTGCGGCGGATGAACAGAGCGGAGACGGGGACACGGGTGCGAAGGCCATGACGCTCCGGGAACCGCGCACGCGCGCGGAGGCGGATGAGGCCCTGCTGGAGCGGACCGCCGCGGCGCTCGACCGGCCGCGCGCCGGATCCTTCGGGATCTGCACGCGGTGCGGCCGGCCTCAGCGCCGGGAGCGGTCGCCGGCGCTGCCCCACGCGGAGTTGTGCGTCGTATGCGCCGAGGAGCGGGAGGCGGGACCGGGCGGATGAGGCGCGTCCCGCTCACGGCGTCTGGGTTCTGGACGGTCGCCGGGGGCGCGGTCGCTACGCGGCACGCGCGCCGACCTCCTCGCCCAGGCGGGCGCAGGTGCGGTTGATGAGCCGGGAGACATGCATCTGGGAGATGCCGAGCCGGCGGGCGATCCGGCTCTGGGTCTCGTCGCAGAAGAACCGCAGGTAGAGGATCTCCCGCTCGCGCTCGGGGAGCCTGCGCAGACAGGGCTTGAGGGATTCGCGCTGGACGACCCGCTCGTAGGAGGACTCGGTGGAGCCGAGGGTGTCCAGCAGCGCGTAGCCGTCGTCCGCGCCGCGCAGTGCGGCGTCCAGCGACAGCGTACGGAAGCTCTCGAGCGCCTCCATGCCGATGAGGACGTCCTCCTCGGCCATGCCGGTGTGCCGTGCGATGTCCTTGACGCTGGGGGAACGGTCGTCGGGTGAGCGGGTCAGCTCCTGGACGGCGGTGCGGACCTGGTTGCGCAGTTCCTGGACCCGGCGCGGCACATGCAGGCCCCACATATGGTCGCGGAAATGCCGCTTGACCTCCCCGACGACGGTCGGGACGGCGTAGCTCTCGAAGGCCGAACCCCGGTCCGGCTCATAGCGCTTGACCGCCTTGACCAGACCGACCATGGCCACCTGCCGCAGATCCTCGGGCGTTTCACCGCGGTTGCGGTACTGCGAGGCGATGCGCTCGGCCATCGGCATCCAGGCCCGGACCACTTCCTCCCGCAGGGCCTCCTTCTCCGAGCCGTCCGGCAGTTCGGCGATCCGGCGGAACGCGCCGGAGGTGTCGGGGGCGTCGTGGTGCGTGTGCTTGGGATGGGCTCGGGGGTGTGCTTGAGCGGACGTCATGAGCCGGTGCCTCCCTTGGCTGTTGTCGGTGTCACCACAGGAGGACATTCCAGACAACTCGGGCGACCGTGAACACGCCTCGCACAGCCGGGATGCTCCCGTGGCGTGCCTCCGGTCCGAAGCACACTGCTCGCGTGCCCGTCCTCGGCTCCGCGAAACGGAGTTCGCCCCGGCGGATACCGGCTCATCCGGTGCGGCGTGCGTCACAACGGCCCGGGAGGCGCTGATAGAAGCCGACGGAGGCATGCGCGGGAGGCGCGGCAAGGTTTCGGCCCGCGATCAAGATTTACGGAGGCTTTCCCGCCGTTTCGCCCATTTGCCGTTGTCCGTACCGTCCCGGGGGAACAGACTGCACCGATTCCGCTACTTCCCCTCCCAACGCCATAGAAATCCGGAGTGCCATGACCTCCTTCGATCGTCGACGATTCATGCAACTGGCCGGGGCCGGTGCGGCCACCTCCCTGCTCTCCGCCAGCATCGCGCGCGCCGCGGAGATACCCGCCAAACGCCGGACCGGCAGTCTGCGGGACATCGAGCACATCGTGGTGCTGATGCAGGAAAACCGTTCCTTCGACCACTACTTCGGCACCCTGCGCGGGGTGCGGGGATTCGGCGATCCACGGCCGGTGCGGCTGCCCAACGGCAAGCCGGTGTGGCATCAGTCGGACGGCTCCAAGGAGGTGCTGCCGTTCCGGCCCGAGGTGAACGACCTCGGATTGCAGTTCCTCCAGGACCTGCCGCATGGCTGGGGCGATGGCCATGTCGCGTTCAACGACGGCGCCTACGACAAGTGGATCCCCTCGAAGTCGGCCACCACCATGGCGTATCTGACGCGTGAGGACATCCCCTTCCACTACGCGCTGGCCGACGCCTTCACCATCTGCGACGCCTACCACTGCTCGTTCATCGGCTCCACGGACCCCAACCGCTACTACCTGTGGTCCGGTTACACGGGCAACGACGGCAAGGGCGGCGGCCCGGTGCTGGACAACGCCGAGGCCGGCTATGGCTGGACCACCTACCCCGAGCGCCTGGAGAAGGCCGGGATCTCCTGGAAGATCTACCAGGACATCGGCGACGGGCTGGACGCGGACGGCGGCTGGGGCTGGATCGACGACGCCTACCGCGGCAACTACGGCGACAACTCCCTGCTCTACTTCAACCAGTACCGCAACGCCTCCCCCGGCGACCCGCTGTACGACAAGGCCCGCACCGGCACCAACGCCAAGAACGGCGACGGCTTCTTCGACATCCTGCGGGCCGATGTGAAGGCCGGGAAGCTGCCCCAGGTCTCCTGGATCGCGGCGCCCGAAGCCTTCACCGAGCACCCCAACTGGCCCGCCAACTACGGCGCCTGGTACATCGCCCAGGTGCTGGACGCGCTCACCGCCAACCCCGAGGTGTGGAGCAAGACCGCGCTGCTCATCACCTACGACGAGAACGACGGCTTCTTCGACCATGTGATGCCGCCGTACGCGCCCGGCGACAAGCGGGGCGGTTCGACCGTGGACACCACCGGGGAGCTGTTCCCCGGCTCCTCCGCGCAGCCCGCGGGCCCGTACGGGCTGGGTCAGCGGGTGCCGATGCTCGTGGTGTCGCCGTGGAGCAAGGGCGGCTGGGTGTGCTCGCAGACGCTGGACCACACCTCGGTCATCCGGCTGATGGAGCGGCGCTTCGGCGTCGAGGAGCCGAACATCTCGCCGTGGCGGCGGGCGGTGTCCGGTGACCTGACCGCGGCCTTCGACTTCTCGCGGACCGATGTGAAGGTCCCGGCCATGCCGGACACCAGCGGCTACCGGCCCAAGGACAACGAGCGGCACCCCGACTATGTGCCGACGCTCCCGGAGCACCCCTCGCTGCCCCGGCAGGAGCCCGGGCTGCGCCGCGCCCGGCCGCTGCCGTACGAGCTGTCGGCCGACGCCACGACCGCCGCCGACGGCGGCCTTCGGGTCGACTTCGTCAACCACGGCCGGGACGCCGGGGCGCACTTCCACGTGACCTCCGCGAGCCATGCGGGCGGGCCGTGGGGCTACACCGTCGAGGCGGGCAAGCGGCTGTCGGGCAACTGGCAGCGCTCCTCGGCGGACCAGGGCGCCTATGACTTCCAGGTGCACGGTCCGGCCGGTTTCCTGCGCCACTTCACCGGCCACGCCACCGGCACGGGCCCCGAGGTGAGCGCCCGTCATGACCGGTCGACCGGCGAGGTCAGGCTGACCCTGGTCAACCAGGGCGACGCGACGGTGCGGCTCACCGTCACGGACGGCTACGGCGAGGAGAAGCCGGCGCACTACCGGCTCCGGCCGGGGGCGCGGGTGGTGCACACCGTGCGCACCGGGCGCAGCCACCAGTGGTACGACCTGTCGGTGGTCTCCGACCACGACAGCGGCTATCTGCGCCGGCTGGCCGGGCATGTGGAGACCGGCCGTGCGGGGATGAGCGACCCCGCGCTCTCGGCGGACTGAACCACCGCCGGCGGCCCCTCGTCGCGCGCCCGTCCGGCGGCTCCCCGCCGGACGGGCGCGCGTGCGTCTCCGCGCCGCGTACGGCCCTCATAGCCCCCGTACGCCGCCAACGGCGCTCAGGCACCCCGTACGGCCTCTCCTACGCCTCGTATCGCACTCGTGCGGGCACCGTGCGTCAGTGCCGGGTGCCCGAGGCACGGGTACGAAAGCCCGCCGGGGTCTCGCCCGCCCGGCGGCGGAAGAACTTGGTGAAGACGGTGGCGTCCGGGAAGCCGAGCCGCTCACCGATGGCCGTGGCGGACAAATCGGTGTGCACCAGCAGCCGCTTGGCCTCGAGCAGCACCCGGTCGTCGATGAATCGCTTGGCGCCGCATCCGGCGGTGGCGCGGGTGGCGCGGGTCAGGGTGCGGACGCTGTAGCCCAGCCGGGCCGCGTAGTCCTCGACCCGGTGGGTGCGGGTGTAGTCGCGCTCCACGGCCTGCTGGAAGCGGCGGAACGCCTCACTGGCCGCCGTGTCCCCGCTCTGGGCGCCGGGCAGATGGGCCAGCCGCAGCACCAGGACGGCGACGAGATGCCGCACCACCTCGACATGCGCCTCCAGCGGCCCGGAGACCGCCCGGTACTCGCCCTCCAGGAGGTCCAGGACACCGCGGACGGCCTCGGCGTCGGCGCCTTCGGGAACCACCAGCGGGGACCGCGAGGCGGGCCGGTCCAGCCGGGCGACCGCGGCGGTGGCGGTGCCGAGATAGCCGGGCGGGAAGAGCACGGCGGCGCCCTCCGCGGCGCCGAGCGGGGAGCGGAACTGGTGGATCTGCCCGGGGCGCGCCCACATCCAGCCGCCCTCGGTCAGCTCGTGCTCGGTGAAGTCCACCGAGCAGCGCAGCCTCCCCGAGCGCACGGCGATCACCTGGTGGAAGGCGAGCCGCATCGGGGCGTGGACATCGAGGCCATGGCTGCGGGCGCGGGCGGCCAGCCCGGGGAAATCCAGGACGGCCGCTCCCGGCGGGGCTCCCACGGAGGGCCGGAACGGAACCTCGGTGACATCACGGTGTCCGTTTCTGTCCATAGCGCGTCCTCAGTGTACGGCTGGTGTCCCGTGGTCCGCATCTAGCGTGGAGTGCGTTGCGATGAACGGGTGACCGAAAGAGTCACCGAATCACCGCTTCCCCCTTCCACCGACCGCAGCCGAGGGAGCACGCCACCATGCGATTGATCGTGGGCATGACAGGAGCAACGGGTGCCGTGTTCGGTGTCCGCCTGCTGGAGACCCTCTCCGAGCTGCCCGAGGTCGAGACCCATCTGGTGCTCAGCCGCTGGGCGCGCACCACGATCGAGCTGGAGACCGGCCGGTCCGCCCGCGAGGTGGCCGAGCTCGCCGAGGTGACGCACTCCCCCGAGGACCAGGGCGCCACCATCTCCTCCGGCTCCTTCCGCACCGACGGCATGATCATCGCGCCGTGCTCGATGAAGACCCTCGCCGGGATCCGCGCCGGATACGCCGACGGTCTGGTGGGCCGCGCCGCGGACGTGGTCCTCAAGGAGCGGCGCAGGCTCGTCCTCGTACCGAGGGAGACCCCGCTCAGCGAGATCCACCTCGAGAACATGCTGGCGCTCTCCCGGATGGGCGTACGGATGGTCCCGCCCATGCCCGCCTTCTACAACCACCCCCGGTCGGTGGACGACATCGTCGACCACCTCACCGCCCGCCTCCTCGACCAGTTCGACCTGCCCGCACCCGCCGCCAAGCGGTGGGAGGGCATGCGCGCCGCCCGCGGCCCGAAGCACACCGCCGCCTGATCCCCTCCCCCGCCTCTGCCCCCACTTGGAGTTTCCATGCCCTACGACGACTTCCGCGGCTTTCTCGACACCCTCCGGAAGGAGGGCCAACTGCTGCACATCGCCGACGAGGTGATGCCGGAGCCGGACATCGCCGCCGCCGCGAACGCCGCCCCGCGCCTGGGCGGCCACGCCCCCGCCCTGTTCTTCGACAACGTCAAGGGCTTCACCCACGCTCGGATCGCGCTCAATGTGCACGGCTCCTGGGCCAATCACGCGCTCGCGCTCGGGCTGCCCAAGGAGACCGGCACCAAGGAGCAGGTCGAGGAGTTCATCCGCCGCTGGGACACCTTCCCCCTCGCCCCCGAGTGGCGCGAGAATCCGCTGTGGGCCGAGAACACCCTGGAGGGCGAGGACGCCGACATCTTCCGGGTGCTGCCGCTGATCCGGCTCAACGACGGCGACGGCGGCTTCTACATCGACAAGGCGGCCGTGGTCTCCAAGGACCCCGCCGACCCCGAGCACAGCGGCAAGCAGAACGTCGGCATCTACCGTATCGAGGTCAAGGGCAGGCGGGCGCTCGCCATCCAGCCGGTGCCGATGCATGACATCGCCCAGCATCTGCACACCGCCGAGGAGCGGGGCGAGGACCTGCCCGTGGCCATCACGCTCGGCAACGAACCGGTGATCTCCATCGTGGCGTCCACCCCGATGGAGTACGAACAGAACGAGTACGAGCTGGCCGGCGCCCTGCGCGGCGCTCCCGCCCCGCTCTCCCGGGCCCCGCTCACCGGGCTGCCCGTGCCATGGGGCAGCGAGGTGGTCATCGAGGGCGTCATCGAGGGCCGCAAGCGCGAGATCGAGGGGCCGTTCGGCGAGTTCACCGGCCACTACTCCGGCGGCCGGAACATGCCCGTCATCCGCATCGACCGGATCTCGTACCGCACCGGCCCGATCTTCGAACACCTCTACCTCGGCATGCCGTGGACCGAGGTGGACTATCTGATCGCCGCCAACACCTGTGTGCCGCTGTACCAGCAACTGCGCCACGACTTCCCGGAGGTCCAGGCGGTCAACGCGATGTACACCCATGGGCTGGTCGTCATCGTGTCCACCAAGAAGCGCTACGGCGGTTTCGCCAAGGCCGTCGGCATGCGGGTGCTGACCACTCCGCACGGCCTCGGCTACGCGGCCACCGTGATCGTGGTGGACGAGGACGTCGACCCGTTCGACCTCCCCCAGGTGATGTGGGCGCTGTCCACGAAGATGAACCCGGCCGGCGATCTGGTCCAGATCCCCAATCTGTCGGTGCTGGAACTGGCCCCGCAGGCCATCACGCCCGGTATCACCGACAAGCTCATCATCGACGCCACCACCCCCGTCGCCCCCGACCGCCGCGGCACCTACGGCACCCAGGTGCGCGATCTG
The DNA here is from genome assembly GCF_047218265.1 of Streptomyces sp. CY-1. Lineage (NCBI taxonomy): Bacteria > Bacillati > Actinomycetota > Actinomycetes > Kitasatosporales > Streptomycetaceae > Streptomyces > Streptomyces sp. CY-1. Next base: position 609,252 of record NZ_CP178393.1, read on the forward strand.
CCCGAGACGGCCGAGTGGCTGGCCCGGCTGCGGGGGCTCACCGCCGCCCGCTGACCACACCACCCCGCGCCATCCCACGCCATCCCACGCCACCTCACACCACGGAAGGACTTCGGATGTCCGACACCATGCCCCTGTGCCCGCGCTGTGCCCACGAGACGATCGAGCACATCACCGGCTCACCCGTCCCCGGCGTCTGGGAGGTGCTCCAGTGCGGGCGGTGCCTGTACATGTGGCGCACCAGCGAGCCCGCCCGGCGCACCCGGCGCGACGCCTACCCCGAGGAGTTCATGCTGACGCCCGAGGACATCGGCACCGCGCCGGAGGTCCCTGCCGTTCCGCCGCTGCGAGCCCTGCGCCGGGGCGGCTACCAGGTGACGGGGAGTTCGTAGACTCCGTAGATCACCGCGTCGTACTTGAAGGGGATGTCCGCCAGGTCCGTGGCCATCCGCAGGGTGGGGACGCGGCGCAGGAGGGTGGGGTAGACCACCTGGAGTTCCATCCGGGCCAGCGGCTGGCCGAGGCAGTGATGGGTGCCCACGCCGAACGCCTGGTGGTGGCGGGCGTCCCGGCCGATGTCCAGCCGGTCCGGTTCGGGGAAGACGGCCGCGTCCCGGTTGGCCAGTTCGCCCAGGAGGATCACTCCCTCACCGGCCCGGATGGTCCGGTCGGCGATCTCGATGTCCTCCAGCGCCGTCCGGCGGCGTCCGAGGTGGACGACGCTGAGGTAGCGCAGGAGTTCCTCCACCGCGGAGGCGATCACCTTGGGGTCGTCGGCCTCGCGGACGCGGTCGAGCTGTTCGGGGTGCTGGAGCAGCAGCAGCGTCCCCATGGTGATCATGTTGGCCGTGGTCTCGTGTCCGCCGAGGAGCAGCAGCACGCCCATCGCGGCGGCCTCACGGCGGGTCAAATCGCCCGCGGCGATCTGCCGGCCGAGGCCGGAGAGCAGATCGTCACCCGGTTTGGCGAGCTTCTCCGCCACCAACTGGTCCAGGTACTCGTAGAGGTTGGTGTGCGCGGCCCCGCGCTCCTCGGGTGTGGCCACGGCGGAGACGAGGACCTTGCTGTTCGTCTGGAAGAACGCGTGGTCCTCGTACGGGACGCCCAGCATCTCGGAGATCACCAGCGAGGGAAGTGGCAGTGCGAGCGCCTGGACCAGATCGGCCGGTTTCGGCCCGGCCAGCATGCGGGTGATGAAGTCGTCCACCATCTCCTGGACGACGGGGCGCATCGCCTCGACCCGCTTGATGGTGAAGGCGCCGCTGACCATGCGGCGCAGCCGGGCGTGTTCCGGATCGTCCATGCCGACGAAGCTGAGGTCGGTGGCCTCCCGCTTGCCGCCGGTATGCGGGACGGGGCTCGGAAAGCCGGGGTGGGAGAAGTCGGCGCTGAGCCGGGAGTCGGAGAGCAGGGTCTTCTGCTCGGCGTGGCCGGTCACCACCCAGGGGGTGCTGTCGTTCCAGGACCGGACCCGGGTCAGCGGGCCCCACTGGGCCAGGCCGCGCAGCTCCGGGGACGGGTCGAAGGGGCAGGCCGCGGCGCGCGGCTGGGGGAAGGCGGGGATCTCGGCCGGCGCGTCGCCGGTCACGGGCGAGGGGGTCATGGGGTGGTCCGGGCCTCCTTGGCTGAGGAACGGGGGGTGACGGGGGCGAGGAGCAGGCCGGTGATGGCGTCGGTCAGCGCGCCGGCCGTGTCATCCCAGGACGGCTGGCGGGTACTGGTCCCCTCGGCGAGGGCGCGCTCCCGTTCGGCGCAGGTGTGGGTGATCAACTGGCGGGCCATGTCGCCGCGTTCGGCCCGCACCTCGGCGGGCAGCGCGTCCAGGCAGCGGCCCAGGCCATAGAGGGTCTCCCGCAACGGTTCCCGGGTGAGGGCCTCGTCGGTGACGATCGCCCGCAGCAGGGGGTCGGTCATCACCTGGACGGCGAACCGGGCGTACCAGGAGGGGAGGCCGAGGGTGGCCAGGTGCTCGGGGGCGGGGCGCACCAGGCAGGCGACCCAGTCCCGGACCTCCCGGCTGCCGCGGGTCTCGTCCAGCATCCGCTGCCGGATCCGCTCGATCGCCTCGGAGTGCTTGCCCATGATGGCGCGCACCAGATCCGCCCGGGTGCCGAAGTGATAGCCGACCGCGGCGACATTGCCCTGTCCGGCCGCCTCGCTGATCTGACGGTTCGACACCGCGACCAGGCCGTGCTCGGCGTAGAGCCGTTCCGCGGCGGCCATGATGGCTTCGCGGGTCCCGGTGGAGCGGACAGTGCGTGCTTCGGCCACCGCGGCCTCCCGTCCCGATCGTTCCGGTGAGCGCTTCCGCCGCCACTTTAAAACACACGAATTAAACAAGCAACCTATCGAGACATCGGATCTGTTATCGACTCCCTTTGGGGTGATAGAGCCAACTAAGCGCGAAATCTTCCCTAGTCTCTCGGCCACACCTCCAGCCATTTCCTCCCCAGCCGTTGACCCCATCCGATGTTTCTCCTACGTTGCGGTCGAATCCCAACCGGGGAGGCTGTAGATGAGATCCGCGCTCAGGCGCATATCCGTGGTCGCCGCCGCAGCGGCGGTCCTGACCGCGCTGCCGGGCGCCGCATCGGCCGAAGGACGGCACCAGGGGCGCACGTTTCACGTCGCCACCTGGGGCGCCGACCGCGACAGCGGCAGCTCGCTCCATCCGTTCCGCACCATCGGCCGCTGCACCGAACAGGTCCGGCCCGGGGACACCTGTCTGATCCACCGCGGCCGCTACCAGGAGCGCGTCGCCCCGCCCTCGGGCACCAAGGACGCCCCGATCACCCTCGCCGCGTACGGCGACGGCACGGTCACGGTGGACGGGACGAGGACCGTCACCGGCTGGCGGGACGCGGGCGGCGGTCTGGTGGCCGCCGATGTGGACCTTCCGCTCGACCGCAGCGAGAACGCGCTGTTCCTGGACGGCGAACGCGCCATGGAGGGCCGCTGGCCCAACTCCGGCCCCGATCCGCTCAATCCGTCCTGGGCGGTGGCCGAGCGCTCCTCCACCGATCAGCACATCGACGACCCGGATTTGCCGGACGGCGACTTCACCGGCGCCACCGTCCATCTGTGGGCCGGTTCCAACCCATGGAGCCAGCAGACCGGCACGGTGACCGCCACCAAGGCCGGTGCGCTGGACTTCACCGGTGGCAACTACCGCTGCACCCCGCTGTGCATGGGCGACCAGAACTACCGCAACTACTACCTGGTGGGCGCCAAGGCCACGCTCGACCAGCCCGGTGAGTGGTACTACGACAAGGACGCGCGCCGCCTGTATCTGGTCCCGCCCGAGGGCGGTGTCACGGGCCACACCGTGACCGCGAAACACGAGAGCTGGGGCGTGGACCTCTCGCACAGCTCGCATGTCACCGTGCGCGGCCTCGACCTGTGGGGCACCTCGCTGCGCACCGGCGCGGACAGCACCGGTGTGCTGGTCGAGGGGGTGCGGGCGCGCTACATCTCGGAGTTCTCCACGCTCCCCATGCCGCGCGACGACGAGTTGGCCATCCCGCCCGGCGAGGGACACATCGTCGCCTCGCGGGTGCTCAACTCCGGTGTCCAGATCCTCGGCAACGGCAACACCCTGCGCGACAGCGACATCGGCTACTCCGCCGGTACGGGGGTGCTGCTGCGCGGCAGCGGCAACACCGTCACCGGCAACTACATCCACGACGTCGGCTGGATGGGCAGCTACACCCCCGGTATCGAGATCAACGGCAGCGGCCAGAGCGTCACCCACAACACCATCCGGCGCACCGGCCGGGCGAGCATCGACACCGCCTGGCAACTGAACGGCGTGCCCTTCCACGACAACCGGATCGCCTACAACGACCTCTCCGAGGCGATGCGCACCTCACGTGACGGCAGCCCGTTCTATGTGTGCTGCAACCTGGACGCCAAGGGCACCAGCGTCGACCACAACACCGTCCATGACGCGGACGGCCAGGTCGGCTACTACATCGACAACTCCTCAAGCCAGTTCCTGCTGCACCACAACGTGGCGTACAACACCGGGGCGCGTGGCACCTTCTACAACGGCCACAGCGGGGTCAGCCTCGGCAACCGCGACCACCACTCCTCCTACGGGCTCGGGGTGACCACCGCCGTACGGCTGAGCGGGGCGACCGACGCCACGGGCACGTATGTGAGCAATGACGTGGCGCTCGGGCCGATGGAGATCTCCGGCCCCGGCGATCCGGCCCCGGTGGTACGGAACAACCTGCTGCCGCCCACGGATCCGCGCTACACCGACGCGCGCAACGGCGAGCTGTGGCCGCGCCCGGGCTCCCCCGCCATCGACGCGGGTGAGACCGTGGACGGGGTGACCGGCGAGGTCCGGGGGGACGGGCCGGACCAGGGCGCGTATGAATACGGGGCGCCCATCTGGTCGTCCGGCTGCCGGCTGCCGGGCTGCGAGACCCGGGTCCGCAACGACGGCTGGAAGGCGACCGCCTCGGGTGGCGCCGATGCCTCGGCCGCCGTCGACGGGGTCCAGACCACCCAGTGGAAGGGGAGTGCGCCCCAGTCCTCCGGTCAGTCGCTCACCGTGGATCTGGGCACCGCGAAAACCTTCGGCCGGATGGCGATCGACGCGGGGATGGACGCCACCGGGCACCCTTATGGCTTCACCGTCTCGGTCAGCCGCGACGGTGACCACTGGGGCACGCCGGTGGCCCGGGTCAGCGGCCGCTCCTTCACCCAGGACGCGGTCTTCCCGCAGCACACCGCCCGCTATCTGCGGATCGAGCTGACGGCGCCGGGCGAGAACCCCTGGGCGGTGAACGAGATCCGGCTCTACGCCGACGGCCCCGACGCGGCCGCCACCTTGCAGGCGGAGCGCGCCGAGGTGGTCCGGGGCGCCGAGCGCGGCGAGGCGGCCACCTCGGTCCTCGGGCAGGGGGACGCCATCGGCTTCCGGGGTGTGCGGTTCGGTGCGGGCGCGGACACGCTGACGGTGCGGCTGGCGTCCGGCGGCTGCGGGGACTGCGCCCTGCGGCTGCGCCTGGACTCCCCGGACGGAGCGGTGGCGGCCACGCTTCCGGTGCGCGGGACCGGTGGCACGGACGAGTGGCGGGAGCGTTCGGTGCGCCTCCCCCGTACGGTGACCGGCTCCCATGATGTCTATCTCGTCGCCACGGGTGGCCACCGGGTTGCCGCCGTGGACTGGCTGACGTTGCGTTAGGCGCGAGGAGGTGGGGTCGTGGCGGCGCCCTGGCGCACGGCGCGCCCCACCTCCGTCCGCAGTGCGATGAACTCGGGCAGCCCCCGGGTGGCGATCTGGTCGCGGTCGGCGGGCAGCGCCACCGGCAGATCCGCCCGCACCCGGCCCGGGCCCGGGGCCAGCACCACCACCCGGTCGGCCACGTAGACGCTTTCGTCGATGTCATGGGTGACCAGCACAGTCGTCATCCCCTGGGCCCGGTGCAGCCGCAGCAGCAGATCCTCCAGATCCTCCCGCGTCTGGGCGTCCAGCGCGCCGAACGGCTCGTCCATCAGCAGCAGCGCGGGCCGGGCGGCCAGGGCGCGGGCGAGGGCGACGCGCTGCTGCATTCCGCCCGACAACTGCCAGGAGTGGCGGCGGGCGGCGTCGGCCAGGCCCACCTGCTCCAGCATGGCCACCGCCGCCGCATGGCGCTGCGCGCGGGGCAGTCCGCGCCGCCGCAGCGGAAGGGCCACGTTCTCCCGCACCGTAAGCCAGGGGAAGAGGGAGCGGCTGTAGTCCTGGAAGACGACACCGAGCCGGTCCGGGACACCGTCCACCACCTCCCCGTCCAGGGTGATCCGCCCGGCGGAGGGACGGACGAGGCCCGCGACACAGCGCAGCAGAGTGGACTTGCCGCAGCCGGAGGGCCCGACGAGGGTGAGCAACTGACCGTCGAGGACGGTGAGTTCGATGTCCTGGAGCACCTCGGGGCCGTCGCCGTAGCGGTGGCTGAGGTGGTCGATCCGCAGCATGTCCGCCTCACCGGGCCCAGGGTTCGTACGCCGGGGAGTCGTCGGCGGGGACCCGGATCTGGAGCAGCAGCGGGCCGTCGTCGCGGCCGAGGGCGAGGGCCCGGTCAAGGGCCTTGGGAAGGTCGTCGGGCCGCTCCACCCGGTCGGCCGGGCAGCCGAAGGACCCGGCGAGGGCGGCGAAGTCGATGCCACCGATCTCGGTGCCCGGCACGGGGGTGATGCCGATGCGGCGGCCCAGCGCCTTGACCGCGCCGTAGCCGCCGTTGTCGAGCAGGAGGTAGGTCACCGGGGCGCGGTGCCGGGCCGCGGTCCACAGGGCCTGCACCGAGTAGAGCGCCGAGCCGTCGCCGACCACGCACACCACCCGTTCGCCGTCCGCCAGGGCGCGTCCGACCGCGAGCGGCAGCCCCCAGCCCAGCGCGCCGCTGCCGGTGGTGAGGAAGCGGCCCGCGCCGCTGATGGGGAGGCGGGCGTGGAGGGCGTCGCGGTGGCTGGGGGTCTCCTCCACCAGGACGGTGTCCCGGGGCAGTCGCTCGCGGAGCAGCTCCATCACCAGCTCGGGCGAGATGTCCTCGGCCGAGGCGGGCAGCGGCTCGGGGGCGGGCCGCGGCTCCGGCGCGGGCCGATCGGAGGGCTGGACGAGATCGGTGAGGGTGCGCAGCGCGGGGCGGAGGGTGGTGACGATGCTGGTGCCCACGGGCAGCCACGCGGCCTGCGCGGGATCGCAGTCGAGGTGGTACAGCGCGGTGCCTTCGGCGAGCGGCGGGCCCTCGGTGTGCACGTGGTAGGTGAACAGCGGGGCCCCGAGCGCGACCACCACATCGTAGGGAGCCAGCCGCTCCGCCAGTTGGTCGGCGACGGGTGGCAGAAAGCCCTGGAAGAGCGGGTGGCGTTCGTCGAAGCCGGAGCGTCCGGAGAGCGGGCTGATCCACACCGCGGCCCGCAGCCGCTCGGCCAGTTCGGCCACTTCGGGTACGGCGTGCTCGTCGTCCACTCCGGGCCCTGCGACCAGCGCGGGGCGGGCCGCCGCGTCGAGCGCGCGGGCGAGACCGGCCAGCGCGCCGGGGTCGGCGGTGTAGCCGCCGTGGACGGTGCGCGGGGCGACCGGCTCGGCGGGGCGGTCCCAGTCGTCCTCCGGTACGGAGAGGAAGACCGGGCCCCGGGGGTGGCTCATGGCGACGCGGTGGGCCTCGGCGAGCGCGGCGGGCACATCGGCGGCCCGCTCCGGCTGCCTGCTGAACTTCACGTAGGGACGCGGGAACTGGGCCGGTTCGTCGGCGCCGAGGAAGGGCCGCAGCGGGAGCAGCGCACGGGACTGCTGGCCCGCGATGATCACCACCGGCACCCGGTCCCGGTAGGCGTTGAACACCGCGCCCAGGGAGTGGCCGACGCCCCCGGCGGAGTGCAGGCTGACCAGCGCCGCCCGCCCGGTGCCCAGGGCGTGGCCCGCGGCCATGGCGACGGCGGTCGACTCCTGAAGTCCGAGCACATAGCGGAAGTCCTCGGGCCAGTCGCGGAACATCCGCAGTTCGGTGGAGCCGGGGTTGCCGAAGACGGTCGTCATGCCGGTGGCGCGGCACAGTGCCAGCACCGCCTCGCGGACCGTGGTGGTCGGTGGGTGGGCGGGGGGCGCGGCCATGGGGCCACCTCCTCGGCTGGGTGCGGGGGCGGGTCCCGCGTACGGGTCGTCAGGAGCCGTGCGCGGCACGGTGTCTGCCCAGGGCCAGGCGTTCGACGGTGAGCAGCACACTGTTGAGCAGATGGCCGAGCGCGCCGAGCAGCACCATCACCGCCCATACGGTGAGCAGATCGGAGCGGGTCTGGGCGTCGGTGAGCTGGAAGCCTATGCCGTCGGCGGTGCCGGGCAGCAGCTCCGAGAACACCATCAGGATCAGCGAGAGCGACAGGCTCAGCCGCAGCCCGGCGAAGATACGCGGAAGCGCGGCGGGCAGATACAGCAGCACGATCCGCTCGGCGGGCCGCATCCGCACGGTGGCGGCGACGTCCAGCCGCAGCGGGTCGATGCCGCGGACCCCCTCGGCCGTGTTGATCAGTACGGGCCAGATGGCGCCGAAGACGATCGAGGCTAGCTGCATCGGCGTACCGAGGTCGAAGACGACGACGAAGACGGGCACCAGCGCGGGCGGCGGCACGGCGCGGGCGAATTGCAGCACCGGGTCGCACAGCGCGTACACGGTGCGCGAGCGGCCCAGGGCGAGCCCCAGCACGATGCCACCGGCCGCGGCGAGGGCGAATCCGGCGAGCACCCGGCCGAGGCTGGGCAGCAGATCGCGGACCGCCGCGTCGGTGAGGAACGCCCGTCCGGCGGGGCCGGAGAACCACAGGTGATAGCCGTGCTGGACGATCCGGGCGGGGGTCGGGAAGAACACACTGCCGTGGGCCCGCGCGGCGAGCTGCCACAGCACCACCGCCACCACGGGTACGCCGAGACGCAGCGCGAGTGTCCGGGGCAGCCGCCGGACGGTGTGGAGCGTGGCCCGCGCGGTCATGTGCCGCTCCCGCGGTGTTCGGGCGCCCAGGGGAACAACCGCCGTTCGACCGCGGTGAGGGCCAGATTGACGGCGAGGCCGAGCGCTCCCGCCCACACCACTCCGGCCAGCACATCGCGGGTGCCGTCGGTGGCCATGCCCGCCTGGGCGATGAAGATGCCAAGACCCTCGCCGAATCCGGCGAGGATCTCGCTGGCCACGGCGAGGATCAGGGCGGTGGCCGCCGCGATGCGCACCCCGGCGGCGATGAACGGGGCGGCCGAGGGCAGACCTGCCCGCAGCAGGACGGCGAGCCGCCCGAAGCCGAAGGCGCGCAGTGTGTCCTTGGCCAGCGGATCGGTCTCGCCCAGCCCGTAGACCGTGTTGAACAGCACGGGCCAGACACTGGCGTAGGTGACGAGGGCGACGGTCGTCTCGCCACCGGCGCCGAGCAGCAGTGACACCAGCGGGATCAGGGCCACCGACGGCACCGGGCGCAGGAACTCGATCAGCACCCGCGCGGCCTGCCCGGCCGCCGGCACACTGCCCAGCAGCAGCCCGAGGGGGATCGCGAGGGCGCAGGCCAGGGCGAGCCCGGTGGCCCATGCCTCGAGGGTGGCGCCGACGCCGTTCAGGAAGGCGGTGTCGCCGCCGAGTTCGACGGCCCGTACCAGCACCTCGGAGGCGGGCGGCAGGAACGTGCGCCGCACCATCCCGGAGCGGCTGAGGGCCTCGCAGGCGGCGAAGGCCACGAGCACGCCTACGGCGCCGAGCAGCGCGTCCCTGGCCCGCCCGGTGTGCTTGCGCCCGGCCGTCGTGGGGCTCACTTGGCGGGCTGGTAGAGGACGGCGGCGGGGTCCAGGTCCTTGGTGAGCAGCTTCTGCGCCCGCATCAGCGAGATGAGCCGCTTGAGCTGGGCGGCGCTGGAGGTGGCCGGGTAGTCGGGCAGGCCGATGGCGGCGGCCTCCGCCGGCTTGATCTTCGTATAGCCGGGCAGCGCCTTCTCCACGGCGCCGCGGTCCTTGGCGGCGACGGCCTGGGCGGCGGTGATGGCGCGCTGGAACGCGGCGGCGGACTTCGGGTACTTGTCGATGAATGTGTCGGTGGTGACGTAGCCGCTGAGCGGCAGTCCGGCGGTGGGCGCCGCGTTGCCGTCGACCACCGTACGGGCCTTCAGCTCGCGTTTGAGGGCGGTGACGAACGGCTCGGCGACGTGCACCGCGTCCACCTGGCCCCGCTCCAGCACCGAGCCCATCTGCGGGAACGGGACCTGCCGGTACTCGGGCAGCCCGGCCCCGGCCTTGCCGAGGACGGCGTTGAGGGTGAGCGACTGGATGTTGTTGAGGATATTGACCGCGATCTTCTTGCCCTTGAGGTCCCGCGGTCCCTTGATCGTGGAGTCGGAGGGCACCAGCACCTCCATCATGTGCGGGGCGTTGCGCGCGCCCTCGGCCAGCACCCGGGTGGCCAGCGTGCCCTTCTCGCGGGCCTGGAGGAACGTCACGAAGTTGGCGCCGCCGATGACGTCCACCTGGCCGTGGGCGAGTGCGGGCAGCGCCTGGACGCTCTGCTGGACCGGCTGGACGCGGACGTTCAGCCCCTCCTTCTGGAAGAGCCCCCGGTCGATGGCGATGTGCAGCGCGGCCACATCGGCGAGGGGCAGTCCGGCGACGGTGATCGTCTTCTTCTCCGGCCCGCCCCGGGCCCCGGACTCCTCCCCGGAGCCGCCGCATCCGGCGAGAAGCACGGCGGTGACCGTGGCGGTCGCGGCCAACTTTGCTGAGCGGACGCGCAGTTGGGCTCTCATGGCATTTCACGATAGGGGTCGTCAGCTCTTCGCACCATGGCCGGGACACCTCGTCGAACAGGGGCTCGAGCCGGGCGGGGTATGGCAGGAGTGGTTGCGGCCTGGCAGAGTGCGGCCATGGACTATTCAGCCCATTTCCACCGTGAGATCGTGGCGTTCGAGCAGGCGGCCCGCGCTGCCGCCGACGGGGCGGACGCGCCGCTGATCCCCTCCTGCCCCGGCTGGACGATGTCGGACCTGGTGCTGCACCTGGGCGGGGTGCATCGCCTGGTCGCCCGTGTCATCCGGGACCGACTCAGCCGGCAGCCGGACATCACGGACGCCACCCTCTTCGAGCTTCCCGAGGACCGTGAGGGCTGGCCGGCGCCCACGGGCGGGCCGCATCACGGCCCGGTGCCGGTGAGCCTCGTCGACTGGTTCGCCGAGGGGGCCGCCCGGCTCGAGGCCCTGTTCCGGAGCGAGGATCCGGGCCTTGCGGTGTGGACCTGGTCGGCGGAGCGAACCGTGGGATTCTGGCTGCGGATGCAGACCATCGAGGCGGCCCTGCACCGCTGGGACGCCGAGCAGGCGGTCGGCGCACGGGCCCGGCCGGTCGAGCCCGGCCTCGCGGCGGACGCCGTGGCCCAGACCTTCGAGGTGATGGCCCCGGCCCGGCGGGCGTGGCGGGAGGCCCCTCCCGGGGCGGGCGAGCGGTTCCGGTTCCGCCGGACCGACGGTCCGGACCGGTGGGCGGTCCGCTTCGACGGCGACGAGGTGCGGCTCACCACGGGCGCCGCGGACGATGAGACCGACGAGGCGCTCTGCGATGTCGAGCTGGCCGGGACCGCGTCGGACCTGATGCTCTTCCTGTGGCAGCGGCTCCCCGCGGACCGGCTCGACAAGGTCACGGGCGACCAGGCGGTGCTCGACCGCTACTTCACCCTCGTCCCGCCCGTGTGAGTCGCGTCCCGGCGAGTCGGCGCCCCCCGGCCCGCGCCGCGGGGTGAAACCATGACCGGAAGGTAACCACGAGCGAGGGAGCCGTGAATGAACAGCGCCGATCTGCTGGCCGACGCCTTTGAGCGGGTGCGCGAGGAGGTGCAGGCGGCCGTGGACGGGCTCTCCGAGGACGAGCTGGCCGTACGGCTCGACAGCGGGGCCAATTCGATCGCCTGGCTGGTGTGGCATCTGACCCGGGTCCAGGACGACCACATCGCGGACGCGGCGGGCACCGAGCAACTGTGGACGTCCGAGGGCTGGGCCGAGCGGTTCGGCCTGCCGTTCCCGCCGGACGCCACCGGCTACGGCCACCGGAGCAAGGACGTGGCGGCGGTGCGGGCGGACGCCGATCTGCTCGCCGGGTACTACGACGCCGTCCACGAGAACACGCTGGCCTTCGTGCGCGGCCTCCGCGACTCCGACCTCGACCGGATCGTGGACGAGCGGTGGACCCCGGCGGTGACCCTCGGCGTCCGGCTGGTCAGCGTGATCGGGGACGATCTGGAGCACGCCGGGCAGGCGGCGTTCATCCGCGGCGCGATCCGGAGGCGATAGCGCGCGATCACGGAGAACCGGGGGCCGTCACACCGCTCGCATTGACATGCAGGCAATCGCCTGCCTAACGTGCGGTGTGAGCTCAGAGATGGACAAGGTCTTCAAGGCGCTGGCCGATCAGACCCGGCGGTATCTGCTGGACAGACTGCATGAGCACAACGGCCAGACGCTGGGCGAGCTGTGCCGAAGGCTGGAGATGACCCGCCAGTCCGCGACCCAGCATCTGGCCGTCCTGGAGGCCGCCAACCTGGTCAGCACGGTGCGGCGGGGCCGCGAAAAACTCCATTACCTCAACCCCGTCCCCCTCAATGAGATGCAGGAGCGCTGGATCGACAAGTTCGAGCGCCCGCGGCTGCGCACGCTGAGCTTGGTGAGACGGCAAGCCGAGAAAGCGATGGAAGCGGTGGAAGCGGTGGAAGCGATGACCGACAAGCCGGCGTTCGTGTACGTCATCTATATCGAGAGCACACCGGAGAAGGTCTGGCACGCGCTGACCGACGCCGACCTCACGGCCGAGTACTGGGGCCACAGCAATGTGTCCGACTGGCAGGTCGGCTCCCCGTGGGAGCATCAGCGGACGGACGGCTCCGGCACCGCCGATGTCGTCGGCACGGTCGTGGAGAGCTCACCGCCCACCCGGCTGGTGACCACCTGGGCCGCGCCCGACGCGGATGCCGCCGCCGAGCCCTCCCGGGTCACCTTCGACATCCAGCCGCACGGCGACATCGTCCGGCTCACCGTGACCCATGAGAACCTGGCCGACGAGGCCGAGCGGACCGCGGCGGCCGGTGGCTGGGCCGCGGTGCTGTCCAACCTGAAGTCGCTGATCGAGACGGGGAGTCCGCTGCCGCAGCAGCCCTGGCTGATCCCTCAGTGAACCTCGGCCCCCGTGGGACGTGGGCGCTCACCGGGCGGCCCCGCCGTCCCGTACCGTGATCCCCAAGGCGTCGGCGAGCATCGGAGCCAGCTCCATGAGCTGCCCGCTGCCGATGGTGGCGCCGCCCAGCGCGTCATAGCCATCGGCGATCTCCAGCCGGGTGGCCCCCCGCAGATCGACCTTCGCCATCCGCGCCTTGGCGAACCGCACCTCCTCCAGCGCCGACCCCGGAAACGCCACCTCCTCAAGGCCCGCACCGCCGAGGTCGACATCGCGCAGCAGACAGTCCACGAAGGTGACGTTCCGCAGCGTGGCGGTGCGCAGGTTCACCGCTTCGAGCTTGCACCGGTGGAAGACCACCCGGTGCAGCCGCGCGGAGAACATCTCGAGACCGGCCAGCACACAGCCGTTGAGTTCGCCGTCCTGCCAGTCGGTCTCCGCCAGATCGGTGCCGACCCACCGCACCCCGTCCAGCCACACCTCATTGAACCGGGCCCCGCGACCACGGCCCCCGGTGAAGGTGACCGAGGAGAACGCGGATTCGAGGAACCGGGCGTGGTCGCATATGGCCCCGTCGAACGCGTCGCCGTCCAGATGAACGGTGTCGTAGTCACCCCCTTCCGCCAAGGCCCCGTCGAACGGCCGCAGATGGTCGGCGAAGGGCAGATCGGCCAGTTCACGGGGGGACGGCGCCATGCCGGGCTCACTTTCCTGGGGGCGGACGGCGTGCGGGGGCGATCCTGCCATCCGGGTCGGACATCCCCGCGAGGACCGACCGGCACGGAGGGGATGGCGTACGCCGTGCGGGTCACTCCACGGTGCGCTTACCCGACTTTTCCGTGCATTCCTCCGTTAAATCTGATGGTCAGATATCTCGCTCTGCGACCCAACACGGAGGAATCCATGCAGATCGCGAAGAAGGCCGCCTTGGTGGCCGCGACCGCGGGCGCCCTTGCGCTCCTCGGCACCGGCACCGCGGCAGCGGGCGGCGGGTACGGCGGCAGCTCCGACAGAAACTCCGGTGCTCCCACCAGCTTGGACGTCAGCAGCTTCATCTTCCAGAGCAACCACTGCAACACGTCCACCGGCACCACCCTCTCCAGCGCCGTCGCCGGTCCGACGGGTGAGATGAAGATCGGCAGCACCTGCGCCAACATCATCGGCGGCTGACGCCGGAACAGTGGCCGATGACCACCGTCACCGGCTCACCGAGCTCCTCCCGCTCCTCCGGGGCGGGAGGAGCTCGGCCGTTCCGGCCCGATGGCTCGGTACGCCGAACGGGCCACTCTCCGGTGCGCTTACCCGACTTCTCCCGGGGTTTCTTCGTTAAATCGGACCGTCAGATTTAATTGTTCTGCGACCCGACACGGAGGAATCCATGCAGATCGCGAAGAAGGCCGCCCTGGTGGCCGCGACCGCGGGCACCCTTGCGCTCCTCGGCACCGGCACCGCGGCCGCCTACGGCGACGACGGAGGCTTCGACAGCTCCACCAGCGTCAACCTCTCCAGCTTCATCTTCCAGAGCAACGAGTGCAACACAGCCACCGGCACCACCTCCTCCATCGGCGGCGTCGGCCCGAGCGGTGACATGAACATCGGCAGCAACTGCATCAACTACCTCGGCGGCTGACGCAGGGGCAGGGGCCGACGACCACGGTCACCGGCCCACCGCGCTCCCCTCGGCCCTCCGGGTCGAGGGGAGCGTGTGCTTCACCGCCGTACCTGGATCAGCGCATGGGCGCCGCTGGTCCGCCAGCGGTCCTCATGTGCGTCCAGCGCGGCCACGGTCCGCTCGTCGAGGCCGACGATGACATCCGACTTCAGGGTGCGCAGCGCGGCCACCGGGCCGGGGAAGTACGCGGTGCGGTCGGCGAAGGAGGTGGTCGGGGGCCACAGCCGGTCGCCGACCAGGCGGCGGTAGTTCAGATCGCCCTTGAAGACGGTGAGCGTGGCCTCGGCGAACTGACTCCGCAGCTCGCCCGGCATCTCCTCGTACGGCAGCGGGGCCCGGAAGAAGTCATGTGCCCGTACGACGAGCCGCCCGTCGCCCATGGCGGCCCAGAGCCGTCTGCCGGTTCCGGTCGCGGCGCCCTCCGCCCGCACCAGACGGCGCAGACAGTCCACGACATCCTCGGTGGTGGCGTCGGAGACGTAGTACGGATACGGCTTCACCTGAAGCACCACCCGCTCGGCGCGCCCGTGGTGGAGCACATGGTCGATGAGGACGAGGTCGGGGAGCAGCTCCCGCCCGGCGTTGTCCGCCACCAGGCACAGCGTGGCCGGGGAGCCGGTGGGCAGCAGGGACCACAGCGCCTCGGAGTCGTCCGCGACCAGCGGCGGGGTGTCGGCGCCGCTCGCCTCAGCGGCCGAGGAGGAGATACGGAAGCCCAGGTCCGCGCGGTTGCCCCACAGTGAGCCGTGCACCAGCGCGGCGGCCTGTTCCCCGGCGGGCTTGCGCAGGATGTCGTCGAGGGTGGCCAGTTCGGCTTCGGCCTCGGGGGTGTGCAGCTCGGCCTGTTTGAAGGGGCGGAACGGGTCGACGCCCCGCCAGGGCCCGTCGGCGAAGTAGCCCACCGCCTCCAGGAGCAGGCGGTAGAAGTAGCTCTCGGCCCACAGGAACGGCACGTCGAACCAGGACCGGCCAAAGTGCTCCCGGCCCCACTCCGCCCACCGGTCGTGGTCGTACGCGGTGGGCGGGAGCGGGGTGATGGCGCCCTCGGCGGCGTTGTCGCGCAGCGCGTCGAGGGCGCGGTGCTGCTCGGGCCCGTACGGGAAGGCGTCGCGCACCTTCTCGATCAGTGCGGGATGGCGCTCGGCCAGCACACTCCGGGCGAACGATCCGGGTTCATCGCTACGGATCACGGGCGCGTCGACGGTGTCGGACATGGCAGTCAGGGTCGCATACGGCGCGGTGGCGAGGAGGGGATCACCAGTGCGCGGGGCGGGTGAGGGACGGCGGCAGCCGGGTGGCGGCGTCGCCCTTGGCCGCGGCGAGCTGGGCCTGGGTGAGGAAGATGGCGCCCCGGAGGTCGGCCGCGCTCAGGTCGGCGTCGCGGAAGTCGGCCCCGATCAGATCGGCCGCCGTCAGATCGGCTCGGGTGAGGTCCGCCGCGATGAGCAGGGCCCCGCGGAGGTTGGCACCCCGCAGATCGACTCCCCTCAGATCGGCGCCGATGAGATCGGCTCCCCTGCGGTTCTTCTTCTTGCCCGGGATCCGGGCCCGTATCAGCTCGCTCGTCCGCAGCAGCAGCTCATTGACCCGGTCGCGGTGGGCCGCCACGTCGAGCTCCATCAGCTCGGAGGCGCTTCCGCGGGTGAGGCGCTCCGTCTCCTCCAGCGCCCGGCGCACCGCGCCGTGGACGGGCCGGGCGGCCGGCAGGGTCAGCGCCTCGGTGAGGTACCAGAGCAGTTCGTGGAGGTGGCGCATGGTGGGAAGGACGGCGAACATCTCGGAGGCCGTCCCGGGGTGCCGCCGCCAGTCGCGGCCCTCGAAGGTGAGCTGCGAGACCTTCTGTCCGGCGCCGAAGCAGTCGTAGACCGTGCAGCCCTTGAAGCCCTCTTCCCGCAGCCGGGAGTGGATACCGCAGCGGAAGTCGGACCGGAGGTTACGGCAGGGCTCCCCCGCGCTCTTGCCGATCGCGAAGTCCGCGGAGGCGGCGAAGGGCAGGGCGACACAGCACAGCCCGAAGCAGTTGCCGCAGTCGGCCCGCAGGGCGGTACGGTCCGCGGCGGCCGGGCCGGAGGAGGGGGTTTCGGTCGGATGTGACACCGTGCGTGGTCTCCCGCGTGGACAAGAGCACCGCGATGCGGGCGGTGCTCGGTGGTTCCATTGTCGCAAGCGGGCTCAGCCGGGAATGATCAGGTCGATTCCATAGGCGGCGATCGCGAGGCACGCGGCGAAACACACCACCGCCGCGCCCGCCGCCACCGTGTCCGAACGACCGCGGCGTGCCCCGTGGCACGGCACGCCGCCACCGGCGCGGGCCCAGGCGGCGACGCCGAGGGAGAACATCACGACCACCAGGACGGTGACCCCGAGGCTGACCCCGAAGACCCCGCCGATGGTGCCCCAGGTGGTGCCCATACGGATCAGCTCCTCAACGGCGGTCGGATCCGGGTCAGACGGTCCGGTCCAGGGCGCGCTCGGCGGACTCGGGGAGGTCCGGCTCGTTCACGTTGTCCGGGTTCACCGGGCGACGGCGCGAGAGGGCGTAGAAGCCCGCCGCCGCGGCCACGGCGATGCCCGCCACCAGGGCCACCCCCGCGTTGCCCCGGCCCGCCACCCAGGCCGCGACACCTCCCACCGCAGCCGCCGCGGGCAGGGTCAGCAGCCAGGACACGGCGATCCGCCCGGCGATCCCCCAGCGCACATGGGCCAGCCTGCGGCCGAGTCCGGCCCCCAGGATGCTGCCCGTGCACACCTGGGTGGTGGAGAGGGGAAAGCCCAGGTGTGACGAGGCCAGGATCACCGCGGTGGCGCTGGTCTCGGCGGCGAAGCCCTGCGGGGGCTGGATGTCGGTCAGCCCCTTCCCCATGGTCCGGATGATCCGCCACCCGCCGATATAGGTGCCGAGCGAGATCGCCAGGCCCGCGGCGAGTACCACCCACCACGGGGGCCCGGAGCCGTGGCCGAGCACACCACCGGCGATGAGGGTGAGCGTGATGACCCCCATCGTCTTCTGCGCGTCGTTGGTGCCGTGGGCGAGGGCCACCAGGGACGCGGATCCCACCTGGCCCGCGCGGAAGCCCTTGCGTGCCGCGGGAGCGGCCACCCGGTGGGTGATCACGTAGGCGAGATAGGTCGCCAGCACGGCCACCGCACAGGCCACTATCGGTGAGGCGACCGCCGGGATCAGGATCTTCTCCACGATCGCGGTGAAGCGCACCGCGGATTCCCCGGCGCCCACCCACACCGCGCCGATCAGCCCGCCGAACAGGGCATGCGAGGAACTCGACGGCAGCCCGGCCAGCCAGGTGATCAGATTCCACAGGATCGCCCCGATCAGCCCCGCGAAAATCATGACCGGGGAGACCTTGGCGTCGTCGACGATGCCATTGGAGATGGTCTTGGCCACTTCCGTGGAGAGAAAGGCCCCGGCCAGATTGAGCACCGCGGCGACGCCGACGGCGATCCGGGGCGACAGCGCCCCCGTGGCGATGGACGTGGCCATCGAATTGGCGGTGTCGTGGAAGCCGTTGGTGAAGTCGAAGGCCAGTGCCGTGAGGATGACGGCCACCAGAAGGAAGGAGACGGAATCCATTCCCGACCTCCCGCACCAGGAGTGGTCCGGCACATCGCCCGTCGGACCGTCTCGTGAAGACCGCTGTCTGATGTCCACGCTAAGCGTGGTGTCAGGAGGGCGCCAACGCTGGCGGCCCGCCCAACGACCGGGCCAGGTCGGCGCCATGGCCACGGCGGCACCCGGCCGCGGTACGGCAGCGGCCGGCGCGGTGCGCTCCGCCCGCGCCCGCCACCCCGCCGGCCGGAGGGCTCACCGGCAGCTCAGGGAGGCGCGGGCGTTGAGCGTGCGGACATCGCCTCCCGTGGTGTCCCGGTAGGTGTCGGTGACACGGGCGAGCTCCTCGGGGGTCCGCGCACCCGCCCGGTTCATGGCCCGGTTCGCCCGTACGACGGCCGCCGTGGCCTCGCGGCGCTCGGTCTCGTAGCGGGCCAGCGCGGTCGGCACATCGTCTGCCCGCGCGAGTTCGCGGGCGAGGACGCGGCCGTCCACGACGGCCTGGGACGCGCCGTTGGCCCCCACCGGATACATCGGATGGGCGGCGTCGCCGAGCAGGGTCACCCGGCCGCTCCCCCACCGCGGCAGCGGCTCGCGGTCGACCATCGGGTATTCGAGGATCTCGCCGCTGTTCACCAGCAGACCGGGCACATCGAGCCAGCCCAGCCGCCAGTGGTCGAAGTACGGCAGCACATCGGCGAGCCGGCCCACCCGGTTCCAGGCCGCCTCCCCGGTGAGCGGCCCGGGCTCGGACACCCGCACCTGGCAGACCCAATTCACCCGGCCGCCGCCGATCGGATACGCGACCAGCTCGGCGTTCCCGTCGCGCACGATCACCATCGAGCGCCCGGAAAGAAACGGCTCGGCCCGCGTCGTGCCCCGCCACATCCGGATGCCCGACCACAGCAGCGGACCGTCCTGCGGATGCAGCGCGGCGCGCACCGCGGAGTGCAGTCCGTCGGCGCCGATCAGCGCCCGCGCGGCGCTCTCCTCGACCGTCCCCGTCGCCCGGTCGAGGAGCCGTACGCGCACACCGCCCCGCTCCCTGGGCCCCGCCTCTTCCCCGGCGTCGTCGAATCCCACGACCCGCGTCCCGGTGCGGACCGCGTCCGCGCCCAGGCGCTCACGGACCGCCGCGAGGAGCAGCCGTTGCAGCTCCCCGCGGTGGACCGAGTACTGCGGCCAGCGGTAGCCCTGGGCCATGCCCCGCGGTTCGGTGAAGACCTGTCGGCCGAACCGGTCGGCGTACACGTTCTCGGCGGTGGCCACGCCGATGGCGGCGAGCTCGTCGCCGAGGCCGAGTTCGATGAGTTCGCGTACGGCGTGCGGCAGCAGGTTGATCCCGACGCCGAGCGGCCGGATCTCCCGGGCGCTCTCGACGACCGCCGTCCCGACACCGGCGGCGTGGAGGCTCAGGGCGGCGGCCAGCCCGCCGATCCCGGCCCCTGCGATGAGCACACTCATCACTCGGCTCCGGCCCCGGGGCGGATCTCGGGGCGGTCCATGATGCGCAGCCAGGTGCCGTCCGGCCGGCGGCGGGCCACCTGCACCCGGCCGCCGGTGTTGTCGGCGGGACGAGTCGAGGTGAGGGCCAGATCGCCGTAGCGGACGGTCGGCAGCGCCTCCTCCACTTCGAAGGGGCGCGGGGCGTGCGCCAGCATCCGCTCGCAGACGGCGCGGATCGCCTCCCGGCCGACGGTCACGGCACCTGGCGGGTAGGCGAGCACCGCGTCGTGCTCGTAGAGCTCGGCCAGCCCCTCGGCGTCACCGGCGTTGGCACGCTCCACGAACAGCCGGGCCAGCTCCTCGGGGGTGGTGGCGCGGGCACGGGTCTCGGTCATGGTCGACTCCTTTCGACTGCCTTGCGGCTGCCTTCGACCGCCCTTTCGGCTGTCTCTCGGCTGTCTCTCGGCTGTCTCCACTCTCCGGTGGGCGCGATCAGAAGTCCAAGAGATGGTAAGTCTGGTTGCTAGAATCATTGGTTATGGAGCTGCGGCAGCTTGAATACTTCGTGGCGGTGGCCGAGGAGCGGAACTTCACCCGGGCCGCGGAGAAGGTGCATGTGGCCCAGCCCGGGGTCAGCGCACAGATCCGCCGGCTGGAGCGCGAGCTGGGCGAGCAGTTGCTGGACCGCTCGGGCCGCTCGGTGCGGCTGACCGAGGCGGGCGCGGCGGTGCTCCCCTACGCACGGGCCGCGCTCGCGGCGGTGGAGGGCGCCCGGCTCGCGGTCGACGAGCTGACCGGGCTGCTGCGCGGCCATGTGGCGGTCGGGACGGTCACCTCGCACAGCGTGGATCTGCCGGGGCTGCTGGCGGAGTTCCACGACGCCCACCCGGCCGTGGAGATCACCCTCACCGAAGCCACCTCGGACGAGCTGCTGGAGGGCCTGCGCACGGGACGGCTCGACGCGGCGATCGTCAGCGTGGGCGCCACCACCCCGGCCGGTGTCGAGCTGGAGGTGATCACGGACCAGCCGATCGTGGCCGCGGTCGGCCCGGACCATGAGCTCGCCGCGCACTCGGCCATCTCGCTGGACACCCTGCGGGGC
This sequence comes from Streptomyces sp. CY-1, assembly GCF_047218265.1. Lineage (NCBI taxonomy): Bacteria > Bacillati > Actinomycetota > Actinomycetes > Kitasatosporales > Streptomycetaceae > Streptomyces > Streptomyces sp. CY-1. The sequence continues at coordinate 629,710 of NZ_CP178393.1, forward strand.
CGTGCGCTGATCAGCCTGCCGCGCGGCACGGGGCTGCGCACCCGGATCGACGAGGCGTGCGCCGCCGCCGGTTTCACTCCGCATATCGCCTTCGAGGCCAGCGATCCGGAGGTGCTGGCACAGCTCGCCGAGCGGGGGCTGGGCGCGGCGATCCTGCCCGGTGCGTTCGCCGAGGCGCGGTCGGACCGGCTGCGGTCGGTCCGTATCGACCGGCCGGCCCTGCGCGGGCGGCTGGCCTTCGCCTGGCGGGCGGACGGTCCGAGCGGCCCGGCCGGCCGGGCGCTGGTCGAGCGCGCCCGCACCGCCCTGGCGGGCTGAGCGTCCGCCCGCCCCATTGACAGCCCACCAGGGCAGATTCCAGAATTGCGGCATGATCAGGCACCGGTTCGAATCGACGGGACACCTTCGCGCCCCGGACCGGACCGGGTGTGAGCGCTCGGGCCTCTGACCGGGACTCTCCGCATCCCGCGGCCATCGCCCCCGCGCCCCCGAGACCACGCCGGTCATTCCTCTGACGATCGCCGGTCATTACCCTGCCGCTCCGGACATCGTGACGACTGACGAACCGGACATCGCGACGATCCGGACGACGTTCCCGTGTGGTCCCCCTCGGCACGAGGGCATCTCCCCCGCCTGCCCCCTGCCCTTTGTCACGCATGAGGAGACGCCATGACCGTCGTCGACACCACACCAGCGACCCTGCGCGAGGCCACCATCCCGCCGGACGGGATGTACGAGGGCCACCGCATCCTGCGGCGAGTGCCCGAGGGGTGGGAGGAGCGTCCCTACGACCGGTTCGAGGTCGTACCCCTCGGACGGGTCATCGGGGCCGAGATCCGCGGGCTGGACCTGTCCCGGCCGCTGGAGCCCGCGCTGCGCGAGGAGCTGAACCGGGCCCTGCTGGAGTGGAAGGTGCTCTTCTTCCGCGGCCAGCACCTCACCCCGGAGCGACAGCGCGGATTCGCCCGCCACTGGGGCGAGTTGGAGACCAATCCGCTGCTGGCCGCCGGAACCAGCGAGGATGTCGTCCGCTTCGACAAGGGTTCCGGCGCCACACCGACCTTCGAGAACGTCTGGCACACCGACGTCACCTTCCGCACCCGGCCAGCGCTCGGCGCCGTGCTCCAGTTGCGCGAGGTGCCGCCGGTGGGCGGGGACACCCTGTGGGCGGACATGGCGGCGGCGTACGACAACCTCCCGGCGGAGGTGAAGGACCGTATCGACGGCGCCACCGCCGTCCACGACTTCATCCCCGGCTTCGCCCGCTTCTACGGGCCCGAGCGGCTGGCCCCGTTCCAGGAGATGTTCCCGCCGGTGGAGCACCCGGTGGTGCGCACCCATCCCGAGACCGGCCGGCGGATGCTGTTCGTCAACACCTCCTTCACCACCCGGATCACCGGGATGGAGCGGGCGGAGAGCGACCGGCTGCTGAGCTTTCTGTGCCGGCAGGCGCATGTCCCGGAGTACCAGGTGCGTTTCCACTGGCAGCCGGGCGACATCGCGTTCTGGGACAACCGCGCCACACAGCACTACGCGGTCAACGACTACGCACCGCATCGCAGGGTCGCCGAACGCGTCGCCATCGAGGGCGACCAGCCGTTCTGACCCTGTCCGACGCGACCGGCCGTTCCGAGCACGGCCGACGCGACCGGCCGTTGTGACCGCGGCCGGCGCGACCGGCCGTTGTGACCGCGGCCGACCCACGGTGGCCCCTGGTGCGGCGATTTTCGGTCATCGGCGCGGCCCGTACCCGGCGCGGACTCGCTCCGGGCGGATGGAACGATGCACGGCAGGGGCCACATCGGAGGTATAACCATTGCGGAGTGGTCAGTTGGCGAGCCGAGGGAAGGCGACGGGTGCGATACCGGGTCCTGGGGGCGCTTGAGCTGCGCGACGGCGACGGGTGGACTTCCCTGGGGCCGGCCAAGTGGCGGACGCTGCTCGCGGTGCTGCTGTGCCACGCCAACCAGACCGTCTCCACCGAGCGGCTCCTGGACGAGCTCTGGGGCGAGGACCGGGCGCCCCAGAGCGCCACCAAACTGCTCCAGACCTATGTCTCCCGGCTCCGCCAGACCATGGGCGACGAGGCCGGGCAGACCCTGATCACCGAGAAGCAGGGCTACAAGGCGCAGGGCTACCGACTGGCGGTGGAGGCCGCCGAGTTCGACGCCCACCGGTTCGAGCAGTTGGTCGAGGAGGGACGGCGGAGCCTCGACCGGGAGGCGCCCGAGACCGCGGCGGAGCGGCTCCGCGAGGCGCTGGCGATGTGGCGCGGCGCCCCGTTCGCCGATGTGCCCCCGACCCCGGCGGTGGCGGCGGAGGCCACCCGGCTCGAGGAGTGCCGGCTACAGGCCGTGGACGCCCGGATCGACGCGGACCTGCGGTGCGGGCGGCATACGGCGGTCCTGGGCGAACTGGAGGCGCTGACCGCCGAGCATCCGTTCCGGGAGGAGCTGCGCGGCCGGCTGATGCTGGCCCTGTACCGGTCCGGCCGGCAGGCCGACGCCCTGGCCGTCTACCGCGATCTGCACCGGCTGCTGAGCGAGGAGCTGGGGGTCGAGCCGACCCCGCCGCTGCGCGGCCTCCATGAGCGGATCCTGAACGCCGACGCCTCCCTGACGGCGCCGCCCGCCCCGGAGGCGGACCGCCCGGCGCCCGCCGCTCCCCGTAAGGCCCCCCGGGGCCCCCGCCAACTGCCGCCCGCCAGCCCCACGTTCACCGGCCGTCATGGCGAGGTCGCGGTGATCCAGGCGCTGATGGACGCGGCCGGGGACCCGGAGGCGGGCGAGGGCGGGCGGTCAGTGATGCTCGCGGCCATCGACGGCACCGGCGGGGTCGGCAAGTCGACCCTGGCCATTCACGCCGCGCATCAGCTCGCCGACCGTTTCCCCGACGGCCAGCTCTATGTGGATCTGTACGGGGCGACCGCCGGGCAGTCGGCCCTGGACCCCGGCGAGGTGCTCGGCCGGTTCCTGCGCGCCCTCGGCGTGGACGGCTCGAGCGTGCCGGGCGACACCGACGAGGCGTCCGCGCAGTTCCGTTCGCTGGCGGCGGGGCGGCGTCTGCTGGTGATCCTCGACAACGCCGCGAGTGTGGACCAGGTGCGGCCGCTGATCCCCGCGGGGCCCGGCTGCGCCGCGCTGGTCACCAGCCGCGAGATGCTGACCACCCTGGAGGGCGCCACCCATCTGCATCTGGATGTGCTGCCCCAGGACCAGGCGGTGGCGCTGCTGGAGCGGGTCGTCGGCGCGGAGCGGGTGCGGGCCGAGCCCGCGGAGGCGGAGGAGATCACCCGGCTGTGCGGCGGGCTGCCGCTGGCGCTGCGGATCGCCGGCGCCCGGCTGGCCGCCCGCCCCGCGTGGCCGCTGCGCACCCTCGTGGCCAAGCTGACCGACGCCCGCGGCCGGCTGGACGAGCTGCGGTTCGGCGATCTGGCCGTCCGTATCAGCTTCCAGGTGAGCTACGAGGCGTTCCGGCTCGGCCGGCGCTCCGACGACCTGGACGCGGTCCGCGCGTTCCGGCTGCTCAGCGTGGTGCACGGGCACGATGTGAGCCTGCCGGTGGCCGCCGCGCTGCTGGACCTGCCCGCCGACCGCACCGAGAACGCGCTGGAGCGGCTGGTCGACGCCCAGCTCCTGGAGAGCCGGGACTCCGTCCGCTACCACATGCACGATCTGCTGCGGCTGTTCGCGTCGGAGCAGGCGGAGCAGGAGGAGTCCGAGGCGGAGCGGTCGGCGGCGCTGGAGCGGGCGCTGTCCTGCTATGCGGCCACCGCCCAGCAGGCGGTCATCCTGCTCGACCCGCTCCGCCCCTGGCCCCGGCATCCCGTCGAGGGCCCGGCGGTACCGCTGACCGGCCAGGACGAGGCCGAGAGCTGGCTGAAGGCCGAGCTGCCCAATCTGCTGGCCGCCGTCGCCCACGCGGCCGAGCCCGCCCAGCCCGAGGCGATCGCCCGCCTCGGGCTGCGGCTGGCGCGGGCGCTCCAGTGGTTCCTCTTTCCCCGGGCCCACGCCCAGGATCTGGAGTCGGTCAACGAGCTGGCCATCGAGACCGCCCGCCGCCTGGGCGACCCGGCGAGCGAGGCATGGGCGCTGGACGGCCTCTCCGCCGCGTACTGGTTGCAGCACAGCTATGACGAGGTGCGCACCGCGCTGGAGTCGGCGCTGGAGATCTGGCGCGAACTGGGCCACCGGGAGGGCGAGTTGCGCTCCGCCGGTAATCTCGCGGACGCGCTGTGCGAACTGGGCCTGTTCGAGGAGGCCATCACGGTGCAGGAGCGGCAACTGGCCCTCGCCCGGGAGGCCGGGGATCTGCCGGCCGAGGTGATCGGTTTGGGCAATCTCGGCCGGGCCCACCGGGGCATGGGCCGTCCCGAGGACGCCCTGACCTGTTTCAAGGAGAGCCTGGAGTACGCCCGCCGCACGGGCAACATCCACCATGAGGGCTTCGCCCTCTACGAGATCGGGATCACCTATATGGAACAGGGCAGGTTCGTCGAGGGCCGGGCCCATATGGACCAGGCCCTGCCCGTATGGCAGCGCCCCGGTACCTACGAGAGCTGGCGCGGACACACCTGGAGCGGGCTCTTCCCCGCCTGTATGACCCTACAGATCGGCCCCGGCCCGCACTGAGCGGATCAGCCCCGGCCCGCGCTGAGGCGGGATCCGGGGCGGACGCTGTACGGCAGGGGCGGGGTTACGGCTTGCGGGCCACCCCGCCGTAGGCCCACACCCGGCTCGGGTCGGACTCGGCGCCGATGCCCGGGCGCCAGGAGGGCAGTTGCACCAGGCCCGGGTCGAGCAGCTCGAGGCCGGTGAAGAACTCCATGATCCCGGCACGGTCGCGGGCGACCAGCCTGACCGGGTCCCCGAAGCTGATGACCTCCCATTCCCGGTCGGTGTCGATGGTGAAGTCACCGGTGGCGTGGGAGAGGACCAGACAGCTCCCCGGCGCGGCCCAGTCCATGAGCCGGCGCACGATGCCGATGGGGTTCTCCAGGTCCTCGATGTAGTCGAGGACGAGCGTCAGCACGATCGCGACCGGCTGCGCGGGGTCGAGCAGCCGCCGCAGCTCCTCATGGCCGAGGAGATCGTCGGGCGAGCGGACATCGGCCCTGACCATGGTGGTGCCGGAGACGGAGAGACGGGCCTGGCCGTGGCTGGCCACGATGGGGTCGTTGTCGGCGTAGACCACTCGGGCCCGGGGATTCACGGCCTGGGCGATCTCGTGCACATTCGGGTTCGCCGGCAATCCCGCGCCGATATCCAGGAATTGGCTGATTCCATTGGCGGCGAGATGACGGACGGCACGGTGCAGGAATCTCCGATTGGAGAGCGCGGTGTCGCGGACTTCCGGTGCGACTCCGAGAAACCGCTGGGCCTGCTCGTAATCGGCGAGGTAATTGTCCTTGCCGCCGACCAGAAAGTTGTAGACCCTGGCCGGATTCGCCTGGCTGACCGCGAGACGGCCGTGGTCGGCCGGGGGCCACGCCCGTGTCCTGAGGAGCCCTATCCCGGGTCCGCTGCTCTTCATCGTGATTCCCTTACCCATAGCACTGCCTCGCCTCACCGCGGACGGTTCCGGATCACTGCGGATGCGGAGCCGCGCCCGGACGCCAGGTGACCGTCTTGCTGGGCCCCGGTTCGGCCCAGGCGACCGGATCTCGCGCCCATAGGTGGAAGGGCAGTCCGACATCGGCGGACACCCGGCTGAGCTGCCCCCAGGAGTACGCGCCGGAGTGCGTCGCGGTGGCCTGGAGTGCCGCTTCCAGACAGGTGCGAGCGGTGTGTTCGGCCCGGCAGGTGCCGCTCGGGCCGGACCCCTCCACCCCGCCGCAGAGCTGGAAGGTGCTCCAGGCGTAGAGGGGTTCGTCCTCGGTGCGAGGCTGATGCTGCTGGTCGACGTTCACAGGCCCTCTCCAGACGCGTCCCTACCGGGCGGCTGTAGCGATGCGTCCAGCATGGAAGAGGGCGGACCAGCGGCGGTATACCGGCGGTAAAGCGACGGCCGCGGCGGCTCGACCGGTTCCGCCCCGGTCGAGATCCCCGCCGCGGCCGCATCGCGTTCCGCATGGGAGAGGCCCTGGTCACACGCGATGTGGCAGCAAGGCGTGTGACCAGGGCCGCCCGGTCACCCGGCGAGCCAGGCCAGCACCTCCCGGTTGATCCGCTCGGGCGCCTCCAGGTGGAGGAAGTGCCCGGTGCCCTCGACCAGTTCCATGCGCGAGCCCGCCGGGAGGTGGTCCTTGGCCCCTTGGACGACATCGGCGCCGATGCAGCCGTCGTCGGTGCCGTGCAGATAGAGGATGGGGGTCTCCCCGGTGGCCGTGATGGCCTCCTGCTCGGCCGCGTACGCCGCGACATGGCGCGACGGGTCGAACAGGGCCCGGTAGTAGCCGATCGCGGCGGCGAGATGGGCGGGGTCCCGCAGGCTCTCCTTGACGTGCGCGATGTCCTCGGCAGCGTCCTGGTAGCCGGGCGACCAGTCGCGCCACAGGCCGTCGATCAGGGCCATGTCGTGCGCCGCCGCACCGGCCTCGGCCAGCGGCGTCTGGAACAGGAAGATGTAGAAGGAGCGCTTGAACTGGCCGTAGTCATAGTCGAAGAAGTCGGCCAGCACCCCGCCCAGCGGGGGCACCGACATCGTGACCGCGCGCCGCCAGCGCTCGGGGGCGCTGCCGGTGGCGCCGTACGTGGCGATGGCGCCCCAGTCGTGGCCGATGAGCACGGCGTCGCCGTCGCCGCCGAATGCCTCGTGGAGCGCGTTGGCGTCGGCGGCGATGGCGCCCGCCTGGTAGGCGCCGTCGGCCGGTATACCGGAGGGCGCGTAGCCCCTCAGAAAGGGCGCGACGGCGTGGTAGCCCGCGTCCGCGAGCGCGGGAAGCAGATGACGCCAGGAGTGCGCGGTGTCCGGGAAGCCGTGCAAGCAGAGCGCCAATGGGGCGTCGGCCGGGCCCGCTTCGAAATACCCGAAATCAAGTCCATTTGCGTTGATGTTCTTCAGCTCTGTCACGCCCGAGGATGCTAATGCACCGTCAGGATGGCGTCCATGTATGGCCGGAACGGGCTGCGCGCGGGGCCGGGGAAGTGGCAGACTGCGCTATACCGTCCGGAAATTCGATGACGCACCTGAAGTGTTTTCGCCGGCCGAGCCCCAGGGAGGCCCGATGACCAGCCCGAGCAGCCCCGTCGCGGACCACCGCGATGCCATGATGCATCGCGGCTTCCTCTATCGCGACGAGGACGAAGTCGTCGACGTCTGCGTCCCCTTCCTCCGCGAGGGGCTGGAGGCGGACGACGCCGTGGCCGTCGTCGCCGCCTCCGCCAACATCGACGCGCTGCGGGACGCGCTGGGGCAGGACGCCAAGGCGGTGCAGTTCGAGGAGGCGCTGAGCTGGTACCAGCACCCGGTCAAGACCATCGCCGCCTACGACTCCTTCGTGAAGGCCGAGAAGCCGCGCCGGGTCCGGGTGATCGCCGAACCCGTGTGGCAGGGCCGCACCCCGCTCGAGGTGGTGGAGTGGGCGCGCTACGAGTCGATCGTCAACGCGGCCTTCGCCCACTCCGGCGCCCGCGCGATCTGCTGTTACGACCGGCGCCTGCTGCACCCCGAGATCCTCACGTACGCGCGCCAGACCCACCCCGAGATCATCGACGGCCATGGGCCGGAGCGGAGCGACGCCTACACCGACCCCGGCCCGTTCAGCGCCACCTGCGACCGGCGTCCCCTGCCGTCCGCCCCGCGCATGGCCGAGTCGGTGTCGATCGTCTCGACCGATCTGGATGCCGTGCGCACCTTCGTCGCCGAGCGGGCCGGCCGGCACGGCATGGGGCATGACGCGCTGCGCAATATGGTCGCGGCCGTGAGCGAGGTGTCCACCACCGCGATCCGGCACGGCGAGGCCCCGGCGCGGCTGAGCACCTGGGTCCATGACGGCGATCTGGTCTGCGAGATCTCCGGGCCCGGCCACTGGTACCCGGACGCGCTGTGGGGCTTCACCCCGCCGGCCGACACCGAGCCCGGATTCGGGCTGTGGGGTGTGCGCATGCTGTGCGATGTCGTACAGATGCAGGCCGACGCGGACGGCACCCTCATCCGGCTGCGCACCCGCATCTGACGTCGCCTCGCCCGCGGACGCACGTCGCCTCGCCCGCGGAAGCGCGCGGACGGGCCGCGGGGCGCCGGTGCCGGATGCGGCCGGGGCGGTGCGGGGCGACACTGGCGGGGAGTGCAACAGCCGTGATGCGGAGTGTGCGTATGGATGGGCTGCCGTCCGTCTGGGAGAGCACGCGATGAACACGCCCCACAGGCGTCGTGGCGCCCAGGGCACCCCCAGGGTGCGGGACCTCCCCACCCGCATCGACGCCACCGGCACCCGGCGGGAGACGGACGCGCTGGGGACCGTCGAGGTCCCCGCCGACCGCTACTGGGGCGCCCAGACCGAGCGGGCCCTGGTCCACTTCGCGATCGGTGACGACCGCATGCCCAAGGCGGTCTACCACGCCTACGGCTATGTCAAGAAGGCCGCCGCGCTGGTCAACGGCCGGGAGGGGCGGCTGGCGGGGTGGCGGGCCGATCTGATCGCGCATGTGGCCGACGAGGTGATCTCCGGTGCGCTGGACGACCACTTCCCGCTGTATGTGTGGCAGGCCGGCTCCGGCACCCAGACCAATGTGAACGTCAACGAGGTCATCAGCAATCGCGCGATCCAACTGGTCGGCGGCGTCCTCGGCAGCAAGGACCCGGTGCACCCCGACGACCACGTCAATCTGGGCCAGTCCGCCAACGACACCTTCCCCACGGCCATGCACATCGCCGCCGTGCGCATCCTGCACGACCCCCTGCTGCCGCAGGTCAGCCTGCTCCAGGAGGCCATCGCCGCCAAGTCCCGCGCCTGGTACGACGTCGTCAAGACCGGCCGCACCCATCTTCAGGACGCGGTCCCCCTCTCCGTGGGACAGGAGTGGTCCGGCTACGCCGCCCAGCTCTCCGACGCGCTGGAGCGGCTGCGCGCCACCCTGCCGGATCTGTACCAGCTCGCCATCGGCGGCACCGCGGTCGGCACCGGGCTGGGCGCCCCCGAGGGGTTCGGCCCTGCCGTGGCCCGGGAGATCGCCGGTGCCACCGGCCATCCGTTCAAGGTGGCGTCCAACTCCTTCGCGGCCCAGAGCGGTGTGGACACCATGGTGGCCGCCTCCGCCGGGCTGCGGGGCCTCGCCGTCCCCCTGATGAAGATCGCCGACGATCTCCGCTGGCTCGCCTCCGGCCCTCGTTCCGGGCTCGGGGAGCTCACCCTGCCCGCCAACGAGCCCGGCAGCTCCAGCATGCCCGGCAAGGTCAACCCGACCCAGTGCGAGGCCATGATGATGGTGTGCACCCAGGTGCTCTCCGACGACAGCGCCGTCGCGCACGCGGGCACCCGGGGCAACTTCCAGCTCAACTCGGCGCGGCCGCTGGTCATCAGCGACTTCCTGCACTCCGCCCGCATCCTCGCCGACGCCTGCGAGAGGCTGCGCGAATACTGCGTCGAGGGCATCGAGCTGAACCGGGAGCGGATCGACGAGCATCTCGCCCGCTCGCTGACGCTGGTCACCGCGCTGTCCCCGAAGATCGGCCACGACAAGGCCGGCGAGATCGCCCACAAGGCCGCCGCCGAGGGGACGACCCTGCGCGAGGCGGCCATCGCCAGCGGCCACATCAGCGCCGAGGATTTCGACCGCATCGTGGACCCCCGGAAGATGGCCCGCCTCCGGGACGGCTGACCTCATCGGCGTATCCCGTGCTCGGCCAGCGGCCCCACTTCCAGGCCCGCGGCCCGGCACTCCGCCACCATCACGGGCAGCGCGGCCAGCGTGGCGCGCCAGCAGCCGGTGGCCGCCGCGCGGTCGGTGTCATGCAGCAGAACGGTGGCACCGCCGCACAGATCGCGCCGTACGGCGGCGGACACCGACCGCGCGGTGGCGTCCGCGGACCAGTCGCGCCCCCAGGCCGACCAGAGGACGGGGGTGAGCCCGGCCCGTGCCGCCGCCAGCCAGCGGCCGCCGGTGAGGATGCCGTACGGCGGCCGGTACCACAGCGGTACCTCGCCGGTGGCCAGCCGTATCGCGCGGGCGGCGCGGGCGACCTCCGTGACATCCCGGGACACCGTGGGCAGCCAGGGGCGGCTGTGGGTCCAGCCGTGGACAGCCAGCTCATGGCCCCGGCGGACGATGTCCAAAGTGGTGCGCGGGAAGCGCGTCACCCCGTCCCCCAGGACGAAGAAGGTGGCCCGGACGCCCAACTCGTCCAGCACCCGGAGAAAGCGCGGTGTGGTGCGCGGATCGGGTCCGTCGTCGAAGGTGAGGGCCACATGGTCGCGGCGGCCGCGGCCCGCCAGGGCGGGGAAGAGGGCGCGCCGGGGCCCGGCCAGCCAGGTGCCGGCCGGGGCGATATGCGCGGCCGCCGCCAGCAGCGCCGCGTCGCGCACCAGGACACCGGAGCGGTGGCGCGCGCTCATGGTGTTCCCTCACCGCCGTCCGGGCTCCTCCGCCGTCCGCGGAGGGTCCCGGCCTGCCGCGACGGCTCGGGGACGACCTGGTCCCAGCCGCCGCACATGGCGGGCGAGCGGGTCAGCCCCACGATGCCGGCCGCCATCAGCAGGATGCCGGCCACCTCGGGCACGATGCGCAGCCCCAGGTCGACGCGCTCGCCGAACAGCACCCAGCCCAGCGCGATGCTGACCAGGGCGTCGCCGAGGGTGAGCGCGGGCTGCGAGGCGGCCAGGGTGCCCGCGCGCAGGGTGCTCTGCAACAGCAGAAAGCTCAGCAGCCCCACGACGCACACCGCGTACAGTGGCCAGTCGGTGAACACCTCCACCACCCCGCCGGCGAACCGCCCGGTCAACTCCTTGATCAGCGCCGCCGTACAGGCGAAACAGGCGGCGGTGGCGCATCCGAGGGCGACGGCGCGGGCGGGCCCGCGCAGCGCATGGGCCACCGCGATCAGGACGCCCACGGCGATGGCCACCACCACGCCCACGGGCAGCCACTCGCCGTTCTTCGCCGTGGTCGCGCCGTGTGAGGGATCGGCCGCCGCCAGGAAGAGCGCGAGCCCGGCGGCGAGCATCACGAACGACAGCCAGGTCCGGCCGTCCGGGCGGTGGTGGAAGACCAGGCTGCCGACCACCAGGGTGAACAGCAGCTCGCTGACCAGCAGCGGCTGGACCACGGAGAGTCGCCCGACCGCCAGCGCGCCCACCTGCGCCGCCGCCGACACCATCATCGCGGCCAGCCCAGCCAGCCAGTACGGGCGGCGCAGCAGACGCGCCAGCCGCAGCAGGTTCCGCTTCGGGCCCGGGGCGCTCCGCTCCTCCCGGACCTGGTCCATCGCGGCCCGCCGCTGAAGTACCGAGGCCATGCCGTTGCCCAGGGCGGACAGCAGGGCCAGCAACACCGTCAGGACGCTCACCGGGGTCACCCGAAGCGTGTGGCCAACCGGTGGTACAGCCGGGGGGCCACGGCGCGGGCCACCGCGGGCAGCCGCATCCAGGCCGGTACGTACACCTCGTCCCGCCCGCGCTCCACGGCCTCCCAGACCGCGTCGGCGACCCGCTCGGGCGGCAGCGGACGGGGCAGCCGGCGGGCGTACGGGGCACCCCGCCGGGCGAAGAACGGGGTGTCCACCACACCGGGGACCACATGGGTGACCCGCACCCCGGCCCGGCTCAGCTCGTAGCGCAGGGCGTCGGCGAACACGCCGAGCGCCGCCTTGGCCGCGGAGTACACCGCCTCGCCGCGCACCCCGACGGTCCCGGCCACCGAGCCGATCAGCACGATGTGTCCCCGCCGCTCGGCCTCCATCCGGGGGACGACCATGCGCACCAGGCGCATCGCGGCGAGCAGATCGACGCGGACCACCTGGTCGATGGCGGCGGGCGGCATGGTGGCGAAGGGGCCGGCCCAGCCCACGCCCGCCCCCGCGACCAGCAGATCCACCCGTCCGGCGGCACGGAGGGCGTCCTGGACGAGCGCCTCCGGGCCCTCCGGCGCCGCCAGGTCGACGGGGAAGGCGAGGGCCGATGTCCTGGCGGCCACGTGGTCGAGCCGTTCCCGGTGGCGGCCGCTGACCAGCAGCCGCCAGCCGCCCTCGGCCGCGATCCGGTCGGCGATGGCGGCGCCGATACCCGAAGAGGCACCGGTCACCAGCGCGACCCTGGTCCCGGTGGTGTCGGCGTACCCGGTGTCCCGCACGTGGCCGCGATCGAGCGGTGCGTCCGGGAGGGGGCGGATCATGGCATCTCCCTGTCTCGCCGCCGACCGGCCGCTGGCCCTGGGTCACCGGCCGTCGAGCGCGCGGTTTGACGGCGTGCGGAGCGGATACCTCCAGTGAGCCATGAGGAGCCGCGCCTCGCACCATCGGAGGTGGTCATGCACCAGCCGTCGGCACGTTTCCTCGTTGTGAGCGCCGGGATGGGGGCCGGGCACGACGCGGTCGCCGCCGAGCTGGTGCGCAGGCTGGAGAAGCTGGGCCAGGGGGCCGGCCGGGTGGATGTGCTGGAGTTGCTGCCACACCGGATCGGGGCGGGGCTGCGTTCGCTCTACCGGACGACCATCCGCCGTGCCCCGGTGGTGTACGAGGGCATCTACCGGGCGTTCTTCCGCCCCGGCAGGGGCCCCCGGCCGGGCAGCGCCCCGCTGGCCGCGCTCGCCGAGAACCGGCTGCTGGCCCTGGTGGAGCGGGAGCGGCCGGATGTGGTCGTCCCGGTGTTCCATCTGGCCGCGCAACTGACGGGGAGGCTTCGGGCGCGCGGGGCCCTGGGGGTGCCCAGCGCGGTCGTGGTGACCGATTTCGCGGTGCACCGCCAGTGGCTGCACCCGGGCAACGATCTGCATCTGTGTGTCACCCCGGAGGCCGCGGACACGGTGCGCCGGGCGCTGGGCCGTCCATCGGTGGCCACCGGACCCGTGGTGGCGCCGCGCTTCTTCGCCCCGGCGCCCGGGGCGGCGCGGTGGCGGGGGCACCTGTGCGCGCTCGCGCCCGGGAGGCCGCCGGTGCTGCTGTCCGTGGGGGCGTGGGGCGCCGGGACACGGGTGGTGGACACGGCGCGGCTGGTGGCCGGGGCGGGGTATCTGCCGGTGGTGCTGTGCGGCCGGGACGAACGGCTGCGCGCCGAGCTGTCGCGCCGGCCGGAGGTGGCCGCCTTCGGCTGGGAGCGGGACATGCCCGGTCTGCTGGCCGCGGTGCGGGCCGTGGTGGACAACGCGGCCGGTCAGACCGCGCTGGAGGCACTGGCCACCGGAGTGCCCGTGATCGGCTACCGCCCCATCCCGGGCCACGGCCGCGAGGGCGTCCGGCGGATGGCCGCGCTGGGGCTCTCGGACCATGCCCGGGACTCGTGGGAGCTGGTGCGGCTGCTCGACGCGCTCACCGAGCCCTCCGCGTGGCGCGAGCGCCGTATCGCGACGGGCCGTCGGCTGTTCGCCGACGACGCCGCCGTCCGGCTGACCGGGGCGGTCGCGCGGACGGCGGCGTCGGGCTGAGCTCTTCGAAGGCTGGGCCGCTCCGAGGACCCCAGCGGGTTTCGGCCCTCGGTTTCGGCCCTCGGGCCCCTAGCCCGCCTTCTTGACGAACTCGGTGGTGTACGTCTTCTTCAGGTCCACCGTGGCGTTCTTCAGGTTGGGGTTGAACGCCTTGAGGACGCGCTCGACCGTCGCCGGACCGTCCGCCGGCATCACCCCGTCCTTGGTGAACATCGGCAGAGTGCTCTTGATGGCCTCCGCGTAGAGCTTCGCACCGCCCTGCGCGTAGTCGCTCGGCATCTTGGCGGCGATGTCCTCGGCCGAGTGGGTGGACATCCACTTCAGGGTCTTCACGAAGGCGTTGGCCAGCTTCTGCACCGTGTCCTTGTGGCCGTTCACCCAGTCGGTGTTCATGTAGAGCGAGGAGGAGGGGTACAGACCGCCGAGCGCCTGCTTGGATCCCTCGGGTGTGCGCATGTCGATCAGGACCTTGCCGATCTTCTGGTCCACGATCTGGGCGACCGTGGGATCGGTCGTCATACCGCCCTGGATGGAGCCCTGCTTCAGGGCCGAGATGAAGGTCTGTCCCGCGCCGACCGCCACCGGGGTGAACTCGCTGGTCTTCACGCCGCCGTCGACCGCGAGGTACTTGGTCAGGAAGTCCGTGGAGGAGCCCAGACCGGTGACACCGAGCTTCTTGCCCTTGAAGTCCTTGGGGGACTTCATCTCGCCCGCCGCCTTGTTGGAGACCACCTCGACCTCACCGGGGGCCTGGGCGAGCTGGACGACGGACTCCACCTGCTTGCCCTTGACCTGTAGATCGAGGGTGTGGTCGTAGAAGCCGACGACACCCTGGACATCGCCCGCGATCAGCGAGGTGGTGGCCTGCACCCCGGCGGGCTCGGTGAGCAACTGGACCTCGAGGCCCTCCGCCTTGAAGTAGCCGAGCCGCTGGGTGAGCATCGCGGGCATGTAGATGACCTTGTCCAGGCCACCCACCATGATCTTGACCTTGCCGTTCTCGCCGCCGGAGGCGCTGGAGTCACCTCCGCAGGCGGTGAGGGTGGTCAGAGCGAGCGCCGCGGCGACCGCGGCCGCGGAGAACTTGGCACTGCTGCGCATGGGTCACGTCCTTGTGAGCGGTGATGAGCGGAGAGGGAGGAAAAAGGAGGCGGGGGCTCAGCGGTCTTCGCCGGGCTGGGCGGGCTTCCAGCGGAAGAGCCGCTTCTCCAGGAAGGTCAGCAGCCCCTCGGCGAGCAGGGCCACCACGGCGAGGATCACCATGGCGGCGTACACACCGGCGGCGTTGAAGGTGCCCTGCGAGGAGGACACCAGCAGGCCGAGCCCCTTGGTGGCGCCGATGTACTCGCCGACGATGGCGCCGATGAGGGCAAAGCCGAAGCTGACATGGAGGCTGGTGAAGATCCACGAGGTGGCGGAGGGAATGACCACCTGGAGGGTGACCTGGCGGTTGCTCGCGCCGAGGATCCGGGAGTTGGCCACCAGGTTGCGGTCGACCTCCCGGGCGCCCTGGAAGGCGTTGAAGAAGACGGGGAAGAAGACCAGGACGACGGCCGAGGCGACCTTCGAGGCCGGGCCGAGGCCGAACCAGATCAGGAAGATGGGCGCGAGGACGATACGCGGCAGCGCGTTGAGCACCTTGATGTACGGGCCGAGCACATCGGCCAGGAAGGCGACCCGGCCGAACGCGATCCCCAGGACCACACCGGCCACGACGCCGATGCCCCAGCCCAGGAGTGCCTCGTAGAGCGTGTACCAGATCTGCTCCCACAGCGAGCCCTGCGCGGTGCCGTGCAGCGCCCACTGCTTGAGCTGGTCCCAGATCTTGGAGGGCATCGAGAAGTTGAACGGGTCGATGACGGCGGCGCGGGCCAGCCATTCCCACAGCCCGATGACACCGAGGAGCACCAGGGCGCGGCTGGTCTGGACGAGGATCGCGCGGTTGCGGGCGGCGCGTGCCCGGGCCCTGGTGCGTGTGCCGGGTGTTTTGTCGAGGGCGGGCGCGGCCGTGGCGGATATGGTCTCAGGCATCGACGGCACCCCTCTCGCGGGTGATGCGGACCTCTTCGCCGAGCGAGGACCAGATCTCCCGGTAGATCTCCACGAACCGCGGCTCCAGCCGCACCGACTCGACCTTGCGGGGCCGGGGCAGATCGATCTCGAAGACCTCCTTGACGGTGGCCGGTCCGGCCGTCATCACGACGACCTTGTCGGCCAGGGCGATGGACTCCTCCAGGTCGTGGGTGACGAAGACGACGCAGGCGCCGGTCCCCGCCCACAGCTCCAGCAGTTCGTCCGACATCAGCGCACGGGTCTGCACATCGAGGGCCGAGAACGGCTCGTCCATGAGCAGGATCTCGGGGTCGTTGACGAAGGTCGCCGCGAGCGCCACGCGCTTGCGCTGACCGCCGGAGAGCTGATGCGGATAGCGGTCCTCGAAGGAGGAGAGGCCGACCCGGGCCAGCCACTCACGGGCCCGCTCCTTGGCCTCCGGCTTGGGCACACCGCGAAACCGCGGGCCGGCCATCACATTCGACAGCACGCTGCGCCAGGGGAACACCGCGTCCTGCTGGAAGACGAAGCCGACGTTGGAGGCGATGCCGCGGACCGGTTCGCCGGCCACCAGCACCTCGCCCTCGGTGGGCTCCTCCAACCCGCTGACCAGCGTCAGTGTCGTGGACTTTCCGCAACCGGTGGGCCCGACGACGGCGACGAACTCACCGTGCCCAACCGTCAGGTCGAGATCCCTGACCGCGGTGTGGAGGGCCCCGGACGGTGTCCGGAACGCCTTGCTCGTTCCCCGCAGCTCGATGGCGGGGCTGGTGTGGCTGCTCATGGCCGGGAGGCTAGAAGTGACCCGGGCCACAGCGGCAGCCTTCTGGGCACAACCCGCTGTTGCGCGCACAAACCGCGTTCTGCTCGTTTTGCTCGCGCCCTGACAACGAAAACGCCACGGAGACTGGGCATACGCCCCGGGCGCCTTTACGGTGCCTTCACAGCACGATAAACGGACGAAGTACTACCGCTCGCACACGGGACCACACGGCATGAGCGAGGCGGGAGACAGGGGGCCCCTCATGCGCATCCGATGGCCCCGGCGTGTCTCCGGCCAGGTGCTCGCCGCGCAGCTTTCCATCACCGCCGGTGTGATGGTGCTGGCGACCGCGCTGTTCCTGGCCCCGCTCAGCTCCGAGATCGACAACCAGGCCATGCACCAGGCGCTCGCCATAGCCCAGACCACCGCGGCCGATCCGGACATCGCGCGGGACCTCGCCGCCACCGACCCCACCCCCTCGGGTCCGGTGCAGCGGGCCGCCGAACGGATCCGCCGGGCCACCGGGGCGCTGTACATCGTGGTGATGGACTCCCGGGGGGTGCGCTGGTCGCACACCACCACCGCCCGGATCGGCGAACACGTCTCCACCGATCCTGGCGAGGCGCTCTCGGGCCGGGAGGTCCTTCAGATCGACGTGGGGACGCTCGGCCGCTCGGCCCGCGCCAAGGTGCCGCTGCGCTCCGGGGACGGACGGCTTATCGGGGCGGTGTCGGTGGGCATCGGCTACGGCAGCGTGCGCGACCAGTTGCTGGCGGCGGTGCCCCGGCTGCTGCTGTACGCGGGGGCGGCGCTCGGGGTGGGTGTTCTGGCGGCCATCGCCGTCTCGCGCCACCTGCGCCGCCGTACGCACGGTGTCGCGTTCGCCGACATCTCGGCGCTGCTGGACGAGCGGGAGGCGATGCTGCACGGCATCCGCGAAGGCGTGGTGGCCTTCGACCGGCACGGCCGGATCCGCCTGATCAACGACGAGGCCGGGCGGCTGCTCGGGATCCGCCCGGACGCCACCGGCCGCACCCTGGAGGAGTCACTGCCACCGGGCCGTACCACCGATGTGCTGGCGGGTCGGGTCGACGGGGCGGATCTGCTGACGGTCAGCGGCGCCCGGGTGCTGGTGGCCAACCGCATGCCGACCGAGGACGGCGGGGCGGTGGCGACCCTGCGCGACCGCACCGAGCTGGAGTTGCTGGGCCGCGAGCTGGACAGCACCCGCGGGCTGCTGGACGCGCTGCGCGCCCAGGACCACGAACACGCCAACCGGCTGCACACCCTGCTGGGGCTGCTGGAGCTGGGGCTGCACGAGCGCGCGGCACAGTTCGTGGCCGAGCTCACCAATGCCCGGCGGGCCTCGGCCGAGCAGATCTCCGAACGGGTACATGATCCGCTGCTGTCGGCGCTGCTGGTCGGCAAGTCGGCCATCGTGGCCGAGCGCGGCGTGGCGCTGCGCATCTCGCCCGCGACCCTGCTGCCCGGGCGGGTGGTCGATCCGCGCGATCTGGTGACCGTGCTCGGCAACCTCATCGACAACGCGCTGGACGCGGTGGCCGCACACCCCTCCCCCACCCCGTTCATCGAGGTCGAGTTGAGGGCCGAGGGCACCACGGCCGTACTGCGGGTGAGCGACACCGGTCCGGGGGTGCCACCGGGGATGCGCGAACAGATCTTCACCGAGGGCTGGTCCACCAAGGGGCCCGCCCATCCCGGCTTCCCGGACGCCCGGCCCCACGCCCACGCCCACGAGGGGTTCGCCATGGTGTCGCCGCGCGGCCGGGGCATCGGACTGGCCCTGGTACGGCGGCTGGCCGAGCGGTACGGGGGCATGGCCCGGGTCACCGCCCGGGCGGGTGGCGGGGCGGTGTTCACCGTCGTCCTGCCCGAGGCCCTCACCGGGGAGGACACACCCACTCATGAGTTCACCGCAGCAGGAGAGTCACGATGATTGACGTTCTTGTCGTGGACGACGACTTCCACGTCGCCGAGATCAACGCCGCGTATGTGGCCCAGGTGCCCGGCTACCGGGTCATCGCCCGCGCCCATACCGCCGCCCAGGCCCTCGCGACCCTCGAACGCAACCCGGTCGACCTCGTGCTGCTCGACCACTATCTGCCGGACGAGACCGGGCTGACCCTGGTGCGGCGGATGCGCCAGCTCGGCCACCACGCCGACGTCATCATGGTGACCGCCGCCTGTGATGTGGCCACCGTCCAGGCCGCCATGCGCCATGGCGCACTCCAGTACCTGGTCAAGCCGTTCAGCTTCGCCGGGCTACGGGCCAAGCTGGACGGCTACGCGGGGCTGCGCCGCACCCTCGAGGGCGTCGGCGGGCGCGGCGAGACCGGCCAGGAGAGGGTGGACCGGATCTTCGGCGCCTTCGCAGCCGCCGACACGTCCGGCCCCGCCCTCCCCAAAGGCCACTCCGCGCCCACCGTCGACCTCATACGGCGGGTCCTGGACCAGGCCGACCAGCCGCTCTCCGCCCACGAAGTGGCGGAGCGCACCGGTATCAGCCGCTCCACGGCCCAGCGCTATCTGAAGTACCTCGAACATGCGGGCCGCATCAGCCTCACCCTCAAGTACGGGGACACCGGCCGTCCCGAACACCGCTACACATGGGTGGCGGTGAACTGACGGCACCTTCAGCTTGTGGCCGTGGCCTCGTACAGGCCACGGCCGGAACGCTGGGCGCGGTCCGAGGAGCGCAGCCGCTCGAGGGTGTTGCGCACCGAGTTCACATTGGTGCGGGTCTCGTCGCGGCCCAGGGCATCGTTGACCTCGGAGGCCCGCATGGGACGGCCGGCCTTGCGCAGCGCGGCCAGCACGCTGTCGGCGAGCCCCGTGGAGCGCTCGGAGGTGGCGACCGTCTCCTTGGTGGCCTTCTCCGCCGGCTTCTCGGCGGCGGCCTTGGTGGCCTTGGCGGGCTTCGCCGCGGCCTTGGTGGTGGCCTTGGCAGTGGCCTTCACCGTGGCCTTGGTGGCCTTCGGAGCCTTCGCCACGGCCTTCGCCGCGGTCTTCTTGGCGGCGGTCTTCTTGCCCGCCGCCTTGGTGGCCCGTCCGGTGGCCGGCGCCTTGGCCGCCTTGCCCCTGCTGCGCTGACGGCCGATGGCGGCCTTGCGCGTGGCGGCGGAGGTACGGCCGGTGGAGGCCGTGTCCTCGGCGGTCTCCGGCTCGGCCTCGGCCGTGGCCTCGGTGGCCGGCTCCGCGGCCGGCTCGGCCGGGGCGGCCTCGGCCACGGGCTTGGCCACCGCCACCGGGGCGCTGTCCACGGCCTGCTCCGACACCGTGGCGATGGAGAGCGTCTGCAAGCTGCTCAGGGCGGTGCTGACCGCCTCCAGCCGCTTGGTGACGGCCTCCAAATCACCCTTGAGTGCCTCCTGTTGCTTCTGGAGTTGGGGGAGTTCGGCCTCCAGTACCTCAATGGTCGAACCCACACTGCTGTCCGCGCTCAACGCGTTCACTTCACTTCGTCCCCTTTCTGGGCGTCTGCGCCCATCGCAGCAGTGATTATGCCTGCTGTTCAGACGGTGCGGTGCCCTGTGTGCCACTACGCAAAACAACCACACGTGTCTCTGCCCCCCTTGAGAAGCCAACTTTCGGTGAAAACACACGCCTGTCACACCGCGCCCGCACCGCCGATGTCATCCGGAAGGGTGGCGCCGCAAACGCGGTGACGACGTGTCAGGCCCCAGTTTTCGGGGTGGCTTCACACGGGTGGTAGAAACACCGTACCCGTCCGAGGAAACAGAGGTAGTCCCATGAAGCCGCGCTGCGCCGTACTCGACGACTATCAGGACGTGGCGCTGTCGGCGGCCGACTGGTCCGGTGTGCTCGACGCGGTGGACGTGGTGCCGGTCCATGAGTACATCGACGGTGAGGACGCGGTGGCCGAGAAAATCGGGGACTGCGAGATCGTGGTCATCATGCGGGAGCGCACACCCTTCCCCGCATCGCTGTTCGCCCGGCTGCCACGGCTGAGGCTGCTGGTGACCACGGGGATGCGCAACGCGTCGGTCGACCTGGCGGCCGCCGCCCGCCACGGTGTGACCGTGTGCGGCACGGGCGGCGGCTCGCAACCGACCACCGAGCTCACCTGGGCGCTGATCCTGGGGCTCGCCCGCCATGTGGTGCCGGAGAGCACGGCGCTGCGGGACGGCGGGCCGTGGCAGAGCACCGTCGGCACCGATCTGCACGGCCGCCGCCTGGGGTTGCTGGGGCTGGGGCGGATCGGCACCCAGGTGGCGCGGGTCGGCCGGGCCTTCGGCATGGAGGTGGCCGCCTGGAGCGAGAATCTGACGGCCGAGCGCGCGGAGGCGGAGGGGGTGCGGCCGGCCGGTTCCAAGGAGGAGCTGCTGGAGACCAGCGACATCGTCTCGGTGCATCTGGTGCTCAGCGACCGCACCCGGGGGCTGCTGGGCGCGGCGGAGCTGAGGCGGATGCGCCCCACGGCGCTTCTGGTGAACACCTCCCGCGCGGCGATCGTGGACCAGGCGGCACTCGCGGAGGCGCTGCGGGACGGCCGGATCGCGGGCGCGGCGGTCGATGTGTTCGAACGGGAGCCGCTGCCGTCGGGCGATCCGTTCCGTACCCTGCCGAATCTGCTGGCCACCCCGCACCTCGGCTATGTCACCCGGGCCAACTACGAGCGGTTCTACGGCGATGTGGTGGAGGACATCCGCGCCTATCTGGACGGGGCGCCGATCCGCCGGCTGACCCCGCCCGCCTGACCGCCCCGCTCCGGCACCCCCGCCACCGGGCGACGGCGGGGAGCGGCCCCCGGGCCCAATCGAGATTCGACCGCGAGGCGTCAAGGGGGCTTGCTCCAGGGCAGGTTGGGCTCATCGGGGGCCCGGCCGCCCTCGTTCGCACATTCCACACCCAGCCACCGGTCGTCTGCCCGGGCTGAAAGCGACGCATGCCCTCCGCCCGGTGGACACTATTCCGTTTCGCCTTCGTCATACCGGACAGGCTGCCTGGCACGGACAACCCATCGGCCCGCACAACAGACCGGTGCCCGGTCCACCGACCGGCACCGCGGACGGAGGGAACGTGGCTCACAGCACACCCGGAAGGCCGGCAACCGACAGGGCATCGGCCGGGCAGAACGCCCTGCGGCACGGCGGCGGCGGATCGGGGACACCGCCACCGACCCGGCGCGGCATGCTCTCGGTGGCCGCGGCGGCCGGGATCGGCCTGCTCGCCGGCTGCGGCGAGGAGTCGGCCGATTCGCCCTCCGGAGCCGGCCCGCGGGGCTCCGGCAAGGCGGAGCGCTCCCCGTCAGCCACTCCGTCAAAGAGTTCCCCCTCCCCCACCCCCAAGCCGCGGCCGGAGCTGCCCCGGGGCGGCCGGGAGCTGTCCCGCTACCGCCTGGTGGGCTACTGCGGACTGCCCGGGGCCGCCGCGCTCGGCCGGCTCGGCATCGGGAACCTCGACGACCAGGTGCGCCAGATCGAGAAGACCGCCCGCGCCTACGCCGCGGACCGCGAACCGCAGCCGGTGCTCGAACTCCTCGCGACGGTGGCCAACAGCAGCGCGGGCCCCGACGGCACCTACCGCTCGCGCACCTCCCCCGACACGATCCGCCGCTTCCACGACGCGGCCAAGCGCCATCGCGCCCTGCTGCTGCTGAACATCCAGCCGGGCCGGGCGTCAGTCCTCGGCGAGGTCAAGGCGCTGCGCGAATGGCTGGTCCATCCCGATGTCGGCATAGCCCTGGACCCGGAGTGGGAGATGGGTCCGGGCGAGGTGCCGGGCGACACCTACGGCCACACCAGCGGCAAGGAACTCACCGATGTGGCCCGCTATCTCTCCGGGATCGTCGACGAACACGATCTGCCGCAGAAGCCGCTGGTCTTCCACCAGGTGGCCGTGTCCGTCGTCAGCGAGCAGTCCGCGCTGCGCCCACAGCCCGGTGTGGTGGTCATCAAGAGCGCGGACGGCATCGGATCGCCGGGGATGAAGCGGGACACCTGGCGGCAGTTGGTCAAGGACCAGCCCGAGGGCGTGCGCACCGGCTTCAAGCTCTTCTACGAGGAGGACACCGAGGGGAGCCGGCTGATGACCCCGGAAGAGGTGCTGGCCCTGCGGCCACGCCCGGATTACGTCATGTTCGAGTGACCGCGGCGGCGCCCGCCACCGAACGCGAGCCGCCCCCGGCCGGAGGGCGGCCGGGGGCGGCTGGGAGCGGGGCGCTCAGGGGCGTGGCGCCGTCTGCACGGTGAGTGGTTCATGGCTGGGGACGTCGCCGGAGCCGCGGCGGGTGAAGCGCATGGCGACACAGGCACCCGCGTACAGCACCGCCACGACCAGCAGCAGCGCCTGATAGCCCGTGAGCAGGGCCAGATACTCCAGGGTGCCGCCGAACAGGGAGCCCAGCAGGTTGGCGCCGAAGGCCGCCGTGGGGTCGGAGGCCGCCGCCAGCCGGTCGGAGAAGATGAGGTTGGCGCAGAAGATGGGGGCGAAGGCCAGCGCGATCGCGGCGGCCAGCCGAGGGGCGAAGGGCAGTCCCAGCACCAGGTGGGACGGGATCAGCCAGGCGATCGCGAGGCTGGAGAAGAGCATCAGTCGCAGTACGAGCTGATTGACCCGGCGCAGCCTGCGCCGCACCTCCACCGCGCACAGCACGGCGACCAGCACCCCCGCGAAGACCATGGCGTTGACCAGCCAGGTGGTGCCGAAGTAGAGGGCGAAGCCGATCACGTTCTTGGTCTCCAGCAGCATGAACGCCGCGCCGAGCAGGAACATGTCGACATAGCGGGCGGTGCGCCGCAACCGGACCCCGGTCAGCCGTACGGACACCAGGGTCACCAGCAGGATCGCGCCCAGGACCCCGATGTAGAGGGTGGGGATGGTGCGGTGCAGCAGATACGGGAACGGATGGTCGTCACTGGCGGCCGAGGGCACCGGGCCCGAGGGGCGCCAGGCGGATGCGGTGCAGGACTGGTCGCTGGAGGTGACACCGGCCACCAGGATGGCCGCCTTCTTGCCTCCGTAGTGGGTGATGCAGGGGGCGTGTCCGAAGACGGAGGTGAGGGTGGAGCCGAACCGGTCGATGAGCCAGTTCTGCCGGTAGTAGTTGTACATGGCGAACGCGCCGCCGGGGGCGAGGTGGCGGTGGGCCGCCTCGAATGCCTGCCGGGTGAACAGATAGCTCTCCAGGCGCAGGTTGCTGGCGCCCGAGACCAGGGTCAGGGAGTCCGGCAGGGCGAGGACGACCAGGTCGTAGCGGGTCTTGGTGCGTTCCAGGAAGGCCCGGCCGTCGTTGATGTGCACGTGCACCCGGGGGTTGGCGTAGGGCCGGGCCGGGTGCAGTGACGCACCGATCTCCTGGAGCCGGGGGTCGATCTCCACCGCGTCCACCCGCTGGGCGCCGTGGGCGAGCGCCATCGCCACGTCGTTGCCGTTGCCGGCGCCGATGACCAGCACCCGGCGGTGAGAGTTCTTCGGGGTTTCGCGGTAGGGCTGCTCGTACGGGGAGTCGGCGCGTGCGAGCACCTTCAACGGGGCGATGGACTGGTGCGGTACGCCATTGGCGGAGATCTTGTAGTCCCGGCTGCCGGAGGTCGGCCTGGTCACCTCGATCTTGTAGTACGGCGACCAGGAGATGCCGCTGGCCGCCGTCTCCAGCGCCAGGACGGCCACCATCAGGGCGAGCGGGACCGTATACCGGATGGTGTTGCGGCGGCCGCCGAGGGTCAGCAACGCCACCGCGGCGAGCACGCCCCACACCACCGACGGTGCGCGCAGCCAGGACAGCAGCGCGAAGGACACCGAGCCGGTGAGCGAGCCCAGCAGGTCGTAGCGGTAAGCCTCCAGCGAGGGCAGTTGACGGAACTGATCGGCCGTCATCTTGCCGATGGCCATCATGATCAGCGCGGTCAGTCCGAAGAGCACCGGCAGGGTCACCCACTGGGGCAGACCGGTGGTCTTCACGGCGGTGAAGTAGATGACCTCGCCGCTGGTCTGCCGTACCTGCACGGGGAACTCGCGCACCAGGACGACGAGAACGGCGAGCGGGACGGGCGCCCAGCGGGTGAGCCACTGCCCGCGGCCGGCGGGCATGAGGAATCCCAGGCCGATCCCGAGGAACGAGCCCAAGAGGATGAAGTTCGAGAAATAACTCAGATGGACGATATTGGCGCCGGTCCACCGGATCAGCGCGAGCTCGACGAAGAGCATGGTGGCGCTGGCCAGCAGCAGCCTCGCGCGCACGTTTTGCGGTCCTGGGCTGTGCTCCATGTCGGCCACGCTGTCATCCGGGACGGGGCAGGTCGAGCACCCGCACGGCCCGTGCCGTCGGCCGGATGGCGGGCGTCCGGAGCAACGGGAAGCCGCCCCGGCCACTCGCCTTCGGCCCGCGCGCCACCTCGCCACCTCTCCTCTGCCGAGGTCATTCGTGCAGGTCAGCCGAGTGGCATGGCGCGCGGTTCACCCGCCGCGCCGGGTGTGGTGGCCGCGCGGCGGCACACGGCCCGGGCCCGCTGCCCGGGTCAGCTCCGTACGGCGTTCGGGTCATGGCCCGGGCGCTGTCCGTCACCTGCCCGGGCCAACGCCGGACGCCCGCGCGGAGGAGACGGAAGGAATCCGGGAAGCGGGGCGGCGCCCTGAGCGCACGGCGAGAACCGTGGCCGCGGCCAGTTCGGCCATCCACACCGCGGCCGACGACACCGTCACGGCGAACGCCACCGGCAGGGCCACGAGGCCGGTGCCCTGGTGCAGACGGTCGTACGCACCATGCTGGGCACCGGCCCCGAACGGCCGGACGGGTGATCCGGAGCCGGGTGAACAACACCGCTCGGGTCAGCGGGCGTTCACCCGGGCATCCATCCGATCGTGCGACCGGTCAGCCCGCCCCGGTGGCGAAGAAGGGCTTGCACACGGTGCCCACGTAGTCCGTGGCGATCTCCAGCACACGGCTGCCGTCCGCCGAGGGCAGCAGCGCCGAGCTGTAGTTGGGGCACCAGTCGACCACCTTGGAGTCCACCCGTACCGGTGCGGGGATCGAACGCCACGCCCCGGTGCCACCGTTGCTGTTGGTCCACACGGTGGCACCGCTGCCGGCGGCGGTGCTGCCGTCGGCGTTGTTCAGCACCTGGCCGATGAGGAACAGCTTGCCCCGGGGGTTGCCCGCCTCGGGGGCCCAGGCGAGGTTCGGCGTATGGGTGAAGTACTCGCCGTCGGCGGTTTCGGGGCGGTAGCCGAGATGCGCGGGGTTCCCCCAGTTCCAGCCGTCCCGGGAGGTCCGGTAGTGGACCACGCATGAGTACTGCCCCTGGGCGGCGCAGATCTCGTATGCCATGAAGTACTGGCCGTCGGGCAGCTTGCGCACGATGGGCATGCCGGGCCGGTCGGAGGCGAGCTTGCTGGCGACGGTGGCGTGGTGGCCCTTCCAGGTGATCCCGTCCGCGCTGCGGGCGGCGATCAGCTTCTGGCTGTGGGCGGGGTCGGTCTCGTCCGAGTAGTGGGCCACCAGGCGCCCACTGGAATCGATGGAGAACTCCGGCTCCCACAGCCCCTTGGTGCTGGGGGCGGTGGCCACGGTGGACAGATAGGACCAAGTGCGGCCCTGGTCATTGCTGCGGAAGACCCGGATGGCCATCCGGCGGTCCGGCTCGTCCTGGCCGATGGAGGCGGACCACAGCAGGGTCCCGGCGGGCATGGCGCCGACCGCCTGCGGCAGTTCGTACAGGGTGGCGCAGCATTCGCCCTGTCCGCCCGACGCCTCGGGGTCGGCCACCTCGCCCACCTGGCGGAAGGTGGCGCCGTCGTCGGTGCTCTCGTAGATGGCGCCGATCCCGTCCGAGCCGCGGAAGGTGACCACCGAGGCGAGGACGCGGCCGTTGGCGGCGCCGTTGTGCGCGAGCCGCAGGGCGCGGGGGTAGAGGCCGGTGCCGTCGCGCAGCAGAGTGCCGGAGGCGGCCGCGGCCGGGGGCGCCTGGACGGCCAGGAGCGAGCCCAGAACGGTCAGGAGGGTCAGCAGAGCGGGCAGTAGGTGTCTTCGGTACGGCGTGGTCATGCACGCTCCCTCAGGAGGAGTGGTGGAGGGGGAAGGGGGGCCCGGGCCGTGCGTGGCGCAACGTTAAAGAGAATTTCCAACGTTGTAAATCCCTTGCGCACGCTTCCGCGAGGGCCGAGCGGGGCCGGACGGGAGCCAAGCCGGGCCGGGGTAGGGACGCGCTTCCGCCCCGTTACGCCGTGGCGTGACGGGGCGGCGGGGTGGCTGGGGCAGTCGGGTCAGTGCGCCTGGGCGGTGGGGCGCACCATGATCTCGTTGACGGCGGCATGCGCGGGCTGGACGACCATGAAGGTGATCGCGCGGGCGATGTCCTCGGGGCGCAGCCAGGACTCGGGTGCCAAGCCGCGGGCGACGGTGGCCGTCCTGTTGTCGGCCGTCATCTCGGTGACGGTCATGCCCGGCTCGACCAGCCCCACGCGGACACCGCGGGCGGTCACCTCCTGGCGCATGGCCTCGCTGAAGGCGCCCACCGCGTGTTTGGTGGCCGAGTAGACGCTGTTGCCGGGCCGCGCCACCCGGCCGCCCACCGAGCTGACGTTCACCAGGTCCGCCACCCCGCGCGGGCCGTCGGACGCCGTCCGCAGCAGATGGGGCAGCGCCTGCCGGGAGGTGTGCAGTACGGCCTCGATGTTGAGGTCGATCATGCGCTCCCATACCTCGGGGTCGCTCTCCTCGACCGTGCCGGTGGCCACATAACCGGCGTTGTTCACCAGCACATCGAGCCGTCCGTACTGCTCCGCCGCGTCCTCGACGCACTGACGGGCCTGCGCCGCGCTGCGCAGATCCGCGGGGAGGACGGCGCAGGAGCGGCCCTCCTTCCGGAGGGTGGCGGCCAGGTCCTCCAGCCGTGCGGTGCGGCGGGCCACCAGTGCGAGATCGGCTCCCTGGCGGGCCAGCGCCAGGGCGGTGGCCGCTCCGATGCCGCTGGACGCGCCGGTCACCAGCGCCGCGCAGCCCGACAGCGGGCCGTCGGGGGGCGCGGCGCTCCCGTCCTGCCGGTCGTTCCCGGTGTTCATGTCCGTCACCCTGGCTCCCTGGTCTCGCGGGGGTGGCCAGGCCACGGGGGCCGTGTGGCCCGGGCCGCGCTTCGGGTACCCCGGTGGCGGCCCGCCCATCGCCTCGCGTTCCTCCTTTCGGACCGGGGACGAGCTACTCCTGCTCGCGGGTCTTGTCGCCGCCGAAGACCGGCCCGCTGTCGCAGTCCTCGCGCTTGGCCCGGACGCGCGCCCCGCCCAGCCGCTCGCTCGGCCGGTCCAGGGGGGTGGACCGGGCTGGGACCGAACACCAGGGGGTGGCGCTCGAAGTCATCGCCGGAACCTCCCCAATGCCTGCCCTTCTGCACACGACCGGCGTATGCCTGTAGGCCGTTGGGGTCCCGCTGCTGTCCAGCCTGAGCACCCTTCCGCCGGGTCGCGGGAACGATCTGTTCCTGAGCCCTCAAACCGCTGCCGCCGAGACGGCACTCGACCGCCGAGTCCACCCCGTCCGCCCCACTCGCCCAGGGAGCCGAGTTCATGCCCCAGTACTTCCGCGACTCGCCCGAGTCTCTCGTTCCCGACGCGCTCGCGGGCTTCGCCGCCGCCCATGCCGATCTCGTCGCCTACCACCCCGACCACGGATACTTCCGCGCCCGCCACTGCGCACCCACCCGCCGCGTCGGGCTGATCTCGGGAGGCGGTTCCGGCCATGAACCCCTGCACTCCGGCTTCCTCGGTACCGGGATGCTGGACGCCTCCTGCCCCGGGCGGATCTTCGCCTCGCCCCACAACCGGCAGATCTTCGAGGCCAGCCGGGCCGTCGCCCGGCCCGACGGTGTGCTGCACATCGTCAAGAACTACACCGGTGACCGCATCAACTTCAGCATCGCCGCCGAACGCCTCGCCCATGAGGGCATCCGCTGCGCACGTGTCCTCATCGACGACGACATCGCCAGCGACTCCGATGACATCGCGGTCGGCCGGCGCGGCACCGGCGCCACCCTCATCATCGAGAAGATCCTCGGCGCCGCCGCCGACGAGGGACGCGGCCTGGAGGACCTGGTCGCCCTCGGCACCGATGTGACCCGGCGGGCCCGCAGCCTCGCCGTCGCCTCGGCCGCCCACAACACGCCCGCCTCCGGGGCAGCGGCCTTCTCCCTTCCCGACAACGTCCTGGAGTTCGGGGTCGGCATCCACGGCGAGCGGGCCGAGGGGACCACCCCGCACGCACCGCTCGGCAAGCTGGTCGAGACCATGACCGACCAACTGCTGGCCGCGCTGCCCGATACCGCGGGGACACGGGTGCTCGCCCTGGTCAACGGGCTGGGGTCGATCACCTCGCTGGAGCTGTACGGCATCCGCCACGCCGTCGCCAAGGCCCTCGACGACCGCGGTGTCGGCCTCGACCGGTCCCTGACCGGCACCTTCGTCAGCGCCCTGGACATGCGGGGCTTCTCGCTGACCCTGTTCGCCACCGACGCGGAGGCGCTGCGGCTGTGGGACGCCCCCGCCCGCACGCCCGCCTGGCCACTGTGACCCCGCCTGGCCGCCCCGGTGCTCCGTCCGGCCCCTTCGACCCCGCCACCGCACCCACCAGTGACCCCGCCACCGCCCCGAGGAGTTGCCCCGCTCATGTCCGATCAGCCCGGCCCGAAGGGCCTTACGCACGCCGCCGTCATGGACTGGCTGACGCGGTTCGCCGCCACCGTACGCTCCGTCGAACCCGAGCTCACCGCGCTCGACCAGAAGGCGGGCGACGGCGACTTCGGTGGCAATCTGGTCACCGGGATGGACGGTGTCCGCCGTGCGCTGGACTCCCTGGCGGCGGGCGCGGGGAACGGCGAGAGAAACCGGAGGGGTCCGGACGCACCGCTCGACGCCGCCGCGCGGGTCTTCCTCGACGATGTCGGCGGCACCAGCGGCCCCCTGTTCGGGCTGCTCTTCCAGGAGCTCGCCGACGCGCTGGGGATGGCCGCCGACCCGCCCGGGACCGCCGCGCTGGCCCTGGGCACCGCCGCGGGGACGGCCGCGATCCAGCGGGTCGGCGAGGCCGAGGTGGGTGACAAGACGATGGTGGACGCCCTCGTCCCCGCCGCGCGGGCCCTCGCCTCCTGTGAACCCACCGCCGACCCCGCGCACGCGCTCCACGTGGCCGCGGTGGCGGCCCATCGGGGTGCCCGCTCCACGACCGATCTGCGCGCCCGGCGCGGACGGGCCAGCTATACCGGCGACCACGCCCGTGGCGTCCCGGACCCGGGCGCCCTGACCGTCGCTTTGCTGTTCGCCTCCGCACACGCCGAGCTGACCTCGCTGAGCCGGCTCCCCGTGTCCTGAGGAGGAAGGCCGAGTTCATGAGCGGATCCCCGGACGTGCCGCCCGCCGGTGAACGCCGCGGCCGGGCCGCACGTACTGGGATCCGGATCCTGGGCCCGCATGGGACGGGCGGAGCGGGGCAGACGACCAGGATTCGACTGTCGGCTCGATCGAAGGGATCCGGGAGAAGCTGTGCGGCAGGACACCTCCACCCGTGTGACCACACCTCCGGCCGTCCCACGACCGCGCGGGAGCGGCGCGTCGGGCGGCCGGATGCGCGACCCGTACTTCGACAACGCGAAGTACCTCACCATCGTGCTGGTGGCGTGTGGCCACGCATGGGAGCCGCTCACCTACGGCAGCCGGGCGGCCACCGCGATCTACCTGCTGGTGTACGCGTTCCACATGCCCGCGTTCGCCCTTATATCGGGCTACTTCTCGCGGAGTTTCGACATGACGCCGGGCCGGGTGAAACGGCTGCTCACGGGTGTCGTCGTGCCGTATGTGGTCTTCGAGATCGCGTACACGCTCTTCTACCGCTGGGCACAGGACGATCCGGGCTATCCGATCAGCCTGCTCGACCCCTGGTATGTGATGTGGTTCCTGGCCGCCCTGTTCATCTGGCGGATCACCACCCCGCTGTGGCTCGCGCTGCGCCACCCGGTGCCGGTCGCCCTGGCCGTGGCCGCGCTGGCCTCCATTTCGCCCGAGGCCGGTGGGGATCTCGGGCTCCAGCGGGTGCTGGCGTTCCTGCCGTTCTTCGTGGTCGGACTTACCCTGCGACCGGACCACTTCACCCGGCTGCGGACCCGGCGGACCCGGCTGATCGCCCTTCCGGTGGTGGCCTTCGCCCTGTGCACGGCGTACGCGGTGGCGCCGTGGCTGGACGCGGAGTGGTTCTACCACCGCAAGAGCGTGGCGGCGCTGGACGGCGTACCGTCCTGGGCCGGTCTGCTCACCACGCCCGCCCTCTTCGGCCTGGCACTGGTGCTGACGGCCTGCTTCCTGGCCTGGGTGCCGGGGCGCCGGACCTGGTTCACCGCACTCGGTTCGGGGACGCTGTACGGCTATCTGCTGCACGGCTTCATCATCAAGTCGTCCCGTTTCTGGGACTGGTACGACCATCCGTGGCTGCACACCCCGCTCGGGGAGCTGGCCGTCACCGCGGCCGCGGTGCTCATGATCACCGTGCTGTGCACGGGACCGGTGCGACGGGTCCTGCGCTCGCTGCTGGAGCCACGCATGGACTGGGCGTTCCGGCGCACCGGTTCCTGAGGGCCGGTTCCTGTCGGCCGGTCCCCACGGGCGGTCCGGTTCCCGAGTGGGGCGCGGGGCCGCCGTCAGTGGCGGCGGAGCTTGAGGGTGTTGTCGGTGCGGGTGGCCGGCTGTCCGTCGGGAGCGGTCATGTTCTCCACATGGACATCGCTGACGAGGACGTCCCACTCCCCGTCCGCGAGGTCGAGCCCGGCGAGCACCTCCTCGGGCGTGGGGAAGTGGAAATCCGGACCGGGGTCCGGCGCCCAGGACGGGAATGCGGCGTGTCCGGTGATCAGCAGCACTCCGCCCGGTGCGACGACCCCCGCCGCGGTGCGCAGGATCTGGTCCCGGGGCAGTTCCAGCCGGGAGTGGAAGAAGTGGGCGGAGACGAGATCGAACGTGCCGGCCGGGAAGGACTCGGACAGGTCGTGCCGCTGCCACTCGATGTGGTCGCCGACACCTTCCGAGACCGCGTGTCCGGCGGCGCGGTCCAAGGCGACCTGTGAGACGTCGACGGCGGTGACCCGCCAGCCCTCCCGGGCGAGCCAGATCGCGTCGGCGCCCTCACCGCAGCCGAGGTCCAGTGCGCTGCCGGGAGTCAGTCCGGTGGTCTCGCGCACCAGAGCGGCGTTGGGCCGGCCGCTCCAGACGCGGTCCTCGGCGCTGTAGAAGTTGTCCCAGAACTCCTCGGGCGAGGTGTCGGGCGAGATGCTGTGCGAGTCGGCGGTCATATCGGATGTGCTCCCTTCGTTCCTGGCAGGAGAGTGCAGACGGCCGCGACCACTTGACAAACTTCTTTGCCGGGGTAGCAAATAAAAGGTATGGCTGACGAAGACCTCACCGAGGTACTGACCGCCGTGGGACCCCGGCTGCGGGCGTTGCGGCGCACCCGTGGCACCACACTGGCGCAGCTCAGCGAGACGACCGGGATCTCGCTGAGCACCCTGTCGCGGCTGGAGGCGGGGCAGCGCAAGCCGACCCTGGAGCTGCTGCTGCCGCTGGCCAAGGCGTACGGAGTGCAGTTGGACGAGCTGGTGGGGGCGCCGGCCACCGGGGATCCCCGGGTCCATCCGCGGCCGTTCACCCGGCAGGGCCAGACGTTCGTTCCGCTGACCCGCTATCTGGGCGGGCTGCACGCCTACAAGCAGATCATGCCGCCCCTGCCGCAGGGCGCGCGCGACGAACCGCTGGAGCAGCGGGTGCACGAGGGCTATGAGTGGCTCTATGTGCTCTCGGGGCGGCTACGGCTGGCGCTGGGCGAGCACGACCTGGTGCTCACGTCCGGCGAGGCCGCCGAATTCGACACCCGTACGCCCCATGGCTTCGCCAACGCCGGGGACCGGCCGGTGGAGTTCCTCTCGCTGTTCGGGGCGCAGGGCGAGCGCATCCATGTCCGCGCCCGCCCTGCCGGTACCTGACCCGCCCCGCTTCACACCGGGGGTGTTCACCCCGAGGGCTCGTCCGGGACGGGCCGCTCGGGGTGCACGCTTCCGGTCTGCGGCTTGCCCTGCCGTCCCGTGCCGGACTCGTCCGTCTCGGGGACGTCGTCCCCGAGGTCCGGCTCCTGACCGGCGCCCGCCACGTCCAGGTGGTCGGGGCCGTCCTGCGCCTGCTGGTCGGGGAGGTCCCTGGGGATCCCGCCCCGGTCCTGGCGCTCCTCTCGTTCCTCCGCTCGCCGGTCGTCGCTCACGATGCCGCTCCTTTCGTCGATTCGTCGATGGAGGGGGCACAGCAGGGGCGACTACCCGCGAGCGTCGGCGGAATGCGTGGCCGGCGCCGATGGGACGCGGCCACCTTTACGCCACGTGTCCGCTACGCCACGTGTCCGCGCAGGTCGGCTACTCCCCCGGCGCCGGCACATACAGCTCCGGCAGGTTGACCACGATGGCCTCCTGGGTGCTGCGGGCGATGACCACCACCGCCTCGTCGTCGGGGTCCGGGTTCTCCTCCCGGTGCGGCACAAACGGCGGAACGAAGATGTAGTCACCCGGGCGGGTGCGCAGCCGGACCTCCTCGACCCGTCCGTCCCGCTCCTCGGCGAAGACGAACTCGGGGTGGCCCCGCACCACGAAGATGGCCGTCTCGGACTCGCCGTGGTGGTGGTTGGCGGAGGCGGTGTCCGGCGCCACATGGGTCTGGCCCATCCAGAGCCGCTCGGAGCCCACCGACTGACCGCTGATCGCGGCGAACCGCCGCATCCCCTCGGTCTGGGCGGTGCCGGGATCGACGTCCTCGGTACGGATGTGGTGCAGCCGCATCCGCAATGGACTGTCGGGGGCGGTGGCCGTCAGATCGTTCGGATCCCTCAGATGCGGATGGAACGCGTCGTGCTGCTGCGCGGGGTCGCCGCCGGGCGTCGTCATGACAGCGACCGTAGAAAGCCCGGGTAATGGATGTCAACAGGTGTCCTTTCTCCCACCAGGCACAACACCGCGAAATCCACGCTGCATAATGGCCGTATGCAGATCTCGGCGAAGGCGGACTACGCGGTCCGGGCGCTGGCGGAGCTGGCCGCGGACGCGGGCAGGCCACTCACCTGCGAGGCGATGGCCACCTCTCAGGGCATCCCCTTCCGGTTCCTCAAGGGGGTCTTCCGCGATCTGCGCCAGGCCGGTCTGGTACGCAGTCAGCGCGGCTGCGAGGGTGGCTACTGGCTCGCCCGCGACCCCGCCGAGATAACACTCGCGGACATCGTGCTCGCCGTGGACGGGGCGTTCCTGACGCTGCGCGGCGAGCGGCTGGACGACCTCGGCTACCACGGCCCGGCGGCCGGACTGCCCGGAGTATGGCGCGGGATGGAGGACCATGTGCGCCAGGTGCTGACCTCCACCGCCCTGAGCGATCTGGTCCACGAGCGGCTGGCGGCATGACGCCCGCGAGCCCGGACGGCCCCAAGCGCACCGGGGCGGACGGCGGCGACGCGACCGTCGAGATCGTGGAGTACACCGATCCGGCCTGCCCCTGGGCGTGGGGTTCCGAGCCCGCGTTCCGCCATCTGCGGGCCCTCACCGCGGGGCGGGCCCGCTGGCGCCGGGTGTTCGGCATCCTCTTCGACGACGGCGACGATCCGGCACCGGATCCCGCGGCCGAGACCGCCTGGTACGGCCGCTATGTCGCCGATGTCGCCCGCCATACGCGGGCGCCCTACGCTCACCGGCTGCGATGGGTGGCGGCCACCAGCCGGCCGGCCTCGCTCGCCGCGAAGGCGGCCGAGCGGCAGGGTGCGATCGCCGCGCAGCGGGTGCTGCGGCGGCTGCGCGAGACCACGTTCGTACTGGGCACTCCGGCCGATACGGCGGAGCGGGTGCTCGACGCCCTGGCGGGGCTCGCCGGTGTCGATGTGGGGCGGCTGGGCGCGGAGATGGACGATCCGTCGGTGGTGGCGGCCGTCCGGCAGGACCACGCCGAGGCCCGCGCCCCGATCCCGGAGGCGTCCGCCTTCCGCGCCCCGGGGCCGCATGGCACGGGCGTCAAGGAAACCGAGGACGGGGTGCGCTACGCGCTGCCCACGCTGGTGTTCTCCGGCCCCGGCGGGCGCGTGGCCGCCCCGGGGTGGCGGAGCGTGGCCGAGTACACGGCGGCGCTGCGCACGGTGGCTCCCGGTCATCCCTGGCAGGCGGCCCTCATCGGGCCCGAGGAGGCCCTGGTGGAGCACCGCAGTCTGACCGGGCCCGACCTGTCACTGCTGACCGGCCGGACCACTCCCCCGCCCACGGCCGTACGGGTGGAGACGGCGGGCGGGCCGCTGTGGCTGCATCCGGACGAGGCCGCCACCCATCCGGCGCTCGCCGCCCGTCAGGACTGAAAAGCCCCAGGTCGTAGCGTCTTACCCGATGAGACACCTAAAGGTGTCCATTGACTTCGCCGGTCCTCGCCCCGCACCATGGGCACATGCTGACGACGCACCCCGGTGTGGTGTGCCGATACGTGGACTTCCGGCGCACCGCCAGCGCCATCTGTCGCTGATCGCCCCTTTCGCCGACGCGATCCGCTGACGCGATCCGCCACGTCCCGAGCGCCTCGTTCCGCTCGTTCCCCTCTCTTTTCTCCCCGGGCCCCGGGCTCCACCGCTCCGGCCTTCATGACCGCTGCCCGTCCGCGTGTCCTCGCTGTCGTGCGCGGACGTGTGCGGCCGTGTACTCACCGCCGTCCGGGGGCAGTTGACACCACGAAAGGCGACGTCCCGTCATGACTTCCGCCGCCCCGCCACTTGCCGTCCGCCGTCCGCCAGATCCGCCACCGCGCCCCGCTCCGGACCGGCGCTCCGTGCTCGGGCTCGCTCTGGGGGCGGGCGGCTCCCTGCTGCTGTCCGCCTGCGGCGGGGTGGCGACGACCGGGGCGGGCGGCGGGGGCTCGACCCTGCGCTGGGGCTGGGATCTGCCCTCGAGCTGGGATCCGGTGTTCTCCTCCAAGGGCTGGGATGTCCATCTGCTGTCGCTCGTCTACTCCGGACTGACCCAGCTCGACGCCAAGGGCGGCGCCAAGCCCGCGCTCGCCTCCTCCTGGCGCTACTCCCACGACGGCCGGCGCCTCACCTTCACCCTCCGTCGTGGGCTGCGGTTCGCCGACGGCACCCCGGTGAACGCCGAGGCCGTCAAGAAGAGCGTCGAGCGCGGCAAGAACCACCCCAAGTCCCTGATCGCCTCCCAACTGACCAGCATCGACGCGGTACGGGCCCCCGACGCGCACACCGTGGTCCTCGAACTCACCGAGGCCGACTACCAGTTGCCCGCGCTCCTGGCCGGGAAGACCGGCATGGTGGTCAGCCCCACCGCGTTCGGGAAGGACGAGGCGCGGCTGGCCACCAGGCCGGTCGGCCACGGCCCGTTCCGGCTGGTGTCCTACACCCAGAACTCGATGGCGAGCCTGCGCCGGGATCCCGGCTACTGGAACGCCGAGCACATCGCCGTCGAGCGCTTCGAGGCGTATCCGAAGCCCGATGAGACCACTGCGCTCGCCGCGCTCCAGTCCGGGCGGCTCAATGTGGCCCAGATTCCGTTCAGCCAGGTCGGGGCGGCACGTGAGGCCGGTTTCACGGTGCAGCTCATCCCGTCGATGGTGGTGCGCGTCCTGGATGTGAACACCGCCATGAAGCCCTTCGACGACCCCGCCGTCCTCAAGGCCCTGAAGTACGCCGTGGACCGCCAAGCCCTGCTGGACAGCGAGCAGTTCGGCCATGGCGAGGTGGACCACCAGCCCTTCCCGCCCGGCTATACGGGCTTCGACCCGGCGCTCGGCGCGGTGTACCGGCACGACCCGGAGCGGGCACGCGCACTGCTGCGGGAGGCCGGATACCGCGACGGCGTCGAGGTGACCATCACCACCGCCCAGCCGCAGGGCGCGCCCGAGCAGTTGCAGGCGCAGCTCAACCGGGCCGGATTCCGGGCCCGGATCGAGGTCATCCCGGAGGCGCGGGCGTCCCAGGTGGTGTACGTCCAGCACTCCCGCGCCCTGTACCTCGACCAGTTCGCCGGGCGGGAGTCGCCGGTGCAGGCGATGCAGGTGCTCTTCGGCGCGGAGGGGCTGATGAACCCCTCCCGCCGTACGACACCCGAACTGGACGCGGCCGTGGCCGCGGTGCGCCGCACCCCGCTGGAGTCGCCGCGCTATCCGGAGGTGCTGCGGGCGGCCACCGCGGTGGCGGTGCGCACGATGCCGAATGTGTTCCTCTACACGGTGCCGCGCGCGCTGGCCCGTACGTCCTCCGTCTCCGCCATCCCCTCGCTCCCGGTGGTGCAGCGGTTCGAGGGGGTGACGGCCGGATGACCGCGCTCGCTCCGCACCTCGCGGGCACCCGGCGGAAGCCCGTACGGGCGGCCCGTCTTCCGCGCTCGCTCGGCCGCGTCCTCGCCACGGCGGGCACGGTCTTCCTGCTCTCCTCCGCGCTCACCTTCGGTCTCGGCGCGCTCTCCGGGGCCAATCCGGCGGCGGCGGTGCTCGGCGAGACGGCGACCCCCGCCGATATCGCCCGGATGAACCGGCAGTTCGGCCTCGACCGGCCGCTGTGGGAGCAGTACGTGTCGTGGCTGGGGCATGCCTTCACCGGGGACCTGGGCCGCTCGTGGTTCACCACGGTCCCGGTGGCCGACAGCATCCGGCAGGCGATGCCGGTGGATCTGTCCATCGCCGGGCTGGCACTGCTGATGGCCGTGGTGCTGGGCGGAGCCGCCGGTGTCGCCGCCGCGCTCCGGGCCGGCGGACGGCTGGACCGGGCTGTCACCGCGCTGTGCGCGCTGCTCGGCACCCTGCCCGGTTTCGTCGTGGCCATCGCGCTGGTCACGGTGTTCTCGCTGAAGCTGGGGTGGCTGCCGTCCGGTGGCTATGTGCCGCTGGACATGGACCCCGCGCAGTGGCTGCGGTACACCGTGATGCCCGCGCTCGCACTGAGCCTGGAGGCCGCTGCCGCCATCGCCCGTCAATTGCGCACCTCGCTGGTGGGGACGTTGCGGGAGAACTATGTGACGGGTGCGGTGATGCGCGGGCTGCCGGCCCGGCGAGTGCTGTTCGGCCATGCTCTGCGCAACGCCGCGGGACCGGCGCTGACGGCGCTCGGGATGAGCGTGCCGATGCTGCTCGGCGGCGCGGTGGTCACCCAGCAGATCTTCGCGCTGCCCGGTCTCGCCCAGCTCACCCTCCAGTCGGCCGAGCAGCATGACATCCCGGTCATCCAGGGGACGCTGCTGGTGACCATCGCGGTGGTCCTGGTGGTCAACGTGGCCGTCAACGCGGCGCTGCTCGCGCTGAACCCGGCCGCCCGGCGGCGGGAGGTGACGCGCCGATGAGGACGCTGCGACGGGCCTGGGGACATCCGTCCGCCAAGGTGGCGCTGCTGGTGCTGCTGGCCATCGCGCTGCTGGCGGCGTTCGGCGGCCGGCTCGCACCGCATGACCCGCTGGCCCAGCACCCCCGGAACATGCTGCGCGGCCCCGGCCCCGGCCATCTTCTGGGCACCGACTATCTGGGCCGCGATGTGCTCAGCCGGCTGCTGGAGGGCAGTGGCCGCTCGGTGGCGGGCGCCGTGGAGGCGGTGGCCGCCGCGATGGCCGTGGGCGTGCCGACCGGACTGGCCTCGCTATGGATGGGGCGCGTGGGCGAATGGATCGCGCAGCGCGCGGTCGACGCGCTGATGACACTGCCGTTCACCGTGTTCGCCATCGCGGTCGTGGGCGCGCTGGGCAACGGGATGCACCAGGCCATGCTGGCCCTCGGGGTGCTCTACGCCCCGCTGTTCTTCCGGATGACCCGCGCCGCCGCGCTGAGCCTGCGGCACGCCCAGTACGTGGAGTCGGCCGAGCTGTTCGGCGCCTCGGTCGGGCGGGTGCTGCGCACCCACATCTGGAGCAAGGTCCTGCCGACGGTCATCGTCACCGCTGCCCACGCGCTGGCCACCTGTCTGCTGGTGGTCTCCTCGCTGACCTTCCTCGGGGTCGGGGTGCAGCCGCCCGCCGCCACCTGGGGCGGCATGCTCGCCACCGACCTGGGCTTCCTCACCCAGCAGATCTGGGCACCGGTGTTCCCCGCCGCGCTGATCGTCATCACCGCCGGTGCGCTCAACCTCCTCGCAGATGCCGTACGGGACGCCGGGGCGGACGCGTTGCTGCCCGGCGGCGCATCGGAGACGGCCACGACCGGCTCCCCGGCCGACACCCCCGACACCACCAAGGAGCAGGCCGATGCCGCACTCCCTGTCGCCTGACCCCGCCACGCCCGGCGGCCCCGGCGCCCTGGGCCATCGGCCCGCCGCGCTGGCGGTCCAGGGGCTCGGCGTCACCATCGCCTCCGGACGGCTGACGGCCGTACGCGATGTGTCGTTCAGCGTGGGCCGCGGTGAGGCCGTCGGCCTGGTCGGCGAATCCGGCAGCGGCAAGACCCTCATCTGCCGGTCGGTGCTCGGACTGCTGCCGCCGGGCTGCGCGGTCTCCGAGGGCGAGATCGCCCTGTCCGGTGAGGCGCTGACCGGGCTGTCGCGCCGGGAGTGGGACCGGGTACGGGGCACCCGGGTGGGCGCCGTCTTCCAGGACCCCGCCTCGTATCTCAACCCCGCGCTGACCGTGGGGCGTCAGTTGACCGAGGTGCTGCGGGTGAAGCTGGGGCTGGACCGCGCGCGGGCCGCCGAACGGGCCGTCGAGCTGTTCACCGCCGTCGGGCTGCACGACCCCGCCGAGGTCGCCCGGCGCCATCCGCACGAGCTGTCCGGCGGGATGCTCCAGCGTGTGCTGATCGCGATCGCGGTGGCCTGCGCACCGGATCTGCTGGTGGCGGACGAGGCGACCACCGCGCTGGATGTGGTGGTCCAGGCCGAGGTCCTGGAACTGCTG
The DNA here is from genome assembly GCF_047218265.1 of Streptomyces sp. CY-1. Taxonomy (NCBI): domain Bacteria; kingdom Bacillati; phylum Actinomycetota; class Actinomycetes; order Kitasatosporales; family Streptomycetaceae; genus Streptomyces; species Streptomyces sp. CY-1. The sequence goes on from NZ_CP178393.1 coordinate 668,934, forward strand.
GCCCGGATGCGCGCCGAGCAGGATCTGGCGCTGCTGCTGGTCAGCCACGATCTGGCGGTGATCGCCGAGGTGTGCGACCGCATCCTGGTGGCGTACGCCGGGGAGCTGGTCGAGGACGGCCCGGCCGAGCGGGTGCTGAACGACCCGCTGCATCCGTACACCGAGGCGCTGTTGCGCGTGGCCACGGTCGACGACTGGGAGCGGCGCAAGCTGGAGGTGATCCCCGGCGCGCCGCCCGAGGTGGGCGCGCGGCTGCCGGGCTGCCGGTTCGCCGACCGCTGCGCGTTCGCCGCGCCCGAGTGCCTCAGCGGTCCGGTGCCGCTGCGGGAGACGGCCGACGGGCGGCGGGTGCGGTGCGTCCGCGGCGAGGAGATCGAACGGTCGCGGGCCGGTGTGCGCGGCACCCGGGAGGTGGCGGTATGAGCGGGCTGCTGGAGATCTCCGGCCTGACCGTGGCCTTCGGCCGGCGGGACGCGCGGCCGGTGCTGGACGGTGTGGAGCTGTCCGTGGGCGAGGGCGAGATCGTCGGGGTCATCGGGGAGACCGGCTCCGGCAAGACCACGCTGGCCCGTACGGCCGTGGGCCTGGTCCCGCCACGCTCGGGCCGGGTGGTCTTCGACGGGCGCGAGATCTCCGGGCTGCGAGGGCGCGCGCTGCGGGCGTTCCGCCGTTCGGGGCGGCTGAGTTACGCGTTCCAGGATCCGCTGCGGGCCCTGGACCCGGAGCTGACGGTCCGGCGGGCCGTGGCCGAGCCGCTCGCCGTCGCGGGGGAGCTCGGCGACACGGAGATCGCCGTACGGGTGGACGAGGCGCTGGAGACGGTGGGCCTGGACCCGGCGCGCCTGGGCGACCGGCTGCCGGACGCGGTCTCCGGCGGTCAGCGCCAGCGGGTGCTGCTCGCGCGGGCGATCGTCACCCGGCCCCGGCTGCTGATCGCCGATGAGCCGGTGAGCGCCCTGGACGCCTCCAACCGCAACCGGGTGCTGCGGCTGCTGGACCGGCTGCGCACCGAGCGCGGGATGGCCGTCGTCGTCATCTCGCACGACCTCAGCTCGCTGGCGGGCATCGCGGACCGGGTGGCGGTGCTGTACCGCGGCCGGGTGGTGGAACAGGGGCCCGTACGGGAGGTGTTCGGCCGGCCGCTGCATCCGTACACCGCGCTGCTCATCGCCTCCGCGCCGAGCGTACGGGGCGGGGGCGGGCCGGGTGCGGCGGCGCTGCGTCCGGCGGCCGAACCGCCCGCCTGGACGGCGCGGGAGGGCTGTGTCTTCGGGCACCGCTGCCCGTTCGTCATCGGGGCCTGCCGCACCGCGCCCGCGCCGGCCCCGGTGGGCCAGGGGCGCACCGTCGCCTGCCACCGGGTGCCCCAGTGGCGTGAGCTGGTGACCGGGGCGGCTCCCCCGGTCACCGCGAAGGGGCCGCCGGAGCTGGTGGCGGCCACCGGAGAAACAGACAAGGAAGCCGGGCGGTGACCCCCCCCCCGGCCACTTCCCGCCCCTCGGAGAAAGGCTGACGATGTCCGTCGAGTTCATCGGAATGATCGGCACCCATGAGGTGTCCGAGATCCACCCCGCCCGTGGCCCCGTCGTGGACGCCGAGTACACCCTGCGGTTCGCCCGTGCCCATGAGGAGGCGGGCTTCGACCGGGTGCTGATCGGCTATGGCTCCGCCACCCCGGACGGTGCCCAGGTGGCCGCGTATGTCGCCGCCCGCACCGAGCGGCTCGGGCTGCTGGTGGCCCATCGGCCCGGCTTCGTGGCGCCCACCCTGGCCGCCCGTACGTTCGCCACCCTCGACCAGTTCTCCGGCGGGCGGGTGGCCGTGCACATCATCAGCGGCGGGCGCGATGCCGAGCAGCGGCGGGACGGCGACTATCTGGGCAAGGACGACCGCTACGCCCGCACGGATGAGTATCTGGAGATCCTGAAGCGGGCGTGGACGGATGAGGAGCCGTTCGGACACGACGGCCGCTTCTACCGCTTCGAGGACTTCCACGCCGAGGTCCGCCCCCGTCAGCGGCCGCGCATCCCCCTGTACTTCGGGGGCTCCTCCGAGGCGGCGTACGCCGTGGGCGGCAGGCATGCGGACACCTTCGCGCTGTGGGGCGAGCCGCTGGCCGAGACAGCGGAGCAGATCGCCTCCGTGCACCGCGCCGCCAAGGCCGCGGGCCGGACCGAGCCGCCCGGTATCAGCGTGTCCTTCCGGCCCATCCTCGGCGCGACCGAGGAGCAGGCGTGGGAGCGGGCGCACCGGATCCTCGGCACCATCAGGGCCCATGGCCCGGCGGGCTCCTTCACCTCCTCCCGGTGGGGCCGCGAGGCGCTCGGCTCACCCACGACCGGGGGCACAGAGCCGCAGAACGTCGGCTCCCAGCGGCTGCTGGCCGCCGCCGCCCGGGGTGAGCTCCACGACCGGGCGCTGTGGACGGCCACCGCGGCCGCCACCGGGGCCGCCGGGAACTCCACGGCGCTGGTCGGCACCCCGGAGACGGTCGCGAAGGCGCTGCTGGACTATGTGGACATCGGCGTCACGACCCTGCTGATCCGCGGTTACGACCCGCTGGACGACGCCGTCGGCTACGGCCGTGAGCTGCTGCCACTGGTCCGCCAGGAGCTGGCCCACCGGGCCGGTGGGAGCGCCGCGTAAAGATTTCCTCAATCCCTCTGAACGCAACTCGTGCGCCGCCCGTATCCACTGCCGGGTCGTGCTCGTCGCGGATGAGCCGATCCCGTAACCCCCCAACAGGAGGTCATGAGTTGAGCCATAAACGCGTACCCAAGCGAAAGATCGTGTTCGCGGGGGCCGGGGCCGCCGCCGTCGCGGCGGCCGCGATACTGCTGCCCAACGCCAACGCCTCACAGGACGACAAGACCGAGGCCGCCCAGCCCAAGAAGGTGGACGCCGCGTCGGCGGCGGACATCGCGGCGCAGCTCGCGTCACGGCTCGGCGAGGCGTTCGGCGGGGCCTACTACGACAAGGACAAGCAGCAGGTCATCGTCAATGTCGTCGGCGACAACAACAATGTGAACGTCCAGGTCAAGAGCGCCGGCGCGGTGGCCAGAAGCGTGGACAACAGCACCAAGGCGCTTCAGACCGCCGCCAAGACGCTCAAGACCAAGGCCACCATCCCGGGCACCGCCTGGTCGGTGGACCCCAAGACCAATGAGCTGCGGGTCACGGCCGACTCCACCGTCACCGGGGCGAAGTGGGACACCCTCGAGTCCACCGTGAAGTCGCTGGGCGACGGCATGGCCACCCTCAAGAAGTCCACGGGCGAGTTCAAGCCCTTCGTCGCGGGCGGCGACGCCATCTTCGGCGGCGGCGCGCGCTGCTCGCTCGGCTTCAACGTCACCACGGACAGCGGCGCCCCGGCGTTCCTCACCGCCGGCCACTGCGGCGTCGCGGCCGAGCAGTGGTCGGACTCCCAGAACGGCGCGCCGATCGGCACCGTGCAGGACGCCACCTTCCCCGGTGACGGCGACTTCGCGCTGGTCACCTACGACGACGCCAACACCGAGGCCCCGTCCACGGTGAACACTGGCAACCAGAACGTGGACATCGTCGGGGCCGCCGAGGCAGCGGTGGGCCAGCAGGTGCAGCGCATGGGCAGCACCACCGGACTCAACGACGGCTCGGTCACCGGTCTGGACGCCACGGTCAACTACCCCGAGGGCACGGTCAGCGGGCTCATCCAGACCGATGTGTGCGCGGAGCCCGGCGACAGTGGCGGCCCGCTGTTCAGCGCGGACGGCAACGCCATCGGCCTGACCTCCGGCGGCAGCGGTGACTGCACCTCCGGCGGCGAGACCTTCTTCCAGCCGGTGACAACCGCGCTGGCGGCGGTCGGCGCGCAGATCGGGGACGGCGGCGCAGCCGGAGGCGGCGGCGCGGCGGACGGCGGCGCCGATGACGGCGGGGCCGCCGGGGACGGCGCGGGCGCGGACGGCGCCGGTGGGGCTGCCGAGAACGGCTGACCCCACGCGACCCGGGTGTCCCGCGCCGTCACCGCGGGACACCCGGGAGCCACGATGGGGCCGGGCGGCCCCGGGAGTCACGACACGCCGGGTCCTCGGAGCGGCGACAGGCCGGACAGCCCCCGGAGCCACTGGCCTTGCGCCCCCGGAAGCCCCGCCCGCACGGACAGCCCCAGGAACGGCGGCAGGCCGCCGCCCCCGGAGCCACCGGCCGCGCGGCCGCTCAGGGGGTGGCCAGCCCCGCGCGCACCCGCTCCAGCGTGATCGGCAGATCGCGGACCCGCACCCCCGTGGCGTGGTACACCGCGTTGGCGATGGCCGCCGCCGTGCCGACGATGCCCAGCTCCCCGACGCCCTTGCTGCCCATCGGGTTCAGCTCGTCATCGTGCTCATCGATCCAGTGCGCCTGGATGTCCCGCACATCGGCGTGGGCGGCGATGTGGTACGAGGCCAGGTCGTGGTTGGCGAAGTCGCCGAACCGCGGATCCACTTCGAGCCCTTCGTGCAGCGCCGTCGAAAGCCCCATGCACATGGCGCCGCGCAACTGCGCACCGGCCGTCCGGGGGTTGATGATGCGTCCGGCGGCGAACATCCCCAGCAGCCGGTCGACCCGCACCTGACCGGTGACGGAGTCCACCCGCACCTCCGCGAACTCGGCGCCGTAGGCGTGGCGCGAGAACTCCCGGCGCGCCGCGACGTCCTCGGCGGTGTCCGCCCGTTCCTCCAGGCCGCCGGGCGGGATCGCGCCGGCGGACTCCTCCAGCCGCTTCGCCAGCGCCCGGCACGCCTTGGACACCGCCCATCCCCAGGAGCTGGTGCCCATCGAGCCGCCCGCGAACGGCGCCTGGCCGTAGGCGCTGCGGCCGATGTCGAGGGTGACCCGGTCGATCCCCACACCGAGTTCGTCCGCCGCCACCTGGGTCAGCGCGGTACGGGCCCCGGTGCCGATGTCGGCCGCGGCGATCCGTACCGTGAACGCGCCGTCGGGCTCGACACGGGCGGTCGCGGTGGCGGGCCAGGTGATGGCGGGGAAGATGGACGCCGCCACTCCGGTGCCGACCAGCCAGCGCCCCTCCCGGCGGCGCCCCGGGGCCGGGTCGCGGCCCGCCCAGCCGAAGCGCGCCGCTCCCTCCCGCAGACATGCCACCAGGTTGCGGCTGCTGAACGGATGGCCGGACTCGGGGTCCACGGACGGCTCGTTGACCAGCCTCAGCTCGATGGGGTCCATGCCCAGCCGCACGGCCAGTTCGTCCATCGCGCTCTCCAGCCCGAACATCCCGGGCGCCTCGCCGGGGGCCCGCATCCACGACGGGGTGGGCACATCCAGCCGCGCCAGGCGATGGGTGGTGCGGCGGTGGGGCGCGGCGTACATGGTGCGGGCGGGGGTGGCCGTCTGCTCGCAGTACGGGGCGAGGGTGGAGCTCTGCTGAAGCGCGTCATGCCACACGGCGGTGAGCCGGCCGTCCCGTTCGGCGCCGAGCCGGACGCGCTGCACGGTGGGTGTGCGGTACGAGACCATGGTGAACATCTGCTGCCGGGTGGCGGCCACCTTGACCGCCCTGCCCACCGCGCGGGCGGCCAGCGCGGCGAGCACCGCGGGCGGGCGGGGCACCGCCTTGGAGCCGAAACCACCCCCCGTGTGGTCGGCGACGACCCGTACCGCGCCCTCGGGCAGGCCGAACAGCCCGGCCAGTTTGGCGGCCGTCATCCAGGGGCCCTGGTCGCCGTTGTAGAGCGTGAGCGAGTCGCCGTCCCAGACCGCGAGGGTGGCGTGCGGTTCCATCGCGCAGGTGTGCTCCGGGGGCGTGGTGTACGTGGCGTCGAGGACGACCGGCGCCGCGGCGAGGGCGGCCTCCACATCGCCGGTCTCGGTGTGCCCCGGATAGCCGCCGTTGACCGTGTCGGGGACGACGATGCGCGGATCGCCGTCCGTCAGCTCGGAGTCGTGATCGTCCACGTCGTACTCGATCCGCACCGCCGCCGCGGCCTGACGGGCCGTCTCGAAGGTGTCCGCCACCACGGCCGCCACGATCTGCCCCCGGTAGGCGACGTCGGCGGATTGCAGCACGGCGAGTTCGGGATCGTCGGTCGGGTGCAGCCGGGGCGCGTTGCCGCTGTCGAGCACCGCGATCACCCCGGGGAGGGTCCGGGCCGCCGCGGCGTCGACGGCGCGCACCCTGCCGCGCGGGATGGTGGACTGCACCGCCCACCCGTACAGGGCGTCCGGCACCGGGTACTCATAGGCGTAGAGCGCAGTGCCGGTGACCTTCTCGCGTCCTTCGACACGGGTCACCTCCGCGCCCACGGTCCGCTGGAGCGTGGTCATCGACGCTGCCCTCCCACGAGGTCGCGTACGGCCGAGGTGATGACATCCACCGCGAGGTCGATCTTGAACGCGTTCTGTGGCAGCGGGCGCGCCGAGGCGAACTCGGCCCGTGCCGCCTGCCGCAGGGTCTCCTCGGTCGGCTGCCGGCCGAGGAGCAGCCGCTCGGTCTCGCGGGCCCGCCAGGGGCGGGTGCCCACGCCGCCGAGCCCCAGCCGGATCTCCCGCAGCGCGCCGTCGGGGTTCGTGGCGGCCACGGCGGCCACCGACACCACGGCGAACGCGTAGGACCAGCGGTCGCGGACCTTGCGGTAGGACATGGCGGCGCCCTCGGGGGGCGGTGGCAGCTCGACACCGGTGATCAGATCGCCCGGTTGCAGCACCGTCTCGCGGTCCGGGGTGTCGCCGGGCAGCAGATAGAAGTCGTTCAGCGGCACCGCGCGGGGGCTGCCGTTGACCCGCCGCAGATGGACGACCGCGTCGAGCGCGGCCATCGCCACCGCCATGTCCGAGGGATGGCTCGCCACGCAGAAGTCGGAGGTGCCGAGCACGGCCAGGTCGCGGTGGAGTCCCTGGATGGCCGAACAGCCGGTTTCCGGCCGCCGCTTGTTGCAGGGTTTGGTGACGTCCTGGAAGTACACGCAGCGGGTGCGCTGCAACAGGTTGCCGCCGGTGGTGGCCACCGTCCGCAGTTGCCCGGAGGCCCCGGACAGCAGCGATTCGGCCAGTGCCGGGAAGCGCTCGCGGACGCCGGGGTCTCCGGCGAGCCGGCTGCCCGATACCAGCGCGCCGATGAGCACACCGCCGTCCGGGCGGTGCTCGATGGTGTCGTACGGGAGCCGGGTGATGTCGACGAGCATGGCGGGCTCGGTCACCCCGAGCTTCATCAGGTCCACCAGGTTGGTGCCCCCGGCCAGGTACACCGTCTCGGTGGAGTCGGCCACGAGGGTGGCGGCGGCCCGGGGGTCGGTGGCGCGCTCGTAGGCGAACGGCTTCATCGCGCCCCTCCTGCCGCGCCGGCGCGGGCCGGGGCACCGCCGCCGTCGGCCCCGGCGACCTCGCGGATGGCGGCCACGATGCCGGGGTAGGCCCCGCATCGGCACAGGTTGCCGCTCATCCGCTCCCGGATCTCGTCGGCGTCCAGGTCGCCCGGCGCGCCGACCCCGGCCGCCACGTCCTCGGTGACATGGCTGGGCCAGCCGCGGGCGGCCTCGGTGAGCGCGCCGATCGCGGAACAGATCTGGCCCGGTGTGCAGTAGCCGCACTGGAAGCCGTCGTGTTCCAGGAACGCCCGCTGGAGCGGATGGAGTTCCTCCGGGGCGGCGAGCCCCGCCACGCCCTCGATGGTGGTGATGTCGCGGCCCTGGGCGGCCACGGCGAACACCAGACAACTGTTGACCCGCTCGCCGTCGATCAGGACGGTGCAGGCCCCGCACTGCCCGTGGTCGCAGCCCTTCTTGACCCCGGTCAGCGCCAGGTGTTCGCGCAGGGCGTCCAGCAGGGTCACCCGGTGGTCGAGGGTGAGGGGGCGGTCAGCACCGTTGATACGCAGCGTGAAATCGCTGTGAAACGCGTGAGCTGTCACATCACTCAGCCTGGCATCGGGGTGGGCGCCCCGCATCTTCGGCATCACTCCCCGTGTTCCGCGTCCGGGGGCAGGGGGTCGAAGACCAGCCGCAGATGCGCCAGGTCCGGGGGGACCGGGGAGCTGGGGTGGTAGAACGGCGGGGCGGCGTCGGCGGCGGGCGAGTCGGCCAGCCGGAAGCGGTCCCGCAGCCGGTGGTAGAAGCGCGTCGGCGCGAGCCGCACCAGCCGCAGCCGGTTCGGTGCCCGGTAGGCGGCCACCCAGTCGCCCGGATCCAGCACCCCGCGCAACTGCCCGTCGAGGCTGACCGCCACCCGCCCCGAGGTCGGCAGGACGCGCACGGCGACGGCCTCGTCCACCGCGGCCACCACGGTGCGGTCGAAGGCGATATGCGGGGCGACCGGGGTGAAGATCACCGCGTCCATATGCGGGGAGACCACCGGTCCGCCGGCGGCGAAGCTGTAGGCGGTGGAGCCGGTCGGGGTGGCCACGATGATCGCGTCGGCCGAGTACGAGGCGAGCAACTGCCCGGACACATACACGCCAAGACCCGCCTGGCGGTCGCGGGCGAGCTTTTCGAAGACCACGTCGTTGACGGCGATGACATCCAGCGGAACGCCCCAGCCGACCTCCTCGGGCCCGCGGCCGGGGCGGACCTTGGGCGGGGGCGGCACGGGGCCCCGCCCGTACCGCAGCAGCGCCTCCATGCCCTCGGGCATCTCCAGCGGCCGGGACGCCCGCAGGGTGAGCAGCATCCGCTCCTCGATCGTGACGCGGCCGTCGTGGACGGCGTCCAGCGCGTCCTCCACCTGATCGGCGGTGATCTCGGTGAGGAAGCCGACCCGCCCCACGTTCACCCCCAGCGCCGCGGCCCCGTTCACGGCGGCGAGCCGGGCGCCGCGCAGAAAGGTGCCGTCGCCGCCGAAGGTGACGATCAGGTCGGGGTGGCCCGCGGCCGCGGCCTCCTCCTTGGCGCTGCGCCGGGGCCGGTCGCCGCGCCAGACGTCCAGTTCGAAGCAGGAGATGTCATGGGCAGCGGCCCAGGCGCGGGCGGTGTGCGCCGCCGCGACAGCGGTGGGGCGGGCCTGGTGGACGACCATGCCGAGCCGGTTGACAGCCATGGCCCTTCCACCGTAGATCGGCCGGCCCCGGGGCGCCCGCCAGGCCGGTACGCGGTCATGGCGACCGGCCGGTCGTGGCGAGGGCGGGCACCCTGGAGCTGAACAATCACGCTGATCTATGGTGTTGACCGGCAGATGGCCCGCGGGGAAACCACACCGCGTCCACAGGGAGCCAGGGATGGTGCAGCGGATGGCGAGCCAGAGACGAACCGAGCTGGTCGAGGGCCTGATGGCGAGCTTCCCCCAGGTGCCCCGGGAAGCGGTGATCAAGGAGGACCTGCTGCGCGGCGGCATGGCCTTCGACGAGTCCGCGCTCAGCGGCAACGAGGACGGCGACGTCAAGCCGAAGTCGTATTTCATCTTCTCGTTCGACCACCGCACCCTGCCGGAGCTGGGCGCCGCGGCCCTCAACCGGCCGCCCGAGGAGATCGTGCTCACCGGCGGGCCGTACGAGCTGCGCCGCACCGTGGTGTCCGTCCGCGTCAACCCCACCTCGCCATATGTGGTCCGGGCCGGGGAGGACGGTGCGCTGGGCCTGTATCTGGACGGTGCGCGGATCGCCGATGTGGGGCTGCCCCCGATGCCGGACTACTACCGCCACACCCTGTCGAACGGCAAGTCGGTGATGGAGGTCGCGCCCACCATCCAGTGGGGCTATCTGGTCTATCTGACGGTCTTCCGGGTGTGCCAGTACTTCGGCGCCAAGGAGGAGTGCCAGTACTGCGACATCAACCACAACTGGCGTCAGCACAAGGCCGCGGGCCGCCCGTACACCGGGGTGAAGCCGGTCGAGGAGGTGCTGGAGGCGCTGGAGATCATCGACCGCCATGACACCGCCCGCACCTCCCAGGCGTACACCCTCACCGGCGGCGCGATCACCTCGCATATCGGCGGCCGGGACGAGGCCGACTTCTACGGCCAGTACGCGAAGGCCATCGAGGAGCGCTTCCCGGGCCGGTGGATCGGCAAGGTGGTGGCACAGGCGCTGCCCAAGGCCGACGTGCGGCGGTTCCACGACTACGGGGTGCGGATCTACCACCCCAACTTCGAGGTGTGGGACCGGCGGCTGTTCGAGCTGTACTGCCCGGGCAAGGAGCGCTACGTGGGCCGCGACGAGTGGCACCGCCGGATCCTGGACTCGACCGAGGTGTTCGGCGCGCGGAATGTGATTCCCAACTTCGTCGCGGGCGTGGAGATGGCCGAGCCGTTCGGCTTCTCCTCCGTGGCCGAGGCGATCGACTCCACCGCCGAGGGGCTGCGCTTCTTCATGTCGCATGGTGTCGTGCCCCGGTTCACCACCTGGTGTCCCGAGCCGACGACACCGCTGGGCAAGGCCAATCCGCAGGGCGCCCCGCTGGAGTACCACATCCGGCTGCTGGAGACCTACCGGGCGACGCTGGAGGACTTCGGGCTGGCCTCGCCACCGGGGTACGGCCCGCCGGGGCCGGGGCGGGCGGTGTTCTCGGTGAGCTCGTTCATGGACAGCCTGCCCGCCACGGAGCCGGAGCGGGAGCCGGTGGCGCCCTGACATCAACGGCCGCCCCAGGGCCCCTCGTCAGCCGACGTGGACGTGGGGGCGGCGGCCGCGGTCGGGTTCCGCCTCGCGGAGGACCTCACGGGTGACGGGGGCGACCTCTCCCTGACCGAAGAGGAAGAAGCGCAGGAAGTGGGCCAGCGGATGGCCCTCCGTCCACTCGAAGTAGATGTGCGGGCGCTGCCCGGTGGCGTCCCGCACCCACAGCAGCAGCGCCGCCAGCGCGTTGGGGATGGTGGCGCTCTGTAGGGTCAGCACCCGGTAGCGGCCGTGCACCACCTCTCCGCACACCTGGAGCTCGCTTTCGAACTCGGACGGGTCGGCGACGGTGACCTCGACGAAGATGATGTCGTCCTCGGGCGGGATGTCGTTGTCCGCGCGGATCTGGTGCTGCTTCTCCCGGTATTCGGCCAGGTCGCGGCGTTCCGGCTTATTGGCGATGAAGCGGATCTGGCGGTGGGCGGTGTCGCGCATGAACCGCTCGGCCAGGGGGTCGAACGTCACGCTGGTGACCCGTAGCTCGAACGCCCTGGCGACCCGGGACAGCAGCGATACGGCCAGGATGCCCGCGATGAAGCAGGCGCCGATCTTCACGCCGTCGGGCCGTTCGATGACATTGACCGCGGTGGTGTACAGGAAGATCACCGCGATGACGCCGAAGCCGATGGTCCAGCCGCGCTGCCGGGCGCGCCGGGCGGCGATGGTCACGGCGATGGCGGCGGAGGTGATGAGCACGAGCACACCGGTGGCGTAGGCGCCGCCCTGGGCGTCCACATCCGCCTTGAAGAGCCAGGTCACCAGGAACGCGACGGCGATGAACACCAGCACCATCGGACGGACCGCGCGCGCCCAGTGGGGTGCCATGCCGTAGCGCGGCAGATAGCGGGGCATCAGGTTGAGCAGTCCGGCCATGGCCGAGGCGCCGGCGAACCAGAGGATGGCGATGGTGGAGGCGTCATAGACGCTGCCGAACGCCGAGCCCAGATACTCATGCGCGAGATAGGCCAGGGCGCGCCCATTGGCCGCGCCGCCCGGTTCGAACTCGCGCTGCGGGATCAGCAGGGTCGTGATGAAGCTGGAGGTGATGAGGAAGATGCTCATGATCACCGCGGCGGTGGTCAGCAGCTTCCTGGCGCCCTGGATACGTCCGGCGGGGCGCTCCGGGGTGTCGCCCGGCTTGCCCTCGATATGCGGCATGACGGCCACGCCGGTCTCGAACCCGGACAGGCCGAGGGCCAGCTTCGGGAAGATCACCAACGCCACGCCGATCATCACCAGAGGACTGCCGCGCTCGGCGACCAGCGCGTGCGACCAGTCCGGGATCACATGCGGCGCGGTGCAGATATGCCACAGCCCGACCGCCACCACGACGGCGTTGAGCAGCAGATAGGCCGCGACCAGTACCACCGCGATCCCGATGGCCTCGGTGAACCCCTTGAGGAAAACCGCGCCGAGCAATCCCACCAGGACCAGGGTGACGGCCACCTCATGACCGTGCAGGGTCGAGGTGAAATGCGGATTCTCCACCAGGTGGGCGGTGGCGTCGGCGGCGGAGAGGGTGATGGTGATGAGGAAGTCGGTGGCCGCGAAGCCCAGCAGGGTGAGGACGAACAGCTTGCCCTTCCAGAAGGTCAGCAGCCGCTCCAGCATCGCGATCGAGCCCTGGCCGTGCGGGCTCTCCTCGGCCACTCTGCGGTACACCGGGAGCGCGCCCACCAGGGTCACCACCACCAGCACCACGGTGGCCAGCGGGGAGAGCAGCCCGGCCGCCAGGGCGGCGATACCGGGCTGGTAGCCGAGAGTGGAGAAGTAGTCCAGACCGGTCAGGCACATGACCCGCCACCACCGCCGGCCGTGGTGTGCGCTTTCCTGCTCGGCGTACGGGCCGGGCTGACGCTTGGCGATGTCGGTCAGGCCCGCCAGCAGCCATCCGCGCAACCGGTGCCGTGCCCCGCCATCGGAGGCGCCGCCGCCAGAGGTGGACGAGACCACGGGGTACTCCCGTCGTACGGCGAACAGGTCCCCGGCCATCGGTGAGACCCTTCGGTCAGCGTATGCGGGCCGGCCGGCCACCACCCGGCCGGTGCCGCCGGCCGAAGGACATCGCTTTCTCAGTGGGTTTTCATCTTCGGTCCGTACGGTTGCGGCACATGGACACCACCAAGACCGACCAACCGACCGACACCGCCGTACAGCCCGCGGAAGGCGAGGAAGAAACCACGGCGGAGGGTGCCCCGAACGCTGTTCCGGACCCGCAGGAAACCTCGGACCCGCAGGAAGCACCGGAGCTCGAGGAAACGTCCGACGACATCGGAACTCCCGCCCCGGCCACCACGCCGAGCGTCGTCCCCGGCGCCGCCTCGGTCGTCGCCGCCGGCCTTGGGCTCGCCTCGCTCTCCGGCACCTGGCTCGGCACCATGCTTCAGGAGCGCAAGCAGCTCACCGGCCAGATCAAGGCCCAGTCCGGGTCGGCCGCCGATCAGATCGCCACGGTGTACGGCACTCCATGGCACACCACGGCCCTCGTCAACGGGCTCTTCGCGCTGGCCGCCGTGGTGATCGCCGCTGTGGTGCTGCTGCGCCGGCGGCGGCCCGTCACGACCGGGGCACCCTGGGTGTCCGCGGTGGCCTGGGGAGCGGTGGCGCTCGGCGTGATCGGTCTGCTGATCGCCGCCGCCATGGGGCTCGACATCTTCAGCGAGCTGCCGAAGGTGCCCGCCTCCCCGAACACTCCGGCCGGCTGATCGGACCCGTCGGGCCGGCTGCCCCGATCCGAGCGCGCCCCGTGGTCCGGATGGCTCACGCGGGGCGCGCTCCGTCGTCGGGGCGTGCCACGATGTGCACATCACGATTGAGGTCCCGGCATCGGGACACCCGCGAGCGGGACAGGCCGTCCGGCCGCCCCCGGCGGAGAGCGCCACCAGGACGGCACGGACTTCCGCCTACGGAGTTTCCCGCCGATGAGCCGTTCCTCAACGTCCCCCTCCGACCGGCACGGGACACCGCGCACACCGCATACGCCGGACCCACCGGAGCCCTCGCACGCACCGGACGCACCGGACAGCCGGCCTGAGCCGGACGGGCCCGACGCACAGGGGGGCCAGGACGCCCGGACCGCCGTCACCGTCTTCGTCGCGCTCGGCGCCAATGTGGTCATCGCGCTGGCCAAGGCCATCGGCGGTGTCTTCGCCGGTTCCCCCGCGCTGCTGTCCGAGGCGGCCCACTCGGTCGCGGACAGCCTCAATGAGGTGTTTCTGCTCGCCTCCCTCAAACGCAGCAAGCGGGCCCCCGACGACCAGCACCCCTTCGGCTACGGCAAGGAGCGTTACTTCTGGGCGCTGCTGGCCGCCGTCGGCATCTTCGTCATGGGCGGCTGTTTCTCCTTCTTCCAGGGCGCCGAGGCGCTGAGCGCGGGCAGCTCCGAGGACCACAGCGGCTATCTGGTGGGCCTCGCGGTCCTGGGCCTGGCGCTCATCGCCGAGGGCTCCTCGCTGGTCCGGGCGCTGTTCCAGGTCCGCGGGCACGCCCGGGAGGCGGGCCGTGGCATGGCGGCCGAACTGCGCAGGGGCGAGGACCCCACGCTGCGCACCGTCCTGGCCGAGGACTCCACCGCCTGTCTCGGTGTGGTGTTCGCCCTGCTCGGCATGTGGCTGCACATGGTCACCGGCGAAGTGGCCTACGAGGCCACGGCCTCCTTCCTGATCGGGGCGCTGCTGGTCTATGTGGCCTACCGGCTGGCCAGGGAGTCGCGCGCACAGCTCATCGGCGAGGCGATCGACCCGGTCCAGCGCCGGGAGCTCCGCCGGTTCCTCGAGGGACAGCCGGAGATCGACACCGTGACCAGTCTGCTGACGATGCGTCTGGGCAACGATTCGACGCTGGTGGCGGCCCGGGTCGATCTCTTCCCCGGTCTGGACAGCGAGGAGGTCGAGGAGGTCCTGGTACGCGTCAAGACGGCGATGGCGGAGATCTGGCCGCATGCCGACCAGATCTTTCTCGATGTCACCGACGCCTCGGCCAGGGACCGGGCGAAGGCGCGCGAGGACCGCCAGGCGCTCGATGAGACGGTGGCGGCCGTGGAGCGGGAGGAGCGCGGGGCGTGAGATTGGCCCCGGCGGGCCTGGGTACCCGGGTGAGGACCAGCCCACAACAGCGAACTCATGTACGGAGGCAGAACTGATGGGCCTCGGCGGTTGCATACTGATGATCGCGGTGGGAGGGATTCTCACCTTCGCCACCGACTGGAGCGCCAGCGGCTTCAACGTCCAATTGGTCGGCCTGATCCTGATGGCCGTCGGCATCATCGGCACATCGGCGTATGTGAGTGTCTACAAGCGCCGGCGTGTCGTCGAACCGACCGCCGTGGCGCCGCCCGTGGCCGAGGAGTCCGACCACCACCGGCACCACCACTACTGAGTGCCGGTCAGCCCCCTTCCGACGAGGTGGCCCCCGCCCATGGCGGGGGCCACCTCGTCGTCGTACGACTCCCCGGGCGCGGCTGAGCGTTGAGCGCCCTGCGGGACCCTTGACAGTTCCCTGTTTAAAACTGTCAGAATCTGTCGCGCGAAGGGCCGTTGTGGTCGGTCACGTGCCCTTCGCCACCACACAATCGAAGAGAAGGGGATCGCGATGGCGGTCACGCGCAGATCATTGTTGATCGCAGGCACCGCCGCCCCGATGGCCGGGGCACTTGTCACGGCCAGTCCCGCGCAGGGCGCCACCGCGTCCCGCGCCATGGGAGGACGGACGATCCCGCTCACCGACGGCTGGCGCTTCGCCCTCGTCAACCCCGGCGGGATCACCGACCCGACCGGCGCGTACGAGACCGCCCACGACCCGGCGTACGACGACTCGGCCTGGCGCGAGGTCGCGGTCCCGCACGACTGGAGCATCGAGCTCTCCCCCACCACCGACCACGGCACCAGCGGCGGCACCGGGTTCCTGCCCGGCGGGCTCGGCTGGTACCGCACCACCTTCACCCTGCCGCGCACCCTCGAGGGCAAGCGGATCTCCGTCGAGTTCGACGGGGTCTACATGGACTCGTCCGTGTACTGCAACGGACGGCTCATCGGTGAACACCCCTACGGATACACCGGCTTCGCCCTCGACCTGACCGAGGTGGCCCACACCGACGGCGCCACCCCCAACGTGCTGGCCGTCAAGGTGCGCAACCGCCTTCCCAGCAGCCGCTGGTACTCGGGCAGCGGCATCTACCGCCATGCCCGGCTCGTCGTCACCGACCCGGTCCATGTGGCCCGGTGGGGCACCTGCCTCACCACCCCCGGCCTGGCCACCGCCCTGCGCGCCGGACATGCCACGGTGCGGGCGCGGACCCTCGTCGTCAACGAGTCGGACGGCCGGAAGCCGGTGACCGTGGTCTCCACCGTCAAGGACCCCGACGGGCACACGGTGGTGCAGGCGCACTCCACCGTCACCGTCGGGGCGGGCGAGACCCGTACCGCCACCCAGGAGCTCAGGATCGACCGGCCGCTGCTGTGGTCGTTCGACACCCCGCAGCGCTATGTCCTGGAGACCGAACTGCGGGTCGGCCAGGACACCACCGACCGGTACCGCACCCCCTTCGGGCTCCGCCATGTCACCCTCGACCCCGACCGCGGATTCTCGCTGAACGGCGAGTACGCCAAGCTCCGGGGCGTCGATCTCCACCATGACCTGGGCGCGCTCGGCGCCGCCGTCCACACCGACGCCGTGCTGCGCCAGCTCACCATCATGAAGAGCATGGGCGTCAACGCCCTGCGCACCTCGCACAATCCGCCCTCGCCGGAGCTGATCGAGGTCTGCGAGCGGCTCGGCATCGTGATGCTGGTGGAGGCGTTCGACTGCTGGCGCACCGGCAAGAACACGTACGACTACGGGCGCTTCTTCGACGAGCACTGCGAGGCGGACATCACCGAGATGGTGCGCGCCGCCCGCAACTCCCCCGCCGTCGTCATGTGGTCCATCGGCAACGAGATCCCCGACTCCACCAGCGCCCCGGGGCTGGGCATGGCCGAGCGGCTCATCGAGGCCGTCCGCGCGGCCGATGACACCAGACCCGTGGTGATCGGCTCGGACAAGTACCGCGGGCTGCCCGCCGAGGGGTCCCCCGCCGATCTGATGCTCGCCAAGCTGGACGGGCTCGGCGTCAACTACAACACCGCCGCCTCGGTGGACGCCCTGCACGCCCGCTATCCGCGGCTGTTCCTCTTCGAGTCCGAGTCCTCCTCGCAGACCTCCACCCGCGGGGCCTATCAGGAGCCCGAGCACCTCAACACGGGCGAGAACCACACCCCCGGCAGACGCGAGACCTCCAGTTACGACAACAACCTCGCCTCCTGGACGATGAGCGGCGAGTACGGGCTGAAGAAGGACCGGGACCGGAGGTTCTTCGCCGGGCAGTTCCTGTGGTCGGGCATCGACTACATCGGCGAGCCCACGCCGTACGACGTGTTCCCGGTGAAGGCGTCGTTCTTCGGCGCGGTGGACACCGCGGGCTTCCCCAAGGACATGTACTACCTCTTCAAGAGCCAGTGGACCAGCGAACCGATGGTCCATCTGGTCCCCATGGACTGGACCGGCCACCGGCCCGGCGAGACCGTGGAGGTGTGGGCCTACTCCAACGTCGCCGCGGTGGAGCTGTTCCTGGACGGCCGGTCGCTGGGGGTCCGCGAGTTCGACACCAAGAAGACCACCGACGGCCGTGCCTACCTGGAGACCACCGAGCCCACCGGCGACGACAAGACCGTCACCTCCGGCCCCTACCCCGGCAGTTACACCAGTCCGGGCGGCAGCGCCGGAAAGCTCCACCTCACCTGGCGGGTGCCGTTCGCACCGGGTGAGCTGAAGGCCGTGGCCCGGCGCGGTGGCCGGGTCGTGGCCACCGATGTGCTGCGCACGGCCGGACGCCCGCACACCGTACGGCTCACCCCCGACCGGGAGACCCTCGACGCCGACGGCCGCTCACTGTGCTTCGTGACCGCCGAGGTCGTAGACGCCCACGGTGTGGTGGTACCCGATGCCGACCACCTGATCGCCTTCAAGGTCAACGGAGGCTCCCTGGCCGGGGTCGACAACGGCCGTCAGGAGAGCGCCGAGCGCTACCAGGCGAGCACCCGCACCGCCTTCCACGGCAAGGCCCTGGCCATCGTCCGCTCGGGCACCAAGGCCGGGCCGCTGACCATCACGGCCCGCTCGGCGGGGCTGCGCACCGCGACCATCACCGTCCGCGCCACCGGCGGGACATCGGAACCGGTCACCCGCCCGGTGTCCTTCGCGCCCGACCCCGGCCCCGGCGCCCCGGACGATCCACACGCCGACGCGAGCTATTCGGGCGCGCCGACGACGCTGCCCCCGGCCATGCTGGACGGCGATCCGGCCACCGGCTGGTCCAACGCCTTCCACAAGCCGGCCACGGCGCTGCTTCCCGCCTTCGACGGCGCCCGTAAGGCCGACTGGGTCTCGGTGACCTGGAACGGGAGGCGGCGGCTGCGCCGCGTCGAGGTGTCCTTCACGGTCGACGCCACGCACACCCTGCCCGCCTCGATCGAGGTGTCCGCATGGGACGGCCACGCCTATGTCCCGGTGTACGGGGCGTCCGTCGACTGGGCCACCGCCTCCGGCACCCCGACGGTCATCACCTTCGACCCGGTCCGCACCTCCCGGCTCCGGCTGGACCTCACCAGCCGTCATCCGGGCGCGGCCGACGGCGCCCAGCGCATCGTCGCCTTCGAGGCCAGGTGACGGCCGCCGCCTCACCGGCTCATCCCCAGCCGGCCGGGTAGCGGCGGTAGCGGCGGCTCCGGGGCCGGATGGCCAGCGTGGACAGCAGCCCGGCGAACCCCACCACGATGACCACCAGGCCGGGGCCGAAGCTCTGGGCGTACGCCACGACGTCGTCGAGCGTCGAGACGCCGTCGTCGGCCCCGGAGGTGCCGGGCGCGGCGCCCGTCTGGCCGCCGGACGCGATGGACGGGTTGGCGCTCTGGGCCTTGGCGCCCGGGATGCTCACCCCGAGCGCGGTCAGCGCCTTGGTCACGGGCTGGAAGAAGGTCACCCCGCCCTTGGTGCAGTCGCCGCTGCCGCCGGAGGTGACGCCGAGCGCCACGCCCTGGGCGAAGAGCGGCCCGCCGCTGTCGCCGGGCTCCGCGCACACGGTGGCCTGGACCAGCCCGGTGACCGTGCCCTCGGGGTAGTTGACCGTCGCGTTGAGCCCGGTCACCTTGCCCGAGCGCAGCCCGGTGGTGCTGCCGCTCCGGAACACCTCCTGACCCACGACGGGGTCGGCCACGCCGGTGACCCGCACCACCTGGCCGCCACCGACGTTCAGCACACTGCTCCGGTCCAGCGAGGTGTTGTCGTACCGCACCAGCGAGAAGTCATTGCCGGGGAAGCTGGTCTGGACCGTGGTGCCGATCTTGGTGCGGCCGGTGGCGTCGGTGAACCAGGGGGTGCCGGGGGGACCGCAGTGCCCCGCCGTCAGGATGAAACCGGTCTGGCCGTCGGTGACATTGAAACCGGCCGAGCAGCGGCTGCCGTTGGTGAACATCGGGGAGGCGCCCGCGGTTCTGGTGGTGAAGGAGTCCGTCGTCCGCTGTGTGCGCACCTCGTCGCCCACCTCCGCCGCGAGGTCCTTCATCCTCGACCAGCGGGCGGTGGAGACGGTGCTGTCGCCGACCAGCACGACCTGGTTGGACTTGGGGTCCACCATCCACGCGGTGCCCGCCACCCGGGGCGCCGAGCGCAGCTTCTCGGTCGCGGAAGCCAGTTGCTCCATGCTGTACCGCACCCGTTTGGCGGTGGCCCCGGCCCGGCTGACCTCGCCCGCCGCCGTATCGTCCGTCACCGCGACCACCGGACGGCCGTCGGCACCGATCCAGTTGCCCGCCGTACGGGAGGTGCCGAGCGCGGATACCAGCCGTCCGCCCACATCGTCCGTCTGGCGCGCGGTCAGGGCTCGCGAACCGTCTCTTCCGGTCGTCCCGTGGGCGGATCCGCCCGGCACGGCCTGCGAGACCATCACCCCGCCACAGACCAGCGCCCCGACAGCCGCGAACCGCACGACCCGGCGCACGCCTCGCCGCATGTGCTTCACCACCCTGTCTCCTTACGTCGATCCAGCCGGGGCCTCGGACGGCGAAGGCCCTCCCCCTCGTACGTAAGGAAACGGTGTCCTGCTCACTCCCCGGACGCAGCGGCGGCCACGGCTCGCCGCCGGCCGCGGGAACCGGGGATCAGCGCCGGTCGCCGTAGCGCTTGCCGAGGAACCCCCCGACCAGCGCGGCCGTGCCGCCGCCGAGGATGGCCGCGCCCTGGGTGGCGGCGTCATGGGCGAGGAAATACGTGGCCACCCAGATGTACGCCACGACCGTGCCCGCGCCGAGCAGCGAGCCGAATGCCTGCAACCCCGTGTGGACCCAGTCCATGCGGCGGCGGTGCTCGCGTTCCCGCTGGAGTTCGGTGAGCATCCACTCCACCGTGCCGGGCCTGACCGCCTCCCACTCCTTGGCCTGTTCCACCGGCAGCCGGTCGCCCCAGGGCACCGCCGTCTCCGGGGGGCCGCCCGGGGCGGGGTTCTCACTCGCGTTTTCGGTCACGGAGCCTCCCCCGGACGGTCCGAGGGGGATGGGGGATCCGCGGCCGCGGACCGTGGCGGCGGAGGCGGCGGGCCGAGCGCGGTGAGGAAGTCGGCCATGTCCCGCTCCATCTCTCGCTCCACCGGACGTCGGGCCCGCCGCGCCGGGGGCTGAGGGATCGCCAGGGACGCCAGATATCCCTCGCGCAGCGCCTGCCAGGGCCCGGCGGGCCGGTGGGCCGCCTCCCGGGCATCCGGGCGCAGGGCGTCGAGCCACCGGGCCCGGCGGTCCCGCTGTCTGGCCGACGCGAAGCCGCGCGCCGCGAGCGCCAGCCACAGCAGACCGAGAAGCACCGGCCCCACCCATCCGGGAATGTCGTCCAGGGAGCCGGGGCGCAGCGAGGGCAGGGCCACCGACCCCGATACGGCGAGCACGACCGCCAGTACGGCGGCGATCGAGACGAGGGCTCCGGCGCCCGCACCGCTCGGACGGGCGGCCGACCGCATGGCCCCCGCGGGGGCCGGGGCGGCCCTTGCCTGGGCCGCGGCCCCGGTTGCCATGGCCGACCTGGGCCGATCCTGGGCCAGGGGGCGCAGCAGCGCCTCGGCCCGCTCGGCCGTCAGCCGCCGTTCCGGGTCCTTGACCAGCAGGCCCTCGATCAGCGGCCGCAGTGGACCCGCGTGTCTCATGGGTGGCGGCGGGTCGTTGAGCACCGCGCTCATCAGCTCGCCCACGCTCTCCCCCTGGAACGGCACGACGCCTTCGACGGCCTCGTACAAAGTCACGCCCAGTGACCACAGATCGGCCTTGAGCATCGCTTCCGCGGTCGCCGGATAGGGCGAGAGCGTGAAGCGCTCCGGTGCCATGTAGGGGGGCGTTCCGACCACCGTGTCCTCGTCCACGAAGGTCAGGCCGAGATGGTCCACCAGCACCGCGGGGCCGTCCGGGCGGAAGAGAATGTTGCGCGGTTTGACGTCGCGGTGGGCGACCCCCGCCGCGTACATCGCCCGTAACGCGCGCAGCACCTCCAGGCCGATCCGGGCGATCCGGGGCGCATACGGCCGTCCGTCCCACTCGCGCATCCGGTCCGCCAGCGAACGCGGGTCGAGGCGCTCCATGACGATCCAGACCCGGCCGTCCCTCTCGCCCAGGTCATAGATGGCGGCCAGATGCGGATGCACGGTCGCGGCGAGGACGCGGACCTCACGGCGCAGCCGTTCGTGCCAGCGCCGGTACGCCTCCGGGTCCGGATCGCCGACCGGGCGCAGCTCCTTGACGACGACGGGGCGGCCGAGCGCCATGTCGTAGGCGTCCCAGACCAGGCTCATACCGCCCGCGCCCAGGCGCCCGCGTAACTCGTACCGGCCGCCGAGCACGCTCCCGTGGGGCGATCCCCCCTCGGAACCCTGCTCGTGCCGATCGCCGCCGGATGTTCCCCCGGTCGTCCCCATCCGCCACCCCCTCACCAGCCGACTGACGCCCACAGTAGGGCGTCGGCCGGGCCCGGCGAAGGGGGCCACGGACACGAGTGCGGTGGCGCACCGCGGCTCAGGAGGCGCCCTTCTCGTACGGCGCGCTGGTGAACACCACCTTGTCGCGGGTGCCGTCGGTCACCCAGAACCGTCGCGGCTGCTCCCCGTAGAGCGCGAAGAGCGGGTCCGGTCCCCAGGCCAGTACGACCTCGTCCTCGCCGTCGTGGTCGAAGTCCCCGGCACCGAAGAGCCTGACGGCGCGCTGCTTCTTGGGCACCTCACGGCCGTCCACGCGGGCCGGGACGGTGCGGTCGAGGGTGCGGCGGTGGGCGATCTCGCCGGGGGCGTCCGGGCGGATCGTCAGCAGTTCGGTGCCGCCGGTGCGCAGCGAGACGGCCAGTTCGTCGGTGCCGTCTCCGTCGGTGTCGGCCGCGGCGAGGGCATCACCGCCCAGGGCGGGGAATTTGATCGGCGAAGGCGTCGATCCGGCCGTGCGCTTGGTGTATACGCTCACTGACTGACTGACGTCCGCGGGTTCCGTCTCATAGCCCGGTTCGTCGTTGCGGCTGCCGGTGTCGGCGACCGCCACGTCCCGCTTCCCGTCGCCGTCGAAGTCGCCGAAGGCGATGGCGTTGCCCTTGCGGAGGGTGCGGCCGGTGGTGGCGAGACCGTCCGGGCCCGCCGTGAGAAGCGCGGACTCCATCTGGTCGTCGTCGCCCTGCGCGTGCACCACCAGGTCGGTGGGCCGGTCGCCGTCGATGGCGTCGGCGTACAGCTCCGCGATCTGGCCGCTGGGGCCGAGCGGATTGGCGTACGTCCGGGTGCGGGCGGCCCTGCCGTCGCGGCCGAACGGGCCGTACATCACGTGGAAGTCCTTGCCGCTCTGGCGCACGGCGGCCAGATCGTGGTGACCGTCCCCGTTGAAGTCGCCCGCCGCCAGGGGCCGGGGGATCTCCAGGCCGTCGTCGGCGTCGGCCAGCCGCAGCGCAGTGGCGGGGGCTCCCCGGCGTGGTCCCTCGGGGCCGCCCCAGGCGATGTAGGGAAGCGTCTGGCTGGAGATGTGGGTGCGCTCGCTGCCGGCCGGATCGCGCTCCTTGGTGGCGGTGGCGATCACATCGGCGAAGCCGTCGCCGTCGAGGTCCGCGGTGGTCGCGGAGTGCATCTCGCCCCCGTTGTGCTCCTGCCACCCGGCGCCGGTGGGCAGGCCGAGGTCCGCCCGGCCGAGCACGGTGCGCACGGCGGGGTCGACGCCCTTCGCCGCGCCGTACACATAGGCGATATGGCGCAGGCCCCCGAGTTCCTGGCCGGAGGCGAGCGGGATTCCGAGCTCGGGGCGGCCGTCGCCGTTGAGGTCGTCCGGCAGCGCGCTGCCCTTGCCCCGGGCGACGGGAGCGGTCGCGGTGGGGGTGACGACGGGTGCGGCCGTGCTGTTCCCGGCCCCGTCGCCACCCTTTTTCGCATCGTCTCCACCGCCACCGCCACACGCGGTGAGCAGCGCCAGCGCGGCGGCGCAGAGGGTGGCGGGGACGGGGCGGAGCCTGGTGGTGGGGGATGCCATCAGGCCACGACAGCGCATCCGGTGGAGCCACGCCATCGGAGAGATCATTTCGTTACGGCACGCACACCGTCAGGGCGCGGCGCCATTACGGCGCTCCCCGGTTTGCGCAGGCGCCCCGCTACGGCACACCCTCCATCAGGACACGCGCCCCGTTACGACGCGCTCCCCGCCAGCGGGTATCCGCAGCGCAGATTCCACCGGCCGGCACGGCCGCTGAGTTCCGTCGCCGTCAGCGGGGCGACGTCCAGCCGCCAGAACGCGGGCGCGGGAAGGCCGAGGGCGTGGACGAGCGCGGCCCGGACCACGGCCGGTTCCACGACGGCGAGCAGCCGCCCCTCGCGGGCGGAGGCGGGCGATGCGGCCGGTGACGGGCTCTCCCGGTGCGCCTCCAGCCACGCCCCGATCCGCTCCACCAGCTCCAGCAGCGACTCGCCGCCGTGCGGCGCCGCGGCCGGATCGGACAGCCATGCGGCGACCTCCTCCGGCCCCTCCTGCCCGACCTCGTCCAGCGAACGGCCCCGCCAACGGCCCACATCGAGATCGCCCAGCTCAGCAGCCACGGCGGCGTCGAGCCCCAGGGCCTGGGCGGTACCGCGGCAGCGCGCGGAGGGCCCGGTGAACGCCGTGTCGTGGTGGGGCAGCGCCGCGGCCGCCGCCTCGGCCCGGCGCACCCCGGCCGGGTCCGGCGGCGCGTCGTCGAACCGCACCTGCCGCAGCGCCGCGTTGACGGCGGGCGCGACCAACGTGATCCGCACCACACACCCCCCTCATCCGCACCATTCGCCCACGTAGAGGCGCATCTTCCGGTATCCGCGCCGTAGCGGCGGACGACCGTCGCGCTACGGTCTCATGCCAAGACGGCGGTGTGCCGCAAGCCCGGTGGGATTCCGGCACACCGGCGTGACCCGGGTGGCGGATCCCGCCACCCGGCAAGCGCAGCCGCGGATGCGCATCGCCACGAACCCCCACACGGTGGAGATATCGGACGTCACCGACCGGGTTGAGGTGCTGTGGTATGCGCGTGACCGGACTTGGGCATGCTGGGCTGTTCATCGAAACCGCGGCGGGATCGGTGCTCTGCGATCCATGGGTGAACCCCGCCTTCTTCGGCTCGTGGTTCCCGTTCCCGGACAACACCGATCTGGACTGGAGGCACTACGGGCGCGCGGCGGACTATCTGTATGTCTCCCATCTGCACCGCGACCACTTCGACGCGGAGAATCTGCGCCGGAACGTGCGCAAGGACATCACGGTGCTGCTTCCGGCCTTCGCCACCGATGAGCTGGAACGCGAGCTGAGCGCGCTGGGCTTCACGAACTTCCTTCACACCCGCGCGGGTGCACCGGTCGAGCGCGATGGTCTGCGCATCATGATCACCGCGCTGACCGGCCCCGGGGACGGCCCCATCGGCGACTCGGCGCTCTCGCTGGACGACGGCGAGACGGTGCTGCTCAACCAGAACGACGCCCATCCGCTGGACATCGCGGCCATCCGGGAGTTCGGCGAGGTGGACGCGTACTTCGTCCAGTTCTCCGGGGCGATCTGGTACCCGATGGTGTACCAACTGCCGGACTCCGCCAAGAAGGAGTTCGCCGCGCGCAAGCGGCAGGGGCAGTTCGACCGGGCGCTGCGCTATATCGAAGCGGTGGAGGCCAAGCATGTGTTCCCCAACGCGGGCCCGCCGTGCTTCCTCGACGACGAGCTCTTCGAGCACAATGGCACCGGCCGGGACGGGACGAGCATCTTCGTGGACCAACTGGAGTTCCTGCGCCAACTGGGCCGGGCGCGCCCGGAGGTGAGAGCGCATCTGCTGCTGCCGGGGACGGTGGCGGAGCCGGAGGACACCGCGTGCAAGCTCACCCACCGCTACACCGAGTCGGAGATCGAGCACATCTTCGGCGAGAAGCGCGCGTATCTGCGGGAATTCGCCCAGCGGCAGCAGCCCGTGCTCGCCGCCGAGCGCGCCTCGCGGGCCCCGGCGCTGCCGCGCGAGCGGCTGCTGGCCGAGCTGAAGCAATGGTGGGAACCGCTGTTGACGCGGGCCGACCGGATCTGTGCGGGCGTCGGCGGCCCGGCGCGGCTGGACGTGGGCGAGGTGCCGATCGTGATCGACTTCCCGGCGCGGGAGGTCCGCCTCTGGGACGGTGAGCGCTGCCGCTACACGCTCTCCACCTCGGCCGATCTGGTGGCCACCAACATCGACCGGCGCGAGGTGGACTGGTCCAACAGCCTGCTGCTGTCGATGCGGTTCACCGCCAGCCGGATCGGGCCCTACAACGAGTTCCTGTATGTGTTCTTCAAGTGCCTGTCCATGGAGCGCATCGAGTACGTGGAGAACTACTACGACTCATGCCAGGACGACGGCCAGGACATCGTGCTGGACGGCTGGCGGGTGCAGCGGCGCTGCCCCCATCTGCGCGCCGACCTCGGCCGGTTCGGGCAGATCGAGGGCGACGTCCTCACCTGCACCCTGCACGGCTGGCGCTACGACCTGTCCACGGGCCGCTGTCTGACCTCGGACGGACACGACATCCGCGCGTCGGCCACGTCGCAACCCGCCGCCGGATCCTGACCCGCGGCCGGAGCGGGGCCGGTGACGATCGGTAGGACAGGAGCGATACGCCCATGCCCGAGGCCCCGGAGCCGTCCGGCTCCCCCGCCCGTCAGAACGTGACCTTCCCCGGGCCGGAGACCACCGCCCACGGCTATCTGGCGCTGCCGCCCTCCGGGCAGGGGCCCGGGGTGATCGTCATTCAGGAGTGGTGGGGCCTGGACCACCACATCGCCGATGTCACCGACCGGCTGGCCCGCGAGGGCTTCGTCGCGCTGGCGCCCGATCTGTACGGGGGCAGCGTCGCCCATGACGCCGAAGAGGCGTACCGGATGATGGCGGAGCTGCCGGTGGAGCGCGGTGTCGAGCTGCTCTCCGGGGCGGTCGGCCATCTCCTCGGCCGGCCCGAGGTCACCTCCGCCACCGTGGGGGCGGTCGGGTTCTGCATGGGCGGCGGCTTCGTGCTGTATCTGGCCGCCACCGATGCCCGGGTCGGCGCGGCGGTGCCCTTCTACGGCGTCATCCAGGGCGACCTGCCGGACTTCTCGGGGCTGCGGGCCGACATCCTGGGCCATTTCGGGGAGAACGACAGCAGTGTGCCGCTGGACGGTCTGGAGCGGCTGCGCCTGGCCATCCGGGAGCAGTCCGGGGTGGAGCCGGATTTCCGGCTCTATCCCGCCGGTCACGCCTTCTTCAATGACGAGCGGCCGTCCTATCACGCGGAATCCGCCGCATCGGCCTGGCGGAGCACGCTGGACTTCCTGCACCGGCGGCTGGGCTGAGGAAATCGGCTTATGCCCGAAAGGGCCTTAAGGCTTCATGAAGCCTTAAGGCCCTTTTAAGGTGAGGCCCGGAAGACCCCGGCGCCGTTTAATCCTCAATCACATTCGTCAAAAAATTTTCCGCCGGTCATGAGACGACTTCGGCAGCCGCCCGTATGGGAGGACGAGCAGCTCGAAAGGGAGTCGAAATGACACGCAAAAGGACACTCAGCGGCAAGAAGAAGCTCGGCCTGCTGGTCGGTGCGCTCGCGCTGGCGGGCACCGGCGCCGGGGTCCTGGCGGCGACCAGCAACGCCAGCACGGACGGCGCGGCACAGTCCTCCACGGCCTGCACCGGGCTGGAGCAGGCGCTGGCCAACAACCAGAAGTTCATCGCGGACCAGCAGGCCAACCCGGACGCACAGTCGGAGGCGCGGATAGCCAATCGTCAGGCCGTCATCGAGGAGATCAAGCGAAAGCAGAAGGCGTCGGGGTGCGCCGTCGACGAGGCGGCCGGCCAGGGGGAGGCGACGGCCCCGGCCGACGGCGGCGCCTCGGCCTCGGCTCCCGCCTCGGCGGCACCCTCGGACTCCGGTGCCGGTGATTCCGGCGCCTCCGGCGAGGTCGTCTGCGCGGGGTCGACCGTCACCCTGTCCGGTGAGGGCGGGGCCCCGGCCGCCTCCAGCAATCAATTCCCGGTCGGCACCAAACTCAAGGTGACCAATCTGGACAACGACAAGTCGACAACGGTCTCCGTCGCCTCGACCTCGGGAAGCTGCGCCCTGCTCAACAACGCCGCCTTCGAACAGGTTCGCGAGCCGGGCAAATTCCTGATCCGCAACGCGCGCATCGAACGCGTGGGCTGAGCCGCCGGCACCGAGGGCAGGCCGTGGACGCGTCGCGGATCGGCGACGTCTCCACGGCCCGCCCTCTCCCCGGCGTGAACCGCGCCCGGGCGTGAACCGCCGATCTGACCGCCATGTCCGACTGTGACCGGTATCGCAGGGTGAGCCTGCCGCGCCTGGGTACCCGCTGCCCATGAACAGAAATGAGCAGCCCCTGCTCACTCCCGATCTGCCGCCGGTCGTCGACGTACCGGACCTGACCTTCCCTGCTCGTGGACGTCAGGCCGATGAGTCGAAGCGCGCGGCGGAGCGGAACGGTGACAAGGAAACCCCCACTTCTGCCCCCACCCCCACTTCCTCTCCCTCTCCCTCTCCCTCTCCCTCTCCCTCTCCCTCTCCCGAACAGCGCCGCATGGCGGCGTAAGGGACGACTTCCACGTCGCCGCCCCGACGGCCGGAGCCCGTCGGGATGATCTCGCGTACTCCCCGTGTTGTCGGGATGATCTCGCGCACTCCCTGTGTTGAGGATGGGCACGGGGAGACGTCAGGCGAGTCTTCGCATCAGGGACAACGCAGCAAGGGGACGGACATCATGCCGTTGCAGGGTGAGTACGAGCCGAGCCCGGAGCAGTTCGTACGGGATCAGGTCGAGCTGTTCGAGAGTTCCGGTGGCACCGAGGGAACGACCATGCGGGGTATGCCCGTGGTCCTCCTGACCACGCGGGGCGCGAAGAGCGGAAAGATCCGCAAGACCCCGCTGATGCGGGTGGAGCACAACGGCATCTACGCCGTCGTCGCCTCGCTGGGCGGCTCCCCCAAACATCCGGTCTGGTACTACAACGTCGTGGGTGACCCGCGGGTCGAGCTCCAGGACGGCCCGGTGCGGCAGGACATGACCGCGCGCGAGGTCACGGGCGAGGAGAAGGCCCTGTGGTGGGAGCGCGCGGTCGAGGCGTACCCGGACTATGCCGACTACCAGACGAAGACCGACCGCCAGATCCCGGTCTTCGTCCTGGAGCCGGCGCCCGCCGGGCACTGACCTGCGACGGGGCCCGGCGCCTCCCACCGATGCTGACTCTGTCGGGGATCTTGAGGATCCCCGGCGGGGCAGTGTGATCAACGGGCATGCTCGGCTCTGTTCAAGAACCAATGCAGTTGTCGAGGTGCCCGTTGTCGCTCCGCCCCCGTTCCGGTGAGCAGTCCCTTCTCTGACCGTGCAGATGGCGCGGGCGAGCAATCCGGGCGGTACGACGGCGATGTGGGTGAGAGACCACCTGGGCGGGCTGTGGCGTGACGAGGACTTCGCCGACTGGTACCCGCGTGATGGCCGCCCGGGTCTCTCGCCCGCCCAGCTGGCCACCGTCTGCGTGCTTCAGTTCCTCCTCGGTCTGTCGGACCGGCAGGCAGCCGAAGCGGTTCGCTGCCGCATCGATTTCAAGTACGCGCTGGCCATGGAACTGGACGACCCCGGCTTCCACCACAGCGTGCTGGCCGACTTCCGTGAGCGTCTCACCGAGGACGGCCGAGCCGACCGTCTCCTCGACCTCGCGCTCGCGCGCCTGAAGGAGGCCGGTCTCGTCCGTGAGCGCACCACCCAGCGCACGGACTCCACCCATGTCCTGGCCGCGGTGCGCGACCTGACCCGGCTGGAACTGGTCACCGAGGCGGTCCGCGCCGCGCTGGAAGAACTGGCCGGCACAGCTCCGCACCTGCTGGCCGGCCTGGTCGACGAGGAGTGGGGGCGCCGCTACGGCCGTCCGGTCCGTCTGGGCAAGAACCCCACCCGCCCCAAGTCCAGGATCCTCGCCACCGGAGGCGATGCCGTCCGGCTGATCGAGCACCTCGGGCAGCACGGGCCGGAACGCTTGTCCGGGCCCCGCGTCCAGGCCCTGCGGCAGATCATGGTGCAGAACTACTGCCGCGACGGGGCCGGCCGCCTGCGCTGGCGCACCGCCGAGGACGGCGGCCTGCCGCCCTCGGCCGTCGCGGTCGTCTCGCCCTACGATCCGACGGCCCGCTACGCGCGCCGCGGCGACACCCGCTGGAAAGGCTTCGTCGCGCATCTCACCGAGACCTGTGACCCGGACGGTGTCAACGTGATCACGGATGTGGCCACCACCGACGCCACCGGCTACGACGCGAAGGCTCTGCCCGGCATCCACACCCGGCTGGGGCGCCGCGGGCTGCTGCCCGCCGAGCACCTGGTCGACGGCGGTTACACCTCCCTGGTCCATCTGGAACAGGCAGCCCGCGAACACCAGATCACGGTCACCGGACCACTGCCGGTCAACACCACCCGCCAGCACCGCAGGAACAACGGGTTCGGCCGCGACGACTTCCACATCGACTTCGACCGCCGGCAGGTCACCTGCCCACAGGGCGAGACCAGCGCGGGATGGCACGGCCCCTACCCGGCTTCCTCACCCACCGCGGCACCTCTGATCATCGCGCGGTTCACCAAGGGCCAGTGCCGTCCCTGCCCGGTCCGCACCCGCTGCACGACCACCGCCGACAGCGCCCGGAGCGTGGGCTTTCCCCCGCGAGAACTCCGTGACCTGCAACTCCGCGTCCGTGCCGAGCAGCAGACATCCGAATGGCAGGCCCGCTATGCGGTCCGCTCCGGAGTGGAAGGCACCGTCAACGAGCTCGCCCACGGACACGGCATGCGCCACTGCCGCTACCGGGGACAGCACAAAGCCCACCTACAGCACGTGTTCACGGCCATCGCCGCAAACATCGAGCGCCTCAGCCGACGGCCGCCGACCGGAGAAGCACCTCCGTCCCGGCCGCCGACCGCCTTCCAGAACTACCTGGACCAGCACGGAATCACCCGGCCGAGGTCTTGGCGGTCCGCCAAAGACTGAACAGACCGCCAAGATCCCCGACAGAGTCAGCATCCTCCCACCGCGCCGGGCCCCTGTGGATCGCCGGAAACCCCTGTGTGATCTACGCCAAAGCATGACCGTTCGATGGATCGGGTAGCCGGGGGGCTGACCCGGAATCCGCAGCCAAGGAAGTGCGCCACATGACCGCGACCGACAAACCCGACTTCGTGCCGATCTACGACAGCCTCGTGGCGGAGCACGGCGACGTCCCCGCCGAGGCCCGGGAGGCGGCCGAGGTCATCCAGCGGGAGGCCGCCGAGGCCCTGGACTGGAGCAGGGTGCGCGGCAACGACTGACGCACTCCGGCCCCCTCGCCCAGGGCCACCGTATCCGTGTCCCGTGAGCGGCCGTCCGCCATCTCCCCGGAAGGCCGCTCGGCACCCCTCACCTTCGATAAACTGCCGATGACGCACGGTGCTTGATGGCGTCGACACTTATCTCATGAGGGGAAACAGTTGACTACAGGGGTCGAGACTTTCGAGTTTCAGGTCGAGGCGCGGCAGCTTCTCCAGTTGATGATCCATTCGATCTACTCGAACAAGGACGTCTTCCTGCGCGAGCTCATCTCCAACGCTTCCGACGCGCTGGACAGACTGCGGCTCGAATCGCTCCGCGACGGAAACCTTCAGGCGGACACCTCTGATCTCCATATCGCCATTGAGGTCGACAAGGAGTCCCGCACACTGACCGTCCGCGACAATGGCATCGGCATGTCGCACGACGGAGTCGTGGAGCTCATCGGCACGATCGCGAACTCCGGCACCGCCAGATTCCTCAAGGAGCTGCGGGAGTCGAAGGACGCGGCCGCTTCCGCGGACCTCATCGGGCAGTTCGGGGTGGGTTTCTACTCCAGCTTCATGGTGGCCGACGAGGTGACCATGCTGACCCGTCACGCCGGGGAGAGCCAGGGCACCCGCTGGGTTTCCAGCGGCGAGGGCACCTACACCCTCGAACCGGCCGACGACGCGCCCCAGGGCACCTCCGTGACGCTGAAGCTCAAGCCGGAGGACACCGAGGATCATCTCTACGACTACGCCTCGCCCTGGAAGATCCGGGAAATCATCAAGCAGCACTCGGACTTCATCACCTGGCCCATCAGGATGGCCCCCGCCCAGGCCCCGGTGACGACGGACGAGACGGACGAGGCCGAGCAGGGCGAGGAGAAGGCGCCCGAGCTCGAGACCGTCAACTCGATGAAGGCGCTGTGGGCCCGTCCCAAGGACGAGGTCACCGACGAGGAATACCACGAGTTCTACAAGCACATCAGCCACGACTGGGTCGATCCGCTCGAGACCATCCGCATGCAGGCGGAGGGCACCTTCGAATACCAGTCGCTGCTCTTCATTCCGGCCCGCGCACCGCAGGACCTGTATATGCAGGACCGCAAGCGGGGTGTGCAGCTCTACGTCAAGCGCGTCTTCATCATGGACGACTGCGAAGCGCTGATGCCGGAATACCTCCGCTTCATCAAGGGCGTGGTGGACGCGGCGGACCTCTCCCTGAACGTTTCGCGGGAAACCCTTCAGCAGGACCGCCAGATTCAGCTCATGCGGCGTCGCCTGGTGAAGAAGGTGCTCTCGACGGTGAAGGACATCATGTCCTCCGACGCGGAGCGCTACGGGACCTTCTGGACGGAATTCGGCCGCGTTCTCAAGGAAGGTCTCCTCAGCGACCTGGAGAACCGCGAGGCGATCCTCGAGGTGTGTTCGTTCGCCTCGACACACGACACCGAGCAGCCGACCACTCTGCGCGGTTACACCGAGCGCATGAAGGACGGGCAGGAGCACATCTACTACATGACGGGCGAGTCCCGCTCGATCATGGAGAGCTCGCCCCATATGGAGGCGTTCCGGGACAAGGGCTTCGAGGTGCTCCTGCTCACCGACCCCATCGACGAGCTGTGGGTCGACGCCGTGCCGGAGTTCGACGGCAAGCAGTTGCGTTCCATCGCCAAGGGGCAGGTCGACCTCGACTCCCAGGACGAGAAGGACGAGGAGGCGGAGGCCGAGCGGGAGCAGCGGCAGAAGGACTTCGCCGAGCTGCTCTCCTGGATGACCACGGCGCTGAGCGAGCAGGTCAAGGAGGTGCGGCTGTCCACGCGGCTGACCACCTCCCCGGCCTGCATCGTGGGTGACACCTTCGATGTCACCCCGGCCCTTGAGAACATCTATCGCTCCATGGGCCAGAACCTGCCCCAGATCAAGCGCATCCTGGAGCTGAACCCCACCCATCCGCTGGTCAGCGGGTTGCGCAAGGCCCATGGTGAGCGCAAGGACGACAGCGGTCTCGCGGAGACGGCCGAGCTGCTCTACAGCATGGCGCTGCTCGCCGAGGGCGGTGAGCTGAGCGATCCGTCGCGCTTCATCAAGCTGGTGGCGGAGCGGGTGCAGCAGACGCTGTAACCACGTCGCGGCGCGAAGCGGGGCGGGCCCTCTCCGGGCCCGCCCCGCGGGCGTTGGTCACCGTCCGGCGCAGGCCGCCGCGGAGGCGTCGATGAGCTGCCGCAGCGCGCCGCGGTAGACCTCGTGGTCGGTCAGCGCGGGCACGACGACGCCGAGGTTTCCGGTGAGGGCCGGGAATTCCTCGGGGTCCAGGGCGGCGAGCGCCGTGCGCGCGGCGGTGCGCACCTTCTTCGCGTCGCGGTGGTCGACGAAGGCGACGGCGCCGAGGGTGAGCAGATACAGCCGCCGGTAGATCCGGATCGCCGCCTCGGGCGCCATTCCTGCGGCGATGCTGTGCGCGAGCTGCGGCTCCACGAGGCGGCTCAGCAGATGCGGGCCCCACCAGGCGCGGCCCGATCGCAGCGCCACCAGCCCGGGATGCTCGATCAGCACCTCGTAGAACGCGGAGAAGCGGGCCTCGGTGGCGGTGGCCCAGTCGAGGTCCTGCCCCACCCGCGGCATCCGCGCCGCCAGCCGGTCCGCGCACGCGTTCACCAGACCGTCGAAGTCGCCGCAGCGGCGGAAGACCGTGGCATGGGAGACGCCCAGCGACTGCGCCACCCTGCGGAAGCTCAGCGCCTCGGGCCCCTCGTCGTCCACGACGGCCAGGGCGGCCTCCGCGATGGCCTCCAGGGTGGGCTGATCGGCTCGGTCCCGGTTGCTTCGCACGGGCCGAGCGTACCAGTGGTTGTTACAGTGTTTCAGTGACTCTTTCCATCGAGGACGTACGAGCCGCGACCCAACGGGGCGCGGGACATATCCGGCCGGTGGCGCTCGCTCCGGTGGAGCAGGGGACATGGGGCGCGGCCGAGGGTTGGCTGGCCCTGGAGTTCCTCCAGTACACGGGCACCTTCAAGGCGCGCGGCGCGTTCAACTTCGTCAGGGCCCACCGGGAGGCGGGCACCCTGCCGGAGACCGGTGTCACCATCGCCTCCGGCGGAAACGCCGGGCTCGCGTGTGCGTGGGCGGCGGCGCGGCACTCCGTACCCGCCACGGTGTTCGTGCCCGAGACCGCGCCCCCGGTGAAGGTCGGCCGGCTGCGCCGGCTCGGCGCCGAGGTCCATCAGATCGGCACCGAGTACGACGAAGCGCGGGAGGCCGCGCAGAAGCACGCCGCCGAGACCGGTGCGCTGCTGTCGCACGCCTACGACCACCCGCTGATCGCCGCCGGGGCGGGCACCGTGATGGAGGAGATCCTCCAGGCCCGGCCCGATCTGGACACCGTGGTGGTGTCGGTCGGGGGCGGCGGGCTGTTCACCGGTGTCGCGGTGTCCGCCCTGGAGCACGGGGTGGGGGTCGTCGCCGTGGAGCCGTACGGATGCCGGGCCCTGAACGCCGCGCTGGAGGCCGGTGCGGTGGTCGATGTCCCGGTGGACTCGGTCGCGGCGGACTCGCTGGGGGCGCGCCATGTGTCCTCAGACGCACTGGAGTGGGCCCGCAAGGACGGGGTGCGGTCCGTCCTGGTGTCCGACGAGGCGATCGTCGACGCGCGGCAGGCCCTGTGGGACGACCGCAGGATCGCGGTGGAGCACGCGGCGGCCACGGCGCTTTCGGCCCTCACCTCCGGCGGCTACCGGCCGCGGCCCGGGGAGAAGGTCGCCGTACTGCTCTGCGGCGCCAACACCGACCCCGCGGACCTCACCCACGGCCGCTAAGCGCTCCGCTGGATGTGCCGCGCCGTGCCCTCGGCCGTCTGTGGTGCCATCGTGGCTGGTCGCGCCCCGCGGCGGAGCCGCATATCCATACAGCCCGGCGCCCCTTCAGGGCACCTGCCGAACCGCAGTGGACTTCATCCGACCTGCTGAGCGGCGCGCTCGCGGGCCGGGCCCGTACAACCGCGCACCGAGCCCGTACGACCGCGGGCCGGCTAGGCGCCGTCGTACGCCGCCTGGAGTGCGGCGATGTCGAGCTTGCCCATCTTCATCATCACGTCGGTGGCCCGCTTGACCTTCTGCGGGTCCGAGCCGGCCACCATGTCGAGGAACACGGTGGGGACGACCTGCCAGGACACCCCGAACTTGTCCTTCACCCAGCCGCAGGGGCCCTCCTCGCCACCCTCGGAGAGCCTGTTCCAGTAGTAGTCCACCTCGTCCTGGTCCGCGCAGTGCACCTGGAAGGAGATGGCCTCGCTGAAGGTGAACTGCGGCCCGCCGTTGAGCCCCACGAACTTCTGTCCGTTGGCCTCGAACTCGACGGTCATCACGGATCCCTCCGCGCCGCCGGGCTCGGCCCCGGTGTAGTGCGCGATCCGTCCGAGCCTGGAGTTCTTGAAGATCGAGATGTAGTGCTGCGCCGCCTCTTCGGCGTTGCCGTCGAACCACAGGCATGTGGTGAATCCGTCGGTGGCCATCGGTTCCTCCTGCGTTGGGGAGCGTTTACCCCTATCGACCGCTCCCGCGCCGGGAATTCATCGGTCCTCGGCCGACCGATCTTCCGTGAGGTAGTGGTGCAGCCGGCAGGAGCCTTCGAGCATGGCCGTGGCGCGCTGGGCGAGCCCCTCCTGACGGCGGGCGATGACCGCGCGCAGGGCGTCGCTGCCGCCGGTGCGGCGCAGGCCCTCGATGACGGGCCGGATCTGGGGCAGCGGATAGCGGACCTGGCGCAGCAGGTCGATCATCCGGGCATCCCGGATGTCGGACGGGCCGTAGACGCGGTAGCCGGTGCCCCGGTCGCGGCGCGGGCGCAGCAGACCGGCGGACTCCCAGACCCGGAGGGCCGAGGTGCGCACCCCGATCCGGGCGGCCACCTCGCCGATGCGCAGTGGCCCGGAGCGTGCGGGCGCCGAGGTGTCCGGGGTCTGCCCGGCGACCGTCTCCAGCGCCTCCCCCGCCGCCTGGAGGGAGAGCCGCTGGTCGTGGAGCGCGGCATGGCCGGCGTTGACGAGGGTGAGCGCCAGGGCGATGTCCTCGGCGTGGACGGCCCGCATGACCGCGCGGGCGGTCTCCGCGCCGTATCCCGGCAGCAGGGCCCGGTAGGTCACCAGGGCTCTGCGATGCCGGTCCTCGAACCTGCGGTAGCCGGCGGGGGTGCGGGCGGCAGGGGGCAGGATGCCCGCGTCGAGGTAGTTGCGGATCTGCTGGGTGGAGACACCCGCCATCCGGGCCAGATCGACGGGGCGCAGCGCGGCGTCCGTACGGCTCACGGTTCGTCACCTTCCCGGCAAGGGTTCACGGGCGAGTTGAAGGTTAGCGCGGCTCTGCCGCACCGAATCCGGCGGGTGTTGGGAGGAAATCCGCGAAAAGTCTCAACGTGCACTTCAATGAAACACTTGAAGGCATGGATGTCAGCGAAATCAAGGTCCGTGGCGCCAGGGAGAACAATCTCCAGAGCGTGAGTGTGGACATTCCCAAGCGAAGCCTTACGGTCTTCACCGGCGTCTCCGGATCCGGTAAGTCCTCGCTCGTCTTCGACACCATCGCCGCGGAGTCGAGGCGGCTGATCAATGAGACCTATACGGCGTTCGTCCAGAACTTCATGCCGACGCTCGGCCGTCCGGATGTCGACTCGCTGCGGAATCTGAGCGCGGCGATCATCGTGGACCAGGAGCCGATGGGCGCCAACTCCCGTTCCACGGTGGGCACCGCCACCGATGCCCACACCCTGCTGCGGATCCTGTTCAGCCGGATCGGCAGCCCCTATGTCGGTCCTCCGCTCGCCTTCAGCTTCAACACGGCCGAGGGCATGTGTCCGCGGTGCGAGGGGCTCGGCCGGGTCACCGACATCGACATCGCCCAACTCATCGACAGCGAGAAGTCGTTGAAGGAGGGCGCGATCACCGTCCCCGGATTCGAGGTGGAGAGCTGGCACTGGCAGGTTATGGCGGCCTCCGGCCTTTTCGACCCCGATATCAGGCTCCGGGACTACTCCCCCGCCCAGTGGGAGGACTTCCTCCACAAACCGGCCACCAAGATCAAGGTGGGGAAGAACAACCTCACCTACGAGGGGCTGGTGACCAAGGTCCGCCGGCTGTACCTGGCGAAGGACCGGGAGACGATGCAGCCGCGGATGCGCGCGTTCGCCGACCGGGCCATGGCCCTGACCGAGTGCGCCGAGTGTGAGGGCGCCCGGCTGTGCGAGGCCGTCCGGTCCTGCCGGATCGACGGCCGCTCCATCACCGAGTGCTCGGCCCTTCAGATCAGCGATCTGGCGGAGTTCGTGGCCGGGATCCGGCACGATTCCGTCGGACCGGTACTGGAGAGCCTGCGGGCGCTCCTGGACTCACTGGTCGAGATCGGCCTGGGCTATCTGAGCCTGGACCGGGAGTCCTCGACCCTGTCCGGTGGCGAGGCCCAGCGGGTACGGATGGTCCGCCATCTGGGCTCCAGCCTGACCGATGTCACCTATGTCTTCGACGAGCCCACGGTGGGTCTGCATCCGCATGACATCGAGCGGATGAACCGGCTGCTGCTCCAACTGCGGGAGAAGGGCAACACGGTGCTGGTCGTGGAGCACAAACCGGAGACCATCCGGATCGCGGACCATGTGGTGGACCTGGGGCCCGGCGCGGGGGCGGCGGGCGGGCGGATCTGCTACCAGGGCGACCTGGCCGGGCTGCGCGCCTCGGACACCCTGACCGGGCGCCATCTGGACCACCGGGTGCGGCTGCGGGAGACGGTGCGGCAGCCCAGTGGGCAACTGCCGGTCCGGGGCGCGCGGTTGCACAATCTGCGGGATGTGAGCGTCGACATCCCCATCGGTGTGCTCACCGTCGTCACGGGTGTCGCCGGATCGGGCAAGAGCTCCCTGATCCATGGGTCGCTGTCCGGGCGGGAGGAGGTG
The DNA here is from genome assembly GCF_047218265.1 of Streptomyces sp. CY-1. Classification (NCBI taxonomy): domain Bacteria; kingdom Bacillati; phylum Actinomycetota; class Actinomycetes; order Kitasatosporales; family Streptomycetaceae; genus Streptomyces; species Streptomyces sp. CY-1. The sequence goes on from NZ_CP178393.1 coordinate 706,335, forward strand.
ATCGTCGCCGACCAGTCGGCGATCCGTGGCTCCCGCCGCAGCAACCCGGCCACGTATACGGGGCTCCTCGATCCGATCCGGGCGGCGTTCGCCAAGGCCAACCGCGTCAAACCGGGTCTGTTCAGCGCCAATTCCGAGGGTGCCTGCCCCCGGTGCAAGGGCATCGGGCTCATCTACACCGATCTCGCGATGATGGCCGAGGTGGCCTCGGTGTGCGAGGACTGCGAGGGGAAGCGGTTCCGGCCCGAGGTGCTGACGTACCGGCTGCGCGGGCGCGACATCAGCGATGTCCTGGGCATGTCGGTGGCCGAGGCGCGGGAGTTCTTCACAGGCGGCCAGGCCCGGCTGATCCTGGACCGGCTGGCCGCGGTCGGGCTGGGCTATCTGGGGCTCGGCCAGCCGCTCACCACACTCTCCGGGGGTGAACGCCAGCGGCTGAAGCTGGCCATCCATATGGCGCGGAGCGGCACGACATACGTTCTGGACGAGCCGACCACCGGCCTGCATCTCGCCGATGTGGACCAACTGCTCGCCCTGCTCGACCGCCTGGTCGACGCCGGCAACACGGTCGTCGTCATCGAGCACCACCAGGCCGTGATGGCCCATGCGGACTGGATCATCGACATGGGCCCGGGGGCGGGTCATGACGGCGGTCAGGTGGTGTTCACCGGCACCCCCGCCGACCTCGTGGACACCGGCGGCTCCCTCACCGCCGTCCACTTGCGCGACTACGTCAAGCGGGCGTGAACCCCCTCGCCCCGGTAGTCCTGTCCCGTCCCGGCCGAGGGCTCGGGACGGACAGGACCACTGGGGCGGCGCGCCGCGCCGCGTCAGGCGGCGGGCGGAGGTGCGGGAGCGCCCGCGGGCGGCGGGATCTTGGCGTACGCGGCCGTGGTGGCGCCCGCCTCGGCGGGCGTCGCCACGCTCTCGCGCGGCATCAGGGCGTCGCGCGCCGCGCCCGGGTCCCAGCCGGTGTCGACCACCCGCTTCTGCACCAGGATCGCGCCTCCGAGGACGGCGAGGCCGAGCAGCACGATGATGACGAGTCCGGCGGCGCCACCGGCCTTGCCCGCGTTGCCGATGAGCGCGCCGAACCAGCCGAAGTCGGCGTCGCCGAAGGTGGTGTTCTGGTCGCCGAACGCGCCGAGCACCTTGAGCAGCAGGGCGGGGAGGAAGGTGATGAGCAGCCCGTTGAGGAAAGCCCCCACGACCGCGCCGCGCCGGCCGCCGGTCGCGTTGCCGTAGACCCCGGCCGCGCCGCCGGTGAAGAAGTGCGGCACCAGACCGGGCAGCACCAGGGCGAGCCCGAAGGCCGGATTGAAGATCCAGGTGAGCAGGGCCAGCCCGATCAGACCGCCGGTGAAGCTGGAGATGAAGCCGATCAGCACCGCGTTCTGCGCGTACGGGAAGACGATGGGCGCGTCCAGCGCGGGCAGGGCGCCGGGGACGACCTTCTGGGCGATCCCCTGGAAGGCGGGGACGAGCTCACCGAGGATCGTACGGACCCCGAAGAGGATCACGGCGACCGCGATGCCGAACTGGAGCCCCTGCATCACGGACTGCATCAGGTAGTTCCCGGTGCCGGTGGCCACCGTGCCGGTGCCCGTGGCGAACGCCTTGAAGGCGGTCTTCTGCCCCTCCTTGACGAGCAGGAGGACGGCCATGGCCAGGTAGATCAGCAGCATCGACAGGGCGGTGGCCACCATCGAGTCGCGCAGGAAGCGCAGCCCCTCGGGGAGCTTCATCTCCTCGGTGGAGCGGCTGCGCTTGCCGACCACCCGTCCGGTCGCGCCCGCCACGATGTATCCGGCCGTGCCGAAGTGGCCGATGGCGACGGTGTCGCTGCCGGTGACGCGCTTGGTCCAGGGGTGCGCGAAGGCGGGCATCGCGACCAGCATGATGCCCAGCAGCACACCGCCGACGGCCACCACCGCGACGGTCGAGCGGCCTCCGTTGGCCAGGACCACGGTCAGCAGCGTGGCCATGAAGAGCATGTGGTGCCCGGTCAGAAAGACATAGCGGAGCGGGGTGAACCGGGCCAGCAGCAGGCTGACCACAAAACCCAGGATCATCAGCCAGGCGACCCGTGAGCCGAACTGGTCCTGGGCGATGCCGACGATGGCCTCGTTGGTGGGGATGACGCCGTGGGCGCCGGTGACGCCCTGGATCATGGTGCCCAGCGGGTCGAGGGAGGCGGTGACCAGTCCCGCTCCCGCGCCGATCAGCAGAAAGCCGAGGGTCGCCTTGATGGCGCCGCCGACGATCTGCCCGGTGCTCTTCTTCATCGCGATGAGTCCGACGGCGGTGATGATGCCGATCAGATACGCGGGCTCGCTCAGAATCTCATTGACGAGAAACGTGGCGAGGGTGACAAACCAGCCCATGGTGCTTCCTCTGTCCCCGTCGTTCAGACGTCGTACGTGTCCCGGAGCACCGCGTCCACCTCGGCGGTGCTGGTGAAGTCCTGGACGACCTTCACGGGCCGTCCCACATCCCCCAGAGTCCTGGCGATCTCACGGGAGGTGAGCAGGGCCACGGCCTCGGACGCCTTGCCCTTCGCGGAGATGGTGTCGGTGGCCTCCACGGTGACGAACCTCGACCACCCCCATCGGTCCAGCACCTGCTCCAGGGTGTTCTTGAGGAACAGGCTGGTGCCCACGCCGTTGCCGCAGACCGTGAGGATCTTGTGCAGCGAGGCCGCGCGGGGTGCGGAATCGGTGGGCGGCTCGGGATCGGTAGCCGCCTCGGAGCCGTCCTCCGGCCGCTCCCCCGCCAGTACGGCGTGCAGCGCCTTCGGGGTGGGCGCCTCCGCCAGGGCGGCCGCGGTGGCGGGATCGCCCAGAAGCCGCGCCAGGCTCGCCATCGCGGAAGTGTGCGCGGCGGAGTCCTGGGCGGCCAGGGCGACGACGAGGGTGACGGGGTCGTTGGACTCATGCCCGAATTCCACGGGCTCGGCGAGCCGGACCCAGGACATCCCGGTCTGGAGCACCGCCGGGGACGGCCGGGAGTGGGCGAACGCCACCCCCGGAGCGATGACGATGTACGGCCCGTTCTCCTCGACGTTGGCGACCATCTCGCCGGTGTACTCGTCGGTGGTGGCGCCCGTTTCCACCATGAGCCGGCCGGCCGCGCCTATCGCCTCACGCCAGTCGGCCGCCCGGACGTCGAGCCGGACGGCCTCGACGGGCAGCAGGTCTTTCAGGTCTTCCATGCAGGTCATCATGACTGACATGCCTCTGTCACACAGCCCCGGGGGTGAATCCGGAACGACGACCTCCGCATCGCCCGGCAAGCATACGAACACCAGAGCAGCGAGCGCCTCGCACCCCCCTGCGGCCATCAGGGCGCCGGGCAGCGACCAGGTGGCGAGCGGACCGGCGAAGGCAGCGCCCACGGCGAAGCCGCTGATCTTCAGGCTGGCGCCGGTGGTGAACACCTGGCCGCGCAGCCGCTCGGGCGACTCCCGGTGGCGCACCGCGAACAGGGCCGTGAGCTGGGGCCCCTCGGCGGCCCCGGCGAGCAGCACGGCGGCGATCAGCGCGACCGGGTGGCCGGTGGCCGCGAGCGGGGGCGCGAGGACGAGCAGCAGGACTCCGCCGAGGAGCACGGTGTCCGGACGCGGCGGGCGGTGACGGCGGGCGAGAACCGCGTTGGCCACGAGGGCGGATGCGGCGGAGGCGGACAGCAGCAGGGCGCCGCGGTCGGCGCCGCCGAGCACGGCCGCGCCGAGGAGCGGGCAGCAGGTGAGCAGCGCGCCCTGGCCGACGCAGGAGACGACGGAGGTGGCGGTGGCACGGGCGAGCGGCCGGTTGCGGGCGATGGCGCGCAGTCCGGCGGTGAGATCGGCGACGACCGATGTGGCCGATGGCGGGACCGGGGCGGGCGGCGGAGGCGCGGGGAGCGCCCAGGCGGCGGGCAGCGCGAGGCCGATCAGCGCGATGGACACCGCCATGGCGGCCGGAGCCCCGGCCGCCCCCGCGACGGCCCCGGCGAGTGCGGGCCCCACCAGCGCGGCGAGGCTGAATGTCATCGCGTCGAGTGCGTTGGCCCGGGGCAGGGCCCGCGGCGGTGCCACCCGCGGCAGTTGGGAGGTCCAGCCGCCGGACAGGGCCGGTCCCAGCAGCCCGGCGCCCACCGCGAGAAGAAGGGTAAGGGCGAACGGCAACCGCCCCAGCCCCAGCAGGATCGCGGTCAGCGCCACCGCGTAGAGGGCGAGTGCCGCGGCCAGCAGCCGCCCCGGCCGGGCGGAGCGGTCGAGGAGCACCCCGAAGAGCGGTCCGCCGACCGCCGCCGCGATCATGATGCCCGCCAGCAGCGACGAACCCGAGGAGGCCGAACCGGTGAGCGCGGGTCCGGCCAGCAGCAGCGCGGGCCCCGACATCTCGTCCCCCGCACGGGCGGCGGCCGCCCCGCCCAGATAGCACTCCATCGCGTAACGCCCTGGCATACAGATCACGTTACGGGGGTAACGTAAATGTTCACCAGATGCGTTACATTGGCTCCGTGTCACCACCCTCGAACGACGAACGGTCCACCCGGCTTTCGGTGCGGGACACCGCCCGGCGCACCGCCGCCCTCGTCAACGCCCTGACCGCGGAGCCGAGTCCGGACCCCGGCGCGATCGCCGGGATCCTGCTCGACCACGGTGAGCCCGGCCCCGTCGAGCTCACCGCCGGTGATGTCGCGGGCATGCGCACCGCCGCGCTGCGGCTGCGCGAGGTGTTCGCCGCCGCGCAGGTCGACGAGGCCGCCGGGGTGCTGAACCGGCTGCTGCGGGAGGGCACGGGTCCGCTCCGGCTCAGCTCCCACGACGGCCGTTCACCCTGGCATCCGCACCTGGACAGCGATGACGAGGCGCCCTGGGGCGAATGGTTCCTCGCCTCCTCCTGCATGGCGCTGACCGTGCTGATCTGGGACGGTCAGCGCCCGCCCGGCGGCCTGTGCTCCTCCCCCAGTTGCGGCGATGTCTTCCTCACCGTGGGCGGCGGACCGGAGCGCCGCTACTGCTCACGCCGGTGCGCGACCCGTGAGCGGGTGGCCGCCCACCGGCGCGCCAAGGCCGGGCCCCGGTCCCCGTAGGAGACCCAGGCCCCGGGGCGGCACCGGGCGGGTCAGCCGGTGGGCATCGCGTACGGCGTCTCCCCCCGCGTGGGGTCCTGGGCATGCCGTGCCCGCCGTCCGGTACGGGAACCGAGCCAGCCGAGCAGAAACCCGGCGGGAATGGTGACCAGGCCGGGGTTGCGGAGCGGGAACCAGTGGAAGTCGCGCCCGGGGAAGACCGCGAGCGGGTTGCCGGAGATCGCCGGGGAGAAGGCCATGGTCACGGCGGTGAGGAGGAGTCCTCCGTACAGCGCCCAGCGCAGTCCGTTCACCGTGAAGCCGCGCCACAGGGTGCCGTAGAGCACGATCGGCAGCAGGGCGGAGGCGGCGGCCGCGAAGGTGAAGGAGATCAGGACCTGCCGGTTCCAGTGCTGGGTCACGATGGCGAGGACGACGGCCACGACGCCGACGACCACGATGGCCGTACGGGCGGCGGCCAGCTCCCGGTTGGCCGAGAGCCTGCCCTTGAAGACGACCTTGGCCAGGACGTCATGGGCGAGGGAGGCCGCGGCGGCCAGGGTCAGTCCGGCCACCGCCGCGAGGGTGGTGGCGACGACCGCGCAGGCCACGACGGAGAAGAGCAGGCTGCGGTGGGGCTCCTGCGCCGCCGGGTCCAGGGCCAGGGTCAGCGTCAGCAGCGAGTCGCTGCCGGTGGGGTCGGAGGCGCGCAGGGCGCGGGCACCGACGACGGCGGTGGCTCCGGCGCCCACGATCACGATCAGCCCGAGGATGGTGGTGACCGCGCCCACCGCCCAGGTGGTGGCGGCGCGGGCGGCCCGCATGCCGCGGATCGGGTGGAGCCGCATGGTGAGATGCGGCATGCAGGCGGCGCCGACGGCGAGGGTGAGCTGGACGCTGATGACATCCAGGCGGCCGCTGAGCGAGTCGCCGTACTGGCGGCCGGACTGCCAGAAGCCGTCGCCGTAACCGCTGGCGTCGGCCGCGGCGTCGAAGAGGGTGAACGGGTTCCAGGAGAAGCGCTTGAGCACCAGAGCGGCCAGCAGGACGAACGCGGCGAGCAGCAGTACCGTCTTGAGGATCTGGATGAATCCGGTGCCCTTCATCCCGCCGAGGGCGGCGTAGCAGACCATCAGCGAGCCGATGAAGACGGTGCAGCCGGTGACCGCGCCGCTTCCCGGGATGCCGAGCAGCACCGCCAGCATGGCGCCGGCGCCGTTGAGCTGGACCAGCAGCAGCGGCATGACGACCACCAGCACCCCGACGGCGGTGCCGATGCGGGCGGGGCGTTCGCTCAGCCGCTCGGAGAGGACGTCGCCGAGGGTGAACCGCCCCCGCCCGCACAGCGGTCCGGAGAGGACCAGCATGAACAGCAGGATGGAGAGCACGGTGGACGAGGCGATGAGCACCCCGTCGAATCCGGCCAGGGCGATGGTGCCGGTGGTGCTGAGCACGGTGGCGGCGGAGATGTAGTCACCCGCGATGGCCAGGCCGTTCTGCATCGGGCTGAGTCCGCCGGTGCCGAGGTAGAACTCGGTGGGGTCGTCATTGCCGGTGGCCGCGAGGATGCACAGCAGGAACGAGACGGCCATGAAGCCCGCGAAGAGCACGAACGCGAGCGTTCTGGGATCGAGGAAGCTCACCCCTCCCCCTCCTCCGTCGTGACGGTGGACCGGCGGTGGGCCCGGACCAGCACGGTGAGCAGCACCGCCGTGTCCAGGCCGATCAGCAGGGCGCCCACGGTGAATCCGCCGCCCGCGCCGAGGTTGACGACGCCTTCGGCGGCACAGTTCACCACCACGGCGGCCACATGACAGGCGAGCGCGGTGCAGGCCGCCCGCGCCGGCCAGGGCCACGGCCCCTGCCACCGTGTGCGCCGCGCCGGCGGAGGCGGTGCAGTGGGGCGGGGCGGCATGGCGATGGTGCGGCGCGTGGTGCGGGGCTCGAGCTCGAAGGGCGGGACGGACGCGCGCCAGGGCTGGTCGTAGTCGGACATGTCGCGGCTCCTTGTGCGGGTTCCGCCCCATGTCACAGGGGCGGAATCGCCACGACAGCAGGTCAGCGCGGTCGCGTACAGCCCAACCGGCGGACCGTGTGACGGGTGCACATGATCGGCCGAGGGCCGTTGTGCACGCCCACATCGCCTCAGGCCGAGGGGTGCTGCTCAGGGTGTCAGCAGCCGGTGCGCGGACAGCGCGAGCGACAACTCCATGACCTCTCGGGGGTGGTCCAGGCAACGCCCGGTCAACTGCTCATAGCGGCGCAGCCGGTTGAGCACCGTGTTGCGGTGACAGAACAGCAGCTCGCCCGCGCGGCGGGCCGATCCCCCGCCGTCCAGCCAGGCGGCCAGCGTCGTCAGCAGCAGCTCCCGGTCGGCGGACTCCAGGGCCAGGACCGGTCCGAGCATCCGGTCGGCGAGCGCGGCCCCGAGGTCCGGGCAGGACACCACCAGCGCCTCCGGATAGCGCTCGTCCAGCAGCGCCGCCTGCCCGGCGGCCGGGCGGGTGCGCAGCGCCGTATCGGCGAGCCGGCGGGCCGTGTTCACCGCGGCGAGACCGGACACGGCGGGGCTGACCCCGGCCCGTGCGCCGGGCGGCACCTCCAGCCCGCGCACCAGATGCTCCGCTCCGTCGTCGCCGAGCAGCACGATGGCGTGGGCGGTGCCCTCCGCCGTATGCCAGACCGTACGAAGTCCCGCGCCCACCGTGGCGGGGTGCGGCGCCCGGGACGAGGCGTCGGCGTCCTCCAGCGCCACGACCGCGTAACGCCCCTGCTCGGGCAGGCCGAGGACCTCCTCCGCCTCGGGGAAGTCGCTCACCCGGGCGGTGCCGTCGAGCAGGGCCGCGACGATGATCCGGTAGCGGTTCTCCCGGTGCCAGGAGAGCTGCCGCTCGACCTCCTGATACGCCGTGGCGACGAGGGTGCAGTGCTCGTCGACGAAGTTCCATACGTCGGCGGCGACATGGACCAGCGACTGGGCGCCGAGCGGGTCCTCCTTGGAGGCGGTCTCCAGGAGCTGCTCCCACACGACGGTGCAGCCGATACGGTACGCGTGCAGCAGCGCGTCCAGCGGAAAGCCCTGCGCGGCCCGGTCGGTGCCGATGCGCCAGGCGCAGGACCTGGCCGATTCGCGCGTCTCCTTGGGGTGCACCAGCGAGCGCACATTGTTGCTGAGCGAGTCGTGGACCTCCCGCCACACCTCATGCGGGTCCAGGGAGGGCGACCGGTAGGCGGGCTCCCGCTCCTTCATCAGCGCGACGATTCGGTCCGCCAGCCGGGGCACCTCCTCGATGAGCACCCGGGCGGCGCGGTGCAGCAGCGCCACGGTCTCGGCATCGGCCCGCGACCGGATCGGCGGACGGGCGGCGGGCATCCGGGGCGGCGTCCGCCCCCGGTCGGTGGACAGGCGGGGGACGGCGCGGCCCTTGGCGGGGACGGAAGCGCGGGAGCCGGTGACTGGGTGCATGAACGTTCCTCCACCTGTGACGGGCAATGCGCAGCTCGACGCGGCAGCGTGAGGCCACGACCAGGTTGAATACCAGAGCCTGCCCCGCTATTGCACCATCGACATACCGGCGGGTCGGTGACTTCCGCGAATTCTCCTGCGCACCCGGCCGGTGGCGGCGCGCAGCCGCAGCGCGGTGTGGGTCGCGGCGCGGACCGGCATCGCGGGCCGCCCAACGCCGAGCGCCCGGCGCAGCTCCTCGTCCAGGAGGCTGTCGGCGGCGCTGCCCGCGAGCGGGCGGAGCACCCCGGGGACACGCCCGGCGAGCAGATCCCTGGCGGGAGCCCGCCAGGCATGGGCGGCGCACCAGCGCAGCGGGGCGAGGTCGAAGCAGGCCAGCACATAGCGGTAGGCGTTGTCGCTGATGGCCCACGGGGCGTGCAGACACTTCAGCGCGGGGACGGCCCGCTCACCCTCCTCGCCGTCCAGACCATGGCGGAACATCCGATACATCAACTCGCCGGTCGCCTTGGCGCGGACCCGGGTGTGCCGGGTCATCCGGCCGGTGGCGGTGAGCACCCGGGCGATCTCCGGTACCGCGAAGGTACGGCAGAACCCCAGATTGAGTCCCATCTTCAGATCCTGGGCGAAGATCACTCGAAATCTTCGGAATCGCGGCGGCCACCCTCCCAGAAGGTGGCCGCCGCTCCCCCGTGTGTTCCCCCGTCGGTGTGCCGACGCGTGGCTTTCGGGCTTACCAGCCCTTGGTCACGCGGTGGGCCTTGAGGGATCCGCAGTTCGATCCGTACGTCCAGGTGGACTGGTTGTCGATGCCCCCGGCCCAGTCCACGCACTTGCCGCGCCCGTCGCCGTACACCGGGCCCGCGTACGAGGTGTACGCGCCGCCGTCCTCGGCCGCCTCGTCGGCCCCCTGAACGTACAGGTAGGCGAACATCGGAACCGCCTTGCCCGTGGCGTTCCGGACGGTGACCACGCAGTTCTTGCCCTTGGCGGAGTTGTAGGTGAGGAAGACGGTGCCCTTGGTGCCGATGGGCGCCGAGTTCACCACCTTGTACCCGCTGCCGCACACCCCGTTGTACGCGGCCTTGGTGGCGGCCGATGCCTGCGGCGTCAGGGCCACGGTGCCCGCGATGGCGGTGGCGAGCACCGCGGTGGCGGCCATACGGCGAGAAAGATTCATTTGTCCCCCTTAATGATTCTTCATGGGCGTAGGCGCTGTTTGCGTCTGCCTAGGGAGACATGCCGGGCTCGCGGATGGTTGTACGGCATTCCACGACTGCTTCCGGGACTGCTTCCGGCGGGCCGTTGAACGCCCGGCCCTGGCTTCCCGTATTCGAGTGGACGGGCGACGCGTCCGTCGAACCGAACCGGAGGGCCGCACCGGATGACCTCGTATCGCACCGCCGCCGTGGGCGCTCTTCTCGGGGCCCTCCCCTGCCTGTTGACGGCACTGGCCGCTCAGCCCGCCCAGGCGCACGGGGCGCCGACGGACCCGGTGAGCCGGACGTTCGCCTGCTCCCCCGAGGGCGGGGGCGCGGCGCGGTCGGCGGCGTGCCGGGCGGCTCGGGCCGCCAATGGTCCGGAGGCGGCGGACTGGGACAACCTGCGCATCGCGGGGGTGGCGGGCAAGGACCGGGAGCGGATCCCGGACGGGAAGCTGTGCAGCGGGGGCCTGGAGGCGTACCGGGGGCTGGATCTGGCGCGCGCCGACTGGCCTTCGACACGGCTGTCGGCCGGGGCCGATCTCACGCTCACCTACCGGTCGACGATTCCGCACACGGGGACCTTCGAGCTGTATCTCACCAAGGAGGGCTACGATCCCGCGCGGCCGCTGAAGTGGTCGGACCTGGAGGCGAGACCGTTCGCCACGGCCAAGGACCCCGCGCTGATCGACGACGCGTACCGCATCAAGGCCACGCTGCCCGCCGGCCGGACCGGCCGTCAGCTCCTCTATACGATCTGGCGGAACACCAGCACCCCGGACACCTACTACTCCTGCTCCGATGTGGTGCTGGGCTCCAAGGCCCGCTCGTCGGAAGCCCCCTCGTCGAAGGCCGCCGCCCCGCCGTCCCAGGACGCCGCAGCGGACTCCCGCGCCACCTCCGGCACTTCTGCCACTTCTGCCACTTCTGCCACTTCCGAGGAGGACGACGGCGACAGCACTCCGGTGCTGCTCGCCGGCGGTGCGTCCGTGCTGGTGCTCGGCGCGGGCGCCGCCGCCGCCGTACGGTGGCGGCGCCCGCGCCGCTGACCGGCCGCTGTCACCGGTAGCCGTGGCGGGCCGTGACATGGCGCGGGTAGTAGCGCTCGTCGGGCGCGGGCCGGTACTCCTTCCAGCGCGGGGTGTCGCCGGTGGGCTGGTCGCCGAGGACGGTCACCCGCCGGCCCCTGCGGGGTTCGGTGTAGTCGTTGACGGCCAGGTGCTGGGTGGCGCGGTTGTCCCACATCGCGACGGCGCCGGGCTGCCAGCGGTAACGGCAGTTGAACCGGGGCGACTCGGAGTGCTCGAAAAGGTATTGCAGCAGGGCGTCGCTCTCCGGGCGGCTGAGCTGCGGGATGTGCGAGGTCCACATGCGGGTGACGTACAGGGAGCGCCTGCCGGTCTCGGGGTGGATCCGCACCACCGGGTGTTCGGCGGAGTGCTCGCCGGTCTGCGGTGTGTTGAGGACATGGACAGCCGTGAGCCCGTCGAGGAGTTCGCGCATCGGCTCGGAGAGCGTCTCGTAGACCAGGTACTGGTTGCTCCACATGGTGTCGCCGCCGGAGGCGGGACACACCTGGAGATGGAGGATGGAGGCGACCGGCGGATTGGGCTGGAAGGTCACGTCGATATGCCACTCGTCGGCCTTGGCGCCCTGGTCCGCGTCCAGGACGACGATCTCGGGATGGCCCTCGACCTTCGGCAGGAACGGATGGACCTCCAGCTCCCCCAGCCGCCGTCCCAGGGCGATATGCGCCTTTGGGGTGAGGTGTTCCTGGTCCGGGAAGAAGACCACGAGGTGCTTGAGCAGCAACTCGTGAATCCGGTCGAAGAGTTCATCGGTGAGCTCGGTCAGATCGACACCGCGGATCTCCGCGCCGAGTGCTCCGGAGACGGGGGTCACCATCAATTCGGAAGTGGACATGCGGTAAACCGTCCTCACATGGGTTGCGGTCGGCCGGCCGGGGCGGTCGGCACTCGGTGGGCGCGCGGATCGGGGAGGAGACCGAGCTGCTGGAGCCGGTCCAGCGGGGTCAGCGGGCGCGGGCCGAGGCCCGACATGTTGTGGGTGACGGTGTGCAGCAGCCGGGGGTTGGCACCGGTGTGACGGACGGCCCGGCGCCCGAGGACCCGGCCGCGCCACGACAGATCGGTGACCATCCGCGCCGCGTTGCCGCTGGTCCTGGCCGCCTGGGTGAGAAGGGGCGACTGCCGCTCGTGGTAGTCGCGCAGCGCGGCGTCCACCACCGCGGCCGACATCCCGCCCGTACGCTCCAACTGGTCCGACAGCCGTTCGGCGAGGGCACCGGCGCTGGTGATGGCGGTGTTCATGCCCTGCGCCGCCATCGGATGGACGGCGTACGCGGCCTCGCCGACCAGCGCCAGTCCGCGCCCGGCCAGCCGGGGCGACAGCAGCCGTCCGACGGGCAGCGTCTGGCGGCTGTCGAGATGGGCGAGCAGGGACGCGGTCAGCGGCTCCAGGGCGGGCACCTGGGACAGCGCTCGGGCGACCCAGTCGCCCAGCCCCCCACGTGCCGTGACGCCGCGCAGTTCATCGGGCCCCGCCTGGAGGTAGAGCCGCAACCGGCCGCCCGGCAGCGGATAGAGCAGCCGCAGCCCCCGGTCGGTGACATACGCGGAGAAGTCGTCGGCCCGCGCGGCCGCGTCGGCGTCGCCGATGTCGAAGGAGACCAGCCGGTGCGGATAGTCGGCCCGTTTGGCCTCGATGCCCGCCCAGGACCGCAGCCGTGAGGAGATGCCGTCGGCGGCGACCACGAGCGGCGCCCGCTGCTCGTAGACCCTGCCGCCCTCGGCCAGCCGCAGTCCGGTGATCCGGCCGGAGTCGTCGCGCAGCGGCGCCTCCGCGCGCACGCCCCGGCGCAGTTCGACACCCGGCCCGAGGCTCTCGGCCAGGGCGGCGAGGATGACCGTGTGGTCATGGGCCAGCAACCACTGGTCGGGGGCGGGCAGTTGGCCGTAGTCGAGGGACATCTGCGCGGTGCCTCGCGGATCGCGGACGACCAGCCGTCCGAGCCGGACCGCCCCCCGCGCGTCGAGCCGCTTCTCCACGCCCCAGGAGCGCAGCAGGCGCAGCGCGCCCGGCTGGAGCACCTCTCCCTTGGCGATCGGGCGGACCTTCGGCTGCTTGTCGACGACCAGGACGTCCAGTCCGAGGCCGCCGAGTGCGCGGGCCGCCGCGAGACCGCCGACGCCCGCCCCGCACACCAGCACATCGGGGCTCATCCCCGGCCTCCTTCTCCGGTTTCGGCCGCGCGAGCGGCCTCCGCCGAGCGGTAGTGGGCGAGGGCCCGCAGCGCCAGGCCCGCCGCGATGCCGTCGTCGGCGTAGCGGGCACAGCCGCGGACGTACTCGTTGACCGGGCCCGGGGTCCAGCCGCCGTCCGTCCGCTGGGCGTCGACGAGCCATCGGGCCGCCGCCGCGAGGGCGGGGTCGGCGGGGCTCAGCCCGGCGGCGAGCAGTCCGCGCAGCGCCCAGGCGGTCTCCTCGACGGTGCCCGGCCGGGTGTCCTCGCCCGGCTGGGTGCCCTCGCCCGGCTGGGTGCCCTCGCCCGTGCTCCATGAGCCGTCGGGGTGGCGGGTGCGCAGCAGCCAGTCCCTGGCCCGGGCCGCCGCCCGGTGGTGTTCCCCGGTGCGGCCCGCCCGGCTGAGCGCCTCCAGCGCCGCGGCGGTGCCGGGGGTGCCGCCGCGGTACCACATGGCCTCGAACGATCCGTCGGGTCGCTGCCGGCCGAGCAGCCAGCGCACCGCCTTGGCCACGCGCGGGTCGTCGGCCCCTGCCCCGGAGTCGAGCAGGGTGCCCACGACCTTGGCGGTCATCTGGGGGCAGGGCCCGAAGCCGCCCGGTTTGCTGTTCCGTACGGCGAGGCTCCAGGAACCGGCCGCGTCCTGGGTGGCGGTCAGCCACCCCAGTCCGGCGCGGACGTGGCGGTCGTCCGCGCCGCCGGGCAGCTTCAGCAGGATGGCGCTGGACTCGGCCGTCTCCAGGGCCATCGGCCAGCTTCGGGGACTGGAGAACCCCCAGTAGCCGGCCGGGCAGCCGAGGGCGTCGAACGGCTCGGGCTGCTGGTGGCGGTGGAGCATCTCGCGGGTGCCGATGAGCTGCGGGTCCTCGGCGTGACCGGCCTCGATCAGCGCGGCGGTGGCGAAGTTCGTCCAGGTCACATCGAGGGGCATGAGATCCCAGGAGCCGTCCGGGTTGGCCGCGGAGCGGAGCCAGCGGGCGGCGGCGCGGACCAGGCAGGGCGCCTGGCCGGAGCGGGCGAGGCCGAGGCAGATGAGTCCGGTGAGCCAGGGGTCGGTGCTGAACCCGCCGGTGGCGCCCTCCCGTTCGTAGGCGTCATGGACGATCGCCAGGGCCTTCGGCCGGGCCAGCCGGTCCAGGGCGCGACCGGCCGGGCCGCGGCGGCGGTGGGCGGACTGGGCGAGCGCCTGGCTCGCGTAGATGGGCAGCCGCAGGCTCAGCAGGCGGCGGCTGAGGCCGGGGAAGAGCAGCAGTTCCAGGGGGAGCCGTCGCTGGGCGCCCTCGTGGGGCAGTCCGGCGAAGGTGTGGAACTGGCGGATGAGGGCGGTCATCGCGGGTTCCGGGACGGCCCCGGAGCCGCCGAGCGCCTCGAACCGGGCCCGTGCGGCATGGACGGCCGATGCCGCCCGGCGGGGCGCGAGCAGGTGGAGCGTCGCGGCGGCGAGCGCGGTGGTGAGGGGTTCGGTGGGCACCCCGCGCATGGCCCAGCCGCCGTCGTCCCGCTGGTTCTCGCACAGCCAGGTGACACCGCGCTCGATGGTCTCGGCCGAGCCCTCCGGATCGGCGAAGTGGAGTGCGGTGAGGGCTCCGGCGGTGTTCAGCGGGGAGGCGTGGTGCGCGCCGAAGACGAAGGCGCCGTCGTCGCGCCGGTGGGCGAGGAGCGCCTCGGTACCGGCGGTGACGGCCGTGCCGACGCTCTCGGTCAAGGCGGAAGCGGGCATGGGAGCGGACCCTTCTGCTGGTGGCGCGCGGTGTTTCAGGGGCGTGGACCGGGAAGAGTGGGCCCGCCGTCGGCCAGGGGGGCGGGGAATTCATGCCGGGACCGCATCCGGCTCTGGGTGATGACGCTCACCGTGAGGAGCGGCGTCAGCAGTGCCAGGGCGGGCGTCGTGCCGGCGCCCGCGGCCACCACCGCCGCGGCCAGCACCAGGCGTTCGGCGACGAGGACGGCGTGGGCGCGCAGCGCCAGCGCGGGGGTGAGGTGCCCGGGCGACCGCAGCAGCAGCCCGAAGGCGCCCGCGCCGCACAGCGCCGCCGCCGACAGCAGCACGAGATAGCCGGCCGTGTCCCGCGGTACCAGCCCGGTGGCGGCGCAGGCCACCGCCACGGCGGCCAGATACAGCGCGGCGGCGGTGTGGGTGGCGCGCCGGACACCCTGGCGCACCGGCACGGTGGCATAGCCGCCCTCGCGGTCGCCGTCGACGTCGCGGAGGGTGCCGACGAGGTTGGACGCGGTGTCATGGGCCAGGAAGAGCAGGGCGAACGGCAGCGCCCGCCATGGTGGCCACGGCTGGACGGCCATCGCGCCGAAGAGCACGGTGAGGGCGGTCAGCACGCCCCGTATGAGATTGCCCGACAGGCCACGTCCCTTGAGCACCCGGCTGTAGGCCACGATGCCCGCCATGGCGGCGGCGGCCACGGCCACGGCGCGCCAGTTGGCCCACAGGGCCAGCGCGGCCACGGCGATGACGCAGCCGATGCCCGTGGCCACGGCGGCTCGTGGGCTCAACCGGCCGGAGGGGATGGGGCGTTGGGGCTTGCTGAGCGCGTCGAGGTCACGGTCGTAGTAGTCGCCGAGATAGTGGCCGGCGATCCAGCCGAGGGTCGGCGCGGCCCAGGCCACCAGCAACTGCCCCGTGGCGGGGTGCGCTCCGGCGAGGGTGGCTCCGGCGAGGCCGACCAGCCCGGGATACCACAGGGTGTACGGGCGCCAGGTCTGGAGATGGGCCAGGAGTGCGGTGCGCGGGGCCGCCATGGCGTCACCGGTCCCGGCTGACCGACAGATCGGCCACCGCCGCGAGCACGGCGGTGGCCCGGGAGCGGGGCAGCTCCGCCAGACAGGACTTGGCCCGGTCCGCCTGGGCGGTGGCCTGGTCCCGCGCGGCGTCGAGCGCGCCGGTCGCCTCCAGCAGCTCGTGCACGGTGCGCAGCGCGTCGGCGGCGGGCAGGGCGCCGCCGAGTGCCGCCTCCAGCCGGGCGCGGCCAGGCGCACCGGCCATGGCGTGGCAGAGCAGGACGGGGAAGGTGGGCCGGGCGGCCGCGATGTCGCTGAGGGCGGACTTGCCGGTGGTGCGGGGGTCGCTGGTGTACGGCAGCAGGTCGTCGTGCATCTGGAAGGCCAGCCCCAGATGTTCGGCGTAGGCGGTGAGCGCGTGCTGCTGGGCGGGGGTTCCGCCGCCCAGGATCGCCCCGCCCCGGCAGGCGGCCCGGAACAGCGCCCCGGTCTTCAGGGAGCTCATGGTGAGATACCGGTCGAGTCCGCAGCCGAGGTCGCCGCGGAGTTCGCCCTCCATCGCCTGGCCGCGGCACAGGTCGACGCCCGCCCGGGCGAAGACCCGCACGGCGCCCAGCACCCGGCCCGGCGGCAGTCCCCCGGCCTCTTCGGCGCCGTCGGTGAGCACACCGAACATGCCCAGCATCAGGGCGTCCCCGGTGACGATGGCGTCGGCGGTGCCGTAGCGTGCCACGACGGACGGACGGCCCCGCCGCATCGCGTCCCCGTCGATGACATCGTCATGGACGAGGGATCCCACATGGAGGTACTCCACGCTCAGCGCGGCCGGGACGACGGCCGGTCCGCCGCCGCCCACCGCCCCGGCCGACTCCATGAGCAGCAGCGGACGCAGCAGCTTCCCCGCCGGGAGCAGGGCGTACCGGGAGATCTGGTGGAGCCGCTCGGCCTCCGGCGGCCAGCGCCGGTCGAGTTCGCGCAGCAGAAGCTCCATGGTCGGCGCGGCCTCCGCCAGCGGGTCGGCCACATCGGTGACCGCGACATCGGGCGGCGTCACCGGGACGCCTCGCGGTACTTCCCGGCAAGCTCCGCGAACGCCCGGTTGGCGGCGGGCTCGGCGACGGTCACCCGTACCCCTTCGCCCGGTTTGCCGCACACCACCACGCCGTGGTCCGCGCAGAACTGGGTGAAGCGCTCCACACCGGAGGTCATCGGCAGCCACAGGAAGTTGCCCTGGCTCGCGGGCGCCTCCCAGCCCTGGTCGAGCAGGGTCCGATGGAGCCGGTCGCGCTCCTCGGCGGTCTCGGCGCACTGCCGGAGCACCTGCTCCTGGGCACCGAGCGCGGCGATGGCGGCCTCCTGCGCCACGGCGCTCACCCGGTAGAAGGGCAGCACCGAGCGGAGCGGGGCGAGCACGGGCTCATGCGCCACGAGATAGCCGACCCGCAGGCTGAGCAGCCCGTACGACTTGGAGAACGTCCGCACCACACAGACCCGTTCATCGGCGCGGTGCAGTGCGATGCCGTCGGCGACGGCGCCGGGGTCGGCGAAGTCCCGGTACGCCTCGTCGATGACGACGGTGACATGCGCGGGGAGCCGGTCGAGGAAACGAAGGATGCGCTCCTGGTCCAGCGCGGTGCCGGTGGGGTTGTTGGGGGTGCACAGCAGGACCATGCGGGTGCGGTCGGTGACGGCGTCGGCCATCGCCTTCAGATCGTGGTCGTATCCGGTGAGCGGCACCCGGACGGTGGTGGATCCGGCGTTGGCCGCCATCATCGGGTACGCCTCCCACGAGGGCCAGGCGTGCACCGTGTCCGTATCCGGTCCGGTGAGGGTGGAGAACAACTGCTGGAGCAGCGCACCGGAACCCGGTCCGGCCAGCACATGTTCCGGGCGCACTCCCAGATGTCCGGCGAGGGCCTGACAGAGCCCGGTGCCGAGGGCATCCAGGGTACGGTGGGCGGTCCGCGCGGTGCGCAGGACGGCGTCCACCACTTCGGGGAGCGGGGGGTGAACGGTTTCGTTGAGCGACATCTGGTGAAAGGGATTGCTCTCCGCGACCACCGGAGTCATGCGATTCCAGCCATCATGCATCGGGCACCATCCATCCATTCCAGCGGGGGATTCGGGCGGAGGGAGGAAAGTCACCGCGCCCGGGTCCCCTTGCCGGTCCGGCCGGATCGGTGGGGAGGAAACCGTTGTGGGCGGGCTGTGACCGTACGGGCAGCCAGTGCGGGTGGGGCCGTGTCCGATCGGTCAGTTCAATGAGCGGGTGCGGGCGAAATCCGTCACCATGATTTTGACGGTCTCTCGATCACGCGTCCAATTAGAGTCTTACGGGAATTGATAAACGATTTTTATCGTCCTGTAGTGATCGATCTTCGTCAGCTCACCGTACTCGCTGAGGTCTGTCGCGCCGGCTCGTACAGCGCTGCGGCGGACCGGCTCGGTTACACCCAACCGGCTGTCAGCTATCACATGCGCGCGCTGGAACGCGCCGTGGGCGTGCCGCTCACGGTCAAGGCGGGACGGGGGGTACGGCTCACGCCCGCGGGCCACAGACTCGCCGAGCGCGCCCAGGACGTGCTGGCCGGGCTGCGGGATGTGGAGAACGAGTTCGAGGCGCTCGCCGCGCGCACCCGTGGCCGGGTGCGGATGTCCTCGGTGCAGAGCGTCTGCGTCGCCGTGCTGCCCGCGGCGCTGGCCAGGCTGGGCGCCTCCCGTATCGAGGTGGAGGTGGAGCTGGGCCAGACGGACTCCCATGACGCGTACCGGCTGCTGGACGCGGGCGAGACCGATCTGGCGATCGTCGCCGACGATGAGACGGGAGACGCCTCGGGGGCCGCGCACACTCCGCTGCGCCGGGTCCCGCTGCTGGTCGACCGCCGCCATGTGCTGTTGCCGCGGGGCCATGCGCTCGCGGGGCGGCGCAGCGTCGGCCTCGCCGATCTGTCGCGGGAGCGGTGGATCCTGGAGCGGGACCGCGGGCGGCTGCTGCGGCGCTGCGCGGAGGCGGGGTTCGAGCCCCGGGTGGTGACCACGACCGATGACCAGGCGACCACCCTCGGCCTGGTGGGCGACGGGGTGGGCATCGCCCTGATGGACGGCCTCGGTCTGCTCCCCCGGCCCGATCCGCGGGTCGAGCCGCGCCCGCTGGACGACTGGCCACGGCGCCACGTCTGCGCGCTGCTGCGGCCGGAGGCGGCGCGGGTGCCCGCGGTGGCCGCCTTGCTGGAGGCGCTGCGGGCGGTGGCCGTCGAGCATTCGGGGGAGGTCGCCGAAGCGGCGACGGCCTGACGCCGAAGCCGGCCCATGCGCGCACCGGAGCTACCTCATCCGCACGCCGGGGCTACCTCATCCTCCGCGCACCGGAGCAGCTATCTCATCCGGCCCCGGCCAGGCTCAGGGCCCGGGCGCCGGGGGCGCAGCTCTCGCGGAGGGCGGCCAGTTCGGCGGGCGGCAGGGTCGCGGCTGCCGAGCCCCGGCGGTCGCCGTCGAGCAGGGCGCTTCCGGCAGCCAGCCACTCCGGGAGGGGTTCCACGCCGAGGTGGTGGGCCAGCCGGGTGAGCTCGCGCTCGGGCGCGTCGAGCAGGCTCTCGTACGACAGGGACATCCGGATCCCGGCAGGGAGCCGGGACAGATGGGCCAGCCCCGCCACGATCGTGTGCGACCACAATCGGCCGAACTCGGCGACGGGTACGGATCGTTCGTAGAGCGGACGCAGATCGGCGTCGTCGTCGCTGAGCAGCGCCTCGAGACCGGCCGGAAGGCTCTCGGCGGTCTCGGCGCGCTCCGCCATGAGCTGGATCAGCCGGAATCCGGGGTGGCGGCTCATGGAGAGCGCGCAGTCGGCGCCGTCCCGGTGCAGATGGACGAACCGGGCCTCGGGAAAGACCTCCCGCAGCCGGGGCACCGACCGCAGCGAGTAGCCGGAGCGCTCCACGACGGCCCGTCGGCCGAACCGCTCCCCCAGCAGGTCGAACAGTGCCCGGTAGTGATCGGCCACCGGGGCGGCGGGCCGTCGGGACAGCTCCGGCTCCAGCGCGTCGAACAGCGCGTCGGGGTCGTCGGTGAGATGCGGCAGCGTCATCATGCACAGGGCCGGAATGCCACCGCCCGCCACCGAGAACCGCCCCTCGACATGCGGATACCGGTACTCCGGCAGCGGGATGCCATCGCGGATGACGCGGTTGGCGAACGACCTCGGAGTGGCGAGGATCCGCCAGAACTCCGCCCCGGTCAGCGGCGCCTCGGGCAGCGCGTCCGGCTCCAGCGCGGCGATCAGCTCGCTCACGCTGAGCAGATCCGGGTGCAGCCGCAGGACGCGGGACAGAGCGGTCGAACCGCATCGTCCGGTCCCCACGACGAAGGTCAGCGGCCGTAACGTCACCCCAGATGCCCCTTCCGTCTCGACAACTACCGCCCTTCTCTACCCAGCGCCGCCACCGCGCATCCCCGGCCACTTTCGTCACGGGTGGAGTACGCCCGCGCTCTTGTGGTCGGCTCTGCGTGACCGTACGTTCCACCGCACGGCCACCGCAGGACACACCCCCCACACCGCGGGACCCGACACTGGGTCCGTCACCGCACCTTCAAGACCTTGGAGGAGCCATGCCCGCACCTGTGTTCAGCCGCCGTCACGGTATGCGCGTCGCGGCCGCGGCGGCCGCCGCGCTTCCGCTCGCCTCCCAGCCGCAGTACGTGGCCACGGCGGTCGCCGCCGCCCCGAACGCCCCCGCCGACGGTTCACGGCTGGCCGTCATGACCTTCAATCTGCGCTACGCCGGCGACAGCGAGCCCAACTCCTGGGGCCGGCGCCGCCCGGTCATGCGGGAGCTGCTGCGCCGGGCCCGGCCCCATCTGCTGGGCACTCAGGAGGGGCTGTACGGCCAGTTGCGCGATATCGCCCACGACCTCGGACAGCGCTACGCGTGGATCGGCACCGGGCGGATGGGGGGCAGCCGCGACGAGTTCATGGCCGTCTTCTACGACACCGAGCGGCTCGAGCCCGTGGAGTACGACCACTTCTGGCTGTCCGACACCCCGAATGTGATCGGCTCCAACACCTGGGGCGGGGCCGTGGTCCGGATGGTCACCTGGGTGCGCTTCCACGACCGGCGGACCGGCAAGGAGTTCTACGCCCTCAACACCCATCTGGACCACCGCAGCCAGAACGCCCGTGACCACGCCGCCGCTCTGATCACCGAGCGGCTCGGCGGGCTGGACTCCGCGCTCCCCCGCGTCGTCACCGGCGACTTCAATGTGGCGGCCCACGGCAACCCGGTCTACGACGCCATGCTGAACGGCGGCACCCTGGTGGACTCGTGGGACACCGCCGAGCGGCGCGGCCCGCTGTACGGGACGTTCCACGGCTTCGGCCCGCTGGTCCCGGACGGCGACCGGATCGACTGGATCCTGACCTCGCCCGGTGTGCGCACCCACCACGCCGTCATCGACACCTATTCCGGGGACGGCCAGTACCCCAGCGACCATCTGCCGGTGCGGACCGTCCTGGAGCTGTGACGCGAGGCGCCCCGCGCCGAATGCCGTGAAGCCGTGATGCCGTCGATCCGCTCCCGCTCCCGGGGGCGGATCGAGCGGTTCGCCGCGCGGTGCGCGTCCCCGCCACGTTCGCCGGGCGTGCTCAGCGGCCTGATGCCACGACGGAAATCCCCCGCAGCCGCAGCAGGGCGGCCACGGCCAGCAGCGCCACACACCCCGTGAAGATGAGCCCGGCGGAGCGCAGCCCGACCGCGAGCGACAGCGCCCCCACGCCGATCACCGGAATCGAGATGGCCAGATACATCAGCACGAACAGGGCGGAGGTGACCTCGGCACGCCGGTCGGCCGGGCTGCGCTCGGTCACCACCCGTACGGCGGCGAGGAACGACAGCCCCTGGCCCGTCCCCGCGATCACGGCGCCCAGCACCAGCAGCGCCAGCGATGCGATCGCCAGCGAGACCGCGATGGCCGCCATACCGGCCACCAGCACCGCGCACCCGCCGGGCAGCGACCGCCCCGGGCCCAGCCGCCGCCCCAGCGCCTGCCCGGCGACCGAAGCGGCGAACACGGAGAACACCACGGCACCGGCCACCGCGAGATTGCTCTCCCCCTCCACCTCGCTCAGGAACGTGGGCGACACCGAGGTGAACAGGCCCAGGGTGGCGAAGCCCGCGAACCCCGCCATCGCCGCGGCCGCGAACGTCGCGCGCATCTCCTTGGGCACCCGCAGCCGCTGCGGCCTCAGCGACGGGCGCCCCCGGGTCCGTACGGTCTCCGGGAGAGCGAGCACCACGGCGGCGGCCACCGCCACCAGCACCAGGTCCACCACGAACACCAGCTTCAGCGGCGCCGGGGCGTACTGCGCCAGCACACCCGCGAGCAACGGGCCGACACCGAGACCGCCCAGGTTGGCCCCGGTGGCGAGAAGGGTGGCGGCACGGCGGCGGCGCTCGGGGGCCAGCTCGATCACCATCACGGTGGCGGTGCCGGTGGCCAGACCGGCGGACAGCCCCGACAGGGTGCGGCCCGTGAACAGCTCCGGCAGTCCGCCGGCGAGGAGGAAGCACACCGCGCTCAGGCCCGACAGCGCCAGCGCGGCCAGCAGGACGGGCCGTCGCCCGATGAAGTCGGACATGCGCCCGAGCAGCAGCAGCGCGACGATGACCCCCGCCGCGTACACGGCGAAGATCACCGTGACCATGAACGAGGAGAAGCCGAACTCCCGCTGATAGAGCGAGTAGAGCGGGGTGGGCAGCGTCGTACCGCACATCGTGACCACGAAGGCGTAGGCGGCCGCGAGGAACGGCCATCTCCTCTCCATGTCCTGGCGGCTTTCCATACGACCCGATTCCACCACACATCACCTCTGCGTCAAACGCGATGGCGCGGCGCCGCCTTCCTGGCGGGTTACGTGCGGTAGCGGGACATCCCGTCATTCGGCCCTGATCGCATGCGGCAGGATGGCACCTCACGCCGGAGCCGTACACATGTACGCCCGGCACAGCCCGTACACCCCAGGCACGAGCAGGTGGACAACGTGATCCCACAGAACTCCAGACCGGAGGCCGCACCGACGACCGCGGGCCGCGCGGCCGGTTCTGACGCGCTTTCCGGTATAGCGGACGGTGGCCGATGAACCGGGGCCTGACGTTGCACGATGTCATCCTCGTCGGGGCGGCGCTGGTCTGCGGTGCGGCCGGTGGTGTGCTGTTGCGCGTGGCGCTGCGCTGGCTGGGTGAGCGGGCCCGCTCCACCCGGTGGAGCGGCGACGACATCATCGTCGACACACTGCGCACACTGGCGCCGTGGGCGTCGATGGCCGCCGGAGTCGCCGCCGCGGCCGCCGCACTGCCGCTGACCGCCACGGTCGGCCATGACGTCAATCAGACGCTGAAGGCCGTGCTGATCCTGGTCAGCACGGTCACCGCGGCGCGGGTGGTGGCCGGTATGGTGCGCTCGCTGGCGCTGTCCCGCTCCGGGGTGGCGGGAACGGCCACCATCTTCGTCAACATCACGCGGATCGCGGTGCTGGCGATGGGCGTGCTGATCCTGCTGGAGACGCTGGGCGTCTCGATCGCACCGCTGCTCACCGCCCTGGGCGTGGGCGGTCTGGCGGTCGCCCTGGCGCTACAGGACACCCTGGCCAATCTCTTCGCGGGGGTGCACATCCTGGCCTCCAAGACGGTGCAGCCCGGCCACTACATCCGGCTCAGCAGCGGGGAGGAGGGATATGTGGTCGACATCAACTGGCGCAACACGGCGGTGCGGCAACTGTCGGACAACCTCGTCATCATCCCGAACGCCAAGCTGGGCAACACCATCATGACCAACTTCCACCAGCCCGAGCAGCAGATGTCGGTCATGGTCCAGGCGAGGGTCGGCTACGGAAGCGATCTGGACCATGTGGAGCGGGTGACCATCGAGGTGGCCGGGAAGGTGATGTCCGGCGTCGAGGGCGGGGTCGTCGACCACGAGACGAGCGTGCGCTTCCACACCTTCGGAGAGTCCGGCATCGACTTCTCGGTGTTTCTGCGGGCCCTGGAGTTCAGCGACCAGTACCTCATCAAGCATGAGTTCATGAAGGAGCTGCACCGCCGGTTCCGCGCCGAGGGCATCGAGATCCCGCTGCCCACCCGTACGCTCGTCCTGCCCGACCAGGACCGGCTGCCGCTGCCGGACCGTTCGGCGGTCTGACGCCGTCACGGCAGCAGCCGCCGCTCGGTGGCCACCGCCACCGCCCCGGCCCGGGTCTCGACCCCCAATTTCCCGTAGATCCGACCCAGATGGGTCTTGACCGTGGCCTCGCTGATGAACAGGGCCCGGGCGATCTCCCGGTTGCCCAGGCCACGGGCCAGTTGCCGCAGGATGTCGCGCTCCCGCTCGGACAGTCCGGGGCGCGGGCTGCGCATCCGGGCCAGCACCCGGTCGGCGACCGGGGCGGACAGCGCGGTACGGCCGGAGGCGGCGTTGCGGATCGCCGCGAACAGTTCCTCCGGCCGCTCGGCCTTGAGCAGATAGCCGGTGGCCCCGGCCTCGATGGCACGGGTGATGTCGGCGTCGGTGTCGAACATGGTGAGCACCAGGACGCGGGGCGCCGGCGGGTCGCCGGAGACCAGCCGCCGGGTGGCGGTCACCCCGTCCATGCCCTCCCCGAGCTGGAGATCCATCAGCACCACATCGGGCCGGAGCCGGTCGGCCATGGCGAGGGCCTCCTCGCCACTTCCCGCCTCGCCGACCACTTCGATGCCGTCGGTGCTGGCCAGCAGCGCTCGCAAACCGGCCCGCACCACGGCGTGGTCGTCGCAGAGCAGCAGCCGGATGGCAGGGGCGGGCGGGACCGGGCTCGGGCTCGAGGCAGCGCCGGACGGCGGGGACGGGGTCGGGCTCATGCCGTGGCCTCCACGGGACGGTCGGGGACGAGGGCGGGGAGGGGATCGACGGGGATGGCGGCCGAGACGACGGTCCCCTCGCCCGGTGCGGATTCGACGGTGAGTGTGCCGCCGAGCTGACGTACGCGGACCCGCATCGCCCGCAGCCCGTGTCCGCGTGACCGGTCCGCTCCTGGCGCGGGGACCGCGTCGGTGTCGAAACCGCGGCCGTCATCGGCGATGTCCAGACAGATCTGGTCGCCCATGCAGGTCAGGGTGAGCGCGGCCCGGCTCGCCCCGGCGTGCTCCCGCACATTGGCCAGCGCGCCCTGGGCGATGCGCAGCAGCGCCGCCGCCACCGGCTCGGGCAGCGGCCCGAGGGGTCCGTCGAGATGGAAGTCCACCGTCCGCCCCGCGCCGCTCTCCCGCTCGGCCAGCGCGCCGAGCGCCTGGGCCAGGGAGCGCTCGGCGAGGTCGACCGGGGCCAGGTCCTGGACGAACCGGCGGGCCTCGGCGAGACTGCGGGAGGCGATCTCCGCCGCGTCGCGCATATGGCCTCGGGCCGCCGCCGGGTCCGTCTCCCAGGTGCGGTCGGCGGCCTGAAGCAGCATCCGCTGGCTGGACAGGCCCTGGGCGAGGGTGTCATGGATCTCCGAGGACAGCCGCTGGCGCTCGGCCAGGATTCCGGCCCGCCGCTCGGTCGCGGCCAGATCTCGGCGGGTACGGACCAGATCGTCGATCAGCACCCGCTGCCGCGCCGACTGGCGCCGCAGATGAATGAGGACGGCGGCGGCCACGGCGGCGATGGCGGGCGGTGCGATCAGCGCGTTGGGATCGAAGCCGTCGTGCATGAACCGCAGTTTCGAGGCGACGACGAGCGCGGTGAGCACGGCGGCCAAGGGCACCGCGAACCGGGTGGGCAGCGTGTGCAGACCGGTGAAGAACAGCGGCATGGCACACCATGCGGCGCTCGGCGCGAGAACCAGCAGCGCGACCCATGCGGCCAGCACCGCTGTCAGCCAGACCAGATAGCGGCCGGAGGGCCGGCCGCCGGGGCTCGGCGCGGGCGCCGGCCACCGGCCGGGCAGATAGAGCGCGCCGAAGGCCACGAAGAGGGCGACGACCCAGCCGTTCGGCGCGGTGCCGGTGTCCCGGATCAGATAGCGGACCAGTGAGGAGCCCAGCAGCAGGAAGAAGGCGATGTGCAGGACCGCCGTCAGCCACCGCTCGTCCGGATCGTCCACCCCGTCGGTCCCGGATCGCCCGGACCATGCCGACCACATCGCCGACCACGGCGCCCACCCTGACCGCCCGTCCGCCCTGACCGCCCCGACCGCCGACCGCACCTGGGCCCCTCCCCGCTCTCCGGATTCGCTCCGGACCTCTCCGGTTCTTCTTGCGTCCACTCCCTCAGCCAGTCCTAACCCGCCCGGCCGGACCCCGCATCATCCGATCGGTTGATACGGCGTTCACCCGGACCGCGTCCGGACCGGGACCGCTCCGCCGATCCGCGCCGTCGCCACGGCACCGAGGCTGGTACCGACAACAGCGACGCGGGAACGCATCGTCCGCCGCGTCCGTACGACGACCATGAGAGAGTCCACATGCCCGCCAAGAACCTCGGCGTCAACCGCTCCGCCCTCGGCCACCGGGTCTCCTACGCGCTGCGCCACCCGCAGCGCGTACCGAGTCATCTGGTCCGTGCCACCCGGGACGCCTGGCTGCGCTACCGCTACCCCGACCACGTCGCGTACTACCGCGCGGTGATGCGGTCCGACACCCGCACCAGCCCGGAGGCGGCGGTCGGCAGCCGCAGCCATGAGCGGTGGCTGGCGCTGGGCGCGATGCAGTTCGACTACCTCCTGGACCACGGACTGCGGCCGGAACACCGGATGCTGGAGATCGGCTGCGGCAATCTGCGGGCGGGCTGGCGGTTCATCAGCCATCTGAAGCCGGGCCACTATTACGGCGTCGACATCTCGCCCGAGATCCTCGCTGCCGCCCAGGACACGCTGGTGCGCGAGGGGTTGCAGGACCGCCGTCCCACCCTCACTCCGGTCCGCGATCTGACGCTGCGATTTCTGCCCGACGCCCACTTCGACGTTGTGCACGCGCACAGTGTCTTCTCGCACTCGCCACTGCCCGTCATCGAGGAGTGCCTGGCCCATGTCGGCCGCGTCATGGCGCCCGGCGGCTGGTTCGACTTCACCTTCGACCGCACCGAGGGCGTCGAACACCAGGTACTGCGGGAGGACTTCTACTACCGCACCGAGACGCTCATAGCGCTGGCGGAGAAACACGGTCTGGCGGCCCGGTTCATGGCGGACTGGGAGGAGCTGCCGCACGGTCAGTCGAAGATCCGCGTCACCCACCGCGAGGCCGCGCGGACGTCCTGACCCGCCGTTCCTCAGCCGGTGCTCCCTCTGCGGTGGCCGACTATTCGGTGAAGCAATACCCGAGGCATATGTTGACGCTCAATCGGGCCTTGAGGTTCCACTGGGATCCTGTGACACACTTCATATCGCAACGCAGAGGACAAAATCGTTGCTAGGGAGTGCCGTAGACTTTTAGTACGTACTGTTGCGTGGTGGATAGACGAATACATGGAGCACCAAGAGGTCACTCATGCAGCCCTTCGTACTGAAGCACGCAATCCCTGCCGAGCGGTCGTCGGCGAGCGTTCCCTACGCCTATAGCGCCGCCCTGCAGTTGAATGTCCTCTCCGACGGGCGTCCGGCCATCGCCGACCATGCGGTGCTGCTGGCCACCGGCACCACCACGTCCACAGCGGGTTCCAAGACGCACTTCGACGACTGACCTGCGCATACGTCGATGACGGTACTCATCCTGACCTGTCGCCAGGATGTCACCGCCGACTTGGTGGTGGCAGAGCTGCGCGAACAAGGCGTCCCTCTGGTGCGTTTCGATCCGGCCGACCTTCCGGATCAGGCCGGGCTGTCGGTCGAATTCGATCGCGGTGACTTCACTGGTTATCTGTCGACCGAGGGACGCCTCGTCAGCATCCACGGTGTGCGCTCCATCTGGGTGCGCAGGCCGGGCCGCCCCGCGGCCCACGCGGCGAATCCATCGGAGTGGCTGACCGCCGAGTGCGGACAGGCGCTCTACGGGATGCTCTACGCGACAACGGCCCGCTGGATGAACCATCCAGCAGCCGCCGAACCGGCCCGGCACAAACCGTTCCAGTTGCGAGTCGCCCAGCACAGCGGTTTCGCCGTGCCCTCGACTCTGGTCACCACCTATCCGCGCGCGGCACGCGATTTCGCCGTCCAGTGCTCGGACATCGTGGTGAAATCCGCCTCCGGTCCGCCAACCGCCGATCCGCCGGTAACGTTGCCTACAACGCGTATCGATCCGGACACAGATTTCTCCGATGTCGCGGCCGGGGCAACCCTTCTTCAGCGGTACATTCCCAAAGCGGCCGACATCCGGCTGATCTGCGTCGGCAGCGAGTTATTCGCCGCACGCAAGACCGCCGGCTCGGGGCAGGTGGACGGGCGCTTTGGATGTCATGGACACCGCTGGGAACCCGTGGATGTGCCCGCCAGAATCGTGCGCGCCGTTCATGAGTACATGGCTCTCACCGGTCTCGCCTACGGGGCCTTCGACTTCGCCGAGGACGCCGATGGCCTTTGGTGGTTCCTGGAGTGCAACCAGGGCGGCCAATTCGGCTTTGTCGAGCTGGAGACCGGTCAGCCCATCGCGGCGGCGGTCGCGTCCTGGCTGGCGGCGCCCGGGGCCGCCCACCGGTGACGAGCGGGCCGGAGCACCGTGGCTGCGGAGGCGGCGCGGGTGATCACCGAGCCGGCGCGTTGAGGGCGGTCCCGTCCCCGTTCGCGCCGGTCCGGGGCACTCGCGAACACCCCTGCGTACGGACCGTGACGGCCGACTACGCACCGGGGCGGTGCTGCGCCGGACCGGCCCGCCGGTCGTATCCTGAAGCGAGAGTCTGCGCTACCCAGGGTTTCCCGCCCTCCCTCAGCGCGGGAGGTTCCGATGACCGTCGCCGACAGCGTCCGCCGCCCGGCGGACGCGTCCCGCTATGTGCCGATCGCCGAGCACGGTCTGATCGGCGATCTGCGCACCGCCGCGCTCGTCGATACCCGCGGCACCATCGACTGGTACTGCCCGGTCCGGTTCGACGCACCCAGTGTGTTCGCGTCGATCCTGGACGCCGACCGCGGCGGTTCGTTCCGGCTCACACCGGAGGTGCCCGCCCGGACGAAGCAGTTCTACTTCCCCGACACCAATATCCTCATCACCCGCTTCTTCGCGGACGACGGAGTCGCCGAGGTCCAGGACTTCATGCCGATCGTGGACGACTCACGCGAGGCGGACCGGCACCGGCTGATCCGCCGGGTGCTGTGCGTACGCGGCTCGCTGCCCTTCAGCGCGCGGGTGGCGCCCCGGTTCGACTACGCCCGGCAGTCGCATACGGTGCGCGCCGAGGAGGGGCTCACGATCTTCGAGTCCCCGGAGCTGTCGCTGGCGCTCACCTCCAGCGTCACCGTGGAGACCGACGGGGCCGATGTGGTGTCCACGTTCAAGCTGGTCGAGGGCGAGTCCGCGGTCTTCGCGCTCGACCGGATCGGCGGCACGGTGCAGCCGCGGCACTGCCCGCAGGCGGAGGCGGAGAAGCTGTTCGACGCCACCGTGCGCTACTGGCGCCGCTGGCTCTCGCAGTCCCGCTACCGCGGGCGGTGGCGGGAGATGGTGCACCGCTCCGCGCTCACCCTCAAGCTGCTCACCTACGCGCCGACCGGCGCCATCGTGGCCGCCCCGACCACCAGCCTGCCCGAGCAGATCGGCGGCGAGCGCAACTGGGACTACCGGTATGTATGGGTCCGCGATGCCGCGTTCTGTATCTACGCACTGCTCAGGCTGGGCTTCACCCAGGAGGCCGAGGCGTTCGTCCGGTTCCTGTCCGAGAAGATCAGCTTCGAGGACGGCCCCGGCGGCCCGATGCAGATCATGTACGGCATCGACGGCCGCAGCGAGATCCCCGAGCAGACGCTCCCCCATCTGGAGGGCCATCAGGGCTCCGCCCCGGTCCGGGTCGGCAACGCGGCGGTCCACCAGCTCCAGTTGGACATCTACGGAGCGCTGGTGGACTCCCTCTATCTCTACGACAAATGGGGGCAGCCGCTGGCCAGCGACCACTGGGACACCGTCAGCGACGCGGTCGGCTGGGTCTGCGACAACTGGGACCGGCCCGATATGAGCGTCTGGGAGACCCGCGCCGGCCCGCAGTACTTCCTGTACTCGCAGCTCATGTGCTGGGTCGCGATCGAGCGGGCGATGCGCATCGCCCGCCACCGCGGCCTGCCCGCGGACATGACCCGCTGGTCGAAGGCGCGCGATGACATCTACCGCCGGATCATGCGCTGCGGCTGGTCGCCGCGGCGGCGCGCCTTCGTACAGCGCGAGGGCGAGGAGGTGCTCGACGCCTCGGTGCTGATGATGCCGCTGTCCAAGTTCATCTCCCCCACCGACCCCAAATGGCTGTCCACGCTGGACGCGCTGGGCGAGGAGCTGGTGTCCGATTCGCTGGTCTACCGCTACGACCCCACGGTCAGCCCGGACGGGCTGCGCGGTGCGGAGGGCACCTTCTCGATCTGCTCGTTCTGGTACGTCGAGGCGCTGTCCCGGGCCGGACGGGTGGACGACGCACGGCTGGCCTTCGAGAAGATGCTCACCTACGCCAACCATGTCGGGCTGTACGCGGAGGAAATCGGCCGCACCGGTGAGCAGATCGGCAACTTCCCGCAGGCGTTCACCCATCTCGCGCTCATCAGCGCCGCGTTCAACCTGGACCGGGCCCTGGGCTGATCACGCGGGCCCGGCCGGCCGCTGGATAGAGTGGTCGGCCATGGGGAACGGGGAGGGGCCGGCCACCGGGCCGGAACACGGCGTCCAGGGCAGCACACAGACCGCATGGCCGGCGCCGAGCGCGATCGAGCGGGAGCTGTACGAGGCGAAGACCCGCGGCGACTGGTCGGCGTACTTCGATGTGCTGGCCCGCGCCGAACTCTTCGTCGCCGACGCGTACTCCCGCCTCCAGGCGCGCCCCGGGACGGTGCTGTTCACCCCGTACTGGTATCCCCAGGTGCAGGCCAACTGCCTGCCCATCTTCACCGAGGGCATGCTCCCCGCGCCCCATCCGGAGACCGTCTATCTCTCCTATTCCCTGGGGTGGTTCGCCACGGAGTGGGAGCCCGGCGATCCGCCGTGGATCGTGGTCAACCCGGGCAGTCCGTGTGAGACGTTCTTCCCGACCTCCCCCACGCACCGCGCGCTGTGGAGCGGCCACGCCGAACACGCCGCCGAGGGCCGCGCACACGCGCCCATGGAGCTGCGCGGGCTGCGGGTGGGCGGGCCGACACAGGGCCCGGTGGCCCATGGACTGGCCTGCGGGGCGCTGCTGTTCGTCAAGAACGGCGAGCTGTGGAACGCGATGGCCTACCACGGTGGCGGATACACCCGTGAGCGGAGCCGGCTCAAGGAGTGGTGGGGCATCACCGCCCGGGAGGAGTGGCAGCGCATCCAGGAGCTGCTGCTGGGCGCCGAAATGATCAGCGGCGTCTGGGAGTTCGCGCTCGGGGTGCGCCGCACCCTGGCCCTGGACTTCGCCGGCCCGGTCGGGGTGGACCACTGGCGGACGGTGGCCGAGCGGGTGCTGCGGCGCACCGCCGCCGAGCCCGGCGAGGTCCGGATCACCCCCGACGGGGTCACCAAGGCGGAGCCCCGGGACAGCGCGGAGGTGGAGGCACAGGTGGCGGGCGTGCAGCGGCTCATCGGCCGGATCGCCCGCTATGAGGCCCGGTTCCGCGCGGACGGCCTGCTCGCCGAGGGCAAGTTCGTCCGCACGGTGGAGGCGTGGGACTACGGGCGGGCCTCGGGAATGGCCCGCTGGGGGCTCGCCGCCCGGTTCTGCTCCCTCGACGAGGCCGAGCGCGCGGTGCTGCGCGCGGGACGGTCGGCGCAGGCCAACTACCGCTCCTGGGAGGAGTTCTCCGCCGCGTACATCCTCGGGCGGTGTCTCCACTTCGACGACGAGGAGTTCGGCGAGTGGTACGAGGACATGCTCACCGCGCATCGCATCCTCACCACCGATCCCGAGAGCCCCTGGCTCACCCTTCCCTGGAAGTGACCCCGGTGGGACCGGGGTCACCGGCCGCCGACGCGGTCCTCGGCCAGCACCCGGGCCATGGTGCGCTCGGCCAGGGCGGTGATGGTGACGAACGGGTTGACGCCGATGGAGCCCGGGATGAGGGATCCATCGGTCACATAGAGCCCGTCGTAGCCGGACACCCGGCCGTACTCGTCGGTGGCCCGGCCCAGGACACAGCCGCCCAGTGGGTGGTAGCAGAAGTCGTCGGCGATGGCCCGGGTGTCGCCGAAGAGGTCATAGCGGTAGATGGTGGCGTTGGCGTAGTTGACGCGGTCGAAGAGCGCCTTGGCCGCGGCGACCGAGGGCGCGCTCTGGGCGCGGGTCCAGTTGAGCACGGCGGCGTCCTTGGCCGCGTCGTAGGTGAAGGCGGCGCGCTCGGGGTTCCGGGTGATGGCGAGGTAGAGGCTGACCCAGGTCTCGAGGCCGGCGGGCAGCGGGGCGATCTCGGCGAAGACCGGGTTGGCGGTGTTGGACCAGTCGTCGATCGCCATCACCGGGATGGTGGACTGACGGGCGCCGGTCGGGTGCCACACATGGTTGGCGCGGCCGAGCATGACGTTGCCGTTGCCGCCCCAGCCCCGGCCGACCTCCTCGCTCAGCTCGGGCAGGGCGCCGGTCTCGCGGGCGCGCAGCAGGAGTTCGGTGGTGCCGAGGCTGCCCGCGCCGAGGAAGAGCGAACCGCAGGTGATCTCGTCGGTGGAGACGACGGTGCCGGTGGTGTCGATGCGCTCCACGGTGAGGACATAGCTGCCGTCAGGCGCCCGCCGCAGGGCCCGGGCCCGGCTGAGGGTGTGCAGGGTGACCTGGCCGGTGCCGAGCGCGGCCGCGAGATAGGTCTTGCCGAGGCTGCGCTTGCCGAAGTTGTTGCCGTAGATGACCTCCTGGGCGAGCGCCGACTTGGTCGCCGTTCCGTCGGCCTCGCGCTGCATGTAGTCGAAGTCGTAGACGTTGGGCATGAAGACGGTCTTCAGGCCCGCCCTGGCGGCCTGGTCGCGGGCGACGCGGGCGTAGGTGTACCACTCCGTGGCCTCGAACCACGCGGCGGGCACGGTGTTGGCGCCGAGCATGCGGTTGGCCAGCGGGAAGTAGGTGTCGTACATCGGGTCCGCGGCCACCTGCGGCAGCATCTGCTGGAAGTACGAGCGCGACGGGGTGACCGCGATACCGCCGTTGACCAGCGAGCCGCCGCCGACCCCGCGGCCCACGTAGACGGACATGCCGGGGAAGCGGACGCGGTCCAGGACGCCGGGGTAGGGGGTGATGTCCTTGTTGATGACGTCCAGCCACAGAAAGGTGGACAGGGGCGCCTCGGTTCTGCTCTTGAACCACATGGAGCGCTGGTCGGGGGCGGTCATCGAGCAGTGGATCCGGCCGTCGGGACCCGGGGTGTCCCATAACCGTCCCATCTCCACGACGAGGGTTTTGATGCCCGCCTCGCCGAGCCGGAGCGCGGCCACGGCCGCGCCGTAGCCCGAGCCGACGACGACGGCGGGGAAGTGTTCGGCGCTCCCGGCGGCGGCCGCCGCCGGGGTGAGGCCGATGCGCGTGAGTCCGAGGGCCGCCGCGCTCTGCAGGGCGGCCAGACCGAGAATGTGACGACGCGTCAGGTTTGCTGTCATGGCGGCATGATGGGCGGAATCGCCAGATCTCGCCATGGCATGACGCAAGGTCGTTTTCGGCGGTCATGTTCGGCATCGGAGGACTTGCGCGAGTTCTCGTTATTTACCAATTACCGTCACACACGCGCTCCTCGATCCCAGCATCCGAAACGGCGCTCCGGGGCCACGCACGGCATCACCCGGCGCGGCCACGGGGCCACTCTCCGCATCCGCTGCGACCATGGACCACAAGGGCCGGGCGCCATCCCGCACGCCATCCACGAGAACTCGATCACACCCCGGGCGTCCCGCGTGGCACGCGGCAGTAGGGTTCGCCGACAAGCGTGTGTTGTAGGTACCGGGCAGGTAGAAGGGATCGGGCATGTTCCGCAAGGTGCTGGTCGCCAATCGTGGAGAGATCGCCATTCGCGCCTTCCGCGCCGGCTATGAGCTGGGCGCGAGAACCGTAGCCGTGTTCCCGCATGAGGACCGCAACTCGCTGCATCGGCTCAAGGCCGATGAGGCATATGAGATCGGTGAGCCGGGCCATCCGGTGCGGGCCTATCTCTCCGTCGAGGAGATCGTCCGCGCGGCGCGCAGTGCGGGCGCGGACGCCGTTTATCCCGGCTATGGCTTTTTGTCCGAGAACCCCGATCTCGCACGTGCGTGCGAAGAGGCGGGGATCACGTTCGTGGGGCCCAGCGCGCAGATCCTGGAGCTCACCGGGAACAAGGCGCGCGCGGTGGCCGCGGCCCGTGCGGCCGGGGTGCCGGTGCTCGGCTCCTCCGAGCCGTCGACCGATGTGGACGAGCTGGTCCGGGCCGCGGACGAGCTCGGCTTCCCGGTGTTCGTCAAGGCCGTCGCCGGTGGTGGCGGGCGCGGAATGCGCAGGGTCGAGAACCGGGAGACGCTGCGTGAGTCCATCGAGGCGGCGGCGCGGGAGGCCGAGTCCGCCTTCGGCGACTCCACGGTCTTCCTGGAGAAGGCGGTGGTGGAGCCCCGCCATATCGAGGTGCAGATCCTCGCCGACGGGCAGGGCGATGTCATCCATCTGTTCGAACGCGACTGTTCGGTGCAGCGACGCCACCAGAAGGTGATCGAGCTGGCGCCGGCACCCAACCTCGATCCGGAGCTGCGGGCACGGATCTGCGAGGACGCGGTGAAGTTCGCCCGGCAGATCGGCTATCGCAACGCCGGCACGGTGGAGTTCCTGCTCGACCGCGAGGGCCGCCATGTGTTCATCGAGATGAATCCGCGGATCCAGGTCGAGCACACGGTGACCGAGGAGATCACCGACGTCGATCTGGTCCAGTCGCAGTTGCGGATCGCCGCCGGCCAGACCCTGGCCGACCTCGGCCTCGCCCAGGACACCGTATATCTGCGGGGTGCGGCGCTTCAGTGCCGGATCACCACCGAGGACCCGGCCAACGGCTTCCGCCCGGACACCGGGATGATCAGCGCGTATCGCTCCCCGGGCGGCTCGGGCATCCGGCTGGACGGTGGCACCACCCACTCCGGTGCGGAGATCAGCGCCCACTTCGACTCGATGCTGGTCAAGCTGACCTGCCGGGGGCGCGACTTCGCGACCGCGGTCGGCCGCGCCCGGCGCGCGGTGGCCGAGTTCCGCATCCGCGGCGTCTCCACGAACATCCCCTTCCTCCAGGCGGTGCTGGACGATCCGGACTTCCGGGCCGGGCAGGTCACCACGTCGTTCATCGAGCAGCGGCCGCATCTGCTGACCGCGCGCCACTCCGCCGACCGCGGTACCAAGCTGCTCACCTATCTCGCCGATGTCACGGTGAACAAGCCGCACGGCGAGCGGCCCCATCTGATCAACGCGACCACCAAGCTGCCCCCGGTGCCGGACACCGAGCCGCCCGCCGGCTCCAAGCAGCGGCTCACCGAGCTTGGCCCGGAGGGTTTCGCGCGGTGGCTGCGCGAGTCGCCCACCATCGGGGTCACCGACACCACCTTCCGGGACGCGCATCAGTCGCTGCTGGCCACCCGGGTCCGCACCAGGGACCTGCTGGCCGTGGCCCCGGTGGTGGCGCGGAGCGTGCCGCAGTTGCTGTCGCTGGAGTGCTGGGGCGGGGCCACCTACGACGTGGCGCTGCGCTTCCTGGCCGAGGACCCGTGGGAGCGGCTGGCCAAGCTGCGCGAGGCCGTGCCCAACATCTGTCTCCAGATGCTGCTGCGCGGCCGCAACACGGTGGGCTACACGCCGTATCCGACCGAGGTGACCACCGCCTTCGTACAGGAGGCCACGGCCACCGGAATCGACATCTTCCGGATCTTCGACGCGCTGAACGACATCGGGCAGATGCGGCCCGCGATCGACGCGGTACGGGAGACGGGCTCGGCGATCGCCGAGGTGGCGCTCTGCTACACCTCCGACCTGTCCGACCCCTCCGAGCGGCTCTACACCCTCGACTACTATCTGCGGCTCGCCGAGCAGATCGTGGACGCGGGCGCGCATGTGCTGGCCATCAAGGACATGGCGGGGCTGCTGCGCGCCCCGGCCGCGGCCACGCTGGTCTCCGCGCTGCGCAGGGAGTTCGACCTGCCGGTGCACATCCACACCCATGACACCGCGGGCGGCCAGCTCGCCACCTATCTCGCGGCGGTCCAGGCCGGTGCGGACGCGGTGGACGGCGCGGTGGCCTCCATGGCGGGCACCACCTCCCAGCCGTCGCTGTCGGCGATCGTGGCCGCCACCGACCACTCCGACCGGCCGACCGGGCTCGACCTCGAGGCGATCGGCGGCCTGGAGCCGTACTGGGAGGCCGTGCGCAAGATCTACGCACCGTTCGAGGCGGGCCTCGCCTCGCCGACCGGGCGGGTGTACCACCATGAGATCCCCGGTGGTCAGCTCTCCAATCTGCGCACCCAGGCCATCGCGCTCGGCCTCGGCGACCGCTTCGAGGAGATCGAGGCGATGTACACCGCCGCGGACCGGATGCTGGGCCATCTGGTGAAGGTCACCCCGTCGTCGAAGGTGGTCGGCGATCTCGCGCTGCACCTGGTGGGGGCGGGAGTGTCGCCAAAGGACTTCGAGGCGGATCCGGGCCGGTACGACATCCCGGACTCGGTCATCGGGTTCCTCCGCGGCGAGCTGGGCAATCCGCCGGGCGGCTGGCCCGAGCCGTTCCGCAGCAAGGCGCTGGAGGGCCGCGCCGCCGCCAAGCCGACGGCCGCGGAGCTGTCCACGGAGGACCGGGAGCAGTTGGAGAAGGATCCGCGGGCGACGCTGAACCGGCTGCTGTTCCCCGGTCCGACCAAGGAGTTCGAGGCGCATCGGCAGGCCCACGGCGACACCAGCGTGCTGGACAGCAAGGACTTCTTCTACGGGCTGCGCCCGCGGCAGGAGTACACGGTGGACCTCGAGCCCGGGGTCCGGCTGCTGATCGAGCTGGAGGCCATCGGCGACGCCGACGAGCGCGGTATGCGCACCGTGATGGCCTCGCTGAACGGGCAGTTGCGCCCGGTCCAGGTACGGGACAACTCGGCGGCCTCCGACGTACCGGCCACCGAGAAGGCCGACCGGAGCAACCCCGGCCATGTGGCGGCGCCCTTCGCGGGTGTGGTGACGCTGGCGGTGGCCGAGGGCGATCAGGTGGAGGCCGGTGCCACCGTGGCCACGATCGAGGCGATGAAGATGGAGGCCACCATCGCGGCCCCGAGGAGCGGGACGGTGTCGCGCATCGCCATCAGCGCGATCCAGCAGGTGGAAGGCGGCGATCTGCTGGTCGCCCTGAGCTGAGCCGACAGCGTCGACAAGTCGCCGCCACCGGTCCCCGGCCCTCGGGTCAGGGGGCTCGGTGGCGGCGGCTTCGTATGCCCGCGGAAAGGTGTCCACCGGCCCAGCGCCTCACCGAGCCGGATGGCCGTACGCCATGTCCTCCGGGGCGGCGCGCAGACCGTCCCCGGGTTCGCGCGGCCGCTCGACGACGGCGATTGAAGAAGGTGGCGAGGTACCCGCGGTGAGGTCAGGCGCCCGACGCGATCTGCGACCTCGGCGGCCCGTCCGGGAGCTCATCCACCGGCCGACCTTCGGTTGGCCGCGTCGCGGCACGGCCCGGCAGTCTGGTGGCCGGCAGCGCACCGGCCGCGGCCACAGCCGCGAGGGCCGTCAGCGCCGGTCCCATCGCCGAGAGGAAGACGTCGGGCGCCCAGCCCGGCCCGTCGCCTGGCCGCCGTCCGGTGGCGCCGCCCGGCCCGGCCACGCTCATCAGCGTGGTCGCGGCCGCGACCCCCAGCACGGGGCCGATGTTCATGGCGGTCTGCTGGAGCCCGCCCGCCACCCCGGCGGTGTCCACGGACGCGTGGCGCACGAGGACGGTGGTCGCGGTGACCATCACGGTGGCGAATCCCGCGCCCAGCACGAGAAAGCATCCACCGATCGCCGCGGCGCCCGAGCCCCGGCCGAGAAAGGACATCAGCAGCACACCGGCCGCCACCAGAACCATCCCCGCGACCGAAGTCCGGCGGGGCCCCTGACGGCGCATCAGCATCGCCGCCACCGGCGCGCCCAGCACCATCATCACCGCCAGCGGAAGCGCCCTGAGCCCGCTGGCGAGCGGATCCAGCGCGAGCACGTCCTGGAGATAGTAGGTGCCGAGGAAGAGCGTCCCGAAGAGGGTGGCCGACGCGGACACCAGCACGCCGAGCGCCGGGCCGACGGTGGCCGACCGCAGCAGTCCCGGCGGCAGCAGCGGATGTTCCGTACGGCGCTCATGCCATACGAAGACGCCTCCGGCCACCACGGCGCCCGTCGGCCCGAGCGCGGTCGCCGCCGTCCAGCCGGTTCCGGGGACGCCGACGAGCGTATGCACCAGCCCGGCCAGCGCCACCGCGAGCAGAGCGGCACCGGGCAGATCGAGCCGCGGCCGGGCGGTCTCACGGGGCGCGGCCGGGGCCCGTGCGGCGAGCGCCACCAGGCCCAGGGCAACGGCGGGCACGACATTGAGGAAGAACACCGACCGCCAGCCCAGATGGGTGGTCAGCGCCCCGCCGATCAGGGGGCCCGCCGCGGCCGCGAGGCCGATGGCGCCGGTGCGCACCGCGAGGGGCCTGCCGAGCCGGTCGGGCGGATACGCGGCGCGCAGCATTCCGAGGGTGGCGGGTTGCAGCAGCGCCCCGAAGACCCCCTGGGCGATCCGCAGTCCGATCACCCAGCCGATACCGCCAGCGAGTCCGATGCCCGCCGAGGCGGCGCCGAAGCCCAGCATCCCGATGGCGAAGACGCGCCGATGCCCGTAGCGGTCGCCGAGGCGGCCCGCGAACACCAGCAGACTCGCCACGGCGATCAGATATCCGGTGCTGGTCCACTGGACCTGGGCGAACGTGGCATGGAGGTCCCGCTGTAGACGGGGCTGGGCGACGGTCAGCACGGTGCCGTCCAGGGCGACGATCACGGCCCCGGTGACGCTGCCGACGAGGGTGAGGCGTCGTGCCCGCGGGGCGCTCATCGGGCCTCCGGGCCGAGGTGTGCGTCGAGCGCGGCACGCAGCAGCGGCTCGGCGTCGTCCACTCCCACCGCGAGCTGAAGGCTGCCCCAGCCCCACAGTTGGGCGATGCCGTGCAGATTCGCCCACAGCGCGCCCGCGACGATCCGTGGCTCCGCGCCGGACTCCGGCCGCACCCTGGCCACCAGGTCGACGAGGGTGGCGAAGAGCGGCAGGCTCGTCTCCCGCAGACCGAGCTGATTGCTCTCCAGGAGATCGTGGCGGAACATCAGCTCGAACATGCCGCGGTTGGTCAGCGCGAAGTCGAGACAGCTCCGCGCCAGGGCCGTCAACTGCCCGCGTGGATCGCCCTCATGAGCGGCGATGGCCTCACCGGCCTGGTCCGCCAGGCTCTCGAAGCCGCGGCGCGCGATGGCCGACAGCAGGGTCAGATGTGTGGGGAAGTAGCGCCGCGGCGCACCGTGGGACACCCCTGCCCGACGGGCGATCTCCCGCAGCGAAAGGGCCTGTACCCCCTCCGCCGCCACCAGTGCCACTCCGACGTCCACCAATCGGGATCGGAGACCCGAGTCCTGCTCCTGCCCATGCTCATCCATAGACACTGTCTACCAGAGAGGAGTAGACAGTGTCTACGCGTTCAGAATGACGAAGGAATGACCAACCCAGAGACTCACGGGACCTGCTAAGCACCCAAAAAGGGGCACGCTTGTTCATGGATGTGAATATCATTCTGCGGTAAAGAACTGTCCGTGAGCCTTGACGGTCCATTTGGTCCGGTCCAATGTGCGTGGTGCGCCATGAGCACGCCACTCCTCTACCGGTTCAGGAAGGAAGTCAACGACCATGGCAGAACCCCTGGTTCCCCGCTCGTTAAGCCGCCGCCGGGTCCTCGGCTCGATGGCCGCGGCCGCCGTCGGAACGCCGATCGCCCTTGGGCAACTGACCTCGGGGGCCACCCCCGCCTCCGCCGCCTCCCGGGCCGCGGCCGCGCAGTTGCTCTGGCACCCGAACCCGTCCAGCGCCGGGCTCAAGGCGTTCGAGGGCATCGAGGCCGACCGTGGCAACGCACACCCCGACCGGGACTATGTGGTCGTCGAGGGCGGTGACCACTACCGCTTCAACATCTGGAAGGACGACCGGGACACCACGGGTGGCGGCGACCGCCAGCGCACCGAGTCCAAGGGCATGGTGCAGGACGGCACCACCCTGAAGATGCGCGACGGTGAGACATGGACCATCAGCTACGAGATGTTCAT
Organism: Streptomyces sp. CY-1; assembly: GCF_047218265.1. NCBI lineage: Bacteria > Bacillati > Actinomycetota > Actinomycetes > Kitasatosporales > Streptomycetaceae > Streptomyces > Streptomyces sp. CY-1. The sequence goes on from NZ_CP178393.1 coordinate 746,430, forward strand.
GCCCACCTCGTTGCACGGCACCAGCAAGTTCACGCACATCTTCCAGACGAAGACCCCGGCGGACAACGGCGGTCCGTACATCACCCTGGACCTGGGCCGCAGCGGCAGCACGGAAACGCTGCGGGCCCGTGCGTACGCCAACTCCGGCTCACCGGACATCGCCTCGACCAATCTGTCCCCGCTGCGCAACAAGTGGATCACCATCGAGTGGACGCTCACCATCGGCTCGAACGGCAAGGCGGCCTTCGTGGCCCGCAACGGCACCGGGTCCGGCGCCCCGGTCGCGGTCCAGGGCAGCATGTCCAATGTGAAGGTGCCGGACCAGGACGACTACCAGCGGCCCAAGTGGGGCATCTACCGCTCGGTCGAGAGCGCCTCGTCGGACATCCTCGACACCTATCTGCTGTTCCGGAACTTCCAGGCGTCCAAGGCATAGCCCGCGGCGGTGACGCGGGGCCGGTGGCGTCCCGGCCCCGCGTCACCGGCCATCGGATACCTCGGACGCGCCGGACACCGGCAGATGGCGTGCCACGGAGGCGTTGAGGCGCTTCAGGAACTCCGTCAGCCGGGCGAGGTCCTCGTCCGGCCAGTCCGCGACGGCCTCGCCCAGCAGCCGGGTCCGCCGCTCGGCCGCCAGCGCGATATGGCGGCGCCCGGCGTCGGTCAGCTCCACCCTCCGTATCCGCCGGTCCACGGTGTCCCGCACCCGGGTCACCAGCCCTGCCGCCGTCAGCCGGTCGACGACGCGCACGGCGCGGGCCCGGTCGGTCAGCAGCAGGGCGGCGATGTCGGACACCGCGGGGCCGGGCGGGGAGCTGGCCTCGACGAAGCGCAGCACCCGGTAGCCGGTCGGGGTGACATCCCCGGGCAGCCCGCTCAGGAAGCGCTCCCGTACCAGCGGTCCGTACAGCCCGAACCGGGCGTGCCGCAGCTCCCGCAGCACCGCGTCCAGCCCGCGCAGCTCTTCGTCCCGATCGTTCACAGGGACCAGCGTGCTGTGCCGCCACCGCCGGTGGCAACGCGCATCCGCCACCGTCCACCGAGATGGTTGTCCGGGTTCGCCGTCCGGTCGTCCGGCGGTAGCCCGCCGTGCCGTGGTGTTCACGGCGCCACGGTGTCGGTCGGCGGTGGGCGCATGGGAGCTTCGCCCCATGACGACGACACCGAAGACCACGGGCACCACACCGCCGGAGTCCCGGGTGAGCCGCCGGGGGCTGCTGGGCGCGGCCGGGGCGGCGGCGGCCGGTGCGGGCACCTTGATGTCCCAGCAGGAGGCGGTGGCGGCCTCGCCGGTGCTGTGGACCCGGCCGGAGGGGTCCGGGATGCCACCGGTGAGCGGGCTGCACCTCCAGTTCGGGTCCGACGCCGCCCGGGAGGTCGTGGTGTCCTGGCAGACGCCGGTCCCGGTGAGACGGCCACGTGTCAGGTTCGGCACCCCGGCCCATGGCATGGGCACCGAGGTCACCGCGCGGACCACCTCCTACCAGGACGCCAAATCCCAGCAGCGCATCCATGTCCATCACGCCCGGCTGAGCCGGCTGCGCCCCGGCACCGGCTATGTCTACGCCGCCGTGCACGACGGGGCGACGCCGGAGGCGGGGTCGTTCCGCACCGGGCCCAGTGGCCGGGCGCCGTTCACCTTCACCAGCTTCGGCGACCAGGGCACGCCCACGGTGGGCAAGCTGAACGGCCCCAAGCCGCCGAAGATCACCGAGAAGCTCACCTATCTCAACGACAACCTCGGCTCGCCGTACGCCAATGACGTGACCACCGCCGTCGAACGGGTCGCGCCGTTGTTCCATCTCATCAACGGCGATCTGTGCTACGCCAATCTGTCCGAGGACCGGCTGCGCACCTGGTCGGACTGGTTCGATATGACCAGCCGGTCCTCGCGGTTCAGGCCGTGGATGCCCGCGGCCGGCAACCACGAGAACGAGCTGGGCAACGGGCCGATCGGGTTCGCCGCCTACCAGGCGTACTTCTCGCTGCCCGGCAACGGAGGCGACGCCGAGACCCAGGGGCTGTGGTACGCCTTCACCGTCGGCTCGGTGCGCGTCGTGAGCCTGGCCAATGACGACGTGGCCTACCAGGACGCCGGGAACACCTATGTGCGGGGCTATTCCGGCGGGGCCCAGCGGCGCTGGCTGGAGGCCGAGCTCGCACGGGCCCGGGCCGACCGGGACATCGACTGGATCGTGGTCGTCATGCACCAGGTGGTCGTCTCCACGGCCGACCACCCGGGCAACGGCGCCGACCTCGGCATCCGGCAGGAGTGGCTGCCGCTCTTCGACACCTACGGCGTCGACCTGGTCGTCTGCGGCCATGAACACCACTACGAGCGCTCCCACCCGATCCGCGGCCGGGAGCCCAACGACACGATGACGCCGACCCCCGCCGCCACCCGCACCGATCTGGTGGACACCACCGGGGGCACCGTCCATATGGTCATCGGTGGCGGTGGCACCTCGGTCCCGTCGATGGACGTCCTGTTCGACACCCCGCGATGCAATGTCATCACCGGTGTCGGAGCCACCGGTGCGAATGGCCATAAGACCCCGGTCTATGTGACCGAGGCGGCCCCGTGGTCGGCGGTACGCGACCGGGTGAACCCGTACGGCTTCGCCGCGTTCTCCGTCGACCCCGGCACCGAACCGGGCGGCCTCACCACGATGTCGGTGACCTATTACGCGGTCACCGGTCTCTACGGCCGTATCGAACCCGTGGACACCTTCACGCTCCGGCGGACCCGCGGCGACGGCGAGCGGCGCCGATGAGGGCATGAGGTGATCCGTACCGGGAACGACGAGCTCGCCGACGTGGTCCATGGGAAGCTCACCCGGTCCGGCCCAGGGCATCAGCGGGGCAGCCCGCCCGGGTCGGTGGCCCAGGTGGTGTCGCGCCGGTCGGCCAGGTCGAAGGCGAGCGAACCGCCCCGGCGCAGGAACGAGCCGTCGAGCCATGAGGTGGCGTGCGGTGTGCCGTTCACCCGCACCGCGCGCACATAGAGATGGGTGTCGGAGGCGTCCGGGGCGCCGATGGTCAGGGCACGCCGCTGCCCCGCCGGGGCGATCACCGCGCGGGGGAAGAGCGGTCCGGTGAGCAGTGCCTCGGCGCGCCCCGGGGCCTGGGGATAGATGCCGAGCGCCGCGAACACGTACCACGCGGACATGGTGCCCAGGTCGTCGTTGCCGGGCAGCCCCTTCGGCCCGGTTCCGTACACGGTGGCGACGATCTGGCGCACCGTCTCCTGGGTCTTCCAGGGCTGCCCGAGCGCGTTGTAGAGCCAGGGGGCGTGGATGCCCGGTTCGTTGGTGGGGTCGTAGCGGAGCGGGTCGCCGCCGCGGACCGACCAGGAGCCGTCGGGCCGGTGGAAGAAGCCGTCCAGCCGGGCCGCCGCGCGCTCGCGTCCGCCCATGGCCTCGGCGAGCCCTTGTACGTCCTGCGGCACCATCCAGGTGTAGGTGGCCGCACTGCCCTGGGCGAATCCCCGGTCGGACGCCGGGTCGAAGGGGGTCACCCAGGAGCCGTCCCGGTTTCTGGCCTGGATGTAGCCCGCCGTGCCGGTGGCCCCGGGGTTGAACACATGCCGCCAGTAGCCGCCGCGCGCGCCCAGCTCATCGGCCTCCTTCTGCCGGCCGAGCAGCCGGGCCCAGCGGGCGAGCGCGTCATCGGCCACGGAGTCCTCCAGGGTCTCCGCGGCGCCGCCCCAGCAGTGGCAGGCGTCCTGCGCCGCGTAGCCCGAGTCCAGGTACTGGGCGAGGTTCGGGCGCTGGCCCTCGCACTGTCCCGGGCAGCCCTTGTCGGAGAGCCCGTCGGGGTGCGGGACGGTGGCCTGGCGGTAGAGGGAGTCGAAGGCGCCCTTGGCGTCGAAGTTCCGTACCCCCATGGCGTAGAAGGTGGCGAGCGTGGCGGCGGAGGGGTCGCCCGTCATCACATGGGTGGCGCCGCTGATGTGCACCCAGCGGTCCCACACCCCGCCGTTCTGCCGGGCGAAGTTGAACAGCGACTGGGCGAAGTCCCCGGCCACCCGGGGCTGGAGCAGGGCGAGCAGTTGCACCTGGGCGCGGTACTGGTCCCAGCCGGAGAAGTTGCTGTACTGCGCCGTCTGCCCGCGCTCGAGGCGGTGCGGTGTGCCGTCCATGCCCGGGTAGCGGCCGTCGGTGTCGCTGATCAGGTTGGGCTGCTGGAGCGCGTGGTAGAGGGCGGTGTAGAACGCGGTGCGGCGCGGTTCGCTGCCGCCGCTGATCCGGATGGCGCGCAGCCTGCGGTCCCAGGCGGCCCGACCGGCCGCCGCCACATCGGCGACGCTCGCCCGGGGCGCTATCTCGGCGCGGAGGTTGGCCTCGGCGCCCGCGAGGGAGACGTACGAGATGCCGAGCCGCATCCGGACATCGTCGTCCCGCGTGGTGTCGAAGCCGACGTATCCGCCGGAGCCACGTCCGGCCCGGTCGGCGCCGGTGAGATAGCCCTCACCGCCGTCGGCGGTGGTGGCGCCGGGTGAGAGCCGGTCGTTCTCCCAGGTGCCCACGGTGGAGAAGGCGCGGTCGAACGAGGCGCTGAAGTGGAGGCGGTAGTAGGTCTTGCGGTTGTTCTCCCCGCCGTTGGCGCGCCGTCCGCAGAACGCGCCGGTCAGCACCCAGCCGGTGACCTTGCGCCGCTCGGGGTCGATCTCGATATGCGCGTTCTCGCTGCCGTTGAGGGAGTTGGAGGTGCGGAACAGCAGTCGGGCCGGGGCGTCCTCGGGGAAGGAGAAGTCGGCCACACCGGCCCGCTCGCTCACCGCGAGATCGGCGGCCGCGCCCGAGTCGAGCCCCACCCGGTAGCGGCCGGGCTCGGCCTTCTCCTTCTCGTGCGAGAAGCCGGCGGCGTACTTCTGGTCCTTGGTGTCGGCGGTGGGCGAGCTGTCGACCTCGCCGACGAACGGCATGATCGGCACATCGCCCGCGGCTCCGGGGTGGCAGCCCGCGCCGTTGACATGGGTGAGGCTGAAGCCCCGGACCCGGGTGGTGTCGTACGAATAGCCGTTGGCCGCCGCGGTGTTGGTCTGGTCGCCCGCGGTGCTGGTCGGCGACCAGGCGATCATGCCGAACGGCAGATTGGCGCCCGGGTAGGTGTTGCCGCCGCCTGCCGAGCCGATCAGCGGGTCCACGTAGTCGACGGGGTGACGTACCTCGTCGGCCCGTGGCGCAGCGCTCGCCGCGGGTGCCTCGACGAGCGGGGCGAGCAGCGCGCCGATCGCCACCGCCACTCCCCCGCCGGCCAGCGCCGACCGGCGCCCGAGTCTGTTTCGCCGTGCTCTGTGCGTCTCCATCGGGGATCACGCCCTTCCGTGTGTGGGTGTGAACCTAGGGGCGCATGGTGACGGTGGAGTGAACCGGACGGCGGCGATGGGCGGATGGGATCGGGACCGGTCCCCGGGACCCGGGTCTACGGTTCCCGCCATGCGGATCACATGGAGACTCGTCCTCGGCTTTCTCGCCGTCTCGGTCCTCGCACTCCTGGCCGCCCTGGCGAGTCCGTCGTGGCCCCGGGAGCGGGGCGCGGACGGCGGCTCGGACGCCGGCGCTCGGGCGGGGGCGCCCGCCACCGTGCGGGGGGCCGCGCCCTGCACTCTGCACGCCACCACCCCACGGGAGGCGGCGCGCCGGGCGAGGCCGGGCGACACCGTCTGCTTCGACGGCGATCTGTCCCGGCAGCGGCTGGTCATCACCAGGGGCGGCAGCCGGGAGCATCCGGTCATCTACGCCGGGGGCGGGGACGCCGTGGACGGCATCACCATCGGGGCCGACGATGTGATCGTCGAGGGGTTCCGGTCCGTCCGCCCGGAGGCGCCCGGGATCGAGCTGACCGGCCACCGCGTCACCGTGCGGAACAACACCGTGATCGGCCCGCGGGGCGGGGACGGCGACGGTATCCGGTTCTTCGGCGACGACCTGACCATCGCGCACAACACCGTCCGCGGCACCGACAACAGCCATGGCCGGCATGCCGACTGCATGCAGACCTTCGCCGGCGACACCCCGCCCAGCCATCGTGTGCGGATCGAGGGCAACCGCTGCGAGCAGGTGGACAACATGTGCCTGATGGCCGAGGGCCCGAACGACGGCGAGGGCGACGGCCGGGGTACCACCTCCGACTTCACCATCAGGGGCAACCACTGCGAGACGCTGCGCGCCTCGCAGGCCCTGATGTTCGAGGACGTGCAGAACGCCACCATCACCGGCAATGTCTTCGCCGCCCCCACCGACCACGCCATCGGCCTCGCCTACCACTCGACCGGCGCCCGGGTCGACGGCAACACCCTCCACTCCGGTATCCGCTACGAGGTGGGCATCGACGATTCGTCCAGGCCGGGTTACCGGGGCCCCGAGCCGGGCGGACTGCCGTAGGAACCTCTGGGAGGAGGGGCCGCGGGGAGCGGGGGCGCGGGGTTCTCCCGCTCCCCGCGGTGAGCGGGGGACCCGGTCAGGCGTCGCCCGCGGCGCCGCGTGCCGCCGCCAGATCGGCCACCAGGCGCTCCTCCACCGGGACTCCGGGGTCGGAGTACTGCCCCGACAGACACACCGGGCCCGTATAGCCGAGCTCCGCCAACTGGCCGAGCGCGGCCGACCAGTCGGCCAGTCCGTCGGGGCCCGGCACGAACCAGGGTTTCCAGTGCCCGCCGACGGCCCCGGCGGCCGGTTCGGTGCGCACATGGATGACGTTCTTGAGGTTGACGATGCCCAGCCGCTCGGCGACCAGGGGCAGGGTGACCCGTGGATCGTCGCCCGCCAGCACGTCGTGGGCGGCGTCCCAGATCACCCGGAAGTGCTGGACCGGCAGGCCGTCGAGAAGGTCCATCACCCCGAGCGCGGAGGACACATAGCGCCCGTGGTGCGGCTGCACCCCGACCTGGACGCCGTACCGCTCCGCGAGGGGCGCCGCGTCCTCCAGCCGCTTCCGTACGCGGCGGACCGAGGCGGCATAGCCGTCGAGGCCCAGCTCGGCCATGATCCGGATCATCGGCACCCCCGCCTCCCGGCAGGCCGCGAAGACGGGTTCGCGGAGATCGCCGGCCACGCTGATCACCTCGACGCCGTCGGCCCGCAGCCGCGCGGTGAACTCGGGCAGCAGCCGTCCGGCTTCGGCCGGGGTGACGTAGGCGGTGTCCCGGACCGGGATCTCGGCGCCGGTGAAACCGAGGCCGGACACCAGCGGGCCCAGGGTTTCGCCGGGCAGTGCGGACCACGGTTTGGTGAAGACGGACCAGAGAAATGTCATGGTGTCAGCGGCCTCCGAGCCCGCTCATGGTGATGCCTTTGACGAACCAGCGCTGGGTGAGGAAGAAGAGCACGATGAGCGGCACGGTGGTGATGGCGGCCGCCATCAGCAGCAGATTCCACTGGGTTCCATTGGTGGACTGGAACACCTGGAGGCCGACCGCCGCCGTCCTCGTGGAGTCGCTGTTGGATATCACCAGCGGCCAGAGCAGGTTGTTCCACTGGCTGATGAACTTGAACACCGCCAGGGTGGCGATGGCCGGGACGGCCAGCGGGATGATGATCCGGATGAAGGTCTGCCAGCGGTTCGCCCCATCCAGGCGGGCGGCCTCCTCGTAGTCGCGGGGGACGCCCAGGAAGAACTGGCGGAGCAGGAAGACCCCGAGCGCGGTGAAGGCGTGCGGCAGGATCATCCCGGGCCAGGTGTCCACCCCGTGCATCTTCGCCACCAGGATGAACTGCGGGATCAGCGTGACCTGCGAGGGGATCATCAAGGTGGTCAGATACACGCCGAACAGCACACCGCGGCCACGGAAGCGGAGCCGGGCGAAGGCGTACGCGGCCAGCGCCGCGGTGGCCGTCTCCAGAAGCGCCGTACCACCGGCGAAGAAGATGGTGTTCAGCAGATAGCGGCCCAGGGGGACGAGGTCGAAGGCGCGGCCGATGTTCTCCGGATGCCAACTGCCAGGCCACAGCGACGGCCGTGCCGCCATCGACTCGGTGTCGGACTGGAAGGCCACCAGCACCATCATCACGATGGGGGTGAGGGTGACCGCGGTGACCAGGAAGCAGGTGAACAACAGCAGCCGCCGGGCCGCCACGGGCGAGCGGCGCAGCGCCGCGAGCGCGGGAACGTCAGAGGTCATAGTGCACCAGCCTCCGCTGGAGCAGGAACTGCGCCGCGGTGATGACCACGATGAACGCGAACAGCACCATCGATTGCGCGGCCGCGTAACCCTGCTCGTAGTTCTCGAATCCGGTCCGGTAGATGTACATCACGAGCGTGGTGGTGCTGGTTCCCGGTCCGCCGTCGGTCATCACCAGGGCCTGGTCGAAGACCTGGAAGGAGCCGATGATCGAGGTGACGACGGTGAAGAACACCGAGGGCGACAGCAGGGGCAGTGTCACTTCGCGAAAGGTCCGCCAGGGCGAGGCCCCGTCCACCTTGGCGGCCTCGTAGAGCTGTTGCGGAATGGCCTGGAGCCCGGCGAGGAAGATCACCATGCCGAAGCCGAAGCTCTTCCAGACACTCATCACGATCAGGGCGGGCATGGCCCAGTCGTCCGAGATCAGCCAGGCCGGTCCGTCGATGCCGAAGACGCCGAGCACCGCGTTGATCAGCCCGTCGTGCGGGATGTAGAGCCACACCCAGACGAAGGCCACCGCCACGGTGATCGTCGCGTACGGCAGCAGAAGCAGCGACCGGAACACCGCCATGCGCCGTAGCCCCTGGTTGAGCAGCAGCGCCAGTCCCAGGCTGACCAGCAGTGTCAGCGGCACACTGACGAAGGTGAAGTACGCGGTGTTGCCGAGCGCCGACCAGAAGGTGTCGTCCGGTCCGAGCCGGGCGAAGTTGTCCAGTCCGATGAAGCGGGGCGGGCTGAACAGATTCCAGTCCAGCAGCGAGATCACCCCGGCGGCGATGACCGGTCCGGCGGTGAAGACCAGGAATCCGGCCAGGCTCGGCAGGAGGAACAGCCAGGCGGCGAGCGTCTCCGAGCCGTGCCGCCGGGACCGGCGGCCACGCAGCGGGCCACGTGGTGTTCGAAGCGGGGCCGCGGTCGCCGCGGTGCGGGTGGGGACAGCCATCGTGATCCTCCCTCAGGTGGCCTGGCGGACGGCGTCCCGGTGCTGGCGCATCAGGGCGTTCAGCCGTGGCATGACACCGTCGATCGCGTCGCCGGCGCTCTTTTGGCCGAGGAAGGCCCGGGGCAGGTCCTGGGCCAGCAGCAGCCGGACGCGGTTCCAGTTGGTGGTGACGTCGAAGGGATGGCCACCGGCGACCTCGCCCTTGAGGATCCGCTGGACGATGCCAAGGTTGGCGGGCGGCGGTTCGAAGGCGCTCGCGGCCGAGAGCCGCGCCGGGTTGTTGCGCCCGGCCCGTGCGTAGATGTCCAGCGCCCCCGTACTGGTGAGGGTCTTCAGCAGCCGCCACGCCAGGTCGAGATCGTCGCCTTTGACCCCCGAGGGGATGGCGAAGCTGGAGCCCGACACCCGTGGCTTGCTTCCCGCCGGGCCCGCGGGGAAGGGGGCGATGTCCCATTCGAAGGACGCCTTGCGGACGTTGAGCACCTGCCAGGGGCCGTTCTGCATAAAGGCCACGTTGCCCTGGAGGAAGTTGGCGAGGGAGGCGCCGGAGGCGTTCTGGGTGACCAGGTTGTCGATCGGCGGGGTTGCCCGGTCCTTGGTGAACAGGTCGACGACGTAGTGGATGGCCTGCATTGCCTCGGGGGCGTCCAGGGGGCTGGTGTCACGGTCCCCGTCGACGACATTGCCACCGGCGCAGTAGATCCAGGACACCAGGTCGTCGATGGTCGGCGAGCAGGTGAAGCCGTATTGGTCCTTCGGCTTGCTCAGCTCGATGGCCAGGTGCCGGAAGGTGTCCCAGCTCATGGGCTCGGTCGGGGACGGCGGATCGACGCCGTTCCGCTCCAGCAGTGTCTTGTTGTAGTAGAGCACGGTCGGCGCCACATCGAAGCCGATGGCGTAGGTGCGGCCGGCGAACGAGGAGATGGACCGGATGGCGGGGTAGAAGTCGTCGAGGTCGAAGTCGGGGTCCGCGGCGATGAGATCGTCGAGTGGCCGGTGCGCGCCGCGTGAGGCGTAGGTGGGGATCAGCCAGCCGTTCAGGGCGGTGACCATGCTCGCCGTTCCGCTGACGAGCTGAAGGTCGAGCTTGGTGGGATAGCCGTCGGAGGGGGTGAGCGTCGAGGCCGATCTGATGTGCATCCGCCGCTCGACGTAATGTCCGAAGTCGGCCCAGACCCGCTGCTCCTCGGGACTGCTGGACCACATGGACCAGGTGGCCGTGCCCGGTGGCGGGCCGGAGGAGCAGCCGCTGAGGGCTCCCGTGGCGGCGAGCCCGCCGAGGGCCGCACCCTTGAGCAGGGCACGCCGGGAAAAGCTGGAAGACATCGTCGTCTCCTCGCTGCTGGTTCGGGGTGCGGCCGGGTTCGGAGAACGGCCCCGGGTTCAGAGAAAGGACAGGTCCAGGGCTTCGGCGCGGATGCGTTCCTCGTCGACCTCGACGCCGAGGCCGGGTCCGGAGGGGACGGTGGCGGTGGCCGCGACGATGTCCAGGTTCGCCACGTAGAGATCGGTCAGCAGCTCCGGTCCGTTCAGCTCGGCGGGCAGGGCCAGTTCCAGTTGGCTGAAGAGGTGCAGTGCGGCCGCGAAGCCGATACCGCAGTCGGTCAGCCCACTGGCCAGCACCTCCAGTCCGCCCGCCAGCGCGACCTGGGCGGTCTTCAGGGCGTTGCGCAGTCCACCGGACTTGCAGATCTTGACGACCACCAGATCGGCGGCGTCCAGGCGCAGCGTGCGGGCCAGGTCCTGGGCGGTGAAGCTGCCCTCGTCGATGGCGACCGGCAGGCCGATCAGTTCCCGCACCCGGCGCAGGGCGAGGGTGTCGGTGCCCGGCACGGGCTGTTCCACGCAGTGGAGGTGCGGCACCTCGCGTACCGCGGCCATGAGCCGGGTCAGGGCGGTCGGCCGGTAGGACTGATTGGCGTCCAGCCACAGGGGTTTGCCCGCGGCGACCTCCGCGACCGCGGTGATGGCCGCGGTGTCCGCGACGGGGTCGCCACCGATCTTCACCTTGTAGGCGGTGTAGTCCGAGGACTGGAGGGCGTGCTCGCGGACGGCGGAGGGCTCGCCCACGCCGATGGCCGAGCAGAGCGGAACCGTGTCCCGGAGCTTGCCGCCCAGCAGGGCGTGGACGGGCAGCCCGGCCAGTTTGCCGGCCGCGTCGTGGAGGGCGATGTCCACCGCGGCCCGGGCGAACGGAAAGCCGTTGGACACCGCGGGGCTCAGTCGGCGGCTCGCCCGGGCGTGGAACAACTCCACGTCGAACGGGGTGAGTTCGAGCAGGATGGGGGCCAGATGGCGCTTGATGACCACGGCGATCGTCTCGGCGGTCTCATAGCTCCAGCTCGGCAGGGCCCGCTGTTCGCCCCAGCCGACGACCCCGTCCTCGGTGGTCAGCTTGACGAAGACGACCGCTCCCGCCTGATCGGGGGTGCCGACGGCGCCGCTGCCCAGCACGAACCGCCGGGCGAACGGCACGGCCACGGGGAAGACCTCGACCGCCGTGATTCGCGACATGGTGAGTGACTCCTGTCCAAAAGGTCGATGACGCGGACGGCCGGGTACGGAGTGCGGACGTGACCGAAGCGGTGGCCCAGGCGGTGGCCCAGGCCGTGGCTCAGGCGGCGATGGGCCAGGCGGTGGGGTCGACGTAACTGGGACCGCGGACACCCTTGTCCAGCCAGTCGGCGACATCCGCCAGCACATAGCCGGCCAGCGCCAGATGGCCGTCCACGGTGTCCCCGGCGATATGCGGGGTGAGCAGCAGATTGGGGCAGCTCAGCACGGACTCGCCGAGGTGCGGCGGCTCGGGGTCGAAGACGTCCAGCGCGGCGAACAGCCGCCCCACCAGCACCTGTTCGAGCAGTGCGCCCTGGTCGAGGGCCGGCCCCCGAGCGGAGTTGACGACCACGGCGTGGTCGGGGATCCGCTCGATGAGCCGGGCGCTCACCAGGCCACGGGTCTCGGCGACATCCGGCACATGCACGGAGACGAACGGGCAGCCCAGCGCCTCCTCGAGAGTGGCGGTCCGTACCCCCAGCGCGGCGGCCCGCTCCTCGTCCAGATACGGGTCGTACACCACCACCTCGCAGCCGAACGGCCGGAGCAGGGTGATCAGGGCGCGGGCCGTGGAGCTCGCGCCGAGGACGCCCACCCGGTGGCCGGTGAGTTCACCGCCCCGGAAACCGCTCTGCTTCCAGCCCCCGGCCCGTATCGCGGTGTCGAACAGCGGCAGCCGGCGGGCCAGGGTGAGCATCGCCGCCAGGCAGTACTCCCCCACGGACCAGGCGATCCGCCCGGCGGCCGAGAAGACCGTGACGCCCTGGTCGAGCACCTCGCGGTCGATGAGCTTCTTCACCGTCCCGGCGGCGTGTGCCACCACCCGGGGGCCACCGCCGCCGGACCAGATCGCCCGGTCCAGACGGGGCGTGCCCCAACTGGTCAGCAGTACGTCGCTGCCGGCGGCGAGCCGGGCCACCCCGTCCGCGGTCAGCGGCTCATCGGCCCAGGTCACTTCGTAGCGTTTCTCGATCAGCTCCCGGGCCTCGGCGCTGATCACATCGGCGGCACGCTGGGGGGTCATGGCGACGGCGAGTCTGGACAACCTGGCTCCTCGGACGGGATCGGCGCGGATCTGCCCTGGCGGTCGTCATGACCGTAGAGGCGGGCCGCCATGCCCGTCCAAGCCCACTTTCGCATCGCCCCATACCCTGAGGGTATGAACCTCTCCCTTCAGCAGCTCCGCGGCTTCGTCGCGGTGGCGGAGGAGCAGCACTTCGGCCGCGCCGCCGCGCGCCTCAACATGACCCAGCCCCCGCTGACCCGTCAGATCCAGGCCCTGGAACGCGCCCTGGACGTCGTCCTGTTCGAGCGCACCGGGCGAGGGGCCCGGATCACCGCCGCGGGCCAGGTCTTCCTCGACCACTGCCATCGGGTCCTGGCCCTGCTGGACGCCGCGCCGACCGCCACCCGCCGGGCCGCCGACGGCCGCACCGGCACCCTGCGGCTCGCCTTCACCGCGATCGGCGCGTACGCCATCCTGGCCGATGTCCTGGACCTGGTGAACCGGCATCTCCCCGACGTCACCGTCGAGTTGACCGAACTGGTCAGCCCCGACCAGTTCGCCGCCCTCTCGGAGCTGCGCATCGACCTGGGTCTGGTGCGGCCGCCCATCCCCGAGGGGTACGCCTCGCTGCTGGTCCACTCCGAGGATCTGGTGCTCGCGGTCCCCGCAGGCCACCCGCTGGCCCACCTCGGCGACGGTACCCCCGTCGCCCTGACGGACGTGGCGGATGGCTATATCGGGTACAGCCCCGAGGGTTCCCGCTATCTGCATGACATCTGCGCCGCCATGATCGGGGTGGACCGCTACGCCGTCAGCCAGTTGACCTCCCAGGTCCCCACCATGCTCGCCCTGGTCCGCGCGGGTCTCGGCTGCGCCCTGATACCCCGTTCGATCATGACCATGGGCGTCCATGGCGTCCGCTACCGCGAACTGGCCCCCGCCGATGCCCACTCCGTCACCCTCCACGCCTGCTGGAGCCCCGACAGCCCGAACCCGGCGCTCCAGCGGCTGGTGGACGTCCTCACCCGGGAGCGCCTGGGGAGCGGCGCCGTGACGCATGAGACCGGAGGTGGCTGTGAGATAGGCCATACGCCGCCGAAGTAACGGCTCAAAGACGTATAAACAACCGCTGCGCCATTGAGCACAGACCCTTCGCGGTCCGTATTCGCCGGTGCAAGCACGGGCAGACACTGCTCTGCACAACGACCGGCGTCCCCGCCAGGAGGCTCTATGCGATCCCGGTACTTCGTGACAGGTACCTCCCTCCTCATAGGTTCCGTGGTGGTCACCCTCGGCGTGATCATGTCGCCCGCCCTGACGGGTGTGCAGCAGGAGAACCAGACGAACCTGGCGAAGACGAACTCGACGCAGTACGGACCGCTCACCGGGGCCGACAAGGAGTTCGTGGTCAAGGTCCGGCTCGCCGGGCTGTGGGAGTACCCCGTCGGTGAGCTGGCCCTGAAGAAGGGCACCACGGCGCCGGTGAAGACGGCCGGTGAGCATCTGATCGTGGGGCATGCGCAACTGGACGACGCCGCGCGGGACATCGCACCCAAACTCGGCATCACCCTGCCCAACAAGCCCACCCCGCAGCAGCAGGGGTTCCTGGACACCCTCACGGCCGCCACGGGCAAGAACTTCGACAGCGAGATGGCCCAGATCCTGCGCATCACCCACGGCCAGATCTTCAGCTCCATCGCCAAGATCCGCGCGACCAGCAAGAACACCCTGGTGCGTCAGCTCGCCACCCAGGCCAACAACACGGTGTTGGACCACATCACGCAGATGGAGAACACCGGGATGGTCGACTACGAGCGGCTTCCCGCGCAGATCACCGAGACTCCGACCCAGGGCCCGGACTTCACCAAGCCGGTGATGCCCAAGCCCGGGGAGCCGATGGTGGTCCTGAAGAAGCCGGCCTCGCTCGAGGGCAAGGGCGAACCGCCCACACCGTCCCCGCCCGCCCCGGTCGACGACGCGCCGGGCTCCTCGGCCTCCCCGGCCACTCCGGGCGCCACCTCCTCCCCCTCCGCGCCCGCCGTTCGGTAACGCACCGTCAGGACAGCGCAGACAAGCCGGGTGAAACGCGGGCGGTTTCCGCCACATCGGTACCGTCAAATCTCGCCACTCTGTGCGGCACAGGGGTGCGAAACGGCCCTGGGAAAGCCTTGCGGGCACTCCTGTCGGGCACCGCGCCGCGTTCCGGCTCCCCGCGAATGCGTACTCGACCATCGCACGACCGTCTACTGACCCATCCACCACGCCTGCAATAGGACGGTGGAATATGCGCCCGCCCGTCTGTGGCCCGGTGGCCCCGAAGCGGCTATGAATCCGTTCAGAGGGCCGGTGACCGGGCCCGGTGTGGTGCCCGGCAGGGCCGCCGAGGCATACGGGGCCCATGGGACGGCGGACCCTACTACACGCCACCCACCATTTCCGAGCATTACCGGATTTAACCCCCAACTGCTGAACCCTGCGTAACCTCTCCGTCACTGGCGAAGCGCCCCGGTGGGCGCCCGCCACGGGCGACGCAGGAAAGGGGAGGCCGCATGCCCGGAATCGACGAGTGCTTGCTGGAAGCGATGACCGTGAACGGCGCGCGCGGAGCCGCCGTGATCGAGTGGACCAGCGGACTCGCGCTCGGCATGGTCGGCGAGGTCCGCGACGAGGACCCCGAGGCCACGGCGGCGGAGACGGCGGAGCTGGCCCGGATGGCCGCCGAGCAGCGGGCGTTCGCCGCACTGGGCCCCGGCGGCGCGAAGGGCGGCTCGGACAGCGGCGCCGGGAGCGGCCCCGACGCGGACGATACGGACGGGGAGCCCGCCG
This sequence comes from Streptomyces sp. CY-1, assembly GCF_047218265.1. NCBI lineage: Bacteria > Bacillati > Actinomycetota > Actinomycetes > Kitasatosporales > Streptomycetaceae > Streptomyces > Streptomyces sp. CY-1. Next base: position 761,886 of record NZ_CP178393.1, read on the forward strand.
TCGAGGACATCATCGTCACCACCCGCACCTGCTACCACCTGCTGCGCTTCGTCGACACGGCCTTCGACAGCGGCGTCTTCTTCTATCTCTGGCTCGACCGCCGGGAGGGGAATCTGGCGCTCGCCCGGATGCGGCTGCGCGATATGTGCGGGCGGCTGGCACTGATATGAGCATGCCTCGCAGGGCCGGTGGGCGAGACGGCCACGCGCCCAGCCTCACCGGGCTCGCCGCCGAGCGGGCCAGCGGCGCGCTGCTGTGCGACGCGGGCACCGTCTATCTCCGGGACGGCGAGGTGGTGCACGCCGAAAGCCCCGTGGCCCCCGGAATCGAGGTGCTGCTCACCACCGGTGGACGGCTGACCGCCGACAACTGGCGGGAGGCGGTGGGCCGGACGGGCCCGGACGGCGGGGTCGGGCGGTTCCTCGTCGACAGCGGCCGGCTGTCGGACGCGGAGCTGGAGATCTGCCATCTGGGCGCGCTGTTCGACGCGGCGTACTTCGCCCTCGGGCACGGCAGCGGCCCGCGCGGCTTCCAGCGGGGCGCGGCCCACTGGCTCGGACCGGTGCGCGCGGTGGGCGCGGTCGCCGTCGAGCGCGAGACCCGGCGCCGCGGCAAGCTGCTGGACTCCCTGTGGCCGTATCCGCGGGTGGACATCGAGCCGGTGGTGCTCCGCCGCCCCGATGGCCGCGCCCCGGCCGTGACCCCCCGTCAGCGCGCGTTGCTGGCGCTGGCCGACGGGGTGCGCACCCCCGCCCGGATCGCGCGGGAGCTGGGCCGCCCCGCCTTCCACACGCTGATCGACATACGGCGGCTGGCGGCGGCGGGCCATGTCGCCACGCCGCGGCCCGACGATCCGGAACATCCCGGCCGCCCCTATCCGTCCGCCCGGTCCGGCGCCTCCGCGCCGCCCGCTGCGGACCGCGGTCCCGCCGCGGCCGTCTTCACCGATCCCGATATCGACCTGCTGCGCCGGCTCCGCGACGCCTTGGAGGCAACCCTGTGATTCCCCCGACCGACCCGCCCGCCCCGTGCGCGGCGTCATGAGACTCAGCCTGCGGCAGCGCACGGAGCGGAAGTGGCTGCTGGCCGCCGAGCCCGACGTACTGGAGGAGCTGCGCCGGCTGCGGGCCCGGGTGACCCATGTGACCGGCGCCCTCGCCGCCACCAGCGACGGAGTGGTGCTGGCGCATGACACGGCCGTCGAGGCCGAGGGCGTGGCGGCGCTGACCGCCGCGGCCCTCGGGGTGGCGCAGTCGCTGGCGGGCGCCACCGGGCGGGGCGCCTTCCGTGAGCTGCTGGTCCGCGGCGAGAACGGCTATGTGGCCACCTATGCCGCGGGTTCCACGGCCGTGCTGACCGTTCTGGCCGGTGACCGTACCAATGTCGGCCGTCTCCATATGGAGGCCCGCCGCTCGGGCGCCCGGCTCGCCGATCTGGTGGGCGTCGCCCTCAGCAGGGCCGAGCAGCCGCAGCCCTGACCACCACGACCTTTTCCCGCCCGGCGCGTACACCCGCGCCGGCACCCGACCGGACATCACTGACATCGAAAGGAACAGCCACGATCATGGCGAATACCCAGACCGCGCTCAAAGAGGCGATGACGTCCATCGAGGGCGCCCTCGGCGCCGCGCTGGTCGACTACTCCAGCGGGATGGCCCTCGGCACCGTGGGCGGCGGAAAAGAACTCGACCTGACGGTGGCCGCCGCGGGCAACACCGATGTGGTGCGCGCCAAGGTGCGGACCATGGAACAGCTCGGTCTACAGGACTCCATCGAGGACATCCTCATCACCCTCGGCAGCCAGTACCACCTGATCCGGCTGCTGAGGGGCCGGGACAGCCAGGGGCTCTTCCTCTATCTGGCACTGGACAAGAACCGGGCCAATCTGGCGATGGCACGGCACCAACTGCGCAAGATCGAGGCCGAGCTGGAGGTCTGACGTCCGGGCCGCATGGCCCCCGATACGGGCGCGGGGGCCGCTCGACGAGCGGCCCCGCCGTCTGACCGGGGCGGTCGGCATGCGCGGGGTCACCGCACTCACCGCACCAGGCAGGGACGCTTGTTGTCGAAGGTCCAGCCCGGAATGAGATAGCGCATGCCGACCGCGTCGTCCCGCGCCCCCAGCGCCTTCTCCTGGTAGAGGGCGTGGGCGGCGAGGAGCCGGTCGCGGTCGAGCCGGATGCCGAGCCCGGGGGCGTCCGGGATGGCGATCTCACCGCCGGTGATCCGCGGCGGCTCGACGGTGAGCCGCTCCAGTCCCTCCTGCCAGATCCAGTGCGTGTCCAGGGCGTTGTACTCGCCCGGGGCGGCGGCTCCGCAGTGGGCCACCATCGCCAGGGAGATGTCGAAGTGGTTGTTGGAGTGGCAGCCCCAGGTCAGCCCCATCTCATGGCAGAGCTGGGCCACCCGTACCGACCCCTGCATGGTCCAGAAGTGGGGGTCGGCCAGCGGGATGGAGACGGACTGCAACGCCAGTGCGTGGGTCATCTGCCGCCAGTCCGTGGCGATCATGTTGGTGGCGGTGGGGAGTCCGGTGGCGCGCCGGAACTCCGCCAGGATCTCCCGGCCCGAGTAGCCGTCCTCGGCCCCGCAGGGGTCCTCGGCGTAGGCGAGCGTGCCGAGCAGCGGCCGACACAGCTCGATCGCCTCGCGCAGCGACCAGGCGCCGTTGGGGTCGAGGGTGATACGGGCGTCGGGGAACCGCTCCTTGAGCGCCCGTACCGCCTTGACCTCCTCGTTTCCCTCCAGCACTCCGCCCTTGAGCTTGAAGTCCTTGAAGCCGTAGAGGTCGTAGGTGGCCTCGGCCTGGCGGACGATCGCCTCGGGGGTCAGCGCCTCCTCGCGGCGGATGCGGTACCACTCCGCCTCGGCGCCGGGTTCGCGGACGTACTCCAGGTCGGTCCGGTCGGGGTCGCCGACGTAGAACAGATAGCCCAGGACCCGTACCGCCTCGCGCTGCTGCCCGTCGCCCAGGAGCGCCGCGACGGGCACCTCCAGATGCTGGCCCAGCAGGTCCAGCAGGGCCGATTCGACGGCGGTGACGGCGTGCACGGTGGTGCGCAGATCGAAGGTCTGGGTGCCCCGGCCCCCGGCGTCGCGGTCGACGAACCGCCGCCCGATCTCGGCCAGCACCCGCTTGTAGTCGCCCACCCGCGCCCCGACGACAAGGGATTCGGCGTCGCGCAGGGTCTGGGTGATCTTCTCTCCGCCGGGGACCTCCCCCAGTCCGGTACGGCCCTCGGAGTCCTCGAGGACGACCACGTTGCGGGTGAAGTAGGGGCCGTGGGCGCCGGAGAGGTTCAGCTCCATGCTGTCCCGGCCGGCGACCGGATAGACGGCGAACGAGGTGACGGTCGGCTGGCTCATCGTGGCGTCCTTGGGTCGGTGTCTGAGCGGTCGGGGTCGGAGCGGTCGGGGTCGGAGCGGTCGGGGTCTGAGCGGTCGGGGTCGGAGCGGTCGGGGTCGGAGGGGTCGCACAGGGAGGGTTCAGATGATGGCCTCGATGGCCAGCACGCCGCCGAGGCCGAGGACCGCGAGCACGGTGGTGTAGGTGGTGCGCGCCTTGATGGCGTCGATGACGGAGAGGTTGAAGTACTCCTTGAACATCCAGAAGCCGGGGTCGTTCACATGGCTGAAGGCGATCGATCCACAGGAGACGGCGAGGACCATCAGCTCGGGGTGGACTCCGCTGTTCTCCAGGAGCGGCTGCACCACACCGGCGGCGGTGACCACGGCGACCGTAGCCGATCCGAGCGCCACCCGCAGGACGACGGCGATGAGCCAGGCGAGGATGATCGGCGAGATGGACCAGCCGTCGGTGAGGTCCTTGATGTAGTCGGAGATCCCGCCCTCGACCAGGACCTCCTTGAACGCGCCGCCGGCCCCGATGACCAGCAGGATCATCGCCATCGCCTGGGCCGCCGAGTTGCAGGAGGCGCTGACCTCGGCAAGGCTCCGGCCGATCCGGGGGCCGAAGGCCCACACCGCCAGCAGCAGGGTCAGCAGCAGGGCGATCGGCGCGGAGCCGATGAAGGCGATGACGTGCAGGGCGGGGCTGTCGCCGGACACCGCCATATCGGTCACCGCGGCGCCCGCGATCAGCACCACCGGGACCAGGGCCACCGACAGCGACCAGCCGAGGCCCGGCATCTCCTCCTCGGTGAAGGTGCGCTCGCTGACCAGGCCCTTGGGGATCTCGGGGTCCATCCGCCGGACGAACGGGAGCCGCGGCCACACCAGGGCGATCAGCGCACCGGCCGGAACGGCGATGAACAGCCCGTAGAACAGGGTCAGACCGACGGAGGCGTGGAAGGTCGAGGCCACGGCGGTGGGTCCGGGGTGCGGCGGCAGAAAGCTGTGCATGGTCGACAGGGCGATCGACATCGGAAGCCCGACCCACAGCAGATTCTTGCGGGTGACCCGGACGATGGTGAACGCCACCGGCACGATGATGACGAAGGCGACCTCGTAGAACATGGTCACGCCGATGAGCATGGCGGTGACCACCATCGCCACCTGGACCCAGCGCAGTCCGAAGGTGTCGATGAGGGTGCTGGCTATCCGCTGGGCCGCGCCGCAGTCGCCCATGACCCGGCCGACCATGGCCCCGAGACCGACGACGAGCATGGTGTCGCCGATCTGACCCCCGACGCCCTCTCCGAGGACATCGGGGATCTTCTCCACCTCGACCCCCCGCACCAGCGCGACACCGACGGCCACGAGGAGCAGGGCGATGAAGCCGTTGAGCTTCAGCTTGGTCATGAGGAACAGCAGGATCACCACGCTGATTCCGACGACGACGAGAGGCATGTCTTCAGTTCCCCTTTGAACTGCGGCCGGTGAGCTGGAGGCTCGAGCGGATCGCCACACGGGTCAAGGAGTCCACGTACATGCACTCCGTCTATATATGAAGATGGAGGCTAGAGGGGTGAACACCGCTGGTCAATGGGTGTGCCGGGGATTCGCGATCGGCGCCGGTGTGAACCGGACTTACCGGGCGCCGAATTCGGCCTTGGCTCCCGTCCAGGCGCGGGCCTGCTCGCTGAGGGTGATGCCGAGGCCGGGCCGTGCGGACACCCGCATCCGGCCGTCGCTGATCTGGAGCCGCTCGTTGAACAGCGGCTCCAGCCAGTCGAAATGCTCCACCCACGGCTCGTGCGGATAGGCGGCCGCGAGATGGAGGTGGATCTCCATCGCGAAGTGCGGGGCGAGCTGGAGATGGTGCTGTTCGGCGAGGGTGGCCAGCTTGAGGAACTGGGTGATGCCGCCGATGCGCGGTGCGTCGGGCTGAATGATGTCCGCCGCGTTGTGGCGTATCAGCTCCCAGTGTTCGGCGACGCTGGCCAGCATCTCCCCGGTGGCCACGGGGGTGTCCAGCGAGGCGGCGAGGGCCGCGTGGCCCGGTGCGTCATAGGCGTCCAGCGGCTCCTCGATCCAGACCAGGCCGAACTCCTCGAAGGCGCGCCCCATGCGCTGTGCGGTGGGCCGGTCCCACTGCTGATTGGCGTCGACCATCAGCGGCACCTCGTCGCCCAGGTGCTCCCGTACGGCGGTCAGCCGGCGCAGGTCCTCCTTGCCGTCCGGCTGCCCCACCTTGATCTTGATACCGCCGATTCCGCTGGCCAGGGAGGCCGTGGCGTTCTCCAGAACCTGCTCGGTCGGCGTGTGCAGAAAGCCGCCCGAGGTGTTGTAGCAGCGGACGGTGTCGCGGTGCGCGCCCAGCAGCTTGGCCAGCGGCAGCCCGGCCCGCTTGGCCTTGAGGTCCCACAGGGCGATGTCGAAGGCCGCCACCGCCTGGGTGGACAGCCCGCTGCGGCCCACGGAGGCACCGGCCCACACCAGCTTGGTCCAGATCTTGCCGATGTCGCTGGGGTCCTCACCGAGGAGGGTGGGCGCGATCTCCTGGGCGTGGGCGAACTGGCCGGGCCCTCCCGCGCGCTTGGAGTAGCTGAAGCCGATGCCCTGGTGTCCCTCCTCGGTGGCGAGTTCGACGAAGAGGAAGGCCACCTCCGTCATCGGCTTCTGGCGCCCGGTGAGAACCTTGGCGTCACTGATGGGCGTGGCCAGGGGAAGGACGACCGAGGACACTCGGATCCAGGAGACCCGGTCGAGGGTTGCCTCACCAGGCTGCTGCGCGGGGTGCGTTGCCGTATGCGATGTGGTCACCACGTGTTGTCCCTGTGTGTGGGCCCGTATGCGGGGCGAGTGGATATCGCCGGATCCGCCCCGGGGCGGCCGGCGAGCTCCTTTGCAAGCTAAGGTCGCCGGACGATCTACGTCTAACTTAAAATTGGCATGCGTTGATACCGGGAGAGCATCGTTGTTCACGCTCATGCAACTCATCAGCTTTGTGACGGTCGCCGAGGAGCTGCATTTCACCCGGGCCGCGGAGCGGCTGAAGATGACCCAGCCGCCGCTGAGCCGCCAGATCCAGTTGCTGGAGACCGAGTTGCGGGTCCAGTTGCTGGAGCGCACCAACCGCTCGGTGAGACTCACTCCCGCGGGACGCGCCTTCCTCACCGAGGCCCGCCGTATCCTGCGCCAGTCCGAGCACGCCGTCCTCGCCGCCCGGCAGGTGGCGACGGGCGAGGCGGGGTCCATCGCCATCGGCTTCACGGCGGCCAGCGCCCATTCCGTACTCGGCACCCTGCTGGAGATCGCCCGTGCGGCCATGCCGGGCGCGGAGATCACCCTGCGCGAGATGGTCACCCGGGATCAGTTGGAGGCCGTCACCGAGCAGAGCCTGGACCTGGGCCTGGTGCGGCCCTCGGTCACCGGACCGGATCTGCGGTCCCGGCCCGCGGCCCGGGAGCGGCTGCTCGCCGCCCTGCCGACGGGACATCCGCTGGCGGCCGGCGAAGGGCCGCTCCAGGTGGCCGACTTCGACGGGCAGGATCTGCTGATGTACTCGCCCATCGAGGCGCGCTACTTCAACGAGCTGCTCATCAGCATCTTCCGCGCCGCACACGCCACCCCGGTGTTCTCCCAGTACCTGAGCCAGGTCCACACCATCCTGGCCCTGGTGAACGGCGGCTGGGGAGTGGCCCTGGTCCCGGAGACCGCCGCCCGGCCGCGCTACCCGAACATCGTCTTCAAATCGGTGGAGCCGGCCACTCCGGAGCCGGTAGAACTCAACCTCGTGTGGCGTAAGAACAACGACAACCCGGCCCTGCACGCGCTGCTCCGCCACGCGGCCGCCCTCCTCCCCACCCAAGGAGCCTGACCGTCGTGACACCCAGAACCTCCGGTGGCCTGCTGCGGCGCCACCGTGACTTCCGGCTGCTGTGGTGCGGTGAGACCGCCGGGAAGTACGGTGCCGCCGTCACCGGAGTGGCGATGCCGCTGATCGCGGTCAGCACCCTGCACGCGGACACCTTCGAGGTCGGGCTGCTGACCGCCGCGAGCTGGGCCCCTTGGCTGGTCATCGGCCTTCCGGCGGGGGCCTGGGTGGACCGGTGGCGCCGAAGGCCGGTCATGCTGGCGGCCGCCGCGGTCTCGCTGGTGCTGTTCGCGAGTGTCCCGGTGGCCGCCTGGTGCGGTCTGCTGAGCATCCCACTGCTGCTGGCCGTCGCCCTGTTGACGGGTACGGCCGCGGTGTTCTTCCAGACCGCCTACAGCGCGTATCTCGCCGGCCTCCTGGACCCCGGGGACCAGCCCGAGGGCAACGCCAAACTGCACGGCAGCGCGTCCGCGGCGCAGATCGCCGGCCAGGGCTCCGGCGGTCTGATCGCACAGCTCGCGGGCGCGGTGAACGGCATGTTCGTCAACGCCGCGACCTTTCTGGTCTCCCTTGTCTGCCTGACCGGCATCGGCTTCCGCGAACCGCGCGTCCCCCGGGCCGAGCGCCCGCCCCGGGCGCTGGCCCATGAGGTGGCCGAAGGGCTGCGGCTGATCGCCCGCGACCGGTGGCTGCGCACCCTGACGCTCTTCGCGGCCGCGTCCAACCTGGCGCTGATGGGATACCAATCGATCCGGGTGGTCTTCCTGGTCCGTACCGTCGGTCTGTCCCCCGGGCTGGTCGGTGGGCTCATCGCGGCCGTCAGCCTCGGCGGCGTCGCCGGGGCGTTCTGCGCCCGCCGTGTCGCCGCCCGGGTCGGCGACGCCCGGGCGACGCTCCTGTTCGAGCTGGGGCTGGCCGTGGGCGCGCTGCTCATGCCGATGACCGCCGAGGGGCCGTGGGTCGTGCTGTTCGTGGCGGGCGGCTTCTGCGTCACCGCCGGTGTGGTGGCCGGCAATGTGCTCAAGGCGGGCTTCCAGCAGCGCTATTGCCCGCCGGAGCTGCTCGGCCGGCTCACCGCGTCATCGGCGTTCGTCAGCTATGGAACGCTGCCCCTGGGAGCGCTGCTCGGCGGTGCGCTCGGCACCGCGCTGGGTCTCCGGGCCGCCATGTGGATCACCACGGCGGGGATTCCGCTCGCCGGGCTGATCCTGCTCTTCTCCCCCATCCGGCACTCCCGGGACCTTCCGGCGTCGGCGCCGGTGCAGCCACACCATGAAGTCCCGGTCACGTCATGAAGGGCCGGTCACGTCGTGGAGTCCCGCCCATGCCATGAAAAGGAGCTGTTCCCATGACCACTCCCCCGGCCGCTCCTCTCGCCCGACGCACCACGGTGCCCGGGGCGCTGGCGGCCCGTTATGACCTCGCGGGTGCCCACTACGCCTCGGCGTTCGCCTTACCGGTCCCACGGGCCGGGGCCCTGACCGCCGAGCAGTGGGCGCGGGCCGTCTTCGAGGGCGCGCCGGCCCCTCTGCGGCGGTTCCTCGTGCTGGGCTGGACGCTGGGGCTCGGGCTCCGGCTGGGCCCCAGGACGTCGCCACGCCATGTCCTGGGGTGGGCCGTCTCGGACGCGGCGGACCACTCGCTGACCCTCACCGCCCGCTCCCCGCTGGTGCTCACGCACAACGTCGTGGCCGTCGAGGACGCGAGGGTCCTGTGGGCGACCTTCGTACGGTTCGACCGGCCCGTCGGCCGCCCGCTGTGGGCCCTGGCCGCGCCGGTCCACCACCGAACGGTTCCGCGTCTGCTCGGGCGGGCGGCCCGCGCTGCCGCGTCGGCCGGGGAAACCACCCGCGGTGACGGCCGGTTGCCGTAGCCCCCGGTCGCGTCGCCCGGCCCTGCGGCCCGAGCTACGCTCAAAAGGGAGGGACTCGGTTCGCCTTCGAAGGGAGCGTTTCCGTGTCCGTCACATCACGCGCGTCGACTCCGGCGCCGCTGCCCAGAGATCGCGACTGCCCCTTCGACCCGCCCGGTGCCTACGAGGCGCTGCGCGCGGAGGGCGGGGCCAGCCGGCTGGCCTTTCCGGACGGCAAGGCGGGCTGGCTGCTCACCCGGCACGAGGACGTGGCGCAGTTGCTGGCGGACGAGCGGTTCAGCTCGGACCGCCGCCGGGCCTCCTCGCCGGTGCACGCGTTTCCGGTCCGCCCGGACGATCGTCGCATGCTGGGCTCGTTCATCGGCATGGATCCACCCGAGCACACCCGCTACCGGCGGCTGCTGAGCAAGTGGTTCACCGCCCGGGGGATGCGGCGGCTCCAGCCCCGGATCGAGGAGATCGTCGACGGCCATCTGGCCGCGATGGAGCGCGCCGGTCCGCCGGCCGACCTCGTGACGTCCTTCGCCCAGCCGATCCCGTCGCTGGTGATCTGCGAGCTGCTGGGGGTGCCGTACGAGGACCGGGGCGACTTCCAGCGCTGGGCAGCCGTTCTGCTCCGGATCGGCCAGGCCGAGGAGGAGGTCTACGCGGCCCGGGACGCGCTGTGGGAGTACATGCGGGAGCTGATCGGCACCAAGCGGCACCGGCCGGACGAGGCGCTGCTCTCCCGTCTGGTCAACGGCGAGCACGGCGCGCCCGGCGGCTCCGGCACCGCCACGGCGGCCGGGCTGACCGACGAGGAGCTGACCGGCGTGGGGCTGCTGCTGCTCATCGCGGGCCATGAGACGACGGCGAACATGCTGGCCCTTGGCACCTACGCGCTGCTGCGCCACCCCGGGCAGTCGCGCTTGGTGCGGGAGCGGCCGGAGCTGATCGACCACGCGGTCGAGGAGCTGCTGCGGTATCTGACCATCGTCCAGTTCGGGACGGTACGGGTCGCCCGGGAGGATCTTGAGATCGCCGGGGCGCGGGTGCGGGCCGGGGAGACGGTCGTCGGGTCGCTCGCCTCGGCCAACCGGGACCCCTCGCGGTTCTCCGACCCCGACACCCTGGACGTCACCCGCGAGACGGCCGATCAGATCGCCTTCGGCCATGGCATCCACCAGTGCCTGGGCCAGCATCTGGCGCGGATGGAGATGCGGACGGGCTTTCCCGCCCTGCTGCGGCGCTTCCCCACGCTGCGCCTGGCGGTGCCGCCCGAGGAGGTGCCCCTGCGCCACGACATGCTGATCTACGGCGTCCATCGGCTCCCGGTCACCTGGGACCGGGCCGCCGGTTAGGCGACCGGCAGGTCCGCCCACCAGGTGATGCCCTCATGGCAGGAGTGGCTGCCGTGGCGCGTGGAGAGCGCGGTGACGATCCCGAGGCCGCGGCCGTGCTCATCGGGCTCGAGGTCCTCGTCGGCCCGCTGACCGGCCGGCACCGGACCGCCGTCGGTCACCTCGATGCGCAGGCTGGCGGAGCCCTCGCACTCGGTCCAGCGCAGCCGCAGCACGGCCGGGGGCAGGGCGTGCAGGATCGCGTTGGTGACCAGTTCCGAGATCACCATGAGCGCCTCGTCGAGGCAGTCGTCCGACAGCTCCCATTCGGTCAGCAGCGCGTGCGCCCGCCGCCGCACGGTGGCGACGGCCTCGCAGATGTGCGGGACCGGGAGGACATGGCCGTCTCCCCCGTCCGCCTCGTCCGCCGGGGGCCGGTCGGGGACCTCGCCGTGGGTCACCACCGGCGCCAGCAGGGGATCCGGTTCCGGCGCCTGGGAGCCGATGAGACGGGCGCCGTTGAAATCGACGGTCTCCGCGGCCTGCCCGGTGGCGCCGGGCTTCGGGTAGCTCAGTTGTTCCGCCACGTCTCCTCCTCTCCGAGCCGGGTGGGTTGTCCGTGCCGGGCACCCTTCGGGCCACCTTTTGGCATCCTGGTCTTCTTGTCCCGATACGGACGCTATGGCCCCTCTCCATCGGGGTCAACGAATCCGAGTCGGCATTACCGAACGTTTGGCGTTTTCGCCGACAGGCTGTGCCACTGGCCGAAGAGCTACGATCGCGTCATGGCCGGCCCGGTGCAGTCCATCGAGCGGGCGGCGGCGATTCTGCGGCTGCTCGCCCAGGGCTCCGGTCGGCTCAGTCTGGGCGAGGTGGCCGCCTCGCTCGGCCTCGCGAAAGGCACCGCGCACGGCATTCTGCGCACGCTCCAGAGCGTCGACTTCGTCGAACAGGACAAGGCGACGGGGAAGTACCAGCTCGGCGCGGCGCTGCTGCACCTGGGGACCAGCTATCTCGACATCAACGAGCTGCGGTCCCGCTCCATCAACTGGACCGACGCCCTGGCTGCCCGCAGCGGTGAGGCGGTCCGGCTCGGAGTGCCCCTGGAGGGCAAGGTCCTCATCGTCCACCACGTCTTCCGGCCCGATGACACCTTCCAGACCCTGGACGTGGGCTCGCTGCTGCCCCTGCACGCCAGCGCGCTGGGCAAGATCCTGCTGGCGTACGGGGCGACCCCGCTGGAGCCGCTCATGGAAACCGAACCGGAGCAGTACACCCGTCACACCCTCGTCTCTCCCCAGCAGCTCAGCCGGGCGATGAGTGAGATCCGCGAGAACGGGTGGGCGGTCGCGACCGAGGAGATGATGGTGGGCGAGGCCGATATCGCCGCGCCGATCCGCGGGCAGGGCGGCCTGGTGGTGGGCGCGGTCGGCATCTCCGGCGCCGTGGACCGCCTCTGCGACGGCAAGGGCCGCCCGCATCCCTCACTCGTCGGGCTGACGCGCGACGCCGCCCGGGCGATCTCCCGCGATCTCGGCGCGGCCCGCTGGTGACGCCCCATGCCCTGCTCGAACCCGCCCGAAGGCAGGCCAGGCCATGGTTGAACGCTATGTGATGTCCATCGACCAGGGCACCACGTCCACCCGGTGCATCCTCTTCGACCACCAGGGACGGCTGGTCTCGGTCGGCCAGCGAGAACATCAGCAGTACTTCTCCAAGCCCGGCTGGGCCGAGCACGACCCCGCCGAGATCTGGTCCCATCTGCGCCGGGTCGTCGTGCCCCGGGCCCTGGAGGGCGCGGGGATCGGGCCCGAGCAGATCGCGGCCATCGGCATCGCCAATCAGCGCGAGACCACGGTGGTCTGGGACCGGCGCACCGGCGATCCGGTGTGCCACGCCATCACCTGGCAGGACACCCGTACCAGCGGCTATGTCGAGGAGCTGCGGCGGACCACCGGTGACGACTTCTTCCTCGAACGCTGCGGACTGTCCCCCACGACCTACTTCTCGGCGCCACGGCTGCGCTGGCTGTTCGACCATGTCGACGGTTTGCGCGAGCGCGCGGGGCGCGGGGACGTGCTGTTCGGCACGATGGAGAGCTGGCTGATCTGGAACCTCACCGGCGGGCCCGACGGCGGGCTGCACCTCACCGACGCCACCAACGCCAGCCGCACCATGCTGATGAACATCCGCAGCCTGACCTGGGACGATGAGCTGCTGGCCTATTTCGATGTGCCCCGGGCGATGCTGCCGGAGATCCGTCCCTCCGCCGAGCGCTACGGCATGGCCCGCGCGCTGCTGCCGCAGGTCCCGATCTGCGCCGCGCTCGGCGATCAGCAGGCGGCGCTGTTCGGACAGACGTGTTTCGCCGGCGGCGAGGCGAAGTGCACCTACGGCACCGGCAGCTTCCTCCTGCTCAACACCGGCACCGAGCTCGTACGGTCCCGGCACGGGCTGCTGACCACGGTGGGCTACAAGCTCGGCGACGAGCCGACGGTCTACGCCCTGGAGGGCCCGATCGCCGTCACCGGCTCGCTGGTGCAGTGGTTCCGCGACCGCCTGGGCATGATCCACAGCGCCCCCGAGATCGAGACCCTGGCCCGCGGCGTCGAGGACAACGGCGGCTGCTATATCGTCCCCGCCTTCTCCGGGCTCTTCGCCCCGCACTGGCGCAGCGACGCGCGCGGAGTGATCGTCGGGCTCACCTCGTACATCACCAAGGGACATCTGGCCCGGGCCGTCCTGGAGGCCACCGGCTGGCAGACCCGGGAGGTGGTCGACGCCATGAACGCGGACTCGCCCCAACCGCTGCGGCAGCTCAAGGTGGACGGCGGGATGACGTCGAACAATCTGCTGATGCAGTTCCTGGCCGATGTCCTGGACCTGCCCGTGGTGCGCCCCATGGTCTCCGAGACCGTCTCCCTAGGGGCCGCCTACGCCGCCGGGCTCGCCTCCGGCTACTGGCCCGATCTGGAGGGGCTGCGGCGCAACTGGCACCGCGCGGCCCAGTGGATGCCCACGATGGATCCCGCGCGGCGGGAGGCGGAGTACGAGAACTGGCGGCGGGCGGTCGAGCGGTCGCTGGGCTGGGCCAGGTCGTAGCCCGGGGCACCTAGGTCGTAGCCCGGGGCACCTTTCCGGGCGGGCCATATCGGGCCCCGTCGGGCCCCGGGGAAAGAATCGTGCCCGAGGTGGACGTGTGAGTTCCATGAGGCGGGGTATTCGAGCCAGCCGCGGCTGTTGAAAACCAGTCGCTCTGGGACCCAGAAACCCATGAAGACCCAAAACCCGATCCATGGACGGAATCATGACCAGCCCTTCCGATGAAAACGTCTCCGCCACCCAGCAGGCCCTCGGCGAGCTGGCGGCCGACCGGGCGGACGAGTCGGCGCTGAACACCCTTGCCAACAGTGAGGTCCTCCTCCCCTCCGCCGAGAGCGGAGAGGAGACCGACCCCCAGGCCGTGACCCTGCCCGTGTTCCAGCAGGAGGACGGGGCTCAGCTCGTACCGGTCTTCACCACTCCGGCCCGGATGCACCAGGCCCTGCCCCAGATCGAGCGGTACCACCTGGTGCCGCTGGGCGCGCTGGCCCAGGGATGGCCCTCCGAGGAGCTCTCCCTGACCATCGACGCGGGTGCCCCGGAGGCCGTCACCCTCTCGGCCACCGGCGTACGGAGCCTGCTCAGCGGTTCCGGTCCGGCCGCCTGACCCTTTTCGGCCGCGGCGGCCCGTGCCCTTCTCTCCACGGGCACGGGCCGCGGCGATGCCCGGATGATGTCGGAGCCGCCCCTCCCCCACTCTCGCGGCGGACCGCCGTGGGCCGCCCGTCGATTGGTCACCTTCCCGATCCATCGTCTACAGTCTCGTAGACATTCACTGGTTGCGGAAAGACACCGGCGGGACGGATCACGTGAGCGCGATCAACATCGGACAGGCCGTGGTTCTCGGCGTCGTCGAGGGGGTCACGGAGTTCCTCCCGGTCTCCTCCACCGGCCACCTCAAGATCACTGAGGGGCTGATGGACATCCCGGTGGACGACAAGTCCGTCGTCGCCTTCACCGCCGTGATCCAGGTCGGTGCCATCGCCGCCGTCCTGCTGTACTTCTTCCGCGACATCCGGCGCTTCGCCACCGCATGGGGCCGGGGGCTGGTCAACCGCGAGGAGCGGTACCACCACGACTACAAGTTCGCCTGGTGGGTCATCTACGCCACGATCCCCATCGTGGTCGTGGGCCTGGCGGCCAAGCCGCTGATCGAAGGCCCGCTCGCCTCCCTGTGGGTGGTGGCCGCCTCGCTGATCGTGGGCAGCGGGCTGATGTGGCTGGCCGACCAGATGGGCCGTCACAAGCGCGGGGAGGACGACACCAGCCTCAAGGACGCGATGCTGGTCGGCTCCTCGCAGATCCTCGCGCTGCTCTTCCCCGGCTTCTCCCGCTCGGGCGCCACGATGTCCACCGGCCTCATCCTCGACCTGGACCGCCTGGCCGCCACCCGGCTCTCCTTCTTCCTGGGCATTCCGTCGCTGACCGGCGCCGGTCTGTACGAACTCAAGGACGCCATGGGCGGTGGCGTGAGCACGGTGCCGCTCGCGGTGGGCACGGTGGTGTCCTTCGCCGTGGCCTACGCCTCGATCGCCTGGCTGCTGAAGTTCGTCGCCAAGCATTCGTTCAACGCCTTCGTGATCTACCGGATCGTCATCGGTCTGGCGCTGTTCGGACTGCTCGGCTCGGGCGTCCTCAACGCCTGACGCCGTCACTCGGTCACCACCGGATAGTCGATGTAGCCGCCCGCCCCGCCGGTGTAGTACGTCCCCGGGTCGCCCGCCGCCGGCTCGTGGTCCAGGGCGAACCGGGCCACCAGGTCGGGGTTGGCCACGAAGTGCGTGGCGTAGGAGACGGCGTCCGCGAGCCCCGCCTCGATCACCGCGTTCCCGCTCTCCCGGCCGAAGCCATGGTTGACGATCAGCGGGCCGTCGAAGAGGCGCCGGTAGCGGGCGAAGGCGTCGTGGCCGGGGGCGGCGCCCGGCGCGGCGGGGGCCGGTCCCCGCAGATGCAGATAGGCCACGGGCTGGTCGCTCAGCTCCGCCACGAGCGCGTCGTACTCGGCGAGCGTCCGCTCATCGGCGGTGAACCGCTCGGCGGTCCAGTACGGCGACAGACGGACGCCCACCCGGCGGCCGTCCCAGGCCGCGGCCACCGCGTCGACGATCTCCACCAGCAGCCGCCGCCGTCCGGCCGGGTCGTGGCCGTAGGCGTCGTGGCGGCGGTTCAGCCGCGGATTGAGGAACTGCGGGATCAGGAACGAGCCGAGGGCGTGGATCTCGACTCCGTCGAAACCGGCGCGGCGGGCGTTCGCCGCGGCGGCGCCGTAGTCCGCGACCGTCTCCCGGATCTCCGTGATCGTCATCTCCCGCGGGGTGACCGTCTCCTTGGGCCCGCCGGGCGTGTAGGAGCGCTCCCGGGGATCGACCGCCGAGGGGCCGGCCGGAAGCGCTCCCCCGAGGTGGTCCGGGTGCGAGGCGGCGCCGGTGTGCCATAGCTGGAGCACGATCCGGCCGCCGAGGGCGTGGACGGTGTCGGTGACCCGCCGCCACCCGCCGACCTGCTCCTCGCTGTAGACGCCGGGAACGTTCGGGAAGCCGATGGCCCGCTCGCTGACCCAGGTCCCCTCGGTGATGATCAGCCCGGCCCCGGCCCGCTGGCCGTAGTAGGCCGCGTGCATACCGTTCGGGACCAGCCCCCTACCCGTGGCCCGGGCCCGGGTCATGGGGGCCATCACCACCCGGTTGGGCAGCCGGAGGTCCCCCAGGTCCGCGGGGCGCAGCAGTGGCTGGTCCAGGACTGTCGGACAGGTGGTGCTCATGGTGTGTTTCTCCTCGTCACCTCGGCCTGGTCACCCCGGCCGCGTGGGATACGTCTGAAGAGGTGACGGAGCGCGGCGAGGAAAGGTGACCGATGGACGGGCGGAAGCCGGGGGACGGGCAGCACCCGCAGGACGGGCTGGCGGAGCGGTTCGAGAAGCACCGCGGCCCGCTGCGGGCGGTCGCCTACCGGATGCTCGGCTCGCTCGGCGAGGCCGACGACGCCGTCCAGGAGACCTGGCTGCGGCTCAGCCGCGCCGACGCCGAGGCGGTCGGGAACCTGTCCGGCTGGCTGCGCACGGTCGTCTCCCGGATCTGCCTGGACATGCTGCGCTCCCGCACCGCGCGCCGGGAGGAACCTGTCGGGCCGGAGCTGCCCGACCTGGCCCGGGAGGCCGGGGACGGCGGCGATCCGGAGGAGGAGGCGGTGCTGGCCGACTCGGTCGGCAGGGCGCTGCTCGTGGTGCTGGACACGCTGGGCCCGGCCGAGCGGGTCGCCTTTGTGCTGCACGATGTGTTCGCGGTGCCGTTCGACCGGATCGCGCCCATCGTGGAGCGGTCACCGGTCGCCGCGAAGAAGCTCGCCAGCCGCGCCCGCCAGAAGGTACGGGGGGTCGCGGCGGTGCCCCGCTCCGAACTGGACCGGCAGCGGCGCACCGTCGACGCCTTCCTCGCCGCCGCGCGGGGCGGGGACATGGCGGCGCTGCTCGCGGTGCTGGACCCGGATGTCGTACGGCGTGCCGACCGCGCCGCCCTGCCCGAGGGGGCGCCGACGGTGGCCCGCGGTGCGCGGGCGGTGGCGGAGGAGACCGCCGGGTTCGCGCCGAGGTCGCGGCTGGCGGAGCCCGCGCTGATCAACGGGGCGGTGGGGATCGTCGTGGCCCCGCGCGGCCGGCTGCTGCTCGCCCTGACCCTCACCGTCGAGGACGAGCGGATCACCGCGTACGAGGTGATCGCCGACCCTGGGCGGCTGAGCCGCCTCGAATTGGGGTTCCTCGACGAGGTGCGGCTACAGGTAACCTCGGCCCATGGGTGATGCGTTGCCGTATCTGATCGTCGCCGGGGTGCTCGCCGCGCTCATGGGCTTCCTCGGCTGGGTGGCGTCCCTCGCCCGTCGGCGAGGCGCGACCGGCGCGGCCCTGCGGGCGGCCCTGGCCTCCCATGACGAGGCGTTCCGGGTGACCGCCCATGACTCCCACCACGAGATCCTGGCACAGGCGGAGCGCAAGGCGCCGATCCTCTCCCCCGACGGTCAGTGGACGCCGAGCCACGCCGCCGCCGGTCCGGGGGACCGTCGGCCCTTTGGAGCGCGGGCTTCCCGGACCCGGCGGGGGCTGCTGCGCCGGTGGGGCCGCCGCATGCGGGGGCGCTGAGGGCCGGCGGGGCCAAGGAGCGCGGGCTGTTCCCCTCCCCGCCCCTTCCCGCAACTGGGGCTCTGCCCCAGACCCCGAGTCCAGGGGCGGGGCCCCTGCCACGCGGTGGAGCCGCATTTCGGGGCTGTGGGAAGGGGCGGGGAGGGGAACACTGCCGCAGCCGTCACGATCCGCCGGACGGCCCTAGGACGTCGCGGCGACGGGGTAGTCGGCTCCGAGGGTGACATCGCGCCAGGCGTCGAAGCCGGCCCTGAGGGAGTCCAGCCTGGCCTGGGCGATGTCGTAGGCGGCCTTGCCCAGCAGCAGCCGCAGTGGGGGCTCCGCCGCCTCCACCGCGCCGATGATGGCCTCGCTCGCCCGGGCCGGGTCCCCGGGCTGGTGGCCGTAGGTGGCCAGGGTGCTGGTGCGCCGCGCGCCCGCGCTCTCGGCGTAGTCCTCGATGGTGACGGCGGACTGCCGCATGGAGGGGCCGGACCAGTTGGTGCGGAAGGCGGCGGGTTCGACGATCGTCACCTTGATGCCCAGCGGGGCCACTTCGGCGGCGAGCGATTCGGAGAGGCCCTCCACGGCGAACTTGGTGGCGTGGTAGTAGCCGGTGGCGCCGAAGGCGGCCAGGCCGCCGAGGGAGGAGATGTTCACGATGTGGCCGGCGCGGCGGGCGCGCATGCCCGGCAGCACCGCCCGGGTGACGTCCACCAGGCCGAAGACATTGGTGTCGAACAGGGCCCGGACCTCCTCGTCCTCGCCCTCCTCGAGAGCGGCGAGATAGCCGTAGCCCGCGTTGTTGACCAGTACGTCGATGGGGCCGAAGGCGGTTTCCGCCTCCTTGACGGCCTCCGCCACCTGGTCCTTGTCGGTGACGTCGAGTGCCAGGGCCAGCGCGCGGTCCCCGTGCCCGGCGACGATGTCGGCCAGTTGCCCGGGGTCGCGGGCGGTGACCGCCGCGCGGTGGCCATGGTCGAGGACGGCGGTGGCCAGTGCCCGGCCCAGACCGGTGGAACAGCCGGTGATGAACCAGACGGGCGAGTCGATCACGCTCATGCGGAAGAGTCCTTCGTCGTGGTGCTCATGGTGTCGTGGGGCGTCTCCACCGCGTCGGCGGCGAGGCTGCCCAGCAGGGACAGCGCCTGTTCGGACGGGCTGCCCGGTTCGGCCTGGTAGACGATGAGCTGCTGACCGGGGGCGCTGTTCACGGTCAGCGCCTCGTACTCCAGCGTCAGCTCCCCGACCAGGCGGTGCCGGAAGCGCTTGGTCTCATGGGTCTTCTGACGGATGTCATGGCGGGCCCACAGCCGCCGGAACGCCTCGCTCTTCAGCGACAACTCGCCTACGACTGCGATCAGTTCGGGGTCCTCTTCGTCGATCCCGGCCGCCGCGCGGAGCCCGGCGACGGTGTTGGCCGCCACCCGCTCCCAGTCGGGGTAGAACTCCCGCGCGTCCGGGTCGAGGAAGACCAGCCGCATCAGGTCCCGGCTGTGGGTATGCCCGTCGAACAGGGCCCTGCCCAGGGTGTTGTGGGCCAGTACGGTCAGACAGCGCCCCAGGACGACGGCCGGTGTCCGCGGCCAGCCCTCCATCATCCGCAGCAGGGTCGGGCTCACCCGCTCCCGCCGCGCGGCCGGGCGGCGTCGGGCGGGGGCCGGACGGGCCAGCCGGTGCAGATGGGCGACCGCGTCCTCCTCCAGCACCAGGGCCCGGGCCAGCGCCTCGGTCACCTGCGCCGAGGGATGCCGCTCCCGGCCCTGCTCCAGCCGTATGTAGTAGTCGGTACTGACCCCCGCCAGCAGGGCGACCTCCTCGCGGCGCAGTCCCGCCACCCGGCGCCGGCCGGCGGGCCGGATGTCCACGTCCTCGGGCCGGACCAGTTCACGGCGGGCGCGCAGAAAGCGCCCCAGAGGGTTCTCGCTGTCCATGAAATCGAGCCTAGACCGGGGAAAGCGGCATCCGGAGCCCGTAAGGTGGCCGCGCTACTCCTAGGCTGGGCCGGAAGGTGCCGCCCCGTGGGCGGCGCCCGCCGTGGCTACCCCGTGGGCGGCGCCCGCCGTGGCTACGCCTCTCGTGAGCGTTTCAGCAGTGCCAGGGAGCAGATGAGGGACACCGCCACCAGCGCCATCTGGTAGATCACGACCGGCACGATCGAGCCGCCGGTCGAGCGCAGGAGCCACTCGCCGACCAGGGGCGCCGTACCGCCGATGAGCGCCGAACAGAGCTGGTAGGAGAGGGAGATACCGGTGTAGCGCACGGAGATCGGGAAGGCGGCGGCGAGCAGTCCGGCCAGGATCGCGTAGTTCATCGCGCCGGTGATGCCCAGCAGACAGATGCCGAGCCCCACGATGACCGGCTGGGTCGTCGAGACACACGCGTACATCACGGGCACCAGCGCGAAGTTGAGGCTCAGCAGGGCCGCCACGGTGCGGCGCGGGCCGAAGCGGTCGGCCAGCAGCACCCCGAAGGGCTGGGTGAAGAACTGGATGACGCTGTAGACGAGCAGCACGTTCAGCATGGTGGAGCGCTCCATGCCAAGGCTGCCGGTGGACCAGGACAGGACGAAGGTGGTGATGAAGTAGGTGGCGGCGATGCCGATGGAGCTGGCGAGCACGCCGAGGGCGAGGGTTCCGGGGTGGCGGGTGACCAGCTCCCGCAGGGGGACCTTCGCGACCCGCTTCTCGTCGCGCAGCCGGGCGAACTCCGGGGACTCCTCGACCTTGAGGCGCACGACGAGGCCGATGACCACCATCACGGCGGAGAAGAGGAACGGAACGCGCCAGCCCCAGGCGTCGAAGTCGTCGTCCGGAAGCTGGGTGAGCAGCGCGAACATCCCGGTGGCCAGGATCGATCCGGCCGGTGACCCCTGCTGGGCGAAGGCGCCGAACGACAATGCCTTCCCCTTGGGGGCGTGTTCGCTGGCGATGAGGACGGCGCCGCCCCATTCGCCGCCGACCGCGATGCCCTGCACCATGCGCAGCAGCACCAGCGCGATGGGCGCGGCGACACCGACCTCGTCGTAGCCGGGGAGCAGCCCGATCAAGGTGGTGGCGATACCCATCATCAGCAACGTGGTGACCAGGGTCTTCTTCCGGCCGATCCGGTCGCCGAGGTGACCGAAGACGATGCCGCCGATCGGCCGGGCGAGGAATCCGAGCCACAGGCTGCCGAACGCCTCCAGCGCGCCGGTGGTGCCACCGCCGCCGCCGAAGAAGATCTTGCCGAGGACGAGCGCGGACGCGGTGGAGTAGATGTAGAAGTCGTACCACTCGACGGTGGTGCCGATGAACGAGGCGAGACCCGCCTTGCGGGCGGTCCGCTCGCGGTCGGTGGCCGGGGCGCGGTCCGTGGCCGCGGCGGTGGCGGTGGGCTTGCTCATGGTCAGCGTCCAGAGATGCGGTCGGCGAGACGGGCGATGGGTGATGTGGTGGTGCGGCCGGAGGACTCGGAGCGGTCGGCGGCGCGGTACGCGGCGTACATGCCGTGCACCCCGATCCACCGGAACGGTTCGGGCTCCCATCGACGGGTGCGGTGGCCGACCCAGGGCAACGCGGTCAGCTCGGTGGAACGACCGAGCAGCAGATCGGACAGGGTGCGTCCGGCGAGGTTGGTGGCGGCCACGCCATGGCCGACGTATCCGCCCGCGAAGCCGAGACCGGTGGCCGGGTCGTAGTCGATCGAGGCGCACCAGTCGCGGGGTACGGCCAGCACCCCCGACCAGGTGTGGTCGATGGCGGCCTCGGCGGTGTCCGGGAAGAGGCCGGTGAGGATCCGCCGCAGGGCGCGCACGGTGTCCGCGCTGGTCTGTCCGACCCGGTCGGTGCGGGAGCCGAACTTGTAGGGCACGCCGCGGCCGCCGATGGCGATCCGGCCGTCCGCGGTGCGCTGTCCGTAGGTGTAGGCGTGGGTGGCGTCGCTGAGGAGTTCCTGCCCCGCCCAGCCGACCCGCTTCCACAGCTCGTCGGGGAGCGGTTCGGTGACGATCATCGAGGAGTTCATCGGCAGCCAGGTGCGCCGCTCTCCGTCGATGCCGCTGGTGAACCCCTCGGTGGCGCGGACGATCCGGCCCGCGCGGATGGTGCCGAACGGGGTGCTGACCAGGCCGGGGGCGATGGCGGTGACGGGGGTGGACTCCAGGATCCGTACGCCCCGCGCCTCCACCGCGCGGGCCAGGCCCCGCACCAGCTTGGCCGGGTGGACCCGGGCGCAGTGCGGATTGTGGTATCCGCCCAACGCCCCGTCCAGGCGCAGCCGCTCGGCGACCCGGGGTGCGCTCAGCCACTCCAGGTCCTGTGCGCCCCAGTGCCGCATCTGGTCGTACGCGGTGCGCAGCCGGGGCAGTTGGGCGGCGCCATGGGCGACGGTGAGATAGCCGCTCTTGACGATGTCGGCCTCGATGCCCTCGGTACGGGCCACCGAGATCACCTCGTCCACGGTGTGGATCATCTCCCGCTGGAGGGCGATGACGGCCTCGCGCCCGCGCTTCCTCGCATAGGTCCCGGCCGATCCGGCGATCTTGCAACTGAGCCAGCCGGCGTTCCGCCCCGAGGCGCCGAATCCGGCGAACTCCCGGTCCACGACGGTGATATCGAGATCGGGGGCGGCCTGCTTGAGGTAGTACGCGGTCCACAGCCCGGTGAAGCCCGCGCCCACGACGCACACATCGGTGGCGAGGTCGCCGTCGAGGGGCGGACGCCGTTCGGGGAAGCCGGTCTGGCGGTACCAGAAGGACACATTTCCGTTCAGCACTGCGGTACTCAGCCAATCGTGGTCGTACGGCCGCTGGTCGGGCGGCCTGGGGATGGCCCCGGTTTCGTCGCGGATCGAGGAGGGTGGACCGAGGAGCCTGGACCCAGGGGTGCGGGTCAGTAGCTGGGTGGGCTGATCACCCACAGCACCCGGGCGGCCGCCGCGGCCGTCTCGCTCAGCCGGTGCGGTACGGCGGAGGAGTAGCGGATGCTGTCACCGGCCCCGAGGGTGAAGGAGCGGTCGCCGAGCTGGAGGGAGACCGTGCCCTCGAGTACGTAGAGGAACTCCTCCGAGTCGCCGTGGCTGTAGAGGGTCTCCCCCGTGGAGCCATGGGCGTCGAACTCCCCCAGGAACACCTCGAGATGGTGCTGCGGTCCCGGGGTCAGCCGGAACTTGCGCCCGCCGAGCACTCCGAGGGCGAGCCGGGGCGCCTCCTCGGCGCGCAGCACGCTGGGGCCGCTGGTGAAGTCGTCGCCGAACAGGTCGGCCACCTTCAGGCCGAGCGCGGCGGCGACCTGCTGGAGGGTGGCGATGCTGGGGTTGGCCTGCCCGCGCTCCATCTGGCTCAGATAGCCCTCACTGATCGCGGCGGCCTCGGCGACGGTCCGCAGCGTCAGCCGTCGTGCCTTGCGCAGCGCACGCAGCCGGTCGCCTACGGACTCGTCGCCGGTACCGGCGACCCGGTCCGTGGGGTGTTCGTTCTCCATGGCCGGACACGCTAAGAGCGCTGAGCGGCTGGCACAAGAGTCTGTACTGAAAACTCAGAAATCTTTACTGGCGGAGTCCGGCGATACTGACGAGGTCCGGCGCTACTGGCGGGATCCGGCGCTCAGTCCGTCCAGGGTGAGGTCGAGAAGCCGGTCGGCCTGCTCCCGCTGTTCGGGCTTTCCCGAGGCGAGGGCGATGCCGGTGAGGGCGGCGAACATGTCGGTCGCGCTGATGTCGGACCGGATCACCCCGGCCGTGACGGCGGCGTCCATCAGCCGGGAGAGAGCGCCCTGGATCATCTCGTGACTCTGGGCGTACGGATTGACGCCCGACGCGACGACGCCCCGCAACGCGTCCGCCATGCCCAGTTTGGCGTTCGCGTAGTCCATGAAGCAGCCCAGCCACGCGCGCATCGCCTCACGCGGGGGCAGGGTCGCCAGCAGCTCGGGGGCGGCATCGCAGAGCCGGGCCAGCTCATTGCGGTAGGCGGCCTCGATCAGCAGCTCGCGGGTCGGAAAGTTCCGGTAGAGGGTGCCGGTGCCCACACCCGCCTCCTTGGCGATGCGCTCGAGGTGGGCGTCCAGCCCTTCCTCGGCGAACACCCGCACCGCGGCGGAGAGGATCTTCTCCCGGTTGCGCTGTGCGTCGGCCCGCAGCGGACGCCCTGGATCCCTGACCATCGGCGGCTCTCCTCATTCCCCGGTTGCTAAGTGGAGGCGCATCCACTTAGTGTGTGTCGAGTGAAGTGGAGGCGGCTCCGGTTCCCACTGTAGGCCATCGCCGCCTCCCCCGCTTTCTCCCGCAATCCCCCTGGAAGGACTCCCCATGATGTCCGGTATCGAAGGCAAGGTCATCGCCATTACGGGCGCGAGCAGCGGCATCGGCGAGGCCACCGCCCTGCTCCTCGCCGAGCGCGGTGCCAAGGTCGTCCTCGCCGCGCGGCGGTCGGACCGCATCGAGGCGCTGGCGGCGCGGATCACCGAGGCGGGCGGCGAGGCCGTCCCCGTCGTCACCGATGTCAAGCGGCGCGCGGATCTGTCCCGGCTGGTCACGACGGCACGCGAGCGGTACGGAAAGCTCGATGTACTGGTCGGCAACGCCGGTATCAGCCCGATCTCCGCCCTCGACGATCTGCGTGTCGAGGACTGGGAGGAGATGGTCGACGTCAACGTCAAGGGCGTGCTGTACGGCATCGCCGAGGCCCTGCCCGTCTTCCGCGAGCAGGGCTTCGGGCATTTCGTCCACACCCTCTCCACCGCCGGGCTGAAAATCGTCCCGACGATGTCGGTCTACGCCGGGACCAAGAACGCCGTACGCGCCATCTCCGAGGGGCTGCGCCAGGAGGCGGGCGAGTCGCTGCGGGTGACCACCGTCTCGCCGGGGTACATCCGGACGGAGCTCGCGCATTCCATCACCGATCCGGGCGCGAGGAGCGAGATCCAGGCCGGCATGGACAAGATCGCGATCTCCCCGGACGCCATCGCCCGCGCCATCGCGTTCGCCATCGAGCAGCCGTCCGGTGTCGACGTCGGCGAGATCGTGGTCCGCCCCACCGCACAGGGCTGAGGCCCGCGCCCGACGGTCAACCGCCGGGTGTACGGCCGGTGTCCAGGAGCGCGGCATGGACGGCCGCGGTGAGGACCACGGCCGCGAGTGTCCATGAGATCCAGTTGCCCGGGTCGGGCAGCCATTGGCGTCCGAGCGCGATCGGATAGATGGCCACCGCGTACCCGGCGGGCACGGTGGGCGGCACGATCCCCTTACGGGCGGCGCCGAGGAACAACAGCGGCGCCAGCAGCCCGGCGGAGAACACCACGCCCACCACCCACAGCACCCGGTGGCGCGGGCCGCTGTACAGAGTGGGCCGCGCGGATGTTCCGGTGGAATATTCGTTCACGATGGCCTTTCGCTCGGTGCGGAGTGCAGACGATTGAGTGCGTGGTGTGCGCTCACGGCGCCGATGCCCTCCAGATCGCGAAGCTGGCGCGCGGAGAAACTGGAGAGTAGTTCGAGATTATCGATACCAGCTCTGAGTAATGCATTGGCCAAACGATGTCCGATTCTGTCGTGTCCGAGGGCATCGAAAAGTTCGCCCCCCTCACAGGAACCGCAGCGTCGTCCGGGCTTGCTCGGCGCCTTTTCCCGGACGCCGCACCCACCGCACATATCGATCACCCGGTCATCCCATCGCGCCCTGGACCAGCTCATTTTGACGATGGCTTCGCGGAGCGCACCGATGCTGTCGGCCGCGGAGGAGGAATGCGTGGCGCCACAGATGTCACATCGAATGGTGATCGAATGGCTCATGTGAGCATGATGGCAGAGCGGCCTCCAACGGGCCTTCCCTGTCATCGCTTTGCGGCCGTTCGGCCCCCCATCGAGACATGCGTTTCTCACAGCCGCTTGATGACAAATGCGACTGTTACGCCGCCCGGAGTGGTGAAAGCGTGAGCCATCAGTGGACAGCGAAGTGTCCGGGGGGTCCGCGCGAGCCGTCGTCAGCGGCTTGAATCCCGTCGGTATGGACGGGAAACGCACCAGCGACAAATCGGGATCCGGCCGAGTGCTGTCACCGCGAGCCCCACCGGGCTCTCCTGACCGACAACGGAAACGGCTGGGTGATGAGAGACAACGCCACTGACAGGGGCGCGGACGATACGAGGGGGCGCCGTCATCCGCGATGGCGCGTGTCCGCGGCACTGGGTCTGACGGCGGTGCTGGCGGGCGGCGGGATCGCCGCCCTCCGGACGGCCGGATCGCCCGCGTCCGATGCCCCGGAGCCGGCGGCCGTCGTCGCCTCGCACTCCGGCCGGCTGACACCCGGGGAGTCGCGTGAGGCGTCCCGCATCGCCATCGACGCCACCGCCCGGCCCGGGACCGCGCCCGCGCGGGGCGGCCAGGACACTGAGAAGGACACCGCGGGCGGGGAGCGGAACGCCGCGGGCGGTTTTGGCGCCGAGCCGCTGGACACCCGCCGTCCGCCCCGACCCAAGTCGGCCTCCTCCGCCCCGGACAGCCGGGCCGAGGTCCAGCTCTACGACTACGCCTCGGACACCCTCATCACCCGGCTGGTGGATCTGCGCTCCAAGAAGGTCCTCGACTCCGCCCGGCAGCACGGCGTCCAGCCGCCTCCCACCCTGGCCGAGGCCCGTGAGGCGGTGAAGGTCGTCCTGGCCGACCGCCGGCTCGGCCCGGGGATGCGCGACTCCTACACCTCGCAGACCGGGAAGCGGCTGACCTCGCCCTCCCAACTGCGCCTCCAGAGCATGTCGTTCCTCGGCTCCCGCGCCAAGGGGGTGGACGGCGCCCGGAAGGTGTCCCGATGCGGTGAGCACCGGTGTGTGCAGCTCTTCGTGCGCCTTCCGGGTGGCAAGTGGATCGACACCAGCCGGATCGTCATCGATCTGTCGGCCAGGCGCGCCGCCGTCATCGGCCTGTGAGGGGGGCTTCGTCCGTGTCCAGTCTGTTTCGGCGTGCCCGTGTGCTGGTCGCCGTGGTGGGATTGCTGGCCCTGTGGGTGCCGGGCCCGGCGTCCGCCGCACCCCCGAGGGCCTCGGCGGCGCCGTCCTGCCCCGCCGCGGATCGCATCGACACCACCCTGAAGAACGGTGCCCGGTGGCAGATGTGCTGGGACATCGACCGCAACACCGGTGCGGTGCTCAGCGATGTGACCTACACCCCGAACCGCGGCGCCCCCACCCGGGTCCTCAAGAGCGCCTCGCTCGCCGAGGTGCATGTGCCCTACGACAGCGGCCGGCCGCGCTTCTACGACGTGTCCGCGATCGGCTTCGGCGATCTGGAGCAGGGCACACTCACCCCGCTCAGCGCCAAGGACTGCCCCGACGGGCGGCTGCACGACTTCCGGGACACCCCCGTGCTGTGCGCCGAGGAGCAGCCCCGGCCGTTCGCCTACAAGAGCGCGGTGGAGAAGGGCGTGCTGCACGGCACCGACCTGGTCGTCTTCTCGGTCTCCGAGATCGGCTGGTACGACTACATCACCGAGTGGCGCTTCTCGGACGACGGTTCCATCACTCCCCGGTCGGGCGCCACCGGGAGCCTCTCGCCGTTCCAGTTCTCCGACGCGAGCAGCGGCTGGCCGACCGGGGTGGGCTCCACCCGGTTCAGCGAGAACCACTCGCACAACATCTTCTGGCGGCTGGACTTCGACGTCGACGGACAGTCGGCGAACACCGTGGAGCAGTACGACTACCTGGGCAGCGGTACGGCCGAGCGCACCACCAGGCGCACGGTGCTCTCCCATGAGACCGCGGCGGACCTCGCGCCCACCCGATTCTGGCGGGTGGTGAACCCCACGGCCGAGAACTCCGACGGCCACGCCAAGTCCTGGGAGATCGACAACCACCACAGCGATCAGTACCGGGGTCCGCAGGAGACCGAGGAATTCACCCACCACGACATGTACTTCACGCAGTACCGGGAGTGCGAGCGGCTGGCCTACGGCAACACCGCCCCGGACTGCGCCGCCTCGGTCGACAAGTACACCGGCGACGAGAAGCTCACCGATCCGGTCGCCTGGGTCAGCGTCGATTTCCACCATGTGCCCAGGGACGAGGACCAGGACCCGATGCCCACCCACTGGCAGGGCTTCACGATCGTGCCCCGGGATGTCACGGCCACGAGCCAACTGCCATGACCCGGCCCCTGTCGCCCATCCCGTTCCGTCCCCCGGCAAGGAGTGCACCGTGTTACGTCCGACCCCGGCACCGTCCGTCGAGCGGTCGAAGATACGCCGCGTCCTCGAGGACCGGCTGACCGCCCTGGCCCGCGCCCATCAGGTGCCCGGCGCCCAACTCGCCGTACACACCGGCGGGATGACGCTCGCCGTGGAGACCGGTGTCCTGGACGCGGAGACCGGCGAGCCGTTCACCGCCGAGGCGGCCGTGCCCATCGGCTCCGTCACCAAGGCGTACACCGCGACCGTGGTGGCGCTGCTGGTGGCGGACGGCGATGTGGAGCTGGACGACCCGCTCGGCGACCATGTGCCGGAGCTGCGCCGGGGCGGTCCGCCGTGCACGGTGCGCCAGGTGCTCAGCCATACCGCGGGGCTGCCGTCCGGGCCCGACTCGGACCAGGTGGCCTCGGTGACCGCCGCGCGCTATCTGCTGGACCACTGCACCGACCGCAGCCTGGTGATGCCCCCGGGCACGGACTTCTCCTACTCCAACGCGGGCTATGTCGCGGCGGGCCGGCTGATCGAGGCGGTCACCGGGATGAGCTGGCAGGAGGCCATGCGGTCGGTGCTGCTCGATCCGCTGGGCACCGTGCCGTCCTTCATCGGCACCGCCACCACTCCGCACCGGCCGACCGCGCGCGGCCACTCGGCCAACACGGCCACGGGCAGAACGAGACCGGTGCGGCAGAACCTCGCCCCCGCCGAGGCCGCGGCCGGTGCGCTGCGGGCCGGCGCCCTCGATCTGGTGGCGCTGGGCCGGGCCCATCTCGGCGACGGCCCGCGCGGGTTGCCGCCCCATGAGCTGGCGGAGGAGATGCGCCGCCCCGTGCCCGGCGCCGATCCCGGTGTGCTGGCCGACGGCTGGGGCCTGGGCTGGGCGCTCTTCCGGCACGGCGAGACGCTGTGGTTCGGACACGACGGCAACGCCCAGGGCACCTCGTGCTCGCTGCGGGCCGATCCCGCGACCGGGGTGGTGGTCGGCTTCACCGCCAACGCGGGCGGCGGCACCGAGCTGTGGAACGAACTGACCGATGTCCTCGGCGAGGTCACCGGCGTCCGGGTGCCCGCCAGCCCCACCCCGCGTCACTCGGCCACCCCCATGGCCGTGACCTCGCAGTGCACCGGGATCTATCTCAACGGCGACATCGAGTACCAGGTGACCATGGGCGACGGTGGTGGCCTCGCCCTGTCCGTGGACGGCGACCTCCCCGCGCCGCTGGTCTGCCATGAGGACCTCACCTGCGATCTGGTGGACCCGTCCTCCGGACGCCGGATCCCCGGCGGGCGCTTCGTCCGCGATCCGCGCACCGGCGCCGTCGACCGGATCCAGCTCTCGGGCCGGATGGCCCGTAAGAGCGCCCTGGTCTGAGGCCCCACCGCCCACACGCACGGTCGTCTCCCCACATCTCCCCGGCCGGGTGCGGGCGCCCCGGTTCGGCGCCACAAGGCCCGAGCCGTCACCCATCCGCCCGTTCAACCGCTCTGAAGGGCCACACCCCGCCATGACGGACCACTACGCGACCTCATCGGTGTCCGCACCCCAGGATGTCCCGGACCTCCCTCCGGCGGCGTGGAACGCCACGGACCGTGCCGTCTCCCGCGCGCCGCTCGGCGAGCTCTTCGCCGTATGGGCGAGGCGCACCCCCGAGGCGCCGGCCCTGGTGGCGGACGACCGCGAGTGGTCCTTCGGCGAGGTCGAGCGCTGGGCGAACCGGCTGGCCCACCGCCTCATCGGGCAGGGCGTGGGGCCGGAGCGGGTGGTGGCCCTGGTCCTGCCCCGCTCGGCCGAACTGGTGGTGGCCGAGTTGGCGGTGGCGAAGGCCGGCGGCGCGTATCTCCCGATCGATCCGGCGCATCCCGAGGAGCGCCGCGCCATGATGCTGGCCGACGCCCGGCCGGTGGCCGTGCTCGACGACCCGGCGCGGATCCGGGAGGTGGCGGCCGGGGCGGGCCCCGATCACGCGCCCGGCCGGGGAGACCTGCTCGGCCCGCTGCTCCCCGAGCATCCCGCGTATGTCATCTACACCTCCGGCTCCACGGGTGTGCCCAAGGGCGTGCTGGTGCCGCATGCCGGTCTGGGGAACTTCTCGGCCGCGACGACGGCCCACTACCGGGTCCGGCCGGGCGACCGGGTGCTCCAGTTCTCCTCGCCGAGCTTCGACGCCTCCGTGCTGGAGCTGTGCTCCTCGCTGCTCGCCGGGGCGGCGCTGGTGGTGCCCCCGGAGGGGCCCCTGCTGGGCGCCGAGCTGGTCTCGGTGCTGCGGGAGAAGCGGGTGACCCATGCCCTGATCCCCCCGGCGGCGCTGGCGACCGTGCCCCCGGAGGAACTCCACGACGGGCTGCCCGACTTCCGCACCCTGATCGTGGGCGCGGAGGTCTGCCCCGCCGATCTGGTGGACCTGTGGGCGCCCGGGCGGCGGCTGGTCAACTCCTACGGCCCGACCGAGGCCACGGTCGTGGCCACCTGGACGGACGCCCTGTCGGCGGGCTCCGGCGCGCCGCCGATCGGCCGTCCGCTTCCCAACACCCGGGTGTTCGTGCTGGACGAGGCGGCGCGGCAGGTGCCGGTCGGCGCCACGGGAGAGCTCTGCGTCAGCGGGGCGGGCCTGGCCCGCGGCTATCTCGACCGGCCGGGGCTGACCGCCGAGCGGTTCACCGCCTGCCCCTTCGGCCCGCCCGGCTCCCGGATGTACCGCACCGGGGACCTGGTCCGCTGGAACGCCGAAGGTGAACTGGAATTCCTCGGCCGGGCCGACCACCAGGTCAAGCTGCGCGGCTTCCGCATCGAACTGGGCGAGGTGGAGGCCGCGTTGGCCCGCCACCCCCGGGTGGGCACGGCCGTGGTCACCGTACGGGAGGACGAGCCCGGTCAGAAGCGGCTGGTCGCCTATGTGGTGCCGCCCAGCGGCGGGACCCCGCCGAAGGCCGCGGAGGTGCGTGCCGCGGCGGCCCGGGTGCTGCCGGCGCATATGGTGCCGTCCGCCTATGTGGTGCTGGACTCCTTTCCCCTCACCCCGCACCGCAAGATCGACCGGCAGGCGCTGCCCGCCCCGCGCTCCGCGCCGGGCGGCGACTGGCGCCATATCGCCCCGCGCACCCCGGCCGAGGAGGCCCTGGCCCGTATCTGGTCCGAGGTGCTGCCGGTGGACACGGTGGGCGTGGAGGACGACTTCCTGGGCCTGGGCGGCGACTCCATCCTCGGTGTGCGGCTGCTCACCCGCGTCCGGGCCGAACTGGGCGTGGAGCTCTCGCTGCGCGACCTGCTCGACGCCAGGACGGTGGCCCGGCTGGCCGGCCGGCTGCCCGCCGGGGCCGCCGACGGGCCCGTGGCGCCCGAGGCGCCGATCCCGCCCGCGCCGCGCGACCGTCCGCTGCCGCTGTCCTCCGCCCAGCGGCGGCTGTGGTTCCTGGACGATCTGACCTCCGGCGGCACCGAGTACAACACCGGGGCCGGGCTGCGGCTCGACGGCCCGCTGGACGCGGCGGCGCTGCGCCGGGCGCTGGACCGGCTCGCCGCCCGCCATGACGCCCTGCGCACCACCTTCGCCACCGTGGACGGGCACGGGGTGCAGCAGGTGGCCGCGCACGGGACCGTACCGCTGGACCGGGTCGACCTCGGCGGGCATCCGCCGCGGGAGCGCGCCGAGGCGCTCGAGCACACCCTGACCGGCGAGCTGAACCGCCCCTACGACCTGCGACAGGGCCCGCTGACCAGGGCGCTGCTGATCCGGCTCGCCGACGAGGAGCACATCCTGCTGCTGGCGCAGCATCACATCGTCACCGACGGCTGGTCGGTCGGGGTGCTGGTGCGCGAGCTGGCCGCGCTCTACGCCGCAGAGGCGTCCGGAACCGCCGCCGAACTCCCCGAACCCGCCCTCCAGTACCCGGACTTCGCGGTCTGGGAGCGTGGCCGTCCCGCCATCGCCCCGGACGACGCCGACCTGGAGTACTGGCGGGGCCGGCTGGCCGGGATGCAGACGCTGGAGCTGCCCACCGACCGCCCGCGCCCGCCGGTGCGCACCACGGCGGGCGAGGTGCACCGCCGTGAGCTGCCCGCCGAGCTGGTGGCAGGGCTGACCCGGCTCGGCAGAGAGCGGGACACCACGCTGTTCACCCTGCTCGCGTCCGCCGTCGCGGTGCTGTTCTCCCGCTACTCGGGCCAGCGGGACATCGCCTTCGGCACCGTCACCGCCGGACGCCACCGCGAGGAGCTGGAGTCGGTCGCCGGATTCTTCGTCAACACCCTGGTGCTGCGCGCCGATGTCGACGGGGACAGCACGGTCGAGCGGTTCCTGGACACGATGCGCGAGACGGTGCTGGACGCCTTCAGCCATGACCGGCTGCCGTTCGAGCGGGTCGTCGAGGAGCTGGCCCCGCGCCGCGACCCCAGCCGCAATCCGCTGGTGCAGGCGCTGGTGGTGCAGCAGAGCGCCATGGTGCCCGCCCAGGAGGCGGCGGGTGTGCGGATCACCGAGCACTCCCTGCCGCGCCCGGCCGCGCGGTTCGATCTGGTGCTGGAGTTCCTGCCCCGCGACGACGGTTCGCTGGGGCTGACCGTCGAGTTCAACTCCGATCTGTTCGACGTGGCCACCATCGAGCGGATGGCCGGGCATCTGCACCGGCTGCTGACCGCCATGGTGGCCGATCCGGGCGCCACCCTGGTCTGCTTGCGGATGCTGGCCGACGCCGAGTGGCATGCGATGCTCGACGCCTGGAACGGGCCGGAGCAGACCCCCATCGAGGCCACCCTGCCCGATCTCTTCGCCGCCCAGGTGGCACGGCGACCGGCCGCCACCGCCGTGACCTGCCAGGACACCGACCTCTCCTACGACGAGGTGAACCGGCGCGCCAACCGGCTGGCGCGGCTGCTCATCGCCCGTGGCGCCGGTCCCGAGCGGCTGGTGGCCCTCGCCCTGCCCCGCTCGGCCGAGCTGGTCGTCGTCCTGCTGGCGGTGCTCAAGTCGGGCGCCGGATATCTGCCGGTGGACCCGGGTTATCCGGCCGAGCGCATCGCGTTCATGCTGGAGGACGCCGCGCCCTCGACCATCCTCACCACCACCGGAACGGCCGGCTGCCTGCCCGCGGACGCCGAACCGCTGGTGCTGGACGCCCCGGCGGTCCGCGCCGAACTGGACGGGCTCGCGGACGGCGACATCACCGACGGGGAGCGGATCCGTCCGCTGGACCCGGCCCATCCCGCGTATGTCATCTACACCTCCGGATCGACCGGCCGGCCCAAGGGCGTGGTGGCCACCCACCGCGGCGTGGCGGGGCTCGCGGCCTGGGCCGAGGCGGAGCTGGGCCGTGAGCGGCTGACCGATGTGGTCGCCTCGACCTCGCTCAACTTCGATGTGTCGGTCTTCGAGATCCTCTGCCCGCTGCTGGCCGGCGGCAGCGTGGAGGTGGTGCGGGATCTGCTCGCCCTCACCGATCCGGACGGGCGGCCGCGGGCGCAGGGGCTGCTCAGCGGGGTGCCCTCGGTGTTCTCCCGGCTTCTGGGCGAGGATCCCCCGGCGGTCCGGGCCCGGACGGTCGTACTGGCGGGCGAGGCGCTGCCCGCCCAGACCGTACGGGAGGTCCGGGAGGCCATGCCGTCCTGCCGGATCGCCAATCTGTACGGGCCGACCGAGGCCACGGTGTACGCCACCGCCTGGTTCTGCGACGGGCAGGCGCCGTCGCAGGCCCCGCCGATCGGCCGCCCGGTCGCGGGCACCCGCGCCTATGTCCTGGACCCGACGCTCCGGCTGGTGCCGCCCGGGGTGACCGGTGAGCTGTATCTGGGCGGGCAGGGCCTGGCCCGGGGCTATCTGCGGCGGCCCGGGCTGACCGCCCACCGCTTTCTCGCGGACCCCTTCGGGCGGCCCGGCAGCCGGATGTACCGCACCGGTGACCTGGTCCGATGGAATAGCGACGGCCGGCTGGAGTACCTGGGCCGGACCGATGACCAGGTGAAGATCCGCGGCTTCCGGATCGAGCTGGGCGAGGTGGAGACGGCGCTGCTGCGCCACCCCGACATCGCCGAGGCCGCCGCCGTCGCGAGGGAGGCGGACGGTCATACGCGGCTGATCGCGTATGTGGTGGCCGCCGCGGGCGCCGTACCGGACCCGGCGGGGCTGCGGCGCCTCCTGCGGCGTTCGCTGCCCGACTACATGGTGCCCGCCTCGGTCGTCGTCCTGGAGCGGATGCCCCTGAGCCCCAACGGCAAGCTGGACCGCGGCCGGCTCCCCGAACCCGACTGGGCCGAGGCCGCGGCACCGGGCTATGTGGCGCCCCGCACCGCCACCGAGCGGACCCTGGCGGCGGTCTGGGCCCGGGTCCTGCGGGTGGAGCGCGTGGGCGTGGAGGACAACTTCTTCTCCCTCGGCGGCGATTCGATCCTCAGCATCCAACTGGTCTCCCAGGCACGGCAGGTCGGGCTCGCCGTCACCTCGCGCGATGTCTACCGCCACCAGACGGTCGCCGCGCTGGCCCTGCATCTGGACACCACCACGGCCCCGGCCGGGCCGCCCGGCTCCGACGGGGACCAGACGGCCACCGGGGAGCTGCCGCTGACCCCCATTCAGCACTGGCTGTTCACCACCGACCCCGAGCGGGCCGGCCACTTCAACCAGACCATCTCCCTGGTGCTGCCCGAGGACCTGGACGAGGACGCGCTGCGGCACGCCGTGGACGCGCTGGTGGCACACCATGACGCGCTGCGCTCCCGGTTCCACCGCCGGGACGACGGCTGGCACCAGCGGATCGAGGACGCGGCGGCCGTCCGCGTACCGCTGACCACCACCGGCGGCGCGCATCTGGGCCGCTTCGACCTGGCCGGGGAACCGCTGCTGCGCGCGGTGCTCGACCGGGACGCCGGGCCGCGTCCGGTCCTCCATCTCACCGTTCACCACGCGGTGGTGGACGGGGTGTCCTGGCGGGTCCTCCTGGAGGATCTCGACAGCGCCTACCGGCGGGCGGCCCGGGACGAGGGGGCCGGGCTGCCCGCGAAGTCCTCCCCGCTGCGCCGCTGGGCGCTGCGGCTCACCGCCCATGCGGCCGAGGGCGGGTTCGCCGACGAGGAGGCGTACTGGACCGGCCTGGCCGGGGCCTGCGACGCCTCGCTGCCGGTGGACCTCCAGGGGCCGAACACCTATGCCTCGGCCCGGTCGGTCACCGTCCGGCTCGGCCCGGAGGAGACCGCCGCACTGCTCCAGACACTGCCCGAGGTCTACCGGACGCAGGTCAACGATGTGCTGCTGAGCGCGCTGGCCCGGGTACTGCGCCTTTGGACCGGGCGCGCCCGGGTGCCGGTGGACGTGGAGGGCCACGGCCGCGAGGAGCTCTTCGCGGACCTGGATCTGTCCCGTACGGTCGGCTGGTTCACCACCCGCTTCCCGGTGGCGCTCGACCTCCCGGAGGGCGGCTGGGGCGAGGTCCTCAAGTCCGTCAAGGAGCAGATGCGGGCCGTGCCACGGCGTGGTCTGGGCTACGGGGTGCGGCGCCATCTGCTCGATGGCCAGGGCCTTCCCGACGGACCCACCGCCGGGATCAGCTTCAACTACCTCGGCCGGTTCGAGGCGCCGGGCGGTGGCGACGGGCTCTTCCGGGGTCTCCACCGGGAACTGGCCCTGGACGCCGACCCGGCCTCGCCGCGCCCGCATCCGCTGGAGGTGGTGGGCCGGGTCGAGGGGGACGACCTGGAGTTCACCTGGTTCTACTCGGGGAATCTGCACCGGGAGGAGACGGTCGCCCGGCTCGCCGAGGAGTTCCGCGCGGCGCTGTGCGAGATCGCCCGGCACGGCAGCGCGCCCGGCGCGGGCGGCCGCACCCCGTCCGACTTCCCGCTCGCCACCCTCGACCAGGTGGCCGTGGACCGGCTGGCGGGGAACGGCGGCACGGTGGAGGACATCTACCCGCTCACCCCCACCCAGGCGGGCATGCTGTTCCACAGCCTGGCCCAGGACGACCGGCGCGCCTATTTCCAGCAGTTGAGCTTCGTCCTCGACGGGGTGCCCGATCCGGCGGCGCTGGCCGCGGCCTGGCAGCGGGTCGCCGACCGTACGCAGGTGTTGCGCGCCCGCGTGGTGTGGGAAGGGGTGCCGGAGCCGGTCCAGGTGGTGGAGCGCGGGGTGCGGATCCCGGTCACCCTGCTCGACTGGCGTCATCTGTCCGGGCCGGACGAGCGCCGGGAGGAGCTGCGCAGGTTCCTCGCCGAGGACCGGGAGCGCGGTCTCGACCTGGCCGCCGCCCCGCTGACGCGGCTGGCGCTGGCCCGGCTGTCGGCCACCGAGGTCCAGGTGGTGTGGACGTTCCACCATCTGATCCTGGACGGCTGGAGCCTCTTCCAGGTGCTCTCGGATGTCTTCCACTGCCATGCGCGGGCACGTGACGGGGCATCCGGCGCGGCTCTGGCCACCGGTCTGCCCGGCCGCCGTCCGTTCGGCGACTATGTGGCGTGGCTGCGGGAGCGCGACGGGGCCCCGGCCGAGGAGCACTGGCGGGCCCGGCTCGGCGACCTCACGGAGTCCACCCCGCTGCCGTACGACCGGGAGCCCACCGAGAGCCATCACGCCGAGTCCACCGAGGACATCCGGCTCACCCTGCCCGCCGCCACCACCGGCCGGCTTCAGGAGCTGGCCCGGGGCGAGGGGCTCACCCTGAACACCGTGGTGCAGGGCGCCTGGGCGCTGCTGCTGGCCCGGCAGTCCGGGCGCGAGGACGTCGTCTTCGGGACCACGGTGTCCGGGCGGCCGCCGGAGCTGCCGGGCGTGGAGACGATGAACGGGCTGTTCATCACCACCGTGCCGACCCGCCTCACGGTGCCGGCCGGCTCCACCCTGCTGTCCTGGCTGAGCGCGGTGCAGGCCGGGCAGACCGAGGACCGGCGGTTCGACTTCGTACCGCTCACCCGGCTGCGGTCCTGGACCGGTCTGCCCGAGCGGGTGAACCTCTTCGACTCCATCGTGGTCTTCGAGAACTATCCGCTCGGCGACGACCTCGCCGCCGCCCACGGCCTGGCCCTGCGCGAGCTGGAGGGCGTGGAGACCACCAACTATCCGCTGTCGCTGGTGGTCTACCCCGGCGCTGAGCTGACGCTGCGGCTCGGCTATGACCCGGCGCTGTTCGATACGACCACCGCCCGGCGGCTGGCGGAGTATCTGACGGTGCTGCTGACGGCTATGGCCGACGGCCCGGACCGGGCGCCCGCACGCCTTCCGATGCTCACCTCGGTGCGGCGCCACCAGGTGCTCCGGGAGTGGAACGACACCGCGGTCCCGCTGCCCGAATCCACGGTGGCCGGGCTCTTCGCCGACCGGGTGCGGAGTGCGCCGGACGCGACGGCCCTGGACGGCGCGGCGGGCCCGGTGAGCTACCGGGAGCTGGACGCCCGCGCCAACCGGCTGGCCCACCGGCTGATCGGCCACGGCGTCGGCCCGGAGCGTCCGGTCGCCGTCCTGATGGACCGGTCGGTGGAGCTGGTGGTGGCGCTGCTGGCGGTCGTCAAGGCGGGCGGGGTGTACGTACCGCTGGACACCCGGGCCCCCGAGGACCGGCTGCGGAGCGTGCTGGCGGAGGCCGGCGCCGAGCTGCTGCTGACCGACCGCGCCTGGGAGCGCACGGCGGCGGACATCGCGGACGCCGGCCGGGTCCTGGCCGTGGAGTCCGGCGACGGCGACGACGGCCCGTCCGAGCCGCCGAGCGTGGTGCTCTCCCCCGACAACGCCCTGTATCTGATGTTCACTTCGGGCTCCACCGGGCGGCCCAAGGGAGTGGCGGTGCGCCACCGCGATGTGACCGCCCTCGTCGCGGACCGCGCCTTCGCGGGCCACGACCGGGTGCTGGTGCACTCGCCCCAGGCGTTCGACGCCTCGACATACGAGCTGTGGGTGCCGCTGCTGCGCGGCGGCCGGGCCGTGCTGGCGCCCGCCGGGGACGTGGACGCGGACACCGTGCGCCGGGCGATCGCGGAGCACGGGGTGAGCTGTCTGTGGCTGACCGCCGGGCTGTTCCGGCTGGTGGCGCAGGAGGCGCCGGAGGCGCTGCGCGGCGCCCGGGAGGTGTGGACCGGCGGTGAGGCGGTGCCCCCCGGGGCGGTGCGCCGGGTGCTCGCGGCCTGCCCGGAGCTGACCGTGATGGACGGCTACGGGCCCACCGAGACCACGACCTTCGCCACCCGGCGCCCGTTCCGCGCCGGGGAGGCGCTGCCGCGCTCGCTGCCCATCGGACGGCCGCTGGACAACACCCGGGCGTACGTCCTCGACGGCGCCCTTCAGCCGCAACCCCCGGGAATTCCCGGGGAGTTGTACATCGCGGGCGCCGGGGTGGCCCGCGGCTACCACTGCCGTCCCGGCGCCACCGCCGAGCGGTATGTGGCCGATCCGTTCGGGCCGCCCGGCTCCCGGATGTACCGCACCGGGGACATCGTGGCCTGGACCGACGACGGTGAACTGCGCTTCCAGGGCCGCGCCGACGACCAGCTCAAGGTCCGGGGCTTCCGCATCGAGCCGGGGGAGATCGAGGCCGCGCTGGCCCGCCACGAGGCCCTGGCGCAGGCGGTCGTCGCGCTCGCCCGCGTGGGCGACCGCACGCTGCTGACCGGCTATGCGGTGCCGGTCCACGGGGCCGAGGTGCCGGGCGCCGGGGAGCTGCGCGCCTTCCTGGGCGGCCTGCTGCCCGACTACATGGTGCCCTCGGCCTTCGTCACGCTTGACGCGCTGCCGCTGACCCGCAACGGCAAGGTGGACCGCCGCAAGCTGCCCTCGCCCGACCCGGACGCGGCCGGAACGGCGGGATATGTGGTGCCCCGTACGGACACCGAGCGGACCCTCGCCGAGATCTGGGGCACGCTGCTGGGCCGGGAGCGGGTCGGCGCCGAGGACAACTTCTTCCATCTGGGCGGGGATTCGATCCTCAGCATCCAGGTGGCCTCCCGCGCCCGGCAGGCGGGGCTGGCCCTCACCCCCCGGGAGCTGTTCCGGCACCCCACTATCGCCTCCCTCGCCACCGTCACCACCCCGACCGCGGCGCCCGCAGCCGACACCGGGCCGGTGACCGGCGAGGTGCCGCTCACCCCCATCCAGCACTGGTTCTTCGGGATGCGGACGGCCCGGCCCGGCCACTTCAACCAGTCCGTGGTCGTCGAACTCCAGCGGGATCCGGACCTCCCCGCGCTGCGCGCGGCGCTCGACGCGCTGCTGGTCCACCATGACGCGCTGCGCATGCGGTTCGAGCCCGGGGCCGATGGAAGCCCCCGGCAGTACTGCCCGCCGCCGGAGACGACGAGCCCCGCGCTCCTACGGGAGGTCGACCTGTCGGGGCTCGGGCCGGAGCGGCGGGCCGCCGAGGACGCGGCGATGGCGGAGGCACAGGCCGGATTCGACCTGGCACGGGGACCGCTGCTGGCCGCGCGGCTGTTCCAGCACGGAGACGGGCAGCGGCCGACGCTCTTCCTGACCGCCCACCACCTGGTGGTCGACGGCGTCTCCTGGCGGGTGCTGCTGGAGGATCTGAACACCGCGTACCAGCAACTGCTCTCGGGCGGGCGGGCCGACCTCGGCCCGCGCACCACCTCCGTGCGGGACTGGTCCCACAAGCTGACCGAGCACACCGCCACCGGCGGTTTCGACGCCGAACTCCCCCACTGGCGGGCGGTGACCGCGCAGTGCGCGGCCGCGCTGCCGGTGGACGGCGAGGGCGACAACACGGTGGGGTCCATGGCCCAGGTCACCGTCCGGCTGGACCGGGAGCGCACCGACGCGCTGCTGCGGCAGGTCCCCGAGGTCTACCGCACCCGCGTGGACGATGTGCTGCTCGCGGCGCTGGGCCGGGTGCTCGGCGACTGGACCGGACGGCGCCGGATCGCCGTGGACCTGGAGGGCCACGGCCGGGAGGAGCATCTGCTGGACGGGGTGGACCTGTCCCGCACCGTCGGCTGGTTCACCAGCCTGTATCCGGTCGCCCTGGACCTTGCAGAGGGTGGCTGGGGCGAGACGCTCAAGTCCGTCAAGGAGCAACTGCGAGCCGTTCCCTCGCACGGCGTCGGCTACGGCGCACTGCGCCATCTCGACCCCGCCTCGGGGCTCCGGGACGCGGCCGAGCCCGGCATCAGCTTCAACTACCTCGGGCAGTTCGACTGGTCGGCCACGGCCGAGGACACCGGGGACACCGGTCTCGTCCGCACCGTACGGGACGGTCTGGGCGGCGACGCCGCGCCCGACACGGTCCGGGCCCATCTGCTGGACGTCGTGGGCCGGGTGGAGCTCCGGTGCCTGGAGATCACCTGGTACTACGGCTCCGGCACGCACTCCGAGGAGACGGTGGCCGGGCTGGCGCGGGGGATGCTGCGCGCGCTGGAGGAGATCATCGGCCACTGCGCCGACCCCGCGGCGGGCGGCCGGACCCCGTCCGACTTCCCGCTGGCCCGGCTGGACCAGGCCGCGGTGGACCGGATCGCCGCCGACGGCCGGGCGGTGGAGGACATCTATCCGCTGACCCCGACGCAGGCCGGGATGCTGTTCCACGGGCTGCTGGATCCGGCATCGGACACCTATGTCAACCAGGTCCAGTTGACACTGACCGGGGCGCGCGATCCGCAGGCGCTGGGCACGGCGTGGCGGCACACGGTGGACGCCAATCCGATTCTGCGCACCCATCTGGTGTGGGCGGAGACCCCGGAGCCGTTGCAGGTCGTGACGCGCGGCGCGGCGCTCCGCATCGTCCACCACGACTGGACGGAGCGGCCGGAGGAGTGGCGCGAGGCCGAGCTGCTCCGCATGCTCGCCGAGGACCGGGCCGAGGGGATCGATCTGGCCACGGCGCCGCTGATGCGGCTGGTGCTGATCCGGCTGTCGGCCGACGAGGTCCGGATCGTCTGGACCTTCCACCATGTGCTGCTCGACGGCTGGAGCGCGGCACAGGTCTTCGACGAGGTCTGCGAGCGGTATGCGGCGCTCACCTCGGGCCGGGCGCCCGTGGTACCCGCCCGCCGGCCGTTCAGCGAGTATCTGGGCTGGCTCGGCGAGCAGGACCGGGCGGAGGCCGAGCGGTACTGGCGTACGGCGCTCGCGGGATTCGCCTCGCCCACCGAACTGCCGCGCGACCGGCCCGCGTCGGAGGCGCACCGCACCGCCTCGTCGGGCTCGCACCGGGTCACCCTGGGCGCCGAGGAGTCCGCCCTGCTCCGTAGCACGGCGCAGCGGGGCGGGCTGACCATGAACACGGTGGTGCAGGGGGCCTGGGCGCTGCTGCTGTCCCGGTACAGCGGGGCCGAGGACCTGTGCTTCGGCACCACCGTCTCGGGACGGCCGGCCGCGCTGCCGGGGGTCGAGTCCATGGTCGGGGTGTTCATCAACACCATCCCCACCCGGGTCCGGGTGGCGGGGCGGAGCAGGCTGCTGGACTGGCTGCGGGAGCTCCAGTCGGCGCAGTCGGAGGCCCGGCTCTTCGAGTCGGTGTCGCTGGCCCAGTTGGGAAGCTGGAGCGAGGTGCCCGGCGGGGTGAGCCTCTTCGACTCCATCGTGGTTTTCGAGAACTACCCGTTCGACAGCGAGGCCATCACGGCCCACGGCCTGGGCATCCGGCAGGAGCGGGATGTGGAGCCCACCAACTTCGCGCTCAGCGTCGTGGTGGCGCCCGAGGAGCGGCTGTCGATCTCACTGGACTACGACCCCGCCGCCTTCGACGCCCCGACGATCGAGCGGCTGGGCAGGTGTCTGCGCACGCTGCTGGAGGAGATGGCGGCCGATCCCGAGCGCCAACTGGACGATCTGCCGATGATCGGCGAGGGCGAGACGCGCGGGATCCTCGACCGCTTCAGCGGCCCGGTCGCCGCCGCACCGCACGCGGTGCTGCCCGCGCTCTTCGAGGCGCAGGCGGCCCGTACCCCGGACGCGGTGGCGGTGATGGGCGACGGCGGACGGCTGACCTACCGGGAGCTGAACGAGCGCGCCAACCGGCTCGCCCGGCTGCTGATCGCCTCGGGCGCCGGACCGGAACGGTTCGTGGCGCTCGCGCTGCCGCGCACCCCGGAGCTGGTGGTGGCCGTGCTGGCGGTGCTCAAGAGCGGGGCGGCCTATCTTCCGGTCGACCCGGCGTATCCGGCGGAGCGGATCGCCTTCATGCTCGGCGACATCGCCCCGGACACGGTGGTGACCAACGGGGA
Organism: Streptomyces sp. CY-1; assembly: GCF_047218265.1. Lineage (NCBI taxonomy): Bacteria > Bacillati > Actinomycetota > Actinomycetes > Kitasatosporales > Streptomycetaceae > Streptomyces > Streptomyces sp. CY-1. The sequence continues at coordinate 803,806 of NZ_CP178393.1, forward strand.
CGTGGCGGACCGGATCCCCGCCGGGGCGGGCGGCCGGATCCTGCTGGACGACCCGGAGTTCGACCGGCGGCTGGCCGAGCTGCCCGCGCAGGACATCTGCGACGCCGAGCGGCGCCGCCCGCTGGACCCCGGCCATCCGGCGTACGCCATCCACACCTCGGGGTCGACCGGTACGCCCAAGGGCGTCGTGGTCGCCCATGAGAGCGTGGCCGCGCTGGCCGCGTGGGCGCGGGAGGAGTTCGGCGCCCAGGGGCTCTCCCATGTGGTGGCCTCGACCTCCCTCAACTTCGATGTGTCGGTCTTCGAGATCCTCTGCCCGCTGCTGGCCGGCGGCGCCGTCGAGATCGTGCGCGATCTGCTCACCCTGGCCGAGCGGACGGAAGCCTGGACGGCGAGCCTGATCAGCGCCGTGCCCTCGGCGCTCGGGCAGGTGCTCGGCAAGGGGTCGGTCTCGGTGACGGCCGACACCGTGGTGCTGGCGGGCGAGGGGCTCGCCGCCCGCACCGTCCAGGAGGTCCGGGCGGCCATTCCCGGCTGCCGGGTGGCGAACATCTACGGGCCCACCGAGGCCACCGTCTACGCCACCGCCTGGACCTGCGACCCCGCCGATCCCGACCGCACGCCGCCCATCGGCGCGCCGGTCGCCGCCACCCGGGCGTACGCCCTGGACGCGCGGTTGCGGCCGGTGCCGGTCGGTGTGCCGGGCGAGCTGTATCTGGCGGGGCCGGGCCTGGCCCGGGGGTACTTCGGCCGGCCGGGGCTGACCGCGCAGCGGTTCACGGCCGATCCGTTCGGCCCCGCGGGCGGCCGGATGTACCGCACCGGCGACCTGGTCCGCTGGGACGAGCGGGGGCAACTGGAGTACCTCGGCAGAACGGACGACCAGGTCAAGGTGCGTGGCTTCCGTATCGAACTGGGCGAGGTCGAGGCCGCGCTGGCGCGCCACCCCGATGTCGCCGAGGCGGCCGCGGCCGTCGTCGACACCGGCGGTCACAAGCGGCTGGCGGGCTATGTGGTCCAGGTCCCCGGCGCCCCGCCGGTCGACTCCGCCGCGATCCGCGCCTTCCTCACCACGAGCCTGCCGGACCATATGGTCCCCTCGGCCATCGTCGTCCTGGACCGGCTGCCGCTGGGGTCGAGCGGCAAGCTGGACCGGCGGGCGCTGCCCGCCCCCGTCTGGGCGGCGCGCGCCACCGGCCATGTGGAGCCGCGCACGGAGACCGAGAAGGCCCTGGCCGCCATCTGGGCGGAGGTCCTCGGGGTGGAGCGGATCGGCGTGGAGGACAACTACTTCACCCTCGGCGGCGATTCCATCCTCAGCATCCAGATCGTCTCCGCCGCCCGGCGGGCCGGTATCGAGCTGACCCCGCGCCATCTCTTCGTCCACCAGACCGTGGCGGACCTGGCCACGGCCGCGCGGGAGGCCCCGGCCACGGTGACCGCCCATGAGCAGGACCCGGTCGTCGGGGAGGTGCCGCTGACCCCGATCCAGCACTGGCTCTTCGAGCAACTGCCCAGCACGGCTGGGCACTTCACCCAGTCGGTGTCGGCCGAGCTGACCGCGCCGGTGGACGAGAGCGCGCTGCGGGCCGCCCTGTCCACGGTGGTGACCCACCATGACGCCCTGCGGCTGCGGTTCGAGCGGACCGAGGACGGCGCCGTACGCCAGCACAACGCCCCGCCGGAGGACCAGCCGGTGCTGGACCTCCACGATCTGTCCTCCGTGCCGCCGGGGCGGCGGGACGCGGTGATGCGGGAGACCGCCGGGCGGATCCGGGCCGGGTTCGACCTGGCCCGGGGGCCACTGCTGCACGCGGCGCTCTTCACCCGGGGCGCGGGCGAACGGCCCGTGCTGCTGCTGACGGCACACCATCTGGTGGTCGACGCCGTCTCCTGGCGCATCGTGCTGGAGGACCTGGACACCGCCTACCGGCAGCTCGCCGCGGGCAGGGAGGTGGAACCGGGAGCCAAGACCACGTCGTTCCGCACCTGGGCGCGGCGCCTGAGCGAGCACACCGCCGCCGGGGGCTTCGACGCGGAGCGCGACCACTGGGCGGCCACCGACGGCTGCACCGACCTGCCCACGGACGGCGAAGGCCCGGGCACCGCGGCCTTCGAGGAGGAGGTGACCGTCCGGCTCGGCGCCGAGGAGACCCGTCTGCTGCTTCAGGAGGTGCCGGGCGCGTACCGGACCCGGGTCAACGACGTCCTGCTCTGCGCCCTGGGCCGGGTGCTGGCCCGCTGGACCGGCCGGGACCGGGTGGCGGTGGCCCTGGAGGGGCACGGCCGGGAGGAAATCTTCGAAGGCGTCGATCTGTCCCGTACGGTCGGCTGGTTCACCAGCATGTACCCCGTCGCGCTGGAGACACCCGCCGGCTGGGGGCTGGAGCGGACGCTGAAGGCCGTCAAGGAGCGGCTGCGCGCGATCCCCGGAAACGGCCTGGGCTACGGCGCGCTGCGCCATCTGTCCGGCGCCGCCGCGTCCGGCCTCCCCGCCACCCCGAAGATCAGCTTCAACTACCTCGGGCAGCAGGACTGGGAGCCGCCCGCGGCCGATGGTCTGCTGCACGCCCTGACCGGTGGGCTGGAGGGCGGTATGAGCCCCGAGGCGGACCGGCCGCATCTTCTCGATGTGATCGGCCGGGTGGCGGACCGCCGGCTCGAACTCAACTGGTCCTACTCCCGGTCGCTGCACCGGCGCGCCACGGTGCGCCGGCTCGCCGAGGAGATGGTGGAGGAGCTGCGGGCGATCGTGCGGCTGTGCACCCGCCCCGACGCGGGCGGGCGGACGCCCTCGGACTTCCCGCTGGCCGCGCTGGACCAGGCGACCGTCGACCGGCTGGCGGGCGACGGCCGGGACGTGGCCGATATCCATCCGCTGACCCCGACCCAGTCCGGGCTGCTCTTCCACGCGCTGGCCCAGCGGGACCAAGGGCTCTATGTGGAGCAGGCGACCTTCGTCCTGGACGGAGTCGCCGACTGCGGGGTGCTGGCCGCCGCCTGGCAGCATGTCGTGGACCGCACCCCGGTGCTGCGCGGCGAGGTGGTGGTGCACGATGTGGCCGAGCCGCTGATGGTCGTGCGCCGGACCGCGGTCGTACCGGTCGAGGAGCTGGACTGGACCGGCCGCACGGAGGACGAGCGCACGGCCGCGCTGGAGCGGCTGCTGGAGCAGGACCGCGCCCGCGGGATCGATCTCACCGCGGCCCCGCTGCTCCGCGTCACCCTGGCCCGGCTCTCGCCCGGTGAGGTGCGGGTGCTGTGGACCTTCCACCATGTGCTGCTGGACGGTTGGAGCGTCTTCCAGGTGCTCGGCGATGTCTTCGCCGCGCATGCTGCCCTGGCCGCCGGTGAGCAGCCGAGACTGCCGGCCCGCAGGCCGTTCGCGGACTATGTCGGCTGGCTCGGCCGTCAGGACCACACACGCGCCGAGGCGCACTGGCGGCAGGCCCTGGAGGGATTCACCGCTCCCACTCCCCTCCCCTATGACCGCAGGCCGACGCCGGAGATCGCGACCCGGTCCTCGCACTGGCTGTCCCACCGGCTCGGTGAGCAGGAGACCGCCGCCCTCCAGGACTTCGCCCGGCGGCACCGGCTCACCATGAATACGATCGTCCAGGGCGCTTGGGCATTGCTCGTATCCCGCTTGAGCGGCGAGTCGGATGTCTGCTTCGGGACGACGGTCTCCGGGCGGCCTGCGGAGCTGCCCGGCGCGGACGACATCACCGGCATCTTCATCAACACCCTCCCGGTGCGGTGCGCCGTGGCGGGCGCCGCGGGGACCGCCGCCTGGCTGCGGGAGCTCCAGGCCGAGCAGGCGGACGCGCGCGGCTTCGGCCATGTGCCGCTGGCCGAGCTGCGGGGCTGGAGCGAACTCCCGGCCGGGATGGACCTCTTCGAGAGCCTGGTGGTGTTCGAGAACTACCCCATCAACAGCTCCGCCGCGGCCGAGCACGGGCTGCGGGTGCGCGATCTGAACGCCCTGGAGTCCACCAACTACGCGCTGACCGTGGTGGTCTCGCCCGGATCCGAACTGTCGGTGGAACTCGGCTACGATCCACGGCTGTTCGAGGAGGCCACAGCCGAGGCGCTGGCGGACCGGCTCACCCATCTCCTCGGCGCGCTGGCCGCGGCCCCCGACGAGCTGCCGCTGGACCAACTCGACGTCCTCCCGGCCGCCGAGCGCCACCGGCTCCTGGTGGACTGGAACGACACCGCCCGGCAGGTGCCCGAGGCGACGTGGGCCGAGCTGTTCGAGGCGGCGGCGGACCGCGCCCCGGGCGCGGTGGCGGTGGACTCCCTGCGGCTGCGGCTGACCTACGCGGAGCTGGACGGCCGGGCCAACCGCCTCGCCCACCACCTCATCGGGCAGGGCGTGGGCCCCGGGCGGATCGTCGCGCTGGTGCTGCCCCGGTCGGTGGAGTCCGTCGTCGCCCGGCTCGCGGTGGCCAAGGCCGGGGGCGCCTATCTGCCCATCGATCCCGACTACCCCGCCGAGCGCATCGAGTTGATGCTCAAGGACTCCGCCCCGCATCTCGTCATCGAGCGGGCCTCCGAGGTCCGGGCCCCGGACCGCCCGGCGCACCGCCCCACGGACGAGGACCGCCTCGGCGCCGTCCACCCGGATGACCCCGCCTACGTCATCTACACCTCCGGGTCCACCGGAACCCCCAAGGGAGTGGTCGTCACCCACCGCGGGATCGCCGGGTTCGCCGCCGCCGAGGCCGAGCACTTCCAGGTGCGGCCGGACGACCGCGTGCTCCAGTTCTCCTCGCCCGGCTTCGACGCCTCCGTCCTGGAGCTGTGCATGGCGCTGCCGTCCGGGGCTGCCCTGGTGGTGCCCGAGCCCGGCCCGCTGCTGGGCGGCCATCTCGCGGAGATCCTGCGGCGGCAGCGGATCACCCACACCCTCATCCCGCCCGCCGCGCTCGCGACACTGCCCGCCGGCACCGAACGGGAGCTGCCCGATCTGCGGACGCTGATCGTGGGAGGGGACGCCTGCGGCGCCGAACCGGCCGCCCGATGGGCGCCGTACCACCGCATGATCAACGCGTACGGGCCGACCGAGACCACCGTCGTGGCCACCTGGTCCGAGCCGCTCGACGCCGACGGGGCCCCGCCGCCGATCGGGCGGCCCATCCCCAACACCCGCGTCCATCTGCTCGACGCGCGGCTGCGCCCGGTGCCGGTGGGGGTGCCCGGCGAGCTGTGGGTCAGCGGTCCCTCGCTCGCCCGCGGCTATCTGGGCCGCGCCGGGCTGACCGCCTCCCGCTTCCTCGCCGACCCCTTCGGACCGCCCGGCTCCCGGATGTACCGCACCGGCGACCTCGCCCGCTACGACGCCCGGGGCCGCCTCCACCATCTGGGCCGCGTCGACCACCAGCTCAAGCTGCACGGTCATCGCATCGAGGCCGGTGAGGTGGAGACCGCCCTGTGCGGCCACCCCGCCGTCGCGGAGGCCGTGGTGACGGTGCGGGAGGACGAGCCCGGGGTGCGCCGGCTGGTGGCCCATCTGGTCCTCGCGCCCGGGGCCGCCGCCCCGGCCGACACCGAGCTGCGCACCCATCTGGGCCGCACGCTTCCGGGCCCGATGGTCCCGTCGGCGTTCGCCGTGCTGGACCGGCTGCCGCTCACCGAGAACGGCAAGACCGACCGCGCGGCGCTGCCCGCGCCCGGCCCCGGCACCACCGCCGCCACCGCACCGGCCGGCCATGTCGCCCCGCGCACCCCCACCGAGGAGGTCATCGCGGAGATCTGGTCGGAGGTGCTGGGGGTGGCGCCGGTCGGCGCGGAGGACGAGTTCTTCGCCCTGGGCGGTGACTCGGTCCGCAGCCTGCTGATCGCCTCCCGCGCCAAGGAGGCGTTCGCCGTCGATCTGACCCCGCGGGACATTCTGACCGCGCGCACCGTCTCCGCCCTCGCCGACCTGGTCGAGGAGCACATCCTGCGCGAACTCGAAGACGCCGCTTCCGGCGGCAGCGACCACGACGACCGGTGAGGAAGGACGACATGACGTCTTCGAGGAACGATCGCGCTTCCGCGCTGCCCGAGGAGCTGCGGGAGGCGCTCCGGCGCCGCCTCGCGGGCAAGGCCGGGCGCGCCGACGCCATCCCCCGCGCGGACCGCGCGCGGCCGCTGCCGCTGTCCTTCGCCCAGGAACGGCTGTGGTTTCTGCACACCCTCCAGCCGGAGGAGGCGGGGTACAACAGCGCGCTGGCGCTGCGGCTGACCGGCGCTCTGGACGTGGCGGCGCTCTCCGGGGCGCTGGACGCCCTGGTGGAGCGCCATGAGGCGCTGCGGACCACGTTCGACGACAGCGACGGGCGGCCCGTCCAGGTGGTGCGCCCGGCGGCGCCCGTCCCCCTGCCGGTGGCCGACCTCACCGGATCGGACCGGGAGCCGGGGGCGCTGGACCGGCTGCTGCCGGCCGAGTACGCCCGGCCGTTCGATCTGCGGACCGGCCCGCCGCTGCGGGCGCTGCTGATCCGCCTGGCCGAGGACGAGCACATCCTGCTGCTCACGGCCCATCACATCGTCACCGACGGCTGGTCGATGGGGGTGCTCCAGGACGAGCTGTGCGCGCTGTACGCCGCGGAGCCGCTGCCTCCGGTGCCGGTGCAGTATCCCGACTTCGCCGTGTGGCAGCGGGAGCGGCTCGCGGGGGCCGCGCTGGACCGGCAGCTCGACTACTGGAAGGGGCGGCTGGACGGCGTCGTCCCGCTGGAGCTGCCCACCGACCGGCCCCGGCCCGCGGCGCCCACCTCGGCGGGGGCGGTCCATGAGTTCACCGTGGACCGCGCCACCGCGGACCGGCTGCGCGCGCTTGCCGCGCGGGAGCGGACCACGCTGTTCACGGCGCTGGTCGCCGCCTGCCAGGGGCTGTTCGCCCGCTGGTCGGGGCAGGACGACATCGCCATCGGCACCGTGACCTCCGGCCGTGGCCGCACCGAACTGGAGCGCGCCGTCGGCTTCTTCGTCAACACGGTGGTGCTGCGCTCCGCGGTGGACACGGCCCGTACCTACCGTGAGCTGCTGGCCGACGCCGGGGCCACGGTGCTGGACGCCTTCGCCCATGACGAGACGCCGTACCAGCGGCTGGTGGAGGCCGTGGGGGCGCGCCGGGAGGCGGGCCGCAATCCGCTGTTCGATGTGATGGTGCTGCTGCACAGCGCCCCGCGGAGCGCGCCCCGGCTGTCCGGTCTTGAAGCGGCGAGCGTGGATGTGCCCCGGCGGTCGGCCACCTTCGACCTCAGCGTCGAATTCGTCGAATCCGGGCCGGATGGGGCGGAGTTGCGGGGGCTGCTGGAGTACAGCACCGAGCTGTTCGACACGGCGACCGCCGAGCGGATGGCGGGCCATCTGCTGGTGCTGCTCGACGGGGTGGCCGCCGATCCGGACCGGCCGGTGCGGGAGCTGCCCCTGCTCACGGACGGCGAGCGGCGGCGGATGACGGCCGCCGGGCGCGGCCCCGCGCTCGCGGTCGAACCGGCCACGTTCCCGGCGATGTTCGAGGCGCAGGCGGCCCGTACCCCGGATGCGACGGCGCTGGTGGCCTCCGACGCCACCTATGACTTCGCGGGGCTGAACGCGGCCGCCAACCGGCTGGCGCACCATCTGATCGCCCAAGGTGTGGGACCGGAGCGCGTCGTCGGGGTGAAGCTGCCCCGGACCGCCGACATGGTCGTGGCGATCCTGGGGGTGCTCAAGGCGGGCGGGGTCCATCTGCCCCTCGATCCGGAACTCCCCGCCGAGCGCCTCGCGTTCCTCCTGGCCGACGCCGAACCGGTGCTGGTGCTCGACGAGGCCGCCCTGCTCGCCCTCCCGGACACCCTGCCGACGGCCGATCCCACGGACGCGGACCGGACCGCCGCACTCCACCCCGACAGCGCCGCCTACGTCCTGTACACCTCCGGCTCCACCGGCCGCCCCAAGGGGGTGGCCGTGGAGCACCGGTCGATGGTCAATCTGCTGGTGAGCCACCGGCAGGGCTTTGTGGCGGAGGCGGGCGGCGGGCCGCTGCGCGCGGCGCTGACCGCGTCGTTCTCCTTCGACACCTCGCTGGAGGGGCTGCTGCTGCTGGCGGACGGCCATGAGCTGCACCTCATCGACGAGGCCACCCGGCTCGATCCGGCCGCGCTGGTGGAGCGCATCGCCGAGCACCGTATCGACTTCCTCGACCTCACCCCCTCCTATCTGCGGCAGCTTCTGCCGGCCGGGCTGCTGGACCACCCCCGGCACCGCCCGCGGGTGCTGATGCTGGGTGGCGAGGCGCTCGGCCCGTCGCTGTGGCGGCGGCTGGCGGACGCCCCGGGCACGACGGCGTACAACTTCTACGGTCCGACCGAGTGCACCATCGACGCACTCGCCGCCCGGATCGGCGGCGCCGGGCGGCCGGTGGTGGGCCGGCCGCTGGGCAATCTGCGCGCCCATGTGCTCGACTCACGTCTCAAGCCGGTGCCGGTGGGGGTGGCGGGTGAGCTGTATCTGGCCGGTGAGCAGGTGGCCCGGGGGTACCGGGGCCGTCCCGGGCTGACCGCGTCCCGCTTCGTGGCCGATCCGTACGGGCCCGCCGGGAGCCGGATGTACCGCACCGGCGACCTGGCCCGCTGGACCGCCGACGGGGAGCTGGACTGCCTCGGCCGCGCGGACGACCAGGTGAAGATCCGGGGCCACCGGATCGAACCGGGCGAGATCGAGGCGGCGTTGCTCGATCTCCCGGCCGTCGCCGAGGCGGCCGTCGTCGCGGTGACCGACGACCGCGGCCACACGCGACTGGCCGCCTACTATGTGCCCGCGCCGGGCGGTGAGCCGCCCGCCTCCACCGAGCTGCGCGCGGCCCTCGGGCGCACGCTGCCCGGCCATATGGTCCCCGGTGCCTTCGTCGCCCTGGACGCCATGCCGCTCAACGCCAGCGGCAAGCTGGACCGCCGGGCGCTGCCCGCCCCACGGCTCGACGCGGACCGGCCGGAGCGGGCCGCCGAGGCCCCGCGCACGGAGACGGAGCGGGAGCTCGCCCGGATCTGGGCCGAGGTGCTGGGCGCCCGAACGGTGGGAGTGAGCGACAACTTCTTCGAGCTGGGCGGCGATTCGATCCTCAGCATCCAGATCGTCTCCCGCGCCCGCCGGGCCGGGCTCGCGCTCACCTCGCGGGATGTCTTCCTGCACCAGACCATCGCCGAGCTGGCCGCAGCCGTGACGCCGCGCAGCGCGCCCGACGCCCCCGCCGACGAGGCGGTGGACGTGGCGGGTCCGGCCCCGCTCACCCCGATCCAGCAGTGGTTCTTCGCCACCCACGGCCCGCTGCGCCACTTCACCATGTCGATGGTCCTCGATCTGCCGCACGAGCTGGACGAGGGCGCGCTGGAGACCGCGCTGGACGCAGTGGTCGCGCACCACCCGGCCCTGCGCACCCGGTTCGTCCAGGACGACGACGGCGGGTGGCGGCAGCTCGCGGACGGCGTGGCGAACGGGCCGCTGCTGCTGCGCCGCGATCTGGCCGGGCTCGACGGGGCCGAGGAGACGGCCGCGGCCGAGGTGGCCGCGGAGGCCGCCCGCGCCGAACTCGACCTGACCACGGGGGCGTTGCTGCGTGGCGCCCTGCTCCGGCGCGGGGCGGGGGTCCGGCCGCGGCTCTTCCTCACCGCACACCATCTGGCCGTGGACAGCGTCTCGTGGCGCATTCTGCTGGGCGATCTGGAGAGCGCCTACCGGCAGGCCGCCGCCGGGGAGCCGGTGCGCCCGGAGCCCGCCTCCACCGCCTTCACCACCTGGGCCCACCGGCTGGGCGAGCAGGTGCGGGAGGGGCTGCTGGACGGCGATCTGCCGTACTGGGAGGGCGTACGTCAGGCGGGTGCCGCGGACCTTCCGGTGGACCACCCGGGCACAGCCACGGCCGGGTCCACCCACACCGTGCGCGTGACGCTCGACCGCGAGGTCACCGACGGGCTGCTGCGCCGGGTGCCCGGGGTGTACCGGACGCAGATCAACGATGTGCTGCTCGGCGCTCTGGGGCGGGTGCTCGCCGACTGGACGGGCGAGGACCGGGTGCTGGTGGCCATGGAGGGCCATGGCCGTGAGGAGCTGGACGCGGCCGTCGAGCTGTCCCGGACGGTGGGCTGGTTCACCACGCAGTACCCGGTGGCGCTGACGCTGCCCGCAGGCGGCTGGGGAGCGGTGCTGAGGTCGGTCAAGGAGCAGTTGCGCGCGCTGCCGCACCGGGGGCTGAGCTATGAGGCGCTGGCGTATCTGAGCGCCCCGGGCTCCCCCGCGCGGGCGCTCGCCGACGCGCCACTGCCGGGCATCTGCTTCAACTACCACGGCCAGTGGGGCTCGGGCGGGGACGGCGGCGCGTTCACGCTCACCGGGGAGAGCCTGGGGCGGGATCTGGCCGCCGACGAGCCCTCGGTGTATCCGCTCGATGTGTCCGCCGTGGTGGCGGACGGAGAGCTGGAGCTGACCTGGCTGTTCTCCGACCGGGTCCATGACGCGGCCACCGTGCGGCGGCTCGCGGACGGCATGCTCACGGCGCTGCGGGAGATCGTGGCGCACTGCGACGAACCGGGCGCGGGCGGCCGGACGCCGTCCGACTTCCCCCTGGCCCGGCTGGACCAGGCCGCGGTCGACCGGCTGGTGGGCGACGGACGGGAGATCGAGGATGTCTATCCGCTGACGCCGCTTCAGGAGGGCATGCTCTTCCACCGGCTGGTCGGCGGCGCGGAGGACGTCTACCTCGACCAGGCCGTGCTGACCCTGGAGGGGATCCGCGACCCGGAGGCGTTCGCCCGGTCCTGGCAGGAGACGGTGGACCGCACTCCGGTGCTCCGCAGTGGTGTCGTCTGGGAGGATGTGGAGCGGCCGCTCCAGATCGTCCGCCACCGGGCCGAGGTGCCCGTGACCCTGCTGGACTGGCGCGGACTGTCCGATGAGCGGCGCGAGGCCGAGCTGGAGCGCTTCCGCGCCGAGGACCTGGCCCTGGGCATCGATCTGGCCGCGCCGCCGCTGATGCGGCTGGCCATCGCCCGGCTGACCGACGCCCGCGTGGCGCTGATCTGGACCTCGCACCATCTGGTCCTGGACGGCTGGAGCCTGGCGCAGGTGTTCACCGAGGTGTGCGAGCGGTACACCGCGGCCACCCGGGGCCATGCCCCCGCGCTCCCCGCCCGCCGGCCGTTCCGCGACTATCTCCAGTGGCTGGCCGGGCAGGACGGGCAGGAGGCCGAGCACCACTGGCGGGAGCTGCTCGCGGGCTTCACCGCGCCGACCCCGCTCCCCCGCGATCGCGTGGCCGTGGAGTCCCACCGGGCCCGGTCCTCGGCGACCGTGGCGGTGGCGCTCACCCGCGAGGTGTCGGAGGAACTGCGCCGTACGGCCCGGAGCGGCGGCCTGACCGTCAACACCATCGTGCAGGGTGCCTGGGCGCTGCTGCTGTCCCGGTACGGCGGTGTGGAGGACGTGGTCTTCGGCACCACCGTCTCGGGCCGTCCGGCGGAGCTGGCCGGGGTCGAGTCGATGGTGGGGATGTTCATCAACACCCTGCCGACCCGGGTCCGGGTGGACGCCGCCCGGCACACCGGTGACTGGCTGCGGGAGCTCCAGATGGCGCAGTCCGCGTCCCGGCGCCATGAATCCGTCTCGCTGGCGCAGGTGTCGGGCTGGAGCGAGCTACCCGCCGGGACCCCGCTCTTCGACTCCATGGTGGCCTTCGAGAACTACCCCTTCGACGACTCCTCGGCGCGCGAGGCGGGGCTGCGGATCGTCGAGGTGCAATCCGTCGACGCGACCAACTTCGGCCTGAGTCTGCGGGCGCATCTCTCCGACCGGCTGGGCTTCGATCTCGGCTACGACCCGGGGCTGTTCGACGCCCGGACCGCGGCCGCGCTCGCCGACCGGCTGTGCCTGCTGCTCACGGCGATCGCGGCGGACACCGACCGTCCGCTGCGGGCGCTGCCGTGGACCACCGGCGAGGAGCGCCGGCGGATCCTGGTGGAGTGGGGCGGCGGCGCGGCCCCTGCGACGCCGGAGCGGACCCTGGTGGAGCTGTTCGAGGAGCAGGCCGCCCGCACCCCCGGGGCCATCGCCGTCTCCTGCGCCGGGGAATCGCTGTCGTACGCCGAACTCGACTCGCGGGCCGGCCGGTTGGCGCATCGGCTCATCGCCGAGGGCGCCGGGCGGGAGCGGTATGTGGCACTGGCGCTGCCCCGTTCGCCGGAGATGATCGTGGCGATCGTGGCGGTGCTGAAGACGGGGGCGGCCTATCTGCCGCTCGACCCGGACCAGCCGTCCGGCCGGATCGCCCGGATGCTCGCCGACGCCGAACCGGTCGCCCTGCTGACCACCGCCGCCCTGAAGGCGCGGCTGGACGAGGACACCGCCGTGGCCCGGCTGTGCCTGGACGACCCCGCCCTGATCGCCGATCTGGAGGGCCTGCCCGCCGCCGTCCCGGCCGGTTCGGGGCCGCTGCCCGACAGCCCCGCCTACGCCATCTACACCTCCGGGTCCACGGGTGTGCCCAAGGGCGTGGTGATCCCGCACGCCAATGTGGTCCGGCTGTTCTCCCGGACCCAAGCGTGGTTCTCGTTCGATGCGAGCGATGTGTGGACGCTGTTCCACAGTTACGCCTTCGACTTCTCCGTCTGGGAGATCTGGGGGCCGCTGCTGCACGGCGGCCGGCTCGTGGTCGTGCCGTACGCCGTCTCCCGCTCCCCGGAGGAGTTCCTGCGGCTGCTGGTGGACGAGCGGGTGACGGTGCTCAGCCAGACACCGTCCGCCTTCCAGGGGCTGATGCGCGCGGACGAGGAGAACCCCGGGGCCCGGCTCGCCCTGCGCCGGGTGGTGTTCGGCGGGGAGGCGCTCGACGCGCGGCGGCTGGCGGGCTGGTACGCGCGGCATCCGGACACCGCGCCGGTGCTGGTCAACATGTACGGGATCACCGAGACCACCGTGCATGTCACCTATGCCCCGCTGGACCGCGCCACCGCGTCCGCCGTGGTGGCCACCGGAAGCGCCATCGGCACCGGCATCCCCGACCTGCGGGTGTATGTGCTGGACGAGGGTCTTCGGCCGGTGCCGCCGGGGGCGGTGGGCGAACTGTATGTGGCGGGGGCCGGGCTGGCCCGGGGCTATCTGCGCCGCCCGGGGCTGACCGCGTCCCGTTTCGTGGCCGATCCGCACGGGCCCGCCGGGAGCCGGATGTACCGCACCGGCGACCGGGCCCGGTGGACCGCCGACGGGGAGCTGGAGTATCTGGGCCGCGCCGACGACCAGGTGAAGATCCGCGGCTTCCGGATCGAGCCCGGGGAGATCGAGGCCGCCCTGGCCGCCCATCCGCGGGTGGGCGACGCGGTGGTGACCGTACGGGAGGACCAGCCCGGGGTGCGGCGGCTGGTGGCCTATGTGGTGGCCGCCGGTGCGGCCGCGCCACCGGACGCCGCCGAGCTGCGGGAGTTCCTCCAGCGGTCCTTGCCCGCGCAGATGATTCCGGCGGCGTTCCTGTCGCTGGACGCGCTGCCACTGACCGTCAACGGCAAGCTGGACCGGGCCGCGCTGCCCGCGCCCGGCCCGGACGGCTTCGCGGCGAGCGCCGAGCGGATCGCCCCGCGCACCGAGGCCGAACGTACGGTGGCGCGGGTGTGGGCCGAGGTCCTCCCGGTCGAGGAGGCCGGGGCGACGGACGACTTCTTCGCCCTGGGCGGCGATTCGATCCTGGCCATCCGGGTGGCTTCCCGGCTGCGGACGGCCTTCGGCACGGACGTCACCCCGCGCGCCCTGTTCACCCACACCACCGTGGCCGACCTCGCCGCCGCGCTGACCGCGCCCGAGGAGGGCGGGAGCGCGGACACCATCCCCGGGAGCGCGGACACCATCCCGGCCGTGCCACGGGACGGGGAACTGCCGCTGTCCTTCGCACAGGCGCGGCTGTGGTTCCTGGACTCCTTCGACGACGGCGGTACGGAGTATGTGACGCCGTTCGCGCTGCGGCTGCGCGGCCGCCTGGACACCGCCGCCCTGCGCACCGCCCTGGACGGACTGGTGGCCCGGCACGAGCCGCTGCGCACCACCTTCGCCGAGGTGGACGGCCGCGGGGTGCAACGGGTGCACGACCCGTACCCGGTGGCGCTGCCCTCGCACGACCTCACGGCCCGTCCCGCGGCCGACCGCGAGCGGGAGCTGGAGCGACTGCTGGAACGAGAGGGCGCCACCCCCTTCGACCTGCGCACCGGCCCGCTGCTGCGGGCGTCCCTGATCCGACTGGACGACGAGGAGCACGTCCTCACCCTGACGATGCACCACATCGTCACGGACGGCTGGTCCACCGCCGTCATCGGCGCCGATCTGAGCGAGCTGTACGGCGCGGCGGTCATGGCACGGCCGCCCGCGCTCGCCCCGCTGCCGCTGGGTTACGCCGACTACGCGGCGTGGCAGCGCGATCCGCTCGGCGGCGGGGCGGCGGTGGAGCCGCAGTTGGAGTACTGGCGGGCGCGGCTGGCCGAGCTGGCGCCGCTGGAGCTGCCGACCGACCGTCCGCGGCCGGCCGTGCAGACCAGATGCGGGGCGCTGCTGGAGTTCACCCTGCCCGCCGGGCTGGTGGAGCGGCTGCGCGCGGCCGGGCGGCGCGGCGATGCCACCCTCTTCATGACGCTCCTCGCCACCTGCCAGGTGCTGCTCGCCCGCTGGTCGGGCCGGCAGGACATCGCGGTGGGCACCGTGACCTCGGGACGGGAGCGCCCCGAACTGGAGCATCTGGTCGGGATGTTCGTGAACACGCTGGTGCTGCGCACCCGGGTGGAGGCCGACCAGCCCTTCGAGGAGCTGCTCACCCGGGTGCGGGGCACCGTACTGGACGCCTTCGCCCACCAGGACGTGCCGTTCGAGCGGATCGTGGACGCGCTCCAGCCGGAGCGGGACACCAGCCGCACTCCGCTCTTCCAGGTCATGGTGGCGCTGCACAATCTGGGCGCGGAGGTGCCGGAGCTGCCGGGTCTCAGCGTGGAGGCCGTCCGGGTTCCCGGCCGGACCGCCGGTTTCGATCTGAGCTTCGACTTCGTGGAGCACCTCGGCGCCCTGACCGGTTTCGTGGAGTACAACACCGACCTGTTCGACGCGGCCACCGTGGAGCGGATGGCCCGCCAACTGCGGTTGCTGCTGGAAGCGGTTGCCGAGGACCCCGGGTTGCCGGTGGGCGAGCTGCCGCTGCTGACCGCCGGGGAGCGGCGGACGGTGCTGGAGGAGTGGAACGGCACCGCGCTCGCGGTGGCGGACACCACCTTCCCCCGTCTCTTCGAGGAGCAGGCCGCCCGCACCCCGGGCGCCACCGCGCTGGTGGCCGCAGACGCCACCTACGACTTCGCGGGGCTGGGCGCCCGCGCCAACCGGCTGGCCCACCATCTGATCGCCCTCGGCGTGGGTCCGGAGAAGGTGGTGGCGGTCAGGCTGCCGCGCACCGCCGATCTGATGGTGGCCCTGCTCGCCGTCCTCAAGGCGGGCGGTACGCACCTGTACGTCGACCCCGAACTGCCGGCCGAGCGCGCGCGATTCCTGCTGGAGGACGCGGCGCCCGAGGTCGTCCTCACTCCCGAGGTCCTGCGGGACGCGCCCCTGGACGGGCTGCCGAACACCGATCCCACCGACGCGGACCGGCTCTCCCCGCTGCTCCCCGGGCACACCGCGTACATCACCTACACCTCGGGGTCCACCGGCCGCCCCAAGGGCGTCGCCGTCGAACACCGCCAGTTGGTCAACCTCTGCCTCGACCACGCGGCCGAGCTCATCGCACCGCACCGGGCCGAGGCGGGCCGTCCGCTGCGCGCGGCGCTGACCGCCGCGTTCTCCTTCGACACCTCCTGGGAGGGCGCGGTGTTCCTGGCCGCCGGCCAGGAGGTGCACCTGGTCGACGACGCGGTACGGCTCGACCCGGCCGCACTCGTGGCGCTGATCGACGCCCATGGCGTGGACTTCGTCGACCTCACCCCGTCGTACCTCCATGAGCTGATGGCGGCCGGGCTGTTCGCCCGGGGCCGCCACCGCCCCCGGATCGTCATGGTGGGCGGCGAGGCCCTCGGGACTGCGCTGTGGCGGAAGCTGCGCGCGGTGCCTGGCGTGGCGGCGTACAACTTCTACGGGCCCACCGAATGCACCGTGGACGCGGTCTACGGCGATCTGGCCGGTCTCGGCGAGCGCCCACTCATCGGACGGCCCGGCCGCAATCTGCGGGCGTACGTCCTGGACGGCGCGCTGCGGCCGGTGCCGCCCGGTATCCCCGGTGAACTCCATCTGGCCGGGGCCCAGGTCGCCCGCGGCTATCTGCGCCGCCCCGGGCTGACCGCGGGGCATTTCGTCGCCGATCCGTACGGCCCTCCCGGCAGCCGGATGTACCGCACCGGCGACCGGGCGCGCTGGACGGCCAAGGGGGCGCTGGAGTTCCTCGGCCGCGCCGACGAGCAGCTCAAGATCCGTGGGTTGCGGATCGAGCCCGGGGAGATCGAGGCCGCGCTCCTGGACCATCCGGCGATCCAGGAGGCGGTGGTCGTGGCCCGTGAGGACACCGGCCACCGGCGGCTGGTGGCCTATCTGGTGGCCGCCGATTCCACCGACCCGGCCGCCGATTCGCCCGATGAGGCCGCCGATTCGCCCGCTTCGGCCGCCGATTTCCCCGGTCCGGTGGAGCTGCGCGCCCGGCTCAAGCGCACCCTGCCCGGCTACATGGTCCCGGCCGCCTTCGTGACGCTGGAGCGGATGCCCCGCACCGACAGCGGCAAGGTCGACCGGCGCGCGCTGCCCGCTCCCCCCGACCGGCCTGAGCAGGGCTCGCCGTATGTGGCACCCCGCACCCACGCCGAGACGGTGCTGGCGGGCGTCTGGGCCGAGGTGCTGGGCATCCCCCAGGTGGGTGTGGAGGACAACTTCTTCGCCCTGGGCGGCGATTCGATCCTCAGCATCCAGATCGTCTCCCGCGCCCGCCAGGCCGGGCTGACCCTCACCTCCAAGGATGTCTTCCGCCACCAGACCGTCGCGGAACTCGCGTTGAGCGTCGAGACCGCCGAGCGGCAGCCGCTTCCGGAGCCCGCCGGTGCGGTGGCCGGAGCGGCGCCGCTGACCCCGATCCAGCACTGGTATCTGGACGGGCGGCGGCCCGGCGAGCGGCACCACTTCACCATGAGCCACCGGCTGGAGCTCACCGGCGACCTCGACGAGGCCGCCCTGCGGCAGGCGGTGGACGCCCTGGTGGCGCAGCACGCGGC
Organism: Streptomyces sp. CY-1; assembly: GCF_047218265.1. Classification (NCBI taxonomy): domain Bacteria; kingdom Bacillati; phylum Actinomycetota; class Actinomycetes; order Kitasatosporales; family Streptomycetaceae; genus Streptomyces; species Streptomyces sp. CY-1. Next base: position 821,043 of record NZ_CP178393.1, read on the forward strand.
GCTGCGCACCCGCTTCCTGGCCGTCGACGGGCGGTGGCGGCAGGAGGTTCTGCCCGCCGCCCCCGCCGGTGTCCTGGAGCGGCACGATCTGTCGGGTCTGGACGACGCGGCGCGCGGCGCCGCCGTACGGGAGGCCACGGTCGCGGCCCAGAGGGGGCTGGACATCGCCGAGGGGGCCGTGCTGCGGGTGCTGCTGTTCACCTTCGGCCCCGGGCGGCCGTCCGAGCTGCTGCTCACCGCCCACCATCTGGTGGTGGACGGCGTCTCCTGGCGTGTTCTGCTCGGCGATCTGGAGACCGCCTACCGCCGCGCCGCCGCCGGCGGCCCGGCCACCCTGCCCCCGGCGAGCAGCGCCTTCACCCGGTGGGCCGCCCGGCTGGCGGAACACGTGCGCTCCGGCGGGCTCGATGGCGATCTGGAGTACTGGACGGGCGTGGCGCGGTCCGCGCCCGCCGCGCTCCCCGTCGACCGCGAGGGCCCCAACACCCATGAGACGGCGGCCACGGTGACCACGGTCCTCGGCCGGGCCGAGACCGAGGCGCTGCTGCGCCAGGTCCCGGGTGTCTACCGGACGCGGATCAACGATGTGCTGCTGGGCGCGCTCGGCCGGAGCCTGGCTCGCTGGACCGGTGGGGACACGGTGCTGATCGGCGTGGAGGGACACGGCCGCGAGGATCTCTTCGAGGACCTGGATCTCTCCCGTACGGTCGGCTGGTTCACCTCCGAATACCCGCTCGCGCTGGCCGTCGACGCCGAGGCGGGGTGGCGCGACACCCTCCGGTCCGTCAAGGAGCAGTTGCGCGCCGTCCCGCACCACGGGCTCGGCTACGGAGCGCTGCGCCAGCTGGCCCCCGAGGGCTCCCCGGCCGGGGAGCTGCGGGACGGCCCGTCGCCGCAGATCGTCTTCAACTACCACGGCCAGTGGGATGTGGCGGCGGACGACGACGGCGCCGCCCCCGGCCTCTACCGCGCCGCCCTCCCCGTGACCGGCCAGGACGCCCCGCCCGGGGAGACCCGGCCATGTCTGCTGGAGGTCACCGGCGCGGTCCAGGACGGCCGTCTGGAGCTGGGCTGGAGCTATCCGGCCCGGATGTACGACGAGGCGACCGTGCGCCGGCTCGCCGACGACTGTCTGGCCGCGCTGAAGGAGATCGTGGCGCACTGCGCGGAGCCCGGCGCGGGCGGGCGCACGCCGTCCGACTTCCCGCTCGCCCGGCTCGACCAGCGCCAGGTGGACCTGATCGCCGGTGACGGCGGCGCGGTGGAGGACGTCTATCCGCTGACCCCGCTCCAGGCCGGCATGCTCTTCCATGGCCTCGTGGACAGCGGTGCCACCGGTGGCGCCTACTTCGACCAGATCGCCATCCGGATCGGCGGGATCGCCGACCCGGACGCCTTCGCCGACGCGTGGCAGCGGGTGGTGGACCGTACCCCGGTGCTGCGCAGTTCCGTCCGCTGGGAGGGGCTCGCCGAGCCCGTCCAGCTCGTCCACCGCCAGGCCGAGCTGCCCACCGTCCGGCTGGACTGGCGGAAGCTGACGCCGTCCGCGCGGGAGGAGGCGCTGGGCCTGCTGCTGGCCGAGGACCGCGCCGCCGGGATGGCACTCACCTCGGCCCCGCTGAGCCGGATCGCGGTGGCCGGGCTGCCCGATGACGAGGTCATGCTGGTGTGGACCTCACACCATCTGATGCTGGACGGCTGGAGCACCGGGCAGATCTTCGCCGAGGTGTGCGAGACCTACGCGGCGCTCGTCGCCGGACGCACACCGCGGCCGGCCGCGCGCCGCCCCTTCCGGGACTTTCTGCGCTGGCTGCGCGGGCAGGACCAGGAGCGGGCGGAGCGCCACTGGCGCGGGGTGCTGGCGGGGTTCGGCGCCCGCACGCCGCTGCCGTACGACCGGCCGCCCCGGGAGGCGCATCGCACCACCTCGACCGCGCTGACCCGGCTGGAGCTGACCGATGAGGTGTCCGCCCGGCTGCGGGAGACGGCGCGCGACGGCGGGCTGACGGTCAACACGGTGGTGCAGGGGGCGTGGGCGCTGCTGCTGTCGCGGTACGGCGGTGAGCGCGATGTGGTGTTCGGCACCACCGTCTCGGGCCGTCCGGAGGGGCTGCCGGGCGTGGAGACGATGGTCGGCATGTTCATCAACACGGTCCCCACCCGGGCCGTGGCCGAGGGCGGCCGTGAGGTCGTGGAGTGGCTGCGGGAGCTTCAGGAGCAGCAGAGCGAGTCCCGCCGCTTCGACTTCGTCGCCCTCCCCCGGATCCAGGCCCTCGGCGCGCTTCCGGCCGGTGCGGCGCTCTTCGACAGCATGGTGGTGTTCGAGAACTACCCCTTCGACGAGGCGTCGGCGGCCGGTGCCGGGATCCGTGTCCGGGAGGTGCGGGCCGAGGACTCCACCAGTTTCCCGCTGTGCCTGCGCGCCTATCTCGGCGACCGGCTGGGCTTCGACATCGCCTACGATCCGGCGCTGTTCGACGCGGCCACCGTGGAGCGGGCGGCGGCCCATCTCCAGACGCTGCTGACCGGGATCGCGGACGGCGCCGGACGGTCGCTGGACGAGCTGCCGCTGCTGACGTCGGCGGAGCGCCGGCGGGCGATGGGCGAGTGGAATGCCACCGCCCGGCCGCTGCCGGAGGGTTCGCTGGCCGAGCTGTTCGCCGAGCGGGTCCGCCGTGCCCCGGACGCCGTCGCCGTGACCGACGGCGCCACCTCGCTCAGCTATGCCCGACTCGACGACTGGGCGGGCCGGTTGGCCGGACATCTGGTGCGGTCCGGGCTGCGGCCGGAGGATCGGGTGGCGCTGCTCATGGACCGGTCGGTGGAGCTGGTCGTGGCCCAGCTCGCGGTGGTCAGGGCCGGTGGGGTGTATGTACCGGTGGACGTCCGCGCCCCGGGCGATCGGCGGCGGACGCTGCTGGACCAGGCGGGCGCCGCGGTCGTGCTGACGCCGGAGGAGGTGGCCGCCGCGCGGGAGGGCGAGCCGCTCGCACACGCGGTGCCGGTGCACCGGGACCAGTTGGCGTATGTGATGTTCACCTCCGGGTCGACCGGGGTGCCCAAGGCCGTGGGGGTGCGCCATCGCGATGTGGCGGCGCTCGCCCTGGACCGTGCCTTCGCCGGTGGCGGGCATGAGCGGGTGCCGCTGCATTCGCCGGTGGCGTTCGACGCCGCCACCTACGAGATGTGGGTGCCGCTGCTGGGCGGTGGCCGGTTGGTCGTGACATCGGGCGAGCTGGACGCAGTTGCGGTACGCCGACTGGTGGCCGGGCAGGGGATCACCGGACTCTGGCTGACCGCCGGGCTGTTCCGGCTGCTGGCGCAGGACGCGCCGGACTGCTTCGCGGGGCTGCGCGAGGTGTGGACGGGCGGCGATGTGGTGCCCGCGGCCTCGGTGCGCCGGGTGCTGAAGCGCTGCCCCGGGCTGACCGTGGTGGACGGGTACGGGCCGACCGAGACGACGACCTTCGCCACGTCCTTCCCGATGTCCCGCGCCGACGAGGTGCCCGAGGTGGTGCCGATCGGCCGGCCGCTGGACAACACGCGGGTCCACGTCCTGGATGCGCGGCTGCGGATCGTGCCGCCGGGTGTGGTCGGGGAGCTCTTCATCGCCGGGGAAGGGGTGGCGCGTGGCTACCTCGGCCGTCCCGGTCCGACCGCCGCGGCGTTCCTCGCCGATCCGTACGGGCCCGCCGGGGAGCGGATGTACCGCACCGGCGATCTGGCGCGCCGGCGGCCGGACGGCACGGTGGAGTTCCTCGGCCGCGCCGATGACCAGGTCAAGGTCCGTGGCTTCCGGATCGAGCCGGGCGAGGTTGAGGGGGTGCTGGCCGGGCATCCGGAGGTGGCGGATGTCGCGGTCGTCGCCCGGAGCGGCGGTCCCGGCGGGAAGCGGCTGGTGGCCTATGTGGTGGCCGGTGGCGACGGGGCGGTGGACGGTGCGCGGCTGCGGGCGTACGCGGCGGAGCGGCTCCCGGACTATATGGTGCCGTCCACCGTCGTCCCGCTGGACACGCTGCCGCTCGGCCCCACCGGGAAGCTGGACCGCGCGGCGCTGCCCGCCCCGGGCCCGGACATCCGCCGCACGCCCTACCGCGCACCGCGCGAGGGGGCCGAACAGGCCGTGGCGGCGGTGTGGGCCGAGGTGCTGGAGGTGGAACGGGTCGGCGCCCTGGACAACTTCTTCGAGCTGGGCGGCGACTCGATCCTCTCCATCCGGCTCACCTCACGGCTGCGGGAGGTGCTCGGGGTGGAGCCCTCACCCCGCCTGGTGTTCACCCATCCGACCGTCGCCGCCCTGGCCGAGGCGCTCGGTGGCGCGGACGGCCGCGCCGGGGACCGGCCCGCCCCGATCACACCGGTGGCCCGGGACGGCGAGCTGCCGCTGTCGTATCCGCAGCAACGTCTTTGGTTCCTGGACTCCTTCGCGCCGGACAGCGCCGAGTACATCACCCCGCTGGCGCTGCGGATGCGCGGAGCCCTCGATGTGGAGGCGCTCGGCGCGGCGCTGACCGCGCTGGTGGCGCGGCATGAGTCGCTGCGGACCACCTTCGACGCGGTGGACGGCCGCGGGGTGCAGATCGTGCACGAACCCCGGGAGATCCGGCTCGACCCGTACGATCTGTCCCACCTCCCCGCCGACGGGCGGGAGGCGGAGCTGGTGGAGCTGCTGGCGTACGAACGGGCGCGCCCGTTCGATCTGCGGCGCGGACCGCTGCTGCGGACCGGGCTGATCCGGCTCGGCGCCCAGGAACATGTGCTGAGCCTGACGCTGCATCACATCATCACCGACGGCTGGTCCACCGGTGTGCTCACCGGCGATCTGCGGGAGCTGTACCGGGCGGCGCTGAGCGGCGAGCCCTCGACGCTGCCCCCGCTGCCGGTGCACTACGCGGACTTCGCCGCCTGGCAGCGCGCCGAACTCACCGCTCCCCGCGCGGATGAGGAACTGGCCTACTGGACCCGCCAGTTGGCCGGGGTCCCGCCGCTGGAGCTGCCCACCGACCGGCCCCGGCCCGCGGTGCGGACGAAGTACGGCGCGACCGCGGAGTTCGCGGTGCCCGCCGACGTGAGCCTGCGTCTCAAGGAGTTCGGGCAGGCGCGGGGAACCACCCTGTTCATGACGCTGGTGGCGGCGTCCCAGATCCTGCTGGCCCGGCTGTCGGGCGGGCGGGACATCGCCGTGGGCACCGTCACCTCGGGTCGGGAGCGCCCCGAGGTGGAGCGGCTGATCGGCTTCTTCGTCAACACGCTGGTGCTGCGCTCCACGGTCGATCCGCACGCCCCCTTCGGCGACTTCCTGGCCGAGGTGCGCGGCACCGTCCTGGACGCGTTCGCCCATCAGGCGGTGCCGTTCGAGCGGGTGGTGGACGAGGTGCGGCCGGTCCGGGACACCAGCCGGACACCGCTGTTCCAGGCGATGGTGGTGCTTCAGAACGCCCCGGGCCGGGCCCTGGAGCTGCCCGGTCTTGAGCTGGCGGATGTGGAGCTGGACACCGACACCGCCGCCTTCGACCTGACCTTCGAGTTCGCGGAGGCCGAGGGAGGCGTGCTGCGCGGGCTGATCGGCTACAGCACCGATCTGTTCGACGCCTCGACGGTGGAGCGGATGGGCACGGCCCTGCGCACGCTGCTCGCCGGGATCGCCGAGGATCCGCGGCGGCCGGTGGGCGCGCTGCCGCTGACCACCCCGGCCGAACTGCGGCGCACCCTGGTCGAGTGGAACGACACCCGGCGGGAGGTGGACCCGGCCACGCTGCGCGAGCTGTTCGAGCGGCAGGCGGCCGTCTCCCCCGACGCCACGGCCGTACGGTACGGGAAGGGCGATCTCACCTTCGCCGAGCTGGAAACGGCAGCGAACCGGCTGGCACACCGGCTGATCGGCCAGGGTGTGGGGCCGGAGCGGCTGGTGGCGCTGGTGCTGCCGCGCTCGCTGGAAATGCTGGTGGCGCAGTTGGCCGTGGCGAAGGCGGGCGGTGCGTTCCTGCCGGTCGACCCCGGCTACCCCGAGGAGCGGGTGGCGTTCATGCTGCGGGACGCCGCGCCCTCGGTGGTGCTCGACGACGCGGCCTCGGTGTGGACCGAGGACGGTCCCGCCGGGCCACCACCCGGCCGTGGCCTGACGCCGGACCATCCCGCGTATGTCATCTACACCTCCGGGTCCACCGGTGTGCCCAAGGCGGTCGTGGTCACCCATGCCGGGCTGGCGAGTTTCTCGGCGGCCGCGGCCGCGCACTACGACGTGCGGGCCGGGGACCGTGTGCTCCAGTTCTCCTCCCCCAGCTTCGACGCCTCCGTCCTGGAGCTGTGCGTCTCGCTGCCCCGTGGCGCGACGCTGATGATCGGTGACGAGGGCCCCCTGCTGGGCGAGCGGCTGGCCGAGGTGCTGGGCGGGCAGCGGATCACCCATGCGCTGATCCCCCCGGCCGCGCTGGCCACCGTTCCGGAGGCGGCGTGGCGGGCGGGGCTGCCGGAGCTGCGCACCCTGATCGTCGGCGGTGACGCCTGCTCCGCCGAGCTGGTGGACCGCTGGGCGCCGGGCCGGCGCCTGGTCAACTCCTACGGCCCGACGGAGGCCACGGTGGTGAGCACCTGGTCCGGGTCGCTCACGGCGGGGTCGGGGGCGCCGCCGATCGGCCGGCCGATCCCGAACACCCGGGTCTATGTGCTGGACGAGGCGCTGCGCCCGGTGCCGGTGGGCGTGGCCGGGGAGCTGTATGTGGCGGGCGCGGGTCTGGCGCGCGGCTATCTGGGCCGTCCGGGGCTGACCGCCGCACGGTTCCTGGCCGACCCGTTCGGCCCCGCCGGCGGCCGGATGTACCGCACCGGCGATGTGGTGCGGTGGACCGGCGACGGTGAGCTGAGGTTCCTGGGCCGGGCCGATGACCAGGTCAAGGTGCGGGGCTTCCGGATCGAACTCGGCGAGGTGGAGAGCGCGCTGCGGAGCGGCCCGGAGGTACGGGAAGCGGTGGTCGCCGTACGCGAGACCGCCCCGACTCCGGAGCAGCCCTCCGGTGGGAAGCGCCTGGTGGGCTATGTCGTCCCGGCGCCGGGCGCCGCGCCGACCGCCGCCTCGCTGCGCGAGGTCCTGGGGCGGACCCTGCCGTCCCATATGGTGCCCTCCGCGTTCGCCATCCTGGACGCCCTTCCGCTCACCGCCCACGGCAAGGTCGACCGCCGGGCCCTGCCCGATCCGGATCCGGCGCCCGTCACCTCCGGTGCGGGCCATGTCGCCCCGCGCACTCCGATGGAGCACCGGATCGCGGACATCTGGGCGGATGTGCTCGGTCTGGAACGGGTGGGCGTGGAGGACAACTTCTTCGACCTCGGCGGGGATTCCATCCTCAGCATCCAGGTGGTCTCCCGTGCCCGCCAGGCCGGGCTCCGGCTGACCACCAAGGATCTGTTCGCCCATCAGTCGGTGGCCGCGCTCGCCACCGTGGCCACGGCCGAGCGGGACGAGGTCCGTGCGGAGCCGGTGACCGGATCGCTTCCGCTCACCCCGATCCAGCGCTGGTTCTTCGCCACCCACACCGTGAATCCACCCCACTTCAACCAGTCCACGCTGCTGGAGCTGCACCAGGAACCGGACGAGAAGGCGCTGGAGGGGGCGCTGGCCGCGCTTCTGGTCCACCATGACGCGCTGCGCACCCGGTTCACCGAGGACGGCGGCGAGTGGCGCGGCCACGTCCCGGAACCGGAGGCCGACGTCACCGTCCTGGACCGCCATGACCTGTCCGGTCTGGCGGCGCGGGAGGCGGACGCGGCGATGGAGAAGGCGGCCGACGCGCTCCACGCGGACTTCGACCTCGGCCGGGGGCCGCTGCTGAAGGCCGCGCTGTTCCGCTTCGGCGCGGGCCGGCGGCCGTTCCTCTTCCTGACCGCACACCATCTGGTCATCGACGGGGTGTCCTGGCGGATCCTGCTGGACGATCTGGACATCGCCTATCAGCAGGGCGTACGGGGCGAACCGGTGGACCTCGGCTCCAGGACCACCGCCTTCCGCGACTGGGCGAGGGGGCTCGCCGAGCATGTCGCGGGCGGCGCCCTGGACCATGAGGCCGACCACTGGTGCGGGACGCTCGACGCCCGGCCGCTGCCGGTCGACCATCAGGTGGCCGCGCCGGGGGCCGAGATCCGTACGGTGCCGGTCGAGCTCGACGAGCGGGACACCGAGGCGCTGCTGCGCTCGGCGCCCACCGCCTATCGCACCCGGATCAACGATGTGCTGCTCGCCGCCCTCGCCCTGGCGCTGTCCCGCTGGACGGGCCAGGAGCGGGTCTCGGTGGAGCTGGAGGGCCATGGGCGCGAGGACATCCTGGACGGGGTCGATCTCTCCCGTACGGTGGGCTGGTTCACCACCATGTACCCGGTCTCCTTCGAGCTGCCGGACATCCCCGAGGGCGGCCCGGCCGACTGGCGCGGTCTGGTCAAGTCGGTCCGGCGGCGGCTGCGGACCGTACCCGGCAACGGCTTCGGCTTCGGGGCGCTACGGGCCTTCGGCCCGCCCGAGCTGCGCGAGCGGCTGTCCCGTCACGGCGCCGGGCCGCAGATCGTGTTCAACTACCTGGGCCAGTGGGACGCCCGGTCGGCGCAGTCGCAGGGCGGACTGGTGCACGCCGAGCACGGGTCGTTCGGCCAGGACCACGATCCGCGCGAGGGCGGCTCCCATCTGCTGGAGGTGGTGGGCGCGGTGCAGGACGGCCGGCTCGGCTTCACCTGGCGCTACCGCCCCGATGTGCACGAGAAGGCGACCGTGGAGGCGGTGGCCGGGGACTTCGCGGAGGCGTTGCGCCGGATCGCCGAGGACTGCCGGGGCGCCGTATGACCGCGGCCCCGCCGGTGTCCGTGCCGGTTCCCCTCTCGCGCAACCGGGACTACCGGCTGCTGTGGGGCAGTCAGGCGCTCTCGGAGTTCGGCTTCCACGCGGCGGTGATCGCGTTTCCGCTGCTGGTCCTCGCGCTCACCGGCTCGGCCGCCGCCTCCGGTCTGGTCATGGGCACCATCGCCGCCGCGCAGATGGTGGTGGGGCTCCCGGCCGGTGTCCTGGTGGACCGCTATGACCGCAAGGCCATCATGCTGGGCTGCGAGGCGGCCCAGGCGGTCTCCGCCATCAGCCTGGTGGTCGCCGTGTGGGCCGGTGCGGCCACCGTCTGGCACATGGTGGCCGTGGCGGCGGTGTTCGGGGCGAGCGCGGCGCTCTTCGAACCGGCGGAGAACGCGTCACTGCCCGCCCTGGTGGCGGACGACCATCTGCCCACTGCGGTGGCGATGAACACGGCACGTGCCTCGATGGGTCAGTTGGCGGGCACCGCGACCGGCGGATTCCTCTTCGCCGTGGGGCGGTTCGTCCCCTTCCTGGTGGACGCCGTGACACATACGCTCTCCTTCGTCGCGCTGCTCTTCGTCCGGCTGCCCCGGCGCGAACGGCCCCCCGGCGGGGTGGGCCCGCTGGGCCATGAGGCGCTCGCCGGACTGCGGTGGGTGTGGCGGGAGCGCAGGATCCGGGTCACCGTGGCGTGCGCGGTGGTGCTCAACCTGTTCTTCAGCGCCTTCTATCTCGTCGTCATCGTGCTCGCCGAGTCCCGGGGGGTGCCCTCGGGGGAGGTGGGCGTGATGGCGGCCATGCTCGGGGTGGGCGGGGTGGCGGGCGCGCTGGTGGCGCCCGTGCTGTACCGGAAGCTGGGCTCGTACGGCGCCATCGTCGCGGTGTTCTGGGCCCTGGCCGTGTGCGCCCCGGTCACCGTGCTGATGGACAGCGGCTATCTCATCGGGGTGCTGTTCGCCCTGATGGCACTGTTCCCGCCGACGGCCAACACCGCGATCATGACCGATCAACTGCTGCGCACCCCGGACGAGCTGCGCGGCAGGCTCACCAGCACACTCGTGCTGGCCTGCGGTGCCGCGGGCGCGGCGGGTCCCGCGCTGGGCGGATCGCTCGCCCAGATCGTGCCGGGCGACCGGGCGATCCTGCTCTGCGCGGCGGGGATGGCCGCCGCGGCCGTCCTGGCCACCGCCAGCCCGACCCTGCGCACGCTGTCCCGGCGCCATGAGGAGGGGCAGCCGGCGAAGGCCGACTGACCGCCATCCGTTACCTCACCGACCATCTCCCATCCGACCGATCACCGACAGGAGAGAACGACCATGGACGACAACGCCCGCTTCCAGGTGCTGCGCAACGACGAGGACCAGTACTCGCTGTGGCCCGCCGACCTCGAGGTGCCCGAGGGCTGGCGCCCCGTCGGCAAGGAGGGCACCAAGGACGAGTGCTCCGCGTACGTCGACGAGGTGTGGACCGATATGCGACCGCGCAGCCTGCGTGAACGCATGGCCAACGGGGCCTCCTGACCGGGGCGTCCTCGGGCGGCGCGGTCGGCGCGTAACGGCGCCGGCCGCGACCGGGCCCCTCAACTTCCCCGTACCGGCGGGCGGTTTACCATCCTGGGAACAGTCGGCCGCGGACGCGAGCGATCGCGCCCGGATACGGAGGAGAACACCACGTGACCGCGCAAGGGGTAGCATCCCAGACCGGAAGCGGGCCGGAGCCCCCCAACACCCCCCTCAACCAGGGGCGACCGCACAGCGCCCGGATGTACGACTACTTCCTGGGCGGCAAGGACAACTATGTCGCCGACCGTGAGGCCGCGGCCAAGGTGCTCACCCTCTGGCCGGGTGTCATGATCGCCGCCCGGACCAACCGGGCCTGGATGCACCGCGCGATCCGCTTCCTCGCCGCCGAGCGGGGCATCCGCCAGTTCCTCGACATCGGCACCGGCATTCCCACCCGGCCCAATCTGCACGAGGTCGCCCAGGGAATCGCCCCGGACTGCCGGGTCGTCTACGTGGACAACGACCCCATCGTCCTCGCCCACGCCCAGGCCCTGCTCAAGAGTCACCCCGAGGGCCGCACCGCCTATGTGCACGGGGACGTCACCGAGCCCGGGAACATCCTCGCCTCGCCCGATCTCACCGAGGTGCTGGACCTGTCCGAGCCCGTCGCGCTGAGCCTGGTCTCGCTGCTGCACTTCGTCCCCGACGAGTGGGGCCCGTACGAGATCGTGCGGCAGCTCGTCGACGCGCTCGCCCCCGGCTCCTATCTGGTGCTGAGCCACATCACCCCGGACTTCGACCCCGAGGCCACCCAGAAGACGGTGCAGATCTACAACAAGGGGGGCATCCCGGGGAAGATCCGCACCAGGGACGAGGTGGAACGCTTCTTCGCCGGGCTGGAGCTGGCCGAACCGGGCCTGGAGGTGCCGCACCGGTGGCGCACCGACCTGGCCGAAACGGACTCCAAGGTGGAGACCGGCGATGTGACCGACGAAGAGGTGTCCTTCTGGGCGGGTGTCGCCCAGAAGTCCTGACGCGGGGTTCCCGGGCAGGGGTCAGGGACGCGGTCCGACGGTCGTGGCGCCGTCGCGGATGGTGATCGCCAGCGCGGGACAGGAGTCCGCCGCGTCCAGCACCCGCTCCTCCTCCGGGACCTCCTCGTGTCGCGGCCGGGCGTGCTCCTCGTCGAGGACGAACAGGTCGGGGGCGATTCCGGCGCACATGCCGGACGCCATGCACCGGCCAGGGTCGATCTCCGCCTTCCAGGTCATCCCGCTCACCACGCGATCGGCATGACACGGGGCCCGCGGACCAGCATCTGGCCCTTCCACTCCACATCCCCGGCCACCCGCAGCTCCGGGAAACGGGCGATCAGCGCGCCGAGGGCCTCCTGGAGCTCCAGACGGGCCAGCGGCGCGCCCAGGCAGTGGTGCACACCGTGGCCGAAGCCGAGGTGCTGGCCGGCGGGGCGGGCGACGTTCAGGGTGCCCGGCGTATCGAAGCGCAGCGCGTCGCGGTTGGCCGAGCCCACCGCGACCAGCACGGGCTCCCCGGCGCGCACCAGGGTGCCGCCCACCTCGACGTCCTCGGTGGCGTAGCGGGCCTGGGAGGCCCCCATGCCCAGCGGGACGAAGCGCAGCAGCTCCTCGACGGCACCGTTCAGCAGATCGGTGTTCTCGCGCAGCCGCCGCAGCTCCTGCGGGTGCTCCAGCAGCGTCAGTACGAAGTTGGGGATCTGGGTGGCCGTGGTCTCGTGCCCGGCCACCAGGATGGCCACGCACAGATCGACGAGTTCGAGCTCGGACAGCCGGTCGCCCGCGTCCCTCGCCTCGATCAGCGAGGTCATGATGTCGTCCCGGGGGCTGCTGCGATGGACCTCGATCAGCCCGGCCATATAGGCGCGCAGCTCATCGGTGTTGCGGGCGGACTCCTCGGCGGTCAACGAGCTGGTGGACAGCGCGGCGTCGCTCCAGATCCGGAACTTCGGCCGGTCCTCCTCCGGGACGCCGAGCATGGCGCAGATGACCCCGACCGGAATGGGCAGGGCATAGCGGTCCACGAGATCGGCCGGTGGCCCCGCCGCCTCCAGGTCGTCGAGCAGATCATGGGTCAACTGCCGGACCCAGGGGCGGAGTTTCTCCACCTGGTGGACGGTGAACGCCTTGGCGACGAGGGTGCGCAGCCGGGTGTGGTCGGGCGGGTCCATGGTCAGGATGCCGCTGTCGCGCCGGCCCTCGGACTGCCGTGGCTCGTCGTGGTGGAGCGCCTCCGCACGGCTGAAGCGCCGGTCGCCGAGCACCATCCGGGCGTCGGCGTACCGCGTGACCAGCCAGGCGGGCTCGCCGTAGGGCAAGCACACCCGGAGTAATCCGGTGCGGTTCCTGGCCTGTTCGTACGCCTCGCTGAGCGCCAGCCCGTCGGAGGAGTTGAAGGGATAGGTGAGGGGTGTCGTCTCCGCTGTGGTCACCGTGACCTCCCTTGCGTAAGCACGTGCTTACAAACGTAGGAGCCGTCGGCTGGTACGGTCAACGGCCCCTTTGCGCCGTTGATCCGACGGCCCGACGGGTACATCGCCGCAAGCTGACGAGAGGGGTGTGTCGTGATGGGGACGACCGTGTCCGAGGGACAGCGGCGGGATGCGCGGAACACACGTCGGCGGCTGATGGAGGCCGCGGCGGCGCTGTTCGCCGAGCGGGGCTATGAACGGGCGACGGTGCGGGACATCGCCGATCGCGCGGGCGTCAACCAGGCGCTGCTGTTCCGCTATTTCGGCTCGAAGAGAGCGCTGTTCGGCGAGGTGATCGCGCACAACGGGGAGGAGCAGTTGCGCACCACCCCACCCCATGAGCTGCCGGAGACGGCCCTGCGCGGGCTGCTGGGCCATGGCGCGAAGGAACCGGGCACCCGCGCGCTGGCGACGCTGCTGCGCTCGGTGGACAGCGGCGACGAGATCGGTACGGCCGTGCGCGCCATCAGCGACGACTACGCGCGGGTGCTGGCCTCCCTGTCCAGCGCCGACAATCGCGAGCTGCGGGCGGATCTGGCGCTGTCCTGGCTGCTCGGCATAGGGATGATGCGGGTGCTGGTGGGCAAGGAGCCGCTGGCCGACGCGGACCCGGACGAGGTGTGCGCGCTGGTGACGGCCGCGCTCGGCACCCTCCTGGACGGCCTTCCGGCGGCGGACGGCAGGCCGTAGGAGCACGGGTCATAGGAGAGCGGGCCGTGGGAAAGCGGGCCGTAGGACGGCAGGCCGGCAAAGGGCGGGGCCTACTCCCGGAACTCTCCCCGGGGCGTGGTGACGACGCGACGGGCCCGGGCCGGGGTGATCACTTCGCGGAACGCCGGATCGGTGAGGAGGACCACCGGGGCGATGCGGTGCGGGGAGTCGGAGTGCCAGTGCGGCAGGGCGGCCTCGATCACGGCCCAGGACTGATCGATGGCGCCCCGGTCGGCCAGCGCCCTGGCCAGGTCCAGAGCCTGCTGGAAGGTGCGGGATTCGGGCAGGGCCGGGGGGACGAAGGCGGCGGCCCTGGCCACCCAGGCGGCGGTGTCGTCGCCCTCGGTGGCGGCGCCGCCCGCGGACACCCCGCCCGCGCCCACGACACCGTCCACGCCGTCCGGGAGCCGCGGCAGGATGTCGCCGAGGGCCGAGACATAGCCACCGGGGGCGCCGGTCCACTCCTCGGCCGCACAGCGCAGATAGAGCGGGGCGGCCTCGGCCCGTATCTGCTCCATGCCGATCACCTCGATCACATGCGGGTCCCCCAGGACCCGGTTGCGGATCCAGTGGTGGGCCACGCTGATGTCGAGGAACGCCCCGAGGATGATCCCCAGATACGCGCCGGCGCCCGAGCCCTTGACCGCGGCCTGCTCGAAGGTGGCCATCGCCTTGCGCACCTCGCCCCGCAGGGCCTGCGCCCGGCCCTCGGCCACCAGCTCCCCGGCGCTCCCGGGGCGCGCCATGCGGATCTCCATCGCCGCCTGGTCCTCGAAACCGGTGCGCTCCTCGGCGACCAGCTCGGCGAACGAGGCGTGCCGGTCGCCCAGGGCCGGATACCAGCTCGCCCAGATGTAGGCTGCCCACTCCCCGTCCTCGGACACATCGGCGGGGTCCAGCAGCCAGTGCTGGGCGTCGCCCTCCTCGGAGACCAGCAGCGCCCGGTCCATGAACGCGGTGTCGTCCCAGTCCTCGCCCTCGCCGCCGCGGATGACGCTCCAGGTCTCGGGGTCGGCCTCGCGGAGCCAGCCGACGGTCTTGGCCGCACGCATCCGCCACATGAACGGGCTGATGTTCAGCCAACCGTCGGAGGCGCCCAGGAAGGCCCGGTAGCTCGGCGGGAGCCGGGTGCCGAGCCGCTCCTCCAGGGCGAGGACGCTCTCCTCGTCCGCGCCCTCGAACCCGAGCCAGCCGGCCGCCCGCTGATCGTCGCCGACCCCGCTCAGGTCCTCGTCGTCGGCCACCCGCAGGATGGCCGCGCTGTATTCCGCCAGATAGGACCGCCACTGCTCGACGGTCCGCGGCAGCTCCTTCGGCGACTCCGGCCCCGGGGTGGCCGACAGGGATGTGCCGCGGTATCCGGTCGGTGCCTCGCCCGCCCGCTGGTAGTGGCCGATGAAGCCCCTCGGATGGGGGGCGGAGGTGAAGAACCGGACCTGGGAGAGCTGGACATGGTCCTCCCCCGCGTTCCGGGTGATCTCCAGGCGGTAGCGGCCGTAGGCCGTGTGGGCGGGGACGGTGAACCCCCGGGGCTGATGGCGATGTGCGAAGCTCTCCTCCACGCGGGAGTCGAGGTCCACCCAGTGCTCCCCGTCGTTCGAGCCCTTGAGGGTCCAGTCTTTGGGGTCGCGGCCGGGGACGTCGTTCGCCGAGGTCAGGACGTAGTGGCCGACGGCGACCGGCCGCCGCAGGGTGAACTCCAGCCAGGCGCGGCCGCCATGGCCCAGCCACTTGTGCCATGAGTCGTGCAGCAGGTTCTCCGCGACCTCGCCCGCCTCGGTGAACTCGCTGTGCGCCCGGACCCTGGTGACCAGGTCGGTCACCTCCGCCTCCGGACCGGGCTCGGCAGCGAGCAGCGACACCGTGACCGAGTGCCCCGACGGGTCGCCCCACATCACCCGCTCGACGGGCGGCCCCCCGTCCTCTATCAGCAGGCGCAGCTCCTGGCGGAGGTGGCGGCCGCCCCCGGACGCACCGCCCTCCTCCGTACGGAAGCGGTGCATCACCTCTTCCAGCGCGCTGTCCCGGAGGGCCGAGCGGCCCTCCAGCGTCCCCCGGTACTCGGTCAGCGTGCCGTCGGCGGCCCGGCGGTGTCCGTAGAACTCCGTCATCGCCGGCTGGAAGCCGATCGACGCCTCCGCGCCGTCCTGTCCGCGCCAGGCGAGCCGGGCGGGGAGCGAGCCCTCGCCCCGGTCGAGATGGACCAGCAGCCGTGGGGCGGGCCGCCATTCGGCGGAGCCCGGGGCGCGCCACTCGGTGCGGTAGACGCACACCGCGGCCTCGGCGGGGTGTTCCTCCGCCATGAGGTGGATACGGGCGCAGATGCGGGAGGGCTCGACGGTGATCCGGTACAGCCAGAGCAGGCCGCGGGCCTCGGCGCAGCCGCGGACGCACAGCGTGTTGGTGCCCGCCACCAGCGCCTCGCCGGGAACCGCGAAGGCCACCTCCCGGGGGCGGGCGCCGCCGGGCACGGTGAACTGCTCGATCACCGCATGCCCGTTGACGGTGATGTCGATCGGCGCGCATCCTAGTGATTCACCCAGCGGTGAGACCCGCGCGATCAGGGCCAGTGTGAGCTGTTCCGGCAGTTCGCCGTCGTCCAGCGCGAAGTCGAGTTCGACCCGGCCGCCCGCGCCGATCGCGAGGCGGTCACGGTCGGGATGGCATCGCTCGTAGCGGGCCGTGCCATTGCCGAATCGAGGCGGATCGATGGTGAAATCCGCGAATGTCGCTCGCACGCTGTGCTCCTGATGGGGCCGTGTGGACGTCCGTTGACGTGTCGTCGGGGCAGGGGTGCGGGTGGCCTCAACACCCGGATGCTGTCGATGCTAGGGCGGTCCACCAGCAGCGTCCGGCCGCCGCGACGATCACTAGGGGGATGTGGGTCGGCCGCTCCCTCCCCCGCGCAGCACGGCTCCCAGGACTGCGGGTCGCATCAGCGCGGTGGGGGCGGCGACCAGCGACATCACCTCGTGCAGGGCCTTGCAGACCCGTGGGTCGACGGTGGCGCGCCGCATGACCCGGTCCAGATAGCGGTGCTGGGCCCGCACCGACATTCCGGCGGGTCCGCCCGTGGTGGCGGGGAAGCGCACATCCTCGCTGGAGGACAGCATCCAGGCGGTGTTCGTGGCGGCCGCGATGCCCTTACGGGCGGTGTGCGCCGTACGGTGGCCGATGCCGCCGTGGCGCTCGGCGGCGGCGCGCAGGGCTCGGGCGCCGAGCGCGGCCACGGTGATGCCCTGGCCGTAGACCGGGTTGAAGGTGCACACGGCGTCGCCGATGACCACCAGGCCGCGCGGCGCCCGGCGCTCGTAGTGCCGCCGCACACCGGGGCCGGGCCAGAAGCCGCGGACCGCACCGGCGGGCTCGGCATCGGCCAGCAGCTCGCGCAGGCTCGGGTCCCGCAGCAGACCTAACTGCCGGTCGAAACCGGCCGCGCCGGGCTCGGCCTGCGCTCCGCGCATGCTGCCGAGGCTGGCGATCCACCGGCCGTCCTCCACGGGCAGCGCCACGCCGAGCCTCGGCGCGTCCGGGGCCTTGGTCTGTAGATAGAGCGCGGCGAAGTCCGGATCCTGCCCGGCGCGGCGATCGTAGAGCCGGCTGGCGTAGGACACGCCCGCGTCGACGCGCTCCTCGGGGGCGGGCGGGCAGCCCAGCCGGGCCAGCCAGGAGGGGAGCGCGGAGGTGCGCCCGGAGGCGTCGACCACCAGCTCCGCGCGCACCTCGCGCACCTCCGCGCGGGCATCGCCACGCGCCCGGACCTGAGCGCCCGTCACCTCGCCCGGTGCGCCGAGGAGCCCGACGACGTCCGTGTTCTCCAGCCAGCGCACCGTGGGCTCGCCGCGCAACCGGCGCAGCACCGTATGGTCGAGCAGCGGTCTGGTGCAGGAGAGGAACGCGACCTCGCTCTCGTACTCCGCGAGCCACCCGGCCGCGCTCAGCCAGCGCACGCCCGACATGGGCACGCGCACCGCACCGGCGGCCGTCAACTCCTCGCGCACACCGGGCATCAGCGCCTCCAGCGCCCGATGCCCGGCCTCCAGCAGCAGATGTGCGTGGCGCCCCTGCGGAACACCCGAGCGGAACGCGGGCCGCTCGGGATAGCGGTCGCGCTCGACTATGACGATGCGCTCGGCATATCCGCGCAGCGCCCATGCGGCCAGCATCCCGGCGAGACCTCCGCCGATCACCACCGCGGTCCCTCGTCCGGTACTTTCCCCCTGTACCCCCATACTACGGAGCGTAGTGCAGAATCATCCGAGCGTCACCATCTTCGCGAGAATGCAGACCTTCGAAGGCTCAGGCGGTTTGGGAGGGCTCGGCGGCCTCGGGCGCCTTGGCCGCCTCGGCGATGAAGGTGTCGAGCACCCCGTCGGCTATGCGCACCGGGCCCTCGGGGCGGGTCTCGCCCGGGATGGTGCGGATCTCCCCGGCGCGCTTCGCGTCCGACGCCGCCTCGGCGAACCACCGCGCGGCCTCGGCCTCGTGGCCGTCGAGACGGGCGCCCAGCGCGTCCAGGGTGCGCTCGAAGGCGCTCCCCCACAGCGACAGCGCGTCCAGCCAGGGCGCGGAGTCCGCCACGAAGCCACGGTCGGCGGCACCGGCCCGGATGCGCTCGGGGGCGGTGGCGAGCAGCCGGGCGTACGGGCGCAGCTCCCGCAGGGCCGTTCGCTCGTGCCCCGCCTCCCAGGCGGTGTGGAACCGGTCGAGCCGGGCGGCGAGTTCGGGGGCCTGCGGCTGCCAGGGTTCGGCGCCGAAGGTGGGCGCGAGATGCTGGGTGTCGAAGAAGGCCAGCAGTGAGCGAACGGTGGCGGCCGTACGGTCCGGACGCGCGCCGGGACCGTCCCCGGCGAGGTGGCGGGCGGCGGCCCGCCAGGTGCGGGTGGCGTCGTAGCCGGTGTCGTTCCAGGCGAAGTCCGCCCCGCCGAAGAGGGCGACCTTGCTGGCGGCGGCCTGGTTCATCGGGTTGAGGACCAGGCCGGAGAGCTGCCGGTGCAGACCGGGCTCGCGGGCGTCGTACGGAGCGAGCAGCAGCCGGCCCTCGGCCTGGCCGTAGTCGTTGACCGGGTAGTTGTCCCAGACGAAGACCTTGCGCCCCCATACGGCCGCGGCCCGCTCCGCGTCGGCGACGGTGATCCGTGGCGGCACCACATCCGTTCCGGTCCACATCACCTCGACCCGCGCGTCCAGCCGCTCGCGCAGCACGCGCTTGTACGGCGTGTCGGTGACATCCCCGTACTCGGTCGGCACCATCTGGAGCGGCCTGGTGTCCGCCCGCTGGTCGAGGAACTCCCTCTGCACCGCGTTGAGCAGGCCGGACTGCGCCTCGGCGGCCGCCTCCGACGAGGGGTCTCCGTACGTGGCGCGGTCGGCCTCGCAGTTCCAGCGGGTGTAGCTGATGTCGTCCAGCGGCATGGAGAAGCTGCGCACCCCGAGGTCGTAGACCGCGTCCAGCTTGGCCTCCAGCGCGGCGATGTCGGCGGGGTCGCTGTAGCAGATGGAATTCCCCGGGGAGACGGCGAAGGTGAACCGCACATGGTGGTCGGTGGCCTGCCGGACCAGCTCGCCGAGTTCGGCGAGTTTGGCGGCCGGATACGGCTCGCGCCACTTCTCCCGGTGGTAGGGGTCGTCCTTCGGCGCGTAGATGTAGGTGTTCATCTTGACGTCCCCGTAGAACGCCAACTGGTCCATGCGCTCGGCATGGGTCCAGGGGCTTCCGTAGAAGCCCTCGATCACCCCGCGCAGCGGCATCAGCGGATGGTCCGCGACAAAGACGGAAGCGATCGTCCGGTGGCCGGAAACCAACTGACGCAGCGTCTGCGCCGCGTAGTACGTCCCGTCCGAGTCGGCGCCGGCGAGCGCCACCGAGGCGCGCCCGGCGGCGAGTGCGTAGCCCTCGGCGGGGAGCCGGGCGGGCACCTGGCCCCCGGCGGCCCCAAGCGCCCGCACCACCCGTGCGTCGGTGATCCGGCCGACGGTCACGGTCAGCTTCGGCCCGGGGCCGTCCTGGATCCGCGAGGCCCCCGCGCGGCGGAGCACGGAGGTGACGAGATCACGTGTCGGACGGTCCACGCCATCCGCGACGACGAGGCGGACGCGGGCGCGGACATGGATGTCCGCGCCGATGCGGGACATCTCCTGGGGGTGCGGGGTGACGACCGGCAGCGGCCCAGGGGCGGCGGCAGTGGCCGCGGTAGCGGCCACGCCGGTGGGCAGCAGCAGGGCGAGGAGGGTGAACAACACCGTGACGCTGGCCAGGGTGCTGGAGCGACTGCGCATGGGACATCTTCTCCGTGGCGTTCGGTGGCCTTCGGGGGCAGGCGGTGCGGTGCCGTGCGGTGATGCCGTGCGTGTGCGGTGTGCCGTGCGCGGTACGAGCCCCGGCGGGGCTCGGCGTAACCCTACCCAGCGCCGAGCGCGGATGATCGGGCCGGGCGCCGGTCGTCGGTCGCCGTGCGGGGCGGGCGGTTTGGGAGCCGGGGCCGGCGGGAACGGCGTGCCCGTCAGTCCTTGAGCAGCGCGTCGACCACACGGCCGAAGAGCAGCCGGCCGGACCAGACCGTGGGCGGATCGAACAGCCGGGGCAGCCCCCGCAGCCGCAGCTCCTCGCGCCACACCACCTCGGACCCGCCACCCCGGGGGCGCACCTCGATCTCGGCCCATCCGAGGACCACCGAGCCGCGCTTCTCCAACCTACAGATGCCGGAAGTGTCATCTTCTGGTGGGTCACCGGCGGGAGTGTCATCGGCGGGTGGGTCCCAGCGCACGATCTCCATGGGGTCGTCGAATCCCGCGCGGCCGACGCCGGTGCGCACCACGATCACGGTGCCCACCCGGGTCGGCCCCGGCGGATGGACCGTGACACCGCTCAGTGGTACATGGGCGCCGTGGCGCGGCCAGTCGGTGAGCCGTCGCCAGGTCTCGCCGACGGGCAGGGGGGTGCGCCGCTGGATACGGAAGTGGGCCACAGCGGGATCGTAGGTGATCGGCGGCCGGAGGCCATTGACAGCTCGCATCCGCCTGTTACTTTCCACAGAGGAGAGAGGTCCTACCTTTCCTGGCCCGCATCGAGGAATACCGCCCCAGCAAGGGGATCATTGCAGGTCAAATAGGTCCAGACCTAACAACACGTCGGATCTCCACGGCTCCACAGGAGAAGGAGAACGAGAGATGAAGAGACTCGCCGCAGGCGCGGCGCTCGCACTCGCCGCCGTCTTCGGGTTATCGCAGGTGCCCCAGGCGACCGCCGCCCCCGCACAAGAGGAAGCCGCCACCGCGGCCCCGGTGTTCAGCGTGATGGACTACGGCGCGAAGGCCGACGGTTCGAGCAATGACTCCGCCGCCATCGAGAAGGCCGTCACGGCGGCCAACAGCGCCGGGGGCGGGATCGTCCGCTTCCCGTCGGGACAGTACAAGTCCAAGAAAACCGTCCATCTCAAGAGCAAGGTGACCATCCAGCTTGACTCCGGGGCCACGATTCTCGGTTCCAGCGCGGACACCTACGACAAGCCCGAGTCCAATCCGAACGACGACTACCAGGACTACGGCCACAGCCATTTCCACAACGCGATGTTCTACGGCGACAAGCTCACCGACATCGGGTTCACCGGCTCGGGAACCATCGACGGCGCGGACAACCTCATCACCGGAAACCCCGACTCCGGCCAGGCAGACAAGATCATTTCCCTGACCCGCTGCGACGGGCTGACCCTCGACGGGATCACCCTGCGGCGCGGTGGCCACTTCGCGGCCCTCATCAACGGCTGCAAGAACGTGACGTCGGACCACCTCACCATCGACACGGCGAGCGACCGCGACGGCTGGAACATCATCAGCACCACCAATGTCACGGTCACCAACGCCAATATCGCCGCCAACGATGACGCTCTCGTCTTCAAGAGCGACTACGCCCTGGGCGCCAAGCTGCCCAACGGCCATGTGCGGGTGACCGATTCACATCTCTCCGCGAAATGCTGCAACGCCCTGATGTTCGGCTCCGAAACCTGTGGTGACTTCACGGACTACGTCTTCCAGGGCATCACCATCACCGGTGCGGACAAGTCCGGGCTCGGCATGGTCTCCATGGACGGCGCCAACATCTCCGATGTGCACTACCGCGACATCACCATGACCAATGTGCACTCGCCCATCATGCAGAAGATCGGGACGAGAAAACGGTGCGGGGGAAATCCGGGAGTCGGCCATATCAGCGACATCACCTACGACAACATCACCGGCACCGGTAACACCCCCTCCTTCAGCCCGACACTGTGGGGCGAGTCCGGTGGCAATCACATCAGCGGTGTGACCTTCAACCATGTCGATCTCACCGTGCCCGGCGGCAACGGCACCATGTCCACCGGTGTTCCCAGCAACGACTCCGACGACTACAACCCGAAGAGCATCGGCACCCGTCCCGCCTTCGGCTGGTATCTGCACAACGCGGACCACATCACGTTCAACGACAGCTCGGTCAAGTTCGCCAAGAACGACGGCCGTCCGGCGGTCATCGCCAACTCCGGGACCACGCTGCGCTTCAACCGGTTCACCGCACAGCGCGGCAGCGACAGCCCGGCGGACGTCATCCTCCAGAACGTGTCCGGCTACTGCCTCGCCGACAGCGCCAACACCTCCGGCGGCGCGCTGCGGGTGAGCACCAGCGGATCCAGCGAGAACTGCTCGTCATAACCGACGCTCGTTACGACCGAGGGCAGTTGACCACACCCCCCGTCACCCCCGCCACCAGCGGCGCAGCACCCGCTCGGCGGGTTCCCCATGGGGGGTGTAGGCCGGCCGCGGCGCGGCGGACGCCGGGGTGCGATGGCTCAGGCGTAGGTGCTTTCGTCTGCCGAGAACAGGCTGATGACCCCGGCGGGGGCGTTGGCGCCGAAGATGAAGTCGATGGTGCGGTGGGCGGCGGCAGCCGCCTTCCGGCTCCGGGGGAACATTCCGCTCTCGTAGTCGGCGAGGGCCTGCTCGATGTCGTCGGGGTGGGCCGCGATCGCCGTACCGAGTTCGGCGCCGTCGAGCATCGCGAGATTGGCACCGTCTCCTCCGGGGACGGTCGCGTGTGCCGCGTCGCCGAGGAGTGTGACGCCGGGGACCCGGTCCCAGCGGTGGTCGCCCGGCAGCTCGTAGATGCTGCGCAGGACGGGTGCGGACTCGCCGTCGGTGATCAAGGCCAGCAGTTCCGGTGCCCAGCCGTCGAACTCTGCCGCCACCCGTGCCTTCGCCGCCGGGGCGTCGGTGAAGTCGATCGCATCGAACCACTCCACCGGGCGGTGCAGCACGACATAGGTGTGGACGACGCCACCGGCTTCACGGTGGGCGAGGAATCCCTTGCCCGGGACCAGGGCGTACAGGGCGCCGTTCCCGACGAGGCCGGCCACGCGCGGATGGGCCGTGTCGACGTCGTGAAGGTAGGTGTCGACGTAGCTCATGCCCGAGTACACCGGCCGTTCGTCCGACAGGAGCGCCCGGACCCTGGACCAGACCCCGTCGGCGCCGACGAGGACGTCGGACACGGCCGACGAGCCGTCCATGAACGACATCTGGTGTCGTCCGTCTCCGACGGGGGTCGCCGAGACGAGCTTCTTGTCCCATCGCACCGTGCCGGGCGGCAGTGATTCGAGCAGGATCCGACGGATGTCACCGCGCAGTGTCTCCGGCCGTACCAGGGAGCCGTCGTCCGGCCGATCGACGACCACGCGTGCCTGCTCGTCGACGACACGTCGTGCTCCGCCGCCTCGGTGGATGATCGAGCGGTACTCCTCGGTGAGCCCGGCCATCTCCAGGGCGAGCCGGCCGTCTTCTTCGTGGAGGTCGAGTTGTCCGCCCTGGGTGCGGACGCCCGCGGACTTCTCCGCCTCGTAGACGGTGGCGGGGATGTTGTGGAGGTGCAGGATCCGGGCGAGCGTGAGCCCGCCGAGGCCGGCGCCGATGATCGAGACCGAGGTCGTCACGGTGATTCCTTTCGCGGTGGTTCGCCTTCCACCCTACGACGAACATTGTTCTACTGGCGATCATTGTTCGTCAACGGGTAGGGTGGCGTCGTGGCAGGACGACGGGCAGCACGTGACGCAATCTCCCGGGATCAGTGGGCGGCGCTGATCTCGGCCAGGAACGCCGACTCGGAATCCGGAGCGCGCCGGGCCGCCGCCCGGGAGAAGACCCCCATCACGGTGGAGCGCGTCATCGACGCCGCTCTCCAGGCCGTCGAGGCGGGCGGCTTCGAGGACCTGACGATGCGCATGGTCGCGACGAGGCTCGGGACCGGCCCCGCCTCGTTGTACGCGCATGTGCGCAACCGGGCGGAGCTCGGTGACCTGCTCATCGGCAGGCTGTGCTCCCAGGTCGCCCTCCCCGCACCGGACCCCGCGTGCTGGCGGGAGCAGTTCATGGACGTGTGCGCACAGCTTCGCGATCAGTTTCTGCGCTACCCCGGTATCGCGCAGGCCGCGCTCACCGTGGTGCCCGCCGATCTGGCGACTCTGCGGGTCGGCGAGGGGATGCTCGCGATCCTGCTCGCCAGTGGCGCGCCCGCCCAACAGGCGGCCTGGGCCGGCGACGCGGCCTTCCTCTACATCACGGGCTACTGCCTGGAGGCGGCCGCGGCCCGGCGGCAGGGTGAGGACGTCGACGGCCGTGTGATCGACCGCGCCGAGATCGAGGAACGGCTTCGGATGCTGCCGCCCGATCTGTTCCCCCATACCGTCGCCCATGCGCGGGAGCTCACCTCGGGCACCGGACACGACCGGTTCACCTTCACCCTCACCCTGCTGCTTCAGGGGCTGGTCCCGCCACCGAGCGTGAGCGGTCCTGGCCACCGGCACCCGCCCCTTCCGGGTCGGTGACTGGTCGGACGTGCGGGTCCGGCGGCGAGGTCCGCGGATGACGGTGCCGGTGGACGACCGTCAGGTGGTGGGCTTCACCGACCGGGAACGCCCGTACGCGGCGGGGAGGACGGGTCGGTCAGATCGCGCAGCCCCTCCGGCAGCGGCCCGGTGTGCACCACGCCCAGCCGCTGGGTGGCGCGGGTGAGTGCCACATAGAGGTCGCTGGTGCCGAACTCCGCGGGCTCGGCCACGATCACCGTGTCGAACTCCAGCCCCTTGGCCTGCCGGGGGTCGAGCAGCACCACCGCGCTGGTCAGGTCCGGGGACCGGCCGGTGGACGCCTCCGGGAGGACGGCTGACAGCGCGTCATGGCGCTCCCCCGGGGCGATCACCGCGAGACGGCCCTCGCTGCGGGTCTCCCGCGCCACGGCCGCGGCCACCGCACCGGGCAGATCGCCGGTGTGCTCCGCCCAGGGCCGTACCCCCGTGGCGCGGACCGAGCGCGGCGGCTGGAAGGCCGGGTCGACGGTGCGGGCCACCCGCGCCGCGATCTCCATGATCTCGGTGGGGGTGCGGTAGTTGACGCCCAGCCGGGTGTGCTCCCAGCGGTCGCCCACGTACGGCTCCAGGATCGTGGACCAGGAGCCGCAGCCGCCCGGTTCCGCGGTCTGCGCCGGGTCGCCGACCAGTGTCATCGAACGGGTCGGGCTGCGCCGCATCAGCAGCCGCCACGCCATCGCGGACAGCTCCTGGGCCTCGTCCACGATGATGTGGCCGAAGGCCCAGGTGCGATCGGCGGCGGCGCGTTCGGCGGCGCTGCGGTGGTCGCGCTCCTCCGACCGGTCCGCCAGCCGTTCGGCGTCGATGAGGTCATGGGCGGCCAGCACCTCCGACTCCTCGTCGTCGCGGTCCTCGAACTCCAGGGTGCGGGAGCCGTAGGAGAGGTCGAGCACGCCCTGTGCGTAGTCGATGCGCTCCTGGCGCTCGGCCTCCGCGGCGGCGCGGGCCGCCGAGTCGTCGTGGCCGAGGAGTTCGGCGGCCTCGTCCAGCAGCGGGATGTCGGCGGGGGTCCATTCGCCGTCGGTGCGGCGGATCGCGGCGGCGTCGGCGTCGGAGAGGTGGACGGGGTCGCTGAGGAAGTCGGCCACGAGCTGCTGCGGGGTGAGGGACGGCCACAGCAGCTCGATGGCGGCATGCACCTCGGGGTTGACCGCGATCGCCTTGCCGAGCTGGGCGACGTCGTCCGCGCCGAGGAGGTTGGGCCCGCCGTAGGGGTCCGCTCCGATCCGGTCGACGAGCTGATCGGTGAGGTCGTCGATGACGCGGAACGCGAAGTGCGGGCGGGCGAGGTTGTGCGGCAGCCCGGTCTCCCGGGCCTTGTGGCCGGCCTCGGACGCGATGTCCCTGTCCAGCACCAGTTCGCCGTCGTCGTGGTCGATCACGATCGCGGGGTCGGGCAGCGTCTGCCGGTCCCGTACGAAGCGGGCCAGGACATCCGCCATCTCCGCGCGACCCTTGACCTCGGCGGCCTCGGGGGTGTCGGTGCCGGTGGCCGTCACCCCGGGGAAGAGCTCACCGAGCGTGGCGAGGAGCACACCCGTCTCGCCGAGCGAGGGCAGCACCTCCCCGATATAGCCGAGGAACGCCGGGTTGGGCCCGACGATCAGCACCGCGCGCCGGGCCAGCGACTCCCGCTGCGCGTAGAGCAGATACGCGGCGCGGTGCAGCGCCACGACGGTCTTCCCGGTGCCGGGGCCGCCCTCGACGACGTGGACGCCGTGGTGCGGGGCGCGGATGATCTGGTCCTGTTCGGCCTGGATGGTCTGCACGATGTCGTGCATCCGGCCGGTGCGCGCGGCATCGAGCGCGGCGAGCAGTACGGCGTCCGCGTCGGACCCCTCATGCCCGGTCCGTATGATGTCCGCGAGATCCAGGATCTCGTCGTGCAACCCGGTGACCTTGGGGCCCTCGGTGGTGATGTGGCGCCTGCGGCGCAGTCCCATGGGGGTGTGTCCGGTGGCGAGATAGAACGGACGTGCCACATCGGCGCGCCAGTCGATGACCAGCGGGGTGCGGTCCTCGTCATCGCGCCGGATGCCGATGCGGCCGATGTGGTGGTCACGGCCGTCGCGGAACATCAGCCGACCGAAACACAGCCCCCGCTCCCCCGCCTCGAACGCGGCGAGCAGACCGGACCGCTCGGCCACCAGCACATCGCGCTCCAGCCGGGCCTGGAAGGTGGTGCCCTCCAGGGACAGCGCTTCGGTCACCGACTCCTCGGCTCGTGCCCTGAGCTCGGCGAGGCGCCCGTTGAGCAGATCAAGGAATTCTTGCTCACGGTCCCATTCCTCGTTTGACAATTCGACTCCCGCCGGGATACGATGACTTCATCAGGTTTCCGTATGCCATAAATTCATGAGCACATGGAAATCCCCAATATACGCCGAGAAACGCCCCGGCCGTCAAGGCGGCCGGGGCGTTTCTCTGTTTTATGGCCTCACACCACCTGGATGACGTGTTTGCCGCGCACACCGCCGGCTTCCATCGCGCGGTGGGCCGCTGCCACGCCGGAGAGCGGATGGACGGTGTCGATGACCGGCCGGATGGCCCCCTTCTCCACATACGCGGCAAGGTCCGCGAAGAGCTCATGCGTGGGATTGCCGGAGAAGGCCCGCACCCGCCGTGAGCCGTGCACGGTGGAGAGGAGGATGAAGCCCAGCCAGGACAGCGGACGGTCTGCGTCGAAGGCGATGGACACCATGCGACCGCCGGGCGACAGCAGCTCTCGGTACGCGCCGAGCCCGGTGCCCACTGTGTCCAGTACGGCGTCGAAGGGGCCGAGGGCGGTAGGCCCGGTGGTCCGGTAGTCATGCGCCTCATCGGCGCCGAGCTCCCGGACGAGGTCGAGCGCCTTCGCTCCGGCGAGCCCGGTGACATGGGCGCCGAGCGCGTGTCCGAGCTGCACGGCGACGCTGCCGACGCCGCCGGCCGCCCCGCGCACCAGCAGCCGCTCGCCGCTCCTCAGGCCGATCTTGTCGCGCAGCGCCGTGATGGCCGTGGTGCCGACTCCGGGCAGGGCAGCGGCCCGGATCAGATCGACACCCTCGGGCGCGACGGAGAGCTGACGTGGCCGGACGGCCACGTACTCGGCGGCCGCCCCGAACGTCCCGCGCGGTGTCGCCCCCCACACCCGGTCGCCCACCGCGAGATGGCTCACGGAGGAACCCACCTCGGCGATCTCCCCGGTGATGTCGATGCCGGTGCCCTGGGGGAACTTCCGCCCGGTCACCAGCTTCAGCTTGCCCGCCCGGCCCAAGAGCTCGCCACCGTTCACGCTCGTGGCGTGCACCCGCACCAGCACCTCCCGCGGACCGGCCACCGGCTTGGGCCGGGTGCCCTCGTACAGCACCTCGGGAGGTCCGTACCGGTCGTACCGCGCCGCGCGCATCTCACTCATCGCCCTCATCGTCCCTTTCGCACATCGGGGTTGTCGCCACGCTAATGCGCGCAAAGGGGGAAACCGCCCGGTCGGCGTAAGGTGAGAAACATGCCTGCTCACGTCTCTCAGATAGCGCCCGGCACCGGTGTTCGGGACACCGGAAGTCCGGGGTTGCGGTCCGACGCGGCGTCCAATCGCCGGCGCGTCCTCGAGGCGGCCCGGGCGCTGTTCGTCTCGCGTGGGCTCGATGTGCCGATGGCCACCATCGCCCGTCATGCCGGGGTCGGGGTGGCCACGCTCTACCGGCGCTTCCCCACCCGGGAGGCGCTGGTCACGGAGGTGTTCTCGGACGAGTTCGCCGTCTGTTCGGCGATCGTCGACGACGCCCTGGCCGACGACGACGCGTGGCGGGCCTTCCGCCGGACCATCGAGACGGTGTGTGCTTCGCAGACGCAGGACCGGGAGTTCAACGACGCCCTGCTGTCGTCGTTTCCCGACGCGGTCGGCTTCGAGCGGGAGCGGCTGCGGCTCGAAGAGGGCTTCGCCGAGGTGGTCCGGCGCGCCAAGGCCGCGGGGCGGCTGCGCGAGGACTTCGACGTGTCCGACCTGAGCCTCGTCTTCCTGGCCAACAGAGGTGTCATCGGCGACGCGGCAACGGCACCGGCCGCGTCCCGGCGGCTGGTGGCCCACCTCCTGCGGTCCTTCGAGGCGGGGCGGGCCGAACCGGCCCGCCCCCTCCCGCCACCCGCCCCGCTGGGGCTGGGCCGGTTGCCCCGGACATCCGGGGGATGAGCTATCGGGCGGTGCCGAAGTCCTGCGTCCAGTAGTGGCCGGGCTGCGCCACGCCGACGCCGATCTCCTTGAAGTCGCAGTTCAGGATGTTGGCCTTGTGGCCGGGGCTGGACATCCAGCCCGCCATGACGCTCTTGGGCGACTCGTAGCCGTAGGCCACGTTCTCGCCGTAGGTGCTCCAGGAGTAGCCCGCGCGCTCGATCCGGTCGCCCGGGGAGGACCCGTCGGAGCCGGTGTGCGACATATCGCTGTGGGCCGCCATGTCCTCGCTGTGGTCCTGAGCGGCCTTGGCCAGCTTCTCGTTCACGGTCAGCGGCTTACAACCGGCCTTGCTGCGCTCGCTGTTGACGAGATCGACCACTTCCTGCTGGTCGGTGGCGGCCGCGGAAGTGGCGGAGGTGGAGCCCGCGGTGGCGGACTGTGCCATCGCGGCCGAGGGAACGCCCACGGCGGCCACCGCGAGGGCGGCGATGGCTATCTTGCGGCGGGGCGTCGTGCTGTTGCGGTGCTTGCTCATACGTGACCTCACACTCGGTTGAGGCCCGTCATTCTTGGAGCCGTCGCCACGCGGGGCAACACACATGTTCGTACTACAAGGGTTCGTAGCGAGGACGGCGCTTGCGATCAGCGGCGAGACATGCAGAGCCGGTTCCGGGGAGCGCTCAGGTGGCCCGACACCCCATCAGAAATCGCGGCAACCAGGCGAGTGGACAACGGGCCCGGAGCACCGGGGATCGCGAGGGCATGGAACCGGCCATTTCCGACAGAGAAGATAAACCCACTATGTCGGCTAGTCGATATGCTCCGCTACGCCCCCTTTACGACGGCGCCCGGTGTGAGAGATGTCATGACATGACAGGGGTGGTCAGCGGCGGTAGATGGTGATCGAGTGGCCGACCTCGTCGATCGGCTCACTGCCCTCGATCAGCGCCGCCAGCCGGCCGGTGGCCTGGGCGATCGAGGAGTCCGAGACCACGAGCAGCCCGCGCACCTCCTCCGGGCGGGCCCGGCGCGGGTCGGACGCGTGGATGCCGTAGGCGGACGGCACACCGCTGCCCTTGTAGACGAGCCAGATCCGCTCGCCCCGGTAGCGCTCCCGGAGGCGGTCGGCCAGCCGCCCCAGGTCCTGCCCCCAGTCGACGTTCGAGTCATGCAGCCGCAGATGGGTCCGGGACGGGCCGCCGAATGCCTCGTTGGAGTACGGCAGATAGTAGGGATACGTCCGCAGCGAGCTGACCGCGACGAACAGGACCAGCGCCAGGGTGGCGCCGTACGCCCAGCGCCGCCGCACGGCCATCAGCCCGGCCGCCGCCACCGCCAGGAACATCGGCAGGAAGATGGCGTACCGCACCCCGAGGTTGCGGGCCCCGTCCAGGGCGGCGAGCAGCAGCACCGCCGCCGGGACGAGGACATACGGCGCGGCGGACCGCAGCCGGGGCACCACCAGCAGCACGACGGTCCCGGCGAGCCAGAGCGCGAGCATGCCCAGGGGCGTCTTCACCAGCAGCGCGACGGGCAGGTAGTACCAGAGCGACCCGAGGTAGCGGCGGCCGAGCAGAAAGCCATGCCAGGTGTCGTGCTCGAAGCCGAACTGGACACGCATCCCGTCGCGGTACGCCTCCGGCAGCGGCAGCAGGTCGACGGCGAGCCCGCGCAGCCCGTGGACGACCGGCACCGGTCCGGTGGGCGTCCAGCGCAGCCGGGGGTCGACCACGAAGTAGACGGCCCACACCACGGCCACCGCGATCAGTGCCACGGCCACCGCCGCCGCCACTCCGATCGCGAGGGACCGCGCATGGCCGCGCGGGGTGCGGTCGTGGGTGCGCCGGGCGTACCAGACCGAGAGCACGGCCAGGAGCAGCAGCACCGGCACCGCCGCCAGCATGCTCATCTTCGTGGCCAGGGCCGCGCCGAGCGCCACTCCCGCGAGCGGGAGACACAGCCGTGGCCACCGTCGTGCCCGCCACAGCAGCCAGACCGACGTCAGCAGAGAACCGGCCGCCGGTACATCGAGCGTGGCGAGGGAACCGTGCGCGATGATGTCCGGCGAGAAGGTGTACAGGGCGAGCGCCACCGCCCCGCCCACGGGTCCGGTCAGCTCACGGGCGAACGCGAACACCACCAGCCCGAACAGCAGCGTCAGTGCGATCATCGGCAGCCGTGCGCACAGCATCAGCCGCCAGGGGTCGTTGCCCGATTCGTAGAGCACATGCCGTCCGAGCGCCGTCTGGTCACCGGCGAAGTCGGCATCCAGGTGCGGGCGCGCGACGGCCACCCCCGCCGCGATGATGAGCTTGCCCAGCGGTGGATGCTCGGGGTTGTACCGCACCCGGTGATGGTGCAGGGAGTCCACCGCCGTGCCGACGTACACGGGCTCGTCGATGGTCGGCGTCTGCTCCACCGCCGTGGTGACCATCGCGACCGCCATCTGAATCAGGAGCGCCACGACGGCGGCCACCACCAGCCACCGCCGGTGCCGCCCCGGCCCCGCCGCCCACCGGCCCTTCGGCCCGCCGACGGTCCTGGTCACGCTGTCGATCACGCCCGCCCACCGCATAGCGACAGACGCTAACGCCCTCGTGCCACCGCATAGGGCAGCCGCCGGGAAACTTGAGCGAACTCCGCAATCCGGACCGTGGCATCCGGGGGTCGTGCTGGCCGTCGGAGTGCATCCGCAGCGTGTGCTCGCGGAGGGCTTCGGGGATTTTTGTCCGGTGTGCTCTTCTGATCGGGGCCCGCCTGAGCACCCCCGCGCCGAGCGCGTTGAGAAGGAAGTGATCAGCCATGTCGGTATCCGACGCACCGCCGTCCGGCAGTCCCGCCCCGCCGGAGACCGTCCCGAAGAACGTCCGTCCGGCCCTGCTCGGTGTGCTGCTCGCGATGCTGCTGTCGATGCTCGACTCCACGATCGTCGGCACCGCGATGCCGACGATCGTGGGCGACCTCGGCGGCCTGGAGCACATCTCCTGGGTGGTGACCGCGTACACCCTGGCCACCGCCGCCTCCACCCCTGTCTGGGGCAAGTTCGGCGATCTGTACGGCCGCAAGCACATGTATCTGATCGCCGTCGTCGTCTTCGTACTCGGCTCGGCGCTGTCCGGCGCGGCCCATTCGATGACCCAGTTGATCACCTTCCGGGCGCTTCAGGGCCTGGGCGCGGGCGGGATCGGCGCGGGCGCCTTCGCGCTGATCGCCTCGCTGGCACCGCCCCGGGAGCGGGGCCGCTACCAGGGCATGACCGCCTCCATCATGGCCATCGGCACCATCGGCGGCCCGTTGCTCGGCGGCTTCGTCACCGGCCATCTCGGCTGGCGCTGGGCCTTCTTCATCAATCTGCCGCTCGGCGTCCTCACGCTGGTCTGGTGTCAGCTCATGCTGCGGCTGCCCGCCACCCGTGCCAAGGCGCGTATCGACTGGCCGGGCATCACCGTGATGACGACGACCGTCTGCGCCCTGACCCTGGCCGCCACCTGGGCCGGCTCCACCTATCCGTGGACCTCATGGCAGATCCTGGGCCTGTTCGCCCTGGCCGGGGTGGGTGTGGCCGCCTTCGTGGCGCGGCAGCGGCGCGCGGCCGAACCGCTCATGCCGCTGCGCATCTTCACCGGGCACCGCAACTTCGCCCTGGCGTCCTCGCTGATCCTGGTGGGCGGAGTGGTCATGTTCGGCTGTTCGCTGTATCTGCCGCTGTATCAGCAGACCGTCCAGGGTGTCTCGGCCTCCCGCTCCGGGCTGCTGCTGCTCCCCCTGATGATCCCCGTGGTGATCATGTCCCAGGTCGGCGGCAAGGTCATGTCCGCCACCGGCCGGTACAAGATCTTCCCCATCGTCGGCACTGTCTGTATGGCCGTCGGTCTGTTCCTGCTGGCCACCATGGACACCACGACCTCCCGCACGGCCACCGGGTGCTTCATGGCCCTGGTGGGCACGGGCATGGGCTGCCAGATGCAGATGGTCACCACCATCGCGCAGAACAGTGTGGAGATGCGCGACATGGGGGCCGCCTCCGCGTCGGTCACCCTGTTCCGCACCATCGGCGGCTCGCTGGGCGTCGCGGTCTTCGGTTCGCTCTTCACCAGCGCCGTCCAGGGCCACGCACCAGCCGGGGTGGAGACGAGCGAGGTCCGGCCCGATCCGGCGGCGCTGGCCCGGCTGCCGCGGGCCGCCAGGGACGGCTATCTCCAGGCGGTCGCCACCGGCACCCAGCAGATCTTCCTGACCGCGGCCGTCGTCTGCACGGTGGCGTTCATCGCCGCCCTGTGCGTCCAGGAGGTTCCGCTGCGGGGCAGGTCCGGACCGGTGGCCCCGGCGCACAAGGCCGAGGAGGAGGCCGCCAGCCCGGCCGCCCCCTAGCACCGCATGGCCTCACTAGCTCATCTGGCGCCGCACCAACTCGTGCAGCTTTCCGCCCGGGAGGGCCATCAGCTCGGCCGGGGCACCCTGCTCCACGATCCGGCCGTCCTCCATGACCAGCACACGGTCGGCGTCCATGACGGTCGACAGCCGGTGTGCGATCACCAGCCGGCTGGCGCGGAGGCGGCGGGTGCTGTCGATGACGATGCGCTGGGTCTCGTTGTCCAGGGCGCTGGTGGCCTCGTCGAAGAAGAGGATGCGCGGACGGCGGATCAGGGCCTGGGCGATCATCAGCCGCTGCCGCTGGCCGCCGGAGATGGCGCCACTGCCGGAGATCATGGTCTGGAGCCCCATGGGCATCTGGCGGATGTCCTCGGCCAGACCCGACAGTTCGGCGGCCTCCATGGCCTCCTCTGGGGTGAACGGCTCGGCGCCGCGGATGCAGTCGAGCACCGTGCCGCCCAGCGGCTGGGCGTTCTGGAGGACCACCCCGCACTGGCGGCGCACGGCCGCCTGGTCGAGGGCGGCGAGGTCCTGGCCGTCGTAGAGCACACTGCCGGACACCGGCCGTTCGAAGCCGATGAGCAACCGCAGCAGGGTCGACTTGCCGCAGCCGCTGGGGCCGACGACGGCCACGAATTCGCCCGGCCGGATCTCCAGTGACACATCGTCGAGCACCAGCGGCCCGTCGTCGCCATAGCGGAAGGTGAGGTTTCTGGCGCGGAGGTCACCGGAGAGCGTCCCCGGCTGGGCGCTGCCGCCGCGGACCTCCGGCGGCTCGTCCAGGATCGGCTTGACCTGCTCGAACATGGGCAGCACCGCGACCACCGAGACCAGGGCGTTGGTGAGCTGCGTCAGGGAGGTGAGCAGCATGGTCACGGAGGTGTTGAAGGTCAGAAAGGCCCCCGCCGACATGCTGCCCCGCGCCGGACCTGCCAGCAGCATGAACACGGTGAGGGAGACCAGCGGAAGGTAGACGGCGTCCAGCACCTGGGTGAGGTTCTTGATGCGCCCGGTGCGCTGGTGCAGATCGCGGGAGTGGGCGAAGCCACGGGCCCAGGCAGCGTAGGCGAAGTTCTCGGCCGCGGCGACGCGCAGCTTGGGCAGCCCGCGCAGGGTCTGGAACGCCTGGTTGTTGAGCTTGTTCTCGCTCTCCACCAGCCGTCGCTGCCAGCGCACCTGCCACAGCCCCATTCCGAGGAAGACCCCGGAGACCACCAGCAGTACGGCGATCACCGCGAGCGCCAGGGAGGCGCTGTAGTACAGCAGCAGGGCGAGGTTCATCGCGCCCACGGTGCCGGCCTGGAGGACCGTCGGGGCGATTCCGGACAGCACCCTGCGCATGGTGCTGATGCCCATCGCCGCGCTGGCCAGCTCTCCGGTGGAGCGCTGGGCGAAGAAGGTGGTGGGCAGCCGCAGCAGCCGGTCCCACACGGCGGGCTGGAGGGTGGACTCCAGCCGCCCCTCGAGACGCAGCAGGGTCAGGTTCTGGAGCAGCATGAAGGCGGCGGCGACGACGCTGGAGACGATCAGGGCCAGGGAGATCTGGACGATGGGGCTCTTCTCGGCGCGGGGTACGAAACCGCCCAGCACCTGGCCGGTGGCGAGCGGCACCAGCGCGCCGAGCGCCACCGTCACCAGCCCGCCGATCAGAAGGTTGCGGACGTCCCCGGTGGCACCGCGCACGCTGAAGCGCATCAGCCGCCACATCGTCATCGGCCGGTCGGGCAGCGGGCGGTAGAACATCACGGCTCGCTGCTCGAACTCCTCCGCGTTGCCTTCGCCGACGCGGATCCGCAGGCCCGAGGCGGGGTTGACCGCCTCGTACCGGCCGCGCCGCCACAGCAGCGCCACCGGGGCCCCGGACTTGGCGCGGTAGCCCACCAGCGGTCCGGCGTCCTCCCGCCACCAGCCGCCCTCCAGCCGGATGGCGCGGGTGCGGATCCGGGCGTGGGCGGCGATGCGCTCCACCGGGTCCGTACGGTCGTCGGTGGCGCGGCCCCTCGGGGGCTCGGGCAGGGTGATCCCGGCGGCCTCCGCCACCCGGCGGCACACCGCGTGCACGGCGTCGTCGGTGCTCTCCTCCGATGGCCGCCGCTCCCGCCGCTGCCCACCGATGGAGGCGATCAGCGCCTGGTCGGCGCGGGTGCGCACGGCCTCACCGGCCCGGATACCGGCCGCGGTGCGGTCCGCGTGGGCCCGCTCCATGGTCTCGATCCAGCGGTCCACGGCGGTGCCGAGGCGGTACTGCTGGTTGACCATCCGCTGCCACAGCGCGCCGTCGATCAGGAGGTCACCGGCGGCCTGGGCGCTGTATTCGGCGCCGTAGCGCACACTGCCGGGCGGCACCGGCAGCCAGAGCAGGTCCTCGTCGGCCGCCTCCGCCTCGGGCGCGGCACCGCCGTCCAGCGGGGCCTGGAAGAGGACGCCGAGGCTGCGGCTGACCCCGAGCGCCACGGCGTGTTCCAGCGGGGTGGGCGGGGTGTCCTGGAATCCGCCGTCCCCGTAGGTGCCGTACGGGTCGTGGCTCTGGTCCGTGCCGTACGCGTCGTACGCCTCCGGGCGGTACAGCTCGCGCAGCGGGATGCGGCGCACCAGGCAGTCCTGCGAGGGGCGGCCCAGCAGGGTGTGGCGTGGCCCCTCGACCGGGCCCGGAAGCGCGGCGCCCGTCTCCAGCCGGCCGAGGAAGTGCCACTGCCCCTCTTCGGCGGCGTCGACCGCGAACAGGTCGAGGGCTCCGCCGACGACGAGCCAGAGCACCTGCGGGCCCTCCAGCGGGAGGCTGCGCAGCCCGGCGCAGTCGACGGGCGTGCCGAGGGCGCCCAGCGCCTGAACCACCGCGTCGCCGCCGTCCGCGGCCACCGCCGCGGCCGGGTGAACGGACGCCATGTCAGTGCTCCTTCATCAGCTCGGCGTACGGGCCTCCGGCGGCGGCGAGGTCCTCGTGGCGTCCGCGTTCGACGACCGTGCCGCGGTTCAGGACGAGGATCTCGTCGCTGTCCCGCACGGTGCTGAGCCGGTGGGCGATCACCACACACGCACAGCCACGGCGGCGCAGGTTGTCCATGACGATCTGCTCGGTGCGCGCGTCCAGGGCGCTGGTGACCTCGTCCAGGACCAGCACACTGGGGCGGCGCACCAGGGCGCGGGCGATCTCCAGCCGCTGCCGCTGGCCGCCGGAGAAGTTGCGGCCGTCCTGCTCCACCCGGCAGTGGATGCCCTCCGGGCGCCGTGTGATCACATCGTCGTAGAGCGCGGCGTCCCGCAGTGCCTCCACCACCGCCTCGTCCGGGATCGACGGGTCCCACAGCGCCACGTTGTCCCGCACCGTGCCCTCGAACAGGAAGACGTCCTGGTCGACGAAGGAGACGGAGGCGGCCAGCGCGCCGCGGGGGATGTCCTCCAGGCGCTGTCCGTCGATGCGGATGACCCCCTCCCAGGGGGCGTAGAGGCCGGAGACGAGCCGGGAGACGGTGGACTTGCCGCTGCCGGAGGCGCCGACCAGCGCCACCTGGCGGCCGGGGCCGACGGAGAGCGAGAAGTCGCGCAGCAGCGGTGCGTCCAGCGGGCTGTAGCCGAAGGTGATGTTCTCCAGTGTCACCTGCCCGGTCAGCCGGCGGGTGTCCTCGCGCGGCTCGTCGCGGGTGTAGAGGGAGTCCACCGGGAAGTTCTCCACGTCCTTGAGCCGGATCACATCGGCGGAGAAGTCCTGGATGCGTCCGGCCACTCCGTTGAGCCGGGTGATGGGTGCGGTGAAGCGGGTCACCAGTGCCTGGAAGGCCACCAGCAGACCGATGGAGATATGGCCCTCGACGGCCCGCAGCCCGCCGATCCAGAGGATGAGGGCGCTGTTGAGGGTGGCGAGGGTGGGGGCGACCACGGCCAGTACGGCGCTGGGGACGCCGAGGCGCTGCTGCTCGTCCAGGGTGATGGCGTGCTGTCCGGCCCAGCGGCGGAAGTAGCCGGTCTCCCCGCCGGTGGCCTTCACCGTCTCGATGAGCTGGAGACCGGTGTACGAGGTGGTGGTCAGCCGTGCGGTGTCGGCCCGCAGCTTCTGGGTCCTGGTGGCCCGCAGCCGCACCACCACCCGTATCGCCACCACGTTGAGCAGCGCCAACCCGACGCCGACGAGGGTGAGTTGGGGGTCATAGCTCCACAGCAGAAAGGCATAGAGCACCACGACGATCCCATCGACGGCCGCGGCGGCCAGATCGCGGGCGAGGGTTTCGGCGACGGTGTCGTTGGAGCGCAGCCGCTGGACCAGGTCGGCCGGGCTGCGCTGGGCGAAGAAGGTGACGGGCAGCCGCAGCAGATGCCGCAGGAACCGTGCGCTGCTGAGGGTGGAGGAGATGATGCGTCCGCGCAGCAGATTCGCCTGCTGGACGCCGGTCAGTACGGCGGTGAGCACCACCGCCACGGCCATGGAGGCGAACAGCGGCTCCAGCGTCGAGTCCTGGCCGCCGATCAGGAACGTGTCGATGAAGGTGCGGCTGAGCGCCGGGACCGCGGCACCCACCGCCACCAGCAGCAGGCTGGCCAGCAGCGAGGCCAGCAGGGTGCCCGTGGTGCCGCGCATGCGTGGCGGCAGGGCGCCCAGCACCCCGGGACGGCGCCCGCCCCGGCGGAAGGACTCCTCGGGTTCGAGGACCAGGACCACACCGGTGAAGCTGGTGTCGAACTCCTCGACGGGGACGAAACGGCGCCCCTTGTCGGGGTCGTTGATGTGGACGCCGCGCTTGCCGAACCGCCGTCCCATGCCGTCGTAGACGACGTAGTGGTTGAACTCCCAGAAGAGGATCGCCGGGGCCTTGACCTCCGCGAGGGCCTCGGGCTCCATCTGCATGCCCTTGGCGCGCAGACCGTAGCTCCGGGCGGCCTTGAGCAGATTGCTGGCGCGCGATCCGTCCCGGGAGACACCGCAGGCGATCCGCAGCTCCTCCAGCGGCACATGGCGCCCGTAGTGGGCGAGCACCATGGCGAGCGACGCCGCACCGCACTCCAGGGCCTCCATCTGGAGCACGGTGGGGGTGCGCACGGTCCGGCGCCGGGTCTTCCTCGGCCCGGCGCCGCCGCGTGGCGCGCGGCGCCGTCCGCGGGCCGGCTGGGGGCGGCGCGCTCCGCTGCTTCCGGCGGGTGCGGGCCGGGGCGGTCCGCCCTGGTTGGTCGCGGTCACGGGAGCAGCCAATCGCTGGGATGTTGGTCGGCCAGATGGACGGTGCCGCTGGTCAGGGTCATGGAGCCGAGGGCGAACGGCGGGCCCTCGGGGGACGACCAGCGATAGCCGGAGCGGGTGCCGGAGCTGCGCTTGAGGCGCACCTGGACGGCGACCGGCGGGCCGTGCTTGGAGAACTCCTCGCCGAGTTGCTCGCTGCCGAGGTAGGAGCCGATCTGCTGGCTCGACTGGGCGGTCCGGCCGACGGCCCGCACTTCACCGCGGAGCACACCGTAGGTCCGCGTGGGCGCGGACTGCACACTGAGGTCGACCGACGCGCCCGGCCGCACCGAGGCCGCCCGGTCCGCGGGGATGTACAGGGTCGCGACCAGGGGATCGCCGGAGTGGCCGACCCGCTCCACGGAGGCGACGTTGGCGCCGGTGTTCAGCACGGAGCCGATCGAGG
Organism: Streptomyces sp. CY-1; assembly: GCF_047218265.1. Lineage (NCBI taxonomy): Bacteria > Bacillati > Actinomycetota > Actinomycetes > Kitasatosporales > Streptomycetaceae > Streptomyces > Streptomyces sp. CY-1. Next base: position 859,626 of record NZ_CP178393.1, read on the forward strand.
CGGTGAGGGTGGTGAGCCGGCCGCCCGCGATGGTGCGCACGACCGTGGTGCCCCGGGTGGTGCGGACCTTCAGCAGCGGTGCGCCCGCCGGGAGGGTGCTGCCCTCCTGGGCGAGGACGGAGGTCACCTGGCCGGCGATCGGGCTCTGAAGCACATAGCTGCCCTGGCCGTGGGTCAGGATCCCGGTGGCATCAAGGGTGCTGGACACGGTGCCGGTGACGGCCCATACGGCGGCACCGGCCATGACCGCCATCGTGACCGCCAGTGCCAGCCATCCCTGGGGGCGGGCGTAGCGCACCGGCAGGTCGATGTCCTCTGCCGACTGAAGCTTGGAGAGGGCCTGCTGGCGGAACTGCACGAGAGTCTTTCCTCAGCCGCGAAGGGAGTGATCAAAGGGGGGCCGCGGACCGCCGAGTGCCCCGGACCAGGCAGGCCCGGGGCACAGGGGAGCGGTAAATCAGCCTCAGAGGCTGCCGACGACCCCACCGACGATGCCGGTGGTGTTCAGGCCGGTGACGCCGTCAACCGTGGCGGTCACGGTGCCGAGGGCGCCGGTCACCGGGCCGGTGACGGAGTCGACGGTGCCGAGGACGTCGCCCACGGGGCTGGCGATCCCGCCCGCCACGTTGTCCAGCTCGGCGTCGGAGATCTCCTGGGTCGCGACCTTGGGCGCGTTGTTCATTGTTGCGTCTCCCTTGGGTGAACGTCTCGTTGAGCTTGCAACAGCGCACGGGAACCGAGGGGAATCAGCTCCCGCGGCATGGTCACGGGAGGTCCGGAGAACACCGGGCTCCGTGAAATGCCTGAGCGCGGAAGGGATGTAACCACGGGGTCCGCCACGCGGCGAATCACCCACGGTCCGGAACCGGGCATTCCGCCACTTTCAGATCACACCGTGGACACATTCGTGCACCTCGCCGACGCCGTTCCCTCACAGAAAGGTCATCGACCTCACGAGGTATCGCGTCCCTCGGGCGATGTGACGCGCGTCATTTCGGGGCGGACCGCCAGGGCCGGGGCCGAGGTGGCGCATGAGCCCGGTGGCACACATGGCGTCTGTGTAACAGGTGTGCCGATCACTTGAAGACCGGGCGAACAAGGCCGCATGCCAGGACGTGGTGGCACGGGTATGCGACATGTGCGACTTCAGACCGCCCGGCCCGCCTCCGGTACCACCTCGCCGTCCGGCACCGGTCCGGGCGCGGTGCCGTCGCCGAACGGGCGCCCGCCCAGTTCCGCACGGTGATGCGGGGTCAGCCAGCCGGAGAGGTCGGGGCCGAGCGGAACGATGCCGGTGGGATTGATGTTGGTGTGCACCCGGTAGTAGTGGCGCTTGATGTGGTCGAAGTCGACGGTGTCCCCGAAGCCCGGTGTCTGGAAGAGGTCACGGACGTAAGCCCACAGCACCGGGTCCTCGCTGAGCTTGTTGCGGTTGCACTTGAAGTGCCCGTGGTAGACGGCGTCGAAGCGGACCAGCGTGGTGAACAGCCGGATATCGGCTTCGGTGATGGTGTCGCCCACCAGATAGCGGCGCGTGGCCAGCCGCTGGGACAGCTCGTCGAGGCGGGCGAAGAGTCGCCGGTACGCGTCGTCGTAGGTGTCCTGGTGCTCGGCGAAGCCCGCCCGGTACACACCGTTGTTCACATCGCGGTAGACCCCCTCCGCCACCTCGTCGATCTCGTCGCGGTGCGCCTCGGGGTACAGGTCCGGGGCGCCCTCGCGCTGGAGGGCGGTCCATTGGGTGGCGAGGTCCAGGGTGATCCGGTGGAAGTCGTTGGTGACCAGCACTCCACTGGGGACGTCCACCACCGCGGGCACGCTCACCCCGCCCGGATATCCGGTCTCGCGGGCGTCGTACGCCTCGCTGAGGAAGGCGATGCCCAGCACCGGGTCCCGGTCCCCCGGGTCCAGGGTGAAGCGCCAGCTCCGCTCGTCCTGGATGGGATCGGTGATGGCCAGCGAGAGGGCCGGCTCCAGGCCGAGCAGCCGCCGCGAGATCAGCGCCCGGCTCGCCCACGGGCAGGCCCGGCTGGCCACCAGCCGATAGCGCCCGGCCTCCACCGGCCAGCCGTCCCGGCCGTCGGCGGTGATCCGGTCGGCGAAGTGCGGCCCGGATCGGCGGAACTCCTCGCGCTCGCCGGATGTCTTCTGGTCAGCGGTGTTCAACGGGACCACCTACCACCTTCCGAAGCGGGAAACCGTCGTGGACGGTCCGTGTCACGGGTTGCCCTCCGAGGCTTGGGCGCCACGGATGACACCTACTCGGTTCCACGCCCCGGGAAGGGGTATTCCTCACGGATCGGACAGGGTGGTGCTACGTCGGCGCACCAGCGTTCAAGACTGACGGCCGGGCCGGGCGCCAGGGTCGGGGCATGCCTGAGAACAAGGGCTGGAAGAGCCCGTATCTCCTGCTCACGGTCACCATGCTGCTGTGGGGCAGCGCCTTCTCCAGTTCCAAGTCGGTGGTCGCCCAGATGCCGCACACCGTGGCGGCGCTGCTGCGCTTCGGCGGCGGGGCCATCGCCCTGCTGGCGGCCGTGGCGCTCTTCGGCAGACCGGCCGCCCCCGCTTCGGCGCGCGGTGGCGGGCGGGCCGCGCTCGCGGGTCTGCTGGGGGTCTTCGCCTACAACGGCTTCTTCTTCTGGGGGCTGTCGCTGGCGCCCTCGCTCGACGCGGGAATCCTCATCCCCGTCCTGAGCCCGGTGCTCACCAGCGCCTTTCTGCTGGTCACCGGCCGTGACCGGCCCTCCGGCGCACGGCTGGCGGGGCTCGCGCTCGGGCTCGCCGGGGCAGTGGTGTTCTTCTTCGGCGCGGGCGGCAGCGCGCACGGCGGCGCCACCCGGCTGACGGGCGATCTGCTCTATCTGCTCAGCGCGGTGTGCTGGGCCGCGTACACGCTCATCGGGCCCCGGGTGCTGGCCGGTGTCGATCCGCTGCGCGCCACGACCTATGCGACGTGTGCGGGGGCGGTGCTGCTGGGGGCACTCGCCGCACCCGATCTCGGCGAGACGCACTGGAGCGAGCTGCCGACCGGTCTCTGGCTGAACGTGGTGTTCCTCGCCATCGGCCCGGCCGCCGTCGCCAATCTCCTCTACTACCGGGGAGTGGGCTCGGTGGGTCCCGCGTCCGCGTCCTTGATGATGTTCATGGTCCCGGTGATCAACACCGTGTGCGCCATGCTCTTCCTCGGCGAGTCCTTCGGCGGTCTCCAGGCGCTGGGCGCCCTGGTGCTGCTGTCGGGTGCGGTGCTCGCCGTCGCCCGGGGACGTGGACCGGCACGTCCCCGAGCGGGTACCGCGCCCACCGCGGGAAAGAAGCCCTCGGAGCTGTGAGCCACCGTACGGCGCCGGTCTGCATCACTCCCCTCGTGGTGATACAGACCGGCGTCGCACTGGGCGGCGGGGCCTCGTTTCCCGCGCCGTGCGGCAGGAGTGACGGTAAAGCGGATCACCGGGTCGGGCAACGGTGCACGGTGCGCAGCGCGAGCCTGTGATATGTGCACGGTGCGCAGTCAGTCCACCGGCTGGAGCCCGGTGATGTGCAGTGCGTGCACCAGGTCGTGGATTCCGGAGCCGGTGGTGAGCAGATCACGGCTGAGCAGGTGTTCGGCGGCCCGCAGATGGGCCCTGACGGTGTTCCGGCTGAGACCGAGATGGCGGGCGGTCCGCTGGGCGTCGGTGTTCGCGTCGATCCAGGCGCGCAGGGTGGCGTACAGATCGCGGCCACGGGTGGTTTGGAGCGGGCGGAGGAATTCCCGCGCCCAGGCGTGTGCGGGCTCGGTGCGGAACAGCTCGTCCAGGGTGGGCTCCGGCCGCCCGCGCTCGGTGCCGAAGCCGCCGTCCGGCTGCCCTCCGGCCAGGCAGAAGGCCAGGTCGAGGGCGGCCCGGGTGCGTACCTCGCCCAGGTCGAGGCCGAGGGTCGTCTCCACCCGGCCGAGGTGGTGGGAGACGGTGTTGCGGCTGATGTCCAGCAGCCGGGCCACGGCGGACCGGGGGAAGGTGACGGCGAGCCGGGTGATGTCCAGGGTGACTCTCGGGGTGGATCCCAGTGGCCGCAGCAGGGCGCGGGCCCAGGTGCCCGCCTCCGTGTGGGGCAGCAGCGGCACCAGCGGGGTCCGGCCGAGGTAGGCGGCCACCCGCTCGGGCGTATGGCGCGCCGCGGCCAGGGCGTGCAGGGCCTGTCCGTACGCCTCGGCCGTCGCGCCGAGCGGATACGGGCCGCTGATGCCCAGCGCGTAGTGCGGGTTGTCCCGCACCAGGCGGCGCAGCTCGGTGCCCTGGCCCTGGGTCACCTCGGGGCCGTCGGCGACGAGACAGATGAGGTGTTCCTCGAAGGCCGGGCAGTGCACCATCAGCCCCGTGCCGTGATAGCCCGATCCGTCCTGGTAGGTCTGCGCCAGCCGGTCCCGGTCCTCCGAGGGGCAGTGCAGCAGATGGATACGCAGCCGTTCGGCGTCCAGCAGCGCGGGGACGGCGCCGGTGGTCATCCGGCGGGCCAGGGTGAGGTCTCCCGCCAACAGGGCGCTGAACACGGCGAATCGCAGTTGCCGCGCCTTGTGCTGATAGCCGCGGAAGGTGGTGTCCGCGTCCTGCGCCCGGTCCAGGAGCGCGATGAGGCTTCCGGCGTGCGAGACCAGCGACGCCGCTTCGCGGGTGGGCGCCGAGGTGCCGGCCACCACCAGGACGGGGCGTGGTGCGCGCGGGCCGAGCGCTTCCAGACACACCTGAAACGCGCCGCTCTCGGTGGCCGCCGCGGCCATCTGGCCACCGGCCAGCCGGGACAGCGTCGGTTCGAGCGAGGGCAGGATCTGGCGCGGGAAGCGGGCGGTGGAGGTCTCGACCGTGCCCGCGCTCCCGACCAGCGCGACATCGGCGTCGATCTGCCGTCCCAGCCAGTCGAGAACCGGCCGCGGATCCGCCCCGGCCCCCCGGCTCATCTGCCGCCGCACCTCGTGCAGCAACTCGTCCAGCCGCCCGGTGTGCGCCCGTGCCTCCACAGCAGTACTCCTCCCCACTCCCCCCGGATGGGGAAGTGTCCACGCAGGCCAGGGCCCTGCGTAGGGGCCATGGCGGGGCTGTTAGGTTGACATGCCCAATTGAACGGGGAAAGGAAGATCACGTGCGCAAGGCAGTACATATGGCGGCCACTTCGGTCATCGTCGCCCTTGTCGTCAGCGGCTGCGGAGACAGCGACGACGGGAAGAAGGATTCCAAGCCGAGCGGCGAAGCCACCCAGGCCGCCCAGAAGTCGCCGAATGAGAGCCCGGCGGCCAAGCGCACGATCATCGAGCGTTCGGCGGGGTCCTGGAAGTCCATCGTGGCGGCGAAGTCCGACGACGCCCTGGAGACCCTCACCATCGCGGACGGCAAGGTCACGGCGAAGGGGCCGAAGCTCGACTGCACCGGCACGCTGAAGGGCGGCGAGGACAAGCCTTCCCTGACCCTGTCGTGCAAGGGCGGCAGCGACGGAGGACGGGGCGAGGGCACCGTAGGGATGAAGGGCGACGACGCCCTGGCGATCAACTGGAAGGGCGCCGAGGGCGGCTTCGGCGGTCCGGTCGACAGCTTCCGCCGCGCGGGCTGAGCCTCAGGGCAACACTCAGGCCACCGCGGGCGGGCACCGGCCGCGGTGGCCAAGCGGACGACGACGCGCGTGACGTGGCCACGGCCTCAGTCCACCGAGCGGAACAAGCCCTCCAGCGCGCTCGCCACCTGGTCGGTCGAGAGCGGGTCGTCGACACCGCCCATCGCGTAGATGCCCCGGTCCAGTTTGATGCCCCGCGTCATCGCGCCGAGCAGCGCCGCCAGTTCGGTGCCCCGCAGGGCGGGCCGGTGCCCGGCCCGGTCGAACAGCCCGTCCAGCATGGTGCCGATACGGCGGCTGAACCGCCTCTCGTGTTCCACCAGCGCGGAGGCGGCATCGCCGTCCCGGAGCGCCATCAGCCGGAATTCCAGGTGGATGAAGACCCACCGGGTGTCCAGATGCTCCCCGTTGAAGATCTCGGCGAAGGTCCGGGCGAGCTGGGGGGCCAGATCCCGGCCGGTGTCCATCTCGGCGATCCGCTCCCCGATGTAGTCGGCGGTGCGGTCGCTGTGCCGCCGGAAGACATCGAGGAAGAGCTTCAGCTTGCTGTCGTAGTTGGAGTAGAAGGCCCCGGTGGTCCTGCCCGCGCACTGGCAGATGTATCCGATCGAGGCCCCGTGGAAGCCGCGTTCGGAGAACGCCCGCTCCGCCCCGACGATCAGCGCTTCCACGGTCTTTGACCGCTGCGGCGGCATCGGTGTGCCCCTCTCCCCCAGTTGTTCGGAAACCTGGCCAGATCCGTACGGTAGCCGATCCGTCCCTCTGTTCAGTAGGGAACCCTATCGGTAGCGTTCCCTATTGAAGCCGCGGCCGACGGCTCCGGGAAGTTCGCCCCGGAAAGTTCGAGGAATCACGAAGGAGAGCCATCGTGAACGCTCCGATGCCCACCGCCCATGACGACCTCCGAGAAGTGCACGACCTCCCTTCGTATCAGAACGACCGGGACGACTACGTCAACCCGGCACGTGCGCTGCTCACCGGGCCACCGATCAGCCCGCTGAGGTTCGCCGGCGGCAGCGCCGGCTGGCTGGTGACCGGATATCACGAGGCGCGGGAGGTGCTGCGGGATTCCCGGTTCAGCGCCGAGCGCTGGCGTGGCGACGACACGATGCGGAAGGTCCCCGAGTCGATCCGGCGGGACCGCAGCAGCGGGGCGGGGTCATTCCTGGCCATGGACGCGCCGGAGCACGGCCGCTACCGGGGCCAGCTCACGCGGTACTTCACGGTGCGGCGGATGCGCGAGCTGGAAGCGCGCGTCGAAGACATCGTTGCCAATCAGTTGGACGCGTTGGAGGCGGCCGGCAAACCGGCCGATCTGGTGCGGCACTTCGCCCTCCCCATCCCCTCGCTGGTGATCTGCGAGATGCTCGGTGTGCCGTACGAGGAGCGGGAGTTCTTCCAGACCGTCGCCGCGCGACTGCTCCGCCAGGACCGCACCGACGAGGAGTTCGACGCCGGGAAGACCGCGCTCGACGACTTCCTGCGCACACTGGTCGAGGCCAAGCGCAAGGAGCCGCAGGACGATCTGATCTCCCTGCTGACCGCGGTCGACGAGCTCAATGACGTGGAGATCGGCGGGATCGCGGGGCTGCTGCTGATCGCCGGCCACGAGACCACCACCAATATGCTCAGCCTCGGCACCTTCGCCCTGCTGCGCGAGCCCGAGCAGTTCGAGCGGCTGCGGGCCGACGAGTCGCTCCTTCCGACGGCCGTCGAGGAGCTGCTGCGCTATCTCAGCATCGTCAACGCCTTCCCCGTCCGCATCGCGCTGGAGGACGTGGTCGTCGGCGGTGTCACCATCAAGGCGGGCCAGTCCGTGGCGGTCTCGGTCCCGGCGGTCAACCGGGACCCGGCGCTGGTGGACGACCCGGACACGCTCGACGTCGGGCGTCCCCGCAGCAGCCATCTGGCCTTCGGGTACGGCATCCATCAGTGTCTCGGTCAGCATCTGGCCAGGATCGAGCTGGTGTCGGGCTACCGCGGACTGATCCGCCGGTTCCCGGGGCTGCGGCTCGCCGTGCCCCCGGAGGAGGTCCGGATGCGCAGCGACATGGTCATCTACGGAGCGCATGAACTGCCCGTCACCTGGTGACAACGCCGGGCACGACCCGGCCTCCGCACACGGCGCCGGGCGGGCCCGGTCTCCGCACAACCGAAATCATCACATGACCTCCACGCACACGGAGTTCATGTGATGATTCGGTGACCCCGATCCGTCCGGGCCGGGGGTGTGGAGGGGAAATACACGTGAAGTCAACGACCTTCAGATCCGCCGTGGGGGCCGTGCTGACGGCGGCCCTGTCCGCCGTGGTCCTGCCCGCCTCCGCCGCGAGCGCGGCGGAGGGCCCAGCGGCGGCCGGCACCGTGGACACCGCGACCGCGCAGTCCTTCGGGCGCCTGGCCGACGCGGTGCTGACCCAGCGCACGGCGGCGCTGCTGGACACCAAGGAGTCGGTGCGGCGCGCGGCCCCGCTCGCCGAGAAGAACGTCCGTCTGTCGGCCGGCCAGACCCGGACCGAGGACACCGCGCTGTCCACGCTGCGCTCCCGCAAGGCGCGGCTCGCGGCCCTGGGCGAGGCGTACACATCCGCCGACACCCGGGTGGCGGTGGACCGGGTGCGGGTCGAGGCCGGGCACGCCACCGTCCAGGCCACCGAGACCACCACGCTGGCCTACAAGAAGATACGCGGTGACGAGCCCGCGACGACCGGCTTCCAGGCGCACCACCGGCTGAGCTTCGCCGCCACCACGGACGGGAAGTGGCAGCTCACCGGCCTCACCTCGACCGACGACGGCCCGCTGGCGGTCAACGAGCCGGCCAAGGCGCCGGTGGCGGCCAGGACGACGGACCTGCCCGATGCGACGCCCGCCGCCATCTCGGTGCCGTCCCGGCCGCAGACGAAGCCCGCCGGAAGCTACGACTACGCGGCGATGGCCTCGTACGCCGAGAAGTACTGGCAGAACTACAACCCCGCCTACCGGAAGTTCAACGAGGCCGGTGGCGACTGCACCAACTTCGTCAGCCAGGCCCTGAAGGCCGGTGGCTGGGCCAACAAGTCCGGTGACGCCGAGGACTACCGGAGCTGGTGGTACGACACCTCGTACCAGTCGACGTCCTGGGTGGGCACCAACGAGTGGTCGTGGTTCACGCTGGACTCCAAGCGCGCCACCAACCTGGCGAACGTCTACTACATGGGCGTCGGCGACGTCATGCAGATGGACTTCGACAAGGACGGGTCCAAGGACCACACCATGGTCGTCACCTACCGGAGCTCCAGCGGGGTGCCGTATCTGACCTACCACTCGGTCAACACCTACCGGAGGTCCGTGGCCAGCATCATCGCCTCGTACCCGACCTCGGCCTACTACGCCTACCGCATCTGAGCCCCTCCCCCTCCCCCTCCCCGTGGCCGTGGACCCCGCCCCTCCCGGGCGGGGTCCACCGCATTTGCCCCCGGCCCGGGCCGGTATGTCACAGTGGACCGCCCCTCCCTTCTCCTCACCCCTTCGAAAGTGATGCAGTCCACGACGTTCCCTCCCCGCACCGCGGATCTGTTCACACAGGGCCTGGAGGACCGCCCGGGCTCCGCCCTGCTGCGTTTCGGCGCGGCGCGCCGACGTCCGGCCGGCCGGCTGAGCTGATCCGGCCCCGGAGCCGTGGCCTGGCTCGACGGCTCCCGGGGCCATGTGTGGAGTGTCGGGAAGCCGGTGGCCGCCGCCGGGCTGGTGCTGGGCGCGGCGCAGCGCCTGCCCGACGAGGTGAGGGAGTTCACCGGTCCCCGTGGCACCGACGCGCTGGTCGCCCGCCATCTGCCGCTGGCAGATGTGGTCGAGTGGGTCTTCCGCTGGACACCGGACGAGCCGCCCGTCCATCCGGGTGAGGAGCGGGTGGTCGAGCTCGGCGAACACCATCACGAGGAGCTGCTGGCCTTCCTCCGGGAGCACAGCCCGGCCCATTCGACCGGCCCCGGCTCCTCGGGTATCAGCCTGTGGGCCGGGATCCGGGACGAGGACGGGCGGCTGGTGGCCTGCGGCGCCCTGAGCAGCCTGCGGGACAGCGGCGCCCCGCTGATGGCGTCGGTGGCGACCGACGCCCGGCAGCGCGGCCAGGGGCTCGGCGCGGCGCTGACCTCCTGGCTCACCCGGTACGCCGTACGCCGGCACGGCTTCTGCACCCTGTGGCAGCTCGCCGACAACGCCCCCGCCGAACGGCTCTACACCCGCCTCGGCTACCGCGACGAGGACCTCTGCGTGGCCGCGCGGATCGCCGCGCGCTGAGCCCGACACCTCGATCCCGAAACCCGGCGCACACCGGCGAGCGGCCGACCCCGTGATGTGATGTCCGCACGGTGTTCACCCGACGGACACCGAAGCAACGTCAGCACGCCTGCGTACACACACGTCTTCGAGCCGCGAGAGATGGAGTGACGCCATGCCGGGCGCCCTGTCACGACGTTCCGCCCTGTCCTTCCTGGGAGGGGCGATGGCCGTCGCCGCCACCGGTGGGGGCGGATGGCCGGCGGCCGCGGCCGAGCCCGCCTCCGGCCCCGGATCCGCGCCCGGTCCGGGATCCGCACCCGGTCCCGCGAGCGGTCCCACGGCCTCCCGGGTGGACTCCCTCATCGGCCGGATGACGCTCGAGGAGAAGGTCTCGCTGCTGCACGGCGCGAAGGATCCCCGAAGCCTCGGGCAGGCGGGCCACATCCCCGGTGTCCCCCGGCTCGGCATTCCACCGCTGCGCCTCGCCGACGGGCCCGCCGGGGTACGGGCCACCCGGCGGGCCACCGCGCTGCCCGCGCCGGTGCTGCTCGCCTCGGCCTTCGACCCGGCCCTGGCGCGGGAATACGGGCGCACCATCGGGCGCGAGGGCCGCGCGCTGGGCCAGGATGTGCTGCTCTCCCCCATGGTCAATCTCATCCGCACCCCGTACGCCGGGCGCAACTTCGAGACCTTCGGCGAGGACCCCCTGCTCGCCTCCGAGCTGGTGGCCGAGGAGGTCCGCGGCATCCAGGGCGAGGGCCTGATCGCCACCGTCAAGCACTTCGCCCTGAACAACCAGGAGTACGAGCGGGAGTCGATCGATGTCATCGTCGACGAGCGGACGATGCGGGAGACGGAGCTGCCCGGCTTCGAGGCGGCCGTACGGGCGGGCGCGGGGGCGGTCATGGGCGCGTACAACAAGGTCAACGGGGCCTTCGCCTGCGAGAGCGAGCCACTGCTGACCGGTGTGCTGCGCGAGGACTGGGGCTTCGACGGCTGGGTGATGACCGACTGGCACGCCGCCCACAGCACCGTGGCGGCCCTCGGCGCCGGGCTCGACATGGAGATGCCCGACGGCAAGTACTTCGGCGACGCCCTGCTCAGGGCGGTGGCCGACGGGACCGTACCGGAGGCCGAGGTGGACCGCGCGGCCGGCCGCGTCCTGACCGTCATGGACCGCTTCGGCCTGCTGGACGGCGAGGCCCCGCCACGGCCCGGCCGGGACCCCGGGGCCGGGGCGCGCACCGCGCTGAAGGTGGCGACGGCGGGCGGCATCCTGCTGCGCAATGAGCACGGCACACTGCCGCTGACCGGGCCCGCCGCCCGGTCGATCGCCGTCGTCGGGCCCGCCGGCGCCATCCCCTTCGTCAGTGGCGGCGGCAGCGCCCATGTGGTCCCCGACCAGGCCGCGAGCCCGCTGGAGGCGATGCGCGAGCGCGCCGGGAAGGGGGCCCGGGTGGAGTACGCCCTGGGCGAGGACGTGTTCGGCAAGAAGCTCCCCGCCGCAGCGCTCTCCCCGGCCACCGGGCTGGACGAGCGGAAAGTGGCGGCGGGGAAGAGCTGGAGCTACGACGGCACCCTCACCGTCGCCGAGGCCGATGAGTGGACGTTCGTCCTGCACTTCAGCGGCCCGCCCACCGGCCGCCCGAAGGTCCTGCTGGACGGCGAGGAGCTGTTCCCGTTCCGGCCCGGCCTGGGCGAGTACTTCACCGGTGGCTTCCTCAGCGCCGCCCCGGACGGGCTCGCCGTGCGCCGGGCGGCCGTCGCGCTGACGGCGGGTAAGCACCGGCTGAAGGTCACCGCCAAGGGCGGCGGGAAGGGGCTGACCTTCCGGCTGCGCCACACCACCTCCGCCACTCGCGCCGCCGATGTCGCCGAGGCCGTGCGCGCCGCCCGCGCCGCGCACAGTGTGGTGCTCTTCGCCCACGAGGACGCCACCGAGGGCAGGGACCGCACCACCATCGCCCTCCCCGGCCATCAGAACGCGCTGATCGGCGCCGTCACCGAGGCCAACCCGCGCACCACCGTGGTTCTCAACACCTCCTCGTGCACCTCGATGCCCTGGCTGGACCGCACCGGCGCCGTCCTCCAGATGTACTACCCGGGCCAGGAGGGCGCCGCCGCCACCACCGCCCTGCTCTTCGGCGACGCCAACCCCGGCGGGCGGCTCACCCAGACCTTCCCCGTCTCCGACGACCGCCATCCGATGGCCGAGGACCCCCGGCGCTACCCCGGGGTGAACGGCCGTGAGGAGTACTCCGAGGGCATCCGGGTCGGCTATCGCTGGTACGACGCCGAGGGTGTGCGGCCGCTCTTCCCCTTCGGCCACGGCCTGTCGTACACCACCTTCGCCTATGCGGGGCTGCGGCTGCGAAGACACGGAAGCGGGCTGGAGGCGGACTTCACCGTGCGCAACACCGGGCGGCGGGCCGGGGCGGAGGTGGCCCAGGTGTATGTGGGGCCCTCCCCCGAGCTGCCGCTCGACCAGGCCGAGCGGGCCCTGGCCGGATTCCGGCGGATCCATCTGCGGCCCGGTGAGGCGCGGCAGGTGACGGTGCGGGTGGCCGCCCGGACGCTGTCCTCCTGGGACACCGAACGTCATGGCTGGGTACTGGGCACCGGGCGCCGGACCGTGGAAGTGGGCTCCTCCTCCCGCGATCCGAGGCTGCGCGGGCAGATCGAGGTCCGCCACGGCGCCTAGACCGGTCGTGGCCGGAAGCCCCCTGGCCGTGGCCGGAGATCCCCTCGCCCGTGGCCGAAGTCCCGTCGGCCGTGGCCGCCTTCGCATACGACGACTACGCTAGTATGACGCGCGTGCAACTAATGGCGCACGCAATCATTAAGGCATCGACGAAGGAGCGCCGTGCAGATCGACCTTTCCGGTAGGACCGCCCTGGTCACCGGCTCCACGCAGGGCATCGGATTCGCCATCGCCGCCGGCCTGGCGCGGGCGGGCGCCCGTGTCGCCATCAACGGGCGCCGGCAGGAGTCCGTCGAGGCCGCCATCCAGAAGCTGGAGGAGGACACGGAGGGCGGCTCGTTCATCCCCGCCCCCGGCGACATCACATCCGAGGACGGCGCCCGTGAGGTCACCGGCACCGTGCCGGACGCCGATGTCCTGATCAACAACCTCGGTATCTTCGGGGCCACTCCGGCGCTGGAGATCAGCGACGAGGAGTGGCGGCGCTATTTCGAGGTGAACGTCCTGGCCTCCGTCCGGATGATCCGGAGCCTGCTGCCCGGGATGAAGGAACGCTCATGGGGCCGGATCGTGAACGTCGCCAGTGACTCCGCCGTCGTCATCCCTGCCGAGATGATCCACTACGGGATGTCGAAGACCGCGCTGCTCGCGGTCACCCGTGGCTTCGCCAAGGAGGCCGCCGGTACGGGCGTCACCGTCAACTCGCTGATCGCCGGGCCGACCCACACCGGAGGCGTCGAGGACTTCGTGTACGAACTGGTGGACCCGGAGCTGCCCTGGGACGAGGCCCAGCGGGAGTTCATGGCCAAGTACCGGCCGCAGTCGCTGCTCCAACGGCTCATCGAGCCCGAGGAGATCGCCAACATGGCGGTCTACCTCAGCTCGCCGCTCGCCTCGGCCACCACCGGCGGAGCCGTGCGTGCCGACGGCGGCTACGTCGACTCGATCCTCCCCTGACGCGGGCGTCACCCGCTCCTCCGGGCCCCGAGGCGGGGCCCGGGGGACACCTCAGCGGGGGGCACCTCAGTGCGGGCACCCCAGCGGGGGCCGAACCGGCCGGGGCATCACATCGGGGCATCGCACCGGGCGACCACCCGGTAGGCGTTGGACACCTTCCCCCACCCCGCCAGCGGCTTGAGCAACAGCCGGTCCAGCGTGGTCGCGAGGATCAGCGCGGGGACGGCCGCGAGCAGCAGCGCGCAGCGCAGCAGCCAGCGCGCCCGGCCGGGCGGTCGCGGCAGCGAAGGGGCGTCATCGGGCGGGATGACCGCGTTCAGCGACAGCCATACGGCGCCCAGCAGATCGACCGTGTCGGACGGTGCGCGGTGCTCCTCGGCGATCACGGTGAAGCCGAGCGCGCCCAGTTCCTTCCGGAGGTTCGCCACCGGAAGGAAGTGCAGATGCTGGGGCTGGAGCCAAGGCAGCCAGAAGCGGCCGAGCAGCCGGGCGAACCAGCACTCCGGATCGGGCACCTCGATCAGCAGATGGCCACCGGGGCGCAACGCCCGCCGGGCCGCGCGGAGTTCGGCGCGGGGATCGGTGCTGTGCTCCAGATAGTGGAACATGCTCACCACGTCGTAGCCCCCGGCCAGGCTCTCCTCGGCCAGCTCGGGGAAGCTGCCACGGATGCCCCGGTCTATGCGCCCCGTCCGCTCGGCCAGTTCGACGCCGTCGGTGAAGTCCAGTCCGTCGAAGCGGGTGCCGGGGAAGACGGTACGGGCCACCGCGGGGAAGTGGCCGTGTCCCGTGCCGACATCGAGCCAGGTCTTCGGGGGCTCGGCGGAGGGCTCCTGGAACATCGCACGCCGCCGGTACACCTTGTCCCGCCCGGCGAAGAGGTTGCCGAGCTCGATCTCCCCCATTCCGTCATAGAAGTCGCGGTAGTAGAACTCCAGGCCGTCGCCGTTCAGCCTGGGGTTCTGGAAGACGTGGCGGCACTCGGCACACGCGTCGAGCGTGAAGCGGCCCGGCTTGCTCTGGTAGCGGTCCCTGGTGCGCAGCCGCCGCTTCAGCCGCGTCGAGCCGCACCACGGACAGTCGGTACGGCGCGGTTCGAAGAACCGCCCGGTGCCCCGCGCCAGATCGGCCTGGTAGCGGGGGCGCAGCGCGGCGACGGTCTCGGCGCGCGATGGCTTCGCGGGCGTACGTGGTGCGTCGGACGTGCGGCTCATCGGTCCCCCTCGGGAGTCGGCGTGGCATGGCCACCGGTCTTCGCGGCCAGCGCTTCCAGATGTCCGGCTGCCGCGACGGCGCCGCCCGCCGCGCGGAACGAGGCCCCGACGCGCTCGGCGGCGACGCGGTACCCCGGCTCGTACAGGACGGTGTCCAGCGCCTCGCCGAGCCCGGCCGCCCTCGCCCGGCCGAACCTGACGCGGACGCCCGCGCCCGCGTCGACCACCTGCGCGGCCACCACCGGCTGGTCGTCCCGGATGGGGGCGACGACAAGCGGTACGCCGTGCCACAGGGTTTCGCAGACCGTGTTGTGGCCCGCGTGGCACACCACCGCGCTCACCCGTTCCAGCAGGGAGAGTTGCGGGACGTAACGGCACACCAGGACGTCCTTGTCGTCCGGGGTGTCCGGGGTATCCAGGACGTCCGGGGTGAGTACGTCCTCCGGGTCGACGATGACCGTCTGGAATCGACCGGCACGGGCCCGTACGGCCGCCCGGCACTCGGTGAGGAAACGCGCCCCGGCATCGGTGTTCGCGGTGCCGAGCGTGACCAGGACGGCCGGGCGCGCGGGGTCCAGCCACTGCCAGGGGAAGTCCGTCGTGGCCGGCCGCTCGGCGATCGACGGCCCCACGTAACGGATGCGGTCACCCGCCCGGGCCGGCCGTCCGGCCAGTTCCTCGGTGGTGAAGGCCAGGACCAGCTCCGGTGAGAACCGGGGATCGGCCGTGCCCGCCGGATCGCCGATCCGGCCCCGTATCTCGTCCATTTGCCCGGCCAGCCAGGCGTCGACCTTGGGCAGACCGTCCAGCGCGCCCGTGAACTCCGCCGAGGTGGTGGCGGATGTGGCCCAGCGCACCCCCATCCGTTCGGCCACCAGTCCGCCCGCCACGGTCTGCTGGTCGGCGATCACCACATCGGGGCGGAACTCCTCGATGGCCTTGGCCACGCCCGGGGCCATGGCCTCGGCGAGCGGCACCAGGAACCGCTCCCACAGGAACCTCAGCGCCGCCGGGCCGCGGACGTCCGGTGGCCGGCCCGCCCCGCCCTCGCCCAGCACCGGCCCGGCGCAGCGGTAGACCGTCGCCCCCTGCCCGGTCAGCCGCCCGACGACCTCGGGCATCCCGGCCCAGGCCACCCGGTGTCCCCGGGCGGTCAGTTCGGCCGCGACGCCGAGGGTGGGGTTGACGTGGCCGACCAGTGGCGGCACGACGAAGAGAAAGCGGCGGGGTATGTGGGGTGGGGTTGCCTGCGATCTGCTGGGTTCGCTCATGAGACATCGGCCTCCACGGCCGCCCCCGCCGCCGGGGCGCCGGTGTCCGGTTCGTATCCGTGGATCCAGGAGAGCAGCAGTTCGCGGATCCGGGTGGGCGCCTCGGCAAGGACCGAATGCCCCTGTCCGGGCAGGACGACGGTCCGGGTGCCGGGCAGCACCGACTCCAGCCACCGCTCCTGCCCGGCGAGTTCGGAATCGGCGCCGTAGACGGCCAGCACCGGGCAGCGCACCGCGCCGACCTGCTCCTCGCTCACCACCCGGCTCTCCGGTACGTCCTCGGCGATGGTGGTCGTACGCACCAGGCGGGCGGCCGACTTGGCCAGCCGTGCGGTGTGGGCGCCCCGGTTGGCGCTGACCCAGGCCAGCGACTCGGCCTCATGCACAACCAGCTCGGCGACGACGCGCCGGAGGATTCCGCTGATCTCGGTCAGCCAGCTCTCGGTGGCGGGTTTCGCCTCGATCACCGCGATCCCGGCCACCCGCTCCGGATGGCGCATGGCGTAGGCGAACGCCACCGTTCCGCCGAAGCAGTTGCCCACCAGATGGACGGGGCCCGTGATGTCCAGCCGGTCGAGCAGCCGCTCCAGATCGGTGACGAACGTGTCCAGCCGGTAGCCGGAGCCGGGGCGCTCGCTGCGGCCGTGTCCCCGCTGGTCGTACATCACCACCTCCAGCCCGGCGGCGGCGAGGTCCGGGGCCACCGTGAAGTACCAACTGGCGAGGGAGTCGGTGAGCAGACCGTGGATGAGCACGGCGGTGGCGGTGGGCGGACGGCCGTCGGGCGGGGACAGCCGCTGGACATGCAGTCGGACGCCGTCCGGCCCGGTATCCGGACCGTCGTGATCCGTGGCGTGGTCCGCGTCATCGCCCGTGCCGCTGCCTGTGCCGCTGCTCGTGCCGTCGCAGGTGTCGCGGCCGGTGTCGATCATTGCCATGGGTCAGCTCTCCCCGGCTGCCCTGAGGCTCCGGACGACGTACTCGACGAGCTGTCCCACGGCGAGGTCGATGATCTCGTCCAGCTCCAGGCCCGCCACGAACTCGGCGAAGTTGACCTGTCTGCCGTACCGGGCCTCCAGGCCACTGGCCAGCGCCACCAGGTCGATGCTCTCCAGCTCCAGATCCTGGGTGAAGCGGGTCTCCATGGTGACCTCGATATCGTCGAGGCCGTATTCGTCGAGCATCGTCCGGAGCATCCTGGATATCTCCGCGAGCACGGCCGGTGCGTCGTCGGACGGCGCGTCGATGGCGGGTGCCGTGGCGGTCTGATTGACGGTGGTCACTGATCGCTCTCCTCGTCCTGTTCCTGGTGGTCCGGGCCGGTCGTCCAGGCCACGGCGTAGTCCCGGTCCGGCAGTCCGGGCGGGTTGGCGATGGTGATGCAGTGGACCTGGTAGCGGCGTGGGCGCTGCCCGGGGGCGGTGGCCGCCACCTCGACAATGAGCCGGGTCGTCGGTGCCGGGTCGGAGTGATCGGCTTCCGGCCGTACTTCGGCGATGGTGAGGTCACCTGGCCGGTCGCGCGGGCCGGTGCCCTCCGCCGAGGCGACCGCCTGCTTCGCGGCCCGGCCGAAGGCGGTCGCGAGGGCGCGGTCGTCGCGGTCGGCCACCTCCTCGATGGCGATACCGGGGCCCGGGGCGCCGTGTGCGCGCGGCACCACCAGGGCGACCCCGGCCTCCGCCCGGTGTGCCAGCGCGAGGGCCAGTCCGGGCAGGGTCCGGCCGTGGACGCCGATGGCGTACGGACGCCCCTCGCCGTCGTCGCGTATCCCGATCTCGGCGGGGAAGACCGGGCCCTCGCCGTGGTCCCAGAGCCATCGCCGTACGGCGTCCTTGGCCGCGATCCTGCCCAGCAGCCACTGTCTGCGGCCACGTGGCGGCTGGTGTTCATAGCCGATGCGCTCGTCGCTGCCCAGGTGGTTACGCATGATCAGATCGCGGGAGGCCAGATCGGGCCAGCGCTCATGCAGCAGTACCCAGCCGCCCGGCTGGGGCCGGGAAAGCGTGTTGCGCTGTGGGAAGCGCTCCACGGGGCGGGTGTCGGGGTGGTTGTCGAACCGGCGGTCCTGCCAGCCGGCCAGCTCCGCCCACACCTCACCGCCGGTCAGCAACTGCGCGTCGGCCTCCAGCGCGGTATCGGTCAGCGAGGTGATCCTGATCAGGCACTCCACCGGTGTGCCGGGGCTCGGATGCGGGCCGAAGAAGCGCATCAGGCGCATGCCGACCGGGAAGACCACGGTCCGTTCGGTGCGGGTCGCCATGATCCAGTAGCCGAGGAGCTGCCCTACGTTGTCCAGCAGCGCTCCGGGCGCGGGGGGCGTGGTGATCGTGCCGCGGATATGCGCATCGCCGATCGCGGTGAGCGCGGTGAGCCCCTGGAAGGCCGGGCCGTGGAACATCCAGCGCTCGGCGTAGACGAGATGTGCGGTGTGGTCGGGGCTGCGCTCGGTGGCGGGGTCGGTGGGCCAGGGGGTGGGGCGGGTCGCGGGGTGGTGGGGAGCGACTTCCACGGTGGCGCGGGCGCTGCGGCCGAAGGTGACGGTGTAGTGGCCCGCCGAGGCCGGCGTCGCGGTGACCGGGACGGTGCTGGGGGGTGCCGCCGTCACCCACTGGTCGAAGCGGGCGCCGTGGACGGCGACGGCCACGGCGCCTCCGGCCGTGTGCTCCGCCGCCGTGTGCTCCGCCGCGTCCATGAGGTGCTGGACGATGGTGGTGGCCGGGACCACGGGCCAGCGGTCCGACTCATCGGGCCAGCCGGGGCGTTGCGGGAAGAAGCAGTGGTCATGGAGGTAGGGCATGGTCTCGGTGGAGACCCGCAGATCGTGGGTGCGCGGGGTCGGTGGGCGGCTCGCCGCGATGACCGCTGTCGCGGTGGTGGCGGTCTCGTCCAGCAGGGCGAGTAGTTCGGCGGTCCAAGGAGCGTGCGGGTGCGGGGACGCGCCCTGGGGTGTGCTCACCGTTACCGGGTGCGGGTGGGGTGGTGCCCACCCGTTCCGCCCAGGGGGCACCTCCCGGCGGTAGCCGGGGGAGGAACGATTGCCCACCACTTTGCGGAGCTCGCTCAGGCGTGGCTCGCCGAGCGAGACCAGTGAACCGTTCAGGTCCAGCGCCACCGGAGGAAGCGTGGGTGTGGGGCGCGAGGCTTTACGCGACAGCGTGGGGTCCACCTCCGCCCCCTCCGTCCACAGCGCCGTGGCCACGCGGCGGAGCTGGGACACCCCGTCGCGGTGGGGGGAGTTGGCGGCCACCACCAGGTGGTCGCGACCGTGCAGCGTATCGCCGATGAGCGACCCGAGCTGGCCCGTGCCGACCTGGACGAACGCGCGGAACCCCGCCTGGTAAAGGGCCTGGGTCAGCAGCCGGAAGCGCACCGGCTCCAGCAGGTGGCGGATGAACAGCTCGCGCACTTCCGCCTCGGTCGCCGGATACGGTGCGGCGGTCGTTCCGGACCAGACGGGGATCCTGGGCGGCAGCAGCAGCTCGAAGCGTTCCGTCACGGCTCGGATGGGGTCGAGGTAGGGCGCCAGCATCGGGGTGTGGAAACCGGACTGGAAGGGCAGGAGCTGGGCGATCACGCCGTCCGCGCGCAGGGCCCGGACGAACTCCTCGACATCGTCGCGCGGTCCGCACACCATCGACTGGCTGGGCGCGTTGTCGTGCGAGAGCACGATCCGGCCGTCCGCCCGCGCCTCCAGCTCCGCGAGCACCCGTGGCGCACCGGCGCCGAGGACGGCGAAGGCCAGGCCGGGCACCCGCAGCGCGTCCGGGTCGAAGGAATCGAGGAAGGCGTCGACCTCCTCGCCCGCGTAGAGGCCGCCCACGGCCAGCGCGGTCCACTCCCCCACGCTGTGCCCGGCCACCGCGTCCGGTACGACCCCCATCCGCCGCAGCGCCGCGTCCAGCAGCCGGCCGACGCCGAAGACACCGACGCCATGGCGGCCGATGTCGCCCACGCGGGCCGCCTCGCCGAAGTGGTCCCCGGCGGGGCGGGAGAGCCCGAAGTACTCGGCGACACCGTCCACGCGGGGGACGAACTCGGCTTCGAGGCCGGGGAAGACGAAGGCGAGCTTTCCCGTGGCCGCCGGTCCCGTGGCAGCCGGGCCCGCGCCGAGCAGCGGTGCGGGGGTGAACCAGATGTCGTTGCGGCCACGCCAGGGGCGCCCCTTGGCCACCATGCGCCGGGCGAGCGCGAGCCGTTTGGCGGTGGGCTCCACGATGCCCAGCCGGGTACGGGCGTCCCGCCCCGTCACCGTCGTCCGTACGGTCGTGTCGTCCGCCGCCAGCAGGTCGGCCAGCCGCTCCGGGGTGTCCGCGGCCAGCGCCAGCACCCGCTCCGGTTCGATGACGACGGTCGTGGCGCGCTGCGCAACCGGCCCCGGGGGCTGCTCCAGCACCACATGGGCGTTGATCCCGCCGAACCCGAAGGCGTTCACGGCGGCGCGCCGTACCGGCGCCTCCCAGGGCTCGGCCGCGCCGAGCACCGAGAAGCGGGTGGCCGCCAGCGCCGGATGGGGGTCGTCGCAGTGCAGGGTGGGCAGCAGTCGGCCGTGGTGGACCGCGAGGGCGGCCTTCACCAGGCCGGCGACACCCGCGGCGGGCATGGTGTGGCCGATCATCGACTTCACCGAGCCGATGACGGCCGTCTCACCCGGAGTGCCACCAGGGCCGAAAACCTCGGCCAGCGTGGCCAGTTCGGCCGTGTCCCCGGCGGGCGTGGCGGTGCCGTGCGCCTCCAGCAGCCCGATGGCGCCCGGCTCTCGCGGATCGAGGCCCGCGGCCCGCCACGCCTGTCGTACGGCCCGGGTCTGACCGCCCGGGTCCGGGTTGACCAGACCGGTGGCGCGGCCGTCGGAGGCCACACCGGTGCCGCGGATCACCGCGTAGACGCGGTCGCCGTCGCGGAGTGCGTCGTCGAGCCGCTTGAGGACGACCACACCGGTGCCCTCGCCGATCAGCAGGCCGTCGGCCGCGCGATGGAAGGGCCGGATCCGCTGGCTCGGCGACAGCGCGCGCAACTGTGAGAACACGCTCCACAGGGTGATGTCGTGGCAGTGGTGCACCCCGCCCGCGAGCATCGCATCGCACCGGCCCGAGGCCAGCTCCCCCACCGCCTGGTCGACGGCGACGAGCGAGGAGGCGCAGGCGGCGTCCACGGTGTACGCGGGGCCGCGCAGATCGAGCCGGTTGGCGATGCGCGAGGCGGCGAGGTTGGGCACCAGGCCGATGGCCGCCTCGGGTCGGTCCGGGCCGAGGCGCTCGGTGAACGCGGCCCGTACGAGGTCGAGTTGGCCGGGACCGAGGTCGGGCAGCAGCTCACCGAGGGTCCGTACGAGCTGGTGGGCGGTGCGCACCCGCTGGTCGAGCCGGACCAGCCCGGGGGTGAGATAGCCGCCCCGGCCCAGCACCACACCCACCCGCTGCCGGTCGGGGAGCCGGACCTCACCGCCCGCGTCGGCGATGGCCTCCGCCGCGACGCCCAGGGCGATGAGCTGGTCGGGTTCGGTGCCGGACACCGAGTTCGGCATGATCCCGAACCGCGCGGCCTCGATCCGGGCGAACTCGTCCACGAATCCGCCCCGTCGGCAGTACACCCGGTCGGGCACGGCGGGTGTGTCGCCACCGCCGTCCGGGGCGTAGAAACCGGCGTCCCACCGCCCGGCCGGGACGTCGCTGATGGCGTCCACGCCGCCGACCAGATT
Source organism: Streptomyces sp. CY-1 (assembly GCF_047218265.1). Taxonomy (NCBI): domain Bacteria; kingdom Bacillati; phylum Actinomycetota; class Actinomycetes; order Kitasatosporales; family Streptomycetaceae; genus Streptomyces; species Streptomyces sp. CY-1. Next base: position 881,310 of record NZ_CP178393.1, read on the forward strand.
GCGCCAGTAGGTGTCCAGGTCCGGGGAGCCGGGCAGCAGCACGGACATGCCGACGATGGCCACCGGCGGCTGCCGATGCGCCTGCCCGTCCGTCACCCTCACCAGTCCGAGGCGGTGTAGACGACGGATCCCGTGGACTCCTCGCCCCAGGCCAGCTCGCGCAGCAGCGCCAGCGTGCCCTCCTCGGGGTCGATGAGCGAGATGCCGCGCCGGGCGTACTCGCGGCCCAGCTCCGGTGTGACCATCCCGCCATGGGTGCCCGTCGGTGCCCAGGGGCCCCAGTGCACGGTCAGCGCCCGTCGGCCGGTGCGGTCCCGCCAGCGCGCGCCGAGGGTCTCCAGCGTGTCGTTGGCCGCCGCGTAGTCCACCTGGCCGCGGTTGCCGAGGGCGGCGGCGATGCTGCCGAACAACACGGCGAACGCCGGTGGTTCGGGCAGCTCCGCCAGCGCGTCCAGCAGCGTCCGGGCTCCCTCCACCTTGGTGGCGTACACCCGCTGGAAGGATTCGGCGGACTTCTCCGCGATCAGCCGGTCCTCGATCACACCGGCCCCGTAGACGACACCGTCCAGCCGTCCGTGGTCGGCGTGGATCTGCTTCACCTCCTGGAGCACCGCTTCGGCGTCCCGGAAGTCCACCGATCGATAGCGGACCCGGCTGCCCAGGGCGGTCAGCTCCTCGATGGTCGCGGCGACCTCCCGCCGCGCCAGGATCCGGGCGGCCTCCCGCTGGATCTCGGCGGGTCCCAGCCCGCCCCGGGCCGCGAGCGCCGCGCGCAGGGCCGTCTCGTCGCGGGCCCCGACGGTGGCCGGGTCCTCGGGGCCGACGGGCTCCGGCGTACGGCCGAGCAGCTCGATCCGGCAGCGGGCGGCGGACGCGAGGGTGGCGGCACACCGCGCGGTGATGCCCCGCGCCCCGCCGACCAGCACCACCACCGCGTCCCGGTCCAGACCGAGCGCGACGGCCTCCGCCGCGCCGTCCCCGGCGGGCCCGGCACCCGAAGCGGCGAGCGCGCCCAGCGGGGCCTCCACAAGGTCCAGCCGGTGGCGCCGCCCTTCCGCGGTGCGCAGCACGACGGGCGTACGGTCCGGGGCGAGCAACTCGTCGAGCAGCCCGTCGGCCACGATGTCGGCGAAGCTGGGCGCGTTGGGGGAATTGGGGGAATCGGGACCATCGGGGGAATGGGGCGCTTCGGGGGATCCGGAGGCGTCGGTGGAATCGGCCACGTCGGCCGCACCGGCCACGTCGGCGGACCCGGTCGCATCGGCGGGGAACTCCACCAGTCTGGTGACCATGTCCGGGTACTCCCTGGCCACCGTGCGGAAGACCCCACGCAGCCCGGCCGTGCGTGCGGCGAGCGGGTCGGTGCGGCGGAGCGCCAGCAGCCAGTGCGGGGCGCGCCGCAGGGCCGACTGGAGGGCCGTGAACGCCTCCGGCAGCACCGGCGCGCCGGAGGTGGCCAGCGGATCGAGCAACAGCACACCGTCCACCCGGCCGTCGTCCTCGGTGAGCGGATGCCCGGCGGCGAGGCGGACGGCCTCGGCACCGCGCTCGACGAGGCGGGCGGCCACCGCCTCGGCCACCCCGTCGCCCTCCCCGCCGAGCAGGGCGAAGCGCCGACCGGTCAGATCGCGCGGTGCGGCGGCACCGTCGCCGGGTGCGCCGAGCGGCACGGGCATCAGCCGCAGCCGCTTGGGCGCCACACCGGCCACTGCCAAGGGCTCGGCCACGGGCTCGGCCACGGCCACCGCCTCGGGCTCGGCCGCCGCCTCCTCCGCCACCGGCTCCGGTTCGTCGGGCGGTGTCGCGGAGTGCGCGGGGGCGGGGGCGAGGCGGGCGGTGAGCCAGTCGGTAACGGCGGCGGTGGTACGGGCCTTGGCCAGCTCCTCCAGCTCCTCGTCGCCCAGGGCGGCGGTGTCCGCGCCCGCGACACCGAGTCGCCGCGCCAACTCGCCCGCAATCTCGGCGCGTTTGATGGAGTCGATGCTGAGATCGGCTTCGAGGTCGAGGTCGGGTTCGATCATGTCGACCGGATAGCCGGTGCGTTCGCTGATGATCTCGGAGACCGCGCGCAGCACATCGGGCCCGGTGGCAGGTGCGGGCGGGGCGAATGCGGATGACACGGCTGCGACCGGCGCGGCGGCCCCTGAGGTGGCGGCCACCGCAGCAGCAGCCACCGGCGCGGCGGCCACCGGGCCGAGCTCGGCGGGCAAGGGTGCGGCCGAAGCGACCGGAGCCGGTGGCGACCCGTGCCGTTCGCCCGGCGCCCCGCCGAAGTAGGTGAGAAGCACATCGCGCTGGGCGGCGATCATCTCCCGGCTGGTCCTGAGGAACTCCGAGATCAGGGCGTCCCTGCCCGCGTGCTCGCCGCCACCCGTCCGATCGGTCTGGCTCACCGTCGCCTCCATGACACGTCGCGCCGGTGCCAGCGCACCGGGAAGGAGCTCACCGTCCGCGGTGCGGACCAGGTGTCCGTCGACCGTCCAGCCGGGCCGTTTCGGTGGCGGGGCGGATCCCGCCGCCACCGCGTCCCGGCCGTGGAACAGCCAGCCCGTACGCACCGGAACACCGGCGACGGCCAGCCGGGCGAGGGTGTCGAGAAAACCCCGCGGTCCGGCGGAGCCGGTACGCCGCCCCTCGCAGGCGAGGGCGAGGTGCGGACGGCCGTCGAGGATCTCCCCCACCAGCCGGGTGAGCACCGTCCCAGGACCGGCCTCCACGAAGATCCGCGCGCCCGCCTCGTACATGGCCTCGATCTGCGCCACGAAGCGGACGGGCGCGCCGATCTGGGCGGCGAGTTCGGCGCGCATGGCGTCCGGCTCCGCGCCGTGCGGGGCGGCGGTGCGGTTCGCCCAGACGGGGAACTCGGCCGCCCGCACCGGATAAACGGCCAGCGCCTCGGCGAACCGCGCACCGGCCCCGGCCACCAGCGGGCTGTGGAAAGCGCAGGCCACCGGGATCCGTTTGACCGAGTGCCCGGCCGCCCGCAGCAGCCGCACCGCCTCCTGGATGTCCCGCTCGGGCCCGGAGATCACGGTCTGCCGTGGCGCGTTGTGGTTGGCGGTCACCACCCGCTCGGCGAGCCCGGCCGCCCGCAGCACCGGCTCGACCTCGCCGGGGGGCGCGGTCACGGCCGCCATGGTGCCGGGCTCCTCCCCGGCGGCCTCGGCGGCGCCGAGGATGGCGGCCGCCCGCTCGGCGCTCAACCGCGGCAGCGTACGGGGGTCGAGGGCGCCCGCGGCGCACAGCGCGACCAGTTCGCCGTAGCTGTGTCCGGCCGCCATGTCGGGCCGGACCCCGGCGGAGGTCAGCAGGGTGTACGCGGCGAGCCCGACCATTCCCAGTGCGGGCTGGGCCACCCGGGTATCGGTGATGGCGGTGCGCTGTGCGGTCTGTCCGGCCTCGTCGAAGGCGGCCGGGGGATACAGCGCGTCGGCGTAGGCGCGTCCGTGGCGCAACTGGCGCTGGAGTTCGGGGAAGGTGACGAAGGCGTCGGCGAACATCCCGGGCCGCTGGCTGCCCTGCCCGGGGAAGAGAAAGGCGACCTTGCCACGCTCCGGCGCGTCGCCGGTCCCCTTGGCCTCTTCGGCCGGCTCCGGGGCGATGTGCGGCCCGTCCGGTCCGCGTGGCCCCGGGCCCGGCGGATCGCCCGCGAGCACCTGCCGTAATCCTGCGGCCAGGTCGTCCAGGTCCGCGGCCACCACGGCCACCCGGACCGGCTCCTGCCCGGCATCGGCCCGCCGGGAGGCGGTCAGCGCGAGGTCGCGCAGCCGCCATGGCCGTCCGGCCGTGTCATTGGCCATGAGCTGGTCGAGTGTCTCCTGGACCACCCGCAGCGCCGCCGCCCGGTCGGCCCCGCGGAAGAGGAACAGCTCGGCGGGCCAGACGTCCAGCCCCTGTGCGGGTGGTGCTCCCCGGCCGTGTGCCGCCAGCACCACATGGAAGTTGGTCCCGCCGAAGCCGAACGCACTGACACCGGCCACCCGTTCGGCGGGCGCGGCGGCCCATGGCCGGGCCCGGGTGTGGAAGGCGAAGGGGCTGCGGTCCGCGTCCCATGCCTCGTTGGGCCTGGTCAGATGCAGTGTCGGTGGTGTGATGCCGGTGTACAGCGCCATCGCGGCCTTCACCAGTCCGGCGAGCCCCGCGGCGCATTTGGTGTGCCCGATCTGGGACTTCACCGAGCCCAGCGCACACGCCCCCGGTGCGGCCCCTGCGTCGGTGAACACCTCGCCGAGGACGGTGAGTTCGGTACGGTCGCCGACGACCGTGCCGGTGCCGTGCGCCTCGATCAGGCCGACGTCGGCGGGCGAGAGGTGGGCATTGGCGTACGCGCGCTCCAGTGCGGCCCGCTGACCCTCGGGGCGCGGGGCGGTCAGCCCGAGCGAGCGGCCGTCGCTGGAGGAGCCGACACCCTTGATGACGCCGTAGACGCGGTCGCCGTCCCGTTCGGCGTCGGCCAGCCGTTTGAGGACGACGCAGGCGACGCCCTCGCCGAGCGCGATTCCGTCGGCGGAGCTGTCGAAGGTGCGGGAGCGGCCGGTCGGGGAGAGGGCGTGCACCGAGGAGAAGAGCACATAGTCGTTGATGCCGTTGTGCAGATCGGCGCCGCCGCACAGTACGAGGTCGCTGGTGCCGGCGGTCAGCTCCTTGCAGGCCACGTCCACGGCGGCCAGCGATGACGCGCATGCGGCGTCCACGGTGTAGTTGGCACCGCCGAGGTCGAGCCGGTTGGCGATCCGCCCGGAGATGACGTTGGCGAGCATGCCGGGGAAGGAGTCCTCGGTGAGCCGGGGCAACTGGTCCACCAGGTCCCTCGGCACCTCGCGGACATAGCGCGGCAGGACGGCGCGGAGCGTCTGGGTGTTGGACAGATCGCTGCCCGCCTCGGCGCCGAACACCACGGAGGCGCGGGAGCGGTCGAAGGTCCGGCCACCGTCACCGGGGGCGCCGTACCCGGCGTCGTCCAGGGCCCGGCGGGCGGCCTCCAGGGCCAGCAGTTGAACGGGTTCGATGCTGCCGAGCGAGGCCGGGGGGATGCCGTAGCGCAGCGGGTCGAAGGGGACAGGGGGCAGGAAGCCGCCCCATTTGGAGGCGGAGGCGCCGTCCTTGTCGCCCGTGTAGTGGACGGCGGGGTCCCAGCGCTCGGCGGGCACTTCGGTGACGGCGTCCACACCGCCCACCACATTGGCCCAGAACGAGGCGAGGTCGGGCGCCTGCGGAAACATGCACGCCATGCCGACCACGGCCACGTCCAGTGGCGCGGGCGCCTCGGCAGCCACTCGGTCCGAGGCCACGCCCAGGCCCTCGCACACCGCCTCGGCGCGTGCGGTGAGGAAGTCGGCGGCGCCGGGGCCCACCGCATGGTGCAGGGCGCCGATCGTGGTGGTGGCCGAGCGCAGCACGGCCACCTGTCCTGCCATGAACATCCCGCCGTTGAGCTGGTGTTCCTCGTCCACCGAAGTCAACGCGCCATCGGACCCGCGGTCCATGCCCTTGCTGGCGATCCTCAGCCGTCCCACATTCAGCCGCTCCAGCCGCTCCCAGACCTCCCGGTCCGGCAGGCCCTCGTTCCGCAGCCGCTCCCTGACGGTGTCGAAGCTCTCGGTGAAGGGGCTGGGCACGCAGCGGGTGGCATGGCCGGGGGCGGTCTCCAGCAGCACGGTGTGCTCGGCGGCCACCACGTGGCGCTGGAAGAGTGGCTGTACGGCGCCGTGTGCCACCGCCTCCTCGGTGAAGAGATACGCGGTGCCCATCAGCGAGCCGATGGCGACGCCGCGCCGGGTGAGCGGGGCGGCGAGCGCGGCCACCATCGCGGCGGAGCGTTCGTCGTGCACTCCCCCGGCGAAGAGGATCTCGATGCCCGCGCCGTCGGTCCCGTCTGTGCTGTCGGCCGCGTCGGTCCCGTCGATGCCGTCGGTGTTCGCCGTACGACGCGGGTCGTGCGCGGTGTCGTCGAGGAAGTCCTCGACGACGGCGATCTGGGCCTCCCATAACGGGAAGCTGTTGCGCGGCCCCACGTGGCCGCCGCATTCGGAGCCCTCGAAGACGAACCGCCGGGCCCCGGCCTGGAGGAACTGGCGCAGCAGCCCCGGCGAGGGCACATGCAGATAGGTGGCGATGCCGTCCCGCTCCAGCGCCTTGGCCTGGGACGGCCGTCCGCCCGCGATGATGGCGTGGCTGGGGCGGATCTCCCGTACGGCCTCGAGCTGGGCGTTCCTGATCTCCTCGGGTGCGAAGCCGAGAACCCCGACGCCCCAGGGGCGGCCGTCCAGCGCGGCCGCGGCCTCCTCCAGCATGGTGCGCGCCTGCTCACGTCCGGCCAGGGCGAGCGCGATGAACGGCAGCGCTCCCCCGGCGGCGACGGCGCAGGCGAACCCTCCCTGGTCGCTGACCCGGGTCATCGGGCCCTGTGCGATGGGCAGCCGGGTGCCGAGGCGGGTGCTCAGCGGGGCGCCGGGGCGCAGCGCGGTGACGGCGGAGCCGTTCCGTACGGCCTCGTGCGCGGCCTCCCGGATGGCGTCGGTGATGCCCCGGACGGTGCAGCCCACATCCCGCCATCGCTCGGCGAACTGGGCTGCCAGGAAGCCATCCTGACCCACCGTCAGACTTGGCTGGATGTGCTGCGTGGCGCGCCCCCTGCGTCGCAGGACGCGGCGCCCGTCGAGGACGGTGGTCTCGGAGCCGTCCATGGAGCGGATGACGGCGGCCCGGTCCTCCGGGAGCCCCGATTCGGCGAGCAGGGCGAGTTGGGTGTCGAGCACGACCCCGGCCGCGCCGCCGAGTACGGAGGCCGCGGCGGTGTGTGGGCCGATGCCGCCGCAGGCCCACACCGGTAAGGGCACCCGGGGGTCGGCGAGGAGCCGCTGGAGCAGGACAAAGGTGCCCAACGCCCCGATCCGCCCGCCGCTCTCACTGCCCCGGGCGATCAGCCCGTGCACTCCGGCACGGACGGCCTCGAGCGCCTCGTCCAGGTCGGTGACCTCGGCCAGCACACGGCAGCGGTCGGAGACGGCCTCCACCGGCCAGGGCGAATCCACCCCGAGCACCACCGTATGCGGACCGGACGCGCCGCCCTCCGGGCCGCCGGTGGCCGGGGCGTCCGGCAGGTCCGCGGGGGTGAGGCGGCAGCCCGCCGCGGCCCGCACCCCGTACCGTCCGTCGGCCACCCACTCGCCGATGTCCTCCCACGCCTGGCGGGCCTCGCGGCCCGTTGTTCCCAGGTCGAGAACGCCGAGACCGCCGGCGCGGCTGACCGCTGCGGCGAGTCTGGCGTCCGGTTCCCCGAAGGGAGTGATGCCGATGACAAGATCGCCGGCGTCCACGGCGGATGACATGTTTTCTCCGAAAATCGCTAGCGCAGCAGGAAAGGGAGATAATTCGGGCAACGCATGTCGAACGTATGGCACGGGAATCCCGCGAAACGGCGCGGGCTGAAATTAGCCACTTCATTACTGAAGAGTCAACAAGCAGTCGCAAGCCTGTGCCGCGACGGGCTGATTCTCGCCAGCCGCGAAGACATCGGTGGCGTCGCCACCTCCTCCCCCTCTGTTAAACGTTCATATATCTCAGGTGAAAGAGATCGCTGCCGAAGGTATGCCGGGGCGCATGAGTGAACCTTGCTTGCGCCTAACCTGCGCGGACTCCGGATCCTGATTTCGCTGTCGCGAATTTCGTGTACAGGCAGGAGTTGCGGGGCGGCCCGGGCGGGCGGCCACGCCTCTCGGGCGGCCCGGGCGGGTGGCCACGCGGGCCATCCGCCCGGGCCGGTATCAGTCGGTCACCTCCGTCGCGGACGACGCCTCGAGCAGATCCCGGACCTCGTCGGCGCCCGTCTCCCGCAGTTCCTCGCCGACCAGCAGCCACCGGGTGATGCCGATGGATTCCAGGAACGGCAGATCGTGGCTGGAGACCACGAGCGCGCCCTCGTAGGAGTCCAGCGCGCTCGTCAGTTGCCGCACACTGGCCATGTCGAGGTTGTTGGTCGGCTCGTCGAGCAGCAGCAACTGCGGGGCCGGTGCGGCGAGAATGGTGGCCGCGAGGGCGGCCCGGAAACGTTCGCCACCCGAGAGGGTGCCGGCCGGCTGTTCCGCCCGCGCCCCCTTGAACAGGAAGCGCGCGAGCTGGGAGCGGATCTGGTTGTCGGTGATCCCGGGCGCCCGGCGCGCCACGTTCGCCGCCACGCTCAGCTCGTCGTCCAGCACATCCAGCCGCTGGGGGAGGAACCGCAGCGGCACAAACGCCGTGGCCTCCCCGGAGAGCGGGGCGAGCTGGCCGGTGAGGGTGCGCAGCAGTGTGGTCTTGCCCGCTCCGTTGCGCCCCACCAGCGCGATGCGCTCGGGCCCCTGCACATGGAGGGTGGCCTCGCGCAACGCGCCGTACCGGGGGCGCAGTTCACTCAGGCTGAGCACGGTGCGGCCCGCGGGCACGGCGGTGTGCGGCAGGCTCACCCGGATCTCGGCGTCGTCGCGGACCGCCTCGGCGGCCTCCTCACGCCGTTCGCGCGCCTCGTGGAGGCGGTCTTCCTGGAGGTCGCGGAGCTTTCCGGCGGACTCCTGCGCGGACCGCTTGCGGGCACCGGCGACGATTCTCGGGGCCCGCCGCTCGACGTCCATCTTCTTGCTGTTCCGCTGACGGCGGGCCAGTTTGATGTGGGTCTCCTCCAGTTCGCGCTTTTGCCGACGCACATCCGCCTCGGCGACCCGCAGCATCCGCGCGGCCACCTCCTGCTGGGTGGCCAGCGCCTCCCGGTAGGCGGACCAGCCGCCGCCGTACCAGGTCACCGACCCGGACCGCAGTTCGGCGATGCGATCCACCCGCTCCAGCAGCTCACGGTCGTGGCTGACCACGACCAGCACACCGGAGCGCCAGGAGTCCACGGCGCCGTAGAGCCGCCGCCGTGCGAACAGGTCGAGGTTGTTGGTGGGTTCGTCGAGCAGCAGGACATCGGGGCGCTCCAGGAGCAGGGCGGCCAGGCGCAGCAGTACGGTCTCCCCGCCGGAGAGGTGGCCGACGGTGCGGTCCAATTCGACATCGCCGAGCCCGAGTGAGCCCAGTGTCGCCAGGGCCCGCTCCTCGACGTCCCAGTCGTCGCCGATCGTCTCGAAGTGGGCCTCGTCGACGTCTCCGGACTCGATGGCGCTCAGGGCTGCGCGCCGCTCGGCGATGCCCAGTGCCTGGTCGACGCGGAGGGTGGTGTCGAGGGTGATGTTCTGCGGAAGGTAGGCGAGGCTCCCGCCGACGGTCACCGACCCCTGCGCGGGACGCAGCCGGCCGGCGATCAGCCGCAGCAGGGTGGACTTGCCACTGCCATTGGTGCCGACGAGGCCGGTGCGGCCCCGTCCGATGCCGAGCGAGAGCCCGTCGAAGACGCTCGTGCCGTCGGGCCACTGGAAGGACAGGGCCGAGCAGGTCACGGAGGCGCTGGGGGTGGGGGTTGCTGCCATGGTGTTCTCGCATTCGCAAGCGCTGTGAAAAGGGGCTACGTATGCGAGCACCACGCGGCGACCAAGCCGGGAAAACGGGTGCGGCCCTCCGAAGGGTGAGGGACGGCTGATGCACCGAGGTCGCATTCACACGGGTCACGGGCGGCGAGAAGGCCGACTACGACGTGACGGGCTACGGCTTGTGCCGTACCGCGTGATGATCGCGAACCTCAGATACGCAACGTCCACCTCTATCGGAGACAACAGGACCCCGGAAGTGTAGCGCAGCCGTGGTGGGTGATGTCGTGTGCGCGGCCGGACGGGGCCGCGGTGCCACCTTCCTGCCAACCTTTCCCGCGCCCCCCGCTTCCGCGGCCGACCGCCGTTACGATCACCCGCGTGACCTGGCGGCGCACCGGTTCCGAGGCGCGCTGCCCGTTTCGGATCGCATCGGATTCAAAGGGCGTGAGAAGTGAGTAGCCGGTTGAGCATCGCGGCCGTGTCGGCCGTCTCCCTGGTGGCATTCCTGGGTGGTACGACGGTGGCCACGGCCCAGGAGTCCGACCCGGCGCCGAAGTCCTGTGACGGTGTCCGGCTGACCGGCGAGCTTCCGGTTCCGGCGCCCGGCCAGTCCGTCTCGGGACAGATCACCATAGGCGCGGACTGCAAGCCGGAGCCGGTCTCCGTCCAGCGCGGCCCGGCATCGGCGGGCTCGGCCCGCACCGCCGCCGCCGGGCATAAGCTGCGTGGCTGGAACGAGATGTACGACTGTTGCAACATCCGGATGACGGGGCTGTACACCGCCTCCTCGTGGGACACGGCGAACGGCCGCGTCACCACCGGCGGCACGACGGCCACCCAGGAGTGGAACCGCGAGCCGTGGGACGCCGGTTGGTCGCTCACCTCGCAGACCGCGAAGGACGACTGCGCCACCGACTGCGCCGAGGTCAACTCCGAGGCACACGCCGACTTCGCGTACCAGGGCGTCTTCGATCCGACCGGCGACTGGTACAACAACACCCACCACTCCTACGTCCAGTTGAAGGCCGACGGGACGGCGAGCTGCCGCTTCGATGTGGAGCTGCGGCACACCTTCGTGGGGTGGAACTGGCGGTACGGCTGCGAGTGACCGCACCGGCGGCGCGGTAGCACACGACTGGCCCGCGCCTGACGCGATCGAGGTGGCCGGAGTCCCGGGCGAACACCGCCCGGGACCCGGTCAGACGGGGTGCGGCGTCACGATGCCCCGGCACACCCGAGCAGTATCCGGGCCAGCTCGCGCGGCTGGGAGAACATCGGCCAGTGGCCGGTGTCCATCTCGACCAGCCGCCAGTGCTCGCTCTTCAGCAGCTCGGCCACGTCGTCCGTCGGCTCGGGGCCGTCGAGCAGACACTTGATGTACGTGGCGGGCAGCCCGCCGAGCGGGCGCGCCAGCACGGCCGGCTCGGACAGTGTGGCGCCCGGATGCGGCGTGGAGCCGCCCACGATCCGCGCGATCTGCTCCTCCGTGAGCCCCTGACCGCGGAAGTCGGCCTCGGCCAGGGGCGCCCAGAAGCCGCCGTTCGCGGCCATCGACGCCTCCACCATGGCCCGCCCACCGGGCCAGGCCGACAGGAACGACTCACCGTCCGCCGGAACGTTGGAGTCCACGAACACCACATGGGCCAGCCGGTCGCCGATGCGCTCGGCGGCCTGACCGACCGGGATACCCGAATAGCTGTGCCCCACCAGAACCACATCTCGCAGATCGAGGCGCTCGATCTCGCCGACGATGTCCTGGACGTGGGTCTGCTGCCCGGCCCGCACACCCTGCTTCTCGGCGAGTCCGGACAGCGTGAGGGCATGGACGCCGTGCCCGGCCGCCCGCAGCTCCGGCACCACCCCGTCCCATGCCCACGACCCCAGCCACGCGCCCGCCACCAGTACGAATTCCGTCATGGCGGCAAGGTAGCGCGGGGGTGTGACAACGGCCCCGACCCTTCGGGTAAGCCTCCGGCGACCTCGGCTCAACGGGCTTCGGAACGGGCTTCGAAAGGCATACGGGCCCCGCTCACGGCTGAACTCCACACTCGCCACTGACCGTAATTAGTTGTCGTCTCAAGGGAGTTCCTGCCGGATGCCTTTACCCGCACCCACGCACTCCACCACTATGGGCACCCGTCTCACTGCCGGTGACGCGAGGAGTCGCGAGGGTGACCGACCAGCACGGAACCGAGCCCGATGCCACCGCCGGGCAGCGGCCGTACGCCCAACTGTCCGACGCGGAACTCACCGAGCGGATCCGCTGCGGGGCGCCCACCGCCCTCCCGGCCACGCAGCAACTGCGGGAGCGCCACCTGTCGGCGGTGCTGTCCTACGCCCGGCTCTGCACCAGGACCCGGAGTGACGCCGACCAGCTCGCCGATCTGTCCTTCGGCCTCGCCGCGCAGGAGACCTGTCGCGGTATCGACCCCTGGGGACCATGGCGGCACCATCTGCTGCTGCTCGTCCAGCGGGTGGCCGCCACCTGGGCGGAGGGCAACCGGGCGGAGAGGCTGGACCCCACGTTCGCCGAGTGGCTCGGCCGCTCCGGTGTCACCGCGGACCGCGAGGCCGGACACCGGAGGTCGCGGGAGCGTTCGGCCATGCTGAGTGGCTTCCTCACTCTCTCGGCGCGCACCCGTGATGTCCTGTGGTACAGCGTGGTGGAGGAGGATCTCGACACGGCGGTGGCCACCTTCGCGGGGCTGGCGCCGCACACCGTCCCCACGCTCCGGGAGACGGCACGGAGCGCTCTGCGCGAGGCGTGGCTGCGGACCCATCTGGAGCGTGGCGGCGAGCAGACCTGCCAGGGGTTCCGGGGCCTGATCGAGGCGGCGGTACGGCCGGACAGCCCCCGGCGCTGCGACGACCTGGACCGCCATCTGTCCGCCTGCCCATCGTGTGCCGGGGTGTACGGCGACCTGATACGGATGGACGAGGATCCCCGGACCGTGCTCGCCGACGGGCTCCTGGGGTGGGGCGGGGCGGCCTACGTCACGGCGGGGCCGGTCAGCGGTCTGCCCTCGGTGGGATCGGCGACGCCGTCGCACGCGCAGCCGCGGCAGCCGGACCCACCGCTGGTCCCCGCTCCCCCGCCGCCGTATGCCCCCGCCGAGACCGCGGGGGTCCCCGGAGTCACGGGGGCCGCCGGGGACGCTGGCGTCGTGCCGAACGCGCCGAACGTGCCTGACGTGCCGATGGACGGTGAATCCGCGGGCCGGTGGCGCCGACCGGCCTGGACGGGCTCCCGGCCGCCCGCGATGACCGCGCTGATCGTGGTGGCGGCCGCGGCGGCGGTGGCCGCCACGGTCGCGGTCCTGGTGTCCGGCGGGGACGACATGACCCCGGCCGGTCGCACGAACACACCTCCGCCCGCGTCCGCCACCGCCACCCCCTCGCCTCCTTCGGCTCAGCCGACGACGGATCCCCCGACCCCGACGCGGCGACCACAGCAACCGCCGAACCCCGGTGGCATGACCGAACCGTCCACAACCGCCCCCGCCACGCCTTCCCCGAGTACCGCCCCGCCGCCCGGCGCCCCGATTCCGAGCGACACCTACACGGCGGTGATCAACGCCGAATCCGGGCTCTGTCTGGACATCCGCGACCAGCGGCTGGAGAAGCGCACGGACGCCGTCCTGGCCCGGTGCGCCGGGACCGACACCCAGCGGTGGCGGCTGGACTCCGAGGGGCTGCTGCACACCGAGGCCGACCCCCACTTCTGCCTGGACTCGCGTGGCGACACCGAACGGGGTGTCGGCATCTGGCCGTGTTCCTCCGCCGAGGGCGACAACGGCGAGAACCTGCGGTTCGTGGTCGACCGCCAGGGGTTGATACGCCCTCATATCGCACCGGACTTCGCCGTCACCCCGGACGGCGACGACCCCGACAGCCAGGTCGAGCTGCGCTCGGCCGACGACCGGAACGACCAGCGGTGGACCACCGGCCACGCCGACGCCTCGGCCGATGTGTCCGTATCGGGGCCCGCCCCGACGCGGTGACCATCATCGGCCTGCGCATCGCCGCCCTCGGACCACGGTGCTCCGGGCCTGCGTGGCGCGGCGGAAGAGGGCTGTCCACAGGAACGGCTCCCCGAAAAGCGGGGAGTCGGATGGTTCGTCATTCATGCGGCGCAGCTCGATCTCGGTCAGCTCGGAGAAGATCCAGCGCAGGGACTCGGGTGTGTAGGCGAGGCCACCGTGGAGCGCGGACTGGCGGTAGAAGGCATCGTCGGGAAGTTCGGAGCCCATCGCGCCCGCCGCGAAGCACACGGTGGACGACGTCATGAGACTCCTGGACGGCCGACGGTGCCTCGGATGTTCCGGTCCACGCGCTCCCCTTCCCGAGGGGGAAAACATAGGCGCGGACCCGGCGTAACGCCAGGTCAGGCTTCACGCCGCAAGGGCGCTGGTGGCCGCCGGAGGGATGGCGGACGAGGGGGCGGAAGTGTTCTCCGTGGCCGTGGGAAGCGGCCGTCCGCGCATCCGTGGAAGGCCGCCGAGGGGCCGGGGAAACCGGCCCCTCGGTGCCTTTCTCATCGTTGTCCCGGCCGGTCAGCCGGTCGGCAGGTCAGCCGGCGTCCAGGCCGAAGAAGGTGATGGCCCGCGCGGCCATACCGGCGGCCGGGAGGGAGTGTCCCGTGCCCTGGACGCTGATCGCCTCGACGGGGGCCTGGTTGCCCGTGGCGCCGTAGCGGGTGCGGGTCCAGGTGGGCTGTGGACGGTCCGTGAGGACGGGGCTCTGGCTCACCCCGAGCACATTGGTCCACTGCTTGATCTCCTCGCCGAAGTTCGGATAGCGCAGGGTGCCGTCATCGGTGCCGTGCCACAACTGCATCCTCGGCCGGGCGCCCTGGTATCCGGGGTAGGCGCCGCGCGCCAGATCGCCCCACGCCTGGGGTGTTTTGGTGATGGTGCCGTTGGCGCAGGCGCTGTTCCAGCCGGATCCGTCGGTGGTGGCGAAGCAGCCGAAGGGCACGCCCGCGAACGCCGCGCCCGCCTTGAACACATCCGGGTAGTCGCCCAGCAGGACGTTGGTCATCATGGCGCCCGATGAGGCGCCGGTGACATAGACGCGGTTGGGGTCGGCGTTGTGGCGCTGCTGGGCGTAGCGGACCATCGACACGATGCCCACCGGGTCGCTGCCGCCGTCGTGGCGCAGTGCCTGCGGGGAGGAGACGTCGAAGCAGGCGCCGCTTCTGGTGGCGGAGGGGTAGATGACGATGAAGCCGTAGCGGTCCGCCAGCGAGGCGAACTCGGTGCCGGAGTAGAACGCGGGCCCCGAGCCCGTGCAGTAGTGCACCGCCACGAGGACGGCGGGCCGTGCCGCGACGTTGTTCGGCACGTACTCGTACATGCGGAGGTTGCTCGGGTTGGTGCCGAAGCCCGTGACCTCGGTGAGCGAGGCCGCGGCAGCGGGCGTCGGGGCCAGCAGGAACAGTGAGGCGAGCAGCGGCAGTACGCCACCGAGTAACGCCGCGGCCAGCGACCTCGGTGTCCTTCGGCGCCGTCCGGGTATCCGCGTGGTTCGCGCGGACGCGGGGGTGGGGTTCATGCGGCTGTCCTTCCTGGACTGTGACGGTGAAGGGAGCGGCTCGTTCGGCAGCTATGGGAGCGCTCCCATATCGGTGTAGGACACCACTCCTCCACCGTCAACCCCTCGCGTCCGCCCAGCCCTCGCGTCCGCTACGGCTGAACGGCGATCCGCCGGTGGAAGCAGACCCGGTGCTGCCCGGGGCCGTCGTAGTCGCTGTGCACGGGAAGGCCGTCGATCTCCCGATCGCCCGGTTCGACGGTGAACCCCATGGCTCGGTGGAAGGCCACGGATCCGGTGTTCGCGGGCGAGGTGATGGCGCGCACCTCCCGGCGGCCCGCCTCGGCGGCGCGCTGGAAGAAGGCCGTGTAGAGCCTGCCGCCCACGCCCTGTCCGCGCAGTTGGGGGTCGACCCCGACGAAGTGGATGTACGCCTCGGCGTCGTTGTCCGCAGCGTGGAAGCCCACGAGGAACGCCCTGATCCCGTCCCCGTCCTCCAGCACCAGGCTGGTGCCGGAGAAGAACTGGAGAAACAGCCTGGGCACCAACAACGACAGCTCGCGCGCCTGCTCGGGGGTGCGTGAGTCGCCCCACCAGCTCCGCACGCACTCGACGATGGTCCCGTGGTCGGAGACATGGGCCCGGCGCAGTGTCATCTCGCTCATATCGCACCAGGCTAGTCGGGCCGGTCCCGAGCGGGCCGAACAGGGCTTCCGCGACGGCTCGTGC
Organism: Streptomyces sp. CY-1; assembly: GCF_047218265.1. NCBI lineage: Bacteria > Bacillati > Actinomycetota > Actinomycetes > Kitasatosporales > Streptomycetaceae > Streptomyces > Streptomyces sp. CY-1. The sequence goes on from NZ_CP178393.1 coordinate 897,011, forward strand.
ACAGGCGCGTGGTCGGCCCGAGCGGCCGTCTTCCCCTCAGCACCGCGCCGGATCGGTGCGGATCGGTGCGGCGCGGTACTGAGGGCCGGAAGAGCGGCGGACGTCAGAGGGCCGTCATGACGTGCTTGACGCGGGTGTAGTCCTCGAAGCCGTACGCGGAGAGGTCCTTGCCGTAGCCGGACTTCTTGTAGCCGCCGTGCGGCATCTCGGCGGCGAGGATCATATGGGTGTTGATCCAGACGCAGCCGAAGTCCAGGGCCTTGGACATCCGCATCGCGCGGGCGTGGTCCTTGGTCCACACCGACGAGGCCAGGGCGTACTCCACGCCGTTGGCGTACGCCACGGCCTGGGCCTCGTCGCGGAAGGGCTGGACGGTGATGACCGGGCCGAAGACCTCGTTCTGGATGATCTCGTCGTCCTGCTTGAGCCCGGAGACCACGGTGGGCGCGTAGAAGAAGCCCTTGTCGCCGACCCGGTGGCCACCCGTCTCGACCGTGGCGTGGGCGGGGAGCCGCTCGATGAAGCCGGAGACCTGGGCGAGCTGGCCCGCGTTGTTCAACGGCCCGTACAGCACCTCCTCGTCGTCGATGCCACCACCCGTCCTGGTCGCCGCGGCGGCCTTGGCGAGCGCGCTCACGAACGCGTCATGGACCGACTCGTGGACCAGGACCCGGGTGGCCGCGGTGCAGTCCTGTCCGGCGTTGAAGAATCCGGCGAGCGAGATGCCCTCCACGGCCTCCGCGATATCGGCGTCCTCGAAGACCACCGCCGGGGCCTTGCCGCCGAGTTCCAGATGGACCCGCTTGATGTCCTTCGAGGCCGACGCGGCGACCTGCATGCCCGCGCGCACCGAGCCGGTGATGGCCGCCATCGCCGGGGTGGGGTGCTCGACCATCAGCCGGCCGGTCTCGCGGTCGCCGCACACCACGTTGAAGACACCGGCCGGAAGGCCCATCTCCTTGAGGATGTCGCCGATGATGCCCGCGAGCAGCACGGTGGAGGCGGGGGTGGTGTCCGACGGCTTGAGGACGACGGTGTTGCCCGCGGCGAGCGCCGGGGCGAACTTCCACACGCCCATCATCAGCGGGTAGTTCCACGGTGCGACCTGCGCGCACACCCCGATCGGCTCACGCCGGACGATCGAGGTCAGGCCCTCCATGTACTCGCCCGCCGAGCGGCCCTCCAGCATCCGGGCCGCGCCCGCGAAGAACCGTATCTGGTCGACGATCGGGGCGATCTCCTCGGTGAGGGTGAGGGCGCGCGGCTTTCCGGTGTTACGACACTCCGCGTCCGCGATCTCCTCGGCCCGGGCCTCGACCGCGTCCGCGATCCTCAGCAGCAGCTTCTGCCGGGTGGACGGGGTGGCGTCGCGCCAGACGGGGAAGGCCGCCGCGGCGGCGGCCATCGCGGCGTCGACGTCGGCGGCGCCCGACAGGGGCGAGGACGCGTACACCTCGCCCGTGACGGGGTCGGTGACCTCCAGGCGGCGGCCGTCGGCCGCATCGGTGTACGCGCCGTCGATGTGGTTGCGCAGGACGAGAAGCTCGCTCATCGTTCCGTCTCCATGCTCGTGCCGGGTGCCGCGGAGAGATGTTCGTGCACGGCCAGCCAGTGGCCGGGGGTCTGACGGCGGAAGACGATGGTCTCCCGCTCGCGGGTGGTCTCCTCACCGGCCGTGGTGCTCACCGTGGTCTTCACCAGATGGGTGAACACCGCGGTATCGCCGAGGAGTTGGACCAGTCGGTCGGTGGAGGCGCAGGCCAGGACACGGAAGCCGTCCTCCGCGACCCAGCGGTCCCACAGCGCCCGGTACTCCGCGGTCGAGTTGAGCCGTTCGGAGGTGGTGTGGAAGACGAACGTGGCATCGGGCGCGAACGCCGCGAAGTAGTCGTCGAGGCGGCCTTCGCCGAACGCCGCCACCACGGCGTCGGCGGCCCGGAGAACCTCGTCGTTCATGGGGTGATGCTCCTTGCGTGGATGGTTCAGCCGACGCGGGCCACGGCCCGTACGGGGGCGCCGTCGGCCGCGGGGAGCCGCAGCGGCAGCAGGGAGACCTCGATGGGCTCTCCCGCCGTCTGCGCGTCGAGCAGGGGGCCGAGGCCGGTGAGGTTCTCGGCGATGACGGCGTGGGCGCCGCACAGGATCCGGTGGGCGGGAAAGTCGTCGGCGGGGGTGGGATCGACGCTCAGCGCGTCGATGCCGACGGTGCGGATCCCGGCGGCCACCAGGAGTTCGGCGGCTTCCCGGGTCAGATACGGATGGGCGAGGTAGTCCTCGCCGCCCCAGTGCCGCGACCAGCCGGTGGCCACGAGCACGATGTCGCCGGCCCGCGGTCGCCCCTCGAACAGGGACGGCCCGAGCGGGGTCCGGGGCTCCGCGCCACGGGCGTCCACCACCACGGCCCGGCCCCAGAAGCGCTCCAGCGGCAGCTCATCCAGGGTGGGCAGCGCGTCGTCGATGTGGAACGGCGCGTCGACATGGGTGCCGGACTGCGACCCCATGTCCAGGTGCAGCACATTCACCCCGTCGGCGGCGGCGCTCAGCGCCGGGGCGATGGTCACCCGCGGATCGCCGGGGTAGACCGGCATTCCCGTGGCTACGGGTACGGACAGGTCGATCAGTCGCACGGCGGCCTCACGCCCCTTCCGCCACCGCGGTCACGGGCGCGCCGGTCTCGGTGGTGATCGGCGGCACGGGCGCGTCCGAGGCGCGGACCAGCCGCGGCCCCTCGGGCCCGTACACCTCGCGCGGCTCCGGGAAGATCCACAGCAGTGTCAGATAGAGGAGCGCGGCGGTGGCGAGACCGACCGGCAGCGAGATGTCCGCGCCGTCGGCCAGATCGCCGAGCGGGCCGATGTACTGTCCGGGGACGTTGACGAACATCAGGGCGAGCACCGCCGCGGTCAGCCAGGCGCCCATGCCACGCCAGTTCCAGCCGTGGTGGAACCAGTAACGGCCGCCGCGCTGGCGCCGGTTGAACACCTGGAGCGAATCGGGGTCGTACCAGCCGCGCCGGGTCACATAGCCGAGCACCATGATGATCATCCACGGGGCGGTGCAGGTGATGATCAGGGTGGCGAAGGTGGAGATGGACTGGGACAGATTGGCGGCGAACCGGCCGAGGAAGATGAACCCGATCGAGAGCACCCCGACGAACAGCGTGGCCTGCACCCGGCTGAACCGGGTGAACACGCTGGAGAAGTCCAGGCCGGTGCCGTAGAGCGAGGTGGTGCCGGTGGACAGGCCGCCGATGAGCGCGAGCAGGCACACCGGCAGGAAGTACCAGCCGGGCGAGATGGCCAGCAGCCCGCCGACGTAGTTCGGCGCGTCCGCGTCCATGTACGGCGCGGCCTTCTTGGCGATGATCGAGGCGGTGGCCAGGCCGAAGAAGAACGGCAGGATGGTGGCGATCTGGGAGGCGAACGCCGCCGTGACGACCTTCCGGCGCGGGGTGTCGGCGGGGATGTAGCGCGCCCAGTCGCCGAGGAAGGCGCCGAAGGACACCGGGTTGGACAGCACGATCAGCGCCGAGCCGATGAACGCGGGCCAGAATCCGGCCGTGGACACCGAGGCGAACGAACCCTGGTAGCCGGGGTCGAAGTCGCCGACGAAGGCGAAGAAGCCGAGGACGAACAGCGTCGAGGCCGCCACCACCGCGATCTTGTTGACGAAGAGCATGAACCGGAAGCCGTACACGCACACCGTCAGCACCAGCAGCCCGAAGATGCCGTACGCGAGGGCGAACACCCCGTCGTTCTGCTCCACGCCCATCAGCCGGTGGGCGCCGCCGACCAACGCGTCGCCGGAGGACCACACCGAGATGGAGAAGAACGCGATGGCGGTGAGCAGCGACAGGAAGGATCCGACGATCCGCCCGTGGACCCCCAGGTGTGCCGAGGAGGAGACCGCGTTGTTGGTGCCGTTGCGCGGGCCGAACACCGCGAGCGGGGCGAGGATCAGGGAGCCGCCCACCACGCCGAGCACGGTCGCCGCCAGGCCCTGCCAGAAGGAGAGTCCGAAGAGGATCGGAAAGGCGCCGAGCACACAGGTGGCGAAGGTGTTGGCGCCACCGAACGCCACGCGGAACAGGTCGAAGGGGGTCGCGCTGCGGTCCGCGTCGGGGATGCGCTCGACCCCGTAGCTCTCGACCTCGGTCAGCGCCGGGGAATCACTCATCCGTCTCCTCCCGCTTCCCCTGGAGCGCGAGCAGGCTGATCAGGTCGTAGGCGACGTGGGAGGCCGCGACCGAGGTGATCTCCGCGTGGTCGTAGGCGGGCGCCACCTCCACCACATCGGCGCCGACCAGGCGGCAGCCGGCCAGTCCGCGCAGGATCTCCAGGAGTTCGCGCGAGGTCAGGCCGCCCGCCTCCGGGGTGCCGGTGCCGGGGGCGTGGGCCGGGTCGAGGCAGTCGATGTCGATGGAGATGTACAGCGGCCGGTCGCCGATGCGCTGGCGCAACTGGTCGGCCACCTCGTCGGCGCCGCGCCGGTAGACATCGGCCGAGGTGACGATGCCGAAGCCCAGCTTCTCGTCCTCGGTGAGGTCCTGCTTGCCGTACAGCGGGCCGCGGGTGCCGACGTGCGAGAGGGCGGAGGTGTCGACGACGCCCTCCTCCACGGCCCGGCGGAACGGGGTGCCGTGGGTGTGCTCGGCGCCGAAGTAGGTGTCCCAGGTGTCCAGGTGCGCGTCGAAGTGCAGTACCGCGACCGGGCCGTGCCGCTGTGCGGCGGCGCGCAGCAGCGGGAGCGCGATGGTGTGGTCGCCGCCGATGGTGACCAGGCGGGTGCCGTCGGCCTGAAGGCCGTTCGCGGCGTCCTGGATGGTCTCGATGGCCTCGCCGATGTCGAAGGGGTTCACGGCGATGTCACCGGCGTCGGCCACCTGCTGGGCGGCGAACGGCGACACATCGAGGCCCGGGTGGTAGGGGCGCAGCAGCCGGCTGGCCTCGCGGACCGCGGCGGGCCCGAAGCGGGCGCCGGGGCGGTAGGAGACACCGCCGTCGAACGGGACACCCACCACGGCCACGTCGGCGCCGGACACCTCGTCGAGGCGGGGCAGCCTGGCGAAGGTGGCCGGGCCGGCGAAGCGCGGGACCCGGGAGGAGTCGACGGGTCCTCGGGGTTCGGTCATGGTTCTCGCAGTCCCTTCTTCACGTGCGCCGGTGGGGTCCGGTCGGGCGAGTCTGCACAGCGGAGGAACCGCGCGACAATCGTTGCTGGGACAAAGAGTTAGGCTCGATTTGTGGTGAACAACAAAGAGCAGGGTGTGACGGTCGACGATCTGCTGTCGTATCCGGCCCTCCAGCTACGTCTGATCGCGGGTGGCGCCGGGCTGCACCGCTCGGTGTCCTGGGCCCATGTGAGCGAGCTGGACGACCCGACACCGTGGCTGCTCGGCTCCGAAATGATCATGACGACGGGGATAGCGATGCCCCGTTCGGCGGCCGGACAGCGCGGCTATCTGGAGCGGCTCGACGACGCCGGGGTGGCCGCCCTGGCCGTCTCCGCCCAGTTGCGGATGCCCCCGCTGCGCCGGGCGTTCTTCGACGCCGCCGAGGAGCGGGGCATGCCGGTCCTGGAGATCCCGCTGGCCGTGCCGTTCATGGCGGTGGCGCAGGAAGTGGCCGCCGCCGTCCAGGAGGACGCCCGCCACCGGCTCGGCGCCCAGCTTCAGGTGTTCGGCGCGCTGCGCTGGCTGACCTCGGAGAATCTGGACACCGCCACGCTCTTCGGCCGGCTGGAGAAGCTGTCCGGTTACGACATCTATCTGTGCACCCCCCAGGGCCGTCCGCTGCTGCCCGGTGTGCCCGCGCCCGACACCTCGGTGATCCCCGGCTCGGCGGACGCACCGCCGACCATCCCCGGCGGCTTCGCCCTCCCGGTCCCCTCCCCCGGTGGCCCGGCGGGTTTCCTCATCGCCTTCGAACGGGAGGGTGCCCGCCCGGCGGGGCTCGCCGTGGTGCAGCACATCGCCACGGTGGCCGCCCTCCAGGTGGCCATGGTCCGTACCGAACGGGAGACGCTGCGCCGCGAGGGCGCGGAGATCCTCGCCGAGCTGCTCCAGGGCGCGCTCGAACCCGCGGTGGCGCGGCGCCATCTGCTGCGCCACTCCATCGAGGGCGAGACCGTGCTGGCGGTGGTCCGGGGCGTCACCGAGGACGCCGTGCTGCGGGCGCTGGAGGATCAGCCGTGTCTGCTGCTCAAGCGCGGCGAGGACCGCTATCTGCTCGGCTCACCGGGCCTGGGTGACGCGGTGGAGTCGCTGTCCGGTGTGGCCGCCGGGATGAGCCGCCCGTTCAGCCCGGGCACGCCACTGCGGATCGCCCAGCGCGAGGCGCTGTGGGCGGCCTCCCACGCCGTCGCGTCCGGCCGGGCCCTCGTACGGTACGGCGACGATGTCACCGGCCGCTGGCTGCCCGACGACCCGGCCGCCCTCACCGACCTGGTCGAGCATGTGCTGGGCGAGGCGCAGCGCTACGACGCGGGGCATGGCTCACGGCTGCTGCCGTCGGTGCGCACCTGGATGGAGCGCGACCGCCGTACGGACGAGGCCGCGGCGGCGCTCCATGTGCACCCCAATACGCTGGCCTACCGGCTGCGCCGCTTCAGCGAGCTGACCGGCCGCGATCTGTCCAGCACCGGCGCGTTCGCCGAGGTCTGGCTGGCGATCCGGGCCGCGGGACAGCTCGGCCTCCTCGACTGAGCACTCCGGCCCTTTCATCCGCTCAGTCGGGCTGAGCACCCCGGCACGGCCCCGCCATCCGTTCAGTGGGGGCGCCGGCCCCAGCAGGTGATGAGCGGGGCGGTGGTGACATCCATCCCCTCGCCGCGCAGATGGTCCAGATGGCGCTCGATGTCCCCCTCGGTGGCCAGCTCGCCCGCCACCAGCCGCCCACGGAGCTGACGCACGGTGGCCGCCTCCAGCTCCCGGCAGGCCGGGGAGGTCAGCGGGAAGCAGCCCTCGGCGCGGACGTCGTGCAGCCCGGCGCCGCGCAGCAGGGCGGGCAGAGTGCGGCCGAAGGCGAGGTCCACACCGCGCTCGGCGAGCAGCGCGCGGAATCCGCGGCGGATCCGGTTGGCCAGCTCCTCGGCCGGGCCGCGTTCATCGGGGCAGGCCAGGGGCTGGAGCGCCGGGTCGGCGTCCTCCACCACCAGCCACCCGCCCGGCCGTACCGCCTCGGCCATCCGCCGCAGCGCCTCGGCCCGGTCGGGCAGATGCACCAGCACCAGCCGGGCGTGGACGAGGTCGAAGCCGCCGCCCGGTGGCTCATCACGGGCCACGTCATGGCGCCGCACCTCGATCGGGGCGGCGGCCGGGCCGGACAGCTCCGTCAGCCAGGAGGTGTCGATGTCGGTCACCAGCACCTGTCCGGTGGGCCCGGTCCGCTCCGCGAGGGCGGTGGGCACCGAGGGGCCGCCCGCTCCCACCTCCCAGCAGCGCCAACCGGCGGTCAGGCCGAGCCGGTCGAGGTGGTCGAGGGTCCACGGGTCGAAGAGCTCGGCCAGCGCGTCGAAGCGCCGCCCGGCCTCGCGTTGCCGGTTGTCCAGCAGATAGCCGGTCTCGGATGTCATGCCTCCCATCCTCCCGCGCCGGCCGCCGTCAGCGTGTCCAGGGCGGTGACGGCGACATGGAGCTGGGTGCGCTGCACACCGGACTCCAGGTCGCGGCCGAGGAGCCGTTCGATGGTGTGCAGCCGCTGGTAGAACGCCTGGCGGGAGAGGCCGATCTGTTTGGCGGCGATGGACTTGTTGCCCGCGGCGAGGTAGTGGCGCAGCGTGCTCAGCAGATCGCCCGCATGCCGCTCGTCGTACTCGATCAGCCTGCCCAACTGGTGCTCGACGTACTTCTGCACACGGATGTCGTCGCGGAGCGCGTACAGCAGCTCGGGCAGTCCGATGTCGGAGGGCACATGGAAGGGCCGGTGCGGGGTGCCGGGGCCGATGGCGTCCACGACCTCCTCGGCCTCCCGGAACGCCCGGGCCACCTGGTCGATCTCCGTCACTCCCGGTCCGACCGCCACCACCGCCGGCCCGCCGAGTGTCTCCTCGGTGAGCCGGCTGACCCGCTCCACCACCGGCTGCCAGGCGCTGGCCCGGGCCAGTGCGAGCAGCACCCCGGTGCGGTCCGGGGAGAGCCGCCCCACCAGGGCCCGGATGCCGGAGTCCCGCAGGGCGTCGGCGAGCCGGTCGTCCAGGCCCGCCTCGTCGGCGGCGGCGCCGTGGTGGCCGATGGCGAGGGCGATGAGGCGGTGGCCGACGACGGGTATGCCGAGGGCCTCGATGCGGATGCGGGCCTCGGTGCGGCCGCGGTAGCTCCAGCGCAGCAGTTCCAGCAGCGCGCAGGTGTGGGCCTGGCGGTCCCACTGGGTGTGGCCGGTCAGCCGGGCCAGGGTGAGCGCGGTGGCGGCGCGCCTGAGGATCATGGTGTGTTCCGGGTCGGCCGCGGGGGCGGCCGCGTCCGGCAGCGCCACCAGCCGCCCCCAGCGCCTGCCGTTGTGCTCGACGGGCGCCACCAGCCAGTCCTCGGGTCCGCTGGCCCCCGCGGTGTCGGGGGTCGGCGTGGCACGGGAGCGGCGCGGCCACGCCTCCAGGACCTTGCCGGCCGTGCCGCCCGCCGTACCGGAGACCACCGCGTGGTGCAGCAGGTTCTCCAGGACCACCGGGCGGTCCATCAGCTCGGCGGCGGCGCGGACCAGCTCCTTCGGCTCCGCGTTGCGCAGCGTCAGCGCGGTGAAGATCTCATGGACCTGCTGGGAGCGGCGCAGCAGCTCGCCCTGCGCGTCCAGGATCAGCGCGTGGACGGTCTGGGTCACCTCGATGAAGCGGATGCCACGGGACAGGACGATCAGCGGAAGGTCCCGTGCGCGGCAGGCGGCCACCAGGTCCGGTGGCACCTGCTGGTAGCGGCGGCCGAGTTCCACCACGAGCCCCGCGGCGCCGATGTCGGCCAGTTGGTCCACATAGCCGCGCAGCCGGCTGGGGTCGTTGGGCTGGGGCATTCCGGTGGTCAGTACCAGCTCTCCGCCTTCGAGGAACGAGGCGGGGTCGAGCAGCTCGGTGACATGCACCCAGCGGACCGCACGGGCCAGTTGCCCCTCACCGGCCATGACACGGGGAAGTCCCGCGACGATGACGGGAAGGCGCAGGACGTCGGCAACCGTGAGCAACGGCATCTGGACGGACTCCCTCCGGATACCGCTCATCATCGCAGAGCCGGGCCACCGCGCCCAGGGCCACCGGACGGGGCCCGGACGCGGCGGCCGGCGGCCTCACGGGCGGCGTGCGATGAGGTCGGCGATGGTGGCGATGGGTGAGGTACGGACACGTCCGCCCGCCTCATGGCGGTCGGCGAGGCGGTAGGCGACATACAGGCCGCGCACCCCCAGCCAGCGGAACGGCTCGGGCTCCCAGGTGCCCGGGGCGTGGCCGGTCCACGGCAGCCGGGTGAGCCGGGTGTCGCGTTCCAGGACCAGATCGGTGAGGGTGCGGGCGGCCAGGTTGGTGGAGGTGACTCCGTGGCCGACGTATCCGCCGGCCCAGCCGAGCCCGCCGGCCCGGTCCAGGCCGACGGTGGCGGACCAGTCGCGGGGCACGGCCAGCACCCCGCACCACGCGTGGTCGGCCCGGACCCCGGCCGTCTGCGGCAGCATCCGTTCCAGGGTCCCGATGAGCTGGCCGATCGTCCGCTCGCCGACCCGCCCCTGGTGGTCGGTGCGCGAGCCGAAGCGGTAGGGCACCCCGCGGCCGCCGATCGCGATCCGGTCGTCCGCGGTGCGCTGGGCGTACATATGGCCGTGGGCGGTGTCGCCGAGGGTCTCCCGGCCCTCCCAGCCGATCTCCCGCCAGATCCGCGCGGGCAGCGGCTCGGTGACGATCATGGAGCTGTTCATGGGCAGCCAGGCCCGCCGCAACCCCTTGAGGGACGCGGTGAACCCCTCGGTGGCCCGGAGGACGACGGGGGCCCGGACGGTGCCCCGCGCGGTGATCGCACGGCCCGGTTCGATGGCGGTGACCGGGGACTTCTCATGGATGGTGACACCGAGCCGTTCGACGGTGTCGGCGAGGCCGCGGACCAGGGCGGCCGGCTGGAGCCGGGCGCAGTGGGGGGTGAAGGCGGCGGCGGTGACCCCGTCGACGCGGATGCGGTGGGCGGATTCGGCGGGGGTGAGCAGCACCGAGTCGGCGACCCCCCACTCATGGTCCTGTTCGACCTTGTGGCGCAGCCGGGTGGCCTGGGCGGGGGTGCGGGCGACGCGCAGGGTGCCGCCCTTGACGATGCCGGCGTCGATGCCCTCGCGGGCGGCGACGTCGATCACCTCGTCCACCGCCTCGTTCATGGCCCGCTGCCAGTCCAGGACCGCGGGCCTGCCATAGGCCCTGGCCATCCGGTCGCGGGCGCCGGGGATCAGTCCGGAGGCCCAGCCGCCGTTGCGGCCGGAGGCACCGAATCCGGCGAACTCGGCCTCCAGGACGGTGATCCGGAGACCGGGGTCGGCGTGTTTGAGGTAGTACGCGGTCCACAGCCCGGTCAGTCCGGCGCCGACGACGCACACATCCGCGTCGCGGTCGCCGGGCAACGCCGGGCGCGGGGTGGGAAGTTCGGCGAACCAGTGGGCGACGCGGCCGTTGACCGGCGCCGGGCGGCCGGCCGTGGTGGCGGTCATGGATTCCCTTCGCGGGGTGGGCGGTGGCGGGAGTGGCCGGGGCGGGGGTCAGACCCCGAGCAGTCCGGGCAGCTCGGACAGGTCCTTGATCTCCTCGTACGGCTGGAAGGCGGGCGAGCCGGGGAAGCCGTAGCGGTTCACCCAGATCCGCCGCATGCCCGCGTAGCGCTTGGTCGGCATGATGTCGTACTCCCAGCCCTGGGCGGTGTGGATGATGTCCTCGGGGCCGCGGCCGGTGGCCTTCATGAGGTACTCGAACGCCTGCGGGAGCGGCTTGTAGGCACCGGCCTGCTCGGCGGTGAGCACATGGTCGAAGTCCACGCCCAGCGCCTCGACGGCGTAGGCGATCAGGTCGTCCTCGCTGTTGGAGAGGATCGCGATGTCGTATTCGCCCTTGAGGCGGCGCAGCGCGTCGGGGACCTCGCGGAAGGGGGTGAACTTCTTGATGGCCTCGATGAGTGCCTCGCCGTCCTCGTCCCGGTACTCCAGGCCGTGCAGGGTCATGACGTTGCGCAGGGTGCGGCGGACGATCTCCCGGTAGGGCAGGTATTCGTCCAGAACGCCCTGGAAGCGCATCACATACGCGTCGTGGTGGAACTGCTCGGGGTCGACGCCGAGTTCGGCGAGCCGGTCCTTGACGATCTCGTGGGTGGCGGTGCGGGTGTCGAAGTTGATGAGCGTGCGGTAGCAGTCGAAGGAGACCAGCTTGCGCATGGGCGCGTCCTTTCCGAGGTGACGGCGGGTGTTTTGAGAGGTCGTCAAGTGAATGTGTGATGGGGCGTCAGGCGCGGCTGCTGGCTTCGGCCAGGCCGAGGTCCTTGGTCTCGGGGGCGAGGAGGACGGAGACCACCAGACCGATGAGGGTGATCGCCACCCCGATGGCGAGGGTGCCGCGGACCCCGAGGTCGGCGGTGGCCATCGGGAGCAGAAAGGTGCTGGAGGCGGAGCCCACCCGGCTCATGGCGGTGGCGACCCCGACGCCGGTGGCCCGCAGATCGGTGGGGAACAGCTCGCTGGGATAGACGAACTGTAGTCCGCTGCCCGCGGCCTCGAAGAACTGGAAGGCGGCGAAGAGGGCCACCACCAGGGCCGCGTAGTGCAGCGGCAGCACGATCAGCGCGATCAGGGAGACATTGATGCACAGGAAGCTGCCGATGAGCAGCGGACGCCGGCCGATGCGGTTGACCACGACCAGTCCGAGGCCCGTTCCGGCGACCGCGAGCGTGGTGATCAGCGCGCTGGCGCCGAAGGTGCCGGTCACCCCGAAGGACTCCAGCATCTGCGGCTGGAAGGACCGCACCGCGAAGGCCGGGGCCACCTGGCAGATCCAGAACACCGAGCAGAACAGTGCGGGGATCCCGTAGCCGCGGCGGAACATCTCGGCGAGATTGCCCAGGCCGGAGCCGCCGCGCCGGTCCGGGCGGGACTCGACGAGCAGTTCCTCGGCACTGACCTCCTGGCCGAGGTGACGGCGTACGACCTCCCTGGCCTCCTCCACCCGTCCCCGCGACGCCAGCCAGCGCGGCGACTCGGGAACGCCCGCCCGCAGGAGGAGGAAGAGCACGGCGGGGACCGCGCCGGAGGCGAGCATCCAGCGCCATGCGTCGTCGCCGGTGCCCAGCAGCAGCCACCCGGCCCAGTAGCTGACCCCGTAGCCGACCCACCAGGCCAGGACCAGCCCGGACAGGGCGGGGCCACGCATCCGGCGCGGCACCAGCTCGGTGGTGAGGGCCGAGGCGATCGGGTAGTCGGCGCCGATGGCGATGCCGATGAACAGCCGCAGCACCAGCAACTGCCACGCCTCGGTGACGAAGAACTGGAGCGCGGAGCCGATCACGAACGCGGCCAGGTTGAGCACATACATCAAGTGGCGGCCCGCCCGGTCGGTGATCGGGCCGAACACCACGCCACCGAGGAAGACGCCCACCAGGACGGACGCCGCCACCAGCCCGGTCCACAGCGTGTCCAGGGCCAGGGCCGGGGTGATCAGGCTGAGCGCCACCCCCATGATGCCGAGCAGATAGCCGTCGCAGAACGGACCGCCCATGGCGACCAGGACCATCCTGCGGTGGAAGGCGGTGACGGGGGCGTTGTCCAGGGTGGGCGAGGAGTTCTGGAGGGGCTCTCGGGAGGTTCTGGGAAGGGACATGCTTGCTTCTCCTGGGGACGAGGAGGGGCGCCGCGGCGCGGGCCGATGCCGGGGGTGGCGGGGTGGCGGGCATCGTGTGTCAAGCATTCGGTGGGCACGCACGGTGGTGTACGCGGTCGGGGCGCATGCGGCGGGGGAACCGCTCGGTGGGCGAGGTGTGGCCCGGGGACGGGGATGGGCTCCGGAGCGACCGGTGACGCGTTCCGGCTGGCCATCACCCTGGTTCAGGCGGCGGCCACCGTCAACGTCCACCGTGTTCCGTCCCTCGTCATCGGGTGGACACTCTGTCCGTTGTCCACCGGCGTGGCTGCGGTCACGCTTGAGGCGTCCGCCCGTACCCGTCACGCCCGTGGGAGACCCGTCATGACCGATGCCACCGCCGCGGTCGCCACCGCGGTCGCCGCTGTGGGAGCCGGATGTGGCTGACCGGCTGGTCGTCCTGTACCGGGACCATCTGCCGCCCAACCGGGCGCGGATCGAGTCCCTCGCCGAGACGGTGTACGCCACCGAGGAGGAGCTGCCGCTGTTCCTCCCCGGCGCGGACGCCCTGCTCGCGTGGTGGCCGCTGTCCACCGCGGTGGCCACCGCCTGGCCCGGCGATCCGGCGAAGGCGCCGCGCTGGGTCCATGTGGCGGCGGCGGGGGTGGACCCGTTTCTCTTTCCCGCGCTGACCGGCAATCCCGAGGTGGTGCTCACCAACGCGCGGGGCGTCTACGACCGGCCCATCGCCGAGTACGTCCTGGGGCTGATCCTCTCCCTGGCCAAGGACTTCCCCGGCACCTGGGAGCATCAGCGCCGCCGGGAGTGGCGGCCCTCGGACAGCGAGCGCATCGGCGACCGTACGGTCCTGGTCTGGGGCACCGGCTCCATCGGGCGGGCCGTCGCCCGTCTGCTGCGCGCGGTCGGCATGCGGGTCGGCGGCGCCGGCCGCACACCGCGGACCGGCGACCCGGACTTCGGCGTGGTGCACGGCTCGGCGACCCTGCGCGAGGCGCTGGGCGAGGCGGACTACGTGGTCCTGGCCACCCCGCTCACCCCCGCCACCCGTGGCATGGTCGACGCGCCCGTACTGGCGGCGATGAAACGGGGTGCGCGGCTGGTCAACGTCGGGCGGGGCCCGCTGGTCGACGAGCAGGCCCTCGTCGACGCACTGGCGCAGGGCAGGCTGGCGGGGGCGGCGCTGGATGTCTTCACCCACGAGCCGCTGCCCGTGGAATCGCCCCTGTGGGAGATGCCGGGCGTCATCGTCTCCCCGCACACCGCGGGCGAGGTGACCGACTGGCGCGGTGACCTGGGCGAGCTGTTCCTCGACAATCTGATCCGGCGGAGCGAGGGCCGTCCGCTGCGCAATGTGGTCGACAAGGCCCTCGGCTATGTGGTGGACGATCCGGCCCGGCCACGGTAGGAGGCCCGCCGTGGCGGGGCTCCCGACCGCGGCCGGGTGTCCGCCCGGTGCCGCGCGGACACCCGGCACCGGGCGGCGGTGTGCACCGGCGGCTGGCGCGCCCCCCGCGCGCGCCAGTCACCGGCTCACCGCTCGGCGCCGACCACCGGGAGGTCCAGCGCCGAGGCCCCGTGCACGGTGATGCGCACGGGCGTGAGGGTGGTCGCGTCGAGCGCCGGCTCGCCGCTCCCGGTGTTGCGGGCGTAACGGGGGTGGGCGCCGCCGCTGATCTGGAGCCGGACCCGGTGGCCGGGCAGGAAGCGGTGGGCGGTGGAGCTCATCGGCACGGTGATCTCCACCGGCTGCCCCGGCCCGGTCGGCAGCCGCATCAGCCCGTCGCACACATTGACCGAACGGCCCTGTTCGTCGACATCGCACAGGCGGGCGAAGACATCGGCGTACCCGGTGTCGGTGGAGATCCGCAGCCGGGCCGCGACCGGGCCGAGGACGTCCATGGGCTCGTCCATCGGCTCGCCGGTGAACGTCAGCACATCGGGGCGCTTCTCGAGATCGGCGTTGTCACGGCTCCCGGAGGTGGGCGAGAGCAGCGGCCCGCCGATGGACGGGGTGGGGTCGGCCGGGTCGTAGCGGAAGGAGGCCAGTGAGGCGGACGCCTCGGGCGGCTGGCGGGTGAGCCGCCCGCCCTCCGCGGGGTACCACGGGACGGTGTCCGGGGACGGCGGCCAGTCGTCGAGGTCCCGCCACTGCTCCTGGCCGCCGATGTGCACCCGCACCCGGGCCGCACGCAGCCCCGAGGGGTCGTCGCACAGATGCGCGCGCAGCCAGGCGAGGCTTTCGGCGAAGACCTCCGGCCAGCCCCCCTGGAGCGCGGAGGCGTGAGTCCACGGGCCGACGAGCAGGGAGGTGTCGCAGCCGGACCGGCGCAGCCTGCCGTACTGCTCGAAGGTCTGGTCCACCAGCGCGTCCTGCCAGCCGCTGATCAGGCAGGTGGGGACGTGCAGGCCGTCGGCGGCGCCACCGGTGGACGCGCCCTTCCAGAACGGGTCACCGGCGTCCGGATGGGACATCACGCCGTCCAGCCAGGCTAGTTCACCCCCGAGGCCACGCACATACGATCCGCGCAGCGGCAGCGTCCGTGTGATGTGCTTCAGATGGCGCCGGAGGCGCAGCGTGGCCCGTACGAAGGGGCCGAACCCCCGGTGCTGGGAGTTCATGCCGGAGCCGACGAGCAGGGCGTTCTCCAGTTGGAGCGCGCCGCCGCGGTGGAACAGGGCATGGGGGTCGTGCAGCCCGACCTGCACCACCATCGCCCGCAGCTCCGGCGGCGGGTCCAGGGCGAGCGCCCACTGCACATAGCCGAGAAAGCTGGGGCCGATGGTGCCCAGCGCGCCGTTGAACCAGGGCTGGTCCCGCAGCCACGCCACGGTGGCCCGGCCGTCGGCCGCCTCATTGCGCCACAGGTCGAACTCGCCGCCCGAGCCACCGGTGCCGCGGCAGCTCTGTAGGACGACATGGAAGCCCTGTTCGGCGAAGAGCATCCCGTACATGGGCGACCAGGGCACTCCCCTGCCGTAGGGCGAGCGCACCAGCAGGGTGGGGAAGTCGCCCTCGGCGCGCGGGAAGTAGTGGTCCGCGCGGAGGGTACTGCCGTCGGCGGCCGGCATCCCGAGGTCCGGCTCCCATCCGGCCTCGTACCGCTTGGCCGGAAGGCCGCGCCAGGTCGCCCGCATCATCCGCGCCGCCAGCGGCGGCCGGCCCGAAGGCGCGACCCAGGCGGCTGCGGCCGCTCCGTCGGTGGTCCCCGACCCGCCATCACGCGTAGGTGTCGTCATCCCGCGTTCCCCTCCCTGCGTTCCCGTACCACGTACGAGAATAGTAGATGCTTGGATGGATTCCGCAAGTCGCCATGGCGGGAAGGAGCGATCAGGTCGTGGTTCGCGGTGACGGGTCCGGCGCCGGAGGCGTCGACCCCCAGGAGCTGTGGCAGAGCCCCCGGCAGCCCCGCAAGGGGCGCAAACCCGCCTTCAGCCGTGCGGCGATCACCGCCGCGGCCGTCGCCCTGGCGGACACCGAGGGAATCGACGCGGTCACCATGCGGCGGGTGGCGTCACAGGTCGGCGCCGGGGTCATGTCGCTCTACAGCTACGCCCCCGACAAGGAGACACTGCTGCGGCTGATGGTCGACCAGGTCAACGGCGAGCTGTCCCCACCGGACCCGCCGACCGGGGACTGGCGCGCCGATCTGAAGGCCATCGCCCATGCCCAGCGCGCCCTGATGCTGCGCCACCCCTGGCTGCCCGCCGCGCTGTTCAACCGCCGCTGGTCCCTCGGGCCCAACACCCTGGCCTTCGTGGAACACGCGCTCGCCGTCCTGCGGCCCACCGCGCTGGACGGCGGTGCGAAGCTGGAGGTGTTCAGCCTGATCACGGGCTTCGTCGCCGGGCTCGTCGCCGATGAGATCGCTCAGGCCGCGCTCGCCGACTCACCCGACCGGGCCGCCGCCGATGCCCGGTACCTCGCCTCGGTGGCCGCCGACGGACACCACCCGGAGCTCGCGGAGGCCCTCTCCACCCCCGCCCGCCCGCTCACCCTCGACGCCACGTTCGCCCGTCTGCTGGACCGCATGGTCGACGGGCTGGACGCCGGGTCGTAACGCGGTGGCGGGAGGCCGCTAGGGTCTGATCCAAACGACAGGCCCTAGTGTCCTGAGTCAGAGATTCGGTGGCAGTAGGCGGCGACTTTGTCGAGGATCTCGTCGGCTGTTTTCGTCCAGATGAACGGTCGCGGGTGCTCGTTCCAGTCGGCCAGCCATGCCCGGATGTCGCGTTCGAGAGCCTGGACCGAGCGGTGGACGCCGCGCCTGAGCTTCTTCTGTGTAAGTTCGGCGAACCACCGCTCGACCAGGTTCAGCCAGGAGGAGCTCGTGGGCGTGAAGTGCAGGTGGAAGCGAGGGTGTGCCAGCAGCCACTTCTTGACCTCGGGAGTCTTGTGGGTCGCGTAGTTGTCCAGGATCAGGTGCACGCCGAGACCCGCCGGAACTTCCCTGTCGAGCCTGGCCAGGAACTTCTTGAACTCCACGGCCCGGTGCCGGCGGTGCAGGGAGCCGATGACCTTCCCCGTAGCCACTTCCAAAGCGGCGAACAAGGTGGTGGTGCCGGCCCGGACATAGTCGTGGCTGCGGCGTTCGGGAACGCCGGGCATCATCGGCAGGACCGGCTGCGAGCGGTCCAGCGCCTGGATCTGCGACTTCTCGTCCACGCACAAGACCAGGGCCTTCTCCGGCGGGTCGAGGTAGAGCCCGACCACGTCGCGGACTTTGTCGATGAAGAGCGGATCCGTGGACAGCTTGAACGTCTGTGTGCGGTGCGGTGCCAGGGCGAACGCCCGCCAGATCCGCGAGATGGCCGACTGCGACATCCCCGTGGCCGCGGCCATCGACCTGGTGGACCAGTGGGTTGCGTTCTTCGGGGTCTCCTCCAGCGTCTTGACGATCACACGCTCGACATCGGCATCAGTGATCTTCCGTGGAACGCCGGGCCGCGACTCGTCGGACAAGCCGTCCAGGCCATGTTTTAGGAAGCGCCGTCGCCAGGTGCGGACCGTGTCCGGGGCGACCCGCAGCCGACGCGACACCTCCATGATCGAGTGGCCCTCCGCGCACTCCAGCACGATCCGCGACCGCTGAGCCAACGCCTGGGCCGTCGTACGACGACGCACCCACCCCTCCAGCACCGCCCGCTGGGCATCAGTCAGTAACAACGGCGGAATCTTCGGACCCGGACGACTCATACCCAACTAACGACAAATCTCCGACTCAGGTCACTAGTAGTGCTTTGTTAGGTGGTGTCGTAGGGCTGCCAGGGGACGGTCTGTTGGCAGGTGGGGCAGGTGCCGGTCCAGGTGGCGATGAGGTGTTGGAGGAGGTCCAGGGCCTGGTAGAGGGTCAGGCCCTGGCAGGGACTTTTGGGCTCCTCCGTTGTTCGGTCAGGAACAGGTGGGCAGCGGTGACGAGGGTGACGTGCCGGTGCCAGCCGGTGAAGGAGCGGCCCTCGAAGTGGTCCAGCCCCAGGACGGTCTTCATCTCTCGGTAGTCGTGCTCGATCCGCCACCGGGACTTCGCGAGGCGGACCAGATCTTTCGCGGGGATGTCGGCGGGCAGGTTCGAGATCCAGTACTTGACCGGTTCCGTCTCGTCTTCGGGCCACTGGGCGATCAGCCAGGTGAGCGGGATCGTCCCGTCGGCGGCCGGTTTGGGCCGCCGGCCCGCGAGGCGGACGTGGAGGAGAACGAAGTGCGAGCTCATGGCGGCTTTGGAGCCCTTGCGCCAGGTCAGGGTCCGGCCGTGGTGGCGTCCAGCGGCCAGCACATGGTCGCGTAGGGACAGTGGGCGGGTGCGGTAGCGGGGCAGCGGGCGGGGCCCGAGACCGCCGTAGGCGGGCTGGTGGGGTTCGGAACTTTCCGCATGAGCGGTCATCTCGCCCTTGGCCTGAAGGACATAGGCCAGCCCGCGGGCTTCCAGACCGTGCCGGAAGCCGGCGTTCGCGCCGTAGCCCGTGTCGGCGACCAGCGCGGCGGGCCGCAGGCCATGGCCGTCGAGTTCGTCGAGCATCTCCAGCGCGAGTTCCCACTTGGGGCGGTGGTGCTCGCCATCGGGGATCCGGCAGGCCCTGCGGCGTGCGGCTGCCTCGGGGGTGTCCCATGCAGTGGGCAGGAACAGCCGCCAGGACAGTGGGCACGAGGCGGTGTCGGAAGCGGCGTGGACACTGACGCCGATCTGGCAGTTGCCGACCTTGCCCAAAGTGCCCGAATACTGGCGGGCCACCCCCGGCGAGGCGGTGCCGTCCTTGGGGAAGCCGGTGTCGTCCACCACCCACACCTGCGGACGGACCACCCGCACGGCCCGCCACGCCAGCCTGGCCCGCACGTCCCCGACCGACCAGGTCGAGGACGTCATGAACTGCTGCAACTGCTGATGGTCCGCCCCGAGCCGCTCAGCCATCGGCTGCATCGACTTGCGCCGCCCGTCCAGCAGCAGCCCCCGCACGTACAGCGAGCCCTTCTCGCGCTGATCCCGCCGCACCAACGGTGCGAACAACTCGGAAGCGAACTCCTCTAACCGGCCCCGACACGCGGCAAGCTCCCCAGCCCTCATACAACCAGCGAACTACCACACACCGAACGTGACAAGACCGGCTAACAAAGCACTACTAGTGTCCTGAGTCAGAGATTCGGTGGCAGTAGGCGGCGACTTTGTCGAGGATCTCGTCGGCTGTTTTCGTCCAGATGAACGGTCGCGGGTGCTCGTTCCAGTCGGCCAGCCATGCCCGGATGTCGCGTTCGAGAGCCTGGACCGAGCGGTGGACGCCGCGCCTGAGCTTCTTCTGTGTAAGTTCGGCGAACCACCGCTCGACCAGGTTCAGCCAGGAGGAGCTCGTGGGCGTGAAGTGCAGGTGGAAGCGAGGGTGTGCCAGCAGCCACTTCTTGACCTCGGGAGTCTTGTGGGTCGCGTAGTTGTCCAGGATCAGGTGCACGCCGAGACCCGCCGGAACTTCCCTGTCGAGCCTGGCCAGGAACTTCTTGAACTCCACGGCCCGGTGCCGGCGGTGCAGGGAGCCGATGACCTTCCCCGTAGCCACTTCCAAAGCGGCGAACAAGGTGGTGGTGCCGGCCCGGACATAGTCGTGGCTGCGGCGTTCGGGAACGCCGGGCATCATCGGCAGGACCGGCTGCGAGCGGTCCAGCGCCTGGATCTGCGACTTCTCGTCCACGCACAAGACCAGGGCCTTCTCCGGCGGGTCGAGGTAGAGCCCGACCACGTCGCGGACTTTGTCGATGAAGAGCGGATCCGTGGACAGCTTGAACGTCTGTGTGCGGTGCGGTGCCAGGGCGAACGCCCGCCAGATCCGCGAGATGGCCGACTGCGACATCCCCGTGGCCGCGGCCATCGACCTGGTGGACCAGTGGGTTGCGTTCTTCGGGGTCTCCTCCAGCGTCTTGACGATCACACGCTCGACATCGGCATCAGTGATCTTCCGTGGAACGCCGGGCCGCGACTCGTCGGACAAGCCGTCCAGGCCATGTTTTAGGAAGCGCCGTCGCCAGGTGCGGACCGTGTCCGGGGCGACCCGCAGCCGACGCGACACCTCCATGATCGAGTGGCCCTCCGCGCACTCCAGCACGATCCGCGACCGCTGAGCCAACGCCTGGGCCGTCGTACGACGACGCACCCACCCCTCCAGCACCGCCCGCTGGGCATCAGTCAGTAACAACGGCGGAATCTTCGGACCCGGACGACTCATACCCAACTAACGACAAATCTCCGACTCAGGTCACTAGGGATTGGTCCATGCCTCGGGGTCCTCGGCGAGGCCCAGGACATCGCCGGGCAGCCGTGCCGCGGCCACCTCCGCAAGGGTCACCTCACCGAGGATCTTGCGCACATTGGCCCGCACCGCGATCCACAGCGGCAGCAGCGACTCCGCCGGTCCGCAGTACGACAGCTCGGGCGGGCGCACTCCGCGCACCGACACCAGGGGACCGTCGACCACCCGGATCACCTCGGCGATGCTGATGGTGTCCGCCGGGCGGGCCAGCCGGTAGCCGCCGTTGCCCCCGCGCTGGCTGGCCACCAGGCCGCCCCGGCGCAGATCGCCCAGAATCCCTTCGAGGAACTTGTGCGGGATGCCCTGCGCACCGGCGATCACCTCGGCCTTGACGGAGACGTCCTCCCCCGCCGCGGCCAGTTCCAACGCCGCCCGCACCGCATAGTCCGCCTTCGCCGAGATCCGCATGCCGTGATTATCCGCCACCGGCGCGGCGGGCCGTCAGAAGGGCAGGGTGAACGGGGGGTGCTCGCCGTTGAGGAAGTAGTCCCCGACCTCGTGGAGCCGGTGGGCGACGGGGTCGTAGAGGGTATGGGTGCGCGCGTTGCGCCAGAAGCGGTCGAATCCGTAGGCGGAGGAGGCGGAGCGCGCCCCGACGACGTCCAGGGCGCGGGCGGTGGCGTCATGGGCGGCCCGGGAGGCGGCGGCCTCGGCCGCGGCGGCGAGCACGGTGATCTCGGCGCATTCGTCGTCGGTCAGGTCCTCGCCCCGCGCCAGCCCGCCGTCCAGGGCTTCCAGCGCCTGGTCGGCGAGGGCGACGGCGGAGAGCGTGGCGAGGGTGAGCTCCCCGTAGGTGGTCAGCGCGTACGGATCGCGCGGGGAGGTGTGGGGCCAGGGCGCGTGGACCGCCCTGGTGTACTCGCGGGCCTCGGCGAGCACCCCCTGCGCGATCCCCAGACAGATCTGCGCCGAGACCAGACGCCCGGTCGGCGCGGCCAGACCGCTGAAGGGCGACGGGGTGTCCTCCTCCCAGGAGAGCGGGCCGAGCACCGCACCGTCCTCGACCGGCACCGCGTCGAACTCCACGCTGCCGCCGGCCGCCAGCCGCTGCCCGAAGGTGTCCCCGTCGTCGCCGCCGCACACCACACCCGGATCGGCGGTGTCGACGAGCACGGCCAGCGGTTCACCGGTGTCGGCGTGGGTGGCCCGGACGGCCAGCCGGTCGGCGACCAGGACGCCGGTGGCGTACCCCTGGCGTCCGTTCACCACCCGGCCGTCCCTCCCGGCGGTGAGCGTCAGCCGTGGCTCGCGGGCGGACAGCCCGCCGCCCCAGCACCACTGCCCCGCCGCCGACTCCCGCTCCAGTCGGGCGGCCGGATCGGCCCCGCCGAAGAAGCGGGCACTGAAGGACAGCAGGTAGTGGCAGCCGAGCACCTGGCCGATCGCGCCATCGGCCGCGGCGATCTTCCGCACCACGGCGCAGGCCGTGGACCAGCCCGCTCCCCCGCCCCCGCGCTCGGCGGGGATCAGCAGCGTGAGCAGCCCCGCTTCGCGCAACCGGGCCACCTCGTCGTACGGCGTCTTGCCGGCCTGGTCGCGGATGACCGCGTCCGTGGCGAGGTCGTCCGCCGCCTCGCCGGCGATCCGCAGCCACCAGGCGCGGTCGGGCGCTTCGGCCACCGCATCCACCACCGTCACGCCCGCTCCCCTCCATCCGGCCGGACTTCATCATTCCCTATTTTTCCAGTAGGGAAAATAGGGAACTCGGCCACGAGCGTCCACTGAGTGATGCCCGACATGGGCCAGTGCTACGTTTGTCCGAGAATGCTCTATTCCATGAGGTGAGGTCCGGGGATGGAGGAGCGGCGCGAAACAGACGCGGTCGGGCGCTCCCACTCATGGGGCGATGAACGGCTTTCCCTGCTCTCGACGGTGGGCGCCGCGCTGGGCGACCGTGAGGCGCTCCAGCACGCCCTGGACCAGGCGGTCTCCGAGCTGGGCGGACTCGCGGGGCTGATGCACTGGTCCTGCGGCCCGGCCGGCAGCCGTACGCTGCGCCTGGTCCTGGCCAGCGGGCTGCCGCCGGCCGCCCTCGGAGGCTGGGAGGAGATCCGCCAGGACGAGGCCCCGCTCGCCCCGGCCCGGGCCGTGCGGGACGGCCGGTTCGTATGGCTGCCGGCGGCCGGGGAGATCTTCGGGCCCGGGGCGACCGGCCGCGCCTCCTGCGGGACCCTGCCGGCGGCGACCACGGTGGCCTCCGTTCCGCTGACCGGGCCGGACGGTCCGGTGGGCGCGCTGTCCGTCCTCACCGGCCCTCGGGAGCCCACCCCGGAACAGGCCGCCTTCCTCGAGGCGGTGGGACGCTGGACGGAGCACCGTCTCTCACACTCGACGGGCAGGATCGGCGACTGCGACGAACACCCCTGGTGGCACCAGCGGCCGGGCGGCTCGGTGCTCCAGCAGTCCCTGGAAGTGGTCAACGTCGGCTCCTGGGAATGGGGCATCCGCACCGGCGAAATGTGGTGGGACCAAGCGGGCCTGACGCTCCTCGGCATCCCCCGCGGCTACGAGCGGCGGATCGAGAGCTGGATCGACCTGATCCACCCCGAGGACATGCCGCGGGTGATGGCCGCCACCGAGAAGTCGCTCCGTGAGCGGAGCGGATACGAGGCCGAGTACCGGGTCCGCCGCCCCGACGGGACCAGCGGGTGGGTGCAGAGCCGCGCCCATCTCGAGTTCGACGAGAACGGCGAGCCCGTCCGCATGATCGGGAAGGTCTGGGACACCACCGAGAGCCGGATGGCCCGGGAGTCGGTGGGGCAGGCGCTGCGGTACATGAGCGACGCGTTCTTCGCGGTGAACCAGGACTGGCGGATCACCTTCCTCAATGTCGAGGCCGAGCGCCTGGTCGGCCCGGCCGCGGAGGTGCTCGGCAGGCCGCTCTGGGAGGGCCCCGCGGGCACGGTCCCCGAACTGGAGGAGCACTGCCGGCGCGCCGCCGCCGACGGCAGGCCGACCGGGTTCGACATCCAGTGGCCCACCGATGACCGCTGGTACCACATCCGGCTGGTCTCCGTGCCCGATGGGCTGACGGCCTATCTCACCGATGCGACCGAGCGCCGTTACCAGGCCGCGCGGCGCGCGGAGGCCGAGCGCGCCGGCGCCGAACAGGCGGCCTGGATACGCAAGTTGACCAGTGCCCTCGCCGAGGCGGTGACCACTCAGGACGTGGTCGACGTCGTCGCCGACCATGTGCTGCCGCCGTTCGGCGCCGCGGGTCTGCTGATCGAGATCCTGGAGGGCGGCCGGCTGCACCTGGGCGGAGCGGTCGGGTATCCGAGCGTCTTCCTCCGCATGGTCGACGGGATTCCGGCGTTCGAGGGCTTCCGTCCGCTCAATGATGTGCTCAACTCGCGCCTGCCCTACTTCATCTCATCAGTCGAGGAGTACGAGCGGCTCTTCCCCGACTTGGTCGGCAGGCCCGCCCTCTCGCGGAAGGAAGCATGGGCAGTGCTGCCCATGATCGCCTCGGGAGTCACCATCGGCGTGTGCATCGTCTCCTTCGCCGAGCCCCGCCGGTTCTCCGATGAGGAGCGCACCCTGCTCACCGCCCTCACCGGCGTGATCACCCAGGCGCTGGCCCGGGCCCGCCTCTACGACGCCGAGCATGCCCGCGCCCAGGCGCTCCAGCGCGGTCTGCTGCCCCGGGCCCTGCCCTCTCCGGCCGCCCTCACCCCCGCCGTCCGCTATCTGCCCGCCAGCAGCGGCACGGACGTCGGCGGCGACTGGTACGACGTCATTCCGCTGTCCGCGGAGCGGGTGGCCGTCGTCATCGGCGATGTGATGGGCCACGGTCTGGCCGAGGCCGCCACCATGGGGCGGCTGCGCACCGCCGTGCACACGCTCGCCAACCTGGAGCTGCCTCCCGAGGAGGTCCTGGCCCATCTGAACGAGGTCGTCAGCGATCTGGGCGACGACTCCTTCGCCACCTGTCTGTACGCGGTGTACGACCCCGTCTCGGGGTGCTGCTCCCTCGCCCGCGCCGGTCATCCCCCGCCCCTGATAGTGCGCCCCGACGGGGGCGTGGAATGCCTCGACCCGACGCCCGATCCGCCGCTGGGCGCCGCCGAGCCCCCGTTCTCCACCGTGGATCTCCAGTTGCCCGACGGCAGTCTGCTGGTGCTGTACACCGACGGTCTGGTGGAGTCCGCGGCGCGCGATATCGACACCGGCATCGCCGAGTGCACCCAGGTGCTCACCAGCGAGTACGGCCGGCTGCTCACCTGTCCGCCGCGCCTTCCGCGCACCAATGGCCGGGAAGCGGGCGGTGAGCACGGAGAGGACCGCGACCGGCTCGACCGGCTCTGTGACCTCCTGGTCGGGACGATGCTGCCCGCCCAGCGGCTGACCGCCGACGACACCGCCCTGCTGATCGCCCGGCTCCACGGACTGCCCTCCGGGAACACCGCCGGGTGGCCGCTGCCGGAGGGCCCGGTGGCCGCCGGTCTCGCCCGCGCCCATGTCCGCGAACAGCTCGAGGCATGGGATCTCGACGATCTCGTCATGACCACCGAACTGCTGGTGAGCGAGCTCGTCGCCAATGTCGTGCGGCACGCGAGGGGCCCGACCCGGCTCCGGCTGATCCGTGGCAGATCGCTGATCTGCGAGGTCTCGGACGCCAGCTCCACCACTCCCCGGATCCGCCGGGCCGCCGAGACGGACGAGGGCGGGCGGGGGCTGCAACTGGTCTCCGCGCTCTCGCAGCGCTGGGGGACCCGCTACACCGCCGAGGGCAAGTGCATCTGGACGGAACAGCCCATCGTGTACGGCGGCGCGGTGTAGAAATCCATCGGCCCGCGTCAGCCGATGGCGGGCTCGCCGCCCCGGGCCTCCAGGATGGCGCCGGTGATATAGCTCGCCCGCGAGGAGACCAGGAACAGCACGGCTTCTGCGAGTTCCTCGGGCGCCGCGGGTCGGTCCAGAACCGTGGCCCGCGCCACGGTCCTGAGGGCCTCCTCCCCCATCTCGGCGGTGCCCGGCGTACGGACCGGGCCCGAACGGACGGCGTTGACGCGCACTCCCCGGCCGCCGAACTCATCGGCCCACACCCGGGTCAGCAGCTCCAGCGCGGCCTTGGAGGCGCCGTACGCCCCGGCGTTGCGGGCGGGGCCACCGGCGGCGATGGTGCTGAGGTTGACGATGGCCCCGTGGCCCCGAGCCGCCATCCCCGGTGCGAGCCGCCCGACCAGCAGAAGCGGTGCGCGGGCGTTGATGGCCATATGGACGTCGAACATCTCGGACGAGGTCCCGGCGGTGTCCGCGAACCGGTAGACACCGGCGTTGTTGACCAGGACGTCCACCTCTCCGGCCTCATCGGCCAGCCGCCGCACATCGTCGGCCTCGGCGAGATCCGCCGCCACGAACCTGGCCGTGGCCCCCACCGCGGACACCTCCTCGACCACCTCCGCACCCCGCCGCGCGTCCCGGCCGTGCACGACGACCTCGGCCCCCAGCGCCGCCAGGCCCAGCGCCACGGCGCGGCCGATCCCCGCCGTGGCACCCGTGACCAGGGCCGTGGCTCCGGACAGCTCACCACTCATGCGGACACTCCTCACCGTATTCCGGAAACTCATCCACACCGCACCCACCGGATGATTACCGCACCCGCCCACGCTGGGCCGGACGGCTCGCCGCCCCTGAGGCTGAACGGACGTGGCGACCCGGTGATGTGACGCCATATCCGCTGGTGCCCCGGCCCCGGACGACCACGGCCCCGACTCCGGACGACCCCGGCCCCGACCCCGCGGCGGACACGATCTTCCGCGTGGCGCTCGTCTTTGCTGTACTGCGGGGGTGCGGGAAACATCGTCAACCAGCCATGTCGCCCTGGTGACCGTTCGCCAGAGGGAGTGCGGAAGTGACTGACACGGGAACACACGGTCGGCGGCGCAGTGCGGCCTGGTTCGGTGCGGAGGGCCGGTCCGGCATGGTCTACCGGTCCTGGATGCGCAACCAGGGCTATTCCGGGGAGGTGTTCGACGGCCGTCCGGTGATCGGCATCGCCACGACGTGGTCGGAGCTGGCGCCCTGCAACAGCCATCTTCAGCGGGTGGCGGAGTCGGTGAAGCGCGGGGTCTGGCAGGCCGGTGGCTTTCCGCTGGAGTTCCCGGCGATGGCGCTGGGCGAGACGCTGATGCGGCCCACCGCGATGCTGTACCGCAATCTGCTGGCCATGGAGGCCGAGGAGCTGATACGGGCCAATCCGCTGGATGGTGTAGTGCTGCTGTCCGGGTGTGACAAGACCACCCCAGGTCTGCTGATGGCCGCCTCCAGCGTCGATCTGCCGGCCATCATGGTCACCGGCGGGCCGATGCTCAACGGCAAGTACCGGGGCGGGGACGTGGGCTCCGGCACGCAGGTCTGGCGGTTCGAGGCCGAGCTTGCGGCCGGGCGGATGACCGAGGAGGAGTGCTTCTTCGCCGAGGGCTGCATGGCCCGGTCCAACGGGCACTGCATGACCATGGGCACCGCGTCCACCATGGCGTCGATGGCCGAGGCGCTCGGTATGCAACTGCCCTATTCGGCGAGCTGGCCGGCGGTGGACTCGCGGCGGTACGAGACGGCGCAGCGCGCCGGGCAGCGGATCGTGGCCATGGTGGCGGAGGATCTGCGGCCGTCGCAGATCATGACCCGGGCGGCGTTCGAGAACGCGATACGGGTCAACGCGGCCATCGGCGGCTCCACCAACGCGGTGATCCATCTGCTGGCCATCGCGGGGCGGCTGGGAGTGCCGCTGAGCCTGGACGACTTCGACGCGCTGGCCCGGGAGGTGCCCACACTGGTCGATCTCCAGCCCTCCGGACGGTTCCTGATGGAGGACTTCTGCTACGCCGGGGGCCTGCCGGTGGTGATGCGCGAGCTGGGCGGGCTGCTGCACACGGAGGCGGCCACGGTGAACGGGCGCACGGTGGCGGAGAACGTCGGCGACGCCGAGTGCTGGAACCGTGAGGTGATCCGGACACTGGACGACCCGTTCCAGGAAGCAGGCACCGGCACCGCGGTGCTGCGCGGCAATCTCGCGCCGAACGGCGCGGTGATCAAACAGTCCGCCGCCTCCCGCCACCTGCTCCAACACCGCGGCCGGGCCCTGGTGTTCGACACACCGGAGGACTACATCGCCGTTCACGCCGATGAGGACCTGCCGGTGGACGAGGACACCGTGCTGGTGATCCGGGGCAGCGGCCCGCGTGGCTACCCGGGCATGCCCGAGGTCTCCAATGTGGTGCTGCCGCCCAAGTTGCTGCGCAAGGGTGTCGAGGACATGGTGCGGATATGTGACGGCCGGATGTCCGGCACCGGCTTCGGCACCGTGGTGCTCCATGTGGCCCCCGAGTCCGCGGTCGGCGGCCCGCTGGCGCTGGTGCGCGATGGCGACTGGATCACCCTGGACGTCCCGGCGCGAGCGCTCACCCTGGAGGTGGCCGAGGAGGAGCTGGAGCGCCGACGGGCCGCCTGGCAGCCCCCGCCGCCGGTCGCCGCCCGGGGCTGGAGCAGGCTCTACACCGAGCATGTGCTCCAGGCGGACCAGGGGCTGGACCTGGACTTCCTGGTCGGCTCCAGCGGACACGAGGTGCCCCGCGAGTCCCACTGACCCTCTCGCACGGCACACCGCCGACGGGCGGTCAGTTCGTTCCCGCGGTGGGCGTGCGCGGGCCGTCCGTACGGCCCGCGCACGGCCGCCGTCAGTGAGCCAGGAGCCTGCGCAGCCAGCGCCGCCGCGCCTCCCGTGCGTCCCGCGAGACGGCGGCCTCCGGTGCCATGCCGTCGAAGCCGTGGAAGGCACCGGACCAGACGTGCAGTTCGGCCGATCCCCCCGCTCGCCAGATGCGGCTGGCGTAGTCCACGTCCTCGTCGCGGAAGGTCTCCGCCGAGCCGACGTCGATGAACGCGGGCGGCAGTCCGGACAGATCCGTGGCACGGGCGGGCGCGGCATACGGCGAGACGTCCTCGCCCCCGCGTGCGTCGCCGAGCAGCGCCCTCCATCCGGCCTCGTTGGCGGCGCGGTCCCACACCCCGATCCCGATCATCTGCCGGGCGGACGGGGTGTCGTTGCGGTCGTCCAGCATGGGACACATCAGCAACTGCCCGATCGGGGCCGGGCCGCCGCGGTCCCGGGCCAGCAGTGTGACGGCCGCGCCGAGGCCGCCACCGGCGCTGCCGCCCACGACCACGATGCGCCCCGGGTCGATGCCCAGCTCTTCGGCGTGTTCGGCGGTCCAGCGCAGCCCGGCGTAGCAGTCCTCGACCGGCCCCGGATGCCGGGTCCCCGGCGCCAGGCGGTATTCGACGGACACCACGGAGAGCCGCAGTTCCTGGGCGAGGTCGAGCAACTCCGGCATACCCAGGCGGTTGTGGCCGACCGTCATGCCGCCGCCGTGGATGTGGTACAGCGCCGGTGTGGGAGTGGCCGCGTCCGCCAACCGGCAGATCAGCAGCGAGACTTCCGGCGCGTCCGCCGGGCCGGGCACGGACCGCTCCTCGACCAGGAAGGCCCCGTCGCGCTCCAGATCCTCGTTCGTCAGCGTCCCCATACCGGGCACGCCCTGGCCGTCCCCCGCCTCCGGATCCGCCCCGGACCCGCCGGGCCGCAGTATCTCGCCGATGGCCGCGAGTGGCGCGATCAGCTCCGGGTCGAACGGCGGCGGTGGCCCGAGCGGCGCCGTGGCCGCCGGGTCGGGGGAGGTGTTCGCCATGGTCGGCTCCCAGAGTCGTGTTGACGTGAATCCCCCGTCGCCGACCGCCCACTGCCCGAAGAGCGGCCGCCGCGCGGACGATCTTACCGGCCGGGTGGCGGCACGGCGGCGGGTTCGGCGGAGCCACCCGGGCGGTCAGCCGTTCCAGCTCTCGTCGTACGGATCGTGCGGGGCCGGGACCGGCCGGGAGCCGCTGACCTCGAGGTACGGGATGGCGCCACCGCCCACCGGGTCCTTGGTCCGCTTGCGGGTGTAGGTGCCGGTGACCTGGAGCCAGGTGTCGGGTTGCAGCACCGGCGGGATCCGTCCGGTCAGCCCGATCTTGACGGGCTGGGCGTCGGCGGCACAGCAGTTGAGGGCCATGCGGACGAGGTAGGGGGCGCCGTGGCCGTCGAGGGCGATGAAGCCGGTGACCTCGATCCTCCGGTGCTCCAGGGAGCGCCCGTGGCCGTACACCGCGCGGCCCGCGTAATCGGCCACATTGAGCTTCAGCGGATCACCGGCGGGAAGCGCGGGGAAGCCCCAGGGGCGTTGCAGCGCCGTGCCGGTGTGCATGGCGGTGTACGAGCCCAGCGCGGGCGGCGCCACCAGGATGAGGGCGAACAGCGGGAGCACGAGGAGCCAGGAGACCCGTGGTTCCCGGTGGGTGTGGCCGCCGTCGCCCTCCTCCCGGTGCGGGTCGCCATCGGCCGTGCGCGGCCGCTCGTACCAGAGAGTGGCCACGGCGGCCGCGATCAGGACGACACCGGCCGCGAGGAGCAACGGGCGCAGCCCCGCCTTCACATAGCGCAGATACAGGCCGGTGAATCCGGCCCGCAGCACCGCCCCGCCGATGAGGAACAGCACGATCGCCTGAGCCTTCCGGTTCACAGCAGCACCGCCCCGACCAGGACCGACATCAGCACGGCGAGGACGAAGGTGGCGGGCGCGAACCGCAGCGCGAACCCGCGCCCGAAGGTACCCGTCTGCATGGCGAACAGCTTCAGGTCGATCATCGGCCCGACGACCAGGAACGCCAGCCGGGCGGTGAGCGAGAACTGCGACAGGGAGGCGGCCACGAAGGCGTCGGCCTCGGAGCAGATCGACAGCAGCACCGCGAGCACCGCCAGGGCGAGGATCGACACCACCGGGTCATCGGCGGCGCCGCGCAGCCAGCTCGCCGGCACCACGGCCTTGAGGGTGGCCGCGGCCATCGCGCCGACGACGAGGAAACCACCTGCGTGCATCACATCGTGGCGTACCGACGCCCAGAAGGCGGCGCCCCTGCCGTGGCCGTGGAAGGAGGGGCGGGCCGGTGGGCGCAGCCAGTCGGCCCGCCCCAGCCGCTGCCACAGCCAGCCCATCGCACACGCCACGAGCAGACTGGCCATGAACCGGGCGAGCACCATCTCCGGGTCGCGGGGGAACGCGACGGCGGTGGCGGTCAGCACGATCGGGTTGATCGCCGGGGCGGAGAGCAGAAACGCCAGCGCCGCCGCGGGGGTGACGCCCCGGCGCACCAGCGCCCCGGCCACCGGCACCGAGGCGCATTCACAGCCGGGCAGCACCGCCCCGGCCACCCCCGCCACCGGCACCGCGAGGGCGGGCCGCCGCGGCAGCGCGCGGGCGAAGAACGACGGCGGGACGAACACCGCGATGAGCGCGGACAGCAGCACCCCGAGCACGAGGAAGGGCAGGGCCTGGAGGACCACCGCGACGAACACGGTCATCCAGCTCTGCGTCACCGGAGCCGACAGCGCCCGGCGGATCGGCCCCTGCGCCGTGACCACCAGGACCAGCAGCATGATCAGGCCGAGGGACGAGTCGAACCGCCCGCCCCGGGGCTCGCCCGCGTCGCGGCGGCCGGCCCCGGGCGGGGCCGCTTTGGTCGTGGTGCTCACGGGTGAGGTACCTCCGGCGTCGAGGGTGCGTGCGCGGTTCCCCGCCCCTTCCAGTACGCCGGTACGGCCCCGTGTGCTCACCGTTCCCGCCCATGAGCCGGATGTCCTGTGCCCGCCACGATCCGGCAGTCCTCGCGCCGTTCCGCTCAGCCGGGGTTCACCCAGGTGCCCCGCTCGGCGGAGCGAGCCATGGCGTCCAGCACGGTGGCGCTGTGCACGGCGTCGTCCAAAGTGGCGCCGTAGGCGGTGTCCTCGGCGATGGAGCGCATGAAGTGGTACGCCTCGATCACCTTCAGATCGTCATAGCCCATGCTGTTGGCCGCGCCGGGCTGGAAGGCGGCGTACTCGCCGTGCCCGGGGCCGATGTACACGGTGGAGACGGGCTGGTCCTGGTAGGCGGTGCCGTGGCTGACGCCGAGTTCGCCCATGCGCCGGAAGTCCCAGAAGAGCGCGCCCTTGGTGCCGTGGATCTCGAAGCCGTAGGTGTTCTGCTCGCCGACCGAGACCCGGCACGCCTCCAGCACCCCACGGGCGCCGGAGGCGAAGCGCAGCAGACAGGAGACGTAGTCCTCGTTCTCCACCGGGCCCAGCTCGCCACCGGTGGCCCGGGTGTGTCCGGCGGTGGCGCCGGTGGGGCGGGCCCGCTCCGGCACGAACACGGCGGTGTCGGCGGTCAGGGCGTCGATCTCGCCGAGCAGGAAACGGGCCAGGTCCACCCCGTGGGAGGCGAGGTCGCCCAGCACTCCGCTGCCGCCACGGGCGCGTTCGTACCGCCAGGTCAGGGCACCTTCGGGGTGGGCGGCGTAGTCGCTGAAGAGGCGGACGCGGGCATGGGTGACGGTGCCGATCTCCCCGGCGGCGATCATGGCGCGTGCGGTCTGGACGGCGGGTGCGTTGCGGTAGTTGAAGCCGACCGCGCCCTGGACCCCGGCCTCGGCCACGGCGGCGGCGACCGCGCGGGCGTCGTCGGCGGTGAGCCCGACCGGCTTCTCGATCCAGATGTGCTTGCCCGCCCGGGCCATGGCGATGCCGATCTCCCGGTGCAGAAAGTTCGGCGCGGCGATGCTCACGGCCTGGACGCGGGGGTCGGCGGCGACCTCGTGCCAGTCCCGGGCTGCGGTGGCGAAGCCGTACCGCCCGGCGGCCTCCTCGGCCCGGCCGGGCACCTCGTCGGCGACGGCGACCAGTTCGGGCCGTACGGACAACTGCGGGAAGTGGTGCGGCAACCGGACGTACGCCTGGGTGTGCACCCGTCCCATCCAGCCGAATCCCACGACGGCGACCCCGAGCGTACTCACCATGACTGCCCTTCTTTGGACCGTTCCAGAAATCTCCCGGCCCACACTGGAAGCCCTGTCCGCAGGGTGTCAAGCCCTTTGACAACCACGTCCACCCTGTGGAACGGTCCAGAACATGAGACCACCGACCATCCGCGATGTCGCCGAACGGGCCGGAGTGTCGAAGTCGCTGGTCTCCCTGGTGCTGCGCGGCTCCGAGCAGGTGCGCCCCGAGAAGCGGCAGGCCGTCCTGGCCGCCGTCGAGGAGCTCGGCTACCGCCCCAATGCCGCCGCGCGCAGCCTCAGCGAGCGGCGCACCCGGACCGTCGGAGTGCTCCTCAACGACCTGCGCAACCCCTGGTTCGTGGAGCTGCTCGACGGTCTCAACTCCCAGCTCCACGCGAGCGGTCTGCGGACGCTGCTGGCCGACGGCCGGCTCAACCGGCGGCTCGGCGAGGACCTCACCCACACCTTCACCGAGCTGCGGGTCGACGGCCTGATCGCGGTCGGCACGCTCCCGGACCCGGCAGCGGTGCGCACGGCGGCCGCGCGGGTGCCCACGGTGGTCGCGGGCAGCCGCGAGCCCGTGCTGCCCCACGTGGACATCGTCGCGGGCGACGATGAGCTGGGCGCACGTCTCGCCACCGAGCACCTCATCGGCCTCGGCCACCGGCGCATCGCCCATATCGCCGGACAGGGGGTGGTGGGCGAGCTGCGCCGCCGCGGCTTCGAGGCGGCCATGCGCGAGCACGGCCTGGCCGGGTCGGCGGCCGTGGAGCAGGGCGATCTGACCGAGGAGGGCGGCTACCGGGCCACCGTCCGGCTGCTGGGCGCGCCGCACCGGCCCACCGCCGTCTTCGCGTTCAACGACATGGCGGGAGTCGGCGCCCTGTCGGCCGCCGAGGAGCTCGGCCTCCGGGTGCCGGACGACCTCTCCCTCGTCGGCTACGACAACACCTATCTCGCGCGGCTGCGCCATCTGTGGCTCACCACCGTGGACAACGCGAACCACGACATCGGCCGCCGCGCCGCACGCCGCCTGCTCGACCGGATCGCCGACCCCACCCGCCCCGCCGAGGTCGCCCTCACGGCTCCGGCCCTCGAAGTCCGCGGTACGACCGCGTCGCCGCGATCGACCAACTGACCGTCGCGCACCGCCCATTGACGCCCCATCGGTCCCTTGCCTATCGTCCGTCCGAAGTACTGAGCAGTGTCCGATATTTCGAACATTCTGCGGTACAGGAGTCGCCATGCGATCAATGGGACGCGTCAGACCGGGCCTCGGCCTCACCCTGAGCGCTCTGCTCACCACCTCGCTCGCCGCCGCGTTGCTCCCCGACCCCACCGCCGCCGGAGCCTCCGCCGCGGCCGTGACCGACTACTCGATCACCGTCGATCCGGACCGCGCGGGCCCGGAGATCGACGACGCGATGTACGGCGTCTTCTACGAGGACATCAACCGCGCCGCGGACGGCGGGCTGTACGCCGAGCTGGTCCAGAACCGGTCCTTCGAATACGACACCGCCGACCACGCCTCGTACACACCGCTCACCTCGTGGACCGAGACCACGACCGGCGGCGCCACCGGCACGGCGCGGGTGGTGAACGACGAGGCGCGGCTGGGCGGGAAGAACCGCAACTACCTGCGACTGGATCTGCGCGGGAACGGCAGTGGCGCCGGGGCGGGATACGGCGTCACCAACGCCGGATACAACACCGGCATCGCGGTCCAGGCCGGAAAGACATACGACTTCTCGGTGTGGGCCCGCACCGACAACCCCTCGGGCACCCCACTGACGATCGGCCTGCACACCGCCTCGGGCGGCACCGCGCTCGCCACGCCACTGCGCGCCACCGTGCGCGGGGACCGCTGGACGAAGTACACCGGGACGCTCACCGCGCGCGCCACGGACACCACCGGACGGCTCGCGGTGACCGCCGGAGGCGGCGGCACCGTCCGGCTGGACATGGTCTCCCTCTTCCCCCGGGACACCTACAAGGGCCGTCCGAACGGGCTGCGCAAGGACCTCGCGGAGAAGATCGCCGCGCTGAAGCCGGGCTTTCTGCGCTTCCCCGGCGGCTGTCTGGTGAACACCGGCAGCCACCGGGCGTACGAGGCGCCGAACTGGGAGCGCAAGCGGTCCTACCAGTGGAAGGACACCGTCGGCCCGGTCGAGGAGCGGCCCGCCAACGCCAACTTCTGGGGCTACAACCAGTCCTACGGCCTCGGCTACTTCGAGTACTTCCAGTTCGCCGAGGACATCGGCGCGACACCGCTGCCCGTGGTGCCCGCCCTCGTCACCGGCTGCGGCCAGAACAAGGCCACCGACGACCCGGAGCTGCTGAAGCGGCATATCCAGGACACCCTCGATCTGATCGAGTTCGCCAATGGTCCGGTGACCTCCACCTGGGGCAGGAAGCGCGCGGAGATGGGACATCCGAAGCCCTTCGGGCTGAACCGGCTGGAGGTCGGCAACGAGGAGAACCTCCCCGACGCCTTCTTCGAGCGCTTCACCGAGTTCCGCAAGGCCATCGAGGCGAAGCATCCGGAGATCACGGTGATCAGCAACTCCGGGCCCGACGACAGCGGCGCCACCTTCGACCGCGCATGGGAGCTGAACCGCGCCGCCGAGGTGAAGATGGTCGACGAGCACTACTACAACAGCCCCCAGTGGTTCCTGGAGAACAACACGCGCTACGACTCCTACGACCGCCAGGGCCCGAAGGTGTTCCTCGGCGAATATGCCTCACAGGACAACAGGTTCGGCAACTCCCTCGCCGAGGCAGCGTATATGACCGGCCTGGAGCGCAACGCCGATGTGGTGAAGATGGCCGCCTACGCCCCGCTGCTGGCCAACAAGGACTACGTCCAGTGGCGGCCGGATCTGATCTGGCACGACAACGCCACCGCCTGGGGCTCGACCAGCTATGAGACCCAGAGGCTGTTCATGAACAACGTCGGCGACCAGGTCGTGCCGAGCCAGGCGTCCGCCACCCCGTCCCTCCCCTCCGGCCCGATCACCGGCGCCGTCGGCCTGTCCACCTGGGCCACCAGCGCCGCGTACGACGACGTCCAGGTCACCTCGGCGGACGGGGCCACGCTGCTGAGCGACGACTTCTCCGGCGGCGACGGCAAGTGGACGAAGGCCACCGGGACCGGCTCCTGGCAGGTGCGGGACGACGCGTATGTGCAATCCGACACCGGCGCCGAGAACACCATGGTCACCGCGGGCGACAGCGGCTGGCAGAACTACGACCTGAGGCTCAAGGCCACCAAGCGCGCGGGCAGCGAGGGCTTCCTCATCGCCTTCGGGGTCAAGGACACCGGCAACTATTACTGGTGGAACCTCGGTGGCTGGGGCAACACCCGGTCCGCCGTGGAGAAGGCCACCGACGGCGCCAAGCAGACGATGGCCGAGGACGGCACCAAGATCGAGACCGGCCGGGCGTACGACATGCGGATCGCGGTCCGCGGCCGGCAGGTGACGCTGTACCTGGACGGGAAGAAATGGGGCGCGTTCACCGATGACAAGGCCGCCGAGCCGTTCCGCCAGGTGGTGACGCGCGACAAGGCCACCGGCGAGCTCATCGTCAAGGTCGTCAACGCCCAGGACACGGCCGCCCGCACCCGTATCGACCTCGGCCAGGGCGTCAAGGTCCGGCGCACCGCCCGGCTGACCACGCTCCAGGGCGACCCGGACGCGGTGAACACCGCCACCGATCAGCCCATCAAACCGAGCAGTTCCACGCTCGACGGTGTGGACACCACCTTCAGTCACACCTTCCCGGCGAACTCCATCACGTTCATGCGGATCGCCACGCGGAAGTGAGACGGGCTCCCGGCCGGTGACCGGGGTGGTCACCGGCCGCGGCATCACCTTCGGCTTCGACCGCCGATCGCATCGCCCGCCGCGCCCACCGCCAGACCGAGGACGACCATCACGACATAGCTGTAGACCTCATAGCCGTCGGGGACGAGGAAGCGGACGAAACCCATGAAGCGGAGCCAGCCCCACCATTCATGCAACAGACCGCTTCCCCCGCCGACGACGAGGGTGAAGCAGAGCAGATGCGACACGGCGGTCAGCGGGGGTGTGGACTTGGTGGATGTCATGGCCCGAACCTAGGCGGGCCGCACCGGGCGGCGGATCGGGCACAAGGCGGCAACGGCGATGACCAAAGGACACCATCCGCCGGCGAGAAGTGGTACTTAAGTATCCGCTCGCGGCACGGACCCCCGCTCACCCGCCCGGTCCGCGTAGATTTCCGGGACATGCGCCGCATCCACCGCACCCGCCGGGACTGGGCAGCCGATCTGGGGCTGATGCTCTTCGCCGCCTGCTTCGCCGCCGCCGGCTCGCGGTCCCTGCCGATCGAGGAGAACCTCGATCCGCTGTGGCTGACCGCCGATCAGGTGATCGGCGGGCTGGGGTGTGCGACGGTCCTGCTGCGGCGGCGGTGGCCGGTGGCGCTGGCGGTGGCGCTGCTGCTGGCGGGCAGCGAGGTATCGCACCATCTCACCGGTCCGGCGATGGTGGCGGTGTTCACGGTGGCCGCGACCCGGCCGTGGCGGGCCACCGCGTGGGTGGCGGCGGTGGCCTTCGTACCGCTTCCCGCCTTCCTGTGGCAACTGCCGGAGGTGTCCGGGGACCGGAAGAGCTCGGCGCTGACGTACTTCGCACTGATCGCCGGGGCCATCGGATGGGGGTTGTTCCGGCGCTCCCGGCAGCAACTGATCGCCTCCCTGCGGGAGCGCGCCGAACTGGCCGAGACGGACGCGGAGTTGCGGGCCGAGCGGGCCCGCCGGGAGGCGCGGGAGGAGATCGCGCGGGAGATGCACGATGTGCTGGGGCACCGGCTGACGCTGCTGAGCCTGCACGCGGGGGCGCTGGAGTTCCACACGAAGGCACCCCGCGAGGAGATCGGAAAGGCCGCCGGGGTGATCCGGGAGAGCGCCCATCTGGCGCTGAGCGATCTGCGTGAGGTGATCGGAGTGCTGCGCGCGGGACCGGCGGAGGACGAGCGGCCCCAGCCCGAACTGGCCGATCTGGTCCGGCTGGTGGCGGAGGCCAGGGCGGCGGGCGGCCGGATCGAGCTGACCGGGCCGCCCGACGCCCCGGTCCCGCCGCCCGTGGTGGGGCGCACGGCGTACCGCATCGTCCAGGAGGCGCTGACCAACGCGCGCAAACACGCGCCCGGCGCGGCGGTCACGGTGCGGGTGGCCGGAGGCCCGGCGGACCGGCTGACGGTGGAGGTCCACAACGCCCCGCCGCCCGGGGCGGCCACGGACGGCGCCGGTACCGAGGGCGGCGGGCAGGGGCTGATCGGGCTGGCCGAACGGGCCCGGCTGGCGGGCGGCGAGCTGAGCGCGGGTCCGGCCCACGACGGTTTCCGGGTCCGCGCCTGGCTACCCTGGCCTGCGGCGGACCCGGTGTCCGCCGCGGGCCAGGGGTGAGGGAGGACGGCGCGGGTGATCCATGTCCTGCTGGTGGACGACGACGCGATCGTACGGGCCGGGCTGCGGCTGATGCTGGGCGGCGCCCCGGACATCGAGGTCGTCGCGGAGGCCGCCGACGGGGCGGAGGTACCGGCCCTGGTGGCCGCGCACCGGCCCGGCGTGGTGCTGATGGACATCCGGATGCCGGGTGTGGACGGCCTGACCGCCACCACCGAGCTGCGGGCCCGGCCCGGCGCCCCGGAGGTGCTGGTGCTGACCACCTTCCACACCGACGCGCATGTGCTGCGGGCGCTGCGCGGCGGGGCGGCCGGGTTTCTTCTCAAGGACACCCCGCCCCGGGACATCGCCGCCGCCATCCGGACGGTGGCCGCCGGGGATCCGGTGCTCTCCCCCGCCGTCACCCGCCGCCTCATCGAGCAGGTGGCGGGCGGCGGGCAGGCGGACCGGGCCACCGCCGCCCGGGCCCGGCTGGCGCTGCTGGGCGAGCGGGAGCGGGAGGTGGCCCGGGCGGTCGGGGGTGGCCGCTCCAACGCGGAGATCGCCCGGGAGCTGCATCTGGCGCTGCCGACGGTGAAGGCCCATGTGTCGCGCATCCTGACCCGGCTGGACCTCAACAACCGCGTCCAGATCGCCCTGCTGGTCCACGACGCCGGTGAGTCGGACGGCGGCTGACCGACGCCCCTCCCCCGGGCGTTAGCGGTGGTGCGCGCGGTTCCGATGACACCCTGACTTAAATCAGTCGGTTGACTTAACGTAGCCCATGGGGTTGCCTGATCATGTCGATGACCACCCCGGACCGAGGGAGAGCGTCGTGGATCGAGGAAACGGCGAGCCGCCGCTCGTGCCGGTGAGGTGGTGACCGTGGCGGGCCGGACCGTACGGCACGAACGGGCCGATGCCACGCGAGAGGCGATCCTGGCCGCCGCGGAGCGGCTGTTCGCCGAGCGCGGGGTGTACGCGGTCTCCAACCGCCAGGTGAGCGAGGCCGCCGGACAGGGCAACAACGCGGCGGTCGGTTACCACTTCGGCACCAAGGCCGACCTGGTACGGGCGATCGCCCGGCAACACGCCGAGCAGGTGGAGCGGTTGCGCGAGCGGCTGCTGGGCGAGATCGGCGACTCCACCGACGTACGGGACTGGGTGGCCTGTCTGGTGCGCCCGGTCCTCGAGCATCTGGCGGAGCTGCCCGGCCCGACCTGGTACGCGCGGTTCTGCGCCCAGGTGATGACCGATCCCGCGCTCCACGAGATCATGACCGAGGAGTCCCTGGCCTCCCCGGCGCTGCGGCACACCCTCGAAGGGTTCAACCGGTGCCTTCCCGAGCTGCCGCTCGAGGTGCACCTCGAGCGCGGCGCCATGGCGCGCAATCTGATCCTGCACATGTGCGCCGAGCGGGAGCGCGCGCTCGCCGAGAACACCGCCACGCCCCGGTCCAGTTGGCACGACGCCGCCACCGGCCTGATCGACGGCATCGTCGGGCTGTGGCTGGGGCCCGTCACCCGCTGAGCGCGGCTCCGCACATCAGCGGTCCATACGGGCCGTCGGGGGACAACGGGGGTTCCACCACACGCCTCAACGAATTGAGGGAGCGATGACCAGCACAGTGAATCCGGTGGACGAACACGCCGCGCGGGCCCCGGAGTTTCCGATGGCCAG
This sequence comes from Streptomyces sp. CY-1, assembly GCF_047218265.1. NCBI lineage: Bacteria > Bacillati > Actinomycetota > Actinomycetes > Kitasatosporales > Streptomycetaceae > Streptomyces > Streptomyces sp. CY-1. Next base: position 936,576 of record NZ_CP178393.1, read on the forward strand.
GGCGGCGGGCTGCCCGTTCGACCCGCCCCCGGGGCTGCGGGACATGCAGCAGGAGGGCCCGTTGGCGAAGGTCAGCCTGTGGGACGGCAGCACTCCGTGGCTGGTGACCCGGTACGCCGATCAGCGGGCCCTGCTGGGCGACGCCAGGGTCAGCGCCGACATCAACCGGCCCGGCTATCCCCGGCAGGCCCCGATGCCGCCCGGAGGCACCGGCGTCAGCTTCATCCTGAAGGACGACCCCGAGCACGCCCGGCTGCGGCGGATGGTGACGGCGCCGTTCGCCATCAAGCGGGTGGAGGCGATGCGGCCCGGTGTGCAGAAGATCGTGGACGATCTGATCGACGAGCTGCTGGCCGGTCCGAACCCGGTGGACCTGGTGGAGGCGTTCGCCCTGCCGGTGCCCTCGCTGGTCATCTGCCAGTTGCTCGGAGTGCCCTACGCCGACCACGACTTCTTCCAGGAGAACAGCAAGGTCATCATCAATCGGAACGTCACGCCCGAGCAGCGGTCGACCGCGCATGGGAACCTGATCGGCTATCTGGACGACCTGATGGCCGAGAAGATCGCCCACCCCCTCGACGATCTGCTGTCCGGACTGGCCGGGCGGGTCACGGCGGGCGAGCTGGCCCGCGACGAGGCGGCGCAGATGGGTGTGCTGCTGCTGATCGCGGGACATGAGACCACCGCGAACATGATCGCGCTCGGCACCCTCGCCCTCTTCGAACACCCCGATCAGCTCGCCCTGCTGCGCGAGACCGACGACCCCAAGCTGATCTCCTCGGCGGTGGAGGAGCTGCTGCGCTATCTGCACATCACCCACAGCGGGCGGCGCCGGGTGGCGATGGCGGACATCGAGATCGGCGGGGAGGTCATCCGCGCGGGCGAGGGGCTGATCCTGGCCAATGACATCGCCAACCGGGACCCCAGGGTGTTCGCCGAGCCCGACCGGCTGGACCTGCGGCGCGACGCCCGCCGCCATGTGGCCTTCGGCTTCGGGGTGCACCAGTGCCTGGGCCAGCCACTGGCCCGGATGGAGCTCCAGGTCGTCTACAACACCCTCTACCGCCGCATCCCCACGCTGCGGCCGGCCATCGAGCTGGAGCGGATCCCGTTCAAACACGACGGATCCGTCTACGGCGTCTACGAACTGCCCGTGGCCTGGTGACAAAAAGGAGAAGCTCATGAAAAGGAGAAGCTCATGAAGGTGACCGTCGACCAGGACAAGTGTGTCGCTTCCGGCCAGTGTGTGGTCGCCGCGATGGAGGTCTTCGACCAGCGCGACGAGGACGGCGTCGTGGTGCTGCTCAACGCCGAGCCCCCGGCCGGGCAGGCCGAGGACGTCCGGCACGCCGCGGCCGTCTGTCCGGCCCTGGCCATCGAGATCCAGGACTGACGACCGCGCCCGGGCATCCGTGATGTCGTCGGCGGAGGCGGGCTCATCCGCCTCCGCCGACGATCTCACTGGCCTGTTTTCGTTGTTGTTGAAGTTGACGGCGGCTCACTAAAGTGGTTATTGAGAATTAAAGAAAATTGTCACGGCTTTCCCACGGCATCGCGCTCCTGGAAGGAAGGCACTGTGCACAATCGATCTCTCCACTCTTCCGGCCCCCTTGACTACTTGGTGATCGGCGCCGGCCCCGCCGGGCTCCAGCTCGGGCAACTGCTGGGGGCGGCGGGTCATCGCTACCGGATCCTGGAAGCCGGAAGCGGGCCGGGCACCTTCTTCCGCACGTTCCCCCGCCACCGCCAATTGATCTCCAGCAACAAGGTGCACACCGGCATCGACGACCCCGAGTTCAACCTCCGGATGGACTGGAACTCGCTGCTGTCCCCGGATCCCGAGCTGCTGTTCACCCGTTACTCCAAGCGCTACTTCCCGCAGGCCGATGACTTCGTGCGCTATCTCGCCGACTTCGCCGAGGCGTTCGGCCTCGACATCGCCTATGACACCCGGGCGGTGCGGATCCGCCGCGACGACGGCGGCTTCACCGTCACCGATCAGCACGGCGAGGAACACCACAGCCACCGGCTGGTGATGGCCACCGGAGTGAGCCTCCCCCATATCCCCGATGTACCGGGTATCGAGACCACCGAGGACTACCCCACCGTCTCGGTGGACCCCGACGACTTCATCGACCAGCGGGTCCTGATCCTCGGCAAGGGCAACTCCGCGCTGGAGACGGCCGACAACCTCATCGAGACGGCCGCCGTCATCCATGTGGCCGGACCGCACTCCCTGCGGCTCGCGTGGAAGACCCACTACGTGGGCCATCTGCGCGCCGTCAACAACAACTTCCTCGACACCTACCAGCTCAAATCGCAGAACGCCGTGCTGGACGGCAATGTGCTGTCGATCGAGCAGGAGCCGGGCGACGGCGGCCGGTACCGTGTGCGGTTCAGCTTCTCCCGGGCGAACGAGGTCGTGAAGGAGCTGACCTACGACCGGATCATCGTGTGCACCGGATTCCGCTTCGACGCCTCGCCGTTCGACCCCGAATGCCGCCCCGAGCTGGTCATCAACGACCGCTTCGCGGCCCTCACACCGGCGTACGAGTCGGTCAACGTGCCCGGTCTGTACTTCGCCGGCACCCTCACCCAGCAGCGCGACTTCAAGAAGTCCACCAGCGGCTTCATCCATGGATTCCGTTACGCCGTACGCGCGTTGAGCCGCGTCCTCGACGAACGCCACCATGACCGGCCCTGGCCGCACGAGCCACTGCCCACCGATCCGTCCGCGCTGGCGGACGCCGTGGTGGCGCGGGTCAACCGCAGTTCCGCGCTGTGGCAGCAGTTCGGCGTGATCGGCGACCTGCTGGTCACGACGGACGGCGGCCAGAGCCGCTACCACGAGGAGGTGCCGGTCGCCTACGCCCATGAAGGCTCCCTGACCGCGGGCGCCGACTACTTCCTCGTCACCCTGGAGTACGGCCCCGACCACGACAAGGTCGACCCCTTCGACATCACGGTGCGCCGGGCGGCGCAGAACTCGGTCGGGGACGCCTTCGACGCCTCCTATCTGCATCCGGTGCTCCGCCACTTCCGGGGCGGTGAACTCCTCGGCACCCACCACATGGCCGAGAACCTGGAGAACGAGTGGAACCACCCGAAGGTCCACCACGCCCCGCTGGTCGAGTTCTTCGCGCGTGAGCTGGACGCACGGCCCACCGGCATGGGGCGGTGACACCGCCCCATGCTGATGACCGTCCAGGACTTCGAAACCGCCGCCCGGACGAGACTCGATCCCGTGCACGCCGACTTCATCGCCGGTGGCGCGGGGGACGAGATCACCGTACGGGCCAATGAAGAGGCGTTCCGGCGGCTGCGGCTGTTGCCCAGGGTGCTGCGGGGCAACACCGAGCGGGCGCTGGACATCACGGTGCTGGGCAGCCGTGCGCGTACGCCGGTCCTGCTCTCACCGACCGCCTTCCACAAACTCCTCGACGACGACGGTGAGTTGGCCACCGCACGTGCCGCCGCGGCGGCCGGCGCGATCATGATCGTGAGCATGGCCTCCACGGTGGCGGTGGAGGCCATCGCGGATGCCACCCGTGGCGCCGGTGCGGATGGCGATCCGGCGCCCCTGTGGTTCCAGCTCTACCTCCAGCCCGACCTGGAGTTCACCCGGGCCCTGGTGCGGCGGGCCACCGACGCCGGGTGCACCGCGCTGGTGGTCACCGTGGACTCCCCGGTGCGCGGCGCGCACGAGCGCGACCTGCGCAACGGCTTCCTCGACCTGCCGGCCGGACTGCGCTGCGAGCATATGGCCGATCCGGGCGAGGGCGACCGGGTGCGCCCGATCGCCATGTCACCGGAGATCTCCTGGAATCACATCGACTGGCTGCGCGGCCTCACCTCGCTGCCGATCCTGCTCAAGGGCGCCCTGCACCCCGAGGACGCCCGGCTGGCGGTGCGCCATGGTGTCGACGGGCTGCTGCTGTCCAACCACGGGGGCCGTCAACTGGACACCGTACCCGCCACGATCGAACTCCTTCCGGAGATCCACGCGGCGGTCGCCGGACGGATCCCGATCGTGCTGGACGGCGGTGTGCGGCGGGGCACCGATGTGGTCAAGGCGCTGGCGCTCGGCGCGTGCGCCGTGGGCATCGGCCGGCCGGTGATGTGGGCCCTGGCCGAGGGCGGCGAGAAGGGCGTACGGCGGCTGCTGGAGCTGCTGCGCGAGGAGCTGGACCACGCCCTGGCGCTGTGCGGCGCCTCCGGGGTCCAGGACCTCACCCCGGATCTGGTGCGCGCCCCGGCCTGGGGACCGCCGTCGCTCCCCCGCGTCGGCGCGGACGCCGCCCGGCCCGGTGGAGCGGTCTCATGAGCGGCGTCAGACGGCCGAGCGGTGTCAGACGGCCCAGCCTCGCCAGACGGCCGAGCCGCCCCGGATGGCCGGTCGCCGGTGCGGCGGCCGTGGCGCTGACGGCCGGCCTGCCGTACTGGCTGCCCCGGCTGGTGACCGCCCTGCGGGTGCGCCTGTTCGCCCGCGTGAATGGTCAGGAGGGCATTCCGGCGCCCGGCCGTGAGGTGCCCGTCGAGGAGTTCAAGCGGGTCTACGGGCATCCGGCCGCGAACGGCCGCAGCCGGGGCGCCGCCCTGTCCGATCTCTTCTGGTACTGGCTCGCCCCCGGTCCCGAGGTCCACCAGGAGCATCTGGAACCCGGCCCCCGGTACGACGAGGTGGCCAGGACGACCCGGCAGATCCTCGCCGGGCTCTCCCGGGAGCGGTGGACCGAACTGGTCGGCCGCTGCACCCGGCGGGTGCTCGATGAACTCGACGAAGGGAGCGGCGGGTTCGGCACCCGGGAGCACCGGGTGAGACTGCGCGATCTGATGATGCCGGTGTGGGCCGAGGTCTACTACGAGGTGGTCTTCCGCGAACCGTGCCCGCGCCGGGTCCGGGATCTCATCGTCGGCAACGCCGAGGACGTGGTCAGCGCCCTGAAGTGCACCAGCCTGCGCCATATGGACCGGCGGGACCGGCTCACCGCGTATCTGCGCGAGCGGCTGGCGAGCGCTCCCCCGCCGGTGCCGCTGCCGTCGCTGCTCACCGAGCGGGAGCGGGCGTACTACCTTCAGGGCACCTTCTTCAACACCGCCGTGGTGCAGACGTCGGAGGCGATGGCCCATCTGCTGCTGGCCCTGGCCACGCATCAGCCGGTCCAGGAACGGCTGCTGTCCGGCGAGGAGGACGCCGACTATCTGGACCATGTCATCAACGAGACGCTCCAGCACTTCCCGCTGTTCGGTGTGGCCCACCGCATCACCACCGGGGAGATCCCCAGGGCCGGGAGACCCCCGATACCGGCGGGCTCGGTCCTGCTGTTCAACTACCCCGAGTATCAGCGGTCGGGGGCCGGCGCAGCCGAGCGGTTCGACCCCGGCCGCTGGCTGTCCGCGGACACCCGGCCCGCCGCCTTCATCCCGTTCGGTGTGACCGCCAACCGGCCCTGTCCGGCCCGTGGTTTCGCCGTGCTGACCATGCGGGTCGCGGCCGAGGAGGTCCTGCGGCGCTTCCGGCTGGCGTCCACCGCCGAGCACACCCGGTCGCTGCCCAGCCGCGGCCCCTGTCTGCTGATCCCGCATGCCACCGGGCGGACCCCGGCGGCCTGGGGACCGGCCAGGCGGGCGGCCAGGCTCGCGGGGATGCGGCTGGGCGACCGGTGGGGGGCGATCCCCCGCAGCCTCACCCAACTGGTGCTCGGTGGCTACATGGTGTGGGACGCCCGGCGCCAGGGGCTGTGCCGGAGCTACTTCGCCACCGCGTCCGCCGACTCCGCCGCCGCGCCCGCCGTCGCCGGCCACCGATGAGGAGGGTGAGACGATGACTCCCACAGAGCTCGCCCCCGCCTTCTTCATCGCCACCGTGGTGATCCTGCTGACCTGCCGTCTGGTGGTGCTGGTGACGGGCCGGTTCGGCCAGCCGCCGGTGGTCGGGGAGATGATCGCCGGTGTGGTGCTCGGCCCGTCGCTCTTCGGGCTGGTGGCGCCGGGCGCTTCGGAGGCGGTCTTCCCGCCGGAGCTCAAGCCGGTGCTGTACGTGGCGGGGCAGATCGGCCTGGTGGCGCTGATGTTCCACGCGGGCTACGAATTCCGGGCCCACGCCGGGCGGGGGCTGGCCGGAACCGCGGTGACGGTCTCCGCCGCCGGGGTGGTGGTCCCGCTGCTGCTGGGCGTGGGGCTGACCCTGGTGTCCCATGGCCATGTCGGCATCTTCGTCGACGGGGTCTCGGTGTGGGTGACCGCGGCCTTCGTCGGAGTGGCCCTGGCCATCACCGCCTTTCCGATGCTGGCCCGCATCATCACCGAGCGGGGGCTGTCCGGGACCCGCCACGGTTCGCTGTCCCTCGCCTCGGGGGCCACCGACGACGCGGCCGCCTGGCTCCTGCTCGCCGGGGTGCTCAGCGTGGCTTCGGAGAAGACGGGCCCGATCGTCAAGGCGCTGGGCGGTTCGCTGCTCTTCGTGGCCGTCCTGTTCCTGGTCGGGCGGCGGCTGCTGGCATGGATCGTGACCAGTCCGGGTCTGAGCGACGAGACCCGGCTGCTGTTCACGGTCGCGGTGCTGTTCTGCGGCGCCTGGTTCACCGACACCATTCAGCTCTACGCCGTCTTCGGGGCGTTCTCCATCGGGCTGGCCATGCCCCGCCACGAGGCGTCCGAGCGGGTGGTGCGGACCGTCCAGGGCGCGACCCAGGTCATCTTCGTGCCGATGTTCTTCACCTACTCCGGTCTGAACACACGCTTCGATGTGTTCGCCGACCCGGCCGTGATGGCGTTCGGCGCGGCCTGTGTCGTGGTCGCGTCGGCCGGAAAGTTCGGCGGCTGCTGGGCGGCCGCCAAGCTGTGCGGGGAGCCGGGTGCGGTGGCGGTCAGGGTCGGCGCCCTGATGAACGCGCGCGGGCTGATGCAGCTCATCGCGCTCAACATCGGGCTGTCGGCCGGGATCGTCGGCGATGAGCTGTTCGCGGCGCTGGTCCTGGTGGCGCTGGTGACCACGGTGATGACGGTCCCGGTGCTCAGTTGGCTGGACCGCCGGGACGCCAAGTCGGCGGCCGGGGAACCGAGTGGCACCGCGGCGGCGGTGCCGGCCGGGGGCTGAGCGCCACCCTCCGCACGGGAGACGTCCCGGCATGCCACGGGCCTGCCGGGACGTCGCGGTGCGTCAGCCGGGGTGGACGGCCGCCCCCGGCCCGGCGGGTACCGGCGCTCCCCCGCCGAACGGGCGGAGCCGCACCCTCACACCGTCCCGAGCGGCCCGGCGACCCGCGAAAGCAGCGCCCGCTTGTCCGGTTTGCCGCTCGGTGCCACGGGCACCTCGGCCACCACGGTGACCGTGGCGGGGACACTCGCCTCCCCCAACTCCGCCGCGACGAGGGCGCGCACCGCGTCGAGGTCCGGCGCACGGCCGTCGGCCGGGACCAGGAAGGCGTGCGCGGCCTCGCCGGTGCGCTCGTCGGGCGCGCCCACCACATACGCCTGGTCGACATCGGGATGGGCCGCCAGCGCGCGTTCGATCGCCCCGGCGTAGTGCACGATCGCGTTGACGATGACCACGTCCCGGGCCCGGCCGGTCAGCCGCAGAAAGCCGTGCTCGTCCAGGTGTCCGATATCGCGGGTGCGCACCCACCCGGCCCGCAGGACCTCCCGGGTCTGCTCCTCGTCCTTCCAGTAGCCCGCCATCGCGGAGTCGGTGCGCACCCAAATCTCGCCGGTGGCCCCGGTGGGCACCGACCGGCCCTCGAGGTCGCGGACACCGAGCTCCACCCCGGACCACGCCCGGCCCACCGAGTCGTACACCTGGTCCGGCCACTGGGCCAGGTCGTGCGGGGTCAGCAGGCTGAGCATGCCGGTCTCCGTCTGCCCGTAACCCTGGTGGACCACCGGGCCCAGCTTCCGGGCCGCCTCCGCGAGCCGGTGCGGGGCGAGTGGGGAACCGGCCACGAGCAGCACCCGGAGGCTGCCGGTGTCGACGCGGTCGGTGCGCAGCACATCCAGCACATGGTGCAGCCGGGGCACGGTCATCAGACATGCGGTGATCCGGTGGCGCTCGAAGACCTGGGGGAAGACAAGTGGCGGATCGGGGATGACGGCGGTGCCGCCACCCAGCAGGCAGACCCCGAGATGCTCGAAGATCACCGCGCTGGTCAGGGTGCCGAAGAGCAGATATCGCTCATAGCCCGCCGCGAGCCGCTCCGTCCGCTCGGTCCAACGCGCGGGCTGCCAGGCCCAGTTGAGGGCGAGCGAACGGTAGGTCTGCGTACAGCCCTTGGGGCGTCCGGTGCTGCCGCTGGTCAGCGTCACCATGGCGATGTCCTCGGAACGGCCCTGGGCGGTCAGCTCCCCCGTGGCCTTCGGGTGGGCCGCCAGGAGGTCCGGGCCCAGCCGCAACACGGTCACCCCGCCCGCCGCGTCCAGCAGTTCGGGGGTCGCACCGGTCTCGTCGGCCACCAGGGCGTCGATTCCGTCGGAGAGGACGTACACGAGATGGGCCGGGGTCATGCCGGGCCGCAGCCCCGTCACCCGGCAGCCCAGCAGGTAGGCCGCCATCAGCACGGCGAAGCCCTCGGGCGTCACATCGGTGGCCACCGCGACCGACCGCCCCGGGCCGAGTCCGGCCGCCCGCAGTCCGTCGGCGCACCGGCCGATCAGCTCCAGCACCTCGCCGCGCGGCACGACGCGCGACCGGTGTTCGAAGGCGGGCGGCTCCGGCTGTGCGCGGAAGGCGTCGATGAGGGCCTGGGGGAAGGGCGCGGGGACGGGCTCGGCGTCGCCGTGGGGGGTTCTGCGGCCGGGCGCTCCGGCTGAGGTGTCCATGTGCGTCTCCGTTCGGGGGTGTGCCCAATGGGACGTGGTGGATCACCCGACACGATACGGTGGCACGGCCCGCCCGGGGCCGGAGTTGGGGCTCATCGGCGGCGGTGCGGCGCACCCGGCGGCGGCCGCCCCTGCTCCCGGCGCCCGCCCCCGTCACACGGTCATTCGCCGCGCCAGATGTTGTCGAAGGCCGCTTCCTCGATGGCCCGCCGCTGCCGTTCGGCCTCCAGCTCCATCACGGCGTCGTTGACGGCGGCGAGCACGGTCACGGCCGCGTCGCCGGCCGCGCCCGCGGCGTCTCCGGCGGGCTGCTCGCGGACCCCGATGGCCGCCGCGAGAGAGGCGAGGACTGGCTCGTCGGAGGCCCAGCGGTCCATCGCGTGGCGGCGGGCGGCCGAGTCCACCGGCACCGCCTCACCGGCGCGGAGCGGCAGCCAGCCGTGGCGTCGCCGGGTGATCTGTCCCGCGGACTCCAGGGCGTCCAGATAGGCCGGGGACAGACCGCGGCCTCTGCGCCACAGCCAGTCGCCCACCGGCTCGTACGGCGGCCGGCCGACGAACGACGACGCGGCCTCGTCCAGCAGGCGGTCCCCGGTCGGCGGGCACAGGCCCGGCACGATGCGGTCGTCCTCGATGCCGAGCGCTTCGGCGTCGAGGAGGTCGATCAGCTCGGCTCCCGCGAGCGCGAGCGACAGATCGCCCCGCTCCAGGGGGCGCATGGGCGCCACGTCCAAGGTGACGATCAACAGGTCCCGCGGTGTGGTCATGAAACGCTCCGCTCGCCGTCCCTCAGCAACGATACGTCCCAAGGGCGGGGCTGTCCGCCGACGTGTCCCGCGGTGTCCGCCCTGTCACCGGCCGCTCAGGAACCGGTCGCACCCCAGGTGTGGGCCAGCGCGGCGGCCTCGCCACGCGAGGTGACCCCCAGTTTCTCCAGGATGTTCACCACGTGGAACTTCACCGTCGACTCGCTGATGTGCAGCTCCTGGGCGATCTGCCGGTTGCGCCGCCCGCGGGCCAACTGCTCCAGCACCTCCAGCTCGCGCGCCCCCAGTACGTACAGCGGATCCTTGCGGGCCGGCTGCGGCGGGCCCAGCGGCACGGTGGCCGTCACCATGGTGCCCCACTCCGGGACCGCGTCCACGTCCAGCCGCCCGCCCAGCGCGGACAGCCGCTCGCCGACCCGGCGGGCGTCCAGCGCGGTCCGCCGCAGCACGCCGGGGCCGTCGTCCCGTACGGTGGCGCGCAACTCGCCGTCGCCGACCTTCCAGCCGACGTGGACGCGGCGCACCGGGCGCGGCGCGCCGTCCTGGCCCGGGCCCTGATCGTCGAGCATGGCGTGCACCACGGCCTGTACCACCGCGCGGGCCGTATTGGCCACATCGGCGGGGAGCAGCCGGTCGGCGCCCTCCTCGGTGCCGGGCGGGCCCAGGTCGAGCCGTACGGCAATTTCGCGCAGCACCGGGCGCAGTGCCTCGGCGAGCCGGGCGAAGGCGTCCCCGGCCGACTCCTCCACCAGCGCCTGATCCCGGTCGGTGCGGTCACGCAGCTCGGCCAGGGCGGTGACGGCGAGGTCCACCGCGCGGGCCCGGGCGGTCGGGTCGTCCAGATCGCGCCGGCGCAACACGCCGAGCGGGGCGGACAGGGCGGCGCCGTGGGCGTCCACGAGCTCGGTGATGGCCGTGGCCCGGGCCGCGGCCGCGGCCCGCGACTGGGCCAGCGTCCCGGGGACCGCCTCTACCGCCATCCGGTCGCGGTGCGGCGGTCACCAGGTCCCACAGGGCACGGGCGGCCGCCACGGATCCGGCCGGGACGGGGGTCTCCTGGGTCAGGACGAGGACGAGCAGCGCGCCCCGCGCGGTGGCGTCGCTGTACAGGGCCAGTACGGGCACCTCGGCGCCCGCCATCCGCGCCCGGCCCTGCCAGCTTCCCTCGGCGCGCGCCGCCGGGGAGAGGGCGGCCATCTCGACGGTGGTGATGGCGGATCCGGGGTCGCCGGGCGGGTGTCCATGGGTCTTGAACGGTGAATGCGGGCAGTTGCCGGAGAGCTCGGCCAGCGCCCGGTGCGCAATCGCCTCGGAGAGGGCGTCCGACAGGCGCGGCAGGATCTCGCCCAGGGGCGCCCGGATCACATCGACTGCGGCCGTGAGGTCCATGTCCGTCAGCGTAATGGGCCCTCTTCGCGGCCCCGGCCGTTCCTTCGGCCAGGCGGAACTGGCCGGAGGAACGGCCGGGGAGGGGCATGTCCCGGCCGAGGATGGCGTTGTCGGTACAAACGCCCTCTTGACGGGCTGACGGGAGTGAGAGACATGAAGGCGATCGTCTACGAGGAGTACGGCGGCCCCGAGGTGCTGCGGCTGAAGGAGACGGAGGAGCCCCATCCGGGTCCCGGACAGGTGCGGCTGAAGGTCATGGCCGCCGGCGTGAACCCGATCGACTACAAGATCCGCCGTGGCTGGATGCCGCAGATGGGCCCGGCCGCGTTCCCCGCGATCCCCGGTACGGAGGCGGCCGGGATAGTCGACGAGGTCGGCGAGGGGGTCACCGGTTGGTCGGTGGGCGACGAGGTACTGGGCTGGACGGACACCGGCGCCTACGCCCCGTACGCCCTGGCCACCGATGTCGCGCCCAAGCCGCACGGGCTCGACTGGGAGACGGCCGCCGCGCTGCCGGTGGCCACCGAGACCTCGGCACGCGTGCTCGACCTGCTGCGGCTCGCGGAGGGCGAGACGCTCTTGCTGCACGGGGCCGCCGGTGCGGTCGGCGGGGTCGGCGTCCAGCTCGCGGTGGCCCGGGGCGCCACCGTCATCGGCACCGCCTCCCCCGCCAACCACGACTATCTGCGCTCGCTCGGCGCGATCCCCGTGGCGTACGGCGAGGGCCTGGCCGACCGGGTGCGCGCGGTGGCCCCGGGTGGTGTCGACGCCGTCTACGACGCGGCCGGCCAGGGTGCCCTGCCCGTCTCGATCGAGCTGCGGGGCGGCACGACCGACCGCATCGTCACCATCGCCGACCCCGCGGCCGCCGATCTCGGTGTCACGTTCTCCGGGGGCGGCGGCAACCGCCCCCTGGAGGCCATCGCCGGCTACGCCCGGCTCGCCGCGGAGGGCGGGCTGCGGGTGCCCGTCGTGCGGAGCTTCCCGCTCACGGACGCCGCCGAGGCCCATGAGCAGAGCGAGACCGGCCACAGCCGCGGCAAGCTCGTACTGCGGCCCTGATGGGCGCTGCCCGGGTCTAGGGGGCCGCGTTCATCAGGTCGAGTGCGCTGTGCTGTCGCGCCCCGTCGGTCTTGTCCAGCGGTCCTGACCAGCGCAGTCCGTACTGGTCCAGGGCGTTGCGGTCGGCTGCGTAGGCGCGGTCCGCCTGCCGTTTCAGATAGGCCGTGAAGGGGTGGTCGGGCAGGGCCGCGTCCAGCTTGGCCAGCCCCCGCACATGGGCGCCCTTGAACGACGGGCCGTCGGCACCGCAGTCGCCGGTCTCACAGGGGTCCCTGAGAATGCCATCGGCCGTGTTGAGCTGGGACGACGTGGTGGCGGCGGTTCCGATGCGGCGGGCCGTATCCAGCACGGAACCATCCCCCGTGGCCTTGTGCAGCTCGGCGAGGCCGCCGAGCAGCACGCCCTGGTTGTAGGACCACACCGGTTGGCCGTTGTTCTCGCAGGTGCCCAGGTCGATGCCGTCGTTGACCAGGTTCGAGGCGTTCACCATGCCGGTGCCCTGGAACCAGGACCACTCCGCCTTCGCCCGCTGGAGATAGGCGGTGTCGCCGGGGATCCGGTTGTGCAGAGCCGCGTTCAACTGGAGGTAGAGGGAGTTGGCGATGGCGTTCTTGTAGGTCTTCGCGGTGCTCCACCACACACCGCCGCCACAGGTGGAGTCCCAGTAGGAGGCCATGTAGTCGGCATCGGCGCGGGCGGTGGCGAGATAGCGGGAGTCACCGGTGAGGTCGTAGGCCGCCATCCAGGCCAGGCCCCACCAGCCGGTGTCGTCGATGTAGTCGTTGCGGAACTGCCCGCCCTGCGCACCGAGGTTGAGGTCGTAGGTGCGGGCGATCGCGTATTCATAGCTGCGCATGCCCGTGACGCGGATGTTGTCGATGACGGCCGTGAGGGCGTTGGCCGAGTTCCACCAGCCGGTGGTGGAGAACAGTCCGGTGCCGTAGGAGTAGAACCCCATCTGCGCGGTGGCGGCGGCCGTACGGCGGTCCCACGCGTTCCAGGTCGTACGGGCCCAGGGCGTACAGGCGATGTCGGGACGGTCGCCGGCCTTGCCGCAGGCCCGCAGCGCGCCGACGCCATGGGCGCCCCAGTCGTCCACGTTGTACATGAGGGTGCGCCAGCCCCGCTGCCCGGACGGGATGGCGGTGTTGCCGAGGCGGCTGCCCGAGGACCAGCTACGGCCGCCGTCGAACGAGCGGTCCAGCCACACCTCGTCACCGGGGCTGCCGTTGTCGATGGAGGCCCAGCCCATCGCGTCGGCGTCGTCGAAGTGCAGGGCGATGGAGCGGGAGAAGAGGGTGGCGGTCACGGGGTTGCGGCTCTGCGGGGCGAGCGCCGGGTCACGGGTGTCGCAGTATTTGTTGCAGATGGTGGCGGACGGCGCCGCCTGGGCCGTGGCCGGGAGGAATTGCGTGGCCAGCAGGGCGAATGCTCCGGTGGCGAGGGCGGCCAGGCGGGTGCGCAGCGGTCTGGTGCGTCTCATGCCATGCCTCCTGCCGTCTAGTTGAAGGGGTCCAGGGTGATGGACGCCTGCTGCGGATTGCCGTCGTGGACGAGCGACTCGTGCTGGCCCACGTCGTCGAAGGCGAAGGCGTACGCCTTGCCGTCGGCCATCTGGGCGTGGATCGCACGGGCGTAGTGGTTGGTCACCGCGTCGGTGTAGAACCCGGCGTCACTGGTGTCGGGCTGGTTGGAGTTGGTGAGCAGGGTCGTGCGGTTGTAGCCGGCGCACAGGGTCCGCGAAATGGGGCCGCGCACCTGGTCGTTGGGCGCGTCCAGGCGCTTGTAGCAGCCGAAGACGGAGTCGGAGTCCGGCTTCTGGAAGCTGGTGACCACGGCGCCGGCACCGTTGGTGAAGTTCATGACGTCGCCGGATACCCGCCCGAAGTACTTGGTGTTCGGCCGGTCGGCGAAGGGCGTGACCGTCAGGGTGGAGCCGGCGTACTTCTGCCACACCCGGTTGATGTAGTTGTCCATCGTGTTCGCGGGCAGGCCGCCCGCCTCGATGCCGTGGCCGGGCGCGAGGGCCCGCAGGAGGGTGCCGTCCGGGCGGGTCTGGATGAGACCCGCCCAGCCGCCGGGCTGGGCGCGCAGTGCGTTGAAGACGCCGTTGTAGCCGCCGGGCTTGAGGTGACCGGCGCTCTTCACGCCGCCGTCGGCGCCCTGCACGCCCACCGCGTACGGCGCGGAGAACATGTCGACCTGGGTGCTGTTGATGTACAGGCCGGAGTCGTCGAGGGTGAACTCGCTCCAGTTGAACAGGATGTTCCTGTTGGGGTCGGAGGGGTTCTGCACGGCGGGCTGCACCAGGCCGCCGGTGGTGAGCCGGAAGTCCAGCTTCTGGCCGTAGGAGAAGTAGACCCGGCCGGAGAGCTTCGGGATGCGGATCGTCAGGGCCTGGCCATTGGCCGGACCGGCGATCGACGCGTCGGGGGCCGGGGTCGGCGGGTTGCCGCCGGCGGGCCAGGGGTGGAAGGTCCCGGAGGCATCGGCCCAGCCCTGCTGGCCGGTCGAGAGCAGGGTGCCGATCGTATAGACGTAGATCTGGTCGCCGCGCCCGGAGTTGTTGGTGAACTTCAGCGGGATCGTGCTCGGCACGGCCGACCGGGCGGACGCCTCGGGGGCCAGTGCGGTCATGCCCAGGGCGAGCAGCAGGGCTGAGGCCCAGCAGGGCAGGGTCCGGAATCGGGTGGAGACGCGTCTGGACATACATCACCTCTCGCGCGGCGGCACGGCCGCGTCAGCGGGGGGAATGGGGGGCTCATGGTGCTGAGGGGGTGCGGGGTCATCATGGCAGTGAACATGACACTGGTCTAGACATACTCATGTACATACCGACATCACGACCAACATCACGACCGACTTCAGCCCATGACTCCTGTCGGCGACTTCAGCGCATGCCCCCTGCCGACCCGGCCACACTGCACCAACCTGGACATTCAGGCGTAAAATCGGCATCGTCCGCACTAGGAGCGGAGGCATCACATGACCGAGCCAGCCCCCTCCCACGCCGAACACAAACGGGAAACCGGCCACCCGGACGTGCCGTGGACGACCCCCTCACAGGCCGAGGGCGAGCGCGACGACGAACGGGACACCGGCCACCCCGACGTACAGAGGACGACTCCCTCACAGGCCGAAGGGGAACGATGGGATTAGCCACCACCCCTCTCGGCGCCCGGGCCCGCCCGCCGGTCATGTCCCACCGGTCGGCGGGCTCAGCCATGCGGGCGGAGTGATCTTGGGCTGCGGCTATCCTGACCGGGGAGGCGAGAGATGGCACGCGCGACACAGACCGCCGGGACGAGCGGCACCGCCCGACCGGCAGCACGCCACCACGGCAACCGCCACGGGCGCAGTGAACAGGCCCGGCTGGCGGTGCTGAACGCGGCGGACGACCTGCTGGCCGAAAAGGGCTTCGCGGGCGTCACCGTGGAGGGGATCGCCGCCCGGGCCGGGGTCGCCAAGCAGACGATCTACCGCTGGTGGAGCACCAAGACCGACATCCTCATGGACGCCTTCCTCCAGGATGTGGCCGAGGACCTGCCCGTGCGCGACCGCGGTGATCTCGCCCTGGATCTGCGCAGCTATCTGGGCGACCTGGCCGGGTTCCTCGGCGCGTCCGACTCCGGCGCCGTCTTCAAGGCCCTGGTCGCCCAGGCGCGGCACGATCCGGCGTTCGCCGGGGACTTCCGGTCCCGGTACCTCGACGACCAGCGCCGCCGCGACCGCCTCCCCCTGGAACGGGCCATGGAGCGCGGCGAGTTGCCGCCCGGCCTGGACCTGACCGCCGAGACCGACCAGCTCATCGGCCCCCTCTACTACCGCGTGCTGGTGACCGACGAACCCGTCGGCCAGGACTTCACCGACCGGCTCGTGGACGCCTTCCTCCACCGCCACGGCCTGACACCACCGGCGAACGACTAACGTCCGTCAGCCGATAGGCCGCGCAGCACGGGCGAGCCCATGACCGCCGGTGCCGGGAGACCGTCCAGGAACAGGGCCCCCGCGAGTAGTACGGCGCTTCCGCGCGGCGCGATGCCCAGCTCACGCAGGTCCGCGTCCAGCGCGGCCAGGGCGGCGGCTCCCTCGGACGTGGCGGCGCCGCCCGCCTCGAGCACGGCATGCGCCCCCTCCTTGACCCGTCGGAGGCCCGGCGGGCCCGCCCGGTACAGCGGACCGGTGTCCTGGAGGGTGCTCATCACGGTGAGCAGCGCGTCCAGGCGCGCCTGGGTCTCGGTGGCCCCCGCGGCACGCGCCCGGGACAGGGCGTCCAGGGCGCGGCGCACATGGGGAAAGGCGGCCCGTGCCTCACCGCGCACGCCCGGCGCTCCATAGGTGGCCGAGACATGCGAGCCCGGTGAGGGCCGACGGGGTGCGCCACGGTCGGGTTGGTCCGCTATCCGCTTGGCGGTGGCGGTCACCTCATCGGGCCCGGCGCCGGGCCGCAGCGCGGCGGCGGCCACCAGCAGGCCCGTCACCCACAGCGCGCCATGGTGGAGGGGACCGGTGGCCGCACCGCCACCGGCCCGTGCCATCGTCCACTCGGCGCAGCGGCCGATGGCACCCAGCTCCTCGCGCAGCGCCCGGGACGGCTCCCTGGGACGGCGGGCGGCGGCGGCCATGGCCGCGAAGCCGGGTGCCAGCGCCTTGGCCGACCAGCGCAGTGCGAGCAGATCCGCACCGGTGGCGCGGGCCTGTAGATCGCGGGTGTCGGCGAGGCCCGGTTTGGGCGTCAGCTCCGCCTGGGCGATCAAGGCGAGCACGGCGGCCCGTGCCAGTGCCTCATCCGTGGAGCGCGTCATGGGCATGCCCGGAGGCTAGAGGGCGAACCTTTCAGCGAGATGGGACGTTCCTGTGACCACGCTGTGCGGCGTGCGCCGAAGAGGAGAGGTGATGTGGTCGCGACCGGGCGCCGGGGTGGGGGGGCGACCCGGCAGCGGGGGGGGCGCGACGGGGCGGCGGATCAGTCGGGACGGGGAAAGACCGTGCCGTCGAAGATCTTCCGCGCGGTGCGTACGACCGCCGTGCCCCGCGCCACGGGCGTGGCTCCGTTGTCCACGGCCGTGTCGATGTCCAGGAAGCCGGTGGGGTGTTCGATGCGCAGCCGCTTCCCCGCCGCCGGGAGCCGGGCCACCTCCTCGCCGACGTTTCCCTCGACGCACAGCCCGGCGGCGACACTGGCGGCTCCCAGGACGCCGATCGCCGTATGGCAGCGGACCGGGATGAAGGTGCGGGTCATCACGGTGCCACCGTGGGCGGGCGGGGCCAGCAGGCTGAGCTTGGGCACGGTCGTGGCGCTGACATCGCCCAGGCTCATCAATCGGCCCGCCTCCCGGCGGATCTCCTGGAGCCGGGCGCCGAGCACCGGGTCCGCCTCCAGCTCGCCGGGATCCTCATGGCTGGTGACGTTCAGGACGGACGCGGCGATCAGCACGGTCGGCATGCCGTTGTCCACGCAGGTCACCGGGGTGCCGTCGATGACGTCACGGGCGTGGCCGGTGGGCAGCAGGGGGCCGCTGCCCTGCTGGAAAGCGATCACCAGCGGGGCGGCGGATCCCGGTACGCCCGAGATCCCGGCCGAGCCGGTGTAATCGACGCGCCCGTCCGGGGTGGACACGGTCACGGTGGCGTGGTCACCGCTGTTGACCATCCTGATCCGCACCGGTGTCCGCCCGTCCCGGGCGGCGACCAGGCCACGTTCCACGGCGAAGGGGCCGACCCCGGCCAGGAGGTTGCCGCGGTTCTGCCGGTCGGAGACCTCGGCCCGGTCCACACCGATCCGAAGGAACAGATAGTCGACATCGGCGTCCGGCCCCTGGGAGGCGGAGACGACGGCCACCTTGCTGGTGAGGGGGTGCGCTCCGCCGAGGCCGTCGATCTGCCGTGGATCGGGGCTGCCCATGATCCGCAGCAGCAGATCGTCACGGTCGCCGGGGTCGGACGGCAGGTCCGCCGCGAGGAAATAGGCGCCCTTGGAGGTGCCGCCGCGCATCAGCATGCAGCGCACCCCCTTCGGCCCGCTCATGAGGCGGTCCCGCCGCGGGCGTGCGCGGCACGCTCGGCGTACGGCTGGTGCCGCACCCCGAGCCGGTCGAGGGTCTCCCACAACCCGTAGCGGTCCAGGCCCAGTTGGCCCTCGGCGAAGGCGGTCCGGGTGGCCTCCTCCTTCGCGGTGCGCGCCTTCGCCGCCTCGACGGCCGTGGCGGCGGACTCGCGCGGTACGCACATCACCCCGTCGTCGTCGGCGAGGATCACATCCCCGGGGCGTATGCACTGCCCGCCCACCACCACGGGCACATTGACGGATCCGGCCGTGGCCTTGACGGTGCCCTGCGCGCACACGGCCGCCGACCATACGGGGAAGCCCATCGCGCGCAGTTCGGCGGTGTCGCGCACCCCGGCGTCGATGACCAGGCCGCGGACGCCGCGGTGGTGGAGCGCGGTGGCGAACAGCTCGCCGAACATGCCGTCCGTGGACGGCGAGGTGGTGGTGACGACGAGGATGTCGCCCTCGGCGCACTGCTCGACCGCCGCGTGGATCATCAGGTTGTCGCCGGGCCGGCACAGCGCCGTGACCGCGGTGCCCGCGATGCGCACATCCTGCTGGGCGGGGCGCAGCCCGGGGCCGAGGCATCCGGTACGGCCCATGGCCTCGTGCACCGTGGCCACGCCATACGCCCCCAGGGCGTCCACATGCTCGGCCCCGGCGCGTGGCGGATCGGTGACGATCACACCGGCCGGCCGTGCGGCAGCGAGTGCGTCGCCCGCGTTACCGTGCGTCATTGCTGATCTCTTCTTGCTGGACAGGTCGGTGACCCACCCCGCGGCGCGAGCCCCGCGCCATGTGGTCACGGCGTCGACGCCGGCGCTTCGCTCAAGGCGTCGATCACACTGGTGAGGTGGGCCCGGACGGCCGCTTCGGCCGCCCGTGGGTCCCTGGCCCTGATCGCTTCGATCACGGCCAGGTGTTCACCCAGGGACCGCTGGGCACGCCCCGGCCGCAGCGCGAGCTGGAACCGATGGCGGACAAGCTGTGCGTTGAGCCGCTCCAGCAGCTCCACCGCCACCTGCTGGCCGGAGAACTCCCGGATGCGGGCGTGCAGTTGGTGGTTGAGGTCGGAGTAGGTCAGCGGTTCGCCGTCGGCGACCGCCTTGGACATCGCCGTGCCCAGGTCGGCCAGTTCGGTCAACTGCTCCTCGCCGGCCTGAACAGCCGCCTTGGCGGCGCACAGCCCTTCCAGGACCATGCGGCATTCGGTGATGGCCACGGCCTCCTCCACGCTCACCACCCGCACCCGTGAACCACGGTTGCGAATCCGCTCGACCAAGCCCTCGGACGCCAGATCGATCAGCGCCGCGCGGATGCTCGCCCGTGTCACCTCGAATTGCTCGGCGAGCTCGTTCTCCACCAGCCGCTGGGCCGGTGCCATCTCCCCGCGCAAAATCGCCTGCCGCAGCCGCTCCATCGCATGCTGCTTCGCCTGCTCTCCGGTGCCTGGACGAGCTTCCTTCGGCATTGCGTGCCCTCCCTGAGTGAGTGCCTGTCGAAGGTAAATCTAGGCCAACAAGATTGTCAACGATTCTGTTGTCCATATTGGCGACATAGATCGGCTCGCGTTCCCCTGATTCCGGTCTCGTGACAGGGGAGGCCGGGGTTGCTTGAATGGTGCGGCGGTTCCCCATCGGACCCCGTCGACCGTTGGAGCATTCCCGTGCCTCTCTCGCGTCGTACCCTCGTCTCCACGCTCCCTGCCGCCACCCTGTCGGCCATGGCCCTGCCGCTGCGCGCACGGGCGGCGGGACATCCGGCCGCATCCGGTGCGACGGCGGAGGGCGATGCGTCCGGGCCCGCTCACACCCGGCTGATCGACAACACCGTGGCCGTCTTCGCCGGAACACGGGAGGTGGGCACCCGCCCCGAGGTCCGCGCCAAACTCGCGGCCATCGCCACAACCGCCCGCTCCCGGCTCACCGCGATGGACCGCGCCGGGCAGGGCGAGCTCTTCCAGGGCCTCGCACTGGGCACGAGCGATCCCAACCTGATCACCTCGTTCCAGTACCTCTACGAGATCGCCCTCGCCACCCGCACACCGGAAGACGGCACACCATCCGGGCTCCACGGTGACACCGGTGTCCAGCGGCGCGTCATCGACGGCCTGATATGGCTCCATGAGCGCTACTACGGCGACCAGTCGAAGGGCTACTACGGCAACTGGTTCACCTGGGAGATCGGCATATCCACCCACGTCAGCAAGATCCTTGCGCTGCTCGTGGACCAACTCGCCGCCTACCGGCCCGAACTGGCCGCCGCCTACGTCGCCTCGATGGACGCGTATCTGCGCAATGGCAAGGCCGGTGACGTCGACCTCGACTCACGCTTCCACACCGGCGCCAACCTCGCCGACATCACCACCAACCGCATCCTCCAGGGCGCCGTGCTCGGCGACGACGCCCGGATCGCCAAGGCCATCGCCGACCAGTTGACCGTCCTGGCCACGATCGACCCGTACGCGCTGCGGCACGGTGTCACCGACGGCTTCTACGCCGACGGCTCCTTCATCCAGCACGCTTCCGTGGCCTACACGGGCTCCTACGGCAAGGGGCTGCTCACCCGTGTCGTACAGACCATCAAGATGCTCGACGGCACCGGCTACACCACCGACGACCGGCTGGTCCGCGTCGCCCAGGGGTGGGTGGTGGACGGCTTCGCCCCGCTGATCTTCGAGGGCTGGCTGATGGAGATCGTCAAGGGGCGCGGGGTGTCCCGCCCGGCGACGGGGTACGCGGACGCCGCCGAGGTGGTGGAGGCCGTGGTGGGCCTGTCCGCTCATGCCACCGGCGCCGACGTCACAGCGCTGAAGGGCTATGTCTCGTATCTGCGGCAGACCTCCAAGGCCACGCTCGATCCTTCGGCGTTCGTGTCCCCGGTGAGCATCGTCCGCTACGCCGACATCCTGGCCGACTCCTCGATCCCGGCGCGGGACCTCGGCCCCGCCGAGCGCCATCTCGCGTTCAACGCGATGGACAGAACCGTCCACCGGCGCCCCGGTTACGCCTTCGCCCTGGCCCGCAGCTCCTCCAGGATCAGCCGATACGAGTACATGAGCGGCGAGAACCTGATGCCCTGGTTCCAGGGGGACGGCGCCCACCATCTGTATCTCTCCGGCCAGGACCAGACCCAGGCGTTCGGCATCGACTACCTCACCGCCGTCCCGCCCCACCGCCTCGCCGGTGTCACCGCCCCCGTGGAGACCCGCCGCACCGTCCCCGAGCTGTACGGCACGCTCTGGTACGACAACCCCGAACGTGGCTTCACCTCCTCGTCGGAGACGCAGAACACCTATGTCTACTTCCCGCGCGGCACCCACCCGTTCTCCGGTGGCGCCGCCCTGGGCGCGTACGGTGTGGCGGGGCTCGTCCAGTCCGATGACGTGGCGTACGCCGCGAAGCAGGCGGGCGACCTCCCCGACGACTTCGTGGTGTACCGCGACGCCGATGCCACCAAGTCGTGGTTCCTGTTCGACGACGAGATCGTGGTGCTGGCCGCGGGGGTCGGCGACGCCGCCGGCCGCGCGGTGACGACGACCCTCGACACCCGGATCGCCGCCCCCTCGGACACCCTCGCCCTCACCGGGCGGCTCCGCGGCGGTGCGCCCTGGTCCGGCACCGGCACGGCCCCGCTCGCGTGGCTGCGGTACGCCAATGCCACCCAGGCCGCCTCGGTCGGGTATGTCTTCCTCGACGGGCCGCCGCCCACGGTCACACTCGATACCGTCACCCGCAGCCGCCGCGCCGTCCGTCTCGCCAACCCCGACCTCCCGGTGACCAAACAGCTCTTCGCCGTCGCGGTGGAGCGGCCGGCCGGGACGCCGCACACCTCGATGGCGTACGCCCTCGTGCCAAGCGCCACCGAACGCCAACTGGGCGCCTACGCCCGTCGGCCGCTCACCGTCCTGGCCAACACCACCCGGCTACAGGCCGTGGCCCACCGGGGTCTGCGGATCACCGCGCTCAACGCCTTCGCCCCCGGCACCCATCGCGCCGGGCGGCTGGCGGTGCGCGGACCCGGCTCGGTGCTCCTGCGGGAAGCCCGGGACGGCGCCTTGGCGATCGCGGTGTCCGATCCGACCACCGAGCGCGACACGGTGTCCGTCGTCATCCGGGGCCGGAGGATGAGGGCCGTGGCGGCGGACGACGGTGTCCGGGTGGGCCGGGTGCCCGGCGGCACCCGGATCGTCGTCACCACCCGCCACGCCTACGGCCGGAGTTTCACGGCGACACTGCGCTGACCTGCGAGGCGCGCAGATGCCGGGCGCCCGCGCGGACCGCCCACCCGAACACGGCGAGGGCGAGGACGCCCACCGCCACGGTGTCGTACGGCGCCGGGAGGCGGGCGGAACCGCCGAAGGTGCCGAGCCACGACAGCACGGTCAGCGCCGCCAGATGGAAGACCAGCCAGGCGCCGCGCCGCAGCTCCTCCCCCAGGGACGCACCGCCGTCCTCGCGACGCTGAAACAGGAACAACACCGCGCCGAGCAGTACGAAGGGCAGCGCGAGCCGCAGATCGTGCCAGCCCGACCAGTAGACGAACTCACTGGCCACCACGAAGCTCACCGGTGCGATCCAGCGCACCCCCGGCACCCGGCCCTCGGCCCGCGTCACTCCCCGCTCGCGGTCGTGCGCCCGGAACGCCGCGACGGCGACCGCCGAGGCCGCGTAGATCAGCAGATACATGTCCCCCATCACGCTCACGATGTCCTGCCAGCCGCCGAACGGCAGCATGAAGACCACGATGACCGCCAGGTTGAGCAGCAGCGCCCGGCGCGCCACCCCGGACCGGGGGTGGATGCGCATGAAGAAGCGGGGCAGCAGCCCGTTCTTGGCCAGGGCGTAGGTATGGCGAGCGTCGATGGCCACGCCCACATAGGCCGATCCGCCCGGTGAGATCACGGCGTCGGCGTAGAGCAGCGTGGCCAGCCAGTGGAGATTGAGCACCAGGGCGAGCTGTCCGAAGGGCGACTCGAAGTTGACTCCCTTCCAGCCGTGGCCCAGCAGCGACTCGGGCACCGTGAACAGAAAGGCCAGTTGGAGCCCGAGGTAGACCAGCACGGCGAGGCCGATGCCGGTGAGCACCGCGGCCGGGACGGTACGGCGCGGATTGCGCGCCTCCCCGGAGAAGTCGAGCGGGGCCTGGAAGCCGTTGACGGAGTACACGATGCCGCCACCGGCGAGCGCGGTCAGGCAGGCCGCGTAGCCGTACGGCGCGAAACCGCCGTGGTCGGTGAGGCGTCCGGAGTGGGTGCCGGACAGGAACAGCGCGACGATGGTGAGAACGGGGACGATGACCTTGAACACCGAGATGAGGTTGTTCAGCCGGGCGAATATCCGCACGGCGAACCAGTTGCACACCGTCAGCACGACACTGAGCGCCACGGCCACGGCGAGCCCGGAGACGGTGAGTGTGCCACCGCTGTAGAGCCCCGGCAGATAGTGTGCGGCGTACTGCATGATCGCGCTGATCTCGGCCGCCGTACCGCCCACCGAGAGCAGCACGGACCAGCCGATCATCGTGCCGACCAGCCGTCCGCTGGCGTACAGCGGCCAGCGCACGGTGCCGCCGCCCTCCGGGCGGGTGGCGCCGAGTTCCACCATGACCAACGCGATCAGGGCGCACAGCACACCCGCCGCGATCCAGGAGAGCAGGGCGGCGGGGCCGGCGGTCTGGGCGGCGTACATGGCCGCGAACAGCCACCCGGACCCCAGGATGTTGGAGAACCCGATCGCGGTCAGGCCCCAGAATCCGAGGTCCTTATGGAGTCGTCGCTCCTCGGCGAGCACCGCCGGGGCGGCGATGGACTCCGGTGGGTGGTTCTGCGACACGTGGCTCGTCTCCTCGGTGGTGCATGAACATACAAAGGCCCAGCGTGCCATGCGTGCCGACGGCCGCCCCCGACGCGCCCCGGACCTCGGTGCGAGCCCATGGCCGCGCACGGGTGAGGGCCGATGGCCATGCCCGGCGATCGACGGAAAAACACACCTCACCAGCGAGAAATCGCCGCATATCGGCCAGGGGCGTGTTCTCATGCTTCAGGTGTCCTCTCCCTCCCGCCGTGATGTCCTGCGGTCCGCGAGCGGTGCCGTGGCGGCCACGACGTGCGGCGTCGGCTGCGGCCACCACGCCGTGTCCTCGTCGTCCAGACCGGCCGGTCCCGCCGAGACGCCCTCCTCCGGTGCGGCCTCGGACCGGGCCACGCCCGCCGGAGCCGCGCCGCGCGGACCGGTGCGTTTCCGCGGACTGCCACCCCAGATCGCCCACGGCCCGCGCGGCGGAGGCGCGGTGGCCCTCACCTTCCACGGCCAGGGGGACGCGGAGCTCGCCCGCTCGCTGCTGTCCGAGGCCGAGCGGGCCGGGGCCCGGGTCACCGTTCTCGCCGTCGGCACCTGGCTCGACGAGCATCCGGAGCTGGCCCGGCGGGTCCTGGACGGCGGCCATGAACTGGGCAACCACACCATGCGGCACCGCGCCGTCTGCGCACTGCCCGCCGACGAGGCGTACGCGGAGATCACCGAATGCGCCGACCGGCTGCGCCGCCTCACCGGGACCATCGGAAGCTGGTTCCGTCCGTCGCGGGCCCGTACCGCCACGGACCTCGTGACCCGTCTGGCGGCCCGCGCCGGGTACCCGCACGTCCTCTCCTACGACGTGGATTCCCGGGACTTCCAGGACCCGGGGCCGGACGCGGTGCGGGAGGCGGTCCTCGGCCAGGTCCGCGCCGGTTCCGTGGTCAGTCTGCACTTCGGTCACACCGGGACGCTGACCGCGCTGCCCGCGGTCCTCGACGGTCTGCGCGGGCGCGGTCTGCGCGCGGTCACCACGACGGAGCTGATGCACTCCGATGGCGTAGCAACGACAGCGGGCCCCGGGATGCGTACCGAGACTGGGTGAGACGCCGGGCGGCCGCCCGTGGTGTGCCCATACGGGAGCGGAGGAGACCCCATGCACCACCGCAAGGATCTCGGACTGCTCGCACTGCGCCTCGGTGTGGGCGGGGTGCTGGCCGCGCACGGCACACAGAAGCTCTTCGGCTGGTGCGGCGGCGATGGCCTGGACCGTACCGCCCAGGCCATGGAGGCGATGGGCTTCCGTCCGGGGCGCGCCAGTGCCTTGGCGGCCGGGCTGGGCGAGGCGGGCGGCGGGCTGCTGCTCGCGCTCGGCTTCGCCACTCCCGCGGCCGGGGCGGCGGCCGCGGGGACGATGGCGGGCGCGGTGTCGGTGAACGCGCCGGCCGGCTTCTTCGCCCAGTCCGGGGGCTATGAGTTTCCCGCCCTGCTGGGATGTTCGTCGGCGGCGCTCGGGATCGCGGGGCCCGGCCGCTACTCGCTCGATCACCTCACCCGCCATGCGCTGGACCAGCCGTGGCTGATCGCGACGGCGTTCACCATGAGCGCGCTCACGGCGGCCGCGGTGATCAGACGCCGGATCGCGGTGACCACGGAGCGGGAGCTCGCCGAGGAGCAGGGGTTCATCGACGAGCAGGAGCTGGCCGAGTAGAGCACGCCCCTCCCCCTCGCCCTCGTGTATCACCTCTCCGGCAGGTGACGTACGGCGTGCGAGGGTCGCACCCGTGCGCCATGGTGGATGCCAAGGCCCGGGAGCGGTCGCACTGGTGGAGGGTGCGGATGTTCGACAGGCGCAGCTTCGGGAAGATGGTGGGCGCGAGTGCGGTCGGGGCGCCGTTCGCCGTCCGCGCCACCGGCTCGGCCAAGGCCGCGGGGGACGCCCCGGAGGAGCGGCGGACGCCGTCCGCGCGGCCGCATACGTCCTTCGCCGCCCTGCGGCAGATCAAGGCCGGGGAGCTGAACGTCGGCTACGCCGAGGCCGGTCCGGCCCATGGCCCCGCGGTCGTCCTGCTGCACGGCTGGCCCTATGACATCCACAGCTATGTCGAGGTGGCGCCCTTGCTGGCCGCCGAGGGGTATCGGGTGGTGGTCCCTTATCTGCGCGGCTATGGGACGACACGCTTCCGGTCACCCCGGACGTTCCGCGACGGCCAGCAGTCGGTGTTCGCCCTCGATCTCCTCGCCCTGATGGACGCCCTCGGGATCGAGCGGGCGATCCTCGCCGGATACGACTGGGGCTCGCGCACGGCCGACATCGTCGCGGCGCTGTGGCCGAAGCGCTGCAAGGCCCTGGTCTCGGTGAGCGGCTATCTGATCACCAACCGGGAGAAGAACAAGCAGCCGCAGCCGCCGAAGGTCGAATGGGCCTGGTGGTATCAGTACTACTTCGCCACGCAGCGGGGTGTGCTGGGGCTGGAGAATCCGGAGTACCGGCGTGAACTGGCGCGGCTCGTCTGGCGGTTCAACTCGCCGACATGGCACTTCGACGACGCCACCTTCGCGCGCACCGCCGCCGCCTTCCGGAATCCGGACTATGTCCGCATCGTGATCCGCAACTATCGCTGGCGGCTGGGGCTCGCGGCGGGTGATCCCCGGTACGACGATTTGGAGCGGCGCCTGGCCAAGGGCCCCGTCATCGGCGTCCCCACGGTCACGCTGGACGGCGGGCGCGATCCCTTCACCCCCGCCGGGGGCGGTGCCTCCTACCGGGACAAGTTCTCGGGTCCGTACGCCCACCGGACGCTGAAGGACATCGGCCACAATGTGCCCCAGGAGGCTCCCGAAGCCTTCGCCGATGCCGTGGTCGAGGCCGACGGTCTGCGACGGCGCTGATGAACGCCGCCGCCGGGCCACCGGCCGCCACGTCCGAAGGGGGCAGGGGATGGCGGAGTTCGAGGTGGCCACCGGCGCCACGGGGGTCCCCGAGGGCGAGGACCGGGGCCGCCGGGCCGCGGTACGAACCGCGTTCGAGGGACTGCTGGAGATCCGCCGGCTGATGAACGCCGACGCCGCCGACCCCGAGGGTGTGCCCGCCGAGTGGGAGCGGCGGCAGCCGGTGCGGGCCGTGGCCCTGGCTCTGGAGGCCGCCGGCGTTCCGCCGTCGGCCACCGACGCGGACGGCCGCCGCACGGCGACCGGATACTGTCTCGGCGCGGCGGAGCGGACCGGGGTGGTGCGGGTCGAGTGGCTGGGGCCGCCGGGAAGTGGTGCCGGGTACGCCGCGGAGGACGCGCTGCGCAACTGTGCGGCCGTGCTGCGGCGGCTGGGCTGGGACGCGCTGGAGTACCGGGGGCCGCGCCGCCACCGTTACCTCGAGGTCGAGCCGCCGCCGGCCGGGCCTGCCCGGCGCTGACCCTTCCTGGGCCGAACCGGCCCGGGAGGCGCGGGCGGTGATGCCACGCCGCCTCCCGGGGCGGTGCCGCTCACGCGTTCGGGTCGAAGGGGATCTCGGACGGCTTGGCCTTCGCGAGGTGCGAGGCGAGGGTGCTGTCCTTGAGGCCCAGGGTGGCGCTGCCGAAGTCGGCCTGGCTCAGCTTGTCGCGCAGCCCGGCGGGGTAGCCGTTCCAGCCGACCAGCGCGGGGTACTGCCAGGTCTGGTGGTGGTTCTCCGGCGGCTCGTCGTTGGAGTTGGCCGGGCGGAAGCAGTGGGTGCTCACGCCGTCCTTGTGGTACACGACCTTGGGGTGGGTCCCGTCCCAGCGGATCTGGTCCCGGTTGTAGATGTCGAAGTTGCCGTGGGCCGAGGTGGCGACGTACTTGGCCTCGTTGTCCTGCACCCACACCACGACATGCTCCCAGTCGTGGCGGTGTCCGCCGAGCCCGCTCCCGGCCACGGCCTGGTCCTTCTCGAAGTACAGGCCGTAGATGATCGCGCACCAGCCGTTGTTGCACTTGGAGCGGGAGTATCCGTTGGTGTTGTCGAGGTCCCAGGAGTCGCGGCACTGGCCGTTGAGGGCACCGCTCGGGTTGAGCCCGCCCGCGATGGTCCCGTCGGGCCCGATGGCGGGGGTGGGGTAGCAGCCGTCGGTGTCGTAGTCGAACGCCGGCTGGAACGTCTGCTCCGTGCCGTCCGCGTTGGCGGGCAGCGCCGTGGGCGGGTCCGCGAGCGCACTGCCCGGAAAGGCCACGACGAGCGCGATGGCGCTGCCGAGGATGGCGGATCCCCTACGGATCCGCGAACTCTTCTTCACTGCGTCCTCCTGAACGACCGCGGCGTGGCACCACGAGGGGGGTGGTTGGCATGCTCAGGTCAGCATGATCGCATTCCTTGAGCGGCGGCGGGAGATGTCGCCGTGATGAAGAGTCAGCCAACAGCTATAGCAGGTGAAGTGGGGTGGCGCCCAGGAGGGGGCGGCGGTGGCGGGCCCGCGGAGGGTTTCCGGCGAAACCGCTGCCGCGCTGCCGCCCGCGCCTCCACACACCCGACGGCTCCACCGACGACCCCGGCCTCCGGACCGTCCGCGACACCTGAGCCTTCTTTTATTCCGGGGCGTTGACGAAATAGCGTGGCGTGCCCATGCTGTTCGGCATGCACCCCCATCAGGACGGCCCGCTGGCCCGGCTGCGGCGGGGCCACGAAGACTTGGTACTGGAGCTGTTGCGCAAACACGGCCCGCTCAGCAGGGCCGAACTGGGACAGCACAGCGGACTCTCCCGGACCACCCTCAGCGATATCGTCACCGAGCTGATCGAGAGCGGCGCCGTAGTCGCCACGGCGCCGGAAACGGCCCCGCGCCGCCGGGGACGGCCGGTGGAGGCGCTGACCCTCAACCCCAGCGCGGGCCAGGCCATCGGTATCGACTTCGCCCGCCGGGCGGTGCATGTCTCCGCGGTGAACGTCGCACACGAGGTGATCGGCTCGGCCAGTGAACCGCATGACCCGGGACTGCCCTGGGAGGAGCGGATCACCCTGGCCGAGCGGCTGGTCGGCACACTCGCCGACGGCGCCCTGCGGCTGGGCGCGCTGAACGCCATCGGGGTGGGTGTGGTCGGCCCGGTCTCAGATCCCGACTCCGGGCCGCCGGAACCCTGCCCCTCCGCCGATCTGCCCGCCCTGCTGCGCAAGCGTTTCGAGGCCCCGGTGCTGGTGGACAACAACACCCGGCTCGCCGCGCTCGCCGAGGCCACCTGGGGCGCGGCGGCGGGCGGTCAGGACGTGCTGTATCTGCGGCTGTCGCACGGTGTGGGCGGCGGGCTGGTCGTGAGCGGCTCCCTGCACCGGGGGGCGTACGGCCTGTCCGGCGAGTTCGGCCATATCGCGGTCGAGTCGGGCGACGGGCGATGTTCGTGCGGCGCCACCGGCTGCCTGGAGACGGTGGCCTCGGTGGGCGCCGTGCTCGCCGCCTACCGCCGCGCGGGCGGACACGCGGACGGCCTGGCCGCGCTCCTCGGGGCGCTGGAGGCCGGCGATCCGGTGGCGCTGCGCACGCTGGAGGCGACCGCCGTCCATATCGGCACCGTGCTGGCGGCGGTGTGCAACGCGGTCGGACCCGGGGTGATCGTGCTCGGTGGCGAACTGGCCGCGGCCGGCACACCGCTCTTCGAGCCGGTCGAACGGGCGCTGCGCGCACACATCATGCCGATCTCACGGGACCGTGTGGACCTGAGGCCGGCGACGCTCGGCGAGGCCGGTGGCGCGCTGGGCGCCATCGCCCTTGTCCTGCATGAATCCCCCCTGCTCAGCCATTACCCGGCCCGTCCGGGCTGATCCGGCCCGCCCCGGGCTGAAGCCGCGGACGGGCGGCCGTTCTTCCTGGCCACCCACTTCTTCGGGCCGCATCTGCCGTATCTGCTGCCCGACGCGTACTTCGACGCCTACGACCCCGGCCTGGTGGAGCTGCCCGCCTCGATCGCCGAGACCTTCGAGGGAAAGCCACCGGTGCAGCGCAACTACAGCGCCCACTGGACCTTCGACACCATCCCGATCGAGGTGACCCGCAAGCTGATCGCGGTCTACTGGGGCTATGTCACGCTGATCGACGAGCAGATCGGGCGCATCCTCACCGGCCTCGACGAACTCGGGCTGGCCGATGACACCTCGGTGTTCTTCACCGCCGACCACGGCGAGTTCACCGGCGCCCACCGGCTGCACGACAAGGGCCCGGCGATGTACGAGGACATCTACCGCATCCCCGGTATCATCCGCGTCCCCGGGGCGGCTCCGCAGGTCCGCCAGGAGTTCGTCAGCCTCACCGACTGCACGGCCACCATCCTGGACCTCGCGGGCTGCGACACCGCACCGGCCGTGGACAGCCGAAGCCTGGTGCCGCTGGTGCGGGGCGAACATCCACGGTGGCGCACCGAGTTGCTGGCCGAGTTCCACGGCCACCACTTCCCGTATCCGCAGCGGATGATCCGCGACGAGCGCCACAAGCTCATCGTCAACCCCGAGTCGGTCAACGAGCTGTACGACCTGGACACCGACCCCCATGAGCTGACCAACCGCTACGGGCACCCCGAGCTGCTGCCCGTGCGCCGCCGCCTGATGCGCCGCCTGTACGACCTGCTGCGCGAGCGCGGCGACAACTTCTACCACTGGATGACCCCGATGTTCGACATCGGGGACCTTGACTACGACCCGAGCCTGAGCTCCTTCGAGCCGGAAGGGACCCCGTAGATGAGACGAAGTCCTGGCACCCTCGTCACCACGCTGCTGTGCGCACTGCTGGCCGGGCTGCTGCCCGCGGCCCGGGCGACGGCCGCCGCGCGCCCGGCGACGGAGGACACCACGACGGCCCGCGAGGCGCCCACGTACCACAACCCCCTGACGGCGGGAGTGGTCGACGCCTTCCCCGACCCGGTGATGATCCGGGGCAAGGACGGTCTGTGGTACGCGGTGGCCACCCAGGAGCGGACGCTGCCCGCGGCGGCGGTCCGCCCCGGCAAGGTCGGTGTCGCCGCCCGCGGCGCCGGGGCGGACGCCGACAACGTGGGCGCCGCGGCGCTCCACACACCGGTCACCACCCGCGTCCCCGAGCGGTTGCCGGGCCCGCTGCTGCCCGCCTACAGCGACGACTTCGACACCACCACCGTCCCCGGCACCACCGCGGATTCGCCGTGGTCATGGGTGCGCGGCCCGGCGTCCGGGGTCACGATGGCCGATGGCGCCCTTCCCTGGCCGACTCAGGGTGGCGAGCTGTATCTCGGCACCAATACGGCGTCGGTGCTGACCCGCGACGCTCCCCCGGGCGACTACACCGTGGAGACCAGGCTCCGCTTCGCTCCGGGGCGGACCAATCAGCAGGCCGGGCTGGTGCTCTACGGGAACGACGACCGCTATCTGAAGCTGGTGCACGCGGTGCTCCCGGTGAGCCACACCGACGGGAAGACCACGCACGTCACGGAGTTCGCGAAGGAGGGCGAGCGCCCCACCACACCGCCGACCCCGGTGGCCTACGGGCCGATGTTCGGCGGTCCGCCCGCGGACACGCTGTGGATGCGGCTGTCATACCACGCCGACACCGCGCGGGACGAGACCGAGGTGAGCGCCGCCACCAGCACGGACGGTGCGCACTGGGTCCACACCGGCGTCTGGACCCTGCCGACGTCGCTCAGGCTCAGGATCGGGCTGGTCGCGCAGAACACCGCGGGCGCCCTCGCTCGTTTCGACTACGTGCGCACCTACCGCCGCTGACCTTCCGGGCGAGCCCCCGTCCTATGCTGATCACTTTGTTGATGCGTGACGGGGGCCGCTTCGGCGGCCGGAGAAGGTGAGCGAGCGTGGCCAAGCCTGTACGTGCGGCGATCGGGGACGTGTGGATCACATGTGTGTTCTGCAAGGGCGACCTTTTCCGGGACCGCGAGGTGAAGCTCAACAGCACCGGTATGGAGCTGTTCAAGTTCGGCTGGGCCAATGAATCGGCCACCGGGTTGATCTGCTGGAATTGCGGCTATGTGCACCTTTTCGCCAACACTGACATCGAGCTGTACAAGGTGAAGAAGGGCGAGATCTAGCCACGCCCACCGGCGGCCGCCCGAGGTCGCCGTAAAAGATGGTGCGCGGGACCTTTACAACGATGTAAACGGGTGATGGCATACCCCTGCCCGGCCGATTCCCCGCCCCGCCCCGGAGACCCCATGGCTCACACCGACATCCCCTCGCCCGACGTGTCGAACGCCGTTCCGCGACCCGAATATCCCCGTCCCGGCTTCGTCCGCGAGAAGTGGCTCAATCTCAACGGCACCTGGCAGTTCGCGTTCGACCCCGGTGACAGTGGACTCGAACGCGGTCTGGTGCACCAGGAGCTGGACGGGCGGATCCTGGTCCCGTTCTGCCCCGAGTCCGAGCTGTCGGGGATCGGTGACACCGACTTCCACCCTGCGGTCTGGTACCGGCGCACGGTCCGTATCCCGGCGGACTGGGCCGGCCGACGGGTGCTGCTGCACTTCGGGGCCGTCGACCACGACGCCACCGTCTGGGCCGACGGCCGCGAAGTGGCCCGGCACAGCGGTGGCTTCACCTCCTTCACCGCCGACCTCGGCGAGGTGGCGGACCCGGCCGGTGAAGGGACCGAGGTGGTGCTCGTGGTTCGGGCCCGGGACGCCCGGCACGGCCCTCAGGCGCGCGGCAAGCAGGCCACCGAGTACGCCAACAGCGACTGCCACTACACCCGCACCACCGGTATCTGGCAGACGGTCTGGATGGAGCCGGTGTCCGAGGTCCATCTGCGCAGGCCCCGGATCACCCCCGACCTCGCGTCCGGGGCCTTCCACCTCGAACTCCCGCTCAGCACCAACCGCCCCGGCCACCGGCTCACGGCCCGGGTGAGCGACGCGGACGGCGAGACGGTGGCCGAGGCGACGGTGCGCGCCGACCTCGATATGGCACCCCGTATGGTGCTCGCGCTGCCGGAGGACCGGCACCGGCCGTGGTCCCCGGAGGACCCCCATCTGTACCGGGTGCGGATCGAGCTGCTGGACGCCGACGGCGAGGCGGTGGACCGCGCCGAGTGCACCGCCGGGCTGCGGTCGGTGGCCATCGACGGCAAGCGGCTGCTGCTCAACGGCCGCCCCGTCTTCCAGCGGCTCGTCCTGGACCAGGGCTGGTATCCCGACGGGCTGATGACCGCGCCCGACGACGCCGCGCTCGTCCGGGACATCGAGCTGTCGCTGGCCGCGGGGTTCAACGGGGCGCGGCTGCACCAGAAGGTGTTCGAGGAGCGGTTCCTGCACCACGCGGACCGGCTCGGCTATCTCGTCTGGGGCGAGTTCGGCGACTGGGGAGCCGGCACCGGGCGCACCACCCGGGACAACCAGCAGCCCACCGCCGGATTCGTCGCGCAGTGGCTGGAGGCCGTGGAGCGGGACTACTCCCATCCGTCCATCGTGGGCTGGTGTCCGCTGAACGAGACGCACCAGGAACTCCACGACCGGCAGACCGTCCTGGACGATGTCACCCGGGGCATGTTCCTGGCCACGAAGGCCGCCGACACCTCCCGACCGGTCCTGGACGCCTCCGGCTACTCCCACCGCGTGGCCGAGACCGACGTATACGACTCGCACAGCTATGAACAGGACCCGGAGGCGTTCCGCCGCCAGATGGCGGGGCTGGACAAGGACGAGCCGTTCCTCAACCCCGACAACCGGGGAAACCCCGGCAAGCGGGACACCGACGCGGTGTGGTCGCTGCCGTACCGCGGCCAGCCCTACTTCTGTAGCGAGTTCGGCGGCATCTGGTGGAATCCGGAGGAGGCGGAGGCCGCGGCCGGTGACGACCGCGAGGTGTCCTGGGGCTACGGCGAGCGGCCGCGGACCGAGGAGGAGTTCCACACGCGCTTCGCGGGGCTGACCGCGGCGCTGCTCGACGACCCCCTGATGTTCGGCTACTGCTACACCCAGCTCACCGATGTCTTCCAGGAGCAGAACGGCGTCTACCGCTTCGACCGGAGCAGCAAGCTCGACGTGGCGCGGGTGCGCGCGGCCCAGCAGCGCCCCGCCGCCTTCGAGCGCCCCGCCGGTGAGGAGGAGTGATGAGCGGTCTGTCACGGCGCGGTCTGCTGAGAGGCGCGGTGTACGGGGCGGGCGCCGCCATATCGGCGTCCGCGCTCAGCGGCTGCGGATCGATCGCCGGGAGCGTGGCGAGCGCCGACGAGATCCAGTACTGGACCCTGTTCACCGGCCCCGACGGCGAACTGATGAAGACGATGACCCGGAACGTGGAGAAGCGCGTCCCGGATCTCAAGGTCAGGACGACGGTGCTGGACTGGGGCCCGCCGTACTACACCAAGCTGGCGATGGCCTCGGCCGGCGGCCGCTCGCCGGATGTCGCGATCATGCACCTGACCCGGCTGGCGGGCTACGCCCCCGGCGGTCTGCTCGACCCCTGGGACACTGATCTGCTGGCGGAGTTCGGCCTGAAGCAGGACGACCTCAACAAGACGCTGGTCAAGCGGAGTCTGTACGAGGGCGCCCCGTACGCCATTCCGCTGGACACCCACCCCTTCGTCGTCTTCTTCGACCGGGACGTCATGGACAAGGCGGGTCTGCTCACGGGCGACGGGCAACTCGTGCCCTTCGAATCGCCGAAGCACGCCCTGGAGCTGATGGACAAGCTCCGCAAGGACACCGGCAAGCTCGGGCCGGTCTTCGGCCATGCGAACGACGCGGCGATGGGCTGGCGGATGTTCTGGACGCTGTTCAGCCAGACCGGCGCCACCTTCGACCTCACCGGCGAGCGGGCCGAGATCGACGAGGACACCGCCGTCGAGGTGGTGCGCTTCATGACCGACCTGGCACGCGACAGCCGCACCATGGACGTCCAGACGGCGATCGCCTCCTTCGCCAACGGCCGCTCCCCGATGATCTTCTCCGGCGAGTGGGACATGGCCACCTACAAGACGGCGCTCAAGGACCGGCTGGGCGGCTCCCCCATCCCCACCTTCTACGACCGTCCGGCCGGGGCGTCCGACAGCCATGCGCTGGTGCTGCCGCACCAGGACAACCCGGATCCGGAGCACCGGCGGCGCACCCACCAATTCGTGGCCGAGCTGGTCAAGTCCGGGCTGACGTGGGCATCGGCGGGGCACATTCCCGCGTACACACCGGCCGTCTCGTCCGCGGGCTACGCCAAGTTGCGTCCGCAGTCGGAGTACGCGGGCGCCGCGAAGCAGCTCGTGCTCGACCCGCCCGTGTGGTTCGCGGGCTCCGGCTCGGACTTCCAGACGCGGATGTGCCAGGCGCTCGATCCCGCGCTCGGCGGCTCGTCGTCCCCGGCGAGTGCGGTGCGCACGATGGTCTCCCAGATCAACACCCTGATGGCCCAGCCGAATCCGGCCTGATCGCGACCGAATCGCAGAAAGGAGCGATGTGATGGCTTCCGTCTCCACACCCGCTCGGCGGGCCGCGGCCGGATCCCGGCGCGCCGGATCCCGATGGGCCGCCGCCACGGACCGGCGACGGTCCCCGGGCGGCGCCGGGTGGCTCTTCGCCACCCCCTTCCTGGTGTTCTTCACGCTCTTCCTCCTCGTGCCGATCGGCATCGGCCTGTGGATGAGCTTCACCGACGCCAGCCTGACCGGACACGGTGACGGCGTCTTCGTCGGCCTGGACAACTACACCGAGGCGTTCGGCGACAGCCAGGTGTGGCAGACCCTCGGCAACACGGTCTGGTTCACCGTTCTGACCACCGTCCCGCTCGTGATCGTCGCCCTGGTGATGGCCCTGCTGGTGTACACGGGGATGCCGGGTCAGTGGCTGTGGCGGCTGGCCTTCTTCGCCTCGCACCTGCTGCCGGTGGCGGTGGTCTACCAGATCTGGAGCATGCTGTTCCAGCCGGACCGGGGGATGCTCAACAGCGTGCTCCAGACGTTCGGGATGGACGGGATCGCCTGGCTGACGGACGAGAAGTACGCGATGTGGTCCATCGGGCTGGTGACCCTGTGGTGGACGGTGGGCTTCAACTTCCTGCTCTACCTGGCCGCGTTGCAGGCGATCCCGGACCACCTCTACGAGGCGGCGGCGCTCGACGGCGCCGGTGCGTGGCGGCGGCTGTGGTCGGTCACGCTGCCCCAGTTGCGCCGGACCACGGCGCTGATCGCGGTGTTGCAGGTGATGGCGTCGCTGAAGGTGTTCGACCAGATCTATCTGCTGACCAAGGGCGGCCCGAACGGGGCCACCCGGCCGATCCTGGAGTACATCTACGACACCGGCTTCACCAACTACCGGCTCGGCTATGCCTCTGCGGTGTCGTACGTGTTCTTCGGGATCATCATCATCCTCTCGCTCGCCCAGCTCAAGATCTTCTCGCGCAGGGAGGACTGATCGCGCCATGACCACCGAGACACTCTCCCCCCGTACTCCCGGAAAGCCCCGCTCGACCATGCCCCGGGAGGTGGTGCGGCGGCGGCGCTACGGCGGCCGTGCCTGGCACCCCACGCTCGGAACGGGTCCCCTCCCCCGCGTGCTGACGCTGCTGGCGCTGGCGCTGATGACGGTGATCTGGCTGGTGCCGTTCGGCTGGGGCGTGGACACCTCGTTCAAGACGGAGGTCGACGCGAGCGCCTCGGGCGCCGACTGGATCCCCAAGGCGGGCTTCACCCTCGACGCCTATCGGACCATCCTCGGGCAGGGCAATCTCCCGGTGTGGGCGGTGAACAGCGTCGTGATCGCCGTATGCGTCACGGCGATCACCGTGACCATCTCGGCGATGGCGGCGTACGCCTTCTCGCGTACGCTCTTCCGCGGCCGCCGCGTGCTCTTCGCCGTCACCATCGCCTCGATCATGGTGCCGCCGCAGATCCTGATCGTGCCGCTCTTCCGGCAGATGCTCGCGATGAACCTCGTCGACACCTATGCGGCGGTGATCCTGCCGCAAGTGGTGGCGCCCGCGATGGTGTTCATCCTG
Organism: Streptomyces sp. CY-1; assembly: GCF_047218265.1. NCBI lineage: Bacteria > Bacillati > Actinomycetota > Actinomycetes > Kitasatosporales > Streptomycetaceae > Streptomyces > Streptomyces sp. CY-1. The sequence goes on from NZ_CP178393.1 coordinate 973,353, forward strand.
AAGAAGTTCTTCGACGGCATTCCGCGTGAGCTCGAGGAGGCGGCCCGGATCGATGGGGCGGGCAGCTTCCGGGTGTTCTGGAGTGTGGTGCTGCCGCTGTCCCGGCCGATCCTGGCGGCCGTGGGGATATTCGTCTTCATCAACACCTGGAACAACTTCCTCTGGCCGTTCATCAGCACCAGCGATCCGCAGCTCATGACGCTGCCGGTGGGGCTGTCGACCGTGAAGGACTCCACCGGGCTGCGCAACGCCCAGGAGTCGGCCGCCTCGATCCTCGGCTCCATCCCGCTGCTGATCGTCTTCATGCTGTTCCAGCGCCAGATCGTGAGGTCGGTGGCCACCACGGGTCTGGGAGGTCAGTGAGCGATCCGGGCGACACCGCCCTCGGTGGACTCGCGGACGTGAAGGGTATGTCCGACGACGACCTCCTGGGGCGGGCGGTCCGGTGCCTCGATCCGCTCCAGCAGCAGATCGATGGCGCGCCGGGCGATGGCGGTCTTGTCCGGTGCCACGCTGCTCAGGCTCGGGGTGCTGTACCGCGCGGCCTCGATGTCGTCGAAGCCCATCACGGCCATGTCGTCCGGCACCCGTAGCCCGCGCTCGTACAGGGTGCGCAGGGCGCCGAGGGCGAGCGCGTCGTTGAAGCAGAACACGGCGTCCGGCGGTTCGGCCCGGTCGAGCAGCGCCGCCATCGCCCGGGCGCCCTCGGCCAGGTGGTAGCGGGGGGTCTCCCGCTCCAGCCGGGGGTCCAGCGGCAGCCCGGCCTCCTCCAGCGCCTGGCGGTAGCCGGTCCTGCGCAGCAGCGGTGTGCCGATGTACGGCTCGGGCTGCACCCCGATGGCGGCGATCCGGCGGCGCCCGCCGGCCACCAGATGGCTCACCGCCTGCTGCGCGGCGGCGACGTTGTCGATCACCACATGGTCGGCGAGGCCGCCGCTGGGGCGCTCGCCGATGAGCACGAGCGGCACGGTGTCGAGATGGTTCGCGAGCGCGCTGCCGTGCAGCGCGAGCGGGCTCACCACCATGCCGTCCACGACCTGGTCGCCCAGCCCGTGGATCACCGCCGCCTCCCGCTCGCGGTCACCGAGGGTCTGCTCGATCAGCAGGGTGCGGCCGTGCTCCTCGGCCGTGGTGAGGAAGTGGCGTCCCAGCTCGGCGAAGTACGGGACGTCCAGCTCGGGCAGGACCAGCCCGATCATGCCGGTGCTGCCGCGGCGGAGGTTGCGGGCCACCCGGTTGGGCCGGTAGCCGAGCTCCAGGATGGCCCGCTGGACCCGCTCCCGGGTCGCCGGGGACACATGCACAAAGCCGTTGATCACATTCGACACGGTCTTCGGGGAGACCCCGGCGAGCGTCGCCACGTCCTTGACGGTGGCGCTGCGGCCGGCACCGTCCGAGCGCTTCCGCCCCGGTGCCGCTTGATCCCTGGTGGTCTGCTGTTTCACGGCGGTCACCGACCGATCCTAGAGCGTGACGGTGGCGGGCCGCATCGCGGGCACCACCCGGGCCCCGTCCCCTCGGGCGACGGCCGCCCCTCCGGAGACGAGTGCCTCCCGGGAGACGGGTGCGCCCCGGGGGACGGGTGACGCGAAGATCGAAACACAACCGGAATGGAATACTCAATTCAGCTCGAACACCAAGATTACACAAAGCCGAAAAACTTTTGGGCTCACATCCGTTGTGACGGAGGTGACGGATGCCTATAGTGCCGTGAGGTGTACATGCGACTCCCCGAGCGGATGCTGGACGTCACGCAACGGAGGAAGTGTAGTGCCACTGATTTCCTGGGGGTCCGATCCCCTCGGACTCTTTCGAAGATGCAGATGAGCATGGTGCGCTGCTGACCCACAGCGCCCGTCAGTGCAAGATCCCGGTCCGGTGCGATCACGGCCGGTACGCATCTCTCAGGAATCTCTGAAACGGGAGACCTTCTCGTCACCGCGCCCTCGGGCGCCCATGAGTGGCCACGCTGTGCGCGTGGCTTGGAAAACTCCGACCGGCGAGCGAATGGAGGTGACTGAGGATGACAGCCGAGGACTTCCTGGCTTCCCGCGAGGCGGGTGAGGCCGCGACGAAGTGGTAATCGCCGCGACCGATAGGTAAGGGGTGCCGGGCGGATCTCCGTATTCGCCCGGCACCCCGTCAGGGCAGTGTGTACGAGGGTGGGTGGGACATTGCTGCACGGACTCTTGAACGAGGAATCGATAAACTCCCTTCAAGGCCAGGAGTATCGTGATCGGATCCAGCGGATAGAAAAGGCGCTGACCGATGCCGCCGACGGCGACCTCTCGCCGAAGGAACTGGCCGAGTGGGCGGTCGGGCACCGGGACTGGAACGTCAGACGCCTCGCCGTGGAGACCCTCGGCGCCCGGTTCGTCGACGCGCCCGAGGCACGGACGGCGATCACCGAGGCGATCCACGACGACGTCGACTGGGTGGCCTTCACCGCCATCAAGGTCGCCGGAGAGCACCGGGTGCCGGAGGCGGTGGCCCATATGATCCGCATCTCCGGCTGGCCCAGCAACTTCACCAAGCCCGCCTACGCCCGCAAACCCGTGGGTTGCGGAGCCGCCTTCACCAAGCGCGCCCTCCTCGACTTCTTCGACTCCACCGATCCGGACGAGCTGCGCGAGCTGGAGGACCGCCACTTCGCCCGGCTGCGGGCCACGGTGGACTCCGCCAGACGCGAACCGGACCTGCGCGATGCCGTACTCATTCCGGCCGGGCCCTTCATCGCCGGGGCCCGGGTGAACGACATCGGCCCCTTCCAGATGGACAACACCGACAATCCGCTGCGCGCCGAGGAACTTCCCGCGTATTACATCGACCGGACCACGGTGACCAACGCCCGGTACGCGGAATTCCTCGACGCGGTGGGCGGCTCCAGGGAGTTCGCCCACCCCGATGAGCCCGACGGCAAGGACTACACCCCGGCGCACTGGCACGATCCCCGGTTCAACGGGGCGGACTTCCCGGTGGTCGGGGTCGACTGGTACGACGCCTACGCGTTCGCCCGCTGGGCCGGAGGCAGGCTGCCCTCGGAGAACGAATGGGAGAAGGCCGCCCGCGGAACCGACGGCCGGATCTACCCATGGGGCGACGAATGGAGCAATGACAAGGCACAAAGCGTCTTCACGGCATACGGCCGCGACGACATCCGGAATCTCGCGGAACTGGAGGAGCTGCTCGTCACCACGACCGTCTCCTGGCCCGAGCGCCCGGTGGCGGCGGCCGACTCCCATCCGGCCGGCGCGAGCCCCTACGGCGTCCTCAACATGGCGGGGAACGTCTGGGAGCTCACCCGCACCAATTTCTTCACCCGGGCCGATATGGCCCCCTTCTTCAAGGGGCGTTCGGGCCAGGAATTCATGAACCGTCCCGAGGCTTTCCATGTGCTGCGCGGTGGGACGTGGACCTCGCCTCCGGTCTGCCTGTCGACCTTCTACCGAGGCAAGGACCTGCTCACCGACCGGCACAACGAAGTCGGCTTTCGCTGCGTATACGACGCTTCTGGAAAGTGAGGTTGCACCATGCCGGACCGAGGCGAGCGCGATGTGCTGCGGCAGTCTCTGGTGGAGGGGATCCATCTGCTCGCGGAGCTGGGCTACAGCGAGGGCATCGCGGGCCATGTGAGCGTGCGCGACCCGGAGGACCCGGATGCCTACTGGGTCAATCCCTTCGGTCTGGACTTCCACCATGTGAGGGTCGACGATCTGCTCCTCGTCGGGGCGCAGGGCACCGTCCTGGAGGGCTCGGGCGAGCTGAATCCCTCGGTGGACCCGCTCCATGGTGAACTGCATCGCAACCGGCCGGACCTGGTGGCCTTCGCCCATACCCATTCGATGTACGGCAAGACCTGGTCGTCCCTGGGCCGACTGCTCGATCCGATCACCCAGGACGCCTGCGTCCTCTACCGGCGGCACGGCCTGTACGACCGGTTCACCGGTCTGGTCAACGCGCGCCAGGAGGGCAAGGAGGTCATCGAGGCCATGGGCGACGGCACTGCCGTGATCATGCAGAATCATGGCTTCCTGGCCGGGGGCCGCTCCCTGGGCGAGGCGATCTGGCTGTTCATCGTGATGGAACGGGCCGCCGCGTCCCAGCTCATGGCCGAGGCCGTCGGCACACCGCGGCTGATCCCGCACGAGACGGCCCTGGAGACCGGACGCGCGCTGGCCAAGCTCGAATTCGCCGACCGGCAGTACCGGAATCTGTACGAGACGACCTGCCGGCGCGGGAAGTGACACCATGAAGGTCGGGCTCAACTTCCTGCCCACCGTGGGCCCCGGCGAGATGCCGGCCGAGCGGTTCTACGACGAGATCATCGAGCTCAGCGAGCTGGCCGACCGGCTCTCCTTCAGCCATGTGAAGCTGGTCGAGCACCACTTCCACGAGTGGGGCGGATACAGCCCGGACCCGGTGGCACTGCTGTCGGCCATCGCCCGGCGGACCACCCGCGTACGGCTGGTGACCGGGGCGGTCACCCCGGCGTTCACCCACCCCATCAAGCTGGCCGCCTCACTGTCGGTCCTCGACAACCTCTCCCACGGCCGCCTCGACGCCGGGTTCGGCCGGGCGTTCCTGCCCTCGGAGTTCGAGGCGTTCGGGGTGGACATGGCCGACAGCCGGGCGCTGCTGGAGGAGAACGTCGAGGCCGTCGAGCGGCTGTGGACGGACGAGGGCTTCCGCTGGGAGGGCCGCTTCCACCGCTTCGGCCCGCTGCCCGCGATGCTGCCCCGCCCCGCACAGCGGCCCCGGCCACCGGTGTTCATCGCCGCCACCACCTCTCCGGAGACCTTCACCTGGGCCGCGTCCAAGGGGTACCACCTCATGATCATCCCGGTGGTGGCCAGCCATGAGAAGCTCACCGGACTTCTCGATCTGTACCGCGCCACCCGGATCGAGCACGGCCACTCCCCCGACTTCCGGCTGCATGTCAGCTACCACTGCTATGTGGCGGAGAGCCAGGGCGAGGCGGTGGCGCGAGCCGAGGAGCACTACGCCGCGTACCGGGCCAAACAGCTTGAGGCTTACGGGAGTTGGCGCGGCATCACCTCGGACCAGTACCAGGGCTATGAGCGCATGGAACAGGCGGCCCGCACGACCACGGTGGCCGGTCTGATGGCCGCCGACAACATCATCGTGGGCGGGGTGGCCGAGACCGCCGCCACCATCCGCCGCATCGGCAAGCTCTACCCCGGTGCCGAACTGAGCCTCCAGTTGCGGTTCGGGTCCGTCTCGCACACCGAGGCCATGCGGGCGGTGCGGCTGCTCGGGGAGCGCGTGCTGCCCGAGCTCATGGAGGGTGTATGACCGCGTCCGGCGAACCGGTTCCGCTCAGTCCGCAGCAGGAGTGGATCTGGGAGAGCATGCGCTTCATGAACCCGGACGACGCGGCGCTGACCAGGACCAATGTCTGTCTGGCGTTCACGCTGCGCGGCCCCCTGGACACCGGGCGGCTCGACCGGGCGCTGGCCGATGTCCACCGACGGCACGAGGCCCTGCGCACCTGCCTCAGCGACCTGGGCACCGCACCCCGCACCCATGTCCGGGACGCGGAGGACGTGCACCCGCCCCTCCTCGCCCTGGTGGATCTCTCCGGCATGCCACCGGAGGATCAGGACACCTACTGCGAGCTGGTGGCCGGCACCGAGGAGCACCGCCTCTTCGACTATGTCCGCGGCCCGCTGTGGCGGGCGACGCTGGTGCGCCGCTCCCCGACCGAGCATGTGCTGGTCCTGTCCGCCGCCCATCTGGTGCTGGACGCCCCCTCGGTGCAGTTGGTCGTCCGGCACCTGGCCGAGGCGTACCAGGGGCTCGCCCCTCCGGCGCGGCAGGAGCAGTACCGCGACTTCGTGCGGCGGGCCGCCCGCCCGCCCGCGGACGCCGACCGGCGCCTGGAGCACTGGCGCCGGGTGCTCAGCCCCCCGCCCGCCCCGCTCGACGTCCGCACCGACTACCCCGCGGCCCCACCACCGGTCTTCCTTCGGGAGACGACGCCGTTCCGGGCCGAGGCCGATCCGCAGGCCCTCGCCGGGCTCCGCGGCCGGGCGGGCGTCACCCCCTATCTGATCCATGTCGCGGCCTATGCGGCCGCCCTCGCGGACCTCTGCGGGGCACGGCGCGTCGTGGTCGGATCCACGCTGACCCGTCTGGAGCTCAAACCGGATCCGCATACGGTCGGGCACTTCGCCGATCTGGTGCTGCTGCCGGTCGAGGTGCGCCCCGAGCACACCTTCGGCGAGCTTCTGGAACACGTCAGGGACACCGCGCTCGACGCCTACGACAACCAGTTGCCGTATCCGCGCATCGCCGACGCGATCGACCCGGACTTCACGGCCAGACGGCCCTGGCCGGCGAGGGCGCTGTACCACGTGTGGGTGCGCGGCAGCGTCCTCAACGCCGACCTCGGCCCGCCGGAGCGCATCGGCGACGCCGAGGTGAGTCCCTTCGACTTCACCAGGGAGACCTGCTATCCCATCGAGCTGGACGCCGATCGGTACGCGCATGTCTACGGCCAGAACGTGGTGCCCACCCTCTACGCCGGCCCGACCGGACTGGAGGGCGAGCTGACGTACAACCGCGCGGTCTTCACCCCGAGCAGCGCCCAGCGCTACGTCGACCGCCACTGCCGGAACCTGGAACACATGCTCAAGGATCCCGGGACGCGGATCGGGGAGGTGTGGCATGACAGCGGCCGCTGACCCGCCCGGACCCGGCCGTCCGGCCCGCACCCACGACCTGGTGCGCGACGCCGCACTACGGTGGCCGGACCGCCCGGCGCTGATCGAGGGCGACACCGTCCTCAGCTTCCGCCAACTCGACCGGCGCGCGGCGGACTTGGCCCAGGCCCTGATGGCGCGGGGCGCGGCTCGCGACATGACCATCGGGGTCGGCGCGCCACGCTCCGCCGAGCATGTGATCGCCGCGCTCGCCGTGTGGAAGGCCGGTGGCGTCTATGTGCCACTGGCGACCGATCTGCCCCCGGCCCGGATCGCGGAGATGCTGCGGATCGCGGGGGTGCGGCTGACCGTGGGCCCGGGGCTGACCATCAGCGAGGTCGCGGATCCCCCCGTGGACCGGCCACTCGCCGGTCTGCCCCCGGCTCCGGAGGGCGAGGACGGCGCCGTCGCCTGCGTCTACTTCACCTCGGGCTCGACCGGCAGTCCCAAGGCGGTGGCCCTCACCCACGCGGGCATCGTGAACGAGGCGCGGTGGTCCCATGACGCCTTCTCGATCCGCCCCGAGGACCGCAGCGGCTGGCTGGCCTCCCCCGGATTCGCCATCTCACGATGGGAGTTGTGGACTCCGCTGACCGCGGGCGCCGCCATCGCCGTCTCCGACGAAGGCCACGTCCGCGAGCCGGGGGCGCTGCGTGACTGGCTGCTGGACCAGGAGGTGACCTGGAGCATCGTGGTGACCGGGCTCGCGGAACGGCTCTTCGGCGTCCCCTGGCCGGCCGACTGCCCGCTGCGCCTGCTGGTGACCGGCGGTGAGCAGCTACGGGTCTGGCCCCGCGGGCTGCCCTTCGAGGTCGTCAACTCCTACGGTGTCACCGAGGCGTCCAGCGTCCGCCTGGCGGCCCGGCTCGGCCCCTCCGAGGGTTCCACCGGACGTCTCCCCTCCGTGGGCCGTCCGATCCGCGGTACCCGGGTCCATGTGCTCGACGAGGCGCTGGCCCCGGTGCCCGACGGGGAGGTCGGGGAGCTGTTCATCGGCGGTGTCGGACTGGCCCGCGGCTACCTCGGCGACCCGGAACAGACCGCACGGCGCTTCGTACCCGATCCGTTCCACGGCGGCGGACGGCGGCTGTACCGCACCGGCGATCTGGTGCGCGTCGACGAGCGGGGGCGGGTGGAATTCGTCCGCCGGCTGAACGACGACCCGAAGGTCGGCGGTGTCCGCGTCGACCTCGCGGCCGTCGAGGCCGCGCTGCTCGCCGCGCCCGGGGTCACCGGGGCCGCGGCCGCGATCCGGGTCCACGACGGCGAGCGGCCACGGCTGGTGGGGTATCTGGTCACGGACGACGACCGGCCGGCCCCCGATGAGGTGATCGACGCGGTCGCCCGGCGGCTGCCCCCGCAGATGGTGCCCGGCGTCCTGGTGCGCCTCCCCTCCCTGCCGCTGCTGTCCAGCGGCAAGGTGGACCGCGGCCGGCTCCCGGAACCCACGGCGGACATCGTGTTCCGCGGTCACCGGGCCGCGGCGCGGGACGAGACCGAGCAGCGGGTCATCGACATCTTCCGGGAAGTCCTCGGCCGCGCGGACATCGGCGCCCACGACGACTTCTTCGGCTTGGGCGGGGACTCCATGGGCGTCGCCCGGGTGCGGCAGTCCCTCCTGGAACGGCACGGCATCGACGTCCCCTACACCCTCATCTTCCGTCAGCGGACCCCACGCCGGATCTGTACGGCCGCGAGCGACGGCGGGGAGGAGCCCCGGTGACCTTCACGGACGCGCCCAGCAGGCTTCCGGCTCTGGCGAGCCGTACGGACCAGCTCGCGGACTCCGCCGTCGGCGCCGTGCTCCGGCTGACCGACGGCCACGATGTGATCGCGCTGGCGGCCGGCAGCCCGGCGCCGGAGACCTACTGCCATCAGGAGTTCGCCGACGTCACCACCCGCCTGCTGAGCCAGGGCGGTCTGCCGCTGCGGTACGGCGACGCGAGCGGGCTGCCCGAGCTCCGGTCGTGGATCGCGGCCCGGGAGTCCGCCGAGCTCGGCCGTCCGGTCGACGCGGGGCAGGTGCTTCTCACCCATGGCTCACAACAGGGCCTGGATCTGCTGTGCAAGGCGCTGCTCGATCCCGGGGACGTGGTCTTCGTGGACCGGCCCAGCTATGTGGGAGCGCTACAGGTCTTCCGTCTCTTCCAGGCCCGGGTGGTGGACGTTCCCCTGGGGTCGGACGAGGGTCTCGACCGGCTCGAGGCGGCGCTGTCGGTGGAGGAACGGGCCAAAATCATCTATGTGGTCCCCACCTTCGCCAATCCGACGGGCGCCACCCTGGACACCGCGCACCGGCACCGGCTGGCCGCCCTCGCCCAGCGGTACGGCTGTGTCCTCGTCGAGGACGACCCCTACCGGGATCTCGGCTACGACACCGTCGCGCCCCGGCCTGCCGCCGCGGCCTCCGACGTACGGATGGGTACCTTCTCCAAGGTGCTCTTCCCCGCGGCGCGTCTGGGCCATCTGGTCGTCCCACCGTTTCTCACCGATGTGCTGATGAAGTTCAAACAGGCGGCCGACCTGGGCAATTCGCTTCTGATGCAGCAGGTGGTGCATGAGCTCGTCCAGGAGCCCGGCTTTCTGGCCACCCGGCTGGAGCGCTCCCGTCATCTCTATCGCAAGCGCCGCGACGCACTGGTGAGCGCCTTGGCCGGCTCCTTCGAGGGGGCTTTGGAGTTCGAGGTGCCGCACGGTGGCTTCTTCGTCTGGGCGAGGCTGCCCGGGGGCGCCGACGCCACCGAACTGCTGGCCGCCGCGGTCGAGGAAGGTGTCTCCTTCGTACCGGGGACCGATTTCTACGCGACCGAACCCGACCCGTCCACCCTCCGGCTGTCCTTCTCCTGCACCCGCGCCGAGGACATTGTCGAAGGCGTCGCCCGGCTGGAACGGGCGTGGCGGACCCTGCGCAAGGAACCTCGCTCATGAAGCTCACCAGGGACGACGACGGAACCTTCCCCGGCCTCGACAAGGCCCCGTTCGACGTGGCCGCGTTCCTGGCCCGGCCCCTGGTGGCCCGGCTGGCCACCGAGGGCCCACGGGTGCGGCCCGTGTGGTTCCTGTGGGAGGACCACGCCTTCTGGGTGCTCACGGGCCCCTGGGCCCGGCTGGCGGAGCGACTGGCCCGCGACCCGGTCTTCGAACTCGTGGTGGACTCGTGCGACCTCGCGACCGGCACCGTTCACCAGGTCATCGCCCGCGGCCACGGCCGGGTGGTGGACTTCGACACGGACCGGGGCCGCCGCAAGCTCACCCGGTACCTGGGCGAGCGGGAGGAGCTGTGGGACGCCCGGTTCAGCCTGCGCGGCGACCAGTCCGCCCGGGGCACCCGCTGGGCCCTGCTGGTGCCCGACACCCTGTGGATCGCGGACCTGTCCTTCCGCCCGCCCGGCGAAGCGCGAACGGACCGCCCATGAGCACGGACACCACGGACGAGACGGCGGGCGGGGCCGCCGGCCACCGGTCCTACCGCCAGGTGCTGACGGGGAACCCGCGGCTGGCCGTACTGCTCGCCGGTTATGTGCTCTCCAGCGTGGGCGATGGCATCCTGCTGATCGCCCTTCCGCTGCTGGCGCTACGCCATCACGGGCAGCTCTCCGCCCCCGTGGCGGTCGGCCTGGTGATGACCGCACCGTATGTGCTGTCGACCGTGCTCGCCCTCAGCATCGGCCTGGGACGGCTGCGACTGCCCACCCGGGCCGTGGTCATCACCGACAGCGCGTTGCGCACCGTCCTCTTCACGGTGGTGGGCCTCGCCGCCATGGCCGACCGGATCGACATCGGGTTCCTGGTGGTGGCGCTGCTCCTGGGGTCCGTCCTGCATCAGACGGCGTCCAGCAGCCGGCGCCTCGTCGCCACCGGTATGGCGGGGAAGGGCGAGCTCTTCACCGTCAACGGATTGCTGGGCTTCGCGAACAGCCTGGCGCTCTACGTCGTGGGGCCCGCGGTCGGCGGCGCGGTCACGGTCGCGTTCGGAGCGGACGTGGCCGTCCTCCTCGAAGCGCTCAGCTTCCTCCTGCTGTTCGCGGCCGTCGCGCTCGTCGTGCCGCCACAGCCGAGAGCGCCCCGGGCGGAGCGATCGGCGGAGTCCGGGTGGCGGATCCTGCGGCTGCGTCCCGTGGCCGCCCGGCTGTTCTTCGTGGTCTTCTTCTTCAATCTCTCCTATATGCCGGTGGAAGTGGCGCTTCCCGTGCTGGTCAACGGAGATCTCCACGGGGACGGAAACACCCTGGGCATCATCTGGACCGCCTTCGGCGCCGGGGCGCTGCTCGGCGGGGCGCTCACCGGCTTCCTGCGGAAACTGCACCAGCAGGCCGTCCTGGTGGCGGTCATCGCGCTGTGGGGCGGTTCGGTGGTGCTTCTCGCCCTGGCCCCCTCCGGGCCGGTCGCGATGTGCGCCTTCGCCCTGGGCGGACTCATCTACGCCCCGTTCACACCCATCGCCTACACCTTTGTGCAGTCGGAGCTCCCGCCCCATGAGCAGCAGCCGGTGATCACGCTCTGGACCACCGGCTCGACGCTGGCGGCCCCGATCGGCCTGCCGCTCAGCGGCCCGCTGGTGAGCGCGCTCGGTGCGCGCGGCGGACTGCTGCTCTCCGCGGCATGCACTCTCGTTCTCGTTCCGTTCGCCGCCAAGGGCCTGCTGGGCCCGCGCCGAGTCGCATAGCCTTAAGGAGTGCGCACGTGCAGGGATACGAATCATCGACCTACGGCGACCACATGACCGACCACGACGCCATCGGCTGGCCGGCCGCGAAGGACGAGGACGCGGCGGTGGGGTTCCTCGTGGACGTGGCCAAACCTAGCCATGCGCTGGAACTCGGCGTGGGCACCGGGCGGGTCGCCCTGCCGCTGGCGGAGCGGGGGGTGCGGGTCACCGGCATCGACGCCTCCCCCGTCATGCTCCAGCAGATGGCCGACAAGCCGGGCAGCGCCCAGGTGCGGGCCGTCCAGGGCGACTTCGCGGAGGCCGCCGTCGAGGGGGCCTTTGACCTCGTCTACGCCGTCCAGCACACGTTCTTCCTGCTGCGCGACCAGGAGACCCAGATCCGCTGCTTCCAGAACGTGGCCGCGCGGCTGGCCCCAGGTGGCGCCTTCGTCCTCCAGGTGTTCGTCCCCGATCCGCACCGGCTGATCCAGCCGCAGGCCAGCGACGCCCTTCATGTGGCACTCGACCAGGTGGTGCTGCGGGTCTCGAAGTTCGACCGGGTGACGCAGACGGTCAACCGGCAGTACGTCGCCATCACCGAGGGCGGGACGAAGCTGTACCCCATGGTGTTCCGCTACGCCTGGCCCACCGAGCTGGACCTGATGGCACGGCTGGCGGGCCTCCGGCTGGAAGGACGCTGGGACGGCTGGTCTCGGACGCCCTTCACCGCGGAGGGCGGATATGTCGTGGTCTACCGGAAGCCCGCCGAGGCGGTGTGAGGGCCTACGCCGCGGTGTCGCCGACCCGGACGGGTCCGTTGGTGGTGACCGACTCGATGGCCGCGAGCGCGACGGACAGGGCGGCGCGGGCGTCCTGTCCGGTGACTGAGGGGGCGCGGCCGGTGCGCACGCACTCGGTGAAGTCGGCGAGTTCGGCGACGTAGGCGTCGTGGAAGAGATCCTGGTCATAGGTGACGCATGCGGCGCCGATGCCGTCCGGGCCGTAGGCGGTCAGATGGCTGCGGCGGATGTCGCCCATGGTGAGCATGCCGGCCGAGCCGAAGACCTCACCGCGGACGTCGTATCCGTACACCGCCTGGAAGTTCGCCTCGGCGGTGGCGAGGGCGCCGTTGTCGAAGCGGATGGTGACCACGGCGGTGTCGAGCAGTCCGCGGTCCTTGAAGTCGGGGCGGACCAGGGCGTCGGCGAACGCGAAGACCTCGACGGGCGCGGCGCCGGGGTTGAGATAGCGCAGGGTGTCGAAGTCGTGGATGAGGGTCTCCAGGAAGATGGTCCACGGCGGGATGCGGCCCGGATCGGCCAGCTCGGGGTCGCGGGTGAGCGAGCGCAGCAGTTGCGGGGTGCCGATGGCGCCTGCGCGGATCTTCTCGTGGGCGGCGTGGAAGCCGGTGTCGTAGCGGCGGTTGAAGCCCACCTGGAGAGGGACGCCCGCGTCGGCCACGGCCGCGATGGCGCGGTCCGCCTCATCGAGGGTGACGGCCATGGGCTTCTCGCAGTAGACGGCCTTGCCCGCCCGGGCCGCTGCCTCGACCAGCCCGGCGTGGGTGCGGGCCGGGGTGGCGATGACCACCGCCTCGATCCCGGGGTCGGCGAGCAGTTCGGCTATCTCGGTGTACGCCGTGGTGCCGCCCAGCCGGTCGCCGAGCCCCTGGGCGGCGCCCGGGGCCGGGTCGGCGATGGCCGCGAGACGGGCGCCGGGGAGACGGCGGGCGAGGGTCTCGGCGTGGAAGGAGCCCATGCGGCCGGCGCCGATGAGACCGACGGGGAGGGGGTGTCGCGTGGTCATGCGGATGCTCCGTTGATTCCGTGAGGTCCGTAGCGGGAACGGGTGAGAACGGGTGCGGTCAGGGCGGTACGGTGTCGCGCCTGCGAGGTCGGTCAGCGGGTGAAGGCGGAGCGGAAGCGCTCCAGGGCGAGGTCGCTGTCGCCGGAGGCCCATGCCTCCATGGCCACGGTGCCCTCGTAGCCGAGGTCGACGAGGGTTCGGGCGAGGGCCGGGTAGTTGATCTCCCCGGTTCCCGGTTCGCGGCGGCCGGGTACGTCGGCCACCTGGATCTCGCCGATCAGGCCCCGGCCATGGGCCCGGCGGACCAGCTCGATCAGGTTTCCCTCGCCGATCTGCGCGTGGTACAGATCCAGGTTCATCCGCAGGCCCGGCCGGTCCACGGCCGCGACCAGGGCCAGGGTGTCGGCGGCCGTCGCGAACGGCACTCCGGGGTGGTCGACGGCGGTGTTGAGGTTCTCCAGGGTGAAGGTGACCCCGGCGCGCTCGCCCAGTTCGGCGAGGCGGGTGAGGGTGCGATGGGCGGCGATCCACATCGGGCCGGTGGCCGGGCCCGCCACCGGCACCACCGGCAGGCCGTCGCCGTCCAGCCCGGTGCCGTGCAGATTCAGCCGGGGGCAGCCGAGCCGTTCGGCCACTTTGACCGACTCCTCGGCGGTGCGCAGGAGTTCGGCCGCCCCGTCCTCGTCCGTCAGGCTGCCGCGGAGATGGCCGGTCATCGAGGAGAACACCGCGCCGGTCCGCTCCAGGGCGGTCAGATCGTGTCGGCTCCAGTCCCAGATCTCGACCTGGAAGCCGGCGTCGTGGATGCGCCGTGCCCGTTCCTGGACCGGCAGATCCCGGAAGACCATCTCGGCGCAAACCGCCAACGTGTACATCGCTGCTCGCCCTCTCTACGACGACCCCGACACCAACTAGAACGTTCCAGTCACTAGAACGTTCTAGTGAACGAGCAGCAGTACGCCAGCCACCGGCCACCCCTGTCAAGGGCCGACGACCGAATGACTAGAACGTTACAGAAGTCGGGCGCCACGCATCGCGGCCTGGGCTACGATCGTCGCCCGTAAGGCGAAACGCCGACCGTCCCGCTCCGCCCGAAGACGACATCTCGACCAGGGAGACCAGTGGTGCCACCGACGCCGGCCGTCCCCCATGGGAAGCGCCCCACCCTCGCGGACGTGGCGGCGCGGGCAGGCGTGTCCACGGCGCTGGTCTCCATCGTGATGCGGGACGCGAAGGGCGCCGGTGCCGCCACCCGTGAGCGGGTCCTCGATGCGGCACGGGAGATCGGATACCGGCCGGACGCCCGGGCCCGGCTGCTGCGCAGCCACCGGTCCCATCTCCTCGGGGTGCAGTTCGGCCTCCAGCACCCCTTCCACTCAGACCTGTTGGAGGGCATCTACGCGGTGGCGGAGCCCGCCGGGTACCAGATCGCACTGAGCGCCGTGGCCGCCGGTCGTGGCGAGCAGCGGGCGACCGACGCGCTGCTCGCCGACCGCTGCGAGGCCCTGATCCTGCTCGGCCCGCAGGCCCCGGCCGCGCGGCTGGCCGAACTCGCCGGACAGCTCCCGGTCGTCTCCGTGGCCCGGCGGCTGCGCGGGACCGCCCCGGGCGTGGAGGTGGTCCGGACCGCCGATGACGAGGGCGCCCGCCAGGCCGTGGACCACCTGGTGGCCCTCGGCCACCGCGACATCGCCCATATCGACGGCGGCAGGGCACCGGGCGCCGCCGACCGGCGCCGCGGCTACCGCACCGCCATGAGCCGCCACGGCCTCGCCGACCGCGTCCGCGTCCTGCCCGGCGGGCTCACCGAGGAGGACGGCGCCACGGGCGCCCACGCCCTCCTCGACGCCACTCCCCTGCCCACGGCCGTCCTCGCCTTCAACGACCGCTCCGCCACCGGCGTCCTGGACACCTTCCTCCGCGCCCGGGTCTCCGTCCCCGACCAGGTCTCCGTCATCGGCTTCGACGACAGCCATCTGGCTCGTCTGGCCCATATCAACCTCACCACCGTCGGCCAGGACATCCCCCGTCTCGCCGAACTCGCCGTCGGCCGAGCCATCGCCCGCCTGGAGGGCGAGCGGACACCCACCGACGAGGCCGTGGTCGCCCCGCACCTCGTCATCCGGGGCACGACGGCCGGGCCCACCTGAGACGCGACAACTGGGCCGTTTCACCTCTGCCTTCAGAAGCCGTCGGGTAGGTCGGCGGACAGCAGGTGCTCGGCGCCGCCTTCGAGGGCCCTGGCCATCTCGATGGAGCGGGGAAGCATGGTCTTCTCGTAGCCGCGGATGGCGTCGTCGACGGTGGCCGCGTTCGCGAGGGCGAGGGCGAGTTCGCTCGCGTCGAGCATGGCGAGGTTGACGCCGACACCGAGCGGAGGCATCAGGTGGGCGGCGTCGCCCAGCAGGGTCACCGTCGGGTCGTGTTCCCAGGTGTGCGGGACCGGGAGGGCGAAGAGCGGGCGGTCGACGTAGGGGCCGTCGTTGGTGCTGATCATCTGGCGCATACGGGGCGACCAGTGGGCGTACTCGTCGAGGAGCAGGGCGCGGATGCCGTCGGTGTCGTCGGTGGTCAGGCCGCTCATGGCGAGCCAGTCGACCGGGGCTCGCCGGATGATGTAGACGCGGATGTGGTCTCCGCTGTTGCGCTGGGCGAACAGGCCGCGGTCGCCGTCGGCCGCGCCGGCGCTGCCCGAGCCGACCAGCTCGGCGATGTCGGGGTGCCGGTTCTCGACGTCGGAGAACCATGCCTCCAGGAAGCTCACCCCGGTGTACTCGGGGACGGCCGGGGACACGGCCGGGCGCACCCGGGAAGAGGCACCGTCGGCGCCGATGACCAGGTCGGTCTCGATGGTCGTGCCGTCGGCGAAGGACAACTGCCGCGGTCCGTCGGCGGGCCCGCCGACCCTGTCCAGGGCGCGGCCCCACCGCACGGTTCCCGGCTTCAGGGAGTCGAGCAGCAGGGTGCGCAGTTGGCCGCGGTCGATTTCCGGCTTGAACAGCTCGTCGACCTGCGGGACGTGATGGAACGTCATCGCGCCGGCCGGGTCGATCTTGCGCATTTCCTGCCCCTCGGGGCGGGCCAGTTTGAAGAACTCGTCGAGCAGACCGGCTTCGCGCAGGGCGATCTGGCCGTTGTCCGCGTGCAGGTCGAGGGTGCCGCCCTGGTTGCGCGCGCCGGGGCCCGACTCGCGGTCGTAGACGGTGACCGCTATGCCGCGCTGCTGGAGGATGCGGGCGCAGGTCAGACCGCCGGGCCCGGCACCGATGACGCTGATGCGGGCATGGGCGGGTTCGGGAGAGGTCATGGTGGTTCCTTTCACCGGCGAAGAGGGGCGAGGAGCATGCCGAGGCAGAGGTGCCGCTCGGGTTCTCGCCGACCTCAGAAAAGCAGACCCAGTAGAAAAGTGCAACGAGTCAACTTAGCCCTCGATGCAACTATCGGATATGCTCAAGCCATGACCGAGCCCCCCGTCGGCCGCCGCGAACGCAAGAAGGCGGCCACCCGCCAATCGATCGCCGACGCCGCGCTACAGCTCTTCCTGGAGCGTGGCTACGACCAGGTGAGCATCCGTGACATCGCCGACGCGGCCGATGTGTCGACGACGACGGTGTTCAAGCACTTCACCGGCAAGGAAGCGCTGGTATTCGACCAGGAGCAGGACCGGGAGTCGCAACTGAACGCGGCGGTGCGGCAACGAGCCGCCGGTCAGAGCATCCTCGACGCCCTCCGGCAGCATGTCCTCGACTCCTGGCTGCCGATCACGGCGCATCCGCGGATGGCCGAGTTCACCAACCTGGTGGACTCCACACCGGCACTGCGCACATATGCCGAACACATGTGGACCCGGCACACCGACAGCCTCGGCGCGGCCATCGCCGACGAGTTCGGCGTCGACCACGACGACCTCGCATGTGTGACCCTTGCCCGATTCGTACTCGAGATCCCGACCCTGGCCCGCGGCCGGCAGGACCGCCGAGCCGCGGTCGACGCGATCTTCGACATCCTCACCCAGGGCTGGCAACCGCCGACCAAGCCCTCCGCGCCCCCTAGCTCCTAGCCGGTTGTCCGGACCACGGCCCGTCCACCGGTGCGGTGGACGGGGACGAGGGATGAGCGGTCAGCCGAGCTTCTTGAGCAGTTCGTCCGCGAGCGGGCCGGAGGAGGCCGGGTTCTGGCCGGTGATCACATTGCGGTCGACTTCCACATGCGGTGCGAAGGGCTCGCCGACGCGCACCGTCAGGCCCGCCTCGGTCAGGCGGTCCTGCAAAAGCCACTTGGCCTTGTCGGCGTTGCCGGCCATCGTCTCCTCCTCATTGGTGAAGGCGGTGATGGTGTAGCCGGCGTAGGCGTGGGTGCCGTCCTCGGTGACCGCCGCCAGCAGCGCGGCCGGGCCGTGGCAGACCACGCTCACCGGCATACCGCCGCGTACCGCCTGGGTGAGGATCCGGCCCGCGTCGGCGTCGACCGCGAGGTCCTCCATGGGGCCGTGGCCGCCGGGGACGTGGACGGCGTCGTACTCGTCCAGGCGCACCTCGCTCAGCGCGATGGGGGCGTGGAACTCGGCGGCGGTCTCGGCGACGCTCCTGATCCTGGCGGCGTTCTCCGGGCCGCCGTTGGCCTCGGGGCTGAGGCTGGCGGCGTCGACGGGCGGGACGACGCCGCCGGGGGTGGCCACGGTGATCTCGTGGCCCGCGGCCTTGAACGCCTCGTAGGGGGCAACGGCCTCATCGGCCCAGTAGCCGGTGGGGTGCTTGGTGCCGTCGGCCAGTGTCCACTGGTCGGCACCGGTCATCACGAACAGGATCCTCGCCATGCTCACTCCTCGATGCGATCACCCGCCGTACGGTGATCGCTGGGATCTCCTGGGGCGTTGCCGCCCCCTTGTGTCGCCGCCGTCCTGGCGGCGTGCTCGAAGGTAGATCCACTGGGCATCGAAATGCCAATAGGTGAGTCGATCGTCGCCATCGGGATTCCGATGGAAGGAAGAGCCGTGCGCCTCTCTATGCTGGGCGGCATGGAGGACGGAGCACACCAGGACGGCGACCTCGTCATCGGCGGTGGGCGGATGCCGCCGCATGCCGATCTGAATCTGCTGCGCACCTTTCTGGCCGTCTACCGCTCCGGTTCGTTCACCGCCGCGGCGCCGCTGCTCGGGCTCTCCCAGCCGACCGTCACCGCCCAGATCCGCACGCTGGAGCAGCAGACCGGGCGCGAGCTGTTCACCCGGCTGCCGCGCGGTGCGGAACCCACCCACCTCGCCCACGATCTGGCCGGGCAGATCGCCGGGCCACTCGACGCCCTCGCCTCCCTCGGCGGCCGGAGCACCGTACTCACCGGAAGCGCCGTCCCGGTCCATCTGGCCGGGCCGGCCGAGTTGCTGTGCGCCCGCGCCCTGCCCGCACTCGCCTCGCTGGTCGCCGAGGGGCTGCGGCTGCGGATCACGATGGGGTTGACCGATCCGCTGCTGGACGCGCTGCGCGCCGGACACCACGATCTCGTGATCTCCACCAGACGCCCCGGCGGCCGGGCGCTGACCGCGCTGCCGCTGGCGGACGAGGACTATGTGCTGGTCGCCTCGCCCGGCTGGGCCCGGCGCATCGGGGAGCGGCTGGCGGCCGACGGGCCGTGTGCCGCCGTCCGTGATGTACCGCTGATCACCTACGCGGAGGACCTCCCCATCGCCCGCCGGTACTGGCGCAATGTCTTCGGCAAGCGGCTCACCGCCCAGGCCGCGGTGACCGTGCCGGACCTGCGCGGGGCCGTGTCGGCCGTCGCCGCGGGCGCGGGCTACAGCGTGCTCCCCCGCTACCTCTGCCAGGACGAACTCACATCCGGCGGGCTCGTTCTGCTCCACGAGCCCGATGAGCCGCCGCTCAACACGCTCTTCCTCGTACAGCGGCCGGGGGCCGACGCCAACCCGGACGTGGCCCGGGTCCGCGAGCGCCTTCAGCGCGCTGCCCGCACCTGGTAGCGCGCGCACATCAGGGAATACCGCCGGGCGGGTCACCCGCCACCACTCGTCCAGGACTGGTCCACCATGCCGTGCTCCCAGGCCCAGGCCGCGATCTCGACGCGGTTGCGGGCGGCCAGCTTGCGCTGGACGTTGCCGAGGTGGGTCTTGACCGTGGACAGGGTGACATGCAGATCGACGGCCACCTCCTCATTGGTACGACCGCGGGCGACCCGCCGGACCACTTCGCGTTCCCGCTGGGTCAGCGGCTCGATCAGGCCCTGCGGCCCGACCGTCCCCCGGCCGGCCGGACGGGCCTCGGAGGGGGCCGACCGGTCGCGGTGGGGGCCCATGTGCGCGAGCAGACGGACGGTCACCGACGGGGAGATCAGCGAGTTGCCCGAGGCCGCGGCCCGCACCGCCTCGGTGAGCAGGCCGGGCGCGCCGTCCTTGAGCAGAAAGCCGCACGCGCCGTTGCGCAGCGCCCGGTAGACGTACTCATCGAGGTCGAAGGTGGTGGCGATGAGGACGTTGAGGGGGTCCGGCACATCGGGCCCGGCGAGGAGCCGGGTGGCCTCCAGACCGTCCAGCTCGGGCATGCGGATGTCCAGGAGGCAGACGTCGGGCCGCAGCCGGCGGGCCTGCTCGACCGCCTCGACACCGGTCGCCGCCTGGGCGACCACCCGCATATCCGGCTGGGAGTCGAGAATCATGCGGAAGGCGGCACGGACCATCTCCTGGTCGTCGGCGATGAGCACCTGGATCGTCATGTCATGCATGATCGCAGGCGCGCGGGCCGTCAGCCGGAGGAGGCCACGTTCGGGGCCACCTTGCCCAGGATCGCCGCGTACGCGCTGTCCGCCGTGTTCGCCTTGTCCGCGCTGTCCGCCCTATCCGCCTTGTTCAGCGGGAGGACCGCCACGACGTGCCAGCCGCCGCCGTCCCGTGGCCCTGTGGTGATACGCCCATTGACCTTCTCGACCCGCTCGGCCAGGCCGACCAGACCGTAGCCGCTCCCCTCGACCGACCGCTCGGCGGCGGGCGAGGCGCCACCCTGCCCGTCGTCCACGACCGACACCTCCAGTTGCTCCGGGGCGCCGGGCCGCACACCGATCCGCACCTCGACCCGGCCGACCCCGGTGGCATGCTTGCGCACATTGGTCAGCGACTCCTGCACCACCCGGTGGACGGTGGTGAGGATGCCGGGCGGCAGCGGCCGGTCGGCGAGTTCCGGGGCGAGGGCCAGCTCGGCGGGCGGCCCCACCTCGGAGAACTCCTCGGTGAGGTCGCGCAGCCCGCGCAGCCCCGCAGGATCGCCCGTGGGCCGGGTGGTGGCGGAGGCGGTGGTGTGGTCCCGCAGGCTGGAGACCATGGCGCGCATCGACCCCAGCGCCTGGGATCCGGCCCGCTCTATCTGGGCGAGCATCCGGTCCAGGTCCTCCGGGGACTGGGTGTGCCCGGCCGCGGCCGTGAAGCGCGCGGCCTTGGTCTGGGCGACGATCGCCGTCACGTGGTGGGCTACGAAATCGTGCAACTCCCGTGCGTGCTCAAGGCGTTGCCCCTGCCGGATGGCTTCGCGCTCCCGCTCCCGCAGCGTGTCGTACAGACGCAGACACAGCCCCACCATCACCATGAACGGCATGGCGCAGACCGCGATGACGGCGATCAGATTCAGCAGGTTGCTGTTCCTCTCCTCGATCCGCAGGGGAAGAACCACGGCGGCGAGTGTGGATCCCGCGACCAGCCCGACCGCTCGCAGGGGCGGGCAGCGCCGCACGGCGCGGGTGATGAGCAGCAGCAGCACACCCAGCTCCACCAGGCCCGGGGTGTTCGGGGGACGCTGGGAGAGCTGCGCCTCCACCAAGGTCAGCGCGCAGGAGACGGCCGCCGCGCCGATGGCGCAGCGCGCGAGGAGGCGTTCCGGCACGGCGAGCGCGGCCAGGCACAGCACCCCGGACACCATCGTCGCCGCGGCCATCGCCGGATGCGGCGCGTTCAGCCCCTCCAGGACCACCAGGACGACCAGGCTGACGCCGACCAGGCCCAGCCACAGATGCCGGAAACGGAAGCGGGACCCGGACAGGGGCCGGAAGCTGGACCGGAAATCGGAGATCATGGCAGGTCACGCTACGGCCCGGCCGCCGTCGCCACATCAGACTTTCGACCGAGGAAGCCGGGGAAGGTACGCGGATCGCTTCGGCAATCCGGTGGATCCGCCGCGCCGCGCTCTCGCGAAGGATGGCATCCGGGGCGGCCGGAGAGCGCTCGAGCGCGATCCGCCACGCCCCTTCCGACCGTTGTCCCTTCCGAAGGCAGTCGATGTTCCGCACCGCTCTGCGCACCCTCCGATCCCATCGGCTCCGCTTCGCGATGCCCGCCCTAGCCATCGTGCTCGGCGTGGCCTTCGTGACCGGGTCGCTGCTCTACGGCGACTCCGTCCAGGCGGCCGTGAACCGCGCACACGCCAACTCCCAGCCCGATGCGTCCGTCTCGATCACCGCGGACTCCTCTGCCGCGGGCTCCTCCGAAGCACACCCGCTCGATGACGCGCTTCTGCGACGGCTGCGGGCGCTGCCTTCGGCGGCCGCGGCACGCGGTGTGGTGGAGGGCCCCTCGTTCCTCGTCGGCTCCGACGGCACTCTGGTGGGCGATCTCCACCAGGCCGCGGGCGTCAACTATGTGCCCGACGAGAGCGGCAAGGACGTCCGCTATCCGCTCACCGCGGGCCACGGACCCCATGGCGCCAACGAGATCGCCGTCGACCGGCGGACCGCCGAGCGCGCCGGGTACCGGGTGGGCGCCAAGGTGCGCATCGTCGTGGGCGGCACGGCCCGCGACGCGCGGCTGGTCGGCGTCTTCACCGCCCATGACAGCCGTGTGGACTCCGGCGGTACGCTCACCGCCTTCGACACCGCCACCGCACAACGGCACTTCGCCCCCACGCCGAACGGCTACTCGGCGATCACCCTGACCGCCGCAGACGGCACGACGGATGTCCAACTCGCCCAGCAGGCACATAAGTTGCTGCCGTCCGGCCTGCGGGCGGCCACCCGCGCGGAGCTGGAGTCCGGCGCCGCCTCCGAGCAGGACACGGACAAGCTCACCACACTGCTGCTGAGCTTCGCCGGTGTCGCCCTGTTCGTCTCCACCTTCCTGGTCGCCAACACCTTCACCATGCTCAGCGCGGCCCGTGCCCGGGAACACGCGCTGCTGCGGGCGGTCGGCGCCACCAGGAGCCATGTGATGCGGATGGTCCTGGCCGAGGCCGCCCTGGTCGGCACCGCCGCCTCGGCCCTCGGTTACGGGCTGGGCATCGGTGCCGCGAACCTGATGGGCAGCCTGTTCGACGCCTCCGGTGTGGGGAGCGCCACCGTGCAGGCGTGGTCCGCCAAGGCGCTCATCGCGGCCTTCGCCGTCGGCATCGGCGTCACCGTCCTCGCCGCCTACGTCCCGGCCCGCCGGGCGGCGGCCGTACCGCCGGTGGCGGCGCTGCGGACCGTCCAGCCGTCCACCGCCGCATCGCTGCGCCGCCGTAACACCATCGGGCTGATCGTCACCGCGTGCGGAGCGCTGCTGGTCGCCGCCGCAATCGGCGAGCCGAACCTCCTCTTCGGTGCCGTGCCCCTGCTGCTGGTCGGCCTGATCGTCCTCACCCCGCTGCTCGCCCTGGGGGTCACCGGGCTGCTGCGCTCCCCGCTGACCCGGCTGGCGGGCATCCGGGGCAAGCTGGCGGTGGAGAACGCCCGCCGCAATCCACGGCGTACGGCGGCCACGGCGACCACTCTGATGGTCGGCCTGGCGATGGTCACCGCCGTCACCGTGGCCGTCACCTCCCTGAACCGCTTCGACGAGCAGGAGGTGGACAGCTCCATGACCTCGGACCTGCGGATCACGGCCGTCGACTTCGGGGAGATCGGCGAGGACACGGCGGCCCGGGTGGGGCGGCTCACCGACGCCGAGGCCGTCACACCCATCATCCAGACCTACCTCGACGTCCCGCACAAGCCGTCCCTGGCGGTCACCGCGGTCGACCCCGCCGCGGTGGAACGTGCGGCATCGCTCTCCGTCCGCGAGGGTTCGCTGGACCGCCTCGGCCATGGCATCGCCGTCACCGAGGAGCTGGCCGCCGCCCGCGGCTGGCGGCTCGGCTCCCGCGTCACCGGCAGCTTCACCGGCGCGAGCTCGGGTGAGCCGGGCACTCCGACGAGCCTGCCCGTCGTGGCGATCTACGACGGCCCGGACGATCTGACCCCCGCCCTCGTCTCCGACCGCGCCCTGCCGCGTCCGGCCGGCGCCGAGGACCGGCCGACCATCAGCTCGGTCCTGGTCAAGGCCGCCCCCGGCCGCACCGCCGCGCTCCAGGACGAGATCCGGCGCACCCTGGACAACCCGGCACTGCTCGTCCAGGACCACGCCGACGCGAGGGCCGCCGCCACCGCGCGGTCCGCGCCGTTCCTCAACATCATGTACGCCATGCTCAGCGTCACCGTGCTGATCGGCGCCCTCGGGGTGGTCAACACCATGGGCATGGCCGTCTTCGAGCGGGTGCGGGAGATCGGACTGCTACGGGCCATCGGGCTGGACCGCGCCGGTGTGGGATCGGTGCTGCGCCTGGAGTCGGTGACCATCTCGCTCTTCGGCTCCGCGCTCGGTGTCGTCGCCGGTACGGCCATCGGCGCGGCGGCCGTCCTCGGCCAGGAGGTCGTTCCGCTCGTCATCCCATGGGACAGGGCGGCCCTCTTCTTCTTCTCGAGCGCCGCGATCGGTGTGCTCGCCTCGCTCTGGCCGGGGCGTCAGGCAGCCCGCCTCCCGATGCTGGAGGCCATCGGCGCGGACACCGAATGACCGGTGCGGCGGCGGGCGCGGGGTGAGCGGTCAGGCGGCGTCGATCAGGGCCAGGTCCGGGGGGACGAGCGTGGTCGACATCATCAGGGCGCGGATGAGGTGGTCGTTGAGCGCGTTGCCGACCGGCTCACCGACCTCCTCGCGGGTCAGCCAGGGCACTCCGTCCCGCGACAGCATCATGCGGACCCGGTTGACCAGGTGCTCGACGCGCTTTTCCCGCCAGCCCTCGCCGGGGCGCAACTCCGCGAGCTGGGCGGCCGTCACCTTCCAGGTGAGGGGCTGCGGCCGGGGTTCGTGGAGCAGATACCGCTGGCCGAGGACGACGAGCGCGAGCTTCTCCTCGTCGGTGAGCACCCATACCCGGGGCGGGCGGGTGACCTCCCCGGGCAGGGCTACGGGCCGCTCGGCCTCGGGGCCGCTGACGAAGACCTCCAGCAGATGCTCGCGGTCGCGCGAGCCCCGGACGAACAGCGGGGTGTAGCCGCTTTCGAGGGGCAGTGGCTCCTCGCCCGTGAAGAGCAGCCGGGTCGGGAAGCGCAGGGGCAGCCGGCCGCTGTTGGCGACCCACCAGCGGCCGTGGCGGTGGGTCAGTCTGCCCTGGCAGCGGCTGACCTGGGGGTCGTCCTCGCCCACGCAGACGTGCACCTCGGGGCGGTTCCGCCCGAAGAGCAGCTCACGGCCGTCGCCGGGGCCCAGGGTCATACCACCGATCAGCGAGAGGGCGAAGGCGGTGCCCGGCACCGGCGCGGTCACACCGCGGGCCAGGCTGCCGTGTGCGGCGGGCAGGAGGCGGCCGCCCGCGGCGTGACGGCCGGTGGCGGGGTGGCGGGCGGCGGGGGCCCGGCCGGTGGTGCGGCGGTCGCTGCCGGGGGGTGTGGTCATGAGCTCGGGAGTTTCTTCGCGGCCGTGGCGGCGAGCGCCTTGGCGGTCCGGCAGAGCTTTTTGGTGGGCTTCGGCCCGTAGACGTTCAACGACATCAACTCGACGGTGTCGTCACCGAGGTAGTCGCGGTACGAGCGGTGCAGCATCCGGACGAGGCATGAGTCGTCGTCCCACTCCTTGGGCGACACGGAGCTCAGCTTCCCGTCGATCTCCGCCCGCTGCCCGTCCTCCGGGGAGAATTCATTGTCCCGGGTGAACTCCAGCTCCACTCCCGCGTCGTCCGAGCTGTCCGCCCACTCGCACCGCCAGTTCCCGAAGCCCGGGTCGCGGTCCTTCACCCGCATACCGGCGATCCGCTCGAGCTCGTCGCCGTCCAGCAGCCGGCATGCGTCTCCGCGGACCAGGGAGCTCGCGACCGGCTGCCCCGAGCGCCGGGGGACCTGGCCGCGGTCCAGCACACTGACCGCGTAGTCGGTGGCGGCGTCGCCCAGTTGGCACGGGTCGGGCGCCGGGGTGTCCAGCCGCTCGGTGATGATCCAGATCTGCTTCCGGTCGGCGGACGCGATGTTCCGGACGCACTCGTCCCCCTCGCGCTGGAAGGCGCCGACGGTGACGTTGCCGATCCTTCGGGTGGGCACATCGCCGCCCGGCTCCGGCGGGTCGGCGTCAAAGTTGAGCTGGACATCCGCGATGTCATCGCCGCTTTCGCCGTGCAGCAGGACATCGCATCGGTCGATCTCGCCGTAGTCCGGGTCGATGACGGTCTCGCCGAAGCGGCTGAGCGATGCGGCGTTGAGCAGCTTGCAGGGGTCGGCCGTCCGCGCGTCGCCCACGGTGCCGGCCCGTCCCGCGTGTGACAGCGCGTCGCCCGTACCGGACGCGCCACGCCCGCCGTCCTGCCCGGACCGGCCGCTCTCGTCGGAGTGCCCGTCGCCCCAGGGGCCCACGAGGGCGGCCCAGGCCACCAGGGCCGCGGCGGTGCCCACCGCGGTCGCGGTGATCACCACCCGGCGGGTGGGACGGCGCCATGCCCCTCGCACCGACGGCGGCAGCAGCCGCATCGTGAACGGGGTGCGGTCCAGCGTGTCGCCGTCGTGCGGGTCCTCGTAGGTGTCCTCGATGTGTTCGAGGTGGGGGGACGACGGGGCGACCCGCCGCAGCAACCGTGCGGCCTGATCGGCGGCGGGGCGCCGCTTCGGCTCCACGTTCAGCAGCGCGCTGAGCGGGTCCACCAGCGGACCGGCCCGGTGCGGGGTCTCGATATAGCCCTCGATGGCCCGCGCCACATAGGCCATGGGGTGCGATGCCTCGCCGTACGGGGACCGTCCCTCGATCGCCGCGTAGAGCGTCGCGCCCAGGGAGAAGACATCGGACTTCCGGTCGGCCGCCTCTCCCCTGGCCACCTCGGGCGGCAGATACGGCGGCTTGCCGCGCACCCCGCCGGTCCGGGTCATGGTGGCCTCGCTCCACAGCGCCCGGGAGATGCCGAAGTCGGTCAGCTTGGCGACGCCGTCCTCGGTGATCAGGACGTTCTCCGGGGTGACATCGCCGTGCACCACGCCCTCGGCATGCGACTTCGCCAGCGCGGTGGCGATCTGGCAGCCGATGGAGCCCGCCTCCTCCGGGGTGAGCGCACCACGGTCGCGCACCATGTCGGCGAGGCTGCCTCCGGACACGTACTCCATGACGATCCAGCAGACTTCGCTCTCTTCCACGAAGTCGAACACCGAGACGATATGCGGATGGTGCAGCCGCGCGGCGTTGCGTGCCTCGTTGGTGAGTCGCAGCGCCGCGCGGTCGTCGTCCGGACGGGCACACTTCACCGCGACCTGGCGGTCCAGCAGCTCATCGTGGGCCCGCCAGACGACGCCCATTCCGCCTCTCCCGATGGGCTCCTGGAGGAGATATCGGTCGGCGACCCGGTCACCGGCCTCCGCCATCACCCGCACCCCCGCTACCCCGTTTCATCGCACCTATCACGTTCCCGTGTCGCCACGGAGAGTACTTGCCCCTGACGTCGGTGGGTAGCGCTTCCGGTGGATGGCCCCCGGAAAGAGGGAAGCCTCCGGCGTACGACGGTCGCACCCGGCCGTCGTACGGCGTGAAATCGGCCGCCTTCATCGGCTCATGGCACGATCTCCTCCTTGACCACAATGTGGCCGGAGTCCGGGTTGAGCACGCCGCCGAGCCGGGCGTACGCCCCGTCGGTCAGGTCGAGGCACTTGGGCACCGACGGGGTCCACGCGAAGGTGCCGCGGTCGTTGACGCGTACGACCAGCGACGCGTTGTTCGCGACATTGGTGACCTTCACCCTGGTCCCGAACGGCAGTTGCGGATCGCGGCTCAGAGAAGTCGCCGCGGTGTCCGCGGTGTTGTCGAAGAGCTCGCCGCTGGCGGTATAGGCGCCGGGGGGTATGTAGCCGTAGTGCGTCGCCCAGCAGTTCTCACCGGCCGGCGGGGTGTCGCTGGTCGCGGCGGTGCTCGCCGGGGCGACACCCAGCACGGCGGTCAGTGCGACGGCGGCGGCCGCCACTCGGCCGATCAGCCTTCCCTTGCGCATGGCGGAGAACCTCACTTCGGGTTGTGGTGGTGTGATGTGAGCGCGGGTGGGCCGTTCGTCAGCCGGCCGCGGCGGTGACCATGACATCCACATGGGGGCATCCACCCGAGGGCGTCCGCCTGAGGGCACGCTCCAGAGCTGACGGTCCCCCATGACAGCGCCCCGAGCCATAGGTGTCAATGGTCTGGACCAAAACCAGCCGCGCCCGAGCCCAGGCTCAGCCCGGCGAGTGGCCGTACCGCGCCTGGAGGGACGTGAGGTCGGGCTCGCCGAACCGCTCGCGCAGAAGCTGGAATCCATCGACCTTGGCGCCGCCGAATCTCCGCACATGGGTGGCGTACGAGTCGGCGGTGAGGAACTTCGGTGGCGAGGTCTTGCTGTGGAACTTGTCCGCGTACATCACCAGTTGCTCCTCGGTGGTGTCGGCCGTGTAGTCGGCCGCAGGGAGATCCAGCTTCTGTGCGCGGATGTCGTCCCGGGTGATGCCGACGCCCGTGTGGTGGGAGCAGAAGCGGCACAGGGGCTCCGGAAAGCCTTCCTGACGGAGGATCTCGTGGCCGAGGACTCCGTGGCGGATGTAGCCGCCCTCGTCGAGCCGGCCCGTGTGATCGTAGAGCCGATACACACCGATGTCATGGAGCAGCGCCCCCGCGCGAACGAGGGAGGCGTCGAGCCGTAGCCCGGCGCGCGCCATGAGCTGCTCCGCGATATGGTAGACGATCTCGCAGTGGGTGTACACGAGGTCCAGGGCCGCACGCGTCGGCGCGTACTTCTCGTGCAGCGCACGCGCCTCGTCGACGGTCGGCGGAATCACCGCCGCAGCGTAACAATCACGGCGGGGACGGACGGCGGACGGCCGTGGCCGGGGTGGTCGGGTGGCCAGGCAGTCGGCCTCATCGCACGCCGCTGGGGCGGAACTGGATGCTGATCCGCGGGCCGGTGGCGCGGGAGGATTTGGGGATCGCGTGTTCCCAGGTCCGCTGGCAGGAGCCGCCCATCACCAGCAGATCGCCGTGGCCGAGTGGCCGTCGCATGGCGCTGCCGCCGCCACGCGGGCGGAGCAGCAGGTCCCGGGGCGCGCCCACGGACAGGATGGCGACCATGGTGTCCTCGCTTCCGCCGCGGCCGTTGCGGTCGCCGTGCCAGGCCACGCTGTCCCGGCCGTCGCGGTAGTAGCACAGCCCGGCCGTGGTGAAGGGCTCCCCCAGCTCGGTGGCGTAGTACGTGGAGAGCGCCTCCCGGGCCTCGGACAGGACGGGGTGCGGCAGCGGGTCCTCGGCGCCGTAGAACGACAGCAGCCGTGGGACGTCCACCACCTGCTCGTACATGTGCCGCCGCTCGGCCTTCCAGGGGACCTCGGCGACGAGCCGGGAGAACAGGTCGTCCGCTCCCCTCAGCCACCCGGGCAGCAGATCGATCCAGGCCCCGGACCCGAGCTCGGTCCTGCGCATCCCGCGCAGCGAGCCGAGACCGATGTCGTCGGTCTGGTCGAAGAGCGAGCCTTGGAGATACGCACCCATATGTGCAGCGTACCCGCGTAATCGAGCAAACGTTCTACAGCATGGACGCGGAGGACCCGACCGTGGCTGCTTCGGCGGTGACACCGCAGGTCAGCGGCCACGCGACCGGAATGCGCCGGTGGCCACGGCGGTCCCGTACGCCGCCGCCGCGGCGGCGGATCACTCCGGGAAGGCGCTGCGGTGGGCCCGGCGGGTCAGCGGATGGTTGATGGCCTCCACCAGCCAGTCCAGGTCGGACTGCCGGGCCCGTACCGGGTTGCGCAGGGTGCCGACCCCTTCGATGGAGATCTCCACCACGTCCCCGGCGTGGAGGGTGAAGTCGAGCGCCGGCACGATGCCGGTGCCGGTGGACAGCACGGCGCCGTCGGGGAAGGGCTGGGAGCGCCACAGATGGTCCACCAGCCCCTGCGGGGTGCGGTGGAACGCGGCGGTGGAGGTGGACCCCCGGTAGGCCGCCTCGCCGTCGCGCCATACCGCCATGGTGATGTCCAGCGCGTCGGGCGCGTCGATCTCCCACACGGGCACGATGGCCGGGGACACGGCGGCGCTTCCGGCGTAGATCTTGGCCTGGGGGAGGTAGAGCGGGTTCTCGCCCTCGATGGACCGTGAGCTGACGTCGTCGGCGACGAGATAGCCGACGGTCTCGCCGTGCCGGTTGAGCACCAGCGCCAGTTCGGGCTCGGGGACGTTCAGCGCGGAGTCGTCCCGTACGGCGATCGGCTCGCCGTCGGTCACCACCCGCCAGGGCGGCGATTTGAAGAACAGCTCGGGGCGCTCGGCGTCGTAGATCCGCTCGTACACCGACTGTTCGGTGCTCTCCTCCACCCTGGCCTCGCGCGAGCGTTCATACGTCACCCCCGCCGCCCACAGCTCCATCAGCCCGTCCAGCGGCGGCAGCGGCAGGACGTCCGGCTCATGGACGGCCGCCGGTCCGGCGACGGTGTTCTCCACCAGGGCCCGCAGCTCCGCCACGGGCAGCCGCAGCAGCTCGGCGATGAGCGGCGCTCCGGGGAAGGCTCGTACCCCGCCGGTGTCGTCGGCCACTCCCGTCCGGACGGTCCCTGCGTCATCGGCGAAGCGCACGATGCGTGTCATGTGTCGTCCTCTCCTCTCGTGACGGTGTAGTCGGACCTTCTACCCCCGGAGGGCGGTGACCGCGCATACGCCGGCCACCGCGATGGCGGCGAAGTACACGAACATCAGCGGGAGCACCCCGCTGTCGCCTAGGGTTTCGCGGACCCGAGTGGCATGCGCATCCGTCGCAAGGGGGCGCGCCATCCCCCGCCAGGTCAGATGTCGCGCCGCGCGAGGAAGCCCAGCAGGGTGCGCAGCTCCGCGCTCGCGCGAGGCGCGAGCGGCAGACCGTCCAGGCACCTCTCCACGGCGGCGATGTGACGGTCGGCCTCCGCCAAGGCCGCCGAGCGGCCACCGGCCCGCTCGACCAGATCGGCGGCCCGGCGCGTGGTGGCGTCGTCCGGGGTGTCCGGGGACTCCTCCAGGAGCGTGGCCAACTGCCCGGCGGCCGAGGCGCCGGGGCCGCGGGCGCTCAGGGCGGCGAGTACGGGGAAGGTCTTCTTGCGCTGCCGCAGATCGCGGTGGACGGGTTTGCCGGTGACCGCGGGGTCGCCCCAGATGCCCAGCAGGTCGTCCGCCACCTGGAACGCCACGCCCATATGCCGTCCGGCCCGGTCCAGGGTGGCCGCGGTGCTCTCCGGCGCCCCGGCGAGCGCGGCGCCCAGGGCGGCGGCGCAGCCGAGCAGCGCGCCGGTCTTGTGCTCGGCCATCGTGCGGTACTCCTCCGGTCCGACCGCCTCGGGGCCGGTCCAGGGGCGCGATTCGAAGAGCAGGTCGTCCGCCTGGCCGCGGACGAGGTCGCCCAGGGCCACGCTCAGGCGCCGCACCGCGGCCGCGGCTCCGGCGCCGGGCACAGCGGCCAGTGCCTCCACGGCCAGCGCGAACAGGGCGTCACCGGCGAGCACGGCCGGGCCGGTCCCGTACGCCTTCCACACGGTGGGGCGGGTACGCCGGGTCTGGTCGCCGTCCATGATGTCGTCGTGCAGCAGCGAGAAGGTGTGCACCAGCTCCACCGCCACCGCTCCGGCCACCGCAGCCTCGCCGGATGCCCCGGCGGCCTCCGCGCACAGCACGGCCAGTGCCTGGCGCACGCCCTTGCCGCCCGTTCCCTCGGCGGGCGTACCGCCCACATCGCACCAGCCGAAGGAGTACGCGGCCATCTCGCCGACCCACGGGTGCAGCCGGCCGACCGTCTCGGTCAGCGCCGGGCGCACCAACTCCCGGCAGCGGTGCAGGATTTCGCCGGCGGTCGCGGCGGTTCCGTCCGTGGTCGCGGTGGGCTCGTGCGCAGCCGTGGTGGTCTCGTATGCCCCGAGGAGCACGGGGAACGCCGTCGTCACAGTGCCACCTCCATCGCCTCCGTGAGGCCGAACTCCTCCCGGGCACGGTCCACCATCCGGCGGGCGTGCCGCAGCCCGATCCGCTCCAGCACGGCGGCCAATTCGGTCAGGTCCTCGTCGGTCCGGGCGCGGTCGCGGCCCAGCCGGGCCAGGGACTTGATGAGCCCGAGCCGGGCGAGACCCTCGCCGCGCGGCTCGCTCATATCGCGGAACTCCTCCAGGGCCTGCTCGTACATCGCGCGGGCCTCCTCGTAACGCCCCGCGCGGTAGAACACATTGCCGCGCATCTTGTGGTTGTACGCGAGCGCGCTCACCAGGTTCATCTCGCGGCAGGTCAGTTCGGCCCCGGAGAGCAGCTCCAGTGCGCGCTCCACATCCCCGTCGCGTACGGAGACGATGTCGGCCATGCCGCGCAGCGCCCATGCGTGTCCGCGCCGGTCGTCGGCGCCCGCGGCTATCTCCGCGGCCTCCTGGAACATCGCGTAGGCCGAGTCGTACGACCCGGTGTTGCGGTGCATCTGGGCGATGCCCTCCAGGGCCCATACGGTGTGCCGTGCCTCGCCGCGCTTGCGTGCCTCGGCGAGGAGCCGCTCGTGCAGCGCGCCCACGGCCTCGTAGTCGCCCTGGATGCGGCCGGTCTCCGCCATCCCGGCCAGCGAGTAGCCACGGACGACGATGTCCCCGCCGCGTTCGCCGAATTCGGCCGCGAGTCCGAGCAGCCGCCACGCCAGCGCCAGCGCGCCCCGCTGCCGGGCGAGCGTGCCTCCGCTCCACAGCGCCCACGCCATCGCTCCGACGTCCCCCGCCGCACGGGCCGCACGGTAACTGGCCTTCCACTCGCGGTCGGCCTCGCCCACCTGCCCCAGCCTCCGGTGCGCCTCGGCGACCGCGAGCCCCGCACGGGCCGCCTCGCCCGGGGAGCCGCCCCGCTCGGCCGCCCGCAACTGCTCGGTGCCCGCCGCCAGCACGTCGACCAGCGAGGAGTTCACAGACAGGGTGGTGAGGGAGCCCTGGTACTCAGGAGCGAATGCTTTGCCGTACATGGATGCCTTTCCGTCTGTTGTTCCCAGGAGCACACGGCTGTCCGCTATACACCGAGTGCATACACTGCGAGTATGCAGTCCATGTATACATGTCGTGTATAGATGACAGGAAACCGGCCTTGCCAAGGTCACCGGTGCTGTGCGTCCGTTGCCGATCAAGACGCGGTCGGGGCCGGAGAGGTTTACCGATCGGCTCCGCGGGTGGCAAAAAACTTATGGACCGGGCTCGGCATCCCCGCCCCGATCCGGCACGTCCCCGACGGAAAGGCAGAATTCACCCATGGTCAGCCAGTGGCAGTTGCGCGCCGCCTTCGCGGCACGGCTCTCCGACATGTACGGCCGGGAAGTCCCCGCGTACACCACGCTCGTGGACGTCTCGCGCGAGGTCAACGAGGACGTGCTGCGCGCACGGGGCGCCGACGCCGAGCGTCTGGGGTCCATCGGCCGGGTGACCGCCGAACGCCACGGCGCCATCCGGGTCGGAACACCTCAGGAGCTGGGGCAGGTGGCCCGCGTCTTCGGCGCCCTGGGCATGCACCCGGTCGGCTTCTACGATCTGCGCGAGGCCGCCGCCAGCGCGGTCCCCGTGGTCTCGACCGCCTTCCGCCCGGTGGACGGGGAGGAGCTGGCGCGCAACCCCTTCCGCGTCTTCACCTCCCTGCTCACCACCGCCGACCCGCGGTTCTTCGACGCCGATCTGCGCTCCCGGCTGGAGACCTTCCTGGCCGGCCGCGAGCTGTTCCCGCCGGAGCTGCTCGCCCTGGCCGACCGTGCGACGGCCGAGCACGGGCTGCCCGAGGAGGGCGCCGAGCGCTTCCTCCACCTCGCCGTGTCCGCCTTCGAGTTGTCACCCGAGCCGGTGGACAAGGTCTGGTACGAGACCCTGGAGAGGATCTCCGCCGTCGCCGCGGACATCGGCGGTGTCCGCAGCACCCACATCAACCACCTCACCCCGCGTGTCCTGGACATCGACGAGCTCTACCGGCGGATGACCGACCGCGGCATCCGGATGATCGACACCATCCAGGGGCCACCGGCTTGGAAGGGCCCCGACGTCCTGCTGCGCCAGACCTCCTTCCGCGCCCTCGACGAACCCCGCGCGATGCGCCTCGCGGACGGCGGCGTCACCACCGGCGCCCTGCGGGTGCGCTTCGGCGAGGTCGAGGCCCGCGGTATCGCCCTCACCCACGACGGCCGTGCCCTGTACGACCGGCTGCTCACCCTCGTCGACCATGAAGTGGCCCGCCACCCCGGGGTGGACCGGGGCGAACTGGCCCGCGGCGTATGGGAGGAGCATCTGCCCCACACCGAACGGGAGCTGGCCGCCCGGGGGTTGGGGTGGTTCACCTACCACATGGCACCGGACCGCCCGCGCGACGGCAGCCGTCCGCCCGCCACCCTCGGCGAACTGCTGGAACGGGGCTGGCTGCGGGCCGAGCCCATCGTCTACGAGGACTTCCTGCCCCGTTCCGCCGCCGGCATCTTCCAGTCCAACCTCAGCGGGGAGGGCGTACGGGACAACGGCCAGGAGGGCACCGCCCACGACGCGGCATGGCTCTCCGGCGCCATCGGCCGTGATGTCCTGGACCCCTTCGCGCTCTACGCGCGGCAGCAGAACGACTCCCTCGCGCGCGCCGCCCGCGAACTGGGGCTCGACGGCGTCCCGGGCTGATCCCTCACCGTCCGCCCGCCGCCACCTCGCGTTCGATCCAACGGCAGATCACCCCCACCACATACGCCCGCTCCGCGCGGCTCAGCTCCCGTCCCTTGGGGATCCGGTGCCAGCGCTCGAGGCAGGTACGGCAGCAGGTGGCGGTCGCATGCTGGGCGACGAACACGGGGTGGCCGCGGTAGGGCGTCTGCTTGCCGTCCTTGTACGGCTCGGCGGGGGCCAGCCGCTTGGCGATCAGGTCGTACGCGTGCCAGCGCATCGTCGACGGGCCATTCAGCTCGGCCGTGGCCCGATCACGACCACGCAGATGGAACTTCGCACGGAAGGGGTGGCGCGCGATGGTCTCCAGCCGCTGGTCGAGCGATTCCGGCATCGGGTCGGACGAGTCGGGCGTCGGATCGGACGAGTCGGGCATCGGGTCGGGCATCGAGAACTCCCGGAGACGGCAAGGGCCCCCTTCGATCGTAGGACGGCCCGCCCACGACGCCGCGGACGGGTGCCGGGCCTTGCGGCTCCGCCGGGCCACGGGCACTGTGACGGCCATGGTGGACACACAGTTCTCCGATCGCCGGCTGGCCGCGCTGTACGACCTGTTCTGCCCCTGGGACGAGCGCGGCGATTTCACGTTCTACCTGCCCCTGGTGATGTCCGCCCGCTCCGTCCTGGACGTGGGGTGCGGAACGGGCGCGCTGCTGCGCAGGGCGCGGGAGGACGGGCACGAGGGGCGGCTGTGCGGGCTGGACCCCGGGGTGGGGATGCTGGAGGTGGCGCGCATCACCGTTGCCCGCCGACCCCGCCGTCAGCGTGCATGACGCAGGGTTCAGGACGGTTTCCGGGCCGCCGTTCAGGAGGGCTTCCGGTGCGCCCGCCACTCCGGTGCGAGCACCGACCAGATCTCCCTGTTCTGCCACTCGCCCCGGCGCAGATAGCTCTCCCGCAGCACGCCGTCCTTCGTCATCCCCAGCCGCCGGGCCACGGCGATGCTGGCCTCGTTCGCGGCGGCGGCAATCCACTCCACGCGGTGGATGCCCCGCTCCTCGACGGCCCAGTCGATGATCACGCGGCAGGCCCGGGTCACCAGCCCCTTGCCCACCGCCGAGGGCTCCAGCCAGCAACCCGCCTCCGCGGTGCCCTGGTTGATGTCCATCGTCCGGAAGAGGACTCCACCGACCAGCTTGCCGTCCGTCCAGATGCCATAGATCCGCCCGGTGTCGGAGGCCGCCTTGTCCGCGTATCCCTGGAGGAACGCCCGGGCCGACTCCAGGTCGGAGACGGCGTCCGCCAGCGGGATGTACCGGCCGATGGATTCCCGTCCCCGGTCCATATGCGTAAGGAACTCCTCGGCCTGCCACGGCTCGAGCGGGCGCAGCTCCGCACCGTCGTCGCCCAGGGATATCGCGTACATCGTCACCTTCCACCGTCCGGTCCAGCCCACCCAGTACGGCGTGATCCTCTCACCCAGAGGGCCGTCCGCGCGCTTCAATTTGTACCTACTAGTATGTATGATCTTGCCTCATGGACACCCGGGAGCGACTCATCGCAAGCACCCGCGAGCTGCTGTGGGAGCGCGGCTATGTGGGCACGAGCCCGAAGGCGATCCAGGAGCGATCCGGAGCGGGCCAGGGCAGCATGTACCACCACTTCCGCGGCAAGCCCGATCTGGCGCTCGCCGCGATCAGCCGCAGCGCCGAGGAGCTGAGGGGCAGGGCGGAGGCCGAGTTCAGCGGTCCCGGCACCACGGTCGAGCGGATCAGCGCCTATCTGCGGCGGGAGCGGGACGCCCTGAAGGGCTGCCCGGTCGGCCGCCTCACCCAGGACCCGGATGTGATGGCCGATCCGGATCTGCGCCGACCGGTCGAGGAGACCTTCGCCTGGCTCACCGACCGGCTGGCCGGGCTGCTGGCGGAGGGCCGGGCCAACGGCGAGCTGGACACCGGGCTCGACCCGGCGAGCACGGCCACCGCGCTGGTCGCGGTGTTGCAGGGCGGCTATGTGCTGGCCCGCGCCGCCGACTCGGCCGAGGTGTACGCCCGGGCCATGGACGGAGCGCTCGGCCTGCTCACCGCCCATGTCCGCTGAGCCCATGCCCGCTGAGCCCATGCCCGCTGAGCCCATGTCCTCTGAGCCCGTGGCCCCTGAGCCCGTGACCTTCCGCCGACCGACTCGCCCGAAAGAGAGCCCCGACATGCCCTTCGTCCGCATCGACGCGCTGCGGGCCGGCCCCGACCGGCTCGACGCGCTCGGCCGTGCCGTGCACGACGCCCTGGTGGAAACCATCGGCTTCCCGCCCAACGACCGGTTCCAGGTCCTGACCAGCCATGACGGCACCAGCGGCATACTGCGCTACGACGACTACCTCGGTGTGCCCCGCGACAACGGCATCGTCTACATCGCGCTCACGATGCGCTCGGGGCGCACACCGGAACAGAAGCAGGCGCTGTACCGGCGGATCGCCGAGCTCGCCCAGGAGTACGCGGGGACCGAGCCGCGAAATGTCTTCATCACCCTGACCGAGAACGAGTCGGCCGACTGGTCGTTCGGCCACGGGGTGGCGCAGTACATCGACGGATGACCACCTTCCCCTGTCTCCACACCGGTGACCGATGGGACCGACTTGGCGAGAATCCGTTGACTTCTGTCGTTCCAGCCCCTGGGTGATCTTCTCGCGACTCCCTAGCGTGGGGCGCGCACCAGCCGCCCCACGCTCGGAAGGAGACGCGGTGCCTGCCACGTTCGAAAGGGAGCCGGACACCACCCGATGACCAAGATCCTGCTCTCCCTGCATGTCCTGGCCGCCATCGTCGCGATCGGCCCCGTCACCGTCGCGGCCAGCATGTTCCCGCCCGCGGCCCGCAACGCCCACGCTGCCGCGGCGACAGCCGCCGAGGGCGAGGCCGACCTGGGCACGGTCCGGCTTCTGCACCGCATCTGCCGCGTCTACGCCAAGCTGGGCCTCACCGTGCCCGTCTTCGGATTCGCCACGGCCGCCGTGATGGGCGTCCTCAGCAGCGGCTGGCTCACCGCCTCCATCGCGCTGACGGCCGCGGCCGCCGGCGTCCTGGTCGCCTTCGTCCTGCCCCGCCAGGACGAGCTCATCGACAGCCTCGGCGGGGGCAAGGCCCTGGAACGGGCCGATACCGCCCAACTGGCCATGTTCACAGGCGCGTTCAACCTGCTGTGGGCGACGGTGACCATTCTCATGATCGTCCGGCCGGGCTCGACCACGGGCGCCTGACCCCGCCGGATCACCGGTGCCGACCGAAGCCGCCCCCGGCGCGGGATAATGATCGAGAGCGCCGGGGCGGAAACAGGAGGCGGTGCAGGCATGCACGGTGAGTACAAGGTGCCGGGCGGCAAGCTGGTCGTCGTGGATCTCGAAGTCCACGACGGCGTGCTGCGCGGGGTGCGGGTCGCGGGCGACTTCTTCCTGGAACCGGACGAGGCGCTGCACGCCATCGACCGGGCCCTGGAGGGCGCGCCCACCGACGCGGACGCGCAGGCGCTCGCCGCCCGCATCGAGGCGGCACTGCCCGCGGACACCGTGATGTTCGGCTTCTCCGCCGAGGCCGTGGGCATCGCGGTGCGGCGGGCGGTGGCCCGTGCCACCGACTGGACGGACTACGACTGGCAGCTCATCCACGAGGGGCCACAGGATCCGGCGCTGCACATGGCCCTGGACGAGGTGCTGACCGACGAGGTGGCCGCCGGGCGGCGGCCGCCGACGCTGCGGGTGTGGGAATGGGACCGTCCGGCGGTCATCATCGGCAGCTTCCAGTCCCTGCGCAACGAGGTCGACCCGGCGGGCGCCGAGCGGCACGGGGTGACGGTCGTCCGGCGGATCAGCGGCGGCGGGGCGATGTTCGTCGAACCGGGCAACACCATCACGTACTCGCTGTACGTCCCCCAGTCGCTCGTCTCCGGCCTGTCCTTCGCCGACAGCTACGCCTATCTGGACGACTGGGTGCTGGGCGCGCTGGGCGAGATGGGCGTCAAGGCGTGGTACCAGCCGCTGAACGACATCGCGACGGAGGCCGGGAAGGTCGGCGGGGCCGCGCAGAAGCGGATCGCGGCACACGGCGGTGCGGTGCTGCACCACGTGACCATGTCGTACGACATCGACGCCGCCAAGATGGTGGAGGTGCTGCGCATCGGGCGGGAGAAGCTGTCCGGCAAGGGCATCGCGAGCGCCGACAAGCGGGTGGACCCGCTGCGCCGCCAGACCGGGCTGCCGCGCCCGGCCGTCATCGACCGCATGGTGGCCGCGTTCCGCGGGCGGTACGGGCTCACGGACGGCAAGGTGACGGACGAGGAGTCGGCGGCGGCGCGGCTGCTGGCGGCCGGGAAGTTCGGCTCGCCGGAGTGGACATCACGGGTGCCGTGACCAGGGCCGCCCTCGGGGGTCAGTTGCTGTAGACGCGCTCGGGGTGGACGAAGACCGCGGCGCGGCGCTGCTCGGCCATCACCCGGTCGTAGGTGCCCCAGTCGTCGTGCGCGCCGCCCGCGGCGGTGAAGATCTCGCGCAGCAGCAGCCGCAGACGCTCCTGATCGACCCCGGGGAACGGGTCGTCGGGCCCCGCGATCTCGGTGCGGCCCTCGACGGCGGCCCAGTTCCATCCGGCGCGGAAGACCAGGGTGGCCCGCGGTCGTGCCCGCAGATGGGCGAGTTTGGCGCGGCCGTAGGTGACGAAGGCGACCACCTGCTCACCGGAGACCGGATGGCCGATGATCCCGGCGTTGACCACCGATGCCTGGACCGAGCTGTCGGCGCGCGTCGTCGTCACGACCGCCAAATGGTGGTCGGCCGTGGCGATGCGGTCCACTTCCTGAAGATCCGTCATCGGGTGCCTTTCTCGGCGGACCGGTCCGTCCACCATGGCTTCCTCGGCGCGCTACCGCACCCTGATGCGTCCATGCCGGTGAATCCCGGACCGCGCGGGCGGGCGTGGGCTCGCCGCCGGGGCGGGGGTGTAGCGGGCTCCACCGTCGATGGGGCGGCTCGCTCTCCCGCGTGCGTCCGGCCGGTCTTCTAGCCTCGTCGGCATGGGGAGAACGATGCGGCACGCGGTGCGGGCCATGGCCCTGCTGGTGTGCACGCTCGCCTTGGCGTTCGGCTCGTATCTGCGCCGTCGGCGGCCCGGCCCGATGGACACGGACGCGCATACGGATGCGGCCACGGACACGGCGCGGCTCACCGAGCGGGTGGCGGAGCTGGCGGAAACACGGGCGGGCGCCATCGCCGCGCACGGTGCCGAACTACGCCGTATCGAAAGGGAGTTGCACGACGGCACCCAGGCGCGGCTGGTCTCCCTGTCCCTGCGGATCGGCCTCGCGAAGCGGGCCTACGACCGGGATCCGACGGCGGCGCGCAGGATGCTGGACGACGCGCAGGACCTGGCCGAAGAGGCGCTGACCGAGCTGCGCCAGGTGGTGCGTGGCATGCATCCGCCGGTCCTCACCGACCGTGGCCTGGCCGGGGCGGTACGGGCGCTCGCCGCGAACAGCGGGCTCGATGTCACCGTGCGGATGGACGGTCTGGAGGACGGGATACGGGCGCCGGCGGCGGTCGAGACGGCCGCGTACTTCGTCGTGGCGGAGGCGCTGGCGAACGTGGCGAGGCACAGTGGCACCGACCGGGCCGAGGTCCGGCTGACCCGGACACCGAGCGGGTTGGGTGTGTCGGTGCGCGACGAGGGACGAGGTGGCGCCGAGGCCGTCACGGGCGTATCGGGCGCCGACGAGACGAGTGGCTCCGGAGGTGGCTCCCCCGGGCTCGGCTCCGGAGATGACTCCGGACGGGACTACGGAGGCGACTCCGGACGTGGCTCCGGACGTGGCTCCGGACGTGGCTCCGGACGTGGCTCCGGACTGCTCGGGATACGCCGCCGCGTCGCCGCGCTCGATGGAACGGTGACGGTGACGAGCCCGCGGGGCGGGCCGACGGTCGTCGCGGTGGAGCTGCCCTGCCGGTGGCGATCGCCGGGAGCCCGTGCGGCCACCGCCACTACGACGGGCAGGACGCCTCGATGAGATCGCGCAACTGGGAGCGGGCGGTGACGCCGAGTTTGGGGAAGCTTCGGTAGAGGTGCGAGCCGACGGTGCGGGGGGAGAGAAAGAGCCGTTCGCCGATCTCACGGTTGCTCAGGCCCTGCGCCGCCAGGCGGATGATGTGCTGCTGCTGCGGGGACAGGGAGGTCAGGGCGTCGGGGCTGGTGGGGGCGGATTCGATCCCGGCGGCGCGCAGTTCGGCCTGGGTGCGGTCGATCCAGGGGCGGGCGCCGAGGCGGCGGAAGGTCTCCAGCGCGGTGTTCAACTGGTGGCGGGCCTCGGTGATGCGGTGGCGGCGGCGCAGCCATTCGGCGTGGTCCAGCAGAAGCTGTGCGCGTTCGAAGGGCCATTGGCCGCCCTCGGGTTCGGCGAGGGCCGCGGCGAAGTGCGGCTCGGCATGTGCCGGGTCGAGCAGCGCACGGGCGCGGTGGATCAGTATGCGGATCCGGGGCGAGGGGTCCTCGGCGAGCCGGTCGGCGGTGCGCTCCACGATGGCGATGGCCTCGGTGCCGTGGCCGGTGCGGACGGCCGCGGCGGCCAGTTCGGCGACTCCGGGGAAGGAGCACGCGTAGTGGACGGGGTCGCCGTCGGCCGTGAACAGCAGGCGGAACTGTTCGTACGCGCCGACGTGGTCACCGTCGGCCACCGCAGCCATGCCCATCGCCCACCTGGCCCGGACGGCGACGGCGCGGCTGCGGTGCGGGTCGACGAGGGCCAGCGCGGCGGAGCCCGCGGTGCGGGCCTCGTCCGTCCGGCCGGTCAGCGCGAGGGCCGCGGCTTCGAGCGACCGTGCGGCGGCGTCGAGGTGTGGCAGCCCGGCGCCCGCGGAGTTGCTGTTCACGGCGGCGGTACGGGCCTGCGCCCACAGCCCGTGGTCCAGATACGCCCAACCGGCCGAGCAGCCGAGCCCGATGGGCAGGGTGCCGCCGAGCCGCCAGCGGTGGAGGGCGTCGTCGAAGATCCGTACCGCGAGTGCGGTCTCGTCGAGCAACCAGGCCATGGCGCCGAGCGAGATCAGCCTGGCGGGGTCGCCGTCCGCCCGCTCGACCAGCGCCGGGATCGCCGCCACCCGCTCGGACCGGTGTGCGGTGGGGTCGGTCACCGCCAGCGTCCAGGGATCGTCCTGTGCCCGGGCCCGTACGGCGAGGCGGTATTCCTCGTCGCCCGAGTAGAAGCCCGCCACCGACGCGGAGGCGAGCGCGACCCGGCGCAGCCCGGGATCCTCCGCCGCCCGCAGCAGCAGGGACAGCGCGGCGTCGTGCTCCGTGCTCAGCGTGAGCACCTGGCCCACCCGCAGCGATGCCTCGGCCGACAGCGCCGGGTCGTCGGTGAGCTCCACGGCCCGCGCGGCGAGCCCGCGCACCCAGTGCGGCTGGCCGGTGGACACCGCCACACCCGCCGCGGCCACCAGACGGCGGGCGCGGTCGCGGCGCCCGGGGCTCAGCTCGGCGGCACGTTCCAGCGCGGTGGTGGCGGCGGTGTATCCGCCACGCCCCCGGGCCCTGGCCGCCGACTCCTCCAGGGCGGCGGCGATCTCCTCGTCCGGCCCCTCCGCGGCGGCGGCCAGATGCCAGGCGCGGCGGTCGGGTTCGGCGCCGAGCAGCGCGGCGAGGTCGCGGTGGGCCCGACGGCGGGCGGCCAGCGGTGCGGAGTGGTAGATCGCGGACCTGATCAGCGGATGCCGGAAGCGGGCGCGCCAGCCGTCGTGGCCGCCACCGGTGAGTCGCAGCAGTCCGGCGGCCTCGGCCGGGGCCAGCGCCTCGACCCGGCCCGCCACCGCCCGGTCGTCCGCCGCGACCAGGAGCAGCGCCTGCCGAGTGGCCTCGGGCAGGGCTTCGAGGTCGGCGGCGAAGACCCGCATCAGGCGGTCGGTGGGCGGCAGCAGCTCCGCTTCGGCGGAGTCGGCCGAGCCCGCGCCGCAGGCGCCGTTCGCCCGGGCCAGTTCGACCAGCGCCAGCGGATTCCCGGCGGCCTGGTCGAGGATGCGCAGCCGGCCGCGGCCGGTCGGCGGATGCGGCTGCCGGTCCAGCAGGAGGCCCGCCGCGGTCGCGTCCAGCGGGCCCAGTGTGCGCAGGGGAAAGCCGGAGAACGGCGCCGTGGCCCCGCCCCGGGTGCCCTCACCCGCCGTGTCCCTGGCCGCGGCCAGCACGGCGAGGGGTTCGTCGCCGATGCGCCGGGCGGCGAAGGCGAGCAGCTCCAGCGAGCCGGCGTCGATCCACTGCACATCGTCGGCGACCACCAGGACGGGCGATCGCCGGGCGAGGTCCGACAGCAGATTGAGCAGTGCGACGCCGAGCAGCAACCGGTCGGGCGGGCCGCCGTGTCCGCTCTCGACACCGCCGGACTCGGTCTGTCGGAGGCCGGTGTCGTGCGGCTCGGCGTCTCCGAGGCCGGTGTCGTGGGGCCCGGCGTCCCCGAAGCCCGTGCCGTGGGGCCCGGCCTCCGCGAGGCCCGTGTCGTGGGGCTCGGCGTCCCCCAGGCCGATGGCGCCGAGCAGGGCCGACCGCTGCCGGGCCGACAGCCCGGCGGTCTCGCCCAGCACCGGCCGCAGCAACTGGTGCAGCCCCGCGAACGTCAGGTTCGCCTCGCTCTCGCTGCCCGTCATCCGCAGCACCCGGCCCCGGTGGCGATCCGCCGCGAGGCCGAGCAGGGTGCTCTTGCCCGCACCCGGTTCCCCCGTGAGGATCAGCACACCGCTGGTCAGACCGAGTACGGCCGCGCTCTCGCTCTCCCGCCCGACCATGGTCATCCCTCGACTCTAGCCCGTGGTGCAGTCAGCCCCTGGTGCAGTCATATGACGGATACCGCCGGCGCCCGCCGGGGCGCAGGCTGGAGTCATGGACACCATCACGCTTGGAAACGTCGAGATCACCCGCGTGGTAGAGGTGGCCCCGAGGGGTCTGCCGCGCGACTTCATCTTTCCCGACGTGGCCATGGAGCACTGGCGCGCGCACGAGGGCTGGCTGGCGCCCGAATTCCTGGATCCGGCCGCCGATGAGGTACGTACGATGATCCAGACCTGGCTGCTCCGCAGCGAGGGCCGGACGATCCTGATCGATACGGGTATCGGCAACGACCGGGAGCGGCCGGATGTGCCGCACTTCCACCATCTGCACACGGACTACCTCGGGAATCTGGCCGCGGCCGGGGTCCGCCCGGCCGATGTGGACCTGGTGATCTGCACCCATGTGCACGGGGACCACGTCGGATGGAACACCTCGTGGACGGACGGTGAGTGGCGGCCGACCTTCCCCAACGCGGAGTATGTGTTCACCCGGACCGACTTCGACTACTGGAACCCGGAGAACGGGCACCGGACCCGCTCCGGCCCCCGGATGGCGAACGTGTTCGAGGACAGCGTCGCCCCCGTCCACCGGGCCGGGCAGACCGTGCTGTGGGAGGGCGACCACTACGACATCGACGCCCAACTGCGCCTCGAGCCCGCCCCCGGCCACACCCCCGGCTCCTGTGTGGTGCGGCTGCGGTCCGGTACGGATCGGGCGATCTTCGCGGGCGATCTGCTGCACAGCCCGCTACAGATCGTGGAGCCGGACGCCTGCCCCTGCTTCGACGAGGACGAGCCCCGGGCGCGGGTCGCCCGGCGCCGGGTGCTGGGAGAGG
This sequence comes from Streptomyces sp. CY-1, assembly GCF_047218265.1. Classification (NCBI taxonomy): domain Bacteria; kingdom Bacillati; phylum Actinomycetota; class Actinomycetes; order Kitasatosporales; family Streptomycetaceae; genus Streptomyces; species Streptomyces sp. CY-1. Next base: position 1,017,084 of record NZ_CP178393.1, read on the forward strand.
CCGCGGAGCAGGGCGCGCTGCTCTTCCCCGCGCACCTCCCCGGCGCGAGCGCGGCCGAGGTGCGGCGAGACGGCGAGCGGTTCGCGGTGAAGGAGTGGGCGGCATGGCGGTGAGCGTGTTCCGGAACATCCCGTACGCCGCCGCGCCGACCGGCGCCGCGCGGTTCGCTGCGCCGACTCCCGTACACGGTGCGCCCGGCGCCGATGGGCCGGGGCCGACGGCTCCGGTGCCCGAGCGGCGGTTCGCGCTGGATCTGAGCCCGGTGCTGGGTCAGGGCTGGGTACGTGGCGAGGACTATCTGACGGTCAACGTCTGGACCCCCCGGACCGATGGCAACGCCCCGGTGATGGTCTTCGTGCACGGCGGCGGCTTCCTCTCCGGCACCGGCCAGGCGCCGCTGTACGACGGGACGTCCTTCGCCCGCGGCGGCGTGGTCCTGGTCACCCTCAACTACCGCCTGGGCGCGCCGGGTTGGCTCGATCTGCCGGGCGCGCCGCGCAACCGGGGTCTGCTGGACGTGCTCGCGGCGCTGCGGTGGGTGCGCGAGCACATCGCGGACTACGGCGGGGACCCGGACCGGGTGACGGTGTTCGGGCAGTCGGCGGGAGGGATGATCATCAGCGCGCTGCTGGTGACTCCCGAGGCCGCCGGGCTGTTCCGGGGTGCGATCAGCCAGAGCGGTGGGCTGCACACCCTGACCGGCGCGGAGGCGGCGAAGACGACCGGGGCCCTGGCCGACCGGCTGGGCGTTCCGGCCACGGCCGAGGCGTTCGCCGCCATCCCCGACGAGCGTCTGCTGTCCGCGCTCGCCGGCCTGCCCGGATTGGGTCCGAGGCTCTCACCGCTCGGTGTGGTGCTCGATGAGCCCGATGAGGTGGCCCCGCCACATCCGGTGGATCTGCTGGTGGGCACGAACACCCAGGAGTCGCTGCTCTACCAGCGGCCGGAACACAGCGCGGGCATCGATGCCATGTTCCGCGACGCCCGTGAGCGGCTGGTGTCCCGCTACGACAAGGTGTTCGGCTACGACTTCGACTGGCGGGGCGGGCCATTCGGCGCGTGCCACACCGCTGAGCTCCCGTTCGTGTTCGACAACACCGCTCTGCCCGCGCTCCGTACGGCGAACGGACTGCTCGGACCGGACATCCCGCCGTCGCTGGCCACCGAGATGCACGGCGCCTGGGTGCGGTTCGCCACCACCGGGGATCCGGGCTGGTCGGGGACGCGCCGGTTCCACTAGGGTCCTTCTGGCGGATCTCCCACGGAGATCCGCCAGAAGGACCCTAGCGCCCACGGGGCGTGGTGAGACGGCCATGGCGGCGGATCGGTGTCCGCGCCGCGGGTGAGTCACGGCCGCCTCGTCGCGCCCCGGACCGGCCGACCGGCCACGGCGTCACCAACCGCCGTACTCCTGACCGCTGTGGGGCGGGGCCGGGCGGCTCGCCGGGGCCTGAATGTGGTCCTCCGGCGGCCGGGCCGGCCAGACCGGCCGAGGTGGCGGCGGGGGCAGGCGCGAGCTGTCCGACTTCTTCTCGTTCCACTCCCCCTCGCCCAGGACCAGCAGCGGATCGAACATGATGATGGTCCCCGCGATCACCAGAAAGACCACCGGGCCGATCAGCATGGGGAGGATCAGCGAAGCCGGTGCGTTACCGCCCACGGAGGCGCCGAGCACATCGTCGAGCCGCACACTGACCGCGGCCATGCCCGTGTAGTGCATCCCGGTCACCGCCACCCCCATCACCATGCTCGATCCCAGGCTGGCGCGGAAACCATGGATGGTCACGGCGGCCCAGAGGGCGGCGGTCGCGGCCACGACCGCGATCAGAACGGAGAGCAGGACGGTCGGCACGGAGTACTCCAGATGCCCCTGCATGCGCATCGCGGACATACCGATGTAGTGCATGCCCGCGACACCGAGTCCGGTGAACACACCGGCCGAGAACAGCGCCCCTGGGGAAACGCCCCGGTAGCCGACCATGAAGACGCCGATGCCGACGACGACGATCGCCACCAGAAGGCTGAGCAGAGTGATCGGTATGTCGAAGCCGACCGGGGTCTCCTTCACATGGAACCCCATCATGGCGATGAAGTGCATCGTCCAGATGCCCGAGCCGATCGACGCGGAGCCGAGCGCGAGCCAGCCCGGCTTCCAGGAACGCTGAGTACGTACCGAACGGGCGGTGCAGCGTAAGCCGAGGGCTCCCCCGAGACAGGCCATGAGGTAGGCCGCCAGCGGGGTGGTGGCCCCGTAGTTGAACCCGTCGATCGTCCCGTACATGTACGTTCCGCCCTTCTCGCCGCGGGAATTCTGTGCAGAAACGTTGAGTCACCGGCGAGAGTAGGGCGCGCGCAAGCACGCCACCCACACATTTGGTCACGCATCGATAAAGGTGCCTCACCGGGCGTGACAGCATGTCGCATCATTCACCCCATGTCCGTTTTCGCCTTGGCCACGGGGCGGGAGTTCCCGCGCGACCCCGAACACGCGTATCCGACTGGGCGATTCGCGGACGTCTTCCGGGCGGTTTCCGGGAAGAGCGATCAAAGGGCTCCTGTGCTCGCGCGGACGGGCGGATGATGAGTGGGGCATGACGAAGGGGGACGTTTCATGCACAGCAGGGATCTCGCGGCATTACGCGACCGAGCCGAACGAGCCGCGGCGGACGCGCTGGCGTGGATCGTCCCGCCCCCGCCCCCGCCGGGCGGTCCGGCGGCCGAGGGCTCGTCCGACGGCCCGGCGGCCAAGGACCGGTCCGACGGCGATCAGTCGCCCGCCGACGCCGACCCCGCGTCGCTCGACCGCTTCATCGCCGAACTGGACGAGCTGGAGGCCGCGTTGGCGGCGGCCGTGCCGGACGGGGACGCGCTGCTGTGCACCGTGCGCGCCCGGCTCGGCGGCCTGTACGCCGAGCGCTACCGGCGCAACCCCACGGTCGACAACCGGAGCCGGGGCCTGCGAGTACTGAGGGCGGCGCGCGCCCCTGGGACGCTCGACCCAGCGGACGAGCGGGCCTCCGCCCTCCATCTGGTGCGGTTGCTGCTGACGCCCGGCATGATGGCCGGATGGGACGGCACGCTGTCCCGCCTCCTCGAATCCTTCGACGTGGGCCGCCAGGTGGTCGTGGGCGAGTCCGAACTCACCGCCGATCTGGCCGAGTTGCGCGGGCTGCTGACCGACCTGGTGCCGACCCTGCCCGAGGGCATGGCCGAACCCCTGTCGTGGGCGGCCGAGGCCCTGGAGCGGGTGCCCGCCGCCGCCCGCTCCGGGGACTTCGAGCAGATGGCCGACCTGGCCACGCAGTTGGCGGAGCGGATGCCGGACCGCGACTCCCCGCTGATACGGGCCCTGAGCGGGCTGGTCACCGAGTTCGCCGCGGCCGGGGCGGGCGGAGGCGATGAGACCGAGCGGCTGGAGGAGCTCACCGCGGAGGAGACCGCCCTCACCTTCGCTCAGGCCGCCCTCATGCTGGAGCTCGAAGTGCCCGGCACCGTCCGGGCCGAGGATCTGGAGGCCCTGGTCGATGAGGTGAGCAAGGGGCCGGCCGGTGAGGAGGCGGAGACCGCGATGCGCGCGGCGATGAGCCGCATGGCACACGGCGTGCGCACGGGTGACGCCGACCGGCTGGCCGAGGCGGCCGAGCTGATCGGCACCGCCGCCGGTACCGGATCCGGACGGGTGGACTGGATGGCCGGGGTCATCTCGCCCGGACTGCTCACCGCGGCCAACATCCTGGGCGGCAACCTCACCGACCGCGACCAGGCGCGTGCCCGCCTCGACGCGCTCTTCGGCCCCGCCTCCGCGGTGTTCGACTCCGCACACGCGACCGGGCCCGGCGCGGAGGGGCTACGGCTGTGCTCCCGGAGCATGCACCTCCAGTTGCGCCTCGACGAAGCGCTGGACGAGCGGGACGCCGAAACGCTGGAGGGTCTGCTGGACGAGCTGCTCGACCTGTTGGAGGAGACCGGCGAGAGCAGCGAATGGCAATTCCTGGTGCTCTTCCTGCTCGGTCAGGCCCAGTTGTGCCTGGCCACGCTGGACGGCGGGATCCCCGCGCTGCGGGCGGGCGTGGCCTACTTCGAGGAGGCGGCGAACCACCCGAGGCTCCCGGCCTTCGCGCAGCCCCTCATGGACGCGCAATGCGCGCCACTGCTGGCCCTCGTCTCCATGATCGAACCGGATCCCGTACGGGTCTCCGAGGCCGTGTCCAGGGCCCGCCGGGCCCTGGACGGCCCCGCCTCGACCCCCGACCAGCGAGTGTGGATCCGGCAGGGCATCGGGATGGCGCTGCTCACCATCCACAGGTCGACCGGCGAGCGCTCCGCCCTGGAGGAGGCGGTCGGGGAGCTGGAGCAGGCCAGGCGGGAACTGACCGAGCGCACCAGCCCGGCCATCCGGCAGAAGCTGCTGTGGGAGCTGGCCGAGGCGTACCGGCTCCGCGACGACCGGGAGCGCGATGACACGGGGGCGGCCGTCGCCACCGCCCATGCCTCGCTGTGGGTGCTGGCCGAGGACGTACTGCTGCAACTGGGCGCCGAGCACGGCCTGGAGGTGGCCAGGGCGGGGGCCAGCCGTGGGCTGCTCGCCGCCCACTGGGCCGCCGTGGACGGCCGGATCGAGGAGGCCGTGGCGTCGCTGGAGAACGGACGTGGCCTGGTGCTGCGGGCCGCGGCCGCGGCCGCCGGGGTCCCCGAGCAACTGGCCGCCCGGGGCGAGGCGGAGCTGGCCGAGCAGTGGCGGACCGCCGTACGGGACCTCCCGCCCCGGACCGCGCCGACCGGCGGCGGAGTCGCGCCCGGCGTCGGTGGCGGAGTCGCGCCCGGCATCGGCGGCGGAGTGGCGCCGGGCATCGGCGGCGGAGTGGCGCCGGGCATCGGCGGCGGTACCCCGGACGAGGTCCGGAGCGCGCTCGCGCGGGTCATGTCGGCCGGGGCCGCCCCCGGCGTCGAGATCCCCAGCAGGCTGCGCCGCCGCGCGCTGGACGTGCTGCGGCGGGACAGCGGCGAGGCGCCGCTGCGCGGGCTGCTCGGCGCCCCCGGCATCGGGGAGTTGCGGGAGGGGCTGTGCGCCACCGGCACCGACGCCCTGGTGTATCTGGTGCCCGGGCGGGACACCGCCGACGGCGTGGCCGTCCTGGTGCGGAGCGCCGGTGAGCCGACGGCGCTGGCGCTGCCGGGGCTCGGCGCGTCCGGCCGGGAGCCGCTGGAGTGCTATCTGGACGCGGGCGCCCGGCGGTCCGCCGTGTCCGGGGACGGCATGGACGCGTACGCCGAGGCGCATCGGCGCTGGGAGGCGGCGCTTGAGGGGCTGTGCGACTGGGCGGGCCCGGCCGTCCTCGCCCCCGTACTGGACGCGCTGGAGGACGCCCGGGCGGAGGGGCATGGGGAACACGCCACGCAGCCGGTCCGGCTGGTCCTCGTGCCGTGCGGCAACCTCGGTGCCGTTCCCTGGCACGCCGCCCGCCTCCCCGGGCCACGGACCGGTGCGCGGCGTCCGTACAGCTACGCCTGCGAAGACGCGGTCGTCTCGTACGCCGCGTCCGGCGGTGAGTTCCTGCGGGCCGCCCGGCGCGGCCGGGTGCCCGCGAGCGAGCGCGCGGTGCTGGTGGCCGACCCGAGCGGGGATCTGACGTGGGCGCAGGACGAGGTGTCGGCCCTTCGCACCGCGTACTACAGCACGGCCCTGCTCTACGGCTGGCACGAGGACGCGCCCGAGAACGCGCTGGGCACCCCCGAGGATGTGCTCTCCCACCTCCCCGGAGGCCCGGCCGAGCCCGCCGCCTCGCTGCTGCATCTGGTGGTGCACGGCCTGGCCGGGCTGCGGCCCACCGACTCGGCCCTCCATCTGGCCGGTCCGGACCCCGAAGACGCCCCGCAGCCCGAGGACGCCCAGGACCCCGCGGACATCGCGGCCCCGGGCAGGCTGACGGTGACCCGCATTCTCGACGTGCCCGCCGGCGAACGGGCCGCCACCGGGCCGCTGATCGTGCTCAGCGCCTGCGAGACGGACCTCAGCAGCCGCGACCACGACGAGGCGCTGACCCCGACCACCGCACTGCTGGCGCGTGGCGCCACGGATGTGGTCGGCTCGCGGTGGAAGGTCTCGGACAGCGCGTCCGCCGCGCTGATGGTGGTCTTCCACCACCATCTGACCGTCGCCGGACTGGCCCCGCCGGACGCCCTGCGCGCCGCCCAACTGTGGATGCTCGACCACGACCGCCATCCCGTCCCCGGGCTGACCGGCCTTCTGCTGGCCGAGACGCAGAGCGATACGGGGAGCCTGGCCCGGATCGTCTCCTGGGCCGGATTCATCCACCAGGGCAATCCCGCTCCCCACGCATCCGCGGAAGGACGACAGCCATGACCACCGACGATCTCCTGGAGCTGCTGCGCCGGCATCTGCCGGAGATCCGCGCCTCGCTGACCGCCGCGCAGTTCAGCGGGTTCCAGGACAGCGTGCTGCGGCTGCGGGCCGCCGGAGACGACGCCAGGGCCGTGCGCGCCGCGCTGCGGGAGGTGCGACTGGCGCTGCGGCCCCTCCCCCGCGAGAACGAACTGCGCGGAAAGCTGGACCAGTTCCGGGGCGCCGCTCCCTCCGCGGTCCTGCCGGACGCCGACCGGCTGGCCGAGCTGATCCGGCTGCTGGAGTCCGTGGACTGGCCGGCGCTGGACCCCGCGAGCGCCGAGATCGCCCGGGCCGTACGGGACCGGCTGCTGACCGCCCCCGCGCGCGGGCCGGAGCGGCTCACCGGCGCCGCCGCCGAGAATCCCGCCGGGGCCGGGCTCATCCGCCTCTCCGACCCGGAGCGCGGCGATCGCTACCCGGACTTCCAGTTCGACCCGGACACCGGTGAGCCACGGCCGGTGGTGCAGCGGATCAACAGAATGCTGCTGTCCGACCAGGACCCCTGGGGCGCCGCGGACTGGTGGCTCGGCGGCAACACCTGGCTGCGCGACGCACCGGCCGCCCTGGTGGGGCAGGTGCCGGACGCACGGCTGACCGAAGCCGCCGCCGCGCTGTTGGGAGACGGCGGATGGTGAGGCAGGCGCCCCCCGAGGGCGCGCGCATGAGCCCGAACCTGTTCACCCTGAGCGCGGGCACCGAGCTGTGGAGGTGCCATGAAACCGCCTACGCCTGCACCGAGTTCAACCCGAAGCCCGCGCACTCCTTCTTCGGTGGCAACCGTTTCGACGCCACCGCCGAGGACCGGTATCCCTATCTGTACGCCGCCGTGGAACCGGCCACCACCCTCGCCGAAGTGATGCTGCGGGACATGGAGTTCACCGGGCCGGAGGCGCGGCGTCAGGTGCCGTGGGCGCTGGCGGCCACCCGCTCGCTGTCCAAGGTGCGGGTGACCGAGGATCTGGTCCTGGTGCGGCTGGTCCGGGAGGAGGATCTGGCCGCGGTGTTCCAGACCTCCTGGCTGCTGGAGACCGACGAGTACGCGCAGACCCGCGCCTGGGCGCGGGAGATCCGGCGCCAGGTGCCGGACGCCCAGGGGCTGGTGTGGCAGTCGCGGCGGCACCGCCCGCACCCCGCCATGGTGCTGTTCGGCGACCGCTGCGGGGAGGAGCCGCTGAAGGCGGTGCCCGGCCAGGCCCACAACCTGGGCACGTTCGAGGGGGCGGGCGAGGCCAACCGGCTGCTGGCGCCGCTGCGGGCGGTCGTCATTCCGCCCGGTGCGCGGGCATGAGCACGCGGGGCGGCCCGGGGGTCGCCGCCCCGCGACACCACCCGGCACCGGCTCAGTCGGTGCCGGGCCCCGGTCCGTACAGCCGTACGGCGAAGCCGACCCGCTGGCCGAGCCGGAGCTGGTCGCCGTCGCGGACGGGGGTGCGCACGCCGGGCGCGATCCGGGCGCCGTTGAGATACGTGCCATTGCGGGAGCCCTCGGCGGGCTCCTCGACCCAGGCGCTTCCGTCCGGCTCCACGGTGAGCGACGCATGACGCCGGGAGACCTTGTTCCAGCCCGCGAACGCGGCGGCGGTCCGCGGCGCCCAGTCCGGGTGGCGGCCGATGTGCAGCGGAGGGCCCGGGCCGTGCCGGAGCTCCAGACAGGGCTCGGCGCAGACCAGCAGCACATGGGTGCGCGTACGGTCGCAGGACGCGCAGCGGGCGTCCCGGGGGGCCACCGGCGCACGGCAGTTCCAGCAGGGCGCGGACACCTCGACACCGGCCGGGCCCGGCGCGGGCCGGGGTGCGGGCTCCGCCGTCGGGCCGGGCTCCGGCGCCTCGCCCGGCGTCCGCGCCGTCTCCGCTTCTTCCGGTGCTTCCAGTTCCTCGCCGTCCGGCACACGAGCCCACCCCGGAGGAGTGGGCCTCTCGCTCATCGGCCGTCCCCGGGACCGGGATCCGCGTTCCCCGTGTGCACGACCCGCAGGTCCAGGGCCACCGTTCCGTCCCCGGCGGGCCGCACACCGGTGACGGTGACCGCCGTGCCCGCCAGCCGCTCCTGGTCGAACAGCGCCCGTGCCAGCGGGTTGATCAGATGCGTCTCCAGCAGCATGCCGATCCCCCGGCCGCCGTTGTCGACATCCGCCGTGCAGTAGGCGGACAGCGCCCGATGCGCCTCATCCGAGAGGCGCAGATGCACCCCCTGCTCCTCCCGCAGCACCCGCTGGATGTTGCCCACCTGCGAGTCGAAGATCTCGGCGGCCACCTTGGCGTCGATGTAGTCGAAGACCACCACATTGCCGCCGAGCCGGTTCATCAGCTCCGGGCGGCCGATCTCCTCGACGAAGTGTTCCTTCACATTGGCCAGGATGATCTCCTCGAGCTGGTGGTACGGCATCCCGGGCTCGGCCACCCGCCCCTCGTGTGCGCGTCCGCCCTCGCCGGGCCGTTTCCTGACCCCGAGGTTGGAGGTGAAGATCAGCACGCATTCGCTGAAGTACGTGGTGACGCCCTGCCCATCGGTGAGCCGGCCGTCCTCGAGCACCTGGAGGAACTTGTCGAGCACACCCTTGTCGGCCTTGTCGATCTCGTCGAACAGCACCACCCGGAACGGGTCGTTGCGCACCGCCGTGGTCAGCTCGCCACCGGCCTCGTAGCCCACATATCCCGGTGGTGCGCCGAGCAGCCGGTCCACCGAATGCGGTGCGGAGAACTCGCTCATATCGAAGCGCAGACAGGCGTCCTCGGTGCCGAACAGCAGCTTGGCCACCGACTTGGCCAGCTCGGTCTTGCCGGTGCCGGTCGGCCCGGCGAAGAACAGCACACCGCGCGGCCGGCTGCCGGGGTGGGACGCCTGGGCGCCGGACAGGCTGAGCGCGGCGCGCTTGAGGATGTCGAGGGTCTTGCCGACCGCCTTCTCCTGGCCCTTCACCCGCGCCCGCAGATCCGCCTCGCCCTTCTTGATCTGCCTGCGGATGTAGTCCGCCTGCCACGGGTTGTCCTTGACGCCGAGCTGGTAGACGCGGACCGCGTCCCGCATCTCGGCGAACGACAGTCCTCGGTCGAGCGCCATACGGGCGCTCTCCCGCATCGCGCGCAGGGTCAGCCCGGCGGTGGCCCGGGCGAAGGTGTCGATATCGTGCTCGTCCAGCGGCTGTCGCTTGGCGAGCCGGACCGGCCCGCCGTCCTCTTCGCCCTCGGACGCGGACGCGGCGGTGTGCTCCTCGGCCAGCAGCTCGGCCATGCGCCGCCTGCTGCCCAGGTCGGGCAGCGGGATGCCGATGGTACGGACCCGTTCGCTGCCCGCGACCAGCCAGGTGGGCAGATCGCGCTCCCCGTCGGCGAGCCAGATCACGGGGTTGAACAGCAACCGTCCGCTTCCCGGGGAGGAGATCGGCCGCGCGTCCTCGGCCAGCTTCAGACAGTTGAGGAAGAAGTCCCGCTCCGGATCGCTGAGCCGGGTGACATCGGTGGGGATCCGGGCGGCGTAGTCGATCAACAACGCCACCCGGTAGGGCTGTTGGCGCGGTGCCGGGTCCGTGCGAGGCCGGCCGTCCGGTGTCTTCTGCTGCCGCCCCCGCTGCTTCCAGCCGGTGACGATGTCGCGCAGCGTCCGCTCCGCGTCGGCCAGGTGGACGGGGGTGTCGGCGCGCCGGGCGCGCCCGGGCCTGGCGGCGTCCCGCCCGTGCAGCAGCTCGCGGACCTCCTGGGCCGCCGGGCCCACGACGACGGTGAAGCCGTCCGCGATGTCGAAGCGGATCAGGGCCTCGTACCCCTCCTGCCACAGGGCGTTCCACAGGACCTCGGTGAGGGTGTGGTGATCGTCGTAGGTCGTCTCGGGGCCGCCCTCGTCGGGGTCCTTGTCGTGGCGGACGAGGTGGATGTCCCGGATGCTGCCGTGCAGAACGTACTGGGACTGGACGCTGAGCGTGCCGACCAGCTCCTCGGCGAAGGCCGGGAGCCTGCGGTCGTCGCGGCCCGGGGACGTCACCGGCTCGGTCATGACTGCCTCTCCTGGTCACGGCGGCGGGCCTTGGGTCCGGGGCGGCGGTCGTCAGCGGGCCGGTCCGCCGTGCGCCGGACGGGCCGCGCGGGTGGCCTGCCGAAGTCGAACGGCACGCTGAGCCCGGCCCGTTCGGCCATCTCGCGCAGCTTCCCCAGATGCTCGGGGGCCTCACGGCACCGCTGCCGGTCGAGGTCCAGATCGTCGTCGGTCTCCTCGGCGGGGTCGCGCTCGCGGTGCATGGTGGCGACCCGGGCGGTGCCCCCGGCGTCCACGCTGACGCGGAGCCAGTGCTCCTCCCCCCAGCCCGGCGGGGTCCAGTCGATGATCTGCACCGCTCCGGAGGTGGTGCATCCGGCCGTCTCGGGACCCGACCGCCGGACCGCCGCGCGGATCACCTCCGTGGCGTACATCCGCTGATACGCGTCGACCCACTCGCCGACGCGGGCCGCGACGCGGACGCGCTCGGCCTCCGTCAATGTCCCGCCCTGGTACAGAAAGCGCTCCAGAACCGCGATCTCCGCCCCGGCGTCGGGCAGCGGAACGGGGGTGCCGAAGTGGCCGCCACCGGGTGTGCCGGGGTGGTCGTCGCGGAGGAAGGCGAGCTGCTGGGCGGCCCACTCCTCGGTCTCCTGCCGCCGCTCGGCGTCGCGGGTCATCCGCTCGGCGAACGCGGCGGCCTCCCGCAGATGGCGCTTGGCCGCGGTGGGCCGCCGGGCGGCGACCTCCGCGGCGACGGCGACCCGCTCCTCCACCAGCCGGTAGTCGGCCACCGACACATTCCGCGGAAGCCTGGCCAGCAGGTCCGCGCCCAGCCTCAGCACCTCCTCCTCGGTGGGGGCCACGGTGGCGGCGGGCGGCGGCTGCGGCAGCGAACCGCGCGCCTCGGTTTCGGTGCCGGCCTCCTCGTACGCCTCCAGCGCCTGGCGGCGGCGGGCGCGCAGGGTGGCGTGCCAGCCGGTGTCCTCGGGGTGCGCTCCGGCCACCGGGCGGGCGGCCGCCTCCATCGTGGCCCGTGCGTAGGCGGCCTCCGCATGGCGCAACCGGCGGTCGGTGTCGGCCAATTGCCGCCATGCCTCGTCCAGCTTCTTGCCCGTCAGGGCCAGCGGCGGTGGCAGGTCGGGCGGTTCCGGTGGTCCGTCGGGGCCGGCCCGCCGTATCCGCGCGCGCAGTGTGTCGATACGGGCGTTGGCCCGGACGGCGGCGAAGGCGGCGTCCCGCCAGCACGCGGCGGCCTGCCGGGCGTTCAACTGCTGTCGGCGCAGCTCGGCCTGGTCCTCGGCGGCGCGGATGGCGGCGGCCGCGAGCACCTGCGCCCCGGCCATGGTGGCGCGGCCGACGAGCAGCGCCCCGCTGAGCGAGCCGAGGCCGATCAGGGCGGGCACCATCAGGTCGTGCACCTGGTCCATGGCGGCGTTCAGCGCATGGCCGGTGGTGTGGTGCACGGCGTCGGCGAAGTGCTGCCCGGCCTGGGTGCCGAAGTGGTCCGACAGCCCGGTGCCCTGGACCGCTTGGTGCGGCACTCCGGTGTTCGGGATGGTGTTGGTGACGGTGTCGGGGACCGTGTGCTGGATGGTCTCAACGGTCGGCGGCGGGGGGAAGTACACATCCGGCATCACATCGCCGATGCTGGCGATCGCCTGTCCTGAACTCATATGAGCCTCCCTGGCGTCGGCGGGGCGGCCGCCCTCGGGTGGCCGGGGCGGTGCCGTTCGTCCCGGCCGCGCAGCTCCGCCACATAGCGGCGCCAGCACCGCAGTCGGTGCCAGGTCCACCAGATGAGGACGGCCACGGTGGCCAGCGGCCACACCCAGGGGGCGTATGCCACGGTGGCCCACAACAGGGCGATGACCGGGAGGATCAGCAGGCCCTGGACGGGGAAGCGGGAGCCGGGGCGGCGGATGAACCGGGCCACGGGCAGCGCACGGTCGATCAAGAGCCCGGCCAGGGACCGGTCCGGGTGGTAGCCGGGGCTGCCGATGCGGTACGCCGTCCACAGCTCCAGGGCCAGGACGGCGGCGGCCGCCGGGACGGCCAGCATCCACGCCGTCACCACCGCGCGCTGGGCGGGCCAGCCCACCAGATCGCCCAGGCCGATCACGAAGATCCACGGGAAGACGAAGGCGACGGCCCCGCCGAGGGCCCAGCCGAGGGTGGGCAGCATGTCCTGTCTGCGCACCCACAGCGTGGCCACGTCCAGATCGCGCTCCTGGCGGAGGAGGGCGCGCTCGCCGTCGAGCCGCCCCTGGGTCTCCGAGGACTCCTGCTCGGCGAATCCGGCCAGCCACTCGGCCAGTTGCAGCCGCACCAGATCGTCGGGGTCGCGCAGCAGCCGCCCGTACCAGGCCACCGGCTGCGGCAGCGCGGCCTGGATGCCGGCGGTCCGCTCCTGGAGCCTGCGCCGGTGCGCGGCGGGGGCGGCGGCGAGCGACAGGAGGGCGGCGAGCCGGGAGCGGTCGAGCCGGGTGGCGGCGCGCACCTCGGCGCGGTGGTCGCGCAGCCGGGGCGACTCGTGGAGCACCTCGTCGACGGTGTGCTGCCAGCGGGAGCGGGCCGTCAGCCAGCGCTGCTGCACCTCGGCGAGCCCATCGCCGCCGGGCCGTGAGTCCAGCAGCGGCAGGATGGTGTGGTCCCGCAGATCCGCCACGACGGAGAGGGCGAACTCATCGCCGCGCCCGGCCTCCCGCAGCAGCTCCCCCAGCCCCGCGTGGTCCAGCGGCACCCCGCGGTAGGACGCGTCGAGGGTGGGGCCGAGCCAGGAGATCAGCCGCACCATGGTGACCGGCTTCGGCTCACGTGGCGGAGTCGCGGGGGGCTGCGGCTCCAGAAGGTCCAGCAGCGCCGCCAGTTCACCCGCGTCGCGGTCGGGGGCGCCCTCGAACTGCCGTAGCCAGCGGGTGAATTCGGCGCGGCCGCGCCGTCGGGAGAGGAGCTGCCGGGCGGGCCGCCAGTTCTCGCTGAACGCCCTGGCGAGCTGCTTCGGCCTGGTGTAACGCTCATCGAGGAAGGCGAACGGCTCGATGTCCGGGGCGTCATCCGGGTCCGAGGCGCCGGGGGCCGTACCCGCCTCCCAGGGGGCGATCGGCGGCGAGCCGCCCACTAGCCACTGCGCCACCTCGTCGGTTCCCCAGCGGTGGTCGGGGTCGCGGGTGAGCAGCCCCCTGCACAGCAGCCGCAGCCGGTGGTCGGTGACCAGGGACAGATCGGGGGCGCGGGAGCTGATCTCCTCGCGGACGAAGTCGTTGTCGGTGAACCGGACGGGGTGGCGCCCACCGGCCATCTCGGCGACGATCATGCCGAGCGACCACCAGTCGGCGGGCGGGTGGATCAACTGGTGGCGCAGCGACGCCTGCGGGGACATGTAGAGGGCGGTGCCGACCCAGCGCTCGTCGCGGGTGTAGCGCTCGGCGGGTTCGTGGGCGGAGACGGCGAAGTCGACGAGGACGAGGTCCGGGGCGGCCGGGTCGAGGCTGCCGAGCACGATGTTGGCCGGGCTGATGTCCCGGTGGACGATGTTCAGCTCATGCAGGGTGGTGAGGGCCTCGTGCAACTGCCGTACGACGCTGTGGATGAGCACGGGGTCGGCCGGACCGGGGTTGTCCCTCAGATATCCGGCCAGGTCGGTCTCGCCGTGGGAGGGCGCCAGATCGTACGGATGGCCGTCGGCCCCGGTGTCGCCGGTCTCGGTGAAGTGGGTGAGGTGCCGGCGCGGCCGGTCCCGCAGCAGCTCCCACACCCGGCGGTCCGGGGCGTGGCCGAGGTGGTACCACTTGAGGATGTGGCTGCCGCGCTCGTCCTCGACGCGGTAGACGGCCGCCTGGTGCGGATGGTCGGGGCGGCGCAGCACGGCCCTGAGGCGGAACCGGCCGCGCAGCGAGACCGGCAGCGCTCCGGTGTCCCCGCGCAGATCGCGACCCCCGTGCGCGACCTGCGCGGGCGCCGCCGAGGGGAACTCGTCCTCGGTGGGCCCGGCCATCGTGGCGGCTGCCGACGGGAGCGGCTCCTCGTGCTCGGTGAGCCCGGCCGCCGAGGCGTCGCCCGATGGGGGCGGCTCCTCGTGTTCCGTGAGCCCGGCCGTCGTGGCCGCCGCCGACGGAGGTGGCTCCTCGTATTCGGTGGGCGGCGGCCCGGCGTCGTGCGCGCGCTGCTCTTCGGGCTCCCCTTGGTCCCGCTGGTATCCGTGGTCCTGGTGGGCCGCGTATTGCCCGTCGTCCCGGTTAGCCCCATAAGCCCCGTAGTCCTCGTCGTCCTCGGATTCCGTGGGGGGCGGTTGCTCGTGCGGATGGGTCACAAAGGTCACCTCGTGAACGGGTGGGCGGTCTCGGATTCATTGGCGGCGACAGCGGCGGCCGGTGACCGCCTGCCGTGGATCAAGAAAGCGGAACCTTGAAAATCGGAAATCTGTTCCAGCACGGCGTGAATTACCGGCGGCACAAAGCCCGGCACGGCAGGCATGGCACAGCCACCGAGAGAACGATTTCCTCTTTCCCGGCCGGTCGCTAGCCTGGTGACCATGAGTCAGGAGCCATTTGCGTCAAATTCGCCCACATACGATCAACTCCTGGAAGAACTGAAAGGCATACGCAGACCCGGACTGCCGGATCTGCGCAGGACCGATCGGCCGGCGCTGCGCGCCGCGGCCGTGGCGGGCGGCTTCTGCGACGGCTCCGACGACGCCCCGGCCGGTATCGAGGCGCTGCTCAGGGAGGCGGTACGGCGGCTCGGCGAGCGGGATCTGCTCGGCCAGGCCGCGGCCCACACCTTCGGGCTGCTCCCCGACCGCCGGGGCGCACCCGCCCATGACCGCCGTAAGATGGCCGCCGCCGTGTACGGAGTCACCCCCGAGCGGTTCCGCAAGCAGCAGGAACCGCAGGTCGTCCAGCAGCTCGCCGAGGCCGTGCTGACCATCCTGCGGGAGCCGCCGCCCTTCCCCGGGAAACCGGGCTCGGCGGGACAGGCCCCCGGCCCGAGCGCCGGGCCACAGACCTCCGGCGGACCGAGCGCGACCGGGCAGAGCACCATCGCGCGAAGCGGCCGGACCGGCCGGACCGGCCAGGAGCCTCCGCTGCGGGTCGACAGCGTGCCGGTGGACGCGCGGAGCACCTTCACGCTGCATGTCTCGCCCATCGAACTGCTGCGGGACATCGAGGTGCTGGTCTCCTCGGAGAACGTCTACCTGGAGATGTCCAAGACCTTCCGCCCCACCGTCTCCGGCGCGCTGCGCCTGGCCGCCGCCGTACGCGACCCCGCCGGGGAGATCGTCGACGATGTGCTGGCCCGTGAACTGGCCGGCTGGCTGCGCGCCCACGGCCGCCCGGGGCTGCCGATCCGGCCGGGCACGGTGGTGCCCACCGCGCCGGGAGCGCTCGCCGCGCGCGGCGTCCGGCGGATCTACCACGCCGCTGTCGCCACCCCGCGCGACGATACGTACGAGGTCCGCCCCGAGAGCATCGCCCGCGCGGTCGGCGCGTGCTTCGCGCTCGCCCGGGCGGAGCGCGACCGGTACGAGCCCGCCCTGTCCTCCATCTGCTTTCCGCTGCTCGGCGCGGGCCGGGGCGGTCTGGCACCGGCGGTCAGCGCGACCTGGCTGCGCTGGGCCATCCGCGACGAACTCGCCCGGGACTCCCGCTGGCGGGTGCACCTCGTGGTCCGCAGCCGGGAGATAGCCGAGGCCGTCGGGGCGCTGTGACCACCGCCGCCCGAGACCATCCGCGCACTGTGGCCACCGCCGCCCAAGACCATCCGCGCGCCGTGGCCACCGCCGCCCGAGACCGTCGGCCCTCGGTGACCACCACCGCCCGAGGCCGCGGGCCGTCTGTGACCACGCCCGCCGGGGCCGCCGCGCGCCGGGCCGTCCGGGCGGGCGCGCCCGCTCAGGGGCGCCAGCTCGCATCGGTGAGGGCGATCCCCGCCCGCCGCAACCGACGCTCCAGCGCGGCCAGTTCGCCCCGCCCCGGCACTCCGTAGAGCCGCACATCGCCCTCCCCCTCGACCATTTGCAGACGCGGCCCGCTCTCCGTCCGGGCCAGATGTTCCTGATAGCGCGCCCACCCCCGCGCCGTACGCGGCCACATGCGCTGGTTCGCCGAGCCGCGCCACACCAGGGCGGTGGGCTCGGCCGCCCGGAAGCGCCCGGTGACCAGCACATCGGCGTGGCGGACAGCGGCGGAGCGCGCCGCGTCGCGCCCCACTTCCTCCTGCTCGTATCCCGTGTAGAGGAGGATGTCGATCTCGCGGCCCGCCGCCGGGCCACCCGGTGCCGTCGCCTCCGCCCGGGCCCGCACCGCCCCGGCCAGCAGGGACTCAAGAGCGGCGGGCTGGTCGAGCGGCTCGCCGCCGCTGACCGTCAGCCCGTCGGCGCCCCGTGCCAACGCCTCGCGCCACAGCCCGAGCAGGGACGGCACCGTACGGGAGGCACCGCCGAGCGGATCCCAGGTGTGCCGTGACATACAGCCGGCGCAGGCCAGCCCGCAGCCCTGGGTCCAGATACCCAGGCGCCGTCCCGGGCCCAGGGTCTCCACCGGGAAGTGGGTCTGACTGGTCCGGAGCGTGGGCTCCTCGCACTCTGGGACGTTCTCCACCGACCCGTCTCCTATTCCCCCGAGGCCGTCTTTCCGAGGTCCATGATCAAAAAGGTGTGACCCCGGAACCGTTCCAGTATGACCCGGCGTCAGGGATCGACGAGGGCGTTCTCCGGTCGACTTCCGGGCGTTTTCGGGAGCGGGCCCTATGGGGAGCATTCCCGGGTACGACCTCACCGATACGGTCTGAGAAGGAATCGAATCGACAACGTCATCGGCAACGACTGCGAGCCGTTTGCGGGAGAAAGCGGAATTCCACTGTCCGCAATGCGGCTGTCCGGTGCGGGAATTGCGCACCGGGGAAAACGGGGGATCCATTTCCATGATCACATCTGACAGTGTCAACGGGGTGGTGCGCCGGGGACGGCTCGGCAGTACCGCCCGCTTCGCGGCCCGTTGGCGGGGCAAGCGCGACGGCGCGCGCGGCGTCCCGCGCGTCCCGCTCCCGGAGCCGCCCGAGAAGCAGCGGGGCAAGATACCGCCGCCCATCGAGCCACCGGCTCCCGAGCTGCTCATCACCCCGTATGTGATGGAGGTGCGGACCGGCGTCCGCCGGGCCACCGAGCAGATGCGCTCCGCCCTCATCGGGCGGGAGCACGCCCTGCTCAGCCGGGTGCGCGCCGAGTCGGTGCGCGTCGTCACCCAGTACGACGTCCGCGAGGATCCCCGGCCCGCCGCGCTCGCGCGGTACGGCCACTGGGTGGGCCAGTGGCGCACCAGCGTGGACCGCTGCCGGTCGCAGGCCCAGGCCGTCGTCGACCAGGCCAATCAGCGGCTCGCCTGCTACTGGGACGCGGTGCGCGAGACCCACCCCCAGCTCTCCCGCCTCCCCCGGCGCCCGCCCGGGGACTGGCTGCCGGGCCGGGTGGAGCTGGACCGGTCCTGGCAGCAGCCCGACGTCTGGCTGCTGGCCGACGACGACAGCGCCCGCACGGCCACCTCCCGGGCGCTACAGATACTCGAACGGCAGAACACCGACCGCGTCGACGGGAGGACCGCGCGATGACCGTCCACAGTCCCGCTCCGGAGCACCCGGGCGCCCGGCGGCGCCGGAACCCGCGGCGCGCGCTGCCCGCCATGCTGGTGCTCGCCCTGGCGGCCGCCATCACGGCCTGCGGCTCCGACGAGCCGTCACACTACTCCCGGACGTGCGGCGTCGTGGTCGACGGCTCGGGCTCGGCCGCCGCCTCCCGGACCGGCTTCGACGCGGAGGCCAAGCTCAGGGCGACCCTCCAGAAATTCCTGTCGGACCACAAGTGCCGCAAGACGTCCTTCGCCCCCATCACCAAGGTTTCCGAGGCGTCCAAGTGCCAGGTCAGCCCGCTCGACCTGGATCCGGACAGCTCGAAGACCGCCGACCGTGAGCGGGCCCGCACCACCATGCGCGCGGTCGCCCTCTCCAACGCCCTGAAGCTGCTGCGCTGCGCCCAGAAGGAGGAGCCCGGCTCCGATGTGCTCGGGGGGCTGTCGCGCATCGCCCTGTCCAAGCCGTCCGGCGACGACGCGTCGTTCGACGTTCTCGTGGTGAGCGACTTCGACCAGGGCGACACCGACTTCCGGCTGGGGCGGCAGAACCTGTCCACCGCCGCGAGCCGCCGGACCGTCATCGACGGTTTCCTCAAGTCGCACGGCGCGCCGAAGCTGTCCGGCGCGGACATCTACCCGGTGGGCTACGGCATGAAGTACCACACCGACACCTCCCACTACGAGCAGTTCAACGCCTTCTGGACGGAGCTTCTGGAAGGGAGGGTGAAGGCACATGTCGACACCACCTACCGCCGGTGACGACCAGGCGCCGCGCCGGCTGAGGCTGCGCCGCCGCAGGGCCGACGCCGACCGCGGGCGCCGGGGAGGGCGGGCGGCCGCACGGCGGTTCCCCGACGGCGCGCTGCCCCAGCCCGACCCCGTCGCATCGGATCTCATCCGGGCCGGGGACAGCGCCTGGCTGCTGGACCGGGCGCGCAAGCAGGGCGCCTCGGCGGCCGGCCGGAAGGTCTTCGACCCCTGGGTCCTGGCCACCTCCGACCGGGTGCCCTACTTCGCCGAGCTGGCCAGCCTGCGCGACCGGGTCAGGCACCGGCTCGCCGAGGAGCAGGCGCGGGCCGAGGAGGACGGCGCGCTGGAGGCGAGCCGGGTCAGGGCGGCCGCCACCGCCGCCGGTGAGCGGCTGGAGCGGGCGGGCCGCCGGCGGGCCGTCCTGGAGCAGCAGCAGATGGTCACCACCGCACAGTTGGACCGGCTGGCGCGGCGGGCCGACCGGTGGCAGACCTTCCGCGACACCGTACGGGGCGGTTTCGAGCGCCGGTGGCTGCGCGCCCGTATGCCCGCCGGCTGGAACGACGGCGCCGACCCCGGACGGCCGGGCGCCACGCGGCGCGAGGACGAGCCGGAGACCGCCGGTGGCCACGCCGGCTGGCAGGCGGTGTCCGAGCACGATCCGGTGGCGGAGGCCGACGCGGCCGACCGGGCACTGTCCACCAGGGCGGCGTGGGAGGGCGCCGCGGCGCGACCGGGTATGCCGCGCTGGATGAAGCTCGGGGTGCTGGCCGCGCTGATCGTGGTGGAACTGCCCGTCTACTACTCGGTGTTCGAGAATCTGCACGGTGTCGGGCGCTTCGCCGATCTGCTCTCCTACAGCCTCATGGTGGCCGTGGCGGTGGCGATGATCCTCGCCCCGCATATCGCGGGCTGGATACTGCGGCGGCGCTCCGCCACCGGTGCGGTCCGGCTGTCGGCCGTGCCCGCCCTGGCCCTGCTGGGCGTGTGGGCGTACGGCGCCTGGGCGCTGGGCGATCTGCGGGCCAAGGTGGCGTTCCGGGAGGAGCCTCCGCTGGATCTGCCGCCCGATGTGGCCGCGGACGTGGGGGACAGCGTGCGCAATCCGCCGAGCCTCATCGAGTCGCTGCATCTGGACCCGCAGAGCGTGACCTGGATGTTCGTCGCGCTGCTGCTGCTCTCCGGCGGTATCGCCTTCCTGATCGGGCTGGGCGAGGAGCACCCGTATCTCGCGGCGTACCGGACCACGGCCGAGCGGCTGCGGGAGCTGGAGCAGGAGATCGAGACGGATCTGGCCGGCTCCGAGCGCGCCAAGGAGGCCGAGGCCACCATGGGCGCCCGCGGGGGCGCCCGCCGCGCGGCCCATGAGGCGCGGCTGTACGCGGTCGACGACCTGTACGAAGCCGCCGCGCACGCCTATCTGGACGGGGTGGCCATGGAGTCCGGTGATCCGGCGGTGACCGAGGCCGCCATGCGGCTGTCCCGGCAGTGGCCGCTGCTGCCGCACTGAGCGCGTGCGGCACACCGAAGGCAGAGGGAAACCCACGGGGGTGGCGATGGATCCAACAGCACCGGCGCAGTACATACTCATCACGCAGTGTCTACAGAACGACTTCTTCCTCAACCTGGACTGCCAGTTGTCCCTGCCGGACAGCGCGGTCTCCAAGCTGCTGCTGGACAGCGAGAGCGGTGCTGCCCTCCGCACGGAGGGCCACCGCAGGGTCCTGTCCGAGGCGGAGCTGCACCGTTCGCCGCTGGCCCGTTTCCTGGACGCCACCGTCGGCTCCCGGACGCGCGGACACGGGGACGGGACCCTGCATCTGATCAACATCCGTGACTGGCATGTCCCGGGAGAGGCGTACGACCTGGAGCGCAGGCAGTACGGGGCACACTGCGAGGCCGGCACCTGGGGAGCGGCGTACGTCGACGGGCTCACGGATCTGCTGGCCCCGGATCGGTGCGCACCGGCGGACAGCGAGGGCGGCTGGGGCGGGAGACTCCGCGTCCACCATGTGCGGTCCAACACCCTCTTCGACTTCCAGCACAGCTCCGGCGGACGTCCCGACCTCGGCGAACCGGCGCCGCTGACGACGCTGCTGGACGGTCTGCTGGGCGACGGACGTCAGGAGACGGCACATGTCGTGGTGATCGGTGTCCTCACCGACATCAAGGTCCAGTTGCTGCTGACCGGTATCCGCTCCCGCTATGACGTGCGGCAGCTCGTGGTCTCCGACGCGCTCACCGCCAGCAGGACGCTGGAGCGCCATCTGACGGCGCTGGACTTCTGTCAGCGCGTGCTGCGCACCGAGGTGATGACCGGTCTGGCGGAGCTGGCCCGCTTCCTGGGCTCCCGGCCGGACGACGACCGGCGGCTGTCCCGTGGCGGGGACGCGGAGTTCGCGGGCTACTCCTCGTACATCCAGGACAAGCAGGGCATCCTGTCGTACGAGGACGCCCGGTTGCGGGACTACCGCATCCAGACCTCCGAACGCCTGCGGCGGGCGCAGCACACGGTCGGCTTCGCCAGCAAGTTCCTGCTGGGGCTGGGCACCTGTCTGCTGCTCACCGCGCTGGTGCTCTCGCTCGTCGGTGCCTTCCTCCCGGGCCGTATCGAGTGGCAGAGCCCCGCCGTGCTCGGCGCACTCGGTGTGGGGCAGATCGTCACGCTGTTCTTCACCCGGCCGGTCAGATCCGTGCAGGACGCGCTGGCGGAGGAGACCACCTACCGGATGATCCTGGAGAGCCGCAGTCTGAAGATGGCGCTGGCCCGGTTCCACATCACCACGGCGACCTCGCTCCGGCGGCATGAGGATGTCGACGGGCAATCCGACGCACTGGCACGGCAGTTGGAGATCCTGGAGAAGATCGACACAGCCGACTTCGAACAGCTCAAACAACTGGGGGTGACCCCGCGCGCCGAACCACCCGGGCCCGGCCGCTCCCGTAGGAGAAACCGCGTGCAGGCTCCCTGAGCGCCTGGTGCTACCCAAAGCGCACCAGGGATTGCCGCCTGCCGCGCGCGGGGCCCCGCCGTCCCGCTACGGCCCGGCCGTCAGACCTCGACCACCGGTGTCTGGAGTTCCGTGACCCACTCCTCGCGGTTCTCCGGGCACTCCAGGTTGACCTCCCGGGGATAGCCGGACGACCGGTAGCCGTTGCCGTCGATCCAATGGGCCAGGGCCTGGGACGTGGGCACCACGGCGTCCATCGGGCCGCGGTGGACGATGGTCGCGGCCCGGTCGACGGGCGGCAGATCGAGGATCCGGAGGTCCTCACCGTCCCGGAGCGGGGCGGTGACCTGGACGGCGGCGTGGACGGTGATGGCGCCGCCGCCTTCCGGGGCGTCCTCGTAGTACGCCACACCGGGGCCCGTCGGCGTGATACCCGCCGCGTCGAGGCGCCGGAACAGCTCGTCGTAGAGGGGTGCGATGACCGGGCCGATGTCCCGGGGGTCGAAGCCGGTGGCGGTCGCGGTGAGCTCCGCCACCCGCACTGCCGGGATCTCCTTGATGACGACGTCGTTCGTGGGCATGTGTCCTTCGCTTTCGATCGACCGGAGCCTCGCCTCGACCTGCACCAGCCGTGCCGCCACGGCGGCCACGGTGGCTTCCAGCTCGGCCCGCCGCAAGCGCAGCATGCCGCGCAGCTCCTCGGTGCCGACCTTCTCGTCCACGATGTCCCGCACCTGCTGGAGGGTGAAGCCGAGCTCTTTGAGCGCGATGACCCGGTTCAGGCGGCTGAGCTGGGCCGCGGAGTAGTAGCGGTAGCCGGTGGCGGGGTCGACATGGGCCGGGCGCAGCAGTCCGGTGGCGTCGTAGTGGCGCAGCATCCGGACCGATACGCGGCCGTGCCGGGCGAAGTCTCCGATGGTGAACATGATGTCTCCGAGTCCAGCGCCTCACACGGTGTGAGGGTCAACCCTCGCTTCAGGCACTACATTCAACAAGAGAGAATTCCCGGTCATCGCCCATGGAAGGACGGACAGCGCATGACGGCGTCGGCTCATCCGCATACCCGCGTCATGGTGGAACTCGGCGACCGTTCCTATCCCGTGGACATCGGGCCGGGTGTCCGGCACGCGCTGTCGGGGGTCATCGCGGGGCTGGGTGCTCAGCGGGTGGCGATGGTCTCCGCCCGGCCGGACGGCTGGCTGCCGGATCCGGGCGTGCCGTCGGTGGTGTTGCGGGCCCGTGACGGGGAGGCGGACAAGTCGCTGGCCACGGTGGAGGAGCTGTGCCGGGAGTTCGTCCGTTTCGGGCTGACCCGGTCTGATGCGGTCGTCTCCTGCGGTGGCGGGACCACCACCGATGTCGTGGGTCTCGCGGCGGCGTTGTATCACCGGGGTGTGCCCGTGGTGCATCTGCCGACCTCGCTGCTGGCCCAGGTGGACGCCAGCGTGGGCGGGAAGACGGCGGTGAATCTTCCCGAGGGGAAGAATCTGGTGGGTGCTTTCTGGCAGCCCTCCGCCGTGCTGTGCGACACCGACCATCTTCAGACGCTGCCCGCGGCGGAAATGCTCAATGGATACGGGGAGATCGCCCGCTGCCACTTCATCGGCGCCGGTGATCTGCGCGGGCTGCCGCTGGCGGAGCAGATCGCGGCGAGCGTGGCCCTGAAGGCGTCGGTGGTCTCCGCGGATGAGCGGGACTCCGGGCTGCGTCATGTGCTCAATTACGGCCACACCCTGGGCCATGCGCTGGAAATCGTGACCGATTTCCGGCTGCGGCATGGTGAGGGGGTCGCGATCGGCACGGTTTTCGCCGGGCGTCTGGCGCTGGCCCTGGGCCGGATCGACGAGGCGCGGGCGGCGGAGCATCTGGAGGTGGTGCGGGGTTACGGGCTGCCGTTCGCACTGCCCGCCGATGCCGATCCGAGCCGTCTGATCGAGGTGATGCGGCTGGACAAGAAGGCGACGGACGGGCTCACCTTCGTCCTGGACGGTCCCGGCGGTCCCGAGCTGGTCTCCGGCCTCGCGGAGGAGACGGTCGCCACGGCGCTGGCCGGGATGGACCGGGCCGACCCGTACAACCGCCCCTAGAACCGGACGCGGCTCAGTCCGGCAGCCCTCTGGCCAGCAGAACGGCGCCGTGCAGCGAGGACAGCCCGCCCAGTCGCGCGGGCCGGACCGGTGGCGGCGGATGCCCCGGGCGTCCCAGCGCCGCCGTCCGCTCGGCCACCATCGCCACGAGCTCCGGCATCGCCGAGGCGAACCCTCCGCCGATCAACACGAGCGCGGGACGGACCAGTTCGCATACGCCGGTCACGGCAGCGGCCAGGGCCCTGCCGCTCTCCCGCAGCGATGCCACGGCCCATGGCTTCCCGTCGGCCACGCCCTGCCGCAGCGCGGCGAAGGTCACCTCCTCGCCCCGCCGCCGTGCCGCCCGGCGCAGGGTCGCCGGGCCCGAGGCCGCCGCCTGGACGCAGCCGCGCCGGCCGCAGTCACACAGCGGTCCATCGCGGTCCACGACCAGGTGGCCGACTTCGCAGGAGCCGCGGCCCACGCCGGGGACGGGCTTCCCGTTCAGCACGATGCCACCGCCGATCCCCGTGCCGACGCCGAGGTAGAGCAGATCGGGGCAGCCGGCCTCGTGTGCTTCGGCGAGGGCGGCCAGATCGCCGTCGTCGGCGCAGCGCACCTCGGCTTCGCCGAAGAGCGCGGACAGCGCGCCGCCCAGGTCCACTCCGGCCCAGCCGGGGCGGCCGGGCCAGGCGGTGACCGTGCCGGTGGCGTCGAGGGTGGCGGGCATCGCGACCCCGACGCCGGTGAGCCGCTCGGGGTCGCCGGCGCATAACTCCGAGACGTGTCGCGCCAGCAGATCCAGGTCGCGGGTGGGGTCGACGGACGTCATGGCGTCCGCACCGTCCGGCTCGGCCCAGCGGAAGGAGGATTCGCTGATGCTCAGGTCGTCGTGTTCGAGGCGCAGCGCCACTTTGGTGCCGCCGACGTCGATTCCCAGATGACTGATGATCGCCTCCCGGCTCATCGGCCTTGGCGGTGTGGAGTGGCCGTGGAGTGGCCGCTCAGTCCGGCACCTTCTCGAGCAGGGCGCGTGCGGCGAGCCGGTATCCCAGGGCGCCGAGCCCGAAGATGACGCCCGCGGCCAGCGGCCCCGTCACCGACTCATGGCGGAACTGCTCACGGGCCCAGACATTCGACAGATGCACTTCTATCCAGGGCCGCGGATAGTTGGCCAGTGCGTCCCGAAGACCCCAGCCGGCCATCATGAGCGCGGCCGGATTGATGATGGCGCCGACCGTGTCGTAGTTCCCCTGAATGGTGCGGATGATCTCCGCTTCGCCGTCGAACTGGTAGGAATCCACTTTCCAGCCGCGCTCCGCGACCTCTTCTCCGACCCAGCGTTCGATGTCCTGAAGCGTATCCGTGCCGTAGATCTCGGGCTGTCGCTTCCCGAGTATGCCGAGATTCGGTCCGTTCACCAACAACAGCCTGCTCAATGCGCACCTCGCCATGTGGGGTCGGCTGAATTACAGCGGCTCATCACGGAAGTGTATTTATAGCACGGCGCCCTTGGCCTGGGCCCGAGAGCTTGGTCAACTCCGTATTTAAGGGGGCTGTAGGGGGGCCCTGAGGGGGAATGACGTTTGCCCCGTCGGCCGGTTAGCGTGCTAATGCGTCCGCCGCGGACCTGCCTCCATAACGCATTAAGGGAGTAGGGAAATCATGAGCAATGATGTGCGCCTGGGATCCGAGCTGCCCGCCTGGCCGCAGTATGGCGACGAGGAGCGCGAGGGCCTCATTCGGGCCCTGGATCAGGGGCAGTGGTGGCGTATCGGGGGCGGCGAGGTCGACGCCTTCGAGGCGGAGTTCGCCGCGGCCCATGGCAGCGAGCACGCCCTCGCGGTCACCAACGGAACGCACGCGCTGGAGCTCGCCCTCGAGGTGCTCGGCATCGGCGCCGGCACCGAGGTGATCGTTCCCGCGTTCACCTTCATCTCGTCCTCGCAGGCCGCGCAGCGGCTGGGCGCGGTGGCCGTTCCCGTCGACGTCGACCCGGACACCTACTGCATCGATCCATCGGCGGTCGAGGCGGCCATCGGCCCGCGGACCCGCGCCATCATGCCGGTGCATATGGCGGGTCAGATGTGCGACATGGACGCGCTGGGCAAGCTGTCCGCCGACTCGGGGGTGCCGCTGATCCAGGACGCGGCTCATGCCCACGGCGCGCAGTGGCGCGGCAAGAAGGTCGGTGAGCTGGGCTCGGTCGCCGCGTTCAGTTTTCAGAACGGGAAGCTGATGACCGCCGGTGAGGGCGGCGCCGTGCTCTTCCCCGACGCCGAGATGTACGAGCGGGGCTTCGTCCGGCATAGCTGCGGACGTCCGCCGACCGACCGCGGCTACTTCCACCGCACCTCGGGCTCCAACTTCCGGCTGAACGAGTTCTCCGCCTCGGTGCTGCGCGCCCAACTCGGCCGTCTGGAGGACCAGATCACCACGCGTGAGCAGCGCTGGCCGGTGCTGAGCCGACTGCTCGCCGAGATCCCCGGTGTCGTACCGCAGTCGCGTGACGACCGCGGTGACCGCAACCCGCACTACATGGCGATGTTCCGGGTTCCCGGCCTCACCGAGGAGCGCCGCGCGAAGATCGTCGACGTGCTCATCGAGCGCGGGGTGCCCGCGTTCGTCGCATTCCGCGCGGTCTACCGTACGGACGCCTTCTGGGAGATCGCGGCGCCGGATCTGACGGTGGACGAGCTCGCCCGCCGCTGCCCGCACTCCGAGGCGCTCACCCGCGACTGCGTATGGCTGCACCACCGGGTGCTGCTGGGCAGCGAGGAGCAGATGCACGAAGTGGCCGCCGTCGTCGCCGACGTGCTCGCGGGCTCATGAGCGCCCCGTCCGTCGGCGGGACGCCGATCCGGACCGCCGTGGTGGGGCTGGGGTGGGCGGCCCGCTCGATCTGGCTGCCCCGGCTCCGCGGCAACCCCGCCTTCACCGTGATCGCCGCGGTGGATCCCGACGAGCGCGGCCGCGCGGCCGTCGCCGAGACGGAGGGCGCCGACCGGCTGCCGGTGCTGGCGGCGGTCCACGACCTCGATCCCGCGGAGGTGGACCTGGCGGTGGTCGCGGTGCCCAACCATCTGCACTGCGAGGTCGCCACCGAGCTGCTGGCCAAGGGCATTCCGGTGTTCCTGGAGAAGCCGGTGTGCCTGACCTCCGAGGAGGCCGAGCGACTGGCCGCCGCGGAGCGCTCCGGTGGCGCGGTGCTGCTGGCCGGGAGCGCGGCGCGCTACCGCGCCGATGTGCGCGGGCTGTACCGGATCGCCGCCCGGCTGGGCCGTATCCGCCATGTCGAACTCGCCTGGGTGCGGGCGCGCGGCGTACCCGACCGGGGCGGCTGGTTCACCCAGCGGTCGCTCGCGGGCGGCGGGGCGCTGGTCGACCTGGGCTGGCATCTGTTCGACATCGCGGTTCCGCTGCTGGGCACCGCCGCGTTCCGGCATGCCATCGGCACCGTGTCGTCCGACTTCATCACCCAGCGCTCCTCGCGGGCCGCGTGGCGAGGCGACGACGGCGGCCCGGTGCTCTCGGGCGGCACCGATGTGGAGGACACCGCGCGCGGATTCCTCATCACCGACGACGGCCGTTCCGTCGTGCTGCACGCGAGTTGGGCCTCGCACGAGGCGCTGGACACCACGCGCGTGACGATCGACGGCAGCGCGGGCAGCGCGACCTTGCGCTGCACCTTCGGGTTCAGCCCGAACCGCCTCGAGAAGTCCACCCTGACCCGCACCGTCGACGGTACGACCCGTCCGGTGGCGGTACCCACCGAACCGATCGGCACCGAGTACGACCGGCAGCTCGACATGGTTCCCGCGCTGCTGCGCGACCCGGCGGGGCGGGGCCGGGTGATCGAGGAGGTCCGCCGGACCATCGGCGCCATCGAACGGGTCTACACCTCGGCCCGGATCCCGCAGGAGGTCCGGGAGTCGATGTCGGCGCCGGTGTGACCGTACCGGGCGGCCCCGCCGCTTCTCCCGGCGCGCCGTCGCCATCCCCTTCTCCGAACGGCCCCTGAGACTCGAACCGCCCCTGATACCCGGACCGCCCCCGAGACCCGGACGGGCGTCCCGCCGAACCGGCCCGCACCACGGGAGTCTTCAATGACCAGCCATTCGATCAGTCACGGCGACCCGCTCTCCGGCGCGGGTACCGCCCCGATCACCTCGGTGGTCTTCGACCTCGACGGTGTCCTCGTCAACAGCTTCGCGGTGATGCGCGAGGCGTTCACCCTCGCCTACGCCGAGGTCGTCGGCGAGGGTGAGCCACCCTTCGAGGAGTACAACCGGCATCTGGGCCGCTACTTCCCCGACATCATGCGGATCATGGGTCTTCCGCTGGAGATGGAGGCCCCGTTCGTCCGCGAGAGCTACCGGCTCGCCCATCTGGTGGAGATGTTCGACGGTGTGCCCGAGCTGCTGTCGGAGTTACGCCACCGCGGGCTGCGGCTCGCCGTGGCCACCGGGAAGAGCGGCCCCCGGGCGCGCTCACTGCTCGACACGCTGGGCATCCGTGGCCAGTTCCACGTGGTCCTCGGCTCGGACGAGGTGGCGCGGCCCAAGCCCGCGCCGGACATCGTGCTGAAGGCGATGGACCTGATGGACGCCGACCCCGACCGGACCGTGATGGTCGGGGACGCGGTGACCGATCTGGCCAGCGCGCGGGGGGCCGGGATCACCGCCGTGGCGGCGATGTGGGGGGAGACCGACGAGAAGACCCTGCTCGCGGCGGAGCCCGATGTGATCCTGCACAAGCCGTCCGAACTGCTGGCGCTCTGCCCGGAGGTGACGGCTCCGTAGAGCCGCGCGCCACGTCCGTTTCCGACACCTCCGCCCGAAGTCCCGGGCCCGGGTCCGCACCGGACCCGGGCGCGGGACCCGGGCCGCTGCTTGCCGGAACTACACCAGCGCGGGAACAGCGAGGCGGCCACCGCGATCGGCCCGTCCGCCAGGATCGCCGGGAGGGCATGTCTCGCCGGGGCCTTCGCCGCCGTATCACACGCCGTAGTGGCGCCCTCGGCCCGCGCCTGCCGCCGGTGCGCACGGCCGGCGTTCGCCTCCCCGCCGTCCCCCGGTGGCACGGTCGGCCACTCATCGAGGCCCGCGCCCCCGTACGTCACCGGCCGGGCGGGGGGCCGGTGGTGGCGTACGGGACGCAGCAGATGGCGGCCGTCGATGGGCCGCCACCCGCCGCGTCCCGCATCGTCGATGGGTTCAGCCCGCCAACCTCACGGGTTCCGCGGCCTTCTCGGCAGCGGCCAGCAGTGCGGTGATCTCCTCACGGGCGCGGGCCACACGGGAGCGCACGGTGCCGATCGGGCAGCCGGTCGCGGTGGCGACGTCCGCGTACGGCAGGCCGAGCACCGTGGTGAGGAGGAACATCTCGCGCCGCGCCGGGGCGAGCGCCGCCAGCAGGTCCATCAGCGCCACCCCCTCGTCGAACCCGGGAAGCCCGACGGGCTGCGCCCGTTCGGCCACCTCCTGCCAGTCGTCCGCCTCCAGGGTGCGGGGGCGGGCGGCGGCCATGCGGTAGCGGTCGACGACCACCCGGCGGGCGATCGACAGCAGCCATGTCCGGGCCGATGAGCGGCCGGCGAAGCGCGAGAGTCCGGTCAGCGCCCGCAGATACGTCTCCTGGGCGAGGTCCTCACAGCCGTGGGGGTCGGCGCTGAGATGGAGTACGAAGCGGCGCACATCCCGGTAGGTGGCGCGGATGAAGTGGTCGACCGCGTCGCGGTCGCCGTCACGGGCGGCCAGCGCCCATGCGGTGACCTGGCGGTCGTTCGCCGCGGTGGTGAAGCCGTGCACGGCTCTCATCGGTGCGGCGGGCAACGTGGCGGAAGGCATCGTCACACGTCCTTCGGTGGCGGTGAACGGCACACCGGCATGCGCCACCGGCCGCGCGAGGGCGCGGCGGGACGGCGAGGAGCCGGCGGTGCCGACGGATGGGGCCGACGCCGGGCAGGCGCCGGTACTCCGCCCGTCAACCGGCACTCACCCCAGGTCGGGGCGGGGAAGGACGGGCGGTTCAGCGGACGGCGAGCCGCCTCGGTGGCCCTCTGCGGAGAATGACGTGCCGTAGCAGGACTCCGCGCGGCCGTCGGGCGAAGGCCGGCGCGGACGGCCATGCGGGCAGCGGAGTGGCGCCCGCGCCCAGGATGCGCAGGGCGAGGACGAGCGGGACGAACAGCAGGACCGCGAGGGCGCGGCCGAGCCGGAAGGCGGCCCGCTCGCCGCGCCACAGCCATAGTCCGCAGATCAGCGCGGCGAGCAGGTGGGCCGTGGCCATGCCCGCCCCGCCGGGGCCCGCCCAGGGCCACGGCAGATGGCTCATCGACGGCGCGGCGGCGGACATCGCGTCCCCGCCATGGTGCATATGGCCCATGGCGCCGCCGCTCATCGGGGCGGCGCCCATGTCCCGCGTACCGGGCATCCCGTCGCCCATGACGCTGCCCGCGGCGGGAGCGACGGTCGTCTCCGCGAACCGGAACGCCATGTGCAGGCCGAGTTGGGCGACCACCGTCGCACCGGTCACGACCAGCGCTCCGCGCTCGCGCCCGGCGACCCACCACGCGGCGGCCGTCGTCCCGGCGAACGCGGCGGCCACGGCCCACACCGGCAGGGCGTCGCTGGACATCAACGTGTGCCCGAGCGCGGTCACCACGACGCACACCGCCGCGAACACGGCGGCTCGTGCGAGACGGAAGGGTGGCCCGGCGGACATGGCAGACATGGTGCCAGCCGTCGCCGGAGTGCGTGACGACGGCTCAATCTTCATCACGCCGGTGACAAGCGTGGCGTGTGGGGCCACCCCTGAATGAACCCATGTGAGCCAGCTCACAGAGAATGCCCGGAACTCAGCCGTGTGCGCGGCCGACAACTCAACCGGCGGCCCGATACGCGTCCGCCTCCCGCCGTTGCCCCGAGCCAGGAGTCGTCCATGTCCGCTGAACCGCTCGCCCCGGCCACGGGCGATTCCCCGGATGACACCGCCGACAAGGAGCCACACTCCCCCGCCGAGGCCGAGTCGGGCGGGTCCGGGTCCGGCGGGTCCGTATGGGCGGGCCTGCGGCCGCTCGTACTGCGGCTGCACTTCTACGCGGGGGTGCTGGTCGCGCCGTTCCTGCTGGTCGCGGCCATGACCGGACTGCTGTACGCCGGATCGTTCCAGGCCGAGAAGCTGGTCTACGCCCACGAGCTGCGCGTCCCCGTCGGCGACCGCGAACTGCCGATCTCCCAGCAGGTGGCGGCCGCACGCAAGGCCCACCCCGAGGGGGAGATCAGCGCCGTACGGCCCTCCCCCGAGGACGGCGCCACCACCCGGGTGCTGCTCTCCGGCGTCAAGGGCGTCGATCCCGACCACACATTGGCCGTGTTCGTCGACCCGTACACCGGGAAGGTGCGCGGGGCGCTGGAGCAGTACGGCTCCACCGGCGCCCTCCCGCTGCGTACCTGGATCGATGAGTTCCACCGCGATCTGCACCTCGGGCAGACCGGCCGCCTCTACAGCGAATTCGCCGCCAGTTGGCTGTGGGTCATCGCCCTCGGCGGTGTGGTGCTCTGGCTCAGCCGTCGCCGTAAGAAGCGCACGCCGCGGGCGGTCGCGCTGCCCGACCGCACCGCCACCGGCCGCAGGCGCACCATGTCCTTCCATGGCGCGGTCGGGCTGTGGGTGGCGCTGGGGCTGCTGTTCCTGTCCGCCACCGGCCTGACCTGGTCCACCTACGCGGGGGCCAACGTGGAGGATCTGCGCGCCGCCCTCGGCCAGACCACCCCGACCGTCTCGGCCACCGTCGGCGGCGGCGAACACGCCGGACACCATATGGGCTCCGGCTCCATGCCGGGCATGGACATGGGCGGTACGGGCGAGGCGGCAGGGCACACCGCCGATGTGGGCCTGGACACCGTGCTGACGGCCGCCCGCGCCGAGGACCTGGACAACCCCGTCGAGATCGTCCCGCCCGCCGAGCCGGGCAGTGCCTATGTCGTCAGCCAGATCCAGCGGAGCTGGCCCGAGAAGCAGGACTCGGTGGCCATCGACCCGGCCACGGGCGAGGTGACCGATGTCCAGCGGTTCGCCGACTACCCGGTGCTCGCCAAGCTCTCCCGCTGGGGCATCGACCTCCACACCGGGAACCTCTTCGGCCTCGTCAATCAGATCGCCCTGGCCGCTCTCGCGCTCGCGCTGATCCTGCTGATCGTCTGGGGCTACCGCATGTGGTGGCAGCGCGGCCGCGCCTCCGCCTTCGGCCGCCCGATCCCCCGCGGCGCATGGCGGCGGGTACCGCTGTATGTCCTCCTCCCCCTGGCCGCGGCCACCGCCATGATCGGCTACTACCTGCCCCTCCTCGGCATTCCGCTGGCCGCCTTCCTGGCCGTCGACATCGTCGCGGGCCAGATCGCCCGCAGGCGCGCCACGCCCGCTGCCTGACCATCGCTTTGCCATCCCGGCAACAAGGTTTGCGTCCATGGCGGCTGGGCTCGCATGGTTGCCGTGGAGGTGGTCGACGTGACCGATGAGCTGAAGAACACCTATGACGTGGTGGTGATCGGCGGTGGCGCCGCGGGGCTGAGCGGGGCGCTGATGCTGACCCGGGCGCGGCGGTCGGTGGTGGTGATCGACGCGGGCGCCCCGCGCAACGCCCCGGCCTCGGGGGTGCATGGACTGCTGGCCCGGGAAGGGATCGGGCCGGCCGAGCTGGTGGAGCGGGGCCGGGCCGAGGTGCGCGGCTATGGCGGTCAGGTGGTGTCCGGCGAGGTCGGCACCGTCGCCCGGGAGGAGACCGGGTTCCAGGTGGCCCTGACCGACGGCCGGAGCGTCCATGCGCGCCAACTGCTGCTGGCCACCGGGCTGGTCGACGAGTTGCCGGACGTCCCGGGACTGCGGTCCCGGTGGGGTCGGGACGTGGTGCACTGTCCCTACTGCCACGGCTGGGAGATCCGTGACCAGGCCATCGGCGTCCTGGGGAGTGGGCCGCTCTCGGTGCACCAGGCGCTGCTGTTCCGCCAGTGGAGCGACGATGTCACCTTCTTCCCCCACACCCTGCCGTCGCCGGCCGGTGAGGAGGCGGAGCAACTGGCCGCCCGTGGCATCCGCGTGGTGGACGGTGAGGTGGCGTCCCTGGAGATCGTCGATGACCGGCTCGTCGGCGTGCGGCTGACCGACGGCAGCGTGGTCAAGCGCGAGGCACTGGCCGTCGCGTCGCGGATGGTGGCGCGCACCGGCCTCATCTCGGCGCTCGGACTGCGGGCGGTGGAGCACCCGAGTGGCGCCGGTGAGCACATCCCGTCCGACGCGACCGGCCGCACCGAGGTGCCCGGGCTGTGGGTCGCGGGCAATGTCACCGATCTGGCCGCCCAGGTCGGTGGCGCCGCGGCGGCGGGCGCGGTCGCGGCGGCCCAGATCAACGCGGATCTGATCGCCGAGGAGACCCGGCAGGCCGTCGCCGCCCGGGCGCGCGGCGAGGCACCGTTCTCTCCGGAGATGGAATCGCGGGTCTGCGAAGCGGTGTTGGGCGACCGCCGCCACGGTCTGTGACGGCGGCTCCCTTGGGCCACCGGCTGTCTCCGTCGCCGGGAGACGGAGGCTGGTAGATGGTGGCCAGTGGACGCGTGTCAGTAGACGGTGAGGCCGTAGGCGCTCAGCACTTCCTGGATCGGCTGGTAGAAGGTGGTGCCACCGGAGGCACAGTCCCCTGAGCCGCCCGAGAGAATGCCGATGATCTTGTCGCCCGCGTAGAGCGGACCGCCGCTGTCGCCCGGCTCGGCGCAGATATTGGTCTGGATCAGGCCGGAGACGATGTCGCCGCCGCCGTAGTTGACGGTCGCGTTGAGTGCGGTGACCTGACCGCAGCGGACACCGGTCGTGGCCCCTCGGCGGCAGACCTGCTGGCCGACATGGGCGGTGGCGGTCCCGGTGACATCGACCGTTCCCACGGTCCCGGGGTGCGGAACGGCCGTGTTGGCGTACCGGACGACGCCGTAGTCATCGCCCGGGAAGCTGGTGCCGGTCGTCGGGCCGACCGGGGTGGTCGCACCGGAGTCGGCGTACCAGGTGGGATTGCCATCGGTGCAGTGGCCGGCCGTGATGAAGTAATACGTGGCGCCACTTTGCACATTGACCCCCGTGGAGCAGCGCGTCCCCATGGAGGAGTAGATCCCGTCGCCGCCCGAGAGGAGGATCCGCAGCGGCCCGTCGAGCCGCTCGACGGTGACGGCGCCGCGGAAGCGCTCGGCGGTGCGGTCGAGTCTGGCCAGGTCGGCTCCCCGGACCGTGGAGCCGACGAGGACACGCAGCGTTCCCGTGCGCTCGTCCACGGTCCAGGCCGTGCCCGGGACATCCAGGGATGCCACGGCCGAGGCGGCAGCGGACACGGTGATCGGCACAGAAGTGGACGGGGGTGGGGGCGGGGACGGGGTGGTCGACGCGGAGGAAGCGGCCGCACTCGTGCCGACTGTCGCGAGGGCTGCCGTGGCGAACAGACCGGATATCGCGGCGATCAGCCGACCACGTCTTCCGGTACGGCGTGCTGTTCTCACCCGAACCTCCTTGAAAAGGCCGTCAGTTGGTCCAGCCGCCTCATTGTGCCCGCGTCCGGGCGGACGCGTAACCCACCTTCCCCGGTCGTCGAAAACCGCCCTTGATCAGCGCATTGATCGATCAAAACGATGTCGCGCCCTCCTTCTCGCCTACGCCGAGGAGGATGTTATAAATGCCGATATGAGCCGATACGCTCGTGCGACCCGGAGTCGGCTGGGGCCCCGGTCGAAGGTGCGGAGCGTCGCCGGGCAGGCGTTCATCCTCCAGCTTCTGCTGACGCTGGTTCTGGTGGCCGCCGCAGTGGTGGCCGTAGCGGCGGATGCCCATAAACACAGCTCACTCGATGCCCGCCGACGCTCCCTCGCGGTGGCCGAGACACTCGCGCACTCCCCCGGAATAGCGCGGGCCATCAGCCACGACAAGCCGACGGCGCAGCTCGTCTCCCATGCGGAGGCGACGCGGAAGGGCTCCGGCGTCGACAGCGTCGTGCTGTTCGACACTCATGGCATCCGCCTCACCCACCCCGAGGCGCCCCTGATCGGCAAGCGGATCGTCGGACCGGCCGGGCTGGTGCGGGACGAGCTGAGCGGAAAGACGATCACGGAGACCTTCCGGGCCAGCCAGGGCCCGTCCGTCGTCTCGGCGGTCCCCGTCACCAATGCCGATGGGACCTTCATCGGCGGAGTGTCGGTCGGGGTCAAGGTCGCGAGCGTGAACAGCGCGGTGGACCACCGGCTGCCGCTGCTGCTCGGCAGTGGTGCCGGGGCGCTGGCCCTGGCCACGAGCGGGACGGCGCTGATGAGCGGGCGGGTGCGGCGGCAGACCCATGGCCTGGGCACCGTGGAAATGCGGCGGATGTACGAGCACCATGACGCGGTGCTGCACTCGGTCCGCGAGGGGGTGCTGGTCCTGGCGGAGGACGGGAAGCTGCTGCTGGTCAATGACGAGGCCCGGGGGCTGCTCCGGCTGGCTCCGGACGCGGAGGGGCGGCACATCGGCGAGCTCGGCCTGGAACCGCGTCTGACGGAGCTGCTGACGTCGGAACGGCGGGTCACGGACGAGGTGCACCCCTGCGGGGACCGGCTACTGGTGGTCAATATGCGGTCCACGGACCGTGCGGGCGATCCCGTCGGAAGCGTGGTGACACTGAGGGACACCACCGCGCTGCGGGTGCTGTCCGGCCGGGCCGAGGAGGCCCGCGAGCGGCTGAAGCTGCTGTCCGACGCCGGAGTGCGGATCAGCTCCTCCCTGGACCTGACGGGCACCGCCGAGCAACTGGTGGACGTGGCCGTCCCCCGGTTCGCCGACATCGTCACCGTCGAGCTGCTGGAACCCGTTCTGCGCGGCGAGGAGCCCGAGCCGCCGTACGAGCCCCTGGCACCGCACCGGACCGCCGTGGGCGGGGTTCCCCCCGAAGCCCCCGTCTTCCGCGTGGGCGAGCGGGTCGTCTACGCGGCCGCCACACCGCAGAGCCGCGCCGTGCAGGCCGGAGCCGCCGTGCTCCAGACCGATCCGACCGGCACCGCCGAGTGGCCGCCGGCCGCATACGGTGCCGAGGCCCGGCACCTCCTCGACCGCGGGGTCCACTCGCTGATCGCCGTCCCGCTGCGCTTCCGCGGCGTCACCCTGGGCCTGGCCACCTTCTGGCGGACACGGCGCGGCGAGCCGTTCGACGAAGCGGATCTGGCGATCGCCGGGGAGCTGGCCGTGCGCACCGCCGTGTGCGTCGACAACGCCCGCCGCTACGCCCACGAACACGCCACGGTCGCCGCCCTCCAGCGCACCCTCCTGCCCAGCGGTCTGCCCGACCAGGACGCCGTGGAGGTGGCGTCCCGCTATCTGCCCGCGCAGGGCGCGGTGGGCGGAAGCTGGTTCGATGTGATCCCCCTCCCCGGCGCCCGGATCGCGCTGGTCGTCGGGAAGGTGCCCGGACAGGGTGTGCACGCGGCGGCCACCATGGGCCGACTGCGCACCGCGGTGCAGAACTTCTCGGCCCTGGACCTGCCTCCGGACGAGC
Source organism: Streptomyces sp. CY-1 (assembly GCF_047218265.1). Classification (NCBI taxonomy): domain Bacteria; kingdom Bacillati; phylum Actinomycetota; class Actinomycetes; order Kitasatosporales; family Streptomycetaceae; genus Streptomyces; species Streptomyces sp. CY-1. The sequence goes on from NZ_CP178393.1 coordinate 1,053,414, forward strand.
TCATCTCCCATCTGGACGAGCTGGTCACCCGTCTCGACCTGGAGCATGACGCCGACTCGCAGGGCAGCCGGATCACCGGCGCCGGGTGCCTGTACGCGATCCACGACTCGGTGTCGGGCCGTTGCACCATGGCCCGGGCCGGCGATCCGGGCATCGTCCTGACCCGCCCGGACGGCACCGTGGACATCCCCGCGATGCCCGCCTCCCCGCCCCTGGGCCAGGGCGGGGAGCCCTTCGAGGCGGTCAGCCTCTCGCTGCCCGCCGCGAGCCGCCTGGTGCTGTACACCAACGGTCTCCTCCAAGGCCACGGCCGAACCGCGGGCACCGGCCTGGATCTGCTGCGCCACACCCTCAAGGCCGAGCCGGACCTCGGCCCGAACGAGACCTGCCGCAGCCTGTTCCACACCGTCCTCCCGGACCGTCCGAGCGATGATGTCGCACTGCTGGTGGCCCGCACCCGGCTGCTGGACCCGGAGAACGTGGCCGAGTGGGAGGTGCCGTTCGACCCGGCGGCGGTCGCCCCGACCCGCGCCGCCTGCGCCCGGACACTACGGGCATGGGGCCTGGAGGACGCCGTGTGCACCGCCGAGCTGGTCATCAGCGAACTGATCACCAATGCCCTGCGGTACGGTACAGCTCCCGTGCGCATCCGGCTGCTGCGCGACCGCGACCTGATCTGCGAGGTCTCCGACGGCAGCAGCACCTCGCCGCATCTGCGGCGGGCCAGGACCACCGACGAGGGCGGACGCGGACTCTTCCTCGTCGCCCAGTTCGCCCGGCGCTGGGGCACCCGCTACACCCCCTACGGCAAGGTCATCTGGGCCGAGACGGCTCTGGACGGCGGCTGAGGGCGGGAAGCCACGCGCCACGCGCCCGGCACCGGGCGCCGGAAACACCATGTCCGAATCCCGCCAGCTTTCCCCTTCCGAAAGACGCATGCTGGGAGCAGCGCACGACAGAACAGCGAGAAGAAGAGAGGGACCACAGCCATGACGGTCCACACGACGATCGACAGCCCGCTCGGCGAGCTGCTGCTGGTGGGCGAGAGGTCCGCCACCGCGCCCGGGGGCACCGCGCTGGTTTCCCTGTCCGTGCCCGGCCAGAAGGGCGGGGCCGTCGTCCAGGACGGCTGGAGCGAGGATGCCGAGGCATTCACCGAGATCATCTCCCAGTTGCGCGCGTACTTCGACGGCGAGCGCGTCCGGTTCGACATCCAGTGCGTCGAGGGCGGCACGGACTTCCAGCGCAGGGTGTGGCAGGCGCTGGAGACCATTCCGTACGGCACGACGGTCAGCTACGGCGACATCGCCCGGCAGATCGGCGCCCCGCGCACCGCGGTTCGCTCCGTCGGCACCGCGATCGGACGCAATCCGCTGCTGGTCGTGCGGCCCTGCCACCGTGTCATCGGCGCCACCGGCGCACTGACCGGCTACGCGGGCGGGCTGGAGCGCAAGCAGCGACTCCTCGTCCACGAAGGCGCCCTCCAGAGCGCCTGAGCGCGGACCCCGCACCTACCGGGGCACACCCACCGGGCCTCGCACCCACCGGTCGGGGCCCGTGCCGCACCCTTCCCGGATCCCGGAGAACACCGATGAGCACGATCGCGGAGAAGCACCGATGAGCACCACGACCGACACCGCACGCCTCCACCAGCGCGTGGCCGCGGCCGACTGGACAGAGCTGGCCGAAGAGCTGGACACCCACGGGTGCGCGCTCACTCCACGGCTGCTGACCCCCGCGCAGTGCGCCCGTATCGCCGGGCTCTATGAGCGGGACGAGCGGTTCAGGAGCACGATCGACATGGCCCGCCACCGCTTCGGCTCCGGTCAGTACCGCTACTTCACCCATGACCTGCCCGAACCGGTCGCCGAGTTGCGCGCCGCGCTCTATCCGCGGCTGCTGACCATCGCCCGTGACTGGGCGGAGCGGCTCGGCCGTCCGGCGCCCTGGCCGGACAGCCTGGAGAAGTGGCTGACCATGTGCCATGAGGCCGGACAGGACCGCTCCGCGCAGATCCTGCTGCGATACGGGCCCGGCGACTGGAACGCCCTGCACCGGGACGTGTTCGGCGACATGCTCTTTCCGCTCCAGATGGTGATCGGGCTGGACGCGTACGGCACCGACTACACGGGCGGGGAGTTCCTGCTGGTCGAGCAGCGGCCACGGGCCCAGTCCCGGGGCACCACGGCCGTACTCCAGCAGGGACACGGGCTGATCTTCACCACCCGTGACCGCCCGGTGGCCACCAAGCGCGGCTGGTCGGCCGGTGTCATGCGGCACGGGGTCAGCACGGTGCGCTCCGGGCGCCGCCACGCACTGGGCCTGGTCTTCCACGACGCGGCCTGACGCCACGGCCGGAACGCCGACGCCGCCGACATCGCCAACCCGCCCGCGGAGAACCCCGTATGAACGCCCTGATCCCCCGCCCACGCCTTGAGGTGGCCCCCGGCGCCGTCCATGTGCCGGGCTGGCTCACCCTCGAACAGCAGCGGGAGCTGGTCATCGCCTGCCGGGGCTGGGCCACCGGCCCGGTCCCGATCCGGCACACGAAGCTGCCGCGCGGGGGCGTCATGTCGGTGCGGACGGTGTGCATCGGCTGGCACTGGCAGCCCTATGCGTACACCCGCACCGCAGACGATGTGAACGGCGCCCGGGTCGCCGAATTCCCGCACTGGATGGTCGAGTTGGGCCGTCGCGCCCTGGCCGACGCCTACGACGACGAGACGGCCGGTGAGGGGTACACCCCCGACACCGCGCTCATCAACTTCTACGACGCCCAGGCGAAACTCGGCATGCACCAGGACAAGGACGAGCGGTCATCCGCCCCGGTGGTCTCGCTCACCATCGGCGACAACTGCGTCTTCCGTTTCGGCAACACCGAGACCCGTACCAAGCCGTACACCGACCTCGAACTCGGCTCCGGGGATCTGTTCGTCTTCGGAGGCCCCTCCCGCTACGCCTACCATGCCGTCCCCAAGATCCTGCCCGGAACCGGTGACCCGGCCACCGGACTGAAGTCCGGACGGCTGAACATCACGATGCGGGTCACCGGCCTGGCCGATCCGGCGTCGTCCAGCGATCACCCCTCGGGCCGCTGAGCCTCGAACTCGACGGGGAGCGCGGTCAGCGAGCGGATGAACGGGTTCTTGCTGTGGCTGATCTCGGAGGCGGGAACGCTCAACCGAAGCCCGGGGAACCGCCGGACCAGGCTCTCCAGGGCGATCTGCCCCTCCACCCTGGCCAGTGGCGCACCGATGCAGTAGTGAATGCCGTGGCCGAACTGGAGATGCATGCCGGAGTCCCTCGTCAGGTCCAGCCGCTCGCCGTCGGTGAAGTGTGCCGGGTCGGAGTGTGCGGCGTCCATGTCCAGAAGCACCTGCTCGCCGGCGCGGATCCGTACGGGGCCGATCTCCACGTCCTCGTTGGCGAAACGGACGACGAGGATGCCCGGCCCGGCGTGCCGGAGCAGTTCCTCCAGGCCGCGCCCGGCCAGTTCGGGGTCCTTGCGCAGCAGCTCCAACTGGTCCGGCCGGGACAGCAGGGAGAGGACCGCGTTGCTGATGAAGCTGCCGGTCAGCTCGTATCCGGCGATCAGCATCATCCGGGCGGTGGCGACCACTTCGCGGTGGCTGAGCCGGTCGTCCTCATGTGCCGACATCAGATCGCTGATCAGGTCGTCCTCCGGGGCCTTCCGCCTGGCCTCGGCGAGATCCTCCATATACGTCCACAGCTTGGTGGCCGCGTCCTGGGAGCGTGCGGCGGTGTCCGGGTCCAACGGGGGCGTGAGCATCAGGTCGGCCCACTGGTGGAATTCGGTGCGGTCGGCGATGGGCACGCCGAGGAGTTCACAGATCACCTGCATGGGCAGCGGGATGGCCAGTGCGGTGACGAGATCGGCCCGGCCTTCGACGGCGATCCGGTCCAGCAGGGTGTCGGTGATCTCCTGCACCCGCGGCCGCAGGCTCTCCACCCTGCGGGTCGTGAACGCCTTGGCCAGCAGCCTGCGCAGCCGGGTGTGCTGGGGCGGATTGGTGCCGGGCAGCGTGTCCTCGAACAGGCCGCTCACCGGAGTGGTCTGGCCCTGGGAGGCCGCGTAGGCGGCGGCCGGGCTCATGCCGGGGTGGCCGAGACAGTCCCTGACCTCGTCGTATCGGGAGACGAGCCATGCCGTGGTGCCGTGCATCGTGATCTGCCGCGGCGGGCCGTGCTTGCGCAGTTCGTCCGCGACGGTCTTCGGGTCGAGGATGCGAAGTTCTTCTTCGGAGGTGTCAGCCATGGCGGTATCGCGTTCTCCTTCGGTGGGTGTCAGCTCTGACTACGGGCGGGTGGGGGGTCAGCTCTGGCTACGGGCGGGGATGATGTAGTCGGGGTCGGCCGTCCGTGGCGGCTCGCGCCGGGCCATGGCGGCATCGATGGCGGGCCGGAGCCGGGCCGCCTTCAGCCGTTCGGCGGTCTCATCGCGCTCCTTGAACTCGGGCATCACCTCGTTGGCGAAGAGCTCCAGCGACTCGCAGATGTGCTCGTGCCGGGTGCCACCGCCCTGGACGAGGAAGATCGCCTGGTCCAGCCCGGCCTCCTCGTGCAGCCGCAGAAAATCGCGTATCTGGCGCGGAGTGCCCACCGCGCCCCGGGCCGGATTGCCCAGCGGCATACCGGGCCTGCCGAAGGAGGAGCGGCCCATACCGTGCTTGTCGCGGTCGCGCTGGAACTCCTCCCACAGCCGGGTGCGGCCCGGTGCGGCGGTGCCGAAGCCCGCGTAGAAACCGAGGCCGAAGTTGAAGAACTGGACGCCGTCGACGGCGCGTTCGACCGCGGTGGTCTCGTTTTGGTGGCAGAACATCGGTATGGTCGCGGCGATCTGCGCGTTGACCGCGAACCCCGCGGGTACGCAGTCCGCCGACTCAATGCCCGAGTAGTAGGCGTCGACCCACGTCTTGGTCTCGGCCGGTCCGAAGAAGGAGAAGTTCAGCGCACCGAGCCCCTTGGCCGCCGCGATGCGGATCGCGTCCCGGTTTCCGCAGGCCATCCACATCGGCGGATGTGGCTTCTGCCGGGACTTGGGCAGCACATTGCGGACCGGAGCGGAAACGTACTTGCCCTCGGATCCGGCGAAGGGCTCCTCGACGAACATGCGGGCCACGGCGTCCACCGCTTCCGCCCACTGGTCCCGTTTGTCGGAGCGCTCCACGCCGAACCCGCCCAGCTCGGTGGGGGTGGTGGACTCGCCCGTGCCGAAATCCACCCGCCCGTCGGAGAGCAGGTCCAGCGTGGCGATCCGCTCGGCGACCCGGGCCGTCGGGTTGAAGGCCGGAGGCATCAGGGCGACCGCGTGGCCGATACGGATGCGGCTGGTGCGCTGGCTGACCGCGCCGAGGAACACCTCGGGCGCGGACATGTGCGAGTACTCCTCCAGGAAGTGGTGCTCAGGACACCACACCTGGTCGAAGCCCAGCCGGTCGGCCAGCTCGATCTCGTCCAACATGTCTTTGAACAGGCGGTGTTCGGAGTCCTGGGTCCAGGGTCGGGGAAGCTGCGCCCCGTACAGCAAACCGAATTTCATGGCGCATCACTCTCATCTGCTGGTCGTCGGCCTCGGGCCGGGACGGGATGGCGGCACCGGCTCGGTCAGTCGCGACCGTCCCAGTACGTGTCGAGCACCTGGGCGTGCTGTTCCGGATCGACGAGGAGGGTGACCTTCTCATGGCCGTCCTCCACGATCGTGAACATGTTGTTGGTGAGGAAGACCTGTCCCTTGTCGATGACGCGCCGGCGCCTGCGCATCGCCGCCAGGATGGCCGGGCCGTCGCCGTCACCGACCCCGGCCCAGGCGCCATAGCTCCTGGGCTCGGTGGTGAAGCGGTAGGTGGTGCGCCAGTCGTGCTCCAGGGTCTTGGCCTGGAGCACGAGATAGCCGTCCCGCCGGATCAGCCGGAACGCGCAGCCGTACTGCCACTGCACCTCCTCGGACAGGCGCAGCGGCTCGATGAAACAGAGCCCGGCATGCCCCACGTCGGCCAGCCACTCCTCCCCCTCGATACGAACGAGCATCAGCATGTGCTCGGGGTCGGGGGCGAAGATGTCACCGGGCAGATAGGTGCCACCACTGATGACGTCCAGGTCATAGCCCAGCTCGCGGAGCAGCCGGGCGAACAGGGTGTTCAGCTCCAGGCACATGCCACCGGCGCCGGTCGGCACGATGGCCTCGAATGCCTTGTCGATATCGATGTCGGCCATGTTCTCCGCGCTGAGGCGGTGCGTGTGGTTGGTGTCGTAGGGGACCGCCATCAGATGGCCGCGGTGCAACTGCCGCAGGTTCGGCAGGGTGGGGGCGGGCCGCTGGGAGAATCCCAGATGCGCCAGGTAGGTGTCCGTGCTGAACATGTGCGATCCCTTTCGCTGCGGGTCCGGCTGAACCGGGCGGGTGTGTCGGACTCACTCCCGGGCGCCTCCGGGAGAAGCGTCCGCATCGGCCTTCTCCAGCTCGTCCCGCAGTTGCCGGGCCAGCATCCGGAGAGTCGGGTGGTCGAAGACAAAGCTGGGAGGCAGCCTCAGCGCGGTGCGCTTGGCCAGGCGATCCCGGAGTTCCACCGCCATCAGGGAGTCCAGGCCGATCTCGGTGAACAGCACATCGGGGTCGAGCGTGGCGGCCGCCGAGTGGCCCAGGACCCGGGCGGCCTCCTGCTGGACCATGTCGAGGAGAATCCGCTCCTGCTCCTCGGGGGGCGCACCGGCCAGCCTGCCGGTCACCAGTTCCTCATCCGTGGTGGCCCGAGCGGCCCGCCGGGCCGGTGGCGCCAGTTTGTGCAGCAGGGGCGGCACCGGCCCGTCGGCGGCCTGGGCCCGGAGCGCGGCGAGGTCCAGCTTGATGGGGAGGACCGTGGATTCGGCCGTACGCAGCGCGGCGTCGAACAGTTCCATGCCCTCGGCCGGGGACAACGGGGCCACACCGCCGCGTGTCATCCGGCGCTGGTCGGCATCACCGAGGCGGCCGGTCATGCCCGTTCCCGCGGCCTGCTGCCACATGCCCCAGGCGAGGGAAACGGCGGGAAGTCCCTGCGCCCGGCGCTGATGGGCGAGCGCGTCGAGGTAGGCGTTGGCGGCGGCGTAGTTGCCCTGCCCCGCGTTGCCCAGAGTGCCGGCGGCGGAGGAGAACAGGACGAAGGCGGACAGGTCCAGGTCCCGGGTCAGCTCATGCAGATGGAACGCCCCGTCCACCTTCGGCCGGAACACGGCGTCCATACGCTCCGGGGTCAACGCCGTCAGCACACCGTCGTCCAGAACACCGGCCGTGTGCACCACCGCCGACAACGGAACATCCTTCGGAGCCATATCCAGCAGCCGGGCGACAGAGCCCCGATCCGACACATCACACGCCACGATGCGTACGCGCGCCCCCGCCTTCACCAGCTCCGCCTCCAACTCGGCGGCACCAGCGGCCTCAGGCCCGTTCCGACTCGCCAACACCAGACTCCGCACCCCATGCACCGCCACCAGATGCCGCGCCACGACCGCGCCCAGCGCCCCCGTACCACCCGTCACCAACACCGTCCCACCAGAACCCACGCCCCCGGGCCCCGCCTCGGGCACCTCCACGACACGGGTGAGGTGCCGGGTGAAGCAGGTGGCGTCGCGTACGGCCAGTTGGCGCTGGTCACCGGCAAGCATCGCGGGCAGGAGCGCGGTGGGGATCGTCTCTTGATCGATGTCGAGGAGGAGGATCCGCCCGGGGTTCTCCGCTTGTGCGGACCCCATCAGGCCCCATACGGCGGCCACCGCCGGGTCGACCGGATCGGCCTCCCGGACGGCGACGGCACCCCGCGTCACCACGAGCAGTCGGCTGGACGCCAACGAGGGCTCGGCCAGCCACGCCTGTACGACCCGCAGCGCCCGCCCGGTCAGCTCCCGCACATCGGCCGTACCGTCGCCGGTGCCACTGCCGACGCCACCGCCGAGGTCCAGCGACAGCGCGTCCGGGAGCGAAGCCTCCGGCGTTGTGGCCAGGCGGTGTACGTCCTCGGCGTCGACCACCGGTAGCGGTTCCACGGTCGTGCCGTCCGGCCGAATCGGCAGTTCCTCCCAGGCGACGCGGAACATCCGGTCCGCCGTCGCCGCCGTGCCGAACTGCTCGGGGCTGACCGGACGGGACACCACCGAGCCCACGGAAGCCACCGGGGCACCGGACTCATCGGCCAGCTCGAGGGTCATGGTGTTCGGGCCGGACGGTGTCACGCGTACCCGCAGTGCTGAGGCCCCGGAGGCATGCAGCGCCACCTCTCGATAGGCGAAGGGCAGCACGAGCTCCGCATCGGCTTCCTCCCGGCCGTGGAAGGCGATGGTGTGCATGGCCGCGTCGAGGAGTGCCGGGTGCAGTCCGAACCCCGCCGCGTGAACCCGATGCTCCTCCGGCAGAGCCACCTCCGCATACACCGCACCCTCCGACCGCCACGCCGCCCGCACCCCCTGAAACACCGGCCCATACCGATAGCCGACCCGCTCCAGACCCTCGTACAAGCCCTCCACTTCCACCGGATCCACCGCCACCGCACCCACCGGAGGCCACACCGACAAACCCACGTCGGGGACGGCGATCCCCTCCACAGGACGCAACGTCCCGGTGGCATGCCGCACCCACGCAGCACCCACACCGGCATCCTCTGCCCGTGAATACACCCGCACCCCACGCCGACCACCCTCATCGGCCTCCCCCACACTCACCCGCACCTGCACCGCCCCGTCCTCCGCCAACACCAACGGAGCCTCCATCACCAACTCCTCCACCCCACCGCACCCCACCTCATCCCCAGCCCGCACCACCAACTCCACAAACGCCGCACCCGGCAACAACACCGCACCCGCAGCCACATGATCAGCCAGCCACGCATGCGACCCCAACGACAACCGCGAAGCGAACAACACCTCACCCGACCCCGGAACCTCCGTCACCGCCCCCAATAGTGGATGGCCGACGCCCGTCAACCCGGCAGACGCCACATCACCGACGCCACGGCCGTCCCCGACCAACCAGTAATGCTCCCGCTGGAAGGCATACGTCGGCAGATCCGAGATGTGGGAGGGCAGAGCCGTTGCACCGAACAGGGCGCCGAAGTCGATGCGTACACCTGCCACATGCAGTTGAGCCACGGCGGACAGCAGCGCGCGAGGCTCGTCGCCCTCCCGTCGCAGGGACGGCACCACCACGGACTCTTCGGCCGACTCCTCCGGCAGACAGTCACCGACCATCGCGGACAACACCGCGTCCGGCGCCAACTCGAGGTAGGTGCTCACACCGTAATCGGCAAGCGCCCCCACACCATCCGCGAACCGCACCGCCGAACGCACATGCTCCACCCAGTACTCCGGCGCACACACCACCTCCGCGTCCACCAACGCCCCGGTTACGTTCGACACCAGGGGAATCACCGGCGCGGCGAACGACACATCGGCGATCGCCTCCCGGAACTCCTCCAACATCGGCTCCATCCGCGCGGAGTGGAACGCATGCGAAACCGCCAGCCGCCTCGTCCGACAACCCCGCCCCGACAACTCCTCCGCCACCCGCAACACCGGCTCCTCATCACCGGACAGCACCACCGCCGCAGGACCGTTCACCGCGGCGATATCCACCCCCGGCACCAGCAACGACCGCACCTCCCCCTCACCCGCACCCACCGCCACCATCACCCCACCCTCCGGCAACGCCTCCATCAACCGGCCCCGCGCCGCCACCAACACCACCGCATCCTCCAGCGACAACACACCCGCCACATGCGCCGCCGTCACCTCACCCACCGAATGCCCACCCACCACATCCACCACCACACCCCACGACTCCACCAACCGGAACAACCCCACCTCCACCGCGAACAACCCCGCCTGAGCAAACACCGTCCGCCCCAACAACCCCCCATCCCCGAACACCACATCCCGCACCGAACCCGACACACCACCCACACCCAACTCACGATCCAGAGCATCACACACCGCGTCGAAGGCATCCCGGAACACGGGAAACACCTCGTACAGACCACGCCCCATCCCCACCCGCTGACACCCCTGACCAGCGAACAACACCCCCAACCGACCACGCACCACCGAACCCGACACCACCCCCACAGCCGACTCACCCCGCACCACCGCACCCAACCCCGCCAACGCCTCACCCCGATCCCCCGCCACCACCACCGCACGATCCGACAACCCCGCCCGCCCACAACCCAACGCAACAGCGAACTCACCGAGATCCTGATCCGGCCGCTGATCCAGAAAGGACAACAGCCGCTGCGCCTGAGCACGCAGCGCGCCCTCGCCCCGCGCGGACACCGGAAGAAGCGCCAGATCGCCCGGCAACTGCGGAGCAGGTGAGGCGGGCTCAGGTACGTCCGAGGGCTGTTCCAGGATGACGTGGGCGTTGGTACCGCTGACCCCGAACGCCGACACCCCGGCCCGACGCGGACGCCCCACCTCCGGCCACACCCGCTCCTCAGTCAACAACTCCACCGCACCCGCCGACCAGTCCACCTGCGGCGACGGCTCATCCACATGCAACGTCCGAGGGGCGACACCATGCCGCATCGCCATGACCGTCTTGATCACACCAGCCACACCCGCAGCCGCCTGCGCATGACCGATATTCGACTTCAACGACCCCATCAACAAAGGCCGATCACGATCCTGGCCATACGTGGCCAACACCGCCTGCGCCTCGATCGGATCACCCAGCGGCGTACCCGTCCCATGCGCCTCGACCACATCCACCTCGGCGGCCGACACCCCCGCGCTGGCCAGCGCCTGCCGGATGACACGCTGCTGCGAGGGGCCGTTCGGCGCCGTCAGACCGTTCGACGCACCGTCCTGGTTCACCGCACTGCCCCGCACCACCGCCAGCACCTGGTGACCGTTCCGCTCAGCGTCCGACAACCGCTCCAGCGCCAGCACACCCACCCCCTCGGCCCACCCCGTACCGTCGGCCGAAGCGGCGAAGGACTTGCACCGGCCATCGACCGACATGCCACGCTGCCGCGAGAAGGCGATGAAGATGCCGGGAGTGGGCATCACCGTGACGCCGCCGGCCAGCGCGATCGAGCACTCGCCCGCCCGCAATGCCTGCGCCGCCAGATGCAACGCCACCAGGGATGAGGAGCACGCCGTGTCCACCGCCACCGACGGACCCTCGAAGCCCAGCGCATAGGACACCCGCCCCGACAGCACGCTCGCCGAGGCACCGAGGCCCAGCATGCCCTCCAACTCGGCGGGCACCGGCTCCACGCCCGACCCGTAGTTGTGGTACGTCACACCGGAGAAGACACCAACGTCCTTACCCCGCAGGGTGGTCGGGTCGATCCCGGCCCGTTCCAGCGCTTCCCACGAGGTCTCCAGCATCAGACGCTGCTGCGGGTCCACGGCCAGCGCCTCACGTGGCGAGATCCCGAAGAAGCCCGCATCGAATTCCCCGGCATCGTGCAGAAACCCGCCCTGGTGCGCATAGCTGGTGCCGGGGTGGTCCGGGTCCGGGTGGAACAGATTCTCCAGATCCCAGCCACGGTTCACCGGGAAGTCGCTGACTCCGTCCCGCCCATGAAGCACCAGGTCCCATAGCTCTTCCGGAGTGGAGACTCCGCCCGGCAGCCGACACGCCATGCCCACGATCGCCACCGGCTCAGTCGACACGGCCGCGAGCGCTGGTGACGGGCCCGGTACCTCCTCCGGGGCCGCCGTGTCCCCGATGAGCTCGTCACGGAGAAATGCGGCGAGGATCACGGGCGTGGGGTAGTCGAAGAGCAGGGTGGTCGGCAGGGTCTGGTCGGTGAGTGCGTTCAGGCGGTTTCGCAACTGCACGGCGGTGGCCGAGTCGAATCCGATCTGGTTGAACACCATGTCCGGTTCAATGGCATCCAGTGAGGGGTGCCCCAAGACGCTTGCGGTCTCCTGGCGGACGGTCTCCAGCAGGATGCGTTCCTGTTCCGGCCCGGACTCCCCGAGGAGGCGCGCGGTCAATATGCCTGTCTCAGCGGGCAGTTCGGCCACGCCCGGGAGCTGAACGTCGATGGATCCCGTATCGGCGAGAGCGGCGTTCTTGAGCCAGTAGTGCTGGTGTTGGAAGGCGTAGGTGGGCAGATCCAGGGCGGCATGCGCCGGGATGTCGCCGAGCAGCGCGGTCCAGTCGACGGGGACACCGCGTACGTACGCCTCGCCCAGGGAGGTGAGCACGCGGCGCATGCCGCCCTCGTCCCGGCGGAGTGTCCCGGTCACCACAACCGGTCCCGCGTCGTCCGCCTGCTCGACCGACGCCTCGATGCTCATCGTCAGCACCGGATGCGCACTCACCTCGACAAACGCCCGGAAGTCCTCCTCCAGCAGACGCTCGACGGACGGCGCGAACCGTACGGTGCTCCGCAGGTTGCGGTACCAGTACCCCGCATCCAACTCCGCCGTGTCCACCCACCCCGCCTCCACCGTCGAAAAAAACGGATACGGGACGACACCCGGCCGGATCTGCGACAACGACCCGGCAAGCTCCTCCTCCACCGCCTCAACCTGCGCCGTATGCGAGGCGTAATCCACATCCACCCACCGCGCCCGCACCCCCGCACCCCCGCACTCCTCCACCAACTCCCGCAGCGCCGCCACCTCACCAGCCACCACCACCGACGACGGCCCATTCACCGCCGCCACCTCCACCCGACCCGACCACCCCACAACCAGCCCCTCGGCCTCCTCCACACCCACACCCCAACGACACCATCCCGCCACGACCCGACAACCCCGCCGCAACCGCCCGACTCCGCAACACCACCACCCGCGCCGCATCCTCCAACGACAACCCACCCGCCACACACGCCGCCGCAATCTCCCCCTGCGAATGACCCACCACCCCACCCGGCACCACACCCGCCGCCATCCACACCCGCGCCAACGACACCATCACCGCAAACGACACCGGCTGCACCACATCCACCCGATCCAACAACACCCCACCCTCAACACCCCGCACCACATCCACCAACGACCACCCCGTCAACGCATCCAACACCCCCGCACACTCCCCCAAAGCCTCCGCAAACACCCCCACACGACTCCAACAACTCAGCCCCCATACCCACCCACTGCGCCCCCTGACCAGGAAAAACAAACACCACCCGACCCAGGACATCCGCCCTTCCCGCCCCACCACCCTCCGCAACCGCCGCCAGCCCCGCCAACGCCTCAACCCGATCCCCCGCCACCACCACCGCACGATCCGACAACGCCGCCCGGCCAGCCGCCAACCCCGCGCTCAACTCCCCAACGCTCAAATGCGGATGGGCCTGCACATACTCCAGCAACCGCCGTGCCTGCCCCCGCAACCCCGCACCACCACGCCCCGACACCACCAACGGCACCACACCACCCGGAGTCTTCACTACCGGCGCCGCCTCATTGGCCGCCTTCGGGGCCTGCTCCAAAATCACATGCGCATTCGTCCCACTCACACCAAACCCCGACACCCCGGCCCGACGCGGACGCCCCACCTCCGGCCACACCCGCTCCTCGGTCAGCAGCTCCACCGCACCCGCCGACCAATCCACCTGCGACGACGGCTCATCCACATGCAACGTCCTCGGCAACACCCCACACCGCAACGCCAACACCATCTTGATCACACCAGCCACACCAGCAGCCGCCTGAGCATGACCAATATTCGACTTCAACGACCCCAACCACAACGGACACCCCTCAGGCCGACCCTGCCCATATGTGTCCAAGAGAGCCTGCGCCTCGATGGGGTCACCCAGGGCAGTGCCCGTCCCATGGGCCTCCACCACATCCACATCCGCCGCCACCAGCCCGGCACTGGTCAACGCCTGCCGGATGACACGCTGCTGCGAGGGACCGTTCGGCGCCGTCAGCCCATTCGACGCACCATCCTGATTCACCGCCGAACCCCGCACCACCGCCAACACCCGATGCCCAAGACGCTCAGCATCCGACAACCGCTCCACCAGCAGCACGCCCGCGCCCTCGGAGAAGCCGGTGCCGTCCGCCGCCTCCGCGAACGCCCTGCAGCGGCCGTCCTTGGACATCCCACGCTGACGCGAGAAGCCGACGAAGATACCGGGGTTGGCCATGACGGTCACCCCTCCGGCCAGCGCCATCGAGCACTCGCCCAACCGCAGCGCCTGTACGGCCAGATGCAAGGCCACCAGCGACGAGGAGCACGCCGTGTCCACCGCGACCGAAGGACCCTCGAAGCCGAGCGCATAGGACACCCGCCCCGACAGGACGCTCGCCGACGTGCCCGTGCCCATGACCGCCTCGAGCTCCTCAGGGACCCGTGCTCCCGAGCCGTAGCTGTGGTACGTCACCCCGGTGAAGACGCCGATGTCCTTGCCGCGCAGTGCGGTCGGGTCGATCCCGGCGCGCTCGAACGCCTCCCAGGAGGTCTCGAGCATGATGCGCTGCTGTGGATCCATCGCCAGCGCCTCACGCGGCGAGATCCCGAAGAAGCCCGCGTCGAACTCCCCCGCGTCATGGAGAAAGCCACCCTCGCGGACATAGCTGGTGCCGGGGTGATCCGGATCCGGGTCGAAGAGGTTCTCCAGATCCCACCCACGGTCCTCCGGAAACCCACCAATCGCGTCGCCGCCGGACACCACCAGGTCCCACAGCTCCTCCGGCGTGGTCACCCCGCCCGGCAACCGGCACGCCATCCCCACGATCGCGATCGGCTCCGACAAGCCACGGCGTATGTCGGCGTTCTCCCGCTCGAGCCGCTCGTTCTCCATGAGCGTGACACGCAGCGCTTCGACGACCTGCGCTTCGGGAGTGGTCATCCCGGCCTCCGCATTTCGAACCGACATTACTTCCCGGCCTTGTTCATGGCTCGTTGCACCAGACTGGCGACGTCCATATCGGCGATCATGGCGGCCGACCGCCCGTCCGCCTGTTGCTCTTCCCCCCGTTGCCCGTCCGCCGACTGCTCCGCTTCCGGTTCCCGGACCAGCGTCATGAGGGTGTCCAGGATGCCCAGCTCCTGGAAGCGGCTCAGCGGTGTCCTGGCCAGCGCGCGGCGCAGGCCCTCCTCGCTGCCGGTGTGGCTCTGCGCGGGCGGAGCGTCCGGGCAGAGTTTCATCCGCAGGTGGCGCATCAGGGCGGTGGGCGTCGGATAGTCGAAGACCAGCGTGGCCGGGAGGCGTATCCCGGTGTGGTTGGCCAGGCGGTTGCGCAGTTCCACCGCCGTGAGGGAGTCGAAGCCGATTTCGTTGAACGCCAGGTCCGGCCCGATGGCGTGAGCGGAGGCGTGGCCCAGTACCCGAGCGGCTTCCCGGCAGACCAGGCCGAGCAGGATCTGTTCCTGCTCCTCGGCCGTGGCCCTGGTCAGGCGCTGGGTGAAGGCGTCCATATCGGCGGCGGTCCGAGCGGTGCGCCGAGTCTGCCGGACGAGGCCACGGAGCAATGGTGGCACCGGTCCGGTGGCGGCCTCGGCCCGCAGTGCGCCTGGGTCCAGTTTCATGGGGAGCACCACCGGCTGGGGCATGTGCAATGCGGTGTCGAACAGTTCCCCGCCTTCGGTCTCCGACAGTCCGGCCACTCCCCCGCGCACCATGCGTTGCTGGTCGGCGTCGGTGAGGTGGCCGGTCAGCCCGACTCCCGCGCCCTGTGCCCACAGCCCCCAGGCCAGGGAGATGGCCGGGAGGCCCTGGGCGCGGCGTCGATGTGCCAGCGCGTCCAGGAAGGCGTTGGCCGCCACATAGCTGCCCTGCCCCGAGCTGCCCAGCGTCCCCGCGGCCGAGGAGAACAGCACGAAGGACGCCAGATCCAGGTGTCGGGTCAGCTCATGCAGATGGAGTGCGGCATCCGCCTTCGGGGCGAAGACCGTGTCCAGTCGCTGCCTGGTCAATGCGGTGATCACACCGTCGTCCAGCGCACCGGCGCTGTGCACCACGGCGGTCAGCGGCGCGTCGCCGAGCAGCGAGGACAGCAGCTCGGCCAGGGCGTCGCGGTCTGCCACATCGCAGGCGGCGATCCGTACCCGTGCGCCGAGTGAGGTCAGTTCCCGCTCCAGCTCGGCCGCGCCGGCGGCCTGGGGTCCGCTCCGGCTGGTCAGCACCAGATTCCGCACGCCGTGCTCGGTCACCAGGCGCCGGGCGGCCACCTTGCCCAGCGATCCGGTGCCACCCGTGATGAGTACGGTGCCCTCGGGATCCAGTCGGCGCGGCAGGGTGAACACGTTCTTGCCGATGTGCTGCGCCTGGCTCATGAACCGGAAGGCGGCCGGAGCGCGCCGGATGTCCCATACGGTCATCGGCGACGGGGTCAGCACCCCCTTCTCGAAGAGGTCGACCAGCTCGGTCAGCATCCGCTGGATGCGCTCGCCACCCGCCTCGGCCAGGTCGAACGCCCGATAGGCCACGCCGGGGTGCTGAATGCCCACCTCTTCGGCGTCCCGGATATCGCTCTTGCCCATCTCGATGAAACGGCCGCCCCTGGGCAGCAGTCGGAGCGAGGCATCGACGAAGTCACCGGCGAGGGCGTCCAGCACCACATCGAAGCCACGGCCCCCGGTCATCTCGAGAAAGCGCTGCTCGAACTCCAGTGTCCGGGAGTTGGCCAGCCGTCCCTCCGGGACACCGGCGGCGCGCGCCGCGTCCCATTTGGCCGGCCCGGCCGTGCCATAGACCTCAGCGCCCCAGTGCCGGGCCAACTGCACGGCGGCCATGCCTACGCCACCGGCGGCGGCATGGATCAGGACCGACTCCCCAGGCTCCAGCCGGGCCAGGTCCCGCAGCCCGAAGTAGGCGGTGAGGAACACGCAGGGGACCGCGGCCGCCTGCTCGAAGGACCACCCGTCGGGGATGTGTACGAGGGTGAGGCAGTCGGCGACGGCGATGGGGCCGCCCGCACCCTCGAAGAGCCCCATGACCCGGTCGCCCGGTGCGAAGCGGGTGACACCTGGGCCGACCTCCGTGACCACACCGGCGCCCTCGTTGCCGATGCTGATCTCGCCGGGGTACATGCCCAGCGCCATCAGCACATCGCGGAAGTTGAGCCCCGCGGCACGTGTCTCGACCCGGACATGGCCCGGGGGAAGTGGCGCCAGCGCCGTCGGTGACGGCAGCAGCGCCAGGCCCTCCAGCGTTCCCGGACCACGTGTGCCCAGCCGCCACGCGGGCTCTCCCCCCGGCGCCACGAGCGCCTCGTCGGCCGTCGCCCGGGTCAGGCGGCGCAGATGGCAGACGCCTCCGCGCAGCGCGAGCTGTGGTTCGTCTCCGGCGAGCAGGGCTGGCAGCAGTGTGGGCAGGGCCTTGGTGGAGGCCGGTGCGTCGTCCAGGTCGAGCAGCAGGATCCGCCCGGGGTTCTCCGACTGCGCGGTGCCGACCAGCCCCCAGGCGGCGGCGACCGCGGGGTCCACCGGATCGGCGTCCCGCACCCCTGCGGCGCCGCGCGTCAGTACCACCAGTCGAGAGTCCTCCAGCGCGGGCTCGGTCAGCCACGTCTGCAACACGTCCAGCACCTGGCCGGTCAGTTCACGCGCGCGGGCCGCGCCGGTGTCGTCACGTACGGCCTCGCCGGGGCCGATCTCATACAGCAGGATCGGCGGTGCGACGGCTCGCGAGGCCAACTGCCGTACGTCCTGCGCGGTGTGCACGGAGACGGTGTCCACTGGCGCGTCGGCGGCGGCGACCCGCAGCTCCTCCCACCCCACGAGGAACATCTGATCCGTCGACCTCCGTGTGGCCGCGTCCAGCAGCGCCGTCGGCATGGGCCGTGACACCAACGACTCGACCACCGCGACCGCCGCCCCGCTCGGATCGGCCAGTCGAAGGCCCACGCCGTCCTTGCCATTGGGCGTGATACGTACGCGCAGTGCCGAGGCGCCGGAGGCGTGCAGGGAGACTCCGCGATAGGCGAACGGCAGTGTGGGCCCTGTCTGGGTCTCGGCACGGTCGCGGAACGCGGTGGCGTGCAGGGCCGCGTCGAGCAGTGCGGGATGCAGCCCGAACGCGGTGGCGTCGGCCGACAGTTCCTCGGGCAGGGTGACCTCGGCAAAGATCTCGTCACCCCGCGTCCACGCGGCCCGCAGACCACGGAAGGCCGGGCCGTATCCGTATCCGCCGGCCTCCAGCTCCTCATACACGCCGCGCACCCGCTCCTCCGGGACCGCCACCGCCCCGGTGGGTGGCCACTGCGTCAGGTCCGCGTCCAGCTCATCGGGGGTGTCCCGGGCCAGCGTGCCGCTGATGTGGCGAGTCCAGGGCGCCTCTGAGGCGTCGTCCTGGTCACGTGAGTGCACCGCCACCGGGCGACGGCCGGAATCGTCCGGTGCGCCGACGCTCACCCGCACCTGCACACCGTCGCGCTCGGGCAGGGTGAGCGGCGCTTCCACGACCAGCTCTTCCACGGCACCACAGCCGACCTCGTCACCGGCGCGCACCGCCAGCTCCACGAACGCCGCCCCGGGCAGGAGTACGGTGCCCGCCGCCGCGTGATCGGCCAGCCATGGATGCGTACGCAGCGACAGTCGAGAGGTGAACAGCAGGCCCCCCGACTCCGGCAGCTCGGTGACGGCGCCCAACAGCGGGTGGTCGGCCCGGGCAAGTCCCAGCGCGGCCGCGTCCACCGTTTCACCTCGCCGTCCCAGCCAGTAGTGCTGGTGTTGGAAGGCGTAGGTCGGCAGGTCCAGGGCGGCATGCGCCGGGATGTCGCCGAGCAGCACCCTCCAGTCGACGGGGACACCGCGTACGTACGCCTCGCCCAGGGAGGTGAGCACGCGGCGCATGCCGCCCTCGTCCCGGCGGAGTGTCCCGGTCACCACAACCGGTCCCGCGTCGTCCGCCTGCTCGACCGCCGCCTCGATGCTCATCGTCAGCACCGGATGCGCACTCACCTCGACAAACGCGGCAAAGCCCTCCTCGATCAACCGGTCAATCGACGGGGCGAACCGTACGGTGCTCCGCAGGTTGCGGTACCAGTACCCCGCATCCAACTCCGCCGTGTCCACCCACCCCGCCTCCACCGTCGAAAAAAACGGGATACGGGACGACACCGGCCGGATCTGCGACAACGACCCGGCAAGCTCCTCCTCCACCGCCTCAACCTGCGCCGTATGCGAGGCGTAATCCACATCCACCCACCGCGCCCGCACCCCCGCACCCCCGCACTCCTCCACCAACTCCCGCAGCGCCGCCACCTCACCAGCCACCACCACCGACGACGGCCCATTCACCGCCGCCACCTCCACCCGACCCGACCACCCCACAACCAGCCGCCCAGCCTCCTCCACACCCACACCCAACGACACCATCCCGCCACGACCCGACAACCCCGCCGCAACCGCCCGACTCCGCAACACCACCACCCGCGCCGCATCCTCCAACGACAACCCACCCGCCACACACGCCGCCGCAATCTCCCCCTGCGAATGACCCACCACCCCACCCGGCACCACACCCGCCGCCATCCACACCCGCGCCAACGACACCATCACCGCAAACGACACCGGCTGCACCACATCCACCCGATCCAACAACACCCCACCCTCAACACCCCGCACCACATCCACCAACGACCACCCCGTCAACGCATCCAACACCCCCGCACACTCCCCCAAAGCCTCCGCAAACACCCCACACGACTCCAACAACTCAGCCCCCATACCCACCCACTGCGCCCCCTGACCAGGAAAAACAAACACCACCCGGCCCTGAGCGTCCGCCCTTCCCACTACATCTCGACCGGCCACCTCACCTCCCGCCACGGCCTCCAACCCCGCCACGGCCTCACTCCGGTCGCCCGCCAGCACCACCGCGCGTTCCGACAACGCCGCCCGCGACGCCGCCAATGACCGTGCCAGATGGTCCAGATCCACATCCGGCCTTCGCTCGATGACGTCCAACAAGCGCCGCGCCTGCGCCCGCAACCCCGCATCGCCACGCCCCGACACCACCAACGGCACCACACCACCAGGCACCTCCGGCCTCGGGACACCACCCCCCGACCGGTCCGGAGCCTGCTCCAAAATCACATGCGCATTCGTCCCACTCACCCCAAACCCCGACACCCCGGCCCGACGCGGACGCCCCACCTCCGGCCACACCCGCTCCTCGGTCAACAACTCCACCGCACCCGCCGACCAATCCACCTGCGACGACGGCTCATCCACATGCAACGTCCGCGGCAACACCCCACACCGCAACGCCATCACCATCTTGATCACACCAGCCACACCAGCAGCCGCCTGAGCATGACCAATATTCGACTTCAACGACCCCAACCACAGCGGACGCCCCTCAGGCCGATCCTGCCCATAGGTCGCCATCAATGCCTGAACCTCGATCGGATCACCCAGCGTGGTGCCCGTGCCATGTCCCTCGACCGCATCCACATCCGTGGCCACCAACCCCGCCCCGGCCAACGCCTGCCGGATGACACGCTGCTGCGACGGACCATTCGGCGCCGTCAGTCCGTTGGACGCACCGTCCTGATTCACCGCACTGCCCCGCACCACCGCCAACACCCGATGGCCAAGCCGCTCCGCGTCCGACAACCGCTCCAGCACCAGTACGCCCACACCCTCGGCCCACCCCGTACCATCCGCCGACGCCGCGAACGACTTGCAGCGGCCGTCTTCGGCCATGCCGCGCTGCCGCGAGAAGCCGACGAAGGCGCTGGGGGTGGACATGACGGTGGCGCCTCCGGCCAGCGCCATCGAGCATTCCCCCGACCGCAGCGCCTGCGCGGCCAGATGCAAGCCCACCAGTGAGGATGAGCATGCCGTGTCGATGGTCATCGCCGGGCCCTCGAACCCCAGCTCATAGGCGACCCGCCCGGTGAGTACGCTCGCCGAGCTGCCCGTCATCAGGTAGCCCTCCACCCCCTCGGGGACCGTGTCCACATCCGTGGCGTAGTCCTGGTTGAGGGTGCCGAAGTAGACACCGACGTCCTTACCGCGCAGGCCCGTTGGGTCGATTCCGGCGCGCTCCAACGCCTCCCACGACGTCTCCAGCAGCAACCGCTGCTGCGGATCCATCGCCAGCGCCTCACGCGGCGAGATCCCGAAGAAGCCCGCGTCGAACTGCCCCGCGTCGCGCAGAAAGCCACCCTCGCGGACATAGCTGGTGCCCGGGTGATCCGGATCCGGATCGAAGAGGTTCTCCAGGTCCCAGCCGCGGTCCTCCGGAAACCCACCGACCGCGTCGCCGCCGGACACCACCAGGTCCCACAGCTCCTCCGGCGTGGTCACCCCGCCCGGCAACCGGCACGCCATCCCCACGATCGCGATCGGCTCCGACAGGCCGGCCTCGATCTCGGTGAGCCGCTGTCGCGCCTGGTGCAGGTCGGCGGTCACCCGCTTGAGGTACCGGACCAACTTGTCGTCGTTGTCCACCGGAGGTCACCTTCCCTTTCACTCGTAGGCGCGGTCGGAGTCCGACGGGTCCACGATTCCGAACTCGTCGTCGATGAAGGCCAGTACGTCGTCGACCGACGCCGCTTCGAGCGTCGCCTCGATATCGGTGCCTCCGGGCGGCCCGGGGGCATCGGTGCTGAGCTTGGCCGCCAGGGCCCGGAGCCGGGCGGCGGCGCCGGTGTCCTTGGCGCTGTCCGGTGGCCGTGCGGCCACCAGTTCTTCGAGCCTCGCCACTTCGTCCAGTACCGGGTCCTGTGTGGTGTCGGCGCTCAGGTGAGTGGTCAGGTGGTCCGCCAGGGTCAGCGGGGTGGGGAAGTCGAAGGCGAACGTGGCGGGGAGTCGCAGCCCGGTGCGGGCGAGGAGCCGGTCCCGTAGCTCTATCACCGTGAGCGAGTCGAAGCCGACGTCGGTGAACGCGGTATCCGGCCCGATACGACCGACCGATGCGTAGCCGAGCACATACGCCGCCTCCTGCCGGACCAGGTCGAGAAGGATCGCCTGCCGGTCCGTGGAGCCCGCCCCGGCCAGCCGTACGGTGAGCGCGTCGGCGTCGTGCGCATGCGCCGACCGGGCCTTCTGCCGGATCCGCCGGGGCTGGGGGACCAGCCCGCGCAGCAGCGGCGGCACCGCCCCGGTGACGGCCTGGGCCCGCAGTGCGCCGAGGTCCAGCTTGATGGGGAGGACCATGGGTTCGGCCGTACGCAGCGCGGTGTCGAAGAGTTCCATCCCCTCGGCCGGGGACAGCGCGGCGAGTCCGTCGCGTGCCAGCCGACGGTGGTCGGTGTCGCCGAGTTGGGCGGTCATGCCCTCGTCCTGGGCCCACATACCCCAGCCGAGGGAGATCGCGGGAAGCCCGTGGGCGGCCCGGTGCTGTGCCAGCGCGTCGAGGTAGGCGTTGGCGGCGGCGTAGTTGCCCTGCCCCGAACTGCCGAAAGTACCGGCGGCTGAGGAGAACAGGACGAAGGCCGACAGGTCCAGGTCCCGGGTCAGCTCATGCAGATGGAACGCCCCGTCCACCTTCGGCCGGAACACCGCATCCATACGCTCCGGCGTCAACGCCGTCAGCACACCGTCGTCCAGAACACCGGCCGTATGCACCACCGCCGACAACGGAACATCCACTGGAACCACATCCAGCAGCCCGGCCACCGCGTCCCGATCCGACACATCACACGCCACGATGCGTACGCGCGCCCCCGCCTTCACCAGCTCCGCCTCCAACTCGGCGGCGCCAGCGGCCTCAGGCCCGTTCCGACTCGCCAACACCAGGCTCCGCACCCCATGCACCGCCACCAGATGCCGCGCCACGACCGCACCCAACGCCCCCGTACCACCCGTCACCAACACCGTCCCACCAGAACCCACGCCCCCGGGCCCCGCCTCGGGCACCTCCACGACACGCGTGAGCCGTCGCAGGAAACATGCTCCCGACCGGACCGCTGCCTGCGTCTCATCGGCGGCGAACAGAGCGGGGACGAGGGTGCTCAGCGTCGCGTACGAGGACGGCTCGTTGTCGACGTCCACCAGCAGAATGCGCCCGGTGTTCTCCGACTGCGCGGTGCCGACCAGCCCCCAGGCGGCGGCGACGGCAGGGTCGACCCGCTCGCCCGGGTCGACGCCGACCGCACCTGTGGTCAGCACGACCATCCGTGTGCTGTCCAGCGCGGGTTCGGTCGACCACGCCTGGACGACCTCCAGTACGCGACTGGTCAGCTCGCGCACGCTCCCGGTGTCGGTCACCTCGACCGTCACGGCGTCGAACGGCCCGCCTCGCTCGGCCAGTGCGCGTACGTCCTCGGCCGTGGCCACCCGCACCGTGTTCAGTGGGGTGCCGTCCGGTGTCAACGCCGTCTCCTCCCATGCCGGGCGGAGCAGACGGTCGTGTGTCGCGGCGGTCTTGAACTGCTCGGACTCGACCGGGCGGGACACCATCGAGCCCACGGAAGCAACTGGGGCACCGGACTCATCGGCCAGGTCCAGGGTCAGGGTGTCCTCTCCGGTGGGGACCACTCGTACCCGCAAGGCCGTGGCACCCGTGGCGTGCAGCGCCACATCCCGCCAGACGAAGGGAAGGGCTGTCCGCTGATCGGCGCGTTCCGCACGGTGCTGGAAAGCGGCCGCGTGCATGGCCGCGTCGAGGAGTGCCGGGTGCAGTCCGAACCCCGCCGCGTGAACCCGATGCTCCTCCGGCAGCGCCACCTCCGCATACACCGCACCCTCCGACCGCCACGCCGCCCGCACCCCCTGAAACACCGGCCCATACCGATACCCAGCCCGCTCCAGACCCTCGTACAAGCCCTCCACTTCCACCGGATCCACCGCCACCGCACCCACCGGAGGCCACACCGACAAACCCACGTCGGGGACGGCGATCCCCTCCGCTGGACGCAACGTCCCGGTGGCATGCCGCACCCACGCAGCACCCACACCGGCATCCTCTGCCCGTGAATACACCCGCACCCCACGCCGACCACCCTCATCGGCCTCCCCCACACTCACCCGCACCTGCACCGCCCCGTCCTCCGCCAACACCAACGGAGCCTCCATCACCAACTCCTCCACCCCACCGCACCCCACCTCATCCCCAGCCCGCACCACCAACTCCACAAACGCCGCACCCGGCAACAACACCGCACCCGCAGCCACATGATCAGCCAGCCACGCATGCGACCCCAACGACAACCGCGAGGCGAACAACACCTCACCCGACCCCGGAACCTCCGTCACCGCCCCCAACAACGGATGCCCCACACCCAGCAACCCCGCGGACGCCACATCACCCACACCCCGCCGCTCCCCCACCAACCAGTAATGCTCCCGCTGAAACGCATACGTCGGCAGGTCAACTGAAGCGGTCCGCGGTCCGCCCAGCACGGTCGCCCAGTCCAGGTGCACACCACGCGTGTAGCAGGTGGCCAGAGCCGTGACCAGGGCACGGGTCTCGTCGCCCTCCCGACGGAGGGCCGGTACGAAGGCGGCGTGCCCCTCGTCCAGGCACTCGCGGCCCATCGCGGACAGCGTGCCATCGGGACCCAGCTCCAGATACGTACTCACCCCATACTCGGCCAGCGCCCCCACACCATCCGCGAACCGCACCGCCGAACGCACATGCTCCACCCAGTACTCCGGCGCACACACCATGTCCGCCTCCGCCAACGCCCCCGTCACATTCGACACCAGGGGAATCACCGGCGCGGCGAACGACACATCGGCGATCGCCTCCCGGAACTCCGCCAACATCGGCTCCATCCGCGCGGAGTGGAACGCATGCGAAACCGCCAGCCGCCTCGTCCGACACCCCCGCCCCGAAAGCTCCTGCGCCACCCGCAACACCGGCTCCTCATCACCGGACAGCACCACCGCCGCAGGACCGTTCACCGCGGCGATATCCACCCCCGGCACCAGCAACGACCGCACCTCCCCCTCACCCGCACCCACCGCCACCATCACCCCACCCTCCGGCAACGCCTCCATCAACCGGCCCCGCGCCGCCACCAACACCACCGCATCCTCCAGCGACAACACACCCGCCACATGCGCCGCCGTCACCTCACCCACCGAATGCCCACCCACCACATCCACCACCACACCCCACGACTCCACCAACCGGAACAACCCCACCTCCACCGCGAACAACCCCGCCTGAGCAAACACCGTCCGCCCCAACAACCCCCCACCCCCGAACACCACATCCCGCACCGAACCCGACACACCACCCACACCCAACTCACGATCCAGAGCATCACACACCGCGTCGAAGGCATCCCGGAACACCGGGAACACCTCGTACAGACCACGCCCCATCCCCACCCGCTGACACCCCTGACCAGCGAACAACACCCCCAACCGACCACGCACCACCGAACCCGACACCACCCCCACAGCCGACTCACCCCGCACCACCGCACCCAACCCCGCCAACGCCTCACCCCGATCCCCCGCCACCACCACCGCACGATCCGACAACCCCGCCCGCCCACAACCCAACGCAACAGCGAACTCACCGAGATCCTGATCCGGCCGCTGATCCAGAAAGGACAGCAACCGCTGCGCCTGGGCACGCAGCGCGCCCTCGCCCCGCGCGGACACCGGAAGAAGCGCCAGACCACCCGGCAGCTCCGGTGGTGCGGAGGGGGCAAGGTCAGGCACGTCCGGAGCCTGCTCCAGAATCACGTGGGCGTTCGTCCCACTCACCCCGAATCCCGACACCCCGGCCCGACGCGGACGCCCCACCTCCGGCCACACCCGCCCCTCGGTCAACAACTCCACCGCACCCGCCGACCAATCCACCTGCGGCGACGGCTCATCCACATGCAACGTCCTCGGCAACACCCCATGCCGCAGGGCCATCACCATCTTGATGACACCGGCCACGCCCGCCGCTCCCTGGGTATGACCGATGTTGGACTTGAGCGAGCCGAGCCACAGCGGACGGTCCTCCGGCCGCCCCTGGCCGTATGTGGCCAGCAGCGCCTGTGCCTCGATCGGGTCGCCCAGAGCCGTGCCCGTCCCATGGGCCTCCACCGCGTCCACATCGGTGGCGGTGAGGCGTGCATGGGCCAGCGCCTGCCGGATGACACGCTGCTGCGAGGGGCCGTTCGGCGCCGTCAGACCATTTGACGCGCCGTCCTGGTTCACCGCACTGCCCCGCACCACCGCCAGCACCCGATGGCCGTTCCGCTCCGCGTCCGACAGCCGCTCCAGCAGCAGCACTCCGGCGCCCTCGGAGAAGCCGGTGCCGTCCGCCGCCGCGGCGAATGCCTTGCAGCGCGCGTCGGCGGCGAGTCCGCGCTGGCGTGAGAAGCCGATGAACGCCCGGGGGGTGCCGAGGACGGTGACGCCACCGGCCAGCGCCATCGAGCAGTCTCCCGCTCGCAGGGCCCGCGCCGCCAGGTGGAGGGCCACCAGGGACGCGGAGCACGCGGTGTCGACCGTGACGGCGGGGCCCTCGAACCCGAAGGTGTAGGAGATCCGGCCGGACAGCACACTTCCGGCGTCGGAGGTCATCAGATAGCTCTCCAGGGCCTCCGGCAACTCCGGCAGCCCGGCGCCGTAGTCGCTGCCCGCGAACCCGGAGAAGACACCGACGTCCCTGCCGCGCCACGTGCTCGGGTCGATTCCGGCCCGTTCGAACGCCTCCCAGGAGAGCTCGAGCATGATGCGCTGCTGCGGATCCATGGTGACCGCCTCGCGCGGGGAGATCCCGAAGAAGCTCGCGTCGAACTCCCCGGCGTCGTGCAGGAAGCCGCCCTCGTTTACGTAGCTGGTGCCCCGGTGGTCGGGGTCCGGATGGAACAGGTGCGCCAGATCCCAGCCGCGGTTCACCGGGAAGCCGGTGATGCCGTCCCGCCCGTGCAGCACCAGGTCCCAGAGCTGCTCCGGGGAGGACACTCCGCCCGGCAGCCGGCAGGCCATCGCGACGATCGCGATCGGCTCCGTTTTCTCGGCCTCCAGCTCGCGGACCCGCTTCTGGGAACGGCGGGCGTCCGCCAGCACGCGCTTGAGGTATTCGCGCAGCTTCCCGTCATCTGCCATGAGTGTTCGCTCCTGAAGGAAACGGTGGCGTGTGCTGGGGGGTCGGCGGGGTGCGGTGGTCGGTCGCGCGGGGCACGGCGGTCACGATGTGCCGAATTCCCGGTCGATGAGCTCGAACATGGCTTCGTCGGTCGCGGTGTCCACGTCGAACTCCTCGTCCTCGTCGGCGGTTGTGGCGCCTTCCGCGGTCTCCCACTGCTCTACGAGGAGCTGGAGGCGGGCCAGCACCGTGGCGTGGGTCGTGGCGTCGGGGGTCACCTCGGCCAGGGTCGCGGCCACGGTGTCCAGCTCGGCCATCAGCACCTCGGAGGTGTCGACCTCCTGGCCCAGTTCGGCCAGCAGATAGCGGGCGAGTGACGCGGGGGCGGGGTGGTCGAAGATGAGCGTGGCGGGCAGCCGTACTCCGGCGCGGCGGGAGAGCCGGTTGCGCAGTTCCACGGCGGTGAGCGAGTCGAAGCCGATCTCCTTGAAGGGCTGGTTCGGTTCGATCAGGTCGGCCGAGGCGTGACCGAGTACGGCGGCGGCCTCCTGCTGGACCAGGTCGAGCAGGATCTTTTCCTGCTGGCCGGCGGTTGCCCTGGTCAGCCTGCTCACCAGGTCGTCCGTGTCCGCCGCCGCGTTGTCGACGGCCCGGCGCGGGGCCCGGACGAGGGCGCGCAGCAGTGCGGGCAGCGAGCCGGATCCGGCCAGGGCGCGCAGCGCGGCGAAGTCCATATGGGCGGGGACCAGTACGGTGTCGGGGCCGCGCAGCGCGGTGTCGAACAGCTCCATGCCCTCGGGCACGGAGAGGCCGAGCATGCCGCCCTTGGCCATGCGCCGCTGGTCGGAGTCGTCCAGGTGTGCGCTCATGTCGGTGACCTGCCCCCACAGGCCCCAGGCGAGCGAGGTGGCCGGCAGCCCCCTGGCGAGGCGGTAACGGGCGAGTGCGTCCAGGAAGGCGTTGGCGGCGGAGTAATTGCCCTGGCCGGGAGAGTCGAAGGTGCCCGCGCCGGAGGAGAAGAGGAGGAACGTGGCGAGGTCGAGGTCGCGGGTCAGTTCGTGCAGGTTGAGCACCGCGTCCACCTTGGGGCGGAACACCGCGTCCAGCCGTTCCGGGGTCAAGGTGGTGATGACGCCGTCGTCTAGCAGACCGGCGGTGTGCACCACGGCGGTCAGCGGGGCGTCCTCGGGGATCGAGCCGAGCAGTGCGGCCACCGCCTCCCGGTCGGCGAGATCGCAGGCCACCGTGCGCACGGTGGCCCCCAGCGCGTTGAGTTCCTCCTCCAGCTCCGGCATCCCCTCGGCGGCCCTGCCGCGCCGTCCGGCCAGGACGACGTTGCGCATCCCGTGCTCGGTGACCATGCGCCGGGCCACCAGGCGGCCCAGGGAGCCGGTGCCGCCGGTGACCAGGACGGTGCCGGTGGCGTCGGGGGTGCGGGGCAGGGTGAACACGTTCTTGCCGATATGCCGCCCCTGGCTCATGTACCGGAAGGCGGCCGGGGCGTGCCGTACGTCCCAGGTGTTCAGCGGCAGCGGGTGCAGCGCTCCCCGGTCGAACAGCTCGGCCAGTTCGCGGAGCATCTCCCCGATGCGGTCGTTGCCCGCCTCGTAGAGGGAGAACGCCTGGTAGGAGACGCCGGGATGGGTGGCTGCCACCTCCTCGGGGCTCCGCAGGTCGGTCTTGCCCATCTCCAGGAACCGGCCTCCTCGGGGCAGCAGCCGCAGCGAGGCGTCCACGAACTCGCCGGCCAGGCTGTCCAGCACCACATCGACGCCCCGGCCCTGGGTGGCGTCCAGGAAGCGCGGTTCGAAGTCCACCGTGCGCGAGTTGCCGAGCCGGTGTTCGCCGATTCCGGTGGCGCGTACGGCGTCCCATTTGGCGGGGGCGGCGGTGGTGAACACCTCGGCGCCCCAGTGCCGGGCGAGCTGTACGGCTGCCATGCCGACCCCGCCGGCGGCGGCGTGGATCAGTACGGACTCACCGGTTCGCAGACCTGCGAGGTCCCGGAGCCCGTAGTAGGCGGTGAGGAACGCCATCGGCACGGTGGCGGCCTGCTGGAAGGACCAGCCGTGCGGGATCCGGGCCACGGTGCGGTGGTCGGCCACGGCCAGCGGGCCGACGGCGTCGGGGAACAGCCCCATCACCCGGTCGCCGACGCCGATCCCGTCCACTCCGGGGCCGATCTCGGTGACCACTCCGGAGCCCTCGTTGCCGATGGTGGCATCGACCCTGTTCATGTCGAGGGCGACCAGTACGTCCAGGAAGTTCAGCCCCGCCGCCCGGACCTCGATCCGGACCTGACCGGCTGACAGCGGCTCCAGCGCGGCGGGCGCGGGGCGCAGGGCCAGACCTTCGAGGGTGCCGTCGGTGCCGGGCTCGAGCCGCCAGGCCGCCGCGCCCGCGGGTACGGCCAGCGCGCCGGTGGTGTCCGCGCGGGTCAGCCGACGGGCGTAGCGGATGCCGTCGCGCAGGGCCAGTTGCGGCTCTTCCACGGTGAACACGCTGGGCAGCAGGGCCAGGGACGCCTGGGCCCGGTCGGTGTCGACCAGGGTGATCCGCCCGGGGTTCTCGGCCTGAGCTGACCTCAGCAGACCGCATACGGCGGCGGTGGTGGGATCGGTCAGCTCCCAGTCGTGGTGCACGGCCACCGCGCCGTGGGTGAGCACGAGCAGCCGGGTATCCGCCAGTTCGGAGGCGGCCAGCCAGGTCTGAAGCAGTTCCAGCACCCGGCCGGTGGCCTCCCGTACGCCACTCGCGCTCGGCCCCTGGTCCTCGCCGGCCAGGTCCGGGAGCAGCGCCTCGCCCGGCAGGTCCGGGAGCAGCGTCTCGCGCGTCAGGTCCAGGAGCAGCGCCTCGGGAACGCCCAGGTCGGCGGTCTCGGCCAGTTCCCGGATGTCCTCGGCGGTCGCCACCGGTACGGGGTGCGGTGTGTCCGCTGTGGTGTCGGCCACGGCCGCCGGAAGCTCGTCCCAGCCGACGCGGAACATCCGCTCCCGGGCGGGGGAGGCGCCGGTGTCCAGCAGTTCGGTGGCCACCGGCCGGGACACCACCGATCCGACGGCGGCAACGGGCACGCCGCCGGTGTCCGCCAGCTCAAGCGCC
Organism: Streptomyces sp. CY-1; assembly: GCF_047218265.1. Classification (NCBI taxonomy): domain Bacteria; kingdom Bacillati; phylum Actinomycetota; class Actinomycetes; order Kitasatosporales; family Streptomycetaceae; genus Streptomyces; species Streptomyces sp. CY-1. The sequence continues at coordinate 1,083,416 of NZ_CP178393.1, forward strand.
ACCTCCTCGTGGCCGCTCGGCGTGATGCGAACGCGCAGGGCGGACGCCCCGGCGGCGTGCAGGGCGACGTCGCGGTAGGCGAACGGCAGCGCCAGCGTGGCCTGTTCGGCACCGAGGTCGCGGAAGGCGATGGCGTGCATGGCGGAGTCGAGCAGCACCGGGTGCAGGCCGAAGCCATCCGCCGAGAGCCCCTGGTCCTCGGCGAGTGCGACCTCGGCGAACACCTCCTCGCCCCGGGTCCACACCGCGCGCAGTCCCCGGAAGGCCGGTCCGTAGCCGTATCCGGCGGCGGCCATGTCCTCGTACGCCTCCGACACCCGTTCGGGGTCCACGGGGACCGCCCCGGCAGGTGGCCACTGGGTGAGGCCGGTGTCCGGCGGGGTGGTGGCGGCGGCCGGGGCCAGGACACCGGTGGCGTGCCGCGTCCAGGCCGCCCCCGGTCCACTTCCCTCCGCGCGGGAGCGTACGGAGAGCGGGCGCCGCCCGGCGTCGCCCGCCTCGCCCACGAACACCTGAAGGCGGGCACCGTCGCCCTCGGCGAGGGTGAGCGGTGCCTCGATGACGAGCTCTTCCACCACACCACAGCCGACCTCGTCACCGGCGCGCACCGCCAGCTCGACGAACGCCGCCCCGGGCAGCAGCACCGTGCCCGCCGCCGCGTGGTCGGCCAGCCATGGATGCGTGCGCAGCGACAGCCGGGAGGTGAACAGCACACCGCCGGACTCGGGGAATTCGGTGACCGCGCCCAGCAGGGGGTGCTGGGCCGGTTCGAGGCCGAGCCCGGCCGCGTCGCCGAAGGTCTCGGTCGACTCCAGCCAGTAGTGCTGGTGTTGGAAGGCGTACGTGGGCAGCTCGACCCGGCGCGGCTCCGCACCGGCGAACACCGTCGACCAGTCCACCGGCAGCCCGCCCACATGGCCCTCGGCGAGGGAGGCGAGGAATCGCCGCGCACCACCCTCGTCGCGTCGCAGGGAGCCCACGGCCACCGCGTCGGCCCCGGCGTCCTCGAACATCTGCTGGAGGGCCGTCACCAGCACGGGATGGGCGCTGGACTCGACGAAGAAGCCGAATCCGTCGGCGAGGAGTTCGCGGACGGCGCCCTCGAAGTTCACCGGCCGGCGTGCGTTGCGGAACCAGTACTCGGCGTCCAGTTCGCCGGTGTCGAGCACACCGCCGGTGACCGTCGAGTAGAACGGGATGTGTCCGCGGCGCGGGGTGATGTCGGCGAACATGGCCAGGATGCGGTCCCGCAACGGGTCGACCTGGGCGCAGTGCGAGGCCACTGTCGAGCCCACGACCTGCGCCCGGATCCCGTCGGCCTTGCAGCCGGCCACGAATTCCCCGAGCGCGGCCACCTCGCCCGCGACGGTCACCGCCGAGGGGCCGTTGCGTCCGGAGATCACCAGCCGCTCGCCCCAGGCCGCCAGCCGCTTCTCCACGGCGTCGGCCGACAGCGCCACGGAGGCCACCGCGCCCTTGCCCACCAGTTCCTCGGCGAACAGGGCGCTGCGCAGGACCACGATCCTTGCCGCGTCCTCCAGCGACAGCACCCCGGCCACATAGGCCGCCGCGATCTCTCCTTGGCTGTGGCCGACCACCGCCGCCGGTTCGACCCCGGCAGCCGCCCACGCCGCCGCCAAGGACACATGCACCGCGAACAGCGCGGGTTGCAGGATCTCGATCCGGTCCAGGGAGGGCGCTCCGTCGGCACCCCGGATCACATCGGTGACGGACCAGTCCAGGTGGCGTCCCAACGCGTCGTCGCATTCGGCGAACCGGGTGGCGAACGCCGGTGAGGAGGAGAGCAGTTCGGCCGCCATGCCCTGCCACTGCGAGCCCTGGCCGGGGAAGACGAAGGCGATATGGCCGGTGGCCGGGCCGGTGCCGCGGATCACCTCGGGTGCGGCGGTGTTCCGGGCCAGTGCGGTCAGGCCGCGCAGCGCACCGTCCCGGTCGGCGGCCAGCACCACGCCACGCTGCTCCAGGGCCGCCCGCCCGGAGGCCAGCGACCAGCCGAGGTCCGGCAGGGCCACCGCGGGGCGTTCGTCCAGGAACGACAGCAGGCGCTGGGCCTGAGCGCGCAGTCCCGACTCGCCCCGCCCGGACACCAGAAGCGGGACCGGGGCATCGTGGCCATCGTCGAACACCGGTGGCGTCGGCGAGGACGGCGCCGGATCGGTGGCGGCGGTGGCCGTACCGTTTTCGGCGGCCGAGCCGGGCTCGGTGGACTGGACGGCCGGGGCCTCTTCGAGGATCACATGGGCGTTGGTGCCGCTGATGCCGAAGCCCGATACGGCGGCCCGGCGCGGCCGTTCCGCCTCCGGCCACGGCTGCTCGCTGGTCAGCAGCTCCACGGCGCCGGCCGACCAGTCCACCTGCGGCGTGGGAGCGTCCACATGCAGGGTGCGCGGCAGCAGGCCGTGCCGCATCGCCATCACCATCTTGATCACACCCGCGGCCCCGGCGGCGGCCTGGGTGTGGCCGATGTTCGACTTCACCGATCCCAGCCACAGCGGGCGGTCGCGGTCCCGGCCGTACGTGGCCAGCAGGGCCTGCGCCTCGATGGGGTCGCCCAGCGCCGTACCCGTGCCGTGTGCCTCCACCACGTCCACCTCGGCGGCCGACAGCCGCGCGCTGCTCAGCGCCCGGCGGATGACGCGCCGTTGCGACGGGCCGTTGGGCGCCGTGAGGCCGTTGGACGCACCGTCCTGGTTCACCGCCGAGCCGCGCACCACCGCCAGCACCGGGTGGCCCTCGCTGACGGCGTCGGACAGGCGCTCCAGCAGCAGCACACCGGCGCCCTCGGAGAACCCGGTGCCGTCCGCCGACGCCGCGAACGCCTTGCACCGGCCATCGGGGGCCAGTCCGCGCTGCCGGGAGAAGCCCACGAAGGCGTCGGAGGCCGCCATCACGGTGACCCCACCGGCCAGCGCCATCGAGCACTCCCCCGCGCGCAGCGCCTGCGCCGCCAGGTGCAACGCCACCAGCGACGACGAACACGCCGTGTCGATCGTCACGGCGGGGCCTTCGAGGCCGAGTGCGTAGGAGACCCGTCCGGACAGCACGCTTCCCGCGCCACCGGTGAGGATGAAGCCCTCCAGCCCTTCGGGGACCTCGGCGAGACCGGCGCCGTAGTCATGGAAGGCGATACCGGAGTAGACACCGACGTCCTCGCCCCGCTTGGTGGTCGGGTCGATCCCGGCGCGCTCGAACACCTCCCAGGACAGCTCCAGCATGATCCGCTGCTGGGGGTCCATCGCCACGGCCTCCCGGGGCGAGATGCCGAAGAAGCCCGCGTCGAACTCACCGGCGTCGTGCAGGAAACCCCCTTCCGTGGCATAGCTGGTGCCGGGGTGGTCCGGATCGGGGTGGAAGAGGTTGTCCAGGTCCCAGCCGCGGTTCACCGGAAAGCCGGAGATGCCGTCACCGCCGGTGGACACCAGCTCCCACAGCTCCTCCGGTGTGCTCACCCCGCCCGGCAGCCGGCAGGCCATCCCGACGATGGCGATGGGAGCGGAGGTGGCCGCGACCGCCTTGTCGTACTCGTGCTTCAGCCGGGCGTTGTCCTTCAGCGAGGCGCGCAGGGCTTCGACGATCTGTTCACTCTGGCTGCTGCTGCTCATGGCTGCTCCCACCGCTTCGAGTGCGCGATCACAACTGGGTTCCGTCGAATGCCCGTTGGACCAGTCCGGCGATATCCATTCCATCGATCAGGTCGAGCTCTTCGTCGGCGGACGGCCGACTCCCGTTCCCCGCGGTCGCATCCGTCCTGGCCAGCGACCGCAGCGCGGCCAGCACTCCCGCCTCGCGGAACCGGCTGAACGGTACGGAGGCCAGGACGCGGCGGATCTCCTCCTCATCGGCCTCGGTGACCTCGTCGTCGCCCCGATCTCCCAGGAGTTCGGTGCGCAGGTACTCCACCAGCGCGGTGGGCGTTGGGTAGTCGAAGACGAGGGTGGCGGGCAGCCGGGTGCCCAGAGCGGCGCCGAGGGTGTTGCGCAGGTTCACCGCCGCGAGGGAGTCGAACCCCATCTCCTGGAAGGCGCGTTGCGGTTTGACGGCCTCGACACCGCTGTGTCCCAGCGCGATGGCCGTGTTCTCGCGCACCACCTTCATCAGCGCGCGTTCCCGCTCGGCGTCGGAGCCCGCGGCCAGTTCGCGCAGGAACTCCGAGGCGGACTCGTCGGTGGCCTCGTCCGGCCGAAGGCTGTCGACGATCTCCTGCACGCCCGGCAGGTCACCGATCAACGGGCTGGGCCGCAGCGAGGTGAACGCCGGGACGAACGCCGCCCAGTCGATGTCCGCCACGGCCACGAGCGTGTCGTCATGGCGGGCGGCGTGTGTCAGGGCCGCCATGGCCGCCTCGGGCGCCATGGGCAGCACACCACGGCGGCGCAACTGTTCCTGGGCCGTCGCGTCGGCGGCCACCCCGAAGCCGTCGATCACACCCCAGGCCACCGAGGTGGCCGCCAACCCCCTGGCGCGGCGACGCTCGATCAGGGCGTCGAGCTGTGCGTTGGCCGCGCCGATCAGTCCCTGACCGCCACCGCCCCAGACGCTGGCGACCGAGGAGAAGACCACGAACAGGTCCAGCTCCCGATCGGCCAGGAGCGTGTCCAGATGGAGCAGACCGTCGACCTTGGCCGCCAGCGTCCGGGCCAGTTCATCGGCGCTGGTGGCATCGGTCTGGGCGATCCGTGCCAGGTCGGCGGTGTGCACGACGCCGGTGAGCTCGGGATACGCCGCGGGGCCGGTGAGCAGCCGCTCGACCGCGTCCCGGTCGGTGAGATCCGCCGGGCACACCGTCACCTTCGCGCCCTGACCGCTCAGCTCGTCCCGCAGGGCCACCACATCCGGCGCTTCCGGATCCGGCGCCCCCGGATCCGTCCCGACGGTCAGCACCAGGTGTTCGGCACCGGCACCGGCCAGCCAGCGCGCGGCGTGCCGGCCGAGACCCTCCGTACCGCCGGTGACCAGGACGGTGCCACGCGGCCGCCACTCCGGCTTCGCCACGGCGGTGGGCAGTGGATGACTCCGCATCCTGCGCACGAACGCACCCGTGGCACGGATCGCGAGCTGGTCCTCGTCACCCGGATCGGCCAGCGCGCCGAGCAGGGTCCGGGCGGCCCGGTCGTCGAACACATCCGGGAGGTCCACCAGCGCCCCCCATCGGTCGGGCTGCTCCAGCGCCACGGCCAGGCCGAGCCCCCACACCGCCGCCTGTTCGGGGGCGCTGAGCCGGTCCGCCGCTCCGACACTCACCGCGCCTGCGGTGGCGCAGTACAGACGGTGGCCAGAGCCCAGATCGCCGAGGGCCTGCACCAGCGCCAAGGTGGCCGTGGCCCCCTCGGTGAGCGTCGCGGAGCCGGGACGGATGCGCTGGTCGAGCGCGAGCAGGGACAGCACTCCGCCGATGTCCTCATGGTCCGCCAGCGCGCCGCGCAGCGCTTCGGCGAGAGCGGCGCGGTCCGCCGATTCGGCTCCGTCGAGCCGTAGGGTCGTGGTGCGCAGACCCTGGCGATTCAGCGCCGGGGCCACCTGGGCCGCGTACTCCTCGTCCCGGCAGCCGTACGGCAGGACGACCAGCCAGGTGCCGGTGGGTACGCCGGAGGCGGCACCGGGAAGCGGCTTCCAGGTGACCTGGTAGCGCAGCCGGTCGGCCGCGGACTTCTCACCGCGCTTGCGTCGCCAGTCCGACAACACGCCCAGCGCACCGCCCACGGCGTCCAGGGCGGCACGGTCGCCCTCGCCATCGGCCAGGTCCAGCGCCTCGGCCACCGAACCCAGGTCCTCACGTTCGACGGCGGCCCAGAACCGGGCGTCGTCGGGGTCCTCGGAGGCGCCGACGGGGCTCTGGTGAGCGGCGGGCGGGGTGTCATGGAGCCAGTAGTGCGCGCGCTGGAAGGCGTACGTGGGCAGATCGGGAAGGTGTACGGGCGGAACGGCGCCGCCGAGCAGGGCGCCGAAGTCGATGCGTACACCTGCGACATGCAGTTGAGCCACGGCGGACAGCAGCGCGCGGGGCTCGTCGCCCTCCCGTCGCAGGGACGGCACCACCACGGACTCTTCGGCCGACTCCTCCGGCAGACAGTCACCGACCATCGCGGACAACACCGCGTCCGGCGCCAACTCGAGGTAGGTGCTCACACCGTAATCGGCAAGCGCCCGAACACCGTCCGCGAACCGCACCGCCGAACGCACGTGCTCCACCCAGTACTCCGGCGCACACACCACCTCCGCGTCCACCAACGCACCGGTTACGTTCGACACCAGGGGGATCACCGGCGCGGCGAACGACACATCGGCGATCGTCTCCCGGAACTCCGCCAGCATCGGCTCCATCCGCGCGGAGTGGAACGCATGCGAAACCGTCAGCCGCCTCGTCCGACAACCCCGCCCCGAAAGCTCCTGCGCCACCCGTAGCACCGGCTCCTCATCACCGGACAGCACCACCGCCGCAGGACCGTTCACCGCGGCGATATCCACCCCCGGCACCAGCAACGACCGCACCTCCCCCTCACCCGCACCCACCGCCACCATCACCCCACCCTCCGGCAACGCCTCCATCAACCGGCCCCGCGCCGCCACCAACACCACCGCATCCTCCAGCGACAACACACCCGCCACATGCGCCGCCGTCACCTCACCCACCGAATGCCCACCCACCACATCCACCACCACACCCCACGACTCCACCAACCGGAACAACCCCACCTCCACCGCGAACAACCCCGCCTGAGCAAACACCGTCCGCCCCAACAACCCCCCATCCCCGAACACCACATCCCGCACCGAACCCGACACACCACCCACACCCAACTCACGATCCAGAGCATCACACACCGCGTCGAAGGCATCCCGGAACACGGGAAACACCTCGTACAGACCACGCCCCATCCCCACCCGCTGACACCCCTGACCAGCGAACAACACCCCCAACCGACCACGCACCACCGAACCCGACACCACCCCCACAGCCGACTCACCCCGCACCACCGCACCCAACCCCGCCAACGCCTCACCCCGATCCCCCGCCACCACCACCGCACGATCCGACAACCCCGCCCGCCCACAACCCAACGCAACAGCGAACTCACCGAGATCCTGATCCGGCCGCTGATCCAGAAAGGACAACAGCCGCTGCGCCTGAGCACGCAGCGCGCCCTCGCCCCGCGCGGACACCGGAAGAAGCGCCAGATCGCCCGGCAACTGCGGAGCAGGTGAGGCGGGCTCAGGTACGTCCGAGGGCTGTTCCAGGATGACGTGGGCGTTGGTACCGCTGACCCCGAACGCCGACACCCCGGCCCGACGCGGACGCCCCACCTCCGGCCACACCCGCTCCTCAGTCAACAACTCCACCGCACCCGCCGACCAGTCCACCTGCGGCGACGGCTCATCCACATGCAACGTCCGAGGGGCGACACCATGCCGCATCGCCATGACCGTCTTGATCACACCAGCCACACCCGCAGCCGCCTGCGCATGACCGATATTCGACTTCAACGACCCCATCAACAAAGGCCGATCCCGACCCTGGCCATACGTGGCCAACACCGCCTGCGCCTCGATCGGATCACCCAGCGGCGTACCCGTCCCATGCGCCTCGACCACATCCACATCCGACGCCACCAGCCCCGCAACCGCCAACGCCCGGCGAATCACCCGCTGCTGCGACGGACCGTTCGGCGCCGTCAACCCATTCGACGCACCGTCCTGATTCACCGCCGAACCCCGCACCACCGCCAACACCCGATGGCCAAGCCGCTGCGCATCCGACAGCCGCTCCACCAGCACCACACCCGCGCCCTCGGCCCACCCCGTACCATCCGCCGAAGCCGCGAACGACTTGGATCGGCCGTCCGGGGCGAGCCCGCGCTGACGGGAGAATTCGATGAAGGCGTCCGGCCCGGCCATCACCGTCACCCCGCCGGCCAGCGCCATCGAGCACTCACCCGACCGCAACGCCTGCGCCGCCAGATGCAACGCCACCAACGACGACGAACACGCCGTATCCACCGTCACCGCCGGACCCTCGAACCCCAACGCATACGACACCCGACCCGACAGCACACTGCCCGCGCCGCCGGTCATGAGGTAGCCCTCGGAACCATCGGGAGCCGTGTCGAGGCGGCTGGCGTAGTCGTGGTTGACCATTCCGGCGAAGACACCGATGTCCTGGCCGCGGAGCGAGGCCGGGTCGATTCCGGCCCGCTCCAGCGCCTCCCACGACGTCTCCAGCAGCAACCGCTGCTGCGGATCCATCGCCAGCGCCTCACGCGGCGAGATCCCGAAGAAGTCGGCGTCGAACTCGGTCGCGTCGTAAAGGAATCCACCTCGCCGGACATAGCTGGTCCCCGCGTGGTCCGGGTCCGGGTCGAACAGGTTCTCCAGATCCCAGCCACGGTCCACGGGGAAATCCCCGATGCCCTCGCCCCCGGCCGTGACCAGCTCCCACAGATCTTCCGGCGAGGCCACGCCGCCCGGCAACCGGCACGCCATCCCCACGATCGCGATCGGCTCCGTGGGATCGCCCGCCGCCCATGCCGATCCGGTCCGTCCTTCGGTGTCCCGTCCGAGAAGCCGTGCGTGCAGGTACGACGCGAGGGCGGCCGGTGTCGGATAGTCGAAGGCGAGCGTGGTCGGCAGTTCGGCGCCGGTCAGATCGCGCAGTCGGTTGCGGAGCCGGACCACGTTCAGGGAGTCGAAGCCGAGTTCCTGGAAGGCCCGTGCGCCGTCGATCGCCGACGCGTCGTCGTGTCCCAGCACCGCGGCCGCGCTGTTCAACACCACGTCCAGGACCAGCCGGTGGCGCTCGGCCTCGGTGCCCGCCATCAGCCGCTCGGCGAAGGCCGTGGCACCGCCGCCCGCGAGCGCTGCCGCCTCCGGCGGCAATGGACGTGCGGGAAGCAGCTCACCTGCCGTGGTGGCGTCCGTTGCGGGCCGGTCCGATACGGGGACGGCGTCCGGCCAGTACCGCCGGTGCTGGAAGGCGTAGGTCGGCAGGTCGACCCGGCGCCGCGAGGGCCCCGAGAGCGGCGCGGTCCAGTCGACCGGGACGCCACGGACATGCAGCCGGGCGAGCGCGGCCACGGCGGCGACCGGATCGGGCTGTTCACCGTGCAACGTGGCCACGAACATGGCCGGATCGGCGCCGTCGCCCAGCGCTTCCTGTGCCATGGCGGTGAGGACACCATCGGGCCCCAGTTCCAGGAAGGTCGTGACGCCCCCGGCGTGGAGCGTGCTGACGCCGTCGAGGAAACGGACGGTCCTGCGGGCGTGCTCGACCCAGTAGTCCGGGGAGCACAACTGGTCGGGGGTGGCCCAGTCGCCCGTGACGTTGGAGGCGATGGGCACCGTCGGAGGCGCGTACGACAGCCCGGCGGCGACGGCGCGGAACGCCTCCAGCATGCCGTCCATATGCGCGGAGTGGAAGGCATGGCTGACCCGCAGCCGCTTGGTCCGGTACCCCTCGGCCGCGCATTTCCGCTCGACGGCCACCACCGCGTCCTGGTCGCCGGAGACGACGACGGAGACGGGTCCGTTGACCGCGGCGATATCCACGGTGCCCGGTTCATCGGCCAGCAGGGACCGCACCACGGACTCGGGGGCATTGAGCGCGACCATCGCCCCAGCAGGCAGGGCCTGCATCAGCCGTCCGCGCGCGGCCAGCAGCGCGGCGGCGTCCTCGAGGGACAGCAGGCCCGCCACATGGGCCGCGGTCAGCTCGCCTACGGAGTGGCCGGCGAGGGCGTCGGGGCGCACTCCCCAGGACTCGTACAGCCGGAACAGCGCGGTCTCCAGTGCGAACAGCCCCGCCTGGGCGTACACCGTCCGGTCGAGCAGTTCCGCTTCGGGCGATCCGGGCTGGGCGAAGACGACGTCCCGGACGCGGTGCGCGACATGCCCGGCGTCGACCAGATGCCGGTCCAGTCGCACACAGGCCGCGTCGAAGGCGTCGCGGAAGACGGGATAGCGCGCATGCAGTTCCCGGCCCATGCCCGTGTGCTGGCTGCCCTGTCCGGTGAACAGCACCGCGAGCCTGCCGGGGCTCGGCACTCCTCGCGCGACGGGGCCATCGCTCGGCCCGGTGATGGCGTCCAGCCCGCTCAGCAACTCCGCACGCCCACCGCCCACGACCACGGCCCGGTGGTCGAGCGCGGCCCGTGTGGTGATGAGCGAGTGGGCGATGTCGCCCGGGTCGAGTTCCGGGTGTTCGCGGGCGAATTCCGCGAGCCGGGCCGCCTGGCCGTACAGCGCCTCGGCGCTCCTGGCCGAGATGACCCACGGTATGGCGGGGGTCGCGTGCGGGTCCGGAACAGCGGACTCGGTGGCGGTGGCAGGTGCCTGCTCGACGATCACATGGGCGTTGGTGCCGCTGACGCCGAACGCGGACACCCCGGCCCGGCGCGGGCGTTCCGCCTCCGGCCAGGGCCTCTCCTCGGTCAGCAGCTCCACCGAACCCGCCGACCAGTCCACCTCCGGGGTGGGGGCGTCGACGTGCAGCGTCCGCGGCAGGACACCGTGCCGCATCGCCATGACCGTCTTGATCACACCGGCCACGCCCGCGGCGGCTTGGGCATGTCCGATGTTCGACTTCACCGAGCCCAGCCACAGTGGCCGGTCGCGGTCCTGTCCATAGGTGGCGAGGATGGCCTGCGCCTCGATGGGATCGCCCAGTGCCGTTCCCGTGCCATGCGCCTCGACCACGTCCACGTCCGCGGCCGACACACCCGCATTGGCCAGCGCCTGACGGATCACACGCTGCTGCGACGGACCATTCGGCGCCGTGAGGCCGTTCGACGCACCGTCCTGGTTGACCGCGCTGCCCCGCACCACCGCCAGCACCCGATGGCCGTTCCGCTCCGCGTCGGACAACCGCTCCAGCAGCAGCACGCCCACACCTTCGGCCCACCCCGTGCCATCGGCCGAGGCGGCGAAGGGCTTGCACCGGCCGTCGACCGACAGTCCGCGCTGGCGGGAGAAGTCCACGAAGGCGTCGGGCCCGGCCATCACCGTCACCCCACCGGCCAGCGCCATCGAGCACTCCCCGGCCCGCAACGCCTGGGCCGCCAGATGCAGGGCCACCAACGAGGACGAACACGCCGTGTCCACCGTCACCGCGGGACCCTCCAGGCCCAGGGTGTAGGCCACGCGCCCGGACAGGACGGCCGCGGAGACGCCGGTGATCCGGTGCCCTTCGACCTCGTCCGGAACGTGGCGCAGGCGGATGGCGTAGTCCTGGGTGTTCATCCCGGTGAACACTCCGATGGCGCTGCCGCCCACCGTGGTCGGGTCGATCCCGGCCCGCTCGAACACCTCCCATGAGGTCTCCAGCAGCAGCCGCTGCTGTGGATCCATCGCCAGCGCCTCACGCGGCGAGATGCCGAAGAACTCGGCGTCGAACCCGGCGGCATCGGGCAGGAAGGCGCCGTGCCGGACGTAGGAGGTGCCGGGGTGGTCCGGGTCGCGGTCGTAGAGCGCCGACAGATCCCAGCCACGGTCCTCCGGGAAGTCGCCGACGGCGTCGCCGCCCTCGCTGATCAGGCGCCAGAAGTCCTCGGGGCTGTGCACCCCGCCCGGAAAGCGGCAGCTCATCGCGACGATGGCGATGCCATCGTCGGACGCCTTGTCCGCGGGTGCCGGGGCGGCGGGGGTGCTCGGCGACCCCAGCAGTTCGGTGTGCAGATGCCTGGTGAGGGCCAGTGGGCTGGGGTGGTCGTAGAGCAGGGTCGAGGGAAGTTGGAGCCCGGTGACCGCGTTGAGCCGGTTGCGCAGTTCCACGGATGTCAGCGAGTCGAAGCCTAGTTCCCGGAAGGCCCTGTCGGCGGCGAGACCGTCCGCCGAGGAGTGCCCGAGCACCTGGGCGGCGTGGTGTGTGACCAGGTCCAGCAGCGTCTGCTCCCGTTCGGCGGGGTCCGCCGACTCCAGCCGCCGTACGAGGTCGGTCCGCGGCGTTGCCGTCCGGCTCACGATCCGGCGGCCCGGTGGTACCAGCTTGTGCAGCAGAGGGACGACCGGGGTGGTGGCCGCGTGGGCGCGCAGACCCGCGAGGTCCAACCGGGCCGCCACCAGCGCGGGCGCGGCGCTGCGCAGACCGGCGTCGAACAGCGCGAGACCGGTCTGCTCCGACAGGGCGCTCATACCGAAGCGCCGGGTGTGCTGGCGCAGGTCGGCCGCGGTGAGATGAGCGGTCATCTCGCTGCTGAGCGCCCAGTGGCCCCAGGCGAGCGCGGTGGCCGCGAGCCCTGCCGCCCTGCGCCGCTGCGCGAGTGCGTCCAGGAAGGCGTTGGCCGCGGCGTAGTTGGCCTGTCCGGGGTTGCCGAAGACGCCCGCGGCCGAGGAGAACACCACGAACGCCGCGAGGTCCATGTCGCGCGTCAGCTCGTGCAGGATGAGGGCCGCGTCCGCCTTGGGGCGGAGGACGGTGTCCAGCCGTTCGGGTGTCATGGCGGTGACCACGCCGTCGTCCAGGACCCCGGCGGTGTGGACGACCGCCGTGAGGGGCGCTTCGGCGGGAAGCGCGGCCAGCAGCTCCGCCACCGCGGTCCGGTCGCCGATGTCGCAGGCCACGGTGCGTACGGACGCGCCCAGCGCACCCAGTTCGGACTCCAGTTCCGCCACGCCTTCGGCGGCGCCGCCACGACGGCTGACCAGCAGGAGGTGGCGTACGCCGTACTCGGCCACGAGGTGCCGGGCGAACAGCCGGCCCAGTGCGCCCGTGCCACCGGTGACGAGAACCGTACCCGCCGGGTCCAGTGGCCGCCGTGGCTCTTCCTCATCCGGCGTCGCGCGCACCAGCCTCGGTACGGACGCCGCCCCGGCGGTGATGGCGATCTGCGGTTCGCCGGTGGCCAGTGCGGCGGGGAGCAGCGCGCCGGAGGCGGCGTCCTCGTCCATCGCCACCAGGACCAGCCGGTCCGGGGCCTCCGACTGTGCCGAGCGCACGAGCCCCCGGACCGCCGCACTGATCGGGTCGGTGGCCTCGCGGGTGATGATGACCAGCCGCGAATCGGTCTCCGGCGCGGTCAGCCACGCCTGGACCCACTCCAGCGCCTGCGAGGTCAGCGCCCGGAGGCCGTGGGTGGTGTCCGCCAAGTCCACACAGATGAAGGGCGGTACGTTCCCCTGCGCGGCGGCGAGCGTTGTCAACTCGGCCGGGCTCGTGACCGTCAGCGTCTCCGTCAACGGATCGGAGGGAGCCAGGGCGGATGCGGCCGTAGCGACCGGGAGGGGGCACCACTCGACCTGGAACAGCGCGTCCTGCGGATCGGTCCCGGCGCCCGACACCAGCCCGTCGGCGGGGAGCGGCCGCGATATCACCGAGCCCACGGCCCCGACCGCCCGACCTGCGGAGTCCGCCAGCTCCAGCGCCACACCCCCCTGACCGTCCGGGCTGATCCGCGCGCGCAGCGCGGTCGCCCCGGCCGCGGACAGGGACACCGCACGGTAGGCGACGGGCAGCGCCGATGCCTCGCTGTGAGTGTCGGCGTGGCATACGGCTTCCAGCAGTGCGGGGTGCAGTGTGCAGCGCTCTGCTTCCTCATGCTGGTCGTCGGCCAGCTCCACCTCGGCGAAGATGTCGGTGCCACGGGTCCACGCCGAGCGCAGAGCACGGAAGGCGGGGCCGATGCCATGTCCGCCGCGTGCCAGATCGTCGTACACCTGGTCCACATCGACGGGGGTGGCTCCGGCCGGCGGCCAGGGTGCGAGGTCGATATCGGGTTCGGTGGTGGTCTCGGCGAGCGTGCCCGTGGCGTGTCGGGTCCAGTCCGTCCCGTTCGTCCTGTTGCCCTGCCGCCGGGAGTGGACGGTGAGGCGGCGTCGGCCGGAGTCATCCGCCCCACCGACGACCACCTGGAGCTGCACACTCATGGTCTCCGTGAGCACAAGCGGGGCCTCGATCAGCAATTCGTCGACGACACCGCAGCCGACCTCGTCACCGGCACGTGCCGCCAGCTCCACAAACGCCGAGCCGGGGAGGACGACAGCTCCTGCCATCGTGTGGTCGGCCAGCCACGGGTGAGTGCTCAACGACAGCCGGGAGGTGAACAACACTCCGTCCGTATCGGGCAGTTCCACCCATGCGCCGAGCAGGGGGTGCTGAGCACCGGCGAGGCCGACGGCGGTGGCCTCACCGGATCGGTGGCCACGCTTCAGCCAGTAGTGCTGGTGTTGGAAGGCGTAGGTCGGCAGATCCAGGGCGGCATGCGCCGGGATGTCGCCGAGCAGCACCGTCCAGTCGACCGGGACACCGCGTACATACGCCTCCCCCAGGGAGGTGAGCACACGGCGCATGCCGCCCTCGTCCCGACGGAGTGTCCCGGTCACCACAACCGGTCCCGCGTCGTCCGCCTGCTCGACCGCCGCCTCGATGCTCATCGTCAGCACCGGATGCGCACTCACCTCGACAAACGCCCGGAAGTCCTCCTCCAGCAGACGCTCGACGGACGGCGCGAACCGTACGGTACTCCGCAGGTTGCGGTACCAGTACCCCGCATCCAACTCCGCCGTATCCACCCACCCCGCCTCCACCGTCGAAAAAAACGGGATACGGGACGACACCGGCCGGATCTGCGCCAACGACCCGGCAAGCTCCTCCTCCACCGCCTCAACCTGCGCCGTATGCGAGGCGTAATCCACATCCACCCACCGCGCCCGCACCCCCGCACCCCCGCACTCCTCCACCAACTCCCGCAGCGCCGCCACCTCACCAGCCACCACCACCGACGACGGCCCATTCACCGCCGCCACCTCCACCCGACCCGACCACCCCACAACCAGCCGCCCAGCCTCCTCCACACCCACACCCAACGACACCATCCCGCCACGACCCGACAACCCCGCCGCAACCGCCCGACTCCGCAACACCACCACCCGCGCCGCATCCTCCAACGACAACCCACCCGCCACACACGCCGCCGCAATCTCCCCCTGCGAATGACCCACCACCCCACCCGGCACCACACCCGCCGCCATCCACACCCGCGCCAACGACACCATCACCGCAAACGACACCGGCTGCACCACATCCACCCGATCCAACAACACCCCACCCTCAACACCCCGCACCACATCCACCAACGACCACCCCGTCAACGCATCCAACACCCCCGCACACTCCCCCAAAGCCTCCGCAAACACCCCACACGACTCCAACAACTCAGCCCCCATACCCACCCACTGCGCCCCCTGACCAGGAAAAACAAACACCACCCGACCCAGGACATCCGCCCTTCCCGCCCCACCACCCTCCGCAACCGCCGCCAGCCCCGCCAACGCCTCAACCCGATCCCCCGCCACCACCACCGCACGATCCGACAACGCCGCCCGACCGGACGTCAGCGCCGCTCCCAGCTCCGCCACACCCACATCCGGTTGACCTTCGACGAAGTCCAGCAGCCTCCGCGCCTGCGCCCGCAACCCCGCATCGCCACGCCCCGACACCACCAACGGCACCACACCACCAGGCACCTCCGGCCTCGGGACACCACCCCCCGACCGGTCCGGAGCCTGCTCCAAAATCACATGCGCATTCGTCCCACTCACACCAAACCCCGACACCCCGGCCCGACGCGGACGCCCCACCTCCGGCCACACCCGCTCCTCGGTCAACAACTCCACCGCACCCGCCGACCAATCCACCTGCGACGACGGCTCATCCACATGCAACGTCCGCGGCAACACCCCACACCGCAACGCCAACACCATCTTGATCACACCAGCCACACCAGCAGCCGCCTGAGCATGACCAATATTCGACTTCAACGACCCCAACCACAAAGGCCGATCACGATCCTGCCCATAGGTGGCCAACACCGCCTGCGCCTCGATCGGATCACCCAGCGGCGTACCCGTCCCATGCGCCTCCACCACATCCACATCCGACGCCACCAGCCCCGCAACCGCCAGCGCCCGCCGAATCACCCGCTGCTGCGACGGACCATTCGGCGCCGTCAACCCATTCGACGCACCATCCTGATTCACCGCCGAACCCCGCACCACCGCCAACACCCGATGCCCAAGCCGCTCCGCATCCGACAACCGCTCCAGCACCAGCACACCCACGCCCTCGGCCCACCCCGTACCATCCGCCGACGCCGCGAACGACTTGCACCGCCCATCGACAGCAAGCCCACGCTGACGGGAGAACTCCACAAAGGCGTCCGGCCCGGCCATCACCGTCACCCCACCGGCCAGCGCCATCGAGCACTCCCCCGACCGCAACGCCTGCGCCGCCAGATGCAACGCCACCAACGACGACGAACACGCCGTATCCACCGTCACCGCCGGACCCTCGAACCCCAGCGTGTACGACACCCGACCCGACACCACGCTCGCCGAGGTGCCGGTCATCAGGTGGCCTTCCAGACCGGCCGGTGTGTCCGATCCTTCGGTGACGCCGACTCCATAGTTCTGATGCATCATCCCGGCGAAGACGCCCACATCCTGGCCTCGTAACGAGCCCGGATCGATTCCGGCCCGTTCCAACGCCTCCCACGACGTCTCCAGCAGCAACCGCTGCTGCGGATCCATCGCCAGCGCCTCACGCGGCGAGATCCCGAAGAAATCCGCGTCGAACTCCCCCGCGTCATAGAGAAAACCGCCCTGACGCGCATAGCTCGTCCCCGCGTGATCCGGATCCGGATCGAACAGGTTCTCCAGATCCCACCCCCGATCCGCCGGGAAGTCCCCGATACCCTCACGCCCCGCCAGAACCAGCTCCCACAACTCCTCCGGCGAGCCGACCCCACCCGGCAACCGGCACGCCATCCCCACGATCGCGATCGGCTCATCGACTGCGCCCGCGCCCGCTACCACGGCCGGAACAGGAGCCGGAAGCGCGGCAGTCGGCGACCCCGATGCCACTGCCGTACCGCCACCGAGCAGCTCACGCCGCAGCATGCTCCCGAACGCCAGCGGTGTGGGGTGGTCGAAGGCGGAGGTGGCGGGCAGGCGGAGCCCGGTGGCCTCGCTCAGCCGGTTGCGCAGCTCCACCACGGTGATCGAGGTCAGGCCCAGGTCGGTGAAGGCCCGCTCGGGCTCGACGGCCTGCTTGTCGGCGAGGCCCAGCAGTTCGGCGAGGTGTGCGCGGACGAGATCGGTGAGCAGCCGGTCCCGGTCGGCCTCGTGCGCGTCCATCAGCCGTTCCCGCAGGGCGACCGCGACGGCCTCGTCCACGGTGGCGGTACGGGCCGGTACGTCGATCAGGTCCTGGAGCAGCGGGGAGGACGTCCCGGTGGGCACGTCCGCCAAGTCGAGCTTCATCGCCACGAGTTGGGCCTGGCCCACGGCCAGGGCGGCGTCCAGTGCCGCGAGTGCCTGCTGCGGGGTCAGGGCACCGGTCGTCTCGTCGGTCTCCCCCTCCCACGGCCCCCAGGCGATGGACTGGGCCGGTACCCCCCGCATGCGCAGATGCTGGGCGTAGGCGTCGAGGAAGGCGGCGGAGGCTGCTTCGGTGGTCTCCCCTGCCGCGCCGAGCAGTCCCTTGGTCGAGGAGGAGAGCACAAACGCGGTGAGGTCGGCGTTCCGGGTGAGCTCGTGCAGCGTTCTGGCCTCGGCGGCCACTCGCGCGTCGGACGGCTCGTCCACGGCCTCCCAGGCGTGTACGACCACACTCAGTGGGCTGCCCGCCTTGGCCAGCGCGCGCCTCAGTTTCGTGCGGTTGTCCAGGTCGCATTCGGCGAGCCGCACATCGGCCCCGGCGTCGGTGAGCTGGGCGCACAGCTCGGCGGCCCGGCCGCCCTGCCCCGGCGGGGCGATCAGCAGCAGTCGGCGGACGCCGTAACCGGCCACCAGGTGCCGGGCGATGGCGGCGCCGCGCCGGGTGTCCACTCCGGTGACGACCGCGGTGCCGTGGGGGTCGAAGGACACGGAGTTGTCCCGCTCGGCGTCCATACCCACGCCCGCACCCAGGCCCGCATCCAGCCCTACGCCCGCACCCAGGCCCACATCCAGCGCCACGCGTTCGAGCCGTGGCAGCAGCACGACGCCCGAGCGCACCGCGCTCTGTGCCTCGCCCGTGGCCACCGTCACCACCAGGGCGGCGACAGACGCCTCGTCATCCGGCTCGTCGAGGTCGACGAGGGCGATACGGCCGGGATGAGCGGCCTGCACGGACCGCACCAGCCCCCACAGCGCGGCCTGTTCCGGATTCCGTACGTCCTCGCCCGTGGCGGTGGCCACGGCGCTGTGCGTGAGCACCACCAGCACCGCATCGGACAATTCGGCGGAGGCGAGCCACGCCTCGACGTCCCTCAGAACCACCTCGGTGGCCCCGGTATCCACGGGCGCCGACAGCAGGGCTACGGCGGGTAGAGGTGTGCTTCCGGCGGCCACCGCCGCTCTCAGCCCATCCGTGTCGACGTATTCGACCGGCTCGGTGCCGGTGGCCCGCAACAGGCCGACGAGCCCGGGAGCCTGCCGTCCGAGCAGCGCCCACTGGCCGGGCCGGGGCTGGGGTGCGGACGGCTGGGGGATCCAGTTCGTGCGGAAGAGCGCGTCATGGTACGTATTGCCGACCGCGCGCAGCCGTGCCGGGCCGTCCAGCAGCCGGTGCCGGGTGACCTTGCCGGTCGCGGTGCGCGGGATCCGCGCGATCTCGTACAGCTCCTCGGGGACCTTGAAGTACGACAGCCTCTCCCGGCACAGGGCCAGCGCCTGGGCCGGGTCGAAGCCACCAGGCGCCGGGACGATGAAGGCCACGGGGACTTCGCCGAACACCTCGTGCGGTTTGCCGACCACGGCGGCGTCGGCCACGCCGGGCGCCATCCGCAGGACGTCCTCCACCTCGACGGGGTGGATGTTCTCCCCGGCGCGGATGATGAGTTCCTTGAGCCGCCCGGTGACCGTCAGATAGCCGTCCCGGTCGCGGTGGGCGAGGTCGCCGGTGTGGAACCAACCGTCCCGCAGCGCCTCGGCGGTGGCTTCGGGCTGGTCGTGGTAGCCCGCCATGATGTTAGGGCCGCGGACCCACACCTCGCCCTCGGCACCGTCGGGCACGTCGCGGCCGGTGCGGTGGTCGACCACTCGTAGGGCGAGGCCGGGGACGGGCAGTCCGCAGGAGCCCTCGACCCGGGCCCCGGTCGGCCAGTTGATGGCGATCGAACCCGAGGTCTCGGTGCTGCCGTACGCGTCGATGAGCGGGGCCCCGAAGGCGTCCTCGACCGAGCGCCGCAGCGCCGCGGTGGTCACGGCCCCGCCGACCAGGCCCACCCGCAGCTCCGGGGCGGTGAACCCGGGCGCCTTGGAGGCGCGGACGAGGAAGTGGTACAGCGTGGGGACACCGGCGATGACCGTGGAGCGCTCCTGGCCCCACTGCTCCAGCACATCCTCGGCGGAGTGTCCGTCGGTGATCCGGGCGGTCGCTCCGACAGCCGTCACGGCCAGTACGCACACGATGTGGGAGAGGCTGTGGAACAGGGGCAGCGGCCAGAGCACCCGGTCCTCGGCGGTGAGGCCGAGCGCGGGTACGTACGACGCGGCGACCGACCAGAGGCAGTTGCGCTGAGTGGCGAGCACGCCCTTGGGCTTGCTGGTGGTGCCGGAGGTGAAGAGCATCCAGGCGATGTCGTCGAGCCCGTGGTCGTCGCGGGCCGGTGTGTCCGGCTCGGTGCTGGCGAACCGCTCGTAGGACAGACAGCCCGGGGGGACCGGATCCTCCCCCACGACCAGCACGGTCAGCGAATTCGCCCCGCGTGACAACCCGCGCAGCAGGGGCAGGTGGGCGGTGTCGGTGATGACGACCTGACTGCCACTGACGGTGAGCAGATGTTCCAGTTCGGCCTGGGAGACATGCGGATTGACCGGGACGCCGATGCCACCGGCGCGGACGACGGCGAAGTAGCTCTCCACCATCTCGACGCGATTGCCGAGGTACATGGCCACGCGGTCACCCGGCAGCAGACTCAGTCCGGCCAGATGGCCGGCGAGCCGACGGGTGCGCACCTCCAGTTCGGCGTAACTGATGGCGCGACGGGCGTCGATGTAGGCGGTTTTGTCGCCGAAGCGGCGGCTCTGTTCGGTGAGGAGGTCCTGGATCGGGCGGATCAGTTCGGTGCGCAGCATGCACCTCTCCCCTCCCTGCGGTCAGGGTTCCCGGTGATGCGTCAGTGGCTTCACCGACTCCAGCTTCACACCGGAAAACTAGAAGAATCCCCTGATTCACCCCCCTCATCCCCCCTTACTTGGTGATCGCCAAGCCCCCTTGATCCGTGGTCCGTTCGGCCGCTCTCCGTAGTCCGCTCGGCACCCGCTGGTAGGTTTCACCGCACCGGAGGAGGGAGGAGCGGATGCGCCCTGCGGGCCCGGACACACCACAGGCGGACGCGCCGAAAGCGGGCACACCACCAGCGGACGTGCCGGAAGCAGACGTGCTCATCGTCGGCTACGGACCCATCGGTCAGGTGCTGTCCATCCTGCTGGCCACCCGAGGCTGGCGCGTGCTGGTCGTGGAGCGATGGGAGACCCCCTACGCCCTGCCCCGGGCGACCAGCTTCGACGGTGAGACGGCCCGGACCCTGGCGTCGCTGGGGGTGGCCGGTTCGTATCCGGAGATCGGGCTGCCGGCCGACGCCTACGACTGGCGCAACGCCGAGGGCAGGTCTCTGCTACGGGTCGAGCTGGCCGAGCGGGGTGCGCACGGCTGGCCGGAGACGACCACGATGCACCAGCCGGCGCTGGAGGCGGTGCTGTGCGCCCGCGCCGAGCGGCTGCCCCATCTGCGGGTGCTGCGCGGTTACGCCGCGACGGACCTGGTGGACCACGGCACCGGGGTCGAGCTGACGGCGACGGACGCGGCGGGCGGGCGGCTGCGGTGTGCCGCCTCCTGGGTGGTCGGTTGCGATGGGGCGAACAGCTTCGTCCGCGACCATATCGGGGTGCGCACCACGGATCTCGGTTTCTCCTTCGACTGGCTGCTGTGCGATGTGGTGCTGACTGAACCGCGGGTGTTCTCCCCGCTCAATGTGCAGCACTGCGATCCGGACCGGCCGACGACGGCGGTGGGCAGCGGACCGGGGCGCAGGCGCTGGGAGTTCATGCGGCTGCCCGGGGAGAGCGTGGCCGAGCTGAACCGGGCGGAGACGGCCTGGCGCCTGCTGGAACGCTTCGATGTCACCCCGGAGAACGCCACCCTGCGGCGGCACACCGTCTACAGCTTCCAGGCCGCCTGGGCCGACGAGTGGCGGCGGGGGCGGGTGCTGCTGGCCGGGGACGCCGCCCATCTGATGCCGCCGTTCACGGGTCAGGGCATGTGCGCGGGCATCCGGGATGTGCTCAATCTGTCCTGGAAGCTGGACCTGGTGCTGCGGGGCGCCGCCGGTGAGCGGCTGCTGGACACCTATCCGCGTGAGCGCATCGACCATGTGCGGGAGGCCATCGACACCTCGGTGCGGCTGGGCAGGGTGCTGTGCGTGACCGACGCCGCCACCGCCGCGAGCCGGGATGCCTCGCTGCTCGCGGGCACGGGGGCGGGCGCGGACACCGGCCGGGGCAGGCAGCACGGCGCGGGTCCGCCGCTGCGGACCGGTCTGCTGTACACCGGTATCGGCACGGCGCCGGTGCCGCCGGCCGGGGAGGTGATGCCGCAGGGCCGGGTGTGCCACGAGGGCGTGACCGGGCTGTTCGACGAGGTGGTGGGCACCGGTCCGGTGCTGCTGGGGTCGGCGGATCCGGCCGCCGCGCTGGAGGAGTCTCAGCTCACCTTTCTCACCGGGCTCGGCACACATCTGGTGCACATGGTGGCGGGGGACGCCGAGGCGGCACCGGGTGCCGTCGTCGACGTCGAGGAGGTGTATCTGGCGCTGCTGAAAGCGGCGCGGGCGCGCTTCCTGCTGGTACGCCCGGACCACCACATCTATGGCGCGGCCCGCACCTCCCGCGAACTCACCTCGCTGGTCGGCCAGTTCAGGTCCGGGCTGCTGGAATGACAAGGCTAGAGGAAATGCGGCAGATCCTGGCGCCGCTTGACGTTGACTTTACGGAACACGCGGGTGAGGTGCTGCTCGACCGTGCTCGCGGTGATGTAGAGCTTGGCGGCGATCTCGCGGTTGGTGTACCCCTTGGCCGCCAGTAGCGCGATTCTGCGCTCCTGCGTGGTGAGCGCGGACAGCCCGTCCTGGCGCTGCTTCGCGGCCAGCTCGGCCTCGGGGTCGATGGGGTCGAGGGCGGCCTCCCGGCACAGGTGCTCGGCCCCGGTCTGCTTCGCGAGATGCCAGGCGCGGTGGGCCACCCGGCGGGCGTTGCGCTGGTCCCCGGTGTCCTTGAAGGCGATGCTGAGGTCGATCAGCGCACGGGCCAGTTCGTAGTCGTCGCCGCTGTCCTTGAGCATGTCGACGGCCTCGGTGAGCAGTTGCGGGCGGCGGGTGACCCGGCTGACCGCCGCCAGGGTGCGCAGGCACAGCCCGCGCGCCCGGGAGGGGCCCGGGAACAGCCGGGCCATCTGTTCCCGTACCAGACGTTTGGCCTGGTCCTGGTCGTCCTGCGCCAGCCATGCCTCGGCCGCGCTGGTCCGCCATGAGACGGCGTCGGCGCCGGGCGCGTTCCACGTCTCGGCGAATCTGCCGCAGGCGAGGAAGTCCGCGAGCGCGGCCTGCGGGTGGTGGGTGGCCAGCCGGTAGTGGCCCCGGGCGTGCAGATAGTGTGCGCCGTGGCGGCTGTGCAGGATGGGTTCGGGTATCGGCTGTGCCACGTACTTCTCGGCCTGCTCCAGCTTGCCGGACCGGGTGGCGGCCAGGATGGCGCAGCCCAGCACCCCGGCCAGGCCGATCCCCCAGCCCTGGGGCGCTACCAGGGCCATGGCGCGGGCCGCCAGGTCGTGGGCGCGGATCAGGTCTCCCTGGCGCAGGTGGGCCTCGGCGCGGATGGCGAGGAACTTCCCCTGCCAGGCGACGGCGTGGTGGGCGGCGGCCTCGGCCTCGAGCTTTTCACACCAGGCCACGACCTCGTCCAGGCGACCCGCGTAGAGCAGCGCGCGCAGGGCGAGCGCTCCGGCCTCGACGTTCCACAGGGAGCCGTGGTCGAGGTGGAAGGTGCGCAGCAGCAGTTCGGCGCGGTGCACCAGGTGGTCGTTGCGTCCGCGGATCAGGTCGTCGGCCAGGGTGACCGCCGAGGGCAGCCAGGGGTCGTGGCAGGGGGCGGCCTCGGGGGTGGCCGCCGCGACCGACTGGGCCAGTTTGCGCAGCCCGGTGTGGAGGGGGTACGCCATCGCCGCCCAGTTCGTCAGCGGGCGGAGGTCCTCGGTCCCGGAGCCGGCGCCCTGGTGAGCACGGGTGCGCAGGGCGTCCAGCAGGGCGGTCAGCTCGCCCAGCGCACCGGCGTTGGCCAGGCCGAGCACCAGTTCGGAGACCTCCTGGCGGTCCAGATGGCCCGCGGTGAAGTCGCGCAACTGGGGACGGAGATGGCGGACCGCCACCTGCGGTTTGAGCTGCCACTCCAGGCGGCTGAGCCGGGCGCGGATGCGCGCCGCGGTGGGGGCCTCGGTCCGGGTGCGCTGGGCGAGGTCCAGGCAGCCGAGCGCGGTGCCCACATCGCCGGCCGCCAGCGCCTCGTCGGAGGCCGTGACCAGCACCTCGGTGTCACAGTCGGCACGGGTGTCCCCGGCGCTCATCAACTGCCCGGCCACCGTCAGCGCGGGTGCGCCGGCCTCGTGCAGCAGTTCGGCGGCCGCGCGGTGCAGGGCGGCCCGGCTGTCGGCGGGCATGTCGTCCAGCACGGCGGTGGCGGCCACCGGATGGCGGAACGCATGGCCCTCGGTGAGCAGTCCGGCGCTGACCAGGGCGTGCAGGGCCCAGCTTGTCACCGTGGCGTCCACTCCGGCCAGCCGTGCCACGTCCGCCACCGACGCCGTGCCGCCGAGCACGGCGAGGGCGCGCACCACGGACAGCATCGACGGGCGGGAGTGCGTCACGAGGTCGAGCAGTGCCCGTCCGTAGCCCTCCGGATAGCATGCGCCGCCGGCCTGCTGATCGATGATCAGGGCCTGGACGGCCAGGGGGTTGCCACCGCTGATGCGGTGGAGTTCCGCGGTCAGCCGGGGGGAGGCGGTGTGCGGTCCGAGGAGCCGGACGGCCAGGGCGTCGACCGCGCCGCGGCTCAGGGGGCTCAGGGGGATCCGGTGTGCGTTGGGGCTCTGCGAGAGCAGTCCGGCCAGCAGGGGCGAGCGCGGCCACCGCAGCGTGTGGTCATCGGTGAGCAGCACGAGGATACGGGCGGAATGCAGCCACGGGACGATGCCGGCGAGGAAGTGCAGCGAGGGCGGGTCCAGGTAGTGGGCGTTGTCGACCCAGATCACCATGGGGGTGGTCTCGGCCAGTTGGGCCAGCTCCATGGTGAGCTTCTGGAATACGTCGACGACTTGGACCTCCGAGCCGCCCCCGGTTAACTCACCGCCGGTTACGGTGTGTTCGACCGCCGAGGTGAGCAGGGCGCGCACCCGGTCCCGGCTGGGCGGCGGGATCGTCATGCCGTGGAAGAGCTGGGTCACCACACCGAACGGCAGAAGGTGTTCCCGGAGCGAGGCGGTGGCCCTCAGGACCAAGGCGCCGTCCGGTTCCAGGGTTTCGAGGAACTCGTGCACCAGCCGGCTCTTGCCACTGCCCAGTGGCCCGTCCACGACGGCCAGTTGCCCCTTGCCCCTGGCGGCATCGGCGAGCAGCCTGCCCAGGCCGGCCAGGATGTCGTCGCGCTCGACCAGGTCGGGGGGTCCGCAGCCGGGCCCGCGCTCCCCCTCGCTTCCCCGGCTCTCCTGGTCCCTCCGGAAACCGATCGCCGGCCGACCGGCGTCGGCCGTGGAATCGTGGCATTCCATCAAGCTCACAGGCACCCCAGCTTTCTGAAATTCCTCAATCCGCGCGGCCGCTCATAGGGCATGTCCGCGCGAAAGCGCATGACGAGCAGGCAGAACTCCTCAGCGGCACAGGCGCGTTGCCCACCCTCGATGCCCACGGCGTCCCGCCGGGAGAGAGAATGAGTGAGGGAAATACACGAGCCGGGCCGGAGTCTTTTGTTTCAACAGCATGTAAACAGCGTGTGGCTGCGACATGCACCGGATAGGGGCACTCTCGGGTCCTATGCGTAGGTCCCGGCGCGCCGCGCTGTCAAGCGAGTGAGTCGTACATCACGAAACGATCACGCCGCGTTTTTCAGCCGCCTCGGCGTGGCCCTCGTCCCTACGGGAGGGCACCGTACGGGCGGTGTGGACGCGTGGTGGGGGTCGGCGATTGGGCCGAAAGTCGACGGTCCTCGAGGGGTCCCGCGTACGTGGCTCGGCGTACCGCCGCCGAACGAGGCCGGCCCGGCGAGGGGAGCGCCGTCCGACGCCACGAGGGATCAGGTCACCGCGTATGAAGTGGCCCGATCCCATGAGTGTGTGCGCCTTACATCACCTCACTGCTGTCAGACCAGCCGTACCGCCTGCTCGTACGAGGGGCGCGGCAGCCGGTCCCGGTAGGCTTCGGCGCCCGGGTAACCGATGTTGACCAGCAGGATCGACCGCCACCGGCCATCGGGGAAGAACTCCTTGTCCACCGCCGCGGCGTTGAAGCCCTTCATCGGCCCGGCGGCGAGCCCCGCCGCGCGGACGGCCAGTACGAAGTAGCCCGCCTGGAGCACCGCGTTGAAGTCCCCCTGGGACTCGCGCAGTTCCTGGTTGGCCTCCAGCATCTGCTGTAACTGCGGGTTGGACGGGGCGAGGAACGGCACATACTCCGGGTACCGGGTGTCCGCGGCCAGCACCGCGGTGACCGGGGCCGAGGCGGTCTGCTCCTGGTTGGGCTGCGCCACTCCGGTCAGCAGCCGCTGCTTTCCTTCCTCGGTACGCACGTACAAAATGCGCAGCGGATTGATATTCGCCGAGGTCGGGGCCCATTTGAACAGTTCATAGATGGCCTCCAGACGGTCGTCGCCCACCGGCTTGTCGCTGAAGTCATAGGCCGTCTTGGCCTCGGTGAAGAGAAGTTTTCGCCCCTCGGGGGAAAGTGCGTACAGGGCCTGATCGATATCGGGGGCCAGGGTGCTGTCCGACATGGCCGTTCCACTCCTTGCTCACGGTATGGCAATCGCGTCCACAGCGTACGCGTAGGTGATGTGTGACGGCTGAGACTTGGTCAGGTGCGGTGATGATGTGGTCTATCGCCGCGCGGATCATGTGTGGCACGCTCTTGGCATGATGCAGGCGGCTCGTCTTTCCGGAAAGCAGGCGTTCCCTTGAGGGCCGCCGTGCTGACGGAGCCCGGTGCGCTGTCCGTGGTGTCCGTGCCGGAGCCGTCCTGCGGCCCCGGGGAGGTGCTGATCCGGATGCGGGGCACGGGGCTGTGCGGCTCCGATCTCGCGGTGCACGCGGGACACCGGCGGCCACCGAGTCTGCCCTGGATCCTGGGCCACGAGGGGACGGGGCGGATCGTCGAGCTGGGCAGTGCGGTCAGCGGTCTGCGCACCGGCCAGGACGTGGTCATCGAACCGGACTACTGCTGTCTGACGTGCGCCCCCTGCCGGGCCGGGCGGACGTCGGCCTGCGCCGGCCGGGCCGCTGTGGGATTGACCGTTCCCGGTCTGCTGAGTGACTACGTCGTGGCGCCGGCCGCGTTCGTCTGGCCGGTCGCCCCGCGGCTGCCGCTGGAGGACCTGGTCTGCGTGGAACCGGCGACCGTGGCGCGGGCGGCGATGCGGCGCTCGGGCATCGCGCCGGGGCAGAGCTGCCTGGTGATCGGGGCCGGTTCCCAGGGCCTGCTGCTGTGCCAGGCGCTGATCGACCACGGTGTGACGGTGTTCGTCCAGGAGCCCAACGAGGCCCGGCTCGACCGCGCGTGTTCCCTGGGCGCGACACCCCTGCCACCGGACATGGACGGGCTCCCCTGCCTCTTCGAGACCTCCGGCGCCCCCGGAGTCGTCGAGCGGGGGCTGCGACGGCTCACCAAACCCGGCACCGCCGTTCTGATCGGGATGAACACCTCCCCGCTCGGAGTCTCGCCCCGCGATCTGGTGGCGGGGCAGATCACCCTCATCGGCAGCATGATCTACGACCATCCGGTGGACTTCGCACAGACCGTCAGCGCCCTGGAGTCGCGGACACCGCCCCGGCTCGGGGCGGTGGTCAGCGACGGCTATGCCCTGGAGGACGTCCAGGAGGCGTTCACCGCGGCGTACACCGCGGCGGGAAAGGTGTGGGTCGACCTTTCCTGAGCGGCCGCCCCGGGGCGGCCGCCCCGGCGGCGAACCTCATTCGGCGGGCCCGGTCAGACGCAGCACACTCCCCTCCCCATTGGCCGATACGAGGAGGGCCCCGTCCGGGGCGACGGCGAGCCCGGCGAACTGGCGCGGGCGGCCGGGGACTCCGGGGATCGGCTCGGGTTCGGTGCGCGTGATCCCGGGCGGCAGGCCGACCGCCAGGTTCTCGGCGTCGATCCTGCTCTCCCCCGTGCGCGGCGAGATCGCCCGCAGCCGCCGGTGCGCGACCTCCACCGTGAACAGCTCGTCACCGCGCACGGCCAGGCCCTGCGGTGCGCCGAGCCCGTCCGCGACGACCACCGCCGCGCCGTCCTCCAGCCGGAGCACCGCGCCGCGCCGGTCGTCGCTGACGTAGCAGCGCCCCTCGCCGTCGAAGGCGACGTCCAGGGGGTGGTCGAGTCCCTCGGCGAGCACGCTCACGGTGTCGGTGTCGTCGATGCGCAGGATGCGGCCCGCACCGGTCTCGGCGACCACGAGGGAGCCATCCGGTGCGACGGCGATTCCGGTGGGCTGGTCCAGCCCGGTGGCCCGCACTCGCGTGGTCTTGTCGACGGGGTCGTGGGTGCGCACATCGCCGAGTTGTGAGGTGAGGTGGAGCAGGCCGTCGTCGGCGGTGACGTTGTGCACGGCGTAGATCAGCTCGTGGGTGACGACACCGGGCTCGTCTCCATCCTCACCTGAGCCGGAACCCGCACCGGAACCGGACCCGGGACCGGGACCGGGACCGGGACCGGGACCGGAGACATCCGGGCTCGCCAGGCGGAAGTGGTCGGCCGCGTACACCGTGCCACCGAGGTCGACCGTGATGCCGAACGGCCCGTCGAACCCCTGCGGGACCACCACCCGGGTCCTGCCGTCCGGGTGCATCTCCGCGATCCCGCCACTGGCGAAGCTGGAGACGAACATCCGATTCTCATGGTCGAACGCGGCGTTGTCCAGCCCGACGATGCCGCTCGCCACGACCGTCCGGGCCCCGGTGTTCAGATCGATACGGGTCACCAGACCGGCCATGCCACGGGACAGGACGACGAGCACGCCGCCCCGGTCGAACCGCACCGCGACCGGGTCGTCCACCTCCTCGGCGACCAGCTCGGGCACCCCTCCGTCGGGCGGGATCCGCCAGACCTGGTTGCGCATCATCTGCGGGTAGTACAGGCAGCCGTCGGGGCCGAGCTGCATCGCGTTGCCCAGGGCCAGCCCGTCGGTCAGCACCGCCGGGTCGCCGCCGCCGGGGAACAGCTCCATCAGCCGGCCGTTCATCTTCATCTCGTTGACGAAGAGCCGGTCGCCGACGCAGGTGATGCCGTTGGGCAGCGACACCTGGTCGGAGACGAGGGTGTACGTGCCCTCCGAGCCGCGCCGCCACACCCGGCCGGGGGTCAGATCGGCGATGTACATCGAGCCGTCCGCCCCGAAGGCCAGGTCGTCCGGCGCCTCCACCGGGCCGTCGAGCGGCACCACCACCTCGACATCACCCGAGGCGGGGTCCACGGCGCTGATCTGCCCGGCGAGGAACTGCGCCACGTACAGCCGTCCGTCGGGGCCGAATGTGACGCCGTTGGAACCCCACAGCCGGTTCGCCCTGGTCAGTCGACGCACCTCCATGCGGTCGCTCGTGGCCTGGCCGCGGCCGGTGTCGTCGAACCGGCTGGGGTGCATCGTCGCTCCTTGGGAGTGGGTGATGTCCATCGGGTGATATCCATCGGTGTCAGACGACCAGCACGTCATTCATGCCGCCGCCCGCGCGCCAGCGTCTGAGCAGTTCATGGAAGGCGATCGGCCCGTCCCCGAAGGACTCGCTGCGCTCCCTGGGCATGCCCTCGTTGTTGTAGTAGCCGGGGGTGCACTCGGCCTGGAAGGCGTACAGGTCCGCCGCCTTCTCACGGATCGTGGCGCGCCAGGCCGCCTCGGCCTCGGCGGTCGGCTCGACATACCGGGCCCGGCGCCTGCGTGCCTCGGCGAGCACCTCGGCGACATGAATGGCCTGCTCATCGAGGATGTGCACATAGTTGACGGCGCTGGCGTTCTGTAGCGGGCCGAGCTGGAAGAGGTTGGGGAAGCCGTGGCTGTAGAAGCCGTGGAGCGTCTTCGGTTCGTCGCTCCAGGCTTCGGTCAGGGTGACACCGCCCCGGCCGTGCACCGGGAGGAGTCCGGAGGTGACGCCGGAGACGCCGACCTCGAAGCCGGTGGCGAAGATGACGCAGTCGACCTCGTACTCGACCCCGCCGGTCACGACGGCGTGCTCGGTGATGCGCTCGACACCTCCGTGGTCGGCCGTGTCCACGAGTGTGACGTTGGGCCGGTTGAAGGTGTTCAGATAGGTGTCGCTGAACGTGGGGCGTTTGCACATATAGCGGTACCAGGGCTTGAGCGCCTCGGCCGTCGCCGTGTTCTCGACGATGGAGTCCACGCGGTCGCGGATCCCGTTCATCTTCTGGAAGTCGGCGATCTCGTAGAGGCGTTCGCGCTCCTGGGGCGGCAGGCCCGCGTAGCTGTCGGTCGGAATGAGCTTCTGCTGGAGCCGCGCGGTGCTCGTCCAGCCATCGTCCACCAGGTCCTCGGCGGCCTGGCCGCCGGTGACGACGGCGAGGAAGTTGTCCCTGCGGCGCCGCTGCCAGCCGGGCGACAGCGACGCGGCCCACCCCGGATCGGTGGGGCGGTTGCCGCGCACATCGACCGAGGACGGGGTGCGCTGGAACACATACAGATGCTCGGCGTCCCGTCCCAGATGGGGCACGACCTGGATGGCGGTGGCGCCGGTGCCGATGAGGGCCACGCGCTTGTCGGCGAGTCCGTGCAGCCCGCCGCTCGCGTCGCCGCCGGTGTAGTCGTAGTCCCAGCGGCTGGTGTGGAACGTATGCCCCTTGAAGGTCTCGATCCCGGGGATGCCGGGGAGTTTGGCCCGGCTGAGTGTTCCGCTGGAGATCACCACATGGCGTGCCCGGATGCGGTCGTTCCGGTCGGTGTGGACGGTCCACTCCACCTCGGCTTCATCCCAGCGGAGTTCGGTCACCTGGGTGCGGAAGCAGACATCGCGGTAGAGGTCGAAGTGGCGCCCGATCGCCCGCGCGTGCTGTCTGATCTCCTCGCCCGGCGCGTATCGCCACCGCGGTACGTAGCCGATCTCCTCGAGCAGGGGCAGATAGACATAGGACTCGATGTCGCACTGGACACCCGGATAGCGGTTCCAGTACCAGGTGCCGCCGAAGTCCCCGCCCTGTTCGATCATGCGGATCTCCCGCACACCGGCCTGCCGCAGCCGCGCGCCGGCGAGCAGACCGCCGAATCCGCCCCCGATGATCAGGACCTCGACCCGGTCGGACAGTGGCTCCCGGGTGAACTCCGTTTCCACGTACGGGTCCTGGGCGTAGGAGCCGAAGTCCCCGGCGATGCGCCGGTACTGCTTTCTGCCGTCGGGGCGGATCCGGCGGTCACGCTCGGCCCGGTACTTCGCCCGCAGGGCGTCCGGATCGAATCCCAGCTCCTCGGTGTCCATGGACGTGGTGGCGGTGGGCGGATGGTGGGGGGTGGACATAGGGGGTCCTCGTGCCTCTGGCGTCGGAAGGTCTACGGGGCTCGGGCGCCGCCCGGGGTCCGTTGATCGGCGGCGCGGGCTCAGCCTCACAGAAAACGTTCTCACTGCGCAAGGTTTCCCAATGAGTAAGAATCGGCCGTCTCGCGTATGCTCACCGGCGATGACTACCGGCCTGCGCGAGCGCAAGAAGGCGGCGACCCGCCAGTCGCTGCACGATGCCGCCGTGCGCCTCGCCGCCGAGCACGGCGTCGAGCACCTCACGGTGGAGGCCATCGCCGATGCCGCCACCGTCTCCCGGCGCACCTTCTCCAACTACTTCGCCAGCAAGGAACAGGCGCTGCTGCACCACGACAGGGCGCGTACGGTCCGGCTGGTCGAGCTGATCCGCGCCCGCCCGGCGGAGGAATCCCTGATGGCGGCGGTCATCCGCGCCGCCGAGCAGCACTCCACCGAATTCACCGCCGACCCGGCTCAGGAGGAGCACTACCGGACCCTGCGGCTGCATCCGGCGCTGCTCCCGGAGCTGGTCGCCACCTACGCCGCCGCCGAGCGCGATCTCGCCGAGGCGGTCGAAGAGCGCCTTCCCGCCGGACCGGACACCCCCCTGCGCGCCCAGGTCCTCGCCGCGACCCTGCTCGCCGCCTTCCGCGTCGTCGGGCAGACGGCTCTCGAGCGTCGTGAGCACGATGTCGTGGACCTGCTCCGGCAGGCCATCGGCATCACCCACGAGGGCTTCCGCTGACCGTTTTCCCGGCCGGGGAAAAAACTGGGGAGACGACCAGGGGACGGCTGGGCCAAGCGTGGCCGGATCCGAGCGGCCCTCGATAGGCACTGGCTATCGAGATGATCAGAATCATATCTTGGCCCTTTCGACCCGCCGGGTTCTACCGTCGTGTCCATGGCATTGACAACGCGGCCGGAGCAGCGTCCGACGCGGGCGGAGCGACGGCCGTCCATGGCGCTCACATTCTGGCAATCGACGCTCGGCAAGAAGATCGTCATGGGCGTGACCGGTCTGATCATGATCGGTTACCTCTGCGCTCACCTGCTCGGGAACATGAAGATCTTCTTCGGTCCCGGGGAGTTCAACGGCTACGGACACTGGCTGCGCGTCATGGGGGCACCCGTCCTGCACCATCAGTGGGGCCTGTGGATCGCCCGTATCGTCCTGGTCGCCGCGGTGGTCCTGCACGGTGTCTCCGCCTACCAGCTCAGCAAGCGCGACATCAAGGCCCGCCCGCAGAGCTACGTCCACGCCAAGCCACGGATGAGCTATGCCACCCGGACCATGCGCTGGGGTGGGGTGATCCTGGCCCTGTTCATCGTCTGGCACATCCTGGACCTCACCACCGGCACCACGCACAGTGGCGGATTCCAGGAGGGCCACCCGTACCAGAACGTGGTGGACACCTTCTCCACCTGGTACGGGAACGTCATCTACATCGTGGCGATGCTGGCCATGGGCATGCACGTCCAGCACGGCTTCTGGAGCGCCGCGCAGACCCTCGGCGCGGGCAGCCGCTCCCGTGACCGCGCCCTCAAGGCCACTGCCAATGGGCTGGCGATTCTTCTCACCGCCGGGTTCATCTCGATACCCGTCGGTGTCATGACCGGAGTGGTGAGCTGACCATGACCTCGTACAGCGAATACACCGAATACGCCGATTACACTGTCGGCGAACCGATCGAGGACGAGCTGGCCCCCTCCGGGCCGGTGAGCGAGCGCTGGGACACCCGCCGCTTCCAGGCCAAGCTGGTCAACCCCGCCAACCGCCGCAAGCACACCATCATCGTGGTGGGCACCGGCCTGGCCGGTGGCGCCGCCGGCGCCACCCTGGCCGAGCAGGGCTACCACGTGGTGCAGTTCTGCTACCAGGACTCGCCGCGCCGGGCCCACTCCATCGCCGCGCAGGGCGGGATCAACGCGGCGAAGAACTACCGCAACGACGGCGACTCGATCCACCGGCTGTTCTACGACACCGTCAAGGGCGGCGACTTCCGCGCCCGCGAGTCCAATGTCCACCGCCTGGCACAGATCTCGGTGGAGATCATCGACCAGTGCGTGGCCCAGGGCGTGCCGTTCGCCCGGGAGTACGGCGGTCTGCTGGACACCCGTTCGTTCGGCGGTGTCCAGGTCTCCCGCACCTTCTACGCCCGCGGCCAGACGGGCCAGCAGTTGCTGCTCGGCGCCTACCAGGCGCTGTCCCGCCAGATCGCGGCGGGCAATGTGGAGATGCACGCCCGCACCGAGATGCTGGACCTGATCGTGGTCGACGGGCGGGCGCGTGGCATCGTCGCCCGCGATCTGGTGACCGGCAAGATCTCCACATACTTCGCCGACGCGGTGGTGCTGGCCAGCGGCGGCTACGGCAACGTCTTCTATCTGTCGACGAACGCCATGAACTCCAACGCGACCGCCATCTGGCGGGCGCACCGGCGCGGCGCGTACTTCGCCAACCCCTGCTTCACCCAGATCCACCCGACCTGCATTCCGCGCTCCGGGGACCACCAGTCCAAGCTGACCCTGATGAGCGAGTCGCTGCGCAACGACGGCCGGATCTGGGTGCCCAAGGCGAAGGGCGACACCCGTCCGGCGGCCGAGATCCCCGAGGACGAGCGCGACTACTACCTGGAGCGGATCTATCCGTCGTTCGGCAATCTGGTGCCGCGCGACATCGCCTCCCGCGCCGCGAAGAACGTCTGTGACGAGGGCCGTGGCGTCGGACCCGGCGGCCAGGGCGTCTATCTGGACTTCGCCGACGCCATCGCCCGGATGGGCCGCAAGGCGGTCGAGGAGAAGTACGGCAACCTCTTCGACATGTACGAGCGGATCACGGCGGAGAACCCGTACGAGGTCCCGATGCGCATCTACCCCGCGATCCACTACACGATGGGCGGGCTGTGGGTCGACTACGACCTCCAGACCACCGTGCCGGGGCTGTTCGCGATCGGCGAGGCCAACTTCTCCGACCACGGTGCCAACCGGCTCGGTGCCTCCGCGCTGATGCAGGGCCTGGCCGACGGCTACTTCGTCCTGCCGTCGACGATCAACGACTATCTGGCCCGCCACCCGCACAAGGAAGAGGTCGACGCCGGTCACCCCGCGGCCGTGGAGGCGGTGCGGGAGACCGAGGACCGGCTGGCCAGGCTGCTGGCCGTCGACGGCGACCGCACCCCCGACTCGTTCCACCGCGAGATCGGCGAGCTGGTGTGGGAGTTCTGCGGCATGGCCCGCACCGACGAGGGGCTGCGCAAGGCGCTGGACCGCATCCCGCAGATCCGCGAGGAGTTCTGGCGCCGGATCAAGGTGCCGGGCACCGGCGAGGAGTTCAACCAGTCGCTGGAGAAGGCCAACCGGGTCGTGGACTATCTGGAGCTGGCCGAGCTGATGTGCCTGGACGCCCTGCACCGGGCCGAGTCCTGCGGTGGCCACTTCCGCGAGGAGTCCCAGACCCCCGACGGTGAGGCCGCCCGCAAGGACGAGGAGTTCACCTACGCCGCTGCCTGGGAATTCACCGACACCGGTGCCGCCCCCGTGCTCCACAAGGAGCACCTGACCTTCGAGTACGTCCACCCCACTCAGCGGAGCTACGCATGAAGCTCACCCTGCGCGTCTGGCGCCAGAAGAACGCCGACACCCCCGGTGCCATGGCCACTTACCAGCTCGACGGCGTCTCCCAGGACATGTCCTTCCTGGAGATGCTCGACATCCTCAACGAGGAACTCATCGTCAAGGGTGAGGAGCCGGTGGCCTTCGACCACGACTGCCGTGAGGGCATCTGCGGTGCGTGCAGCCTGGTGATCAACGGTGACGCCCACGGTCCGGAGCGCACCACCACCTGCCAGCTCCATATGCGGTCCTTCCAGGACGGCGACACCATCGACATCGAGCCGTGGCGTGCCTCCGCCTTCCCGGTCATCAAGGACCTGGTGGTGGACCGCTCCGCCTTCGACCGGGTGATCCAGGCCGGTGGCTTCATCACCGCCCCGACCGGGGCCGCACCGGAGGCACACGCCACTCCGGTGCCCAAGGCGGACGCGGACTTCGCGTTCGAGCACGCCGAGTGCATCGGCTGCGGCGCCTGCGTGGCGGCCTGTCCCAACGGTGCGGCGATGCTGTTCACCTCGGCCAAGGTCAACCACCTCAATGTGCTGCCCCAGGGCTCTCCCGAGCGGGAGACCAGGGTGCTGGACATGGTGTCCCAGATGGACGCCGAGGGCTTCGGCGGCTGCACCCTCACCGGTGAGTGCGCCACGGCCTGCCCCAAGGGCATCCCCCTGTTCTCCATCACCGCGATGAACAAGGAGTGGCTGCGGGCGACCCGCAAGGTCAAGCGCTGACCCGCACTCCCCCGAAAACGGCACCCCTCGACAACGCTCCGTGGATGGGGTGTCCCGGCGGCGGAGGTCTCACCGGACGCAAGACCTCCGCCGCCGTCCAACCTAGCGGCCGGGCGCCGGGCCATCGGCTTATGTGCCCGCCGTCCGGCCGCTAGGTTGGGCGCATGTATGCCACGCGAGTCTCCCGACGTATCAACGCTCCGCGCCCGGCCGTCTACCGGGCGCTGCTCGACGCGAGCGCCGTCGCGGCCTGGCGGGTGCCCGACGGCATGACCTGCCGGGTGCATGAGTTCGACCCCCGCGAAGGCGGGACCTTCCGCATCTCGCTCAGCTACGACGACCCGGCGAGCACCGGCAAGTCGGGCGGCCATACGGACACCTACCACGGCCACTTCACCCGGCTGGTGCCGGACGAGCAGGTGGTCGAGGTGTCCGAGTTCGAGGCCACGGATCCCGCTCTGCGCACCACGATGACGATCACGACCACGCTCACCGACGGGGAGGGTGGCGGCACCGACGTCCACATCCTGCACGAGGGGCTCCCCGACGCCGTACCGGCCGCCGACAACGAGCTGGGCACCCGCATGAGCCTGGACAAGCTGGCCGAGCTCGTCGAGACGGGCCGGGCGCCCGCGTAGACGTGCCCTCCGGCCGGGCGCACGTCCGCTGATGCGGGCCGATTGTCGTCCGCTGATGCGGGCCCATCGTCGTCGCTCCGGCGGGCCGATCGTCGTCGCTCAGGCGGGCCGGTCATCGTCGAGGGAGTCCAGATGGGCGGTGAGGTCGTCGACGAAGCGTCCCAGAAGCCGGCCGAAGACCTCGCGGTCGTGCGGGCTCCAGCCCGCGAGGGCGTCGCCGAACCAGCCGAGGACGGTCCGTATATAGCGGTCGGTCGCCGCCGCTCCCTCGGCGGTCGCCTCGATGAGCCGAGCGCGCTGATCGTCCGGATCGGTGACCCGGTGAACCAGTCCGCGCCGCGCCAGCTCGTTCACCTGCCGGGTGACATGGGGTCCGACGACCTGCATCCGTGCGGCGATCTCCCCCACCCGTAGTGGACCGCCCGCCATGTGCAGAGAGATCAGCACCGACATCGCGGGCCGGTCCACGGATAGCCCGGCGACCTCCATGGCGCGCTCGGGTAGGCGGCCCCGGTTCACGGCACCGCTGAGCTGCGTCAAACGGGGCAGCATGGCCAGCAGGTCGTGTTCACCGTCGCCGCCCTGCCCGGCCTCCGGTTCCTCGGTGGTCATGCCCGCCCTCCACATCTACCTAAGTTAGGTATATAGTCATCCCATCGGCCCCGCATCCAGGGCCCTTTCACGTCAATAAAAAGGATACCTGAGTTAGGTATGCGCCAGGCCCTCCCCGTAGGAGGGCCGGAGAGGAGTGCCCATGGGCGGCATGAACACCGCGCCGAAGCGCACGATCCTGGTCTCCGGAGCCAGCATCGCCGGCCCCGCGCTGGCCTACTGGCTCCACCGGTACGGCTTCGCGGTCACACTCGTCGAGAAGGCGGCCGCACTACGCGGTGGCGGCTACCCCATCGACATCCGTGGCACCGCGGTCGAGGTCGTCCGGCGCATGGGGGTGCTCCCCCGGCTCCAGGACGCCCACGTCGCCGTCCGCCGGATCTCCTTCGTCGACGCGGAAGGCCGTCCGATAGCCGCCCTGCGGCCCGAAGCCATCTCCGGCGGCAAGGAAGGCCATGACCTCGAAATCCCCCGCGGAGAGCTGGCCGAGATCCTCTACGGCGCGATCCGCGACGACGTCGAACTCCTCTTCAACGACTCCATCGCCACCCTTCACGACCACGACGGCGGTGTGGACGTGACCTTCCATGGCGGAGCCCGGCGCACCTTCGACCTGGTCATCGGCGCCGACGGCATCCACTCGCACACCAGGAGTCTGGCCTTCGGCCCCGAGGAGCCCTACCACCGCTATCTCGGCCACAGCTTCGCCGGATTCACCATGCCCAACCACCTCGGGCTCGCCCACGAGGGGCTCACCTGGAACGTGCCGGGCAGGACCGCCGTCCTCTACGCACCCCGCGACGGCGACCGGGTGCACGCCTTCCTCAGCTTCCTGCGCCCCGACCCGCCCCTCGACGCCTTCCGCGACCCCGCCGCCCAGCGCGACCTCGTGGCCGGGACGTTCGCCGGATACGCATGGGAGATCCCGCGCATGGTCGCCGCCATGCGCGACAGCGACGACCTCTTCTTCGACGTGGTCAGTCAGATCCACATGCCACGGTGGTCCACCGGCCGGGTCGCCCTGGTCGGCGACGCCGCCTACGCGCCGTCGTTCCTCTCCGGCCAGGGCTCGAGCCTGGCGCTGGTCGGCGCGTACGTCCTCGCCGGCGAGCTGGCCACGGCCCCCGGCCACGCCGACGCCTACGAGAGGTACGAGCGCACCGTGCGGTCGTTCGTGGAGATGAACCAGGCACTCGCCACCGAAGGGAGCGCGGGCCTGTCTCCCCGTACCCCCGAGGACCTGGCACGGCGCAACGAGGCGCTGCGCGACCCGTCCCCCGTGCTCAACACCACGGGCCGGAAGGCACACTCGGCGCTGGCCCTCCCCGGCTACGACGCCGCGTAAAGGCCGATCACGCCGAAATCGGCGCCGTCCGGGTCAGCCGGTGATGTCGATGGCCCGGGTGGGGGCCCGAGCCTGAGGTCACGACGGACGGCACCCCCGCCGGTTCGTGGTGCCCTGTCGACGGAAGGGGCGCCCAGGAGGGCGCCCCCAGCGGAAGCCGGGAGGAACACCATGCACCAGCGCATCGCCGTCACGGCAGCCCTGTCCGCGGCCCTCGTCGCCGTGCTCGCCGGCGCGCCCACGGCGTCGGCGGAGCCCAGCCCGCCCAACTGTCCCCCGGGGAACGTCTTCGTGTTCGACAGCAATACGAGCACCGACGGACCGGCCGTGATCAAGAGCGCCGGCAACTGGAGGGGCTCCCACCCGACCGGCATCGTCGGCAGCACGATCTTCAACAACGGCACCCGTCAGCCGGGCCACGATCACATCCAGGCCACCTGGGTCTTCAACGGACAGACGTTTGGCAGGTGCCTCCACTTCAACCCCGGCCCCGGCGACTACAAGTTGATCATCGGGGACAAGGCCACCCTGACCAGCCTCACCTGGCGCGGCGAATGTGACGACTGAACGGGCGGATGTCCCCTGCCCGGCCGGGCAGGGGACGCCGCCGAAGGCCCGGGTACGGCTCGGATGACGAGGCCGGGGTCATGCCAGGGGTCATGGGTGAGCGGGTGCGGACACGGTCCGCTCAGAGGCCGTAGCGGCTCTTCAGATGGCGCCAGAAGTCACGGAGCATCCACGTGTCGAACTCCGTGATCTGCGTGGCGCTTCCCGCCTTCATCAGGAAGCAGCACTGTCCGGTCGGCGTCCAGTCGTAGAAGTCGTCGAGGCCGAAGGTGTGGCCGACTTCATGCAGGTAGATGTGGATGTTCTCCTGGTTCAGCGCACCGGTGAAGTACTCCTGCCCCACGCGCTGGCCCCAGTCCCCGCCGGCACCGCCCTGGAAGCCCTTCGTCAGCCACAGCGACTGGTCGTAGTGGCGGGCCGCACCGCCCGGGCAACGCGAGTAGTTGCCGTCCTGGTGGAAGAAGCGCCCGCAGTCGGGTGAGCACTGCGGGGCGCCGCCGCTGTCGAGGTTCCCGGCGTAGACGTCGACCGAGTTGTCGGTCCACTGGAGTGTCGAGCGGTTCTTCACGGCCCAGCCGACGATGTTGACCGGGACGTTGGTGTAGGGCCAGGCGTCGTGTCCCTTGCCGTTCTCCACCATGGCCGCCATCCACTTGGCGTACTGCTTCTTCACCGCGGCGTGGATCCGGTCGCGCAGCGCGGCGCTGACGGGGGCGTCGGACTCCCAGCGGACGCAGTAGTTGACGCTTCCCCTGTCGGCCATGACCTGGTCCCAGCCGTAGTTGCGGAAGCCGTAGAGATCCGGATAAGTCGACTCGACGTGGTTCCACACCTCGCCCAGCGGCTGCACCAGGTTGGCGGGCGGGTTCCAGTCGTCGGCGACCCGCGACGGGGCGGCCGTCGCGACACCGGGCGCGGCGACCAGCGCGGCCAGGGCGGCCAGCACGGTGGCCAGGCGCGCAAGGAGTGAGCGCACTGTGAACTCCCTTGAGTGGCTGACAAGTTGTCAGTCACAGGTCGCCGCCACCGCCGCTCGGGTTGCCGCCATGTCTCCGCGATCGCCGCGTACGCGTGGGCCACGCTCACGGCGGCCGGTGGCCAACAGGGCGCTCAGACCGGCCGGGTGGCCACGACCAGTCGGCAGCGCGGGCTGCCGTCGGCCCGTCGGCCGAGTTCTTCCAGTGCCCGCAGCTCGACCTCGAACCCGGCCCGGAGCAGCTCTTCCCGCACCTCCGTGAGCCGGAAGGTCCGGTAGTACATCACAAAGCGCGGCCGCCATACCGCGTTGCGCACCCGCATCGCGGTGTCGAACGCCAGAAGTTCCCAGTACTGCCGGGATCCCGGGCGGGCCGGTGCCCCGATCGGGAACGCGAACCGGCCACCCGGGCGGAGCACGGAGTGGACCTGGGCGAAGAGCCCCGGCAGCTCGTGCGGCAGGAAGTGGCCGAAGGCCCCGAAGCTCACGGCCAGGTCGAAGACCGGCCCGAACGGAAGGGCGCGCACATCGGCGCGTACCCAGTCGGTGCGCGGTGCGTCCGGCGCCACCGGCGTACCGTCCCGGCCCTCGGCCAGCATGCCCGCGCTGAAGTCGACGCCGGTGATCCGCTCCCGGCACACCTGCCGCAGCACGCCCATGCCCGCGCCGGTTCCGCAGCACACGTCGAGGCCGCTGTCGAAGGGCCCGAGCCCGCGCAGGGCGCCGGTCACCGAGTCCAGCACCGACGCCGGGGTCCGGTACCCGGTGTGGTCGAACTTCGGGGCCAGCAGGTCGTAGCCGT
Organism: Streptomyces sp. CY-1; assembly: GCF_047218265.1. NCBI lineage: Bacteria > Bacillati > Actinomycetota > Actinomycetes > Kitasatosporales > Streptomycetaceae > Streptomyces > Streptomyces sp. CY-1. Next base: position 1,123,453 of record NZ_CP178393.1, read on the forward strand.
GCTCGACGGAGGACAGCGCCTGGACGACGAGCTCACGGAAGGTGGGGCCCTGGGGTGCGGACATCACGCTCAGCATAGAGCCCCACCGGGTCAGGGTCGTACTCCTGGCTTGTCGTGCACCTGGACAGGGCGCCAGTGGCGTGCTGTGATGCGCGACAACGATGTCAGGCACGTCTTCCCAGCCCCCCCCTCGGCACTTCCTCGGCACCCCACCGACAGGAGCCGCACGATGCCCCTCGACCGACGTCGCTTCCTCCGCACCAGCGCCCTCACCCTCGGTGCCCCCGCGCTCGCCGCCCACCTGGCCCCGGCCGCCGTGGCCTCCCCGGCCCAGCGGCCGAGGGCCCCGCTGGCCGACGCCTTCGACCGGCTCCCGTCCGGGAGCATCACCCCGCGCGGATGGCTGGCCGAACAGTTGCGTCTCCAACTCCATGGACTCTGCGGCCGGTACGAGGAGCGCTCGCACTTCCTCGACGTCAGCACCACCGGGTGGACCCATCCGGACCGGGACGGCTGGGAGGAGGTGCCCTACTGGCTGCGTGGCTATGTCCCGCTGGCCGTGGCCACCCGTGACCAGGCGGCGCTCACGAACTCCCGTAAGTGGATCGACGCCATCCTCGCCACCCAGCAGAGCGACGGCTTCTTCGGGCCGCGCTCGCTGCGGACAAAGCTGAACGGCGGCCCCGACTTCTGGCCGTTCCTCCCCCTCCTCATGGCCCTGCGCACCCATGAGGAGTTCACCGGCGACCAGCGTGTCGTCCCCTTCCTGACCCGCTTCCTGAGCTTCATGAACGCCCAGGGACCGGGCGCCTTCGACTCGAGCTGGGTCTCCTACCGCTGGGGGGACGGGATCGACACCGCGATGTGGCTGTACCGCCGCACCGGCGAGGCGTTCCTCCTCGACCTCGTCCGCAAGATGCATACGTACGGCGCCAATTGGGTCGACAACGTCCCGAGCCCGCACAACGTCAATATCGCCCAGGGCTTCCGCGAGCCCGCCCAGTACGCGCAGGTGACCGGCTCCGCCGAGCTCAGACAGGCGACCTACCGCACCTACGCTTCGGTGCTCGGCGCATACGGCCAGTTCCCGGGCGGTGGCATCGCCGGTGACGAGAACTACCGCCCGGGTTTCACAGACCCCCGGCAGGGGTTCGAGACCTGCGGCATCGTCGAGTTCATGGCCAGCCATGAGCTGCTGACCCGGATCACCGGCGACCCGGTCTGGGCGGACCGCTGCGAGGACCTGGCCTTCAATATGCTGCCCGCCGCCCTCGACCCCCAGGGCACCGGCACCCACTACATCACCAGCGCCAACAGCATCGATCTGAACAACGCGGTGAAGTCCCAGGGGCAGTTCCAGAACGGCTTCGCGATGCAGTCGTACCAGCCGGGGGTCGATCAGTACCGCTGCTGCCCGCACAACTACGGTATGGGCTGGCCGTACTTCGCCGAGGAGCTGTGGCTGGCCACTCCCGACAAGGGGCTCGCCGCGTCCCTTTACGCCGCGTGCCAGGTGAGCGCGAAGGTGGCCGACGGCACGACGGTCACCTTCACCGAGGACACCGACTACCCGTTCGACGAGACCATCAGGCTCACCCTGTCCACCCGCGAGAAGGTGGCCTTCCCGCTCCATCTGCGCGTCCCCGGCTGGTGCGAGAACCCGAGCATCGAGGTCAACGGCCGGGCGGTGGCCGCAAGCGGTGGCCCGGCGTTCGTCAAGGTCGACCGGAGCTGGACGGACGGCGATGTGGTGACGATCCGCCTGCCGCAGCGCACCACCCTGCGGACCTGGTCGGGGCAGCACGGCGCGGTCAGCGTCGGCCACGGCCCGCTGACGTACTCCCTGCGCATCGGCGAGGACTTCGTGCGCTACGCCGGTACCGACGCCTTTCCCGAATACGAAGTGCACGCCACCACGCCGTGGAACTACGGCCTCACCCCCGGAGCCCTGCCCGTCCTCACCCGAGACGACGGTCCGCTCGCAGCCAATCCCTTCACCCACGAGGGCACCCCGGTCCGCATGACCGCCCAGGCGCGTCGCATCCCCGAGTGGCTCTCCGACGACGAGCAGGTGGTCACCCCGCTCCAGCAGAGCCCGGCCCGGGCCGACACAGCGGCCGAGACGGTCACCCTCATCCCCATGGGCGCCGCCCGGCTGCGCATCACCTGCTTTCCCACGGCCTCGCCGGACGGCCGGGCATGGACCCCGGAGCCGCCCTTCCGCCGTCTGCGGAACAAGCACAGCGGCAAGGTGCTGGCGGTCGACGAGATGTCCACGGCCAACAGCGCCCGCGTGGTGCAGTTCGACAACACGCCGACGGGAGACCACGCCTGGCAGTGGATCGACCGGGGCGACGGCTGGTTCCTGATCCGCAACGGCCACAGCGGCAAGGTCCTGGGCGTCGACCGGATGTCGACCGCCAACAGCGCCATCGTCGTCCAGTACGAGGACAACGGCACGGCCGATCACCTCTGGAGGAAGGTGGACAACGGCGACGGCTGGTTCCGCGTCCTCAACAAGAACAGCCGGAAGGTGCTGGGAGTCGACGGCATGTCCACCGCCAACAGCGCCCAGGTGGTGCAGTACGACGACAACGGAACCGATGACCACCTGTGGCGGCTGGTGTGATCGGGCCCGGAAGGTGATGCCGCAGGAGCGGCGACACTCCGTTGGAAGGTGTCGGCAGCACATCAACGGATGAGGCCATCGGCGCCGGGCCGCCCGCCCGGCGCCGATGGCATCTCCGCACACCCCGCTCAGCGCCGGGCGCGCACCGCTTCGGCCGACGGGCCGGTCCAGGCCCGCCACGCGGTGTGCCAGCCGTCGGGACCGTTCGTACGGACGTCGGGTCCCGCCCACGCGATATAGCCGTCGAGTCGGACGAGCAGGGCGGGACCGGGGTCGGTGCGCTGGGCCTGGGCCATCGCGGTGTCGATGCGCGGCGCGCCCTTTTCGCGGATCAGCAGAAAGCCACCGGCCCGCTGTAGCTCGGTCAACCGGCCCTCGGCAAGGGGGACTTCGGTGGCCCGGGTGCCCACCAGCGCGTGCCTGCGCCGGTCGCTCGGGTAGCGCAGGGTGACGCCGGAGAAGCCTCCGGCGATCGTGTCGCGTGCCCGGCCGACGCTCAGCACGGCCGGGGCCAGGTGGTGGCGCAGCCAGCGCGCCGGGCGCGGCCCGAGGGTGACGGCGCGCATCATGGCGCCGCTCTGGCGCAGGACCCGGCGGCCGATGGGGTGGCGCTCCCGGTGGTAGATCTCGCCGACCCACCGCCACTGCACGGCCTCGGCCTCGCCGCCTCACGCAACCATCCCCCGTCCGAGGCGGGCCGCGCCCTGCGCCGCACCCTGCTCGCCGCGCGCTGACGGCGGCGCCGTCCGCCGGAATCCGGAATCCGGAATCCCACCGCCCGCAGGCACTCCCCCTCTCGTGACTCGCCGCATTGACGGAGTGAGTACTCACTCCGTACGGTACCGGCATGGCAGAGAACTCCTCCACCCCGCCCCGGCGCCGTGCGCCGGCCATGGATCCCGACCAGCGCCGCGCGATGATCGTCGCCGCCGCGCTCCCCCTCGTCGTCGAATACGGCGCCTCCGTGACGACGGCGAAGATCGCCCGGGCCGCGGGCATCGGGGAAGGCACCATCTTCCGCGTCTTCGAGGACAAGGACGCCCTGCTCGCGGCCTGTATGGCCGAGGCCGTGCGGCCCGATGACACCGTGGCCCATCTGGAGTCGATCGCCCTGGACCAGCCGCTGGCGGACCGGCTCGCCGAGGCGACCGATGTGGTGCGCGGGCACATGGCGCGCATCGGCGCGGTCGCCGGAGCGCTCGCGGCGGCCGGGCGGCTGGAGCGCGCCGCCCCCAAGCCCGGTAAGGACGGGCGCCTCCCGGACCGCGAGGCGAGCCTGGCCCGGCCGCGCGCCGCGCTGGCCGCGCTGTTCGAGCCCGACCGCGACCGCCTGCGGCTCGCCCCGGAACGGCTCGCGGACGCCTTCCAGTTGACGCTGATGTCGGCCGGACGGCTCGGCGCCCCCGACCCGTTGACCACCGAGGAAGTCGTGGACCTCTTCCTGCACGGCGCACTCGCGGCGTCCGGGGAGGCCAGGTGACCGGACCCGACGCGTACGAGGAACTCCCGCCCCGCCGCCGGACCCTGGTCACCGTCGCCCTGCTGGGCTGCGCCTTCCTGGCCATGCTGGACGGCACCGTGGTCGGCACCGCGCTGCCCCGCATCGTCGAGCAGATCGGCGGAGGGGACGCCTGGTACGTCTGGCTCGTCACCGCCTATCTGCTGACCTCCTCCGTCAGCGTGCCGGTCTACGGCCGCTTCTCCGACCTCTACGGCCGGCGCCGGCTGCTGATCGGCGGGCTCACCATCTTTCTGATCGGCTCCATCGCCTGCGGTCTGTCCGCCTCCATGCCGGCCCTGATCCTCTCCCGCGCGCTCCAGGGCCTGGGCGCCGGAGCCTTGCTGACCCTCGGCATGGCCCTGGTCCGCGACCTCCACCCACCGTCCCGCCCGCAGGGCCTGATCCGCATGCAGACGGCGATGGCCACCATGATGATCATGGGCATGGTCGGTGGGCCGCTCCTCGGCGGGCTGCTCACCGATCATGTCGGCTGGCGCTGGGCGTTCTGGCTCAACCTCCCCCTCGGGCTGGCCGCCATCACCGTCATCGCCCTGGCCCTGCCCGACCGCCGTCCCACCACCCCGCCGCCCGGACGGCTCGACGCGGCGGGGATCCTCCTCCTCGCCGCCGGGCTCTCCCTCGCGCTGACCGGCCTCAGTCTCAAAGGCAACGCGACCGCGGGGCACGCGCCCTCCTGGACGGACCCGGCCGTCATGGGCTGTCTGCTCGGCGGTCTGGCGCTGCTCGCCTCGCTCGTACCGGTCGAGCGGCGGGCCGCCGTCCCCGTCCTGCCCCTGCGGCTGTTCCGGCACCGCCCCTACACGGCCCTGCTGACCGCCGGCTTCTTCTTCCAGGTCGCCGCCCTGCCGGTGGGGATCTTCCTGCCGCTGTACTTCCAGCACATCCGCGGCCACTCGGCCACCGCCTCCGGTCTGCTGCTGCTCCCCCTGCTCATCGGCATGACCCTGGGCAACCGGCTCACCGCCGCCACCGTGCTGCGCAGCGGTCACGTCAAACCGGTCCTGCTGACCGGAGCGGGGCTGCTCACCGTCGGCACCGCCGCCTTCGTCGCCCTGAGGGCCACCACACCGCTCGCGCTGACGTCCGTTCCGCTGCTGCTCGTCGGGCTCGGCACCGGACCGGCCATGGGCGGGCTCACCATCGCCACCCAGAACGCCGTCCCGCGTGCCGATATGGGCACCGCCACCGCGGGTTCCGCCCTCACCAAGCAGCTCGGTGGCACGGTCGGCCTGGCCTGTGCCCAGTCCCTGATCGGCCACTCCGGCACGACCGCGCCCACCGCGGCGGCCATCGGCTCCACCATCGCCTGGAGCGGATGTGCCGCCGGGCTCCTCGCCCTCGGGGCGCTGCTCCTCATGCGCGACATCCCCATCGCCACGCCCGGACGTCGCCCCGAAGCGCCCACTCCCCCGTCCGCCGTCGCCACGCCCGGGACGTCCCGGTAGCCACCGGCCGGGTGCTTGTGGGACGGCCTGTCGATCACACTTGACCTCAAGCGCTTCAAGTGTCGGATGCTCGACATATGACAACGACAGGGACAGAGGTCCGGGGCTCCCCGATGACCATCCAACAGGTGTCGAGACTGAGCGGCCTCTCGGAGCCGACGCTGCGCTACTACGAGAAGATCGGCCTGATCCCCGCGGTGGACCGCGACCGGGACAGTGGCCACCGGCGCTACCACCCCACCGTGGTGGAGACGATCAAGGCGCTGGGATGTCTGAGATCGACCGGCATGAGCGTGCAGGACATGCGCGCCTACCTCCGCCACCTCGACGAGGGCACGCAGGGCGCCGCTCCGCTGCGCGACCTCTTCCGGCACAACGCGGAGCGCCTGGAGCGGGAGATGGCGCTCATGGAGGTCCGCCTGCGCTATCTGCGACTCAAGGCGGAGATGTGGGACGCGCGGGAGCGCGCCGACGCCGATGCGGAGCGCCGGGCGATCGACGAGATCACGGGCGTCATCGACGCGCTGTGAGAAGTGCGTTCGGGAGAGGATGCAAGGAATTCATGGAAGGCAAGACTGTCCCCGTGTCCGCTGACACCAACGCCGACACCGAGACCGACGCCGGTGGTGGCGAACTCGTCCTGGTGACCGGCGGCAATGGCTATGTCGGCACCCATGTGATCAGCGGCCTGCTGCGAAGCGGCCATCGGGTGCGCACCACGGTCCGTTCGGATGGCCGGGCGGCGAGCGCCGCCGCGAGCGTCCGGTCGGCCATCGCGGCCTCCGGCGTCGATCCGGACGGGCGGCTCGACATCGTCGGCGCCGACCTGACCGCGGACGACGGCTGGGACGACGCGGTGGCGGGGTGCACCCACGTCCTGCATGTCGCGTCGCCGTTCCCCTCCGTCCAGCCGGAGAACGAGGACGAGCTGATCGTCCCGGCACGGGACGGCACCCTGCGTGTGCTGCGGGCCGCACGGGACCACGGTGTGCGCAGGGTCGTGATGACGTCCTCGTTCGCCGCCGTGGGATACAGCCCCAAGGACGGTGACACATACGACGAGAGCGACTGGACCGACCCCGCGGACGACAACCCGCCCTACATCCGGTCGAAGACCATCGCGGAGCTGGCCGCCTGGGACTTCGTGGCGAAGGAGGGAGACGGCCTGGAACTGACGGTGATCAATCCGAGCGGCATCTTCGGTCCGACCCTCGGCCCCCGGCTGTCCGCCTCGACGGAGCTCGTGAAGGCGATGCTGGAGGGGGCGATGGAGGCCACCCCTCGTATGCACTTCGGCATGGTGGACGTACGCGATGTCGCCGACCTCCATCTGCTGGCCATGACCCATCCCGCAGCGGCCGGGCAGCGCTTCCTCGCCAGCGGCGAACGGGCCGTCAGCTTTCTGTGGATCGCCCGGGTACTGGCCGAGCACCTAGGAGAGCGCGCCGCCCGGGTACCCAGGCATGAGGTGAGCGACGAAGAGCTGCGGGAGGCCGCCCGCTGTGATCCGGCGCTGCGGGAAGCTGCCGGGCAGGCGGAGAAGGTACCGGTCCTGCGCACCGAGAAGGCGCGTACCGTCTTCGGCTGGACCCCGCGCGACCCGGTGACGACCATCCTCGACACCGCGGAGAGCCTGTTCCGCCTGGGCCTGGTGAAGGGCTGAAGCGCCCCTGGCCCGGGCCGCCCGCCCCGCCATCCGTCGGTGTTCCGGCGCGCCGGGCTCAGGTCCCGGCGGGGGCGGTAAGGTCGGCGTCATGAAGTGATGACCCGGCACACCGATCGCGATCCGCGTGAACGCCGTCCGAGCCTGTGCTCCGGCGTCCGGTCGGTGTGCCCGCGGCACCCGTCATCCACTTCACACGATCGGAACCGTATGACCGACATGCATGAAATGACCGACCTGGCCGATGACATGTTTCTGGACGAGGTCGCCGAGCGGCTCGCCGCCCTGCCCGCCGTACGGGCCGTCACCCTCGGGGGCTCGCGTGCGCAGGGCACCCACACCCCGGAGAGCGACTGGGACCTGGCCGTGTACTACCGGGGCGGATTCGACCCGGCCGATCTGCGGGCCGTCGGCTGGCAGGGCGAGGTCTCCGAGATCGGCGAGTGGGGCGGTGGTGTCTTCAACGGGGGCGCCTGGCTGACGATCGACGGACGGCGCGTGGACGTCCACTACCGCGATCTGGAGGTGGTGGAACACGAACTCGCCGAGTCGCGGCAAGGCCGCTTCCGCTGGGAGCCGCTGATGTTCCACCTCGCGGGCATCCCCAGCTATCTGGTGGTGGCCGAACTCGCCGTCAACCAGGTGCTGCGGGGCACCCTGCCGCGCCCCGAGTACCCGGAGGCGCTGCGCGAGGCGGCGCCCCCGGTGTGGCGCGGGCGCGCGGCCCTGACACTGCGGTACGCCTCGGCCGCGTACGCCGGACGTGGCCAGGCCACCGAGGTGGCGGGGGCGGTGGCGACCGCCGCCCTGGAGACGGCGCACGCGGTGCTGGCGGCGCGCGGTGAGTGGGCCACCAATGAGAAACGCCTCCTCCAGCGGGCGGGCCTGCGCGGCATCGACACGATCGTGGCAGGGCTGCGGCCGGAGCCCGCCGCCCTGGCCGAGGCGATCGCCGACGCGGAGGCGTTGTTCGCAGCCGCGGAGTGAGCGGTGTCCTGGGCGCACCGGCAGGGCCTGGGCTCAGCCGAGTCCATGCCGGTGCGCCCAGACGATGGCCTGGCCGCGGTCACGGCTGCCGGTTTTGGCGAAGACGCGGTTGACGTGGGTTTTGACGGTGGCTTCGCTGACGAACAGCGATCGGGCGATCTCGCGGTTGGACAGACCCTTGGCCATACAGATGAGCACTTCGGCCTCGCGTGCGGTCAGCCCGGCGGGCAGCTCCCCCGACCCGGCGGCGGGCTGCTGCCGGGCGAGTGCGACGAGGCGGGCGTGTACGGCGGGGTCCAGAAGGGCCTGCCCACGGGCGGCCGCCCGCAGTGCCCGATCGACGTCCTCGCGCCCGGCTTCCTTGGTGAGGTAGCCCAGTGCACCGGCGGTGAGCGCCGCGTTGATCGACTCGTCGTCGATGAAGGTGGTCAGCACGACGACATGTGTCCCGGGATGGTCCATGGTGATGTGCCGCGTGGCTTCGATGCCATACATGTGCGGCATGCGCAGGTCCATCAGCACCACGTCCGGGGAATGCTCGGCGACCGCGGCCAGGGCCTGCCGACCGTCGCCGACGGCGGCGACCACCTCGACGTCGGGCAGCCGCTCGCAGATGGTGACCAGTCCGTCGCGGACGATGGTCTGGTCGTCCACGATGATCACCTTCACGCCGGGACCTCCGCTTCCACACTCCAGCCACCGGCTCTGGGACCAGCGTCCTTGAGACCAGCGCCCTTGAGACCAGCCGCCTTGGGGCCCGCGTCCTCGGGACCCGCCTCTTCGGGACCTGCGTCGAGTGTGCCGCCGAGCAGTTCCACGCGCTCGCGCATGCCGGTGAGGCCGAAGCCCCCGCCGGTCTCGGCAAGCTCCCCGGCCGGATCGACGCCAGATCGTACCGTCGCCGCATTGGTGACCGTCAGCCGGGTGGACGACTCCCCGAAGGCGAGGCTGACGGTGACGGCGGCACCCGGTGCGTGCTTGCGCGTGTTGGTGAGTGCTTCCTGGGCGACCCGCAGCAGGGCTATTCCGGCCGCCGGTGGCAGCGGCCGTACGGCGCCGGTGATCCGGAAGTCGGCGCCTTCGCCCGTGGCGAGGGCGGTGAGCTGTTCATCGAGGGCGACCGGCTCCTCGCGCAGCGCCCGCACCGCGCGGCGGGTCTCGTCCAGGCCCTCGACGACCAGACGGCGGGACCGGCCGATCGCGGCCCGCACCTCGTCGGTGCCGGCGCCGTCCTCGACGATGGACTCAAGAGCGGTGATCTGCACCGACAGCGCCGACAGCGTATGGGCCAGCACGTCGTGCACCTCCCGGGCGATCCGGTTGCGTTCGGCGAACAGCTCGGCGCGCTCGTGCTCGACGGCGCCGCGTTCCCGCGCCACCGCCAGCTCGGTCTCGGATCGCAGCCGTTCCCGGCGCTGGCGGCGTACGACGCCCAGCAGCAGGCCGAGCAGCGCGGCCACCCCCACGGCGGCGAGCTTCGCGACGTCCCATCCGTCGACGGCGAGGGCGACGGCGCCGGCAGCGATACCGAGGCCGGCCAGGGCCGTGGCGGGGAGCAGCCCCGCCAGCATGACGGCGCACATCGCGGCCACCCCCACGACCACCGCACCGAACGGGGCCCACGCCCCCGCCACCCCGCCACAGACCGCCACCAGTGCCACCGCGCACACACCGACCGTCGGCCGGCCTCTGCGCATGCCCACCAGCCAGCCGATCCAGCCCAGGCCCAAGCCCACGGTGACCACCAGCGCGACCAGGCCACGGGCGTCGAGGCCGGGATGTGTCGCCCGCACCGCCCCGTAGATCAAGCCGCCCAGGGCGAGCAGGCCCACGGCCCATTCCGCGGTCGGCTCGTTGCCGTCCAACCGGCCGGACACTGCGCCGGGGCCCGACCGCAGATCACCAGTACTCATCGGACCAGCATGCCGTGCCCATGTCCTGCCCAGCCCCGGGGGCCACCGCTCACCCCACGGCCCGTCGCTCACCGGACGCCCAGTCGGCCTCGGCCCGATCCGAGGAGCGCCTCCCGTCCGCGCCAGGCCACGATGGCGGTGCGTGAGAGCACCTCGGCGAGCGCCATCAGGAGAATCGCCGGGGCCCAGGCCGTCGGATCGAGGTGGTAGTCGCTCGAGAAGCGGCCGATCGTTTCGTCGCCGCCCTGCGTGGCGAAAAGCTGGAAGGCCATGCGGAAGCCGCAGCCCACCACCCACAGCACGGCCGCCATGGCCGTGGCGCGCGCGATGACCTCACCGGCGTCGTTGTGGTATACCCGGGTCAGCGCCCCGGCCCCCGCGCCCAGAGCGAGCCCGATCAGCGTCGTGGCCGCGATCAGCAGGAGATCGTTGCCCGACGTCGGGATCTCGTGCAGGTACTTCGTCGCCGCCCATCCGACGATCCCCACCGGGAGCAGCAGCGTCTTCGCCGTCAACCGTCGGCCACGCAGTTGCAGCAGCACCATGCCCACGAGGGCGATATCGATCAGCCAGTCCTTGATATCCATGCCGCCATGCTCGGCCGGAGCCACCGCCGCACACGTCAACCCACAGGTCCACCCCGGGTGGAGCTGTGCCTCCACCCGCACCCGAACACGGTGCTGTGAACGGTGGCGCCGGGCCCGCCGGGGCGCGACCGGCAGCGGTGTCGCGCACCGGCCGTCCGCGGCGGTACGCGGTCCTTCAGCCGCGCCGGGTGAGGATGCTCAGTGTGTTGGCCGCGACGATGGCGCCTATGCTCGTCCACTCCGTCCAGCCCAGGTTCTGCCCCAGGCCGACCCAGCCGACCAGGGCGGCGAGGACGGGGTTGACGCTCATGAAGAGCCCGAACGCCTGGGCGGACACACGGCGCAGGGTGAACAGGTCCGCGAGGTACGGCACGGCCGAGGAGAGAACGCCCGCGGTGACGGCGTACGCCACGGCGCTCGCGGTCGGCGGCTGATGGACCGCGACGGCGATCCCGACCGGCAGGAACATCAGGGCGGAGAGCCCCGCGGCCGCCGCCGACCCCTGGGCGCCGGGGACCCGTCGGCCGACAGTGCGGTTGAGCAGGATGTACGACGCCCAGCACACGGCGGCCAGCAGCCCCAGCCCCATGCCCAGGTAGTCGGCCGAGGGCCGCGGGCGCATCAGCGTCACCACGGCGGCGGCCGCGACCAGCGCACAGCACGCGTCCGCCCGGCGCCGTGAGGCGGCCAGCGCGATGCACAGCGGGCCGAGAAACTCCAGCGTCACCGCCAGCCCGAGGCCGATGCGGTCGATGGCGGTGTACAGGGAGAGATTCATGGTGCCGAACACCACGGCAAGAGCCACCACCGGCCGCCACTGCCACCAGGTGAAGCTCCGCAGCCGGGGCCTGCCGACGGCCAGCAGGACGATCGCGGCCACGTACTGGCGGACGGCCACGACCCCGATCGGGCCGAGGACGGGGAAGGCGTGGGATCCGATCGCGGCGCCGGTCTGGTTGGACAGACCGCTGCCGATCATCGTGGCCACACCGGCGAACCGACGCGCGGTCGGCTGCTGATCCGGGTCCGGGCCCTGGCTCGGACCCGGGCCCGAATCCAGGCCGGGGACCGAATCCAGGCCGGAGCCCGGGGCGGAGTCGGCGGGGGTCGATGGGATCCGGTGTGCGGTTCCCGTCGATCGTGCGGCGGCGATACGTGACGCGGGAGCTGGTCGCATGCGTCGATCGTGCGCCGGGACCACGCATGCACATAATGCGTTCTGCGCCTTATCTATACGCTGGACGTATGGATGTGGAGCTGCGGCAACTGCGCTGCCTCGTGGCGATCGTCGACGAGGGCACCTTCACCGACGCCGCCATCGCGCTCGGCGTCTCCCAGGCGGCCGTGTCCCGGACCCTGGCCTCGCTCGAACGCGCCCTGGGGACACGGCTGTTGCGGCGTACCTCCCGCGAGGTGACCCCGACGGGCACCGGGCTGCGCGTGGTGGCACACGCCCGGCGGGTGCTGGCCGAGGTGGACGGTCTGATCCGGGAGGCCATATCGGGCCACGCCCATCTGCGGATCGGTTACGCCTGGTCCGCGCTCGGCCGCCACACCCCCGCCTTCCAGCGCCGCTGGGCCCAGGCGTACCCGGAGACGGATCTGCATCTCGTCCGTGTGCATTCCGCCACCGCCGGGCTGGCGGAGGGCGTCTGTGACCTGGCCGTCGTGCGCAGGGCCCTCGACGAGCGCCGCTTCGACTCCGCCATCGTCGGGCTGGAGCGGCGGCTGTGCGCCGTGGCCGCCGACGACCCCCTCGCCAGGCGCCGCTCGGTCCGCCTGGCCGACCTCAGCGGACGCACTCTGCTGGTCGACCGGCGGACCGGGACCACCACCGCGGAGCTGTGGCCGCCCGACTCACGTCCGGCCACGGAGGAGACCCATGACGTGGAGGACTGGCTCACGGTGATCTCCGCGGGCCGCTGCGTCGGCATGACGGCGGAGTCCACCGCCAACCAGTACCCGAGGCCCGGAATCGCCTACCGGCCGGTCCGCGACGCCGAGCCGATCGCGGTACGCCTCGCCTGGTGGCGGGACGACCCGCACCCCGCCACCCAAACCGCGATCGAGCTGCTCACCACCCTCTACCGCAACGGCTGACCCCGCCCGGGTAAGGACTGTTCCGGATAATCCAGTACGGATCGAATTGTTACCCTGGGCCATATGACCGCGATGGCGCCCGCCCAGAACGAACCGGACCTGTCCTTCCTCCTCGACCACACCAGCCATGTCCTGCGCACCCAGATGTCGGCCGCGCTCGCCGAGATCGGGCTGACGGCACGGATGCACTGCGTCCTGGTCCACGCCCTGGAGGAGGAGCGCACCCAGGCACAGCTCGCCGAGATCGGCGACATGGACAAGACCACGATGGTGGTGACGGTGGACGCCCTGGAGAAGTCGGGCCTCGCGGAGCGGCGCGCCTCGACCCGGGATCGCCGGGCCCGGATCATCGCGGTGACGGAGGAGGGCGCGCGGATCGCCAAGCGGAGCCAGAACATCGTGGACCGCGTTCACCGGGAGGCGCTGGCGACGCTCCCCGAGACCCAACGCGCCGCCCTGCTAAGGGCCTTGACCCGGCTGACCGAGGGGCATCTGGCCGCACCCGCCGAAAGCCCCCGCCCGGCCCGGCGGGCGCGCCAGAGCGAGAAGTAGCACCGCCCCAGAGGCACGCCCGCCACTGGGGGTAGGACCCAAACAAATAGTCTGCAACAAAACCATCTGCTACGGTCACTCCTGTCGCGTCTACCGACAGGAGTGACCGCATGTCCGCCACCGCGTCCGGCCCGCCCGCTTCCCACGTCGCCCCATCCCGCCAACTGGCCCTCGGGGTCATCGCCACCGGGATGCTGATGGTCATCCTCGACGGCAGCATCGTGACCGTGGCCATGCCCGCCATCCAGGGCGATCTGCGGTTCTCCCCCGCCGGGCTGAGCTGGGTCGTCAACGCCTATCTGATCGCGTTCGGCGGTCTGCTGCTGCTCGCGGGCCGCATCGGCGATCTCATCGGCCGCAAGCGCATGTTCCTGGCCGGCACCGCGGTGTTCACCGCGGCCTCGCTCCTGGCGGCCGTGGCCACCTCCCCCGCGGCGCTGATCGCCGCCCGGTTTCTACAGGGGGTCGGCAGCGCGCTGGCGTCGGCGGTCAGCCTGGGCATTCTCGTCACGCTCTTCACCGAATCCGCCGAACGCGCGAAGGCCATCGCCGTGTTCAGCTTCACCGGCGCCGCCGGAGCCTCGATCGGCCAGGTGCTCGGGGGCCTTCTCACCGACGCGCTCAGTTGGCACTGGATCTTCCTGATCAATCTGCCGATCGGACTGCTGACCCTCGCGGTCGCCATACCCGCCCTGCCCGCCGACCGCGGGCCCGGTCTCGCGGCCGGCGCCGATGTCCTCGGCGCCCTGCTCGTCACGGCCGGGCTGATGCTGGGCATCTACACCGTCGTCAAGGTGGCGGACTACGGCTGGACGGCGGCGCATACGCTCGGCCTCGGCGCCCTCTCGCTCCTCCTGCTCGCCCTGTTCCTGGTCCGGCAGGCCACCGCCCGCACCCCGCTGCTGCCCCTGCGGATCCTGCGGTCACGCGGTGTCGCCGGGGCCAATCTCGTCCAGGTCCTGATGGTGGCGGCGCTCTTCTCGTTCCAGATCCTCGTCGCCCTCTATCTGCGGAACGTCCTGGGATACGGCGCCACCAGGACCGGTCTTGCCATGCTCCCGGCCGCCCTCGCCATCGGCGCGGTGTCACTCGGCGTCTCCGCGCGGCTCAGCGCCCGCTTCGGCGACCGCGCGGTGCTGCTGGCCGGGCTGGTGCTGCTGGCCGGGGTCCTCGGGCTGCTCATCCGCGTCCCCGTGCACGCCCGGTACCTCCCCGACCTCCTCCCGGTCATGCTGCTCGCCGCCGGTTTCGGGCTGGCCCTCCCCGCGCTGACCAGCCTCGGGATGTCCGGTGCGAGGGAGGACGAGGCCGGGCTCGTCTCCGGGCTCTTCAACACCACTCAGCAGATCGGCATGGCGCTGGGCGTCGCGGTGCTGTCCACCCTGGCGGCCTCCCGCACGGACGCGCTGCTCGCCCGGGGCAAGGGCCGGGCCGAGGCGCTGACCGGTGGCTACCACCTGGCCTTCGCCGTCGGAGCGGGACTCATCGTGACGGCCTTCGCGGTGGCGTTCACCGTGCTGCGAGGCCCCGCGCCGAAGCGCCCCGCACCACGGAAGGCCAACCCGTCCGCCGCTCCCGTCACCACCGTCTGACCCTTCTCCCCCCTTCCGATCGAAAGGTGCGCCCTCATGGCGACGACCGACACCGAGACCACGAGCCCGACGAACGGCGCCGGGACGAAACCAGGGGCCGGACCCGCGCCCCGGGTGCTCACCGAGGACGAACTGTCACTGATGCTGGGGGACCAGCGGTTCGGCGTGCTCGCGACGGTCAAGCGCAGCGGCCATCCCCATCTGTCCACCGTGGTCCACCACTGGAGCCCCGAAGAGCGGGTGCTGCGCATCTCCTCGACCGCCGACCGGCTCAAGGTGCGTCAGCTACGGCGCGATCCCCATGCCGCCGTACACGTGGGCGCGCCGGACGGCTGGTCGTTCGCCGTCGCCGAAGGCGAGGCTGAGGTATCGGAGGTGACGGCCGTCCCCGGGGACGCGGTCGGGCGGGAACTGCTGTCCATGACGCCCGGCTTCGCCGATCCACACGACGAAGTGGCCTTCCTGGAGCAGCTCGTGGCGGACCGGCGGGTGGTGATCAGGATCCGGGTGTCCCGGCTGTACGGAACGGCCCTCGACATGGCCGCCGCCTGACCACGCGCTGGAACGCGGACGCTTTGGTTTCCCTGCCCGGACACGGTGAACATCGTGTCCGGGCCGTACGTATCGGGAGGGTGGCGCACCTGATGAACGCACCCCGTCTCGGGTGCGGAGGGCTCGGGTGTCCCCCTGACGAGGAGAGATACCGTGAACGCACATCATCTGCCGTCCCGCCCGCGGACGCGGCGATTCGGCGCGCCGGCCATCGCCGCGGCGACGCTCGTCCTCGCCATGGCCTCCCCCGCCCTGGCCCACGCCAGGGTGTCCGCCTCCGACTCGCACACCCTGGCGAAGAACGTGACACTGACGTTCGAGTCGGAGCCGGAGAATCCCACCCCGCTAGTGAAGTTCGAGCCCGTGGCTGTCGGCGCCGCCCCGTCCGCCTCGCACTCGGCCTCCCCGCGACCGGAGAGCCACGTGCCGGACTCGGACGGAGAGTCGTCCTCGAAGGCGGCGACCTCGGACGACGGGTCCCCGTGGCCCGCCGTGGGAGTAATCATCGGCGTCTGTCTGGTCGCCCTGGCCGGAGGTTTCGTGCTGCTCCAGCAGCGGCGCGGCCCGGGCACCGAATGAGCCAAGGCGGCGCCCTGGACGCGCCGACGGCCCCGCGCCCCGGGTTTGCTGTCGGGCGCAGTGGTAACGCGGTGGACATGACCGAGAAGAAGAACGCACACACAAGTGTCAGGAGCGCCAACGCGCACGCGAAGGCCACCACGACCAAGGCCAAGGAGACCACGGCACGGGCCAAGGACACCGCGGGCGAGGCGGAGACCACGGCGAAGACCGCCGCCGCGAGCGCCGCGACAACCGCCGCGCACACCGCTCATGTCGCCACCGACAAGGCTCATGTGGCGGCCGAGAAGGCCGTGGCCACCGGGCGTACGGTGGCGGCCGAGGCCCCCAAGAAGGCCGCCGCGGCGGCCGGTTCGGCCTGGATGGCGCTGAAGGCGCGCAAGGTCCAGGCAGCCGTCGCCGGTGCGGGGGCCGCCGTGGCGGGCGCCACCGCGTTGGTCCTGCGCAGGCGCGCCGCGCGTCGCCGCAGCCCGCTCGCACGGCTGACCGGTGGCCGGCTCGGCGTCTGAGGTCCGCCGTCGGCGCACGCGGCCCCTTTCCCTACGCGCCGACCACCGCCGCCCGCCCCTGGCCTTCCGGCCACCGGTTGGGGCTACTCGGCCGCCCAGGTCACCGGCAGCTCATGGACACCGTAGAACGAGGTGTTCTCCCGGTACCGGATCTCCTCCGGGGCCACCGCCAGACGCAGGCCGGGGAACCTGGCGAGCAACCGCTCCAGGAGCACCTTCAGCTCCACCCTCGCCAACTGCTGGCCCAGGCACTGATGCACACCGTGTCCGAACGCGAGATGGGAGGCGTGCGGCCGGTCGAGGGCGAGGCGGTCGGGGTCGGCGAAGCGCTCGGGGTCCCGGTTGGCGGTGGACACCAGACCGGCCACCATCTCGCCCTTCGCGATGGGATGACCGTTGATCACAGCGTCCTCGGTGGCGGTGCGCACGGTGCCGAAGTTGTTGACGGGGAAGTAGCGGAGGAACTCCTCCACGGCGTCGTCGAGCAGGTCGGGGTTCTCACGCAACCGGGTCAATTGCTCCGGGTCCTCGAACAGCGCCAGCATGCCGAGGCCGATCAGGTTCTCCACGGGCTCATGACCGGCGAAAATGATGGTCATGGCGATGCCGACCACCTCCTCGTCGGTCAGCGCCCCGCCCTCGACCTCGCTGTGCAGCAGCCTGCTGATCATGTCGTCCGCGGGCTCGGCCCGCTTGGCGCGCACGAATCCGCGCATCTCGTCCCACCATGCGGTCGCCATCGCGCCGACGGCCTGGTCGTCACCGCCGGTCTCCCTGAGCGTGCGAACCTCGTGGTCGAACTTCTGGTGGTAGGTGTACGGCACGCCGAGAATTTCGGAGATCACCATCGCGGGCACCGGGTTGGCATAGGCCGCCACGAGATCGGCGCTCGTGCCCATCGCCTCCATCGCGTCGAGGTGCCGGTCGGCCAGCCGCTCTATCCGGCCGGTCAGTTCACGCGCGCCACGCACCGAGAACTCGGCGGTGAGCGTGCGGCGGTAGCGGGTGTGGTCCGGTGGGTCCATGGAGAAGAAGAAGCCCGCCGGTATCTCCATACTCATCGCCGGAAACGGCACCCTGGAGCCGCTGAACCGGGAGTCCGCCAGCATGGCCCTGATGTCGTCGTGCTTGGTCAGAAACCACATCACCAGGCCGCCGGGCAGCTCCAGTTTGCCCAGTTCACCCGTGTCCCGCAGTCGGCGGTGGTCCTCCGGAGGGTCGTACGGACAACGCCGTTCGGCCTTCACGGTCCCGGGAAGGGGCAAGGTCTCGCTCACTGTTGACTCCCTCGTATATGCCTCAGGGGCGGATGGTGCGTCAGGGACGATGCGGTGTGTGTCCGCTCGTATGTGGTCGTGTGTGTGGTCGTGTGTGTGGTCGTAGACGTGTGGTCATGGATGTGTGGTCATGGATGATCCGTTCGCTCGATCCATTTCGCGGACAGATCCTGGAGCAGTGTCGAGATCCGCACCCGTGCCGCGCTTGCCGGGTCGAGATCGAGGATCGACTCGTCGAGTTTGTTCAGCTCTTCGAGCACGAGAATGGCGGCCGCCGCGTCGTCCGGCAGCATTTCGGTGCGCAGATGGCGGGCGAGTTCGACGGCCGTGGGGTGGTCGAAGGTGAGGCTGGCGGGCAGTTCGAGCCGGGTGGCCCGGGCCAACTGGTTCCGCAGTTTCACGGCCGCCACCGAGTCGAAGCCCATATCGACGAAACCGCGGTCGGGGTCGACCATGGCGGGGTCCGGATGGCCGAGGACCGTGGCGACCTGGTCGCGGACCAGCTCCAGCAGGATCTCCTCCTGTTCGTCCTCCGACCGCCCGGCCAGCCGCTCCAGCAGTGTGGTCGCGGACACCTCGGCCGCCGCGGGTTGCTCCACCGGCTGCCGGGCCGGTTCGGTGCGTGCCGGGACCGCTGTCGCGGTGGTGACCCGGACCGCCTCCACGGGCGCGGCGCATGCCGCGTCGAACAGGGCGAGGCCCAGGTCGGTGGAGACGGAGACAGCGGGCAGTCCGAGGGCCCGCCGGTGCGCGGCCAGCGCGTCGGCGTACGCGGGGGTCAGTGTTCCGTCGGCGGAGGTGAGCAGCACAAAGCGGTCCAGCTCCAGGTCCCGCGTGGCCATGTGCAGATTCCACGCCGTCTCCAGCCCCGACCGCAGCCGTGCCCGCAGCGCTTGTGGGGTGAGTGCGTGGGCCGGTGTCCGCTCCGGGTCCTCGGCCGCGGTGTGCACCACGCTCCGCAGCCGCGGAATCTCCTCCAGCAGCGCTGCCAGCGCCTGACGGTCCGCCGGATCGCACGGGGCGAGCCGGACGGTCGCGCCGAGGGCTTCCAGCTCGGCCGCGTCGCCATTCCCGGCCGCGTCGCCTACCCCGGCCAGGACCAGGTCGTTCACACCTCGCTCGACGATCAGGTGCCGGGCCACCTCCGTGGCCGACCCACCGGTCACCAGCACCGTGCCCGGCTCCCAGGCGGGCGGGTTCTGCTCGGTGACCGCCGCCGCGGCCGGCTCGGGTACCAGCACCGCCGACGCCCGGACCGCGATCCGATCCTTCCCCACGGCCACCGCGGCGGGCAGCAGACGCAGATCGGAGCCATCGGTGTCGATGAGTGTCATCCGTCCGGCGTGGGCCGCCTGGATGCCCTCGACCAGCGACCACACCGCGGCCGCCGCCAGGTCCTCGACCTCCTCACCGGATGCCACGGCGAGCGCGCGCCGGGTCACCAGCACCAGACGTGAGGGCGCGAACCGTTCCTCGTCCAGCCACGTCCGTACGGCATCAGCGGCGCGCAGTGCCACTTCGGACGCCGTAGCGCCCTCGGACACGCATGGGAGGAGCACGACGTCCGGCACGTCCTCGATGGCCGACAGGTCCGGATACACCGCGACCGGCCCGCCGAGCGTGTCCGGTTTCCAGCCGTCCGGGTCGCCGACGAGCCCCCACCGGACGAGGCCGAGGTCCGGTTCGGCCGACGCGGGAGACACCGCCCACGCCGTCCTGAACAGTGACGCGTTGGCCTGCCGCAGCCGCTGCCCGGACACCGGGCGCAGCACCAGCGAGTCCACCGACAGCACGGGCGCACCGGCGGCGTCGGCCACCTGGAGGGAGACCGTGTCCGGGCCGGTGGGCGCGAGGGTGACCCGCAGCCTCGTGGCACCTTCCGTGTGCAGGGTGATCCCCGTCCAGGAGAGCGGCAGATGGGTCCGCTCGGGCTCGGTGACCAGCCCGGCCAGCGCCTCCGCGCACAGGGCCCCGTCGAGCAGGGCGGGGTGCAGGGTCCATCGCCCGGCCTCGGCCGCGGCCGTCTCGGGCAGCTCGATGTCGAGGAAGATCTCGTCGCCGCGGCGCCACATCGGTGTCCCGGTGGACTCCAGCGGGTGGGCGCCGGTGGGCGGCCAGCTCTCGGTGTGCGGCGCGGGCGCGGGCGGCCGGCCCACGTCGAGGACGGCGGTGGCGTGGCGGACCCACCGCCGGTCCCGGCGGCAGTAGACGGTGACCGGGCGGCGGCCGGACTCGTCCGCGTCACGGACGGACACCTGCACCTCGACCCCGCCCCGGTCAGGGAGGACAAGGGGCTCATGGACGGTGAGTTCGTCCACCGTCCGGCAGTCGAACTGAAGCCCCGCCTGGAGCACCAGCTCCAGGAAGCCGGGCGCCGGGAACAGGGGCACGCCCAGGGCCCGCCGGCCGGTCGGCCAGGAGTGCGCGTCGGCGGAGATACGGCCGGTGAGGAGGACACCGTCCGCGTCGGGCAGCGGCACCGTCGCACCGACCAGCGGATGGTCCAGCGCGCCGAGCCCGAGACCGGCCGCGTCGCCGGGGGTACGGGAGGGCTCCAGCCAGAAGCGGGAGCGCTGGAACGCGTAGGTCGGCAGCTCGACCCGCCGGGCGCCGGGAAAGACGGCGGACCAGTCCAACTCCACCCCGTGGGTGTGCAGTTGGGCGAGAGCCGTGGTGACCGTGACCGGCTCGGGCCGGTCGGCGCGCAGAGTGGGGATGAACTCGGCGTCGGCCCCGGTGACCTGGGCCTGCGCCAGGGCGGTGAGGGTGCCGTCCGGTCCGAGTTCGAGGAAGGTGCCGGTGCCGAGCTTCCGCAGCCGCTCCAGCCCGTCGGAGAACCGCACCGGCTCACGCACCTGCCGCACCCAGTACGCGGGAGTGCACAGCTCCTCCCCCGCCACCGAACCCGTGAGGTTGGAGACCACCGGTATCCGCGGGGTGTGGAAGTCCACGGTGCCGAGCACCTCGGCGAACGCGGTGAGCATCTCGTCCATCAGCGGCGAGTGGAAGGCGTGGCTGACCCGCAGCCGCCGTGTCTTCACCCCACGGGCGGCCATTGCGTCGGCCACACCGTTCACCGCGTCCTCGTCCCCGGACACCACGACCGAGGACGGTCCGTTCACGGCCGCGAGGGCGACCCGGTCGGTCAGGAACGGCCGTATCCGGTCCTCCGGTACGGCCAGGGCCACCATCGTGCCGCCCGGGGGCAGCGCGCCCATCAGGCGGCCCCGGGCCGCGACCACCTTGGCGGCGTCCTCCAGCGACCAGAGGCCGGCCACATACGCGGCGGCCAGCTCGCCGACGGAGTGCCCCAGCAGATAGTCCGGGCGCACACCCCACGAGGACACCAATCGGAACAGCGCCACTTCGAGGGCGAACAGGCCCGCCTGCGCATACGTAGTGGCGTCCAGCGCGCCGGTGGCGTCGGACACCACCTCGTCGAGCGGACGGTCCAGATACGGGTCGAGCGCGGCGCAGACCTCGTCCCACGCCGCCGCGAACACCGGGAAGGTCTCGTACAACTCGCGGCCCATACCGGCCCGTTGCGCACCCTGACCCGCGAAGAGCAGGCCCACCCGGCCGGGGCCCGCGGTGCCCAGGACCACGCCAGGTGTGGGCTCGCCCGCCGCCAGCGCGGCCAGCCCGGCCAGCAGTTCCGCCCGGCCCGCGCCGACCACCGCGGCGCGGTGCGAGAGTGCCGAACGGGTGGTGGCCAGCGACCAGCCCACGTCCACCGGGTCGGGTCCGGGGTGCGCGGCCAGGAAGGACCGCAACCGGGCGGCCTGCGCCCGCAGTCCGTGCTCGCCCCGGCCGGACAGCACCCACGGCAGCACCGCCGGGGCGGGCTCGGTTGTCGGCTCCGGATCGGCCTCCGACTCCGCGGGGGGCTGTTCGAGGATCACATGGGCATTGGTCCCGCTCACTCCGAACGAGGACACTCCGGCCCGGCGGGGTCGGGAGGCCGACGACCACTCCACGGGCGCGGTGAGCAGCTCCACCGCACCGGCCGACCAGTCCACATGGGTCGAAGGCTGGTCCAGGTGGAGGGTCCGGGGCAGCGACTCGTGCCGCATCGCCAGCACCATCTTGATCACACCGGCCACCCCGGCGGCCGACTGGGTGTGCCCGATGTTCGACTTGATCGAGCCCAGCAGCAGCGGGCGTTCGCGCTCCTGGCCGTAGGTGGCCAGGAGCGCCTGTGCCTCGATCGGGTCGCCCAGGCTGGTGCCGGTGCCGTGTGCCTCCACCGCGTCCACGTCCGAGGCGGCCAGCCCGGCGGAGGCCAGCGCGGCCCGGATCACTCGCTGCTGCGAGGGCCCGTTCGGCGCGGTCAGCCCGTTGGAGGCACCGTCCTGGTTGACGGCGGAGCCCCGTACGACCGCCAGGACCCGATGGCCGTTCCGCTCGGCGTCGGACAGCCGTTCCAGCAGCAGCAGGCCGACGCCTTCGCCCCAGCCGGTGCCGTCCGCCGCGTCGGCGAACGCCTTGCAGCGTCCGTCGGCGGCCAGTCCGCGCTGCCGGGAGAACTCCACGAAGATGCCCGGGTTCGCCATCACCGTCACCCCGCCGGCCAGTGCCAGGGAGCACTCGCCGGACCGCAGCGCCTGCGCCGCCAGGTGCAACGCGACCAGCGACGACGAGCAGGCGGTGTCCACGGTGACCGCCGGTCCTTCCAGACCGAAGGTGTACGAGAGCCGGCCGGAGACCACGCTGCCGGCGCCACCGGTCAGGAAATAGCCCTCGGACCCCTCCGCCGCCTGGCCGGCGCCCGTTCCGTAGCCCTGTGACGCGGCGCCGACGAACACCCCGGTCCGGCTTCCCTTCAGCGACGCCGCCGGGATACCGGCCCGCTCCACCGCCTCCCAGGCCACCTCCAGCAGCAGCCGCTGCTGCGGGTCCATCGCCAGCGCCTCACGTGGCGAGATCCCGAAGAACCCGGCGTCGAACTCCCCCGCGTCGTACACAAAGCCACCGGCGCGGACATACGAGGTGCCCGTGCTGTCCGGATCGGCGCTGTACAGGCCGTCCAGGTCCCAGCCACGGTCGTCGGGCAGGTCCGAGACCGCGTCGCGCCCGGTGTCGAGCAGTTCCCACAGTTCCTCGGGCGAGGTCACCCCGCCCGGATAGCGGCAGGCCATCCCGACGATCACGACCGGGTCGTGGTCGGTGGCCGCCGGGGCGGCGGGCGGCGGCACGGCCTCGTCTACGGTGCCGTCCAGTTCCCGGAGGAGATGTGCGGCCAGGACCGCCGGTGTCGGGTAGTCGAAGATCGCGGTGGCCGGCAGCCTGACCCCGGTGGCGGTGCGCAGCCGGTTGCGCAACTCGACGGCCGTGAGCGAGTCGAATCCGGTCTCCGCGAAGGTACGTGCCGCATCGATATCGGTCAGGGTGCCGTGGCCCAGCACGGTCGCCACATGCGTACGGACCAGGTCGAGCACATGCTGTTCGCGCTCGGCGACCGGCATCGCGGTCATCCGGTCGCGCAGTGAGGACACGTCTTCGCTCGAGCCCGCGCCGGTCGCGCGGCGGATCGACGCGCGGACCAGGCCGTGGAAGAGCGCGGGCAGCGCACCGGCGTCGGCCTGCGCTCGCAGCGCGGTGGCGTCCAGCGGTGTCGCCAGCACGACCGCCTCGGTGGCCGCCCTGGCGCTGTCCAGGAGGCGGAGCCCTTGATCGGTGGCGAGGGGCGTGGCACCGGCCCTGGCCATCCGGGCGAGATCCCGGTCCGACAGATGGCCGGTCATCCCGCTGCGCTCGGCCCACAGTCCCCACGCCACGGAGACACCCGGCAGCCCGGCGGCCCGGCGATGTGCCATCAGCGCGTCCAGCCAGGCGTTCGCCGCCGCGTAGGCGCCCTGTCCCGGGCTGCCCAGGACACCCGCGGCCGAGGAGAACACCACGAATTCCGCCAGCTCACGACCGGCCGTCAGCTCGTGCAGATGCCATGCGGCATCCACCTTCGGCCGCAGCACCTCGCGCACCCGCTCCGCGGTGAGCGACTCCACCACACCGTCGTCGAGCACGCCCGCGGTGTGCACCACCATCCGCAGGGCGGGCATGGTGTCCAGCAGCCGGGCCAGCTCGTCCCGATCGGCCACATCACAGGCGACCACCCGCACCTGGGCACCCGATTCCCGCAGGGCGGCGGTGAGTTCGGCCGCGCCCGGGGCGTCCGGCCCTCGCCGTCCGGCCAGCACGACGTCCCGTACCCCGTGCCGTTCGACCAGGTGACGGGCGACCAGCCCGCCCAGGGTGCCGGTGCCACCCGTGATGAGCACGGTGTCCCGCTCCCGCAGTGGCTGCGGAACGGAGAGCACCAGCTTGCCGATGTGGCGTGCCTGCGAGAGGAAACGCAGCGCGTCGCCCGCCCGCCGGACGTCCCAGGACCGGGTCGGCAGCGTGGTGAAGACCCCCTGCTCGAAGAGTGACACCAGCAACTGGAGCAGTTCCCCGATCCGGTCGGGGCCCGCGTCCATGAGATCGAACGCCTGGTAGCGCAGCCGCCCGTGCTCGGCGGCGACGCGCTCACCGTCACGGATGTCGGTCTTGCCCATCTCCAGGAAACGGCCGCCGTCGGCGACCAGCCCGAGCGACGCGTCCACGTACTCGCCCGCGAGCGAGTTCAGCACCACGTCCACCCGGTCGAAGCGCTCGGCGAACTCCAGAGTGCGGGAGGAGGCGATCCGGTCGTCGGCCACTCCGCCGGCGCGCAGCGTGTCCCACTTCCCCGGGCTCGCGGTGGCGTACACCTCCGCGCCGAGCCAGCGGGCCACCTGCGTCGCGGCCATGCCCACCCCGCCCGCGGCCGAGTGCACCAGCACCGATTCACCGGACCGGAGACCGGCCAGGTCCAGCAGCCCGTACAGGGCAGTCAGGAACACCACCGGCGTGGCCGCCGCGTCGGTGAACGACCAGCTCTCCGGAAGCCGCGCCAGCAACCGGTGATCGGTCAGCGCCACGGGGCCGAACGCGCCGGAGAACAGGCCCATCACCCGGTCACCGGGCGCCAGGCCGGACACACCGGGCCCGATGTCGAGCACCACTCCGGCGCCCTCGCTGCCGATGACGTCCTGGCCGGGGATCATGCCGAGGGCGACGACGACGTCCCGGAAGTTCACCCCGGCCGCGTGCATCGCCACCCGCACCTGCCCGTCGCCGAGAGCACCGGCGGCTTCCGGGCAGGGGACGGCGGCCAGATTCTCCAGCGTGCCCTGGCTGGTGACGTCCATCCGCCACGGCGTCCCGTCCCCGGGGGCCGGGGTGGTGGCGGGGGTGAGCGGAGCCAGCCGGGGCGTCAGGGCACGGCCACGGCGCAGCGCGAGATGCGGATGGCCGGCTGCCACCGCGGCGGCCAGCACCGCACCGGAATCCTGGTGGCCGTCGTGGTCGACGAGGACGAAGCGGTCCGGATGCTCGGCCTGCGCGCTGCGGAGCAGACCCCAGACCGCCGCCGCGCCGAGGTCTTCGACATTCTCGCCGGGGGCGGTCGACACCGCGCCACGTGTCAGCACGGCCAGCCGCGACCGGGCGCAGCGCTCGTCGGCGAGCCAGCGCCGTATCGCCGTCAGCACCCGGCCGACGACGGTGGACACCGGGTCACCGGCGGACTCGCAGGGCAGCACGACGACGTCGGGTACGGGGGTGTCCGGGCCCAGGTCGTCCGCCAGGGCGTGTCCGAGGTCGTCTCCCAGGACGTCTCCGAGGGCGTCGAACTCCACCGGCGCCTCGGCGGTCGTGGTGGTCGGCAGCGGCGTCTCGGCCCAGTCCATGCGGTACAGCGCATCCTGGTCCATGCCCCGGGTGTCCGTGATCCGACGGCCGGACAGCGGACGCAGCGCCAGCGACGCCACGGACAGCACCGGCGCGCCCGACGGATCGGCCACCTCCAGCGACACCGCGTCCGGACCGGCCGGGGACAGCACCACGCGGATGGCGGAGGCGCCGACCGCGTGCAAGGCCACTTTGTCCCAGGAGAACGGCAGATACGCCTGGCCGGGTTCGGTGAGGAAACGGCCGAGCCCCACTCCGTGCAGGGCGGCGTCGAGCAGGGCGGGATGCGCACCGCACCGCACGGCCACGTCCTGTGCCGTCGGGTCCAGCGTCACCTCGGCGTATATCTCGTCGTCGCGTGTCCACGCGGCACGCAGCCCTTGGAAGGCGGGGCCGTATCCGTGGCCGCGCTCCGCCATCGCCTCGTACATTCCCGAGACGTCGATGGGCTGCGCGCCCTCGGGCGGCCACACCTCCAGGGATCGGGTCGGCGCGGTGGGCTGCTGGGTGGCGCCCGGGGCGTCTGTGACTCCTGGGGTGCCTGTGACGCCTGTGACGCCGAGGGCGCCCGAGGCGTGCAGCAGCCACTCCCCGGCGCGGCACGAGTGCACCGTGACCGGCCTGCGGCCCGACTCATCCGCCGCGGAGACGGCCACCTGCACCTGGACGCCGCCCTGATCCGGCACCACCAGCGGGGCCTGGAGGGTCAGCTCCTCCACCACCGGGTGGCCGAAGTGCTGACCGGCCTGGAGGGCGAGCTCGACGAAGCCCGTGCCGGGGAAGACCACCGTGCCCCGCACCCTGTGGTCCGCCAGCCAGGGCTGTCCGGCCAGGGAGAGCAGTCCGGTCAGCACACCGCCCTCGGTCCCGGGTAGCGGCAGCACCGCGCCCAGCAGGGGGTGCTCGATATCGTCGAGCCCCAGACCGGACGCCTGGGTCACCGCCCGCACGGGTTCGAGCCAGAAGCGCTCCCGCTGGAAGGCGTAGGTGGGGAGGTCGACCGTCCGGGCGCCGGTGAAGAGCGGACGCCAGTCCACGTCGACGCCGTGGGTGTGGAGGTCGGCGAGTGCGGTGAGGAAACGGGCGGGACCGCCGTCGTCGCGGCGCAGCGATCCGGTCACGACGATGTCGGTGTCGACGGCGTCGGCGGTGTCCTGGATGCCGACGGTCAGCACGGGGTGTGGGCTCACCTCGACGAACACGGTGTGGCCCTGGCCCATCAGGGTTTCCAGGGTGGCCTGGAATTCCACCGTGTGCCGAAGGTTGCGATACCAGTAGTCGGCGTCGAGTGCACGGGGGTCGGTGAGCCGTCCGGTCACCGTCGAGTGGAACGCGACCTGTCCGGCACCCGGCCGGACCGGCGCCAGCGCATCCGCCAGCTCCTCCCGGATCTCCTCCACCTGTGGGGAGTGCGAGGCGTAGTCCACCGGGATCCGCTTGGCCTCCGGGAACTCCGCGAGCACCGCGTCCAGTTCCGCGACCGCGCCGGACACCACGGTGGACGCCGGACCGTTCACCGCCGCCACCGACAGCCCGGGGCGGTCGCGGAGCCGGTCGGCGGGCACCGGGACGGACACCATCCCGCCCTGGCCCGACAAGGCCAGCAGCGCCTTGCTCCGCAAGGCCACCACCCGCGCTCCGTCGGCCAGCGACAGACCGCCCGCCACACACGCCGCCGCGATCTCGCCCTGTGAGTGACCCACCACGGCCGACGGCACCACTCCGTACGAACGCCACAGCTCGGCCAGGGACACCATCACCGCCCACAACACCGGCTGCACCACATCAACACGGCTCAGCGCTCGTTCATCCGCCAGTACATCGAACAGGGACCACTCGGCGAACGGGGTCAGCGCATCGGCACATTCACGCATGCGCCCCGCGAACACCGGCGAGGACTCCATCAGCTCCAGCGCCATCCCGACCCACTGCGACCCCTGACCCGGGAAGACGAACACCACCTCGCGGCCGGGCCGGGCGGCGGCGCCGCCGGTCTCGATGGCGTCCAGTCCACGTCGTAGCTCCGCGAGGTCCGCGCCCACCACCACGGCGCGGTGCGACTGAAGCGAACGGCCGGCCACGAGTGTCCATCCGACATCGGCGGGATCCAGCCCCGGATGGGCATCGATGAAGGACGTGAGGCGTTCGACCTGGCCCCTCAGCCCGGCCTCACCGGCGCCTGACAGCACCCACGGCAGGGGCAGCGCCCTCCGGTGCTGGTCGGGCAGCGGCTCGGACGCCGACTCCGGCAACGGCCCGGACGCCGGCTCCGGCAACAACCCGGGCACCGGCTCCGGCCCGTCCACCGCATCGGGCCGGGCCGCCACCGGCCCCTGCTCGACGATCACATGGGCGTTGGTACCGCTGACCCCGAACGAGGACACGCCCGCCCGGCGCGGAGCGCCGTCCCGTGGCCACTCCCTCGCTTCGACGAGCAACGCGACCTGGCCCGCCGTCCAGTCCACATGCGGCGAGGGCTCGTCGACATGCAGGGTCCGCGGCAGTACGCCGTGCCACATGGCCATGACCATCTTGATCACACCGGCCACACCGGCGGCAGCCTGCGTATGACCGATGTTCGACTTCACCGAGCCGAGCCACAGTGGCTTGTCCTCGGGCCGTTCCTGACCGTACGTGGCGAGCAGGGCGTGTGCCTCGATCGGGTCGCCGAGGCTGGTGCCGGTGCCGTGCGCCTCCACTACGTCGATGTCGGTGGCGGACAGGCGGGCGTTCGCCAGCGCCTGGCGGATCACCCGCTGCTGGGCCGGACCGTTCGGCGCCGTCAGGCCGTTGGAGGCACCGTCCTGGTTGACGGCGGAGCCACGCACCACCGCCAGCACCCGGTGGCCGTTCCGCTCGGCGTCGGACAGCCGCTCCACCAGGAGCATGCCGGCGCCTTCGCCCCAGCCGGTGCCGTCCGCCGCCGCCGCGAACGCCTTGCAACGTCCATCGGCCGACAGTGCGCGCTGGCGGGAGAATTCCAGGAAGGCCGCCGGGGTGGCCATGACGGTCGCGCCACCGGCCAAGGCCAAGGAGCATTCGCCGGAGCGCAGGGCCTGCGCGGCGAGATGCAGCGCGACCAGCGACGACGAGCAGGCGGTGTCCACGGTGACCGCCGGGCCCTCGAGACCGAAGGTGTACGCCAGCCGGCCCGAGGCGACACTGGCGGCGCTGCCCGTGCCCAGATAGCCCTCCGCGCTCTGCGGGGCACCGCTGGCCAGAGCGGCGTAGTCCTGGCCGTTGGTCCCGATGAACACGCCGGTCCGGCTGCCCTGGAGCGTGGCGGGGGACATGTGAGCGCGCTCGAACGCCTCCCAGGCGACCTCCAGCAGCAGCCGCTGCTGCGGATCCATGGCGATCGCCTCGCGCGGCGAGATCCCGAAGAACCCGGGGTCGAACGCGGCAGCGTCATCGAGGAAGCCGCCCGCCCGGACGTAGGAGGAGCCGGGGTGGTCGGGATCCGGGTCGTACAGCTCGGCCAGGTTCCAGCCACGGTCCGCCGGGAACTCCGATACGGCGTCGCGGCCGTCGGCCAGCAGCCCCCACAGGTCCTCCGGTGAGCTCACCCCGCCGGGGAAGCGACAGCTCATCCCGATGATGGCGATCGGTTCGTCGTCCACCGGGCGTGGCGTCACCGGGACCGGTGTCCGGTCGGCCAGACCCAGCGCCTCCCGGCACACATGCTCGGCGAGCGCCGCCGGGGTCGGGTAGTCGTAGATCACGGACGCCGGGAAGCGTGCCCCGGTGGCCGCGGTGAGCCGGTTCCGCAGCTCCACCGCGGTGAGCGAATCGAAGCCGATTTCCTGGAAGGGCCGGGCCGGGTCGATCGCCTCGGATGCCGCGTGGCCCAGTACGGCGGCCACATGTGTGCGGACGAGGTTCAGCACGGTGGCCGTCCGGTCCCGCTCGGCCATGGCCTCCAGACGGGCGGCGAACGCGTCGGCCGCCCCGCTGCCGGTCGGCTCGGTCGGCAGGGATACGTCCCTGAGCAACTCCCTCAGCAGCGGGCTCGGCCGCGAGGCGGTGAGCCGCGCTCCGAAGGTCGCCCAGTCGATATCGGCCACCATCACCGTGGTTTCGTCAGCGGCCAGCACCAGCCCCAAGGCGGAGAGCGCCGACTTGGGATCCATGCCCTGCGACCGCGCCACTCCCGCGGCCATACCGGAATCGGCCCAGGCTCCCCAGGCCACCGATGTGGCCACCAGCCCCTCGGCCCGGCGCCGCTGGGCCAGTCCGTCCAGAACGGCGTTGGCCGCCGCATAGCTCCCCTGGCCCGCGTTGCCCACGGTCCCCGCGGCCGAGGAGAACAACACAAAGGCGTCGAGGCCGATGTCACGGGTCAACTCGTGCAGATGGCGTGCGCCGTCGGCCTTGGCCCGCATCACCTCCCGGATGCGCTCCGGGGTGAGCGATTCGAGCACACCATCGTCGAGGACACCCGCCGCATGCACCACGGCACGCAGATCCGGAATCGTCCCCAGGAGTGCCGCGAGCGCCTCGCGATCGGCGACATCGCACGCCACCACGCGCACCCGGTCCCCCAGCTCGGCCACCAACTCCGCGACGCCCGATGCCTCGGCCCCTCGACGGCTCGTCAGCACGATCCGCTCCACACCGGTATCCGCCAGCCAGCGCGCCACATGGCGACCCAGCGCCCCTGTACCGCCCGTGACCAGAGCGGTGCCGCTACCGCGCCATGCGGCCGACACCGCGGTGGTGGCCGCTTCCGCCCGGGTCAGACGGGCGGCCCACGTCCCGGTGGCACGGATGGCGATCTGATCCTCACCGGTGTGCCCGGTGAGGACGGCGGCCAGTGCTTCCTCCGTGTGGTCGTCCATGACCGCCGGCAGGTCGATCAGCCCGCCCCAACGGTCCGGATGCTCCAGGCCGATGACGCGGCCCAGCCCCCAGACTCCGGCCTGGTCAGGATCCACCACGTCCCCGTCCGCCACGGAGACCGCACCCCGGGTGACACACCACAACGGCGCATCGACCCCGGCAGCCAGGAGGTTCTGGAGCAGCGAGACCGTTGCCTCGACCGACAGCAGCGACACCACACCCGCGACCACCACATCGCCCGGCTCCACCGCCGTCACGACCTGGACCTCCGCCCCGGCCAACCGCAGCGCAACGGCCACATCGGCACCGTCAACATCCCCAGCACCCGGCTCGACCACGACCAGCCAGGTCCCCGTCAGCACCTCCCCGGACGGCACATCCGTGACCGGCGTCCAACCGAGCCGGTAACGCCAGCCGTCGACCACCGACTGTTCCTGCTGCGCCCGCCGCCACGACGCCAAGGCAGGCAACGCGGCACTCAACGACTGCTCCTCATCAACGCCCAGCACCTGCGCATCACCACGCTCGACGGCGTCCCAGAACACCGCATCCACCGCACTGGTCGCGGGCTGGGCCGAGGACGGCTCCATCCAGAACCGCTCACGCTGGAACGCATACGTCGGCAAATCAACCAGCCGACCACCGGGGAACACCGCCGCCCAATCAATCTCGACGCCCCGGACAAACAGCCCACCCAGAGCCTCCATAGCAGCGGTCGGCTCCGGGCGATCCGGACGGAGCACGGCCAGTCCGTCGCCATCGGCCAGCGCGGTCAACGTCCCATCCGGGCCCAGCTCCAGGAAGGAACCGACGCCCAGCCCACGAAGTGTCTCCAGCCCGTCGGCAAAGCGCACGGTCTCCCGCACATGACGCACCCAATACTCCGGCGAGCACAGCTCCTCGCCCGCCACCACACCGGATACGTTCGACACCACCGGAACATTGGGGGCCTGGAACTCCACCGACCCAAGTACCTCACCGAACTCAGCCAGCATCCCGTCCATACGCGACGAATGAAACGCATGGCTAACCCGCAACCACCGCGTCCGCACCCCCCGATCGATGAACACCTCCGCGACGGCACGCACCGCCTCCTCATCACCGGACAACACCACCGACGCAGGACCATTCACCGCCGCAATAGCCACACCCCCGGTCAGCAGCGGCCGTACCTCATCCTCCGACGCCGCCACAGAAACCATCGCCCCACCCGACGGCAACGCCTGCATCAAACGACCACGTGCGGCCACCACCCGTGCGGCATCCTCCAACGACCACACACCCGCCACACACGCCGCAGCCAACTCACCAATCGAATGACCCAGCAGATAATCCGGCTTCACACCCCAGGACGACACCAACGCGAACAACGACACCTCAAGCGCGAACAAACCCGCCTGCGTATACGCCGTCTCCCCGATCAACTCAGCATCATCACCCCACACCACCTCACCCAAAGGCCGCTCCAGATACCGGTCCAACTCCGCACACACCTCATCCCACGCCCCGGCGAACACCGGATACGCCTCATACAACCCACGCCCCATCCCCAACCGCTGCGACCCCTGACCCGCAAACACCACACCCAACCCACCACCAACAGGAACACCCACAACCACCGAACCCTCCAAAGCCCCAAGCAACCCCGCACGATCCGCACCCACCACCACCGCACGATGCGACAACCCAGAACGAGCAGCCACCAACGACCACCCCACATCAGCCAGATCCCATTCAGCGTTGTCCGCCACAGACCCGCGCAACCGCTCCACCTGCGCGTACACCGCAGCCTCGCTCTGGCCGGACACCACCCACGGCACAGCAGGCAGCCCAACACGCTCGCCCCGAGGTCCCTCCACCACCTCAGGCGCCTGCTCCACGATCACATGGGCATTCGTCCCACTCACCCCGAACGCCGACACACCCACCCGACGCGGCCGATCCACATCCGGCCACACCACCTGCTCAGTCAGCAACTCCACCCCACCAACCGACCAATCCACATGCGGCGACGGCTCATCCACATGCAACGTCCGCGGCAACACCCCATACCGCAACGCCATCACCATCTTGATCACACCAGCCACACCCGCCGCCGCCTGCGTATGACCAATGTTCGACTTCACCGACCCCAACCACAACGGCCGACCCGGATCCCGATCCTGACCGTAGGCGGCCAACAGGGCCTGTGCCTCGATCGGATCACCCAGCGTTGTCCCCGTACCGTGCGCCTCCACCGCGTCCACATCCCGGGCGGCAAGCCCGGCGCTCGCCAGCGCCTGCCGGATCACCCGCTGCTGCGACGGGCCATTCGGCGCAGTCAATCCATTCGACGCACCATCCTGATTCACCGCGGAGCCGGAAACCACGGCCAGCACCGGGTGGCCGTTCCGCTCGGCGTCCGACAGCCGCTCGACCAGCAGCATGCCGACACCCTCGGACCAGCCCGTCCCGTCCGCACCGGCGGCGAAGGACTTGCAGCGGCCATCGGCGGCCAGGCCGCGTTGGCGCGAGAACTCCACGAAGGTGGCGGGGGTCGCCATCACCGTCACCCCGCCTGCCAGGGCGAGGGAACACTCGCCCGACCGCAGTGCCCGTACCGCCCAGTGCAGTGCCACCAGCGAGGAAGAACACGCCGTGTCCACCGTGACCGCTGGGCCCTCCAACCCGAACGTGTAGGCCACCCGACCGGACACCACACTGCTCGCGTTGCCGGTCAGACGGTATCCCTCGGAGCCTTCCGGGGCCCGCCCGTCTCCGCCGCCGTAGCCCTGCGCGGACGCGCCCACGAAGACACCGGTCTGGCTGCCCTTGAGCGTCGACGCCGGGATTCCGGCCCGCTCGAACGCCTCCCATGACGCCTCCAGCAGCAGCCGCTGCTGCGGATCCATCGCCAGCGCCTCACGCGGCGAGATCCCGAAGAACCCGGCGTCGAACTCGGCCGCGTCGTGGAGGAAGCCACCGGAGCGGACGTACGACCGGCCCGAGCGAGTGGCGTCGGCGTCGTACACACCGGCCAGATCCCAGCCACGGTCGGAGGGGAAGGGCGATACGGCGTCGTCCCCGGCGCTGACCAGCCGCCACAGTGCCTCCGGAGAGTCCACACCGCCCGGGAAGCGGCAGCTCATCCCGACGATCACGATCGGATCGTCGTCCACGGCACTCGGCGTGTGCGGTATCCGTATCTCTTCGGCCAGCCCGAGCGCCTCCCCGCACACATGCTCGGCGAGCGCCGTCGGGGTCGGGTAGTCGAAGATCACGGAAGCCGGGAATCGTAGTTGGGTGGCCGTACTGAGCCGGTCCCGCAGTTCCACGGCGGTCAGCGAGTCGAAGCCCAGCTCCTGGAAGGTCCGGTCGGGGTCGATCGCGGTCGGGTTCGGGTGACCCAACACCTCGGCGGCATGCGTCCGTACGAGCTCCGCGACCGCACGATCCCGCTCCTGCCGCGACAACCCGCTGAGCGTGGCGGCGAATTCACCAGCCGTCGACGCGGTCGGCTCGGACGTGTCGGCTATCAGCTCGCTCAGCAATGGACTCGGACGCAGGGCCGTGAACCTCGGCCCAAACCGTTCCCAGTCCACATCCGCCACCACGACCGCCGTCTCGCCATCACACAACGCCCGCCGCAACGCCACCACCGCCGCACCCGGCGCCATACCCGACACACCACGCTCAACGAGAAACTCCTCACCCCCAACAGCCATACCACCCCCATCCCACATACCCCACGCCACTGAAGTCCCCACCAACCCAACACCACGACGCCGCCACGCCAACCCATCCAAAAACGCATTCGCCGCCGCATACGCCGACTGACGACCGCTCCCCCACACCCCCGCCACCGACGAGAACAGAACAAAGGCGTCCAGATCGGCGTCCGTCAGAAGTGCGTCCAGGTGCGCCGCCCCGGCAATCTTCGACCGCACGCTCTCCTCGAACTCATCGGCTGTCAGGCTCTCCACCGCGCCCCAACTCGGCACCCCCGCGGCGTGCACAACGACCCGGAGATCGGGGATGCCGGCCAGCAGCGACGCGACCGCATCCCGATCGGCGACATCGCACGCGGCCACAGTCATCTGGACCCCGAGCTCCTCCAGCTCGGTCACCAACTCGGTCGCACCGGGGGCCTCGATCCCCCGTCGGCTCGTCAGCACGATGTGTTCCACACCGGTCCCGGCCAGCCAGCGGGCCACATGGCCGCCCAGCGCGCCCGTACCCCCGGTGATCAAGGCGGTTCCCCGGCCCTGCCACGCGGACGTGTCCGCCGCCGGTGTCACTCGGGCCAGCCGGGCACCCCATGCCTCAGCGGCACGAATTGCCACCTGATCCTCCCCGGTGCGCCCGGCGAGAACCCCGGCCAGCAAGGAGTCCGTACGCGCATCCACCTCCATGGGCAGGTCGATCAGCCCGCCCCAACGCTCCGGATGCTCCAGACCGATCACACGGCCCAGCCCCCAGACCGCCGACGCGTACGGATCCACCACGTCCCCGTCCGCCACGGAGACCGCACCCCGGGTGACACACCACAACGGTGCATCGACCCCGGCAGCCAGGAGGTTCTGGAGCAGGGACACCGTCGCCTCGACCGACAGCAGCGACACCACACCCGCGACCACCACATCGCCCGGCTCCACCGCCGTCACGACCTGGACCTCCGCCCCGGCCGACCGCAGCGCAACGGCCACATCGGCACCGTCAACATCCCCAGCACCCGGCTCGACCACGACCAGCCAGGTCCCCGTCAGCACCTCCCCGGACGGCACATCCGTGACCGGCGTCCAACCGAGCCGGTAACGCCAGCCGTCGACCACCGACTGTTCCTGCTGCGCCCGCCGCCACGACGCCAAGGCAGGCAACGCGGCACTCAACGACTGCTCCTCATCAACGCCCAGCACCTGCGCATCACCACGCTCGACGGCGTCCCAGAACACCGCATCCACCGCACTGGTCGCGGGCTGGGCCGAGGACGGCTCCATCCAGAACCGCTCACGCTGGAACGCATACGTCGGCAAATCAACCAGCCGACCACCGGGGAACACCGCCGCCCAATCAATCTCGACGCCCCGGACAAACAGCCCACCCAGAGCCTCCATAGCAGCGGTCGGCTCCGGGCGATCCGGACGGAGCACGGCCAGTCCGTCGCCATCGGCCAGCGCGGTCAACGTCCCATCCGGGCCCAGCTCCAGGAAGGAACCGACGCCCAGCCCACGAAGTGTCTCCAGCCCGTCGGCAAAGCGCACGGTCTCCCGCACATGACGCACCCAATACTCCGGCGAGCACAGCTCCTCGCCCGCCACCACACCGGATACGTTCGACACCACCGGAACATTGGGGGCCTGGAACTCCACCGACCCAAGTACCTCACCGAACTCAGCCAGCATCCCGTCCATACGCGACGAATGAAACGCATGGCTAACCCGCAACCACCGCGTCCGCACCCCCCGATCGATGAACACCTCCGCGACGGCACGCACCGCCTCCTCATCACCGGACAACACCACCGACGCAGGACCATTCACCGCCGCAATAGCCACACCCCCGGTCAGCAGCGGCCGTACCTCATCCTCCGACGCCGCCACAGAAACCATCGCCCCACCCGACGGCAACGCCTGCATCAAACGACCACGTGCGGCCACCACCCGTGCGGCATCCTCCAACGACCACACACCCGCCACACACGCCGCAGCCAACTCACCAATCGAATGACCCAGCAGATAATCCGGCTTCACACCCCAGGACGACACCAACGCGAACAACGACACCTCAAGCGCGAACAAACCCGCCTGCGTATACGCCGTCTCCCCGATCAACTCAGCATCATCACCCCACACCACCTCACCCAAAGGCCGCTCCAGATACCGGTCCAACTCCGCACACACCTCATCCCACGCCCCGGCGAACACCGGATACGCCTCATACAACCCACGCCCCATCCCCAACCGCTGCGACCCCTGACCCGCAAACACCACACCCAACCCACCACCAACAGGAACACCCACAACCACCGAACCCTCCAAAGCCCCAAGCAACCCCGCACGATCCGCACCCACCACCACCGCACGATGCGACAACCCAGAACGAGCAGCCACCAACGACCACCCCACATCAGCCAGATCCCATTCAGCGTTGTCCGCCACAGACCCGCGCAACCGCTCCACCTGCGCGTACACCGCAGCCTCGCTCTGGCCGGACACCACCCACGGCACAGCAGGCAGCCCAACACGCTCGCCCCGAGGTCCCTCCACCACCTCAGGCGCCTGCTCCACAATCACATGGGCATTCGTCCCACTCACCCCGAACGCCGACACACCCACCCGACGCGGCCGATCCACATCCGGCCACACCACCTGCTCGGTCAGCAACTCCACCGCACCGGCCGACCAATCCACATGCGGCGACGGCTCATCGATGTGGAGGCTCTGCGGCAGCACACCGTTGCGCAGGGCCAGAACCATCTTGATGAGTCCGGCGACACCCGCGGCCGCCTGAGTGTGTCCGATGTTCGACTTCACTGAACCCAACAGCAACGGCCGCTCCGGGTCCCGATCCTGACCGTACGTGGCCAGCAACGCCTGCGCCTCGATCGGATCACCCAACGCCGTACCCGTACCGTGGGCCTCCACCGCGTCGACATCCACCGCCGACAAACGAGCATTGGCCAGCGCCTGCCGGATCACCCGCTGCTGCGACGGACCATTCGGCGCCGTCAACCCATTCGACGCACCATCCTGATTCACCGCCGAACCCCGCACCACCGCCAACACCCGATGCCCATTGCGCTCAGCATCGGACAACCGCTCCACCACCAGCATCCCCACACCCTCGGAGAAACCGGTGCCGTCCGCCGCTCCCGCGAACGCCTTGCACCGACCGTCCGCGGCGAGGCCGCGCTGGCGGGAGAACTCCACGAACAGACTCGGTGTCGCCATCACCGTGACACCGCCCGCAAGCGCCAGCGAGCACTCACCGTTCCGCAGCGCCTGCACCGCCAGATGCAACGCCACCAGCGACGACGAACACGCCGTATCCACCGTCAGGGCAGGTCCCTCGAGGCCCAGGACATAGGCGATCCGGCCGGACATCACCGACGCCGAATTGCCCGTTCCGATATGGCCCTCGAACTCCTGCGGCTGATCTCCGCCCAAAAGGCTGACGTAGTCCTGGCCGTTGGTACCGGCGAACACTCCCGTCGTGCTGCCCCGCAGCGATCGAGGATCGATCCCCGCCCGCTCGAACGCCTCCCACGACGCCTCCAGCAGCAGCCGCTGCTGGGGATCCATCGCCGTCGCTTCACGCGGGGAGATACCGAAGAACCCGGCGTCGAACGCGGTCGCGTCATCTACAAAGCCACCTGTCCGGGTGTACGAGGTCCCCGGGTGGCCGGGGTCGCTGTGGAAGAGCCCGGCCAGGTCCCAGCCACGGTCGGCAGGGAAGGCCGACATCGCGTCCCCGCCCTCGGTGAGAAGACGCCACAGGTCCTCCGGCGAACTCACCCCACCGGGGAAGCGGCAGCTCATCCCGACGATCACGATCGGATCGTCGTCCACGAGGGACCCGCTCGGCTCGGTGTGCAGGGGCTCCGCGGCCGTCCCCAGCAGTTCGGAACACGCGTATTCCGCAAGGGCGAGCGGCGTCGGGTAGTCGAATACAGCGGTGGCCGGCAGCCGCAGACCGGTCGCGGCACCCAACCGGTTGCGGAATTCGACCGCCGTCACCGAGTCGAAACCGAGTTCCTTGAAGGCGCGATGGGACGGCACGCTCTCCGGGTCGGTATGCCCGAGCACCACCGCGACGTTGCGGCGCACCAATTCGAGCAGCAGTCGCCGCTGCCCGGCCCCGTCGAGCCCGGCCAAACGCTCACCGAGTCCGGATCGGTCGGCGCCCGTCTCCTCGACGACGGAAGCGGCTCCCGCGTCGACGAGTCGCCGTACTTCCGGAAGGTCGGCGAGCAGGGGGCTCGGCCTGGTGGCGGTGAAGGCGGCGTAGTGGCGTTCCCATTCGATGTCGGCGACGGTGACCACCGTGTCGCCCTGCTCGACGGCCGTACGGAGAGCGGCCACCGCCAGTTCGGGGGAGAGTGCCGGAACACCATGTCGCCGGGCCACCTCACCGGCTTCGGTCTCCCCCATACCACCACCGGACCACAGGCCCCAGGCCACGGAGGTAGCCACCAGGCCCTGGGCCCTGCGGCACTCGGCCAGCGCGTCGAGGAAGGCGTTGCCCGGTGCGTAGTTGCCCTGCCCCGGTGTACCGACGGTCCCGGACAAGGAGGAGAAGAGCACGAACGCGGACAGCTCCATGTCGCGGGTCAGCTCGTGCAGATGCATCGCACCGTCGGCCTTGACGCGCAGTACCCGGTGCAGTTGCTCGGTGGTCAGGGACTCGACCGTCGCGTCGTCCAGCAGGGCGGCCGTGTGCACCACTGCCGTCAGCGGGCCGATCTCGGCTATCAGGGCGGCCAGTTGGGCACGTTCGGCCACATCGCACTCGGCCACCGTCACCGCCGCTCCGGTCATCTCCAGGTCAGCGACGAGCTCGGACGCCCCGGGTGCGGCCATGCCGCGCCGACTGGTCAGCACGAGGTGCTCCGCGCCCTGCTGCGCCAGCCACCGCGCGATATGGCCGCCCAGTGCTCCGGTGCCTCCGGTGACCAGTACGGTCCCGCTCGGATTCCAGGACGGCAGGTCGGTCCGCAACGCGGGGGCGTGGGCGAGCCTGCGCCCGAAAGTCCCCACCGCCCGGATCGCGACCTGGTCCTCCCCCGAGACGCCTGACAGGACCCTTGCCAGTTGCGCGTATGCCCTCGCGTTCACCTCGGTCGGCAGGTCGATCAGGCCGCCCCAGCGCAGTGGCTGCTCGAGCGCGATCACTCGGCCGACGCCCCACACCAGCGCCGATGCGGGTGCGGGTTCGGCGAGGGTGTCCCCGGGCCCGGTCGATACGGCTCGTTGGGTCAGGCTCCACAGCGGGGCCTCCACACCCGCGTCGCCCAAAGCCTGGGTCAACAGCACCGTCATCGCGAAACCGACGGGAACGGAGGCGAAGTCCGGGTGCGGCCGCTGGTCCAGGGCGACCAGCGACACCACGCCCCTGACATCCGTCGCGCTGCTTGTGCCGGTCGTGCCGGTCGTGCTAGTCAGGCTGGTCGCAGTGGTCAGGCTCGTCAGGTGGGCCGACAGCACGGCACGATCCATGTGTCGCTCGTCCACCGGACACACCACTGGCTCGGCCCCGTGCCGAGCGAGTGCCTCGCACACGCCGGAGACCCACTCATGCTGGGCGTCGGCCTGGGAAACCACAACCAGCCAAGAGCCCGACAGCATCGCGGCCTGGTCGTCGGCGAGCGGCTTCCAGTTGACCTGGTACCGAATCGCCTCAAGCGCGGACCTCTCGTGCCGCCGTCGGCGCCAGGCCGACAAGGCGGGCAGCAGGTCACCCAGCGACGCGTCATCGACCTCCAGAACGGTCGCCAGCGACGCGGCGTCTTCGCGCTCGATGGCGGCCCAGAACTCGCTGTCCGCGGTGCTGCCCCCATCTCGGACCACCTCCGGGGCGGTGGGCTCGACCCAGAAGCGCTCCCGCTGGAATGGGTACGTCGGCAAGTCGATATGCCGGGCGCCGAGGGCTCCGAACGCCTGCCGCCAGTCCGCCGTCACCCCTCGTACGGACAGTTCGGCCAGCGCGGCCAGGAAACGGGCAGATCCGCCGTCGTCGCGGCGCAGCGATCCGGTGGTGATGATGGGGGTGTCGGTGGCCTCGGCGGTGTCCTGGATGCCGATGGTCAGCACCGGATGCGGGCTGGCCTCGACAAATACCGTGTGTCCGAGCTCCAGCAATCCCTCGATCGTGGACTGGAACTCCACGGTCTCGCGCAGATTCCGATACCAATACCCGGCATCCAACTCCGCGGTGTCCATCAACCGCCCGGTCACCGTCGAATAGAACGGCACCTCTCCGCCGCGCGGTTCCACACCCGCCAGAGCCTCCGCCAGCTCTCCTTGGATCTCCTCCACCTGTGGCGAGTGCGAGGCGTAATCGACCGGGATCCGCTTGGCCTCCGAGAACTCCGCCAGCACCGCGTCCAGCGCCTCATCCGCACCGGACACCACCGTCGATGCCGGGCCGTTCACCGCCGCCACCGACAGCCCGGGGCGGTCGCGCACTTGGTCGGCGGGCACCGGGACGGACACCATCCCACCCCGACCCGACAACGCCAGCAACGCCTTACTGCGCAGCACCACCACCCGCGCGCCATCCGCCAAGGACAGACCACCTGCCACACACGCCGCCGCGATCTCACCCTGCGAATGACCCACCACCGCCGACGGCACCACACCGTACGAACGCCACAACTCCGCCAGCGACACCATCACCGCCCACAGCACCGGCTGCACCACATCCACCCGGCCCAGCGCTCGTTCATCCGCCAGCACATCCGGCAGCGCCCACTCCACCAGCGGAGCCAGCGCATCGGCGCACTCGCCCATCCGCCGCGCGAACACCGGCGAGGACTCCAGCAACTCCAACGCCATCCCGACCCACTGCGACCCCTGCCCCGGGAAGACAAACACCACTCCAGTAGGCGATCCGGCCTCGCCGGTCACCACTCCTTGGTCAGGAGTTCCGTTCGCCACCGCCTCCAGACCACGCAACAGCTCAGCGTGATCGTCCCCTACGACCACCGCACGGTGAGACAGCATCGCTCGGGTCGATGCCAGCGACCAACCGACATCGACCGGATGTACTCCACCATCGGCGCTCACGAAGGACCGCAGCCTGGCGGCTTGGGCCCGCAACGCCGCCTCGTTCCGTGCCGACAGCACCCACGGAACGGCTGGCGGTTCGGCCGTTCGCACTATCTCGGGTTCGTCCGCCACAGATGCCTGCTCGAGGATGACATGCGCGTTGGTGCCACTTACGCCGAACGAGGAGACCCCGGCCCGTCGCGGCACTCCCCTCTGAGGCCAGAGGGACGGTTCCGTGAGCAGTGCGATCCGTCCGGCCGTCCAGTCCACGTGGGGAGTGGGCTCATCGATGTGGAGGCTCTGCGGCAGCACACCGTGGCGCATCGCCATCACCATCTTGATCACACCGGCCACACCCGCCGCCGCCTGCGTATGACCGATATTCGACTTCACCGAACCCAGCAACAGCGGCCGCTCCGGATCCCGATCCTGACCGTAGGTGGCCAACAACGCCTGCGCCTCGATCGGATCACCCAGCGTCGTCCCCGTACCGTGCGCCTCCACCGCATCCACATCGCGAGCCGCAAGCCCGGCGCTCGCCAGCGCCTGCCGGATCACCCGCTGCTGCGACGGACCATTCGGCGCAGTCAACCCATTCGACGCACCGTCCTGGTTGACGGCGGAGCCACGCATGACTGCCAGCACCCGGTGTCCGTTCCGTTCGGCGTCGGACAGCCGCTCCAGCAGGAGGATGCCCACGCCTTCACCCCAGCCGGTGCCGTCCGCCGCCGCCGCGAACGCCTTGCACCGGCCATCGGAAGCCAACGCCCCCTGGCGGGAGAACTCGGCGAACGCGGTGGACGTGGCCATCACCGTCGCGCCGCCCGCGAGCGCCATACCGCATTCGCCCGCGCGCAGCGCCTGCGCGGCCAGGTGCATGGCGACCAACGACGACGAACACGCGGTGTCCACGGTGACGGCCGGGCCTTCGAGCCCGAAGGTGTAGGACAGCCGGCCGGACGCCACGCTCGCCGCGCTGCCGGTGGCCAGATGGCCGTCGGTACGCTGTGGCGCGTTGCCGACGAGGGCGGCGTAATCCTGGCCGTTGGTGCCGACGAACACTCCGGTGGAGCTCCCCCGCAACGCGTCCACGGCGATCCCGGCCCGCTCGAAGACCTCCCACGAGACCTCCAGCAACAGCCGCTGCTGCGGATCCATCGCGACGGCCTCGCGCGGCGAGATCCCGAAGAAGGCGGGGTCGAAGTCGGCAGCCGTGTAGAGGAAACCACCCGCCCCGACCGAGGCGCCACCGGCTCCGCCAACGAGA
Source organism: Streptomyces sp. CY-1 (assembly GCF_047218265.1). Classification (NCBI taxonomy): domain Bacteria; kingdom Bacillati; phylum Actinomycetota; class Actinomycetes; order Kitasatosporales; family Streptomycetaceae; genus Streptomyces; species Streptomyces sp. CY-1. The sequence goes on from NZ_CP178393.1 coordinate 1,165,981, forward strand.
TCCCAGCCCCGATCCAGCGGAAAGGCTGATATGGCGTCCGTTCCCGATTCCAGGAGCTGCCACAGCGCTTCGGGTGAGTCGACCCCACCTGGGAACCGGCAGCTCATGCCGATGATCGCAATCGGGTCGTCATCCACCAGAGCCGTGGCGGCGGTCGCCGAGAGAGCTGCCGATCCCACCCCCAGCAGTTGCTCCCGCAAGTGGCCGGCGAGGAGTTCCGGCGTGGGGTAGTCGAACACGACCGAGGCAGGTGCCTGTACGCCGGTGGCCGCCATGAGTCGATTGCGGAGTTCGATCGCGGTCAGAGAGTCGAAACCGGCTGACTGGAATGTGGCCGCGGGGTCGATTGCCGCTGGGGTGGCATGTCCCAGAACGGCGGCCACCTGACCACGTACGAGTTCAAGGACCGCCCGTTCCCTCTCGACCGAGGGGAGGCCCCGCAGCCGGTCGACGAACTCGTCCGCCGCGGGCGCGCGGCGAACGGCGTCACCCAGCAATTCACCAAGCAGCGGGTTGGGCCGCGCCCCGACGAACCGCGAGGCGAAGTGTTCCCAATCGATGTCCGCGACCATCAGTGCGGTCTCGTCGTCGTCCAAAGCTCCCTGAAGGGCGGCCAGCGCCAGTGGTGGCGCCATGGCCCGTGCGTGCCCGGCCCCCATTCCGCTGTCGGCCCAGGCACCCCAGGCCACGGACGTGGCTACCAGCCCTTCCGCCCGACGCCGCCAAGCCAAGCCATCCAACGCCGCATTGGCCGCCGCGTAGCTTCCCTGCCCCGCATTGCCCACGGTCCCCGCGGCCGACGAGAACAACACAAAGGCGTCGAGGTCGGCGTCACGGGTCAACTCATCCAGATAGCGTGCCCCCGCCACCTTGGCCCGCATCACCTCCCGGATGCGCTCCGGGGTGAGCGATTCGAGCACACCATCGTCGAGGACACCCGCCGCATGCACCACGGCACGCAGATCCGGAATCGTCCCCAGGAGTGCCGCGAGCGCCTCGCGATCGGCGACATCGCACGCCACCACGCGCACCCGGTCCCCCAGCTCGGCCACCAACTCCGCGACGCCCGGTGCCTCGGCCCCTCGACGGCTCGTCAGCACGATCCGCTCCACACCGGTATCCGCCAGCCAGCGCGCCACATGGCGACCCAGCGCCCCTGTACCGCCCGTGACCAGAGCGGTGCCGCTACCGCGCCATGCGGCCGACACCGCGGTGGTGGCCGCTTCCGCCCGGGTCAGACGGGCGGCCCACGTCCCGGTGGCACGGATGGCGATCTGATCCTCACCGGTGTGCCCGGTGAGGACGGCGGCCAGTGCTTCCTCCGTGTGGTCGTCCATGACCGCCGGCAGGTCGATCAGCCCGCCCCAACGGTCCGGATGCTCCAGGCCGATGACGCGGCCCAGCCCCCAGACTCCGGCCTGGTCAGGATCCACCACGTCCCCGTCCGCCACGGAGACCGCGCCCCGGGTGACACACCACAACGGCGCATCGACCCCAGCCACCCCGAGGGCCTGCACCAGCGAGACCGTCGCCTCGACCGACAGCAGCGACACCACACCCGCGACCACCACATCGCCCGGCTCCACCGCCGTCACGACCCGCGCATCAGCCCCAGCGGCCCGCAGAGCGGCAGCCACATCATCTCCGTCAGCGCCAACCACCAGCCACGTGCCACGCAGACTCGGCTGCTCAGTGACATCCCCGATCAGGGACCAATCGAGGCGGTACCGCCACGATTCGACCAGTGACCTCTCCTGGTGACGGTGCCGCCATGCCGCCAGGGCGGGCAGAGCCGCGCTGAGCGGCTGCCCGGCGTCGATACCGAACGAACCGAAATCCTCGCGCTCGACCGCATCCCAGAAAGCGGCGTCAACGGCGCTGGTCACGGGCTGGGCCGAGGACGGCTCCAGCCAGAACCGCTCACGCTGGAACGCATACGTCGGCAAATCAACACGCCGAGCCCCCGGAAACACCGCCCGCCAATCCACCTCCACACCCCGGACAAACAGCCCAGCCAGAGCCTCCATGGCCACGGTCGGCTCCGGACGACCCGGACGCAGCGCAGGCAGACACTCACCATCGGCCAGCGCGGTCAGCGTCCCGTCGGGCCCCAGCTCCAGGAAGGAACCGACACCCAGCCCACGGAGTGTCTCCAGCCCGTCAGCGAACCGGACGGTCTCCCGCACATGACGCACCCAGTACTCGGGCGAGCACAACTCCTCGCCCGCCACCGCACCCGACACATTCGACACCACCGGCACGGTCGGGGTCCGGAACTCCACCGACCCAAGTACCTCACCGAACTCAGCCAGCATCCCGTCCATACGCGACGAATGAAACGCATGACTCACCCGCAACCACCGCGTCCGCACCCCCCGCCCAGCCAACACACCCGCGACCTCAGCGACCTCGCCCTTACCCCCCGAGATCACCACTGACCCGGGACCGTTCACCGCCGCAACCGCCACACCACCGGTCAACAGCGGCCGCACCTCATCCTCCGGCGCCGCCACCGAAACCATCGCCCCACCCGACGGCAGCGCCTGCATCAAACGGCCACGTGCGGCCACCACCCGGGCGGCATCCTCCAACGACCACAGACCGGCCACATACGCCGCCGCCAACTCACCAATGGAGTGACCCAGCAGATAATCCGGCTTCACACCCCAGGACGACACCAACGCGAACAACGACACCTCAAGCGCGAACAAACCCGCCTGCGTATACGCCGTCTCCCCCATCAACTCAGCATCATCACCCCACACCACCTCACCCAAAGGCCGGTCCAAATACCGGTCCAGCTCCCCACACACCTCATCCCACGCCCCGGCGAACACCGGATACGCCTCATACAACCCACGCCCCATCCCCAACCGCTGCGACCCCTGACCCGCAAACACCACACCCAACCCACCACCCACTACAGCCCCCACAACCACCGAACCCTCCAAAGCCCCAACCAACCCCGCACGATCCGCACCCACCACCACCGCACGATGCGACAACCCAGAACGAGCAGCCACCAACGACCAACCCACATCCACCGGATCCAACTCAGGATCACCCGCCACAAACCCACGCAACCGCTCCACCTGCGCCCGCACCGCCGCCTCACCCACACCCGAAATCACCCACGGCACAGCAGGCAGCCCAACTCCCTTGTCCCGAGGTCCCTCCACCACCTCAGTCGCCTGCTCCACGATCACATGGGCATTCGTCCCGCTCACTCCGAACGACGACACACCCGCCCGACGTGGCCGATCCGCATCCGGCCACGCCACCTGCTCGGTCAGCAGCTCCACCGCACCGGCCGACCAATCCACATGCGGCGACGGCTCATCGATGTGGAGGGTCCGGGGCAGCACGCCGTGGCGCATCGCCATCACCATCTTGATCACACCGGCCACACCCGCCGCCGCCTGCGTATGACCAATATTCGACTTCACCGAACCCAGCAACAGCGGCCGCTCCGGATCCCGATCCTGACCGTAGGCGGCCAACAGGGCCTGCGCCTCGATCGGATCACCCAACGCCGTGCCCGTACCGTGCGCCTCGACCGCGTCGATCTCCGACGCCGAAAGTCCGGCACTCGCCAGCGCCTGCCGGATCACCCGCTGCTGCGAAGGACCATTCGGCGCCGTCAACCCATTCGACGCACCATCCTGATTCACCGCAGAACCCCGCACCACAGCCAGGATGGGGTGCCCGTTGCGCTCAGCATCGGACAACCGCTCCACCAGCAGCAGCCCCACGCCCTCCGACCAACCCGTCCCATCCGCACCAGCGGCAAAGGACTTGCACCGGCCATCGGCAGCCAGTCCGCCCTGACGCGAGAACTCCACGAAGGCGGTAGGGGTCGCCATCACCGTGACACCGCCCGCAAGCGCCAGCGAGCACTCGCCGTTCCGTAGCGCCTGCACCGCCAGATGCAACGCCACCAACGACGACGAACACGCCGTATCCACCGTCACCGCCGGGCCCTCAAGCCCGAGTGTGTACGACACTCGACCCGAAATGACGCTGCCCGAACTGCCGGTGAGGAAGTAGCCTTCCGATGCGTCGGCGGCGCCGTAGCCCTGCGGGGAGGCCCCCACGAACACGCCCGTTCGACTGCCCCGGACCGAGGCGACCGGGACACCCGCCCGTTCGAACGCCTCCCATGCCGCGTGCAGCAGCAGCCGCTGCTGCGGGTCCATCGCCAGCGCCTCACGCGGCGAGATCCCGAACAGACCGGGATCGAACTCGCCCGCATCGTGGACGAATCCACCGACACGCGCATACGACGTGCCCGACTCCCCCGCAGCCGCCTCGAAGAGGCCGGTCAGATCCCACCCGCGGTCCGCCGGGAAGGCCGTTATGGCATCGCCGTCGGAATCGACCAGCCGCCACAGGTCCTCGGGGGACTCGACATCCCCGGGGAAGCGGCAGCTCATGCCGACAATGACGATGGGGTCTTGGTCATCCGGTGCGATCACCGGTATCGGCGGCACACTTTCCCGCGGCGCGCCGAGCAATTCCACGTTCAGATATTCGGCGAGGGCCGTAGGAGTCGGATAGTCGAAAATCATGGTGGCCGGCGGTCGGATGCCGGTGGTCGTGGCAATCCGATCGCGCAGCTCCACCGCGGTCAACGAGTCGAAGCCGATCTCCTGGAATGTCCTGCCGGGGTCGATCGCCTCAGGGCCCGGGTGCCCCAGTACCGCCGCGGCAGAGACGCGCACCAGCTCGACGGCCGCGCGTATACGCTCGCCCTCGGACATGGTGTGGAGGCGGGCCGCGAATTCGCCCGCTCCAGTCCCCAAATCGACGGTGTCGGCTATCAGCTCGCTCAGCAATGGACTCGGACGCAGGGCCGTGAACCTCGGCCCAAACCGCTCCCAGTCCACATCCGCCACCACGACCGCCGTCTCGCCCTCACACAACGCCCGCCGCAACGCCACCACCGCCGCACCCGGCGCCATACCCGACACACCACGCTCAACCAGAAACTCCTCACCCCCAACAGCCATACCACCCCCATCCCACATACCCCACGCCACCGAAGTCCCCACCAACCCAACACCACGACGCCGCCACGCCAACCCATCCAAAAACGCATTCGCCGCCGCATACGCCGACTGACGACCGCTCCCCCACACCCCCGCCACCGACGAGAACAGAACAAAGGCATCCAAGGACATGTGGCGCGTCAGCTCATCCAGATGGATGGCTCCCATGACCTTCGGCCGCATCCCGGCCGCAAGATCCTCGGCCGTAAGGGCGCTCAATGGGCCCCAGCTTGAAACGCCCGCAGCATGGACGACCACGCGAAGATCCGGGATTGTCCCGAGCAGTTCCGCAACCGCGTCCCGATCGGCCACATCACACGCCACGGTCCGAGCCGACACACCCATGGCCGATAGTTCGGCCACCAGTTCCCCGGCTCCGGGCGCGTCCGAGCCTCGCCGACTCGTCAGCACGATCTCCGCGACGCCGGTGCCTGCGAGCCACCGGGCGACATGGCTCCCCAGGGCCCCCGTTCCACCGGTGATCAGGGCGGTTCCCGACGCTTCCCAGGCAGCGGACTGCCCCCGACCCGAGGTCGTCACACGGCTCAGCCGACAGCCGAAGACGTCGTTGCCACGGATCGCTGTGTGATCCTCACGCGTGGCGCCTGAAAGCAACGAGCACAACAGACCCGAGGTCCGCTCATCCCATGAGGCGGGCAGGTCGATCAGCCCGCCCCAACGCTCCGGATGCTCCAGACCGATCACACGGCCCAGCCCCCAGACCGCCGACGCGTACGGATCCACCACATCCCCGTCCACCACGGAGACCGCACCCCGGGTGACACACCACAACGGCGCATCGACCCCGGCCACCCCGAGGGCCTGCACCAGCGAGACCGTCGCCTCGACCGACAGCAGCGACACCACACCCGCGACCGGGCCCGCGTCCAGCTCCTCGACCGTGACAACGCGCACCTCGGCGCCGGCGGCCCGCAGCGCGGCGACAATGTCCGTCTCCGCTCCGTCGGGCTCGATCACCACCAACCACAGCCCGGAGAGTTGCGAAGAGGGGCTCACAACCGGAGTCCAGGTCACCCGATACCGCCAGGCGTCGACCACCGACTCTTCCCGCCGCGCCCGCCGCCACGACGCCAAAGCAGGCAACGCGGCACTCAACGGCTCCTCAGCATCGACCCCCAGAGCCTCCGCATCCCCGCGCTCGACGGCTTCCCAGAACGCCGCGTCCACCGCGCTGGTCACGGGCTGGGCCGCCGCCGACTCCAGCCAGAACCGCTCACGCTGGAACGCATACGTCGGCAAATCAACCAGCCGACCACCCGGGAACACCGCCGCCCAATCAATCTCGACGCCCCGGACAAACAGCCCACCCAGAGCCTCCATGACCGTGATCGGCTCCGGACGATCCGGACGCAGCACGGGCAAGCACTCACCATCGGCCAGCGCGGTCAGCGTCCCATCCGGACCCAACTCCAAGAAGGACCCGACGCCCAGCCCACGGAGTGTCTCCAGCCCGTCAGCGAACCGGACGGTCTCCCGCACATGACGCACCCAATACTCCGGCGAGCACAGCTCCTCGCCCGCCACCACACCGGATACGTTCGACACCACCGGCACGGTCGGGGTCCGGAACTCCACCGACCCAAGTACCTCACCGAACTCAGCCAGCATCCCGTCCATACGCGACGAATGAAACGCATGACTCACCCGCAACCACCGCGTCCGCACCCCCCGCCCAGCCAACACACCCGCGACCTCAGCGACCTCGCCCTTACCCCCCGAGATCACCACTGACCCGGGACCGTTCACCGCCGCAACCGCCACACCACCGGTCAACAGCGGCCGCACCTCATCCTCCGACGCCGCCACCGAAACCATCGCCCCACCCGACGGCAACGCCTGCATCAAACGGCCACGTGCGGCCACCACCCGTGCGGCATCCTCCAACGACCACACACCCGCCACATACGCCGCCGCCAACTCACCAATGGAGTGACCCAGCAGATAATCCGGCTTCACACCCCAGGACGACACCAACGCGAACAACGACACCTCAAGCGCGAACAAACCCGCCTGCGTATACGCCGTCTCCCCCATCAACTCAGCATCATCACCCCACACCACCTCACCCAAAGGCCGCTCCAGATACCGGTCCAACTCCCCACACACCTCATCCCACGCCCCGGCGAACACCGGATACGCCTCATACAACCCACGCCCCATCCCCAACCGCTGCGACCCCTGACCCGCAAACACCACACCCAACCCACCACCCACTACAGCCCCCACAACCACCGAACCCTCCAAAGCCCCAACCAACCCCGCACGATCCGCACCCACCACCACCACACGATGCGACAACCCAGAACGAGCAGCCACCAACGACCACCCCACATCAGCCAGATCCCATTCAGCGTTGTCCGCCACAGACCCGCGCAACCGCTCCACCTGCGCCCGCACCGCCGCCTCGCCCACACCCGAAATCACCCACGGCACAGCGGGCAGCCCAACACGCTCGCCCCGAGGTCCCTCCACCACCTCAGGCGCCTGCTCCACGATCACATGCGCATTCGTCCCACTCACCCCGAACGCCGACACACCCACCCGACGCGGCCGATCCACATCCGGCCACACCACCTGCTCAGTCAGCAACTCCACCCCACCAACCGACCAATCCACATGCGGCGACGGCTCATCCACATGCAACGTCCGCGGCAACACCCCATACCGCAACGCCATCACCATCTTGATCACACCAGCCACACCCGCCGCCGCCTGCGTATGACCAATGTTCGACTTCACCGACCCCAACCACAACGGCCGACCCGGATCCCGATCCTGGCCATACGTGGCCAACAACGCCTGCGCCTCGATCGGATCACCCAACGCCGTACCCGTACCGTGGGCCTCCACCGCGTCGACATCCACCGCCGACAAACGAGCATTCGCCAGCGCCTGCCGGATCACCCGCTGCTGCGAAGGACCATTCGGCGCCGTCAACCCATTCGACGCACCATCCTGATTCACCGCCGAACCACGCACCACCGCCAACACCCGATGACCAAGACGTTCAGCATCGGACAACCGCTCCACCACCAGCATCCCCACACCCTCGCCCCAGCCGGTGCCGTCCGCCGCCGCCGCGAACGCCTTGCACCGCCCATCGGCGGCCAGTCCGCGCTGACGCGAGAACTGGACAAAGGTGCCGGGTGTCGCCATCACCGTGACACCGCCCGCAAGCGCCAGCGAGCACTCACCGTTCCGCAGCGCCTGCACCGCCAAATGCAACGCCACCAACGACGACGAACACGCCGTATCCACCGTCACCGCCGGGCCCTCGAGCCCCAGCGTGTACGACACCCGGCCGGACGCGACGCTCGCCGCGCTGCCGATTCCGACGTATCCCTCCAGCTCATCCGGAACGGCCGACAGCCGCGAGACATAGTCGGAAGACATCAGTCCGGCGAACACCCCGGTCCGGCTGCCCTTCAGGGAGTCGGTCGGAATACCCGCCCGCTCCAGAGCCTCCCATGATGCCTCCAGCAGCAGCCGCTGCTGGGGATCCATCGCCAGCGCCTCACGCGGCGAGATCCCGAAGAGGCCGGGGTCGAAGTGGCCGGCGTCGGGGAGAAACGCGCCCTCTCGGGCGTACGACCGGCCCGCGCGATCCGGATCCGGGTCGTACAGGCCGTCCAGATCCCAGCCGCGGTCGGTGGGGAAGCCGGAGACCGCGTCCACCGCCGACTCCGTCAGCCGCCACAGGTCTTCCGGCGAGCTGACTCCACCCGGAAAACGACAGCTCATGCCAACGATCGCGATCGGCTCGCGGCTCTTGGCCTCGACATCCGCCAGGCGCTGACGCGTCTGGCGCAGATCGGCGGTGAGCTTCTTGAGGTACTCGAGTACCTTTTCGTCGTTCGACATCCCCGTGCCAGTCCCCTCGATCCCCGGTCGGACGTTCTCGCTGCTCATGACCCATCGAGTTCCTGGTCGATGATTCCGAACATGTCGTCGAGCGAGGCCGATTCCAGGTCTCCCTCGACGTTGCTCGACCGCGCCGGACGGTGCAGGTCAGCCCACATCGAAACGATGGTCTCCATCCGCGAGGACAACTGCTCACGCATGGTGTCGTCCTCCGCCATCACTGAAATCATGGCGGCGACCTTGTCCAGCTCCCTGAGCCGCGCCGCGACCGGGTCGGCGGTCTCCGGCGCAACCTCGGCGAGCACATGTTCCGCCAGCGCCGCCGGGGTCGGATAGTCGAAGATCGCGGTCGCGGCCAGCCTGATGCCGGTGGTGGCACCCAGCCGGTTGCGCAGTTCCACCGCGGTCAGGGAGTCGAAGCCGATCTCCTGGAAGGTCCGCGACGGATCGATCGCCGACGCGTCCGGGTGCCGCAGCACCGCGGCGACCTGCCCGCGTACCAGCTCCAGTACGGTCTGGCTCCGTTCCGCGTCCGGCATCTCGGCCAGGCTCTTCCGCAGTGCCACCCCACCGTCACCGGCCTCGGCGGCCCGGCGCGGCGGGGTCGGTGCCAGCGCGCTCAGCACGGGTGGCACCGTGCCGGTGGCCACCACCGCCCGCAGGTGCAGCGGGGTGGCCACGAGGGTGGCTTCGCCGCTTCGGCACGCGGCGTCGAACAGCTCCAGACCACGCTCGTCGGACAGGGGAACGGCGCCCGTACGGGTCATCCGCGCCACATCCTCCTCCGACAGGTGTGCGGTCAAGCCACTGCGCCGCTGCCACAGGCCCCACGCCACCGACACCGCGGCGAGTCCCTGGGCCCGCCGGTGGGTGGCCAGCGCATCGAGGAAGGCGTTGGCAGCGGCGTAGTTGCCCTGCCCGGCGCTGCCCAGCACTCCGGTGGCGGAGGAGAACAGCACGAACGCGTCCAGATCCAGCCGACGTGTCAGCTCGTGCAGGTGCCAGGCCGCGTTCGCCTTCGGCCGTAGGACGGTGTCCACGCGTTCGGCGGTCATCGAGCCGATGACACCGTCGTCCAGCACCCCGGCGGTGTGAACGACGGCGCGCAACGTCGGAATGGTGGCAAGCAGGGCGCTCAGCTCGGCACGATCGGCCACATCGCAGGCGGCGACGCGGATGCGGGCGCCGAGCGCCTCAAGTTCGGCGGCCAGGTCCGCGGCACCGGCCGCGGTGGCACCGCCGCGACTGGCCAACACCAGGTCATTCGCGCCGTGGACGGTCACCAGGTGGCGGGCGACCAGACCGCCGAGGGTCCCCGTCCCTCCGGTGATCAGTACGGTGCCGGTGTCCCAGGCGGGGGTCTTCCCGTCCGGTACGGGCGCCTTGACCAGCCTGGGCACCAGTACCGTCCCGGTCCGGATGGCCGCTTCGGGTTCCCCTGTCGCGAGCACCGCGGGCAGCACCCCGAGGTTCGAATCGTCGTCGTGGTCGATCACAACGAGCCGGTCGGGGTTCTCCTGCTGTGCGGTGCGCAGGAGCCCCCGTACGGAGGCTGCCGCCAGATCCGCCACGTCGTCCCCGGTGGATGTGGCCACCGCGCGGCGAGTGAGCACCACCAGGCGGGTATCGGTGAATCGCACGTCCGCGAGCCAATCCCGCACCACCTCCAGCACTCGGCGCAGGGTGGACGAGATCGCTTCCGGGGCCGGACCGTCGGCCGCCTCGGGCAGACACGGCAGGACCAGCACATCCGGCACCTGGCCGACGGAGGCGAGGTCCCGATGGCGTTGTGGCGACACACCGGCCGTGGTCAGCGCGGCGGTCAGCCGCGGTTCCTCGTGGCCGCCCAGCAGTCCCCAGGACAGAGCCTGCGAGCCGGCGGCGCCCGTGGGGAGGGGAAGCTCCTTCCAGTCCAGCCGGAACAGTGCGTCGCTCCGGCTGCCACCGGCCACTTCGAGCAGTCGGCTCTCCGCCACCGGACGCATCGCCAGCGTGTCGATGGACAGCACGGGCGCCCCGGAGGTGTCCGCCATCCGAATGGCCACCGTATCCGGACCCGCCGGGCTGAGCGCCACCCGCAGGGTGGTCGCACCCACCGCGTGCAGGGTCACCCCGCTCCAGGAGAAGGGGAGATGGGCCTGACCCGGCTCGCTCACGAAGGCGCCCAGGCCGATGCCCTGTAGGGCCGCGTCCAGCAACGCGGGATGCACTCCGCATCGGGCGGCGTCGCCTGCTATCTGCTCGGGCAACGCCACGTCCAGGAACACCTCGCCGTCACGAATCCACGCCGCCCGCAGACCATGGAAGGCAGGGCCGTACTGATAGCCCCGCTCGGCCATCGCCGGGTACAGCTCGGTGACGTCGACCGGCTGGGCACCGACCGGTGGCCAGGAAGACAGGTTCGCGGGCGGATCGCCATGCTCGCCCGCGCGCAGCGTGCCCCCGGCGTGGCGTATCCAGTCGCCCTCGCGGCGGGAGAACACCGTGAGGGGGCGGTTTTCGAGGTGATCCGGGCCTCCGACCGACACCTGGAGCTGCACAGTCTCCTGGTCGGGCACGACAAGCGGCTCATGCAGCGTCAGCTCTTCCAGTGTGTCGCAGCCGAACCGCGCCCCCGCCTGAAGCGCGAGTTCCACGAACGCGGTGCCCGGAAGAAGCACCATTCCGAGGACGGCGTGGTCGGCCAGCCACGGCTGCCCGGCCAGCGACAGCGCACCGGTCAGCACACAGCCATCCGCGTCCGGGAGCGGCACCGCCGCGCCCAACAGCGGATGGTCAACGGCTCCCAGTCCCAGTCCGGATGCGTCGCCGGTGCGCGTGGAAGGCGTCAGCCAGAACCGCTCACGCTGGAACGCATAGGTGGGCAAGTCGACGCGCCGAGCACCGGTACCGGCGAAGACCGTCTGCCAGTTGACCTCGACACCGTGGATGGACACCTCGGCCAGCGACGTCAGGAACCGATCCGCTCCTCCCTCGTCACGGCGGAGCGAACCGGTGGCCACGATGTTGGTGCCCATCGCGTCGGCGGTGTCCTGGATGCCGATGGTCAGCACCGGATGCGGGCTGGCCTCGACGAACACCGTGTGACCCTGGCGTATGAGGGTCTCAACGGCGCCCTGGAACTCCACGGTCTCGCGCAGATTCCGATACCAATACCCGGCATCCAACTCCACGGTGTCCATCACCCGCCCGGTCACCGTCGAATAGAACGGCACCCGCCCACTACGCGGCTTAACGACCGCCAGCGCCTCCGCCAGCTCTCCCCGGATCTCCTCCACCTGCACCGAATGCGAGGCGTAATCCACCGGAATCCGCTTGGCCTCCGGAAACTCCACCAACACCGCATCCAGCACCTCAACCCCACCGGACACCACCGTCGACGCCGGACCATTCACCGCCGCCACCGACAACCCCGGACGATCCCGCAGCCGGTCAGCAGGCACCGGGACGGACACCATCCCGCCCCGACCCGACAGGGCCAGCAACGCCTTGCTCCGCAAGGCCACCACCCGCGCGCCATCCGCCAAGGTCAGACCATCCGCCACACACGCCGCCGCGATCTCACCCTGCGAATGACCGATCACGGCAGCGGGCTCGACACCATACGAACGCCACAACTCCGCCAGCGACACCATCACCGCCCACAACACCGGCTGCACCACATCCACCCGTCCCAACGCCACCTCATCACCCAGCACATCCCACAACGACCACTCCACCAACGGAGCAAGCGCATCCGCACACTCACGCATCCGCCCCGCGAACACCGGCGAGGACTCCATCAGCCCCAACGCCATCCCGACCCACTGCGACCCCTGCCCCGGGAAGACAAACACCACCGAGCGACCGGGCTGGGCAGCGCCGCCGGTCTCGATGGCGTCCAGCTCGCGCAGCAGTTCCGCGCGGTCCGCGCCCACGACGACCCCGCGGTGCGACAGGGTCGCGCGGGTCTCGACCAGGGACCATCCCACATCCACCGGGTCGAGTTCGGGGTTCTGCCGCACGAAGGATGCCAACCGCTGGGCCTGCGCCCGTAGCCCGGCCGCCCCAGCGCCCGAGAGCACCCATGGCACCACGGGCAGCCCCGCCCGTTCGGTGTCCGACTCACCGTTCTCGTCCAGCTCCGGTGCCTGTTCGAGGATCACATGGGCGTTGGTGCCGCTCACTCCGAACGCGGACACCCCGGCGCGGCGCGGTCGGCCCTGGTCGGGCCACATGGTCTGCTCGGTCAGCAGCTCGATGGCCCCGGCGTTCCAGTCGACGTGCGGGGAGGGCTCATCGACATGCAGGGTTCGTGGCAGCACACCGTTGCGCAGGGCCAGAACCATCTTGATGAGTCCGGCGGCACCCGCGGCCGCCTGGGTGTGTCCGATGTTGGACTTCACCGAGCCCAGCAGCAACGGCCGCTCCGGGTCCCGGTCCTGACCGTAGGTGGCCAACAGGGCCTGTGCCTCGATCGGATCACCCAGCGTCGTCCCCGTACCGTGCGCCTCCACCGCATCCACATCGCGAGCCGCAAGCCCGGCGCTCGCCAGCGCCTGCCGGATCACCCGCTGCTGCGACGGACCATTCGGCGCCGTCAGCCCGTTGGATGCACCGTCCTGGTTGACGGCCGAACCACGCACCACCGCCAGCACCCGGTGGCCGTTCCGTTCGGCGTCGGACAGCCGCTCCAGGACGAGCACCCCGGCGCCTTCGGCGAACCCGGTGCCGTCGGCGGCGGCGGCGAATGCCTTGCACCGCCCGTCCGGTGCGAGTCCGCGCTGGCGGGAGAACTCCACCAGCAGATCCGGTGTCGTCATCACGGCCACGCCACCCGCCAGCGCCAGTGTGCTTTCGCCACGGCGCAGGGACTCGCAGGCCCAGTGCACGCTGACCAGCGAGGAGGAGCACGCGGTGTCCACGGTGACGGCGGGGCCTTCGAGGCCGAGGGTGTAGGCCACGCGGCCGGAGATGACGGAGGTGGAGTTCCCGGTGAGCAGATATCCCTCGGAGCCGTCCGGAGTGGCGGCCTGGCCCGCGCCGTACGTAGTCGAAGCGGCGCCCGCGAACACCCCGGTTCGGGTGCCCTTCAGGGCGAGGGGATCGATACCGGCGCGTTCGAAGGCTTCCCAGCACGCCTCGAGCCACAGGCGTTGCTGAGGGTCGGCGGCCAGCGCCTCTCGAGGGGAGATGGTGAAGAATCCCGCGTCGAAGTCCGCCGCGTTCTCGAGGAAGCCGCCGGTCCTGGCGTATGTCGTGCCGGGCCGGCTCCGGTCCTGGTCGTAGAGCGCGTCAAGGTCCCAGCCGCGGTCGGCCGGGAGCTCCGATATGGCGTCCGCGCCGCTCTCCAGCAGCCGCCACAGCGACTCCGGGGAGTCCACACCACCCGGGAGCCGACAGCTCATGCCGACGATGGCGATCGGCTCGTCGGCCGGGTGCGCCACCACGGGTGCCGGTACGGACACCGCCCCATCCGTGAAGCCGAACAGCTCGGCGTCGAGATGGCGGGCGAGCGCGGCCGGAGTGGGGTGGTCGAAGATCAAGGTGGCCTGCAACCGTCGTCCGGTCGCCGTGCGCAGCCTGTTGCGCAGTTCCACGGCGGAGAGCGAGTCGAAGCCGAGTTCCTTGAACGGCCGCTGCGGGGTCACCGATTCCGGGCCGCCGTGGCCGAGCACGGCCGCCGCCTGCCGGCGGACCAGGTCGAGCAGAGCGGCGAGGCGTTCGTCCTCCGCCAGCCCCGCGAGAGCGTCGTACCCATCGTTGTTCATCGCGTCGGCCGGGCCCGGAAGGGCGCGGGCGAGCGGAGCTGCGAGCGGAGCGCGTACGAGGCCCCGCAGCAGGGCGGGCACCGGCTCTGCGGCCGGTGAGGACGGTTCGTACCGCATCGGCACCAGCAGGGTGTCGCCGTTCGCCCGGGCGGCGTCGAAGAGGGCCAATCCCTCTTCGGTGGACAGCGAGCGGACGCCGGATCGGGCGAGCCGGTCGGTGGTCAGGTGTTCGGTCAGTCCGCTGCGCTGCTCCCAGAAGCCCCAGGCCAGGGAGGTCGCGGGCAGTCCCTGCGCCCGGCGGCGTGCGGCCAGCGCGTCCAGGAAGGCGTTGGCCGCCGCGTAATTGCCCTGCCCCGGGCCACCGAGCACACCGGCAGCAGATGAGAACAACACGAACTCGGCCAGGTCCCGGTCCCGGGTCAGTTCGTGCAGATGCCATGCGGCGTCCGCCTTGGGGCGCAGCACCGTGCGCAGCCGCTCCGGGGTGAGCGACCCGATCACGGCGTCGTCGAGGACACCGGCCGTGTGCACCACGCCCCGCAGATTCGGCAGCGAGTCGACCAACGCGGCAATGGCGTCCCGGTCCGACACATCGCATGCGGCCACGCGCACGTGCGCCCCGGCGGCTTCCAGGTCGGCGACCAGCTCCGCCACGTCCGGAGCGGTGTTGCCGCGACGGCCGGCCAGCACCAGTTCCGTCACCTCGTGCTCGTGCACCAGATGGCGAGCCACCAGCCCGCCCAGAGTCCCGGTGCCGCCGGTGATCAGTACGGTGCCGCCGGAGAGCGGTCGCGGGATGGTGAGGGCCAGTTTGCCGATGTGCCGCGCCTGGGAGAGCTGGCGGAAGGCGTCATCCGCCTGCCGTACGTCCTGGATCCGCAGTGGCAGCGGGGTGAACACGCCCTGGTGGAACAGGGAGAGCAGTTCGGTGAGTAGTCGGTGGATCCGGTCGGGGCCGGCGTCGAGCAGCTCAAAGGCCCGGTACGCCACGCCGTGGCGCGCCATCACCTCGTCGGCGTCCCGGAGGTCGGTCCTGCCCATCTCGATCAGCCGCCCGCCGGGGCGCAGCAGTCCGAGTGAGGAGTCGAGGAGTTCGCCGGTCAGCGAGTTGAGTACGACGTCCACCCCGTCCGGTGCGTCCGAGCGGAAGTGTTCCGCGAACTCCGTCGAGCGGGAGGACGCGATCCGCTGCGGGGCGACACCGCATTCGCGCACCGCATCCCATTTGGCCGGACTGGCGGTGGCGAACACCTCGGCGCCCAGCCAGTGGGCCACCTGCACTGCCGCCATTCCGACGCCACCGGCTGCCGCGTGCACCAGCACGGACTCGCCGCTGCGCACATCGGCAAGGTCGACCAACGCGTACATCGCGGTGAGGAAGGCGATCGGGGTGGCGGCGGCCCGCGGGAAGGACCAGTCGGCCGGGATCGGGGCCACCAGCCGGTGGTCGGTGATCGCCACCGGCCCGAAGGCCCCGGAGAACAGACCCATCACCCGGTCCCCGGGTGCCATTCCGGCTACTCCGGAGCCGACCTCCAGCACCGTTCCGGCGCCTTCGCTGCCCAGCAGACCGGCCTTGTCCGGGTACATCCCCAAGGCCAGGAGGACGTCACGGAAGTTGACCCCGGCCGCGTGCATGGCCACCCGGACCTCGCCCGCGGCCAGTGGCCTGGACACCTCCGCGCAGGGCGCGAGGACCAGGTGCTCCAAAGTGCCCTCGCCGTCGGCCTCCAGCCGCCAGGTGTCCGTTTCCGCCGGGATCGGCAACGCCGGCGGGGTGGCCCGTACCAGCCTGGGTACCAGCGCCTTCCCGGCCCGGATGGCCACCTGCGGTTCGTCGACGGTGAGCAATGCCGGGAGCGCGGACCATACGGATGGATCCTCGTCCACCGTGTCCACGAGCACGAAACGGCCGGGGTTCTCGGTCTGCGCGGTGCGTATGAGACCCCAGACCGCGGCGGCGGCGAGGCTCTCCGGATTCTCACCGGCCATGGCCGCGACCGCGCCCCGCGTCATCACGACGAGGCGGGCGTCCCCGAACCGGTCGTCCGCCAGCCACGCCTGCGCGACCTCGAGGACGTGGCTGCTGAGGGCGTACACACCCGCCGGACTCTCCTCAGCGGCGGAAAGCCTGAACACCACCGCCCCGGCTTGGGGCTGGACCGTCGCCAGCTCGGCCAGTTGGGCCGCCGACTCGATGGCGGGGGAGTCCTCTTCGGCCGAGTTGTCGGGCGAGCCGGGCAGGGCGAGTTCGGTCCAGTCCACCCGGAACAGCGCGTCATAGTGGGCATCGCCGAGCCCGCCGTCGGACACCGGACGCAGGACCAGAGACTCCGCCGACAGCACCGGTGCCCCGGTGCCGTCCATCGCCAGGAGCGAGATGGCGTCCGGGCCCGCCGGTGACAGCGCGACCCGCAAGGTGGTGGCACCGACGGCGTGCAGGGTGACACCGGTCCAGGCGAACGGAAGGTGCGGTCGGCCTGGTTCGGCCACGAACGCGCCCAGTCCGGCGCCGTGCAGGGCGGCGTCCAGCAGGGCGGGATGGACGCCGAAGCGGCCCGCGTCGCTCGCGGCCCTCTCGTCCAAGGCCACCTCGGCGAACACCTCGTCACCGCGCCGCCATGCCGTGTGCAGCCCCTGGAAGACGGGCCCGTACGCGTAACCGCGGGTGCTCATCTCGGCGTAGACATCGGTGAGATCGACCCGTGTGGCGTCCTCCGGCGGCCACGCCATCCGGTCCACGGGAGCCGTGTCGTCACCGGGGCTGATGGTGCCGGTGGCGTGCCGTACCCAGGCCCGGTCCCGGCCCGGCCTGGAGTACACGGTGACCGACCGGCGACCGCTCTCGTCCGGTCCGCCGACCGCCACCTGGATCTGTACGTCTCCGTGTGCGGGCAGCACGAGCGGCGCCTGGAGGGTCAGCTCGTCCAGCGTGCGGCAGTCCATGTGCAGCCCCGCTTGTACGGCCAGCTCCACGAATCCGGTGCCCGGCAGCAACACCCTGTCCAGGACGGTGTGATCGCGCAGCCAGGGGTGGGTGGCCATGGAGAGCGAGCCGGTCAGCACACAGCCGTCGGATTCGGGCAGTGGCAACACCGCGCTCAGCAAGGGGTGATCGAGACCGACAAGGCCCGCGCCTGCGACATCGGTCGCGCCACACACCGGATCCAGCCAGAACCACTCATGCTGGAACGCATAGGTCGGGAGATCGACCCTCCGCGCCCCCGCCTCGGCGAACAGCGGCCGCCAGTCCACCGGCACACCCTCGGTGAACAGCCTGCCGACGGTGCCGAGGAAGGAGACCGGGCCGCCGTTGTCGCGGCGCAGCGATCCGGTGGTGATGATGGGGGTGTCGGTGGCGTCGGCGGTGTCCTGGATGCCGATGGTCAGCACCGGATGCGGGCTGGCCTCGACAAATACCGTGTGTCCGAGCTCCAGCAATCCCTCGATCGTGGACTGGAACTCCACGGTCTCGCGCAGGTTTCGGTACCAGTACCCGGCGTCCAGCTCCGCGGTGTCCGTCAGCCGCCCGGTCACCGTCGAATAGAACGGAACCTGCCCGCCGCGCGGCTCCACGCCCGCCAGAGCCTGGGCCAGTTCTTCCTGGATCTCCTCCACCTGTGGGGAGTGCGAGGCGTAGTCCACCGGGATCCGCTTGGCCTCCGGGAACTCCGCGAGCACGGCATCCAGCACGTCGACCGCACCCGACACCACCGTGGACGCCGGGCCGTTCACCGCCGCCACCGACAGCCCGGGGCGGTCGCGCACTTGGTCGGCGGGCACCGGGACCGACACCATCCCACCCCGACCCGACAACGCCAGCAACGCCTTGCTGCGCAGCACCACCACCCGCGCGCCATCCGCCAAGGACAGACCACCTGCCACACACGCCGCCGCGATCTCACCCTGCGAATGACCCACCACCGCCGACGGCACCACACCGTACGAACGCCACAACTCCGCCAGCGACACCATCACCGCCCACAGCACCGGCTGCACCACATCCACCCGGCCCAGCGCTCGTTCATCCGCCAGCACATCCGGCAGCGCCCACTCCACCAGCGGAGCCAGCGCATCGGCGCACTCGCCCATCCGCCGCGCGAACACCGGCGAGGACTCCAGCAACTCCAACGCCATCCCGACCCACTGCGACCCCTGACCCGGGAAGACAAACACCACTCCAGTAGGCGATCCGGCCTCGCCGATCGCGGCGCCGCCACTGGCCACGGCCGCCAGCCCACGGAGGAGGTCATCGCGGTCAGCGCCGACGACCACGGCACGGTGTGGCAAGGCGGCGCGGGTCGACGCCAGCGACCAGCCGACATCCACCGGGCTCAGGTCCGGCCGGTCGCCGACAAAGGCCATGAGGCGCTCGGCCTGTGCGCGGACACCGGCTTCGCTCGCACCCGACACCACCCACGGGACGACCCCAGAGCCGTCGCGTTCCGGCGAGAGCTCGGGCTCGGAGACCGGCTCGGGGGCCTGCTCCAGGATCACATGGGCGTTCGTGCCGCTCACCCCGAATGCGGACACTCCGGCGCGGCGGGGCCGTCCGGCCTCCGGCCATGCCTTCCGCGCGCTCAGGAGTTCCACCGCGCCGGTGGACCAGTCCACATGAGGAGTCGGCTCATCGATGTGAAGGCTCTGCGGCAGCACACCGTGGCGCATCGCCATCACCATCTTGATCACACCGGCCACACCCGCCGCCGCCTGCGTATGACCAATATTCGACTTGATCGAACCCAGGAGCACCGGCCGCTCCGGATCCCGGCCCTGACCGTAGGTGGCCAACAACGCCTGCGCCTCGATCGGATCACCCAGCGTCGTACCCGTACCGTGCGCCTCCACCGCGTCCACATCCACCGTGGACAAGCGGGCGTTCGCCAGCGCCTGCCGGATCACCCGCTGCTGCGACGGACCATTCGGCGCCGTCAACCCATTCGACGCACCATCCTGATTCACCGCAGAACCCCGCACCACCGCAAGGATCGGATGCCCATGGCGCTCGGCATCGGACAGCCGCTCCACCACCAGCATTCCGGCGCCCTCGCCCCAGCCGGTGCCGTCCGCCGCCGCCGCGAACGCCTTGCAGCGTCCATCGGCAGCCAGGGCACGCTGGCGGGAGAATTCCACGAAGATACCGGCGGTCGTCATGACGCTCGCGCCACCCGCCAGGGCCAGCGAGCACTCGCCGGACCGCAGGGCCCGTACCGCCAGGTGCAGGGCCACCAGCGACGATGAACACGCCGTGTCCACGGTCAGCGCGGGGCCTTCGAGACCAAGGACGTAGGAGACCCGGCCGGACATCACCGATGCCGAGTTGCCCGTGCCCACCCGGCCCTCGAAGTCGCCCGTCTCGTCCGCCTTCAGCAGGGCCGCGTAGTCCTGGCCGTTCGTTCCCGTGAACACGCCGGTCTCGCTGCCCCGCAGCGTCGTGGGGTCGATGCCGGCCCGCTCCAGCGCCTCCCATGACACCTCGAGCAGCAGCCGCTGTTGCGGGTCCATCGCCACCGCTTCGCGCGGGGAGATCCCGAAGAATCCGGCGTCGAACTCACCGGCTCCGGCGACGAACGCGGCCGCTCGGGTGGAGGAGGTGCCCCGGTGGTCGGGGTCCGGGTGGAACAGGTTCGCGGTGTCCCAGCCCCGGTTCTCGGGGAACGGGCCGATGGCGTCGGAGCCGTCGGCGAGCAGACGCCACAGATCCTCGGGAGACATGACGTCCCCCGGGAAGCGGCAGCTCATCCCGACGATCGCGATGGGCTCGTCGTCCACCGCGCCGATCGCCTGGACCGGGACGGCCGGGGCCGAGCGGTCCTGGCCACCGTGCAGCAGTTCGCCGCAGAGGTACTCCGCCATCGCCAGCGGGGTGGGCTGGTCGTACGTCAGGGTGGCCGGCAGCCGGAGGCCGGTGGCCCGGTTGAGCCGGTTACGCAGTTCGACCGCGGTGACCGAGTCGAAGCCGCTCTCCTGGAAGGCCCGGCCGGGGTCGATCGCGTCCGGGCCGGCGTGCCCGAGCACGACCGCGACATGGCGCCGGACCAGGTCCAGCACCGCGCGATCCCGGTCGGCGTCGGCCATCCCGGCGATCCGCTCGGCGAATTCCGAGCGCTCGTGGCCCGGCTCGGCGCTCTCCTGACCGACTCCGGCGTCGATCAGCGCCCGTACCTCAGGGAGTTCGGACAGCAGCGGGCTGGGGCGGGTCGCGGTGAAGGCGACATAGTGCCGGTCCCAGTCGATCTCGGCGACCGTGACGACGGTGTCGTCCTGCTCGACGGCGCGTGCCATGGCCGCGACCGCCATCTCCGGCGCCATCTCCGGTACGCCGTGGCGGCGGGCCACCTCGCCCACCCCGCCCTCGCCCATGCCGTCACCGGCCCACAGACCCCAGGCGATGGAGGTGGCGGCCAGGCCCTCGGCGCGGCGCTGCTCGGCCAGCGTGTCCACGAAGACATGGCCGGGTGCGTAGTTGCCCTGTCCGGGTGCGCCCAGTGTGCCCGACAGCGAGGAGAAGAGGACGAAGGCGGACAGATCCATGTCCCGGGTCAGTTCGTGCAGATGCACCGCGCCGTCGGTCTTGACGCGCAGCACTCGTTGCAGTTGCTCGGTGGTGAGCGAGTTCAGGGTGCCGTCATCGAGCACCGCCGCGGTGTGCACCACCGCGGTCAGCGGTCCGACCTCGGCCAGCAACGCGGCCAGGGCGTCCCGGTCGCCGACGTCGCACGCCGCCACCGTCACCCGGGCGCCGAGCGCCTCCAGTTCTCCGGCCAGCCGCTCGGCGCCCGGCGCGGCCATGCCCCGGCGGCTGGTCAGCACCACATGTTCGGCGCCCCGGCCGGCCAGCCATCGGGCGACATGGCCACCCAACGCTCCGGTGCCGCCGGTGACCAGTACGGTGCCGCGAGGTTGCCAGGCCCCGCCGCGCTCGCGGGCCGGCGCATGCGCCAGCCTCCGGCCGAAGAGCCCACTCGGTCGGATCGCCACCTGATCCTCGCCCGAGGTGCCGGACAGCACACCGGCCAGGTGGTCCTGGGTACGCGGGTCCACGCTCTCGGGCAGGTCGATCAAACCGCCCCAGCGCAGCGGCTGTTCCAGGGCGATCACCTTGCCGAGGCCCCAGGCCAGGGCCTGCTTTCGGCGGACGGCCAGGTGGCCTTCGCCACCGGTTTTGGCATCGCTTCCTGCACCGCCACCGACGCCGACGCCGTAGCCGAGCGAGACGCCACGCTGGGTGAGGCACCACATCGGGGCTTCCAGACCGGCGTCTCCGAGCGCCTGCGAAAGCAACAGCGTCATCGCGTATCCCTGGGGGACCGAGGGGTACGCGGGGTGCGGGCTTTCGTCCAGCGCGGTCAGCGACACCACACCGCTGATCCGGGGGGTGTCGGCCAGAACGGCGCCCAGCCGGTCGGCCAGCGTGGCACGGTCCAGTTCGGGCTCGCCGAGAACGACCATGACGGGCTCGGCACCGTGGCGGATCAGTGCACCGGTCACCCCCGCGACCCACTCGTGCTCGGCCTCCGCATGGGAGACCACGACCAGCCAGGTGCCCGCCGGCGATGTGGCGGGCGCGGTGAGCGGCTTCCAGCGGATCTTGTACCGCCATGAGTCGATGGTGGAGACATCACGGCGTTCGCGCCGCCACTGGGACAGGGCGGGCACCACTTCGCGCAGCGACTGCCCGTCGACGCGGAGCGCCCCGGCGAGCGATTCGAGGTCCTCACGCTCGACGGTGTCCCAGAAGTCCGTGTCGACCGTGCCGGTGGAGATCTCGGGCGGCGGGGCGTCCAGCCAGTAGCGCTCCCGTTGGAAGGCGTACGTCGGCAGGTCCACCCGGCGGGCGCCGGGGAACAGCGGCAGCCAGTCGACCTCGACACCGTGTGCGTACGCCTCGGCCAACGCGCTGAGGAAGCGGACGAGGCCACCGTCGTCCCGGCGCAGTGAGGCCAGTACGAGTCCGCCGTTCGCGCCCGCGTCGTCGAGCGTTTCGCGCAGGCCCGTGGTCAGGACGGGGTGAGGGCTGATCTCGATGAAGGTGTGGTGGCCGCCCTCCAGCGCGCCACGGGTGACCTGCTCGAGCTCCACTGTCTCGCGCAGATTGCGATACCAGTAGTCCGCGTCCAGTTGCGCGGTGTCGATGGGCCGTCCGGCCACCGTGGAGTGGAAGAGGGTCGTTCCGGTGCGCGGCTCGATGGACGCCAGGGCCGTCAGCAGTTCATCACGGATCCCGTCGATCTGGGGCGAGTGGGAGGCGTAGTCCACCGGGATCCGCTTGGCCTCCGGGAACTCCGCAAGCACCGTGTCCAGCACCTCATCCGCACCGGACACCACCGTCGTCGCGGGGCCGTTCACCGCCGCCACCGACAGCCCGGGGCGGTCGCGCAGTTGGTCGGCGGGCACCGGGACGGACACCATCCCACCCCGACCCGACAACGCCAGCAGCGCCTTGCTGCGCAGCACCACCACCCGCGCCCCGTCCGCCAGCGACAAACCACCCGCAACACACGCCGCCGCGATCTCGCCCTGTGAGTGACCCACCACGGCCGACGGCACCACACCGTACGAACGCCACAACTCCGCCAGGGACACCATCACCGCCCACAGCACCGGCTGCACCACATCGACACGAGCCAGCTTTCGTTCATCCGCCAGCACGTCCGACAGCGACCACTCCACCAGCGGAGCCAGCGCATCCGCACATTCGCCCATCCGCCGCGCGAACACCGGCGAGGACTCCAGCAACTCCAACGCCATCCCGACCCACTGCGACCCCTGCCCCGGGAAGACGAACACCACCGAGCGTCCCGGCTCGGCCGCGTCCGCTACCTCCACCACGCCCGGTGCCGGTTCGTCCTGTGCCAGGGCCGCCAGTCCGGCCAGCAGTGCGGTGTGATCGCCGCCGAGCACCACCGCCCGATGTTCCAGCGTCGCGCGGCTGGTGAACAGCGAGAAGCCGATGTCCGCCACGTTCCCGTCTGGGTGGCTCATCAGGTGTGCGCGCAGTCGTTCCGCCTGTGCGCGAACGGCGCGCCGGTCCCGGCCCGAGACGATCCACGGGACCGTCGCGCCTGCTTCGGCGTCGTCGGGCCGCTCCGCGGCCGTCGACATCGGCGCCTGCTCGATAATCAGGTGTGCGTTCGTTCCACTGATGCCGAACGATGAGACTCCGGCGCGACGGGGCCGTCCGGCCTCCGGCCACGCCGTCTGCTCGCCCAGGAGCCGCACCGCGCCGCTGGACCAGTCCACATGCGGGGTCGGCTCATCGATGTGGAGGCTCTGCGGCAGCACACCGTGGCGCATCGCCATCACCATCTTGATCACACCGGCCACACCCGCCGCCGCCTGCGTATGACCAATATTCGACTTCACCGAACCCAGCAGCAACGGCCGATCCGGATCCCGATCCTGACCGTACGTGGCCAACAGGGCCTGCGCCTCGATCGGATCACCCAGCGTGGTCCCCGTACCGTGCGCCTCCACCGCATCGACATCCCGAGTGGCGAGCCCGGCGCCGGCCAGCGCCTGCCGGATCACCCGCTGCTGCGACGGACCATTCGGCGCCGTCAACCCATTCGACGCACCATCCTGATTCACCGCAGAACCCCGCACCACCGCAAGGATCGGATGCCCATGGCGCTCAGCATCAGAAAGCCGTTCGACCAGCAGCATGCCGATGCCTTCTGCGAAGCCGGTGCCGTCCGCCGCTCCCGCGAACGCCTTGCAGGTGCCGTCCGGTGCGAGCCCGCGCTGGCGGGAGAATTCCACGAAGACGGTGGGGGTGGACATCACCGTCACGCCACCGGCCAGCGCGAGCGAGCACTCGCCGAGGCGCAGCGCCTGTATGGCGAGGTGCAGTGCCACCAGCGACGACGAGCAGGCCGTGTCCACGGTGACGGCCGGGCCCTCGAGGCCGAAGGTGTAGGCCACGCGGCCCGAGGCGACGCCGGCCGCCGCGCCCGTGCCCAGATACCCCTCGACACCGTCCGGAGTGGTCGACAGTCGGGTGAGGTAGTCGTGGTGCATCACGCCGGTGAACACACCGATCCGCTCGCCCTTGACGGAGGTGGCGGGGATACCCGCGCGCTCGAACACCTCCCATGATGTCTCCAGGAGCAGCCGCTGCTGCGGGTCCATGGCCGCGGCCTCGCGCGGCGAGATCCCGAAGAACCCGGCGTCGAACTCGGCCGCGTCGTAGACGAATCCACCGCTGCGGGCATACGACGTACCGGGGCGATCCGGATCCGGATCGTAGAGACTGTCCAGGTCCCAGCCGCGGTCGGTCGGCAGGACGGATATCGCGTCGCCGCCCGAGCGCACCAGGTCCCACAGCGCTTCCGGTGAGGTGATCCCGCCGGGGTAGCGGCAGCTCATTCCGACGATCACGATCGGATCGTCGGCGACGAGCGAGCCCCCGGCCGGTGTGACGACGGCGCCGCTGTCCGTGCCGAGGACTTCGGCCAGCAGATGCTCGGCGAGCGCATGCGGTGTCGGATAGTCGAAGACGGCGGTGGCGGGCAGCCGTACGCCGGTGGCCGCGCTGATCCGGTTGCGCAGTTCCACCGCGGTCAGCGAGTCGAAGCCGATTTCCTGGAAGGTCCGCGCGGTGTCGACCGATTCCGTGGACGCGTGGCGCAGTACCGCCGCGATGTGATTGCGCACGAGGTCGAGTACGGCCTGATCCCACTCGGCGCGGTCCACGGCGGCCAGCCGGTGTTCGAGCGCGGAGGCCGAGTCGGGGACGTCTACTGCCTGGGCAGCACGCCGGATCCGCGGGCGGACCAGGTCGCGTAGGACGGCGGGCAGATTGTCGGTGCCCGCCCATGCCTGGAGGTCCAGCGGTGCGGCCAGCACCATCGCCTCATCGGCGGCGAGCGCCGCGTCGAACAGTTCCAGTGCCTGGGAGGTGGGCATCGGGACCGCGTGGGCACGCGCCAGATCGTCGCCCGTCAGGTGCTCGGTCTGCTCGCTGCGTTCTTGCCAGAACCCCCACGCGATCGACACCCCCGGCAACCCCTGCCCCCGCCGATGAACAGCCAACGCATCCAGAAACCCATTCGCCGCCGCATAACTCCCCTGCCCCGCATTCCCCAACACACCCGCCGCCGACGAGAACAACACAAACGCCGACAGATCCAACCCACACGTCAACTCATGCAAATACCAAGCCCCCAACGCCTTCGGCCCCAACACCCCCACCAACCGACCCCCATCCAACGAACCCACCACCCCGTCATCCACCACACCCGCCGCATGCACCACCACACTCAACCCCTCAACCGACCCCACCAACTCCGCCACCGCACCCCGATCCCCCACATCACACGCCACCACCCGCACCCGAGCACCCAACCCCTCCAACTCCCCAACCAAACCCCCAACACCCGGCGCACCCCACCCCCGACGACTCACCAACACCACCTCACCCACCCCATACACCGACACCAAATGACGCGCCACCAAACCACCCAACAACCCCGTCCCACCCGTCACCAACGCCACACCACCCCTAACACCAGCCACCACACCCCCACCAGCACCAGCACCCCCACCAGCACCAGCCGCACTCACACCCACCAAACGCGGCACCCACACCCGACCCCCACGCACCGCAACCTCCGACTCACCCAACCCCACCACATCCGCAACCACACCCACATCCCCATCAACACCCACATCCACCAACACAAACCGACCCGGATGCTCCGACTGCGCCGAACGCACCAACCCCCACACCGCACCACCACCCACATCCACCACACCCTCACCACCCACAGACACCGCACCCCGCGTCACCACCACCAACCGCGAACCACCAAACCGCTCATCCCCCACCCACAACCGCAAAACCTCCAACACACCCACCACATCAACCCCCGACAACACCACACACCCCGGCACCACACCACCCGAAACCACCTCACCCCACTCCACAACCGACCCCACCCCACACACACCCACATCCACCCACTCCACCCGATACAACGCATCGGTCCTGCTCCCCCGCCCGTCGTTGAGCTGCTGAGCGGAGACCGGCCGCAGAGCCAGTGAGCGTGCCGACAGGACGGGCGCGCCGGTGACATCCGTGGCCCGGAGGGCGATCGCGTCGCGGCCGGCCGGGGTCAGGGTGACGCGCAGGACCGTCGCACCGACCGCGTGCAACGTGACGCCGCTCCAGGAGAACGGCACATAAGCCTGGCCGTCGTCGGTTACGAAGTCGCCGAATCGCACCCCATGGAGCGCGGCATCGAGCAGCGCGGGATGGATCGCGCACCGGGCCGCGTCCCCCCGGGCCTCCTGGGCCACCGCCACCTCGACGAAGACCTCGTCTCCCCGGCGCCAGGCCTCCCGCAACCCCTGGAACACCGGCCCATACGCATACCCCCGCTCCGCCAACGCCTCATAAACCCCCTCCACCCCAACCCGCTCCGCACCCACCGGCGGCCACACCTCCACAGCCGACACCCCACCACCCGCCACCCCCACCACACCCACCGCATGCCGAACCCACTCACCCTCCCGACACGAAAACACCGACACCGACCGGCGACCCCCCTCACCGGCACCACCCACCGAAACCTGAACCTCCACCTCACCCCGCTCCGGCAACACCAACGGCCCCTCCAACGTCAACTCCTCAACCACCCCACACCCCAACCCCAACCCCGCCTGCAACACCAACTCCACAAACCCCGTCCCCGGCAGCAACACCGCACCGGAGAGGGCGTGATCGGCCAGCCAGGAGTGGGTGGCCAGGGACAGCCGACCGGTGAGCAGGCAGCCGCCGGACTCGGGCAGCGCGACCGTGGCCCCGAGGAGGGGGTGGTCGAGCGCGCCCAGCCCCAGCGCGGAGGCGTCACCGTGCCCGGGCCGGGGCGTCAGCCAGTAACGCTCCCGCTGGAACGGGTAGGTCGGCAGCTCCACCCGCCGCGCCTCGCCGAAGGCCGCGGGCCAGTCCACCCGTATGCCGTGCACCTGAAGCCGCGCCATGGCCGAGAAGAACTGGGCGAGCCCGCCCTGGCCACGGCGCAGCGAGCCGGTGACCACCACGGATTCGCCGGAGGCGTCCGCCGTGTCCTGGATGCCCATGGTCAGGGCGGGGTGGGTGCTCGATTCCACGAAGACGCGGTGGCCGTCGGAGAACAGGGCCTGGAGCGCGCCCAGGAAGTCGATGGGCTTGCGGGCGTTCCAGAACCAGTAGTCCGCGTCGAGTTCGGTGGTGTCCAGGAGTCCGCCGGTCACCGTGGAGTAGAACGGCACGGTGGACTGGCGGGGCGCCACGTCGGCCAGCAGAGCGAGCAGCCGTTCGCGCAGCGGTTCCACCTGAGGGCCATGGGATGCCACCGTGGCGGGCACGACACGCGCGCGTACGCCGTCCGCCTGGCATGCGGCCACGAACTCCTGGAGACTTTGCGGGTCGCCGGCCACCGTGGCCGCCGCGGGCCCGTTCACCCCGGCCACCGCGAGGCGTTCGCCCCACGGCTCGATCCGGGTGGCCAGTTGTTCCGCCGGCAGGGCGACCGAGGCGATCGCACCGTTGCCCACCAGCGTTTCGGCGAACAGGCGGCTGCGCAACACCACCACCTTGGCCGCGTCCTCCAGCGACAGCGCCCCGGCCACACAGGCGGCCGCGATCTCGCCCTGGGAGTGCCCGACCACGGCGGAGGGAGTGATCCCGTAGGAGGACCACAGCTCGGCGAGGGACACCATCATGGTGAACAGAACCGGCTGGACGACCTCGATGAGGTCGAGCGAGGGCGCACCGGGCACGGAGCGCACCACGTCCTCGATGGACCAGTCGAGATGCGTCTCCAGTGCACGGGCGCACTGGGCGAACCGGCGGGCGAAGGCCGGGGAGGAGTCCAGCAGTTCCACGGCCATACCGGCCCACTGCGAGCCCTGGCCGGGAAAGACGAACACCACGCCGGTGTCGGGACCGGCCACTCCCTCCACCACGTTCGGGGCCGGGTCTCCGGCGGCCACCGCGGCAAGGCCGTTCAGCAGGTCCGACGGGGTGGATCCGATGACCACGGCGCGGTGTGACAGCGCCGAGCGGGTGGCGGCGAGGGTCCATCCGAGGTCGCTGGGGTCCGCTTCGGTGGCCACGGTGGCGAGCCGGGCCGCGAACGCGCGCAGACCGGCCTCGCCCTGGCCCGAGAGCACCCAGGGCACCGCCACCGGTTCGGTCCGCGGCGGATCGGTGCGCTCGGCCTCCGGTGCCTGTTCCAGGATCGCGTGGGCGTTGGTGCCACTCACGCCGAAGGCGGAGACTCCCGCCCTGCGCGGACGGTCGTTCTCCGGCCAGGGAGTCCGCTCCGTGAGCAGGCGCACCGCGCCGGCGGACCAGTCCACATGCGGGGTCGGCTCGTCCACGTGCAGGGTGCGCGGCAGTACGCCGTGGCGCATGGCGAGCACCATCTTGATGACCCCGGCGACGCCCGCGGCGGCCTGGGTGTGGCCCAGGTTCGACTTGACCGATCCCAGCCACAACGGCAGGTCCCGATCCTGACCGTAGGTGTCCAGCAGGGCCTGTGCCTCGATCGGGTCCCCGAGCCTGGTGCCGGTGCCGTGCGCCTCCACCACGTCGACATCGCCGGTGGAGAGCTGGGCGTCGGACAGTGCCGCGCGGATGACCCGGCGCTGGGAGGGCCCGTTGGGCGCGGTCAGCCCGTTCGACGCGCCGTCCTGGTTGGCGGCGGTGCCACGCACCACCGCCAGTACCGGGTGGCCGTGCCGTTCGGCGTCGGACAGCCGCTCCACCAGCAGCATCCCGGCGCCCTCACCCCAGCCGGTGCCGTCCGCGCCCGCCGCGAACGCCTTGGACCGGCCGTCCGGCGCCAGCCCGCCCTGTTTGGACAGCTCGACGAAGGTGTTCGTCGTCGTCATCACCGTGACGCCGCCCGCCAGCGCCAGCTCGCACTCCCCGTTGCGCAGCGCCCGGACGGCCAGATGCAGGGCGATCAGAGAGGACGAGCACGCGGTGTCCACGGTGACCGTCGGCCCTTCGAGACCGAAGGCGTAGGCCACTCGTCCCGAGAGGACGCTGGCCGCGCTGCCCGTGCCGAGGTGGCCTTGCACATCGTCCCGCGCCGCGCTGAGCAGCGTCGCGTAGTCCTGGCCGTTGGTGCCGATGAACACCCCGGTCAGGCTGCCCCGCACGGCGTCACGGTTGACACCGGCCCGCTCGAACGCTTCCCAGGCAGTCTCCAGCATCAGCCGCTGCTGCGGGTCCATCGCGATGGCCTCCCGGGGGGATATCCCGAAGAGCGCCGCGTCGAAATCGGCGATGCCATGGAGGAATCCGCCGTAGCGGGTGACCGACTTCCCGGAACTGCCCTCCGGGTCGTAGAGACCTTCCGTGTCCCAGCCACGGTCGACCGGGAATTCCGACACCGCGTCGCCACCGTCGCGCACCAGGTCCCACAACGCTTCCGGCGTCGCGATGCCACCGGGGAAACGGCAGCTCATGCCGATGATCGCAATGGGCTCGTGGCTCTTCGCCTCGATGTCCTGCAAGCGCTGGCGGGTCTGCCGCAGATCCTTCGTGACCTCTTTGAGGTAATGACGAAGTTTCTCTTCATTCTCCACAGGACAGCCCTCTCAACGCGGTGCTGGACTCGCTCGGAGTCGAACTCGACGGCGGATTCACGAGATACCGAATTCCTTGCCGAGGAGGTCGAACATCTCCTCGTCCGTCGCGGAATCCAGTTCAATGTCACGGTTGGTGGCCGCGCCCCAGTGGGACAGCAGGCTCTTGATCTTCGCGGCGACCTCGGCACCGGCCAGGTCGCTCGGGGACAGGTCGGACAACACCGCTTCGAGCCTGTTCAGCTCGTCGAGCACGGACGTCGCATCGTCCTCGGTCTCGCCCGGGACGAGTTGGGCCCGGACATGGTCGGCGAGGGCCGCGGTGGTCGGATAGTCGAAGATGACCGACGCCGGGAACGCTACGCCGGTGGCGGTGGCCAGCCGGTTCCGCAGCTCCACCGCGGTGAGCGAGTCGAAGCCGACCTCCTGGAAGGTCCGCGCGGGGTCGACGGAGGCGGGCTTCGCATGCCCCAGCACGGCCGCCACATGGGTACGGACCAGTTCCAGCACCGCCCGATCGCGCTCGATCGGCGACATGCCGCGCAGCCGGGTGGCGAATTCCTCGACCGGTTCCAGGGGAGGAGTGGCGACCGTCAGCAGCTCGCTCAGCAGCGGGCTCGGCCGTACGGCGGTGAACCGGGAGCCAAAGCTCGACCACTCCACATCCGCGATCATCATCGTGGTCTCGTCCGCTGCCAGTGACTGCTGAAGTGCGGCGATCGCCAATTCCGGGGGCATTCCGGGAAGCTGTCGCTGAGCCGCTCCCATACCGCTGTCGGCCCAGGCACCCCAGGCAAGGGACGTGGCCACCAGTCCCTCGGCCCGGCGCCGCTGGGCCAGTCCGTCCAGAACGGCGTTGGCCGCCGCGTAGCTCCCCTGACCCGCGTTTCCCATCGTCCCCGCGGCCGACGAGAACAACACGAAGGCATCCAGATCCCGCCCCCGCGTCAGCTCATCCAGATTCCGCGCCCCCGCCACCTTGACCCGCATCACCTCCCGGATCCGCTCGGACGTCAACGACTCCAACACACCGTCATCCAGCACACCCGCCGTATGAACCACGGTGCGCAAATCCGCGATCCCCGCCACCAACGCGGCAACCTCGCCCCGATCAGCCACATCACACCCCACCACCGACACCACCACACCCAGCGTCTCCAATCCCGCCACCAACTCCGCCGCGCCGGGCGCCTCGGCCCCCCGACGACTCGCCAGCACAATCCGCTCCACACCAGCCCCCGCCAGCCAACGCGCCACATGACCGCCCAGCGCGCCCGTACCCCCGGTGACCAAAGCAGTCCCACGACCACGCCACTCCGCGGACGTGTCCGCCGCCGGTGTCACCCGGGTCAGCCGGGCACCCCACGCCCCAGGGGCACGGACCGCAACCTGGTCCTCCCCTGTCCCCCCACTCAGAACCCGACACAGCCAAGCCCCGACACCCTCATCCACAACCGGCGGCAGATCGATCAACCCACCCCAGCGATCCGGATGCTCCAAACCGATCACTCGACCAAGCCCCCACAGACCCGCCTGATCCGGATCCACCACATCCCCGTCGACCACCGAGACCGCACCCCGAGTGACACACCACAACGGCGCAGTCGTACGAAGCGTCTGCAACAAGAGGACGGTCTCCTCGACGGGCAGCAGCGACACCACACCCGCCATGGCTTGGACGATCTCCGGCTCCGTGGCCTCTGCGAGCTCCGCGGCCTCTGCCACCGTCACCATCCGCACCGCAGCCCCCGCCGTGCGCATCGCGCCCATCAGGTCATCGGCGCCGCCGCCCGGCTCGACCACCAGCAGCCATGTGCCGGTGAGAACGGCCTCCTCGGAGACCCCCGGAATCGGCGCCCACCCGAGCCGATATCGCCAGCCGTCGATGACCGATTGCTCCTGCCGCATCCGCCGCCATGCCGCCAGGGCGGGGAGAGCCGCGCTGAGCGGTTGCCCGGCGTCGATACCGAACGAACCGAAATCCTCGCGCTCGACGGCTTCCCAGAACGCCGCGTCAACGGCGCTGGTCGCGGGCTGGGCCGCCGACGGCTCCAGCCAGAACCGCTCACGCTGGAACGCGTATGTCGGCACATCAACACGCCGAGCACCCGGGAACACCGCCCGCCAATCCACCTCCGCACCCCGGACATACAGCCCGCCCAAAGCGGCCATCATGGTAAGGGGCTCCGGCCGATCCGGACGCAGTACGGGCAGTCCGTCGCCATCGGCCAGCGCGGTCAACGTGCCATCGGGCCCCAGCTCCAGGAAGGACCCGACGCCCAGCCCACGAAGTGTCTCCAGCCCGTCGGCAAAGCGCACGGTCTCCCGCACATGACGCACCCAATACTCCGGCGAGCACAGCTCCTCGCCCGCCACCACTCCGGATACGTTCGACACCACCGGCAAGTTCGGGGTCCGGAACTCCACCGACCCAAGTACCTCACCGAACTCAGCCAGCATCCCGTCCATACGCGACGAATGAAACGCATGACTCACCCGCAACCACCGCGTCCGCACCCCCCGCCCAGCCAACACACCAGCAATCTCAGCGACCTCATCCTTACCCCCCGAGATCACCACCGACTCGGGACCATTCACCGCCGCGATAGCCACACCACCGGTCAACAGCGGCCGCACCTCATCCTCCGGCGCCGCCACCGAAACCATCGCCCCACCCGACGGCAACGCCTGCATCAAACGGCCACGTGCGGCCACCACCCGGGCGGCATCCTCCAACGACCACACACCCGCCACACACGCCGCCGCCAACTCACCAATGGAGTGACCCAGCAGATAATCCGGCTTCACACCCCAGGACGACACCAACGCGAACAACGACACCTCAAGCGCGAACAAACCCGCCTGCGTATACGCCGTCTCCCCCATCAACTCAGCATCATCACCCCACACCACCTCACCCAAAGGCCGGTCCAAATACCGGTCCAGCTCCCCACACACCTCATCCCACGCCCCGGCGAACACCGGATACGCCTCATACAACCCACGCCCCATCCCCAACCGCTGCGACCCCTGACCCGCAAACACCACACCCAACCCACCACCAACAGGAACACCCACAACCACCGAACCCTCCAAAGCCCCAAGCAACCCCGCACGATCCGCACCCACCACCACCGCACGATGCGACAACCCAGAACGAGCAGCCACCAACGACCAACCCACATCCACCGGATCCAGATCGGGATTCCGCTCCGCGAAGGCCCGTAGCCGTACGGCCTGCGCCTGCGCACCCGCCTCATCCCGGGCCGAGAACACCCAGGGAATCGCCGGGAGTTCGATCCGCTCCGGCCCGGGCTCGGGTTCGCCCGTCGTGTCGGGGGCCTGCTCCAGAATCACATGGGCGTTGGTACCGCTCGCCCCGAACGATGAGACTCCGGCGCGACGTGGCCGCCCGGCCTCCGGCCACGCCGTCTGCTCGCCCAAGAGCCGCACCGCGCCGCTGGACCAGTCCACATGCGGGGTCGGCTCATCGATGTGGAGGCTCTGCGGCAGCACACCGTGGCGCATCGCCATCACCATCTTGATCACACCGGCCACACCCGCCGCCGCCTGCGTATGACCAATATTCGACTTCACCGAACCCAGCAGCAACGGCCGATCCGGATCCCGATCCTGACCGTACGTGGCCAACAGGGCCTGCGCCTCGATCGGATCACCCAGCGGTCCCCGTACCGTGCGCCTCCACCGCATCGACATCCCGAGTGGCGAGCCCGGCGCCGGCCAGCGCCTGCCGGATCACCCGCTGCTGCGACGGACCATTCGGCGCCGTCAACCCATTCGACGCACCATCCTGATTCACCGCAGAACCCCGCACCACGGCCAACACCCGATGCCCATTGCGCTCAGCATCGGACAACCGCTCCACCAGCAGCAGTCCCACACCCTCGGACCAACCCGTCCCATCCGCACCAGCGGCGAAGGACTTGCACCGCCCATCGGCAGCCAGCCCGCCCTGACGCGAGAACTCCACAAAAACCTGTGGAGTCGCCAGTACGGTGACTCCGCCCGCGAGCGCCAGCGAGCACTCCCCGCGCCGCAGCGACTCGCTTGCCAGATGCAGCGCCACCAGCGACGACGAACACGCCGTGTCCACCGTCAGGGCAGGCCCCTCCAGACCGAACGTATAGGCCAACCGTCCCGACGCCACGCTGCCCGCGATGCCCGTCCCCCGATAGCCCTCGATGTCCTCCGGGACATCGGCGAGCCACGAGCCGTAGTCGTGGTACATCACGCCCGTGAAAACCCCGGTCCGGCTGCCTTTGAGCGTGTCGGGGGCGATTCCGGCCCGCTCGAACACCTCCCAGGCCGCCTCCAGCAGCAGCCGCTGCTGCGGATCCATCGCCAGCGCTTCACGCGGCGAGATCCCGAAGAACCCGGCGTCGAACTCGGTGGCGTCATAGAGGAATCCGCCGTCTCGGGCGTACGAGGCACCGACGCCGTCCCTGGCCCCGGCCAAGGTCGCCAGATCCCAACCCCGGTCCGTGGGCAGCGCGGAGACCGCGTCGGTGGCCGAGTCGACCAGGCGCCACAGATCCTCGGGAGATTCGACACCCCCGGGGAAGCGGCAGCTCATGCCCACGATCACAATCGGATCGTCGTCGATAGCCGGCAGCGGCGCGGTCGGGGCGACGGCGGGCAGGGAGCCCCATACCTCCGCCAGCACACGCTCGGCCAGCAACTGGGGGGTGGGGTGATCGAAGACGGCGGTGGCGGGCAGCCGTACGCCGGTGGCCGCGCTGATCCGGTTGCGCAGTTCCACCGCGGTGAGCGAGTCGAAGCCGATTTCCTGGAATGTCCTCGAAGTGTCGACGGACTCCGCGGAGACGTGGCCGAGGACACCGGCCACGTGTTCCTGCACCAGGCCCACGACCCGGCGTTCCCTCTCGGCCTCTGTTGCTCCGGCGAGTTGGTGCCGCAGTCCGGCCGGAGTGCCTCCGGTCCCGACTGCCTTACGGACGGGGGCGGTGACCAGGCCGCTCAGGATCGACGGCAATGTGCCCGCGGCGGCCTGTTCCCGCAGCGCCGGCATGTTCAGGGGCGTGGCCAGCACCATCGCCTCATCGGCGGCGAGCGCCGCATCGAAAAGGGCCAGCCCTTGTTCGCTGCCGATGCTCGTCCCCACGGACCGGGAGATCCGCGACAGTTGCACCTCGGCCAGATCGGTGGTCAGTTCGCTGCGTTCTTCCCAGAACCCCCACGCGATCGACACCCCCGACAACCCCTGCCCCCGCCGATGAACAGCCAACGCATCCAGAAACCCATTCGCCGCCGCATAACTCCCCTGCCCCGCATTCCCCAACACACCCGCCGCCGACGAGAACAACACAAACGCCGACAGATCCAACCCACACGTCAACTCATGCAAATACCAAGCCCCCAACGCCTTCGGCCCCAACACCCCCACCAACCGACCCCCATCCAACGAACCCACCACCCCGTCATCCACCACACCCGCCGCATGCACCACCACACTCAACCCCTCAACCGACCCCACCAACTCCGCCACCGCACCCCGATCCCCCACATCACACGCCACCACCCGCACCCGAGCACCCAACCCCTCCAACTCCCCAACCAAACCCCCAACACCCGGCGCACCCCACCCCCGACGACTCACCAACACCACCTCACCCACCCCATACACCCCGACACCAAATGACGCGCCACCAAACCACCCAACAACCCCGTCCCACCCGTCACCAACGCCACACCACCCCTAACACCAGCCACCACACCCCCACCAGCACCAGCCGCACTCACACCCACCAAACGCGGCACCCACACCCGACCCCCACGCACCGCAACCTCCGACTCACCCAACCCCACCACATCCGCAACCACACCCACATCCCCATCAACACCCACATCCACCAACACAAACCGACCCGGATGCTCCGACTGCGCCGAACGCACCAACCCCCACACCGCACCACCACCCACATCCACCACACCCTCACCACCCACAGACACCGCACCCCGCGTCACCACCACCAACCGCGAACCACCAAACCGCTCATCCCCCACCCACAACCGCAAAACCTCCAACACACCCACCACATCAACCCCCGACAACACCACACACCCCGGCACCACACCACCCGAAACCACCTCACCCCACTCCACAACCGACCCCACCCCACACACACCCACATCCACCCACTCCACCCGATACAACGCATCAAGGCTGCCGACCCGGGCGTCAGCGAGCTGTCCCTCCGGGACGGGTCGGAGTACCAGGGAGTCCACCGACAGGACCGCCTCACCCGCCTGATCGGTCACCCTCAGCGACACCGCGTCCGGACCGGCAGGCGTCAGCGCCATCCGGACAGCGGTCGCGCCGACCGCGTGCAGCCTGATGCCACTCCAGGAGAAGGGCAGATACGCCCCGCCATCGTCGGTGATCAGGCCGCCCAGTCCGACCCCGTGCAGCCCGGCGTCGAGCAGAGCCGGATGTATCGCGCAGCGAGCCGCATCACCTCTCGCCTCATCCGGTAGCACCGCCTCGACGAAGACCTCGTCTCCCCGGCGCCAGGCCTCCCGCAACCCCTGGAACACCGGCCCATACGCATACCCCCGCTCCGCCAACGCCTCATAAACCCCCTCCACCCCAACCCGCTCCGCACCCACCGGCGGCCACACCTCCACAGCCGACACCCCACCACCCGCCACCCCCACCACACCCACCGCATGCCGAACCCACTCACCCTCCCGACACGAAAACACCGACACCGACCGGCGACCCCCCTCACCGGCACCACCCACCGAAACCTGAACCTCCACCTCACCCCGCTCCGGCAACACCAACGGCCCCTCCAACGTCAACTCCTCAACCACCCCACACCCCAACCCCAACCCCGCCTGCAACACCAACTCCACAAACCCCGTCCCCGGGAACAGGACCACACCGGATACCGAGTGTTCGGCCAGCCACGGCTGACCGGCCAGCGAGAGCACGCCGGTGAGGAGAGCACCTCCCGAATCGGGCAACGGAACCACCGCACTCACGAGGGGGTGGTCGACCTCGGCCGATCCGGGTGTCGCCCGACGGGAGGCCGCCCAGAAGCGCCGACGCTGGAAGGCGTAGGTCGGCAGGTCAATGGCGTGCGCGCCCAGCCCGGCGAACGCCGCCCGCCACTCCACCGCGACGCCCCGGACATGCGACCGGGCCAGCGCGGTGAGGAAGGAGTCCAGGCCACCGCCATCGCGGCGCAGCGATCCCGTCAACACGATGTCGGTGTCGGTGGCGTCGGCGGTGTCCTGGATGCCGACCGTCAGCACCGGATGCGGGCTGGCCTCCACGAACACCGTATGCCCGAGCTCCAACAGTCCCTCAACTGTGCCCTGGAACTCCACGGTCTCGCGCAGATTCCGATACCAGTACCCGGCATCCAACTCCACGGTGTCCAACAGCCGCCCGGTCACCGTCGAATAGAACGGAACCCGCCCACTACACGGCTCCACACCCGCCAGCGCCTCCGCCAGCTCCCCCCGGATCTCCTCCACCTGCACCGAATGCGAGGCGTAATCCACCGGAATCCGCTTGGCCTCCGGAAACTCCACCAACACCGCATCCAGCACCTCAACCCCACCGGACACCACCGTCGACGCCGGACCATTCACCGCCGCCACCGACAACCCCGGACGATCCCGCAGCCGGTCAGCAGGCACCGGGACGGACACCATCCCACCCCGACCCGACAAGGCCAGCAACGCCTTGCTCCGCAAGGCCACCACCCGCGCGCCATCCGACAGCGACAAACCACCCGCAACACACGCCGCCGCGATCTCACCCTGCGAATGGCCCACCACCGCCGACGGCACCACACCAAACGAACGCCACAACTCCGCCAACGACACCATCACCGCCCACAACACCGGCTGCACCACATCCACCCGCCCCAACGCCACCTCATCACCCAGCACATCCCACAACGACCACTCCACCAACGGACCCAACGCATCCGCACACTCACCCAACCGCCGCGCAAACACCGCCGAAGACTCCGCCAACTCCAGCGCCATCCCCACCCACTGCGACCCCTGCCCCGGGAAGACGAACACCACGCCACGATCCGCTGCGACCGCACCGGTGACCTCCACCGCGTCCAACCCACGTCGCAGTTCTGCGAGGTCCGTGCCCACGACGACGGTGCGATATGGCAGCAGCGCACGCGTAGATGCCAGCGACCAGCCCACGTCCGCCGGGTCGAGGGCGGGGTTGTCGTCGACGAAGGTCCGCAATTGTTCGATCTGCGCCCGCAGACCCGGCTCACTCGCGCCCGAGAGCACCCAGGGCACCGCCACCGGCTCCACGCGATCGTGCCTGCTCTCGGCAGACGCCTCCGGTGCCTGCTCCAGGATGACGTGGGCGTTGGTGCCGCTCACTCCGAACGCCGACACCCCGGCGCGACGCGGTCGGTCTTCCCGCGGCCACTCGGCCGGCTCGGTGAGCAATTCCACCGCGCCGGTGGACCAATCCACCTTCGGTGTCGGCTCATCCACGTGCAACGTCCGCGGCAGCACCCCGTGCCGCAGCGCCATCACCATCTTGATCACACCGGCCACACCCGCCGCCGCCTGCGTATGACCGATATTCGACTTCACCGACCCCAACCACAGCGGCCGCTCCGAATCCCGGTCCTGACCGTACGTGGCCAGCAACGCCTGCGCCTCGATCGGATCACCCAGCGTCGTCCCCGTACCGTGCGCCTCCACGGCATCAACATCCACCGTCGACAAACGGGCATTCGCCAGCGCCTGCCGGATCACCCGCTGCTGCGAAGGACCATTCGGCGCCGTCAACCCATTCGACGCACCATCCTGATTCACCGCCGAACCCCGCACCACCGCCAACACCCGATGCCCATTGCGCTCAGCGTCGGACAGCCGCTCCATCAGCAGCATGCCCACGCCCTCGCCCCACCCCGTGCCGTCCGCCGCTCCGGCGAACGCCTTGCACCGCCCGTCCGGGGCCAGCCCGCGCTGGCGCGAGAACTCCACGAAAGTGCTGGGCGTCGCCATCACCGTCACGCCGCCCGCGAGCGCCAGCGAACATTCGCCCCGCCGCAGCGCCTCACTCGCCAGATGCAATGCCACCAGCGAGGACGAACACGCCGTGTCCACGGTCAGGGCGGGGCCCTCCAGGCCCAGCGCGTAGGCGATACGACCGGACATCACGCTGGTCGCGGCACCGGTCAGGGCATACCCTTCGTCCGATGCCGATGGATAGCCCTGGGCCCAGCCGCCGATGAAGACACCGGTCCTGCTGGATCGCAGGGAGGTCGGCGCCATCCTGGCGCGCTCGAGGACCTGCCACGCCGATTCCAGCAACAGTCGCTGCTGGGGGTCCATCGCCAGCGCCTCGCGCGGGGAGATGCCGAAGAGTTCCGGGTCGAACTCCGCGGCGTCGTAAAGGAATCCGCCGGTACGCGCATAAGTGGTTCCGGGGCGGTCCGGATCCGGGTCGTACAGCGCGTCCGCGTCCCAGCCGCGGTCGTCGGGGAAGTCGCAGAGCACTTCCCGGCCCTCGCTGACAACCCGCCACAAGTCCTCGGGGGATTGGATGTCTCCCGGGAAACGGCAGCTCATCGCGATGATGGCGATCGGCTCGTCGAAGGCCACCGCGCCGACGGGCACAGCCACCTCGGCGGAGGACACCGCGAGGGCGCCCGAACGGTCGCCGCCGAGCAGTTCCGAGCCCAGCAGGTCGGCGACGGCCCGACAGCTCGGGTGGTCGAACAACAAGGTGGCCGGGAGACGCAGTCCCGTACTCGTGTTCAGCCTGGTTCGCAGCTCGACCGCCGTCAGCGAGTCGAAGCCCAGTTGCCGGAAGGGCGCCGCCGGGTCGATGGCCGCCGGGTCGCGATGTCCCAGGAGTTGCGCCGCATGCTCCCGTACCAGATCCACCAGCATCCGGTCCTGATCGGCCGCGGGGACCCCGGCCAGCCGCCTCCGCCATCCGGCGCGGTCGCCCGTCACCGCCAGGGCACCGGAGCCCGTTGGCAGTTGTGGCAGTTCGCTCAGCAGGGGGCTGGGCCGTCCGGCCAGGAAGGCCGGGCCGAAGGTCTCCCAGTCGACGTCCGCGATGACCGGGCAGGACTCGTCCGATCCGACGACGTGGCGCAGCGCGGCGACGGCCGACTCCGGCCGCATCGGGCGCAGGCCGATGCGGTTCAGCCGCTCCTCGTCCTCGGGCGCGAGGCTGCCGCCCCAGGTGCCCCATCCGATCGAGGTGGCCGGTAGGCCGCGTGCGCGGCGCCGCTGTGCCAAACCGTCGAGCAGGGCGTTCGCCGCCGCGTAACCGGCCTGGCCGGAGCCACCCCAGGCCGCCGCTGCCGAGGAGAAGAGGACGAACGCCTCCAGCGACGCGTGGTCGAGCAGCTCGTCCAGGTGCAGGGCGCCGGTGACCTTGGCGTCGAAGACGGCGGCGTACTCGTCGAGATCCGCGTCGATCGAACCGCCGAACCGCACGGTTCCCGCGAGATGGACCACGGCGGTGAGGTTCGGCAGCGACGCCAGCACGTCGGCGAGAGCGGCCCGGTCGGTCACATCGCAGGCCGTCATGGTCACTCGTACGCCGAGCGCGGTCAGTTCGTCTTCCAGCGCGGCCGCCCCCGGGGCCTGCGGGCCGCGACGGCCGAGCAGCACCAGGTGCTCCGCGCCGGCTTGTGCCAGCCACCGTGCCACATGCGCGCCCAGCGCACCGGTTCCTCCGGTGACCAGAACCGTGCCGTGCGGGCGCCACCCGTCGGCCGGTCCGGTCGTGGCCGCCGGTTCCAGCCGTCGGCCCATGGTCGCCGAAGGCCGCACCGCGACCTGGTCCTCGCCGACCGTCTCGGCGAGCACCGCGACGAACCTCCGCGCCACCTGTGCGTCCCACTGTGTGGGCAGATCGATCAGCCCGCCCCAGTGCCCGGATCGCTCCAGCCCGGCCACCCGTCCGAACCCCCAGACCGCCGCCTGCGCGGGGTTGGGTTCCGGATCCCCTGGCACTGCCGCGACGGCTGACCGGGTGACACACCACAGCGGAGCATCGACCTCGGCGGCGGCGAGCGCACACAGCAGCTCGACAGTGTGCGCCATCCCCCGGGACAGGGCCCGATGGGTCGGATGCGGACGCTCGTCGAGGGCCAGGAACGAGACGACACCGGAGATGTCATCGGCTCCCACCACATCCGTCAGCAGCCCGGTCAGGCTCTGACGCTCCGCGTCGTACGGCACCTGGAGGGTACGGACTCGTGCGCCGCCCTGCTCGGCCAGCGCCCGGGCGGCGGCCATGGCCCACTCGGCTCCTTCGGGTACCACAGCCAGCCATGTGCCCGGCAGGGTCGGAGTGTCCATCCCGAACAGCGGCTTCCAGGCGATCCGGTATCGCCAGGCGGACTCGACGGACTCGGCTGTGTCCGCCCCCAGCCAGAACCGTTCCCGCTGGAAGGCGTACGTCGGCAGCTCGACGGGCGAGACACCGGCGAAGAGCGGTCGCCAGTCGACCCGGACACCGCGCACATGGAGCTCGGCCAGGTGGCTCAGAAACCGCTCGATCGTGCCGTCGTCACGACGGAGCGACCCCGTGACGACGGTGTCGGTGGCGGTATCGGTGTCGGTGGCGTCGGCGGTGTCCTGGATGCCGATGGTCAGCACCGGATGCGGGCTGGCCTCGACGAACACCGTGTGACCCTGGCGTATGAGGGTCTCAACGGCGCCCTGGAACTCCACGGTCTCGCGCAGATTCCGATACCAATACCCGGCATCCAACTCCACGGTGTCCATCACCCGCCCGGTCACCGTCGAATAGAACGGCACCCGCCCACTACGCGGCTTAACGACCGCCAGCGCCTCCGCCAGCTCTCCCCGGATCTCCTCCACCTGCACCGAATGCGAGGCGTAATCCACCGGAATCCGCTTGGCCTCCGGAAACTCCACCAACACCGCATCCAGCACCTCAACCCCACCGGACACCACCGTCGACGCCGGACCATTCACCGCCGCCACCGACAACCCCGGACGATCCCGCAGCCGGTCAGCAGGCACCGGGACGGACACCATCCCGCCCCGACCCGACAGGGCCAGCAACGCCTTGCTCCGCAAGGCCACCACCCGCGCGCC
Source organism: Streptomyces sp. CY-1 (assembly GCF_047218265.1). NCBI lineage: Bacteria > Bacillati > Actinomycetota > Actinomycetes > Kitasatosporales > Streptomycetaceae > Streptomyces > Streptomyces sp. CY-1. Next base: position 1,208,369 of record NZ_CP178393.1, read on the forward strand.
ATCCGCCAAGGTCAGACCATCCGCCACACACGCCGCCGCGATCTCACCCTGCGAATGACCGATCACGGCAGCGGGCTCGACACCATACGAACGCCACAACTCCGCCAGCGACACCATCACCGCCCACAACACCGGCTGCACCACATCCACCCGCCCCAACGCCACCTCATCACCCAGCACATCCCACAACGACCACTCCACCAACGGAGCAAGCGCATCCGCACACTCACCCAACCGCCGCGCAAACACCGCCGAAGACTCCGCCAACTCCAGCGCCATCCCCACCCACTGCGACCCCTGACCCGGGAAGACAAACACCACGTCTCCGGATGCCCCGGTGCCCCGTACCACTCCGGGCGCGGCCGTCCCTTCCGCCACCGCGTCCACACCGCGCAGCAACTCGTCGCAGTCAGCGCCCACGACCACCGCGCGGTGCGACAACGTCGTACGCGTCGATGCCAGCGACCAGCCCACTTCTGCCGGGGTGGGACGGGGGCCGCGCGCCAGGAAGGCGCGGAGGCGCTCGGCCTGCGCCCGTAGCCCCGCCTCGCCCTGACCCGACAACACCCAGGCGAGCGCGGTGGTTTCGGGGTCACCTTCCCCAATGCGATCGGCCGGCCGGGCCATCCCCGGGGCTTGCTCCAGGATGACGTGCGCGTTGGTGCCACTCACTCCGAACGACGAGACGCCCGCTCGGCGAGGACCGTCGGTCGTGGGCCACGGCATTGCCTCGGTGAGCAGCTCGACCCGGCCGTCGGACCAGTCGACGTGTGGCGACGGCGCGTCCACATGCAGCGTCTTGGGCAATGCGGCATGCCGGATCGCCATCACCATCTTGATCACACCGGCCACACCCGCCGCCGCCTGCGTATGACCGATGTTGGACTTCACCGAACCCAGCAGCAACGGCCGCTCCGGATCCCGGTCCCGACCGTACGTGGCCAGCAACGCCTGCGCCTCGATCGGATCACCCAGCGTCGTACCCGTACCGTGCGCCTCCACGGCGTCCACATCCGACGCCACAAGCCCCGCAACCGCCAGCGCCCGGCGAATCACCCGCTGCTGCGACGGACCATTAGGCGCCGTCAACCCGTTCGACGCACCATCCTGATTCACCGCCGAACCCCGCACCACCGCCAACACCCGATGACCGTTGCGCTCGGCGTCGGACAGCCGCTCGACCACCAGCATCCCGACGCCTTCGGCCCACCCTGTGCCGTCCGCCGCCGCCGCGAACGCCTTGCATCGCCCGTCCGCGGCCAGCCCCCGCTGACGGGAGAACTCCACGAACATCGCCGGGGTGGCCATCACCGTCACGCCGCCCGCCAGGGCCAGCGAGCACTCGCCCGCCCTCAGCGACTGCACTGCCAGATGCAATGCCACCAGCGACGATGAGCAGGCCGTGTCCACGGTGACCGCCGGACCCTCGAGGCCCAGGGTGTACGACACCCGGCCCGAGGCCACGCTCGCCGCGGTGCCGGTCAGCCGATAGCCCTCGGCCGCCTCTCCGGCATCCGCCGCGTAGCCGGCCGACGAGGCTCCGATGAACACACCTGTGCCACTGCCCTTGAGGTGCCCCGCGGGAATCCCCGCCTGCTCCAACGCCTCCCACGCCGTCTCCAGCAGCAGCCGCTGCTGCGGGTCCATCGCCGCGGCCTCGCGCGGGGAGATGCCGAAGAACCCCGCGTCGAACTCGGCCGCGTCGTACAGGAATCCGCCGTCGCGTGCGTATGAGGTACCGGGATGGTCGGGGTCGGGATGGTAGAGGCCATCGAGGTCCCAGCCCCGGTCGGACGGAAAGCCGGAGATGGCGTCTTCGCCGTCGGCCACGATCCGCCAGAGGTCCTCCGGCGAGTGCACCCGGCCGGGGAACCGGCAGCCCATCCCGACGATCACCACCGGATCGCCACTGTCGGGCGTCGGCCGCGTCGCGGGCACGGTCCGCTCATCCACCCCGCCGTGGAGCCTGTGGTGCAGATGCTCGGCGAGTGCGGCGGGCGTCGGATAGTCGAACAACAGGGTGCTCGGCAGAGGAAGGGCGGTCGCCTCGCCGAGCCGTTCGCACAGCTCGACGGCGGTGATCGAGTCGAACCCCAGTTGCTTGAAGGTTCGCTCGGCGCCGATGGCCGCCACCGACTCGTACCCGAGCACGACGGCCGCGTGCGCCCGGACCATGCCGAGCACCTCGCCACCGCTCCGGCCCAGGTCCGAACCCTCAGATCCGGAAGTGTCCGCAGGCTCCGAGCTGACCGCAGGTCCGGGCGTGGCCCCGCCTCCGGCGCCGGACTCGGAAATCCAGTACGACTGCCGCTGGAAGGCGTATGTGGGCAGCGGAATCCGCCGCCCACCGGACACCAGCGGGTCCCATACCACCTCGGTGCCCGAGACATACAGCTCGGCCAGCGCGGTGACCAGGGCCAATGGCTCGGACCGGTCGCGGCGGAGCGTGCCCACCAGGGTCCCGGGCCTGGTCAGGCAGTCGCGGGCCAGGGTGGTGAGCGCCTTGTCCGGGCCCAGCTCCACGATGGTGGTGACGCCTTCGCCTTCCAGCGCCCGGATGCCGTCCAGGAACCGTACGGTCCGGCGGACATGCCGCACCCAGTACTCCGGGGAACACAGCTCTTCCGCCGTGGCACGGCTGCCGGTCACATTCGATATGAGCGGTATTCGCGGGGGCCGGTATGTGAGGCCCTCGGCGATGTGCCGAAGCTCGTCGAGGACGGGGTCCAGATGCGGCGAGTGGAAGGCGTGGCTGGTCCGGAGCCGCTTGGTTCTGCGTCCGCGGTGGGTCCACTCCGCCGCGAGGTCGAGTACGGCCCGCTCATCCCCCGAGATCACCGTTGCGGCCGGTCCGTTGACCGCCGCCACGCAGACCCGGGCGCTGTCGTCCGCCGCCTCGCCCGTCTTGAGCGTCCGGGTGACCTCGTCCTCGCTCGCTTCGAGCAGGACCATGGCGCCCGGTTCCGCCACGGCCTGCATCAACCGCCCGCGGGCGGCGACGAAGGTGGCGGCGTCCGCCAGCGACAGCACACCGGCGACATGGGCGGCGCTCACTTCGCCGAGGGAGTGGCCGATCAGCACGTCGGGTACGAGCCCGAAGTCCTCGAGCAGCCGGAAGAGCGCCACCTCCACCGCGAAGAGTCCGGCCTGGGCGTACACCGTCTGGTCGAGCAGCTCGGCGTCGTCACCGTGGATGACGTCCCGAAGTGGCCGGTCGAGGTGTGCGTCCAGCGCCGTGCACACGGCGTCGAGAGCGTCGGCGAACACGGGGAAGGCGGCGCTGAGTTCGCGTCCCATGCCGAGACGCTGGGATCCCTGGCCGGCGAAGGCGAAGGCGAGCCTTCCCGCCCTTGCCGTGCCGGTCACCAGGCCGGGAGTCGGAGTCGTGCCGCCTTCGGCGAGCGTAGTCAGGCCGGGTGCCGCGTCGGTGGCCGCTCCGGCGATGAGCACCGCGCGGTGTTCGAAGGTGGTCCGGGTGGTGGCGAGGGAGAAGGCGAGGTCGGTGAGGTTCGTCGACCGCTCCAGATACGGCCGTAGCCGCATCGCCTGGCCCCGGAGCGCGGCCCCGGTCGTCGCCGACAGCACCAGCGGGACCGGTACGGAGACAGGAAGGGGGTTCGGGCTCGGGAGGGCCCCGGGCTTCGGGTGTGCGGAGGCGTGGGAGGGAGCCTGGGCGGGTGGTTCGGCAAGCACCACATGGCAGTTGGTGCCGCCCATCCCGAACGAGCTGACGCCGGCGATCAGGCGCTGGTCCGCCTGCGGCCACTCCCCCGGTGCCAGGCGCATTTCCAGGTTGAGCTCGCCCAGGGGGATGCGGGGATTGGGCGTGCGGTGATGGAGGCTGGCCGGGAGCTGACGGTGGTGGATGGCCAGTGCCGTCTTCAGCAATCCGGCGATACCGGCGGCGGCTTCAAGGTGGCCGATGTTGGTCTTCACCGAACCCAGCCGCACCGGCCCCGTCCCGGTCCGGCCGAAGACGGCGCCCAGGGCCGCCGCCTCGACCGGGTCGCCGAGCGCCGTTCCGGTGCCGTGGAGTTCCACGTACTGCACGGAGCCGGGTGAGACCGCGGCCCGCCGCTGGGCCAGCCGGAGCACCTCTTGCTGGCCGCGGGGGTCGGGGGCGGTGAGCGACGTACCGCCGCCGTCGTTGTTGACCGCGCTGCCCTCGATCACGCAGTAGACGGTGTCGCCGTCGGCGAGGGCGTCGGACAGCGGTTTCAGGACGACGATGCCACCGCCCTCGCCGCGCACATAGCCATTGGCGCGGGCGTCGAAGGTGAAACAGCGGCCGTCCGGGGAGAGCGCGCCGAACGCGGCGATATCGGCGGCGGTTTCCGCGGAGAGGTTCAGGTTCACCCCGCCCGCAAGCGCGAGCCGCGACTCGCCGCGACGCAGACTTTCCACGGCCATATGCACCGCGACCAGGGAGGATGCCTGGGCCGCGTCGACAGTCACGCTCGGACCGCTCAGGCCGAGAACATGGGAGAGCCGGTTCGCGAGCATGGCGCGCTGGGTGCCGGTCAGTGTGTGGTGTGAGCGGCCGTGGGCGCTGATCAGCGAGGCGTAGTCGGCGGACCCGGCGCCGATGAACGCGCCGACTGTGGCTCCCCGCAAGGTGGCGGGCACGATGCCCGCGTGCTCCAGCCCTTCCCAGCCCAGCTCCAGGATCAGCCGCTGCTGGGGGTCCATCGTCACGGCTTCGCGTGGCGAGATGCCGAAGAACGCGGGGTCGAAACGGTCGACGTCGTCGATGAAGCCGCCGTGGCGGATGGCGGGCGGCATGGACGGGTCGTCGGTCCATCGCCCGGCGGGCACCTCGCTGATCGCCGAGACGCCCTCGCTCAGCAGCCGCCAGAACGCCTCGGGGTCGGGTGCCTGGGGAAAGCGGCAGGACATTCCGACAACGGCGATGGCCTCGTCCGGTTCCATGCTGTTCCTCGGGGCGGAATCGTCTGCGGGACGGTCAGTCGGACCGTTCGCCGAATCACCTGCGGGGCCGCTCTCACCTAGGGGGCCGCTTTCACCCGCGGGGTCGCTCGCGGAACCGGCTTCGGGGTCGTCGTTCACTGATCGCGACCTCGGACCTGCCAGACCTGCGAGACCGACCGTCCGGGGTCCGCGGCGGCCGTGGAGACCACCGCCACCACGTCATCGCAGAACCGCTCGATCGTGGCACGGTCGAAGAGGGACGTGCTGAACAGCACGGTGCCGGCGAGGCCGCCGTCCTCCGCGTTCTCGTACAGGTCGATCTCCATGTCCACGTTGACGGTCACCGGCGGGTGGGTCATCAGGAATGGCTCGGCGGTCAGCCCGGTGAGCATGAGGGGCCGCTGTGGGGTGTTGACGATCTGGAAGATCACCTTTACCGGCGGATCGTCCGAGAGCCGCGTCCCGGCGCGGCCGCCGGTGGGTTCGTCCGAGTGCTTGAGCACGGAGACGAACGGCACGTCCTGGTGGGTAAAGGCGTCGGACATCGCATCGCGCACCGTGGCCAGCAGTGTGCCGAAGTCCGTGGCGCCGGGGACCTCGGTACGCAGCGCCAGCATCTTGGAGACGAGGCCCACCACGTTCTCCAGTTCGTCCCGGCCACGGTTGGCCATGGGCACGCCGACGAGGACGTCCTGGTTGTCCGAGCGGGCGGACATGACCACCTTCAGCGCGGTCAGCAGCGTCATGTACAAGGTGGCGCTGGACGATTCGCCCAGCCGCCGGGCCGCTTCCACGGCGTCCTTCGGCAGCCGCCAGTGGTAGATGCCGCTCTCGTAGCGGGCCGACGTGGCGCGGGGCCGGTCGGTGGGCAGTTCTGCGGGTGCCATTCCATCGAAGTGCCGCTGCCAGTAGTCGAGTTGGCGTCGCAGCAGATCCCCGCGCAGCCACTCGCGCTCCCAGTTCGCGACATCGGCGTACTGGACGGGCACGGGTGGCAGCTCGGGTTCGGCGCCGCGCAGCAGGGCCGAGTACACGAGGGACAGATCGCGGACCAGCACGCCTTGGGACCAGCCGTCGGTGACCAGATGGTGCAGGGTGAGCACCAGCACATGGTCGAGCTCGGCCAGGCGCAGCACGCGCAGCCTCGCCAGTGGGCCGCTCGTGAGGTCGAAGGTCCGTGCCGCCTCCTGTCCGGCCAGTACGGAGGCTTCGGCCTCGTCGTCCGCCTCGGCCACCTCCACCTGGACCGGCACCTGCGGCCGGATCACCTGGACGTATCCGTCGGCCTCCCTGACGAAGGTGGTGCGCAGGGCCTCGTGCCGGTCGATCAGCAGGTCCATGGCCCGCCGCAGGCAGTCGAGGTCCAGTTCGCCCGAGACCCGCACGGCCATGGGGATGTTCCAGTGCCCGGCGTCGAGGACATCGCCGAAGAAGAGGTCCGTCTGCTGCTGTGCGAAGGTGAGGGGAACGGGCCGATCGCGCCGCGTGGTGGGGACCAGCGGCGGCAACTCCGGTTCGGGAACGGACCGGGCCGCGGCGCTGAGCGTGGCCGCCAGTTCCCTGGGGGTGCGCTGCTGGAACACGGTCTTCAGCGGTACGTCGACGCCAAGGGCGGTCCGGAGCCTGGCGACCACCCGGGTGGCGATGAGGGAATGGCCGCCCAGGGCGAAGAAGTCGTCGTCGATACCGACCCTGGTGGCGCCGAGCAGATCCGCGTAGACCCCGCAGACGGCCTCTTCCTGGCGAGTGCGGGGGGCGACGTAGCCGACCTCGAGCACGGTGCGCAGGTCGGGGGCAGGCAGCGCCTTCCGGTCGATCTTGCCACCGGAGGTCAGGGGCATGGTGTCCAGCAGGACGAAGGCGGAGGGCACCATGTACTCGGGCACCGCGGACTCGACGTGCCGGCGCAGGGTTTCGGTCAGCCGGTCATGCCCGCCGTGCCGGTCGTGCCCGCCGTGCCGGTCCGCGGCGGTGGCATCGGCCACCACATAGGCCACCAGCCGCTTGTCCCCCGGGGTGTCCTCACGCACCATCACGGCCGTGTGCAGCACATCCTGGTGCCTGGCGAGGATCGCCTCGATCTCGCCCGGTTCGATCCGGAAGCCACGGATCTTCACCTGGTCGTCGATCCGGCCGAGGTATTCCAGGTTGCCGTCGGGCAGCCAGCGCACCAGGTCGCCGGAGCGGTACATCCGCGATCCATCGCCGTGGAACGGGTTCGCCACGAAGCGGGAGGCGGTCAGATCCGGGCGGCCGAGATAGCCCCTGGCCAGGCCCGCTCCGGCCACGCACAGCTCTCCGGGCACCCCCACGGGGACGGGCCGGAGCCGCCGGTCGACGACATACACCCGCGTGTTGCCGATCGGGCGGCCGATGGGGGCGGTGAGCGGCCACTCGGCCACCTCGGCGGGGAGCGAGTACGAGGTCACCACATGGGCTTCGCTGGGACCGTAGTGGTTGTGCAGCCGCAGCTCGGGGCGGCGGGCGCACAGCTCGCGCAGATCGTGGTGGAGGGAGAGGGGTTCACCGGCCTGCGAGAGATGGCGCAGCGCGGCCAGCTCGGTGCCGTGCGGATCCACTTCCTCGGAGATCGCCCGCAGCATCACATTCGGGACGAAAAGCTGGTCGATCTCGTGGGCGTGGATCCATCGGGCGAACTCGACGGGGTCCATGCGCAGTTCTTCGCCGGGGATGACGATCGTCTCGCCGTACAGCAGCGCCGAGAAGATCTCCTGGAGCGAGATGTCGAAGGTCAGCGTGGCGAACTGGGCCGTCTTGGCGTCGGGGCCGATCGGCAGCGCCTTCTTCTGCCAGGCCACCAGGTTGAGCACGCAGGAGGCGGGCATGAGGATGCCCTTGGGCACTCCGGTGGAGCCGGAGGTGTAGATGACGTAGGCGAGGTTCTGGGCGCTGGGCCGTGCCGTGGGCGGGGTCAGGGGCCGGCTGGTGAGCGATTCGCGTTCGGCGTCGAGCAGGATGAGCCGGATCCCGGCCGTCCCGGCCTCCGTTTCGGGGGGCTTTTCGAGCAGGCTGGTGAAGCGCTGCTGGGTGACGGCGACGGTCACCCCGGCGTCGGCCAGTACGAACTGGATACGGTCCCGGGGGTGGTTGGGGTCGATCGGCACATAGGCCGCGCCGAGCTTGAGGATCGCGAGAATCGCCACGATCATCTCGGCGCCGCGGTCGACACACAGCCCGACCAGCGTCTCGGGGCCGATCCCCCGGCTCTCCAGCAGGTGGGCGAGCTGGTTCGACCGCTGGTCCAGTTCGGCGTAGGTGATGCGGTCGCCACCGCTGATCACGGCCACCGCGCCGGGGCGGCGCTCGGCCTGGGCGGTGAAGAGCGCGGGCAGCGATCCGGCTGGTACGGGGCCCGTGGTGTGGTTGAACTCCGCCAGGACCTTCGCCCGCTCGGCGTCGTCGAGCGGGGAGATCTCCGAGAGGGGCCGGTCCGGCTCGGCCAGAACACCGCGCAGGACGACGGTGACATGGTGCAGCAGCCGTTCGACGGTGCTCCTGTCGAACAGGGCCTTGCTGAAGACGATATGACCGAGCACTCCGTCCTCGGTCTCGACGAGATGGACCTCCAGGTCCATGCGGGTGAGGATCCGGCCGTGGTCGTAGGGCTCGGTCTCCGCGCCGGGCAGGGCGAGCCGCTCCCCCGGCACGTTGATCATCTGGAAGAGCACCTGTACCAGCGGGTTCCGGGACAGGTCCCGCTCGGGGTGCACCTGCTCCACCAGATACTCGAAGGGCAGGTCGCCATGGGCGAAGGCACCGGCCGCCATGTCCCGGACCCGTGCCAGCAGTTGGCGGAAGGTGGGGTCGCCGGACAGGTCGGTCCGCAGCACCACGGTATTGACGAAGAACCCGATGAGGCCCTCGACCTCGGCGCGCCCCCGGTTGGCCACGGGGGTGCCCACCGTGATGTCGTCGCTGTCCACATACCGGCCCAGGACCAGTTGGAAGGCGGCCAGCAAGGTCATATAGAGGGTCGCGTTCTCACCGGCGCCCAGCCGGCGGGCGGCCTGGATCAGTTCGGCGGGCAGCTCCCAGCGCACCGCGTCGCCTTCCTGGCGGGCGACCGAGGGCCTGGGCCGGTCGGTGGGCAGCTCCAGCGCGGGTGCCATGCCGTCGAGTCGCTTCGTCCAGTAGTCCAACTGGCGGCGCAGGGTGGGACCGGACAGCCAGTCGCGCTCCCACTCCGCGTAGTCTGCGTACTGCACGGGCAGCGGCGGCAGTACGGGCTCCCGCCCGGCCTCCAGCGCTTCGTACGCGGCCGACAGCTCACCCACCAGAATGCCCTGCGACCAGGCGTCCGTGGCCACATGGTGCACCGTCAGCAGCAGGACGTGGTCCTGTTCGTCCAGCCGCAGCGCCTTGGCCCGCAGCAAGGGGCCGGTACTCAGGTCGAAGGGCTCGGTGATCTCCGCTCCGGCCAATTGCCGGACCGCGGCGAGCCGCTCCTCCTCCGGGCCGTCGGGCACCGATTCGATCCGCACCGGGACGGGGGCGGGGGGCTGGACCGACTGCACCGGTTGGCCGCCGGTCTCGGTGAAGGTGGTGCGCAGCGCCTCGTGCCGGGCGACCACCAGCGAAAGGGCCCGGGAGAGATGAGTAACGTCCAGGCGGCCGCGCACCCGCACCGCGAAGGGGAGGTTGTACGAGGCGTTGCCGGGCTCGAGTTGGTCCAGAAACCACAGTCGTCGCTGGGCGAATGACGCCCTCAGCTCCCGGTCCCTGGAGACCGGCACCACACCCGTGGATTCCTTTCGCCTGGTGCGCTCGAAGAGATTACTCATGGCCGCGCTGAGACCTTGGGATTTGGGCGCGCCTGATTGCCCCACAACACAGCCTTCCCCGACGACTGATGGAAATGGTTTTGCGCGATTATTTCGCTGATACTGCCACTGATACTTGCCCGGCTGTGGCGCGGATGCCGTTCAGGACGCCGTTTAAAGGGAAGTCAGCACCGGTGCACAAGTCGGCACCGGTACACCATCGCCCCGGCCCGCGCCGGTATTCGACGTGCGGCCCATAGGGATCCGGAGTCCGGGGAAGCCGGCCCGTCGGCTGAAACTCACCGGGTGAGCGGCGTCGACATCCGAGGCGAGCGTCCGGCGCACCTCGAACTCCGCAGAGCGGGCGGGTGGTTGAGCGACAGCCCGCGCACCGGCGCCCACCAGGCTCTTGCCGGATTCATAAGGCGGCAGCCATGCGGTGATACCAGCGCCGGACAGGGAATTTCCGCGAAATCCGCCACGCTGCGGTGAGGTGTCGTTTTCCTCGCGATCCTCGCGATCCTCGCGATCCAAGACAGCATTTCCTGAGGTCGACCGGTCGGTCAATCGGTCCATTAAGACATCACGCGCGACCAGCCGCGCGATCCTGGTGATATCGGATGCGCGCAACGTCAAAACACTCACCACAGCCCCCGTTCGCCGTCCAGCGAGTCCCCTGAGGTGAACCTAGATCGTTGGCTGATCCGCTGTCAACCCGCACCTTTTCGGCGATAAATAGCGGGAGTTGCCGACCTGCGCGAACTCACCGGCCCGCATGATCCGCCCGTCGGCGGTGACGCGGTGATTTAGGTCACCACGCCCATTTCGGCGTCCAGGCGTCGGTGTCGCGGTGGCCGGGCGGCGCGGCGACGAGGTGGTCGCGGAGCGCGGTGAGGGCGGGGTGCGGGTTGTCGCGGTGCCAGATCAGCGAATGCGGGTAGACCGGGGTCGGGTGGCGCACCGCGATGCGCCGCAGCCCGTAGTCGGCGGGCCAGACCAGGCGGGTCCGTTCGCCGACGAAGGTCGCCAGTGTCGAGGAGTCGGCGATCGTGTCGAGGAGCGGCTCGGGCCCGAAGTACGGGCCGATCGCGTCGATGGTGATCCCGAACGCGGCGGCGAGGTCGTCGTAGTAGGCGGCCCATTCGGTACCGGGAACGATGCCCGGCATCCAGATCCGGTGCCCGGCCAGTTCGGCGGGGGTGACCTCGCGGGCGGCGGCCAGCTCATGGGACGGTCCGGTGAGGAGCTGGATGGGCTCGTCGTGGACCCGGGTGGCCTCGATACCGCCGGGGAGCCGCCGGGCGGGCATGGTGACCGCCCGGAACGACGCGTCGATGGTGCCGGTGCGCACGGCGGCGATGGCCGCGTCGGCGTCGAAGAGCGTCACCACATCGAGTTCGACCTCGGGGTTCGCCCGGTGGAAACCGCGGAGCAGATCGGCCGGTGCGAGCCGCCGCCCGATCACATCGACGCGCAGCGCGCGGCGGCCGGGGCGTACGGAGGCGGCGGCCCGTTCCTCGGCCCGTAGCAGCTCCCGGGCGTGGGGCAGGAACGCCTGCCCGTCGATGGTGAGCCGGGCTCCACGCGCGGTACGGGTGAACAGCCGCACCCCGAGTTCCTTCTCCAGGGCGGCGATGCGCTTGGAGACGGCCTGCTGGGTGATGGACAGCTCGGCGGCCGCCTCCTGGAACTGGCCCGCGTCCGCGACGGCGACGAAGGTGCGCACGGCCTTGAGGTCCACGTCGGCCACCTTAGTCGCACAACGTCTGGTTGTGGCATATCGAGGGCGTTGTTTGAACCGCCCGCCCCGGCTCGCTTGGATATCGCCCGTTCCATATGAGGTTTTTCGGGCGGGACGGCGAGGAGGAGTGCGCTGCACATGGGGGCGAGTCGGAAGCTTGGGCGGCAGTTCGGATGGCTCTGGGGGGCGTACGCGGTCAGCGCGTTCGGCACCTGGCTCGCGTTCGACGCGTTCCCGATGATCGCGATCATGGTGCTCCATGCCGGGGCGGCCCAGGTGTCGCTGCTGGCGGCCGCGGGACTCGCGGTGGGCGCGGCGGTGGCGCTGCCGCTCGGGCCGTGGATGGAGTTCCGCCGCAAGCGGCCGGTGATGATCGCGATGGATATGGTCCGGTTCGCGGCCCTGATGACCGTCCCCGTCCTGTATCTGCTCGGCCGGCTCACCTTCGCCCAGCTCGTGGTCGTCTCGGTCGTCGTCTCCGCGGCCGACATCGCCTTCACCTCGGCCAGTGGGGCGTGTCTGAAGGCGCTGGTGCCGCGAGAGGACCTGCTGGTGGCGAACGCGTGGTTCGAGTCCACGGCCTGGACCGCCACCATGCTCGGACCGCAGATCGGCGGCGCCGCGATCGGGCTCTTCGGCCCGGTGATGACCGTGGCGGCCAATGCGGTCAGCTTTCTGCTCTCCGCGGTGGGGATCCGCGCGATCGGCGGCACGGAGCCACGCCCCGCGCGCACCGGCCCGCCGCCACGGCTGCGGGCCGGTGAGCTGCTGGAGGGCTGGCGGTGCATTCTGACCCACCCGGCGCTGCGCCCGCTGTTCTTCAACCAGGTCCTGGTGGGCGGGCTGATCATGGCGACCGCGCCGCTGCTCGCCGTCCTCATGCTGGGCAGCCTGGGGTTCGCGCCCTGGCAGTACGCCATGGCCTTCACCCTGCCCTGCGTCGGCGGTCTGATCGGCTCCCGGCTGGCTCCCAGGCTGGCGGCACGGTTCGGGCGGCACCGGGTCATGCTGATCTCGGGGGCGCTGCGGGCGTGCTGGTTGCCGGGGTTGGCCTTCGTCCGCCCTGGTACGGCGGGGCTGGTGCTGGTCATGGCGGTCGAGCTGGGGCTGATCTGCTGCATGGGCGTGTTCAACCCGCTGTACGCCACCTACCGGCTGGACCGGACCCCGGCGGACCGGGTCGCCCGTACCCTCTCCGCGTGGTCGGTCTCCAGCAAGGCCACGATCGCGACCCTGACCGCCCTGTGGGGCCTGCTGGCCGCTGTCACCGGCCCCCGGATCGCGGTCGCCATAGCCGGACTCCTCAGCCTGGCGACCCCACTCCTCCTCCCCCGGCACGAGCACGACGCGCCCCGCCCCGAGCAGGAACCGGCGCCGAGCCACACCTGATCCGCCGTCCGCATGACCGTCCTGAGCGCCCGTTCCGAACATTCTGAACACACGTCCTGACCGATCCGTACGGGACCGTTCGAAAGCCTCGGCAAGCTGCTGCCGGACCTCGACGGAACATTCGGAACGCACGTTCAGGACGATCCCGCCCTGACCGACCACGGCAATCTGCACGGCGCGTACGACTTCTTCCAGCAGGCCACGGCCTCGGGCGTGACACCGGTCATCGGGATCGAGGCGTATGTCGCGCCGGAGTCGCGGCGCACCAAGCGCAAGATCCAGTGGGGGCAGCCCCACCAGAAGCGCGATGATGTCTCCGGCTCGGGCGGCTACACCCACAAGACGATCTGGGCGGCGGACACCACCGGGCTGCACCATCTGTTCCGGCTGTCGTCGGACGCGTATGCGCAGGGCTGGCTCCAGAAGTGGCCGCGGATGGACAAGGAGGTCATCGCCGAGCACGCCGAGGGCCTGATCGCCTCCACCGGCTGCCCCTCGGGCGAGTTGCAGACCCGGCTGCGCCTGGGCCAGTTCGACGAGGCGCTGAAGGCCGCCTCCGAGTACCAGGACATCTTCGGCAAGGACCGGTATTTCCTGGAGCTGATGGACCACGGCATCGAGATCGAGCGCCGGGTCCGGGACGGGCTGCTGGAGATCGGCAAGAAGCTGGGCATCCCGCCGCTGGTGACGAACGACTCGCACTACACCTACGCGGACGAGGCCACCGCACATGATGCGCTGCTGTGCATCCAGACCGGCAAGAGCCTCTCCGACCTGGACCGCTTCCGCTTCGACGGCACCGGCTACTACCTCAAGTCCGCCGAGGAGATGTATGCCATCGACTCCTCGGACGCCTGGCAGGAGGGCTGCCGCAACACCCTGCTGGTCGCCGAGCAGATCGACACCACCGGCATGTTCGACAAGCGCGACCCCATGCCGCGGTTCGATGTGCCCGACGGCCACACCTAGGTCACCTGGTTCCGCGAGGAGGTCCGGCGCGGGATGGCCCGGCGCTATCCGGGTGGCGTACCGGAGGACCGGCAGAAGCTGGCCGCGTACGAGATGGACGTCATCATCCAGATGGGGTTCCCGGGGTACTTCCTCGTGGTCGCCGAATTCATCATGTGGGCCAAGCAGCAGGGCATCGCGGTCGGGCCGGGCCGTGGCTCGGCGGCCGGTTCGATCGTCTCGTACGCGATGGGCATCACCGACCTCGACCCCGTCGAGCACGGGCTGATCTTCGAGCGGTTCCTCAACCCCGAGCGCGTTTCCATGCCGGACGTCGACATCGACTTCGACGAGCGCCGGCGGGTCGAGGTGATCCGCCATGTGATGGAGAAGTACGGCGCCGACAAGGTCGCCATGATCGGCACCTACGGCACCATCAAGGCCAAGAACGCCATCAAGGACTCCGCCCGGGTGCTGGGCTATCCGTACGCGATGGGCGACCGCATCACCAAGGCCATGCCCGCCGACGTCGGCGGCAAGGGCATCCCGCTGTCCGGCATCACCGACCCGGAACACCCGCGGTACTCCGAAGCGGGCGAGGTGCGGGCGATGTACGAGAACGAGCCGGATGCGCGGAAGGTCATCGACACCGCCAAGGGTGTCGAGGGCCTGGTGCGGCAGATGGGTGTGCACGCCGCCGGTGTGATCATGTCGAGCGAGCCGATCGTGGACCATGTCCCGGTCTGGGTGCGGCACACCGACGGCGTCACGATCACGCAGTGGGACTACCCCACCTGTGAGTCGCTCGGCCTGCTGAAAATGGACTTCCTGGGCCTGCGCAACCTGACCATCATGGACGACGCCGTCACGATGGTGCGTGCCAACAAGGGCGTCGACCTGAAACTGCTCGAGCTGCCGCTGGAAGACCGCAGGACCTTCGAGATGCTCGGCGGTGGCCACACCCTCGGTGTGTTCCAGTTCGACGGCAGCGCGATGCGCTCGCTCCTGCGGCTGGTGAAACCCAACCAGTTCGAGGACGATGACCAAACAGGCAACGCCTGGGCCATCGCCACCGTGGAGGACCTGGCCGGCTCCATCGAGCGCATGTTCTTCCCCGCCACCTATCAGTTGGTGTCGGCCCAACTCGTCGAGGACACGGTGGTGTTCGTCAAGGGCCGCCTCGACCGGCGCGAGGATGTGCCCCGGCTGGTGGGGATGGAACTGGCGGTCCCCGACCTGAGCGCCCGCCATGCCCCGCTGCGCCTGGAGATGCTCGAAGCGCGGGTGACGCCGCGCTCCCTCCAGCAGCTCAAGGAGATCCTCCAGGCCCATCCGGGACCGACCGAGGTACATCTGCTGGTGCGTGGCCGGACCAGGACCACGGTCTACCGGCTGGGCTACCGTATCGGCCTCCGGCCCGAGTTCTGGGCGGATCTGAAAGCGGCGGTGGCCGTCACCCGGGCGACTTGAGCCGGGGCCACCGCCGGGGTCCGTGCGATCTACTCCCCCATTACGCAAGCGACTTGCAATTCTTGCGCTACGCTTGCGTGCATGACGCGACGACTTGCTGAAGTGGCGAAGAAGGTCGGTGTCAGCGAGGCCACGGTCAGCCGGGTGCTCAATGGCAAGCCCGGGGTCTCCGAAGCCACCCGGCAGGCGGTGCTGTCCGCGCTGGACGTCCTCGGCTACGAGCGGCCCACCCAGCTCCGGGGCGACCGGGCCCGGTTGGTCGGGCTGGTCCTGCCCGAGCTGCAAAACCCCATCTTCCCGGCGTTCGCCGAGGTCATCGGCGGGGCGCTGGCGCAACTGGGGCTGACTCCGGTGCTGTGCACCCAGACCAAGGGCGGGGTCTCCGAGGCCGATTATGTGGACCTGCTGCTGCAACAGCAGGTCTCCGGGGTGGTGTTCGCGGGCGGGCTGTTCGCGCAGGCCGACGCACCGCACGACCACTACCGGCTGCTCGCCGAGCGCAACATCCCGGTGGTGCTGATCAACGCGGCCATCGAGCATCTCGGCTTCCCGGGCGTCTCCTGCGACGACGCCGTGGCCGTGGAGCAGGCGTGGCGGCATCTGGCCTCCCTCGGCCACGAGCGGATCGGGCTCGTACTCGGGCCGGGTGACCATATGCCGTCGGCGCGCAAGCTGGCCGCCGCGCGCGCGGTCGCGGGCCAGTTGCCGGACGAGTTCGTGGCCCGGGCGATCTTCTCGATCGAGGGTGGCCACGCCGCGGCCTCCCGGCTCATCGACCGGGGCGTCACGGGCATCATCTGCGCCAGTGACCCGCTGGCCCTGGGGGCGATCCGGGCGGCGCGCCGCAAGGGGTTCGGCGTGCCGTCGCAGGTGTCCGTGGTCGGCTACGACGACTCCGCGTTCATGAACTGCACCGAGCCGCCGCTGACCACCGTCCGCCAGCCCATCGAGGCCATGGGCAGGGCGGCCGTGGAGCTGCTGAACGCGCAGATCGGCGGCGCGGCCGTACCGTCCGAGGAGCTGCTGTTCGAGCCGGAGCTGGTGGTGCGCGGCTCCACCGCGCAGGCCGCACGGGACTGAAGCGCGGGGCCTGCCCGTAGCCGGTCGGCAGGTGGTCGGCAGGTGGTCGGCAGGATCAATTCACTTGATCCACAGCTCAGTTGAATAATTACAGAATCTACGCGACATCTTGCGGCCCGTTGTCGACGGTGCTTGAGTGTGCGGCGCACTCACGGTTGTGTGCGCCCCGCTCGCGGCCGTGGTGCTTCCCTGCTCCTGTACAGAGGGGTCCACCCATGAGAAGCACCGGGTTCCGCCGTACGCTCATCGCGCTCAGCGCCTGCTCCCTCGCCCTCACCGCCTGCGGAGGGTCGAACGACGGCTCGGCGGGCGGAAAGACGCGTATCACCGTCAACTGCATGCCGCCCAAGAGCGCCAAGGTCGACCGCTCGTTCTTCGAGGCGGACATCGCCTCCTTCGAGAAGCAGAACCCGGACATCGACGTCGTCGCGCATGACGCGTTCCCCTGCCAGGACCCGAAGACCTTCGACGCCAAGCTGGCCGGCGGCCAGATGGAGAACGTCTTCTACACGTACTTCACCGACGCCCGGCATGTCGTCGACATCAACCAGGCGGCCGATCTCACTCCGTACGTCAAGGAGTTGAAGAGCTACCCCACCCTCCAGAAGCAGCTTCGCGACATCTACACGGTCGACGGCAAGGTCTACGGCATCCCGCGCACCGGCTACTCGATGGGCCTGATCTACAACCGCAAGCTCTTCGAGAAGGCCGGACTCGACCCCGACAAGCCGCCGATGACCTGGGAAGAGGTCCGCGCCGACGCAAAGAAGATCGCCGCGCTGGGCGATGGCACGGTCGGCTACGCGGACTACAGCGCACAGAACCAGGGCGGCTGGCACTTCACGGCGGAGCTGTACGCACAGGGTGGCGATGTCGTCAGCACCGACGGCAAGAAGGCCACCATCGACACCCCCGAGGCGCGTGCCGTCCTGCGGAATCTGCACGATATGCGCTGGGTGGACGACTCGATGGGCAGCAAGCAGCTCCTCGTCATCAACGACGCCCAGCAGATGATGGGCTCGGGCAAGCTGGGCATGTATCTCGCCGCGCCCGACAACATCCCGATCCTGGTGAAGGAGAAGGGCGGCAACTACGAGGACCTCGCCATCGCCCCCATGCCCGGTGGCAAGGGCACGCTCATCGGCGGCGACGGCTATATGTTCCAGAAGAAGGACACGCCCGCCCAGATCCGGGCCGGTCTCAAGTGGCTCGACCATATGTTCCTGACTCCGGGCAAGGGCTTCCTCGGCGACTACGTCCGCGCCAAGAAGAACGACGCCCCGGTGGGCCTGCCCGAGCCGCGGCTGTTCACCGGCGCCGCCGACGCCAAGGACCAGCAGGTCAAGAAGGCCAACGCCAATGTCCCCGTGGACAACTACCAGACCTTCCTGGACGGCAATCAGAAGCTGCGGATGAAGATCGAGCCGCCGCATGCCCAGCAGATCTACTCCGTGCTCGACGGAGCCGTCTCCGCCGTCCTGACCAAGAAGGACGCCGATATCGACCAGCTCATCGAGGAAGCCTCGGGAAAGATCGACAGCATCCTGGCCCGGGGCTGACCCGATGACCAGGACCGCTGCGCGGCCGCCCGCCGAGGCGATCGCCGTCCACCCGGTGCAGGCGCCGCCCCCGGCGGGGGGTCGGGGGCGGCGCCGCCTCGCCGACCAGGCCCGCGCCTATGGCTTCCTCCTCGGCGGTCTCGTCTGCTTCGCGCTGTTCTCCTGGTATCCGGCGATCCGCGCGGTCGTGATCGCCTTCCAGAAGTACACGCCCGGCTCGTCCCCCGAGTGGGTCGGCACCGCCAACTTCACCCGGGTCCTGCACGATCCGGAGTTCACCGCGGCGTGGCGGAACACCCTCACCTTCACCCTGCTGGCGCTGGTCATCGGCTTCGCGATCCCGTTCCTGCTCGCCCTGGTCCTCAATGAACTCCGGCACGCCAAGGCGTTCTTCCGGGTCGTGGTCTATCTGCCGGTGATGATCCCGCCGGTGGTCAGCGCCCTGCTGTGGAAGTGGTTCTACGACCCCGGCGCCGGGCTGGCCAACGAGGCGCTGCGCTTCGCGCATCTGCCCACCTCGAACTGGTCCAACGGCGCCGACACCGCCCTGGTCTCCCTCGTCATCGTCGCCACCTGGGCCAATATGGGCGGCACCGTCCTGATCTATCTGGCGGCCCTCCAGTCCATCCCCGGTGAGCTGTACGAGGCGGCCGAGCTGGACGGCGCGAGTCTGCTGCAACGTGTCCGCCATGTCACGATTCCCCAGACGCGGTTCGTGATCCTCATGCTGATGCTGCTTCAGATCATCGCGACGATGCAGGTCTTCACCGAGCCCTTCGTGATCACCGGCGGTGGCCCGGAGAACGCCACGGTCACCGTCCTCTACCTCATCTACAAATACGCCTTCCTCTACAACGACTTCGGTGGCGCGTGTGCGCTGAGCGTGATGCTGCTGGTGCTGCTCGGCGCCTTCTCCGCCCTCTATCTGCGGCTGACCCGCTCCGGGGAGGACGAAGCGTGAGCACTCGGACCCTCGTCTCCCCCGCCGCCCTGGCCCGCCCCCGCGGCCGGGCCGTCTATTGGACGGTTTTCACGGCCGTGGTGGTGCTGTTCGCGATCGCCTTCCTCTTCCCCGTCTACTGGATGGTGACCGGTGCGATGAAGTCGCCGGACGAGGTGGCGCAGACCCCGCCCAGCCTCGTCCCGAAGCAGTGGCACTCCAGCGGCTACACCGACGCCTGGGACCTGATGCAGCTTCCGCAGCATCTGTGGAACACGGTGGTCCAGGCGGCCGGTGCCTGGCTGTTCCAACTGGTCTTCTGTACGGCCGCCGCCTACGCCCTGTCCAAGCTGAAGCCCGCCTTCGGCAAGGTGCTCCTCGGTGGCATCCTGGCCACGCTGATGGTCCCGGCCCAGGCGTTGGTCGTGCCGAAGTATCTGACCGTGGCCGATCTGCCGCTGATCCACACCAGCCTGCTCAACGACCCGCTCGCGATCTGGCTGCCGGCCGTGGCCAACGCCTTCAATCTCTATCTCCTCAAGCGGTTCTTCGACCAGATCCCGCGCGATGTCCTGGAGGCCGCCGAGATCGACGGCGCCGGGAAGCTGCGCACCCTGTGGTCGATCGTGCTGCCCATGTCGCATCCGGTGCTCGGCGTCGTGTCGATCTTCGCGCTGGTCGCGGTGTGGCAGGACTTCCTGTGGCCGCTGATGGTCTTCTCCGACACCGGCAAGCAGCCGATCAGCGTGGCACTCGTCCAGTTGTCGCAGAACATCCAACTGACCGTGCTCATCGCCGCGATGGTCATCGCCAGCATCCCGATGGTCGCGCTGTTCCTCGTCTTCCAGCGGCACATCATCGCCGGGATCAGCGCGGGCAGCACGAAGGGCTGATATCGCCCCCTCGACAGAAAGGCATCCACCGTGGCCCAGCCCACCCCTGCCCGGACGCCCCACGACTGGTGGCGCTCCGCCGTCATCTACCAGGTGTATGTGCGCAGCTTCGCCGACGGGGACGGCGACGGCACCGGCGACCTCGCGGGTGTCCGCGCCAGGCTGCCGTACCTCGCCGAACTCGGCGTAGACGCACTGTGGTTCAGCCCCTGGTACCAGTCGCCCATGAAGGACGGCGGCTATGACGTCGCCGACTACCGCGCCATCGACCCGGCCTTCGGCACCCTGGCCGAGGCGGAGAAGCTCATCGCCGAGGCCCGGGAGCTGGGCATCCGCACGATCGTCGACATCGTGCCGAACCATGTCTCCGACCAGCACCCCTGGTGGCGTGCCGCGCTGGCCGGCGGCCCCGAGCGCGAGCTGTTCCACTTCCGCCCGGGCCGTGGCGACCACGGTCAACTGCCGCCCAACGACTGGAAGTCGGAGTTCGGCGGCCCGGCCTGGACCCGGCTGCCCGACGGCCACTGGTATCTGCATCTGTTCGCCCCCGAGCAGCCGGACCTCAACTGGGCGCACCCCGCCGTACGCCAGGAACACGAGGACATCCTGCGCTTCTGGTTCGAGCGGGGTGTCGCGGGCGTGCGCATCGACTCGGCCGCCCTGCTGGCCAAGGATCCCCGGCTGCCCGACTTCGTCGAGGGCCGCGATCCGCATCCGTATGTCGACCGCGACGAGCTCCATGACATCTACCGCTCCTGGCGCGCGGTGGCCGACGAGCACGGTGGTGTGTTCGTCGGCGAGGTGTGGCTGCCGGACAGCGAGCGCTTCGCCCGCTATCTGCGCCCGGACGAGCTGCACACCGCCTTCAACTTCTCCTTTCTGGCCTGCCCTTGGGAGCCCCGGCGGCTGCGGGCGTCGATCGACGAGACGCTCGCCGAACACGCTCCGGTGGGCGCGCCCGCCACCTGGGTGCTGTGCAACCACGATGTGACCCGCACGGTCACCCGCTATGGGCGCGAGGAGACCGGTTTCGACTTCGCCACCAAGGTCTTCGGCACCCCCACCGACCTCGCCCTCGGCACCCGGCGGGCACGGGCCGCCGCCCTGCTGTCGCTGGCCCTGCCCGGCGCCGTCTACGTCTACCAGGGGGAGGAACTGGGCCTGCCCGAGGCCGATATCCCCCGCGATCGCATCCAGGACCCGATGCACTTCCGCTCCGGCGGCACCGACCCGGGCCGCGACGGCTGCCGGGTGCCGCTGCCGTGGGGGGCCGAGGCGCCGTACGCCGGTTTCGGCTCGCACCAGGAGCCGTGGCTGCCGCAGCCCGCGCACTGGCCGGCGTACGCGGCCGATGCGCAGGAGGCGGATCCGGGTTCGATGCTCGCCCTCTACCGCGAGGCGATCCGCCTCCGCCGGGCCACCCCCGGATTCGGCGACGGGCCGCTGACCTGGCTTCCCTCGGCCGACGGTGTCCTGGCCTTCGCCCGTGACAACGGCCTGGTCTGCGTGGTCAACCTCGCGGACACCCCCGCCGAGCTGGACGGCACCTCCCGGCTGCTGCTCAGCAGCGGCCCGCTGGACGACCAGGGCCGTCTTCCGCAGGACACGGCGGCCTGGCTGCTCGCCTGAACCACCCCCCACCGCACCGCGCTATCCCACGACCCCCACCACGAAGGGATCAGCACATGCACAGCAGCAGCACCGCATCGGCATCCACCAGGCGCTTGTCGGCGATCGGCGTGGCCGTCGCCCTGGCGGCCGGCATGCTCGTCACCCTGACCCCCACGGCCGCACACGCGGCGGCGGGCGCCTCCCTGCCCTTCACCTCGGTCGAGGCCGAGGCGGCCACCACCACGGGTACGAAGATCGGCCCCGACTTCACCCAGGGCACGCTCGCCTCCGAGGCGTCCGGGCGCCAGGCCGTCCGCCTCGCCACCGGCCAGCGCGTCGAGTTCACCGCACCGCGCGCCGCCAACGCGGTGAACGTGGCCTACAGCGTGCCCGACGGCCAGTCGGGCGCGCTCAACGTCTATGTCAACGGCACCAGGCTGGCCAAGACCCTCGCGGTCACGTCCAAGTACTCGTATGTGGACACCGGCTGGATCGCGGGCTCGAAGACCCACCACCTGTACGACAACGTCCGGCTGCTGCTCGGGCAGAACATCCAGGCCGGTGACAAGATCGCCTTCGAGGCGGCGAACGCCCAGGTCACCGTCGATGTGGCCGACTTCGAGCAGGTCGCGGCGGCCTCCGGACAGCCCGCCGGATCGGTCTCGGTCACCTCCAAGGGCGCCGACCCCAGCGGGCAGGGCGACTCCACCCAGGCGTTCCGGGACGCCATCGCCGCCGCCCAGGGCGGTGTGGTCTGGATCCCGCCGGGTGACTACAAGCTGACCTCCTCCCTGAGCGGTGTCCAGAACGTCACCCTCCAGGGCGCCGGAAGCTGGCATTCGGTCGTGCACACCTCGCGGTTCATCGACCAGACCAGCTCCTCCGGCAACGTCCACATCAAGGACTTCGCGGTCATCGGCGAGGTCACCGAGCGGGTCGACTCCAACCCGGACAACTTCGTCAACGGCTCGCTCGGCCCGGGCTCCAGCGTGTCGGGCATGTGGCTCCAGCATCTGAAGGTCGGTCTCTGGCTGACCGGCAACAACGACAACCTCGTGGTGGAGAACAACCGCATCCTCGACACCACCGCCGACGGCCTCAACCTCAACGGCAGCGCCAAGGAGGTGCGGGTCCGCAACAACTTCCTGCGCAACCAGGGTGACGACTCGCTCGCCATGTGGTCGCTGAACTCCCCGGATGTGAGCAGCAGCTTCGAGAACAACACCATCTCGCAGCCGAACCTGGCCAATGGCATCGCGATCTACGGCGGCCGGGACATCACCGTCAAGAACAACCTGATCTCCGACACCAACGCGCTGGGCAGCGGCATCGCCATCTCCAACCAGAAGTTCCTGGACCCGTTCCATCCACTGGCCGGCACGATCACGGTGGACGGCAACACGCTCGTGCGCGCGGGTGCCATGAACCCCAACTGGAACCATCCGATGGGCGCCCTGCGCGTCGACTCCTACGACAGCGCGATCGACGCCACCGTCAACATCACCAACACGACCATCACGGACAGCCCGTACAGCGCCTTCGAGTTCGTCTCCGGCGGCGGCCGGGGCTACCCGGTCAAGAACGTCAATGTGACCGGCGCGACCGTCACCAACCCCGGAACGGTCGTCGTCCAGGCCGAGGCGCAGGGAGCGGCGAAGTTCGGCAATGTCACCGCCTCCAGCGTCGGCGTGGCGGGGGTCTACAACTGCCCGTTCCCGGCCGGTTCCGGCACCTTCGAGGTCGCCGACGGCGGTGGCAACTCCGGCTGGAGCAGCACCTGGTCGGACTGCTCCGCCTGGCCCCAGCCCGGCCAGGGCAACCCGGACCCGGACCCGGGCCGCAACCTCGCCAAGGGCCGCCCGGCCACCGCGACCGGCTCCCAGGACGTCTACACCCCAGGCAAGGCGGTCGACGGCGACGCCGGCACCTACTGGGAGTCGACCAACAACGCCTTTCCGCAGGCCCTGACCGTCGACCTGGGCTCCAGCCAGGCCGTCCGCCGGCTGGTGCTGAAGCTGCCGCCCTCCTCGGCGTGGGGCGCCCGTACCCAGACGCTGTCCGTGCTGGGCAGCTCCGATGGCTCGGCGTACTCGACGGTGGTGGGCTCGCAGGGCTACCGCTTCGACCCGGCGACCGGCAACAAGGTCACCATCGCCCTGCCCGGCACCGCGCAGGTGCGCTACCTGAAGCTCAATGTCACCGGCAACACGGGCTGGCCGGCCGCCCAGCTCAGTGAGGTGGAGGCGTATCTGACCTCGTGACCCTCGCCCCCGCGCTTCGCCGCCCGGAGCCGCCCGGAGCCGCCCGGACGCCCCGGTTTCCGGCCCGGCGAAGCGCGGGACGAGGCGCTGGGTGAGGCGTTGGATCATCAGCGTTACCAGGGGCGCTTGCATGATCATGCATAAGACTGCATACTCCTGCTGTGTCCAAAGTTCTCACCTCCCTCCCTGTCGGCGAACGCGTCGGGATCGCCTTCTCCGGCGGCCTCGACACCTCGGTAGCGGTCGCGTGGATGCGCGACAAGGGCGCGGTGCCCTGCACCTATACCGCCGACATCGGCCAGTACGACGAGCCCGACATCGCCTCGGTCCCCGGGCGCGCCACGACGTACGGCGCGGAGGTCGCCCGGCTGGTCGACTGCCGGGCGGCCCTGGTGGAGGAGGGGCTCGCGGCCCTTGCCTGCGGGGCGTTCCACATCCGCTCCGGCGGCCGCAGCTACTTCAACACCACCCCGCTCGGGCGGGCGGTCACCGGCACTCTGCTGGTGCGCGCCATGCTCGAGGACAATGTGCAGATCTGGGGCGACGGCTCCACCTTCAAGGGCAATGACATCGAGCGGTTCTACCGCTACGGCCTGCTGGCCAACCCCTCCCTGCGGATCTACAAGCCGTGGCTGGACGCCGACTTCGTCCGCGAGCTCGGCGGCCGCAAGGAGATGTCGGAGTGGCTGGTCGCCCATGACCTGCCCTACCGGGACAGCACCGAGAAGGCTTACTCCACCGACGCCAACATCTGGGGCGCGACCCACGAGGCCAAGTCGCTCGAGCACCTCGACACGGGCATCGAGCTCGTCGAGCCGATCATGGGCGTGCGGTTCTGGGACCCGACGGTCGAAATAGCGGCCGAGGACGTCACGATCGGCTTCGAGCAGGGCCGGCCGGTGACGATCAACGGCAAGGAGTTCGCCTCCGCCGTCGATCTGGTGCTGGAGGCCAATGCCATCGGCGGTCGGCACGGCATGGGCATGTCCGACCAGATCGAGAACCGCGTCATCGAGGCCAAGAGCCGGGGCATCTACGAGGCACCGGGCATGGCGCTGCTGCACGCGGCGTACGAGCGGCTGGTCAACGCGATCCACAACGAGGACACCCTCGCCACGTACCACAGCGAGGGACGGCGGCTCGGCCGGCTGATGTACGAGGGCCGCTGGCTGGACCCGCAGGCGCTGATGGTGCGCGAGTCGCTACAGCGCTGGGTCGGTGCGGCGATCACCGGCGAGGTGACCCTGCGGCTGCGGCGCGGTGAGGACTACTCCATCCTGGACACCTCCGGACCGGCGTTCAGCTACCACCCGGACAAGCTCTCCATGGAGCGGACCGAGGATTCCGCCTTCGGGCCGGTGGACCGGATCGGCCAGTTGACCATGCGCAATCTCGACATCGCCGACTCGCGCGCCAAGCTGGAGCAGTACGCCGGGCTTGGCATGGTCGGCAACGCGCATCCGGCGCTGATCGGCGCCGCGCAGGCGGCCTCGACCGGGCTGATCGGCGCGATGCCGCAGGGCGCCTCCGAGGCGATCGCCTCGGACGGACATGTATCCGGGCAGGACACGCTGCTCGACCGCGCCGCGATGGAGTTCGGCGCCGACTAGGTCTGCGCTCCACCACACGCGACAACGGCCAGGACACCCCTCGACGGGGCGTCCTGGCCGTGTGCTTTTCGCGGCTGGGCTGCTCACCCGGACGAACGCCACCTGCTGACCGCTCCCGCAGACGCCAAGCGGCGCGGCACCCCCGCTCGGGGGTGCCGCGCCGCCGGAGGGGCCGGGCGCAAACCGGGCCGGGTCAGCTCACTGGCTTGCCCGTCGCACCGCCGCCCAGGCCATCGATGTACGAGGCGATCCAGGCCAGCGGGGCGTTCCAGTTGATGGTGATCTCGTTGGTGGAGTACGCCATCAGGCTGTCGGTGTAGCACATCGCCGGGGCGCAGCCCTTCAGCTTCTTCTTGGCGACCTCGTCCTGGAGCCCGGAGTTCGGGCCACCGGCCAGCGAACCGGGTGCCGGATGCGGCAGCCTGTGGTCTCGCTGGTGTGCCCAGAAGCGGTGGTGCTGGTTGTGCGAGTTCCGTTCGCCGTAGCCGGTGACATAGGACTGGTTGAGCGGATTTCCGCCCAGTATGTAGTCCATGCCACGGAGCACCGCGTCGAGATAGCGGGGCTTGCCCGTCAGGTCGTGTGCGGTGGCGAGCACGATCATGTTGTTCAGCACCTGGCTGTTGGAGCCCCACTCGTACTTGCCGTCCTTGGGCGCGTACGGAACGCCGTAGGCCGACTTCGCGGAGTCCGCGGCGTAGCGGTCGGCGGCCTTCGTCACCATCGTGCGCACCTCGGCGCGCTGCTTGGCGGTGAGCTTGTTGGGGACGGTGGCCAGGTCGAGCGCGCCGAGGCCCGCGGTCGAGGCCCATGACATGCCGCCGCCGCGCGGGAAGAGCGCGTCGACGTCGTGGTGCAGCGGCGAGTCGAGCACCGCCTTGGCGTAGGTGTGATCACCGGTGCTCAGGAACAGCTCGGCCGCGGCCCAGTAGAACTCGTCGCCCACGTACCGGTCGCCGTAGGCGCCGCCGCCCGTGGAGTCCCGGTCGCTGGCGAAGATCTTCGGATGTGCCTTGGCCGCGTCCCACGCGGTCCGGGCCGCGTGCAGGCAGCGGGCGGCGAACTCCGGATCGTAGGACTTGAAGACGCGGGCGCTCTGCGCGGCGGAGGCCGCCAGGTTGAGCGTGGCCGCGGTGGACGGTTTGTGCAGCTCACGCTGCTGCTTGTCCTGGTCGGGCCGGGTCGGGAACCCGGTCCACTGCTTGTCGTGGACCTTGTGGAACGCCATACCGGCGAGCGGCTTGCCCTGGGGCACCTGCATGCGCAGCAGGAATTCCATCTCCCATCGGGCCTCGTCCAGGATGTCCGGGACGCCGTTGCCGCGCTCGGGCACCCGGAGCCGGCCGTCGCCGAGGGGGGCGGGGTCGACGCCCTTGGTGGTCCGGGTGCGCTCGTACGCGGACATGAGCTGGGCCACCGAGATACCGCCGTTGACGACGTACTTGCCCTGGTCACCGGCGTCGTACCAGCCACCGGAGACATTCCGGCGGTAGTCGCATACGCCCTTCTGGCAGGGGACGTCGGTGTCGCCCCGGTGCGGGGCCGCCTTGTCGTGGCCCGCGGGGCGGGCGTACTTCGGGCCCACGAGGTCCGCGTCGATCTTGATGCCGCTGCGGTTGTGGTAGAAGTACGCCAGCGCGTCGCTGCGCAGCGAGCGGTAGAGATGGTCACCGATGGTGAACGGCTCGCTCTTCTTCCCGCCGATGGTGACGGTGTACCCCTCGCCCGCGTCGGTGACCTCGCTGAAGTCGAAGGTCTGGACGTTCTGCCGGGAGCTGGGGTCGATGCCCGCGGGGTGGGTGGTCCCGCTCGCCCGCTTGGTGCCGTCGGCGGCCCGGAGCGTCCAGGTCAGCGGCTTGGTGGCGCTCGTGACGACGGTGCCCTTCTTGGGGCCGTGGGTCAGATAGCCGACCTGGTTCACCCGCACCGGCGAGCCGGTGTCGGCCTTGGGGGCGGCCGCCTCGGCGCCGTGCCGTGCGTGGTGGCCCACGGCGCCGGCCGCGGGTGCGGCCAGGGCGCCCACGGCCAGGCTTGCCGCGATCGCCGCGCCCAGTGTGCGCCGGCGGCGGCGATCGGTCCGGACAGGGGCGGTACGTACGCGAGGAGCAGAAGTCAAGTCTCAGCACTTCCGAGGGTTTCGGCGTCTTTTCCGTCCCTCAGAGGCTAGGAAAACGTCCTGGCCTGGAGCTTCGTACGCTTAGCCGAAATCCGGGTACCCCACGTGACCGAGGACGGCCTCCTTCAATCGAGGTATTCGGGCAGGTGGGCCCGGGTGGCGGTGGGCCACCGGCGGGGCCTACCAGCGGGCGAGGCCGGCCTGGAAGGACGGGTTGAAGCGCCGCATGTACCCGGTGTCATCGCGGTTGCGCTGTCCGCAGTGGACATACTGCTCATGCAGCCGCGCCAGGGCGTCGGGGTCCAGTTCCACACCGAGGCCGGGGGCGGTCGGCACCGGCACCGAGCCGTCGGTGAATGTCAGCGCGCCGTCCACGATCACGTCCTCGGTCTTCCAGGGCCAGTGGGTGTCGCAGGCGTAGGTGAGGTTCGGGGTGGCCGCGGCCAGGTGGGTCATCGCGGCCAGGCTGATTCCCAGATGCGAGTTCGAGTGCATGGACAGGCCCATGCCGAAGGTGTCGCAGATGCCGGAGAGCAGCTTGGACCGGCGCAGTCCGCCCCAGTAGTGGTGGTCGGAGAGGACGACCTGGACGGCGTCGGCGGCCACCGCGGGGGCCAGCTCGTCGAAGGCGACCACGCACATGTTGGTGGCCAGCGGCATGGGGACCTCGCGGGCGACCGCGGCCATGCCGTCGATCCCTGGGGTGGGGTCCTCCAGATACTCCAGCACACCGTCGAGCGCGCGCCCGACCTTCACCGACGTCCGTGTCGTCCAGACGGCGTTGGGGTCCAGGCGCAGCGGATGGCCGGGGAAGGCGCGGCGCAGCGCCCGTATCGCCTCGATCTCCTCCTCCGGGGGCCTGACGCCGCCCTTCAGCTTGATCGCGGTGAAGCCGTAGTCGTCCACCATCCGGCGGGCCTGCGCCACGATGGCGTCGGGGTCGAGGGCCTCGCCCCAGGAGTCCGGCTCCTGGCCGGGGTGGGCGGCCCACTTGTAGAAGAGGTAGGCGCTGAACGGGACCGCGGAGCGCACCGCGCCGCCGAGCAGGTCGCTGACCGGGCGCCCGACGGCCTTGCCCTGGATGTCCAGGAGCGCCACCTCGAACGGGGAGGCGACCCGGTCGACGGTGCTGCTGGTGGTGATCATGCCGGTGAGCCCGGAGCCACCGGCGCCGCCCACGCGCTCGATGACCCGCTGGACGCGCTGATGCAGTTGCTCGGTGGCGAAGGCGTCGAGCCCGACGATCTCGTGTCCGACGGCCGCGAGGCGCTCCAGGTGGAGCTCGTCCGCGTAGGTCTCGCCGAGCCCGGTCAGACCCGCGTCGGTGTGGAGCTGCACGATCGAGCGGAGCGCGAAGGGCTCATGGACGCCGACGGAGTTGAGCAGGGCCGGGTCGCGGAAGGCGACGGGGGTGATGGTGACATCCGTGATGCGCAGGGGTGCTCCGTCAGACATCGACGTCCATTCATATGGTTGAACAGATGGTAGGTGTGTGAACCCTACCAAGGGGCATGCCCGGACCAGGGGAAGGCAAACCACCAGCCATAACTCATGCGCAGTCCCACGGAATTGTTGCTTCCGGAGTCATTGACCCGTGAGAACGGGCGATCGTAAGGTCTGCACACACTTTATGAGTGTTCACGTGGATGAACGATCCGAGGAGAGCCGGTATGGTGAATCCCCCCGCCCCCGACCCTGATCCGGCCGCCTCATCGGAGCTCGTCGAACGGGCCGTGACCAAGTTTCTGCGGCGTGTGATGCCCATCCTGGTCCTCATGCTGGTGGTCAACCAGATGGACCGCACCAACGTCGGCTTCGTCCAGGACGACCTCAAGGCCGACATCGGCATCGGAAGCGCCGCCTACGGACTCGGCGCCGGGCTGTTCTTCATCGGCTACGCCCTGCTGGAAGTCCCCAGCAATATGCTGATGGAGCGCTTCGGCGCCCGCGTCTGGCTCACCCGGATCATGATCAGTTGGGGCGCGGTGACCCTCGCCATGTGCTTCATGTCCGGGGCCGCCTCCTTCTACGTCCTGCGGTTCCTGCTGGGCATCGCGGAGGCGGGGTTCTTCCCCGGTGTCATGTACTACCTCACCACCTGGCTGCCGGACTCCGCCCGCGGCCGGGCCAGCGCCCTCTTCCTCGGCGGCTCCGCCACCGCCTACATCGTCACCGGCCCCATCAGCGGCGCACTGCTGGAAATGCACGGCCTGGGCGGATTCGCCGGCTGGCGCTGGATGTTCGCGCTGGAAGGCGCCATCTCGATCACCGTGGGCATCGTCGCCGCCTTCTTCCTCGTCTCCCGGATCCAGGACGCCCGCTGGCTGACCGGCGAGGAGAAGGCCGCCCTCGGCGCTGCGGTCGGCCGGGACCGCGAGGCGCGCAGCCGCGAGCCGCAGGTGTCCAGGCTGCGCCTGGTGGTCCACCCCCAAGTCGCGCTGCTGACCGGCGTGTTCTTCGCCATGGCGCTGACCGGATACGCGATCACCTTCTGGCTGCCGAGCCTGGTCGACGACATCGGTGGGCTCTCCTCCTTCCAGATCGGGCTGCTCACGGCCATTCCGTGGATCTGCGCGGTCATCGCGATGTACACGATGAGCCGCTACACCGACCGCATGCCCGACCGGCGGCCCTACCTCGCCGTCGTCCTGGTGCTGTCCGCCATCGGCACCTTCCTCGCCACCCTCGGCTCCCCGTGGTTCGGCCTCGCCGCCGTCACCCTGGCCGCCGTCGGCAGCAAATGCGCCGCCAACCTCTTCTGGCCGCTGGCCCAGTCCACGCTCGACCTCAGGGTCACGGCCGCGGGGCTCGCCGTCGTCAACTCCCTCGGCAACCTCGGCGGCTTCGTCTCCCCGACCCTCTTCGGCTACCTGGAGGAGACGACGGGCAGCACCAACGGCGGCCTCTACGCGCTCTCCGCGGCCTCGCTGCTCGCCACCGTCGGCGTGTACTTCCTGCGCCGCGGCAGCGGCCGGAGCGGCGCCGAAGCCGCCGCCCCCGTCCCCGCGCGGACCGCCTCCGGGTGACCCCGGCCCGTCCCGCCCTGGGACCGTGTGGTTTCCGGGCGGGACGGGACCGGGTGGCTCCCGGAGGGACATGGGGCCGACGCGGTCAGCGAAGCCCGGAAGCCGGTGTGGGCACGGCACGCGTGACCTGGATCTTCTCCCGGAACATCAGCTCCTCGACCCGAGGGCCGATCTCCTGCTGCCACCGCTCGCTCTGGTAGACCGCCGCGTACAGCCGCTCCCGCTCCGCCTCGTCGGCGAAGCGCCGCATCCACACATAGCCGTCGGGATCCTCCTCGTCGATGAACGAGGCGATGACGTTCATCCCCATCGACTCCTGGAAGGGGATGATCACCTCTTCCATGAAGCCGACCCATTCCTCCCGGCGGCCGGGCCTGATGTGGTAGCGGCGGATCTCGTAGAACATGCGTGTCTCCTTCTGATGTGAGGGGTGGTCGAGAGGGCCTCGGGCGTCCGCCGTCGGCGCGGCGCGGGTCAGGCGCCGACGCGGAGGACCAGCTTGCCGCGGGTGTGGCCGTCCTCCCCCTGGCGGTGGGCCCGTCCGGCCTCCTCCAGCGGGAAGACCTCCTCGACCTCGACCGCGACCTCACCCTCGTCGATGAGTCCGGCGATCGTGGTGAGCGCGGCACCGTCCGGCTCGACCAGGAAGGCGCTGGTGCGCACCCCACGAGCGTCGGCGGCCCGCCGCACCTCGGGGGCGACGCCACCGGGGACGGCCACCAGCAGTCCGCCCTTCCCGAGCACCTTCAGGGAACGGGTGCCGGTGGCGTCGTGCTCCTCGCCCAGCAGGTCGATCACCACATCGACGTCCTCGACCGCGTCCTCGAAGCGCTGCTCGGTGTAGTCGACCAGCTCCGCCGCCCCGAGCCGGGCGAGCCAGGCGTGCCGGCTCTCCCGGGCGGTCCCCACCACCCGCGCGCCCAGGTGCCGTGCGAACTGGACGGCGAAGTGCCCGACGCCACCCGCGGCGGCGTGCACCAGTACTCGCTGCCCGGCCGTCACATGTGCCGTGTCCACCACGATCTGCCAGGCCGTCAGCGCCGCCAGCGGCACGGCGGCCGCCTCCTCATGGCTCAACGTGGCGGGCTTACGGGCGAACTGGCGGGACGGAGCCGTGACGTACTCGGCGTAGCCACCGGCCTGACGGGGGAACCACGGCATCCCGTACACCTCGTCGCCGGGGGCCAGCGTGGTCACCCCGAACCCGACTTCCTCGACCACACCGGAGACATCCCAGCCCAGGGTGAACGGCGGCTCGCCGAGCACACCCGCCATGCCGCCGCCCTGACGGGTCTTCCAGTCGACCGGGTTGATACCGGCGGCGTGCACCCGCACCAGCACCTCGGTGGGCAGCGGCTCCGGCCGCGGGACCTCCGCGACGCGCAGCACCTCCGGGCCGCCGAGCGCGTCCTGCACCACCGCACGCATCATGGACCTGGCCACGTGGGCCTCCTGAGCTCTCGTTCTCGTCACGCCCGCTCTCCGGGCGCGCTCGCACGCTAGCCGCGGGGGCGTGGTTACCCACAAGGGACACTGCTATCTTTTGGGTAGTACCAGCACCCGGAAGGTCCCTCCATGAGCACGCGATGCCACACAGGCCAGCACGACCATCATGATGTGTACGAGGCCCAGTGCCCGTGCCGCGCCATGCTCGATCTGCTCGCGAACAAGTGGTCGGCGCTTGCCATCGGGGCTCTGGAGGACGGCCCGCTCCGGTTCGGCGCACTACAGCGCCGCCTTCAGGGGATCAGCCCCAAGGTGCTCACGCAGACGCTGCGCCGCCTCGAGGACGCCGGTCTCATCGAGCGGACGGTCTACCCCGCCGTCCCGCTCCACGTGGAATACGAACTCTCTCCCCTGGGCCACAGCGCGTCCGTCCCGCTCAGGAACCTGCGCCTGTGGGTCGAGGACAACCTGGACCTCACCACCGCGCCCGTGAAGCCGGTGTGACGGCGCCGGTTCCCCAGCCGACGCCGCCCGCCCCCCCCTCAGCACCCTCCTGCGCAGACGGCAGTCTTCAGAGCGCCCTTTCCGGGTCCGGGCTCGTCAGGCGGCGGGGACGGTGCGGATGGCGGCGATGTCGAACTGGAGGCGGACCTTCTCACTCACCAGCGCGCCACCCTCGGCCAGCCGGGCGTTGTAGGTCAGGCCCCATTCGGAGCGGTTGATGGTGGTGGTGCCGTCGAAGCCCGCCCGCTGGTAGCCGAAGGGGTCCGTGACGTACCCGATGTAGGTGAGTTCCAGGACGACGGGGCGGCTGATGTCTCTGATCGTGAGGTCCCCGATCATCCGGTAGACGTCCGGGCCCGCGACTTCCACGGCGGTACTCGCGAACCGGATATGGGGGTAGGTTCTGGCGTCCAGGAAGTCCCGGCCCATCAAGTGGTCGTCGCGCTGCTCGACACCGGTCTGGACACTGGCGGTGGACAGCAGGACCTCGGCCCGGGAGCGGCGCGGGTCACGGCCGTCGAAGTAGAGGCGGCTTTCGAATTCCGTGAAGGCGCCACGTACCGTGCTCACCATGGCGTGCCGGACGGAGAAACCGATCCGGCTGTGGGCCGGATCGACGATCCACTCTCCGGTGAGAGCCGCGAGGCCGGTATCCGGCACAGCGACGGCGCCGGACGTCGCCCGGGTAGGGGGGACCGCCGGCGCGGCGTTGGTGACCGCGCGACGGGAGGTACTGCGGCTGAACAGGTTCATGCCACCTGTTGTTACTTTCAACTTAGGGGGTGACGCAACCCTTGATCAAGAGCAGTTACTCAAGGATCTTGAGTAACTGCCTCCCACCGCCGTCCGAGCGCGCTCATCAGTGGCCCGCGCCAGGACGGCCGCGCTCGACGCGGGGCGGCGTCCACCCGGCCGTATAGGTCATGCTGGTCAACGCCCCCCTGATCACCAGGATGTTCCCGCCCGAGGAGAAGTCCCCGTTGACCACCGACAGCTACTACGTGCCGATCGACGAACACCGCTACAAGCCCACCGCCCATGTCAGTGGCGCCTGGAGCACCGACGAACAGCACTTCAGCCCGCTCGGCGGACTCATCGTCCACGCCATCGACCGCCACCTCGCCACCCGTCCGCACACCGGGCTGCTGCTCAGCCGGATCAGCTTCGACATCCTCGGGCGCCTCGCCCTCGACGAGTGCGAGATCCGGGTGGAGACCGTCCGGCCCGGCCGCACCATCGAACTCATCGAGGCCGTCGTGCTCATCGCCGACCGCCCCGTGGTCCGGGCCCGGGCGTGGCTCCTCGCCACCGTGGACACCACGGCCGTCGCCGGTGGCGCCGGGGACCGGCTCACCCCTCCCGAGCAGCTCGCCCCCTGGTCGATGGCCTCCCTGTGGCCCGGCGGGTACATCGCCTCCCTGGACTCCCGTCCGCTGGCGCCGCCCCAGCGGGGCCGGGCGACCGTCTGGGTCTCCAGCCCGCTCGCCCTCGTGGCCGGGCAGACCAGCACCCCGCTGGCCTCGTACGTCGCCCTCGTCGACACCGCCAACGGGATCGCCGTACGTCAGCCGCCCACCGAGTGGATGTTCCCCAACGTCGATCTGACCCTCCACCTCCACCGCCGGCCCGAGGGCGGCTGGGCCGGGCTGGACACCACGGTCACCTTCGGTCCCACCGGCCAGGGCATCACCAGCACCGTGCTGCACGATCTGCGCGGCCCGATCGGACACGCCCAGCAGATCCTCACCGTCCGCCCGCTGCCCGGCGCCTGACCTCGTACGACACACGCCGCCACCGGCGAGGTGGCGGCCTCCCTGTACGATGGCGCGGCAAGCAACGAACCACTCTGCCTGACGCAGAGCTGGCGCGACCGCTCGGCGGCCGCGGTCCTTCTGCCTCCTCATCGGCGCGGACCCGGTATCTACCCCGGTCCAGCGCGAGAGGACAGCTCTCGGCGCACTCCGGCATGCCGGCCCGGGTGCGCTACCAGGCGGCGGAAAGGCGTCGGCCGTGGCATCCGCGGTCTCCAGCACCACCCCTCCTCCCGCACAGCGCGCCGGCTACCGGCAACTGCTGCGCACACCGGGCGCATGGACCTTCCTGCTGCCCGGCTTCGCCGCCCGGCAGCCGTTCGCGATGCTGACGATCAGCATCGTGCTGCTGCTGCGCCACACCACCGGGTCGTACGGGCTCGCCGGTGCGGTCGCGGCCGTCACCGGCGTCTCCATGGCGCTGTTCGCGCCCCAGAGCGGCAAGCTGGCCGACCGCCATGGGCAGAGCGCGGTCCTGGTGCCGGGTGTGCTGCTCCACGCGGCGGCCGCCGCCCTGCTGACGGCGCTCGCCCTGGCCCACGCGCCACTGTGGGCGCTGATCGCGGCCGCGGTGCCGACGGGCGCCTCCGTCCCGCAGGTCGGGCCGATGGTGCGGGCCCGCTGGGCGGCCGCTCTCGGGGACGGCGCTCTCGGGGATGGCGCCCCGGGCGGATCCGGGCCGCGTTCGGGGCGCCATCCGCTGCTGGCGACCGCGGCCGCGTTCGAGTCCGTGACGGACGAGCTGACGTTCGTCATCGGCCCCGTGCTCGCGACCGGTTTGAGCACCGGTGTGCATCCGGCGGCCGGCCTGATCGCGGAGGCGGCGCTGACGCTGGTGGGCGGACTGCTCTTCGCGGCCCAGCGCCGTACCGCGCCGCCGCTGAGCGCGGCGCGGGCGGACACCCGGGAGCGGCCCGCCTCGGCCCTGTCCGTACCGGGCGTACGGGTCCTGGCCGTGGCCTTCCTGGGCGTCGGCTCGGTCTTCGGCGGGATGCAGGTCGCCCTGACCGCCTTCGCCCAGGAGCACGGCCAACCGGCCCTGAACGGTGTGCTGTACGGCGTCTTCGCGGCGGGCAACATGCTCGCCGGCGTGGCCTGCGGCGCCATCGCCTGGCGCACCTCCCCCAGGCGGCGGCTGCTGACCTCCTACGCCGCGCTGACGCTGGTCTGCGGGGCGCTGTGGGCGGTGTCCGCGCCGCTGCCGCTGGGCGGGCTGGGTCTGCTGGCGGGCCTGTGCATCGCACCGGCGCTGATCACCGGATACACCCTGGTGGAGGCCCTGGTCCCGGCCACGTCCCGGACCGAGGCATTCACCTGGCTGACCGGTTCGGTCGCGCTGGGGCAGGCCGCGGCGGTGACGGCGGCCGGACAGATGGCGGACGGCTTCGGCGCGAGCGCCGCCTTCACGGTGCCGCTCGTCGGCACGGCGCTGGCCCTGCTGACGGTGGTGTCCCTGCGCGCCCGGATCGCACCGCGCGGCGTCTCCACGGTGATAGGCCATGAGCGGCCCACCGCCGAAACCCACTCCGCCTCACTCCGGACGGCGGACACCCCCTGAGCGACGTCCGGCCGCACGGTCCCGGCACGCCCTCATGCGAACGTCACCTCCGCCGTGGCGTGCCGGGCCTCCCGGTGAGTGGCGATGCGCAGGTCGGCGCCGCTGCCGGAGGGTGTGCCGGACGCCAGGAGGTGTTCCCCGGCGAACAGCGGCCGCCGCAGCCGGTAGGACAGCGAGGCCACCCGCCGCGCCGGGGCGTGGCGGCGGACGAGTTCGAGCATCAGCAGGGCCAGCAGCGGGCCGTGGACGACGGGCCCCGGGTAGCCCTCCTCCCCTCGCGCGTACGGCGTGTCGTAGTGGATGCGGTGGGCGTTGGCGGTGAGCGCGCTGAACCGGAACAGCAGTGTCGGGTCCGGGTGCAGCGGAAGCTGCCACGTCCCTTCGGGGTCGGGGGCGGCTGACTCGTCGAGCGCGGCCGGGTGGTGGCGGACGGAGCCGCGCCCCGACCGGTAGACGATGTCCTGCTCCTCGACGAGGCAGGTCCGGCCACGCTGGCGGAGTTCCCGGCGCTCGGTGACGAACAGCAGTTCCCCCGTGCTCCCGTGTTTCGCCGCCACCGTGCCCAGGCTGCTGATGCGCTCGGCGGGCTCGCCGAGGCGCAGCGGTTCGGCGATCTCGCACCGCCCTCCGGCGATCATCCGCTGCCGGTGCGGGAGGGGCGGCAGGAAGTGTCCGTCCCGGGGGTGTCCGTCGGCTCCGAGCTCCCGCTGGGCGGGCCAGTGCAGGAAATAGAGCCAGTGCCACAGCGGTGGCAGGGGCTCACCGTCCTTCGCCACGGCCTCGGGCAGGTCGAGGACCGCCGACAGGGCCACGACGGGGCCGACGGGCAGGGCGTCCTCGGCCGTGACCGGTCCCGGGGCCCATGCGGCGACGTACGGGCTGAGCGGGGGCGGGGTGGGTGGCATGGTTCTTCTGTCCCTCCTCATTCGTGAGTGGGTGGTCAGACCTGGGCCAGACCTGGTCAGACCGGGAAGGGCTGCTCCGCCAGGAACGACGACACGATCGTCGCGGCCGCCGGGCGGCACTCCTGGAAATAACCGTGCCGCGCACCCTCGAAGATGTGCGTACGCGCCTGGGGGATGCGCGAGGCGAGCAGCGGTGCGTTGGCCGCCGGGGTGAGCCGGTCGTCCGCGCCGTGCAGGATCAGGGTGGGCGCGCTGATCCGCGGAAGGGCATCCCAGGCGTCGTGCCGATTGCTGGCCACCAGGTGTCCTCGCCGGGCGTGCGGGGGCATACCGGGGGCGCCGAGAGTCGTATAGGGCCCGGGGTGTGCGGACCGCCAGGCCGGGGTGTACATCAGGTCGATCAGCGCCTCGTTCGCCGCCCGCGCGTCGGCCTGGGCCAGCGAGCGCCGCACCGCCATATCGCGCTCCGTCGCATGGGGCCCGCCGGGCGAGGTGCAGCCGAGCACGAGCCGCCGGATCCGGTCCGGATGGCGGGCGGCCACCCACTGGGCGACCCGCCCTCCCATGGAGGTCCCGTACAGATCGGCGCGCTCGATGCCCAGATGGTCGAGGACGGCGATCACATCGTCGGCGAAGCCCGGCGTCGAGTAGGGCTGGTCGGGCTTCTCGCTCTCCCCCGTGCCACGCCAGTCCATGGTGAGGGTGGTGTGGGTGTCGTGGAAGTCCGCTCGTATGCCGTCCCACCAGTGGTGGTTGTTGGCCTGGCCCGCCAGGAGCACCAGCGGGGGCCGTCCGGTGCCCTGGTGCTGATAGGCGAGGAGAGTGCCGTCCAGCGCGCGGGCGTGGCCGCTGACCTGCTGATGGACGTCGGTGCTTGCCATGGGTGTTTCTCGCCTTTCGGGCTTCACGGGTCGTTTTTCGGGTTTCGGGCTTCAGGTGTCGTCGGTGGGCGCGGCCCGCATGTGCAACTGGGCGGAGGGCCACCGCTCCTGGTCCACGGCCGAGGTGATCTGGTGGAGCAGTTCCCGGGCGACGGCGTCCACCGCGGGTGGTGTCCGCCCGGCTCTCGACGTCCCGAGGACGATGGAGCGCCATACATCGGGTGCGCACAGCGGTGCCGCGCTGAGTGTGCCATCGGCCACGTCCTCGGCGATGCCCAGCCCCGGCAGGATGGTCCAGCCGTGCCCGGCCCTGACGAGTTGCTTCTGCACCCGCATGGAGTTGGTCTGCGCGACGACGTCCATCTCGACCGCGGCGCGCCCGGCGGCCCCGTCGATCAGGCTGCGCAGGGCGTGCCCGGCCGCGGGCATGACCAGCGGATGCTCGGCGGCCCGCGCGAGGGGGACGGGCCAATCGCCACGCAGCCCCTCGGACGGCGGCGCGACCACCCACAGCCGCTCGCGCACCAGGGGCTGGAGGTTCAGCGACGGTGTGCCGGCCAGGTTGTACAGCAGCGTGAGGTCCAGGTCGCCGTCGTCCAGCCATTGTTGGAGGTGCCCGGAGTACGCCGTCATCAGGCGCAGCTCGATCCCGGGGTGGTCCCGGGCGAGCGCGGACACCAGCGGCTCCGCCAGCAGATCGGTGGTGCTCTCCAGCAGCCCCACGGTGACGATGCCGGTCACCACGCCCGGGGTCGGCTGGACCTCGGCACGGGCGCGCTCCAGCTCGTTCAGGGCGCGGCGGGCGCGGTCGGCCACGATCGCACCGGCCTCGGTGGGCCGCATGCCCTGCCGGGTCCGCTCGAAGAGGGGGACACCCAGCTCCTGCTCCAGGGTGCGGATCTGCCGGGTGACCGCGGGCTGGACCAGATGGAGCAACTCCGCGGCCCGGGTGACGCTACCGACCTCGGCGACCGTGACGAGTGCCTTGAGTTGTTTGACGTCCAACGCTCGCTCCCAGCCATCCGCGCCCGGCATGGACGTATCACGCTTTGCTATTTCACTGGCACGTCCATGAGTGTCCATGATGACACTTGGCTCGGAAGCCAGTCCCGTCTCCCCCGTCTCGCAGGAGCGTCAGAGCATGAGCATCCTCGACATCGTGTCCGAGGACGAGCGGTTCATCGTCAGGACGGTGCGCGACTTCGTGGACAACGACGTCAAACCGGTCGTCCAGGAGCTGGAGCACACCAACACCTACCCCGAGGCCCTGATCGAGCGGATGAAACAGCTCGGTGTCTTCGGGCTCGCCATCCCGGAGGAGTACGGCGGCACCCCTGTCTCCACCCCGTGCTACGTCCTGATCACCGAGGAACTGGCCCGTGGCTGGATGAGCCTGGCCGGTGCGATGGGCGGCCACACCGTGGTCGCCACCCTCCTGCTGCGCTTCGGCACCGAGGAACAGAAGCGCCGGTATCTGCCGAAGATGGCCACCGGCGAGATCCGGGCCACCATGGCGCTGACCGAACCGGGCGGCGGCTCCGACCTCCAGGCGATGCGCACGGTCGCCCGTAAGGACACCGACGG
This sequence comes from Streptomyces sp. CY-1, assembly GCF_047218265.1. NCBI lineage: Bacteria > Bacillati > Actinomycetota > Actinomycetes > Kitasatosporales > Streptomycetaceae > Streptomyces > Streptomyces sp. CY-1. The sequence goes on from NZ_CP178393.1 coordinate 1,247,412, forward strand.
CTATGTGGTGGACGGCTCCAAGACCTGGATCACCAACTCCCGACGCTCCCGGCTGATCGCCCTGCTCTGCAAGACCGACCCCGACGCCACCCCCGCGCACCAGGGCATCTCCATCCTGCTGGTCGAGCACGGACCCGGTCTGACGGTCTCCCGCGATCTGCCCAAGCTGGGCTACAAGGGCGTCGAGAGCTGTGAGTTGTCGTTCGACGGCTACCGCGCCCCGGCCGACGCCGTTCTGGGCGGTGTGGAGGGCAAGGGGTTCGCCCAGATGATGAAGGGGCTGGAGACCGGGCGGCTCCAGGTCGCCGCCCGCGCGCTCGGCGTGGGCCGGGCGGCGCTGGAGGACGCGCTGGCCTACGCCCAGGAACGCGAGTCGTTCGGCAAGCCGATCTGGCAGCACCAGTCGATCGGCAACTACCTCGCCGACATGGCCACCTCGCTGACCGCGGCCCGTCAGCTCACCCTGTACGCCGCGCGGGAGGCCGACGCGGCGCGGCGCGTGGACATGGAGGCGGGCATGGCGAAGCTGTTCGCCTCCGAGACCGCCATGGAGATCGCGCTCAACGCCATCCGCATCCACGGTGGTTACGGCTACTCCACCGAGTTCGACGTGGAGCGCTACTTCCGTGACGCGCCCCTGATGATCGTCGGCGAGGGCACCAATGAGATCCAGCGCAATGTGATCGCGGCTCAGCTCGTGAAGCGCGGCGGACTGGAGTGAGGCGGACTGGAGTGGCGTCCGCTCGCCCGCCGCGCGCTCAGCCGCCTGCGATGACCTTGCCCGGATTGAGAATCCCATGCGGGTCGAGGGCCGCCTTCACGGCACGGTGCATCTCCAGAACGGCCGGTGTGAGCTCCCGCTCCAGACCGTCCCGCTTCAGCAGGCCCACCCCGTGTTCACCGGTGACCGTGCCGCCGAGGTCGATGGCGTCCGCGATGATGTCGTGGAAGGCGGCCTGGGCCCGCTCCCTGGCCGCCGTGTCGCCGGGCTGGGTGATCAGCAGCGGGTGGAGGTTGCCGTCACCGGCGTGGGCGATGTTGGCGATGAGCGTGTCATGGCGGGTGGCGGCGCGCTCGATCCGCGCCAGCATCTCCGGTACGGCCGCCTTGGGCACACAGACGTCCTCGGTGAGCACCGGGCCCAGCCGCTCCAGCGCCGGATAGGCCAGCCGCCTGGCCGAGAACAGCGCGTCGGCCTCCTCCTGGTCCGTGGACTGCGCGGCCCAGGTCGCCCCCGCCTCCTCGAAACACGCGAGCATGCGCTCGGCCTCCTGGGCACCGGCCGGGCCCGGGGCGTCCGTACGGCCGAGGAGCACCACGTCCGCGTCGACCGACAGGCCCATGTTCTTCCACTTGTCGACCGCCGCCAGGCAGTGCCGGTCGATCAGCTCCAGCGCGGACGGGGTGAGGCCCGCGGCCCCGATCGCGGCGACCGCGCGTCCCGCCGCCACGACCGAGGAGAAGTATCCGGCGACCGTGCGCTCGGCCTCACGCCGCGGCCGCAGCCGCACCGTGACCTCGGTGATCACTCCCAGGGTGCCTTCCGAGCCGACCATCAGCCCCGCCAGGTCGTACCCGGCGACCCCCTTGGCGGTCCTGCGGCCGAGCCGCACCAGCTCACCGGTGCCGGTCACCATCTCCACGCCGAGCACATAGTCGCGGGTGACGCCGTACTTCACACAGCACAGCCCGCCCGCGTTGGTCGCCACATTGCCGCCGATGGTGGACCAGGGCGCGCTCGCCGGGTCCGGCGGGTACCAGAGGCCCTGCTCGGCGCAGGCGGCCCGCAGATCGTCGTTGACCACACCGGGTCCGACGACCGCGAGGCGCTCCACGGGGTCGATCTCGTGGATGGTGTCCATGGCCTCGGTGGAGAGCACCACACAGCCCTCGACGGCGTTGGCGCCGCCGGAGAGACCGGTGCCCGCGCCCCGGGTGACCAGCGGAACGCCGTGCCGCACACAGGCCCGCACCACGGAACGCACTTCGAGCGCCGTACGTGGCCGTACCACCACGAGGGGCGTGCCGTACGGTGCCCACTCCGCCTCGTCGTGGACGAAACCGGCGGCGACACCGGGGTCCTCGACCATCCGGCCGGCCGCGAGCTCCTGCCGCAGATCATCGATCAACACGCCCGGTCCCCTGCCTTGTCGTCGAGCACGGTGCTTCCGCTCGCACGGTACCCACCGCCCCGAGAAGACCTGATCACCACCCCCGCCACGCGGACGGCAGCGAGCCGGCCCTTGCGCGAGAACCATCGTTCTCCTACCCTCGTACCCGAAGAGGAGAATGCTCGTTCTCTCCTCCACCGCCCCGCTCCACCGCTCACAAGGAGACGCTGTGACCGACGCTCCACGCCCGCCGTTCCCCCCGTTCACCCGGGAGACCGCCATCCAGAAGGTCCGGCTGGCGGAAGACGGCTGGAACTCCCGTGACCCGGAGAAGGTCGCCCTGGCCTACACCGTCGACTCGCGCTGGCGGAACCGCGCGGAGTTCGTCACCGGGCGCGACGAGATCATCGCCTTCCTCACCCGCAAATGGGCGCGCGAGCTGGATTACCGGCTCATCAAGGAGCTGTGGGCCTTCGACGGCAACCGCATCGCCGTGCGCTTCGCCTACGAATGCCACGACGACTCGGGCAACTGGTTCCGCTCCTACGGCAACGAGAACTGGGAGTTCGACGACTCCGGTCTGATGCGCCTGCGCTACGCGTGCATCAACGACCTCCCCATCAAGGAGTCGGAGCGTCACTACCACTGGCCGCTGGGGCGCCGCCCCGACGACCACCCCGGGCTGAGCGACCTCGGCCTCTGACCGACCGGCACCAGGAGAACGGCGAAATGATCAGTCCCGAGACCGCGGAGCTCCGGATCCTCGACGCGGCCGAGACCCTGTTCTACGGACGGGGGCTCCAGGCGGTGGGCATGGACGAGATCCGGTCCGCCTCCGGCGTCTCCCTCAAACGGCTCTACCAGCTCTTCCCGTCCAAGGGGGAGCTCATACAGGCGTATCTGCGGCGCCGCGACATCCGCTGGCGCCAGAGGCTGGCCGCGTACGCCGATGCCCAGGACACCCCCGAGGAACGCATCCTCGCGGTCTTCGACTGGCTCCATGAGTGGTTCGGCGAGCCGGACTTCCGGGGCTGCGCCTTCAGCAACTCCTTCGGGGAACTCGGCGCCACCTCCTCGCCCGTGGCCGAGACGGCACGCGCCCATAAGGAGGCGTTCTTCGGATACCTCGCCGAGCTGACGGCGGCCGCGGGCAAACCGGCCTCGCTCTCCGGCCACTTGGCCCTCCTCGCCGAAGGCGCCATCACCACCGCGGCCATCACCGGCAGCGCCGAGCCCGCGCACGCGGCGAAGGAAGCCGCACGCGTCCTGCTGGCGGCGGCATAACGGCTACCATCCTGTCTTGTGCGGGGGTGGTGGGAGCGGGGCCGGGCGCTGGGAGCAGCCCATCCCCAGGCCGTTGACCTGGGGATCGCGCTCCTGGTCCAGGCGGCCATGACGATGCCGTTCGTGGTGCCGCGGCCACCCGATGTGGAGCCGGCGACCTGGCCCGCCTATGGGCTGACCACGCTCACCGTCGTCCCCCTGATCTGGCGTCGGCGCGCTCCCCTCGCCGTGCTGATCGCCATCATCGCGACGAGCGCGCTGTACAAGCTGGCCGTGGAAGGCCCCGGACAGCCGCTGCCGTACACCGGGCTCGTCATCGTCTATACGGTCGCCGTCCTGTCACCGCCGTGGAAGCGGCTGGCCACCGGGGGCCTGCTGGCGGTCGCCGTGCCGGTGTCGGTGTGGCTGAACACCCGGACGGCGCGCGAGCTCACCTTCTCCCTCTTCGTGTTCGCGGCGGCCTACGTCTTCGGTCGGCTGACCGATGCCCGGCAGCGGGCCGACCGGATCGAGGCGGAGCGGGCCGCCGCCCGCGAACGGGCCAGGATCGCACGGGAGATGCACGACATCCTCTCCCATGCGGTGAGCCTGATGATCGTGCAGGCGGAGGCCGGTCCGGTGGCGGTGCGGACGGCTCCGGAGCGGGCCGAGGCCGCCTTCGACGCCATCTCCACGACGGGCCGGGAGGCGATGGTCCAGTTGCGCCGGATGCTGGGCTTGCTGCGCACGGGCGACGAGCCGGGCCGCGCCCCGCGTGAGCCGCAGCCGGGCCTGGCCGGTCTGTCCGGTCTTCTCGACCGGGTACGGGCGAGTGGCCTCGATGTCGCGTACGAGTGGGCGGGGGCCGTGCGGCCGCTGCCGGACGCCACCGGGGCGACCGTCTTCCGGATCGTCCAGGAGGCGCTGACCAACGTGGTCAAGCACGCGGGAGCCCGTACCGTCCGCGTTCAACTCACCTATGGTGAGGGCGCGGTGGACATCCGGGTGGTGGACGACGGGCGGGGACCGCGGTCCGGTTCCGACGGCGGCCACGGTCTGATCGGGGTCCGCGAGCGGGCCGCGGCGCACGGCGGTACGGCGGTCACCGGGCCGGGCCCGGACGGCCGGGGCTTCGAGGTACGGGTCCGCCTCCCCGTACGCTCCTCGGCGGAGGTGGCGCGTTGACGATCCGTGTGGTGGTGGCCGACGACCAGGAGCTGGTGCGCAGCGGCTTCTCCATGATCCTTGACGCCCAGCCGGACATCGAGGTGATCGCGGAGGCGGGCGACGGGGCCGGGGCCGTTCAGGCGGTGCGGCGGCACGCGCCCGATGTGGCGCTGCTCGACATCCGGATGCCGGGTATGGACGGCATCGAGGCATGCCGCGAGATCGGCGCGGACGGCACCTGCCGGACGGTGATGCTGACGACCTTCGACTCCGACGAGTATGTGTACGAAGCGCTGCACGCGGGCGCGAGCGGCTTCCTGCTGAAGGATGTGCGCAGGGACGATCTGGTGCACGCGGTGCGGGTGGTGGCGCGGGGCGACTCGCTGCTCGCGCCGTCGGTGGCCCGGCGTCTGGTGGAGCAGTACACCCGGGCGACCGCCCGGCCACGGCGGCCCGATCCCCGTCTGGACACGCTGACCGCACGGGAGCGGGAGACCCTGCTGCTGCTCGCGCGCGGCCTGTCGAACGCCGAGATCGCGGCGGAGCTGGTGGTCAGCGATCACACGGTCAAGACGCATGTCGGCAATGTGCTCGCCAAGCTGGGGCTGCGGGACCGGATCCAGGCGGTGATCTGCGCGTACGAGACGGGCCTGATCACGGCCGGGACGGCCGGGGATCCCCCGCCCGGGGGAGCGTCCCGGCCCGGCTCCTCCCCCGCGTCGGCGAGGAACTGACACCCGGAACACGCTCGCGCGGGCGATCCGCGACAGACCGCCGGTCACCAGGATGGAGCCATCGGGAGCAATGGCTCATACGGCGCTCGCGCCCCTATCACTGGAGTTGACCATGCAGAGCACCAGACGCACGCTGCTGGCCGCGGCGCTCGTCCTGGGCGTCGTGGCGGGCCCGGCGGTGCCGCCGGCCCTCGCGGCCACCTCGTCCGCGGCGGTCCCCACGCGGTCCGGGATTCCGGCGCTGGAAGCCGCCATCGCGGGTCTGCCGACGCGGAACGCGACGGCCGCGCTGGTCCGGGTCGGGGGCTCCGAGGGCGTCTGGAGGGGCAGTTCGGGTGTGCACGACCTGAGGACCAACCGGCCGGCCGATCCGGCGGGCCGGTTCCGCGCCGGTTCCGTGACCAAGGTCTTCACGGCCGCGGTCGCCCTGCAACTGGCCACCGAGGGCACGCTCGACCTGGACCGCAGTGCTCGTTCGTATCTGCCGGAGCTGATCCCGGCGTCATACGCGAAGGTCACCGTGCGGCAGTTGCTCAATCACACGCATGGCATCCCGGCCCCCGACTTCCCCGGGAACACGGTCGAGGAGCGGTACGCCGACCGCTTCCGGATCCATGACCCCGAGGAGATGGTCCGCTCGGCGACCTCGAAGGACCGCGAGTTCCCGCCCGGCGAGAAGCAGCACTATCTGAACATCGGCTACACCATCGCCGCTCTGGTCATCGAGCGGGTCTCGGGCGACTCGTACGAACACCAGGTGACCCGCCGGATCCTGAAGCCGCTGGGGCTGCGCGACACCTATCTCCCGGGGGCCGATCCGCGCATCCTGGGCCCGCACAACCACGGCTACCAGACGATGCGGCTGGACGACGGCACGACCGGTCCGCGCGATGTGTCGGTGTGGGGGCCGACGGACGGCTGGGCGGCCGGTGACATCATCTCGACCACGGCCGACCTGGAGCGGTTCATCAAGGCCCTGTTCCGGGGACACGTGGTGCGCGGCCCGCTGCTGCGCGAGATGTTCACCCTGCCGAAGGTGGCGGACTGGGGAACCGGGGACCCGGCCGCGTACTCGGCCGGGCTGTCGATGAAGAAGCTGGGCGGCCGTGAGGTGTGGGGCAAGACGGGCGGCCGCTGGGGCTACAACACCGGCGTCGCCGCCACCCGCGACGGCTCGCGCACCCTGGTCTACAGCGTCAACTCCACGGACGCCAAGGGCCAGGAGATGAACGAGGTGGCGCGGAACATCATGGTGGCGGCCTACGGCAATCCCTGAGCGCTCGGGCGGGCGGCCCCGGAGCGCTCGGGGGGATGCGCCGGGTGGCACGCGTGGCGGCGGTGGAACGAGTCCCACCGCCGCCCGGGTCCAAGCCGTCCCGCGCGCGGCTCAGTCCGCCTTGAGGGCCGTGAGGACGTTCAGCCGGGCCGCCCGGCGGGCGGGCCAGAGTCCCGCCACCACGCCGACGAGTGCGGCGCCCGCGAGGGCCACGGCGATGCGGCCCCAGGGGATGACCATCTCGTACCCCTGGATGCTGTCGGAGGCGAGCTTGCCCGCGGCCCAGCCGAGGAAGATGCCCGCGCCGATGCCCAGCAGGGCCCCGAAGAGCGAGATCAGGACGGACTCCAGGTGGATCATCCGCTTGGTCTGCTCGGGCTGGAGCCCCACCGCGCGCAGCATGCCGATCTCACGGGTGCGCTCGAACACGGACATCGCGAGGGTGTTGATGACTCCCAGGACGGCGATCACCACGGCCATGGCCAGCAGCCCGTACAGGACGTTGAGGAGCAGGGTGATGGACTCGCCGCCGGCGGACTCGGCCAGGTCGTCGGTGTTCCGCAGCCGGATGAGGGGGTTCTGGTCGAGGGCGCGCTGGAGGGAGCGCCGTACCGTCTCGCCGTCGCCGTCCTTGGTGTGCACCAGGACCGAGGTGTCCTCGATCTTCTTCAGATGGGGCTGGAGGGTGGCCAGCGGGATCATGGTGGCCGGGAGGAATTCGTCGCTGCGGTAGATGCCGCCGATCCGTAGAGTGCCCCGGCTGCCGTCGGCGTAGACCACCGGCACCCGCTGCCCCATGGTCCATCCGTGCATTTCGGCCGTGGAGGTGTCGATCAGCAGGTTCCTGCCGCCGCCCGCGCCCAGTGCCGCGAGCGACCCTGATGCGAAGCTCGGGTCGAGCAGGTCGGCGATGCTCCGGGCGTCCACACCGGTCAGGTTCACCTCGTCGCCGCGGATCCGGACAGCGCCCTCGCGCCGCGGGCTCGAGGAGGTCACGGCCGTGGACTTCGCCAGGGCGTCATGGACCGACGCGGGCAGGTGGCCGCTGCTCCTCGAGGAGATCTCGAAGTCGGCCGTGACGGTGTTCTCGGCCCGCTGCTGCAGCGATGTCGTGGCGGACACCGCGACCACGGTGAGGCCGGTGACCAAGGACAGCCCGATCATCAGGGCCGAGGCGGTGGAGGCGGTGCGCCGGGGGTTGCGCCGGGCGTTGCGCGGGGCCAGCGTGCCCGGGACACCGAAGCGGCGCAGCAGGGGCCCGGCCAGGGCGATGGCCGGGCCGGAGAGCGCCGGGGTCACCACGATGATGCCGATGAGCAGCAGGACGGACGGGAAGAGGACGGTGGTCCGGCCCTCCTCGCCGCTGGACGCCGTGTACACCACGCCGAGCACACCGATCACGATCAGGGCGATACCGATGGCGTTGCGCCTGCGGAGGCCGCGGACCGGCGGGGGTGTGTGGAGCGCGGACATGGCGGCCACCGGAGGCACGGCGGCGGCGCGGCGGGCCGGCAGATAGGCGGCGAGCATGGTGACGACGACGCCCACCAGGAACGAGATCAGTACGGTGCCCGGGGCGACGACCAGCGGCCCGTCGGGGAGGCCGGATCCGGTGGACGCGAACAGTTGCCGGATGCCCATGGCCACGCCGATGCCGAGGAGGAACCCGGCGGCGCCTGCGCACAGCCCCAGCAGGGCGGCCTCGATGAGGACGGAGCGGGTCACCTGGCGGCGCTCGGCGCCGACGGCCCGCATCAGGGCCATCTCCTGCGAACGCTGGGTGACCAGCATGGTGAAGGTGTTGGCGATGACGAAGATGCCGACGAACAGGGCGATGGCCGCGAAGACGAGCAGCACCTGGCTGAGCCCTTTGGCCCCCTCGGCGGCATCGGCCTGCTGCTGCGCGCGCAGTTGCGCCCCCGTGTGGATCTCGGAGTTCTCGGGCAGCAGGTCGCGCGCTTCGGCCGCGAGCCGCTGCTCGGAAGCGCCGCGGTCGGCCTCGAGCGAGACCGCGTCGTAGTGGCCGGGCTTCAGCAGCAGCTTCTGCGCGGTGGCGTCGTCGAAGAGCACCAAGGTGCCGCCGGAGCCGGAGGTGTCGTCGGTGCGGACGATGCCGACGAGTTTCTTGTGCAGCACCGGCCCGTCGATGGCCAGCCGGACGGTGTCGCCGATCCGGTAGCCGCCCTGGTCCGCGGTGCTGGTGTCCACCAGCACCTCGTCGGGCCCGGTGGGAGCGCGTCCGGCGGTCAGCGGGTGGCGGTTGTCCTTGCCGTCGGCCTGGGGGAAGTAGTTGCCCGCCCTGGTCACATCGTCCCCGCCGAGGGGATGGCCGTCCTTCGCGGCCACGGCGGCGAACCCTTCGACGGAACCGGTCACGGACGCCACCCCGGACAGCCGTCGCAGGCTCCGCAGTGTGTCCTCACCCACGGTTCCGGGCTCGCCGGTCTTCTCGTCGTACGGCGGCGTGGCCTGGACCGAGACATTGCGCAGAGTGGTGAGGTAGCGCTCCTTGTAGGCGTTGCCGATGGTGTCGGTGAAAACGAGGGTGCCCACGACGAAGGCGACGCCGAGCAGAACGGCGAGCATGGTCATCAGCAGGCGGGCTTTATGCGCGAGGACGTTGCGCAAGGCGGTGCGGAACACGGGGGCCTTCCGGGAGGGTGCCGGGTGAGGGGTGCTCGGGAGCGGGGCGTACGTCGGACGTGGCGAGCGGCCGTCAGACGTGAGGCATGGGCGTCAGACCTGGTGCGCGGGGGTCAGGCGCCCCATGCGCTCCAGGACGGCCTCGGCGGTGGGCGCGTGGAGTTCGTCGACGATGCGCCCGTCGGCGAGGAAGACGACGCGGTCCGCGTAGGAGGCGGCGACGGGGTCGTGGGTGACCATGACGACGGTCTGGCCCAGCGCGCTCGTGGAGTCGCGCAGGAACTCGAGGATCTCGGCCCCGCTGCGGGAGTCCAGATTGCCGGTGGGCTCGTCGGCGAAGACGATATCGGGCCGCCCGGCCAGCGCGCGGGCGACGGCGACGCGCTGCTGCTGGCCGCCGGAGAGCTGGCCGGGCCGGTGGTCGAGCCGGTCGGCCAGGCCGACGGTCCGGATGATGCTCTCCAGCCAGTCCCGCTCCGGCTTACGGCCCGCGATGTCCATGGGGAGGGTGATGTTCTCCACGGCGCTCAGGGTCGGCAGCAGGTTGAACGCCTGGAACACGAAGCCGATGCGGTCGCGGCGCAGCCGGGTGAGCTGACGGTCGTTCAGAGAGCTGATCTCCGTGTCACCGAGGCGGACCGACCCGAAGGACAGCGCGTCGAGACCGGCCATGCAGTGCATCAGCGTGGACTTCCCCGACCCGGAGGGACCCATGATCGCGGTGAACTGGCTCCGGACGAAGCCGACGGTGACCGCGTCGAGGGCCACCACACGGGTGTCCCCCGTGCCGTACACCTTCGTCAGGTCGGTGGCGTGGGCCGCGTAGCTCTCGGGGGCGGAAGGGGGCAGGTTCGCGTGCATGCCGATCCTCGGTGGACGCTCGGTGGATGCCCTCGTGGCAGAGGGAGTCGCCGCTGATGGCGACCTCCATGAGCCTGCCGCTCGGCCACCCGCCGGCGGATCCCCCGAACATCCGGCACCGCATCCCCCGATCGGGGGAGATCGCGGCACCGCCCTTCCGGCCGGACGGACCGCCACGACGGCCGGGCCGCTATTCCACCCGCCCCGAGCGGAAGGCCCAGGCCGCGACCTCGACCCTGTTGCGCAGGCCCAGCTTCGCCTGGACGGACCCCAGATGCGTCTTGACCGTACTGGGCGCGATATACAGCTCGGCGGCGATCTCCGGATTGGTCAGTCCACGGGCGATGCCCTGGATGACCTCCTCCTCGCGGTCGGTCAGCGGCTCGGCCGGTTCGGACGCGCCGCGTCGCCGCGCCTTGGTGAAGTGCTGGAGCAGACGGAGGGTGATCTGCGGGGCGACCATGGCGTCCCCGCGGACGGCCGCCCGGACGGCCTCGGTCAGCAGTGCCGGACCGGCGTCCTTGAGGAGGAAGCCCGACGCCCCGTTCGACAGCGCCGTGTACACATACTCGTCGAGGTCGAAGGTGGTGACCACGACCACTTTCGGCGCTCCGGGATGACCGCCGCCGGCCAGTCGGCGGGTGACCTCCAGACCGTCGGGCGGGGGCATCCGGATGTCCACGAGACACACGTCCGGGCGGGTCTCGCGGGCCAGCGACAGGGCCGAGGCCCCGTCGGCGGCCTCGGCCACCACCTCCATGTCGGACTCGGCCGACAGCACCATGCGGAACCCGGCCCGCACCAGGTGCTGATCGTCCGCGACCAGGATGCGTATGGTCATGCCGTCCTGCCCTCCCGTAGCCGCAATCCGGATCGTACGGCGTGCCGCCCGCGTGCCCGGGCGTTCCGTGACGCCTCGTCGGGGTGCAGCGGTACGGAGGCGCGGACCCGCCACCCGCCTTCCGGGCGGTGCCCGGCCTCGAAGGCGCCGCCGAGCAGCTCGATCCGCTCCCGCATGCCCATGATGCCGAAGCCGCCGCCGAGCCGGCCGAGGCCGCCGCGGTGTCCGGACGGGGAGCCTTGTCCGTCGTCCTCGACGACCAGTTCGGCGTGGCGTGCCGCGACCCGGGCGGACACGTCCACCGACCGTGCTCCGCGCGCATAGCGCTGGGCGTTGGTCAAAGCCTCCTGGAGGACGCGGCTCAGCCCGCCGGTGACCTCCGTGGGAACGTCCTCCGGCAGGTCCTGTCCGAGGTCCAGCCGGATCGGCAGCCCCGTCGCCTGTGCCTCGTCCACGATGCGGGTCAGCACCTCGGCGAGGTTCTCCGGATGCCGCGGGGTCTCGTCACCGCGCATCGAACCGACCAGACGCCGCATGGACGTCAGCGCCTCGCCGCCCGCGTTCTCGACGGCGTCGAGCATCTCGTTCAGCATCCGCGGGTCGGGGGTGCCCCGGCCGGTGACATGGCGCACGGCCTGCAACTGCACCACGATCGCGGTCACCTGATGGGCCACGGTGTCGTGCAGGTCGCGGGCGAGTGCGAGCCGTTCCTCCTGCCGGACGAGCTGTCCGGTGCGTTCCTGCTGGATGTCGTAGAGGCGCAGCACCAGACCGCAGACGAAGGCCAGTGCCAGGGCCAGCACGATGCTGCCGGAGAAGTCGCCTGGATCCGAGTCCCGCAGCAGCGGGACGGAGAACACGCTGATGCCCAGGGCCGCCACGATCACCGGGGCCCATCCGGGGGTGCAGCGGCGCACCGCCACGGCGAGGAGGACCAGCAGGCCCATGAGTTCGCTGCCGCTGCTCTCGCTGGTCACCATGTTCACCGGCAGCAGATGGTAGGCCAGCGTGGCCGCGAAGGTACCGGCGCAGGCCACCAGCGCGGCCCGCGGGACCCAGCGGGATTCGCGCATCACGGCCAGCACGGCCATCGCCCCGGCCAGGGCTCCGGAGCAGACCGGCACCCAGTCCCCGACGTATGCCTCCGTGTCGAGGGTCGGGTCGAAGACGATCCGCTCCGTCACGTCCTGATAGACGGAGAAGAGGGACAACAGCGCAAGCGCCGAGATCAGGATCCGCCCCGGCCAGCTTCGGTAGCCGGCACGGCGGCCGGAGGACACAGCTATTCGCACCCGCGCCACCCTACGCACCTACGGCGGCGATTGCCGCCCGCCTCCCGTGCGCGGATCGGTGGGCATGGGCGCGGGCCGGGCGTCGCGCACCCGCTCCGGGGTCCAGTACGAGGGGTCCGGCGGATCCGCCCGGTGGCTCCGCGGGGTGTCCGGGGCGGTCCGCGGGGTGTCCGGGGCGGTCCGCGGGGTGTCCGGGGCGGTCCGCGGGGTGTCCGGGGCGGTCCGCGGGGTGTCCGGGGCGGGGGGATCGCCGGTGTCCTGGCCCCGGGCGGCGACGGCGAGGGCCGCGACGATGCCGGTTGCCGCGATCGCCGCGGTGAGGAGGGCTGCACTGAGCGGGCGCATGGCGTTGTCTCCCGATGCCGGAGGCCGGGACCCCTGGCTGCGGGGCCCCGGCCGAGTGCGGTGTGGTACTGAGCCGTTGGCGGTGTGGTGCTCAGCCGTTGGCGGTGTTGTTGTAGATCGTCTGGATCTTGTTGTCGAAGTAGGGGCTGTCGATGTAGGCGGGCGGGTCGGTCCGGGTGCTGGTGACCCCGATCTCGGTCCCCAGGCCCGTGGTCTCGTTGTAGTCCCGCAGCCAGGGGCCGCCACTGGCGCCCTCGACCATGGTGCATCCGTTCTGCACCCGGGAGCCGTCCTGCCATGTGCCGATGTTCTGGCACACGTAGGGCACCTCGCCGTTGTAGCCGAAGGCGGCCGGGTAGCCCCAGACGGTCACGGTGTTGGCGTACCCGTAGTTGTAGCCGAGCCCCATGCCGCCAACGGTGTTGACCAGCTTGCTGGAGCCGTTGTCCCAGACGTTGGCCACGCCGATGTCGTAGTTCAGGTCACTGTTGTTGATCCAGCCGTTGAACGAGGTCAGCGTCTTGGCGGACCAGGTTCCGTACGGCCGCGAGCCGTTGTAGTAGGCGGGGACGAACACCCAGTTGGTCGCCCAGGTGCCGCCGGCGCCACCGTGGACGCAGTGTCCGGCGGTGAACACCATGTTCTTCGTGGGATTGTTGACCGCCGCGGCGGAGCAGGCGTAGTCGCCGCCGTTGGTCGGGTTGTGGAAGAAGACCTTCCCCTGCACGATCGAGGTCGCGATCCGGATCCCGCGGGCCTTCTTCGAAGTGGTCGCCTTCTGCGGTTTCGCGAGCTGAGAGGGTTTGGCCGCCGCGTCGACGGCCGCCTTCCGGGACGCTTTGGCGTCGGCGGGCGTGTCGGCTTCGACGGCTCTGCGCATGCGCTGCGGAGTCCAGTAATTCTCGGCGGACTCAACGGATGAGCGGGATGCCGCACTCTTGTGTGTGGACACCGCGGAATCCGCGGTACGTGTGACGGTGCTGTGCGAGTCGGCGGACGCGGCCGCCGGAATCGTCAGGGCGAACGCGAAAACCACTCCGCTCGCCGCTAAAACGACCTTGCGTATCTGCACCAGTCCCCCCAAATTCTGATCGGGACAGGGAGCGGATGCCCCCGGTGAAATCCCGGCCGCACCGTATCGCGCGGTGAAGTGCGCACGGCAAGTGCCTGCGGGCGGCGAGAACGGTATCCGGTCAGGCATTACAGCCCAGCCGGTACGGAAAATCACTTACCGGCTCCTGGGCTGCCCTCCCCGACAAAAGCGGAATGGGTCTTGTACCGCCTTGAACGAGGAATTCCGAAGTGTCGACGCGCGTCAACGCACGACACGTCCCACCACCGCCCCTGTGGCGACGTCCGCCCCACTCCCACAGTGTCCGGAATCCGCATCCGCATTTATCCGGCTGAATTCATGGAGGGGCCATTCATATATGCACAGCAGCCCCGCACAGCGCTATTCGCACCGCCCGCCGCAGCGGATACGGGAGCACGGCGGACCGCCCGCCGCCCCACCTCGTCCACGACCCGCCCGGCGCACCACGGGGATCCGGCGAGGAATCGTCACCGCAGGGAAGTTGGCCTGACGCGATCACTTCGTTAGCCTCCCGGCAGCCCCGCAGATCCGCCGCTCCCGAGGAAGACAATGCAGTGACGAACCCCCAGGACGACCAGGACACGCAGGCCCCGCACCCCACACCGGAGGCGCCACCCCCGGGCTGCCCCGCCCACGCCGCACGGCTGTACGGGCCGGATTTCCGACGCCGGCCGGACGAGACCTACCAGCGGATACGGCACGACAGCGGACAGGTCGCGCCCGTCCTGCTCGAAGGCGACATCGACGCCTGGTTCGTCCTCGGCTACCGCGAGACGCGCCAGGTGCTGTCCGACGTCGAGACCTTCGGCCGGGACCCGCGCCGCTGGAACGCCTGGGACAGGGTGCCGCCGGACTGGCCGCTCATGCCGTGGGTGGCGTACAACCCGATGCTGGCCTTCACGGAGGGGGACGAGCACCGGCAGCGTGCGACGGCCGTCAGCGAGGCCCTCGCCACGATCGACCCCTTCGTGCTGCGCGGGCACTGCGAGCGCTTCGCCGACCAGCTCATCGACAAGTTCGCCGTGAGCGGCAAGGCGGATCTGGTGTACGACTACATCTACTCGGTGCCCACCCTCGCCACGGCCGAGCTGTTCGGCCTGTCCGAGGACGAGGCCGGGCTGGAGGCCCTGGCGGGCGGGCTGACCGTCTCGTTCCTCTCCAACGAGGAGGCCATCGCCGGCCAGCAGCAGGTCGCCGCGTATGTGGCGGAGCTGGTGAAGGCCAAGCGAGAGGCACCGGGCCCCGACCTCACCTCGCAGTTCATCCTGAACACCCCGGACCTCACCGAGGAACAGCAGACCGCCGACCTGATGGTGCTGATGGCGGCCGCGCTGCCGCTCACCTCGTACTGGATCGGCAACACCCTGCGGCTGATGCTCACCGACGAGCGCTTCGCCATGACCCTCTCGGGCAACCGCCGCAGCATCGGCGAGGCCATGAACGAGGTGCTGTGGGCGGACTCCCCGCTCCAGAACCTCATCGGGCGGTACGCCACGCGCGACACCGCACTCGGGGGGCGGCGCATCCGCACCGGCGACCTCGTCATCCTCGGCCTGGCCGCCGCCAACGCCGATCCGCTGCTGTGGCCCGACACCCCCGTCGGCCACGGCGGGAACCATTCGCATGTCAGCTTCAGCGGCGGTGACTACGGCTGCCCGGTGGGCGGCCCGGAGACGGCCAGGATCATCGCGGAGACGGCGATCGAGGTGCTGCTGGACCGCGTCCCGGACCTGACGCTCGCGGTCGCGCCCGACGAGCTGAGGTGGGCGGACTCCTTCTGGTACCGCTGCCTGGAATCGTTGCCCGTCACCTTCAGCCCGACGGCGGTCACCGCGGGCTAGCACCCGGGGTTCCCCCGGCGCCGAGCGGCGCCGGGGAGTGTCCGCCGGTGTCAGTGGCCGGGCGGCTGCTGGAGCATGGCGAGGGTCAGGACGTTGCCGCCGATGCCCCAGCCGCCGTCGGTGACCTCTTCGACCACGACCAGGGTGTTGGCGCGGGCGCGCTCACCGTAGATGTCGACGTACAGCTCGGTGGTGCGGGTGACGATCTCCTGCTTCTGCTTCTCGTCGAGGGATCCGGCGGGGACCTTGAAGTTCGCGAAGGGCATGGTCGTTCTCTCTCCTGGTGGGGAAATGGGGTGGAAAGGGGTCGTGCGGGGGCGCCGTGGCGGTCAGACGATGCCGCCGTTGGCGCGGATGACCTGGCCGTTGACCCAGTGGCCGGCCGGGGACGCGAGGAAGGCGACGACCTCGGCGATGTCGGTGGGGGTGCCGAGGCGCTCCAGCGGGGGCTGGGCCGCCATCCGGGCGATGGTCTCCTCGTCCTTGCCCTCGAGGAACAGATCGGTGGCGGTGGGGCCGGGGGCGACGGTGTTGACGGTGACGTCCCGGCCGCGCAGCTCGCGCGCCAGGATCATGGTGAGTGCCTCGGTCGCTCCCTTGCTGGCGCTGTAGGCGCCGTAGCCGGGCAGGGCCAGGCCCACGATGGACGTGGAGAAGGTGATGAGCGCCCCGCCGCCGCGGATCCTGCGGGCGGCCTGCTGGGCGACGACGAAGGTTCCGCGGATGTTGGTGCGGTGCAGCGTGTCCAGCTCCGCCAGGTCCAGCTCGGCGATGGGTGCCAGATACAGCCGGCCGGCCGCGTGGACGACGACGTCGACCCCGCCGTACTCGGACTCCGCGGTGTCGAAGAGCGCGGCCACCTGCCGCTCGTCGGCCACATCGGCCCGGACGGCGACGGCCCGGCCACCGGCGGCGGCGATGTCATGGGCGGCGGCTTCGGCCGGCTCCCGGTGGCCCGCGTATCCGACCACGACGGCGTATCCGTCGGCGGCCAGCCGCTTGACCGCCTCGTGGCCGATACCGCGGGAGCCGCCGGTGACGATGGCGACGCGGGGCCGGTCGGTGGGGTGCTGGGGCGCGGTTGCCTGGGGTGACATGGGGACTCCTGGAACAGGGTGCTGGCTGGCGGATGCCACATGGTGTGGCCGTGGCCCGGGGCGTCGGCGGTGTCGCCGCCGACGCCCTGTCGGTGTCTCCACTCTGGGCCGGAGTTTCCGCGCCAGCCACGGCTGTCTCCACCCAGGGGTTGTCAGCCCCTGGCTCGGCCCACGGGTACAGGCGACCATGGAGGGCGTGAACCACTCCGAATTCGCCGCGTTCCTCAAGTCCCGGCGCGACCGCATCCGCCCGGCCGACGTCGGCCTGCCCACCGGCCCGCGGCGCCGGGTGCCCGGGTTGCGGCGCGAGGAGGTCGCCCAGTTGGCCGGGCTGTCCGCGGACTACTACACCGAGCTGGAGCGCGGACGCGGCGCTCAGCCCTCGGCCCAGGTGCTGACCGCCCTCGCCCGGGCGCTGCGGCTGGGCGGCGACGAGCGCGACCATCTGTTCCACCTCGCCGACCGCCCCGTTCCGCCGGTGACGCACGGCCCGGCCGCACAGGCCCAGCCGGCCCTGCTCGGCCTGCTGGACCGGCTGGGCACCACCCCCGCCCAGGTCATCACCGACCTGCACCAGACCCTGGCGCAGAACGAGCCGGCGGCCGCGCTGGTCGGCCGTCCCCCGGCGGTCCGCGGGCCCGCGGCCAGCCTCGTCCACCGCTGGTTCACCGATCCGGACGCCCGTGCGCTCTACCCGCCCGAGGACCACCCCCACCACTCCCGGGTCTTCGTCGCCGACCTCCAGGCCGTGGCCGCCCGGCGTGGCGGCGACCCCGAGGTGCGGCGGATGGTGGCCGCGCTGCGACGCCACAGCGAGGAGTTCGCCACCCTCTGGGACACCCATGACGTCGCCCTCCGGCGGACCGACCACAAGCGCATCGTCCACCCCGCGCTGGGCGTCATCGAGCTGGACTGCCACTCCCTGTTCAGCGAGGACGGCCGCCAGCGCCTGCTGTGGTTCAGCGCCCCGCCCGGCACCGAAGGCGCCGCCCAGCTCGAACTTCTCTCGGTCATCGGCACACAGGACATGACGGCCGACGAGAACAGCCCCTCACCGTGATCCCCTGGCATACGGCGCCGGGGCGGCGGCCTCCGGGGCCGGGCACGGCGCCCTGATCGCGCCAACGTGGTGACGTTCGGGGTGCGGAGCGAGCACACGGCCCGTGATCGGGAACCCCTGTCGCAGTACGAGCGGGCTTCACCCCATGCCGGGGCACGGCACCGGGCGGGCCCGCCGGTCTCCGACGCACCCAAGGATCCCGTATGAATGGACCAGCCCCCCTTCTGACCCTGAACAACGGCGTGCGGATGCCCGCTCTGGGCCTCGGCGTCTACCAGAGCCCGCCCGACGAGACCATCCCCGCGGTGACGACCGCGATCGAGAACGGCTATCGCCTGATCGACACCGCGGCCGCCTACGGCAACGAGAAGGAGGTCGGTGAGGGCATCGCCCGCTCGGGCATCGGCCGTGAGGACATCTTCGTCATCACCAAGGTGTGGATGTCCGACTACGGCTACGACGCCACCCTCCGCGCCTTCGACACCAGCCTCACCAAGCTGGGCCTGGACCGACTCGACCTGTATCTGCTGCACTGGCCGGCCCCGTCGGCGTTCGACACCACGGTGGCCTCGTACAAGGCGGCCGAGAAACTGCTGGCCGACGGCCGGGTGCGGGCGATCGGCGTATGCAACCACACTCCCGCGCATCTGACCGATCTCATGGCACGCACCGACGTGGTGCCCGCGGTGAACCAGGTCGAACTGCATCCGTTCTTCAGCCAGGCCGAGCTGCGCGCCTTCGATGTCCGCCAGGGCATCGTCACCCAGTCCTGGTCGCCCATCGGCGGGGTGAACCGCTACGGGGGCGAGAGCCCGGACAAGGTCGGGGATCCGCTCCAGGAACCCACCATCACCGGCCTCGCCGAGAAATACGGCAAATCCCCGGCCCAGATCATCCTGCGCTGGCAGGTCGAGCACGACCTGTGCGCGATCCCGAAGTCCGTCAAACCCCACCGCATCGCGGAGAACATCGCGATCTTCGACTTCTCCCTCACCCCGCACGAGGTGGCCGCCATCGACGCGCTCGACACCGGAGCGCGCGGCGGTCCCGACCCCGACCAGGTGGGGCCCGACACCTTCTCCTGAGACCGCTTCCCCTGAGACACCGCGCGGGGCGGCCACCGGGCCGCCCCGCACCCATCTGACCTGGACCGGGTCAGGACTCCAGGTCGTCGGCGAAGTGGCGGAAGCCGTGCCGATCCTGGTGCGGGGTCCACAGGGTGTCCGCCAGCACGGCCGGGTCCTTCTTCTCGTCCGCTGCGGCACCGGACTGTGCTGAAGGACCTCGATCGGCCCCAGGGCCGTGGCCGCGGCGTCCAGGGCGGCGGTGAGGGCCTTTGGATCGCGTACGTCGGCGGCGAAGCCGCGCGCGGTCACGCCCTCGCCGGTGAGGCCGGCGGCCAGGGCGTCGAGCCGGTCCTGGTCGCGGGAGATGAGGGCGGTGTCGTAGCCCTCACAGCCGAAGCGGCGCGCGACGGCGGAACCGAGACCGGGGCCGGCTCCGATGATGGCAAGGGTGGTCATGGGTTCTCCGGGCGCTCGGGATATTCGGGCGCGACTCGCCCATCCTCACCGGGGCACGAGCCGCAGCGTCGTGGCGCGCGCCGTGTCCGCGACCATGGGCTCGACATAGGTGCCGCTGTAGCGGCTGTACTTGGAGCGGTACGCGTCGTCGACCCGGTCGTTGACACCGGGGTCGCCCTCCTCGATCAGGGTGACGTCGCGGTCCACGCCGCCGGAGCGGATGTGGCCCTCGTGGCTCCCATGCGCGGTGCGCCACCAGGAGCCGTCGGTGCCCCGGAAGGAGCGGACGTACAGGTCGTCGCCGTCACGGACGACCCAGATCGGCACCGCTGTACGCGGTGTGCCGTCGCCCTTCAGCGGCGCCATTTCCAGTTCGTCCGTCGTGGCGATCCGGTTGAGTTCGTCACTGGTCCATGTCGTCATCCTCTGCCTCCTTCACGAGTAACCGAAAGGGGAGAATTCCATCTCGGGAGGAAAGCAACCAGGGAGAAAACCTTCCCCCTGGGCGGCCGGCGAACGATGCCCCACCGACCAGTATGCCGAGCGGGAGGTCACCCGGCGAGGGCGGCGAACGCCTCGTCCAGGAGGGCGGGGGTGTTCCGGACCAGGCGGGTCGTCGCGAGGGCGCCGGCCGGGTCCCGGCGGTGGTACGCGATGACGACGTCCATGGCGCGCCGCGGAGCCGTCGCGATGCTACCGCCGGTCTGAACCACCATCGCGGAGATGAGAACCGAGCCCTTCTATGACACCGGGTTCCATGCTAGGAATGCTGATTCACGGCGATCCTTCGGTTCCAGACCTCGGTGAGCGGGAGAGCGGCATGCGGGGACTTCAGGGCAAGAGGATCGTCGTCGCGGGCGGCGCCACCGGGATCGGCGCCGCCACGGCCGAGCGGCTCGCCGAGGAGGGCGCCTCGGTCGTCGTCGGCGACATCAACCTCGTCGGCGCGAAGGCCACCTCCCAGCGCATCGCCGAGGCCGGCGGCACCGCGGTCGCCGTCGAGTTCGACCTCGCCGACGAGGTGTCGATCGGTGCGCTGGTCGACCGGGCCGCCGCCGAGTTCGGCGGGATCGACGGGCTCTACAACGTCGGCGCCGACCTCTCGGACGACCATCTGGGCCGGGACACCGACCTGCTGGAGATGGACCCGGCACTGTGGCGGCGCACCCATGAGGTGAATCTGCTCGGCTACGCCCTCACCTGCCGGGCGGTCATCCCGCGGCTGCTGGCCCAGGGCGGCGGCGTCATCGTCAACACCTCCTCCGGCGCGGCCTGGGGAGGGGAGCCCCGGCGTCCCGCGTATGCCGCCTCCAAGGCCGGGATCAACGCGCTGACCCGCCATATCGCCTCCCGCTGGGGCAAGGAGGGCATCCGCTGCAACGCCGTGGCGCCCGGGCTGGTCATGGGCGACACCCAGAAGCAGCGGGACGACCAGCGGCTCCAGGCCATGGCGCTGAAAATCGCCCGTAGTCCGCGGCTGGGCGAGCCCGCGGACGTGGCCGGCACCGTGGCCTTTCTCCTCTCGGACGACGCCGAGTGGGTCAACGGCCAGGTGTGGTCGGTCTGTGGCGGCATGAGCCTGCGCGACTGAGACTCCGCCGGCTCACATCACCGGCCCACGACGTGGCCGGTCACCGCTTTCCGCACCGCCTTGTCACACGGGGTTCGGACACCGTTGGGCGGCCATCCCGCCGCCGTCTTCGCCCTCGACATCGCTCGGCGGCCCACCGGGATCCCCGCCCGGGACGGCATTCGGGGAGGAGTAGTCTCCTGCACAGCGGCTCTTACGGTTCGTTCGCCCCACACCACAACGAGGAGAGACCGGTTGTCGACGTTTGTCGTGTTCGACCTTGAATTCACCTCATGGCCGGGATCGCTCGAGCAGGACTGGTCGGAGCCGGGGCAGCTTCGCGAAATCGTCCAGATCGGCGCCTTGCGCATCAGCACCGGCACTTCCGCTGACGACCACTCCGTTGTCGAGGAATACGAGGCGCTGGTCAGGCCAGTGGTCAACCCGCGGCTGTCCCCGTTCTTCACCGGTCTCACGGGCATCGACCAGGAAACCGTGGACCGCGAGGGAGTCGCCCCCGCCGAGGCGCTCAGTGACTTCCTGGCGTTCTGCCGGGGCCAGTCCGTGCTCTCCTACGGCAACGACATGGTCGTCCTCGGGGAGAACGTGGGATGGGCCCGGGCGCGCGGCGAGGAGATCAAGAACGGCTTTCTCTCCGCCGGCTTCCTGAATATCCGCCCATGGCTGAATACCGTCGCACCGATAACGGCATCGGCCAACTCCGGTCGGCTATGGGAAGCACTCGGCCTGCCCAAACCCGTGGCCGGCAGGGAGCATTCAGCGCTCTTCGACTGTTATTCGATCGCCGCGGCGATCAGACATGTACGCGCCGGTGGGGCCGCCCTGCCCGAGGGATGCCTCTAGGCCCTTCTGGCGGCCCGAAGATCTTGGTCGGCGGCGCCCACGCGCGTCGTCCGGTACGCAGGAAAGGAACCCCGTGATGACCGCAGTGCGCGGAACAGCCGTCGACATCCCCACCCGGGACGGCATCGCCGATGCCTATCTGGTCCATCCCGACGACACCGACCGCCACCCGGCCGTTCTGCTGTACATGGACGCCTTCGGCCTCCGGCCCCACCTGCGGGGGATGGCCGACCGTCTGGCCGCGGCCGGTTACACCGTGCTGGCGCCCAATGTCTTCTACCGCCACGGGCGGGCTCCCGTGGTGGAGTTGCCCGACTTCATCGACTTCGCGGCGCGCCCGGAGATCTTCCAGAACATCATCCCGATCGCACAGGAGCTCACTCCCGAGCGCGCGATGAGCGACGCCGGCACCTATCTGGAGTGGCTGGCCTCCTGCCCGCAGGCCACCGACGGGCCCGTGGGCATCACCGGCTACTGCCTGGGCGCCGGGCTGGCCCTGCGTACCGCCGGAAGCTACCCCGACCGGGTCGCCGCGGTGGCCGGATTCCACGGTGGCAACTTGGCCACCGACGCACCGGACAGCCCGCACACCGTGGCCGGGCAGGTCACCGCCGAGCTGTACTTCGGACACGCGGACCAGGACCACTCCCTTCCGCCCGAGCAGATGGAGCGCCTGGACAAGGCCCTCACCGAGGCCGGTGTCCGCCACCGCGCCGAGGTCTACACGGGCGCGCAGCACGGTTACACCCAGGCCGACACCGTCTCCTACAACGCCGAGGCGGCCGAACGCCACTGGGAGGCCCTGCTCGAACTCTTCGGCCGCACCCTCTGACCATGGCTGGTCACCACCTCCGGCGACCGGGGCTAGAGCTGCCGGAGGTGGTCGCGCAGGGTGCGGGCCACCTGTGCCATGAGGGCGTCGGCACCGGGCTGGGTGCTCGCGGGCACGAGTGACTCGGTGAGCACGGCGATGGCGAACGCCTGGCCGTCGGAGTGCTCGACGATGCCGATCTCATGGCGGAGGTTGAGGAGGGTGCCGGTCTTGGAGGACCAGGTGGTGGCGTCGGAGCTGAAGTCCGGGGCGAGCCGGTGCCGCAGCACGTTGTGGGCCATGAGGTCGCGCACCTGGAGGGCCGCGTCGGGGTGGATTTTCGACGGTGTCCACAGGGCTTGGAGCAGGTCCGCCCAGGCGCGTGCGCTGCCGGTGTTGGCGCGCGTGGTGTCGAGTTGCGGCACCCGGTGGCCGCGGCCGCTGGTGCCCGCGTCGATGGCCAGGGCGTGGGCGAGATGCACCTGCTCGGCGTCGAAGCGCTCCACGGGGGTTTCGCTCAGTTCGCGCATGCCGTGCCGGACGGTGATGCCACGCAGCCCGAGTTCCTGGAGGATCTCGGCCACCTGGGCGGGCGGGGTGAGGTCGAACAGTGCGTCCGCCGCCGTTCCGTCACTCACACAGGTGCTCAGGTAGAGCAGATCCTCGATGGCGATCCGGGCGGGGTGGCGGAACCGGCTCAGCCCGGTGGGGCCGGGCGTGGTGATCCGCCCCGGGGCTACGTCGAGCATCGTCGCTCCGTCGAGGTCGCCGCGCCGGATGCGCTCCGCCGTCGCCAGCGCGAGCGGGACCTTGACCAGGGAGGCGGACGGCAACTGGGTGTCCGGGTCGATTCCCAGCTCGTCCCCCGTGTGGAGGTCCCGTACGAGCAGGCAGCCGTGCAGGCCGCCGTCGCGCAACTGCTCGCGCAGATCGCGCAGCAGTGTCTCGGTGCTCACGCTTGCGTTCCTTCCTCGGTGTCCGCCCGGTTGTCCGCGCCGAGGCAGCGGGCGATGGCGCCGCCCAGGCGTCCTTCGATGGGCTGCGGATTGCCGTCCGCGGCGGCGGCGAGAGCGAACCCCCGGTCGAGTGTGATCTCGCCGATGGGCCGCCACTTCAGGGCGAGTTCCGCTGCCTGCGCGGGAGAGCACAGCAACAGGTCGTGGGTGCTGAGGACTTCGGCGGCGGCGGTCGTCAGGTCGGTGGCGGCCACGAGCTGGGCGGGCCGCAGACCGACCGCGTCGCGCAGCCGGGTCAGCGGGTCGCGGATATGCGGCACATCGTCCTCGGGCTGGATCCAGATACGGCGGGCCGGGCCCGGAGCGGCCCGGCCGACCCGCAGCGTCTCGAGATAGACCCGCCGCACACCGGGCTCCTGGACTCCGGCGAGCCCGAGCGGCACGGACCAGGTGGCCTCGTCCGCGGGCACCGCGAGCAGGGCGGCCCGCACCTGCTGCGCGTGAATGAGCTCCAGGCGCTGCGCCGGTGCCGCGACGCGCAGATCGAGCGTGATCCCGTGTCCGCGTGCCTCGGCGACGAGCCGGGCGAGACCGGCCGTTGAGCAGATGCCGGGCACCGCGAGCCGCCACGGTTTGCGCTTGGCGGCCTCGGCCTCGTGCAGCAGCACATCGGCCGCCTGTACGAGCTGTCTGGCCACCGGCAGCATCTCCCGCCCGAAGGGGGTGAGTACGGCCCGCCGTGAGGTGCGTTCGAAGAGCTGCTCGCCGAAGCGCTCCTCCAGAGCGGCCACCCGACGGCTGGCCACCGACTGGGACATCCGGGCAGCGGCCGCCCCGACGGTGAAGCTCCCACGCTCGCTGACGCTGACGAACGCCCGGCACGCTCCCACCAGATCCACATCCGCACTCTATGCCAGATCAGCATGAAAGAGCGCAGGAGCGTATTGGACCGCATAGCCGCCCGACGGCGAAGGTGATCCCGATGCCCACGGCCGCGCCCCGGCGAGGGGCCCGGTCGTTCCATCCCCTGTGCCCCCTGCGTTTCGGGGGCCCAATCGGAGGTCAGGATCATGCGATTCCCCCGTGCCCGGCACACCGCCCTCGGCGCGCTCACCGCGCTCACGCTTCTCGTCCCGCTGACGGCCTGCGGCCAGGACGGATCCTCGGACGCATCGGGGTCGTCGAGCGCATCCCGTTCGCCGTCCACGTCCACGGATCTGACCGCGAAGGCGGGCACCGACCCGGCGTCGTTCACCGGCGAGCTCAAGAAGCTGGAGCGCTCCTACGACGCGCGGCTGGGTGTCTACGCCATCGACACCGGCACCGGACACGAGGTGGCCTATCGCGACGGCGAGCGGTTCGGCTACGCCTCCACGTTCAAGGCGCTGGAGGCCGGTGCCGTGCTGAAGAAGGTCAAGCTGGGCGGGCTGGACCGGGTGATCAAGTACTCCAAGGACGATCTCATCGACAACTCCCCCGTGACCGAGGAGCATGTCGACACCGGGATGAGCCTGGGCGCGCTGTGTGACGCCGCCGTCCGCTACAGCGACAACACGGCGGCCAACCTGCTCTTCGACGAGCTCGGCGGACCGGGGGGCCTCGACGCCATGCTCGAGAAGATGGGCGACGACGTCATCCAGATGGAGCGCCGCGAGCCGGAGTTGAGCCGCTGGGTCCCCGGTTCCACCCAGGACACCAGCACCCCGCGCGCGATGGCCAAGGATCTGCGCGCGTTTGTGCTCGGCGATGTCCTCGGCGACGGAGAGCGCGCACAGCTCACGAAGTGGCTGCGGACCAACACCACCGGGGACGCGCTCATCAGGGCCGGGGTGCCCAAGGACTGGCAGGTCGGCGACAAGACCGGAAGCGGCAGCTACTACGGTGGCCGCAATGACATCGCGGTGGTGTGGCCGCCCGACTCCGCCCCCATCGTCGTGGCGATCATGTCGAACCGCGGTGACAAGGACGCCAAGTCCGACGACAAGCTGATCGCGGACGCGGCGCATGTCGTGGCCGACACACTGTCGTAGCGCCCCTCCGCTGCTCCTCCGCGGGGCTGAGCCGCCTGCTCAGCCCCGGAGGAAGTACAGGACGGTCATGGTGACGGCGGTGGTCAGCACGACGCCGCGCAGCAGCCACGCGGGGAGACGACGGGCGATCTCCGCTCCGGCCACCCCGCCGGCCACCGCGCCGACCAGCATGGTGATGAGCACCAACGGTGCGCTCAGCGCATCCGAGGCGATGAGGAACAGCCCGGTCGCACTGAGATAGACGGCCGCGATCTGGGCGACCCGCATCGGGTTGCCGGCCGAGGGATCGAGGCCGAGGCCGACGCTCCACACGGCCAGCATCATGATGCCGACGGCACCGCCGAAGTAGCCGCCGTACACGGCGAGGAGGAACTGGCCGATCAGGACGGCCCGGGGGCTCATGCCGACCGCATGGCCCTTCGCGTCGCTCACCACACGGGAGACATGGCGCCCGAAGGCGAGGATCACCGTGGCGAACGCGAGCAGCCAGGGCACCGCGACGTCGAACGACACCGCGGGCAGCGTCAGCAGCAGACCCGCGCCGAGCCCGCCGCCGATCACACTGACCCCGGTCAGCGCCCGTGTGGACGTGCCGCCGACCGGGGCGAGGTCGCGCCGGTAGACCCACGCGCTCGCCACGGTCCCGGGTACGAGGGCCACGGTCGAGGACGCGTTCGCCGTCACCGGGGACAGACCGGCCGCGACCAGGGCGGGCAGCGCCACGAACGTGCCCCCGCCCCCGACGGCGTTCAACGCCCCGGCGGCCACGCCCGCCAGCAGAACAATCACCATCTCGGACACCCGCCGAGCATCGCCCCCCGGCCCGTGGGCGCACAATGCGTGATCCGCGTAGCCTGCGCAAGGCTGTGCCATAGGCTCGTCAGGGTGCGTTATGACCTGGACGACCTGCGGCTCTTCCTTCACATCGTGGCGGAGGGCTCGATCACGGCGGGCGCCCGCCGGATGCATCTGAGCCTCCCGTCGGCCAGCGCCAGGGTGCGCTCGCTCGAACACCACGCGGGCGTGGCCCTGCTGATCCGTGGCCGGCGGGGGGTGCGCCCCACTCCGGCGGGGACGGCGCTGGCCCGCCACGCACGGGATGTGCTCGCCCAGACGGCGCGCCTCGAAAGCGCCGTGGCGAGCTACGCCCGGCCGCCGACCGCGCCACTGACCCTGCTGGGCGGCGGCTCGGCGATGCATCACCTGGTGCCGAGGGCCCTGGTCTCGTTCCTCCGCGCGCACCCGGACGTCGATGTGACGGCGTCCGAGAGCCGCACCCCGCGGACCGTGCGGCTGCTCGCCGATGGCGAGGCGGACCTGGGCGTCGTTCTCGACACCGAGGCCCGCGACTGCGGTCTCACCATGGAACCCCTCTGCGATGACTCCCTGGTGGTGATCGGCCAGTCCGGCGGGATCCTCGCGGGGCGCACCGCGGTGGCCTACCGCGAGGTCGCCGAGCATCCGCTCGTGGGGCTCGACGCGGGCTCCTCGCTGCGGCGCTCGATCGAGAAGCACCTGGGTCCGCACGCTCCGGTGGTGCGGTACCGCACCACCGTCGCCCACCTGCCCACCCTTGTCTCCCTCGCGGCCGCCGGTGTGGGACTCGCGGTCGTGCCACGCCGGGCCATCGCCCCCGGCCGGCCACTGGATGTGTGCGAGCTCCAGGATCCCTGGTCGCGCCGTACCCATCTGCTGGCCTGGGGCGAGAAGGCACGGGCCGCGTCCACCGCCACCGCGGCACTCGCCGAGCATCTGCGCCAGGCGGCGGTGTCCGAGCCGGACGGGGGCACCGGCGTTCCGGCGATGTGAAAGCGGGCCCGGGGCGGCGAATCAGCGCTCTCGCGCGCGTCCCGCGTCGAGGCGCCGCAGTTCCCGCACACTGTTCGCGAGCGTGCGGTCGCCCAGCGATTCGAGCACCGCCTCCTCGGCCTCCGCGGTGAGCGCGGCGAAGTACTCACCGGCGTGTGCGGTCACCTGGCACTCGGGCTCCACCCCGGGCGAGCAGGCCCACAGCGGCTTGTCGCCGACGGCGCAGCGGTAGATCTCCGCCAGGGTGATCCGGTCGGTCGGCCGCCCCAGCCTGGCCCCACCGGCGCGGCCCTTGACGCAGACGACCAGCCCCTCCTCCGTCAGCGGGACGAGGAGCTTGCGGACCAGGCTCGGGTTGGTGTTCAGCACCCGGGCCAACTCGGCGGAGCTCAGCGGTGCGGAGTCGTCCTCGGCGGCGACCGCGAGGAAGAGCATCAACTGGAGCGCACGGGAGAACCGGATGTCCAGCAAGGTCTCCACCTCCGTGCGCAGATCGTGACACAGCCTACTCGACGGTGCCGTACCACCGTTCCCCTGAAGTGCAATCGCTACAGTTGCAGTTTACGCCATAGAAACTGTATCTTTCAGATTCACACTTTCGAACTCCGGGGAAGCCACCCCGGAACGACACGGCAGGAGCGCAACACGGTGAGCACCCGCGTGGCCACGGCACTGTCCCGCCCGTTCGCACTGGGCTCGGCCAAGCTGCCGAACCGGATCGTCATGGCACCCATGACCCGCGCACAATCCCCCGGCGGCATTCCCGGTGAGAACGTCGCCGCCTACTACGCGCGCCGGGCCGCGGCGGGCACCGGCCTGATCATCACCGAGGGCACCACCGTCGACCACCGGTCCGCCGGTTTTCTCGACGACGTTCCCCGGTTCCACGGCGAGGATCAACTCACCGGATGGCAAAGGGTCGTTGAAGCCGTGCACACCCACGGTGGCGCGATCATGCCCCAGCTCTGGCACGTCGGAATCAAGCGGCCCGCGGGAGCGCCGCCGTTCCCCGACGCCCCGTCCGTGGGACCGTCCGGGATCGCGCTGGACGGCACGTCCGGAGCGGGCGCGACGATGACCCTCGCCGATATCGACGACGTCATCGGCGCCTTCGCCAAGGCCGCGCGGGAGGCCGAGCGGATCGGTTTCGACGGCGTGGAACTGCACGGCGCCCACGGCTATCTCATCGACCAGTTCCTCTGGGAACGCACCAATCGGCGCACCGACGGCTACGGCGGCGACCTGGCCTCGCGCACCACGTTCGCCGCCGACCTGGTGGCCGCCGTCCGGGAACAGGTCGCGCCCGACTTCCCCGTCGTGCTCCGGTTCTCCCAGTGGAAGTCCGATCACTACGACGCCCGGCTCGCCGAAGACCCCAAGGAACTGGAGGCCGTGCTCACCCCGCTGGCGGAGGCCGGGGTCGACGCGTTCCACGCCTCCGGACGCCGCCACTGGCAGGCCGAGTTCCCCGACACGGGATCGGACCTGAACATCGCCGGATGGACGAAGAAGGTCACCGGCAAGCCGGTCATCACCGTCGGCTCGGTCGGCCTGGACACCGTCTTCCAGCCCGGGTCCCTGTCCGGTGCGAACGCGGCCGTGGACACCATCGAGCGGCTCCTCGACCATCTGGAGCGGGACGAGTTCGACCTCGTCGCGGTCGGACGCGCACTGCTCGCCGACCCCGAGTGGGCCGACAAGGTCCTGAACGACCGGATGAGCGAGCTCATCCCGTTCGGCGAGGACTCGGTGGCGTCCCTGCACTGAGCCGGGACCCCGCCCGGGTGAGGCGGCGGGGAGGGAATCGGCACCGGCCGGCACGGGGGAGTCCGGCCGGCGCCGAGCATGGGGTGTGTAGGTAGTTTAACATTTCACCACCGCCCCGCATTCCCGGCGTGGGCTCAGCCCACGGACGCGCGGTACGCCGAAGGATGTATGGGCGGTTTCATCACTGGCTACGAGCTTCGTGGCGAAGTGGGACGTGAGGATGGCTGGAGTCACCGCACTTCCCGGAGGACCTCCCATGACCGAGCCGCACACCGGTACGCCCGCCCCCTCGACCGCCGCCGCCCTGCTCCGGGCGCTGACCGGTGGTCTGGTGATGGCCACGGCACTCGGCGTCGGCACGGCCCTGGGTCCGGTCGGCGCCGACGCCCTTGGCCTCACCGGCTTCGCGGCCCGGGTGCTCCCGGGCGTGCTGGTCACCGCGCTGGCCGTGCCACTCGCACTCCTCCTTTTGAGCCGGGGGCCCCGGTCCCCGGCGTGGCTCGGGTTCGGCGGGGCGGGCCCGAGCCTGCGTGCGCTGCTGACCGGGGTGGGGGTGACGGCGGCCTCGGCCGCCGTCGTTCTCGGCGCGGGTACCGCCGCGGGCATGCTGCGCTGGTCGCGTATCGAGCCCGTCACCCTCGCCGGGTTCATCCTCTCGAACGGGGTGGTCGCCTTCCTGCTCGAAGCCCTGCCGGAGGAGACGACCCTGCGCGGCTACGCCTGGACGTCACTGCGCACACGGTTCGGGGCCACCGTCTCGGCCCTCGCCACGACGGCGGTGTTCCTGCTGGTGCCGGGGGCATCGACCGTGGTCGGGGCCGCCACCGCGCATCTGGTCGGCGGCGATCCGGACCCGATCGGGTTCGCACCGGGCGGGCAGAATCCCGCCGACTACCTGATGCTCCTGACCGTGTTCGGGCTGACGCTCGTGGCGGCCCGGACTGCCCTCGCCCGGGCTCCGCTGTGGGCCGCCATCGGCACCCATCTGACCTTCCTGACCGTCAACCGGATCGCGCTGGAGGGCGACCGGCGCGGCGCGGGCTGGCACGCCGAGCAGACGACACCGGACGCGGTGCTGCTCGTCCCCGGCTATCTGCTGCTGGCCATGGCCGGTTTCGCGGTGTGCCGACGGGTCGCGCGACGGCGTGGCACCGAGCCACGGCATGGCGCCACGCCTCCCCGGGCGGTGGCAGAGCCACTGGAACGCCCGGCGCCACATGCGTGACGCGTTGACCAGCCCTGGCGGGATCGCTGTCAGGTCGCGGTCCAGCTATCGGGCCGCGACCCGTCGGTGTCGGTGAATCCGTACTCCCCGGCAAGCTGGGCGGAACTCACCGACCGCTGGTTCCACCTGGCCCGGTCGGGGTCGGCGGCCAGCGCGGCGACGGCGCGGCCGACGTAACGGGGGGACTCGGAGGACGCGAAACCTCCAGGGGCGGTCGGGCGGCCCTCGCCCCGATCCGGCAGCAAGGCGTCACGCCAGTTGGCCTCGCCGACTCCGTAGGCGTCGAGCATCATCTCCGAGCGCAGCCAGCCCGGTGTGAGGGCGACCGCCGTCGCCCCGTACGGCGCCAGCTCGTGGCCCTGGGAGAAGGCCAGCCGGTTCACCGCGGTCTTCACCAGGTCGTAGAAGACCGAGATGCGATACCGGTCGGCGTTGTACGCGGCGGTGCCGTCGGTCACCTCGACGAGCAGACCACCCGGCGTGCCGATCATCAGCGGCAGCAGGTGGTGCGAGGTGATCAGGTGGGTGTCGAGCCCGAGCCGGAGGATGCGCAGCCCGTCGTCGAGGCTGTGTTCCCAGATCGGGGTGTTCCAGTCGGCGGGCCCGCCCTTGAGCCGCTCGGCGCCCCAGATGTCATTGACCAGGACGTCGATGCCACCGTGAGCGTCGCGGATGCGCCGGGCCAGCCGCCCGACCTGCCCGGAGTCGAGGTGGTCGGTGCGGATGGCGATACCGGTGCCACCGAGCCGGGTGACGAGCTCGGCCGTCTCCTCGATCGTCTCGGGCCGGTCGTAGTCCGACCCGTCCCTGCCCGACACGCTGCTGCGCCCGGTGCAGATGACGGTGGCGCCGGCCTCGCCCAGCGCGGCGGCGATCCCGCGCCCGGCGCCGCGGGTCGCCCCGGCGACGACGGCGACACGTCCGCGCAGTGCGTCGTGATCGAGTGTCCGGCTCACCCGATGAGTGTCGCAGACCGACGGGCGCACGCATCGGACCGCACGACCGTGGCGGATCAACCGCACTGCTGCGTGGAGTAGTTGTGTCCCCGATGCCATCGCTTGGCCGATACCCCGGAGCGTGGACCCGTTTCGCCCGGTGAGACGATGCGCTCGCCCAATCCTCAACAAGCGAAACGGAGGGCGAATGCATAAACGTCGTGGAATCGTGACCCCCCGCTGGAGAGTCGCGGCGGTCGCGTCCACGGTGGCCGTAGCGATCGCGGTTCCGGTGGCGATGGCCCAGGCTTCGGCCGAGCCGCCACCGGAGGTCAGCGCCCAGGGCGCGTACCTGCTCGACACCGGTTCCAACAAGGAGCTGATGGCCAAGGACGCCGACACCAAGCGTCCGATGGCGAGCACCACCAAGATCATGACTGCTCTCGTGGTGCTCGAGACCCGGGGTCTGGACCTCAACCAGCAGGTCACCGTCAAGCAGGAATACCGCGACTATGTCACCAAGTCGGGCGCCAGCACGGCGGACCTTCAGACCGGTGACAAGCTGACCGTCAATCAGTTGCTGTACGCGTTGATGCTGCCGTCCGGCTGTGACGCGGCGATGGCGCTGGCCGACACCTTCGGCACCGGCGACACCACCGCCGAGCGCACCAAGTCCTTCATCTCCAAGATGAACGCGAAGGCGAAGGACCTGGGGCTGGCCAACACCAACTACGACTCCTTCGACGGTGTCTCGGCCGACAGCGACAACTACTCGACGCCCCGTGACCTGGCGCAGGTGACCCGCCACGCCATGGAGAACGCGACGTTCGACACGGTTGTCAAGTCGGTGTCCACCAAGCAGGAGGCACCGGCGGCCAACGGCCGCACCCGGTACTACTCCTGGGACAACACCAACCAGTTGCTGGGTTCGTACCAGGGCGCCATCGGCGTCAAGACCGGGACCACCACCCCCGCCGGACCCTGTCTGGTGTTCGCCGCCAAGCGCGGTGACAAGGAGGTCGTGGGCGTCGTGCTCAACGACGCGGACCGCTACCCGGACGCGAAGAAGATGCTCGACTGGACGTACGACACCACCACCGAGGTGAAGTGGCGCCAGCTTCCCAAGGGCGCCCAGCGGGACTGATCCACAAACCCCGCGAAGGCGACAGCACCGTGCCCCGGCCGGACTCGTTCCGGCCGGGGCACCGGTGCTTGGGCGCCCGCACACTCGGGTTTTCCCTGGAGTACGGGAGCGGAGGCGGGGAAGGCGCTGGTCGGGAGAGCCGAGGGTCAGGGGCGGGCGCACCGATGGGAAGGGGCGCCCGCCCCGAGGGTTCCCGCCGTGCCACGGCCGGCTCACTGTGGCCGCCACTGGGCTTCTGTACCGGCACTCAAGTGCAACACAGCAGTCTTTGAGGACAGTTGGGGTAGCCGCGCCACCGCCCCGCTGTCCTCGAACGGAGTCGACCATGGCCTTCACCCTCGACCCTGAGCTCGCCGCGGTGCTACAGGCCCTCGCCGAGCAGGGTGGCCCCACTCCCCCGCCCGCACGCGACGACTGGCGGACGCTGCGCGCCAGGGGCACGGCCTCGATGCGGTGGCTGGCCTCCCTGCTCCCGGCCTACCCCTCCGGCTTTCCCCTGGTGAAGGCGGGCTCGCACAAGGTGCGGTCCGCGGACGGGGCGGAGATCCTCGTCCGCTGGTACGAGAAGGCCGACTCCGCGCCGGGTTCCGCGGTCGTCTACGCCCATGGCGGAGGGATGATCGCCGGCAGTGTCGACGTCTACGATTCCGTCGTCGCCGGATATGTCCAGGCCACCGGGGTGCCGTTCCTGTCCGTGGACTACCGTCTGGCCCCCGACGCGGCCACCGGCACCGGCCCCGTGGAGGATGTGTTCGCCGCGCTGACCTGGTTGGGCGGCCAGGCGGCCGAACTGAGGGTCGACCCCCGCCGCATCGCCGTCATGGGCGACAGCGCCGGGGGCGGGCTCGCCGCGGGCACGGCGATCCTCGCCCGTGAGCGGGGCGTCCCCCTCGCTCGCCAGGCGCTTCTGTATCCCATGCTGGACGACCGCACGCTCACCCCGGATCCACGGCTGACCCCGTATGTCGCCTGGACCTGGGACGACAACTGGACCGGCTGGCACGCCCTGCTGGGCACGGCGTTCGGCACCGACGCCGTGCCGCCGGAGGCGGCGCCCGCGCGCGTGGCCACCGTCGCGGGCCTGGCACCCGCCTATGTCGAGGTCGGAGAGCTCGACATCTTCCGCGCCGAGGCCGTCACCTACGCACAGCGGCTCGCCGAGGCCGATGTCTCCACCGAACTGCATGTCCACAGCGGGGCCATCCACGAGTACGACCGTCTCGCCCCCGCCTCCCGGCTCGCCCGCCGGGCCATGGAGGACCGCGGGCGGGTGATCTCCGCGCTCTGAGCGCCCCGGGACGCCCCCGCCACGGGCCGCGGCCCGCCATCCGTAACCAGAGCGATCCGCGAGCGATTCCGGCCGTTCGCCGTCTCCCTGGTCCGCTGAACCTCCGCGCACCAACCGCAGAACCTCAAGCCAACATCGTTCGTCTTCTCCTTCGAACAGCCGCCGGACGAAGGACGCGCATGACAGGCAGAGTCGGGCAGACGACGGGGAGCCCTGCCACGGGGTCGGCCGACGCGGGCGGGCAGCGCAAGGGGCGCCGCCCGCTGCGGATCGCTCTGCTGATCGTGGTGTCGTTCCTGGTGCTGCTCGGTGGCGGGGTGGGCTGGATCTACTTCAAGCTGAACGGCAACATCACCACCTTCGGGGCGGACGGCCTCTCGGACAATCGGCCCGAGGGCAACGCCGCCGGTCAGAACGTGCTGGTCATCGGATCGGACACCCGGTCGGGCGACAACAGCAAGCTGGGCGGCGGCACCGGGGACGTGGGCCGTTCGGACACCGCCCTCGTGCTGCATGTCTACTCCGATGGCAAGCACGCGGTCGGGGTGTCGATTCCCCGCGACACCCTGGTCGACATCCCGCCGTGCCGGCTGCCCGACGGCAAATGGACCAGGACGCAGCGGAACACCATGTTCAACTCGGCGTTCTCGGTGGGCGAGACGGCACAGGGCAACCCGGCCTGCACCCAGAACACCGTCGAGAAGCTGACCGGGCTGCGCATGGACCACACCGTCGTCATCGACTTCGAGGGCTTCGCGCGGATGACCTCGGCGGTCGGCGGGGTGCAGGTATGCGTACCCCAGAACGTCTATCAACGCGATCTGAGCCCCAAGCGGAGCACCCGCGGCAAGCGCATCTTCAGCAAGGGGGTGCAGACGGTCTCCGGGCAGAAGGCGCTGGACTACGTCCGCATCCGCCACGGCATCGGTGACGGCTCCGACATCGGGCGCATCCAGCGGCAGCAGGCGTTCATCTCCAGTCTGTTCAAGAAGGTGAAGGGCCAGGGCTTCGACCCGACCACGCTGTATCCGCTGGCGGACGCGGCCACCAAGTCCATGACCGTGGACCCGGGGCTCGGGTCGGCCAAGAAACTGATGTCCTTCGCCATGTCGCTGAAGGACATCGATCTGCACAACACCAAGTTCCTCACCATCCCCTGGCGCTACCAGGGCGAACGGGTGGCCGTGGTCCAGCCCGACGCCGATGCACTGTGGGCCGACATCAGGGCCGACCGCACCATCGACGGGAAGGCGGCCGGCGGGAAGAAGGACGGGCGTCGGGCCCCCGCCACCCCGAGCGCCACGTCCACCGAGGCGGGCAAGGGCATCAGCGTCACCGTGTACAACGGCACCACCACCCCGGGGCTCGCCGCACGCGCCGCGAACACCCTCACCACACATGGTTTCACCGTGGCCGGCGCCACGAACGCCGACAGCCAGGACCACGCCACCACGGTGATCGGCTACGGCCCCGGCGAGCGGGACGAGGCCAAGACCGTGGCGCAGCTCTTCCCCGGCGCCGGACTGCGGCCCGCCACCACCGCGGGCATCAGCCTCACCCTGGGGCAGACGTATCTCACCGCGCCCTCGCCCGGCGCCTCCACACCCGCCACGCCCTCCACGCTGCCCTCGAAGGTGGCCGAGGACGCCCGCTCCGCCGACGACGACCCCTGTTCCAATCTGTCCTATGGCTGACCAGCTTTCTTCACACGCTGTTCAGGCATGGCGCCCGCTCCCCTGGGCATCCGGAAATCAAGCCGCTCACCCCGGCACGGCACAACCGCACCAGAGCACAACAAAGGGGACGACAACGTGGGTATCGTGAGCTGGATCATCCTCGGCCTGCTGGCCGGAGTCATCGCCAAGATTCTTCTCCCCGGGCGTGACCCGGGCGGGCTGGTCGGCACCACGATCATCGGCATCGCGGGGGCCTTCGTGGGCGGCTGGATCTCCGCGCAGTTCTTCGACCGGGAGGTCCAGAAGGAGTTCTTCGACCCCGCCACCTGGGGGGCGGCGATCGGCGGCGCGTTCGTTCTCCTCGTTCTGTACCGCCTGCTGTTCGGCAATTCACGGAACTGACGGCGCGCGGGCCACGCCTCAGGACGCCGCCGCGCCCGCGAGCCGGCGGATCGTACGGGCGGAGGGCGACCCGGGGTCGGCCGTGATCAGGACCACCTCCTGGTCGTCCTCGGGTACCAGCAGGACGTCGCAGTTCAGTTTGAGCGTCCCGGCCGTGGGGTGGTCGATGGTCTTGGTCCGGTGGCCGGGCGCATGGACCGGACGCTCGTCCCAGATCTGCCGGAACTCCCCGCTGCCGGTGCGCAGTTCGCCCAGCAGCGCGGTGAGCGCCGTGTCATGGGGGTAGCGGTCGGCGGCCCGGCGCAGCCGTGCGACCACGATGCGGCCGAACTCCTCGGCGCTGGAGCTTTCGTACGCGTGGCCCCGGTCCAGGAAACGGCGGCGGGCGAGGTTGCCGTGCCGACCGAGGTCATCGCCGAGCAGGGCCTGCGCCAGCGGGTTCCAGGCGACCACGTCGTAGGCCGCGTCGGTGACGATCGCCCCGGTGTCGGGCAGCCGCCGCAGCATCTGGACGATATGCGGGCGGACCCGCCGCACCGCGCGCACGCCCGGGGGCGCGATCGTCCCCGCGAGCCGGAACAGATGGCTGCGCTCGGCGGGCGTAAGCCGCAGCGCCCCCGCCAGCCCGTCCAGGATGCGCGGCGAGGGCCTCGGGCCCCGGGCCTGTTCCAGGCGGGTGTAGTAGTCGACCGACATATGGGCCAGCTCCGCCACCTCCTCCCGCCGCAGACCCGGCGTACGGCGGTGGGGATCGGCGGGCAGACCGATGTCCTGGGGGCGCAGCCCCTCGCGGCGGTCCCGCAGGAAGCGGGCCAGTTCGTGCCTCGCCATGCTGCCTCCTTCGGCTGCCTGGTACAGGTTGTCCCTGGCAGGGTGGCCGTGGCCGGGGAACCCTTGATGTCATGAACAATCGCACAGCACTGGTCACCGGTGCCAACAAGGGCATCGGCAAGGACATCGCACATCAGCTCGCCGCCGAGGGGCTCACCGTGTACGTGGGCTCGCGCGACGCCGAGCGGGGGCGCCGGGCCGTCGAGGAGATCGGCGGCGGCGCCCGGCTGATGGTGCTCGACGTGACCGACCCGGAAAGCATCGCCACGGCCGCCGCGCAACTGGACCGGCTGGACATCCTGGTCAACAACGCGGGCATCATGGTGGACGGCGCCACGGCGCCCGAGGCGGATCTCGATGGCTTCCGCCGGACGTATGAGACCAACGTCTTCGGTGTTCTCGCCGTCACCAACGCCTTTCTTCCGGCCCTGCGCCGCTCGCCCGCGCCCCGGATCGTGAATGTCTCCAGCGGCACCGGTTCGCTGACCTGGAGCGCGGACCCGGAGCATCAGTTCGTCTTCTCCGCCGGATCGGGCGCGGCCTATCGCTCCTCCAAGACGGCCCTGAACGCCCTGACCCTCTACACCGCACAGGCCCTGGCGTCCGAGGGCTTCAAGGTCAACGCACTGGCTCCCGGGCTGCGCAAGACCGATCTGAACGCCCGCGCCGCCGAGAGCGACGGGGATCCGGCCGAGGCCGCGGCGGGCGCGGTCCGGCTCGCCCTTCTGCCGGACACCGGGCCCACCGGCGGATTCTTCTCCTGGGACGGCACTCCGGCGCCCTGGTAGGCCCCGGGTTTCCTACGGGCCGTGCGGTGACGCCCCGCGCGTCGCCCCCCTGTCCGTCCCCGCCCGTCGCCTCGGCGCCCGCCCGCTCTCCGCCGACCGGGTCGTCAGTCGGCGGAGAGCTGGGTGTTCGGCACCCGCCAGGCGGCGATCACGAAGGCGATCAGGCCCACCGCGGCCCCGGTGAGGAACACCACGCGCAGGGCGCTGACATAGCCCTCCAGGAACGGCTGCGCCACGCCCGGATCGAGGTGGCGGAGGAAGGCCGAGTCCTCCAGGTTCACTCCGCCGTCGGGCCGCAGGACGCCCTTCAGAGCCTCCGCGTTCGCCGGTTCCCCGGCCATCCGGCGGAACGACGCGTCCTCGGAGGCCACCGCGAGGCGCTCGCCGATTCGCGAACCGGCCAGGGAGAAGAGGATGGACAGGAAGGCGGCGGCGCCCACCGTGCCGCCGTTGGAGCGGAAGAAGTTCACCGACGCGGTGGCCGCTCCCATGTCCCGCCCGGGCACCTCGGACTGGGCGAGCGTGGTGATCGTCTGCATCGCCGCGCCCAGGCCGACCCCCATGAACACCATGCCGATGGCGACGTACCACAGCGGGCTGTCGTCCCTCAGCGTGGCGAACACCAGCATGGCGACGGTGAGGGAGCCGACGCCCGCCACCAGATGCACCTTGAACCGGCCGGTCCGTGACATCAGCCGGCCCACCACCAGGGTCACGGTCACATTCGCCACCATGGTGGGCAGCGTGGCCAGGCCCGCCTTCATCGGGCTCATGCCCTTGGCGAGCTGGAGATACAGCGGCAGCGTCGTCATGGCGCCGAACATGGTGATGCCCACGGTGAAGTGCAGCACGGTGCCCAGCCGGAACGCGCGGATGCGGAACAGTTTGACCGGCAGCAGCGCGGCGTCCGCCATGCGCCGCTCCAGCAGCACGAAGGAGACCAGCCCGACCACTCCCACCGCGTACATCACCAGCGCCCGGGGAGAGCCCCAGCCCCAGCTCCGCCCCTGTTCGGCGACGATGAGCAGGGGCACGATCCCGACCGCCAGCGTCAGCGCCCCGCCGTAGTCGAGGCGGTGCCGTACCGGCTGGTGGGGCACGTGCAGCACCCGCAGGATCACCACGATGGCGAGGGCCGCCAGCGGGATGTTGACCAGGAAGATCCAGCGCCAGCCGTCCAGCCCCAGCAGCGTGGCGCGTCCGGCGAACACCCCGCCCACCAGGGGGCCGACGACACTGGAACCGGCGAAGACCGCCGTGATGTAGCCCTGGTAGCGGCCGCGCTCCCGTGGCGAGGTGATGTCGGCGATGATCGTCATGGCCAGGGACATCAGTCCGCCACCGCCGAGCCCCTGAACCGCCCGGAAGGCCGCGAGCTGGTGGATGGACGTGGCGAATCCGCACAGCAGCGACCCGAAGGTGAACAGCACGATGGCGGTCAGATAGACCGGCCGGCGGCCGTAGATGTCGGAGAGCTTCCCGTACAGCGGGGTGACGATGGTGCCGGTGACGAGATAGCCGGTGGTCACCCACGCCTGGGCGGTGAGGCCGTGCAGATCGTCGGCGATGGTGCGCAGCGCCGAGGAGACCACGGTCTGGTCGAGCGCGGCGAGGAACATGCCGAGCATCAGCCCGGACAGCACGGTGACGACCTGGCGGTGGGACAGCCGGGCGGGGCTCCGGGGCTCGGTGGGCTCGGTGGTGGTGGATGAGGACGACATACGTACCTGCGAACCTTCTCTGCCGCGCGTTGAGGGCCGGGGAAAGCCGGGGCTCGAAGCCCGGAGCGGGGCTCGAAGCCCGGGCGCGCGGCCCGGGCTCCGGGAGCCGGTGTTATCCGGCGATCTTCTCCAGGTCGGCGACGGCACTGTCGATCTCCGGCAGCGCCAGCATCTCCAGCCGCGCCCGGCGGGCCACGGCGCGGCAGTCGTCGTCGGCCAGCAGCTCACGGCAGACGGTGGTGATGCCGTCCGGCGTGGGGTCGGTGATGTGCCGGCCGAGGCCGAGTTCCTCGACCCGCTGTGCGTTGCCGGGCTGATCGCCGAACTGCGGCAGCACCGCCATCGGTGTCGCGGTGCGCATCGATTCGCGGATGCTGTTGAAGCCGCCGTGGGTGAGGAAGAGGTCCACGGATTCCAGCAGCAGGGGCTGTGGCAGCCGCTCGGTGATGTGCACATGCGGCGGCACCCCGTCGGTGTCCACGGGGATACCGGAGGTGGCGAGGACGACGGTGCACTCCTCCAGCTTCGACAGCCCCTGGATCATGGCGCGCAGCGTGTCCACCGGATCCGGCACCGGCATGGGCGACGCAGGGACGTCCGCCTCCTTGTTGCCGTGGAACATGGGGATCGCGGTGCCGATGGCGGCGAACGCCAGGGGCCGGTCGGTGGGCAGTTCGGCGACCCAGCGCGGCAGCGCGGCGCCACGGTCCACGTCCACCGTCTGCCGGTAGGACCAGGAGGCCGGCAGATGCCGGGCGAAGGAGAAGGCGGGCGGTACGTAGTCGATGCGCCCGTGCGGGATGAGCGACAGCGGGTCCTCGACGGTGGACAGCCTCTGCCGCTTCCGCAGGGTGTTGAGGCCGGGCAGGATTCCG
Source organism: Streptomyces sp. CY-1 (assembly GCF_047218265.1). Taxonomy (NCBI): domain Bacteria; kingdom Bacillati; phylum Actinomycetota; class Actinomycetes; order Kitasatosporales; family Streptomycetaceae; genus Streptomyces; species Streptomyces sp. CY-1. The sequence continues at coordinate 1,287,251 of NZ_CP178393.1, forward strand.
GCCGGGTCGAAGGTGTTGGAGGCCCCGGAGGGGGTGGAGAGCTGCGGTATGCCGAGCGCTTCGGCGATGACGCACGAGGCGAGGTCCATGCCGTCGCGCAGGATGAGGTCGGGGCGGAAGTCGTGTGCCACGGGGAGCAGGGTGTCCAGCAGCATCGTGGCCATCGGGCCGGAGAGGGCCTTGGTCATGAGGCGCAGTATGCGCGCCTGCGGCTCCTCGCCGGCCATCTCCGGCGGAGCGCCCTGGGCGTTCTCCTCGGCCAGGACGGTGCCGAGGTAGGCGGACGGGCTGAAGTCGCCGATGACGCTGGTCACCCGCACCTCCTCCGGTTCGAAGACGAAGGCGAGGGCCGGGGTGGTGACGACCAGCACCTCATGGCCGGCGGCCGCGAGGGACCGGGCCAGGGGAAGCTGGGCCCGGCCGTGGGAGGGGCTGCCGAGCGTGGTGAACATGACCCGCAACGCAGGGGCCTTTCTGTGGGAAGGGTCTCGTACGGCGAGAGGGGGGGTGGTGGGGCGAGAGAGGGCTGGTGGGGCGGTCAGCTCGCCATCGCGGGCGTGCGGCCGATGCCCTCGCAGGTGAGCCCGGCGCGGCGGAGCCGGTCCGGGTCGAGCAGATTGCGGAAGTCGTAGACGTGCGGGGAGCCGAGCAGTCCGGCGATGTGCTCCCAGTCGAGGTCGCGGAACTCCGGCCACTCGGTGAGGACGAGACAGGCGCGCGCTCCCCTCAGGGCCGCTTCGGGGGTGTCGGCGAGGGTGAGCAGATCGCTGAGGTCGGGGCGGGTTTCGGTCAGGGCGGGGTCGTAGGCGTGGAGTTCGGCGCCCCGCTCCTTGAGCAGCCGGGCGATGGCCAGGGCCGGTGAGTCGCGCAGGTCGGAGGTGCCCGCCTTGAAGGCCAGGCCCAGCACAGCCAGTCGTACGCCGTGCAGCGAGCCGTCGACCGGTGTGCACCCGGCCACCACGCGCTCGACGAGCCGCCGCTGGTGCTCGACGTTGGTCTCGATGGTGGCGCCCAGCAGCGGGAAGTCCACGCCCGACTCCTGGCAGATCGTCAGCAGGGCGTGGGTGTCCTTGGGCAGGCAGGAGCCGCCCCAGCCGGGACCCGGCCTGAGGAACGCCGAGCCGATGCGCGGGTCGTGGCCGATGCCCGCGAGCACATCGTCCACATCGGCGCCGAAGTGCTCGCACAGCGTGGCGAGGTTGTTGGCGAAGGAGAGCTTCATGGCCAGGAAGAAGTTGGCGGCGTACTTGGCGAGTTCGGCGCCCGCGGCGTCGGTGAGCACCAGCGGGGCATCCAGTCCGGCGTACAGACCGGCCACCCGCCGTGCCGCGTCCTGGTCCGCGGCGCCGACCACGATGCGGTCGGGGTGGAGGAAGTCGCGCACCGCGTAACCCTCCCGGAGGAACTCCGGGTTGCTCACCACGGCCACGTCCGGACGGTCCAGCAGCGCGGCGACGCGCTCGGCGGTGCCGACGGGCACGGTGGACTTGTTGACCACCACGCTGCCGTGCGGCAGCTCGTCACGGATCTGGTCCGCCACGGCCTCGACGGCGGCCAGGTCGGCGGCGCCGCCGACGCCCATCGGGGTCGGCAGGCACAGGAACACCACATCGGCGTCGGCGACCGCGGCCCGGGTGTCCGGGACGAAGTCCAGCCGACCCAAGTCCAGTCCCTCGCGGACGAGTTCGGGCAGGCGGGGCTCGAGGATGTCGACCTCGCCCCGCCGGAGCCGCTCCACCTTGTGGCGGTCGTTGTCCGCGCACACCACTCGATGGCCGAGAGTGGCCAGACAGGCGCCGGTGGTCAGTCCGACGTATCCGGTGCCCACCACGGCCACGCGTCGTATCTGCACAGGGGTTCACCACTTCTGCTGGGGGTCAGATGCGGGCGCGTGGCAAGGGCCGGCCCGGTGGCCGCCCGTTCGGGAGACGAGCGGGCCGGACACCCTCGTCCGGCCGGGACCGCGCGAGCCGGCGACCAAAGTCACCACGCGTTGACAAAACATAACGCGTTGACCCCGATCTTGGTCAACAATCGATGACAACGGTGGATGACTTCTGGACATGCGAGGCTGAATCGACAGCATGTACGACACGGTCCAGGCGGAGGTACGACAGGTGAATCGGGCAAGCGACCCGCGAGGGTGCGACGATCTTCCCCCGCGGACCCGCAGATATGACGCGGCGGGCACGCGCAGCGCACTGCTGAGGGCCGCCGCGCTGCGTTTCGCCAGGTACGGCTACGACCGCAGCAGCGTGCGCGACATCGCCAAGGACGCGGGGGTGGACGCCGCCCTGGTCTACCGCTATTTCGGCTCAAAGGAGGCGCTGTTCGACGCCGTGTCGACCAGCACCGGGCTGTTCGAGCCGCTGTGCCATCTGCCGCTGGACGAGGTGTCGGCGTGGATCTGCGAAGCGGTCTCGATGGGGCCCACCGAGGAGGAGGCCCCGCATCCGCTGCTGACCAAGCTCCGCTCCTCCAGCCGGGAGGAGACCGTGGGGAGGCTGCGCGAGGAGGTCACCGAGGTGTTCTCGCAAGGATTCGCGCGGCGTCTGGAGGGCGAGGACGCCGAGCTGCGGGCCGAGTTGCTGGCCGCGTGGCTGATGGGCATCACCCTGCTGCGGCTGGCCATCCGCTCACCGGCGCTGGCCGCCACACCGGACGACACCCTGCTGCGCTTCCTGCGGGCCGGTATCGATCCGCTGCTGGACGCGGACTGCCCCGGGCGCGGAGGCGAGGACCGCTGACCCTCTCCTCGCTCCGCCCCCGGGGCAGGGGAAACCTGCGCCGTGGCTAGACGTTCGGCACGCGCAGCTTGTCCCAGCTCGTCTTGCCGGGGGTGCCGTCCGCGTCATCGCCGGAGTAGCCCAGTTTGCGCTGCCAGGCCGCGTAGGACTTGCGGTCCGCCTCGGTCCACTCGGGGCTCGGGCCCTCCTCGTAGCGTCCGCAGCCCTCGGCCACCAGCCGCTTGCCCATCACCGTGATGATCTTGCTGTCGCGGCCGGTGCGGAAGAAGTCGGCGCCCGGGAACGGCTCATAGGTCGCGGGCGGCTTGGGGGCCGGGCCGTCTGGCTTGGCGTCGAGCCGCCCCGCGATGCGGCCGCGCATGGAGTCCATCGTGAAACCACGCGGGTCGACCTTGCCCGGCTGCCACTCCAGATGGCCGATCACCGACCGCTGGGTCCAGCCGTGGGCGCGGCAGATGGCCGCCGACACCTTCTCGATCGCCAGCTTCTGCGCCTCCGGCCAGGGGTCCTCGCCATCGCCGAGGTTGATGCACTCGAAGCCGTAGAAGTGGCGGTTGCCATCGGTGTCGGCCTCGTTGTCGGGCGGCAGTGTGGATTCGTCGACAACGGCTCTGAGCACATCGCTGTCGCCCAGACCCGCGTGGTTGGCGCGGCCGTGGCCGACCATATGGACCGCGCCGGCCTTGTCGATGACGCCGTGGCACAGCGGCCCCGGCAGCGCGGAGTGTCCGTCGTAGCACAGCGCCACGGAGGAGTCCGTGCCCTTGGTGACGGTGTGATGGATCATCACCCCGTTGACCGGGCCCCAGGGGCCCTTGGAGTTGCGGTTGTGAGTGCGCCAGTCGCGGTACTCATGAACTTCCAGTCCCTCGTCGCGAAGCGCCTTGAGCAGACGGTCGGCGGTGAGCGGCGTGGCCATGGATATGCTCCTTAAAGATTCGGCATGGTGATGTACGGATGCCACGGTCACAGAACTCAATCGGCTCCGGACGGGCCTACGCTTCGCGCTCGGTGTCCTCCCCGGCCCTGGTCTCCGCCTCCGCCTCGGCCTCCGCCGCGAGCGCCCGCGCGTCCGCGGCCGGGGCGGGCGTGGCCAGCGGCCCGAACACCATCCGCAGATCCAGCTCCGCCTGCTCGGCCGTCACCCACGCCAGCGGCGCGTAGTGCACCTGGATCCCGGCCGGGGCCTGGAGCACCGGGGTGCGCGCCGCGTTCACCGGCCACTCCACGGTGCCGGTGGCGGTACGGGCCGGGATCAGCCAGTGGTCCCCGGAGCGGTAGACGCCATCGGCGGCGAAGTACACCTCGACACCGTCCTCCAGCGGCAGCCAGCGGCCCTCCTCGACCTTGAGCGCACCGCGCCTCTGCCGTGCCGCCGCGCCCTTGCGCGGGCGCCGGGCGCTCTCCCGGTGGTCCCAGCGGCGCAGGAAGGGCCGCAGCTCCGGGCGGCGGCCGACGCCCGGCTCCGGCTCACCGGACAGCCGCACCCGCCGCCCCGGCAGGTCGACCTCCTCCACCCGCAGCAGCGGCAGCGGTTCACCCCGGCTGGTGTAGGCCGTGTCCACGAACTCCACCAGGTCCCCGACGCCCAGATCCAGCTTGTCGTCACCGCCAAGCGACGCCAACTCCACCCAGGTGCCGTCGAGTTCATCGACCGGGAAGACCACCGAGCCGTTCTCCCGGGACCATTTGAAGGTCGCCTCCTTCGCCGTACCGCCCTCGTGGATCTCCACCCGGTAGAGCTGGTTCTCCGGCCCCCGGTAGCGGGCGTCCGGCCGCACCAGGCAGGGGTCCTCATCCGCGTGTTCCGGCCGCTCGCCACGGGCCGCCAGCCGGGACCCGGGCGCCGACGCCTTCCGCGCCCACGCCTCGAACGCCTTGCCGACCTGGTCCTTGTCCGCCCCTTCCGGGTTCTCCAGCTCCAGGGCCGAGCCTTCCAGCGGCAGCACCTGCCAGACCACCTTGACCCGCGCCGCGGTGTCCGGCATCGCCGAGCCGAGGGCCACCTCGCGCAGCGCCGGGTCCTCGGCCGCGGTGACCGACCGCTCCCACACCTTGAGGCAGACCAGGAACGGCCGCTGCTCCGGCAGCCGGTCGCCCGGCCGCTCCGGGTCCCGGTAGGCGTCGGGCTGGTCCCAGTAGGTCCAGGTGGCGGGCGGCTCTTCCGGCTCGGGCGCATCGGCCTCGCCCTCCTTGCCGGTGGCCCCGTCCGTCGCCTCGTCGTCGACCGGCACACCGGGCAGCGGCCGGGTCGCGTCGCACAGGATGCCGTCGACGTAGTAGCGGCCGCCCTCGATGATCAAGTCGTCCAGATCGCGGCTGCCACCCTTGAAGGTGATGTGGAAACCGGCGTCCGCGGCCGGGCCGCCGTGCTGCCCGATCAGGTCGGCGGCCAGCGTACGGGCCTGGTGGAGCTGGATCGCGGTCTGCTCGTTGGCGTCGGCGTCGAGCTGTACGCGGCCCTGCTGGGCGACGACGGCGGAGTAGCGCCGGTCGGGCCGGAAGGTGAGACGGGAGAGATCGGCGTGCATGGAAGGGGTCCCCCTCGGAAGGTTCGGAAGTCTGGCGGGCGCGGGCTCGGGCCCGGACGAGCGGGCCGGGGTCGGGGTCACGTCGGGTCAGGTCACGGCGATGACTCCCGCGTCCGTGCCCGCCGGGGCGTACTCCGCGAGCCGCGCCCGCAGGCTGTCCTCGCGCTGCGGCTGGTACAGGTCGTGGAAGGCGCCCATCTCGGCGCCGTCCTCGGCGCCCCGGCGGATCTCCTCCGCGCATCCGGCCGCCAACTGCCCGTACACCGGGGTGCCGTACCGCTCGCCGCTGAACAGCGGCCGCACCCGCCACGCCTCTTCGGCCCCCACCAGGTCCGGCCGGCAGCGGTAGCGGCGCGGGGTGCGCGAGCCCGGTGGCACATAGCTGAACCGCAGACATCCGACGCCGCGCCGGGCCACGTGCATCCGCCCGGTGAAGATGCTGTTCTCGCCGATCTGGACGGCGTGGGTGTGCACTTCGCCGATGACGGTGGTGCGGTGGGCGTGCAGTACGGCGTGGGCGTGGCGGCAGTCCGGGGCGGACAGCGCCGGGCGGTCGTGTCCGGTGGCGTCCAGGATGGAGTCGCGGATATGGAGGGCGAGCGGATCGGTGTGCACCTCCTCGCCGATGACCTCGATGGTGCCGAGGATGCTGCGCTCGATCTGGACGCATGCGGTGGTGCGCTCCAGGACCAGGCTGGGTTCGTCGGGCGAGCGGGGTTCGCACTCCGGCTCCAGGGACCAGCCGGGGACGAGGGTGCAGTGGCGCAGCACGACGGCGCCGACCGGCCCGGTGACGTTCAGGCCGCGCCCCGCGATCAGCAGCCCGTCCAGCACGATGCGCGGCGCCTGGCCACCGGTGTGCTCCGGTTCCTCCCGCGCCCGGATGTTGAGCGCGTCGGGGCGGTTGCTGTACCAGTCCAGCAGCCGGATCACCGGCCGGGTGCCCTCGGCGGCGCGCAGTTCGAGGCGGTCGCCCGGATCCAGGTCGAAGTCGAGCTGCTCCTGGTAGGCGCCGCTGTGGGTGATTTCGATGATGCCCTCGGGGCCGCACCGCCCGCCCCGCCGGTCGTGCTGCCACTGCCGGTAGGCGTCCATGATCCGCTGATGGGCGCAGCCCGGCCCGACCCGGTAGACCTCCGCGGCCGGGGAGGTCTCGCGGTCGTCCCGCTCGTACTCCCCGCCGCCCATGTCGTCGGCGTACGCGTAGTGGTAGGTGACCCAGACGCCGTGGCGCGGCGCCGCGCGCGAGCCGAAGGCGATCCGGCCGCGCTCGGGGTCGATGACCACCTGGCCGCGCTTGGCCCGGTAGCGCCAGTCCGTCAGATCGGCCACCACGATGTCCGACGGCGGCACGGGCTCGTCGTGGCCGTCGCGCCAGATGGTGAAGCTCTTGCCGGGTCCGTAATAGTCGAGGAGATGGTCCGCGAGCTGCCGGCGGCCGATGTACGCGGGCACATTGTCGAGGGCGGAGATGTGCGCGGCGGACGGCTCGGGTTCGGGCCGGGTCACCAGCGGGGTGTCATTGCCGAGGATCGAGAAGGTGTAGAGGTTGCGGGCCCGGTCGATGCAGTACGCGGGCGCCTTGGTCACGCGGTACGGCTTCAGCCGCCAGACGAACAGCCCGACCCCGGCCGGGGTGTGGCCGCCCTGCCTGCGGCGGGAGCCCGCGCGCCGTACGTCCACCGAGCGCGCCACCGTCCCGAACGGCCCGCCCGCCAGGTCGAGCGCCGCCCCGTCGCGCAGATCGGCGAGCCGGCCCCGGGAGAGCCTGCGCAGGTCCGCCGCCGCGCCGCCCGTCCCGCCGTACAGCTTGACCGGCTGCTGGTGTGCGGTGAGCCGGGAGAACTCCACGGCGCGGGCGGGCCAACCGGCCACCGACGCGGAGAGCTCCTCCAGCAGCGCGAGCGTGCCCTTGCGCCGCCGGTTGGCCACGGTGGCGGCGACATCGCGGCGCGGCGCCAGTGCCTCGGCCAGCCGCGCCCGGGACGCGTCCGGCGGCCCGCCGTCGCGCAGTCCGGTGGCCAGGACCCGTTCGTAGCCGGGCAGCGGGCGGTAGCCGACCAGATCGCCGAGGTAGGGCAGCACCCATGCGGTGGCGGTCTCCACGAACCAGTCGTCATAACTCCGCTCGGCCCCGTCGCGTACCCGATCGACCTGCTCGGCGATCACGGCGAGCAGGGCGCGCAGGGGCTCGCCAGCCTCGGCGTCCCTGAGGCGATGCCACTGCGGCAGCAGCTCGGCGAGCCCGTCCGGCTCCCTGCTCATGAGGTGACCTCCGTAAGGATCAGCGTGTCCGGGACATCGGGTGACAGCAGCGCGAGCCGCGCCGGGCGGATGCCACGGAAGACGCACACCGAGCGGCCCCTGACGAGCCGGCGGGTGTCGGTGATGTCGGGGTTGAGGCGCAGCAGTTCGGCGAGCGGGATGCCGTGGTGTGCGGCGATGTCGGTGAGCGTCTCGCCATCGGTGGCGGTGACCCGGTAGGTGTCCTCGGCGTACTCGGCGGGCCGGGCGGGGACGACCGTGCTGGGCTCGGTGAGCCGGCCTGCCAGCTCGGCCAGCTCCCGCGGGGTGCTGGAGGCCGGGACACCGGTGAAGGCGTCCACGTCCACATAGTCCACACCGGGCACCGACTGGGCGGTGGCCAGGACCTCGGAGAGCACGGCGGGCTGCCCCAACTCGCGCCCGGGATAGCCAAGTTGACGCAGCAGGGCCTGACGCAGCCGGGGTTCGACCAGCTCCCAGGAGTGGTCCGGCGCCACCTTCACCCGCGCCACCAGCACCAGCAGCACCAGCTCGCGCACATCCACCCGGACCGGCAGCCGGGTGTCCCCGTAGGCGGCCAGCGAGGTGCGCAGGGCGCGCAGCACCTCCGCGTCCTCGCCGAGCGGCGCGTCGTCCACCCCGGCCACGGTGACATGAAGCACCTTGCGCCGCCCGTCGAACAGTTCGCGGGCCAGGGCCCGGCCGATGCCCGCGCGGGATCGGGCGAAGTCCTCGTAGTCCTGGAGGGAGACCAGCCGGTCGAGCGCGGAGACCGCGAGCGGGATGGTGCGCCGGGTCATCCCCGGGCCGTCGCCGTCCGCGCCACCGGTGGCGGGCTGCGGATTGGTGACGGCGGTGACGCCCAGCGGCCGGGTCAGGGCCTGGGTGACGCGGTCCGCGGGAACGTTGGCGGCCTTGCCGGTGCCGAAGCGGTAGCGGGCCCGTACGTTCTCGTGGCCGCTGGGCAGGCGGGCCCCGTGCACCCCGTCGCCGAAGGTCACCGTGGTCCGCCCGTCGCCGGTGGTCCCTGTGACGTAGACGCGCTCGTACGGTCCGCGGCCGGCGAGGCTGTCCACCCGGTGCCACAGCAGCCCGTCGACGCGTATGTCGAGGGCGGGGGTGGCGCCCAGCGGGTTGTCCGCGGGGAGCCAGGTCAGTGGCGACTGCCACAGCGCGAAGGTCTGGTTGGCCAGGGCGGGGTCACCGCTGCCGATGGGCTCGTCACGGCTCTCGCCATGGGTGGCGGGCACCACGTTGCCCTGGACTCGGACCGTCTCCCGGCGGTAGCGGTAGGCCAGCTCGGCGGTGAGGGTGAGGGTGGTGTGGACGTGGTCGCCGGGCAGTTCGGGGTCGACGCGCTGGTCCACGGCGGCGATCACCGCCAGCTCCGTGCCCCGGACCCCGGTCGGGCCGCCCGGCCCGGCCGGGCCCGGGATGTCGGTGCGCTCGCCGGAGACGACGATCCGGCGGCCCGGACGCAGCCCGTCGTACAGCTCGGCCAGCTCGATCTCGTTGCCGTGCACATCCTCGCCCAGCGGCTCGTCCGCCGGGCGCAGCGGCTCACCGCCCGCGTGCACGGTGGTGTCGCGGATCGCCGAGAGCAGCACATCGTGTTCGTCGAGCCACGGGTCGGCGAGCGTGAGCTGGGTGCCGCGGCCGGTGATGCCGTAGTTGGTGTACGCGGCGGTGCGCACGGCGACGACACGGGTGGTCACGAAGGCGAGGTTCTTGTCGCCCGGGATGCCGTCCGGCTCGCCGGAGCCCTTGCGGGGGCGCTCGATGGCCACCCAGCTTCCGACGGTGACGGAATTCTGGACCGAATCCAGCGGCAGCACATAGCGGTTGGCGGGCTCCGGCACGGTGGCGATGCCGATCTCGACGGCCGGGGGCTCGCTGCCGGGGGTGAACCGCAGCGTCAGTTCGTAGCTCCCGTAGGTGATCTGCTTCGGGGGTTCGCCACGGCTCAGCATCCACTGCTGGGTCTCCCCGTTGTCCACGACCACATGCACCCGGCCGTCCTCGGCGGGCCGGGACACGAACAGGGTGAGCGGGGGCAGTCCGGGCAGCAGGGTGGCGGTGACACCGGGCTCCTGCGAGTCGGTGGGACGGCTCCTGAGCCAGCCCAGGTCGTGGTCCTGGCCGAGGCGGGTGGAGAGTTGGACCTTTCCGGGGCCGAGGTCGAACTCGGCGCTCTGCGGCAGGTTCTCGGTGCGCTGCCACGACGTCCCGGTCTCGATGTGCTGGAACTCCGCCTTCACCGGCACCTTGCCCGCCGTGTCGTACACGATCCGTACGGCGGTCAGCTCACCGCCGGTCAGCGGCCAGTCGGTCTGCCGGATGACCCGGCCCCGGTCGTCCTGCACCGGCTTGAGCGGCGCCATCGCCCCGAAGGGCGCGGCCGTCACCCGCATCGCCAGCAGCTCACGCAGCAGCGGGACGGTCCCCGGCGGGGCGGTGGCGGCCGGGGCGGCGCGCCGCCACGCCGCGTACATCCCGCTCGCCACCCTCGGGTCGAGGGCGGCGAGCAGCCCGGCGGCCAGGTCGGAGCCCGGCCCGAAGAGCCGCCGCGGATCGTGCGCCGCCGTGGAGCGGGCGCCGGAGGGGGGCCGTACGACGCGGGTGCGCAGGGCGGGGAGGACGGCGCCGAGCGCGCGTACGGCGGCGGAGCCGTGGGCGGCGGTGAAGGTCTTGGCGCCGAAGCCGTGGTCGGTCGCGGGCCGGTCCTCGGCGAGCTGCGACCTCAGCCGTACCTCGCCGCCAGGACCGGAAGAGTCCAACTCCAAGGCATGCTCCCGCAGTTGGCCGATCACCGCCTCCAGCCGCTCGAACCAGGCGGCGACCTCCTCGTACGGGGTGGCCAGCACCTGCGCCTCCGCCAGCCGGTCATGCGGTTCGGCGAGCCGCCGGGCGAGCTGCGCGGGGGTGGTGATCCCGTCCAGGTCGGCTCGCAACGGCGCCAGCACCTGCGTGTCGAACTCCTCGATCAGCCGGCTGACGGGACGCGGATTGGGGTGGTCCGGCGCGGGCTCGGCGTCCCCCCGGTCGTCCGGGTCCTCGCCCGCCTCCGGGTCGGTGATCCACCGGCGGGCCTCGTCCACCAGCTCCTTGAGGGACGGCGGGGCGGACTCCGGCAGCCCGATCGCCGTCACGTCCTCCTCGCGGTCGACGCTCACGCGCGCCACGGGCAGCAACAACCTCCGGCCGCCACTGCCGGACTCGGCCGTCCCACCGAAGACGAAGAGCAGCTTGTCGCCGACGGTCAGCCCGAGCGAGGTCCCCGAGACCAGCAGTTCCGACCGGCGCCGCAGGTCGTCGGGGCCGATCAGGGCCGGTCGGCGGCGGCGCACCGCCAGTTCGTTCCAGGCCCAGCGGGCGGCCAGGTCCTCGCTCGTCTCGAAGGTTTGCGACTCCTCGTCGGAGGCCGCCGGGACGCTGTGGCTGATGGCGCCGCGCGGAATCGTCACCACCACGTCCTCGGCGCGCGGATCCCGGTCCAGGGTGTACGCGAGATGGGTGTCGGCGGCCACGCCAGGCCGTGGCACATGTCCGACCAGCCGCCCCAGGAGGGCGAGCGAGCGGTGGTCGTGGGCGGTGCGCAGATAGCCCTCGTCGGCGATCCGCTCGGAGTGGAAGGTCAGCAGGTCGCCCAGGACCGCCCAGGCGTCCAGCAGCCCGATGGCCGGGTCGTCCGGGGTGCGCACGGTCAGGCCGCGCAGCGCGGGGTAGGCGGGCGAGGCGAGCCGGTCGAGCATGGCGGCCAGGAAGGAGCCGTAGTCGCCGACGCGATAGTCCAGGGCGGTGCGGCCGGGCGGGTTATGCGGGGCGCCGGGGGCCCGGCGCTCGTCGTGGCCGCCGCAACCGCAGCCGGCGGAGTTGACGTGGTCGGGGTGGTCGCTCATCGGGCCCCCTTCAGCTCGATGACCAGGCGGCCGTTCTCGGGCCGGTCGGGGTCGTTGTCGCATTGGGCGATCTCCAGGGGGCCGAGGCGCAGGATGCCGTCCTCCAGCGCCTCGCCGTGCGATGTCTCGTACGAGGTGCCGTCAGCGGGCCCCTTCGGGCCCTCCAGCCCCTCGTGCCACAGCCGTCGCAGCCGGGTGACCTCGACGCTCAGTACGCCCGGCACCGCCGCGGCGACGGCCACCAGCCGGCTGAGCCGCACCGGCTCGCCGAACGTCAGGGCGTCGGGGTGGAAGAAGCCGAGCCGCCCGCCGGCGTACCGGCGGCCGCCCAGCGCCCGGTACAGCTCGGCGAGAATCTGCCCGTGCTGATGCCCGGGCGCGGCGCACACCGCGAGCGCGATGTCCAACGGCACGGCGCGGGCCGGGCCGACCACCAGATCGTGGCCGATCCGGCGGTAGCCCTCCAGGGCGTGCGCGACCGAGTCGAGGAGGTCGGGGGGCGGTTCCCCGGTGCCGTAGGCGTCGATGGCGATATGCGCCTCCTGCACACTGCCGGTCCAGCGGATCTCCGCCGCCGCGCGCTGCACACCGGGCAGCCCGGAGGCGAGCGCCGCGTAGTCCTCGGCGGTGATGGCGCGGTGCCGGGTGCGCTTCAGGTCGAGCGGGGCGAGCTGGCGGACCTGTTCGACCGGTTCGGGCTCGGTGCCGCCGACGGCGGGCAGCGGATTGCGCACCCCGGCCACGGGCATGGGCCGGCCGGTGGTGGCTTTCCCCTGCGATTCCGGATCCCGGCACAGCACCAGGTGGTTGATGGCCTCGGGGCCGACGTTGCCCGCCGTGCCGCCGCCGACCCGGTAGTGGACCGCGAGCCGCGCCCCGGGCCTCGGCTCGGCGCCGTACCGGCCGTCGCCGAAGCGCAGCGCGATGCGGCCGTCGTCCTCCAGCTCCCCGACGAAGTGGCGGTCCCGGGGGCGGGAGCCCAGCAGATCGCGGCGCGGTGTCCAGGTCTCGCCGTCGGCCTCGATCCGTACGGCGGGGAGCGCGGCCCGTGGATCCGGGACGAGGGTGGCGGCCGGCCCGTGCAGCACCGGGTCCTCGGGGCGCAGCCCGGCGGCGTACGCCCGGCCCCAACTGTGCGCGATCTCCCAGGCTATGCGCCCGTCCAGGACGGTGCCCGCCCGAGCCCTGGCGGTCAGTGCGCGAAGCCGCCTCAGCTTGGTGTCGAGCAGCCGGTCGCAGCGGTGCAGCAGTTCGCGCAGCGCGCGGACGGGATGGCGGGCCAGTTGGAGGCGGTCCAGCACGCGCAGCCCGAACAGGACGGTGAGCTCGGCGATCTCCTCGTCCGAGAGCCCGTCGCGGTCGCGGGCGCTGCGCCACAGCTCGGTGAGCCGCTGCCGTACCCGCCCCGGGATGGCGGCCAGGTGCTCGGCCTGTCCGGCGGCGATATGGCGCGGATCGGGGAAGGGCACGGCCTGGGTGACGGGCGCCTGGTGCAGTACGGGCCGCAAGCGCGGCACGATCCCCGGGTAGACGGACTGGGCCAGAAGTGTCCGCAGGGCCTCGGCCTGGGCGTACGCGGTGCCGGGCACCACCTTCTCGCGCCGCTGCCCGGCCGACTCCAGACCGATCCCGGCGCGGCCGGTCGCCTCGAGGCCGACGGTGGTGAACAGCTCCCGTACGTCGTCGGCGGTCAGTGGCCGCCCGTGGCGGGTCCGGTCCAGCAGGGAGTCGATGAGCCGTGCGGGCGCGTTCCCGGCGTCCTGGTCGAAGCAGCCGAAGGCGGGGGGTTCGCAGGAGCCGACGACGGCGGGGACGGGCGGCGCGGTGAAGGTCTCCGGTGTGCCGCAGCAGAAGGTCAGCGAGCGCCCGTGGTCGACGAGCACCACATTGCCACGTGCCACGCTGACGTCCTCGATGGGCGCGCAGTCGGTACCGCCCCGGGTGGCCAGGCACAGCGGGAAGGCCAGCGCGTCCTCCCGCGCCCAGGTGACCTCCAGCACCGGCTGTTCGGCGAGCCGGTCCACAGCGGGGGTGACGGAGGTGAGGCGCACGGCCTGCCGGTGCGACGGGTCGGCGTCGCCGGGCGTTCCGGAGCGTGGCCCCCGCACCTCCTCGAAGAGCAGCAGATCGCCCGGGCGCAGGTCGATCGTGCGGGTCGCGCACTCCTCGTCGGCCCACGCGTCGCGCAGCGTGGCGGAGGTGGCGCCCGCGGGCAGCGAGCAGACCTCACCGCCCCAGGTCCACAGGCGGATGCGGTGGTGTTCCGGCCGCAGATGGAGGGGCTGATCGGTGACGACGGGCTCGAACACCTCCACCGACCCGCGCTCGTCGAGCACGGCCAGCTCCCGGTCGTCCAGCACCGCCCCGATGTCCGGCCGGTCCAGCGGGCCGAGCGCACGGACGTCGATGGCGGCGAAGCGGTACTCCCCCGGGTCCAGGGTCAGCGGCTCGACCGTCTCCACGGTGACGAAGGCGCGGGCGTTGCAGCCGTCGTGCATCGCGTAGTCGATGAGCCGTACGTGGCGGCGTACGGACACCCGGCGGCGGGCGGTGTCCAGATACGCCTCGGTGGCGACCGCGTCCTGCTGATAGCTGATCTGGTCGGCGGTGTAGGCGAGCAGCTCGACCAGCGTGGTGCCGAGATCGGCGGCGTTGCGCTCGACCCAGTCGGGGGTGGTGAGCCGGAGCCGGTCCAGGACGACCTGGCGGAGGGTGTCGTAGTCGCGTGCGGTGTAGTCGATGACGGGGGCGGGCGCGGTCCGGAAGGTGGCCGGGAGGTCGTCGCCCTCTTCCGCGCAGTCGAAGGGGGTGGGGCAGTCGGGCCGGAAGGTGAACTCGGCCGAGAAATACCGCTGGTCGAAGCCGGGGAGGGGCTCGGTGCCGGGCCGCCCGTAGGGATCGGTGTCCACGATGGAGAGCCGGTAGGCGGAGGTGTCCCCGGCCCGGTCGACGGTGACGTACAGCTTGTCGTCGAGCTCCGGGTCCTCCTCGCGCTCGACGGCGATCTCGAGGACCTCGATGCCGGTGATCCGGCGGCCACCGTCGATGCGCACGTTCTCCGGGCACAGGCCGTGCGGGGCCTTGCCGAGGAAGGTGACGGTGAGGGTGGTGCCGTCGTCGCCGACCTCGACGGCGTCCACCCCGTTGAGGTCGGCGGCCCTGATGCGATCGCGCCGTGACGCGGTGGTCGGGTGACTCACGCCCCTCCCTCCCGCTCAGTCCTGGCGCGCTTCCCTGCGCGGGCTTCCTTCGTCACTGCTCGCTCCTTCGTCGCTGCGCGGCTCCTCAGTCCAGCCCGCGCAGCGCGCCAAGACACGCTCATGCCGGCCCCCTCCCCTCGAACATTTCGTCGCGCAGACTGGCGGTGGCGCGCACCGCATACCGCAGATGGACACGCACGACGTTCTCCTCGCTGACCACGTCCAGGGACTCCACCTCGATCAGCTCGCCGAGCCGGCGTTGCAGCGACGCCTGGACGGACAGCTCGACGGCGGAGGCCAGTTCGGGGCTGTTGGGCGTGAAGACGAGGTCGAGGAGGCCACATCCGAAGTCGGGCCGCATGACGCGCTCGCCAGGGCTGGTGAAGAGCAACTGCTCGATCAGATCGCGGATGTGGTCGTCGTGGTCCGCGTGCGCGGTGCGCCCGCGCCGGTCGATGCGGAACGGGAAGGCGATATCGGTCCGTACCGCGCGGGTCCTGCCGGTCCGTGTCCTCATCCGCACCTCACCCCTTGCCGCGCGGCCGGGACGACGGGTGGCCCCTGTGGCACGAGCCCCGCGCTGAAGCACTGTGCCGAGGAGGTGTCGAGCAGTACGGGCACGCCGTCGATCAGCACCGCATCGCGGTCCGGAGTCCACCGGACGGTGGTGCACGGCAGCGGGACGCGGTCGACGGTGTGCGGGCAGCCGACGACCGTGAAGACGTCGTCGGCGGATGGCATGGGCTGCCCGTCGAGCCGCACACCGGACGACGGAACGGATGCCGCCCGTACGCGTCCGCCGTGCGGGCAACTGATCACGGCGGTATGGCTGACGAGATTGCCGGAATTCCCGGACACGTCTCTGGTCCCTCCCCGTTTACTTCTGACTATCGCTTCTTGGGTACTGTCAACCGGCCCTGGTTCAGGTCGACTTGATCTCCGACCAGGGAAACGGAAGCCCCCTGCCCGTTGTCGATGTGCACTCCGGTCGCGTCGATCCGTATGGACGCGCCGCCGGGCGCCTGGAGCAGAATTCCCTCGGCCGGAACGTCGGACATCACGATCTTGTGCTTCCCCGGTGTCTGGATCACCACGGGGTGCGCGGTCGCCGGATCGGTCCGCGCGTCCTCCGGGAGCTGCTCCCTGGCCCCGAACCAGCACCCCGTCCAGATGGGGAAGCTGGGGTCCCCCTGCTCGAACTCCACCCACACCCCGGCCCCGACGGACGGCACGACGTACTGCCCGGCGGGCCGCGACTGATCCCCCGTGAAGGGGAAGCAGGGCATGGCCCAGGTCGACGGCTCGTCGCCGAGGACATCGGGCACCTCGACGGTGATCCGGCCTATTCCGAGCGGGTCCTGGTTGTCCCGCACCCGGCCCCGGAATTTCCCGAGGTAGCGGTTGTTGGGCGTGGCCGCCATAGGGGCTCCTGCTCTGTCGTCTTCTGCGGCCTAGGGCCGAACGGTGTCGCTCCGGGCGATCAGCCCTTCGCGGGTGAGCGTGAAGTTCTGCTGGAAGGAGCCGGGCCGGACATGGTGGGTGACGGATTTGACGTAGTACTCGCCGTCGTAGGTGACCCCGGCGCCCCGGACGCCGACGAGCTGGCGCGGCTGGAGGATGTACCCGTGCCGGTTGACGTCCAGCGAGCCGGAACCGGAGATGGCGTCGGCGGAGACGGCGGCCCGCGCCAGGGCCTCGGCCTCGGCCTGCGCCCGGTCCTTCTTGGCCGTGCCGGAGAGCGTCTTGCGCTTGAGGGCGGGGGTGGCCCGTTTGCCCAGCGGCGGGCGGAGCGGGCTGATGTCGGGCTGGGCGAGGAGGGTGGAGGTGCGGGTGGCCGGGTCCTGCCAGCGCGCCTGGGGCTCCTCGCGTGCGGTGCCGTCGTAGGCGAAGGTGAGCTGGTCGACGGTGGAATTGACGTCCATGTTGACGCTGAGGGCGTGCTGGGGTGTCCCGATGCGCTTCTCGGGGCCCCAGTAGGCGGTGGAGACCCCGGCGAAGGGCCCGGGGATGAGATAGAAGACATAGCCGTTGGCCTGCGCGAGGTCGGTGACGTACTGAAGATCGGTGCCGGTCTGGTAGTCGACCCGGCGTTGCGCGTTGGGCGGCTGGAGGATCTTCTCCTCGATGACGTCCGCCTCGATCCCGTAGTCGGTGTACTTCGAGAGGACGCGGGCGACGCGCTTGAAGGGCGGGAGGTTGGGATAGCGGTCGGTCCGCTCCTCGAGGTCCATGAGGAGGGTCAGGTCTTCGCCGGTGACGGTGAGGGTCGTCTGCCCCGGCTGATTGCTGGCCCCCACCTCGTGGCGCACGATGAGGCCGTCGAGGAGGACGATCGGCGTGCCCTTGACGGCGGCCGTGACGACCACGCGGGTGCGGGGATCGAAGAACCCCTCCGGGAGCAGCCGGTCGATGATCGCCCCCTTCTTGGTGAGGTCGAACGCCATCTGGAAGCCGCTGCGTTCGCCCGCGGTCGTGGTGATCTGCGCGGACAGCAGCGCCTCGGTGACCTCGGGGGGCACGGGGCGGGTGAGCTTGGGCCCCATCCGTAATTCGAGGTGGATGGGCCCCTGCCCGACGGGCTCATCAGCCACGCCTCCCACCCCCTGGCCCGCTTCCGGGGAACCCGTTCGGGATCTCGATCTCCTCGCCCGGCTCGGCGGTCAGCTCGCGCGGGTCGAGGACGGGGTTGGCGTCGGCGATCCGCCACCAGGCGGCGGGGTCGCCGAAGTAGCGCTGACCGAGGTGGTCGGGGCGCTCGCCGCTGCTGACGGTGTGGGTGGTCCCGGTGTCCTCGGGGGGTTCGCCGAGGGGCGGCAGCAGCCGCCGCTTGACGTACCGGACGGCGGTGCCGTCGGGCTGGGTGTGAATCCCGATCTCGGCGTCGTGGTAGCGGCTGGAGCGGGGGTAGGGGTGCGCCCCCGGAATCGCGTCGAGCGCGCTTTCGTACGGCTGTCGCTCTGTCATCTGCTAAACCCTCCCCAGCCCGATGTCCCCGCTGTTCAACCCCAACGCACTGAGCGCCCCGCCACGCGCCGCCGCGGCGAGCCGCTCCTTCTGCGCGAGATGCGCGAGATACAGCTCGGCGCCGCGGTGGCCGGCGGGGAGGTCGCTGACGGTGAGCACCTTCAGCCCGATGCTGAGGGAGGCGCGGATGGGGTTGAGGTTGACGTCGAATGCCGATTCGTTGATGGAGAGTTCGGTGATGCGGACCGGCATGACGCGCTTGCTGCCCCAGGTGAAGAGGGTCAACGGCATCTCGATCGGGCTGATCTCGATGGTCCCCTTCTTGGACAGCCGCATGGCCTCCCGCAATTTGGCGGTGGTCGGCTGCACGAGCATTTCGAGCGTGGCGAGCTGCGGGTGTATCCCGTCGGGCGCGGCCACCTCGAACTGATCGGTCGCGTCGATCTCCGCCGTGAACTTCCACGTCTCCTGTGCGGGCCCCTTGAGGCGCAGTGCCTCGTTCTTGTCCCCACTTCCGCTGCCGCCTCCGCCGCTGTCGGCTTGGTCGCCGGCGGATTGGGGGGAGAGCGACCGCTCCAGCGTGTCCGGATTGAACTGCAACACGATGATGCGTTGGGGTGTCCCCCGCTCAGGGTCGACGAGGACTATTCCGGAGCGGATGGGTTTGGGGATGTCGGCGTAGCGGGTCACAGGCGGGCCTCCCAACGCTCCCGAAGTGGTGTGTAGTCACGGTCTGGAAAGATCTGTGGAAGCGCGTCGAGCATGTTCACGATCCGGTCAGCTGTCCGCTGGAACTCTTCCTCTTCTAATGGGGCTTGGGTGAAGAGATGCTGCCAGCCGAATGCACCCTTGGTGAGACGGAGGAGTTCGACATACGTACTGTAGTCGAGTTCCATTCTCCACAAGCCCCGCAGGTGGTCAGAAAACCACATTTCAGAGCCGGTCGACTCTGGATGCAGCCTGATCGCGGTGAAAGATCCGGCCCCCGTGAAAGGGGTGTCGTCGATAACGCGGAGTCCCTGCCCGATGCGCTGTTCCTCGTCCGAATATAAGGAGGATGTTAAATCGGGTGGCTCTTCACACAATGCCCGTTCAAGGGGGGTCAGAAAGAATTCACCGACGACGAATGAATACGGCTCCACTGTCTGCCACTGGCTCCCGATCTCGGAGAACCGAACAGACCGCTTGTAGAGAGACGGGGCAAAATGTGGACCCCCGCCGGGGTCTTTTGCATCAGGAAGGAGGCCCCCCTCCAGGATATCCCCCCTAATATCCTGGAGGACACGCACCCCCGGACTTTGACGGAGATCCTCTTGGATCTGGACCCATTCCTGCTCCCAGGACGTCAGTTTCATCATTCTGAATGATCCTCACAATCTCTTAGAAAGTCAGTCGCCCCTTCTTGGCGGCTTTTTTGAGTCTGGCCAGTGCCTCAATCCTGTTCTTGTGGCTACCGCCCGTGCGGGTCTCGTCGGACTCCCCCGGGGATAGGTGCTGACCTTTGTTGAGCGCCCTTGTCAATGCGGCCATGTTGGCGAATGTTTGGGACCTTCCCCGGTTTGGCTCCGTCATGCGGGAGATTCGCTCGGCGAAGTACACGCTGATTCCAGTCGCAAGGCGGATGGCGTTCGAGTCATCGTGATTCACGTTGGCGACGGGCGCTGACGGAATGTCATCCTTTTTAGGGGGCGGCTGGAATCCGCGTGACCAGATTCCGGTGGCGGGATCCCGCTGCCAATGGCCACGAGGATGGTCGTATCCGCCCCAAGTGATGGTCATCGAGCTTGGGAATCCTGGGAATTTATCGTCGCCGTAGTAGGAGACGTTGACGTCATACCAAATCATTTTGTTACTCTTCCCCCGCCACGGGGAGTTTCGGATTGTGCTGCCAAGAGACCTGATGGCGGGATGCTCAATTTCGTTGGCGGCATCTTTGTTCTGAGTCCCGCGGGCAGGAACGAGGTTGGAAGTTGTTGCTTCGCCCCCCAATTGCGCGGGAAGCAGGTGCATACGCACCCACGCGCCACCTTTGCTGTATTTCGGTGAGACCGCATCCCAGCCCTTGGGCAAGGCATTCGGCCTTTCGTCTGCCTCCGTTCCCTTCGGTGTCGATTTCTTGATGTGATGTGCTTTAAGGCTCGGCGCCTTTTCTGGCCCGTCTCTGAATGTCGGAAGTTTCGTCGGCGGAAGGGGAGGTTCCTCCTGCCGCTCGTCAAAGTCCACTTGTTGCCCCTGCGCCGCCCCCTGCTCCTGGTACAAGTCCTCGAAGGGCCTTGTAGGGCTCAGCCCGGCGAACAGGGTAATTTCTGGAGATCCGACGCCGTAGAGTCGCTTCAGGTGATAGTGCAGACGCATCCTCGTGAGCATGTCCTGGAAATCCGTGTCGGGCATCCCATGCTTGGTCCTGCGCTTGATGATCGGCCTGATCCTCGAAATGATCAGTGCCAACCGCTTCGATTTTTCGCTATCGGATTTCTCCTCGTTCTCCCTATCTCGTTTACCCTTCGTGCTCTTCGGCCTGCCGGGCCTGTCACGGTCATCGTCGCGGTCGCCCTTGGAGTGCTTGTTTCTCTTTCCGTCGCCGTCCTTCTTTCCCTTGCCGCCGGAGTTTTTCTTGCCCGGGCCGCCCGTGTCCTTCTTCCCGTTGCCGTCGGCGCCCTTCTTACCCATGCCGTCCTTGTCGGGCTTGGGCTTGGTCGGGTCCTGGTCCTTGGGGTCCTTGGTCGAGGGCTTGCCGTCGTCGCTCTTGGGCCTGTTCTCGGGGCCCTTGTCGTCCTTGGGGGTGCCCGGGGTTTTGTCGTCCTTGGGGTTGGGCTTCGTCTGCGGCTCGGGCTTCGGCTTCGCCGGGGGTTCCGGCTTGGGGGTGGGCTTGGCCGTCGGGGTTGGGCGGGTGTCCGGGCGGTCTTCCTCGGGCTTGGGCTTGCCGTTCTTGTCCTTCGTCGTGGGGGCTGGGGTCTTGGCGTCGGGTGTGGGCTTGGGTTTGCCGGGGGTTTCGGGCCTGGTGGGTTTGGGCTGGGACTGCGGTGTGGGCCTCTTGGGAGGTGCCTCGGCGCCCGGTTTCGGCTTCGTGGCCGTTGGCGCCGGTCGCGTCGTGGTTTTCGGTGAGGTCGGTTGTTCGGGCTTTTCGTCGGGCTTCGGCTTGCCGCCCCGGCCGTCCGAGCCCTCCCCGTCCGCGCCGCCCTTGCCCCCCGCCCCGCCCTTCCCACCCTTGCCCTGGCCCAGCTTCGCCGCGATGGCCTTGAAGCGCCGGCCCACCTTCGCCACGTACTTGCCGATCCCCGACAGCAGCGCCTGGTAGGCCAGTTCGAGGAGCGCCACGATGCCCGCCGCGACCGCCTTCGCGAAGAGGAGGCCCGCGCCGCCCATGCGGACGACCTTCAGCCAGTCGAGGACCGCGCCCATCGCGCGCAGGATCGCGCCGAGCGAGCCGATGGCCGTGCGGATGGCGTCGATGACGGCCATCACCCAGCCCGCCCCGGGGATCAGCTTGGCGATGACCTTCGTGATGACGATCTCGCCGATGATCAAAGGCAGTTGGGGGACGATCGCGTCCCACGTCTCCTTGACGATCTGCTCCAGCGTGAAGCCGCCCTTGAACAGCTTGTCCAGGATGGCCTTGGGGACGCCGATAATCTCCTGGATCTTGGACTGGAACCAGTCCTTGACGGCGGACTTGACCTCCCTGAACAGGTGGTTCTTCGCGCCGTCCACCGCCGAGTTCTTGGCACCGCTCAGCCAGCCACCGGGATCGGTGAGGAAGTCGACCGCGATGAGCATGAAGTCGCCGAGCGCGCCCAGCAGCTTGGAGGCGAAGTCCAGGACCTGCTTGACCGCGTCCACGACGGCCTTGACCACGTCCATCAGCATCTTCTTGAGGACGTCCAGGATGCTGCTCAGCAGCTTGCCGAGGGCGTTCAGCAGGTCGGTGATGGCCTGCTTGAGCATCGTGGCGAGCTTGTTGACAAGGGCGATCGCGGCGTTGATCAGGCCCGTGATGAAGTTCCGGATGCGCTTCGCCAGGTCGATGACGGCCCGCACCATCGCCTTGGCGAACTCGATCAGATCGTTGATGAAGTTCTTGATCGCGTCGACGATCGCCTTACGGGCGTCGTTGATCCAGCGCTCGACGGTCTCCTTGAAGTTCTTGATGAACCCGATGACCGCGTCCCGCGCCTCCCTGATGACGCGGACGATCGCCTTCTTGATCTCGATGACCTTGTCTTTGATCCAGTCAAAGGCTTTGCTGACCCAGTTGCCCGATTCCTCGACGCTGTCGTCTCGCTTCTTCTCGGCGTCCCGCTCCGCCTGGTCGCTCTTGTCCTGGATCTTCTTGTCGCTGTCGTCCTTCTCCTTGTCGACGTCCTTGTCGGTCTGCTCTTCCTTGTCCTTGACGTCCTTGCGGATCTTCTCGTGGCGCTCGGACTTCTTGTCGCCGAGCGAATGAAGCTCCTTGTCCTGCTCCGTGCGCCAGTCCGCGCGCTTGGCGGTGACCTCCGTCATCGCCTTCTCGCGCTCGCTCGCCTGGCTCTTCGTATTGCCCGCGACCTCTGCGTCGACCTGCTGCTTGTGCTTCTGCTGACCGTCCCGGAAGTCGCGGTCCTTGGTCTGCCGCCCCTCGGACATGCTCTTCTGGCCATCGGTGAACGCCGCCTGGAACTGCGGTCCGCGTTCGTGCTCGGCCACTTCCGACGCGGCCTCGGGAGGGACGGCCCCCGTCGTGGCGCCGCCGCCGGGCGCACCGCCGCCCCCGCCGCCACCCTGGCCGGGGACCTTGGCCGCCATCTGTTCCTTGGGCGCGTCGGGATAGACCTGGTCCTCGCCCATCCCGCGGCCCGCGTCGTCGCGGCCCGTCGCGACGGTCTCCTGGCCCTTGGTGTCGACGGCTGAGCCCTGCTCACCGGCCGTCTGATCGGCGGCGCCCTGCATCTGCACGCCCGGCGCGTTGCCCGCCTGGGCCTTCTTGAGCGCGTCGTCCTTGGTCGGCAGGCCGGCGAACTTCGCGGCCAGCTCCTGCGGGTCCACCACGGGTTTGTCGGCGCCGAAGACGCTCGCGATCCCGTTCACGATCTTGCCGCCGATGAAGCCCAAGGCCATCTTGAAGGTGTCCCAGCCGCCGGGCTCCTCGGCCTTCTCCGCCTCGATCTGGCCCTCGGGCGGCTTGTCGCCCGTGACCTTGGCGTCCTCCTTCTCCGGCGCCTCGGACTTCTGGGCCGGATCCTGCGAGTACTGGGCCGGGGCGTCGGTTGCGGGCTTGCCCTGGAGGGTCTGCGGGGCGCCGGCCGGACGCTGCATCGAGGGCGGGGAGGCGGCGAGCGCCTTGTGTTCGTCGCCGACGGTACGGTCCACCGAGCCGCTCACACCGGTCATGGCCTGGAGCGCCACATGGGGCTTGAGCTTCGAGGCGGTGGACAGGCCCGCTTCCGGGGACACCTGGGAGAGGTTCGGGGCCGGACCGGAGTCCTTCTTCTTGCCCTTGGCCGGGGCGGACGCCTTGCCGCCACCACCTCCCCCGCCACCGGCTCGGGATCCGCCGCCACCGCCGCCGCCTGGAGTCTTGGCGGACGGTGCCGACTTGGGCGCCGCTGCCTTAGCCCCGGAAGCGGCCTTGGGCGCCGGTGTCTCCTTCGAGGGCGCGGCCGCGGGCTCGGCGGTCTGCTCGAGCTCGGCGGTCTTCTTGGGTTCCGGGGCGGGCGGTGATGCGTCTGCCGTCGGTGCGCTCTGCTCGCTCCGCGCCCCGCTGCTCGCCCCGCCGGGCGTATCCGCGTTGGACCCGCCCGTGACCTGGGTGTCCCGTGCGGGTGAGGGGGAATTGGCGTCCGCCGTGGGTTCGCTCCTGCCCGCCGGTGCCGTGTCCGCCTTCTTCTGCTCCTCCTTGGCCGCGGGCTCCTGCGCCGCCTGGCCAGCCACCGCCTGCGGGGACGCCTTCTCCTGCGCACCGCCGGAGGTGTCACCCGCCGCGGGTGTGCCCTTCTCCTCCTTCGCGGCCTGTTCCGTGGCTTCGCTGCCGTCCTCCGACCTGCCCGCGGCCTCCCGCACCGTCGTCTGGGCGACGACGGGCCCGTCCTTGGGGTCGGCGCCGCTCTTCGGGTCCCGGGTCGCGGCCGGTCCCGGTCGGCTCTCGGCGGCCTGCTCCACGGCCAGACCGTCGAGATCGCCAAGCCCGCCGCCTGCCGCCGCGCCGTCGTCCGCCTCCGCCGACGGCTCGGCGTCCGCGGCCGAGTCCGCGGTGTCCTCATCGGGTTCGGCGTCCGCCGCCTCGTCCTCGGCGTCCTCCGCGTCCCGCTCGGCCTGCACCTTGTCGGCCTTGGTCACCGGCGGGGCGGGGAACGACGGGACGGGAGGGGTGGCGGACGAGGCGGCGTCGAACGTGTCCGCGGTCGGTACGCCGGACACATCGAGGTCCTGCTCCGGCAGGAAGTCCTCCGGCTGGAGCTTGGTGTCCCAGGCGCTCTTCTCCGCGCCCCCGACCTCGACCTCCGACTCACTGCCCGAGCCGAACGGATCCTCCTCGGCCCGCTCCTTAGGGCCGTCCAGATCCTGGGCGCGTACGCCATCGAGGGTGGAAAAGGCGCCGGGCGACTGGGTGTCCTTGCCGGACACCGTCGGCGAACCCGTGGGTTTGTCCGCGCCCCGCTTGTCCTGCTGCTTCAACTGCCGGCCCGCCACGAGCGCATCGGCCGCGCCCGGACGGTTCTTGGCCGCCGACTCCTCCTTGCTCGGCGTCGCGACGCCCTGCTGGTCCTGCCCTTCCTTCCCCTCGCCCCCTGCCTTGCCGTCCTTGGCGTCCTTGCCCTTCTCGGAGCCCTCGGACTTCCCACCCGAGGACGAGGAAGAGGACGAACGCTGCTGCTGGGACTGGGGCGCGGCGGCCGGTGCCGCCGAGGCCGAACCGCCGGACTTCCCACCCGACGCAGGGCTTCCGCCCTCGCGTCCCGCGTCGGCGCCCGGCCTCCGCGCCTGGTTCCCGCCCTGGCCCTCCTTCCCGGAAGCGCCCCCGCCGTTCCGCGGCGTACTGCCCGGCGCGCCCTCCTCCGCGGGCTCGTCCTTCTCCGGACCCGACGCAGGCGCGGGACGCTGCTCCTCCTCGCGCCGCTCTTCCGCCCTCCGCCGCCCCGTCTCACGCTCGAACAGCAGCTCCTCGACCGGATCCGGCTCGACGTCCGGGGCGGCCAGCGGCTCCCGCTCCAGGTCGTCGTCCGCCTCGATCTCGTCGACGAAGTCGAGCACCCGCTCGTGCTCCGAGCTGAGGAGCCTGGTCTCCAGGCGGTCGAGGACGGCGTCCTGCACCTCGTCCGGCATCCGCGCCAGTTGCATACGGGTGCGCTTGGAGCGGTCCTCGGGATCGCCGCGCAGGGAGCGGATCACGCCGTTGGCCAGACGGTCCACCAGCGTCGCCGGGTCGAGCTTCTCCATGCGGTTGCGGTCGGCGTCGACCGTGGCGTAGCGGAGCCAGCCCGGGGTGGTGGACTTCTCCGGGGTCACGTCCGCTTCCGGTTGCCCGCCGCGGACCAGCTCCCGCGCCGCGCCCTCCGCCTCGCGCTCCATCGTGTCCTGCGGGAGGCTCACCGCGCCCAGGTCGCGGCCCGCGCGCAGGGTGCCGAGGCCGTGGGGGTTCTGGACGGTGTGCAGCAGTTCGTGGGCGAGGAGGCGCCGGCCTTCGGTCGTGCCGGGGCGGTAGGTGTTCTCGCGGAAGAAGATGTCCTGGCCGACCGCCACCGCGTCCGCGCCCAGCAGTTCGGTGAGGTGGCCGGCGTCGCGGTCGGTGTGCAGGCGGACCTGGCCGAGGTCGTGGCCGAGCTGTTCCTCGAGGTCGCGCCGGACGCTCGGGTCGAGGGGCTGTCCCGCGCCGCTGACGATGTCCTTGGGCTCGGGCGCACGGGCCTTGCCGGTCCGCTCCTTGCGCTTGCGGCGCTTGGCGGACTGGGACGCGCGGTCGTCCTGGGTGGCGGACGGTGTGTTGCTCATGTCCCCTCCCGCCCCCTTCCGGACAGGCCCGCGTGCACGGCCCTGGCCAGGGCCTCGCCCAGCCGGGCCGGGGAGGTGGTGGCGGGGAGCGGGGGCAGGTCGGACAGGGCCTCGATCGCCGTGCCCTCCCCGGCCGCAGCCAGGGGTACGCCGCGCTCCCGCACCAGCCGGGCCAGCTCCGTCTGGAACGCCGCCGAGACCCGGTCCGGGTCGATCCCGGCGCCGAAGCCGGACAGCGCCAGCTCGCCGATGTCCACACGGACCGCACGCGGTTGATCGTTCAGACCCATCCGTGGACCTCCGAGGGTGTGAGCGAACGGTCCAGCTTCTGGTACTCGGTACGCGCCGCCGCCAGCATGTGGCGCATCTGGAGGCGGTCGCCCTCTTCGGCGGCGAGGAAGGCGCCCGAGAGCGCGATATTGCGGATCGAACCGCCCGCCACGGTGAGTTGGGCAAGGCGCTGGGGGTCGATGTCCTTCATCGGCGCCTGAGCGGGAAGCACCCGGCGCCAGATCTCGGCGCGCTCGCTCTCACCGGGGAAGGGGAAGTCGACGACGAAGCGGATCCGGCGCATGAAGGCCGGGTCGAGGGCCTTCTTCATATTGGTGGTGAGGATGGCCAGGCCCCGGTACGCCTCCATGCGCATCAGCAGATAGCTGACCTCCAGGTTGGCGTACCGGTCGTGGCTGTCCTTGACCTCGCTGCGCTTGCCGAACAGCGCGTCCGCCTCGTCGAAGAGGAGCAGTGCGCCACCGCGTTCGGCGGCGTCGAAGACCTTGCGCAGGTTCTTCTCGGTCTCGCCGATGTATTTGCTGACCACCTGGGAGAGGTCGATGATGAAGAGGTCCAGGCCCAGCTCCTTGGCCATCACCTCGGCGGCGAGGGTCTTGCCGGTGCCGGAGCCGCCCGCGAACAGGGCGGTGACGCCGAGGCCCCGGCGGAGTGTCGCGGCGAAGCCCCACTCCTGGTGGACGGTGGCGCGCTGCCGCACATGGGCGACGACCTCGCGCAGGATCCGCGACTGGTGGCCGGCGAGCACCAGATCGTCCCAGGCGGCCTCGGGTTCGATCCGCCGGCCCAGCTCGTCCAGGCCGATGCGCGCCTCGATGAGCCCGGCGCGCCAGGCGAGTTCGGTGGGGTCGAGCGCGTCCGTGCCCGTGCCCGTGCCCGTGTCGGGGAGGTCACGGCGTACGGCGGCGGCCGCCGAGCGGATGACATGCGGCGGAAGCTGGAACTGGGCGACCAGCGACCGCAGATGCCCCTCCTGGATCCGCGGGATGTCGGCGAAGGCGTCCGCCCAGAGGGCGAGTTGTTCGGTGTCGTCCAGCCCGGGTACCGTGACGCGCTCGCCGCGCGGGCGGCCGGTCGGGCGCGGGTCCTGGCCGGAGACGACGAGGGGCACGGCGGCGGCCTCGATGAACGCGTCGGTGGCGGCCGTCTGGTCCCGGTCCATCTCGCCGACCTCCAGCAGGAGCGCCGCGGGCAGCAGGACGGCCTCGCGCTGCCAGAGGCGGGCGAGCCGGTCGCGTTCGGCCGCGTCGGTGGGGACGTCGTCCGAGGCCATGACGTACAGGGCGAGTCCGGTGCGACGGGCGGCCGTGGCGGCGATGTCGGTACGGGTGGTGAGGTCGCCGCCGACGAGTTCCACGCGCAGCGGGGCCTCCGGGCGGGACTCGTTCCAGCCCGCGGCCACCCGGTCCGCCGCCCGGCCGTAGGAGGCGGGCAGGGTCCGCGGGGCCTGTGCGCGGCGCAGCAGCCCGTGCAACCGGGCGTCGAGGTAGGGCGATCCGGCCAGGAAGTGCAGGATGCGCTCGTCGATCCGCAGCCGGGAGGTGGTGAGCCGGGTCTCGTCGTCCAGCTCCGTCAACCGCCAGCGGCGGAGCGGGGACACGGGGGTGAGCGCGCTCCAGTGCGGCTCGTCGAGCGCGGCGAGGGCGAGCGAGAAGGTGGGGTACGTACGCGTCGGGTCGCCGCTGGCGGCGGCGCACCGCGCGGCGGCGGTGGGGTCCAGTTCGGCCGCCGCCGCCAGCAGGACGAGCTGGCGCTCGAAGGTGCTGAGGCCGAAGCAGGCCACGAGCGCGTCGAGGGTGGCGGGGCCGGAGACCGCCCTCCGAGCGGGGGCGGGGTGGGGGGCGGTGGCATCGTCCGGGGCCGCGGAGGGGTTGTGCGGACGGTCTCCGTCGGAACGGGAGCCGTTGGGCGCGGGACCGGGGGTCGTCGCCTGGGACCTGGTCCGTTGCGGCGAATGGTGTTCGTCGCCCTCGGCGGGGGTGGTGGGCTCGTCGGCGGTGACGGCATCGCGGGGTGCGGCGCCGCCGGAGCTGGAGGCGCCGGGCCGGGAGCCGTTGGAGGTGGCGCGGCGCGCATGGGCGTCGACGCGGGCCAGCACGGCCTGGACGGCGGCGGCCAGGGCCTGTCCGTCCTCGGCGGCGATGGAGTCGCCACCCGTTACGGAGTCCCCACCCGCGATGGCGTCTCCGTCCGCGATGGCATCGGCGGCCACCGATGCGTGGCCGTCCCGCGTACCCATGCCGTCGTCCACCCCCTTCTCCCCCATCGCGTGCCTCAGCTCTCCGTGTCCTCGGAGCGCCCGCCGCGGCGCCGGGGCGTGGCCTTGCGGGTACGGCTGGGCGCGGCGGCCGACTTGGCGGCGGCGGTCTTGGTGGTCTTGCTCGCGGCCGACTTGGCGGCGGCGGTCTTGGTGGTCTTGCTCGCGGCCGACTTGGTGGCGGCGGCTTTGGCGGTCTTGGCGGCAGCCGTCTTGGCAGCGGGCGTCTTGGCAGCAGCCGCTTTCGTGGTGGCGGAACGCTTCTTGGCGGGCTCGGCGGCGGCCGCCGTCTCGTTCTCCGTCGCCGCCTCCGCCCGGGCGGGCTCCTCGGGCCGTTCCGGATCCGCCCCCGGCAGGGTGGGTGGCTCCGGCGCTCCCGGCGCGCCGAAGGGCAGCACCCGTACCGTGGGCCGTTCCACCGGCTTCGCCGGGACCGGCCGCTCGCGCCCCTCGATCAGGACCAACGAGCCCTGATAGCAGACCGACAGCACATACGGGGTCTGGTAGAGCATCCCCCAGAGCTTGGAGGTCTCGTCCACGTCCATCTGCGTCGGTGTGAAGCGCACCCGCTGCACCGACTCGGCCAGGTCGCTGCCCGCCAGATACGGGCGCCGGGCGGCCTCCTCGATCACGTCCTTCGGCAGCATCGGTATCTCGTGCAGAGTGCGCACCACACTGCCGATCAGACGCTGTCCGACCAGTTCGGACTCCTCCCCGTACGCGCTGATCAGGTAGTGCAGGTCCATCGCCGCGGCCGGTCGCTTGAGCAGCGTGCCGTCCGAGGCCCGGGTGGGCAGGTCGGTGGCGCGCATGGAGGCGTTGGGGGTGACCTGGTAGAGGAAGATGTTGATGGTCGGTTCGGTGGGCGGCTCCGTCGGGGGCCTGCGGGTGTCCACCGTGACCGCGATGTCGATCTCGGGCCGCAGATTGTTCGCGATCAGCAGCGCGAGGGCCTGGGTGACGGTGGCGAACGCGAGTCCGTTGCTCATGGTGTCAGTCCCTCCTCTCGCCGCGCGCCAGGTAGTCGTCCAGGCTCAGCGCGGGTGCGCGCCGTCCCGCCGTTCCGGGGCGGGCGGGCGCGGCTCGGTCGGCGCCGGGCGGGGCGGCGGCGGTGACCTCCAGCCGTCCGATCTGGACATGAACCGTGCGCTGGGCGGTTCGGCCGCGGCGCCGCCCGGCGGGGAGCCGCGCGCCATCCCGGCCCATGGCGGGGTCGGCCGTGCAGGGCGGCAGTGGCACGGCGGCCGCCGCGGGCCACAGGCCCCCGGACGGCGGGCCGGGCCGGGGTCCGGCGGCGGCCGGTGCGGTGTCGGGTGCCGGGGCCGCCGTGTCGCCCCGGCGGGTGGCCGGGGTGTCGGGGGCGGCCGGTTGCGGCCTGACGGTGATCTGGGTGCTGGGGAGCAACAGGGGTGCCGGGGCGGGGAGTTCGGCGTACCGCTCCACGTCCTCGTACGGCATGGGCTCGGCGCGTACGACGGTGTGCCGGTCGGTCCTGACCTCGCGCTCGTGCCGCACCACCTCCCGGTGGCGGTCGGCCGCGGGTGGCGCGGCCATCCTCGCGGGGGCGGGCTCCCCCGGCAGCGGCTGTTCTTCCCCCAGCGCCTCGATCCGCTCGTACGGGCCGGGCAGCCGCGGCCGGGCCCGGACCGGGCGGTCGCCGGCGCCGCCGCCCGCCACCCGCCCGGACGCGGGCACGGGGGCGTGCCGCGCGAGCAGCCGGTCGAAGAAGTCAGCCATCTGCGCACAGCTCCAGGTAGTAGCGGCGCCGCAGCGGGCTGAGCGCCAGGATCTGAGGCTCGCTCCAGCCGTATGCGGTGGCGAGCAGGTGGACATCGAGGAGCAGGTCCCGTGCCCAGTGGTCGAGTTCGGCCCACAGGTAGGAGGCGATATCCAGCTCGGCCCGGGTGGCCTCACCGCATTCGGGGCAGGCGACGTTGAGCGTCACATCGGCCGCCGGGTCGGCGTGTTCGGCGGCCTCGGCGAGCTTCCGCTGCACCGGCTCGGGCAGTTCGGCCACCGGGAGGCGGTCGGCCGGGACGGGCTGCCCCGCACGGTGTACGGAGACGAGGCAACGGGCGAGCAGGGCCCGCCGGGCGCGGTCCGCGGCCGTGGACGCCTCGGCGGCCTCGCTGCCGTCCGCGCCCACGAGCCCGCCCACGTCCACGTCCTCACCCAGGACTCCGTCCCCGCCCCCGGGCCCGCCCGCTCCTGACGTCGCACGACTGCCCGCTCCTGACGTCGCACGACCGCCCGTTTCGCCCACCGCACGACCGCCCCCTCCGGCCACCGCGTGCGCGGCCGCCTCGAGGTCGGCGACGGTGGGCAGCCGGAACTCGACCGTCCACTCGCCCTCCTCCACCCGGAGCGGCCCGTCCCGCTCCCGCGGGCGCACCCCCAGGTCGCGGGCGTCGAGGTCGAACTCCATGGCCTCGCCGCACGCACCGCATTCGGCCCGGATCTGCATCCGTTCGCCGAAGAGCGCGCGCCGCAGGGCGTACAGGTCCGCCTCGCGCTCGCCCACCGGCAGCGACCGCAGTTCGTCCGCTGCGGACTCCGGGCGGGCCGCCCGGTGCAGCAGCAGGGCGCGGCCGGGGCCGTGGTGCGCCAGCCCCGCCTCCCAGATGGCCAGCAGCTCCGCGGGCCCCGTGTTCCCCATCTCTCAGGCCGTCCGCTCCCCGCCTACGCGGGGTGGGTGAACGAGGGCTCTTCCGGCTCCGGCACCTCGTAGTCCCGCTCCCAGCCCTCGCACTCCAGCTTCAGGCTCTGGATCGCGACCGCGTTGGCGTTGGCGTCCAGCTCGCCGAGGACCTGGTACTCGCTCGGCCAGGTCCGGTAGAGCTTGTGCGAGACGGCGACCTGGCCCGCCTCGTTGAGGACCTGGATGACGATGTCCTTGCGGAAGTCGGCGAGCGAGACCTCGGCGCCGAGCCCCGCGCCGACCTGCCAGACCTTGTTGGCCCAGCGGTCGAATTCGGGGTCGTGGGTGACCCCGCGCTCCAGGGTGATCCCCTCGAACTCGGACCGGCCCGGGGACTTGCGGGGCGAGCTGGGGTCGCCGCCGTTGCGGTGCTTGACGACCTCGGTGGTGCGCTTGAGCGGACTGATTTTGCTGATGCCCGCGACCGTACGACCGTCCCAGAGGACCAGAAACTTAAAGTTCTTGTACGGGTCGAAGCGATGGGCGTTGACCTGGAACTCAGCCATCACATTCCTAAATCTCGAACTGTCCGGCCATCTGCTGGATCTTGACGATCACGAACTCCGCGGGCTTGACCGGCGCAATACCGACCACGACATTCACGATGCCGTTGGCGATGTCCTCGTCCGTCGTGGTGTCCTTGTCGCACTTGACGAAGTACGCCTGACGCGGAGTGCCGCCCTTGAACGCGCCCTTCTCGAACAGGGTGTGCAGATAGCCGGAGGCGTTCAGCCGGATCTGCTGCCACAACTGCTCGGTATTGGGTTCGAAAACGACCCATTGCAGTCCGCGGCGCAGGCTCTCCTCGATATGCAGCGCCAGCCGCCGCACCGGGACGTACTTCCATTCGCTGCTCTGCGCGTCGGCGCCCCGCAGCGTGCGGGCGCCCCAGACCAGCGGGCCCACCACCGGGAAGGTGCGCAGGCAGTTGATGCCCAGCGGGTTGAGCAGTCCGTTCTCGCGGTCGGTCAACTGGACGCCGAGCGAGTACACCCCGGCCAGCCGCGCCTCGGTCCCGGCCGGTGCCTTCCACACGCCGCGCTCGCTGTCCGTACGGGCGATGACGCCCGCGAGTGCCCCGGAGGGCGGGAAGGCGCGCAGCCGCCCGGTGAGCGGGTCGGTGAGCCGCAACTGCGGGAAGTACAGCGCGGCGTGGTCGCTGCGGACCGGCTCGAAGGCGCCGATCCCGGCGCGGGCCGCGTCCACGCTGCCCCAGGCGGAGGGCGCGTCGACGAGCAGGAAGATCCGCCGCTCCCGGCACAGCCGGTCGGCCGCCGACAGCACGGTGACCATGTCGCCGACGGACTCGTACCCGGCGAGCTCGGGCAGCGACAGCAGGTTGACGTCCTCGATGTCGCGCAGCGCTTGCAGGCCGGTCTTGTCCGCCTCGCCGCCGATGAGGTCGCGGGGGCCGGGCGGGGCGCCGTCCTCGCCGCCGGACAGCGGGAAGACGGGCGGGTTGACCGATGCCTCAAGGCCGAGGTCATTGGCGCATTCGCCCAGGAAGCGCACCACGTCATCGGGGTCGATGGAGCCGGCGACGACCTGGAGTCGGCGGCCGAACGCGGTGACCTCGGTGCCCGCGAAGGCGTGCTTGCCGGGCGCGTCGGGCAGTGCGCGCAACTTGCGCTCCAGGAGCAGGGCCAGCTCGGTGACGTCGCACGGAGCCTCGCCGTCGCAGTCCGGGTCGTACAGCGTGAACGACCGCTCCACCTCGCCGATCTTGACCGTCAGCTCGACGCCCAGATCGGGGAGTTCCCCCGCGAACGGCTTGGAGACCGTGCCGGAGGGGTCCGGCCGGCCCTCGCCGACGGCCTTGACCCGGATCAGTGCCGACCCGGCGTTGATCACGGTCTCGGCGTGGCGGCCGTGGGCGGGGTCCATGGACAGGCTGGTGAAGGTCTCCCGGGAGGTGCCCCGGGCGTCGAGCACATGGAGGTTGAAGGTCTCCTCCGGGCACGGCGTGTCGTAGTCGACGGCCAGCCGCAGGCCCGAGCCCCAGTGGCCGGGCTCCTTGGCGTGCACCTCCAGCACCGGGCATTCGCTGTGGCCCTCGGTGGAGTCGAGGGTGACGCAGGCGGCCTTGCCGGTGCCGGCCTTGGTCACGCGGACGACGACCGCCACGGTGCCGCCGTTGCCGAAGAACTGGTGCACCGCGTAGCCGACGGCGCTCTGCGAGGTCAGGCCCCCGAAGCGGCGCTCGAAGTCGGCGAAACTGGTGATGCGCACCGGGGTGTTGAGCGGGCCCCGCCGGGTGTGGCCCACGAACGCGGTCACCGAGGTGGTGACCGAGGCGATGGTACGGACGCTGCTGGGAAGCTCTTCGATGTAGACACCGGGATAGCCCGCGGGCGTCGGCATTCCCCCTCCATTCTCTTCGCGCATCAAGAGATGAGGAGGGGAAGTGAAGATCACACGTACGGATTTCCCGCCGTGCGCACACAATCTCCTTACACTTCCCCCGGTCGCACGCCCCCGCGAAACCGGTATCGCAGGATTCGGAACGTCGCTTGCGGCTCCTGATGCGTGAGTGCGCTTTGAGTCTCCGCGCCCGGCATGATTCCGGTCAAGACATTGATCCGGTCATCTCTTCCACGGTGAATTACTAGATCGTTTTGCGGTCTCCACAGAGTTGACCAAGCCATTACCGTGCGCGAACGCTTCCGGCAATTCGTGATCGCGAAATTCCGTCCGGAGCGTACGGACGACGAGAACGAGCCGAAAAGGTGAACGGTGCGGCGCGGCGTTTTGCGGTCCCGCGCTCCGGGCGTTATCACACCCGCGCCCGCGGGCCACACGCATGGTGACCAGGGCGTCGGTCGTCCGCCAGGCCCTCAGCCGTGCGCACGGCCCTCAGTCGCGGGCGAGGGGCGACGGCGCGAGGACCGCGCGCCCGTCCAGCCAGGCCGGCCGGCTGAGCAGCGGACGGAAGTGGGTGAACAGGGCGAGGAGTTCGGGGCCACGCCGCTCCCGGAGGGCGGAATCCCGGCGGGCGAGGTCGAGTTCATTGGCGGCCGACAGCTCGGCGAAGTCCCGGAGCAGCCGGGGTTCCGGGGTGTGCGTGCGGCCGGTGAAACGGTCGTGGAAGACCACGTCGGCGTCCCCGAGCGCCCGGCAGGTGGCCCTACGGTCGCAGCTCGCGTAGAGGTACACGATGGCTTCGGCCTCCGCGCCGATCACCGCCACGAGTTCGCCGCGACGCCCGAGGGGCAGCAGGGTGACGGGAAAGCCGTCGGTTCCGTAGAACGCGTGGCACAGCCCGGCGAGTTGGAGCTCCGGGCGGGCGCCCCAGGCGGCGAGCCGGGCCCGTACGCGCTGGAGGTGGGCGAGGAGGGTGCCGCCGGGGTGGGCGATGCGCGCGGCGCCCAGGCGGCGCAGAAGTGTGACGGCCCGGTCGGCGGCGGCGGGAGGGGGAGCAGCAGGCACAGGTCCGGTCCTTTCGGTGCTGGGCAGGTCGGCACCCGTACCGCACCGGCACCCGGTCCGGATCCTCGTGCGAGCGCCGTACGGGTTGCCGCCTGAGCCCTGCAACGATCGTCCCGACCAGCGGCCACCCCAGTCAATCCTGGGGATTGCTCGCCAACTCCAAGCTCTAACTTGGGGGTTATGACTCTCGATGATCTGCGGGTGTTCGTGGCCGTGTGCCGCGCCGGAAGCCTCAGCGCCGTCGCCCGGGAGCTGACCTGCACACAGTCGGCGGTGAGCCAGCGGGTGAAGCGGCTGGAACGCGAGACCGGCGTGAGCCTGCTGGAGCGCCAGCCGCGCGGTGTCGTGCCCACTGCGGCGGGGCGCACTCTGTGCGAGGCCGCCGCCGACGGGATCGCCGGGCTCGATCTGGCGCTGCGCCGCCTGAGCGATCTCGTGCACGGGGAGAGCGGGGCCGTGCGGATCACCACCGGCAGCACCACTGTGCGGCACTTCATGGCCGGGGCGATCGTCTCCTTCCGGCGCCGCTATCCGAACGTGAACCTGGAGTTCCAGACCGAGAGTTCCAGCCGCGGCTGTCTCGACGCGCTCATCGCCGGCCATCTGGATCTGGCCTGGATCACCCTCGGCGCCCCGGTGCGCGGTGTCGAGCAGCGGCCGGTGGCCGAGCTGCCCTGGGTGCTCGCCATGCGGGCCGGGGATCCGCTCGCGGCCCGGTCGCACGTGGAGGTGTCCGACCTCGCCGATGTCCGGCTCTTACGGCTGCCGCCGAACTCCACCTCCGGCGGGCGCCTCCACGCGGCACTGGCCGAGCTGGGCATCCGGGCCGGCTCCGATACCGGCGTCGCCGACTGGGACACGGCCCTGCTGCTGGCCGAACTCGGCCTGGGGCGCGCCGTGGTGCCCGCCCTGCCGGGGCTGCCGATGCCCGGGAGCGAGGGGCCGCTGCGACTCGTCCCGATCCCCGCGCTGCCGCCACTGCCGGTCGGCTGGGCCGCACGCCGCTGGGACGCGCTGCCGCCGCTGGCCCGGGCCTTCGCGGACACGGTGGTCCGCGCCCTGGGCGAAGACGCCTCCCGCGAACGGCGCTCCCCCGAACGGCACTCCTCCGAACGGCACTCCTCCGAACGGCACTCCTCCGAACGGTCCTACGCCCGGCCCGCCGAGTGATCATTTTCGGACTTCCGCCGCCAAGGCACGGAGATGGCCATCTCCAGGGGGCGCACACCCCTATGCTTCTACATGCGTGTAGAAGCACGGAGGGCGGACGCACGGTGAACGTGCGATGGGCCGCGAACGTTCCGCGGCCCATCACCCGTTGTCGCGCGACCGCCGTCCTCCACCGCACGCGCCCGTAACCCCCACGCTCACGCGTGCAGTAGGCATAGCGAAGGAGTGAACGCCACGATGGTGTTCAAACGACTGCTCGGCTCGCTCGGTGTCGGCGGGCCCACCGTGGACACGGTGCTGGACCCCGGCCCGGTACGCCCCGGCGGGCCGCTGACCGGTCAGGTCCATCTCCGTGGCGGCACGGCGGACTTCGAGATCGAGCAGATCACGCTGGAGCTGGTGGCCCGGGTGGAGGACGAGCGCGGCGAGGAGGAGCGGGAAGGGGTCGTCCTCTTCGACCGCTTCACCGTCGGCGGCGGCTTCCGGCTCGCCGAGGGCGAGCAGCGCAGCCTCCCGTTCACGGCCCACCTCCCCTGGGAGACCCCGATCACCGAGCTGTACGGGCAGCCGCTGGGCATCATCCTCGGCGTCCGCACCGGGCTGGAGATCGCGGGCGCGAAGGACAAGGGCGACCTCGACCAACTGACCGTGAATCCGCTGCCGGTCCAGGAGGCCGTTCTGGAGGCGCTGGGACAGCTCGGCTTCGGCTTCAAGTCCGCCGATCTGGAACTGGGCCATGTGGGCGGCACCGGGCAGCGGCTGCCGTTCTACCAGGAGATCGAACTCGCCCCGGCCCCCCAGTACGCCCACGCCATCAACGAGCTCGAGGTGACCTTCCTGGCGAACCCGGGCGGCATGGACGTCGTCCTGGAGGCCGACAAGCGCGGCGGGCTCTTCTCCTCCGGGGGCGACGCCCTCACGCTCTTCACCGTCGGCCATGAGGGCGTCGAGCACCGCGACTGGAACACCGAGGTCGACGCCTGGATCCGCGACCTCGTCGAGCGGCGCGCCGCGCATGGCTCCCACGGCTCGTACGGCCACGGCGAGTACGGCGCGCCCGGCTACGGCCACCACGACGGTCACGGCCATGCGGACCACCACCATGACGGCGGGCGGCGCTCCGGCCCGAGCACCGCGGCGATCGTCGGTGGCGTCGCGGCGGGTGTCGCGGTCGGCGTCGTCGGCGGAATGGTCGCCGCGGAGGTCGTCGACGAGATCGGCGACGCCTTCGAGGACGAGGAGGACGAGGACTGACGGCCGCCCCGGCCCGGGGCGGGCCCCGGGCCGGGAACTCCGCACCCGTTCACGGCGTTTGAGCCTCCCCGGTGCGGCCTCGGCCCAATGGCCGTGGTCCCATGGGGTCACATCGCCGGCCGGCGACCGGATCCGCCGTCGAGGAGGACGTACCACCATGACCGCCGACAGCCGCCCGGAGCCGCCCCACCTCGGCGACGAACGCGCGACTCTGCGCGCCTTCCTCGACTACCAGCGAGCGACGCTCGCCATGAAGTGCGAGGGGCTCACCGACGAGGAGTTGCGGCAGCGCTCGATGCCGCCCTCGACGCTGACGCTGCTGGGCCTGGTGCGGCATCTGGCCGAGGTGGAACGGGCCTGGTTCCGGCGGGTGTTCGAGGACCACGAGGCGCCGATGGTCTGGTCGACGGTGATCGACTTCCAGGCGGCGTACGACGTGAGCGGGTCGTCCGGAGCCGAGGCGTTCGCGGCCTGGGAGGCGGAGGTCGAGACCTCCCGCCGGATCGAGCGGGAGGCGGCATCGCTCGACCTGGTGGGCTATCAGCCGCGATGGGAGGAGGAGGTGTCGCTGCGGATGGTGCTGGTGCATGTGCTGCTGGAGTACGGCCGCCACAACGGGCACGCGGACTTCCTGCGCGAGGGTGTGGACGGGGTCGTGGGGGCCTGAGCCCCTCGCCCGGGAGACCGGACAACGGCGCGACATCCTGCGGCACGAGGCCGAGACGCTGCGCTCCCGCATCGCCGCCGCGCGGGACTCGCCGACGCTCGTCGCATGCGCCCTGGGCTGCGAGCACGACGACCTCACCCGGTGCCCGCACTACCGCCGGCAGGTGGTCCCGGAGAGCTGGGACCGCGCGGCCCCGGGAGCTGGTTGAGGCGGCCGGAGCTGGGCACTCCGGGGGCGCGTGACCTGATACGACCTTGCCGAAGCCGGAAGGACGATCATGAGCGAGCCCAGGACATCCCCCCGCATGCTCGGCATCTACCTCAATGACCACCTGGCCGGAGCGACGGCCGGAACGGAGCTGGCCCGCCGCACCGCCCGCGAGCACCGGCGGTCGCCCTTCGGCGGCGAGCTGGAGGACCTCGCCGTACAGATCATGGAGGACCGTGCGGCGCTGCTGGCCGTCATGGCCGACCTCGAGGTGCCCGTACGCCGTTACAAGATCTACGGGGGCTGGCTGGGCGAGAAGGCCGGGCGGCTGAAGCCCAACGGCAATCTGCGGCGCCGCTCCGGGCTCAGCACGGTCGTCGAGCTGGAGTCGCTGCGGATCGGGGTGGAGGGCAAGGCGCTGCTGTGGCAGTCGCTGCTGGCCGCGACCGGCCAGGACGCCCGGCTGGACCCGGATCGGCTCACCGAGCTGCTGAACCGGGCGCGGCGGCAGCGCGGGGTGCTGGAGTCGCTGCACGACGCCACGGCCGGCACGATGCTCACCTCCGAACGGGCGGAGTCGCGAGAGGCGGTGGTCGGGACATGACGCCTCCGCCGGACGGCGCCGCCGAGTTCCTCTTCGTCGGTAACGCCACGCTCCTCATCCGCTACGGCGCGCTGAAGCTGCTCACCGACCCGAACTTCCTGCACCGGGGCCAGTACGCCTATCTGGGCAAGGGGCTGATGTCCCGGCGGCTGACCGAGCCCGCCCTGGCCGCCGCCGACATACCGTCCGACCTGGACGCCGTGGTGCTCTCGCATCTGCACGGCGACCACTGGGACCGGGTGGCGCGCCGGCGGCTGGACCACTCACTGCCCATCATCACCACCCCGCACGCCTCCCGGCGGCTACAGGGCGTCCATGGATTCAGCCGGGCGACCGGACTGCCCACCTGGCACGATCAGGTCCTGGTGAAGGATCACAGCCAGGTGCGGGTCACCGCGCTGCCGGGCAGACACGCCCCCGGCCGGTGGCAGAAGCTGCTGCCACCGGTGATGGGAAGCCTGCTGGACTTCGGCGCGCCGGGGCAGCCTCCCCGGCTGCGGGTGTACATCACCGGGGACACGCTGATGTTCCCGGGCATCCATGAGATCGCCCGGCGCTACCCGGAGGTGCATCTCGCGGTGGTCCACCTGGGCGGCACCCGGCTTCCGGGCGGGCTCATCGTGACCATGGACGCGCTCCAGGGGGCCGGTCTGGTCAGGGCCGTCCGGCCAGAACGGGTACTGCCGGTGCACTACGACGACTACGCCGCCTTCAGCAGCCCGCTCTCCGCGTTCCTGGAGGAGAGCCGACACCCGGACTTCCCGTCCACGGTGGTCCACTGCGCCCGCGGGGAACGCGTCACGGTGAACGCGCAAGGGGTGCTCACGGCACCGTGACGGCCGCGGTCAGTCGCGGTCGGCCCGCCGTCAGACCGCGGTGGTGGGCGTCTGGTCGTCGCTGTGCAGCCGCCGCAGACGTTCCACCAACTGCGGACGGTGCAGGTCCACGACGAGCGCCGTCAGATCCGGATGGCGCAGCAGCGGTGCGGCCCGGCAGTCATGCGCGTCGGGTGCCGTGAGCCGCCGGAACTCCCCGGGGGTCCCGGCGCCGTGCTCACAGCCATCGAGCGCCGCCACGGCCTGGGACGCCAGCGTGGAGCAGGTGAGCAGGGCCGCCGCCCAGCTCGCCACGACCTCGTCCACATAGGTGCGCCAGATGCCATCGGGGCCGTTGATCTCATACGGCTCCGCGTCCGCGAGCCAGTCCAGCCGGAAGGAACCGCCCGGTCCGGCCAGGGTCAGCAGGGCGGAGTCGGTGGAAGTCGGGTAGCGCAGCCAGGCGGCCACCGTCACGGCCTGCCGCGCCTGGGCCTCGGCGAGCGCCGCGTTCGTCGCTCCGTCGGCCGCCGGATAGGCCCTGACTAGCCACCGCGTGGTCGCCGCTATGACGGATGCCAGGTCCAGGGACAAACGAAGCCGCTCCTCGTACGCGATCAGTGTCAGCACCGTACCCTCGGGACGGCGGTGTCTAACATGACGTAGATCACGTTGACGGGCTCCGGCATGACACACATCACGCCGTACGTCGGCGCGCCGAGCCCCTTCGACGCCGGGCGCGCACCGCATAGTGGCTGGTTGGCCGGGTACTCGGGGCCCATGAACGCCCCAGGCCCCGCCGTCGGCGTGGTCGTCGCCACCCGCGATCGCGCGGAGCGGCTCGCCACGGCTCTGGAACACCTCACCGCCCTGCCGGAGCGGCCACCGGTCGTCGTCGTGGACAACGGCTCGACGGACCACACCAGGGCCATGATCGCCGAACGGTATCCCGACGTTCGGGTCCTTGCCCAGGGGGACGACCACGGGGCGCTCGCCCGCAACGACGGCGTACGCGCCATCGGTACCCCTTACGTGGCCTTCAGCGACGACGACTCCTGGTGGCACCCCGGCGCCCTGGCCCGGGCCGCCACCCTGCTGAACGGCCATCCGCGGCTGGGGGCGCTGGCCGGCCAACTGCGGATCGGCCCGGCCGAGCGGCCCGATCCGCGGGACGCGATGCTGGCCGCCTCCCCCGTCGGCCGCGCCGAGGACCTCCCCGGACCGGAGGTCTACGACTTCCTCGCCTGTGCGGCCGTGGTGCGCCGCGGCGCCTTCCTGGAGGCGGGCGGCTTCCATCCGCTGGTCGTCTCCGGCGGCGAGGAGACCCTGCTCGCCTACGACCTCGCGGCGATGGGCTGGGGCATCTCGTACTGCCCCGAGGTGATCGCCCACCACGAACCGGCCCCCTCGCCGTCCGGAGAGCACACCGCCGCGATGCGGTGCGATGAGTTGATCGGCTGCTGGCTGCGCCGCCCACTGCCCCTCTCGGCCCGCCGCACCGCCGCACTCCTCACCGAGGCCGGGAGCGACCCGGTTGCGCGGACCGCGCTGCGCGATCTGCTCGCCCGGCTACCGGCCGCGCTGTGGCTGCGCCGCCCGCTGCCCCCGTGGATCGAGGAGGCCGCCCGGCGGGTGGACGAGCAGCACGCGGACGAGGGGCTCCGGCCGGACGAGAGGCAAGTCGCCACCCACGACCGATGACCGGCTGAACCGGCCAACCGAACGCCCGAGTTGCCGCCCGTGCTCGTCACCGACAGCGGACCGCAGACGCACGGGCGGCCGACCAGCGGCGCACCGGCGGCGAAGCCGCCTACCTGGTGGCCGCCCGCCGCACGAAATAGGCCGCGGCGCCCAGGGCCAGCACCGCCGCGCCGGAGACCACCGAGGAGACGGGCAGGGCGAAGGCCAGCAGCAGACAACCGGCCAGGCCGAGACCCGGCACGATCCGCGGTAGGCGGCCCTCGGCCGGGGTGAGGGTCCAGGCGGAGGCGTTGGCGACGGCGTAGTAGGCCAGCACCCCGAACGAGGAGAACCCGATCGCACCGCGCAGATCCGCCGTCGCCGCCAGGACCGCCACCACCGCGCCCACGGCCAGTTCGGCGCGGTGCGGCACCGCGAACCGGGGGTGCACGGCGGCCAGCGCGGGCGGCAGGTGCCGGTCACGGGCCATGGCCAAAGTGGTCCGGGACACGCCGAGGATCAGCGCGAGCAGCGAACCGAGCGCGGCCACCGCCGCGCCCGCCCGCACCACCGGCGCCGGCCAAGCGGGCCCGGCCGCGCGCACGGCCTCGGCCAGCGGGGCGCCCGCCGCGGCCAGCCCGCCGCTGCCCAGCACGGTCAGCGCGGCGATCGCGACCGCCGCGTAGACGGCCAGGGTGATGCCGAGCGCGAGCGGGATGGCACGCGGAATGGTGCGTGCCGGGTCGCGGACCTCCTCGCCGAGGGTGGCGATACGGGCGTATCCGGCGAAGGCGAAGAACAGCAGGCCGCCCGCGCGCAGCACCCCGCCGGGAGTGGCGTCCCGGCCGATCTCCAGCCGCGCCGCGTCCGCCTGTCCGGAGGTGAGGAGGGCGACGACCACGGCGGCCAGGACCGCGAGCACGACGGCCACGATGGCCCGGGTCAGCCAGGCGGCCTTGTGCACCCCCACGTAGTTGACGGCCGTCAGCGCCACCACGGCCGCCACCGCCACCGCATGTGCCTGATCGGGCCAGACATAGGAGCCGACGGTCAGGGCCATCGCCGCACAGGAGGCGGTCTTGCCGACCACGAACCCCCAGCCGGCCAGATACCCCCAGAAGTCGCCCAGCCGCTCACGGCCGTAGACATAGGTGCCGCCCGAGTGCGGATAGCGGGCGGCCAGCCGCGCGGAGGAGGTGGCGTTGCAGTACGCCACCACTCCGGCGGCGACCAGGCCGAGCAGCAGCCCCGACCCCGCCTCCCGCGCCGCGGGCGCCAGCGCCCCGAAGATGCCCGCGCCGATCATCGACCCCAGGCCGACCACGACCGCGTCGAAGACCCCCAAGCGGCGCCGCAACTCCCCCGGCCCGGCCGGGGTGTCCGCCGTATCGCCCACCGCTCAGCCCCGGTCCGTGCCGGGATCGGCCGTGCCGACGTCGGCCTTCGTCGGCAGATCGCGTGCGCCGAGCCGCAGATGCTCGATGTGGTAGACGGCCTCGTCGAGGAGCTGGGCGACGTGGTTGTCGTAGAGGCTGTAGACGATCCGGCGGCCCTGCCGTGACCCGGTGACCAGCCCGAGGGCGCGCAGCAGCCGGAGTTGGTGGGAGACCGCGGACTGCTCCATGCCGACCGCCTCGGCCAGTTCGGTGACCGCGCAGGGGGCCTGGCGGAGGCGGGTGAGGATCATCAGCCGCGAGGGGGTGGCCAGGGCCTGGAGGGTGGCGGCGATGGTGGCGGCGGAGTCCGCGTCCAGATGCGCTGCCGGGGTGGTCTGACTGTCGGCTCCGTGTCCCATGGCGCCATCGTATCCACAGCTACAATTGAAGAGCTCTTCATGTGTTCCAGTATGGTGGCGGGGTTCGACCATCACCCCACCGCCCGAGGAAGAGGTGTGCCACGGTGTCCGCCGAGCTCATCGAGGAACGGCCGCCCGCCGACGCTCCACCGCCCGTACGGCCGCGCCGGACCCGCGTCCGCGATCTGCCCGAGGTGCGGTGGGCCGCACTGGCCACCGCCGCGTTCCTGCCCGCCTTCCCGCTCGACCTGGCGGGCGCCCCCGCATGGCTGTGGGGCCCGCTCTACGCGGTCTGCTACGCCGCCGGGGGCTGGGAGCCGGGCCTGACGGGGCTGCGCGCCCTCAGGGAACGGGCCCTCGACGTCGATCTGCTGATGGTCGTGGCCGCGCTCGGGGCGGCGGCGATCGGGCAGTTCCTCGACGGCGCCCTGTTGATCGTCATCTTCGCGGTCTCGGGCGCGCTGGAGGCGTTCGCCACCCGGCGCACCGCCGACTCCGTACGCGGACTGCTGGATCTGGCACCCGACACCGCCGCGCGAATCCCCCCCGGCGGCGGCGAGGAGCGGGTGGCCGTCGGCGCGCTGCGCGTCGGCGACACCGTGCTCGTCCGGCCCGGTGAGCGGCTGCCCGCCGACGGCACCGTGCACGAGGGAGCGAGCGACGTCCAGCAGGCCGGGATCACCGGCGAACCGCTGCCGGTGGACAAGGGGCCCGGGGACGAGGTGTTCGCGGGCACGCTGAACGGGACGGGCGCGCTGCGCGTCACGGTGGGCCGGGACGCCTCCGCCTCGGTCATCGCCCGGATCGTGGCCATGGTCGAGGAGGCGAGCGAGCACAAGGCTCCCGGCCAGCTCTTCATCGAGAGGGTCGAGCAGCGATACGCCATCGGCGTGGTGGCCGCCACGCTCGCGCTGTTCGCAGTGCCGCTCGCCTTCGGCGCGGACCTCACCGAAACCCTGCTGCGGGCCATGACCTTCATGATCGTGGCATCCCCCTGCGCGGTGGTACTCGCCACCATGCCGCCACTGCTGTCCGCCATCGCCACCTGCGGACGCCACGGCGTGCTGGTCAAGTCCGCCGCGGCCATGGAACGCCTGGGAGCCGTCACGCGGGTGGCGCTGGACAAGACCGGAACACTCACCGAGGAGTCGGCGCTGGTCCGCGGGATCCGGGTCCTCCCGGGCAGTGGCCTCAGCGAGCACCAGGCCCTGGCCCTGGCCGCCGCGGCCGAGTGGCCCAGCGAGCATCCGCTGGCCCGTGCGGTGGTCGCCGCCGCGCGGGAACGCGGTCTGCGCCTGGAGCCCGCGGCCGACTTCGCC
The DNA here is from genome assembly GCF_047218265.1 of Streptomyces sp. CY-1. Lineage (NCBI taxonomy): Bacteria > Bacillati > Actinomycetota > Actinomycetes > Kitasatosporales > Streptomycetaceae > Streptomyces > Streptomyces sp. CY-1. The sequence goes on from NZ_CP178393.1 coordinate 1,331,005, forward strand.
TCGGCCCCGGGGCGGGGCGTACGGGCGGTGGTCACGGGTCGCACCGTCCAGGTGGGCAGCCCCATGGCACTGCTGGGCGGCGCGGCGGCGCATGTGGAGAGCCCCGGCGACCCGGCACCGCTCACCGGCGGGGACGACGCGGTCCGTACCGGCATCGAAGACGCCGCGGTCCGTACCTCCGCCAGGGACGACTGCCCGGTCGGTACGGCCGTCGCGGAGGTCGAGCACAGCGGAGCCACCGCCGTCGCCGTCCTCGTCGACGGCCGCCCCGTCGCCGTCCTCGCCATCGCCGCTCCACTGCGCGCCGGAGCCGCCGAAGCCGTCGCCGCGCTGGGCCGGCTCACCGGCACCCCACCGGTGTTGCTGACCGGCGACAACAAGCGTGCCGCCGCCCGGCTGGGCGAGGAGGTCGGCATCGCCGACGTACGGGCCGGGCTGCTGCCGCAGGACAAGGTGGCGACCGTACGGGGATGGGGGGACGCCGGGGAGCGGGTGCTGATGGTCGGCGACGGGGTCAACGACGCCCCGGCGCTGGCGGCCGCGCACACCGGTGTCGCCATGGGGCGGGCGGGTTCCGCGCTGACGCTGGAGACCGCCGACGCCGTGGTCGTCCGCGACGAACTGGCCGCCGTGCCCTCGCTGGTGACCCTGTCGCGGCGCGCCCGCCGCCTGGTGGCACAGAACCTGGTCATCGCGTGTGTGTGCATCGGCGCGCTGGTGGTGTGGGATCTGTTCGGCCATCTGCCGCTGCCGCTCGGCGTGGCGGGCCATGAGGGCTCCACCGTGCTGGTGGGCCTCAACGGTCTGCGACTGCTGCGCACCTCCGCCTGGCCGGGCGCGATGCGGGCCCGCCCCCGGGCCGCCGCCGGAAGCGGCCCTGGTGTCCTAGCTCAGACACCGGCCGCAAGGTAACCGTCGGTAGTTTTCGCGTCGTCAGACAGCCCGTTTCCCCGGTCCCGGAGCCCTCGTTGGGCCGATCGAGTGACTCGATCGAGCTTGGTATGGGGAGGGGCGGGCATGCGTCAGGAGTGGTCGCCGGAAGAACTGTTGGCGAGCTGGACGCTGGTGGACGGCGACTGGAAGTCGGTGGCCAACAAGACCGGGGCGACGCGGCTCGGCTTCAGTCTGCTGCTGAAGTTCTTCGAGTTGGAGGGCCGGTTCCCGGATCTGCTGGAAGAGGTCCCGCAGGTCGCGGTGGAGTACGTGGCCGGGCTGGTGAAGGTCCCGGCCGCCGACTTCGCGAAGTACTCCCTGACGGGGCGGACCGCCGAGTACCACCGCGCGCAGGTACGGGAGGCTCTGGGGTTCCGGCCGGCGACGCTGGAGGACGAAGAGCAGCTCACTGTGTGGCTGGCCAAGGAGGTCTGTCCGGTCGAGCTCGTGGAGGACCGGCAGCGGGAGGCCCTGCTGGTCGAGTACCGGGCGCGGAGCATCGAGCCGCCGGGGCGGACCCGGATCGAGAAGGTACTGGTCGCGGCCCGTAACCGGTGGGAGGCCGCGTTCTGTGCGCGGGCGATCGAGCGCCTGGGCGAGGTCGGGATGTCCCGGCTGCTGTCGCTGGTCGCGGAGGGCAACGAGGACGGCGCCGCGCTGCTCAAACGGGACCCGGGCGCGGTCGGGCTGGAGTCGCTGCTGACGGAGATCACCAAGCTGAACGACGTGCGGAAACTCGGCCTGCCCGACGGGCTGTTCGTGGACCGCTCGGAGAAACTGCTGGCCGCGTGGCGGGCGCGGGCGATCAAGATGTACCCCTCGGACTTCCGCGACACCGCCGAGGACGTACGGATCACACTGCTCGCGGTGCTGTGCTCGTCGCGGCAGACGGAGATCACCGACGCCCTGGGGGACCTGCTGATCGCCCTGGTGCAGAAGATCAACGCCCGCGCCGAGCGGCGGGTCGAGAGGCAGCTCACCGCCGAGCTGAAGAAGGTCCGCGGCAAGGAGGGCATCCTCTTCAAGCTGGCGGACGCGGCGATCGGCCAGCCCGACGAGACCGTACGCACGGCCCTCTACCCGGTGGTGGGTGAGAAGACGCTGCGCGACCTGGTCGCCGAGGCGAAGGCGAACCAGAAGGTCTTCAAGGCCAAGGTCCGCACCACGCTGCGCTCCTCGTACAGCTCGTACTACCGGCAGATGCTGCCGCCGCTGCTGCGGACGCTGGGCTTCCGCTGCAACAACACTGCCTACCGGCCGGTGATGGACGCGGCGGAGTTCATCGCGGATCTGAAGCAGCGGATGACGAACGGCCTGGACCGGCTCACGGCCGCGCTGGCGGACGGCTCCTCGGGCGGGGTGAAGGTGACCACCCGGCACGGCGAGCCGTGGATCTCCGTGCCGAAGCTGGAGAAGCTGGACGAGCCCACCGGCCTGACGGCGCTCAAGGACGAGGTCGTACGACGGTGGGGTGTGCTCGACCTCCTGGACGTGCTCAAGAACGCCGACTTCGACATCGGCTTCACCGACGAGTTCGCCTCCATCGCCGCGTACGAGCGCATCGATCGCACCGTCCTACAACGACGCCTCCTCTTGGCCCTGTTCGCGCTGGGGACGAACATGGGCATCCGGGCCATCGTGGCGACCGGCGAGCACGGCGAGACCGAAGCCGCCCTGCGGCACGTGCGCCGGCACTTCATCACCGTCGACAACCTGCGGGCCGCCGTGCGCAAGCTGGTGAACGCCACCTTCGCCGCTCGGGACACCGCATGGTGGGGCGCCGGCACCTCGTGCGCGTCGGACTCGAAGAAGTTCGGGTCCTGGTCCTCGAACTTCATGACCGAGTACCACGCCCGCTACGGCGGCAACGGCGTGATGATTTATTGGCATGTGGAGCGGAAGAACGTCTGCATCTACTCCCAGCTCAAGAGCTGTTCGTCGTCCGAGGTCGCGGCGATGATCGAGGGACTTTTGCGGCACTGCACGGGCACCGAGATCGAGTCGAACTACGTCGACACGCACGGCGCGTCCGTCGTCGGGTTCGCCTTCACCGAGCTGCTCAACTTCAGGCTGTTGCCCCGGCTGAAGAACATCGGCAGCATCCGCCTGTACCGCCCGGCCGAAACCCCGCCCGGCTGGCCAGCGCTCGGCGGCTCACTGACGACCCGGGCCATCAAGTGGGACCTGATCGCCCAGCAGTACGACCAGATGGTCAAGTACGCCACCGCCCTGCGGCTGGGGACGGCGGAGGCCGAGCAGGTCCTGCGCCGCTTCACCCGCGGCGGCCCCAAACATCCCACCTACGCCGCGCTCGAAGAACTCGGCCGCGCGGTACGCACCATCTTCGCCTGCGACTACCTCGCCAGCCCGGACCTGCGCCGCGAGATCCACGGCGGCCTCCAGGTCATGGAGAACTGGAACTCGGCGAACACCGTGCTGCACTATGGCAAGGACGGCGCGCTGACCGGCCCGGACAAGGAGCACGCCGAGACCTCGATGCTCGCGCTCCACCTTCTCCAGTCCAGCTTGGTCCATATCAACACCCTGCCGCTTCAGCGCGTTCTTGCCGAACCGGTGTGGGCGAAGAAGCTCTCGGACGAGGACCGGCGCGGGCTGACCGCGCTCTTCTGGTCGAACATCAACCCGTACGGCACGTTCCGGCTGGAGATGGACAAGCGGCTCGATTTCGCCCTGCTCACCGCGCCCCATCCCCGGACACCGGTCAGCGCCGCCGGCCAACCAGCAACGGAGTCCCGCCATGCCCGCTGAACAGTGCGGACGCTGGATCAGCGCCGCCGACACCGGCGCCTTCGTCAAGGACGGCTCTCCGGCCGCGGCGCTTGTCCTCGCGTTCGCCCTGCACGCGATCAACGAGGTATCCAAGGGCGTCGAGCCGGGCCCCGCCGCTGCGCGACCCGAACGTGTCCGAGGACGGCGACGAGGGCGGTGAGTGAGCCGCCCCAGGCTTATCGTCAGGCCCGGGTCGGTGGCGCGCTCATTGCTGCCGTCAGGAACGTGATCGCCCAGTGCCGGGCCTCCTCGCCTTCCGTCGCCGTCGGGCAGGCCGGGGAGGGCGGGTTGTAGACCTCGACGCGGTCCACGGCCGTCACGGCGAGGATCCCCCGCATCCGGAACAACAGCTCCTGTGGGGCAAGGCCGGGCAGTGCGCGCGCGAAAGCCGCCAGGTAGCGCTCGCCGACCGTGTCCTCGTCCGGGCCGGTCCAGCTGCGCGCCTCCTCGGCCGGGTCGCTGAGGATCGTCACGATCAGCCGGGACCTCCGGGCTCCGCTCTCATCGCCAGCGGGCATCCCGTCGAAGAGCGGCCCTGCGAATGCTTCCACCAGTTCGGCGACCGGCGGGTCCGGAGTCCGGGCGAGCAGTTTGTCGAGCCCGGCGCTCTGGGCGACGGTGATGGGCTCGGTCACGCGGCGGGCAACCGCGGCCAGGAGTTCCGCCTTCGAGCCGAAGTGATAGCCGACGGCGGCCAGGTTCGCTCCGGCAAGGTCGGTGATCGCGCGGACCGAGGTGCCGCGGTAGCCGTGCTCGGCGAAGAGGCGTTCGGCCGCGTCGAGGATCTTGGTCCGGGTATCGGGTAGCGCCATGTGCCGTACTATACAGACGTTCGATTGAAACGAACGTTTAACTCATGTGGGGAGAGGTTGTCATGAAACTGCTCGTCTACGGCGCCGGGGTCTGCGGCAGCCTGTTCGCCGCCCGCTTGCATGAGGCCGGGCTCGACGTCTCGCTCCTCGCCCGGGGCGAGCGTCTGGCCTCCCTGCGCCGGCACGGCGTGCAGCTCGCCGAGGAAGACAGCCCTGCCGTCAGGCGGGTACCCGTACCGGTGGTCGAGCACCCGGCCGGTGGGTACGGCCTGACCGCCGTCCTCGTCCGCACCCATCAAGTTGACGCGGTGCTGGAGTCACTCGCCGGCCTCGAAGGCGACGTGCTGTTCCTGCACAACTGGGCGGGCGGCGCGGAGCCGCTGGGCGCGGCGATCGGCCACGAGCGAGTACTGCTCGGCTTCCCGGCACTGGGCGGCACGATGGACGGCGACGTAGTCCGCTACCGCGCGACCAACTTCATGACCAGCCGGGTCCCAATGCCAATCGGCGAACCCGACGGCCGAACCACCCCGCGCCTGGAACGGATCGTCCGGGAGTTCCGCACCGCCGGGATCAAAGCCAAGGCCGAGCCGCGGATGGATGCCTGGCTCAAGACACACGCCGCGTTCGAGGTACCCCTCGGGCAGGCGGTGTACACGGCGGGCGGCCCGGTAGCGCTGGCCGACGATCCCGACGCGGTCCGCGGCATGCTCCACCTCATGCGGCAGAACCTCGCCGCCCTGCCGAGCCCGCCGGTCCCCCGAGCGTTCGCCGCACTGCAGACCCTGCCGGAAGGGCTGCTCGTGGCCCTGCTGCGGCGCTTCCTGCGCAGCCCAACGGCCGTACACAGCGGGCTCAGCGACGTCTCCCCTGCGACGGCGGCCGAACTAGGGCGGCTGGCAGAACAGATGCGTGCCCATGCGAAGGTCCGGTAGGCCATCGGCGGCAGTGGCTCCTCGGGCGCATCGCAGCTGAGTGCGCAGCCGGGATCTCCCTCCGGACCTTCGGCACCCTCCGCCTCGTGGCTTCGACAGCGTGAACTGGCCCCGTCTGTCAGCTTGGGTTCCAGAGGTGGTTGCAACACCTGACCCTGCGGGGTGTTGCGATGGCCAAGCCGCGGCAGTGTGTTTTGGCCCCACCCTCGCGTCGCGGTGTGTGGTTCAGGGCACGGCTGTGGCTGCTGGGGGTATCCATTGGCGGGAGGTGTCTGTGATCGTCACCGTCTTCGCGCAGAACGTCGGCCTGGTCGGCATGACCAGGGTCCGCAGCCGCTACGTCGCCGCCGTCGCCGGCGGCATCCTCGTCCTGCTCTGCCTCATCCCCAAGCTCGGCGACGTCGTCGCCTCCCTGCCCGGACCGGTCGTCGGCGGCGCCGGCCTGGTTGTGTTCGCCACCGTCACCGCGGTCGGCATCAACACCCTGCGCAAGGTCGAGTTCGACGGCACCAACAACCTGCTCATCGTCGCCGTCTCCATCGGGATCGGCATGCTCCCCGTCGTCGCCCCGACGATCTACCACACCTTCCCCACCTGGGTGCAGATCATCGGCGGCAGCGCCATCACCAGCGCCACCATCGCCGCCTTCCTGCTCAACCTCCTGTTCAACCACACCCCCGGCCTCAACAAGGCGAAGACCGCCCCCGCCGAAGCAGCACCCGCCGAACCCGCCGCCACGTCCTGCCCCCGCCACCCCGGCACTTCCCCACGGGCTCCGGGGGCGCGCATCCGCGCTCCCGGAGCCCCTCGCCGTCTGGCGGTCCCGGCTCTCCACCGGGACCTGGTACTGGGGCGCTTCGCCGAGCTGACTGCGGCGCGGCTGGAACGCTCCCGCAGGTACACCTGAGGCTTCAGGGACGGCCTGCAGGGACGTCACACTGCTGCTGGGGTGTTGGGCAAGTTGCAGCCGGCGAACACCAGCGTGTGGGCGCCGAGTTCGGTGAGCAGTTCCTCCAAGCAGGTGCGGGAGAAGGCGCCCCAGCGCGGCTTGAACACCGCCCAGTCGTCGGGGCCAAGCCGCTGCGGCCATCCGGCCAGCAGTACATCCGGTCGAGCCCGGGCGGCGCTTGCGGGGACGATCTCGGGGGGCGAGTTCGCTGCCCGGTGTGCCCGGCGCGGCGATCCGCACACCCGGCTCCAGCAGCCGCTGGCCGACCAGGTCGGCGTTGCCGCCGCCGCACGGCCCGAGCCTCGATCATCACTACGGTGCGGCTCGTGTCGGCAATGGGACGCCGGGCCGTCAAGGGGACACGCTCTTGGCCCCGCCGGCCGTAGTGAGGCGGGCGAGTAGCTCTGGCTGGTCTGCCAAGCCTTTCTCGGCCATCGACTTGATCGAGGACTCCATGGACGCGCGGTCCACGCGATCCCAGTCGATCGGGCCGAGCGGCGGCTGCGGGTCGTACTCGATGGCGGCCTGAATCATCCGGGCGGCATCCTCGCCCACCAGTTCGGCGGCCAAGTGCAGGGCCATGTCGATGCCCGCCGCCACTCCGGCGGCCGTAAGCACGTGCCCGTCCGCGACCCAGCGCCGGGACACGGGTGTCGCGCCGAAGGCGCGGAGCATCGGCATGGCAGCCCAGTGGGTGACCGCCTCGCGGCCCTCGAGCAGACCGGCGGACCCGAGGATCAGCGAGCCGGTGCAGACCGAAGCCACCACCTTGGCGCTGCGGGCCGCCTGCCGGACGTAGCCGGTCAGCTGTTCGTCCGCGAGGGCGGCGAAGGTCGGGGCACCGCCGCCCGGGACGATCAGGCCGTACGGGGCGGGCACCTGCTCGAAGGTGTGGGAGGCGGTCACGGACACCGGGCTGTCCGTCGGCAGCGGCTCCCGGGCCGCTGCCACCGTGACGGCCTCGAAGCCGAGTCCGAATTCCTGCAAGGCGCTGATGACCTGGAGCGGCCCGACGAAGTCGAGGGCGGTCAGGCCGGGGTAGAGCACGAACGCGATGGTCCTGGTCGCTGTCATGCCTCCAGCTTTGTCGGGGTGAGCGGCCGTCGGGCGGACCGTGTCTGGAATCCTGTGATCCCTGTCTTTCGGACACCAGGAGTCGCTGATGCGCCGCGTGGTCGTGATCGGGTACCCGGATACCGAGCTGCTCGACATCTCCTGCCCGGCAGGCGTGTTCGACGCGGCCACGCGCTGTGGCGCGGAACCTGGATACCGGGTCGAGCTGGTCTCGCTCGGTGGCCTGCCGGTGCGGACGAGCTGCGGCCTGACACTCGCCGCCGGCGCCCTGGAGCGGGTCGGCGGCCGATTGGACAGCGTGGTGGTGGCGGGCGGGCCGGGGCACGAGGCCGCTGCCGAGGACGCCCGGCTGCTCGTCCACCTGCGCCGCCTGGCCGGGCTCAGCCGTCGGGTGGTCTCGGTGTGCACAGGCGCCACCCTGCTGGCCGCGGCCGGCCTGCTGGACCGGCGTCGGGCGACCACGCACTGGATGTGGGCGGCGGAACTGGCCGCCCAGTACCCGGCCGTCACCGTGGACCCCGCGTCACTGTTCGTCTCTGATGGCAACGTCCATACCTCGGCGGGCGTCACCAGCGCGATTGACCTCTCGCTCGCCCTGGTGGAGCAGGACCACGGCTCGGCGCTGGCCCGCCAGGTGGCCCGGTCGCTGGTCGCGTACCTGCAGCGGCCAGGCAACCAGGCGCAGGTGAGCATGCACCTGGCGGCGCCGCCGCCCGGGCACCGGCTGATTCGAGAGGTCTGCGAACACATCACCGCCCACCTGGACGCCGACCTCGACGCTGCCACCCTGGCGCGAATCGCCGGGGTGAGCCCGCGCCATCTCACCCGGCTGTTCGCCGCGGAGCTTGGCACCACGCCCGCCCGGCACGTGCGCGCCGTGCGCGCCGAAGCCGCCGCCCATCAGCTGGCGGCCACCGGCCTGCCTCTCACCACCATCGCCCGCCAGTGCGGGCTGCGAACGACCGAGACGCTGCGGCATGCCTTCGCCGATCTGTTCGCAACCACGCCGTCGGCGTACCGGCGGGCGGCCCGGCACGGCTGAAGCCTGCTGCGCAAGGCCATGAGTCAGCAGACGGATGAGCGGCCGGCTGGCTTCGACAGCGTGAACTGGCCCCGTCTGTCAGCTTGGCCATCGCAACACCCCGCAGGGTCAGGTGTTGCAACCACCTCTAGAACCCAAGCTGACAAGTGGGGCCATCAACCACTGTCAAAGCCAGCCTCGGTCGACGATTGGCGAAACGACACCTCGAGCACCCCGCAGGCATAGCACTTCGAGCGCAACTGCCGCAGCCTGTTGCTGTCGGCAAACGATCGAATGACGACAGGCACGACGGGCGTCCAGTGAACCCAGCCTTTCCGGGGCCTGACGACGCTCGGATCCAATGAGATCCGATGACGGTTGACGACAGGGTTAGATGACAGACGAGGTCCGATGCGCCGACAGGAGCGGCGAAGAGCGTGGCCAATCTCGTCTACAAGCGGGTGTCGACCGACCAGCAGTCGACCGACCGCCAGAACCTCGTCCTGGCCGAGGCCGGGATCGAGGACCCGGTCGTCTTCGAGGAACAGGCCGGCACCTCCAGCCGCCTCCACCCGCTTCAGCGGCCGAAGTTCGGCGAACTGCTCACCTACGCGCGGCCGGGCGACACCGTGCACATCTCCGCGATGGACCTCACCGCCCGCCACCCACGCACCGGCGAGCTGCTGTCCACGGTGAAGTTCATGGTGCAGACCCTCGCCGCCGCCGGCGAACTCCAGCGCGACCTCCAACGCGAGCTGACCTACGACGGGCTGCGAGCCGCCGAGGCGAAGGGCAACAAGGGCGGGCGCCGCCCGGCCGTCACAGCCGCGAAAGCTATCGCCGTCCGCGCCGCCTACCTCGGCGGCCAATCCATCCCCGCCCTGGCCCGCGACCACCGCGTCAGCCGCGGCGCCATCCGCACGGTGGTCGCCGACCTCATGCCCGAGCACGCCACCGTCGACCCGGAGGACGCCCCGGCCCCGGAGCTGCCGGTCGTCCTCGACATGCCGGGCAAGGTCGCCGATTTCCTCCGCGCGGCCGACCTGGAGCCCGCCGAACGCGCCGTGCTCGACCAGGGCGTGAGCGTACGGCGCGGCCAGGGCTACACCCTGCGCGTCAGCGCCGTCCCGGCGGTACACCGCCAACTCCTCGACCGCTGCCAGCCCCTCGACAACGCCGCAGCGATCCCGGCACAGCGCAAGGCTCGCCGCGAGTACGCGAACCGGGTCAGCACCCTCGGCGACCTACGGCCTGAGCATCACTCGTAGATACTTTGCGGCTGGTGTCTGAGCTAGGACACCGGGGCCGAAGCTGAGCGCCGTGCGGGCCGAGCGGGGTCTCCGCTCGGCCCACCGCTCTACGATGGGAACATGCCGGTCAGCGAACCCTCCTCAACTGCGACCCGTTCGCATGCGCATCACAGCGGCGCGGCGCAGTTCTCCACGGCCGCCAATGTCTTCTCGCTGCTCTCCGACCCGACCCGGCTGCACCTGGTGTGGTCCCTCGCCCGGGGCGAGGCCGATGTCAACACCCTCACCGAGGCCAGCGGGGCGGCCCGCCCGGCGGTGAGCCAGCATCTGGCCAAGCTCCGGCTGGCCGGGCTGGTCCAGGTGCGCAAGGAGGGCCGCCGCTCGGTGTACTCCCTGCACGACGGCCATCTGCGCCGACTGGTCACCGAGGCCGTCAACCACGCGGACCACATGGTCACCGGGGCCCCGCCGCACGACTGAGCGCCGGGGCGCGGCGGAACCGCCGATCGCACCGGCCACCGGCCACGGGCACCCCGGCGTCGCCGCAATTCCTCATCCGGCGTGATGGGCCAGCAGGTGATGCGGATCCCGCGCGCCCGGCCCAGGGGCCGGATCGGTGTGCACCAGGGCGGCGGTCAGCCGGGGCACCGCATGGAGGAGGGCGTGTTCGGCCTCGACCGCCACCTCGTGCGCCGTACGCAGATCCAGGCCGCCGTCCACCTCGACCGTGACCTCGGCGCGCAGCCGGTGGCCGATCCAGCGCATCCGGAGTTCGGTCACGCTCAGCACTCCGGGGACCGCGCGCAGGGCGGCCTCGCCCGCGTCGACCACCGCCGGGTCGACGGAGTCCATCAGCCGCCGGAACACCTCGCGGGCCGCGTCCTTGAGGACGAGCAGGATCGCGGCGGTGATGGCCAGGCCGACGAGCGGATCGGCCCGCTGCCAGCCGAGCGCCACACCGCCCGCGCCCACCAGCACGGCCAGCGAGGTGAAGCCGTCGGTGCGGGCGTGCAGTCCGTCGGCGACCAGGGCCGCCGAGCCGATCCGCCGCCCGACCCGGATCCGGTGGCGGGCCACCCATTCATTGCCGAGGAAGCCGAGGATCGCCGCGACCGCGACGACGCCCGGATGGGAGATGTCGCGCGGGTGCAGCAGCCGGTCCACGGCCTCGTAGGCGGCCAGGGCCGCAGAGGCGGCGATGGTCAGGACGATGACGATCCCGGCCAGGTCCTCGGCCCGGCCGTAGCCGTAGGTGAACCGGCGATTCGCCGCGCGGCGGCCCAGGACGAACGCCACGCCGAGCGGCAGCGCGGTGAGCGCGTCGGCGGCGTTGTGGACGGTGTCGCCCAGCAGCGCCACCGAGCCGGACAGCAGGACGACCCCGGCCTGGAGCAGCGCGGTGACGCCCAGGACGGCGAGGGAGAGCCACAGGGCACGCATGCCCTCGGCCGATGACTCCAGCGCGGAGTCGACCTTCCGCGCCGACTCATGGGAGTGCGGTTTCAGCAGATGCGCGAGCTGGTGCCGCCGATGGGACCAGCGTCCGTGATGATGACGGGACTCCATGACTCCATTATGTGCATACTCATGCACACGTGCACCCATTGGATCACGGAAGGCTCCCCCGGATCACATCGAGCCTCCGCGCCCGACCGGCCTTGCCAATGTTTTGGCAAGCATTGACAAGGTTGCGCAAGGGTGAAGACCATGCCACATGCCGTTCATCCACCCCACTTCATCGCACCGGTAGCGGGCTGCCATGGCCCCCACCCTGACCGATGTCGCCAAGGGCGCCAACGTCGCACTGTCCACGGCGTCCCGGGCATTCAGCGACCCCGGCCGACTCGGTCCCCAGACCTTGCGCAAGGTGCTGACCGTCGCGCAGCAGCTCGGATACGAACCGCCCGTGGCGCGTGCCACCGAGACCGCCACCGCGGCCGGAGCCGAGACCGCCACCGTCGCACTCGTCGTCCCCGATATCGCCAACCCCGTCTTCGGGGCCTTCGTCAAGGCCGCACAGGGCGAGTGCCGGCACCGCAAGCAAACCGTCGTCCTCGCCGACACCGACCTCGACCCGGACCGTGAGCGCGAGGTCATCGCACAGATGAAGGAGCGGGCGGACGGCCTGGTCGTGTGCTCTCCCCGGCTCGACGCGGACGATGTGCTCGACATCTGCGGCCACACCCCCGCCGTCCTGGTCAACCGCGAAACGGCCGGCACCGACTGTGTGATCGCCGACGCCGCCCACGGGATGCGCCAGGCCCTGGAATACCTGGCCGCCCTCGGGCACCGGCGGATCGCCTACGTCCAGGGCATGCGACGCTCCTGGTCCAACGCCCACCGCGTCGACCTCATCCGCACCGAGGCCGAACGAGCCGGGCTGGACCTGGAGTTGCTCGGATGGCAGTCCGAGACGGTGGCGGGCGGCACCGCCGCCGCCGCGAGCGTCATGGCCTCGGGCGCCTCCGCCGTCATCACCCACAACGACCTGATGGCGTTCGGCGTGCTGACCGGCGCCCGGGCGCTGGGGCTGAGCGTGCCCGAGGACCTCAGCGTCATCGGAGTCGACGACATCCCCTTCACCGAGGTGTCACAGCCGTCCCTGACGAGCATCTCCGTGCCGATGGCCCGCGCCGGGGCGCTCAGCCTCCAGATGCTGGGACAGGTCCTCGCGGGCGAACGGCAGATCCCCCGTACCCACCGGCTGTCCACCCAGCTCATCGTGCGCGACTCCACGGGCCCCGCCACCCGCGCCCCCCGGCACGAGCCCGCCACGCCCGCCACGCCCGCCACGCCCGCCACCAAGGACGCCTCATGACCACCGCCCCCCTGACCGTGGTGGTCGCCGACCCCAATCTCACCCCGCTGCGCGCCGAGTTCGAGGCCGCCCTCCCCCACGGCACGGTCGTCCACTGGCCCGACCCCCGGCACACCGAGGCGGTCGAAGCCGCCATGAAAGGCGCGGACGTCCTGGTGTCGGGCCGGTGCACCGCCACCATGGCCGCGGCCGCCACCCGGCTCCGACTGGTCCACGCCGCCGGGGCCGGGACGGACAACATCGGCATCGCCGCGCTGCCGCCGGGCACCCAAGTGGCCAACACCTTCCACCACGAGAACGCCATCGCCGAATACGCGGTGTCCGCCACGATCCTGATGCGCCGCGGCTTCCTTCGCCAACACACCGCACTGCGCCGCGAGGCGCACTGGGACACCCCCGCCCATGACCCACGGGCCCCCTGGGCCGAGGACCTGACCACCGCCACCGTCGGGTTCATCGGCTTCGGGCACATCGGAGCCCGCTGCTGGCGGCTGTTCCAGGCGTTCGGCGCGCGGGGCATCGCCGTCACCCGCGGCGGGAACGTGGACGCGGCCGCCCACGGACTGCTGTGGTCCGGGACCGTTGAGAACCTCGGCAGCCTGCTGGAAAGCTCCGACGCCGTGGTGGTGTCCGTGCCGCTCACCGACGACACCACCGGGCTGATCGGTGCGGCCGAACTGTCCCGGATGCACCCGGCCGCCGTCCTCGTCAACGTCGGCCGTGGCCCGGTGGTGGACGAGGACGCGCTCTACCAGGCGCTGAGCGACCGCGCCATCGGCGGCGCCGCGATCGACGTCTGGTACCGGTACCCGGTCGACGGGCACACCGGCGCCCCCAGCAAGCACCCCTTCGACACTCTGGACAACGTCTTGATGACCCCCCACTCCTCGGGCCTCACCCGCCAGACCTTCGCCCACCGCGCCGCCGACATCACCGCCAACATCCGCCGGCTGGCCGCGGGCGAACCACTCCACAACGTGGTGGCGGTGGCCCCGTGAGCACCGACACCATCACCGCCGTCGATGTGCTGGTCACCAGCCCCGGCCGCAATTTCGTCCTCCTGAAGATCACCACCGCGGACGGGGTCACCGGCTGGGGCGACGCCACCCTCAACGGGCGCGAACTCGCCGTCGCCTCCTACCTGCGCGACCATCTCGCCCCCCTCCTCATCGGCCGCGACCCGGCACGGATCGAGGACACCTGGCAGTACCTCTACCGCGGGGCCTACTGGCGCCGCGGACCGGTGACCATGACCGCCATCGGCGCGGTGGACACCGCGCTGTGGGACATCAAGGGCAGGACCACCGGGCAGCCCGTCTACCAGTTGCTGGGCGGCGCGGTCCGCGACCGGATCCTCGCCTACACCCACGCCACCGGCTGGGACCTCCCCCAGCTCCTCGAATCCATCGAGGCACGGCGGGACCGGGGCTTTCGCGCCGTACGGGCCCAAAGCGGCGTCCCCGGCCTGGAGATGGTCTACGGAGTCAGCAGAAGCGGCACCGGATACGAACCGGCCGGCCGGGGCACCGCCCCCGTCGAAGAGACCTGGGACACCGACGCCTACCTCCGCCACGTCCCCCGCGTCCTCACGGCGGTCCGCGAACACGTGGGCCCCGAGCTGAAACTGCTCCACGACGCGCACCACCGGCTCACCCCCGGCCAAGCCGCCCGGCTCGGCCGAGCCCTGGAACCGGCGGACCTCTTCTGGCTGGAGGACGTCACCCCGGCCGAGAACCAGGAGGTGCTGCGGCACATCCGGCACCACACCACCGTCCCGCTGGCGATCGGCGAGGTGTTCAACACCGTCTGGGAGTGCCAGACACTGATCACCGAGCAGCTCATCGACTTCATCCGGACCTGTGTGAGCCACGCGGGCGGCATCAGCCATCTGCGGCGCATCGCCACCCTCGCCGACCTCTGGCAGGTACGGCTCGGACCGCACGGCCCCTCGGACATCTCCCCCGTCGCCCTGGGCGCCTCACTCCACCTGGGCCTGGCCACCCCAAACTTCGCCATCCAGGAGTACATGGGCTACGAACCCCTGGTCCACGAGGTGTTCCGGCACGCCTGGTCCTACGCCGACGGGCACCTCCACCCCGGCGACGCACCCGGAATCGGCGTCGAGATCGACGAGGAGCTCGCCGCCCGCCACCCCTACGAACCCGCCTATCTGCCGGTCGCGCGACAACTCGACGGCTCGATGACGGACTGGTGACACCAATGCCGCACAGCCTCCCCCGCCTCCGCCGCGCCACCGCCCCCGCGGCCGCCCTCACCCTCCCGCACCCGCCCGCCGAGACCGGCATCGTGCACCTGGGCCTCGGCAACTTCCACCGCGCCCACCAGGCCGTCCACACCGCGGCGGCACTGCGCCACACCGACGGCCCCTGGGGCATCCTCGGTATCGCCAGCCGCTCCGCCACCGTGGTGCGGGCGATGCGCGACCAGGAGATGGCCTACGCGGTCGTGGACATCTCCCCCGACGACACCCGCGTCACCGTCCCCGCCGTGCACACCGGCGCCCTGCTGGCCGCCGAGCAGCCCGACGATGTCCTCGACGCCCTCGCGGCACCCGCCACGGCCGTCATCACCCTGACCGTCACCGAACACGGCTACACCTTCTCCCCGCGCACCGGCGGCCTCGACCTCGATGCCCCCGCCGTCCGGGCCGACCTGCGGGGCGACGCGCCGCCACGGACCACCATCGGACAGATCGTCCGCGGCCTCCAGCGCCGCACGCTGGCCCACGCCCGGCCCGTCACCGTGCTGAGCTGCGACAACCTCGTGGGCAACGGAGCACAGACCAGGCGGCTGGTCCACGAGTTCACCCAGGCCCTCCCGGCGGCCGAACGCGACGACCTCGCGCCCTGGCTGGAGTCCGCGGTGACCTTCCCCAACTCCATGGTCGACCGGATCGTCCCCGCCACCACCGACACCTACCGCGAGGCCGTCGCCGCCCACCTCGGCGTACGGGACACCGTCCCGGTGCCGGCCGAACCCTTCAGCATGTGGGTGATGGAGGACCGCTTCGCCGCCGGGCGCCCGCGCTGGGAGACGGGCGGGGCACTCTTCACCGACGACGTCGAACCCTACGAACTGCTCAAGCTGCGCCTGCTCAACGGCACCCACTCCCTCATCGCCTACCTCGGCGCGCTGGACGGAAAGGAGACCATCCCGGACGCGACCGCACAGCCGTTCATCGCCGAAGCCGCCCGCGCGGTGCTCCACGACGAGTATCTGCCGACCCTCACCGTGCCCGCCGACATCGACCTCGACCACTACGCAGGACAGCTCTTCGAGCGCTGGGCCAACACCGCCCTGGGCCACCGCACCCGGCAGGTCGGCTCGGACGGCTCGGTCAAACTGCGCCAACGGGTCCCCGAACCCGCCCTGTTCCACCTGCGAGCCGGCCACATGCCCCACCATCTGGCGCTCACCGTCGCCGCCTATCTGTGCTGCGTGGCACCGCGCCCCGGCTTCTCCCCCGGTCCCCACGCCACCGCGATGGCGGACCCCGCCCGTGCGGCCCTCGCCACGATCGCCGGCCGCGGCGCCACCTCATCCGGGCCGCCCTTCGTCGAAGCCGTCCTGGACAGCGGGCTGCTCGGCGACGGACTGACGGACCACCCGGACTTCGCCGCCCGGGTCTCCGAGCTGATCGACCTCATCGTCCGCCACGGGCCGGCCGCCGCGGCCGCGGACGCCGCCGGGACCCGCCGGGCCCCCGCACACCGCTGACCCCTCCCCGGACACCGGCCCCGTACGCCCCTGCCCCGTCCCCCTTCTTCCCGTTCCCCATCCCCTTCCCCTTGTCCTCCCCTCCCCCGCTCCGCTGCCAGCATCGATCCGTTCAAGGAGGCATGGATCATGAACAGCAATCCCACCCCCGCCACGACGCGTCCCCCATCGCCCGCCCCCTCCGACCCACCCGCCGACCCCGGCGCGGTGCGCCGCGCCGCCTGGGCCGGTCTCATCGGCACCGCACTCGAGCAGTACGACTTCGTCATCTACGGCACCGCCTCGGCGCTGATCTTCAGCGATCTGTTCTTTCCCAACGCCTCACCGTCCGTGGGCATCCTGGCCAGCTTCAGCACCTACGCGGTGGGCTTCGCCGCCCGCCCGCTCGGCGGGCTCTTCTTCTCCCGCTACGGCGACCGGCTGGGCCGCAAGTGGGTGCTGGTCACGACCCTGCTGCTGATGGGCGGCTCCACCCTCGCCATCGGACTGCTGCCGACCTACAACGAGGTCGGGCTGCTCGCCCCGATCCTCCTGCTGATCTGCCGTATGGGCCAGGGCTTCGGAGCCGGGGCCGAGCAGTCCGGCGGCGCCACCCTGCTCACCGAGACGGCCGCCACCGGACGCCGCGGCAGACTGTCCTCCCTCGTCATGACCGGCGCGGCGCTGGGCACCGCCCTGGGCGCGGTGGCCTGGATCCTCGCCCAACGCCTGCCCGACGACGCCCTGATGAGCTGGGGCTGGCGGCTGATCTTCGGCAGCAGTCTCATCGTGACCGTGATCGCCATGGTGCTACGCCGCAAGCTGCACGAGAGCCCGGTCTTCACCGAGCTCAAGGAACAGCGGGAGCGGCCCGCCTCACCGGTCAAGGAGGTCTTCCGGCACGGACGGAAGCCCATGCTCCTGGTGCTGTTCATGAACTTCGGCGTCAGCACCCAGTCCTACACCTACCAGGTCTTCATGGCCTCCTATCTGGTGTCCAGCGTCGGCGTCGACAAGGACTTCGTCCCCCAGGTGCTGCTGATCGGGGCCCTGTGCGGCGGTCTCGCCGCCATCTGCTTCGGCACGCTCTCCGACCGCCTCGGGCGGCGCCCGGTGTACTCCACGATCGCCGCCGCGCTGGTGCTGCTGCCCGCCCCCACCTTCATCGCGCTGAACACCGGATCGCATCTGGCGATCGCCGTGGCCATCGTCATCGGTTTCATCCTCGCCTGCCACGGCTCGGTCGGCGTCCAGATGAGCTACTTCCCCGAGCTGTTCGGCAAGCGCTACCGCTATGCGGGCGTCACGCTGGGCCGGGAGTTCTCCTCCGTGATCGGAGGCGGGGTCGCACCACTGATCTGCAGCGCGCTCGTCACCGCGTTCTCCGGCTCCTGGATACCGGTCGCCATCTACATGACCGTGGTCACGGCGGTCAGCCTCGTCGCCACCCGGATGGCCCCGGAGACCCTCGACCGCGATCTGAACACCGTGGCCGACGCCACCGATCCGGTGAACCGGTGAGGCCCTAGCGCGACCCGTAGGGCAGCAGCGCCATCTCCCGCGCGTTCTTGATGGCACGGGCCAGTTGGCGCTGCTGCTGCGCGTTCACCCGGGTCACCCGGCGGCTGCGTATCTTGCCGCGGTCGGAGATGAACTTCCGCAGCAGCTCGGTGTCCTTGTAGTCGATATAGGTGATCCCCGCCTTGTCCAGCGGGTTCACACGGTTGCGCCGGGCGTCCCGGCGGGTGGGGTCGAGTCGTCGGGCCATCATCGGGTCCTTGTCCATGTAGTGCGTGCGGTGTCCGTGCTCCGTGCTCCGGTCAGGACACCTGGTCGAGCAGTTCGTCGAAGGCGTGCGGCAGCCGGCGCCAGGAGGCCGGTCCGGCCGCGTACTCGGTGTCGGTCAGCAGACACGAGTCGAGCAGGGCCAGCAGCCCGTCGCGGTCGAGGCCGGGCGAGGTGAAGGTGAGGTGCTGACAGCGGTCGCCGTGGTCGGGATGCCAGTCCATCGAAGCGGCCACCCGCCGTTCGGCCGGGACCATCTCCCAGGCGGCGTCCGGCAGCGCGGCCAGCCACGGCCCTGCCGACTCCACGCACAGCGCCCCGCCCGCCGCGTCCCACGACAGCAGGGTGTCGCCCCGGTCCGCCAGCCAGAAACGGCCCCGGCTGCGGGCCGCTGCGCAGGTCAGGTCCTCCAGCGCGGCGTAGAGCCGCCCCGGGTGGAAGGGCCGCTCGCGCCGCCAGACGAGGGTGGCCACCCCGTGGTCGTCGCCCTCCTGCGGCAGCAGCGCGCACGCCGGATGCTGACGTGCGGCCGCCGCCGCGATGTCGAAGCCCTGGAGCAGGGCAGGCCCCAAGGCCCCCTCGCCGAGCCGCGTCTGCCGTGCGCCCGGGGTGAGGTGGGTGAGCAGGGCCAGGTCACCGTCGTCCGCGGACTCCTCGGACGTCTCGTCCTCGGCGACGGCGATCACCGTGGGGTACTCGAGCTGCCGGGCGAAGGTGTCCGCGATGGTGCGCTGGTCGGTCGGGGCGGCGGCGAGACCGGCCTCGGCGAGGTCGTCGCCATTGGCGAGGTACGGCACCATCAGGGCCGGGTCGACCGCGGTGGCCACCCCGGTCAGCTCCAGCGGTGCGCCCTCGGCCGCGATGACGGCGGCCATGGCCTGGGGCTCGACCGACTCCCACAGTTCGACGACGGCGAGCCGGTGCCCGCCGCCCGTGGCCAGGCGCAGCAGCTCGGGAACCATGTCCTCGCGCAGCGCACAGCACGCGCAGTCGTTCACCAGCGGCGCCTCGCCCTCGCCGAGCGGCCCGGAGGCATCGCGCACCGTGCGGCGCACGGCGCGGTCGGTGGCGGCGGACAGGTCGTGGTGCAGCGCCACCGAGCCGGGCACCGTGCGCAGGATCTCCTCGACGGCGGCGCGGCGGGCGTCGGCGTGCAGTCCGCCCACGACCGCGACGGCCAGCCGGTTCTCGTCCGCGATCACCGGCCCCTCCGCCCTCGTCCGTAGCGCCGCTCGAACCGCTCGACGCGGCCCGCGGTGTCCACGACGCGCTGGTTGCCGGTGTAGAAGGGGTGGCTCGCCGAGGAGATCTCCACGTCGATGACCGGATAGGTGTTGCCGTCCCGCCACTCCACGGTCTTGTCGCTGGTGGCGGTGGAGCGGGTGAGGAAGGCGAAGTCGGCGGACCGGTCACGGAAGACGACGGGCCGGTACGCGGGGTGAATTCCGGGCCTCATGGCGGTCAGCGCTCCTCACGGAAGTCGACGTGGCGGCCGGCGACCGGGTCGTACTTGCGGAGGGTCATCCGGTCGGGGTCGTTCCGCCGGTTCTTGCGGGTCACATACGTGTAGCCGGTGCCCGCGGTGGACCTCAGCTTGATGATCGGGCGTAGTTCATTGCGTGCCATGAGCCAGAGCATACACGGAAGTGGTTTTCATTTTCATCTAACTGCTACGCTGCCGCGACATCCACCCCACACCACCGAACGGAGGACTCATGTCCGCCCACTGCCAACTCACCGGCCGGCAGCCCGGCTTCGGCCACCACATCTCCCACTCCCACCGCCGCACCAAGCGCCGGTTCGACCCCAACATCCAGCACAAGCGCTACTGGCTGCCGAGCGAGGGCCGCCACATCCGGCTCACCCTCAGCACCAAGGCCATCAGGACCGTCGACGTGATCGGCATCGAAGCGGCCGTGGCCCGTATCCGCGCCCGGGGAGGGAAGGTCTGATGGCCAAGAAGAGCAAGATCGCAAAGAATGAGCAGCGGCGCGTGATCGTGACGCGCTACGCCAAGCGCCGCGCCGAGCTGAAGGCGGTCATCGCCGACCCCCGGGCCTCGGTGGAGGAACGCCTCGACGCCCAGCGGGAACTGCGCCGCCAGCCCCGCGACGCCAGCGCCACCCGCGTACGCAACCGCGACTCCATCGACGGCCGCCCCCGCGGCCATCTGCGCGCCTTCGGCCTCTCCCGCATCCGGCTGCGCGAGATGGCACACGCGGGTGAACTCCCGGGAGTGACCAAGAGCAGTTGGTGATCCGCCACCGTTGCGGGTCACTCCACTGAGGTGCCGCTTGGCACACTATTAATCCTGTGCCGACGCCGACGGCTCACCCGTCGGCGTCGGCAGGGCGCCGGTCGGCGTCGGCAGGGCTCGGCTACGGGGCGTCGGCCAGGCGGAGGTCGCCGTCGGCGGGCGGTGCGAAGAACCCGGCCACCTGCGCGTCGGTGACCTCGGCCAGAGCGGCCGGGGTCCAGCGGGGGCGGCGGTCCTTGTCGATCACCTGGGCGCGGACGCCCTCGACGAAGTCCGGGCGGGCCAGGGCCGCACAGGAGACGCGGTACTCCTGCTCCAGGACGCGCTCCAGCGAATCGAGCGCCCGGGCCCCGCGCACGGCGGCCAGCGTGACCTTCAGCGCCGTGGGGGACTTGGCGAGCAGGGTCTCGGCGGTCTCCTTGGCGGCCGGTTCCCCGACAGCCATCAGCCGGTCCACGATCTCCTCGACGGTGTCCGCCGCGTAGCAGTGGTCGATCCACTCCCGCTGACCGTCCAGGGTCCCGGCCGGGGCGTCCACCGCGTACCGGGGAAGGACGTCCGGCACCGGGTCAGCGGCCAGGTCCCGGGTCAGCGCGGGCAGCAGCTCGGAGGGGACGACATGGTCGGCCAGCCCGCAGAGCAGCGCGTCGGCGGCGCCCACCGACGCTCCCGTGAGCGCCAGATGCGTCCCCAGTTCGCCCGGTGCGCGGGACAGCAGATAGGTGCCACCGACGTCCGGTACGAAGCCGATCGTGGTCTCGGGCATGGCCACCCGGGAGCGCTCGGTGACGATCCGCACGCTGCCATGCGCCGAGACCCCGACGCCCCCGCCCATCACGATGCCGTCCATCAGGGCCACATACGGCTTGGGATAGCGGGCGATCCGGGCGTTGAGCGTGTACTCGTCGCGCCAGAACGCCCTCGAGGCCGCGCCACCGCCCGCGGTCACATCCCGATGGATCATGCGGATGTCGCCGCCCGCGCACAGCCCGCGCTCCCCCGCCCCGCCGATCACCACGGCCTGGACGGCCGGATCCCGCTCCCAGGCGATGAGGGCCTCGGCGATCCGGGTCACCATCGGATGGGTGAGCGCGTTGAGGGCGCGGGGGCGGTTGAGGGTGAGATGTCCTGCGCGGCCCTCGGTGCGCGTCAGCACGGCGTCGTCGTCGATCACGGATTCGGTCACGCGGTCGGTCACGGAGTCGCTCACGGGGTGTTCGGTCCTTCCGGCGTCTGGTGCGTTCGCGGATCACCACCGATCCGTCACCGCCGATCCTCTCAACGGGCCATCGGCCCGGGACAGCCGCGCCCTCTGCTTGACTGGACACATGCTGTCGATCGGTTCCGTGGTGCTGGGGGTCTCGGACGTCCGGCGCGCGGCGGCGTTCTGGACGCGGGCCCTGGGATACGTCCCGCGCGGGGAGATCGAGGACGACTGGGTGGTGCTGGTCCCCGCGGACGGGCGCACCGGGACCCGGCTGTCGCTCGGCCGCAGCGAGACCCCGGTCCAGGGCCGCCCGCGGGTCCATCTGGATCTCTACGCGGGGGACGCGGCCGATCAGGCCGCCCAGGTCGAGCGGCTGGTGTCGCTCGGCGCCCGGCGGGTCCGCTGGGAGCTGTATCCGCCGGACGCCGATTTCATCGTCCTGGCCGACCCGGACGGAAACCGCTTCTGCGTCATCGACACCGGCCGCGGCTGAGACCGGCTTTCGCACCGCGAGCGACGCGGCACAAAACCCTCTGGACACCCGCCGCCCCGCCGGGGAGGGTGGGCGCGGCCCATCACTGACCCCCGAGGACCCGTCTGATGACTGCTCATCCGCTGCCCACCAGCACCCCCGCCGCCGAGGGCGTGGACGCGCGGGGCGTCCACGCCTTCCTCGACGCCCTCGAGAGCGCACCGGAGATCGAGCCGCACAGTCTGATGATCCTGCGCCACGGCCGGCTCATCGCCTCCGGCTGGTGGGCGCCGTACACCGCAGAGCGGCCGCATCTGCTCTACTCCCTCAGCAAGAGCTTCACCTCCACGGCGGCGGGGCTGGCCGCCGCCGAGGGGCTGCTGAACCTCGACGATCCGGTGATCTCGTACTTCCCCGAGTTCGAGGCGGAGATCACCGACCCGGGCAGCCGGGCCATGCTCGTCCGCCATGTCGCGTCCATGGCCAGCGGACATGCCGAGGAGACCCTGGAGCGGGCGTTCGGCGGCGACCCGGAGGAACCCGTGCGCGGCTTCCTGCGGATTCCGCCGGACCACGCGCCCGGCACCGTCTTCGCCTACAACCAGCCCGCCACGTACACGCTCGCCGCGATCGTCCAGCGGGTGACCGGGCAGTCGCTGACGGAGTATCTGCGGCCGCGCCTCTTCGATCCGCTGGGCATCGGCGAGACGGCCTGGCTTCAGGTGCCGGCCGGGCGTGACCTCGGCTTCAGCGGGCTGTTCGCCGCCACCGACGCGATCGCCCGGCTGGGGCTGCTGTATCTGCGCGGCGGCGAGTGGGAGGGCGAGCGGCTGCTTCCGGCCTCCTGGGTCGCCGAGGCGACGCGGGAGCACATCGCGACCGAGGAGGCCATGGTCAATGGCTCGGGGCCGGACTGGCGGCGGGGGTACGGATTCCAGTTCTGGATGTCCCGGCACGGGTACCGGGGCGACGGGGCGTTCGGGCAGTTCTGCCTGGTGCTGCCCGAGCATGACGTGGTGATCGCCACGACGGCGGAGACCGAGCGGATGCAGGCCGTGCTGGACGCGGTGTGGGAGCATCTGCTGCCCGCGTTCGGCGAGGCGCCGCCGACCGGCCGCGAGGACGAGGACGCCGCGCTGGAGCGGCGGTTGTCCCGGCTCGCCCTGCCGCCCCTCGCGGCGAAGCCCGCGCCGCTCACGGACCCCGGCGTCTGGTCGGGCGCGGAGTTCGGCCCCGAGGGCGGCGCCTGCGCGGATCAGCCGACCCTGACGGGGGTCACCGTGGCCGAGGACGGCTCCGGCGGCTGGACCGTCTCGCTGGCCGAGGAGGCGTCCCGGCTGGACCTGGGGTTGGACGGCGCGGGGTGGCGGGTCCACGACGGGCCGCGGGCGCCCGTCCCCACGGCGGTGAGCGGGGGGTGGACGGATCCGGACACCCTGACCGTGGACGTGGCGTTCCTGGAGACCCCGCATCACCTGGTGGTCACCTGCTCCCTCGCGGACCGCGTCTTCACCGCACGGTGGCGCACGGTTCCGCTGCACCGGGCCCCGCTGCACGCCATGCGCGCACCCAGGCCGCGTTGACCCGTTCCGCCGTTCTGGAAGGGCGCCGTTCTGCAAGGGTGGGGCCCTGGTCCGGGGCAGCCCCGGGATGGACCAAGGCCCCCTTGCGGGCGGACTGCGGAACGAGGCTGAGATGCGCGAGACCGATGCGACGGGCAGGGCCGAGGGCCAGGGCGTACGGAAGGCTGCGCCGGGCGGGCGGGCGCACCCGGCGGCGGGTGCGGGATCCGCGGGCGCGGTGTGGGTGCTGCGCCCCGACGGGGGCTTCGAGCGGCCGGACCATCCCCTGTTCACCGGCGCGTGGCAGGTCGGCCGGGACGGACCCATCACCGCCGTGATCGTGGATCTCTCGCAGGTCCGGGAGATCACGGCGGACGGGGTGCGGGGGCTGCTGCACTGCGCGCGGGCCCTGGCCGAAGCCGGTGCCGCACTGCTCCTCGCCGGGGCCGACGAGCCCGTGGCGCGGCTGCTGCGGGTGGCGCTGGTGGACGGCCCGATCCGGATCCACGACACCGTCGAGGCGGCCGTCGCCGCCTGCGGCGCGGCTGCGTCGAGGGCGGACGCCATCGCGCGGGACGGCGGCCGAACGGCGGTGCCCGAGGTCATACGGCTGCGCCGGGAGACCGTCGATCTGCGCGCCAGACTGCGCTCGCACCCTCTGATCGCACAGGCGCAGGGCGTACTGCGGGAGCGCTACCGGCTGCCCGATCCGCAGACGGCGTTCGCCCTGCTCCAGCGCAGTTCACAGACGCACAACGTCAAACTGCGGACCCTGGCGGCCGCGCTGCTGCGCATGGACCGGCCCGATCCGGACAGCCCGCTGTGGTTTCCGCAGCGCACCCCCGAGGAGGCCCCCGCGCTGCCGTTCCTGCCGGGTGTACGGCCCGGCGAGGTCAATCGCGGCACGGTGGTGAAGACGGTGCTGAGCCAGGCCCTGGAGGTGCTGGGGTCCGATATGGGCGATGTGCAGCTCGCGAATCCGGTGAGCGGGCTGCGGATGGAGCAGCACCACGGGTTCGGCAGGGAATTCCTCGACTTCTTCGCCCACGTCGGCGAGGGCGAGACCTCCTGTGCCACGGCGGCGGCCCGCGCCCGGCCGGTGATGTCGGACATCGCCACCGACGGCGTCTTCTCCGACACCGCCCGCGAGGTCATCCTGGCGACCGGTTCCCGCACCGCGCACAGCATCCCCATGACCGGCGCCTCCCGCCGGGTCGTCGGGGTGTTCTCGGTCCACAGCTCCCAGGCGGGGCGCGGCCTGACCAACGCCGAGGCCGGGATACTCCACCAGTTGGCCACCCGGGCGGGGCTGTGGCTGGAGTGGCATGAGCGCAGCGTCGTGCTGGACGCGCTGGAAGATCTGCATCAGCGCGCCCAGGGCGCCGACCCCGAGGCGGCTCCCCGGCCGTCGGGCCCCGAAGCGGCCCCTCGGGAAGCGGCCCCTCGGCGGCCGGACTCCGGATCGGCGCCCTGACGAGCGGCGCCCTGACGATCAGCCCCCGGAGGCGGCGCCCCGGCGGTCGTCTCTTGAGAGTCCGCCCAGGGGGTACCCGGCAGGGTCGTGCACACCGCTGCTCGGGGCCCGGCGTCGGGAGGACGACCATGGCTGTACCGGCCGCGACCCGCTCCGGCGGCATCCACGCGCCGCCATGGCTGGGGATCTACCTCAACGACCACCTGGCCGCCGCCACCGCGGCGGTCGCGCCGGCCCGCCGGATGACCCGCAGGCACCGGCGCTCGGCCTACGGTGGCGAACTGGCGAGGCTCACGGCGGAGTTCGTCCAGGACCGCAGGTCACTGCTGTGGTGCATGGCCTCGCTCGACGTCCCCGTCCGCCGCGGCAAGGTCCGCGCGGCGCGGGCGGCCGAGCGCGCCGCACGGCTGACGCCGGGCGGCCGGCCGCGGCGGCGCTCGGGGGTGAACACGCTGGTGGGGCTGGAGGCGCTCCGGGTGGGTGTGGAGGGCAAGGCGCTGCTGTGGCGCTCGCTGCTCGCCGTGGCCGTCCATGACACCCGCCTCCGGACGGGCCGCCTGGCCGAACTGCTGGAGCGGGCCGGGCAGCAGCTCACGGCCCTGGACTCGCTGCACTCCCGGGCCGCCTCGGCGCTGATCTCGGCCGACGCCCCGGCGCAGGCCGCGTCCGGGCGGCATCCGCCCGGCGACGCCTGATGAGAAACGCACATGGCCTCGGGCCATGGGGGTACACGCGCTGGCGTCACCTCTCCGGCTGCGAAAGGACCACCGCCGTGCTGATGGCCCACCCGGTCGTACTTCAGAACCTCATCGAGCAGTACGAGACGCTGCGGATGCTGCACGCCGAATCGGGCGGCACCGAGGTACGACAGCGGATGGACGACCTCGCCTACACCCTGTGCGTCTCCACCGGGACCCGGGATGTGGACGCCGCCCTCATCGCCGCCCGGCACCAGTTGCCCGGCGCCCGTGTGGGGGACGACTCGGCCCTCACGGCCGGGGCGGGCGCATCGGGCGGCTGAGCCCGCCGCGCCGCCCACGGTGGAGGCGCCGCCGGATCAGCCCTCGATCCCCTCGGCCAACTCGGCGAGGTCCATGGTCTGGTTCGCGGGCGGCGCCTTCACCGTGACCGGCTCATTGAGGCCGGAGAAGGTGATGGTCATGTCGAGCGGGCCCTTGTCCCCCTCGCCGCGCATGCGGAACCGCTTGGTGTGGCCGTCCGGGTCGATCCACATGTCCATGGACAGCCGGTCGACCCCCATCTTCTCGTACTCCTTGAGGTTCTTCTCGCGGCGCTTGCGGGTCGCCGCGTCCTCGTCCTTGAGGCTCTCGCGCATCTGGGGGACGGTGATGGTGCCCCGGTAGTGCGTCGTGCGCACCCCGTCGATGGTCTCCTCGCCGACCCGCTTCACATCGTCGGCGCCGGAGAGGAAGGCCGAGTCGTCCGCCGGGTTCTTGTCGGCCTGGCGGGAGAGCGAACCGCCGCCCAGCGCACCGGTCGCCTTCTCGCCCAGGGCCGAGAAGTCCAGCTTGAGCCAGCTCTTCCCGTTCAGCTCGCCGGCGGCCTCCTTGCCCCCGTCGAGGTACATCGCCCCGTCGACCAGCCGGATCTCCACCGCCGCGTCGGCACCCTGGCCGACCGCGCGCATCGTCATCCGGACCGCGACGGGCTTGGTGCTCATCGCCGCCTCGCCCTCGATCCGCCCGTCCTCGGGGGTGCGCCCGGTCATCCGGTAGCGGAACGAGGTGAGCTTCTCGCTCTTCTTCGCGGCGGCCCGCACGGCCGCCGCCGGGGCCATCCGCACCTGCTCCGAGGACTTCTCCCCCGCCTTGCCCTCCGGCTTCCCGTCCGCCCCGGACGAACCGCAGCCGACCGCACCGCCACAGAGCAGCACGGCTGCGAGCACGGCACCGGCCGCGCGAGTGCCTCTGCCATGTCCCCCATATACGACCATGGCCATATACCCCACCCCTTGCAGAACTTCTGTTCGTTTCTCTGTGATCCGGGACAGTACCAGCAGCGGGTGACAGCCGACTCCCGACGGTCATGCGCACACCGCGCGGCGTGTGCCGACCCCTCTCACCGTGGGCATACTTGAAGGCGCGACCATTGGTTCACTCTCCGCCAAGGGTTGAGATGACACCATGACGCGACCGGACACCCCGCGGGACGAGCGGTCCGTCCGGTCGGGCGATCTCCCCGGCAAGGGGGCCACCGCCAAGGCCACGGTCGACGGGCACGGCATCGTCACCCGGTGGAACGAGGCGGCCCGCGGGCTGCTCGGCTACCTCCCGGCCGAGATCGTGGGCAGGCCCGCGGCCGATCTGCTCCACGACGCCTCGCCCGCCCGCGCCGAGGTGCTGGCCGCACTGCGCTCCCCCTCCCCGCCCGCCCGGCTGAACGGGCGGGCGACGCTGCTGCGCCGCGATGGCTCCACCGTGGAGCTGGGGCTGCTGGCGCATCGCCGCACCTCGGCCGCCGGGGCCCCCGAGTGGCTGGTCGTCTCCGCCCTGCCACGCCCCGTACCCGCCGTCGAGGACGAGGAGCTGGTGCGGCACGCCTTCCTCCAGGGGCCCTGCACGATGGCGCTCTACGACCCCGGGCTGCGGCTGCGCCGGGCCAATCACGGCCTGGAGCGGGTGCTGGGCCTGGACCAGGAGGAGATGCGCGGGCTGCGGCTGCCGGAGCTGCTGCCCGGCCCCGAATCCGAGGCGGCCGAGCGGACGATGCGGCGGGTGCTGGAGACGGGCGAGCGGCGGGATCTGGATCTGACCACGCCCATACCCGGCCAGCCCCGCCCCCTCGCCTGGTCCATCGTCTTCGCCCCGCTGCTCGACGACGAGGGCCGGGTGGCGGGCCTGATGCTGTCCGCTCATGACATGACCGGCCCGCGGACCGCCCGGCAGCGGCTGACGCTGCTCAACGAGGCCAGCGTCCGGATCGGCAGCACGCTGGACATCGACCGGACCGCGCAGGAACTGGCCGATGTGGCCATCCCGGCGCTCGCCGACTTCGTGACGGTCGATCTGCTGCCCACCGTCCACGAAGGGAGCGAACCGCGCCCCGGCCCGCCGGGCGGCTATGTGCTGCTGCGCCGGGTGGCCGCCCAGTCGGTCTTCGCGGGCGTCCCGGAGGCCGTGCTGCGGCCCGGGCAGGTGACCGCCTACCCGGACTTCTCCCCCGCGGCCGAATGCCTGAAGGCCGAGCGGGCGATGCTGTACCGGGACACCGACCCCGGCGTCGCCCGGTGGGCCGCCGAGGACCCGGACCGGGCCGCCATGGTCCGCCGGTTCGGGTTCCATTCGACGATGGCCGTGCCCCTGCGGGCGCGTGGCGTCACCCTCGGCGTGGCCACCTTCTCCCGGCACCGCCGCCCCGAGCCGTTCGAGCACGACGATCTGCTGCTCGCCGAGGAGATGACGGCCAGGGCCGCCGTCTGCGTCGACAACGCCCGGCGGTACACCCATGAGCGGCACACCGCGCTGTCCCTCCAGCGCAGTCTGCTGCCGCGCACCCTGCCCCCGAGCGCCGCGGTGGAGCTGGCGTCCAGCTATCGGCCGGGCGCCTCCCGGTCCGGGGTGGGCGGCGACTGGTTCGACGTCATCCGGCTGGCGGGCGCGCGGGTCGCCCTGGTCGTCGGCGATGTGGTGGGCCATGGCGTCCGCGCGTCGGCGGCCATGGGGCGGCTGCGGACGGCGGTGCGCACCCTCGCCGACGTCGATCTGCCCCCCGATGAGCTGCTCACCCATCTGGACGATCTGATCAACCATCTCACCGCCGAGTCGGAGAGCGGCGCCGGCGACCCGGACGCGGCGGAGGCGGCCTACGCACAGCTCGGCGCCACCTGTCTGTACGCGGTCTACGACCCGGTCTCCCGCCGCTGCTCCCTGGCCCGAGCCGGGCATCCGCCACCCGTGCTGGTCACGCCCGACGGCACCGCCACCCTCCTCGACCTGCCCAGCGGACCGCCGCTGGGGCTGGGGAGCCTGCCGTTCGAGGCCGTCGACCTCGAACTGCCCGAGGGCAGCCTGCTGGCCCTGTACACCGACGGTCTCATCGAGGCCCGCGGCCAGGACGTCGACAAGGCGGTCGACACGCTGCGCCGCACGCTCGCCCGGCCCGCCGACTCGCTGGACGGCCTGTGCCGGACGGTGCTGGCCAAGCTGCTTCCCGGCCACCCCGCCGACGACGTCGCCCTGCTGCTGGCCCGCACCCGGGGGCTGGGCGCGGACCACGTGGCCACCTGGGAGCTGCCGGACGACCCGGCCGTGGTGGCCCGGGCCCGCCGGGAGGCCACCGGGCGGCTGGCCGCTTGGGGCTTCGAAGAGGCCGCCTTCACCATGGAGTTGGTGGTCAGCGAACTGGTCACCAACGCCATCCGGCATGCCACGCCGCCCATCAGGCTGCGCCTGATCCATGACCGGGCGCTGATCTGCGAGGTCTCCGACGGCAGCGGCACCTCACCGCATCTGCGCCGGGCCCGCGCCTTCGACGAGGGTGGCCGCGGACTGCTGCTGGTGGCCCAGCTCACCGAGAGCTGGGGCACCCGGCAGACCGCCACGGGCAAGACCATCTGGGCCGAGCTGGCCGTGCCGACGCTGTAGGGGCGTCGTGTGCGGGCGTCCCGTAGGAGCGTCGGTACGGGCATCCTGTAGGGGCCCAGGGCCCGAGGCTGCACGACGGCGGCCGCAACGGGACGGCCGCACGACAACGGCCGCCCCGGACGGCTCCACAACAGCAGCTCCCGCCGCACGGTTTCACTACAATCGCGGAGCAACGAAGCCCCGCTCAGCAGAGGCTGAAGGCTGCCATCCATGCGTTCCCAGCACCCACGCGACGCCGGTCCCCTGGCCGCGCTGAGCCCCGCCGAATCGGCCCGTCTCATGGCGGTGATCCGCGAGGCGGCGCTGAGCCGGGGACGGCTTCCGCTGCCCGCCCGCCCCGTGATCGGCGCCTCCTGGGACCGGATGCTGCGCCTGGGCCTCGATCCGGATCGCGGCCGCGCCCCGCGGCCGCTGGGTCTGGACGAGCTGGAGCTGCGGAGGCGGCAGACCCGGCTGGCCGAGGTGCTGCCCACCTTGCACAACGGGCTGCTGGAGGCGGCGGAGGCGGCCGGCCACATCATGATCATCGCCGATGCGGAGGGCCGGATCCTGTGGCTCGACGGCCATCGGGGCGTCCGCCGGCAGGCCGACGGCATCGCGCTCGTGGAGGGTTCGCACTGGGCCGAGGACGCCGCCGGGACCAGCGGAATCGGCACCGCGCTGGCCGTGAAATCCCCCGTACGGGTGCATTCGGCCGAGCATTTCGTGAGCGCCTTCCACACCTGGAGCTGCGCCGCCGCCCCCGTCCACGACCCGCGGGACGGACGGCTGCTGGGCGTCATCGACGTCAGCGGCCCCGCCGGGACCGCCCATCCGACGGTGCTCTCCCTGGTCACCGCGACCGCCCGGTGGGCCGAGGGCGAACTGCGCCTCGCCCACAGCCGGGACCTGGAGGGCCTGCGCGCCGTCGCCGCCCCGCTCCTGGCGCGGATCCGCGGCAAGGCCGTCGTGGTCGATCACCACGGCTGGATCGCCGGGGTCACCGGGGTGACCCCGCGCGAGCGCCGGCTGTTGCTGCCGAAGGCGCCGTACGAGGGGCCGGTCTGGCTGCCGGCGCTCGGCGCGTGCGCGGTGGAGCCGCTGCCCGGCGGCCATCTGCTGCGGGTGCTGGACGGCGAGCCCGCCGAGGGGGGCGGTCCGGCGGGCTGGGGTGATCTGCTGCTGGACGTACGCCATCCGCACCGCTGGACCCTGACCTTCTCGGGCCCCTCGGGCGCCTGGACGCATGAACTCAGCGCCCGCCAGGCCGAGGTGCTGCTGCTGCTCGCCGCGCACCCCGAGGGGCGGACGGCGGCGCAACTGGCCGAGGACCTGTTCGGGGACCCGACGCGAACGGTGACGGTGCGGGCAGCGATGTCCCGGCTGCGCGGGCGCATCGGGGCGGTGCTGGCGCACCGCCCCTACCGCATCGCCGACAGCGTCCGCATCGAGGTGGCAAGCCCGGACCACCCCGCCGATCTGCTCCCCTCCAGCTCGGCCCCGGCCATCACCCAACTACGCAACCAGCCCCTGATGTAGAGGTGTCATCCACCTCCAAGTGGTTCAGCGGCTTCCCGCGATCTCCTCCGGGCGGAGCACCTGGGCCAGCCGGTCGGCGGGCAGCAGCCCCTTCTCCAGGACGAGTTCGGCCACGCCGCGCCCCGTGGCGAGCGCCTCCTTGGCGATGCTGGTGGCCGCGCTGTAGCCGATGTACGGGTTGAGCGCGGTGACCAGGCCGATGGAGTTCTCCACGGAGGTGCGCAGCCGCTCGGTGTTGGCGGTGATGCCCACGACGCACCGCTCGGCCAGCACCAGGCAGGCGGCGCGCAGATGGGTGACGCTCTCGGAGAGGGAGTGCAGGATGATCGGCTCGAAGGCGTTGAGCTGGAGCTGTCCGGCCTCGGCTGCCATCGTGATGGCGACGTCGTTGCCGATCACCTCGAAGGCGACCTGGTTGACCACCTCGGGGATCACCGGGTTGACCTTGCCGGGCATGATGCTGGAACCGGCCTGCACCGGGGGCAGGTTGATCTCGTTGAGCCCGGCCCGCGGGCCCGAGGAGAGCAGCCGCAGGTCGTTGCAGCTCTTGGAGAGCTTGACGGCGATGCGCTTGAGGACGCCCGACAGATGGACGAAGGCGCCGCAGTCCTGCGTGGCCTCGACCAGGTTGGCGGCGGTGACCAGCGGCAGTCCGGTGATGGCCTCGAGGTGGCGGCGGGCGGCCTCGGCGTAGCCCTTGGGGGCGTTGAGGCCGGTGCCGATGGCGGTCGCGCCGAGGTTGATCTCGTGCACCAAGGTGGCGGCTTCCAGCAGCCGGTTCTGGTCCTCCTCCAGCATCACCGCGTACGCCGAGAACTCCTGGCCCAGCGTCATGGGCACCGCGTCCTGAAGCTGGGTGCGCCCCATCTTGAGGACGTCGCGGAACTCCTCTGCCTTGGCGGCGAACGCCTGGCGCAGCGTCTCCATGGCCGAGTGGAGTTCACGGACGGCGATGATCGTGGAGACGTTGACGGCGGTCGGGTAGACGTCGTTGGTGGACTGGCTGAGGTTGACGTCCTCGTTGGGGTGGAGGTGGGCGTAGTCGCCCTTCTCCCGGCCGAGGAGCTCCAGCGCCCGGTTGGCGATCACCTCGTTGGCGTTCATGTTGGTCGAGGTCCCGGCGCCGCCCTGGATCACATCGACGGTGAACTGGTCGTGCAGGGCGCCCCGGCGTATCTCCTGGCAGGCGGCGGCGATGGCGTCGGCCTTGGCGGAGGTGAGCAGCCCGAGGTCCTCATTGGCGCGGGCGGCGGCCTCCTTCACGGCGGCCAGGGCGCTGATCAGGTGCGGATAGGCGGAGATGGAGGTGCCGGTGATGGGGAAGTTCTCGCCGGCGCGCAGGGTGTGGATGCCCCAGTAGGCGTCGGCGGGGACGTCGCGGTCGCCGAGCAGATCGTGTTCGCGGCGATAGCCGGTGGCAGTCATGGCGTGCGGTCTTCCTTGGTTCCTCGGGGAGGGTGGGAGGGTCAGGCGGCGGGCGGGGCGAGGGCGTCGGTGGGGTGCACACCGCCGACGGTGACTCCGCCGCCGTACACCGCAGTGGTGGCGAATTCGGTGAGCACACCGGGGTCGATCCCGCAGTGGGCGAGGGCCGCCGCGGT
Source organism: Streptomyces sp. CY-1 (assembly GCF_047218265.1). Classification (NCBI taxonomy): domain Bacteria; kingdom Bacillati; phylum Actinomycetota; class Actinomycetes; order Kitasatosporales; family Streptomycetaceae; genus Streptomyces; species Streptomyces sp. CY-1. The sequence continues at coordinate 1,363,784 of NZ_CP178393.1, forward strand.
CACCGGCATCCGGGCGCGGTCCGCCCCGTCGCCGATCTTCACGGCGACGGCCCGGCCGTCGGGCAGCGCCGCGATCTGCACGCCCTCGAAGCCGTCCTTGGCGATCAGGCCCGGTACGGCGCGCATCAGCCGGGCCACATCGCGGTCGGGGCCGGACGCCATGTCCGGGTGGGCGCGCAGGGCTGCCGCGACCCGGCCCTCGGGGGTGTCCATGGCGCCCGAGGCGATCCGGGCGGCGGCCGTCGCGAGCCCGTGCAGGGAGACGGAGAACAGCGGCGCGCCGCAGCCGTCGACCGAGACCTGGGCGACGCGCTGTCCGGTGAGGTCCTCCACGGTTTCGGCGATCAGCCGCTGTAGCGGATGGGCCGGGTCGAGATAGTCCTCCAGCGGCCAGCCGCGCAGCTTGGCCGTGAGCAGCATCGCGGCGTGCTTGCCGGAGCAGTTCTGGGCGAGCCGGGTGGGCTCGCCGCCGTCGCGCAGCCAGGCGTCGCGCTCGGCGGCGCCGTACGGCAGGTCGGGGACGTTGCGCAGATCGGCCTCGGTGAGCCCGGCCTGGTCGAGGATGCGGCGCGCGCCGTCCAGATGGCGCCGCAGGCCGGAGTGGCTGGCGGCGGTGAGCGACAGCAGCTCCCCGTCCAGCGGCAGCCCGGCCCGTAGCAGGGCGACGGCCTGGACGGGCTTGAGCGCGGAGCGCGGGTAGAAGGCCACGTCGATGTCGCCGGCCTGGAACTCGACCCGGCCGTCGGCGGCCAGGACGACGACCGAGCCGTGGTGGACGCCCTCGATGACCCCGCCGCGTACGACATGGGCGAGCGGCACATGGCCGGGTTCACGGAGGGCGGGGGGCTCGGCCGGGGTGCGGCGGGTCGCGTCGAGGGTCCGTCCGAGGGGGTTGTTCATGGTGGTGCTCTCGTGGTCGGGGGTGTTCACGGGGTGGGATTCCTCCAGGAGGTGGTGGAGGGGAGGGCGGCCGAGGGGTGGCCCCGGCCGCTTGGAGAAACGATTCCTCAGTGGGGGCTCACCGGCGGGTTCACCGGCATGGGCTCACCGCGGCATGGGCTCACCGGGGGTCCTTCATCCGGCCGCGGGACGCGAACCAGCCGATGACCAGCGCCGCCAGGATCGCCGGAAGCGCCATCACGGTGAGCCGGCTCGGTCCGCCGTCCGCCCACATCAGGACGAGGACGGAGGCCAGGAAGCCCAGGGTGACGATCTCGGTGTACGGGGAGCCGGGCAGCCGGTAGCCGGGGCGGGTGAGGTGGCCGGCCTGGGCGCGCCGCCAGAACAGCAGATGACAGAGCATGATCACGGCCCAGGTGGAGAGGATGCCGATCGCGGCGAAGTTGAGCACGATCTCGAACGCCTTGTCCGGCACCACATAGTTCAGGCCCACGCCCAGCACACAGAAGAAGGAGGTGAGGAGGATGCCTCCGTAGGGCACCTGGGTGCGGCTCATGGCGCCGGTGAACTTGGGCGCGGAGCCGGACATCGCCATCGAGCGCAGGATCCGGCCGGTGGAGTAGAGACCGGAGTTGAGGCTGGACATCGCGGCGGTGAGCACGACGAGGTTCATCACGCCGCCGGCCGCCGGGACGCCGATCTTGGACAGCACGGTGACGAAGGGGCTCTGGTCGCCCGAGTAGGAGTCGGAGGGCAGCAGCATCGAGAGCAGCACCACGGAGCCGACGTAGAACAGGCCCACCCGCCACATGATGGAGTTGATCGCCTTGGGCATGATCTTCTCGGGGTTCTCGGTCTCACCGGCGGCCACGCCGACCAGCTCCACGGAGGCGTAGGCGAAGACGACGCCCTGGATGACCAGCAGCATCGGCAGCGCACCGTGCGGGAAGACGCCGCCGTGGTCGGTGATCAGGCTGGGGCCGGTGCTGTTGCCGGCCACCTGCTCGCGGGTGACCAGCAGGAAGATGCCGATCGCCATGAAGACGACGAGGGCGCCGACCTTGATGATCGCGAACCAGAACTCCATCTCGCCGAAGATCTTCACCGAGATCAGGTTGACCGTGAGCACCACGGCGAGCGCGATCAGGGCGATCACCCACTGAGGGATCTCGGTGAACATCCCCCAGTAGTGGGTGTAGGTCGCAACGGCGGTGATGTCGGCGACCCCGGTGGTGGCCCAGTTCAGGAAGTACATCCAGCCCGCGACGAAGGCGCCCTTCTCGCCGAGGAACTCACGGGCGTAGGAGACGAACGCGCCGGAGGACGGCCGGTGCAGCACCAGCTCGCCCAGGGCGCGCACCACCAGGAAGGCGAAGATGCCGCAGACCGCGTACGCCACGGCCAGTGACGGCCCGGCGTCCTTGAGCCGCCCGCCGGCGCCGAGGAAGAGGCCGGTGCCGATCGCGCCGCCGATGGCGATCATGTTGACATGCCGGGCCTTGAGGGACTTGCTGTAACCGGCGTCGCCCGCGTCCACATGCGCGGGGTGCCCGGCCTGCTGCTGTTCGCGGTCTTCTTGCCGGAGGGACTGCTCGCTCACGCCTGCTGTCCGCCTTCCGTCGGTACTGTCGTCCGGTCGTCCGCCGTGGCGGGCCGCACGATGGAGGTCAGGGTGGTCTCCACGCGTTCGAGGTGGTGGGTCATCGCTTCCACCGCGTCGTGCTCGGACCCGTCGGCGAGCGCCTCGACGATCGCCCGGTGTTCTCGGTTGGACTGCTCTCGGCGGCCGCCGAGCTCGTTGAGAAATGCAGACTGCCGGGCCAGGGCATCGCGGATCTCCTCGATGACCCGACGGAAGACCGGATTCCGGGCCGCCTGGGCGACGGCGAGATGGAACAGCGTGTCCATCGCCACCCATGCGGTGGTGTCGGTCTCCCGCTCCATCCGCTCCAGCAGATGGGACAGGTGGTCGAGGTCCTCGGCGGAGCGGCGCAGTGCCGCGTAGCCCGCCACCGGGATCTCGACGTGCCGGCGCACCTCCAGGAGGTCACTTGCGGCGTAGTCGCCGAAGGTGGGATCCTCCACCGGCCCGCTGGAGATGACGAAGGTGCCCTTGCCGGTGCGTGAGGCGGTCAGCCCCATCGTCTGCAAGGCCCGCAGGGCCTCGCGGAGCACCGGTCGGCTGACCTCCAGGCGACGGCACAGCTCCGCCTCGGAGGGGAGTTTGTCCCCCACCGCGTAGTCGCCGCGCTCGATCGCCTGGCGGAGATGGGTGAGAACCGCTTCCATCGCGCTGATGCGGCGGGGGAAGTCGAACTCCGCACCACCTGTCTGGCTGTCTGACAAGTTCACGCGGTGATCCTCAGGCGTACACCGGAGGGTTGTCAAGGGTCGGCTTTCCCCTACTCACCGACCCTTCTGTGCTGATATGGGGTATTCATCCCGAACGCCGAAGACCGTTGGGCCCGCAGCCGACGACCAAGGCGCGGCGTCCGAGACCGTCCGTTCCACCGAGCCGGATTCAGGAGCCGAGAGCACCATGCGCCACCGCCTCACCACCGCCACCGCGGCCCTTCTCCTGCTGTGCGGCCCGGCCGCGGCGGGCTGTGGCGGCAAGGTGGACCCGCACCGGGTCGGCGTGGTGCTGCCGCTGTTGACCTCGCCCTTCTGGGAGGCGTACAACAACGACATCCCGAAGCAGGCCACGAAGGCGGGCGTGCGGATCCTGCCGACGGTCAACTCCAATGACCAACCGGGCAAACAGATCACCGATATCAACATTCTGCTGGCCCAGGAGGTCAAGGGCCTGGTCGTCTCCCCGATCGACTCCGCCGCCATCGGCCCCGGCCTGAACGCCGCCCGGCGCGCCCATGTGCCGGTCGTCGCCGTCGATGTGGCCCCCGACCGGGGCAAGGTCGCCATCGTGGTACGGGCCGACAACCGGGCGTACGGCGTCAAGGCGTGCCGGAGCCTCGGCCGGGCCGTGCGGCGGGGCACGGTGGTGCAGATCCAGGGCGATCTGGCCTCGGACAACGGCCGGGACCGCACGGCCGGCTTCGACCACTGCATGGCGCGGCACTACCCGGACATCAAGGTCCTGGACATCCCCGCGGCCTGGCAGGCGGAGCGGGCGGCGGCCGGCCTGGAGGCCCTCTACAGCGCCTACCCCGGCATCAAGGGCATCTACCTCCAGGCGGGGGGCGTCTATCTGGCGCCCACCCTGCGCATCCTCCAGAGTCACCATGCCCTGGTCCCGGTGGGCCATCGCGGCCACATCGCCATCGTCTCCAACGACGGGATCCCGCAGGAGCTGGCCGCGATCCGCGAGGGTCTCATCGACGCCACCGTCTCCCAGCCGGCGAATCTCTACGCCGTCTACGCGATGCGCTACATCAAGCAGGCCATGGCCGGGAAGCCCTTCAGGACGGGGCCGACCCGCCACCACAGCACGATCGTCCGGCTGCCCGGCGGCAATCTGGAGGATCAGCTACCCGCTCCGCTGGTGACCAGGTCCAATGTCGACAACCGCTCCCTGTGGGGCAACCAGGTATGACCGAGGAGCCGCCCCCGCCGGCCGAGGCGCGCGGGAACAGCGTATTCGTCGTCGCACGGCGCACCACCGGGAAGGCTCAGAAGTCATAGTATTAAGGGAAATGTATCCGCAGATGGGACGGGTGCGATGGCCATCCCCCAGGGAATCGCGCCGACCGAGACGCATGTCCCGTTCGACATGGCGGATGCGGCCTCGGCGCTGATCGACGCCACAGGGATCATCATCGGCTGGACCCCGGCGGCGGAGAGACTGCTCGGCTATCCGGCGGCCGACGCGATGAAGCAGCCGGCCAGGATGCTGCTGGTGGCGCCCGAGGACGCGGCGCAGGCCGAGGCGATCGGCTCGTGGTGCCAGGCGCACGACGGCTGGGGCGGCCTGGGACGGCTCCGGCACCGGGACGGCCGCCGGATCGAGGTGGGGCTGCGGGTGGGCGCGATGCGCAATCCGGGCGGCGACACCTGCTGGCTGGTCTCCGGGATCGATGTGGGCTCCGTCCCGGCCTGGGCGCTCAGCGGCTCGCTGCTCCAGGCGTTCCTCACCCGGTCGCCGATCGGGATGGCCGTGCTCAGCCCGGATCTGCGGTATGTGTGGATGAACGACACGCTGGAGCGCTACGGCGGGCTGCCGCGCGAGCAGCGGATGGGGCGCCGGATGGCGGAGTGCCTGCCGGGGCTGGACACCGAGGCGCTCGAGGCGCAGATGCGGCAGGTGCTGAAGACCGGCAGGCCGGTGATCGACTACGAGTACCGGGGCTGGACGATCGCCCATCCGCACCGCGAGCACGCGTACTCGACCTCCTTCTTCCGCCTGGACAACGCCGAGGGCCGTCCGGTGGGCGTGTGCTACATGGGCATCGACGTCACCGACCGCTGGCTGGCCCGGGAGCGGCTGGCGCTGCTCAACGAGGCCAGCGCGAACATCGGCAGCACCCTGGACGTCATGCGCACCTCCCAGGAGCTGGCCGACTTCGCGGTGCCGCGGCTCGCCGACTTCGTCACCGTCGATCTGCTGGACTCCGTACTGCGCGGCGAGGAGCCCCTGGAGACCACCGGGGACACCCTGCCCGCCTTCCGCCGCGCCGGTCAGACATCGATCCGGGAGGGCTGCCCGGAGTCCATCGCGAGGCCCGGGGACGCGGTCGCCGTCTCCCCCACATCCCCCTTCGCCTGCTGCTTCTTCTCCGGGGAGGCCCTGCTCGACCCCGTGATGGACAGCTCCATCAGCGCCTGGTCCGGGGACGATCCGGCGCGGACGGCCAAGGTGCGCGAGTTCGGGATGCGGTCGCTGATGGTGGCGCCGATCGGGGCGCGCGGCGCCCTCCTGGGCGTGGCCTCGTTCGTCCGCTCCCGCCATCCGGACCCGTTCGAGGAGGACGATCTGCTGCTCGCCGAGGAACTGGTCGCGCGGGCCGCGCTGAACATCGACAACGCCCGCCGCTACAGCCGTGAGCACGCCGCCGCGCTGGCCCTCCAGCGCAGTCTGCTGCCGCACGCCCTCAGCGGCGGCCAGGCCGTCGAGGTGGCCTCGCGCTACCTCCCCACCGACGCGCGCAACGGAGTCGGCGGCGACTGGTTCGATGTGATCCCGCTGTCCGGTGCCCGGGTGGCGCTGGTGGTCGGCGATGTGGTCGGGCACGGCATCAACGCCGCGGCCACCATGGGGCGTCTGCGCACCGCCGTGCACACGCTCGCCGATATGGACCTGCCGCCCGAGGAGTTGCTGGCCCACCTCGACGACCTGGTCATCCGGCTCACCGAGGAAGAGAGCGGACAGGAGGAGGTGGCGGCCGCGGTGCTGGGCGCCACATGTCTGTACGCGATCTACGACCCGGTCACCCAGCGGTGCACGATGGCGCGGGCGGGACACCCGACCCCCGCGATCGTGGACCCCTCGGGCGAGGTCTCCTTCCCCGCGCTGCCCGCCGGTCCCCCGCTGGGCCTCGGGTCGCTGCCGTTCGAGTCGGCGGAGCTGGCACTGCCCGCCGGAAGCCTGATCGCCCTGTACACCGACGGGCTTATCGTCACCTGCAACCAGGACATCGATGTGGGTCTGGGCCGGCTGAGCAACGCCCTCGGCCAGGCCGCGCTGCCGCTGGAGGAGCTCTGCTCCATGGTGATCGACACCCTGCTGACCTCCCCGCAGACCGACGATGTGGCCCTGCTGCTGGCCCGTACCCGCGCGCTGGGCACCGGACATGTCGTCTCCTGGGACCTGCCCTGCGATCCGGCCGTCGTCGCCAGCGCCCGCTCGCTGGCGATGCGCCAGCTCGCCGAGTGGGGCCTGGAGGAGGTGATGACGACCACGGAACTGATCGTCAGCGAGCTGGTCACCAACGCCATCCGGCATGGCATCGGCCCCATCCGGCTGCGGCTGATCCGGCACGACGTGCTGATCTGCGAGGTCGCCGACACCAGCAGCACCTCACCGCGGCTGCGCCACGCCCGCACCACCGACGAGGGCGGCCGCGGGCTGTTCCTCGTCGCCCAGCTCTCCCGCCGCTGGGGGACCCGCTACACCGAGGGCGGCAAGCTCATCTGGGCCGAACAAGACCTCCCGGAACCGGCATGAAGCACGCTACGGCGCACCCCCGCCCTGTTCATGATCGGCCGACTCCCGCACACTGGCCCTGTGCCAACAGGAGGGGGGCGCCCGAGGTGCGAAGGCCGGTCGGCGGCGGGGATCTATGGGAGCGGCGGCTCGCCTCCCGGTGGTGGCGCGGCGCGATGGCGCTGCTGGCGGGCGCGCTGCCCGCACTGGCCTTTCCCGAGCCCTCGCTGTGGTGGTGGGCGTATGTCGCCCTGGTGCCCTGGCTGCTGCTCATGCGCGCGGCACCCACCGGCCGCCGCGCGATGCTGGACGGCTGGCTGGGCGGCGCCGGGTTCCTGCTCGCGGTGCACCACTGGCTGATGCCGAGCCTGCACGTGTTCATCGTGATACTGGCGCTGCTGCTGGGGCTGTTGTGGGTGCCCTGGGGGTGGCTGACCCACCGGCTGCTGCACGGCCGCCCGGGCTCCGGGCGGGTGGCGGCGGCCCTGGTGCTGCTGCCGTCCGTATGGCTGATGGCCGAGCTGGTGCGGTCCTGGCAGTACCTCGGCGGGCCCTGGGGGCTGCTGGGCGCGAGCCAGTGGCAGGTGGCGCCCGCGCTGCGGCTGGCCTCGGTGGGCGGGGTATGGCTGCTCGGCTTTCTGCTGGTCGTGGTGAATGTCGCGGTGACCGTGCTGATCGCGGTGGCCCGGGCCCGTACGGTGGCGCTGGCCGGGCTCACCGCGTGCGGCGCGGCGGCGGCCGGGGTGTGGGCCTGGGTGCCACCGGCCAAGGAGCCCGGGACGGCACGGATCGCGGTGGTGCAGCCGGGGGTCATCCCGGTGCCGGGGCCGCGCTTCGAGCGCAGCGCGGAGCTGACCCGGCAGTTGGCCGACCGCCATGTCGATCTGGTGGTGTGGGGCGAGAGCAGCGTGGCCCAGGATCTGACCACCCATCCGGGGCTGAGCCGGCGGCTGGCCGGGCTGTCCCGGACGGTCGGCGCGGATCTGCTGGTCAACGTGGACGCGCGGCGCGGCGATACGCCCGGGATCTACAAGAGCTCGGTGCTGATCGGGCCGCACGGGCCGACGGGGCAGCGCTACGACAAGATGCGGCTGGTCCCCTTCGGGGAGTACATCCCCGCCCGGCCGCTGCTGGGCTGGGCCACCTCGGTGGGCAAGGCGGCCGGTGAGGACCGCCACCGGGGCACCAGGCCGGTGGTGATGAAGCTCCCGGATTCCCTGCGGATCGGGCCGCTGGTGTGCTTCGAGTCGGCGTTCCCTGATATGAGCCGGAACCTGGCGCGGGACGGGGCGCAGGTGCTCGTCGTCCAGTCCTCGACCTCGACCTTCCAGAAGAGCTGGGCGCCGGCGCAGCACGCCTCGCTGGCCGCGCTGCGCGCCGCCGAGACCTGGCGGCCGATGGTGCATGCCACGCTGACCGGGGAGAGCGCGGTGTTCGGGCCGCGCGGCGAGCCGGTGGGCCCCCGGATGTCCACCAATGCCAGCGCGGCCACCGTCTACACGGTGCCGCTGGGGCAGGGCACGAGCCCGTATGTACGGATCGGGCCCTGGCCGGTGTACGGGGCGATTGCCGCGCTCGCCGTCTTCTGCGCGGCCGAGGGTGGCCGGGTGCTCAGACGGCGGACGGACCGGCCGCCCGGGCAGGGGACGGACCATTCGCCGGACCAGCGGACAGACCAGCCGACTCCAGGGCGTCCCTGACGACCCGTTCGCACAGCTCATGGGTGCGCAGCGCGTCCTTCGCACCGATCCGCCGCCCGGAGCGCACCGCGTCCAGGAAGGCGTCGGTGATCTGCTCGATCCCGCGCTGCCGCGCCACCGGCACCCAGTCGCCCCGGCGGCGCACGCTCGGCTGGCCCTTGTGGTCGATGACCTCGGCGAGGTTGAGCACCTGCCGCTTGGTGTCCTGGCCGGAGACCTCCAGGACCTCCTCGGTGGAGCCGCTCATCCGGTTCATCACGCCGAGCGCGGTGAACCCGTCCCCGGACAACTGAAGCAGCACATGGTGTATCAGCCCGTCGCGGATCCTGGCGCGCACATCGATATGGTCCACCGGCCCGGGCGCCAGGAAGCGCAGCGTGTCGACGACATGGATGAAGTCGTCCAGGACCAGGGTGCGCGGGTCCTCGGCGAGGCCGACGCGGTTCTTCTGAAGCAGGATCAGATCGCGCGGATGGTCCAGGCACTGCGCGTAGCCGGGCGCGTAACGCCGGTTGAAGCCGACCATCAGGCTCACCCCGCGCTCCTCGGCGAGCCGCACGATCCGCTCGCTGTCGGCGAGGTGGTACGCGAGCGGCTTGTCGACGTAGGTGGGCACCCCGGCCTCGATCAGCCGGGTGACGAGGTCGGCGTGGGTGTCGGTCGGAGCGTGCACGAAGGCGACGTCGAGCCCGGCCGCGAGCAGCGAGTCGAGGTCGGTGTGGCGCTGGGCGTCCGGGACGCGATAGGTGTCGGCGACCCGCTGGAGGGTGGCGGGGGTGCGGGTGTGCAGATGCGGCTCCAGGCCGGGGCGGGCCATGAGCACGGGCAGATACGCCTTCTGCGCGATGTCGCCGAGCCCGACGCAGCCGACCCTCATATGTGCTCCCCGCAGTCCTCGGTCATGCCTTCCGCTGTGCCCCCGAAGGGGCTGTGCCCCCCGAAGGATACGTGCGGGTGGGCGGATGCCAGTCGGCGATGCCGTCGAAGGAGCGGAGGGCCAGACCGGGGACCAGGCGGCCGACGGCGGCGATCGCGGTGTCGCGCAGGGCGACGGCCGGGGCGCTGGTGAGGGTGACCATGCGGGCGGTGCGCGCCGAGCGGCGTACCACGTCCATGGTGCGGGGCAGCCGGTCGCGGGTGTAGGCGGCCAGGGCGGCGGAGGGGTCGGCGGTGCCGGGGGCCAGATGGTGGGCGAGGACGACGGCGTCCTCGATGGCCTGGTTGCCGCCCTGCCCCAACGTGGGGGCCATCGCGTGGGCGGCGTCGCCGAGGAGGGCGACCCGGCCCCGGTGGTAAGCGGGCAGGGGCTCGGTCATGGAGCGGATGTCATGGCGCAGCACGTCCTGGGGCGCGGCGGCGGCCAGGATGTCGGGGACGGGCCGGTGCCAGTCGCCGTAGAGCCGCAGCAGTTCGGACCTCTCGTCGTCGGGGGCCCGGCCGCCGGGCGGGGCGACGGCCGCCGCGTAGGCGTAGACCCGGCCGTCCTTGAGTGGCTGGGTGCCCCAGATCCGGCCCCTCCCCCAGGTCTCATGGGGCTCGAACGGCCGGTCGGGGGCGGGGATGACGACACGCCAGGTGGTGAATCCGGCGTAGCGGGGCCCGGGGTGGCCGGGGAAGAGCGTGCGCCGGACGGCCGAGTCGATGCCGTCGGCGCCGATGACGAGGTCCGCCTCGTACGCGCCGTCCTCGGTGGTGACCCGGGCCGGGCGGCCGGCGCCGCCGGGGTCGGCCAGCCGGGCGGCGGCCCCGGTGCGGACCACGCCCTCGGGGAGCCGGGAGACGAGCAGGTCGACGAGGGTGGCCCGGTGGAGGAGGACCAGCGGGCCGCCGAAGCGCTCGGCCGTCGCCGCGCTGTCCAGCCGGGAGAGCCAGCGCCCGCCGGGGGTGCGCAGTCCGCCGCCGCCCTGCCAGGCGGCGAGCGCGCGGACGTCGTCGCCGAGGTCGATGGCGTCCAGGGCGCGCTGGGCGTTGGGGGCGAGCGAGATACCGGCACCGACGGGCTCGAGGCGGGCGGCCCGCTCCAGGACGGTGAGGGACCAGCCGCGGCGGTGCAGGGCCGCGGCGGCGGTGAGCCCGCCGACTCCGGCACCGATGACGACGGCACGGGGCTGCTGCATGACTCCTCCAAGCCGACTACAGGTGTAGTACTCACGATGTTACTACATTTGTAGTGCGGGCGGCGGATGGGCTTAGGTTGGCCTCATGACCGCTGATCGAACCGCCGCCTCCGCATCGGCCGCGTCCGTCTCCGCATCGGCCACGTCCGCCGCCTCCCGTGCCGAGCTGATCGCCGACACCGCCCTGGGGCTGCTTGCCGAGCGCGGGATGCGGGGGCTGACGCACCGTGCGGTGGACGAGGCGGCCGGGCTGCCGCTCGGCTCGACCTCCAACCACGCCCGGACCCGCGCCGCCCTGCTCAAGGCGGCGGTCCGGCGGCTGGCCCAGCGGGAGGCGGAGGTGCTGACACCGGACGAGATGCCGCGCTCCGCCGAGGCGGCGCCGGACGGGGCCGATCCGGTCGCCGAGTTGGCCGACGCGCTCTCACTCGCCCTGCACCGCTCGCTCACCGCCCAGCGCGATCTGCTGATCGCCCGCTACGAGCTCGCGCTGGAGGCGACCCGCCGCCCCGAGCTGCGGGAGTTCTACGACGCGACGGGGCGCGGCTTCCGGGAGCCGCTCGAGGCGATGATGACGGCGCTGGGCTCCACCGAGCCCCGGCGGCACGCGCGGTCGCTGGTCGCCTGGTGCGAGGGGCTGATGTTCAGTTGCGCCGCGGGCGCCGACCACGACGCCGTACCCGACCGCGCGACACTGCGCACCGGCTTCACGGAGCTGCTGCGCGGGATGCTGAACGAATAACGCGTGGCGGGCCGGGTGGCCGGACCGCCATCATGACCGCCATGACGACCGCAGAACGCCATGAAGCGCCCCGGACCGCCGATGAACGCACCAGCCTGGAGGGGTGGCTGGACTTCCACCGCGCGACCCTCGCCCTCAAATGCGAGGGGCTGGACGACAAGCAACTGCGCGAGGCGTCGGCGCCGCCGTCCGAACTGACCCTGCTCGGCCTCGTACGGCATATGGCCGAGGTCGAGCGGAGCTGGTTCCGGCGGGTGTTCGCCCACGAGGACACGCCGCCGATCTGGTACAGCGACCAGGACCCGGACGGGGAGTTCCACATCGCCGACGGGGACACCGCGGAGGGTGCCTTCGCCATCTGGCGGGACGAGATCACCAAGGCCAGGGAGGCCGCCGCGGGCCACTCCCTGGACGAGGTCGTCACCCGTCCCGACCGTGGGGACTACAACCTGCGCTGGATCTATCTGCACATGATCGAGGAGTACGCCCGCCACAACGGCCACGCCGACCTCATACGCGAGCGGATCGACGGCGTCACCGGCGAATAAGCACGTATCGCACGTATCGCACGTATCGAGGGCGCCCCGGGGTGTCAGTGGGCGTGGTGGTGCTCGTGGCCGTGGCAGTGGCCGGCGCGGTGGTCGTGACCCGGGGGCCGTTGTGCCAGGGCGAGGGTGCGGGCGGTGACTTCGACCGCGGTCACGGCGCACCGCCCGGCGAGTGTGTCCTCCAAGGCGGCCAGCCAGAGCCGGTAGTAGTGATACGGCTCGTCGGGTGCCGCCGCGGCCTTCCAGGCCGCGATCCGGGCGATCAGCGCGGCCTGGAACTCCGGCCAGGTGAACGCGCCCGCCTCGTACAGGCTGACGGCCATGCCGAAGGCACGGCGCTCCCAGGGCTCGGCGAACACCAACTCGCCGTTGGAGCGCGGTGGTGCGGCCGGGCCCTCGATGTCCAGCGGCGCGGTCATGGTGCCACCACCTTGGCCACGCCGACCATCGCCTCCCGGGTGACCAGCGGCACGAGCTGTTCCTCGGAGAGGTGCTCGGTGCCGGCCGGACGCTCGGGCAGCACCAGCCAGCGCACCTCGCTGGTGGAGTCGTGGACGGTGATCCGCACATCGTCGTCGAACTCGAGGCCCATCTCGGACAGCACCGTGCGCGGCTCCTTGACCACGCGGGCGCGGTAGGCGGGGTCCTTGTACCAGCTCGGCGGCAGGCCGAGCACCGGCCATGGATAGCAGGAGCACAGCGTGCACACCACCACATGGTGGGTGGTCGCGCTGTTCTCCACGACGACGATGTGCTCGCCCTGCGGCCCCGAGAAGCCGAGTTCCGCGATCGCCGCGGTGCCGTCCTGGAGCAGCCGCCGCCGGTACGCCGGGTCGGTCCACGCCCTGGCGACGACCTTGGCGCCGTTGAGCGGGCCCACGTTGGTCTCGTAGGTGGTGATGATCTCGTTCATCACCTTCGGGTCGATCAGGCCCCGCTCGGTGAGCAGTTGCTCGAGCGCCTCGGTGCGCAGGGCCACGGGAGGGGCCTCGCCCGGTCCGCCGTCGGTGGTGGTCATGAGGTGGTCTCCAGGTAGTTCTCGAACAGCTCGGCGGTGACCGCGAAGGGCTCGGCGTCGGCGCCCCACAGCTCGCGGGAGTCGAAGCGCACCGAGTAGACGTACTGCGGGTTCTCGCCCTGGAAGTGGGCGTTGGTGTCCGGCAGTACGAAGGCGGGCCGGACGGCCTCGACGACTCCGGTGTGTCCCCGTGCGTAGCGCGGCAGCCGGGTGTGCCCGGGCACCGGCATGGCCTTGGTCCGCACCCGCTCGCCGGCAGCGAAGGCGGGCTCGCGGTCCACCGGGCGCAGCGAGCCCGCGGCGCTCGGCGCGTAGTCGGGCACGGCGGGCTCGGGGATCGGCGGCTCCGCCACGCCTTCGCCCCGCAGATTGCGGGCGCGGGCACCGATCGCGCCCGGCGCGAGGATGCCACTGTCGGTGAGCATCAGCTCCGCACCGCCCAGCCAGCGCCCGTAGTAGCCGTCGTCCAGGTAGGCGGCGCGGTCCAATCGCTCGAGCCCGTGCCGGAAGGCGTCCACGTTGATGCCACCGGAGGCGATACGGCTGGAGAGAGTGGCCAGCGCGAAGGCCCGGCCCTGCCAGGGCTCCTCGAAGACCGGCTCATCGCGCCTCGGTGGATGAACCGGACCCCATCCCGGGGTGCCGCCCATATCAGCGATGCCCTCCATGGCACGCCTCCCCATATAGCCACATAACGTAGGTATGGGCACGAATCGTATGCGACGGGTGTCATCCGGGCCGCACTGACGGCGCCGCGAAGGCGCCGGGACCGCACCCGAACGCTGCGATCCCGGCACCTGGGCGGGTCAGACCAGGACGCGGCCGAGGAAGTCGCGGATGTAGTCGGTGATGGGCCCCAGATGGCTTTCGAGGGCGAAGTGCCCGGAGTCGAGCAGGTGGATCTCGGCGTCGGGCAGGTCCTGGCCGAACGCCTCCGCGCCCGCCGGGCCGAAGATCTCGTCATTGGCGCCCCAGACCGCCAGCAGCGGGACCCGGGAGTCGCGGAAGTACTGCTGGACCCGCGGATAGAGGTCCACGTTGGTGGGGTAGTCGCGGAAGAGCCTGAGCTGGATCTCGTCGTTGCCGGGCCGGTCCAGGAGCGCCTGGTCGTGCACCCAGTTGTCCGGGCTGACCAGGGTGGGGTCGGCGACTCCGTTCAGATACTGCCAGCGCGTGATCTCGGCGGTGAGGGCGCCGCGCATGGGGCCCTCGGTCTCCGGGCCGGGAGCCTCGGCGTAGGCGAACACACCGTCCCAGAACGGCTTGACGAAGCCGTCGACGTAGGCGTTGCCGTTCTGGGTGATGATCGCGGTGATGCGGTCCGGGTCGCGCAGCGCGAGCCGCCAGCCGATGGGGGCGCCGTAGTCCTGTACGTACATCGCGAACCGGTCGACGCCCAGGCTCCGCAGCAGGCCTGAGGTGACCTCGGTGAGGGCGTCGAAGCTGTAGGGGAAGTCCTCCAGGGAGGGCATCGCCGACTGGCCGAACCCGATGTGGTCGGGGGCGATGACGCGGTACCGGTCGGCGAGCGCCGGGATCAGGTGGCGGAACATATGCGAACTGGTCGGAAAGCCGTGCAGCAGCACCACGACCGGCGCCTCGGGGTCACCGGCCTCCCGGTAGAAGACCTCCAGGCCATCGACGGTGGCGGTGCGGTGGTGGACTACGGCAGTCATCACTCTAACCTTTCTATACGGCTTCAGTGGTTACACAACCCAGTCGAACACGGCCGAGCTAACCAGTCAAGAAGATTTAGAGGGTTAGATTGAATCCTGGGTCGCCGTCTCCGTACAGCGGCGCCCTGATTCCAGCCTCCGCCCGTCCGCGACCGTCGGCCAGTGCGGCCAGTGCGGTCGGCGTCGAGTCGCCCCGCGACACCTGATACGACCGCTCGCACGCTGCGCTAACCTGTCACACGAGGCAAAACGGTTAGGACGTGTCATGGTGACCACGCAGGAGCAGCAGGACACGCTGCTGGAACTCCTCAACAGCACACCGGTGGTCCGCGGGGTCGTCCAGGACCAACTGGCGGATCCGGAGACGGCAAGGCCCTGGCAGCAGGCGCACGGCGGCAGCGGCACCGCGGAGGAGCACGGCTGGCTCCTGCGCGCGCGGGACGCACTCCAGGACGTGGTGCGCGGCGGCCGGCCGGCCGATTCGCTGGCTCCACTCCTCGACGGGGTCACCTCCCGCCCCGGGGTCTCCTCCGAGGGTGTGTCCTGGGAGCTCGACGCCCCGGAGGAGCGCCGGATGGCGGTGGAGGCGGTACTGGCCTGGAGCGCGCTGCGGGAGACGATGTCCGGGCGGCTGCGGCCGTGCGCCAACCCGGAGTGCCGACGCTTCCTCCTCGACCGCAGCAAGACCAACAAGGCCCGCTGGTGCTCGATGGCGGTCTGCGGCAACAGGATGAAGGCCAGGCGCCACTACCAGCGCACCCGCGACGGAGCGGCCGAGTAGCCGTCGCAACGGAAACGGCAGCAGCCTCGGCCTCTAATCCTCGACGGCACCCTCCAGAGCCAGCGTCAGCCGCAGGATGGCGGCTCGTACCCCGTCGCCGTACGGGTCCTCGCCGAGCGCACCGGCCGCCGCCCGGGCCAGCGCCAACTGGCCCCGGGCCGCCTCCTTCTGGCCCAGCTTCAGATAGCCGGTGGCCACATTGAGGTGAAGGGAGGGGAAGAACGCGCGCGGTGCCAGGGCCCCGGTGAGCCCGTCGGCGGCGGCGAGCGCCCGCAGGTGCCAGATCAGCTCGTCGAGCGGATCGTCCTGGGTGTCGGCCAGATAGTGGGCGAGGGCGCAGCGGTGGAAGGGGGCGCCGTCCCGTTCGATCTCCTGCCACAGTGCGGCGAGGCGATTGCGCGCCTCCTCCCGGTCACCGCCCCGGTGCAGCATGACCGCCTGCCCGATCCGGGTCAGTACGGCATCGCCCTTGGGCGCCTCCCGCTGCGCTTCCGTCATCGCGGCCTCCCGTCCTTCGCGCGGAGCTAGGGGGTGTCCTGCGGATCATGCACCGTTCGCCCGGCCCCGTTCGGCGTGTCGTGGATCGGCGGGGCCCCGGGGGTGTCGTCCTTCGGCGCGCCGTAGCGGCGGGCCAGTTCGGCGACGGCGCGGGCGACGGCCGACCGCAGCTCGGGCGGTCCCAGCACCTCGGCGTCGGTGCCCAGCCGCAGCATGTCGTGGACCGCGACCGGCAGCGACTCCACGGGGAGGACGACACGCCGGCGCCCCCGGTCGTCGGGCGGGCCCGCCACGGCCACCGCCTCCGCGCCCACCGCCCCGAACTGCATCGGGAGCAGCTTCACCCCGCGCTCGGAGAGCAGGAGTTCGGCCTCGCCCTGGAAGCGCGAGGACTCCAGGCGCTGGGACGACTCCTCCCAGTAGGCGGCGAGATCGAACCCGGCCGGCCGTTCGAAGACCTCCTCCAGCACCTCGGCGGTGAGGATCCGGGAGACCCGGTAGCTGCGCACGGTGTCCTCGACCCTCGCCACCAGATACCAGATGCCGCCCTTGAGGACGAGGCCCAGCGGGCACAGCTCCCGCCGCACCTCGCCGCGCCAGCGGCGGTAGTGCACCCGCAGGAGCCGCCGCTCCCATACGGCCTCGGCGGCCGCCGCCAGATGGGGCACCGGCTCGGCGTCCCGGAACCAGCCCGGCGCGTCGAGGTGGAAGCGCTCCTGGATGCGGCGGGAGCGCTCCCCCAGCTCGGCCGGGAGCGCGGCCCGCAGCTTGAGCTGGGCGGTGGTGAGGTCGGCGCCCAGGCCCAGCTCGGCGGCCGGGCCCGGCATCCCGGCGAGGAAGAGCGAGTCGGCCTCGTCGCCGGTGAGCCCGGTCAGCCGGGTGCGATAGCCGTCGAGCAGCCGGTAGCCCCCGGCCGGGCCGCGGTCGGCGTACACCGGCACACCGGACGCGCTCAGCGCCTCCACATCGCGGTAGACGGTGCGCACCGAGACCTCCAGCTCGGCGGCGAGCTCGGGCGCGGTCATCCGGCCCCGGTTCTGAAGCAGCAGAAGCAGCGAGAGAAGGCGGTCGGCGCGCATGCGGTCCATTGTGCCGCCATACCTGACAAAGGATGTCAGGTATGGCGGCCAGGGTGACTTCCACGGCCGATCCACGGCCGATCCACAGCCGATCCGGCCCCTGGTCAGCCCCTGATCAGCCCCGACCGGCCCTGACCGGCCCATGAAAGGACCCGCCATGACCACGCACACCACCGGCCACTTCACCTACGCCGACTGGAAGGAGACCGCCCTCGAAGAGGCCCAGGACGGCGGCGTGAAGCTGGCCCAGGCCGTGGTGACGAACGCCTTCTCGGGTGGCATCGAGGCACCCCGGACCAGTTGCGACTACGCGATCACCTATCTGTCCGAGAAGGCCGGCGTCTGCTGCGGCTACGAGCTGCTGACCGGCACCCTCGACGGGCGCGCGGGCAGCTTCGTCGTACTACAGCACGGCAGTTGGGGCGAGGACGCCACCGTCCACTGCACCTTCGAGGTGGTGCCCGGATCCGGCACCGGCGAGCTGACCGGGCTCACCGGATCGGGCACCTTCGCCGCCGTACGCGGGGAGACCGAGATCCCCTACAGCTTCGACTACACGCTCTAGCCGGGTGGTCCGGTCAGGCGCCGAGGTCCGGGATCCGCCAGTCGATCGGGGTGTGTCCCTGGGCCTTGACCGCCTCGTCGATATGGGTGAAGGGGCGCGAGCCGAAGAACTTCTTCGCCGACAGCGGGGACGGGTGCGCCCCCTTCACCACCGCGTGCCGCGACTCGTCGATCAGCGGCAGCTTCTTCTGGGCGTAGTTCCCCCAGAGCACGAAGACGGCCGGATCGGGGCGCGAGGCGACCGCGTGGATCACCGCGTCGGTGAACTTCTCCCACCCCTTGCTCTTATGGGAGTTGGCCTCGCCGCCCCGGACCGTCAGCACCGCGTTGAGCAGCAGCACACCCTGCCGCGCCCACGGCATCAGATAGCCGTTGTCGGGCACCGGGTGGCCGAGCTCCTCCTTCATCTCCTTGAAGATGTTCCGCAGCGACGGCGGGGTCTTGACGCCCGGCCGCACCGAGAAGCACAGACCGTGGCCCTGACCCTCGCCGTGGTACGGGTCCTGCCCGAGGACGAGCACCTTCACCTGGTCGAACGGCGTGGCCTCCAGGGCGGCGAACACCTCCTCGCGCGGCGGGTACACCGGCCCCTTGTCCCGCTCCTCCTCGACGAACTCGGTGAGCTCCTTGAAATAGGGCTTCTCCAGCTCCTCGCCGAGGACCCCGCGCCAGGATTCGGGCAGCACATAGGGCACGTCTACAACCTCCGGTCGTGTTCCGTCTAGGGCACAGAACCTACCGGCGGCCACTGACAACGCCTCATGTGGACCGGGCACCGGCCCACGGTGCCCAGCCTCATATGGACCCGGCACCGGCCCGCGGCGCCCATGGCGCGGGGCCGGACCGGGCGCCGGTCAGCCGATCCCGGCGCCCAGCAGGATGCCGCCGTCCACCACGAGCGTCTGGCCGGTGACCCACGCCGCCTGGTCGGAGGTGAGGAAGGCGGCCGCGCCCCCGATGTCCTCCGGCGCGCCGAGCCGCTTCAGCGGATAGGCCGCGGCGGCCTCCTCCTCCCGCCCCTCGTACAGGGCAGTGGCGAACTTGGTCTTCACCACCGCCGGAGCGATGGCGTTGACCCGCACCCGCGGGGCGAACTCCTGGGCGAGCTGCACCGTGAGGTTGATCATGGCGGCCTTGCTGACGCCGTACGCCGCGATGAACGGCGAGGACGACATCCCGGCGAGCGAGGCGATGTTGACGATCGTGCCGCCGTTCTCCTGCTGCCATGCCTTCCAGGTCCGCTGGGCGAAGCCCAGTGCCGAGACGACATTGGTCTCGAAGACCTTGCGGATCACATCGAGGTCGAGATCGGCGATGGGCGAGTAGACCGGGTTGGTGCCGGCGTTGTTGACCAGGTGGTCGATCCGCCCGAACGCCTCCATCGTCCGCTCGACGGCGGCCGCCTGGTGCGCCTGGTCATGGGCCTTCCCGGCGGCGTAGATCGCACGGTCGGGCCCGAGCCGCTCCACGGCCTCCTTGAGCGCGTCCTCGTTGCGCCCGGTGATGCACACCCGGTCGCCGCGGGCCACCATCGCCTCGGCGATGGCGTAACCGATCCCCCGGCTCGCCCCGGTGATGAGCGCGGCCTTGCCGCTGTCCTGTATCTGCGCGGTCATCTGGTGGGTGACTCCTGATCAGTTGAGCGGGCCGCCGGCCACGTACAGGACCTGGCCGGAGACGAAACCGGCCGCCTCGCCGGTGAAGAAGGCGACCGCGTTGGCGATGTCGCCGGGCTCGCCGACCCGCTGCACCGGGATCTGGCCGGCGGCGGCCTTCTGGAAGTCCTCGAAGCCCATGCCGACGCGCTGGGCGGTCGCGGCGGTCATGTCGGTGGCGATGAACCCGGGGGCCACGGCGTTGGCGGTGACGCCGAACTTGCCGAGCTCGATGGCGAGGGTCTTGGTGAAGCCCTGCATTCCGGCCTTGGCCGCGGAGTAGTTGACCTGGCCGCGGTTGCCCAGCGCCGAGCTGCTGGAGAGGTTGACGATCCGGCCGAAGCCGGCGTCCACCATGTGCTTCTGGCAGGCGCGCGACATCAGGAACGCGCCCCGCAGATGCACGTTCATCACGGTGTCCCAGTCGGACTCGCTCATCTTGAAGAGCAGATTGTCGCGGAGCACACCCGCGTTGTTGACCAGGATCGTCGGCGCGCCGAGTTCCTCGGCGACACGCGCGACGGCGGCCTCGACCTGCTCGGCGTCCGACACATCGCAGCCCACGGCGATGGCCTTGCCGCCCGCCTCGGTGATCTTCGCCACGGTGTCCGCGCAGGACCCCTCGTCGAGGTCGAGCACGGCGACGACGCGACCCTCCTCGGCCAGGCGCACGGCGGTCGCCGCGCCGATGCCGCGGGCCGCGCCCGTCACGATGGCAACGCGCTGCTCGGTGGTGGACATGCGGGTTCTCCCTCGCATCGATGGCGGCTCACCGTCCCGGCCCCGGGAGTGAGCAACCGCTTAGTCTCTCCTGCGCACGAGACGCTATGAGGCCCGCCACCGCCTGTCAACGACCGCCCTTATGCACTCGCTCACCTCCGGGCGCTTTCACCCGGTGTGTCACCGCACCAGCAGCCGGCGTGTCACCGCACGAGCAGATCGAGCAACCGCTCGACCTCCGCCTCCGCGTCCGCCGTCAGCCCCGTGTGCACCGGCCCCGGCTGGACGACCGTGGAGCGCGGCGCGACCAGCCAGCGGAAGCGCCGCCCCGGGTCGTCCTCCGCCGCCTGACCGGCCCGCTCTCCCCCGCAGCAGACGCACTCCACCGCGCGCAGCGCGGCCCGTACCGCCCGCACGTCCGCCGAGGGATCGAGGGCGCGCAGCCGGTCCTCGTCCAGATGGACCCGGGCCGCCACGAAGGACGTGGCGCGGCAGTAGACGACGACACCCGCGTTGATCTGCTCACCGCGCTCGACCCGGGGCACGACCCGCAGCACGGCGTATTCGAAGACATCCCGGCCGTTGTGGAACCCGCTCACTTCGACGCCTTTCCATCGACCCACACCCGCAGCCACTCCGGCGCCCTGGACGGCTCCTCACCGGCGCGCTCGCCGAGCGTGATCCCCGCGCCGACCGTGGCCGCCCGCTCCAGCAGCACCTCGACATAGGCGCGGCGCACCGCGTCCGGCCCGTCGAAGCCCGGCTCATCGGTCAGCCACTCGTCGGGGACGTCCGCCACCACCTCGGTCAGCAGCTCCTCGGTGATCAGCGGTGCCAGTGCCTCGGCCGCCGCGGCGACATCCGGTGCGAACGGCGCGAGCACATGCTCGGAGGCGTCGTAGGGCTTACCGGCGGCCTTGTCCAGGCCGCGCCAGCCGTGGTGCCAGATCATCGTGGCGCCGTGGTCGATGAGCCACAACTGCCCGTGCCACACCAGCATGTTGGGGTTGCGCCAGGAGCGGTCCACATTGCCGATGAGCGCGTCGAACCACACCACCCGGCCGGCCTCCTCCGCACCCACCTCGAAGGCGAGCGGGTCGAAGCTGAGCGACCCGGGAAGGTAGTCCATGCCCAGGTTGAGCCCGCCACTGGCCTTGAGCAGCTCCTGCACCTCCTGGTCGGGCTCGCTCAGACCGATCACCGGGTCGAGCTGGATCCGCACCAGATCCGGGACCCGCAGCCCCAGCCGACGACCCAACTGGCCACAGACGACCTCGGCGACGAGCGTCTTGCGCCCCTGCCCGGCGCCGGTGAACTTCATGACATAGGTGCCCAAATCGTCGGCCTCGACGATGCCCGGCAGCGATCCGCCCTCACGCAAGGGCGTGACATAGCGGATCGCGGTGACTTCGGTCAACATTTTCCCAGGCTATCCGACATACTGACCTTGCAATTCACAATCGACTCCGGGCAGAAACAGACCGAAAAGTCCGCTGCCATAAGCCCTGGGGAGAATCCGGAGCGTTTTCGCCCGGCCCGCCGATCACTCGCCTCCCCGGCAGCCCGTCAAGCACGGTGCGGCCCCTCGCTGTCAGCCCTGACGGGGACGGTCCAGTTTGATCATCCCGTCGGGGAACACCCGTGGATCCCTGGGATCAATCCAGGTCAGCCCCTGGCCGCCGGTCAGCACCGGCCAGTCGTACCTCTCGTCCATGCCATCCGGCCGGTGCAGACACCGGCCCTCCTCCAGCGCCGCGGCAATCTCTTCCAGCCACTCCACCAGCGGCCAACCGCCGCGCCCCAACGGGTACAGATCGTCTCCACCGTCGACCGACCAATGCCCCAGGTGGCCGTAGGAGGGCCCGCCCCTGCGCGCGTCCACATACCAGCCGGACCAGGTATCCCCGGCCGTCCGCGCGAACGGCACAATGCCGGCCTCCCGCTCCCAGTCCCGCGTACGTCTCCGGTACTCATCCACCAGGTCGACGAGCGGCAACATCGTCATGCTGGACGGCAAAATCCCAGAACCATGGCCCTCGTCGAAACCATCATGGATCCGATACCAGGCCGCGAGCGTCGCCGGAAGCTCCACTCCTATGGCCACCTCCGCCGCTCTGATGTCGGCTTCACCAGCCGGCGGGCGCAGTACATCGGCCGAAGCGGCAGCGTGCTCACGCAGCCACGTCTCGATCCGCCCCCAGGCCGCAGCCACCCGTTGCGTATCATCACTCATGCTGAACCCCCTGTCGGACGCCGGCCGGCACAACCATGCTCATCGCTGAATTCGGCCCCAGCCATCCCACGCGAACGCGAGGAGAAGAACAGCGTCGCCATCGCCTCCAACGGGGCCCGCGCCGGCCAGTCCTTCAAGGATCTTCGAACGCGGTACGCGCGTGGCATGCATGTCTCAGCGACACGTCGGATCCGACTTCCCTTCAGCACTGGCCGTGAGATTCCGACACGAAATTTGAGAACCTGCATCCCCGTCGCCCGCCGCGGTTCGCCGGGGCCGGAGTTCTCACGCCGACGCCCGGGAGGGCCGAGCGGCCGCCCCGGGAACAGCCGGTCCGGCCGGCATGTTGCATCGACCGAGGACCGGCGTCGCACGGGTGGGCACAAGGTCATCCGCCCCGAGAGGATCCGGGCCCCGGGATCGCGGAACGCCCGCCGCGCACTCGGACCAAGACATATTTGTTCAGGAGGACTGTTTTATGACTGACCGGCCCTTGACGCTGATGGCAGTGCATGCCCACCCCGACGACGAGGCCACCGGAACCGGAGGGGTCCTCGCACGGTACGCGGCGGAAGGCATCCGTACGGTTCTCGTGACGTGTACCGACGGCGGTTGCGGTGATGGACCGGGAGGTATCAAGCCGGGCGATCCCGGGCACGATCCGGCGGCCGTTGCCTCGATGCGCCGTCAGGAACTCGAAGCGAGCTGTGAGGTCCTGAAGATCAGCGATCTGGAGATGCTGGACTATGCCGACTCCGGGATGACGGGCTGGCCGAGCAACGACGCCCCCGGATCCTTCTGGCAGACCCCCGTGGAGGAAGGCGCCGCCCGACTCGCGGAACTCATGCGGCACTACCGCCCCGATGTGGTCGTCACCTATGACGAGAACGGCTTCTACGGCCACCCCGACCACATCCAGGCCAACCGCATCACGATGGCGGCGCTGGAGATGACCGCGCTGACACCGAAGGTGTACTGGACGACGATGCCCCACTCGACGATGCGGCGGTTCGGGGAGATCATGCGCGAGTTCAATGAGGACATGCCGGAGCCGGATCCCGCCGATGCCGCCGCGATGGCCGAGATCGGCCTCCCCGACGACGAGGTCACCACATGGGTGGACACCACCGCATTCAGCGACCAGAAGTTCGACGCGCTGGCCGCGCACTCGAGTCAGGGCGAGAACATCTTCTTTCTCAAAATGGGCAAGGAGGGGTTCGGCGAGTTGATGGGCATGGAGACCTTCCTACGCGTCCAGGACGCCACCGGCGCGGCCCTACCCGAGAACGATCTCTTCGCCGGACTGCGCTGACCTGACTCCTGATCCCGGTACAGCGGCCGGGGACGTCGTAAGCGTCCCTGGCCGCTCCCCGGCCGTGCGTCTCACGGCCATGTAGAGCAAATGCGCCATGGCCGCTCCCGCCGGGCTGGAGCTGACTCTCCTGGCCACCAGACGTGGCACATCACCGGCGGCCTCTCAACGGTGCTGCTCGGCCCGATCCTGGCCGAGGCATTCGGGGCCGGAAATGGAGTTCGCGATCTGGCCGCCGCGCACGGTCGACACCGCGGCGATGCCCATGCCGGACGCGGTGATCCTCAGCCACGAGCACCTGGACCACCTTCACCCGCCCTCGCTTGCTGACCTTGCCATCCACGATTGACTTCGGCAGGAACAGACCGAGGGATCCGCGGCCCCGGGGGATGGCCGGCCGGGAACTATTCGGCCGGTGCGGCCGACTTGTAGGGCAGGGCAGCGCTCCACCGACGAAGGAGACATAGCCGATGCCTCTGCGCGTTCAGATCCTCATGTACGACGGGGTGGAGGAGCAGGACGTCATCGGGCCGCGTGACGTTCTCGGGCACGCCGAGTCGGCGGGCGGCGAGATACGGACGACGCTGGTGCGGCCATCGGCTCCTGGCGAGGTGACATGTTTCTTCGGCACCAAAGTCACGGTGCCGGCCGCATGGGAGCCCACCGACACCGATCTTCTGATCGTGCCGGGCGGCAGCGACCGGCTGATCAACGATCCGGATGTCCTACGGGACCTCGTACGGGCGCAGCGGGCCGGAGTCATCGTCGCCGGTGTCTGCACAGGAGTCATGGTGCTGTCCGCGGCAGGCTTGACCAAAGGCCGCCCGTGCACGACACACCACCTCGCCAAGGCCGCTCTGGCCGCCCAGGGAGGCAAGGTGGTCGACGCACGAGTCGTTGACGATGGGAACCTGGTGACCGCGGGCGGTGTCACCAGCGGAATCGATCTGGCGCTATGGATGATCACCCGCGAGTGCGGCGCATCGATCGCCGCAGGCGTCGAGTCCATCATGGAGTACGAGCAGCGCGGTGTCGTCTGGCGAAGCGCCTGATCGCCATCGCGCTGAGCATCGTCACTGAATCACTGAACTCGGCGCAGCGCAGCGGCGGCTGGTTCCTGACGGCCTGTGGAAGTTGGTCGCCCCCTTTATCCCTCATGCCTGGAGGAGCCGTGGCCTTGTTGGTGAGGTGTGGGAGCACGTGCCGCTCGGCGAGCGTGCGATAGGTTCCCCGCCATGACTGAATCAGGGTCCGTCGTCTGGCCACCTGCCCCGATCAAGACCGAGCGGCTCGTACTCCGCGAGTCCGAGGCCCGGGACCGTGCGGCGTTCATCGAGCTGTTCACCTCGCCGGAGGTGAACACCTACCTGGGCGGCCCTCGACCGCGTGATGAGTGCGAGCGTGCGTTGCCTGAAACACCCGAGAGGCGTCCCGGCCTTTTCGTGATCGAGCTCGACGGAGCGATGATCGGCACCATCGAGCTCAACCGGCGCGACGCGGAGCGTCGGAGTCATGTCCGTCCGGATGCCGGGGAGGCCGAACTCGGCTACCTGCTCCTGCCAGAGGCGTGGGGACACGGGTACGCCGCCGAGGCGTGCGCGGCGGCGCTCGACTGGTTCGCCGACGCGCTTCCCGGCGAGCCGGTGGTGCTCTGCACCCAGACCGCCAACGACCGCTCGATGCGCCTCGCGGCGAAGCTGGGGTTCACCGAGGTGCAACGGTACGAGGCGTGGGGCGCCGCACAGTGGATGGGCGTGTGGTCCCCGGACACGCCGCCCGCTTGAGCTCGTGCCCGGACGAGGTGGTGTGTCGGCCGTCAGCCTTCGTCGTCTTCGACGGCGTCCGGGTGCTCCCGAGCCGCGGCTGGTCGTCGGTCGGTCGGGGCCGGGGTCTCGACATTCCGGATCATCCTGCGTAACACCTTGAGCGCGGCCACGTACTCCTCGTCGCTGATGCCGTCGTGGACCACAGCACGAAGTTCGGTTACCAGCTCGCGCAGCCGCACCCTGGCGGCTTCTCCTGCGTCGGTGAGATACAGACGATGTCCGGCGTCGGTCCGCAGCCAGCCGCGGTGGAGCAATTGGGCGACGACACGGGGGATCTCGTGTTGTCCGTCTGCGAGGGGCAGAAGCTGGGCTGCTATCTCGTCGCGGCTCGGCGCCGCGGGCCAGTACTTGATGCTGTTGAGTACCCAGTACTGCGGCTGCGTGACGTCGATCCCGGCCATGGCGTCACGCAGATGCCGGGTAACGACCGCGTGAACCTGACCACTCCAGTAGCCGATGGGCTGGCCGGCCAGCATGTCGTCAGTGGCAGCCGGATCGGCCGGCGCCTGGTCGGTGGTGGTGCCAGTCGGGAAGTCCATGATCATGACGCTACATCCGCGCACCCGACCTGAACACTGTCGAAAGTCGCATCAACCGCCGTCGCGGTGGCTCGGCGCATTTCCTCCACCCCGCGTGACAGGTGAACCATTTACGCAGCTCCAGCTCCCCGTTGGAGTACACGGGGCGTGTACAGCCTCCACGGCGCGCGTCGGTCCGGCGTCGGCGATCTCGGCGAACAGTCCGTTGACCGTGTCCGTGCCCGTCAAGGCCGGACCTCCGCGGCCAGCGCTCACCGGCGGCGTCGGCGCTGAGCAGTGTGTGTTCGACGCCGACCCGGTCCAGCACCTCGGCGAGCAGGCGGGGTGTGCGCCGCGCGCCGAAGTCGAGTGCGCCGGACCCGGGTAGGCGTAGCGGAAGATGCGGGCCGAGCCATGGGAACTGCCGTCGTCGGCGGCCGGGTGTGATCGCTCGGACGGTCAGGTGTGAGTTCGGGCGGTGCTAACGCGTGTTGCACATGGCCGTGAACTGGGCATCTCCCGTGTATGGCTGGGGCGTTGAGGGCTGAGCGGGTGTGGGTGGGGACAGCACGGCAACGGCCTCCATCACGCCGTCCAAGCCGTCGCCCACATGCACAACCTCGCCCACAGCATGAGCCGACCGCGCCACCCCCGCAGCTCAGGCTGCCAGTTCACGGCCATGTGCAACACGCTTTAGCCCGGAACCACGGCTGACGACCGATACGTCGGGCGACGGCGGCGATCTCCTCGACCGTGTAGGAGCTGCGGGTGCCGGAGATCGACATCCCGGTCGCGTCGGCGAGCGCCTTGAGCTGGTAGGGCTGCGGCTTGATGAAGGGGCCCGAACTGGCGACCTCGCGTAATTGGGAGTCGCGTATTCCTCGGCGCGCGAGAGCTCGTGATCACCGTGAGTGATTACAGGGGGCGTTGTGGCGCCAGGTCCCCCCGGCTCCTTCAGCAAGGCGGACGGTGGTGTCGTTACTGATCCCGCTGTGGTTCGCAGGCGTTGAGGCGCGTGGTGTGCGGCCGCCGCTGCGGTACGCCAATGGGGGTGCGGCGCAGGGTGGTGCTCAATGGCGGGACACAACTGCAACCGTTGGGTTGCAGTTACGGGCTTCGATGTGCAACCGTTGAGTTGCGGATCGATGCGCGGGAAACACCCGAGGGAGGAAGCCATGAACGACACCACCTACACCGACGCCGAGCTCACCGAGCTTGACCGGATCGCCCGGCAGATCGACATCGACGCCCCGGCAGAGCGGGTCTGGGAGTTGGTCGCGCGCCCCGGCTGGTATGTCAACGACGGCGCGGTCCAGGCCGACCCGGACATGTGCTACGAGGGCGACGTGGCCGTGGTGCGCCATCCGACGCTGGGCGAGTTCCGGTTCCGGACAGTGACGCTGGACAAGCCGCGCTACGCCGCGTTCCGCTGGATCGGTACCCCGTTCCGGGATGAGTCGACGCCCTCGACCCTCGTCCAGTTCTGGATCGACGAGCGGGACGGCGGCGGGGTGACGCTACGCGTCGTCGAGAGTGGATTCTCCGGCCTCGCCGACGACCCGGCCGCGTGGCTGAAGGAGCGCGAGGGCAACGACAAGGGGTGGCTCACCGAACTGGAGGCCGCGAAGGCGTTCGTCGAGAAGTCCGCACCGACCCCGACGACGCAACCGTGACCGCCACTCTCCCCGTCATGTGTGCGGCGCTCGGCGACCCGACGCGCTGGGAGATCCTCACCCGGCTCGGCGAGGGCCCCAAGTCGGCGTCCACGCTGGCCCGGGTGCTGCCGGTGAGCCGACAGGCGATCGGCAAGCACCTGGAGGTGCTGCGCGAGGTCGGGCTGATCGAGTCCGAGCAGCGCGGGCGCGAGGTCGTCTATCTCGCGGTCGGCGCCCGGCTCGGCGCGCTGGCCCGGGAACTGGACCGGATCGGCCGCTCCTGGGAGACCCGCCTGCTGCGGCTCAAGGAACTGGCGGAGCGCCCCGGCCCGGTAGCCCCAGAAGCCTCCGAGTGACGGGAGACGACTGATGGCTTACGACGATTGGACACGATCGTGACCGAGTACGACAGCAGGAGTGGGGACCCCGACCGCGCGCCGGCGCTGCCGCCGGTGGCCAAGCGGGCCGCCTTCCAGGCCGAACTGGACAAGCTGAGAGTCCGCGAGAAGGCACACAC
The DNA here is from genome assembly GCF_047218265.1 of Streptomyces sp. CY-1. Lineage (NCBI taxonomy): Bacteria > Bacillati > Actinomycetota > Actinomycetes > Kitasatosporales > Streptomycetaceae > Streptomyces > Streptomyces sp. CY-1. The sequence continues at coordinate 1,391,943 of NZ_CP178393.1, forward strand.
CCGGGAAGGCGACGCGATCGCCGCGGCCCGGCGCCGGCTGCCCATGGTCGAGGTGGCCGCCGACCTCGAACTGACCGGGCCCGACGGGCCGGTCGCCCTGCTCGACGCGTTCGAAGGGCGCCGGCAGCTCATCGCCTACTACTTCATGTGGCACGACGGCCACGACGCGGCCGGGCAGTGCGAGGGCTGCACCTGGGTCACCACCCAGGTGCAGGAGCTGTCCTACCTGCACTCCCGCGACATCACTTACGCGGTCTTCTGCCAAGGCCCGTACGAGGAAAGCCGCCGCTACCGGGACTTCATGGGCTGGGAGGTGCCGTGGTACTCGGCCCTTCCGTCGCATGACGAGCTCCTGGTCGGACGCCACGTCGGCATGATGCACCTGGTCTGCTACCTGCGCGCGGCGACCGCGTCTACGAGACCTACTGGACGACGCTGCGCGGGGTGGAGACGACGGACTACAGCTACGCACTCATGGACCTCACCGTGTACGGACGCCAGGAACCGTGGGAGGACTCGCCCCCCAACTGGCTGCGTGGCCAGGGAACACCCGCCGACCACGTCGGCCTGCGGAGCAACGGACGTCCCATCCCCCAGTGGTCCCGCATCGAGGCCGGGCGCTCCGACGACCTCACCCCTCGACCGTGACGGCACAGTCGGCGCGCAGTCCCGGGTGGTTGACGATCAGCCGCCGGTTCCGAGATACGCGCGAAAGGGGCAATGAGTCGTCGTGCGGGCCGCGCGACCAGCGGGTATTCGCGGTGGTGTCTGGCTGATCAGGTGCTGGTTGTCGCTGCGGCGAAGTCGGCATGGGCCTGGCCGACAGCCTCGGGGTGAGCCTGCCGTTTCTCGTGCTCGGCCAGGGCTCGGTAGATGCTGGCGATGCTGGGGTTCTTCCCCCGGCGTTTGCCGGTCGGGATGTACAGATCCCGGCGGATGTCCTCGACGGACTCGCCCTTCGCGCGTCGGCGCACCACGGTGTGCAGCATGTCGTCGGTGATCACCGGTGGCCGCCCGCCGTGATTTCCCTTGCGGGCAGCGACACTGAGCCCTTCCAGGGTGGATTCGCGGATGGTCTCGCGGTCAGTTTCGGCCATGGCGGCGAAGAAGCCGAACAGCATCCGGCCAGTCCCGGAGGGGTCGTAGATCCCGGCGATCGGCCCGGCGAGCATTTCCAGCAGGATGCCGTGCGCGGTGAGGTGGTCGGCGAGCGCGGTCAGCTCAGCGGAGTCGCGGCCGAGGCGTTTCATCTCGTAGACGGTGAAGATGACCCGGCAGTGCGGGGCGTGGGCCTTGATCTGCCGAGCCGCCTCGAGCGCGGCCCTCGAACTGGGGCCGGACCCGGATGCGGGTGGAGATCTTCTCGGAGAAGATCTTGTCGCGGCCGATGCCGAGCGCTGCGAGGGCGTCGAGCTGGGACTGGAGTTCCTGGCTGAGGTGTGAGCAGGGCGTAGCCGATGCGGATGTCCGCGCTCGGGGCGTCCGGCGCGATCGGCGCCGACGACGGGGTGCCTGGCCGCCATGGCTGTCCCGGTCCGCGGTCGGCCGGAGTCGGCACGCGCAGTTCCTTCGCCAGTCGAGCGACCTTGGCGAACCGGCCGGTGTGATACGTCCCGGCGACCGCGCCGGAACGGGACCGGCAGGGCGAGCCCGGCCCGGCCAGGCAGCGCGGGCACGGGTGCCGCTCGACCTCATCAGCGTCCGACAGCACGGCCGCCCCTTTCGCGAGTATCCCGGCGGGCCCCCAGATACTCGGTCCGCGTCTTGGCTCGCCGGCCATAACTTCGCAACTCGCCATATCCGCCCGATTTTCGGCGAGTACTACGGCGACCCCGACTGGGTTTGCCTGCGCCCCAACTGCGGGAGCCCAAGTCAACTTACGATCACTCGAAAGGCATTCCCAACGTGGGCCCGACGCTCTCGCCGATCGTTCAGCGCTGACTCAGACGGACTGAAAAGGTTGGAATATCATCTGAGTGCTTGAATCTCGGTCGCAAGCCTCTCCTGGCTAGCCGCCCACGACGCCAATAGGGCTAGACCGTCCGCGGTCGCCGTGCCAGCGGGCGCGGTGTAGACGTTCAGGAGCAGGCCGGGTTCGGCAGGCAGCTCCATCGACTCGACGTCCAGGTCGAGCTGGCCCGCTACCGGATGGTGCACACGCTTGCGTCCGGACCGGTGGAGCCGAACGTCCCGAGATGCCCACCGCTGCCTAAATAGTTCACTGCGTGTTGATAGTTCACCGACTAGGGCGATCAGCTCCTCGTCGTGCGGATTGCGGCCGGCTTCCATGCGTAGCTTCGCGGCCACATCGCAGGCGATTCGGTCATAGTCGACGAAGAACGTTTTTGCCGCTTCGGGATCTAGATACACGAACCGCGCGGTGTTCGCCGGCCGTCGCGTGTCGGCCAGCACCGGTGAATACAGCGCGCGGGCAAGTTGATTCACGGCCAGCACGTCATAACGGCCGTTGCAAATCCAAGCCGGCGCATCGGTGATGGCGTCGAGCACCTGCTGAAGCGCCGGACGCACCGTCACGGCGGGTCGCCGGCGGCGTGGACCGCTGGGCGCCCTGGACTGCCGCGCAAGGTGGAATAGGTGATCGCGCTCGGCCTCGTCGAGTTGCAAGGCAGAGGCCAACGCGTCGAGCACCCCGTCGGAGGCGCCGGTGAGGCTGCCGCGCTCCATACGCACGTAGTAGTCGACCGATACCCCTGCTAGTAGAGCTACCTCTTCGCGACGCAGACCTTTGACCCGGCGGTTGCCGCCGTAGGCGGGCAGTCCGGCCCGCTCGGGCGCGATCCGCGCGCGACGGGAGCTCAGGAATTCCTTGATCTCAGTGCGTAGATCGATCGTGGCCACCCCTTCACCATAGGCCCTGTCCGCAGGCGAAGGGAGGTTCTGCTGGTACCCCGATGGCTACGCACCCCCTCACACGCGGCATGCGCCCAGCGTCGTAGCAGGAAAAGGCCCGCGGTAGGACCCGGCCCGACTGGCGAGGAACACGGCGATCCCGCCATGTCGTCGTCGCGGCCAAGCCGGCGTAGCGGGGCCGACCCCGCGATCGCGTCGCCGATCGCATCGATTCATTGTCACCCTTGATGCCGACCCGACAAGTGGCTCAATCACTTTCGTGGCGATTCGCGAGCTCAGCACGAAGAATTCCACGTGGACAGAGTGCCAGCCCGCCGGACAAGGGTGGCATCGACAGTACCTGTATCAGGAGGGCCTCCCCGCCGCCCGCAAGGCGGGCTTAACCTGCTGTGACCGGTTCCGGCTGAACAGCCGGAACAATGGGTCAGATGACCTGTACCGAAGGAGCATTCTCCAGTGCAGAAACGCAAACTTGGACAGCACCTCGAAGTTTCATCCCTGGGACTCGGTTGCATGGGCATGAGTTTCTTCTACGGTCCGTCCCCGGACCCAGCCGAGATGACGAGGCTGCTGCGGGCTGCGGTTGACCGCGGCGTGACATTCTTCGACACCGCCGAAGTCTATGGCCCTTTTACCAATGAAGAGCTGGTCGGTCAGGCGCTGGCGCCGGTCCGCGACCAGGTGGTGATTGCCACCAAGTTCGGTCTCAAGCACGGAGAGCAGGGGCCGACCCCGGCGTCGGGGCTCGATAGCCGACCCGAGCAGATCCGTCGAGTGACCGAGGCCTCGCTCCAGCGTCTGCAAACGGATTGCATTGACCTTCTTTACCAACACCGCGTCGATCCCGACGTGCCCATCGAAGACGTAGCAGGCACGGTCAAGGAGCTGATCACCGAAGGTAAGGTCAAGCACTTCGGTCTATCGGAGGCAGGTGCGACGACGATTAGCCGAGCCCACCGCGTGCAGCCTGTGACGGCGCTGCAAAGTGAATACTCGCTCTGGACGCGAGACCACCAAGCCGAGATCATTCCGACCTTGGAGAAGCTGGGCATCGGCCTAGTGCCATACAGCCCGCTGGGCAAGGGCTTTCTGACCGGCACAATCGACTCCCGTACATCGCTGGCCGACAACGACCTCCGCCGCATGCTGCCGCGCTTCACTCCTGAAGCACGGCAGGCCAATCAAACACTGGTCGACTTGCTGCGGCAGATCGCCGACGACAAGGGAGCCACACCAGCCCAGATCGCTCTCGCCTGGGTGCTGGCGCAGAAGCCGTGGTTCGTGCCGATCCCCGGCACAACCAAACTGCATCGCTTGGAAGAGAACCTGGGAGCGCTCGATGTCGAATTGACGTCCGGCGACCTGCAACGCATCGAGGCGGCCGCGGCCCAAATCCAGATCCAGGGTGAGCGCGTCCCCGAACGGTTGAAGTCTGTGTTCGGCCGCTAATACTGCAACGGCGCCTAGATGATGTAGCCGCGGCGTCGGTAGTGGCAGAGGCGGGCTTGGTGCTGTCGTCGGCGGCGCCATCGGGACCAGGACCAGACGCGTTCGACGGGAGGGCGTGTCGCCAGCAGCAACGCGGCGGTCAGCCGCCGCAACTCGGGCAGCGTGCAGTTGATCATGCCTTCGAGCTGGGCGTGGTGTTTGCCGAGGCCGTCTGCGGGGCGACCGCGGCGCGGGTGCCGGCCAGCCATGCGGCGGCCGGCATGGACAGGGTGGTGTGGACGTACCAGGTTCGGTAGTCGCGGACCTGGTACTTGTCCAGCCCGGCCTCGCCTTTGGCCTGCTGAAAGCACTCCTCGATGGCCCAGCGTGATCCGGCGATCCAGGCCAGGTTCGACAAGGTGGCTCGTCGGGGCCCGAAGCAGATGTAGTAGGCGATCTCGCCGCTCGAGGTGGACCGTCGGGCGAGCAGCCAGTGCCCCCCGTTACCTTTTCGTGGCTCCGTAATGGGGCCCCCGGCCTTCGGGTCCGGCATGACTTCCCCCTTGTTGTTCATGATCCGTGGGGTGGTGTCACCGGGTCCGGAGGCATCGACGGACCGCTGATGAGGGGCTTGAGCACCGGCTTCACCCGGGCCGGAAGAACTCTCCGTAACGTGGATGTGGCAGCTCGGTGCCGTGGCAGGCCGGACGAAAGCGTGATGGAGGGGCCTGCACGTGATCGAAACCGGTGACATCGACGTCTTCCTCGGCCTGGACGTCGGCAAGGGCGAACACCACGCCACTGCCGTCACCCCGGCCGGAAAGAAGGCGTTCGACAAGCGCCTTCCCAACACTGAGCCCAAGCTCCGCGAGCTGTTCGCGAAGCTCCAGACCAAGCACGGAACGGTGCTGGTCGTCGTGGACCAGCCAGCCTCGATCGGGGCACTACCGCTCGCGGTGGCCCGGGACATGGGCTGCCCGGTCGCTTATCTGCCGGGTCTGACGATGCGGCGGATCGCAGACTTGTATCCGGGTGAGGCGAAGACGGACGCGAAGGACGCGTTCATCATCGCGGACGCGGCCCGCGCGATGCCCCACACGCTGCGGGCGATCGACGGCGAGGACGAGACGATCGCCGAGCTGGAGATGATCGTGGGCTTCGATGACGACCTGGCCGACGAGGCCACCCGGGTCGCGAACCGGCTGCATGGCCTGTTGACGCAGATCCATCCGTCGCTGGAACGGGTGCTGGGGCCGCGGTTACAGCACCCGGCCGTCCTCACGCTGCTGGAACGGTTCGGATCCCCGGCCCAGATCCGCAACGCCGGCCGTCGGCGGCTGGTCACGCTGCTGCGGCCGAAGGCGCCGAGGATGGCCGAGCGGCTGGTCGAGGAAATCTTCGCCGCGTTGGACGAGCAGACCGTCACCGTTCCCGGCACTGAGGCGGCCGCACTGATCGTCCCGAGCCCGGCCACTTCGCTGACGGCCGTCCTTGACCAGCGCGAGCTGCTGGCCGGGCGGATCGGGGAACTCCTGGAGGCCCACCCTCTTTCGAAGGCCCTGACGTCCATGCCGGGAGTTGGCGTCAGGACCGGAGCCCGCATCCTGATCGAGGTCGGTGACGGCAGCACCTTCCCCACCGCCGGCCACCTCGCCGCCTACGCCGGACTCGCCCCGGCGACCCGGAGCTCGGGTTCCTCGATCCGCGGCGAACAGCCATCCAGGAGAGGAAACAAGCAGCTCAAACGGGCCTTCTTCCTATCCGCGTTCGCCGCCCTGGGCGACCCCGCATCCCGGGCCCACTACGACAAGAAGATCGCCCAGGGCAAGCACCACACCCAGGCCCTGCTCTGCCTGGCCCGACGCCGGGCAGACGTCCTCTTCGCCATGCTCCGCGACGGCACCTTCTATGAACCCCAACCCGCAGAGGCCAGATGAGGGTCAGACCGATCGGTCAGTCATCCGGTCGAAGTCGCTGACGAGCGTCCTCAAGCCGCTGGTCATAGTCAGGGGCGAACAGCTCAGGAAGCACTTTGTCCAGCGTTCCGGCGATCCGATGGATCGGTGCCCAGACCGCTGGATCGTCGACGACGCGACTGAGGTCCGTCATCTGGAGCTTCTCCAGCCAGTGCGACAGCACCAGTGCCTCGTCACTCGTGAGCTTGATCGTGACCTGGCCATCCCCCATGCACACCCCTACGGCTTGACCCCACTCTCGACCACACGAACCTACTGGCCTTCGACCTTGACCAAACACATAGGGGCACCCCCCGGCCCGGCGCCCAGCAGATGCGGATCGGGACCCGGGCCCAGGCGTACTCCCGCGGGCCATGGGAGCCCGCACCCACCGAGAGCCGCCGCCGCCCGAACCGGCCGACGCCTAGGTACCTGATGCGGTCGTGGCGATGCCGCCGTCGACCGGGATGATGGTGCCCGTGAGGTAACATCCGGCCCGGCCAGCGAGGAACACGGCGATACCTGCCATGTCGTCGTCGCGGCCGAGCCGGCGCAGAGGGGCCTTCGCCGCGATCGTGTCGCCGATGGCATCGAGCGTGGACGCCATCATCTGCGACGGGAACGGTCCTGGGGCCACCGCGTTCACCGTGACGTGCTGTGGGCCCAGTTCTCTGGCAAGCACTCTGGTGAGTTGATGGAGTGCCGCTTTGCTGCTGGCGTACGAGTAGTTGGGCGACTCGGCGACGTGGATGGCGGCGATACTGCCGATGTTGATGATCCGCGCGGGATCATCGGCGGTGCCCGCCCTGCGAAGTGCGGGGAGCAGCGCCTGCACCAGCCAGAACGGCGACTTGAGGTTGAGGTCGATCACTGCGTCCCAGGCCTCGTCCGGGAACGTCTCCAGCGGCTCGCGCCACATCGCTCCCGCGTTGTTGACGAGGATGTCCAGGCGTTCCGAGTCGGCCTTGACAAGATCAGCGAGGCGCTGACACTCGTCGTACCTGGACAGGTCGGCGGGGATTGCTTGAACGTCGCCGAATTCGGACAGTAGATGCTGTGCCTCCGCGCACGTGTCTGCCTTGCGTGAGCTGATAATGACGCGGGCGCCCGCCTGCAGAAGGCCGCGCGCTATCATCATCCCAATGCCCCTGGTGCCGCCAGTGACAAGTGCGCACTTTCCACTCAGATCGAAAAGGTCTGCGTGAGTGGTGAACTGGTTGTCCGCCATTGGTCTTCGTCCCTTATGTCGTGGAAGCATGTGCTGACACGGTCGCGCGTCCGGTGCATCTGAATTGAACTGATGGGGGGTAAAGCTGCAGTGCGTGTCCATGGAGTGTTGTCGGCGCTTTCGTTCAGGGCGCCTGGGACGGGTTCTCGGGCGGCCGCCGTGCGCGCCTCCCGTGGATCCATTACTTCTCCTCTGTGTAGCTGGGAGCCGACTCAAACAGGTTGACAGGCGTCCTGGACGTCTGGGAGACCCTGGTGATACAGGTACTGCGAGAGCCACCCTTGCCTGGTTGACGGCGGCCAGTGGATACTCCCCGTAGGCGGCCGTTTATCTAGTATTTTGTGGCCGCGAGCTTCCCCACTGGCGGCCGATACCTCCCCGGACCTGGACGGGCACCGGCCAGCGAAGCTGGCCGGTGTGAAGAACAGCAGGGAGATCCAGGAAATCCTGGAGGCATACGACCTCACGGGGAGTTATCGCGGCGCGGCCGAAATGGACGAGGCCGTCGCCCTAGGTTCTGTCGTCAAATGTCACGCCCACATCAGGAGTGATGCGAGGGTGACGGCTGCTTCGTAGGACTGGATGGTCTTGTCGTAGCGAATGGCGATGCCGCGCCGCTGCTTGAGGCGGTTGAGGCGGGTGAGGCAGCGCTCCACGACGTTGCGCCGCTTGTAGAGCTGACGGTCGAAGGCCGGCGGGCGGCCTCCGCAGCTGCCTCGCCGGGCCCGGTTGCGGACCTGGTCGGCCCGCTCGGGAATCGTGTGCGGGATGCCCCGCCGACGGAGTCAGGTGCGGATCGCTTTCGAGCTGTAGTCCTTGTCGCCGAGGACGTGACCGGGCCGGGTCCGGGGTCGTCCCGGCCCTGTCCGGGGCACCAGGATCGCTTCCATCACGGCGGTGAACCGGGTGCAGTCGTCGGTGTTGCCGCCCGTGACGACGAAGGCGAGCGGACGGCCCCGGCCGTCGCAGGTCAGGTGGATCTTGCTGGTCAGACCGCCTCGGGACCGGCCGAGGGCCGGGTCGCGGAGCCCCCCTTTTCGGGCTCCGGCCGCGTGCTGGTGGGCGCGGACGATCGTGGAACCGACCGACATCGGCCACTCGACGTCGCCCGCGGCGTCCGCCTTCGCCTGCGCGGCCCGCGGCATCCGGTCGAACGTCCCGTCCGCCGCCCGCCTGCGGAAACGCGTATGCAGCGTGGCCCACGGCCCGTAACGGTCGGGCACATCCCGCCAGGCCGTCCCAGCCCGGAACTTCCACACGATCCCGCTCAGGACCCTGCGGTCGTCCAGCCGCTTCCGCCCCCGCAACGACTCGGGCAGCAGTGGCCGGACGAACTCCCAATCGGCATCGGACAGTTCATGCCGACGTATCACCACACCATGATCCACCAACGATGACCTTTTGAAGCCACTGCCTAGGCGGGGGCGGGCGTGGCATCCGTCGCCGACGTCTCGACACGGACCCGGGCCACGGTCGCGTCCTGGAGAGTGAGTGGTGTCTCTTCGGCGCCGGGAAGGATCGTGTCGAAGCGCTCCAGCCGTCGGCCGCCCAGCGCGACAGTGCCGTCGAGGACCACCAGAGCGGTGGCGAACGCGGCCGAGACCGACAGTTGCGCGTCGCCCCCGAGGAGGTCGAGGCTGCCGCGGATGTCGCTGCGCACCATGAGGTTGAGCGCCCGCGCCCTGCCGTGAACGGCGGTCGTGGCCACCTCGGCGGTCCCGGCGAACGTGACGATCTGGGTGTACCGCAGATCGTGGACGGCGCCGTCGATGGAGAGCTGAAGGGGCACGGGGGCGGCCGACAGCAGATGGCGCTGCATCCCGGGGAAGGGTGAGAAGGGGCCGGTGTCCTCGATGTCCGCGAGGCTCAGCCGCCACGCGGCCGTCTCCGGGGAATCCGCGGCGGGCTCACGGTGGATCTCGCGGGTCCAGCCTCGTCCGTTGGCCCACCGCTGGGGTTCGAGCGTGTCCATCGGGATGATGTGTGCGGTGTCGGCCGAGCCGTTTCCCGGTTCTCCGGTGGGCTTCTTCGGTGATTGCATGTCGAGTTCGTCTCCATCCCGGCCGGCCTGGCCGATCGGGTTCAGTGGCAGGAGTGTCGGAGTGTCGGGGGTACGGCTTGGGTCCGGGGCAGTACGGGGGCGGTGCGGGTGCTCAGCTCCTGGTCCTGGTCCTGGTCCTGCTCCTGCTCCTGCTCCTGCTCCTGCTCCTGCTCCTGGTTCAGTTTCCGGCGGTGGCCATGTAGGGGTAGGTCCGCCGAAGTACTGCCGGCCCATGAGCGCCCCGGCGGGGCTTGTCGTTGACGTAGGTCATGCCCGTAGTGTCGCGCAGCGCGGGCTGGTGCGATCGGTGAGGGTGAGGACCGTGTTCCCGCGAATCCGGTCGATCTCGGCACGCAGCCGAATCGCTTCCGGGGAACCGGGCGCGTATTCACGCGCGGGCTCATTGGCAGGCTCGGGCACGCCCGCCCGAGGACGGCCCGCAGCAGGGCGCCGCGGGTGCCGAAGTGATGGATCACGTAACGGCTACTACGTCTATATTCCGGCAGGGCGGTCGGGGCCGACGTGGAGGTGGCTATGAGGGTTGTGTTCGTGCACGGGGCGTGCGTACGGGACGGGTCGTGGTGGTGGCACCGCACCGCCGAGCTGCTGAAGGAGCGAGGGGTGCCGAGCGTGACACCGGCGCTGCCGAGCTGCGGCGAGGCGGGCCCGCCCGGTGGTGTCGGCGGGCCGGGACTGCCAGAGGATGTGGCCGCGGTGCGGCAGGTGCTCCAGGCAGGCGACGAGCCGACCGTCGTGGTCGCCCACAGCTACGGCGGCATCGTCACCGCGGAAGCCGCCGCGGGAGTCGGGTCGGTGCGCCACCTGCTGCTGGTCTCCAGCTATCTGCCCGAGGTCGGGCAGAGCCTGTCGGATTTCGGGGACGGCGGCCCCGCCCCGTTCCTCGACGTCGATCCCGACGCCGGCACGTTCGGGGTCCGCCCCGAACTGCTCGTGGACACGTTCCTGCGAGACTGCGACCCCGAGCTCCAGGCACAGGCGGCGGACCACCTCGCACGGCAGAGCGTGCGGGTGACCGGGCAGCCGGTCGGGGCGGCCGCATGGCAGCAGTTGCCCTCGACGTACCTCGTCTGCGCCCAGGACCGGGGCACCCCAGCGCGGCTACAGCGGGAGTTCGCCCGCCGGGCCGACAGCGTCGTCGAACTCGACGCCGGCCACCACCCGTTCCTCTCCCAGCCTGAAGCGGTCCGGGACCTGCTGCTGAGCCTGTGAGCCTGTCAGCCAATGAGCCTGTGACGGCAGCCGCGGTCGAGCCGGGCCGACGGCGCTCAGTTACTGGCGCCGCCGGCCGAGGACACAGAACTCGTTGCCTTCGGGGTCTGCCATGACAACCCACGGCTGGTCACCCTGGCCGATATCGACACGCTGTGCGCCAAGAGCCTCGAGGCGAGCCACCTCGGCTTCCTGATCGTCAGGGACGAAGTCGAGATGCAGTCGGCTCTTGGCCTTCTTGGGCTCATCGAGCAGGACGAACTCCAACCCCGGCACACGATCCGGCTCCGGGCGGATCGCGAACTCCACATCAGAGGAGTGGACCACAACCCAGCCAAGAGCCTCGGCCCACCACTGTCCCAGGGCCGCCGGATCTGCGGTGTGAACGATTACATGTCGCCATTCCAAGGTCACCAGGCGAGCCTAGACCTGCCAGGACTTCGAAAACAGGCAAGCGTGAAGAGGGCTTCCTGACGTCTCCTCAGCCACGACCATTTCCGGGTTCGGCGGACGAGTCGGCTAGCGCGCCACGCGGTAGCGGAGGTAGACGACTTTCGAGCTGAAGGTGCGGGTCTCCACGAGTTCGAGATCCACCCGGCGCTCGTGCCGGGGAAAGAACGGAATGCCACCGCCGACCAGCACCGGGTAGACCCTGGCCCGGTACTCGTCGATCAGACCCGACGCGTCCGCCTCGGCGGCGAGAGTCGCGCCGCCGATCGCGATATCGCCCTCCCCCGGCTCGGCTCGCAACCGCTCGATCTCCTCCGCCAGGCCGCCGGAGACCAGGCGGGCATGGCCCTGCACCGCCGACAGCGTGGTGGAGAACACCACCTTGGGGAGCGGCTTCCAGAGCGCGGCCCACTCGAGCATGGAGTCATCGAGCGATGGGTCCTGGTCGGCGGTCTCCCAGTACAGCATCGTCTCGTACAGTCGGCGTCCCATCAGGTGGACGCCGACCTCACGGATCTCGTCGATGGAGAGACGAAAGACGTCCTCGCTGGGCGCCGTCCAGTCGAAGCCGCCGTCCGGCCCGACGATGTAGCCGTCCAGTGAGACGCCCATCGAATAGGTCACGCTGCGCATCGGAAGTCCTCCTCCGTAACGGGTTCGACAGTACGACTGCCGAACGCCGCAGGACTCATCGCCACCACTGGTAATACCGCGCTGGTCCTGGGCGTGGTGGCCGTCATGATGCTCGGCTGCCCGTGGCGGCCCGATCCTGGTTCCGGTCGGCGGGGACTTCGAAGATGAGTTCGAGACCGTCCTCTTCGTCCCACTGTTCCCCGACCTCCACGAAACCGAAGCCGGAGATCGTGGCCAAGGACGCGAGATTGTCGGGACTGATCGTCGCCCGCACGGTCGTGACCGCAGGCTCGGCGGCGGCCCGACGCAGCAACTCGATCAGCATGGCCCGCGCATACCCCCGACGGCGAAACTCGGGAGCAACCGAGTAGCCGATCTCGACCATGCCCCCCTCATCGGGTGGTCCGTGGAACCCCGCGTGTCCTACGACGAGACCCTCATCCCCGACTGCCGCCTGCCGCGCCATCCACCGGGCCTGGCCGGGATCCGCGTCCATCTGTCCGAGTCGCAACCTCCACAGCCACCGCGCCCTGTCGCTGACGAAGTCCCCAGTGAGAGCCACCCCAGCCATCCTGCTGGCCGCGGGCAGGTCCCCGTCGAGTAGAGCGGACATCACCTCGCCGGACAGTTCGACGAAGCGCACGGGCTTCCGGCTGACGGGGAACGGCCGCTGGCGATCGGCTTCATCTGTCACGGCGTGAATGATCGTGGAATGCGCGGAAGACGTCCAGCCGATTCCGGAGTGATCCACGTGGGCCTTGCGCCTCTACGAGCGCGCGGGCGGGCTTGCTTTCGGACCGGTCCGGCGAGCCGCGAGGGCCGACCGTAGTGCGTAAGGTGGCGGTCATGACCGGCGAGAGTGACCTGCGGAAACTGTTGAGTGGCATGCGTCCGGAGCTGAATCCCGGCCGCTTCGTGTTCACCACGGTCGAGGGTGGTATCCCCTCCGGTGTCACCCCTGTGGTCACAGTCGCCGAGGATGAGGGCCTCACCCTGGTGGTCCCCCGTGCCGAGGCGGATGCGGCCGGGCTGGCATACGGCTATGTGGCCGGCTGGATCACTTTGCGTGTCCATTCCGCGCTCGAGGCGGTCGGGCTGACTGCCGCGGTCTCGCGGGAGCTCGCCGATGCCGGGCTGAGCTGCAACGTCGTCGCCGGGTTCCATCACGACCACCTGTTCGTCCCGTATGAGGACGCCGATCGGGCGGTGGCCGTCCTGGAGAGTCTGGCGCGGCGCTCCGCCTGAGCTGCCGCGCGGTCACGGCCGACCCCGCTGCGAGCGTTCGGTGTCCGATTCGCAGGGTGGCGCGGGGGCGCGCAGCATGGAAGTGGCCGGCTGCCGTCGTTTCGCGAGGTGACAGGCCATGACTGGCCGAGCCCACGGAAGCGACGGCCGAGGCCGTGTGGCCGAGGGGCGTGGACGCCGGGGGACGCTCCGGCGCGATGTGCCGGTCGGAGGAGCCATAGGAGGTCGGCGATGGCGCACGCACACGGAGATGAACCGATCGTGGTCGGCCTCGACCCCGATCCGGGCAGACGCGCGGCGCTCGGCTGGGCCGCCGACGAGGCGGACCGGCGCCGGCTGCCGCTGCTGCTGGTCCTCGCGCAGAACCTGCCGACCCCCGGGTACCGGCCGACGGGTGGGCGGCCGTCCTGGGAGGAGTGGAACGAGTCGCTGCACACGACGGGGGATCGCCTGCTGAAGGAGGCGGTGGCCTTCGTCGAGTCCCGGCATCCGCGGGTGCGGGTATCGGGGCTGCTGGCCGAGGGGCATCCTGCGTGGGTGCTGCGTGAGCAGGCGCGGAACGCCACGGTAGTGGTCGTCGGATCCTGGCGTCTGAGCGCTCTTCAGGAGGTCTTCACCTCCGCCGCCGTCGCCCTGCCGCTCATCGCCCACGCGCCCTGCCCCGTGGTGGTCGTGCCGGAGCCGGAGCACGTCCCCGAGGCGGAACATGCCCCCGGGGGAGAGCATGTCTCCGAGGCGGAGCACGTCCCCGCGCGGCAGCCGCATTTCGTGGTCGGGGTCGACGGCAGCCGTCATTCCGCGGCCGCCGTCGACTTCGCCTTCGACGAGGCCGCCGTGCATGGCTCGGCCCTGCGCGCCCTCTGCGTATGGCAACCTCCGCGGCTCGGAAACCCGGACGAGGAGGCCGCCGTCCAGGAGTGCCGTCGGCTGCTGTCGGAGACCGTCGCGGGGCGTACCGCCGACCATCCGGAGGTGGAGCTGCGCCAGGAGGTCGTACCGGGCCATCCGGTGCAGGTCCTGACCGAGGCGTCCGAACACTCCCTCGGCCTGGTCGTGGGCACACGCGGACACGGCGGGTTCACCGGTCTGCTGCTGGGCTCCGTCAGCCAGGGCGTGACGCAGCATGCGCGCTGTCCGGTCATCGCCGTGCCGAGCGCCTGACCACGGACGGCCGCGGCCCCAGGGGGGCCCGGTCCGGTTCCGTGTTGTTCAGGCCCCGGCGGGGCGGGGGGCGATCTCCCGCAGCAGCTCCATCACCGCACGGGCGCGGCCGGTCTGGGTCATGCCCTTCACCGAGGCGATCTTGACTTCGAGCGGGGGGCTTCCGTCCCGTAGCTCCAGTTCCGCGATCTCGCCGCCGCCGTAGGTCTGGCCGGTCGCCGGCCGCTGGTTCAGCACGGAGTATCCGAGCCCCCGCGCCACCAGGGAACGTACGGTTTCATAGCTCCGGGTGCGGTAGCGGACATCGGGTGCGGTGCCGGTGGCGGCGACCAGGGAGCGGAAGTAGTCGCGGCTGTGGGGCAGATCGAGCAGGACGAGGGGTTCCGCGGACAGTTCGGCCAGCTCCACGGAGCCCTGCCGGGCCAGCGGGTGGTCGGCCGCGACGATGACATACGCCGGGGCCCGCGCGATCGTCTCGCTGCGCAGATCCATCTCGGCCGTGAGCCCGAGGTCGTAGGTGAGGGCGAAGTCGATGCGCCCCGCGCCCAGGGCCTGGACGAGCTGGTCCGTCTCTCCCTCCACCACGTCGATCTCGATGCCCGGGTAGCGGTCGGTGCATTCGCTGAACAGGGGCGGCAGATAGTACGGGGCCAGCGTCACGAAGCAGCCGACGGCCACCGGCCCGGAGATCGTCTCGCCGTCCCCCCGGGCCTCCCGCTCGATCTCGCGCGCACGGGCCAGCAGCTCCCGCGCCTGCTGCTG
Organism: Streptomyces sp. CY-1; assembly: GCF_047218265.1. Taxonomy (NCBI): domain Bacteria; kingdom Bacillati; phylum Actinomycetota; class Actinomycetes; order Kitasatosporales; family Streptomycetaceae; genus Streptomyces; species Streptomyces sp. CY-1. Next base: position 1,406,947 of record NZ_CP178393.1, read on the forward strand.
AAGCCGCTCCCCCGCGGGTGTCAGGGTCAGTCCCCGGCCCCTGCGGCGGATGAACAACTGCACCCGCAGGTCGCGCTCCAGGTTGTGGATGGCCGCGGACACGGCGGACTGCGCGATATGGAGCGCCCCCGACGCCTCCGTCATCGAACCGCGCTCGGCGGCCACGAGGAAGTAGCGAAGCTGGAGGAGGGTGAAACCCACCGGTGACGTCATGCCTGACCCTCGCGCCTGGTGATCGGTGTCCGTGCCGCTGCCGACCCTATGCGGCGGCCGGCCCCTGGGCGGACCCCTAGGCGGACCTATGCGGGCGGTGCCTGGTGGCGCTGCGCGGGCGCGTCGGAGACGTCCTCGGGGCGCAGCAGGGCCGAACCGGCGGTCTCCTCGAGGGACAGGGCGGCGATGAGGCCGCCAACGGCGAACACCATCAGGTAGGGGCCGGGCAGCAGGGTGCTGCCGGTCGCGGAGATGAGCACGGTCATCAGGTACGGCACGGTGCCGGCGAAGAGGGCGGCGGTGAGGTTGTAGGCGATGGACAGGCCGCTCTGGCGGGTGCGGGTGGGGAAGATCTCCGCCGACCACACCGCGTAGGTGCCGAGGATCGCGGCGAGGATCGCGCCGAGCAGCAGCCCGGCGATCCAGGTTCCGGCGAGCCCGGTCCGCATGAGGAGGAACGCGGGGGTGGCGAGGACCAGGAGGGCCGCGGTGGCCCCGACGAAGACCGGTTTGCGGCCCACACGGTCGGACAGCAGCCCGAACACCGGGACCAGCACCAGCCCCAGCAGTGAGATCACCGTGGACAGCAGGGCGGCGCTGCCGGCCGAGTGTCCCAGGTGGTCGGTCTCGTAGGTGACCAGGTACGTCAGCACCATGTAGAAGGGCACGTGCATGGCGGCCATCAGGCCCGCGGCCTGGAGCAGATGCCGCTTGTGGCGGCGGAGCAACTCCCGGACGGGGGTGCGCGGCACGGTGTCGTTGGCTTCGAGCGTCCGGTACTCGGGGGTGTCCTCGATCTTGTTGCGGATGATGAAGCCGATGACGCCGAGCGGCGCGGAGACGAGGAAGGGAACGCGCCAGCCCCAGGCGGTCAACTGGTCCTCGTCGAGCCCCGTCGACAGCAGCAGATAGACGAACGAACCGGCGAGGAAGCCCAGCAGCGAGCCGACCTCCAGCCAGCTCACCCCGAATCCGCGGCGGCGCCGGGGTGCGCTCTCGGCGAGGAAGCTCGCCGCGCTGCCGAACTCGCCGCCCGCCGCGAATCCCTGGATCAGGCGCAGGACCACCAGGAGCACCGGGGCGGCGACCCCGATCGCCGCGTAGCCGGGCAGCAGACCGATCGTCAGGGTCGCGCCGGACATCATGAAGATGACCAGCGACAGTGTGCGCTTGCGGCCGATCCGGTCACCGAGCGGTCCGAACACCAGGGCGCCGATGGGCCGGATGCCGAAGGACACGGCGAACACGCCGAACACGGCGAGCAGTCCGGTGGTGCTGTTCTCGTCCGGGAAGAACACGGTCGCGACGGTGCCGGCGAGATAGGCGTAGGCGGCCCAGTCGAACCAGTGCACGAACACGCCGACGGCTCCCGCGGCAACGCTTCTGCGCAGTGCGACGACGTCGGTGGCCACGTCGACCTCGGACGTGGTGACGTCGGTGTGAGTGGTGGGCATGCGCGCCTCCTTGGGGATGGGGTGGGAGAAGCCGGAGCTGTGCGGGGCGCCTCGGTCGGGAGACGGTGCGGGCGCCGTGTGCGGGGGGCGCCTCGGTCAGGGAGGTGTGTACGGGTCCGCCTCGGTCAGGAACTCGCGCTCGCGTCTCGGCTCGCGCTCCGGTCCACACCGGTCCAGGCCAGCGCCACCGCCCCGTCGAGCAGGGCCCGCTGGGCGTTTGCGCCCACGCAGTACGCGGCGAACTCGTGCTGGTGGTTGGTGGCGGGCAGCGAGCCGATGCCGATGTACGGGTGGATGGCGGGCACCGTCTGCGAGACGTTGCCCATGTCGGTGGAGGCGCGGTTCATCCGGGCGGCCTGGCCCGGTGGCGCGAACTCCCGTCCCAGGGCGAGGGCGTTCGCGCGGTAGTGGGCAAGAGCGGCCTCGTCGGTGCGGAACTCCGCGTACGGCTTGCTCTCCGGCTCGATCTCCAGCTCGCACCCGGTGGCGAGGGCGCCCGCCTCGAAGGCCCGGATGACCCGTGGCTCCAGCTCGGCCAGTTCGGCGAGGGTCTCCGCCCTGACGTACCAGCGGCCGGTGGCCCGCTCCGGGATGGCGTTCGGGGCGTCCCCGGCGTGGGTCACCACGCCGTGCACCCGGGCGGAGGCGGGCAGTTGCTGGCGGAGCAGCCCGATCGCGACCTGGGCCACGGTGAAGGCGTCGGCCGCGTTGATCCCGGCCTCGGGGTAGGCCGCGGCGTGTGCGGACCTACCGGTGTACGAGATCTTGGAGTGGCTGACCGCGAACGGACGGGCCTCGGCCACGTCGACCGGCGCCGGGTGCACCATCATCGCGAGGTCCGCCCCGGCGAAGGCGCCCCGGTCGAGCATCTCGATCTTGCCGCCGCCGCCCTCCTCCGCCGGGGTGCCATAGACCTCGACGGTGAGGCCCGCGTCGTCGGCGACGGCGGCGAGGCCGAGCGCGGCACCGACCGAGCTCGCCGCGATGAGGTTGTGCCCGCAGGCGTGGCCGAGGCCGGGCAGCGCGTCGTACTCGGCGCACAGCGCGATCCGCACGGGCCCGCTGCCGAACCGGGCGTGGAAGGCGGTCTCCAGGTCCAGGTAGGACGTGGTGATGTCGAATCCGGCGCGCTCCAGCGGCTCGGGTACGGCGGCCGCCGCCCGGTGTTCCTCCCAGGCCGTCTCCGGGTCGGCGTGCAGCCGCTCGGACAGCCGGATCAGCTCCTCGGCGTGCCGGTCGACCTCGCGCCGGGCGGCCTCTTTGAGCCTGCCCATCGTGCCCATCGTCCCCGTGGTCTCCGTCGTCCCCTTGGTCCCCATCGTCCCCATCACAGGTCGCCCGGGACGCCGTACGAGGGGGCGGAGGCGGGGTCGAGTCCACGGCGCACATAGTCGTCCCGCTGCGGAAGCCAGACGGCGAGGAGTTCGGCGAGCCGGTCGACGGGGTCGTCGGCCCAGTCCACGCGCAGGTCGGTCACCCGCCAGTCCACGTCCGCGACGACCGCGAGGCCCGCGGAGTGCACCGGCCCCTCCTCGCCACCGGCCTCGACCGCGGCTTTGAGGGCGGTGACCAGCCGCTCCTCCAGCTCCCCCGGGGCGGCGGAGTACGCGTCGAGGAGAACGCGGGGGATGTGCTCGCCGCACAGCATGTTGCCCGCCGCCACCGCGCCCTCGGCGGTGGCCGAGGCGTGCTTGCCCAGGGTGTGCGCGCCGCTGTGGACGAACCCGGGCCCGGAGCGGCCCAGCACGGTGAGCTGACGGTGGGCGATGGACTTCACGTTCCGCGCCGCGCCGGTGACACTGGCCAGGGCGCGTTCCGCGTCGCCGTGGTCCGCCAGTTCCGCCAGCAGGCTGGTGCCGAGCGTGGGGTCGGTGACGTTCTGGGACGCCGCCGCGCCGACCCCGGGCCGCAGATGGGCGACCCGGGCGGCGACCGCCGGACTGGACGAGCTGACCGCGATGCCGAACCGCTCGCCGTCGCGGACCACCAGGGAGAAGGTCATGCCCGCGCCTCCTCGGGGATCACGGCGACGGCGGGGATCACGGCGACGGCGTCGATCTCGCACAGCCACTCCGGACGGGCCAGGGCCGAGACGACCAGGCCGGTGGAGATGGGGTGGACGCCCTTGGTCCAGCGGCCCACGGTGCGGTACACCGCCTCGCGGTAGCGCGGGTCGATCAGATAGATGGTCAGCTTGACCAGGTGTTCCATCCGGCTGCCCGCCTCTTCGAGCAGCATTTTGATGTTCGCCATGGCCTGTTCGGCCTGTGCCTCGGCGTCGCCGATGCCCACCGATTCGCTGGTGTCGAGGTCCTGGCCGATCTGGCCGCGGACGTACACGGTGTCGCCGGCGACGACGGCCTGGCAGAGGTCGTTGTCGAGGTTCTGCTCGGGATAGGTGTCGCGGGTGTTGAACGGACGGATCCGGGTGTGCCCGCCGGCAACGACCGGGGCCTTGACGGCGTTCGCCCGGCGGCCTTCGCTCGTGGAGGTCATCGTCTGCTCCTCAGTTCTTCCAGGCCGCCGACGCGGCGCCGGGCCGGTCGGTGGTGCCGTACGCGAGATAGCCCCGCTGGGTCGTGATGTGATCGGCGATGTATCCGGCGTCGTGCCACACGCCCCAGATGAAGCTCGATCCGCGGCGGGACAGCCAGGGCAGGCCCAGGAAGTACACGCCGGGCTCGCCGGACACCCCGCGCCGCTGGTCCGGCCGGCCGTTCTCGTCGAACGCGTCGACCTCGAGCCAGCCGTAGTCGGTGGCGAAGCCCGTCGCCCAGACGATCGAGGTGACACCGGCCGCGGCCAAATCGAGCTCCAGCCGGGGGTCGGCCACGCCTTCCGGGTCCGGCCCGAGGTCGTGGGCCTGCGGCTCCTCGGGGAGGTCGAGCCCATTGCGCTCGACATACGCGTCGGCCGCCCGGAGGAGCTCGAGGTACTTCGCGTCGCCGAGCGCGATGTTGGTGGCGAGATCCGGCGCGAAGCGCAGCACACCGTTCTCGTAGGACGCGGTCAGACCGACGAGTTCGACGCCGTCGGCGGCCAGGGCCCGGAAGTCCACGGTGTGGCCGCCGCGGGCGCCGCTCACCGCGATGGTGACGTGTTCGGCACCCTGGGGAGGCGTCTCGGCGTCCCAGCGCCCGAGCACACCGAGCCACCAGCAGAAGTCACGTCCGCGGTACTGGCGGGCGGGACGGTCGTGCGGGCCGACGGAGAGGAAGACCCGGCGGCCGGAGCGGCGCAGCTCATCGGCGATCTGGACCCCCGAGGAGCCGGCCCCGACCACGAGGACCGCGCCCTCGGGAAGCTGCTCCGGGTTGCGGTACCCGCTGGAGTGGAGCTGCACGGGGACGGCGCCGTCCGGGACGATGGGCGGGATCACGGGCCGCTGGAACGGCCCGGTCGCGGCCACGACGAAGCGCGCGTCGATGGGGCCCTGCGAGGTCTCGACCCGGAAGCCGGGCCGACCGGTCCGCCTCCGTACCGAGGTCACCTCGACACCGCACCGGATCGGGGCGCCTATCTTCTCGGCGTAGGTGACGAAGTAGTCGGCGATCTGCTCCTTCGAGGCGAAGGCGTCGGGGTGGACGTCCGGGTCGACGTCGGAGAACTCCAAACCCGGGAACCGGTCGTGCCACGCGGGCCCGTTCGCCACCAGGGAATCCCACCGCTCCGAGCGCCACCGCTCGGCGATACGGTGCCGCTCCAGGACGATATGCGGCACCCCGTGGGCTCCCAGGTGCTCGCTCATCGCCACGCCCGCCTGGCCCGCGCCGACGACGACTACCTCAGTCTCTTCACTCAACTTTCAGCCTCCACTCAGGCGGTAGTGCATCCCGGTGTCGCGTCGACTGTGCTGTGGGTGCTACCGCACGAGGGATCCTTGGCCATGGCCGTAGTGCTGTCCAACAGATGTTTCCGCTGTAGGCGATCTGATTTTCAGATTTAGACATCTGCGAGTGGGGTCGGGTGGTGGCCGGCGAACGCCCGTCACAGGCCCGGACTAGCCTCCCGATATATGAACCTGGAACTGGCGGGACGACGAGCGATGGTGACGGGGAGCAGCGGAGGGATCGGCGCTGCGGTGGCCCAGCGGCTGGTCGATGAAGGGTGCGCCGTCTTGGTGCACGGTCGCGACCCTGAGCGTGTCGGCGGGGTCGCGGCACGGCTTCGTGCCGCTGGCGGGGTAGTGGACACCGTGCTGGGGGACCTTGCTGATGACGATGCCGCCGGTGCGGTGGCCGCGCGGGCCCGCGCGTGGGGCGTGGAGATATTGGTCAACAACGCCGGCCCATTCGCCGAGCATGACTGGGAAACGGCGGAGCCGGCGGCGTGGTTGGACGCGATCAACGGGAACGTCGTGTCCGCCGTGCGGATGATCCAGGCCCTGGTGCCTCGGATGCGCGAGCGCGGGTGGGGGCGGGTGGTCAATGTGGGAAGCCGGGCCGCGACAACTCCCTTGCCGAACATGGTCGAGTATTCGGCGGCGAAGGCGGCGGTGGTCAACATGACAACCGGCCTGGCCCAGCATCTGGCCGGATCCGGCATCACCGCGAACACGGTGAGCCCCGGTGTCATCGTCACGGACGGCATGCGGCGGATGTTCGAAGAGGGAGCGGCGGCACGAGGCCGGCCAGGGCAATGGACGGAGTTGGAACCGCAGGTGGTGGCCGAGTACGCCCCGAACCCGACGGGCAGGCTCGGCACTGCGGAAGATGTCGCGGCAGCGGTCGCGTTTCTCGTCAGTCCGCTGGCCGGCTACATCAACGGCATCGACCTGCGCGTCGACGGAGGCATCGCGTCGGTGCCGTAACGGCCTGGTCGAGCAACGTCTCGAGGGGAACGATCTCGAGTAGGCAGTCATCGCTCAGCGTGCCCACACCACAGAAGTTGAGCCAGAACCAGTCAAGCGACGGCGCTGGTCAACGGTTTGGCGGCGCTCACTTCGGCAGGTGGCGGGCGAAGAACGAGCGTACGAGGTGGCGCACGGCGGGCACGGTGGCGCGCGGGTCGGCTCGGCCCACCATGGCGGCGCGTCCGGCGGCGGTCATCAGGCCGGCCCGCTGGAGCTGGGGGACGAGGGACGCGTAGTCGGTGAAGGCCCAGTGCTGGGTGTTGTCGAGCTGCCGCCGGGCGACCGGGCCACCGTGGGCGAGGAGCGCTGCCCAGGAGCGGTCCAGGCGGGCGTCGCGGAAGCCGTCCGTGCCGGCCAGGAGCAGCGGCCGGTCCGTCGCCTGCCTGGCCACCGGGAGGAGTTCGCCGTCCATCTGGTCGAGATACCCCTCCAGGTTCACGGCGGCGGCGATCCGCCGGTCCTCGTGGAGCGCCTGTGCGACCGCGGTGCCGCCCGCGGAATGGCCGTAGACGCCGACCCGGTCGAGGCCCAGTGCGTCCAGGACGAAGCGGAGGTCGGCCACCCGGGTGTCGATCATGGTGCGGAAGGTGGCCGCGTCGGGTGGGCCGAGCAGTACGGTCTCCCGTACCCGTTCGCGGTTCGGCCGCTCGTCGGGGAACTCCACCTCGCTCGCGTCTCCGGGGTGGTCGACGGTGATGACTGTCCAGCCGTACGAGGCGAGGTCCACCGCGAGGGAGCTGCCCATCGTGCGGGCGTCGCCGCCGCCGGGGCTGTAGAGCAGTACGGGGCGCCCACGCACGGGCCGGGGCCGGGCGCCGGTCCGTGCGTGGGTGAGCGTGGCCGCCCAGTCGACTCCCGTCCGCGGCAGCGGCTGGTGGATCCAGTGGGCGAGGTCGGTGAAGGACGCGGCGGCGCCCGGGGTCATCTGCGGAGCGCGCGGGAAGCGGTGGCCGGGGGCGGCCGGCCGCAGGACGGTGACCATGAGCTCGCGTACGCCGATCTCGCGGTCCCAGGGGTCGTTGCGGGAGGGGTCGGCGAGGTACTGGGTGTCGGCGCGGACGGGGTAGGGCCCGCCGGGCGCCGGCAGACGCAGTCGCAGTAGCGGGGCCGCGTCGCGGGCGGCGGCCGGGGCCGGGGCGGCGCCGAACAGCAGGGCGGCGGCGCCGGCGAGGGCGCCCTTGACGAGAATGCGGCGGCCGGGTGCGGAGGAAGAAGTCATGGACGGCATCCTGGGGGCGGGCGCCGGGCCGGGGCGAAGCTTGCGGCGGGAGCCTAAAGGCTGGCGCGGAGCAGGGGGATGTGCGTGATCCGGATCCATTTCACGGCGGACGATTTCGCCCGGGTGCGGTTCGCGCCGCGGCCCTCGCCCGTGCCCGAACTGCACGCCGCCCTGATGATGCTGGGCGCCCCGCATGAGGCGCTGCTGTTCGGGCGCTGGCGGAGCAGGCTGCTGCGGGGCCTGCCGAGTGCGGTCGAGCCGCTCGCGGATCTGGTGCCGGACGGGGTGGCCCCCGCCTTCCTCGACGTCCTCGGCGACACGCTGGACGAGGGGGTCGAGCTGATCAGGACGGCCCGTGCCGAGTTCGTGCGGGCCGGGATCGAGCAGGTGTACGCGCGACGTCCGGCGCCGCCGTGGATCCGCGCCCTGCACGGTGGGGACGCCGGTGCCTGGCGGACGCTCGGACGGGCGCAGCGGGCGGCGTACGAGACGATTCTCGCGCCGGTGTGGCCGCAGGTCCAGCACCTGCACCGGGCGGAGTTCACCCGCCATGCCGTGACCGTCGCCGAACAGGGCCTCGGCGTCGCGCTGACCGGCCTGGCCCCGGGGTCACGGCTGCGCGACACGGTCTGGGAGTGGCCCCTGCCGGGCGCCCCGGGCGTGCGGGAGGTCCGGCTCGGCGGACGTGGGCTGATCCTGCGGCCGACCTTTCACTGGCCCAGCACCCCGCTCATCCAGGACCTGCCGGACCGTCCGGTGTCGTTCGCCTACCCGGCGGGCCGGGGGCTGCCGCTTCTCCCGGATGGGAGCGACGCGCTGGACGAGCGCCTCGCGGGAGTCCTCGGGCGCACCCGGCTCGCCCTGCTGCGCGCCTTGGACGAAACCCGTACGACCACGGGGCTGGCCCGCCGTATCGGCGTCAGCGCCGCGACGGCCTCCGCCCACGCCTCGGCCCTGCGCGCCGCCGGTCTCCTCACCACCACCCGCACGGGCCGCTCGGTGCGGCATGAGCGGACGGCCCTGGCGGAACTGCTGCTGGCCGACGGCGTGGCCGACGGCGGGAACGCCTCGACGCCGATCCAGAACCGTGGCGCTACGAACCCGGTGGCAGGAGTCCGCGGGCCAGGGTGAAGGCGGCCGTCGCGGTGGACAGGAGTGCGTTGATCCTGCCGAGGATGCGAGCGGTCCTGTCGGTATCCTGCGCGTCGACGGCCGCGGCGAGGTCGTCGGCGTACTCCCGGGCTCTTACCGCCTCATCGGACGTCGCGGTGTCCGCGTCCGTGCGCAGGGCGTCGATCAGTTGCTGATGGGGGATGTCGAGCGCGTTGGCCCGATTGCCGTAGCCGCCATGGACCACCGAATGATGGCTGTTGACGTTCGCCACGACAAAGCCGCCCGGTCCAGTGGAGATGTGCACCCCTTCGCCTCCCGTCCAGATGAACTTGCCCTCGTACTCGGTCCAGCCCTTGTACGTCACGCTGTATCTGCCGAACCGCCAACCCTCCACATCGATCAGCTTGTGCTTGAGCGGCTCGGCCAGGATGCGCATGGCGTCCGCCCGGTTCCATCCTCGCTGGGCGAAGTAGTCGGTCATCGTCACGCGCCGGCCCGGGTTCGCCGCCCGTCGGCAGATCTCGCGGAATGCCTGCCCCTGATACATCTCCAAGTGGTCGGGGGCGACCGACGGCTCCGGCAGCCGCCGCCGATGCACGATTCCGCGGATCCATACGAACAGGGCGTAGATCAACCAGCAGAGCAAGGCGATCACCACCAGCCCCGGTGTCAACTCCACGCTCGCCACCTCTCCCCCGTCGGTCCCAAGCCATCCCATTTTAGGACCAGTCGGTGCGCCGCGCCCCTGGCTTGTCCGACAACGGGCTACTGGGGCAGGGGTCGGTCGCGGACGACGTTCTTCATGACGAGGGTCGAGTTCAGGCGCTGGACGCCCGGGAGTTTGGCCAGCCGCTGGTCGTAGAGCTGCTGGTAGGCGGACAGGTCGGTGGTGGCGACGCGCAGCAGGTAGTCGGGGTCGCCGAAGAGCCGCTGGGCCTGGATGACGTGCGGGATGGCGGCCACGGCCGCTTCGAAGGTGGTGACGGTGTCTGCGTCCTCCCAGCGCAGGGTGGCGAAGACCACGGCCTCGAAGTCCAGGCCGACGGCGGCCGGATCGACGACGGCGCGGTAGCCGCTGATGGCGCCCTCGCGTTCGAGGTCCCGCAGGCGGCGATGGCAGGGCGAGACGCTCAGCCCCACGCGGGCGGCCAGCTCGGTGATCGTCAGGCGGCCGTCGAGCTGTAGCTCGGTAAGAATTTTCCGGTCCAGGGCGTCCACGGAGAAGATTCTCCCTCATTCGGCGCGATTACGAGACTGAAGCGCAAACACTTTCGGGCAAATCGCACGTAATCTTCCCCCTCGGAACAAGGAATGTGAGAGGGATCGGTCGATGGACACGACGACGGTGGCGGCTTTCCTGGCAGTGGACCTGCTGCTGGTCTTCACCCCCGGCGCGGACTGGGCCTATGCGATCGCGGCCGGGCTGCGGGACCGTTCGGTCGTCCCGGCGGTCGCCGGACTGATAGCCGGATACGCGGGGTACACGCTGCTCGCCGTGGCCGGTCTGGTGGTGCTCGTGGCGAGTTCGGCCACGGTCCTCACCGTGCTCACCGTCGCCGGCGCCGCCTACCTGATGTGGCTGGGCTGTGGCGTACTGAGACAGCCCGCCACCTTGACCGCGTCCACGGAAACCATGGCCTCCTCACGCTGGCAGATCGCGCTCAAGGGGGCCGGCATCAGCGGCCTGAACCCGAAGGCGCTGCTGCTGTACTTCTCGCTCTTCCCGCAGTTCATCCACCCCTCGGGCGGCTGGCCCGTCGCCGCGCAGACCGGGCTGCTCGGCACGGTCCACATGACGGCCTGCGCGGCCGTCTATCTCGCCGTCGGCGTCCTGGCCCGCACCGTGCTGAAGACCCGGCCCTCGGCGGCCCGGGCGGTGACCCGGGTCTCCGGTGTCATGATGATCGCCATCGGCGGTCTTCTGCTGGTGGAACGCCTGGCGGGCTCGTGAACCCGCCCCGCCCGTACGAATCATGTGATGAGGGAAGGCCAACGGGAGTCGCCGTCCCGGCAGTTACGTCCGCCATCGATCCGGAGGTCGCGGCATGAGCACCATACAGATCTCGCAGCGCGCCCAGGCCGTAGCCCCGTTCTACGCCATGGAGTTCGGCAAGCAGGCCGCCGCGCTGGAGGCACAGGGGCATCACATCGTCAAACTCAGCATCGGCGAACCGGACTTCGGCGCGCCCCCGGCCGTCCTGGAGGCGATGCGCGGGGCGATGGACGGACGGCCCATGCCCTACACCGAGGCCCTCGGACTGCCCGCTCTGCGGCAGGCCATCGCGCGGTTCTACCAGGACGAGCACGGTGTCGAGGTCGCTGCTTCCCGGGTCGTCGTGACGGCCGGGGCCTCGGCAGCCCTGGTGCTGGCCACCGCCGCGCTCGTCGATCCCGGCGACGAGGTGCTCATCGGCGACCCGTCGTACCCCTGCAACCGGCAGATCGCCGAGAGCTTCGGCGCCCGCGTCACGCTCGTACCCACCACGGCCGGAACCCGCTTCCAACTGGACGCGGAATCGGTGCGCTCGCACTGGACGGACCGCACCCGCGGGATCATGATCGCCTCCCCCTCGAACCCGACGGGCACCTCGGTGCCGGCCGACGAACTCGCGGCCGTCTGTGACATGGCACGCGAGCGCGGCGCGTGGCGCGTCGTCGACGAGATCTACCTCAACCTCAGCGACCATGACGCACAGGGCCAACCCCCGCGCAGCGCGCTGTCGTACGACCCCGACGCCATCGTCATCAACAGCTTCTCGAAGTACTTCGGCATGACCGGCTGGCGGCTGGGCTGGTGTGTCGTACCCGAGCCGCTCGTACCGGCGATGGAACGCCTGGCACAGAACTACTTCCTCTGCGCCTCCGCCCCCGCCCAGCACGCCGCGCTGTCCTGCTTCACCACCGAGTCCCTCGCGGTCTGCGAGGCCCGCCGCGCCGAGTTCGCCGAGCGGCGCGCACTCGTCCTCGACGGCCTGGCACGGATCGGCCTGCCGGTGCCGGTCCCGCCCGACGGCGCCTTCTACGTCTACTTCGACGTCAGCGGCACGGGGCTCACCTCGTGGCAGTTCTGCGAACGGGCGCTCCAATCGGCGCATGTCGCCCTCACTCCGGGCAGGGACTTCGGCGTCCACACGGCGGACAGCCACGTCCGCCTCTCGTACGCGGCGTCGGCCGACGAGCTCCGCGAGGGCATCGCCCGGCTCGGGACGTTCGTGGCCACGCTTCGGTAGGGCGGGCGGCAACCCGCCCTGGTCGACAGCGCGACCGCTGACTGGCGGCCAGGCCGGCGATGGTCCACGCGGCGCCGCCTCCGGCCGGGCCCGTCAGAGTGTGTGGCGGCGGACCACGTCGAGGAGCTGGTCGATGTCGTCGGACCCCCGCCTGCGCGGTCGGTGCGGAGAACCGAACGGGTCAGCGGGTGATGGTGCCGCGGACGCACCTGGTGGCGGCGCCGCCGACCCAGACGGTGCCGTCCTCGTCGGCGACGATCTCGATGGTCCCGGCCCGGCCCAGGCGGGCGCCCTGGGAGACCCGGTAGGCGGGCGGCACCGCACCGGTGGCGGTGAGCCACTGCCCCACCGAGGCGTTCATGCTGCCGCATACGGGATCCTCGGCCACGCCGACGCCGGGAGCGAAGGTGCGCATCTCGAAGTCGTGCCCGGATCCCTCGGGGTGGCCACCGATCGCCCCGACCATCGCGTCCGGGATGAGGGACGGGTCGGGTTCGAGGGCGAGCACCTCCTGGGCCCGTGGGCAACCGGACCACGGCCCAGCCGGGTCCGTTGCCGACCCACTGGTGGCCGATGACACGATCCCGCTCGATACCGAACGCGGCGACGATCCGGTTCAGGTACTCCTCGTCGGTGATATCCGCCCCATCGAGGACGACGGCGACCGGGTTGCCGCCCATGTGCCGTGACCGCGTCCGAATACCGTCGGCCACCGGGGCAAACCCCGGGCGGGGCACGATCATCTTATCGAGTTAATGCCAGCGGCTCTCCGAGGCCGACTGGGCGCACCGGCCGCTACTGTTCCCGGGGTCTGGACGGATTCCAGGATGTTTGCCCCCTCCTTTCCTCTTTGCCGGTGACGCGCACGCACGCCAGCCATCGCCCTCACGAAGGAGAGCTCGCCCGATGACTGTTGGTACCAGCTCGGAAGCGCCTCTGGAGCCGCCTCGGCAGTCCAGCCTGAGCACGGCGGCCGCCCGCAACCTCGCCACCACGACCAAGTCCGCCCCGCAGATGCAGGGGATCACCTCGCGCTGGCTGCTGCGGACGCTCCCCTGGGTGGAGGTCAAGGGCGGCACCTACCGGGTGAACCGCCGGCTGAGCTACACCGTCGGCGACGGGCGCGTCGAGTTCGTCCAGGACGGTGCCGAGGTCCGGGTGATCCCCCGCGAACTCGGCGAACTCGCCCTGCTGCGTGGCTTCGAGGACGTCGAGGTGCTGACCGCCATCGCCGACCGGTGCGTCCAGCGCGACTTCCGCGCGGGCGAGACGCTGGTGGAGCGCGGCAGGCCCGCCGAGGAGTTCCATCTGATCGCCCACGGCCGCGTCAGCCAGACCTCCGTCGGTCCGTACGGCGACGAGACCGCCGTCGCCGTACTGGCCGATGGCGACCGGTTCGGTGAGGGCGCTCTGCTGAACGAGGATGCCCGGTGGGACTACACCGCCACCGCCGAGACCTCCGGCACCCTGCTCACCCTCTCCCGCGCCGACTTCGCCGCCGTGCTGTCCGCGGCGCCGAGCCTCCAGGCCCACCTCCGGGAGTTCAGTTCGCTCCGCGGCCACGCGCAGAACCATCGCGGCGAGGCCGAGATCGCCATGGCGGCCGGTCACACCGGCGAACCCACGCTGCCCGGCACATTCGTCGACTACGAACTGAAGCCGCGCGAGTACGAACTCTCCGTCGCGCAGACCATTCTGCGGATCCACACCCGGGTCGCCGACCTCTACAACGAGCCGATGGACCAGACCGAGGAGCAGCTCAGGCTCACCATCGAGGCGCTGCGTGAGCGCCAGGAGCATGAGCTGGTCAACAACCGGGAGTTCGGTCTGCTCCACAACGCCGACTTCAAGCAGCGCATCCAGACCCACTCGGGCCCGCCCACCCCGGACGACCTCGACGAGCTGCTGTGCCGCCGCCGCGGCTCAAAGTTCTTCCTCGCGCACCCCAGGACGATCGCGGCGATCGGGCGGGAGTTCAACTCCCGTGGGCTCTACCCGACCCATGTCGACCTGGGCGGGCAGCAGGTCCCGGCCTGGCGCGGCGTACCGATCCTGCCCTGCAACAAGATCCCCATCACGAAGGAGAACACCAGCTCGGTCCTGGTCATGCGCACCGGCGAGGACAACCAGGGCGTCATCGGTCTGCGCCGGACCGGCCTGCCGGAGGAGTACGAACCGGGTCTGTCGGTGCGCTTCATGGGCATCGACGAAAAGGCGGTCATCTCCTACCTCGTCACCACGTACTACTCCGCCGCCATCCTGGTGCCGGACGCGCTCGGTGTGTTGGAGAACGTACAGATCGCCCGCAGCCGCGACTAGAGGTCCTGCCCTGCCCGGCGGCTACGAGAGCCCGGCGCCCCAGTCGGCCGAGCATGCCCGAGATCCGGGACAGCCACCCACCCCATCGAGGAGCTATGGATGCCCGCGCCTGAGCCTTCCCCTCCGCAGCCGAGTCCGCCCGCGGCCGGTTCCCCCTCCGGGGCGCGTGTCCTCGCTGAGGCCGCCGCCCGCGCCCGCGACATCAGGACCGCCTTCGGCGGCGGCAGATCCCCCGCGCCGTCCTTGCCCGCACCGCCTCCCACCGAGGCCCCGGCCGCCGACGTTCCTGCCACCGAGGTGCGCGCCGCGGGCGCCGAGCTGGGCCGGATCCTGCGTGGCCCCAGTGGCCTGGGCACGGTGGGTCTGCACCTGGCCCGGTGCGAGAGCACATCGGCACCGGTGGAGCCGCCGACGGCTCCGGCGGCTCCGGCGGAAGGCACCCCGGTCCCGGGCCTCTACCACCATCCGGTGCCGGAGCCCGACCCGGTGCGGGTGGAGGAGGTCAGCCGCAGGATCAAGACCTGGGCGCTGGACGAGGTCGATCTGTACCCGGAGGACTGGGAGGACCAGTTCGACGGCTTCTCCGTGGGGCGTTATATGGTCGCCTGCCATCCGGACGCTCCCACCGTCGACCATCTGATGCTCGCCACGCGCCTGATGGTCGCCGAGAACGCGGTGGACGACTGCTACTGCGAGGACCACGGGGGATCGCCCATCGGCCTCGGCGGGCGGCTGCTGCTGGCGCACACCGCCCTCGACCCCTTGTACACGACGGAGGAGTACCAGCCGCGGTGGGCGGAGTCGCTCCATTCGGACGCGCCCCGGCGCGCGTACCGCTCCGCCATGGAGTACTTCGTCCAAGCGGCCGGCGCCTCCCAGTCGGACCGGTTCCGGCATGACATGGCCCGTCTGCACATGGGGTACCTCGCCGAGGCCGCCTGGGCCCAGACGGACCACTTGCCCGAGGTGTGGGAATACCTGGCGATGCGCCAGTTCAACAACTTCCGCCCCTGCCCCACCATTACGGACACCGTCGGCGGCTATGAGCTGCCCGCGGACCTGCACGCCACGCCCGCCATGCAGCGCGTCATCGCGCTCGCCGGGAACGCCACCACCATCGTGAACGACCTGTACTCGTACACCAAGGAGCTCGCCTCCCCCGGGCATCACCTGAACCTGCCCGTGGTGATCGCCGAACGCGAGGGCATCTCCGACCGCGATGCCTATCTGAAGTCGGTCGAGGTCCACAACGACCTCATGCACGACTTCGAGGCCGCGGCCGCGGCCCTGGCCGCCGACTGCCCCGTCCCGAGCGTGCAGCGCTTTCTGCGGGGCGTGGCCGCGTGGGTCGACGGCAACCACTACTGGCACCGGACCAACACCTATCGCTACAGCCTGCCCGACTTCTGGTGAGAAGAATGGACTTATCTGTGACCAGCACCGACTTCACCACCGACGCCGCCCTCTCCACCAGCGCCGCCTCCGTGTTCATCCCCGCCCCGGCGACGCCCTACCAGGGGGACATCGCCCGCTACTGGGACGGCGAGGCCAGGCCGGTGAACCTGCGTCTCGGCGATGTCGACGGCCTTTACCACCATCACTACGGCATCGGCGCCGTTGACCGCACCGCCCTCGGTGACACCGACGACAGTGCGTACGAGAAGAAGCTGATCGCCGAACTCCACCGCCTGGAATCGGCGCAGGCCGAACTCCTCCTGGACCACCTCGGCCCCCTGGAGCGCGACGACACGCTGGTGGACGCCGGCTGCGGTCGCGGCGGCTCGATGGTCATGGCCCACCAGCGCTTCGGGTGCAAGGTCGAGGGCGTCACCCTGTCGGCCAAGCAGGCGGACTTCGCCAACCAGCGTGCCCACGAGCTCGGCATCGAGGACCATGTCCACGCCCGTGTCTGCAATATGCTCGGCACGCCCTTCGAGACCGGGCGGATCGCGGCCTCGTGGAACAACGAGTCGAGCATGTACGTCGACCTGCACGACCTCTTCGCCGAGCACTCCCGCATCCTCGCGGTCGGCGGTCGCTATGTGACCATCACCGGCTGCTGGAACCCCCGTTACGGCCAGCCCTCGAAGTGGGTCTCCCAGATCAACGCACACTTCGAGTGCAACATCCACTCCCGCCGGGAGTATCTGCGCGCCATGGCCGACAACCGGCTCGTACCGCAGGCCGTCATCGACCTCACCGCCGCGACCCTGCCGTACTGGGAGCTTCGGGCCACGTCCTCCCTGGTCACCGGCATCGAGGAGGCGTTCATCAACTCCTACAAGGACGGCTCCTTCCAGTACCTCCTGATCGCGGCCGACCGCGTCTGACCGCCTCCTGGCACATCGCCCCGTCGCCGTGTGGTGGGGCGACGTGCTGTCGGCCGACTCCCGGGTTGTCTCCGTACACTGACGGGCATGGCATGCCGCATCAGTGAACTGGTCCTCGACTGTGCCGACGCCGAGCGGCTCGCCGCGTTCTGGAGCGAGGTCCTCGGCTACGTCGAACTCGGCCGGGAAGCCGACGGAAGCATCGAGATCGGGCCGCCCGACACCGGTTTCGGCGGTCCGCAACCCACCCTCGTGCTCAGCCCCAGCAACGACCCGCGGACCGGGAAGCTCCCCCTGCACATCGACGTCAACGCCACCGACCGCGACCATGACGCCGAGCTGGAGCGGCTGCTCGCTCTCGGCGCCAGGCCCGCCGACGTGGGCCAGACCGGCACCGAGAACTGGCACGTCCTGGCCGACCCGGAAGGCAATGTGTTCTGCCTCCTGCACGCCCGGCTCCAGCACTCCTGACCAGAGCGCCTCTCATGGGGTCCGCTCGTGGCCGGTGAGCATGTCGACCAGGCTGTGGGGTGCGCCCGCTCCGTAGAACATCTCGTGCACCTGGATTCCTTCGGCGGCGGCCGCGGCACTGCGGGGGAACATGGCCTGCTCGTACTCGGTGAGCGCGGCCTCGACGTCCTCGGGGCGCGCGGCGAGGGCCCTGCCCAGTTCGGCGGCGTCGTACATGGCCAGGTTGGCGCCCTCGCCGTTCGGGAGCGAGAGGTGGGCGGCGTCGCCGAGCAGGGTCACCCCCGGCTGCCGCTCCCACTGGTGCTCGATGGGCAGGGCGTAGAGGGACCGCGGGACCGGTGCGGTGTCACCGTCGGCGATCAGCGCGGTGAGTTCCGGTGCCCAGCCGTCGAATTCCTGGGCGATCCGTACGGTGGCCGCGGCGGAGTCGGTGAAGTCGATGGCCGCGAACCAGTCCCGTGGCCGGGCGAGCATCACGTAGGCGTGCAGGGTGCCGGACCTCTCCCGGTGCGCCAGGAATCCCTTGCCCGGCGCGAGCGCGAACAGCGACCCATTGCCGACGGCCTTCGCGCTGGCCGGGTGCCGGGTGTCGGCGTCGAACAGGCAGGTCTCGACGTACGACATGCCGATGTACTCGGGTGCCGCGCGGGAGAGCAGTGGCCGGACTCGGGACCACGCGCCGTCGGCGCCGACCAGCAGGCCGGTGGAGACGGTGCTGCCGTCGGCGAAGGTCACCTCGTGGCGGCCCGCGCCGAGGGCACGGGTAACGCGGACCTTGTGGCCCCACCGGACGGTCCCGGCCGGGAGCGAGTCGAGGAGCATCTGCCGCAGCTCGCCGCGCAGCACCTCGGGGTTGCCACGCGTACCGTCGTCGGCATGGTCGACCAGGACGGTCCCGTCCGGGTCGAGAACCCGTACCGCCTGGCGGCCCTCCAGGACGAGGCCGCGGAACTCGTCAATCAGACCGGCCGCCCGCAAGGCGGGCTGTCCGCTGCCCTCGTGGATGTCGAGCATTCCGCCTTGCGTACGCGCCGTCGGAGAGACCTCCGCCTCGTAGACCGTGGCCGGGATGCCGTGGAAGTGCAGGACGCGGGCGAGCGTCAGGCCGCCGAGTCCGGCACCGATGATCGTGACGTGAGTGGTCATGGTGGTTCCTCGCTGTCGCACGCCTGCCGAATGGGCATCCGGCAGGATCTCCTGAAAAGTTCCAGATCCCGCCGACACGCCACCGACAACGCGACCGACAGCCACCGACAGCCACCGACAGCCACCGACAGCCACCGACAAGCATGTGCGTACCGGGGTCGTCGTCACCCGTGACGGGCGTAATGTGTGCATATGGGTGATGTTCGGTGCGGTTGGTGCGATGCGCCGCTACCGAATCAGTCCGGCCGCAACCGGCGGTATTGCAGTCCGGCACACCGGCAGGCGGCCTGGCGGGCGCGGTCTCGGTGGCCGGCGGCGGCCGAGACGCGGCAGGCGATGGTGCTCGCGGGCACGGAGCTGCTGGACCGGGTGCGGGCGGCGGCGCAGCAGGCGGGTGAGGTGCCCCCGGCGCGGGAAGCCGCGGTGGGCCGCCACTGTGCCGCGGTGGCGGAGGTTCCCGGGCTGGCCGAGCGGTTGGTGCGGTCCGCGGTGCTGGCCGATCGGCAGGCCGGGGTCGGCTGGGCACGGATCGGTGCCGCCTTCGGGATCAGCGCCGAGACGGCCAGGCGCCGCTTCGGGCGGGCGCGGCACATCGCGGAGGAGGGGCACATCTCGGAGGCGGGGCAGGGGACGCGAGAGGGTGCCATGCCCGCCACCGACTCCGGTATGGAGCCGCTGGATGCGCTTCTGTGCACGGCGGTACGGGAAGCGGGCGCGGCCACGGGCCTGGTGTATCTGCTGCCGCCCGGCGGACAGGTACTGCGGCTGGCCATGATGACCGGTATGCCGCCGAAGGTTGCCGAGCTGTGGGAACGGTTGCGGTTCCCGGCTTCGGGTCCGTTGGCGGACGCGGTGGGTGAGCGGCACCTGGTGTGGCTCGCCAGCCAGGCGGAGCTGGCGCGCCGTTACCCGAGGGCAGCGCTGGTATGGCCCTACCCGGTGGCGCTCGCCGCCGCACCGATCACCTCCGGCACCACTGTCTGGGGCGGACTGGCGCTGCTGTGGCCCAGTCCGCGCCGCCCTCACCTGAGCGCCCATGACCGCGCCGTGATCGGCTCCACCTGCGACCGGATGGGGGCATTCCTGCGGCATGCCGCCGCGGACGGGCACCCGGCAGCCCCCGAAGAGCCGCATGTGGCGGCCCCGCCGCAAGTGTGGACCGCTGGGCCGGTCCAGGCACAGGCCGCGGTGGACTTCGCCGACCGTCTCCCGGAGGGCTGTTGCGCGCTGGACGTGGCGGGCCGGATCACCTTCCTCAACGCCACCGCCGCCGAGCTGGTCGGTGGGAGCGTCCCGGAGCTGCTCGGCGCACCGCTGTGGGAGGCGCTGCCATGGCTGGACGGCCCGGTCTTCGACGACCGCTACCGGGCCGCGGTGCTCGGCCACCGGCCCACGTCCTTCACCGTTCTGCGCCCGCCGGACCGGTGGCTGTCCTTCCAGCTCTGCCCGGATGCCTCCGGTGTCAGTGTGCGCGTCTCCCCCACCGACGACACCGACGACACCGAACCCATCGACCGCCCGGGGCGCGAGGCGGATATCGCCACACCGACCCGGTCCGGCAGGCTGTACGACCTGATGCACCTGGCCGGCGCGCTCACCGAGGCCGTCGGCGTTCAGGACGTGGTCGAGCTGACCGCCGACCTGGTCCTGCCCGCCTTCGGCGCCCAGGGCTTCGTCCTGTCCGTGGCGGAGGGCGACCGGCTGCGTATCGTCGGCGAGCGTGGATACCCACCCGAGCTTCTCAACCGCCTCGACATCCCGGCGTTCCGGGACGACACGTCCCCCAGCGTGCGCGCCGTGACCAAGGGAGCACCCCTGTTCTTCGCGTCCCAGCACGAGTTGAATCAGCTCGCTCCGCACATCCCACGGCTGACCAAGAGGGCGGCCTGGGCCTTCCTGCCGCTGCTGGCCTCCGGTCGCCCGGTCGGCTGCTGCGTGGTCTCCTACGACCGGCCCCACGACTTCACTCCCGACGAACGCGCCGTCCTGACCTCGCTGGCCGGACTGATCGCCCAGGCCCTGGACCGCGCCCGGCTCTACGACGCCGAACACCAGCTTGCCCACGGTCTCCAGAGCGGCCTGCTCCCCGCCGCGCTTCCGACGGTGCCCGGGCTGGAGGTGGCGGCCCGCTATCTGCCCACGGCTCGCGGCATGGACATCGGCGGCGACTTCTACGACCTCATCCGCTGCGACGCCACCACCGTCGCCGCGGCCATCGGCGACGTCCAGGGCCACAGCGTGAACGCCGCCGCCCTCATGGGACAGGTCCGCACCGCCGTCCACGCCACCGCCGGGGCACATCCCGGGGAAGTCCTCGCCCGCACCAACCGCCTGCTCACCGACCTCGACCCCGGCTTGTTCACCAGTTGCCTGTACGCCCACATCGACCTGGCACACCACGTCGCCCATCTGGCCACGGCCGGGCATCCGCCCCCGCTCCTGCGCCACCCCGACGGACACACCGAGGTCCTCCACCTGCCACCCGGCCTGCTGCTGGGCATCGATCCGGGCGCCGGCTACCCGGCCACCGAGATCCCGCTGCCGCCCGGCGCCGTGCTGGCCCTCTACACCGACGGCCTCGTCGAGAGTCCCGGCGTCGATCTCGATGACGCGACCGCCCACCTCGCCGACCAGCTCACACAGGGCTGCGGCCAGCCCATGGACGCCCTAGCCGACACCCTCGTCCACCACGACCCGCACACCGATCCCCACAGCGATGACATCGCCCTGCTTCTGCTCCATCCGCAATCGGTCGTCGGCTGACAGAGCCCGCGCCGTCAGCGTCGCGCCCGAGCGCTGTGCGGCGGGACGAGACGGTCGCCGGACACGAGCGTGCCGGCCTGCTTGATCTGCTGAAGCAGAGGAGAGACCTCCATGCTCTGGAGACCGGACAGCGACCCGATGCGGTCCGAGGTGTATTCGAACAGTTCATCGAGGTCGCGGCAGTGTGCGACGGCATGGAGGTTGTAGGGCCCGGAGACGGCCGCGGCGAAGGCTATTTCGGGTTCCCGCGCGAGGGTGCGCCCGATGTCCTTGACCGCCGTCGGGTGCGCGCGGAGCCAGAGGTTCGCCCGAGCGTGATAGCCCAGCGCGGCCGCGACGATCTCGACATCGATGTGGACGACCCGGCGCCGGAGCAGGGCGTGAAGACGGCGTGATGCGCGCCCGGGCGTGAGGTTCGCCGCCGCGCCGAGATCGACCAGGCCGGCGCGGCCGTCCGCGGCGAGAAGGTCGAGCATCTTCTCGTCCTCGGGGCTGAGGCGCACCGGAACGCGGGGGACGACCGGGGATTCCGTGAAGGGGGCGCCATCGCTTCCGAGCATCGACTCCTGCTCTGGCGTCAGCGTGCCGCGTAGCGCGGCCCAATAGTGGCCGCGGCCTCCGACGAACTGGCGCAGTATCGCGGACGCGTTGATGTCGATGACGGCCGCGGTGCGCGGAAGTCGCCGGCCGAGGAGGTCCTCGCGCTGTTCGCGCGTCCGCGACCGGACCGCGCAGGTGATTTCGGAGCCCGCGGCGCCGAGGGCCACCCAGCCGACATCGTCGCGCTTGGCGAGTGCGTCGGCGATCGCCGTGCCGCTGCCGGGGCGGCACCGCAGTCGCACCAGCCACCTGCTCTGTCCCAGCGCCCCCGGATCGACCACACCGGCTACGCGGATGACGCCATCGGCGAGCAACCGGCGATATCGGCGGCCGACGGCCCCCTCGGAGAGGCCGAGCACCGCCGCGATCGAGGCGAACGAGGCCCGCGGAGCCACCTGGAGTGCCCGAATGACTCGCACATCATCGGGCTGGAGAGCGGCGGATTCAGCCATCGGCGCTCCTGTCATAAGGGCAATCGTACAAATCCGGGCCCCGGACGTGCCCCGAGTGCGATGGAGCGGCGAGGCTTGCAGCGCATCAGAAGCACATCAGGGGTGCCCCTCGCCGCAGTCGGCACTCCGGAACTCGATACAAAGGGGATGACGCCGAATGTCGTCAACTGACGCGGACCGGCACTCGCCAACCGCTCTCATCGTCGGGGCGTCGCGCGGTCTCGGACACGCGATGGCGGCCGAACTCTTCGACAGGGGATGGAACGTCATCGGCACGGTCCGGGACGCGCCCGCTCGCACCCTCTTGCACGACCTCGCGGACCGCTCCGACGGGCGCGTCCGCGTCGAGCACCTCGACATCAACGAACCCACCCAGTTGGCGCCCCTCCACGAGCGTCTCGCCCATCGCGGACTCGACATGCTCTTCGTCAACGCGGGGACCACGAACAACGAGCCGACGCCGATCGGTGCCGTTCCGACGGCCGACTTCGTGGACGTGATGGTCACCAACGCGCTCAGTCCGATGCGCGTCATCGAAGCACTCGAAGACCTCGTCTCTCCGACCGGGCTCATCGGGGCGATGTCCTCCGGGCAGGGCAGCATCACCAACAACACGACCGCGTCGCGCGAGGTCTACCGGGGCAGCAAGGCAGCCCTGAACATGTTCATGCGCGGCTTCTCCGTCCGACAGGCCCAACTGCACGAGACCCGGCGTGCCTTCGTCCTCATGGCGCCCGGCTGGGTCAGCACCGCCCTGGGGGGACCGGACGCGCCGCTCACCATCGGCGACAGCGTCCCGCGGGTGGTGGACGTTCTCCTGTCGCGGCTGGGGAAGCCCGGTCTGGCGTATCTGGATCGCTTCGGTCAGACCGTCCCCTGGTGAGCCCGGTCCCGGGAGCGGGCACCGCTCAGTCCGCCCCGCCCGCGACCGCACCCCGTTCGATCGCCAGCCGGGTCAGTTCGACCCGCGTGTTGATATCGAGCTTGGTGAAGATGTGCTTCATGTGGGTGTTGACGGTGTGCACGGACACATAGAGCCGGTCGGCGATGGCGCGGTTGGTGAGACCGTCCACGACGAGCGGGATCAGTTTCCGCTCCGATTCGGTCAGGGTTCCCCACTCCGGGGGGCCGGTCGTCTGGAGTCGCGGGGCGCCGGTGCGTACACCGAGCCGGCGCAGGCGGCGCCTGATCCGTTCGTGATCGCGCAGGGCTCCCGAGGCCGACGCCAGCTCGGCCGCCTCTTCGAAGTGCGGGATCGCCGCCGTCGTATCGGCCGAGGTGGCCTGCAACTCGCCGAGGTCCTCGCAGGCCGCGACCAGGGCCAGCGGCCTGTCACCGCTCCGGTAGGCGGTGATCGCGGACGCCAGTGCGCGGGGGTCGCGGTGGAGCAGGCCGTCCACATGGGCCCGGACCGCCCCGATGATCTGCCGGCTGTCGTCCCGCGCGGTCAGGGTGTCCAGTGCGCCGGACACGGCCTGCGCGGCCGACGGGGCCTCGCCGCGGAGCGCGATGCGCACGATGCCGGGCCAGTGGGACGGCCCACCGCGAGCAGCCGCGTCGGCTCACGGTCCCCGAAGCCGCCGGTGAGTGCCGCCGCCGCGCCGTGCCGGCCCTGTCTGGGTCGTCCTCAACCCCGAGAAGCCGCGCTCCTGGAACCAGCCCCCCGAAAAAAATTCTCGCGGCGATGTCGAGAACCCGTGAGCGGCTCCGTCCCCGAGGTGAACGCGACCACAATGGGTCGCATCAGCACCGAGGAGAAACACGATGGCCAAGTACTTGCTGCTCAAGCACTACCGTGGCGCTCCGGCCGCGGTCAACGACGTGCCCATGGACCAGTGGGCGCCGGAGGAGGTCTCGGCGCATCTGAAGTACATGAACGACTTCGCGGCGCGGCTGGAGGAGACCGGCGAGTTCGTCGGCGGCCAGGCACTCGCCCCCGAGGGGACATGGGTGCGGTACGACGGTGAGGGGCGCCCGCCGGTCACCGACGGCCCGTTCGCCGAGACCAAGGACCTCATCGCGGGCTGGATGGTGATCGACGTCGACAGCTACGAGCGCGCCGTCGAGTTGGCCGGGGAGCTGTCGGCCGCCCCCGGGGCGGGCGGCAACCCGATCCACGAGTGGCTCGAGCTGCGCCCGTTCCTGGCCGAGCACTCCACCGTCACGGAGTGCCCTCATCGATGAACGAGGCCCTGATCCGGAGCCTCACGCCGAGCGTGCTCGCCGTCCTCGTCCGCCGCGGAGCCGACTTCGCGGCGGCCGAGGACGCCGTACAGGACGCGCTGGTCGAGGCGGTCCGCGGCTGGCCGGCCGACCCTCCGCGGGATGCGAAGGGCTGGCTGGTCACCGTGGCCTGGCGCAAGTTCCTCGACGCCACCCGCTCGGATGCCGCCCGCCGCCGTCGTGAGGACCGCGTCGAGGAGGAGCCGGCGCCCGGGCCCACGCCCGCGGTGGACGACACGCTCCAGCTCTACTTCCTGTGCGCCCACCCGTCGCTGACGCCGTCGTCCGCGGTCGCGCTCACCCTGCGCGCCGTGGGCGGGCTCACCACCCGCCAGATCGCCCAGGCGTACCTGGTGCCCGAGGCGACCATGGCGCAGCGCATCAGCCGGGCCAAGCGCACCGTCTCCGATGTGCGCTTCGACCAGCCCGGCGACGTCGCCACCGTGCTGCGCGTCCTCTACCTGGTCTTCAACGAGGGCTACTCCGGCGATGTCGACCTCTCCGCCGAGGCCATCCGGCTCACCCGGCAGCTCGCGGCCCGGATCGACCACCCCGAAGTGGCGGGGCTGCTCGCCCTCATGCTGCTCCACCACGCCCGGCGCGCCACCCGGACCGCGCCGGACGGCGGCCTGGTGCCGCTCGCCGAGCAGGACCGCGCCCGGTGGGACACCGGGATGATCGCCCGGGGCGTGGCGATCCTTCAGGCGGCCCTCGCCCGCGACCGGCTGGGCGAGTTCCAGGCCCAGGCCGCCATCGCGGCACTCCACGCCGACGCGCCCACCGTCGAGGAGACCGACTGGGTGCAGATCCTGGAGTGGTACGACGAGCTGGTGCGCCTGACCGACAGCCCGGTCGTCCGGCTCAACCGCGTGGTGGCCGTCGGCGAGGCCGACGGCCCGCGCGCCGGTCTGGCGGCGCTCGCGGAGCTGAACGACGCTGCGCCGACCTCTGCGAGCAGGGGTTCGCCCATGCCCCGCTACACCGCGGTGGCGGCGTACCTCCACGAGCGGGACGGCGACCTGGCGACGGCGGCACGGCTGTACGCCGAGGCGGCCCACCAGGCACCCAACCTCGCCGAACGCGACTACCTGACCCGCCAGGCCGCCCGGCTGAACACCCTTCGGCGCGGCTGACGAGCCGCGCCCGGACGCTTCCCGCGGCGCCGGGCGCGGCCACCGTCCGGCGGAGTGCTGCGCGGGTGCGGAGCGTGCCGTCATCGGCGCCAAATTCCATTGAGGCGCCGCCGTATGTCGGGGAGGGTCGGTGGCATGGATTTCTTCTGCTATCACCGCGATCGGCCCGGCTCCCTCACCTTGCGTAAGGAGCTGGGGGAAGAGCACTGGTCGTATATGGACCGGTACGCGGCGGAGATGATCGCTCGCGGCCCGACCTTCGCCGACGACGGCGAAACGCCCACCGGCAGCGTGCACATCCTCGGCCTGCCGGATCCCGCCGCCGCCCGTGCGTTCGCCTTCGACGAGCCGAACTACCAGGCCGGCGCGTACCGGGACGTGCTGCTGCGACGGTGGCGCAATGTGCTGGGGCGCACCATGTGGGATTTCCCGGGCGGCCGGACCGGTGGCCATCGGTATCTGGTGCTCGGCCTCGGCTCGGGGGAAGCCGCCGACCTCGCCGTGCCGCCGGGCCGGGACGAGCTGATCGCGTACGGGCCGCTGCTGTCCGACGACGGCACCGGCTGGCTGGGTACGGCGGTGCTGCTGCGGGCCCCGGACCCGGATACGGCACGCGCCGTCCTGACTCCGGACCGGTATGCCGCCATCGAGGTCCATGACTGGGAGTTCGGGGGGCGGCGGTGACGCCCGGCGTGGTCGGTGCGGGCTCGGCCGAGTGCGCGCCGCTGCCGCGATGAGTTCCGGCCGGGACACGAGTCTGTTCTGGTGACCGTCGTAAGGACGCCGTACGACGCCGCCCGGCACGAGACGTCACGCCCGGCACGAGACACCACGGAGGACACCATGACGACCGCACCGGACGACCCGACCACCGCGCTGCCCGGCCGCCCGCCCATCGTCGACCTGGCCACCTGGCAGGCCGCCCGTGACGAGCTGCTGGTCCGCGAGAAGGCTCACACCCGCGAGGGCGACGCCATCGCCGCGGCCCGCCGCCGGCTGCCGATGGTGGAGTTCGACGGGACGGTCGAGGTCGTGGGGCCCGACGGCCCGGTCCCGTTCCTGGAGCTGTTCCAGGGCCGCGACGAGCTGGTGGTCTACCAGCACATGTGGCACGACGGCGCGCCGCACCAGGGGCAGTGCGAGGGCTGCACCACCACCGCCTGGCACCTTCAGGACTCCGCCTACCTCAACGCCGGCGGCGTCTCGTTCGCCATCCTGACCACGGGCCGGTGGGACGAGGTGGCCTCCTACGTGGAGTTCATGGGATACACCGAGCCCTGGTACTCGGTGCGCGACGTGGCCGCGCCGGTCGGCGGGGACATGGGCTACCTCACCTCCTTCCTGCGCGACGGCGACCGCGCGTTCCTCACCTATTCCACGACGGGCCGTGGCAACGAGCGGGTCAACGGCTCCCTCGGCCTGCTCGATATGACGCCCTACGGCCGCCGCGAGGCGTGGCAGGACGACCCCGAGGGCTGGCCCGAGGGGCACGGCCCGTGCTGGTCCTGGCGCACGGACGCGGATGGGACCGCCACCTGGGGCCCGACCAGCCGCCCGGTGCCGCAGTGGACCCGCCCCGGCGCGACGCCGGTGGAGACCCTCGGCCGGCAGGGCCACCACCACTGACCGATCCGGCCCGGTCTACCGCTTGTACGGATCCCCGTCGGGGAGCCATGCGTCCGGTGCGTGGATGCCGAGGTCGCCGACGCCTTCCGTCAGGGCGTCGACGGTGCTCAGTACGGCCGGGCGGAGCTCGTCCCGGCGCCAGACGAGAGACCAGGTCCAGTAGACCTTCGGCCCGGTCACGGGGCGTACGGCCAGATCGGGCGGCAGTGGAGTGGTCTGGCCCTTGGGCGAGTTGAGGATCGGCCGCCTGCTGCGGCGCACATGGTCGAAGAAGACGGGACCGGTGATGCCACCGTCCGTGATGCGCACGGCGGGGACGCCGGTCTCCTCGGCCAATCGCTCCGCGTAGTCGTTCCAGGACAGCCAGGTGGTGGTGTCGTCGTCCAGCAGGACGTCGGTGTCCTGGGCGCGGACCTCGCCGGTGTCCTGCCCGGCCGAGACGGCGTAGAGCCGCTCCGCGCCGATCAGCCGGGCGCTGAGTCCGAGCTTCTCCAGGTCGTCGGTGCGGATCCAGCACACCGCCAGGTCGAGGCCGCCGTCCGCGACACGGGCGGCCTGGGCGTGGGAGGGCGCGACCCATGCGTCGATGTGCAGACGCGCCACGGACGAGGCGCGGGCGGTCAGGTCCGCGGGCAGCCAGTTGACGTAGCCGAGCCGGACCGGTTCCGAGCCCGCGATCCGGGCGGCGCGGTTACGGAGATCGTCGGCGCGCTCGAGCAGGGCCCGGGTGTGCGGGAGCAGGGCCGCTCCGGCCGGAGTGAGGGCCACCGAACGGCGGTCGCGGTCGAAGAGCCGGACGCCGAGATCCCGTTCCAGCGACTTGATCTGCTGGGACAGGGAGGGGCCGGCGATCAGGAGCCGCTCCGCGGCCCGGCCGAAGTGCAGCTCCTCGGCTACCGCGACGAAATACCGCAACTGGCGCAGCTCCACGCCCGCAATGCTACCCGCGGCCGGGGCCACGGCCCGTCCCGCCCTCGGCGGTCTCGTACCGGGGGCGTCCGTATGACCGGCTTCCTCCCGTCTGCTAGGCGCTGCCTCCCACCGCAGGTCACAGCCGTGCCGGGGCGGGCGGGAGGCTCTTGCCCTCCTTGGGCTTTTGTCGACCGGTCGTCTATGTTCATGGGGAGCCGGTCATGCACACCGGTCCGGACAACCCCCAGTGGAGACAGTCACCATGAGCACTCCTGACCAGAAGGTCGCCATCATCACCGGCGCGTCCCAGGGCATCGGCGCGGGCCTGGTCGATGCCTATCGGAAGCTCGGCTACGCCGTCGTCGCGACCTCGCGCGGGATCGCCCCCTCAGCGGACCCGCAGGTCCACACCGTCCAGGGCGACATCGCCGACCCCGCCACCGCCGAGCGGGTGGCCGGTGCCGCGATAGAGCGCTTCGGCCGCATCGACACGCTGGTCAACAACGCCGGCATCTTCGTCGCCAAGCCGTTCACGGAGTACACGGAGCAGGACTACGACGCGGTCACCGGCGTCAACCTGAGCGGTTTCTTCCGCATCACCCAGCTCGCGGTCGAGCAGATGCTCCGTCAGGGCGGCGGGCACGTCGTCCAGATCACCACCAGCCTCGTCGACCACGCCAACTCGGCGGTCGCCTCCGTACTGGCCTCCCTGACCAAGGGTGGACTCCAGTCGGCGACCAAGGCCCTGGCCATCGAATACGCGACCCGCGGGGTGCGCAGCAACGCCGTGTCCCTCGGCATCATCAGGACACCGATGCACCCGGCGGAGTACCACGACACCCTCGCCGCCCTCCACCCGGTCGGCCGGATGGGAGAGATCAGCGACATCGTCGACGCCGTCACGTACCTGGAGAACGCCCCCTTCGTGACCGGCGAGATCCTCCACGTCGACGGCGGCCAGAGCGCCGGCCACTGACCACACACCGCCCGGGCGTCACACCCCGCCGTCCGGGCGCCCCTCTCGGCGTCGGCTCTCAGGCGACGCCGCACCCCCTGTCCCACGCGTTGGAGCTGACACCATGAGTACTGACGTACTGAAGGACCCCCTGCACGAGGTGCTGAGCCGCTGGCAGGCCGCTTTCGACGGCCACCAGACGGACACGATGGCCGACCTGTTCACGCCCGACGCCCTCTTCCAGGGGTTCGGGCCCGAGACGATCTCCGGGCGGGACGCGGTACGCGGCTACTACGCGGCCGTTCCGGACTACCGCAGGGCCCATCTGGGGAACGTCCACGGCTACCGGATCGGCAAACACGTGGCCGGTGGCTTCGCCGACGTCACCTTCCGGGATCCGACGGGCTGGGAGGCCCCGGTGCATCTGTCGTTGGTCCTTCAACGCGAGGGCGCCAGTTGGCGGATCCGCCAGTACCACGTCTCTCGCATCGCCGCTGATCACTGATGGGGCGGCGCCCGTAAGAGGCCGGGCCTACCAGCAGGGAGGAAGCCGATCCTGGCATTCTCCCTGGTGGCGGCCGCAGTCTGGGGCCATGCAGCAGCATGTCACCGACTCCCGAGGCGTACTACGCCACTCACCCTGGGCCCATGTCGTACAGGCCGCCGCCGCACTGGGGGCGGGCATGGGTGTGGGCCGTTTCGTCTACACCCCGATTCTTCCCCTGATGCACGCTCAGGCCGGACTGTCCGCCGCCACGGGGGCGAATCTCGCCACCGCCAACTACGTCGGCTATCTGCTCGGCGCGCTCGCCGGAACCTTTCTGCCCCGGCTGGTGCGTTCCCCTGCCCTGCTGCGGAGTTGCCTGGTGGGGCTGGCGGTGTCCCTGGCCGCGATGCCACTGACCCACTCCCCCGGCGTATGGCTGCTGCTCCGGCTGTGTGCGGGCGTGGCCAGTGCGCTGATCTTCGTCATCGCCGCCAGTTCCCTGCTCAGCCATCTGCGCGACCACCCCGCCCACTTGCCCGGGTGGGCCTTCGGAGGAGTCGGGGCGGGAATCGCCCTGTCCGGACTGCTCGTCCTCGCGCTGCGCACCATCGCCGACTGGCAGGCCGCGTGGTGGGCCTCCGCCGTGCTGACCGCGCTGCTCGCCCTGCCCGCGTGGTTCCTGCGGCCGGAACCCGCGCCCCCGTCCGCGTCCGCCACGCCCGGAGCGGAGCGGCGGACGACCGGCCCGCGCACCCATCGGTGGTTCACCGCGCTCCTCGCCTCCTACACGCTGGAGGGCATCGGCTACATCATCGCGGGCACCTTCCTGGTGGCCGCGATCGAGCAGAGTTCTCCCGGCTGGATCGGCAGTGGTGCCTGGGTGCTGGTCGGCCTCGCGGCCATCCCGTCCTCCGCGCTGTGGGCAGGGCTGGGCCGACGCTGGTCCCGACCGGGCCTCCTGCTGACCGCCCTGGCCGTCCAGGCCGTCGGCATCGCCCTGCCCGCGCTGATCGGTGGCGTCGCCGCCGCGCTGATCTCCGCGGTGCTCTTCGGCGCCACGTTCATCGGCGTCAGCACGCTCGCGCTCGCGACCGGCGCACATCTGCGCTTCCCGCGTGCGGTCGCCCTGCTGACGGCCGGATACTCGGTGGGCCAGATCCTCGGCCCCCTGGTCGCCACCCCTCTGCTGCACCACGGGTACGAGCAGGCCCTGATCCTCGCGGCCGCCGTCGTCCTGGCGTCCGCCCTCGCGGCGGCCCTCCTCCGGATCGGCTTCCCCCACCACATGCCCACGCCCGGCCACCCGGTCGCACGCTCGGAACCCGCACCGGGCGGACCGGCCACGGCGAAGATCACGACCTGACGGCCATCCCTCGGAAGAGAGATCGGCAGGTGCACAGTGTGCGGCTCCGCCGCGTGGGCGCGACCAGCCACGATGGCGCCGCAGACGACCGACGCACGGCGCGGCACATCCAGCGGAGCGCTCAGCGGACCCGGTCGACGCGGCGCTCGTCCCAGACCGGCTCCGCCGTCTCGCGGACGACACCGTCCGAGCCGAAGACCAGGAAGCGGTCGAAGGAGCGCGCGAACCAGCGGTCATGGGTGACCGCCAGCACCGTCCCGGCATAGGCCCCGAGCCCGTCCTGGAGCGCCTCGGCCGACTCCAGGTCCAGGTTGTCCGTGGGCTCGTCCAGCAGCAGCGCGGTCGTCCCGGCCAGTTCGAGCAGCAGGATCTGGAACCGGGCCTGCTGACCGCCCGAGAGCCGGTCGAAGTTCTGGTCGCCCTGGCGGTCGAGTTCATAGCGCCGTAGCGCGCTCATCGCGCGTCCCCGGTCCCGGGCGTGTTCGGTCCACAGGATGTCGACCAGCGTGCGCCCGAAGAGCTCCGGATGGGCGTGGGTCTGGGCGAAGTGACCGGGCACGACCCGCGCGCCCAGCTTCCACTCCCCCCGGTGGCCGACGCTCTGGCCCGCCAGAAGCCGCAGGAAGTGGGACTTGCCCGAGCCGTTGGAGCCCAGGACGGCCACCCGCTCACCGTAGAAGACCTCCAGGTCGAAGGGGCGCATCAGCCCCTCCAGTTCCAGCGCCCGGCAGGTCAGTGCCCGCACCCCGGTGCGTCCGCCCGCGAGCCGCATGGTGATGTCCTGCTTACGCGGGGGTTCCGGCGGCGGCCCGGCCTCCTCGAACTTCCGCAGCCGGGTCTTGGCGGCCTGGTAGCGGGAGGCCATCTCATCGCTGCGGGCGGCGTACCGCTGCATGTCCAGCACCAGCCGTTTGAGCTGGGCATGCTTCTCGTCCCAGCGCCGCCGCAGTTCCTCGAAGCGCTCGAACCGCTCCTCGCGGGCGTCGTGGTAGGTGGCGAAACCGGCGCCGTGCACCCACACATCGCTGCCCGCCGGGCTCGGCTCGACGCTGACGATCCGGTCGGCCGCGCGGGCCAGCAGCTCCCGGTCGTGGCTGATGAACAGCACCGTCTTACGGGTCTCGCGCAGCCGCTCCTCCAGCCACTGCTTGCCCGGTACGTCCAGGTAGTTGTCCGGCTCGTCCAGCAGCAGCACATCGTCGGGCCCGCGCAGCAGCGCCTCCAGCACCAGCCGCTTCTGCTCGCCCCCGCTGAGGGTGCGCACCTGGCGCCACTGCGCCCGTTCGTACGGCACTCCGAGCGCCGCCATGGTGCACATGTCCCATACCGTCTCGGCCTCGTAGCCACGCGCCTCGGCCCAGTCGCTCAGGCTCTGGGCGTAGGCCATCTGGGCGGCCTCGTCGTCCCGCTCCATGATCGCCAGCTCGGCCTCGTCGACCGCGCGGGCGGCCTCGCGGATCCGGGGCTGGGCCACCGACACCAGCAGGTCGCGCACCGTCCGCTCATCGCGTACGGAGCCGATGAACTGCGGCATCACCCCGAGCGAACCGCTGACGGTGACCGTACCGCCGTGCGGCTCCATCTCGCCGGAGGCCAGCCGCAGCAGCGTGGTCTTGCCCGCCCCGTTGGGCCCGACCAGGGCGGCCACCGTGCCCTCCGCGACGCGGAACGACACATCGCCGAGCAGCAGCCGTCCGTCGGGCAGGAAATAGGCGAGGTGCGCGGCCTCCAGATGTCCCATGGTTGGGCATTCTCACGGTCCGGCCGCCCGGTCGGCAAAGCGATTTCCCGGACTGGGGCCCAAGGATGCCCGCATGCGGCTGAACGCGCGGGCTCCGCCATCCGTATGGCAGAGAAACGTCCCCTGATCAGGAGGCACCACCATGACGCAGTCGGCAATCAACGGGCAGGGCACCACCCGCCGCGCCGTCGTCACCGCGGCGGGAGTGGCCGGGCTGGCCGCCACGCTTGCCGCATGCGGCAAGGACGACGGCGGCGATTCGGGCAGCGGCAGCGCGGGCAGCGCCCAGGACGCCGGGGCCGCGCAGCCGTCGCAGGGCGCGTCACAGAGCGCGGAGAGCGGCCAGTCGGGCGGCGGGGACGGCATGGAACTGGCCAAGACGTCCCAGATCCCCGAGGGCGGCGGCATGGTCTTCAAGGACCACAAGGTCGTGGTGACCCAGCCCAAGGCGGGCGAGTTCAAGGCGTTCTCGTCGATCTGTACGCACCAGGGCTGCTCGGTCGGCGATGTGACCGGCGGCACCATCAACTGCCCGTGCCACCAGAGCAAGTTCGACATCACCGACGGCAGCGTGAAGGGCGGACCGGCGCAGAAGCCGCTGCCGGGCGCGCAGATCAAGGTGCAGGGAAGCTCGATCTGGATGGCGTGACGGCCATCCTCCGCCAGCAGGCGACCACCTCGTCGGCCGTGGTGACGGCGGCCACCAGGGCGAGGGTGTGGCGGACCATCGCCGGGGTGTACGAGGCGGGCACCCCGGCGATCGCGTCCTCGGGCACCACGGCCGTATAGCCGAGGTTGACGGCGTCGAAGACGGCGGCCGGGATCGCCACATTGGCCGACACGCCGGTGATGACCAGCGTGCGGCAGCCCAGATTGCGCAGCAGCGCGTCCACGTCGGTCCCGGCGATCGGCGAGAGGCCGTGCAGCCGCCGTACGACCAGGTCCTCGGCGGCCACCGGAACCGGTTCGGCGATCTCCACCGCCGCGCTCCCGGTGAGCTGCCGGACCGGCAGCCGCTCGACGGCCCGGAACAGCGGGGCGTTGCGGCTCGCGCCGCGTCCGTCGGCGCGCCGCTCGGCCACCGCGTGCAGCACCTGGACGCCCGTGTCATGGGCGGCCGACACCAACTGGGCGACACGCCCGAGCGCACCGGACTCCTGGGCCACGGCGGCCAGTTCGGGCAGCGCGCTGTCCGGGCCCACCACACCGCGCTGGCATTCGACGGTGAGCAGGGCGCAGCCTTCCGGCCGGAGCAGTTCCACCAGGTCTTCGCGGAGGCGTGGGGTCACGGCGCGGGAGAGTAGCGCCCCTTGCGTCATCAAGGAAGAGCCATCATCCTGTGCCGCATATCCAGTCACCGGGAGGTACGGGGTCGGATGACCGTCACCCAGCGGCGGGGACGCCGCATCATGATGGCCCAGGACGAGCTGGACGCCTTCCTCGCCGAACAGCGCACCTGCCGGGTGGCGACCGTGGCCGCGGACGGGCGGCCGCATATCAGCCCGCTGTGGTTCTGCTGGGACGGCGCCGCCCTGTGGCTGTACTCTCTGACCCGCAGCCGCCGCTGGGCCGAGCTGCGCCGCGATCCGCGGATCGCGGTGGTGGTCGACGACGGGCACGAATACGGCGAACTGCGCGGGGTGGAGCTCTCCGGCGAGGCGGTCCTGGTCGGCGAGGCGCCGCGCACCGGCGTGTCGTGCCCCGAACTCGACACGCCCGAGCGGATGTTCGCGGCGAAGTACTTTGGCCTGGACACCATGCCGCACGACGGGCGCCACGCCTGGCTGCGCCTTGCCCCCGAGGCGATCCGCTCCTGGGACTTCCGCAAGATGCCGCAGGGCTGACCCGGGAGCGGGGCCCGGGGCGGGCTCCGGGCCCCGTTCCCCGGTCCGTCGGCGGTGAGTCCGCGGTCAGTCGGTGCTCAGTCGATGATCTTCTCGCCGACGGATCGCAGCACCTCGACCGCCGCGCGGATCGAGGGCCTGCGATCGGCGTCCGCGCGCCAGATCGCGTAGATGTGCCGCCGCATCGTGGGCTGGCTGACGGGCACCATCCGCACTCCCTCGGGCACCGGTCCGCGGCCCAGCCGGGGCACCACCGCGATGCCAAGACCGGCGGCGATCAGCGAGAGCTGGGTGTGGTGCTCATGCGCGGTGTGCCGGATCCTCGGCTCGATGCCCTTGCCGCGCAGGGTCACCATCAGCCAGTCGTAGCAGAACCCGCCCTTGGGCCAGGAGACCCACTCGTCGTCCACGAAGTCCTCCGGCTCGACCGCGTGGCGGTCGGCGAGGGGGTGGTCGGCGGGCATCGCCACATCCACCGGGTCGTCCAGCAGGGCGGCCTTCACCAGCCCGCCGGGCATCGGCAGGGGCTTGTTGTACCAGTCCAGGACCACGGCCAGATCGATATCGCCACGCACCACCGAGGGCACCGACTCATCGGGCTCCATCTCCTGTAGCCGCACATTCAACTGCGGATGCTCGGTGCGCAGCCGGCCCAGCGCGTCCGGGAAGAGACCGCGGACGGCGGTCGGGAACGCGCCCAGCAGCAGCTCGCCGACGGCATGGCCGCGCTGCGCCTCCAGATCCGCCTGGGCCAGCTCCACCTGGGAGAGGATGCGCGCCGCGTGATCGGAGAGCAGCCGCCCGGCGTCGGTGAGGCGGATCCCGCGCCCGTTCTTGGCGAGCAGTTGCTGACCGGTCTCCCGCTCCAGCTTGGCGAGTTGCTGGGAGACGGCGGAGGTCGTGACATGCAGCCCCTCGGCGGCGCCGCTCACGGAGCCGTGGCGGGCCACGGCGTGCAAGGTCCGTAGGCGATCCAGGTTCAACATATAAGGAATCCTACGCGATACCGCGAACGAAATCTCGCTTGTCCTAAGAGGTTGTAGCCCACATCGTAATGGCATGACCTCAGCGACCGCCCCGGCGCCCCCTGCCGCCGCCGCCACGGCGGAGACCTCCTCCTCCCCCGCCCGCAGACCACTCCTCGACTGGCGCATCCGCTTCGGCGTGCTCTCCCTGATCTGGGGTTTCAGCTTTCTCTTCATCAAGGTCGGCAATGAGGCGTTCGCCCCCTTGTACGTCACGCTCGGCCGGATGCTGTTCGGCACCGCCGTACTGCTCGTGACGCTGGTGGTGCGGCGGGAGCGGCTGCCGCGCGGGGCGCGGGTCTGGGGCCATCTGGCGGTGGCCGCGTTCTTCCTCAACGCGCTGCCGTTCTCGCTGTTCGCCTACGCCGAGCTGACCATCCCCTCCACGCTGGCCGGTATCTGCAACGCCGCCTCGCCGCTGTGGGGGATGCTGCTCGCGGTGATCGTGGTCTCCGACGACCGGCCGAGCCGTCAGCGTGTCGCGGGTCTGGGGCTCGGCTTCATCGGCGTGTTGATCGTGCTGGGCGCCTGGCAGGGCTTCTCCGGCCAGGACCCGCTGGGCACGGTGCTGGCACTGATCGCCTCGGCCAGCTACGCGGTCGGCTGGCAGTACGTCCGGCGCACGCTGAGCGATACGGGCCACTCCCATCTGTCGATGTCCGGCGGTCAGCTTCTGCTCGGCACGGTGCAACTCGCCCTCGTCGCACCGGTGTTCGCGAAGACGCCCACCTCCTTCCCGGTGCTGCCGCTGCTCTCCGTGCTCGCCCTGGGCGCGTTGGGCACCGGGGTGGCGTTCCTGGTCCAGTACGGGCTCGTCGACGAGGTCGGCCCGACGACGGCGATGATGGTCACCTACTTCGTCCCGGTGATCGCCACCACCGCGGGCGTGGCGATCCTCGGGGAACACCTCACCTGGAACACACCGGTGGGCGCGGCCGTCGTTCTCATCGGCGCGGCCCTGACCCAGCGGCGCCCCACCGCCCGGTAGCCGCCCCGCCGCCCCGTTGGCCGGTCGAGCGCCTTCCGTCACCTCAGCGCGGCGGGCGCCGGCGGCAGGGCGCGGACGCGCCTGCCGGTTGGTGTCGAGCCCGTGCCCCGCGTGGTCGGCGTACGGAATCCCGGACACTAGTCCAGCCGCCCCGAGACCGTGGCCCCCGCCGCCGCGGCCACCGCGGCGGCCACCGGCTCGATCTCGTCGGCGGCCAGCGGCGAGACCGTCAGCCGGACCCCCGGCGGCGAGGCCACGCGGAAGCGCGCCCCCGGGGCGACGGCCCAGCCCGACGCCAGCAGCCGGGCGACCGCGCCGGTCTCGTCCGGAACCGGCACCCACACATTCATCCCGCTCCGCCCGTGCGCGGCGATCCCCCGCTCCCGCAGCGCCCGCACCAGCGCGGCGCGCCGGGTGTCGTACGACGCCGCCACCGCCGCCGCGTCGACCGCACCCGTCCGCCACAGCCCACCGACCGCGTCCTGGAGCAGATGGCTGACCCAGCCCGGCCCCAGCCGCTGGCGGCCGCGCACCCGGTCCAGGGTGACGGGGTCGCCGGTGAGCACGGCGAGCCGCAGATCGGGGCCGTACGCCTTGGCGGTGGAGCGGACCAGCGCCCAGTGGTCCGTGCCCCCGGCCAGGGGGCGCAGCGGGAGGTCCACGATGCCGTGCCCGTGGTCGTCCTCGATCAGCAGCACGGAAGGGTGGGCGGCGAGCACGGTGCGCAGCTCGCGGGCGCGTGTCGCGCTCACCGCCGCGCCGGTCGGATTCTGCGCCCGGTCGGTGACCACCAGCGCCCGCGCGCCCTGGGCCAGCGCCTGGTCCACCCGCTCGGGCAGCGGTCCGTCGTCGTCGACCCCGACCGGGACGGCGCGCAGTCCGAGCGCCGGGATCAGATCGAGCAGACTGCCCCAGCCGGGGTCCTCGACCGCGACCGCGTCACCGGGACGCAGATGCGCGGCCAGCACCCGCTCGATCGCGTCGAGCGCGCCGGAGGTGACGGCGACCGGCCCGGCCGGCACCCCGTCCGCGTCGAGGGCGGCCCGGGCGAGTTGGGCGACCTCGGGGACGACGTCCGGCGCGCCGTACAGCGTGGGGCGCTCCGCCGCGCGGGCCGCGGCCGCCGCGAGCGGCGGGCCGAGCGGGGGCAGCAGCGCGGGGTCGGGGTTGCCGCTCGACAGGTCGCGCGCGCCGCCGGCGTCGACGCCGATCCACTCGCGGGGCGTGCTGGAGGGGCGGGAGCGCACCCGGCTCCCCCGGCGCCCCGCCGTCTCGATCACGCCCCGTTCGCGCAGCACGCGATAGGCGGCCGCGACCGTATTGGGATTCACGCCCAGCCGCTGCGCCAACTCCCTTAGGGGAGGCAGCAGTTGGCCCGGCGGCAGCTCACCGGCACCGATCGCGCGCTCCACACTGGCCACGATCTCGGCTGCGCGACGCCCGACGATCGGATATTCTCCTAGCACAAACGCTATTTTGCACTAGTGCAACGGAGGACGCAAATGCCCGCCCCGGACGCCACCGCCGCGACCAACGCGCCCCACAACGCCTACACACCGACCGGCCGCACCGTGCCCACCCGCTCCCGCGAGCGCGCGTCGTACGACCGGGAGGTGGTGCACGCGATCCTCGACGAGGGCTACGTCTGCCATCTGGGCTTCATACGCGACGGCGCCCCCGTCGTCCTGCCGACCCTCTACGGCCGGGTCGGGGAGCGGCTGTACCTCCACGGCTCGACGGGCGCGCGTCCGCTGCGCATGGCGGGCGCGCCGGGCGGCGAGAAGCCGGGGCTGCCGGTGTGTCTCACCGTCACCCATGTCGACGGGCTGGTCCTGGCCCGCTCGGCGTTCCACCACTC
Source organism: Streptomyces sp. CY-1 (assembly GCF_047218265.1). Taxonomy (NCBI): domain Bacteria; kingdom Bacillati; phylum Actinomycetota; class Actinomycetes; order Kitasatosporales; family Streptomycetaceae; genus Streptomyces; species Streptomyces sp. CY-1. Next base: position 1,445,264 of record NZ_CP178393.1, read on the forward strand.
CATCAACTACCGCTCGGTGGTGGTGCACGGCATCGCCCGCCCGGTGACCGATCCGGCCGAACGCACCGCGGCCCTGGACGCCCTGGTGGACCATGTGGTGCCGGGCCGCGCCGCCGACTCCCGGCCGGCCAACGCCAAGGAGCTGGCCGCCACCGCCGTGCTCAGCCTCGACCTCGAAGAGGTCTCCGCGAAGATCCGCACCGGCGGGCCCAGTGACGACGCCGAGGATCTGGGACTCCCCCACTGGAGCGGCGTGGTGCCCGTCGCCCGTACTTACGGCGCGCCGGACCCCGCCGACGACCTCGCGCCCGACACGCCGGTGCCCGGCTATCTCACCCGGCTCTGACCGGGAACGCCCCGCCGCACGCCGGGACCGGGAACGCCCCGCCGCACGCCGGGACGGGGGCGGTCAGCCTCCCGCCGTGTACTCCCGATCCCCCTCCACCGGCGCCGAGGCCGCCACCGGCTCGGCGGCGGCGGCCTTCGGGGTGGAGGTCTGGGCGATCAGGGCGCCGGTCAGCACCACCGCACCGCCGACGACCTGCGCCAGGCCCAGGTGCTCATCCAGCAGCACCCACGCCAGAACGGTCGCGATGACCGCCTCCAGACAGGCGAGCACCCCGGCCACCTGCGGTGAGAGCCGGCGCACCGACAGCACCCCGGTGAGATACGCGATCACCGTCGCCACCAGCACGATCCAGGCGAGCAGCACCAGTGCGGGAACACGGGCGCCCGCCAGATCGGCGCCGCCGGCGAGAACCGTCCAGTCCATTCCCCAGGGGCGGCCGACCACGGTCAGCGCCACGGCTCCGACCAGCAGTCCGTAGGCGATGACGCCGAGCGGATCCGCCGGGTCCTGGCCGTCGCTGCCGTGGTCGGAGAGGACGAAGTAGCCCACCTGGCAGAAGGCCGCGCCAAAGGCGAGCAGCAGTCCAAGGGGGTTGAAGCTCAGCCCGGACCAGACCTCCACGACACACGCGAGCCCGCCGACAGCCAGGACGACGCCGATCGCCGCGGCCCGGCTCACCGGCCGGCGCTGGACGAACCGCACCCACCCCAGCACCAGCGCGGGCGCCAGGTATTCGACGAGCAGCGCGACGCCAACCGGAATCCGGGAGAGCGCCGCGAAGTAGCACGCCTGCACCCCCGCGACGGCCAGCAGGCCGAACCCCACCAGCAGGGCGGGGCGGCGGGTCGGCAGCCGGCGATGGCGCCAGGCCAGGGGCAGCAGGACCAGGGCCGCGCCGGTCACCCGCAGCCAGGTGACCTCGATCGGCGCGAGCCCCGCCTCGATCAGCGGTTTGGCGGCGACGCCCGATCCGCCGAAGGTGAGCGCCGACACCAGGGCGAGCCCCAGGCCGACCTTCCTTTGCTGTGAGTGGCCTCCGGATAGCTGCACCGGGCCATCATGTCAGCTCACGTCAGCACCGTCATCCCGTTGACTGCTGGCAAGTCTCCACGGCCAGGGCGGTGACCAGCGGTTCGATGGCGACGCCCGCGCGCCTCAGCACCTCCATGGCACGACACTCCCGGTCGCGGACGAGCGCGGCGAGGAGGTCGAGGCCACCGGCGCGGGACCCGCCACGGGAGGCGGCGCGGCGGACCGCCGCATCGAGGGCGGCTGTCGCGGCGGGCGACCATCCGGCCATTCCGCTCCCCGCCGACGGCGCCGCCCCCGAGACCTCGACGGTGCCGCTCCACCGGAGCCCGTAGCCGATGACGCGCTGCACCAGATACCCGAGCAGCCGTATCACCTGGGGCGGGCCGCCGGGAAACACCTCCCGTACCTCCGGGTCGGTCTCCAGGAGGCCGTGCAGCAGATGGGCGGTGTCGATCTGCGCGTCACCATCGCGTACGGCGCGCCGGCGGGCCCCCGCGATCACGGCGGCCACCACTTCGCCGACCCGGTCCTCGCATCGGGCGTCCTCCGGACCGGCGGAAAGGGTATGGCTTGGCACACTCTCACCCCATCAGTCCCTTGCGGCCGGAGCATCCTCGCCGGGAAGCATGTACGCATCCGACCGTGGTTGTGCGCGGAGGACCGGTTCTCATCCTCGGGGAGGAGGGGAGGCGGAAAGGCGGGAACTGACGATCCGTCAGTATTGAATGTTCCGGACCCCGGGGCTACGTTGCCCGGCACCGTCGCACCACACACCGCAGAAACCCGCCGAAGGGACTTCCCCATGGCCGATGTCAGCGCGCAGATACGCATCGAGGCACCGGCCGAGAAGGTCTGGGCCCGGCTGACGGACTTCTCCACCTACGGCGACTGGAACGCCACCCACACCAGCTTTCCGCGGGGCGGCCCGGCCACGCTGGAAGTGGCGGCGACCTATGAGGAGAACATGAAACTGATGGGCTTTCCGGCCGAGGTGACCTGGACCGTCGAGGAGTGCGAACCCGCCCGGCTGCTGGCCACCCGGGGCAAGGGCCCGATGGGCGTGAATCTCGCCATGCGCTATTCGCTCACACCGGACGGCGATGCCACGACGGTGCGCGTGGACGGGGAGTTCACGGGGGCGGCGGTCTCCTTGATGGCCGGGAAGCTGAAGGACTCGGCGACCAGCGCGCTCAATGAGTCGCTGCGCAAGCTCAGCGCGCTGGTCGTCTAAGCAGGTCAGAGGAAGTCCGCTACGGTTCGGGCAGCGCCCCGAAGGGGCGCGGGGAACTGCGCGACCAGCCACGACGGCGCCGCAGTCGGCCGACGACGCATCGCGACACTTCCAGCGGAGCGCTTGGCGCCGGGCAGGCACCTGGTCCCGCGTCCCGCTCCGCCGCCCCCGTGCGGCCGTTCCCCCGTCCGATCGGGATCAGCTCTCGGCGCCCCGCTCGGCGCCGCCCTTCTCCTCGTCCTGCTCGGCGAGGATGAGATACAGCCGCTTGCGCGACTCATTGATCACGGAGACGGCCTTCTGCCGCTGCTCAGCGCTGCCGGTGCGCCAGACCTGGGAGAACGCCTCCATCAGCCCGAAGCCGGCCTGGCGGACCTCCTGCATGGCCTCCCAGTCGATACCGCGCCCGGCCTCCTCCCACGGGGCCGCGGGCCCCGCGTCGGCCTCGGTGCGGCCGGTGTCGGTGAGCGCGAAGAGCTTCTTGCCGCCCTCGCTCTCGCTGCCGATCAGCCCCTCGTCCTCGAGCAACTGAAGCGTGGGATACACCGAGCCGGGGCTGGGCCGCCAGGCTCCGCCGCTGTGCTCGGCGATCTCCTGGATCATCTCATAGCCGTGCATCGGGCGGTCCTTCAGCAGGGCCAGGATCGAGGCGCGCACATCGCCGCGCCGCGCCCGCCCACGCGGCCCGCGGCCACCGGGTCCGCCGCGGCCACGGCCGCCGAACGGGGGCCCGCCGAAGGGGCCTTCGAAACCAGGGCCGAACGGGCCGAATGCCGCGCGCCGCCCCTCACCCTCGCCCCGGCCGCGGTGGCCGGGTCCGCAGTGTTCACGTCCATGTCCTTGGGAACGCATCGTGACACTCCTTTCTATCGTCGATCCATCACGACACTTCAACGATATATCGGAACCGATCGGATGCCAACCCCCTTCGCTCGCCGATGCCGCCCCGCGCGCTCACCCGCGGACCCCGGCCGCCGCTCCCCGGAAGGTGCCACGCGCGAGTGATTGGCCATGGCTGCCCCGCCGCCCGCCGCCTACGGTCGGCGCTATGCGGATACGTATCGTCGACGCGTTCACCGAGCGCCCCTTCGCCGGCAACCCGGCCGGGGTCGTCCTCCTCGACACCGACGCCTTCCCGGACGACGGCTGGCTCCAGCGGGTCGCCTCGGAGGTCAATCTGGCCGAGACCGCCTTCGCCCACCCGCTCCCCGAGGCCGCGGAGGCGGACTGGGCGCTGCGCTGGTTCACCCCGGTCACCGAGGCGCCCATGTGCGGCCATGCCACGCTCGCCACCACCCATGTCCTGAAGACCACGGGGGCCGCGACCGGCACGGTCCGCTTCGCCACCCTCAGCGGGGTCCTGTCGGCGACGGCCGACGACGGCGGCTCGATCACGCTGGACTTCCCCACGGCCGCGCTGACCGCACTCCCGGCCTCCCAGCGGACGGCCGAGGTCGCCGGAGCCCTCGGCGCCAAGGTCGTGTCCGCCCATCACGCGGGCCCGCATATCGACGATCTGCTGATCGAGCTGGCCGACGAGAAGACCGTGCGCGCCCTGGCCCCCGACCTCGCCGCGCTCAAGCGGATCAGCCACCGGGGCGTCATCGCGACCGCGGCCGCCGAGGACCCCACGCGCGGCTACGACTTCGTCTCGCGGATGTTCGCCCCGGCCGTCGGCATCGACGAGGACCCGGTCACCGGCAGCGCGCACACCGCGCTCGCGCCCTACTGGTCGGCCCGGTTCGGCCGCGACGAGCTGACCGGATTGCAGGTGTCCGCGCGCACCGGCCTGGTCCGCACCGTGCTACGCGGCGACCGTACGCTGCTGACGGGCGGCGCCGTCACCGTCATCGACGGCGAGCTGCTGGCCTGAGTCCCCTCGGTCGCGGCGGGCGGGTGGGTCAGGCCGTGGGCAGCCAGTCCACCCGTCCCGCCAGCAGGGCGTATCCGACGAAGGCCACGATGTCGATCAGCGCATGCGCGGCGACCAGCGGTCCGACCCGCCCCCAGCGGCGGTAGAGCAGCACAAAGATCACGCCCATCGCCAGGTTGCCGAAGAAGCCGCCGATCCCCTGGTAGAGGTGGTACGAACCGCGCAGCACCGAGCTGGCCAGCAGGGCGGCCATCGGGGTCCAGCCCAACTGCCCGAGCCTGCGCAGCAGATAGCCGACCACGATCACCTCCTCCAGCACCGCGTTCTGCACGGCGGAGGCGATCAGTACGGGGATCTTCCACCACACATCGGGCAGCGACTCGGGCACCACCGTCAGATTGCCCCCGGCCGCCCGCGCCCCCAGATACAACAGCAGCCCGGTGCCGCCGATCGCGGCCGCGACCGTGGTGCCCCAGGCCAGGTCGAACCGCGGCCGGTCGCGGTCGAAGCCGATCGCCCGCAGCCCGGCGCCCTCGCGCAGCAGCAGATGAGCCACCAGCGCGACCGGCACCAGCGCGGTCGAGATGCCGAAGAGCTGCCAGGCGAGATCCAGCCAGGGCCGCCCCGGCGCGGCGGAGGAGTTGAGATTGGCCGTCTGGTCCTTGAGCCCGCCCGGTCTGGTCACCGAGCCGATAAAGCTGATCAGTGCGGACAGCCCGCTCGCGCCGAGGGACAGCGCCAGCACGAGCAGCGTCTCATTGCGCAGCATCCGCCGCGAGAGCCCGTCCTCGACCGGGGCATCCGCGCCCCGCGCCTGTGACCGCACTCCTGTCCCCACTTCCGCTTGTCCGCCTCATCGGGTGCACCGACCCGCTCACCGGACAATACGGTGTCATGGTCGGCGGTGTGGGCGTCACCCGGAGAGATCGGTGGGCCAGGTGTGCACCGGTGCGTCGGTCCGCATCAGGGCACAGTAGCGGCGGGTCATGGCCGCGAGCGCGGCGTCCCGGTCCAGCCCGCCGGCCAGCGCGCGGTGGTAGGTGGCCGTCTGCCAGGACGCGCCGTTGACCCGCAGCTTGCAGCGCTCCTCGATCACGCCGAGGTAGCGGTCGCGGTCGGCGGGCTCCACGCCCCAGGAGTCGAGGCCGGAGGCGGCGAGCGGCAGCAGCTCCTCGCGGACCAGCCGGACGGCGGAGGTGCGGGCCAGGGAGGCCGAGCGGCCGGATTTGGGCCACTGGAGAACCGCGTCGATGCCGTGCCGGCAGGCCGCGTCGAAGTTGGCGGCGGCGGCCGCGAACGGCAGCCGGGTCCACACCGGGCGGGACTCCTCGGCGAGCGCCCTGACCAGTCCGTAGTAGAAGGCGGCGTTGGCGATGACATCGGTGACGGTAGGCCCCGCCGGGAGCACGCGGTTCTCCACGCGCAGATGCGGCACTCCGTCCACGACGTCGTAGACAGGCCGGTTCCAGCGGTAGATCGTGCCGTTGTGCAGCGCCAGTTCCTGGAGCTCGGGCACCCCGCCCTCGTCGAGCAGCCGCAGCGGGTCCTCGTCCTCGCCGGTGGAGAGCAGCGGCGGAAAATAGCGCAGGTTCTCCTCGAACAATTCGTAGGCGGAATCGATCCAGCGCTCGCCGAACCAGGTGCGCGGGCGCGCCCCCTGGGCGGCGATCTCCGGCGGACGCACATCGGTGGCCTGGAGGAACAGCGGCGGCCGGGATTCGCGCCATGCCTCATGGCCGAAGACGAAGGGCGAGTTGGCACCCATGGCGATCTGGACGGCGGCCACCGCCTGCGCCGCGTTCCACGCGTCCGCGAAGCGCCCCGGGGTGACCTGAAGATGGAGCTGGACGGAAGTGCAGGCCGCCTCGGGGGCGATGGAGGCGCTGGCGTAGGTGAACCGCTCACGGCCCTCGATGTCGATGAGGAAATCCTCGCCGCGGGCGGCCAGCATCTGCTCGTTGAGCAGTTTGTAACGGTCGTCATAGGAGAGGCTCGTGGATCCCAGATCGTCCGCGGCGAGGGTCGGCAGAATTCCGATCATCACGATCTCGGAGGACACTTCCCGCGCCTTGCGATCGGCATATGACAAACCGGTTCGAAGCTCTTCCGAGAGCTGATCGAGAACGCGTCCGCGCAAACGGTGGGGCACGATGTTTACTTCAAGATTGCACTGCCCGAGTTCGGTCTGGAAATCATGACTCCCGATGCGCTCCAGAACCTCCGCGTTCATCATCCTCGGCAGTCCGTCGGCCCCGGCGAGATTCAGCTCGATCTCCAGCCCCATCAGATTCTTCGGGCGGTCGAATCGCTTGTCGGCCAGGAGCCGGCCCAGCCCGTCGAGGCATTGCCGCAACCGGACGCGCTGCCGTCGCCGGCCGGACGGGTCGAACTCACCGGCTATGAGCTTGTCCCCCATCGAAGCGTCCCTCCTCGAGTGGATCATCGGTGCCAGCCGTCTGCACACCACGCTCGATGATGCCCACCAATGTGATCGATAACGCCCCGCGATCCCCACCCAGCCAGTAGGCTCTCTGGAACTGCTCATTGCGCCGGAAAATGAGACCGGCGAGTTCCAGCCTACCGCGCCGACCCCAAAATGCCAGGTCATATCCGTTCATCTAGCACAGAATCGGGGAAAATCCCCGCCTTCTCGCGGTCTGGATAACCTCTTGTCGGCAATGCGGGCAGCGGCTAGATGAAACACAACGGGAACACTTGTCGTATAAACTCGGCTAACGAGGCAGAGAGATAAGGCCCGAACGGTCTGTTCCGGTTCCCCTCTGACCCGTGTTCCACCGACAGCGCCGCCCAAACCCGGCCCGCTATCGCTTCACCGTGTCTCCAAGCGAGAGGCGACCCACCATGCCGCTGCATGTGCCCCAGGCCCCCGCGCCCGCCCTGCGCAGCGTCCTCACGGCCCTTGACTCCCCCACCGCCGTCCGCGAGGCCCGCACCCCGGTACTCTCCACGCTCACCGGCCCCTTCGAACCCGAACTCCCGCTCCCCGTCCATGTCCTGGACGACATCACCACCGCCGACGGCCCGCCGAGCACCCGGCTCACCGGCTGGCGCTTCCTGATCCGCGACGGCGACCGTACGGTGGCCGCCGCCGAGGCGATGCTCACCGCAGACGGCTGGGCCTTCTCACACTTTTCCGAGGGTCCCTATGTCCGCTCGGCCGAACTCGCCCTGAGCCAGGCCGAGTCACTGCCGTCGGCGTACCAACCGCGGCTGCTGTCCATCCCCGAGCTCTACATGGTCACGCTCTGGCTGCACGGCGACCTGACGGCGGACGGCGCCGAAGGCGGCCTCGGCGCGGGGGACCTGTTGGTGCCGCTCGCCCCGGCACCACCGGGGATCGCGCCCCACCGGGCGCATCGCGCAACCGATCTGCTGCCGGTCCTCACCCACCGGCTCACCCGGGCTCCCTTGCTTGGCTCACCCGCCTGACCTGGGCCTTCATCAGGTTGGGAGCGCCCCGTGACCGCCGGGTCACGGGGCGCTCCGCAGCATCCTCGTAACAGTCCTGCGGCGATGAACCGTCCGGACGGGTGATGCGTCATTATCTAGCGAGACCGGTACCGCGAAATCCCTGCGGATTCCAGCCCGCAGGGCAACACTGGAGCAATCAACCGACTCAAAACTACGGGGGGCGGCCATGAACGCCGCAGCGAGCCGCAGGACATTCACCACTCCGCAGCGAAAGAACCCTGTCATGTGCCAGCATCAACCACCCTGCCCGTCAGCCGACTCCGCCGACCGGGAGGCCGCCCATCTGGTGGCGCACCATCCGGAGCAGGGATGGAGCCTGCTGTGCAACGGCGTCCTGCTCTTCGAGGACACCGGTGAGCTGCTGCCGGACGGGCGCGTCATCGCCCCGTGCCGGCCGCGGGGTTCCGAGCACATCGTCACCGCGGCCTGACCGCCGCACACGCCGTCACCACGGTCTGACCCGCCGTCGACGGCACGTACCCGCAGGGGCCGGCCCGGCGTATTCGCCGCACCGGCCCCATTGACGCGTTTACCGCTTTTGTCGAGGGGAAGCCCCTCAGCCCTCGTAGGACTCCAGCGGCGGGCAGGAGCAGACGAGGTTACGGTCCCCGTAGGCCCCGTCGATCCGCCGCACCGGCGGCCAGTACTTGTCGGCCGCCGAGACCCCGGCCGGGAAGACCGCTTCCTCCCGGGAGTACGGGCGGTCCCACTCCCCGGTCAGCGACGCCGCCGTATGCGGGGCGTTCCGCAGCGGGTTGTCCTCCTTGGCCCATTCGCCGGAGCCGACCTTCTCGATCTCGGCCCGGATGGCGATCATCGCCTGGCAGAACCGGTCCAGCTCCGCCAGATCCTCGCTCTCGGTCGGCTCGATCATCAGCGTCCCCGCGACGGGGAACGACATCGTGGGCGCGTGGAAGCCGTAGTCGATCAGGCGCTTGGCCACATCGTCGACCGTCACGCCGGTGGCCTTCGTCAGCGGCCGCAGATCCACGATGCACTCATGGGCCACCAGGCCGCCGGGGCCGGTGTAGAGCACCGGGTAGTGCGGCTCGAGACGCTTGGCGACATAGTTGGCGCCGAGCACCGCGACCTGGGTCGCCCGGCGCAGCCCCTCGGCGCCCATCAGCCGGATGTACGCCCAGGAGATCGGCAGGATCCCCGCCGAGCCCCACGGTGCGGCCGAGACCGGGCCGACGCCGGTGGCCGGGCCCGCTGCGGGCTGGAGCGGATGGTTGGGGAGGTAGGGCGCCAGGTGCTCGCGCACCGCGACCGGACCGACGCCGGGGCCGCCGCCGCCGTGCGGGATGCAGAAGGTCTTGTGCAGGTTCAGATGCGAGACATCGCCGCCGAACCGGCCCGGCTCGGCCAGCCCGACCAGCGCGTTGAGGTTGGCGCCGTCCACGTAGACCTGGCCGCCCGCGTCGTGCACGGCCGCGCAGATCTCGGTGATGTGCCCCTCGAACACACCGTGGGTGGAGGGGTAGGTGACCATCAGCACGGCCAGTTCGGCACCATGCTTCTCGATCTTGGCGCGCAGGTCGCCGGTGTCGATCTCGCCGTCCTCACCGGTCTTGACCACGACGACCTTCATTCCGGCCATCACGGCGCTGGCGGCGTTGGTGCCGTGCGCCGAGGACGGGATCAGGCAGACGGTGCGCTGGGGGTCCCCGTTGGCCCGGTGGTAGGCGCGCACCGCGAGCAGCCCGGCCAGCTCGCCCTGGGATCCGGCGTTCGGCTGCAAGGAGACCTTGTCATAGCCGGTGACCTCGGCCAGCCGCTCCTCCAGCTCACGGATCAGGGTCAGATAGCCCTGGGCCTGCTCGGCCGGTGCGAAGGGGTGCAGCGCGCCGAACTCGGGCCAGGTGACCGGCTCCATCTCGGTGGTCGCGTTGAGCTTCATGGTGCAGGAGCCGAGCGGGATCATGCCCCGGTCCAGGGCGTAGTCCCGGTCGGCCAGCCGCCGCAGATAACGCAGCATCGCCGTCTCGGAGCGGTGCTGGTGGAAGACCGGGTGGGCCAGATAGCCGTCGTGGCGCAGCAGGGCGGCGGGCAGCGCGTCCGGCGCCGCGGCGTCCAGCTCGTCGACGCCGGGGATCCCGGCGGCGTCGCCGTTTCCGCCGTCCACCCCGAAGGCGGACCACACGGCGGCGAGCTGCGCACGGGCGGTGGTCTCGTCACAGGCGATGCCGACGTGGTCGGCGTCGGTCAGCCGCAGGTTGACCCCGGCCTCCCGGCCCGCGGCGACGACCTCGGCGGCCCGGCCCGGCACCCGCGCGGTGAGGGTGTCGAAGAACGCGCCGTGCACCACCTCGACCCCGCCGGCCCGCAGCCCCTCGGCGAGCACGGAGGCGTAGCGGTGGGTGCGGCGGGCGATCGCGGCGAGCCCGTCCGGGCCGTGGTAGACGGCGTACATCCCGGCCATCACGGCCAGCAGCACCTGGGCGGTGCAGATGTTGCTGGTGGCCTTCTCCCGGCGGATGTGCTGCTCACGGGTCTGAAGCGCCAGCCGGTACGCCTTGTCGCCGTCGGCGTCCACGGAGACCCCGACCAGCCGGCCGGGAAGGTTGCGGGCGTAGGCGTCGCGCACCGCCATGAATCCGGCGTGCGGTCCGCCGAAGCCCATCGGGACGCCGAATCGCTGGCTGTTGCCCACCGCGATGTCCGCGCCCAGCTCACCGGGCGAGGTGAGCAGGGTGAGCGCGAGCAGATCGGCGGCGACGGTGACGACGGCGCCCAGCTCATGGGCGCGCTCGATGACCGGGCGCGGATCGCGCACCACGCCGGAAGCGCCCGGATACTGCACCAGCACGCCGAAGACCCCGCGCTCGGCGATCTCGTCCGGAATGCCCTCGGCCAGATCGGCGACGACGACCTCGACACCGGTCGGCTCGGCGCGGGTCCGCAGGACCGCGACGGTCTGCGGCAGGCAGTCGGCGTCGACCAGGAAGACGCCCTCCTTGACCTTGCCGACGCGCCGCGACAGCGCCATCGCCTCGGCGGCCGCGGTGGCCTCGTCCAGCAGCGAGGAACCGGCCGTGGGCAGCCCGGTCAGATCGGCGACCACGGTCTGGAAGTTGAGCAGGGCCTCGAGCCGGCCCTGGGAGATCTCCGGCTGATAGGGCGTGTACGCGGTGTACCAGGCGGGGTTCTCCAGCACATTGCGCAGGATCACCGGCGGGGTATGGGTGCCGTAGTAGCCGAGGCCGATCATCGACGGCAGCACCTGGTTGCGGTCGGCAAGTCCGCGCAGCTCGGCGATGACCTCCGGCTCGCTGCGGGCCGGGGGCAGCGCATCCAGCGCCTTGGTGCTCTTTATGACATCCGGTACGGCGGCCTCGGTGAGCTCGTCCAGCGAGCCGAAACCGACGTGGGCGAGCATCTTGGCCTGCGCCTCGCCGTCGGGGCCGATATGGCGCTGCTCGAACGGAGTACCGCGTTCCAAGTCGGAGAGTGCGATGCGATTGGCGGTCATCTGCGGGGGCCTCCTGGTCTGTAACGACCGGCGAGGGGCACCGCGGCGCGGGTGCCCGGACGGCCTCCCCCTCTGTCATCTCAACCTGAGAGCTTCACCGGTCCACAAACCGCCTGACCGGTTTTCACCGTCGGTGAGGAGGGGTTCCGGAGCTCTGCTCGCCCGTGGCCCGCCCTGCTTTCCAGAGTGACCTCACCCGCACGGTACGTGTGCCTGAGAGATTCCGGGGAGGGTTTGCTCCTTCGGCGCCTCCGACAGCGTCGGCGGAGGACTCTCCCGCACGGGGTTTACAGCCACAGTCAGCGTACCAGCGGTTCTACCGTGGGGGACGGTCGCCTGCGTTCGAGTGGCCGAGCGCGGCGATGTGGCTTTTTGTAGGTATCAATGGCCACTTGCCACCAGTGGGAGAGAGCGTGCAGACCGATATCGACCCGCGGACCCTGATCGGCCGCAAGGCATTCGACCGCGAGGGCTCCAAGATCGGCACCGTGGACGAGGTCTATCTCGACGACGCGACCGGCGAGCCCGAATGGGCGGCGGTACGCACCGGGCTGTTCAGCCGGGACGTCTTCGTACCGCTCGAACCGAGCGAGGTCGTCGGCGACACCCTGCGGGTGCCGTACGACCGGGCCCTGATCAAGGACGCCCCCGACTTCGGCGTCGGCCGCCACCTCTCCCCCGAGCAGGAGTTGCAGCTCTACCACCACTACGGACTGGACGTCACCGGCTGAGACCGGCCCTGAGGCTGGCCCTGCATGTGGCCGGGGGCCGGGGCCTGCGTACGGCCTGGAACCTGCCCGTGGTCCGGGAGCTGCCCGTGGCCTGGGCCGTGGCCCTGCATCTGGCCTGGGGCCGGGGCTTGCGTACGGCCCGGGGCCTACTCGCGGCCCGCGGCCTGCCCGTGGCCCGGGACCTGCCCGTGGCCTGGGCCGTGGCCCTGCATCTGGCCTGAGGCCCGGCCCTGCTCGTAGCCCGGGGCCTGCGCCCGCTCGGATCCGCCGCCCGGTCCCGGGGCCAGCCCATCCGCGCCCGCGGCCAGGCCGCCCGGTCTCGCGGCCAGGTCATCCGGGCCTTCGGTCTGCTCTGGATCCGGGGTTATGGGCTCCCCCGGGTCCAGGCCCGTTGTCCCTCCCGGCCCGTGGTCCAGCCCGGGGCCAGGTCCAAAACCCCCTCCGGGACCACGTCGGCGCCCAGGCCCGCGGCATCCTCCGGGATCGAGCCCGCGACCTTCCCCACGGCTGAGTCCAGGTCCGCGTCCGGGTCCGAGTTCGCGACCGCCTCCCGGGCCATGTCCGGGACCGGCCTCGCGGCCTCCTCCGGGACTGGGTCCAGGTCCGGCTCCCGGTCCGAAACCGCCTCCCGGGCCACGCCCGGGCCCGCGGCCTCCTCGGGGCCGAGGCCCGGGTCCGTGAACCCCTCCCGGGCCACATCGGGGTCCGGGAGGGCGGTGGGCTCAGGGCCCTTCTCCGGGCCCAGGTCCGGGTTCGCGACCATCTCACCGGCCACGTCCAGGCGCGGGCTCGCGACGTCCTCCTGAACCGACCCCGCGCCCTCCCCCGCGGCCGGGTTCACGGCCGCGTCCGGGCTCGCGGCCTCCTTCGGGGCCAGATGCGCGTCCGGTTCCGGGTCCACGTCCGGAGCCCCGCCCGCGCCCGGGCCCGCGACCTCTTCCAGGACAACGTCCACGCCCGGGGGCCCGTTCTCGTCCGGTCGTAGCAGGGGCAGTGGTTCGGCGGGTTCCAGGGCCGGGTCGTCCACGGCGAACGTTCGTACTCGCCCAGGCCGCGACCACGGCTCCTCGAAGCGCACGGTCACCCGGCCCACCCCGCTCCCCTGCACCCAGCCCGCCCCGTACTCGGCGTGCCGCACATCGGAGCCCGGCATCCAGCGTCGCGGCTTCCCAGCGTCCTCAGGGGCCTCTCCCGCGCCCTCTGCCACAGACTCCGGCCTCTCGGGGCCCGGCACGCTCCGGGCGTCCCCCAGGGCCTCATGGGCCGCTTGGGCGGCCTGCGCGGCCTGCGCCGCCTGCGCCGCCTGCGCGAAGAGATCCTCCTGGGTGTAGTCCGCCAGACCGCTGACCCCCACCCCCAGCAGCCGCACACCCGCCGTGGTGTCCACACCATCGATCAGCCGCGCCGCGGCCTCCCGCACCACCCCCGGATCGTCGGTCGGCCCGCGCAGGGTCTCCGAACGGGTCAGCGTGGAGAAGTCGTACCGCCGCACCTTGATCACGACCGTCCGCCCCGAGCGGCCCGCCTCGCGCAGCCGCCGTACACAGCGGTCGGCGAGCCGTGCGATCTCCAACTGCACCCGGGTGCGGTCGGTGAGGTCGACGTCGAAGGTGTCCTCCACCGAGATGGACTTGGCGTCCCGCTCGGCTACGACGGGCCGCTCGTCCCGGCCCTCGGCCATCAGGAACAGCGACGCGCCGTGGGCCCGGCCCAGCAGCCGCACCAGCTCGGCCTCGCCCGCCTCCCGCGTCTCGGCCACGGTGTGGATCCCGGCCCGGCGCAGCGTCTCCGCCGTGGCGGGGCCGACTCCCGGGAGGGTCCGCACCGTCATGGGGCCGAGCAGCTCACGCTCCGTCCCGGGGTCGATGACCACCAGGCCGTCGGGCTTGGCCTGCTCCGAAGCGATCTTGGCGAGCATCTTGGATCCGGCGAGCCCCACCGAACCGGTGAGCCCGGTGACCGCCCTGATGTCGTCCCGCAGCCGCTCCCCCACCGCGCGCGCCGCCCCCACGGTGGGCTCCGTGCCGCCCGCCTCCAGATCGACGAACGCCTCGTCCAGACTGAGCGGCTCCACCAGGGGCGAGAGCGTATGCAGGAGCGCCATCACCACATCGCTCACCGAGCGGTAGAGGGTGAAGCGGGGGATGAGGAACGCCGCGTTCGGACACAGGCGGCGGGCCTGGGCCATCGCCATGGCCGAGTGCACCCCGAACACCCGGGCCTCGTAGGAGGCCGTGGCGACCACGCCACGCGGCCCCAGACCCCCCACGATCACCGGCTTACCGCGCAGGCTGGGCTTGGATGCCTGCTCCGCCGAGGCGTAGAAGGCATCCATGTCCAGATGGAGAATCGTCGGCGCACCCCTCACACCTACGATGCTGCCGCACACCACTGACAATGGGCGGCACGACGGCCCGAAGGCGGGCGCAGGGGCCGCTCGGCCCGCGGGCCGGGCGGCGCCTGAGGAAAGGGCGAGCGCTCAACCGGCCCGGTTGCGACGCGCCGCGAGCTCATCCGTGGGGTTGGGCCGGATCAGCGTCTCCCCGGTGTCCACCCGCTCGCCGTGCAGTTGGGACAGCGCGCTCTCGACATCCCGCCAGACGACGCCCACGGCGATCCCGAAGACACCCTGGCCGCCCTGGAGGAGGTCCACGACCTCATCGGGCGAGGTGCACTCGTAGACCGTCGCGCCGTCGCTCATCAGCGTCATCTGGGCCAGGTCGTCGAGCTCCCGGGCGCGCAGATGGGTCACCGCCGCCCGGATGTTCTGAAGGGATACGCCGGTGTCCAGCAGCCGCTTCACGATCTTGAGGACGACCACGTCCCGGAAGCTGTAGAGCCGCTGGCTGCCCGAGCCGTACGCGGGCCGGACGCTCGGCTCCACCAGCCCGGTGCGGGCCCAGTAGTCGAGCTGGCGGTAGGTGATGCCCGCGGCCGCGCATGCGGTCGGTCCGCGGTATCCGACCCGCTCCGTCTCCCCCGCGGCGGGCTCACGCGGCGGTGCTGCCTGTGCCGCGACCCGAGCCTTCAACGCCGGATCGGCCGGTGCGCTCCCCTGGAGCGTATACGGGCCGCCGGCTGCCGTGCCGTCGCCGGTGCTTCTCACGCCGACCTCCGTCCTCGACCTGCCATCTTGAAGGTAGGCAGTCACCCGGGGTGCGTCAACGATCGCCACACTCGGCACGCCGAGTGATAATCACCCTAAGGGTGGTTTCCCGTGTCCCTCGTCCGGGAAAGGCTACTCGAATGCGCGAGCGAGGACCGGCATATCGTTCACTGGCTGCTGGTTCCGAAGTCCTCGGGCGAGATCTGGTCGAGGAACTCGCGGAACTTCTCCACCTCGTCCTCCTGCTCGTCCGGGATCGCGATACCGGCGTCGTCCAGCACGCCGTCGCTGCCGTAGATCGGCGTTCCGGTGCGCAGCGCGAGCGCTATGGCGTCGGACGGCCGGGCACTGACCTCCACGCCGCTGGCGAAGACCAGCTCCGCGTAGAAGACCCCCTCGCGCAGATCCGTGATCCGGACCTCCGTGAGCTGCTGGCCGACCGCTTCGAGTACGTCTTTGAAAAGGTCATGGGTCAGCGGGCGCGCCGGAGCCATGCCCTGCTGAGCGAAGGCGATCGCGGTCGCCTCACCTGGTCCGATCCAGATGGGGAGGTACCGGTCGCCTCCCACTTCACGCAGGAGCACGATCGGTTGGTTGGAGGGCATTTCCACCCGGACACCCACGACGTCGAGCTCGTTCACACAGCAACCCTAGGACGTGCCCGGCCGGTTTGGATAGTCGGGGCCCGGTCGGTCACCGGTCCTGGACCCTCAGAGCCGACCGCACCAGGGCCGCGTGCAACTGTACGGAGAGCGTGGCGAGCTCCCGCACACTGGCCTCCGCATGGGCTCTGGTCTGCGGGTTTCTATGCAACCGCAGCGGAGCGACCACCTGCTCGACCATTCCCGCCTCGCGCTCGGCGGAGGCTTTCATGATTCGCAGATGACGTGGTTCCAGGCCGAAACGACCGAGTTCGGCGATGAGCCGGGCGACGGTCACCGCCTCCATGTCGTAGCCGCCGTCCGCGCTCGGCGCGAGCAGCCCGTACGACTCCCATTCGGCCAGCAGCACCTCGCTGACCTCGGCTGTTGCCAGCAGCTCGGCACGGCCCAGCCGGGCGGCCGTGGGGCCGTCCGCGGCCGCCCCGATACCGCCGTCGACCACACCGGGCTGCCGCGCTCCCTGCGCAACGGCAGGAAGCTGCAACGGCTCGCCCCGCTCCAGGGCGTCCAGATGCTCCCGGATGACCTTGAGCGGCAGGTAGTGGTCACGCTGCATCCGGAGGATATGGCCGAGCCGCTCCACATCCCGCCGGCTGAATTTGCGATAGCCGGAGGGCGTCCGCCGCGGCTCGACCAGACCTTCCGACTCCAAGAAGCGGATCTTGGAGATGGTGACCTCGGGGAACTCGTCCCGCAACAGATTCAGCACGGTGCCGATGCTCATCGACCGGCTGCCCGTGGGGGCGGTGCCGGTACCGGCACCGCCCGACGGTGTCTGAAGCATGGACCTCCCCTGACGGGTCAGATGCCGACGCCCCGCTGGCTCGGGTAGAAGACCAGCCGGTACTTACCGATCTGCACCTCGTCGCCGCTGGTCAGCACCACCGGCGCGTCGATCTGCTCCCGGTTGAGATACGTCCCGTTGAGGCTGCCGACGTCCGAGACGGTGAAGCTGCCGTCCTGGCCGCGCCGGAACTCCACATGGCGGCGGGAGACCGTCACATCGTCCAGGAAGATGTCGCTCTGCGGGTGACGGCCCGCCGTGGTGATATCACTGTCCAGCAGGAAGCGGCTGCCCGAGTTCGGCCCGCGGCGGACCACCAGCAGCGCCGATCCCATCGGCAGCGCCTCGACGGCGGCCTGCGCCTCCGGGCTGAGCGACGGCAGCGGCGTCTGCCCGGTCATCTCGGAGTCGTACGCCTCGAGACCCGAGATCGAAATGGTGGAGGTGGTCTCCGAGGCGCGCTCGGAGGGCGCGCCGCCCCGCAGCGGGGCGCCGCAATTGGAGCAGAACCGGCTGGCCTCCGCGTTCCGGTGGCCGCACCGCTGACAGACAGGCAAGCCGAACCCTCCACCACTCTGAGCGGCCGATGGCTCCTGGAAACCTATGGGGCCGGTCGCGGAGGGGTCAACAGACGCGCCCTGCGCGCCGACCTGGTCCCGGAACAGCGGGCGCTCCTCGGTCCCCCCGCCGCTCTCCTCCCCGGCACGCGAGGCGCGGTGGCGAGCGGTGCTGCTGCCGCCATCCTGGCGGGCACTCTTGCCGAACAACTTCCCGAACAACTTCACGGGCGATTCCCCTTGACTGAAACAGACCCGCCCGTGGGGCAGGACAAACCCTCGATGCACACACCAGACGGTCCGGACATCCTCACAACGTCCGTGACCACCAGACAGTTTCCATCACGCGCGGATCTTCTGGTGCGTTGACCCCCCGCGTCCACATGGTCTCCCCGAGAGACCCTCATTTCGAACCGCCTCACCGTGATGACGACCGAGCGTAGTCAGGCCGCTTCGCCGATCGCAAGGCATCCACAACGATCTTCTTCTCCCGCCGCACGGACACAGTGGCCTGCTCCTTCTCCAGGCTCTGCACCACCCCGCCGGGGATGTTCAGCGCCGGCTCCAGATCTTCCGGCTTGCCGATCACCTTCACAACATACGGTTGCGTCACTTTCTGTCCATCGATCTGGATCGCGCCGCCGCTGTCCGCGAAGTAGGTGCCGGCGACCACCCGCACCTTGCCGATCTGGATCGCCTCGGCGCCCGCCGCGCGCAGCTCCTGCACCGTGTCGAGCAGCATGTCCGACTCCACGGAGCCCCGGGAGTCGTCGATCGTGATCGTGATGCCGGGACCCTGTGCTGCCACCGTACCCGCGAGCACGCCGAGCTGCTGCTCCTTCTGGAGCGTCTGCTTGCGGGCCTCCTCGGCCTGGTCCGAGCTGTTCTCCAGCTCGGTGCGCTGGTTCTCCAGCCGGCGCTTCTCGTCCTGGAGCCGCTGGGTGCGGGAGTCCAGCTCGTCGAGGATCCGGACCAGGTCCTCCTGCCGGGCGCCGCGCAGCACGCTGTTCTCGTTGGTCGAGCGCACCTGGATGGCGAGGCCGAGGCCGAGGCCGAAGAGCAGCAGGGCGACGATGAGCTGCGCTCGGGTCAGCCGCGGCGGCCATACGCCCTTCAGCAGCCGCTGGCGGCCGGTCTGGGCCTCTTCCGGCCCCTGCCCGGCGCCAGGGCCGCCCGGCCCTTCTCCGGGGCCGGTGGCGGGCCCCACACGCTCTCCGGGGCCGCTCCCGGGCCCGCCGGGGGGCCTGGTGCCCTCGGCGCCCGCCGTGGGCGTGTCGCCGGCCTTGACGGGCCGGCCCTGGGCCTGCGGCGGCAGGGCCTCGGGCAGCACGGCCTTGGGCAGGGGCGTCCTGAGAGCGACATCCTTGAGACCGCCCGGCGGGGGCCCGGCAACTCTGCCCGACTCACCCCGCGGGGGCGCGGGCGGCCTGCCCGGCTCGCCCCGCGCGGGCCCGGCGTGCCTGCCCTGCTCACCCCGCGGGGGCGTCGGCGTGGGCCCGGCGGACCTGCCCGGCTGCTCCCGTACGTCACGGTGCTCGGGCTTCCGGGCGGGCGACGGGGCGCCCGGCCGCGGCGTTTCGGCCACCGCCTGTCGCTCCGGCCGCGCCTGCTCGCGCGGCTCCCCGGAGGGCGCGGGCTTCCCGGCCGTCTCCGGCCGTCGCGGCGGCTCGGGCGGCCGCCGCGCCCGCTCAGCGCCCGGTTCGGTCTCTTCGGCCTTCGCTGCCCGCTCGGGCCCCTCGGGCCTCGCGTCCCGCTCGGCCAGTCGCGGCGTTTCGGCCGACTGTCGCGGCGTTTCGGCCGGACCTGGGCTTTCGGCCGACTCCGGCCGCTCGGGCTTCTCAGGGGTGTCGTCGGTCGTCATCGGCCTCACGCCCGGAAGACATGGCGGCGGATCGCGGCCGCGTTGGAGAAGATCCGGATACCGAGCACGACCACGACTCCCGTCGAGAGCTGGGCACCGACGCCCAGCTTGTCACCGAGGAAGACGATCAGTGCGGCCACCACCACATTGGACAGGAACGATACGACGAAGACCTTGTCGTCGAAGATCCCGTCCAGCATCGCCCGGAAGCCCCCGAAGACCGCGTCGAGCGCCGCCACGACGGCGATCGGCAGATAGGGCTCGACCACCGTCGGCACCACGGGTCGGACCACAAGCCCGACCACGACTCCCACGATGAGCCCCAATACGGCGATCACGATGTGCCCTTCCCTGTGTCGGCGTCACCCTTGCCGGAGCCACCGGCTATCGGTTCCGCGGTGCGTACGATCAGGCTCGGCGCGGCCGGGAGCCGGAGCGAGTCCTGGGTGGAAATGCTCGTGCGGATGTCATAGTTCTGCTGAAGCACATGCAGATACTGGCCGTCCGCGCTGTTCTGGAAGGCGGTGCTCAGCCGCTGCCCGTCCCCCACCGCGAGCACCGTGTACGGCGGCGCCAGCGGCTTGTTGTCGACCAGTATGGCGTCTCCCGCCGCCCTGATCGCCGAGAGCGCCGTCAGCCGCTGCCCGTTGATCGAGATGGCCTCCGCGCCCGACTCCCACAGGCCGTTGACGACGCGCTGCATATCGTGGTCGCGCACCCGGCCGGTATCGGAGAAGTCGGCGCTCTCCCGGGGTCCCCCGCCGCTGCCGGCCGCGCCCTTGGCGTCGTCGACCACCAGCTTCACCCCGGGGCCCGTCACCTCGTTGGCCCCCGAGAGCAGCGCGACCAGATCGGCCTTGGCTCCGCCGTGCTTCTCCAGTGCCTGCCGCTGCTTCTCCCCGACCTCGCCGCGGAGCTTGTCCACGCCCCTGGCGAGCTTGTCCGCGTTCGAGTTCCCCGTCTCGATACGGTCGATCAACTCTCCCCGCTCCTTGGCCAGCGTGGGCGCCGATATCCGCGCCTCGGCGGCGCCGACGGTGATGACCACCGCGACCAGGACGAGGCCGAGAGCCAGCCCCAGTTTGGCCCGCATGGTGCGCGGCAGGTGCGAGCGACCTGTCTCACCGCGCCGCGCGGCGGCCTCGGCGTAACCGTCGTCGAGGCTGTGGTCCATCACATTGGTCAGCAGCGACATGGACGCGTCGAGGCGCGGGCGAGGGCGCGGCGATGCTGTGCTCCGAACGGGGGGCGGCTGCGACATGCCGCACATCGTCGCACGTGGGGGCCGCCGCCACCGAATGGCCCCTCCGGCGTGCCGGATCGGGGACCTCGGGACGGCGGCCTCCACGCGCTCAGACGTGCGGAGACGGCCTCGGGATCAGCGCCCCGCGCTGTCCACGACGCTCGACCACTCGTCCAGCAGGGCCTGCGCGGACGCGTCGTCCGGGCCCTCGGCCCACAGATGGGTGACCGCCTCGGCCGGGTCGGGCAGCACCATGACCCACCGGCCGTCGGCCTCCACGACCCGCACCCCGTCGGTGGTGTCCACGCTACGGTCGCCCGCGGCCTCCACCACATGCCGCATGACCAGGCCCTTGACCGCCCAGGGGGTGGCCAGATCACGCCGCTGGACATGCGCCCGCGGGATCCGTGCGTCGATCTGACTCAGCGTCAACTGAGTGCGCGCCACCAGCCCGATCAGCCGGACGAAGGCGGCCGTACCGTCGAAGACGCTGCTGAACTCGGGGATGATGAATCCGCCGCGCCCGTCACCGCCGAAGATGGTGGTCTCCGACCGGGCGACCCGGGTCAGATCGTCCGCCGCGGTGGTCGTCCACTCCACCTGCGTGCCGTGATACGCCGCCACCTGCTCGGCGATACGGGTCGTGGTCACCGGAAGCGCCACCCGCCCGCTGCGCCGCTCCGCGGCCACCAGGTCCAGCATCACCAGCAGCGTCCGGTCGTCCTCGACGATGCGGCCCCGCTCGTCGACGAGCGAGAACCGCTCACCGACCGGGTCGAACCGCACTCCGAACGCGGCACGCGCCGAGGCGACGATCTCGCCGAGCCGGGCCAGCCCCGACCGGCGGGCGTCGGCGGTCTCCGTCGGACGCGCCTCGTTCAGGCCGGGGTTGATGGTCAGCGCGTCCACCCCGAGCCGTCCCAGCAGGCTCGGGAGCACCAGCCCGGCGCTTCCGTTGGCGGCGTCCACGACGACCTTGAGACCGGATTCGGCGATACCGCTGATGTCCACGGCGCGCAGCAGCGAGCCCGTGTACGAGTCGAAGACGCTCGACGGGAAGCTGAGGTCACCGATCTCGCCCGGGAAGGCCCGGCGGTACTCCTGGCGGGCGTACACCCGGTCCAGCTTCCGCTGACCGGCCGCGGACAGATCGGCGCCCCGCTCGTCGAAGAACATGATGTCCACCGAGTCCGGCACCCCGGGCGAGGTCCGGATCATAAAGCCGCCGGCACTGCCGCGCGCGGTCTGCTGCCGGGCCACCGGCAGCGGTACGTTCTCCAGGTCCCGTACGTCGATGGCGCTGGTCTGAAGGGCGGAGATCATCGCCCGTTTGAGCGCCCGCGCGCCCCTGGAGTGGTCACGCGCCGTGGTGACCGTGGAGCCCTTCTTGAGGGTCGTCGCATACGCTCCGGCGAGCCGCACCGCGAGCTCCGGGGTGATCTCCACATTGAGGATCCCGGAGACTCCGCGGGCGCCGAACAGATGGGCCTGCCCCCGCGACTCCCAGATCACCGAGGTGTTGACGAACGCACCCGCCTCGATGGTCTTGAACGGATAGACCCGGACATTGCCCTGGACGATCGACTCCTCGCCGATCAGGCACTCATCGCCGATGACGGCCCCGTCCTCGATCCGGGCGGCGCGCATGATGTCGGTGTTCTTGCCGATGACACAGCCGCGCAGATTGCTCTGCTGACCGACGTACACATTGTCGTGCACCACCGCCTTGTGAAGAAAGGCGCCGCTCTTCACCACGACATTGGAGCCGACGACGGTGTGCTCACGGATCTCGGTACCGGCCTCCACCTTGGCGTAGTCACCGATGTAGAGCGGGCCGCGGAGCACGGCCTCCGGATCCACGTCCGCCCCTTCGGCGACCCATACGCCGGGAGAGATCTCGAATCCGTCGAGTTCGACGTCGACCTTGCCCTCGAGAACGTCGGCCTGGGCCTTCACATAGCTCTCATGGGTGCCCACGTCCTCCCAGTAGCCCTCGGCGACATACCCGAAGATGGGCTTGCCCTCCTTCATCAACTGAGGGAAGACATCTCCGGACCAGTCGACCGGAACATCGGGCTCGACATAGTCGAAGACCTCCGGCTCCATGACATAGATGCCGGTGTTGACCGTGTCGGAGAAGACCTGACCCCAGGTGGGCTTCTCCAGGAAACGCTCGACCTTTCCGCCCTCGTCGACGATGGTGATGCCGAACTCCAGGGGATTGGGGACGCGCGTCAGACAGACGGTGACAAGGGCGCCGTTTTCCTTATGGAAATTGATCAGATCCGTAAGGTCGAAATCCGTCAGGGCGTCGCCCGAGATCACAAGGAAGGTGTCGTCCTTGAGCGCTTCCTCCGCGTTTTTGACGCTACCGGCGGTGCCGAGTGGCTTCTCCTCATTCGCGTACGTGAGCTCCATACCGAGCTCCTCGCCGTCACCGAAGTAGTTCTTGACCAGGGACGCGAGGAACTGGACGGTCACCACGGTCTCGCTGAGCCCATGCCGCTTGAGCAGCCGCAGCACATGCTCCATGATCGGCCGATTGGCCACGGGCAGCAGCGGTTTGGGCATGGTCGAGGTCATCGGGCGCAGACGAGTTCCCTCGCCCCCTGCCATCACGACGGCCTTCATGTCGGAAGCGTCCTCCTTGAAGAGACGACGGTCATGCCGACCGCGCACGCCCGATGGCCCTTACACCTACCGCGCTACGGGCCCCGGCTCTATGGACGCCGCTACGGCGAGCTCAGTCGGCCGCGGTGTCCGCCCTGACAAGTCGGCGGACCTGAACCACGTAGAGGACTCCTGCCCACCAATAGAGTGTTGTACCCCATCCGGCGAACGCCCATCCGAAAATTGCGGCGGTCGTGTGAAGCCAGCCACTTCCCTCACTCAGAAGGAGCAAGGGGAAGGCATACATCAGGTTGAAGGTCGCCGCCTTGCCGAGGAAGTTCACCTGGGGCGGCGGATAGCCGTGGCGCCGGAGGATGCCCACCATCACCAGCAGGACCAGCTCTCGTGCGAGAAGGACCGCGGTCAGCCAGAGGGGCAGGATCTCGCGCCAGGTGAGGCCGACAAGCGTCGACAGTATGTAGAGCCGGTCGGCCGCGGGGTCCAGAAGCCGGCCGAGGCTGCTGATCTGGTTCCAGCGGCGGGCCAGCTTCCCGTCGAGATAGTCGCTGACACCGCTGAACGCCAGCACCAGCAGTGCCCAGCCGTCGCTGTTGGGCCCGCCGAACTCGGGCCGGAGGATCAACCACAGGAAAAGCGGCACGCCGACGAGGCGCGCAGCGCTGAGGATGTTCGGGATGGTGAGCACACGGTCCGTCTGAACTCGTGTCTCCTGTACCTCCACCCGGGAGCCTCCCGTGAGAAACAGGCCGATGATGCCCCATGACTCTACCGGTAGGCCCGCATGGGTCCCGCACCGGGGCGTACCGGACATGGACATAAAAAGACCCCGAGGGAATCAGATTCCCATCGGGGTCTTTTTGAAGAATTGTTCGGCGGTGTCCTACTCTCCCACAGGGTCCCCCCTGCAGTACCATCGGCGCTGAAAGGCTTAGCTTCCGGGTTCGAAATGTAACCGGGCGTTTCCCTAACGCTATGACCACCGAAACACTATGAAACCTGAACCGGAACCACACCCCAAGAGGGGGGTTCAAATACGGTTCGTTGCTTCAGAACCAACACAGTGGACGCGAGCACCTGAGGACAAGCCCTCGGCCTATTAGTACCAGTCAACTCCACCAGTTACCCGGCTTCCATATCTGGCCTATCAACCCAGTCGTCTACTGGGAGCCTTAACCCATCAAGTGGGTGGGAGTCCTCATCTCGAAGCAGGCTTCCCGCTTAGATGCTTTCAGCGGTTATCCCTCCCGAACGTAGCCAACCAGCCATGCCCTTGGCAGAACAACTGGCACACCAGAGGTTCGTCCGTCCCGGTCCTCTCGTACTAGGGACAGCCCTTCTCAAGACTCCTACGCGCACAGCGGATAGGGACCGAACTGTCTCACGACGTTCTAAACCCAGCTCGCGTACCGCTTTAATGGGCGAACAGCCCAACCCTTGGGACCGACTCCAGCCCCAGGATGCGACGAGCCGACATCGAGGTGCCAAACCATCCCGTCGATATGGACTCTTGGGGAAGATCAGCCTGTTATCCCCGGGGTACCTTTTATCCGTTGAGCGACGGCGCTTCCACAAGCCACCGCCGGATCACTAGTCCCGACTTTCGTCCCTGCTCGACCCGTCGGTCTCACAGTCAAGCTCCCTTGTGCACTTACACTCAACACCTGATTGCCAACCAGGCTGAGGGAACCTTTGGGCGCCTCCGTTACCCTTTAGGAGGCAACCGCCCCAGTTAAACTACCCACCAGACACTGTCCCTGATCCGGATCACGGACCCAGGTTAGACATCCAGCACGACCAGAGTGGTATTTCAACAATGACTCCACACTAACTGGCGTTAATGCTTCACAGTCTCCCACCTATCCTACACAAGCCGAACCGAACACCAATATCAAGCTATAGTAAAGGTCCCGGGGTCTTTCCGTCCTGCTGCGCGAAACGAGCATCTTTACTCGTAGTGCAATTTCACCGGGCCTATGGTTGAGACAGTCGAGAAGTCGTTACGCCATTCGTGCAGGTCGGAACTTACCCGACAAGGAATTTCGCTACCTTAGGATGGTTATAGTTACCACCGCCGTTTACTGGCGCTTAAGTTCTCAGCTTCGCCACACCGAAATGTGACTAACCGGTCCCCTTAACGTTCCAGCACCGGGCAGGCGTCAGTCCGTATACATCGCCTTACGGCTTCGCACGGACCTGTGTTTTTAGTAAACAGTCGCTTCTCGCTGGTCTCTGCGGCCACCACCAGCTCAAGGAGAAAATCCCATCACCAGCAATGGCCCCCCTTCTCCCGAAGTTACGGGGGCATTTTGCCGAGTTCCTTAACCATAGTTCACCCGAACGCCTCGGTATTCTCTACCTGACCACCTGAGTCGGTTTAGGGTACGGGCCGCCATGAAACTCGCTAGAGGCTTTTCTCGACAGCATAGGATCATCCACTTCACCACAATCGGCTCGGCATCAGGTCTCACCCTTGAATGAGGAACGGATTTACCTACTCCTCGGGCTACACCCTTACCCCGGGACAACCACCGCCCGGGCTGGACTACCTTCCTGCGTCACCCCATCACTCACCTACTACAGGTCTGGACCGTCGGCTCCACCACTCCCCTCAACTCCGAAGAGATCAGGGCGGCTTCACGGACTTAGCATCGCCTGGTTCGACGTTGGCGCTTCAAAGCGGGTACCGGAATATCAACCGGTTGTCCATCGACTACGCCTGTCGGCCTCGCCTTAGGTCCCGACTTACCCTGGGCAGATCAGCTTGACCCAGGAACCCTTAGTCAATCGGCGCACACGTTTCCCACGTGTGTATCGCTACTCATGCCTGCATTCTCACTCGTGAACCATCCACAACTCGCTTACACGGCTGCTTCACCCGGCACACGACGCTCCCCTACCCATCACAACGGTCGTTGGACCACATGCTGCAATGACACGACTTCGGCGGTACGCTTGAGCCCCGCTACATTGTCGGCGCGGAATCACTTGACCAGTGAGCTATTACGCACTCTTTCAAGGATGGCTGCTTCTAAGCCAACCTCCTGGTTGTCTCTGCGACTCCACATCCTTTCCCACTTAGCGTACGCTTAGGGGCCTTAGTCGATGCTCTGGGCTGTTTCCCTCTCGACCATGGAGCTTATCCCCCACAGTCTCACTGCCGCGCTCTCACTTACCGGCATTCGGAGTTTGGCTAAGGTCAGTAACCCGGTAGGGCCCATCGCCTATCCAGTGCTCTACCTCCGGCAAGAAACACACGACGCTGCACCTAAATGCATTTCGGGGAGAACCAGCTATCACGGAGTTTGATTGGCCTTTCACCCCTAACCACAGGTCATCCCCCAGGTTTTCAACCCTGGTGGGTTCGGTCCTCCACGAAGTCTTACCTCCGCTTCAACCTGCCCATGGCTAGATCACTCCGCTTCGGGTCTTGAGCGCGCTACTCTAACGCCCTATTCGGACTCGCTTTCGCTACGGCTTCCCCACACGGGTTAACCTCGCAACACACCGCAAACTCGCAGGCTCATTCTTCAAAAGGCACGCAGTCACGACGCAGAGACGAATCCCTGCGCGACGCTCCCACGGCTTGTAGGCACACGGTTTCAGGTACTATTTCACTCCGCTCCCGCGGTACTTTTCACCATTCCCTCACGGTACTATCCGCTATCGGTCACCAGGGAATATTTAGGCTTAGCGGGTGGTCCCGCCAGATTCACACGGGATTTCTCGGGCCCCGTGCTACTTGGGAAACAGACAAGCAAGCCACTACGATTTCAGCTACGGGGGTCTTACCCTCTACGCCGGACCTTTCGCATGTCCTTCGCCTATCGCAATGGTTTCTGACTCACCCAGCCGCCGGCAGACGACTGAAGTCCACTCCCACAACCCCGCATGCGCAACCCCTGCCGGGTATCACACACATACGGTTTAGCCTCATCCAGTTTCGCTCGCCACTACTCCCGGAATCACGGTTGTTTTCTCTTCCTGCGGGTACTGAGATGTTTCACTTCCCCGCGTTCCCTCCACATACCCTATGTGTTCAGGTATGGGTGACAGCCCATGACGACTGCCGGGTTTCCCCATTCGGACACCCCCGGATCAAAGCTCGGTTGACAGCTCCCCGGGGCCTATCGCGGCCTCCCACGTCCTTCATCGGTTCCTGGTGCCAAGGCATCCACCGTGCGCCCTTAAAAACTTGGCCACAGATGCTCGCGTCCACTGTGCAGTTCTCAAACAACGACCCGTACCCCGTCACCCACACTCACCGCATGGTTCACCGGGACCGGCCGAAGGACGAGCGTGTTTCCAGCCCGTGCCCTCAGACACCCAACAGCGTGCCCAACACCCTCTCTCCGCTCACTCTGTGTTCCACGCCGAAGCAGTACTGACAGAGAAGAGCATCCAGACGATGCCGAATAGTCAACGTTCCACCCATGAGCAAACCGTGCGAGACACTTGCTCGCAGTCGGCTATGCGCTCCTTAGAAAGGAGGTGATCCAGCCGCACCTTCCGGTACGGCTACCTTGTTACGACTTCGTCCCAATCGCCAGTCCCACCTTCGACGGCTCCCCCCACAAGGGTTGGGCCACCGGCTTCGGGTGTTACCGACTTTCGTGACGTGACGGGCGGTGTGTACAAGGCCCGGGAACGTATTCACCGCAGCAATGCTGATCTGCGATTACTAGCGACTCCGACTTCATGGGGTCGAGTTGCAGACCCCAATCCGAACTGAGACCGGCTTTTTGAGATTCGCTCCACCTCACGGCTTCGCAGCTCATTGTACCGGCCATTGTAGCACGTGTGCAGCCCAAGACATAAGGGGCATGATGACTTGACGTCGTCCCCACCTTCCTCCGAGTTGACCCCGGCAGTCTCCTGTGAGTCCCCATCACCCCGAAAGGCATGCTGGCAACACAGAACAAGGGTTGCGCTCGTTGCGGGACTTAACCCAACATCTCACGACACGAGCTGACGACAGCCATGCACCACCTGTACACCGACCACAAGGGGGCACCCATCTCTGGATGTTTCCGGTGTATGTCAAGCCTTGGTAAGGTTCTTCGCGTTGCGTCGAATTAAGCCACATGCTCCGCCGCTTGTGCGGGCCCCCGTCAATTCCTTTGAGTTTTAGCCTTGCGGCCGTACTCCCCAGGCGGGGAACTTAATGCGTTAGCTGCGGCGCGGACGACGTGGAATGTCGCCCACACCTAGTTCCCAACGTTTACGGCGTGGACTACCAGGGTATCTAATCCTGTTCGCTCCCCACGCTTTCGCTCCTCAGCGTCAGTATCGGCCCAGAGATCCGCCTTCGCCACCGGTGTTCCTCCTGATATCTGCGCATTTCACCGCTACACCAGGAATTCCGATCTCCCCTACCGAACTCTAGCCTGCCCGTATCGAATGCAGACCCGGAGTTAAGCCCCGGGCTTTCACATCCGACGCGACAAGCCGCCTACGAGCTCTTTACGCCCAATAATTCCGGACAACGCTTGCGCCCTACGTATTACCGCGGCTGCTGGCACGTAGTTAGCCGGCGCTTCTTCTGCAGGTACCGTCACTCTCGCTTCTTCCCTGCTGAAAGAGGTTTACAACCCGAAGGCCGTCATCCCTCACGCGGCGTCGCTGCATCAGGCTTTCGCCCATTGTGCAATATTCCCCACTGCTGCCTCCCGTAGGAGTCTGGGCCGTGTCTCAGTCCCAGTGTGGCCGGTCGCCCTCTCAGGCCGGCTACCCGTCGTCGCCTTGGTAGGCCATCACCCCACCAACAAGCTGATAGGCCGCGGGCTCATCCTGCACCGCCGGAGCTTTCCACACACATCCCATGCGGGAGCGTGTCATATCCGGTATTAGACCCCGTTTCCAGGGCTTGTCCCAGAGTGCAGGGCAGATTGCCCACGTGTTACTCACCCGTTCGCCACTAATCCCCGGCCGAAACCGGTTCATCGTTCGACTTGCATGTGTTAAGCACGCCGCCAGCGTTCGTCCTGAGCCAGGATCAAACTCTCCGTGAATGCTTCCGGGATATCCCGGCAACACAGTCACGAGAGCGGAGCAGACCAGAGGAATAATCCAGTCCGCTCACAGCGTCCTCGCTGTGTATTTTCCAAAGGAACCTCGTCCGAGATGGACGGGGTATCAACATATCTGGCGTTGACTTTTGGCACGCTGTTGAGTTCTCAAGGAACGGACGCTTCCTTCGAAACCGTTTCACCGGTTTCTCCGGGCGCTTCCCTTCGGTGTTTCACACGCTATCAGACCATTTCCCGCTCTCCGAACCGGTGTCTTTCGCAAGGCATGCGAAAGCGGATCCGAGATTTGGATCAAGTAGCTGATGGCGCCGCCCTGAACCTGGATGTACACGCAGATGACCGCAGTGCTTCATCCGGTGGGCAGGGGTACGACAGTACAGGGCCTCTCGCGGCCGTGGCAAATCGATTCCAGGCCCGAGCGTCCACTCTGCCAGCGCCACGTGTGCGGAATCCGAAGTTCCTATGACTTACTCTTCTGGGCAGTGCGCTGTCCGGGACAGACGGTGACGGCGCGTGATGATTCTTCACCCCGGGAGGCCCCCATGACCAGCGTGACCTCACCGGTCACCGGCCGCGTGATCGGACTCGAAGCGGTTCCCGATCCGGTGTTCTCCGGCGCCATGGTCGGTCCGGGCACGGCGATCGACCCGGTGCTCGAGCCCTTTGTGGCCGTGGCTCCGGTGGACGGCATCGTCGTCTCTCTGCACCCGCACGCGTTCGTCGTCGTGGACGGGGAGGGGCACGGTGTGCTCACCCATCTCGGCATCGACACCGTGCAATTGAATGGTGAGGGCTTCGAGGTGCTCATCAACAAGGGGGACACCGTCAAGCGGGGCGACGCGATCGTGCGCTGGGACCCGGCCACCGCCGTGGCCGCGGGCAAGTCGCCGATCTGTCCGATCGTGGCGCTCGAGGCCACGGCCGACGCCCTGTCCGACGTCAAGCAGGACGTCGATGTGAAGCCGGGCGACACGCTCTTCCACTGGTGAGCCGCGCGTACGCTCGGGGGCCGGTGGGGACCGGGGCCGGGCGGCGCGCACTGCTGGTACGACATCCACCATGGCGGGGTTCCGCCGTATCGACCGGGGACGGGTGACATGGAGACAACGCTGCGAGGCGTCGGCGTGAGCCACGGGGTGGCCATCGGCGAGGTGCGCCATATGGGGACGGCGGTCCTGGAGCCGCCAGCGAGGCAGATTCCGGCCGATGAGGCACCGCGTGAGCAGGGCAGGGCGCGCCAGGCCGTGGAGGCCGTGGCGGCCGATCTGATCGCGCGCGGCAATCTGGCGGGCGGCGAGGCCCAGGCCGTGCTCGAGGCGCAGGCCATGATGGCGCAGGACCCGGAGCTGATGGCCGATGTCGAGCGGCGTATCGCCGTGGGCAGCACCGCCGAGCGCGCGGTGTACGACGCCTTCGCCGCCTACCGGGCGCTGCTCGCGGGGGCCGGGGACTATCTGGCGGGCCGGGTGGCCGACCTCGATGATGTGCGGAACCGGATCGTGGCGCGGCTGCTGGGTGTGCCGATGCCGGGTGTGCCGGACAGTGATGAGCCGTATG
The DNA here is from genome assembly GCF_047218265.1 of Streptomyces sp. CY-1. NCBI lineage: Bacteria > Bacillati > Actinomycetota > Actinomycetes > Kitasatosporales > Streptomycetaceae > Streptomyces > Streptomyces sp. CY-1. Next base: position 1,475,871 of record NZ_CP178393.1, read on the forward strand.
TGCTGATCGCGCGGGACCTCGCCCCCGCCGACACCGCGCTGCTCGACCCGACGCTGGTGCTGGGGTTCGTGACCGAGGAGGGCGGGCCGACGAGCCACAGCGCGATCCTCGCCCGTGCCCTGGGGGTGCCGGCCGTGGTCGCGCTGCCCGGTGCCGGGGATCTGGTCGAGGGCACCCTGATCGCCGTGGACGGCAGCACGGGTGAGATCTTCGTGTCCCCGAGCGAGGAGAAGCGGGCCGAGCTGACGCGGGCCGCCGAGGAGCGCCGGGCCGCGCTGGCCGCCTCCTCAGGTCCGGGTGCGACCTCGGACGGGCACAAGGTGCCGCTGCTGGCGAACGTCGGCGGACCGGCCGATGTACCGGCGGCGGTCGAGGCGGGCGCCGAGGGTGTGGGCCTCTTCCGCACCGAGTTCCTCTTCCTCGACGACAGCACTCAGGCGCCGTCGGAGGAGAAGCAGGTCGAGGCGTACCGCCAGGTGCTGGAGGCGTTCCCCGAGGGCCGGGTGGTGGTGCGGGTCCTGGACGCGGGCGCGGACAAGCCGCTGGATTTCCTCACCCCGGCAGATGAGCCCAACCCGGCGCTGGGTGTCCGCGGTCTGCGTACTCTGCTGGACCACCCCGAGGTGCTGCGGACGCAGCTCACGGCGCTGGCCAAGGCGTCGGAGGGGCTGCCGGTCTATCTCGAGGTCATGGCCCCGATGGTGGCCGACCGGCTGGACGCCAAGGCGTTCGCGGACGCGTGCCGTGAGGCGGGGCTGCGGGCCAAGTTCGGCGCGATGGTGGAGATTCCGTCCGCCGCGCTGCGGGCGCGCTCGATCCTTCAGGAGGTCGAGTTCCTGTCGCTGGGCACCAACGACCTGGCGCAGTACACCTTCGCGGCCGACCGTCAGGTGGGTGCGGTCTCGCGGCTCCAGGACCCGTGGCAGCCCGCGCTGCTCGACCTGGTGGCGGCGTCGGCGGAGGCCGCGCAGGCCGAGGGCAAGAGCTGTGGTGTCTGCGGTGAGGCCGCCTCCGATCCGCTGCTGGCGTGTGTGCTGGCCGGTCTGGGCGTCACCAGCCTCTCCATGGGTGCGGCCTCCATTCCGTATGTGCGTGCGACGCTGGCCAAGCACACGCTCGCGCAGTGCGAGCGGGCCGCCTCCGCGGCGCGCGCCGCGGACACCGCCGAGGATGCCCGCCGGGCGGCGCAGGCGGTGCTGTCCGGCGAATGAGCCGGTGAGCCCGTGACCGTGAGCCGGTGAGCTGTCGATGAGGTCTTGGTGAAGGCGTCCCGCCGGGTGGCGGGACGCCTTCGGTCATTCCGGGCCGCCGAGCGGGATGCCCGCCCGGTATTCGACGCCGTGCTCCGGTGGGATGGGCTCGCCGGTCTCGGCGTCGGTGCAGTACGCGGTGAACACCTCCGCCTCGCTCAGGGGACGCAGCCAGCCGTCGTGCAGCGCCCAGCCGCGGACCGTCTCGGGGGCGTCCGCCACGATGCTGCGCAGCACCAGGCCGCCGGGGCTGCGCAGGGCGAACCCGCAGGCCAGGACGGTGCGGAAGACCAGCCCCGAGGGCTCGGGCAGCTTCGGCGGGCCCGCTTCCCGGGCGTCGGCGTGGAGCACGGCGACCAGCGAGGTGCCGTCCGCCGGGACGCTGCACACCAGATGGTGGACGCCTGGCCCGGCCGCCTCGACGACCTTGCGCAACGCGGCCCCGGCGCGGTCGAACGCGGCGCGGGCGGTGGTGTCGTCGCGGCACTCCCCGCGGTGGCCGGCGCGGGAGAGCAGCGCCGTGGCGTACTCCCAGGTGGCCTGCTCGTCGGCGACGCCGATGAGCCGTGGGACCAGGCGGTCGATCGGCTGGCCCTCATAGATGACGGTGCCGCCCGCGGCGGCCAGCTCCGCCGTATAGCGAGTGCGGCTGGCGGGGGTGTCCGGGTCGAGCCGGGTGTCCGCGCAGAACTCCTCGTAGGCGACGGGGTCGAAGAGGGCGACGGTGGTGTGGACGCCCTTGGCCGCGAGCGACTTCAGCAGCCCTTCCATCTGCCGTAGATACACGCCGTGGTCGTCGAAGACGAACGATGCGTAGTGCCGCATCGCCGCGAAGTCCCGCTCGTCGGCGAGCAGGGCCACCGTGCTGGGCACCTCTTTGCGCAGGGCGCGCCGGGCGGTCTGGCTCCGCGTCCGGTGTCGCGTCCTCGAATTCGCCTTCGCTGTCTTCGGCTTCGTCGTCTTCGGCTTTGCTGTCTTCGGATGTGGCTTCGGCTTGCCGTGCTTGCCCCGGTGCCTGCCGGGGCGGCTCCAGTCCTCGCTCCGCTGTCCGGTGTGCGCCATGACTCCCCCTCAGCGCGGATGTTCAGTGCTCACTCACCGTAACCGGGGCCACTGACAACGCTCCGTCGCCGCGGTCCCGTACCAGGTGGTGCTGGGCGCCGCACATCGCGGCGAGCCCGGCGCCGAGGCCGAGCCAGCCGAGGGGGCCCGCCGCGATCGCCGCCGTCACCGCGAGTGGTCCCGCGCTGCGCTGGACGGCCTGGGCCAGGCCGTGCACGCCGAGGTAGGCGCCCTGTGCGGTGGGCGGGGCGAGGACGACGGACAGCTCCCAGGAGATCGTGGCGTGCAGCATCTCCGCGACGGTGAAGGCGGTGGCGGCCAGCACCAGCGTGACGGCCGCGAGCCAGGGCGTGCCGACGGTCGAGGCGGCCAGCGCGGCCCCGCCGAGGAGGAAGGCGCCGGCCAGCGGCCACAGCGAGGTGCGAGCGGTGTGCGGGGTGGCGCCGAAGCGGGCGAACGGGACCTGGAAGAGCACCACGAGCACGTTGTTCAGGACGAGCAGCAGGGGGACGAGTTGATGCGGTGCGTTGGTGGCCGTCACGGCCCACAGCGGCAGGCCGATCTTGAAGACGGAGTCGTCGAGGAAGAGGACGGCCTCGCTGGCGGTGTAGGTGAGATAGCGGCGGTCGCGCCAGGGGTTGGGGGCGGTGGTCTTCCGGGACGCGGATTCGCTGGGCGTGGGTTCGTTGAGCGCGGATTCCGCGGATTCCTTGGGTACGGGACTGGACTTGGCCGCGATGCGGGCTGCCGACGGTGGTTCGGCGCAGCCGAGGGTGAACAGCGCGGAGGCGAGGAAGGAGAGCGCGTCGCCGATGAGGAGCCAGCGGTAGACGGTGACCGTACCGCCGGTGAGTGCCGCTGCCGCCGCCAGGCCGCCGACGGCCCAGCCCACGTTCATGGCGGTACGGCTGATGGCCTGGTAGCGGACGCGCTCGGGGCCCGCGACGCGGGTCGCGTACAGCTTGGTCAGTACGGAGGCCGCGCGGTCGCCGAGGCTGCCCACCGAGGTGATGGCGAGCAGAAGCCCGAGGTCTGTGGTGGTGAGGAGGGCGAGTGAGGCGACGGCGCGGACCAGTTGGACGATGATCAGGAGCGGGCGCAGCGGGACGCGATCGGCGAGGAGGCCGCCGAGGGGCGGACCGGCGATGCCGACGCTTCCCGACACGGCGAGCAGTACGCCGATTTCGGCGGTGCTGAGCCCGGCGGCGTAGGTGAAGTAGAGCGTCGCGGTCGCGCCCCACAGGCCCGAGCCGATCCGGTCGACGAAGGTGACGGTCAGCATGCGCCGGCCGTCCCGGCCGCCGGGGATGCGGTCGCTCAGCGCGGTGCGCCACGTTGGCTTGCCCACCCTGGTCCCCCTTGACATTCGATTTTGTATTGATACAACATGTTTTCTGTGGCGACACAATATGAGATCACTGGTGCGTCGGCCAAGGGGATTGCCGCATCCGTCGAACAGGGCGTGGTGGAGGAGGCGTTGGCGCCCGGCACCGCGCTGCCTCCGGTGCGCCGGCTGGCCGAGCGGCTGGGCATCAGCCCCGGCACCGTCGCGACCGCCTACAAGGAGCTGCGGCGGCGCGGGATCGTGGTGACCCACGGGCGGGGCGGCACGGTGATCGCCCCGACGCCCGCCGTCGCCTCGCGGCGCCCGCCGCCGGTGCCGGAGGGGGTGCGCGATCTGGCGGGCGGTCACCCCGACCCGGCCTTCCTCCCCGCGCTGCTCCCGGCCGCCCGCCTCTCCCCCGGAGTCCGGTCACACCGTGCCCAGCCCCGGCTGGCCGGTCTTGAGGACCTGGCCCGCGCCTGGTACGAGCGCGATGGCGTGCCGGCCGAGCACCTCACCTTCGCCCATGGCGCGCTGGACTGCGTGGCCCGGCTGCTGTCGGTCGAGCTGAGGCCCGGTGACGCGGTGGCGATGGAGGACCCCGGCTACCACCATCTGCTGGACCTCGTCCCGGCGCTCGGGCTGCGGACCGTGCCGGTGGCCGTGGACGACGAGGGGATCCGGCCGGACGCGCTGCGGGCGGCGCTGCGCTCCGGGGCGCGTGCGCTGGTGTGCAGCCCGCGCGCGCAGAACCCTTACGGCGGCTGGTTCTCGGCGCGGCGCCGGGAGGCGCTGCTCGATGTGCTGGACGCGGCGCCGTCCGAGGTGCTGGTGATCGAGAACGACCACGCGGCGGACATCGCGGGAGTGCCGCTGCACAGCCTCACCACGGGCGGCCTGGCGCGCTGGGCGCAGGTGCGCACGGTCTCCAAGCACCTGGGGACGGACCTGCGCTGGGGTGCGCTCTCCTGCGACCGTACGACGCTGGCGCGGCATGACGGCCGGATGGTGCTGACCTCGGGGTGGGTCAGCCATGTGCTCCAGGAGACGGTGAGCCGGCTGATGACCGACCCCGGGACGCAGGGCCTGGTGGCCGCCGCCCGGTCCGCCTACGCGCGGCGGCGTGAGGCCCTGCTGGCCGAGCTGTCGGCTCGGGGGATCGCCGCGCACGGGGCGAGCGGGATGAATGTGTGGGTGCCGGTGCGGGACGAGGCGGCGGTCGTGAACGGGTTGCGGACGCGGGGGTGGTGGGTGGCGGCCGGTGCGAGGTTTCGGCTGGGTGCGGGGGTGGGGGTGCGCATTACGACGGCGGGGTTGGGGGAAGGGGATGCGGGGGTGTTGGCGGGGGATTTGGTGGGGGTGTTGGGGGAGGGGGGAGGCGCAGCCCACGTATGGGGGGTAGGCGGGGGGTTTCCCCACCCCGCCCCTTCCCGAACCGGGGCGCTGCCCCGGGCCCCGCTGGGGCTGCGCCCCAGACCCCGTTTCGGGGGCTCCGCCCCCGGACCCCCGCCGGGGCTCCGCCCCTGGACCCCGCTCCTCAAACGCCGGAGGGGCTGGGGCAGCCCCTCAAACGCCGGAGGGGCTTGGGGGCAGCTCCTCAAACGCCGGAGGGGCTGGGGGCGGAGAGAGCTGGGGGTCCAAAGGGTTCGGAGGGGGCTGGGAGGGTCCGGAGAGGCTGGGAGGTTCGGAGAAGCTGGGAAGCCGGAGGGGTGGGGTCGGGAGGAGCTTCGGTCCGGAAGGACTGGGGGTGCGGGCTCCGCCCCGGACGACCTCCCTCTCAAGCCCCAGCCGCGCCGCGCTTCTCCTCTGCCAGGCGTTCGTAGTACCGCAGGAGCTCCACGTCGTCCACCGAGCCCGGGTTGACCGCCTTGTCCAGGGAGGTGCCCTGGAGGAGGCGCTTGACCGGGACCTCGATGCGTTTGCCGGTCAGGGTGTGCGGGACGCCGGGGACCTCGATGATCTCGTCCGGGACGTGGCGTGGGGAGAGCTGGGTGCGGATGGTGGTCTTGATGCGGCTCAGGAGTTCCTCGTCCAGGGTGGCGCCGGGGGCTAGGTGGACGAAAAGTGGCATCCAGTAGCCGCCGTCGGGTTGTTCGACGCCGATGACGAGGGATTCGCGGATCTCCGGGAGCCGTTCGACGGCCTCGTAGATGTCGGCGGAGCCCATCCGGACGCCCTGCCGGTTGAGGGTGGAGTCGGAGCGGCCGTGGATGACGACGGTGCCGCGGGAGGTCAGGGTGATCCAGTCGCCGTGGCGCCACGCGCCGGGGAACATCTCGAAGTAGCTGTCGCGGTAGCGGCTGCCGTCGGGGTCGTTCCAGAAGCGGACCGGCATCGACGGCATGGGGCGGGCCACGATCAGCTCGCCGACCGCGTCGACCACCGGCCGGCCCTGTGGGTCCCATGCCTGGAGGTCGGTGCCGAGGCCGGGGGCCTGAAGCTCGCCGATGTAGACGGGGAGGGTGGGTACGGCGCCCGCGAAGCAGCTACACACATCGGTGCCGCCGCTGACGGAGGCGATCCACATGTCCTCGGCCACCTCGTCGTGGATCCACCGGAAGCCGTCGGGCGGCAGCGGGGAGCCGGTGGTGGCGACGCATTTGATGCGGGAGAGGTCGAAGTCGCGGCCCGGGTGGACATCGGCCTTGCGGCAGGCCATGACGTACGCGGCGGAGGTGCCGTAGAGCGTGGTCCCGGTGCGCTCGGCGACGCGCCACTGGGCGGCGGTGTCCGGATGGCCGGGGCTGCCGTCGTAGAGGACCACGGTGGCGCCGACCAGCAGCCCGGACACCAGGAAGTTCCACATCATCCAGCCGGTGGAGGTGTACCAGAAGAAGCGGTCGCCGGGGCCGAGGTCGCAGTGGAGGCCGAGCTGCTTGAGGTGTTCGAGCAGGATGCCGCCCTGGGACTGGACGATCGCCTTGGGCAGGCCGGTGGTGCCGGAGGAGTAGAGCACCCACAGGGGGTGGTCGAAGGGCAGCGGCTCGAAGACCGGCTCCGCCGGTTCGCGGACGACGTCGTCCCACAGGAGCGCGCCCTCGGGGGCGGGGGTGCCCAGCAGCGGGATGTGGATGACGGCGCGCAGGGTGGGCAGCTCGGCGCGTAGCTCGGCCACGGTCTCGGTGCGGTCGTGGGTCTTTCCGCCGTAGCGGTAGCCGTCGATGGTGAAGAGCACCACCGGTTCGACCTGCTGGAAGCGGTCCAGGACGCTGCGGGCGCCGAAGTCGGGGGCGCAGGAGGTCCATACGGCGCCGACGGCGGCGGTGGCCAGGAGGGCGACGGTGGCCTGCGGGATGTTGGGGACGTAGCCGCTGACCCGGTCGCCCGGGCGGACGCCGAGGCGGCGCAGCTCGGCGGCGACGGCGCCGACCTGGCCGCGCAGTTCGGCCCAGGTGACCGGGCGCGGGTCATTGGTCTCGTCGACGTGGAGCAGCGCGGGCTCGGCGGCGCGGGCGGGGTCCTCGGCGGCGCGCAGGGCGTGCTCGGCATAGTTGAGGGTGGCGCCGGGGAACCAGCGGGCGCCGGGCATGGTGGCGTCGGCGAGCACCCGTTCGTACGGGGTGGTGAAGCGCACCTCGAACCATTCGGCGACCGCCTGCCAGAAGGTCTCCAGCTTCTCCACCGACCAGCGGTGCAGCGCGGCGTAGTCCGCCGTCGGGTCGTCCTTGGCGGGCGCGGGCGCGCCATGACGCTCGGCCGCCCAGGCGTGGAAGGCGGTCAGCCGGGACCGGTCGATCCGGTCCGCGCCGGGCTGCCACAGGGGCTGTGGCCGATGGTCGGAGTGCGCTGCGGTGGTCATGGGTGTCGGCTCCCGGGCTGTCCGCGTCGGATGTGTCCGTGGGGGATGCATCCGCCTCGTATGCGTCCGGTCAGGACGATGCCACGTGATCGACTCCGACACCAGGGGCGCCACTCCACATCACAGGGCGGGATCATGTGCGAGGACCACAGGTGAACGGCAGTTGAACCATATCCCTGCCGGGCGTCGGCAATGGCAGGCTGATCAGTATGGATGCGCGTGACCTGGTGCGGTCGGAAAAGCTGGTGCGGTCGATGAAGGTGATCTGCACGGCGCAGGGGCTGCGGTCACTGCGCTCGGCCTGGCGGCGTCGGCGTTCCGACGCGGTCGGGCTGCCCCGCCGGGGCACCGAGCTGGCCAGGGTGCCGGGTGAGGTGGAGGGGGCCGAGCCGGAGCCGGGGGGCGGGGTGGTGCGGTTCGCCAGGTCCTCGCTGCGGGTGCGGGTGACCACGGGTGGCGCGGTGTTCTGCGGCTGGGACGGGGCCGAGCCGGAGCCGTCGTACGCGCTGGACGGGCCCTGTCCGGAGCCGGACGAGCGGGCGGAGCTGGAGCCGGACACCGGCGGCGGCTGGCGGGTGGTGTCCGAGCGGGTCACGGTGATGGTGTCGCGGACCGGCACGGTGGAGGTGCGTACCCCGGGCGGGGTGGTGCTGCGGCGGGATCTGCCGCCCCGCTGGTGGGAGCCGGCCGGGGCGCCGGGCCCCTTGGAGCCGGGGGCGGGTGGGCAGGGCGCGCGCTGGCTCCAGCGGTCCGAAGTGGCGGCGGACGCGCGGTTCTTCGGGCTCGGCGGACGGGCGTCGGGGCCGCGGCTGCGGGACGGGGTGTACCGGCTGTGGAACACCGATCCGGGCGGCAGCTTCGGGCCGGGGGACGATCCGCTGTATCTGACCATGCCGGTGCAGTTGGTGGTGGCCGACGCGGGCACCCATCTGGTGTTCCACGACAACTCCTGGGACGGCTCGGTCACCCTGCGGGAGGGCGAGGAGGGCGCGGGCTCCGGCCACGACCGGCCCGGCGGCTGCCGGACGCGGATGGAGGGCGGCCCGCTGCGCTACTGGGTGATCGTGGGCACCCCGGCGCGGGTGCTGCACGGCTGGACGGCGCTGACGGGCGCCCCGGCCGTACCGCCGCGGTGGGCCCTCGGCCATCACCACGCGCGCTGGGGGTTCCACGACGAGCGGGAGGTCCGCCGGGTGGTGGCGGGCTACCGGGAGCGGGATCTGCCGCTGTCCGTGCTGCATCTGGACATCGACCACTACGCCGGCCACCGGGTGTTCACGGTGGACCGGGCGCGCTTTCCCGATCTGCCGGGGCTCGCCGCCGAGTTGCTCGAGGACGGGGTGCGGCTGGTGTCGATCGTCGACCCGGCGGTGAAGGCGGAGCCGGGCGACGCGGTGTACGCGAGCGGGGCGGCGGATGACGTCTTCGTACGCGACACCCGGGGCCGTGAGGTGCGCGGAGTGGTGTGGCCGGGTGAATCGGTGTTCCCCGACTTCACCGATCCACGGGTGCGCAAGTGGTGGGGCGGGCTGTACGCGGAGCGGCTGGCGCAGGGCTTCTCCGGGGTGTGGCACGACATGAACGAGCCGGTGTCGTTCGCCGCCTTCGGGGAGACCACCCTGCCGCGCTCGGCCCGGCACGCCCTGGAGGGCCGCGGCGGCGACCACCGCGAGGCGCACAACGTCTACGCGCTGGCGATGGCGCGGGCCGGCTACGAGGGGCTGTGCGAGCTGCGCCCCGACGAGCGGCCGTTTCTCTTCTCGCGCTCGGGGTGGGCGGGGCTCCAGCGGTACGGGGGCAGTTGGTCCGGCGATGTGGCCACCGGCTGGGCGGGGCTGCGGGCCTCGCTGTCGCTGGTGATCGGGCTGGGCCTGTCCGGCGTGCCGTATTCGGGGCCCGACATCGGCGGCTTCACCGGCTTCCCGTCGCCGGAGCTGTATCTGCGCTGGTTCCAGCTTGGCGCGTATCTGCCGCTGTTCCGCACCCATTCGGCGATCACGGCGGGGCGGCGGGAGCCATGGGAGTTCGGCTCGGAGGTGCTGGAGCACGCGACGGCGGCGCTGCGCGAACGGCAGCGGCTGATGCCCTACTTCACGACCCTGGCCCAGTTGGCCGCGCGCACCGGCGCCCCGTATGTCCGCCCCGTGTGGTGGCGGACCCCCAAGGACCGCGCGCTGCGCGACTGCGAGGACGCCTTTCTGCTGGGCGACGCGCTGCTGGTGGCGCCGGTCCTGGAGGAGGGCGCCCGCCGGCGGCCGGTACGGCTGCCACGCGGCCGCTGGTACGACACGGTGACCGGCCGGGCCTACGGCGGCCCGGGCAAGGTGGTCCTGGACGCCCCGCTGTCGGGCATCCCGGTACTGGCCCGGGCCGGTTCGGTGGTTCCGGTGACGGGGCCGGACGGCGGGGTGGAGCTGGAGGTGTGGACACCGTGTCTGGGCCGTAAGGGCGCGGGAGCGGGCACGCTGGCCGTGGAGACGGGCGACGGCTGGGAGAAGCCGGAGCTGCTGCGGTTCGCCACCCGGCTGCGGGACGGTGCGCTGACGATAGAGCGGGAGGGCGGTGGCGAGGTGGGATATCCGGTACGGATACGGGGCGAGGCACCCCCGGAGGAGGGCAAGCCGCCGCGTCGCACGAGTTGAGGGGGTGCGCGTCGCGAGTCGCTCTGCGGCGGCCGGTGTTCAGGTACCGCTCCGGCCGCAGAACTTCGCCTGGAGTAGATCGGTGAAGATCCCGATGGGGTCCTTCCAACCGCCATCGCACCAGTCGCCGTTGACGTTGGCGGTGACCATGTGTTCGCCGCCACGAGCGCCGTAGCTGTAGGACCACGATCCGAAGAGCGCACCCCCCATGCCCCAGACCGTTTCCCCGCAGGGCAGCCGCACTGAGGAAACCCCGAGTCCGTAGGCGGCGTTGGAAATCCAGTCGCGGGTGGGCACGGTGGTGAACATGTCGTGTTGCTGGTCCGGTGGCAGTATCCGGCCCCCAAGCAGTGCGCCGAAAAACCGGTTGAGGTCACCGGAGGTGGAAATCATGCCGCCGGCTGCCCAGAACATGGATGAATCGAGCTCGGTCGCGTCGTGGACCGGCGCGCCGGGGTCGGTCCGGAACAGCTTTGTGTAGTGCCGGGAGTGTGGCCCGTGAATCGTCGGGTCGCTGCCGTGCGGCAGGTACGTGCCTGTCAGGCCGAGTGGGCGGGAGATCCGCTCCGCGATCTCCTCGGCAAGCGCGCGGCCGGTGGCCCGTTCGATGATCAAGCCTGCGAGGATGTAGTTGGTGTTGGAGTAGGCCCAGCCCGAACCCGGTGTGAAGGTGGGCGGATGGGATACGGCGATCCGCACCAGTGACTCGGGGGTGTGTGTCTCGGAACGGTTCAGCTCTTCCTGGTCATCGGTGTAGTTGAAGATCCCGCTGGTGTGATTGAGCAGCATCCTGATGTTCACGCCAGAACCGTCGTGGTGGTGGCCGTGGACCACGCTGGGCAGCCACTGTTCGGCGGTGTCATCCAGGCTCAGCCTGCCTTCGGCCGCCATTTGCAGCACGACGGTGGCCACGAACGTCTTGCTGATGCTGCCGATCCGGAACCGGTCCTGCTGTGAGCGCTCGCGGCCGGTTCGGGTGTCGGCCACTCCTGCGGTCCCGAACCACTGCCGGTCGCCGTCGCGGACCTCAGCAAGAATGCCGGGAAGGCCGCCTTGAGCCACGGCTTGCTGAAGTAATCGCCGGATCGCCTCGTAGCCCTGGGCTTTTGAGTCCGGCGCAGACTCGGATACGGCGCCCGCAGCCTTGGCTGGTTCGGCTCCCGATCGGGCGCTGAGCGTCTGCCGTACGCGGTCCGCCAACTCGGCCTGATCGACACCGGCCAAGGCGAGCGCGCGCGGCACGGTACCGATGTGAGCCTTCAGGATCCCGAGCAGCAGATGCGCTGACCCCAGGTCCTTCTTGCGGGCGGAGGCGAAGCTCCGCTCCAGTGCGAGTCTGGCGGACGCACCCAACTTGGGCTGCCGGGAAGCGTGACTCGGCCTGAGAAGGTCATAGGCGCCCGGAGACACACCAATCATGCTCAGGCTGTGCTCGAACTCTCGGTCCAGTGCCTCGCGGACAGCAGCGTGATCGAGCCCGGCCGAGGCCAGGACCCGCTGTGCGGTAGACCCCTGGTCGGCGGCGAGCGACAACAGGAGATGGTGCGCGTCGATCGTCGCCGACCCGTCCTCGTGGACTTCGTGCGTCGCCCGCACGATGACCGCGTGCAGGTACTTGTCAAACGCGCTCATCGCCGCGCCTCCTCAGCTTGACTCCGGCGGCGATCAGCCGCTTGGCGTGCTTCTTGTGAACGGCTTGGCGGGTGACACCGAGTGCCTCGGAGACCTGCGGCCAGCTCCAGCCCGCTCGCATGGCCTGCTCGACGGCGGCGTCCTCCAGTTGATCGGCAAGGCGCCGCAACGCCACGACAGCCGCCAGGCTGTCAGCGGGCTCTTGAGGCAGGGGATTCTTGGCGGCGGACATGCAAGCAACTGTAGTTGACTAATAGGGTTAGTCAACTACAGTTGCTCATGACGGAGGCAGGGCCGGGGAATTGTGGGCGGTGGCTTGTTTCCGGTTCTGGGGGGTGGGATAAGTGATGGGCATGCCAAGACTCGCCGTCGCGCTGCGTGCGCTCGCTCTGCCCGTTGCCGCTCTGCTGGCCGTCGCTCCGTCCGCTCCGGCGCAGGCGAAGCCGGAGCCGAAGGCTCCGAAGGAGTTTGTGGCCCTCGGTGACGTCGATCCGACGATCCTTCAGGAGATCCGCTACTTCACGCCGCATAACTTCACCGGCGATCCGGTGGATGGCTACCGCCGGCCGATGTGCATCCTGACCCGCCCGGCCGCCGAGGCGCTCCACCGGGCGCAGCGGCAACTCCTGCGGCGGGGCTATACGTTGAAGGTGTACGACTGCTATCGGCCGCAGCGGGCGGTGAACGACTTCGTGGAGTGGGCCAAGGACCTGGGCGATCAGCGGATGAAGGGCGAGTTCTATCCGGAGGTCGACAAGACCCGGCTGTTCGAGGACGGCTATATCGCGGAGAAGTCGGGGCACAGCCGAGGCAGCACCATGGATCTGACGATCGTGCGGCTGCCCGCGCTGCCCACCCGGCCCTATCTGCCGGGCGAGAAGCTGGTGCCGTGCTACGCGGCCAAGAAGGACCGCTTCCCGGACAACTCGGTGGACATGGGGACCGGGTACGACTGCTTCGACACGCTCTCGCATACGCTCGATCCGCGGATCAAGGGCGCCCAGCGGACCAACCGGCTGCTGCTCAAGGGGACGTTGGAGAAGCTCGGGTTCGTCAATCTGGCCGAGGAGTGGTGGCACTACACCTACAAGCCGGAGCTGTTCCCGGACACCTACTTCGACTTTCCGGTCTCGCGCCGCTCGCTGACCGGCTGAGCCTCACAGCCGTCCCCCCGCGGTGTCCGAGGACAGCCGCTGGGCGATGTAGACGGGTATCACGGAGGCCAGGATGAGGAGCGCGGCGACGACGTTGACGACGGGGGCCTGGTGGGGGCGGGCCAGGTTCTCGTAGATCCAGATGGGCAGGGTGCGGGTGCCGGGCCCGGCGGTGAAGGTCGTGACGACGATCTCGTCGAAGGAGAGCGCGAAGGCCAGCAGTCCGCCCGCGAAGAGCGCCGAGCGCATGGCGGGGAAGGTGACGTACCGGAAGGTCTGCCAGGGGCGCGCCCCGAGGTCCGCGGACGCCTCGGCCAGCGAGGGCGCGATACGGCGCAGCCGGGCGCCGATGTTGTTGAAGACGATGACGACGCAGAAGGTGGCGTGCCCGACGACCACCGTGAACAGGCCGAAACCGATGCCGATCGGGTCGAGGACGGTACGGAAGGCGGCGTTGAGGGCGATGCCGCTGACGATGCCGGGCAGCGCGATCGGCAGGACGAGCAGGAAGGACACGGTCCGCCGCCCGAAGAAGCGGTGGCGGTGGACGGCGTACGCGGCCAGAGTGCCGAGCACCAGGGCGATCGCGGTGGCGGCGAGTCCGGCCTTGAGCGAGGTGAGCAGGGCCTGGCGGGCACCCTCACTGTGCAGGGCGGCCCGCCACCAGCGGCCGGTGAGACCACTGGGCGGCCAGCCGAAAGAGCGGTCGGTGTTGACGGAGTTGAGCAGCACCAGCAACAGCGGGACGTAGACGATCGCGAGGCCGGCCGCGGTGACACAGCCGAGGGCCACGCGGGCGGTGCGCGAGATGCGCATGGGTCCACCTCCTGGAGCGACTGAAGCGGTCAGAGGGAATCGAGCGGTTAGAGCGAGTCGAGGGCGCCCGCACGGCGTACGGCGGCCAGATAGCAGACGATGAGGACCACCGGCACGGCGGAGAGCGCCGCGGCCATCGGCAGGTCCAGGGTGACCTGCGAGGCGATGACATTGCCCAGCAACTGGGTCTTGCCGCCGACGATCTGCACGGTGAGGTAGTCGCCCAGACTGAGCGAGAAGGTGAAGACGGATCCGGCGAGCACGGCGGGGCGTACGACGGGCAGGACGACCGAGCGCAGGGTGCGCCAGGCGCCGGCGCCGAGGTCGGCGGAGGCTTCCAGCATCCGCTCGGGAAGCCGTTCGAGGGCCGCGTACACCGGCAGGATCATGTAGGGCAGCCAGAGGTAGGCGAGGACGATGACGACGGCGGTGGTGCCGTAGCCGGGGCCGTGCAGCCCGAACGGGGCGAGGGCGGCGCCCACCACGCCGTTCTCGCCGAGCATGACCCGCCAGGCGTACGCCTTGACCAGATAGCCGGCCCACAGCGGGGTGAGCACGGCGACCAGCAGCGGCCGCCGCCAGCGCCGGCCCGCGACCCGCGCCATGAAGAAGGCCATGGGCAGGGCGAGAAGCGCGTCGACGAGGGTGACGGCGGCCGCGATGGACAGGGTGCGCAGGGCGATGGTGCGGTAGACGGGGGTGGTCAGCAGCTCATGGAAGTTGTCGGTGTTCCAGGTGTGGACGACATCGGAGGTGAAGGAGTCGGTGGCCCAGAAGGCCGACAGCAGCAGGATGGCGAGCGAGCCCAGATAGGCCAGGGTCAGCCAGAGCAGGGGCGGGGCGAGGAGGGCGGTCAGCCGCAGCCGCGAGCCTGGGGTGGGCGCGGCGGACATCTCAGCCCTTGACCTCCGTCCAGGCCCTGGTCCACTGGGCGTAGTCGGTGCAGTCGGCGTCCTTACGGCCGTCAAGGCACTGTTTGATGGGCGTGGTCCAGAAGTGGACGCGCTGGAAGTACTTCTCGTCGTCCGCGTGGAAGATCGCGCAGTGGTCGGGGGCGGCGGTCTCGGCGCACGCCTTACGGTTGGACGGAGCCTCGCCGAAGTACTCGGCGACCTGGGCGTTGACCTTGGGCGAGACGATCCAGTCGAGCCATTCGTAGGCGCAGTTGGGGTGCTCGGCCTTGGCGGAGACCATCCAGGTGTCGGACCAGCCGGTGGCGCCCTCCTTGGGGAGCACCGCCTTGACCGGGGCCTTCTCGGCCTTGGTGAGGTTGGCGATGACCTGCCAGGTGGTGCCGATGACGCTGTCGCCGCCCTTGAAGGCGGTGATCTCCTTCTGGTAGTCGCTCCAGTACTCCCCCACCGCCTGGTGCTGCTTCTTCAGCAAAGCGACGGCGGCGTCGAGTTGCTTCTGGTCGAGCGCGTAGGGGTTCTTGATGCCGAGCGAGGGCTTGGCGCTCATCAGATAGAGCGCGGCGTCGGCGATGTAGATGGGCGAGTCGTAGGCGGTGACATGGCCGTCGTACCGCGCGGCGTCGTCGAAGACGGCGCGCCAGGAGTCGGGCGCGGAGGTGACCTTGTCGGTGCGGTACATCAGGAGGTTGGCGCCCCGGCCGTGCGGAATGCCGTACATCCGGCCGTCCTTGGAGTTGAACGGCTGCTGTTTGAGGGCCGGGAAGATGTCCTTGTAGTTCGGCACCAGCTTGGTGTTGACGGGGGCCGCGTCGCCGGAGGCGATGAGGCGCAGGGTGGCGTCGCCGGAGGCGGAGACCGTGTCGTACTGCCCGGTCTTCATCAGCGAGACCATCTCGTCGGAGGTCCCGGCCGTCTTGGTGTTCACCTGGCAGCCGGTCTTCTTCTCGAACGGGTGGACCCAGTCGACCTTGGGGTCGTTGGAGCCGTCCTCGGCGTAGCCGGCCCAGGCGATGATGTTGACCTTGCCCTCGCCCTTACCGAGTTTGTCGGGTGCGTGGCCGCCCTTGTCGTCGTCGTTTCCGGAGCCGCATCCGGCGGCGGTCAGCAGCAGCGCGCAGATGGCGGCCGCGGACCTCCACGCAGACATCTTCCGTTTCCGCATCCGGTCCTCCTCGTCCCGCTTGGCACTTGAGGCTCGGCCAGTATCAGGCGGTCGGTATGGCCCCGCCAGGGTGCCGTCGGCAATGACAAGGTCAACTCGGTACGGGGAAGGCGTCCCGTTCGTCCCAGGAGAGCCCGATCTCGCCGTCCGGGCGGGCGGATTCGGGGAGTCCGGTGAGGTTCTGGCGGTGCACGGTGAGCCGGTCGCCGTGCGGAAGCACGATCGTGAAGCGGGTGTGCGCCCCGGCGTGCACGATATCGGTGATGCGCCCCGTGACGGTCCGCCGGCCGTCTGCGGACGTTTCAGTGGACGCTTCGGCGGACTCCTGGGCGGACGCTTCGGCGGGCTCCCGGGCGGACGCTTCGGCGGGCTCCCGGGCGGACGCTTCGGCGGGGTCGGTGAGCAGGATCCGCTCGGGCCGGATGGAGTAGGTGCCGGGACGGCCCACGACGCGGACCGCGGCCTCGCCGCGCAGCAGGTTGGTGGTGCCGACGAAGCCCGCGACAAAGGCGGTGGCGGGGCGTTCGTACACCTCGACCGGCGGGCCGGTCTGTTCGATGCGGCCGTCGCGGACCACGGCGATGCGGTCGCTCATGGTCAGCGCCTCGTCCTGGTCATGGGTGACCAGGAGGAAGGTGATGCCGGTGGTGCGTTGAAGTTCCTTCAGCTCGGTCTGCATCTCCTGCCGGAGCGCCAGGTCGAGCGCGCCGAGCGGTTCGTCGAGCAGCAGCACGGCGGGACGGTCGACCAGCGCGCGGGCGAGGGCGACGCGCTGGCGCTGGCCGCCGGAGAGCTCGGCGGGGCGGCGGGCGGCGAAGCCGTCCAGCCGTACGGTGGTCAGCGCCTCGTGGGCGCGGGCGAGCCGCTCGGCCTTGCGGACGCCGCGCACGGTCAGGGCGTAGGCCACGTTCTGCTCGACGCTCATCTGCGGGAAGAGCGCGTAGTCCTGGAAGACGGTGTGCACATCGCGGCGGTTGGGCGGGGTCGCGGTGACGTCGTCGCCGGCGAGTTCGACACGGCCGCCGGTGGGCTGTTCGAACCCCGCGACCAGCCGCAGCAAAGTGGTCTTCCCGGAGCCGGAGGGCCCGAGCAGGGTGAAGAACTCGCCCTGGTGGACGGTGAGGTCGACGGCGTCCACCGCGCGCACCGTGCCGAAGTCCTTGGTGACGGCCTCGAGCCGGACGGCCGGGCCGGTCCGCGTCGTGGCCCGGGCCTGCGTCTGCGTCTGCGTCTCCGCCACCGACCGCTCCCCTCGCCCTTCGGCTGATCAGGACCGTGATCGCGGTCACTGTACCGGGGTTACGCGCACTGCGGTCCCCGTGCCACACTTCTGACACATCGTCAGTTACCAGGTATCGGGAGGGGCCGTGTCCCCCACGCGTGTGCCCGTGGTCGACGGGTGGTTCAGCTCCGAGGGCGGGGAGTTCCGGCTGCTGGGGACGTGCTGCCGGGGCTGCGGGGCGGTGTATTTCCCGCGGGAGGACGTCTTCTGCCGGGCCCCGGGCTGCGCGGGCACCGAGCTGGCGGAGGTGCCGCTGTCCCGGCGCGGCCGGGTGTGGTCCTACACCGACGGCCGCTACCGGCCGCCCGCCCCCTATCCGTCAGGACCCGAGGGCGAGTGGCGGCCGTACACACTGCTCGCCGTGGAGCTGGCCGCCGAGCGGATGGTGGTGCTGGGGCAGGGCGCCCCCGGGCTGACCGTGGCCGATCTGGCCGTCGGGATGGAGGTCGAGGTGGTGCCCGGGGTGCTGGGCGAGGAGGGCGGGCGCGCCCTCACCACCTGGCACTGGCGGCCCGTCGGCGGGGAGGCGTCATGACCGGTGAGGTGGCGGTGCTCGGCGCCGGGATGCATCCGTGGGGGAAGTGGGGCCGCAGTTTCGTGGAGTACGGCACGAAGGCGGCGCGGGCCGCGCTCGCGGACGCCGGGCTCGAATGGTCCGCGATCCAGTCCGTGGTGGGTGCAAACACCGTGCGCTGCGGCTATCCCGGGCAGGTCGCGGGCGCGACCTTCGCCCGGGCGCTGGGCTGGCAGGGCGCCCGGGTCACCAGCGTCTACGCGGCCTGTGCGTCCGGTGCGCGGGCCATCGACACCGCCCGCGCCCAGATCCTGTCCGGGATGGCGGACACGGTTCTGGTGGTGGGCGCCGACGCGGCGCCCAAGGGGTTCTTCGCCCCGGCGGGCGGTGAGCGGCCGGACGATCCGGACTGGCTGCGCTTCCGGGTGCTGGGCGCCACCAACCCAGCCTATTTCGCGCTCTGGGCCCGCCGCCGGATGGCGTTGTACGGCGATACGGCGGAGGACTTCGCGCGGGTGAAGGTGAAGAACGCGGCCGCCGGCGCCGCCAATCCGTACGCCCGCTACCGCTCCCCCCTCACCGCCGAGGAGGTCGCCGCGTCCCCGGTGGTCGCCGATCCGCTGCGGCTGCTGGACATCTGCGCGACCTCCGACGGGGCGGCGGCGCTGGTGCTCGGCAGCATGGAGACGGCGCGACGGCTCGGGATGAGCCGCCCGGTGCGGATCCGCGCCGTCTCGTCCGTCTCCCCCACCTATCCGCGCACCGCGCTGGATCTGCCGGACATCGCCACCGACTCGGCCCCGCCGGGCTCCCCCGCCTCCGATCCGTTCCGGCCCTCCATCGCCCGGGCGGCGTACGAGGAGGCGGGTCTTGGGCCGGAGGATCTGTCGCTGGCCGAGGTGTACGACTTGTCCACCGCCCTGGAGCTGGAGTGGTACGAGGACCTCGGGCTGTGCGGGCCCGGGGAGGGCGCGAAGCTGCTGCGCGAGGGGGCGACGGCGCTGGGCGGGCGGATTCCGGTCAATCCGAGCGGAGGGCTGGCCTCCTTCGGGGAGGCGGTTCCGGCGCAGGCCATCGCCCAGGTGTGCGAGCTGACCGAGCAGTTGCGGGGCCGGGCGGGCGAGCGGCAGGTGGCGGGGGCGAGCGCCGGAATCACCGTGAACCAGGGGCTGTTCGGGCATGGCTCGTCGGTCGTCGCGGTGCGCTGAACGGTGCCCGAGGGCGCGCCGGTACCAGGGCGACGTCCTTACGGTTGTCACGAACACCGTTGCCGTTCATCACCTTGACGCCCCCTGACCACCGGTGAACACTGCTGCGGTGTCAGTCGGCGTCGCCGCGCGCAGGCTCTTTCGACGTTCACCCCCATGGGCGATTCCGATGCACCCGCACGCTCGAAACGACCCAGCACGGAGGACCGGGGCCACCCGCCCCGGGCGAGGTCCTAGGAGCCGACATGAGCAATGGGGACATCTTCACCGGTGAGGTCATCGGCACCGCGATACTGATTCTCTTCGGGGCGGGCGTATGCGCCGCCGTCACGCTGAACCACTCCAAGGCCAAGGACTCGGGGTGGATCGTCATCGCCTTCGGCTGGGGCTTCGGCGTCATGGCCGGTGCGTACACCGCGGCCCCGCTGTCCGGAGCCCATCTCAATCCGGCGGTGACCGTGGGCGTCGCCGTGGACACCGGCGACTGGGACAAGGTGCCGCTCTACATCCTCGGGCAGCTCATCGGCGCCGTGATCGGCGCGGTGCTGGCCTGGGCGCTGTACTACGCGCAGTTCGCCGCCAACGCGGACGGGAAGAACGCCCTGCCCACGCTCGGGGTCTTCGCCACCGTTCCGGAGATCCGGAATCCGGTGGCCAATCTCGCCACCGAGATCATCGCGACGGCCGCGCTGGTGCTGCCGCTGCTCGCGTTCGGCAAGGTCGACGGCATCGGGATCGGCCCGGTCGCCGACGGCGGCGGCACCGTGGTCCTCGGCTCGGGCATCTCCGTGCTGCTCGTCGCGTTCCTGGTGGTCGGCATCGGCCTCTCCCTGGGCGGGCCCACCGGCTATGCCATCAATCCGGCCCGCGACCTCGGGCCCCGCCTCGCCCACGCCCTGCTGCCCATCCCCAACAAGGGCACCTCGGACTGGGGTTATGCCTGGGTCCCGGTGGTGGGCCCGCTGATCGGGGCCGTGCTGGCGGGTCTCGTCTTCAACGCAGCCTTCTGACCGAAGGAGACGCCATGCCGCAGCCGACGGACACCTACGTCGCCGCGATCGACCAGGGCACCACCTCCAGCCGCTGCATCATCTTCGACCACGACGGCGCGATCGTCGCCGTCGACCAGCGCGAGCACCGCCAGATCTTCCCCAAGCCCGGCTGGGTCGAGCACGACGCCACCGAGATCTGGGCCAAGGTGCAGGCCGTGGTGGCCGGTGCGCTGGCCAGGGCGGGGCTGCGGGCCGACCAGCTCACCGCGCTGGGCATCACCAACCAGCGCGAGACGACGGTCCTGTGGGACCGCCGCACCGGCAAACCGGTGCACAACGCGATCGTCTGGCAGGACACCCGCACCTCCGGACTGTGCGACCAACTCGGTGGCGAGGTGGGACAGGACCGCTTCCGGGACACCACCGGACTTCCGCTCGCCAGCTACTTCTCCGGGCCCAAGGCCGCCTGGCTGCTGGAACAGGTCCCCGGGCTGCGCCACCGGGCCGAGCAGGGCGAGATCGCCTTCGGCACCATCGACTCCTGGCTGATCTGGAACCTCACCGGCGGCACCGACGGCGGAGTGCATGTCACCGATGTGACCAACGCCGGACGCACACTGCTGATGGATCTGCGGACCCTCCAGTGGGACAGCTCGATCCTGGCCGCCATGGGCCTGCCCGAGGCGATGCTCCCGGAGATCCGCTCATCCGCCGAGGTGTACGGCACGGCGGTCGGGCAACTGGCCGGGGTGCCGGTGGCCTCCGCGCTCGGCGATCAGCAGGCCGCCGTCTTCGGCCAGACCTGCTACGGCGTCGGCGAGGCCAAGAACACCTATGGCACCGGCAGCTTCCTGCTGCTGAACACCGGTGACCGCCCGGTGCCGTCCAAGAGCGGGCTGCTGACCACCATGGGCTACCAACTCGGCGGTGAGCGGCCCGTCTACTGCCTGGAGGGATCGATCGCGATCACCGGGGCGCTGGTGCAGTGGTTCCGCGATCAGCTCGGCATCATCCGCTCGGCCGACGAGATCGAGCCGCTCGCCGCCAGCGTGGACGACAACGGCGGGGCGTATATCGTCCCGGCCTTCTCGGGTCTGTTCGCCCCGTACTGGCGCTCGGACGCCCGTGGCGTGATCACCGGCCTCACCCGATATGTCACCAAGGCGCATCTGGCCCGTGCCGTCCTGGAGGCGACGAGCTGGCAGACCCGCGAGGTGGTCGACGCGATGTACCAGGACTCCGGGGTGCGGATCAGCTCGCTCAAGGTCGACGGCGGAATGACCGCGAACGGCCTGCTGATGCAGCATCAGGCCGATGTGCTGGGCGTCCCGGTGATCCGCCCGGTGGTCGCCGAGACCACCTGCCTGGGCGCGGCGTACGCGGCGGGGCTGGCCACCGGCGCCTGGCAGGACCTCGACGAGCTGCGGGCCCACTGGAAGCGGGACACCGAGTGGACCCCGGGGATGTCCGAGGAGGACAGGACGCGCGAGTACGGCAACTGGCGGATGGCGGTGGAGCGCAGCCTCGGCTGGCACAGGGAAGAGCAGCGGGCCGAGGGCTCCTGAGCCGCGTACGGTGCCCTCGCCCGCGAACGGCGGCCCGTACCCCGGACGGCGGGGTACGGGCCGTGCCGCGCGGTCAGGCCCTGGGCGCGGTGGCCAGCATCGCGTGCTCCACCACCGAGATCAGCACATGCTTGACCGACTCGCGCTCCCGGGCGTCGCACAGGACGACCGGGGTGCCCGGGTCGAGGTCCAGCGCGTCGCGCACCGAGTCCTCCGGATAGCGGTCGGCGCCCTGGAAGCAGTTGACCGCCACGGTGAAGGCGATGTCCCGCCGCTCGAAGTAGTCGATGGCGGCGAAGCAGTCCTCCAGACGGCGGGTGTCGGCCAGCACCACCGCGCCCAGCGCGCCGGTGGCCAGCTCGTCCCACAGGAACCAGAAGCGGTCCTGTCCCGGAGTGCCGAACAGATACAGCACCAGGTCCTCGCGGAGCGTGATGCGCCCGAAGTCCATGGCGACGGTGGTGGTCGTCTTGGACTCCACCCCCGCGATGTCGTCGACCGGCCGGCCCGCCTCGGTGAGCAGTTCCTCGGTGCGCAGCGGCCTGATCTCGCTGACCGCCCCCACCAGGGTCGTCTTGCCCACCCCGAAGCCGCCCGCCACCAGTATCTTCAGCGTGACCGGTTCGACGACATGTGGGCGGACCAGGTCAGAGTGCCCGTAGCCCATTGATCACCTCGCGCAGAATCCTCTCGTCCGGCAGTTCCGCCGGAGGTACGGGCCGCGACACTCGGACGAGTGCGGCGTGGAGCAGATCGCCGATGAGCACACGGATCACGCCGATCGGAAGGTCGAGCTCCGCCGCCAGTTCGGCGACGGACTGCGGACTGTCCCGGCTCAGCTCGACGATGTCGATGTGCTCCGGGGACAACATCTGGTCGGCGACGGTCCGGTGGTTCGCGCTGTCGGCGACGACGACCGCGATCAGATCCAGCTTGCCCTCCGCGGCGCTGCGGGTGCGTCCCCGCGTCATCGCATACGGTCTGACCACCGGTCCCGCCGCGTCGTCGAACCACCGGGCGACGCCTTCCGGGTCTCCGCTCATCTTCCCCCGGCCTCCGTCACCCGCTGGAGCGCGGAGCCGAGCCCAGATGCACGCCCACCCGCTTGACCAGCAGCGTCATCTCGTATGCTATCTGGCCCACATCGGAGTCGGCGTCGGCGAGTACGGCGAGACAACTGCCGTCGCCCGCCGCGGTGACGAACAGGAAGGCGTCGTCGAGTTCGACGATGGTCTGACGGACCCGGCCGACGTCGAAGTGGCGGCCGACCCCCTTGGCGAGGCTGTGGAAGCCGGAGGCCACGGCGGCCAGATGCTCACCGTCCTCCCGGGACAGATCGCGTGAGCCGCCGGTGGCGAGCCCGTCCCCGGAGAGCACCAGCGCCTTGCGGATGCTGCCCACTCTGCCGACCAGTTCGTCGAGCAGCCAGTTGAGTTCGCCCGATCCGTTCGGCGAGCCGTTGGATGCTGCGGCGTTCGATGCGGTCATCGACCGTCCCCCTCATGTGTGGTTCCCGGGCTTGCGTCCGCACCGCCGGATCCGGTGGCCGACTGCCGCCGACCGCGCTGCCAACCCCGTTGGAGCGAGGCCATGGTGGCCCTCGCCTGCTCGGCTTCGCGCTCGGGATCGATCTCGGCAGCGGTTCGGTCCGCCTCGTCCGGGGGTGCGGGGTCGTGCTTCAACTGCGGGGCCAGGCTGGCCTGCCGTACCCGCTTGGGGAGGCCGGAGGCCGCCCGCTGGGTGGGTACCGGGCTCTGCTCCGGGCCCTTGCGCTCCGGCCCCGTGCGCCGCGGGCCCTGGCTTCGGCCCTGGGCCTGGTCCTGGCCCTGGCGTTCGGAGCGGTCGGCCCAGGACGGCTGTCCCGGGCCCTGCGAACGGGTCTGCCGTCCGCCGGACGTGCCCTCGACCGGCCGGCCGTGGTCGGCGACCAGTACCGGCGGGACCCGGCGGGGCAGCGGCGCGGGGCCGCCGTCCGATGCCGGGTCCGGGCCGTCCGGAGTCTGCTGATGCTGTTCCACGGTGGACGGGGCGGGCCCGGTGCGTCCGGGCTGACGCGCCTTCAGGCCGCGGGCCCGGAAGATCCCGCCCACTTCCTCGTCCTCGTCGGCGCCCTCGTGAGCCTCGGGTGCGAGGGACGAGGTCAGGGAGGCGAGCTGGGAGGCCGGCTCGGCCTCATCCACGGGCCCGAGCCGTACGTCGCCCACGCCTCGCCGCGCGGTGTCGGCGAAGCGCCCGCCGGTGTCGCGCCCGGCGCTGTCGCGGTCCTCGGTCTCGCCCCGGCCGCCCTCGTCGGTGAGCAGATTGGAGGGGATGAGCACGATGGCCGTGGTGCCGCCGTACGGGGAGGGCTGGAGCGAGACCCGCGCCCCCTGCCGCTGGGCGAGCCGGCTGACCACGAACAGTCCGAGCCGGTCGGTGTCGGAGAGCTGGAACTCGGGGGTCTCGGCGAGCCGGAGGTTGGCCTCCAGCAGCGCGTCGGGCGTCATGCCGAGGCCCCGGTCGTGGATCTCCAGGGTGAAGCCCTTGGCGACCCGCTCGCCGTGCACCTGGACGGCGGTGTGCGGCGGCGAGAAGACGGTCGCGTTCTCCAGGAGTTCGGCGATCAGGTGGGTGAGGTCGCCGACGGCCGGGCCGACGGCCGCGATCCGGGGCAGCCGGCGGATCTCGATCCGCTCGTAGTCCTCCACCTCGGCGACGGCCGCGCGCACGACGTCCATCAGTTGGATCGGCTTGCGCCACTGCCGGGAGGGGGCGGCGCCGGAGAGGATGACCAGGCCCTCGGCGTGCCGCCGCATACGGGTGGTCATATGGTCCAGCCGGAACAGGTCGGCGAGCTCGTCGGTGTCCTCGGTGCGCCGCTCCATGGTGTCCAGGAGGGTGAGCTGACGGTGCAGCAGCACCTGGCTGCGGCGGGCGAGGTTGACGAAGACCTCGGAGACGCCCTGGCGCAGTTCGGCCTGTTTGACGGCGGCCTCGACGGCGGCCCGCTGGAGGGTGTTGAGGGCCAGGCCCACCTGGCCCATCTCATCGGGGCCGTAGTCCAGCCGGGGTGCCTCGGTCTCCACGTCGATCTGCTCGCCCGCGCCGAGGCGGCGCATCACGCTCGGCAGCCGGACGCTGGAGACCTCCTGGGCGTCCCTGCGCAGCCGGGACAGATCGCGGACCAGGCTGCGGCCGATCCGGAACGAGACCAAGATGGAGACGATGAGCGCGATCAGGCCGAGGACGCCGGCGATCCCCGCCTTCAGCAACACGCTGCTGGCCACCGGGTCGATGCGCTTCTTGAGCCGGTCGGTGGCCTCGTCGCCCAGCCGGTCGTAGTCGTTGAGGACGGGATGGGCCGCGGCCTCCCAGTGCTCCTGGTCCAGGGCCCTGATGGCCGTGGCGGGGTCCATCGAGGAGAGGACCTTGCCCTCGGCCACCCGCAGGGCGGCGGGGGCGGCGTTGGTGCGCCGGTAGTCGGCGAAGACCTTCTGCTCGGAGTCGGGGAGGATCGGCAGGTTGATCTCGTAGAGCAGGGTGCGCTCGGCGATGAGGTCGGACATCGCCTGGAGGTCCGCCATCGTCATCTTGCGCGCCGTCAGCGCCGAGACATACAGCGCGTCCTCGCGGGAGAGCGCCTCCCGGGCGCGGATCATGGCGACCAGCGCGCGGCCCTGTTTGTCGAGGTCGGTGTCGGGCACCGCGTGGAGGGAGCTGCGGAAGGTGTAGCAGAGGTCGACGAGCTTGTTGTAATACTCATATGCCTGGGTCGAGGAAATGCCGTCGTCCTCGACCTTGCGGCGCAGGCTGTCCAGCCCGTCGGCGGCCTTGAGGATGTTGTCGAGCTGTTCCTCGGAGTCGTCGTTCATCTTGCCGTGCGTCGTGCCGTCCGACTCGGCGGCCCGCAGCTTGTCGATGGCCTGGTCGGTTCTGCGCTGTAGGGAGTGGAGCACGGGCAGGGCGTCCGACTGCCGCGGATCGGCCAGCAGGATGAGCGTCTGCCGGCGTTCCTTCTGGACGGCGTGCACCGCGTCCTCGGCCGGCTGGCCCGCCTTGTCGATGATGTCGGCCGCGTCCAGCAGTTGGATCGCCTCGCGACCGGTGATCACCGTGGCGAAGGCCCATATCGCCGTCAGCGATATGAGCGGCACCAGCAACAGCGCCACGATCTTCCTGCGGATGGACTTACCGCGAAAGCGCATGGCCTCCCTAACGTCAACCCCGGATCGCGGGGGCGGTGTTCCGAGTTCCGACAACGAGCGGCGCGAGCCTACTACTGCCAGTTGGCCATATCGAAGGCATGTCCACTTGATGCGGGGAACTCCTTACACTGCGTGATCAGGAGTTGTCGGGCGATTCCCCGACTTACCCCCCGCGCTCGGGGCCCTTCTCCCGAGCACCACATGCCGCCATTCGGCCGCGGTTGGCTGGTTTTCCCCTCCCCGGGGGAACCTCCGGTCGGTGCCATTCGTGATCCAAAGGAGCACACTAGGGGGGCATACAACCCAAGTCCCGCTATCTGACTCGGCCGCACCGGGGCAGCCTTGGAAAGGGGTGGGAGCGTCATGGACGCGATGGACAAGGATCGCGACATCCCGGCACACGGGGCCCGGCCGCTGTGGACCGAGGAGCCGGCGCGCAGGCGGCGGCTGCCCGATCCCGTCCGCACCGCGGCGGTGCGGGCGGTCATCATCATCGCCGTGACGCTGGTTCAGACGATGGTCGCGCTCCTGTGCACCCTGGCGGGCTCATGGTCCGCCTTCCCCACCGTGCTGGCCACGGTGGCGAGCACGGTGGTGGCGACCTGGGGCGTGCTGGACGTATGGGTGACCCGGCAGGTCTGGCGCCAGCGATACGGAGTGGTGTCCCGGCCCAGCAGCACGGCCCGGGAGATGCGCCGGCAGCGCCGCCGGGCCGGTGAGGCGGAGCCGGTCACCTCCCGGCCGGCTGCGGAGCGCGGGACAGCTCGCGGCGCAGCCGCATAAAGGGCCTGGGCCGGTCGACGCCCAGGGCGGCGGTGGAGATCCCGTCACGTTCGTAGACGGCGAGAAAGCCACCGCCGTCGGCCGGGTCGCCCTCGGTGATCCGGACGGTGTCACCGGGTGCGCGCCGCCCGGCGTACTGGATACGGGTGCCGTACTGGTCGGACCAGAAGTAGGGCAGCGCCTCGAAGGGTTCGACGGTGGACCCGGCGAGCAGATTGCGGGCGGCCACGGCGCCCTGAAGCATTCCGCTGGTCCAGTGCTCGGCCCGGACGGTGCGCGCGGTGCCCGGCTGGGCCAGCCGGGCCACGTCCCCGACGGCCACGACATTGGGCAGCGCGGTGACACAGCCTGCGTCGCACCGCACCCCGTCGTCCAGGGCCAGACCGGAGCCTTCCAGCCACCCGGTGACCGGACGCACCCCGACGCCGACGACCACCACATCGGCGGGCAGCACCCGCCCGTCGGTGAGCTCCACGCCGGTGACCCGGCCGCTGCCGCGCAAGCCCTCGACGCCGGTGCCGCACAGCAGGGTGGCCCCGCCCCGCGCGTGCAGCCCGGCGCACACCCGGGCCATCTCCTCGCCCAGTTGGGGCACCAGCGGCAGCGGCGCGGCCTCCACCACGGTGACATCGAGTCCGAGGGCGGCGCAGGAGGAGGCCACTTCGGCGCCGATGAAACCCGCGCCGATCACCACCACCCGTGCGGCGCCCGCGCGAAGCGCGGCGCGGAGCCGGGTCGCGTCGTCGAGGGTGCGCAGGGTGTGCACCCCGTCCAGCCGTGGAAGGGGCAGCGTCCTCGGGGTGGCCCCGGTGGCGATGACGACGCCGTCGGTGCGCAGGGCGCGGCCGCCGGTGAGACGGATCTCCCCGGCGGCGGTGTCCAGCGCCTCGGCCCGGACGCCGAGCAGCCATTCGGCATCGAGTTCGGCCTCTTCCTCGGGGTCGGTCAGGGCGAGGCGGCCCGGCCCGTCGCCCGGGTCGCCGTCCCCGGTCAGGAACTCCTTGGACAGCGGCGGGCGGTCGTAGGGGCGGTGGCGCTCCTCCCCGACGACGACCAGCCGCCCGTCGTATCCCAGGGAGCGCAGGCCCCGCGCCGCGTGCAGTCCCGCGAGCGAGGCCCCGACCACCGTGACCGTGGTGAGCGCCTGGACCGTCGTCATGCCACGGCTTCTTCCGGTGCCGCGTGCACGGGCTCGCCGGGAACGGTGCGCACCGCGGGGTGGACATACAGCATTCCGTCCACGACCGTGACAGCGTGGGTCCGTACGGGCTTGCGGGCGGGCAGACAGGTCGGCTCGCCGGACCGCAGATCGAACAGCGCGGCGTGCAGCGGGCATTCGACGTAGCAGCCTTCCAGCCACCCTTCGGAGAGGGAGGCGTCCTGGTGGCTGCAAGTGTCATCGATGGCGTAGAACGCTCCGTCGGTGTGGAACACCGCGATCGCCGCGGTGGCGTCGCCGGCCTGGACACGCAGCGACTCACCCTCCGGCAAGTCCTCGATACGGCAGACGGGAATCATTGGCCCCCCTCACGTTGATCGGTATCATGCGTTGTGGATAGTGCACTGAAAAGCGCGATGCGCAACAGAATCCAGATCGGGAAGGCAGCCGTCAAGAGTTCCCCGGACCGAGGGGCCCCACGCAGAGCCACCGGATGGTGAGATCAGAACCATGACGAACACGACCGAGGATCGGGCCGAGGAGAAGCGGGGGGCCGCCGGGGCAGTGCAGTCGGTGGACAGGGCGGTGAGCGTCCTGGAGATCCTTGCCAGGCTCGGCGAGGCCGGAGTGACCGAGATCGCCGACGAGCTGGGGGTCCACAAGTCGACCGCCTTCCGGCTGCTCGGCGTTCTGGAGAACCGCGGACTCGTCGGGCAGGAACGCGACCGGGGGAAGTACTACCTGGGCGCCGGAGTGCTCAGACTCGCCGGCGCCGCCGCCATCCGCCTGGACATCTCGCAGGAGGGCGCCCCGGTGTGCCGGGCGCTGGCCGACGAGACCGGCGAGACGGCCAATATCGCCGTCCTGGACGGGGACGCGGCGGTCAACATCATGCAGGCGCGCGGCGCCGCGGCCGTGACCGCCTTCAACTGGCTGGGGCGGCGCACCGCGCTGCACGCGACCGCGAGCGGCAAGGTGCTGCTCGCACATCTGTCGGGCGAGCGCCGGGAGCGGCTGGTGACGCGGAAGCTGCCGCGGTTCACCGAGCACACCATCACCACCTCCGCCGAGCTGCGGCAGCAGCTCGAGACGGCGGCCGAGCGCGGCTACGCCTACTCCTGCGAGGAGTTGGAGATCGGGCTGAACGCGGTGGCGGCGCCGGTGCGCGGCCATGACGGCGCGCTCATCGGGGCGATCGGTGTCTCGGGCCCGGCGTACCGGATGGCGCAGAGCCGGCTGCCCGATCTGGCCGAGTACGCCGTGAAGACCGCCGAGGAGCTGTCCCGGCGGATGGGCTTCCCCGGCTGAGCCGCCACATCACCCCACCCACCCGACGAGGGGGCCGGACGACTCCGGCCCCCTCGTCGCGTCCGCGGCCCGGGCCCAGGGGCGTATGGCCGACGCGAAACCCCCAGTCAGCGCCGGTTTACAGGCGGTTTTCGCGAACCCCTTGACCGCACGGGGCGGCGACTTTCAGGATGTCTCTCATCGCGCAACATGCCGCGCTATACGCAACTGGGTGGTAACCGGTGGCCGTTGAAACGGCCTCGGCCTCACCCTCCATCGAGGCAGTCATGCCAGCTCCCGTGCACCGGTCCCTGCGATCGCAGGAGAACAGAGGAGTGAGCCATGCCGCAAGAAGCCCGCGCCGTCGTCGCGGTCAAAAAGGGCGCCCCCGTGGAGGTGCTGCCCGTTCTCGTGCCCGAACCCGGCCCCGGTGAGGTGCTGGTGGGAGTCCAGGCGTGCGGCGTGTGCCACACCGACCTGCACTACCGGGACGGCGCGATCGGTGACGAATTCCCGTATCTGCTCGGGCACGAGGCCGCCGGAATGGTCGAGGTCGTGGGCCCCGGCGTCACCGGACTCGCACCCGGTGACTATGTGGTCCTGGCCTGGCGGGCGCCGTGCGGCGGCTGCCGCTCCTGCCGCCGGGGCCGCCCGTGGTACTGCTTCGACAGCCGCAATGCCGCCCAGCCGATGACCCTGACCGACGGCACCCCGCTCAACCCGGCGCTTGGCATCGGCGCGTTCGCCGAGAAGACGCTGGTCGCGGCGGGGCAGGCGGTGAAGATCGACCCCTCGGCCCGCCCCGAGGCGGCGGGCCTGATCGGCTGTGGGGTGATGGCCGGCTACGGCGCGGCCGTGCACACCGGCGGGGTGTCCAACGGCGACACGGTCGCGGTCATCGGCTGCGGCGGCGTCGGCAACGCGGCGATCGCCGGGGCCTCGCTGTCCGGGGCGCGCCGGGTGATCGCGGTGGACATCGACGACGCCAAGCTGGACGCGGCCACCCGTTTCGGCGCCACCGACACCGTCAACTCCCGTGGTACGGACCCGGTCGACGCGGTGCGCGAGCTGACCGGGGGCTTCGGCGCCAATGTGGTGATCGACGCGGTGGGCCGCCCCGAGACCTACTCCCAGGGCTTCTACATGCGCGACCTGGCCGGGGTGCTGGTGCAGGTCGGGGTGCCGGATCCGGAGATGCGCATCGATCTGCCGCTGATCGATCTGTTCTCGCGGGGCGGTGCGCTCAAGTCGTCCTGGTACGGCGACTGCCTGCCCAGCCGCGACTTCCCGGTCCTGGTCGACCTCCATCTCAGCCGCAAGCTGGATCTGGACGCGTTCGTCAGCGAGACGATCACGCTGGACGAGGTCGAGACCGCGTTCGCCAAGATGCAGCGCGGCGAGGTGCTGCGGTCGGTGGTGGTCCTGTGAGCACTCGAAGCAGCCGTGTTGTGATCGTCGGGGCCGGGATCGTCGGCTGCTCGCTCGCCGATGAGCTGACCGCCCGCGGCTGGCGGGACGTCACCGTCCTGGAGCAGGGTCCGCTGCTCGCCCCCGGCGGCTCGACCTCGCACGCCCCCGGCCTGGTCTTCCGGACCAGCCCCTCCAAGACCCTGACCGACTTCGCCGTCTACACCGTCGAGAAGTTCTCCTCCCTCGAGGTCGACGGGCTGTCCTGCTTCAACCCGGTGGGCGGTCTGGAGATCGCCACCAGCGAGGAGCGCTGGGCCGAGCTGCACCGCAAGGCCGGGCTGGCGGCCTCCTGGGGCGTACGGGGCGAGCTGCTCGGCCCGGCCCGGTGCGCCGAGCTGTGGCCACTGCTGGACCCGGACCGGATCCTGGGCGGTTTCCACACCCCGGACGACGGGCTGGCCCGGGCGCTGCTCGCCTCCCGCGCCCAGATGGAGCGGGCCACCGCGCACGGCGCCCGCTTCCTGGACCGGCACACCGTCACCGCCATCGAGCGGGCGGACGGCCGGGTCACCGCCGTGGTCACCGACCGGGGCACCTTCCCCGCCGATATCGTGGTCTCCGCCGCCGGGTTCTGGGGCCCGCTGATCGGCGCGATGGCGGGGGTCCCCGTCCCCCTTCAGCCGCTGGCCCACCAGTACGCCAGGACCGGGCCGCTGCCCGAGCTCGCGGGGGTCAACGACCCCCGTACGGAGGCGAGCCGGCCGATCCTGCGCTTCCAGGACCGCGATCTCTACTTCCGCGAGCACACCGACCGCATCGGCATCGGCAGCTACGCCCACCGCCCGCTCCCCGTCGACCCGGCGCGGCTGCCCGCGTACGACGAGGCCCCGGTGATGCCGTCCTCGCTGCCGTTCACCGCCGAGGACTTCGCCCCGAGCTGGGAGGACAGCGTCGAACTGCTCCCCGCGCTCGGCGCGAGCCGGGTCGAGGAGGGCTTCAACGGGGTCTTCTCCTTCACCCCCGACGGTATGCCGGTCATCGGCGAGTCCCGCGAGGTGCGCGGCTTCTGGCTGGCCGAGGCGGTGTGGGTGACCCACTCCGCGGGCGTCGCCCGGGCCGTGGCCGAGTGGCTGACGGACGGGCGGCCGGGCATGGACGTCCATGAATGCGATCTCTACCGCTTCGAGGACGCGCAAGCCTCCCCCGCCTATGTCGCCGAGCGCGGGGCCCAGAACTTCGTCGAGGTCTATGACGTCATCCATCCGCTCCAGCCGATGGAGCGGCCCCGTCCGCTGCGGGTCAGCCCCTTCCACATCCGGCAGCGGGAGCTGGGCGGGTACTTCCTGGAGGCCGCGGGCTGGGAGCGGCCGCACTGGTACGAGGCGAACGCCCAGCTCGCCGAGTCGATCGACCTTCCCCCGCGCGACGCCTGGTCGGCCCGGTACTGGTCGCCCATCGCCGCCGCCGAGGCCAGGGCCACCCGGGAGCGGGTCGCGCTGTACGACATGACCCCGCTCAAGCGGCTGGCGGTCAGCGGGCCCGGGGCGCTGGACTTCCTCCAGCGCATGACCACCAATCAGTTGGCGAAGAAGCCCGGTGCGGTCACCTACACCCTGCTGCTGGACGAGGCCGGGGGCATCCGCAGCGACCTCACCGTCGCCCGGCTGTCGGAGCGCCACTTCCAGATCGGCGCCAATGGCGGACTGGACCTGGACTGGCTGCTGCGCCATGCGCCGGACGACATCCATATCGCCGACATCACACCCGGCACCTGCTGTATCGGCGTCTGGGGCCCGCTGGCCCGGGAGCTGGTCCAGCCGCTGACCCGGGACGACTTCTCGCATGCGGCGTTCGGCTACTTCAAGGCCCGGCAGACCTATATCGGCCATGTCCCGGTGACCGCGATGCGGCTGTCCTACGTCGGCGAGCTCGGCTGGGAGCTGTACACCACCGCCGATATGGGGCTGCGGCTGTGGGACACCCTGTGGGAGGCGGGACAGCGCCACGGCGTGATCGCCGCCGGGCGCTCGGCCTTCAACAGCCTGCGGCTGGAGAAGGGCTATCGCGCCTGGGGCCATGACATGACCACCGAGCACAATCCCTACGAGGCCGGGGTCGGCTTCGCCGTCCGGATGAACAAGGGCGACTTCATCGGGCGTGCGGCGCTCGAGGGCCGCGGCGAGGAGACGGCGGCGCGCAGGCTGACCTGCCTCACCCTGGACGACCCGGCCGCGGTCGTCATGGGCAAGGAGCCGGTGTACGCCGATGGCGTCCCGGCCGGCTATGTGACCAGCGCGTCCTACGGCTACACCATCGGCCGGACCGTGGCCTATGCCTGGCTGCCCGCCGCGGCAGCCGTGCCCGGCACCGCGGTCCACATCGAGTACTTCGGCGAGAAGGTCCCCGCGACCGTCGCCGCCGAGCCCCTCTTCGACCCGCGCATGGAGCGCATCCGCCGCTGACGCGAGCGCGTACCGAGACCGCGTGCCGTAAGCGCATGCCGAGAGCGCGGCCACGAAGCGTCCGCGAGTGCGGGAACCGAC
The DNA here is from genome assembly GCF_047218265.1 of Streptomyces sp. CY-1. Classification (NCBI taxonomy): domain Bacteria; kingdom Bacillati; phylum Actinomycetota; class Actinomycetes; order Kitasatosporales; family Streptomycetaceae; genus Streptomyces; species Streptomyces sp. CY-1. The sequence goes on from NZ_CP178393.1 coordinate 1,508,553, forward strand.
CCGCTTGGAGGACCCCTGATGGCCCCCGACCACGCTGTGATCGTCCCGGGCCCCGGCGGCATGGGCCCGGCCGCCGCCCACCCCCTCGAACTCTTCGACCCCGCCGGCTGTTCGCCGCGTCCGCCTGAGGAGAACCCCATGGCTGTGGCTCCCGAGTCCCCCGCCGCCACGACCCCCAGTCTGCTCGCCACTCTCCCCGGCCACTGGTACACCGCTCCCGGGATCTTCCGGCGGGAGCAGGAGCACCTGTTCGAGGCCATGTGGTTCTGCGCGGTGCGCGGGGCCGACCTGGACCGGCCGGGTGCGTTCCGCACCGTGCGGATCGGCCGGGAGAGCGTGCTGATCACCCGCAACCGCCGGGGTGAGCTGCGGGCGTTCCTCAACATCTGCCGTCACCGCGGCGCCCGGCTGTGCACCGAGGAGTCCGGGACGGTGCGGCGCTCGTTGCAGTGCCCGTACCACGCCTGGACCTACGATCTGGACGGCAGGCTCACCGCCGCCCCCAACCTTCAGAAGATGCCCGATATCGACCGGGTCGAGCGCGGACTGGTGCCGGTACGGCTTCGCGAATGGCTCGGCTATGTCTGGCTCTGCCTGGCCGAGGAGCCACCATCGTTCGAGGAGACGGTCATCGGGGCGGTGGCCGACCGGCTCGGCGACGCGGCGTCCGTGGAGCGCTACGGCGTGGCGGGGCTGGCGTTGGGCCGCCGGATCTCCTATGACGTCCGGGCCAACTGGAAGCTGATCGTCGAGAACTTCATGGAGTGCTACCACTGCGCGACGATCCATCCCGAACTCACCGAGGTGCTGCCGGAGTTCGCCGATGGCCTCGCGGCGCAGTACTTCGTCGGGCACGGCGCCGAATTCGCCGAGGAGGCCCAGGGGTTCACGGTGGACGGCAGCGAAGGGTTCGGCCGCATCGCGGGGATCGCCGAGGAACAGGACCGCCGCTACTACGCGATCACGGTACGGCCGCAGGTCTTCCTCAATCTGGTCCCCGACCACGTGATCATGCACCGGATGTTTCCGCTCGCTCCCGATCGCACACTGGTCGAATGCGACTGGCTCTACGCACCCGAAGTGGTGGCGTCCGAGCGGGATCTGTCGAAGTCGGTGGAGCTGTTCCACCGGGTCAACGCCCAGGACTTCGACGCCTGTGAGCGCACCCAGCCCGCCATGGACTCCCGCGCCTACCGCGACGGCGGGGTGCTCGTCCCCAGCGAGCACCACATCGGCGCCTTTCACCGATGGGTGACCGACCATGTCCCGACCCCCGACGCGGAGGAATGCCCGTGACGGACCTCTTCATCGGTGGCCAGTGGACCGAAGCGATCGACGAACGCACCCGGGAGATCCGCTGCCCCGCCGACGGATCGCTGGTGGCGGTCGTCGACGAGGGCGGCGGCAAGGACGCGGCCGAGGCGGTGGCCGCCGCCCGGCAGGCGTTCGACCAGGGGCCCTGGCCCCGGACCCCGGTCGGGGCGCGCGGCGATCTGCTGCTGCGCGTCGCCGGTCTGGTGGAGCGCGACAAGGCCGGGCTCGCCCGGGCGGAATCGCTGGACACCGGGAAGCGACTGGCCGAGAGCGAGCTGGACATCGACGGGGTGGTGGCGTGCTTCCGCTACTACGGGCAACTGGTGCGCACCGAGACGGACCGGGTCGTGGACACCGGCACCGAGGACACCGTCAGCCGGGTGGTCTATGAACCAGTCGGGGTCTGCGCGCTGATCACCCCATGGAACTATCCGCTGCTCCAGACCTCGTGGAAGGTCGCGCCCGCGCTCGCCGCGGGCAACACCTTCGTGCTGAAGCCCAGTGAGCTGACCCCCAGCACGGCGATCGCCCTGATGCGGCTGCTGGCGGAGGCCGGGCTGCCGGACGGGGTGGCCAATCTGGTGCTCGGCCCGGGCGCCGAGGCCGGGGCCCCGCTCACCGACAACCCCGATGTGGACATGGTGTCCTTCACCGGGGGTCTGCGCACCGGGCGCCGGATCATGGCCGCCGCCTCGGGCACGGTCAAGCGGACCTCGCTGGAACTGGGCGGCAAGAACCCCAATATCGTCTTCGCCGACGCGGACTTCGAAACGGCCGTGGACTACGCGCTCACCGCGGTCTTCCTCCACTCCGGGCAGGTCTGCTCGGCCGGGGCCCGGCTGCTGGTGGAGGATCCCGTGCACGACGCCTTCGTCGAGGAGGTGGTGCGCCGCGCCCGCGGGATCCGGCTGGGCGGGCCGTTCGACGAGCGGGCCCAGACCGGCCCGCTGATCTCCGCCGCGCACCGGGCCAAGGTCGAGGCGTATGTGGCGACGGGGCTCGCGGAGGGCGCCCGGCTGCGCTGCGGCGGCGCCCGTCCGGACGATCCGGCCCTGGCCGACGGCTACTACTTTCTGCCGACCGTGCTCGACCGCTGCCACAGCGGTATGTCGGTGCTGGCCGACGAGTCCTTCGGGCCGGTGCTCACGGTGGAACGTTTCGCCGATGAGGACGAGGCGGTACGGCTGGCCAACGACACCGTGTACGGGCTCGCCGGGGCCGTATGGTCCGGCGACGAGGGGCGGGCGCAGCGGGTGGCCTCCCTGCTGCGGCTGGGCACCGTATGGATCAACGACTACCACCCCTATCTGCCGCAGGCGGAGTGGGGCGGGTTCAAACAGTCGGGGAGCGGACGGGAGCTGGGGCCCTGCGGGCTCGCGGAGTACCGGGAGGCCAAGCACATCTGGCGCAATACCCGGCCCCGTCCGCAGGGCTGGTTCGCCTGACGGGGCATCCGCCCGGGGGCGGCACGGCGGTGCGGCGAGGGCCGCGCTGCGCCATTCGGGTGAGCTCCGGTCAAGGACATTGCCCGCGCCCCACCGGAATGGGTTACTGAATCCGTCCGATTCCGGTGGGCTGCCCATCCTTTCCGGTGGAGTGGAAGACGCCTTGCCAGATCGGAGCCGTCATGCCCTGTCGCCCGCATGGACTCATCCTCGTCACCGATCCAGGTGAGAACTGCATCGCCGTCGTCGATCCCGAGTCCCGCAGGCTCGTCCCGACGCTCAGCGCACCGATCCCGCTCCCGGCGCGGCGCATGCCCGACCGGCTGGTGGTGCACACCGCGCTCGACGGTCTCGACGCGCTGGCCGCCTTCCACCGCGGCACCCCGCTGGACAGCCTCCCCGGCGCCCCGGACGGGCCGGACGTCACCGGGGTGGGGCCGGGTGAGTGGCCCGGTATCGAAGTCGCCCGTCCGCTGGGCACATTCGAGCTGTTCAACCAGTTCTCCGGGATCTTCCCCGACCAGGGCCCCTACAGCGGCGGGACCTTGGTGACCATCATCGGCAGCCACTTCTCGGGCGCCACGGCCGTGTTCTTCGGGCCCCGCCGGGCGGCGAGCTTCTCCGTCCTCGACGACCAGACCATCATCGCGGTGAGCCCCTCGGGGACCGGAGCGGTCCCGGTCAAGGTCACCACTCCGGGCGGTACGGCCCCCATCGGCTGCTTCTACTACGTCGCCTGGCCCACCCTGACCGGGCTCCTGCCCATCGCCGGTCCGATCGGCGGCGGCAATATCGTCGAGCTCACCGGCGTCAATCTGAGCACCGCGCGGCTGGTGCTCTTCGGCACCGCCATCGCCTCCCCCACGGCCGTCTCCGACCAGCACCTGCTCGTGACCGCTCCCCCGGCCTCGGGGCCCGGCACGGTCTCGCTGTACGTCATCTCCGTGGGCGGAGTGAGCAACCGGCTGCTCTACACCTACGCACCCGTGCCGGTCGTCACCGATGTCAGCCCGTCCACCGGGTCGGTCGCGGGCGGCGAGACCATCGTCCTGACGGGCACCGGGCTCACCTTTGTCACCGGCGTCACCATCGGCGGAGTGCCCGCGGCGTCCTTCGAGTCGTACTCCGACACCCTGCTCGCCGTGGTGACGCCTCCGGGCGTCCCCGGCCCCGCCGACATCACCGTCACCACCGCCGGGGGCAGTGTGACGGTGCCGGGCGGCTTCACCTACACGGCGTCGACCACGACGGCGGTCACCTCCGCGCCCGATCCCTCCGTCGTCGGCCAGCCGGTGACCTTCACCACCGCGGTGACGGCCGTGCCGCCCACGGCGGGCACCCCCACCGGCACCGTCACCGTCGACTTCGGCGACGGCACCCCGAGTGTGAACGTCTCCCTCACCGATGGCACGGCCACGGTCAGCCATGTCTACACCGCACCGTCGGTCACCCCGTACGCCGTCACCGCCCAGTACGGCGGCGATCCGTACTTCACGGCCTCCGCCGGGGCGGACACCCAGACCGTCCAGTCGGCGGCGACCACCACCACGGTGGTCGCCACCCCCGATCCCTCCGTGCCCGGACAGTCCGTCACCTTCGTGGCCCAGGTGGCCCCCGCGCCGCCGGGGGCCGGTGCGCCGACCGGCACGGTGACATTCGACTTCGGCGACGGCACCCCGACCGTCACCCTGCCGCTGGCGAACGGGACCGCGACGGTGGCCCACACCTACACCGACGTCGCCGGGAGCCCGTACGCGGTCAGCGCCACCTATAACGGCGACACCAACTTCACCTCCTCCGTGGGAACGGACGGCCAGACCGTCGTGCAGGGCGGCACGGCCACCTCCGTGACCTCCGCGCCCGCCCCCTCGACGGTGGGCCGGCCGGTCACCGTCACCACCACGGTCACGGCGATCTCCCCGGGAGCGGGAACACCCACGGGCACCGTCACCCTCGACTTCGGCGACGGCACCCCGCCCGTCGCCGCGCCCCTCACCGGCGGCACCGCGACCGCCACCCACACCTACACCGGCGCCACCGGCAGCCCGTACAGCATCACCGCCGCCTACAGCGGCGACAGCAACTTCTCGGCCTCCACGGGGACCAACCTCCAGTCGGTGGGGCAGTCCTCGACCACGACCGCCGTGGCCTCCACCCCCGACCCTTCGGCGACCGGCGAGCCGGTCACCGTCACCACCACGGTCACGGCGGTCTCCCCGGGGGCCGGAACACCCACCGGCACCGTCACCCTCGACTTCGGCGACGGCACCCCGCCCGTCACCACGCCCCTCACCGGCGGCACCGCGACCGCCACCCACACCTACACCTCCGCCGCGGGCAGTCCGTACCCCATCAGCGCCACCTACAGCGGTGACGCGGACTTCCGGACGTCTCTCGGCACCGACTCGCAGACCGTCCAGCCGGCCGCCACCGCGACGGCCGTGACCACCACACCCGACCCCTCGGCGGTGGGCGATCCGGTGACCTTCACCGCCACGGTCACGGCCGTTCCGCCCGGCGCGGGCGCCCCCACCGGCACGGTCACCTTCGACCCCGGGGACGGCACCCCGCCCATCACCGCGACCCTCAGCGGCGACACGGCGACCGCCACCTACGCCTACACCGACACCGCCGGCAGCCCGTACACGGTCACCGCCACCTACAACGGCGACACGAACTTCACCTCCTCCAGCGGCACCGACACCCAGACCGTCGAACCGGCCGCCACCGACACCGCCGTCGCCTCGGTGCCCGACCCCTCCACCGTGGGCCAGGCCACCACGTTCATCGCGAAGATCACCCCCGGGACTCCGGCGGCCGGTTCGCTCACGGGCACCGTGACCTTCGAGTTCAGCGACAACACCCCGCCCGTCACGGCGCCCGTCACCGGCGGCACGGCCACGGTCGTCCACACCAACCCGGAGACCGCGACCCCGTACACGGTCACGGCCACCTACAGCGGCGACACGAACTTCCAGCCGTCCTCGGCAGCGGACACCCAGCAGGTCGTCCAGGCCGTGTCGACCACGGTGGTGACCGACTCGCCGTCCCCCTCGGTGACCGGCGAGCCGGTGACCTTCACCGCCACCGTCTCGGCCGCCCCACCCGCCTCCGGCACCCCGACCGGCACGGTCACCTTCGACTTCGGCGACGGCACCGCGCCCGTCGCCCTCCCGCTCACCGGCGGTACGGCCACCACCGATCACGCCTACACCACCGCGGCCGGCAGCCCGTACACGTTCACCGTCGGCTATGACGGCGACGCCAACTTCGTGCCATCCGTCGGCACCGGCCTCCACACCGTCGACCCGGCCGCGACCAGCACCACGATCACCGCCACGCCCGACCCGACCGTCACGGGCGAGCTGGTCACGGTCACCGTGGCCCCCACCGGGCCCGGCGCGGGCACCCCGACCGGGCCGGTCACCATCGACTTCGGCGACGGCACCCCGCCGGTCACCGCCGAGTTGGTGGCGGGCTCCGCGTCGGTCGTCCACGCCTACACCAGCACGGCCGGCAGCCCCTACGCCATCTCGGCCGAGTACGGCGGCGACACCGACTTCGCCCCGTCCGAGAACACCATCGAGCACGCCGTCGCACCGGCCGCGACCACCACCGTCGTGAGCTCGTCGCCGAGTCCGTCGGCGGTGGGCCAGAGCGTGACGCTGATCGCGCGGGTGGCTCCGGTGCCGCCGGGCGCGGGCGCGCCGACCGGCACCATCACCTTCGACTTCGGCGACGGCAGCGGGCCCGCCACCGCGACGATCGCGGGCGGTGTGGCCACGACCTCACACTCCTTCACCTCCACCGCGGGCAGCCCGTACACGGTCACCGCCACCTACGGCGGGGACGACAACTTCGCCACCTCCACCGGCGCCACCGCCCACCAGGTGGCGATGAGCGTCTCCGCCACCTCGACCACGGTGAGCTCCAGCCCGGACCCGTCCATCGCGGGCCAGTCGGTGACGGTCTCCGCGACGGTCGCGGTCCTGCCGCCCGCCGCGGGCACCGCCACCGGGACGGTGACATTCCACTTCGGCGACGGCAGTCCGGCCGTCACCGTCCCGCTCACCGGCGACACGGCGACGACCAGCCATGTCTACACCTCCACCGCGGGCAGCCCCTACACGATCACCGCCACCTACAGCGGCGACGACGACTTCACCGGGTCGACCGGGCTCGACACCCAGGCGGTCACCCCGTCCTCGTCGTCCACGGCGCTGAGTTCCGCTCCGGATACGTCCGTTACGGGCCAGCCGGTCACCTTCACCGCGAACGTCACCCCGGGGCAGGCGGGTGCGGGTACCCCGACCGGCACGGTGACCTTCGACTTCGGCGACGGCAGCGCGCCGGTCAGGGCGCCGTTGACCAACGGGACGACAACCGCCGTCCACGCCTACTCCACCACCGCGGGCAGCCCGTACGACGTCACCGCCACCTACAGCGGGGACGCGAGCTTCACCGGATCCACGGACACCGGCACCCAGACCGTGAACCCGGCGGCCACCTCCACCACCGTCTTCTCCTCACCGGACCCGTCCCAGTCGGGCCAGCAGGTGACGGTCACCGCCAATGTCACGGTGCTCGCCCCGGGGTCGGGCACACCCGGCGGCGCGGTCACCTTCGACTTCGGCGACGGCACACCGACGGTCACCGCCACCAGCGTGGCCGGAGTGGCGACGGTCACCCATGCCTACACGGGGACCTCCGGCAGCCCGTACACCATCACCGCCACCTACGGCGACGACGGCGACCTCGCCTCCTCCACCGGCACCGACGTCCACACCGTGCATCCGGCCTCGACCGCCACCACGGTGACCGCCGATCCCGATCCGTCATTGGTGGGCGAGCAGCTCTCGGTCACGGCGACGGTCGCACCGCTTGCGCCGGGGGCCGGGGTGCCGACCGGCACGGTCACCTTCGACTTCGGCGACGGCACGGCACCGGTCACCCTGCCGCTGGCCGGAGGCGCCGCCATCCTCGCGCACGCCTACGCGAGCAGCCTCGGCAGCCCGTACACCATCACCACCACGTACAACGGCGGCGCCGACTTCAGGTCCTCGGTGAACACCGAGCCCCAGACGGTCCTGCCGGCCGCGACGACCACCACGATGAGCTCCACGCCGCAGCCGTCCGTCGTGGGCCGGCCGGTCACCTTCACGGCGACCGTGGCGCCGGTGGCACCGGGCGCGGGCTCGCCGACCGGGACGGTGACATTCGACTTCGGCGACGGCAGCGCCCCGGCGTCGGTCCCGGTCGTCGACGGCCTGGCGACGGCCGTGTACGCCTATACGAGTGCGGCGGGCAGTCCGTACCCCGTCACCGCCACCTACGGTGGCGATCCGAACTTCACGGCCTCCGCCGACACCGTCGCCCACTCCGTCGGCCGGGCCCCGACCTCTATGGCGGTGACCTCGACACCGGATCCGTCGGTGGCGGGCCAGCCGGTGACCGTCACCGCGACCCTCTCGGTGCTCGCCCCGGGGGCCGGAACCCCCACCGGCACCATCACCTTCGACTTCGGCGACGGCACACCGGTCGTCACCGCACCGGTCACGGCCGGGGTGGCATCGGCCACGCACGCCTGGACCGACACCTCGGGCAGCCCGTACACCGTCACGGCCACCTACAGCAGCGACGGCGACTTCACCGCGTCCAGCGGCACCATCACCCACACGGTCGCCCCGGCCGACACCCACACCGATGTGGTGTCCTCGCCCGATCCATCGGTGACGGGCCAGCCGGTGACCATCACCGCGACCGTCTCCACCCTCGCCCCGGGGGCCGGAACCCCCATCGGCACCGTCATCGTCGACCCCGGCGACGGCACGGCCCCCGTCACCGCCTCCCTGACCGGGGGCGTGGCGACCGTCACCCACGCCTACACCGACGCCTCGGGCAGCCCGTACACCATCACGGCCACCTACAGCGGCGACGCCGACTTCACCGCCTCCAGCGACACCGCCACCCAGACCGTCGGCCTCGCCTCGACCACCACCACCGTCAGCGATCTGCCGGAGCCCTCGTTCACGGGCCAGCCGGTGACGTTCCGGACGAGGGTGGTGCCGGTCGCCCCGGGGGCGGGCTCGCCCACGGGCACGGTGACCTATGACTTCGGCGACGGAACCGCGCCGGTCGACATCCCGGTGACGGACGGTGTGGCGACCGCCGTGCACACCTACGCGACCGCGGCGGGCAGCCCGTACACGGTCACCGCCGCCTACGGCGGGGACGACCACTTCATCGGCTCCGTGGACACCGAAACGCACTTCGTCGAGCGGGCGTCGTCGAGTACGACGGTCGACTCGTCACCGAATCCGTCCGTCACGGGCCAGCCGGTGACCGTCACCGCGACCGTATCGGCCATCGCCCCGGGGGCCGGAACCCCCACCGGCACCGTCACCTTCGACTTCGGCGACGGCACACCGACCGTCACCGCGCAGGTCACCGGTGGGACGGCCACCGTCACCCATGGCTATCCGACCGCTCTCAACAGTCCGTACACCATCACGGCCGCCTACAGCGGCGACGCCGACTTCGCCCCGTCCAGCGGCACCGCCACCCAGAGCGTCGCCCCGGCCGCGACCGGCACCACGGTGACCTCGTCCCCCGACCCGTCGGTGCCGGGCCGGCAGGTGACCATCGGCGCCACCGTCGCACCGGCCGCGCCCGGAAGCGGAGTCCCCACCGGCAGCGTCATCTTCGACCCCGGCGACGGCACCCCGCCGGTCACCGCGCCGCTCACCGCGGGGTCGGCGAGCATCACCCACATCTACACCGGCACCTCCGGAAGCCCCTACACCATCACGGCCGCCTACAGCGGCGACACGAACTTCACCGCCTCCACCGGCACGGACACCCAGACGGTCGGTCAGGCGGCCACCGCCACCGCCGTGGGCACCTCTCCGGATCCGTCCGTGGCGGGTGAGATGGTCACCCTCACCGCCCGGGTCTCGGCCGTGGCTCCGGGGGCGGGCTCCCCCACCGGCACCGTCGCCTTCGACTTCGGCGACGGCACACCGACCGTCACCGCACCGGTCACCGGCGGCGTGGCGAGCACCACCCACGCCTACGCCACCTCGGTCGGCAGCCCCTTCACGGTCACCGCGGCCTACGGCGGAGACCCCGATTTCGCCCCGTCCACCGCCACCGGGACGCATACGGTGCTGGTGAGCGCCGCCACCACATCGACCACCGTGACCTCCTCGCCGGACCCCTCGGTGACGGGCCTGCCGGTGACCTTCACCGCGACCGTGGCACCGACCCCGCCCGGCGGCGGGGTGCCCACCGGCACGGTCACCTTCGACTTCGGCGACGGCACGGCGCCGGCCACGGCGAGGCTGTCCGCGGGCGTGGCGACCGTCGTCCACGCCTACTCGACCGCGGCGGGCAGCCCGTACACGGTCACCGCCGGCTACAGCGGGGACGTCAACTTCAGCAGCTCCGCGGGCACGGACACCCAGACGGTCACCCCGGCGACGACGACCACGACGGTGGCCTCGGCACCGGATCCCTCCGTGGTCGGCCAGCCGGTGGCCCTCACGGCGGCCGTGGCTCCCGTCGCCCCGGGCGCGGGGGTGCCCACCGGCACCGTCATCTTCGACTTCGGCGACGGCTCTCCGGCCGCGTCGGCGTCGCTTGCCGGCGGGGTGGCCACGATCAACCACGCCTATGCGAGCACCGGCGGCTTCACGGTGACCGCGGCCTACGCCGGTGACATCAGCTACACCTCGTCCAGCGGCACCGACACCCAGACCGTGAACCAGGCGGCCACCGCCACGACGCTGGTCTCCTCGCCGAACCCCACGGTCAGCGGGCAGCCCGTCACCCTCACGGCGACGGTGGTGCCGATCGCCCCGGGGGCGGGGGTGCCGACCGGGACGGTCACCTTCTCCTTCGGCGACGGCACCCCGACCGTCACCACGCCCCTGTCCGGTGGCCTCGCGTCCGTCAGCCACTCCTTCACGGGTGCCGCCGGCGGCCCGTACACGGTCACGGCCACCTACAACGGGGACGCCGGCTTCACCGCGTCCACCGGCACCAATGTCCAGACGGTCAACAGGGCGGCCACCACGACGGTGGTGACCTCCTCCCCCGATCCCAGCGTCACCGGGCAGACCGTCACCCTCACCGCGACGGTCTCCCCGCTCGCCCCCGGCAGCGGGACGCCCACCGGCACCGTCACCTTCATCCCCGGCGACGGCACCCCGGCCATCATCGCGACCCTGTCCGGTGGCACGGCCACCGCCACTCACGCCTACACCAGCGCCGCCGGCAGCCCCTTCGCCGTCAGCGCCACCTACAGCGGGGACACCAACTACACCGCGTCCACCGGCGCCGACACCCAGACGGTGGGCCGGGCGGCGACCACCACGACCGTCACCTCCTCGCCCGACCCCACCGTCGCCGGCCAGACCGTGACCCTCTCCGCCACCGTCGCCGCGGTCGGGCCCGGCTCCGGAACCCCGACCGGCACCGTCACCTTCACCTACGGCGACGGCACACCGGCCGCCACGGTGCCGGTCGCCCAGGGCGTGGCCACCGTGACCCATGTCTACGCGGGGACCTCGGGCAGCCCCTACGCCGTCACCGCCACCTACAACGGGGACGCGGGCTATACGACGTCCACCGGCAGCGACACCCAGACGGTCAACCGGGCGGCCACCTCGACGACGGTCGCCTCCTCGCCCGACCCCAGTGTCACGGGCCAGAGCGTGACGCTCACCGCCACGGTGGCGTCCCTTCTGCCCGGCGCCGGAATCCCGACCGGGACGGTCACCTTCGACTTCGGCGACGGCACCCCGACCGTCACCGCGCCCCTGTCCGGTGGCACGGCCACCACACCCCATGCCTACACCACCCGGACCGGCAGCCCCTTCACGGTGACCGCCACCTACAACGGGGACGCCAACTACACGCCGTCCACCGGCACCGACACCCAGACCGTGGGCCGGGCGGCCACCACCACGGCCGTGGTCTCCGCCCCGGACCCCTCGGCGATCGGGCAGTCGGTGACCCTCACCGCCACCGTGGCATCGGTCTCCCCGGGCGCCGGCGCCCCGACCGGCACCGTCACCTTCTCCTTCGGCGACGGTACGAGCAACGCCACCGCGCCCCTCTCCGGCGGCGTCGCGACCCTCACCCACACCTACACCACCAAGACCGGCAGCCCCTTCCCCATCACGGCCACCTACAACGGGGACACCAACTTCAGCGCGTCCAGCGGCACCGACACCCAGACCATCAGCGCCAAGACCGCGACCACCACCACGGTGACTTCGTCCCCGGACCCCTCGGTGGTGGGTCAGCCGGTGACCATCAGGGCGACGGTCTCGTCCCCGACCGGTACCCCGGTCGGGGCGGTCACCTTCTCCTTCGGAGACGGCACCAACACCGCCGTGGGAATCCTGGCCGGCGGTATCGCGACCGTCATCCACACCTACACGACCACCACCGGGAGCCCGTTCACCATCACGGCCACCTACAACGGGACCGAGAACTTCGCCACCTCCAGCGGCACCGACACCCAGACCGTCAACAAGGCGGCCACCAGGGCGTCCGTGGTCTCCTCCCCGAACCCCTCTTTGGTGAGCGATCCGGTGACGGTCACCGCGACCGTGTCCCCCGTCGCCCCCGGCGCGGGGACGCCCACCGGAACGGTCACGATCGCCCTCACCGGGCGCAGCCCGCTGACCGTGCCGCTCGTGGCCGGCACGGCCACCGCGACGTTCAACCCGCTGCCGAAGGGGACGTATACCGTCACCGCCAACTACAACGGCGACGTCAACTTCGCGACCTCCTCGGGGACCACCACACAGACGGTGCTCACCGGTCAGGGGTAGCCCGCCGGGCTCACGGCCCTTCCGCCGCCCCGTCGGACGCCTCCGCGTCCGCCTCGGGGCGGCGGTACATCCGTGTCGCGGTGATCTGGCCGTGCACCTGCTGCTCCTCCTCCGGCTCCCGGACCGGCAGGCCCGGCCGCAGATGCTCCTCGACGCTGATGTACTTCAGCCCGGCCCGCAGATCCGCGTCATTGCGCAACCGGATCACCAGCGGGAACTCGGCCAGCGCCGTGGTGTCGAACAGCCCCGTCGTATAGAGGAGCTGGACCCCGAGCGCGTCCGCGACCGCCCGCTGAAGCTCCAGCAGATAGGTGGCGTTGGCCCGGCCGATGGGGTTGTCGAGGAAGAGGGTGCCCGCGTGGCGGTGCTTGTCCCGGCCCCGGTCGTTGCTGCGCAGGGCCGCCATCGTGCAGTACAGCGCGATGGCGGCGGTCAGCAACTGGCCGCCGGAGAACACATCGCCCATCTGTCCCACCGGCACCCGCTCGGCCCGCAGCACCGCGTCCGGTTTGAGGATCTCGACGGCCACCCCGCGCGGCTGGAGCGCGGCCTGGACCCCGCGCAGCAGCAGCGACATGCCGTCCCGCCGCAGATCGGAGTTCTTCCGGACGGCGGAGCGGGTGGCCTCGTCGATGACCTCGCCGAGCCGCTCGGCGAGCGTGGCCTGGTCGGGGTCCTCGAAGCGGATCCGCAGGAACTCCTGCCCCGACCACTCGCCGAGCCCCTCCGGGAGCCGGGAGAGCCGCTGCGCCGAGCGCAGGGTGGCCAGGCAGGACTCGACCAGGCCGCGCAGCCGGTCCACGATGGAGTCGCGGTTGCGCTCCAGTTGCTCCAGCTCGTCGGTGAGCACGCGCAGCCGGGGCGCGAACGCGTCGGCCCAGGCGGCGGCGTGCTCGGGCAGCGCGGCCGCGGGCAGTTCGCGGATCTGCTGGCGGGCGGGGGTGCGCACCTGCTCGTAGCGGGTGGAGTTGGCGTGCCGTACGAGGACGTCGCTCGCCTCCCGCACCGAGGAGTCGGCCGCCGACAGGTCGGCGGCGCAGCCGCGCAGTGAGCGGCGGGTCTCGGCGGCGGCCTGCCGGGCCTCCGCGAGATCGCCGGCGTACGGCTCGGGCCGCTCGCCGTCGTCCTCCGCGCCGGGGCCATCCCGCAGCAGATCCCGCAGCAGGGCGGCGGTCTCGTCGAAGCCGCCCGCCGCGTCCTCGGCGGAGCGGTGGGCGCGCACCAGGTCGGCGTGGGCGGTACGGGCGGTGTCCAACGCGTCCGTACGGGCGGCCAGTTCGCCGTTGGCGGTGCGCAGCAGCTCCTTCGCCTGCTCGGCGTCGGCCGGGACGGTCTCCTGGGGCAGCTCGGTGTGGGCGTCGCCGTCGGCGGGGGCGAGCCGCTCGGCCTCGCCGCGCAGCCGACCGAGCTGCTCGCTCGCCGCCGACGCACGGCCCTCCAGCATCTGGACGAGTGATTCGGCGCGGGCGGCGGCGGCCTGCCGGGAGGGTCCGTCGGCGCCGTCGGTGCCCTCCAGGAGCTGGGCGGCGCGGGTGCGGACCTTGTTGGTGAGCCGGTCGAGGGAGGCGAGGGCGGCGCTCTCGTCGCTTTCGGCGCGGGCCTGTTCGGCGCGCAGATCGGCGCCGACGCCGACCTTCTCGTAGACCTGGGAGGCGGCGCGGTACGCCTCGCGGAGCGCGGGCAGCGAGGTGGTGGGTGGCTCGGTGTCCTCGCCGAGGTCGTCGGGGACGCCCGCGATCTCCGCGCGCTCGGCGCGCAGGGCGCGGGCGGTGCGGTGCGCGTCGTCGGCCGCGCGCTGGGCGGCGCGCCGGTCCTCGTCGGCGGAGCGGGCCCGGTCCACACAGCCCGCGGCGCGCTCCTCGTACTCTGCGGCCTCCTCGGCCAGCTCGCGCAGCCGGGTCTGCCAGGTGGCGCGCTCCCGCAGCCGGTACGCCAGACCGGCCAGCGCGTCCGCCACCCGGCGGGCCCGCTGCGCCGCCTCCTGGCGCTCGTCGCGGACGCGGGCGGCCTCGGTGGCGGCCTCGTCGGCCTCCGCCCGGGCCGAACGCGCCTCGACCAGCTCGCGCTGCGCGGCGTCGGCGGTCTCCCGGCCGGTCTCCGCCGCCGCCGCGAGCTCCGCGAGCCGCCCGGGCGGGCAGCCGGTGCGCCAGGAGGCGAGCCGCGCGGACAGCGCCCGGTCCCCGGCCAGCCGGGCGGCGAGCGCCCTGATCTCCTCGTCCCGCTCGGTGGCGCGGGCCCGCAGCTCGCGCCGCTCGTCGTCGGCGGCGCGCTCGTCGTGCATCGCCGGGTTCGGCGGCACGAGGAAGACCCCGCTGTCCTCGGTGCCGGGGGCGGGCGTCGGCGCGAGCAGCGCGGCGGACGTCCCGACGGCCACGGCGGACCGCGGCAGCAGCGACGCCTGCGCGAGCACCGCACGGGCGCGGGCGTGGGTGTCGGGGTCGGTGATGACGACACCGTCCACCAGCTCGGGGCGGGCCGCGAGCACGGCGGCGTGGTCGACCGGGTCAACGGCCTGGGCGAGGTAACGCCAGCCGGGGAGGGCGGGGATGCCGTGCTCACCGAGGTACTCGACGGCCGCCAGCACATCGGGGCTGGGCGGCAGCAGCCCCCCGTCACCGAGCGCGCCCAGGATCCGCGAGTCCTCGGCGGCGGCGGTCCGCAACTCGAAGAGCTGCCGCTCGGCGGTGGCCACGCTCTCCTCGAGAAGCTCCCGCAACGCCTCGGCGTTACGGTCCAACTCCTCGCCGGTCAGCGGCCCGTCACCGAGTGGCCGGGGGGCGGGGCGGGAACGGTCACCGCGGCCCCGGCCGGGTGCGTCACCGGGCTCGGGGGCCCAGCAATCGGAGTCGTCGGTGGGGTCGGTGTTGCTGTCGGTGTCGGTGTTGTAGGTGCCGGGCTCGGGTTCGGCGTGGATGCCGTCGGCGGTGCCGGTAGCAGCCTCCGACTCGGCCCGCCCGTCGTCGCCGTCCCCGACCCGAGCCGATACCTCCCCGGGCGGCCGGGAGTCGGCCGCCACGGTCCGGGCGCCGTCGCGCGGGCCGTCCGGGCACGGGCCGCCGTCGCCCAGCAGGGTGTCCTCGGCCTCGTCGATCCGCACCGTCACCCGCCCCGCGGCCCGCGACTCCGCCGCGAGCGGACGACGCCGATGGGCCTGCTCCGGCCCCGCCTCCGCGTCCTCGCCAAGGGCCATTCCCTGCGGAGCGGAAGGCGTCTCCTCCGTCTCACCCACCGCTCCGGCAGCCGCCCGCCAATCGCCAACGGAAGCGGGATCGCCCTCGATGGGCCCGGCAGGGCCCATCGCGCCCGCGGCGCCATCCGTCCACCGGGCCGCCGGGCCGGTCGCGGCCGAGCCTGGAGCGGCGGCCTCGTTCTCCGGGGGCGCGGTCAAGTCGCCGGTGGCGTACGCCGGGTCGGCGCCCGGCTCGCCGCCTCCCGTGCCCGGGAAGTGTTCGCGGGTGTCTGCGGGGGGCTCCTCGAAGGCGTAGGCGTGGTCGGGGGGTGCGGGCTCCGCGTCCAGGGGGATGGTGCGGGTGGAGGCGCGGAAGGCGGCCGGGAGTTGGGAGAGGCCGATGTCGTCCGCGTCCTCCTCGTCCACGCGGACCGTGATCCACCCGGCTCGGTCGGAGTCGGTCGGCAGTGCGCGGGTGCCCCGCCGGCCCAGGGCTCCCGCGTCCGGAATGCGCACCGTCACCCCGCCCGCCGCGCGCGCGTCCGCCGCCGACGGGCGGGCGGCGCCACCGCGCGGGGCGGGGACGGCGGCGGAGGGCTGAGGCAGGCCCAGCAGTTCGACCAGGCGCTGCTCCGCGCCCAGCGCCTCCGCGGCGCGCCGCTCCGCGTCGTACGCGGACTCCGCGGCCCGCGCCGCGTCCACCGCTCGGGCCGCGGCCAGGTCGGCGCGGGCCTCCTCGGCGGCGGCCGACTTCGCGTGGTCGGCGGTGCGCCGAGCGGTCTCGCGGGCCTCGTCGAAGGCGGCGACCGTGGTCTTCTCGGCGTCGCTCGCGGCGAGGGCGGCGCGGGCCGGGTCGGCGTCGGGGGCGGAGTCGTCGAGCCAGCCGGCGCGGACGGCCTCGGCGGTCTCCTGCTCGACCTCGGCGAGCCGCTGGCGCAGATGCTCGGCGTCACTGCGGGCGCGCTGGGCCGCCGTGGCGGCGGAGGTGGCGTCGCGGTGGGCGGCCTCGCCGGCCTCCTGGAGGGCGGCGGAGCGCTCCTCCTCCTCGCCCGCGACCCGCTCTCCGTCCGCCGCCGCCGCGTGCAGGGCGCGGACGAGGTCGCCGGCGGCCTTGGCGCGGGCGGCGAGCGCGGGGGCGGCGTCCCGCTCGGCCTCGCGGATGGCGGCGGCCACGCGCGCGGAGCGGTCGGCGGCGGCGCGGTGGCGCAGCACGGTCTCGGCGGCCTGCCAGGCGGAGTGCAGGGTGCGGGCGTCGTTGAGCTCGCGGCGCTGCGCCGCGGCGCCCTTCTCGGCGGCGGCGAGCGCCAAGGAGGCGTGGCGGTAGGCGAGTTCGGCGGCGACGAGGCCGCTGCGGCTGCGCGCCGACTCGGCGTCGGTGACGGCCTGGGCGGCGGAGCCGACCCGCTCGGCGAGTTCGGCGGCGCGCGCCCGCTCCTCCCCGCCGCGCGCGGACAGCCGCCGGGCGAGCGTACGGGTGCGGCGCTCGGCGCCCGCGTGCACACCGCGGGCCTGCTCACGCCGCTCCGCGGCCTCCGCGATGCGCTGGAGCAGATCGAGCGAACCGGCGGTGAAGTCGCGCTCGGCGGTCAGCTCGGCGCGGCGGCCCAGCTTGTGGGCGAAGCCGTGGACGAGGTCGGCGAGCCCGTCGGTGTCACGGGTGTCGGTGACGGCGCGCAGCAGGAGGTCGGTGAAGTCGGAGTCGTTCTTGACCGCGAAGAGCCCGGCGGCCTCGCCCTCGTCGGCGTTCATCTCCCGCTGGTAGCGGAAGAGTTCGGGGTCGAGACCGAGTTCGCCGAGGTGCTCGTTCCAGCGCTCGTGGATCTCCACCCAGACCACGTCGAGATGCGGATACGCCTTGCCGGCCTCCGTAAGGGCGTCACGGAAGCCCTTCATGGTGCGGCGGCGGCCACGTGCGGTGGAGGCGCCCTCGACGGCGGGCCGCACCGCCGCGGACTCGGCGACCGGCAGCGAGTCCAGGCTCATCCCGGGACCGGGCCGGAAGGAGTACCACGCCTCGGCGAACTTCCGCGGGTCGTTGGAGACCTGACGGCCGCGCCATTCGCTGACCTTGCCGACGACGACGGTCTCACCGGTGACGGTGTGCTGCCACTCCAGCGCGACATGCCCGCAGTCGTCGGCGAGCAGGAACTTGCGCAGCACACCGGAGCTGGCGCCGCCCAGGGTGTTGCGATGGCCGGGCAGCATCACCGAGAAGATCAGCTTGAGCAGGACGGACTTGCCGCCGCCGTTCTCCAGGAAGAGCACACCGGCGGGGGCGGGGCGGCGCGGCGGGCCGACCGGCTCCTCCTCGAAGAACTCCGCCTGGGTGGGCGCGGGGCTGGGCACCGGCTCGCCGACTCCGCGCAGGTCCAGCACGGTGTCGGCGTAACGCGCACCGGCCGGCCCGATGGAGTAGAGGCGGATCCGGGACAGCTCGTACATGGCGGCGGACTCTCGTTGTGGGAAGGGGCGGTGATACCGGGCGGGCGGGCGACGGGGCAGGGGCGGGGTTCAGGAGTGGAAGGGGAGACCGGCGTCGGCCACCAGATCGAGGTCGTCGCCCTCGTCGGGCGGCAGCAGGGTCGCGCTGCCGTCGCCGACGGGGACGACACCCAGCTCCAGCAGCTCGGCCATGGCGGCGGTGGCCGCCATGTCGCGCACCTGGAGCTGATAGCGGGCGGTGGTGCGGTAGGTGCCGCCGGACTCGTCCCCGGTGCGCTGGAGAAAGCCGGAGTCGACCAGGAAGGCGAGGGCCTTGCCGACGATGCCGGTGGTGGAACCGGCCAGCCTGCGCGCGTCCTTGGTGGCGCCGGTCGCGCTGCGCCGGGCGTACACCCGCCAGGCGGATTCCAGCCCGGGCGCGCCGGTGGCCGGGTCCGTGTTCTCCCCCTGCTCCTCGGCGCGCTCCTCCAGCCGACGGCACGCCTGGCGGACGAAGGCGTCCACACCGTTGACGGTGACCCGGCCGATATAGCCGTCGTCGGCGAGGTCCTCGGGGCGGGGGAACGCCAGGGCGGCGACGGCGAGATGGGCGAGGCCGTGCAGAAAGCGGTCGGCGGAGTCGGTGGCGGCCCGGCGGGCGTAGTCGCCCATGCGGACGGCGAAGACGGAGTCCTCGGCGGCGGTCACGGCCATTCCGGCACGCGTCGAGACCTCCAGCACGATGAGCCCGAGCCCGGCGGCGACGGCGTCGGCGAGGCGTGCGAACGCCGGTTCGTCGCGGTGGCGGCGCAGCAGCTCGGCGTATTCGACGTCCCGCGCGGGCAGCAGCTTGGGCTGGAGTCCGAAGGCCACCAGCCGGGCGGCGTCGGCCGCGTCGGCGGGGGTGATCCCGGGCGCCGCCGGGGCGGGTGCCGCGTCCGGCGGTGTCATGTCGTCGATGTCGTACTCGGTCACGGCTGAACCTCCTCGCACGGGGCGTATGCACTGGTCTGGGCCATCAGGCCACCTCCGCCCGGTCGGCCGCCATACCGACCGCGTCCAGCAGGGCGGTGCCCACTATCAGGTCGGCACCACCGAACTCGGGGTCGTCCAGCTCGGTGCCGTCGTCCACGGCGAACAGCAGCCGCTGCTCGCCCTGGCGGTAGGCGGTGCCGACCGGGGGGCTGGCGGCGTGGACGGCGAGGAGGGCGATCAGATAGGGCAGTTCGGGGTCGCGGCGGCGGGCGTCGGCGAGCAGCCCGGACAGCCGGCGGGGGGCGTCGGCGGGCAGCTCGAGCAGCTCCATGGCCACCGCCAGTTGCTCCTCGCTGAAGCGGCTGTCGTCGGGGGTGGCGATGAGGTCCGGCTCGGGCATCTCGGCGCCGAGGTGCTCGCGCTCCACCGGCGGGGTGAGCAGCATCTCGACCAGGTCGCCCATGCGCACCGAGGTCGGGGTGCGCAGGCCGGTGCCGCGGGCGAAGAACGCGTCGGTGACCCGGCCCGCGCGGTCGAGGGGAAGCGGGAGGACGGGGGCCAGCAACTGTCCGTACAGGTCGTATCCGGAGCGCGGGGCGGGGGGTGCGAAGGCTTGCCGGTCCTGCTCGGCGCGGAACAGCGGACCGGCCTCCAGCAGCCGGGACTGGAGCTGGGTGTGGCGCCGGATGCAGTCCTTGACGATGTCGACGAGCTCGGCGGCGCGCCGCTTGTGCTCGGCGCTCTCCGCCTCGTCGCGCGCCTTACGGATGTTGGTGAGGATCGCGTTCTCATGGCGGTAGCGGTCGGCGACGTGGTCGAGCGCCTCGCTGATCAGCTCGGGGACGGTGCTCAGCCAGTCGACGGCGCGGACGTTGCGCCGGGTGGCGTCGAGGGTGCGGCGCAGCGTCTCCGAGTACTGCACGGTGCGGTAGCGGGCCTGCTCGGCGGCGAGTTGGGCATCGGCGAGCCGGCCCCGGCTGATGAGGACCTCCAGCTTGACCTCGGCGGCGATCTGGGCGCTGGTGACATCCGTGTCGAGGGCGCCGACCAGGACGTTGACCGCCTCGTCGGTGGTGCGCAGATAGACGCTGCCGCCGGGGCCGGGCACCTCTTCGATCAGCTTGAAGTCATAGTCCCTGCGGACATACACCCCATCGGGCCCGAAGGTGCCGTAAACGGCGCGGAAGCCGCGGTCCACACTGCCGACGTTGATCAGGTTCTCCAGCACCCAGCGGGCGACCCGGTCATGCTCGGCGGCGGGGCGCCCGGGGGCCTGGGCCGCGACGCGGGGCAGCAGCCTGGCCACTATCTGCTCGTGGTCGGCGCCGGTGTCGAAGTCCATATGGAGCGTGACGAGATCGATGGCGGCGAGGGCGACCTCCGCCATCGCGTACACCCCGTACTCCCCCGCCAGATTGGCCTTGCGCGCGTCGAGGTCGTGCAGCGGCGCGGTGCAGGCGAGCGCGCGCAGCCGCCGGGCCAGGCCCTCGTCGGCGGCCGGGCCCGGGGCCGGCCTGGCGGCCCCTTCAGCGGTGTTGAGCTGGGGCGCGGCGGCCCCCGGGGGTGGAGATGTCACGTCGCACAGAGTAGGCGGTCGCACCGACAACGTACGAAACGGCACGGAGATCCCGGTATGAGGCACCAGATCCCCCGGGCGTGCACGCGCGTACACCGGCGCGTCCCCCGCACCTCACCGATCCGTCAGTCTACGGCTCACCGGCCGGTGGTCCGTCCAGGGCGAGCGCCGCGAAGGTGGCCAGCCAGTGGTCGCCGGTGAAGTCCCCGGAGTCGGTGGCCGGGAGCCCGGCGGCCAGATGGTCACGGGCCGCCGTCCGCAGCACGTCCGCCCGTGGATCGCCGTGCGGCAGGGCGGCGGCCAGGCGGCGGAGCGCGGCGGCCCGGCTGAGGATGAGGCCGAGGAGATGGCCGATCTGCGGATCGGCCGGGTCGGAGACGACGGGCGGGGTGAGCACGGTGACGGGCGCACCCCATTCGACGCCGGGCAGGAAACGTTCCAGCCAGCGCGCGAACTCCTCCTCCGGCAGCACCCGGCTCATCGCCTCGGCCTCGGTGAGCGCGGGCGAGAGGAAGTCCTGCCCGGAGGGCTCCCAGTGGACGGGGGCGTCATGGTCGTCGGCGAACCAGCCGAGGACGGCCTCGGTGACCGGTTCGACGATCGTCTCGACGCCCGCGGCGGCCGCGCTGTCCAGGACCAGACCGAGGGCGAAGGCGCTGTTGGTGTGGACGCCGTGCCGCACCGGATAGGTGGCGCGTGCCAGCCATCCGCTCAGCAGCAGCGCGCTGACCGCGTCGGCGGCCGGTCCCAGGGCCTTCGCCCAGCGCTCGCCCGCGGGGCCCGGGAGGCTCCGGCACTCGGCGGTCAGCGCGAGCAGCCAGGCCCATCCGTAAGGGCGCTCGAAGGAGGGATGGGCAAGGAGATAGTCCGCCTCGGCGGCCAGGGCATCGGCCGTAAGGTGCCCGTCCAGTACGGCGGTGACCTCGTCGGCACGGACGCGGTCGGGGCAGCGGCGCAGCAGGCGGACCAGCAGCCAGTGCATATGGACCGCGGAGTGCCAGTCGTAGGAGCCGTAGAAGGCAGGGTGGTGCCGGCGCGGCTCCACCAAGTCCTCGGGCCCGCGCAGCAGATGCGCCGGGGCGTTGGGATAGGCCCGGGTGACGTTGGCGGTGGCCAGGGCGGCGAACCGGGCCGCGTACCGGCCGAGTTCGCCGCCCCTTTCGTCCGGCTCCTCGGATTCGTTGGGCTCGTGCGGCTCGGTGGGCTCGTGCGGCTCGTGCGGCTCGTGCGGCTCGTGCGGCTCGTTCAATGCGTTGCTCCCTCGGCGATGCGCAGGTCGGTCCGGGTGCGCACGGCCGCCCCGATGATCGCCCGCAGCGCGTCGGCGGACATCGCGGCGGGCAGGGCGGGTTCGGCGCGGTCCACGACCTGTTCCGGCGCGTACGGGAGGTGGACGAAGCCGCCGCGCAGCGCGGGCCGCTCGGTGGCGATGAGATGGGCCAGGCCGTAGAAGACGTGGTTGCACACGAAGGTTCCGGCCGTCTGGGAGACCGCGGCCGGGATCCCGGCCTCGCGGACGGCCGCGACACACGCCTTGACGGGCAGGGAGGCGAAGTAGGCGGCCGGGCCGCCCTCGACGACCGGTTCGTCGATGGGCCGGCGTCCGGCGTTGTCGGGTATGCGGGCGTCGTCCACGTTGATCGCGACCCGCTCGACGGTGACACCGGGACGGCCGCCGGCCTGGCCCACGCACAGCACCAGGTCGGGGTCGGCCGCCTCCACGGCGGCGGCCAGTTGCTCCAGTGCGGTGCCGAAGACGCATGCGAGCTGTACGGCGGTGATCTCGGTGTCGGGCGGCGGAGCGGCGGCGACGAGGGAGACGGCCTGCCACGACGGGTTGACGTCCGAGCCCGCGAAGGGCTCGAAGCCGGTGAGCAGAACTCGGGTCACAGCGGCCCCCTTCAGAAGGCGAAGAGCGAGATGATGGCGATATTGCAGACCAGCAGCGCCCCGGCGGTGGGGATCTGCGCCTTGATGGGCCCGTACTGGTCCTTGAGTTCCAGCAGCGCGGCGGGCACCAGGTTGAAGTTGGCGGCCATGGGCGTCACCAGCGTGCCGCAGAAACCGGCCAGCATGCCGACGGCGAGGACGACGGGCGGATCCCCGTTCATCTGCTGGATGAGCACGGGCCAGCCGATGGCGGCGGTCATCACCGGGAAGGCGGCGAAGGCGTTGCCCATGATGATGGTGAACAGGGCCATTCCGATGCAGTAGACGGCCACGGCGATGTACTTCTGGCCGTCCGGCAGCAACTGCTCGGTGATCTTGCCGACCTGGGTGCCGACCCCGGCCACCTGGAAGATGGAGCCGAGTACGGCGAGCAACTGGGGCAGCAGCAGCGCCCAGCCCATGGACTCCAGCAGGCTCCGGCCGGCGTGCAGGGGCACCGAGGGCCGCCGCTCGCGCACCACGACCATGGCGACCAGCAGCCCGGCGATCGCGCCGAAGCCGAGGCCGAGGATGGTCTCGCTGCCCTCCTCCAGGACCGGTTCGCCCCCGATGTGCCAGTGCTTGACGGCCGACGCGCAGACGACGGCGACCAGCGGGATGGTGAGCGCCGGGACGAACAGCTTGCTGCCGAGCCGGGCGGCCGTGGCGGTGCGCTGCTCGGGGGTGGTGGTGTTGGGCACGCCCCGCCCGGTGAGCTGGAAGCCGCCCAGGCAGACCATGGCGAGGACGGCGACGCCCAGGGGTTCGGCCGGGGCCTTCTTCTCCACCACCCAACTGCTGTAGAAGAAGCAGCCGCCGAGCAGCCCCCAGAAGGCGGCCGAGCCAAGGCGCTTGGGGTTGCTGCGGTCGACGGCCATCTGGGCGGCCATGGCGAGGAAGACGGCGCCGACGAGCCAGTAGAACCACTCCGCCTTGATCACTTGGCTTCCTCCGCGGTGCGGCTGCCCTCGGCAGCGGATCGGCCGCGCGAGGCGGCGAGTTCGTGGTCCAGGGAGCGGTCCAGGCGCAGCAGCCGGAAGCCGTGGATGAGGAACGCGCAGACGGCGGTGGGGATGGCCCACAGCGCGAGCTGGAGCGGCTCCAGATGGGTGTGGTAGGTGGTGTTGACGAATCCGGTGATCAGCAGGATCGAGCCGATGGCCAGGAAGCAGTCCTCGCCGAAGAACAGCCCGACCGTGTCGGCGCTGGCGGAGTACGAGCGGACACGCTCGCGGACCCGCTCGGGCAGCGGGCCGTGGCGGCGTTCCGCGGCACCCTCGGCCATCGGGGCGACCATGGGCCGCACGCTCTGGGCGGGGCCGCCGATGCTGGTGAGGCCGAGCGCGGCGGTGAGCTGGCGCAGCGCCAGGTAGAGGGCGAGGAACCGGCCGGTGGTGAGCTTGCCGAGCCGCCCGATGAGGGTCCGGGCCTGTTCCTGGAGGCCGTTGCGCTCCAGGAGTCCGATCACGGGCAGGGTGATGACGAAGATCGTCACCGAGCGGCTGGAGGCGAAGCCGTCGCCGAAGGCCGCCAGGATCTCCTGGGGCGAGAGCTTGGCCAGCAGTCCGGTGGCGATGCCGGCGACCCCCACCACCAGCAACGGGTTGCGTCGTGTGGCGAAACCGAGGATCACCACGAGGACGCCAAGGAGAACGATCATGCGTCCAGCCTTCCGCGCAGAAGGACCTCACGGAGGCGTGAGGAGAGTGCACCGGAGGCTAGGCGTTCGTTCAACGATCCGACAAGAGCCTGAAACGAACTTGTTCCGGCTCCGCCGGATCGTTTACCGCTGGGAAACCTCTATCGCCGGGACATCTTCCGTCCGTAGGCATCGGCCAACTGCCCCTGGGAATCGTCCAGATAGGAGGCGAGCAGCCGCTCCGCCTCCACCGCGTCGCCGCTCTGGAGCACCTCCAGGATCTGGCGGTTGCGCACCAGATAGGGGGCGTGGAAGCGGCGGGGGTCGGCCATGACATGGAAGACCAGCCGGAGCTCGGCCAGCACCCCGCGCATGAGCTCGTCCGCGCGGGGACTTCCGGCGAGGGAGACGATCGCCTGATGGAAGCGGATATTGGCGGTGGACAGGTCCTGCCAGGCCCGGTCGCGTGCGGCGCGCTCGCCCGCGAGGACCGCCGCCTCGACCGCCTGGACCGCGTGGGGCGGCTCCCCCAGGCCGCGCACCGTCGCGCATTCGACCAGCCGGCGCACGCGGTAGATGTCATTGAGGTCGTCGACCGTGACGACGCGGACGAACACCCCGCGGTTCAGCTCGTGCACCAGCAGCCGCTCATGGGTCAGCAGGCGGAACGCCTCGCGGAGGGTGTTGCGCGAGACCCCGAGCGCGCCGCCCACACTGTCCTCGGACAGCCGGGTGCCGGGCGGGAAGAACCCCTCGGCGATGCGGTCGCGCAGGATGTCGGCGACGCGCTCCGCCGTGCTGGTGCGCCCCAGCAGGGCCCGGTCGGCCTCGAGCCCGGCGGCGAGAGCGGAGACCCGGGGGTACCCGGGCGCCTCCGCCGTCTGTGCCGCCTCCCCCGCCTCCGGCATCCCCGGCGACTCGTCCGCCGATTCCCCCGACGACTCACCGGACCGGCGATTTACGCCTTTTGCCCCGTTCGCCACATCAGCCCCTGTTCGATGTCTCGTTCGTCCCGTATAGCGAGAAGTCAAGCCCAGAAACCGTCACCGGACAACAACCATCTTGTCGGATCGTTCAACGATCGCTTACCTTGTGATGCCATCCACAGCCCCTCACGTATCCCCCACGCCCCGAACGGACGGATATGACCGCATCCTTGGCGAACCTGTCCATCGATCTCAACGCCGACCTCGGTGAGGGGTTCGGCCGCTGGCGGCTCACCGACGACGAGGCCCTGCTGTCCATCGTCACCAGCGCCAATGTCGCCTGTGGCTTCCACGCCGGGGACCCCTCGACCATGCGCCGGGTGTGCGAGCTGGCCGCCGAGCACGGGGTGCGCATCGGGGCCCAGGTCTCCTACCGTGACCTGGCCGGTTTCGGCCGGCGCAGCATGGACGTCCCGCCGCGGGAGCTGACCGACGAGATCGCCTATCAGATCGGCGCGCTGGAGATCTTCGCCCGCGCCGCCGGGGCGCGGGTGCACTACGTCAAGCCGCATGGCGCGCTCTACAACCGCAGCGTGCACGACGAGGCCCAGGCCGCCGCCGTGGTCGAGGGCGTCCGGCTGGCCGCGGGTGGTCCGCTGCCGGTGCTGGGGCTGCCCGGGTCCCGGTTGCACGAGGCAGCCCGCGCGGCCGGGCTGCCGGTGATCGCCGAGGCGTTCGCCGACCGCGCCTACACCGCCGCCGGGACCCTCGTACCGCGCGGCGAGCCCGGCGCCGTGGTCTCCGACCCGGACACGGTGGTCAAGCGCGCCCTCGGCTTCGCCCGGGACCGCGCGGTGACCTCGATCGACGGACAGCGCATCGAGGTGGATGTGCGCTCGCTGTGCGTCCACGGCGACACCCCCGGCGCCGCCGACCTCGCCCGCCGGGTGCGGGACGAGCTGACGGCCGCCGGAGTGCGCGTGGCGGCGTTCATATGACCCTGCGGTCCCTGCCCGTCGGCGAGCACGGGCTGCTCATCGAGGTCGACAGCGGCGAGGCGGCCGAGGCGCTCCACGCCGAGCTGCTGCGCCGTGCCGCCGCGCGGAAGCTGCCCGCCGTACGCGAGATCGTGCCCGCCGCCCGCACCGTGTTCCTCGACGGGCTCGCCGACCCCGGGCGGCTCGCCGCCGAGCTGCCCGGCTGGCGGATACCGCCGCTGGACCGCGGCGACAGCGAGATCGTCGAGGTGTCCGTGCGCTACGACGGGCCCGATCTGGCCGAGGTCGCGAAGCGGTGGGGGGTGACGCCCGAGGAAGCCGTAAGGATCCACTCGGGCACCGAGTTCCGGGTGGCCTTCTGCGGCTTCGCGCCCGGCTTCGGCTATCTGACGGGGCTGCCCGAGCGGTTCCATGTGCCGCGCCACGCCACGCCCAGGACCCGGGTGCCGGTCGGCTCGGTGGCCCTCGCGGGCGGGTACACGGGCGTCTATCCGCGCGCGTCCCCCGGCGGCTGGCAGCTCATCGGCACCACGGACGCCGTGCTGTGGGACACCGCGCGGGAACCGGCGGCGCTCTTCACCCCCGGCACCCGTGTCCGCTTCGTCCCGGTACGGGGCGCGGCGGGCCCGGTGCCGGGCCCCACTCCGGGAGGGACGGCGCCATGACCGACAGCGCCTTCGTCGTCGTACGGCCGGGAGCCCTGACCACCGTCCAGGACCTGGGCCGGGTCGGCCACGCCCATCTGGGGGTGCCCCGCTCGGGTGCGCTCGACCAGCCCGCCCACCGGCTCGCCAACCGCCTGGTGGGCAACGCCGAAGGGGCCGCGACCCTGGAGACCACGCTGACCGGCTGTGCGGTGCGGCTGCGCCGCCCGGCGACGGTCGCGGTCACCGGCGCGCCCTGCCCGGTGACGGTCGACGGCCGCCCCGCCGCGTGGGGAGCGGCCGTACGAGTGCCCGCGGGCGCGCTCCTGGAGGCCGGGGCCGCCGCCCACGGGGTGCGCAGCTATATGGCGTTCGACGGCGGTGTCGAGGCCGAGCCGGTGCTGGGCAGCCGGGCCACGGATGTGCTCTCCGGGCTGGGCCCGGCGCCGCTCGCGGACGGCGCGGTGCTGCGGCTGGGGCCGCCGGGCGGGCCCGCGCCCGGTGTGGACGGGGTGCCGCATCGGGGCGTCGCACCGGAGTTGGTGCTTCCGGTGGTGCTCGGCCCGCGCGACGACTGGTTCACCCCGGCGGGGCTGCGCACCCTCACCACCGGGGCCTTCCGGGTCGCGGCCGCGAGCAACCGGATCGGGCTCCGGACCGAGGGCCCCTCGCTGGAGCGGGCGAAGGACGGTGAGCTGGCCAGTGAGGGGATGGCGCTCGGCGCGCTCCAAGTCCCGCCGGACGGACGGCCGGTGCTCTTCCTGGCCGACCATCCGACGACCGGCGGCTACCCGGTCGTGGGCGTCGTGCCGGAGCCGTATCTGGCCGCCGCCGCGCAGGCCGTCCCCGGCACGCCGGTGCGGTTCACCCCGCTGGGCCGGGCCTCCTGGGGACCGCCCGCGCGGCGCGCCGTCGCGGACGGGCCCGGCTGTTGACAGGCCCTCGCGCCAGGAGGTGTCCGACGGATCCTGACGCCCGCGGCGGGCTGCTCGCCGCCCCTTCCCTCAACTGGGGCTCCGCCCCGGGCCCCGGGTCCAGGGGCGAGCCTTTGCCGCATGGTCCGCCGGACACCCCGTAACCGTCCCGGGCCCGGACAGGACCCGGCCCCGGCAGCCCCTAGCGGGCCCGCCGTGCGCCGACCCGCTCCCTGCGCTGCGCCTTGCGGCGCAGGGCGCGGCGCCCCTCCTCACCGACGCCGCCCCAGACCCCGTGGGTCATCCCGGTCTCCAGCGCGTACTCCAGGCATTCCTGGATCACCGGACAGCGGTGGCAGACCTCCTTGGCCCGCGCCTCCTGCTGCTGGGCGGCCGGGCCCGCCACCCCCACCGGGAAGAACAGCTCCGGGTCCTCGTGCGTGCATTCGGCCTTCTGCCACCAGGCCATGGCTGCCCCTTCCGTGAACGACGGTGCTGTAAGCGCCCGCCATCGGACTCACACGCATGGTTCGCGAGCGGGCGCCGCCCGGGAATCGTGCGGGCGCGTCCTGGCGGGCTTCGATATGGGTCGGGTTTCCGATCGTGGCGGCGGCAAACGGATCCGAACAGGCCATGGTTCACACCGGGCATCCTCGGTGAGCCCCAGGGGCCGCCTCGGCCCGTCCCGAGGCGTCGGTCCCGCCACGCCACGCGGTGAGCCCGGCACCGGCCACCGGCGGTCAGTCCCCGGCCGCCTCCGCCGGGCCGTAACCGCCGCCGCCCGGCGTGTGGACGACCAGGATGTCCCCCACCCCGACGTCCGTCGCGTCGCGGCCCTCCAGGTGGTCCACCGAACCGTCGGCGCGCTCGATCAGATTCGCGCCCAGCGCGCCCGGTTCGCCGCCCGCCATGCCGTACGGGGGCACCCGGCGGTGGCCGGTGAGGAGGGCGACGGTCATCGGCTCCAGGAAGCGGATGCGGCGGGTGACGCCGTGGCCGCCGCGCCAGTGGCCGCGGCCGCCGCTGTCCGGGCGGATCGCGAAGCTCTCCACCCGCACCGGATAGCGCCACTCCAGCACCTCGGGGTCGGTCAGCCGGGAGTTGGTCATATGGGTCTGTACGGCGTCCGCGCCGTCGAAGCCGTCTCCGGCGCCGGAGCCGCTGGCGACCGTCTCGTAGTACTGGACGCGGTCATTGCCGAAGGTGACGTTGTTCATCGTGCCGGAGCCCTCGGCCTGGACGCCCAGGGCCGCGTACAGGGCGCCCGTGACGGCCTGGGAGGTCTCGACGTTCCCGGCGACCGTGGCCGCCGGGAAGACCGGCGCCAGCATGGAGCCCTCGGGGATGCGGACCTCAAGGGGCTTGAGACAGCCGCTGTTGAGCGGGATGTCCTCGGCGACCAGCGTCCGGAAGACATAGAGCACGGCCGCCATGACCACCGAGCTGGGCGCGTTGTCGTTGCCCGGCCGCTGGGGCGAGGTGCCGGTGAAGTCCAGGAGGGCGCCGCGCGCCGTGCGGTCCACCGTAAGGGTGACGCGGATGACCGCCCCGCTGTCGGTCTCGTAGCGGTACGAGCCATCGCCGAGGCCGGTCAGGATGCGGCGCACCGACTCCTCGGCATTGTCCTGGACGTGGCCCATATAGGCGTGCACGACGTCGAGGCCGAACTGCCCGATCATCCGGCGCAGTTCCTGGATGCCCTTCTCGTTGGCGGCGATCTGGGCGCGCAGATCGGCGAGGTTGGCGTCCGGGGCGCGGGACGGATACGGCCCGCCGGTCAGCAGTTCACGGCTCTCCCGCTCCCTCAGTACCCCGTCCCGTACCAGCAGCCAGTTGTCGAAGAGGACGCCCTCCTCCTGGATGGTGCGGCTGAAGGCGGGCATGGAGCCGGGGGTGATACCGCCGATCTCGGCGTGGTGGCCGCGCGAGGCGACGAGGAAGAGCAGTTCGTCCCCCGCCTCGTCGAAGACCGGGCTGACCACGGTGATATCCGGCAGGTGGGTGCCTCCGTGGTACGGGTCGTTGATCGCGTACACATCGCCGGGGCGCATCGTGTCCCCGTTGCGCCGCAGCACCTCCTTGATGGACTCGCCCATGGAGCCCAAGTGCACCGGGATGTGCGGGGCGTTGGCGATGAGATTGCCCTCGGCGTCGAAGAGTGCGCAGGAGAAGTCGAGCCGCTCCTTGATGTTGACGGAGTGGGCGGTGTGCTCCAGGCGCACGCCCATCTGTTCGGCGATGGCCATGAAGAGGCTGTTGAAGACCTCCAGCATCACGGGGTCCACCTCGGTGCCGACCGCGGTGCTGCTCGGCCGCGGCCGGACCCGGGTGAGCAGCAGATGGCCGCTTTCGCCCGCGGTGGCCTGCCAGCCGGGGTCGACCACGGTGGTGGCGTCCTCCTCGGCGATGATCGCGGGCCCGGTGACCCGGTCCGACGGGCGCATACGGTCGCGTTCATACAGGGCGGTCCGCTGCCATCGCCCTTCCGTGAACATCCTTACGGTCGTCACGGGCGCCAGTTCGCCCTCCCTGGGCGGCCGCTGAACGGCATGGCCGCCGACGGGCCCGGACGCGCCGACCGCCTCCACCGACACCGCCTCGACGACCAGCGGCTTGTCCATGGTGAAGGCGTAGCGCGCGCGGTGCGCCCGGACGAAGTCCTCGGTCATCGCGGGGACGGAGCCCAGCGGTACGGGGATGCTGGAGTCGGTGCCGGCGTACCGCAGATGGACCCGGGCGACGGTGTCCAGGGTGTCCTCCGGGACACCGTCCGCGAGCAGTTCGCCGCGGGTCCGGCCGGCCAGCCGCCCGCACAGCTCGCGCACGCGCTCCAGCGTCCCCTCGCCCAGCTCCGCCTCGACGGCCTGCTCGCGCATGGCGGTGGCGTCGGCCACCCCGATGCCGTACGCGGAGAGCACTCCGGCCAGCGGCGGCACGATCACCGTGCCGATGCCGAGCGCGTCGGCGACCGCGCAGGCGTGCTGGCCGCCCGCGCCGCCGAAGCTGGTGAGCGCGTAGCGGGTGACGTCACGGCCGCGCTGTACGGAGATCTTCTTGACCGCGTTGGCCATATTGAGCACCGCGATGTCCAGGAAGCCCGCCGCGGCCTCCTCCGGTCCGCGCCGGTCGCCGGTGGCCTCCGCGATCTCCTCGGCGAGCGCGGCGAAGCGCTCCCGGACCGTCGCCGCGTCCAGCGGCCGGTCGGCGTGCGGGCCGAAGACCGCCGGGAAGTGGTCCGGCTGGATCCGGCCGAGCATCACATTCGCGTCGGTCACGGTCAGCGGACCGCCGCGCCGGTAGCAGGCGGGACCGGGGACCGCCCCGGCCGAGTCCGGCCCCACGCGATAGCGCCGCCCGTCGAAGTGGAGCACCGAACCGCCGCCCGCCGCCACGGTGTGGATGTTCATCATCGGGGCGCGCATCCGCACCCCGGCGACCTCGGTGCCGAAGACGCGCTCGAACTCGCCCGCGTAGTGCGAGACATCGGTCGAGGTGCCACCCATGTCGAAGCCGATGACGCGGTCGTGTCCGGCCTCGCCGGAGGAGCGCGCCATGCCCACCACACCGCCCGCCGGTCCGGACAGCACCGCGTCCTTGCCCCGGAAGTGCGCGGCCTCCCGCAGCCCTCCGTTGGACTGCATGAACATCAGCCGGATACCGCGCAGTTCGGCGGCCACGTCCTCCACATAGCGGCGCAGGATGGGTGAGAGATACGCGTCGACCACGGTGGTGTCGCCGCGTGACACCAGTTTCATCAGCGGGCTGACCTCGTGGGAGCAGCTCACCTGCGGGAAGCCGAGGTCGCGCGCCACCGCGGCGATGGCCTGTTCGTGGGCGGCGTGCCGATAGCCGTGCAGCAGGACGACTGCGGCGCTGCGGAAGCCGTCGCGGTGGGCGGTGCGCAGCGCCTCGGCCGCGGCGTCCAGGTCCAGGGGGCGGACGATCTCGCCGTGGGCGTCCACCCGCTCGGGGATCTCCACCACCCGGTCGTACAGCGCCTCGGGGAGCAGGATCCGGCGGTCGAAGAGGCGGGGGCGGTTCTGGTACGCGATGCGCAGGGCGTCCCGGAAGCCTTCGGTGACGACGAGGACGGTCGGCTCGCCCTTGCGCTCCAGCAGGGCGTTGGTGGCGACCGTGGTGCCCATCTTGACGACGTCGATCATGTCGGCCGGGACCGGTTCACCGGGGCCGAGCCCCAGCGTCTGCCGGATCCCGGCAACAGCGGCGTCGGTATAGCGCTCGGGGTGGTGGGAGAGCAGCTTGCGGGTGACCAGGCGGCCGTCCGGACGCTTGCCGACGACGTCCGTGAAGGTTCCGCCCCGGTCGATCCAGAATTCCCAGCGACCCGTCACCCCGCCATTGTCGCAGCGGGCGGCGGTGGGTCGGCGATGAGCGGATCGGCGGGCGGGTGGGACAGCGGCGCGGTGGGGGCGGGCTGCGGGGCGGCGGACGGGGGCGGGGGCGGCTCGGTGAGGGCGCCGGCGGGCGGGTGAGGGAGCAGGGCGGGGGCCGGGCCGCTGGTCACCGCGGTGAGCGCGGCGAGAGTCGCCCGCCGGTCCCGCTCCTCCAGCAGATGCGCGGTGCCCCGGAGGCGGTGCCTCCATTCCAGGGCCGCCAGCGCGACGAGGCCGGGGAGGAGGTCGGTGCAGCGGTCCGCGATCCAGCGGGTGCCGCGGGTCGCCATCCACCACGCGGAGGCGGCGCGTGAGGGCGCGATGCCGTCGAGCTCCAGGGACGGCGGGGCGCCGGTCGCGATGGACCGGGCGCGCAGGGCGCTGTGGAACTCCCTGGCCAGCAGCCGGTGCCCGAGCTCGCTCGGATGCAGCCGGTCCACGCTCCAGGCCCGCCGCTCGGCGACCCAACTGTGGTCGCCCAGCTCCACATGGACCGCCTCGTACCGCTGGGACAGCGCGTGCACCACGGTGTTCACCGCGCGCATCCGGCGACCCAGCGGGCGGGCGAGCGCGGAGGGCAGCCCCAGCATCCGCCCGGGGTCGGGCAGGCAGGCGGTGAGCACCACGGCGCCGTCGGCGCGCAGCGCGCCGATCGTGCGGTCGAGGGCCTCGGCGACCCGGTGGATGTCGAACGAGTCACGCAGCGTGTCGTTTCCGCCGACCACGACCGAGGCCAGATGCGGACGGGCGCGGCGGGCCTCGGCCAGTTGCTCGTCGGCGACATCGGCGGCCAGCGCCCCGCTGCGGGACACATTGACGAACTCCACCGGCTCATCGGGATGCGGCCCGGTGGCGGCCGCCAGCAGCGCGGCCCAGCCACGCCATCCACCGCCGGGCGCCGGGTCGCCGAGCCCCTCGGTGAGCGAGTCGCCGAGGGCGGCGAATCGCAGCCTGCGCGGCTCCGCGCCGTCCCCCGTGCCCGGCGTGGGGCCGGGTGTCCGCCCGGCCGCCGGGTGCGGGGCAGTGGTGGAACCCTGCCCCGCACCCTCCGTCTCCGTCTCCGCCTCAGTGAGGACGGCCTCCGTAGGGACGGTGTCCGTAAGGACGGCCTCCGTAAGGACGGTGTCCGTAAGAACGGCCTCCGTAAGGACGGTGTCCGTTACGACGGCCTCCGTAAGGACGTTCTCCGTTACGACGGCCTCCGTAAGGACGTTCTCCGTACGAGACGGTTCCGTACCAGCGCGGTCCCCCGTGTGAGCGCCGGCTGCGCTCACCGCACACCGCCGACTGCCCGGTACGCGGAGACCGCCGTGGCGGCCGGGAGCGACGCGGCCGGGACCCGGCCGCCGTCGGCGCACCGGACGCCCTCGGTGGACGCGTCATGGGCGGTCAGGAAGGCGGCGACCGCGGCGGGCCAGCCGTAGCGCTCGGCGCGTGCCCGGGCCGCCGCCCGGCGGAGGGGCTCCGAGCGGCCCAGGACGCGCTCCACGGCGTCCGCGAAGGCCGTCCCGTCGTCCGCGGCGGTGTCGCCCGCGGCGCCGACGATGTCGGGCAGCGCGGAGAGCGCGCTGACGACGACGGGCGAACCGCATGCCAGCGCCTCCAGCGCCGCGAGGCCGAAGGTCTCCGCCGGGCCCGGCGCCAGCACGACATCGGCGCTGGCCTGGATGGCGGCGAGCCCCGCCCGCTCGGCCACATGGCCGAGAAAGACGGCCGGAAGCCCTTCGGCGTGGGCGCGGGCCTCCAGGCGCGGCCGCAGCGGCCCGTCCCCGGCGACCACGAGCGCCGCGGAGACGCCCCGCCGCCGCAGCTCGGCGAGCGCGTCGAGCGCCCGGCCCGGCCGCTTCTCGGGCGAGAGCCGCGAGCACATGGCGAGGAGAACGGCAGCCTCGCCGCGGTGGTGGTCGCGCAGCGCGGCGTCGTGGTGGGAGGGGTGGAAGTGGCCGAGATCCACGCCCAGCGGGGCGCGTACGACATTCCGCGCGCCGATCCGTACAAACTCGCGCGCCGCCCACTCGGTGGTGCAGACGATCCGCGAGTACGCCCGCGCGGTACGGAGGTTGAGCCGGTCCGCGGCGCCCTGGGCGAACCCGTCCGGCACCCCCCAGGTGCGCAGCACGGCGTCCGCGCTCTCATGGGAGACCATCACGGCCGGTACGCGGGCGCGCCGCGCCCACTCCCCCGTCCAGCGGAGGGTGGTGCGGTCCGACACCTCGAGCCGGTCCGGTGCCAGGCCGTCGAGCAGCCGGGTCAGCCGCCGCCGGTCGGTCAGGACGCGGTAGCCGCCGGTGCCGGGGATGGTCGGCCCGGGGAGCGTGATCACCCGGCCCTGCCGGGTCTGCTCGTCCGAGACCCGCTCGCCCGGCACCACCAGGACGGCCTCGTGCCCGGCCGCCTGATAACCGGCCCCGAGCTCGCGCAGCGCGGTGCGGAGGCCGCCGGAAGCGGGGGTGACGAAGTTGGCCAGCCGGACGATGCGCAGGCCCTTGCCGTCGCTCATGCTGCTCTCTCCTCCCACGGAACTCACGCTGTGTGCCTTTCATTCGCTGCTCCGCCCACGCGGCGCAGAGGCGCGGGCATCACGGCCACGTGCGGCCCGGCGGCCGCGTGTGCGGCGCTCATGCCGCGACCGCCGTACGGGCCGCGAGCACCTCGGTGTAGTGGTCGATCAACTGGTCGCCGATCGCCGCCCAGGTGCGGCCCTCGACCGCCTCCCGGCCGGCGTGGCCCAGTGCCGCGCGCAGCTTCGCGTCGGCCGAGAGCAGCGATACGGCGTCGGTCACCTCGGTCGCGTCCCCGGGCGGCACCAGCAGCCCGGTACGCCCGTGGTCGATGAGGTCGAGGGGGCCGCCCGCCGCGGGGGCGACCACCGGGACGCCGCTGGCCTGGGCCTCCTGCACGGTCTGGCAGAAGGTCTCCTGGGGCCCCGTGTGGGCGAAGACGTCCAGGGAGGCGAAGACGCGGGCCAGGTCGTCGCCGGTGCGGCGGCCGAGGAAGCGGGCCTTCGGCATGGCCGCCCGCAGCGCGGGCTCGCTCGGCCCGTCCCCGACCACGACCACCTGGACGCCGGGCAACTGGCTCAGCGGGGCGAGCAGCTCGACGTTCTTCTCCGGGGCGAGGCGGCCGATGTATCCGACGATCAGCTCACCGCCGGGGGCGAGGGAGCGGCGCAGCTCCGGGTCGCGGCGGGAGGGGTGGAAGCGCTCGGTGTCGACCCCGCGCGGCCACAGCCGGATCCGCGGCACCCCGTGCTCCTCGAGGTCGCGGGCGGAGGCGGTGGACGGAGCCAGGGTGCGGTCGGCGGCGGTGTGCACGGCACGGATGCGCCGCCAGGCCGCGTTCTCGCCCGCGCCGAGGTAGGTGCGGGCGTAGGAGCCGAGGTCGGTCTGGTAAACGGCCAGCGCCGGTATCCGCAGCCGGAGCGCGGCCGTCATCCCGCGCGCGCCCAGCACGAAGGGGCTGGCGAGGTGGACGACGTCGCTGTGGTGGGAGGTGATGGCGGCGGCGAGCTTACGGCTGGGCAGTGCGACCCGGACCTGCGGATAGCCGGGCAGGGGCAGGGAGGGGATACGGACCACGGGGTACGGATGCGACCGGTCGAGCTCCCCTTGGCTCTCGGGTGGCCCGCCGGCCGTGGCGGGCGGTGGGCCTCCGGGGGGACCCGCCGGTGCGATGACCAGGGGGTGATGACCACGGCGGTGAAGATGGTCGGCCGTTTGCAGCGTGCAGTGAGCGACGCCGTTGATGTCGGGTGGGAAGGATTCAGTCACGATGGCGACACGCATACCGGTGTTGTCGGCGTACGAAGGGTGGCTCCGGCATCGTGCACGTTTCGCGCCGTAGAACGTCCCATGAGCGTTGGCCTTCGCGCTCCCCGGGCCCTGTTCAGGACCCCGACGAGATCACATCGAACCCGGATGAACCCGCACCAATGAGCGACCGGTCACTCGGCGTGAAACTGTCGTCTGGGTGAACACCCTGTTCGGGTGGCGCGGAGGTACGGAGGGTGACGATCTCTTCACCCTGCCGGGGAAGACGCGTCTGCCGCCTCCGAGGTTGCGCGCTCCGGCGCGAGATCGCGCTCCGGCGCGAGATCGCGCTCCGGGGCGGGCGGCGGGATCAGAAGTCCGGGGTCTCGGGCGCGATGCGGCTGCGGACCGCCGTCTGGACCTCGGCCTCCTCCGCCGGGTCGGCGGCCAGCCGGCGGAGCTGTTCGACCACGCGGGTGTCGGCGGTGGCGGCGTGCCGGGCGGCGAGTTCGCGGGTGCTCTCCTCGCAGTCCCAGAGGCATTCGACGGCGAAGCCCGCCGCGAAGGACGGATCGGTGGCGGCCAGCGCGCGGGCGGCGCGGCCGCGCAAGTGGGAGGAGGCCGTCTCGCGGTAGACATGGCGCAGTACGGGCGCGGCGCAGGAGATCGTCAGGCGCCCGGCGCCGTCGACGAGCGTCCACAGGATCTGGGCGTCCGGGCCCTCGGCCCGGACCTTGCGGCGCAGGGCGGCGAGCACCAGGGGGGTGTCGTACTGACCGCCGCGGCAGGAGAGCATCGCGGCCGCCGCGTCACCGAGGGCGTCGGGGCGGTGGGCCCAGACCCGGGCCCGGTCCAGGGCGGAGATGCTGCGCATGCGTTCGAAGGCGGAGAGGGCCGCCTGGGAGACCAGCTCGGAGGCGTCCGGCTCGGTGACGGCAGCCTCGATCAGATCGAGCACCTCGGGGTCGCCGATCTCCGCGAGATGCCGCAGCGCGGCGGCGCGGGCGGCGTCGGGGGCCGACGCCGCGGCGGCGAGGAGTTCGGGCCGGTCCTCGGGACCGGCGACGGCGGCCAGACAGCGGGCCGCCGCGTCGGGGCGGCGGGCGTCCGGCTTCAGATCGTGCTCCCGCTGGGCCCACAGCAGGATGTCGTGGACGCTCCATCCGGGACGCGGCCCCGAGGGCCGCATCTGGCGCTGCCATCGGTCGAAGGCGCCCTGTTCCGCCGCCGCGCGCACCCGCGGCCCATGGTGCGGATCGCCGGCCCACAGCCGCCAGGGCCGGGGCTCGTAGGCGCCGCGTACGACGGCGGCCAGCTCGGCGTCGCCCTCGGAGGTCTCGGGGAAGCGGGCGAGGACCGCGGGGGCGAGGCCGCGCAGCCCGGGGTCGTCGTCGCGCAGGGCCAGCTCGTCGAGGGCCCATTGCCAGTTGCTGCCGGCCGCGGTGTAGCGGCGCAGCAGCCGCAGGGCATCGGCCCTGCCGTAGGCGGCGAGGTGGCCGAGGACGGAGAGGGCGAGCCCGGTGCGCGCCTCGTCGTCGTTGACCAGGTCGTCGGGGTGGAACAGATGCTGTTCGATTTCATCGAGCTCGGCGTCGAGGTCCAGGCAGAGCCTGGCGTAATAGAGCGAGCGGTTCTCGACCTGCCAGTCACGGCGGGGGTCGCGCAGCACACAGTGGTGCAGTGCCGCGAGCGCCTCGGCCCGCGGCGCGGCGAGGGCATGCAGGGTCCCGTCGCCGCGGCCTCGCTGAAGGAGGCCGAGCAGGGTGCCGCTGGGCGCTATGTCTGGATCGAACATGAGGTCAGCATCCGGTGCGGGAGGTTCGCTGGCAACGGGATTTCCGTCGATCGGCATTCTTGCCGATGTCCTGGCGCCGTATGCCTGATGAACGGCGTGGGACTGAGGGACTCCCGAGCGCCGCAGCCTACCCGGAATCGTGCCCTCCGCCGATTCCCGGCCGATATACCCCCGGAAGGCCATCGGCATATGCCGCAAGCACCACCGGATCGGGTATTGCCAAACCGCTTACGGGATGTCGCAGCCTGTGCAAGAGTCGTTACCGGTCCCTCCCCTCAAGACCCGGCCGCGCCGCGCCCGTATCGGAGAACGTCATGCCGTCCCCCCGCTCCGCGGACCATCCCGCCGTTCCACCGCCCCAGCGTGACACGGTCGACGCCCTCATCTCGCAGACCCAGCGGCTCCGCGGCGGGCTCGACGCCGTCCGCCGCGACACCGTCGCGGACCTGGGCGGTACGGACGACGCGCAGGTGCGCTGGCAGCGTGCGCTGTGCCAGCTCGCCGTCCACCAGTTGGACGATCTGGACCGGCATCTGGGCGAGCTGCGCGAGGGTCTGCTCGCCGGCCCCCCCGGGACGAACGACAGGACGGACAAGGGGACAGAGGCCGACGCGGCGGAGACGGACGGGGGGACGGAAGCCGACGCGGGGGTGACGGCCGAGGCCCCGGCCGCGAGCGATGCCACCGGCCGCGGTTCGCTGCTGAGCCGGGTCGGCAGCGCCGAGTGGAACCTCCTCTCCGACGAGGTCACCTGGTCCGAGGAGCTGTGCCGGATCTTCGGCCGCGACCCCGGGGACGGCGGGCTCACCCTCGACGAGCTGCCCTCCTGGGTCTTCTCCGAGGACCAGCCGATCCTGACCGCGATGGTCACGGACTGCCTGGTGGACGGAAAGCCGATCGACGGCGAGTTCCGCGTCGTGCGCGCGGACGAGGCGGTCCGCACCATCCATATGGCGGGCGAGCCGGTGCTCGACACCGACGGCAGCACCGCCTCCATGTGGGCCGTGCTCCGGGACGTGAGCGAGCTGCGCCGCAGCGAACGGGCGGTGCGCGAAAGCCGGGACACCCTCAGCCACCAGCGGCGGATCGCGCGGACCGAGCGTCGGCTGGCGGTGGAGGTGCAGGAGGCCGTGCTGCCGCCGTGGCGCGGCTCCCTCCGGCTTCCGGCCGGTGACGGTTTTCCGGGCGCCGGCCCGGCAGCCGACGGTGCCGCGCTCGACCTCGCCGCCCACTACCTCCCCTCCGAGTCCAGCACCCAGATCGGCGGCGACTGGTACGACGCGCTCGAACTGCCGGACGGACGGACCCTGCTGAGCGTCGGCGGCCTCACCGGCCATGGCGTGACCGCGACCTGCGGGATGGCCATGCTGCTGGGCGCGGTGCGCGGCATGGCGGTGGCCGGGATCGAGCCGGGCCCGCTGATGGGGCGGCTCAACCAACTGCTCGCCGTCTCCTCCCAGCCCGCACTGGTCGGCGCCGCCTGCGGACAGTACGACCCGCGCACCCGCACCCTGGTGTGGGCGCAGGCCGGACACCCCGCCCCGCTGCTCTTCCGCGACGGGACGGGGCGCCCGCTGCGCTCTCCCGACGGCGTGCTGCTCGGCGCCACCACGGGCGCCGCGTATACCCAGTCCGAGGAGCGGCTGGAGCCGGGCGATCTGCTGGTGCTGCACACCGGACGGCTCGCCCGGGACGCCGAGGACGCCACCGAGCGGCTGCTCGCGCTCGCGCCACGGCTGACCGCCGCCCATGGCACACAGGAGTGCGTACGGACCGTGGCCGAGACGTTCGGCGACGAGCCGCGCGAGAACGACGCCTGTGTGCTGATCGCCAGGGTCACCGGTGCCGGCGCATGACGCGGCTTCCCGCGTCGGCGTGACGTGGTGATCGGCCCTCGTAAGGCGTTGACTTCCCGTACGGGTGACTTGTCTCGTAAGGGTTGACTCGTCGTAAGGCGTTGCCCCCTCGTCGGGCCCCTTATGAGGTGTGGCCCGTTTTGAGGTGTGGCCCGTTTTGAGGTGTGGCCCGGCCGCTAGACGGCCGCGCTCCTGGCGATGGAGCCGGATCCTTTCAGCCCCGCGCCGCCCTTCCCCGCGCCGCTCTTCGGCATCACCTGCTGGATCTCCTCACGCAGCTCCCGGATGGCCGGTGTCGTGCTGTACCGCCCGGTGAGCCGGTACATCTCGCGCAGTCGGTCCCAGGTGCGATGCGAGGAGTTCTGCTCGATCGTCAGCAGGGCCAGCCGGGCGTAGCGGTCGGCCTGCTCGGGATCGCCGCCGATGAAGCAGGCCGAGGCGATGGAGATGTGGTCGAAGATCTGGGACCGCTGGCGCCCGCCCTCCCGCATCCGCAGCGCCTTCTTGGCATGGCTCTCGGCGATGCCCGCCGCGCCCGGCTCGTGCTCGGCGAGGGTGCGGTGGACCAGCCCCTGCATCCCGTACAGATCCGCCTCGTTGAACAACTGCATCCAGCTCGGCGCCGGCCCTTCGTCCCGGGCCGAGATGAACAGCTCCTCCGCCTCGCCCAGGGCGCGGCGCACCGCCTGGCCGTGGCCCTTGGACGCCTGCGCCCATGCCTCGATGGTGCAGAACATGGCCCGGGTGCAGGGCAGCGCCGCGTCGCCCGCGCCGGTCTTGGCCAGCTTCATCAGATCCAGGGCGTCGTCCGGGCGGCCCAGGTGGACCATCTGCCGGGCGGCCCGGGAGAGCGCCTCGCTCGCCCGGGGCCGGTCGCCGCCCTCGCGGGCCGCGTGGGCGGCCATGACGAAGTACTTCTGGGCGGTGGGCTCCAGGCCGACGTCATGGGACATCCAGCCGGCGAGCACCGCCAGATTGGCCGCCACCCCCCACAGCCTGCGCTGGAGATGCTCGGGGTGGCGGTAGGCGAGCATGCCGCCCACCTCGTTGAGCTGGCCGACCACGGCCTTGCGCTGGAGCCCGCCGCCGCGGGCGGCGTCCCAGGCGCGGAAGACCTCGACCGAGGTCTCCAGGGCGTCGATCTCCTGGGAGCCCACGGGGGCGGCCTCATAGCGGTCGAAGCCCACGGGGTCGAGGGACAGGGGATTGTCGGTACGGGGCGCGTCGTTGGCGAGGGTGGGGTCGGAGAGCAGAAACTCGCTCATGGCACCGGTGATGGCGGATCCTGCGGCGAGCGCGGCGCCCGCACCCACCAAGCCGCGTCGGTTGAACATAAGGTCCATTCCCGTGAATTCGGTGAGGACCGCGGCCGTGGACTCGGGCGGCCAGCGCAGCCCGTCGGCGGGCTGCCCCTTTCCCGAGCGCCCCCCTCGTCCGAACCCGAGATCCTCAGTGGTCACGACTCGACCGAGACGCTCGGTGAACAGGGCCGCCAGCACCTTGGGCACGGGATCGCGCGGCGTCTCGCCGGTGTCGATCCAACGCCGCACCCGCGAGGTGTCGGTCGCCAGTTGCGGATGGCCCATGGCCGCCGCCTTCCGGTTCACGAGCCTCGCGAGCTCCCCCTTGGACCAGCCGGCGAGGCCGAACAGGTCCGCAAGACGGGTGTTGGGTTCCCTCGTCACGTCAAGCCCCCAGGTTCCTCGGCTGACTTGACAGTAACGGTCCCGTCACGAGCCGTGCGACTATTCGCCAGGGTTCGCCAGGGTCCGCCAGATGGTGTGCCACCCGCACAGGGGTGTGATGTAGGAGTGCGTTACCCGGCCCCGTGGCGGATCGAGCTGAACCGACCGCATTCCCCAGGGTGCGGCCCCGTCTCGGGGCCGGGTGCGTACGCAACTCGTCGGCACACGAAGGGATCTGTATCGCCCATGTACGCAGCGTCGTCCTCCGTGTCCGCCCCGCCCCGGCCGTACCGGCGCCCGCTGCCCGGCTCTGGGCCGTACCTCGATCCCGCCCACGGCGGCCGGGCCCGGCGGACCGCCGCCCTCGGCACGTTGCCGCCTCGCGGGAGACTCGACTTGTCCGGTCCACAGGGTGCGCAGCTCCGCACCGCGATCACCTCGGTCCATCGCATCTGTCCGGAGTTCAACCCGGTGCAGGTGCTGCGGCGCAGCGGACGGTCCGTGCTCCTGATCGGGGCGACCGGGCGCAGCACCGCGGTGGCCAAGTGCCTGCTGGACCACTCCCCCGCGTGGGCCGAGCGGTTCCGCCGGGAAATAGCGATGTACCGCGCGTTCGTCCGCCAGCGTCCGCCGGTGCGGGTGCCCCGGCTGATCGCCGCCGACCCGGACAACTGCGCGCTGGTCATCGAGCGGATGCCCGGGCGGATCGCGGCCGCGCAGCGCCACCCCACCGAGCCCCCGCCGCGCGCCGATCTGGGGGCGGTGCTGGGCGCCATCCGCAGGATCAACCAGTGGCGGCCGCCCGCCGATCTGTTCGACGCCCCCATCGACTACGCCGCCCGGCTGACCCGCTATCACGACCTGGGGCTGCTGACCGACCGGGACATGGGCGATCTACAGAAGCTGCTGCGCGGCGTCTCGCACGCCTGGGGGCGGCAGAGCCCGGCACAGTTCTGCCATGGCGACGCCCTGTTGAACAATGTCCTGCTGTCCCCCGCGGGCCCGGTGCTCCTCGACTGGGACCACGCGGGCTGGTATCTGCCCGGCTATGACCTGGCCACACTGTGGACGGTGCTGGGCGACGCCCCCGTCACCCGGCGCCAGATCAGCCAGTTGGCGCAGGCCGCGGGTCCGGCCGCACGGGACTCCTTCCTGGTGAATCTGATGCTGGTGCTGACGCGGGAGATCCGCCAGTACGAGACCGCGGTGCAGCGCACCATGCACGATCCCGCCCCGGTGGTGCCGGGCGCGGTCCCGGCCGGTGAGGAGCAGCGGCTGCTGCTGCGCCGGCTGCATGACGACTGCGCGCTGGCTCGGCGCGCGGTGCGGGCGGCGGTCGGCACCCGCTGAGCGGAGGCGGATGGCGGCAGGGGCGCGTCACCGGTCTGGACCGGTGACGCGCCGCAGTCGGGCTGACATGCGAACACGCGTCTGGGTGACGGCGATTGACGTCACGCCTGGCAGCGCATATCTCTAAGTGGCTCGCCCGGCCCGCTTGAGGAGGCTGCAATGCCAGAATCCGCACAGGACAGCGCCCACGACGCGAACAGAACCCCGTCCGGCCCCACCCGGAGAACCACACTGCGGACCGCGGGAGCCGCGGCCTCCGCCGCCCTTCTGCTCCCGCTGGTCTCGGCGACACCCGCCGCCCATGCCGACCAGCCGCTGGCCGACGGTCCTCCTGCCGACGGCGGCGCACTCCAGCGCGCCTTCGCGGCCGCGGCCGCCGAGTACGGCGTTCCGCTCAGCGTGCTCCTGGGCGTCTCGTATCTCCAGTCGCGCTGGGACGGCCACCGCGGCGCGCCCAGCGTCACCGGCGGCTATGGGCCCATGCATCTCACCGACGCCCACACCGCCCTGCTCACCGCCCCGCACCACAGCCAGGGCACCGAGGACGCGCGCGGCGATCTGGCCCGCCCCCTGAGGGTCCCCAAGGCCACCGTTCCCGAGCCCCGGCAGTTGCCCGCGCGGCTGCGCACCCTCGGCCGGGCCGCGGAGCTCACCGGGCTGTCCGCGGAGGCGCTGCGCGGCGATGAGAGCGCCAATGTGCGCGGTGGCGCCGCCCTGCTGGCCGCCACGCAGAAGCGGCTGGGGCTGCCGCCGAGCAAGGACCCGGCCGGCTGGTACGCGGCGGTGGCGGCCTACGCCGGCGCCGATGACGCCACGGCCGCGGCCGCCTTCGCCGACGAGGTGTACGAGGTGATCCGCGGCGGTGCCACGCGGACGACCGCCGACGGCGAGCGTGTCTCCCTCGACGCGGCGCCCGCTCTCGCGCCGGACACCCGGCAGTTGCGGTCGCTCGGTCTGCCGTCCCGTGCCCGGGATCCGCATGTCGAAGCCCCCAAGGATGTGTCCTGCGAGTGGATCCCGGCGCCCTACCAGGAGTTCGGGGACAACGACTACGGCAACCACGACCTGGCCGACCGCCCCGCCTCGCAGTCCATCGACTACATCGTCATCCATGACACCGAGGGCTCCTGGGACACCACCATCAAGCTGGTCCAGGACCCCACCTATGTGTCC
The DNA here is from genome assembly GCF_047218265.1 of Streptomyces sp. CY-1. Lineage (NCBI taxonomy): Bacteria > Bacillati > Actinomycetota > Actinomycetes > Kitasatosporales > Streptomycetaceae > Streptomyces > Streptomyces sp. CY-1. The sequence goes on from NZ_CP178393.1 coordinate 1,552,347, forward strand.
TGGCAGTACACCCTGCGCTCCGCCGACGGGCATATCGCCCAGCATGTGCCGCTCAAGGACGTGGCCTGGCACGCGGGCAACTGGTACATCAACGCCAAGTCCATCGGCGTGGAGCACGAGGGGTTCCTGACCGCCCCGGACGCCTGGTACACGGAGGCGATGTACCGCTCCTCGGCGCGGCTGGTGCGCTATCTCGCCAAGCGGTTCGACATTCCGCTGGACCGTCAGCACATCCTGGGCCATGACAATGTGCCGGGCACCACCACCGCCACCATCGCGGGCATGCACACCGACCCGGGCCCCTACTGGGACTGGGCGCACTACTTCACCTTGCTCGGCGCGCCCTTCCGGCGTACCGCGGGCTCCTCCGGCGGCCTGGTCACCATCCGCCCCGACTACGACACCAACCGGCCCGTCTACACAAGCTGCGAGACGGCGGGCCAGGCATGTGCCCCGCACGGCTCGGCCGCGGTGCGGCTGCACACCGCGCCGCGTGCGGACGCCCCGCTGGTCAAGGACATCGGGCTGCGCCCCGACGGCTCCGACTCGACGACCGGGGTCAATGACACCGGCGCCCGCGCCACCACCGGGCAGCAGTTCGCGGTCGCGGGCCGTGAGGGCGACTGGACGGCGATCTGGTACCTCGGCCAGCGGGCCTGGTTCCAGGACCCCAAGCGGCGGCCGACGGCGGTGAGCGCCAAGGGGCTTGTCGTGACGCCCAAGGCCGGGGCGAAGGAGGTTCCGGTGTACGGCCGCGCCTATCCGGAGCAGGCGGCCTATCCGGAGGGCGTGCCGGTGCAGGCGGTCTCGCCGCTGCCGTACAAGCTGCTCGCCGGGCAGTCCTATCCGCTGGGGCGCAGGACACGCGGCGAGTATCTGTGGGCGACCACCTTCGATCCGGCCGGTCACAAGGTGGTGCGCGGCCAGGACGTGTACTACCAGATCCAGTTCGGGCACCGGGTGGCGTTCGTCCGGGCCGCCGATGTGACGGTCCGGCGCTCGGGGAAGTGAGCCTGGCGGGCCGTCAGTCCGCCCCGGGAGGGTGGTAGACGGGCCGTCCAGGGCCCGTCCGGGGGCCGTGAGCGACCGTGTCGGCGGGTGCCGTACGGGCGGGTCTCACGGCCCCTCGGCGGCACTCCTCAGCGCTGCTGGAACATCTCCGCGGGCAGCGGCTTGAGCAGCCGGTACAGATCGTCGGTGATCGGCCGGTCCCAACTGGCGATGGTGACGAGCACACCGTCGCTGCGGTCGAACTGGGCGCAGGAGATCCGGCCCTCGGAGAGCTTGATCCGGCGGACGATGAGGAGGTTGTCCTCATGCATGACCGGGCTGTCCTCGGTGTCCACCACATGGACCGGCTCATCGTTCCCGAGCGCCGCCAGGAGCTGGGTCACCTCGAACGGCGGCTGGCCCTCGGCCACCTCCCGGGCCGGGGATCCCTCGGGCAGATTGCCGATGATCATCGCCGGGCCGCGGCCGCCGAACAGGTCGTAGCGCAGGAAGACGCCCTGGCAGGTGCCGTCCGGAGCGGGCAGCAGCCCCGCCCCGAGGTCGCCGGGCCAGTCGCCCGGGTCCATGGCGAGGACGTCGAAGTCCGGCCCGGTGGGCGTGGCGGCGCTGCGGCGGCGGAGGAAGGACATGCGGACATGGTACGTGGCCGCGTGCCGGTTACCGTGCCGGGGAGCGGGCGGGCCGCACCCCTCATCCGGGGTCCGTCGCCGGGCGCTGGGGAAGGCCGACGGTGGGGGTGATCAGCCGCTTCGCCAGCCCGGCCCGGTCGGTGCCGACCTTACGGTAGACATCGGACAGCAGCCGGGCCACCTCACGCTCCTCCAGCCCCGTCGCCTCGCCGATCCGGGCGTCCGGCCAGCCCTCTGCGGCCCGCTCGGCGACGGCCTGCTCCTGCGAGGTCAGCGGGCTGGTGTGATCGACCCGCAGTTGCATGGGGCGCAGCCCGGCCGCGGACAGCTCATCGCGGGCCCGGGCCGCGAGCGCGTCGGCCCCGCAGCGCACCGCTCCCTCCAGACCGCGGTAGAGCCGGTCACCGGCCTCCTGGGGCAGGCCGATGCGGCGCAGCGCGGCGCCGTGGTCGACCAGCGCCACGGCCAGGTCGTAGGCGGCCGGTGACCGCATCAGATGGCTGACGGCCTCGGCCAGCAGCTTGATCCGGTCCGGCCCCTGGGTCACGGTGGCCGCGGCGTGCAGCGCCTTGCCGATCGCGGAGTGGGTGCCGAACTGACGGGCCCGGCGCACCGCGTCGTCGGCGACCTCGGCGGCCTGCGGGGGATCGGTCAGCGCGAGGGTCTGGGCGAGGTGGAGCTGCCAGGGGCACCAGGCGGGGTTGCGCATCCCGCGCCCGTCCATGCGGCGGCCGACCTCGGTGAGCTGGTGCCGGGCCTCGCGGTGGAGATTGGCGGCCAGCAGCAGCTCACCGCGGACCGCCGGTACGTCGGGGCAGAGCGTGGCCTGCGGAAGGGTCTCGCCGCGGTGCCCGGCCGCGAACTCCTGCGCCTCGCGGACCCGGCCCTGGCAGATCAGCGTGCCGATGAGGGTGCCGACCGCGGTCCAGTGCGCGGGTGTCGAGGAGCCCACCAGATCGGCGATCCGCATCCCCTCCCGGGCCAGCTCCTCCGCCTCGCCGAGCGCGCCGCGGCGCAGTCGGGCGTAGCCGAGAAGAGTGAAGCCGAACGCCAGATGGGAGCCGCGCCAGCCCTTGCGCTCGCATTCGGCGATGCCCGTGTTGAACAGCTCCTCGGCGCGCCCGGGCTGGTCGCAGTGGAGGAAGACCAGGGCGACCAGGATCGGAACCTCGAAGCCCCAGTCGTCATCGGTCCAGCTCAGGCCGTCGCCGAGGGCCTCCTCCGCGTAGTGCAGCGCGGTGGCGACCGGCTCTCCGCGCGTCATCGCGTCCCAGGCGCGCAGTCCGAGCAGATAGCGCTCGGCCATGCCGCGGCCGGTGAGGTGGTCCGCGAGCCGGGCGAGCCGCCGGGAGCGGGCGGGCGACTCCTTCTCGTCGGCGCGGAACATGTTCCACATGAGCTGCTCGGTCTGCATCCGCAGCCGGGTGCGGGCGCTGGTGGCCCGCCCGATCTCGGCGGCGACGACCTGGGCGGCCTCCTCCATCCGGCCGCTGTGGCCGTATGCCTGGGCGAGCCGGTAGGTGATCGCCTCGCGCAGGTCGGTGCCGAGCGCGGGCTCCCCGAGCGCGGCCCGCAGATGGTTGACGGTGACGTCGGGCTCGGTGAGCTGGGCGGCGCAGCCCAGCTCGTAGAGCACGGCGGGGCGCTCCTCCAGGGCGGGTGGTTCGCGCAGCGCCCGGGCCAGACAGCGGCGCCCGGCGTCGGGGGCTCCGGCGCGCAGATACTCCCGGGCGGCGGCCCGCAGATGGTGCACCACCCAGGGGTCGCCCTCGGGGTGCAGCTCCAGCAGATGACGGCCGGCGGCCGCGGAGCCCAGGCCCGCGCCGAGGACCACGGTGGCGGCCTGGCCGTGCATGGCCACCCGCAGGGCGCCGGGGATGGCCTGGTAGACGGCGGTGGCGATGAGCGGGTGGAGGTATTCGAGGGGCCGGGTGCCGATTACCGGGGCGCGGCGGGGCCAGGATCCGCGCGTCGACGAGCCGCGCCACCACATCGACGGCCTCGGTCTCGCTGAGCCCGGCGACATTGGCGGTCAGCGCCGGGGTGGCCTCGATGCCGAGGACGGCGACGGCCCAGGCGAGGCGGACGGCGGCGGTGCCGAGGCGGGTGAGCCGGTCGTTGAGCCCGCTGTCCTTGGCCGAGGAGACCAGTTCGCGCAGCGCGGGCAGGTTCTCCGACTGCGGTTTCAGCCGGCGGTCGCGGATCTTGGCGGTGAGCTCGGTGATCTCCCAGGGGTTGCCGCCGGTCATCGCCCAGCACTCGCGGCAGAACGCGTCGTCGGCGTGGTCCCCGAGGACTTCCCGGACGATCCGCCCGACTCCGCTCGGAGTCAGCGGCGCCAGCACATGGGGACGTGATCCCTGGCGCTCGACAAGAGCCCGTATCACGGCGACGTCGGCGGTCAGGCCCTCCGGGCGGTAGCCGACGGCGAGCAGCAGGGGCAGGTCCGCGGTGCGCGAGGCGAACCGGGTCAGCCAGTCCAGCGATTCGGGGTCGGCCCAGTGGACATCGTCGAGGATCATGACGACCGGGGCGTGTTCCACGGCGAAGCGGGTCACCAGCCAGTCGAGGCCGTCGCGGACGCCCTGCGGATCGGGTGCGCCGCCGCTGCCCGAGACCACCAGGCCGACCGCGGGCGCGACGATGTCGTACCAGCCGCCGAGGATCCTGCGGTGCTCGTCCTCGCCGGTCGCCGCGAGCACCGGCTGGAAGAGCTGGCGCACCACATGGAAGGCCGCGCCCTGTTCATGCTCACCGCCACGGGCCCGGAGCACGGTGCAGCCGCGTGCGGCGGCCCTCCGGCGCGCCTCGCCGAGCAGCGCGGTCTTGCCGACGCCGCCGGGGCCCTCGAAGGCGATCACTCCGCCGCCGCGGGTCTCGGCCGGGTCGGCGGGATCCGTCCCGCACAGTTCGGTCAGCGCGGCGTCCACCGCGCGCAGCTCCCGATCCCGCTCCAGCAGTGCCCGGCGCGTCCGGTCCTGTTGGCTCATGTCCTCCGCCACGTTCTTCCCCTCCGGCAGGTGACGCCGAGCGTAGCGCGGATGGCACGCTCCGTAGCTCCTCAATGGGGGTATTTCCGCCGGGCATTGCCAGTGGCACACGCCATTTCACTGTCTCCTCTATCGATGCCACGTTCCGCACGCGAGGATGACCGGATTCATCGGGTTGGCCAGATGCCGCGCAAGCCTGTGGTATATGCGGCCTCGGCCGCCCGACCTATGAAGGGGGCGGACACGACTCATGCACGCGCACGCTTCGCGACCACAGGCCCGGCAGACGACACTGCTGCGACGGGTGGCCCTGTTCGACTTTCCGGCCTCCGCCGACCTCAGTCCCGGCACCGAGGCGGCCAGGCACCACACCATCCAATGGCTTTCACGGTTCGGCGTCTTCGAGGACCATGAGTCCGTCGCGGAGTACGACGCGCTCCGCTTCGACGTGCTGGCGGGCCTGTTCTACCCACGGGAGAGCGGCGCCGATCTGAACCTGGGCAGTGACCTCGTGGGCTGGTACTTCGTCTTCGACGATCAGTTCGACGGGGAGCTGGGCTCCCGTCCGGAGGCCGTGGCACGGCTGGTGGCGGACGTCATCCGGATCACCGAGGAGGGCGCGGCGCAGGGTGGCGAGGGGCCGCTCCTGGAGAGCTTCCGCGACCTGTGGCGCCGGATCAACTCCGGGCGGCCACAGGTGTGGCGGGACCGCTTCCGCCACCACTGGCTGGAGTATCTGCACTCCTACCACCACGAGGCCCTGGAACGGACCGGCGCCCTGCCAGGGCCCGGCCGGGACGCACCGCGCTCGGTGGAGGCCGTGCTGGCGCTGCGGCGTCACTCGATAGGCGTACAGCCCTGTCTCGACCTGAATGAGCCATTCGGCGGCTACACCCTGCCGCCCGCGCTGCACGGCGGCTTCCCCATGGCGCGCATGCGGGAGGCTACGGACGATGTGGTGGTCTTCACCAATGACATCGCTTCCCTGGACAAGGAACTGGCCGTCGGCGACGTCCACAACAGTGTCATCGTCCAGTGGGAGCGCGCGGGTGGTGAACTGGAGGACGCGGTACGCCATATCGCCGACCTCGCAAACGCCCGCTACCGCTGGTTCGAGGAGACCGCGGCCAGGCTGCCGGCGCTGCTCACCGAGGCGCGGGCGGACCCGGGCACCCACCACGCCGTGGGGCGCTATGTGGACGGTATGCGGCATGTGATGACCGGCAATCTGGGCTGGTCGGTGCGGACGGCACGCTACGACGAGCGGGGCACCGAGGCGGTCAGCGGGGGCCGGCAGCGGCCCTGGGCCCAGCTCACCGGCGCGGAGGAGCTGGTCCGCGCGGGGCGGGGCGCGCCGCTGCCGCCGCTGGGCAGCGGCCCGGGCTCCCGTTGACCGGGGTTCAGCTCGCGTAGAGCTGCTCGATCTGCGCGGCGCACATCTTGTAGACCGCGTCGCGCCGCAGTTTGAGCGAGGGCGTCAACAGCCCTTCTTCCACGGTGAATTCCTTCGGGAGGATACGGAAGGCCCTGATCGACTCCGCCCTGGACACCGAGAGGTTCGCCGTGGAGACCGCCTGCTGGATCTCCGCGTGCAGCGCCTTGTTCGCCGACGCGTGCTCCCGGCCGACGGGAAGCCGCGCGCCGACCGCCTTGCGCCAGCGCGCCAGCATCTCGGCGTCCAGGGTGATCAGCGCCCCCACGAAGGGGCGGTTGTCGCCCACCAGGACACACTGCGAGATCAGCGGATGCGCCCGCAGCCGCTCCTCCAGCGGCAGCGGGGAGACGCTCTTGCCGCCGCTGGTGATGATGATGTCCTTCTTACGGCCGGTGATGGTGAGATAGCCCTCGCCGTCGAGGAATCCGACGTCTCCGGTGTGCAGCCAGCCGTCGCGCAGCGCGGCCCCGGTGGCCTTCGGATCGTCCAGATAGCCCTCGAAGACGGTGCCGCCGCGCACCCATACCTCGCCGTCCGGGGCGATGCGCACCGTCGTGCCCGGCATCGGGCGGCCCACTGTGCCGTGCCGGGGGCGGCCGGGCGGCTGCGCGGTGATCGCCGCCGTCGTCTCGGTGAGGCCGTAGCCGTTGTAGACGGTGATCCCGGCGCCGGCGAACGTCAGCCCCAGCTCCCGGCTGAACGGTGAGCCACCGGTGACCGCGTAGCGCACCCGGCCGCCCAGGACGGCTCTCAGGCGCCGGTAGACCATCCGGTCGAAGACGGCGTGCGCGGCCCTGCGTCCTGGGCCCGGCCCCTTCCCGCCGCCCTGGGACCGCTGCTCGACGGCCGCGGCGTAGCGCGCCGCCGTGGCCATGGCCTTCTGGAAGACCACGCCCCTGCCCGCGTCCTGGGCGGCGGTCCGGGCGGCTCCGAGGATCTTCTCGAAGATGTAGGGCACCGCGAAGACACAGGTGGGGCGGAAGCTCTGGAAGGACGGCAGCAGGATGGACGGGGTGAGCTCGGGTTCATGCCCCATGAGGATGCCGCCCCGCACACAGAGCACTTGGACCATCAGCCCGTAGATGTGCGCCAGCGGGAGGAAGGCGAGGATGGCGGGCTGCACCCCGGGCTCGGCGAACAGTCCGTTCCAGCCCGCGAACAGGGTGTCGCATTCGGCGGCGAGATTGGCATGGGTGATCAGGCACCCCAGGGGCTGTCCGGTGGTGCCCGAGGTGTAGCAGATGACCGCGGTGCAGCGCGGTTCCACGAGCCAGCGCCGCTCGGTGACCAGTTCCTCGTGGACATCGGCGCCCCGCCGCCCCAGTTCCGCCACGCACCCCTGGTCCATCTGCCAGATGGAGCGCAGCCAGGGGAGGGCGTCGCAGACGGCGCCGACCGTCATGGCGTGGTCCTCGCCCTCGACCACCACGGCCACGGCCCGCGTCTGGGCCAGGATCCAGCGCACCTGCTCCGCGGAGGACGTCGGGTAGACGGTCACCACCTGGGCGCCGACCGACCACAGGGCATAGCTGAACAGCGTCCACTCGTACCGCGTCCGCGCCATCAGGGCCACCCGGTCCCCGAACCGCACGCCCTCGGCCAGCAGGCCCTTCGCCAGCGCCAGCACCTCGTCCCGGAAGGTCCCGGCGGTCACCGGAGTCCACCGGCCGCGGTCGGTGGCATCCCGCCGGGCGAGCTGGGCCCTGTCCGGTTCGCGGTCCGCCAGTTCGTAGACCGAGTCCGCGAGCCCGCCCGCGCGCAGAGGTTCCACCATGTGAGGGAGACTGAATTCGCGCACGACACCCCCTGTTTTCGGCCGACTTGCCGCCCCGCACCACGGGGAAGTGGGAGGGAAAACTACCCGCCGGGGCCGGGGCTGCATAGAGCGGTGGACGATTCCGTTCCGGCCCGTGGAGACCTGCCGCGACCTGCCGCGACCTGCCAGTGTTACCGTGAGTCACCCTCAGGTTTCGGCACGGGACATACAGAAGTCGTGAACCTCTGGTGAACGCATGGAAAAACGGATCCCGTGGCCTTGTCCGGCGATAAGCGGATCCAGCAGGGCGTTCCGCGTCCTGACTCTGGCCGATAACGCACCCACCGCCGCGGGGCGGGGCGCCGCGGCGTGCCCTTCCGAGGGGCGACATGCCAGGGGCGGGCTGGTCCGGCCGGACCAGCCCGCCCCTGATCGGCGGTCCCGGTTCAGGTGAGGTCGAACTCGCCCTCACGCGCGCCCAGGACGAAGGCACGCCACTCGGCCGGGGTGAAGATCAGTGCCGGGCCCTCGGGACGACGGCCGTGGCGCATCGCGATGAAGCCCTCGACGAAGGCGATCTCCACATCGCCCACACCCTGGCTACTCGACTGCCACTGGGCGCCCGAGAGATCGAGATCGGGCTTCTCTGCGCTTCCTGTCAGTGGCTGTGCGGTGGTGGTGGTGTCGGCCACGTCAGCTCATCCTCCCGGATCGTCGTCCGCGCCCCACCCTAGCGATCGTGACCGGTGCCGCACAGGCCACGAAAGAAGGACTAAGGAGGAGACTCAATCGGCGGGCGGCGTGTCCGCGACCACCCACATCGAGAAGAACTGCGAGCCTCCGCCATAGGCGTGGCCGAGCGCCTTACGGGCGCCGTCGACCTGGTGTTCGCCCGCCCGCCCGCGCACCTGGAGCGCGGCCTCGGCGAACCGCAGCATCCCGGAGGCGCCGATGGGGTTGGTGGACAGCACCCCGCCCGAGGGGTTGACCGGAAGCTCGCCGTCGATCTCGGTGACCCCCGACTCGGTGAGCTTCCAGCCCTCGCCCTCCTCCGCGAAGCCCAGGTTCTCCAGCCACATGGGCTCGTACCAACTGAAGGGCACATACATCTCCACCGCGTCGATCTCCCGGCGCGGATCGGTGATCCCGGCCTGCCGGTAGACATCGGCCGCGCAGTCCCGGCCCGCCCTCGGCGAGACGCAGTCCTTCCCCGCGAAGAGCGTCGGCTCGCTGCGCATGGCGCCGCCGTGCATCCAGGCGGGCGGATACGGGGCACGGTCCGCGCCGGCCCGGTCGGTGAGCACCATGGCGCAGGCGCCGTCCGAGGAGGGGCAGGTCTCCGAGTAGCGGATGGGGTCCCACAGCATCGGGGACGACCGCACCTTCTCCAGCGTCAGATCGTGCTCATGCAGATGCGCGTAGGGGTTGCGCAGGGCGTTGCGGCGATCCTTGTAGGCCACGAGGGCGCCGATACCGGAGGGCGCGCCGGTGCGCCGCATATACGCCCGTACGTGCGGGGCGAAGAAGCCGCCCGCCCCGGCCAGCAGCGGCTGCTGGAAGGGGATGGGCAGGGACAGTCCCCACATGGCGTTCGACTCCGACTGCTTCTCGAAGGCGAGGGTGAGTACGGTCCGGTGGACCCGGGCGGCGACCAGGCCCGAGGCCACCAGTGCGGTGGAGCCGCCCACCGAGCCCGCGGTGTGCACGCGCAGCATCGGCTTGCCGACCGCGCCGAGCGCGTCGGCGAGGTACAGCTCGGGCATCATGACGCCCTCGAAGAAGTCGGGCGCCTTGCCGATGACGACGGCGTCGATGTCCGCCCAAATCAACTGGGCGTCCTCCAGGGCCCGTACGGCGGCCTCCCGGACCAGCCCGGCGAGGGAGACGTCCCGGCGTGCGGCGGTGTGCTTGGTCTGGCCGATCCCGACGACGGCCACCGGCTCCTTGGTCACAGGACATCCCCTTCCAGGACCGCCACCAGGTTCTGCTGAAGACAGGGGCCCGAGGTGGCATGGGCGAGGGCCCGGTCGGCGGCGCCGCGGTGGATGGCGGCGGCGGCCTCGCCGAGGCGGATCAGCCCGGCGGCCATCATGGGGTTGGCGGCCAGCGCCCCGCCCGACGGATTGACGCGTACGCCCTCCCCCAGCCCCAGCTCACGGCGGAGGATCAGCTCCTGCGAGGTGAACGGCGCATGCAGCTCGGCCAGGTCGGCGGGGGCCTCGAAGGCGCCCGCGCGCTCGGCGGCGAGCCGGGTGGACGGGGAGCGGGTGAGGTCCCGTACGCCGAGGCTGTGCGCCTCCATCCGGTGGTCCATGCCGCGGATCCAGGCCGGGCGGCGGCACAGCCGGCGCGCGGTGTCCCCGGCGGCGAGCACGACGGCGGCCGCGCCGTCGCCGACCGGCGGGCAGTCGTGGCGGCGCAGCGGCCGCACCAGATACGGGTCCTCCAGGAGGGCCTCGGGCGGCGGTGAACCGGTCACCTGCGCATGCGGGTTGTCCTCGGCCGCGGTCCGGCTGCGCGCGGCGACCGCGGCCAGCGCCCGCTCGTCGGCGACGGTGCCTTCGCCGTCTTCCGCGTCGAGCAGCGCCTGGGCCTGGAGGGCGGCGAGGGAGACCGAGTCCGGCCACAGGGGCGCCACGTAGTACGGGTCGAGCTGACGGGTCAGGACCTCCCGCAGATCGCCCGGCGAGGACTTTCCGTAGGAGTAGACGAGCGCGGTCTCCGCCTCGCCCGTCAGCAGCCTCGTCCACGCCTCGTACAGCGCCCAGGCGCCGTCCATCTCCACATGGGACTCCGAGATCGGCGGCCAGGCGCCGACGCCGTCGAGGGCCATGGTGAAGGAGAAGGCCCGGCCGGCCAGATAGTCGGAGGAGCCGGAGCAGGTGAAGTCGATCTCGCCCGCCCGGAGTCCGACGGCGTCGAGTACCTCGTGGAGGACGGGCATCAGCATCTCGACCTCGGAGACCTCGGCGCTCTCGCGCCGGTGGTCGCTCTGGCCGAAGGCGACGATGGCAACCTCTCGCATCTACAACAGCTCCTTGTAGGTGTCGTAGTCGGCGTCGGGTTCGCCGGTGGGGCGGTAGTGGTCGGGGTAGCGGCTGTCCTCGCTCCATACGGGCTCCACGCGCAGCCCCATGCGCACCTGGTCGTACGGGATGCCGCCGACGCGCCCGTGGAGGGCCAGACCGGCGCCGTCCAGGGCGATATGGGCGTAGACGTACGGCACTTCGATATCGAGGTTGCGGGCCTTGATGTTCACGATGCAGAAGGTGGTGACGGTGCCGCGCGGGCCGACCTCCACCTGCTCGTCGGTGGCGACCCCGCAGGTGGGGCAGGCGCCCCGGGGCGGGACGTATACCTTGCGGCAGGACGGGCAGCGCTCCCCGCGGGTGGTGTGGTCGGCGAGGGCCTTGAGATAGCGCGACTGGGCGCGGCCGGGTGCGTAGGTGTAGTCGAGGCGGGCGGGGGCCACGATGCCGGTGACCGGGTCGGTGAACTCCCCGCTGTGCGGCACGGCTTCGCCGCCCTCGGCGCCGTCGTACGGCTCGAAGCAGGCGATGTCGGTGATGGCGCCCACGCGCTCCCCGGCCCAGCGGATCCGCACCCGCATACCGGTGCGCACGGCGTCGGGGCCGGGTGCGTCGAGGGCGTGGAGGAGGGCGGTGTCCGCGCCGTCCAGCCGCACCAGCACCCAGGCGAAGGGGGTGTCCAGGGGCTGGCCGCGGCGCGGTGCGGGGTTCCAGGCCCAGGTGGTGACGGTGCCGGTGGGGGCGACCTCGACGAGGTCGGACAGCTCGTCGGCGGTGACCGGGTCGTATTCGACGGGCGGCATCAGCACCCGGCCGTCGGTGGTGCGCACGCCGAGTACGGTGCGTTCGCGCAGTCCGGTGAGGAAGGCGCTCTGCACCGGTCCGAGGGAGCGGGTGAACGGGAACTCGACGACCAAAGGCGCCTGGAGCACCTCGGGTGAGGGAGCCGGGGTCATGGGGGTGCCTCTCCTTCCGCGCGGCCGGCGTGGGGCGGCGGCCTGAGGTGTTGGGGGATCACGCCCGGCGGTAGACCGGCGGCCGTTTCTCCGTGAAGGCTTTCGAACCCTCCTTGGCGTCGGCGGTGTCGAAGACCGGCCAGCCGCGTTCGAGTTCGGACTTCAGGCCGTCGGACTCGGTCATCTCGGCGGTCTCGTAGACGGACGCCTTGACCGCCTCGACGGCGAGCGGGCCGTTGGCGTTGATCAGCTCGGCGATCTCCAGGGCCTTCTCCAGCGCCGTGCCGTCCGGGACGACATGGCCGATCAGCCCGATCCGCGCCGCCTCCTCGGCCGGATAGGGGCGCCCGGTCAGCAGCATCTCCAGGGCGTGGGTGCGGGGCAGTTGGCGGGCCAGCCGTACGGTGGAGCCGCCGATGGGGAACAGCCCGCGCCGGACCTCGAAGAGCCCGAAGGTGGCGCCGCTGCCCGCGACCCGGATGTCGGTGCCCTGAAGGATCTCGGTGCCGCCCGCGACACAGGGGCCCTCGACAGCGGCGATCACCGGCTTGCGTGGCCGATGGTGGCGGAGCATCGCCTTCCAGTGCAGATCGGGGTCGGCCGCGAGGCGGTCGCGGACGTGCTGCCCGTCCATCCGGCCGCCGCCCGCGAGCGCCTTGAGGTCCATTCCCGCGCAGAAGGCCCCACCGGCGCCGGTGAGCACCACGGAGCGCACGGCGTCGTCCTCGTCGGCCTCGGTCCAGCCGTCGTACAGCCCGACCAGCATCGGCAGCGAGAGCGCGTTCCTGGCCTCCGGCCGGTTCAGGGTGAGCACCAGGGTCGCGCCGACGCGCTCGACGATGAGGTGTTCGGTCCCGCTTGTCACGACGTCCTCCCGTCTCGAGACCTAGAACAGGTTGCAGCAGGGGAAGGCCGACTTCAAGAGAAATCTGATGCTCAGTCAGATTTCTTCGGCCGGGGGCCTTCCCACCTCACCCCCGCGCGGCTCTAATGAGCGCCGAGCCGCCGGATCGAGGGGTCAGGAGGAGCCATGGAGTACAACCTTGCCGACCTGTTCGAGTCGATCGTCGACACGGTGCCAGGCAGAGAGGCGCTGGTGTACCTGGACCATCCCGGCACCGGAGCCGAGCGGCGGCTCACCTACGCCCAGCTCGACGCGGCCGCCAACCGGCTCGCCCACCATCTGCGGGACAGCGGTATCGCCCCGGGCGAGCATGTCGGACTGCATCTGTGCAACGGCGTGGAGTACCTCCAGACCGCTCTGGCCTGCGTGAAGATCCGGGCGGTGCCGGTGAACGTCAACTACCGCTACGTGGAAGACGAGTTGGTCTATCTCTACCGCGACGCGGACCTGGCCGCACTGGTCTACGACGCCGAGTTCGGCGAGCGGGTGGCCGCCGCGCTGCCGCACACCGACAGCCTGCGCCATCTGGTGCGGGTCGGCACCGGGGGCGGCCCCCGTACGTCCGTGGCGTTCGCCGACGCCGAGGCGTCCGGGTCACCCGAGCGCGGCTTTCCGGCACGGTCCGCCGACGACCGCTTCATCATCTACACCGGCGGCACCACCGGTATGCCCAAGGGCGTGATGTGGCGGCAGGAGGACCTCTTCTTCTCCGGGCTGGGCGGCGGCGCGCCGACCGGCCGGCCCGTCGGGCGCCCGGAGGAACTGGCCGAGCGGGTGGCCACGGGCGGCGAGGGGCTGGTCTTCTTCCCCACCCCGCCGCTGATGCACGGCACCTCCACCCTTACGGCCTTCATCGCGTTCAACTTCGGTCAGAAGGTGGTGGTGCACCGAAAGTTCGTCCCCCAGGATGTCCTGAGGACGGTCGAGAAGGAGAAGGTCACCACCGTCTCGCTGGTCGGCGACGCGATGCTGCGCCCCCTGGTGGACGCCCTGACCGGCCCCCTCAAGGGCACCGACCTCTCCTCCCTGCTCAGCGTCAGCAGCTCGGGCGCGATCCTGTCGGAGACCGTACGCGCCCAGTTCGCCGAACTCGCCCCGCACACCCTGCTGCTGAACAACTTCGGCTCCTCGGAGTCCGGATTCAACGGCACGGCCACCGACGACTCCGGCCCCGAGAAGGGCTTCCGGCTGCACGTCAACGCCCGTACGACGGTGGTGGACCCCGCGACCCTCGCCCCGGTGGCCCCCGGCGAGCCCGGCCGGATCGCCCAGCGCGGCCATGTGCCGCTCGGCTACTACAACGACGCGAAGAAGACCGCCGAGACGTTCTTCGAGGCGGACGGGGAGCGCTGGGTGCTGCTGGGCGACATGGCCACCGTCGACGAGCAGGGCGTGATCACCGTTCTCGGGCGCGGTTCGCAGTGCATCAACACCGGCGGCGAGAAGGTCTACCCCGAAGAGGTCGAACAGGCCCTGAAGGCCCATCCGGACGTATACGACGCCCTGGTGGCGGGCGTCCCCGACCCCCGCTGGGGCCATCGCGTCGCGGCCGTCGTCCAGCCCCGGACACAACCGTCCGGCCTCACGGCCGACGCGATCCGCGAACACTGCCGGGAGCGGCTCGCGGGCTACAAGATCCCGCGTACGGTCGTCTTCACGGACCGCATCCAGCGCTCGCCCAGCGGCAAGGCGGACTATCGCTGGGCGCGGGCGGTGGCGCAGGAGGCGGACGGGGACAGCCGGCACGGCTGAACCGTTGCGCACGGCGGCGGCTGACCCGTTCCGCAACGCGGCCTGCGCCCCCTCCGCACGGCGGCCTGAACCGTTCCGCACCACGGCTGACCCTCCGCACCACGGCTGGGCCGCTCCGCACCACGGCTGGGCCGCTCCGCCCTGCGATCAGGGCCTGTCCGGCGGATGGTGACGCCTGCGGCGGGCTGTTTTCCCACCCCGCCCCTTCCCGCAGCAGCATCGATATGCGGCTCCGCCGCGTGGTGGGGCTCCGCCCCAGACCCCCGCCGCCCAGGGGGCCTTCCGGAAACCGGGGCTCGTCCCAAACCCCCGCGGTCCGGGGGCGAAGCCCCCGGTAACGGGAAGGGACGAGGAACCAATCCAGCCCCTCCGGCGCTAGAGAAGCGGGGGCTGGAGGCCAGGCCCCGATTTCGAGGAAGGGGCCGGGCGCGATCCAGCCCCTCCGGCGCTTGAGGAGCGGAGACCCGGCCGGGGGCCAGGCCACGGTTTGAGGGAGGGGCGGGGGAGCCGATCCAGCCCCTCCGGCGTTTGAGGAGCGGGGGCCAGGGGCGGAGCCCCAGCCGGGGGCCGGGGGCCGGGCCCCCGGTTTCGGGGAGGGGCGGGTAGGGGAAAGATCCGCCGGGCGCCTCGTAAGGCTGACCCTCGTAACCAACCCGCACCGCCCCCTTACCGCGCCCCCCGCTCACACACCGACGGCAGCGACCGCCCCAGCGCCACACTGTGCAGCGCATCCAGGTGCCGCCCATGGACCACCGCCACGGCCCCGGCCGTAAGGCGTCCCACGCAGGAGGGCGCCTCCCGCACGGCTGCCGAGTCCGCGATGGCGCGCACGAGTTCGCCGTTGATCCGGTTGATCTCCAGCCGGATCCGCCCGAGGTCGGGGCGTTCGGTGGGCGCCTGTGCGGGGTCGGCGTCCCAGCGGCGGTAGAGGCCGCGCTGGACGACCTTGCTGGCCTCGATCTGGTCGCGGAAGATCCTCGACGTCGCCACGGGGTCGGCGCCCAACTCCTCGGCCTGCCGGGCCACATCGTCCAGCACCTCCCGCTCCCGGGCCGGGTCGTCGATCGGGCTGTCCGTGCCCCACTTCGCGGCGGCGACCTCATCGGCCACCAGCACCCGCTGTGCGGACAGCTCGACCAGCGGCCGCAGGGTGCCGTGGACACGGACCGGACCGGCCGGAGCGGCGAAGGCGGCGGTGGCCCCCGTGGCCAGCACGGCGGTGGCCAGCGCGGCGATCAGCGCATGACGCGGGGACAGATGCGGTCGCATAGGCGGGGGTTCCTCTCTCGGCGGTACGTGCGGCCCGAGGCGTCGCCCCGGCGGCCCGGCGGCATCGCCCCGGCGGCCCGGGGCGACCGACGGGTTCTGGAACGATAGGACGCCGCACCGTCGGCACGCCACGGGGCCGGTCCCGCGGATAAGCGGGACCGGCCCCGTGGCGCGATGGCCGGATCCGGCGGCACTGGCACTCACCGGGCCGACCGGCCCCCAGGCTCACTGCGATTGCGCACCCTCCCAGTACGGCGCCCGCAGCCGCCGCTTGTAGAGCTTGCCGTTGGGGTCGCGCGGCATCTCCACGACGAAGTCCACCGACTTGGGGCATTTGTAGCCCGCCAGCCGAGTCGTGCAGTGGGCGAGGATCTCGGCGGCCAGATCGAGCCCCGGCGCATGCCCCTCGACGGGTTCCACGACCGCGATGACCTGCTCGCCCCAGTCCTCGTGGGGAATCCCGAAGGCCGCGGCGTCGGCGACGGCCGGATGGGTGAGCAGCGCGGCCTCGATCTCGGCGGGATAGATGTTGACCCCGCCCGAGATGATCAGGTCGATCTTGCGGTCGCGGAGGTAGAGATAGCCGTCGTCGTCCAGGAGACCGAGGTCGCCGACGGTGAAGAAGTCGCCGATGCGGTTCTTCTCGGTCTTGCTCTTGTCCTTGTGGTAGGCGAAGCCCCCGGTGCTCATCTTCATATAGACGGTGCCGAGTTCACCGGCCGGGAGCCGGGTGCCCTCGTCGTCGAAGATGGCCAGCTCGCTGATGGGCCAGGGGCGGCCGACGGTCCCCGGCTTCTTCAGCCAGTCCTCGGCGGTGGCGAAGGCGCCGCCGCCCTCGCTGGCCGCGTAGTACTCCTCGACACAGCCGCCCCACCACTCGATCATCGCGCGCTTGACATGATCGGGGCAGGGTGCGGCGCCATGGATGGCATGGCGCATCGAGGAGACGTCATACGACCGCTTGACCTCGTCGGGGAGGGCGAGCAGCCGGTGGAACTGGGTCGGCACCATATGGGTGTGCGTACAGCGGTAGGTGTCGATGAGGCGCAGCATCTCCTGGGGCGTCCACTTGTCCATGAGCACCAGGGGGTGGCCGATGTGCAGCGACGAGCTCGCGAACTGTAGTACGGCGGTGTGGTAGAGCGGTGAGCACACCAGATGGACGTGGTCGGGCTCCTCGGAGCGCGGTGTGATGCCGAAGAAGCGCAGAAAGCCGCCGAGGTGGCTCTCCTCGGGGAGCTTTCCGTTCAGCGCACGGCGGATGCCGCGCGGACGGCCCGTGGTGCCGGAGGTGTAGTTCATGACCCAGCCCAGCTCGCGCTCGGCGGGCGGCTCCTCCGGCTGCCCCTCGATGAGCTCGGCGTACGGCCGGAAGCCGTCGATGGAGCCGACCGCGTAGCGATGGGTCGCGGGCAGCCCCGCCTCGTCGGCGGCCGCGGCCGCCTGCCCGCCGTAGCGCTCATGGGCGATCAGCACCTTGGCGCCGGAGTCGGAGACGATCCAGGCGATCTCGGGGCCGACCAGATGGTGGTTGACCGGCACCAGATAGAGCCCGGCCTGAGTGGCGGCGAGGGCGGCGACGAAGAACTCCACCCCGTTGGGCAGGACGACCGCCAGGGCGTCGCCGCGTCGCAGCCCGGCGGCGCGCAGCCCGGCGACGAGCCGGTTGCACGCGCTGTGCAGCCGCCCGGCGGTCCACTCCTCACCGTCCGGGGCGATGAGCACGGTGCGGTCGGGCTCGAGCGCGGCCTGGGCCCAGAAGCCGTTGGGTGTAGGGGACATGGCGGTCCGGTCCTCCTTCTGACGGCGGTGTCAGGCGGTGTGGGACGAGGTCAGGCGGTGTGGGACGAGATCAGGCGAGGTCAGGCGGGTTCGGCAGGCGCGGTCAGGCGCGCTTGGCGATGCGGATGACGCGGTCGATGGCGCGCTCGAAGCCGCGGGTCAGATCGTCGAAGACGGCCTGGACCGGGCGGACCTCGTCCATCCGGCCGACGATCTGGCCGACCGGCGTGCCGAGCAGCGGTTCCACCTCGTGCTTCTGGATGCGGGAGACGGCCTCGGCGACCAGCAGTCCCTGGAGCGGCATGGGCAGCGGGTCCGGGCCGGCCGGGTCCTCCCAGGCGTCGGTCCACTCGGTGCGCAACTGGCGGGCGGGTTTGCCGGTGAGGGCGCGGGAGCGCACGGTGTCCCCGGATCCGGCCGCCAGCAGCTTGCGGATGAGGGCCGCCGAATGCAGTTCGGCCTCCTCGGTGGTGAGCCAGAGGGAACCGATCCAGACGCCCTGGGCGCCCAGCGCCAGCCCGGCGGCGATCTGCTCACCGCTGCCGATGCCGCCCGCGGCGAGCACGGGCAGCGGGTCCACGGCCCGCACCACCTCGGGGGTGAGCACCATGGAGGCGATCTCGCCGGTGTGGCCGCCCGCCTCGTACCCCTGGGCGACGATGACATCGAGCCCCGCCTCCTTGTGGTGGAGGGCGTGACGGGCGCTGCCCGCGAGGGCGGCCACCAGGATGCCGTGGTCATGGGCGCGGGCGACGACATCGGCCGGGGGCGAGCCCAGGGCGTTGGCCAGGAGTTTGACGGGGTAGTCGAAGGCGACGTCGAGCTGACTGCGGGCCACCTCCTCGAGCCAGCCGGTGATCCGCCAGCCGGACGCCTCGCCCTCGGCCAGCTCGGGGACGCCGTGCCCCGCGAGGGTGTCCCGGACGAACGCGCGGTGGCCTTCGGGGATCATCGCCTCGATATCGGCCTCGGTGACCCCCTCCACCTTCTTCGCGGGCATCACGACGTCCAGGCCGTAGGGCTTGCCGTCGGCGTGCGCCTCCATCCAGTCGAGGTCGCGGGCCAGCTCCTCGCCCGCGCCGTAGCGGACCGCGCCGAGCACACCGAAGCCACCGGCCCGGCTGATCGCCGCGGCCACGGCGGGGAACGGCGTGAAGCCGAAGACGGCGTGCTCGACACCCAGCCTTGTGCTCAGCTCCGTCTGCATGGTCGGCAGGATGCCGCAGGGCGGCGGACGAGGGAAGAGTTTTTCTGACGCTACGTCAGATTCGATGAAAGAAAAGCGCTTCCCAGGCCGTCCGCGGGACTCTCCGGGGACTTTCGGGCGTCACCTCCCCAGCACCGCCATGGCCGCGTTGTGTCCAGGAATTCCGCTCACCCCGCCGCCGCGCACCGCCCCCGCGCCGCACAGCAGCACATTGGCGTGGCGCGTCTCCACGCCCCAGCGGCCGGTGCCCTCCTGGCCGTACGGGAAGGCCAGATCCCGATGGAAGATGTTGCCGCCGGGCAGCCGCAGCTCGGCGTCCAGGTCCAGCGGGGTCTTGGCCTCGATGCACGGCCGGCCGTCGGCGTCATGGGCGAGACAGTCGGTGATCGGCTCGGCGAGATGCGCGTCCAGCTCCGCGAGGGTGGCGCGCAGCAGCTCGGTGCGTGCCGCGTCGTTGTCCTCGGTGAACAGCCGGGCGGGGGTGTGCAGTCCGAACAGGGTCAGGGTCTGATAGCCCTCGCGGGCCAGCTCCGGGCCGAGGATCGACGGATCGGTCAGCGAGTGGCAGTAGATCTCCGACGGCGGCCGGTGCGGCAGCTCCCCCGCGGCCGCCTGGCGGTACGCGTCCTCCAGGGCGCCATACCCCTCGGCGATGTGGAACGTCCCGGAGAACGCCTCGCGCGGGTCCACCTCGCGGTCGCGCAGCGCGGGCAGCCTGCGCAGCAGCATGTTCACCTTGAGCTGGGCCCCTTCCGCGGGCGGAGCGGGCGGCTCCTCGCCCAGCAGCCGGGCCAGCTCGCGCGGTGCGGCCCCGACGAGCACATACCGGGCGGCCGCGGTCCCCTCCCCCGCCTCGCCCTCGTACCGCACCTCGGCCGAGGTGCCGTCGGTGGCGATCGCGGTGACCTCGCGCCCGGTCGCGATCCGGGCGCCCGCCGCGCGGGCGGCGTCGGCGAGGGCGTCGGTGAGCGCGCCCATGCCGCCGACGGGGACGTCCCAGTCGCCGGTGCCGCCGCCGATCACGTGGTAGAGGAAGCAGCGGTTCTGCCGCAGCGACGGGTCGTGGGCCCGGGCGAAGGTGCCGATGAGCGCGTCGGTGAGGACCACGCCCCGGATGAGGTCGTCGTCGAACGCCGCCTCGACCGCCTCCCCCAGCGGCCGCTCGAACAGCGTCTGCCACGCCGCGTCGTCCCCGATCCGCGTCCGCAGCTCCTCCCGGGTGGGCAGCGGCTCGGTCAGCGTGGGGAAGACGCGCTCGGCGACGCGCTGGGTCATGCCGTAGAAGCGCTGCCACGACTCGTACTCCCGCTCCGAGCCGGTCAGCCGCGCGAACGCGGCACGCGTCCGGGCGGAGGAGCCTGCGTCCACCAGCAGCCCGGTGTGGCGCCCGCCCCGGACCTCGGGCGTGTACGAGGACACCGCGCGCTTGCGCACCGCGAAGCGCAGTCCGAGGTCGTCGACGATCCGCCGCGGCAACAGGCTGACCAGGTAGGAGTAGCGCGAGAGCCGTGCGTCCACGCCGGGGTAGGGCCGGGTGGACACGGCGGCGCCACCGGTGTGACCGAGGCGCTCGAGCACCAGCACGCTCCGCCCGGCGCGGGCGAGATACGCGGCGGCGACCAGACCGTTGTGACCGCCGCCGACGATGACGACGTCATACGCATCGCTGTGAGACATGCCCTCTGGTTAGCACGCGCTGATCGCCGGGGCCAGGGCGCCGCAGGTCACCCCAGCCGCGCCCGCAGTCCCCGCGCTTGGGCCGTGGCCACGGCCTAGGCCGTCCCGGCCGCCTGGGCCCGCTCGGCCGCCTCGCCCGGATCCGCCGCCTAGACCTTCCCGGCCGCCGCCTCGCCCGGCCCCGCCGCCTCGACCATGGCCGCCACTCAGGCCCACTCGGCCCCCTCGCCCGGCCCTGCCCCTGGGCCGTGGCAGCCACCTAGGCCCACTCGGCCCTCTCGCCCGACCCCGCGGCCTCGACCATGGCCGCCACCTAGGCCCACTCGGCCGCCTGGACCCGCTCGGCCGCCTGGACCCGCTCGGCCGCCTCGGGCGTCCCGCCCGGCCCCGCCGCCTCGACCATGGCCGCCACCTAAGCCCACTCGGCCACCCAGGCCCGCTCGGCCACCTAGGCCCACTCGGCCCTCTCGCCCGGCCCCGCCGCCTCGACCATGGCCGCCACCTAAGCCCGCTCGGCCAACCTGGACCCGCTCGGCCGTCCCGTCCGGCCCCGCCGCCTCGGCCATGGCCCCCGCCTAAGCCCACTCGGCCGCCCAGACCCTCCCGGCCGCTCGGCCCTCTCGGCCGCTAGGCCGTCTCGGCGCCCCGGCCCAGTCGCTCCAGGCAGTGGGCCTCGTCGCCGCGGCTGACGAGGGTGTCGGGATGGCCGGGGCCCAGGACGCGGGCGCGGGCTCGGGTCACCCGGCGGTAGCCGTCCAGGGCGTCGGACCAGCGGCCGAGCCAGCCCAGGGCGACGGCCACCTCACGACGGCTGACCAGGGTGTCCGGATGGTCGGGGCCCAGCGCGCGCTCGCGGAGGGCGCAGACCTCCCGTGCCTCGGTCAGCGCCTCCTCCCAGCGGCCCAGCCGGCCGAGGCTGACGCCGAGGCCGTGCCGGGCGCGCAGGGTCTCCGGATCGGCCCGGCCGTGGGCGCGGGTGCGGTCCCCGACGAGGGCGCGGTAGACCGTGAGGGCCTCCACACCGCGGTCCAGCCTCCCCAGGCCGACGCCGATCTCATAGCGGGCGGCGAGGGTGTCGGGATGGTCGGGGCCCAGCACCCGGGCGCGCGCGGCGGCCACCTCGCGAAAGATGCCCAGGGCCTCCCGCCAGCGGTCGAGGCGGCCGAGGGCGTACGCCACCTCGTAGCGGGTGACCAGCGTGTCGGGGTGGTCGGGGCCCAGCACCCGGGCGCGCGCGGCGGCCACCCCCTCCGCCATGCGGTGCGCCTCCTCAAGGCGCCCCAGACAGCCCAGGTTGAAGGCGAGGTTGTGGCGGCAGCGCAGGGTGTCGGGGTGGTCGGCGCCCGTGGTGCGCTCGCGGGCGGCGAGCACGGCCACATAGAGGCGCTGGGCCTCGGTGAAGCGGCCGAGGCGGCCCAGGGTGAACGCGGCCTCCTGGCGGGCGGCGAGGGTGTCCGCGTGGTCGGGGCCCAGGACGCGCCGGCGGCCCGCCGCGACCCGCTCGTACTCGCGCAGCGCGTCGCCGGGGCGACCCAGGATCCCGAGGGCGAAGGCGGTCTCGTAGCGGCTGGTGAGGGTGTCGGGGTGGTCGGCGCCCAGCGCGCGCTCGCGCTCGGCGGCCACCGTACGGTGCGTGGCCACGGCCTCCTCCCAACGGCCCAGCCGCCCCAGATCCAGCGCGGCGCGGTGCCGGTCGGCGAGCCGGGCCCGGACCCCGGGCGGCGGCAGCGAGGGCTGAGCGGCGCCGCGGCCACCGGTCCAGGCGGCACCGGTGAGCGCGGCCGTGGCGTCGGGCGGGGTCGCCGACAGCAGTCCCACGCCGCCGGTGTGCGCCTTGGACCCGGTGGTCATGTCCCGGGCCCAGGCCGGAAGCCGGGGAGCCCGTGGTCCGGCGGCCGGAAGCGCGCCGCGCGGCGCGGGGACCGGCGGCGCCGTCGGCCACCGGGACGCGCGGGCCGGGGCGATCCGCCGGGCGAGCTCGGCGGCGTCGTGTGGACGGCCCTCCGGGGTCTTGGCCAGCAGATCGAGGACGGCCCGCTCGAACCGCTCGGGGAGTTCGGGCCGGTGGCCGCGCGGCGGGGCGGGCGGTGTGTGGCGGTGGCCGACGAGGACCGCCCAGGCGTCGTCGAGGGCGAACGGCGGCGCCCCCGTGGCCAGTTCGTAGAGCACACAGCCCAGGGAGTACAGATCGCTGCGATGGTCGACCGGGCCGCCCGCGATCTGCTCGGGCGACATGTAGTGCGGGGTGCCCATGGCGACGCCGGTGCCGGTGAGCCGGGAGGTGAAGCCGACGTCATGGCCGAGGCGGGCGATGCCGAAGTCGCAAAGCTTCACGGTGCCGTCGGTGAGCCGCATGATGTTGGCAGGCTTCAGATCGCGGTGCACCACGCCCTGGTCATGGGTGTAGGCGAGGGCCGCGGCGACCTGCTCCGCGATGTCCAGCACCTCGGGGACCGGCAGCGGGCGGCGCTCGTTGTCCTTCAGCAGCTCGCTGAGGTTACGGCCCTCCAGCAACTCCATGACCAGGTACAGCGCGCCCTCGTACTCGCCGAAGTCATGCACCACCGTGACCCCGCGGTGCTGAAGCGCGGCGGCCACCCGCGCCTCCCGGCGGAAGCGCTCCCGCACCACACCGGTGAACGAGGGGTCGTGGCGCGACCCCAGCGGTTTGAGGCATTTGACGGCGACGCGCCGGCCGAGCGACTCATCGCGCGCCCGCCACACCTCGCCCATTCCCCCGCGCCCGATCCGGTCCAGCAGCCGGTACCGGCCCTGGATCAGCCTGATGTCCGCCATGCTCCCCCTGCCTTGGCGGAAGTCAGCTTCCGCCGCCCCCGTGGAGACCGGCCGCGTGCGGCCGGGCCCCCGTCGCATCCCCGCTGTCCAGTATGGCCGCGTTTCTTCGCAGTTTGTAGGGCGAGGGGCGGCTGCCCGGTCCGAGCCGCTCGACCGCCCGCAAGATGTGCTTCGGCGGCAGTTGCCAGCGGGCCGTGGGCGGGATGCAGCGCAGCGCCGTGCCCATCGCCAGCAATCGGCGGGTGACCACGGGGGGCGGGGGTGCGGGGCGCCCGTACAGTTCGTGGGCGTACGGGGGCAGCGACCCGTAGGCGAGCGCGGCGAAGCGCCCCCAGATCGCCTCGCGCGCCGGGACGAGCAGGGCATGGACCGGGGGCCGCCGCAGAAAGGCGTCCACCTCGCGGGCCTCGGGGGTGTCGGCGAGTTGGGGGCGCACCTTGGTGAAGTACGCGGCGAGTGCCGCCGTATCGGCCGGTACGCCGGCGGGGTCGAGGCCGACCAGCCGGGCGGACACCACGTTCTCGGCGACATAGGCGTCCGCCTGGGCGTCGGTGAGCGGATAGCCGGAGCGCCGCATCACATGGAGGTACGAGTCGATCTCGGCGCAGTGCACCCACAAAAGCAGCTCGGGCTCGTCGACGCCGTACCGGACGCCGGTGACGGGGTCGGTGAGGGAGAGCCTGCGGTGAATGCCCCGGACCTTGGCGCCCGCCCGCTCGGCGGCCTCGGTGGTGCCGTAGGTGATGGTGGCGACGAACCGCGCGGTGCGCAGCAGCCTGCCCCAGGCGTCCTTGCGGAAGTCGGAGTTCTGGGTGACGCCGCGCACCGCGAGCGGATGCAGGGCCTGGAGGTACAGGGCGCGCACCCCGGCGATCCACATCACCGGGTCGCCGTGCATCTGCCAGGTGACCGACCTGGGGCCGTAGAGCCCCGGGTCGGCGTCCGATCCGCCCTGCCGTATGGCCACCGCCATGGCCACCACCTCCCGACGGCCAGCCTAGGAGGTGTCCGGCGGATCGTGACGCCTGCGGCGGCGGGCTGCTCCCTCTGCGGCTCCGCCGCGTGGTCCGCCGGACACCCCGTAGGCGGCGCCGGCCCCCTGGGCGGGACCCCCTGAAGGGCTCACTTCTTCAGGGGCTGGGTGAAGCGCAGCATATTGCCGGAGGGGTCGCGGAACGCGCAGTCGCGGACGCCGTAAGGCTGGTCCATGGGCTCCTGTAGCACCTCGCCGCCCGCGGCGCTGACGCGCTCGAAGGTGGCGTCGCAGTCGTCCGTCCCGAAGATGACACCGCGCAGCAGGCCCTTGGCCATCAGCTCCGCCATGACCTGTCTGTCCTCGGGCGAGGCGTTGGGGTCGGCGAGCGGCGGTTCCAGGACGATGTTGACGTCCGGCTGCGAGGGCGCCCCTACGGTCACCCAGCGCATTCCCTCGAACCCGACGTCGTTGCGGACTTCGAGGCCGAGGGCGTCGCGGTAGAAGGTGAGCGCCTTGTCGTGGTCGTCGACGGCGATGAAGCAACTGGAGAGTGTGATGTCCATGGGGCTCACGCTACGGCCGGGCGGCGGGACTCGCTTCTCCGTTCCTGACCGGTCGCGTGTGGATCTTGGCGATGCAGGCCGGGATGGCGGCGCCGTGGTCATGGCTCCGGGCCCGATAGTTGCTCGGGCTCTCGCCGACCAGTTGTGTGAAGCGCGAGCTGAACGACCCGAGCGAGGTACAGCCGACCGCGACGCAGACCTCGGTCACCGTGAGGTCGCCACGCCGCAGCAGCGCCTTGGCCCGCTCGATGCGCCGGGTCATCAGGTAGCTGTACGGCGTCTCGCCGAAGGCGGCGCGGAAGCTGCGGGAGAAGTGGCCCGGCGACATCAGGGCGCCATGCGCCAGCGCCGGGACGTCGAGCGGCTCGGCGTAGTCGCGGTCCATCCGGTCACGGGCCCGCCGCAGCCGGACGAGGTCATCGAGATCCTGCCGTTTCACCGGCTCAGTTTCCCACAGCGCCGGGGCCGGGGATGAGGACCTGAGGACCGACCGGCCGGAGGAAACCGCCGGCCGGACCGGTCAGGAATGGAGAAGCCCCGGTCACGTGGGTGCGGCTAGCGTCATGGTGGCGGCCCCGGCAGCCACGATCCGCGAACCGGACGTATTGTTCGAACCTGGTCGGATCGAGCCAGGCGACACCGCTGGAGATCGCGAAGGCGGCCCCGCCCGAACAGATGGAGACACGATGAGCATGGCCACGGACACGGACCAGCGGTCGCCTGTGCCCCACGCCGCCGACAGCCACGATCTGATCCGGGTGCACGGCGCGCGCGAGAACAACCTCAAGGACGTCAGCATCGAGATCCCGAAGCGCCGGCTGACGGTGTTCACCGGCGTCTCCGGCTCGGGCAAGAGCTCACTGGTGTTCACCACGATCGCCGCGGAGTCGCAGCGGCTGATCAACGAGACCTACAGCACTTTCGTGCAGGGCTTCATGCCGACCCTGGCGCGGCCCGAGGTGGACGTACTCGACGGACTGACCAGCGCGATCATCGTCGACCAGCAGCGGATGGGATCCGACCCCCGCTCCACCGTCGGCACCGCCACCGATGCCAACGCGATGCTCCGCATCCTCTTCAGCCGGCTCGGCGAGCCGCATATAGGCCCGCCCGGCGCGTTCTCCTTCAACGTGGCCTCGGTCTCGGCGAGGGGCGGGTTCACGGTCGACCGCGGCGCCGAGAAGACCAGGACCGAGACGGTGAGCTTCAGCCGCACCGGCGGCATGTGCACGCACTGCGAGGGCCGGGGCTCGGTCTCCGACATCGACCTCACCCAGCTCTACGACGACTCCAAGTCGCTCGCCGAGGACCCGTTCACCATCCCCACCTACACCGGTGGCGGCTGGGTCGTGCGGGTCATCACCGAATCGGGCTTCTTCGACAAGGACAAGCCGATCCGGGAGTACACCAAGAAGGAGCGGCACGACTTCCTCTACCGCGAGCCCACCAAGGTGAAGATCAACGGAGTCAACCTCACCTACGAGGGGCTGATCCCGAAGATCCAGAAGTCGTTCCTCGCCAAGGACCGCGAGTCGATGCAGCCGCATATCCGGGCGTTCGTGGACCGGGCGGTCACCTTCGCCGAGTGTTCCGAATGCGGCGGCAGCCGGCTCAGCGAGCTGGCCCGCTCCGCCCGGATCGGCAAGATCAACATCGCCGAGGCATGCGCGATGGAGATCCGCGATCTGGCCGAATGGGTCCGCCAACTGGACGAGCCGTCGGTGGCGCCGCTGCTCGCCAAGGTGCAGCACACCCTCGACTCGTTCGTGGAGATCGGCCTCGGCTACCTCTCGCTCGACCGGGCCTCGGGCACGCTCTCCGGCGGCGAGGCGCAGCGCGTCAAGATGATCCGCCACCTCGGCTCCTCGCTCACCGATGTCACCTACGTCTTCGACGAGCCCACCATCGGCCTGCACCCGCATGACATCCAGCGGATGAACGATCTGCTGCTGCGGCTGCGGGACAAGGGCAACACGGTGCTGGTGGTGGAGCACAAGCCGGAGACGATCGCCATCGCCGACCATGTCGTGGACCTCGGCCCCGGCGCCGGTACGGCGGGCGGCACCGTCTGCTTCGAGGGCACCGTCGAGGGGCTGCGGGCGAGCGAGACCGTCACCGGCCGCCATCTCGACGACCGGGCCGGGCTCAAGGAGACGGTCCGCAAGGCCACCGGCACCCTGGAGATCCGCGGCGCGACGGCGAACAACCTGCGAAACGTCGACGTCGACATCCCGCTCGGCGTGCTCTGCGTCGTCACCGGCGTCGCCGGCTCCGGCAAGAGCTCACTCCTCCACGGTTCCATCCCGGCCCCGGAGGGTGTGGTCTCGGTGGACCAGACCCCGATCCGCGGCTCGCGCCGGAGCAACCCGGCGACGTACACCGGACTGCTCGACCCGATCCGCAAGGCGTTCGCGAAGGTCAACGGCGTCAAGCCGGCGATGTTCAGCGCCAACTCCGAGGGCGCCTGCCCCACCTGCAACGGCGCCGGTGTGATCTACACCGACCTGGCGATCATGCAGAGCGCCGCCACCACCTGCGAGGAGTGCGAGGGCAAGCGGTTCGAGGCATCGGTGCTGGAGTACCACCTCGGCGGCCGTGACATCAGCGAGGTGCTCGCGATGTCGGTGGCCGAGGCCGAGGAGTTCTTCGGCAGCGGTGAGGCGCGCACACCGGCGGCCCACAGGATCCTCCAGCGGATGTCGGACGTCGGACTCGGCTACCTCACCCTCGGCCAGCCGCTCACCACCCTCTCCGGCGGCGAGCGCCAGCGGCTCAAGCTGGCCGTCCACATGGCCGACAAGGGCGGCGACCGCCAGGTCTTCGTACTCGACGAACCGACCACCGGTCTGCACCTCGCCGACGTCGAGCAACTGCTCGGCCTGCTCGACCGGCTCGTCGACTCCGGCAAGTCGGTCATCGTCATCGAGCACCACCAAGCGGTCATGGCACACGCCGACTGGATCATCGACCTCGGCCCCGGTGCCGGTCACGACGGTGGCCGGATCGTCTTCGAGGGCACCCCCGCCGACCTCGTCGCCGAGCGCCCCACCCTCACCGGCGAACATCTCGCGGCGTACATCGGCGCCTGACCGAGGTGGCGGGCGCGGGCCACGAGAGCTCGCCGGAGCCGCGGTGTCGGTGATATCTCGGGGCTGTCGGTCCGCTGCCGGTGGCTTGTCGGCGCAGGACCGGTGGTTTGTCGGCGGAGGGCCACAGCCTTGCCGGAGAGCCTGCCGGGTGCCCATCCGGCGGGCATCCGACAGCCATCCGGCAGGCAAGGAATCAGCATGGCCACTCATGTCACGATCATCGGCGCCGGGCTCGGCGGGCTCACGCTCGCCCGCGTCCTGCACGTCCATGGCATCCCCGCCACCGTCTACGAGGCGGAGTCCTCGCCGACGGCGCGTACGCAGGGCGGGATGCTCGACATCCACGACTACAACGGCCAACTGGCGCTGCGGGCGGCCGGTCTGATGGACGAGTTCCACGCCATTGTCCTGGAGGGCCGTCAGGCGCTGCGGAGTCTCGACCGGGAGGGAAACGTCCTGGTCGACGAGGCCGACGACGGCACGGGCGGACGCCCCGAGGTGCAGCGCGGCGAGCTGCGGCAGTTGCTCCTCGACTCGCTCCCGGCGGGCACCGTCCGGTGGGGGCACAAGGTCGGCGATGTCCGGGCCCTCGGCGAGGGCCGCCATGAGGTGACCTTCGCCGACGGCGGCACCATCGTCACCAGCCTGCTGGTCGGCGCGGATGGCGCGTGGTCACGGGTCCGGCCGGTGCTTTCCACCGCGAGCCCCGGGTACGCCGGTACGTCGTTCGTCGAGACCTACCTGTTCGACGCCGCCACGCGGCACCCCGCTGCCGCGAAGGCGGTCGGTGGCGGGTCGATGTTCGCGGGCGACCATGGCACCCGGAAGATCGGGGCGCAACGCGAGAAGGACGAGACCCTGCACGTCTACGCGATGCTGTCCGAGCCGCTGGAGTGGTTCGGCGGTATCGACTTCGACGATCCCGCCGCGGCCGCCGCACAGGTGGCGCGGGCATTCGACGGCTGGGCACCGGAACTCACCGCCCTGATCACCGAGAGCGACACCGCACCGGTGTTGCGCCCCCTCTATTCGCTGCCGGCCGGGCACCGGTGGGACCGGGTGCCCGGGGTGACCCTGGTCGGCGACGCCGCCCACCTCATCCCCCCGAACGGCGAGGGCGCCAACCTGGCCATGCTGGACGGCGCCGACCTGGGTGAGGCCCTCGCCGCACACCCCGGCGACATCGAGACCGCGCTCTTCGCATACGAGCGAGTGATGTTCCCGCGCAGCGCCGAGCAGCTCGCGACAGCCGAGGACCCCGACCATCCCACCCTCCAGGACGTGATCAACATCTACGCCCTGGACGAGCAGCCCTCATGAGCCACCGGCCGAGACCGCCACGGTGACGGCCACTCCCGAAGTTTTCGCGGCGTCGGGTCAGTCTGGACCGGGCGCCGCGGCAAGGAGGGGAAGCCGGGTGTGGAACGCGGTGTCGCCCGGCACGCTGGCAAGCGTGACCGTGCCGCCGTGCGCCGCGATGACGGCCCGGACGATCGCCAGCCCCAGCCCGGTGCCCCCGGCGGTCCGGGCCCGCCCCGGGTCGGCGCGGGCGAACCGCTCGAACACCTCGTCCTGGAGCGCCTCGGAAACCCCCGGCCCGTCGTCCGCCACGCTGAGCTCCGCCCAGTCCCCGCCCACCGGTGCCAGCCTGACCGTGACCCGGGTGCCGGGCGGGGTGTGGGTACGGGCGTTGGCCAGCAGGTTGCCCACGACCTGTTGGAGACGGTGCTCGTCGCCGAGCACCGTCACCGGCTCCTCGGCCAGCTCCAGCGTCCAGCGGTGGTCCGGCCCCGCGGCGCGTGCGTCGCCCGTCGCGTCCAGCACCAGCCGGGTGAGATCGACCGGTCGGCGGGCCAGCGGCCGGCCCGCGTCGAGTCGGGCGAGCAGCAGCAGATCGTCCACGAGCGTGGACATCCGCTCCGACTCGGCCTGGATCCGCCCCAGCGCGTGCCGCACCTCATCCGGCACCGGACCCGGGTGGCGCAGCGCCAGCTCGGCGTGGCCGCGGATGGAAGCCACCGGGGTGCGCAGTTCATGGCTGGCGTCGGCGGCGAAGTGCCGCAGCCGCTCCTCGCCGGCCTGCCGGCGGGCCAGCGCGTCCCCGACATGGCCGAGCATCCGGTTGAGTGCGGTGCCCATCCGGCCCACCTCGGTGCGCGGATCGGTGTCCGGCACCGGCGGCGGCATGGCCACCTCACCGCTGGCCAGCGGCAGCTCGGCCACCCTGGTGGCGGTCGTGGTCACCCGCCGGAGCGGCCGCAGCGACAGGCGTACCCACAGTGCCCCGGCCACCCCGGTGACCAGCAATGCGCTGCCGAAGACCACGGTCTCCACGATCTCCAGCCGGTGCACGGTCTCCTCCACCGGCCGCAGCGGCAGCCCGGTGACCAGGACATCGCCGTCGTCCCCGTGGACGGCGACCACACGGTAGCCGCCGAGCGCGGACAGATGCACGCTGTGGCCGTCGCCGTCCACCGGCAGCTCCGCCAGGACCCGCCGGTCGGCGCCGGTCAGCGGTACGGCGGCGTCCGTCTGGTCGCGCACCACCGCCGCGTCGGTGGTCGTATCCCGCAGCAGCCGGGCGCCGAACGTGCGGTCCGACTGGCCGCGGGTGTCGGGCCGGTTGTCGGCGTCCGGGCGCCGCTCGCCGTGTTCCAGGCTGGCCGGGAACCGGCCTCCGGCCGCCGTCAACTGCTGGTCCAGCCGGCGCACCAGGAACCCCTCCAGGGCGAACACCGTGGTCAGCCCCACCGTCAGACTGGCCACCGCCAGCAGCACCACCAGCCCGGCGGTCAGCCGGGCACGCAGCGTACGGGGCAGCCCCGCGGGCAGCCGGCGCCTCATGAACCCTCCGCCTTCAGCACGTAGCCGACCCCGCGCACGGTGTGGATCAGCGGTGCCCTCCCCGCATCGATCTTCTTGCGCAGATAGCTGATGTACAGCTCGACCACATGGGCCTGGCCGCCGAAGTCATAGCTCCACACCCGGTCCAGGATCTGTGCCTTGGACAGCACCCGCCGGGGGTTGCGCATCAGGAACCTCAGCAGTTCGAACTCGGTGCGGGACAGCTCCACGGCCACACCCCCGCGGGTCACCTCCCGCGCCTGCTCGTCCATCACCAGATCCGCGACCACCAGCCGATCCTCGCCCGGCTCCCGCGCCATCCCGGCCCGCCGCAGCAGGCCGCGCAGCCGGGCCAGCACCTCCTCCAGGCTGAACGGCTTGGTCACGTAGTCGTCGCCGCCCGCGGTGATGCCCGCGATCCGGTCCTCGACCGCGTCGCGCGCGGTGAGAAAGAGCACACACACATCCGGCAGCCCGGCCCGCACCGCGCGCAGCACCGCGAGCCCGTCGGTGTCCGGCAGCATCCAGTCGAGCACCACCGCGTCCGGGCGGAACGCCCGCGCGGCGTCCAGCGCGGACGCGCCGTCGGCGGCGGTGCGGACCTCCCAGCCCTCGTAACGCAGCGCCCCCGACAGCACCTCGGTCAGATCGGGCTCGTCGTCGACGACGAGGACGCGGACCCGGGCACCGTCGGGCCTGTGCAGAAAACGGCTGGTGGTGTGCGTATCCATGATGCATCCAGCATCCCTCGCGGTGCGCCGTGCCGAGGCCCGCCCTTTCTCTGAGTTTCCTCTGAATCCGAACGCCTCCGTCCGGGTTCAGAGGGTTCTCAGAGCTTCACCGGTGACGCTGACCTGGCACATCACCGAGAGGACCGCCATGCCCAGCACGATGCCACCGGCCCCGGCCCCGGCCATGACCCGCCCGTCCCGGTCCGCACCGCGCCCGCCCAGCCCCGTCCCGGTGCTCGCGCACCTGACGATCTGGGGCGGGGCCGCCGCCGTCCTGGCGCTGTGGTGGAGCGACACCCCCTCGGTCGTCGGTGCCGCGGGCTGGCTGACCGGCGCGGGGCGGATCACCGGACTGCTCGCCGGCTACACATGCGCGATCCTCCTGCTGCTGATGGCGCGCGTACCGCTGCTGGACCGCGCCATCGGCACCGACCGGCTGGCCCGCTGGCATGCCATGGGCGGGCGATACACGATCTCGCTGGCCTGTGCTCACGTCCTGCTGATCATCTGGGGATACTCGCTGGAATCGCACACCGGCGTGGTGGGCCAGACCACCACCCTGGTCCTCCACTACCCGGACCTGCTCAAGGGCACGATCGGCTTCCTGCTGTTCCTCCTCACCGCGATCATGTCCGCGCGCGCCGTGCGCCGCCGCGTCCCGTACGAGACCTGGCACTTTCTGCACTTCGCGACCTATCTCGCGGTCTTCCTGGCCTTCGGGCACCAGCTCTCCGACGGGGCCGACTTCGTCGGCGACCGCCCCGCCCAGGCGGCCTGGTACGTCCTCTACATCGGAGTGGCGGCCCTGCTGGCCTGGTACCGGTTCGCCGTCCCGGTACGCCGGGCGCTGCGCCACCGGCTGTACGTCGCCGAGGTCCGGCCCGAGGCTCCGGGCGTCGTATCGGTGTACCTGTCGGGCAGCAGGCTGGCGGAGCTGCGCGCCGAACCCGGCCAGTTCTTCCGGTGGCGGTTCCTGACCCGCGGCCTGTGGTGGGCCGCCAACCCCTACTCCCTGTCGGCCGCCCCGCACCCCGCGTACCTGCGGATCACCGTCAAGGCGTCCGGCGGCCACAGCGCGGCCCTCGCCCATCTCCAGCCCGGCACCCGGGTGCTCGCCGAAGGCCCGTACGGCGCCTTCACCGCACGCCGCCGCCGCACCCGCAAGACCCTTCTTCTCGGCGGCGGCGTCGGGATCACCCCGCTGCGGACCCTCTTCGAGACGCTGCCCGGCGAGGTGATCCTCGTCTACCGGGCCCGGCGCCCCGAGGACCTGGCACTCCGTGCCGAACTGGACGGTGTGGCCGCCGCGCGCGGGGCGATCGTCCACTACGTCGTCGGCGAGCCGGCCGCCGGCTCCTCCCCGCTGACCGCCGGGGCACTGCGCGGCCTGGTGCCCGACCTCGCCGAACGCGATGTCTACCTGTGCGGCCCGCCGGGCATGACGGAGGCCGCGCTGCGCGCCCTGCATGACGCGGGGGTGCCGCGCCGCCGTGTCCACCACGAGTCGTTCGCGCTCTGAGTCCGACCCGCGCCGTACCCGAAGGAGACCCACCGTGCGCAAGGCCGCCGTCACCGCCGTCTCGACCGTGGCGGGCATCGTCCTGCTGCTGTCGCTCAAACCGCACCGGGACCCGGCCACGGCCATGGCTGAGTCGCCGCCACCCTCCGGGCCGGGCGCGTCGTCGTCCCGGTCGCCCGGCACCGGCCCGTCGAGAGCCTCGTCCCCCGCACCGACCGGGCACACGTCCTCGGGCGGCACGTCCGGCACGTACACCGGCGACGTGAGCGACACCGCGTACGGACCGGTCCAGGTGTCCGTCACGCTCTCGCACGGCAGGATCACCGCCGTCAAGGCGCTCCGGACACCGTCCGACCGCCCCCGCTCCCAGCAGATCGCCTCCGACGCCGTGCCGCGACTGACCCAGGAGGCGCTGCGTGCCCAGAACGCCCACATCGACGCGGTCTCCGGCGCCACCTACACCAGCGAGGGGTACACGCGGTCCCTACAGAGCGCACTGGACAAAGCCGGTGTCTGATGTGTCCGCCCCCGCGCGCGGGCTGCGTCACGTCGAGCACGCCATGGGCACGGTGTTCTCCTTCGATCTCCGTGACCCGGTCACCCGGCCCGTCCGCCGGGCGCTGGAGGAGGCCGTGGCCTGGTTGCACCATGTGGACGAGGTCTTCTCGACCTACCGGCCCGGCAGCGTGATCAGCCGCCTGGGCCGAGGCGAGCCGGTCCCTGAGCGGTACGGGCCGGAGGTGGCCGAGGTGTTCGCGCTGTGCGAGGAAGCGGCGCACACCACCGGCGGCTGGTTCAGCCACACCCCCGGCGGCCGACTCGACCCCTCCGGGATGGTCAAGGGCTGGGCGGTCGAACGGGTCTCGCGGATGCTGTACGCGGCGGGCGCGCGCAATACCTGCGTCAATGGCGGCGGCGACATCCAGTCGCGTGGCGAAGCCGCCCCGGGCACGCCCTGGCGGATCGGCATCGCCCACCCCGCCCGCCCCGGTGAGCTGGCCGCCGTGGTCACCGGAGGTGATCTGGCCGTCGCCACCTCGGGGACGGCCGAGCGCGGCGCGCATGTGCTGGACCCGCACACCGGCCGGCCCGCGACCGCCCTGCTCTCGCTCACCCTGACCGGCCGCCACCTCACCAGGACCGACGCCTACGCCACGGCCGCGTTCGCCATGGGCGCCGGGGCCCGTGACTGGGTCGAGGCGCTCGACGGCCACGAGGCTCTGGGGATCACCGCGGCGGGTGAGGTCTGGCGCACCCCAGGACTTCCCGTGGCCACCGGGGCGGGGCCGTGACGGACGGCGTCCGGTCAGGACCTCTTGGCCGTCCCCTCGGACGCGGTGTCCATACGTCCTCGCGCACGCCCAGGCATCCCGACTCAGCCAGGAGCTGGGCCGGGCGCTGAGCGGGCGCGGGGTGGGCGCCCCGGGAAGAGCCGCCTGTGTACGCGCATGGCGACGTGCCCGAGGCCGGAGAGCGCACAGGCGATCGCGAGGTCGACGGGTGGCAGCGATTCGGTGCCCAACAGGGCGCGCAGAGGCGGCAGATAGATGCCCGCCGCTTGCAGGGCCAGGGCTGTGGCCACGGCCAGCAGCAGGAACGGATTGGCAAGGCTGCCCGGGCGGGCGCGGGAGCCCAGCGCGACACCGAGCTGGGTGGCACCGAGCACCAGGAACATCATGGACTGCCATGGGCGGCCGGTCTCCCGCGCCCAGACGCCGGCAACCAGAGTGACACCGGCGACGAGGGCCCCCATGGCCAGGAGGCGGGGCCAGAGTCCGGCGCCCAGGACGCTCTCGTCGGGCGGGCGTGGCGGGTGGCGCATCACGTCCGGGGCCACGGGTTCGGCTCCGAGCGCCACACCGGGGAGGCGATGGGTGAGCAGGTTGATCCACAGGATCTGGGCAGGGAGCAGGGGCAGGGGCATGCCGAGGAACGGGCCGAGGAGCATGACCAGGATTTCCGCCGTTCCTCCGGCGAGGGCGTAGAGCAGGAAGCGACGCACGTTGGCATAGACCCGGCGGCCTTCCTCGACGGCGGCGACGACGGTGGCCAGATTGTCGTCGGCGAGCACGAGGTCGGCCGCTTGGCGGGCCACTTCGGTGCCGCGTTGTCCCATGGCCACGCCGATGTCCGCCCGGCGCAGCGCGGGGCCGTCGTTGACGCCGTCACCGGTCATCGCCACCACATGGCCCGAGGCGCGCCACGCCTGGACGATGTCCAGCTTCTGATCGGGCGTGGTCCGGGCGTAGACGCGCAGGGCGGTCAACTCGCCCGCGGTGCCCTGGCGGATGCGCGTCCCCGTGGTGACCTCGTCCTGCCGGGCCATGATGCCCGAACGCGCGGCCACCGCCCGTGCCGTGAGGGGGTGGTCGCCGGTGATCAGGACGGGGATGATGCCGGCGCGTTCGCACGCGGCGATGGTGGTCCGGGAGGTGTCTCGGGGTGGATCGAGGATGCCGACGAGGCCGAGCAGCGACAGCCCCGACTCCCAGATGTCGGGGCTCGGGGGCGGTATCTCGTCGTGGTCGGCGGAGGCGACGGCGAGGACCCGGTATCCGTTCCGGGCCAGTTCCTCGGCCTGGGCGGCGGCCCGGGTCCGCATGTCCAGGGGATCGGTGAGGACCGGCGGCCGGAGCATGACCTCGGGGGCTCCCTTGCATACGACCCGCAGTCCGCCGCCCGGTGCGTGGTGCACTGTCGTCATGCGCTTGCGTGCGCTGTCGAAAGGGATCTCGTCGACCCGTGGCAGTGCGCGTTCCAGCGCCGCCAGGTCCAGACCGAGCCTGGCTCCGGCCGCGAGCAGGGCGGCCTCCGTGGGGTCGCCCATCGCGCGCCACTGTCCGTGACCGTCCGCGGGAGGTTCCAGCGCGGCGTCGTTGCACAAGGCCGCGGCGCGCAGCAGCGCGGCCAGATCGGGGGCGTCGCCCGCGGTCACCGTGCGGTCGTCGCGTGCGACGCGGCCCTCGGGGCCGTAGCCGATGCCGCTGACGGTGGCCTCGCCCTGGGGCGTCCACAGTCTCTCCGCGGCCATCCGGCCCTCGGTCAGGGTGCCGGTCTTGTCGGTGGCGAGCACCGTGACCGAACCCAGGGTCTCCACCGCGGGCAGCCGGCGGACGATGGCGTGCCGCTCCGCCATCCGCCGTGCCCCCAGGGCGAGGGCGAGGGTGATCACGGCGGGCAGGGACTCGGGTACGGCAGCCACGGCGAGACTGATCGCGGTCACGACCATCAGCTCGACCGGCTGCCCGCGTGCCAGCCCCAAGGCGAGCACCACCGCGCACAGTGCCACGGTGACGACCGCCAGTACCCGGCCGAACCGGGCCAGTCGTCGCTGCAACGGGGTCAGCCCGGGCGCGGTGCCCATCAGCGCGGCGATCCGGCCGAGCGCACTGTCCGACCCTGTGCCGGTGACCTCGACACGCCCGCGGCCGCGGACAACCACCGTGCCCGCGGACACCGTGGAGAGCGACCGGTCCGCGCCGGGGGTCTTCTCCACCGGGACGGACTCGCCCGTCAGCGCCGACTCGTCGACCAGAAGCAGGGCCGCGTCGAGGATCTCACCGTCGGCGGGCACGATGTCCCCCTCGCCCAGCAGGATCAGGTCTCCCGGCACCACGTCGGCGGCCGGTACGGAAGACTCCGCGCCGTCGCGCACCACCCGGGCGGCGGGCGCGCTCAGGGCCGTCAGTGCGGCCACGGCCCGTTCCGCCCGTACCTCCTGGACGATGCCGACCACGGTGTTCACCGTGATGACGAGCAGGATCACGGCGGTGTCCGGGAGATCTCCGGTGGCCAGGGTCAGCGCGGCGGCCACGAGCAGCACCACGATCAGCGGGTCGCGCAGTTGCTGGAGCACATGGCGCCACACCG
This sequence comes from Streptomyces sp. CY-1, assembly GCF_047218265.1. Classification (NCBI taxonomy): domain Bacteria; kingdom Bacillati; phylum Actinomycetota; class Actinomycetes; order Kitasatosporales; family Streptomycetaceae; genus Streptomyces; species Streptomyces sp. CY-1. Next base: position 1,589,132 of record NZ_CP178393.1, read on the forward strand.
GGGTGCGCCGCTCCTGAGTGACGACGTTGGCCCCGTACTCCCCCAGCCGTCGCACCGCCTCCTCCCTCGACAGCCCCGCCGTCACCAGGGGTCGTCCTCCGCTGCGAGCAGCACCGCGAATACCTTGTGCTCGAGCCCCCGGGTCTGCGGACGGTGAGCTGTCGTGGTCTGCGCGTGGGGCGGGTTCCCTGGCCGCCCTCGCCGGGCGGCCAGGGCCCGCGAGGAGCCAAAGCGCTCGGCTGGGCGAGGGGTCGGCATGCCTTCATCGTGTGGCCGATGTTCCCGGATCGCATCCGGCGCCTACGGGACCGGCGGGGGAACCAAGCAGACCGACCACCGCCGCCATCAGAAGTGATCGGTTCAACCAGGAAGCGGGACGGTGTGTCCGCGGTCACGGGGTACCCACATGCGGACGAGTCGACCGCAGGAAAGGCGGGGGGGAAGATGGCGCTTCCGCTGGTCGTGGGTGTCGATGGATCGGAGTCCAGCCTTCAGGCCCTGGACTGGGCCGTGGACGAGGCGGCACGCCATGGGCTGCCCTTGCACCTGGTCCATGCTTCCCGATGGGAGCGGTACGAGGAACGTCTCCCCTCGTTCGGCACCGACCGCCCCTCGGGGGAGATAACGGCCGAGAACATCGTCGCCTCCTGCGCGGAACGCGCGACGTTGCTACACCCTGATGTGAAGGTGTCCGCCGAGGTCCTGCCCGAAGACACCGTGACGGCGCTGCTGGAGCAGAGCCGTGAGGCGTTCGCCGTGGTCACAGGGTCCCGTGGCAGAGGTGCGCTCGCGGAGACGCTGCTGGGGTCGGTCAGTCTGGCGGTGGCGGCACGTGCTGTCTCCCCGGTGGTCGTGGTCCGTGGTGGGAAGAGCAACCGCACGGGCGCCCTCGGGCGCGTGGTTCTCGCGGTCGGCGACCTGGTGGAGGGGTCGGTGGCCGTCCGGTTCGCCTTCCGTGAGGCGCGGGCGCGGGACGCCGCACTGCACGCCGTACGCTCCTGGCGGCGCCCCGCGCACCCCCATGCGGGCCAGTCGCTGCTCGAGCGTGAGGCGACCAGCCTGATCTACGAGGAGCAGGCGGCGGGCGTCCTCAGCCAGGTGCTGGATCAGGTCGAGCGCGAGCACGACGACATCGCGGTCCACCGCGAAGTCATCGAGGGGCCGGCGCACCGGGTGCTGCTGGACGTGTCGGAGCAGGCCGATCTGCTGGTGGTCGGCGCCCTCCAGCGGCGTGACCACACGGGTCTGCAGCTCGGCCGGGTCAGCCACGCCGTACTCCACCGCTCCGCATGCCCGGTCGCGATTGTCCCGCAGCAGGTGTGACCGCGCGCAGCACGGGCGTGCGTGCTCAGGCTCGCCACCGCCGGGCGGCGCGCAGCCGCCGCAAGTAGGGGTCGTGCGCGTGGCGTGGCAGGATGCGCAGCCGGACGTCCAGGGCGACGACTCCGTCGGGTCGGGCCACCACCGGGTTGAGGTCGGTCTCGGCGAGCTGGGGCAGGTCGCAGGCCATCCGGGACAGCCTCAGCAGCAGTTGCTCCAGCCCCTCCAGGTCCACCGGCCCGCCGCCCCGGTAGCCGAAGAGCAACGGGGCGCAGCGCGGGGCGGTGAGGAGGCTGTGCGCATCGCGGTCGGTGAGCGGGGCGAGCCTGGCGGCGTGGTCGGCGAGGAGTTCGGTGGCGGTGCCGCCGAGACCGAAGAGCACCAGAGGGCCGAACACCTCGTCCTGGATGACGCCCGCGAACAGTTCCACGCCGCGGCGGGCCATGGGCTGGAGGAGCGCACCGGCCATCCGGTCCCCGAAGTGCGCCCGCAGGTCGCGGTAGGCGTGGCGTACCTGGTCCGGTCCCTCCAGGTCGAGCCGCAGCGCTCCCTGGTCACTCTTGTGCACCAGTCCTGGCCAGTACGCCTTGACGGCCACCCGGTCGCGCTCGTCTGCCACCAGGTGCCGTGCGGCGGCCACGGCGGTGTCCTCGTCCTCGGCCCAGGCCCAGGGCAACTGGGGGATGCGATAGCAATCGAGCAGCGCGGCGCAGGCACGGGGGTCGGGCCAGCCCCCGTCGGGGTGACGGGTGAGGAAGTCCTCCACGAGGGCCGTTGCACCGGCGGGGTCGATGCCCGACAGCGGTGGCAGGGTGCCCGGCGGTTCGGCTCGCCAGCGCGAGTAGCGGGCGGCATGGGCCAGTGCGCGCGCCGCCGACTGCGGCTCGGCAAAGGCGGGTACGGGGCGGTCGTCGGCGCTTGTGAGGAGCCGTACGGGGGCCTCCTGGTCGAGGAGGACCGCGGCCACCGGCCGGGGCCGCGGTCCCGGTGCGTCGGTGAGGGCCAGCAGCGGGTCGTCCCGCGTTCCGGTGGCGAGCGCGGTGGGCACGAGCACCACCAGCACGGCGTCCACGGTTCCGTGCGCCGCCAGCCGGTCCACGCAGGAGCGCATCCGGTCGGCGGTGACGGCGGCCGTGGTGTCCACGGGGTTACTGGTGGCAGCGCCGGGCGGCAGGACCGCCCGCAGTTCACCGGCCAGGCCGATGTCCAATGCGGGGACGGTGAGTCCCGCGTCGGCGCAGGCGTCGGCGGCGAGCACACCGGCGCCTCCCGCGTTGCTCACCACCGCGACCCGGATGCCCGTGGGCAGCGGCTGGGCGTGCAACAGGGCCGTGGTGTCGACCAGTTCGGCGATACTCCGGGTGGCGATGATTCCCGCCTGGGTGAACAGGGCACCGCGGGTCATGGTGGGGGTGGCCGCGGCGGCGGTGTGCGAGGCGGCGGCGCGCCGTCCGGCTTCCGAGCGGCCCGCGTCCACGGTGAGCACCGGCATGGTGCGGGCGACGCGGCGCGCGGTGCGCGAGAAGGCCCGGGGATTACCGAAGGACTCCAGGTGGAGTACGGCGAGCCGGGTGCCGGGGTCCGCCTCCCACCACTGGAGCATGTCGTTGCCGCTGACGTCGTACTTGTCGCCGAGCGAGACGAAGCTGGACACGCCGACGCCGAGACGGCCGAACCGTTCGAGCAGCGCGATGCCGACGCCCCCGGACTGCACGGCGACCCCCGCGCACCCTGGCAGCGGAGGATGCGCGGCGAACGTGGCGTTCAGCCTCGCCTCGTCGGCCGTGTCGGCGATGCCCAGACAGTTGGGGCCCACCAGCCGCATCCCGTGGCGTCGGCAGCAGGTGAACAGCGCCTCCGCCTGGCCGGTGTCGAGCCCCGCCGTCAGGACGACCAGCGCCCGCACACCCGCCGTGCCGCACTGCCCGGCGACGTCGGGCACCACGGGTGCCGGTACGGCGAGCACGACGAGATCCGGTACGAGCGGGAGGGCCGCCACGGAGGGGAACGCCGTTGTCCCCTCGATGACCCGGGCGTGCGGGTTGACCGCGTACAGCGCCCCGGTGAAACCACCTGACCGCAGGTTTCTCAGCACCGCCCGCCCGACCGATCCCGGCCGCCGGCCCGCCCCCGCGACGGCCACCGAGCGTGGTCGCAGCAGTGGCCGCAGGCTGGCCACATCGGCGATCCGGCCCCGTCGGTCCACCGCCGCCAGGTAGTGCTCGTCCTGCTCCAGGTGGACGGTGCAGCGGACGTCGGTGCCGTCGAAGTGGCGGGAGGTGCGCAGCCCCAGATCGGCGAAGACCTTCAGCACCTCGTGATTCTCTGCGAGCGCTTCGGCGGTGAAGCCGGAGATGCCCGCCTCCCGGGCAGCGTGGACGAGGTGTTCGAGCAGCAGGGTGCCTATGCCTTGGCCATGGCGGCCCTCGGCGACGGCCAGGGCGATGTCCGCGGACACCGGTTGGCCAGGGGCTGTGGGCAGCGTGGTGTACTCGGCCACCCCGACCACCCGGCCGTCGGCCAAGGCGACGAGCGCACGGTAGCCACGGTGTCCCGGTGCGCAGATGCGCTCCGCCGCCTCCTGTGCGTAGCGCGGGTTGACGGCGAAGAAGCGCAGCCGCATGGCCTCGGGAGACATCTCCTGATGCATGCGCAGTACTTCGTCCCGGTCCTGTGGTCGCGCGGGGCGTATCTCAACGGTGCTGCCGTCGGCGAGCAGGGCGTGGACCGTATCGGGACGGTGTGTGGTGTCCGTCATCCGGGTCCCCTTGCGTCGGCCGTGTCCGTGTCGGGGGCTGGTCCATGCCCCGGCGCCAGGAGCGAGGCCGCGTGGTCGGGCACGAAGGTCTGCAGGCTCTTGGGCGGCCGCTGGTAGCCGGTGGACGCGGGGCGGGACGGCAGGCGCAATTCCGGGAGCCTCACGTCGCCGTACGGCACGGTGGACAGCAGGTGGGCGATCATGTTGATCCGGGCGGCGCGCTTGTCGTCGCTGTCGACGACGTACCACGGAGCCTCGGGGATGTCGGTGCACGCGAACATCTCGTCCTTGGCGCGGGAGTACGCCTCCCAGCGAGTGACGGATTCCAGGTCCATCGCGGAGATCTTCCAGCGCCGCGTGGGATCGCTCAGCCGCTGGTGGAACCGCCGATCCTGCTCGGCGTCGCTCACGGAGAACCAGTACTTGCGCAGCAGGATCCCGTCCTCGACCAGCATCCGCTCGAAGACCGGGCACTGGCGGAGGAAGCGCTGGTGCTCCTCCTCGGTGCAAAAGCCCATGACGCGCTCGACTCCGGCCCGGTTGTACCAGCTCCGGTCGAAGAGCACGATCTCCCCCGCGGCGGGAAACTGCCCGGCATAACGCTGGAAGTACCACTGGGTGCGTTCGCGGTCCGTGGGCACGGGCAGGGCTACGGTGCGTACGACGCGCGGGTTGAGGCGTGCGGTGACCCGTTTGATCGCGCCGCCCTTCCCAGCCGCGTCCCGCCCCTCGAAGACCACCACGACACGCTGTCCCTCGGCCCGCACCCACTCCTGGAGCTTCACCAGTTCGATCTGCAGACGGCGTAGTTCCTCCTCGTACCGGGCACGCGGCAGCCGTCCTGGTCCGTCTTCGTCCCGCGGTGAGCGGCGAGCCATCGGTGCTCCCTTCCGGACCGGCCGAACAGTGACGTCATGGGTGGGGCACGACAGCGACGGGGCACGCGGCGTGGTGGAGGAGCGCGTGAGCGACATGGCCGAGGCGTGGGCCCACGGTGGGCCGATCGATGGGGCGGCCGACCACCATCAGCCCGGCCTGCGACGCAGCTCCCAGCAGGACCTCCGCCGCGTGGCCGTGCTCGACCCGCTCGGTGACCGGGACGTCCGGATACTTCTCCCGCCACAGTTCGACGGCTTCTGCCAACCGTCCCCGATCCCGTTCGCCGGGCTCGGGGCTCCGCGTCTCGTCGTGAGGCGGCCGTGACGGCAGGCTGTGGGCGAACAGGGGCGCCGACGCCCAAGCCCGTACCGCCCGCACCCCCACTCCGTGCGCCGCGGCGGAGGCGAAGGCGAACTCGATCGGCGCGGCAGACTCCGGTGGATCCTGGATGCCTACGACGACATCGCCGGTGCGAGACCCGGTTCGCTTCCCGTCATCCCTTCGCACCAGCACAACGGGGTTCGTGGACAGCGCGAGTACCCGCAGGCCGACCGACCCGAGCAGAAAGCCACCCATGGCGCCGCGTCCGTGTGAGCCGAGCACCAGCATCTCGGAGGCCGCACCCTGGGCCAGCAGGGCCTCGACGGCCGTCTCGGGGAGCAGTTCGGTGGAGACCGGCACCTCCGGGTAGGCGGCCAGCACACGTGCCTCGGCATGCTCCAGGGCCTCCTGCGCCCAGAGCTTGCGCATCTCGGGTGCCTGCGCGGTACGGGCGGTCTGCGGCGGCAGCATCCAGGCGTGGATCAGCCGCAGCGGTGCACGACGGCACTGTGCCTCCCGCGCCGCCCAGTCGGTGGCGGCCAGGCTTTCGAGTGACCCGTCCAAGCCTGCGGTGATGGGGTGAACCATGGGGATCTCCGTCGTCGGGAATGCGGATGGTCATCCGTCCCGCCAATGCCGCGCCCCGGTCATTCGTGGGGGACGACGGCGACCGGACAGTCCGCGTGGTGCACCGCCGCCTGCACCACGGGCCCCAGGCGGGGACCCAGCGCGGGTGGGTGCTTCCGCCGCCCGACCATCAGCAGATCGCTGTCGGTCGCGGCCTGTACGACGGCCTGGGCCGGGCTCTCCAGCCGGACCTCGTCGACGACCCGCACCCGGGGGAACTTCTCCCGCCAGGGCCGCAGTACCTCATCCAGCTCCCGTCGCGCCTGCTCCACGGTCTCCTGAGCCACGTCGGATTCCCCGCCCCGGGCGGTGTGGACCCGGTCGGGCCTTCTTCCGTGGACGGCGTGCAGTGGCACATCGCGAGTGAAGGCGGTGACATAGGCGAACTCCAGGAGGTTGTCCTGCGGACCGTGCAGACTCAGGCCCACGACCACGCGTCGCCGGCGTCCGTCCGCTTCCCGCCCCGCGCGCATCAGCACCACCGGCCGCTCGGCTCGGGCGATGGTGTGCAACCCGATGTCACCCAGGAAGAAGCTCGCCACCCGGTCCAGCCCCCGCGACCCGAGCACCAGCATGCGGGACCGCGCCGCCGCGTCGAGCAGGGCCGTCTCGGCCTCGTCCGCGACCAGGTCCTCGATGATGGTCAGCTTCGGATGGCCGCTGGCCAGTTCGGTGTGCGCGTCGTGCACGATCCGCTTCGCCCAGTAGTTCTGTTCTTCCGCCGCTGGGCTGTCGGGTGTGGGCGGGCACAGCAGGATCCACGCGTGCGTCAGGCACAGCGCCAGCTCACGCCGCTCCGCCTCGTCGGCGGCCCAGCGAGCGGCGGCCAGGCTCTCGGCCGAGCCGTCGAGACCCACGGTGACCACTTGTTCCATGGCAGTGCCTCCTGCCGGGTGCTGGGGTGCCGGGTTTCACGCGGCCGCGGCGGAACCGCCGGTGTCATCGGTGCCGTAGGCGATGTGCTCGGTGACCGATACCACCCCGTCCACGCCCCGGCACAACCGCACAATGACCGGGACCAGACTCCTGGCCTCGACCGATCCGTCCAGTGTGACCTCGCCCTCCCGCACATCGACTGTCACGGCCGAGGGAGCCAGTCGCAGGGTCCGTCGCAGCAGATCCCTTTCGATCTCGTCGAGGATCGCGTCGTCGTGACGCAGAAAGACCCGCAGCAGGTCGCCACGGCTGATGATGCCGAGCAGCTTGTCGGTCTCGTCCACCACGGGAAGCCGCTTGATGTTCCCGTCCGACATCACCCGGGCCGCCTCGACGACCGTCCACTCCGGGCGCGCGCACACCGCGGGTGCCGACATCAGCTCCTCCGCCTTCGCGCCCTGCGCCTTCGCCCGTTCCCACGCCTCCAGATGCGGGACCGGGAGGAGACCGGACGGGTCCGCCTGGCCGGACGATTTGCGCAGCAGATCACCCTCGGACACGACGCCGACCGGACGTCCCGAACCGTCCACGACCGGCACGGCGGTCACATCGTGCTCCGTGAGCAGTTGTACGAGTTCCTTGAACGGCATGTCACGCGGTGCCTGGACCACCGGACGTGTCATGAGGTCTCCGACCGTTCTGTGGTGCATGTCCCGACTCCTCTCGCAGACTCGCGGTGGGTCGGCCCGTGTTCCCTTATAGAGCATGCCAGCTATACAGCCTGCCGACTCGTCCCCGCCGCCGAATGAGCCTCATGGCTCCCTCTCGTGGCCACACGGCCCACAAAGGGGCCGTTCGGCCCCTCGCTCGAGGGCTCTCCGCCCCCAGGACACCGCTCACCGGCGGTGACACATTGGAAGTCAGGCAGAGAGGCGGGATGTCGATGCGTGCCCAAGTCGGCGACGAACTGATTGTCGAAAGCCCCACCAGCGGTGCCACCAAACGGGATGGTGAGATCGTCGGACTCCACCACGACGACGGGACACCTCCCTATGACGTGCGGTGGTCGGACACCGGCCAGGTCACCCTTGTGTTCCCCGGTCCGGACGCACACATTCACCCCAGCGGGCACAGGCCGGAAGGGCAACGGGAGGCGACCGGCCCCCGCGGGTCCCCAGCGACGCACCGCAGTGCGCGTTCGCTCTCCGAAGCGGTGGTCATGGCTCTGGTACGGGACGCCACGGCCGCCCCGTCGATGCACAACGCCCAGCCCTGGCGCTTCCAGTACTCCCGGCGCAACCGCGTCTTCCACCTGCGGGCCGACCTCCGCGGCTCCCTGCCGCACACCGACCCCGTGCTCCGGGCCCTGCACATCGGCTGTGGCGCCGCCCTGATGAACCTGCGGGTCGCGGTCGCCCATGAAGGCTGGCAGGCGACGACCCGGGTGCTGCCCGACCCCAGCGAGCCGATGCTGCTGGCCTCCCTGACGCTGACCGGCCCGCTCGGCGATGAAGACGACCCGGCCGCTTTGTACCCCGCCGTGCGCACCCGGCACAGCAGCCGGTATCCCTTCGCCGAGACAGAGATCCCCATGTCCGTGCGGACCGCCCTGGTCGACGCAGCGGACCAGGAGCACGTTTCGCTGTCCTTCGCCTCCGGCTGGCATCTGCAGTCCGTCCTGGACCTGGTGCGAGAAGGTGAGGCCCGCAACCTCACCGATGCAGGCGCCGCCGCGGACCTGGACCGCTTCACCCGCAGGGCGGACGATACGCGTCCGGCCACCGAAGGGGTCCCGGAGTACGCCTTCGGGCCGCGCCGCCGGATCGGCAAAGCCCCCATGCGTGACTTCGCGGGCGGCAAGTCGATCCCCGGCCGCGCGACCGCCGATTTCGAGACCTCCCCTCACCTGGCGTTGCTGAGCACCTCACGCGACCGCCCCGTGGAGTGGCTGCGCACCGGCCAGGCGGTGGAGCGGGTGCTGCTGCGGGCCACGCTGGAGGGACTGGCCGCCTCGTTCGTCGCTCAGGCCCTCGAGTGGCACGACCTGCGCTGGCCACTGCGCGACCCGATGGCGGGCATGGCCTATGTGCAGATGGTGCTGCGGCTTGGATACGGCCCTCCGGGTACGCGGACCCCTCGGCGGCCGGTCCAGGATGTGCTGGACATTGAGCCGTAGTACCGGTCGCGTGTCCCGGAGGGATCGCCCTCAGGCCGTGCGCTCCGCCTCGTCCGGTCCGACGCCCCGGAAATGGCATTCCACGTCCACGACACCTTCCACGGCCCGAGCAAGGCGAGCGGCCACGGGGATCAGCGCGGTGTCGCGGAGGTGTCCGCTGAGCGTCACGACTCCCTCCCGCACCTGCACATGGACACTGCTGCCGGGGAGAAGGTAGGCCACCACCGTGCGACGGACCTCTTCCTCGATGTCCAGGTCCGAGCGGAGGAAGACCTTCAGCAGATCCCCCCGGCTGACGATTCCCTGCAACTTGCTCTCGGCGTCGACCACGGGAAGCCGTTTGACCCCTCTGACGGCCATGATCCGAGCCGCCTCGGGCAACGTGGCGTCCGGGTGCACGGTCACCGCCGGGGAGCTCATCAACTCCTCCGCCGTCACCGCCCCCGCCTTCGCGAGGTCGGGGAGCCGGCGCAGTTGCTCGAAGCGGTCCGGATCGCTGTCCCGGAACTCCTCCTTGGGCAGCAGATCCGCCTCGGAGACGACGCCGATGACACGCCCCTCACCCTCCAGCACCGGCATGGCGCTCACGCGCCACTGGCCCAGCGTCTGCACCAGTTCCTTGAACGACGCGTCACGCCCGACGGCGACCACCGTCCGTGTCATCACATCGCTCACGATGTGCGGGGTCTCGGACACTGGAGTTCCTCCCTCCGCACGGCGTTCGGCGGCTCTTCCACTTCCAGTGTCCGGTCCGCGGCTGTCTTCCTGCCACCTGGAGACCGTGCCGTTCAGCAGATCCGGGGCAGTTGCTCGCCCAGCGGCAGATCGACGATCCGGGTCCCGCCGAGTCCGGTGCGGGCGACGACCATGCCGGGGTGTTCGGCCACACACGTGCCGATCACGGCCGCCTCACGTCCCAGCGGATGGGCACGCATCGCGTCCAGTACCGCATCGGCATGTTTCCTGGGCACGAAGGCCACCAGGCGGCCCTCGTTGGCCACGTACATAGGGTCCAGGCCCAAGAGGGCACAGGCGGTGGCCACCGCCTCCGGGACAGGCACCGCCCCCTCCTCCAGGATGACTCCGGTGTCCGAGGCGGTCGCGATCTCGTTGAGCGCGGCGGCCAGGCCGCCGCGCGTCGGGTCGCGCAGGACGTGGATCTCGGGGGTGACGGCGAGCATCGCCTGGACCAGTCCGGCCAGAGGCGCGGTGTCACTGACCACCTCGGTGCCGAACGTCAGCCCTTCGCGGACACTGAGGATGGCGATGCCGTGCTGTCCGATCGGCCCGCTGACGATCACGACGTCACCGGGCCGGGCACGTTGTGGACGGATGTCCACGTCCTCGGGGATCAGCCCGATGCCCGCCGTATTCACGTAGACACCGTCGCCGTGGCCGGAGTCGACCACCTTGGTGTCGCCGGTGACCACGGTGACGTCCGCCGCTCGGGCGGCCGCGCCCAGTGCCTGGGCGATCCGGCCGACGGTGCTCAGCCTGGTGCCCTCCTCCAGAATGAACGCGCAGGACAGGTACGCGGGGACGGCTCCGCTCATGGCGAGGTCGTTGACGGTGCCATTGACCGCCAGATCCCCGATGCCGCCGCCGGGGAAGAACAGCGGGCGGACGACGTAGGAGTCGGTCGAGAAGGCCAGCCGGGCACCGCCGAGCGTGACGGCGGCCGAGTCGGTGAGTCCTCGCAGCGCCTCGCTGCCGTAGGCCGGGAGGAAGAGGTGCCGGGTCAGCTCCGCGGAAAGCGCTCCCCCGCCGCCGTGGCCCATCACCACCACCGGGTGGTCGCGCAGCGGCGTCGGGCAGGACCAGCCTTCGGTGTCGGCGGTGATGTCAGTCAACGGAAGCCGTCTCCTCCGTGCGGGGCGTGGCCAGACGCCGGTACAGGTAGTAGGCGGCGCACGTGCCCTCGCTGGAGACCATGGTCGCGCCGAGCGGTGTGCGCGGAGTGCAGGTGGTGCCGAAGGCCGCGCATTCGTGGGGGTTGATCAGGCCCTGGAGCACCTCTCCGCTGCGGCACACCGCGGGCTCTTCGGTGACCAGTCCGGTGACATCGAACCGGTGCTCGGCGTCGTGGTCACGGTAGGCATCCGACAGCCGCCAGCCACTGTCCGCAATGGTGCCGATGCCGCGCCAGGCGCGGTCGGTGGTGGTGAACACTTCTCTCAGCACACTCAGGGCGACCGGATTGCCCTGCGGGCGCACGGCGCGTGGGTAGGCATTCTCGACGCGGTATTCTCCTCGCTCGAGTTGGCGGGCCGCCCGCCGGATGCCCTCCAGGATGTCCAGCGGCTCGAATCCGGTCACCACAATGGGCACCTTGTAGGTGTCGGCGAGGCCGGGGTACTCGGTGGTGCCCATCACGCTGCATACGTGCCCGGCGGCGAGGAACGCCTGGACGCGGCAGTCCGGTGATCGCATGACCGCCTCGATGGCCGGCGGCACCCGGACATGTGAGACCAGCAGGCTGAAGTTTCGGACCTCGAGCCGTTTGGCCTGGTGGACCGCCATGGCGATGGCGGGCGCGGTGGTCTCGAAGCCGACGCCGAAGAACACCACCTGCCGGTCCGGAGTCTGCTGGGCGATCCGCAGCGCGTCCAGCGGTGAGTAGACGACACGGACGTCACCGCCGTCGCTCTTGATCCGGAACAGGTCGCGGTCGCTTCCCGGCACCCGGAGCATGTCGCCGAACGAGCAGAAGACCACGCCCGGGCGCGAGGCGATTTCCAGCGCCTTGTCGATCACTTCCAGCGGTGTGACGCAGACCGGACAGCCCGGCCCGTGGATCAGATCGATGTTCTCGGGCAGCAGTTGGTCGATGCCGTGCCGGATGATCGAGTGGGTCTGACCACCGCAGACCTCCATCATCGCCCAGGGCCGGGTGACCGTCCGGGCGATGTCGTCCAGGAGCCGTCGGGCCAGGGCAGGATCCTGGAATTCGTCGATGTATTTCACCGGTTCTCCTCCTCGGGCGCCCTTTCCACCTCGGCCGCCGCACGTTCCCAGGCATCGCCGAACTCTTCGTCCAGTGCCCCGATCCGCTCGAAGAGCCGGAGGGTGGCCAGGGCGGATTCCTCGTCGAGCCGCTGGATGGCGAAGCCGACGTGGACGATCGCGTACTCACCGACCTGGATCTCCGGCAGATAGGCGAGGCAGACGTCCTTGACCACCCCGCCGAAGTCGACCCGCGCCATCGGCGTGCCGTCCCGTTCCTCGATGCCGACCACGCGGCCGGGTACCGCCAGGCACATGTGCTCCTCCTCGGTTCCTCAGTCGTCGGCGACGCGGCCGGCGATGACCGCCTGTCCCAGGGCCAGGCCGCCGTCGCCGGGCGGCACCACCGTGTGCCCGAGGACGGTGAAACCGTCCTCGCCCAGCCCGGCGGTGCACATCTCGTCCAGGAGGGCGTTGGCGAACACCCCGCCGGTGAGGACGACCGTCCGCGCTCCCGTGCTCCGGCGTGCCTTCCGGCAGGCCGTGCGGACCGCACCGGCGACCGCCAGGTGGAAGCGGGCGGCGATCAGCGGGACCGCCGTACCCGTGCGGAGATCGGCCACGATCGCGCCCAGCAGCGATGCGGGATCCTCGAGCGCGAAGGCATAGCCGTCCCGCGCCCCGTCGGCGGTCAGGGCCGCGGCCTCCAACTCCACGGCGGCCTGAGCCTCGTACCCCGCCCGGTGACAGACGCCGACCAGCGAGGACACGGCATCGAACAGCCGCCCCATGCTGGAGGTCGGCACACACGCGATACCGCGCGCCAACTGGCTTTCCAGCAGCCGAAGTTCTTCGGGTGGGCAGGCGGCCGCGCACGGCAGGTCGGGCGCCCAGGCGAGACCGGCCGCGCGCAGATGCGCCAGTGCCATCCGATACGGATTGCGCACCGCCGCGTCACCGCCCGGCAGGGGTGCGTACGCCAGGTGCGCCAGGCGGCGGTAGCCCGCGTAGTCGGCCAGCAGCACCTCGCCGCCCCAGACGGCGCCGTCGTCGCCGTAGCCGGTGCCGTCGAAGGCGACGCCGAGCACCGGCTCGTCCAGTCCGTGCTCCACCATGGCGGAAGCGATGTGGGCGTGGTGGTGCTGGATCAGGGTGAGCGGCCGTCCGTCACGCCGTGCCCATCGCGCGGTCCGGTAGCCGGGGTGGCGATCAGCCGCGACGCGGACCGGCTCGACGCGGGTGAGCGCGCGCAGATGCCCCTCGGCGCGCTCGAAGGCCCGCTGGGCGGCCAGGCTGTCCATGTCCCCGATGTGGGCGGACAGCCAGGCGGAGTCGCCTTCTGCCAAGCACAGGGTGTTCTTCAGATCCCCACCGACCGCGAGAACCGGACGGACGGCCACCGGAAGACGGATGCGCACCGGGGCGAAGCCGCGCGAGCGGCGGACCGGCAGCGGCGAACCGTCCGCACGGACCCGGACCACCGAGTCGTCACAGGCGACCACAATGGGCCGGTCATGCGAGAGCCGGGCATCGGCCAGCCCGTCCAGACGGCGCAGCGCCTCCCGGTCGTCGGTCACCAGCGGCTCGCCGGAGATGTTCCCACTGGTCACCACCAAGACGCCGGGACCAGGTGGATCGCCCGGAAGGCCGAACAAGAGCCGGTGCAACGGGGTGTAGGGCAACATCACCCCGATGTCCGGGCTGCCCGGACACACCTGCGGTGCGAGCGGAGACGGAGTTCGGCGGCGCAACAGCACGATGGGACGCGACCGCCCCGTGAGCACGCGGCGCTCCGCCGGGCCGAGGTGGCCGAGCCGGGCGGCGGTGTCGGGATCAGGCGCCATGACGGCGAACGGCTTGTCGCCACGGGCCTTGCGGCGTCGCAGTTCGCCCACGGTCCTCGCGGCGGTGGCGTCGCAGACCAGGTGATAGCCGCCGATGCCCTTGACCGCCAGGATCGCCCCGGCCTCCAGCATCCGCCGGGCTTCGGCCAACGCGGCCCCGTCCTCCCGTCGTACGGCGCCGGTGAGTCTCAAGCGTGGCCCGCAGGCCCAGCAGGCGATGGGCTGGGCGTGGAACCTCCGGTCGGACGGGTCCGTGTATTCCGCCGCGCAGTCCGGGCACATCGGGAACGCCGCCATGGTGGTCATGGCCCGGTCGTACGGCATGACGGTGGTGATGGTGAAGCGCGGGCCGCAGTCGGTGCAGGTGATGAACGGGTGCCGGTGGCGGCGGTCGGCCGGATCGGCAAGCTCCGTCAGACAGGCGTCGCAGGTGGCGGCGTCGGGCGGGACCAGGGTGCGGCCGTGGCCCGTCGTGGAGGGCACGATCGCGAAGCCGGTGCCGCCGGTCGAGGGCATCTCGGAGGTGGCCACCGAGACGATGTCCGCCAGCGGGGGTGCGTCCGCCGTCAGCCGGTGGCAGAAGGCGGCCACCGCGTCGGGGCCGCCCTCGATCTCGATGCGGGCCCCGGCCGGTCCGTTGGCCACTCGTCCGGACAGGCCCAGTTCGGTGGCCAAGGCATGGACGAAGGGACGGAAGCCGACACCCTGCACCACGCCACCGACGGCCACCAGGCGGCGGACCGGCCGCTGATGGTCGACAGCCCTCACGCCCGCCCCGGTGGGGTGGAATGGGGAGCGATGGCCGGCTGATCCATGGGGGCGGCACTTCCGTCCGGTGTGGTCGTGAGCTTGTGCGCGGAGCCCGGGCCCGGCCGTGGGGCGGAAGCCGCCTGGCCGGGCCCTCGGTCATGCTAGGAACCGGATCGGCCAGCGTGGGAAACCACGCGCGGGCGGTCGCCCCCAACGCCCCGAACGGCTCAAGCCAGGCGCGACGCCGCCGAGACCGTCGGCTATGCGGTCTCCTGATGCCCCATCAGTTGACCGACTGTGTGCCGCAGGCGGTCGTGAGCGTCGGCGATGGCCCTGGCCACATGGCGGAGCAATGCGGGGAACGCGTCGGCCACCGGCGGGCTGAGCCCGCGCCCGAGGCTGAAATCGGCCCCTTCGACGGCGTGCACCGTGAGCTCCCGGGGCATCCGGTCGAGCGCCGCGGCCAGGGCGAACGTCTCACCGAGGCCCAAGGCGTGCGTACTGGCCGGGCGCGCCGCCGAACGCGCGGCCTGCTCTGCCGTCAGGGTGTGCAGCCGCCCCGGCTGCCCGGGATGCGCGTGCACCACCTCGACCACGACGACGGCGTCCAGACGGTGCCAGAGGCCGAGCATCCTCCCGGGCTCGCCGTCGCTGTCGAGCAGCAGCGTGTCCCCCGGCGGATTGGCGCGCAGTGCCTCGATGACGGCCGGGCCGGCTCCGTCGTCCCGGCGGAACGGATTGCCCACGCCGATGACCACCACCCGGCCCGTCATCCGCGCTCCACCGTCAGGTCCAGGAAGTGCGCCGAACAGGAGATGCACGGGTCATGGTTGCGAACGGCCCGCTCGCACAGCGCGGTCAGCTCCTCGTCGTCGGCCGGCTCGCCCGGCCCGTCCAGGCGGGACTGCACCTGGCGGCGGAGGTCGTCCTCGATGGCGGCCTGGTTCTGCGCGGTGGGTGGCACGATACGGGCGAGGGTGAGGGTGCCGTCCGCGTCCATGGCGTAGCGGTGGTAGAGCAGCCCGCGCGGCGCCTCGGTGGCCGCGCAGCCGGTCGCCGAGCGCGGTGGCACCTCGACGTACGGCCGGGAGGGCGGCTCGTAGGCGTCGATGATCCGCAGTGCCTCGGCCACGGCGTGGGCCACCTCGACGGCGCGGACGATGATGCTCCGGAACGGATTGCGGCACACCGCCCCGGTGGTCGGATCGCCGAGCCCCGCCTCCCACGCGGCTTCGAGGGCCGAAGGGTGGAGCCACTGTCCGCTGATCGCGTACCGGGCCAGTGAGCCGGTCAGGTAGTGGTGACTGTCCAGCTCGGACACCAGGGCGGTCGAGTGGGGGACCTGCCGTTCCACCACGTGGTGCTCGAACTCCTCCACCGGAAGCGCTCCTACGGGGGTGGCGCCGTTTGAGCCGGCCCCCGCGGCCATGACGGCGGGGGTTCCGGAGTCGATGGCGTACCGGCCGGGGTCCCGCATCGCCAGCAGCGGGCCGTCGTAGGCGGCATCGGGGAAGTCGAAGCCGGACACCCAGCGCACGGTCTCCAGCGCGTCGTCATGAGCCCGGCGCAGCCGCTCGGCCAGCGGGATGAGTTCCGCCGGAGCGGGTGCGCGGTAGAAGCCGCCGATGCGGACGTTGATCGGGTGGATGGCGCGGCCGCCGAGTTGTTCCATGATGGCGTTGCCCGCTTGTTTGATCCGCAGGCCGCGTTCCACGGCGCCGCGTTGGTCGCGGGCGAGTTCGACCGCGCTGGGGTGGCCGAAGAAGTCGGGGGCGTGCAGCAGATGGATGTGCAGGGACTGGCTCTCGATCCATTCGCCGTAGTAGAGCAGCCGCCGCAGTTCCGCGAGCGGTCCGCCCACCGTCACCCCGCAGGCCTGCTCGATGGCCTGGCATGCGGTCATCTGGTACGCGACCGGGCAGATCCCGCAGATCCGTGAGGTGATGTCGGGCGGCTCGCCGTGCCCGCGCCCGACGAGGAACGCCTCGAAGAAGCGGGGTGGCTCGTAGATCCGCAGCCGCGCCTCGGCCACCGTCCCGTCGTGCACGGTCAGATGGAGGCCGGCCTCGCCCTCCACCCGGGCGAGTGCGTCCAGGCGCAGGACGCGGGATCCGCGGTGGCTCATCGGGGCTCTTCCTCCGCCGGGGGCTCGGTGGGCCCCTGGGCGGCGAGCCCGGGTACGGGGGCGTATTCGGGCGAGGCCGCGTTGAAGGTGCGGAAGACGCGCAGGACATCCCGCTCGGACATGCCGTCATGACGCAACTGGCTCACCATGGATTCCAGGTTGGGCTGCGCGACCGGCCCGAAGCAGCCGTAACAGCCACGCCCGTAGGCGGGACAGAGGGCACCGCACCCGGCGTGGGTGACCGGCCCCAGGCAGGGAGTGCCGTGCGCGACGGTGATACAGGTCGTGCCGCGCCGCTTGCACTCGAAGCAGACGCTTTGACCGGAGATGTTCGGCCTGCGCCCGGCCAGAAACGCCGTGATCACCTCCAGTAGCTGGCCGCGGTCGATCGGGCACCCACGCAGCTCGAAGTCGACCGGTACATGCGCCGAGATCGGGGTGGAGGTGTCCAGGGTCGCGATGTACTCCGGGCCGGCGTAGACCGCGGCGCGGAACTCCTCGACGTCCGCGAAGTTGCGCAGCGCCTGGACGCCGCCCGCGGTGGCACAGGCCCCGATGGTGACCAGGCGGCGGGAGATCCGCCGGATGTGGTGGATGCGCTGGACGTCCTCGGCGGTGGTGACGGATCCCTCGACCAGGGAGAGGTCGTACGGTCCGGTCCCCGCCAGAGTGGCCGGCTCCTGTGAGTCCTCAGCAGTGGACATCTCCAGAAAGTGTGCGATGCGCAGCCGGCCGGTGAGCGGCAGCAGCTCGTCCTCGCAGTCGAGCAGGGTGAGCTGGCAGCCGTCGCATGAGGCGAACTTCCACACGGCGAGGGAGGGGCGGGCGTCGGAATCCATCTCACAGCTCCCTCACGGCCAGCAGGGACCGGGTACGGTCGTAGCCGACCACCGGGCCGTCCCGGCACAGCAGGAGCGGCCCGAGCTGACAGTGCCCGCAGTGGCCGGTACCGCAGCGCATGTTCCGCTCCAACGACACCTGGATCCGAGGCACGGGCAGGCCGCGGGCGAGCAGCGCCCGGGCGGTGTGCCGGATCATCACCTCGGGACCGCAGATCAGCGCGGTGGTCCGAGGCGGGCGCCAGTCGGCCCGGTCCAGCAGAGTGGTGACCACGCCCACGCTGCCACGCCAGCCCGGGCCGGGCCGGTCGACGGTCACCTCCACCTGTGCCGAGGCGCGCCGCCAGTGCTCCAGTTCCTCTCCGAAGAGCAGATCCGCAGGGGTGCGGGCCCCGATCAGCACGTGGAGGCGGCCGTAGTGGCCGGGGTGGTCGAGCACATGGCGCACCACCGGGCGCAGCGGGGCGAGCCCGATGCCGCCGGCGACCACCAGGACGTCGGATCCGGCCGCGGCGTCGAGGTCCCAGCCGATGCCGTAGGGGCCCCGCAGGCCGACCGCGTCCCCCGCCCTGAGCCGGCACAGCGCGCCGGTGACCGCCCCGATCGCGCGCACGGTGTGCACCAGACGGTGGCCGTCACGGATCGCACTGACCGAGATCGGCACCTCACCGACGCCGAAGGCGTACACCATGGCGAACCGGCCCGGCGAAAACTCCGGCAGCGCTCGTCCCACCGGTGTCACCTCGAGCGACACGCAGTCCGCGGTCTCCTCCGAGACGGCGGTCACCCGGTATGGCAAGGGCACGGTGGTCACGACGGGACGCTTCCATGCGGTGTGTACAGGTCGAGCAGCCGCAACCGGGTGGCCTGGAGCCGGTCGGCGATCAGCGCCGCGCAGCGCAGCATCAGCTCGTATCCGAGCTCTGTATCGGCCATGCACAACTCACGCACCTCGGCAGCGGGAAACTCCCACGTCCGCACGGCCCCCAAGGCACGGGCGCCCAGATGCCAGCGGTACGGCGGGAAGATCCACGACCATCCGAGCTGCTGCCGCGGCCCGAGGGTCTCCACCACCTGAGCCCGACGGCCGGGGACGTACACATCCAGGGCGACCTCACCGGAACGGATCAGCCAGAACCGGTCGGCGATG
Organism: Streptomyces sp. CY-1; assembly: GCF_047218265.1. NCBI lineage: Bacteria > Bacillati > Actinomycetota > Actinomycetes > Kitasatosporales > Streptomycetaceae > Streptomyces > Streptomyces sp. CY-1. The sequence goes on from NZ_CP178393.1 coordinate 1,607,740, forward strand.
CCGCCCTCGTCGAACAGGGTGCTGCCCGCGGAGAAGTCCCGCTCGTCGGCGAGCGTGAACAGCCGGTCGCGCTGGACCCGCGGAAGGGTCTCCAGCAGCAGTGGCCACCCGGTCATCGTGGCTCGTCCTCCGCACGCCGGGTCCAGTCGTGCAGGGCCGCGGCCTCCTCGGTGATGTCGATGGCGACCGGACACCAGACGATGCACCGCCCGCAGCCCACACATCCCGAGGACCCGAACTGGTCGTACCAGGTGCCCAGTTTGTGGGTGAGCCACTGCCGGTAGCGGCTGCGCGGCGAGGCGCGTACGGGTCCGCCCGGCAAGTAGGAGAAGTCCAGGTCGAAGCAGACGTCCCAGACCCGCCAGCGCTCGGCGTGGTCCCCCGTCAGGTCGGTGACATCCTCGGTGGTGGTGCAGAAGCAGGTCGGACACACCATGGTGCAGTTGCCGCAGGTCAGGCACCGAGAGGCGACATCGTCCCAGCGTGGCGCTTCCAGCGTCTCCGCCATCAGCCGTTGCAGGTCGGTGTCCGGCATCGTGCGGCCCATCCGGTCGGCGGCGGACGCGACGGCGCCCGCGGCGGCCCGGCAGACGGCCTCGGAAGCCGGTTCGCCCGGCAGCTCCGCCAGGATCTCGGCCCCCTCGGAGCTGCCACTGCGGATCCAGAACCGGTGCCCCTCGTCGTCGACCAGCTCGGTCAGCACCAGGTCGTACCCGGGCCCGGCGGCCGGGCCCGTGCCCATTGAGACACAGAAGCAGGTCCCACCGGGCTCCGTGCACTCCACCGCCACCAGAAACGCCCCGGACCTCCTGCCCCGATAGACCGGGTCGGGGTGCGGCCCGGCGGTGAGCACCCGGTCCTGGACGGCGATGGCCCGCAGATCGCAGGAGCGGACACCGAGGAACGCGAAGCGGGGAGGCGGGGTGACGTCCGGCTCGATGACCAGCTCTCCACCCGCTCGTTCGGCCGTCCACTGGCGAACCCTGGCGGGGTGCAGAAACGTCTTCCACGACTGCGGACCGGCCGCGTTGGCAAAGGCCGCACCATCCGTACGCGACCGCAGCCGGTACTGTCCGGCTTCCAGATCGACGCCCCATCCGTACGGTAGCTGAGCCGCGGATTCCAGCTCCTCCAGGACGATGGCACCGTCCCGCACCGTGGGGCCGATCACCGTGTATCCGCGCACCCGCAGAACATCGACCAGGGCGGCCAGACCAGCCTTGCCGATGATGGATCCCTCGGCCGAAGGAAGAGTCTCCGTGCTCACACAGCTCACCCCGGTCATCGGCCTGGCACTGGGCTCAATCTGTGCACACATCCGGTCGTGAGGGTGGGAATTCCGGCCCCGACACGGGAGTGGTCGACCGAATGCGCACACCCGCACCGCTGTGCGGGCGAATGCGGGCCGGACATCGCTGCCGGGCAGCGGGTACCTCTCCGGTCCGGGGACGTACCCGCGGATCGCACGGCGGAACTCGCGGCTGAGCTGGAGCCGCTGCCAGTCGCGCTGAAAGAGGCTCGGGCCGAGACACGGCTCATCCCACCGCCGTGGAAGGCCGGACCCGCTTTCTCAAGGTGCTGACGCCGAGGAGCCGAGCCGATGAACGACAGACCGAGGGATTCCTTCACGACGACGGGCGGAAGCGAGAGCGCTCCGCTCATCCTTGTGGACCATCCGCGCCAGGCGGCACCGAGGAGGCCGCCTGGGCAGAGTCATCAGGACGGCGGCAGCGGCCGTGGTCAGCGGCGTAGGCGGCGAAAACCTCCGTCGGTGTGCCCCCCGTATGGAGAAAACGCTGGTCAAGGGTAGTAGCGAGGTCTTCCAGCGCACGAGCGAGCAGGTCACCGGCCAGAGACGCGTCCGGACGCCGAGCTGCCTGCCCGCGCTCAGCGAGGGCAGCGGCATAGCCCACCGTGGCCGCGAGAGAGGCGTGGTCCTCGCCATCATGGAAGTAGTAGGCCTCGGCGTACTGGGTGAAGTCGATGCGGACGCGCACGATGTCAGTGGCCAGACTGTCCAGCAGCAGAGCCCCCACAGCGCAGTCGAGCTGCCCGGCCGTCGGGTTCGAGCCACGCAGTAGCGCCAGCCGGATGGCCAGGACCCTCCTGCGAGTCAGCGCCGGGTAGATCTCGAGCATCCAGGAGACCGTGGCGGTCAGGAGAACGAAACCGATGAGCGCCTCCAACGGCGAAACCAGTCGGAGCCAGCCTTCGGTGGGCACGACGTCCCCCAGCCCCAGAGTAGCGATGGTGACAAGCGACAGGTACACGGAGTCGAGCAGCGCCGGCTGCTGCGCCGCCTTGGAACCGGGCGTGAAGGTGAATGCCTCTGGCATGTAAGGCCAATAGACGATGGCCCATCCCAGGATGATGATGACGGCCCACATGCCAATCACCGTCACCATGGCGAGCGGCCCGATGAGCCCGACCACACGCCTGCGTGCACGGACATGCCGCGCCAGTCTCCACAGGGCCGTCATGACGAGGCGGCTCAGACCGCCATGGCGGGTGGGGTGCCAGAGGGTGTGGAACAGGTCTCGCAGGGCAGCCATGACCAGCCCGACGCCAACCAGCGAGACCAACCACTCCATACATGTCTCCCACGGCCCTGTCCCGTGAGGCCACGGCCTCAGGCAGCCCAGGCCACCGTCAGCAGCTCCTACCGACCATGCTGACCCAGCTCTCGAAGCCTAATCGGGCGACAGCACCCCACAGCGTCGAATCGCCGTGCCCAGATGCCGGTGCGGTCGCGATCCCTGTGGCAGAAGGCCACCCACGGCTGAGCCTCCCGCTACCGATACGGGCCGTCGTGACGCTGGCGAGTATCCCCCTGACCACGCCCGCGAACTCCCCTTGAGCGGCGGGTCCGACTGGACGGCCGGGCGCCACCATCTACCGAAAACGGTCTTCCTGGGTGATTCCGCGCCGGAATGGGGATGAAGAAGTCAATCGCGGGGAACAACCGCGACCGGGCAGGCCGCGTGGTGCACCACAGCCTGTCCGACAGGCCCCAGCCGGGGCCCGAGGCCCATCTGGCGCCGACCCCGGCCAACAACGATCAGCGCCGCCCCGGCGGCGGCGCCCACCAGTCGCCGGGACGGGCTGTCCGCCGTGACCTCCGCGAACACCCGCACATCGGGGAACTTGTGCCGCCAGCTCGCCAGCACCTCGCCCAGCGCCCACTCCGCCTCCTCCCCCACGCCGCTCATCCCCACGCCGGCCTCCCAGGGCACCGAGTCCCGGATGGCAAGGCATCTGCTGGCGTACACGGCCCGAAGCGCCGCGCCACGCCGGGTGGCAGCCTCGAATGCGAACGCCAGCACGTGGTCGTATCGGCCCTTGAGCTGGACACCCGCAACCACATCGCCGTGCCGAATGGCGGCGCCCTCTGCCCGGACCAAAGCGACAGGACAGGCGGCGCGGGCAGCGACCTCCAGGCCGACGGAGCCGAGAAAAAACCCGGCGACCGGCCCGATCGCGCGGGAGCCGACCACCAACACCTGGGAGCTTTCCGCCTCGGCCAGCAGCACACGCGCGGGATAGCCGGAAATCTGCGCGGTGAGAATCTCCAATTCCGGATCATCGGTGCCCAACTCGGCCCGCACAGCCCGCAGGGCTTGTTCGGCCCAGTACTGCCAGGCCACCTCCCGGCCCGGGGTCAGCGCCGGCTGATCGGGGCCCGGCCACGCGTTCACCATGCGCAGTGGAGCGTCGCGCAACCGCGCCTCACGGGCCGCCCAACCGGCCGCGACCAGGCTCTCGACTGAACCGGCGAGTCCCACGGTTACAGCTCGCACCATCGGTGCCTCCTCTGGCGCCGGGCGTCAGGCGACCGCACCGTATCCATGCTCTCCGGTGCGCCGCCCTCGCCCCATGGAGCACCGATCCACACCGGCGACCGAGTGGTCCATGGGCGAACCGGTGCAGCACTGGCCGCGCGCCAGCCAGAGAGCCGGGCAATCGCCGAGTGCGACCCGGTTTGCAGGTCGACCATGTCCTCGTTCTCGAGCCTGGGTCGGAGCGCAAGCCCCTCGTGGGAACCCTCACCCATAAGTCCCCGGGTAGTAGTCCGGACCTGCTTTCGAGCGCCTCGCCACACGACGCGGTGCAGCCGTCGACCAGGGCGACGAAGCCTCCGCAGCCGCTCGACGACCGGGGTCGTGGCCGCTGACAGGTCCGGTCCCTTGTGAACGTCCGGCGCTCGCTTCCCACCCCACGATAAGAATCCCGTGCCATCACCACATGTCGTGGGCGTGTGGAGGACGAAACCGCGTCTCCCACCGCCCCTGCGACCGGGCCATCCGACGGGAGTCCGTCCTGCTTCGATGGTGACCGTTGAGCGACGTGCTGGGCGTGCGGGGGCAGTTGCGCGAGGCCGCCGCGGCGGCTCAGCGGCGCACCCGCGGCATCCCCAGGCCGATCCAGGAGATGATCTCCCGCTGGATCTCGTTGTTGCCGCCGCCGAAGGTGAAGACGACGCTGCTGCGGTAGCCGCGCTCCAGCTCTCCATGGAGGACCTCGCCCGCCGAGCCCTCCTTGAGCGGCCCCGCGGCGCCGACGATCTCCATCAGCCAGGCGTAGGCGTCGCGGCGCGCCTCGGAGCCGTACACCTTGACGGCGGAGGCGTCCTGCGGGGTGAGCGTGTCGCGCTGGAGGGCGTCCACCATCTGCCAGTTGAGCACCTTCATGGCGTCCAGCCGGGCGTGTGTACGGGCCAGCCGGCCGCGTACCCAGGCCAGGTCGATCACCCGGCGGCCGTCGGGGAGCTTGGTGTCGGCGGCCCACTGGCGGACGCCGCGCAGGGCGCGGATGGCCATGGTGCCGTGGGCGGCGAGGGTGACCCGCTCGAAGTTGAGCTGGGTGGTGATCATGCGCCAGCCCTCGTTCTCGGGGCCGACCCGGCGGGTGACCGGGACGCGGATGTTCTCGTAGTAGCTGGCGGTGGTGTCGTGGGAGGCGAGGGTCTTGATGAGGGTGGCGGAGTAGCCGGGGTCGGCGGTCGGGACCAGCAGGATGCTGATGCCCTTGTGGGGTTTGGCGTCCGGGTCGGTGCGGACCGCGAGCCAGACCCAGTCGGCGGTGTCGCCGTTGGTCGTCCAGGTCTTCTGGCCGTTCACGATGTACTCGTCGCCCTCGCGCACCGCGCGGGTCTTGAGGGAGGCGAGGTCGGTACCGGCGTCGGGCTCGCTGTAGCCGATCGCGAAGTCGATCTCGCCGGAGAGGACCTTGGGCAGGAAGTACGCCTTCTGCTCCTCGGTGCCGAACCGCATGATCGTGGGCCCGACCGTGTTGAGCGCCATCAGCGGCAGCGGCACGCCGGCCTGGGCCGCCTCGTCGAAGAAGATGAACTGCTCGACCGGGCCGAGCCCGCGCCCGCCGTACTCCTGGGGCCAGCCGACCCCCAGCCAGCCGTCGGTGCCGAGCCGGCGGATGGTCTCGCGGTAGAACCGCTTCTGCCCGGTGGAGTCGGCGTAGCGGGCGTAGGCGTCATCGGGGACCAGCTCGGCGAAGTACGCGCGCAGCTCATCGCGCAACCGCCGCTGATCAGGGGTGTATTCGAGGTCCACGGCCCCTCCTGGAGTCTCGCGTGCGCCGTGTCGGCGGTCTGGGAGCGTCCTGGGATCGAGGGGCACGGTAGAACGTGTTCCAACAATACGGAAGGGCCGTGGACCGGGCCCGTCGACCCGGTCCACGGCCCGGGCCTCAGCCCTCCACCCGGGGCGGGCTGTCGTCGGTGCCGCGCCGTACGACCTGAACCGGCTGGCCCGGACGCCAGGTGCGCAGCACCATCTCCCCGTTCTCCAGGGCGGTGTGCACCACTTCGGTCAGCTCGGCACGGTAGAGGTGGAAGGGCTCGGGCGGCCTGACCTCCTGGGCGAAGCGGGCGACCGTCCCGGGGTCGGTCACCTCGACCGCCCGGCCGCTCACCCGCACATCGCCCTCGGTCAGCCCGTCGCCGGGGCCGGGGTTGGCCTGCACCGAGAACCGCGGATCGCGGCGCAGGTCCAGCGCCTTGCGCGAGTCGGGCATCATGCCCAGCCACAACTCGCCGGAGAGGAAGTTGACTTCGAGCGGTGTCACCCGCGGGGAGCCGTCCTGGCGCAGGGTGGCCAGCACATGGTGGCGGTAGCGGCCGAAGCGGTCCTGGGCGTAGTCGGCGAAGGCGGGCTCGGCCGCCGCGAATCCGGCCCAGCTCGTGGTCGGGTAGGTCATCGTCATGGCGCCCATGCTCGGGCCGTTTCCGGACATCTCCTGTCGGGATTTCCCGGCTTCCGACTCCCGCGCCTGATCCGGTGGCAGATACGCGTTCCACTCGGTGCCCGGCAGCGGATAGCCGACCCAGGTCCGGGCGTAGGACGGCGGCCGGGTCCGGCCGCGCGGCAGCAGCAGCGCGGTGGGTTCACGGGCGGCGCGGCGCAGCAGCGTGGGCAGGGTGGTGGACCGGTTGTTGCCGCTGGTCTGCGCGGAGGAGCAGCCCGCGTGGTACGCGACGGGCAGGGCGCGGTCGCCGGTCACCAGACAGGGCGGCCGCAGCCCCAGCCGCTCCAGCCCCTGCGCGGCGGTGCGATAGCGCCCGGTGGTGCGGTCGGACTGCTCGGCGGTGTGGTGGAGGATGACGAACTGGCTGGCCAGATGGAGGGTGATGACCACCCCGAGGGCGACGGCCAGATGCTGCGGTGAGCGCGCGGCCCGCACCGCGCGGAACACCAGCCCGGCGATCGGCAGCGCCAGCAGCGCGTAGGAGGGCATCAGGAAGCGCGGTGCGGAGTAGCCGATGAGCAGCAGATACGGCAGGGCGAGGGTGGCCGCGCAGACGATGGGCAGCACGGTCAGCGGTACGGCCGGGAGCCGGACGGCCGGTCTGCCCAACCCCACCCGCACCCGGCGCAGCTCTTGGCGGTCGCGCAGCGCGGCATGGACGCACAGGAGGGTCAGCACGGGCAGCGCCAGCCACCATACGGTCAGCTCCGGGTGGCGCAGCGGCACCTCGCAGGGGCGGCAGAGCTGAGGTCCGTTGAGGCTGCGCAGCGCGGCCCCCACGCTGAAGTGGAGGCCCATGCCGCCCTCGACCTCGCTGGAGGCGTTCAGCCGCTCGCCGACGCCGCCGAAGCGGTCGTACGCCTCACCGATCCACTGGGCGGCGCCGAGCAGCGGGCCGCCGATCAGCGCGGGCAGGGCGGGCCGCCAGGTGCGCACCCCGATCGCGCCGGCGAGGAGCGGCAGGGCGAGCCATCCTCCGTCGGGGGTGCGCACCAGGGTGACGCCCGCGAGGACGGCGGCCAGCCACCAGCGGGCGTTGGTCTCGTGCGGCGCGCGGAGGAACCAGCCGACGGCGGCGACGGCGCCGATCGCCACCCAGAGGTTGGGCATCACCGCGGGCCCGCTGATCTGGGTGATCCACAGTCCGGAGAACAGCAGCGCGGCCAGGGCGACCTGAGCCGGGGGCAGCAGCCGGGTCCAGACCCGGAAGGCGCCGTAGAGCGCGCCCGCGGACATCAGCATGAGCAGGATCCGCAGCGCCGGAATGGAGTCGGTCGCGGCGACGAGGGGCGCGACCAGGAAACTGACGCCGCGCGAGCGGGGTGCGCTGAAGTACGCGGGCGGGGTGCGCGGATCGACCTGGGAGACGTACACGGACTCGTCCCAGCCCAGCGCGTGGCCGGTGTGCGGGATCACCATGGCGAGCTGGACCACGGCGTATCCGATGGCCACCAGCCCGAGCCAGGGGGCCGGGCGGCGGTACCGCCGCGGCTGGCGTGGCTGGGGGCGCGGGGGCAGGACGGCGGCCGCCGGTGCGGCAGTATTCTCCATGCGCGCACCATATGATATCTATGTACCTTTTTCGTCCTATTGGGCCATCCGGCTCAGTGTCCAAGGGGTGCCATGGACGCGGCGGATCCGTAGGCTGTTGCAGCGGTGCACAGCCCCCATCCGGCGGAGGACGGACACACCCATGAAGATGCTCATCAACGTCCCCGAGACGGTGGTCGCCGACGCGCTGCGCGGAATGGCCGCCTGCCACCCCGAACTGATCGTCGACGTCGAGAACCGGGTGATCGTCCGGCGGGACGCGCCGGTCGAGGGCAAGGTGGGGCTGATCTCCGGAGGCGGATCGGGACACGAGCCGCTGCACGGCGGTTTCGTGGGGAGCGGCATGCTCGACGCCGCCTGCCCCGGCGAGGTGTTCACCTCCCCCGTGCCGGATCAGATGGTGCGCGCCGCGGCGGCGGTGGACAGCGGCCAGGGCGTGCTGTTCATCATCAAGAACTACACGGGCGATGTGCTCAACTTCGACATGGCCGCCGAGCTCGCCGAGGACGAGGGCATCCAGGTCGCGAAGGTCCTGGTCAACGACGATGTGGCGGTGACCGACAGCCTCTACACGGCGGGCCGGCGCGGCACCGGGGCCACCCTGTTCGTGGAGAAGATCGCGGGCGCGGCGGCCGCCGAGGGCGCGCCGCTGGAGCGGGTGGAGTCGATCGCCCGGCGGGTGAACGAGCTCTCGCGGAGCTTCGGCGTCGCGCTCAGCCCCTGTTCCACCCCGTCCAAGGGCGGCCCCACCTTCGAACTTCCCGCCGGGGAGCTGGAGTTGGGGGTTGGCATCCACGGCGAGCCGGGGCGTGAGCGACGGGCGATGATGACCTCCCACGAGATCGCCGACTACGCCGTGCAGGTGGTGGTCGAGGACCTGCGCCCGGAGAACCCGGTGCTGCTCCTGGTCAACGGCATGGGGGCGACCCCGCAGCTCGAGCTGTACGGCTTCGCCGCCGAGGTGCACCGGGCGCTCGGCGAGCGGCAGGTGACGGTGGCGCGTACGCTCGTCGGCAACTACGTCACGTCACTCGACATGGCGGGCGCCTCCATCACGCTGTGCCAGGTCGACGAGGACCTCCTGCGGCTGTGGGACGCGCCCGTGCGGACCGCCGGGCTGCGCTGGGGTGCCTGAAGGCCGGCCGGCCCCCGATACGTACGCTGTCGCCGTTGGCTACGACCGAGGAGGCGCCTGTGTCCAGCAGTGAACCCGCCGTCGATGACACGCTCGACACCCCTTTCTTCCTCCGATGGCTCACCGCCGCGGCCACGTCCGTGAGCCATGAGGCGGCCCGTCTCACCGATCTGGACTCCGCGATCGGCGACGCCGACCACGGCACCAATATGCAGCGCGGCTTCGCCGCCGTGGCCGAGGCGCTGGAGAAGGAGCCGCCGGGCTCGCCCGGGGCCACCCTCATCCTGGCCGGGCGCCAGCTCATCTCCAAGGTGGGCGGGGCCTCCGGACCGCTGTACGGGACGCTGCTGCGGCGGGCCGGAAAGGCGCTCGGCGACGCCGAGCAGATCACCCCGCAGCAACTGGCGGACGCGCTGCGGGCCGGGGTGGACGCGGTGGCGCAGCTCGGCGGCGCCGCGCCCGGCGACAAGACGATGCTGGACGCGCTGCTCCCCGCGGTCGAGGCGCTGGGCGGGGCCACCGGGTCGTTCGCGGCCGCGGGCGAGGCCGCCGAGAAGGGCGCCCTGGCCACCGTGCCCATGCTGGCGCGCAAGGGCAGGGCCAGCTATCTGGGTGAGCGCAGCGTGGGCCACCAGGACCCGGGCGCCACCTCGTCGGCACTGCTCATCGCGGCACTGGCGGAGGCGGCCCGATGACCGACGAGGGCGAGAAGAAGCTGGTCGGCATAGTGCTGGTGTCGCACAGCGCGGCGGTGGCGGACTCGGTGGCCGAGATGGCGAAGGGGCTGTCCGGCGGTGGCTCGGCACCGGTCCGCGCGGCTGGCGGCACCGCGGACGGCGGGTTCGGCACCAGTCCGGAGCTCATAGCGGAGGCGGCCCACGAGGTCGACCGGGGCGCCGGAGTGGCGGTCCTGGTGGACCTGGGCAGCGCGGTCCTGGCCGTCAAGGCGCTGCTGGCCGAGGGCGATGAACTGCCGGAGGGCACCCGATTGGTGGACGCGCCGCTCGTGGAGGGGGCGGTCGCGGCGCTCGTCACCGCCTCCACCGGGGCGGATGTGGACGGGGTGCTCCAGGCCGCCTCGGAGGCGTACGACTACCGCAAGGTCTGACACCGCGAGGTCTGACAGCGCAAGGTCCGGCACGGCGACGTCCGGCACCACAAGATCGGACACCACAAGGCTATTGAACGGGGCTCCGCCGGGGAAGGCGGAGCCCCGTTCAGCCTTCGACGAACCCTCTGTCGCAATATTGCGCACCGCTTATTCTCCTGATACTCGCCGCGTACGGGGCGAGTTGCCCGTTTCGGACCGCTCCCGGCGCGGCGAGACCTCACCGGCCCCCGGCCGTCAAGTGATAGGCGCGATACCAGAACGGGCTTCCGAATCCGTCGATCTTGCGTCTAGACTGCTGATGTCCGAGTGGGGGGACTGGCGGCACTCAGGGGGAATAAATGGGCGTAATTGAGTGTGCCCGCGCACACCTGGCATCCATCGAACCGATGATGTCGACGCGGGTGTCGCACCGGCCAGGGCCCCATTGCGGGCCGGCTTGGATTCCATGCGCGGAAATGCCCCACCCGCGCCGATCCCCTGGTCCCCTGAGCGTCTGATCTTCGCGCCCGTCGCGGCGCGTTCGACCCATCGACCGGCGCGTTCGACCTATCGACCATGGGGCAGCGGTCACATCCCGCCTTCTGCCTTCATGGTGCCGTACACAGCACGGACGGCAATCCATCTTTCCAGAGAAGCAAGGGTTTCCGCGTGCCTGTTTTCTTCTCTTTAATCAACGGATTTCGACATTTCGACGTGGAGGAGTCAGTCGCATGACCACACCCACGCTCAGCCCCGGCCGCTTGGACGCGGATACCGTCCGCGAGTCGGTGGACGTCGTACTCGAAGACTTTCTGACGGCCAAGGCCCACACCACTCCGCAACACCATCTGCCGTATCTCTCCGGACTGCTCAAGGATTTCCTGTCCGGCGGAAAGCGCATACGGCCGCTGTTGTGTGTCACCGGCTGGCAGGCCGTCGGCGGCGGTGAGGACACCGACACGGTGTTCCGGGTGGCCGCCTGCCTGGAGATGTTCCACGCCTTCGCGCTGATCCACGACGACGTCATGGACGACAGCGACACCCGCCGCGGCCGGCCGACCATCCATCGCACCCTGGCCGCCCTGTGCGCCGCCGACCGCAGGCCGGACCAGATCGAGCGGTTCGGGGTCAGCGGGGCGGTGCTGCTCGGCGACCTCGCGCTCACCTGGTCGGACGAGCTGCTGCACTCGGCCGGCCTCACCCCCGCCCAGTTCGAGGCCGTACTGCCGCTGCTGTCGGAGATGCGCACCGAGGTGATGCTGGGCCAGTACCTCGATCTCCAGGCCACCGGGGAGCTGACGGACGACGTCGAGGCCACCCTCACCGTCAACCGGTACAAGACCGCCAAGTACACCATCGAGCGTCCGCTGCACGTCGGAGCCGCCATCGCGGGCGCCGCCCCGGAGGCCATGGAGGCGTTCACCGCCTACGCCCTGCCGCTCGGCGAGGCGTTCCAGCTCCGCGACGATCTGCTGGGCGTGTACGGCGATCCGGAGTCCACCGGCAAGTCCCAGCTCGACGATCTGCGGGCCGGGAAGAACACCACCCTGATCGCGCTCGCCCTGCGCGGCTCCGACAGCGCCCAGGCCGCGCGGTTGCGCAGCCTCATCGGCAATCCGCTGCTCGACGAGTCGGACGCCGTGACCATCCAGGAGATCTTCGCCGCCACCACCGCCCGGGAGGCCGTCGAGCAGATGATCGACGACCGCCGGACACAGGCCCTGCGGGCCCTCGACGACGCCCCATTCACCGCGGACGCGGTCAACGCGCTGAAGCTGATCGCCCGCATGGCCACTGTGAGGAACTCATGACGACAGGACTTTCCGCGGCCGGGGCCCAGGACATCAGCCGGAGCAGCGTCCGCCCGTACCTGGAGGAGTGCACCGGCCGCTTCCAGGAGATGTTCGACCGCCATGTCGTCACCCGGCCCACCAAGGTCGAATTGACCGACGCCGAACTGCGCGAGGTCATCGACGACTGCAACGCGGCGGTGGCCCCGCTCGGTAAATCCGTTTCCGATGAGCGCTGGATATCCTATATGGGGGTGGTGCTCTGGTCTCAAAGCCCCCGCCATATCAAGGACATGGAGGCGTTCAAGGCCGTCTGCGTCCTGAACTGCGTGACGTTCGTGTGGGACGACATGGATCCCGCCCTCCATGACTTCGATCTCTTCCTGCCGAAGCTGCGCGCGATCTGCGAGAAGTACTACGGCCCCGAGGACGCGGAGGTCGCGTACGAGGCCGCGCGCGCCTTCGTCACCAGCGACCACATGTTCCGCGACTCGCCGATCAAGGCGGCGCTGTGCACCACCTCCCCGGAGCAGTATTTCCGTTTCCGGGTCACGGACATCGGTGTCGACTTCTGGATGAAGATGTCGTACCCGATCTACCGGCATCCGGAGTTCACCGAGCACGCCAGGACAAGCCTGGCCGCACGGATGACCACCCGCGGACTCACCATCGTCAACGACTTCTACTCCTATGACCGCGAGGTCTCACTGGGCCAGATCACCAACTGTTTCCGGCTCTGCGATGTGAGCGACGAGACGACGTTCAAGGAGTTCTTCCAGGCGCGGCTGGATGACATGATCGAGGACATTGAGTGCATCAAGGTGTTCGACCAACTGACGCAGGACGTCTTCCTCGATCTGATCTACGGCAACTTCGTCTGGACCATCAGCAACAAGCGCTACAAGACGGCCGTCAACGACGTCAACTCTCGTATTCAGTAAGGGAATGGGAACCGTGACTTCCACGAAGGGCTCCGCACAGCCGGAGCACTCCTGGACCACCGGCACGGCGCCCGGCTCGGTGCCGCTGCTGGGGCACACTGCGGCGCTCTGGCGCCGTCCGCTGGAGTTCCTGGCCTCCCTGCCCTCCCACGGCGATCTGGTGGAGGTCAGGCTGGGGCCCAGCCGCGCCTATCTGGCCTGCCATCCCGAGCTGGTCCGCCATGTGCTGCTCAATCCCCGTGTGTTCGACAAGGGCGGGGTCTTCGACAAGGCGCGGCAGTTGCTCGGGAACAGCCTCTCGGTCTCCCGGGGCGAGGACCACCGCACTCAGCGGCGGATGATCCAGCCCGCGTTCCACACCCCGAAGATCGCCGACTACACCGCCGCGGTCGCCGATGACACCCGCGCCGCGATCGGCTCCTGGGAGCCGGGGCGGACCCTGGACCTCGGCGACACCATGCACGCGCTGCTGATGCGGGTCGCCGCGCGGACGCTGTTCTCCACCGGGATCGACGAGGCGACGATCGACGAGGCCCGCCACTGTCTGCGCATCGTCTCGCACGGCATCTACAAGCGCACCATGGCGCCTTTGGGGATCATGGAGAAGCTCCCCACCCCGGGCAACCGCCGCTATGACCGGGCCAATGCCCGGCTGCGGAGAATCGTGGACGAGATGATCCGCGACCGCCGGCGCTCCGGCGCCGACCTCGGCGATCTGCTCTCCACGCTGCTGCGCGCCGAACACCCCGAGACCGGCGAGGGGCTGGACGACGGCGAGGTCCTCGACCAGGTGGTCACCTTCCTGGTCGCCGGGAGCGAGACCACGGCCTCGACGCTCGCCTTCGTCTTCCATCTCCTGGGCGCCCACCCGGAGGTGGAGAAGCGGGTGCACGCCGAGATCGACGAGGCTCTGGGGGGCCGTTCGCCCACCTTCGAGGACCTGCCGTCCCTGGAGTACACCCGCGGGGTGATCACCGAGTCGCTGCGGCTGTATCCGCCGTCCTGGATGGCGATGCGGGTCACGGCGGCCGAGACGAAGCTCGGCGGCCGCACCATCCCGGCGGGCACGATGATCCTCTACAGCGCCCAGGCGCTGCACCACAACCCCGAGCTGTTCCCCGACCCCGAGCGGTTCGACCCGGAGCGCTGGCTCCCCGACCGCGCCAAGGAGGTGCCGCGCGGGGCGCTGCTCCCGTTCGGCGCGGGCAGCCACAAGTGCATCGGGGACGTCCTGGCGCTGACCGAGACCGCCCTCATCGTGGCGACGATCGCGAGCCGGTGGCGCCTTCGCCCGGTGCCCGGGACGACATTGCGCCCCGAGCCGAAGGCGACGCTCGAACCCGGCCCGCTGCCCATGGTGTGCGAGCCACGCTGACGACGTCCGGTCCGGGGTGCGCCCCGGACCGGACGCCCCGTACCTTCCGTACCCCACCTCGCGAGCGAAGGACATCTTCCGCATGAGGACCGCGCAGCACCCGGCGACACGCCACTGGCGGCACGCCCTCGCCCCCGGCGGACTTCCGCTGGCCGGCCACGCCCTGCTGATGGGCCGCAAACCGCTTCAGTTCCTGGCCTCCCTGCCCGCCTACGGCGATCTGGTCGAGCTCCGGCTGGGGCCCCGGCCCGTGTTTCTGCCCTGCCATCCGGAGCTGGTCCAGCAGGTGCTGGTGAACGCGCGGGTCTACGACACCGGCGGGCCGGTCAAGGAGAAGGCGAAGCCCATCCTGGGCAACGGCCTGATCACCTCCGACTGGGCGGATCACAGACGGCAGCGCCGGCTGGTGCAGCCCGCCTTCCAGGCCGCCCGGATCGCCACGTACGCCGAGGTGATGGAGCGGGAGTGCGAGGCCGAGTCGACGGCGTGGACCGCCCGCAGACCCATCGACGTCAGCCATGAGATGCTCGCGCTCACCGCGCGGGTGACGGCCCGTGCGCTCTTCTCGACCGATATGGCGCCGCATGCCGTGGCCGAGATCCAGCACTGCCTGCCCATCGTCGTGGAGGGCGCCTACCGGCAGGCGATCGACCCCACCGGGCTGCTGGCCAGGCTCCCGCTCGCGGCGAACCGGCGCTTCGACGACGCGCTCACCCGGCTCAACCAGCTCATCAACCGCATGATCGAGGACTATAAGCGGGCGGACGACGGCGACCGCGGCGATGTGCTCTCCGCGCTCTTCGCCGCGCAGGACGACGAGACCGGCGGCACCATGTCGGACCAGGAGATCCACGACCAGGTCATGACCCTGCTGCTGGCCGGGATCGAGACCACCGCCTCCGCGCTGACCTGGGCCTGGTTCCTGCTCGGCCGCAATCCCCGGGCCGAGGCCGCGCTGCACGCCGAGGTCGACGAGGTGCTGGGCGGACGGGCCCCGCGCTACGCCGACGTTCCCCGGCTCGCCCACACCCAGCGGGTGTTCAGCGAGGCGCTGCGGCTCTTCCCGCCCGCGTGGCTGTTCACCCGGACCACCGCCGAGGCCACCGAGCTCGGCGGGCGGCGGCTGCCCCCGGCGTCGGACGTGCTGATCAGCCCGTATGTGCTGCACCGCGATCCGGCGCTCTTCCCCGACCCGGAGTCCTTCGACCCCGACCGCTGGCTTCCCGAGCGGGCCAAGGACGTGGCGCGCGGCTCGTATCTGCCGTTCGGCGGTGGCAGCCGGAAGTGCATCGGCGATGTCTTCGGCATGACGGAGGCGACGCTGGCCCTGGCCGCGATCGCGGGCCGCTGGCGGATGCGCCCGATTCCGCGGACGAAGATCCGGCCGAGGCCGCAGATGAGCCTCACCGCCGGTCCGCTGCGCATGATTCCGGAACCACGCTGAACGCTCCGCCCCTCGGACCCCGTAGTTCAGGTGTCGGGAGTGGGGGTGAACCGTACCGGCGGCCGGCACGGTCGAATCGGGGACAGTTCCCCGTACCTTCGATGATCTTAACACCTAACCGGAGAGATTCCCCCGGTTAGTGTTAAGGTTTCGGGCCATGGGCAGCCGTGTGGAGAAAGAGACACCGTTGCGCCGAGACGCACGGCGCAACCGCGAGATGCTGATAACTGCCGCCCGGGAGATCTACACGGATCAGGGTGTGGACGCCCCGCTCGACGACATCGCCCGTCGGGCCGGAGTCGGCAGCGCCACTCTCTACCGGCGGTTCGCCGGCCGGGCGGAACTCATCGAGGCGGTATTCGGCGATTCCCTGCGGGACATCCTGCGGGCCGCCGAGGAGGCCCGCTCGGCGCCGGACGCCTGGATCGGCCTGACAGCCTATCTGGAGCGCATATTCGGGCTGCTCGCCGCCGACCGGGGCACCAACGACCTGATGACCACCGGCATCCAGGGCGTCCCCTCGCTGGACGCGCTCCGCAGGGAGAACCACAAGACGCTCGACGTCCTTCTGCGCCGCGCCCAGGAGCAGGGCGCGGCCCGGAAGGACGCCACCGCGGAGGACCTGCTGTTCCTGCTGGCCGCGCTCGGCCGCGCGGTCCCCGGCTCGACCGTCGCCGCGCCGCTGGCCTGGCGCCGCTATCTGGCCCTGCTGCTCGACGGGCTGCGCCCCGAGGGGTCCCACCCGCTCCCGGCCCCCTCGCTCACCGGGGACCAGCTCGGGGCCGCCATGCTCCAGCTCGGCAAGGTGCGACGGCCGCGTACGGGGCGGGCCGACTAGGGGGCATTCGGGGCAGGACGCGCCAACCCGGCGCATGTCGGTAGGGGCCGCGCCGACTCGGGGCTTGCTGGGCGGGGCGTGTCACCACAGTGGCCGGGTGAAGTGTGTCGCCCGCCTACATATCCGAGCCGAACTGCGCATTTCTACGGTGTGGCAACACAAAAACGTCCCCGTACCCCGCTCGGAAGTGGTGACCCATGACCACCCCGGATTCTCCGGCCTCCGCTCCCCCGACCCCACCCGGCGCACTGCGCCGAATCGTCGCCGCGAGCCTTATCGGCACCACCATCGAGTGGTACGACTTCTTTCTCTACGGCTCGGCCGCCGCGCTCGTCTTCAACAAGCTCTTCTTCCCGGACTCCGATCCGCTCGTCGGCACCCTGCTGTCGTTCCTGACCTACGCGGTCGGCTTCGCCGCCCGGCCGGTCGGCGCCCTGGTCTTCGGCCATTACGGCGACCGGCTCGGCCGTAAGAAGCTGCTGATCCTGAGTCTGCTGCTGATGGGCGGCGCGACCTGCGCCATCGGGCTGCTGCCCACCCACGCCACGGTCGGTTCGGCGGCGCCCGTACTGCTCACCGCGCTGCGTCTGATCCAGGGGTTCGCGCTCGGCGGCGAATGGGGCGGGGCGGTGCTGCTGGTGTCGGAGCACGGGGACCCGCGGCGGCGCGGGTTCTGGGCGTCCTGGCCGCAGACCGGCGCCCCGGCCGGGCAGTTGCTGGCCACGGGGGTGCTCTCCGCGCTCACCGCCCTGCTCTCCGACGACGCCTTCGAGGCATGGGGGTGGCGGGTGCCGTTCCTGCTCTCGGGGGTGCTGGTAGTGGTGGGCTTGTGGATTCGTCTCTCTGTCGATGAATCGCCGGTGTTCAAGGCGGCGCAGGCCCGTGCCGAGGCCCGTAAGGCGGCCGCGGACGAGGCGGTCACCGAGAAGATGCCGCTGGTGGCGGTCCTGCGCCACCACTGGCGGGATGTGCTGATCGCCATGGGCGCGCGGATGGCCGAGAACATCAGCTACTACGTCATCACCGCCTTCGTCCTCGTCTACGCGACCTCCGACCATGTGGGCCTCGGCAAGCAGACCGCGCTCAACGCCGTCCTGATCGCCTCGGCCGTGCACTTCGCGGTCATCCCGGCATGGGGCGCGCTCTCGGACCGGATCGGGCGCCGCCCGGTGTATCTCCTGGGCGCGGTGGGCGTCGGCGCGTGGGCCTTCCCCTTCTTCCTCCTCATCGACACCAAGGGCTTCCCGGCGCTGCTGCTCGCGGTGACGGTCGGGCTGGTCTTCCACGGCGCGATGTACGCGCCCCAGGCGGCCTTCTTCTCCGAGATGTTCGCGACCCGGATGCGGTATTCGGGAGCGTCGATCGGCGCGCAGTTCTCATCCGTCGCGGCCGGTGCGCCCGCCCCGCTGATCGCCACCGCGCTGCTGGCCGACTACGACAGCGCCACCCCGATCGCGCTCTATGTGATCGCGGCGGCCCTGCTCACCCTGGTGGCCGTGGGCGTCGCCAAGGAGACCCGGGACCGCGATCTGGCCGCCGTCGAACCGACCTCGGCCCCGTCCCCGCGGCCGGCAGCGGAGGCGGCGGAGCGCACGGCCCGTTCGGCCTCGGCTCAGTAGCCCACGGCCGAGGCCAGGCGGTGCAGCCGCAGGGCGAGCTGGATCTCCAGGGAGCGGGCGGGTGACTGCCAGTCGGGGCCGAGCAGCCGCCCGACCCGCTCCAGCCGCTGCGCCACCGTGTTGACGTGCACGTGGAGGGCGTCCTTCGTACGGGCGGGGCTCATCCCGCCCGCGAAGTACGCGTCGAGGGTGCGGATCAGCTCGGTGCCGCGCCGCTCGTCGTAGTCGATGACCGCGCCCACGGTGCGGGTCACGAAGTCCTGGACGCCGGTGCCGTCCGGGGCGCCCTCGCGGGTACCGGCCAGCAGCAGACCGAGAAAGCCGAAGTCCTCGGCGGCAGCGCCCTGTCCGGCCCGGCCCAGCACCCGCAGGGCGGCCAGACAGCGCCGCGCCTCGGCATAGCCCGCGGCGACCTCCCCGGGCCGTGCGGCGGGCGCGGGGACGGGTGCGGAGGCGCCGACGGTGACCGCGGCGTGGACGGCGGTGCCCAACTGGCGGGCGGTGCGGCGGGCGAGGGCGTCGGCGGTGTCGCCGTCGGCCAGCGGCAGCAGCAGCACGGTGCCGCCGTCGCGGGCGGCGGCCAGACCGTGCCGGGTGGCCGCCAGATGGGACGCGGCGGACCACAGCCGCCGACGGCCCTCGGCGTCCTCGGCGGGCGCGCTGCCGGGAGCGGTGGCGGGGGTGCCCACCGATCTGCTTCCGGGGGTGGCGCCGGGGCCGCTTCCGGGTGGGCCGCCAGGGCCGCTGCCGGGGCCGGGGCCAGGGCCGGTGGCGGGGGTGCCGGTGTCCGGGGCCTCGATGCCCGCGGCGAGCACCACATGGGGCGTGTCCAGGTCCGCCCGGAGCCGCGCGGCGCGCTCGCGCAGCAGCCGGGGCTCGCGGTCGGGGGTGTCGAGGAGGTCGTCCAGCAGCTCACCGCGCACCCGCTGTTCGGCCTCACCCGCCGAGCGGCGGGCGAGCTGAAGCAGCGAGGTGACCATCGCGGCGCGCTCCAGGGTGCGCTGGTCCATGGGGTCCAGCCGGGGGTGGCCGCGCAGCACGAGCGCGCCGAGGAGCTCGCCACCCGCCGAGACGGCGGCGACCCAGTCCTCCTCGCCGTCGCGCACCGCGTGGCCGTCGGCCCGGGACCGGTCGACGGCCGCCGCGGGCGCCGCGTCGACCTCGAGGAACTCCACGGAACCGCTGAGCACCTCGGCCACGGCATCGGCCACGTCGTGCACCCCGCCACCGCGCAGCACCAGCTCGGTGAGCCGGTCGTGGACCTCGGAGGCCCGCTCGATGACCCGGCTGCGGTCCCGGATGATCTCGTTGGCGGCCTCCAGCTCGGCGAGCGCCGTACGGGTCTCGGCGAGCAGATGGGCGGTGTCGATGGCCACGGCCGCGTGGGCGGCGAACGAACCGAGCAGCGCTGTCTGCTCACGTTCGAACACCCGGGCCCGGCGGTCGGCCGCGAACAGCACACCGATGACCCCGCTGCCGAGCACCAGCGGCACCCCGAGGATGGCTACGAGTCCCTCGTCCCTGACGCCCGCGTCGATGGTGTGGGTGTGCTGGAACCGCGGATCGTGGAAGTAGCTCTCGGTCACATAGGGGCGGGCGGTCTGGGCAACCAGACCGCCGAGCCCCTCCCCCATGCCGAGCCGCAACTGCTGGAAACGGGCCGAGACCGAACCGTCGGTGACCCTCATATAGGTGTCACCGGCCGTCGGGTCGTTCAGCGTCAGATAGGCGACCTCGGTGCCCAGCAGGGAGCGGGCGCGCTGCACGATGGCCTGGAGCACCGCGTCCAGATCGCGCAGCCCCGCCAAGTCGTGGGCGGTCTCGTAGAGCGCGGACAGCTCGGCCTCGCGGCGCCGTCGTCCCTCCAGCTCGCCGCGCACCCGCAGGGCGAGCAGCTTGGCGCGCTCCAGGGCCGCCAGCCGGTCGGCGGGGGCCTTGTCGGCGCGGGCGCGCAGCACCGGGCGCTCGTACGCCTCGGCGGGCGCGCCGCGTGCGAGCAATTCCAGGTAGGGGGCCTCCGGCCGGTCGTCGGGCATGGGCACAGGCATACTCCCGCCGGGCCCGGGCGCGCCAGCCGTAGGGCGGCCCGGTGCTCCTTGGACGGGGCGGCCGGGCAATACGCGGTCCGGTGGCTGAGCCAATGGGCCACCGTCCGTCGATGGCTGCGCCAGTCCGTCCGCCAGTGGCTGAGCCAATCGGCCACTGTCCGCCATTGGCTGAGCCAATCCGTTTTCGTGGCCCGGTGGCTGAGCCAATCGGCCTTCGTCACCCGGTGACCGACCCGGTGGCCCGCTCAGTGGGCGGTCCATCCGCCGTCCATGCTGAGCGAGGCACCGGTGACGAAGGACGTGTGCGGACCGCAGAGATATGCGACGGCCTCGGCGACCTCCTCGGGTTCGACCAGCCGCTTGACCGCCGTATCGGCCAGCAATACCTCGGAGACGACCCGCTCCGGCGAGATCACGTGGGCCTCGGCCTGGTCGGCGATCTGCCGTTCGACGAGCGGGGTGCGCACATAGCCGGGGTTGACGCAGTTGGAGGTCACTCCGTGCGCCGCGCCCTCCAGGGCGGCGACCTTGGAGAGCCCCTCCAGACCGTGTTTGGCGGCCACATAGGCCGACTTGTACGGGGAGGCGCGCAGCCCGTGCACCGAGGAGATGTTGACGATCCGGCCCCAGCCTTGCGCGTACATATGCGGCAGCGCGCCGCGCACCAGCCGGAACGGGGCCTCGAGCATCACGGTGAGCACCCGGGAGAAGACCTCGGGCGGAAAGTCCTCGATGGGCCGGACGAGTTGGAGCCCGGCGTTGTTGACCAGGATGTCGATACCGGCGGCGGCCCGTTCGGCGGCGTCGAGGTCGGTGAGGTCGAGGGGGTGGGCCTCGACCGGGCCGGGCAGTCCGGAGGCCGCGGTGACCAGGCCGGTGAGGCCCTCGGCGTCCAGATCGACGGCCCGCACCCGCGCCCCGGCGGTGGCCAGCCGCAGCGTACAGGCCCGGCCGATGCCCCCGGCGGCGCCCGTGACGAGTGCGGTAAGGCGGGACAGATCGAGGCCGTCGGACGGCCGGGGGCCCGGGCCTGGTGTGGTGGACGCGCTCATGAGGGGCACATTAGGCAGCCACCGGGCCCGGTCCGATGTGGGGGCGGCACATACTTCACTCCGCGACGGTGGGCTCGAACCATGTCGGGCCGTCCTCGAGCGCCTGCTTGATCCGGGACAGGGAGAAGTCCTCCATCTCGGGCAGCGCGTCGAGCGGGAACCAGTCGACGTCCAGCGACTCGTCGTCGTTCACCCGCGCCTCGCCGCCGACCGCGCGGCAGCGGAAGCAGACGTCCACGAACTGGCACCGGTCGTCGTTGGGGTAGGTCACCGGCGCCAGGGTCCGTACGAGCACGATGCGTTCGGGGACACAGCGCACTGCCGTCTCCTCCTCCACCTCGCGGACCACCGCCGTGGCCGGCTGCTCACCGGGTTCGGGGATGCCGCAGATGATCGTCCAGCGGCCGTTGTCGGCCCGGCGGCCCAGCAGCACCCGCCCTTGGTCGTCGAAGACCACGGCGCTCACGCCCGGCAGATAGAGCAGTTGGTGGCCGATGGAGGCCCTGAGGTCACGGATGAAGTCGGGGGTCGGCATGGGCCGAGGGTATCGGGCGAAAAAGGGGGCGCGCACGGCGGCCGAACGGCGCCTTCCACGGTGGGCGTTTCACGACCGACTCATCGTTTCTGCGCACCATATACACATTCCTTACGACAAGCGCTACGGTTTCGGATGTCATGGCTCGCACGACCGCCGTAAGGCGTGTCGGTGCGGTGCCCGTCACGACGGGGGGTCGACGGGATGACGTCATCAGTGGTGGAGCCTGTCGTGCAGGACCACGGCAGACCGGCCGACGGATGCGCCGGCGCGTCCGATTTCACGGGGGTCCTGATCCTGGCCGGCTGCGCCGTCTGGGCCCTGATCGCGGCCATGGGGCGGCC
Organism: Streptomyces sp. CY-1; assembly: GCF_047218265.1. Classification (NCBI taxonomy): domain Bacteria; kingdom Bacillati; phylum Actinomycetota; class Actinomycetes; order Kitasatosporales; family Streptomycetaceae; genus Streptomyces; species Streptomyces sp. CY-1. The sequence continues at coordinate 1,629,763 of NZ_CP178393.1, forward strand.
GGCCCGCCCCGAGGGGGTGCTGCTGTCGGTGCTGGCGGTGGCAGCCGGTTACGCATGCGGCCGGATCGCCGGATCGCTGCTGCCGTTCGCCGCGACGGCTACCGCCGGGCTCGCGGGGTTCGGCCTGGCCTGTGCCTCGCCGTACGGGCTCACCGGCCATGAGGGGGCGGGCGCGGGCCAGCTCACCCTGGCCACGGGCGCGGTCTGCTGTGCGGCCTGGGCCGCCCCGCGGGCCCTCCGCCCGGCGCTGTGGCTGCCGGCCGCGGCGATCACGCTGACGGCCGCGGTGACGGGCTCGACGGCGGGCTCGGTGGCGAGCGGCGCCGTCCTGCTGTGCTCGCTCACCGCCGCCCGGAACCGGCACCGGCTGCCGGCGCTCGCCGTGTGCGCGCTGATCGCGGCGGTCGCGGTCGGCGGCACCTGGGCGGTGGCCAAGGACGCGGTCCCGGGCGGCCTCCCGCCCGCCCTGCGCGCCCATCTCACCGAGCACCGGATCCGGCTGTGGCAGGACGCGGCCCGCATCGAGGAGACGGACCCGCTGCGCGGTGCGGGCCCGGCCCGCTTCGGCGAGCTGAGCGCCGTTGCGGCCCAGCCGCAGGGCCCGGAGGCCAAGCCCCATTCGGCGCCGCTCCAGCAGGCGGCCGGTCAGGGGCTGCCCGGGGTGGTCCTGCTGGGCGCGGCCTTCGGCTGGATGCTCCACGCCCTGTGGCGCTCTCCGCGCCCGACTCCGGTGGTCCTTACGGCGGCCGCGACCCTCACGTCCCTGGCCGTCGTGTCCTGCCTGGGCAACGCGCTGAGCTTCTCCCAGATCACCGCGGGAGCGGGCCTCCTCGCCGGACTGGCGACCGCCCGCCTGAACGACGACCCGGGAGCGGTGCCATGAGACCCGGCGCGGCGAGAGAGAACGCGCCCTCACCCGCGTCCGACGAAGGGGAATGCGGGCCCCTGATGGCCGCGAGGGACGGCGTGTCCCCCGAAAGACATCCCCGTCCCCCGAAAGAGGGGATCGGGGACCGGCTAGACCTGGGAGGTGCGCGCCGCGATCAGCCGCAGCCGGTCGCGGATGACCCGGACCGCCGCCTCCGCGTCGTCCACCGTGACCGTGAAGACGCGCCCGTCCCCGAGGCGGACCACCACGCCCTCGCCTCGGCGCACCACCACCGCCGTGCCCTTGTCGGGGCGCCATCGGTAGCCCCAGCCGCCCCACTGGCAGGGGGTGACCTTACGGGCCACATCGGCGTGGACCACATCGCTGAGCGGGATGCGGCGGCGCGGGAGCCCCATATGGCCGCAGCGGATCTCCAGCACCTCGTCGTCGACCCGCACCGCCACATGGACGAAGGCGAGGGTGCCGAAGAGCATCAGCAGCCCGGCGGTGACACAGCCGATGACGGACATCAGCAGCGGGGCGAGGCCCGAGCCCCATGGTGAGTCCACGGCGAGGTCGACACCGAGCGCCAGGCACGCGGCGCCCGCCACGGCCAGCACCCACTGCACGCGGTTGTGGGCTCGTCCGGTCCAGACCGCGGGCGGCTGCCCGGGGGCGCTCGGCGTTCCGTGGTCGTGGTGCCTCATGGTTGGCAGCGTACTCAGGTTCCGGCCGCCCGGCAGCGGGGAGAGTGATTCCGCTGGTGGAGAGCGTTGCGGTCAGCTCACCGCACGAGGCGCCGCCGTCAACCGCGCGCCGGGGCGACGGGTGCCAGCAGCACTCCTTCGGCGTAGGTCAGGGCGACCTCCGGCAAGGGGGCCTCGCGCCCGCTGAGGATGACGGTCAGCCCGCCGGGGGCGACCGCGCCGTCCGGCGGGAAGGGGTCGGCGCCGATCCGGCGCAGGGCCTGGGCGGCGACGGCCCCGGCCGAGCCATGGAGGGCGATCGGCGGCGCGTCCGGCTGCTGTACGGCGGCCCGGATGCGGTCGGCGACCAGTTCGTAATGGGTGCAGCCCAGGACGACGGTCGTTACCTCACGCGGGGTGCGGGCCGCCGCGGCGGCCACCGCGGCGTCGATCCCCTCGGTGTCCGCGTGCTGCACCGCGTCCGCGAGCCCCGGGCACGGTACCTCGGTCACCTCGACGCCGTCCGCGAAGTCGCGGATCAGTCCGCGCTGGTACGGGCTGCCGGTGGTGGCCGGGGTGGCCCAGATCGCGATCGGGCCGCCCCCGGCCGCCGCGGGCTTGATGGCGGGCACGGTCCCGACGACCGGCAGCACGGGCTCCAGCTCGGCGCGCAGCGCGGGCAGGGCGTGGACGGAGGCGGTGTTGCAGGCGACGATCAGCGCGTCGGGGCGGTGCGCGGCGGCGGCCCGGGCGCAGCCCAGGGCGAGCCCGGTGACGTCCTCGGGAGTGCGCGGTCCCCACGGCATGGTGGCGGGGTCGGAGGAGATAACGAGATCGGCGTCCGGCCGCAGTCGGCGCATCGCGGCGGCGGTGGGCAAGAGCCCGATTCCGGAGTCCATAAGCGCGATCTTCACCCGGTCACTTTAATGGATCGGTCCGGTGCGCCCGACGGCCGGGCACACCTTCGGGCAGACTTCGGCGGGTGAGCGCGCTGATGTGGATCGCCGCCGGGTCGTTGGCCGCATGGCTGTGGCTGCTGCTGGGCCAGGGTTTCTTCTGGCGTACGGACATCCGGCTGCCCCGGAGGGGCCCGGTCGGCTCCGGCCCGCCGGAGCCCGCGGGATGGCCCTCGGTGGCCGTCGTGGTGCCCGCCCGGGACGAGTCCGCCGTGCTTCCGGCCAGCCTGCCCTCGCTGCTCGCCCAGGACTATCCGGGGCCGGCGGAGATCTTCCTGATCGACGACGGCAGCTCGGACGGCACCGGAAAGCTCGCCCGTGAACTGGCCGAGGAGTACGGCGGGCTGCCGCTGACCGTCGACTCCCCCGGCGAGCCCGGCCCCGGCTGGACCGGGAAGCTGTGGGCGGTGCGGCACGGCATGGCGCTTGCGACGACCCGTATCGCCGCCGACCGTAAGGACGACGGCAACCATGAGGACGATGGCGACCGTAAGGACGAGGGCGACCGTAAGGACGAGGGCGACCGTAAGGACGAGGGCGACCGTAAGGACGACGTCGGCGTCGACTACCTGCTGCTGACGGACGCGGATATCGCACATGAACCGGACTCCCTGCGGGAGTTGGTGCGCGCGGCCGAGGCGAACGGAGTGGACCTCGTCTCCCAGATGGCGCGGCTGCGGGTGGCGACCTGCTGGGAGCGGCTGATCGTGCCCGCCTTCGTCTACTTCTTCGCCCAGCTCTACCCCTTTCGGTGGGTCAACCGGCCCCGGGGGCGCACCGCGGCGGCCGCGGGCGGCTGTGTGCTGCTGCGCCGGGAGGCCGCCGAGCGGGCCGGGATCCCGGAGACGATCCGGCAGTCGGTCATCGACGATGTGGCGCTGGCCCGCGCGGTGAAACGGTCCGGCGGGCGGATCTGGCTGGGGCTGGCCGACCGGGTCGACAGCGTGCGGCCGTATCCGCGGCTGGGCAAGCTGTGGCGGATGGTCTCGCGCAGCGCGTACACCCAGCTCCGCCACCATCCGCTGCTGTTGCTGATGACGGTCGCGGGGCTGGCGGTGGTGTATCTCGTGCCGCCCGCGGCCGTGGTCGCCGGGGTGCTGACGGAGCGTCCCGCGCTACTGGCGCTGGGCGCCGCCGCCTGGGCCCTGATGGCGGGCAGCTACATCCCGATGTTGCGCTACTACCGACAGACCCTGTGGCTGGCGCCGCTGCTGCCCCTGACGGCCCTTCTCTACCTCCTGATGACCGTGGACTCGGCGGTGCGGCACCACCTCGGACAGGGCGCGGCCTGGAAGGGGCGCACCTACGCCCGCCCCAGCGCCGCGCCCTGACGGCCGCGCCCCGTGCACCGGGTCTTCACTTGCGGCCGGGTGTCCAGTTCATGCCCCAGCCGTAGGCGTGGTCGAGGGTGCGCTGCGGGCTGACGCCACGCTGCGGGACCAGATAGCGGGCCTCGCGCTGTACGACGAGATCGCCGCCGGTGTTGGTGATGAGCGCGAGGGCGCAGACCGGGGACGGAACGGTGCACTCGTCGAGCGAGAAGTCGATCGGGGCGCCGAACTGCGGCTGGAGGGTGACCGTGGCGTGGAGGTTGGCGAAACTGCGGGCGCCCTCGTAGATGGTCACGAAGACCAGGATCCGGCGGAACGACCGCAGGTGGTCGAGGTTGATGGTGAGGTTCTCACCGGCCGCCCGGGCACCGGTCCGGTCGTCGGCGTCCAGGTGGATGAAGGGCGGCTGGTGCAGCGAGCCGAACGAGTTGCCGAGTGCCTGGACCACGCCCTTGCTGCCGTCGGAGAGTTCGAACAGCGCACCCAGGTCGAGATCGAGCTCATTGTGCATCGCCATGGCCTTGCCCAGTTTGGAGGCCCACCCCGAGAACTGCTTGTGCACCTGCCAGTTGAGGTTGACCCGCATGGTGCCGGAGGTGCCGCCCTGCTTGGTGAGCGAGACCGCGGGCGCCTCCTTCGTCAGGGTGACCTTGCTGAGGCTCACCGGCGCCGTGGCGGGCGCGGGGGCCGGGGCGGCCGGTGCGGTGGGCGGGGGCGGCGGAAGGGGCGTGGCGGGGGCGGTGGGCGGCGGAGGCGGGTAGGCCCCGGCCGGGGGGCCGGACGGCGGCGCGGCGGCGGTGTACGGGTTCTGCGCGGTCGCGTGCGGGGTCTGGGCCGCGTACGGGTTCTGCCCGGCGTTCGGCGGCGCGGCGGGGGCGGGGACGGGGGCGGCGGGCTGAGCCGGCGTCTGCCGCGGTTCGTCGACGCTGATGCCGAAGTCCGTGGCGAGCCCCGCCAGTCCGCTCTCGTACCCCTGGCCCACCGCGCGGAACTTCCAGGCGCCCTGCCTGCGGTACAGCTCGCCGAGGACGAAGGCGGTCTCGATGGTGGCGTCCTCGCTGTCGAAGCGGGCGACCTCCGCGCCGCCCGCCGCGTCCAGCACCCGGATGTGCAGACCGGGGACCTGACCGAACGTTCCGCCATCGGCCGAAGCTGCGAGGACCACGGTGTCGATGGCGGGCTCGACGCGGGCGAGGTCCACCGAAAGGGTGTCGGTCACGGTGTCACCCGTGGTCCGCTTCCCCTCGTGGCGCACCGCGCCTGAAGAGTGCGCCGCCTGGTTGTAGAAGACGAAGTCCCCGTCGGACCTGACCTTTCCGGACATCAGCAGCAGCGCCGAGGCGTCCACGTCCGGCGCCCCCGGTCCGGCGCGCCAACCGAGCTCGATCCGCACCGCACTTGCCGGTACTGGCGTGTTACCGCCCTTGCGCATCGCCATTTCCGTCCCCCTGCCTCTCTGTTCGCTCGGTCACCGGGCCACTCGGCCGCCACATACCGCGGACGACCCGTGGTTACCCGCTGAAAACGCGCCCTTTACACGATCTCAACGTACCCTGACGACCGATTTTCCCTGGTTCGCTCGGATTGGGGATCCGCGGCCACTCCGAACACTGAAAACAACCCTCCTACCGGACTCCCCAATCAGCACATGGTGGGCTTAACTTATGGTCTATGACCTCCCCCCGCAGCACTTACGGTGGCGGCTACTACTCCTCGCCGTCCTTCCCGGACACCCCCATCTACGACAGCCTTGTCGCCGAGCGGGGCACACCACAGATCGCACCCATCAGGGTGCCGTCCGCCTACGACACCGGAAGTCATCTTCCGGCCCTGCCCTCAGCGCTTCCCGCGCTGCCGGCCGCGCCCTCGCCGCAGCCCATGCACCAGGGCTACCAGCAGCAGCCGCAGCCCACCGGGTTGCAGCAGGCGCACGCGCCCTACATCCCGCCGCAGCCGACCGGCCCGCGGGGCTACCCGGGCGCTCAGCAGCCGCAGATGCAGCGGCCCGCCCCGGCAGCGCCGATGGGCTACGAGGCGATGCGCCCGGCCATGACGCGTCCGGCCGCGCCGCGTCCGGCGGCCCCCGCGCAGTCTCCCTACGAGGACCCTTACGGGCGTCAGCAGTACCCGGGCGGCCGGTCGCCGCACCCGGGAGGCGGCTACTGACGCGTGTCGGGAGGTGGTGCGACCGGGCCGGTGCCCGGTCGCGGGAAGGATCGGGCCGGATGGGACATCCCCGTCCGGCCCCTGATTTTTGTGCGGGCCGTCCGGCCCATGGATTTCCGGGGCCGGTACGGTCCCGACTCTCGAGAGGGCCGTTCGGCCCCTCCCCCGCGGCGGAACACATCGCGATGCTGGAGCGGGCAATTCCGCGAGCCATCTCCATCGCGGCGGCGGACCGGGCTCTCACTCCACTGCGGTGAAGGGCGTCTCGGCCGGTCCGGCTCGTTCGGTGTGGGGCGCGGGGCCGGCAGGGGAGCCGGTCTCGCGCTCCATGCGAACCGCGGCGCCCGGCCCACCGTAAGGACGTCACCAGGAGCACCGCAGGCACGTCATCCGGCCCGCCGCAAGGACGTCATCGGCTCCTGGCCGTACCGCTCACGGGCTCACTGACCCGCTTCGCGCTCCTTGATCCGCTCGGCGATCACCGCGGCCTGAATGCGCCGCCCCACGCCCAGCTTGGACAGGATCGCGGAGATGCGGTTCTTGACGGTCTTCTCGGCCAGGAACAGCCGCTCGGCGATCTGCCGGTTGGTCAGCCCGTCGCCGATGAGCTGAAGGATCTCCCGCTCCCGCGGTGACAGGTTCTCCAGCTCCACGGGCCCGCTGGGCGCGGGGCCGCGCAGCCGGGCCATCACCCGGGCGGTGGCGCCGGGGTCGAGCATGGAGCGGCCGTCGGCCACGGTGCGCACCGCCGACACCAGGTCGGACCCGTTGATCTGCTTGAGCACATAGCCCGCGGCCCCGGCCATGATGGCGTCGAACAGCGCCTCGTCGTCGTCGAAGGACGTCAGCATCAGACAGGCGAGGCCGGGGAGGCGGGCCCGCAACTCCCGGCAGACCTCGATCCCTTCGTGGTCCCCGCCGTCGCCCGAGGAGCCGAGCCGTACGTCGAGCACCGCGACCCGTGGCCGTACGGCGGGGGCGCGGGCGATGGCCTCGCGGGCGTTGGCCGCCTCGCCGACCACCTTCAGATCGGATTCGGCGTCCAGCAGGTCACGCAGTCCGCGCCGCACCACCTCATGGTCGTCGAGCAGAAAGACCCTGATGGGGCCGTCGGGGTCGGCTGTCTGGGGCACGGCCTCTCCATCCATGGCGCACGGGTCGCCGGTCGCGATCCGGCTGCCCAGCTTTACGTTCTGCCGCGGGGCAGCGTAAGGGGCCATTCGGCCCCCGGGCCGCTCTCCGCGCCGTCCGGCCCGATCATGGCGAGATCCCGCCCGCGTACGGCCCGTACAGATCCAGCAGCCGGGTGCGGGCACTCTGCAACCGGCCCCCGATCACCTGGGCGCAGGCCAGCGCGAGGGCGTAGCCGAGCTCCGGGTCCTCGTCGCACAGCCGGCGCACCGCCTCCGCGTTGAATTCATGCGCGCGCACCGGGCTGAGCGCCTCCGCGCCCAGATGCCAGGTGTCCGGCGGGAAGAGCCAGGACCAGCCGATGAGCTCTCCGGGGCCGAGGGTTTCGATCACCGCGGCCCGGCGCCCCGGAACATGCAGATCGAGGGTGACCGCACCGGTACGGATGATCCAGAAGCGGTCGGCCTTACGGCCCTCCTCGAAGATGCGGCCGCCCGCGGGGAAGGACACATCGCGGGCCAGCGCCATCACCCGTTCACGATGTTCGGTCTTCAGCGCGCTCAGAAGTCCCATCATGACCTCACTCTGCCGTTTCCTCTCCCCCCTCGCCCCTCGGCGGTCACTGTGCTGACGAGACAACGAGAGGCAGCGATCCAAAGCGATACGCCGACGATCGGGTATCGCTTAACCCTTACCCATTTCCGGTCACGTTTCCGATATGACACGTCATTCGTGGTCATGATGACCGATGAGGCCCCACTCCCCGTACCCTCGGCTGCTTCACCGACCCTGCGATGTCGCTCGTACTCGTCACCAAACGGGAGGCACTGGTGCTAGCCGACCCTCGTCGGTCCGCCGATCGAGCCGGAGAACACCTGCTCCACCGCCATTTCACCGCCGACGAGCTGCCCCGGCTGCGGGTGCAGATCGAGGAGTGCGCGGCCTGGGCCGGGCTCTGCGAGGCCCGTCGCGGGGACTTCGTGCTGGCCGTCGACGAGATCGCCAACAACGCCATCGAGCATGCGGGCGGCACCGGCTCCCTGCTGCTGCGGCGGATCGGCGACGAGCTGGAGTGCCGGATCAGCGACTCCGGCCCCGGCTTCTCCGAGGACGTCATCCCCCGGATCCTGCCGGGGCTGGACGGCGCCACCAGCGGCCGCGGACTGTGGCTGACCCAGCTCGTCACCGACCGACTGGCGATCAGCGCGGGCGCGGTGGGCGCCGTGGTGACGCTGGCCATGCGGCTGCGCTGAGTGGGCCGCCGGATTCCCTCGGCGACCGCTTCGGCGGGACAATGGGAGGGGACACACCCATGTGCCGGCAGGAGAGGCGGTGGGCACGGTGGAGCTTCCCGTGGTCGTCGGGGTCGACGGTTCACACGCCGCCTCGGACGCCCTGGACTGGGCGGCCGAGCTGGCCGGGCGCCGCGGGCTGCCGCTGCGCGTCGTCCACGCCTCCCTGTGGGAGCGGTACGAGGGCTACGTCGCCGGAACGGCCGCCGACCGCCCCGCCGAGCGGCTCCACAGCGAGGCGGTGCTGGCCACCGCGGCCGAGCGGGCCGGGCGGCGGGTGCCGGCCCTGAAGGTGATGACCGACCTGGCGGCCGACGACGCGGTCACCGCCCTGCTGCGCGCCGGGCAGAGCGCCGAGGCGCTGGTGGTCGGCTCGCGCGGCCGCGGCGAATTCGCCTCCCTGCTGCTCGGCTCGGTCGGACTGGGCATCGCGGCCCGCGCCCAGTGCCCGGTGGTCGTGGTGCGCGGCCGCCCGGAGAACGTGCACGGCGGGATGAACCGGGTGGTGGTGGGGATCGCCGAGCGCGAGCGCCCCGGCGAGCGGGAGCCCGCGCCGCCGTCCGCAGCCGTCGCGTTCGCCCTGCGCGAGGCCCGGCTGCGCGGCGGAGAACTGGAGGCGGTGCACGCATGGCGCTGCGCGGGTCCCGAGGACCACCGAGCGCGCGAGAACCATGGGGCACATGACGGCCACAGGGCACGCGAGAACCACGGAGGACACGAGGGCCGCGGGGCGTCGCGCGAGGATCACGCGCGGCGCGCCGCCGAGCTCCTGGACGAGACGCTGGGCGGCGCCACGGCGGCCGGGCTGTCGCCGGTGCCGGTGGCGCACCGCCCGGTCGAGGGCTCGGCGCGCAAGGCGCTGCTGGACGCCTCCGCCCACGCCGATCTGCTGGTGGTGGGGGCGCGGCGGCGGCAGGGGCACTTCGGCATGCAGCTCGGGCTTGTCAACCACGCCGTACTGCATCACGCCAAGTGCCCGGTCGCCGTGGTGCCGGTTTCCTAGGCTCCCGTCCCCCAGCGGCGCCTGACCCTGGCCGAGTTCCTTCCATCGCCGCCACCACCGACGCCGGCCCCGGCTACTCTGCTGGTGAGGGGCTCATGGGGGGGACGGTGGCCAGGTGTCGGGCAGTGCGGATCAGGGACGCCATCCGGCCCTCCCCCAACTCCGGCTCGACCAGCTTCTCGATGAGCTCCAGGCGCGGCTGGACGCCGCCCGGTCCACCCAGGACCGGATGCACAACCTGCTGGAGGCCGTGCTCAGCGTGGGCCGCGAGCTGGATCTGGAGCAGGTGCTGCGCCGGATCGTGGAGTCCGCGGTGGTGCTGGCCGACGCGGAGTACGGCGCGCTGGGTGTGATCGACCGGCATCGGCTCTCGCAGTTCCTGCCGGTGGGCATATCCGAGGAACGGGCGCACCGCATCGGCCCGTTGCCCAGTGGTCACGGACTGCTCGGCGAGCTGATCCGCCACCCCCAGTCGCTGCGGCTCACCGATCTGTCGGAGCATCCGGCGAGCTACGGCTTCCCGGAGCACCATCCGCCGATGCGCTCGTTCCTGGGCGTGCCGATCCGGGTCCGTGACGAGGTCTTCGGGAATCTCTATCTGACCGAGAAGCGCGGCGGCGCCCAGTTCGACGCCGATGACGAGGCGGTGCTGACCACCCTGTCGGTCGCGGCCGGGGTGGCCATCGACAACGCCCGGCTGTACCACGAGAGCCGGCGCCGCGAGCAGTGGCTGGAGGCGCTCGGCGTCATCACCCGTACGCTGCTGGCGGGCACCGAGGCGAGCGAGGCGCTGAGCCTGATCGCCCGGCTCGCCCTTCAGGTGGCCCTCGCCGACTCGGCGGCGATCCTGCTGCCGGCCGCGGGCACCGACTCCCTGGTGGTCGAGGTGGCCGAGGGGCATGACGCGGAGGCCATCGGCGGGCTCATGGTGCCGTCCGACGGCTCGCTGGCCGGGCTCGCCGCCCGCACCGGACGCCCCGCGGTCGCCTCGGACGTACGGGTGGACTCCCGGGCCCGGTCCTGGCCGCTGCCGGCTCCGGAGAGCGAGTTCGGCCCGGTGGTGGCCGTTCCGCTGGTCGCGGGCGCGCGGGCCTCCGGTGCGCTGCGGCTGTGCCGGCTCGCCGGGCGGCAGCCCTTCGACGACCATGAGGTGGAGCTGCTCTCGGGGTTCGCGGCGCAGGCGGCGCTCGCGCTGGAACTGGCCCGGCACCGCGCCGAGTCCGAGCATATGGCGCTGCTCCAGGACCGTGACCGGATCGCCCGGGACCTCCATGATCTGGCCATTCAGCGGCTCTTCGCGACCGGTCTCACCCTCCAGAGCGCGGGCCGGCTGATCGAACGCCCGGAGGCGGCCGAACGCGTGGGGCGGGCCGTGGACGACCTGGACGAGACCATCAAGATCATCCGTTCCACCATCTTCGCCCTGCGCACGGTCGGGGACGACGGCGGCGAACCCGCCACGCTGCGGCGCCGGCTGGTCAAGGCCGTCCGGTCGGCCTCCGACACCCTGGGCTTCGCACCGTCGCTGCTGATGGACGGCCCGGTGGACACCGATGTGCCGGATACGACCGGCGACCATGTGCTGGCGGTGCTCGCCGAGGCGCTCAGCAATACGGTGCGGCACGCCCATGCCCAGCGGGTGGAGGTGCGGCTGACCGTGGGCGCCGACATCACCTTGGTGGTCGCGGACAACGGAGTGGGCATCGGGGGCGCCGCCCCCAGCGGGGGGCTGGTCAACATGCGGTCCAGGGCCGAACTCCTGGGCGGCACCTTGGACATCGAGGCGCCCGAGGCGGGCGGCACCCGGCTGGTCTGGTGTGTCCCTCTGAACCGCCGACGGCCCGCCGGAACGGCGAAAGGGCTGGCCCCGTGATATTGCTCTCTCTTCACCGAATCCGCGCATATCCGGCCCGCCATGCGGTACCCACGAACGGGGAAGGGGGTATGTGATCCATGCGAATGATCTGGGGGCTGTGGCGCTGGCGGCGTAATCCGCTGCGCCGTAAGACCGACATCGTGGAGGCGTGCGCGGCGATGATCGCCGCGGCGCTCATCCTGCTCGTCGCCCCCGCAGCCGGCTGGGCATCGGGGTCCTTGGCGCACGGGGCGCTGGTGAGGGCCGCGCACGAACAGCGGGCCGAGCGCCATCCGCTCTCGGCCACCGTGCTGAAGGTACTGCCGCATCCGCCCATCGACTCCGATCCCGAGACCGCTTCCGCGAGAGACGCGCACCGCCGTGTCCTCGCGCGCTGGACGGGGCCGGACGGCAGCAGACACCAGGGCACGCTCGGGGCCCACCCCGGGGCCGACCCCGGTGAGCGGTTCCGGATCTGGACCGACGACCAGGGCCGCCCGGTGGGCCGCCCACTGGACACCGCGACGGCCACCACCCACGCCGTGCTGGCCGGGATCGGCGCGGCCGGGGCGACGGCGGTCCTGGTGGACGGCGCCCGGCGGCTGGTCGTATGGCGGCTCATGCGCCGGCGTTACACACAGTGGGACATCGCCTGGGAGCGAGCCGGTCAGGACTGGGGCCGGGCGGACGCCGACAGCTAGCCCCCGCGAGCGGGCCGTCGGCCCCTGCGACTGGGCAGCGCACGGGCGGGAGTTGTCATATAAACGCCAACTCCGCCCGTGGTCCACAGGCAGGTCATCTCATGGTGCCGTGCGCACGCTACGGTGGGGCATTCCATATGCGCAGCGGCGGTCGGCAGCGGCAGTCGGGCGCGCACACCGGCAACGCACGAGGTGGGGGCACAGCAGCACCATGGCACAGGGCTCGGTCGTCCAGGTGACGCACAGCGGAACGTCTCGGTGGCGGCGCCGCACCGGAGAGTACGCCTCCCTCACGGCGGCCCTGGAGGCCGCCGGGGACGGTGATGTGCTCTCCATCTCGCCCGGCACCTACCGCGAGAATCTGGTGGTGGGCCGGGCCGTCACACTGCGCGGCCCCGAGGGCTCGGCGCGCGGCTCGGTGCGCATCGCGCCGGTGGACGGAGTCGCGCTGACGATCCGTGCCTCCGCCGTGGTCCAGGATCTGCATGTCGAGGGCCAGGACTCGGCCGCCCCCGCGCTGCTGATCGAGGACGCCACCCCCGAGGTGTCGGACGTCCGGGTCGCCACGCGCTCGGCGGTCGGCATCGAGGTGCGCGGCGGCGCCCGTCCGACCGTGCGGCGCTGCACCGTGGACAACCCCGCGGGCGTCGGGCTCAGCGTGCTGGACGGCGCGGGCGGGGTGTTCGAGGAGTGCGAGGTGGTGGCCGCCGGGCAGTCCGGGGTGGCGGTGCGCGGCGGCGCCCGTCCGCGCCTGGACCGCTGCCGGGTCCACCACGCGTCCGGGGCGGGCTTCTCGCTGACCGGCGAGGGCACCTCGCTGGAGGCCGTCGGCTGCGAGGTGTACGAGATCAGGGGCGCCGGGGTGCAGGTCTCCGGGCGCGCGACCGGGCATCTCACCGACTGCCGGGTGCACCGTACGACGTCCGACGGGGTCAACCTGGACACGGACGCGGTGCTCACGCTCGCCGACTGCGAGATCCATGACATCCCGGAGAACGCGATCGACCTGAGGTCGCGTTCGGTGCTGACGCTGACCCGCTCCACGGTGCGCCGGTTCGGGCGCAACGGCCTGTCGGTGTGGGACCCGGGCACCCGGGTGGACGCCAACCAGTGCGAGCTGCACGAGAGCACCGGCGACTATCCGGCGGTGTGGGTGAGCGACGGGGCGACCGCCGTGCTCGATTCGTGCCGGGTGCGCGAGGTGCCGGACGCGCTGTTCGTCCTGGACCGCGGGTCGCGGGTCGATGTGGTCGACAGCGATCTGTCGCAGGTGCGCTCCACCGCGGTCTCGGTCAGTGACGGGGCCATCGTCCAACTGGACGACTGCCGCATCCGGGAGGCGGCCACCGGGGCGTGGTTCCGCGACCACGGCAGCGGCGGCACGCTCGCCAACTGCACGATAGACGGGGCCGCCACCGGAGTGATCGTCACCAAGGGCGCCGATCCGACGGTCGAGCGCACCACGGTCTCGGGGCCGACGGAGGCCGGGTTCTATGTGTCCGCCGAGGGCCGGGGCACGTTCACCGGCTGCCGGGTGACCGGCAGCGGGGGCTACGGCTTCCACATCATCGACGGCTGCCGCTCCACCTTGACCCGGTGCCGTACGGAGCGGTGCGCGCGCGGCGGGTACGAGTTCTCCGAGGCGGGGCCGCTGGTCGAGGACTGCACCAGCGACGAGAGCGCCACCACGGCGCTGGGCTCCCCGACCACACCCGGCCACCCGCCGCTCACCGCGCCCGCCGTGGAGACCGCCGCCTCGACGGGCGGGCTGCTGGGCGGTGTCCCCTCGCAGCGGTCCGTCCAGACCTCCGCGCCCGCCGTCGAGCCCCCGGTCTCGGTCCGCCCGTCCTCGGCGGTGCTGGGCGAACTCGACACACTGGTCGGGCTGGAGAGCGTCAAGCGCGAGGTGCGCGCTCTCACCGACATGATCGAGGTGGGCCGGCGGCGTCAGGAGGCCGGGCTCAAGGCCGCCTCCGTCCGCCGCCATCTGGTCTTCACCGGCTCCCCGGGCACCGGTAAGACGACCGTCGCCCGGCTCTACGGGGAGATCCTGGCCTCCCTCGGGGTGCTGGAGCGCGGCCATCTGGTGGAGGTCTCCCGGGTGGACCTGGTGGGTGAGCACATCGGCTCCACGGCCATACGCACCCAGGAGGCGTTCGACCGGGCGCGCGGCGGGGTGCTGTTCATCGACGAGGCGTACGCCCTCTCCCCGGAGGACTCCGGCCGGGACTTCGGCCGGGAGGCGATAGACACCCTGGTCAAGCTGATGGAGGACCACCGGGAAGCGGTCGTGGTCATCGTCGCGGGATACACCGCCGAGATGGAGCGCTTTCTGTCCGTCAACCCCGGTGTGGCCTCCCGCTTCTCGCGCACCATCACCTTCGGCGACTACGCCCCGGAGGAGCTGCTGCGGATCGTGGAGCAGCAGGCCGAGGAGCATGAGTACCGGATCGGCGAGGGGGCGGCGGAGGCGCTGCTGAAGTACTTCACGGCGCTTCCCAAGGGCCCGGCGTTCGGCAACGGACGCACCGCCCGGCAGACCTTCGAGGCGATGGTGGAGCGGCATGCGGGCCGGGTCGCCCAGCTCAGCGACCCGACCACGGACGACCTCACGCTGCTCTATCCCGAGGATCTGCCGGAGCTCCTCTGACCGGCGGCCCCCTCCTGCCCAGGCGGCGGCGTCTGCTCCGGGAGCCGGGCCAGCAGCCCGGCCCGCTCCCGGTCGAAGACGGGATCGGCCTGGTAGTCCCCATGCCCCAGGATCGGCGCGGGCAGCGGGTGTTCGGGCGTACGGCCGTAGACCAGCGGATCCTTGAGCGCGCCGCAGTCGACCTCGGGCCCGCTGCCGTCGGGCAGCCGGATGGGGCCGCCGATCGGGTCGGTGTAGCGCCACAGATTGCGCCAGTAGCGCACCTCGCCGTGGAGCGAGAGCAACTGCGTGGGGCCGAAGTAGGCGGGGAACCAGCGCCCGTAGAGCCGCTCCAGCGGTGAGCCGTAGGTGAGCAGCGCGACCTGGCCGCGGGTGCGGTGGTCGAGCTGCCAGACCGCCGCGGCGGCCAGCACACTGCCCTGGGAGTGGCCGGAGATGACCAGCCGGCCGCCGTAGCGGCGGGTCCAGGTCTCCATCCGCCAGGTCAGATCGGGCACCGCCCGCTCGGCGTAGCACGGGGGCGCGAAGGGGTGGGCGGCGCGCGGCCAGAAGGTGCCCACGTCCCACAGGATGCCGATGGTGCGGCGGGCGGAGGGGCTGCGGTAGGCACGGCGGGCCCAGGTGACCAGCATCAGGAAGGCCAGCCCCATCAGCCAGGAGCCCAGCGCCTGCGCGGTCTGGGCGGCGGCGTCCACGGCCCCGGGCGCGTCGTCGGCGGCCCGCCCCGGCACCTGGTCCGTGGCCCAGGCCCCGGTGACGGCGGCGGCGCCGAACAGCAGGGTCAGCAGCGCGACGGGGCCGACGATCCACGGGGCGGAGTCGGTGAGGCCGGCGCGGGCGATCGTGCGCGCGATCCGCCGGGTGCGCACCGCGTCGGGCCGCTCCCCCGGATAGCCGTCCATGATGGTCGGCAGCAGCCGGTTGCGCACCCGCCACACCCTTACGGTGAAGATCAGCAGCAGTACGACCAGGGCGAGCAGCAGCGCCGGGATGGCCGTGGCCAGCCAGGTCAGCAGCACCGGCGGGGCGATGCCCGGCCCCTCACCGGGGGTGGCGCCGCCGTCCAGCCAGTCGGCGAAGCGCTGGGCGACACCGCCCGCGAGCACCGCGCCGAGCCCGCAGGCCAGCACGGCGACGGCGGGCCCGGCGAGCCCGTACAGCGGGGTGCGGCCGGGAGCGGAGCGGTGGAGGACCAGGGCGCACACCGCCATGGCCACGATCAGGGCGCCCTCCCCTATGGCGATGGCGCAGAACGCCTGGTTGCCCGACAGCTTGCCGGTGGAGGCCCAGCCGGGGCGGGACCACCCGGCGTACAGCACGGAGAGCGCCAGCACCGCGAGGGCCGCACCGGGCAGCGCGGTGATGGTGACGCGGTCCAGCTCCCCGTCGACCTTGGTCTCGCTGCGGCCGCGGTAGCACACCACGGCCACCACCGCGACCGCGCCCACGGCGAGCAGCGTCAGCAGCGCCCAGCCCGCGGCGTCCTCCAGCCCGCCGCCGCCCGGCCTGCGGTCGTAGGTGGTGGTGGGCAGGGTCAGGCCCGCCGCGATGGTGAGGAACCCGGCGGCGGTGTGCGCGGCGCGCAGCCGGGCGACGATCCTGCGGCCGTACCAGAAGCCGGGCAGGCACAGCGCGGGGCGGTTGCCCGCCTCGGGGGCGGACTCGTCGACCGGGCGCTCCAGCGGCGGGGAGGACTCGTACGCGCTCCAGGTGCGGTTGGACAGGTACCACAGCAGTCCGGTGAGCGCGCCGGGCAGCACCGCGGCGAGCGCGAGCCTGCGGCCGGGCTGGCTCCACCAGCCGTGGTTCTCCGGGGACAGGAAGCCGAGCCAGGACTTGCCACCGGCGCAGTCGGCCGAACCGGCACACTGCCAGGCGATCAGGTCCAGGGCCACCTCGCAGGCCCCGGCGATCAGCAGCACGGTCAGGCTGAGCGCCACGAGCCGGACGAACAGGCCGTAGGTGCGCACGGTCCGCTCGCGCCGGTCGGCCGGGGGCCGCATCCAGTGGGCAAGGTTGGCGACCATGAACGGCAGTAAAAGCAGCCACAGGGCGCGCGAGCTGTTGCCCGAGGTGAGGTTGCACCATACGTACGCCTCGCGGATCGGACCATCCCGGTCCGGGCCCTCCCGGTCCTCCGGCGGGCGCTGCTCGGCGTCGACCTCGTCCGCCCTGCGGTAGACCGCCGCGGTCTCGTCGCCGGTGACCCGGCAGGTGCGCGGATCGCTCAGCATCTCCTCGGGGGTGGTGCCGCCCACTCCGTGGACGAGGAGTTCGAGATCGGGCGGCGGCGCTCCGCCCTTACGGGCTGCCGTCGCCCGTCGCGCCCCGTCGGCCGGCGTGTCCGTAGGCATGGTCGCTGGCACCGTGTCCCCCGATTCCGGTGTGGTGCGGTCGTTCTGCTCCAGGATTGTGCCCATCGGCCGCCTCACCCGACCCTGACAGGGCGGGCGTGGCGAAATCGTAACCCCGGGTGCTGTGGCGACCGGCTGTCCTCACCTCATGCGAAGATGAACGCGCGGGCGACGAGGGCCGACCGGAGGGAGACGAGGCAGGGTGAGCGACAACCAGAACCTCCTCGCGGAGCAGCGCCGCGCCCTGATCCTCGACGAGGTCAGGCGGCGCGGCGGGGTGCGGGTCAATGAGCTGACGCGCAAGCTCAATGTCTCGGACATGACGGTTCGTCGCGATCTGGACGCGCTGGCCCGGCTGGGCGTGGTGGAGAAGGTGCACGGCGGGGCCGTGCCGGTGGCCGAGGCGAGCACGTACGAGCCCGGGTTCGAGGCCAAGTCGGGCCTCGAGCTGAGCGCCAAGGAGGACATCGCGAAGGCGGCGGCCGCGATGGCCACGCCGGGCACCGCGATCGGTCTGGCCGGGGGCACCACGGCCTTCGCGCTGGCCCAGCAGTTGCTGGAGGTGCCGGATCTGACGGTGGTGACGAACTCGGTCCGGGTGGCCGATGTGTTCTACAACGCCCAGCGGTCGGCGGCGCTCGGCGGGGTGGGCCCGCGCCCGGGTGCGGCCACCGTCGTGCTCACCGGCGGGGTGCGCACGCCGTCGGACACTTTGGTGGGGCCGGTCGCGGACGCGGCGGTGCGCTCGCTCCACTTCGATGTGCTCTTCCTCGGAGTGCACGGCATATCGGTGGAGGCGGGTCTGTCGACGCCGAATCTCGCGGAGGCGGAGACCAACCGCCACTTCGTCAGGGCCGCGCGGCGGGTCGTGGTGGTCGCGGACCACACCAAGTGGGGCACGGTGGGGCTGAGTTCCTTCGCCTCGCTGGACCAGGTGAACGCGCTGGTCACGGACCCGGGGCTGCCGGAGGAGGCACGGGCGGAGATCTCCGAGTATCTGCCGGAGCTGGTGGTGGCGGGCGAGCCGTCCCGCACCGCAGACATCTGACACCCCGACAGTTATCGTGTGTCCATGACACACCGGTTGCGTGCCGTCGGACTGGAGTACGTCGAGACCGCCCCGTTGCGGCTCGTCTTCGTCGCCGAGATCTCGGCCTCTCCCGAGGCGGTGTTCGAGGCGTTCACCGATGTCGAGGGCTGGCCGCGGTGGTTCACATCGGTGAAGGAAGCCCGCTCCACGGACGGCGGCAAGGGCAGGGCGATCCGCCTCGTGGGCGGCGGCCGCTTCCGCGAAACGGTCATGGCGGTCGAGCCGCACGAGCGCTATGCCTACCGCGTCGACGAGACCAACGCACCGGGGCTGCGGGCGCTGCTGGAGGAGTGGACACTGCGGCCCACGGACAGCGGCGGCACCGTGGTGCGCTATGTGTTCGCGGTGGACGGCACCGCACTGCTGCGCGCTGTCGTGCGGGCGATGCGGCCGGGTCTGCGGCGCGCGTTCCACCAGGCGGTGCGGAACCTGGACCGGATGGTGGCGGCGGCCTGAGGGCCGTACGGGCCTCAGGCCGGCGGGGCAGAGGCCGGCCGGTCCGGCCGTGAGCGCCGTCAGTCGGTCCAGTTGCCCGTGGTGAGGAAGATGTCGAGCGTCTTCACATACGGCTCGATGTCCAGCCCCTGCCCTTCGAGCCACGCGTCCGAGTAGTACTTGTCCAGATACCGCTCCCCCGGATCGCACAGCAGCGTCACCACGCTCCCGGTCCGCCCCGCGGCGACCATCTCCGCGACGATCCGCAGCGCGCTCCACAGCCCCGTCCCGGTGGAACCGCCCGCCTTACGGCCGATGGCCCGCTCCAGGGCACGGACGGCCGCGACGCTCGCCGCGTCCGGGACCTTCATCATCCGGTCGATCGCGCCCGGTACGAAGCTGGGCTCCATCCGGGGGCGGCCGATGCCCTCGATGCGTGAACCGTGGTCGCTGGAGGCGCCGTCGTCATGGTGGACCCAGCCGTCGAAGAAGCAGGAGTTCTCCGGGTCGGCGACGCATACCCGGGTGTCGTACTGCATGTAGTGGACATAGCGGGCGAGGGTCGCCGAGGTGCCTCCGGTGCCCGCCGTGGCGACGACCCATGCCGGTTCGGGATAGCGCTCCAGACGCATCTGCTGATAGATCGACTCGGCGATGTTGTTGTTACCGCGCCAGTCGGTGGCCCGCTCGGCGTAGGTGAACTGGTCCATGTAGTGACCCCCGGACTCCGCCGCGAGGGCGGCGGACTCCTGGTACATGGTCCGCGGGTCGTCCACGAAATGGCACTGGCCGCCATGGAATTCGATCAGGCGGCACTTCTCCCGGCTGGTCGTGCGGGGCATCACCGCGATGAAGGGCACCCCGATCAGCTTGGCGAAGTACGCCTCGGATACGGCGGTCGAGCCGCTGGACGCCTCGATCACGGGCTTGCCCGGCCGGATCCAGCCGTTGCACAGCCCATAGAGGAACAGCGAGCGTGCCAGACGGTGCTTGAGACTCCCTGTGGGGTGGGTGGACTCGTCCTTGAGGTAGAGGTCGATCCCCCAGCGCTCGGGCAGCGGGAAGCTCAGCAGATGGGTGTCCGCCGATCGCTGGGCGTCCGCCTGGACCTTTCGGACGGCCTCCTTCAGCCATCCGCGATAGCCGTGGTCGCTGCGGTCCACGTCGATCGTCTTGATGATCCCGCGCGCCGTGCCGTCCAACGCCCACTCCTCCTGCTTGTGCCCACGCCCAGCCCAGGTGGCATACTCGTGCCGTTTCGATCCTCATTGTCCCCCAGTGCGCCCTGGTGCCCGGGGCCGGTCCCGGGCACACTGCGCAGCAGGGAAAATGAGAGACGGCGACAGAAGCGCCAGTCGGAGCCATCGGGGAGGCGGTTGTGATGGCCGATAACGAGTTCAACGCCAGGGGAGTGCGGATCGAGCGGTTCCTGCGCTCGGTCACCCGCGCCGGACAGGTCTTGATCAAGGACGGCAGGCTGGAGTTGCTGACCAGCTACGGCCGCGAGATCGACAGCGCGCCGGTGCAGTCGGTGCGCGCCAGCAAGCCCTGGTTCGTCGACGGGGACCAGGCCATGGCCACCGTGAACGGCACCCGTTACCGTCTCACCCTCGGCTCGCAGGACACCAAGTCCACCTCGGCCAAGTCCGGCTCGGGGGCCGCCAGCCGCTTCCTCGACGCCGTCCGGTCCGCTCGGGGGCACTCCCAGAAGCGGTGAAGTGGCCGAGTTGCGCATGCGCGCGGTGGGGCCGACCCTGGACGAGTATCAGTATCACTGAGGGTCAACAAGCGGTGACGCTGAGAACCGTCCCACCGGTCGCGCCCAGCAGCCACCACTGCTGAACGTGTTCGTCGCCCGCATCTGAATCAGGCTAGCCCCAACTTCTTCAGGGAGTCGCAGCCGTGATCAGTCGTCCTAGCAGGCAGTGCACGGTGGAGCTGGAGGCCCTGCCGTCGCGGATCGGACAGGTCCGCAGAATCGTGTCGGCGCAGTTGCGCTACTGGCATCTGGATCCGCTCATCGACCCGGCGGCGCTCGGCGTCACCGAACTGCTCACCAATGTGCATCGGCATGCCGAGCCGGACAAGCAGTGCACAGTTGAGATCGTTCTCATGCTGGACCGGTTGACCGTTTCGGTCCGCGACCAGGATCCGCGACTGCCCCGCCTTCGGGCCTGCGATCCCGTCGCCACGCATGGCAGGGGGCTCGCGCTGGTCGCGGCCGTCAGTCAGAGCTGGGGGATGCACGCGCGGGACGACGGCAGCGGGAAGGTCGTGTGGTTCACGCTGGCCGTGCCGCGGCCCGCCGCCACCGCCAAGTCGCCCCTCACGGCGCATGGAGCGGGCCGTACCGCACCGCCCCATCGCATGGACGCCTCCCGCCCGGCACCGGCGCCCACCACACCCATCACCGGCCCCGCGCCCACACCCGGACCCGCCACCGCCCCGACACCGGTCGCCCCGGCACCGACGCCCGTCGCACCGGCGCCCACCCCCGCACCCGTCGCCCCCGCACCCGTCGCCCCGGCACCGGCCCCCACGCCCGTCGCCGCGGCCCCGGCACCGGCCGCTGCCACGGCCCCGGCGCCTGCGGTGCGCGAGCGGGCTCCCGCGGCCGCCCGGTCGACAGCCTCCCGCTGAGCACGCAGGCGTCCCGCCTCCGGCGAGGCGGGACGGTCCGGACGGCCCCGACCGCCCTGACGGCCTGGGCGTCCCCGGCCCGAACGTCCTGCGCCGGCGCCCCACCGTCAGCGGTCAGCGGGCTCCGCCCTTCGCATGGCGTCCGAACTGCTCGTCCAGGACGGACAGTCGGCGCCAGTACTCGTCCTCGTCGATCTCACCGGCCGCGAAGCGACGGCCCAGCACCGCGATCGGCGAGCGCTCGCCGAATTCCACGGGCCCCCGCCGCCAGTGGGCGCGTCCGCGCCACCCGGCGCGCCTCAAGAGGAAGACCGCACCGCCGACGACCAGCGCCCACATCAGCGGGAAGAGCAGAATCCACGGTCCGGGGCCGCCGCCGTCGGCGAAGCCGTGCGCCAGGGTGTTCATGATGATCGCGCTCCTCGGGAGTGGTTGCCTCATGGCCACTTCTCATGGCCACTTCGAGGATCACTCCCTTACGGTGCCCCGGTCGTCGTACGGCCGACGACACTCCCGTTACCTCCTGGGGAGTACGCGCGCCAGGGGCATCCCGTTCTGTACCTACTAGTGTGTACGATCGAATCGACCGCAGCGACCGGACACGAACGCACGCCCCGCCGACAGGAGTTCACCGATGCTCGTCATGCAGTACCGGATCACCCTGCCCGCCGACTACGACATGAGGATCATCCGGGACCGGGTGGCGACGAAGGGGCCGCTGCTCGACGACTTCTCAGGGCTCGGCCTCAAGGCGTACGGCATCCGGGAGCGCGGTGTGGGCGGCTCGCCGGTCCATCAGTACGCCCCGTTCTATCTGTGGACCGCGCCCGAGGCCATGAACCGCTTTCTGTGGGGCCCTGGATTCCATGGCATCGTCCGGGACTTCGGCAGGCCCGCGGTCGAGCACTGGCAGGGGCTCGCCTTCGAACGGGGCCCGGCCGCGGGCGCCGTGCCGCGCGCCGCCACCCGCCACGCCGCGCCGGTCCCGGCCGCCGCCGATCCCGCCTCCGTCGTCGAGGACGCGCTGGCGCGACTGGCCGAGCGCGCCCGTACGGACGGCGTCCACACGACGGCACTCGGCATCGACCCGCGCGGCTGGGAGCTGATCCACTTCACGCTCTGGGAGGACTCCGCACCGCCCTCGGAGCCCGGCGACCGCTACCAGGTGCTCCATCTGTCGACCCCGGACCTGGCCGCGCTCCCCCCGGGCCGCCAGTGGTGACCGCCGTAAGGAGCGCGCGGTGGTCCGGTGAGCGCCGTAAGGAGCGTGCGGTGGTCCGGTGAGCGCCGTAAGGACCGCGCGGTGGTCCCCGGTGACCGTCGTAAGGTCCGCGCCCTCCCGGGCCACCGGCCATAGGCGGGTCAGCCCACGCCCAGGGCCGCCAAGGGGTCGTCCAGCACCGGCTGCCACGCCAACTCCGCCGCGCCCACCAGGCTGTTGTGGTCCAGGGTGCACGGCAGAATCGGCACGCCCCCGCTCCGGCCCCATAGGCTCCGCTCCGCCACCACCGCGCGCAGCCGCTCCGGGTCGGCTTCCAGGAGTTCGCGGTGCAGCCCGCCGAGGATGATGCGGTCCGGGTTGAGGATGTTGACCAGACCGGCGAGCCCGAGGCCGAGGCGGTCGATGAGCTGGCAGGTGGCGGCCCGTACGGACGGCTCCGTGGCGTACTCCTCGCGCAGCAGATCGCGGGCCTGCTGGAGCAGGGACACCTCCGGGCCCGGGTCGCGCCCGGCCGCCGTGAGGAAGGCGAGCGGATCGGCCTCGATGTCCAGACAGCCGCGGCTGCCGCAGTGGCAGGGCGGGCCCTCGGGGTTGACGGTCAGATGGCCCACTTCGAGGGCGAGCCCGGCGCTGCCCGTGTGCAGCCTTCCGTCGAGCACCAGCGCGCCACCGACGCCCCGGTGCCCGGTGGCGACACAGAGCAGATGCTGGGCGCCGCCGCCCGCGCCATGGCGGTGTTCGGCGAGCGCGGCCAGGTTGACGTCATTGCCCGCGAAGCCGGTGACCGGCTCCCCGTCGTCGCCGCGGATACCGGCGGCGGCGAGGCTGCGGTTGAACAGCTCGCGCACCGGAGCGCCCGCGGGCCAGGCGACGTGCAGCGGGTTGAGGGCGGTGCCCTCCGGTTCGGCGACCGCGGACGGGACGGCGAGCCCCGCGCCCACACAGCGGCGGCCGGTCTCTCGCAGCAGCCGGGCACCGGCCTCCACGACCGCGTCGATGACATGCGCCGGGTCCGCGGGCACGGTCATGCAGCCCGGGGCGGTGGCCACGGTCCGGCCGCCGAGCCCGACGAGCGCCGCGCGGAAGCCGTCGGCGTGCACCTGGGCGGCGAGCGCGACCGGCCCTCGGGGGGCGATCGACAGCCGGTGCGAGGGACGGCCCTGCGCCCCGGCGGCCCCGAGCGGCCGTGAGTCGACCTGGATCAGGCCGAGCGCCTCCAGCTCGGCTGCGACGGCGCCCGCGGTCGCGCGGGTCACCCCGAGCTCGGCCGTGAGCACCGCGCGGGTGGGCGCGCGGCCGGTGTGGACGAGTGCCAGTGCCGGGCCAAGAGCGCTTCGGCCGCGCTCGAGCCTTGTCCGTGTCTGGGTCACGCCCCTATTCTCACTTTGTGCCGACTCCAAACAAAACACGGACGGCCATTCTGGGCGCGCGCCGCTCCGTCACCGCCGATCGCGACCTCGCCCGACTCCGCGCCGCCATCACCGCGTTCTTCTTCCTCGACGGCTTCGTGTTCGCCGGATGGGTCGCCCGGATCCCCGCGATCAAGGACCAGACGAGCGCCTCGGAGGGCGCGCTGGGGCTGGCCCTGCTCGGCGTGTCCGCGGGCGGGACGGCCACCATGATGGCCACCGGACGCCTGTGCCGCCGCTTCGGCAACCATCCGACGACGGTGGCCGCCGGTGTCCTGTTCGCGGGCTCGGTCGCGCTGCCGCCGCTGACCCACTCCGCACTCGCCCTCGGCCTGGTGCTGCTGGTCTTCGGCACCGGGTTCGGCGCGCTCAACGTGGCCATGAACAGCGCGGCGGTCGACCTCATAGCCGCTCTGCGCCGGCCGGTCATGCCCGGTTTCCACGCCGCCTTCAGCCTGGGCGGGATGGCCGGGGCCGGGCTCGGCGGGCTGATCGCCGACCACCTCTCCCCCACCCGCCATCTGTCGCTGCTGGCGGTCTTCGGGCTGCTGCTCGCGGCCGCCGCCGGCCGGACGCTGATCTCGCTGCCGGTGCCCGCGCCACGGGACGCCGCCGGGCCCGCGGCCGAGTCCGGGAACGGCGCCGCCCCCGAACCGCCGCCCGGCGCGGAGCGGCCGGGCCGCGCCCGGTGGCTCGTCGGCGTCTTCGGCCTGGTCGCGCTCTGCACGGCGTACGGCGAGGGCGCGATGGCCGACTGGGCGGCCCTCCATCTGCACCAGGACCTCGACGCGTCCGCCGGACTCGCCGCCGCGGGCTACTCCGTCTTCGCGCTGATGATGGCCGTCGGCCGGCTGAGCGGCACCACCCTGCTCGAACGGCTCGGCCAGACCAGGACGTTGATCGCGGGCGGCGCCACGGCCGCGGCCGGCATGCTGCTGGGCTCGCTCGCGCCCACGGTCTGGCTCGCGCTCCTGGGCTTCGCGGTCACCGGGCTGGGGCTGGCCAACCTCTTCCCCGTCGCCATCGCGCGGGCCGGCGCGCTGACGGGGCCGGGCGGGGTCGCCGCGGCCTCCACGCTCGGCTACGGCGGGATGCTGCTGGGCCCGCCGACGATCGGCTTCCTCGCCGACTGGTACTCGCTGCCGATCGCGCTCACCACGGTCGCGGCGCTGGCGGCCGTGGCGGCGGTGGTCGCCTACGGCACGCGGAACGCCGTGCGCCCGGCCGGAAACTGACGCCCCCGCCGTCCCGGTCCCGGCCGATGTCGGAGGCGGCTGGCATGATTCCGCCATGGATACTGCCGAGTTGATCGAAATCGTGGACCGCGAGGGCCAGTTGCTGGCCGACGCCGTGGCCGAGGCCGGAGTGGACGCCCCGGTGCCCACCTGCCCCGACTGGCGCGTCCGTGACCTGTTGTCGCACATCGGCCAGGTGCACGGCTGGGCCGCGCGGATCGTCGGCGAGGGCCTGACGGACCCGGTCCGGCCGACGCTCCAGCCGGCCCCGGCCGATGCCGAGCTGGTGTCCTGGTACCGCGAGGTCCATGGACGGATGGTGGGCGCCCTCACCGATGCCGACCCCGAGCTGAAGTGCTTCACCTTCCTGCCCTCGGAGTTCCCGCTGGGCTTCTGGGCCCGGCGCCAGGCCCATGAGACGGCCATCCACCGGGTCGACGCGGAGTCGGCGCGGGGCGGGGCCCTCTCCCCGTTCACCCCGGAGTTCGCAGCCGACGGCGTCGATGAGCTGCTGGTCGGTTTCCACAGCCTGGACCGGTCCCGGGTGCGCACGGACACCCCGCGCACGCTCCGGGTCAGGGCCACGGACCATGACGCGGTGTGGACGATGCGGCTGTCGCAGGACGTTCCGCACACCGTGCGCGACGGCGAGGGGGCGGCCGACTGCGAGCTGAGCGGCCCGGCCGCCGACCTCTATCTCGCGCTCTGGAACCGGCTGCCGATCACCGCGCTGCACACGGAGGGGGACGAGAAGCTGGCCGAGCTGTGGCGGGAGCACTCGGGCATCTGAGACGCCCAGCCATTGGGTTACCGGCGAGTAATAACACGTGCTAGCTTCCTGATATGTCACGTCGATCGATGTCCGCGCGCCGCCTGCGCCGCGCGATGAACTGGTGGCCGCCCTATCTCTTCGCCGGAGTGCGGGTGGTCCACCTCGCGGAGGACTGGAGCGGTGTCCGGGTCAGGCTGCGGCTGCACCGGTTCAACTCCAACTACGTGGGGACCCATTTCGGCGGTTCGCTGTTCGCGATGAGCGACCCGTTCTGGATGCTGCTGGTGATGAACCGGCTCGGCCGGGACTACATCGTCTGGGACAAGGCCGGCGAGATCGACTTCGTCTCGCCCGGCCGCGGCGATGTGTTCGCCGACTTCAAGCTCACCGAGGAGCGGCTGGAGGAGATCCGCGAGGCCACGGCGGGCGGCGGCAAGGCGCTGCCGTGGTTCGAGAACGATGTGGTCGCCGCGGACGGTACGGTCGTGGCACGGGTGCGCAAGCAGCTCTATGTGCGCCTCAAGCAGCGTGACGGGCAGCGCGAGCCGGGGCGGACCGACTCGGCGGCAGCCACCGGACAGCAGACGGAGGACTGATTCGAGATGACCGGACCCCGTTCCCAGGACGAGCGCGACGCGCTCACCGTCGAGATAGTGTTCGCCCTGGTCACGGCCGGTCTGCTGGCGGCGGTGCTCTACATCGCCGTCGCGAGCCCCGCGCTCTTCGGCGATCTGGGCCGGGCCCGGGAGACGGCCTGGAAGGGCGCCGCCTTCGCGGTGGCCACCGCCGGATTCGCCGTCCGCCTGGTGCGGGCGCTGTGGCTCTTCTCCCGGCAGCGGCGCTGATGGCCCAGGGCCCGCGGCCGGCACGGTGGCAGTGCGCGGGATCGCGCTGGGGCCACCGCGGGCCCGCGCTCGTCTGGCGCCATCCGGCCCAGGGTGAACGGCTCTCCCCGCTGACACCGGACCGCCCGCTCTCCTTCACCACCGGGCCCCGGCGCGACTGCGTCGGCGTCCGCAGAGGCGCCCGGCACACCCCGTGCCCGGCCGGGGCCGAGGTCCCGGCCGCCGCCGTATCGGCGCAGTGCCCGGACTGCGCCCGGCTGGACCGCTCGTACTCCGTGGCCGCCGACACCCGTACGGACGACCCGCGCCCCTACGACGTCTATCTCGCCTGGTTCGGCCCGGATCTGATCAAGGTCGGGATCACCGCGGCCGAGCGGGAGGGGGCACGGCTGCTGGAGCAGGCCGCGCTCTCGTACTGTCTGCTGGGCCGTGGCCCGCTGATGGCCGCGCGCCGCGCCGAGGCCGTGCTGGGCACAGCGCTCGGCGTCCCGGACCGCTTCCCCTACGCCGCGAAGCGCACCGCCCGCGAGGCCGCGCCGCCCCCGGAGCGGCGGGCCGTCGACCTGGCCGCGCTCCACCAGCGGGCCCGCGGCCTGGCCGGGCTGCCGGAGTCGCTCGCCCTGGCGCCGTTCGAGCCGGTGCACCATGACGCGGCGTTCCATCTGGACCGGGTGCGCCCCGCGCTGGGGCTGGTCCGGCTCGTCCCCGAAACCACGGTGGCCGGTCGGATCGACGCCGTGGCGGGCCCGGACATCCACCTGGCCGCGACGGACGGCCGGATCCTGCTGCTGGACAGCCGCCAACTGGCGGGCTGGCCGCTGACGGCGGCCGCGGCGGACGCCCCGACGACGGCGCCGGTGGCGGCGCGGGAGCGGGACGCGGAGGCCCCGGAGGGGCTGTTTTGAACGAAGGACTCAGAGAACACCCTGTGCACCTGGCACCCTCGCCACCGCTCCCCGAGCGCGGGGCCTTCCTCAGCCCAGCCAGCCGGGCCGGACCAGACCCGACTCATAGGCGAGCACGACGAGTTGGGCACGGTCCCGGACGCCCAGTTTGACCATCGTGCGGCTCACATGGGTCTTGGCGGTGAGCGGGCTGACCACGAGCCGCCGGGCGATCTCCTGGTTCGACAGCCCCATGCCGACCAGGGCCATCACCTCCCGCTCCCGCTCGGTCAACTCCGCCAGCGCCGCCGCGGGCGCGGGTTCCCTGGAACGGGCCGCGAACTCGGCGATGAGGCGGCGGGTCACCCCGGGCGACAGCAGCGCGTCGCCACCGACGACCGCGCGCACCGCCCGCAGCAGCTCCTCCGGTTCGGTGTCCTTGACCAGGAAGCCGGAGGCGCCGGAGCGGATCGCCTCGAAGACGTACTCATCGAGTTCGAAGGTGGTCAGCATGACCACCTTCACCTCGCCGAGGGCCGGGTCCTCGGTGATCCGGCGGGTCGCGGCGAGGCCGTCGAGCACCGGCATGCGGATGTCCATGAGGACGACATCGGGGTGCCGCTCCCGCACGAGCGCCAGCACCTGCTCCCCGTCGGCCGACTCGCCGACCACCTCGATATCCGGCTGCGCGGCCAGCAGGGCGCGGAAGCCCGCGCGGACGAGGATCTGGTCGTCGGCGAGCGCGACACGGATCACGGCGTCTGCCCTGTCCCCCTCGTTCATGGTGTCTCCCTCCCGCCCCTGAACGGGATCCGGGCCCGGACGCGGAAGCCGCCGTCCGGGCGGGTGCCCGCCGCCACCGTGCCGCCGAGCGCGGCGGCCCGCTCGCGCATGCCCACCAGGCCGTTGCCGCCGCCCGTCACCTCGCCTCCGGCCGCCGGACCGTCGTCGTCCACCCGCAGCTCCAACTCACCGGGGGCGTAGCGCAACAGGACGTGGGCGTTCCGGGAGCTGGAGTGGCGGACGATATTGGTCAGGGCCTCCTGCACGATACGGAACGCCGCGAGGTCGGCGCCGGGCGGCAGGGCGGTCCGTTCGCCCTCCACCTCCACCCGCACCGCGAGCCCCGCGTCCGCCGCCTGCCCGGTCAGCTCCTCCAGGCGGTCCAGGCCGGGCGCGGGCGAGCGCGGCGCGGAGTCGGACGCGCCGGAGGTCCGCAGCGTGTCGAGGACCTGGCGGACCTCGCCCAGCGCCTCCTTGCTGGCCGCCTTGATGGTGGTCAGCGCGGTGCGGGCCTGTTCGGGGTCCTGGTCGAGGAGGGCGAGGCCGACGCCCGCCTGGACGTTGATGACCGAAATGCTGTGGGCGAGGACGTCATGCAGTTCGCGGGCGATCCGCAGCCGCTCCTCATCCGCCCGGCGCCGCGCCGCCGCCTCCCGTTCGGCCCGTTCGCGCACCCACCGTTCACGCCGTACGCGAACGAGCTCGGACGCGGCGACGATCGCCATCGCCCAGGCGGTGATCCCCAGCTCCTGCTCCCATCCGACGGGCCCGTCACCGGCCGGCGGCAGCCAGCGGTAGAGCCAGTGGCCGATGAGCAGATGGCTGCCCCACAGCAGCCCGAGCGCGCTCCACGCGGCGATCCGCCGCCCGGCGGCGACGGCCGCCACACAGGCGACGACGACGCTGAGGAAGACGGGCCCGTACGGATATCCGGCGGCGATGTAGACCACCGTCACCACCGCCGTGCCGACCACGACGGTCCCGGGGTGGCGATGGCGCAGGAGCAGCAGCGCGGGCCCGGCGAGCAGCAGCGCACCGGCCCCGGGCCCCAGGCCCACCCGGGCGGTCTGGTCGTGCGCGGCGAACCCGGTGCCCATGAGCTGGACGACGGCGATGGCGAGCGAGGAGGGCCAGGGTACGGCCGAGCGCGGTGGGCCGAAGGGCATCTCGCGCCGGCGTCCGCCCGGCCGGTGCCAGGGGCCGGGCTCCCCCGTGAATCCGTGCATACGGCAACGCTAAACCGGCCGGGCGGGCCCGGCGTCCCCCTTGCGCGGTGCCCGCACGTACTCCCGCCGGAGTACGCCGCACCGGCCGAGCCCGGACCGCCGGGATGCGCCCGGTCTTGCGCGTCACGGGCGAGGCCGCGGGACCGTCGCACGACGTATCACCGGCGAAGGCTCGGGACCGCCGCGCACCGCACTACCGACGAAGACGCGGAACCGCCGCGCGACGCATCACCGCCGCGCGACGCCACCCCCGCCGGGCGCATCACAGCCACGCGTCACACGACGCCACCGCCGCCCGGCGCGTCACCGCCACGCGACGCGCGACGCATCACCGCCGCCCGGCGCGTCGCGGCCGCGCGACGCCCGAGCTGAAGCGGCTAGCCCCGGTCCATCGCCGCCAGGGCCCGGCGGGCGGCCGGGTGGGTGCGGATCAGGTCGCCCAGGGTGGTGGTGCCGCGGGTGATCTTCGTGAAGGTGCGCCACGCCGGGCGGAAGCCGGTGAGCGCCGCGTGGAACATCCCGGGGCGGCGGGCGAAGATCGTGTACAGACGGCGGCCGACGCCCATCTCCACACCGAGCCCCGCCTTGATCGCGAAGGCGTAGTTCAGGGCCTGACGGCGGGCGTCCACCGCGTCATGCGCCTCGGCGACGCGCACCGCCCACTCCCCCGCGAGCCGGCCCGAGCGCAGCGCGTAGGAGATGCCCTCGCGCGTCCACGGCTCCAGGAGCCCGGCCGCGTCCCCGCACACCAGGACCCGGCCGCGCGACAGCGGCGAGTCGTCGGCGCGGCAGCGGGTCAGATGGCCGGAGGAGATGCTCGGCTCGAATCCGGCGAGGCCGAGCCGGGCGATGAAGTCCTCCAGATAGCGCTTGGTCCCGGCGCCCTCGCCGCGCGCCGAGATGACGCCGACGGTCAGGGTGTCGCCCTTGGGGAAGACCCAGCCGTAACTCCCCGGCATCGGGCCCCAGTCGATGAGCACCCGGCCCGCCCAGTCCTCCGCGACGGTCTCCGGAACGGGGATCTCCGCCTCCAGGCCGAGGTCCACCTGGTCCAGCTTCACGCCGACATGCGCGCCTATGCGGCTCGCACTGCCGTCCGCACCGACCACGGCCCGCGCCAGCACCGTCTCACCGTCGGCGAGCACCACGGCGACCGTGCGCCGGTCGGGCACGGCCGGGCCGTGCTGTTCGACGCGGGTGACCGCGACGCCCGTACGGACCTCGGCGCCCGCGTCCTTGGCGGCCTCGACCAGGGCCGCGTCGAACTCCGGCCGGTTGATCAGCCCGAAGAGCGCGTGCTTGGAGCGGCGGGTGCGGGCCAGCTTGCCGTTGAGCGAGAAGGTCACCGCGTGCACCCGCTCCCGCAGCGGCAGTTCGAAGCCCGGCGGGAGCGCGTCGCGCGAGGGACCGATGATGCCGCCGCCGCACGTCTTGTAGCGCGGTAGTTCGGCCTTCTCCAACAACAGCACCCGGCGTCCGGCGCAGGCGGCGGCATGGGCCGCGGAGGCACCCGCGGGGCCCGCGCCCACCACGACGACGTCCCATACCGTCTCATTGTCCGGGGCTGCGTTGTCGCTGCTCACGTGTGGATCCGCTCCCAATCGACCGACCTGATGCGCCTTCCCGGCATCCTACGGCTCCCCGACGGATGACCCCGCTGTGGGATGATCGGCCACGCGGCACCAAGCCGTACATACGTGCCCATCGCGGCGCATCCCGCCGCTCGCCCGTCGCACCCCCAAGGAGTGACCCCCATGGAGAAGGCGCCTCTCGCCGCCACCGTAGCCGCCCTTCAGCCGCGCGCCAGGGCCGAGCTGGCCGAGCTGGTGGCCTTCAAGTCGGTCGCGGACCCGGCGCAGTTCCCGCGCGAGGAGTGCGAGGCGGCCGCCCGGTGGGTCGCCGACGCCCTGCGCGCCGAGGGGTTCGAGGATGTGACGCTGCTGGACACCCCCGACGGCACCCAGTCCGTCTACGGCTTTCTGCCCGGTCCGGCCGGTGCCCCGACCGTGCTGCTCTACGCGCACTACGATGTGCAGCCCCCGCTGGACGAGGACGCCTGGCACACCCCGCCCTTCGAGCTGACCGAGCGCGACGGCCGCTGGTACGGGCGGGGCGCCGCGGACTGCAAGGGTGGCGTGATCATGCATCTCACCGCCCTGCGGGCGCTCAAGGAGCAGGGCGGGGTCCCGGTCAACGTCAAGATGATCGTGGAGGGTTCGGAGGAGCAGGGCACGGGCGGCCTGGAGCGCTATGCCGAGGCCCATCCGGAGCTGCTGACCGCCGATACGATCGTGATCGGCGACGCGGGCAACTTCCGGGTCGGGCTGCCGACGGTCACGGCCACGCTGCGCGGTATGACGCTGCTGCGGGTCTCGGTGGAGACCCTGGAGGGCAATCTGCACTCGGGCCAGTTCGGCGGGGCGGCCCCGGACGCGCTCGCGGCGCTGATCCGCGTCCTGGACTCGCTGCGCGCCGAGGACGGCTCGACCACCGTCAAGGGCCTCGAGGCGGACGCGGAGTGGGACGGGCTGGAGTATCCGGAGGAGGCGTTCCGCAAGGACGCCAAGGTGCTCGACGGGGTCGGGCTGGTCGGCTCCGGTACGGTCGCCGACCGCATCTGGGCGCGCCCCGCGGTCACCGTGCTCGGCATCGACTGCCCGCCGGTGGTCGGCGCCACCCCGTCCGTCCAGGCGAGCGCGCGGGCGCTGATCAGCCTGCGGGTGCCGCCGGGCGTGGACGCGGCCGAGGCCAGCCGGCTGCTCGCCGAGCACCTCCGGTCCTCGGTGCCGTGGGGCGCGCGGCTCTCGGTGGAGCAGGTCGGCCAGGGCCAGCCGTTCCGCGCGGACACCACGAGCCCGGCGTACACGGCGATGCGGGAGGCGATGCGCCTGGCGTACGACGGCCAGGAGATGGCCATCGCCGGGCAGGGCGGCTCGATCCCGCTGTGCAACACGCTGGCCTCGCTCTACCCGGATGCGGAGATCCTGCTGATCGGGCTGAGCGAGCCGGAGGCGCAGATCCACGCGGTCAACGAGAGCGTCTCGCCGCAGGAGTTGGAGAAGCTCTCGCTGACCGAGGCGTTGTTCCTGGGGATGTACGCGGCGGGCAAGGGCTGAGCTTCCCCCTCCCCGCCGTCGCCCCGCGGCCGGTTCCGGACCGTGGGGCGAGGGCCCGGTCCCGCTGGGTGACGCGGCGGGCCGGTGAGGCACGGGCGGGCGGACGAGGTACGAGCGGGCCGGCGGGTCAGCCGGTCGGGACGCCCGCTTCGAGGTAGAGCGGGCGGCCCTGCTCGCGGGCGCGCAGCGCCCAGCGCAGTCGGCTCAGCCGCACCGGTGGCAGCAGCGCGGCGGCCTCGCTCTCGGTGACGAAGCGCCAGCCGCGCAGTTCGGAGCCGGGCAGCAGCACCTCCCGGGCGGCCGCGCTGGAGAGCTTGCCGCCGTCGAAGAGCAGCCGCAGGCCCCCGTAGCCGGGCGGCTGGGGGCGCTCCCAGTCGGCGACCAGCAGCCGCAGGGGCTCATCCAGCCGTACACCCAGTTCCTCGGTGACCTCGCGCACCCCGGCGCACATCGGGGGTTCGCCAGGTTCGACGACGCCACCGGGGAATTCCCAGCCGGGTTTGTAGGTGGGGTCGACGAGCAGCACCCGGTCCTCCTCGTCGAAGAGCAGCACCCCGGCGGCCAGCGTCTCCGCCGTCGGCTCCGGGGTCTGCACGATGTCGCAGCTCCCGGCGCCCTCGCGGACGGCGTCGGCGATGTGCTGGGCGGTCTGGCGCGGGGTGCTGCCGGTGGTGTCCACGACATGGGCATCGGCGGTCAGCCAGGGCAGGGCGGCCCGGTAGGGAGCGAGCTGGGCCAGGCACCACTGGCGTACGGACTCGTTCGCGTCCGGGTCCCCGGGTATCTCCTCGCGCCCGGCTATCCGCTCGCGAAGGATCGTTTCATCGGTGTGGAGCAGAACATGCCGCACGGGGATGCGACGGGCCGCGAAACCACCGAAGATCTCATCCCGGTACTCCTGTCTGAGGACCGTCATCGCCACCACGAGCGGACCGCCGACCTCCGCGATCAGCGCCGCCCCGGTGTCCACGACCAGCCGGCGCCAGGAGGGCAGATCCTGGTAGTCGGACACCTGTTCAAGACGTTTACGCGGAAGCATCATCCGCAGACCGTTACCGACCAGCTCCGGGTCGTAGAACGTGCTGCCGGGCATGAAGTCCACCAATTCACGGGCCGTGGCGGTTTTACCCGCACCGAACGCACCGTTCAGCCAGACGATCACATTTCCCCCTAATCCATCGCCTCCTGACAGTTGCCCGCATCACCCTGCCACGGAAACGCCCGAAGACGACCGAGTGACGGATCGGGCCGCTCCGGACCGTATGGGCGCATGAGGCGGGGCGGTGCGGTGGGGCGCGGTCGGGGGTCGTGGGGCCCTTGTGCCACAGGGGTCACCGCGGCCACATGGACCACGGTGACCCCTGTCGTATCAGCCCTTGCTGGCGCCGAGGGTGAGTCCGGCGATGAAGTGGCGCTGCAACAGCAGGAAGACCAGCACCGTGGGCAGCGCCACGATCACCGAGCCCGCCGCGAGCAGGTTGTAGTCGGTGAAGAACTGGCCGCGCAGATTGTTGAGCGCGGAGGTGATGGGCAGCTTGTCACCGTCGGAGATGAAGACGAGCGCCCACAGGAAGTCGTTGTACATCCAGGTGAATTGCAATGTGGCGAGCGCGGCGAGCGCCGGCCGGCACAGCGGAAGCGTGATGTTCCAGTACTGCGTCCACACCCCCGCGCCATCCACCCGTGCCGCCTCCGTGATCTCCTCGGGAAGGGTGCGCATGAAGTTGGCGAGGACGAAGACGCAGAAGCCCACCTGGAAGGCGACCTGGACGGAGAGCACGGCCCAGTAGGAGTCGTACATCGTCATCGAGTCCGACATCCAATAGGGCAGATTGATCTTGGTGAAGAGCACATAGAGCGGGGTGACGATGACCTGCTGCGGCAGCAGATTGCCCGCCGAGAACACCATCAGCAGCACGAGCCCACCGCGCATTCTCAGCCGGGTCACGCAGAAGGCGACGAACGAGGCGAGAAACAGCGTCAACAGCACTCCGGGCACCGCGATGATGAGCGAGTTGATGAAGTACTTGCCCATTCCGGAGTCGTTGAACGCCTGCGCGTAGTAGTCGAACGACAGATGGCGTGGCAGCGAGAAATAGCCGTATTTGGCGGTCTCCTCGTAGGGCCGCAGCGAGGCGTAGACGGCGAGCAGCAGCGGGGCGAGAAAGGCGAGCGACACGGTCATCAAGAACGCGTGCAGCCCGAGCCTTCCACGGGTCACCCGGCGCTTGCCGGTGCCGGTCACCGGCGTCACGCTCCGTACGGGGGCGGTCCGGGTGATGGTCATCCCTTCTTCCCCCCTCGCAGTTCCTGCACCAGATAGGTCACGATGAATCCCATGGACACGGCCAGCAGGACGACGGCGATCGCGGAGCCGAAGCCGATCCGGCTGGCCTCGCCGATGATGTTGTCGGTGACCAGCACCGAGAGCAGTTCGAGCCCGTTACGGCCATGGTTGATGGCGTAGACGATGTCGAACGCGCGCAATGCCTCGATCACGGTGATGACACCGACGATGACATTGACCGGCCGCAGTGTGGGCAGCACGACCCGGAAGAAGGTCTGGGTCTCGCTGGCACCGTCGATCGCGGCCGCTTCCTTGAGCGAGGGATCGACGGATTTCAGCCCGGCCAGATAGAGGATCATCACATACCCGGTGTGCCGCCAGGCGGCCGCCAGCAGCACCATCCAGATATTGAGTTCCGGATCTCCCAGCCAGTCCACCGGGTTGTCCTTGTTGGCCAGAATCGCGTTCAGCGCACCCTGGTCACGGGAGAAGATCAACTGCGCGATGAAGCCGACGATGGCGAGGGAGAGCACCACCGGCATATAGAGGGTGGACTGGTAGAACCGGCTGAACCGGACGCCCTTGTCCAGCAGTACGGCCAGCAGCAGCCCGAAGGGGGTCGCGACAAGGCCGAGAAAGGCCACCCAGAGCAGATTGTTGCGGACGGCGGGCCAGAACGGCGGATAGTCGGTGAAGAGGGTCTTGTAGTTGTCGATGCCGACCCAGTGGATATCGCCGATCCCGTCCCAGTTGGTGAAGGACAGGCCGATGGAGGCGAGGGTCGGGCCCCAGATCAGGGCCAGGTCGAGCAGGATGGGTATGCCCAGCAGCACGCCGATAACGGCGAGGTCGCGGGAGGTGAACCTCCGGGGACCCCGCCGTTTGGCACGCCGCGCGTTGATCAGCGGCACGGCGCGAATCTCCTAATTGCCGGCGAAGATGGTCTTCTTCTGGGACTCGATGTCCTTGGTCAGGGAGTCGATGTCGTCCGGCTTGTTGATGAACTGCTGAATGGCCCGGATCATCACCTGGGACGCGAAGTCCGGCCGGGTGTCGCGGTCCATGAACTGGGATATCTGCTTCGCGTTCGAGACGAGTTCGGCGGCCTTCTTCTGGAGCGCGTTGTACGAGGAGGTGGACGCGCCGTCGTTGACCGCGATGTTGTTCGGGTCCCGCTTCAGGTAGATCTCCTCGGCGGCGGGTGTGGCGAGGTACTTCAGCAGCTCCTTGCCCTCCTTCTGCCGCTTGGACTTCTTCGCCAGCAAAAAGCCGTCGATCGGCGCCTCGACCGCGTCCTGACCATAGGCGGAGTCGATCTCGGGGAAGGCGAAGAAGTCCAGATCGTCGCGGTCGGCGGCGGAGAACTGCTGGCCGGGGTGGGGCAGTCCGAAGACCGCCATACCGGACTTCTTCTGCGCCAGGCTCTGGGCGGCCTCCTGCCAGGTCCGCCCGTTGCCGCCCTTCTGGTGGTACGGCATCAGCCCGCGCCACAGGTCGAAGACCTTTTTGACCCGGGGATCGGTCCAGGACTCCTTGCCGCCCATCAGGGAGATATGGAAGTCGTAGCCGTTGGCCCGCATATTGAGATAGTCGAAGGTCCCCATGGCGGGCCAGCCGTCCTTGTCGCCGAAGGCGATGGCGTCGAGGCCGTCCTTGTCCATGCGCTTGGCGAGGGCCCGGAACTCGTCGAAGGTCTTCGGGATCTCATAGCCGCGCTGGGCGAAGACGCTCTTCCGGTAGAAGACCGCCCAGGGGTAGTAGTAGTACGGCACGAGGTACTGCTTGCCGTCCTTGCCGGTGGACTGCGCCTTGAGCGCGTCGGAGAAGCCGTCGAAGCCCTTCCACAGATCGCTGATCTCGGCGAGCTGCCCCTGTTCGGCGAAGAACTGCATGCGGTACCCGGCGAACCACATGAAGACGTCGTCGGGGGTGCCCTTCAGATAGCGGTTGATGCCTTCCTGAAAGGCTTCGTGGTTGACGGTGTTGACCTTGACCTTCTTGTCCGACTTCTTCTCGTACGCGTTGAACACCTCGGCGAACGCCTTCCGGGGCACGGCGTCGGAGGCATTGGAGCCGATCTTCACTTCGTTGCCCGGACCACCGCAGGCGGTCAGCAGCGTCGGGAGGGCGACCGCGCCGGCTCCGGCCGCGGTACCTCGTAGCAGCGCACGGCGGGAGATCCGATGTCCTGACAATGACGGTGCCATGTGCCCCTCCACAGAGGTCCAATCAAACACAACCGAACGCGAGTGAGGGGATCTCACCCGGCACCCAGTCGAATCGTCAAGGGTTTTGACGAGATATCGAACAACTGTTATCGCATCTCTTCCAACAGACTCCAACAGGGTCTACCGTAAACGCTCGCATGTGACGCAGCCATGACACTGCGTCACCCCCGTCGAGAACGGAGGACCCGCATCGTGCGCCACCGCTGTTTTCGCCCCTCGAAGCGAAGAGTCATCGGAGCATTGAGCGCCGGCCTGCTGGCGACGGCCGGCCTGGCCCTCCCGGCCGTCGCCCAGCCGTCGCACCCCGCCGAGGTCACCACACCGGCCTCCGCGCCGGGCGCCGCGCCCGGTGACGGGCTCGCCCTCACCCCTCCGATGGGCTTCAACAACTGGAACTCCACCCATTGCCGCGCCGAGTTCAACGAGGCGATGGTCAAGGGCATCGCCGATATCTTCGTGGCGAAGGGGCTGAAGGACGCCGGATACCAGTACGTCAACCTCGACGACTGCTGGGCGCTGCCGCAGCGCGACGCGGACGGCAAGCTGGTCCCCGACCCGGTCCGCTTTCCGAACGGCATCAAGGCCGTCGCCGACTATGTCCACTCCAAGGGACTGAAGATCGGCATCTACACCAGCGCGGGCACCAAGACCTGCAACACCGCCGGTTTCCCCGGGGCACTCGGCCATGAGAAGTCCGACGCCCAGCAGTTCGCCGACTGGGGCATCGACTACCTCAAGTACGACAACTGCAATAACCAGGGTGTCGACGCCAAGCAGCGCTACCGCGCCATGCGCGACGCGCTGAAGGCCGCGTCCGAGTCCACCGGCCACCCCATCGTCTACAGCATCTGCGAATGGGGCGAGAACAAGCCATGGGAATGGGCCGGTGAATTCGGCCAACTGTGGCGGACCACGGGCGACATCAGCGATAGCTGGGGCAGCATGCTGTCGATCGCCAAGCAGAACCTGCCGCTCTCGCAGCACGCCGGACCCGGCCGCTGGAACGACCCCGACATGCTGGAGGTCGGCAACGGCGGCATGACGGACACCGAGTACCGCAGCCACTTCTCGCTGTGGTCGATCATGGCCGCACCGCTGCTGATCGGCACCGATCTGCGCAAGGCCACCGACGAGACCTATGAGATCCTCGGCAATCGCGAGGTCATCGGCGTCGACCAGGACCCGCTCGGCAAGCAGGGCACCGTAGTCTCCTCCGAGGGCGGGCGCTGGGTCATCGCCAAGGAGATGGCGGACGGCAGCCGCGCCGTCGCGCTGTTCAACGAGACCGACCGGCCGCAGCACATCGCCACCACGGCGACCGGGGTCGGGCTGCCGAAGTCGACCGCGTACCGGCTGCGCGACCTGTGGTCGCACAAGGACTACAACACCGCCGGAGCCATTTCGGCCACCGTCCCGGCCCATGGCACCGTGCTCTACCGGGCCTCGGCCGACACGCGCTGGGCCTCCTACCCGCCCCTCGCCGAACTCGGCATCGACGGCACCGCGCTGACCGAGGCCGGGGACACCGCCCAGGTCGTCACCACCCTCACCGACCTCGGCCGCACCCCGGCCCATCAGGTCTCGGTCCGCCTCACCGGCCCCGACGGCTGGCGGATCAAGGCCACCTCCCCGACCCGGGCCGCCTCGCTGCCCACCGGCTCGAAGCTGGCCACGCGCTGGCAGGTCACCGCGCCCTCCGGGGCGGCGCCCGGTGCGTACGATCTGACGGTCGGCGCCGACTACCGCTCACCGAAGGGCGCCAAGGCCGACGCGCGGCTGGTCTCGGCGGTCCATGTGGTGGTCGCACCGCCCTCCGGCAGGTCGTACGCGAGCGATCTGCCCTGGCTGAGCGCGCTCAACGGCTGGGGTCCGGTGGAGAAGAACACCAGCGTCGGCGAGAGCGGGGCGGGTGACGGCCATCCGCTCACCGTCGGCGGCACCACCTACGACAAGGGCCTGGGCGTGCACGCGCCCAGCGAGGTCACGTACTACACCGGGGGCCGGTGTTCGCGCTTCACCGCGCAGGTCGGCGTGGACGACGAGGAGGGCACCGAGGGATCGGTCGCCTTCGAGGTGTGGGCGGACGACACCAAGGTGGCGTCGTCCAAGACACTGACCAACGCCGATCCGGCCGCCGCCCTTGACGCCGCCATCGGCCAGGCGAACACGGTCCGGCTCGTCGTCACCGACGGCGGGGACGGGATCACCAGCGATCACGGCGACTGGGCCGACGCCTCCTTCACCTGCTGAGACCTTTCCACCCCACGCTGAAACCTCTCCACCACACGGAGATCCGCCCCTTCCCGCGGCCGCCCGGGCTCAGCACTCGGGCAGCCCGGGGAGGGGCTCGTCGTCATCGCCGGCCTTGACGTAGAGGACCACGCCCATGCCGCCCCGGCCGAGCCGGCCCGTCACCCGGTACCGCCCGCCCAGGAGCCTGCCGGACAGATCGCCGCCCATCTCCACCGGTGCCACCGCTCCGCTCCCCCTCGCGCTCTCCTCGGCCCC
Organism: Streptomyces sp. CY-1; assembly: GCF_047218265.1. Lineage (NCBI taxonomy): Bacteria > Bacillati > Actinomycetota > Actinomycetes > Kitasatosporales > Streptomycetaceae > Streptomyces > Streptomyces sp. CY-1. Next base: position 1,669,436 of record NZ_CP178393.1, read on the forward strand.
GCCTGGCCGCTGCCGGGCTTCAGGGCTTCGGGCTGAGGGCGAACGGCATAGGGGGAGACGGTGACAGCGGGGCTCAATCGCCGGTCGGATGCGTGCCCGCCACCGGGCCGAACCCCTCCAGCCGCGCCTCCTGCGCGGCCGCGGCGGCAGCGCCCACCAGCCCCGCGTCGGTGCCCATCTGTGCCGGGACGACCTCCAGCCCCTGGACGAACGACAGGGTCGCGTAGTCGCGCAGGGCGTGCCGCAGGGGCGTGAAGAGCACGTCCCCGGCGCCCGCCACTCCGCCGCCGATGACCGCCACCTCGATCTCGACGAGCGCGGCGGTCGCGGCGATCCCGGCGGCCAGGGCCTGGGCGGCCCGTTCGAAGGAGGCCCGCGCGACCGGGTCGCCGTCCCGTGCCGAGGCGGCGACTGCCTGGGCGCTGGTGTCGCCGTCCGGACCCGGGCGCCAGCCCCCGTCCAGGGCGCGGCGGGCGATGTTGGGGCCGCTGGCGATCCGCTCCACGCAGCCGCGTCCGCCACAGGGGCACAGGTCGCCGTTCAGCTCCACACTGATGTGTCCGATGTGCCCGGCGTTGCCGGTCGGGCCCGGGTGCAGCAGGCCGCCCAGGACCAGCCCGCCGCCCACGCCGGTGGAGACCACCATGCACAGCGCGCTCTTACGGCCGCGCGCCGCGCCCTGCCAGTGCTCGGCGGCCGTCATCGCGGGCCCGTCGCCGACCAGCGACAGCGGAAGTTCGCCGGTGGTCTCCCGGACCCCGGCGACCAGCGGGAAATCGCGCCAGCCGGGGATGTTGACGGGGCTGACGGTGCCCACGGAGGCGTCCACCGGGCCCGCGCTGCCGATGCCGACGGCGGCCACCCGCGACCAGTGCGCGGTGGCCGCGAGCTCCTTGAGCACGGCGGTGACCTGCCGCATCACCGTCGCGCCGGCTTCCTGGGCACGGGTGGCGCGGCGGGCCCGTACGACCAGCTTTCCGCTCCCGTCCACCAGAGCGCCCGCGATCTTGGTCCCGCCGATGTCCAGTGCGGCGATGAGGTCACGTGGCATAGGTGTCGACTCTCCTGGTGGGCATGCTGGTGGGCATGGACGTGTTCGCTGTGCGACAACAGTCTTCCCGGCGCTGACAACGTTGTCCAGGGGCTATGCTCGTCACTCCCTCCCCCACGACGACCAGCGACGGGACGAGCGCACTGTGACCGACACCGCCCCGAGCACCGCAACACGCCGTTACGGCACCCGGCCCACGATGAAGGATGTCGCCGCACGGGCCGGGGTCGGCCTCAAGACCGTCTCCAGAGTGGTCAACGGCGAACCGGGGGTCACCCCCGACACCGAGCGCCGCGTCCAGGAGGCCATCACCGCACTCGGCTTCCGCCGCAACGACAGCGCCCGCATTCTGCGCAAGGGCCGTACGGCGAGCATCGGACTGGTCCTGGAGGATCTGGCCGACCCCTTCTACGGTCCGCTGAGCCGCGCCGTCGAGGAGATCGCCCGGGCCCATGGGGCGTTGCTGATCAACGGCTCCAGCGCGGAGGACCCCGAGCGCGAGCAGGAGCTGGTGCTCGCCCTGTGCGCGCGCCGGGTCGACGGCCTCGTCATCATCCCGGCCGGTCATGACCACCGCTATCTGGCCCCCGAGATGGCGGCCGGGGTCGCCACCGTCTTCGTCGACCGGCCCGCGGGCCGTGTCGACGCCGACGCGGTCCTCTCCGACAGCTTCGGCGGTTCCCGCGACGCCATCGCCCATCTGATCGCCCACGGCCACCGCCGGATCGGCTTCCTCGGCGACCTGCCGGGCATCCACACCGCCACCGAGCGGCTGCGCGGCTATCACGCGGCGATGAGCGATGCCGGGCTGCCGGTCCATGACGCCTGGGTGTCGCTCGGCCCCACCGATCCGGAGCGGGTCCGGGCCGCGGCCACCGCGATGCTGAACGCCGCCGAGCCGGTCACCGCGCTCTTCGCGGGCAACAACCGGGTCACCGTCACGGTCGTACGGGTCCTGGCCGAGCGCCCCGCGCCCGCCCCGCCGGTGGCCCTCGTCGGCTTCGACGACTTCGAGCTCGCCGATCTGCTCTCCCCCGGGATCACCGTCATAGCCCAGGACTCGGCCCAGCTCGGCCGCACCGCCGCCGATCTGCTCTTCCGCCGCCTCGACGGCGCGGGCGGGGACCCTCAGCGGGTCGTCCTGCCGACCCGGCTGATCCCGCGTGGCTCGGGCGAACTGCCCCCGCCCGCGACGTCCACGCCCTGACCGGCCCGCCCCGAACGGCCCGCCTTCCCGCGTCGCTGAGCCCATCCCCGAACGACGGGTTTCCCCCGAACGCCTGGACGGCCCCGCTCCGGTTGCCCCGGTCCCCCACCGCCCCGAGGGTGGATGCGGAGGGCCCGGGACCCCGGCCGCCGGAACGAGGGAGACGCGATGAGCGGGCGCCGAACGCGGACGATCTGCGCGGTGAGCCTCATGGCCGTGCTGGCGCCGGCCGCCGTCGGCTGTTCGGGCGGCGGGGGCACCCCGTCGTCCCAAGTGTCCCGGGCCTCCGCCGCGATCGCCTCCGCGCGGGCGTCGGCCCAGGCCGAGCTGGACAAGATCAAGGGCGGCTCCCAGGCCAAGCACGAGGTGAAGGCCGGCCAGGTGACCCGCAACGGCGCGGGACGGTCCGTGGCTCCGCTGACCGTGACCAACCGGGGTAAGCACACGGCCAACTACGCCATTGAGGTCAACTTCCGCAACGCGGGCGGGGACTTGGTCGACGCCGTCGTCCTGCATCTGTCCAAGGTGCCCCCGCACCGGCCCACCAAGGCCACCGCCCGCAGCCACCGCAAGCTCACCGGACGCATCACGGCACAGGTGGGCACCGCGGTGCGGTACTGATCACCGCGGTGCCGATGGTTCGGTCAAGCGGCCAGGACCTTGGCCTTGGCCCGCTCGTACTCCTCGGGCGTGAGGTCGCCGTGGTTCTTGAGCTCCACGAGGTGCTCGAGCTCCTCCGCCCGGCCGGTGGTGGCGCTCGTGCGCACGTACTCCCGGAAGTCCTTCTCCGCCTGCTCGGCACGCTTCATCTCGCGCATGCCCATCCCGCGCCCCCGTGCCACCAGGTACACGAAGACCCCGAGGAACGGCAGCAGGAGGGTGAAGACGGTCCAGCCCGCCTTGGCCCAGCCGCTCAGCGAGTCGTCACGGAACAGGTCGGTGAAGACGCGGAACAGAAGCGCCAGCCAGAGGATCCAGAGAAAGACCCACATCGTGGTCAGGAAAACATTCAGCAGTGGGTAGGTCATCGTCAGCCTCCCGTCGGCCACGCCCGGCGCAGCCGTGAGCGCTCCGTCGGGCCCACGTCTCCAGCTTACGGCGCCACGGTCGGCGCAGCGCCGGATGCCGTGGCGGCGGGCCGTGCGTAGAAATGGGAGTCGGGAGTGTGACCGGGCGACGCGGGCTGGAAGGGCAGGCGGCCGTGGATCTCCAGATTCTCCCCCTGGCCGTCACCATGATGGCCGGTCCTCAGATCGTGGCCGCGGTCATCCTGGTGACCACCGCGCGGCCGGTGCGGGTGTCCCTGGCGTTTCTGCTCGGGGTGGCGGTCGCGACCGCGGCGGGGGTCGCTCTCGCCCGGTGGCTGTGCGGGCTGCTGGGGCAGGTGGTCTCGCCGGGCAGCCCGGACCAACGGGGATCGGCCGCGTCGGTCGTCCAACTGGTGCTGGTGGGGCTGTTGGCACTGGTCGCTGTCAAGAACGTGGTGCGGCGGCGGACGGTCGAGCCGCCGAAGTGGCTGGGCTCGCTGATGGAAGCCGGTCCCCGTAAGGCGCTCACGACCGGCTTCCTGATCATCCTGTTCATGCCGTCCGACATCGTGGTGATGCTGACCGTAGGGGCGAATCTGGAGCAGCACCGGGCGGGGTTGGCGGCGGCGCTGCCGTTCATCGCCGCCACCGTACTGATCGCGGCGCTGCCGCTGCTGGTCTACCTCCTCCTCGGCCACCGGGCGCAGCGCGCGATGCCGCGGCTCCGGGAGTGGCTCACCACGCATAGCTGGGTGGTCAATGTCGCCGCATGCCTGATCTTCATCGTGCTCATCCTGACCCCCTGATGGTCTGGCCCCTGGCCCGCTGGCCCCCTGACGGCCTGTGGCCCCTAACGGCCTCTGCCGTGCGCCCCCGTGCGGCCCGTGGCGGCCAGGAGGGCGATCACCGCCAGGGCGGCCAGCAGGATCAGCACCAGGAAGAGGACCGTCAGCACGGTGGGGTGGTTCCACAGGGCGAACACCGCGACCGGCACCAGCAGGGCCGCCGATGTCAGCCCCCGCCGGTGGTCCGCGGTCCAGGTACCGGCCCGGCCGGTACGCATCCCATGGGCGGCGCCCCAGCGGGCCGCGCTGTCGGCGAGGACCTCGGCGGTGCCGCGTACCGTGCTCGGCAACCGCCCCGGGCCGACCAGATAGGCGCCGAGCGCGACCACTACGCCGAGCACCAGCACGGTGAGCACGGTGACCCGCAGAAAGCGCACCACCGTGTCGAACAGGACCGAGGCGGCCTCCCTGGACAGCACGCTCACCGGCACATGGTCGAGGTAGTAGCCACGGCCCACCGCCAGGGCCAGCGCCAGGGCGAGGGAGGCGAGCGCGGTGCCCAGGGCCGCGCGGGCGAGCGCCCGGCGGCGCCGGTGGGCGAGCAGCACTCCGGTGCCGCCGAGGGTCACCGTCAGCGCGGGCAGCCAGTTGCCCGCCAGGTCGAGGAAGCGCGCCGACCGTCTGATGGTGTCGAGCCGGTCGGAGTGGAAGAGGACGAGCCTCTGGTGGATGTCGGGGATGCCGGTCACCGCGGGGAGCCCGGCGTCCACGAGCTGCTGTCTGACCCGCTCCACGGCGGCGCCGACGTTGAGGGTGACGGTGTGGCCCTCGACGCCGACCGGCCCGCCGCCCTTACCGGTGAGTGCGCCCACGACGGCGGTGTGGGCGGCCCGGTTGGCGCCTGTCCACACGGCGGGGAACTGCTCACTGCGCACGATATGGGCCGCCACCTTCCGCACCGCCTGGTCCAGGGCCGAGTCCAGTTGCGGGGCCAGCCCCTCGATGGTGTCGGCGGCCCGTTCCGGGAGGCCGTGGGCGCGCAGCCAGGAGGCGATGTCGGCGGTGACCTCCCGGCTGTTGTGGCGGATGTCGACGGCCTGGCTTACCTGGTCCACGGCGGTGTCCTGGATCGCCGGGTCCTTCGCCAGCGGGGCGACCGTCGCCACGTAGCGGTCGGTGTCCAGGACGATGTCGTGGACCCACACCGTCAGCACGGACACCGGTACGAGGAGGCAGCCGAGCAGGATCAGCAGGGCCGACACGGCGCTTCTGGCCATGTCCCCATCTCCCGCCTTCTCCGGCGGGGCCGCATCCCGGGTGACACGTGCGGGTGAGCGGATATGGCCAAGCGGATCAGCGGGCCCGGCGGCCCGGGTGGAACCGTGGGCTCCGGCGCGACGGTCCTCAGCGGACGGGCGGGCTCAGTCGGGTCTACGGGCTCCCGCGAGACGGCCTCCGGCCGGTCCGCGGCTCCCGGCGGACCGGGCGGCCGGCGAGGTCAGGATGCGGCCGGGGCGCGGCCCGCCAGCGCGTCGAGTTCGGCGCGGCCCAGGCCGGTCAGCCGCTCGACCTCGGCGCCGTCGAGGGCCCCGCAGTCCAGCCCGCGCACCAGATGGCCGCTGAGCGCCTTGGCGGTGGCCGGTTCGTCGGCGATGCCGGTGCCTCCGGCCGTACGGGCCGCATACGCGGCGAGCCGTTCCGCCGCGGCCTCCAGGCCCTCGCGGTAGAACGCGTAGACGGCGGCGTAACGGGTGGGGAGGTGGCCGGGGTGCATGTCCCAGCCCTGGTAGTACGCGCGGGCCAATGACCGCCGGACCAGGCGGTGGTGGAGCCGCCAGGCGTCGTGGACCCGCTCGGTGGGGCCGACGGGCAGGACGTTGGTCGAGCCGTCGGAGAGCCGTACGCCGGTGCCGGCGGCGGCGACCTGCATCACCGCCTTGGCGTGGTCGGCGACGGGATGGTCCATGGACTGGTGGGCGGCGCCGACCCCGCAGGAGGCGCTGTAGTCGAAGGTGCCGTAGTGCAGTCCGGTGGCCCGCCCCTCGGCGGCGTCGATCATCCGGGCGACGGTGGCCCGGCCGTCGGAGCCGAGGATGGCCTGGGTGGTCTCGATCTGGATCTCGAAGCCGATGCGGCCCGGGGCGAGCCCCCGGGCCTTCTCGAACTCCTCGCACAGCCGGACCATCGCGGTGACCTGCTCCGCGTACGTCACCTTGGGGAGGGTGAGCACCAGGCCGTCCGGCAGTCCGCCCGCCGCCATGAGCCCGGTGAGGAAGATGTCGAGGGTGCGGATGCCCCGGTCGCGTACGGCGGCCTCCATGCACTTCATGCGGATGCCCGCGTAGGGCGGCACGGTGCCCTCCGCGCAGGCGGCCGCGAGGAGCGAGGCGGCGCGGGCGGCCGCGGCGTCCTCCTCGGCGTCGGGGCGCGGGCCGTAGCCGTCCTCGAAGTCGATGCGCAGATCCTCCACCGGCTCGCGCTCCAGCTTGGCCCGCACCCGGGCGTGGACGAGTTCGGCGAGGTCATCGGGGAGGCCGAGGACGGCGGCGAAGGAGTCGGCGTCGGGGGCGTGCTGGTCGAGGGCCGCCAGCGCCTGGTCGCCCCAGTCGCGCACGGTGGTGGCGGTGAGGAGATCGGCGGGCACGTAGACGGTGTGGACGGGCTGGCGGGTTCCCGGGTCGCCCGGATAGCGGCGGGCCAGCTCGGCGTCGACGGCGGCGAGGGAGTCTGCGACGGATGCCCGTACGGCACCGGGCAGGCTGGTCGGCACGGTCTCCCGAGGCTTCATGTCCGCTCCTTCGCCCTTCCCACCACATCCAGCTTGTTTCCACGTTACGGAAACGATGATCCGTAGCGCGAAGTTATCCGGGCACTCGACGGCTGGTCAACACCCCCTTCGGCAGACGTGAGCCCCGTACGCGCATCGCGTACGGGGCCTCACGGAATGCCCTGCGGGGATCGCGGAGGATCAGCCCTTGCGGGTCTTGACCTCCTCGGTCAACTGCGGGACGACCTCGAAGAGGTCACCGACCACGCCGTAGTCGACCAGATCGAAGATCGGAGCCTCGGCGTCCTTGTTGACCGCCACAATCGTCTTCGAGGTCTGCATACCGGCCCGGTGCTGGATCGCACCCGAGATACCCGCCGCCACGTACAACTGCGGCGAAACCGTCTTACCGGTCTGACCGACCTGATTGGTGTGCGGATACCACCCCGCGTCCACCGCCGCACGCGACGCACCCACGGCCGCACCCAGGGAGTCGGCGAGGGCCTCGACGACGGGGAAGTTCTCCGCACCGCCCACACCACGCCCACCGGAGACCACGATCGCCGCCTCGGTCAGCTCCGGACGGCCCGTCGACTCACGCGGCGTACGCGAGACCACCTTCGTCCCCGTCGCCTGCTCCGAGAACGACACCGACAGCGCCTCGACCGCACCCGCGGCCGGAGCGGCCTCCACAGCCGCCGCATTCGGCTTCACCGTGATCACCGGCGTCCCCCTGGACACCCGGGACTTGGTGGTGAAAGCGGCGGCGAACACCGACTGCGTGGCGACCGGGCCCTCGTCACCGGCCTCCAGATCCACCGCGTCGGTGATGATGCCCGACCCGATACGGACCGCGAGACGCGCCGCGATCTCCTTGCCCTCCGCGGAGGACGGGAACAGCACGGCGGCCGGGGACACCGCCTCATACGCGGCCTGGAGCGCGTCGACCTTCGGCACCACGAGGTAGTCGGCGAACTCGGACGCGTCAGCGGTCAGCACCTTCACCGCACCATGCTCGGCCAGGGCGGACGCGGTGCTCTCCGCACCAGCGCCCAGCGCGACCGCGACGGGCTCGCCGATACGGCGGGCCAGAGTCAGCAGCTCCAGGGTGGGCTTGCGGACGGCACCGTCCACGTGGTCGACATAGACAAGGACTTCAGCCATGGGAATCGCTCTCCTGCGACATGCGAAAGAAACGGACGGTAAGGACAGCGGGGCTCAGATGAACTTCTGACCCGCGAGGCGGCATCAGATGAATTTGCGCTCCGCGAGAAAGGCGGCGAGCTGCTTGCCGCCCTCGCCCTCGTCCTTGACGATCGTGCCCGCGGTACGGGCCGGGCGCTCCGTGGCGCCGTCCACCGCGGTCCAGGCGCCCTCGAGACCGACCTCGTCCGACTCGATCTCCAGGTCCTCCAGGTCCCAGGAGGTCACCGGCTTCTTCTTCGCCGCCATGATGCCCTTGAACGACGGATAACGCGCCTCACCCGACTGGTCGGTCACCGACACCACCGCCGGAAGCGCCGCCTCCAGCAACTCGGTCGCACTGTCCCCGTCACGGCGCCCCTTCACCGTGCCGTCCTCGACCGACACCTCCGACAGCAGCGACACCTGCGGCACACCCAGCCGCTCCGCCAGCATCGCCGGAAGCACACCCATCGTCCCGTCCGTGGACGCCATACCGCAGACCACCAGGTCATAGCCGGTCTTCTCAACGGCCTTGGCCAGCACCAGCGACGTACCCAGCGCGTCCGTACCGTGCAGATCGTCGTCCTCGACATGCACGGCCTTGTCCGCACCCATCGACAACGCCTTGCGCAACGCGTCCTTGGCATCCTCCGGACCCACCGTCAGCACGGTGATCTCGGCATCGTCGGCCTCGTCGGCGATCTGGAGGGCCTGCTCAACGGCATACTCGTCCAGCTCCGACAGCAGGCCGTCCACATCGTCGCGATCGACGGTCAGGTCCTCGGCGAAGTGCCGGTCGCCGGTGGCGTCGGGCACGTACTTCACACAGACAACGATCCTCAAGCTCACGCCGGCTCTCCTACTGCATCGTCTCTACCGAGCTGCCTTGTTGCTGGCAGCATAGGCGCCTTCGGGGGCGGGACCCGGGCGCTACCGCGGGCGGTTTCCTGCCGGGGCGGCCCATGCACCGCAGCAAAATATTACTCGTCAGTACACCCAGCTCATTCCCCGGATGCAAGCCGCGTGAACTGTGACCTTGCCAACGTGGCGATCAACGGGCTGAGCGCACGCCGGCGGGAGCGCACGGCTCAGTCGCGCAGCGCGTTGAAGCGCCCCTGGTGGTACAGCAGCGGACGGCCTGCCCCGGCCGCGGTGCCCGCAGTCACCTCGCCGATCACCACCCGGTGGTCCCCGGCGGGTATGCGGGCCACCACCCGGCACACCAGCCACGCCAGCACCCCGTCCAGCACCGGTACGCCCTCAGGGCCCGAGCGCCAGCCGGTGGCCGGTCCGAAGCGGTCGGCACCGCTGCGCGCGAAGGTCGCGGCCAGTTCCCGCTGGTGCTCGCCGAGGATATGGACGCCGACGTGCTCGGCCTCGGAGAGCACCGGCCAGCTCGAGGAGCCGCTGCCCACGCCGAAGGAGAGCAGCGGCGGCTCGGCGGCGACGGAGGCGAGGGAGGTGGCGGTGAAGCCGACGGGGCGGGCGCCCCGGGCGGTGATCACGGCGACGCCGGAGGCGTGCCGCCGGAAGACGGAGCGGAAGAGGTCGGACGTCGCGAGCGAGGACGTACCGAGGTCGTGCGTTGCCGTCATTGAGTTGTCCTTCTGCCGGAGGTACGGGCGGGGGGCGGTGCTTGTCGTCGTTCGCTCACCCGCCCGGACACCGTGCGCCGGCCGTCCGCACCGGGCTCTCGTGCACACGTCCACAGAGAAGGAGTCCAGGCCGCATGATGTTCACCCTGGCCACGTCGGATGCGGACCGTCAAGTGGGTCCGGGGCGCGGTGGCTCACACGGCATCACCCAGAGCGGCGATGACATCGGCCCGGCGCGGCTGCCCGGAGGCGCGCCGCACGATCCGCCCGGCCGCGTCGAGGACCAGCACGGTGGGGGTACGGGCGATGCCCAGGGCCCTGACGAGCTCCAGCCGCGCCTCGGCGTCGATCTCGACATGCGCCACCCCGTCGACCATCGCGGCCACCTGGGACAGCGTCCGCCGGGTGGCCCGGCAGGGCTGGCAGAAGGCGCTGGAGAATTGGAGCAGCGTCGCCCGCTCCCCCAGTTCCGCGCCCAGCTCGGCGGCGCCCAGCCGCCGGTCTCCGTCGCCGTCTCGCACCTGTCTCCTCCCGGTGGGACCTCCCCCGTTCAGCGTCATGGGCGGCCCGGAGATTCCCCGGAGGCCCCCGACGTGATGAGGATCTCCCGGCCGGGCGGCGCCGTCCGGTAGCACATCGGGACGACATCGGGCACCATCTGCCAGAAGCCGGAAACCTACGGCCGCGTAACTTCCGCCCGGAGAACCCTCCCAGGGCATACGACGAAGGGTCCTCAATGGCAGAGCTCGTCTACCCGCCGGTGATCGGCATGGCCCGCACCATGTTCAAGGCGCTCGATCTGCGCTTCGACATCAAGGGCACTGAGAATGTCCCGCAGGCGGGCGGCGCGGTTCTGGTGAGCAACCACATCGGCTATCTCGACTTCGTCTTCTGCGGGCTGACCGCCCGTCCGGCGAAGCGGCTGGTGCGGTTCATGGCGAAGGAGTCGGTCTTCCGGCACAAGGTCTCCGGGCCGCTGATGCGCGCGATGAAGCACATTCCGGTGGACCGCGCGGCGGGTATGGACGCGTACAAGCACGCCCTGAGGGCGCTGCGCTCCGGCGAGATCATCGGGGTCTTCCCGGAGGCGACGATCTCGCGGTCGTTCGCCCTGAAGAACTTCAAGTCGGGCGCGGCCCGGCTGGCGCAGGAGGCGGGCGTCCCGCTGCTGCCGATGGCGCTGTGGGGCACGCAGCGGCTGTGGACCAAGGGTCAGAAGCGGGCGCTGGGCCGCCATCACTTCCCGATCACGATGCGGGTCGGCGAGCCGATGGAGGCCGACCCGACCGAGCCCTCGGACACCCTGACCGAGCGGCTGCGCGGCCGGGTGCAGGAGCTGCTGGAGGCGGCGCAGCGGGCGTATCCGGTGCGGCCCAAGGGCCCGGACGACACCTGGTGGGTCCCGGCCCATCTGGGCGGCACCGCTCCCACCCCGGCCGAGGCGCTGGCCCTGGACCGGGGCCGGTAACCAAACCTGCGCGGGCGGGCCCCGGTGGCCCGCCCGTACCGCACCCGGGCCCTGGGCCCGTACCGCCTCCGGGCCCTAGCGGCCCATCTCCTCCTTGACGGCGGTGATGAATCCGTCGACGTCCTCCTCCTTGGTGTCGAAGGAGCACATCCAGCGCACATCGCCCGCGGCCTCGTCCCAGAAGTAGAAGCGGTAGCGCTTCTGGAGGCGCTCGGTCACCTCGTGCGGGAGGCGGGCGAAGACCGCGTTGGCCTGGACCGGGTGGAGGATCTCCACTCCGTCCACCGTGCGCACCCCGTCGGCCAGCCGCTGGGCCATGGCGTTGGCGTGGCGGGCGTTGCGCAGCCACAGATCGCGGGCGAGCAGGGCCTCGAGCTGGACGGAGATGAACCGCATCTTGGACGCGAGCTGCATGGACAGCTTGCGCAGATGCTTCATGGCGCCCGCCGCGTCCGGGTCGAGGACGATGACGGCCTCGCCGAAGAGCATCCCGTTCTTGGTGCCGCCGAAGGACAGGATGTCGACGCCCGCCGCATTGGTGAACGAGCGCATCGGCACATCCAGGGACGCGGCCGCGTTGGCTATCCGGGCGCCGTCGAGGTGGACCTTCATCCCGCGCTCATGGGCGTGATCACAGATGGCCCGGATCTCGTCCACCGTGTAGACGGTGCCCAGCTCGGTGTTCTGGGCGATCGAGACGACCTGCGGCATCGCCCGGTGCTCATCGTCCCAGCCCCATGCCTGGCGGTCGATGAGCTCGGGGGTGAGCTTGCCGTCCTCGGTGGGGACGGTGAGCAGCTTGAGCCCTCCGACGCGCTCGGGCGCCCCGCACTCGTCGACGTTGATATGGGCGGTCTCGGCACATATGACCGCGCCCCATCGGTCGGTGAGCGCCTGGAGCGCGACGACATTGGAGCCGGTTCCGTTGAAGACCGGGAACGCCTGTGCGTGCGGGCCGAAGTGGCTGCGCATGACGAACTGGAGATGCGCGGTGTAGTCGTCCTCGCCGTAGGAGACCTGATGGCCTCCGTTGGCGAGCGCGAGCGCGGCGAGGATCTCGGGGTGGGCGCCGGCGTAGTTGTCGCTGGCGAAGCCGCTCACCTCGGGGTCGTGGTGGCGACGGGCGTCGGTCCTCACGGCTTGGGGGTCAGCCACAGGCGGGTTCCGTTCACTTCCTGGGCGGGCTGGTCCCAGAGTCCGGTGATGGCCTCGGCCAGCTCCTTGACGTCCGTGAAGCCCGCGAACTTCGCGTTGGGGCGCTCCGCGCGCATGGCGTCGTGCACCAGCGCCTTGACCACCAGGATGGCAGCGGCCGCCGAGGGGTTGCCCTCGCCCCCCAGTTTGCGGAAGGAGTCGGCGAGCGCGAGCGTCCATGCCTCGGCGGCGGCCTTGGCGGCGGCGTACGCGGCGTTGCCCGCGGTGGGCTTGGCCGCGCCCCCCGCGCTGATCAGCACAAAGCGGCCCTTGCCGCTGCGCAGCAAGGCGTCGTGGAAGGCAAGGGAGGTGTGCTGGGCGGTGCGGATCAGCAGATTGTGCAGGGTGTCCCAGTCGGCGAGCGGGGCGTCGGCGAAGGTCTTGCTGCCGCGCCAGCCGCCGACCAGGTGGATCAGCCCGTCGACCCGGCCGAACTCCTTCTCGGTGCGGTCGGCCCAGGCGCGGGCGGCGTCGAGGTCGAGCAGGTCGACCGTCTCGCCGGTGACACTGGCGCCGCCGTGGGCGTAGCGCGCCGCGTCCACGGCCTCGGCCAAGCGCACCGGGTCGGAGTCGGAGGCGACGACGGTGGCGCCGGCCTCGGCGAGGCGGAGCAGCGTGGCCCGGCCCGCGGGCCCGGCCGCGCCGGCCACCGCCACCACCGCACCGTCCAGCGGCCGCTGGCCCGGTTCGTTCGGGCTGGGGCTCGACGTCGGTGTGGTCATGCTCGCTGCCTCCTCGTTCTTCCCCGCTCGGCGGCTGTCCGCCGTCGCGGGGCTCATGCCGCCGCCGGTAGGTCGCTGTCGGCCGTGATCCCCTTGGTGGAGGCGACCACGTCACGCAGCTTCTTCGCAAGTGCCTCGTAGAACATGCTCAGCGGAAACTCGTCGGGGAGCACGTCATCGACGAGCTTGCGCGGCGGCTGGGCCAGGTCCAGGGCTTCCGGACCCTTGGCCCAGACCGAGCCGGGGTGAGGTGCGAGATACGTCGACACCAGCTCGTACGCCTTGAACCAGTGGACCAGTTTGGGGCGGTCGATGCCGTCGCGGTAGAGCTTCTCGATCTCGCCGCAGAGCTGGTTGGTGACCTGCGAGGCGCGGGACCAGTCGATATGCAGGGTGTTGTCCGTCCAGCGTACGACGTCGTGCTGGTGGAGGTAGGCGAAGAGCAACTGACCGCCGAGCCCGTCGTAGTTGCGGACCCGCGCGCCGGTGACGGGGAACCGGAACATCCGGTCGAAGATCACGGCGTACTGGACGTCACGGCCCTGGGCGACCCCCTCGCCCTCCAGCTTCACGGCCTCCTTGAAGGCCGTGAGGTCACAGCGCAGCTCCTCCAGCCCGTACATCCAGAACGGCTGCCGCTGCTTGATCATGAAGGGGTCGAACGGCAGGTCGCCATGGCTGTGGGTGCGGTCGTGGACCATGTCCCACAGGGCGAACGCCTCCTGGCAGCGGCGCTGGTCGGCGAGCATGTCCCGGATGTCCTCGGGGAGTTCGAGCCCGAGAGTCCGGACGGCGGCATCGCTGACCCGGCGGAAGCGGGCCGCCTCGCGGTCGCAGAAGATGCCGCCCCAGGTGAACCGCTCGGGGGCCTCGCGGACGGCGATGGTCTCCGGGAAGAGCACCGCGGAGTTGGTGTCGTAGCCGGAGGTGAAGTCCTCGAAGGCCAGGCCGCAGTAGAGCGGGTTGTCATAGCGGGTGCGCTCCAGCTCGGCCAGCCAGTCCGGCCAGACCATGCGCAGCACCACGGCTTCCAGGTTGCGGTCCGGGTTGCCGTTCTGCGTGTACATGGGGAAGACGACGAGGTGCGGGAGGCCGTCGGCGCGCGTGCGGGCGGGCTGGAAGGCGAGCAGCGAGTCGAGGAAGTCGGGGACCGCGAAGCCGCCCTCGGCCCAGCGGCGCAGATCCGCGACGAGTGCCCGGTGGTAGTCGGCGTCGTGCGGCAGCAGCGGGGCGAGCTTCTCGATGGCCTCGATCACCTGGGCGATGGTCGCCGCGGCGGTCTCGCGGGTGGGTGCGCCCTCGGCGTCGAAGTCGATGGAGCCGTCCTTGGACTGCCACGGGCGAAACGTTTCGACGGCGTCCTTGAGGGTCGGCCAGGCCGGATGTTCGACCACACGCTCTGCCGACAGAACGCCACCTTCAGCTATCGGGGACGAAAGAATTTCCGTCATGACCACTCCTTAACCGGAGAAACTTGCGTACGACCACCGTAGCCACCAGACACTCCTTCGCTCAAGCGACGGTACGGGAAATCATCCTGCGTCACACCCGCACCACCGCAGTTTTTCCTGCCCCCATTGGCCCGGCTCATGCCACGGCCCCGCTTGAGCAGTCCTGTCATGAGCGGCCGGTATGGTGTGCGCCGGTCCGGCGGCCCGCCCGCCGAGAGCCGACGAATCTGCCTCCCCACTGCCTCCCCCCGACCCGACGAGACGACCCGACGAAGGCCGTCAAGGGCCGTCAGAAGAGCGAGACAGCGTTGACTTTTCTCACCATCGGACACCGCGGAGTGATGGGCGTCGAGCCGGAGAACACCCTCCGATCCTTTGTCCGGGCCGAGCACGAGGGCATGGACGTCATCGAACTGGACCTGCATCTCAGCAAGGACGGCGCGCTCGTGGTGATGCACGACGCGGACGTCGACCGCACCACCGACGGGAAGGGCCCGATCAGCGACTTCACCCTCGCGGAGCTGCGTGAGCTGGACGCCGGGGAGGGCGAGCGGATCCCGGTCTTCGAGGAGGTCGTGGACGCCGTCAAGGCGCCGCTCCAGGCCGAGATCAAGGACACGGCGGCCGCCCGGGCGCTGGCGGAGGTGCTGACCGGCCGCGATCTGCTGGACCGGGTGGACGTGCTGTCCTTCCACGACGAGGCGCTCGCCGAGATCCGTACCCTGCTCCCCACCGCCCGCACCGCCCTGGTGGCCAGCCGCTACGGCCTCGATGTGATCGACCGGGCGCAGGCCGTCGACGCCGGAATGCTGGTGCTCAACATCCGCAGGGTGACCCTGGAGCTGGTGGAGCGGGCACACGCCGCCGGCCTCCGGGTGATCGGCTGGACCGTGAACACCCCCGACCATCTGAAGCTGGTCCGCGGCCTCCGGCTGGACGGCGCCACCACCGACTTCCCGGAGATCCGGCGGGCGGCGCGCTTCACGGCGTGACGCCCTTACCGGCCACCTTCACCCGTACGGCGTAAGCGGCGCTCAGTCGAGGGGCTTGACCAGCAGCTCGAACTCGAGGTCGGCACGGCGCGGCACGCCGACCCGCTCATCGCCGTACGGGAACGGGGTCAGCTTGCCGGTACGGGCGTAGCCGCGCCGCTCGTACCAGGCGATCAGCTCCTCACGGGCGGTGATCACCGTCATATGCATCTGCGTCGCACCCCACTCCGCCCGTACGAACCGCTCGGCCTCGGCGAGGATCGCCTTGCCCAGTCCCCCGCCCTGGAGCGCGGGCCGGACCGCGAACATGCCGAAGTAGGCGTGCTCGCCGCGGTGCTCGAGCTGGCAGCAGGCGATCAGCTCACCACCCCGCTCGACGATCACCATGCGGCTGTTCTCGTCCCGCACCACGGCCGCGACACCCTCCGGGTCGGTGCGCCGCCCGTCCAGGAGGTCCGCCTCCGTGGTCCATCCGGCGCGGCTGGCGTCCCCGCGGTAGGCGGACTCGATCAGGGGCACCAGCGCCTCCACATCGGCCTCGGTGGCCGGGCGGAAGGTGAGCGGGGCGGTGGCTCGTACGGTGGCGTCCGCGGTGTCCATGGCGTCGGCAGGGTCCCTTCGGGGGGTGGGGGTCCATTGGCGAGGGTGGGGGCGGTCGGCGAGGGTGGGGGCGGTCGGCGGTGGTGGCGGCAAAGTGACCTTAACCTGCCCCAGGCGGGTCGGGTTGCGTAAGGTCGCGGCATGGTTCACGTACTGAGCAGCCGCATTCTGCTGCGGCCGACGGACCCCGAGCGCTCCCGGGCGTTCTACGGCGAGGCGCTGGGTCTCGCGGTCTTCCGGGAGTTCGGGACGGGCCCCGAGCGGGGCACGGTCTACTTCCTCGGCGGGGGCTTCCTGGAGGTCTCCGGCCGCTCCGAGACCCCGCCCGCCCCGGGCCTCCAGCTCTGGCTCCAGGTCGCGGACGCGGCGGCGGCGCACAAGGAGCTCACCGCGCAGGGGGTCGAGGTGCTGCGCCCGCCGAAGAAGGAGCCGTGGGGGCTGGTGGAGATGTGGATCGCGGATCCGGACGGTGTGCGGATCGCGGTCGTGGAGGTCCCCGAGGACCATCCGATGCGCTACCGGCCCTGACGCCGTCCGCAAGCCTTTACGCACCCATCGCCCGACGGCGGCCGGGCACCCTGCCGCCGCTCGGCCGCCCCGGCGCCCGAGCCGTCCGCCCGCCCGCCCCGGCTCGCGGTGGCCGAGGGTGGCGGGGCGGACGGCGGGCGGTTCCGGGGGATCAGCCGGGCTGGCTGTTCTCCTTCTGCTCGCCCCAGCCGTGCCAGCGGTCGATCTCGATCCAGGCGCTGACCCGGCCGCGGTCCCGCTGCGGGTAGTCCTTGCCGAGGTATTGCCGGGACAGCCGATCGATTCCGGACAGGTCCTCGTCCTTCTTGAGCTCGACGACCCGGCCGATGAGGCTGATGTGGTTGTACCAGTTCGCCTCGTCGATCACGGTGAGCGTGACCCTGGGGTCGTTGCGGATATGGCCCAGCCGCTTGCGGCCCTCGTCCATGTTGACCAGGACCCGGCCGTCGTCCCAGAGGTACCAGGTGGCGGTGGACACCGGCTGGCCGTCGGACCGGATCGTCGCGATCACGGCCGGGTTGGGCTTCTCGAGCATGGCGACCGCGGTCTCGGGAAGCGGTGGATTCGACACGGGCTCTCCTCCTCGTAGAACGGCTGTTCACGACCCGTGGTGCGGCGGGGGCCTGCTTGATCCACGGGCCGCGACTCTCACGGTGCCATACCGCGCCGCGCGCCCCTTGCCACACCGCGCGCTTCGCGCTCCCCCACTGCGCCCATGCGCTCCCATGTGTGGGGCCGCGGCAGGGGATGTCTCCTGGTATTACGTCCCCCTTCGGGAGGTGTGCCGTGCACGGAGCTCCGCTCGTCGGCTGGCTGCTGGTCGCGCTGTGCGCGGCCACGGGTGCCTACTGTCTGCTTCAGATGCGCGGTGAGCCGCCCGGGCCGGGGCGGCGGATAGCTGGCGCCGAGGCACTGATGGGGTGGGGGATGGCGGCGATGGCGGTGCCCTCCACCGTGCTGGACACCCGGCCATGGGGTCCGCCCGCGTTCGCGGCGGTCTTCGCCGTGGCCGCCGTAAGGGCTCTGCTGCCGATGGTGCGCGGCGCGGGCTTTCCGGGGCACCGTCTGCATCACGCCATCGGGGCGCTGGCGATGGTCTATATGGCGCTCGCGATGATGACGGGCACCACGGGCGGCCACCATCACACCGGCCAGATGGCACCGGGCCGGATGGCGGGCGGGGTGCCGCTGCTGACCGGGCTGCTGCTCGTGTACTTCGCGGTCTACGTCGTACGGTCCGGGCTGCGGCTCGTACCGATGACGGACGGCGCACTGGACGGCGCGGGGACCAGAGCCGTGGACGGTGCGGGGGCGGGCGCCGGGGCCCGCGCGGGGGCGGGCTCGTCCGGTATCGGCTGGTCACGGCGGCCCGAGCTGCGGCATGCCTGCCGGCTGTCGATGGGGATAGGGATGTTCGCGATGCTCCTGGCCCTGTGAGAGGGCGGCGGGCCCGGCCGTAGCCGCGCCCGTGGCCGCACCGTGGTATGCGTCACTTCCCCGTCGTGAACGTACCCGGTCCGAGCTTCGCGATCATAGGGTGACCGCCATGTTGGTCCCGTTCGCGCTGATGGGCCTCGGCGCACTGGCGGCGGCAATGGCGCCGCGCCTGCTGTCCCGCTCCGACTGGATCGACCGCGAACCTGTCCTCGCCCTGTGGGTGTGGCAGTGCGTGGTCGTCGGGGTGCTGTTGTGCTGCGCGCTGACCATGGCGCTCACCGCCGCGGCCGCCTGGGAGGCCGTGCGCGGCAATGTCTTCGCCCCCGCGCCCAAGAGCGTGGTGGAGGCGTACGCGCTCTCCGGCTACGGGCCGCTGGCCGCGCCCGTCGCCCTTGTGCTCGCCCTCGGGGCCGTCTGGAGCGCGGTGATGCTCACCCGCGAGATCGGCCGCGCCCGAGCCTGGCGCAGGCAGCACCGCGCCGAACTCCTCGTCCGCTCCCCCGTCTTGCCCGGCGAGGAGCCCAGCGGGGAGCGTCTGGTCGTCCTGGAGGGCGACAAGCCGGACGCCTGGTTGCTGCCGGGCACCACACCTCAGCTCGTCATCACCACGGCGGCGCTGCGCCGCCTCAAGGGCCGTCGGCTGGACGCCGTCATCGCCCATGAGCAGGGCCACGCCCGCGCCCGCCACCACTGGCTGCTGCACTGCTCGGGCGCGCTGGCCAGCGGCTTTCCGCAGGTGACCATGTTCGCGGCGTTCCGCGACGAGGTGCACCGGCTGGTCGAACTGGCCGCCGACGACTCCGCGTCCCGGCGCTTCGGGCGGACGACCACCGCGCTCGCGCTGGTCGAACTCAACGAGGACCGTGGGGTGTTCGGCCCCAGCCCCAGCGCGCTCGCCCAGGTCCCGCAGCGGGTGGACCGGCTGCTGGCACCGGCCTCCCGCCTCTCGGTGGGGCGCCGCTGGCGCCTCACGGCCACCGCGGCGCTCGTCCCGGCCGTCCCACTCCTGGTCACGCTCGTCCCGGCGCTGCGGGTGCTGGGGTAGCCGTTCGCGGCACGCGGCTACTGGCCCCGGCGGCCGTCAGTCACAAGGGCCGCCTGGCCCCGAAGCTGTCGCAGACGCCTTCTGGCCCCGGAGCTGTCACAGGGGCCCCTGGCTCCGAGGCCCGCCCGTCGGCGATCATCGACCCATGCAGTCGGCAACCCTCCACCGCCGAGCCGCCCGCACCGCGGCCGTGTTCACCGCGCTCTTCCTGGTGCTGCTCGCCCTGGTGGCCGCCCGTTGGGGGCCCCTGGGGAGCGTCGACCGGGAGATCGTCGTCGCCCTGCACCGCTCCGCCGTGGAGCATCACGGCTGGACCCGGGCCAACAGAGTGCTCACGGACTGGATCTGGGACCCCTGGACGATGCGTGCGCTGCTGGCCGTGGCCGTGGGGTGGCTGCTGTGGCGCCGGGAGCGGCGGCTCGCCCTGTGGGTCGCCGTCACGGCGGCGGTGGGCACGGCGCTCCAGCAGGCGGTGAAGGCCGCCGTCGACCGCGAGCGCCCCCGGTGGCCGGATCCAGTGGATACGGCGCATTACGCGGCGTTCCCCTCCGGCCACGCCCTGACCGTGACCGTCACCTTCGGGCTGCTGCTGTGGCTGATGACACTGCACGGCGCTCCGCCGAAGTGGCTGCGGCTCATGGCCGCCGTCGCAGCGGTGTCCGTGCTGGGTGTCGGCTTCACCCGCCTGTATCTGGGCGTCCATTGGCCCAGCGATGTGCTGGGCGGCTGGCTGCTGGGCACGGCGCTGGTGTGCGGGGCGATCGCCGCGTACGGCTACGCCCAGAGCCATACGAGTGAGCGTGAGTCATCCCCTGATGGGAGAGTGCGGTCATGAGCAATCTCGATGTGAGGCCCGCGGCGACCGTATGCGGCGGCCGCGATGACGTCACCGCCCAGCCGGTTCGCGAACTGCTGGCCGCCAAACAGGTCGCGCTGGGCGAATCCACGATGGTGCGCCGGCTGCTGCCCAGCTTCGGGCGGCGCATGGTCGGCGCCTGGTGCTTCATCGACCACTACGGCCCGGACGACATCGCCCAGGAGCCGGGCATGCAGGTCCCTCCGCATCCGCATATGGGGCTGCAGACGGTGAGCTGGCTGCACGACGGCGAGGTGCTGCACCGCGACAGCGTCGGCAGCCTGCAAACCGTGCGCCCCGGCGAATTGGGGCTGATGACCTCGGGCCGGGCCATCGCGCACTCCGAGGAGTCCCCGCGCGAGCACGCCCGCCTGCTGCACGGGGCACAGCTATGGGTCGCGTTGCCCGACGGCGACCGCCATATCGCCCCCATGTGGGAGCACCACGCCGAGCTGCCCCGGGTGTCCGGTGGCGGAGGGCTGCGGGCGACGGTCATCCTCGGCGAACTGGACGGCGCGGCCTCGCCCGGCACCACGTTCACCCCGCTGATGGGCGCGGACATCGCCCTCGCCGCCGGTACCGACACCCGGCTGCCGGTGCGGCCCGACTTCGAGTACGCGGCGCTCACCATGTCCGGCGAGGCCGAGGTCGACGGGGTCCGCCTCGCCCCCGGCTCCCTCCTCTACCTCGGCTGCGGGCGCACCGAACTGCCGCTGCGCGCGGATGTGGACAGCGCGTTCATGCTGCTGGGCGGGGAGCCCTTCGAGGAGAAGATCGTGATGTGGTGGAACTTCATCGGGCGCTCCCACGATGAGATCACCCGGGCGCGCGAGGACTGGGCGGCGGGCACCCGCTTCGGCACGGTGCACGGCTACGACGGTGACCCACTCCCTGCCCCGGAGCTCCCGCCCGTGCCCCTCAAACCCCGCGGCCGCACACGCTGACCCTCGCGCGGCAAGCAGGCAGGCAGGCGGGCAGACGGGCCCCAGACGAAAGGCACTGCACCATGGCGGGCGGCAACGCTGTCGTACTCGACGATCCGGTGGGCGCGTCACTCCGCGGCCACCACGCGCATCTCGCCCGCGGACACGGCGGGGCCGTCACCTACCTGCCGGGAGTGGCGACCTTCTCGGCGGTGCCCGCCGGGGCGGGACCGGCGGAGTGGGCCGATCTCACCCGGCTGCTGGGGCAGGGCGAGTTCGCAGACCTGTTCGACTGCCCGTCGATCCCGCCGTCGCACTGGGAATCTGTCTTCGTCCTCGAAGGACGCCAGATGATCTGGCCGGGCCCCGGCTCGCGCGTCCCTTCCCAGGCCGAGGCAAGGACCGGCATGGTCGAGGCAAGGGCCGGCATGGTCGAGCTGGGCCCGGGCGATGTGCCCGAGATGCTCGACCTGGCCGGGCGGACGCAGCCGGGGCCGTTCTGGGCGCGCACCCTCGAACTCGGCACCTACCTCGGCATACGCGACAAGGACACGCTGGTGGCGATGGCCGGGGAACGGCTGCGGCCCCCGGGCTGGACCGAGATCAGCGCGGTCTGCACCGCCCCCGAGGCCCGTGGGCGAGGGTACGCCGCCCGCCTGGTCAGTGCGCTCGCCGGGCGCATCGTGTCCCGGGACGAGCGCCCCTTCCTGCATGTGGCCGACACCAACACCGCCGCCATCGCGCTCTACGAACGGCTGGGCTTCGAGGCCCGCAAGCCGGTGACGTTTCGCGGGTTCCGCACCCCGGTCAGTTCGTAGCGCTCACGCCACGGCGGCCGGGGGCCGCCGGGACGCGTTCCGGACCGGCCCCCGACAAGGGGGCGCCAGGGTCCCCGGAGTCACTGGCCGACACCGGACTCACCAGCGTGCCGAGCCGGGGGCGGCCCGGGCGTGCTCACCGATCGCCGGGGCGTACGACGACGGCGATGGTCTCGACACGTCCGCTGTGTTCGAAGCGGAGGGTGAAGGGCACCAGGTCTCCGGGCCGCCAGCGGGCCGTGGCCGGGACGGTCACATCGCTGGTGAACGGTGACATGTCGAGCGTGCCGCCCGCCGGAACCGGCAGGGAGTCCGCGAGTTGCCGGGAGCCGGTTCCCCGCCCGGTCATCCGGTGACGGCTGAGCGAGATCTCCTCGGCGACGGCGGAGGAGGTCACCTCGACCAACCGGTCCTGCGCACCGCCCGTGTTGGTGATGCGGAAGAACGCGGCGGTCCGGGGCACTCCCGGGGCGGGGAGGAAGAGCTGTGCGTCGGTGACGCCGATACGCGGGGGGCTGCCCGCGTTGCCCGAGGCGGTCCACGTGGCGAGGCCGCCCAGCGCGAGGACACAGGCGCAGAACGGAGCGGCCGCGGCCCGCAGGGTATCCGTGAGGCGACGGCGGGTGGGCGTCCAGGAGAGGGTCGTCATCGGGCGGATCTCCACCTTGGTGTCGGGTCGCTGCTGCGGGCGGGTCGCCCAGCGGCGGCGTACAGGGGCGTCACAGTGGCTTCCGCGCGGCAGGTGCGGCGGGCCGGGAAGGGCGGTGGCCGGCCGGCGACGGCTGCCAGGCGCGTAGCCGCAGGCTGTTGCCGACCACCAGCAGCGAGCTGACCGACATCGCGGCCGCCGCGAGCATGGGGTTGAGCAGGCCGACCATGGCCAGCGGTACGGTCACGGCGTTGTAGCCGAACGCCCAGAGCAGATTGACGCGGATCGTGGCGAGCGCACTGCGGGCGAGGCGGACCGCGTCCGCCAGGGTCTCGATGTCACCGCGTACCAGGGTCACATCGGCCGCCCCGATCGCCACATCCGTGCCCGTGCCCATGGCGATGCCGAGGTCGGCGCCGGCCAGGGCGGCCGCGTCGTTGACCCCGTCACCGACGACGGCGACCCGGTAGCCCTGCTCCCGCAGCTCCCGGACGAGGGCGGCCTTGTCCTCCGGGGTGCACCGGGCGTGCACCTCCTCGATGCGGAGGTCGGTGGCGACGGCGCGGGCGGGCGCCTCGCGGTCGCCGGTGGCGAGCACCGGTCGCACGCCCAGGCGGCGGAGCCGCTCCACGGCCCGGTAGCTTCCCGGGCGCAGCACATCACCGACCTCGATCAGTGCCTCGGTCTCGCCGTCGACGCGGACCACGACCGGTGTACGGGCGGCGGTCTCGGAGGCCGACAGCGCCTGAGCCAATACCGGGGGCAACGCGTCGTCCGGGGCCAGGACTTCGACCAGCCGGTCCGCCACCCGCCCGCGCACGCCCTTGCCCGGCAGCGCGACGAAGTCGGCCACGGCCGGGAGGGACTTTCCGGGAACGGTGCGCCGGGCATGGGCGGTGATGGCACGCCCCAGCGGGTGTTCCGATCCCTGTTCGACCGCGCCCGCCAGCCGGACCAGTTCCTCCTCGCCGAGCCCGCCCGGTACGGCGGTGACCCGGGCGACACTCATCTGCCCGGAAGTGAGGGTGCCGGTCTTGTCCAGTACGACGGCGTCCAGGTGCCGCAGCCCCTCCAGCGCCTGCGGTCCGCTGACCAGGACGCCCAGTTGGGCGCCCCGGCCGGTCGCCGCCATCAGCGCGGTGGGGGTCGCCAGGCCCAGCGCGCAGGGGCACGCCACGACCAGGACGGCCACGCTCGCGGTGATCGCGGCCTGTGGCTCGGCACCGGCCCCGAGCCAGAATCCGAGGACGGTGACGGCCAGGGTGAGCACGACCGGGACGAAGACGCCCGCGGCCTTGTCGGCGAGCCGCTGCGCCCGTGCCTTGCCCGCCTGGGCCTCGGTCACCAGCCGGGTGATCCGGGACAGTTGGGTATCGGCGCCGACCGCGGTGGCCCGTACCAGGAGCAGGCCCCCCGCGTTGACGGCACCGCCGGTCACGGGCGTGCCGGGGCCGACTTCCACCGGCTCGCTCTCCCCGGTGACCAGGGACAGATCGACGGCCGAGCTGCCCTCCACCACCGTGCCATCGGTGGCCAGGCGCTCGCCGGGCCGGGCGACGAAGACCTGGCCGACCCGCAGTTCCTCGATCGGGACCAGGCGCTCGCCGTCGCCGTCGCGTACCGATACCTCCTTGGCGGCCAGCCGGGCCAGGGCGCGCAGTGCCGCGCCGGTCCCCCGCCGGGCCCGCGTTTCCAGGAAGCGGCCGGCGAGGACGAACAGCGGTACGCCGACGGCGGCTTCCAGATAGACATGGGCCACGCCGTCCGAGGCGGTGGGCACCAGGCTGAAGGGCATCCGCATCCCGGGTTCGCCGGCCCCGCCGAAGAACAGCGCGTAGGAGGACCAGGCGAAGGAGGCCACGACACCCAGCGACACCAGAGTGTCCATGGTCGCCGCCGAGTGGCGCAGGCCGCGCGCCGCCCGCAGGTGGAAGGGCCAGGCTCCCCAGACGACGACGGGGGCGGCGAGCACGAAGCACAGCCACTGCCAGTTGCGGAACTGGAGACCGGGAACCATCGACACGACCAGCACCGGGACCGCGAGCAACGCCGTGACCACCAGCCGGTCGCGCTCCCGCCGGGCGTCCTGCGCCGCGTCCCCGTCCTCGCTCCGTTCCTTCCTGGGCGGCTCGGGCAGCGCGGCGGTGTAGCCGGCCTGCTCGACGGTGGCGATGAGCTGGTCCGGGCCGACCTCGGGCGGGTGGTTCACCCGGGCCCGGCCGGTGGCGAGGTTCACGGTGGCCGTGACCCCGTCCAGCCTGGCCAGCTTCTTCTCGACACGCTTCACACAGGCCGCGCAGGTCATGCCGCCGATGGAGAGGTCGGTCATGGCGGCCAAGGCCGTCGGTTCGTCGGCCATCAGCGTCCACTCCCCTGGTCCGTGTCCATGCCGCCCATGTCCATGCCGCCACCGCCGTGGCCGTCTCCCGAGCCGCCGTCTGTCGTGCTGCTGCCGTGCATGCCGGGGGCGACGGGCCCGGCGCCCGCGCCGACGGCGTAGGAGGCGGCGAACACCATCACCAGCAGCAGCAGGAATCCGCACAGCGCCGGCGGGGGCAATGCCCTGGACAGGAACGCACCCGGTGTCCGGCGGGCAGATGGGCGGGGCTGCGCCATATGAGGAAACTTCCAATCACTCCGTACGGCTTCAGCGGATCCGGCCGTACCGGTAGAGGAGTCGGGACGACCGGCAGCCGAGTTCCGGCGCCGTGCTGTGATGCGCGTCATGACACCGGGCTCGTCCGGCGAGCGCCTGACCTGCTCAGCCCTGTTCATAGTGGCTCGGTCTGCCGTCACGGTGGACGAGACGGCCGAGCCGCTCCGCGCGGGCGCGGGGCATGAGCGTCCAGGTGCCGTCGGTGCGGTGCAGGGCGGCCGAATGCCAGGGGGTGGTCCAGACATCGGCGGCGTCCAGGAGGCGGATGCCGAATTTGGCGGCGCCGATGGGCTGGGGGTGGATGGACAGCCGTACGGAGCCGGGGTGGTGTTCGGCGATCAGGTCGCCCCAGGCCCGGCTGCGCTGGATGACGCCGTAGGCACGGGTGCGGCATGCGCGTTGGAGGGCGGAGCGGGTGCCGGTGAAGTCGGCGGTGTCGTCGACGAGGAACCGGGTGATGCCCCGGTACAGGGCGAGGGTGTGGTCCTCGGAGCGGACCTCGGCTCGCAGCGCCTCCAGGGTGGGGGCGTACCGCTCGTGCACCTGGGCGCGCTTGGTGTGGTGGGGCAGGTCGCCCAGGATGTCGCGCAGGTCGAAGACGGAGAGGCGGTGCAGTGCCAACTCCCGTATGAGGCGTCTGAGTTCGTCCGCGTAGGCGTCTATGTGGTCATCCGGGACGCGGATCAGGTCGCCGAAGACATGGCCGTCGGAGCAGATGATCACGCGGGCGCCCGGCGGGTGGACCCGCTCGATCTCCTCGCACAGGGTGTTCAGAAAGCCGAGGGAGAGGCGTTCGCCCTGGTCGGGGAGGTGGCCGAGAACCTTGGCGGGGTTGGGCGACTTGCAGGGGAAGCCGGGCAGGGTGAGGACCACGGGTTCTCCGGCGCGGACGAACCCGCCGATCTGGCGCAACTGGTGCGCGAACGACTCCGCCGCCGTGGGCGTGGGGTCGGTCGTGCGGTGGTACGGAAGCAGCAGGTCCAGGATGGCGGCGCTCATGCCGCTCGTGGAGCGGGTGTCCGGTGCGGTCGTCAGCGGCATGAGGTGGGTTCCTCCGTGAGGGTGTGCGCGACGCGGGCATGGGGGCATGCGTCAGACGCGTCGGTCGTAGCCGACGGGCAGGTGGTTGGTCCCCCGGCCGAGGACGGCCGGGATCCACTCGATGTCTCCGTCGTCGATGGCCAGATGCGCTCCGGGGAGGCGGGTCAGGAGGGTGCCCAGCGCGATCTGGAGTTCGGCGCGGGCCAGGGCCGCGCCGGGACAGAAGTGGATGCCGTGGCCGAAGGCGAGGTGGGGGTTGGGCGAGCGGTCGAGGTCGAGGATGTCGGGGTCGGGGAAGCGGCGCGGGTCGCGGTTGGCGGCGCATAGGGAGATGATCACCGAGTCGCCGGCCGGGACCTCGGTGCCGTGCAGGTCGCTGTCCTGGTCGAAGAAGCGCCAGGTGGTCAGCTCGAAGGCGCTGTCGTAGCGGAGGAGTTCGTCGACCGCGCGGGGCATCAGCTCCGGGTTGTCGCGCAGCCGGGCGAGTTCGGCGGGGTGGCGGAAGAGGGCGATCAGGGCGGTGGTGATCTGGTTGGTGACCGGTTCCTGGCCCGCCACGAGGAGCTGGAAGATCATCGAGTCCAGCTCCTCCTGGGAGAGTTCGCGGCGGTCATGGGCCACGACCAGGCGGCTGAGCAGGTCGTCCGCCCAGTGTTCGCGCTTATGGGCGACGACCTCGGCTATGTAGCTCTGGAGTCCGTGCAGACGGGCCTCGTACAGCGGGCGTCCGGGGTCGGCCGGTCCGACCGGCTGGACGACCTTGCCCCAGTCGCGGTCGAAGCGGGCCGCCAACTCATCCGGCAGGCCGATGACTTCGGCGAGGACCTGGAAGGGGAAGCGGGCGGCGAAGCCGGTGACCAGGTCCGCGGGGCCGGTTTCCGGGAGGGCGTCCACGAGGGTGTCGGCCAGCTTCTGGAAGAGGGGCCTCAGTTGCTCGATGCGGCGCGGGGTGAAGGCGTCGGTGACGAAGCGCCGCATGCGGGTGTGGGTCGGTGGGTCCTGGTGGAGGAGGTGCACCTGGAGCTGGGAGTGCTGGGGCTCGGGCATGATCGAGGCGCGGGCGCGCCAGCGGTCGTTGCCCCGGTCGTGGTTCTTGCCGAGGCGCTCGTCGCCCAGTGCGGAGTGCGCGGCGTCGTAGCCGGTGACGAGCCAGGCGAGTACGCCGCTGGGAAAGCGGACGCGGTGCACCGGGCCGGTCTCGCGCATCCGCTCGTAGAGGGGGTACGGGTTGCTCTTGTAGGGGCAGCCCATCAGCGGCACGGGCTCGGGCAGGGCCTCGGGGGCCGTCCCGGATTCCTGGAGGGTCATGGAAGGTGCTCCTCAGAGGGCGAGTTCGGGCTGGTAGTGGTCCAGCCACAGGGCGAGGTCGACGACGCGTTCGAGGCGGAGGCGGTGGCCCCACTCCAGTTGGCCGGGCGGGGTGTCGAGGCAGGGTTTGAGGCGGGTCTCGTCGGCGAGGGAGCGGACGGTGTCGTCGGCGAGGGCGTCGCGGGCCATGTTCTGCAGGCCGCGGTTGTAGTCGGGGTGGTGGGTGGCCGGGTAGTGGTTCTTGGGGCGGTGCAGCACCGAGTCGGGGGCCAGTCCGGTGCCCGCCGCACGCAGCAGGCTCTTCTCCCGGCCGTCGAAGTTCTTCAGGGTCCAGGGGGTGGTGAAGGCGTACTCGACAAGCCGGTGATCGCAGTAGGGGACGCGCACCTCCAGGCCCTGGGCCATGCTCAACCGGTCCTTGCGGTGGAGGAGTTGACGCAGCCAGCGGGTGAGCGAGAGGTGCTGCATCTCGCGCTGCCGGTGCTCGGTGGGCGTCTCGCCGTCGAGGTGCGGTACGGCGGCCAGGGCGGTGCGATAGGTGTCGTCCCGGAACTCGCCGATGCGCAGGTCCAGTTCGGGGTTGAGCGGCATCGCGGCCTCGTCTCCGGTCACCAGCAGCCAGGGAAAGGTGGCGGTGGCGAGCGCCTTGGGGTTGTGGAACCAGGGGTAGCCGCCGAAGACCTCGTCGGCCGCCTCGCCGGACAGGGCGACCGTGGAGTGCTTCCGGATCTCCCCGAAGAGGAGGTGGAGCGAGGTGTCCATGTCGCCGACGCCGATCGGCGAGTCGCGGGCCACGACCACGGCCCTGCGGTGCTCGGGGTCGAGCAGGGCACGCGGGTCCAGTACCACCGTGCTGTGGTCGGTGCCGAGGAACGCGCCCGCTTCGGTGGCGTACGGGGTGTCGTGGCCGGTGCGCAGCACATCACCGGTGAAGCTCTCGGCCTGGTCGCTGTAGTCGACGGCGTAGGAGCGGATACGCGCGCCCGGGCCCTCGCGCAGCCGCAGTTCGTCGGCGAGCAGGGCGGTCAGGACGGTGGAGTCGATGCCGCCCGACAGCAGGGAGCACAGGGGGACGTCGGCCTCGAGCTGGGCGCGGGCGGCGGCGCTCACCAGGTCGTGCACCCGGGCGATGGTCGCGTCCCGGTCGTCCGGGTGGGCGTCGGCCTCCAACTGCCAGTAGCGGCGCTCGCGGATGCCGTCCCGGTCCAGGAGGAGCAGACCGCCGGGCTCGACCTCCCGCACGCCGGACCACACCGTCGGACCGGTGTTGAACAGCAGGCTGTACGCCTCGCGCAGCCCGTCCGCGTCCACCCGTGGCCGTATCTCCGGATGGGCGAAGAGCGCCTTGGGTTCGGAGGCGAAGGCCAGACCGCCGTCCACCTCCGCCCAGAAGAGGGGCTTGACGCCGAGCCGGTCGCGGACCAGGAGCAGCCGCTGGGCCCGCTCGTCCCAGACGGCGAACGCGAACATGCCGTCCAGGTGGTCGGCCACCTTCTCGCCCCACTCGGCGTAGCCGCACAGCACCACCTCGGTGTCGCTGCGCGTGCGGAACTCGTGTCCCAGGCCGCTCAGTTGTGAGCGGAGTTCATGGTGGTTGTAGATCTCGCCGCTGTAGGTGAGCACGGTGGTCGGGGCGTCGGGCCGGTCGGTCATCGGCTGGACGCCACCGGCGAGGTCGATGACGGCCAGGCGGCGGTGGCCGATCGCGGCGCGCGGGCCGAGCCAGACTCCGGCCGCGTCGGGGCCGCGCGGGGCCAGGGTGGCGGTCATGGCCTCGATGACCGGGGCCTGGGTGCGGGGGTCCTGGTGAAAGGACACCCAGCCGGTGATTCCGCACATGGGTGCGACTCCTCGGTGAGGGTGGGGCGGTGGCTCAGCGGGGTGCGGCGGGCGCCGCGTCGGTGGTCTTCTCGGTGCGGTTCGCGGGACCGCGGGCGGGCCGGGCGAGCAGCGGTACGGCGAGGCAGGCGGCGAGGGCGGCGAGGGCGAGCCCCGCCCGTACGCCGTCGTCCTGGCCCGCCATCCCCCAGGCCGCCGTGGCCAGGGCCGGTCCGAGGGTGAAGCCGAGGCTGCGGGCGAGTTGGACGGTCGAGCCGACGGTGGCGGCGCGGTCCGGCGGGGCGGCCCCCATGACCAGGGCCTGGGCCGGGCCGCCGGCCAGGCCCATGCCGAGTCCGGCCAGGGCGAGCCGCCAGGCCACGTCGGGAGGGGACCAGCCGTCGCCCAGCGGGACGAGCAGCAGCAGGCCGACGGTGGTGAGCGCGGCGCCGGTGACCGCGACGGGCCGGGCCCCGTACCGGTCGGCGAGCCGTCCGCCGAGCGGGCCCGCCAGCCCCATGCCGAGGGGGAAGGCGAGCACCGTCAGGCCGGTGGTGGTCGCGCTGACGTCCTCGTCACGCTGGAGGTGGAGGGCGACCACGTAGTGCATGGCGGCGAAACCCACCGCCAGCGCCAGCACCGCGCCATGCGCCCGCAGCAGTCCCGCCGCCCGCAGCACACCGGCCACCGGACGGCCGCCCGGACCCCGCAGCCACCACCACAGCGGCGGTGCGGCGACGAGGGCGAGCGGCAGCCAGGCGGGGGTATCGGAGGCCAGGGTCAGGGAGAGCAGGAGGATCGTTACACCGGTGGCTATCAGGGCGGTGTCGGCGAGGAAGCGCCGGTCCGCGCCGCGCAGGCGGCCGTCCCGGGGCATCGCCCGCCACACCACGGCCAGCGCCAGCAGACAGAACGGGATCTTGACCAGGAAGATCCAGCGCCAGCCCAGGTGGTCCAGGAGCAGACCGCCGACCGCCGGTCCGGCGACGGCGCCCAGGGGGCCGAGGGTCGCGGGCACGCTCATCGCCCGCCCGCGCAGCTCGGGCCGCACCGAGCGGAGCGCCAGCACCGGCATCAGCACGAACAGCACCGCGCCGCACGCGCCCTGTCCGATCCGGGCGGCGATCAGCCAGGCCGCCCAGGGGGACGCGGCGGCAAGCGCGCTGCACAGCGCGAAGCCACCGGTGGCGACCAGCAGCGCGGGGCGGGTGCCCACGTCGTCGAGCCAGCGGCCGACAGGCAACAGGAGGGCGACGACGGGGAGTTGGTAGCCGAGTACCGCCCACTGGGCGGTCGCCGCCGGTACCCGCAGGCCCTGGGAGATGTCCGCGAGCGCCACGTTGACGATGTTCATGTCGAGCATCGCCACGAACGCCAGCGCGCCCGCCACGGCCACCAGGAGCCAGCGGTCATGGACTTCGGGTGGATCCGCCGGCCGCTCGGGTACGTCCCCGGCCTGATCCGCACCGGACGCGTCGTCGGTCATGCACCCCTCCCTCTGGCAGGTCGGCCGCCGGGCGACGGCCTCGCTCTAGAAGTCGGGCGAACCGCGGAGTGAGTTCCCGGATGTATCAGGAAAAACGGCTGGATTTCATGGTTCCCATTTCATAGTTCCCGGTGGTCGAAGGCGATCAGCGGGTCCCCGGTCAGCGGATGCTCGACCACGGCCGCACGTACGCCGAACACCTCGGCCAGCAGGGGCGGTCGCAGCACCTCGCGGGGTGTACCGGAGGCGACCACGCGACCCTCGTGCAGGACATGCAGCCGGTCGCACACGGAGGCGGCGGCGTTGAGGTCATGCAGCGACACCAGGGTCGTACGGCGTCGGCCGCGCAGCAGGGCGAGGAGTTCGACCTGGTGGCGTACGTCGAGGTGGTTCGTCGGCTCGTCCAGGACCAGGACGTCCGTCTGCTGGGCGAACGCACGGGCCAGCAACACACGTTGCCGCTCGCCGCCGGACAGCTCGCTGAAGTGGCGGTCGGCGTGGTCCCCCATGCCGACGTCCGCGAGAGCACCCGCGACGATGTCCCGGTCGGCGGCGTCCTCCCCGGCGAACGCCCGCTTGTAGGGGGTGCGGCCCATGGCGACCACCTCACGTACGGTCAGCTCGAAGTCCCCGCCCCGCTCCTGTGGGAGCGCGGCGATGTGCCGGGCCGACCGCGCGGGGCTCAGCTCGCGGATGTCGGAGCCGTCGAGCAGCACACGTCCGGCGGCGGGCTTCAGATGCCGGTACACGGTCCGCAGAAGAGTGGACTTGCCACTGCCGTTGGGCCCCACCAGACCGGTGATCTCGCCTTCGGCCGCGATGAGGTGGGCATCGGCCACGACCGTACGTCCGGCGTACGCGACCCGCAGGTCCTCGATATCGATCCTCAACTCCCGCTCCCCAAGCGCCGGTCCAGCAGATACAGCAGAGCCGGAGCGCCGATGAGCGAGGTGACGACCCCGACCGGCAGTTCCTGCGTGTCCATGGCCGTGCGGCACACGATGTCGACCACCACCAGCAGCAGCGCGCCGAAGAGCGCCGACACGGGCAGCAGTCGGCGGTGGTCGCCGCCGACGACAAGGCGGCAGACGTGGGGGACCATGAGGGCGACGAAGGCGATGGCCCCGGAGACCGCGACGAGGACGCCGGTGAGCAGGCTGGTGACCGCGAACAGCTCACGGCGCAGCCGTACGACGTCGATGCCGAGCCCGGCCGCCGTCTCATCGCCCATCAGCAGCGCGTTCAGGCCCCGGGCCCGGGCCTGCAACAGCAGCAGGACCGCCGGAACCGCCACCGCAGGGGCGGCCAGCAGCGGCCAGCTCGCCCCGCTCAGGCTGCCCATCAGCCAGAACAGCACACTGTGGGTCTGCTGCTCGTCCCCGGCCTGGAGAACGAGGTAGCTGGTGAAGCCGGACAGGAACTGCCCGATGGCCACCCCGGCGAGCACCAGCCTGAGCGGCGCGAATCCGCCACCGCGCCGCGCCACCGCCCAGACGAGAGCGAAGGTGGCCAGGGCTCCCGCGAAAGCGGCACCGGACAGACCGAGGCCCAGCGCTCCCCCGCTGCCGAGGCCGAGGACGATGGCGGCGACGGCACCGAGGGAGGCGCCGTTGGAGACACCCAGGAAGTACGGGTCGGCCAGCGGGTTGCGGACGAGCGCCTGCATCGCCGTACCGACCAGGCCGAGCCCGGCACCCACCAGGGCCGCCAACAGGGCGCGGGGCAGGCGCAGTTGCCACACGATCAGATCGTTCGTGCCGGGCCGGGGCGCGTCGCCGCTCAGTCTGCGCCAGACCACGCTCCACACCTCACCGGGCGGTATCGACGTGGAACCCCAGGCGACCGCCGCTGTGAGGGCCGCGAGCAACGCGACCGCCAGGAGCAGCGCCAGCGGCCCGGCGGGCATGGAGCGCCGGATGCGCACACGGGCATCGGTGCCCTTCCGGCTCACCGTGGTGTCGAGCGCCATCAGCCGATCTTGCCCGGGTGGAGGGCCTTGGCGATCTCCTTGACGGTGTCGGCGTTCTCGACTCCGCCGATGGTGGTCCGCTCGGAGCCGATGCGCAGGAAGTGGCCCTCCTTGACGGCCTTCAGGCCCTTGGTGGCGGGGTTCGACTCCAGCCACTTCCGCGCCTCGTCGAACGCCTTCTGGTTCGCCGCCTCGCTGCCCCGATCGCGGACGCCCAACTGGATCCAGTCCGGGTTCCGGGAAATGACGTCCTCCCAGCCGACCTGCTTGTAGTCGCCGTCGCAGTCGGCGAAGACATTGCGGGCACCGGCCAGAGTGATCACCGCGTTGGCGACCTGGCGGTTGCAGACGACGGTGGGCTGCTTGGTGCCGGCGTCGTAGTCGAAGAAGAAGTACGTCGGCCGCTCGCCCTCCGCCGTCCGGCCGACCGCCTTCCGGACGGCGTCCAGCTTCCCCTTCATGCCGTCGACGAGTTCCTTCGCCTTCGCGCTGGTGCCAGTGACCGCGCCGAGGGAGGTGATGTCGGCCTCCACCGCGGACAGGTCGGTCACCGCGCCCTTGTTCCGCGCCGCACAGGCGGTGGACTTGAGGTAGATGTGCTTGATTCCGGCCGCCTTGAACTCCTCCTCGGTCGGCGCGTCGCCCATGCCGCCGCCCATGTTCATCGAGGCGAAGGTGTCGATGTACAGATCCGCGCCGGAGCCGAGGAGCTTCTCCTTCGGGATCACGGACTGCCCGAGCGCCTTCACCTTCCGCGCCTGCGCGTCGAGTTCACCGGGCAGCGTTCCCTTGCCGGGCGGGAAGCCGGTGCCGATGACGTTGTCACCGGCGCCGAGGCGCAGCAGCAGTTCCAGGCTGGAGGCGTTGCTGGTGACGATCTTCTCGGGGGCCTTGGAGAACGTGGTCTTGGCGTCCATGCAATCGGTGACGGTGACCGGGTAGTGGCCGGTGGCCGACTTCTCGTCGGCGGGGCCCGCCTTGTCACCGCCGCCACTGCCGCCTCCGTCACCACAGCCCGCCACGAGGAGGCCACCCAGCACCGCGGCCGTCGTACCCCACCACACACGAGAACGCATCGAAACTCTCCTGGATCCACTTGATACCCGGGTTGCCCCGGATCAGTAGTCGTGGCGGATACGGCATCGGTTCCCGCTCAGTGGGAGCCGGTGAGAGTCTCTGAACTTGAAGGGCAGACTAGGTACGTGGCGTCGGTGACGCATGGAGTCGACAGGAGAGAACGTGCACCGCAAACTCCGCCTGCCTCTGGGGCGGCTGGCAGCCCTCGTCTGCACATCTGTC
Organism: Streptomyces sp. CY-1; assembly: GCF_047218265.1. Taxonomy (NCBI): domain Bacteria; kingdom Bacillati; phylum Actinomycetota; class Actinomycetes; order Kitasatosporales; family Streptomycetaceae; genus Streptomyces; species Streptomyces sp. CY-1. The sequence continues at coordinate 1,703,314 of NZ_CP178393.1, forward strand.
ATCGCCGTCACGGGCTGTGGCGGCGGTGACGGCGAATCCGGGGCTCCGGAGCCGACCTCGAAGCCGACCGCCGGCGCCGGGCTCATACCTGTCGCCCAAGCCTGCGGCGGCCTGTTCGACGAGGCCATCGCGAAAGAGGCCCGGGAGCCGAACGGGCCCAGCGAGGTCTATCCGGTCGAGACCGAGAGCACCGGCCACGTGGCGAAGACGCTGCGGGAGGAGTCGGCCAGGAGGAGCACGCCCGAGGACCTCTGTACCTTGACGGACAAGGCCGAGGGGAAGGAGCTGCTCGCCCTCACCGTGGCCTGGACTCCCCACTCACTCCCGTCGGGCCGGTCGGTGCGCTACACGACCACCGTCGGTCCGGAGGACGCCGGCAGGCTCCTGGTCGCGTGTGACATCGACAGCGGAAGGGGGACGGAGTCGGGCGGGGGTCGTTCCCTGGAGTTCGCCCTGCGCGACCACTTCACCGTCAGCGACCACTCCCACGCCAAACTGCTCATCGCCTCGGCGAAGAGGACAACGTCGCAGCTCGACTGCCGGGAAGCGCCCGAATACCCGGACCCGAAGGTTGTGGCACCGCCACCGAAGCCCGGGCTGCGGTAGCGCGGTCCTTCCACCCTGCCGCAGATGATGGCGGTTTAATCGAGTCATGATCTACCACGTCGTACCGCTTGCCGAGTGGAACACCGCTCCCGACCGCCCCTACAGCCCCGCATCCCTCACGGAGGACGGTTTCATCCACTGCTCCCCCGACGAGGCGACCACGCTGGCCGTCGTCAACGCCTTCTACCGCGATGCGCCGAGGCCGCTGCTGGCGCTGCTCCTCGACGAGGACCGGCTCACCGCGAAATGCGAATGGGAGGCCGCGAACCCCGCCCCGCCGCCCGGCGTCGCCGAGAACTGCCTGTTTCCCCATGTCTTCGGGCCGCTCAACCGCGAGGCGGTGGCGCGGATCCAGGAGATCGTATGGGACTCGGAGAGCCGGGCGGTGGGGTTGACGGATGTGCGCCCACGCTGACGACGAGGGCCGTCAGAGTGGAGCGAGGCGGGCCTTGAGCAGGCAGAACTCATTGCCTTCGGGATCGGCGAGGACGTGCCACTGCTCCTCCCCGGTCTGGCCGATGTCGGCCCGCCGTGCACCGAGCTTCAGGAGGCGTTCGAGCTCGGCGTCCTGATCGCGGTCGGTGGCGTTGACATCGATGTGCAGCCGGGATTTCCCGGGCTCCGGCTCGTCCCTGCGGCTGAGGATGATCGTCGGCTGCGGACCGCCGAACCCTTCGCGCGGCCCGATCTCGAGGGTTCCGTCGTCCTCGCGATCGAGCACCACGAAGTCCAGGACCTCGCACCAGAATCGCGCCAGCACCTCGGGGTCGCGGCAACCGAGCACGAGTTCACTGATACGACATGCCATTGACGAAACCTACTCTCAGCGTGGGTACTGCCGGGGTGGCCGCGCGCAGATCTCAGAGGCTTCCCGCAGTGAGGACTCTCGGGACCGTACCGGGCGAGGCGAGCAGTGGCGAATGGATTTCAGGCCCTCGCCTGCCTGTCTCCCTCGGGACGCTCGCCGGAGCCGGAGCCGGAGCTGGGACTGAGGCTGGGACTGACGGCCTCCGCAGCCGAGTGGGCGCCTTCGGCCCCGTATCGGCGCAGCAGCCACAGGCCATACGCGGCCTGGAAGACGAACACGCTCACCTGCCACCAGTCCGGGGCCGAGCCCGGCGAGCGGATCTGGAAGAAGTCGTCGAGCCCATGGACGACGACCATCGGCCAGACCGAGCCGATCGCGTAACGCAGACCCGCACAGGTGAAGCCGAAGAGACCGGCGGACAGCATCTGCCACAGCGTGTCGTCGAGCGGATCGCCGAAGAACAGGAAGTTCTGGAGGTGTCCTGCTCCGAATAAGACGGCGACGCCGACGGTCGCGCGGATCGGACCGAGCGGGTTGAGTGCCTGCTGGACGAGGCCCCTGCTGTAGATCTCCTCGTTGATGCCGACCCACAGCAGCGAAACCAGGCCGCTGACGATGACCGTCGCACTGCCGTCGAGACCCGCCACGGTGTACGAACAGGCAATGAGCAGCATCGGCGCGGCCGGCCACCAGCGTCGTGGACGGCCGAGTACGGCCACCGCGGAGCGGCGCAGCCAGCCCCACCGCCACAGGACGAGCCACACCCCCGCGGCACAGATCGCGTTGACCAGGGTGGCGCCGAGATCCGGATACCACGAGGGCGCCAGCGGAGGCAGGATCACCTCGGCGAACAGCAGCAGCACCGCATGCCATGCGAAGGTCAACTCCACCGCGCCCCAGAGCGGATGACGGATGACGTGGCCTTTCCACCGCTTCATCACGAGACCGAGCGTAGCCGCGGACAGGACTTCGTGGCAGGCGGCCGCACAGCCCAGAAGCTGGGCCTGCTCGGTCGGCGTCAGTTCGTGGCGGTTGCCACCGTCCGGCTCTCATCGGCCGTCGCGGGCCTGGGATTCAGCAACCGCTCGGCAAGCTCACCGAAGAGAAGACCGAACCCACCCCACAGAATCACCTGCATGGCCAGCGCGGACAACCGGAACCGCCACAACACCGTGGCGGGAAAGTCCCCCGGCACCTCATTGACCACAGGCAGGAAGGCAAACGCCACCCCGATCACCACGGCGAACGCCGCCACCGCCACCACGGTCGCATACCAGGTACCCAACCTCGGCACGAGCCGCTTGCCCACCATCGTGGCCCCCACCGCCAGGAGCACACTGAGCACCATCATCAGGAAGTACAGCGCCGTACGCTTACCGATCGTGTCGGCGTTACCGACCGCGGGCGGATTGGCCGGATACTTCAGGAACGGCACCACATACACCGCCAGCAGCGCACACCCCGACAGCAACAGCGCGGTGGCCCGCGGCGTGAAACGGCCGACACGGCCCAGGGCCACGCAATACGCCAGAGCGGCGATACCACCGAAGGCGATCCCATAGACCAGGACACCGGTGGCCAGCCCGGCCGTGGACTGCACACCACGCGAAACCAGCTCGACCTCATGCTCATGCGCGGGAGCGTGGGCCCCCTCGAAGCTGATCGCACGGTCCACGTTCGGCTCACCGAGGAAATAGGCGGCGACCAGGGCCGGCACACCGGCCCCCAGACCCGCGAGCATGCCCCGGATCAGCAGATTTCTCACCATTGCGGAGTTCATGACTGTGCGGCGTCCCTCACATCAGTGGCAGGGGAAACCGAGCAGATGACGGGCGTCATGCACCCACTCATGAACGTTCTCACCGGAGACAACGGCGGTGGCGCCCTGCTCGGCGCCGACGAAATACAGCAGGACCAGCATCAGGATGCCGAAGAAGACCGCCCAGGGAGCTATCGCCTTCAGCGGCAACGTGGCGGGCAGTTCGGGGGTGGTGGCAGTGGGCTGCGCGACATGCTGCGCCATGACCAGGCCCTCCTTAAGGGAGTTCGCGTCCCATCTCGGTGGTGCACAGGACGACGGCTACGGGTCTGACTCACCACAGATCCCATCCGGGACCCCTGGTTCACAGTGGCGCGACCGTGCCGGATTCCCACCGGCTTCCGTCTTACCGTCGTCGATATCGCACCGACCGTACCGCGTGTCGCGTTCATGGCCAAGACCGCCCACCTGGCGAGACGCTGCGCCGGGACGTCCTGAGGACGGTGCGGGAGCCGGGGCCTGCCCCGGGCAGGCCCTAAGGTCGCGGCATGCGCATCGTCTCCCTGCTGCCCGCCGCGACCGACATCGTCACCGAACTCGGACTCGCCGAGCACCTGGTCGGCCGGACGCACGAATGCGACTGGCCACCGCGGACCGTGGCGTCCGTTCCCGTGGTCACCGGAGCCGACCTCGACCAGAACACCCTCACCAGCCGGGAGATCTCCGACGCGGTCGGCGGATCGACGCACTCCGGGTCGTCCCTCTACACCCTCGACACCGCAGCGCTCGCGGCCCTGGGCCCCGACGTGGTGCTCACCCAGGATCTGTGCGAGGTGTGCGCCGTCTCGTACGAGAGGGTCAGCCGGGCCGTCCGGCTGCTCGACGCCGACACCCGCGTCCTCAGCCTGGAGCCACGCACGCTCGACGATGTACTGGACTGCCTGGTCACCGTGGGTGAGCTGCTCGGCGTGCGCGAGCGCGCCGAGCAGCGCCGGGCCGAGCTGCACGACCGCCTCGAGCGGATCCGCCGGTCGGTCGCGGGCCGCGCCCGGCCCCGGGTCGTGGCGATCGAATGGCTCGACCCGCTGTGGCCCGCCGGACACTGGGTACCCGACCAGATCAGCGCCGCGGGCGGCGCACCGCTGCTCGCCGTGTCCGGCGAGCACACCAAGCCGATGACCTGGGAATCGGTGCGCGCCGCCCGCCCGGAGGTGGTGCTGGTCCTGCCGTGTGGCTTCCCGCCGGAACGGACCCTGCGCGAGACGGAACTCCTCACCCGCCTCCCGGGCTGGACGGAACTGCCCGCCGTACGGGCCGGGCGGGTCTGGGTGCTGGACGGGCCGGCCTACTTCAACCGCCCGGGCCCTCGTGTGGTGCGCGGAGCGGAAGTACTCGCCCACGTCCTGCACGGTGTACGGGCCGGGACCGCGGTGACGGCGGACGAGGCACACCCGTTCCCGGGCGCCCCCGGCCGGTGACGCGGTTCCGTCCGCCCAAAAGCCACGGCAAGTGCTCGGCGCTTCTTGCATACGATGCGCTGATGCATAAGATGCGCACCAGTCTTGGCTCCCTCTCGGACGACACCCCATGACGGACCTGATCCGCCGCGCCCTGACCGGCCGAGCCGCCCGGACGGCGCCGACCCCGAAGTCCCCGCGCGAGCGCACCTGGAGGCATCTGTCTCCGCTTCTGCGGCTGCTGATCCTGACCCAACTCGCCTTCAACGTCGGCTTCTTCGCGGTCCTGCCCTTCCTCGCCGAGCACCTGGGCACCGCGATCGGCATGGCGGGATGGATGGTCGGATTCGTCCTCGGTCTGCGGACCTTCAGCCAGCAGGGGCTGTTCGTGGTCGGCGGCTGGCTGGTGGACCGCTACGGCGTGCGCCCCGTCGTGCTGACCGGCTGTGCCGCGCGGATCGCGGGCTTCGTCTGGCTCGGCTACGCGGAGCGGACCTGGGCGGTGATCGGCGCGGTGCTGCTGATCGGCTTCGCCGCCGCGCTGTTCTCCCCCGCGGTGGAATCCGAAGTGGCCCGGCAGGCGGTGGCCTGGGAGGAGGAGGGCCACGGTTCGCGCACCCGGGTCCTGGCCCTGTTCACCGTCTCCGGCCAGGCCGGTACCTTCGTCGGTCCCCTCCTCGGCGGTTTGCTGCTCGGCGTGGAGTTCCGCGCCGCGTGCCTCGCCGGAGCCGGGGTCTTCGTCCTCGTCCTCGCCGGGCACGCCTGGCTGATGCCGCGGCACATCCCGGGCCGGGTCCGTAACCGGGAGCGGGGCGGCGTCCGCGCGATGGTGCGCAACCGGCGATTCCTCGCCCTGTGCTGCGCATACGGCACCTATCTGCTCGCCTACAACCAGCTCTACCTGGCCCTCCCGGCCGAAGTGGAGCGCGCGGCGGGCTCCCAGGTGCCGCTGTCGTGGCTGTTCGCCCTGTCTTCCCTGCTGGTCGTCTTCGCCCAGCTCCCGGTCACCCACTGGGCGGGCAACCGGCTCGATCTGCGCCGCTCGATGACCATCGGGCTGCTCCTCATCGCCGCCGGTTTCGCGGTCGTGGCCGCCGCGCGCCCGGCCGCCTGGACGGGCGCCGTCGGATTGCTGCCCGCCGCGGGCTACGTCGTGCTGCTCACCCTCGGCCAGATGCTGGTCGTCCCGGCCGCCCGCGCCTGGGTGCCCGACCTCGCCGAGGACGGTCGGCTCGGCCTCTACACCGGGGCGCTGTCGTCCGTCTCGGGCCTGATCGTCCTCATCGGCAGCTCGGCCACCGGCTCCCTGCTCGACCTGGGCCTTCCGCCCGCCGCCCGCTGGCTCGTCCTCGCCGCCGTCCCGGCCCTCGCGGTGACACTGCTGCCCCGCCGCCCGGATCAGCCCAGGGTGAGCAGCTCCTCGTAGAAGCCGCCGAACTCGCGTTCCCGGTCGACGAGGTGGATCTCCAGGATCCAGTGGCAGCGGCGTCCGGCCTTGTCGGTGTGCCGCAGCGGGGTGTCGTTGTCGGGCGTGATGTACGACTCCACGCGCGCGCCGTCGATCGTCTCGTGCGGGAACTCCCCGACCAGGTGGCCGGCGTGCCAGCCGCCCAGCTCCCAGCCGGCCCCGGCGGCCAGCCGGTCCACCTCGGCGTGCAGCCGCTTCCCGGTGATCTCCGGGTCGCTTTCGAAGAACCGCTTGCCCGCGTCGAAGACCTTGGGCAGATCGTCCCGCAGCCGCCGCTTGACCGGGTCGTCGCCGAGGACGAAGGTCCGGCCGAAGTCGGCCTCGTACTCTTCGAAGATCGGTCCGAGGTCGGCGAACACGATGTCGTCCGTGCCGATCACCCGGTCCGGCGGATTCTCCCGGTACGGCAGGAGCGTGTTCGGCCCCGAGCGCACGATCCGCTTGTGCCAGTGCCGGGTCGTGCCGAACATCTCGTTCGCCAGGTCCCGGATCCGGTCGCTGACCGCCCGCTCCCCCTCGCCCGGCGCCACCAGCCCGCGCCCCTGGATCTCCGCGAAGAGCCGTACGGCCTTCGCCTGGGCATCCAGCAACCGTGCCGCGCGCGCGGGTTCGTCGTCCGCCATGGGCCCGACGGTAGGCCGCTAGATCGTTTCCCGGCAACCGGATGAGGCAGTCCTCAGTCGGCGCGGCCGGTCGCCGCCACCGTCACACCCAGGCCGATCATCGCGAGGCCGCCCGCCCCGCCGACCATCGAGAGGCGGCGGTCCGAGCGGGCGAACCAGGAGCGGGCCGCCGAGGCGCCCAGGCCCCACAAGGTGTCCGTGACCAGGCCGATGGTGACCGGGACCAGGCCCAGCACCATCATCTGGACGGGAACATGACCCGCCGAGTGGTCGACGAACTGCGGCAGCACCGCCGCGAAGAAGACGATGCCCTTCGGGTTGGTGACCCCCACCAAAATGCCGTCCAGGATCGAACGCAGATCACCACGCCGCTCATCGGCCGGAGCGTCCATGTTCGCCACGCGCATCTCCCTGCGGTGCCGGAACGCCTGCACACCCAGGTAGACGAGATACGCCGCTCCTGCCAGCTTCACGCCCATGAACAGCGCCACCGAGCTCTCCACCAGCGCGCCGAGGCCCCACGCCACGGCGACCACCAGGGCGTAGCAGCCGATCACATTGCCGAGGACCGTCGCGAGCGCCGTGCGGCGGCCGTGGGCGAGGGCCCTGCCGACCACGAACAGCACACTCGGCCCCGGGATCACGATCACCAAGAGCGACATCGCCGCGAACGTGAGAACACTCTCCGTGGACACCACGTGTCCGCCACCTCCTGAATCGCTCCGTCCAGGGGACATACAAACAGATGACGGAACGCCCACTCCAGCCTCAGGCACCCGCGGACAGTGGCCGCTCCCCTACTTGGTCACGGAATAGGAGTGCGCTCCGGTTCCGGCGAGTGCTCCCCCGTCCACGATCAGGTACTCGTCGCGGATGGGCCGCCCCATGGGCCAGGACTCCAGGATCTCGCGGGTGCCCGCCGCGTAACGGGCCTGCGCGGACAGGGTGGAGCCGGAGATGTGCGGGGTCATCCCGTGGTGCGGCATGGTGCGCCAGGGGTGGTCGGCGGGGGCGGGCTGCGGGTACCAGACGTCGCCCGCGTAGCCCGCCAACTGGCCGCTGCGCAGGGCACGGTCGACGGCGTCCCGGTCCACGATCCGGGCCCGGGCCGTGTTGATCAGGTACGCGCCGCGCTTCATCGTGGCGAGCAGTTCGTCCCCGAACAGGCCCTCGGTCTCGGGGTGCAGCGGCGCGTTGATGGCCGGGCCACGCAGTCCGCGATGTTCCAGCCGCCGTCGAGAACGACCTGGTGGGAGGGCAGATAGTTCCGCACCAGGGACAGGGCCATCATCACCACGTGCTCGGCGACGCTGATGCTGTTGGAGTACGTCACCTCGGCGACCGTCACCCCGTGTGCGATCGCCGCGTCGAGGTCGACGTGGTCGGAGCCGATGCCCGCGGTGATGGCGAGCTTCAGGTTCTTGGCGACGGCGATGCGCTCGGACGTCAGGTACGCGGGCCAGAACGGCTGCGAGATCACGACATCGGCATCGGGCGGCTCTCGGTCGAACACCGAGCCGTCGCCGTCCTTGTCGGAGGTGACGTGGGCAGGTGCGGTTCACCATCCTCGCCGCTGAACGGCCTGGTCAAAGCGAATCTCGCTATGCTCGTATAGTCGGCGGCTATCGCCCGTGTCCGTTGAGGCAGGTGTGCAGGCGCTCGTCCAGCGCCTGCCGTACGTCGGCCTCCCGGGCCACCGTGAGCAGCGCCCCGGCGAGGACGGAGGGCGGGTCGTCGGGGCCGGTGACCAGCCCGACCCGCGGCCCGTGCACGGGCCCCTCCAGGGGCACCACCCGCATGCCCTCCGGTACGCCGAACATATGCAGCCAGGCGTGCGAGATCACGCTGGACCAGCGGCCGCCGGGCAGGTGGGCGTACAGCCCGGCGACGCTGTCCGACTCGATGGCGGGCGTGACGGTGGCGCCGTCGGCGGCGAAGCACTCGTCCATGATGCGGCGGTTGCGCATCCGCGGGCCGAGCAGGCACAGGGGGAGGTCGGCCGCCTGCGCCCAGCGGGCCGTGGCCGCGGTGGCGAGCGAGCCGTCGACGGGTGTGACGTATCGCTCCTCGTACAGCGGGAGCCGGCGCAGGCCGCCCAGGGAGTCGTCGTCGAGGTAGGTCATCGCCGCGTCCAGTTCGAACTCGGCCAGCCCGTGGGTGATGTCGATCGAGGACAGTGACTCGATGCTCACCCGGGCCCTCGGGTGGCTTTCGCAGAAGGGGCTGGTGAGGAGGGACGCGGCGGGCATCGCGGTGGGGATCACTCCCAGGCGGAGGGTACCGGTCAGGCCGTCGCCCAACGCCGACAGCTCCTGCCGCAGCCCGTCCCGCTCGGCGAGGATGCGGTGTGCCCACGCCAGCACCACCTCGCCCTCCGGGGTGAGCCCCTCGTACCGTCGTCCCCTGCGCACGATCGGCACACCGAGTTCGTGTTCAAGGCGGCGGATGGCGGCGGCCAGCGACGGCTGGGACACATAGCAGGCGGCCGCCGCGCGGACGAAGTGGCGCTCGCGGGCGAGGGCGACCAGGTATTCCAACTGGCGCAGTTGCATGCGTGACCTCCACGACGCGTCCCGTCCCGAGGGCGCGGCGTACAGCATCGTGCAGGCTGCGGCTGTCCGCGAGGTGGTCGACGGGTGGGGAGTTCGGTGTCGCTCACCAGCACACGGCCGGGACCCGCATAAAGGGCCCCGGCCGGTGAATCGGACGACCTTCGAGACGGGTCCGGCCAGTGGCGGTGACCCGAACGAAGCTGCTTACGACTGAGCGCCGGACGCGGGCGCGTTGAGGTTCTCGTGGACCGCGCGGGCGATGCCCTCGATGTTGGCGATGCCGTCGTCCATCGTGGCGTTGTCCTGCGAGAGCACCGTGATCGTGTAGTCGTGGTCGCCGCCGGTGAAGGCGCCGAGGCTGTGCACCCGCCAGCCGTTGGTGGCCCGCTCCAGCCACCCGTTCTTCACATGCACCTGGGCGTCGCTCGGCGCACCGGCCGGGGTGCCCCAGCGCTGCGAGGGGATGACCTCGCCCGTCAGCTTGAGGATGTAGGCGCGGGAGTCATCGCTGAGCACCGGGTTGCTGTGGGTCACCAGTTGGAGGAGCTTTTCCTCGTCGTTCGCGGTGATCTGGGTGAGCCCCCAGTGGCCCTCGCTGTCGAGGGTGGTGTTGGTCATCCCCGCGGCGTGCAGGAACCCGTTGATCTTGTCGGCCCCGAGCTGCTTCCACAGCGCGGTGGTGGCGTCGTTGTCCGACTTCGTGATCATGGCGGTGGCATGGTCCTTCTCCTCCTGCGTCAGGGCGCGATCGTCCTTCTGCGCGTCCCACAGCAGGGTGCCGAGCACGGTCACCTTGACCGTGCTCGCGGAGTCGAAGTGCCGGTCCGCGTCCAGAGTGCAGGTGGTGTTCGTGGTGCGGTCGTGGAGGCTGATCGCCGTGGTGGCGGCGGAGCCCTCCAGTGCCGAGTTGATGTCCTCGGAGAGCTTGTCGGCGAGTTCCGGCCGGTCCGAGGTGCAGATCGCCGCCTGCGGGGTGGCCGCGTGTGCCGACCCCACCGAGGCGATCGTCGGCACGAGCACCCCTGCGGCCAGCGCCGCCTTTGTCGCCAGGGTGCTACGGGGAGGCTGGGTTATTCGTCGGTGTCGACCCATGGTGGGCTTGTCCATTCGTTCGTGGGGCAGTTGGACACGCGGTGCCTTCGCTCCGTCGCGAAGCCATCCGGGTGCTCGGACCCTGGATGACGAGCCGGAGGCAGGTGAGGTTCACGAACGCGTCCAAGTCTCACAAGATCGCTCCACAATAGGCACCGCGCCCGGGCGGACCGGGCGCGGTGCGGCGGACGAGCCGGGACCCGGTCAGCGCCGAATGGCCCTGAGGAAGTCTCCGAGGGCTCGGGCTACGGCGCCGGGGGCTTCCGCGGGGAGCAGGTGGCCGGCGTCAGGGACGGTCATCAGGGTCGCGTGCGGGATGTGGGGCAAGAGGTGTTCGCGCAGGATGTGCGGCGGCTCCACCATGTCGTTCTCCGCGGCAAGCACCGTCACAGGGACCTCGATACGCCGTGCGGCATCGGTGATGTCCCGCGCGATTCCGTGCAGGGGCCACTCCTGCCGGGCCTCGGCGCCGGAGGCGAGGCTGTCGCGCTCCGCGGTGGCCCGCACCGTCTCGGGCAGCGGTGTGGCGGTCAGGACATGGTCGAGGGCGTGCGCCACCGTCTCGGCCGAGTCGTAGGCGTGTGACAGGCCCTGTCGGTACTCCTCGGTCACCATGGCGGGTGGCTGGGGCGGCGCGGGCGCGACGAGCACCAGACCGGCCAGACCGGCCGGTCGGCGGGCCGCGACGAGCTGGCTCGCCTTGCCACCCATCGAGTGGCCGACGAGGACGAACGGCCCCGATACCCGCTCCTCGACCACACGGACGAGATCGTCGGCGAGCTGGTCGAGGTGATAGGGCCCGGGCAGCGCCCGCGAGGTGCCCCAGCCGCGCTGGTCGAAGCGGACCGTCGCCTGCCCGGGCGGCAGGTGGCCGAGCACACCGTTCCAGGTGTCGGCGGAGCCGCCCCAGTAGTGGGCGAACACCAGCGTCGGACCGGTATCGCCCCCGACTCGCACATCGAGCGATCCGCCCGCCACGGGAACTCTCATTGTCATTTCCATCATCTTCGCGCCTTCCCTCTCGGCCGCGGAAGGCGACTCCGTCGTCCTGCCGCAGCTCGGAACCAGTAACCTGACCTGCCGATCAGGCGCGGAATCGACCGTAGGCGAGGGAGTGTCCACTCCTTGGCGGAAAGGAACACGTTCATTGTGGAAAACGGACACAGTGCGGTGCGGCAACTGCGCTATCTGCCTGCCGTGGGATCGGCGTACGGGGTGGAGGTCCTGGATTTCGCCGCGCTGCGTTCGATGGACACCCAGCGCCGTCGTACCCAGCCGCAGCGCCCCGACTTCCATGTGTTCGCGCTGGTCGGCTCCGGAACCGGCAGCCATGAAGCGGACTTCCACAACTACCGGCTGGGGGAAGGCGGCGCCGTGTGGATCCGGCCGGGCATGGTGCACCGCTGGAGCGATATCGACGCCTGCGACGGCCCGCTGATCCTGTTCCGGCCCGGTTTCCTTTCCGGCTTCACGGCGGCAGAGGCCACCACACCGGCGTGCTGGCATCTGGACCGGCAGCGGCTGCCCCTCGCCCTGCTCGCGGCCGAACATCTCGGCCGCGAGCACAGCACGGCAGTGCACACACCACGCCTGGCATCCCCCGCCCTGCTCTCCCACCTGCTGGCGGCGCTGATCCTGCGCGCACTCCCGGGCACACCGCCCTCGGCCGAGGCGGCAAGACCCGGCAGCCGGCCAACCGAAGTGTTCCGGGTCTATCGGGCCACCGTCGAAGAGCGCTTCGCCGAATGGCACCAGGTGGCCGACTACGCACGGGCGTTGGGCTACGACGTACGCACCCTCACCCGGGCAACGCGCGCCGCCACCGGCACGGGCGCCAAGACCTTTCTCGACCAGCGCATCCTGCTGGAGGCGAAACGGCTGCTCGCCCACACCGATCTGCCGGTCAGCGGCTGCGGCCGACGCCTCGGCTTCCGGGACGTCGGCAACTTCACCACGTTCTTCCGGCGCCAGACCGGCCTGCCCCCCGCCGCGTGGCGCGCCGCGTACAGCACCGGCGGCACACGCGGCGTCTGACTCGCCCTCGGCGGCCGGGGTCCGGAGAGTCACTGATGTGCGGGGGCAGGTTCACTGTTGCGGGGGCAGGTGCCGCAATCCGTTCTCCAGCAGGGCGAAGGCGTGCTCCATGTCGGCCACGGCACCCGCGTAGCGCTCGTCGGCCGGCTCCCCGTACGCCACACGTTCGGCGTTGTCGTCTGCCAACGCCCAGTGGACCGCGACGATTTGGACGGCGGCGAGCCGCGCGGTGAGTTCCGGAATGTCCGCCGTTTCCCGCAGTGCCTCGGTCAGGGCGTGCTCGGCGCCGGTCTTGAACCGTGCCATCCGGGCCACCAGCGAGGGCGCGTCGAGGATCATGCGGTGCAGCCTGCGCACCGCGGGATGGTCATTGAGCCCGGTGATCGGATCCCGCTCGCGCAGCCCCTTGAGGAAGTGCTCGCGCAGTGCGGTCAGTGGGTCGGTGCCCGGCGGGCGGGCCCGTACGACGCGTGCGGATTCGGTCTCGTGGTCGGCCAGGCGGTGCACCACGAGGTCTTCCTTGGTCGGGAAGTAGGCGAAGAGGGTGCGCTTGGACACCTCGGCCGCCTCGGCCACCTGGGCCACCGAGACCTGGTTGAAGCCGTGTTCGAGAAACAGCGAGATCGCCGCGTCGGAGATCGCCGCGTGGGTCCGCTGCTTCTTTCGTTCCCGTAGTCCTGGCTTGCCGTCCACGGCGTCCACGGTAACAGAAAACTGCCCCTGGTAAATTTCTGCACCGGGTATATATTTACCCTCGGTGAGCTGATCCGGAGCGTTGAGATGAGATGGAGTGACGGTGTTGACGGAGAGCACGACCGAGGTCGTTGTCGCGGGCGCGGGCCCGACCGGGCTGATGCTGGCGTACGAACTGGCTCTGGCCGGGGTCGAGACCCTGGTGCTGGAGAAGCTGCCAGAGCGGATCCAGCAGGTGAAGGGCGGCACGATTCAGCCCCGCACCGCCGAACTGCTGGAATCCCGCGGCCTGCTGGAGCCGCTGCTGCGGCGGGCCATCGCGCGTGGTCCGATGGGCGGCCATTTCGCGGCCCTGCCCGTGCCCCTGGACTGCACCCCCTGGCGGACCGAGCACCCCTTTCCGATCGGGATCCCTCAGTGGGAGATCGAGGAGGTGCTCGAAGAGCGGGCGACCGCCGCCGGCGCGCGGGTACTGCGCGGCGCCGCCGTCTCAGGGGTCGCGCCGGATGACGATGGTGTGGTCGTCACGGCGGACGGTCTGCGGGCGCGGGCTCACTACCTGGTGGCGTGCGACGGCGGCCACAGTACGGTGCGGAAACTGCTCGGGCTGCCGTTTCCCGGCCGGGCCGGAACGCATCAGGCGGTGCTGGCCGATATCCGGCTGTCCGCCGTTTCCTCGCTGGTGCCGCGGCAGGCGGGGCATATGAGCACCCTGACCCGTCAGGCGCGGGGCTACTGGTCCATGCTGGTCCCTGTCGGCGGCGACCGGTACCGGTTCACCTTCGGGCATGCGGACCAGGCGGACACCGCCCGCGACACCGCCGTCACCCACGAGGAGATCGCGGCCGCGCTGGAGGCCGTGTACGGCCCCGAGACCACCCTCGGCGGCGTGGACAACTCCTCGCGGTTCTCCGATGCCACACGGCAACTGGAGCACTACCGCACGGGCCGTGTCCTGTTCGCCGGGGACGCCGCGCATATCCACCCCCCGCTGGGCGCCCAGGGCCTCAACCTCGGCGTACAGGACGCGCTCAACCTCGGGTGGAAACTGGCCGCGGTCCTCCAGGACCGGGCGCCGAGCGGGTTGCTGGACAGCTACCACGCCGAACGGCATCCGGTCGCGGCCCAGGTCCTGCATCACACCTCGGCGCAGCGCGTCCTGACGAGTCCGAACCCGAGCGAGGACGTGGCCGCCCTGCGCGACATCATCACCGACCTGCTGCGCCTGCCCGACACCAACCGCCATCTCGCGGGGCTGATGTCCGGTCTCTCGCTGCGCTACGACCTGCCCGGCGATCACCCGCTCACCGGGCAGCGCATGCCGGACGCCGATCTGGTGACCGAGACCGGCACCACCCGGCTGTCGACACTGTTCGGCTCCGGGCACGCCGTCCTGCTCGACCTGGCCGGAGCCGTCCCGGCCGACCTCCCGCTCCCGCCACGAGTCGACCTCGTCCGCGCCACATGCGCCGACGATCTGGGCGCCGCCGCCCTGCTCATCCGCCCCGACGGCTATGTCTGCTGGGCTACGGACACCACCGCCGCCTGCGGCGACACCCTGCTGGCCGCGCTCACCGGCGACCTCGCGAGGGTGCGCTGAGCCGGGTGACAAGGCCGAGTGACACGGAGGACGCCTACGCGAAGGCCCTCAAGGTGTCCTCGCCGTCGGTCCACCAGACGCCGAGCCGCTGGCGGACCAGGAGCCAGCCGTCCGGGCCCCGGCGGAATTCCCAGTCGTAGGGGCCGCCCATGGAGTAGGGGGAGGAGGTGCTCCCGGGCTCGGTGACGGCGACGAACCACATGTAGCCGATCCCCGTCGCCCGGTCGCCCGCCACGTCGACGTGCATGTTGAGGATGTGATGCTGCATGCTCGCGTAGGGTGATTCCACCTCCTCCACCTTGGCCCGGACCGCCTCTTTTCCGTGGATCTTCTCCCACGGCCCGAACTCCAGCACCGCGTCCTCGGCCCAGCATTCGATCCAGGTCTGCCAGTCCTTGCGGTCCAGCGCCCGCCATCCGCGGATCATGAGGGCGCGCAGGGCTTCCTTGTCCTCCAGTGCCTGGAGTCTGCGGGCCAGGCTGTCGTAGTCGGCGGTCGCTGTCATGACGGGCCTCTTTCGTCCATGGGTGCTGGTCGGTCCTGCCCGATCGAGTCTGGACCGGTCGAGCACCGCCGACCAGGCCGAACGCCGCCTAGGAGCACCGCACCCAGGCGGCACACCGGCGGGCTCATGG
Source organism: Streptomyces sp. CY-1 (assembly GCF_047218265.1). NCBI lineage: Bacteria > Bacillati > Actinomycetota > Actinomycetes > Kitasatosporales > Streptomycetaceae > Streptomyces > Streptomyces sp. CY-1. Next base: position 1,718,641 of record NZ_CP178393.1, read on the forward strand.
AGGGCAGTTGGGCCACGGCCAGGGGTGACCGACCCCGGGCGGTCAGGTCTCCAGCAGGTCAGGTCTCCAGCAGGTCGGGGGGAAGATCTCCTCGATCGTCCAGCGGTGTGCGGTCAGGCCCTGTTCGTGGTGGTAGCGCAGCAGTGTGTCGAGGGCCGCGCGGTTGGCGGCCACGCCATAGGGCCACCAGTCCTCGGTCATCAGCTCGGCGTTCTCCTCGTACAGCGCGTTCAGCCAGGGCACCATGAACGGGGCCTCGTACAGTCGCCGTCCCTGCCGGTACCGCCGGGCTCCTGCCTCCTTCGCCGCCACAAAGCCCTCGTAGACGGCGCGGGCCGGCCAGGGACACCGGCCCTGTACAGCGCCGGTTCCCGTGCCGGTGCGAGCGGGTCGCCCCACACCGGGACCGTGCCCCCGAACCACCGTAAGTCCGCAGGACGGGGCGGCGCGGCCACCGCACACCATCGGGGCGGCCGGAGCGGCCGAAGCCCCCTCATTCCCCCTGACGGCCACTGCCGCCACCGTGGTCAGGGGGAATGAGGGGGATGTTTAGGGGACGGCCCGCTCGCCGCCGGAACAAGAATCACAACAACAGCAGCGAGCTTCCTCAAGCTCGTTGGAGCTTTCTCTCCCGGGCCTTCTTTCCCTTGGGCCGCGCAACCGGAGCGCGGCTGTCCCGCGCAAGGGGCGATCCCGCGCGGGCCGGTCGCTCCTCCCGCGCGCCCTGCTTCGAACCGAGAGGTGTGGCGGCATGCTACGGACTGACCTGATCCGGCCGGTGCCCGAACTGCTCCGGGCCAACGCGGATCGCTTCGGTGACAAGCCGGCCTGTTCCGACGGACACCGCACGGTCAGCCATGCCGAACTCGAACGCCGTACCCGGCGGCTGGCCGGTCATCTCGCCGGACTGCGGCTGCACCCCGGCGACCGCGCCATGATCTGCCTGGGCAACCGCGTCGAGACGGTGGAGAGCTACTTCGGCGTTCTGCGGGCGAACGGCGTGGCGGTGCCGGTCAACCCGCGTTCGACCGATGCGGAACTCTCCTATCTGCTCGCCGACAGCGGCGCCCGGCTGGTGCTCACCGATGTCGCCCACGCCGAGCAGTTCGACCGGCTGCGGGAACAGTTCCCGGAGCTGAGGGTGGTGGTCAGCGGGGACGGGCCGCTGCCGAAGGGCTTCATCGCGTTCGAGCCGCTGCCGGACACGGAGCCGGACCTGGCGGCCCGCGACGACCTGGGCCTGGACGAAGTCGCCTGGATGCTCTACACCTCGGGCACCACGGGCCTGCCGAAAGGCGTGCTGTCCACCCAGCGGAACTGCCTGTGGTCCCTGGCCGCCTGCTACGTACCGGTGACGGGGCTGACCGCCGAGGACCGTGTGCTGTGGCCGCTGCCGCTGTTCCACAGCCTCTCGCACATCGTGTGTCTGCTGGCGGCCACCGCCGTCGGGGCCGGCACCCGGATCGTGGACGGGGTGTCGACCTCCGATGTGCTGGACGCGCTGCGCGAGGAGCGGTCGACCTTCATCGCCGGAGTGCCGACGCTCTACCACCATCTGATCGAGGCTGCCCGCGAGCGCGACTTCGCCACGCCCGAGCTGCGGATCGCGCTCGTGGGCGGGGCGGTGGCCACGGCCGACCTGGTCAGGTCGTTCGAGGCCACCTTCGGAGTGCCACTCGTCGACGCCTACGGATCCACCGAGACCTGTGGCGCGATCGCGGTGAACTGGCCCACCGGCCCACGGGTCGAGGGGTCGTGCGGGCTGCCGGTGCCGGGGCTGACGGTGCGGCTGGTGGACCCCGACACCGGTGTCGACGTTCCGGCCGGGCGGGAAGGCGAGTTCTGGGTGTCCGGGCCGAACATCATGGCCGGGTACCACAACCAGCCGGAGGCGACGGCCGCGGCGCTGCGCGACGGCTGGTACCGCACCGGGGACCTCGGCCGCCGTGACGAGGCCGGATTCTGCACGGTGACCGGCCGGATCAAGGAACTCGTCATCCGGGCCGGGGAGAACATCCACCCCGGTGAGGTCGAGGCCGTGCTGCGCACCGTGCCGGGTGTGGCGGACGCGGCCGTGGTGGGCAAGCCGCACGCGGTGCTCGGCGAGGTCCCGGTGGCCTTCGTGGTGCCCGGCCCGGACGGCTTCGACCCGTCGGCGCTGCTGGCCACGTGTCGTGAGCGGCTGTCGTACTTCAAGGTCCCGGAGGAGATCTACGAGATCGCGCGGGTGCCGCGCACCGCCTCGGGGAAGATCACCCGGCACGTACTGCTGGAGCTGCCCGCACGGCTGCGGGCCGCCGGGGACGGCCAGTACGACTCGCTGCTGCGGCTGGACTGGGTGCCGCAGCCCGCGCTGCCGGACGCCCCGGCCGGGACCGGAACCTGGGCGCTGGTGGACGCGGACGCGCTCGGGGCCGGGCTCGCGGAGGGGCTGCGGGCGGCGGGGGTGGACGTGGCCGATCCGGTGGCCGATTACGTGGCCGATCCGGTGGCCGATGTCGCTGGAGATGACGGTGCGGCTCCGGACGTGGTCGTGGTTGCGCCTCAGGTGGTGGGCCTCCCCGAAGAAGCGGGGGTCCCCGACGAGGCCGGGGTCACGGCTGGCGAGGCGGCCGACCGGCTGGCGGCCCGGCTGGGCACCTGGCTGGCCGACGACCGGCTGGCCGGGACGACGTTCGTGGTGGCCACCACTGGCGCGGTGGCCACCGGCTCCGAGGAGAACGCACCGGAGCCGCTGTCGGCCGCGCTGTGGGGTGTGGTGCGCTCGCTCCAGGCCGCCTACCCCGGCCGACTGACGCTGGTGGACGTGGACGACGAAGGGGGCGGGGCCGGGGAGGACGGTCGGGTGGCCGCGCTGTTGCGGGCCGTACAGGACGGGCACGACCAGGCGGCGATCCGTGGCGGAGTGCTGCTGGTCCCGCGCCTGACGCGGATCTCGGTCCCGGCGGAGCCGGGGCCCGCCCCGGCCCTGGACCCGGACGGACTGGTCGTGATCACCGGTGGCGACACCGCCCGCGGCACCGCGCTGGCCCGCCATCTGGTGACCGCGTACGGCGCCCGTAACCTGCTGCTGCTCAGCGCGAATGGCCTGCCGGAAGAGGCGGCGGCCGCGTTGCGGACCGAGTTGGCGCGGGACGGGGCCCAGGTCTCGATGGCCGTGTGCGACCCGGCCGAGCGGGCGGCGCTGGACTCGGTGCTGGACGCACAGGACCGGCCGGTGACCGCTGCCGTACACATCGAGGAGCCGGGTCCGGAACGGTCGCTCGCCACCTCGCTGCGCGGCATGACGCACCTGGAGGAACGGACGCGGACGGCCGGGCCCGCGCTGTTCGTCGTCGTCACCTCCGCCGCGGGGGTGCTGGGCTCGCCGGGTCGCCCGGACCTGGCGGCCGTCGACCAGTTCGGCGAAGCCCTGGTGCGGCGGCGCCGGGCGCTCGGCCTGAGCGGGCTGGCGCTGGCTTGGGGGCCGCTGCCGGGCGAGCAGGGCACGGCACCGGTGGCCGGTGCCGTGCCCCTGCCCGAGGCGCTGGCCCTGTTCGACGCGGCGCTGACGGCTGGTCAGGGCCCACTGGTGTTGCTCAGGCCGAGTACGACGGGGCTGGCGGGTGGCGAGCCGGTGCCCGCGGTGCTGCGTCACCTGGTGGACGCGCCGTCCGGCGTACCGGCGTCGGACGAACCCGCCGCCGCGGAGTTCCGGCGGCGGCTGGCCGCCGAGAGCGAGTCCGGCCGCCGGCACATGGCACTGGCGCTGGTGCGCGAGCACGCCGCGGCGGCGCTGGGGCTGGCCTCGGCCGACCCGGTCGAGGCCGACCAGGCGTTCAGCGCGTTCGGCTTCACCTCACTGACCGCGGTCGCGCTGAGGAACCGGCTGAACGCGGCCACCGGGGCACGGCTCGCCGCCACGGTGGTCTTCGACCATCCGACCCCCGCCGGGCTGGCACGCCATCTGGTGCGGGAGATCACCGGGAAGCGAAGCGTGCGGGCGCCGGTGCGGGCGCGCGGGGTGTCCGACGAGCCGGTGGCGATCGTGGCGATGGGCTGCCACCTGCCCGGCGAGGTCGCGACGCCCGAGGACCTGTGGCGGCTGGTGGCCGACGGGCGGGACGCGATCGCCGGGTTCCCGGAGGACCGGGGCTGGGACCTGGCCGGGCTCTTCGACTCCGACCCGGATGCCGTGGGCAAGTCCTACGTCCGCGAGGGCGGTTTCCTCACCGGCGCGGGCGGATTCGACGCCGCCTTCTTCGGCATCTCGCCCCGCGAGGCGCTGGCCATGGACCCGCAGCAGCGGCTGCTGCTGGAGACCGCGTGGGAGACCTTCGAGAACGCCGGAATCGACCCGGGTTCGCTGCACGGCACCGACGTCGGTGTGTTCAGCGGAGTGATGTACCACGATTACGGGGCCGACGCCGGGACGGCGGCGGAGGGCCTGGAGGGGCATCTCGGCGTGGGCAGCGCGGGGAGCGTCGTCTCCGGACGCGTGGCCTACGCGATGGGCCTGACCGGGCCCGCGGTGACGGTGGACACCGCCTGCTCGTCCTCCCTGGTGGCGCTGCACCTGGCGGTTCAGGCGGTGCGTACGGGCGAATGCTCGCTGGCGCTCGCCGGGGGTGTCGCGGTGATGAGCAGGCCGACGTCGTTCATCGAGTTCTCCCGCCAGCGCGGCCTCGCCCCCGATGGCCGCTGCAAGTCGTTCGCGGAGGGCGCCGACGGCACCAACTGGTCCGAGGGTGTCGGGTTGGTGTTGCTGGAGCGGCTGTCCGATGCCCGCCGCAATGGGCATGAGGTGCTCGCCGTGGTCCGTGGCACGGCGGTGAACCAGGACGGGGCGAGCAACGGCCTGACCGCGCCCAACGGCCCTTCCCAGGAACGGGTGATCCGGCAGGCGCTGGCGAACGCCGGGCTGACGGTGGCCGATGTGGACGCGGTCGAGGCGCACGGCACCGGCACGAGTCTCGGCGACCCCATCGAGGCCCAGGCGCTCCTGGCCACCTACGGGCAGGAGCGGCCGGAGGGTCAGCCGCTGTGGCTGGGGTCGTTGAAGTCGAACATCGGGCATGCGCAGGCGGCGGCGGGCGTGGCCGGTGTCATCAAGATGGTGCTGGCCATGCGGCACAACACGCTGCCGAAAACGCTGCACGCGGAGCGGCCCGCTACGCAGGTGGACTGGTCGCAGGGTGCGGTGTCGCTGCTGTCCGAGGCCCGGCCCTGGCCGGAGACCGGACACCCCCGCCGCGCCGGAATCTCCTCCTTCGGCGTCAGCGGGACGAATGCCCATGTGGTCCTGGAGCAGGCGCCGCCTGAGGTGGCCGTGCCCGAAGCAGAGGCCAGCGAGGCGGGCACTCCTGGGCTGGTGGCCACGGGCGGCGTGGTGCCGTGGATGCTGTCCGGTAAGACTCCTGCGGCGCTGCGGGCTCAGGCCGAGCGTCTGGTCAGCCACCTGGAATCCGGGGACGCTCCGCGTGCGGTGGACGTGGGCTGGTCACTGGCCACCACGCGCGCCGCCCTCGATCATCGCGCGGTCATCCTCGCCACGGATACCGAGCAGGGCACGGCGACCGTCCGTGCCCTGGCGGAGGGACGGCCCGACCCGCTCCTGGTCACCGGGCAGACCGGGACGGATGGCAAGACCGTGTTCGTCTTCCCCGGCCAGGGAGCCCAGTGGGTGGGCATGGGGGCACAACTCCTCAACACCTCCCCCGCCTTCGCCACCCGGCTACACGAGTGCGCCGACGCGCTGGCCCCGTATACCGACTGGTCGCTCATCGACGTCATCACCGGCGCACCCGATGCCCCTTCGCTCGACCGTGTCGACGTCGTACAGCCCGCCACCTTCGCCGTCGTCGTCTCCCTCGCCACCCTCTGGCAATCCATGGGTATCCACCCCGACGCCGTCACCGGCCACTCCCAAGGCGAAATCGCCGCAGCCTGCGTCGCCGGACACCTCACCCTCACCAACGCCGCCAAAATCGTCGCCCTGCGCAGCCAGATCATCGCCGACCACCTCGCCGGACACGGCGGCATGATGTCCCTCGCCACCCCCGCCGACACCATCGACCTCACCAACTGGCACGGCAAACTCTGGATCGCCGCACACAACGGCCCCAACGCCACCGTCATCGCAGGCGACGCCGAAGCCCTGCACCAACTCCACGCCCACTACACCGACCAAGGCATCCGAGCCCGCATCATCCCCGTCGACTACGCCTCCCACACCGGACACGTCGACACCATCAAGAACGAACTCCACCAAACCCTGGCCGACACCACCACCGAGCCCGGCACCCTCCCCTGGCTCTCCACCGTCGACGGGGAGTGGATCGAACCCAACACCCTCGACAGCACCTACTGGTACCGCAATCTCCGCCAGACCGTGCAGTTCCACACCGCCATCACCACCCTCGCCGACCAGGGCTACCGCACCTACATCGAAGTCAGCCCCCACCCCGTCCTCACCACCGCCATCCAAGAAACCCTCGAAACACACAACACCCCCAACGCGATCGTCACCGGAACCCTCCGCCGCGACGACGACACCCCCACCCGCCTCCTCACCAACCTCGCCCACCTCACCACCCACGGAACACCCGTCAACTGGCCCACCCTCTTCACCGGCACACACCCCACCCGCATCACCCTCCCCACCTACCCCTTCCAACACCACCACTACTGGCTCCGCCGCAACACCACCACAGGCGATGTGAGTGCCGTGGGCCTCCAGGGCACGGGCCACCCGCTGGCCGGGGCCGTGGTGAGCGTGCCCGACACCGGTGGTGTGCTGCTCACCGGGCAACTGTCGGTGGCCACCCACCCCTGGCTGGCCGACCACGCCGTCTCCGGAACCGTCCTGCTGCCCGGCGCCGCGATGGCCGAACTCGCCATCCGCGCCGGAGACGAGACCGCCACCCCCACCCTGGAAGAACTGGTCATCGGCCAGCCGATGACACTGCCCGAAGACGGTGCGCTGCACGTCCAGGTACTGGTCGGCGGCGAGGAGGACGGGCGCCGAGGGGTACGGATCTACTCCCGCCCCGACGCGGCCCAGGAACAGGAATGGCTGGAGCACGCCTCGGGCACGCTCGCCACGCAGCCGGACGGTTCGGCCGAGGGTGGCAGGGAAGACGGCATGGCCGAGTGGCCGCCGCCCGGTGTCGAACCGATCGCTCTGGATCACTTCTACGACGACCTCGCCCAGGCCGGGTACGAGTACGGCCCCGCGTTCCGCGGGCTGAAGGCGGTCTGGAAGCGCGATGGCGAAGTGGGCGAGGTGTTCGCGGAGGCCGCGCTGCCGGAGGAGCAGACGGAGGCCGCCGGCCGGTTCGGCATCCACCCGGCACTGCTGGACGCCGCGTTGCACGCGAGCAACTTCTGTGTGCCCCCGGTCCCGGGCCAGACGCTGCTCCCCTTCGTGTGGAACGACGTACGGCTGCTGGCGGCGGGAGCCACGGCCGTCCGTGTGCGCGCCCGTGCCACCGGCCCGGATTCGTTCACGATCAGCCTGTACGACAGTACCGGCTCCCCCGTCGCCTCGGTGGACTCCCTGGTGCTCCGGGCGATCAGTCCCGAGCAGCTCGCCGCCGCGTCCGGCGGCGCCGATCGGTCCGCTGATGCGCTGTTCACGGTGGACTGGACCGAGCACCCCACCGCCCTGGGGACCGAGGTCTCCTGGACCACCCTCGGCGACACCCACGCCCACGCCGACGTGGACGCAGCCATGGACGCGCTCATCGCGGGAGAGGACCGCCCCGGGGCCGTGGTCGCCGACACCACGGCCTGGGCCGCCGGGGACACCGAGCTGCCCACGCGGGCCAGGGACCTGGCCGCCCGCGCGCTGGACCTGGTGCAGCGATGGCTAGCCCAACCCGAACTCGACGACGTCCGGCTGGTGTTGCTCACCCGTGGGGCGGTGTCCGTACACGACACCGCCGAGGTCACCGATCCGGCCGCCGCCGCGATCTGGGGCCTGGTCCGCTCCGCCCAGTCCGAACACCCGGGCCGGATCGCCCTGGTGGACACCGACGACGCGTCGCGGGAGGCGCTGCCCGAGGCGGTGGCGTCCGGCGAACCGCAGGTGGCGCTGCGCCGTGGGCTGCTGTGGGTGCCGCGTCTGGTGCGGTCGTCGCAGGGTCTCGCCGTACCCGCCCACGAGCACTGGTACCTCGACGTCTCGGAGAAGGGCAGCCTGGAGAACCTGGTGCTGCGGCCGGATCCGGAGGCCACCGCGCCGCTGGCCACCGGTCAGGTCCGGATCGAGGTCCGCGCCGCCGGTCAGAACTTCCGGGACGTGCTCGTCGCGCTCGGCGGCGTGGCGGGTCAGGAGGGTCTGGGCGGCGAGGGCGCCGGTGTGGTGACCGAGGTCGGGCCGGGGGTCGAGGGCCTGGCCGTGGGCGACCGGGTGATGGGTCTGTTCCCGCGCTCGTTCGGCCCGCTGGCCACCGCGGACGCGCGAACGGTCGCGCCGATCCCCGAGGGGTGGTCGTACGCCACGGCCGCCGGAGTGCCGGTGGCCTATCTGACGGCGCTGTACGGACTGCGGGACCTGGGCAATGTGCAGCCGGGTGAGACGGTGCTGGTGCACGCCGCCGCGGGCGGTGTGGGCATGGCCGCCGTCCAGTTGGCGCGGCACTTCGGCGCCCTCGTGTATGCCACCGCCCATCCGTCGAAGCACCATGTGCTGACCGCGTTGGGGGTGCCGGAGGGGCATCTGGCGTCCAGCCGCGACCTCGGCTTCGCCTCGGCGTTTCCCGCGCTGGACGTGGTGCTGAACTCCCTCACCGGCGAGTATGTGGACGCCTCACTGGGGCTGCTCGGCACCGGTGGCCGCTTCGTGGAGATGGGCAAGAACGACATCCGCGATCCCGCCGTGGTCGCCGCGGCACATCCCGGTGTGGGCTATCAGGCGTTCGACCTGGGAGGTGACGCGGGGCCGGACCGGATCCGGGAGTTGCTCACTGAGCTGGTGGAACTGTTCGAGGCGGGCCGGATCGAGCCGCTTCCGGTGCGGCAGTGGGACATCACCCGCGCCCCCGAGGCGTTCCGCTGGATGAGCCAGGGGCGGCACACCGGCAAGATCGTGCTCACCCTCCCCCGCGCCCTGGACCCGGACGGCACCGTCCTGATCACCGGCGGCACCGGAACCCTCGGCGCCACCGTCGCCCGCCACCTCGTCACCCAGCACGGCGCACGCCGACTACTGCTGGTCAGCCGCCGGGGACCGGACGCACCCGGCGCCACCGACCTCACCACCGAACTCACCGAACTCGGCGCCACCGTCCACATCACCGCATGCGACACCGCCGACCGCGACCAACTCGACACCACCCTCGCCGACATCCCGGCCGACCACCCCCTCACCGCCGTCATCCACACGGCCGGGACGCTCGACGACGGCACCCTCACCGCACTCACCCCGGACCGCCTCGACACCGTCTTCCGCCCCAAGGTCGACGCCATCACCCACCTCCACCACCTCACCCACGACCACGACCTGGCCGCCTTCGTCATCTACTCGTCCGCCGCCGGAACGCTCGGCAACGCGGGCCAGGCCAACTACGCCGCCGCCAACGCCTTCCTCGACGCCTTCGCCCAGTGGCGGCACGCCCGCCATCGGCCCGCCACCTCGCTGGCGTGGGGGCTGTGGAGCGACACCAGCACGCTCACCGCGACGATGGACGCCACCGACGTGCGCCGCACACGGCGGGCGGGGGTGCTGGGCATGGACAACGCCGAGGCGCTGCGGGTGTTCGACACCGGGTTGCGGTCCGGGCGGCCCGCGCTGGTGGCAGCGAAGATCGACCTCACCGCCCTGCGCGCGCCGGACGCCGAGTTGTCGCCGCTGCTGCGCGGTCTTGCCCGCCCGGCGCGCCGCACCGCGCGGACCGCGGCCCCGGCGGCCGGTGGTCTGTCGGGGCAGTTGGCCGGGCTGTCCCCCGCCGGGCAGCGGGAGTTCCTGCTCAACCTGGTGCGGGCGGAGGCCGCGGTGGTCCTCGGCCATACCGGGCCTGAGGCGATCGAGCCGACGGTGGCGTTCAAGGAGATGGGCTTCGACTCGCTGACGGCGGTCGAACTGCGCAACCGGCTGAATGCGGCGACCGGGCTGCGGCTCCCCGCCACGTTGCTCTTCGACCACCCGACCCCGGCTCTTCTCACCGAGCTGTTCCACACCGAGCTGGGCGGCGGCCCGGCACCCGCCGCGGCGGCCCCGGTGACCGTGCGCGCCGCCGCTGACGAGCCGATCGCCGTGGTGGCGATGAGCTGCCGTCTGCCGGGCGGAGTGACCGACCCGGACGGGCTGTGGAACCTGCTGCTCGGAGAGCGCGACGGCATCACCGACTTCCCCCGTGACCGGGGCTGGGACCTGGAGGCGCTGTTCGACGCCGACCCGGACCGGAGTGGCACCTCCTATGTGCTGCGTGGCGGGTTCCTCGAGGACGCGGCCGGTTTCGACGCGGACTTCTTCGGCATCTCGCCGCGTGAGGCGCTGGCGATGGACCCGCAGCAACGGCTGTTCCTGGAAGCCTGCTGGGAGGTGTTCGAGCGGGCGGGCATGGACCCGACCGCGGTGGGAGGCGGCGACATCGGCGTGTTCGCCGGCGTCATCAACCAGGACTACGGCGTGCGGAGCGGTCCCGCTCCCGAGGACCTCGAGGGCTATATGCTCACCGGCTCGGCGACGAGTGTCGCCTCCGGCCGGGTGGCCTATGTGCTGGGCCTGGAGGGCCCGGCGGTCACGGTGGACACGGCGTGCTCCTCCTCACTGGTGGCCATGCACTGGGCCGTACAGGCATTGCGGCAGGGCGAGTGCTCGATGGCGCTGGCCGGGGGCGCCACGGTGATGGGGCGGCCGTCGGCGTTCGTGGAGTTCTCACGCCAGCGCGGCCTGGCGCCGGACGGCCTGTGCAAGGCGTTCGGGGCGGGTGCGGACGGCACCACCTTCAGCGAGGGTGTCGGGGTACTGCTGCTGGAACGGCTCTCGGACGCCCGCCGCAACGGCCACGAGGTGCTGGCCGTGGTCCGCGGTACGGCGGTGAACCAGGACGGCGCCAGCAACGGCCTCACCGCCCCCAACGGCCCCTCCCAGCAGCGCGTGATCCGACAGGCACTGGCGAACGCCGGACTGTCGGCCACCGACATCGACGCCGTCGAAGCACACGGCACCGGCACCGCCCTCGGCGACCCCATAGAAGCCCAGGCACTCCTGGCCACCTATGGCCAGGACCGTCCTGGGGACGAGCCCGTATGGCTCGGCTCGCTGAAGTCGAACACCGGGCACACGCTGGCCGCGGCAGGCGTGTCCAGCGTCATCAAGATGGTGCTGGCGATGCGGAACGGCACGCTTCCGCGCTCCCTGTACGCCGACGAGCCCACACCGGAAGTGGATTGGTCCCAGGGCGCGGTGTCCCTGCTCACCGAGGCCCGGCCCTGGCCGGAGACCGGACACCCCCGCCGCGCCGGAATCTCCTCCTTCGGCATCAGCGGCACCAACGCCCACCTCATCCTGGAGCAGGCCCCTCAGCCCGAACCCCAGGCCGAGACCGAGACCGAGCCCGAAGCCGCGCCGAAGGCGGACGACGGCATGGCCACTCCCGGGCTCGTGGCGACCGGCGGGAGCGTGCCCTGGGTGCTGTCCGCCAAGACCGCCACGGCCCTGCGGGCTCAGGCTCAACGGCTCCTGGACCACCTGGAGTCCGGGGTGACCGACCGCCCCCTCGACATCGGCTGGTCCCTGGCCACCACCCGCACCCTCCACGACCACCGCGCGGTCATCCTCACCGACACCGAGGGCGCTGACGCCACGGCCGCCCTCACCGCCCTCGCGACCGAACAACCCCACCCCCGCCTCACCACCGGCCACGCCACCACCCACGGCAAGACCGTGTTCGTGTTCCCCGGCCAGGGCGCCCAATGGGCAGGCATGGGAGCCCAACTCCTCGACAGCTCACCCGTCTTCGCCACCCGCCTCCACGAATGCGCCAAAGCTCTCGCCCCCTACACCGACTGGTCACTGATCGACGTCATCACCGGCGCGCCTGATGCCCCTTCGCTCGACCGCGTCGACGTCCTCCAGCCCACCACCTTCGCCATCATGGTCTCCCTCGCCGCCCTCTGGCAGGCCAACGGCATCCACCCCGACGCCGTCATCGGCCACTCCCAAGGCGAAATCGCCGCAGCCTGCGTCGCCGGACACCTCACCCTCACCAACGCCGCCAAAATCGTCACCCTCCGCAGCCAGACCATCGCCCACCACCTCACCGGACACGGCGCCATGATGTCCGTCCTCGCATCCCCCACCTGGGTCCAGGAAACACTCGCACCCTGGCACGGACACCTATGGATCGCCGCCGTCAACGGCCCCGCATCCGTCTCCGTATCCGGAGACCCCGACGCACTCGCCGAATTCGGCACCACCCTCTCCAAAGCCAAGGTCTACCGCTGGCAACTCCCCGGCGTCGACTTCGCCGGACACTCCGGACACGTCGACACCATCAAAGACCAGTTGCACAACGTACTCGACGGCATCACCGCCACACCCGGCCACACCGCCTGGATGTCCACCGTCGACGCCGACTGGGCCAACCCCACACACATCGACCCCGACTACTGGTACCGCAACCTCCGCGACACCGTCCGCTTCGAAGAAGCCACCCGAGCCCTCCTCACCCACGGCCACCGCGTCTTCATCGAGGTCAGCACCCACCCGGTGCTGACCACCGCCATCCAGGACACCACCGAATCCCTCCCCGATACCCCCACCACCATCACCGGCACCCTCCGCCGCGACGACGGCGGCCCCGACCGCGTCCTCACCAGCCTCGCGGAGCTCTCCGCCGCCGGAATTCCGGTCCACTGGCCCACCGCGTACGCCGGAACCACACCCTCCCAAGTTCCGCTGCCCACCTACCCCTTCCAGCACCAGCACTACTGGCTGGCCGCCACCGGCCACCACGGGGATGTCGGCTCCGTGGGACTGCGCGACGCGGCGCACCCGCTGCTGGGGGCCGTGGTCAGCGTGCCGGACACCGGAGGGGTGCTGCTCACCGGGCGGCTGGCACCGTCGGCGCAGTCCTGGCTGGCCGACCATATGCTGTCCGGCGTCGCCCTGGTGCCGGGTACGGCGATCGTGGAACTGGCCGTACGGGCCGGGGACGAGACCGGCACACCGGTGTTGGAGGAGCTGGTCCTCGGCCAGCCGATGCTTCTCCCCGAGGACGGCTCGCTTCAGGTGCAGGTCCTGGTCGGCGCGGCCGAGGACGATGAGCGCCGTACGGTGCGGGTCTACTCCCGCGGCGACGAGTCCGAGCCCTGGGTCGAGCACGCCTCCGGCATCCTGTCCGCGCAGGCGCTCGTACCTGTCGAGGCGGAGCGGCAGTGGCCGCCCGCCGGGGCGGAACCCGTTGCCCTGGAGGGCTTCTACGACCGCCTGGCCGAGGCAGGCTATGAGTACGGTCCGGTGTTCCGCGGTCTCACCGCGGCGTGGACGCGCGACGGTGATGTGTTCGCCGAGGTCACCCTCGGCGAGGAGCAGCATGACCTCGCGCGCCGCTTCGGCATCCATCCGGCGTTGCTGGACGCGGCGCTGCACGCGAGCAACTTCTGCCCGGGCAACGAGCCCGCCGGCGGGACGTATCTGCCGTTCTCCTGGAACGGTGTGCAGTTGCACGCCGACGGCGCCACCGCCCTACGGGTGCGGGTCACCTCCACCGGGCCGGACAACCTGTCCCTGTACGCGACCGATCCGCACGGGGTGCCCGTGGTGACCGTCGGGTCGCTGGTGCTCAGGGAGACCACCGCGGAGCAGCTCCGCACCACATCGGCCTCGTCCACCGCGGATTCCCAGTTCACCGTGGAGTGGACCGAACATGCCCTGGCCCGGGACGAGGTGGCGTGGGCGGCGCTGGACGCCGTGCCCGACCAGGACACGTGGCCGCCGGTGGTCGTCGCCGACACCCGGGCATACACCGCGGAGGGCGGCGAACTACCGGAGCGTGCCCGTGCGCTGACCGGCCGGGCATTGGCCGCGATACGGCGTCTGATCAGCGACGACGCACTCGCCGACAGCCGTCTGGTGCTGCTCACCCGGGGTGGCATGGCGGTGCATGACGACACCGAGGTCACCGACCCGGCCGCCGCCGCGGTGTGGGGCCTGGTGCGCGCCGCGCAGGCCGAGCACCCGGGCCGGGTGTGCGTGATCGACACCGACGACCGGTCGGCCGAGGCCCTGCCCGCCGCGCTGGCCACGGAGGAACCCCAGCTCGCGCTGCGTGGCGGAATCGCGTGGGTGCCCCGCCTGGTGCGAGCGCGCCCGGGCCTGGCGGTCCCGGCCACCGCGGCGTGGCATCTGGACGTCACCGAACACGGCACACTGGAGAACCTCGCCCTGGTGCCCCACCCTCGGGCGGAGGCGCCGCTGGAGGCGGGCCAGGTGCGGATCGCGGTACGCGCCGCCGGTCAGAACTTCCGCGATGTGCTCATCGCCCTCGGCATGTACGAGGCGGAGATCGGCACCGAGGGCGCGGGCGTGGTGACCGAGGTCGGCCCGGGCGTGGCGGATCTGGCCGTGGGCGACCGTGTGATGGGCATGCTGCCCGGTTCGTTCGGGCCGCTGGTGGTGGCGGACCGGCGGACGGTGGTGCGGATGCCGCGCGGCTGGTCGTTCACGGCGGCGGCCGGGGTGCCGGTCGCCTATCTCACCGCGCTGTACGCGTTGCGGGATCTGGGCGATGTCCAGCCGGGCGAGACGGTGCTGGTGCACGCCGCAGCCGGTGGAGTCGGCATGGCCGCCGTACACCTCGCCCACCACTTCGGCGCCACCGTCCTCGCCACCGCCCACCCGGCCAAACACCACAGCCTGGAACAGCTCGGGGTGGCCACGGAACGGCGCGCCTCCAGCCGCGACCTCGCCTACGCCCACACCTTCCCGACCACCGATATCGTCCTCAACTCCCTCACCGGCGAACACATCGACGCCTCGCTGCGGTTGCTCAACCCCGGTGGCCGTTTCATCGAGATGGGACGTACCGACATCCGGGACGTGGACGAGGTGGCCGCGACGCACCCGGACCGCACCTATCGCGCGTTCGACCTGGGCGCGGACGCGGGGCCGGATCGCATCCAGGAACTGCTGGTCGAGCTGGTGGACCTGTTCGAGCAGGGCCTGATCCCTCCGTTGCCCACCCGGCCGTGGGAGATCACCCGCGCCCCCGACGCGTTCCGCTGGATGAGCCAGGGCCGCCACACCGGCAAGATCGTGCTCACTCTCCCGCGCACCCCCGACCCCGACGGCACCGTACTGATCACCGGCGGCACCGGCACCCTCGGCACTGCCATCGCCCGTCACCTCGTCACCCACCACGGTGTACGCAACCTGGTCCTCACCGGCCGCCAGGGGCCGAACGCCCCCGGCGCGGCCGACCTTCACGACGAACTGACCGCACTGGGCGCACAAGTACGGATCACCGCCTGCGACAGCGCCGACCGCGGCCAACTCGCCGCACTCCTCGCCGGCATCCCGTCCGACCACCCCCTCACCGGCATCGTGCACACCGCCGGCACCCTCGCCGACGGCACCCTCACCACACTCGACCCCGACCGCATCGACACCGTCTTCCGCCCCAAGGTCGACGCGGTCACCCACCTGCACGACCTCACCCGCGACCAGGACCTGGCCCTCTTCGCCGTGTACTCCTCCGCCGCCGGAATCCTCGGGAACGCGGGCCAGGCCAACTACGCCGCCGCCAACACCTTCCTCGACGCCTTCGTACAGCAGCGGCGCGCGGCGGGGCTGGCCGGGCTGTCGCTGGCCTGGGGCCTGTGGGCGGAGACCAGCGAGCTGTCGGCCGCGCTGATCACGGCCAACCGGGATCGCACCCGACACGGTGTCGTCCGCCCGATGACCACCGAGCACGCCCTGAGCCTCTTCGACTCCGCCCTCGGCCTGGGGCTGCCCCTGGTGGTACCGGCGAAGCTGGACCCCGGCGCACACGAGTCCGCCGCGGGCGCTGTGTCGCCGCTGCTCACCGGGCTCGTCCGGCCGACCCGACGCACCCTGCGGTCCACGTCGGGCCAATCCGGCGAAGGCGGTCTGACGGCCCGGCTGGCGGCGCTGTCCGAGGCCGATCAGCACCGGCTACTGCTGGACCTGGTACGGGACCATACGGCGACCGTGCTCGGGCACACCGGGAAGGACGCCGTGGACGCCAGGCGCGCGTTCAGCGACATCGGGGTCGACTCGCTCATCGCGGTGGAACTGCGCAACCGGCTCGCCGGCGCGACCGGGCTGCGCCTGCCCGCGACGGTCGTGTTCGACTACGCGACACCGGAGGCGATGGCCGGACATCTGCGGTCCGTGGTGGCCGGAGACACGGCCGCCCCCGCCTCCCCGTCGACGTCGGCGCCCGCTTCGGCGGTGGCCCCGGCGGACGACCCGGTGGCCATCGTGTCGATGAACTGCCGACTGCCCGGCAAGGTCACCGGCCCCGCGGAGCTGTGGGATCTGGTGTCCCAGGGCCGGGACGCGATCGGCCCCTTCCCCACGGACCGCGGCTGGGACGTGGAGACGCTGTTCGACCTCGACCCGGACGCCGTGGGCAAGTCCTACGTACGCGAGGGCGGTTTCCTCACCGGCGCCGGTGACTTCGACGCCGAGTTCTTCGGCATCTCGCCACGCGAGGCGCTGGCGATGGATCCGCAGCAGCGACTGCTCGCCGAGACCTCATGGGAGCTGTTCGAGCAGGCGGGCATCGACCCGATGTCCGTGCGCGGACAGGCCATCGGGGTGTTCGCCGGGGTCATCGACCAGGGATACATCGCCCACTCCGAGGCGCCCCCGCCGGAGTTGGAGGGCTACCTGATGACCGGCAGCACCACGAGTGTGGCCTCCGGCCGAGTGGCCTATCTGCTGGGCCTCGAAGGCCCCGCGGTGACGGTGGACACGGCGTGCTCGTCGTCGCTGGTGGCGCTGCATCTGGCCGTACAGGCGCTGCGGGCGGGCGAGTGCTCGATGGCCATCACCGGTGGCGTGACGGTGATCGCCAAGCCCGGCGGTTTCATCAGCTTCTCCCGCCAGCGCGGGCTCGCGCCGGACGGCCGTAGCAAGTCCTTCAGCGAGGGCGCCGACGGCACCACCTTCAGCGAGGGCATCGGTCTGGTGCTGCTGGAACGGCTCTCGGACGCCCGCCGCAACGGCCATGAGGTACTGGCCGTGATCCGTGGCACCGCGGTGAACCAGGACGGGGCGAGCAACGGCCTCACCGCTCCGAACGGGCCCTCCCAGCAGCGAGTGATCCGGCAGGCCCTGTCCAACGCCGGGCTCACAGTGGCCGACGTGGACGCGATCGAGGCACACGGCACCGGCACCGCCCTCGGCGACCCCATCGAGGCACAGGCACTGCTCGCCACCTACGGCCAGGACCGCCCGGGGGACGAACCCGTGTGGCTCGGCTCGCTGAAGTCCAACATCGGCCACACGCAGGCCGCCGCGGGCATCGCGGGCCTCATCAAGATGGTGCTGGCGATGCGGCATGGCATGCTTCCGCCCTCACTGCACGCCGGCGAGCCCACCACCAAGGTCGACTGGGCGTCGGGGGCGGTGTCCCTGCTGTCCGAGGCCCGACCCTGGCCGGAGACGGGACACCCTCGCCGCGCCGGAATCTCCTCCTTCGGCATCAGCGGGACGAACGCACACGTGATCCTGGAGCAGGGGCCGGAGGTGGCTGTGCCCGAGGCGGAGACGGGCGCTCCTGGGTTGGTGGCCACAGGCGGTGTGGTGCCGTGGGTGCTGTCCGCCAAGAGCCCTGCGGGGCTGCGGGCTCAGGCCGAGCGTCTGGTCAGCCACCTGGAATCCGGGGACGCTCCGCGTGCGGTGGACGTGGGCTGGTCACTGGCCACCACGCGCGCCGCCCTCGATCATCGCGCGGTCATCCTCGCCACGGATACCGAGCAGGGCACGGCGACCGTCCGTGCCCTGGCGGAGGGACGGCCCGACCCGCTCCTGGTCACCGGGCAGACCGGGACGGATGGCAAGACCGTGTTCGTCTTCCCCGGCCAGGGAGCCCAGTGGGTGGGCATGGGGGCACAACTCCTCAACACCTCCCCCGCCTTCGCCACCCGGCTACACGAGTGCGCCGACGCGCTGGCCCCGTATACCGACTGGTCGCTCATCGACGTCATCACCGGCGCACCCGATGCCCCTTCGCTCGACCGTGTCGACGTCGTACAGCCCGCCACCTTCGCCGTCGTCGTCTCCCTCGCCACCCTCTGGCAATCCATGGGTATCCACCCCGACGCCGTCACCGGCCACTCCCAAGGCGAAATCGCCGCAGCCTGCGTCGCCGGACACCTCACCCTCGACGCCGCCGCCAAAATCGTCGCCCTGCGCAGCCAGATCATCGCCGACCACCTCGCCGGACACGGCGGCATGATGTCCGTCCTCGCCTCGCGGGAACAGGTCGAGGAAGACCTCACCCCGTGGCAGGGCAAGCTCTGGATCGCCGCGCACAACAGCCCCCAGGCGACCGTCGTCGCAGGCGACATCGACGCTCTGCACGAACTCCACGCCCACTACACCGACCAGGACATCCGAGCCCGCATCATCCCCGTCGACTACGCCTCCCACACCGGACACGTCGACACCATCAAGAACGAACTCCACCAAACCCTGGCCGACACCACCACCGAACCCGGAACCATCCCCTGGCTCTCCACCGTCACCGGACAGTGGATCGAACCCGACACCCTCGACGGCGGCTACTGGTACCGGAACCTGCGCCAAACGGTGCAGTTCCACACCGCCATCACCACCCTCGCCGACCAGGGCTACCGCACCTACATCGAAATCAGCCCCCACCCCGTCCTCACCACCGCCATCCAAGAAACCCTCGAAGCCAACGACACCTCCAACACCACCATCACCGGAACCCTCCGCCGCGACGACGACACCCCCACCCGCCTCCTCACCAACCTCGCCCACCTCACCACCAACGGCCACACCCCCGACTGGACAGCCCTCTACTCCGCCACCCACCCCCACCCCACGCCCCTCCCCACCTACGCCTTCCAACACCACCACTACTGGCTCACACCGTCCGAGGTGCCGGAGGCGGTGGCCGACGGTGTGTTCTGGGAGGCCGTGGAGCGGGGCGACCTCGCCTCCCTGGCCGATTCCCTCGGCGTCGAGGAGAAGGCGCTGGAGCCCGTCCTGCCGGGGCTGACGTCGTGGCGGCGCCGCAACCAGGACCAGTCCACCGTGGACGCCTGGTCGTATCGCATCGCCTGGGATCCGGTGGCCAGCGGGGAGGCGCCCGTACTGCCAGGAGCGTGGCTGGTGGCCGTGGCCTCACCGCAGACGAGCGACACCGCGGTGACGGGCGTGATCGCCGCGCTGGCCGCGCACGGCGCCGATCCCGTGGTGGTCGAGGTGGACACGGTGGAGCGGGCGGAGGTGACCGCCCTCCTGCGGGAGCGGATGTCGGGTTCCGATGACGAGTACGCCGGGGTGCTGTCCCTGCTGGCATGGGACGAGCGGACCTGCGAACCCGGCACGCTCTCCCGGGGCGTGGCGGCCACCGTGGCGCTGATGCAGGCCGTGGAGGAGATCGGGCTCACCGCTCCCCTGTGGTGCCTGACGCGTGGCGCGGTCGCCGTGCGTGAACCCTCCGAGGTGACCAGCGAGTTCCAGCCGCTGGCCTGGGGAATGGGCGTGGTGCAGGGGCTGGATCAGCCGTCCACCTGGGGTGGGATCGTGGATCTGCCGCGGACGCCGGATGATACGGCCCTTGCCCGGTTGTGCTCGGTGCTTGCCGGAGTGGACGCGGAGGACCAGGTCGCGGTGCGCGCGTCGGGGGTGTTCGCCCGGCGGATGCGGCGCGAACCGGTGACGTCGGCACCGGCGTGGCAGCCACGGGACACGGTGCTGATCACCGGCGGCACCGGCGGACTCGGCTCGTACGTGGCCCGTTGGGCCGCGGGTCACGGCGCCCGGCGTGTGGTGCTGCTCAGCCGTCAGGGTGCGCAGGCGGCGGGCGCGGCGGAGCTGGAGGCCGAGCTGACCGCGCTGGGCGCGGACGTGACCATCGCGGCGTGTGATGTGACCGACCGGGACCAGCTCGCGGCCGTCCTGGCGGAGATTCCGGATGACGTGCCGTTGTCGGCCGTGGTCCACGCCGCGGGGCTGGCGCTGCCGGAGAAGCCGCTGTCGAAGATGACACTCGCCGAGTTCGCCGATATCGGCCGGGCGAAGATCGCCGGTGCGCGGCACCTCGACGATCTGCTGGGGGAACGGGAGTTGGACGCCTTCGTCCTGTTCTCGTCCGGAGCGGCGGCCTGGGGCAGCGGCGGCCAGAGCGCCTACGCCGCCGGCAACGCCTATCTCGACGGGCTGGCGCAGCGCCGCCGCGCACGGGGGCTGGCGGCCACGTCGGTGGCGTGGGGCGCCTGGGGTGGCGGCCTTGGCACGATCGACGAGGCGATGGGCGCGCAGTGGCGCCGTACGGGTCTGATGACCATGGACCCGCGGCTGGCGGCGCTGGCGATGGCGCACACCGTGGGCAGCGGCACCGCCCACGGGGTGGTGGCCGACATCGACTGGGAACGGTTCGCCCCCGGCTACACCCTGGCCCGGTTCCGGCCTCTGCTGCGGGGACTGCCCGATGTCATCGACCTGCTGACCGAGGACACACACGAGGACGGCGCGGGACAGACGGAGCTGATCGCACGGCTGGCCGGGCTGAGCCCCGGGGACCAGGAGCGGCTGCTCACCGAGCTGGTGCAGGCCGAGGCCGCGGCCGTACTCGGACACGCGAGCGCCGATGCCACCGGGGACCGTCCGTTCAGCGAGATCGGATTCGACTCGCTGACGGCGGTGGAGCTGCGCAATCGCCTCAATGCCGGCACGGGGCTGAAGCTGCCCGCGACGATGGTGTTCGACCACCCGCGGCCCAGTGCGCTGGCGCGCCGTATCCGCACCGAACTCGGCCAGACCGACACCTCGTCGGTGGACTCGGTGCTGGCCGAGCTGGAGCGGCTGGAAGCACATTTGGCGGCGCTGCCGAAGGAGAAGATCGAACGCGCCCGGATCACCTCGCGGCTACAGCGGATGACCACCAAGGTCGCCGAGATCGAGGCCAACGGCGCGGGCGGCGAAACCGTCACCGAACGACTCGACACGGCGAACGCCGACGACGTGTTCGCCTTCATCGACCAGGAGTTCGGCGTGGACTGATTCCCCGTCTCGTCTCCGCTCACCGATTTCACCCACGAGGCTCTTGGCGAGGTCCAGATGGCGAATGACGAAAAGCTCCTCAACTACCTCAAGCGGGTTACCGCCGACCTGCACCAGACGCGGGAACGGTTGCGCAAGGCCGAGGCGGCGACGGAGGAGCCGATCGCCATCGTCGGCATGGGCTGCCGCTTCCCGGGCGGCGTGACCACCCCAAACGGGCTGTGGGATCTGGTGGCCGACGGCCGGGACGCGATCGCCGGGTTTCCGGAGGACCGCGGCTGGAACCTGGAGAACCTCTTCGACGCCGACCCTGACTCCGTCGGCACCTCCTATGTGCGCGAGGGCGGTTTCCTCGCCGACGCGGCGGAGTTCGACGCCGAGTTCTTCGGCATCTCCCCGCGTGAGGCGCTGGCCACCGACCCGCAGCAGCGGCTGCTGCTGGAGACCGCGTGGGAGACCCTCGAGCACGCGGGAATCGACCCGAGTTCGCTGGCGGACAGCGACGTCGGCGTGTTCACCGGCCTGGCCAACGGTGACTACGCGCTGACCGTGGACCAGGTGCCGGAGGGGTTCGAGGGATATCTGGGTCTCGGTGGCGCGGGCAGCATCGCGTCCGGCCGCATCTCGTACTCGCTCGGTCTGCTCGGCCCGGCGGTCACTCTGGACACCGGGTGCTCCTCGTCCCTCGTGGCGATGCACTTGGCCAGTTATGCGCTCCGGTCCGGGGAGTGCTCCATGGCGCTCGCCGGTGGCGTGATGGTGATGGCCACCCCCGGCGGCTTCGTCGGATTCTCCCGGCAGCGGGGGCTGGCGCGCGACGGGCGCTGCAAGTCCTTCGGTGAGGGCGCGGATGGCACCAACTGGTCCGAGGGCGCCGGTCTTGTGCTGCTGGAACGACTGTCCGATGCCCGCCGCCATGGGCATGAGGTGCTCGCGGTCATCCGTGGCACCGCCGTCAATCAGGACGGCGCTTCCAACGGCATCACCGCGCCCAACGGCCCGTCCCAGGAACGGGTGATCCGCCAGGCACTGGCGAACGCCGGGCTGACGGTGGCCGATGTGGACGCGGTCGAGGCGCACGGCACCGGCACGAGTCTCGGCGACCCCATCGAGGCCCAGGCGCTCCTGGCCACCTACGGCCAGAACCGCCCGGAGGATCAGCCGCTGTGGCTGGGCTCCATCAAGTCCAACATCGGCCATACCCAGGCCGCCGCGGGTGTCGCGGGCGTCATCAAGATGGTGCAGGCCATGCGGCATGGCGTACTGCCCAAGACACTCCACGCCGACGAGCCCACCACCAAGGTGGACTGGTCGCAGGGTGCGGTGTCGCTGCTGTCCGAGGCCCGGCCCTGGCCGGAGACCGGACACCCCCGCCGCGCCGGAATCTCCTCCTTCGGCGTCAGCGGGACGAATGCCCATGTGATCCTGGAGCAGGCGCCGCCTGAGGTGGCCGTGCCCGAAGCAGAGGCCAGCGAGGCGGGCACTCCTGGGCTGGTGGCCACAGGCGGTGTGGTGCCGTGGATGCTGTCCGGTAAGACTCCTGCGGCGCTGCGCGCCCAGGCAGAGCGTCTGGTCAGCCACCTGGAATCCGGGGACGCTCCGCGTGCGGTGGACGTGGGCTGGTCACTGGCCACCACGCGCGCCGCCCTCGATCATCGCGCGGTCATCCTCGCCACGGATACCGAGGACGGCATCGCCACCGCCCGCGCTTTGGCGGAGGGACGGCCCGACCCGCTCCTGGTCACCGGGCAGACCGGAACAGACGGCAAGACCGTATTCGTCTTCCCCGGCCAGGGGGCCCAGTGGGTGGGCATGGGGGCACAACTCCTCAACACCTCCCCCGTCTTCGCGGCTCGCTTGAACGAATGCGCCGACGCGCTGGCCCCGTATACCGACTGGTCGCTCATCGACGTCATCACCGGCGCGCCCGATGCTCCTTCGCTCGACCGTGTCGACGTCGTACAGCCCGCCACCTTCGCCGTCGTCGTCTCCCTCGCCACCCTCTGGCAATCCATGGGTATCCACCCCGACGCCGTCACCGGCCACTCCCAAGGCGAAATCGCCGCAGCCTGCGTCGCCGGACACCTCACCCTCGACGCCGCCGCCAAAATCGTCGCCCTGCGCAGCCAGATCATCGCCGACCACCTCGCCGGACACGGCGGCATGATGTCCGTCCTCGCCTCGCGGGAACAGGTCGAGGAAGACCTCACCCCGTGGCAGGGCAAGCTCTGGATCGCCGCGCACAACAGCCCCCAGGCGACCGTCGTCGCAGGCGACATCGACGCTCTGCACGAACTCCACGCCCACTACACCGACCAGGACATCCGAGCCCGCATCATCCCCGTCGACTACGCCTCCCACACCGGACACGTCGACACCATCAAGAACGAACTCCACCAAACCCTGGCCGACACCACCACCGAACCCGGAACCATCCCCTGGCTCTCCACCGTCACCGGACAGTGGATCGAACCCGACACCCTCGACGGCGGCTACTGGTACCGGAACCTGCGCCAAACGGTGCAGTTCCACACCGCCATCACCACCCTCGCCGACCAGGGCTACCGCACCTACATCGAAATCAGCCCCCACCCCGTCCTCACCACCGCCATCCAAGAAACCCTCGAAGCCAACGACACCTCCAACACCACCATCACCGGAACCCTCCGCCGCGACGACGACACCCCCACCCGCCTCCTCACCAACCTCGCCCACCTCACCACCAACGGAACACCCGTCAACTGGCCCACCCTCTTCACCGGCACACACCCCACCCGCATCACCCTCCCCACCTACCCCTTCCAACACCACCACTACTGGCTCCCCCGCAACACCAGCACAGGCGACATCGCCTCAGCCGGTCTCCACGACCCCGCGCACCCGCTTCTCACCGCCGCCGTCCACCTCCCCGACACCGGTGGCACCGTCCTCACCGGGCGGCTCTCCCTGACCACCCACCCCTGGCTGGCCGACCACACCGTGTCCGGTGCCGTCCTCCTCCCCGGCGCCGCGATGGCCGAACTCGCCATCCGGGCCGGAGACGAGACCGCCACCCCCACCCTGGATGAGCTGGTCATCGAGCAGCCACTGGCGCTACCGGACAGTGGCTTCCTGGACATCCGGGTGGTCGTGGGCGGCCCTGACGAGGCCGGGCGTCGGGACGTACGCATCTACTCCCGCGCCGCAGAAGAATCAGCGCAGTGGACGGTGCACGCCACCGGCACGCTGGCCCAGGACACCACGGCTCCTCCGTCGCCCACCGCCGCCGAATGGCCACCCGCCGGTGCCGAGCCGGTGGCCGTCGAGGGCCTGTACGAGCAGATGGCCGAGGGGGGCTACGACTACGGACCGACGTTCCAGGGCCTGAAGGCGGTATGGACCCGCGACGGCGACGTGGGCGAGGTGTTCGCGGAGGCCGCGCTGCCGGAGGAGCAGACGGAGGCCGCCGGCCGGTTCGGCATCCACCCGGCACTGCTGGACGCCGCGTTGCACGCGAGCAACTACTCCCTGCCCGGGGAGCCCGGCGGCCGTATGCTGCTGCCGTTCGCGTGGAACGACATACGCCTGCACGCCACCGGTGCCACTTCGGTGCGCGTACACGCCCGTTACACCGAGGACGACGGCCTCTCCGTGGTCCTGGTCGACACGGCCGGAGGGCTGGTCGCGTCGATCGGTTCGCTGGTTCTGCGGGAGGTCGACGCGGCGCAGCTCGAAGCGCTGGCCTCCACCTCGGTGAACGACGCGCTGTGGACGGTCACTTGGACCGAACACACCGCCACCACGGACGAGATCCGGTGGGGCACCCTAGGGGACGTCTCACCCGTCCTCGCCGCCGCCGAAGCCCCGGCCTTCGCCGATGTCACAGAGATCGCCACCGCGCCCGCCACGGAGATCGCCGGGACCGAGGACCGGCCCGCGCTGATCGTCGCCGACACGACAGCATGGCAGTCGCGGGACGCCGACCCCATCACGCGGGCGCGCGAACTGGCCACGCGGGCGCTGGACCTGTTGCAGCGGTGGGTGACGCTGCCTGAGCTGTCGGAAACACGGCTGGCGGTCCTCACCCGCGGTGCGATGGCCGTACACGACTCGGCCGAGGTCACCGACTCCGCCGCGGCGGCGATCTGGGGTCTGGTCCGCTCGGCCCAGTCCGAACACCCCGGCCGCATCCAGCTCATCGACGCCGACGGCCACTCGGACCACACACTGCGCAGCGCACTGTCCACCGCACTCACCACCGACCAGCCCCAACTGGCCCTCCGCGACAACACGCTCTGGGCGCCCCGGCTCACCCCGACAACACCCGCCGACACACCCGCCCAGCCGCTCCCCCTCAACCCCGAGGGCACCGTTCTCGTCACCGGCGGCACCGGCACCCTCGGCGCTCTCACCGCCCGCCATCTCATCACCCACCACGGCGCCCGGCACCTGCTCCTGATCAGCCGCCAGGGGCCCGACGCCCCCGGCGCCACCGACCTCACCACCGAACTCACCGAACTCGGCGCCACCGTCCACATCACCGCATGCGACACCGCCGACCGCGACCAACTCGCCACCACCCTCGCCGACATCCCGGCCGACCACCCCCTCACCGCCGTCATCCACACCGCCGGAACCCTCGACGACGGCACCCTCACCGCACTCACCCCGAACCGCCTCGACACCGTCTTCCGCCCCAAGGTCGACGCCGTCACCCACCTCCACCACCTCACCCACGACCACGACCTGGCCGCCTTCGTCATCTACTCCTCCGCCACCGGCACCCTCGGCACCCCCGGTCAGGCCAACTACGCCGCCGCCAACACCTACGCCGACGCCCTCGTCCACCAACGCCACGCCGCCGGGCTCCCCGCCACCTCCCTCGCCTGGGGGCTATGGGAAACCACCAGCGCCCTCACCGCCACCATGAACACCGAGGACCGCCGACGCACCCACCGTGGCGGTGTGGCCGCCCTGACCGACGACGAGGGGCTCGCCCTCCTCGATAGGGCCCTCAC
The DNA here is from genome assembly GCF_047218265.1 of Streptomyces sp. CY-1. Lineage (NCBI taxonomy): Bacteria > Bacillati > Actinomycetota > Actinomycetes > Kitasatosporales > Streptomycetaceae > Streptomyces > Streptomyces sp. CY-1. The sequence continues at coordinate 1,744,852 of NZ_CP178393.1, forward strand.
CGCCACCCACCACCCCCACCTCGTCCCGATCAAGATCAGCCCGGCCTCCCTTCGGGCCGATGACACGGCGCAGCCCGTTCCGCCGCTGCTCCGCCACCTCGTACGGCGCCCCACGCGCCGTACGGCCCACACACCGGCCCCCGCCGACACCCTGTCGCTCGCCCAACGGCTCGCCGCCCTCGACCAGGGCGAACGGCTACGGCACCTCACGGAGCTCGTCCGCACCGAGGCGGCGGCCGTACTCGGACATACGACGATCGACAGCATCGGGCCGGACCAGCCCTTCCGCGACGTCGGGTTCGACTCCCTCACGGCGGTGGAACTGCGCAACCGCCTCAATGCGGCCACGGGACTGCGGCTCCCCGCGACCGTGGTGTTCGACTACCCGACCCCGGCGATCACGGCCGGGTATCTGCGGGACGAGCTGTTCGGCCCGGCGGAGGCGGCCCCGGCCGCCGTCGCCGGGCCGGGGGCCGACGCGGACGATCCCGTGGTCGTCGTCGGCATGGCCTGCCGGCTCCCCGGACGGGTGACCGACCCGGACGGGCTGTGGCGGCTGGTGGCCGACGGGGAGGACGGCATCGGGGCGTTCCCCACCGACCGCGGTTGGGATCTGGACACGCTCTTCGACCCCGACCCGGACCGGGTGGGCGCGACCTACGTCCGCGAGGGCGGGTTCGTGGCGGGGGCCACCGAGTTCGACGCGGACTTCTTCGGCATCTCCCCGCGTGAGGCCGTGGCGATGGACCCGCAGCAACGGCTGCTGCTGGAGACCGCGTGGGAGACCTTCGAGCAGGCCGGTATCGCCCCGCGGTCGGTGCAGGGCAGCGACACCGGTGTGTTCGCCGGGGTCATCTACCACGACTACGGGACGAACGCCGGTGAGCTGCCCGAGGGCTCGGAGACCTATCTGAGCACGGGCAAATCGGGGAGCGTGGTGTCCGGGCGGGTGGCCTACGCGCTGGGCCTGACCGGTCCCGCGGTGACGGTCGACACGGCGTGCTCCTCCTCGCTGGTGGCCATCCACTGGGCGGCCAAGGCGGTGCGGGAGGGCGAGTGCTCGATGGCCCTGGCCGGGGGCGTGACGGTGATGTCGACCCCGGATGGGTTCGTGAGCTTCTCGCACCAGCGCGGGCTCGCCCCCGACGGCCGCAGCAAGTCCTTCGGCGAGGGCGCCGACGGCACCACCTTCAGCGAGGGCGTCGGGCTCGTGCTGCTGGAGCGGCTCTCCGAGGCGCGGCGCAACGGTCACGAGGTGCTGGCCGTGGTCCGCGGTACGGCGGTCAACCAGGACGGCGCCAGCAACGGCCTCACCGCCCCCAACGGCCCCTCCCAGCAACGGGTGATCCGCCAGGCCCTGTCCAGTGCCGGACTGTCGGCGACCGACATCGACGCCGTCGAAGCCCACGGCACCGGCACCGCCCTCGGCGACCCCATAGAAGCACAAGCGCTGCTGGCCACCTACGGCCAGGACCGCCTCGCCGACCAGCCCCTCTGGCTGGGCTCACTGAAGTCCAACATCGGCCACACCCAGGCCGCCGCGGGCATCGCGGGCGTCATCAAGATGATCCAGGCCATGCGGCACGGCATGCTGCCCAGGACACTCCACGCCGACGAGCCCACCACCAAGGTCGACTGGACGTCGGGCGCGGTGTCCCTGCTCACCGAGGCCAGGCCCTGGCCGGAGACCGGACACCCCCGCCGCGCCGGAATCTCCTCCTTCGGCGTCAGCGGCACCAACGCCCATCTCATCCTCGAACAGGCCCCGGAGGAGGCGGCCACCGCACCAGAGACCACGGAGCCGGAGGCTCCCGGGCTGGTGGCCACGGGCGGCGCGGTGCCGTGGGTGCTGTCCGCCAAGAGCCCAACGGCCCTGCGGGCGCAGGCCGAACGCCTGATCGCCCACCTTCACGCCCACCCCGAGACCGACCCGGTGGACATGGGCTGGTCGCTGGCCACCAGCCGCGCCGCCCTGGAACACCGGGCGGTCGTCCTCGCCACCGATCTCGACCAGGCGACCGCCGCCCTCACCGCCCTCAGCGAAGGGCAGCCGCACCCCAGCCTGATCACCGGGGAGACCGGCAGTGATGGCAAGACCGTGTTCGTGTTCCCCGGCCAGGGCGCCCAATGGGCAGGCATGGGAGCCCAACTCCTCGACACCTCACCCGTCTTCGCCACCCGCCTCCACGAATGCGCCAAAGCTCTCGCCCCCTACACCGACTGGTCACTCATCGACGTCATCACCGGCGCGCCTGATGCCCCTTCGCTCGACCGCGTCGACGTCCTCCAGCCCACCACCTTCGCCATCATGGTCTCCCTCGCCGCCCTCTGGCAGGCCAACGGCATCCACCCCGACGCCGTCATCGGCCACTCCCAAGGCGAAATCGCCGCAGCCTGCGTCGCCGGACACCTCACCCTCACCAACGCCGCCAAAATCGTCACCCTCCGCAGCCAGACCATCGCCCACCACCTCACCGGACACGGCGCCATGATGTCCGTCCTCGCATCCCCCACCTGGGTCCAGGAAACACTCGCACCCTGGCACGGACACCTATGGATCGCCGCCGTCAACGGCCCCGCATCCGTCTCCGTATCCGGAGACCCCGACGCACTCGCCGAATTCGGCACCACCCTCTCCAAAGCCAAGGTCTACCGCTGGCAACTCCCCGGCGTCGACTTCGCCGGACACTCCGGACACGTCGACACCATCAAAGACCAGTTGCACAACGTACTCGACGGCATCACCGCCACACCCGGCCACACCGCCTGGATGTCCACCGTCGACGCCGACTGGGCCAACCCCACACACATCGACCCCGACTACTGGTACCGCAACCTCCGCGACACCGTCCGCTTCGAAGAAGCCACCCGAGCCCTCCTCACCCACGGCCACCGCGTCTTCATCGAAGTCAGCACCCACCCCGTCCTGACCACCGCCATCCAAGAGACCACCGAAACCCTCCCCGAAGTCCGGGCCACCATCACCGGGACGCTGCGCCGCGACGACGGCGCCGCGGACCGCGTTCTCGCGGGGCTGGGCGGGCTGTTCGCGGCCGGGGTGCCGGTGGACTGGGGCGCTCTGTTCGCCGGTACCGGGGCCCGCCGGGTGCCGCTGCCCACGTACGCCTTCCAGCACCGGCACTACTGGCTGGAGCCCGCCAGGACCCCGACGCGGGCCGAGACCGCCGACGGCTCCCTGTGGGCGGCCATCGAGGACGGCGACACGCAGTCCCTCGCACGGGATCTCGAGGTGGACGCGGCGGCCCTCGGCACGGTGCTGCCCGCGCTGGCCTCATGGCGTCGGCGCAGCCGGGAGGATTCCCTCACGGACGCATGGCGGTACCGGATCGGCTGGACCCGGGTGGCCGCGGCCGATCCACAGATGTCGGGCCGGTGGCTGGTGCTGGTCCCGGCCGTGCGGGCGGGCTCGGCGCGGGTCCGAGCGGTGCTGGACGGGCTGGCCGCGCGGGGCGCCGAGGTGGTGGCCGCCGAGGTCTCCGAGACCGGCCGGGAGGCGCTGGGCGACCAGGTCAAGTCGGCGGACGGCGGTGCCGGGGTGGTGTCCCTGCTCTCGTGGGACGACCGCGCCGACACCGAGTACGGCACCGTGTCCACGGGCACCGCGGCCACGCTCGCGGCGGCGCAGGCGTTGCGGGACCACGGCATCACCGCCCCGCTGTGGTGCGTCACCAGTGGCGGGGTCGCGGTGGCCGGTGAGACGGCCGACCCGGTGCAGTCGGCGGTGTGGGGATTCGGCGCCGTGCTCGGGCTCGACCACCCGGACACCTTCGGCGGCCTGATCGACCTGCCGGCCGAAAGGGAGGGTGACGGCGAGGCGCTGCCGGACGGGCTGTTCGCGGCGCTGTCGTCTCCGGAGGGGGAGGACCAGCTCGCGGTGCGCGCCGACGGGCTGTTCGCACGCCGGATGGTGCGCGACCGGGACGGCTCCGGCAGCCTCTGGAAGCCACGCGGCACCGTGCTGGTCACGGGCGGCACCGGCGGGCTCGGCTCGCATGTGGCGCGCTGGCTCGCCACCAGCGGGGCGGACCATGTGGTGCTGCTCAGCAGGCAGGGCGGTGACGCGCCGGGCGCGGCCGAACTGGTGGCGGACCTGGCGGGGGTGCAGGTCACGCTCGCCGCCTGTGATGTGACCGACCGGGAGGCCGTGGCCGCGGTGCTGGCGGAGGCGGAGCGGACCCATCCGCTGACCGCGGTGGTGCACACCGCCGGTGCCGGGCTGCCCTCGGCTCCGGTCACCGAGGTGACCGCCGAGGAGTTCGCCGCCGTGACGGGGGCGAAGGTGCGCGGGGCGCTGGTGCTGGACCAGCTCGTCGGCGATCGGCAGCTCGACGCGTTCGTGCTGTTCTCCTCCGGCGCCGGTGTCTGGGGCAGTGGCGGGCAGGCCCCGTACGCGGCGGGCAACGCCTTCCTGGACGGGCTGGCGGCCCGGCGGCGGGCCCACGGGCTGGCGGCCACATCGGTGGCGTGGGGCGGCTGGGGCGGCGGGCTCGGCATGATCGACGCCGACGGCGGCGATCAGTGGCGCCGTATCGGCATCCTGCCGATGGATCCGGCGCCCGCGTTGCGTGCGATGGCGCGGGCAGTGGGCGGTGGTCTGCCGAATGCGATTGTCGCGGACGTCGACTGGGCGCGGTTCGTGCCGGGATACACGATGGCCCGGGAGCGGCCGCTGCTGCGGCAGTTGCCCGAGGTCGCCGAGATCCTGGCGGCGGACGCGCGGGGCGGGGGCGCATCGCGGCGGGAGGTGCTTCTGGGCAGCCTGGCCGAGCTGACCGGCCCGGAGCAGGAGGTGTTCCTGACCGATCTGGTGCGGCGTGAGGCGGCGGCCGTGCTCGGGCATGCGGACGGGGACGCGGTGGAGCCGGAGCGTGCGTTCAAGGACACCGGGTTCGACTCGCTGACCGCGGTGGAGCTGCGCAACCGGATCAACGCGGCCACCGGGCTCCAGCTCTCCCCCACGGTGGTGTTCGACTATCCGAAGCCGACCACGCTGGCGAGGAGGCTGCGTACGGAGCTGGTCCCCGCCGTGAATGGGGACGCGAACGGGGGCATGGACGGGGACAGGACCGCGGATGGCGGGGCCGTCGGCGCGGAGGGCCGCGAGCGGCAGATCCGGCGGGTGCTGGCCTCGGTGCCGTTACGCCGCTTCCACGAGCTGGGGGTGCTGGACGCGCTGGTGCGCCTCGCGGACTCCGCGGCCGGTGACCCGAGCGGTCTGCGCGACCTGGGCGACCTGGACACCGCCGCGGAGGCGGAGACCTCCGCGCTCGCGGAGCTGGATGCCGACGAGCTGGTGAGCCGGGCGATGCGCGGCACGACCTTCGGAAACCACTGACGCCGCGGTTGCGGAGAGGAGTACATATGGCTGCGTCCCGGGAAGACCTGGTCAAGGCGCTGCGTACCTCGCTGATGGACGCCGAGCGGCTGAGGCGGGAGAACGACCGGCTGATCGCCGAGTCCACCGAACCGGTGGCGATCGTGGCGATGGCGTGCCGGCTGCCGGGCGGGGTGACCGACCCGGAGTCGCTGTGGAAGCTGGTGGACGAGGGGCGGGACGCGATCGGGCCGTTCCCCACGGATCGCGGCTGGGACCTGGAGACGCTGTTCGACGCCGATCCGGACGCCGTGGGCAAGTCCTACGTACGCGAGGCGGGATTTCTGGAGGGGGCGGGCGGGTTCGACGCCGCGTTCTTCGGCATCTCGCCGCGCGAGGCCCTGTCGCTGGACCCGCAGCAGCGGCTGCTGCTGGAGACCGCGTGGGAGACCTTCGAGCGGGCGGGGATGGATCCGCGGTCGGTGGAGGGCCGGGACATCGCGGTGTTCGCCGGGGGCAGCGGCCAGGGGTACGGCGGCGGTCCGGGTGACGCGCCCAAGGGCCTGGAGGGTTATCTGGGGGTCGGGGCTTCCGGCAGTGTCATCTCCGGGCGCGTGTCGTACACGCTCGGGCTGACCGGGCCCGCCGTCACCGTGGACACCGCCTGCTCGTCCTCGCTGGTGGCCGCCCATCTCGCCGTACAGGCCCTGCGGTCGGGCGAATGCTCCATGGCGCTGGCCGGTGGTGTCGCCGTGATGGGCCAGCCCACCGCCTTCGTCGAGTTCTCCCGGCAGCGTGGCCTGGCGCCCGACGGGCGCTGCAAGTCCTTCGGCGAGGGCGCCGACGGCACCACCTGGTCCGAAGGTGTCGGGCTCGTGCTGCTGGAGCGGCTGTCCGACGCCCGCCGCAACGGCCACGACGTGCTGGCCGTGATCCGGGGCACCGCGGTCAACCAGGACGGCGCCTCCAATGGCCTCACCGCGCCCAACGGCCCGTCCCAGGAGCGGGTGATCCGGCAGGCCCTGTCCAACGCCGGGCTGACGGTGGCCGACGTGGACGCGGTCGAGGCTCACGGCACCGGCACCGCCCTCGGCGACCCCATCGAAGCCCAGGCCGTTCTCGCCACCTACGGCCGGAAACGCCCCGCCGACCAGCCCCTCTGGCTCGGCTCCCTCAAGTCCAACATCGGCCACGCACAGGCCGCCGCGGGCATCGCCAGTGTCATCAAGACCGTCATGGCCTTACGCCACGGCCGGCTGCCGAAGACCCTCCACGCCGAACAGCCCACCTCCCAGGTGAACTGGACGTCGGGCGCGGTGTCCCTGCTCACCGAGGCGCGGGCGTGGCCGGAGACCGGACACGCCCGCCGCGCCGGGATCTCCTCCTTCGGCGTCAGCGGAACGAACGCCCACGTCATCCTGGAACAGGCCCCCGAGGAAGCCGAGGCGACCGGGGAGAACACGGCCGGTCAGGAACCGTCCGTACGCTCGGCGGAGTCCGCCGACCCCGGTCCGGTGGCCACCGGCCAGGTGGTGCCGTGGGTGCTCTCGGGCCATACGCGGGAGGCGCTGCGTGCCCAGGCCGCCCGGCTGCTGACCCAGGTACGGGAGACGCCCGCCGACGGCCTCCGGGACGTGGGCTGGTCACTGGCCACCACCCGGACCCGGCTGGACCACCGCGCGGTCGTGCTGTGCGCCGATGCCGAGCAGGCCGTCGCGGGGCTGGAGGCGGTGGCCTCGGGCGCGTCCGCCCGGTCGGCGGTCAGCGGGTCCGTGGCCGCCGGAAAGGTGGCGGTGCTGTTCACCGGGCAGGGCAGCCAGCGAGCCGGAATGGGCCGTGAACTGCACGGCGGCTACCCGGTGTTCGCGCGGGCCTTCGACGCCGTGTGCGCCCAGTTCGGCGACCTGCGCGACGGGGACGACAAGGTCTCGCTCGCCGAAGTGGTCTTCGCCGAGGAGGGGTCGGCGAGGGCAGCGCTGCTGGACCGGACCGAGTTCACCCAGCCCGCGCTGTTCGCGCTGGAAGTGGCGCTGTTCCGGCTCGTGGAGTCGTGGGGAGTGCGCCCCGCGTATGTGCTGGGCCACTCGATCGGCGAAGTGGCCGCGGCCCATGTGGCCGGGGTCCTGTCCCTGCCGGACGCCTGCACATTGGTACGGGCGCGCGGGCGGCTGATGCAGCGACTCACCGCGACCGGGGCGATGGTCGCGGTGGAGGCGGCCGAGGACGAGGTGGCGCCGCTGCTCGCGGGGAAGGAGCACAAGGTCTCCATCGCCGCGGTCAACGGCCCGACCTCCGTGGTCGTCTCCGGTGACGAGGACGTGGTCACGGCGGTGGCGGAGACGCTGGCGCGGCAGGGCCGCAAGACCAAGCGGCTCGTGGTCTCGCACGCCTTCCACTCCCCGCACATGGACGGGATGCTGGACGCGTTCCGCGAGGTGGCGTCCCGGCTGACCTACGCGCCGCCACGGATACCCGTGGTGTCGGACCTCACCGGCACGGTCGCCGAACCCGGGGAGCTGTGCTCCCCCGAGTACTGGGTACGGCATGCGCGGGGCGCGGTGCGGTTCCTCGACGGTGTCCGCACACTGGCCGATCAAGGCGTGCGCACCCATCTGGAACTCGGCCCGGACGGGGTGCTGACCGCGATGGGGCAGGACTGTCTGCCCGAGGCGGACGCGGCGTTCGTGCCGTCCCTGCGTCCGGGTGTCCAGGAGCCCCACGCGGTGCTGGCCGGGCTCGCCGGGCTGTACGTACGGGGTGTACGGGTGGACTGGGACGCGATGTTCGCCGGGTCCGGCGCCCGGCGCGTCGCCCTTCCCACGTACGCCTTCCAGCACGAGCACTACTGGCTGGAGCGGGCCGCCGGATCCGGTGACGTGGGCGCGGTGGGGCTCGGGGAGGCGGGCCATCCGCTGCTGGGCGCGGTGGTGCAGCTCCCGGAGACGGGCGGGGTGCAGCTCAGCGGGCGGCTGTCGGTACGGGCCCAGCCCTGGCTGGGCGAACACGTCATCTCCGGGGCGGTGCTGGTGCCCGGCACGGCCATGGTGGAACTGGCCGTCCGCGCCGGGGACGAGACCGGCACCCCGGTGCTGGAGGAGCTGGTGATCGGGCAGCCGATGGTGCTGCCCGGCGACACCGCCCTGAGCGTCCAGGTCGTCGTGGGCGCGGACGAGGGCGGGCGGCGTACGGTGCGGATCTACTCCCGTACCGACGGGGGCAGCGACTGGACCGAGCACGCCACCGGCACACTCGCGGCGCAGGGCCCGGCACCGCTGGACGGGGGCGCGTACGGAGCCGGGGACGGGGCCGCCGTCCAGTGGCCGCCCGCGGAAGCCGAGCCGATCCCGGTGGAGGACTTCTACCGCTCGCTCGTCGACGCCGGATACGCGTACGGTCCGGCGTTCCGTGGGCTCGTCGCCGCGTGGCGCCGGGACGGTGAGATCTTCGGCGATGTGGCGCTGCCGGAGGCGTCCGTCGCGGAGGCCGAACGGTTCGGCATCCACCCGGCGCTGCTGGACGCCGCGCTGCACGCGGGCAGCTTCTGCCTGCCCTCGGACCCGGCGCGACAGGTGACCTTGCTGCCGTTCGCCTGGAACAACGTGCGTCTGCACGCGGGCGGCGCGTCCGCGGTCCGGGTGCATGTCCGCCCGGTCGGCGACGACGCCTTCTCGGTACGTCTGACCGACGGCTCGGGCCAGACGGTGGCTTCCGTGGACTCGCTCACCCTGCGCGCGGTGGATCCGGCCCAACTGGAGATCGGTACGGCCGACGACGCGCTGTGGACGGTCCGTTGGAGCGAGACCTCCCTGCCGGACGGCGCGATCTCCTGGGCCGCGCTGGGCGATCCGGCCACCGGTGGCGCCGGGGCCATGGGAGACACCGGAAGCGCGGGAGGCGCCCTTCCCGACGTCCTCGTGGCCGATACGCGCGCCTGGGCCGAAGACCTCACCGGGCCGCCGACCGCGCGGGCCCGCCGGCTCACCGGCCGCCTGCTGGCGGAGATCCAGCGGTGGGTCGCCGACGACGCGATGGCCGGGACCCGGCTGGCCGTGGTCACCCGCGGCGCGGTCGCGGTGCGCGACGACGCCGAGGTCACCGACCCGGCCGCCACCGCGGTCTGGGGCCTGGTCCGCTCGGCCCAGGCCGAACACCCGGGGCGGGTGGCCCTGGTGGATGCCGACGGGGTGTGCGAGAAGCTGCCCGCCGGGGTGTGGTCCGGGGAGGAGCCCCAACTGGCGGTGCGCGGTGGCGCCGTGTGGGTGCCGCGCCTGGCCCGGGTCGAGCCCGGTCTGCGCGTGCCCGCGCAGGCGTCGTGGCATCTGGACTCGGCCGAGTACGGCACTCTGGACCATCTGGCGCTGCTGCCCGACGAGGCCGAGCCCGCACCGCTGGAAGCGGGTCAGGTGCGGATCGAGGTCCGCGCCGCCGGGCTCAACTTCCGGGATGTCCTGGTGGCTCTCGGCATGTATCCGGGCCGGTCGGTGATCGGCACGGAGGGCTCCGGTGTGGTGACCGAGGTCGGTCCGGGCGTCGCGGAGCTGGCCGTGGGCGACCGGGTGATGGGCCTGTTCTCCGGCTCGTTCGGGCCGCTGGCCACCGCCGACGCGCATACGGTGATCCGGATGCCGGATGGCTGGTCGTTCGGCACGGCGGCCGGGGTGCCGGTGGCCTATCTGACGGCGCTGTACGCGTTGCAGGACCTCGGGAGCGTTCAGCCGGGCGAGACGGTCCTGGTGCACGCCGCCGCGGGCGGTGTGGGCATGGCCGCCGTCCAGCTCGCACAGCACTTCGGCGCCACCGTCCTGGGCACCGCCCACCCCTCCAAGCACCACGCACTCCACCGGCTTGGCGTGCCCGCCGAACGGCTCGCCTCCAGCCGCGACCTCGGCTACGCCGCCACCTTCCCCACCGCCGACGTCGTGCTCAACTCCCTCACCGGCGAGCACATCGACGCCTCTCTCGGACTTCTCAATCCCGGCGGCCGGTTCCTGGAGATGGGCAAGACCGACCTGCGGGAGCCCGGCGAGGTCGGGGCACGGCATCCGGAGGTCACCTACCGGGCGTTCGACCTCGGCGGGGAGGCCCCCGCGGAGCGGGTGCGGGAGTTGCTGCACCAGTTGGTGGAGCTGTTCGAGGCGGGCCGGATAGAGCCGCTTCCGGTGCGGCAGTGGGACATCACCCGCGCCCCCGAGGCGTTCCGCTGGATGAGCCAGGGGCGGCACACCGGCAAGATCGTGCTCACCCTCCCCCGCGCCCTGGACCCGGACGGCACCGTCCTGATCACCGGCGGCACCGGAACCCTCGGCGCCACCGTCGCCCGCCACCTCGTCACCCAGCACGGCGCACGCCGACTACTGCTGGTCAGCCGCCGGGGACCGGACGCACCCGGCGCCACCGACCTCACCACCGAACTCACCGAACTCGGCGCCACCGTCCACATCACCGCATGCGACACCGCCGACCGCGACCAACTCGCCACCACCCTCGCCGACATCCCGGCCGACCACCCCCTCACCGCCGTCATCCACACCGCCGGAACCCTCGACGACGGCACCCTCACCGCACTCACCCCGGACCGCCTCGACACCGTCTTCCGCCCCAAGGTCGACGCCGTCACCCACCTCCACCACCTCACCCACGACCACGACCTGGCCGCGTTCGTGGTGTACTCGTCCGCCGCCGGAGTCCTCGGCGGACCCGGCCAGGGCAACTACTCCGCCGCCAACGCCTATCTGGACGGCCTCGCACAGTGGCGGCGTGCGCACGGGCTCCCCGCCACCTCGCTGGCGTGGGGCATGTGGGCGCAGACCAGTGGCATGACGGCCGGGCTCGGCTCAGGGGATCTGCACCGGGTGCGGCGTGGCGGCATCGTCGGGCTGTCCACGGCGGAGGCGCTGGACCTGTTCGACCGGTCGGTGGCGTCCGGGCTGTCCCTGCTGGTGCCGTTGCGGTTCGACCTCGCCGCCCTCGGTGCGGAGGCCGCGGAACCGCCGCCGCTGCTGCGGGGGCTGGTCCGGCCGGCCCGGCGTACGGCCCGGCCGGTGCCGAAGGCCGGTGAGGGCGGCCTCGTCGAGCGGCTGGCCGGTCTTTCGGCGGCCGAACAGGAGCGTCTGCTGGTCGAGTTGATCCGCGAACAGGCCGCTTCCGTGCTCGGGTTCCCGACCGTCGACCCGATCGGGCCGGAGCAGGCATTCCGCGATATGGGGTTCGACTCGCTGACCGCGGTGGAGCTGCGCAACCGCCTCAACACGGCCACCGGACTACGGCTCCCGGCGACGCTGGTCTTCGACCACCCGACCCCCTTGGCCACCGCCGAGCTCCTACGGGACGAACTGGGCGGGCGCGCGGTCGAGGCCACGCCCCGCCCGGCCCGGCGCGACCGGTCGGCTCCGGACGCGGCCGAGGATCCGGTCGTCGTGGTCGGCATGGGCTGCCGCCTGCCCGGCGACGTCCGCACCCCCGAGGACCTGTGGCGGCTGGTCGCCGCCGGAACCGACGCGATCGGGCCGTTCCCGCAGGACCGGGGCTGGGACCTGGCCGGGCTCTTCGACTCCGACCCGGACGCCCTGGGCAAGTCCTACGTCCGCGAGGGCGGCTTTCTCACCGACGCGGGCGGCTTCGACGCCACGTTCTTCGGCATCTCCCCGCGCGAGGCCCTGTCGATGGACCCGCAGCAGCGTGTCCTGCTGGAGACCGCGTGGGAGACCCTGGAACGCTCCGGGATCGTTCCCACGTCACTGCGCGGACAGGAGGTCGGGGTCTTCGTCGGGGCCAGCGGCCAGGGGTACGGCACCGGTCCTGGCGCGGCTCCGGAAGGCTTGGAGGGCTATCTGGGGGTGGGCGGCGCGACGAGTGTGGCGTCGGGCCGGTTGTCGTACACCTTCGGCCTGACCGGTCCGGCGGTCACGGTGGACACGGCGTGCTCCTCCTCCCTGGTGGCCCTCCACCTCGCGGCACAAGCTCTGCGCTCCGGCGAATGCACGATGGCACTCGCGGGCGGTGTCGCGGTGATGGGCCAGCCCGGCGCATTCGTCGAGTTCTCCCGCCAGCGCGGTCTCGCGTCCGACGGCCGCTGCAAGTCCTTCGGCGAGGGCGCCGACGGCACCAACTGGTCGGAGGGCGCGGGTCTGGTGCTGCTGGAACGACTGTCCGACGCCCGCCGCAACGGCCATGAGGTGCTGGCCGTGATCCGTGGCACCGCGGTGAACCAGGACGGGGCGAGCAACGGCCTCACCGCTCCGAACGGGCCCTCCCAGCAGCGAGTGATCCGGCAGGCCCTGTCCAATGCCGGGCTCACAGTGGCCGACGTGGACGCGGTCGAGGCACACGGCACCGGCACCGCCCTCGGCGACCCCATCGAGGCACAGGCACTGCTCGCCACCTACGGCCAGGACCGCCCGGGGGACGAACCCGTGTGGCTCGGCTCGCTGAAGTCCAACATCGGCCACACCCAAGCGGCCGCAGGCATATCCAGCGTCATCAAGATGGTCCTGGCGATGCGGCAGGGCACGCTTCCCCGGTCCCTGCACGCCGACGAACCCACCACCCAGGTGGACTGGACGTCGGGCGCGGTGTCCCTGCTGACCGAGGCACGGCCCTGGCCGGAGACCGGACACCTCCGCCGCGCCGGGATCTCCTCCTTCGGCGTCAGCGGGACAAACGCACATGTGGTCCTGGAGCAGGCCCCGGAAGCGGCCGCACCGCAGGCGGACGAGGCCGACGACATCCCTGGTCTGGTCGCCACCGGCGGGATCGCGCCCTGGGTCCTGTCGGCCAAGACCCCCACGGCCCTGCGGGCTCAGGCCCAACGCCTCCTGGACCACCTGGAATCCGGGGTGGACGGCCGCCCCCTCGACATCGGCTGGTCCCTGGCCACCACCCGCACCCTCCACGACCATCGCGCCATAATCCTCACCGACACCGACACCGACACGCGCGCCGAGGGCGGTGAGGCCACGGCCGCCCTGACCGCCCTCGTGACCGGACAGCCGCATCCCCGCCTCACGACGGGCTACGCCACCACCCAGGGCAAGACCGTGTTCGTTTTCCCGGGGCAGGGGTCGCAGTGGGTGGGGATGGGGGCACAGCTCCTGGACACTTCGCCCGTCTTCGCGGCCCGGTTGCGCGAGTGTGCCGACGCGCTGGCCCCGTATACCGACTGGTCCCTGATGGACGTCATCACCGGCGCACCCGATGCCCCTTCGCTCGACCGTGTCGACGTCGTACAGCCCGCCACCTTCGCCGTCGTCGTCTCCCTCGCCACCCTCTGGCAATCCATGGGTATCCACCCCGACGCCGTCACCGGCCACTCCCAAGGCGAAATCGCCGCAGCCTGCGTCGCCGGACACCTCACCCTCACCAACGCCGCCAAAATCGTCGCCCTGCGCAGCCAGATCATCGCCGACCACCTCGCCGGACACGGCGGCATGATGTCCCTCGCCACCCCCGCCGACACCATCGACCTCACCAACTGGCACGGCAAACTCTGGATCGCCGCACACAACGGCCCCAACGCCACCGTCATCGCAGGCGACGCCGAAGCCCTGCACCAACTCCACGCCCACTACACCGACCAAGGCATCCGAGCCCGCATCATCCCCGTCGACTACGCCTCCCACACCGGACACGTCGACACCATCAAGAACGAACTCCACCAAACCCTGGCCGACACCACCACCGAGCCCGGCACCCTCCCCTGGCTCTCCACCGTCGACGGGGAGTGGATCGAACCCAACACCCTCGACAGCACCTACTGGTACCGCAATCTCCGCCAGACCGTGCAGTTCCACACCGCCATCACCACCCTCGCCGACCAGGGCTACCGCACCTACATCGAAGTCAGCCCCCACCCCGTCCTCACCACCGCCATCCAAGAAACCCTCGAAACACACAACACCCCCAACGCGATCGTCACCGGAACCCTCCGCCGCGACGACGACACCCCCACCCGCCTCCTCACCAACCTCGCCCACCTCACCACCCACGGAACACCCGTCAACTGGCCCACCCTCTTCACCGGCACACACCCCACCCGCATCACCCTCCCCACCTACCCCTTCGAGCAGGAGACGTTCTGGCTGGACCGCAGCGGCCCGGGTGATGTCCGTGCCGTCGGCCTGGAGGACACCGGCCATCCGCTGGTCGGGGCCGTGGTGAGTGTGCCCGACACCGACGGTGTGCTGCTCACCGGGCGGCTCTCCCTGACCACCCACCCCTGGCTGGCCGACCATGCCGTCTCCGGCACCGTCTTGCTTCCCGGTACGGCGATGGTGGAGCTGGCGGTGCGAGCCGGAGACGAGGCGGAGGCCCGCGTACTGGAGGAATTGATCATCAGTCGACCGATGGCGGTGCCGGACGAGGGAACCTTGCACGTCCAAGTGCTGGTCGGCGGCGAGGAAGGCGACGAAGGCGGACGCCGCAAGGTGGGGGTCTACTCCCGCCCCGAGGGCATACGGCAGTGGACCGAGCACGCCACCGGCACACTGCTGACCGGGGGAACCGCCACCGCGGCGGCCACGACAGCGCATCCGTGGCCGCCCGAGGGGGCCGAACCCGTCGCCCTCGAGGGGTTCTACGAGCAACTGGCCGAGGCGGGGTCCGGCGGCGACCGGCCCACGATGCTGCCGTTCGCCTGGACCGACGTGCGGCTCCATGCCGTGGGCGCCACCGCTGTACGGGTGCGGGCGACGGCGTCCGGCACGGACGGGCTGTGTGTGCAGATCACCGATCCGCACGGACTGCCGGTCGCCACCATTGGCTCGCTCCAGCTCCGGGAGACCACACCCGAGCAGTTGCGGGCCCTCTCCGCCACCTCAGGTGGCAATGCCTTGTGGGCGGTCGAATGGGCCGAATGCGGGCTCGACGACACGACGGAAGCACAGTGGGCCACACTCGGAGAGAGCCAACTCCTGGACTCCCCACTTCACTATGCCGATGTTTCCCAGGTCGTGGCGGCCGGGGAACAGCCCGCGGCACTCGTCGCCGACGTGTCCGCATGGGCTCCCGAGAACACCGGGCCGCCCATCGACCGCGCCCACGCGCTCTGTGCCCGAGTCCTCGATCTGCTGCGGCAATGGGTGGACCGGCCCGAGCCGGCGGACACCCGGCTGGTGATCCTGACCCGCGGTGCCATGGCGGTCCACGACACCGCCGAGGTCACGGATGCGGCCGCCGCCGCGGTCTGGGGCCTGGTCCGCTCGGCCCAGTCCGAACACCCGGGCCGGATCCAGCTCATCGACATCGACGAGCACTCCCACCGCACCCTGCCGACAGCACTCACCACCACCGACCAACCCCAACTCGCCCTCCGCGACGCCACCGCCTACACCCCCCACCTGGCCCCCGCGCCCACCCCAACACCCGGGCCCCTCACCCTCGCGCCCGAGGGAACCGTCCTCGTCACCGGCGGCACCGGCACCCTCGGCGCCCTCACCGCCCGCCACCTCATCACCCACCACAAGGCACGCAACCTCCTTCTGGTCAGCCGCCAGGGTCCGGACGCCCCCGGCGCGGACCGGCTGAGCGAGGAGCTGACCCAGCTCGGTGCCCGTATCCGCATCGCCGCCTGCGATGTCGCCGACCGCGACCAGCTCGCCACCGTCCTCGCCACCATCCCCGCAGACCAGCCGCTGACCGCCGTCATCCACACCGCCGGCGCCCTCGACGACGCCCTGCTCACCGACCTCACCCCGGAACGCCTGGGCACCGTCTTCCGCCCCAAGGTCGACGCCCTCACCCATCTCCACGACCTCACCCGCGACCATGACCTCGCGGCCTTCGTCATCTACTCCTCCGCCACCGGTGCGCTCGGCACCCCCGGTCAGGCCAACTACGCCGCCGCCAACACCTACGCCGACGCGCTCGCCCAGCAGCGCCACGCCACCGGGCTCCCCGCCACCTCACTCGCCTGGGGTCTGTGGGAGACCACCAGCGCCCTCACGGCCGGGATGTCCACCACCCATCAGCAGCGCACCCGCCACAGCGGTGTCATTCCCCTGACCGACGCCGACGGCATGCGCCTCCTCGACACCGCGCTCACCACCCACCAGCCCCACCTGATCCCCCTCAAGCTCGATCGCACCGCCCTCCGGAACAGCGCCGCCTCCCACACCCTCCCGCCCCTGCTGCGCACCCTGGCGCAAAGCCACCACCGCCCCACCGCCCACACCACCCCCCGGACCGCCGCCGCCCCGCCCCTCCCCGAGCAACTCGCCGCCCTCGATCCGGCCCAGCGGCTCCAGCACCTCACCGCATTCGTCCGCGCCGAAGCCGCGGCCGTGCTCGGACACGCCACTTCGGACGCGGTGGGACCGGACGATCCGCTCTTCGAGATCGGGTTCGACTCCCTGACCGCGGTGGAACTGCGCAACCGGCTCAACGCGGCCACGGGCCTCCAGCTCCCGGCGGCGTTGCTGTTCGACCACCCCACCCCGGCGATGGCCGCCGAACACCTCCAGGAACAGCTCGCGCTGAAAGACGCCTCCTGAGGACGCCTCCTGAGACGGACAACAGCGTCCCCGGCCGCCGTGGCGGCCGGGGACGCTGCCGTAGGGCGCTCCCCCGCCCTCCTCACCAGGCCGCCGCCGTACGCCGTGCAACATGACTGGTCCCTTCCCCCGGTTTCTTTGGGGAAGGGACCAGTTTCACTGACGGGTTCCACGGCCCGGCGGCCGTCGCTCGTTAGGTGTCCGAGGTGACGCTCTCCCCGGCCCGGGCCGCGCGGCGGCGCTCGTCGCCCGCCTTGATCAGGGCGTACCTGATGGCCAGCGCCGCCGCGTTGACCGCGTGCAGCGCCTCCTGGGCGGCGGAGTCCGGCTGTTGCTGTCCGGTGGCGGCGGCCGAGGTGGACTGTGCCGCCTCCAGGCAGGCGACGCACGCCTCCACGAGGGCGTCCGGCCGCCCGCCGGCCCGGCCCAGCTCCGTCAGCAGCCGGGTGATCTCCCGGTGCACTTCGCCGATCGGGTCCGCCACCATCGGATCAGCCACCCTCGAGTCAGCCATCCTCGGGTCCGCCGCCATCGGGTCAACGCCCCCGCGCACCGTCGTCCGCGGGCCCGTGGCCCGTCGGGAGGTCCCCGGCCGGGGCCAGGGTGAGGAACCGCTGCTCCCACAGGGCGAACACCTCGGTGGCCAGTGCCTCCGAGAGTCCGCCGACGGTCTTGGCCAGATCCCCGAGGGTGGTGGTGCCGTCCACCGCGCCGAGCAGTTCGTACAGCTCGGGCGAGACCTTCGCGGACGGGCCGCCGTCGTAGTCGAGGTGGATCTCGTGGGTCCTGGCTCCCGCCGAGGCGTCCGGACCGGCCGTCCTGCGCTCGACCAGCCGGGTCACCGGGCGGAACCGCGGCACCAGAACGCCCAGGTCAGGCGCGGGTTTGCCGCGTACCAGGCAGTCCTCCACCACCAGGACGTCCAGGTCGGTGGTCAGGAAGCTGGTGACCACGTCGTCGAGGCTCTGCACGATGGGTTCGGCGTTGTTGTTGAAGGAGGTGTTGAGGAGCACGGGGGTGCCGGTCAGTTCGCCGAACCGCCGCACCAGGCGGTGGAACCGCTCGCCCGATTCGGCGGAGACGACCTGCACCCGGGCGGTGCCGTCCACGTGGGTGACCGCGCCGAGTTCCGTACGCCGCTCCGGCAGCACCGGCACCACGAAGGACATGAACTCGTGGTTGCCGTCCGCGCCGGAGAGGTCGAAGTAGTCGCGGGCGGCTTCGGCCGTGACCACCGGGGCGAACGGCCGGAAGCCCTCGCGCTTCTTCACCATCGCGTTGATGCGGGTCCGGTTCTCCTCGGGGCGGGCGTCCGCGACGATGCTGCGGTGGCCCAGGGCGCGGGGGCCGAACTCGGAGCGGCCGTACGCCCAGCCGAGCACCTGTCCCTCGGCGAGGAGTCCGGCCGCCGTCTCCACGGCGTCGTCCGGGAACTCCACATCGATCAGCGGCGCCCAGTCGGCCAGCCGGGCCCTGATCTGCTCCCGGCCGCCCATTGCCGGGCCGAGACTCGCGCTGAGCAGCCGTTTGCTCGGCCGCTCCAACGTGCCGAGGCTCGCCGCGGCGGCGTAGGCGGCGCCCTCGCCCGCGCCCGCGTCGTGCGAGGCGGGGTGCACGAACACCTCGTCGAAGAGCCCGGACTTGAGGATCAGCCCGTTGAGGCTGGAGTTGTGGGCGACGCCGCCGCCGAAGCACAGGCGGGACTGGCCGCTGGTCTTCGCCCAGTATTCGAGGATGTGCAGCACGATCTTCTCGACCGTCTCCTGGAGCGCGGCGGCGAAGTCGCGGTGGGCCTGGGTGAACGGCTCGCCCTTGCGGCGCGGCCGGAAGCCCTCGGCGTAGAACAGCGGGCTGACCAGGTTCGGCACCATGATGTTGCCGTGCAACTCGTACTCGCCGTTGTCCTGGAGGGTGTAGAGCTTGGCGAAGGTGTCGCGGTAGGTCTCGGGGTTGCCCCAGGGGGCCAGGCCCATCACCTTGTACTCGTCGCCGAAGCCGTAGCCGAGCAGATAGGTGGCGTTCAGATAGAGCCCGCCGAGCGACTTGGGCACCGGGTAGTCGGCCAGCTTCTCCAGGTGCGTGCCCTCGGCGCGGTAGACGGTGCCGGAGTGCAGTTCGCCGCGGCCGTCCAGCACCAGGACCAGTGCGGAGTCCATGCCGGAGTGCAGATACGAGGAGTACGCGTGCGCCTCGTGGTGCGGCACGTACACCAGCTTCTCGTCCGGCAGGTCCCAGCCCAGGCCCTCCTTCAGCCGCTGCCGGATCAGCTCCCGGGAGTAGCGCAGGGGGGCCCGCGGATATTCGGTGTAGAGGTGGTTGAGGACGGTGTCGATGTGGTTCTCGGGGAAGTAGTAGCCCACCGCGTCGACGTCCTCGGGCCGCGCACCGGCCAGGGCCAGGCACTCACGGACCGCGTTGAGGGGAAATTTGGTTGTCTTCTTGATCCGGTTGAGCCGCTCCTCCTCCACGGCGGCCACGAGTTCGCCGTCGCGGATCAAGGAAGCCGCCGAGTCGTGAAAGAACACCTCGCCGAGCTGCGGCACCACATCGGTGTCCGCGGCGGAGAAGTTGCCGTTGAGCCCGAGCACAAGCACAGTGATCACCCAAACCAGTCGGAGGCGAACGCGAGGATGCGGGGCGGAAGACGCCCGCCGGTCACCGGGAGCGCGGCAGCGCCGGGTCGGCCAGCTCAGGCGCCGTCAGCCGCAGCGTCGTCGGGGCCGGCTGGAACGCGGGGGTGAGGTGGAGGCGCTCGACCCCCTCCTCGTCGGGGGCCGCGAGCGCGGCGGTGCACGCGCAGGTGGTGTCGGCGAACCCGGCGAAGCGGTAGGCCACCTCCATCATCCGGTTGCGATCGGTGCGCCGGAAGTCGGCGGCCAGGTGCACCCCGGCCTGTGCCGCCTGATCGGCCAGCCAGTTCAGCAGGGTGGACCCGGCGCCGAAGGACACCACCCGGCAGGAGGTGGCGAGCAGTTTCAGATGCCACACCGCGGGGTGCCGTTCCAGCAGCACGATGCCGACGGCGCCGTGCGGGCCGAACCGGTCGGCCATCGTGATGACCAGCACCTCGTGCGCGGGGTCGGTGAGCAGTCCGCGCAGTACGGAGTCGGGGTAGTGGACGCCGGTGGCGTTCATCTGGCTGGTGCGCAGGGTCAGTTCCTCGACCCGGGACAGCTCCCGCTCCGTGGCGCGGGAGATGCCCATCCGTATGTCCAGGGTGCGCAGGAAGTCCTCGTCGGGGCCGCTGAACTCGGCCCGCTCGGCGTCACGGCGGAATCCGGACTGGTACATGTTCCGGCGCTGCCGGGAGTCCACGGTGACCACGGCGGGGCTGAACTCGGGCAGCCCGGTGAGCCCGGCCAGGTCCTCGGCCGGGTAGCAGCGCACCTCGGGGAGCCGGTAGGCGACCTCGGCCCGTTCGGCGGGCTGGTCGTCGACGAACGCCATGGCGCGGTCGGCGAAGTTCAGCCGGTCCGCGATGGCGCGTACCGACGCGGACTTGGGGCCCCAGCCGATATGCGGCAGTACGAAGTACTCGGCGAGGCCGAGGGCCTCCAGGCGCTCCCAGGCGTGGTCGTGGTCGTTCTTGCTGGCGATGGACTGGAGAATGCCGCGTTCGTCGAGGGTGGTGATGACATCGCGCACCCACTCGAAGGGCAGCACCTCGCCGTCCTCGAGCAGGGTGCCGCGCCACAGTGTGTTGTCCAGGTCCCAGACGAGACATTTGACGGCCGTCGGCGGCTCGCTCACGGGCTTCCCCTCCGTCATGCTTGCACCTTCTTCCGCGTGTGCTGGGCGAGGACGAGCTGGCAGATCTCGCTGGTGCCCTCGATGACTTCCATCAGCTTCGCGTCGCGGTACGCCCGGGCCACCACATGGCCGTCGGATGCGGCGGCCGACGCCAGGAGCTGTACGGCGCGTGCCGCGCCGTCGGCCGCCTCGCGGGACGCGACGTACTTCGCGTGCACAGCGTCGACCGCCATATCGGGCGAGCCGGTGTCCCAGGAGGCGCTGGCGTGTTCGCAGGCCCGGGTGGCGTGCCGCTCCGCGACGTACAGCTCGGCCAGGTGCCGGGCCACCAACTGGTGCTCGGCGAGTCTGCGGCCGGACTGTTCCCGGGTGGCGGTGTGCGTGGCGGCGGCGTCCAGGCAGGCGCGCAGGATGCCGACGCACCCCCACGCCACGGACATGCGCCCGTAGGTGAGCGCCGCGGTGGTCACCAGGGGCAGTGGCAGTCCGGTGCCGCCGAGTACCTGGCCGGTGGGCACCCGGACGGCGTCCAGGGTGATGTCCGCGTGGCCGGCGGCGCGGCAGCCCAGCGGGTCGGGCACCCGCGTGATGCTGACTCCGGGGGCCCGGGCGGGCACGACCACGGCCGCGGCGCCGCCACGATATTTCCCGAACACCACCAGCAGATCGGCGTAGTGGGCGGCGGTGATCCACACCTTGCGGCCGGTGACGACCACGTGTGTGCCGTCATCGGCGATCTCGGTCTCCATCGCGGCCAGGTCGCTGCCCGCCCCGGGCTCGCTGAATCCGACCGCCGCCAGATCACCGGAGGTCAGCCAGGGCAGAAAGGTGGACCACTGTTCCGCGCCACCCAGCCGCCGTACGGTCCACGCCGCCATGCCCTGGGACGTCATCACGCTGCGCAGCGAGCTGCACCGGGCGCCGACCGCCGCGGTGAGCTCCCCGTTGGCACGGCTGTCCAGTCCGGCGCCGCCGTGCTCGGCGCCGACCTGCGCGCACAGCACACCGGAGGCGCCGAGTTTGACCAGGAGGTCGCGGGGCAGCTCCCCGGCCAGGTCCCAGGCGTCCGCCCGGTCCCCGATCAACCCGCTGACCAGCTCCGTATGGCTGGTGGCGGCGTCGGTCACGGCTGTACCCCGCGCAGCCGCAGGACCATCGCGGTCATCGCGTTGACCGTGCGGAAGTTGTCCAGCGCCAGGTCGGGGCCGGTGATCACCACGTCGAAGGTCGACTCCAGGTGCACGACCAGCTCCATGGCGAACATCGAGGACACGGCACCGGAGCTGAACAGATCGGTGTCCGGGTCCCAGGTCTGCTTGGTGCGCTGTTCGAGGAACTGCTGCACCTCCTGCGCCACCGTCTCGGCGGTGTGGCTGCCCGGCTCGGATGAGATGGTCACGCCAGTTCCTTCCCGTATGCGTAGAACCCGCGGCCCGACTTGCGGCCCAGGTGGCCGTCGCGGACCTTCTTCAGCAGCAGTTCGCTCGGCGCGCACCGGGAGTCGCCGGTGCGCTCGTGCAGCACGCGCAGCGAGTCGGCCAGGTTGTCCAGGCCGATCAGGTCCGCGGTGCGCAGCGGCCCGGTGCGGTGGCCCAGGCAGTCCCGCATGAGTACGTCCACGGCCTCCACCGTGGCCGTGCCCTCCTGCACCACCCGGATCGCGTCGTTGATCATCGGGTGCAGCACCCGGCTGGTGACGAACCCCGGCCCGTCGCCGACGACGACCGGCTTGCGCTCCAGCGCACGCAGCAGATCCGTCACGGCGGTCATCACCGCTTCCCCGGTCCGGGGACCGCGGATCACCTCCACCGTGGGGATCAGATAGGGCGGGTTCATGAAGTGGGTGCCGACCAGCCGTGCCGGATCGGCGATATGACCGGCCAGTTCGTCGATCGGGATGGAGGAGGTGTTCGAGATCAGCGGCACCCGCGCTCCGGTGAGCCCGGCGACCGCTTCGAGCACCTTGGCCTTGGTGGGGGTGTCCTCGGTGACGGCCTCCACCACCGCGGTGGCGTTCCGGCCGTCGGCCAGGGACGCGGTGACCGTCAGCTCGCCCCGCGGGCGGCCGGCCGGCAGGGCTCCCATGAGCTGCGCCATGCGGAGCCGTTCGGTGACCGCGGCCCGTGTTCGGCCGGCCTTGGCCTCGTCCACCTCGACGACCGTCACCGGGATTCCGTGCCCGACGGCGAGAGAGGTGATTCCCAGTCCCATCGTTCCTGCGCCCAGCACCGTGAGCCGCGGCGCTTCCGCATCTCCGCTCATCAATCGCCTCCGCAGCGCGTTGTGAACAACGTGCCGACCATGACACGCGCTTCCGCGTTCACGGTATTGTCCGGGCGGTCACCCAAATCCCCTAAGGATCCCCCCTATACCCCCCTCAGCCGGAATATGAGTTCCAGCATTCTGGAAGACGCCATTGCGCGGCGCGTCGACGGATTCTTAGCATGGGCCGCATTGCCTTTCCCTGGTCCTTACCTTTTCAGCTTTGCGGGGTGCGGAAATCCGATGGCTCAGCAAGTCGATGTGACCGAAAAAATTCTCGGATATGTCCGGGAACTGTCCCTGCGCGATGACGAGATCCTGGCCGGGCTGCGGGCGGAGACCGCGGGTCTGCCCGCCGCCCAGGCCATGCAGGTGATGCCCGAGGAGGGCCAGCTCCTCGGGCTGCTGGTACGGCTCGTCGGCGCCCGTTCGGTGTTGGAGATCGGCACCTTCACCGGTTACAGCACGCTGTGCATGGCGCGGGCCCTGCCGACCGACGGCACGCTGGTGACCTGCGACATCACGGCGAAGTGGCCGGGGCTCGGCCGCCCGTTCTGGGAGCGCGCCGAGGTGGCGGACCGCATCGACGTGCGCATCGGTGACGCCAAGGAGACGCTCGCCGGGCTGCGGCGTGAGGGCCGGGAGTTCGACCTGGTCTTCATCGACGCGGACAAGACCGGATACGCGCACTATTACGAGGAGTCGCTGGCGATGCTCCGGCGCGGCGGGCTCATCGTCCTGGACAACACCCTCTTCTTCGGCCGGGTGACCGACCCCGCCGCGCAGGACGCCGACACCGCCGCCCTGCGCGAGGTGAACAAGCTGCTCCGGGAGGACGGACGCGTCGAGATCAGCATGCTCACCGTTGGTGATGGCATCACGCTCGCGGTCAAACGCTGACCACGTGGCCGGGGTCCGAACGTCTGACGGCCATGTTCCGGGATCCTCCCGGGACATGGCCGTCCGCGCTGCTCCGCGGTCAGGCGCGCGGCACCGCGGTCACGCCAACTCCATCCGGTCGGCGTACAGTTCGGTCGGCAGTTGCTCCCGGTGCTTGATGTCCAGCTTGCGGAACACCCGGGTCAGATGCTGCTCCACCGTGCTGGCCGTGACGTACAGCTTCCCGGCGATCTCCCGGTTGGTGTAGCCCATGGCGGCCAGCGACGCGACCCGCCGTTCGGAGTGTGTCAGCCGCTCGATCGCGGTGTCCGACTTCGGCGTTGGCCCGGTGGCATGGCCCTGGTCGTCGGCCGGCAGCCACTCCTCGTACAGCGACGCCGCGTCGCACATCTTCGCCACATGCCAGGCCCGGCGCATGGTCCGGCGGGCCTGCTTCTTCTCGCCGAGCGCGTGGTACGCCTGGCTGAGGTCCCACAGGGTGCGGGCCAGCTCGTACTTGTCCTCCTGCTCGGTGAACAGGCCCACCGCCTCGTTGAGCAACTGCGGCCGCCGCTTGGCCGAACTGGTGGCCGCCAGAAGGCGTAACGACTGTCCGCGGGCCCGGGCGCCGTCCGTGTGCGGACGGCTGAGCTGCTGGTACACCAGGATCCGGGCCTGGTCGTGGTTGCCCTGCGCCAGCCATGCCTCCGCCGCCCCGATCCGCCACGGCACCGGGTCGCAGCCGCTGCTCAGCCCCCAGTCGGTGAGCAGTTCGCCGCAGAGCAGGAAGTCCGCGAGCGCGGCCTGGTGGCGGCCCGCCGCCAGGAAGTAGTGGCCGCGCGCGTACAGGTAGTGCAGCCCGTAGGAGCTTTTGAACATGGCGTTGGGCACGGTCTGCGCGACATGGAACCCCGCCTCCTCGTGCCGCCCCATCCGCGTACACGCCAGGATGAGGGCGCCGAGCGGCAGTCCGATGGCGACGCCCCAGGCGCCGGGGGAGGCGTGGGTGAGGGCGGCGCGGGACTGCTCCGCGGCCTCGGCTAGGTCACCGCGGCGCAGTGCGATCTCCGACCTGGCGGCCGACAGCACCGCCTGCCGCATCGGGACGTGCGGTCCACCACCGGTCTCGCCGAGCGCACCCTCGCACCAGGCGGACGCCAGGTCGTTCCGGCCGCCGTAGACCAGGGCGAGCAGGGCGAACAGCCCCGCCTGCTCATGGCAGGCCGGGTCGTGTCCGAGCTGAAGTTCGCGCAGCACCTCCTCGGCCCGGCGGACGGTGTCATGGGTCTGCCCGCCGGTGAGCACGTCGGCCAGGACCGTACCGGCCCGGGGCCACGCCGCCGCCCGTGTCGCCGCGGCGCCACCGTGGTGCGGCGGTGCCGCCCGCCGCTCGGCCAGCCAGGGATAGGTGCAGGTGAGTGCCGCCTCGATGGCATGGAGCTGGTCGGTGGCCGCGGGGTCCGCGCGCAGATGGGCGAGCAGCCCCTCCACCTCGCTCAGTCCCCCCTTCCACAGGAGCTGCATGAGCAGGGTGACGCTGTCGGGGAGGCCGAGCCGGCCGGCCCGGACGGCGCCGTACAGCGGTGCGTGGTGCCGCGTGGCGGTGGACGGATTGATCTTCCACTCCGCCTCGGCGAGCTTCGCTCTCAGGGCGGCGCGGCGCTCTTCGTGCGGGCATTGCTCGAAGGACTGCTCCAGTAAGTCGACGGCGATGGACGCCTCTTCGCCCACCGCCACCTGCTCGGCCACTTCCAGAAGCACCTCGGCCGACCACGAGTCGGGGATCTGCCCGGCCCGCACCAGATGACGGGCGATCGTGGCGGCGGGCCTGCCCTGGTCGTGCAGCAGCCGCGCGGCCCGCTGGTGCAGGGTCCTGCGGGCCTGCGCGGGCATGTCGTTGAGCACGCTCAGCCGGGCCGTCTCCTGCCGGAACGCGCCCTCGTCCATCAGCCCGGCCCCGGTCAGCGCCGCGAGCACCTGGCTGATGGGCTCGGGCTCGTGTCCGGTCAGCCAGGCGAGGTCGGCGGCGGGCAGGGCGGAGCCCACCACGGCCAGCGCGCGCACCACGTCCAGGAAGATCGGCTCATTGCGGTGCAGACAGCTCAGGAAGGACTGGCCGTAGCCGGTCTGGCGGGCCTCGCCGTACTCACGGTAGTCGGAGAGCAAGGTGTGCAGCAGCAGCCGGTTGCCACCGGTGGCGGCGAGGATGTCGCCGACGTGGCGGCGCGCGGTCTCCCCCAGCTCCGCCACGACCACTTCGGCCACCTGACCCGGGGAAAGGGGGCCCAGGCCGATGCGGCGCAGGTGCTGGGCGCGCAGCAGTTCGTAGCGGAGCGGCAGGGACGAGGACAGGCTCAGGTCGTCGGTGAATACGGCCGCGATGCGCGCCGAGTCCAGGCGCCGTACCAGTTGCAGGAGGAAGGCTGCGGAGGCCGGGTCGCTGTGCCGGACATCGTCCACGGCGAGGAGCAGTGGTGTGTGTTCCGCGTGGTCGATCAGCGAGGTGCACAGCCGGTGGCACAGCCGGGCGATCCCGGCCCGGTCCACCGGATCGCCGGCCCCGCGGAGGATGTCCGGCAGCCCCGGTACCTCGGGCGGCCCACCCGGTGACTTCCAGGCGCCGCGGGCCAATTGCGAGACGACGCCGAAGGGAAGGTCCCGCTCGCTGGGGGAGCATGTCGCGCTGATGGTGAGATAGCCGGATTCCGAGGCTCGTTCGGCGAACGACCGGAGCAGGGTCGTCTTCCCGCATGCCAGCGGTCCGTCCACGAGAAGAGCCTGCCCGGGCCGCACCAAAGAGTCACCGAATGGATGTCCGAGGTGCACCGCGGTATTCAATACCCCGCCCAGCGGACGGGAATTCCGCTCGGTATTCACCGGCATGGCATAGCTGTAGGGCATGGTGATGGTCCCCGATCGAGGTCGACGGAATGCGGACTCGCGGCCCTTGAGTCAGACCAAATTGTTGATCGGGACACGATTCCATCAGCACGCCCCTGCCTGCCTCAACCCCTACCGGAAGCTCCGCCCCCTAACCGGCCCCACCACATCTCGTTCTCCGCATCGGGCTGTTCAGTTATCCGTGGCGGGCGCCGCACGGTCAACCCCCTATCGAGTCCGTGCGCCCCTAAAACGCATGCGGAGAAAGGTCTCGGTGGCCCGGACACCGTGAGGCATCACCATGCGGGCGCGCGGGGCATCGCCGCGAGGGTGGTGCTGACGGTGTCCTCGGGGATCCCGCGCACCAGTCCGGGCCCCTCGGGGCCGTCCAGGACGAACGTCAGCCCGTCGGTGGCCTTCTTGTCCAGGCGCATCAGCTCCACCAGCTCGGACACCGAGACATCCGGCGGCAGCCCGGTCGGCAGGCCGTAGCGGGATACGACGTCATGGTGCTCGGCGACCCGTTCCGGGCCGATGCGCCCCAGCGCGCCGGCGAGCCGGCCGGCGAAGACCGTGCCGATGGCCACGCCCTCGCCGTGGCGTAGTGCGAACCCGGTGGCGCGTTCCAGCGCATGCCCCAAGGTGTGTCCGTAGTTGAGGAGGTGGCGCAGGCCGGAGTCGCGTTCGTCCGCGGCGACGATGCCCGCCTTGAGCGTCACACTGGCCGAGATCTGGTCGAGCAGCGGCAGCCCGTCGAGGTCGGGCGCGCCGATGAAGTGGCAGCGGGCGATCTCACCGAGGCCGTTGCGCCATTCCCGGTCGGGCAGGGTTTTCAGATGCTCGAGGTCGCAGAGCACGGCCGCGGGCTGCCAGTAGGCGCCGACCAGGTTCTTGCCCTCGGGCAGATTCACCGCGGTCTTCCCGCCGACGCTCGCGTCCACCTGGGCGAGCAGCGAGGTCGGCACATGAACGACCGGGGTGCCCCGGTGGTAGAGGGCGGCGGCCAGGCCCACCGTGTCGGTCGTGGTGCCGCCGCCACAGGACACCACCACATCCGAGCGGGTGAGTCCGAATCCGACGAACCGGCGGCACAGGTCCGTCACGGCGGCCAGGTCCTTGGCCTCCTCCCCGTCGCGGGCGGGCACGACGAGCGAGGGCACTCCCGGGTCGGGGGTCTGCCCGGCGGGCCGCGCGGTGACCACCACCGCCCTGCGCGCGCCCAGGGCGGCCACCACCTGTGGCAGCAGCCGCTGCACACCGTGGCCGATGTGAACGGTATAGGAGCGTTCGGCCAGCCCGACGGTGACCTGCCGGGCAGGGGACGCGGAGCCGGTGGCCGAAGTGGAAGTCGACGTGGTCAAGACTGCCTTCCCATCGCTGACGCGGCCCCGGCGAGAAGCCGTCTCGCCGGGGCCGGAATCGGGTGCGGAGCCGTTTTCAGTCCTCGACCGCGATCGCGGCGGCCGGGCAGAGGAACGACGCCTCGGCGACGCTGTCGCGCAGCTCGAGCGGCGGCCGCGCATCCAGCAGGACCACGGTCCCGTCCTCCTCCCGCTGGTCGAAAACCTCCGGCGCCGCCAGCGCGCAATGCCCGGCCGCGCAGCACTTGTCCTGATCCACCGAGACCTTCACCATCGTGTTCCCCTCATCATCCTTCTGTCATCCGTTCCGCGGTCACCAGGCGACGGGCACACGGGCGACGCCGAAGTTCATCGACTCGTACAGAAACGCCAGGTCCTCGAGCGGGACCTCCAGGCGCAGCGTGGGCAGCCGGCGCAGCAGGGTCTCCAGAGCGATCTGGAGCTCGACCCGGGCGAGGGTCTGCCCCAGGCACTGGTGCACGCCGAAGCCGAACGCGACATGCTCGCGGGCGTTGGGCCGGCTCAGGTCCAGCTCGTGGGCGTCCGCGAAGTGGGGGTCCCGGTTGGCGCTGGGCAGGTTGATGATCACCCCTTCACCGGCCGGGATGAGTACGCCGCCCACCTCGACGTCCTCGACGGCCACCCGTCCGGTGCCTTCCTGGACGATCGTGATGTACCGGAGCAGTTCGTCCACCGCGTTGCCCATCAGCCCGGCATCGGCCCGCAGCCGGGCGAGCTGGTCGGGGTGGTTCAGCAGCAGGACGGTGGACAGGGCGATCATGTTGGCGGTGGTCTCGTGCCCGGCCAGCAGCAGCACCAGGGCGGTGGCGACCACCTGCTGCTGGGTGAGCCCGCCCGTCGGCTCCTGGTCGACGATGAGCCGGCTGAGCAGATCGTCGCCCGGGTCGGCGCGCTTGGCCGCGCACATCCGGGTCACGTAGTCCACCATGACGCCGAGCGCGGCGCCCATCTCCTCGGCCGACGCGGTGAAGTCCATGACGCCCTGCGACGCCTGCTGGAACTCCGCGAAGTCGGCGTCCGAGACCCCCAGCATCACGCCGATCACCTGGGACGGCAGGGGGAAGGCGAAGTCGGCCACCAGGTCGGCCGGCGGGCCCTGGGCGATCAGCCGGTCCAGGAGGCCGTCGACGATGCCCTGGATCATCGGCCGCATCGCCTCGGTGCGCCGGATGGTGAAGTTCGCGGTGAGCATGCGGCGGATCCGGGCGTGCTCCGGATCGTCCATCCTCCCGAGGTTGAACACCTCGGCCGGCACCTCGAACTTCACAAAGCGGGGCATCGCCTTGTGCGTGCCGTCGGCGCTGAACCTGCTGTCGCCGAGCGCCGCCCGCGCCTCGTGATAGCCGGTGACGAGAAACGGGGTGCTGCCGTCCCACATCCGCACCCGCGTGACGGCGGACCGCTCGCGCAGTTCCTCGTATCCCGGCGGGGGTGAGAACGGGCATGCAGCAGCCCGCAATTCGGGGTAGTCGCGTATCTCGTCCATGCCTGTCCGTCCCGTCAGTCGCTTCGTCGCCACCACTGCGCCGCCCTACGGATGGACAAGTCTGGTCCGCGCACCGGATCCCCACTCCCCTAACCACTCCCCTATGCCCCCTTGGCTTGGGAGCGGGTATCCCCCCGTGCCCCGGCGGCAGGACGCTCAGCAGGAGGACGATCCGGTGGCTCCGATGAGCTGCCACAGCCGACGCGACAGCTCCTGCCGATTTCCGACCGAGAGCTTTCGGTAGATGCGGGTCAGATGCTGCTCCACGGTGCTGACCGTGATGTAGAGGCTCTTGGCGATCTGCCGGTTGGACATCCCCGACGCGGCCAGGGTCGCCACGCGCCACTCGGCCTCCGAGAGAACGGGCTGCTCCGCGCCTTCGGCCGAGGCGGCGGGGTCCGACTCCTCGGGCTCCCCGGTATCCCCGGCGGGTTCCGGCAGTCGCGCGTCCGCGGGGCTCTCGGCGCCATCCACGACGAGGTCCCTGCGGCTCTCGTGCTGGGCGCTGATCCCGCACTCGTCCATCAGCTTCTGCGCCTCATGCCAGGTGCCGCGGGCCTGCTGGGTTTCCCCGGTGCTGAGGAAGTCCTGGCTGAGCTCGGCGAGCGTACGGGCGAGTTCGAAACGGTCGCCGTGCTCGCGCAGACACTTGGCGGACTGATACAGGAGCAGCCTGCGCTTGTCCGGGTCTTCGGCCATGGCCAGAACGCGCAGCGCCCGGCCGCGGGTGCTCAAGGGGCGGTCGGGCGACAGCTTGAGTTCCTCCAGGGCGAGTCTTTTGGCCTCCGCCGGCTCCTGGACACGCAGATACGCCTCGGCGGCGTCGATACGCCAGGGCGCCAGGTCGCCGAAGTCCACGGGCCACTGGTCCATCAGCATCCCGCTCACCATGAAGTCGTTCAGCGCTGCGTAGGGACGGTTGGTGGCCAGGCAGTACTGTCCACGGGCCCGGAGGTACTCCAACCCGACAACGCTGTCGAACATTTCCTTCGGCACCCAGTAATGCAGATATCGCTGGGCCTCATCGAGTCTGCCGATGGCGGTGTGGGCCGCCACCAGAACGGAGAGCGGCAATCCGATGGCGACGCCCCAGCCGCGCGGGGGGATGGACTTCAGCGCGGTGCCGGCGAGATCGATGGCCGAGGTGAAGTCCCCATGGCGGCATCTGATGTAGGCGCGCATGGCCAGGGCGACGGCGCCGGGCGTCTTCATGTTCAGGTTGCCGGCCGCGGTGAAAAGCGCGCCGCACAGCCGGTCCGCCGTTTCCGCTTCGCCTCTCGCGGCCAATGCCCAGACCATCCGGCAGGCGTATGCGTAGGCGAACCAGAAGTGGTTGGAGGGCGACAACAGATGCATGGTGTCGGGAGAGAAGTCCGCCACCTGCCGGGGATCCTGGAAATGCCCGATCTCCATGCCCAGTTCGTCGACGGAGAGCTGAAGACCGTGCTCCAGGTTGGCCGCCCACAGTCCGTCGACTTCCCCGTCCGAGGAAGCCTGGTCGGGGAAGTCATGGATCAGGGCCGGTTTGAGGAAGGTGGCCCACTGCCGGGTCACCCGCAGAGCGGCCATGCTGGACGCGTTATCGGTGTCACCACCGCCCGAAAGCCACTTGAAGGCTTCTTCCCCATCGCTGAACCGGCCGAACCAGAGCACCATGAAGAGCAGGAAGCACAGATACTGTTCCGGGATGTCCGCGGGGAATTCCTCCCGTATCGCGGCCATCAGACGGTCCAGTTCGGGTTCGGCGGTCGCCGGATTGCTGGACCATAACGCGCCGACCAGCGCCATGAGAATGTCCATGTGCTCGCGCCGGCCGAGGTCCGCGCGGGCGGCGAGCCGCAGGCCCGCGATCGCTTCCTCCGTACGGCCGTGGTCGAGATTCTTCTGGGCCGCGTGCCAGAGCACGGTGACGTCTTTTTGGTCGGGCGTTCTGTCGGCGGTGACCAGGAGTTCCGCCACCGCGATCGGATCGGCCCCGTCGGCATACAGAAGTTCGGCCGCTTTCGCGCTGAGCCGGGCCCGGTCCTCCGCCGACAGCGTCTCCAGCGTGATGTATCGCGCCGCGGGGTGCCGGAACCGTCCGTCCTCCAGCAGTCCGGCGGAGTTCATGACGGTGATGGCCCGGGTCGCGCGTTCCCGGCCGCAGGCGAGCAGACTGGCCACCCGCCCCGGGCCGCCGTACCGGTCCAGCACCGCGAGTGCCTGTGCCACCTGGAGCAACGCCGGATGGGACAACAGGCACCCGCGATAGGTCTCCTGGAACTCCGCGCCGACGGTGACATCCGTCTCCGACCCGCCCGGAGCGGCCTGGAGATGGTCCCGCAGCAGGGCCTTGACCAGCCGTGCATTGCCACCGCTGACGGCGTGGCAGGAGGCGCGGATCCGGTCGGCCAGGTCGGCGTCGCCGTGCCGCTCCAGCAGGTGTCCGACCCCGGATTCCGGGAGTGTATCGATCTTGATCTTGTAGAGCTCATGGAAGCCGTGAGTGCCGACACACAACTGATGACTCTGCCCGCAGGTCATCACGACGAGCGTACGGGTGCCGGAGGCATGCCTGGCGATATGCAGCAGGCACATGAGGGAGGGGTAGTCGGCATGCTCGGCATCGTCAACCGCGATGATCAGTTGCTTGCCGCCCGCGATGCGGTGCAGCACATCGGATATCTCTCGGACCAGGCTTCTCAGCATGCCGGGTTCGGCTTCCGAATACCGCTCTCCGGCGGTCCTCCAGCGCGCCACGACGTCCAATTCATCCGTGAACGCGGACGACCAGATGAGCTGTTCCACTATATTGAACGGGATCGCGGTGTCGTCGGCGAATCCGGACGCCATAAGACAGACCGCACCCGATTCGGCCGCCTGCTCCTTCAGACTGCCCAATAAGGAGGTCTTTCCGACACCGGGTCCCCCGGTCACTTTGAGAAGCCCGCCGTTTCCTCGTGCTGCCATGTCGAGGACGCCGCGAAGCTCTGATTGATAATCTGTCAGTCCCATACTCATCAGTCCTCGCTGTGGGGGTGTGTGCGTCTGAGCGATGAGTTGATCTCCGCGGTCATCCCACCCTGCGGAGGAAGCCTTCTCTGACGAGACAGATAACCGCTGCGCCGACGGCGGCTGATTCCCTGATCTGGATCACCTCCGGTGGGAGCCCATGTCCTTGACGTTCATACAAGCAGAGTCACAACCGGAGCGAAACCGTCCACCGATCATGATCAGCCACGGTTTCCAAACCCCGTGCGAACGTGCCCGACTGAGCGGGCGGCCCCGTCCTCGCACCCCCGAGAAGGGCGGGACGCCGCCAGTGCCGGCTTGCAGGATAAACGCGATGTGCGGCATGCCGACGCGAATGCACCTCAGCCTCTGAACCGGTTATGGACCCGGCAGTATTCCTTACCCTGTGCAAAGCTGGTGGCTTACCAGCAGCCGCCCCGGCCGGTCGCCGCTCCATGCCCGTCCCAGCGGGCTCCGGAGTGACAAGTGTCCAACCTGCGGCCATCCCCCGGTTGCCTCAAAGTCATGTCGCATACCATTCCCGGCAACCTCCTCGCCCCTCAGCAGATAATGCCTGCCCCCGACTCGTCGCGGAGATACGGGGATTGACCCCTACATGCTCACCGCGCCAGCGCGACCATAAACGGCCGCCGCCCCATGATTCCCCTAAACTCTGCGCCGTGATTTGGCCGGGGTTTATCTGCCTGCAAAACGGCCGAAACGGGTGCGCCATGGACCGAACCCGGGACCGTCCCCGCGGCATACGATGCCGGAAGTCCTGACTGCTGGCCACATCAGAGACGAGGGAGCGTGAACTGTGACCGTCAAGGGCGCGTTGTTCGACTTCTCCGGGACTCTGTTCCGAATCGAGTCCACCGAGTCCTGGCTCCGTACCGAGCTGTACGACGCCCTCTATGACCGCCACCTGGAGCCCGCGGCCCGGCAGCCCTACCCGGACGCCGCCGAGGGGCCGGCCGAGCTGCACCGGCACGGGGTGCGGATCGCGGTGGTCAGCAACATCGGCTGATCCCGAAAGGGATCCCGTGGGGCGAACCCACCGGTTCGGGCGATCCCCCCGTGTCGCCCGAACCGGCGGAGACATGCGGCGGCCCTGGAAGGATCGGCGGACAACCGAACGTCGCCTGAGTATATTGGCTGACAGCCAGCCAACGCAGGAGTTACAGCATGGTCCCCCGAAGCCCGTCGGTCAATGAGGAGTTGCGCCGCCGATCCCAGGTCCGTCTGCTGGAGGCGACGGTCGAGCTGGTCGACGAGCACGGCTACGAGGCGACCACCCTCGGCGATATCGCCGACCGGGCCGGAGCGGCCCGCGGCCTGGTCTCGTACTACTTCCCGGGCAAGCGGCAGTTGCTGCAAACGGCCGTCCACCGGCTGATGCATATGGAGCTGGCCCGGGGGCTCGAGCGGGAGCCGCGTCCGGAGGGCGCGGAGACCGGGCGGGAGCTGATGGCGCGGGCGATCGACGCGATCCTGGGGCTGGCCCGGGACCGGCCGCGGCTGATGCGCACGCATATGGCGGGGATTCTCACGGCCGAGGGCTTCATCCAGTGCCCCGAGCAGCAGCGGCTGGCCACTCTGCTGCGGGATACCGTCACCCGGTACGGCTCCGAGGACCCCGAAACCGACTACCGGCTGCTGCGCGCTCTGCTGATGGGCGCCGTGGTCGCGGTGCTGCTGCCGGGGGCGCCGATGCCGCCCGAGCGGCTGCGGGCGGAGCTGTTCCACCGCTACGGACTGGACTGGGAGCTCGGGCTCCCGCCGGGCGAGGAGCCGCCCGACGGGAGCCGGATGAGCACGCTGGAGTGAACGGACGCGCGCTCAGCGGTAGTCGGGCTGCGTCTGCGTGTTCAGCTCACCCAGCCGGACCGACGCGGCGCTGTCGGTGCGCCGGTCGTGGATCTTCAGGACGTCGAAGCCCTTCTCGATGTCGTTGGAGTAGATGTAGCCGTTGTAGTAGTACGCGGACCAGGAGCCGCCGGTGATGAGCGAGTCGGTGGAGAGCGGCCCGCGCTCGAAGTAGCCGATCTCCTTGGGCTTGTCGGAGTCGGTGAAGTCCCAGACGGAGACGCCGCCCTGGTACCACGCCTGGACCATGATGTCGCGGCCCTTGGCCGGGATCAGCGAGCCGTTGTGGGCGACGCAGTTCTCGGTGTCGGCCTGATGGCGCGGGATCTTGTAGTAGCTCCGGAAGGCCAGCTTGCGCTTGTCGCCCTTGCCCACGACGTCGTAGATGCCGTCGGCGCCGCGGTCCTGGCCCACCTCGGTGTTGCAGGTCGCGGCGACGCCGCCGCCCAGCTCATCGGTGAACACGACCTTGGTGCCGCGCTCGTTGAAGGTCGCCGAGTGCCAGAAGGCGAAGTTGACGTTGTCCTCGACCCGGTCGATGACCCTCGGCTTCGCGGGGTCGGCGATGTCGAGCAGGACACCGTCGCCCATGCACGCGCCCGCCGCCAGCTTCAGCTTGGGGAACGTGGTGAGGTCATGGCAGCCGGTGGTCTGCGAGACGCCCGGGTTGGTGGGCCCGCCGGGGTTTCCGCCGTCCGGGAAGAGCACGGGGAAGTCGATCACCGCGGCCTTCTCGGGCGTCTTACGGGGCACCTTGATGACGGAGATGCCGTCATGCGGGGGCTGGCAGTCCGGGAAGGTGGCGCTGGGCGCGTACGAGGAGACGTAGATGTACACGTCCTTGCGCTCGGGCACCAGGGTGTGGGTGTGCGAACCGCAGGAGGTCTCGACGGCGGCGACGTACTGCGGGTTCCGCTTGTCGCTGATGTCGAAGACCTTCATGCCCTCCCAGGAGGACTTCTCGGTCGCGGGCTGGGTGGTGCTGGTGCAGGAGTTGTCGCTGCGCGAGGAGTCGGTGGAGAGGAAGAGCAGGTCTCCTGAGACCGACACATCGTTCTGCGAGCCCGGGCAGAGCACCTGGCTCACGATCTTCGGGCTCTTCGGCCGGCTGATGTCGTAGATGACGAAGCCGTCGTAGTTGCCCGCGAAGGCGTACTTGCCCTGGAAGGCCAGGTCGGTGTTGATGCCCTTGAGGTCCTGCTTGGGGATGTTGATGAGGTGGCTGACATTGTCGCTGTGGACCACCTGGTCCACCCCGGGGATGTCGCCGTTCTCGATGGCGGCCCTGGCTTCCGACTGCTGACCCTTTGTCACCCGCTCCTTGTGCGGGGCATCACCGGGGTCGGGCGTCGCGGCCGCCGGGCCCGCGGCCAGCAAGGTGGCCACCAGACCGAAGGCGGCCGCGGCCGCGCCGAGATATCTGCGCCGCTGCGGAGGTCTTTCCCACGGCTTCACTGCGTCCTCCCTTTGTCGCCGTCCCCGTTCGGAGTTGAGCGGTTGACGGACCGGGGGAAGTATCGCTCTATCCATGTACAGCACAACAGGTAGCAACAAGTTCGTAAAGATAATTTCCCAACGCGCCCGACCCGGACGCGCCGCTGACGTGCTAAGACGGTCTGCGGATCCCAAGCGCCCCAGGAGGCCACGGTGTTGAACCGCCGTACGACGCTCCACACCGCATCCCTCGCGGCCGCCGTGGCTGCGGCCCTGGCACTCGCCCTGACCGGCTGTGACACGGAGAGCGGCGGCAAGGCCGACGCCGGAAAGGGCAAGGACGGGAAGCCCGCGGTGATCGCACCGGGCAAGCCCGGCGAGGCGGCGAAGAAGCTGTCGGCCGAGGAGGCGGCGAAGGCGGGGGACGACGACTCCCCCAACACGGCCGACCGCTCCTACGTCCGGATGATGATCGAGCACCATGCGCAGGCCCTGGTGATGACCGACCTCGCCACCGACCGGGCCAAGTCGGCGAAGGTCAAGCGGCTCGCGGAGCGCATCGCGGCCGGGCAGAAGCCGGAGATCGAGGCGATGCGCGCCTGGCAGAAGACCAACGGCGGCGCGCCGAAGGGCGGCGACAGCGCCCATGAGGGCCATGAGGGCCATGACGCGAGGATGCCGGGGATGGCCACCGCGGCCGAGCTCAAGCGGCTGCGCGACGCCCGTGGCGCCGACTTCGACGCGCTCTTCCTCAAGCTGATGATCGCCCATCACCGGGGCGCGGTCTCCATGGCCACGGATGTGCTGGCCCAGGGGAACAACGTCCAGGTGGAGGAGATGGCGGGCGATGTGATCGCGCAGCAGAGCAGCGAGATCCGGCGGATGCTGCAAATGTCGTAGGCAGGTATTCGTAGGCGGATCTCGTAGAGGGGCGTAGAGAGGCGTGGAGAGGCGTACGGGGGCGTACGGGCCGATGCGCCGGTTCTCGTCGAGCCGGGCTCGCGGCGCGGTCGCGGGCCCGTGGACCGGTGGCCGGGAGGCGTCATCCGGGCCGGTCCCCCGGCGCGTAGTACCGGACACGGCGCCCCGCCGGGTGGGATGCTGGAGACATCCTGCGGAAGGGGCTCCTTCGTGCTTCGCGTCGCGGTCGTCGGATCCGGGCCGAGCGGGGTGTACGCCGCCCAAGCGCTCGTCCAGCAGCAGGCTGTCCCCGAGGTGTCGGTGCATGTGCTGGACCGGCTGCCCTGTCCGTACGGGCTGGTGCGCTACGGTGTCGCGCCCGACCACGAGAAGATCAAGTCGTTGCAGCACACCCTGCGCGCGGTCCTGGAGCACCCCCGGGTCAGCTTTCTCGGCCATGTGCATGTGGGCCCGCCCCCGCTGGTGCCCGAGCGGCTGCTGGAGCTCTACCACGCGGTGGTCTACTGCGTGGGGGCGGCGACCGACCGTCGGCTAGGCGTTCCGGGCGAGGAGCTGCCGGGCAGCTACTCCGCGACCGACTTCGTCTCCTGGTACAGCGCCCATCCCGACGCGACCGGCGACGCCTTCGCGCTCGGGGCGGGCTCCGCCGTCGTCGTCGGGGTGGGCAATGTCGCGGTGGACGTGGCGCGCATCCTGGCCCGCGGGGCGGAGGAGCTGCGGCCCACCGATGTGCCGCACGCCGCCCTCGGGACGCTGTCCCAGAGCCGGGTCTCGGACATCCATATGGTCGGCAGGCGCGGGCCGTCGCAGGCGAAGTTCACCACCAAGGAGCTGCGTGAGCTGGGCTCGCTGACCGGCGCCGAGGTGCTGGTGCGCCCCGAGGAGCTGGCGCTGGACCCGGGGTACGAGGACCCGTCGGGGCTGCCGGGGGTCAACCGGCGCAATGTCGAGGTGCTGCGCGACTGGGCGCGGCGCGCGCCCGTGGGCCGGCCGCGCCGGATCCATCTGCGGTTCTTCCTGCGGCCGGTGGCACTGCTCGGCGAGGGCGCGGTGCGCGCGGTGCGCTTCGAGCGGACCGCGCCGGACGGGCGCGGCGGGGTCGCGGGCACCGGGGTCTTCGAGGACATCGAGGCGCCGCTGGTGCTGCGGTCGGTGGGCTATCGGGGGGTGCCGCTGCCGGGGCTGCCGTTCGACGAGGAGCGCGGCACGGTGCCCAACGCGGCGGGGCGGGTGCTGCGCGGCGGCCGGCCCTCGCCCGGGGAGTACGTGGCGGGGTGGATCAAGCGCGGGCCCACCGGGGTGATCGGCACCAACCGGCCGTGTGCGAAGGAGACCGTGGCCTCGCTGCTGGCCGACGCGGAGGCGCTCGCCGCCCGCCCGGTGGTGGCGGATCCGCTGCGGGCGCTGCGCGAGGCGGGGGTGGAGCCGGTGGAGTGGACCGGCTGGCTGCGGATCGAGGCGGCCGAGGAGGCGCTCGGGGCGGCGCTGGGGCGTACGAAGGTGAAGATTCCGGACTGGACGGGGCTGCTGGGCGCGGCGCGCGAGCAGGAGTGAACCGGGCGGGGCGCCGGTCGGGCTCCACCTGCGGTCCCCGCGTCCGCGCTGTCAGAGGGGTTGACACACGACGGCAACACCCCTGAAATCAACAGATTGTTGAAGCCTTCTACGGTTGCGTCACCCTGACCCGTCGCCCTGACCTGTCACCCATCCCGCCGCCCATCCCGTCGCCGTGCGAGGAGCCGCCATGACGTCCGTACGCCCTCCCGTGCCCATACGCCATCCCGTGGACGAGGTGCCGCCGCCCGGCCGGCTCGCCGCCTTCGGACTTCAGCATGTGCTGGCCATGTACGCGGGCGCGGTGGCCGTGCCGCTGATCGTCGGCGGCGCGATGAAGCTGTCCCCCGCCGATCTGGCGTATCTCATCAACGCCGATCTGCTGCTGTGCGGTATCGCCACGGTCCTCCAGTGCGTGGGGCTGTGGCGGTTCGGCGTCCGGCTGCCGATCATGCAGGGCTGCACCTTCGCGGCGGTCACCCCGATGGTGCTGATCGGCACCGAGGGCGGCGGGCTGCGCGCGATCTACGGT
The DNA here is from genome assembly GCF_047218265.1 of Streptomyces sp. CY-1. Classification (NCBI taxonomy): domain Bacteria; kingdom Bacillati; phylum Actinomycetota; class Actinomycetes; order Kitasatosporales; family Streptomycetaceae; genus Streptomyces; species Streptomyces sp. CY-1. The sequence continues at coordinate 1,783,610 of NZ_CP178393.1, forward strand.
TCGGTGATCGTGGCCGGGGTGGCGATGATCCTGCTGGCGCCGGTCTTCGGGCGGCTGCTGCGGTTCTTCCCGCCGCTGGTGACCGGCACGGTGATACTGATCATCGGCCTGTCGCTGCTGCCGGTCGCGGGCAACTGGGCGGCGGGCGGCCAGGGCGCGGCGGACTTCGGCGCGCCGAAGAACCTGGGCCTGGCGGCGGGGGTGCTGGTCGTGGTCCTGACCGTCCAGCGCTTCGCGCCCGGCTTCCTGAGCCGGGTCGCGGTGCTGGTGGGCATCGTGGCCGGGACGGCGGCCGCGATACCTCTGGGCTTCACCGACTTCTCCGGGGTGGGCGATGCCGACTGGGCCGGCGTCTCCACCCCGTTCCATTTCGGCTCCCCCACGTTCGAGACCCCGGCCGTGGTGTCGATGCTGGTCGTCGCGCTGGTGACCATGTGTGTTCAGCTACGTCATGATCCCTAAAAGTCATCGGCTAGCCGCCTGACCTGCACAGATATACCGAGAGCCCCCGAGAGACCGGGGGCTTTTCGCGTTGGAGTCGCCCATGACGGCCGACGATCCGGCCTGGAAGGCCGCGCTGCGCGATGCACTGAGCCCCGGGGGCGGGCCGGTCGAGACCGACCGGCTCATGACCGCCGTCCTCCCCCACATCGAGGCCGCCTATCGGCGCGGCCTTGCGGCTGGAGCCAGCCGGGCGGGCTATCGCCTGACCCGTGAGAACGAGCGCCTACGGCGGGAACTGCGCGGCGTGCGGAAGGACAACTGATGGACGTCCCGGTTTGCCCGCGATGTCAGCGGGTCTATCCCTGTATCTGTCCACCAAGAGGAACAACAACATGAAGAAGACCAAGTTGATTGCGGGCCGCCTGCGAGGCGGCCTTTCTGCTTTGTGGGGTCGCATCGCCGATGCCCTGGAGAGCCCCGAATGGTGGTGGGAGGTGGGCACGACCGTCATCATGTCCGCCATTGGGTGCCTTCTCGGGCTCACCATCGCCTACGCGCTGTGTCGATAAGGGCGCGCTGTGCTATACGACCCCGAGCGGAGATGGTGGCCCCAGGCGGCATGCCGCGGGCACCCGCCCGGCGAATTCTTCGCCGACGGCGGCGGGACGCCGGACAAGCCGCCGAGCGCCGACGCACAGGCGCTGTGGAACGAGGCCAAGAAGATCTGTCACGGATGCCCGGTGATGCACCAGTGCCGCCGAGACACCTTGGGCGAGGAATACGGCGTCTGGGGCGGGTACGACCAGCGTGAGCGCTATCTCATCCGGCAGACGCTGCCCAAGGCGGCGAAGAAGTGGCCGCCCGAGCGACGGCTTGCATGGGGACGAGCGCTGTCCGTCTACCGCGACCGCGACCCAGCCGTCCCATGGATCGAGATTCGTCGGCTCACCGGCGTATCGGCTGGCCTAGCGGAAGAGTTGGTCACCGAATGGCGGGCCCACCTCAAAGCCGAGGGAGCCCGAAGAGCCAAGATTCTGAGCCTGCCGGAGCCGATCCCGACGCGGCAAGGCGAGCCGCCTTTCCCAGAGGCCAGGGGACGGCTGGACGCCTGGGTCCGTCATAACGGCCTGGTGGCCGACGGCTACTACCAGGGCGAGACCGCAGACGGCCTCTGGCTCTTGATGAATGTCCACTCCGGTAAAAGCCGAGTGCGGAAGTGGGTCCGGCGGGAGGACGTGAAGTTCCACGATCCGAAGCCGGCGCTGATCATGGAGTACGAGGGAAGGCCCGATCGTGCCCGAGACGAAGAGCCCGCCGCCTGAGCGGCGGGTTTCTCATATCAGCCACAGCTCCCGAGAGACGCTGTTGCGCTGCGCCAAGAGTTACTTCCTCAGCCGCATCGCCGGGGCGCCGAAGCGCCCCGCGCTGTGGCTGGCCGGTGGCTCAGCCGTCCACATGGCGACCGAAGAATATGACCGCCTTGCCGTAATGGGCGAGGAAGAGCGCTTCGACGTGGAGGCCCGCTGGCAGCTCTACTTTCAGGCCGAGCTGGCAACAGCTCGCCGAAGCGAGCCGAACGAGAACCGGTGGCGTCGGTCCTCCACAGAGCCGGTCGACGTCTGGAATCAGCTCGGTCCCCAGTTCATCCGGTCATACATTGACTGGCGCCAGCGGAGCCCGTGGCAGATCTGGACGACGCCGGACGGTCAGCCGGCGATTGAGCTGGACGTGTCGGGCTATCTCCCCGGCTGCCCAGTCGAGATCAAGGCATATACGGACAGGCTCTTCTGGGACCCGGTCTTCGAGCATCTGGAAGTAGTGGACCTCAAGACCGGCAAGCGTCCGCCAAAGACAGCCGATCAGTTCGGGACGTACGCGGCCCTCATCGAGGCCAAGTACGGGGTGACAGTGCACAGCGGTATCCCCTTCATGAATCGGAAGGGCACCGTCGGCCGACCGTTCGACCTGGAGGAGTACACACCTGAGGCCGTCGGTCAGCTCTACGGCGAAGCGTGGAAGCAGATCGAGCGCGGCGAATTCCCCGCCGACGGCTACGACTCCGAGTGCTTCATCTGCGATGTCTCGGACGCCTGCTTCGTGAAGAACGGACCGCTGGCCCACATCTACGACCCCGACCACCCTAACCACCCCGACCACAAGAAGGCGGCTGCCTGATGACCGGCTCTGATCTTGCCATAGCGGCAGCCCTGGTGAATGGAGCCATGTGGTTCGCCATGTGGGCCAGGGAGAAGCTGCGGCCCCAGGGGCGTCATCGGGCGCCGAAGGCCGATGCTCCCCGGCTGTGACTGCGGGGCCTGCTGCGAACAGTGCGGCCACTACCCCGACTGCATCCGCAACGCGATCGACAAGGAGAACGATGAGCGACACCGATCAGGCCGTCCCGGAGGAAGGCTACGACGAGGACTACGACGGCCAGGTGACGACCGGCGTCCCGGCGGGCTTCCCTGATTACCCGGACAACCCCCACAACCACATTTACACGATCAGCATGGACGCTCGTGGGCCGATGATCGTGGTCCGTGGGAACACCCCGACCGAGATCAATGAGCGCTTTCAGGCACTCCTGGACGGCGGTGTCACCACCACCGCCGCGTCCGTCTACAGCCACATCAAAGCCGAAATGCAGGTCGCCCAGGGCGTAGGCCCAGTGAGCCCGGCTGGGCCGCCGACGCCCCCGCAGGGGCCGCCGTTCGGGCCGAACGTCTCCGTACCGCAGGCGCCGGGCTACGTCGGTCCGCCGACTCCGCCCGCGCCTCCGGCCCCAGCTCAGCAGGGCGGCGCCCCGGCGGCTGGCGCCCGCAACGGACCGAAGCCCCGGCCGACGGATTGGCCGCAAGGCGTCTACAAGATCACGGTCCCTCGCGGTGATACCGAGTTCAAGCCGTACCGAGAAAAGAATCAGCAGTACTTCAAAGGCAAGATCAGATTCGCGGGCGACGGTCAGTACTGGGTATCTGCCGACGTCGTCCAGTCTCTGGCTCCCTGGAACCCGGTTCCGGCATGACCGCCGGGAACATGTAAATGCTCACGCTCTCGCGCTCAGTAACGCGGGGGGCAGTCGGCAAAGAGCCGCTGCCCCCCGCTTTCGCTTCCTGGGAGTCCCGCGGAATCCGCTTCCGGCGGGCGAGCGTGAGCATGCTCGCCGGGATACCCGGCTCCCACAAGACCCGGATCATGTTGAACGCTCTGGTCAACATGAGGGTCCCTACGTTGGCCTTCAGCACTGACTCCGACCAGGACACGGTGGCTAGCCGGCTGCTGGCGATCAGTACCCGCACGCCGACGGATACCACCGAGCAGTGGCTTCGCCAGGAGTCCGACAAGGCCAAACGACTGTTGGCGGCCTTCGACTTCATCCGCTGGGACTTCATGCCAGACCCCAGCCTGGATGACGTCTGGTTGTCGACGTATGCCTACCACGAGACCGAGGGTCGGTACCCGGACCAGATCGTGGTGGACATCGCCTCAGACATCGGCCACGACACGGGGGACGAATGGGGTTCCCTGCGGGACCTGATGCGCCAGTCCAAGGTTCTGGCCAGGGAGACGGGGGCCCACGTCCTCCTGGTGCATCACGCCAGCGACAGCGAACGGACCAAGCGCCCCTGCCCGCGTCGTTCGGACATCCACGGCAAGGTGGCCGCCATCCCGGAACTGATCGTCACCTGCGGTGTCACAGACGTCGGGGACTTGCATGTGGCGTGCGTGAAGAACCGTCACGCCAAAGCTGACGCGAACGCGGACAACCACTTCCCGATGCAACTCGACGCCGCTATGTCCTTCGTCGGTGACTACGTGCCCCGTCGCATCTACGGCGGCTGGGGCGGAGATCAACACGACTACACACAACGGGAGGGATGGTGACCACTCGCATCAGCCGAGATCAGCCCGTGGCCAAGGCCCGAGTCTTTAAGGCCGGTGACAGTTGGACTTGGACGCACCTCTGCCCGTGGGAGGCCGGGGCCGTCCATGGTCTGAGCTACTTCAGCCAGACGATCGCGTTTATGTATGCCATGGCTCACATGAAGAGGTGCCTGTGACCAACCGGAACCACGCCGCGGGGGCCGAGACCGAGCGCATGGCCGCGAAGTACCTGCGGGGTACTTGGACCGGTGCCGATCGCCGCCTTCGCGAAGGTCGCGCGGACGACCAGGGGGACATCGATGGGGTACCGCTGACCACGATCCAGATCAAGCGAGCTAAGCAGCCCCGTCTTCAGACCTGGGTCGAGCAGACCCTGAAGCAGCGAGACGAAGCGGGCAATCCGCTGTGTCTGCTGATCGTTAGGAAGATGCAGAAGGCGGTAGGGGCGTGGGACGCCTACATGCCCGTCTGGCAGGCCACCGGCTTGTATCGGCACCAAGAGCGGGAGGCGTGGACATGGGTACGTATGGACCTGGCCATGGCCGTGATCGTGCTTCGGGATCTGATCGCGGGGGAAGCGCGCCCCTCCCCCTCGCCCCCGTCCTCCTCCACTACGGGGTAAACCTGAGTGAGTCCCGATGGGGCAACACCCTTGTTCTGTGCCCGGTCCATGGTGAGCGCCGGGCCTCCATGTCCGTCTCGATCGAGAAGGGCTTGTTCCATTGCTTCGCCTGTGACGCACGCGGCACGGCGCTGACTCTCATCATGCTCATGGAGGGCTGTGACCGTGCAGACGCTTACGAGCGAGCAGAGGCAATTCTTCGAGACAGCGGCATCGACCTACGCCGCGGACCTCGCGGTCGATACCAGCGCCCAGGAGTATCTGAAGGAAAGGGGGTTCGACGGCCAGGCCGCCGCTACGTACCGCCTGGGCGTAGTGCGTAGTCCGCTAGTCGGCCACGAGTCGTACGCCGGCCGACTGGCCATCCCGTACATCACCCCATCCGGCGTGGTGAACATGCGGTTCCGCTGTCTGCGGGTGCACGGCTGCAAGGCCGAGGGCTGCCCCAAGTACCTGTCCATGGACGGCATGGACTCCAACCTCTACAACGTGCTGGACCTGAAGCGGGACAGTCCCTTCATCTGTGTCACCGAGGGCGAACTAGACGCCGCCACGCTGTCCATGGCCAGGCTTCCGGCTGTCGGCGTGCCTGGAGTGGAGAACTGGCAACAGCACTTCTCCAAGTGCCTGGATGACTTCGACACGATCTATGTATTCGGCGACCCGGACACTGCCGGGCGCAAGTTTGGAAAGTTCCTCGCCCGCGAGGTCAAGGCGAGGCCCGTCCGACTCCCGAAGGGGGAGGACGTGAACAGCCTCTATTGCAAGGAGGGAGCCCATGGCCTCCGGCGACTCATCCACGGATGAAGAGCCCCCACTGACACCTGAAGAAGAGGAGGAGCTACCGCAGGACCAGCAGGCCGTTGCCGCTCCCCAGTTGGAGCGACGCCCGCCGTATGCGGTGGCGTACAGCGCTGGCGGACATGCTTATGAGTTGCTGCTGTCTGGCGACGCCTCGGTGACGGCCGAAGACGGCGTCTTGAAGATCTTGCATGACGGCGGCCCGGTCTTGGGCATCATCCGCGTCATGCCCGTACGAGCGGAGGGCACCAATGGCGCTGACCCTGACAATCGGTAGAGGTCAGGTCCGGGTGGACACCGGAGACGACGTCACGGTCACCCTTCGGCCGACCGATGACGAGCCCACTTTGATACGGAAGTTCCGGCGCATCATCGACCTGGCCGGAGGCGAGTCCGCGGACGTCAGCCCTGAGCCGGCGAGCCCTGGCCGGATTGTGGCCGCCGCGCCTGTCGGCAACGGCTGGGCCGCCATGGCTCCGCCGGAGCTGCCGGACCGGCTCCAGGGCGAAGTCGAGATCATCGAGCCCGAGGCATGAGGCAGAAGAGCGGCGGCCGTGGGGCCGCCGCTCCGAGTCCAGCCGCACCTATCGACGTGTGGCGTTATCCCCGTCGCTGAGGAGGTTCAGGGCACGGCCGGTAATGCCATGCAAGCGCAACAGCGCGCGACGCATCGAGGCGCGCACCCAGCGCGGCAGCAGCCTCACCCACCGCGTGATGCACCGAATGGCATAGACCCACCCCAGGAGCAGCGGGACACCGAGGAACACAAGCAGTAATGCGAGCTGCCACGGTGGCAGGCCCGCAAGAAAGTCGGACATTTTCGATCGACCTCGGGCATTGTGTGAGGTGAGCTGATCAGGCAGCTACACCCAGACTGGATTGGACCGGTGAGTACACCGGCCGTCCAGGTGCCCGAGGGATACGAGGGGCAGCGAAGCCAATCACCCCGCACGGAGACGTCTCAAGCGGGGGTGGATGGTGCTCAAATGCGTAGTGTTGAACGCAAATGCTCCGCTCAACAACGTCTCGCGCTATGCGGTAGACGGCGCGCCACGCTTCGGCTGCCTCGGCGGCCTGCTGCTGCGACAGGGGAGCGCCTGACCCGAACGTGGCCGTGGAGCTGTCGCCAGTGATCAGCGCCGTGATCGACGGCAGGCCCGTTTCGTCCTCAACGGACGTCAGCAAGTGCCTTCGGAGTCGCCTACTGGCCTGTTGGTCCAGTGTGGTGCTGAAGTTGGCGACGATCCGGCCTGCCCGGAGCATGAGGCTGGCAGCAGCATGGGTTTTGTCTGCCCCGGTGGCCACGTACACCTCACGCAAGTCGCGCGCAGGCGGAAGCCACTGAAGCCACTGGTCAGGGAGGCTGTACTTGACGCCCTTGTTGTCCAGCAACCTTGCAACCGCCCGTTCCGCGAGCGCGAGCACCTGTTCCGTGTGCGCGCGGAGTGGCTCGGCGGCGTGCGCGGGGGAACCGGTCATGGCTACAGACTAGCGGCTCACTCTGTCATGCGGTTTCTTGACTCATCCAAGGCAGCTCGCACGCCGTCCTTGATGCGCTTGTCCAGCACGCCGTTCGTCTGCTCGCTGATGCGCTGCAAGATCATGTCCTGCTGGTCGGATCGGTGGTCCAGGTGATTGATGACGAACACCGCGCCGAGGACCGGCGCGACCAGCGCCACGAACCCGGTTGTGTCCGCGCCCTTGAGGGTCAGAACAACAAACCCCGCGATGACCAACGCGGCCACACCGAGCTGTAGCACTGTCGATCTCATCTCACTCCCTCAGCGATGGTGGCCGTAGGCGGTCCAACGCGCTCGCGGTCTCGTTGTCCAGGACCCCCGTCACAGGGAGCTTGAACAAGGTCTGCACGCCCCGCAGAGCGGTCTTCGTGGCGTCGTCCATCTCGCCCGTCTCGGGCACCCTCAGAGCTCGCTGGGCCGTCCGTACGGCCTCGTGCTCGGCCTCGTTGGCTGGGGCAATGATGATGACTCGGGGCATCCAGCGGGCCGTCACGTCGTGATCACATCCGCAATGGTGCGTAGCTCCACCCAGAGCACTCCGCCGTAGGTGCTCCGGTTGTTGGCCGGAGCCGCCTTCTGCTCGAATCGGTAGTTGTCGATGACGACGAGGTATGACACGTCGTTCTGGAGATCTTGGAAGACCACGCTGTCACCTCGGGCGAAAAGCTGCTCGAAGGCTTCGAGCCGCGGCAGGGTCCGGCCTTCCCCACCCACCTTCTGGCCCGTTCGGTCCTTCTCCACGTCGAAGCAGAGCAGCGGAAGCGTGAACACTCGCTGCCGGACCGAGCCGGGCATGGCCTTGAGCTGCCACCCGGTGACCTCTCCACCCTTGGTGGCATCTGAGCCAGAGCGGCCCAGCGTGATCTTGAGCTGAATCCACTCGACCGCCGCCATGGGCGCCCCCAAGACCACGTTCTCAATGGGTGTCGAAGAGCCCTCAGTGATGGTGAGGATGGATGTATCAGCCCCGCCGGGGTCGATCACCGACACGCCGGCCGAGCCAGCCAGGGAAAGTGGCGTCTTGACCGAGACGAACTTGAACAGCTTCGGCTCCAAGGTGTTGAAGCGCACCCTGCCCGTCTTCAGGTAGCCCGTGTTCTCCAGCGTGGAGGCCGATTCAAGGAAGGCCCCCTGGCCGACCACGGCGAAGCACATGCGGTCGGTGTTGCCAAAGTTGGTGACGCTCGACACTTCGCCTGTGACCTTGGCCTGGAGATCAGTGGTGTACGCCCAGCGGGCGGCGGGCGAGACCTCCGAGCCGGCCAGTTGCTGGCCCAGGTCCACGCGATACAGCCCGGACTGGCCATCGATGCCGTTCGTCGCCGCGACGAAGAAGAAACGGTCATAGGCCGCGATGGACTGCACGCCGTTGGCGTTGGAGATCAGCAGTGGCCCGTACTGGATGTCGCCGTTGTCATCGATCTGGCCGACCCTGAAGCCCCTGTTCGTGCCGATGCCGACGAATGCGCCCAGGTAGGTGGTCATGCTCAGCACGGTCTCCCCCAGGGGGAGCTGTGCCGTCTGGACACCGCCGCTTGCCAGGGTCGGCACGTTGCCGGAGCTGTCGAGCACGAACTTGTAGATGGACGACTGCGACCCGGCATAGCCGGATGCGTAGATAGCGTTCGTGCCCTCGGCGAAGGCGGTGAAGACGAAGCTGGGGTTCAGGTGTGTGAAGCGCAGAGTTTTGGTGCCGGTGCTGTCGGTCTCGTAGACCTTGTTGTCGAGCGCTACCATCATGCGCCCCTTGGCCCAGCCGAGAATCACGGCCGTCGTGCCGGTCGTCGTCCACGATGCCCCGGCGCCATTCCCAGCGCCCTTGTAGACGGCCACGTTGTCGGCCGCGAAGTAGTTCGTGCCGTCGCTCGCCAAGGCCCTGATGGTGTTGGCACCACCCCAGGTGATGGTGGTGGTGGCACTGCCGGTGTCGCTCTTCAAGGCGTTGCCCACGGCGTACCAGACCCGGTCTGTCCCGTCCGTCCAGCCGAGCACCAAGCCGCGGTTCGCCGAGGCGTCGCTGAGGCGCTGGCTCGTGCTCCTCAGGAGCGTCAGCCTGCCGTTGGTCCAGGGATTCACGCCGACGCTTTCCGCGAAGCGGATGGCGTACTGATTGTCGGTGGAGGGGTCCTGATAGAGGACTCCGGCCCCACCCACGAATGTGGATTGCGACCGCAGCCACCAACCAGCAAGGGACTGCTCGCCCGGTATCTGCTGTTGGTCCACCTGATCCTTGCGGATCTCTGCTCCTGCCCTGGTCATGGGCCGGTCGTCGCTGATGGCCGAGAGCCACGGCATGCCGCCGATGGCGTAGTCGTACGCCACATCGGTCAGGGCGTAGCTGGAGCTGGCTGAGGCCGTGCGCCCCGAGAGGGGAAACGGGAGCCGGGAGACGATGCCTGCCATGCCGTCCTGCCTCAGGCGGTCTCGTAGGTGAAGGTGATACGGATCTGGTCTGATTGTGTCCAGGTGATCGGGTAGGTGGCGCTAGCGCCTGCCATGCGGGTGTCGGCGGCAGCCGGGAAGTAGATGCTCGCCGTGGTCGCGTTCGGTGAGATGACGATGTCCCCGGATGCTCGGTAGCCGCCGGATAGCATGTGTGCGGTGCCGATCCTCGTTGTGCCGTCATTGGCGGATGTGAAAGGCAAGGCCCAGGACCACGTGCCCGATCCGTAGGTTGTCGTGGTCCCCGTGACCAGGTTGATGTGACCGTGGCATGTCTTGCCTATCAGGGCAGACTTGCCGATCAAGATCCCGTTACCGAGGGACGGATTGGTGGTCGACGCCGTCCAGGTGGGTGTGTAGCTGGTCCAGGTGCCCGTGGTGATGTTGGCAGCGGCCACGTTGCCGATGACGGTCAGAGTCCCGTCGGTCCGAAGGGCCCCGGCTGCCGCGCGGTACAGGTTCGTGTCGGGGGCGTTCGCCCCGTCCCCCCACCAGTGCTTGCCACTGGCTTCCACCATGTGCCGCGAGGCAGTGTCTCCGGTGGCACGGGTCTGCTGAGCCTCGTCTGTGGCGGCGCCGCGAACGACGCGGAAGGTGTCGTCCAGCCCCAACGTGTCGGCCGCCGCTCGGTACATTCGGACGTCTCGGGCGGCCGAGCCCGGTCCCCATTCGTGTAGGCCGTCGGCGTACACGCGGTGGCGGTCGAAGGTGTCGCCCGTCACCGTGGCCGACTGGGCCACGTCCGTGTTCAGCCCCCGGTTGAACGCAGGGCCTCCCGTGAAGGTGACGGCCCCGGAAAAGGTGGGCGCGCCGGTGAACGTTCCGGCGAACGAGCCGCCGCCACTGATGACGGGTGCTGTCAGTGTCTTGTTGGCCAGTGTCTGAGTGTCGCTCGTGCCCACCAGCGTGCCCGTCACGCCGTGCACGGCCACCGTGGCGCCCTCGTGCGTCCGGAAGTCGGTGGCATCACCAGCGTGGTAGACGTGGCGCACTTTGGCGCCCAGGCTGTGGGTCTGCGCACTGGTGCCACTGAATCCGCGGCTGACAGTAAGGGTTGTCCCAGCGGCAGCCGTCACACTCACCAGTTCCTCAGCGCTGGCGCCGTAGTCGAGCGCCAGGACGTACGGGAAGCTGCCGGGGAAGCCGGTGGTGGCGCCCACGGTTATGGAGGCGGCGCCAGCCGAGATGGACCCGGATAGCGTCGTCTCCTGGGCCGTGTTGCTGTAGTAGTAGGCGTTGGCCATCAGGACCCCTGAAACATGGCGTAGTTGGGGATCTCGGCGAACATCAGGGCCCGCTCTTCCTCCAGGCGCTCTGCGTACAGCGAGGCGTACAGGTTCACGGCCTTGGCGGCCGACGACGGCGGCACGAGCGGAGCCCGCTCGGTGGCCTCTACGGCTTGCTGCTGGAGCCTGGCCGACTCCAGGGCGGGCAGGAGTCGCTTCAGCGCCCCGTAGACCACCAGGTCCGTCATCCGGGAGGGATAGCCGGTCACGGCGAAGTCGTCCGAGCCGGCCACCAGCGGAGCCGGGGGCTTGGCGTAGACGATGCGCACCGGCTGGCCGGGTGTGATGGCGTCGAAGAGCTGGATTGACTTGCCGCTGATGAAGTCCGCGGTGCGGGCCTTCGGGTTGTACCGCCAGTCCGGCATGGGCTGGGACACCTTCGACGGCCCGACCGTGCGCGCCACCACGTACCAGACGTCATCGACGTCGGCCGGTAGTTCGTATTCGACCTGCGCCGCGTTGTACGTGATCTCGGTGGTGGAGAACACCACCAGATGCGGGTACAGGCCCGTCACGGTGTCATTGATGGCTTCCTTGATCCGCTGGCGCGGGAAGGCCGGGTCTGAGGTCACGAGGGCATGCGCCGCATGGCTGGCTGCTGTGGTGCCCTCGACCCCGCGGCCGTTGGCCAGGCCCATGACGCTCACCACGCCAGACGTCGCATCGAAGGTCTTGACCAGGACCAGCTCATCGTCAATCTCGACCAGGCCGCGAGACAGGTTCGTCACGGTGCTGGCGTCGCACTGGAAGGACGTGTCCGCAGCCGACATGGGCGCGGCCAGCTCGGAGACGCTGGCCTGGCTCAGGGTGTAGCCCTGGAGCTGTTGGCGCACGCGGATGATGATCTGGTCGAAGGTCGCCATCACGCCTCGATCGGAGTCGCCTTGTTGAAGTCGCGGCCGTATGCCATCCCTGCCGTGTCACTGCGCCGCATGGCATCGGTGATCTGGTTCAGCGTGGTCCCGTCAGGCTGGATGCCCTCCTTGCGAACCTTCCTATACAGGTCCAGCTCGTGGTCCCACCGCTTCTGTGCCGTACCGTCCAGGCCCCGGCTGGGAGTGGCCAGGTACGTGTTCACGCCCTTGTCGCGTAGGCACTCCCCGTAGCTTTCGTGGGCTCTCGTCCGGCAACCGGACGTGCAGTTTTCACCGCTCACTGCTGCCCCTCGGTCCGTATGGGCAAGGTGCCGGTGGTACGGGCCAGGATCTCGGCCTCATCCTGATTGGTAATGGTCGAGTTGCCACCGCTGCCCTTGGGGCAGCACTTCTCGTCGTCAGCCATCACTTGCCTCGTGGGTTCATCTTCCGGCCGCCGGACTTCGCGGCGGTGGCGACCTTCTTTGCCGCAGCCTTCTTGGCGGCGGCCTTCTTGGCGGCGGCCTTCTTCGCGGGGGTGGGCTTCTTGGCCATCGCTGCCTTCGCGGTGGTCTTGTATCCGGCCATGGCGTTCTCCTACTGAGCCGTGAAATTGACCTCGGTAACGCCGACGTTGCCTGCGATGAGCGCGGCCTTCACGGCATCCGAGACGGTGTACTCGTGCCCGCCCATGTAGGCGGCTGTGGCTGCTGCGATCTCGTCCTGAGTGGGGAACCTGATCGCCCGGTAAGCGCCGGAGGTCTCCAGAATCGAGATCCCTCGGGCGAGCTTGACCCGGTAGAACAATGGGTTCTCCCAGGACGCCGGACCCTCATCAACAGATGGGGTCCGGAACGTCCAATCGGTCATCAGGCGCTGTCGATTGTGCTCGTGGTCTCGACCCGGATCAGGGCTTCCTCGCGGTAGCGCTTCCAGCCGGCCACGCCATACCAGCCCAGCGGGCGGAAGCGGGCCAGCTTGTCCACGATCGGACCGGCCACGATGTGGAACTCGTCGGCCACGGCTTCCGCAAGGGCCTGCTGACCCGCGAAGTAGGTCCGGAATCGACGGACGGTGTTGTCGCCGGTACCGGCGTCCACGGCGTTGTAACAGCGAGGGGACTCAACATAGAACGCGCCCTCATAGGCGCCGATCTCACCGGCCCAGATGTTCCCGGCCGCGCTGTAGTTGTGGGGGTCACGCCAGGCCGCAGCGCCGGTCTCGGCCCGCAGGTCGTGGGAGACCTCCGGGTGAATGGCGCACCAGTAGAGCGAGCCTTTCCGAGGAACGGCCTTGTTGGTTCTCAGCTTCGCTGTGGCCAGTCGAGAAATCGCGCTGTTGAAGGAGTCGGTGGCCGCCATCGTGGTTGCCACCGTGGAGACGCTGGCGTTGGTGACGTAGGAGACCGCACCGGCCTTGCGCTGGATCAGGTTCGAGCCGCTGCGCAACTCGGTCTGAACAATGACGTCCACCGAGTCAGCGCAGTTGAAGCTGACGATGTTGCCGATGGCCGGGTCAACATCGGAGATGCTGAATAGCTGGAGCTTGCGGGTTCGCAGGACCGGCGAACCGTACTCCGCCAGTGTCAAGGTCTTCGTGGTCGGGTTGCCGATGGCCACGCTGTCCGGGTCGGTCGTCTCGGTCAGCGCTGTGGTGGCCGTCGCCAGGTCCTGGTACATCTCCAGAACGATGGAACTGCCGGGCGCCGTCAGGTCCGTCGGCCGCTTGTCTGCTACCGCACGAAACAGCGGCTGGGACCGAAGCTGAAACTCGAAGTACTTGTCATACGCCGTCTGAACGGCGTTGCTCATTGCTGAGGTATCGGTATACGCGTTTGCCATGGCCTCTCACCCCCAGTAGGGATGCCGAAGGGATCGGGGAGAGGTCAGGACCAGTCGTACGGCGAACCGTACGCCCGCATCAGCTCGGCGAACTCCTCCGGAGTCTTTGCCGCGACTATCGCGGCGGCCAGCTCCTTGTCCGAGCCCTGCGGAGGGGCCACGCCTTGCGTGCCCTGCTCCTGCATGCGCTGCATCTGTTCCTGACCGTCATCTGGAACGGTGGAGGCGGGAGGCCCTATCTGCGTCTCGCCCTCGCCGCCCTCCTGCTCCCCTGGAGCAGTCGGCAGCTTGGCCAGCGCGGCGCCATTCGCCGTCAGCCATTCGTCCAGCTTCTCAGGCTCGCCCATGAACAGCCCTGCGGCTGCTGGGGCGTAACCCTTTGCCTTGAGCTGGTCAGCCACTTCGCTTTGACGCTGTTCGGCCTTCAGGCGATCGTTCTCCGCCTTCAGCTCCTGCACCTGGTTGGAGAGCTTGCTGAGCCCTTCGCGGAACCACTTGGGCCCCTGCTGGCCATTGCCTGTCTCGCCCAGGTCCGACGATGAATCGTCGGTCTCGTCATAGCCAAAGCTGTATTCGCTCACTGCTTATCTCCCGCGCCTTCACGGCCAGCTAGCCCGACGGGGATCGGGGTCGCGCTCCGCTGCCGGACTTCTCTTCGAACGGGGCCGGTCGGTCCGTCAGCGGCGGAGAGTACATCCGTCCAGCGCAATTCGCTATGTCTGCCGGTATCCGGCTGACAAGCCCTGGCTTGAGCTTCCCTTGCCCCCGGAAAACAGAGCCCGTTCCTGAGAGCGCAGCCGTTTGCCCTTCTCACTGGCCGACTCGCTGCTGTACGGGCTCCACTTCTCGGAAAGGCCAGGCTCGAAAACTTCGTGTTCGGCCATGCGCTGATTCCAGGTATCGCCGAATCGGCCAGCGATGCCTAGCATCTGCTCGAAGCCATCGGCGATCTTCGCGTATCCCGCCTCGGCCTCATCGGGCGTGATGCCGTATGTGGCGTAGTTCTCCAGCTCCGATCGATCTAGAGCGAACCCGCGGCGAAGCGCGGCGGCCCCTATAGCGGCGGCGCTGGCCTGCTTCTTCAGCAGCGGCTCGGCCTTCTTGCGGTCCAAGAAGTAGGCGGTCAGGTCCGCCTCGTTGATGCCGTACATCTGGTACAAGGCCCCCTTGTACGCCGGGTTCGCCTGGGTGGTGGCCTGGACTGCCATGTCCACCCGGCTCTTCACCTCGGTCGGCGAGACATCGCCCGCGATCCAGTTCCGGAAGTCGGCAGGGTCGTCATAGAACCCTTTTGGTAGGCCAGCAGCCGAGAGAATCTGCCGGTACGAAGATTCGGCAGACAGGTAGTCAGCCGGGCTCAGGACCGGCAGACCCGCCTTCGTGCGGGCTTCATTCGCTGCGAAGCGCTCCTTGTACTCCTTGGTGTCCTGGAGCAGCAGGCCGATGGTGTCGGCGCCGTATCCCTGTTTCACGTAGTCGAATATTTTGCCCGCCAGCGATCCCAAGCCATAGGCCCCGAACAGAGACTTCAGCGCAAGATAGGCATCCCTGTTGTCCCCAGAGAGCAACTTGTCGTACTGGCCGCTGGCCGTATAAACGTCGTTCTGCGCAGTGGCCAATTTCGCATCATTAGCTGTCTGTTCCTTTTTGATGTTGGCGATCTGCTTGTTGTACCAGTCGATCTTTGCTTTGTTGTCCTTAGCCTGCTTGATCTTCTTCTGGTATGTGCCGAGTTCCGCCTTGTAGAGCGCCGCGTGACGCTTTCGGGTCGAGAGGTCTTTCTGTGCCTTGTCCAGGGCCTTGCGGTCGATCTGCCCTGGCTCCGGCAGATCTATCGTGTCCTGCCATTCCTCGGGGACGTTCTGCGCGGGCGTGCTCATCAGTAGGCCATCCCAAAGTCCTTGGCCACCTGGCGGGCCACGGTCATCATGCTTTCGCGGGCGTTGTTTGTTTTCTTCCAGCGTGGATCGTTGCGCACGTAGTTCTCGAACTGCCACAGCGGGAAGTTCTGGCCCGCGTGGTCACCGGCCATGGCGTTGTAGATGTGCTTCTCGAAGAGATCCACATCCGTTTCGGGCAGCTCCAGCAGGGTGGACAGGCTCTTGATGTACGGGGCGGCTAGGTCCATTGCGTTCTGTCCGGCCTTGATCTGATCGGCGAAGTTCTTGAAGCGGGCAGCCGCCTGACTGCGAATGTGGTCCTCCACAGTCTCCACGGTTACCTTGCCGGAGGCCACGCCCGTTGAATTGCGCTTATACCAGTCGGTGGAGTACTTCATCCCGTTCAAGTACGCAATCTCATGGAGTTTGTCCCACGCTTCACCAGCCTCGCCCCACATAATGCCGTCGTTCACCTTCGCCCGAGAACCGAGCCAGTCCTTGATCCGGGCATCCGACCAGCCGAGCGCCAGTGCGTTGTAGATGGCTTCCTTCAAGATGGCCGAGCTGCCGCCCTTGCCGTTGATCTGGTTCCCGACGCCGACCTGAACGGCGAGCTGGTTGACTTTGTATTGCGCGTTCTTCCAGTTCTGCTTGAAGGTCGCCGGATCGGTGGCTTGAAGGGTGATGTACTTCCGCAGAGTGGAAGACTGAGTTCGCCACCACTTGGAGTTCTTCAGGCTCGCTTGGAAGCGGGCTGCCGACCACTGGCCGGCTACCGCCTGAGAGAAGAGCCGCTTCAGTTCCGACGAACTGTTGATGAGCCTGGAGGACAGGCCGTATCGCTCGGCTAGCTCCGAGCTTGAGAGCTTGACGGTAACAGGAGCGGATGGCGAGTAGCCGCCACCTACCTTCTGGCCGGAGTAGCCTCCCGCCCGCGTCATGATGCTGTTGACGTACTTGTAGACGGGCGGGTTGCCGTAGGTCTTGTTGGGGTTTGGCTGGCCCGAGTACCACATGGCGGCGGCACCACGAGCGCCATACTTCTTGTAGTAGCCGCCGAGCACACCGCGGACCACCGCGTCCTGGGCGGCCGAATTGGCGAGGTACTGCTGTGGCGTTAGCCGTCGCCCGTAGTACCTCGCTGTCCAAGCGCCCACGTTGGCACCCATGACCTGGTATCGGCCATATGCTCTGTCACCGTTGACCCATGGGCCGATGGCTCGGTAATTGCCGCCCGATTCCTGCTGTGTGAGGCTCCACAGGAAAGCCTCGAAGGTCGTAGCCATTAGAACCCCAGCCCCATGTCAGAGAGAACCTGACGGCCCACGTTGAACGTCTTCTCAGCCGTCCCTGGCGTTCGACGCCAGCGCGGGTCATTGCGGACCGACTGAGTGAAGGCGTCCAGATCCATGGGCGTCGGCTGGCCCTTGGAGTCCACTCGATTGATCGCCTGTTTGATCTTGGGGTTGAACACGTCGACGTCAGACTCGGGCAGGTTCAGTTCCTCGGCGAGCACTTGGACGTAGGGTTGAGCAATGTCCTTCATGGTCGCCCCGGCTTTGAGCTGGTCAGCGAATGCAGGGTAGAGCCCCGCCGCGTGCTCGCGCATGCTGGCCTGGATCTTTTCCATGGTGGTGAGGCCGCGGACGAGGTACTGAGCGTTATTCAGAATCGACTGCTCGGTGACGGATAGCCCGAGGTTGTAAGCCTCATTCTTGATCTGCTTGGCGGCCTGCCCAGCCACCCCGCCCAGAGTGTGGTCTTTCCCGAACTTCACGTATTGACCGAGAAAATTGGCAACTTGGGCGTCTTGCCAACCCAAATGCACCATATTCTTGGAGAGCTGGATGACCTTGGAGTCCGGCAGGATGGCGCCCATCTTCACCGCCATCTGGCGGGCCGCGACGCGAGCCGCCTCCATCTGAGCCTTGTAGGTTGCCGGATCGGTCTTCTGGAGGATTTGAGCCTGCCGCGCTGTTGAGCTGTTCTTCCTCCACCAACTGGAGTTCTTGACCTCGGCCTGGAACTTGTCCGGCGTCCACTGGCCGCCCACCGCTTGCTTCAGTAGCTTCATCAGGCTGGGCTGGCTCTTGAAGAATGCGTACGACATGCCGTACGTCTCCGCCAACTCGTGGGCGTCGAGCCGGGGAGCCACTTCCTCAGCGAAGCCGCCGCCACTGGACGGGTCAGCCTGGACGCCGGGTATCCGACGACCAGCCATCCAGCGGTCCATGTAGTAGCCCTCAGCCAACGAGCTGACCTTCACGCCCTGGCCCGGCCGTGGGGCGTGGATGAATTTTCCGCCACCGATGTAGATCCCGACATGGTCCGGGCCGGACCGTTTGCGGTCCGTATCGAAGAAGACCAGGTCTCCGGGCCTGAGCTTGTTGGGCTGGACCGAATAGCCAACGTTGATCTGTTCGTACGTCGTGCGAGGCAGACTGATGCCGTACTGGAGAAAGGACTGTTGCACGAGTCCTGAGCAATCAACTCCAGACTTCAGGCTGTTGCCACCCCAGACATAGGGCACTCCAAGAGCCGATCTGGCCGTGCTAACGATGTCCTCACCCTGCGCCATCAGGGGCCCCATAGATCAGGCTTTCCAGCGCGTTCTGATAGGTCGTGACTGCCTGGTTGACGCCGTACTCTTTCTTCTTCTTGATCTGCTGTTCCCCGAGGTAGCCCCGAGCGTCGGCGGTGAGTCCGCCGCTAGACGTCGTGTTGGCGCCGATCGACTCGCCAGTCTTCATGTCATATTCGGTGGTCGTCGTCTGGACGACGGGACTCGATCGCTCGGCCTCATTCAGGGCCCTACCGAATGCGGTCAGCTCGCCACTTCCGGGGTCGCGGCCCATCATGTCCTGAAATAGCTTCGTCGCCATTGCCCGCGCGGTGTCTGGGTCAGTCAGGTCTACCCGGGATTGAGTCTCGGTCTTGAACCGTGGGCCGACGTATCGCTTCTCTCCGGTAACGCTGTTGATTTCGAAATCGCCCTGCCGCACCCATGCGGACTTTCCGCCAGAACTTCCGACATAGGCGGCTAGGATGTCGAGAGGAGATACCTTCTTGTCAGCAGCACCGTACTTCGCGGCCTCCTTGACCAGTTTGGACCAGAGCTTCCCGGCCTCAACTGGCCCGTCTCCCAACTTGAGCTGACCGCCAATGATGCCCTTCGCCAGAAAGTCCCGCTGTTGCTTGCTCGACCAGTTGTAGAAGTCGCCCAGAGCGTCTTCCTCGGAAACCCATATGCTCGTGGGCTTCTTCTCTGGGGCGACTGATCCAGAACTTCCGTGCGGGCCACTGGTCTCCCACGTCGTACCCATGAAAACCCGGCCGCTGCCGCTCGACTTTCCACCACCAGCGCCGAAGTACTTCTTCAAGATCACCAATTCATCGCTGGAGGGGTCGCCCTTGCCCGTGATGGTCACTCCGCCTCCTCATTGGCTATGTCCTGGAGATCCACGCCCATATCGCGCGCCAGGTAACGGTGATGGAGATCACCGAACCGAGTATCCTTCTCAATGAGACTGTCCACGTATCGGCTCCACGACTGAGCCAGATCCGCGTTCGCTTTGGCTCCCAGCGTTTTGGCTCCGCCATCTTTGTCTCGCTCAACGAGGACCGCCAGCACGGCCTTCCGGCCTACGAGATATTCACGCAAGACGCGAAGGTCGCTTCGATTGGGGTGGTCGGCCAGCCGAGAATTGGCCACCTCGGTCATTGCCGGTATAAGGCGGTCGTACCGGCGAGCGTCGAGTGTGAAGAAGTCCTTGCTCCACTCTTTGTTGTAGTACGGATTGCGTGAGCCGTCAGGCATGAGGGGGTCTCCGTACAGCCGGGCCACGGCAGCCCGCATGTTCGTCAAGTCCTCGGCGCCTTCGTCGGCGAAGCTATTGAGCCCTCGCTTGTGCAGTTCCGCGGAGATGCGATTCATCATGCCGGTGTATCTGGCCCAACCCAGGCGGCGCTGATTCTCCGCCATGGCCTCGTCGGCCGACAGCTTCCGGCGCTGCATCTCCGCACCGCCAGGAATGAGGGGCGTCGTGAGCTGATACGCGTACGCCTCTGGAGAGAAGGGGCCATTGCCCTCCGGGCCGACGATGAGCGCGGCCAGCTCGGGGTTCGTGGCGATGATGTCGCCGTACTCCTTCGAGAGCTGTACGGCCTTCTTCGTGGCTGGGATTCCGGAACCGTCAGAGGTCGCCTGAGCGAAGATGAAATGTGACTCGCCAAAGCGCTTCAAGTATTCCTCGTCGGCAGTAAGCGGGTTCTTGCGGCGCAGATTGTTGTACTGGTCGCGAAAGAACTGGTAATTGTCCGGCTTCTGAGTGGCGAACGGCTGGAGGAAGGCGGACGTCGCCGAGAAGAGCCAATAGTTCCTGGTCATGCTGGCTATCTCTTCGGCTGATGGCATCGGCTTGCCGAGATTGGCGTGTTCATAGGCCGCACGCTGCATGATCTGGAGCTTGACGCGCTGGTATCGCTCGTCGCTGGTGTCGAATGCGGTCAAGAAGTTCTTGACGGCTGGGGGCAATACTTGGTCGGCCGCCCGCCCCAGCGGGTTCTGTCCCAAGAACCCACCAGTCACCGGCCCGAAGGGGAGAACACCGAGCTTGCGAGCCAGCTCAGCGTCAGAGGGCTTGTCCTTGACGAATTCGTTGACGGGGATACTGACGATCGGGCCAGTTCCCGGGTTGAACCACGGGTCACCCTGGGTGACCAGGTTCATGGAGTCCTGGGAGATCAACCATCGGCCGCTAGGGTCCATCCCAAATGCTTTGCCAACAGGGCTGTCGGCAAGGAACTTGGGGACCCTGGCCATGATGAACCGGTCCCCCTTGGGCACCAGACGCTTTTTTCCTGTGACGGGGTCGATGACCGTGCCGTCGGCAAGAATCCGGTTACCGTCTTGGTCTTGCATCCAGCCCCAGCTAGCCGGCGCGTTAAAGAAGTTGTGCGCATAGCCGACGACTTGGGGGCGGTCGGCGACGATGCGGCTCCACCGCTGCCAGGCTTCCGTGGTGGCCGCGAAGAAGGGGGAGATGAACCGGAGGGCGTGGGCGGCGTCGGAGCGGTGCGCGATGTCGAAGACGAGCTTGCGCGTGTCCCTCAAGGCCAGCCGACGCGCGGTCTCGGCGATGCGGTCGGCGTCCTTCTGGGCCAACTTGGCGCCCTGCTTCAGCTCCTGAGCGGCCAGTTGTCGGCCGTGGCCCTCGTAGAGCTGATTGAACAGAGGGTGCCGAGCCATGCGGTCCGCGGGGAGGCTGGCCACCGTCTTGAACCAGGCGTCAATGACACGGTCCATCCCCTGGCTCAGGCGGTTGGACCCGGCCATGGTCTCGCCTAGCTGAGTCGTGTGAACCTCGAAGGGCCGCATGCCGTCGTCAGCCGCTTTCGTCAAAAACGCCTCGTCTGCCTCGCCCTTCAAGGCGGCCTGGCGTACCTCAGGCGTCGGCAGGTATTCGGCCACATCGTGGTACACGCTGGCCGCAACGCGTTCGTCGCTCGCGTGCTTGATGCCAAGCCGCTTGCGGTACGCCCTCCCTGCGGGTGTGGCGACGAGCCACTTGGTCATGTCTTCGATGGAGGCACCCTTGACTGCCTGGACGGCTAGCTGGTCTTGCATGATCTGGGTGTTGATCGCCTGATGCCAGCTAGCGACAAAGAGCTTGGAATCCTGCGGATACGAGATCGAGACACCGGAGTGGCTGAAGGACCGAATCAGGTTGTTGTGCACCAGCTTCTTGTTGGAGGAGAACAGATTGTGAAGCGAGTCATCCGAAGAGATCATCTTTTGGAAGTACTCGCCCTTGTTTCCCCCAAGGGCAGGCGGCAGGACTACGCCAGGGGCCACCTCTGGCGACTTGTAGAGCTGACTAGACTGACGAAAGCCCCGCTCCCGGGCCGACTTCACCACATCGATCGCGGCCAACGAGTCCTCACGACCGCTCGCCAGGTGCGCCAACTGCTCGTCCAGTTCGGACAACCGCGCTTGTTTGCTCGGCAGTCCCGCCTTGAGGCGGTCCGCAGCCAGGCGCTCGGTCTTCTTGTGCTTCTCGATCTGCTTCCCCAGCGCCGACCGGCGCGCGGCAGGAGCATCTTGGGGTAGGGCGGCCAATTTGGTCTCTGCCGCCTGCCGCAATCTCTGCGCCTTGGCAACTTGGCCCTGGTTAAGCGCTTCGTGCGCCTTCACTCGTGCACGAAGTGCGAGCGCGGATGGCTGGATCCTGGCAATCTCCTCGTCCGCATACCGCAGTCCCTCGCGAGCCGCTTCTTCCCGCGCTTCATAGTGACTGGCAGGTTTCCAGTGGGCGAGGTTTGTAGCCAGATTCTTCACGCCGTACCCGGCGCGCATTGCCATAGTGGCTGCCCCAAGGCGGGCCACCTGGCCGGCTAGATCGTCACCGAGGACTCGGGGAATGTAGCCCAACCTGAACAGCGTCCCGAACTTCCACAGATGATTGAACCAATCAAGCCGGTCCGTGATCCAGTCGGGATTGCCGTAGCCCTTCCTCCGCAACGCCTTTATGGCGCTTGAGTGTCTGGCCAGCGTCTTGTCCAGGGCTTGCAGATCAATCATCACGTGGTCATTCGCCAGCCGTGTGACCATATTCGGGTGCACGCTCAACTTGCCGCCCTCGGACATGAACTCATCCACGTGGATTGCTTCACCTGGCATGGTGGCGGCCGAATAACGGCGCAGCCCTTCTTGCTGGGCGCCAATGCGCGAGCGATACGCATTGTAGAGCGTCAGGCCCTCGTCGGCCGACAGTCCGTGCTTCTCCGCGACTTTTCCCACGCCAAGGGCGCCCACCTTGTCCAAGACATCGAGTCGTTCGCCTTCGGTGCCGGTCTTTAGGTACCGGTTCAGGATGTCCTGGCGGATGTCCGGCCCGATTCCCGGAATTCGGGCTATGTGACCGCGTAGTTCATCGACTGATTCCGGATGGATGTCATCGATGGAGATCAGCCCGTTCGGATGTGCCTCTTTGAAGCTCCGTACTACCGTCAGTGGCGTGCCGTCGAAATCGCTGTGCACGCGCGAGAAGCCGATAGCTGGGTGGTCTGGCCGGCTCGGGCGAGCGGTGCTGCCCCGTGCGGGCCCGGTCCTGAACTCCCGTTGTGCAGCCGTTCGGCGCTCCGCGCGGGCGAATGACCACCTGGTGAGGTTGACGGCGTCCAGCTCCGCGTAGTGGTCCAGCATGCCGTTGTAGCGGCTCACCAGATCCTCATCCGCGTTGATCTGGCGTGTGACCTCGTCCATGCGCTCTTGGACCAGGCGCTCCATGGTGGGCATGCCCGCGTAGCGGCCTCGCATCAGGTCCAGCTCGGCCAGCCGGGCCGTGTCCTTCTGCATCCGGTTGGCCGCCAGCAGGTTTTCCCCCTCCAGTTGTGCCCTGGCCTCCACGTCGCCCAGGGAGACACGCAAGAACTGATGGACTTCGTCCGGTGACTGGAGCTTGGAGACGATGCCGCCGAACCGCGGCCCCATGCCCGACTGCCGGGCCATGGTCAAGTTGTTCAGTAGGGCGGGGTTGTCTTTGTTCTCCCACAGGAATTTCTGAGCCTTGGTCATGGTCGAATTTGACATCAGCTCGTTGATATCCGTCGTGGTCCAGCCGCCCTTGGGTCGGGGCTTAATGACCCCGCGTCGGGCTCGACCGATTCCCTTGCCCGCTAGGACGGCGGGGTCAGCCCACCAGCGCAGGCCAAAGTCCACGGCGCCACTGGAGTACTTGAAGAAGTCGCTGTCTCGGCGAAGGCGCTCAACATAGGCATTGCCGATCGCAGGCATACCTGCCTGCTTGAGCAGTTGCTGTTGCTCCTCCTCGCTCAGGTCTTTCCAATTCGGCGGCAGCGCTGAAGCGGGCGGCGTGGCATAGCGAAGCGGAGAGTTGACCGCCGCTTCCGCGCCTGACTCGCCCTTAGTCAGTCCAATCCAAACTGCCTGGCCGGGGCTGATGTTGTTGGACGCATGCCAGGCTTTTCCCCAATCGGATGCCGACACCAGACTGTCGAACCCCTGAGCGCTGACCAGGGTCGCGGTAGACAACGGCTGACTGACTCCGTTGTCGTATGCCCAGTTCAGGGTTGCCATGGCCTTTTCTAGACCCGTGCTGATCGGGGTGACTGCCGCTGAGAGAGGTTGATCCTTCTCAGGGTTGTGAGTGGCATTCCCGTGATGCCATGTGACGTCGGAATGGAAAGGGTTGGTGTAGCGGTCGATGGCGTTGAACGCGTTGGATACGCTGTCGAGTCCGTCTTTAATCCAATCCCCGAAGCCCATCAGAACACCCCTGTATCAGCCTGCTCGTTCATGCCTCCGAAGTCCGGGGCACTGAAAGACGGCTCATCGGGCGAGTACACATCGATGGCTGTCGGCATCGCCTGGAGCCCGTAGGCCAAGCCATAACCGACCGTGTCAGGGTCCGCGCCATTGAGTGTGAAGTCCCAGGCCAGGGCGGGGGTGTCCGGCATGAACGCCGCCATATTGCCGAGCTGAGTGAACCACTCCATTACTTGACCCACTCCCAGCTTTTCCCACGCAGAACATCCCGGGCGATATCCCAGGAGCACCCGACACGCCGCGCGATGCGGCGGTAGCCCCACCCACGGTCGTGCAAATAGCGGATCAGGGCGACGTCCGTGACCGTGATCCGAGTGGTGCTGTTCCGGACGCCTCGGTTGGCGCCAGCCTTGCCCGCCATCAGGGGGCCATCCCCTTCAACTGCCGTACCAGGTTCCGGGCCGCCTTCGAGGCCCCCGGCTGGCTGGCCATGTGCTCCAGAACCGGGATGTAGGGCAGGAGCCGCCGCATGTCTTCGTCGGGCTCGTTAGGCAGGCCCAGGGCCTCCAGGCCCGGCCCGGCGCCCAGCTCGGCGCCCGCCGTCACGGGCACGTCCGGCTGCTGGCTCGGCTGGTCGAAACCGACCAGATCCGCGGTGATGTCCTGGGCGGACTGCGGGTTGCCCACGTCTCCGCCGGGGCTGGCAGCCAGCGGCGCCGACTGCTGGAGCTGTTCGAGTTGCTGGCGCTCGCCGTACGCGCCGCCGGACGGTGTGCGGATCGGCTGGGATGGCCCGCCGTCGGTCCTCTTACTCAGTGCCCCCGGCCCGGAGACCGGGGCGGGGGCACTGGGCTTGCGGTATCCACCGCTCGCCATGGGCCCCTCCTCGTCAGTGAGCCTCGTTCTTGTCGTTGTTGCCGGTGCCCTTCGGCTTGTCACCGAGGCTCGTGGTGGTCCACCCGGTGATGTTCGGCGT
Organism: Streptomyces sp. CY-1; assembly: GCF_047218265.1. Lineage (NCBI taxonomy): Bacteria > Bacillati > Actinomycetota > Actinomycetes > Kitasatosporales > Streptomycetaceae > Streptomyces > Streptomyces sp. CY-1. The sequence goes on from NZ_CP178393.1 coordinate 1,808,448, forward strand.
CGTCGTGTTGCCGTTGGTGTCGCCACTATTCGCGCTGGTCATGGGCGTCTGGGTGTGCACCCCGGCCGAGGTTCCCTTGAGGCCGTCCATGGGCTGGCTGCCGCCCTCATGGAAAGGGTCGCCGCTGAATCCGGTGTCACTCATTTCTTGCTCCCTGTCTTGTGATCGTCGCAGTACTTCGCCGGCCGAGGCCCCTTACTGACCGCCGGGGGGTTCGTGCACCCGATGCGGGCGCAGGTCGCTACGTCGGCGGCGGGTTGCTCCTCGGCCGCCGGGCACCCAAGCCAGTGGCCGTCTTCTCGGCCGCACTTGCGACACTCGCTCATGCGGGGACACTCCTCTTGACGGAGGCGGAAAGGGTTGACCCGCCGCCAGACGTGAGACCGGCCAACAGGGTCTGAAGATCCGGCTTGCCGCCAGGGCCGAGCTGAGCCTGGCCAGGGGCCACGCCGGCCGGGAGACCACTGGCAGGGTTGATGCCGAAGGGCACCCCGGGCTGACCCCCCTCGGAGCCCGGGGTGCCGGGCGGACCCGCCTCAGCGGGTGCAGTCGCGGGCTGTGGCTCCGGCTTGAACGCGGTCAGAATCGCCTCATGCATCGGCATCTTCTCGCGCAACTCGATTAGCTGAGCGGCCTTGGTGAGGATCATGGTCGGGTCCATGCCTTGCTGCGCCATGATTCCGATGCTGCTGAGCAGGGCGAACACGCCCTGTTTCAGGGCGTCGGTCGTCTGCTCCTTGTCCACCTCGGCCTGGAGCATGGCCACATCCACATCCATGGGGAGCTGGCGCTGTACGAAGTCGCGAGAGACGAGCTGGTCACCGCGGAGTTGGAGGAGGAAGACCAGGGCTTGGTTCGGGTTCATGCCGGAGGCGAAGCCGTAGCTGACACTGACCCGATAGTTCCCCTTGATGTCCTTCGAGGGGGTATAGCTCTCCTCGAACGGGGTCCCGTTGATCACACCCGAGATGGACTTCTGGGCGTCCGGCCAATACTTCTCGTCCATCTCGAAGGCCAGCTCTAGCGCCTGCTCCAGGGCGTGGCCGATCACGAGCTGACCTGTCGCTACCTGGATGTCGTAGCCCCCGTTGAGGGCGTCGACTCCACGGCCGGTGATGATGCTCGCGTTCACATCGCCGGTCGCGCTGGCCGGCGTGCGGGTGCCTCGCATGACCTCTTGCTGGAGAAGCGCGTCCTGTTGCCAGGCCGCTTGGGGCATGTCGGTGCCCACCCGGCGGATCTTCTCGGGACTGTTCGTCCTGATCACCGCATCATCACCGAACGGGATCTTCTGTACGTCTGTCGGCAGGGCCAGCGGCGCCCTGACGGTCTGCTGAGTCGCCTGAAGGCCAAGCATGGCCATCCGGTTGTGCGCGAGCATCGGCCAGACCACGTCATCAAACTGACCGCGCTCCTGGTCATCCCAGAGAGCCTTTCGGGCGATGGCGACAGGGACCTTACCGAAGCGGTTCTCGGTCTCCATCAGGACCAGGTTTCGGCGCTCCGGCATATAGAGCACGTACACGCTCTTGTCGCAGTACTTGATCAGCTCCAGCTCGGTGTCTCCACCCGTCTGGCGGCCGAAGGGCTGGTCCTTGCCGAGGATGGCGGCAGCGTGCTCGGGGAACTTCGAGGCGAGCTGAGACGCCTTCTCCCGCCACACTTTGGTGTAGCTGATGATTCTGTCGCTCAGGTCGTACTGGGCGTAGTGCTTCATCGGGTTGTCGATGCGGAGCCGCGGCCGACCAGCCGTGAAATCGGGCTCGACCACGATGGGCATGGCGCCGTAAGTCAGATACCAGTCTGCTCCGGTCGGCATCTTTGCCTTGAAGGCGGAGTCAATGATGTAGCTGTACGCGATCTTGGTTTTTTTGGCGACGAACTTCTTCGACCGCTCCGAGGTCATGACTCCGCTGGCGCAGTTGATCGACGGCAGCGGCGCCAGATGCTCCGCCAGTTGACGCGCGCTCGTGTCGATCAGGTTCGCCGTGATCGGTCGCGGCCAGGCGTCCGGCATGCTCCCGGGCGCGATGTTGTCGATCTTCTGGGCGCGAGCATCAGTGATCGTCTGGTGTCGCTCATCCCGCTCGGAGGCATCACGGCGAAGCGCCTCGACGCGGCGCGTGATCACCGACATGTCCGCCATGGCCACCTCCAATGTGCAAAATGTACGTCCTGTACGACTACTTCCGCGCTTCGAGGAGCTTCACGCGCTTTTCCAGTGCCGCAAGGCGCTGCTCGAAGGAGGGCTTGGGGGCGGGGGCCGAAGAAGTGGGCTTCCACTTCCCGGCCGGGAGCTTGAGGCAAGCCGCTATATCTGTCCGGAGACCCGGCATCCCAAGCCCCCGAGGGTCCGGCTTCCAATCGGACCACTCCAGATGGCCGATGACACTCCGGGCGCCCCATCCGTGCGCTCGACAGAGGGCAGCGGCTGCCTTGACCATCGTGACCCGTTGCACTGTCGGCCACGGGTCGTGTCCATCGCCCTGATTGACGCATTCGAAGCCGTAGAAGTGGCTGTTCCCATCGACAGCGCCAGAACTGCCTTGGTGCTCGTGTGTGGCCGGGGGCCGATCCCCGTACGACTCGCCAACCACGGCGGCCAGGACCCGGCTATCTCCACCGCCCGCGTGATTGGCGCGGCCGTGGCCGACCATCCACACCTCGCCCGCTTTATCGATGACCCCATGACACAGCGGTCCCGGCAGGGAAGCCGTGCCGTCGTAGCAGGCGTCGATAATTCCGGAGCTGCCGGAGGCCGTGTGATGGAGCATGACCCCGTTCACCGGCCCCCAGGCGCCCTTGTGGTTGCGGCTATGCGTCCGCCAGCTACGGACCTCATGCACAGTCAGCCCCTCTGCCCGGAGGGCGGCCAGGACTCGGTCAGCGGTCAGCGGGGTTGCCATGTCGTACTCCTCACCAGTGCATGGAGCCGTCCCAGGCCCCCGAGCCCTGCTGTTGCAGAGCAAAGTCCAGATCGATCACCGATTGGCCAGCTCGGTCCCGCGCGGAGCTGAATTCGCTGGTCTGGACGTGCCATCCGTCCGTCTCGCCGAACATCAGCTCTCGACAGCGGATCTCCACGAACCACAAGGCCATAACGGTGTCGGTCAAGCCCCTGGTTTCCGGGAACCACGAGCACAGTTGCTCAATCAGGGCCCGTACGCCTTCGGACTGGGTCTGGCTGGGGAGCCGGATCAGGTTCCGGCCGTCCCGCCAGCCCTCGAAGAGGGTCGCCATCGAGGCCACGCCGAAGTCCGAGTCCCATTTCTTCGCGTCGGTGTGGTGCCCGGTGATCAGGCAGCCTCGCGCGGCCAGGAAGCTCCGGATCTCCTGGTCCTGGACCAAGGACGCCTGATAGGCGTTCTTCTCGACTCGCCACTCTGAGATGCCGTACCGCTCGGTGAGCCGACGCATCTCAGCGCGAAGCTCATGAGGCGGCATCCCGCGCTTGTTCACCACGTCCAGCAGCCAACGGACGCCGGTCCGTCGGTCGAGACCTACCACCACCATGGCCGTGCAGCCGGCCGCCGCCGGGTCGAGCCCGGCCACCACCAGGAGGCCATCCATGCCGTACTTACGGTGTTGAGACTGGCCATCCATCAGCCGCCCCGGGTACCGGGCCCGGTCAACGCAACCCTGTACGTCTTCCTGCTTGAACACCGCATCGTCGGACACCTGGTCCTGCATGTAGACCATCGACCAGTTCCGCGGACTCATCTTCCGGCGCTTCTTCGCCAGGGCCGGACCGTCCCACATTGGCCAGAGTCCGTCTTCGTCCTGGGCAACCAGCTTGCGGGCCGCGATGGTGACCGGCGGCCGGTTCGTGCGTGGCCAGAGCGTCGCCCAATCCTTGGGATCGTCGGCGAACTCCAGGACCGCAGGCTGAGTGAGATAGGTCCAAGGGCTCTCGCCCTCGGTGTAATAGGACGGCTTCAAGATCTCGCTATAGAGATCCACCGTCTCCATCCGGGTGCCGATGAGCAGCATCCGACCGCCAGCGTCGGCCACACGAGAACCGACCTGATTCTGAATCCACGTGATCTGTGACTCGAACTGCTGGTGGTTCGTGTGGTCCACACAGTCATCCATGATCGCGAGATCGCAGCGACTGCCGTAGATGTGGCCGCCGATGCCGACAGCCTGAACCGTCGGGTCCTTCTCGCCGGAGTCGCGACCGGCCACGTAGATCTTGTCTGCGGTCCAGCTCGCTGCGCCCTCGGCGAATCCGCCGGGCGGACCGAACGCGGTCTGCAAGTCGGCGAAGGTCTCGGACTCGGCCAAGCGCTCCTTGATCGAGAGCAAGAACTTCTTTGCCATGTCCTGTGTCTTGGAGATCAGCAAGACACGGATGTTGGGGTCCTGGCAGATGCGCCAGACCACATAACCGACCGTGAGGGTCGTGCTTTTCGCGTGCTCGGGTGGAGTGTTGACCAGGATCTGGTCATCGTCACCCCGAACGAAGCGCTGGCGCGGATGAAGGTCCCGCGGCTCTCGCCCTTCTAGCAGGTCGTACCACTGGAGGTGATGGCGGAAGAGCCGCATCCCCAGGTACCGCTCAGAGAACTCGGGGAAGTCCGGCAGCGCCTCGCGGTTGCCCTTGGCCCGCTCGATCTTCGCCTGTAGGGCCTTGTCGACCAGCACGCGGAAGTCGGGATCTGTCTTGCGGTAGTAGTCGTAAGACGACCTGGCACGGCGTGCCTGTCGGCAGCCCTCCTCAACCGTCCCGCCCATGCGGACCGTCGCCAGGATGATGCCCTTGGCGTCCCGGGCGCTGTTCGTGTCGGCCCGGCGATCTTTCGCTTTGAGTGGCGGCACCTTGGCCGGATCGGCTATCAGCCTGGCCATCTGCCACCTCCCCAGCGCCTGGGGGCCCTTGGGGGCCCGATCGGCGGGGGAGGTTACATTCGGCTCGTGCCATTTCGCGAGCGATCCAAGTTTCATGATGCGGAAAGTTGATTCCGTGTCGCGATTGCGATTTCGACGCCCGTGATGTCACCTATGCCGTGCCGGGTCGAGCACGCTCCCCGGTCGCCCGCCGCGACGGCGGATGCAGGCCGTTAGAGGGCGCCGCCCAAACGCGCTCAGGGTCGACTGAGCGCACCCACGAGCAGATGGGACACCCGGAGGCCGGAGCGCCGTGGCGGGTCAACGAAGGCGGGTGAGGTACACCCCGCGATCCCCTGCACATGCCGCGCTGGCGTGGAGTAATGCCCACGCTCTCCCCTGTCGGGGCTCCCCTGTCCCGCGTCGACCGACGCGGGAGCCGCTGGCGCCCGGCGCCCGCGGAGCGGCCGACGGCCGCCAGCAGGCCGGCGAGCCGGGGCTGACTCCAGGAAGCCCGGCTCTATCCGGCCATATCAGCGCTCCGTCAGAGCGCCCTGGACCTGGGGGGTTTGTGAGGGATGGGAGGTCTGTGACCATCCCATCCCATCGGGCCCGGGTTAAAAACCCGGGGGTCAGAGTGGACATGACATGTCCACCTTGGGGCGATATGGGCCTTACAGGCCCCCGGGCCCGATGGGATGAGGCGAGGTGGACACCGAGCCCCTGACCAGCCACGATGTGGCTTGCTCGGTGCCCACTAGGACATGTGGGCCGATGGCCACACATGTACAAGGGCAGGCCGATGGCCTGCCATGGGTGGCCGTCGGCCACCAGCGGCCAGCCCAACAGGGCCAACCCGGGCATGGGTGACATCGGGCGAGTGACACCCCCCTCTTCCTCTTTCGTCACAGGCCACAGCAGGTGGCCATGCGTGCCCGAGCGGCACTCGATTGGGACCGTCCAGCTCAATTCGCCTTTGCGCCCCGTGTGCGCCCATTCGCGCCCGTGTGTGCCGGTCACCCATCGGCCAGAGCTTCACACCCTGCACACAAGCGGGGATGACACTCCATGTCACCCGCGTAGACCCGATCTTGGGATACATGGACGTCCAAACAATCTTGGATTGACCCTGCAACCTTTCTCATTCATACCTGTGAGCAGGCATTTTGATGGCTAATCATGACTTTGAACTCTCTTTACCATCGTAACACTTGACCCATAACTGGGATGAAGAGGAGTGTTGGCACCCCCACCGGGGAGCACGCACAGCGGACGAACCGGGAGGGATTGCACGGCTCGAACTGGCCGGTCTTCACTGGCCGTTCACGCCGATTTGAGAACTGGAGAGCACGTCTACCGGGTGACGACCCCCGACATGGCCACCCCCGCGAGGGGAGAGGGTGAGCGGGGAGGTAACCGGCAACGCATCCCTTCCGGGGTGGCGGCGCAGACGTGCTCGGAAGGGTGGCCGGTCGGACCAGAACACGACCGGACGGACAGGCGACAGTGCCACCAGCCGCGACCATCACCCGGTGATCGGTTCCGAGACGATCGCGCCACACGGCGCAGACCTCCCGATAACACCCGGCGCCATGACTGGTGCGAGTGCTGGCCTAGTCCGTGACCGCAACGTAAGGGCCCCTATGCGCCATGCAGATGAACGCTGGTGCGGGTACCTGCGAGCGACGAACGCGCGGTGATGACGCGCCTTGTTCGTCACTCGTCATGCGGGCAGGGGCGGATTCCGGTGGCATCCCGGTGTCCCTGCTCGCTTGATGAGTCATCACATGATCAATGGAGAGGGATCATGAGCTACGTCAAGCTGAACAACGGCAAGTGCGTGGATGCGCACCTTGATGGAGACTGCGCGACTGCCGGTACGTGTGTCTGCGGCTTCCACAAAGGTGCCGGGCAGTGCCAGTTCGGAGACTGCCGCAACGCCCTACCCGTCACGGGCATCGTCGGCACTCTCTGTCTGGAGTGTTCCGCCTACGAATGGCGCGTAGCGCTCCCCGGACACCGCGCGTCCGTCGACGCCACCCCCGACCAGATCGAAGCTGCCCGCGACTGGGCGACTGACTGTCTGGCTGAGGATCACCCGCTCATGGACCACACCGAGCGCGTGAGCGCGGATCGTGCCGTCCGGTACGTCCAGCGCAATTACCAGGGTGGATGGGTCGCGTTCGCGACCGAGGGCTTCACGGTCGTGACCGTCACGGTGGGCTGATCATGAGTGCTCAAGATGAGTGGATCATCCCTGACTGTGGCCACTCCATCGATTGTGCCGACAGGGAGACCCAGTGGGGCGACTTCGGTCCCGCGCCGGTCCCCGGGCCTCGCGGTGAGTGGCGTTGTCACCACATCGATCACGGGAAGGGCGGCCAGCCCATTCCCGTATGGGCTGGCCAACAGCCCTGACCTGTAAGAGCCATCGGGCGCCCGTCTCGTACGGGCGCCCCCTTGGTTCCGCAGGAGAACCAACGTGATCATCGGAGAGGGATCATGCAACAGACGATCAAGTTTGCGTCGATGCGCTGCGTTCGCCTCGGGCGACGGGTCTTCACGTTCTCGCGCACCTGCCCCACCTACCGCACCGTTCGTTCCGCAGCTCGGAAGCTGCCGGAATCGGTGGTCCTGTAAGTCCCATCGGGCGGCCGTCCCGTACGGCCGTCCTCTTGGTTCCGCAGGAGCGAACCACAGAGTTCCCGGATGGCACTCCGAGGACTCTGCCAATGGCCAAGGAACTGGAGAGGTTGGCCATGAGCGACAAACAGATGATCAAGGATGCGGTCAAGGCCGCGCGCCAGCGCGGAGGGGTCATCGACCACGGCACGGCTCGGGCGATCGCGTCGGGTTACAACGACTACCGGACAGCCCATTTCGTGAACACGGGCTACATGCCCAGGGGCGACGCGATGTGGCTCATGGATGCCGTCCGTCGCGGGGTGGACGTCCAGACGCTGGAGAACGACCGCGCAGCCCTTGAAGCGCTGTGCGGGTATCTGCTGCACAGGCAGGGGGCGGGTGACACCGGGCGCGTTCCGGGATGGTCGGGCATGTGGGTGCGCCCCGTGCCCATGCACATCCACGTGGGTTACACGACCGACGACCAGGCGCCGGAGGACGCTCCCGCGTGCTTCGCCACCATCGAGGCCGCGATGGACGGTCTGCGACACGCGCTGAAGGATCAGCAGGACTTCTATTACGAAGCCTGCTGGGCCCTGGAGCCGCACCCGGAATCTGCATGTGACTGGAACCGTGTGGCTGTAGACGTCGAAGCGTTCTTGTCCGCCATCGCTCTCGGCGATCTGACCTACCGGCTGAACCACCCCGAGACGTACGGGCGAACCCACACGTTCGTCTTCGAGCCTCCCGCCGGGCCGTCCGTTGCCCACTGGGTGGCGTTCGCGGACGGGGACCGCGACGAGTGCGAGCACAACCAGGACTGACCCCTGCCGGAGTACCGGCGCGGCTCACCTCCGGGTGAGCCGTCGCCGTGCTCTCGACAGGGGTAGAGCAACGGCCCCGGTGGCACCCGGGGCCGTCGCAGTTGGCCTAGGAATCCTTGGAGAGGTAGGCCATGAACCAAGGTAACAAGCGCGGTCCGGGCTCTTGCAAGAGCGCGTCCGATCCCACGCTGAGTCGGGGTGATCTTGTTCTCTGTCGTGGGGTCTACTCCACGGTGACGGAAGTCAAGCATCACGCTCCGGGCACACACGACGGGTCCCCCATCCGCAACGACTGGCTAGCCATCGAGATCACCACGACTCAAGGCCCGCGCTGGCACGGTCGCGAGGCCGTAGGCGAGGGCGACTGACCATGGCGCGCGAATTCCTCGTGTGGAACGAGGGCGGAGAACTGGTCTCCGGCCCGCACCGTCAGCGTGATGTTGCAGAAGGACAGGCCGAGCGGGCACGCCAGGCGTGCCCGTGCGGCACGGACGGGCAGGAGGTGACCCCTGGCCGGGGCGACTTCCGGTGCGGCGTGCTCAGCCCGCACGGCATCTCGATTCAGATCACAGAGAACGGCCGCGACGTCACGGCCGACGGCTACGGCACCTGATCCTGCCGGATCACCAGTGCGGCCCGCCCCTGCGGCGGGCCGTCGCTGTGCTCCTACAGGAACGGAGCGCGGGCCTCGGGTGGCACCCCGGGCCCCGCCATATGGCCAAGGAACTGGAGAGGTTGGCCATGGAGATCAAGCACACGCGCAAGAGTCTTGCCACGCTGCTACGGGAGGCCGGAGCCCCTAGTCCCACCTTCGACCCAGCAGCGGGCGGTCTGCGCTACCTGGTGAACGGCGAGTCTATGACTCCCGGAGAGGCCGCGAAGCACTTCCTCCCCGCGTGCGGGAAGTGCGGTACGACGTGGCCGCCGTGCGCCCACGAGAACCCGGACACCATCTTGGACAGGTACAAGTACGCGGACGGGCCGCTCAAGGGGTATTTCCGGCAGGACCTGGCCACGCTGCGACGCAACGTGGAGTGGTCGGCGTACCTGGCTACGCCCGGGGCGCCTGTGCGGGACAACACCGGCCGGGCTCCCTTCCGGCCTCAGACGACCGCTAACGCGGCCCAGGTGCGCGAGGACTTCGAGAGGCACGCACAGGAACTGTCCCACCGTGACCCGGCTGGTTACAGCGCCTGGCACACCGCCTACCTGGTCTGGCAGTCCGGAGACTTGAGCGCATCGATGCCACGGCCGGAGAGCTACGCGACCGGGGAGCGGCGCTGATGACCTACACCGTGTGGACTAAGGACCAGGACGGCAACGACCGCGCGGTCCTCTGCGGCATTCCGTTGCTCGGTCTCGCGGAGAAGCTGGTCGTTCGCGTCATGGAGATCTACGGCGACACCACCGCGTGGATCGAGGAGGGATGACCATGGCGCGGATCCCGGACGAAGTGGCGAAGCAGTTCGTCAAGGTCTTCAGGGTCTCCCCGGCGGAAGTGGCTCCGGCGCTCCAATGCCTGGAAGTCAACGCGCTGGCTGCCATGCTGGCCGCCCTCGGTGCCTCGGAGGCGGCCGAAGACATGCTGTCTGGTCACCTGGGCTTGAGCGACTGCACCGAGGAGCACAGGGACAAGGGCGAGTGACCATGGAGGAGATCAAGGAGGGCGACGAGGTCACCCACCCGAGCGAGCCCGGTCGTGTCGGCACCGTCGAGACGATTGAGTTCGATCGGCGCTACAAGCAATGGGTCTATCTCGTCCAGTGGCCCGGCTGCCCGTGGCCCGTCCCGTACCGCTCTGGGCTGACCAAGGTCTTGGACCTGGACGCGATGAAGCCGCTGGAACTGGTGCGGGCCGTACAGTGCCAGTTGGCCAAGTTGCGCGAGGTTGCGACCGCCGACCGGCCCCAGGAAAACCTGAGCGAGTCGGAACGCGTCATCAGGGCATGCCTGGACAGCGTGGGCAGCGCCTTGGAAGTTGCGGAACGCAAGCTGCAAGGCCCGAAGCGACACCGTTGCCCAGTATGTAAGCGGCCCATTGCTGTCAGGCAAGGGGAATTCGTCTTCCACGGCAAGCCGAGGACCAATCGCATTTGCTCGGGATGGGGCAAGCCCGTCAGTCCACCCGAGGAGAGCGGCGAGGCGGAATCCTCCTGACCCTGTGACGCCAGACTGCCGGGCGCCCTCTCCCGTTTACGGGGTGCCCGGCTCCCTGGCCTTACAGGAGGAGAGGACCATGGAGCAGACGAAGACCTACCACTGGGCCCTGATCGAGTGGCCGGGTACCGGTGATCAGTCAGGCGAGGTGTTCGTACAGGTCGTCAGGTCAGAAAAGGGTGCACATTCCGCTCAGGAGCGGGCCAGGAAGTGGGGCAGGGAGCACCTTTCCCCGTACGCCAAGACGACGGTCCGCTACATCGGTAAGTCGCACCCCATGGGGGTGTACTAGTGGACGCAGTCCAAGACAAGACGACCGTCATCGAAGCGGCGCGAGCCGAAGACATCGAGCTGGAGCCGAACGACATCGACGGCGTCGGCGCAGTGTTCACCATCGACGGCATGCCGTGGGTTGACTGGCTGGAGGCCATGGCCACTGCCTGAGCCTGTCGCCTCAAGTCGCCGGGCGCCTCGCTGGTGGGCGCCCGGTCTCTTGGGACTGCACGGTGCAGCCCACATGTGAGAGGCCCCGGATGCAGCCCGAGGCCCCTCCGGTCCCGTGACCTACGGAAGGACAGGACCATGGCCAACGATCGCACACCGCCCCTGGAGAAGGGCGCCCGCGTCGCCATTACTCACACCGGGGAAGAGGGCCCCGGTTCCCTCAGCCCCGCAATCGTGCTGAACATCTACCAGCACGCCGCCAGCCCCAGTTTCTGGTTCGCCGACTTCCGTTCGGAGCACGGCGACGAGCGTGGGCGGCTCGTGGACTACAACGCTGTTGTGTTCCCGGACAGCATCAGCGACGAGGACCGGGAGCGCTGGGCGTCCATCTGGTACCGCCTGGAGGCGCCGGACTGGAAGCCCCCGACGGGGGTTGAGTGGGACATCCACGGGCACTACGAAACGGCCGACGGCGACCGCGTGTCCCTGTTCGAGCGTGACGGACGCTGGGCGCTGTCGTACTCCTACGTCGCGCCGCACAGTGGACAGTTCATCGACTACGGCCAGGACAAGAACACCGCCCTACGTCTGTTCCGACTCGGCCGTCGCACCGCGAAGGAACGAGGCCCGCTGAGCTACGACCGCGCGGACTGCTTCGCCCTCGGCGGCGCCCCCTGCGGCCGTGGAGCGTGTGCCAGCAAGGTCTGACACTCGCCGGTGAGTCCGTCGTGCACGGAGTGGTGCGTACTCCGTGCACGGCCCCCATCCCTCCCTCAGCCCCGGCGCGCCCCCGGGCACGAGACGCCCCCCGTTGCTCGTGTGTCCGTCCATCCTTCCGTGCCAGCAAGTGGCGTGCGCTCCGGCTCCCTCTCCTGCCGTTGCAGCGCACGCTTCTTGCCCGTACGGACACCCCGTATAGGCAAGCCATGTCACCCAATCGAGAGGACGCCATGGCACGCAACCAGATCGCCGACATCCTGACGGCGATGCAGCAGCAGCACACCAGACAGGCAACGGAGCTGAGTCCGGAGGAGGCGAGCCAGCGCGCCGCGATGGCTCTTCTGGCCGAGATCGGCGGCGGCCGGGTCAGTGAGTCGGACCTTGTCTTCGAAGGGCAGCGGTTCATCCTCCCCGAGCAGTACCGCGGCCGGGTGGGCGAGGCCCGCCGATTCCTGGAGCGCTGGGAGGAGCAGCAGAGCACCCAACACAACTACAGCAAGGTCTTTCGCTACCGGCCCTACGATGTCGCCCACGCCGTGACTCTGGCGCTCAGGGAGGCGTTCGGCACGACCGGTGTGGGCGAGACGATCCAGACCTTCTTTGGCCCGCAGCCGCCCCAGTTCGTGGATGTGCCGACCGGCATCACCAGCAGCGTTCAGGTTCCGTGGGGAACCACGGCGTTCCCTCCGCTGGGACCGGACGCGCAGATCGAGATCCAGGCCACGAGGGACCGGGAGGCCGGTCTTCTGGGGGCGGTCGAAATCCTGGCCCCGCGCGCTGTCAAAGCGCAGGTGGACGGCTTGTTCAAGTTGATCGAGAAGCACCTGAAGTCTTCCTCGATCTACCGGGGCAAGGCTCTCGAAGGCGGCGATCAGCTCACTCCGCGGTTCCTGGATCTCCGGAAGGTCGACGCCTCAAAGGTCGTCTATTCGGATGAGGTGCTTCAGCAGCTCGATGCCAACGTGTGGTCACTCATCGAGCACACGCCGCTGATGCGCGAGCTGGGAGAGCCGCTGAAGAGGGCGGTCCTGCTGGAGGGCCCTTACGGCACCGGCAAGAGCCTGGCCGCGTTCCTGACGGCCCAGAAGGCCGAGGCCCATGGGTGGACATTCCTTCGTGTTCGTCCCGGTGACAACCTGGACGACGCCATGCGCACGGCCCAGTTGTACGCGCCTGCGGTGGTCATGTTCGAGGACATCGACGTGGTGGCCGAAGCCGGCGATCCGGCCCGTATCTCCAAGCTGCTGGACAGCTTCGACGGCATCAGCGCGAAGGGGTCGGAGGTCATCGCGATTCTGACCACCAACCGCAAGGACAAGATCCACAAGGGCATGTTGCGGCCTGGTCGTCTGGACGCGGTGATCAGCATCAACTCCCTGGATCAGCATGGCGTCGAGCGACTGATCAAGGCCAAGGTCCCGGCTGACATGCTGCGCGTGATCGAGTACGACACGGTGTACGAGGCATACGAGGGCTTCACCCCCGCGTTCGCGTCCGAGGCGATCAGCCGCACCATGCGGTACGCCATCGCCCGGGAGGGCAAGAAGCCCCACTTCCTCACCACCGCCGATTTCGTGGGCGCGGCTCAGTCGCTCCGGCCGCAGTTGGAGTTGATGGCCGCAGCCGACGAGGAGAAGGCCACGCCGACGCTCGACAAGGCGTTGCGTGAGGTCTTCGCCGAAGTGGTCGACGCTACGGACTTCGTGGACGAGGACGGCGACCGGTCCAGCGGCTGCTCAGGCTCCGCTCTCAAGGTCGATCGTGAGGAGCTGGTCTAACGGCGGAAGCCCCGGCGTGGAGTAGACGCCGGGGCCTCGCCCTAGCCCTAGGCCCCGAAGGGGGAGCTATGTGCAGAAAGTGTATGACGGCCGGGATTGAGTCCCTGGAGCAGTTGGCAAACGGCCAGGAACCGGAGGTGCCGAGTACCGGCAGCTTTGTCGCTGAGCCGGTGCAGATCGAGGAAACCGCGGACGGAAGCAAGATCCGTTTGACGATGAGTAAAGAGGCATTCATAGCGCTCACGGCGGCGCTGACGGCACCGCAGGGAGCGTTCCGGCTGATGGGACTCGACCCCGACGACGACTGAGACCCCTCCTGCCTGTTGGCGCTACCGCCCGGCTGGCAGAGCGGATTAGGGAGGGCCTGTATGGCTCAACGCAGAGTCCACAATGACCGACGGTCCAGCCGGCGCCTGGGGAGCCGAGAGACCGATCAGGAGACGAGGGAGGAGCGGCCCGAGGTGCGTCCGGACATCCGGCGGATCTGGTGGCCGAACGGCCAGTAGCAGCACGACAAGACCCCCGTCACTGACGGGGGTCTGTGCGCTTCGACAGGACGAGCTAGCGGGCCGACGCCAGCAGCTCGCGCACCGATGCGCCGTCACTGTGCGGTTCGAAGCCCTTCAGCATGGCGTCGATCTGTGCATCTGTCCGCCGTGACGCGGTACTACGGGAAAGTGTGACAGCGCGTTCCGCGGCGTGCACGGCTCTGTCGATGTCACCAGCATCAAGGTACGACCCGGCGAGCCAGCATTCGTAGAGCGCCACTTCTCGGGCGTGCGTGTCATCGTATGGCGCTGTCAAGTCCTCCAAGATGGGAAGCGCCTTCCGCGGACGCCGCAACTCGGCCCAGCATCGGCCAGCCATGATCTGGGACTCATCACGGTTGATCCAGTACACCGTGTCCGGCTCTTCCATGGCCTTCACGTCTCGTTCGTCGTGCGCCGTTTCCGAGAGCCCTAGCGCACGGTCGACGCCGGACTCATCCCCGACACGAGCGCATGCCCAAGCCAGCCGATCCGCCAGCACGACACGGACAACTGGCAGCACATCCGCGGGGGCATTCGCCAGGCTGGCACGGGCTATGGCCACGCCTTCCTTCGGTGTCGATGAGGATGCTGTCAAATAGGACAGTTCAGACAAGGCCGTTGCGGCCAGGGTCCGATCACCAGCCTGATTCGCAGCCCGAGCTGCTGTTACGGCCAATTGGCGGGCTTGCGACACCCTTCCCGCATCGAACGCAGTCCAGCTTGCGAACTGGAACAGCTCGCCGAGAGTGGACAGCAGGGCGCGGCCAATGGGCTCCGAATAGCTCGATTTGGCGGCCAAGGTCGACAACTTGTTGATCTCATCTGCGGCCAGAGGGAAGACGGACGATCCGCCCGCGTAGTCGTCAAGTCGGCGCAGATCAGCGACCCGTTGACGAAAGCGTTGGACGTCCGTTCGGCCAAGGCGACGGCCCTTGGCGGACGCCGACGGAGCGCTGAGCGCAACCCCCACAAGTGCGCCAGCTCCAACGAAATTGCGACGCTCCACAGGCTCAACCCCTTCCACCGCAGTGATACCCACTGATCCCTGGTCCTGACCACCGTAGCCGGATAGATCCAGGTCGAGCACTGTCTCAATGTGGGGTCGCCAGCGTGCGGGCTTGCGCTTGTCCGTTTCCCAGCGCTTCACCTGGTCGGACGTACACGGTCCGCTCCTCGGCTCGTAACCGGCGGCCTCGTTGAGTTTCCGCGCCAGCTCGACACGACTCAGGCCCGCGGCCTCCCGGGCGGCTCGAATAACGCTCCCGATCACAGTGCCTCCCCGTACGAGCTGGCCCCCCCGGGGCCCCTTGCTGGCCCCCATGGTGGCACCTTTCCACAGCTCGCAATGCATCGTTGACTGTCTGTCACCAAGTCGAGCGTGCATCGTAGCTGGTGCCAATTGCCGGGGAGCGAGGCCATGGAGAAGGACAGTCAGGCCACGGACCACACCGTGGGACGGATCAGGATGGACACCGCCACGGGACGAGTAGGCATCGTGATTGACGTCCGAGAGGACGGCATTGACTTGAGAGGCCCCATGCATGGGGATCGGCCGTGGACTGCGGAGCCGGGGAACCTGCGTATCGCAACCCGGGAAGAGATCACCAATGCCTATACCGGAAGGAAGTCCCCCTGGTACCCGAGTCGGCGTGAAGCCGTCATGGGCGCCTTGCGCGGCCGAGGTCAAGAGGTCTCACCTGGCGTGACGGTCGTCCGACACGACGAGTCATGAGCGGTGGCCAGATGCATTCCGCAAGCGGCATCGGAGCCTATCTGGAGCGGCGCCGGCCCAACCCTCATCTGACTGCCGATGGTACGGCGTCGTACGAGGAGATGGGTCGAGCCGCCATCCGGGCCGGCTCGCTCTACCTGGCGAGCCCAACCACCTCGCTGGAGGACGCCCGAGCGGTGATCGTCCTCCTTCAGGTTGAGCTTGACAACATGATCGAGGTTGCCGACACCCGAAGGCGACGGCTCGAACAGATCACGGGAACGCCAGCCTCCCATCCAGTGACTCCCCAGCCTCCCGCTCGGCCAGGCGCCGCAGCCGGGGGGCGAGGGACGGCGGCTCACTGTCGGACCCAGTGAGCCGCCAGCGGTAGCCCTGGGACGGCATCGGGATTCAGGGCTACCGCGATACCTGCCTGTCTACGCGTGGGGGCGTTCAGGACAGGCAGACACGGCCCGGCCTTTGGTCGGCACCAGCCGGGCCGGACCTCCGGTAAGGAGGTCGTTGGAAGGTCCCCGCCCGATTTCATGCCTCGATCGGGCGGGGACCGCCTCTCAAGCGCCGCTCGTCCGATGTGAATCAGATCCGTCTGGCGAGCGGTAAAGCCGGGTGGTCGCGTGTCGGTTCGGAATCCCCCGTATCGGACTGACATCGTGCCCGCGGCCACCCTCCGCCCGCCTCGTCTCCACCGTCCCGGGAGCGAGGCGGGCGCCTCTTTTAAGCCCTTCGGTCTATGGATCGAGGGGCTTTCTTATGCCCCCGCCCTTGTGGGGCGGGACGAAGCGGCGGCGCCCCGCTCCCTTCGCCGGGGCGCCGCCTGCCTTGTCGGCCGAAGCCGGCGACCGTGCCCCCCGTAGCCCAGCGGCAGAGGCTAGCGCACTTAAAAGCGCAGATCAGCGCGGGTTCGAGTCCCGTCGGGGGGACGCCTCAGAGAGGAGAGACCACGTGGTCCGCAAGGCACGGATCGAGATCCCGATAGAGAACGAAATGCGTCCGTACACCGATGGCCACTGGGTGGTCTACGACAGGGACGGCCGCCCTACTGGCTTCATGCATGTGGAGCGCCAGCACCTGACGAAGACGCCTTCGGCCGGTTACGAGGCCGACCAGCAGAAGGCGTTCATGGCCTTCTGGCGAGCCTTCGGCGACGACCCCATGGCCAAGGCCCTGAAGGGTTACCGCATTGGCCTTGTGGGCGAGGCGCGCTTTCAGGAGCTGCTGGACTTCCATCGCGGGCGCGAGGAGAGGAAACAGAACAGTGATCGAGCGAGATGAGCTGATACCAGCCAACGACCCGTACCCGCTGCCGAGTACGGAGACGGTCATGGAGGTGACGCCGGAGATGGCCAGTTCTTGGCTATCCTATCGACGGCACCCGAGCCTTCGCCCCTTGTCGGCCAGCGTGGCAGGCCGATACCAGGAGGACATGGAGGCGGGCCGCTGGGCCGAGGCCACCCCCGAGGGGTACGTTTTCGACTCCGACGGCTGGATCATCTCGGCCCAGCACCGCCTGAAGGCCCAGGCTAACGCCAACATCACATTGAGGATCAGGGTCTTCCCGAACGAGCCGCGCGACATCGCCCCCTTCCTGGACCAGGGCTTCAGACGCACCGCGGCCCATCTTCTGAGAGTGCCGTACGCCACCCAGATGGGTGCCGGTGCCCGACACCTGGCAGCGCTGTCGGACGGGGATCGGTGGGGGATGCCCCGCTACTCGAAGGTGACCATCCCGGAGGTGGTGGAGACCTACCACCGCTGGCCTGAGCTGTCGTGGTACGGCTCCGACGTCTGGGCCATCCAGTACGGCGCGGGCATCCCAGCGGGCCCGCACATGGCAGTGCTCGCCCAAGTCGCCCGCACCGATCACCGAGACATCATCCCGGAGTGGATCGAGGGCGTTCGTACTGGATACAACCTCGGTCGAGGCGATGCCCGAGCCCGCCTTCGTGACCGCTTCCGCCACGGCCTCCAGACGGCTGGCAAGGTCAACCGGCGTGACCAGGCATACGCCCTGATCGTGAAGGCATGGAATGCCTACGCCAGCGGCACCCCTCTGACGGTGTTGCGGCAAATGGCGAGCGAGCCACTGCCGACGGTGCTGGACTTCGACTTCAAGTCGGCTGCCGCATGAGCGAGCGGAACCGCAGTGCGGACGTCCCCCGCCAGAAGCGGCGCACCTGGGAGAACACATTCGCCAAGCTGGGCGAGGCCAGGAAGAAGGCCGAAGAGGACGAGCTGATAGCCGTCTACCGCGCTCGCCGGGACGGGCTCACTCAAGCCGACGTCGCCTACATGCTCGGCGGTGTCGCACCGTCCGGGATCGCGGCCAAGGAGGCCAAGGGGAGGAAGATCCTCCTGGAGAGGGGAGAGCGCAAGACCGCAGATGCGTGAGGCCGGGCCGCCACCAGGACCAGACGGGGGCTGGTGGCGCCGCTGGCGCATATGAGTCGCTACCACGGAGCGGGGACTGATCACCACCTGTTGCGTTCGGCTAAATTTTCGGCAAGGGGGCAGCTCTCTGTGTCACATCACAGGCAGATGGGAGAAACTGCCCCCCTTGTTACTGGTGCCGACCGCTTCACCGAGGAGACCCCCACATGCCACCACGAAAGAAGGTCGCCTTGCCGGACGACGTCAGAGAGGCGTTCAGGGATCGCCTGAAGCATGCGAAATCAACCTCAATCCGGGCAGAAGAGGATTTTTGGATCGAAATCTCACTAATGAATGCGTCAGGTATGACAATCGAGGAGATCGCGGATGCTCTCGATGAATCCACATCCACAATCCAGCGGTGGAAGGTGAAGGGTGAGCAAGCGCGAGCTCGCCGCAGTGGCGACGATCCTGACAGATCCGGAGAACCGGAACCGGTCGGCTGAGGAAGTCGCAGCAGCCGCCATAGCCGCGCTGGACGACGTCAGAGGCAGAACTCATCGCTTGGCCGTCGTCGGCCAGATCAGATACGGGCCCCAGGACCAGACCCCCCACACGGTCATCCTGGGGCCTTTTTCGTCCCGAGGCATCATCGACGCGCCGGAGCGGTTCCGGGCGGTAGTGAGCGGAGGCACTGCCGCCAGGGACGCGGGCCAGGGGCTGGCTTGGGACAGCAAGACCGGCCGCGGGGCCGGTCGTTTCATGTTGGCTCCCGCCTTCTTGCGCCCCCGAGATGCCTGGGATTTCTTCCGGGACATCCCGCGCGAAGACGCGGCCGAGATCACGGCCGCGGTGGCCGGCTGGGCCCCGCCGGAGATCGGGCCTGTCTGTACATGCGGGCTGGTCGGTGAGATTGCCTGCCATGTCTGCGGCGCCTCGTACGAGCGCCACTGCTTCCGGCACGAGCCGGAGGCCGACACGCACCGCTGCCGCCGCGCGGCGTAGAGACCCCGCCCTTGTGGGGCGGGATGAGGGGAGTACCCCATGCAAGATCGTGCCGCCATACCGGCCGACGACCCCGGGGACTGGCTGAAGAAGCACTTCGCTGATGATCCACGGCCGACGATCGACATCACATGGCGGATCAAATCGGAGCCGGACCCAGCAGGGTTCCAGCGGTTCTTGCGTGCGTTGTTCACACCGATTGAAGACGACCAAGCGGCCTAGGGCCGCAGAACTAGGTGACCTCGGCGACGCTGATACGTCTTGAGGTCTGGCCAGTTGTGAAGGGGCCAACGTGACCAAGACTCTTATGTCCGCTATCGACGTAGCGAGTCAGACGGGTCGGCTGAGGGCCGTTGACTACCTCCGAGTTAGCACGGAGGAGCAGACCAAGGGCTACGGCATTGCGTACACCGGGAAGAAAACGACGGGGCACATCCGGCACAAGGGGTGGGATCACGTCGGTACCTTCAAAGATGAAGGGGAGTCCGGGACGTTGCCCTGGCAGGAACGCACGGACGCGAAGAGACTGATGAGTCTCGCCCAACAGACTCCGCGCCCCTTCGACCTGGTCACTGTCTACGAGACCCGGGCTATCGGCCGCGAGGCCCGCGTGTTCTGGGAATGGGTTTGGCAGCTCGAAGACCTCGGAGTCTTCGTGGCGGTTGTTGAAGAGGACATCGACAACACCACCGAAGAGGGCAAGAACCGTATGGCCGACAAGGCCAACGAGGCATTCAAAGAAATCGCCAAGATCCGCAAGAGGACCCAGAACGGACTTCAGGAGAAGGCAGAGGAAGGCGGTTGGGTCGGAGGCCAGCCGGCCTACGGTCTACGGATCAAGAACCGAGGAAAAAAGGGTCAGTCGACGCTTGAGGTTGACCCGTTCGAAGCCATCGTCCTTGAGAAGGCCGCAGAACTGATTTTGGATGAGGGCAAGAATGCCGACGAGGCCGCAGCGGCACTGAACGCCCTGGGCTACCGCACGCGCTCCGGAGCGTTGTGGACCGGCGGGAATTTGAAGGCCAAGTTCTCCAACACCGCTATGCATGGTGTGGTGATTTTCCGCAACACTGATCCGAAGGTGAACAAGGTACGAGGAAAGAGAGCTACGCGCCTAGGGCATGACGGACTCCCGGCTCATGGACGGACTGTTGAGATCCCGTGCCCCCTGCCGCTGCCGATTGACCGCGTGAGGGCCGTCAGAAAGGCGCTGGCGGGCCGCTCACGGCCAAAGTCAGTTACCGGTCATGTCTATGCCCTATCGAAGCGCTTGGTTGGTGCGTGCGGCACCCACTACGTAGGTCAATACCTCGCCGAAGAGGGCAAGCGGGCATACCGCTGCTCCGGCAACAAGAGCAGCAAGAAGAACAAATGCACGGACTCAATCATCCTGGCTGATGAAGTCGAGGACGCCGTTTGGGCATCCCTCGCCGATTACCTGTCGGACGAGAAAACACTTCGAGACCTTGCTGAGCGCTGGATCGGGGACACGCCGAACCACCGCGAACAGTACGAAGCACGAGTTAGCGCACTGGATGCCGAGATTGAGCAGCTAGCAAACGAGTCGGGTCAGAAACTTCTCAGCTTCGTTCAAACCAATGAGGAAATTCCGCAAGCCGTTGTAAATGCGGCCCTAGCCGGCCTGAACAAGCAACTGGAGGAGAAACAGAAGGAACGGGATCTAGCTCAGCAATTGCTGAAGGATGCCGAAAAAGCAGCTAGCCGAGCAGTCGGCATCAAGTCCCTAGTCGAACTGGCAAAGAAAAACCTCTCCCTCATTAATGGCGAGCGGAGGGCCGACATCATCGATTTTATGGGAATCAAGGCCACCGTGGCCGGAGAGATTCCCGTGCGCCACGGCGGGCGCCCCTGTTCCATCGAGGCATGGTTTGCCGAGCAGACGCACGGCGTCCTAGATCTCACCGACGAGCTTTGGGAGGAAGTTGCTCGAAGAATCCCGCCGTACCAGGAGCGCAAGAACAGTATCGATCCGCGTGCCACCGTCGAAGCCACGCTCTACAAGCTGCGTCAAGGGACCGGCTGGAGTTCTCTTCCAGAGCACTTCCCTTCTGGGCTGTCCGTGCGTGCCCGGGTTAAGAAGTGGATCGCCTCTGGGGCTTGGGCTCAGATGATGGACCCCCTCTTCTCTCCCGAGGCCCAGCGCTTCGAACGGGCCCTGCTTCCGCCCCTCAAGGTCACTGGCGAGTTGGACCCGAACTTGGTCATCCTGGTGGAAGAAGGGAACATTCACGATCTTGTTCCCGGCAACCACTCCCGACGATGACCGAGACCACCGGCGACTTCATCGCGGTGGGCGAGATGACCGGGCGCCCGGTCGACCGGCGGCGGCTGGCGGACGGACTGCGCGCGGACGGCACCGCGACCGTGCTCGGCGGGGTCTTCAACACCTTCCCGTACACCGCCTTCGCGCAGAACGTCGGCCTGGTGGGGATGACCCGGGTGCGCAGCCGCTGGGTGGTGGCGGTCGCGGGCGGCATGCTGGTGCTGCTCGGGCTGGCCCCGAAGCTGGGCGCGGTGGTGGCGGCGATCCCGGCCCCGGTGCTGGGCGGGGCGGGTCTGGTGATGTTCGGTACGGTCGCGGCGAGCGGGCTGCGCACGCTGGCCGGGGTGGATTTCCGGGACAACCACAACCTCACCGTGGTCGCGGTGTCGGTCGCCGTGGGGCTGCTGCCGGTCGGCGTACCGGGGATCTACAAGGAGTTCCCGAACTGGTTCCAGACGGTGATGGACAGCGGGATCAGCGCCGGTTGCGTCACCGCGATCGCGCTCAATCTGCTCTTCAACCACCTGCCGGGCGGGCGGACTTCAGCCCCGGTCGCCGCCGAGGCGCCCCTCCTGGAGAGCCGCGGCGGCGAGGACGCTGTCGAGCAGACCGGGGAACAGCGCGTCTAGGTCCTCCCGGCGCAGCGCGTTCATCTTGGCGGTGCCCCGGTAGATCTGGTGGATCACCCCGGATTCGCGCAGCACCCGGAAGTGGTGGGTGGTGGTGGACTTGCTGACCGGCAGGTCGATGACCGAGCAGGTCAGCTCGGCGGACTCCTCGGCGAGCGTCCGCACCACCCGCATCCGCATCGGGTCGGAGAGCGCATGCAGCACATCCTCGAGGCGGATCGCCTCACGCCGTGGGTGCTCCAGCGAGCGCCCCGTCGCCTGTGACTGGGGCCCGGTCGGCGTGGTCTGCGTCTGCACGGCTGCTCCTCATCGCCTCGATCCGTGACCTCCAGTGTAGTTTGACGATCGGCGTACTACTTCGGGCCAGGAGGGAACGGCGGCGGTCCGGGCTACCGGACCGCGCGGTGGTACTGGTCCGGGTTGCGCACCTGGCCGCCCAGTTCGGTCGCCGCGCGGCGGGCGAAATAGGGATCCCGGAGCAACTCGCGGCCGAGCAGGACGGCGTCCGCCTCACCGTTGGTGACGATCTTCTCGGCCTGCTCAGCCTCGGTGATCAGCCCGACCGCGGCCACCGGCAGCCCGGTCTCCCGGCGTACCCGCTCGGCGAACCGCACCTGGTAGCCCGGCCCCGTCGGAATGCGCACACCGGCTGCGTTGCCACCGCTGGAGACGTCGAGAAGGTCCACTCCGTGGTCCTTGAGCAGGGCGGCGAGCCGGACGGTGTCCTCCGGGGTCCAGCCGTTCTCCTCCAGCCAGTCGGTGGCCGAGATACGGAAGAACAGTGGCAGGTCCTCCGGCCAGACCGCGCGGACCGCGTCGACGACCTCCAGGGCGAAGCGGACGCGGTTCTCGAAGGAGCCGCCGTAGCCGTCGGTGCGGTGGTTGCTGTGCGGGGAGAGGAACTCGCCGATGAGGTAGCCATGGGCGCCGTGGAGCTCTGCCACCTCGAAACCGGCCGCGAGCGCGCGCCGGGCGGCGTCCGCGAACTGGCGGGTGATCTCGCCGATCCGCTCCACGGACAGCTCGTCCGGCACCGGGTGGCCCTCGTCGAACGGAATCGGGCTCGGCGCCAGCGTCTGCCAGCTTCCCTGATCGGCGTCGAGCGGCGCGCCGCCCCTCCAGGGAGCGTCGGTGGACGCCTTACGGCCGGCATGGGCGAGCTGGATGCCCGGGACGGTGCCCTGCCCCTTGAGGAAGCCGACGAGCTTACGGAACGCCTCGACCTGGGTGTCGTTCCAGATGCCTAGGTCTCCGGGGGTGATGCGGCCCTCGGGGGAGACGGCCGTGGCCTCGACCAGGATCAGCCCGGTGCCACCGGTGGCGCGGGCGCCGTAGTGGACGAAGTGCCAGTCGTGCGGCACCCCGGGGCCCGCGTCCCCATCCGCGCTGTACTGGCACATGGGCGACATCCAGAGGCGGTTGGGGATGGTCAGCGACCGCAGGGTGAAGGGCTCGAAGAGGGCACTCATCAACGTCTCCGTTTCTCCTCGCGGGGCCCGGCCGGACCGCGCGGTAGTACGGTAAACATCGTAGTACGACGATCGTCAAATTATGAAGCCGCTCGGATAAATATGGACGCGCTCCCTCCGGTTGTCGGTGGCCGGGTGCAGACTCTGTGATGACGGACACACCCGCCTTCCGCATCCGCACTCACACCCGCACCCGCACCCGCACCCGCACTCCAAGGAGTGAGCCGTCATGAACGATGTCCTGCTCGCCGTCGGCACCCGCAAGGGACTCTTCCTCGGCCGCCCCGGCGGTCGCGGGGGCTGGGACCTCACCGGCCCCCACTTCCCCATGCAGGCGGTGTACTCCGTCGGCATCGACACCCGGGGCGACCGTCCCCGACTGCTGGCCGGTGCGGACAGCTCGCACTGGGGCCCCTCGGTCTTCCGCTCCGACGACCTCGGGGGAAACTGGCACGAGCCCGCCAAACCCGCGGTGAAGTTCCCCGAGGGCACCGACACCTCGCTGGAGCGGGTGTGGCAGCTCCAGCCCGCCGGGCCCGACGAGCCGGGAGTGGTCTACGCGGGCACCCAGCCGGGTGCGCTGTTCCGCTCCGAGGACGGCGGGGAGACCTTCGCGTTCGTCCGCGGCCTGTGGGACCACCCGCAGCGGCCGGAGTGGGGGGAGGGGTTCGGCGGGCAGGCCGTGCACACGGTCGTCCCCGATCCGAGGGACCCACGGGCGCTCCTGGTCGCCGTGTCCTCCGGCGGGGTGTACCGCTCCGCGGACGGCGGGGAGAGCTGGGCACCGTCCAACAACGGGCTCAAGGCGGATTTCCTGCCGGATCAGTACCCGGAGTTCGGGCAGTGCGTCCACAAGGTCGCCCGGGACCCGGTCGACCTCGACCGGCTCTATCTACAGAACCACGGCGGGGTGTACCGCAGCGACGACGGCGGGGCGCACTGGGCCGAGATCGGCAAGGACCTCCCGGCGGACTTCGGCTTCGCGATCGCCGTCCATCCGCGCCGCGGCGGCGTCGCGTATGTCTTCCCGGTCAACGACGGCTCGGACCGCTACCCCCCGGGCTACCGCTGCCGGGTCTTCCGCACCGAGGACGCGGGCGCCACCTGGGAGGAGCGCTCCGCCGGGATGCCGGACGAGCTGCACTACGGAGTGGTGCTGAGGGACGCGCTGCGCACCGATGACGCCGACCCGGCCGGGGTCTACCTCGGCAATCGCAACGGCGAGGTGTACGCGAGCGCCGACGAGGGCGAGAGCTGGCGGCAGATCGCCCGCCATCTCCCGGATGTGCTGTGTGTCCGGGCCGCCGTGATCGGCTGAGCTTGATCGTGAGCGGGATCGGCCGGGAGTGATCGGCTGAGAGTGATCGGCTGAGAGTGATCGCGAGGCGGCACACGGCCACCCGCTGAGCCACTAGAGTGACGCGGTGTGGCAGCACGACCCTTGAATGAAATTGTGGAAGCGGGCTGGGCCAAGGCACTTGAGCCCGTCGAGGAACGCATCGCGGCGATGGGCGACTTCCTGCGGGCCGAGATCGCGGCAGGCCGTACCTATCTGCCCGCCGGGCCGAATGTGCTGCGCGCCTTCCAGCAGCCCTTCGACGAGGTGAAGGTGCTGATCGTCGGTCAGGATCCGTATCCGACGCCCGGACACGCGGTGGGGCTCAGCTTCTCGGTGGCGCCCGAGGTCCGGCCGCTTCCCGGCAGCCTGGAGAACATCTACCGCGAGCTGCACACCGACCTCGGTCTGCCGCGCCCGTCCAACGGCGATCTGACGCCCTGGACCCAGCAGGGCGTACTGCTGCTCAACAAGGCGCTCACCACGGCCCCGCGTCGGCCCGCCGCCCACCGCGGCAAGGGCTGGGAGGACGTCACCGAACAGGCCATCCGGGCCCTGGCCGGGCGCGGCCGCCCCCTGGTGTCCATCCTGTGGGGCCGCGACGCCCGCAACGTACGGCCGCTGCTCGGCAGCCTTCCGGCGGTCGAGTCCGCGCACCCCTCCCCCATGTCGGCCGACCGGGGGTTCTTCGGCTCACGTCCGTTCAGCCGTGCCAACGACCTGCTCGTACAGCAGGGGGCCCAACCCGTGGACTGGCGCCTTCCCTGACCCCATCGTTCCAGGTGGGCGAGGGGTAGTCTGCCCGCCATGACATCACATCCGAACACCCCTGCGGGGTGGTACGCGGACCCCCAGGGGACGCCGAACCAGTTGCGCTGGTGGGACGGTGCCCAGTGGACCGCGCATACGCACCAGGGCCAGCCCGGCCAGGCCGCTCCGACGCAGGCCGCCCCGCCCAACCCCAATCCCGCCAAGGTGCAGCACCAGGTGCAGCAGCAGGCGCATGTGGGGCCCACGATGGGCGGCGGCGGCACGCTGTTCACCGAACCGGTGCTGGTGGTGAACCAGAAGGCCAAGCTGATCGAGCTCACCAATGAGTACAGCGTCTTCGACCAGCAGGGGCGCACTCTCGGTTCGGTGGTCCAGGTCGGCCAGAGCACGCTGAAGAAGGTCGCGCGGTTCGTCTCGAGCCTCGACCAGTTCATGACGCACAAGCTGGAGATCCGCGACGCCGGCGGGCAGCCGCATCTGGTGCTCACCCGGCCCGCGAAGTTCATCAAGTCCAAGGTCGTGGTGACCCGCCCGGACGGACAGCCGGTCGGCGAGATCGTCCAGCAGAACGTCATCGGCAAGATCAATTTCGGCATGCACGTCAACGGCCAGCAGGTCGGCGCCATCAAGGCGGAGAACTGGCGGGCCTGGAACTTCGCCATCGTCGACCACACGGACGGCGAGGTCGCCCGGATCACCAAGACCTGGGAGGGCCTGGCGAAGACGATGTTCACGACGGCGGACAACTATGTGCTGCAAATCCACCGCCAGTTGCCCGATCCGCTGCTGAGCCTGGTGATCGCCACGGCCCTGACCGTGGACACCGCGCTCAAGCAGGACTCGCGCGGATTCGGCTGAGCCGGTGGGCGACACGGTGCCCGACGGTGCCAAGCCCGACGACGCGGTGACGCATGTGCTCGGGATCGATTCGGGCGGTTCCGGCGTACGGGTGGCGGTGGCGCGCGCGGACGCCCCCGGCTGCTCCGCGGAGCAGCCACCGGCCTGGTCCTCGTCACCGACTTGCTCCCCGCCACTGACCTGGTCCTCGGCCACGCCCGCCACCGTCGGCGACCGGGGCATCGACGCGGAGAGCCTGCTGGCGCGGGTCCTGCCCGCGGCCCGGGAGCTGCTGCGCGAGGCCGGTGCCCGGCACCTCGGCGCGGTCTGTGTCGGCGCGGCGGGCATGGCCACACTCGGCGACGATCTGCGCGCCAGGCTCCCGGACGCGCTGGCAGACGCCTTCGGCGTACGGCGACTCGCCCTGGCGGCCGACGCGGTGACCGCCTACGCCGGAGCGCTGGGACAGCGTCCAGGCGCGGTGGTCGCGGCGGGGACGGGCCTGATCGCGCTGGGCGCGGTGCCCGAGGGCTTTGTCCGTGAGCTGGGCGGTACGTACGGCGAATCCGGCACGGGCGGCACATCGGGTACTGACGCGACGGCCACGGGCGCCACGGCCACAGGCACCACGGCCACAGGCGGCGACACCCGCTGGGCCACCGGCGGCTGGCGGCGCGCCGACGGCTGGGGCCATCTGCTGGGCGACTGCGGCGGCGGTGCGTGGATCGGCCGGGCGGGCCTGGAGGCGGCCATGCGCGCGTACGACGGGCGCGCGGGCGGCTCGAAGCCGCTGCTGGCCCGTCTGGAGGCCGCGTTCGGCCCCGCGACCGGGCTGCCGGGACAGTTGTACCCGCGCCCCGACCGCCCCGCCGTCCTGGCCTCGTTCGCTCCCGAAGTGGGCCGGTGCGCCGGGGAGGATCCGGTCGCGGAGGCAATTCTGCGGGCGGCCGCCCGCCATATCGCCGAGGCCGCGGAGGCGGTCTGCCCCCGGCTTGAGTCGAGCGAGGTGGCGCTCACCGGCGGGCTGTTCCGCATGGGCGCGCCGCTGCTGACGCCCGTACGGGAGGAGCTGGCGGCGCGGCTGCCCGGGGTCCGGGTCACGGAGGCGGCCGGGGATCCGCTGGACGGGGCGCTGTGCGTCGCGGCGGCGCTGGCGGCGGACGGACTGCGGCTGCCCCGGGACCCTGCGCTGCTCAGCATCGTCTGAGCGCCGCCCCGTGCGGGCGCGACGCAGGCTTCCGGCGCAGGTGTCCCATATGGGTGCTCAGCATGGGCGCCCAGTATGGGATCCCATGACCGGCAATTCCGGACACATGGTCGATTCTTCGAGCAAGTATGGCCGCTGAGCGCACATCGCCACACAACACCAGTCGACAAAATGGGACAGATGCCCCCAGTCACACCCTCCCGAACAGCCGAGCCCATCGAGCGACTAACATGCGGCGCCATGAGCTCCCCCACAGGGCCCGCGTCCGGCCTGCCTGTACGAATGCCGCGTCCCCGCCAGCCCGGACGGCACCGCCGACCGGAGGCCGCCGCCGCGCCTCTCGGCGCGCCTCCGCTGGTGCTGGCCGTCCCGGGTGCCCCGAGCGACGGTGCCCGGCGCCTTGCCGAGGACCTGGTGAGCATCGCCCGCTCCGAGATGCCGGGGCTCGATGCTCAGATCGGTTTCCTGGACGGGGACGGACAGGAGTACCCGCAGCTCGAGGCCGTGCTCACCCGCGCTGCCCAGGAGAACCCCGAGCGTCTGCGGCAGGCGGCCGAGGCCGCCAAGGCCCTCGCCGACGAGGCGGCGGAGGCGATCGCCGCGGCCGAGGCCGCGGGCGAGGTCGTCGACGAGGTCCCGCCCGTCCCCACCGTCCCCACGGACGGTCCGGCGGCCGTCGTGGTCCCGCTGCTCGCGGGCCCGGACAGCGCACAGTTGCGCCGGATACGCCAGGCCGTGATGAGCAGCGGCTCGGCGGCCGAACTCACCGACGTCCTCGGCCCCCATCCGCTGCTCGCCGAGGCCCTGCACGTGCGGCTGTCGGAGGCGGGCCTGGCCCGCGCCGACCGCGCCCGTCTCTTCACGGTCGCGACCGCCGCCGACGGCATCATCCTGGCCACGGTCGGCGGTGAGGAGGCGGCCCAGGCCGGTGGCATCACCGGCATGCTGCTCTCCGCGCGCCTCGCGGTGCCGGTGATGGCGGCCGCACTGGACGTGGACGGGGCCGTCCTCCGCGTCGCCGAGCAGTTGCGCTCGGCAGGCTCCGCCCGGCTCGCCCTCGCGCCGTATCTCATCGGCCCGGAGGTATCCGCCGAGCTGATCTCGGCGGCCGCCGAGGAGGCGGGCTGCGCGGCGGCCGAGGCGCTGGGCGACTACCCGGCCGTGGGCAAGCTGGTGCTGTCGAAGTACGCGGCGGCGCTGGGCATCACGCTTCAGCAGGCGTCGCCGGCGATGCGCTGACACGACGCACGACGGAGCAACGCACGAGAAAGCGGGGGCGGTGACCGTCAAGGTCACCGCCCCGCTCGTATCCAAGGGGCCCGATGTCCGCCCGGCGAACGTCAGCCGAAGACCACGCAGGACGCCGCCGGGGCCGGGACCGAACCACCACGACGCGGCACCCCCGTCGAGAGGTCGATGTCGAACCAGGTGACATCGCCCGAGCGCTCATTGGACACGTAGAGCCGACGGCCCGACGGGTCGAGCGTCAGATCGCGGGGCCAGTGGCCACCACAGGACGTGGTGGTGACCAACTCCATCCGGTCGCCGGGCGCGTCGAGGGCGAGCGTGGCGATGCTGTCGTGACCGCGGGTGGCGGCCCATACGAAGCGGCCGTCCCCGGAGACCACGGCCTCGGCGGGATAGCACTCGACGTCCGTACCCTCGGGGACCAGCCGGGTCTCACCCAGCGGTTCGAGCACGCCGGACGCCGCGTCCCAGCGGCAGGCCGTGATCGTCGGATCGAGTTCGTTGATGACATACACGCGGTCGCCACGCGGATGGAACGCCAGATGGCGCGGGCCGCTCCCCGGGCGCAGCCGGACCTCGTGGTGCGGACGCGGCCCGGGCAGCGCGTACACCTGGACCGCGTCGATCCCCAGGTCGACGGCGAGCAGCCAGCCCCCCGACGGATCGGGCGCCACCGCATGGGCGTGCGGCCCCTCCTGCCGCTCCGGATGCGGTCCACTGCCCTCGTGCCGCGACACGGCCACCGGCTCCCCGAGCCGGCCGTCCTCCAGCACCGCCAGCGCGCTGACGCTGCCCGAACCGTAATTGGCCGTCAGCAGCCGCCCGCCCGCGAGCGCGAGATGGGTGGGCCCCGCACCCCGCACCGGCACGGGCTCCCCGAGCAGCGCGGGCGGATCCTGTGTGACATCCAGCGCGGCGGCCGCCCCGTCCTCGGTCTCGCTCACCGCGTACAACACGCGCCCGCCCGGGGCGAGCACCAGATAGGACGGGTTGACGACCGCATCCGTGGAGTTCCGGATCCGCAGCGCGCCCGTCCCGTCATCGACATCCGCGACGGTGATCCCGGCCCCGCCCGCCAAAGTGAACGACCCGATATACGCCCGCAGCCCGCTCCCACTCGCGCCCACCGCACTACCCTTCCGCCGACTCCGGTTCCGTTACCCGCTCGGCGCCGACGGTAACAGAGCGGTCTAGACCAACACGCCGTCATCTCCGCCCAAGCCGGGCACCGGAGGCTCCCCCGCGAGCACCGGGCCGAACTCTTGGCATGCTGTCCCCATGAACACCATGCCCGCCGTGATCTTCGACCTGGACGGCACTCTCGTGGACAGCGAGCCCCTCTACTACGAGGCGGGGCGGCGGACCCTTGAGCGGTACGGGGTCAGCGGCTTCACATGGGAGGAGCACGCTCAGTTCATCGGGATCGGCACCCGGGAGACCCTGGAGACGCTGCGGGACCGGTATCGCATCGGGGCGCCCGTGGATGAGCTGCTCGCCGTCAAGAACCGGCACTATCTGGAGCTGGCCGCGGCAACCGAGGCGTTTCCCGCGATGCGGGCGTTCGTGGAGCGGCTGACGGCCGCCGGGCATCCGTTGGCCGTCGCCTCCGGTTCGTCGCGTTCGGCGATCGAGACGGCGCTCAAGGCCACCGGGCTGGACGCGCTGCTGCCGGTGTATGTGTCCGCGGAGGATGTCGGCCGGGGCAAGCCGGAGCCGGATGTGTTTCTGGCCGCCGCGCGGCTGCTGTCCGTCGATCCGGGGCGGTGCGTGGTGGTCGAGGACGCCGGTCCCGGGGTGGAGGCGGCGCGGCGGGCCGGGATGGGCTGTATCGCCGTGCCGTATGTGGCCGGGCCGTCGCCGGACGGCGAGCCGTTCGCCTCCGCCGGGCTGCTCTTCCGGGGCGGGCAGCCGGAGTTCGACGCCGAGCGGGCCTACGAGTGGGTCGCGGCGCACGGTTGAGACCATGAGACCATGCGTCGCATGCCCGGATATTCATGGGCATGTCGTAGGAGAGACGGAGGGCGTATGGAAAGACGTGGGGGTAAGGCGATGCGCCGTTGGGGGACGGCGGTCATCGCCTCGGCGGCGGCCTTGACGGTCGCCGTACCGGCGAACGCGGCCCAGGCCACCGAGGCCAGAAGCGGCCCGTCGGGGGTCAGCGCCAAGGGCGCGTATCTGCTGGACAACAACACCAACAAGCAGCTCTGGGCCAGGGCGGCCGACACCAAGCGGCCGATGGCGAGCACCACCAAGCTCATGACGGCCGTCGTGGTGCTCGACACCCGGGGGCTCGATCTCGGCAAGAAGGTCACCGTCAAGCAGTCGTACATCGACTACACCGCCCGCGTGGGCGGCAGCAAGGCGGACCTGAAGAAGGGGGACAAGCTCACCGTCAAGCAGTTGTTGTACGGCCTGCTGCTGCCGTCCGGCTGTGACGCGGCCATGGCGCTCGCGGACACGTTCGGCACCGGTGACACCACCGCCAAGCGCACCAAGTCGTTCATCGCGCAGATGAACAAGAAGGCGTCCGCGCTGGGGATGACCAAATCCCACTACGACACCTTCGACGGCATCTCGCAGGGCGGACAGAACTACACCACGCCCCGCGACATGGCCAAGCTGGCCAGGCACGCCCTGGGCAACTCCACCCTCGGCACGGTCGTCAAGTCGGTCGACACCATCCAGAAGGCCCCGGCCGCCAACGGCAGGACCAGGTCGTACTACTGGAACAACACCAACCGGCTGCTGGGCTCGTACAGCGGCGCGATCGGCATCAAGACGGGCACCGGCACCGCGCCCGGCAGGTGTCTCGTCTTCGCCGCGAAGCGTGACGGACGCACCGTCGTGGGCGTGATCCTCAACGCTCCCAAGCGGTACCCGGACGCGAAGAAGATGCTCGACTGGGCCTTCCGGTCTAACACCAAGGTGACCTGGCGTCAGTTGCCCAAGGGCACACCGCAGGACTGATCACATCGCATTACTGATCCACGGCCCGCTGCTCACGCGGGTGGTGCCCCGGCCGGATGGCCATCCGGCCGGGGCACCGGGCCGTAGGGGCGGCGGTCAGCCGCACTTACGCCCGGTGTTGATGCACTTCACGGCCTTCTTCATCAGCGAGTTGGACATCACGTTGATGAAGTCGCCGTGGTCGGTCACCGGCTTGTGCAACTGCTCGGGGAAGCTGTCGACCGCGAAGAGCGAGCCGGGCGCGACCTTGTAGGTGATCCGCTGGACGAGCTGCGGGATGGCCTTGAACCCCTTGGCACACGCGCCCTTGGCGTCCGCGAAGGCCACATGGGTGCGGTGGTTCGCGCTGTCGGCGTTCTTGCCGTCCCAGCAGCTCTGGAACTTGAACGTACGGACCACCTTGCTGCCCTTCGGGCAGAGCGGGTACTTGTCCTTGAGCTGCCGGTTCTCGAATCCGGTGCAGCTCCAGGAGGCGTTGGCGTTGGCCGTGCCGTTGGTGAACGCCTTGGCGTCGCCGGTGATGATGCGCAGGAACTTGGGCATCTCGACGACCTTGGAGACCGCGCTGCCACGGAAGCTGATGGACGCGGTCTCCGGGCGCAGGATCCGCCCCACATTGCCCTCGGTGCCGCCGCCGGGCTGGTCGGCGTCGGCCTCCTTCGTCCCGTCCTGCTGCCGCAGCACCGGCCAGTAGTGGGTGGAGCGGTCACCGTTGGTGCAGGTGGTCCCGGCGGCGGCGAGGCCGTCGTTGGTGGAGAAGGCGTCGGTGTCGCGGTTGCCGACGTAGTCGTGCATATGGTGGGCGCCGTTGCTCACACCGGGGGCGACGATCACGTTGTCCGAGTTGAAGTGCTTGTTCTCATTGCGGCCACAGCGCGAAGAGAAGGTGCCGCGGGAGGCGTTGGCCCGCGTACGGGGGTTCTTGACGTTCGGCCGCACCCTGCGGATGTCCACGAAGTCCGCCTTCACCGGGCCGGACTGCGCCTGGCCACCCGCGGCCGGAGTGGCGGGGGCGGCCGTTCCCGCGGCGGGGGTGGCGCCCGCCGGTGCGGAAGTGGCGCCCGTCGGGGCGGCGGCCGGGGCCGCCTGCTGCACGGTGCAGGACGCCAGCGTGTCCAGGCCGGACGGGCGGCTCGCCACCCGGCCGATCTCGTTCCCGATGCGGTTCAGCGCGCCACGCCGCTTGGCGCTCAGCGGCTCCAGCACCCGGGTGCGCACCCAGTCCTGGTCGGCGCTCGCGCCGCGCGTGGCCAGTTGCTGGTAGGCGTCGGCCACCTGGCTGTCCATCGTCGCCAGTTCCTTGTCCACGGTGGGCCGCGCCTGCTGCGGCACACTCGACAGCCGGGTCGCGGCATCAGGACACTTGACGGTCATCGCCGCCCGCGCCGGCGCCTGCTGCCCGGCCGTTCGGCGGGCGGCGGAGGCATCGTTGTCGGTCATCAGGAGCGCCCCGCCGCCCACGGCCAGTGCGGTCACTCCGACCACGGTCAGCCCGATGACCCTGGATCGCTTGTGTCTCTTCTTGTTCCTCATCCTTCGCCCCTCATCGGCAGTCCTCATACGCCGGGGACGTCTTGCCCTCGGCCACATCGGGCCGCGCCCCCATCACCCCCGTCCCGGGGCGGAAGGCACAGCGCGACGCCGATGGATACGGACAGCGAGGCGATCGTTCTCAACGGTGGTCGCAACATCTCGTAAACAAGCGGAGGAGTCGGTACACCGGGGTATCTCCCTAGTACCTTCCCCACATGTCCACCGCCCGGCGGGATGAAACTGATCAGTTGCGGTTAAAGTGTTTACTTCGCTGTACCCCCGTTATTCCTTACCCCTTACCCCTTCTACGCGCCCGCGGAGCCCCCCACATGTCCAGCGCGAACTCGTCCAGTGGGCGTCATCGCAAAGCCAAGCCCATGAGCCTCGCGGTCCGCCGCGCGTTCATCATCGCCGCCGTCCCGGTCACCGGTGCGCTGCTGTCCGCTCCTTCGGCGCTCGCCGCCGACAAGAGCACCAAGACCACCCCCACCACGACGGCCGCCCAGTCCGTGGCCGATGACGGGCTCGACCCCGCCGAGCAGAAGATCGCGGACAACCTCAACACCCGCGCCCAGAACCCGAACCTCGGCGACACCTTCAGCGGCATCGTGCTGGACTCCGCGTCCGACAAGGTGATCTGGGGGCATGACGCCGACACCGCGCTGATGCCCGCGTCCAACGCCAAGCTGGCCACCGCCACGGCCGCGCTGACCGTGCTCGGCCCCGAGCACCGGTTCACCACCAAGGTGGTCTACGGCGATGGCACGCTCACCCTCATAGGCGGCGGCGACCGGCTGTTGACCACCGCCGACGTCACCGAGCTGGCCAAGTCGGCCGCCGCCGGGGTCAAGAGCGCGGGTCTGGGCTCGGTGAAGATCCGTGTCGACGACAGCCTCTTCGCCGAGCCGTCCCTGGCCAACGGCTGGAACAACTCGTACTACGACGACCAGGTCTCGCCGGTGCGCTCCCTGGTGGTGGACGGAAAACTGTCCGCGGACACCTCCATCGACGCGGGGAAGGTCTTCGCCAAGCAGCTCGCCGACCAGGGTGTCACCGTCGACGGTGAGGTCACCCGCGGCACGGCGTCGGCCACGGATGTGCCGGTGGGACAGCATCTGTCCCCGACGCTGGCCGAGACGGTCAAGAAGATGCTCAAGACGAGCGACAACGACATCGCCGAAACGATGCTGCGCATGACCGCGATCGCCGCCGGCAAGCCCGCCACCTTCGAGGACGGCACGGCCGTGGTGCGGGACGTCCTCAGCCGCCACTACGGCGTCTCGATGGAGAACTTCGAGATCTACGACGGCAGCGGGCTCTCCCGCGCGGACCGCATCCCGGCCCGGACCGTCGCGGACATCCTCGATCTGCTCACCGACACGCGCTACAGCGGCCTGCTGCGCTCCATCGACGAGGGCCTGCCGGTGGCGGGCGAGGCGGGCAGCACCCTGGGACCCGAGTGGGGCCGCTTCGACACCCCGGACTCCAAGTGCGCCGTCGGCCAGGTCAAGGCCAAGACCGGCACCCTGACCGGTGCCATCGCGCTGAGCGGCCTGACGAAGGCGGCGGACGGCCAGTGGAAGGTCTTCTCCTTCATCGAGAACCAGTCCTCCGCCGACCCGGCCGCCACCAAGGACGCCCTGGACGGCCTCGCCGCCACGGTCAACGGCTGCTGGGCGTAGGTAGGCCCCGAGCCCTACGCCCCGGGCCCTACGGCTCTCACCGGACGGCCGCCGATTCCACTGCCAGGAGTCGGCGGCCGTCACGCGTACCGCGAAGGGGCGTCGTAGCCACTTGGCGCCGGGCCCCTCCGGGTCACGCGCGCAGGTACGCGAGCACGGCCAGCACCCTGCGATGTGTCTCGTCGGTCGGCGGCAGGTCCAGCTTGGTCAGGATGCTGCTGATGTGCTTGCCAATAGCGGCCTCGGACACCACCAGTTCCCGGGCGATCGCGCCGTTGGACTTGCCCTCCGCGATCAGCCCCAGAACCTCCCGCTCCCGCGCGGTGAGCCGGTTCAGCGGATCGCGGTTTCGGCGCAGCAGTTGGCGCACCACTTCGGGGTCCACGACGGTGCCACCGGCCGCGACCTCGCACAGGGCGGTCACGAAATCCGCCACCTGCCCGATGCGGTCCTTCAGCAGGTAGCCGACGCCCGAGCCGTCACCGGAGTCCAGCAGTTCCGAGGCGTACGTCCGCTGGACGTACTGACTGAGGACCAGGACCGGCAGCGTGGGCCGCTTCTCGCGCAGCCGCACCGCCGCGTGCAGTCCCTCGTCCTGGAACCCCGGGGGCATGCGCACATCCGTCAGAACGATGTCGGGAACGTGCTCCTCGACCGCGGCGAGCAGCGCGGGAGCGTCACCGACGGCCGCGACGACGTCATGTCCGCAGCGGCTGAGCAGGCCGATGAGCCCTTCTCGCAGCAGCACGCTGTCCTCGGCCAGTACTACGCGGAGCGGTCGGGGTCGGTCCGTACGCAAGGAAACTCCACACGCAACAGGGTCGGTCCGCCCGGCGGGCTGGACAGGGAGATTCTGCCATTCAGCGCCGAGACCCGGTCCGCGAGTCCGGTCAGGCCGGTTCCGGCGGCGGCGTCCGCACCACCCCGGCCGTTGTCGCGTATGTGGAGGAGGAGTCGTCCGTCGCGGTGTCCTCCGCTCACCTCCGCACGGCTCGCCCCGCTGTGCCTGGCGATGTTGGTGAGGGCCTCGCACACCACGAAGTACGCGGCGGCCTCGACCGCTTGGGGCAACCGTCCGGGCAGGGCCAGCTTCACGTCCACGGGAATCGCGGAGCGGTCCGCGGCGTCGGCGACGGCCGCGGGGAGGCCGTGGTCCGAAAGCACCTTGGGGTGGATGCCGTGGATGAGTTCGCGCAGCTCCGCGAGGGCCTTGTCGGCCTCCTCATGAGCCTTCGCGAGCTGATCGGCGACCGGCCCGGGAGGTACGTCCAGGCGGGCCAGGCCGAGCGTCATCGTCAGCACCACCAGCCGTTGCTGTGCCCCGTCGTGCAGATCGCGCTCGATGCGGCGCCGTTCCGCCTCGAAGGCGTCCACCAGCCGGAGGCGGGAGCGGGTCAGCTCGACAACCCGCGTGTCCAGGTCGGCCTCGCGCGAGGCGATCAGCACACGGGTCAGTGCGGCCCGGGCACCGGCCACCACTCCCAGGACGTAGCCGCACAGCCCCATGAGCACCACGCCGAGCACGGCTATGGCGAAGGCCACCGGCCAGGTGGTGACGGTCCACAGCTTGAGCACCTTCACCTCCCGCCCGCCACCGACCGTGCACATCAGCAGCGGCGTCGCCACCATGGACAGCGGGGCGAGCAGGGCAACCGCGACAACGAGCGCGTCGACCGGCCACAGCAGTACGGCGAACAGCAGGGCATGGCCCAGCTCCCGCCACGTCGCCTGCTCCCTCATGCGCGTGGTCAGCCAGGCCCACAGGCCATGGGTGGTGGGCGCACGGTGCTGGTCGACGGCCGGGCCCTGGTCGATCAGGCGCATCCGGTGCCGTTCCACCCAGGCCACCGGGATGCCGGAGAGGGCCGCGAGAACGAGCAGCGGCAGCCCCACCAGCGCGATGGCGAGTACGGCTCCGGCCGCCACCATGGCCACGATCGTCACGAGGGTGACGGCACCGGTCACCGCCCCGGTGAGCAGGTATCCGGCGGAGCGCCACGGCCAGGTGGACAGCAGGAAGCCCGGCCCGGACATGGCTTGCCACACATTCCGCGGGTGCATGGAGGTCACCGTAGAAGGCCCCGTTCCGCAGGCGCCATCGGGCCAGGCAGACCATCGGGGGTATGCCTGGCCCTACCCCGGGACTCACTTCTGCCGTACTGCGCCGTGGTGCCCGCACCCGGTTTCGTGGAGTCACCGAACAGAAGGAGAAGGGGCCATGAACCATGAGGCGATCCGGATGCGCTCCGTCAGCAGGCGCTACGGCACCGGCGACGGCGCGGTGACGGCGCTCGACCAGGTCTCGCTTTCGTTCCCCCGGGGAACGTTCACCGCCGTCATGGGCCCCTCCGGCTCGGGCAAGTCGACCCTGATGCAGTGCGCCGCGGGGCTGGACCGCCCCACGTCGGGATCGGTCACCCTGTGCGGGACGGAGCTGACGACGCTGAGCGAGACCGGGCTGACCCTGCTGCGCCGCCGGCGCGTCGGGTTCGTGTTCCAGGCGTTCAATCTGCTGCCGTCGCTGACCGCCGAGCAGAACGTGACCCTGCCGCTGCGCCTCGCGGGCCACCGCCCCGCGGCGGCCCGGGTACATGAGGTGCTCCGGCAGGTCGGGCTCGGCGAGCGGGCGCGGCACCGGCCGACGGAGCTGTCCGGCGGCCAGCAGCAGCGCGTCGCCCTGGCCCGCGCCCTGATCACCCGGCCCGACGTGCTCTTCGGCGACGAACCGACCGGCGCCCTCGACTCGCGGACCGGCCGTGAGGTGCTGACCCTGCTGCGCGGGATGGCCGGCAGCGAGGGCCAGACGATCGTCATGGTCACGCATGACCCGGTGGCCGCCTCCTTCGCCGACCGGGTGCTCTTCCTCGTCGACGGGCGGGTGAGCGGCGAGTTGGCCGGGGCCGGTGCCGGCACCATCGCCGCGCGCATGGCCACATTGGAGGCCGTGCCGTGCTGAGCGTCGCCCTGGGCACCCTGCGCACTCGCTGGGTCACCTGTATCGGCAGCTTCGTCGCCCTCTCGCTCGGCGTCGCACTGATCGCGGTGATGGGCCTGGCCCTCGCCTCGTCGCTGGACGCGCCCGACCGTCAGCCCGAGCGCTTCGCCGCCGCACCGGTCGTGGTCAAGGGGGCCGACACGCTGCGGGTGCCCACCTCGGTCGGCGTCCGGGTCCGGAAGCTGGCACACCCGCGCGCCGTGCCCGCCGGGACCATCGCGAAGCTGAGGAAGCTCGGCGCCGTCGTCGCGGACCGGTCCTTCACCGTACGGGCGCGGGGCGGGCCGAAGGACCTGGTGGGGCATCCCTGGTCGGCTGCCGCCTGCGCCCCGTACCGGATCGATACGGGACGGCCGCCCCGCGCGGCCGACGAGGTCGTCGTCAGCGGAGACTGGGCGAAGCCGGGCGAGCGCGTGCGCACCGATCGCGGCACCGTGCATGTCGTCGGAACCGTCACGCGGCGCGACTTCGAGAACGCCGTCTTCTACACCGACGCACGCGCGGCCCAACTGTCCCCGGTCTCCGACCAGTTCGCAGTGGACGCCGATCCGGCGGCGGTACGCGGGGCCGTGCGCGGCGGCGACGGTGTCCGGGTCCTCACCGGGGAGGAGCGCCGCTACGCCGACCCCGCCCCGGACCGCGACCGCGAGGCCCTCACCGCGATGAACGCCATGTTCGGCACGGCCGGCGGGGTCAGCGCCTTTGTGTCGGTGTTCGTGGTGGCCTCCACCTTCGCGTTCGCGGTCGCCCAGCGGCGTCGGGAGTTCGGGCTGCTGCGCACGGCGGGGGCGACCCCGGGCCAGATCCGCCGGATGGTCTTCGCCGAGGCCCTCGTGGTCGGTGTGCTCGCCTCGGCCACCGGCTGTCTGATCGGCGCGTTCGGTGCGCCGCGGCTGGCCGACTGGGTGGTCGACGGTGATCTCGCGCCGAGCTGGTTCACCATCGGCGACCACACCTGGCCGTACCACCTGGCCTTCTGGACCGGGCTGCTCATCGCGCTGTCCGGCGCGGCAGCCGCGTCCTTGCGAGCGGGCCGCACCGGCCCCGCACAGGCACTGCGCGAGGCGTCGGTGGACAACGGGACGATGACCCGGGGACGCTTGCTGTCCGGTCTGGCCCTGTTGGTGGCCGCCACCGTGACACTGTGCCTGGCGCTGGTCACGGACCCGGGTGAGCTGCTGCGTCGGAAGACCTATGTGAGCCGGCCGATGCTGCTGATCACCTCGGTCGCGCTGCTGGCGCCGGTGGTGGTGCGGCCGCTGACCCGGCTGATCACCTGGCTCCCGGCCCGGCTGCCCGGTGCCGACGGCATGCTGGTGCGGGAGAACGCCGCCGCCGGGGTACGCCGTACGGCCGCCGTCGCGGCACCCGTACTGGTCACGGTCGCCCTCGCCGGTTCGCTTCTGGGCGCCACCGCGACACTGAACCGGGCCAAGGCCACCGAGGCCCGTCAGCGGATGGCCGCCGCGTTCATCATCACCCCCGCCGACGGGGCGGGCTTCGATGCGGCGACGCTGCGAAGGCTGCGCGAGGTGCCCGGCGTCGAGGTGTCCGCGACCTCTTCGAGCGCCGTCTACGCCCTGGAGGACGGTACGTCGCTCATCGAGTCCGATGCCCAGGCCGCGGACCCCGGCCCGCTCGCCGCCACGACCCGGCTGCCCATCAGCTCCGGAAGGACAAGCGATCTCGATGACGACTCGATCATCGTCAACGAGGAGTGGCAGCGGCACACCGTGGGCGAGCGGGTGCGGGTGTGGCTCGGCGACGGCACGAAGCGGTCGCTGCGGATCGCGGCGGTGATGGCCACCGGCACCGGTGACAACGGCGTCTACGTCACCCCGCGCAACGCCCCGGGCGCCACCGTCGACCGGATCGACGTCGCCCTCATCCGCGGTGCGGACGCGGACGCCGCGGCCACCGGGCTGCGCGCCGCGGTGCACACCACCGGCGGACACGTCTTCACCAAGGGCCAATGGCTGAAGGCGAGTTACCCCGAGACCACGAACCGGACGACCCGGCTCGGCATGCTCCTGGTCCTCGGCATCGCCCTCCTCTACACGGGCATCTCCCTGGCCAACACCATGGTCATGGCGACATCCGACCGCATCCGCGACCTGGCCGTGCTGCGCCTGGCCGGAGCCACCACATTCCAGGTGCTGCGGCTGGTGGCGGCCGAGGCGCTGACCGTGGTCACGGTCGGCGCGGTCCTGGGCCTCCTGGTCGCCGGGCTCAACCTGGCGGGCATGTGGAGTGCGCTGGCCCTGCTGTCGGTACGGGCCACGATCGACATCCCCTGGACGACCATCGGCGCGGTCGTCGGCGCCTGCGCCGTACTCGCCGCGATCTCGGCGGTCGTCCCCGCCGCGTTCGCCCTGCGCCGCCGGGCGGTGGAACTGGCGGGCCTACGGGAGTGACCACGCGGGCGTACCGCTCGGGCCACTTCC
Source organism: Streptomyces sp. CY-1 (assembly GCF_047218265.1). Taxonomy (NCBI): domain Bacteria; kingdom Bacillati; phylum Actinomycetota; class Actinomycetes; order Kitasatosporales; family Streptomycetaceae; genus Streptomyces; species Streptomyces sp. CY-1. Next base: position 1,848,859 of record NZ_CP178393.1, read on the forward strand.
CGGCCCCCGTTGCCTCCGGCACGCTCATACGTGCCGGAGGCGGCGGTGTCAGCGGTTCATGGCCGCCCAGAACTCCTCGAAGGACATCTGGCGATCGCCATCGGTGTCGAGCGAGTCGATCAGCGCTTGGGCCGCCGCCGCGCTGATCTCCTGGCCCTCCAGCTCCGCCACGACCTGCCGGAATTCATCCGCGGTGACCAGACCGTCCCCGTCGAGGTCGTAGCGCTCGAACACCGTGCGTGCCGCTGTCTCCATGATGTCTGTCATGTGCTCCGCCTATGTGCGATCTTCGCTGACGGGCCCAGACTATCCCGGTCATCCACGGGCCCCGCCATCACGCCGAGGCGGCATCCGGACGCGGCCGCCTGGCCCAGGAAGCCGCCGCCTAGCCCAGGAAGCTCAGCCGGACCTGGCGGTCGGGGTTGTCGACGTTGGTGTCGACCAGGCACACCGACTGCCAGGTGCCCAGGGCCAGCCCGCCGCCGATGACCGGGAGGGTGGCGTGTGGGGGTACGAGGGCGGGGAGGACGTGGTCGCGGCCGTGGCCGGGGCTGCCGTGGCGGTGGCGCCAGCGGTCGTCGGCGGGGAGCAGATCGCGCAGTGCGAGGAGCAGATCGGTGTCACTGCCGGCGCCGGTCTCCAGGATCGCGATCCCGGCCGTGGCATGCGGGACGAAAACATTGAGCAGGCCGTCGCCGCCGCCCGCCACCTCCCGTAGATACGCCTCGCAGTCGGCGGTGAGGTCGGCGACGGTCTCGGTGGAGCCGGTGGTGACGTTGATGGTGTGGGTGCGGAATGTGCTCATGGAGCCATCCTCGTACGCCACCGCGTAAAACTCCCGCAACAAAGGTCCGAGGGGCAAGACACCGTTGACCGGTTCCGGACACCGTCGCTAGCTTCAAGGGCATGTCTACGTCAGCCCTGCTCACCACGCGCGGTCATATCGACCTGCTGCGGGTGGCGTCCGCCGCGTGTCCCGGCCTCCGCTGACCCTTCTTCTCCCTCCCCACTCCGCCCGCTCGCCTCTGTCTCGTTCCGCCGTACCGCGCTGACCGTCGTGGCGTGCGGGCGTTGAGGCGTACCCCTTTTGTGGAGCCCCCATGTCCCCGGTTCTCGAACCGGTCGTGCCGCTCTCCGCGCGCCGCCGCCCCGTGCCGCGCTGGCTGCGCCGCACGACCGGACCCCTTCTGCTGCTGGTGCTCTGGCAAGTGTCCAGCGCCACCGGTGTGTTGCCCTCCGACATCCTGGCCTCGCCCGGCACCATCGCCGGTACCGCCTCCGACCTGCTGGGGGATGGCACCCTCCCGCACGCCATGCTGGTGTCGGTGCAACGGGTGCTGATCGGGCTGGTGATCGGCGGGGTGGTCGGCGTCGCGCTCGCGCTGATCTCCGGGCTCTCCCGGCTCGGCGAGGACCTCGTCGACGCGAGCGTGCAGATGCTGCGCAGCATCCCCTGGGTCGGCATGATCCCGCTGTTCATCATCTGGATGGGCATCGGCGAGGCCCCGAAGATCGCGCTCATCGCGCTGGGCGTCACCTTCCATCTCTATCTCAACGTCTACGCGGGCATCCGGGGCGTGGACGCCCAGCTCATCGAGGCCGGTACCGCCCTGGGGCTCGGCCGCTGGGGGCTGATCCGCCATGTGGTGCTGCCCGGGGCGCTTCCCGGCGCGATGACCGGGCTGCGCTACTCGCTCGCCACCGCCTGGCTGGCACTGGTCTTCGGCGAAACCATCAACGCCGATGACGGGATCGGCTTTCTGCTCAACCGTGCGCGGGAGTTCTTCCAGACCGATGTGATCGTGGTCTGCCTGATCGTCTACGCCGCCCTCGGCCTGCTCGCCGATTTCATCGTCCGCACTCTGGAGAGGCTGCTGCTGCAATGGCGACCGAACTTCACCGGCAAGTGAACTCCCTGAAGGGGGAGTTGGCGAAGGAGAAGGTGCCGGGCGAGAGCGGCGACGCGGCGGTGCGGGTTCGCTCGCTGACCCGCTCGTTCGACGGCCGAGCGGTCATCGACAACCTCCAACTCGACGTCGAGACGGGCGAGTTCGTGGCACTGCTCGGCCGCAGCGGCTGCGGCAAGTCCACCCTGCTACGCGTGCTCGCCGGGCTCGACCGGGAGATCGCGGGCGAGGTGCTGGTGCCACGCCGCAAGGCCGTCGCCTTCCAGGCGCCACGGCTGATGCCCTGGAAGCGGGTCTGGCGCAATGTGCTGCTCGGGCTGCCCGGCCGCCCGGGGCGGGCCGTGGCCGAGCAGGCGCTGACGGAGGTCGGTCTCGGTCACCGCGTCGACGCCTGGCCCAAGACTCTCTCCGGCGGTGAGGCCCAGCGCGCCTCACTCGCCCGTGCGCTGGTGCGCGAGCCCGATCTGCTGCTGCTGGACGAGCCGTTCGGCGCGCTGGACGCGCTCACCCGGATCACGGCCCAGCAACTGGTCGGCGAGTTGTGGCAGCGGCGCGGCTGCGCGGTGCTGCTGGTCACGCATGACGTGGAGGAGGCGCTGCTGCTCGCCGACCGTGTCCTGGTGATGGACGGGGGCGTCATCGCGCATCAGGTCCGGGTGGACCGGGACCGGCCGCGCGATATCGCCGATCCGCTCCTCGCCGAGCTGCGCACCGAGCTTCTGGACCGGCTGGGTGTGAAGGCGCCCGAGCCGGCCGTCCACAAGGTCGCCTGACGGCGCCTGGTTCTTCCCCCTCGATCGCGCCCTCTCGCGATCTTCCCGAACCTCACACGTACTACCCGAACGGACCCCGCTGACATGAGACGGCGCATCCTCCCCGCCCTGTCCCTCCCCCTCGCCCTGCTGCTGTCCGCATGCGTCAGCTCGTCGCCGCACAACGGCTCCGGTTCCTCCGGCAACACCGACGGCAAGGGCGATGTGACCCTCAACGTCGGGGACCAGAAGGGCAACGACGAGGCGGTGCTGCGCGCCGCCGGGCAGCTCGACAACCTCCCCTACAAGATCAAGTGGTCCACGTTCACCTCCGGCCCGCCGATCCTGGAGGCCGTGAGCGCCAAGGCCGTGGACATCGGCGGGGTCGGCAACACCCCGCCCGTCTTCGCCGCGGCCGCCAAGTCGGACATCAAGGTCGTGGCCGCCAAGCACGGCACGGCCGACGGCGAGGCGATCCTGGTCAAGAAGGGGTCGCCGCTGAAGAGGACCACCGACCTCAAGGGCAAGTCGGTGGCGGTCGCGCAGGGCAGCTCGGCCCACTACCAACTGGTCGCCTCGCTCGCCAAGGCCGGGCTCTCGATCAAGGACGTACAGGTCAAGTTCCTTCAGCCCGCCGACGCCCTGGCCGCGTTCACCCGCGGCAAGGTGGACGCCTGGGCCGTCTGGGACCCGTACACCTCCCAGGCGCTGCGCCAGTCGGACGGCCGGGTCCTCACCACGGGCAAGGGCGTGGTCAACGGCCTCAACTTCCAGGTCGCCAACCCCTCGTCCCTCGGCGACGCGAAGAAGGCGAAGGTCATCAAGGACTATCTCGGGCGGCTGCGCCGGGCCCAGGACTGGGTCTACAAGCACCCCGAGGCGTGGGCCAAGGTGTGGGGCAAGGAGACCGGGCTGCCGTACCAGGTGGCGCTGGACTCCGTGAAGCGGACCAACGGCACCCGGGTGTACGTCGCGGTCGACAAGCCCGCCGTCGCCTCGGAGCAGGAGATCGCGGACACCTTCGCGAAGCTGAAGCTCACCCCGCGCCGCTTCCGGTTCGCCGATTACGTGGACACCCGCTTCAACGGCGATCTGCCGCCGTCCACCTCCGCACCGCGCACCTATGGAAAGGGATCCTGAGGACGCCCTTTTCGGAAGCGTTCCATCGGGTAAGCGCGTCTGCATCGTCAAAACGCGCGAAACGCACCCGATGAAACGAGGTGAGCGTCATGCACACCGCCACGGCCCAGCGGACGGCTACCCCGCCGTCCGCGCTGCGGGCAACCCTGGAGTGCCGTCCCGAAGCGGCCTCGCACGCACGGCAACTCACCGGCACCTTCCTGGAAAGCCTGCGTCCGGCGCCCGATCAGGGTGCCGCCGAGGCGGTGGTGCTGGTGGTCTCGGAGCTTGTCACCAATGCCGTACGGCACTCGGGCGGCCGGTTCTGCTCGCTGCGCCTGTCGGCGCACCCCGATGCCATCGCCATCGCCGTGGGTGATGCCAGCCGCGTACCGCCCCATCGGCGGACTCCGGATGTCCGCGGCGAGGGCGGCGGATTCGGCTGGGCGATGATCTGCGACATGGCCACGGCCACGGCCGTCACCGAGGAGCCGGGCGGCAAGACCGTGAACGCGATCGTCGCCCGGCGGGGGCGGGCGAGGGGGCATGCCGCTGCCCCGACACCGAGTTGACCTGCTACGCCACCCACCTGACGACGCGCCGCCCGGGCCACCGGGCCCGAGCCGGGAAGCCGCACAAGCTCCCGCGTTACGGCGTCGCCTCCTCCCCCTCCCCCGTCCGCGCACGGTCGACGGCCACGGCGATCCCGTCGAGGACGCGTTCGAGGCCGAAGACGAAGTCATGGTCGGTCGCCGGATCGTCGTACGCGCCATCGGGCGCCGCCTCGAACAGGCCCGCTGAGAAAAGCAGCGCCACCTGCGGAAAGCGGTCCGGGGTGATGAGCCGCGCCAGGGTCCTGCCGTAGGCCCGTTCGGCCTCCTCCTGACTCAGGCCCGTCTCGCTCCTGCCCTGCGCGTGTTCCTGGGCGAGCAGGGAGGCGTGGCGCACATAGCCGCTGAGCAGGGTCAGACTGCCGACCTTCGCGGCCCAGTCGAGTTCCGTGCCGCTCAGCGCGCTCAGGCCCGCTTCCATCCACGCGATCTCATGAGGTCCCATCGGCGGCCCCGCGATGGGGAGCCGGGGAAGCCAGGGGCGATCGTGGTTGACCAGCCGCTGGGCGACGGTCCACTGCCGTAGCCCCGCACGCCATCGGCCAGGAGCGGTCTCGACCTCGGGCGGAACGCCGAGCGCCAGGTCCCGCATGAGGACGAGCAGCTCGTCCTTGGATCCGACGTGGCGGTAGAGGGACATCGGGGAGACGCCCAGTTGCTTCGCGATCTTCGGCAGCGTCGCGCCCGCCAGCCCATCGCGGTCCGCCAACTCCACCCCCGTACGCACCACGCGCTCGGTGTCGAGCGCGGCGGGCCGGCCGAGGCCCGAGGCCGATACCGGGAGCCTCCACAGGCGGGCCAGCTCGGCGGGCGCCTCCTCCTGGTCGGCCGACATGGCGCTTCTCCTTCTCGTACCTCGGTTGCTCACCAGGTACATCATGGCGCACGGCTACTTAGTTTTCCCCATATAGAATCTCCCTTATACTAAGCGAGCGCCGAGGGCTCGCTCATGTCCCGTTGCCCCATGGGCCCTCATGTCAGGACGGAGAGAGTTCCAGGTGACAGCCATAACGCAGTCCCATGCACCGGGCCCCGCCCGGGGCCCGGTGCGCCGGACCGAACGGGCCCTGGCGCCCGACCTGGCCCGGGGCACCATGCTGTTGTTCATCGCGCTCGCGAACGCCGCGGTGTTCACCTTCGGCAACCAGCCGGGCGCCGAGGCGTCCCCCCACGGCTGGGAGCGGGGGTTCAACCTCGTCATGTTCGTCTTCGTGCACGCTCGCGCCTATCCGATGTTCGCCGTGATGTTCGGCTACGGGCTGGTGCAGCTCACCCGCAGGCAGGACGCCCAGGGCGCCGGGCCCGGCGCGGCGCGCTCGGTGCTGCTGAGGCGCAACGCGTGGCTCATCGCCTTCGGCCTCGTGCACGCCGCACTGCTCAACTTCGGTGACTTCCTCGGGGCCTACGGCATCGTCGGCATCCTCTTCACCCTGTTGCTGCTGCGCCGCGGCGAACGGGTGCAGCGCGTCGTGCTGTGGCTGTGGGGCTGGATGGTGGTCTACGTCGCCGTGGTGGCGGCCATCGCCGCGTACCACGCCACGAAAAGCACATCAGGGTCCGCCGCCGTGCCGACGGACGGTGTCGATTCGCTCTCGGCCCCCGACTACGCCGCGTCCGTGGCCGACCGGCTCGGCGAGTGGCCGATCCACACGCTGACCGTCGTGCCGTTCATCGTGATCGTCTGGCTGGGCGCGTGGGCCGCGCGCCGTGGCGTACTGGAGGACCCGGCCCGGCACCGGCGACTGCTGATCCGCACCGCCGTGATCGCGCTCGGCATCGCCTTCGCGGGCGGGGCGCCGATCGGCCTCGTCAGCGCGGGATTCGTGCATGTCGACGGCGCCACCGCGGACGCCTTCCTGATGCTGTACGAAGTGAGCGGCCAGTTCGGCGGCCCCGGCTACGTGGCGCTCTTCGGGCTGCTCGCCCTGCGGCTGTCGAAGGCCCGCCCCGACGCACGGCCGAAGCTTCCCGTGGCGGCGCTCGCGGCCCTGGGCCAGCGGTCGTTGAGCGGCTATCTGTTCCAGTCGCTCGCATGGGTGCTGCTGCTGTCCCCCTTCGCCCTCGCGCTCGGCGAGCGCACCGGCAGCCCGACGCTCACCGCATTCCTGAGCGCCGTCCTGGTCTGGCTCGCCACGGTGGCCGGGGCCCATCTCCTCCAGCGCCGTTCGCTTCCGGGGCCCGCCGAGAAGGTGTTGCGGAGGCTTACGTACGGACCCCGGTAGCCACTTGGTGGCGCTTGGCGGCGCTTGGCGGCTCCCCGAACCGCTACTCGATCGTGCGCACCGCGGCCTGCGTCAAGCTGGTCGCGGTGCGCACTGCGCTGTCCACGGCGGTCTGCGGATCGAGCCCGCACAGATCCATGAGGGTGAAGAGCGCCTCGGCGCTCACGACCACCGCCAGATCCCGTTTGAGCTGGGCGAACGCTTCCGGATCCGTCACCCCGAGGGTGCCGTCGAGCGGCCGGAGCGCATGGTCGATCAGCCCGAAACGGATTCCGGGCCGCGCGGTCGCGGTGGCGGGCCTGGTGATGGTGGCCGCGATCATCGCCCGCACCGCCCCCTCGCGGGCGAGCACCCCGCGGAGCAGGAACTCGCAGGCGAAGGCGGTGCGCTCGACGGGGTCGGCGGAGTCCGCGACCGGCGCGAGCGCCTCGGCGGGAGGCGGCCAGACACCGGACAACGCCTCGCTGATCAGCGAGTGGAGGTCGGGGAAGTACCGGTACGCGGTGGCCTCCGACACCAGCGCCGCGCGGGCCACCAGTGGCATGGTCACCTCTGCGCCCGTGCCGATGAGTTCGCGGGCCGCCGCCACGATCGCCGTGCGGGTGCGCTGCTTCTGGTTGATGCGGCCGGTGCCCGCCTGCGCAGTCATCGCAGAACCCCTCCTCCTGTTCGCTCCAGCCACCATCGTAGCAACACGCTCTCATCGTGAGAGTGGACTTGCATAACGAGGCTCGCTCTCTCTACTCTCATGAGAGTCAGCTCTCACGAAGGAGGCAGCGATGAACAGGGTTTCCGTGGTCGGCCCGGACGACGGCGAGGCGATCCAGCTCGGCCCCACCCGGATGCGCATCCTCGAAGACGGCAGCACCACCGGACACCGCCTCGGAATCGGAGAGATCAGCATCGCCCCGCACACCGAGGGGCCGCCCCAGCACCGACACGCCGAACACGACGAGGGCTTCTACGTCATCTCCGGCACCGTGCACTTCACCGTCGGGGAGACGACCCATGTGGCCCCGGCGGGCACGCTCGTGATGATCCCGCCCGGCGCCCCGCACACCTTCGCCAACCACGGCGACACCCAGGCGGTGGTGCTCAACACCTTCACACCCGACCTGTATGTGCAGTACTTCCGCGACCTGCGGAACATGATCGCCGACGGCCGGGAACTGACCCCGGAGGCGACCGTCGAGGCCATGAGCCACTACGCCACGGTCCCCGCGACCGACTTCGCCTGACGGCCGGACCCCGCCAACTCCCCTAGAAATCAGTTCACTTGAGGAGCATCCAGATGACCCGCAGCACTCACACCCTGATACTCGACCAGGGCCCCCTCGATGTCACGGTCGACCTCCACGGCCGGCAGGGGCGCCCCTTCCTGCTCCTGCACGGAGGCGGCGGTCCGCAGACCGTCGCCCCGTTCGCCGGCCTCCTCGCCGAGCAGCGGCAGGCCAGGGTGTTCTCCCCCGTCCACCCCGGTTTCGACGGCACCGCCCGCCCCGGCTGGCTGACCGATGTCACCACCCTGGCGCAGGTCTACGCGCAACTGCTCGACGCATTCGATCTGCGGGACGTGGCCGTCGTCGGCAACTCCATCGGCGGCTGGATCGCCGCCGAACTGGCGACGCTGGGCAGCGACCGGATCAGCAGTGTCACCCTCGTCAACGCGGTCGGGATCCACGTCCCCGGCCATCCGATCGCCGACACCTTCGGCCTGACGCCGGTCGAGCTGTCCCGTCTCTCCTTCCACGACCCCTCGAAGTTCCGCTTCGACCCCAGCGCGCTCTCCGAGGCGCAGCGCGCGGTCATGGCCACCAACCGCGCCACGCTCCAGGCGTATTCGGGCCCGCACGCCATGGCCGATCCCACCCTGGCCGAGCGCCTGGCCAAGGTCGCCCACCCGACTCTGGTGGCATGGGGTGCGAGCGATCAGGTCGTGGACGCCGACTACGGACGCGCGTACGCCCAGGCCGTTCCGGGCGCGGAGTTCCGGCTGCTGCCCGGCACCGGCCATATGCCCCAGTCCGAGACGCCCGGGCAACTGCTGCCGGTGGTATGGGACTTCGCCGACGCCCACGCCACCAGTCGGCCGCGCCCCTGAGCCCTCGCCCCCGCGCATACGCCGTGCGCACGGCGAAGGCCGGCCGCCTTGGCGACGACCGGCCCGGCGTTCAACGGCGTACGTTCAGCCGCCGACGTTCACATCGATGCAGGCGTAGAAGGCGTTGGAGGTGTCCGCGATGTTCCAGACCGCCAGAACCTTCTGCTTGCCCTTCAGGCCGCCGAAGTCGACCTGGTGGGTGACGGTCTCGCCCGGCTGCGCCCCGCCGTCGTCGACCTCCGCGATCTTCTGACCGCCGACGAAGTACTGCCAGGTGTTGGTCGAGTGACGCGCGGTCAGTTTCCAGGTGAAGCTCGCCTTGGACGGGACCGGCGTGACGGCCCAGCCCTTGCTGTCGTCGTCGAGTTCGGCGAACCGCGAATTGCCACCGCTGCAACTCGTCAGGCCCTTGGGACCTTCGACGCTCTGCGGCTCGTACTTGATGTCACCGCAGGCCACGGTCCCGGCGGCACACTGTGCCTGACGGCTCGGCGGGTTCGAGATGTAGCCGTGCGCGCTTGCCTCGCCCGCCGGGAGGCTCAGCGCGATCAGGGGCGCTATACCCGCGCCGACGAAGACGGACACCCTGCGTTTCATGTTCATGCCAACTCCTTAGCGGCGAGGGCACCACGCCGGACGGGAAGCCCTTACCGAAGGTCAGGATGTGGGGGGATGTGGGGGGTGGCTGCGACGGAACGCTCCATGGACCGCAAAGGCGGCCACGAGACCGCTCCGCACTAGGTCTAGACCATACCGTCTGTCTGTTCACGGTCAAGACATCGGACAGATGTGGTCTGGTCCACTGTCATCCCCGTCGGCGTCACCGCCCTCAGGACGAGAGGGCGGTCAGCCGTCGCCGGTCGTGCGGGGACGAACGGCGGTCCAGCCGCTCTTCCAGACGACCTCGCGCCGCGTCGCAACGCCCCGCGGACACCAGCGCGAACAGCAGCGTCTCCTCGACGATCTCGCGCTGCGCCGCGCTGCCACCGACACCGGGGAGCCGTGGCAGCAACCGCTCCAAGCCGCGTGCCGCCTCGGTCCAACGCTCCTCGAGGATGTCCTCGAACGCCGTGCACAGCGGGGCGATGACACTCCGCTGCACCTCATCGGCGCGCAGGGCGTGGACCCGCAGCCGCCGCAGCCCCGGCAGGTCGCCCGCGGCGGTGAGGGCGATGGCGGCGTGCAGGGCGACGAACGCGGTGGCGGGACGCTCCAGGACGTCCACGGGAGCCATGTCCAGAACGTCGCCGATCGGGAACGGCCCCTGCCACGCGCCCGCCAACCGGGCCCGCCACAGCAGCGAACCGGAGTCCACCAGCGCGCGCACCCCGTCCACCTTCCCGGGGGACAGTTGCTCCGCCCAGCGGCGGCGGACCGCCGCCGTGTCCTCGAGGGCGAGTTCGTGCAGGGCGGCGTGCCAGGAGAAGTGGGCGCGGTGGGTACCGCCCCGGCCCTGGTGGGCCAGCCATCGTCCGAGTCGCTCACGGCCCGCCTCGTGGTCGCCGCGCTCATAGTGCACATGGGCCAGGGCGTGCATCGCGTGTCCGGAGGCGGGTTCGGCGGCCAGCGCCTGCTCGGCCAGGGCTCCGGCCTCGTCGTAACGCCCCTCCTCCTGGCGCATGAAGGCGAGCAGGGACGTGTGGAACCAGCTTCCCCCGTGCGCCGGGGCGGTCCGCTCGACCACCCGCAGCGCGGTGTGGCCGTCGAGGTCGCGCAGACCGGAGAAGGCGATGGTGGGCACCGCGACGGCGAGCGCCAGCGCATCACCCGGGTACTCCTCCAGGTGGCGCAGGAGGGCGGCGTCGCCGTCCGGGGGCGTGTGCAGGACACGGCGGGCGACGACGTCCACGAAGGAGCGCTCATAGTCGTCGGCCCGCTCGCGCACCGCGCGCCGGGTATCGGCCAGGGCGCGGGAGACGTCCACGTCGGCCCCGCACTCATGGCCGATGAGCGCGAGCGCGGCATGGCCGAGGGCGAATCCGGGGTCGAGCGCCACGGAGCGGCGGAGCGCCTGCGGGGCCCCGGCCCGTACCTTCAGCAACCGGTCCACGCCGAGGCGGTAGGCGGTGGCGGCGGCCGCGTGCGTACTGAGGGAGAAACCGGAGGCGTCCGTGGGCCGACGTGTCCGGCGCCGGGCGGGGCCGCCACCGGCGGGGAGGGCGGGGGCCGTCCACGGGTCGAGGACGGCCTCGGCGATGGTGGCGGCCTGGACGCGGATCTCCGGAATGGCGGTCGTCTCCCACAACTCGCCACGGCGGGGAGCGCCGAGAGTCCACAGCGGGCGGGTGGTGCTGCCGTCGGCGCCGTGCAACCGTCCGTCGTCGGTGGCCACGCCCATGCTCAGCGGGCCGGGCAGCGCGGCGCCCTGGTCGAGCAGGCTCCGCCACAGCGGGTCGGCCGTGTCCGACAGCCGCAGGCCCGGCCCCGTACAGTCCACCACCCAGCCCACGGGCAGTGTTCGCGGGCCGTCGCCGGTGGCGAGGGAGACCGTCAGGGAGCCGTCGGGCCGCGCCGAAGTGGAAGCGAGCCGCCCCTGGTACGTCCGCATCCGCCGGGTGCGGCGCATCCGCCCCACCGCCTCCGCGGTGGCCGGGGGCATACGGTGGCGGTGGGTGTTCCACAGGGAGCCGTACTGGGCCACGAACTCGGCTCGCTCCTCGGTGGACATCGATGCCCAGATCTCGGCCGTGACCGGGCGCAGCCCGTCCACCGCGGGCCGCCAGTCGCCGTGCGTTCGCATGACGCGGCCGATGTGCTGACGTACCGCGGCGCGCAGCGCGGGCAGGGGCAGGCCGTGCAGTGGTGTCGTACACGCGGCGGCGGGCAGCGGGTCCACCGCATGCGCCTGCGGCAGCCTTCCGCCACGGGAGACGGTGTGCACCGTGCGACCGGGGCGGTCGAGCGTCATGGCGATGTCCACCGAGGTCAGCCCGGTGCCGACGAGGAGGACGTCCTCCTTGTCGCCCTGGCCCAGGGCGGCGTCCAGGGCGCCCGGCGCCCAGGGGTCGGCGATGAAGCGCTCGTTGCCGCGCAGGGCCTCCGGCGCCCACTCGGAGTTCGCACGGGACGGCCCGGTCGCCAGCACCACACGGTGCGCGTCGACGGTGCGTCCGTCGGCCAGCTCCAGCCGGGCCGTCGGGTCCCCGCCGGGGACGGTGGTCCAGCGGCAGCTTGTGGCGCGGGTACGCAGCCGGCGGACGGTGACGACACCCTGCGCCGCCATGATCGCTCGCCCGAGGGTGTCGGCGAGGTAGGCGCCGTAGCGGTAGCGCTCCGCGAAGTCGCCGCCGCGCACGCCCGGTTCACCGTGGTGGCACAGCCACCGCACGAAGTGTCCCGGGTCGTCGGGGTAACAGCTCATCCTGCCCGCGGGCACATTGAGGCGGTGGCGCGAGTCAAGGGTGGAATAGGCGATGCCACGCCCGGCCTCCGGGGCCGGGTCGATCAGCAGGAGTTCGAACGGGGTACGGCGGCGTGCCGCGGTCTCGCAGAGCTGGATCGCCACCAGCGCACCGGCGGCACCCGCCCCCACGATGGCGACGGTCCTCGTACACGGTCCTGACGTCGTACACGGCTCTGGCGATGCCATGTGATACCTCCTGCTTCCCGGGAACCGGCGGCCGAGCAGAACCGGTGCCCCGCTCACGCAACCGGTACCGTAGCCAGCTAAGTGCACCAATTCAATGAACTTGGTGAACTGATGGCACAACGGCGGTGAGTCCTTGGCCGGAGGCCGGTGCCCAAGCTGGCGGTTTGGTGCCTCGGCCGATGAAACGGACGTGCGTGATAACTTTCCCAGGTGCGGATCACAGCCAAGTCGGACTATGCCGTCCGGGCGATGGCCGAACTGGCGGCCGCGGAGGGCTCTCCCCTGACCGCCGAGCAGGTGGCGACCCGGCAGGACATTCCACTGCGTTTCCTCTTCGGCATCCTGCGGGAGCTGCGCCTGGCCCATCTGGTGCGCAGTGTCCGGGGCCCTGAAGGGGGATATATGCTGGCGCGCCCGGCGAAGGAGATCACCCTCGCCGACGCGATCCGCGCCATGGACGGCCCGCTGGCCAACGTGCGGGATGTGGGCCTCAGCGGTCTGGAGTACCCGGGAGCGGCGGCGGTGCTCCCCGATGTGTGGCGCGCGGTGCGGGCGAGTCTGCGGCAGGTACTGGAGAAGACCACTTTCGCGGATCTGGCCGCCGGTGAACTGCCCCCGCTGGTCAAGGAGCGGGCACGCGAATACCTCGACGACGTCCGCCACTACGACACCTGACCGCGCGGGGCCGACCGGCCTCGCCGTGCCGCCGCGCTGCTCTGCCCTTCGCGGGCCCGGACTCAGCGTTCGTGGCCGGGGGGGGAGAAATCGCTCGCCGGGCGGGGCCGCGCGCTGCTAGCTTGCGGCCGTGGATCTCTTCTCACGCTCGTGGACGGCGTTGCGCACGGCGGTCGCCGAGCTGCCGGACGAGGACTTCGCCCGGCCGTCCGGCTGTGCCGGCTGGCTCGTACGGGACCTGGTGTGCCATCTGATCATCGACGCCCAGGACGTCCTGATCACCCTTGTGACGCCCGCCGAGACGGAACCGACACGCGACGCGGTGACCTACTGGGAGGTCGCCGAAGCGCCGCCGACCGGCGATGACCCGCTCGACGCGCTGACCGTCCGGTTGGCCGCCGCGTACGAGGAGCCGTGGCTGCTGAAGTTCCACCTCGACGACGTCGGCTCGGCCGCCGGGCGCGCGGCCGAACTCGCCGGCCCGGGCCTGTGGGTCAGCACCCGCGACGAGGTGTTCACCGTGGGCGACTACCTCTCCGTGTATGTACTGGAGTGGACCCTGCACCACCTCGACCTGATCGCACACCTGCCGGGCGCGGCGGAACCGCCCGCCGAGAGCCTCGCCGGGGCACGCGAGCTGCTGGAGCGGATCGCCGGGGCGGCGTTCCCCGTGTCCTGGTCCGACACGGACGCGCTGCTGGTCGGCACCGGACGGCGAGCCGCAACCGATGCGGAACGGGCCGAACTGGGCGAACTGGCCGCGAAATTCCCGGTCTTCCTCGGATAGGCCGCCGACCTCCGTCGTGGCCCCCTGCCATACGTGTCATCCCGCGCGCCGGGCCGCCGGGTTTCCCTGGTGGGTGAAGGCGGCCCAGAGGTGGACGCGGTCGAGGTCGGTGCGGACGGCTTCGTCGCACAGCTCGCCATGGAGGGTGGGCGGTGGCTCGCGCCGTGGGTCCAGCATCCAGAGCTGGGCCGCGCGCAGGGCATCCACCGGGGCGAGGCCCTGCCTGCTGACGAAGTCGTGGAAGACGGCCATCATCAGGGCCGTCGTGGCGTCGTGGACGGCCCAGCGCGAGCCGATGACATCGGCCGCGCCGCGGGCGATCAGGGCGGTGGACAGGGTCAGGGCCTCGTCGTGGTCGCGGGTGCTCAGGTCCGTCTCGCAGGCGCTGAGCACCACCAACGGGCCCGCGGTGTCCGGCTGCCCGGTGGCGGCGCCGTCCAGGATGCGGGCCACGGTCAGACGTCCGGCGTCCTCGGGACCGGCCGGTGGGGCGGCCAGCCACAGTGCCGAACGCGTGGGATCCGGACCGGCCAGGGCGTGGCAGGAGATGTGCAGGACGGCGACCGGGGAGCCGCCGCCGGGCAGGACGGCGAGAATGTCCTCGGGGGTGCCCGGCGCGTCGATGGCGGTGGCCGTGGGGAACTCGCCGTAGCGGAGGCCGTCGGGGTAGCAGGCGGCACGCAGCGCCTCCGCCTCGATCTCGGCCCATACGAGGCTGAGTTCGGGGTCGGCGACCAGCACCTGCCCGGCGGTGGTGGGCAGCCGGTCCCGGGTCGCGGCCCGCAGGAACTCGCCGCCGGAGGGCGCGTAGCTGAGCACGGCTTCCTCGCAGGCGTACCGGTGCTCGCGCCCGTCGGTCCCGTACGGGGTGCGGGCCGCGTGCCAGGCGACCGCGCCGAGTGGCCCGCACGGCACCAGTACGATCCGCGGCGGCTGGTGGAGCGGGCCCACGGCTGCCAGGACGGGGCCCATCGCGGCGGGCCAGGCCCAGTCGCACAGGTCGCGCAGCGCCGCCTCCCACTGCCCGTCCCGCTCCATCCGCGGGCCCGCCTCGGCCGGGGCGTCGGCGGCTGCCCGGGAGCGCCGGGCGGTGGCGTCGAGGTAGCGCTCCAGCGGCGGGCTGCCGGGGGTCAGCAGCGGCAGCTTCAGGACGGTGGGCCGCGCGTCGCCGGTGCCGGAACGGAGGATCAGAGCGAGGCCGGGCATGCCGGGGCGCTGCCCGGGGACGAGGTAGACGAGTGCGTCGGCCCCGGCGGCGGTGAGACCGGCCGTCAGTGACGGCAGGTCCGGGGGGCCGAGCAGTTTCCAGGCGTCCGCGCCGCTGCCCGCGCCCAGCGCTTCCATTGCCCTACGCCGCAGTGTGCCCGGGATCCCCGGCCCGGTGGACTCGCCGCTCGGCGCGGCCGCGAGGTCGGGCTGGAGCGGGTCCGCGGGGTCGGGCTGGAGCGGGTACGTGGCGTCGGGCTGGGGCGAGTCCGTGGCGAGTTCGGCGCGCCACTGCCGGGCCAGGTCCGGGTGTCCCCGGGCTTCGAGGAGTTCGGGAATGCCACGGGACGCGGCCGCGGCCCGCAGCACCAGGGCCCGGCCCAGTTCCAGCGCGTGCACCGCATCGGCCGGGCGGCCGCACACGGTGGTCCAGTAGGCGAGCCACAGCGCCTGTGCCGACCCGAAGCGGGCCACGGACAGGCCGTGTTCGGAACCGAGTTGAAGGAGAACGTCGGCGGACAGCCTGACCAGCGCCTCGCTTCTGGCGGCCAGGGCGGCCTCCCGGTCCTCCTCGGCGCTCGGACCGCCACGCTGACGGCGCAGCCAGTGGGCTTCGGACAACTGCGTCAGGGTGTCGGCGGAGTGCGGCAGGCCGTGTCCCTGGGCGAACATCTCGCGGACCTGGGACAGCTCGGTGATGCACACATCGAGCAGGTCCGGGTCATCGAGGTGGCGGGCCGCGTGCAGCAGGGCCCGGCCGAGCTGATACCGCAGCCGGAGTTCCTCGTGCGGGGTGGGCTGCGGTCCGTCGAGGATCCGGTGGACCTCCGCGATGGCCGCGTCCGCGGCATCCCGGCTGGGCTCGATCACGATCAGCCGGATCAGCGCGAAGGCGCGCAGAGCGGGGAAGTACGGTCTGAGCATGGGGGCGATCCGTCGGGAGTCGGTCCCCACGACCTCCCGCAGGTACCAGGCCGCGGCGCGGAATTCCTCCGGATCCTGGCTGCGGGCGGCCTGTTCCTGATGCACCTCGGCCAGGGTGGCGGCGAGGGTGAAGCGGTTCTCCTGGTCAGGCGGCAGGGTGGCGTGCAGGCCGGTCAACTCCTCGACCAGGCGCGGCAGCACGGTGGGATCCCCGCTGCGGCGGGCCAGAGCCAGGTCGTTCTGGGCGGCGAACACCACCAAGGTGAGCTTGTTCGTCAGTGTCAGTGAGTCATCGCCCTCGCTGGCGGCGCGCAATTCCCTGCCTATGGTCCGGGCGGTGTCGGCGGCCCGAAGGCTGCCCCCGAGTGTCGCCGCCTCATGGACGAGCCCGGCCAGGCCGGTGGCCAGGGTACGACGGGCGGCCGTGGCCCTCTCACCGTCCCCGGGCGAGGTGGCCATCATCTGCCGAAGCCGGGCGGCGCTGGTCTCCAGGTGTGCCAGATCGCCGGTCTGGGACACCCGTACGCCATCGACCAGAGCGGTTATCTGCTGCTCCAGGCCGAAGTATCCCGGGCCGCCGGGACGGTCGTCGGGGTCCGGTCCCGGCTCCGACATGGCCTCGTCCACCTCGTCGAAGTCCATCGTGCCGGGCACCAGGAGGTTGGCGTGCACCAGCAGGACGGCGTGCAGCTTGGCGATGCGGGCCCGTTCGGGTGTGTGCTGCGGAAGCTCCCCCAGGGCCCGCCGGGCGACGTCCGCGCCGTGACGGACCCGCTGGGCCAGCGCCCGGGGGTCGCCCTCGCCCGATCTGAGCGCGGTCAGCAGTTCGCGCAGCGGCGCGAAGACCGGTCGGTCCAGGCCGAGGGCCGCCACTTCCCCGTCGGCCTCCTCGGGGGAGGCCGTGGCGCGGTCCGCGGTCCTGTACAGCCACACCAGGAGCTCCGTGAACCGCGCCAGGTCGTCGGAGGCCCAGCCCAGCACGGTCTGGACGGCGTCGGCCAGCGGGTCACCGGGGTGTTCCCCGGCGTCCCCGAGAGACGCCGTGCCCGTCGGCTCCGGCTGCTCGGCAGCGGCTTGGGAACGCGCCCCGGACAGGGCCGAGAAGCCGGAGGCGGACGACAGCGTCAGCTCGATCTCCGACGTGAGAAACCCGAGGACCCGACGCCGCTCCGGATCGTCCGGGCCGCCGGCGAGGCGCTCGATGACCCCCCTGGCCTCCGACAGCTCGTCCCGGAGGGACGCGGTCAGCGGCCGCAGGCCGGAGACCCGAAGCCGTGGCTCCTGGCGGCGGTCTTGCCGCTCCGCCCGCACGGCCCGCGCGTAGTGCGCGGGGACGAGCAGCCGGAGCAGAGCTCCCCGGGCTTTCGCCGCGAGCGGATCGCTCAGCGGTCCGGTGCGGTCGGCCCAGCGCAGATGGCGCAGCGCGTACTCCCGTTCGCGCCGGGCGGCGTCGGACTGGTCGCCCGTGCCACGGCTGACGATCCGGACGCACATCAGCACGCCCAGCAAGGGGACCAAACCATCCCGGAGCGGATCGTCCTCGGGCATCAGGTGCTCGATGGCGGCAATGTGCTCGATCAGATGGGCCAGCGCGACGGTCCGCCCCGGGTCGCCCCCCGTTCCGCGCAACACCTCGCCCGATTGGCGGGCGGCGATGGCGGCCCACGCTCTCAGCAGCGCCCGCGCACCGTCCTCGCCGTCGTCGTGGCGCTCTTGCTCGTCCTCCATGCCGCACTCCCCCCGGTGCCCGGACATGTACCCGCTGACGACCAGCCTCCCACGCACAGGGGGTGTTCTCAGGCGTCCGGCAGCACTCCGGGCCGGAACTTCTCGACGCCTGCGACGCGGTGGACATGGTGCGGCTCGATGTACACCGCGACCCGCACCTCGCCGGGGGCCAGCCAGGGGAATGTCTCCGTGCCCAGGTACTTCTGTGCGAGACGGTCCATGACGTGTACGCCCGGCTCCCCCTCGACGAAGCGGACGGCACGGCCCCGGATCTCCACCCGGTGATATGGATCCTCGGTGTCCATACAGCACAGTGACACCCGGGGATCGCGCCGAAGGTTCTCCTCCTTGATGCGGCCCGCCGAGGTGTTGATCACCACCAGGCCGTCCTCCAGGTCGGCCCACATCGGGGTCAACTGCGGCGACCCGTCCGGGTTCAGGGTGGCCACTTGCCAGAACCTGGGTTCCTGAAGCCAAGCGCGTGTGATCTCGTCCAGGGTGGCAGCCATGCGGTTCCGCTCCTTACTCATCGTTCAAGCGGTCCAACGCTACCCGGCCACCAGGGTTCCGAACTGCCTTGCCTCCCCGACCGCGGACAAACACCCGCCGGCCGGCGCCGAGGCGGTCCGCCTCGGCGTCGGCCGGTGAGGTTCACTCGTGTCGGTGAGGATCAGTCGTGCCGCGGAAGGCTGATCAGGGACGCCCGGCCACGGCCAGGAGGCAGCCGAACTCGTCCACCCCGAGCAGGTCGGACAACTGGAAGCGGACGGGGCGGTCGATCTCGGTGAGGGCGTTGGACATTTCCCGGAAGGTGCGCTGCATGGTGTTCTCGGTGATGTCCAGCAGCTCTCGCAGCCGCAGTCCGCTGCGGTGCATCATCGGCACATAGTCGTCGACGTCGGGCAGGGTCACCATGGAGACCTTGCAGAAGCCGTCGATGGCCGGGTTCCGCTCGGCCTTGCGCGGGCCGCGCTCGAAGAACTCGGTGAGGACGAGCCGGCCGCCGGGGCGCAGCACCCGGTGGATCTCGCCGAACACCTGGTCACGGTCGGGCATATGGACCATCGACTCCAGCGCCATCACCGCGTCGAAGCTCTCGTCCTCGAAGGGGAGTTGCATCGCGTTGGCGTGGCGGAAGACGGCCCGGTCCGCGAACCCCGCGTCGGCGGCGTTCTTGTTCGCGGCCTTGATCTGCTCCTCGCTGATGCTGATGCCGGTGACCCTGGCGCCGGTGCGCTCCACGATCTGAAGGCCCGGCCCGCCCACTCCGCAGCCGAGGTCGAGGACATGGGCGGTGGCGTCCACCTTGAGGCGCTCGATGACGACGTCGGTGAACCGTACGGCCGCTTCCTCGTACGGGGTGTCGGACTCCGGGTCGTCCCAGAAGCCGATGTGGAGCTGGCGGTTGACGAAGCCGTAGCTCAGCTCTTCCTGGAGGATCTCGTCGTAGAGCTTGCCGACGGCTTCCGGCACCGGCACGGGCAGGGTGGACTCGGGCATGGGCACTGCCTTCCTGATCGATGGATCCTCTGTCTGGTCCACCCGCGGCTCGGACGTGCATGTCCGAGGGACATCACCAGGCCACGGGAAGCTCATAGACGCCGTAGACGATCCCGTCGTGCTTGAACGGGATCTTCTCCAGTTCGGTCGCCAGTTTCAGTGTGGGAATGCGCCGGTAGAGGGTGCGGTAGATGACCTGGAGCTCCATGCGCGCGAGGGTTTGGCCCAGGCACTGGTGCACCCCGAAGCTGAAGGCCAGGTGGCGGCGGGCGTCGCGCCGGAGGTCCAGCCGCTCGGGGTCGCCGCTGAAGGCGTCGGGGTCCCGGCTGCCGATGTCGTTGGCCATGATCACGCCCTCGCCGGCGCGGATGACCTGCCCGGCCACCTCGACGTCCTCCAGTACCGCCCTACGCATTCCGGTGTGGGAGATGTTCAGGTAGCGCAGCAACTCCTCCACCGCCGAGGCGATGAGCTTGGGATCGTCGGTGTCGCGCAACAGGGCGAGCTGGTCGGGGTGTTGGAGGAGGGCGACCGTGCCGAGCGCGATCATGTTCGCGGTGGTCTCGTGTCCGCCGGAGAGGACCAGCACGCTCATCTGGACCGCCTCCTCGCTGCTCAGCTCGCCCGCCTCGACCTGGGCGGCCAGCGCGGAGAGCAGGTCGTTCGCGGGGTCGGCGGTCTTCGCGCGCAGCAGCACACGCAGATACTCGAGCAGCCGCTCGCTGGCCCCCGCCCGTTCTTCGGGGGTCACGTCCTGCCGGATCATGACCGCGCTGTTCGTCTCGAAGAAGGCGTGGTCGTCGTACGGCACACCGAGCAGCTCGCAGATCACCAGGGAGGGCACGGGCAGTGCGAACGCCGTCACCAGGTCGACCGGGTTGGGACCGGCCAGCATGGTGTCGATCGCCTCGTCCACGATCCGCTGCACCGCGGGCCGCATGGCCTCCACCCGCTTGACGGCGAACGGCCCCTGCACCATCCGTCGCAGCCGGGCGTGTTCGGGGTCGTCCATGAGCGGGAAGCTGGCGATGAACGTGGCGTCCTTGTCGATCGGGATGGGACTCGGGTAGCCGGGCTTGGTGAAGTCGGCGCTGAGCCTCCGGTCGCGCAGCAGCGCCCGCTGATCGGCCTGCCGGGTCACCAGCCACGGTGTGCTGCCGTTCCACAGCCGTACCTTCGTCAGTGGTCCCTGCCGCTGCATGGCCCGTAGGCCGGGGGGCGGATCGAACGGGCAGCCCGCCGCCCTGCGCATCGGAAACTCCGCGATCTCGGCCTGATGCTCGTCCGGCGTATCCATGCCCGTCATCGCTTCCTCGCTTCCTTGGCCTGCATGGATTCTTGCCCGGGTGGCATTCGGCGGGTCCCCTAACCAGCCCCCTCATCCCCCCTGCTCCGGCGGTGCTGCCGCCAACGGCCCCGCGTCGCCTTGGGCGGCGGCAGTGGTCAGGGGAGGTAAGGGGGTTGGTTAGGGGAGCGGCCCAGGTGCTCACCGCATAAGAATCAGTGGCGACGACGACGGGTTTCTTCTGGCCGACGACCACACGTACGGAGAAGTGACACGACCATGTTCGACGCGACGACGTACCTCCAGCGCATCGGGGCCGAAGGGAAGAGTGCGCCGACCCTGGACACCCTCCGGACCCTGCACAAGCGGCATCTGATGGCCGTCCCCTATGACAATGCGACGGCCGCCGACCGGCTGCCCGCCTCGCGGCGGCTGGCGGGTGTCCCTCTGGACGAGGTCTTCGACCATGTGGTGACCAGGGGCAATGGCGGGGTGTGCTACGAACTCAACCGACTGTTCCACGCCCTGCTGACGGAACTCGGCTTCGACGCGCGCACGGTCACGGCGGCGGTCCGGCTGGCGAACGGCAGCTTCGGCCCGGAGGACGAGCACTCCTTCAATCTGGTCGTCCTCGACGGGCAGACCTATCTCGTGGACGTCGGCTTCATCGGCCCGTCGTATCTGGAGCCGGTGCGCCTGTCGGACGAGGAGCAGCATCAGCACGGCTGCTCCTATCGCGTGGCCCGGCGGGGCGGCCACCGGGTGCTGGAGCGGCGGCTCAAGGGCGGCCACTGGCAGCCGGTCTACCGGTTCCGGCCCGAGCGGGCGGATCCGGCCGGGTGGGATCTGGTGCGGCTGGACGGGCTGGACGACTATGCCGCGGACTCCGTGCTCGCCGGGACCACATTTCGCGGCCGGGCCACCGACGGCGGGCAGATGGTGCTCATCGGCAAGCGCTATCTGACCGTCGAGGACGGCGTGGAGCGCATCAGGGTGCTGGTGAAGGCGGACGAGTACCAGAGCGTGGTCGATTCGATCCTGGCCGGGGCATGAGCGGGAAGGAGGCGGCCATGGTGGTGGCGCACGAGGCGGACACCGGGCAGGGCGATGCGCCGGTGGCCGATGTACTGGTGGTCGGGTACGGGCCGGTGGGGCAGTTGCTGTCGGTGCTGCTGGCGCAGCGCGGGTGGCAGGTGACGGTGGTGGAGCGCTGGCCCAAGCCGTTCAACCTCCCGCGTGCGGTCGGTTTCGACAGCGAGGCCGCGCGCATCCTGGCCTCGGCCGGGATCGGCGACCAGTTGCGGGAGTTCGGCGAGCCGTCGCGGGACTACGCCTGGCGCAGCGCGAAGGGCGAGACGCTGATCGAGTTCGAGGTGGCCGACCAGGGTCACTGCACCTGGCCGGAGGCCATGTCGGCCTACCAGCCCGCTCTGGAGACCGGGCTGATCGAGCGCGGGGAGACGCTGGCGGCCCTGCGGATCCTGCGCGGGTACGAGGCCGTGGAGCTCACCGACGGCGGCGACCACGTGCGCCTGGCCGTGGTCGGCCCGGACGGGGTGCGGACGACCCTCACCGGCCGCTGGGTGGTCGGCTGCGACGGGGCGAACAGCCTGGTGCGGCAGCGCACCGGCACCATGATGACCGATCTGGGGTTCTCGCACGACTGGCTGGTCTGCGACGTACGGCTGCACGAGCAGCGCGAGTTCCGGCCGAACAACCTCCAGATCTGCGACCCGGCACGCCCGCGCACCGCGGTGTCGGCCGGTCCGGGACACCGGCGGTACGAGTTCATGCGGGTGCCCGCGGACGGGCCGGACCGGTTCGGCACCGAGGAGCACGCCTGGGAGCTGCTGAAGCTGTTCGACGTGACCCCCGGCAACAGCGTCCTGGACCGGCACGCGGTGTACACCTTCCAGGCCCGGTGGGCGCATCGGTGGCGGTCGGGGCGGATGTTCCTGGCCGGGGACGCGGCGCATGTGATGCCGCCGTTCGCGGGTCAGGGCATGTGTTCGGGGTTCCGGGACGCGATGAACCTGGCCTGGAAGCTGGACCTGGTGCTGGGTGGCCAGGCGGCGCCGACGCTGCTGGACACGTACACCACCGAGCGGCGTGACCATGTGCAGCACGCGGTGAAGATGTCGGTGGGCCTGGGCCGGGTGGTGTGTGTGACGGACCGTGAGGCGGCCGCGGACCGGGACGCGGCGATGCTGGCGGCGCGGAAGCGGAACATCGGGCCGCGCGGTTCGGGCCGCTCCGTGGTGAAGCCCCTCGCCGACGGGGTGCTGCGGCGGGACGCGCAGGGCCGGCCGGTGCCGTACGCCGGTGAGGCCGCGCCGCAGTGGCGGGTGGGCCACCACGACCGGACCGGGCTGTTCGACGACGTGGTGGGCACGGGCTTCGCCCTGCTCTGCGGTCAGGACGCGGTGCCGGTGCTGGGCACACGGCGGCTGAAGTTCCTCGACAGCATCGGGGCCCGAGTGGTGCGCATCGTGCCCGCGGACACGCCCGCGGGCGACGTGGGGCCGCGGGATGTGGTGGATGTGGAGGGCCGGTATCTGCCCTACCTGACCGGGCTGGGGGCGGTGGCGGCGCTGGTGCGCCCGGACTTCTACCTGTTCGGCATCGCCGGGCGGACGGACGAACTGCCCGCGCTGGTGGAGGACTTGGAGCGGCAGCTCGGCGCGGTGGCCCCGGGGTGACCTCTCCGCGCCCCGCGTGGGCGACCCGGTCACCGGCCGTTGGGCGAACGGCTGCCTGAGGCTACCGGCACTCCGTATGCTCGCTGCATGATCGATGTGCCGCTCTCCGCGCTGGAAGTCGCCATGGTCCAGACTGGTACGCGAGCCGTGGACACGCTACGTGACACCACCGCCTTCGCGCAGCGTCTCGACGCCCTCGGCTACCACCGACTCTGGTATGCCGAGCACCACCACTCCCCCGCCATCGGCGCGTTCCCACCCGTGGTCCTGACCGCCCACGCGGCCGCGTCGACATCGGCCATCCGCCTGGGCTCCGGAGGCGTTCTCGCCCCCAACCACGCCCCCATCATGCTGGCGGAGCAGTTCGGCACCCTCGCCGCGCTGCACCCCGACCGGATCGACCTGGGCATCGGCCGGGGCCCCGGCACCTTCGACGAGTCCACGGCCCGGGCGCTGCGGCGCGGCGCCGGGCCGACGACGGACGACGGGTACCGGGACGACGTGGCGGCGACGCTGCGGTTCCTGGTCGAGGAGGTCGCGCTCGACCCGCTGCCGGAGCCGTGGCTGCTGGCCTCCAGCACCGCCGGTGCCGCGCTCGCCGCGCGGCTCGGCCTGCCCCTGGCCTTCGCCCATCACATCCGCCCCGACAACACCCTCGCCGCGCTCGGCCACTACCGTGCGCACTTCGCACCGTCCCCGTGGTGCGCGAGCCCCCGGGTGCTGGTGTGCGTGGAAACGATCTGCGCCGAGACCCCGGAGGAGGCGGCGCGGCTGTCCGGCCCGATGGATGTGGTCAAGGCCGGGCTCCTCAAGGGGCACAGCGAGGCTCCGTTCCCCTCGCCCGAAGAGGCGTCCGTGCACCCGTTCACGGCGGAGGACCGGCAGGCGCTGGCGGCCTTCCGGTCCCAGCAGGCGTACGGTACGCCCGCGACCGTGGTGCGGCGGCTGGCGGAAGTGGCGGACGCGACCGGGGCGGACGAGCTGATGCTGGCCACGCCGGTCTACGCGCTGGCGGCCCGGCTGCGCTCGTACGAACTCGTCAAGGAACACGCCGCCGCGCCGTCTGCCACGACTCCGCAGCACTGACCGCGTCTCCACGGCAGGCACGCCGGGCCCACCCCGGGCCCGGCGGATGCCTCACAAGAATCACACAAAGCCCTCTCCTACGGTCCGAGCGACGAAGACGCCCAACTCGTAGGAGGTTGCGCCATGTTCGGCAGTCGCCGTCCACGTGTCCTCGCCGCCTTGTGTGCGGCTCTGGCCATCGCCTTGCTGGCCTCGTGCGCGAGAGTGGTGAGCGCGGCCACCGAAGGTGACTCGCCCGCGGCCGACGCCTCCGGCTCGGGCAAGAAGCCCAACATCGTGTACGTCCTCACGGACGATCTGGCGTGGAATCTCGTGGAGTACATGCCGCACGTACGGCAGATGCGGAAGGAGGGGACGACCTTCACGAACTTCTTCGCCACGGACTCGCTGTGCTGTCCGTCGCGTACCTCCCTCCTCACCGGTCAGTACCCGCACAACACCGGGGTCTTCACCAACACCGGCGACGACGGCGGCTACGGCGCGTTCATGAAGAACCGCAACGAGGAGAAGACCTTCGGGCCCGCGCTTCAGCGCGCCGGCTACCGCACCGGATTCATGGGCAAGTACCTCAACGGATACCAGCCGGCCGACAAGAACGGCACCTCCAAGCCGTATGTCCCCTCCGGCTGGGACGAGTGGGATGTGGCCGGGGACGGCTACCCGGAGTACAAGTACGACCTGAACGAGAACGGCGAGGTCGTGCCGTATGGGAAGGCCCCCCAGGACTATCTGACGGATGTGCTGTCGAAGAAGGCGACCTCCTTCATCGGCTCCTCGGCGGATGCGAAGAAGCCGTTCATGCTGGAGGTGGCCACGTTCGCACCGCACGGCCCCGCCACACCCGCGCCGCGCGACAAGGACACGTTCCCCGGGCTCAAGGCGCCCCGGACCGACGCCTACGACAAGGCCACTCGCAACGCGCCGAAGTGGCAGCGCTCCTTGTCGCCACTGACGGCGAAGGAGAAGGAGGAGACCGACCGGAAGTTCGCCAAGCGGGTGCGCTCCGTCCAGGCGGTCGACGCCATGATCGGTCAGTTGGAGAAGACACTCGAGGAGAAGGGCCTGGCGGACGACACCTACCTCGTATTCGGCTCCGACAACGGCTTCCACATGGGCGAACACCGGCTCCGCCCGGGAAAGCAGACCGCCTACGACACCGACGTCAAGGTGCCGATGATGGTCACCGGGCCCGGCGTTCCGGCCGGTGAGAACGTGTCACAGCTCGCGGAGAACGTCGACATCAACCCCACCTTCCTGGACCTCGCGGGCGTGGAGCCGCCGTCGACCGTGGACGGGCACAGCCTCGGCGACCTGATGCACGGCCGGACGGAGGACGAGTGGCGCCAGGCCGTCCTGGTCGAGCACCATCACGCGACGTCCAAGAAGGGTGATCCCGACGCGGCGCCCAAGGACAGCGGCGACCCGCCGACCTACGCGGCGATGCGGACCGACGACTCCCTCTATGTCGAATACGCCGATGGGGAGCGCGAGTTCTATGCGCTGGGCTCCGACCCCGACCAGTTGACCAACCGGGCGGCGTCGCTCTCGGCCGCCCAGCGGGCCGCTCTGCACCACACCCTCACCGCGCTCCAGCGATGCCAGGGCGCGGAAAGCTGCCAGGCCGCGTCCCGGACGCAGAGCTAGCGGCGCCTCCGGTACCCGGCCCCGGCCGCTATCCGGGGCCGGGCGCTATCCGGGGCCGGGCGCTATCCGGGGCCGGGTGCCGATTCCGGCCCGGTCGCTTCGAACTCGATGCGGACCTCGTCGGACAGCTTCAGCGCACCCAGGAACGCGCTGTACGGCTTGATGCCCCAGGTGGACTGGGTGACGGACGCCCAGCCGCGCACCGTCCCTGCGGGATCGCCGCTCCCGTGCACCGTCACCGGGTGGGTCCGGCCCTTGATGGTGAGGTCGCCCATGATCTCGAAGGACTCGGGCGTTCCGGTGATGTGGGTGGAGCGGAAGGTGATCGTGGGGTGCTCCGCGGTGTGCAGCAGCCCCTTGCCCTCCAGCGTCCGCTCGATCTCGGCCCGGTCGCCGTCGCTGAGGGGCTTCAGCCCGCCGGTCGCCTCCCGGACGCTCAGCGAGTCCGTCTCGACCGTCACGGTCACCGACGACTCCTCGGGGGCGCCGCCGGCCACCGTCGCCTCCCCGGACCACCGGGTGGCCTCGATCGTCAGATCGTGCCCCGCCCTCCGGCCGAGCCCGGTGCGGCTGGTCTTGATCAGCAGTCGGCCGCCCGGCGGCCCGAGGCGATGGCTTCCGTCGCTCAATGTCACAGTAATCACCCCTCATTGCTCATGTGCGAGTGCCGGGATGACACCGCCCGCGAGAACCGCCTCCCGCTGCCGGGGGGAGAGACGGTGGCGGACGGCGTACTCCTCGTCCCGGGTCGCGTTGCGGACGCGAAGTGTCGGGGCACCGGCCGGGGAGAGGGCCTCGCGCAGCCCGGACAGATGCAGCCGGTCGTCGGTCTCGATGCGGTCGTAGTCGGCGGGATCCTCGAATTCCAGTGGCAGCACACCGAAGTTGACGAGGTTCTGCCAGTGGATGCGGGCGTAGGACTTGGCGATGACGGCTCGCAGTCCGAGGTAGCGCGGTGTGATGGCGGCGTGTTCGCGGGAAGAGCCCTGGCCGTAGTTGGCGCCGGCGACGATGAGATGCCCGCCGTCCTCCCGGACCGCCTCGGCGCGCCGCGGGTAGTCGGGGTCCAGCCGGGTGAGGGTGAATCCGGCCAGCTTGGGGATGTTGGAGCGGTAGGGCAGGGCGGCCGCTCCGGCCGGGGAGATCTCGTCGGTCGAGACATCGTCACCGGCCTTGAGGAGGACGGGGCCGTGCAGGCTGTCCGGCAGCGGATCCAGCTCCGGCAGTGCGGAGATGTTGGGGCCGCGTTCCAGCGATACGCGGGCGGCCTCCTCCGGTGGCAACGGCGGCTCCAGCATGGCGTCGTTGTTCGCGGGCGGGTCGGGCGGTTCCGGCGCGGGAGGAGCCGCCGAGAGGCGGTCGGCCCAGTCGCGCGGATCCGTGATGACACCGGTCAGAGCGGAGGCCGTGGCGGTCTCCGGTGAGCACAGCCACACCGCGTCGTCCTCGGTGCCGGAGCGGCCGGGGAAGTTGCGCGGGAAGGTGCGCAGGGAATTGCGTCCCGAGGCCGGTGCCTGTCCCATGCCGATGCAGCCCAGACAGCCCGACTGGTGGATCCGGGCACCGGCGGCGATCAGGTCGAATGTCGCGCCGCGGCGCGTCAGGTCCTGGAGGATCTCGCGGGAGGTCGGGTTGATGTCGAAGCTCACCCCGGCCGGGACCTGCCGCCGGGCCACCATGGCGGCCGGGACGGCGAAGTCGCGGAATCCGGGGTTGGCGGAGGAACCGATGACGACCTGGGCGATGGGCTCTCCGGCCACCTCCCTGACCGGCACGACGTTTCCCGGTGACGTGGGACGGGCGATGAGGGGCTCCAAGGACGACAGGTCGATCTCCTCGTCGAGGTCGTAGGACGCGTCCTGTTCCGCGGTGATCTCGACGAAGTCATCGCCACGCCCCACTCCGTCGAGGAAGCCGCGCACCGCCTCGTCCGAGGGGAAGACGGTGGTGGTGGCGCCGAGTTCCGCCCCCATGTTCGCGATGACGTGCCGGTCCATCGCGGTGAGGGAGGCCAGACCGGGTCCGTGGTACTCCAGGACCCGTTGGACGCCTCCTTGCACCCCGTGGCGGCGCAGCAGCTCCAGGATCACGTCCTTGGCGCTCACCCAGGGAGGCAGTTCCCCGGTCAGCCGGATGCCCCAGACCCTGGGCATGGTGAGGTGGAGGGGCCGCCCGGCCATGGCGAGCGCCACTTCCAGACCACCGGTGCCGATCGCCAGCATGCCCAGAGAGCCACCGGCGCAGGTATGCGAGTCCGAACCGGCGAGGGTTTTGCCGGGAGCGCCGAAGTGGTGCATATGTGTGGGGTGTGAGACGCCGTTGCCCGGCTTGGAGAACCACAGGCCGAAGCGGCGGGCGGCCGAGCGCAGAAAGAGATGGTCCTCGGCGTTGCGCTCGTCGGCCTGGAGGATGTTGTGGTCCACGTACTGCACACTGACCTCGGTCCGGACCCGGTCCAGAGCCAGCGCCTCCAGCTCCTGCATCACCAGCGTGCCGGTGGCATCCTGCGTCAGCGTCTGGTCCACGCGCAGCGCGATCTCCTCCCCCGGCTCCATGCGGCCGGACAACAGGTGATCGCCGATCAGTCGCTGCGTCACGGTGCCGTGCGCGCGAGCACGGGGCAGATCCATAGCGCCACCGCCTCTCCGGGCGGAGCGTCCGGGCCCTCCGGGCGCCCCGCAGCGGGTTCCCGTCAGCTACCCCCATACTGCACCCATCGCCGGGGGCCACGGTCCTGGCCGGGCGGTGCGGATGCGCCGTCGGCAGCCGCCTCTTACACTTCGGCCCCCTCCGGAGCATTTTTGTCCTGGCTCTTGACGAAAATCGGCGGGCGTTCGCATGCTGTGCTCCATGCCGACCAACTCCGAGAACAGGCCGCACATCGACAGACGGACGTTGTTGACCGGAGTCGCCGGATCCCTGGGAGTGGCGGCGGGGCTGCCCACGACCGTGGCCCAGGCGTCTCCCACGGAGGTCGCGCCGATGCGGCGGCACCCGTCGAACTGGCCCCAACTCGACCCCTACGGCCTCGCGGACACCCGGCCGGACCTGTGGCCGCGCGCGGACAACTCCTTCGTCCTCCCGCTCGAACGGCGGCCCCGCGACCGGGAGCGCGGCCTGGTCTGGATGCGGGACACCTACGTCAACTGCTTTGTCGTGGACGGCCGTCCGATGTACGTGGCCACCGGCACCACCCGAGTGCCCGGGCTCGACGCGGCCGCCCCGTGGAACGACGGCATCTTCGTGTGGGTGTCCCCGTCGCTGCGGGGGCCCTGGCGGCTGGTGGACACGACCGGCATCCGGCCCGGCGCCGAGCGGGGCAAGGTGTGGTCGCCCGAGTTCGTCGGCGAGAACCGGCCCGGGCGCACGGTCGTCGCTCCGTGGCAGGAGTACTGGTACGACGACCGGTTCGGCAAGCGCGGCCAGGTCTGGGCCCCGGAGCTGCACTACTTCAACGGCACCTGGTACCTCGTCGCGTGCATGGGCGACCACTCCCGGAAGGTGGGTTCGTTCCTGCTGGTGAGCGAGGGCGGGGTGGCGGGCCCGTACCGGCTCATCGAGGGCAACCTCGACAAGCCCTTCGGCGAATCGTTCATCGGGGGGCCGGACTTCATCGAGCCGGGCGCCTACCACCACATCGACGGCAGCCTCTACACCGAGGGCGACGACGCGTGGCTGGTGCTCCACAACGACCTGTACGCGCCGTTCCGGACCGATATGGAGGACATCAGCCCGACGGTCGGCCTCCCCAGGTTCCGGCAGATGCCGTACTCCCCCGAGCCGTATCTCGAGGGCGCGTATGTGTTCAAGTACCGGGGCAAGTACTACCTCGTCCAGGCCGCGTGGGACCGTACGTCGATCGATTCCGACGGCAGTACGCGCTACGCCTACGACCCACCGGGCCCCGGCCGTGCGCAGTACCAGTACGACGCCGTCGTGGCCGTCTCGGACACCTTCGAGGGGCCGTACTCCCAGCGGTGGACCGCGGGCGTCGGGGCCGGACACAACAACTTCTTCATGGATCACGGCGGCCATCTGTGGGCCACGTTCTTCCGCAATCCGAACTTCGGCTACTGGTCGCATCCGTCGCGCATCGCCGATGCCGCCGTCCCCGGTGTCGTGCGGCTGGAATGGACCGGTCCGGAGGGTAACCGCCTGTACGTGCAGCGCCGGAAGCGGGATCGGGTCAGGGGGTGACCGGGCCGTCGAGCTCGACGATGATCCGGACACTGTCCGGGCGGGACCAGGTGGAGCTGCACATCACCGCGCGCCCGGAGTCCGCGTCCCGGCTCAGGCTCTCCACCAGCCACACCGGCCGGTTGTGCGCCTTCTCCAGCCCCTCCGCCACCCGCCGGTCGGGCAGCACGCTGCTCACCCGGCACCAGGCGCGGACCGGGGTCACCCCGCACATCTGCCGCAGGATGGTGCCCAGCGACTCCACGGCGTGCACGGCCGGGCCCACCTCCGGCAGCATGTCGACCGGGGTCCACTCCTGGGACCAGCCGCTGAGCAGGCCGTCGATGTACGACTGCCGGGTGATCACCGGGAGGGGATGACGAAGGCCGCCGCCCGAGGGGCGGCGGCCTTGCGTGAGCGGTCGTGCGCGGTCCCAGTGCCGGGCGTCAGGCGTACACCTTGCGTACCCACATGGCCAGCCCCTCGATGAGCAGCACCAGCGCCAGCACCATCAGCACGATGGTGGTGACCACCGGGAACTGTAGGACCCGGGCCGCGTTCAGCAGGTCGTAGCCGATGCCACCGGCGCCGACGATGCCGAGCAGCGTCGCCGAGCGCAGATTGACGTCGAGCTGGTACAGCAGATGTCCCACCACCGCCGGCCAGGCCCGGGGCAGGACGGATCCGAAGAACACCTGGTGCCTGCGGGCGCCGGTGGCCACCAGGGCCCGGGCCGGGCCCGGGTCGGTCTCCTCCAGCGAGTCGGCCACCAGCTTGCCGAGCAGGCCGACCGAACCGACGCCGAGAGCGAGCGCGCCGGAGACCGCGCCCAGGCCGGTCACGACGACGAAGACGATCGCCAGGACGAGTTCCGGGATGGCCCGCACCAGGAGGATGACCGTGCGGAAGAACCGGGCCACCCGGGGCGACCCCACCACGTTCCGCGCCGCGAGGGTGCCCACCGGCAGCGCCAGGACCAGCCCGATGAGGGTGCCCGCGAGCGCGATCTGAAGGGTGACCCACAGATCGGCCCAGAGCTGGTCGCCGATCCCACCGGTGCCGGGCGGCAGGAAGTCGCCCACCGTCGGGAAGAACGACTCCGCGCCGCGCCGCAGGGTGTGCCAGGACAGACCGGAGCGCACGGCCGAGGCCACGACCAGGGCGACGGTGAGCACCAGCCAGGTGGTGCGGCGGATCCGCCGGGCGTCCCAGCGCGGCAGACCGCGGCGTACGGCCGTGCCGCCGCGGGCCGTCGGCGCCTGCGTGCCCATGGCGGCGGTGGTGCTGTCGGCAGCGTCGGTGCCGGTGCTGGGCTCGGCATCTGCGGTGGTGATGCTCCTGGCGCCTGCGGTGGTGGCCGCGGTGGCGCCGGAGGCCGGGCGGGCCGGAGCCGTACCGCCCGGTCGCTGGTCGCGGCGCGCGCCCTGGCGCTCCGGCCGCCGGCGGCGGGGCCGCCGCGCGGCGGTGACCTCCTGGAGCAGTGTGCGCCGGATGGCACCGGAGATGGACTCGGCGACGAAGCAGAGCAGCAGCAGGACCAGCGCGATGGCCATCGCCCGCTGGTAGTCGAGGGTGGTGATCGCCGTGGACAGCGCGTACCCCAGACCGTTGACGCCGACGAAGCCGAGCACGGCCGAGGCGCGCAGGTTGATGTCGAGCCGGTGCAGCGCGGTCGCCACCAGGGACGGCAGCGCCTGCGGCAGCACCGCGGCGGTGATCTGCTGAAGCCGCACGGCGCCGGTCGCGCGCAGTGCGGTGCGCGGGCCCTCGTCGGTCTGCTCGACGGCGTCGGCGTACAGCTTGCCCACCATGCCGACGGAGTGGACGCCGAGCGCCACCACACCCGTCATCCCGCCCAGCCCGAAGACACGGAAGGCGGCGATGGCGAAGACCACCTCGGGAACCGCGCGGCAGAGCACGATCACACTGCGCGAGGCGAGACGGGCGCCTGTCCCCGGAGTGGTGTTGCGGGCCGCCAGCAGGGCCAGCGGCACACTGAGCACCACCGAGAGCACGGTGGCGGAGACCACGATGGCCAGCGTCTGCCAGATCAGCGAGAACAGTTCACCGGCCGGCGGGAAGTCCAGGGGCAACGTCCGCGACAGGAAGTCCACCGCGTTGTCCGCGCTGTCGGTGAGCGTGGCGATGTTGATCCGGAGCGCGATGAACGCCCACACCCCGCCGATCACACACAGCAGCAGCGCCGTGGCCGCGCTGAGCCCGGCCGCGGTGGGGCGGGCCAGGGTCCGCCGTGGCGGGCGCGTGGCGCCGGGGCCAGGGCCGGGGGCGGCGGGTGGCGCGGCCGGGGGATGATGGTCGACTACGGACACTCAGTCCCCCTTCGTGAACGCCGACGACGCGGTGACCGGGGCAGCAACAGTGGCAGGGCCGGGGGCGACGGCGGCGGCTACGCCCTCGGCGCTCCCGGCGGCCACCTCCTCGTACAGCCGCATCACCGTCGCACGGTCGATGCCCTCGGTGGCCACGTCCATGACGACCCGGCCCGACCGCAGGCCGATGATCCGGTGCGCCCAGGACAGGGCCAGATCGACCTGGTGCAGGCTGCACAGCACGGTCAGTTCCCGCTCCTGGGCGACGCGCGCCAGCAGCCGCATGACCTGTGCCGAGGACTCGGGGTCGAGGGAGGCGACCGGCTCGTCGGCGAGCAGCAGACCCGGTTCCTGCATCAGGGCGCGGGCCACGGCGACGCGCTGCTGCTGGCCGCCGGACAGAGTGTCCGCCCGCTGGAAGGCGTGTGCGGCAAGGCCCACCTGCTCCAGCCCGTCCAGTGCGCGTTCCCGCACCGCACGCGGGTAGCTGAGCAGCCCCAGCCGGGGCCCGCGCAGCGATCCGAGGGCGCCGGTGCACACGTTCTCCAGCACGCTGAGCCGCCCGACCAGGTGGAACTGCTGGAAGACAAAGCCGATACGGCGGCGCAGCGCGCGCAGCTCGGACCGGTCGGCCCGGGCCAGCGCGGTGCCGAGGACGGTGCCGTCGCCGGAGGTCGGCGGCTGGAGGCCGTCGAGCAGCGAGAGCAACGTCGACTTGCCGGAGCCGGAGAGCCCCAGCAGCGCCACGACCTCGCCGGGGCGCACCTCGAAGGACACATCGTCCACGGCGAGCAGGGAGTCGGCGCCGGTGCCGAACCGCTTCGTCAGACCGTCCAGCCGGATCACCGGCTCCCCGGCGGTGGCCGGGGAGCCGGTGGCGGTGGCGGTGGCGGCAGTGGCCGCGATGGCGGTGGGGGCCGGGGCCGTCACGAGCCGTCCTCGCACTGCGCGTCCTTGGTCGCGTCGCAGACCGCGCGGACGCTGTCGTAGTCGGAGTCCTTGACCTCGGCGAAGCCCCAGTTGTCGTCGATCTTGCAGCCGTCGCCGGAGCAGTAGCCCTTGGACTCCATGTAGTCGGCGTTGCCCTTGGTCAGAAACGCGTCGATGATCTTCTTCTGGAGGCTCGCGGTGAGGTCGGTCGAGACCGCGGCGGGCGAGCCGGGGATCTCGGAGGACTTCCAGACGGTCTTGAGCTGGCCCTTCTTGAGCTTGCCCTGCTTGATCAGGTCGCTGTCCACCATGGTGTCGAAGGCGAACCCGGCCTCGCAGTCGCCGGAGGCGACCGACAGCGCCGAAGCGTCATGACCGCCCGCCATGACCTTGGTGTAGTCGGCGGGCTTGACGCCCGCCTTCAGCAGACCGGCCTGCGGATAGAGATAGCCGGACGTCGAGGTCGGGTCCACGAAGCACACCTTGTGGCCCTTGAAATCGGCGAGGCTGTTGATGTCCTTGGAGTCGCCGCGCGTGATGCCGTACGACTTGTAGCCGGGCTTCGCACCCTTCGCGGTGACCAGCGCGCCCGCCAGCTTCACACCCACTCCGCTGTCCTTGGCGACGACGTAGGAGAGCGGCCCGTAGAGCGCGACATCCGCCTTGTGCGCCCGCTGCGCCTCGATGACGGCGGCGTAGCTGGTCGCCTTCTGCATCTGGACCTTCTTGCCGGTCTCGGCCTCCAGCAGCTTGACGAGCGGGGCGTACTGCTGGGCGAGGGAGGTGGAGTTCTCGGACGGAATGGCCGCGACCACCAGAGAGTCGGGATCCCGTCCCTCCGACGTGGAGCCGTTGTCCGAGGCACTGGCGCCGCAGGCGGTGAGCACGAGGGGCAGCAGCGCGGCGGCGAGGGGAAGGCGGAGGTGGCGAGGCATGGGTCGTCCTTCGGAGCGGTGGGGCGATTCGGGCCTCTCGGGGAAGTGAGGGCACCGGCGATAGCGCCCACCTTGCGGAGAACAGGTGTGCACACCCCTCGCCGTCGGTTACGGCTGTCTGAACGATGCGGGAGACAACGGGTGGCTTGACCGGACAACCCGGGGGTCCGGCACGCTCGTGCCGGACCGCCGGGTTGCCCGGTTTCGCTCTGTGCGCGTCAGCGCAGGTCGACGTCGCCGCTGTCGTCGGGGGCGTCGTTGGTGGCGCTGGTGGCGCTGGTGGCGCTGGTGGCGCTGGTGGCGCTGGTGGCGCTGGTGGTGTCGTTCGTGTCGTTGGTGTCGTCCTCGCCCGCCTCCAGCAGGCCCGCCGCCGCGCCCACGATGCGCGGGTCGGCGACGCCGACGACCTCCCCGTCCTTGTCGGTGTAGTCGAAGCGGGCGAGCACGCTGCGCATGGCCTCGACACGGGCCCGCTTCTTGTCGTTGCTCTTGACCACCGTCCAGGGTGCGTACTCCGTGTCCGTCTATCCCCGCACCGACCCACACCGCCCCGATGAGCCCGCCGAACAGCGCGTGCGACGAACTCGACGGCAGCCCGACCAGCCAGGTCAGCAGATTCCACAGGATCGCCCCGACCAGCCCCGCGAAGATCATGCCTGGGGTGACCAGGGTGTCGTCGACGATGCCACCGGAGATGGTCTTGGCGACCTCGGTGGAGAGGAAGGCGCCGACGACATTGAGGATCCCGCTCACCAGAACCGCGGTTCTGGGGGTGAGCGCGCCAGTGGCGATGGAGGTGGCCATCGCGTTGGCCGTGTCATGGAAGCCGTTGGTGAAGTCGAAGGCGAGGGCCGTGACGATGACGACCGCCACCAAGAAGGTGATGTGGTCCATTCCTGTATGCAAACAAGCTCAGGCCAATGCTCGGCGAACTCGAGGCAAAGGCAGCACAAGGACGACGCGCGCAGGCCGTGGGCATCGTTGTCAGAGCGGTGTCACCCCGGTTGGATGAGCCCCTCTCACCCGGTCGGACCCCGCCGCGCGGCCGGGCGCCTCGGGTCCCGCGAACGTAGAGGAGGCACAGCCCTCAAGGGAAGCGAGAACACCATGGTGGCGTCTCCGGTTCTCGGCTCCGGACGCGGACCGGCCCGCGCACGTGTCGCGGCGGCCGGGTATGCCGTGGCGGTGTGCGCGACCGTGGCGGCCCCGGCCGCCGCGCAGGACGCCGCGCAGGACGACACGTCCAGCGGAAAGCCCACGGTGGTGCTGATCCATGGCGCGTTCGCGGACGGCTCGAGCTGGAACGGTGTCATCCAGCGCCTGGAGCGCCGCGGCTACCCCGTCATCGCCCCCGCCAACCCGCTGCGCGGTCTGTACACCGACTCCACCTACATCGCCTCCGTCCTGGACAGCGTCAAGGGCCCGATCGTGCTGGTGGGCCACTCCTACGGCGGCGCGGTCATCAGCTCGGCCGCGGCGGGCCACCCCCGGGTGAAGTCGCTGGTGTACGTGTCCTCCCTGATGCCCGACAAGGGCGAGAGCGGCCAATCGCTGGCCGCCCGGTTCCCCAGCGAGCTCCCCACCGCCCTCAGGGCGGTCCCCTACCGGGCCGGTGACGGCATGCGGGGCAAGGATCTGTACCTCAAGCGGGACAAGCTCCACCGGGTCTTCGCCGCGGACCTCCCGGCCGGTACGGCGAGGCTGCTGGCGGCGACCCAGCGGCCCGCCAGCACGGCCACGCTCTCGGAGAAGGCCAAGGTGGCCGCGTGGCGGCAGATCCCGTCCTGGGTCCTCGTGGCCAAGCAGGACAAGACCATCAACCCCCGGCAGGAGCGCTTCCAGGCCAAGCGCGCCCACTCGCACACCGTGGAGATCAACTCCTCCCACGTGGCCATGATCGCGCACCCCCAGGAGGTCACCGACCTCATCATCAAGGCCGCCACGGCCACCGGCTCGGCCCGGCCGTCGCCCGCCGCCGAGCCTTCCGACTCCCGCGCCCGGGAGGAGTCCCGGCCCGCCGATACGTCCGCCGCGTGGGTGACCGGGGGCGCGGCGGCCCTTCTGCTGGGCGGTGGAGCCCTGGTCCTCGGCCACCGCCGGCGTCGGCGGTCGCGGTCTTCGCTCAGGTAGGGCGGCCAGGCAGGGCCGCTACAGCCAGCCGTGCTCGCGGGCGATGCGCGCCGCCACATGGCGGTTTTCCGCGCCGAGTTTGGCCGCGGCGGCCGACAGATAGTTGCGCACCGTCCCCGGGGACAACGCGGCGCGGGACGCGATCTCCGCCACCGGTACCCCGTCCTCGGCCAGCGACAGCATTTCCGCCTCGCGGGGAGTGAGTGGCGACTCGCCCGCGGCGATGGCGTCCGCCGCCAGCTCGTGGTCGACATAGCGGCCGTCCGTGTGCACCGTACGGATGATCTCCGCCAGCCGCCGCGCGGACACCGTCTTCGGCACGAAGCCGCGCACGCCCGCGCCCAGCGCTTGTTTCAGCGCCCCGCCCCGGGCGTGGCTGGTGACGATCATCGTCGCGCACTCCGGCACCACCTCCCGCAGCGCCGCCGCCACCGACACCCCGTCGCCTCCGGGCATCCGCAGATCCAGGACGGCCACGTCGGGGCGGTGTGCCCGGGCCATGGCCAGCGCCTCGTCGCCGGTCCCGGCCTCGGCAACCACGGTGATGTCGTCCTCCAGCGCGAGGAGCGAGGCGAGGGCGCCCCGGATGAGGTGTTCGTCGTCCGCGAGCAGAACCCTGATCATTCGGCCGGCTCCCAGGGAATCCTCGCGCTCAGGCGGAAGATCCCGCCCGGGCGCCGTTCGGTGGTCAGCGTGCCGTCCACCTCGGCCAGGCGCTCGCGCAGCCCGGGCAGGCCGCTGCCGGTGCCGGGCCGGGGGGACGTATCCGCCCCGTCGTTCTCCATCACGAGCGCCACCCGGCCCGAGACCGTCGCGCGCACCGTCACCTCGCAGCGCGAAGCGCCCTGCGCATGGCGGAGCATGTTCGTCGTGCCCTCGCGGACCACCCAGCCGAGCGCCGCCTGCGTATCCGCGGGCAGCCGCGCCGCCGGGCCGTTCTCGATCCGGCAGTCGATCCCGGCCGCCTCCAGTACGGATCGGGCCCCGGCCAGCTCGGCGAGCAGGTCGGCGGTGCGGTAGCCGCGTACCACCGCGCGGATCTCCCGCTGTGACTCCTGCGCGATGTGCTGCACCTCCTCCATCTGCGCCACCGCCTCTTCCCGGCCCCGCCGCGCCAACTGCACCGCGAGCTCGCTCTTCAGCGCCACCACCGCGAGGTTGCGGCCGAGCACATCGTGCAGATCGCGGCCGAAGCGCAGCCGCTCCTCCGCGACGGCCAGCCGCGCCTGTGTCGCCCGCGCCCTGGCGAGTTCCTCGATCAGCCGCACGCTCCAGCCGGTGACCCGCATCCCCGTGGCCATGAACGGAACCATGAACAGGATCCCGCCGACCGCGAAGGCCAGCAGCTCCCCCGACAGCCCGCTCGCCACCGCCGCGCCGAGCGCCGCCACCGGCACCGCCGCGACCAGCACCACTCCGGCGCGGGTCGGCAGTGCCAGCATCGGCGGGCCCGCGTAGAACATCATCAGCCAGATCAGATAGGTCACCAGGTCCCGGCCCTCGACGCGGCCGGTGGCCAGCAGCGCGCAGCCCAGCGCGACCATGGCCACGGTGGCGGCGACGTACAGCACGATCAGCCCGACCGGGCGGGGTCCGGCACCGAGGTAGCCGCGCAGGGCCGCGCGGGAGAGCGGCAGATGGACGCCGACGTGTGCCGCGCCCACGGCCGCCACCAGGGCCGACCCGAGCGTGCCGACGTCCGACGTCTTGACCCAGAACGCCCACAGCGCGGCCTCGACGACGACGAAGGCGGCGAGGGTGCCGAGGGTGTAGCGGCGGTAGCGCTCGGGGCCGTCGGGGCCCCCGAGCCGCTCCACCCAGGTCGCCACGCTCATGCTCCCCGGCCCCATCACCTCGGGCCATGTCACCTTGGGTTCTGTCGCCTTGGGCCCGGTCATCACGGGCTCCGCCACCTCCGGCTCCGCCACTTCTGGCTCCATCACCTCGGGCTCCGCCACCTCAGGCTCCCGCCGTTCTCAATTCCGCGGTCCCCAGCGGAACCGCCGACGCACAGCAAACACTGCCAGGCCCGTCCATGCCAGCGCGAGGATCACCGCCCGGAGCTGATCCATGGCGGCCAGGTCACCCGTCCAGCCACCCCGCAGCAGGTCCATGACCGGCGAGAACGGCAGCCAGGCGGCGATGTCGGCCAACGTGTCCGGCATCACCTCACGCGGTGCGAAGACCCCGGAGCCGGCCATGGTCACCAGCAGGAACGGCAGGAACGTCATCTGGGCACTCTCCGATGTCCGAGTGAACGCCGCCGTCAGCGCCGCCCCGGCGACCAGCATCGCCACGCCGCCGAGCAGACCGAGCACCGCCAGATGCGCGGCGGCCGGTGCGTCCGCGTCGAGGAACGCGGTCATCCCGACCGCCAGCAGCAGGGATTGCACGACCGCCAGCAGGAACGCCGGGAGCGCGCTGCCGACGAGGATCTCCCAGTCGCGTACCTCGCCACTGCGCAGCCGCTTGAGCACCAGCCCCTCGCGGCGCACCACATACACTCCGACCAGATAGGTGTAGACGGAGAAGAGCAGTGCAGTGGCCAGCGCGGCGGGCAGCATCACGGTGGCCACCGACAGGCCGGTGCCGCCCAGGTTCAGCTCCTCGACCGTACCGCGCATCGCGAAGGCCATCGTGCTGGGCAGGATCACCGCGGTGACCAGGGACGCCTTGCTGCGCAGCAGCAGCGTCAGCTCGGCGCGGCCGAGCGCGGTCATGCGGTCGGCGGCGGTGCGCCGGGTGGCCGTGGCCACGTGCGCGGGTGCCGTACGGGCTGCTGACGTCGTCATCGTGCCTCCTCGCTGTCCAGGCCCTTCGCGATCTCCATGAACGCCTCCTCCAGCGTGGCCGACCGGGCGTCGAGACCACGCAACTCCACGTCCCTGTCCCGGGCCCACAACAGCAGCGCCGTGGCCGTGCGCTGGAGGTCGGCGGTCTCCAGCCGGACCGTTCCCCCGGTCTCCTCGTAGCTGGTCACCCCCAGCGGTGCGAGCGGCGGCACATCGCCCAGGAAGTGGTCCCGGGGCAGCTCGAAGCTCATCCGCGAGGGCCGCTCGGCGACCACGTCGGCGACCCGCCCCGAGGTGGCGATCCGCCCCGCGTGCATGATGGCCAGCCGGTCGGCGAGCTGCTCGGCCTCGTCCAGATAGTGGGTGGTGAGCAGCACCGTCGTGCCCTGCTGCTTCAGCTCCCGGATCAGCTCCCAGGTCTCGCGGCGGGACTGCGCGTCCAGGCCGGTCGTCGGCTCGTCCAGGAACAGCACCTCGGGCCGTCCCAGCAGGGCCAGCGCGAGATCGAGGCGCCGGCGCTCGCCACCGGAGAGCTGCTTGACCCGCACCGCCCCCCGCTTGGAGAGCCTGGTCAGCTCCAGGGCCTCGGCCACGGGGCGGGCGCCGCTGGTGCAGCCCGCCCACATGCGCGCGGTCTCCGTGACCGTCAGCTCGGTCGGGAAACCGCCCTCCTGGAGCATCACCCCGATACGGGGGCGGACGGCGGCGCGTTCGCGGTACGGGTCGCGGCCGAGCACCCGGACGGTTCCGGCGGTGGGGGTGGCCTGCCCCTCCAAGACCTCGAGGGTGGAGGTCTTACCGGCCCCGTTGGTCCCCAGCAGCGCGAAGAGCTCACCGCGGGCGACCGTGAGGTCGATGCCACGCACGGCCTCGAAGCCCCGATAGTGCCGCCGTAGGTCGGCGGTTTCGATCACAGTGTCCATGCATTCCAGACTCCCGGCGCGGCGGGCCCGATGGCAGTGCGGTCTGTCATGCGTCCATCTGACATCTGTCATACGAACCCTGGAGATACGTCACCGGAGACACGTCACGGGAGACACCGTCAGAGGTCTTTGACGGCGTCGGTGAGCGCCTGGTCGAGGATGGCGGCACCGTGGGCGATCTCGTTGTCGCTCGCGGTCAGCGGGGGCGCGATCCGGAAGGTGCCGCCCATGCCGGGCAACTGGACGATGTTCATGTGCAGCCCGAGTTCGAAGCAGCGCCGGGTGACGGCCGCGCCGAGCCGGTCGGCGCCACCGGCGCCCAGGATCTGGTCGCCGGCCAGTTCCATGCCCAGCAGCAGCCCACGGCCGCGGACATCGCCGACGGCGTCGTGGCGGGTGGCGAGTTCGTCGAGATGACCGCGCAGTGTGGTGCCGAGCGCGCGCGCACGCTCATCGAGGCGGTCGCGGACCAGCACCTCGAGGACGGTGTTGCCGACGGCGGCCGGCAGCGGGTCGCTGGCATGGGTGGTGAAGAACAAGAACCCCCGCTCATGCGCCCGCTGCTCGATCTCCGGGCCGGTCACCACGGCGGCCAGCGGCAGCCCCGCGCCGAGCGTCTTGGACAGCGTGAGGATGTCCGGGACGACACCCTCGTGCTCGAAGGCGTACCAGTCGCCGGTGCGGCAGAGCCCGGTCTGCGCCTCGTCGAGGATCAACAGCATGTCCCGCTCCCGGCACTTGTGCGCCAGCGCGGCGAGATAGCCCGGCGGGAGTTCGATGACACCGCCGGAGCTGAGGATCGGTTCGACCAGGCAGGCGGCGAGGCTGCCGACCGACTGGGCGTCGATCAGGTCGAAGCCCAGGTCGAGCTGGCGGCGCCAGTCGAGCTCGCCCTCGGCGTCCACGAAGTCGGGGTGGAAGCGGTCCGGGACCGGCAGCGCGAAGTTGCCGGGTGCGGCGGGTCCGTAGCCCTTGCGCCCGGCGCTGTAGGTGGCGTTCGCGGCGGCCTGGGTCATCCCGTGCCAGGAGCGGGCGAACGAGACGATCTCATGGCGGCCGGTGACGAGCTTCGCCATCCGCACCGCGGCCTCGTTCGCCTCCGCCCCGGTGGTCAGGAGCAGCACCTTCTCCAACGGCTCCGGCAGGGTCTCGGCGAGCCGGCGCGTGAGGTCGACGACCGGGCGGCTGAGCATGCCGCTGTGCAGATGATCGAGGAGGGCGACCTGCTCGCGAACGGTCGCGACGATCGCCGGGTGGGAGTGGCCGAGGATCGCGCTCATCTGGCCGGAGGTGAAATCGAGCAGCTCACGACCGCTCTCGGTGAACACCGATGTGCCCGCGGCGCGGGCGATGATCTCGGGGCTGAACGGGGCGTGGCCGCTGTAGCGGATGAGGTGGCGCTCCGGGGCGGCACCGGCAGTCTCGGAAGGCATGGGAACGACGGTAGGGATGCGTCGCTGCGCGTGTCCATCGCACAGATCCGACCGCTCTGTCAGGCAGAACCGTACAGCGAGATCGTACGGCCGAATCTACAATCGGGCGCATGCTCAACTCGGGGCGGCTGCGGCTGCTCAGCCTGCTGGAAACCCTGGGTACCGTCCGCGCGGTGGCCGAGACGCTGCATCTGAGCGCCTCGACGGTGTCCCAGCAACTGGCGGTCCTCGAGACCGAGACCCGCTGCCGGCTGCTGGAGCGGACCGGGCGGAAGGTGCGGCTGACCCCGGCCGGTCTGCTGCTGGCCCGCCGGGGCCGGGAGATCCTGGACCAGATGGCCGAGGCCGAGGCCGAGTTGCACGCCCTGAACGACGAGCCCATCGGCACCGTGCGGCTCGGGGCGTTCCAGAGCGCCATCTACACCCTCGCGGTCCCGGCGGCGACCCGCCTGGCCACCACCCATCCGCGGCTGCACCTGGAACTGATCGAGCTGGAGCCGCATGAGAGCGGACCGGCCCTCCGCTCGGGGGAGGCGGACGTCATCGTCACCACCACCGACTACGTCGGCCTCTCCTGGGGCGCGGATATCGAGATCATTCCCCTGGGAACCGACCCGATCGTGCTGGTGCTGCCGCCTGACCACCCGCTCACCGGCCGTACGACGGTGAACCTCGTGGCATGCGCGGAGGAGACCTGGGCGTGTGACCGACCGCAGTCGTACATGGCGGATCTGACCGTACGGCTGTGCCGCGAGTCGGGCTTCGAACCCCGGGTGGCCTGCCGGTTCAGCAACTATCTGATGCTGCTGCACCATGTCGAGTCGGGCCGGTCGATCGCCCTGCTGCCCGCCCTCGCCATCACACCGGACCACGCCGTCGCCACCCGGGAGCTGAGCACACCGGTGCACCGCAACATCGCCATCGCGGTGCGCCGCGGCACAACGCAGCGCGCGGCGGTGCACGCGGTCGTCGCGGCGCTGCGCGACCACCCCGAACTCCCGGCCCTGTCCGCACCGCACCAGCGCCCCGGCCGGGAACGAGGTGGCCTCGGTGGGTGATATTTTCGGTGCTGCCATGCGCTGCCGCGAACCGAGGAGGTGAGACCGATCAACGCTGTGACAGGTCGGGCCTCCCTCCCCCGCATGGTCCAGGGAGTGCCCGCGGAAGGCACCCCGAAAGGCTTGAAACGCCATGCGCTTCACCTCTGGGACATCGTCCGACGGTGTCCGCGAACAGCTCTTCACCCTTGGTGAGATTCCCGGTGTGCTGTGGACACCGGAAGCTGCTGCCGGTACGCGTCCCCTGATCCTGATGGGGCACGGTGGCGGTCAGCACAAGAAGGCCCCCGACATCCTGACTCGCGCGCGCCGCTATGTGGCCGAGTGCGGTTTCGCGGTGGTGGCGGTCGATGTGCCCGGGCACGGCGACCGTCCGGTGGTCGAGGAGTACGACCGGATCGCCACCGAGAACCAGGCCCGGGTGGCGGCCGGAGAGG
This sequence comes from Streptomyces sp. CY-1, assembly GCF_047218265.1. Lineage (NCBI taxonomy): Bacteria > Bacillati > Actinomycetota > Actinomycetes > Kitasatosporales > Streptomycetaceae > Streptomyces > Streptomyces sp. CY-1. The sequence goes on from NZ_CP178393.1 coordinate 1,891,838, forward strand.
AACTGGCCCCGCTCATCGCCGGCTTCCAGGCGCTGGTGGCCCGCCAGACCGTCCCGGAGTGGCGGGCGGTGCTGGACGCGGTTCAGCGACTCGAGCACGTCGGCGCCGGGCCGGTGGGCTACTGGGGGGTCTCGCTGGGATGCGGACTCGGCGTTCCGTTCGTCGCCGCCGAACCCCGGGTCCGCGCGGCGGTGCTGGGGCTGGGCGGGGCCCTGGCCTCGGCCGGGGACGCCGCGCGGATCACCGTCCCGGTGGAGTTCCTGGTGCAGTGGGACGATGAACGTGTGCCGCGGGCCGAGAGCCTGGCACTGTTCGACGCCCTGGCCTCGGCCGAGAAGACACTGCACGCCAACCCCGGCAGGCACGGGGACGTCCCGGCCTTCGAGTTGGACAGCGCGCTGCGGTTCTTCGCCCGGCACCTCTGCTGAGAGCGCCGCCCGGCACGGCCGCGCCGATCGCGGCGCGGCCGTGCCGATCGCGGCGCGGCCGTGCCGATCGCGGCGCGGCCCTGCCGATCGCGGCGCGGCCCTGCCGATCGCGGCGCGGCCGTGCCGGGGGCTCAGGTGATCCCGGCGTATTCGCGGAACTCCCAGTCGGTGACGTATCGCTGGAATCTGCCCAGCTCATCGCGTTTGAAGGTGAGGAAGGCGTCCACGAAGGGCTTGCCGAGCACATCGGTGAGCCGGTCGTCGGCTTCGAGGGCGTCGAGTGCCCGGCCGAGGCCGGTCGGCAGCGCGGCGGCGGTGCCCATGTCGTGGCCCTGGCCGGTCATCGGCGCCGGGGGCTCCTCGGCGGCGGCGATGCCCAGGTGGGCCGCGGCGAGCACACCGGCGATGGCGAGGTAGGGGTTGGCGGTGGCGTCGCCGAGGCGCACTTCCAGGCGGGTGGCGCCGCCGCGCTCGGGCGGGATGCGCACCAGGGCGTTGCGGTTGTCCAGACCCCAGTTGATCAGCCAGGGGGCCGTCGTGTCCGGGCCGAAGCGCTTGTACGAGTTGACGGTGGGGTTGAGGAGCGCGGAGAGCGCGGGGGCGTGGGCGAGCACCCCGGCCAGGGCGTGGCGAGCCGTGGCGGACAGGCCATGGGCGCCCCGGGGCGCGTCGAACACGTTCCGGCCCTCGGCGTCGACCAGGGAGAGGTGGAGGTGGAAACCCGAGCCGCCGCCATCGTTGAAGGGCTTGGCCATGAACGTGGCCAGCCTGCCCTCCGCATGGGCGAGTTCCTTGATGGCGGCCTTGAAGCGAAAGGCCCGGTCGGCGGCGTCCAGCGCCTCGCAGTGGCTGAGGTTGATCTCGAACTGACCGCTGTCGAACTCCCGGTTGCCGCCGCTGACATCTAGCCCGAGGGCGTGCAGCGCCCGGACGGTCCGCAGGAGGTGCCCGTCCGGGTCGCCCCTGCGGCCGGTCGTATAGACATGGCCCGGGGCGGGGGCGTAGCGCCGCCAGCCGACGGGCGCGGCCGGGTCCGGGTCGAGCAGGACGTACTCCAGCTCCGGGCCCACGACCGCGGTCAGATCCCCGTCGATCAGCAGGCCGATGACCTGACGCAGCAGATCCCGTGGCGATTCGGGCACCGGCAGTCCGGTGGCCGGGTCACGGACGTCGCCGATGCACCCGGCCACACCCGGTTCCCACGGCAGCGCGACGAGCGTGGTGAGGTCGGGGCGTACGAGGATGTCCGGCATACCGGCTTCGAGACCGCCCGGGATATGCGAGTGATCGCCCAGCGCGCCCGTGTGATAGACGGCCCGGCTGAAGGCGAGTCCATGGCCGACCGCATGGGGCAGGTGGTGCAGCAGGATGTCCCGGCCGCGTTCGGAGCCCAGCATGTCGGGATAGGCGACCCGTACGACATCGATGCCCTCGGCGGCGAGTGCCTCGGTCCGGCGGCGGACGCGGTCGGCTGTCTCGGCGCTCAATGGTCGCTCCGCAAAAGTTATTTGATGCCAAACGGGAGGGCCCACACGATACGAGGCGGCCGGGCCCTCCACAAGGGATCGCCGCGATGCGACCAGGACGCGAACACCCCGGCGCCCGGCGCACCCGGGGCTACATTTGATCGCGAACGAATGACACGGCGGTCCTTGCCGCCCGCAGCCGAGGAGGATGCCATCGTGGCCGGGCGCCGCCGATCCATCGCCGAGACCGAACAGGCCGTCCAGGAGCGGCTCGGTGGCTTCGAGTTGCAGCGCGAGCAGATGGCCGCCATCGCCAATATCCACCGCGCCGCCGCGGCCGTCCGCCAGCATCTGGAGAACTCCGTGCTGCGCCCGCACGATCTGACCTGGACCGGCTTCGTGGTGCTGTGGGTGCTGTGGATCTGGGGCGAGGCCGAGACCTGGTCGGTCGCGGAGGAGGCGGGCGTCTCCAAGGGGACGCTGACCGGGATCGCGCGCACTCTCGAATCACGCCATCTGGTGGCCCGCGCGCCGCACCCCGACGACGGCCGGCGTGTGCTGCTCTCGCTGACCCCCGAGGGCGAGGAACTCATGGAGCGCCTCTTCCCCTCGTTCAACGCCGAGGAGGCGTTCGTCGCCACCCCGCTCAGCGCCGAGGACTGCCTGCGACTCGCCAACGGGCTGCGCGCCATCGTGGCCCAGTTGGAGGAGCACGGCGAGGAGCGCCGACGGCAACTGCTCGACGGAAGGGATCTGGCCCCGCGCCGTTCGGGCCGCCGCTCCCGCCAGTGAGCACGCCCGGGGGCGGCGCGGTCCCCCGATCGCCGAAGGCGGCAACCTTGACCCCGCACCGTGGCGGAGTTAGCTTGTTTGGGGCCAAACAAGCGGGAGGATCGGGACATGCCCCAACAGCCGGACACCGCTGTGCACGAGGCACGGATCGCCGGCGTCGCCGTCGACACCCGGCACTGGATCGGCGGCCGGCGCGTGGCGTCCGCCGACACCTTCCCCGACCTCTCGCCGATCGACGGCAGCACCCTCGCCCGTATCGCCCGCGGCGGCCCCACCGAGGCCGAAGCCGCCGTGGCCGCCGCGAAGGCCGCCTTCCCCGGCTGGGCCGCCACTCCCCGGGCCGAGCGCGCCCGCATCCTCCACGCCATCGCCGACGGGGTGGAAAAGCGCCTCGAAGAGCTGGCGATCGTGGAGACCACCGACAACGGCGCGCTTCTGCGCTCGCACCGCCGGGGGGTGATGCCACGCGTCGCCCGCAACTTCCGCTTCTTCGCGGACCGGCTGCTGACACTGGGCCACGAGGACTTCACCACGCACACCGGCGGCCCCGCCGCGCCCGGCCACACCAACCATGTGAGCTGGGACCCGGCGGGCCCCTGTGTGCTGATCACCCCGTGGAACGCCCCGCTGATGCTGGCCACGTGGAAGGTCGCCCCGGCCCTGGCCGCCGGGAACACGGTGGTCCTCAAGCCCGCGGAGTGGTCCCCGCTGACCGCCTCGCTGCTCGCGGACATCGCCGCCGAGGCGGGACTGCCGCCCGGTGTGCTCAATGTCGTCCAGGGCCACGGGGCCGAGATCGGCGACGACCTCACCTCCCACCCGGACGTCCGCCGGATCGGTTTCACCGGCTCGGTGGCCACCGCCCGGCGCATCGCCGCCTCGGCCGCGCCCAACCTGACCCCGCTGAGCCTGGAACTCGGCGGCAAGTCACCGCTGTTGGTCTTCGCGGACGCGGATCCGGAGCTGGCCGTCGCCCTGGCCGTGGAGCAGTTCGACAACGCCGGGCAGGTGTGTCTGGCCGCCACCCGCCTCCTTGTCGAGGAGTCGATCGCGGACGAGTTCACCGAGCGCTTCGTGGCGAAGGCCGCCCGGTTGCGGCAGGGCGATCCGCGCGAGGAGGCCACCGACATCGGGCCCACCATCCACCCCCGGCAGATCGAGCGGATCGACGGCTTCGTACGGCGGGCGGTCGCGGCCGGTGCCCGGGTGGTCTTCGGCGGCGGCTCCCACGCCCGGCTCGGCGGGCTCTACTACCGGCCGACGCTCCTCACCGATGTCGCCCAGGACTCGGAGGTGGTCCAGGAGGAGGTCTTCGGCCCGGTCCTGACCCTCCAGACCTTCGTGGACGAGGCGGAGGCGGTCCACCTCGCCAATGACACCCGCTTCGGGCTGGCCGCCACCCTCGCCACCGGTGACCACCGGCGTGCCGAGCGGGTCACCGCCCAGTTGGTGGCGGGCACGGTCTGGGTCAACTGCTTCTTCGTACGCGACCTGCGGGCGCCTTTCGGCGGCTCCCGCCTCTCCGGCGTCGGCCGCGAGGGCGGCACCTGGAGCTTCGACTTCTACTGCGACCTGAAGAACCGTGTGATGGCCCCGAAGGGATTCCACGACCATGGGTGAGATCGTCGGGGCGGGTCTGCTCGCCCATGTGCCCACCATCGTGCTCCCGGAGGAGACCCGGCGCGAGCTGAACGACGGCAAGGAGATCACCCTCGTCACCGGCCTCCGCCAACTCCGCGAGAACGTCTTCGCCCGCGACGACTACGACACCGTCGTCGTCCTGGACTCGCACTGGGCCACCACGGTCGAGTTCGTCGTGACGGCCCACCCTCGGCGTGCCGGGCTGTACACCTCCGAGGAGCTGCCGCGGGGCATGTGCCGGATGCCGTACGACTTCCCCGGCGACCCCGAACTCGCCCACGCCATCACGCACTTCGCCGACGCACACGCCACCTTCATCACCGCGATCGACGACGCCTATCTGCCGATCCAGTACGCCACCGTCAACCTGTGGAAGTTCCTGGGCGAGGGCCTGCCCGGCAAGCGGTGGATGACGATCGGGGTGTGCCAGACCGGCGACATGGAGGACCACCTCCGGCTGGGCCGGGCGCTGGCCGACGGCATCGCCGCCACACCCGGCCGCCGTGTTCTCCTGATCGCCTCCGGCGCCCTCTCGCACACCTTCTGGCCGCTGCGCGAGATCCGGGACCACGAGTCCAGCGACCCGCGCCATATCTTCACCCCCGAGGCGCGGGCGGCCGACGAGGAGCGCATCGCCTGGTTCAAGGAGGGCCGCCACGACAAGGTCCTGGACACCATGGACACGTACTGGACGTACCGGCCCGAGGCGAAGTTCTTCCACTACCTGATGATGGCCGGTGCGCTCGGCGAGCGGGCGTGCGTCGCCCGGGCCCGCCAGTACGGCACGTACGAGAACGCCGTCGGCACCGGTCAGGCCCACCTCTGGTTCGACCGCCCGGCCGACGGCTGGACCGGCGCCGGGGCGCCCGCCGCCACCGTGCCCGCCCCGCACCGCCCCGTCTGAGGAGAGCCGACATGCCCGAATACCGCCGCATCCTCCTCGACGGCGCCGTGGTGGAGGCCGTCCGCGAGGGCGACGCACTGGTCACCGGCGACGGCCGCCGGGTCGCGGCCAGGGAGGCCCGGCATCTGCCGCCCGTGGTCCCCTCCAAGGTGATCGCCGTCCATCTCAACCACCTCAGCCGCGTCGCCGAGTTCCAGGCCCGGCTCCCCGCGGCCCCCACGTACTTCCACAAGCCGACCTCCGCGCTCAACTCCCACCAGGGCGCCGTCGTCCGCCCCGAGGGCTGCGAGTGGCTCAACTACGAGGGCGAGGTCGCCATCGTCATCGGGAGGACCACCCGGAACATCGCGCCCGAGCAGGCGGCGGAGCACATCGCCGGTTACACGATCGCCAATGACTACGGCCTGCACGACTTCCGGGACACCGACGCCGGTTCGATGCTCCGCGTCAAGGGGTCCGACACCCTGTGCCCGCTGGGTCCCGGACTGGTCACCGACTGGGACTTCCACGGCAAGTACCTGCGTACCTACGTCAACGGCGGACTGGCGCAGGACGGCTCCACCGACGAGATGAAGTGGGATATGCACTACCTCGTCGCCGACATCGCCCGCACCATCACCCTCTACCCTGGCGACGTCCTGCTCTCCGGGACGCCCGCCAACTCCCGCCCCGTACGGCCCGGCGACGTCGTGGAGGTGGAGGTGGAGGGCCTGGGCCGGCTCACCAACCACATCGTCACCGGCCCGGCCCCCATCCGCACCGACGTCGGCGCGCAGCCCACCGAGTCGGAGGAGGTCCGGTCCACCGCCCTCGGTGGCGACTGGGAGTTCCGCGGCATCCGCCCGCCCAAGCGGCCCTGAACCAAAGCTCGTCGTGATCAAGGAGTGGACCATATGGATCTGAACGGCTGGCTCGCCACGGCCCTGGCGTCGAACGCCGACTGGGCGAAGTCCTTCGGCCCCTACCAGGCCCATCCGGCGCTGGCGGTGGACGACGACCGGTTCGCCGCCGCGTTCGAGGTCTTCACCGAGCGGCTCAAGGACAACTACCCCTTCTTCCACCCCCGTTACGCGGGCCAGATGCTCAAGCCACCGCATCCGGCGGCGGTGGTGGGCTACCTCACGGCGATGCTGATCAACCCCAACAACCACGCCCTGGACGGCGGCCCGGCCACCGCCGAGATGGAGCGGGAGGCCGTCCAGCAGCTCGCCACGATGTTCGGCTACGACACCCACCTCGGGCATCTGACCACCAGCGGCACCATCGCCAACCTGGAGGCGCTCTTCGTGGCGCGCGAACTGCACCCCGGCAAGGGCGTCGCCTACAGCACCGAGGCTCATTACACCCACGGCCGGATGTGCGGTGTGCTGGGCGTGGAGGGACATCCGGTCCCGGTCGACGACCTCGGCCGCATCGACCTCGACGCGCTGGAGAACCTTCTGCGGACCGGCACCGTCGGCACCGTCGTGCTCACCGCCGGCACCACCGGGCTCGGCGCCGTCGAGCCGATCCACGAGGCGCTGGCGCTGCGCGAGCGCTACGGTGTGCGGATCCACGTAGACGCCGCCTACGGCGGTTTCTTCACCCTGCTGGCCGGGGCGGAGGGCCCCGAGGGCCTGCCCGAGGAGCCGTGGCGGGCCATCGCCGAGGCCGATTCCATCGTGGTGGACCCGCATAAGCACGGGCTCCAGCCGTACGGCTGCGGCGCCGTACTGTTCCGCGATCCCTCGGTCGGCCGGTTCTATCTGCATGACTCGCCGTACACCTACTTCACCTCCGAGGAGCTGCACCTCGGCGAGATCAGCCTGGAGTGTTCCCGCGCGGGCGCGGCGGCCGCCGCCCTATGGCTCACGTTCCAGGTGATTCCGCCCACGCGCGAGGGGCTGGGGCAGTCGCTCGCGGCGGGTCGGCGCGCGGCGCTGCGCTGGGCCGAACTCATCGAGGAGTCCGAGCACTTGGAGCTGTACCAGCCCCCGGAGCTGGATATCGTCAGCTACTTCCCGGTGACCGAGGCCGCCACGCTGTCGCAGATCGACGCGTCCAGCGCCCGGATCCTGCGGGAGGGGATGACGGACGGCGACCCGGTCTTCGTGAGCACGATGCGCCTCGGCGCGGATCGTCTGACGGCCCGCCATCCGAAGCTCATCCGGGACGCGGACGGTGCGCGCGTCCTGCGCAGTGTGCTGATGAAGCCGGAGTCCGAGAGCTATGTCGACCAGCTCCACGCCCGGCTGGAGCGGCTCGCACGTGGATGACGGTCACCCCCCAGCTCATCCGTGTCAGGAGCGTGACGGCATGACCAGCGTCCACGGCTACTTCCCGCCCAAGACCGCCACCGGCGCCTCGGCCCTCATCCCCTCCCCGCCGTGGCACTACTCCGGCGACCTGCTCACCATCGAGTACCGCACCGACCCGGCGCGCGTGCGCGAGCTGCTGCCCGAGCCACTGGAGCCGGCCGCCGAGGATCCGGGAGCGGTCGCGCTGATCTGGGCCGACTGGCAGTCCTGTGCGACCGGCGGACGGGAGCTGCTGGACCCGGTGCTCTCCCAGTACAAGGAGACCTTCGCGGTCGTCCGCTGCGCCTACCGGGGCCGGACGTACTCGCGCTGTGTCTACATCTGGGTCGACAAGGACTTCGCGATCGCCCGCGGACTCCACCAGGGCTATCCGAAGAAGCTCGGCTCCATCCATCAGACCCGCCCCCATCCGTACGGGCCCGCCCCGCGCATCGAGGCGGGCGCCCGGTTCGGCGCGACCCTCGCCGCGGCCGACCGGCGCCTCGCCCAGGCCGTGGTGACCTTGCGCGAGCCGTCGGAGACCGGCGGCTTCGTCAACGGCCACCCCATGGCCCACCACCGCTGGCTGCCCTCGATCGAGAACGGCAAGGGGCTCGCCCTCGACGAGCTCGTCGAGTCCGGCGCCGCCTCCTTCGAGGGCGGACGGCCATGGGTCGGCGACGCCGAGCTGGAGCTGTTCGAGGCGCCCACCGAGGAGCTGGCCCGGCTGGAGATCCATGAGCCGATCGCCGCGTACTACCGCCAGGTGGGCGTGGTCTGGGACGGCGGCCGGCTGCTGGAGTCGGGCACCTCGGGGGCCCGGTAGAAACCCCGTCTGCGACGATCTCCGCGTGGACTACCCGAACGACCAGGCCCCCGGCGCCCCCGTCCGCTCCGGCATCCCGGAGCACGGCCGCGTGCCCAAGTACTACGCCGTCAAGGCCCAGATCGACCGGCTCATCGACGAGTTGGGCGAGGGCTCCCCCATCCCCACCGAGCGTGATCTCTCCGAGCGGTTCGAGGTCGCCCGGGAGACGGTGCGCCAGGCGCTGCGCGAGCTGGTACTGGAGGGCAAGCTGCGGCGGCAGGGCCGTGGCACGGTGGTCGCGGGGCCCAAGCTGGCGCAGCCGCTGTCGCTGGCCAGCTATACCGAGGGCGTACGGCGCCAGGGGCGCACCCCGGGCCGTGCGCTGGTCACCCTCGACCGCTTCCCCTGCCCCGACGTACTCGCCGCCGAGACCGGCCTGACCCGCGGCGAGCCCGTCTGGCATCTGGAACGTGTCCTGCTCGCGGATGACGAGCGGGTCGGTCTGGAGAGCACCTACGTGGCCGAGGCGCGGGTGCCCGATCTGGACACCGCCTTCGATCCGGACTCCTCCTTCTACGCCTATCTCGCCGAGCGGGGCATCGTCTTCGGCGACGCCGACGAGCGGATCGAGACCGTGCTGGCCACACCGCGCGAGGCCCTGCTCATCGGCACCCCGCCGGCCCTGCCGATGCTGCTCATCCACCGCGTTTCGCGGGACACCGCCGGGCGTCCGCTGGAGCGGGTGCGCACGCTGTACCGAGGCGACCGGTTCTCCTTCACGACACATCTGAGCGGCTGAAAAATGCCCCTTTGCCCCTACTTGCCACATCACAAAAAGATAACGGGTCTAGCCCAAATGTGATGCCCGGTTCACGCTCTCGTTGAGAGCCGGATTCCTCCGGTTCCCCAAACCCCTGGAGCGTGAACGCCGTGAGAGTGATAGTCGTCGGAGCCGGCGTGGTGGGCACCATGCACGCCTGGCACGCAGTGGAACGCGGCCATGAGGTCGTACAGATCGAGCGCGAGACGGAGGCTCGCGGCGCCTCGCTGCGCAATTTCGGCCAGATCTGGGTGAGCGGCCGAGCGGGCGGCGAGGAGCTGGACACCGCGCTGCGGGCCCGGGAGCTGTGGGAGGACATCGGCGGCCGCGTTCCGGCGCTGGGCTTCCGTGCGAACGGTTCCCTGACCCCGGTCCGCGGCGAGCTGGAGCTGGCCGTCGCCGAGACCGCCGTGGCCCGCGCGGACGCCGCCGCGCGCGGCTACAAGCTGCTGACCGCGGACGAGGCACGGGCCCTCAACCCCGCCCTGCGCGGGGAGTTCGACGCCGCCCTGTACTGCGAGCGGGACGCGGCCGTCGAGCCGCGCACCGCCCAGCTCGCCCTGCGCGCCGAGTTGCGCAACTCCCCGCGGTACACCTTCCTGCCCGGCCGCGAGGTCCGGGAGGTGATCGGCGAGCGGGCCGTCCGCGACGACCACGGCGAGGTGCACACCGGTGACGCCGTCGTCCTGTGCACCGGCGCCTGGCTCGGCGGCCTGGTCCGCGAGCTGGCCGGTCCGGATCTGCCGGTGCGCCGGGTCCGGCTCCAGATGATGCAGACCGACCCCCTGGGCGAGCCGCTGACCACCTCGGTCGCCGACGCCGACAGCTTCCGCTACTACCCGGCGTACGCCTCCCCCGCCCTTCAGGAGCTGAACGCGCGCCAGCCGCAGGCCGACACGGCCGGGGAGCACCGCATGCAGTTGCTGATGGTGCAGCGCGCCGACGGCGGACTGACCATCGGCGACACCCACGAGTACGAGCGCCCCTTCGCCTTCGACACCCTCGAGGACCCCTACGACCACCTCACCGGCGTCGTGGAGTCCCTCCTCGGCCGCCCGCTGCCGAAGATCCGGCGCCGCTGGGCCGGGGTGTACGCACAGTGCACCGACACCAGCCGGGTCGTGCACCGCCAGCGGGTGCGCGACGGTGTCTGGCTGGTCACCGGGCCCGGCGGGCGCGGTATGACCTGCTCGCCCGCGATAGCCGAAACCACCGCGAACGAACTGGGCTGGTGACGCACATGCCTACCCCGACCGACACCACCGATACCACCGGCACGATCCGTCTGGTGGCCCTCGACATGGCCGGGACCACCGTCGCCGACGGCGGCCTGGTCGAGCGCGCCTTCGACGCCGCCTCCGGTGAGCTGGGCGTCAAGCCCGGCACCCCCGACCACGCCGAGAAGCTCGCCTATGTCCGCGCCACCATGGGCGAGTCCAAGATCTCCGTCTTCCGCCATCTGTTCGGCGCCGAGGAGTTGGCCCAGCGCGCCAACGCCGCCTTCGAGCGGGCGTACGGCGAACTCGTCGACGGCGGTCTGATCGCCCCCGTACCCGGTGCCCGCGAGGCCATCGAGGAGCTGGCCGCCGACGGCCGTACCGTCGTCCTCACCACCGGCTTCGCCCGGGTCACCCAGGACGCCATCCTGGACGCGCTCGGCTGGCGCGGCCTGGTGCCGCTCACCCTGTGCCCCGCCGACGCGGGCGGGCGCGGGCGGCCGTACCCGGACATGGTGCTGGAGGCGTTCCTGCGGACCGGGACCGCCGAGGACGTGGCCCAGGTCGCCGTCGTCGGCGACACCTCCTACGACATGCTCAGCGGTGTCCGGGCCGGGGCGGGGGTGGTCGCCGGGGTGCGCACCGGGGCCCACGGCGACGAGGCGTTCCGCGCGGCCGGGGCGACCCATGTGCTGGACTCCGTCGCCGACCTGCCCGCCCTGTTGCGGGGAGTGGGCTGATGGGCATCCGCTTCGACGCGGTCACCGTCGCCTACGACGGGAACGTCGTCCTGGACGCCCTCGACCTCACGGTGGCACCCGGCGAGGTCATGGCGCTGCTCGGGCCGTCCGGATCCGGCAAGACCACCGCGCTGCGGGCGGTGGCCGGGTTCGTGCGGCCCTCCTCCGGGCGGGTCTTCCTCGGCGACCGCGACGTCACCGATCTGCCGCCGCACCGGCGGGGCATCGGGATGGTCGTCCAGAGTTACGCGCTCTTCCCGCATCTGCGGGTCGAGGACAACGTCGCGTTCGGCCTCAAGGCCCGCAAGGTGCCCAAGGCCGAGATCCGGACCCGGGTCGCCGAGGCGCTGGAGATGACCGGCATGGCCGCATACGCCCGCCGCCACCCGCGCGAGCTCTCCGGCGGCCAGCAGCAGCGCGTGGCCATCGCCCGCGCGCTCGCCATCCGCCCGGATGTCCTCCTCCTCGACGAGCCGCTGTCCGCCCTCGACGCCCAGTTGCGCTCCGGCATGCTGGCCGAACTCGCCCGTCTGCACCGGGAGTTGCCCGAGGTGTCGATCCTGTACGTCACCCATGACCAGGTCGAGGCGCTCACCCTCGCCGACCGGATCGCGGTGATGGACAAGGCCCGGCTCCAGGCGTGCGGCACCCCGCGGGAGCTGTACCGGGCCCCGGCCGACGCGTTCACCGCCTCCTTCGTCGGCAACGCCAATCTGCTGCCGGTGACGGTCGGTTCCGCGGGTGTGTCCTTCGCCGACGCCGAGATCGCGGTCGACACGGCGGGGGCCGTACCGGGCGCGAGGGCCACCCTGTGCGTACGCCCCCATCTGGTCGGCATCGGGGCGGGGCCGCAAGGCGAGGTGGGCCGTGTGGGGGGTGTTCCTGATCCTCTTCCTGCCCCTCTTCGCCCTCCCGCTGCTCGTCGTCCTCGGCGCCTCCTTCGCCACCCACTGGTCCGGTGTCCTGCCCTCGGGGATGACCACCGCCAACTACCGGGCCGCCACCCGTGGCGAGGCCCTCCAGGCGCGCACCACCAGCCTGGTCACGGCGGTCACCGCGAGCCTGCTGGCGCTGGCCGTGGGCACCTGGGCCGCGCTCGCGGCGGCGGGCCTGCGGAAGCGGTCGCGCAAGGTCCTGGACGCCCTGTTCGTACTGCCGGTCGCCGTCCCCTCCGTCGTCGTCGGCCTGGCGATCCTGGTGGCCTTCTCCCAGCCGCCGGTGCTCCTCAACGGCACCCGCTGGATCGTGATCGCCGCCCACACCGTCCTGGTCACCGCCTTCGCCTACCAGTCGGTGGCCGCCGCGATCACCCGCCTGGACCCGGCGTACGAGCAGGCGGCGGCGTCGCTCGGCGCCCGCCCCGCCGCCGTGCTCCGGCAGGTCAAGCTGCCACTGCTGCTGCCGTCCCTGACCGCGGCCGTCGGCCTCTGCTTCGCCCTGTCCATGGGCGAGTTGAGCGCCACGATGATGCTCTGCCCGCCCGGCTGGACCCCGCTGCCGGTCCTGATCCACGCCGCCACCGACCGCGGCGCCCTGTTCACCGGCTCCGCGATCGCCGTGGTCCTGATGGCGGCGACCCTGCTGGTGCTGCTCGCCGTCGCCCGGATCCGCACCCGCGCCTCCTACCGCTGACCCCGCGATTCCCCTTCCACCGCAAGGAGTTCACCTCGCCATGCCCGCAAACGTCCGCAAGCCGCTCGCCGCCCTCTGTGTCCTCGCCCTCCCGCTGACCGCCTGCGGCGGCAACACCGCCGCCTCCGACGAGAAGGTCGTCACCGTCTACAGCGCCGACGGACTCAAGGGCGAGAAGGGCGACGGCTGGTACGACCGGATCTTCAAGGACTTCCAGAAGGAGACCGGCATCAAGGTCGAGTACATCGAGGGCGGTTCCGGGGAGATGGTGCAGCGCGCCACCCGCGAGAAGGTCAATCCGCAGGCCGACGTCCTGGCCACCCTCCCGCCGTTCATCCAGCAGGCCGACACCAAGGGCCTGCTCCAGAAGTACACCCCGAAGGGCGCCGATCAGGTCGGCGGCGCCGACAAGGCCACGAACGGCACCTGGACGGCCGTGGTCAACAACTACTTCGGTTTCGTGCACCACGCCAAGAAGGTGAAGCGGGCCCCCGCCACCTGGGAGGACCTGCTCGACGGGGACTACAAGAACAAGCTCCAGTACTCCACACCGGGCGTCGCCGGGGACGACACCGCCGTCCTCATCAAGGCGATGCACGACTTCGGTGGCGAGAAGCCCGCCATGGACTATCTGGCCAGGCTCCAGAAGAACAACGTCGGCCCGGCCGCCTCCACCGGCAAGCTGGCGCCCAAGGTCGACAAGGGCGAACTGCTCATCGCCAACGGCGACGTTCAGATGAACTACGCCCAGTCGAAGTCCATGCCGAACCTCGGCATCTGGTTCCCGGCCCGCGGCGGCGGCAAGCCCACGACCTTCGCCCTGCCGTACGCGGCCGGTCTGGTCACCAAGGCCCCGCACACCGCGAACGGCAAGAAGCTCCTGGACTACATGCTGAGCCGCACGGCGCAGAACCAGGTCAGCGAGGTCGGTGGCGGCTTCGCGGCCCGTAAGGACATCAAGGCCACCGACGCCAACGCCACCGCGCTGAGCAAGCTGATGGACGGCGTGGAGATCTTCCAGCCCGACTGGGACGACATCCAGAAGAACCTCCCGTCCTACATCGACGCCTGGAAGTCGGCCACCGGCAGTTGAGCCCCGGCTCAGGCGGGCCGTACCAGGTACACAGCGCCCGCGTTCGCGGTGAAGGCCGTGACGCCCGGCTCCGGCCGGGTCGTGGGGACGGGCGCGTCCCCGGAGGTCACCTTCACGTCCTTCGCGGTGCGCAGCCGCGCCGGCCCGCCCGCCCGGGCCGTCAGCCGCGCCTCGTTCAGCGCGCCGCCCCGCCAGTTGATGTCCACTTCGAAACCGCCCCGCGCCAGCAGGCCCCGCACGCTTCCGTCCGGCAGTTGCGACGGGAGGGCGGGCAGCAGATGCAGCTCGTCGTGCTGGCTCTGGAGCAGCCATTCGGTCACTCCGGCGCAGGCGCCGAAGTTGCCGTCGATCTGGAACGGCGGATGCAGGTCGAAGAGGTTGGGGGCGGTGCGCTCGGGAGTGAGCAGATCGGCGAGGAGTTTGTACGAACGGTCTCCCTCCAAAAGCCGCGCCCAGAAGTTGACCTTCCAGGCGAGCGACCACCCGGTCCCCGCGTCACCGCGCCGCACCAGGGTGGTGCGGGCCGCGGTGAAGAGGTCCGGGGTGCGGGTCCGGCTGATCTGGTTGCTCGGATGCAGCCCGTACAGATGGGAGACATGGCGGTGCTGCTGCTCGGGGGCGCCCGCGTCCCAGTCCTGCTGCCACTCCTGGAGCTGGCCCTGCGCGCCGACCTTCATGGGGGCGAGCCGTCCGCGCGCGGCGAGCACCTGGTCCCGGAAGGCGGCGTCGGTGCCGAGGGTGTCGGCGGCCGAGGCCACGGCGCCGAACAGATCGCGCAGCAGTTGCGTGTCCATCGTCGGCCCGGCGCACAGCGAGCCGCCGCCTCCGCTGTGGTGGGCGTTCTCCGGGGAGACGGAGGGGCAGGTGACCAGCGCGCCCGTGGCCGGGTCGGTCACCAGCGCGTCGAGGAAGAACTGGGCCGCGCCCTTGAGGACGGGGTAGCGCGCCCGCAGTTTCCCGGTGTCGCGGGTGTACCGGTAGTGCTCCCAGATGGCCATGGACATCCAGGCGCCGCCCATGGGCCACATGCCCCAGAAGGCGCCGTCGACGGGGGCCGTGCCGCGCCAGGCGTCGGTGTTGTGGTGGGTGACCCAGCCGTCCGCGCCGTACTGGGTGCGCGCCGTCGAGCGCCCGGCCACGGCGAGCTCGTCGAGCAGGGCGAAGACCGGTTCCCAGCACTCCAGGAGGTTGGCGGGGGCGGCCGGCCAGTAGTTCATCTCCGTGTTGATGTTGATGGTGTACTTCGAGCCCCAGGGCGGGCTGGTCAGGTCGTTCCAGATGCCCTGGAGGGTGGCGGGCTGGGTGCCGGGGCGGGATGCGGCGATGAGCAGATAGCGGCCGTACTGGAAGTGCAGCTCGACCAGTTGCGGATCGCCGCCGGAGGCGAAGCGGGAGACGCGCTCGTCGGTGGGCAGGGCCGCCGCGTCGCTGCTGCCCACGTCCAGCGAGGTACGGCGGAACAGCGCGCGGTGATCGTCGACATGGCGGCCGCGCAGTTGGCCGTACGGGCGGTTCGCCGCCGGGTTGAGGTCCGCGGCCGCCTTGCCCGCCGCGTCACCATTGGCGTTCTCCCAGTTCACATAGGTGGTGCCGATGGCGATCAGGACGGTTGCCGCGTCGGCTCCCCGGACGCTGACGGTCCCGCCCGCGCTGGTGGTGGTGCCGCCCTCGGCGAGCACCCGTACCAGCGCACGGAACCCCACCGCGCCGTCCACCCCGCCGGTGGCGTCCCCCGTTCCGTCGAGCGCGGCGGTGAGCGGGTCGGGTGAGGACAGGGAGGTGTGCAGCGGGCTTTCGAACGTGGCGCCGAAGGACAGGGCGCCTTGTCCCGACGCGGACAGCCGGACGACGATGACGCGGTCGGGAGCGCTGGCGAACGCCTCACGGGTGAACGTCACCCCGTCGCGGGTGTACGTGGTGGTGGCCACCGCCGAGTCCAGGTCCAGCTCCCGCCGGTAGCCGGTCACCGTACCGGCCGTCGGCAGGCTCAGCAGGAGGCTGCCGACGGTCTGGTACTGCGCCTGGCCGCCGGGCACCCCGAGGAAGTCGGAGTTGATGAGCGTCTCGGCCTCGGGCCACTTTCCGTCGAAGACGAGCTGCCGGATGCGGGGCAGGGCGGCCAGGCCCTTGTGGTTGTCGTAGCTGTGCGGCCCGCCCGCCCAGAGGGTGTCCGCGTTGAGCTGGAGCCGCTCGGTCTCCGTGGCCCCGAACACCATCGCGCCGAGCCGCCCGTTGCCCAGCGGCAGGGCGCTCAGCCAGTCGGCGGCGGGCGCGCGGTACCACAGCGCCAGCGGCCGGTCCGCCTTCTCGCGCCCGGCGGGCTCCGCGGCGTGGGCCGTCCCGGTGGGCAGGCCGGTGGCGGCGAGGCCCGTGGTGGTCGTGGCGGCGAGGGCCATGAAGTGTCGGCGCGGCACATCAGGGGTCACTTGGCCACGCCCATGGCGTAGGTGATGCCACCGAGGAGGTGCTGCCGGAAGGCGGGCTCGGCGTAGGACTCCTTGGTGTGGCCGAGACCGGTGTAGAAGGCCCGCCCGCCCTTGTACTTCTGGTACCAGCTAATGGGGTGGTCCCCGTTCATGGTGCCGCCGGAGTACGAGGACTCGTCCAGCGCGGCGAGCACGTGCACGGTGGCCGTAGCGCGGGGATTGGTGCGGTAGTTGTACCACTCGTCGGTGCGCACCCAGGTGTCCCCGAGGTGGCCGGTCGCCGGGTGGGCGTGGTCCTCGACCTTCACCGTGGCCCGCTGGATCGCCGGGTGGGACTGGAACCACGCACCGCACAGCCCGCCGTAGAACGGCCAGTCGTATTCGGTGTCGGCGGCGGCGTGCACCCCCGCGTAGCCGCCGCCCGCCGCGATATAGCCCTCGAAGGCCGTCTGCCGGCCTGAGTCGAGGACGTCGCCGGTGGTGGACAGGAAGACCACCGCGGCGTAGCGGGCGAGGTTGCCGGGGGTGAAGGCGGCGGCGTCCTCGGTGGCGTCGACCGCGAAGCCGCCCTGCACGCCCAGGTTCGTGATGGCGGCGATGCCGTCGGGGATGGAGTCGTGACGGAAACCCGCCGTCTTGGAGAAGACCAGCACCCGGCCCGCCCTCGGCCGCCTGCGGGCGGAGGTGGCCCAGGCGGGCGCGGCCGCCGCGCCGGTGAGCAGCACGGCACCGGCCGCGGCCTTGACCACGGTGCGGCGCTGGGTGGGGGCGGGCAGCTCGGGACGTTTCCTGTGCACGGGGAACCTCCGGGGAGAAGTGTGATTCTCAAAGGGGGTTGGGCACAGGCGCGCGCCGTCGCGCCTAGGGCGCCGCACGGCTGCGAGCCTCGGTGAGGGGAGGGGCTGCCTCCGTGGGCGTAAGGGGACCGTACCGAGTCGGCCCCACTTTGCAAAGCCCGTTGACAAAAAGCCCTGGCCGGCCATCCGGTCACCGCCTCGTGGGCGCGGGACGGCCCGCCAGCCGTGGTGTGAACGTGGCGTGGAAGATGGTCGACGCGGCGCCGACGGCGGCGGCCTCGCGGCTGAGCACGGACCGTTCGACATCGACCCGGCGCAGTCGTCTGGCGGTCGGGAAGTCGTTGACGATACGGGAGATCTCGGCCGTGTAGAGGTCGGCGACCCCGTCGGTGAAGAACGGCCCGCCGAGCACGACCAGGTCGATGTCCAGCAGGTCCACCAGGGACAGGGCGCCCCTGCCGATCGCCCCGGCGACCTGGCGCACGGCCTGCTCGGCGGCCGGGTCACCGGCCCCGGCGGCCGCGCTGACCAGCCGGTGGGCCTCGCGCGGGTCGTGCGCGGCGCGCGGGCCGAGGACCATGCCGAGCCGGGCGGCGGTCTCCGGGATGGACACCGGCGGATTGCATTCGGGCAGGATCTCCGGTCTGCCGTCCGCGTCGACCCGTTCCAGGGCGACGGCGCACAACTGGCCGAACTCCCCCGCGTTGGCGCTGACTCCCCGGTGGATGTCGCCGCCCAGGAACAGCCCGGCGCCGACCCCGGTGCCGAGGTACAGATACACGAAGTCGCGGGCGCGCCGGTCGCGCCCGATCCAGCGCTCCCCGATGGCCGCGGCCGAGGAGTCCTTCTCCATGACGATGGGGCAGGGGAAGCGGTCCTTGAGCATGTACAACAGCGGCACATCCCGCCACACCGACAGCAGCGGCGGGTCCAGGACGGTGCCGGAGGCCACGTCCACGGGTCCGGGGGTGGCCACGCCGATGCCGAGGAATCCGCCGGGCCGCACCGCGCCACCGGCGGCGGACAGGACCCCGCGGCCCAGCCGGGCGATGTGGTCGACGAGCTGGTCCGGGCTCGCGGTCTGCGCGACGGGTTCCGTACGGCTGCGCACGAGGGCGCCGTCGAGGTCGACCACGACCGCCGTAAGCACCTCGGGGTCGACATGGATGCCCAGCGCGTGTCCGGCGTCACCGCGCAGCCGCACCGGGGTGCGCGGCTTGCCGGAGGTGGCCTGCCGCCGGTCGTCCTCGACCAGGATGCCGCGGTGCAGCAGCGAGCGGGAGATCCGGGAGACCGACTGCTGGGTGAGGCCGGTGCGGTGCGAGATCTCGCCGCGGGTGATGGTCCCGGCCAGCCGTACCGCCTCGATGACCACGCACTCGTTGAAGGAGCCGAGGTCGATCTGGTTCGCGCCGCCCCAGGACTCCCGGCGCTGCTCACCACCGGCCCGGGAGGCGTCGGCGAAGTGGGTGGCGATGGGTTCCCGGAGCCAGCGCACGGGCTGCCGCTCGCGGGCGGTGCCGGGCCGGCCCGCGTAGCGCGTGAGGGCGGCGGCCAGGTCGAGGTAGACGCGGTGCGAGGACTCCGGGTGCCGGGTGCAGTCCAGGCCGACCATGGCCCGCAGGAAGCTGCGCCAGGTGGTGCGCACCGGAAGGGCGTGGTGGACCACCCCGCCCCGGGCCCACCGCTGGGACGGCGGCCCGCCCTCCCCGGTGTCCCACAGGGTGATGGCGTGCAGGGAGGCGCCGGGGTGGCGGCGCCGGGCCTCGGCCAGATATCCCGCCGGTCGGTCCTGGCCACGCCGCTCCCCCGGCTCCGGGGGCGGCGGGACCTTCAGCGCGGCCTCCACCGCCGCATCGACGGCGGCGATGACATCGGCCCCCGGAGAGCCGCCCGGAGAGGCGCCCGGCGGGGCGCCCTGGTGGCGCTCGGGGGCGGCCGGGCGGGTCCCGACGAGCAGCAGCGCCCGGTGGGTGTCCAGATACAGCCCGAGCACCCACACCTCGGCCTGCGGGAGCGGGGGGCGGGTGGGCACGGCGGGCACGGTGGCGTGGCCGGGGGTGACCCGCCAGCGCTGGCGGATCGCGGCGACGGCCGCGTGGCTGTAGCCGAGTTCGCGGGCGACCGCGCGAGAGGCGCCGCCGCCGTCGGGCGCCAGCACCGTACGGGTGATGACCTCGGCCTCGTCGATGATGCTGGGCCGCCCGGGCCGTGGCCGCTCCCGCAGGCCCGCCAGGCCGGAGGCGTCGAAGCGCTGCCGCCAGTTGCCCACCGTCTGCCGGGAGACCTCGAGCCGCCGGGCGATCTCGGCGTTGCGCAGCCCCTGGGCGGCGAGCAGGATGACGGCGGCACGGACGGCACGCGAACCGCCCTCCGCCACCCAGCGCTCCAGCAGTCCGCGGTCCTCCTCGGGCAGCCCCGGGGCGTCCTGGTACGGCGGGTTCACGACGCCCCGCGCGCCAGCCGGAGGGTCAGAATCTGGAACGGGCGCAGGCTCAGGTCCAACTCGCCCCGGGTATGCGCCAGTTCGGCCGTGGGGTTCTCCATCAGGTCGGTGACCTGGGCGCGCTCGATGGCGAATCCGGCGGTCAGGGTGGTGCGGACCCGGCCGCCTCGCGATTCGTAGAGCCGGACCACCACGTCGCCGGAGCGGTCGTCGGCGAGCTTGACCGCCTCCACCACGACGCCCGGATCGCCCACCGCGACCAGCGGCGGCCCGGTGAGCCGGGGCGCGGCGGGGCGCAGCGGGAGGCTGAACGCGTATCCCGCGGCGACGGCGTCGCCGATGTCGGCGCCGGGGTACAGCGCATAGCGGAAGCGGTGCCGGCCCCGGTCGGCATGGGGGTCGGGGCTGTGGGGGCCGCGCAGCAGGGTGAGCCGGAGGGTCGTGGTCGTTCCGCCGTCCCCGCGGGTGCGGCGGGCGACGTCGTGCCCGTAGGTGGAGTCGGTGAGCAGGGCCGCGCCCCAGCCGTGTTCGCCGACGTGGATCCAGCGGTGCGCCCACGCCTCGAAGCGGGCGGCGTCCCAGCTCGTGTTCTCGTGGGTGGGCCGCTCGACATGGCCGAACTGGATCTCGGACGCGACGCGTTCGGCGTGCACGTCAAGCGGCCAGGCGGCCTTGAGGACGGTGTCCTCCTCCCGCCAGTCGATGTCCGTGTCGACCTCCAGGATCCGGCTGCCCGCGGCCAGGCCGAGGCGCTGTACGACGACGGACCGGCCGGTGGTGCGCTCCACCCGGACACAGGCCAGCAGCGGGCCCTCGTCGTCGAGCCGGACGGCGGTCGCGGTGTCCAGGTCGCGGTGGGTGTTGCGGTACTGGGCGTCCAGGTTCCAGGCGCTCCAGCGCACCGGATCGTCGGGGTGGAGCTGGAGCAGGTTCCCGGCGCCACCGGGCGCGATGGCCTCCCTGCGGCGGTCGTGGTCGTATGCGGAGCGGACCAGCCCGTCACTGTCGATATGGACCGTCAGCGCGCCGTTGGCCAGCACATATCCGCCGGCGGCGGGACGGGCGGTGACCGGCGCATGGTCGGTGGTGCCGGTGCCGAGGACGGCGGCGCCGAGCGCGGGGGCCTGGGCGAGCACGGCGTACCGGCCGTCGGACAGCTTCTGCACCGGGCCGCGTGCGGGCGGCGCATCCAGGCGGACCACCTCGCGCCGCCCGTGGGGAGCGGCGTTGAGGACGGCGAGTGGTTCCGTGGCGTCCGGGGTGCCCGCGGCGCGGGCGATGACGCGTTCCAGGCCGCGGTGGATGGCGCGGTAGGTCTGCTCGGCCTGCTGGTGGACCCAGGAGATGGCGGTGCCGGGGAGGATGTCGTGGAACTGGTGGAGCAGCACCTGCTTCCACAGCGCGTCGAGCGTCTCGTACGGATAGGGCTCGCCGGTGCGCACGGCGGCGGTCGCCGCCCACAGCTCGGCCTCGCGCAGCAGGGCCTCGCCGCGCCGGTTGCCGCGCTTGGTGCGGGCCTGGCTGGTGTAGGTGCCGCGGTGGGTCTCCAGATACAGCTCGCCGCGCCACACGGGCGCGTCGGGGTACTCCTCGCGGGCCTCGCGGAAGAAGTCCGACGGCGACTGGACACTGACCCGTGGCGAGCCTTCGAGGTCGGCCAGCCGCCGGGCCTTCTCCAGCATCTCGCGGGTGGGCCCGCCCCCGCCGTCGCCGAAGCCGAAGGGGGCCAGGGAGCGGGTGCCCGCGCCCTTCTCGGCGTACGTGGCGACGGCGTGGGCCAGCTCGGCGCCGGACAGGGTGGCGTCGCAGGTGTCCACGGGCGGGAAGTGGGTGAAGATCCGGGTGCCGTCGATCCCCTCCCACCAGAAGGTGTGGTGGGGCGGCTTGTTGGTCTCGTTCCAGGACAGCTTCTGGGTGAGGAACCAGCGGGCGCCCGCGAGCGCGGCGAGCTGCGGATAGGCGGCGGTGTAGCCGAAGGAGTCGGGCAGCCAGACGCCGTCGGTCTCCACACCCAGCTCCTGGGCGAAGAAGCGGCGGCCGTGGACGAGCTGACGTGCCAGGGCCTCGCCGCCGGGCAGATTGCCGTCGGCCTCGACCCACATGCCGCCGACCGGCACCCAGTTGCCGTCGGCCACCGCCTTCTTGATCCGCTCGAAGACATACGGCTGGTGGTCGCGCATCCAGGCGTAACTCTGGGCGGACGAGCAGGCGAAGACCAGCTCCGGGTACTCCTCGGCCAGCGCGGCCACGGTGGAGAACGTCCGGGCGCATTTGCGCACGGTCTCGCGCAGCGGCCACAGCCAGGCGGAGTCGATATGGGCGTGTCCCACGGCCGCGATGGTGTGCGCGGTGTCGTGGGCGCGCCGGTCCAGGACCGGGCGCAGGATCGCGCGGGCCGCCGGGGCGCCCGCGGCGACGCGGCGCGGGGGCACGCTGTCCACGGCCCGCTGGAGGGCGCGCAGGATCTCGTGGCGGCGCGGCAGTCCGAGGGGCAGTTCGCGCATCAGCTCGTCCAGCACCTCCATGTCGTGGATGAGCTGCCAGACGTCCTCCTCGCGGACCACGAGATCGGCGCGGCGCAGGCGGTACAGCTCCTCCTCGCCCGCGGTGAGCCGGTGGCCGTAGTGGGTGCCGATGCCCGCGCCGCCGACGATGGGCGGATTGGCGGCGGCCTCGACGAGCAGGCACACGCTCTCGCCACCGACGGCGCGGAGGGTCAGCGGCACCGAGCGGTTGTGGGGGTGCAGGCCCTCCAGCGGGGTGCCGTCGGCGTCGTGGACCAGGCCCTCGGCCTGGCCTCCGGGGCCGCGCGAGAGATCGAAGCCGAGGTCGAACAGGGCCTCCACCCGGCGGCCCGCCCACCGTTCGGGGACCGTGGCGGTGGCGCGGAACCAGGTGGTCGACCAGGGGCCGCCCCAGCTTCCACCGGTGACGAACGGCCGGTACTCGGCGCGCAGCGCGTCGGCCACCGGCACCGGCTCCCCCGGGAGGTGCCAGGCGGCGACCTCCAGCGGGACGCGGTCGCCGTACAGCGCCGGGCGCAGGCGCTCGGCGATGAACTTCGCGATGCGCTCTTCCACGGCGTGCCGGTCGTCGTGCATGGTCGGCCCTTCCTCCTGCCTGCCCCCGGGAAAGTGCGCGTGACGCTCATGTAAAACCATGTGTGTTATCACGTCAACGCTTCGGCCCAATTACCGTCCCGTTGTCCTGAACTGGGGCTGTGACCTGCGGATTTATTCGGCAAAGGAAGCGGTCCGACGCCCTGTCAGGAGGAAAATGAGCGGCCTTCCATCGGCTGTGTCAGATAAGAGAATTGACAGCGGGCACGGAAATGCGGCGGGGAGGAGTCGGCGTTCTCCTCCCCGCCGCGAGGGCCGTCCGGCGATTCCCCTCGGGTGGTCCGGCGCGGCCCTGCTCGGTCCCGGCTCAGCCGGTGGTGAAGGTGAAGTCGTCCAGGTCGAAGAGGTTGCCCTGGCCGGTGACGCCCTTGAAGACGAAGTAGAGCGTCGTCGTCCCCGAGGGGGCGCCGCCGAGCGTGGCGCTCACGTCCTGGAAGTTCTCCCAGCCGCCGGTGGCGGGCACGGTCGCGGTTCCCAGCAGCGTCCCGGTGGGGCTGCCCGCGCGGACCTCGATGGTGCCGCCGGGTCCGCCGGAGGAGATGCGGGCCGTCAGCTTGGTGGCGTTGTTGAGGAGGTACGGCTTGAAGGAGATCCAGTCGCCGTTGTCGGTGAAGCCGACCGTCTTGCCACCGTGCGCGGTGGAGTGGCTCGCCTGCTCGATGCCCTGGAACGCGGTGTAGTGCTCGGCCTGGCGGTGCTTGGGCTGAGCGACATGCTGGGTGTGGGTGGTCAGCGCGGGCTGGCCGCCCGCTCCCTTGTCGGTGTATTCGGCGTCGAAGACCCCGAAGATATTGGCGTTCTCGTCGTGTTCCCCGTCCGCCAGCGTCTGGAGGGTGCCCTCACAGCCGGTGGCCGAGGTGATGGGGTGGGCGTGGCTGTCGTGGCCGAGCAGGTGGGTGATCTTCACCTTGGCGCAGTCGATGGTGCCGTCCTCCGGGTCGCTGACCTTGATCCGGAAGGGCACCTTGTCACCGAAGGTGAACAACTGGCCGTCGCCGGGCAGTTCCAGGGTGACCGTCGGCGCGGTGTTGCCGACGGTGATGTGGACGCTCGCCGTACCGGTCAGGCCACCGGGGTCCCGGGCGGTCAGGGTGGCGGTGTAGGTGCCGTTGGCGGAGTAGGTGTGCGCCGGGTTGGCCTCCGTGGACTTGCCGCCGTCGCCGAAGTCCCAGTTGTAGCTGATGGCGTCGCCGTCGGGGTCGCTGGTGCCGGATGAGGAGAACTTCACCTGGAGCGGGGCCTTGCCCGAGGTCTTGTCGCTGGACGCCTGGGCGACCGGCGCCCGGCCGCCGACGACGTTCTCGATGCGGTACAGCGCCGAGTTGGCGTCACCCGCGCCCCATCCGGTGCCGTAGTCCAGGACGTACAGCGCGCCGTCCGGGCCGAAGGCCATGTCCATCACCTGGGTGCCGGTCCAGGGGAAGGCGTTGATGGAGCCGACCGTGCCGTCCGCGCCCTGGTCGATCCGCTTGATCCACTTGCGGCCGAACTCTCCCGCGAAGAAGTCACCGTCGTACTCCTGCGGAAACTTCACCGGTGAGTTGAGGTTGGCGTCGTAGCGGTAGACCGGTCCGGCCATCGGGGATTCCGAGCCGGAGCCGAACTCGGGCACCGACCCGCCGTCGTAGGGAATCCAGGCGGCCTGGGCCGGGGGCAGATCGGTGAGGCCGGTGTTGTTCGGCGAGGTGTTTTTCGGCGCGGCGCAGTTGAAGGCGGAGCCGGAGGTGCCGGTGGCGAAGTCGTAGTCGATGTACGGCTGGTTCTTGCCGACGCAGTAGGGCCAGCCGAAGTTGCCCGCCTTGGTGACCCGGGCGAACTCCACCATGCCCTGCGGGCCTCGGGTGGAGCTGGCGTTGCCCGCGTCGGGCCCGTAGTCGCCCACGTGGACCACGCCGGTGGGCTTGTCGACACTCATCCGGAACGGGTTGCGGAATCCCATCGCGTAGATCTCGGGGCGGGTCCTGGCGGTGCCGGGGGCGAAGAGGTTGCCCGCCGGGATGTCGTACGAGCCGTCCGCCTTGACCTTGATGCGCAGGATCTTGCCGCGCAGGTCGTTGGTGTTGCCCGCGCTGCGCTGGGCGTCGAAGGCCGGATTGCGGCTCGCCCGCTCGTCGATGGGGGTGTAGCCGTCGGAGGCGAAGGGGTTGGAGTCGTCGCCGGTCGACAGATACAGATTGCCCTGTGCGTCGAAGTCGATGTCGCCGCCGACGTGGCAGCACATGCCGCGGGAGGTCTTGACCTCCAGCACGGTCTTCTCGCTGGCCCGGTCCAGGGTGCCGTCGGTCTTGAGCACGAACCGGGAGAGCCGGTTGACGCCGTCGAACTTGGTGAAGTCCGCGGCCGTGCCGTTCTCCGGGGCGTCACCGCCCGGTGTGTTCAGCGGCGGCGCGTAGTAGAGGTAGATGAAGCGGTTGGCGCTGAAGCCCGGGTCGACCCCGACGCCCTGGAGCCCCTCCTCGTCGTGGCTGTACACCGGCAGGGTGCCGGCGACCTTGATGGTGCCTGCCGCGTCGGTGAGCCGCAGGGTGCCGTCGCGCGAGGTGTGCAGCACCGAGCGGTCGGGCAACACGGCCAGCGACATCGGCTCACCCGTCTCGGCCACCCCCTTGGCGAGGGTGACCTGCTGGAACACCGGGGCCGCGGGGGCGGCGGCCGTCCGGTCGGGGTCGGGCTCGGCGTCCGCCGCCGGGGCGGTGAGCGTCAGAGTGGCTCCGGTGAGCAGTGTTCCGGCGAACAGCGCGAGGGATCTGCGCAGTCCGAGGCGTTTCCTGTGCACGAAGGTCCTCCGTATGCAGTGGGGATACTCGCGGAAGTGCTGAGCACAGGCGCGCGCCGTCGCGCCGCGGTACGGGCCTTCGGCAGGGTGGAGGGGACCCTTGTGCCCGTACCCATTCCGGTAGCCGAATGGCAATCGTCCATTCGAACGTAATGAGGGTTCAGGAGCGGTGTCAATGACCGTACCCGGATCCGGTCCGGCCCGGGGTGCGCGGCGGTGTGCGGTGGCGTGCGGGGCTCAGTGCTCGCCGAGGCGCCTCAGCAGGGTCCGCAACGAGTGGGCCGCCTCGGTGACATGGACGGCGATCTCGCTCAGCCGGGCGTCGTCCATCCGGCTGCGCGGCGCCGAGCAACTGATCGCGTCGCCGCCGCCGTGGCCGGTACCGAGCGGGACCGCCACACAGCGGATGTCCACCGAACTCTCGCCCTCGTCCTGTGCCCAGCCGCGCTTACGGGCGTCGGCGAGCTGGGCGAGCAGCTCGTCCGGGTCGGTGACGGTGCTCGGAGTCAGCGCCGGCAACGGCCAGTTGAGCCGGCGCTGGATCTCCGCCGCGTCGTACTGGGACAGGATCGCCTTGCCGAGCGCGGTGGCATGCGCGGGCAGCCGGCGGCCGACCGCGGAGTACATCCGCAGGGCATGGCGGGATTCGCGTTTGGCCAGATAGACGACGTCCGTATCGTCCAGCCGCCCGAGGTGGACGGCCTCGCCGGTCTCCTCGGCCAGCAGGTCGAGCACGGGCCCGGCGATCCCGGCGAGGTCGTCGCTCTCCAGATAGGCGGTGCCGGTCAGCAGCGCCTTGAGGCCGAGGCTGTACAGCGTTCCCGACGGGTCCGTCTCGACCCAGCGGCGGGACTCCATGGTGCGCAGTACGGCGTGCAGGCTGCTCTTGGGCACGGCCAGGGTGCTCGCCATGTCGGCGAGGGAGAGCCGGGCGCCCTCGGCACCGAGGAGTTCGAGCACTTCCAGGACGCGCGCCGCGGACTTGACGTCCTCGTGACGCCGGACCCGCGCTGCTCCCGACACCGATTCCACGCCAGCCTCCGCTCCTCGGCCCGACGCCCCGCTGGCCCCGGTTGCCGACACCTTACGCAGCTTGTCTTGACGCTATATCACGGCAAGCCTATGTTCCGTTACTCCAACGTCATTCGGTCTTCTGAACGCTTCGGCATGAGGCAGGGGCTCATATGCGCTCCTCCCCCCACGGAAGGAACATGAGATGGCACAGAGTCCCGGCACCAGTCGCCGGACCTTTCTGACGGCCACGGCCGCCGGCGCCCTGGGCGGCGCCGCGCTCGCCGTGGCGGGAGGCCGGGCGGCCGCCGCCACGCCCGCCGTCCCCGGGTCAGCCGCCGCCGCGCCCCGTCTCGCCCCCTCGCCGAACGTGCACATCTTCTACTACCCCTGGTACGGCAGCCCGGCGGTCAACGGCTCCTGGCGCCACTGGCCCCAGGGCGGCCTCACCCCGCCCGACCGGATCGGCTCCGACTTCTACCCGGCGGCCGGAGCATACGACTCCGGCGACCGCGCCGTGGTCGACCGCCATATGGGGTGGCTGGCCCAGGCCGGCACCGGTGTGCTCGTCACCAGTTGGTGGGGGCAGGGCGGTTACGAGGACCAGCGGGTGCCACCGCTCCTGGACGCGGCGGCCGCGCGCGGGCTGAAGGTGGCCTGGCATATCGAGCCGTACGCCGGGCGCACCGCGCAGTCCGTGGTGGACGACATCGGCTATCTCATCCAGCGGTACGGCGGCCACCCGGCGTTCCACCGGGACGCGGCGCACGGCGACCGCGGCGCGTACTACGTCTTCGAGTCCCTGCGGATCGCCGACTGGGCCCCGCTGGACCAGGTGGCCGACCGCGCCATCGTGCTGGCCCAGACCACGGATGTGTCGAAGGTCGCGCACTTCGGCGGCATGTACACCTATGACGCCATCGCCGCGGGCAACAACCCGCAGTGGGCCGGTCCGGCCGCGTACTGCCGTGACCACGGCATGGTCTGGGCACCGTCCATCGGCCCCGGCTACCTCGACGACCGCGCCGTGCCCGGGAACACCACGCCCACCCTGGAGCGCAACGACGGCGCCACCTACGACCTGGAGTGGAACAACGCCCTCTCCCCCGCCAACGGCGGCCCGCCCACCTGGGTTTCGATCACCTCGTTCAACGAGTGGCACGAGGGCAGCCAGATCGAGCCCGCGGCCTCCGCCCCGCCCACCGCGCAGAGCTACCGGACCTACAGCGGGGCGTACGGGAGGACGGGCGCCGCGGCCGAGACGGCGTATCTCGACCGCACCGCGTACTGGGTGGCCCGGTTCGAGACGGCTCGCCGCCGCTGAGGTGTGGTGTGCCGGGGCCCCGGTGCCAGGGGCCCCGGTGCCAGGGGCCCCGGCGAACCGCGCTGGATGTCGAGGACCGGGCGGTGTGGGCGCCCGGGGAGAAGCGCACCATGTTGGCACGTATCCGGGAGGGCTCCTGGCCGGCGCAGATGATGCGTGTCGCTTCGATGTCGCTTCGGTGCCTTTTCCGGGGCGTGGCTTCCAGGCTCGCACCCGCACGCGGACTCGCGCAGACTGAGTCCCGACGCGTACCTCAACCAACTGGGCGAATTCCTCAAGGTCCGCCGGGCCGAGCTCAGCCCCCGTACCGTCGGACTGCCCGACAGCGCGGGCCCGCGTCGGGTGGCAGGTCTGCGCCGGAAGGAAATCGCCCGCCCCCGGCGCCGGGCGCGGCAGAAAGTCCAGCCGCAATTGCGGCGGCTGCTGGACGACCTCACCGCCACCCCGGCCGTCGTCATGGGGCGGCGCATGGACATCATCCCACGACGGACTGCGCATCCTCGCCTCCTGCGCCGCCGACCAGCATCTGTCGGCGTCACCGGCCGACTGAGACCCGGCCGCACCGCTCCGGCGGGATGTGCATAGGCTGAGCTCCTGTCAGGACAACAGCGGCACGGGGGACACGATGCGGAAAGAGGCGGTTCGGCACCTTCGCTGCCCCTACTGTTCCGGCGGTTTGACGATGGCCGACGGCGCGCTGCGGTGTTCCCAGGGGCACAGCTTCGACGTGGCGAAGCAGGGCTATGTGAATCTGCTGCGCGGGGCCGCCAAGTTCAGCGCGGACACCGCGGAGATGGTGGCGGCCCGCGCGGATTTCCTGGCCGCCGGTCACTACGCACCGATCGCCGGGGCTCTGGCCGCGCTGGCGCGCGAGACGGCACCGGCGCCGACAAGCGGGGACCCCGGCTGCGTCGTGGACATCGGCGGCGGCACGGGCTACCACCTCGCCCGGGTGCTGTCGGAGTTCCCGGGCTCAGAGGGCGTCCTGCTGGACATCTCCAAGTTCGCCGCCCGCCGGGCCGCGCGGGCGCATCCCCGTATCAGCGCGGTGGTGGCCGACGCCTGGGACGAACTGCCGTTCGCCGACGGGGCCGCGTCGGTGGTCCTCAATGTCTTCGCACCGCGCAATCCGGCCGAGCTGCGGCGGATGCTGCGCCCCGAGGGTGTGCTGCTGGTGGTGACGCCCCGGCCGGATCATCTACGGGAGCTGGTGGAGGCCCTGGGGCTGCTGCGGGTGGACGAGCAGAAGGACGAGCGGCTGGCGGACCGGTTCTCGGCGCATTTCACCGAGGTGGCCCGGGAGCGCTCGCGGAGCACCATGACGCTGGACCACCAGGCCGTGCCGCAACTGGTGGGGATGGGGCCCAACGCCTGGCACCAGCAGGGCGAGCGGCTGAGGGAGCGCGTCGCGCTGCTGCCCGAGCCCTGCGAGGTGACGCTGTCCGTCACGCTCACCGCCTACCGTCCGCTGGTCTGACGCCCCGGGCCCACCGGGCTGCGCCCGGCACCGGTCAGCTCCAGACGGTGTATCCGCCGTCCACGCGGATCGCCTCGATGCCGCTGATGTACCGGGCGCCGCAGCGGTCCTGGGGCAGGACGAGCTGCGGTCCCGCGCGGTCGAGCGGGGTGCCGTCGATGGTGACCGCGAGGAGGACGGGGGCTCGGCCGAAGTCCGGGTCGATCTCGGCCCAGGACAGCAGCGCGCGGTGGCCGTCCGCGCCGCGCACGGCGATCAGGAAGCGCAGGCGGTCCTTGCGCCGGGCGGGGTCGAAGGCGGGACCGGCGGAGACCAGGACGTCATGCAGATACGGTCCGGTGAAGCGGTGCCGCTGGATGCCATTGGTGGAGCAGTCGAAGCTGACCTGTGCCCGGTGCTGGGGCCAGGAGAGCAGTTCGGACACCGTCAGCCGGGCCGGACGGGTCACATCGCCGGTGAGGGCGAGCTCCGCCACCGGACCGGCGGCCGTACCGGCGGCTACGAGGGAGTCACTCACGGGCTACCACCTCCTGGAGGACCGTTACCCGACCCCCCGTCCCGCGCAAACGCACATGCCATGCTGAAGGATCAAAGGTCCGGCTGATACGAGGTGCAAGGCTGCCTTCCCCTCGCATCTGCGGCGTAGCACCCGACTCATCCGAGGTCCGGGCTCCCGGTCCGCAGGCGCCAGCGCCGGCCAGCGTGGACGAGCGTCTCGGGATGACCAGGACGGTGAGGTCGCCTGCCAGGCCCTGCCCAGCCCCGCGGAGCCCAGCGAGATCGCCAGCAGGATGTAAGTCTCATTTGCCAATAGACCATGTGCTATGGTGGCTGGGTGGCCAGAGAAGAATCGGACTCAGCGCGGCGGATTCCCGCGACCGCGGCGGCGATGGTGGACCTGCTCAACTCCCGGCCGCACGGCCCCGGCTTTCCGGACACGCTCCAGACCCCGGAGACGGCGGGCGCCGTTCTGCGCCCGTTCGGCCAGCCCGCGGCGGAGGCGCCGGCACCGCAGCGCATCGCCAAGATCCGCGGGCTGCGCACCATCCTCATGGACATCGCGTCCGCGCCGGACAGCGCCGGGGCGGCATCCGGCTGGGCCCAGTTGGCCGAGCGGGCGTCCGCTGTCACGCTGCGGCAGGATTTCTCGGAGCCCGGGGCGGTGCGGCTGCGGCAGGTGAGCGGCGACCCCGTGGTGGGTGGCATCACCCTGGCGGTGGCGGAACTCGTCTCCGACGGCACCTGGCCCCGTATCCGCATCTGCGCCAACGAGCTGTGCGGCCATGTGTTCTACGACACCACGCGCAGTCGCACCCAGCGCTGGCACTCATACGAGGTCTGCGGCAACAAGAGCAATGTGGCCGCGTACCGAGCCCGGAAGAAGACCCGGCCCGGAAGCTGACACCGGACCGGGTCTCGCCAACTCCCTCGCGAAGACGCGGATGAGGGTCAGCTCAGCGGGACGTCGAGGACCGCCTTGCGGTGGCTGAACGTCTCCAGTGAGTAGCGGCCGTGGTAGTTGCCCATGCCGCTCTCCCCGACACCGCCGAACGGCAGGGTCGGCACGGTCAGATGGAAGATCGGAAAGCCGAAGTTGACGGCACCCGAGGAGGTTTCGGCGATCAGCCGGGCCCGGGTGGTGTCGTTCTCGGTGAAGGCGTAGAGCGCGAGCGGCTTGTCGCGGTCGTTGATGAAGGCGATGGCCTCGGTGAGGTCGGCGACGGTCAGGATCGGCAGGATGGGACCGAAGATCTCCTCGCGCATCACCGGCTCGTCGGGCTTCACATCCATCAGCACGGTCGGCGCGATGTACTTCTCGGCGCGGTCGCTCTGTCCGCCGGTCACGGTACGGCCGGAGCCGAGCAGTGCGGTCAGGCGGTCGAAGTGGCGCTCGTTGACGATGCGACCGTAGTGGTCGGCGGCCTGCGGGTCGTTGCCGTAGAGCTTCTCGATCGCCTGGGTCAGGGCGACCGCCAGCGCCTCGGCGGTGTCCGGGTCGGTGAGGACGTAGTCGGGGGCGACGCAGGTCTGTCCGGCGTTGGAGAACTTGGTGGACGCGATGCGGGCGGCGACCGCGGTGAGGTCGGCGTCGCGGTCGACGAAGACCGGCGACTTGCCGCCGAGTTCAAGGGTGACGGGGGTCAGATGCTCGGCCGCCGCGCGCATCACGATCCGGCCCACGGTGCCGTTGCCGGTGTAGAAGACGTGGTCGAAGCGCTGGGCCAGCAGCGATGTCGTCTGCGCGACGCCGCCCTCGACCACGGCGGTGGCCTCGGTGTCGAGGTAGTCCGGAAGGAGCCGGGCCAGCAGGGCGGAGGTCTGCTCGGCGAGTTCGGAGGGCTTGATGACCACCGCGTTACCGGCCGCCAGCGCCGCGGCGACGGGGGTCAGCAGCAGATAGATCGGATAGTTCCAGGCCGAGAGGACCAGGGCGACACCGAGGGGGTCGAGTTCGGTGCGGGCCGTGGTCCCCTTCGGCAGATGGGAGACGGTGACCTCCGCGGGCTGCGGGGCGAGCCACTCCTCCAGGTGCTCGAGGCAGTCGTCGATCTCGCGGACCGTGATGTCGATCTCCGCGCGGTCGACCTCGGCGGGGTTCTTGCGCAGATCGGCCCAGAGGGCGTCGGCGATGGCCGCACGGTTGTCGGTCAGCAGCGCGCGCAGCCGGGTGAGCTGCTCGCGGCGCCAGGCGAGAGACTTGGTGCGGCCACTGCGATGGGTCTCGCGCAGCCGCGCCACGAGGGCGGCGGCGTCGGTCTCGGTCAAGGCGGGGTAGGTGGTGGTCATGGGGCATCCCGTTCTATGGAAAGGGGCCCGGCCCGCGGGCAGGGTGTGCTGGACAGTGACGTAAGCGCCTTTTGGATTTAGACGCTTACGTTATAGCACACATGACCCCCCGCACGTGATCTTCTATGGTTGATGGACCATGTACGCGTGCCCGTCCCGGCCGGGCGGCTTCCACACCGATGGCGCCGCGCGATTACCCGGCGGTTCCGTTCACCGTGGCCGGGCACAGCCGCCGCGGCGCGGTGTCGTCGCGGAGCCTCGCGTCCACACAGCCACCGGGCAGGCCCTTGTGGGATGTGCTGCCGAAGTTGGCGGTGACGGTGAGGGTGCCGTCGCCGAAGACGGTGCGCTGCACAGTGCGATCGGCGGTCAGCGCGCGGAAATCGGTCAGCGGCTCGGCACCGGCCGCCTTGTGCAGGGGCGCGAAGTACCTCTGGAGGGTGGCGAGTTCGTGGCCGTGCTGCTTCAGCGAGTCACCGGTGAGCACGAAGTTGAGCGGGGTGTTGTACAGCATGCCGAGCAGCGCGCGGTCGGTCTTCTGCCGCGGCAGCTTGTCGTACGACAGCTCCCAGCGCTCGGTGTTCACCACGGAGTCATGGAGCGCGGTCTCGTACAGCGGCACCCGGTACACCGGGTCGTACATCGCCTTCGCCACATCGGCGGGCAGCTCCACGGGCTTGAAGAAGACGCCCGGCGCGTCGGCGGGGGCGTAGCCGCCCCAGGTCTCCTTGTCGCGCTGCGCCGTCCACAGACCGCCCGCCACCGGGGTGCCCGAACCGTGGTCGAAGGCGAGGTCCCGGTTGGCCCAGGCCCCGGCGGACTCCGAACCCAGGACCAGCCCGCGGTCGGACAGCCGCTTCATCCGGGCCAGCCGGTTGGCGCGGTCCCGCCCCTTGGTCATGGGGTGAGCGGCGCTGTGGTCGCGGAACAGCTCACCGGCCGCGTCCACATCGAGGAAGTAGCTGTCGGCGCCCGCCTTGGTCATCTCGCGGGTGCGGTCGGCGAGATAGTGATGGCGCGGCTCGGCCTTCTCGAACGCCTCGGAGGAGAGATAGCAGCCGCGGTCGTGGAAACCGGGGACGGGCTTGCCATCGGCGTCCCGGACACAGAAGTCCGGGTACACCGTGCCGGGCCAGGTGGACGTCGGCGCGTCGGAGGTGGCCGGGTCCTGGCCGTTGGCGAACGAGTCGTACGGGCCGACGAGATAGCCCGCCCGCTTCGCGGCCGCGGTGGCCGCGGCGTCCATCGGCCGGTCGTCGGCGTCGTAGCCGAGCCACATGCGGTCCACGCCGAGACCGCGCAGCCTGCCCATGAAGTCGGCCTTGCGGGCATCGCCCCACAGATAGGCGTGGAAGGCGCCGAGCAGCTTCCCGGTGGCCGGTGTCTCCCGGATCTTCTCCCGCAGGCTCTTCAGTTGTCCGTGCTCGCCGAGCCAGGCGCGGTAGTCGCGGGCGGCGGCCACCGGGGAGCCGTCGGTGAGGGAGAAGGCCACGGTGTACCGCGTGGTGCCGTCGGCGCGCGAGAACCGGTGGGTGGCGGCGGTGCGCAGCTTGCCCGCGTCGGAGGTGACGCGCAGCGATGTGCCGATGTCACTCGGCACGAGATAGCTCACGCCCTGGCGGTCGCCGAGCGTGTAACCCCACAGCGGCATCGACAGATCCGACTCCATGGCCATGTCGGTGTCGACCAGATCGGCCCGGGAGGAGTTCCAGAAGCGGTCGGCCACCGGCAGCGACAGCCCCTCACCGCGCGGCAACTGTACGGCGGTGGCGCGCCGGTCGGTGCCGGTGACCGGCCAGGAGAGGGTGCGGGCGGTCTCGCCCGCGGCCTTTCCGGTGGCCTTTCCGGTGGCCTTTTCGGTGGCTGTGCCTGCGGCCTTTCCGGTGGCCGTGCCGGTGGCCTTTCCGGTGACTGTGCCTGCGGCCTTTCCGGTGGCCGTGCCGGTGGCCTTTCCGGTGACTGTGCCTGCGGCCTTTCCGGTGGCCGTGCCGGTGGCCTTTCCGGTGGCCGTCACCGACAGCTCCAGGCGGCCGTTGTCACCGGCGCGGGCCGTGACGTCCAGTCCGGTGTCCGGATAGCTCCAGCGGGCGGTGCCCGGGGCGGTGGTCACCGAGCCGGGCTTCCCGGGAGCGGTGGCGGCGGGCGCGGACAGCTCCACGGTCCCCTGCCCCGTACGGGCCGTGACCCGCAGCGAGGTGGTGTCGACGGTGGCGGTGCCGCCCGACACCGGGACCTCCACCCGATGGCCACCGACCACAACCGGCCGGGGTGCGTCCTTCCCGGAGCGGGTGGTGCCGGAGTGGGTGGTGGAGGCGAGGGTGGTCGAGGCGAGGGCGAGGCAGGACACCGCGCCCGCGAGCGCCGCCGCGGCGGTCACCCGCGGCCCGGTGAAGTGGGTTCGTTTCATGGGACATTGATAGCGAGCCGATATAAGAGGGCTTCTAAGAAGCGGTCTCGGAGGGCCAGGGCCTCGGAGGGCCTACGCCTCCGGAGCCGGACCGCCGGACCCGTGGCGCGGGATGCGCAGCCGGAAGAGCGCACCGCCACCCTCGGCCGCCTCCGCGCCGAGCGCCGAGCCGTGCGCCCGCGCGATCTGGCGGGCCATGGCCAGCCCCAGCCCGGAGCCGGGCAGCGCACGTGCCTGCCGGGAGCGGTAGAAGCGGTCGAAGACGTACGGCAGGTCCTCGGCGGCGATACCGGGCCCGTGGTCACGGACGGTGAGGTCGATGGCGGGTTCGCCAGAGGTCAGCCGGACCTCCACCTCGGCGCCGGGCGGGCTGAACTTCGCGGCGTTGTCCAGCAGATTGGTCAGCAGCCGGGCCAGCCGCGCGGGCACCCCGTCCACCGTGACCTCGGCCAGCTCCGTGGTGAAGGCGGTGTGCGCCCAGTGCGAGCGGGCCTCCTCGACACAGCGCGCGGCCAGCAGATCCAGTCGCACCGGTTCCACCAGCGGCAGCGGCTCCTCGTCCCGCGCCAGCTCGATCAGGTCGTTGACCAGACCGGTCACCTCGCGCAACTGGCCGCCGAGCGCCGACGCGGCCCGGTCCCGCTGGGCGGGGGACAGCCGGTCGGCACGGGCCAGCAACTCGGCGTTGGTGCGCAGCGCGGTCAGCGGGGTGCGCAGCTCATGGGAGGCGTCGGCCACCAGACGGCGCTGGGCGGCCACCGACTCCTCCAGCTCGCCGAGCATGGTGTTGAAGCTCCCGGCCAGCCGGGAGATCTCGTCCCCGCGCCGCCCCTCCTCCGGCGGCAGCTCGATGCGATGGGCCGGATCGCGGGTGGCGGCGATCCGTTCGGCGGTGGCGGTGAGCCGGGTGACGGGCGCCAGCGCCCGGCGGGAGGCGAGATAGCCGAGCCCGGCGGCGAGCAGCGCCCCCGCGGCGCCGATGGCGGCGAGCAGCCGCGCGGCCTGGCGTTCGCCCTGCTCGACGGTGTCGGAACGCACGGCGAGCTGGAGCGCGCGAGGGCCGCGCAGCGGGGTGGTCAGGGTGCGCATCCGGTGTCCGCGCACGGTGACCTCGCCGTAGTACGCGCCGCGGGTGCCCGCGGCCACCTGGCGGGTGGCGTCGGTGACCGGGATCAACAGGTCCTTGCCCGCCGGGTGTCCCGGTGTGCCCGTCCGCGGGGTGACGACCTGTGCGCAGGCCGGGGCGGCCAGCCAGCGGCATTCGCCGTACAGCGTCCCGGTGCCCTCGTCACGCCGCTCCTGGGCGAGCAGGGTGGCCTGCTGGGTGAGCTGGAGGTCGAGCTGACGCACCAGTTCGTAGCGGATGACCACGTACGCGGCGACGCACACCCCGACCGTCACCAGCGCCACCGCGGCCGAGGTGATCAGCGCCATCCGGGTGCGCAGCGGCAGACGGCCCGTCAGGCGGCTCCCGGCTCGGCGTTCGCCGGACCGCCGTTCTCCAGACCACCGTTCCCCCAACCGCCGTTCCCCCAACCGGCGGGCGGCGCTCATCGCTCGCCCAGTTCGTAACCGATGCCGTGCACCGTGTGGACCAGCCGCGCGGCGCCCTCCGCCTCCAGTTTGCGGCGCAGATAGCCGATGTACACCGCCAGCGAGTTGGAGTCCGAGGCGAACTCGGTGCCCCACACCAGCTCCTGGATCAGCTCCCTCGGCAGCACCTGACCGGGATGGCGCAGAAACACCTCCAGCAGCGCGAACTCGGTGCGGGTGAACTCCATCCGCCGTCCGCCACGCACTCCGGTGCGGCTCTCCGGATCGACGGTCAGATCGGCGAAGGAGAGCACACCGGACACGTTCTCGTCGAGGGCCTCGACGGGCGCGGCACGCCGCAGCAGCGCCCGCAGCCGGGCCAGCAGCTCGTCCAGTGCGAACGGCTTGACCAGGTAGTCGTCGGCCCCCGCGTCCAGCCCCGCCACCCGCTCGCTGATCTGGTCCCGGGCGGTGAGCACCAGGACGGGCGTACGGTCGCCGAGTCCGCGCAGCCGGTGGCACACCGCCAGCCCGTCCATCACCGGCATGGCCAGGTCCAGCACGATGGCATCCGGCGGTGCGGCGGCGATCGCGCTGAGAGCCGCCAATCCGTCCCCGGCCACCCGCACCTCGTATCCCTCCACGGCCAGCCCGTCCACCAGTGCGGCGCGGACCTCCGGATCATCGTCCACCACCAGCACGGCCGCCGTCCGGGGGTCGGTGGGCTTTCCCCGGCCGGACGGGGAGGACGCGGCAGCGGACATCACGGGGCCTTTCGGATGGGCACAGGTCAGTGCCCACCCTGGCAGAACACGCTCTTAGAACACTCTTAACGGCGTCGGCCACGATGGGCGGGTGCGGATCGGCCGGGGGCACGGCGCCCGCCTGGTCGCCGCCGCCACGACCCGTTGGGCGCCGACGGTACGGCCCGTTAGTCCAACACCCGCGCGCACTTGTCCATGGGCGGCCGCCCCGCCGCCGTCCCAAGGTGGAGCACCATTCTCACCAGCGAGGGAGGAGCCGGCGC
Organism: Streptomyces sp. CY-1; assembly: GCF_047218265.1. Taxonomy (NCBI): domain Bacteria; kingdom Bacillati; phylum Actinomycetota; class Actinomycetes; order Kitasatosporales; family Streptomycetaceae; genus Streptomyces; species Streptomyces sp. CY-1. The sequence continues at coordinate 1,928,785 of NZ_CP178393.1, forward strand.
GTTGACGTACGCAGAGGAGGGGCGGCCGAAGGAGGGATGGCCCGGCCGCAGAGCGGTCGTGGTCACCACCACACTGGCCGGAATCGGAACGGCCATCGGCACCGGCGGTGGCACCGCCCACGCCCGTGACACCGCACCCGGCCGTGGTGCCGCACACGCCCGCGCCATCGAGCGCACGCTGCGGTCGAAGCGGCTGGAGGTCCGGGTGGACCCGGAGTTCCCGCGCATCGTCGCGTACATCGACCGTGAGACCGGCGCACTGCTGCACGGCCAGTGGGAGCCGGTCCGTTCGGTGCTCATCGACGGCGTCGAACGCACCCCGCACATCACCGCCGTCACCAGCGGCCCGGACCACATCAGCTACACCCTCGCCTTCGGCGCGACCACGGCCACGTCGGGTGCGGACACCTCCGGCACGGACACCGCCGGCTCGTCCGGCTCCGGTCCGGACGCCGAGATCGACATCCGGATCCGGGTCAGCGAATGGCAGGTCGACTGGCGGGTCACCCGGATCGCCGACACCGACGCGCTGCGCGTGAGCACCCTGCGCATCCCGGGGCTGGCCTTCCTCAGCGTCCGCGCCGACCAGCCGGGCGCCACCCTGCTGGCCGCCCGGATCGACCTCGACCAGGCCAAGAGCGGTGACACCGCCGTCCGGCCCACGGCCGACACCCCCACCGACGACGCGCCCGTCGGCTGCGCCTACGCCGTCGTCAGCACCGACCGGCTCGCGGCCGCCGTCGAGACCAACACGGTCTGGGACAAGCCCTCCGCCGCCGCGGGCACCACCTGGGAGAACGGACGGCTGTGGCGGCAGACGGTACGCGAGGACGGCCAGATCACCGCCCGGCTCACCTGCGGTGAGTGGACCCACCGGGCCGCCACCGCGGCCGTCGGCGCCACCGAACCGCTGCCCTGGGCCACCGTGGTCCTCACCCGGGACCGCAACGGCGACGGCGTGGTCGACTGGCAGGACGCCGCCATCGCCTTCCGCGACATCATGGTCAACCCGCTCGGCGCCGACGAACAGCATCTGCGGGTCGTCCCGCACATCCCGTTCAACTTCGCCAGCCAGGCCACCAATCCCTTCCTCGACACCCTCGACAACGTCAAACGGATCGCGCTGGCCACCGACGGACTACGGCAGTACACCCTGCTCAAGGGCTATCAGTCGGAAGGCCATGACTCCGCCCACCCCGACTACGCGGGCAACTACAACACCCGCGCCGGTGGCCTGGCCGACCTCAACACCCTGCTGCGCTCCGGGCGCCACTGGAACAGCGATTTCGCGGTGCACGTCAACGCCACCGAGTCCTATCCGGTGGCCAACGCCTTCTCCGAGACGCTGGTCGACAAAAACGACAAGCAGTGGGACTGGCTGGACCAGTCCTACCGCATCGACCCCCGCCGCGACCTGGTCTCCGGCGACATCATCGAGCGCTTCCAGGATCTGCGGAACGACACCGACCCGGCCCTCGCCGCGCTCTACATCGACGTCTTCCGTGAGTCCGGCTGGAACTCCGACCGGCTCCAGCGGGCCCTGCGCGACCAGGGCTGGCGGCTGTCCACCGAATGGGGTCACGGACTGGAGCGCTCCTCGCTGTGGTCGCACTGGGCCACCGAGACCGACTACGGCCCGGACACCTCGCGCGGTATCAACTCCCGGCTCATCCGCTTCATCCGCAACCACCAGAAGGACGTCTTCGCCGACAAGTGGCCGACCCTGCTGGGCATCCCCCGGATGGGCAACTTCGAGGGCTGGACCGGCAAGACCGACTGGACCGGCTTCTACCGGCTCATCTGGACCCACAGCCTGCCCGCCAAGTACCTCCAGGCGTACCCCATCCGCACCTGGGACGACCACGAGATCACCTTCGAGGGGCCCGGCGGCACCTCGGTCACCGACACCGGTGGCGTCCGCCGCATCACCACCGACGGGCGGCTGGTGTACGACGGCGGCGGCTATCTGCTGCCCTGGGAGCCGCGCGAGGCCACCGACCCGGCCAAGCTCTACCACTACAACCCGGCCGGTGGCACCAGCCGTTGGCCGCTGCCGCGCGGCTGGTCGGGGCAGCGGTCCGTGGTGCTGTACCGCCTCACCGACCAGGGGCGCGCCGAGCCGGTCACCCTGGCGGTGCGCGACGGCCACATCAGCATCACCGCCGACCCCGACGTCCCGTACGTGGTGCTGCGCTCCCGGGCCCGCGCCCAGGCGGCCCCCGGCTGGGGCGAGGGCACTCCGCTGTACGACCCCGGTTTCCACTCCGGTTCGCTGCGCGGCTGGCAGACCACCGGCCCGGCCACCGTCGAACGCAGCGCGCTGGGCGACTACGAGCTGGTCATCGGCGAGGGCGCGGCCGCCACCGTCGGCCAGCGACTCGACCGGCTGGCCCCCGGCGGCTATATGGCCTCCGTACAGGTGGAAGTGGGCGCGAAGGCCGGTGAGCGGCGGCGGGCCGCGCTGCGGGTGCACACCGCCGACGGCGTCACCGCGGAGAACTGGACCGAGACCTCGACCGCCGCCAACCACATGGCCGCCGACCGCAAACACGGCACCCGTTTCCAGCGGATGTTCACCTCCTTCACCGTGCCCGACGGCGGCGGACCGGTCATCCTCACCCTGGCGGTGGCCGAGGGCGGCGCCCGGGTCCGCTTCGACCGGCTGCGGGTGGTGCGGGCCCAGCGCACGGCGAAGCCCGGCACCCTGGTGTACGAGGACTTCGAGCGGGTGCCCCAGGGCTGGGGCCCGTTCGTCAAGGGCGACGCGGGCGGGGTGACCGACCCCCGCACCCATATCGCCCAGCGGCACGCCCCGTTCACCCAGGCCGGATGGAACGGCAAGGTGATCGACGATGTGCTCGAAGGCGGCCAGTCCCTCAAGTCACGCGGCGAGAACGCGGGCCTCGTCTACCGCACGGTGCCCCACACCGCCCGCTTCCGCCCGGGGCGGCGCTACCGGGTGAGCCTGACGTACGCCAACGAGGCGGCCGGTCAGTACGCCTGGATCACGGCCGTGGACGACCCCGAACCGCGCGAACTGGAGCGCACCCCCCTGCCCGCCGCCACCGGGCGGGCCACCCACAGCTACACCGTCACCGCGCCCGCGGACGGCGAGATGTGGGTGGGGCTGCGGAAGACCGGCGACAGCGGTACCGCGGAGTTCACGCTCGACTCCTTCACGGTGGCGGAGCTGGACTGACACGGCGGAGGGAGCGGGGCAGCGCGAGGACATCCGCGGGCCGGCTCCCTCCGCCACCCCCACCCCTGGTCATCCCCTCCCCCTGGCGGCCGGGCAGTCCGTGGACGAAGATCGGCGAGATGGGAGCAGCCGACCGGAGGGCGCCGCGGATGTATCACACCTGGATGCGGTACTTCACGCCGAGCCCGGCCCATCACCGGCTCGGCCTGGTGTGTCTGGGGGTCGGCCTCCAGCACGGCGTCCTGCCCGTCGTCGGCCCGCGTGTCCTGGACCACCATGTGGCCGTGGTCATCAGCGCGGGCCGCGGCTGGTTCCGCGGCGCGGACGGCCGCCGCCGCACCGTCACCGCACCCGCGCTGCTCTGGCTCACCCCCGGGGTCACCCACCACTACGCCCCGGACCCGCACACCGGATGGGACGAGGCGTTCGTCGACTTCACGGGACCGGCCACCGCCGCCTACGCCGACCTGGGCTATCTCGACGCGGACGGCCCCGTGGTCGCGCTCACCGACACCGCCACCGCCCGTACGGCCATCGGCCGGATCGCCCGCGCCGCACGCCAGGGCAACCCGTTCCTGGAGGTCGAGACCGCAGCCGCCGTCCATGAACTCCTCGTCGCCCTCCGCCGCCTGCGCGCCGACACCGGCGCCGACGGACATCCGGTGCTCCAGGCCCTGGCCCGGGACGCCTTCCAGCCGCTCTCGGTGACCGAACACGCCGCCCGCCACGGCATGACACCGGCCGAACTGCGCACCGCGGTACGCCGCGGCGCGGGGTGCAGCCCCAAGGACTACCTCCTCGGCATCCGGCTGGGCCGCGCCAAGGAACTCCTGGTCGGCACCGAACTCCCGGTGGCCGCCATCGCCCGCCGCGTCGGCTACGACGATCCCGCCTACTTCAGCAGACTGTTCGCCCGCCGAGTGGGCACCGCACCGGTCCACTTCCGCGAGCAGCAGTGCCGCTCGGTCCCCGGCGGCTTCACCGACCGCATCCCCGACCCCAGCCGCCCACCGACGATCCCGCCGTCCGCACCGGCGGACGACGGACGGCGCGGCGGCGGATGACCGGAAGTCCGCCTTAAGCCGGCCGGACGGCTGCGGGGGGCGGCTTCCGCCATTGGGGGGATGGTGGGCCGCGATTGCCCCGCCAAAGGGGCACCATGCATGCGAAGCCGGTCATATCCGGCGGCAGATCCTCAGCAAGGAGTTCCCATGCGTATCCGGACCGCCCTGTCCACGCTCGCCCTCACCGCCGCGTCCCTCGCCGTCGGCGCGGGCGGTGCCATCGCGGACGACGCGCCCGATGTCACCGTCAACAACTCCAGCAGCACGGCCTTCCCCGGGGTCTGTGCCAGCAACCAGTTCTCCTTCGTCACCGTCCCGGTCAATCTGGCGGGCGGGTCGGACTCCGGCGCGTGCTGATCCCCTGAGTTCGCTGATGGGCGGGGTGCGGCCGGTGTCGGCCCGGGCGGCACCGGCCGTATCCTCGGCCATCGCGTGTTCCAATTCACCGTCCCGAATTCCGGACCGCCCCCTGCACAGCGCCGGACGGCCCCGTAGGCTGGCGGGCGTAGTTGGTTCGCCCCGTCGGCCAGGCGGGATGCGTCGTAAGAGGGAACCCGGTGGGAATCCGGGACTGCCCCGCAGCGGTGAGCGGGAACGACCGCCGTCATACGCACTGGGTCCGGTGAGACGGACCTGGGAAGCGACGGCCATTAGGTGTCCTCCCCCAAGAGGACGCGCCCGTGAGTCCGAAGACCTGCCATCTGCCCGCGTACGAACCACTCGTGCGCGGACATCTCGGTGACCTCGAGGGCGGGTCGGCGTACATACCGGGCAGTGGCCAGGCTTTTGCCGCGCGAGGCCGAAAGCCCGGTACGTCACCCTTCGCGCTCTCCTCCCGTCGCCGGGATCTCAGGGATTCATCTCGCGAAGGAGATCTCCGTGACACCGAAGTCCGCAGCCGCGGCAGCACGGGCCACCGTGTACGGCTACCCCCGCCAGGGCCCGAACCGGGAACTGAAGAAGGCGATCGAGGGCTACTGGAAGGGCCGCGTCACCGCCGACGCGCTCAAGTCCACCGCCGCCGAACTGCGCAGCGCCACCTGGCAGCAGCTTGCCGGGGCGGGTATCGACGAAGTTCCCACGGGTGACTTCTCGTACTACGACCACATGCTGGACACCACCGTCATGGTCGGCGCGATCCCCGACCGCCACCGGGAGGCCGTCGCCGCCGATCCGCTCGACGGCTACTTCGCGATGGCGCGCGGCACGCAGGATGTCGCGCCGCTGGAGATGACCAAGTGGTTCGACACCAACTACCACTACCTGGTTCCGGAGCTGGGCCCGGACACGGTGTTCAGGGCCGACTCCGCCAAGCAGGTCGCGGAGCTGAGGGAAGCCCTCGGCCTCGGTCTGGCCGCGCGGCCGGTCCTGGTCGGGCCCGTCACCTACCTCCTCCTCGCCAAGCCCGCCCCCGGCGCGCCCGCGGACTTCGAGCCGCTCACCCTCCTGGACCGCCTGCTTCCGGTGTACGCCGAGGTGCTGGCCGATCTGCGGGCGGCCGGTGCCGAGTGGGTGCAGCTCGATGAGCCCGCCCTGGTCCAGGACCGCACACCGGCCGAACTGAACGCCGCCACCCGCGCCTACCGCGATCTCGGCGCCCTCACCGACCGTTCGAAGCTGCTGGTCGCCTCGTACTTCGACCGGCTCGGCGAGGCCCTGCCCGTGCTGGCCAAGGCCCCGGTCGAGGGGCTGGCGCTGGACTTCACGGAAGCCGCCGCCGCCAACCTGGACGCGCTGGCCGCCGTCGGCGGGCTGCCCCACAAGCGACTGGTCGCCGGTGTCGTGGGCGGCCGCAACATCTGGGTCAACGACCTGGAGAAGTCCCTGGCCAGGCTCGGCACCCTGCTGGGTCTTGCCGGCCGGGTCGATGTGGCCGCCTCCTGCTCGCTGCTGCACGTGCCGCTCGACGCGGCGGCCGAGCGGGACATCGAGCCGCAGATCCTGCGCTGGCTGTCCTTCGCCCGGCAGAAGACCGCGGAGATCGTCACCCTCGCCAAGGGCCTGGCCCGCGGCACCGACGCGATCACCGCCGAACTGGCCGCGAACCGGGCCGCGCTCGCCTCCCGCGCCAACTCCCCCATCACCCGCGACCCGGCCGTCCGCGACCGCGCCGGCGCGGTCACCGAGGCCGACGCGCGCCGCTCCCAGCCGTACGCCGAGCGCGCCACGGCCCAGCGCACCCACCTGCGCCTGCCGCTGCTGCCGACCACCACCATCGGCTCCTTCCCGCAGACCGGCGAGCTGCGCAGCGCCCGTGCCGATCTGCGCGAGGGTCGGATCGACACGGCCGGGTACGAGGAGCGCATCAAGGCCGAGATCCAGGAGGTGATCTCCTTCCAGGAGAAGACCGGCCTGGATGTGCTGGTGCACGGCGAGGCCGAGCGCAACGACATGGTCCAGTACTTCGCCGAGCAGCTCACCGGCTATCTCGCCACACAGCACGGCTGGGTCCAGTCGTACGGCACCCGCTACGTCCGCCCGCCGATCCTGGCCGGTGACATCTCGCGCCCCGAGCCGATGACGGTGCGCTGGACGGCCTACGCCCAGTCCCTCACCGACCGCCCGGTCAAGGGCATGCTCACCGGCCCGGTCACCATGCTCGCCTGGTCCTTCGTCCGCGACGACCAGCCCCTCGGCGACACCGCCCGCCAGGTCGCCCTCGCCCTGCGCGACGAGGTGGGCGACCTGGAGGCGGCCGGGACCTCGGTCATCCAGGTGGACGAACCCGCCCTGCGCGAGACCCTTCCGCTGCGCGCCGAGGACCGGCCCGCCTATCTGTCCTGGGCGACCGAAGCCTTCCGCCTCACCACGGGTGGCGTACGGCCCGGCACCCAGATCCACACCCATATGTGCTACGCCGAGTTCGGCGACATCGTCCAGGCGATCGACGACCTCGACGCCGATGTCATCAGTCTGGAGGCCGCCCGCTCCCATATGCAGGTGGCCCGCGAGCTCGCCGCCCATGGCTACCCGCGCGAGGCCGGGCCCGGTGTGTACGACATCCACTCCCCGCGCGTGCCCAGCGCGCTGGAGGCGGCCGAACTGCTCCGCACCGGCCTGAAGGCCATCCCCGCCGAGCGGCTGTGGGTCAACCCCGACTGCGGCCTGAAGACCCGCGGCTGGCCCGAGACCCGGGCCTCGCTGGAGAACCTGGTCGCCGCGGCCCGTACGGTCCGCGGCGAGCTGCCCGCGTCCTGACCTGGACAGTCCACGTCCTGACCCGGACAGTCCGCGTCCTGATCCGGACGACCGGCCGGGGCCGGAGCGCGCCACGTCGCGCTCCGGCCCCGCTGCCGGATGCCGAAGGCTCTCCCGTGGTCAGGCGGCTGTCGCGCCGGACAGGGGACGCGCACGGTGCGCCGTGTCCATCGACTTCCGCCAGGCCCCGGGCGTGACGCCTTCCCTGGCCGAAAAGGCACGGCTCAACGCGCTCCCCGTGTCATAGCCGACCCTGACCGCGATCTCCTGGACACTCAACGGCGTCTCCCGGAGCAGCACCTTCACCCGGTACATGCGCCATGAGGTGAGGTAGCCGAGCGGGGTATCCCCCGTTTTCTCCTTGAACGAGGCGGCGAACGCCGAGCGTGACATCCCCGCCTTGCGGGCGAGTTCGTCGACCGTCCACGGATGGGCCAGGTCCGTGTGCAACTCCCGCATGGCGACGGCGAGTCGGGGATCTCGCAGTGCGGCGATCCAGCCGACGGCGCCGCCCCCGACATCGGCGCAACAGGTCCGTAGTGCCTGGACGAAGAGCACATCGGACAGCCGGCTCATGATGAAGCCACCGCCGAGCCCGCCTGCGGCGCTCTCCCTCGCGATGAGATCGAACGTGGTGCGCAGGAGGTGGCCGGCGGTGTGGTCCAGGTTCAGCCGGAACAACGGCGGCAGCAGCGCGAAGAGCGGTTCGGCCGCCACGGCGTCGAAGGCGAACCGGCTGGACACGATCCGCGTCAGCTCACCGTCGCCCCCGACCCGCGCCGCGCCGCCGGGAGCCTGGGAGATGAGTCCGTCGCAGTCGACGACCTCGCTGCCCTCGGTGTCCTGAAGCGTGAAGCTCACGCCCGCGCGGACCAGGAAGCAGTCGTTCGCCTCCAGCCGTTGCGGCCCGGCGAGCGTGTCCGCGACGAGCCGGCAGGAACCACTGGAGATCAGGACCAGCCGGGCGAGGTCCCGGGGAGGGAACGAGATGCCCCACGGCGCATGGGCGTCCACCCGCACATATCGCGCGTCCTCGATCTTCATGGTGGCGAGAAGGTCGTCGATGGGATCCATCTCCACCCTCCTGGACGATCTGCGCCAAGCCGTGGACGCCAGGATACATATCGTCCAGCCGGGCCGCCCTATCGTGGAGTGGTCCAAGAACAAAGGAGGGGAAATGCGAACATTCCAGGTGGTGGCGGGCGGCGGCCCGGTGGCCCCGGCCACGCGTCAGGTGCCGACTCCGTCGGCGGGCGAAGTGCTCGTCCGCGTGAAAGCCAGCTCCATCAACGCGCGCGATCTGCTCATCGTCTCCGGCAGGTATTCCATCGAGGTGCCGCCGGGGCGGATCCCGCTCTCCGACGGCGCGGGGGTCGTGGAGGCCGTCGGGGACGGGGTTTCGCGGTTCCGGGTGGGGGATCGCGTGGTGAGCACCTTCCATCCGACCTGGCTGTACGGTCGGTTCCCCGGGTGGGGGGAGTTGCACGGGACACAGCGCGATGGGTGGCTCACCGAATACCTCGCCGTCGACGAGCAGAGCCTGGTCGCCGTGCCGGAGCATCTGTCCTTCGAGGAAGCGGCCACGCTTCCGTGTGCCGCGCTCACCGCGTGGTCGGCGGTGAGTGGAGTCGGCCCGGGCGATGCGCTCCTGGTCCAGGGCTCGGGCGGGGTGTCGGTCTTCGCGTTGCAGTTCGCCCGTCTGGCCGGCGCGCGTGTGCTCGCCACGACATCCAGCGATGAGAAGGCCCGGCGGCTCGGCACGCTCGGCGCGTCCGATGTCGTCAACTACGTCAGCACACCGGAGTGGGGCGCACGGGTACAGGCCCTCACCGGTGGCGGTGCCGACCGTGTCGTCGAGATCGGCGGCGCCGGAACGCTCGCCCAGTCCATCGACGCGGTCGCCCATGGCGGGCAGATCGCCCTGGTCGGCAATCTCGCGTCGGGCAGCGGGATGGATGTGACGCGATTCTTCCGCCGCGCCGCCACGCTCAGGTCGATCAGCGTCGGCAGCCGGAGCGACTTCGAGCGGATGAACAAGGTCATCGGCCGGCACGGGCTGCGGCCCGTCATCGACCGTGTCGTCCCCTTCGAGCAGGCGCCGGAGGCGTTCGCACACTTCGAGACGGGCCCACGCTTCGGCAAGGTCGTCATCAGCCACTGAGCACGTACGGCCACGGATCGTCTTCCGGTCGCTCGTGTGCTGGGCGGCCGTCGTCCAGGGGGCCCAGCAGTACGCGAACACATCGGACTACGCCCGCAGTTCCGCCACCAGGCGCTGGAGCCGGCCGTCGGCGGGGTAGCGGGAGGCGGCGTCCTTGAGGCCGGGACGTCGCCCAGGCGCGCGGCGAGCCGTTGGTTCGCGCGCCCCTGCTCCAGCCGCAGGATGTAGTCGACGGAGAGCCCGGCCAACTGCGCGAGCGCGAACTCTGGGACGCCGTCGAACGGTTCACCGTGCCGCACGCCGCTCGGCCTCTGGACGTCCGGTCCGCAGAGACCGAGCCCCGACCGGATCAACCCAACTCCGCTACGAGATCCGCCACTTGCCCCGGCATGGACAGGAACGGCGAGTGGGAGGAGTCGAGCGCCGCGACCGCGGTCGGGTTGTCCGGGAAGGCCACCGTGGCGTCGCTGATGAACTTCCTCTGGAGGGCCGGGCGCACCGCCATGTCCCGTGCGCAGGTGATGTACGTACGGGGGACCGAGCCCCAGCCGTCGCGGGTGAGGGTGGTGGTACCGCACACGATGCCGATCGGGGCGTCGGGCGTCAGCAGTCCGAAGGCGGCCTCGGCGACGGCCCGGTCGACATCGCCGTAGAGCGCGTCCAGCAACTGCCGGCGATACGCCGCGTCGCCCGAGACCAGGTCCAGCCGCAGCGCCCCGATCGCGGCGGGATCGGCCCGGACGCAGGACTGGACGAGGGCGCCCGCGTTCTCGGGCATCCGGAGGCAGGCGAGGGCCGGAACATCCGAGGCGGGCATGAGCCCGCTCAGATACACCGCGTGGGCCACCGACTCGGGCGCCTGCTCCGCGGCCCGCGTCAGCACGGTGCCACCCATGCTGTGGGCGACCACCGTGACCGGGCCGCCCCGGCCGACCCGCCTGATCTGCGAAACCAGGAGGTCACCCGCCTGGTCGAGATCCACGTCCGCCACCGGCGAGACCTCGGTGGCCAGTGCCTCGGCGTCGAAGGGGCGGCTGGTGAGGCAGGCGGGCCGGCGTGCGCGCAGCCCGTGCCCCGCCATGTCCACCGCGACCGCCGAGCGGCCGGAGCCCGCCAGAGCGGCGATCACCTCGGTCCAGCACCAGGCCCCATGCCAATTGCCGTGCAGAAACAGCAACGGGGTGGCTCGAGCTCGAGCGGACATCGTCGCGCCCTTGACGCCTCGGGACCGGAGTGCGGTCCGTCACCGTAGACCGCGGAAGGCGGCCCGCACCTCCTCCACCAGCACGTCGGGCTGCTCCAGCCCCGGAAAATGACCGCCTCGGTCCAATGCGCGCCAGGAGCGCAGGTCCGTATAGCGGCGCTCGGCCCAGCGCCTGGCCGTGGGCCATGGCTCGGCCGGGAACAGCGAGCACGCGGTCGGGACGGTCACGGGCCGGGCGTTCTCCTCTTCGGCGCTGCGCGGCGTCCAGCGCAGCGCCTCCCAGTACCAGCGGGAGGTGGATGCTCCGGTCCCGGTGAGCCAGTACAGCGCGATGCCTTCGGCCTGCCGGTCGAGGCTCACCCCTCCCCCGGCTTCGGCCCGGGTGTCGGCGTAGGCGGCGAACTTCTCGCCCAGCCAGGCGGCCAGCCCGGCGGGCGAGTCGACCAGGGCGTAGCCGAGGGTCTGGGGCCGGGTGCCCATCTGGATCCCGAAGCCGTAGCCGTCGGCCAGGTGCAGATCACGCCGTTCGATCATGCGCGCCTCGGCCGGGGTGGCGGTTTCCCGGTCCTGCGGGAGCGGTGAGGCCACCGGCATCGTCAAGTGCAGGCCGATCACCCGCGCGGGAAACCGGCGGGCCAGCTCGGTGCTGATGAACGCGCCCCAGTCGCCGCCGTGCGCGCCGAAGCGGTCGTATCCCAGGCGGCTCATCAGCGTGGCCCAGGCGTCGGCCGTCCGGGCGGGATTCCATCCCGTCTCCGCGGGACGGCCGCTGAAGCCGAATCCGGGCAGCGACGGCACGACGACGTCGAAGGCGTCGGCCCGGTCGCCGCCGTGGCCGGCCGGATCGGTGAGCGGGCCGATGATTTGCTCGAACTCCAGGATCGACCCCGGCCAGCCATGTGTCAGCAGCAGCGGTGTCGCCGCGGGCTCAGGCGAGCGCACATGCCAGAAGGCCAGTTCCAGGCCGTCGATGACGGTGCGGAAGTGGCCGATGGCGTTCCAGGTCTTCTCGCGTGCCCGCCAGTCCACCTCGCGCAACGCCGCGAGGAGCGCCCGCATCCGGTCCAGCGGCACACCTTGGGACGTGTCCGCCACGGTCTCCGGTTCGGGCAGGCGGACCCGGTCCAGCCGGGAGCGCAGGTCGTCGAGATCGGCGTCGGGAACGGAGATGGCGAACGGTTCGATGTCGGGCGTCACCGCGCCCGCGGGGTAAGTCGGCACACCTCGAACGCTAGGACCGGCCCCAGGCCATTGGAATGCGCGCGATTGCCGTACAGGGATCACCGATTGCGGTAGTCCGACGGCCGGACCCCCGTATGCCGCAGGAACGCGGTGGACAGTGAGCCGGGGCTGCCGAATCCGCATCGCGTGGCGACCTGGGCGACGGTCAGCCCACCGGCGCCGAGCAGCCGCTGCGCCTCCTCGACCCGCAGCCGGGTGAGATAGCGGTGCGGTGTCTGGCCCGTGGCCTCCTTGAAGACCCGGATGAAGTGGTACACGCTGAAGCCGGCCTCGGAGGCCAGGTCCGCCACCGTCAACGGGCCGCCGAGCCGGTCCCGCATCATCGCCACGGCCTTGTACACCCAGGGCCCTTCGGCGCTCGCCCGGCTCACCTTCGGTGGCCGGACACCGCCGCTGAGCAGATGCACGGCGAGAAATGTCGCAGCGGACTCCGCGTACAGGTCCTCGGCAGCACCGGCCGCGCCCAGCGACCGCATGGTGTGTTCGATGAGCGGATCCCCCGAGGCCACCGCGGCGGCCATCCGCTCATAGTCGACGTCCGCCCCGCCCAACTGCTCTACCGTACGGGCGACGGTGACGCGCGGAATGTGCACCTGAAGGGTCCGCAAGGGGACCACGGACCGGTAGCGGCGCACCGACGCCACGCCCGGAAGGGCCATATCGACCTGCCCGGGCATCCAGTGCCGCCGCCGCCAGTGCCCACCGGTGTGGGTCTCCATCGACGCGTCGCCCGCGACCGTCAGCACCAGGTGCAGATCCTCGGTGGCGGGCAGTGCCATCCGTTCCACGCGCGCGGTGTGATGGAACCGCTGGAGCAGCAGCGACCGCCAGCCCAGGCTGTCCCAACTGCTGAACGTCCGCTCGACATAGGGGTTGGCGTCGAATCCGGTATACGGCTCGAGGTCGAAGTCTGGAGCGTCGCACACCGTATCGAGCATACCGATGGCCGGTGCGGACAGGGCATTCACGCGTTCCGTCCCTCAGCCGTCCCTCAGCCGTCCAGGGTGGGGTAGTCGATGAATCCCTCGTCGGTGCCGCCGTAGTAGGTCGCCGTATCGGGCGTGTTGTACGGGCCGCCCGCTCGCAGCCGGGCGGGCAGGTCGGGGTTGGCGAGGAAGAGCGCGCCGAAGGACAGCATGTCGGCCGTGCCGTCCTCGATGAGGGTCAGGTCCGCCGCGCTGGTGAATCCGTCTGTCGCGGGGTTGAGGATGAAGGTGCCGGAGAACTCCTTGCGGAGCAGGTTGGTCAGATCGCGGGAGCTTTCGACGACATGCAGGTAGGCGGGGCCGGTCTCGTTCAGCCGGCGGACGAGATGGGCGTACGTGGGCTCGAGGTCGGGCTCCTCGATTCCGTTGTAGCGAATGCCGGGCGAGACGCGTATCCCCGTGCGCTGTGCCCCGATGGCCGCTGACACGGCCGCGACCACCTCCGCCGCGAACCGGACCCGGCCTTCGACCGAGCCGCCCCACTCGTCGGTGCGCAGATTGGAGCTGGGCGCCAGGAACTGGTGGATCAAGTAGCCGTACGCGGCGTGCAGTTCGACCCCGTCGAACCCTGCCTCCACGGCGTTGCGCGCGGCCCGGGCGAAATCGGCGATCGTCTCCCGCACCTCCTGGGAGGTCAGCGCGCGGGGGGCGCTGAAGTCCTTCATGCCGTGGACGGTGAACAACTGGCCGGGTGCGGCGATGGCCGACGGGGCGACGTGCACCAGCCCCTCGGGCAGAAGCTCGGGGTCGCCGATCCTGCCGACGTGTGCGAGCTGGGCGAAGACCGTGCCGCCCGCGGCGTGCACGGCATCGGTGACGCGGCGCCAGGCGGCGATCTGCTCGGCAGTGTGCAGCCCCGGGGTGTGGGGGAAGCCCTGACCGACCACCGACGGCCATGACCCCTCCGTGACGATCAGACCGGCGGTGGCCCGCTGCGCGTAGTACGTCGCCATCGAGTCGGTGGCCGTACCACCGGGCCCGAAGGCACGGGCGCGCCCCATGGCGGGCATGACCAGGCGGTTGCGGAGGCGCGGCCCGGCAAGGTCGATCGGATCGAAGGGTGTGGTCACAACGGCTCCCGCGGATTGATGGACACGACGGCGGACAACGAGATCGTTGGTCAGCCAACGATCCCGTCGGAGAGCCACCATAACGCATTCATTGGCCGACCAATGATTGGTCGGCCACGATAGTCTTGCCCCCATGACCACAGAGCTCCCGCACACCGAAGCGACGGAGGGCGGATACGGCGGCGCCGTCAGCCAGACCCTGGCGCGCGTTGCCCGCCTGCACCGCCTCGCCGGTGGCAGGCTGCTGCGCCCGACCGGCCTCTGCTCCGGTCAGGAATTCCTGATGATGGCCCTGTGGGATGCCGGACCGGTCCGTCAGTCGGAGCTGGCGAGGACGCTCGACCTGGATCCGTCGACCGTGACCCTGACCCTGCGGCGGCTGGAACAGGGCGGGTATGTCATCCGCGCACGCGATCCGCATGACCGGCGCGTCATGCTCGTCCGGGCCTCGGAGGAGAGCTACGCCCTGCGACCCAAGGTCGCGGAGGTCTGGGGGCAACTGGAGGAGCACATCCTGGACGGGCTGGATGACGCGGAGCGCGAAGCCTTCGCCCGGATCCTCGCCAAGGTCGAGAAGAACCTCGCCCCCGCCGAGGAGGGCCCGCCCGACTGAGCAGGTCGGAGGAAGTCCGCTACGGTTCGGGCAGAGCCGAAGGGGCGCGGGGCTGTGCCGATGTGCGGCTCCGCCGCGGCTGTGTCGATGTGCGGCTCCGCCGCGTGGGACCAGCCACGACGGCGCCGCAGTCGGCCGACGACGCATCGCGACACTTCCAGCGGAGCGCTCAGCGCGTGATCAGCGGTCAGTCATTGCGGGTCCAGGAGCCCAGCACCATCAGCGTCCTGGTCCCGGTGACCTGTCCGACCCGGCGCAGGGCGTCGATGACCTGCTGGAGATGCTCGATATCCCGCACCCGGACGTTCACCAGGGCGTCGGGGTCCCCGGCGATGGTGAAGACGGCCTGCACCTCGGGGACCGTATAGGCGGTACGGACGATCTCCCCGACCGGTGTCGTACCGGTGTAGGACAGCTCCACGAACGCCTCGATGCCCCAGCCGAGCTTGGTGTGGTCGATCTGCACGGTGAAGCCCTTGATGACGCCACTGTCCTTGAGCCGGTCCACGCGGCGCTTGACCGCGGCCACCGACAGCCCGACCTCGGGTGCCATCTCGGAGAAGGTGCGCCGGCCGTCCTCGCGCAGCATGCGCAGCAACTGGCGGTCCACGTCGTCGAACTCGGGCATCGCCACTCCGTTCCGCATCCCGCGTGCACCGCCCATCCCGCGCAAATTCTTTTCGCCCAACCCGCTGATCGCCGCTACAGTTTGCGTCTTCTTCACCATCAACCGCAACTTACTTGTGCTCGCCCGGAGGGTGTTGCTGTCCTAGGCCCGGACCCATGAACGCCGAAGACCTCGCCCCGTTCGTACCCCAGGAGCGCCCTTCATGCCTGTCGACCGTCTGCTTCCCACCCGCGAGGCGGAGGATCTGCTCGACCTCGTCCGCGAGATCGCCGACAAGGAGCTGGCCCCCCGCGTCGAGGAGCACGAGCGCACCGAGAGCTATCCCGAGGGGCTGTTCCGGCTGCTCGGCGAGACCGGGCTGCTGGGTCTGCCCTATCCGGAGGAGTCCGGCGGAGGCGGCCAGCCCTACGAGGTCTACCTCCAGGTCCTCGAAGAGCTGGCCGCCCGCTGGGCCGCCGTCGCCATCGCGACCAGCGTCCACACCCTCGCCGCCTTCCCCCTCCTGACGTTCGGCACCCCCGACCAGCGCGGGCGCTGGGCGGAGGACATCCTCAGCGGCCGTCTCATCGGTGGCTACAGCCTGTCCGAGCCGCAGGCCGGGTCCGACGCGGCGGCCCTGACCTGCCGCGCCGACAAGGCCCCCGACGGCTATCGGATCACCGGTGCCAAGGCGTGGATCACCCATGGCGGCAAGGCGGACTTCTACGCGCTGTTCGCCCGCACCGGTCCGGGCAGCGACGGCATCTCCTGCTTCTTCGCGCCCGGACACACCGACGGCCTCACCTTCGGCCGGCCCGAGGACAAGATGGGCCTGCACGCCATCCCCACCACCTCGGCCTTCTGGGACGACGCCCTCCTCGCCACCGACCGGCTCATCGGCGCCGAGGGCCAGGGCCTCCAGATCGCCTTCAGCGCGCTGGATTCCGGCCGGCTGGGCGTCGCCGCCTGCGCCACCGGGCTGGCCCAGGCCGCCCTGGACGCCGCGACCGCCTACGCCCACGAACGCACCACCTTCGGCCGCCGCATCATCGACCACCAGGGGCTCGGCTTTCTGCTGGCCGATATGGCCGCCGCCGTCGACTCCGCGCGCGCCACCTACGTGGACGCCGCCCGCCGCCGTGACCACGGACGCCCGTACACCCGCCAGGCGAGCGTCGCCAAGCTGACGGCGACCGACGCCGCGATGAAGGTCACCACGGACGCGGTCCAGGTCTTCGGCGGCTACGGATACACCCGCGACTTCCCCGTGGAGCGCTATATGCGCGAGGCGAAGATCATGCAGATATTCGAGGGCACCAACCAGATCCAGCGGCTGATCATCAGCCGCCAGCTCGCCCACTGACCTGCCCCCGTCCCCGCCCCGACCTCAACTACCAGGGCACGGTCTGGCCCTGGTAGTTGAGGTACCGCAGGCCCGGTTCGCCGCTGTGACGGTCGATCGTGTCCACCACGCCCGGGATGGACTGGTCGATGGTCAGCGGTGCGTCCGGTCCGCCGAGTTCGGTACGGACATGGCCGGGGCACATGAGCAGCAGTGTGTGCGCGGCGTCGGCATAGCGGGCGGCATAGCTCCGCATGAGCTGGTTCAGGGCGGACTTGCTGGCGCGGTAGACGTCCTGACCGCCCCTGGTGTTGAAGCCGACGCTGCCCTGGCGCGAGGACATGACGCCGATGGTCCCGGCCGGCGCGACCAGCGAGCGGAGGGACTCGACCACGCGCATCGGGCTGAGCGCGTTGGTGACCATGACCTCGACGAACATCTCGGTCGGCACCTCGCCGATCGGAATGTTGCCCCGGGTGATGCCGGCGCTGATGAACAGCAGGTCGAGCGTGCGCCCGGCCAGGCGCTCGCGCAGCGCGGCGATCTGCTCCGGCTCCGTCATGTCCAGCGATTCGACGGTGACCCGGCCGCCGGACGCCTCGGCCAGGTCGTGCAGGCCGGTGCGCCGATCGCCCCGGACGGTCCCGATGACGTTCCAGCCGCGGTGTGCGTACTCGGTGGCGAGGGCGAGTCCCAGGGTGCGGGACGCCCCGACGATGAGGGCGGTCTTGGCGCTCATGCCCGAACCTCCGGCTTGAGGACCTGCTCGCACCATTCGCGGAAGGTCGTGGGGCCGGTGATCCGAGGGGTGCGCCGCACGCCGTCGTCGAGGCCGTTGTTCTTGGCGTACGCCATGTTGACGTAGCCCTCCACCAGGGCGTCCCCGAGGCCGCGTCCGGCGAATCCGGCGCGGAAGTCCTCCAGCGACCGGGGCTCGTAGCGGACCGGGCGGCCGAGCACATCGGACATGATGCGCGCCATGTCGTTCGCCGAGAGGTCCTCGGGGCCCAGCACCGGGACCTCGCCCGTCCCCGTCCAGGAGCGGTCGAGCAGCAGACCGGCGGCGACCGCGGCGATGTCCCGGGTGGCGGCCGTCGGTGCTGTGCGGTCGGGGGCGGCGGTGTCGGTGTACACGCCGTCGTCGCGGATCGAGGCCCGTTGCCGCAGCAGGTTGTCCATGAAGGACGGGCAGGCGAGCGCCCGGTAGGCCACGCCGGTACCCGCGATGAGGTCGTCCATGGCCAGCGACGCCGTCACATGCCCGGCGCGGCCGGCGACGGGGGTGCCGCGGCCGAGCGCCGAGACGCCGACGACGTGTCCGACTCCATGGGCCGTGAACGCCTTCGCGGCGGCGTGGGTGAATCCGGAGTACGCGGTGTCCAGGCTCGGTGCCCGCGGGTCCGGCGGGACCAGCCAGAAGACGGCGTCGGCGCCGGCGAAGGCCCGGTCGACGACCTCGGCGTCGCCGTGCGAGCCGGTGACGACGTCGACCCGGGCACGGGCCGCTTCGGGGAGTCTGGTGGGGTCGCGCACGATGACCCGCAGCTCTTCGCCGCGATCGGGGGCCTCGCCCAGCAGGATGTCCAGCAGCCGGCCGCCGATCTGGCCGGTGGGAGCAGTGATGACGATCATGCTTTGAGTCTCGGGGCGGCCACCTGCGGGCGTCCAATACCCTTCCCGGTAATTGATACCTTCAGGGCATGGACCTCGATCTGCGCAAGCTTCGCTACTTCGTCGCGGTGGCCGAGCAACGGCACTTCGGCCGGGCGGCGGAACAGCTCTACATCGCCCAGCCGGTCCTCAGCCGCCAGATCAGGGCCTTCGAGCAGGAGCTGGAGTGCACTCTGCTCGTCCGGTCCACCCGCAGCGTGGAGCTGACCGATGCCGGGAAGCGGCTCTACGAGGAGGCGCAGCGGATCCTCGCCACCGTCGCCTCGGCGGTGCGGAGCGTGCACGACGTGGATCGGGGCGTCCAGCGGCTCGTGGTGGCCTTCTGCTCCGGGCTGCATGTGTCGGAGGCGATCCGGGCGTTCTCATCGCGCCACCCGGACGTCGAGACCGATGTCGTCCCGGTGCGCTGGTGGGAGCAGGACGCGCCACTCCGGGACGGCCGGGCCCAGGTCGCCTATCTGCGGCGGCCGTTCGATCACTCGGACTTGCGCATCATCCCGATCGGCCACGAGACCAGGGTCGCCTGTATGCCCGCGACGCATCCGCTGGCCTTCCGTCAGGAGATCACCTCCGCGGACCTCGACGGTGAGCGGATGCTCGACGCGCCGACGCGGCGGACCTCGTCGCTCGAGGAGAAGTTCGAGCTCATCGCCTCCGGGCAGGGCATCGCGCTCGTCCCGCTGAGCGTCGCGCGGTCCTACTCCCGCCCCGACCTCGTCCACCTCCCCGTCACGGACGCCCCGTCGGTCGAGACCTGCCTGGCCGTCCTCGCGGACCGGCGGGAGAAGGTGCTGCGCGACTTCCTGGACATCGCCACCGCGACGCTGCGGGCCACCTGAGCGACCGGCGGCAGGTGCGCGGACTACGGCATATGAGGCGGCGCGCGACCCGGATCGGCGTTCTGCGAGGGCGATCGCGCGAGCGGCGGGTACCTTGGCACGCACCGACCGGAACACGGGGGACATCATGGCCGCGATGACATCGGTACGAGCAGGTCTTGGGCTGGCGGTGCTGACCGCTGTGGCCGTGACCGGCTGCGGTGGCTCGGACGAGACCGACGGGGCGCCCCCGCGCGATGGCCGGCCGTCGGCGTCCCGTTCCGCGCCGTCTTCGACAAGCTCCTCCGGCAGTGGCGGCCCCTCGGCGAAACCCTCCGTGTCGGCGGCGGACGGGAGTGATGTCGCCGCGTGCGCGGACGGCGACTGCGAGGTCGCGGTGTCCGCTCCGGTGACGGTCCGGTTCAAGAGCCCGACCGGTCCGGCGACGCTGTCGGTGACCGAGGTCGGGCCGAACAAGGTCGAGTACACGGTGAAGTCGGGCAATGGCCGGTCCCAGGGCGGGGCCAGCGGTCCGGGCCAGGGGTGCGTCACCGTGCTGCGCGACCACGGCAGCAGCAACGTCTGCGGAAGGCTGGGCCCGGCCCGGCCGGCCGCTCAGCCCGACGCCGTGGTGATCCAGATGACGGCCGGGGCCGACGGCACGGCGATCCTGCACATCGTGTCCAGGTGACCGGCCCCGGGGGTCAGCTCTCCACGGGCGGGCTGCCGGGGGAACGGGAGTGGCGGATGCCCGCCTCGTAGGTCTCCTTGAGGTGCTGGAGCGTGTCGTCGAAGTGGCGCGCCGCGTAGCTGGCGTAGAGGATGTCGATCAGCAGGAGCTGGCCCCATTTGGAGGTGACGGACTCCCCGTACAGCCCCTCCCCTGTGACGTTCGAGGTGAACAGCGGTACGTCGCTGAGCTCCGCCAGCGGGCTGTCCTGGGCCGAGGTGATGCCGATCGAGGTGGCTCCGGTCTGCCGGGCGAGCCGCATGGCGTCCACGATCGCGGTGGACTTGCCGGAGTCGCTGATGCCGATCAGCACATCCCGCGGCGTCAGGATGGTGGCCAGCATGACCTGCACGCTCTGGTCGCGGTAGAGCAGACACTTCTTGCCCGCCCGGGTGAACCGCATGACCCCCTCCTCCGCGGCGATGCTGGAGGAGCCCATGCAGCAGAACACCACGGCGTCCGCGTCGTGCAGCAGGTCGACGGCGCGGCTGATCGCGTCGCCGCTGACCTGCTTGGCGGTCTGTGCCAGCGTCTGGCGGCTGCTGCGCTCGATCTTGCCCACGATGGCGGGGGGCTCGTCGCCACGGAGGATGCCCTCGTAGACGAACTCCTCGTCCCGGCCCGCGCCGGCCTGCCGGGTGGCGAAGGTGGCCTCGGCGAGGCTGAGACGGAGCGAGTGATAGCTGTCCATGCGCAGCTCGCGGACGAACCGGGAGACCGTCGACTCGGCCACTCCACAGGCCGAGGCGAGCTGCGAAATGGTCATCGACTGCGCCTGCTGGGGGTGGGCCAGCAGATACTCGCCGATCTGGCGCAGCGCGCCCGGTAGGTAGGGCAGCTTGCTGGTGATGAGGTGCAGCACATTGCCGGCCTCATCCGCCGGGACAGCCATGACTCGCTCCGTGGTCTCAGGAAGGGACGGTAAGTACCCGTAGCAGATTCTCCACGGCCGCGCGGGTGGCGCGCTCCACACTCTCCCTGGTGTACCCCCCGATATGGGGTGTGGTGATCACCTGCGGGTGGTGGAGCAGCTCCTGGGGTGCGGGCGGCTCCTGGTCGTACACATCGGTGGCGTACCCGATGAGCCTGCCCCCGGCGAGGGCCTCGAGGACCGCGCTGTCGTCGACCAGGCTCGAGCGGGCGGTGTTGACGAGGTAGGCACCGGGCCGCATGGCCGCGATGGCGCCCTTGTCGATCAGTGGCCGCTGCGCGGGCGGACAGTGCAGGGTCACCGCGTCCGAGCGGGCGAGCAGGTCCTCCATCGTGGTGTACGAGAAGTCCCCGGCCGGGGTGAACTCCGGATCGGGGAACGCGTCGAAGGCGCGTACGGACATGCCGAGCCCGAGGCCGAGCCGGACGACCCGGCGGCCGATCTGCCCGCACCCCACGACCCCGAGGGTGCGTCCCACCACCTCCCGGCCCTCGATCCGCTGCCATCTCCCGGCCTTGAGGGCCGCGTCCTGCGGTGGGATGCGGCGCAGCCCGGCGAGCAGGAGGGCGATGGCGAGTTCGGCGACGCCCTGGGCGTTGGCTCCGGCGGCGGTCTCGACGGCCACCCCGTGCTCGGCCGCGGCGGTCAGGTCGACGGAGTCGACTCCGACCCCGTTGCGGCTGATGACCTTCAGGCCCGGGGCCGCGGCCAGCACCTCGCGGGTGATGGGCTCGACCCCGGCGAGATAGCCGACGCACGCGGGCAGGAACCGAAGCTGTTCCTCCCGGGTGGGCTGGCGCCCGGGGGTGGGGAAGACCACGTCGTAGCCCGCCGCCTCCAGGGCGGCCAGCGCCGGGTGGCCGCCCTGGGACAGCGAGCGGGGCGTCACGGCGATCCGGGCCGTCACCGGGCCCACTTCGGGTTGTCCACGACCGCCGGGGCGCCGTCGCGCTCCACCACGATCTTGCGGAAGCCCTTGGACTCGATGGTGCCGTAGTCGTGTCCGGCGTGGCCGGGGAAGGCGAAGAAGGTGATCAGCGGCTCGTCGGGCGAGGTGTTGATGGAGCGGTGGGCGTACCGGCCGGGGACGTAGACACCCTTGCCGGGGGTGAACTCCTCCCACTGCACATCGCCCTCGGGGTTCTCCATCATCATCAGGCCCCGGCCGCGCAGGCAGTAGTAGATCTCGGCGGTGTCGAGCACGGAGTGGAAGTGGCCCTTGGTCATGAAGTACTCGTCACCGACCTTGCCCGGGTAGGTGATGCTGGTGCCGTAGGCCACCTCGCCCGCGCTCCGGGGGACGCCCATGTCGAAGAACTCGTAGACCAGGACGTCCTCTTCGGCCAGGCGCCGGGCGGCCTCCTGGTCGGCGTACATCCCGGCCATGGCGGAGATGCGGCGCTGGAGCGGCTTCTTGCTCCGGGAAAGCCCGGTGACGAGGCTGAAGTCGGTGACGACGGCGGGGCGGGGGGCGGTGGCGCTCATGCGGTCTCCTTGGTGACGTCGCGGGCGATGCGGGACAGCCGCTCGAAGGTGGGGCCGTGGGTGGGGATGTCGATGTGGAACACCTCGGCCATGACGCGGGTCCAGCCGTGGATGAAGTACAGCCAGCCGTCGACCACGTTCAGCTCGCGGGCGTCCCGCTGGGCCCGTGCCTGGTCCAGGAAGACGAGGTCGCCGCGGTAGTTGAAGTCCCAGGCGATGCCGTCCTGGGGGAAGTGGGCGGCGTCGGTGAGCGGGGATCCGGGCCGGTCCTTGCCGAGTCCGGTCGCGTTGACCACGACGGAGCGGGGAGCGAGTTTCCGCAGTTGTGCGTCGTTGTGGCGCGGCTCGGGGGCTTGCTGGTAGTCGATGGGGATGGTGAAGCCGAGGCGTTCGTGGACGGTGCGCATCTCGCGCAGCCGGGCCTCACGGCGGCCTGTGACCACGATGCGGGAGGGGACGTCGCCACCGGCCGCCGCGCGGTTGTGCAGGTACAGGGTGAGGGCGAGGGCGGAGCCGCCCGCCCCGAGCAGCAGCAGTTCGCCCCCGGTACGGGACCAGTGGCCGTCGGGCACGATGGCCTCCAGCGCCAGGCCGCTGGTGAGGGGGTCCATGGCGTGGCCCCACAACTGGTCGCCGCGCTTGGAGATGCTGCTGACCTCGTCCAGCAGCTCGGTTTCATGGCCGACACCGTCGAACAGGTCGTGGGCGGCCTTGTAGAGATTGAGCTTGTGGGTGGTGACCAGCGCACCCAGCGAGTGCGGGTCGTGCTTGATGAAGTCGACGGCCTCCCGGTAGTGGCCGGGGGTGTCGTCCAGCGGAAGGTCGATGCCCTCGATGACGGCGTCGAGGTTCAGCTCGCGCGCCCAGGCCGGAAAGACCTTCATGATGGACGACTTGGTGGTGGTGACGCCGATGAAGTACATCGTCGGGCGGGCGGCGGCGGGATACGTCCGCGGCATATGGGTTTCTCCTTCTGCGGAGCCGTGCGGTGGTACGGGCCGGATGGGCGGCCGGGTCAGTGCTCCTCCCAGTCCCGGGCGCAGCCCACCGCCTTCTGCCAGCCCGCGTAGAGCCGGTCGGCCCGGGTGCGGTCCATCGCGCAGTCGAAGCGGCGCTCGAGCCGGAAGGTGCCGGTCAGCTCGGCCCGGTCGGTCCAGAACCCGGTGGCCAGACCGGCGAGAAAGGCCGCGCCGCGGGCCGAGGACTCGATGACGGTGGGGCGCAGCACGGGGACGTCGAGGATGTCGGCCTGGAACTGCATGAGGAAGTTGTTGGCGGTGGCTCCGCCATCGACCTTGATCTCCCGGGTGGAGATGCCCGAGTCGGCCTCCATGCAGGTGATGACGTCGCGGATCTGGTAGGCGATGGACTCCAGCGTGGCGCGGATGACGTGCTTGCGGCTGGCGCCGCGGGTCAGGCCGAGGATGGCGCCGCGGGCGTACTGGTCCCAGTAGGGGGCGGCGAGCCCGACGAAGGCCGGTACGACATAGACGCCGTTGGTGTCGGGGACGTCCCGGGCGGCGTACTCGGTGTCCTCGGCGTCGTACACGATCTGGAGCTCGTCGCGCAGCCACTGGATGGAGGCGGCGGCCACGAAGATCAGACCTTCCAGGGCGTACTCCACGCCGCCGTCGAGGCCCCAGGCAATCGTGGTGAGCATGCCGCTGTCGCTGAAGACGGGGCCCTCGCCGGTGTTGAGGACCAGTGAGGCCCCGGTGCCGTAGGTGGCCTTCACGGTGCCCACCTCGAAGCACGCCTGGCCGAACAGGGCGCCCTGCTGGTCGCCGACGGCCGAGGCGACCGGGATCCGGGCGCCGAGCAGCACCGACTCCTCGGTGTGGCCGTAGACCTCGCTGGTGGGGCGCACCTCGGGCAGGATCGCGCGGGGGATGTCGAGCTCGTCGAGCAGCCGCTGGTCCCAGTCGAGCCGGGTGATGTCGAACAGCATGGTGCGCGAGGCGTTGGTGTAGTCGGTGACGTGTGCGGCGCCGCCGGTGAGGTTCCAGATCAGCCAGCTATCCACGGTGCCGAAGGCGAGCTCGCCGCGGTCGGCGCGCTGCCGCGCGCCGGGGACGTTGTCGAGGATCCACTTCACCTTGGTGCCGGAGAAGTAGGCGTCGATGATCAGCCCGGTGGTGCGCTTGACGTGCTCCTCCAGGCCGCGGGCCTTGAGTTGCTCGCACAGCGCGGCGGTGCGGCGGTCCTGCCAGACGATCGCGTGGTGGATGGGCTCACCGGTGGCGCGGTCCCAGATGACCACCGTCTCGCGCTGGTTGGTGACGCCGATGGCGGCGATGTCCTCGGCGCCGCATTCGGCCTGGGCCAGCACCTGCTTGGCGACGGTGACCTGGGTGTTCCAGATGTCGAGCGGGTTGTGCTCGACCCAGCCGGGCTGCGGATAGATCTGGGGGAACTCCTGGCTGGCGACCGCGGCGATGTCGCCCGCCTTGTCGAAGAGGATGGCCCGGATGCTGGTGGTACCGGCGTCGAGGGCCATGACGTAGCGGTGGGTCATGGGGTCACCTGTCTTCCCCCGGGGCCGCGGGGCGTGTCGTGGTGGCGTGAGGGTCGCCGTCGAACGCGACCATGGCCTTCATTCCGGCCCCGGAGGCCGCGTAGGCGAAGGCGTCGTGGATCTTCTCCAGGGGGAACACCTCACTGATCAGCGGTGACAGATCGACGCGGCGCTCGCCGACCAGCCGCAGACAACGGCCGTAGTCGCCGTTGGTCGAGCCGGTCGTCCCGGTCAGGGTGAGGCCCTTGTAGTGCACGGCGTTGGTGTCGACCGGGATGGTCCGCGCGGCGCCGAGCCCCGCGAAGTAGTTGAGCCGGCCGTGCGGGGCGAGCAGTTCCGCCGCCTGGGCCTGTACCTGGGGGTCGGACACCGCCGTGATGACCACGTCCGCGCCCCGGCCGTCGGTGTGCTCGCGGACGACCTCGGCCAGGTCCTGTTCCCGGACCCCGACGCACACATCGGCGCCGAGCCGGGCGGCGAGGTCCAGCCGGGGGCGGCCACGGTTGGAGATGATCACCTTGCGCGCCCCGGCGAGCTTGCCGAGCAGCACATGGAAGGCGCCGATGGGCCCCGCCCCGGTGATGACCACGACGTCCTCGGGGCCCACCCGGAGCCCGCGCTGCCCGCTGTAGCAGCAGGAGAACGGCTCCACCAGGGCCGCCTCGGCGTACGAGAGGCCCTCGGGGATCTCGAAGACGTTGCCGCGCTGGACGGCGAAGCCGGGCACCCGCAGCAGCTCCTGGAAGCCGCCGTCGATGCTGATGCCGAACGCCTCGTAGTCCGGGCACATGTTGTTGTAGCCGTGGCGGCACATGTCGCAGCGGCCACAGCCCACGTTCGGGGTGACGGTGACCCGCATGCCGGGGTGGAACGCGGACACCCGCGGCCCGGCCGCCACCACGTCGCCCGCCACCTCGTGGCCCAGCACCCGGCGCTGCCCGTCCGGGATCTTGAAGTGGCCGTGCTTGAAGATGCGCAGGTCGGTGCCGCAGATGGAGGCCGCCCGGACCCGCACCAGCAGGTCGTCGCCGACGACGGTGGGCTCGGCCAGGTCCTCGACCGCCAGCTCCCCGGGCCGGCGCAGTACGGCGGCCCTCATGACGCACCTCCGACGACACCGGGCCGGATGAGCTCGGCCCGGGCCTGGTCGGCGACCGCGAAGACGACCTTGTTGTACCAGGTGCGGCGCTCCAGCATGTCCGCGAACATCGCCGGTGCCTCCGCCAGGCTCGGGGTGTGGCTGATGAGTGGCGCCACCTTCAGATCGCGGCCCAGGTGGTGGACCACCATGTCCCATTCGCTGCGTCCGGCCGGGGTGATCCTGGAGTTCCAGGTGCCGTAGAGGCGCAGCTCACGGCGGAGGACGGAGGAGACCAGGGCACGGGGCAGGGTCAGGTCACCGGACAGGTCGCCCAGCAGCATGACCTGGCCGAGCGGGGCCGCCGCGGTGATGGCCTGGATGAGGGTGGCGGGCAGACCGCTCGCCTCCACCGCGCAGTCCACGCCCCGGCCGCCGGTCAGTTCACGGACCGCCTCCACCGTGTCACCCGCAGCCGCGTCGATGACCGGGAAGCCGAGACCGGCCATGGCGGCGCGCTTGCGCTCGTCGACATCGGCCACGTACACCTCGCTGGCGCCCAGGATGCGAAGCCACTGGGCGGCCAGCGCTCCGATGGGTCCGGCCCCGATCACCAGCGCGGTGGCATGGGCGGGCATCCGGAATTTCAGCATGGCGTGCAGGGCGACCGCGGCGGGCTCCACCATGGCGGCGTGGACCAGCGGCACATCCCGCGCCACCGGCACCAGATTGGCCTCCGGCACGTGGAGGAACTCCGCCATCGCACCGTCGCGCCGTGACCCGTAGTAGTCGTAGCCGGAGCCGACGGCGTACTCGCCGATCTGGGTCATCGGGTCCGCCAGGTCGGGCAGAAGGGGGAAGACCGCGGCACGGTCCCCGGGGCGGAAGCGGCTGCCCTCCGGCGCCTCCTCGACCACGGCGGAGAACTCGTGGCCCAGGACGAGCGGATAGTGATACGCCTTCCCACGGCCGTATCTCAGCACGTCCGAGCCGCATACGCCGACACCGCCGACGCGGACGAGGACGGAGCGGTCGCCCACGGGAGCGGGGGCGGGGACGTCGGTGAGGGTGAGGACGCCCTTCGATTGCAGTACTGCTGCCTTCATCGCTCGTCCGCCTCAGACTTCCATGCCATAACGGTGTGCCTTGTGCGTCGGGTAGAGCGCGATCTGGGGGATGGTGACGTCGGGCGTGCGGGTGGCCACGTAGAGGGAGACCTCGGCGACGTTGTCGACGTCGATGCAGCTAGCGTGGATGCCCTCGGCGAGTTCCTTGTCGTCCAGCCAGCCGTCGAGGTAGGCGGGGATGTCGCCGTCGTACAGGCCCTTGTCGATGATCTCGGTCATCGGGGTCTTGACGTGGGACGGATTGATCACCGTCACACCGATGTTCTTCTCCTTGCCCTCAAGGAGAATGTTCTTGCTGAATCCCATCATCCCGTGCTTGGAGGCGCGGTAGGGGCTGTGGCCGGGGCCGGAGGCCAACCGGGCCGAGGACGACCCCATATTGATGATGCGCCCGCCGGTGGGCTGCCGCTCCATGATGCGGAACGCCTCGCGGCAGCACAGGAAGACCGCGGTCAGATTGGGACCGATGGTCTTGTTCCACTCCTCCAGCGTCACCTCGGTCACCGGGGGTGAAAGGGAGTCGCGGCCCGCGCTGTTGACGAGCAGATCGACCCGCCCCCACTCGTCCACGGCGGTCCGGAAGAAGCTCTGGACCTGGTCCTCCTCGGTGACGTCGGCTTCGACGCCCACGCAGTCGCCGCCCTGGGACTGGATGGAGGTGACGACCTGCTGGAGTCGTTTGCCGTCGGTGTCGACCAGGAGGACCTTGGCCCGGTTGGCCGCGAAGATCCGGCCGACGGCCTCGCCGATGCCGGAGGCACCACCGGTGACGATGGCGGCCTTGCCCTCCAGCGCCGTGCCGGGAGCGGGTTCGTAGACGGGTTCATAGGTGGTGGTCATGCCGTCCCTTTGGGGTGGGGTGGGTGGGTGTTCGGGGGTGGTTCTCAGGAGGTGGCCGCGGCGGCGATCTCGACCGCGCGGCGGGCGTTGCGCCCGATGGCCTCGTACGCGCCCTCGGCCAGCAGCGCCGTGCCGGCGATCCAGGTGCCGCCGCAGGCGGCCACGTGCGGCCGGCTCAGATAGTCGGGGAGGTTGTCCGGTGTCAGGCCGCCCGTGGGCATGAACGCCATCCCGTCGTACGGAGCCGCCATGGCGTCCAGCAGCCGCAGTCCGCCCGACGCCTCGGCCGGGAAGTACTTCACCAGGGGCAGTCCCCTGGCCAGGGCCGCCTCGATGCCGGTGGGGTTGTTGATGCCGGGGACGACGGGGATCTCCCGCTCCAGGCAGTGGTCCACGACGTCCGGGCTGAAGCCGGGCGCGACCACGAACTGGGCTCCCGCGTCGATGGCGTGGTCCACGGTCGCGCGGTCCAGGACCGTACCGGCGCCGACCAGCAGCTCGGGGTGGCGGGCCCGCAGCGTGGCGATCCCGTCCCGGGCGGCCGGGCTGCGGAAGGTGATCTCGGCGACCGGCAGTCCCACCCCCAGCAGTGTCTCGCCGAGCGGGTCGGCGTGGCGTACGTGGGGCAGGGTGACGACCGGGACGACCCGGACGCGACGCAGTTGCCTGAGGAGTTCGCCGGCGTTCATCAGTCCTCTTTCGCGGTGGTGTCGCCCGGGGTCAGGACGTAGGCGTCGCCCACCCGCGGCACGGTCCAGGACAGTGACGTGGCTCGGCGCCGCAGTTCGTCGCGGGCGTCCTCGGGGTCGACGGTGTTGAAGTCGAACAGGCCGAAGTGGTGGCAGAGCAGTTGCGGGATCCCGGCCGCCTCGCACAGCTCGGCCGCTTCCCGCACGGTGAAGTTGCCGGGGACGCCGTTCTCGGTGCGGTGGCGGTCACGCCCGTTGACGGGCAGCAATGCCACATCGACACGGAGTGTGCGGAGCAGTTCGGGCTGTCCGTCGTAGGGGACGCAGTCGCCGGAGTGGTAGACGCGGACACCGCCGACCGTGAGCACGTACCCGAGGAAGCGGTGGTCCCCGTTCTCGTCCTGTTCGAGCCGTTCATGGGCGGCGGGGACCGGTTCGACGGTGATGCCGTCCGCCAGTTCCACCCGCTCACCCGCGGTGGTGCCGGTGAGGCGGCTCGCGGGAACGCCACGCTCCAGGGCCCGTTCCCGTTCGGCGCGCGGGACGACGAAGCGCGGGTCGTTGTGCGGGAACAGGGCGCGGATGGTGCCCGGGTCCATGTGGTCGGTGTGTCCGTGGGTGCACAGCACCGCGTCGACCCCGCGGACGGCCTCCGGCGCCACCGGAGCGGGGTGCATCCGGCGGTGCGGGAAGAGCGTGCCGCGGTACTTCTCGGCGAGGGTGTCCGAGAGATACGGGTCGATCAGGATCAGCCGGCCGCGGTGGCGCAGGGCGAATCCGGCCTGGCCGAGCCACCACAGCGTCACCTCGTCGGGCCCGGCCTCCTCGGGGGCGGTGAAGGTGCCGGTGAGGGGTCCGCCGGACACCCGGCGCACGGCGGGCCGGATGACGTTCATGCGTGCTCCCGATACGTAAGGGCGTGGTCGCTGTGCTCGGTCATGGGGTGCCCGCCGGGGATCTGCCGTCGAGCTCCGCCGGGTCCAGCGCTCCGGTCATCAGCGCGACGGCGTCAGGCATCGAGATGTCGGAGGTGCGCACCAGGGCGACCCGCCGGCCCAGCCGCTGGACATGGATGCGGTCGGCGACGTCGAAGACATGGGGCATGTCGTGGCTGATCAGGATGACCGGCACGCCCCGGTCGCGGATTTCGCGGATGAGGTCGAGCACCCGCTGCGACTCCCGCACTCCGAGCGCCGCCGTCGGCTCGTCCATGATGATCACCCGGCTGCCGAAGCAGGCGGCACGTGCGACCGCGACGCCCTGGCGCTGCCCGCCGGAGAGCGTTTCCACCGGCTGGGAGAAGTTCTGGATGGTCAGCAGCCCGAGGGAGGTGAGCAGTTCCCGGGTCTCCTCCCGCATCCCCTTCTTGTCCAGCAGGCGGAAGACACTGCCGAGCGGGCCGGACCTGCGGCGCTCACGGCCCAGGAAGAGGTTGGCGGGGATGTCCCGGGAGGGGGCGACGGCCAGATTCTGGTAGACGGTCTCCAGTCCGTGGTCCCGCGCGTCCAGCGGGTTGCGGAACCGCACCGGCTCCCCGAAGAGGCGGATCTCCCCGGCGTCGGGGACCTCCGCCCCGGAGAGGCACTTGATGAGCGTCGACTTGCCGGCGCCGTTGTCGCCGATGACGGCGAGCACCTCGCCGGCGCGCAGCTCGACATCGGCCCCGCCGAGGGCGGTGACGTGTCCGTAGCGCTTGACCAGGCCGCGCGCCTCCAGGGCGAGCACATCGGTGCTGGTGTTTCCGGGCTTCATGCCGCCACCTTCCGGATCCACTGGTCGGCGGCGACGGCCACGATCACCAGGACGCCGACGGTGAAGAACTGCCACAGGGCGTCCACTCCGGACAGGGCGAGCCCGCTGCTGAACACGCCCACGATGAGGGAGCCGAGGAGGGTGCCGAGGACATGGCCGCGGCCGCCGAAGAGGCTGGTGCCGCCGATGACGACGGCGGTGATGGACTGGAGGTTGAGGTTCTCGCCGGCCTGCGGGCTGACCGAGCCGATCCGTCCGATGAGGAACCACGCGGCGAGACCGCAGATCAGCCCGGCCACGACATACACGCTCAGCAGCACCCGGCCGGTGCGGATCCCGCTGAGGCGGGCCCCTTCGCGGTGGTCTCCCACCGCGTGCAGATGGGCGCCCCACGCGGTGCCCCGCAGCAGATAGGCCACGGCGGCGAAAGCGCCGATCATCAGCAGCGAGCTGTACGTCACATCGGTGCCCAGGACGTCGATGGAGCGGCCCGGCCAGCTCAGCAGGGGCGGCACGTCCTGAGCCCGGATCGTCTCGCTCCGCGAGTAGAAGAGGGTGAGGGCGGAGAAGACGCTGAGGGTGCCGAGCGTGGCGATGAACGGCGGAATGCGGAACCGGGTGACCAGCACACCGTTGAGTCCGCCGCAGACACCGCCGATGACGACGCCGAGCAACAGGGCCAGTGGTACGGGCAGACCGTGGTCCACCGCCGCCTTGCCCATCACCACGGAGGCGAGCACGGTGATGGCGCCGACCGACAGATCGATGCCAGCGGTCAGCACGATCAAAGTTTGTGCGATGCCGACCATGCCGATGATCTGCACCTGCTGGACGATCAGCGAGATGTTGAGCGGATCGCTGAACCGGGACCCCACCCACACGCTGAAGAACAGCGAAGCGAGGAGGAGGACGATGAGCGGGCCGAGCAGGGGCTTGGTGTGCAGGGCCGCCTGTCCGCGGGCGAGCGGTCCGCGTTGCTCCGGCGGCGTGGTGGGTGGGTCTGCGGCGTGATGGGGGACGGTGCCGTGGGCCACGGTCAACTCCTGGAATCGGTGCGGAAGGGTGGGTGTGTCGGATGGCTGCCGGGGCTAGCCCCAGCAGTGGCGCAGGCCCCAGTCCGACTTCTTCGATTCCAGACCGGATACGGGGGTGTCCGTGATGAGGGCGACTCCGGTGTTGGTGAAGCCCTGTCCGGAGGAGGCGGAGGGCTTGTCGCCGTCCTTGGCGTGCGCGGCCGCGGCGGCGACGCCCTCGGCGGCCATCTTCACGGGGAACTGCATCGACGTCGCGCCGATGGCGCCGGAGGCCACGTTCTTGACGCCGGGACAGCCGCCGTCGATGGACACGACGGTGATGTCCTTCTGCTTGCCGGCCGCTTTGATCGCCTGGTAAGCACCGGCGGCGGCGGGTTCGTTGATGGTGTAGACGAGGTTGATGGACCCGTTCTTCTGTAGCAGCTTCTCCATGGCGTCGCGCCCGCCTTCCTCGTTCGCCCCGGTCACCTCGCGACCGACGATCCGGGAGTCGCGCTCGTCGCCGATCCGCCGCGGATCGCGGACATCGATTCCGAAGCCCTCCAGGAAGCCCTGGTTGCGCAGGATGTCCACCTTGACCTGCTCCGAACTGAGGTCCAGCAGGGCGATCCGCGGCCGCTTGCCCGCCATCCGCCCCTTGGCCCACTTGCCGATCATCCGGCCGGCGAGCCGGTTGTCGGTGGCGAAGGTGGCGTCCACGGCGGACGCCGGCTCCGTCGGCGAGTCCAGGGCGATGACCATGACGCCGGCCTTCCGGGCCCGGTCGATGGCGGGGATGATCGCGCCGGAGTCGGCCGGGGTGATCAGAATGCCCTTCGCGCCCGCCGCCACCAGGTTCTCGATGGCCTTGACCTGAGAGTCGTTGTCGGCCTGGCCCTTGCCGGCGAAGGTCCTCAAGTCCACGCCGAGTTCGCGGGCCTTCTTCTGAGCACCTTCCCGCATCTTCACATAGAACGGATTGTCGTTGGTCTTGGTGACGAGCCCGACGATCGGCTTGTCGTCGCCCTGGCCGCTGATGCCGTTCCCGCATGAGGTGAGCAGCAGGGTGAGACCGATTCCCGCGGACGAGGCCGCGAGCGCCCTGTGGCGCAGCTTGACCCGATGTGCCATGAGATTGCCTTTTCTCGACGTGCGGGGGGTGGCTGGGGGGAGTTCGCCGCCCGCCGGGCGCCGGTTCGCGCTCCAGCGGGGGACTGTCGGTGCCGACGCGTTCACCTGTCGGCTGCGCCCTGATCGGGCTGGGGAGGGCCGGTTCGATGTGCTCAGCGGCTCGATTCACAACGTCGCAGAGGTTTCGAGGACTGTCAATGCATCTCGAAGAAATTTCTACGACACATGATCGACATGGCTCGCACCCCTTGATTTCGGGGAAGTAGCCGGGAGGTCGAAATTTCTTCGAACGATCTTGACTGTGGCAGAAATCACTGCGACTCTGGGAGGTGAAGCCCTCCATGACGGGATGGGCCACGAACCCTTCCGGACCACAAGGAGCCCGGAAAGGAGTACGGAAATGACAGCGAACCCAGCCGGGGCGGTCGCCACCATGTCCCCCTCACTCCCCAACGACCCACAGTCACACCGACGGACGGGCTCACCCGATATCCACCCCACCCCACAGGAGCTGGCCCTGCGGCTGGCCACCGACCCGGCCGCCGTGGGCCTGGCCCGCCGCGCCACCACCGGCGCGCTGCACGGCTGGGGGGTGCCCGACACCACCGCCGAAGACATCGTCCTCATGGTGGACGAGCTGGTGACCAATGCGATCGAGCACGCCACCGGGCCCGTGTGGCTGCGGCTTCGGCTGCGTCGCGGATGCTGCGTGATCTGCAAGGTCGGGGACGGCTGCCACGAGACACCCCGGCTGCGCCACAGCGACCTGGACGCCGAGAGCGGCCGCGGTCTGTTCCTCGTCTCCGCGCTCGCCGATGCCTTCGGCGCCCGCGTCACCACGACCGGAAAGGTCATCTGGTTCCGGCGCCGCGTGCGGGACGACCGGATCCCGGCACCCCGCACCACCTCTCCCGTTGATTACTGACCAGTAGACCGCTTGTCCGCTGAGTGATATCTTTGCCCGCGTGGCGCATGATGGTGGTCTGGCTCTCGTCCGTAAGTCCGTTGAGGTCCTCGATCTGCTCGCGGCGCGAGGAGAGGCGACGGCCGCCCAGCTCGCCGAGGAGCTGGGCGAACCCCGTAGCTCGGTCTACCGGCTGCTGTCCAGCCTCCAGCACCTCGACATGGTGGAGGGCGGCAGCCGACGCGGCACCTTCCGTCTGGGCTTCCATCTGCTCAGCCTCGGCACCGCCGTGGTGGAGCGGTTCGACGAGCGGCGCTTCGCCCAGCCGGTGATGGAGCGGCTCCACGACGAGACCGGCGAGACGGTGTATCTGTGCGTCCGGCGCGGCCGTGAGGCGGTGTGCATCGAGCGGCTGGACGGCCGGCGGGTCCAGTCCCTCGCCCTGAAGCTCGGCGGTGCGCTGCCGCTGCACGCCGGGGCGGCCTCGCGTGTCCTGCTGGCCTTCCAGGACCGCTCGGCCTGGTCGGACTACCTCGAGCAGGGGCCCTTGGAGCGGTTCACCCCGTCCACCCCGGTCACGGCGGACGCGCTGGTGCCGGTGCTGGAGGAAACCCTCGACACCGGAATCTCGGTCAGCGACCAGGACGTCACCATCGGCGTAGCCGCGCTCGGCGTGCCGATCCTGGACTACCGGGGGCAGGTGCGTGCCGCGCTGTCCATCAGCGGGGTCCGGGAGGCGATCCTCGGCGCGGACACGGCCGCCGGTCTGCGTGAGCGGTTGGCCGAGGCCGGCCAGGAGGTTTCGCGGGCGCTGGGCTGGAAGGCCGTCGCCGGCGCCGTCGCCGACTTCGGCTGACCCGGCAAAGCCGTGTGCCCGCCCCGGCCTTTCCGCCGGGGCGGGCAGATCACGCGGAGCGATCGGCCGTTGTGGGGTCAACGGGCCCCGGCGAGCAGCAGATCGCGGGCCTCGGCCTCGACTCCGGCGGCGTCCAGCCGGTAGTGCCCGTACAGATGCGTGGGCGGGCCGATCAGGCTGTACTGGTCCCGGATCCCGTGGCGGTGCAGCCGGACCGGTACGCCGTGCTCGGTGATCAGCTCGGCCACGGCGCCGCCGAGGCCGCCGAGCACATTGTGTTCCTCCACCGTCATCAGCAGCCGGGAACCTCGCGCGGCCTTCAGCACCGCCGCCTCGTCCAGCGGCTTGACGGTGTGCATGTCGAGCACCCCGACGCTGTACCCGTCCGCGGTGAGCGCCGCCGCGGCCTCCAGGGCGGGGTGGACCATGGAGCCGGTGGCGATGAGGGTGAGATCGCTTCCGGTCCGGTGCTCGATGGCCTTTCCGATCTCCAGGGTGGTGCCGGCCGGGTAGACGTCCGGGTCCCGGCCACGGCCGATGCGGAAGTAGACCGGGCCGGGGTGGTCCACCGAGGCGCGCAGCGCCGCGGCCAGGGCCGCGGTGTCGGCCGGTGCGATCACGGTGAGCCCCGCGATGCTCCGGGTGATGGCGAGGTCCTCGGTCGCGTGGTGGGAGGTCCCGTAGAAGCCCAGGGTGATGCCCGCGTGGTGGCCGATCAGCCGGACGGGCTGGCGGGTGTAGGCGACGTCGGTGCGGATCTGTTCGCAGGCCAGCAGCGCCATGAAGGACGCGAAGGTGGCGACGTAGGGCCGCAGGCCGGTGGTGGCCAGGCCCGCCGCGGTGGACACCATGTGCTGTTCGGAGATCCCGAACTGGAGGTACTTGTCCGGGTGGCGGTCCTGGAAGCGCACCAGTCCGTTGGAGTACTTCAGGTCGGCGGTGCCGACGACGACGGGATGGCCCTCGTCGGCGAGGTCGGCGAGGGTGTCGCCGAGAGCCTGAAGGCCCGGAGCCTGTTCCAGCAGGCTGAGCAGATGCCAGGATTCCGGCTGGAGACCGGGTGCGACGCTCACCGTGTCCCCCGCAGCTCGGCCAGGGCGTTGGCCTCGTCCCGCTCGGCCAGCCAGCCGAGATGCCATCCGAACTCGGACTCCATGTAGGAGATCCCCTTTCCCTTGACGGTGTTGGCGACGACCACGGCCGGACGGTCGCGGCCGGTGTCCTCGGCGAGCGAGCGCAGCAGGGACAGCAGGGCCGGGACGTCGTGTCCGTCGACCTCGTGCGCCTGCCATCCGAACGCCCGCCACTTGTCCAGCAGTGGTTCGATCCCGGTCACGCCGTCGATGCGGCCGTCGAGTGAGTGGTCGTTGCGGTCGACGATGGCGACCAGCCGTCCCAGCCGGTGGTGTGCGGCGCCCAGGGCCGCCTCCCAGACCTGTCCCTCGTGCAGCTCTCCGTCGCCGAGCAGGACGAACGTGGTGTACGGGCGCCGCTGGAGGCGGCCGCCCAGCGCCATGCCGGTCCCGGCGGACAGGGCGTGGCCCAGCGACCCGGAGCTGAAGTCGATCCCGGGGATGCGGGTCATGTCCGGGTGGTCGCCGAAGGCGTTCCCCAGGCGGGTGTACTCGTCGAGTTCGGCCGCGTCGAAGAAGTCCCA
This sequence comes from Streptomyces sp. CY-1, assembly GCF_047218265.1. Lineage (NCBI taxonomy): Bacteria > Bacillati > Actinomycetota > Actinomycetes > Kitasatosporales > Streptomycetaceae > Streptomyces > Streptomyces sp. CY-1. The sequence goes on from NZ_CP178393.1 coordinate 1,964,668, forward strand.
GTCGGCCAGCAGCGGATACAGCGTGGCCGCCGCATGGCCCTTGCCGAAGAGGAAACGGTCGCGGTCGGGCCAGTCCGGTTCACCACGCCGCAGCCGCATCACCCCGTAGTAGAGGGTGGCCAGGATCTCGGCACAGGAGAATCCGGACGCGTAGTGGCCGGTCTTGGCGATCGAGATCAGCCGCACGGTTTCCAGGCGTGCGAACAGGGCCCGTTCTTCGATGTGCTTGATCAGTTCGCTGTCCGCCGGCTCGGCCGGCGTCTGTGCAGTCATTCGGTGTCTCTCCCAGTCGGTGAGCCCAGTCGGTGAGCCCGATCGGTGGCACGGCCGGGTCCGGTCCGCGTCACCATCGACATCGGAAGTTACCACTCACTGGACATGACGTCCATGCCATGAGAATGTCTCGGTGGTCGCCGTCACACCACCACCGAGGTGGGCTTTCGCCCGAGCCAAGGAGATGCGATGACCCTTCCCGACCACTCCGCGCCCGTGACCGAGAAGAAATCGCGGGCCCCGGCCGTCCACCAGCGTCAGATCCGTGTCACCGCGCCCCGGCGGGTCGCGCTCGTCGAGCGGGACCTCACCGGTCCCCCGCCACCCGGCGAGGTCCGGGTCCGGGTCCGCGAAGTCGGCGTGTGCGGCAGCGACCTGAAGATGTGGTCGGGCGAGCACGCCGTGCTCAAACCCCCGTTGGTGCTCGGGCACGAGGCGTGGGGGACCGTCGAAGAACACGCCGTGGCCGCCGATGCCACCGGCGCCACACCGCTCGCCCCGGGCACCCCCGTGGTCGTCGTTCCCCCGGCCGGCTGCGGCACCTGCCACAACTGCGCGCGAGGGCGTGAGCAGTTGTGTGCGCGGATGCGGTTCGTCGGCGGCCGGATCGACGGCGCCATGGCCCGGTTCCTGACCGTCCCGCCCCGCCATCTCCTGCGGATCGACCCCCGGGTGCCCGAGGAACTGCGGGTCCTGATCGAACCGCTGACGGTGGCCGTGCACGCGGTCGGCCGGGCCCGCGTCGCCGCCGATGATCAGGTCCTGGTGATCGGTGCGGGGCCCATCGGCGTCTTCTGCTCGCTCGTGCTCGCCGCCCAGGGCGTCGGCCGTGTGGTGGTGACCGACCGGGACCCGCTGCGGCTGGACCTCGCCCACCGGCTCGGAGTGCCGCACCGCGTGCGGACGACGGCCGCCCAGCCACTTCTCGCGGCCGGGGACCACATCCGTGCCGAGGGGGCGGACGTGGTGTTCGACTGCGTCGGTGCGCAGGCCACCACCACACAGGCGCTGACGGCGACCTGCCGCGGCGGCCGAACCGTCCTGGTGGGCATCAGCCCCGCCGAACTGACCGTCGGTGGAGTGGCGCTCCAGCGCGGCGAACGCGAGCTCATCGGCGTCCAGATGTACCAGCGCGAGGACTTCACCCACGCGATGGACCTGCTGGCCGAAGGGCTCGTCCCGGCCATCGACGGTCTCAAGCGCTCCCGGCCGCTCGGCCGGGCCGGGGAGCTCCTCGACGAGCTCGCCCGGCGGCCGAGCCCGGTCCTGAAGGAAACCCTGCTCCCGGACTGAGAGACACCGGGCCGCGGGACACCCGCTCCTCCCCACCTCTCCCCGCCCCGAAGGATCCGGCCATGAATCCTCCCTCCGCCGTCACACGGCCCTCCCGTCCCCCCGCCGGCACACCGAACATCCGCACCGTGGCCTGGGCGACCATGATCGGAACGGCCATCGAGTGGTACGACTTCTTCACCTACGGCATCGCCGCGGCCCTGGTCTTCAACACGCTCTTCTTCCCCGCCGACACCTCGCCGCTGGTGGGGACGCTCCTCGCGTTCAGCACCTACGCCGTGGGGTTCGCCGCCCGGCCCATCGGCGGCGTCGTCTTCGCACACTTCGGGGACAAGGTCGGCCGCAAGTCCATGCTGGTGCTCTCACTGCTGCTCATGGGCGGCAGCACCTTCTGTATCGGGCTGCTTCCCGGCTACTCCACCTGGGGTGCGGCCGCGCCCCTGCTCCTGGTGGCCCTTCGGGTCGTCCAGGGATTCGGGGTGGGCGGCGAATGGGGCGCGGCCGCCCTGATGGCGGTCGAGCACGCGCCGCCCAACCGTCGTGGTTTCTACGGTAGCTGGCCGCAGATGGGGGTTCCCGCCGGAATGCTCATCGCCAACCTGGCCTTCTTCGCCCTGTCGGGCAACATGAGCGACCACGGCTTCCAGGACTGGGGCTGGCGCGTTCCCTTCCTCGGCTCCGCGGTGCTCATCGTGCTCGGGCTCGTCATCCGGCTCCGGGTGAGCGAGTCCCCGGTGTTCCGCGCGATGGAGAAGGCGGGCCGGATCGAGCGACGGCCGGTGATCGCCGTGCTCCGTACCCAGCCGGGGAACGTCCTGCGGGCAGCGGGCATCAGGTTCGCCGAGAACAGCACCTTCTACATCCACACCACCTTCGTGCTCACCTACGGCACGACGGTGCTCACGCTGGAACGCGACGATCTGCTCATCGGGGTGGTCATCACGGCCGCCCTGGGGCTGATCAGCCTGCCCCTGTGGGGACGGCTGTCCGACCGGGTCGGACGCCGGCCCGTGGTGCTCTTCGGTTCGGCCCTGCTCGCCGCCCTGTCCTGGCCCTTCTTCTGGGCGCTCGACAGCGGGTCGCTGCCGATCATCTATCTCGTCACGATCCTGTGCGTCAACGTCGGCAATCACGCGGTGTACGCACCACAATCCGCCTACTTCGCCGAGCTGTTCGAGCCCGAGGTCCGCTACAGCGGCGCCTCGATCGGCTCACAGGCGGCCAGTGTTCTCGCCGGCGGCCTGTCCCCGCTGATCGCCACCGCCCTGCTGGAGGCGGGCGACGGCTACCACCTCATCGCCGTCTATATGACGGCGATGGCGTTGATCACCGTGTGCACGGCGCTGATCAGCCCCGACCCCTACCGCCAGTCCCTGAAGCGATCCTCCACACCGGGCGTCCACGACGCCCGGCCCACCGAATCCACCACGGAGATGTCCCATGGCTGACCCCACCGTTCTCATCACCGGCGCCGCACAGGGGATCGGGGCCGCCACGGCCCGGGTCCTCGCCGAACGCGGCTGGCGTGTCGTCGTCGCCGACCTCAAGAGCGACGCCGCCCAGGACCAGGTCACGGCCCTCGACACGGCGTCGCCGGTGGCAGGGGGGCACCTGGCCGTCGCCGTCGATGTCACCGACGAAGCCAGTGTCAGCGCGATGTTCGATGACATCGCGACGCGGGCAGATGGGCTCGACGCGCTGGTCAACGGCGCGGGGGTGATCTTCCGGCAGGCGGCCCAGGACTTCGACAGCCGACAGTGGTCCCATCAGCTCGCGGTCCATCTCACCGGCGCGATGCACTGCGCACGCGGGGCCTACCCGCTGCTGGCCCGCAGCCGCCGGGCCAGTGTGGTCAACATCGGTTCCGTCGGGTCGACCTTCGGGCTCCCCGGCCGACTCGGCTACGCCACCGCCAAGAGCGGAGTGCTGGGGCTCACCCGGACCCTGGCGGCCGAGTGGGGCCCGGCCGGCATCCGGGTCAACACCGTGGCGCCCGGATACGTGGCCACCGAGATGGTGCGCAGTGGCCTGGAGTCGGGAGCGCTCGACCGGGAGACACTGGTGCGGCGCACCCCGATGCGACGGCTGGCCGAGCCCGCCGAGATCGCCACCTCCATCGCCTTCCTCCTCTCCCCCGACGCCTCCTTCGTGCACGGTGCCACCCTCCGCGTCGACGGGGGCATCACGATCGACGGCACCTTCTGATCGCCGGCGGCCGAGGACACCCCATGAACAGCCACCCTTCCGGCCGGCCCGGAGACATGAGCGGGCGCACCGCCGTGGTCAGCGGAGCGAGCAGCGGAATCGGGCTCGCGATCGTACGGCGCTTCCTCGAGGCGGGCGCGACCGTTCACGGACTGGCCCGGCGTGGCCATCTGATCGAGGAACAGGCTCGGGACGCCGCGCCCGAGGCGGACCGTCTGCACCACCACGGTGTGGACGTCGGTGACCACGAGGCGGTACGGGACTGGGCGCAGCGGATGTCCGGTCCGGTGGACACCCTGGTGTGCGCCGCCGGAACCAACATCCCCGAGCGGCGCCTGGCCCAGCTAACCCCCCGGGCCTGGGACTCCATGCTCGCCACCAATCTGAGCGGGACGTTCTACCTGCTGCACGCCCTGCTCCCGCGGCTCCGCGAGGCCCACGGCGACGTGGTCATCCTGTCGAGCGTGGCCGGGGCATGGCCCGATCACACCGGCCCGGCCTATCAGGCGGCCAAGGCCGGGCTGCTGGGCCTCGCCCGGGGAGCCGGCCGGGACGAGTACGGCAACGGCATACGGGTGTGCACCATCCTGCCGGGCATCGTGAACACCCCGATCCTCGACGACCGGCCCGAACCCCCGCCGCGGGAACTGCGCGACCTGTTCGTCCAGCCACCGGACATCGCCGAGGCGTGCCTGGCGGCCATCACCCTCCCCCAGCGGGCCTGTGTCGCCGAAATGACCATCGTGGCCACCGCATTGCAGTCCATGGGCAACACCCAGACGGCCACTCCGACGCCGCCACCAGCGACGCCGGGGGAACACCGGTCGGCGGTGCGGCCCGGCACATCATCCGGCACGGCCTGAAACATCTGTCCAGGGCGCCCCCGCGGGACGCGGCCGACCTCGCCCGCCGAGGTCGGCCGCGTCCCGTGTACTGGAGGGCCGAAACGCGCACGTCCGGGATCAGGGGTGGATGACCGCCTTGATGCAGCCGCGGTCGTTCCGGACGGCGTCGAGGGCGGCGCCGTAGGCGTCCAGCCCGAACCGATGGGTGATCATGCCGTCGGTACGCACCCGGCCCGTGCGCAGGACCCGCAGCGCGCGGTCGAAGCTGAACGCCTGGGTGAAGGATCCGCGGATGGTCAGCTCCCGGCTGAAGATCTCGTGCGGGGAGAGTTCGACGCGTTCTCGCTCCCCGGCCATGCCGTAGAGGAAGACGGTGCCGCCATCGCGGGTGAGCGGCAGGCACTGCTCGATCACGCCGAGGGCGCCGGTCGCGTCCACCACGGTGTCGAAGCCGTCGGGTGCCAGCGTGCGCAGTGCGGCGCGGGAGGCCGAGGCGTCGTGGCGGTCCATGACCACCGTCTCGTCGGCGCCGAAGTCCCGTGCCAGTTTCAGCTTGGCCTCGGTCGGCGCCGCGACGGTCACCCGCCCCGCGCCGCTGGCGGCCAGCAACTGCGCGAGCAGCAGCCCGGTGGTGCCGGCGCCGAAGACGAGGACATCGCTGCCGGGCCGCGGGGCGAGCACGTCCATGCCATGCACGGCACACGCGACGGGCTCGGCGAAGGCCACGACGTCCAGGGGGATGTCATCCGCGGGGTGGCAGTGGGACGCGGGCACCACGATCATCTCGGCGAAGCCGCCCGGCCGTGTGACACCGTGGTCGCGCAGCCGGGTGCAGAAGGCCGGTCTGGCCCGGCGGCAGTTGGCGCATGTACCGCATGAGACACGGTTGTTGAGGGCGACGCGCTGTCCGACGGCGAGAGTCGTCACCCCCTCCCCCATCGACTCCACCTCGCCCACCACCTCGTGTCCGGGGGTGAGCGGATAACGGGGAGAGAACTCACCTCGGTGGAGATGGGCATCCGTGCCGCAGACCCCCGCGGACAGGACGCGCAGACGTACCTCGCCCGGGCCCGGCTCGGGATCCGGCAGATCGGTGTAGCGGAACGCGTACGGTCGGTCGTAGACGATGGCTTTCACGCCGTCTCCTCGGTTCTGGCGGTTTCGGTGTGTCGGTTCTGCCCGTTTCGGCGCGTCGGCGGGCCGGTCAGCCGACCTTCACCAGCACCTTCATCTGGTCCGGGCCACCGGCGGCCCGGAACGCCTCGTCCGCCCGCTCCAGGGGGAAGGTGGCGGTGACGAACTCGTCGGCCGGTACGACGCCGGTCTCCAGAAGCGACATCGCGGCGCGCACGTCCTCCCCGACGTACATGAGGGAGCCCCGCACGGTGATCTCGCGGTCCTGGACGAGGTCCAGCGGGACACTCGACGGGCCCTGGGGCACGCCGACGACCATGACGGTGCCGCCCTTCTCGACGGACTGGACGGCCTGGGTGATCGAGGCGGACATGGATACGCAGTCGAACACCACGTCCGCGCCGCCGCCGAGCCGCTCCCTGACCAGGTCCGGCAGACCGGGGGTGCCGGACGCGAGCGCCGCGTCCGCCCCCAGCCGCACCGCCCGGTCCCGCTTCGCCGCCACCGGATCGGTGACGATCACGGTCCGTGCGCCCGCCGCGCGCGCGGCCAGGGCGGTGAGCAGCCCGATCGGCCCGGCGCCGAGGACCAGCACGCCGCCGCCGGCGAGGTCCCCGGCCCGGCGCACCGCGTGGACGGGAGTGGCCAGCGGTTCGACGAGCACGGCCTGGACATCGGTGAGCCCATCGGGCACCCGGTGCAGCCGATCGGCGGAGACGGTGAAGCCGTCCGCCATCGCCCCGGCCGTCTGGCAGCCGACGACGCGCAGTCCCCCGCAGATGTTGTAGCGGCCGGAGCGACAGTGGCGGCAGGTCCCGCACACCAGATTGGGCTCGAGCAGCACCCGGTCCCCCTCGGCCACGGATGTGACGCCGGGGCCGATGCCATCGACCACGCCGACGGCCTCGTGCCCCGGGTGGTACGGCCGGGAGATGAAGGGGTGTTCGCCGCGGCGGGCGTGTACGTCCGAGCCGCAGATGCCGGCCAGCAGGGTGCGTACCCGCGCCTCGCCGGCCGCGGGCCGCGCACGTGCCACTTCCTCCACGATGACCTCACCGTCCGCGGTCACGGTCACCCGCCGGTCCATCGTTCCCCGTTCCCCTGCGCCGCCCGGTGTCCTCGATGCGCTCATCGGAGTGTGAAGCCCCCGTCCATCAGCAGTTCCGTGCCCACGCAGTAGGCGGCCTCGTCACCGAGCAGCCAGGCGATGGCGGCGGCGATCTCCTCGGGCTCCGCGAACCGTCCGGCGACGGTGCCCTCCTTCCACCGTGCGTGCAGGTGCTGCTTGAGGTCGTTGAGCGCGGTGGCGACATAGCCGGGCGCGACGCTGTTGACCCGTACGCCACGCGGGCCCCACTCGACGGCCAGCGAACGGGTCAGCGCGCTCACGGCGGCTTTGGAGGCGTTGTACGCGGACTGCTTCTGCGGGTGGTTGACGATATGAGTGCCGGACATCGAGGAGACCGTGACGATCCGGCCCCCCGCCCCGTCGAGCATCCGCCGGGCGGCCGCGGCGCAGATGAGGAACGTCCCCCTCAGATTGACGCCGAGCACCCGGTCGAACTCGGCGGCGCTCATCCGCTCCGCGGGTACGTCGTCCTCGACCACCCCGGCGGCCGCGACGAGACCGTCGATCCGGCCCCCCTCGGTGACGACCGTGGCGATCGCGGCCGCCACACTGTCCTCGTCGGTGACATCGCAGAGGATGGATCGCCCGACGGGCGATTCGATGAGATCGAGGGCGTACACCTCGGCGCCCAGACCGGCCAGGTGCGCGCAGGTGGCCCGTCCGATGCCTCCGGCGGCTCCGGTGACCGCTATCCGGGCACCCTGATACCAGGACATGATGTCTCCTTGCGTTGACTCCGGCAGCGATAAGACGTCCTGTACGTACAGGATGTCAAGAGGACGGGCTGTTGTCTTCCTTCCTGGCGCTACGCTTGCTTCGTGGAACCCGGACGGATTGACCGCAGCGCCGCACTGCCCTTCTACGCGCAGCTCAAGGAGTTGCTGCTGCCACAGCTCGGCAGCGTCTGGAAGGTGGGCGAGCGCCTGCCCGGTGAGGTGAGCCTGTGCGAGCAGTACGGCGTCTCCCGGACCGTCGTACGTCAGGCCCTCGACGAACTGGAGGGCGAGGGCCGCATCGTGCGGCGCAAGGGGCAGGGCACCTTCGTGGCCGCCCGCAAGGTCGACGAGTCGCTCTTCCAGTCGATGACGGGCCTGCATGAGGATGTGGCCGCCCGCGGTTCGGTGCTGGTCAGCGCGGTGCGCCGGCTGGAGTTCGCCCCCGCGACGGCGGACGCCGCCCGCGAGCTCGAGGTCGAGGAGGGCTCGCCGCTGCTCCATCTGGAGCGACTGCGCTACGTCAACGACGAGCCGTGGGCGCTGACCAGCACCTGGCTGCCGCACCAGGTGGCGCCCGGACTGCTCGACGAGGACCTGACGCGCCAATCGCTCTACGCCCTTCTGGAGGACAAGTACGGCGTCAGCCTGGACCATGGCAGGCGCCTGGTGGAGGCGGTGCCCGCCGCCCCGTCGGTGGCCGAGGCGCTCGGCGTGGACGCCCACGATCCGGTGCTGCTCCTGCGCAGCACCGCCTGGGACCAGGAGGGCAGGCCGGTGGAGTACTTCACGGCCTACCACCGCGCGGACCGCAGCCGCTTCCAGGTACATGTCCGCAGGCGGCGCCGGGCCGGAGCGCCACCGTCGATGCTGGTGAGCGACAGCACCGACTGAAATACGCTCCCACCTGGGCGGCGGCCCCGATGTGACATCGGGGCCACCGCCCCTTTCGCGACCCCACGGCCCCGTCCCACCCCACACCTATCATCCTTGACATCCTGTACGTACAGGATGACAGTGACCTGCGCACCGTTCCAGGCCACGCCCGGACACCAGGAAGCTGGAGAGACATCCGTGATCATCGCCCATGACCTCGGCACCACCGGGAACAAGGCGTCCCTGCACACCGACGACGGCCGGCTGGTGGCGGCGGTGACCGTGCGCTACGACACCGACTTCCGCACCGGCGGCATCGCGGAACAGGACCCCGACTCCTGGTGGCAGGCCGTCTGCCGGGCCGGCCGCGAACTGCTCGCCCGCAGCGGGACACCCCGGGAGCGGATCAGCGTCATCGGGTTCGGCGGCCAGATGATGGGGGCCGTACTGCTCGACCGCGCGCACCGGCCCGTGCGGCCCGCGATGATCTGGGCCGACCACCGCAGCGCCGAGCAGGCGAGGACACTGGCCGCCGGGCTCGGCGAGGAGCGTGCCTACCGGCTGCTGGGGCACCGGATCCACCCCACCTACTCACTGGCCAAGGTCATGTGGGTGCGCGACAACGAACCACGGACCTTCCGCCGGGTGGCCCATGTCTGCCTGGCCAAGGACTACATCGTCCAGCGTCTGACCGGCACGCTCGCCACCGATCCCTCCGATGCCTCCAGCACCAACGCCTTCGACCAGCGGGCGGGCGTCTGGTCGCGAGCCGTGCTCGACGCGGCGGCCATCGACCCGGGCCTGCTGCCCGACGTCGTGGAGTCCACCTCGGTCGTCGGCCGGGTCCGTGCGCACGTCGCGGAGGAGACCGGGATGCCCGCCGGAGTCCCCGTCGTCATCGGCGGCGGAGACGGCCCCCTGGCCGCGCTCGGCGCCGGGGTGCTGACATCCGGCGACAGCGCCTATACCTACCTCGGCTCCTCCTCGTGGATCTCGATGTCGGCCCGGCGGCCGCTGTACGACCCGGCCATGCGCACCATGACGTTCAACCACGTCCTGCCCGGACACTATGTGCCGACGGCCACCATGCAGGCGGGCGGCGCCTCACTCGAGTGGATCGCGCATGTGCTGCGCCCCGACGACGGCCCGGAGCGCATCGCCCGCACCCTCACGCGGATCGAGGACGCCGACACCACAGGGCTCTACTTCCTGCCCCATCTGCTCGGTGAGCGCTCGCCGTACTGGAACGCCGACGCCCGCGGCGCCTTCGTCGGACTCTCCCGGCACCATGGCCCCGCGCATCTGGCGAAGGCCGTCCTGGAGGGAGTCGCCTTCAACCTGGCGACCTGCGTCACCGCCTTCCGCGAGGCCGGGCATCCGGTCGACCGCGTCGACGCCATCGGCGGTGGCGCGGCGAGCGATACCTGGCTGCGCATCCTCGCCGACGTCTGGGGGACCCGCGTACGCCGCCGGAGCATCGTCGAGGAGGCCAACAGCCTCGGTGCCGCCGTCACCGCCGCCGTGGGCAGCGGCCTGGTCGACGGTTTCGAGGTGGCCCGCGAACTCTCAACGGTGGAGGCGGAGTTCACCCCTTCCGCGGACCGGCACCGCCACTACACCGCGCGCCATCGGGAGTTCCTGGACGCCTATCGCGGCCTGGAGCCCTGGTTCGCGCGGGAGCGTGCGTAACCGCACCGGACACCGGGTCGCACCGACCCCCATAAATTCTCACCCACTAGACAGCTAGTCCGTGTCATGAGAATGTACCGTGGCCGCCTTGGTGATCGCTCGCCGCGGTGCCACGACGAACAGGAGCCCTATGCGCCCATCGGTGACGACCGTCCACGCCACTCCCGTCGCCGGCGGGTTCACCTTCCTCGAGGGGCCCCGATGGCGCGACGGCGAGCTGTTCGCCTCCGACTTCTACAGCGAGCGCGTACTCGCCTTCCGCGCGGGACGCTCGCCGACCACCGGTCATGAGGTGCGCACGGTGTGCGAGGTGCCGGGCCGACCGTCCGGGCTCGGATTCGCGCCCGACGGCTCGCTGCTCGTCGTTTCGATGCTGGAGCGCGCCCTGCTGCGGTGGGACGGCCGGGCCCTCACCACCGTGTCGCGCTTCGGCGACCTCATCGAGGGCGTCGCCAACGACATGATCGTCACCGAGTCCGGCTGGGCCCTCGTCGGCAACTTCGGCAATACCGACGCCGAGCCCGGGTCCCTGCGCGAGACGGCCCTGGTGCGGATCTCCCCCGACGGCCGAGCCGATCTACAGGGCCACGGCCTCAACTTCCCCAACGGCATGGTGCTCACCGCCGACCGGCGACGGCTGCTCGTGGCGGAGACCTTCGCCGGACGCATCTCCTCGTGGCCGGTGACCTGGAGCGGAGGCGGGCAACCCACGCTCGGGGAGCCGCGGGTGTGGAAGCAGTTCGGCAGCCCGCCCGGCCACCTCGACATCGAACGCGCCACCCGCGAGCTGCCCGTACTGCCCGACGGTCTGGCCATCGACGCACACGACCGGATCTGGGTCGCCTCCTCGATCGGGCACGGCGCACGGCTTCTCGCGCCGGACGGCACCCCCCTCGCCTTCGTCGACACCGGCGGCCTCAGCGCCTACGCGGTCGCCCTCGGCGGCGCCGACCAGTCCGTTCTCTACCTCTGCTGCTCGCCGCCACTCGGCACCGTCGACCCCGCCGTCACCACCGACTCGGTGCTGTACGCCGCGGACATCGCGGCACTGCGCCGACCCGCACCGCGCGCCTCCCGCGCCCCAGGAAAGGAGACACCATGACGACCACCACCGCGCCGACCGCCACCGTTCGTGCGCTGCGGTTCGCCGCGAAGGAGAGGGTCGCCGTCGTCGACGCCCCGCTCCCCGAGCCCGGACCGGGCGAGCTGGTCCTCGATATGAAGGCCGCGGGCCTGTGCGGAAGCGACCTGCACTACTTCCATATGACGCACGAGGAGATGCGGCAGGCGACTCAGCCGCGCTCGCCCGAGATGACGCCCGGCCATGAGATCGCCGGAGTGGTCAAGGCGGTCGGCCCCGGCGTGAACCACCCCGCAGTGGGAGACCGTGTCGCGGTACAGCACTACTCCGGCTGCGGCCAGTGCGAGAGCTGTCGGCGCGGCTGGGACGTGCACTGCGAGCGCGGCGCACGGGTGTACTCGCTCAACCGGCCCGGCGGCTGCCAGGACGAGCTGGTCGTCACGGCCAAGGACTGCGTGGTGCTGCCCGACGAGGTGAGCTTCCCCGTCGGCGCGTTTCTCGCCTGCGGTGCCACGACCGCCTACCAGGCGCTGCTCCGCTCGGAGGTGAGGCCGGGCGAAACCGTGGTCGTCATCGGCGTCGGCCCGGTCGGACTCGCCGTGCTCGCCTGGGCGAAGGCATTCGGGCTGCGCGCCGTCGGCACCGACCCGAGCCCCGAGCGCCGCGCCTTCGCCGAAAGTCTCGGCTACTCCAAGATCCACGATTCCGCGGGCTTCGACATCGAGGCCGTGGTACCCGGGGGCGCGAGCGCCGTCATCGACACCTCCGGGAACGTCCACGGCCGCCGTGCCGCCCTCGAGGCCGTGAAGACCTGGGGCACGGTGGTGTTCGTGGGGCTCGGCCCAGACTTCACCATCGACCCGGTACCGGATCTGATCATGCGTCAGGTGACCCTGCGCGGGATGTTCGTCTTCAGCGTGCCCCTGATGATGGAGGCCGTGGCGGAGGCCGGCCGGCTCGGTGTCGACCTCGCTCCGATCATCACCAGCGTCTCCTCGATCGAGGAGGGCCCCGCCGCCTTCGCGGACTTCGCCGCGGGCAGCGTCGGCAAGTCGGTCATCGGATGGGAGTGAGCATGGCGGGCGAAACAGCGGTCCGGCCCGTCGACGGCGGCGCCTGGACACTGGAGAACGACGCGGTCACCGTGCTGGTGAACCCGGCCCGGGGCACCGACATCCTCTCGCTGGTCTGGAAGGCCACCGGCGAGGAGGTCCTGTGGCGCAACCCGCGCTGGGTGGACCGGGTGCCGGCGTCCGACGCGGCGGATGCGAGCGATGTGTCGTTCTTCGACAACTACGCGGGCGGCATGCAGGAGTTGTTCCCGAACGCGGGGCCACCGACCACCGTGCACGGGGCTCCGCTGCCGTTCCACGGTGAGGCGGCTCGTCGCTCGTGGGCGGCCGGGACCGTGGAGACGGAGGACGGCACCGCGCTACGGTGCGTCACCCGGCTCGCCCGTTACCCGTTCCGTATGACGAAGACCTTCTCGCTCGACGGCTCCGTGCTGCGTTTCCGAAGTGAGGTGGAGAACCTGTCGGCGCGGGATCTCCCCTCGAACTGGGGCCTGCATCCCGCCTTCAACACCGCGACCGTGGCCCGCGCGGCCACCGTGTACGGCCCCTTCGAGGAACTCACCGCACATCCCGAGGATTTCGGCGCCCGGCAGTGGATGGCACCCGGCGAGACTCGGCGGGTGCCCGCCGTGGCCCCGGGTGTGGGAGCCCTCGAGCTCGCGCCGGGCGATGGCCCGACGGCCGACCTCGGCTACGCCACCGTGACCGGTGGGTGGTTCGGGCTGCGCTCACCCGGCTGCGGCCTGGTGGCGACGATGAGCTGGCAGTCCGAGCTGTTCCCCGAGATATGGGTGTGGCAGGAGTGCCGCGCACCCGGCGACTACCCCTGGTGGGGCACCGAACACATCGTGGCGGTCGAGCCGCATTCCACCTCTCCGTTCATGCCGCTCGGCGAGCGGCTGGAGCGCCCGGGGGTGCCCGTGATCCCGGGCGGATCGACGCTGAGCGCCCAGTTCACGCTCGGCGTGCACGAGATCGCCGAGGACGAGGTGCCGGTCGACGTCGACGAACGGGGCGTGCCGGTGCTGATCACCGTGCCGGACGAGGGAGAGGGTGTGGCATGAGCCGATTCACCGATCGCGTCGCGATCGTCACCGGGGCGGGGGCGGGCATCGGCCGGGCCGCGGCCGAGCGCATCGCGAGCGAGGGCGGCTCCGTCGCCGTCTTCGACATCTCGGCCGAGCGTGCCGAGGAGTCCGCGCGCGCGATCGCCGACGCCGGTGGCTCCGCCACGCCCTTCGCGGTGGACGTCTCCGACGGTGACCAGGTGCGGACCGCCGTGGACGACGTGGTGGCCACGCTCGGCGTCCCGTTCTCGCTCGTGAACAGCGCCGGCATCCTGCGCATCTCCCCCGCCCTCGAGATGAGCGTGGCGGACTTCGACACGGTGCTCGGCGTCAACCTGCGGGGCACGTTCCTCATGGCCACCGCGGTCGCGCGGCATATGGTGGCGGCGAAGCGGCCGGGCCGTATCGTCAACGTCTCGTCGATCCACTCGGTGATCTCACTGCGCGAGGCGGCCGCCTACGCCGCCTCCAAGGGCGGGATCGACGCGCTCACCTTCACCCTCGCGGGCGAGTGGGCCGAGTACGGCATCACGGTCAACGCGGTGCGCCCCGGAGCGACCTGGTCCGCGCTGACCACGCCGCTCTACACGGACGACGTCGTGGCCTCGCTGAACCGCCGCATCCCGCTCGGCGCGGTCGCCCGCGCGGAGCAGGTGGCCGCGGCGATCGCCTACCTGGCCTCCGAGGACGCCGCGTACTCCACCGGAGCGACGCTCTCGGTCGACGGTGGCTACACCATCAACGGCGACATGCCGGACACGGCCTACCAACGCGATTGACCGCTCACATGCGGCAGGGGCCGGAATCGGAAGATTCCGGCCCCTGCCGCATGTGCGGGGCCTGGCAGCGGCCCGCCCGGGATCAGAACACGGAGTGCGGGTCGAGGTAGTCGTCCACGTTCTCACAGTTGATGCCCGCGGCCTTCGTGCACCGCTGCTTCTTGATGTCCTTCGGCGCCACGTCACCGGTGCCGATCCGCAGCGCGATGTCGAAGGCGAGGTCGGCGGCGAGCTTCGGCGAGTTCAGACCGGTGGAGATGTACCGGCCCTCGCACCCACCCGACTTGATCTCCTGGAGCGCCTGCTTCTGGCCGTCCGCCGCCGCGGCCACCAGCGTCCTCTTATTGCCCTTGTCGCGCAGTGTGCTGAGGGCCCCGAGTGCCATCGAGTCGTTGAGGCCGACGATCAGGTCGACGTTCCGATGCGCCGCGAGGATCGACTCGGTGGCCGGTACCGCGGCGTCCTGCGAGTAGTTCGCGGACGTCCTTGCCACGACGCGGTAGTTGACGCCACCGGCGCGCAGGCCATCGAGAAATCCCCGCTGGCGGTCGGGGCCGACGATCTCGTCGTCCGGGCCACCGTTGAGGATGGCCAGGCTGATCGTCGAACCGTGGTGGAACCGCTTGGCCGCGAGCCGGCCGGAGAGCTTGCCGATCGTGTAGTTGTCGGAGGAGACGGAGGTGACGCCGACCCCGTCGATGCCCGTGTCGACGAAGACGAGGGGCACCTCCCCCGCCACGTCCTTGAGCTGTACCTTCTGCGTCTTCGGGCTCATCGCGTCGACCACGAGCACATCAATGCCCTGAGCCACCAGGGTCTGGGCCTGGTTGAGCTGGGTGACGGCGTCACCGTCGGCGTTCTGCACCTCCAGGTGGAAACCCCGCTGTCCGGCCTGCTTCCTGGCCGCGTCGACCATGGCCGCGAAGTAGGGCGCGTCCAGTTGCCGTTGGGAGAATCCGATGGTGACGTCGGTGGTGTCCTTGGCCTCCTTGGGTCCGCTGGAGGACGCCTTGCCACCGATGGTCGAACAGCCGGCCAGGCCGATCACCGCCGCCGACAGTGCGGCGAGCGAGCTCCGTCGCATGGTTGTCATGCAGGTCTCCGTGTCATGTCGGGTCATGCGCCGGTATCAGGAACGTGCGGTCTTCTGCCGACGGCGCCGGGTGAACTGGACGGTGGTGAGGACCATCGCGAAGATGATCAGGGCCCCGCGGAAGGCGTCCTGTAGGAATGTGGAGACATTGAGCAGCACCAGCAGGTTGGAGATCACGCCGAAGATGAGGGTGCCCAGGAAGGCTCCCAGCACCCGCCCGCGGCCGCCCACGAGGCTGGCACCGCCGATGACCACCGCCGCGATCGAGTCGATCTCGTAGTTGTCCCCTCCGGTCGGAGTGGCCGCGCCGATGCGGGCGGCGAGCAGGAAGCCCGCGAAGCCGACCAGTACACCGGCGATCACATACACCGAGATCAGGGTGGCCTTCACCGGTACACCGGCGGCGTGGGCGGCCTCCCTGCTGCTGCCGAGCGCGTACACCCGCCGCCCGAACACGGTGCGGCGGGTGAGGAAGGCCATGGCCATCGCGAGAGCGATCCAGACGATGCCGAGCACGGGGACGCCGGCGATCGCCGTCGTGGCGATGGTGCGGAAGTCGGCGGCGTGGGGGGCGATCGGCTGGCCCTCGGTGTAGGCGTAGACGAGCCCGCGGCCCAGCGCGAGCATGCCGAGGGTCACGATGAAGGCTTCGAGCCCGCGGTAGGCGATGAGGTAGCCGTTGAAGACGCCGATGGCGCCGCCCAGCACGATCGCCACCGCCACCGCGAGCAAGGTGTTCCCGCCGCCGAACAGACCGGCGGAGAGCACACCGGCGAGCCCGGCGACCGCGCCGACGGAGATGTCGATGCCACCGGTGAGCACGATGAGGAACTGCGCGAGGGTGACGATGCCGATCACCGAGACCTGCAACAGCAGGTTGGACATGTTGTACGAGGAGAAGAAGGCGTCGGAGGTGAAGCCGGCGAAGACCAGCAGGGCGAGAAGGATATAGAGCGGATACTGCTCCTTCGCCCATTGCCCGGCGC
Organism: Streptomyces sp. CY-1; assembly: GCF_047218265.1. Lineage (NCBI taxonomy): Bacteria > Bacillati > Actinomycetota > Actinomycetes > Kitasatosporales > Streptomycetaceae > Streptomyces > Streptomyces sp. CY-1. The sequence goes on from NZ_CP178393.1 coordinate 1,980,904, forward strand.
GGCGGAGCGTCAGGCCGCCGGGGGGCGTTTCTCCATGGGCCGCGGGTGGTGCGGCGACCGTCCTGGGCGCGGTGTCGTGGCTCACTGGACTTCTCCTCCGAGGGCGGTGCGGGTCAAGTCGTCGGTGGTGCTGGTCTTCGAGACGAACTCGCCGGCTATGACGCCGTCGCGCAGCACGATCACCCGGTTGCACAGGGCCAGGGCCTCTTCGGCCTCGCTGGTGACGACGACGACCGCCTTGCGCCGCTCGATGAGGCCCCGCACGATCTGGTAGATGTTCAATCGGGCGCCGACGTCGATGCCCTTGGTCGGTTCGTCCAGCACGAGGACCTCGGGCTCGCTCTCGAGCGCCTTGGCGATGCAGACCTTCTGCTGGTTGCCACCGGAGAGCGAGCTGGTCATCTGCTCGGCGCCGCCCTTGATGCGGAAGTCGGAGACCAGCCGCGCCACCCGGCGGCGCTCACGGCGGGTGTTCATCACTCCGCCGGTCGAGAACGCGCCGAGCGTGCTCAGCGTGAGGTTGGCGGCGTTGTCGAAGTCCTTGACGAAGCCCTCACGCCTGCGGTCCTCGCTGAGGTAGGCGATCCCCTGGCGCAGGGCTGCCCGCGGTGAGCGCGGGTTCACCTCATGGCCACGCACCCGCACCGTGCCGGTGTCGCGGTGCTGATGACCCGAGATCGACCGGGCGAGGGAGCTGCGCCCGCTGCCGACCAGACCGTAGATACCGACGATCTCGCCGTCCCGCACGGAGAAGGAGATGCCGGACGCGGATCCCGAGGACACGTCCCGCACCTCCAGCAGGGCGGGGGCGGCGGACGCGGACACCGGCTCCGGTGGCTCGAGGGCCATCACGGCCTCGCCGATCATGAGCGTCATGATCTCGTCGGGGGTCGTGTCCGCCCGGTCGACGACGTCGACGAGGGAGCCGTTGCGCATGACCGCGATGCGGTCGGCGAGCGCGAACACCTCCGGCATGCGGTGCGAGACGAAGACAACCGTGGCCCCGGCTTCGCGCTCCTTGCGCACGAGTGCCTCGACGTCCTTGAAGTGCTCCTCCGTGGTGGAGGCGGTGGTCTCGTCCAGCAGCAGCACACGGTGCTCGTTCACCTGGGACCGGCTGAGCGCCACCATCTGACGGGGACCGGGGCCGAGCCGTCCGGCCGGCATACCGAGGTCCACGTCGCGCATCCCGACCACGCCGAGGGCCGCGCGAGTGCGGTCCGCGCGGTCGCGGCCCCCGACGCGCTGCCACGGCCTCCGGCGGCCGGCCGAGCTGAGGCCGGTCAGCCAGACGTTCTCCTGGACGGTGAACGTGTCCACGATGACCGGCTCCTGATGCATGAGGAGCACTCCGGCGTCCAGGGCCGCGGAGGGTGTGGTGATCTCACCGTCGTATCCGTCCACGATCACGCGCCCGCTGGTGGGGCGCTCCTGACCGGCCAGCAGCTTGGTGAGCGTCGACTTGCCGGCGCCGTTCGCACCGCAGATGGCGAGCACCTCGCCCGCATAGCCACTGAGGGTGACGTCGGAGACGGCGACGACGCCCGGGTAGACCTTGCCTACCCCGTCGAGAGTGAAAGTGGTCGTCCTCGGTGGTGATGATGCGGATGCCGAGGACGCGACCGCGCCCATCCTGCTCAATTCGCCTGCTCCCTTGCGCTAGGCACGTCACTGCTCGTTCAGAAGGTCGACCACTGCTGCCCGGGGCTCGGTAGGGGCGCCGGGCTGGAACCTTTTTTCTCACGAGATGAACGCCATGTCTACCACGTGGGACAAACGAATGCGGCGACCTACCCCGCCGCGGACCCCTCGGCGACGACCGGTGCGGGGAAACGCGGCAGTACGTGGTCGGTGAGCTCGGCCAGTACGTCTTCGACAGGGCGGTCGCCCGGTCGCAGGTTGAACGAGACGTGCGCGACACCGAGGGCGGACATCTTCTCCAGGTGTTCCACGAGGCCGTCCCGGCCGGTGCGGAGTCCGAGCCGGATGGCGGTGGCGGGGGCCGCGGGGTCGGGCAGGAGGTCGAGCATCATCGGGGTCAGATAGGGCTTGGGGTGGTCGGCGGTCAGCCGCCGCCACTTCTCCGTCTTCAGGCGGAGCGCTCCGAGGTCGCGGGGGTAGTTGAGGCTCGCGTCGACGTGTTCGGCGGTCCACTCCGGGCTCTGCTGGGCATTGCCGGCGACCGCGATCGGGATGGTCCCGGCGGTGGGTTTGGGCAGCACATCGAGTTGCCGGTCGGCGGTGAGGCCGAGCCGTGGCAGTTCCAGCCCCTGGCCGGGTGGCGGGGTGGACCAGGCGGTGCGCAGCACCTCGACGCCGTTGCGGAAGGTTTCGGCGCGGCTGGCGAACTCGACGTCGAAGAGCGGGTATTCGACGGGACGGTCGCCGCTGGCCAGGCCGAGGATGAAGCGCCCGCCGGACAGTACGTCGACGGTCGCGGCCGCCTTGGCGACCAGGAGTGGCCGGCGCAGTGGCAGGACGACGGCCGCGGTGCCGAGGACGGTGCGTTCGGTGATCGCCGCGAGGTGGCCCAGGTGGGTGAAGGTTTCGAAGACCGACCCGGCGTCGCCGAAGTGCACCGGGTCGTACAGCGGGACGTCGCGGACCCACAGGGCGGCGAATCCGGACTGGTCGGCGAGGCGGGCGAGTTGGGCGTGTGCGTCGAGGGACGGCACACCGAAGGGGCGGCCCGCCTTCCGGTCGGTGGCCAACCGGGACTGTCCCCAGTCGTTGTCCAGGGGGAGTTCCAGGCCGAGGGTGAGGCGTCCGCCGTGGGGGTGTGTCAGGCGGCTCAGGGCAGTGGACATGACGCGAAGACGGCTTCCAGGAGAGGGGGAATCGGGGGTGAGACGGAGGTGAGGCGGAAGGGAATCAGGGGCGGGAACGGGCCGCGCCGCCGCGGCCGGCTGATGAGCACGGCCACAGCGGCGCGGTCGAGAGGAGTGGCGTCGGGTCAGTTGAGGGTGTCGGGGTCGGGCCCGGTGCGCTCGCCACGGTCGAGGGCGTTGATCGCCTCGATGTCCTCAGGGGTGAGGGTGAAGTCGAAGACGTCGATGTTCTCCCGGATGCGGGCGGGGGTCACGGACTTGGGGATCACGACGTTCCCGAGCTGTAGATGCCAGCGCAGAACCACCTGGGCGGGCGTCCTGCCGTGCCGCTGCGCTATCGCGGCGAGGGCGGGGTCCTGGAGAAGGGCGCCCTGGGCCAGCGGGCTCCACGCCTCGGTGGCGATCTTGTGCTGGGCGTGGAAGTCGCGCAGCTCTCCCTGCTGGAGGTAGGGGTGCAGCTCGACCTGGTTGACGACCGGGACCACACCGCTGTGGTCGAGCAGCCGCCGCAGATGGGCGGGCTGGAAGTTGGACACGCCGATGGCGCGGGTACGGCCGTCGGCCAGCAGCTTCTCCAGGGCGCGCCACGTGTCCAGGTACAGGTCGCGGGCGGGGGTGGGCCAGTGGATCAGGTAGAGGTCCACATAGTCGGTGCCCAGCTTGGCCACGCTGGCGTCGAAGGCCGCGAGGGTGGAGTCGTAACCCTGGTCGGCGTTCCACAGCTTGGTGGTGAGGAACAGCTCCTCGCGGGGGACGCCGGAGGTGGCCAGGGCACGGCCGACCCCGGCCTCGTTGCCGTAGATGGCCGCGGTGTCGATGCTGCGGTAGCCGGCCTCGATGGCGGAGCGCACCGCGTCGGTGGTCTGCTCGTCCGCCACCTGGAAGACGCCGAAGCCCAGTTGCGGGATCTCGAGGCCGGTGTGGAGGGTGAGGTTGGGTACGGAGGTCATGGTGCCTTCTCGGTTCGCTTGTGCTTGCGGGTATGTGTGGTGGTTCGGGGTCAGCCGAGAGTCGCGAGCGCGGTGGTGGCGATCCCGTGGTCCTGCTCGGGCGCGCCGCCGCCCACCCCGATCGCGCCGATCAGCCGGCCGTCGCGGTGGACCGGGACGCCACCGGCGAGGAACAGCAGCGGGCGGTCCAGGGCGGTGGGCAGGGTGTGGAAGGCGCCTCCGGGCTGGACCGCGTCGACCAGGTCCGCGGTGGGGGCGTTGAGCTGGAGCGCGGTGAACGCCTTGCGGGTGCTGGTCTCCCCCGCGATCAGTACGGCCCGGTCGTCGCGCCGGAAGGCCAGGAGGTGGCCACCGGCGTCGAGGACGCTGATCGCTGCCGTCACCCCGGCCGCCTCGGCGGCGGCGCGGGCGGCCTCGAGGAGAGCCTCGGCGTCCTGAGTGGTCAGCGGGGCGACGGCGGTCACGGTGGTGCTCATGGCGGGTTGGTCTCCTTGAAGGTGGTGGTGGTGTTCGGTGACGGGTAGCTCAGTGCCGGGCGGCCGAAACACGGGCCGGCTCGGTGGTGGCGCCGTCGTGGATGTGGCGGGCGTCGCGGCGCTCCAGGGCGGCGGAGAGGACGGCGAGGGCCAGGGCGGATGCGGCGAGGATGGCACCGACCCAGTTGGGGGCGGTGTAGCCGAGTCCGGCCGAGATCACCAGGCCGCCGAGCCAGGCCGAGAGCGCGTTGCCCAGGTTGAAGGCGCCGATGTTGACGGCGGAGGCGAGGGTGGGGGCGCCCGCCGCGTGGTCCAGCACCCGCTTCTGTAGCGGGGGCACGGTCGCGAAGCCCAGGGCGCCGACGAGAGCGATGGTGATGGCGGCCGCGATCTTGTTGTGGGCGGTGAAGGTGAACGCGGCCAGGACCAGCGCGAGCGCGCCCAGCGACACGTACAGCATCGGCATCAGCGCCCGGTCGGCGAACCGGCCCCCGAGGAGGTTGCCGCCGACCATGCCGAGCCCGAAGAGGACCAGCAGCCAGGTGACGGAGGAGTCCGCGAAGCCGGCGACCTCGGTCATCATCGGCGCGATGTAGGTGATCGCGGCGAAGACACCGCCGAAGCCGAGCACGGTCATCGCCATGGCCAGCAGCACCTGCGCGTTGCGGAAGGCGGCCAGCTCATGGACCAGGTGCACACCCTCCGGCTTGGGGATGTCGGGAACGAGCCGGGCGATGCCCACGAGGCCCACCACGCCGAGCCCCGCGACGAGGAAGAAGGTGGTCCGCCACCCCAGCGACTGGCCGATCGAGGTGCCCAGCGGCACGCCGACGACGTTGGCGACGGTCAGGCCGGTGAACATCATCGAGATGGCTCCGGCCTTCTTCTCGGGCGCGACCAGGTCGGCCGCGACGACCGATCCGATGCCGAAGAACGCGCCGTGCGCGAAGGAGGCGACGATCCGTCCCACGGCCATCACGCCGAAGGCGGGGGCGAGCGCGGAGAGCAGATTGCCCACCACGAACAGCCCCATCAGCAGCATCAGCATGTGCTTGCGGGAGATCTTCGTACCGAGCGCGGTCATCAGCGGTGCGCCGACCATGACGCCGAGCGCGTAGCCGGTCACCAGGAACCCGGCGGTGGGGATGGACACATCGAAGTCCCCGGCGACCTCGGGCAGCAGCCCCATGATCACGAACTCGGTGGTTCCGATCCCGAAGGCCCCGATGGCGAGGGCCAGCAGTGCGATGGGCATGAAAGTTCACTCCAAGTGATTGCTACCGCCCTTTACGAGCGTCCACGATACTTGCATACACACTAATTGCAAGCGCGCTATATTGCTCGGGCTGTGTATCACGTCACCGTCACCGCCGCGGGGCCCCCGCCCCGTCCCGACTCGCCCCGCCCCACTCAGGAGGCACCCATGACCACCTCGGACCTCGCCGCCACTCCCCTTGCCCAGAGCTGGTGCGCCCTGTCACTGCTGCACAGCAGGATCGAGACGCATCTCGAGGGGGCCCTTCACACCCGCCACGGGCTCAGCGCCCGCGAGTACGCGGTTCTGGACGTCCTGAGCCGACAGCACGACGGGGAGAACGGCCATCTGCAGATGAAGCAGGTCGCCGACGCCGTCGCCCTCAGCCAGAGCGCCACCACCCGCCTGGTCACCCGGCTCGAGGACCGCGAACTCCTCTCCCGCTACCTGTGTCCCACCGACCGGCGCGGGATCTACACCAACGTCACCGAGGCCGGTCTGGTACTGCTCCGCCAGGCCCGGCCGACATACGAAGGCGCCCTGCGCGAAGCGCTCGACCTGGCCGGCCGGGACCCGAGGCTCACCACCCTGGTCGCGGCCGTGGCGTCATTGGAGGCATCGCCCCTTGACGCTTCGTCACTCCGGATTCCGGGGTGCGGGCTCCCCGGCTGACCTCACACCCCGGGGGCGAGCCCACCGGGCAGTGGCCCCGCGCCCATCTCCCGCTCGTCCGAGAGCACCGTCTCGCGGAACGAGGCGACGACCGGCCGCAGATCGATGTGGTGCCAGACCGCCCACAGGTGAACGGACGCCTCATGCCAGGGAAGTGTGCGCACCGCCACGGCGTCGGTCGCCCCGCGCACCATGCTCTTCTGCACCAGCGCCAGCCCGAGACCGGAGGCCACCAGTCCGAGTGCGGTCAGCGGGTCCGCGGCATCGAGCCGGATGTCGGGCGTGAAGCCCGAGGCGACACACGCGGCGACGAAGGTGTCCCGCCACACCGGGTCGCCCGGCTCCTCGACCGCGATCCACGGCTGGCCGTCCAGCTCCCGCGCCGGGATGGTCTCGCGCGCGGCCAGCGGGTGGCCCGCCGGGAGGACGAGCAGCAACGGGTCCTCCAGCAGTGGCGCGGCCCGCAGCACGGGGTCGTCGCGGTCCGGTGGCTCCCGCACCAGGGCGATGTCGAGGCTGCGCTGGCGCAGTCCCTCGAACTGCTCGGCCGCGGGCATGCTGTACAGCGCCACATGGATGCCGGGGCTCTCCTCCTTCAGCCGGCGCAGCGCCCCCGGAAGCACACCGGTGTGCATGGCGTCGGCGACATAGCCGATGCACAGGCCGCCCTCTTCGCCTCTGCCCAGCCGGCGGCCCAGGTTCTCCAGCCGGTCGGCGTGGCGCAGCAGGGCCCTGGCCTCACTGAGGAAGATCGCGCCGTCGCGGGTGAGCCGGATGCGCTGCTGGCTGCGCTCGAACAGGGTGAGGCCGAGGTTCTTCTCCAGTTGGGCGATCTGCCGGCTGAGAGGAGACTGCGAAATATGGAGTTGCTCGGCGGCGCGGCCGACGTGTTCGGTCTCGGCCACCGCGACGAAGTAGCGCAGTTGGCGCAGGTCAAGCACGTAAGACCTCCGAGGACTCAACTCTATCCAAGAGAGTCTTGGACAGTCTGAAGTGGCAATCCTACTGTCGAAGACGAAAGAACGGCGGACCGGCCGAAGGCCGTGAGCCCGCCCACTTCCGCACTCTTCGCAAGGACCTTTCATGACCATCAAGTCCCTGCTCCCCGGCCGTCTCGGCCTGGGCACGGCACCGCTGGGCAGCATGTTCCGCGACGTCTCCACCGAGGAGGCCGCCGCCACCGTCGACGCCGCCTGGGACCACGGCATCCGCTACTACGACACCGCCCCCTTCTACGGCGCCGGCCTGGCGGAGATACGCCTCGGCGACGCGCTCGCCGGACGCCCCCGCGACCAGTACGTGCTCAGCACGAAGGTGGGTCGCGTCATCCTGGACGAGGTGGAGGACCCCGCCGCCCGTGACCTCGGCGAGAAGGGCGGACTGTTCGAGCACGGCCGTCCCAACAAGATGGTGCACGAGTGGACGGCCGACGCCACCCTGCGGTCGATCGAGGACAGCCTGCGGCGCCTGCGCACCGACCGGCTCGACATCGTCTGGGTCCACGACGTCGCCCAGGACTTCCACGGCGACGATTGGCTCGCCGTCTACGAGACCGCCCGCACCGGCGCCTTCCGCGTCCTCCAGCGGCTGCGCGACGAGGGCGTGATCAAGGCTTGGGGACTCGGTGTCAACCGTGTCGAGCCCATTGAGCTCACCCTCGACCTGGACGAGCCGAAGCCGGACGCCTTCCTGCTCGCCGGGCGCTACACCCTGCTGGACCACGACCGCGCCCTGGAGCGGCTGCTTCCCACGGCGGTCGGCCAGGGCGTCGACCTCGTCGTCGGCGGCCCGTACAGCTCCGGCATCCTCGCGGGCGGCACCCACTTCGAATACCAGGACGCGCCCGCGCACATCGTCGAGAAGGTCACGCGCATCAAGGAGCTCGCCGAGCGGCACGGCGTCAGCGTCAAGGCGGCCGCCCTTCAGTTCGCCCTCGCCCATCCGGCGACCGCCGCCGTGATCCCGGGGGCGACCCGGCCCAGCCGCATCGCCGAGGACGTCGCGGCCCTCGACGAGACCGTCCCCGCGGCGTTCTGGACCGAGCTGCGCGACGCCGGGCTGGTCTCCCCGCCGGCCCCCCTGCCCACCGACTGATCCACCCTCCCGTCTCCCATCCCGACAGGAGCATTTCCATGGCCTCCACCACCGTGTCGCTCGACCTGCCCGTACCGCCCGAGCGAGTGTGGCAGCTCATCGGCGGCTTCGACTCGCTGCCCGACTGGCTGCCGTACATCTCGGAGAGCGTCCCCGCCGAGGGCGGCCGGGTCCGCCATCTGCGCAACGAGGAGGGCGGTGTGATCGTCGAGCGGCTCGTGGCCTTCGACGACGCGGCGCGCTCGTACAGCTACGCCATCCTCGACGCGCCGTTCCCGGTGACCGACTACCTGTCCACCCTGACCGTGCGCGAGGTCCCCGGCCGGTCCGGCGCCTCGCATGTCGAGTGGTCCGGGACGTTCACCCCCACCGATGTCAGCGAGGACGAAGCGGTCGCGCTCTTCCACGGCATCTACGCGGACGGTCTCGCCGCCCTGCGAAAGACCCTGGAGGGCTGACCGCCTGACGGGCCGATGACGATTTCGAACTGAAATTCCATGCGAACAGATGGGCGAGTTTCCGGCGGGCCGGTGGGCCGGAAGCCCGCCCACTTCGTTTCTCCCACGCCATGTCCTCGGCGGCCTGAAACTCGTACGGACGTCCCGCCCACCTCGCCGAAATGGGTTTCTGAAGGGCACCCGAGCGGCCACAGGTGTTGCTGCGACTTCTCCCCTGCCTTTATCGGGCAGGAGTTCGACATCCTTCCACGGCTTCGGCGTGGCCGATCCGGACCCGTTGCGCATGTCGGTGCGATGACCACTCAGTTCACCGCGACATGAGCACTCCGGCATTCCATCGCCCCCGCCACCCCCTACGTCCCTGGTAGAGCTTGCACCCCATCCGGATCTTGGGCTTTCCGCAAAGGGAAATCCGGCAAGTCGAAATTCCGTCGGCCGCGAGGTCCCAAGTTTTTGGACTTTACCAATGCATTACTAAGTCGAAGAATCGCTAAATCGTTTCTGCATATCTACGATCGCAAGCTATGACCGACGCTCCCCGCGACAACTCCGCCACCCGTGCCCGCTGGCAGACGTGTCTCAGGCTGGCCCGCGAACTCCTCCTCATCGGGCCGGACAACTCCGACCTCAAACTCGAATATCTCCATACCCTGATCGACACCGGCCGCCTCGGTCCCACCCGCCACCCCCGCAAGAAAATCCTCATCATCGGCGCCGGTATCACCGGCCTCGTGGCCGGCCGTCTGCTCAAGGACGCGGGCCATGACGTCACCATCCTCGAGGCCAACGCCGGCCGCGTCGGCGGGCGCATCAAGACCTTCCGCACCACCAAGCACCATCAGCCGTTCGACGACCCCGCCCAGTACGCCGAGGCCGGGGCCATGCGGTTGCCCGACTTCCATCCGCTCGTCCTCGCCCTCGTCGACAAACTCGGGCTCGGCCGCCGGCAGTTCTACAACGTGGATATCGACCCCACCACCGGCAGCGGCCCCGATGTCCCCGCCCTCCCGGTGACATACACCTCCTTCACCGGCCGCACCTGGAGCTACGGCGATGAGAGCCCCGACTTCCGCGAGCCCGAGAAGCGCGGCAACACCTGGATCCGCACCAACCGCGTCCAGGTGCGGCGCGCCGACTACGCCGCCACCCCGGAACGGATCAACGAGGGCTTCCACCTCACCGACGACGAGGTCCGCGCACCCGCCGTGCAGATGGTCGACGACGCGCTGGAGAGCGTGCGGGACCACTACTCCGACATCGTGGACGGGCAGCGCGTCAACAAGCCGTTCGACCAGTGGGTCGAGGGCTGGGCCCGGGTGATCCGCGACTTCGACGGCTATTCGATGGGCGGCTTCCTGCGTGACTACGCCGGGCTCAGCGACGAGGCGATCGAGGCCGTCGGAACGCTGGAGAACATGTCCTCGCGGCTGCATCTCTCCTTCTTCCACAGCTTCCTGAGCCACACCGACATCAGCCCCGGCGTGCGCTACTGGGAGATACCCGGCGGCAGTTGGCGGCTGCCCGACGCCCTCCACCGGGGTCTGCGCGACGAGGTGCGATTCGGCCACCGCATGATCCGCCTCGAGTACGACGACCCCAGCCGCGACTCCGTCCCCGGGGGCACCGGCGCCGTCGGACCGGGCGGGTGGGGCGTGGCCGTGCAGACCGTCGCCGAGGACAATCCGGCGGGCCCGACCCAGTTGTGGACCGCGGACCTGGCGATCGTCACCATCCCGTTCTCCACGCTGCGCTTCGTGGAGATCGTCCCCTCGATGTCGTACAAGAAGCGCCGCGCCATCATCGAGACCCACTACGACCAGGCCACCAAGGTGCTGCTGGAGTTCAGCCACCGGTGGTGGGAGTTCACCGAGGACGACTGGCGCAACGAGCTGGCGAGCATCGCACCGGGCCTCTACGAGTACTACCAGCAGGGCGGCGAGAGTGGCGCCGCTCCCGCCCCCGCGCTCGCCGGTGCGGGCATCGCCGATCTGCTCGGCGCCGCGGTCAAGGACAGCGGTGTCACCGACGAGGTGCGGCAGTTCAACAGCACCATGCCGCTGCGCGGCCCCGCCGTCCGGCCCGCCACCCACTGCTTCGGCGGGGGCTCGGCCACCGACAACCCCAACCGGTTCATGTACTACCCCTCGCACGCGGTCGAGGGCAGCACCGGTGGCGTGGTGCTCGCCTCGTACTCCTGGTCCGACGACGCCTCGCGCTGGGACTCCATGCGGGAGGCGGAGCGCTATGTCTACGCCCTGCGGAACCTCCAGGCCCTGCACGGCCGCCGCATCGAGGTGTTCTTCACCGGCCGGGGCACCACCAAGAGCTGGGCCCGCGATCCGTACGCCTTCGGCGAGGCCGCCACGTACACCGCCCACCAGATGACCAGCTTCCATCTGGACGCCTCCCGCCCCGAGGGCCCCGTGCACTTCGCCGGGGAGCACACCTCCCTCAAGCACGCCTGGATCGAGGGCGCCCTGGAGAGCGCCGTCCGCGCCGCCATCGCCGTCCACCAGGCCCCGCCCGTCACCACCCCGGGCCCGGACCAGGGCGGCCGCTCATGACCGAGATCACCCCCGAGTGCACGGTCGCCCGCTACCTGGCCCGCCGGCTGGCCGAGTTGGGCATCACCCATCTGTTCGGTGTGCCCGGCAACCATCTCGGCCCGTTCCTCACCGTGCTGCGGGCCGAGGGCGACATCGAGTGGGTCGGCACCCCCACCGAGGGCGGCGCGGGCCAGGCCGCCGACTCCTACGCCCGCCTCCACGGCATCGGCGCGGCCGCGGTCACCTACAGCGTCGGCGCGTTCAATCTGCTGAACGCCTGTGGCGGCGCCTATGTGGAACACGTCCCGCTCGTCGCCATCAACGCCTGCCCGCCCTATGAGCAGTGGCAGAACTACCGTGCGCTGGGCCTGCTCACCTCGCATATGAGCCCCCGCCGGGAGAGCAATCTGGATGTCTACCGGCAGGTCACCGTGGAGGCGCAGGTCATCTCCAACCCGGGTCTCGCCCCCGGCCAGATCGACGCCGCGCTCACCGCCTGTCTGTCCGAGCGCAGGCCCGTCTATCTGGAGGTCATGGAGGACCTGTGGGACGAGCCCTGTGCGGTGGCCGAGGAGCCGCTGCTGCGCCGCGAGCGGCCGTTCAGCGCGCGCAACCAGACCATGCTGGCGGGCGCGGTCGACGCGATCATGAACCTGATCGAGGAGCACCCCGGCCCGGACGGCAGGCCCCGCCCGATCGTATGGGCGGGCGAGGAGGTCGAGCGGTTCCGCCTCGATGGGCAGCTCACCGACCTGACGCAGGCCACCGGGGTGCCGTTCTGCACCACCGTCGGCGCCAAGGCCGTCGTCGACGAGCGGGGGCCGCAGTTCCACGGCGTGTACAACGGCAAGGCCAGCCACCCGGATGTGCACTGGATCTTCAAGGACTGGGCCACCTGCCGGATCGGCCTCGGCGCCTGGTCCACCTCGAAGAACCTCGATGGTGAGCAGTGTGTCGGCACGGACTGGGTGATGGCCGCCCAGGGCGGAGTCGGCGTCGGCACCCGGTACTTCCCCGACGTCCAGCTCGCCCGGCTGATCCCCGCCCTCCAGGACGCGCTGGTGGCGCGGTTCGGCTCCGGGGGCCTGACCGCCGACTACTACGCCGAGGCCCACGCCCACCAGGGCGCGCCCGACGAGCGGCCCGCCAGTCTCCAGGACCACCGCGCCACGCTGCGCGCCGGTGGCTCGTCGTCCCGGTCCGGCGAACGGCTCACCTACGACGGTGTGTTCGACCGGATCAACCACTTCCTGGGCCGGGAGACCCGGGAGGAGTGGACGGTCGTCTCCGACGCCGCGTTCTCCCTCATCGGCTCGATGAACCTGAGCCTGCCCGCGGGCGGGTTCCTGTCGCAGATCAGTTGGCTGTCCATCGGCTGGTCCGTCGGCGCGGCCACCGGTGCCGCGCTCGCCCCGGAGCGCGGCCACGCCCGCCCGATGGTGTTCGTCGGCGACGGCGCCTTCCAGGAGACCTGCCAGGAGATCTCCACCCACACCAGGCTCGGGCTGCGGTCGGTGGTGTTCGTCATGGACAACGGACACTTCTACGGCATCGAGCAGATGCTGGTGCGCCCGTCCTACTTCGCGGACCGGGATTCCCGCGACCCGGACGGCACCAACGGCGCGGACTTCTACAACGTCCTCCACCCGTGGCACTACGACCGCCTCGCGGAGGTCTTCTCGGGCAAGACGACCCCGGCGAACGGGGTCAGCCTCGCCCACGTCTGTGACCTGGACGAACTGCTGGCCCGCCTCACCGACCCCACCGACCCGGTCAACGCCGGACCGCTGCTGGTCCGCGTCCACCTGCGGCGGCACGACTACCCGCGGGCGATGGCATACAAGCTGGAAGAGGAGTAGGGACATGTCGGAATTCATCAACGTAATGATCGCGTTCGACGCGGTCTCGATCGCCAAGCGCTACCCCGACGCATCGAGGAACCCCGACGCTCCGACGCAGGTCGACCACGCCCTGATCTATATGACGACGCGCCAGGACCGCGTCATCGGCACCTCCGGGGCCGAGCTGAACTTCCGGGCCAACCCCCGGGACATCATCCGGTGGCGCGAGACGACGCTGTCGCTCAACAGCGAATACTGCGCCTTGCTGTACCGGTATCTGAGCAACGACCAGCTCATCAGCAAGCCGCGGATCGTGATCGGCGACGGCACCTACCCGATCCCGAAGGACGGGGCCACCGACCAGCCGGATTTCGAGACCCAGGACTATGAGGACCACTACTGGGAGGCGGACGTCAAGAAGACCGGCCAGGTCACCTACCGCTTCTTCTTCCAGCTTCTGGACAGCGAGCAGAAATTGGTGGGGTACTTCCAGTGGGACCCGTTCATCACCATCGACAAACGCGCCTGAGGGACATCGCCGCGGTCGGGTAGCGGCAGCGGCACGTCACGCAGGCGGTGCGGGCATCCGCACCGCCTGCGGGGTGACGGCCCGGAAGGGGGCCGGTCCTAGTTCAGCCCGGTGAGGAATTCGCTGAACAGGCGGTTCGCCGATTCGGACGCGTAGAGGCGGTCGAGCTCCGCCCCGGGCGATCTGGCGCCGGAACTCGCCCTGGTAGGAGACGTCTCCGGAGTCGTGCATCAGATCGGTGAACCATGCCGCGAACGCCTGGTAGTTCCATACGTGCCGCAGACATGTCGCGGAGTAGGTGTCGAGCAGGCTCGCATCGTGCTCCTCGACCTGGCGGATGACGGCCTTCGCGAACACATCGGCGTCATGGAGGGCCAGGTTCATGCCCTTGGCGCTCATGGGAGGCACGATGTGGGCGGCGTCTCCGAGCAGATACAGCCGGCCATGGCTCATCGGGTCGTAGACCACACTGCGCAGCGGCACCAACCGCTTGCTGGAGATTTCCCCCCGCATCCGCACGGGCTCGCCGAAGCGGATCTCGATCTCGTCCCAGATGTGCTCGTCCGTCCACTCCGAGAGGGAACTGTCGAGCGGACACTGGAGGTAGAAGCGGCTCGCCTCGGGACCGCGGGCGAACTGGCCGGCGAAGCCACGGGAATGGATCGCCATCATGGACTGGTGGTTGGCCGGCACCTCGGCCAGGACGGTCAGCCACGCATACCCGTAGTCGTGCGCGTAGCGGGTGAGATGGCCGCTGGGGATGGTCGCCCTGCTGACACCGCGGTCGCCGTCGCAGCCGGCGATGAAGTCGCAGTGGATCGTCCGTGTCGTACCGACGCTGTCCCGGTAGCGCACAAGGGGCCGTTCGTCGCCGGAAACGCTCTCCAGTGAGACGTCTTCGGCGTCGAAGCGAAGGTCTCCGCCGTCGCCGATGAACACATCGATGAGGTTGCGGACGAGCACCTGCTGGGGGCAGAAGCGTCCGTCGCCGTCGTCGGTCGAGTACGCGTAGGGGCGCGTCTCGCCGTCGATCCGGAAGTTCAACACCGGCTCGAAGGGGACGCCGTCGAGCACCTTGTCCTCGAGTCCCCACTGCCTGAACATGCGTGCCGCTCGGTTGTCGATGACACCGGCCCGCTGCCGCTGCTCGACGTACTGACGGCCGCGCTTTTCCAGGATGACGCAGTCGATCCCGCTGCGCAGCAGGAAGTTGCCGAGGGCGAGCCCGGCGACTCCCGATCCCACGATCGCCACCGTGGTGTTCTCGTCCACTACGGACATGGGTTGCACCCCTTCTTCTTCGGGTGAGCGCGCGGTGCACCGCGAGGGCATATCCTTAAGGGAAGTTGTCACTACGGATCATACGTAGTCGCCACTACGGATCGCAAGGAGGAATCGGCATGCGCCGAGACGGGGCCGCCAACAGGGAGCGCGTTCTACTCGCCGCCGAGCAGGTGTTCGCCGCGAGCGGGGCCGCCGGTTCCACAGAGGAGATCGCCCGGCAGGCCCAGGTCAGCATCGCCACCGTGTTCCGGCACTTCCCCACCAAGCAGGACCTGATCGAGGCCACCGCCGTGCGCTACCTCGAGAAGCTGACCGACGAGGCCCGTCGGCACGCCGCCGACCCGGACTCCGGCAGGGCGTTCGCGTCCTTGCTGCGGACCCTCGTGTCGACCGGGTCCGTCAAGATGACCCTGCTGGATCTGCTGCCTCCGCACAGCGACGACGGCGAGGGTCTGTCCCAGCCGGTCACCACGGCAGTCGACGCCTTTCGCGAAGCCCTCAGGTCCGCGCTCGAACGCGCCCAGGCCGCCGGGGCCGCCCGACCGGACGCCACCGCCGACGACGTATCCGTACTGCTGCGCGCCCTGGCCCATGTGGCTACCCCCGGCGAGGGTGGCGGCGTCGACCGGGCCGTGGGAATCGTCCTCGACGGCCTCGGCGTTCCGCGCTGACGCGCACCCGCCCACCGGGCGGTGCGGTCGGCCGCCGGACGCAGGGGGACGGGCGGGTCAGCGATGACCCCGCGGCCCCTCGGGCAGGCGCACAGGGCCCGAACGCCCGCGTCGTGAGGGTGCCGGCTTCCGCGGAGCCGCGCCGCCTCAGGGCCTCGCGTGGAAGACCTCCGCGGCATGCGCCGCCGCGGGGGCGCTCAGCAGGGTGTGGAGCCGGTGGAACAGTTCGCCCGCTGCCACGCCGTTCCACTCCGGTGGAAGCAGTTCCAGGGGAAGTCCCGGGTCGCGGTAGGGCATGCGGCGCCACTGGGTCAGCATCGGCGCATAGGTACGGAACGCCTCAAGCGGCGGTGGCTCGTGCCGGGTCACCGCGTCCAGGACGGGGCGGTACCGGTCCAGGAAGTCCGCGTACAGGGCGGTGAGTTCGTCCAGGTCCCACCAGGAGCGGACCTTCTCGCGCAGGTCCCCGAAGGCGAAGTGGTCACCGGTGAAGAGGTCGACGTACGCGGACAGCTCCCGGCGCTC
Source organism: Streptomyces sp. CY-1 (assembly GCF_047218265.1). Classification (NCBI taxonomy): domain Bacteria; kingdom Bacillati; phylum Actinomycetota; class Actinomycetes; order Kitasatosporales; family Streptomycetaceae; genus Streptomyces; species Streptomyces sp. CY-1. The sequence continues at coordinate 1,997,033 of NZ_CP178393.1, forward strand.
CAGGGTGCGCCGGGTCTCGGCCGCCAGATGCCCGGGGGCGATCCAGACGCCCGCCGCGGCGGTGCCGAAGCCCAGCCGGGTCAGGGTCGTCCGCAGTGCGTGCCGCTTCTCGCGCTCGGACTCGGGCACGGAGAACACGACGAGGACCCAGCCGTCCTCGCGGGACGCTCTGGCCTGCTGGAAGATGCGTACGTCGCCCTCGGCGAGGGTCTGGAGGGTGGAGTCGGCGAGCGAGTAGCCGGCGAGACCGTCATGGCGTTCGCCGCGCAGCACATCGCGGCGTTTCATCCGGGAGACCGAGGACCGCACGGCCCGGCTCTCCACACCGAGGTCCGCCATGAGGCTGATCACCGAGGCGACCGAGAGCCAGTTGTGCTCGCCCCGGGCGTAGAGGCCGAAGACCGTGAGGATGAGCGGGGCGTGGCGGGACTCCCGCTCGCCCGCCGCGGTGGTGGCCGTTGTCGTCTGCGCGGTCATGTACCGGCACCCTAACGCCTGGCGCGGCGGAGCGATCACTTGCTCCGCCGGCTCGGCCTCATCCCCCGGTGTGCGGCGCCACGAGTCGTTCCTGCGGGATCACGGCCACGCCAAGGATCTCGATCATGGCTTCGGGCTGCCACAGCGCCGTGCAGCCGATGCCCGCCATGGCCGGGTAGACCGGCCCGGCCAGTTCGCGCCAGACCTTGCCGATCTCCTTGCCGTGCGCCTGGTAGTCGGGGATGTCGGTGAGGTAGATGGTCACGCTCACCAGGTCTTCGGGGCGCCCGCCGACCTCGCGCAGCGTGGTGAGCAGGTTGCCGAACGCCTGCCGGAACTGCTCGACGATACCGCCCGGAACGATCTTCATCTCGGCGTCGAGGGCGGTCTGTCCCCCCAGGTGAAGCGTGTTTCCGGCGAGTGTTCCGTGTGAGTAGCCGCTGGGTGTCGGCAGGGTGGTCGGGTTCACGGGGACGGGGGTCATGGGGCCTCCGGCTCGGTTGCGTTCCGTCCTGACCCACGGTCGGGCAGGTCCATCCAGGTGTATTGACTTTAAATGACGACCGTGAGAAACACGAGACATCGGATCCTGGTCCCCGACTGAACGGAGCCGACCCCATGGAGCCCGACCTGAGCAAGTACCGCCTCGAAGGCGACAATTCGATGTACCGGCTGCCCAGTGGCATCGTCGCCCCCGTGGTGACGCGCGGCGGCCTGGAGAGCGGCAACACCGCCGACTCGGGCGGTGCCGTCCGCGTCTCGGGCGTGAGCATCCAGCACACCCCGGCCACTCGCCTCTGGTTCGGCAAGGTGAGCAATGAACCCGGCTACCGCTCGGTGACCCACCACCACGGCGAGGCCGAGACCGGCGGCTATGTCCTCTCCGGCCGGGCCCGTATCTACTTCGGCGAGCGGTTCGAGGACTATGTCGACATGGAGGAGGGCGACTGGGTCTTCGTACCGCCCTTCATGCCGCATGTGGAGTGCAACCTCTCCCGCACCAAGCCGCTGACCTGGATGACCACCCGGACACCGGAGAACATCGTGGTCAACCTGCCCGATGTCGCCGACGCCGAGCTGCGCGACTGGCTGGACCGCCAATGACCCGGACGCCCCCCACCTCGGCCGTCTTCACCGCCGCCGTCACCCTGAAGCCCGCCCAGCCCGAACACTTCGACCTCGCCTTCACCGCCACCACCCAGCCCTGCCCCTGGCCCAAGGCATACGGCGGCGATCTGGTCGCCCAGGCCGCGGCGGCGGCCATGCGGTCGGTGACCGACGGCAAGTCGCTGCACTCGATGCACAGTTACTTCCTGCGGCCCGCCGATATCGGGGCCGAGGTGCGCTACGAGGTGGAGGTGGTGCGCGACGGGCGCGGCTACAGCACCCGGCAGGTGCGCGGCTACCAGAACGGCAAAACGCTGTATGTGTGCCTGGCCGGTTTCGCGGCGGGCGAGGCCGGTGCGGCCTTCCACACCACGTTCGCCGACGCTGTGCCCGCCCCGGAGACCCTGCCCAGCTCGGCCGAGTACCTCGCGGAACGCGACGGCGGGTCGATGACCAAGGAGTCCAAGGCGTACTGGGCCGGCGGCCGCGGCTTCGATATGCGGCATGTCCCCGGCCCGGTCTACCTCACCGTCGAGGGAGAGCGCCTTCCGCACCAGGCGGTCTGGCTGAGGCCCTTCGACCCGCTCCGCCCCGTCGACGGGCTGACCGACGCGGAGCGGGACCTGGCCGCCCTGGCGTACGTCTGCGACTACACCATCCTCGAACCCGTCCTGCGCGTGCTCGACCTGCCCTGGGCCAGGCCCGGGCTGGTCACCGCCAGCCTCGACCACGCGATGTGGTTCCACCGTCCGGGGCCGCTGGGCGACTGGCTGCTCTACGTCCAGGAAGCCGCCGCCGCCGACGCGGGCCGCGGCCTGGGCACGGGCCGCTTCTTCACCCGCGATCACCGCCACCTGGCAACCGTCGTCCAGGAGGGCCTGATCCGCCCCACCTGACCCGCCGCTGGTTCCCGGCGGGCTCCCGGAAGGACTCTTCCGTGACTCTTCCGCTCCCCCTCTCACCCTCCGCGCACATCGACACCTTCACGCGCGACCGGTTGCCGCCCGCGCATCTGTGGCCGACGCTCGAGTTCACGACGCCGGAACTGCGCTACCCGGACCGGCTCAACGCGGCGACCGAGCTCATCGACATCCCCACCGCTCTGTTCGGCCCCGGCCGTCCCGCGCTGCGCACCCCGGCCGGCGGACTGTGCACGTACGGCGAACTGCGCACCCGCGCCAATCAGGTCGCCCAGGTGCTCACCGAGGATCTGGGCCTGGTGCCGGGGCAGCGCGTGCTGCTGCGTTCGCCCAACAACCCCTGGACCGTGGCGGCCTGGCTCGGCGTCCTCAAGGCCGGTGGTGTCGTGGTGACCACGATGGCCGCCCTGCGCGCCCGGGAGCTCACCCCGATCACCGAACGCACCCGGCCTTCGATCGCCCTGGTGGACCACCGGTTCACCGACGAGGTCCGCACGGTCCGGGACACCGCTCTGCCCGGGCTGACGGTGGTCGGGTACGGCGGTGGCGGCCCGGAGGATCTGGTGGCCAGGGCCGCGGCCAAGTCCGGCGACTTCAGCAACGTGGACACCGCCGCCGACGATGTGGCGCTCCTCGGCCCCACCTCCGGATCCACCGGCACCCCCAAGATCACCATGCACTTCCACCGGGACATCCTGTCCATCGACAACACCTTCGGCCGCCACACCCTGGACCTGGTACCGGACGATCTGGTGGCCTGCACCGCTCCCCTGGCCTTCACCTTCGGCCTCGGCATGCTGGTCGTCTTCCCGCTGCGGGCCGGTGCCTGCGCCCTGCTGACGGAGTCCGCCACGCCCCCGCAGCTCGCGGATATCGTGCGGCGGCACGGTGTCACCGTGCTGGCGACCGCGCCCACCGCCTACCGGGCGATCCTGCGCGAGGGACGGGAACAGCAGCTTGCCGGGGTGCGGATCGGGGTCTCGGCGGGCGAGCACATACCCCGCACCACCTGGGAGGAGCTGCGGGATCGCATCGGTCTGAAGGTGGTCGACGGCATCGGCGCCACCGAGCTGCTGCACATCTTCATCTCTGCCGCCGGGGACGCCATCCGGCCCGGCGCCACGGGAGTGGCGGTCCCCGGCTTCCGTGCGGCGATCCTCGGCCCCGACGGCACCGAACTCGGCCCCGGAGAGCCGGGCAGACTCGGTGTCATCGGCCCGGTCGGCTGCCGTTATCTCGGTGGCGAACGACAGCGGGACTACGTCCTGGAGGGCTGGAACATCACCGGTGACATCTTCCACCGGGACGAGGACGGCTACTTCCACTACCACGCCCGCAGCGACAGCATGATCGTCTCCTCCGGGTACAACATCGGCGGCCCCGAGGTCGAATCCGCCATCGACACCCACCCGGACGTCGTGGAATCCGCCGTGGTGGCCCGCCCCGACCCGGAGCGCGGCTCGGTCGTATGCGCCTTCGTGGTGCTGCGGGACGGTGTGCCCGGCGACGCGGCCAAGGTGAAGGAGATACAGGACCACGTCAAGCAGCTCCTGGCGCCCTACAAGTACCCGCGCGATGTGCGGTTCCAGGACGCCCTGCCGCGCAACACCAGCGGCAAACTTCAGCGTTTCAAGCTGCTGCGCCAGGTGCGCCCGGCCCATGACGACGAGCGGGCCACCGAGGCCGTCGCCGAGAGTTGAGAGGAACCCCGTGAACATCGCGATCATCGGCGGCGGTCCCGGCGGGCTGTACTTCGCGGCCCTGATGAAGCAGCTCGACCCCGCCCACGAGATCACCGTCTGGGAACGCAACGCCCCCGACGACACGTTCGGCTTCGGCGTCGTGTTCTCCGACGAGACGCTCGGCGGCATCGAGAACGCCGACACCACGATCGCCGAGGCCATGGCCCGGCGCTTCGCCCGCTGGACCGACATCGACATCCACTACCGGGGCGAGAGCCACACCGTCGGCGGCCAGGGCTTCGCCGCCATGAGCCGCAAGGAGCTGCTCCGCCTGCTCCAGGAGCGCTGCCGCGACCTCGGCGTCACCCTGCACTTCTCGACCGTCGCGCCGGACACCGAGCGGCTGCGGGCGTCCTACGACCTGGTGGTGGGGGCCGACGGGGTCAACTCCTCGGTACGAGCGGCCCACGCGGATGTCTTCCGCCCCTCCCTGGACCGTCGGCACAGCAAGTACATGTGGCTCGGCACGGACCGGGTCTTCGAGGCGTTCCAGTTCTTCGTCGAGCAGACCGAATGGGGGGTCATGCAGGTGCACGGCTACCCCTACTCCGACACCGGCTCCACGTTCATCGTCGAGATGCCCGAGGACGTCTGGCGGCGGGCCGGTTTCGACGCCATCGACCGGGCCGGCGGCGCACCGGGCGCCTCCGACGAGCGGGCCGTCGCGCGGGTCCGCGAGCTTTTCGCCGACGCGCTGGACGGCCACCGGCTGTTCGCCAACAACTCCAAGTGGCTGAACTTCACGACCGTACGCAACGAGCGCTGGCACCACGGCAATCTCGTGCTCATCGGGGACGCCGCCCACACCGCGCACTTCTCCATCGGCTCGGGCACCAAGCTGGCGATGGAGGACGCGCTGGCCCTCGCGGCCTGTCTGCACGAACACCCGGACGCCGAGCGGGCGTTGACCGCCTACGAGTCCGAGCGGCGCCCGGTCGTGGAGTCCACCCAGCGGGCGGCGCAGGGCTCGCTGGAGTGGTTCGAGAACATCGGGATGTACGCCCACCAGGAGCCGACCCAGTTCTGCTTCAACCTGCTGACCCGCTCCCGCCGCATCACCTACGACAATCTGCGCACCCGCGACCCCGACTTCGCCGACCAGGTGGACGCCGCCTTCGCCACCGCGCAGGGCCTCGGCACGGTGGCACCGGCCATGTTCCAGCCGTACCGGCTGGGGCGGCTGGAGCTCAAGAACCGGGTGGTCGTCTCGCCGATGGACATGTACTCCGCGGTCGACGGCGTACCCGGCGACTTCCACCTCGTCCACCTCGGCTCCAAGGCCATGGGCGGCGCCGGACTGGTGATGACCGAGATGGTGTGCGTCTCACCCGAGGGCCGCATCACGCCCGGCTGCACGGGTCTGTGGAACGGCGAGCAGCGCGATTCCTGGCGGCGGATCGTCTCCTACGTCCATGAGCGCAGCACCGCCCGCATCGGCCTCCAGCTCGGCCACTCGGGCCGCAAGGGCTCGACCCGGCTGATGTGGGAGGGCATGGACGAACCGCTGCCGGAGGGCAACTGGGAGACCGTCGGCCCGTCCGCGCTGCCGTACGGCCCCGGCTGCGCGGTTCCGCGCGAGGTCACCCGGGCCGAGATGGACCGGATCGCCGAGGACTTCGTCGCCGCCGCCCGCCGGGGCGCCGAGGCCGGGTTCGATCTGCTCGAACTGCACTGCGCCCACGGCTACTTGCTGTCCTCCTTCCTCTCCCCGGTCGCCAACCACCGCACCGACGCATACGGCGGCCCGCTGGAGAACCGGCTGCGTTTTCCCCTGGAGGTCTTCGACGCCGTGCGGGAGGCGTGGCCCGCGGAACGGCCGATGATCGTGCGCATCTCCGCCACCGACTGGGTGCCGGACGGCAACACCGAGCATGACGCCGTCGAGATCGCCCGCGCGTTCGTCGCCCACGGCGCGGACGCCATCGACGTGTCCTCCGGGCAGGTCACCAAGGACGAGCGCCCCGCCTTCGGCCGCTCCTACCAGACCCCGTTCGCCGACCGCATCCGCCATGAGGTCGCTGCCGCCACCGGCACCGCCGTCATCGCGGTGGGCGCGATCGCCTCGTACGACGACGTCAACTCCCTGCTGCTGGCGGGCCGCGCCGATCTGTGTGCCGTGGGGCGCACCCATCTGTACGACCCGCACTGGACGCTGCACGCGGCGGCCGAGCAGGAGTACCGGGGGCCGGGCGCCGAGTGGCCGATGCCGTTCGGCGCGGGCCGCCGCAAGCCCCCGGCCGCGCGCACCGACGCCGTACGGCCCCGGCTGTCCCTGCTCCGGTCCGACCCCGCCGGCCAGTCCGTCCACCTGCGCTGGACCCCGGCCCCGGCCCCGGCACCCGTCTTCTGACACGTGGCGTGGTCGGGCGCGGCGGCGGAATCCGGGCTCAGTCCGTCGCCGCCGCCCGGTAGGGGCGGAAGAAGGCGCGCAGCTCCTCCGCGTACAGCTCGGGCTCCTCGAACGGCGCGAAGTGTCCGCCGCGCGCGGGCTCGGTGACGCGGACGACGTTCGTCGTGCGCTCCAGCCACTCCCGCGGCGGGCGCACGATGTCGCCGCGGAAGAGCGAGAAGCCGGACGGCACCTCGACCCGGCGGGCGTGCTGTTCGGGCGGGATCGCGGCGTTGGCGTGGTACATGCGCATCGACGAGCCGATCGTGCCCGTGAGCCAGTACAGCGTGACGTTGGTGAGGATCTCGTCCTTGGTGAAGCACCGCTCGATGTCACCGTCGCAGTCGCTCCATGAACGGAGCTTCTCGACGATCCACGCGGCGAGCCCGACCGGTGAGTCGGTGAGCCCGAAGGCGGCGGTCTGCGGCTTGGTGCGGTGCATGGCTGCGTAGGCGCCCTCGGCCGCGCCCCAGGCGGTGACGCCCTCGAACCAGGCACGCTCCGCGGGCGTGAGGTCCGCCGGGTCGCCGGTGAAGACGGGCAGGCCGCCGTCCATGCGGTGCACGGCCACCACCCGGTCGGGGTGGTCCAGTGCGAGGTAGCGGCTCACATGGCTGCCGATGTCCCCGCCCGCCGCGCCGAACCGCGCATAGCCGAGGACATCCATCAGCTCGGCCCACAGCCCGGCGACGGCGATGGAGTTCAGCGGCGGGCCGGTGGGGCGGTCGGAGTAGCCGAAGCCCGGCACGTCGGGCACGACCACGTCGAACGCGTCGGCGGGGTCGGCGCCGTGTGCGCCGGGGTCGGTGAGGAGCGGGATGACCTTCGCATAGCGCCAGAACGAGTCCGGCCAGCCGTGGCTGAGGACCAGCGGCAGGGCGGGTCCGGCCGGGGCGGCGGCCCGCACGTGGGCGAAGTGGATCCCGAGGCCGCCGAGCCGGACGCGGAAGCGGGGCAGCCGGGCGAGCGCCGCCTCCTGGGCCGGCCAGTCGAACTCCTCCGCCCAGTAGGCGACGAGCTCGCGGAGGTAGTCGAGGTCGGTCCCGAGCGACCACCCGGCGTCCTCGGGCGCGTCCGGCCAGCGGGTCGCGCGCAGCCGCGTGCGGAGGTCCTCGAGCGCGGCGGGTGCGGTCTGCGGGGTGAACGGCTCGGGGCGGGGCGGGGCATCGGGCATGGCACGTACCCTACAAGCCGCGCCACGCCCCTCCGCCGAAAAGCTGGGTACTTAGTCCCCGGTCACCCCCTGTTTCCGCAGCTCCTGCCGCAGCACCGGAGCCAGCGCCTCGACGTAGGACTCGGCCAGGTGGCTCTCGTCGCGGTAGACGAAGGTGTCGCCCACGGCCACCGGGCACCCACCCGACCGGGGCACAGCCATGGCTTCGGATCGACCACGGCGGCACCGGCGCGGCGGGCGCCCTGCCGGTTGGCTTCCCGGCGGGTGGGGTCCTTGACGGCGTCGCGCTGGTCCGGCTCGCAGCCCCGCAGCCGCAGGGGTCGGCTCGCCGCGCACTCAGCCGGATGAGTTTCCGGCTTGCGAGCAGGAGGACGGGCCACAGGAGGTAGAACTGCTCCTCCATGGACAGCGACCAGAAGTGCCGGAAGGGCGACGGCGCGCTGCCCTCGTCGAGGTAGTCGGTGCCCGAGACCGCCAGGTCGATGTTCATGACGTACAGGGCACCGGCCAGCGCGTCATGCCCGAACTCGGGGTAGCGGATCTTCGAGGCGGAGAGCCGGCAGCCCACCATGGTGACCAGCGCGACCAGGGTCGCGAGCGGGAGGATGCGCACCGCGCGCCGTGCGCAGAAGCGCCGCAGGGACACCGATCCGGTGTGTTCGGCCTCCTTGAGCAGGCCCGCTGTGATGAGGAATCCGGAGATCACGAAGAAGACATCGACCCCGGTGTGTCCGCCGATGACGTACGGGACTCCCGCGTGCGCGAGCACGACCAGCGTGACGGCCAGCCCGCGCAGCCCCTGGATGTCGCGCCGGAACGCGGCCTTCGGCATACGACCGCCGGAGCGGGATGCCCGGTGGCCGCGCAGGCGCCGCGACAGCCCCGTGGCCCGTTGGCCCGGCGCCGTGTCCCGCCGGGGGCGGAAGGCCGTGGGAGTGTGCGTCATACCGTGAACTGTCTGCAGCACACGGGGTGTTTCCGTGATACGGAGCACACGGGGTGTTTCCGTGATGCGGAGCACACGGGGCCGGGCCAACGGCAGTGCCTTGTGCGGGGAGCGCGCCGCGCCGGGCCTCTGCGGAGGGGTCCGGCCGCGGCGTCGCGACGCCGCGGAGATCCGCCAGAGGGGCCCTAGCGGTTGCGCACCGCTCCGGTGTCCCAGGCCCAGGCCGCGATCTCCACGCGGTTGCGGACGGCGAGCTTGGTCTGGATGTTGCTCAGATGGGTTTTCACCGTGGACAGCGACAGATGCAGTTCGCCGCAGATCTCCTGATTGGTCCGGCCCACCGCCACCAGCCGGGCGACATCCAGCTCCCGGCCGGTCAGCGGGTTCGCCCCGGTGGCGGCGCCGGGCCGGCTCGCCCACTGCCGCAGCAGACGCACGGTGATCGCGGGAGACACCAGCGCACCACCGCGCGCCGCCGACCGCACGGCCTCCACCAGGAGTTCGGGACCGGCGTCCTTGAGCAGGAAGCCACAGGCGCCGTTGCGGATCGCGGTGTGCACATAGTCGTCCTGGTCGAAGGTGGTGACCACGACGACCCGCAGCGGCTGCGCCACTCCAGGGCCGGCCAGCAGCCGGGTCGCCTCCAGGCCGTCCAGCTTCGGCATACGGATGTCGACCAGGGACACATCGGGGCGGTGCCGCCGGGCCAGCTCCACGCATTCGGAGCCGTCGGCGGCCTCGCCCACCACCTCGATTCCGGGCTGGGAGTCGAGAATCAGCCGGAACCCGGTGCGCACCATCGCCTGGTCATCCGCGATGAGCACCCGGATCGGGGAGTCCTCGGGGGGCGGGGTGTCCGCGGCATCGCTCACGTGGTGGATCCTTCCAGAGCCGCCTAGTGGTAAAGCGCGCCAGAACCGTCCAGCCGCCGTCGTTCATGCAACCGCTCGGCAGGATACCTGCCGCCGCCTCACGGCTTCGGTGTGCGGCGCAGAAAGCGGATGACCGGGTGGCCCGGATCGTGGGTGACATCGGCCCGGACGCCGTAGACCTGCTTGATCAGGGACGGGGTCAGCACCTGGCGGGGGGTGCCCTCGGCCACCACGTGTCCCTCGCGGAGGACGAGCAGGCGGTCGCAGTACATCGCGGCGAGGTTGAGGTCGTGGAGGGCGATGACGGTGGCGATCGGCAGACCGACGACGAGGTCGAGCAGGTCGAGCTGGTGCTGGATGTCGAGGTGGTTGGTCGGCTCGTCGAGCAGCAGCTCGTACGGCTCCTGGGCGAGGGCCCGGGCGATCTGGGCGCGCTGGCGTTCGCCGCCGGAGAGGGTGTGCCATGACTGACCGGCCCGGTCGGTCAGCCCGGTGCGCTCCAGGGCCGCGTCCACGGCCCGGGTGTCCGTGGCGGTGGACGACGACCAGGCGCGCCGGTGCGGGATCCGGCCAAGGGCCACGACCTCGCGGACGGTCAGTTCGGTCTGGGTGTGGGCGTGCTGTTCGACGGTGGCGATACGGCGGGCCGTGGCGCGGCGGCCGACTCTCGGCAGTGGGCGGCCGTCCAGGGTGACGACTCCGGCGGAGGGGGCGAGGATCCCGGCGAGCAGCCGCAGCAGGGTGGATTTGCCGGAGCCGTTGGGGCCGAGCAGGCCCAGCGTCTCGCCGGGGCGCAGGGTGAGGGTGACGCCGTCGACGATGAGCCGGCCGTCGGCGCGGCGGCTGACCCGGTCCGCGCGGAGTCCGGGTGCCGCGTCGGCGGTGTCCGCGGTGTCCGCGGTGTCCGCGGTGTCCGCGGGAAGGGAGTCGGTCATGTCTTCCTCCGGCCGCGGTAGAGCACGGCGACGAAGGCCGGTACGCCGATGAGGGACGTCACCACGCCCACCGGGACCTCCTGGGGGTCGATCACGGTGCGGGCGGCGGTGTCCACCCACACCAGGAAGATGGCTCCGGCCAGTGCGGTGACCGGCAGGAGGCGGGCGTGGCCGGACCCGGTGAGGGCGCGGGTGGCATGCGGGAGGACCAGGCCGACGAAGCCGATGGCCCCGGCGGAGCTGACCAGGGTCGCGGTGAGCAGCGCCGTCGCGCACAGCAGGACGAGGCGGGTGCGGGCCACCCGGACGCCGAGCGCTGCGGCGGCCTCCTCGCCGAAGGCGAACGCGTCCAGGGTGCGGGCGTGTCCGAGACAGACCAGGAGGACGCCGGCCAGGACGACGGCACACAGCAGCACATCGCTCCAGCCGGCGCCGGTGAGCGAGCCGAGGAGCCAGAACAGCACGGCGCGGGTGGTGTCGGCGTCCGCGGAGGTGAGGACGGTGAACGAGGTCAGCGCGGAGAACAGTTGCATGGCGGCCACCCCGGACAGCACCACACGGTCGGTGCTGCCGCCGAGGCTGTGGCTGAGCATCAGGACCAGGCCGAAGGAGAGCAGCGCGCCGATGAACGCGCCCGCCGACAGCGACACGGCCCCGCCGCCCACGCCGAGGACGACCACGGCGACGGCACCGGTGGAGGCGCCGGAGGACACCCCGAGGACGAAGGGGTCGGCCAGCGGATTGCGCAGCAGGGACTGCATCACGGCCCCGCACAGGGCCAGCCCCGCCCCGCACACCGCGGCGAGCAGGGTGCGGGGCATGCGCAGGTTCCATACGATGCCGTCGCGCAGCGGTGGCAACGTGCTCTCGCCCAGGCCGAGATGGGCGGAGACCGCCGCCCAGACGTCGGACGTGGAGATGTCGGCGGGGCCGATGGTCACGGCGACGGCGATCGACGCGAGCAGCGCGGCCGGCCCTCCCGCGATCAGCAGCCGGAGGCGGGGGGTCACTTGGCGAGTCCGAAGTCGCGCAGCCCGGCGGCGACCTGCTCGACCCCTTCGACGGTGCGGATGGACGGGTTCATCGCCTGCCCGCTGAGCAGGACGTACCGCTTCTTCTTCACGGCGGTGAGATTGCGGGTGGCGGCGTTGGTCTCCAGGAAACGCATCTTGGCCTTGGCGGTCTCCGCGGTCTGCTGCTTGCGGGTGAGATCGCCGAGGACGATGACGTCCGGGTCGCGGTCGGCCACGGTCTCCCAGTTGATCTGCGGCCACTCGTCGTGGGTGTCGGAGAAGGCGTTCTTCGCCCCGACGGCCCGGGTGATGGCGCCCGGCGCGCCGCAGCAGCCGGCGAGGTAGGGCGACTGGGAGTTGGCGAACCAGTACATGAGCGAGACGCCGGAGGCGTCCACTCCCTCGGCGGCCGTACGCACCCGCTGCCGCAACCGCGCGACGAGCTTCTCGCCACGCTCGTCGACGCCGAACGCGCGGGCCAGGTCGCGTATCTCGCCGTAGACGGCGTCCAGGGTGAGCGGCTTGCTGCGGGAGCCGTCGCCACCGCTGTCGGGGTCCCGGCCCGCCGAGCAGTCGGACGGCGAGACATACGTGGGCACGCCCAGTTTCTCGAACTGCTCGCGGGTGGCCACGCCGCCCTTGCCGAGGGTGGAGACGAACGAGGCGGTGACGAAGTCGGGTTCGGCGTCCAGGGCCTTCTCGAAGGACGGCGCGTTGTCCGCCAGGCGCGGCACCGTCGCGTTCGCCTTCTCCAGGCCCTTCATCACCGGGTCGGTCCAGGTGGCGGTGCCCGCCATGCGGTCGGCGAGGCCGAGGGAGAGCAGGATCTCCGTGGTGCCCTGGTTGAGCGAGAGGGCACGCTTGGGGACGGACTTCACCGTGACCTTGTGGCCGCAGTTGTCGATGGTGCGCGGAAAGCCCGCACCGGCGGGCTTCGTGCCGGCCGCGCCGTCGCCGCCGGAGCCACCGCACGCGGTGAGCAGGAGGGCGGGGGCGAGCAGGAGGGCCGCGGTACGGCGGGCAGAGCGGAGCACGGGCATGCCTCGGTTGTCGGGGCTCGTACGCGGAGCCTGGCCTACGGACGTCCTCCCCGCACGGGGCGCGGAGGTGCCAGCAGGTCTTCGGACTCGGGTTCGTCCGGACGGGGCCCCTTCCCGGGCTCGTCCGCGGCGGCTTCGCGGCCGTCACGGACTCCTCCCAGTGGGTGTCACATGCCCCGCCCGTCCCCCTCACCGCTGCGCGTCAGCTCCGGATTCACACCGGATTCCCTGGCCTCGGATGTGGCACGACTGGCTCCCCGAGACTATCAAGATCGTCGAACGATCAGGGTGTCGGACTGGTCACGGGTGGGAGACCACGTCCCGGGGTCAGGTCGACCGCCGACGGGCCCGCCGCACCTCGCGGTCGACGGCCCAGGCGTCGCCGACCGGTCCGAGGTGGCCGAGCTTGTCGGGATTGATCACCGCGCGGATGGCCTGAATCTGCCCGTCGAGCACATCGAGGACCAAGGTCTGGAGCACCTTGCCGTCCCGCTCCCGGAAGACCGCGCCGGGCTGGCCGTTGACCTCATGAAGCTCGAACGACACATCGATCCGCAGCAGCCAGGGGAAGACCGTGCCCAGCAGCCGGGCCACGTTCTCCGCGCCCATGACGGCCTTGGCCAGCCGCGGGGCCTTGCCGCCGCCGTCCCCGACCAACTGCACATCGGCGGCCAGCAGATTCCGCAGCGCGCCCACATCGCCGTCCTTCAGCGCGTCGAAGAACCGCGTGGCCAGCTCCTGCCGCTCCCGCCGGTCCGCCTCGAACCGCGGCCGCCCCGCCTCCATATGCCGCCGCGCCCGCACCAGCAACTGCCTGCACGCCGCCTCCGAACGTCCCACCGCCGTGGCGACCTCGTCGAACCCGAAGGCGAACACCTCCCGCAGCACGAACACCGCCCGCTCCAGCGGGCTGAGCCGCTCCAGCAGCAACAGCGCCGCCATCGACACCGAGTCGGCCAGCTCCACCGCCCGGGCCGGATCCTGATACGGATCGCTGAGCAGCGGCTCGGGGAACCACGGGCCCACGTACTCCTCCCGTCGCACGCGCGCCGAGCGCAGCACATCGATCGAGATCCGCGTCACCGTGGCCGAGAGAAACGCCTTGGTCGACGTGGGCCGGGTCGCCGAGCCGTCGAAGCGCAGCCAGGTCTCCTGCACCGCGTCCTCGGCCTCGCTCACACTGCCCAGGATCCGATAGGCGATCGAGAACAGCAGCGGCCGCAGCTCCTCGAACTCCTCGACCTTGTTCACGCCGAATCCCCCTTTCCTCTGGGCCCGTTGCCGACGCCGTTGCTGTTCCCGCTGGCATTGCTGTTGCCGCTGCCGGTCAGTGGAACTGCCCGGCCTCGTAGTCACCGGCCGCGGGCTGCTGGGTGATGACGTTCAGCCGGTTCACCATATTCATGAAGGAGACCAGGATCACCAGCGCGGTGAGCTGCTCCTCGTCATAGTGCTCGGTGGCATTCGCCCACACCTCGTCGCCGACCCCACGGGCCGCGTCCGCGACCCGGGTCCCCTCCTCCGCCAGCGCCAGCGCGGCCCGTTCGGCATCGGTGAAGACGGTGGCCTCCCGCCATACCGCGACCAGGTTCAGCCGCACCGGGGTCTCACCGGCCGCGGCGGCTTCCTTGGTGTGCATGTCGATGCAGACGGCGCAGCCGTTGATCTGGCTCACCCGTATCGCCACCAGCTCCTGCGTCGCCACCGGCAGCGGCGACTCCTTGACCGCCCTGCCCGCCGCCATGACGGGCCTCAGGACCTTGCCGGCGGTCTGGCTGGCGGAGTAGTTCAGTCGCGCGTCCATGGTGTGCTCCTCTGTGGTCGTTCAGTGGCTACACCCCTGAGACGGGGTAGCCCGACCCGCTGTGACATGGACGCATGTGACCCGCGTCTCCCCCGCCGTCGGCCCGGCTCGGCAGCCGTACGGCGTCTGTACAGCGCCTGTACGGCGTCCATCACCGCTCTGATCCGGTCAGTTGTACGCTACGGCTCCCGCACGCTTCATGGTCAGCGGGATCCAACGGGAGACAGAGGTCATCGTGACAGAGCGAACCGGCAGAATACGTTCACCCCGTATCTACGCGATGACCTCGGGGGTGCTCACCGGGACGATCGCGCTGTACATCACGCTCGTCGCCTTCGGGAACATCACCGACTTCGACAGCAACCAGCAGTTCGTGCGGCATGTCCTGGCGATGGACACCACGTTCAAGGACGACGACCTGATGTGGCGGGCCATCGACTCCACCGCGCTCCAGGACACCGCCTACGTCGCCATCATCGCCTGGGAGACCCTCTCCGCTCTTGTCCTCCTCGCCGCGACGGCCATGTGGTTCGCGGGGCCGCCCGCAGACCGCGTCCGCCGCGCCCGTCGGACCGGCACCGTGGGGCTGTTGATGCTGATGCTGCTCTTCGGCGCCGGGTTCATCGGCATCGGCGGCGAGTGGTTCGCCATGTGGCAGTCGGAGAAGTGGAACGGCCTGGAGGCCGCCACGCGCGTGTTCACGATTTCCGGGATCGTTCTGCTGCTCATTCATCTGCTGCCCTCGGCCCCGGCCGAGCGAACCGATCCGGGTTCCGAGGACTGACCGAGCGGACGCCGAAGCCTGCGACAGCATCCCCGCTGCCGCAGGCTCTTGACAGTGGTGTGGGCCACCTCTAGCGTCCGCAGCATCGCTCCGAGAGAGCGCTCTCTCGGCAGCCCCGTGTGACCACACCGCTGGGCTCTCTCCCGCTCTTTTCGCTCTTCCGTGCGTGCACGGAAAGGAGAGTCATGTCCGCCACACCCCCACGCTTCCCGCCCTTACGGCGTGTCCTCGGCCACTGGCGGGGTCCGGGCGTCGTCCTTGCCGCCCTCGGCCTCGTCCTGTCCCTGCTCTCCATCGGCCCGGCCAGTGCGCGTGCCGAGCTGCGCGCCACCGGCAAGGCGGGCGCGGCGTCGGGCCCGCGGAGCGCCAACGCACCGGTGCGCGTCGCGGAGTTCGTCGCCCAGTGCCCGTTCACCCACCGGCTGCCGGACGACCCGATCGTGTTCCCGGGGCTCCCCGGCGCGTCCCATATGCACAGCTTCTTCGGGAACGACTCGACCACCGCGCACACCGATCTGGCCGCCCTGCAACGGGGCAGGACCAGTTGCAGCCCGACCGCCGACCTGTCGTCGTACTGGACCCCCACCCTCTACGACAACGGCAAGGAGGTCGAACCCACCGGCACCACCTTCTACTACCTCGGTGAAGGCGTGCGCGACGATGTGATCGCCACCATCAAGCCGCTCCCCCTGGGGCTGCGGATCGTGGCGGGCAACGCCAAGGCCACCGGGGTCGGTGACCCCACGTCCATCGCACGCTGGTCCTGTCTGCACCACGGAGAGGTCAACCCCGCCAAGGACTTCGTGAATTGCCCCGCCGGCTCGATGCTGGAGTCCTACCTCGACTTCCCGCAGTGCTGGAACGGCAAGGACCTGGACTCGCCCGACCACAAGAGCCACATGGCGTACCCGGTCGGCGGCCAGTGCCCGGTCACCCACCCGGTCGCCGTGCCGAAGCTGCGCCAGGTGCTCCGCTACCCGGTCAGCGGCGACCCCTCGCGGTTCAAGCTGGCGTCGGGCGCCGGGTACACCATGCACGGTGACTTCTTCAACGCCTGGCCCGAGGACGAGATGGCCCGGCGGGTGCGTGACTGCATCAACGTCATCGTCAAGTGCGGTGCCGACGGCCGTCCCTGACGGAGGAGGAGAGCGCAGGCCACATGGCCCGGCAGGGCGACACGGCCTTGCCTGTGGGCGGAGTCCCCTCACCGGGGCTCCGGCCACGCCGGACGAGGGGAGTCGACATGACAGCGGCAACCGTCACACGGCGGGCGGTGTCCGTAGCGGCGCTGCTCGCCGCCGCCACGCTGCTCACTGCCGGCTGCGACGACGGCAGCGGGAAACCGCCGCGCGAGGCGCGGTCGACGTCGGCCGCGCGGCACCCCGCCACGCGGTCCCCGAGCGGGCAGGCGACGTCGGGGACCTTCAACTCCACCGATATCGGCTGGCTCCAGCTAATGATCGCGATGGACGACCAGGCGACCCTCCTGCTGGACCTGGTCCCGGACCACGCTTTTGACGCCGGGGTGAAGAAGTGGGCGAAACCGGTGGCCACCGCCTACCGCGACGAACTCGTCCAGTCGCGGAAACTGCTCGCCCGGGCGGGCGTCCCCGACACCAACCCGCACCGGGGGCACGACATGCCCGGCATGGTGACCGACGACGAACTGCGCACCATCAAGGGCACCAAGGGCGCCGCCTTCGACACGCTCTTCCTCGCGGCGATACGCGAACACCTCGACCAGGCGGCGAAGATCGCCCACTCACAGCGCTCGGCGGGCGCCGATCCGGCAGCGAAGAGGCTGGCCGCGAGGGTGGAGAAGACGTCGCTCACCTGGCGCGCCCGTCTCCCCAAGGCGGTCGCGCACGCGGCCACCACAACTGCCCGGTGAGCCCTCGCCGCCGGGCTCGGCCGGTCAGCGCTTGTGTTCGGAGGCGGAGGGCCGTGGCTCGGTGGGCGTGGCGGTCATGTCGAGCAGGAGCATGGCGTCGTGGTCCGGGGTGCCGGGTTCGGCCGTGTAGACGCCCATGCGGTGGCCGGGAGTGCCTTCGAGGGCCATGCCCTGGAAGACGAGGGTGATCTTGCCGACGTGGGGGTGCTGGAAGGTCTTGGCGGTGTGCTTGCGGCCGGTGACCTCGTAGCGCTCCCACAGACCCGCGAAGTCGGGGCTCTTGAGGAGCAGTTCACCGACGAGAGTGGTGAGGTCGGGGGCGTCGGGGTCGGTGCCGGCCAGGGCGCGCAGGCGGGCGACGCACCCGCGGATCTGGTTCTCCCAGTCGGGGAAGACCTCATGGGCCGCGGGGTGGAGGAAGAGGTAGCGGGCGATGTTGCGCTGCTTGACGGGCCAGTCGGCGATGCCGGCGTAGAGGGCGAGGCCGCCGGGGTTGTGGGCGAGGATGTCCATGCTGCGGCTGACGATGTACGCGGGGTTCGGGCGCACCGTCTCCAGCAGCAGCTTCAGATGGGGGCGCACGGTGCGGCTGGGGGCCGGGGCGGGCTTGGGTGCGTAGCGGGCGGCACGGACGGCCAGGTCGCGCAGGTGCTGGTGCTCGGCGTCGTCGAGCTGGAGGGCGCGCCCGAGGGCATCGACCACGGCGGGGCTGGGGCGGGTTTCCTTGCCGCGTTCCAGACGGGTGTAGTAGTCGATGCTGACCCCGGCCAGGGTGGCCAGCTCCTCGCGGCGCAGGCCGGGGGTACGGCGGATGCCGGGCCCCGGGGTGAGGCCGGCGGCCTGGGGGCTGGTCTGGGTGCGGCGGGCGCGCAGGAAGCGCCCCAGTTCCTCGCCGCCGCCGTGCTGCTCGGGTGCCATAGGGCCAGTGTCTCCCCGCCGCCGCCGGGACACGCCCGGTGAGGGGGGCCCTGTCACACCCCCGCTGGCCGCTCCCCCGCATACCTCGGCCTGCCTGACGCGGGCACGAAGCGGCAGGCTCGATGGTGTCGCGCCGACCGGCCTCCTGGGCCCGAGACGGTCGAGCGGCCCGGAGCCGCCACTTTCGGTTCCCTTCCACCACCCCGCCCATATATCGAGGAGCTGCGCCCATGCGCGCCACCCTGCTGTACGCGGCCGACGACGTACGCGTCGAGGACGTCGCCGACCCGAAGATCCAGAACCCCACCGACGCGGTGGTGCGGATCGTGCTGTCCTGCATCTGCGGCAGCGATCTGTGGCCCTTCAAGTCCCTGCCGCACACCGACACGCCCCGGCACATGGGCCATGAGTTCCTGGGCGTCGTCGAGGAGACCGGCGCCGAGGTGCGCGGCCTCGTCCCCGGTGACCTGGTGGTGGCCCCGTTCATGTGGGCCGACAACACCTGTGCGTACTGCCACGACGGTTTGCAGACCTCCTGTGTGCACGGCGGGCAGTGGGGCGTGAACGGTGTCGACGGCGGCCAGGGGGAGATCGCGCGGGTCCCGTACGCCGACGGCACCCTGGTGAAGCTGCCGGTCGGTGAGGACGCCGAGCTGCTGCCGGATCTGCTGACCCTGTCCGACATCCTGTGCACCGGCTACCACGCGGCCCGTACCGCAGGTGTCGAGCGCGGCGACAGCGTCACCGTCGTCGGGGACGGCGCCGTGGGCCTGGCGGCCGTGATCGCCGCCAAGCTCCGGGGCGCCGAGCGGATCATCCTGATGGGCCGGCACCCCCGGCGCACCGATCTGGGCCGTGACTTCGGCGCCACCGATGTGGTGGCCGAGCGCGGCGAGGAGGGCATCGCCCGGGTGCGTGACCTGACCGGCGGCGAGGGCACCCGTAAGGTCCTGGAATGCGTGGGCCTGAGCGACGCGCTGGCGCAGAGCTTCGGCGTGGTCCGCGACGGCGGCAGGATCAGCCGTGTCGGCGCCCCGCAGTACAGCGATGTGACGTTCGGGTTCGGCGACTTCATGCGCAACATCACGCTCACCGGTGGCGTCGCCCCGGCCCGCGCGTACATCGAGGAGCTGATGCCGCACATCCTCGACGGCTCGATCCGGCCCGGCCGGGTCTTCGACCGCACGCTGGCCTTGGAGGACGTGGCCGACGGCTACCGGGCGATGAACGACCGCGAGGCCCTGAAGGTCCTCATCCGCCCGTGAACAGGCACCGGACCGACCACACCCATCAGGAGAAGTGATCACCGATGAAGTACATCAACCTGGGTGACCTGGAGGTTTCCCGTATCGGTCTGGGTGCGATGGGCATGTCCCATGGCCTCACCGGCGCCGGAACGGATGACGCGGAGTCCATCCGTACCGTCCACCGGGCGCTGGAGCTGGGCGTCACCCTCATCGACACCGCGGAGATCTACGGCCCCTACATCAACGAGGAACTCCTCGGCCAGGCCCTGAAGGGCCGACGCGATCAGGTGGTGCTGGCCACCAAGTTCGGCATGATCGCCCACTCCGGGGCGGGCCCGTGGCACCTCGACTCCAGCCCGGCCAATATCCGCACCGCCGTGGAAGGGTCGCTGAAACGGCTGGGCACCGACCACATCGACCTGTACTACCAGCACCGCGTCGACCCCGGCACCCCCATCGAGGAGACCGTCGGGGCCGTGGCGGAACTGGTCGCCGAGGGCAAGGTGCGGCATATCGGCCTGTCCGAGGCCGGGCCGGACACGATCCGCCGCGCCCACGCCGTCCACCCCATCACCGCGGTGCAGTCCGAGTACTCGCTGTGGACCCGCGGACTGGAGGAGCGCGTCCTGCCGGTACTGCGTGAGCTGGGCATCGGTCTGGTCCCGTTCTCGCCACTGGGACACGGCTTCCTCACCGGGACCGTCCGGGACGAGGCCGACTTCGAGGAAGGCGACTTCCGGCGCGGCAACCCGCGCTTCACCGGCGAGAACTTCCAGCGCAATCTGCGTCTCGCGGACGAGGTCCAGGCCATCGCCGCCGAGGCGGGCGGCACACCGGCCCAGGTCGCCCTCGCCTGGCTGCTCGCCCAGGGTGACGACCTCGCGCCCATCCCCGGCACCAAGCGGGTGGCCCGCGTGGAGGAGAACACCGCCGCGGACCGCCTCCAGCTCAGCGCGGATGTCCTGGCCAGGCTCTCCAGCCTGCCCCCGGCCGTCGGAGACACTCACACCGAGGCCGGTATGCGGATGCTGGAACGCTGAGCCCCCACCCGGGCGACCGCGCCTGCGTGACGGGTCGTACCGGGCCACCCAGGGGTGCTCAGGAAGGCACGCTCGCTCCGAGGCGCTGGGCCATCGCCCGTGCCCCGTCGAGGACCAACTCGACGTAGCGCTCCTTCTCGGTGTCGCCCCACCGCGGGGTGGGCACCGAGATGCTCATGGCCGCCACGCAGTGGCCGAGCCGGTCGTACACCGGCGCGGCGACACAGGCCGCGTGGTCATTGGACTCGCAGTACTCCTCGGTCCAGCCGCGCTCGCGGGCCTCTTCGACCTCGGCCAGCAGCCGCTTCCGCGTGGAGATGCTGTTCGACGTCATCTGCTGAAGCGCCTTGTCGTTCGGGAACAGCTCATCGAGCTCCCGGGCCGGCAGGGCGCTCAGCAGCGCTTTTCCGCCCGCGGTGCAGGACGCGAGCAGCCGGCTGCCCACCTGCGACACCAACCGGACCGAGTACTTGCTGTCGATGCGCACGATGAACACCGCGAATCTGCCGTCCCGTACGACCACCTGGACCGTTTCGCCGCATGCCCGCGCCACCTCACCGGCACACTCCCGGCCCACGGTGGCGAGGTCGAGCCCGCGCTCGTATCCGGCGCCGAGCCGCAGGGCGTTGAGCCCTATGGCAACGCGTCCGGTCTCCTTGGAGACGGTCACATAGCCCCGGTCGGCCAGTGTGTTGACGAGTTCGTGCGTGGTGGCACGGGGCAGCCCGAGGTGCTGGGTGATCTCCGGAACCCGCAGCCCCTCGTCCTGGTCGACGAGCAGCTCCAGGATGTCCAGACCCCGGCGCAGGGCCGGAGCGGTGAGTCGCGCCACGATGTCCTCCCAGCACACCTATAAGCAGACGACGTCCAAAATATCAGACGACGAGTTCGCTCGCGGACGCGCCCGCGTGGAGTGCCGGATCGCGCTCGGGCTCGGGCAGAGGCTCGGTGTTGCGGGCGGGCGCGGAGGCCGTCGAGGGAGATACCGAGCAGGCGGCGCCACTGGCCGGGGTGGCTGTCGTCGGTCGCCTGCGGACCGGTCGGCGCCGAGGTGCCACGGGGTGTCCGGCGGATCTTTCCCCACCCCGCCCCTTCCCGATACCAGGGGCTCCGCCCCTGGACCCCGGGTCCGTGGCGGAACCCCGCCACGCGGCGGAGCCGCACATCGATGCCAGGGGACGGAGGGAGGCGAGCAACCTGCACCCCGTGCCCGCTGCCGGGGTCCGCGCCCCTGGACCCCGGGGTCTGGGGCGGAGCCCCGGTTACGGGAAGGGGCGGGGAGGGGAGCAGCTCGCCGCAGGCGGCACGGCCATCCGCCCGGGCGGCGTTCGTCAGTTGACGTCAAGGGCGATCCGGCCCAGTTCGCCGAGGTCGGCGACCAGGCGGTCACCAGTGCCGATCGCCGTCGGGGTGCACAGAGTGCCGCTCAGGACGATGTCACCGGCTTCCAGCCGCCGTCCGCCGCGCAGCAGGTGCCGGGCCAGCCATGCGACCGCCTCGGCGGGGTCGCCCATGACGGCGGACGCGCTTCCCGGCACCGTACGGGCGCCGCTCGTCAGCGTGGCGGTGATCTTCGCCAGGTCCGCTGACGCGGGTGGGGCGACCGGGGGCCCCAGCAGCGCGCGAGCGGCGTTGGTGTTGTCGGCGACGAGCATGGGGAGCGTCCGCGGGCCGCCGCGCCACCTGCTGTCGACGATCTCGAAGGCCGGTGCGACCGCGGCGGTGGCGTTACGGACATCCTGCGCGGTCACCCGCGGGCCGGGCAGCGCCTCGCCCAGGATGAACGCGATCTCCACCTCCGCCATGGGGGCGAACAGCCCAACCGTGGCGAGGGGTTCGCCGTCCTCCAGCAGCCGGTCGGCGAGCAGGTGGCCCGCCGCGGGCTCGTCGGCGCCGAAGGTGTCCCGCACGGGCTGTGCCGTGAGGCCGACCTTGTAGCCGATCACCCGGCCACCGGCCGCCACCGCCAAGTCGCGGGTCGCGCTCTCGACGGCGTAGGCCATTTCGAGGTCATCGAGCTGATCGGCCGCGGCGGCGTCGACCGCGGTGGACTCGTCCGCGGTGGCCTCGTTACCCGCTTGCCACAGCCGCCGGCCCAGGTCCGCGGTCAGATTCTTCCTCATCCGTCTCTCCCTACGAGCGCTGGTGACCAGGGATGATCACAGCACGGCCGGTGGCGCCCCGCGACAGCGCGGCGTACGCCTCGTTGATCGCCGACAGTTCGTATTGTTCACCGAGCAGCTTGTCGAGGGGCAGGCGGCCGGTCTTGAACAGTTCGACGAGCTTGGGGATGTCGACCGGTGTGTTGGCCGAGCCGTAGAGGCTGCCGATCAGCCGCTTCTCCTGCTGCACCAAGGCATTGATGGGCACAGCCGCGGTGGCGCCCACCTTGCCGAGGCCGACGGCGACGGCGGTCCCGCCGGTGCCCACGACCTCGACCGCCTGGGCGAGCGTGTGAGGCGTGCCGACCGCGTCCAGCGACCAGGCCATCGGTCTCGGCGAGATCCTGGTGAGTTCCTCGGGGAGGCGATGCGTGCGGGCGTTGACCGCATGGGTGGCGCCCAGCTCAAGTGCCTTCTCCAGCTTGGCGTCCACCGTGTCGACCGCGACGATCGGATCGGCGCCGACGAGGCGCAGCCCCATGACCGCACTGAGCCCGACGCCTCCGGCGCCGATGACCACGACGCCCTCTCCGGTGGCGTCCTTCATGACGTTGAGCGCCGCACCGGCCCCGGTCACCACGGCGCATCCGGCGATCGCCGCGATCTCCGGCGGGATGTCCGGGTCGATCGTGAGGACCGACCGTTCCGAGACGACGCATTGCTCGGCGAAGCAGGAGACGCCCATGAGGTGGTGGACCTTCTCGCCGTTCAGGTTCAGCCGCTGGGTCCCGTCGAGCAGGCCGCCGGAGGCCGACTGCACCCGGCCGAGCGGGCACAGGGCGGGGCGGCCTGTCGTACAGAACTCGCAGTCGCCGCACCGCGGACGCCACAAGGTGATGACGGTGTCGCCGGGGCGGACCCGGGTCACCCCCTCCCCCACCCGCTCGACGATGCCGGTCCCCTCGTGCCCGAGCACCGCGGGCAGGCGGACGTTGAGGTCGCCGTTCATGTAGTGCAGATCGCTGTGGCACACACCGGCGGCGAGCACGCGGAGGGTGACCTCGCCCGGTCCGGGGTCGTCGAGATCGACGTCCTCGACGGTCAACGGCGCACCGGGCCGGTGCAGTACTGCTGCCTTCATTGAGCCACGCCTCACTGTGTACGGATCACCGCGCACGGATCACCGTGTACGAAATTTCAGACGACGTCTTACGGGTTGTCTTGCGGGTTGAGTATGTGAGCCGGTCCCAGTCGCCGTCAAGCACGTTGACGAGCACCCCGACGCATGCAACTGTGTCTTGAGATTGAGATTATGTCTCATATTTAAGACGCACTGAGGGAGCAAGCTTGATGACCGATGCGACGAACGCGCAGGTCCTGGCGCATAAACTCGACGCCGCCGCAGGCGCGTTCGAGCAGTGGAGCCGTCTCCAGCCGGCCGACCGGGCCCCGTTTCTCGAAGCCATCGCCTCCGCGCTCGAAGAGGCCGCGCCGAAGCTCGTGGCGATCGCGGACGAGGAGACCTCCCTCGGGCAGACCCGGCTGCGCAACGAGATGGTCCGTACGGTTTTCCAGCTACGGCTCTTCGCCGAAGTGGTGACGCGGGGGGAATATCTCGGGGCCACGATCGACCGCGCCGACCCCGCGTGGCCGATGGGCCCACGGCCCGATCTGCGCCGGGTGCTCGAACCACTCGGTCCCGTGGTCGTCTTCGCCGCGAGCAACTTCCCGTTCGCCTTCGGCGTGGCGGGCGGGGACACCGCCTCGGCGCTCGCGGCCGGCTGCCCGGTCGTGGTCAAGGCCCACCCCGGCCACCCCAGGCTCTCGGCCGCCACGGCGGAGGTGGTGCGGCACGCACTGCGGTCCTCGGGCGCGCCCGAGGGGCTCTTCGACGTGGTCTTCGGTACGGAGGCTGGACGGGCCGCCATCGTGGACCCGCGGGTGAAGGCGGGTGCGTTCACCGGATCGATCGAGGCGGGCCGGGCGCTGTTCGACCTCGCCACGGGCCGTCCGGAGCCCATCCCGTTCTTCGGTGAACTCGGCAGCGTCAACCCGGTGTTCGTGACGGAGGCCGCCGCCGAGCGGCGCGGGCCCGCGATCGTCTCGGAGTTCGTCGGCTCGTTCACGCTCGGCGCCGGACAGTTCTGCACCAAGCCCGGCATCCTGCTGGTTCCGGCCTCGGCCGAGCTGGTGGAGCGGCTTCCCGGCGCGGTTCCGGGCAACGCGTCGACGTTGCTCAACGATCGCATCCGGACCTCCTATGCGAGTGCGGTACGGGAGTTGCGCGATGCGGCCGGGGTGCGTGTCGTGGTGAGTGGCGACCAGGCAGCCACGGATCCGTCGCCGACGGTGCTGTGCACGACCTCGGCCGAACTGCTCAGCGCCCCGGATACGCTCATCCGCGAGGTGTTCGGACCGGCGGCGCTGGTGGTCGAGTACGCGGAGGAGAGCGAACTGCTCGACGTGGCGAAGGTCATCGACGGACAGTTGACCGCGTCCATCCAGGGCGAGGACGACGATGCCATCGCAGCGGAGTTGATCAGGCTGCTGGCCGCCAAGGCCGGACGTGTGCTCTGGAACCAGTGGCCCACGGGCGTGTCGGTCACCTACGCCCAGCAGCACGGCGGCCCCTACCCGGCCACCACCGCGCCGGGTACGACCTCGGTGGGGACCGAGGCCATCTCCCGGTTCCTGCGGCCGGTCGCCTATCAGGGTGTGCCACAGCACCTGCTGCCATCGGCCCTGCGCGACGCGAACCCGCTGGGGATTCCCCAGCGGGCCTCCTGAGGCCGGGCCGCGGCGCACGCGGCTGAGGGGCCTTGCGTATGGGAAAGGGCCCGCTTCCCCCGACGGGCCCTTTCCCGTACCCGGACCGCTCAACGTGTACGACCGCTCACGGCATGCGCAGGTGATGCCGTGCGATGGCGGCGCTCGCCTTCAGGCCGAGCAGTTGCAGGCTGCGCGCGTACTCCTCGCGCAGGATCGTGACGGCACGCTCCACGCCCCGTTCGCCACCGGCCATCAGGCCGTACAGATAGGCACGGCCGATCATGACCGCGTCCGCCCCGAGCGCCCGCGCGGCCAGGATGTCCTGACCGTGGGTGACACCGCTGTCGAGGATCACCGTGGCGTCAGGGCCGAGTTCCTCGCGTATCTCGGGCAGCACCGTGAGGGTGGCCGGTGTGCGGTCGAGCTGCCGCCCGCCGTGGTTGGACACGATCACACCGTCCGCGCCCGCCTCGACGACCCGGCCCGCGTCGCGCGGGCCGAGGATCCCCTTGACCAGCAACCGGTGCGGCCAGTGGGCGCGCAGCCATGCCAGGTGCTCGTAGCTCAGTGTCGGTTCGAAGACGACGTCGGCGACCCGCACGGCGTCGATCGTGTCACCGCTCATGCCACCCACACCGCTCACACCCCCACCGCTCATGCCGCTCAGCGACGCGAATGCGATCGGGGCCGTGGTCAGCTTGTTCAGCGCCCAGGACGGATAACGGGCCATCCCGAACAGCGTCCGCATGGTGAGCGAGGGCGGGATCGTGAGGCCGTTGCGCATGTCCTTGGGGTGTCGGCCCGCCACCGGTGTGTCGACGGTGAGGACCACGGTGGTGAACCCGGCCGCGAGCGCACGGTCGAGAAGCTCCGTGTTGAGGCGCTCGTTCCGGGTCAGGTAGAGCTGGAACCAGTGTTCGCCGCCGGGAGCCGCCGCGGCGACGTCCTCGACGGTCGAGGTGCCCACGGTGGACAGGGTGTAGGGCAGGCCGTGGCGGGCGGCCACGCGGGCGACCGCCGCCTCGCCCTCGTGGTGCATCATCCGGGTGTAACCGGTCGGCGCGAAGATCAGCGGCATCGCGATCTCCCGGCCGAACAGCCGCGTGGACAAGTCCGGATGGTCGACCGGCGACAGATACTCCGGCACGAATTCGACCGCCGCGAACGCCGCCCTGTTGCGCCGCAGGGTCAGCTCCGCGTCGGCCGCGCCGTCCACGTAGTCGAACACCGCTCGCGGAGTCGTGCGCACCGCCACCGCGCGGAGGTCGCCGATGGTGAGTGCGGCTCCGAGCCGCCGCTCGACCGGGTTGAGGGTCGGCCGGCGCAGTCGCAGAACCTCCCGGAGCTCGCTCCACCGGGGTCGCTGCCGCGCCACACGAGGCCGCTCGGGGGCTGCGGATGCCGCTTGGGGCTGGGTGCCGGTCACTGTCATGCCTCTCGATGTGCGGGTGTCGAAGGCCGTTCCACGAACGACGAGATATCAGACGCTGTCTGAGAAATCGGAGTCTCGCTCGTCGTTTCGGCGGGCGTCAAGCCTTGACGTGTGCCGCACACGTGGGCACCATCTGGTTTGCATATAAGACGGCGTCTTATATTTCAGACACAGGAAGGTGCCATGCAACTCGGTCTGGCAGGCAAAACAGCACTCATCTGCGCGTCCACCTCCGGTCTCGGCCGGGCGACCGCCCGGGCCCTGGCGGAGGAAGGCGTCACCGTCGTGGTCACCGGCCGCTCGGGCGAACGAGCCAAGGAGGTGGCGGGCGAGCTGCCGGGCGCGGTCGGCGTGGGCTGTGACCTGGTCGCGGACGGTGGCGCGGAGCGGCTCCTCACGGCGGCCCGCGAGGCCGTCGGCGACCTCGACATCCTCGTACTGAATGGGCCGGGGCCCACGCCCGGACCCGCCCGCGCCATCGACACCGCCGGGATCGAGCAGGCCATCGCCACGCTGGTCACACCCCAGCAGATTCTGGTGCGGGGCACCCTCCCGGCCATGGTCGAGAAGGGGTGGGGCCGCATTCTGAGCATCAGCTCGACGAGCGTGCAGGCGCCCCTGCCGAACCTTTCCCTGTCCAACCTCGGGCGGGCCGCGCTCGCCGGATATCTGAAGACCCTCGCCGCCGAAGTCGCCGCCCACGGCGTGACGGTCAACTCCCTGCTTCCCGGCCGCATCGCCACCCCGCGCGCCCGGCAGATCGACGAGGCCACCGCCCGGCGCACCGGTCAGTCGCCCGACGAGGTCGAGGCCGCGTCCAAGGCCGCGATCCCGGCCGGGCGCTACGGCGACCCCGATGAGTTCGGCGCCGTCGCCGCGTTTCTGTGCGGCACCCAGGCCGCGTACGTCACGGGCAGTGCCCTGCGGTGTGACGGCGGCATGGTGCCAACTCTCTGACGCGGCCGACACGTTCACCCGACTCCCCAGACGAGAGCAGCGCAGCCGCATGAGCCATATTCCCGTCACCGACACAGCAACCGACGCCAGAACCGGCCAGTCCCACCAGGCTCCCCGGGCCGCCTCCGCCATCCGCCGAACGGCCCTGGCCGGCATGATCGGCACCACGATCGAGTGGTACGACTTCTATATCTACGGCCTCGCCGCGGCACTGGTCTTCGGCACGGAGTTCTTTCCCGACTTCTCACCCGCGGCCGGCACGCTCGCCGCGTTCGCCACCTTCGCGGTCGGCTTCATCGCCCGCCCGCTCGGCGGAGTGATCTTCGGTCACTTCGGGGACCGCGTGGGGCGCAAGAAAGCGCTCATGCTCACGCTGTTCCTGATGGGCGCGGCGACCGTCGTCGTCGGCCTGCTGCCGGACTACCGGACCATCGGCATCTGGGCGCCCATCCTGCTGGTCACGCTGCGCTTCCTCCAGGGCTTCGCCGTCGGCGGCGAGTGGGGCGGCGCGGTGACCATGGTCGTGGAGTCCTCGCCGCGGGACCGGCGCGGCTTCTACGGGAGCCTGCCGCAGATGGGTGTGCCGCTGGGGCTGGTGCTGTCGTCGACCGTGTTCGCGGCGGTCTCCACACTGCCCGACGACGACCTCCTCGCCTGGGGCTGGCGGATCCCCTTCCTGCTCAGCATCGTGCTGATCGCGGTCGGGCTGTTCCTCCGCTCGCGCATCACCGAGACACAGACGTTCGTCCAGGTGAAGGCGGCGGGGCGGGCACGCAAGAGGCCGGCCATGGAGGCGTTCCGCCACCACGGGAAGGCGATCGCCCTCACCGTCGGCATGTATGTCTCGGCCGGTGTCCCCTTCTACATCGTCTCGGTTTTCGTGCTGTCCTACGGCTCGTCCCACCTCGGTCTGTCGCGGAGTGTGCTGCTGACCGGGATGCTCATCGCGGCGGTGGCCGAGGCGCTGACGGTGCCCTGCTTCGGCGCGCTGTCGGACAGCTGGGGCCGACGGCCCGTGTTCCTGAGCGCCGCCGCGTTCACGGCCGTTCTCGCCTTCCCGTTCTTCTGGCTGCTGGCGACCGGGCAGACGGGGCTCGCCTGGCTGGCCATGCTGCTCGCGCTCGCCGTGGCGCACGCGGGGATGTACGCGCCCACCGCGGCGCTGTACGCGGAGCTGTTCCCCGCGCACGTCCGGTACACCGGTACGTCGATCGGCTATCAACTCGGCGGTGTCGTGGCCGGGTTCGTGCCGCTCGTGGCGGGCGCACTCGTGGGCGCGGCCGACGGCGCCTCGTGGCCGATCGCCTCCATCTGGGCGGGAGCGGCGCTGATCGGGCTGGTCTGCGCGCTGATCGTGCGGGAATCCCGGGGCCGCGATCCGCACTCCCAGCACGACACCTGAGCCGGGGAATTCCCGCCCCCCGCCCGCCCACTGCCCTGCCCACCGCACTCCGCACACCGCACACCGCACACCGACTGACCCGCAGGTTTCCCGACCGGAGGTGAAGCTCCATGACCACTGCCAACAAAGTCCACGTACTGAGCTGCGGAGCGATGAGCTGCGATCTGACGTGGCTGCTGCTCAAGGCCGGCCGTACGATGCGCACGCGCACCGAGCACCAGCGGCCGCCCGAGTGGTACTCCTGCACCACCCACTGCGTCCTCGTGGAAACCCCTGGGGGCACCCTGCTGTGGGACACAAGCTGTCCCCGCGACTGGGAGACCCGCTGGGCCCCGACCGGTCTCCAGGAGTTCTTCCCCTACGACCAGGTGAGCGACGAGGAGTATCTCGACGCGCGGCTCGGCCAAATGGGCGTCCAACCGCAGGACATCGACTACCTGGTCCTGTCCCATCTGCACTTCGATCACGCCGGGAACATCGGCCTGTTCACCGGCACCGGTGCGAAGCTGGTGTGCCACGAGAAGGAGAAGGAGTTCGCCTTCGGCTTCGACGGCGCCTTCAACGGTGCCCATCTCAAGGCGGACTACGCGGCGTGTGATTTCGACACCGTCAGCGGCGACACCGAGATCCTGCCCGGTGTCACCCTCATCGAGGCTCCCGGGCACACCCCCGGCACCATGGCGATGAAGGTCGAACTGCCGGAGACCGGGACCATGCTCTTCACCTCGGACGCCGTCTATATGGGTGACTCCTACGGCCCGCCGGCCACCCCCGCCGCCATCGTCAACGATCTGTCCGCCTGGTACGGCTCGGTGGAGAAGATCCGCGGTATCGCCGAGCAGTCGGACGCCACCGTCGTCTTCGGCCACGACGCCGAGCAGTTGCGCTCGATGCGGCTCGCCCCCAGCGGCTTCTACGCCTGATCGCCCGGGTCCCGGCGGCGCTCCGGTACCGTTCGCCGCGCCGCTGGGACCCAACCGATCCACAGGAGGGACGCGTATGAGCATCACCGCTCCGGCCGGACCCGAGTCCGTTTTCACCTACGGCGCACCGGCGCTGAAGTTCGGGCCGGGAGCATCCGACGAAATCGGCTACGACCTCGCCCAGCACGGGGCCCACCGGGTTCTCGTGATCACCGACGCCGGGGTGGCCGCCACCGGCGCGCCGCACCGCATCGCCGAGCGGATGACCGCGTTCGGCATCGAAGCCCACGTCTTCGACGGCGTCCACGTGGAGCCCACCGACGTCAGCCTGCGGCAGGCGGTGGACCATGCGCTGGCGTCGGGCCCGTGGGACGCCTTCGTCGCGGTGGGCGGCGGCTCCAGCATCGACACCGCCAAGGCGGTCAACCTGCTCAGCACCAATCCGGGCGAGCTGATGGACTACATCAACGCGCCGCTGGGCAGGGCGCTGGCGCCCGTGAACCCACTGGGGCCGCTGGTCGCGGTCCCCACCACCACCGGAACCGGCGCGGAGAGCACCACCATCTGTGTGCTCGACGTCCTGGAGCTGAAGGTCAAGACCGGCATCAGCCACCCCCGGCTGCGGCCCACGCTCGCGGTCATCGACCCGGACCTGACCTTCACCCAGCCCGCCGGGGTGACCGCCGCCAGCGGTATGGACATCCTGTGCCACGCGCTGGAGAGCTATACGGCCCGCCCGTACGACACCTATCCGCACAAGCGCCCGGAGCAGCGCGTGCCGTACTGCGGCGCCAATCCCATCTCCGACGCGTGGTCGGAACGGGCGCTGCACCTGCTCGCGCAGTCCTTCCGCACCGCGGTCCGCGACGGCGACGACCCCCAGGCGCGGTCCGACATGGCCCTGGCGGCCACCTTCGCCGGTCTCGGATTCGGCAACGCGGGCGTCCACATCCCCCACGCCAACGCCTACCCGATCGCCGGACGGGTGAAGGACTTCCACCCCGCCGGCTACCCCGCACACGAGCCGATGGTGCCCCACGGCATGGCCGTCTCGCTCACCGCGCCCGAGGCGTTCCGCTTCACCTTCTCCGCCCAGCCCGAGCGGCATCTGCGGGCCGCGGAACTCCTCGCCCCGGGGATGGAACGCCCCGCCGACCCCGCCGAGTATCTGCCCACCGCGATCGAGCGGTTGATGCGCGACATCGGCATGCCCAACGGCATCGGCGCGGTCGGCTACGGCGAGGGAGACATCCCGGCGCTGGTGGAAGGCGCCATGAAACAGCAGCGGCTGCTGTCCACCGCCCCGCGCACGGTCACCGAGGACGACGTGGCCGGCATCCTCGACCGCTCTCTGACGCTCTGGTGATGTGAGGGACCCCATGGCCATCTATGAACTCGCCTGCGAGACCGGACACCGCTTCGAGGTGATCCAGTCGTACACCGCACCGCTGCCGAACTGCCCGGAGTGCGGCGGCGCCACCCGCAAGATACCCAGCGGCTTCGCCCTGGGCGGCACCGCCACCGTGCCACCGCCGCCGGAACGGATGCCGCAGACCTGGAAGGGGACGTACCGCGGCGACCGTGACTACGTCACCGACCTGCGGCGCACGGCCGAATCCCGGCAGAAGCTGGAGGAGAAGTACCCCGAACTCGCCGGGGACCGGCGGCCGATCGTCGCTCACGAAGGCAGATACGAGGCGGCCCCGCTGCGTGCGGGCGACGCGGTGCCCGCTCCCTCCGAGGGAGCCGGGCACGGCCACCACGGCCACTCCCACGGGCACTCGCATGCACACGGGCACGGCCATGGGAGCGACAGGAGCCGCCCCGCCACGGACGGCTGAGCCCTCGGCGGACCGCGCCCGCGTCAGCCCGCCCGGCCGGGCCACTGCGGTCGGGCGGCAGGCCGCCGGTGGCCGCCACCGTGATCGGGGTGAAACCCGCGGCCGTCCCGAACCCGAAGACGCCTCCCGGGATCAGCACCGAGACCGGGTACGAGGCGTGCAGACCAGTGCCGCTTTATGCGAGTTCTCTGAGAGTTCCCGGCCGGTCGGCTGCCGTGGCCTGCCGGTTTCCGTCGTACGGGACTTCCGGTCCGCATGGCGCACTCACACTCGCGCAGATCGGGCCCAGAGGAGCGGATCACTGTGAGGTGGTGCGCGCCACCACGGCCCGCACGCTCGCCCCCAAGCGAGTCCGGAAAGTGCGAGCCCAGAAAGGGCGAAGAGTGCTTCATGCGGAACAGCGGCATGGGCAGTGCCGGCACCGAACTGCTCGGCAGCGCACCACACAAATGCTCGACCACTTCGGTACCGATCAGTCGGCGTGGATTGACGCCAGCTCGCTCCTGGCGGGTGCGATGTGGCCCGGACGAGGGCGCCACTTTCCGCATTCTGCTTCCCCCGCCCACCTGAGCGCCCCGCCGGTATCCCGCGAAAACTCCCGCTCCACCGAGGTCAGGAGGGCTTCTGCTCCTGGTTGACGATGAAGTCGGCAGGCATCTCGGGGCTCCAGACAGCGGGCGGGCAGTCCCAGTCGCCCGCCTTCCAGTTCTCGGTGATGCAGTCCATGTCGCTGGAGTACTCGATCCAACTGCCCCACGGGTCCTGGATGTAGTGGAAGAAGTTGGAGCCCAGTGTGTGCCGGCCGAGGCCCCAGCCATGGCTGTGGCCCGCGGCGGCCATGGTCCGCGCGCCCAGGGCGATCTGGTCGATGTCGGCGACCTCCCAACTGGAGTGGTGCAGGCCGGGGTGGGTGCCGGACACGAAGCCGAAGACGTGGTGATCGCCGGGGCCGGAGTTCATGAAGGTGGCCATGGACCGGACGCGGTCCGAGAGCCGCAGGCCCAGGGTGCGGGCGTAGAACGCCTCGGACGCGTCCAGATCCGTACTGAAGATCAGCATATGGCCGAGGCGTCGGGGGCGGGGCTTCTCGTCGGCGGTGAGCCAGCGGGCCTGGTCGACGCGGCGGACGCGATCGCCGAAGTTGGGCTCGTGGGCGTCCGTGGTGCCGAAGTCCCGCCAGGAGCTGATCTCCTCGTCCCGTAGATTCAGCAGATTTCCCTCGTGGTCGCGGAACCACAGGCCGCCCGGCAGTTCGGCGGGGGCGTCGAGCAGGCGCACACCGAGGCCCTCCAGGTGGCGCTGCCATTCGGGCAGGGACCCCGGCGCCACGGCGAACGCCACATGGTGCAGCCGCTTGACCGGCCCCTCCACCAGCACGGTCTGGTCCTGCTCGCGGCCGTCACAGCGGATGGCCACGGCGTTGCCCCGCTCGGCCGTACGCAGGCCGAACGCGTCGTAGAAACTCTGCCCCGTGTCCAGGGAAGGCACCTGGAGTCCGTAGTGCAGAAGGGCTTTGACACGCAACATCGGGTGTTCTCCTCACCTCGGGTGCACGGTGCAATCGTCCCCGATGTCCGACCCTCGACGCACGGAATGGGGTCACCTGGCGCTGACCGATTGCCGGGAGCGGATGGCCACCGCCTGATCCGGATGGAGCAAGCGCCCGGCCGCTTCTACCGTTCCGGTGAAATGAGCGCGCGGGAGGCGTATATGGATAGCTGTCGCGGTGCGCGGACGGCCATGATCGTGGGCGCGGGGGTGGCCGGTCTGACCGTGGCCATCGCCCTGGCACGCAAGGGGTGGCGGGTCGACGTCGCCGAGATCAACCCTCAGGGTGCTACGGCCGGTTGGGGCCTGTGCCTGACCGGGCCGTCGCTGCGGGCGCTGGACGCGTTGGGGCTGGCAGAGGCGTGCCTGGCCGGGGGCTACGGCATGAACGTCATCACGCATGTCGACGTCAACGGCCGGATCGCGGACGAGGTGCGGCTGCCCCGTCTGCTCGGGGCGCATCGGCCGGCGATGGTCGGCATCGCACGCCCTGGGCTGCATCGCATCCTGTCCGAGGAGGCCGGACGGAGTGGCGCGGTGGTGCGCAACGGCCTGACCGTCGCGGCGGTGGACGAGGAGGGGGACCTGGCACGTGTGCGGCTGTCGGACGGGACCGTCCGGACGGCCACCCTCGTCGTGGGCGCGGACGGGATCCGCTCCTCGGTCCGGAGCCTGGTCGGCCTCCAGACCGCACTCGACTACCACGGGCAGATGGCGTGGCGGGCGCTGGTGCCGCGCCCGGCCTGGGTCACCGGAATCCATCAGTTCGCGGGCGAGGTCAACACGGCCGGGATCGTCCCGATTTCGGACCGTCGGGCGTATGTGTTCCTGACGGAGAACGGAGTGGAGCCGGACGCCCTGCCCGACGCCGAACTCGCCCCGCGCTTGCGGCAGTTGCTGGAGGTCTTCCCAGGACGGGTGGCGGAGATCCGCCCTTTGGTGTCGGGGTCGGAGTCGGTGGTGCGCCGCCCCGTCCGGACGGCTCTCCTGGCGGGAGCCTGGAGCCGCGGAAACCGCGTCGTCATCGGCGACGCCGCGCACGCCCCGGCACCGCAGATGGCCAGCGGCGCGGCCCTGGCCATCGAGGACGGGCTCGTGCTGGCCGAGGAGCTGGAGCGGCACGAGCAGGTCCGCGCGGGCCTGGAGGCGTTCACCGCGCGGCGCGCGAAGCGGTGCCGCACGCTCGTCGAGACCTCGGTCACGATCGTCGGCCTGGAGCAGGCACGGCGCCACCACGAGGCATATCCGCTGACCGACGCCTGCCACCGGCAGATGGCCGAGCCCGCATAGCCATCCGGCCGCGCAACGCACGGACGCGCCGTCCCGTGCGATCGATGAATCGGCGAACCGACGCAACGAGTACTGAGCATCGACGAGGAGAGCAGTTGCCCGCCGCACCGTCCCGCACTCTGCCCGAGGCGCAGCAGTGGCTGCGCGACCATCTCGAGCGACGCGAGCATCCCTTCAACGCCATCGACCACGCCGCCGCCGCACGGCACATCGACACGCTGCCGGGCACCGATCCCGAGACCTGGGCCGGACACTGGCTGGCGGGTGCGGAGGACTTCGCCGTCCGGGCGTGCGAGGCCGAGAGCGGCGGTGACCGCGAGGGGGCCCTGGAGAACTGGTGGCAGGCATACCAGTTCGCCTTCCTGGGCCGTTTCCCCTCCCCGCTGCACCCGGCCAAGCTCGCCGCCTATCACCGCGCCGTGGAGTGTTTCCGCCGGGTGTCCGCACTGGAGCCCACCCCCATCCAGCACGTGGCGCTGCCCTTCGAGGGACGCGACGGCGAGGGAGACATGGTGCGGTTCTTCGTGGCACGTCCGCCAGGAGGAGCGGCGCGCCCTCCGGTGGTCATGATGTGGGGCGGCATCGATGTGTGGAAGGAGGAGAGCTACGCCCGCGGGCGGATGCTGCGGGAACGAGGCTTCGCGACCCTCCACATCGACAAGCCCGGGGTGGGGCAGTCACCGCTGCACGCCGGCCGTGATGCCGAACGGCAGTGGGATCCGGTCTTCGCCTGGCTGCGCGAGCAGGACGACCTGGACACCGACCGGGTGGCGGCCCTGGGGCTGTCGTTCGGGGGCTACTGGGCGCTGAAGCTCGCCCATACCCACCGCGAACACCTGGCCGCCGCCGTGAACTGGGGAGGCGGCGTCCATCTGACCTTCCAGCCGGAGTGGCAGGAACGGAGCCGCAACGCCTCGTCCTATCTGATGGACCTGATGCCGGCCCGGGCACGCATCTTCGGCGGTGAGACCTTCGAGGACTATGTGGCCCGCTGCCCGGAGCTGTCCCTGCTGGACCAAGGCGTTCTGGACATGCCGTCGTGCCCGTTGCTTCTGGTCAACGGCAAGGACGACCAGCAGAACGCGTCGGCGGACATGTACCTGGCCCTTGAACACGGGAGCCCCAAGACCGCTCGGATGTTCCCGGGCGGCCATATGGGGGTGGGACCCGTGTTGCCCTCCGTCGTCAACTGGCTGACCGAACAGCTCAGTTGACCGTCACACGTCACACACAAGGAGTGCCCGAGATGAGCCACACCAGCTTGATCACCCACCTGCGGCACATCGATGTCGCCATGCCGAACTTCGCCGAGCAACGCCGGTTCTACACCGAACTGTGGGGACTGACCGAATCCCACCGCGACACCGGCGTCTCGTTCCTCGCCGCCGAAGGCTCCCCGGAGCAGTACGTGGTGCGGCTGCGCGAGGACACCCACAAGCGCACCGACCTCATCGCCTTCGGCGCTGCCGACGTGGCGGACGTCGACACCCTGGCCGCGCGGCTGATGGCACAGGGGGTACGGCTGGTGCACGAACCCCGGACCATCGACACCCCCGGGGGCGGCTATGCCGTCCGCTTCTTCGACAACGAGGGCCGGGTCGTGGAGGTTTCGGCCGACGTCGCGCCACGTCGGCACCGCACGATCGAGGCCCGCGAGTCCGTCCCCGTCC
Organism: Streptomyces sp. CY-1; assembly: GCF_047218265.1. Classification (NCBI taxonomy): domain Bacteria; kingdom Bacillati; phylum Actinomycetota; class Actinomycetes; order Kitasatosporales; family Streptomycetaceae; genus Streptomyces; species Streptomyces sp. CY-1. Next base: position 2,033,266 of record NZ_CP178393.1, read on the forward strand.
GCCTGTCGCATGTGCTGATGAACTCGCCCACGCCCGAAGCCACGGTTGCCTGGTACATCAAGCACCTCGGGTTCCGGCTGTCGGACACCATGTGTGTCGGTGGCCGCGGTGAGATCATGTGGTTCCTGCGGTGCAACGCCATCCATCACAGCTTCGGCATCGTGCGGGGGCCGCACGCGGCGTTCCACCATGCCTCCTTCGAGCTGCGCGGGGTCGACGAGTTCATGCGGGGCACCGGCCGGATGCGACGTATGGGCATTGAGCGCCTGTGGGGCCCGGGCCGGCATCGCGCCGGGGACAACTCCTTCAGCTACTTCCTCGACCGGGCCGGCAACACCGTGGAGTACACCACCGAGCTGGAGGTCCTGGACGAGGACACCTGGCATCCGCACCTCTACGACCTGCGCGACCCCGCCAACGCCGACCAGTGGGGCACCGCGAATGAGATGGACGAGTTCATCGCCGCCAAGTCCCACAACGACGTCGACCCCGGGCTGTTCGTCGCCCCGCCCATGTGAGCGTCCGGCCGAGTGCTCTCCGCTGTATCGTCATCAGAGGGCGGGCGCGGAGCGGAGGGCTCGCGCGTACGCGGGGCCGAAGGGAGACGAGGCCGTGGCCTCTTTGCTGCGGGATTTCCTCATGACCCGATCCGAGAACCCCGTCGACCTGCTCAATGCCGCCACCCGGCTGTTCGGCGGTTCGATCACCACGTCACCGCTGGCCGGCCTGGGCGGCGGGGACCACGAACTGCGCGGCGTCGCCGCCCACGACTTCGCGGTCGGCTACTTCGCCTCGCCCCTGGATGTACGTGTCGCCGCGACTCCGGGCCGACGCTCGTACTTCGTCAACCTCGGTGTTTCCGGTGAGATCGCGGCATCCCGCGGCGCCCTGAGGGCCACCCTCGACAAGGCGACCGCGGGAGTCGTGAACCCCGGAGACACCCAGGAGCTGCGGCCGCTGGGCAGCAGCCGGACGCGGTTCCTGGGGCTGCGGATCGACGCCGCGCAGGTCGACCAGGAGTTCGCCACGCTGACCGGCCACCCGCCGGTCTCCACCGTGCGCTTCGATTTCGCCCTGGATCTGGCCAGGCCCAAGGGCCGGGCGGTACGGCTGCTGGTCCGCTCCCTCATCGAACAGCTCGACTCGGGGGATCCCCTGTTCCACCGTGCCGAGCTCCAGCGCAGCCAACTGCGGTGCATCGTCACCGCCCTGCTCCTGGCCCAGCCGCACACCCACACCGGCGAACTGTGCGACAGCCCTCGCCCCGGCCACCCGCGTTCCCTGCGCGCCGCCCTCGCCTTCATCGAAACGAACCTCACCGAGCGCATCAGTCTCGGTGGCATCGCCGACGCCGCGCAGTGCAGCCCGCGGACCATCAGCTCCACGTTCCGTGCCCGGCTCGGGCTGCCTCCCCTGGCGTATGTACGCAACCTGCGGCTGGCCCGGATCCGTGAGGACATCCTCACCTCCACCGACCCCGTCGGGGTGATCGCCTACCGATGGGGCATCACCCATCTGGGCCGCTTCGCCGGGGAATACCGCGACCGCTTCGGCGAACTGCCCTCGGCCACTGCGGCCCGTAGATAGCCGCGAACGCCATCCGCGGAGTCCTCAATCGCCGCTGGGCTGAAGTGGCCGAGCACCCGCGGCTCAGCCCTGTGTGCGCCGCCGGTGGTAGTGCACGGTGACGACGGCCAGCAGCGGCCCCCACGCCACCAACGGCACATAGCAGAGGTTCATCAGCCACTCCCCCACCGCGTGATCTCCATATCGGCGTGCAGCGTGGTCCACGTGAACAGCACACCGTAGATCGTGCAGGCGAGCGCGCCCAGCGCCGCGGGTACGACCGCGGCGTATACGGGGATGTGGCGGCCCCGCAGACTCGGGATCCAGCGCGGCCACACCTCGCCCCATGGCCGCACCAGCCCCAACGTCAGGAAGACCAGGGCCTCTTGGAACGCGGACAGCAACGGCACGACGAGATATCCCCAGCCGGGGATGAGCATCGCGTCGTACTCGGATTCGGCGAGCCCCAGCGGAACGCCGAGCACCACGGCGAGCCGCCAGAGCGCGGACGGCGCGGAGGCCCATAAGGTCGCGGCCGCCACACGCCTGGCCCATGAGGGGACGGGCGTGGCGGTCATGAGGGGCGAGGGGGCAGGTGGCGACACGCTGATGGACATGACGGCGGCTCCCGTGTGCGCGCTTGGTCCGACAGCTCGGAGATTGCCACGCACCGTCCCACGGTCACATCCGTCCGGAGAACGCGACGGCGTACGTCTCGGGGGCCACGGGCGAAGGCGGGAGTCAGACCTTGGGACCACTGTCTGCGGTGAGTCGGTGTCAGTGCGCCTGGGCGGTGGCGGTCCACCCGGGCACCTGGGAGGAGGACAGATTCCGACCGCATTGGCTCCTAATCTGCAATCGAGCCACCACTGAGAGCCGAGAGCCGAGAGCTGAGAGGGAGAAACGATGCGCATCGCTGTCACCACGCCGACCGGAAACGTCGGCCGCCACGTCGTCACCACGCTGGTCCGCGCCGGGGTCCGGCCGCGCGTCTTGCTGCGCGACCCCGCCCGGCTGGCGCCCGAGGTGCGAGACGCGGTGGATGCCGTGCCGGTCGACCAATACGACGCCGATGCGGTGGTGGCCGCGACCGCCGATATCGACGCGCTGTTCTGGGTGAACCCGACCAGCGGCAGCGGGGACCCACTCGCCGAATACGACCGCGCCACCAGGAGCGTGGTCCGCGCCGTCACCGAGAACCGGATCGGCCGCGTCGTCTTCCAAAGCAGCGTAGGCGCCGAGAAACGTCATGGTGCCGGTGAGATCGACGGCCTGGCACAGACCGAGACCGCTTTGGATGGCACGGGCGTCGATGTCACCCACCTCCGCTGCGCCTACTTCTTCACCAATCTCGAGCTTCAACTCGGGGCCCTACGAACCGGCACCCTCCAGGTGATCCTTCCGCTCGACCAACCGATGGCCTGGGTGGCGCCGCGCGATATCGCCGAGGTCGCCGCCACCCGTCTCCTCTCACCCACTTGGTCGGGACGCTGCGTACAGGCGGTTCATGGGCCCGCCGACCTCACCTGGCGAGAGGTCAGCGACATCCTCACCGCTGCCACCGGCCGGCGGATCGGCGTCGAACAGATCACGGACGACGCCATGCGCACCCAGCTCCAGCAGGCGGGGATGGTCGAGAGCCTGGTCGAGGCCGTGATCGGAATGTCGACCGGCCTGCGCGTAGACTTCGTACCCGAACAGCGCCGCAGCCTCCGGACCACCACCCCGACCACCCTCGCCGCCTGGGCCTACGATAGGCGCGGCCCTATCACGGGCCAGGCCACGCCCGCCCCCGATATCCCTTGGTCAGGGCGTCCATTCAGGGCGTCCATGAGGAGGTCGACGAACCTGCCACCGAATCGACCGCCCACCGCGAGGTGACGCTCATGCCGCGGGGAGGTGCTCCTCCGCGAAGGCAACGGCATCGGCGACGGCCTTGTCCGCGGCCGGGAGGTGACCGGCGAGCAGATGCCATACGTGTCCCATCCCCGGCGCGACGTCCAGCCGCGTGGGCACGGCGTCCTCGGCCAGTTTGGCGGCCAGCCTGATGGCATCGCTGAGCATGACCTCATGACCACCGATCTGGATCAGTACGGGTGGCAGTCCGCGGCTGTCGGCGAAGACCGGGGAGGCCAGCGAGCTGTTCCGCGGGGCACTGCCCAGGACCACCTCCGCGGCACGGCGCAGCCCTTCGCGGCTGACGGACGGGTCGATGGCGTCCAGGGTGAACATCGTGGCCCCGGTGTGTTCCAGGTTGGCCCAGGGTGAGATGGCAATCGAGGCGGCCGGCATCGGAAGGCCCTGGTCACGGGCCGTGACCAGGGCACTGACCGCCATCGCGCCACCGGCCGAGTCCCCGGCGAACACCACATTCTCCGGCACCACTTCCTGCTCCAGCAGCCAGCGGTAGGCCGCGACTGCGTCATCGACGGCGGCCGGGAAGACCGCCTCCGGCGCCAGTCGGTAGTCCGGCACCAGAGCGCGTGCCCGCAAGCGCTGGACGAGATGGCCGACCAGGCCGCGGTAGCCCTGCGGATCCCCCACGATGTACGCGCCACCGTGCAGATAGACCAGGTGCCGACCGGGGACGGGATCGGCGGCGGTCGCGTACTCGGCGGCCACCCCGCCCGCGTTCACCTGGCCGAAGGTCACCCCGTCCGGCGCCGGAAAGCTGTCCTGGAAGAACGTCCGGTAGGCGAGCCGGATGTCCTCCAGGGTGTCGGGCCCCTTCCCGGCGGCCGCGTCGAGGACACCGCCGCTGCGGATCGCCCACTCCTCGTAGAAGGCGGGGACATCGATCGAGACCATGACTGGTCCTCCTCAGAACATGTGAACAGCGGCTGCACTCCAGCCGCGCCCTGCGAGTCTCAGTCCCTCACACCAGTGTCAAGGTCAAGCGCGAGCGTGTGCGCGGTTCCGCGCCCGGCGCCGAGCGGGGCGTCGCTTACGCTCGGGGACTCTGAGCGGCATCAACCCCGACCGCCCACGGCTCGGTTCTCCTGCCACCGCCGCACCGCCGTGTGCACGGCCTCCTCGTCCTCAACGGCGTGGGCGCCGCACACGGGCCGGAGCCGACCACGGCGACCTAGTGCGGAACCTCGAAATTGGACCGTACCATTGACACTCACTGGTCTAGTCCTGTTTTCTCGTGGGCGCGCAGCCTCCCCCCACGCCGTCCGATCATCCCGTCCCACCTCGTTCGGCTCCGCCTTCCCCCCACATCAAGGAGCGGTCCCCATGAGCCTCCGTTTCCCCCTGAGCAAGAGGGTTCTGACCGGCATATGTGTCTCCGTCGCCACGGCCGGACTACTCGCCACGGTCTCGGCGACGACCGCCGAAGCGGGCACCACCTCCGCCGGCTCGAAGGCCGCACTCCCCGAGCACGCGCTCGTGGGCTATCTGCACTCGAGCTTCGCCAACGGCTCCGGATACACCCGAATGGCCGATGTCCCCGATAGCTGGGACATCATCGACCTGGCCTTCGGCGAACCCACCTCCACCACCTCCGGCGACATCCGCTTCAGCCTCTGCCCGCAGACCGAATGCTCGAACGTCGAGTCGGAGGACGAGTTCAAGGCCGCCATCAAGGCCAAGCAGGCCGCGGGCAAGAAGGTGCTGATATCCATCGGCGGGCAGAACGGCCAGGTGCAGCTCACCACCACCGCCGCCCGTGACAAGTTCGTGGAGTCGGTCGGCGCGATCATCGACAAGTACGGACTGGACGGCCTGGACATCGACTTCGAGGGCCACTCGCTGTCGCTGGACGACGGCGACACCGACTTCAAGAACCCGAAGACCCCCGCGATCGTCAATCTCATCTCGGCCGTGAAGTCGCTCAAGGCGAAGTACGGATCCGACTTCACCCTCACCATGGCCCCGGAAACGTTCTTCGTGCAGTTGGGCTACCAGTACTACGGCTCGGGCCCCTTCGGCGGCCAGGACCCGCGCGCCGGGGCGTATCTCCCGGTCATTCACGCACTGCGGGACGACCTCACCCTGCTGCACGTCCAGGACTACAACTCCGGGCCGATCATGGGGCTCGACAACCAGTTCCACACCATGGGCAGCGCCGACTTCCACATCGCGATGACCGACATGCTGCTCACCGGCTTCCCCGTCGCGGGCGACACCAACAACGTGTTCCCGCCGCTGGACCCGTCCCAAGTGGCGATCGGCCTGCCCGCGAGCCCCAACGCGGGCAACGGCCACACCCAGCCCAGTGAAGTGACCAAGACCCTGAACTGCCTGACGAAGAAGACCGACTGCGGCGGCTACCAGCCCCACGGAAGCTGGCCCGCCCTGCGCGGACTGATGGCCTGGTCGATCAACTGGGACAAGTTCAACGGCGGCGAGTTCGCGAAGAACTTCGACGCCTACTACGGCGGCTGAAGCCGCGTCGGACACGCGTCACCGGCCTCACCGGGCGGTCCCGGTGAGGCGTCCCGTGTCGATGTCAGCCAACCACGCCGCCGGCGAACGGCATCGTCCGCCACTGGTCGACGGCCGGCTTCAAGTACTCGATCAGTGGCGGCAGTTGCGGTACGAGCGAGAGGGAGGCGATGGCCCGCAGCATCCCCACAGCGTTCACGAAGCCCAGGACGTCCTCGTTCAACGGCCTCATGCCGGCGCGCCGCGCGCCGCGGTTGTAGGCGGATTCGAGGGTCGGCCCGAGAGCGGCCAGGTCCCATTCGACGGGGCCCAGCGTGACCAGCTCGAAGTCGGCGTAGAGGTCCCCGTCCGCCCCGGAGAAGATGTTCGCGGGCGGGGAGTCGCCGTGGATGGGCTGGAGGTCGATCCCCGGGAACGCCGTTTCGAACGCCGCGCGTGAGCGCACGAGAGGTTCCAGGACCTGCCACTCGCGGCGTGCGCGGTCCAGATCGGCCGGGCCGATGAGGTCGGGGCGCGTTTGGAGCAGGTCAAGGCTGTCCACGATGAACCGCGGTTCGGCCGCGGACAGAAACGACAGTGGGCCCGGGTATGCGCGCATCGCGGCGTGCAGGTCGGCGGTGATTTCGGAGTTCGCCGCATAGTCGGGCTCGGTGTCCCGGCGCTCCTCGACGAACTGCCAGAAGGTCATCGAGAATCCGTCGCGCTGAACGGGCTCCAGTGGCACGAGAGGACTGGGCGGGATCACGGGGGTTCCCCGGTCCGCGAGCCACCGTGTCACATCCAGTTCCGCCCGCTGGCGGCGTGCCTGGGAATCGGGGTCCACGTAGCGCGGCAGGACGGTGGGAACCCGCGCCACGACCGGTGCGGGCGCGAGGTGGACAACCACGGAGAACAGGTCATGGAGCACCTTGGCATCGGTCACGGTGAGTCCGAGATCACGCGCTGCTCCGACAGTCGCGTCGACCGCGGTGGAGGTGCGGCGGGCGATGTGCTGTGGGGTCACAGAATCCGTCACGGCCCGATCGTCGCATGTCCGCGGAGCAGGTGGCGCAGAGCCAGCGAAAGAGCCGTGCCGGTTCTCCCTGCGGGCAACGCCGTACCCGGCTGATCGGATTGGGGCCGGGCACCCCGTGCCGTATGCACGTTTCCGGGCGCGATGGGCGGGGACCCACCCTGCGTGAGCCGAGAACGCGGCAAGGCCACCGGCCCCGCGCGGCTGCGCTTCGACGGATGGATCGCGGGCACAGGCACTTCCTCCGGGACGCGCATCGTGCTGGGCCACTGGGCGCGGTCGCCGTTCGGGCCGTTCAGCGATGTGATGCTCGATCGCGCCGACGGTGAACGGCTGCTGCTCGCGCCCACGCCGGAGACGGCGGAGTTCATCACCCTCACCTACGCCTTCGACGCCGTGCGCATCGTGCCGGTCCGCGTGAGCGTCGAGGCGGGCACCTGGGCCGTCAGCGCCGGGGCGCTGAACATGCGCTTCACCACGGGCCGGCGAGGGCCCCTGGGACTTCTGCTGTGTGCCGTGCCCGGCGCACTCGCCCGCCGTCCGGCATGGAGCGCGCTGCTGGACGTCCCCGCCCGCCTGCTCCTGGCCGGTGTGCGGACGCGTGGCAGCGCCGGGGGCGGTCGCCGTGAGTGGTACGGCGCGCGGGATCTGAGGCCGATCGTCGCGGTGTCGGCGGTCTTCGAGGGTGACGACCTCGGTGTGCTGGCACCCGTCGAGCCCCCGGTGCGCTTCGGGTTCGGTTCGGTGCCCCGGAGACCGAGCCTCACCCGGGTCACCACGACGGTGGCACTGGGCCGGGGCCGCACGCCCTTCGGCTCCCGGGCCTGAGCCGGGCCGGAGCCGGGCCCGAGCCGAGGACGACTTCCTTCTTCCCTCCGTCCGAGACCCAGCCCCGTGTGCCCCGGCCGTCGGCCGGGGCACACGGCATCGCGGCGGGGCCGCATCGCACCGACCGGCCTGTACCGACCCGCGTGCGCGGTTCGGCCGGGCGGTTACGGAGTGTCGGCCGAGGCCGCCGCGGAGGGGCCCGCGTCGAGTCCGGTGAGGTAGGCGGCGAGGACGCGGCGCAGGCGGGGTTCGACCTCGACGACGGCGTGGCCCAGCCGGGGGTCGGTCTCGTAGAGCTCCCGCAGGCGGGGGCCGGGGGTGGCCATCTGCCACAGGGCCCCGGCCATGCTGGTGGCCGCGGCGATCAGGTCGACGGACTGCGACTCGGTCAGTCCGAGCAGCCGTCGCAGTTCGCCGTCGATCAGCTCGATCTCCTTGAACGTCCCCAGTTTGAAGGCGCGCACCGAGTCGATCGAGACATTGCGCTCGAGGTTCAGGGGCGCCTGTGCCAGCAGGTCGCAGAACATCGGCCGGGCCGCCAGCGTGGCGGCGACGACCTCGGCGACCTCCGTGGGCGTGGCGTGTGCCCTCCGTTCGAGATCGCCGCGCAGATCGGCGGACCACTGCCGCCAGCCTTCCGCGGTGAGCAGCAGGAAGATCTGCTCCCTCGTCTCGAAGTAGCGAAGCAGGGCCGACTTGTGCATCCCCACGGCCGCGGCGATGTCGGTGAGGGTGACGTCCCGGACCCCGCGCTGGTGGCCGAGCGTACGCGCCGCGTCCAGGATCGCCTCTTCGCGCGCCTGCTTGGCCTGGGTACTGCGGGCACGTTGGAAGGCAGGCGTCGTCATGCACCACATCATAGGAACCCGTAAGGCAACGATGTTGCATTATTAAGAGAACGGTGTTGCACTAACGGCATGAAGCAACAGGTCTGGTTCATCACCGGTTCATCCCGCGGCCTCGGCCGCGCCCTGGTCACCGCCGCCCTCGAGGCCGGCGATCACGTCGTGGCCACCGCCCGCGACCCCAAGGCCCTCGCGGAGGCATTCAGCGAGTACGGCGACCGCGTCCATCCCGTCGCGCTGGACGTCACACGTCCAGCGGCGGCGCACGAGGCCGTCGAGGCGGCGCTCGCCCGCTTCGGGCGCATCGACGTGCTCGTGAACAACGCGGGATACGCCAATGTGTCGCCCATCGAGACTTCGGACGACGACGACTTCCGCGCCCAGTTCGAGACGAACTTCTGGGGCGTCTACAACGTCACCAAGGCCGCGCTCCCCACCCTGCGCCGACAGGGAGCCGGCACCGTCGTGCAGATCTCCTCGATCGGCGGGCGGGTCGGCGGATCGCCGGGCATCGCCTCCTACCAGGCGGCCAAGTTCGCGGTCGACGGCTTCAGCCGCGTCCTCGCCGTGGAGACCGCACCGTTCGGCGTGCGCGTCATGGTGGTCGAACCGAGCGGCTTCGCCACCGACTGGGCCGGTTCCTCCATGACGGTCCGCCCCATCCCCGACGCCTACGACGAGACCGTCGGGGCGATGAACCGGCTGGTGCGGCAGAGCACAACGGGAGCGGCCGGGGACCCTCGGCGCGCCGCCGAGATCATCGTGCGCACCGTCCACCGCGACCAGGTCCCGGCCCATCTCCCGCTGGGCGTGAACGCGACGACCATGGCGCGGGACTACTCCCAGCACCAGCTCGCCGAGGCGACCGCCTGGGAGCAGGTCAGCCGCTCGGCCGACTTCGGCGAGCCCTACCCCGCACAGCTCCCGCCCGAAGGCACGGCCGAGTAGGGCCTGTTGGGAGCGTGCCGGTCACGCCTCTCGTCGCGGGCTGCGACCAGCACGACGGGCGCCCGCCCGCGCGGTCACCCGGCCCGGTCACCCGGTCACCCGGTCACGCCCTGGCCGAGGAGCCCCGCCACGAGTCCGCGGGCGTACGCGGCGTCGAGCCCCGCGGGGCGGAAGAGGATGCGGTACATCAGCGGGGCGACGACGCGGTCGATGACCGTCTCGACCTCGGGAATATCGGCCTCGGGAATATCGTCCCCGCGTTCGGCCGCGCGGGCCAGGATGAGGTCGACCTGGTCGGCGGCGTAGGCCGAGCACTGACCCGCGTTGGTGCCGTCGGGGTCGCCGAGCAGGGCGTCGCGGATGTAGGCACGGCCGCCGGGGGACGCCATCTCGTCGAGGAACTGCTCGGCCCAGGCCGCCAGGTCGGACGCCAGGGCGCCGTGGTCCGCGGGTGCGGTGTCGGGCCGCAGCCGCTCGACCGCCACATCCGACAGCAGCTCCGTGAGGTCTCCCCAGCGCCGGTAGATCGTGGAGGGGGTGACCCCGGCGCGCTGGGCGACCAGTGGCACGGTCAGGGCGTCGCGGCCCACCTCCGCTTCGAGTTCGCGTACGGCGGTGTGCACCGATGCCTGGACCCGGGCACTGCGCCCGCCGGGGCGCACCATCTGCCTGCTCATCTCTCCACCTTAAAGCAAATTTCTTGCTTCTAGGCAGTGGTGCGCCCCAGGCCCTACGCCCCAGGCCGTGCCCCCCCAGACCCCAAGGCCGCCGTCAGACCGCCGGTGCGAGCGCCCGGCTCGGCTGGGACCGCTCGTAGGCGTGGCCGACCCGCAGCAGCACGTTCTCCCCGAGGGGCCGCCCCAGCAGTTGCATGCCGATCGGCAGGCCCGCCGTGTCGTGGCCGACCGGAACGGACAGTGACGGCACTCCGGTGAGGTTGGCGGGGGCCGAGAAGCGTACGTAGGCGTCGGAGACGGCTTCGACGGTGCCGTCCGGCCAGGTGATCGTCTCCTGGTCGGCCTTGGCCGCGGTCGCCGGGACCGTCGGGGCGGCGATCACATCGACGTCGGCCAGCACACGCGCCCACTCCTGGCGCATCAGCGTCCGGGAGCGCTGGGCGCGCAGATAGTCCCCGGCGGGCATCAGCTCCCCGGCTTCGAGCAGGGTGCGCACGTCCACCTGGTACAGCTCGGGCACCGCGCGCAGGGTGCGCTCGTGGTAGCCGGTGGCCTCCGGCACCATCAGACCCCACTGCGTGGCCTGGATGTAGCGGGTCATGGGGATCTCGACCTCGACCAGGCGCGCGCCGAGGGCTTGAAGCCGGTCGACGGCCCGCCGGACCGCGGCTTCCACCTCCGGATCGACGTGCTCGAAGTAGTAGTTGCGCGGCACGCCGACGCGCAGCCCGGTCAGGTCCTCGTCCGCGCCGGGCCGGTAGTCCCGCGCGGGCGTGTCCAGGGAGGCGGGGTCGCGGGGGTCGTGTCCGGCCAGGGCGGCCAGGACCAGGGCCTGGTCCTCGACGGTGCGGGTCAGGGGCCCGACATGGTCCAGCGACCAGGACAGGGAGGTGACACCGTGGCGGGGGACGAGGCCGTAGGTCGGCTTGAGGCCGACGACCCCGTTGAGCGCGGCGGGGACGCGGATGGATCCGCCGGTGTCGGTGCCCAGCGCGAAGGTGGCGGCGCCCGCGGCGACGGCCACGGCGGATCCGCCGCTGGAGCCCCCTGCGACCCGGCCGGGGTCCCAGGCGTTGCGGGTCTGCGGGGTGGTCAGCCCATAGGCGAACTCATGGGTGTGGGTCTTGCCGACCAGGACCGCTCCGGCCGCGCCTAGGCGCGCGGCGACCGTGCTGTCCGCCTGCGCGCGGTGGTCGGCGCGGACCCGGGAGCTGGCGGTGGTGGCCACACCGGCGACGTCGATCAGATCCTTCAGCCCCATGGGGATGCCGTGCAGCGGACCGCGCGCGCGGCCCGCCGCGATGTCGTCCGCGGCCTTGCGTGCCGCGTGGCGCGCCTGCTCGGCGGTCACCGTGGCGTAGGCGTTCAGATGGGGTTCCAGCCGCTCGACGCGTTCCAGGACGGAGTCCACCAGCTCGACCGGGGACAGATCTCCGGCCCGGATCGCGGCGGCGGCCGCGGTGAGGGACAGTTCATACGGCCGCATCGGGCTGCTCCTCTCGCGCCCGGTAGGCGGGGGCGGGCGGGGTGTCGCCGAAGTCGAGTTCGCGCAGGACGGCGACGACCGAGTGGATGTGATTGGCGGTGGCCGCCACCACGGCGTGGCGCTCGGGCGGCAGCGGGAGCCCGGCCCGGGCGGCCCAGCGGGCCGCTTCCGGAGGGGTGAGTTCAGCAGCGGACATGGTGTCTCCCTCATGGGCCGGAGAGGCGGAGCGACCCCGGGAGGCATGACCCCGGCGATCCCCGGCAACCCCGAAACAAAAGCTAACGGTTTGCGTTAGTCGACTGTAGGGCCTACAGTCCCTTAAAGCAAACACATCGCTTTTAGCGGGAAGGAGCCCCATGCCCAGCGCCACCTCCGGCGCCCCCGCGCAGCGCCCCTACGCAGCCGCCCCCGTCCGCAAGGCCACGGCCAACCGCACCGCGCCGCTCCGCGAGACCACAGCGAACCGCACCGCATCCCTCCGCGAGACCACGGCGAACCGCACCGCACCTCTCGTCCTCTACGCGTCCGTCCTCACGACCCTCCTGGCCGCCTCCAGCGCCCCCACTCCGCTGTACCCGCTCTACCAGGACCAGTGGGGCCTGTCCGCGCTCACCATCACGGTGATCTTCAGCGCCTACGCCCTGACCCTGCTGCTGGCCCTGCTCACCGTCGGAGCCCTCTCCGACCACCTGGGACGGCGCCCGGTCCTGGTGGGCGCGCTGGCCCTGGAGGCCGTGTCCATGGTGCTGCTGGCCACGGCGGACGGCGCCGGACCGCTGATCGCCGCCCGGGTCCTGCAAGGAGCGGCCACCGGCGCGGCCACCAGTGCCTCGGGCGCGGCGCTCCTCGACCTCGATGACCCGCTGCGCCCCGGCCGATCGGCCCTGACCAACAGCATCACCCCGGTGGCCGGTATGGCCGGCGGCGTGCTCGTCTCGACCCTCCTCATCTCCCTCTCCCCCGCGCCCACCGTCATCGTCTACCTGCTGCTGGCCGCGCTCTTCGTGGCCCAGGCGGCCGCGGTCATCCGCACCGCGGAGACCGGGCGGCGGCGCCCCGGCGCGCTGCGCTCGCTGCTTCCGCGGCTCGGCGTCCCGCCCTCGGCCCGCCGCGCGCTGCTGACCGTGGGCACGGGTGTTGTCGCGGTCTGGGCGCTGGGCGGTCTCTACTCCTCCCTGGGGCCCGCGCTCGTACGCCTCGTGGCCCCCGGCACTCCCCGTACGGCGGGCGGGATGGTGTTCTTCACCGTCGGCGCCGCCGCCGCGCTCACCGTATGGGCCCTGCGGCGCACGGCGCCGACCGCCGCCGCCACCGGTGGATCCCTGGCCGTCATCCCCTCCGCGGCCCTGAGCCTGGGAGCCCTGTACGGCGCCGGACCGCTCGCCCTGTTCGGCGGCGCGGCCCTGGCGGGCATCGCCTTCGGCGCCGTCTCCCAAGGGGCGCTGCGGATGATGCTCGGCTCGCTCGACGAGCGGGACCGGGCCACCACCGTGGCCGCCTACTACGTCCTGAGCTATCTGGCGATGAGCCTGCCCGCCATCGCCGCGGGCGCCGCCACCCAGCACTACGGGCTCCGTACCGCCGCCTACGCCTACGCCATCGGCGCCGCAGTTCTCGCCGCCGCGGCGGTGGCGGCACTCACCGCGTCACGGCGCCGGATCAAGCCCGCCCGCTAGAGATCAAGGAAACGACGGACCATGCACACAGCACACAGCATCGACATCCCCTTCTGGACCGTGGGCGACATCACCGTCCACCGCATCGACGAGGTGCCTCTGCCGCCGCAGACCGGGCCGTGGCTGCTGCCCGACGCCACCACGGACGTGGTCGCGCGAGAGGACTGGCTGCGCCCGGACTTCGCCGACCAGGAGGGCATCCTGCGCATCGACAGCCACAGCTTCGCCTTCGAGGCGGGCGGGCTGAAGGTGCTCGTCGACACCGGCATCGGCAACGGCAAGACACGGGCCAACCCCGCCTGGCACGATCTGCACACCGACTACCCGGAGCGTCTGGCCGCCGCCGGGTTCCCCCCGGAATCCATCGACTTGGTGATCCTCACCCATCTGCACACCGACCACGTCGGCTGGAACACCCGCGAGGTGGACGGTGCGTGGGTGCCCACCTTCCCCCATGCGCGCTACCTCACCTCCCGCGCGGAACGGGAGTTCTGGGCGGGCTACGACATGGACGAACCGCGCGCGCAGATGTTCCGTGACTCCGTGACCCCGGTCGAGGAAGCGGGACTGCTCGACCTGGTCGACGTCCCGGCCGAGGGCACCGAGGTCGCCCCGGGGCTGCGGCTGATGCCCACGCCCGGCCACACCCCCGGCCATATCGCCCTCCAGCTCACCAGCGGCGACAAGGCGGCGCTGATCACCGGCGACTGCATCCACCACCCCGTCCAGCTCGCCCACCCCGCCATCGGCTCATGCGTGGACATCACCCCCGAGCAGTCCGAGGCCACCCGCCGCGAACTCCTCGGCTCCCTCGCCGATACGGACACGCTCCTGCTCGGCACCCACTTCCCGCCGCCCACCGCCGGACGTGTGATCACCCACGAGAACACCTACCGGCTCTCGCCCGTACACCCGGGTGCGCGGTGACCACGGGCCGACCCATCAGGGCAGCTCTGGGCCGCGGTACTCGCTCATCGCGTCGATGAGCCAGCGCGCCAGATAGTCGGCGAACGAGGACCGAGGGAGCAGCCGGTACGTCGGTACGCCGTCGACCTGCCAGAGCAGCGCCGCGACGGGTCCCACCGTGGTCGACACCGCGTGGCCGGGGCCGAAGGCCCGGGGGTGCAGGTCAAGCGGACAGCCCTTCTCCAGCACCTGCCGAGCGGCCGGGCCGCTCAGCTCCAGCGTGGTGCGGTTCGCGGAAACGTCCACGACCGAGCCCGGATCCGCGCCGAGTGCCGCCCGCAACCCGGCGGCCACGGCGGTCCCGTCGGTCCCCTCGGCCTGGGAGAGCACGAGCCATTCGTCGGGTCCGAGCCAGAGAACCGTATGGGCGCCCGATGCGGTGGTGTGGCCGCACTGCCGCGGAAGTGGCGCCCCCAGGGACTTCTCGATGCGGTCGGCCGCTTCGGAGGCGGGGTCGACGCGCAGGTTCACCATGGTGCTGAACGGCCACTCGGTCAGCGTGACTCCGCGCGGGCCGGTGACGGCGGCGGTGTGCATCCGCTCCGCCAGATGCGCCAGGGGACTGGTGCGCAGCGCCCCCGGGCCCGCGCCTGCCCTCGAACCCGCGCCTGCCCCCGAACCCGCGCCCGCGCCTTCGGCGTTCATCGGCTCAGCCATCTCGCCTGGTCCCTTCGGGGTCGTAGAGGACGGTGTCGGCCACCAGCACGGGCACCAGGTCCTCGCCCACGGGGGCGAGGAGGGTCTCGCCGATCCGTGCCCGCCCGTCCGCGACAAGGGCGAGGGCGAAGGGGCGGCCGAGGGCCGGGCTGTGGTAGCTGGAGGTGACATGGCCGAGCATCGGCACCGGTCCGGCCTCAGGGGTGAGGGGCACGTTCGGCGCGATGAGCTGGGTGCCCTCGGGCAGCCGGGTCCGCCGATCGCTCGGCAGCAGGCCGACCAACTGCTTGCGGTCGGTGCGGGAGGTGTCGGCACGGGAGTACGAGCGATTGCCGATGAAGTCCTTGCGCTGGGATACCACCCAGGACATGCCCGCGTCCTGCGGGGTGACCGTGCCGTCGGTGTCCTGGCCGACGATGATGTAGCCCTTCTCGGCCCGTAGGACGTGCATGGTCTCGGTGCCGTACGGGGTGATGTCGTACGGCCTGCCGATCGCGTACACCTCCTCCCAGACCGCCGGGCCGTACCACCCGGATACGTTGATCTCGTAGGCGAGTTCGCCGGAGAAGGAGATCCGGCAGATACGGGCGGGGATGCCGGAGGCCAGGGTGGTCTCGCGGAAGGCCATGAACGGGAAGGTCTCGTTCGACAGGTCGAGCTCGGGGGCGAGATGGGCCACGACCTCGCGCGACTGGGGGCCGACGACCGCGATCGTCGCCCATTGCTCGGTCACCGAGGTGCAGTGGACGTCGAGGTCGGGCCACTCGGTCTGTAGCCACTCCTCCAGCCAGTCCAGGACGGCGGCGGCGCCACCGGTCGTGGTGGTCGTGAAGTAGCGGTTCTCCTCGAGGCGCAGCGTCACACCGTCGTCGAAGATCATCCCGTCGGGCTTGCACATCACGCCGTAGCGGGCCATGCCGGGCTTCAGCTTCTTGAAGGCGTTGGTGTAGACGCGGTTGAGGAACTCACCCGCGTCCGCGCCCCAGATCTCGATCTTGCCGAGGGTGGAGGCGTCCATGAACGCCACGCCCTCACGGGCCGCGCGGCACTCGCGGGCCACGGCCGTGTCCATGTCCTCACCGGGCCGGGGGTAGTACCGGGGCCGCTTCCACTGCCCGACGTCCTCGAACACCGCCCCGTGGGCGACATGCCATCGGTGGATGGAGGTCGTGCGCTCAGGATCGAACAGCTCGCCGCGCTCACGCCCGGCCAGGGCGGCGAAGGCCACCGGCGTGTACGGCGCCCGGTAGCCCGTGGTGCCGATCCGCCCGGGTGAGGCGCCCGCGCCGAGGGCTTCGGCGATCACGCCGATCGCGTTGACGTTGGAGGTCTTGCCCTGGTCGTTCGCCGTGCCGAGCGAGGTGTAGCGCTTGATGTGCTCGACGCTGCGCATACCGGCGCCGGTGGACCGCCAGACGTCGGCGACGGTGACATCGCGCTGTAGGTCGACGAAGTGGGTGTCCCAGGTGGCGGGTTCGCCATCGGGGTCGGCGCCGGAGCCGGGTGCGGGCACCAGCCACAGTGCGCGCACCGGGCCCGCCGTGGCCCGGGGCCGAGCGTCGCCGGACGGCGGTTCGGGCGCGGCGACCGGGAACCCGGCGTCCGTCGCGGCCCGCGCACCGGCCCGCGCACCTTCGGTGAGACAGCCGTCGAGGTCGAACGTCCCCCGGGCCGCGCCGACGATGTGCTGGTCCCGTACGGCGCCGTCGGGGACGAAGGCGACCAGGTCCTCGTCCCAGCGCAGCGTGCCCTGGCGCTGGCTGTGCAGGTGCACCACCGGGCTCCAGCCGCCCGAGACGGCCAGCAGATCGCAGTCGAACGACGCGCTCTCACCGGTGAGTTGACCCTCGGCGTCGAGGGCCTGGACGGTGACACCGGTGAGCCGGTCCCCGCCCGCGGTGTCCACCACCGCACTGCCCGTCAGCACTCGCACCCCACTCGCCACGGCGACCTCGGCGGCCCGGCGGGACAGCTCGGGCCGCGCGTCCACGACGGCGGCGATGTCGATTCCGGCGGCGTGGAGATCGGCCACCGTGTCATAGGCGCTGTCATTCGTCGTGCCCACCACCGCCCGCGAACCCGGCGCCACCGCATACCGGTTGAGGTACGAGCGCACCGCCCCGGCGAGCATCACCCCGGGCCGGTCGTTGCCCGCGAAGACCAGCGGACGCTCGTGAGCGCCGGTGGCCAGGACCACCTGGCGGGCCCGGATGTGCCACAGCCGCTGCCGCGAGACCCCTTCGGACGGCTCGGGGGCGTCGGTGCCGAGGTGGTCGGTGCGCCGCTCCAGGGCCAGTACGTAGTTGTCGTCGTAACTGCCGAACGCCGTGGTGCGCCGCAGGACGACGGTCTCGGGGCCGGCGTCGAGGGCCGCGCGCACTTCGGCGACCCACTCCAGGGCGGTCTGCCCGCCGACCCTCTCGGTGCGCCCGGAGAGCAGCGAGCCGCCCGGTTCGCGCTGGTCGTCGAGGAGGATCACCCGGGCCCCGGAGCCCGCCGCAGCGGCGGCGGCCGCGAGCCCGGCCGGTCCGGCGCCGACCACCAGGACATCGGTGTGGACGTACTTCTTGTCGTAACCGGCCGGGTCGGGGCTCGGGTCGAGCCGTCCCATCCCGGACAGCGTCGTGGCGGACAGCCCGTCGTACAGCTCCGCCGTGGTGGCGGGCAGCATGCCCTCGGAGCACGGGCCGTCGATCCGCAACAGGGCGTTGGGCTCCTCAGGACCCGCGGCGACGATGCCGCGCGGTCGGCCGCGGTAGAGCGACGGGGCGGCCTCGACGCGCCCGTTCGCGAGCATCGCCGAGGCGACGGTGTCTCCGGGGTGTCCGGTCATCTCCCGGCCGTCGACGGTGAACCGCAGCACGGTGCCGCGGTCGACGCGGCCCCCGTGCGGGAGCCGGAATCGCTGGTCGGTCATCGGTTCCCTCCGGCCTGGGGGAATTCGGGACGGGGCTCGTCGAGCCGGTAGGCGGCCAGCACTTCGTAACTCACGGTGTCCCGCAGGACGTTGAACCAGCGGCGGCATCCGGTGCCGTGCATCCACCGCTCGTTGAACGGCCCCTTGGGGTTGTCGCGGTAGAAGACATACGCGGCCCACTCCTCGTCGGTGAGCTCCGCGGGGTTTCCCGGATAGGGGACGTGGGCCTGTCCCCCGTAGTGGTACTCGGTCTCGTCGCGAGGACCGCACCATGGGCAACTGATCAGCAGCACGATGTCCTCCTCAGTGGGCCACGGCCGCGGCGCCGTGTTCGTCGATCAACGCGCCCGTCGTAAAGCGTTCGAGGGCGAAGGGGGCGTTCAGCGGATGCGGCTCGCCGGTGGCGATGGTGTGGGCGAAGGTCCAGCCGGCGGCCGGGGTCGCCTTGAACCCGCCGGTGCCCCAGCCGCAGTTGACGTAGAGGTTCTCGACGGGGGTGGTGCCGATGATCGGGGAGGCGTCCGGTGTGACATCGACGATGCCGCCCCAGGTCCGCAGCACATGCGCACGGGCGAAGACGGGGAACAGCTCGACGGCGGCGGCCATCTGCCGCTCGATCACATGGAACGAGCCGCGCTGCCCGTAGCCGTTGTAGGCGTCGACGCCCGCGCCCATCACCAGCTCGCCCTTGTGCGCCTGGGAGACGTAGACATGCACATGGTTGGACATCACCACGGTGGGGTGCACCGGTTCATGCAGTTCGGAGACGAGCGCCTGGAGCGGATGGGACTGCACCGGCAGCCGGACACCGGCCCGCTCGGCCAGCACGCTGCTGTGCCCGGCGGCCGCGAGGCCGACCCGCCCGGCGAGGATGCGGCCACGGCTGGTCTCGACGCCCACCACCCGGTCGCCGTCCTTGAGGAAGCCGGTGACCTCGCACCCCTGGATCAGATCCACGCCCATCTCATCGGCCCGCCGGGCCAGCGCCCAGGCGACGTGGTCGTGCTTGGCGATACCGGCCCGCGGCTGGAAGGTGGCGCCGAGGACCGGATAGCGGGTGCGGGGCGAGACATTGAGGATGGGGCAGACCTTGGCGACCTCGTCCGGCTCCAGCCACTGGGCGTCGACTCCGTTGAGGCGGTTGGCGTTGACCCGGCGCACACCCTCGCGGACGTCCTGGAGGGTGTGCGCGAGGTTGAGGACGCCGCGCTGGCTGAACAGGAAGTCGTAGTCCAGCTCCTCCGGGAGCCGCTCCCACAGCCCCAGCGCGTGCTCGTAGATCGCCGCGCTCTCGTCCCACAGGTAGTTCGAGCGGATGATCGTGGTGTTGCGTGCCATGTTGCCACCGGCCAGCCAGCCCTTCTCCAGGACGGCGACATTGGTGATGCCGTGGTTCCGGGCGAGGTAGTAGGCGGTGGCCAGGCCGTGGCCACCCGCGCCGACGATGACCACGTCGTAGGAGGAGCGCGGCTCGGGGGTGCGCCAGAGGAAGTCCGGGTGCTCCGGCAGCGGCGTGGCGGTCATGCCGCGTCTCCGTTCGGACGGGGCGGGTGAGCCGGGTGAGCCGAGTGAGGCAGCCGGGGATAGAGGGGGAACGCGGTGGCGAGCTTCTCCACCCGGTCACGCAGCAGGCCGGTGCGCTCGTCGCCGAGCCGCTCGTCCATCAGGGCCTGCGCGATGATGTCGGCGACCTCCCGGAACTCCGCCGTGCCGAAGCCGCGGGTGGCCAGGGCCGGGGTGCCGATCCGCAGCCCGGAGGAGACCATCGGCGGACGGGGGTCGAACGGCACCGCGTTGCGGTTGACGGTGATGCCGACGCGGTGCAGCCGGTCCTCGGCCTGCTGCCCGTCGAGCGCGGAGGCGCGCAGATCGACCAGGACCAGGTGGACCTCGGTGCCACCGGTCAGCACTGTGATCCCGGCCTCGGCCACATCGTCGGCCAGCAGCCGTCCGGCGAGGATGCGGGCGCCGTCCAGGGTGCGCCGCTGGCGTTCCGCGAACTCCTCGCCCGCCGCCACCTTGAAGGCCACCGCCTTCGCCGCGATGACATGTTCCAGCGGGCCGCCCTGCTGCCCCGGGAAGACCGCGGAGTTGATCTTCTTGGCCAGGCCGGCCCGGCTGAGGATCACCCCGCCGCGCGGCCCGCCGAGGGTCTTGTGGGTGGTGGTCGTCACGACATCGGCGTACGGCACCGGGCTCGGGTGGAGGCCCGCGGCCACCAGCCCGGCGAAGTGCGCCATGTCCACCATCAGATACGCGCCCACCTCGTCGGCGATCCGCCGGAACGCGGCGAAGTCCAGTTGGCGGGGGTAGGCCGACCAGCCGGCGACGATCATCTTGGGCCGGTGGGCGAGGGCGAGCCGCTCGACCTCGTCCATGTCGATGCGCAGATCGGATTCGCGCACGTGGTACGGCACGACTTTGTACAACTTGCCGGAGTAGTTGATGCGCATGCCGTGGGTCAGATGCCCGCCGTGCGCGAGGTCGAGGCCGAGGATCGTGTCACCGGGCTCCAGCAGCGCGAACATCGCGGCCGCGTTGGCCTGGGCGCCCGAGTGCGGCTGCACGTTCGCGGCCTCGGCGCCGAAGAGTTCCGTCACCCGGGCGATGGCCAACCGCTCGATGACGTCGACGTGTTCACAGCCGCCGTAGTAGCGGCGGCCCGGGTAGCCCTCGGCGTACTTGTTGGTCAGGACCGAGCCCTGGGCCTCCATGACGGCGGCCGGGGCGAAGTTCTCCGAGGCGATCATTTCGAGGGTCGACCGCTGCCGGTGCAGCTCGGCGTCGACCGCGGCGGCGACCTCCGGGTCGAGCTCGCTGAGCGGGGCGGAGAGAGGGGTGGTGACCTCGGTGGGCGGGTTCGCTGCCATGTGCGCACCATCCTGGGAGGCGAACTACTGGACCACTGATCGGCAACTGATATATCAGCCTGTGCGGTAAGGTATGGGAGCTCGCCGGACAGGTCAAGGGGGCCTCATGCGGAACGTGGCGACCGAGCCCGGGGACGGCGAGGAGCTGTCCCTCGCCGAGCGCGCCTACCGCGCCATCCGGGACCGTCTGGTCATGCTCGAGATCCGCCCGGGCGCTCCGATCAACGAGGACCAGTTGGCACAGTCCCTCGGCGTCGGACGGACGCCGGTGCGCGAGGCGCTCAAGCGGCTCCAGTACGAGCGCCTCATCACCACCTACCCCCGGCGCGGCACCTTCGCCACCGAGGTCAACATCACCGACCTGGCCCATATCTCGGAGGTGCGTCAGGAGCTGGAGCCGCTGGCCGCCGCCCGAGCCGCGCGGCGCGCCACCGCCACCGACCGTACGACGCTGACGGCCCTACGGCGGGAGCTTGAGAGCGTGGATCCGCACCGGCATGCCGCCGCCGACCTCATGCATCTGGACCTTCAGGTCCACCGCGCCATCTACGCCGCCACGCACAACCCGTATCTGGAGGACACCCTCGTCCGCCACGACAATCTGGCCACGCGCATCTGGTGCCTGTTCATCGACCGCCTGTCCGACATGGCCGGCCATGTCGAAGAGCACGGACCGCTGATCGACGCGATCGTCGCCGGTGACCCCGACAAGGCGGCACAGCTCGCCGGCAACCATGTCGAGGGCTTCGAACGGGCCATCCGCGCGGCCATCTGAGTCGCCAACCTCCCTACCAAGGGCGGGAGTTCCCACCGGCTGGTGCGCGGCGCGGCGCCGTGCATGAATGGCTGTGCCCGCCTCCCGTGGGTGGAGGCGGCGGACACGCCACGTTCGGCCGACAGTCGAGGTGTTCATCGGCGCGGTGTGGCATGCGAGTTCGCTCCTTGAAGGCACGTCACTTCATTGGTGCGGACCTATTGACGGGACGCGTTCAACTCCCGAAATATATGGGCCGAGAGTCCGGCCGTGACCTTCCGGCCGAAAACCGCATGTCGCGGGCTGCGGCGGCACCTGTCCGACGGACATGCCACTGCCGGGGCCCGTCCGCGTCTGAGGAAGGCATCCCCCCACATGAACCACCGCGCAGAATTCACCGCCCAGGACCGCGCGCACCGCCGCCGCCGGCGGACCGCCCTGGCCGTGGCCGCCGTGGCCGCCGTCGCGAGCACGACAGCGGCGGCCTGGGCCGCAAGCCCCGGTCAGGCCCCCACCGCGGCGTCCGCCGCGCCCGCCGCCGTGGCCCCCTATCTGTACAACGGATGGGGCAACCCGCCGGACCCGGGCGAGGTGATGGACGCCACCGGCGTGAGCTGGTTCACCCTCGCCTTCGTCCTCGACTCGGGCAACTGCTCCCCGCAGTGGGACGGCAGCCGCCCGCTGACCGGCGGGGCCGACGAGCAGACCGTGAAGGCCATACGGGCCAAGGGCGGCGATGTCGTGCCGTCCTTCGGCGGCGCGAGCGGCGCCAAGCTGGAGCAGTCCTGCGCCGACGCCAAGGCCCTCGCGGGGGCCTACCAGAAGGTCATCGACGCCTACGGTCTCAAGGCCATCGACATCGACATCGAAGGCGACGCCTACAACGACCCGGCCGTCCAGCAGAAGACGATCGACGCCCTGAAGCAGGTGAAGGCCGACAACCCGGGGCTGCTCGCCTACGTCACCTTCCCCAGCGATCAGAACGGCCCCGACGACAGCATGATCCGCCGGGCCGCCGAATCCGGCTTCGAGGCCGATAGCTGGACCATCATGCCGTTCGACTTCGGCGGCGAGGGCCAGAACATGGGCGAGCTGACCAAGCAGGCCACCGACGGTCTGAAGAACGCCGTCAAGGGCGCCTACGGCTACAGCGACGACGACGCCTACCGGCACAGCGGCCTGTCCTCGATGAACGGCATCACCGACGTCAACGAGACCGTATCCACCGACGACTTCGAGGCGATCCTGGACTACGCCTCCCAGCACCATCTGTCGCGGCTCTCCTTCTGGTCCGTCAACCGGGACCGCCCCTGCCCCGGCGCCTACCCGAACGACGACACCTGCTCCGGAGTGGCCCAGGAGCCCTGGCAGTTCACCGGAATATTCGCCCGGTACCAGGGCTGAGGGAGACACACCACCATGACGAACGACACCACCGGCCGCGGGCGTCGCGGACGCCGCCGCGTCGCCGGCTGGACCGCCGCGTTCGCCGCGCTGGCCGGCGCCGCCGCGGCGGCGCTGACCGTACCGGCGGCACACGGCGCGGACGCCGAACCGGACCTGGGTCCCAATGTGCAGATCTTCGACCCGTCGATGTCCGCCCAGGACATCCAGGGCAAGCTCGACTCGGTCTTCGGCGAGCAGGAGAAGAACCAGTTCGGCCAGGCCCGGCACGCCCTGCTGTTCAAGCCCGGCTCCTACGACGTCAAGGCCAACGTCGGCTTCTACACCCAGGTGGCGGGCCTGGGTCTGTCGCCCGACGACACCACCATCAACGGCCAGGTGCATGCCGAGGCCGACTGGTTCGACGGCAACGCCACGCAGAACTTCTGGCGCGACGCCGAGAACCTCGCCGTCAACCCCGATGGCGGCGCGGACCGTTGGGCCGTATCGCAGGCCGCCCCGTACCGCCGGATGCATCTGAAGGGCGATCTACAGCTCGACGACGGCGGCTGGTCCAGCGGCGGTCTGCTGGCCGACACCAAGGTCGACGGGCAGGTGCGGTCCGGCTCGCAGCAGCAGTGGCTCTCCCGGAACACCGAATGGGGCGGTTGGACCGGCTCCAACTGGAACATGGTGTTCGTCGGCGCGCAGAACGCCCCGGCCGGGGACTTCCCCAACCCGCCGTACACCCGGGTCGACAAGACACCCGTCTCCCGTGAGAAGCCGTTCCTGTACGTCGACGACGACGGCGCGTACAAGGTGTTCGCGCCGGATGTGCGCAAGGACTCGACGGGCACGTCCTGGTCCTCCGGTGCGCCGAAGGGCACCTCGATCCCGCTGGACGACTTCTTCATCGTCAAGCCGGGTGACACGGCCGAGGAGATGAACGCGGCGCTCGACGCGGGCAAGCACCTGCTCGTCACCCCGGGGGTCTACCACCTGGACGCGCCGCTGAAGGTGACCCGTCCCGACACCGTCGTACTGGGCCTGGGCCTGGCCACGCTGATTCCCGAAAACGGGGTCTCGGCGATGACGGTGGCCGACGTCGACGGCGTCAAGCTCGCGGGCCTGCTCATCGACGCGGGCACCGAGAACTCCGACACCCTGATGGAGGTCGGCCCCGAGGACTCCTCCGCGAACCACGCCGACAACCCCACCTCACTGCACGATGTGTTCTTCCGGGTCGGCGGCGCGGGCGTGGGCAAGGCGTCCACCAGCCTGGTGGTCAACAGCTCGAATGTGATCGGCGACCACACCTGGATCTGGCGCGCCGACCACGGCGACGGCGTCGGCTGGGACTCCAACACGGCCGACCAGGGGCTCGTCGTCAACGGCGACGACGTGACCATGTACGGCCTGTTCGTGGAGCACTACCAGAAGCACCAGACCACCTGGAACGGCGAGGGCGGCCGCACGTACTTCTACCAGAACGAGATGCCCTACGACCCGCCCAACCAGGACGCCTGGATGAACGGCTCCACCAAGGGATACGCCGCCTACAAGGTGGCCGACTCGGTCAACCGCCATGAGGCGTGGGGCCTGGGCAGTTACTGCTTCTTCAACACCAACAAGTCCGTCACCGCCGAGCACGCCTTCGAGGTCCCCCGGACCCCGGAGGTGAAATTCCACGACATGGTCACCGTCTCGCTCGGCGGCACCGGCACGATCAACCATGTCATCAATGGCACGGGAGGCCCCTCGGACGCGGGCAGCAATGTCGCGAACGTGACCGAGTACCCCTGATCCCCCGGCTGCCCCGAAGCACACCACCAGCTCGGCCGGCTCCACCCGTTCCACCCGTTCCACCGGTTCGCCTGTGGGGCGCGGGTACCTCGCCCGCGCCCCACAGGCGGCTGAGCACACGCACGGACCGCATGTCGTTGTCGGATTCCCCTTCGTGAAGGACGGGCACTGATGAGCGTTTCCCGGCGAGCCCTGCTGACCACCGCGGCCGGTACGGCGGTGGCGGCCACCTCGATCGCTCCCCCGGCGCAGGCCGCGCAGAAGGCTCCAAGCCCCGCGGCCACGCTGGGTGCGACGGCGGACTACGCGGTGGCGAAGCTGCGCGCGGTGGCACCGGGGGTGAGTGGCTTTCCGGTCGGTACGAAGTTCGAGAAGTGGACGTACTCCCAAAGCGGCGACTGGGTCGGCGGGTTCTGGCCCGGCACCCTGTGGATGGCCTGGCTCCACAGCGGCGAGGAGCGGTTCCGCACCCTGGCCCTCGCCTCCGCGGAAAAGCTCGCCCCGCGCCAGAACGACACCGGCACCCATGACCTCGGATTCCTCTTCTATCCCTCATGGGTCACCGCGTGGCGGCTCACCGGCGATGACACATGGCGGACGGGCGCGATCCGGGCGGCCTCCTCGCTGATCAAGCGGTACAACCCGCAGGGCCGTTTCATCCGGGCCTGGGGAGCGCTGAACGATCCGGGGAACGCGGGCCGGGTCATCATGGACACGATGATGAACCTCGATCTGCTGGCGTTCGCGAGCAGCCGGACCGGGGACGGGAAGTACCTCGACATCGCGGTGGAACACGCGAGAACCACCCAGCGGAACTTCCCCCGCCCGGACGGGTCGACCCCGCATGTCTACGACTTCGACCCGGCCTCCGGCGCTCCCCTCGGCCCGGGTACCGTACAGGGCTACAGCCCGGCCTCCTGCTGGTCACGCGGGCAGGCATGGGGGATCTACGGATTCACCACGATCTACCGCCGGACCGGCCACCGGGAGTTCCTCACCACCGCACGGAAACTCGCCGACTTCGCCCTGGGCGCGCTGAGCCCGGACCATGTGCCGGTGTGGGACTATCTCGCGCCGCAAGCGCCCCACGACATCAAGGACGCCTCCGCGGGGGCGGTGATGGCCTGCGGCCTGCTCGACCTGTCGCGGGCGACCGGCGAACCGCGCTACCGCGAGGAGGCGCTGAAGCTGCTCACCGCGCTGTCGGAGACCTGTCTGACCAGGAAGTCGACCCGCGCGGACGCGGTCGTGGCGCGCTGCACCCGCAATCGGCCGAGCGAGGACGGCATCGAGATCTCGCTCCCGTACGCCGACTACTACCTGCTCGAAGGCATCCTGCGGGTGCTCCGCCCCGATGACATCGACCGGGCCATCGACCTGTCCACGGTCTGACCCGGCCCCGGCCCCGGTCGCCGACCGCCTCATCGAATTCGCGACATCGCCGAGGTGATCGGCCGGGCATCACTCCTACGGGGCTGGCCGCCGTCCGGTCGATGGGTCACACTGCTCACAGTTTTGCAAGGCCGAGTGACGCAAGGGGCGCTGATGGGCGCGTACGACGAGACTTACCACCGCAGCCTGGAGGAGGTCGAAGGGTTCTGGCTGGACGCGGCGGCGGCGATCGACTGGACCCGGACGCCGACCCGGGCGCTGGACGACTCCCGTGCGCCGCTTGTGCGGTGGTTTCCCGACGGTGAACTCAACACCTCGTACAACGCGTTGGACCGGCATGTCGAGAACGGCCACGGCGACCGGACCGCGCTGATCTACGATTCCCCGGTGACCGGTGCGGTCCGGCGGTTCAGCTATGCCGAGCTGCGTGACGAGGTCGCGCTCTTCGCCGGGGCGCTGCGCTCGCTGGGCGTGGCCAAGGGTGACCGGGTGATCGTTTATATGCCGATGGTGCCCGAGGCGGTCATCGCCATGCTGGCCTGTGCCAGGATCGGCGCGGTGCATTCGGTGGTCTTCGGCGGCTTCGCGCCCAAGGAGCTGGCCGCTCGTATCGAGGACGCCGAACCGGCGGTGATCGTCGCGGCGTCCTGCGGGATCGAGCCGACGCGGGTCGTGGAGTACCAGCCCATCGTCGAGGCGGCGCTCGGTCTGACCACCCATCAGCCGGACCAGGTCGTCATCCTTCAGCGCGACAGGGCGCGAGCGCGGCTCGGCGGGCGCTATGTGGACTGGGCGGATCTCGTCGCCCGCGCCGAGCCGGCCGGTCCGGTCCCGGTGGCGGCGGCCGACCCGCTGTATGTGCTGTACACCTCCGGTACCACCGGCAGGCCGAAGGGGGTCGTGCGCGACAACGGCGGCCATGCGGTGGCGCTGGCGTGGTCGATGGCCGCGATCTATGACATCGGGCCGGGCGACGTGTGGTGGACCGCGTCCGACGTCGGCTGGGTGGTCGGCCACTCCTACATCGTCTACGCGCCGCTGCTGATCGGTGCGACCACCGTGCTGTACGAGGGCAAGCCGGTGGGCACCCCGGATGCCGGTGCGTTCTGGCGGGTGATCAGCGAACACGGGGTGAAGGCGCTGTTCACGGCTCCCACGGCGTTGCGGGCGATCAAAAGGCTGGACTCGGAGGCCGTCGAGCCGAAGAAGTACGACCTGTCGTCGTTCCGCACCCTCTTCCTGGCCGGGGAGCGGCTCGACCCCGAGACCTACCACTGGGCGCACCGGCACCTCGGCACACCGGTCATCGACCATTGGTGGCAGACCGAGACCGGCTGGGCGATCGCGGCGAACCTCCACGGTCTGGAGCCGATGCCGGTCAAGCCCGGGTCGGCCACGGTTCCGGTTCCCGGCTGGGATGTGCGCGTGCTGGACCAGGACGGTACCGAACTGCCCGCGGGCCAGGAGGGCGTGATCGCGATCCGGCTTCCGCTGCCGCCCGGCGCGCTTCCCACGCTGTGGGGTGACGACCAGCGGTTCATCGAGGCGTATCTGTCCCGGTACGAGGGCTACTACCTGACCGGTGACTCCGGTTACCGCGACGCGGACGGCTATCTGTTCGTCATGGGCCGCACCGACGACGTCATCAACGTCGCGGGGCACCGGTTGTCCACCGGTGCGATGGAGGCGGTGCTCGCGGCGCATCCGGCCGTCGCCGAGTGCGCGGTGATCGGGGTGCACGACGAGCTCAAGGGGCAGTTGCCCCGGGGCTTCGTGGTACTCAAGGCGAGGGCCGAGATCAGCGACGAAGACCTGCGCGAGGAGCTGATCGCGGCGGTGCGCCGGGATATCGGCCCGGTCGCCGCGTTCCGGGCCGTCTCGGTCGTGGAGGCGCTGCCCAAGACCCGGTCGGGAAAGATCCTGCGCAAGACGATGCGCGGAATCGCCGACGGGCGCGACGAACCGGTGCCCTCGACCATCGAGGACCCGTCGGTGCTGGACGCACTGCGGCCGGTGCTGCGCCCCGAGTGAGCGTTCCCCGTCGGCGGCACCTGGGGGCCGGGGCGCACGGTTGCCTCCGGGTGCCCTGACCCGGCGCCGGCGGGGCCGTCCGCCGGGGCATCCGGCGTCCGGGGTCAAGCGGCGGCCTCATCGGGCGCGTCCTGGCTCCCTGGCAACCCTTCGCTGGTGGTGAAGTAGAAGACGGGGAGCAGGACGAACGCGCCCAGGGCGGCCAGTGGTGTGACGAGGACGCCCAGGACCCCGGCGAGGGCGTAGGCCAGGGCCCCGATCCATGAGCGAAGGGAGCCGTGGCGTACGTAGGTGGGCTCGCTGGTGCCTTCCAGCAGTTCGGGGCGCCGGTGCAGATGGTGGTAGAGGGCCGCCCAGCTCAGACACATCGCGGCGGCGAGGGCCGCGTAGAGCACGACGGCCACCTTCGCGTCCGTGCCCCAGGCGTCGGCCTGGAGCTCGGTGGCGACCACGTCGGTGGGAAAGGCCAGCGCCGCCGTGGTGAAGAGCAACAAGAGGTTCGCCGCGTGCAGGCCCCGGTCCATGCTGCGGATCCGCAGAAAGGCCCGGTGATGGTTGAGCCAGATCACCGCGATGTAACTGAAGGACGCGGCGTATCCCAGGTAGGCGGGCCACTGGCGGGCGAGTGCGTCTCCCAGGCCGCCGGGTGGATGTGCGGGGGTGGTCAGGCCGAGCACCAGGAGGGTCATCGCGATCGCGAAGACGGCGTCGCTGAACGCTTCGGCGCGAGCCGTGTCCGAGAGAGCGAACCGCTTGGCGGGCACATGGAAACGGGGCGGCATACGAGGCTCCTTTTCCGCCCCCCAAACAGGTGAATATGGCCCATAGCGACTATATCGGGTCCCACTTCGCCGCAGCTCGGCACGCGGTGGGGCGTACTCGGCTCACCCCTGAACCGCGTCCCTCACCTGGGTAAACTGTTGCTGTCCCGACAAGCCCCGAACAGCACCAGGAGGCCGGATGCCACCGCACGACACCTCCGCGCTCGGGGCACCGCGCGAAGGGCAGGGCCGGGACCTGTCGCCCGCCCGTCAGGCCCTGTCGGACAGCGTCTACGAGAACATCAAGGCCATGGTCATGGACCATGAGATCACCCCCGGCGCGCGCGTCAGCATCGAGGCCCTGGCCCGCGCCCTGAGCGTCTCGCCGACCCCCATCCGGGAGGCGCTGGCCAGGCTGGAGTCCGACGGGCTGGTGGTGAAGAGACCGCTCTCGGGGTACCGCACCACCGAGCTGCTGACCCGCCAGGGGCTCGAGGAGCTCTTCGAGATGCGGCAGTTGCTGGAGCCGAGGGCGGCCGCGCTCGCCGCGGGCAACGCCAGTGAGGCCCAGCTCGACGGCATCGAGCGGATCGCGGAGGAGATGCAGTCCCAGTCGGGGACCGCCGGGCGCTATGCGGCCTACCGCGACTTCGCCGCCCTCGACCAGCGCTTCCACGACGCGATCGCGCAGGCGTCCGGGCGGCCGCTGCTCGCGGACGCGGTGGAGCGGCTCCATTCCCATCTGCATATCTTCAGGCTCAGCAGCGTTCTCGACGCCGAGGACCCGACCCTCGCCGAGCACCAGCGGGTGCTGCACGCGATATTGCGCCGCAACCCCGACCGCGCGGCCGAGGCGATGGCGGAGCACCTCGCCCGCAGCCTCCGGCGCCAGCTCAGCCAGGACGACAAGTCCTGACCGGGCGACGTCCTGACCGCACGGCGTCCTCCATCAGCCGCCCGGCCCGGGGGCCTCAGGGTCCGGTCATGCCTCCACCGCCCGCGGGCGCACGGCCGAGGTCGCGCGGTCGTGGATGATGCGGATGATCCGGCCGCTCATCCGCTCGTAGTCGCGGTCGTTGTCCACCTGACCGCGGATCCGATGGTCGGCCATCACGGCCACCCGGTCCGCGAGCGTGATCATCTCCGCGAGGTCGCTGCTGATCAGCAGGATGGGCAGGCCATCGCGGGCCAGCTCCCAGATGAGTTCGTGGAAGGCGTGCTTGGTGCGCACATCGACACCGACCGTCGGCTCGTCGACGATGAGCAGCCGGGTGTCGGCCGCCAGCCACTTCGCCAGGCTCACCTTCTGCTGGTTGCCACCGGACAGCTCACCCGCGTTCTGCCCGAGCCCCGAGACGCGGATCCCGAGACGTTCGACGAGGTCGTGGGCCACCGCCTGCTCCTCGCGCGCGGAGATGAACCCGAGCGCCTTCGCCAGCCTCTTCCACACCGTCACCGTGATGTTCCGGGCGATGGGCTGCTCCAGGAAGACCCCTTCCTCCTTACGGTTCTCGGTGAGGTAGCCGATGCCGTAGCGGTGCAGGGCCTGCCGGGGAGAGGTGATGCGCACCGGCTCGCCGTGCACCCGGATCTCGCCGCCGGTGACGCGGTCGAGGCCGAGCATGGCCCTGACCAGTTCGCTGCGCCCCGCGCCGACCAGTCCGTACAGACCGACGATCTCGCCGGGCCGCACGTCCAGGCTGATGTCCCGGTGTCCGGCGGCGGTGGAGACGTCGTCGAGCGAGAGCACCGGCGCCGCGGACGTGTCCACCTCGCGGGGACGCATCGCGGTGGCCGAGTGGGCGCGGCCGACCATCAGACCGACCACGTCGTCGTGGGTGTGGTCGGCCAGCGGTGAGGACTCGAGCACGGACCTGCCGTCGCGCAGCACGGTGACGGTGTCGCAGAGGGCGAACACCTCCTCCAGTTTGTGGCTGACGAAGACGACGCATGTCCCCCGGGCCTTCAGCCGCCGGACGACCTCGAAGAGGCGCTCCGCCTCCTGTGGCGAGAGGGACGCGGTCGGCTCGTCCAGGAGCAGCACCCGGCTCTCGGTGTACAGGGCCTTCGCGATCTCCACCAACTGCTGTTGGGCCACGGAGAGTTCACGGACCGGCTGGTCCGGGTCGAGGTCCAGGCCCAGCTCACCGAGGCACCTCAGAGCGGGGGCGGTCATCGCCGCGCGGTCGATCAGACCACGGTGCGAGGGAGGGCTCTGCAAGGTGATGTTCTCGGCCACCGAGAAGCCCGGAATCAGATTGCGCTCCTGGTGCACCACGCCGATGCCGGTGCGGGTGGCCTCCTGCGGTGAGCGCAGATGGACCTCGCCGCCGCACCAGGTCAGGCGGCCGCCGCCCGGCGTGTGCACCCCGGTGAGGACCTTGATGAGGGTGGACTTTCCCGCGCCGTTCTCGCCGAGCAGTGCGTGGACGGACCCCTCGGTCAGCCGTAGTCCGACGCCGTCCAGGGCCCGCACACCGGGAAAGACCTTGACGATGGCGTGGCATTCGAGAAGGACGTTGCTCATCCGGAACCTCCCGGGTGCGGCAGGACGGCGGTCGGTCGCGGGTCGTTCGGCGGTGGTGCGGGTGGTACGCGGCCGCGCGAACCGCCCCGCTTCTCCAGATGGGTCTGGTGGATACGGCCGCCGACCACCGTGCCGAGCACGACCACGCCGATGAGGAAGTTCACCCAGCTCGGGTCGAGTGAGAACTGTGCGCGGGCGGCGTCGATGAGCCGCATCACGAAGGCCGCGAGCACCGTGCCGAGCACGGCGACCGACCCTCCGGTGAGCGCCACGCCGCCGATGATGGGGGCCGCGAAGCTGGGCAGCAGCCAGTCGCCGCCGACACTGCGGTTGACTCCGGGCAGCGACGCCGTCGCGGTCAGGGCGGCCACGCCGATCAAGAGCCCGGACAGGGTGTGGGCGAGCACGATCTGCCGGTCGGTGGAGATGCCCGAGAGCCTGGCCGCCAGCGGGTTGCCGCCCGCCGCCAGGAGCCGCCGGCCGGCGGTGCCGCGGTACAGGAAGGCGGCGAGCAGGGCCGCGGCGGCCAGAGCGGTGACGAACACCAGCGGGACGTTCAGCGGGGCCGCCCTGCCGAGGTCCTTCAGGCCCGCGGAGTATCCGTCGACGGTACGCGTGCCCACCAGCCAGTACTGCGCCCCCTGGAGGATCGTCATCGTGCCGAGTGTGACGATAAAGCCGTTGATCTTCGTCGCCACGATGCACAGGCCGGTCACCAGCCCGATGGCGGTGGCCGCCAGCACACCGGCCGCCACCGCGACCCCGGCGGGCACACCCTGGTCCGCCATCAGCACACCCATCAGGCAGGCGGTGAAGCCGCCGAGCGCGCCGACCGCGAGGTTCAACTGTCCGACGCACAGCGCGACCATCTGGGCCAGCCCGATGAGCACAGGGGTGGCCAGATACCGCAGGAAGGTCCGTATCGATGGGCCCTCGAGGAACGCGCCGGAGGAGGCCAGGCCCAGGGCGAGGTAGCCGGCGAGCACCACGCACAGCAGGGTCATCGTCGTGGAGCGGGAGAAGCGGCGCAGGACCGCGGCGCCCCGCTCTCGCCGATCGCGGATCGTGTTCATGTGGAGCGCACCACCTTGCGATGGGCCACCACGGTGCGCACCCGGTCGGCCGAGAGGGCCAGCAGGAGTACACAGCCGAGGTAGATGTTCAGGCTTTCCAGACCGACACCGAGCAGATCGAGCCCCTTGCGGATCACGCCGACCAGGGAGGTGCCCAGCAGAGCGCCCAGTACGGAGACGACGCCACCGGTGAGCAGGGTGCCGCCGAGCACCGAGCCGAGGAAGGAGGGCAGCATGAAGTCGTCCCCGATGGAGGCGCGGAAGGTTCCGGTGCCGACGGCGGCCATGAATCCGGCGAGCGCGGCGAGCAGCCCCGAGAGCGTGTGCGCCAGGATGAGGCGGCGGCCGGTGGGAATGCCGGACAGCTCGGCCGCCGCGGGGTTCGCCCCGGTGAGCAGCAGCTCCCGGCCGATGCGGGTGCGGGCGTACAGGAAACCGAGGCCGACCAGTGCCAGGACGGTGAACTGCGCCATCTGCGGGATGACCGGGGATCCGCACACGGGCCCGACGCAGATGTCGGCCAGCGAGTACGAGCGCAGTTCCGCGAGCCCGGACGGCCTGCTGGTGAAGGCGGCGTTCTCGGTCAGGGCCGAGTAGAGCAGGGAGACGAGTCCCAGCAGCGCGAAGTCCATCGCCAGGGTCACCACGAAGGAACTGACCCCGGTACGGGTGATGATCCAGCCGGTCAGCGCGCCGATGGCGGCCCCGGCCAGCAGGCACAGCAGCAGGCCGAGTGGCAGTGGCAGGTCCAGCCGGTCGTATCCGAACCCCGCGAACAGGGCTCCGAAGGCGGCCATCCGCCCGACGGCCAGGTTCATATGCCCCACCGAGAGCACGACCATCTGGGCGAGCGCCACCACCGTCAGCGTCGAGACGTCCCGCACCAGCGGGAACAGCACCAGCCGTGCATCGAGGAACGCCGGCTGCAAGACGCCGAACAGGGCGCCGAGGCCGATGACGAGCACCAGCAGCCCGAGCCGCTGGTTGACCCAGAACGGCAGCCGGTGCGCCGGTCGCGGTGGCGTGGCCCCGGCGGGGCCGGTGTCGGTGCCCGGCGGGAGGACGGGCGTTGTCATGCCACCCTCCGGTCGTCGATGGCGTCCATGTCCCAGTCGATGCCGATCCCCGGAACGTCGGGCGCCACGGCCCGCCCGTCGCGGATCGTCAACTCGCCGCGGGTGACGGCCCGCAACTGCGGGATGTACTCGACGAACCTGCCGTTGGGCACCGCGGCCACGAGGCTGACATGCAGTTCCATCAGGAAGTGCGGGCACACCATGACGTTGTGGCTCTCCGCCGTGTGGGCGACCTTGAGCCAGGGGGTGATCCCGCCGATGCGGGCGGCGTCGACCTGCACGATGGACGCGGCGCCCGTCTCGAGGTAGGTGCGGAACTGCGGGGGCGAGTACAGGGACTCGCCGACGGCGACGGGAATCCGGGTGGCACGCGCCAGCCGGGCATGGCCGCTGATGTCGTCGGCCGGCAGGGGCTCCTCGATCCAGTACGGGTCGTAGGGCTCCAGCGCGGCCGCCAGTTGGAGGGCCGAGGACATCGTCTGCGACTGGTTGGCGTCCGTCATGATGTGCAGCGAGGGGCCGACGGCCTCTCGTACGGCGCGCAGACGCTCCGCGTCCTCGGCGGCATGCGGCTTGCCCACCTTGATCTTGACACCGGCCCACCCGGCCTTCTGGGCCTGGAGCGCGCCCTTCACCAGGTCGTCGGCGGTCAGGTGGAGCCAGCCGCCCTCGGTGTCGTAGACCGGAACGTCCTGGCGGTGGCCGCCGGCCAGCCGCCACAGCGGCTCGCCCGCGCGCTTGCAGCGCACATCCCACAGCGCGGTGTCGACGGCGGCCAGCGCGAGCGAGGTGATGGCTCCGGTGGTGGTGGCGCGGGTCAGGGCGAACAGCCGCTGCCACAGCGCCTCGATGTTGCGCGCGTCCTGCCCGATGAGGGCGGGCAGCAGATGGTCCCGCAGCAGGGCCAGTACGGAGGTTCCGCCGGTGCCGATGGTGTAGGCGTATCCGGTCCCCGTACCGCCGTCCACCGTGGTGAGGTCGACCAGGACCGTCTCCTGCTTGACGAAGGACTGCACCGCGTCGGTGCGGTCCGTCTCCACGGCGATATCGGCCAGCTTGGCCGTGGCGGTCGTGATGATGCTCATCTCGTGATGCCCGTTTTCTGTAGAGCGTTCTGAGTCCCGGGACGGCGGGGATCAGCCGCACGCGAGGACGTCGTCGGCGAACTGCTTCTTCAGCCGATCGGTCTTCGCCTTCCGCGCGCGGTCGTAGGTCGTGACGTTCTTCTTGGTGACGACGAACGAGCCGGAGTCGACGGACCGGCCGGGCGTGCGCATGGTGCACTGCTTCGTCTGAAGCAGCGCGAGCGCCCACGCCCCGACCTTCGCCTGTCCCACCGGGTTCTGTACGACGGTGGCGGTGACCGTGCCCTGCTCGATCGAGCTGAGGATCTTGGCGTCGTCGTCGATGGCGACGACCTTCGCCCGCGATCCGGAGCTCTTGACCGCGTCGGCGGCGGCGACGGCCGGGTTGTAGGCGGTGGAGACGATGCCCTGGATCTGCTTGCCCTTGGCCGTCAGCAGGTCGGACACCGCCTTCTGCGCGGTCTGGAGGTCCTTGTCGATGTCGGTGACGGTCTGTAGCAGCTTCGCCTTGCCGCCCGTCTCCTTCACCGCCCTGGCCACGCCCTTGATCCGCAGTTGGGTGTTGGCGTCCACGTTGTTGCCCGTCAGATGGACGATCGTGCCCTTTCCGCCCATCGCGCCGATGGCGGCCTTGGCCGCTTTGTACGCGGCGAGTTCGACATCGGTGGAGAGACAGAAGTCGGCCTCGTTCCTGCCCGCCGGGCAGGAGCCGAGCGAGGCCACGGCGAGGCCCTGCGACTTCAGGTCGGCGAATGTGGTGTTGATGTCGGTCGGCGAGACCCCGAAGACACCGAACGCGTTGTAGCCGCGCGCGGCGAGCGTGGACAGCAGATTGTTCTGCTTCTGCTGATCCCACTCCGCCGTCTCGTCGAACGTCACGTCGCCGAGCCGGTATGTCTTCTTCGCGTCGGCGCCCGCCGACTTCCAGGGCTGGAAGTAGGGGTGGGCGCCGCCGGGCACGAGCGCCACCTTGGTGGCCGACCCGTCCGCGAGCACGGCCGAGCCGCCGCCCGCCCGCGCGGACGCGAGGCCCTGCCCGCCCGTCGGCTCACCCGAGTTCTTGAGCGTGCAACCCGCCGAAGCCGCGGCCAGCACCATGACGGCCACCACTCCCGGCAGTACAGATCCAGTCCGGAGACCCACCTCCGCACCCCCACGAATCAAATAGGAAATTGATGCCGCGATGGTGTGCCAGCCGAGCCTCCCCGTCAAGGCCCCTGACAAACACGAGATCCGGCACCCCTGTGGATCGGGTGCCGGATCTCGTCTCGTGGATTCCTATAGGAAACGCGTGTCCTGAATTGAATCAGCCGGCGTACTGGGCGAAGACGCGGGTGAAGTCCCACGGCTGTTGGGAGACGCCCGAGCAGGTGTCCGCTCCGCCACCGGTGCAGGGCCGGTCACGGTTGACCGACCAGAAGGTCAGCCGGGCGAGATGGCGCTGCTGGGCGTAGCCCAGGATGGTGCGGAAGTCGCTCACGGTCACGGTCTCGCCGTTGTCGGTGATGCCGTTCATCGAGGAGATACCGGTGTGCCGGTACGCCTGGTCGTCCGTGTACCCGTAGGCGCTCTTGACCGTGTTCTTGAGCCCCTCGGCGGCGCGGAGGGTGAGCTGGCCCATGTTCTGCCCGGCTCCCCCGAAGTTGAACGGCATGATGGTCCAACTGTCCACGGTCAGACCGGCGGCGGCGGCCTTGCTGATCAGGCTGTTGTCGGGGCCGTTCTGGCCGGTGCCGAAGGTGATGTACACCTTGATACCGGGGTTGTTGGCCTTGACCGTCTTCAGCGCGTCGACCGTGCGCTGCTGGACGGTCGGGCTGTCGTACGCGGCGGCCTCGATGTCGATGTCGATCGCCTTGAGACCGTAGGCGTTGATGACCTTCTGATACGCGGCGGCCAGCTCGCCCGCGCTGCCGCAGGAGCTCTCCAGCTTGTTGCCGCTCCAGCCGCCGAAGGACGGGATGACATCGCCTCCGGCGGACCGCACGGTGTTGATGGTCTGCTGGTCGACGCCTCCGGTGAGCGGACGGCCACCGTCCCACTGCGGGTTGCAGTAGCCGTTGCTGAGCACGAAGGCGAGCGTGAACCACTTGACGCCGGTCGCGTTCATCACGGTGGTCGGGCTCGGCGGGCTGCCCCAGCCGTTGTAGAGGTACGGGGCCACGGCCATGGCTCCCGGCCCGGTCGGCGGAGTGCTGCCACCGTCCGGCGCCGTCCACTTCTGGTTGGTGG
Source organism: Streptomyces sp. CY-1 (assembly GCF_047218265.1). Lineage (NCBI taxonomy): Bacteria > Bacillati > Actinomycetota > Actinomycetes > Kitasatosporales > Streptomycetaceae > Streptomyces > Streptomyces sp. CY-1. The sequence goes on from NZ_CP178393.1 coordinate 2,070,220, forward strand.
CGCCGGTGCAGGTCCATATCTGGAGCCGGGTGCCGTTGGCCGAACTCCCACCGGTGGCATCCAGGCACTTATCGGCCTGCGGATTGACGATGTCGCGCGCCGCCGGGAGCGACCACTGCTGGGCCGCGCTGCCGTTGCAGTCGTAGAGCTGGACCAGACTGCCATTGGCCGTGCCACCCGACGCCACGTCCAGACACTTCCCCAGCGCACGGACCGTGCCATCGCCACCAACGGTCCACTGCTGCGCGGCCGAGCCATTGCAGTCGTAGAGCTGGATCGGCGTGCCGTTCGCGCTGTTGGCGCCCGCCACGTCCACACACTTGCCGCCGACACCGGTGATCTGTCCGGTGGCCGCCACGGCACCATGCGCGGGAGCGCTGGTCAGGCCGGTGAGGAGGGCGGCGACGGCAGCGGCGCCCAGGATGCCGCGCACCGCGGGTCTGTGCAGAAGTCTCATGTTCATCCGGTCACCGTCCACTTCTGGTTGGCGGCGCCGGTGCAGGTCCATATCTGGAGCCGGGTGCCGTTGGCCGAACTGCCACCGGCGGCGTCCAGACACTTGTTGGCCTGTGGATTGACGATGTCGCGGGCCGCGGGAACGGCCCATTGCTGCGCCGCGCTGCCGTTGCAGTCGTAGAGCTGGACCAGACTGCCGTCGGCCGTGCCACCCGACGCCACGTCCAGACACTTCCCCAGCGCACGGATCGTCCCATCGCCACCAACGGTCCACTGCTGCGCGGCCGACCCATTGCAGTCGTAGAGCTGGATCGGCGTGCCGTTCGCGCTGTTGGCGCCCGCCACGTCCACACACTTGCCGCCGACACCGGTGATGGCACCGCCGCCCGGCTGTCCGCTGTCCGTGCTGACCCGGACGTAGTCGACGAGGAGTTGCTGCGGGAAGGCCGTGCTGCCGTTGGGGTCTCCGGGCCAGTAGCCGCCGACCGCCAGGTTGAGGATCACGAAGAAGGGCTTGTTGAACACCCACTGCCGGCCACCGAGATCGGCGGGGGTGCGCCGCTGATAGACGGTGCCGTCGACGGACCAGGTGATCGCGTTGGGGCTCCAGTCGACGGCGAAGGTGTGGAAGGCGTCGGCGAACGCCTGGCCACCGGGCAGGGAGTACCCGGCGCCGATACCGCCGGACCCCGAGTATCCGGGGCCGTGGAGGGTGCCGTGGACCGTGGACGGCTCGAAGCCCACGTTCTCCATGATGTCGATCTCACCCGAGTTGGGCCAGCCGACCTGTCCGATGTCATTGCCCAGCATCCAGAACGCCGGCCACATGCCCTGCCCGCGCGGAATCTTCATCCGGGCTTCGACCCGCCCGTAGGTGGTGGTGAACTTGCCGGACGTGTTCAGCCGGGCGGAGGTGTACTCACACCTTCCGTACCAGCACTGGTAGTTGCCCGGGTTCTCGCGGCGGGCGGTGATGGCCAGATGGCCCTGTCCGTCGAGGGCGGCGTTGCGGTTGCCCGCCGTGTAGTACTGCCGCTCGTGGTTGTTGACGTTGTCGCCCGTCTCGATCTGCCACTTGCCGCCGTCGACGGCGGAGCCCGCGGGCCCGTCGAACTCGTCGGAGAACGTGACGGCGGCGGCCTTGGCGGCCACGGCCGGTGGCGCGGCGGAATCCGCGGCGGAGGCGGGCGCGCCCTGCGCCAGTCCGGTGGACAGGGAGGCGAGGGCGAGGAACGAGACGACGGAGAGCAGCAGTCGCCGGGGTAAGCGCGGGGAGTCCATGACTCTCCCTTCCAGAAACATGTGCATGACAGGTACGGAGAGACATGGGCGCATGTGGAACCAACAGGTGGAAGCACGTGGTTACGGCGCCGACCGGGTGCGATGGGCGATCCGGGAGGTACTTAGTTCACTACGTGATTTAAGAAGTGAAGGAAAATCCTGTCAAGGGTTTGGTATGGACCATATGTGTGGACAGAATCGTCGTGGGCAACCGCACGACCGGTGACGGCCCGTCGGGGGATATCCCCCATTCCGGCCCTGGGGTGCGCCGGATCGCGCGGAGTTGGGAGCGAATCCAGCGTTCAGCCATGTCTCCGACTCTGCGAAAGCATCTCGCCCTGGCACTCGGTGTCGCTACGCTGTTCGCCACCGAGGTGGCCACCGCCGTCGCCCGGCCCGCCGGGCCCTCCCCCGTGGAGCGGCTGCGTCAGGACACCGAGGCGATCCACGCCCTCGGTGTCAGCGGTGTACAGGCCCGTGTGGTCGCGCCGGACGGTCGGCAGTCGGTCGCCACCAGCGGCACCGCCGACCTGAACACCGGCCGCCCCGTCTCTTCGGACGGCTACTTCCGCATGGCCAGCACCTCCAAGACACTGGTCGCCACCGTGGTCCTCCAACTGGAGGCCGAGGGCAGGCTCTCCCTGGACGACACGGTCGACCACTGGCTGCCGGGAGTGGTGCGGGGCAACGGCAACGACGGCCGCCGGATCACCGTCCGCCAACTGCTCCAGCACACCAGCGGCATCCACGACGACCTGCCCGGATACACCACGCCGGAGGAGTACTACCAGCAGCGCCACGACGTCCACGAGCCCGAGCAGTTGGTCGCCCGAGCCATGGCCCACGCACCGGACTTCGCGCCCGGCGAGGGCTGGGCGTACTCCAACACCGGCTACATCCTGCTCGACATGGTCATCGAGAAGGCCACCGGTCACCCCGCCCACCAGGAGATCGAAAACCGCGTCCTGCGCCCGCTCGGCCTCGACCGGACCCGGTGGCTGGGCACCTCGCCCACCCTTCCCCGGCCGCACGCCAGGGCCTACCAGCTCTTCGGCCCCGGCTCCCGGGTGGACGTCACCGACCAGATACCGGTGGACCAGGAGAGCCTTTCGTGGGTCACGACCACACGCGACGAGAACGACCTCTTCCGCGCGCTGCTCTCGGGCCGCCTGCTACCGGCGCGGCAATTGGCCGAGATGAAGCGGACCGTCCCCGTGAGCGAGGAGGTGCAACAGCTCTGGCCCGGCGGCCGATACGGGCTCGGCCTGGTCGAACGCCCGCTGAGCTGCGGAGGAACGTACTGGAGCCACGAGGGCGGAGACGGCGGCTACATCACCCTCAACGGCGTCACCGGCGATGGCAGGCGAAGCGCCGCGGTCTCCATGTCCGAGGCACGCGGTGAAACCCCGGAGCACATCCTGGAGCAGGAGAACGCGGCCGGCGCCCTCATCGACCACGCACTGTGCGCCGGGGGGGCGGCGCGGGGGCGCGGGCGCACGACCGCTGCCGGGACAGTAAGTTTGGACCCCGCGCCATGACACGCAACCTCCGCATGCCCCGCGCCCTCTTCCAAACCGGCTATGGCCGTACGCGTCGGCGTGCCCGGTCCGGGCCGCATACCGACTGACCGACCCCACGAGGACACAACACCGCCGTGACACCCGACGAACACTTCGGCCGCCTCGCGCCGCAGACCGTATGACGCCCGCCGGTTCCCGGGCCGTCCGGGAACCCGGCGGACCCGCAGGATCCGCAGGACCCGTCCGAGCCGTCGACTATCCTCACGCAGACGGCCTCGGTGCACACGATCGACTTGGGACAGACGTGCCGGAACTTGTACTGCATGCCAATGGACGCACCTGGACCCTGGACGCGTCCCGGAGCTACACCGTGGGGCGCGATCAGCAGGCCGACATCCCGACCATCGACCGCCGGGTCTCCCGGCGGCACATCACGATCCGCTGCGTCGGCGGGACATGGGTCATCGAGGACCTCGGCAGCGCGAATGGCACGTTCGCGGACGGACGCCGGGTCCAGCGGATGGAGATCGGCCACGGTTCGATCGTCCGGCTGGGGAACTTCTCCAGCGGCATGCGGCTGGACTTCACCGAGGCCGCACCGGCGCCGGGGGCGGCGCCGGTGAATGGCGACCAGGCGCCTGCTGCGGCGCAGGGCCGCACGGCGGCACCTCAGGGCGAGGCCCGTCCCGAGGCCCGTCCGCAGACTCATCCCGAGGCCCGTCCTGAGCCACGGCCCCAGGCCCGTCCCGAGCCCCGGCCTGAGCCCAGTCCCCAGCCCCGTCCCGAGGCCCATCCCCAGCCCCCTCACGGGGCGCCAGTTAATACGGGTTGGGGCACGGCGGCAGCCTCCGGTGCGCCCCCGGTGACACCCCATCCCCGGGCGGCGGAGGTTCCGGGAGCCCCGACGGGCACGGCAGCCTCAGCGGGCGCGGCAGCCTCGGCGGGGCAAGCGGCGGCGGCCCCGACCCGTACAGCAGGCCCGAGCGTCGCCCGGGAGCCGCACCGGCCCGCGGCCGGGGAGCCGCACCGGCCCGCGGCGCAAGCCGCGGACGGGCCCCATGAACCCGCCGCGACCCACTTCACCGACCGGAGCCCGTCGGGTGTCCACCGGCTCGTCCAGGGGCGGCCGATGCGTATCGGCCGGGCGCAGGACAACGAACTCGTGGTCGAGGGCCCGCATGTCTCCCGCCACCACGCGGAGTTCCGGCCCCTGCCCGGTGGCCGCTTCGAGATCGTCGACCTCGGCAGCCACAACGGCACCTTTGTCAACGGGCAGCCCGTGGACCGCCGCCGGCTCATCGGACCGCATGACATCGTCGGTGTCGGCCACTCCACCTTCCGCCTCGCCGGGGACCGGCTGGAGGAGTTCGCCGACACCGGTGAAGTCTTCTTCACCGCCCGGAACCTGACGGTGACCGTCGGGCGCGACAAGACCATCCTGGACGACGTCTCCTTCGGCGTCCCGGAGAAGTCCCTGGTGGCGGTGGTCGGGCCGTCGGGCTCCGGGAAGTCCACCCTCCTGCGCGCGCTCACCGGCTACCGGCCCGCCGACCGCGGCCAGGTCCTGTACGACCACCGCGATCTCTACACCGAGTTCGCCGAGCTGCGCCACCGTATCGGTCTCGTTCCGCAGGACGACATCCTGCACAAGGAGCTGACCGTCGACACCGCGCTGAAGTACGCCGCCAGGCTGCGCTTCCCCGGTGACACCAAGGCCGCCGAGCGCAAGGCCCGTATCGACGAGGTGCTCCAGGAGCTGAAGCTCGACGTCCACCGGGACAAGAAGGTCGCCTCGCTCTCCGGCGGTCAGCGCAAGCGGGTGTCCGTCGCCCTGGAGCTGCTGACCAAGCCCTCCCTACTCTTCCTCGACGAGCCGACCTCGGGGCTGGACCCGGGCCTGGACCGCGATGTCATGAAGTTGCTGCGGGGGCTCGCCGACGACGGCCGCACCGTGCTGGTGGTGACCCACTCCGTCGCCGAACTCGCCCTGTGCGACCGGGTGTTGGTGATGGCTCCCGGCGGCTCCGTGGCCTACTTCGGCGTCCCGGACGAGGCCCTGGAGTTCTTCGGCCACGAAAGCTGGGCCGATGTCTTCTCCGCCTTCGAGAACCATCGCGACGACGACTGGGGCGGGCGCTGGCGGACTTCCGCGCAGTACGCCCGGTGTGCCGCGGAGGTCGGCTCGGCCGTACCGCCGCGGCAGCCGGGCACCCTTCCGGAACAGCCGCCCGCGCGAGCCCTACAGCCCAAACGGCGGCACTGGGTCGCCCAGTTGTGGACCCTGATCCGCCGCTATCTGTCGGTCATCGCCTCCGACAAGGGCTTCATGGCGCTGATGCTGCTCCTCCCGGCCGTACTGGGCGGGGTGAGCTGTCTGGTTCCGGCGAAGTACGGACTCGTCCCGCCACCGCCCGACAGCGGTTTCCGCTACAACCAGGAGTCCGGAACCATTCTGCTGGTGCTCGTCATCGGCATGAGTTTCTCCGGGGCGGCCAACTCCGTACGCGAATTGATCAAGGAACGGGTGATCTACGAACGGGAGAGAGCCACCGGTCTGTCCCGGTCCGCGTATCTGATGTCGAAGGTGATCGTCCTCGGTCTGATCACCGCGATGCAGGGTGCCGTCCTCTGCGCGATCGGCTTCTCGGTCCGCCAACTGCCCGCCCAGGGGCTGCTCATGCCCACGGCCGTCGAGGTCTGCGTGGTGATCAGTGCGCTGGGCTTCACCTCCATGATGTTCGGCCTGGTCATCTCCGCGCTGGTGCGGACGGCCGAGAAGACCATGCCGCTGCTGGTGATGTTCGCCATCGTCCAGGTGGTCTTCACCGGCGTCCTCTTCAAGCTGTTCAGCTCCCCGGGCATCGAGCAGGTCGGCTGGCTGATGCCCGCCCGCTGGGCGGTCGCGGGCGCCGGAACCACACTCGACCTCGCGCACACCATGCCGCCCTGGAACCTCGACAAGCCGAATGAAGTCGACCCACTGTGGGCGCACACCGTGTCCCAGTGGGGCATCGACCTCGGTGTGCTCGTGGCGATCGGGCTGGTCTGCGGCTTCGTCGTGGCCCGTCTGCTGCGCCGGCACGAACCCGACGTCATGCGCGACTAGGCGGCGGCTTGGTGGCGGCTAGCCCTTGCCGAAGTGCACCGCCGGGAAGGCGCCCGCCGCCCTGAGGGTTTCGGTGAAGCCACCGGCCAGCTCGGTGAGGCGCGCGGTGGCGGCCGGGCCGAGGTGGTCGTACGGGGCGGCGTCGAGGCGGTCGGTGAGCGCCTCGGCCTCACCACGCAGGGCCGCGCCCGACTCCGTGAGATCCCCCGCCCGGTCCAGCAGGCCGCGCTCGCGCAACCGGTCCCGGGCGGCGGCCCACTGCTCGGCGGACCACCCGCGGGTCCGCATGAATGTCGCCGACGTCGGCGCGGTGCCGGTGGCGTTGTGCAGGACCAGCGCCTCGATCCCGGACAGGCCCGCGATCGCCAGGGCGAAGAGATGACCGTCGCCCCGGTGCTCGCGCAGCAGCGTCGCGGCGTGCCACAGGGCCAGATGTGGTTCCTCGGGCACCGGGAGGCCCGCGTTCGCGGCGTACAGCGGCCGCGCCTCCCGGTGGCACGCCTCGGTGGCGCGCAGCGCCAGCTCGGCGGCCTCGGCCATCTCCTTCGACGTCAGGGCATCCTCCCCGAGCAGCCGCCGCAGCACCTTGTCCGCGCCGCGCAGCCGGGCCGCGAGCACCGCCTCCGGGGTGGCGATGGCCCACGCGGCGGGGATGAACCGCCGCACATGCTCGTGGTTGAAGTTGTAGAACGTGGCCGAGACGGTGCCCGCGTCGACCGCCCCGAGCGGGGCCGCACGGTCCGCGAAGTAGGCCATGGACCCGCGCTCCAGCCCGAGCGCCGCGAGTTCGTCCTGCCGCTCGGGCGCGAAGTACACGCATGAGTGCAGGGGATTGACGACGCCGTGGCAGCGGCGGCCCGCGCTCGGCTCGAATGTGGTCGGGTCGGCGAGGCGCATCAGGCTTCCTTCGCGGGGTCGTGGTGGGTGCGGTCGGTCAGTACGGCCGCGGTCATGGTGAGGTGCTGCACCAGGACCTCGGCGGCGGTGTCGGCGTCGCGGGCCAGCGCCGCCTCCTCCAGCAGGCGGTGCTCGCGGGCGCCGTCCCGGTCCGGGTTGCGCTGCGCCGACCAGCGGCGGGCCAGTTCGCTCGCGGTCCACGTCCGGTCGAAGGTCTCCAGCAGGACGGGGTTGCCGCAGCCCTCCAGCAGGGTGCGGTGGAAGACCCGGTGGGCCTCGGCCCATGCGGCGCTGTAGTACTCGCCCTCCCCCGGTACATACGCCTGGGTCCGGGTCAGCCGGTGGTGGGCGGCGCGTACCCGGGACTCCCAGTCGACGTCGCCGCGCTCGATGGACATGCGCAGCACGACCGGTTCGATGGTCCGGCGGGCCTCGGCGATCTCCTGCCAGCGGCGGTCGGAGTGGGCCGGGACGGCGAAGCCGCGGTTGGGCAGCCGGTCGGCCAGGCCCTCGCCGACCAGCCGTACGAGCGCCTCGCGCACGACGGCCAGGCTCACGCCCTGTTCCTTGGCGAGGTCCTGCGGTTTGAGGGCGTCACCGGGGGCGTGGTCCCCGCGCATGATCGCGTCCCGCAGGTGTGCGTAGACCTGCTCGGAGAGCATCTGCTTCCCCGGCGAGGTCGACGTGTGGGTCGTCTGGGTCATGCCGCCATCATAGATGATCCCGCATATAATCGATTATTGCTGTTATGATCGATCGAGCGGTCGAACGGTGAGCGGCGACGGCGGTACCCCACGCGGCGCCGCGGCCCGCCATGGCCGCACATCACCACCACCCTCACAACACGGTCCGAAAGGAACGACGCGATGAGCGCCAACGACCCCTTCGCCCGCCTCCCCGAGGCGGCCTCCTTCACCGTCACCAGCACCACCGTCACCGACGGGGCCGCCTGGTCGATCGAGCAGTTCTCCGGCATCTCCGGCGTCCCCGGCGGGAAGGACGCCTCCCCGCAGCTCTCCTGGAGCGGCGCCCCGGAAGGCACCAAGAGCTACGCCGTCACCGTCTACGACCCCGACGCCCCCACCGGGTCCGGGTTCTGGCACTGGGCGGTCGCCGACATCCCCGCCACCGTCACCGAGCTGCCCGAGGACGCCGGCGACGACACCGGCTCGGGCCTGCCCGAGGGTGCCTTCCAACTGCCCAACGACGCCCGCGCAGCCCGCTTCATAGGCGCCGCCCCGCCGGCCGGACACGGTCCGCACCGCTACTTCGTCGTGGTGCACGCCCTCGACGTCGAGTCCATCGGCGTCCCGGCCGACGCCACCCCGGCCGTCCTCGGCTTCACCATGGCCGGACACATCCTCGGCCGCGCGGTCCTGACCGCCACCGCCGAAACCCCCGCCTGACGCACAGCGGGTCCAGGGCGCGGCCCGCCTGCGCGAGCAACGCGATCTGCCGGTGGCGGTTCCAGGACGGGACGGGCCACTCGGTCCGCAAGGGCGACCACGCCGGGCACTACAGCGGCCGGTTCGGCTCGAAGATCGACGCGGTGGGCGACAACTGCTGAGGTCGGTAGCATCGCGGTGAACCTACAGCGGCCCGCCACCCGTGAAGGAGCGCCGACGTGCGACTCAGCCCGCGCACCGTGCAGGAGATCGATTCGCCGATGGGCGCGACGTATGCCCTGCTGGCGGGCCGCAGCGGCGAGCGGGCGCTGCTCGATCTGGCTCAGGCCGCGCCGAGCTATCCGCCCGCGCCCGAGATGGTCGAGCACGTCGCCAAGGTCGCGCACGAGCCGAACGGCGCCGCGTATGTGCCGAGCCCCGGACTGCCCCGGCTGCGGGATGCCTTCGCCGCCGACCTCAGCCGGGGCTACCAGAGCCCGGTGGGGGCTGACCAGATGGTCGTCACCGCTGGCTGCAACCAGGCGTTCTGCCTGGTCGCGCAGGCCCTCACCGAGCCGGGCGACGAGGTCATCGAAGTCCTGCCGTACTACTTCAACTACGACATGTGGCTGCGCATGAACGGCGTGGTGCCGCGCTACCTGGAGCCCGGGCCCGATCTCGTGCCCGACCCGGAGGCGGCCGAAGCGCTCATCACCCCGCGTACCAGGGCGATCGTGCTGGTCACCCCGGGCAACCCGAGCGGTGTCACCATTCCGCCGGATGTGCTCGCGGACTTCTACGCGGTGGCGAAGCGGCACGATATCGCGCTGATCGTGGACGAGACCTACCGCTCGTTCCGCGACACCGTGCGCCCGGCGCACGACCTGTTCGCCGAGCCGGACTGGGCCCGGACCCTGGTCAGCCTGCACAGCTTCTCCAAGGACCTCGCGATTCCCGGCTACCGGGTGGGCGCCGTCGTCGCCTCGCCCGAGCTGAACCGCGAGGTGATGAAGTTGCTCGACTGCGTGGCGATCTGCCCGCCACGCGTCGGGCAGGAGGCCGCCTGGGCCGGGCTGACCTCGGCCCAGGAATGGCGGCGTGCGCGCGCCAACGAGGCCACGGAGAAGCGGCGTTGGCTGGAGACCGTGCTGGCCGAGCGGCCGGGCGGTTTCGAGCTGCTGAGCTGCGGAGGGTTCTTCGGCTGGGTCCGCCACCCCTTCGCCGACCGCGGCACCGACGACGTCGTGCGCGACCTCATCACCCGCTACGACACGCTCGTCATCCCGGGCACCGCCTTCCTGCCCCACGACCGCCAGGTCTTCCGGGTCAGCTTCGGCAACGTGGACCGGGCCGGGCTCAGCGAATTCGCCGGGCGGCTCGAGCTGATGGCCAAGGATCTCCTTGGCTGACCCCGCGGGCCGCGGCCGACCTGGCTCTTGACCTTGCCCGAGGGTCAAGGCCGAGGGTGGCGGTGGCGACCGGGCAGGGTGCTCGGCTCCGGCCGTACCGGGAGGAACCCGCAGTGGATGACGACGCTCTTCTGACCGAGCAGCTCGCCTACTACAGGGCGGGCGCGGCGGAATACGACCGGCCGTACGCGGAGCGCGAGGACCTGCGGGAGTTGCTGGCCGCCGTCGATGACCTCCCGATCGCCGGGGATGTGCTGGAGCTGGCGTGCGGGACGGGGCAGTGGACCTCGTTGCTCGCCACGCGGGCGCGTTCGGTGACGGCCGTGGACGCGGCGGCTGAGGTGCTGGCCCTCGCTCGTGCGCGTACCGCGTCCGCCACCGTCCAGTTCGTTCAGGCCGACCTCTTCGAGTGGCGGCCGCCGCGCCGCTACGACACGGTGTTCTTCGCCTTCTGGCTCTCCCACGTGCCACCGGCGCGGTTGCCCGGCTTCTGGAACACCGCCGCCTCCGCACTCGCCCCGGGTGGCAAGGCGGTCTTCATCGATGACGGTCCCGCCGCGTCCGCCGAGGAGGACGTCCGCTCCGGCCAGCCCACTCCGATGGCCGTGCGCCGACTCGATGACGGTAGCCAGTACCGCATCGTGAAGGTGTTCCACGACCCCTCCTCGCTCACCGCCGACCTCACGGCGCTGGGCTGGTCGGCCCATATCCGGCTGGTGGCCGGGAAGTTCATCGGCGTCGCGGAACCACCGGCCACCCCCGCCTGAGAACGGGCCCGGGTCCGGGCCCGGGTCCGGGTCCGGGTCCGGGTCCGGGTCCGGGTCCGGGTCCGGGTCCGGGTCCGGGTCCGGGTCCGGCGAGGGTCAGCGGCCCCTCGTCTCAGGCCACGTGCAGCAGGGCGCTGGTCTCGGCGGACGACATCTCGGTGGCGTAGACGCGACTGCCCGGCTGGTGCTTGCGGCCGCCCTCGCCCAGGTGCCCGGCGTCCACGGCGTCGAAGCCGATATCGCGGATCAGCCCGGCCACCGCGGCCTTGGCCTCCTCGTCGTTGCCGGACAGCGGGATGGCCACCCGGTCGGTGGCGCCCTGGGGGCGGGCGTGGTCGCGCAGGTTCTCCCAGTAGATCGCGTTGAACGCCTTGACCAGGTTGGCGCCGGTGTGGGCCTGGATCTTCTCGCTGGAGGTGGTGGCGTCGCCGTCGAGCTCCGGGTCGTGTCCGTCCCGCTCGGGGTAGTAGTTGCAGGTGTCCATCACGACCTTGCCGCGCAGCGGCTCGGTCGGCAGCTCCTGGTAGCGGCCGTAGGGGATGGACACGACCACCGCCTCGCCGAACCGCGCCGCCTCCTCGGCGGTCACCGCGCGGATCGGGCCACCGATGTCGGCCACCAGGTCGGCCAGGGTGTCCGGGCCACGGGAGTTGGCGAGCGCCACGTCGTAGCCGATCGCGGTGAAGTGGCGGGCCAGCGTCGAGCCGATGCGGCCCGCTCCGATGATTCCGATGCGCACGGCGTGCTTCCCTTCCTCGTCCACGGGTGGGCCACCAACCGGGTAACCCCCGCCCCGCGGGTCATGCACCCGGCCCCGGCGCATATCGCGAACAGGAGCGGAAGCGGGAGCGAGCGGGCCCGGCACACGTCGTATCCCGCTGGGAGGCCGGGTCCCGAGCCCGTGCTACGCCTTGCGCGTGACACACTCCGGAGCGGCCGCGTCGGAGCCGCCCCGCACGGCGGCGGGCCTGTTCCATCGGACCATGGCGACCACACCACCGGCCCTGCGGACCCGCTTCACGGAACTCGTCGGCTGCACGGTGCCCGTCCAGCAGGCCGGTATGGGCTGGGTGAGTGGCGTGGACCTCGCGGCCGCGGTCTCCGAGGCCGGTGGCCTCGGCATGGTCGCCTTCCCGATGGCGACACCGGAGGCCCTCACCGGGCTGCTGGAGGACGTACGGCGGCGAACCACCCGTCCGGTGGGGGTCAATTTCGCCCTTCCCGTCCTCCAGGACCCGGTGTGCGTCGACATCGCCGCGGAGCGGATGTCCGTCGTCGAGTTCTTCTGGGCGGCCCCCTCCCCTCGGCTGGTCGCTCGGGGCAAGGCGGGCGGGGCGCTCGCCGCGTGGCAGGTCGGCTCGGTGGCGGAGGCACGGGAGGCGGCCGACACGGGGTGCGACTTCGTCGTCGTCCAGGGAGCGGAGGCGGGCGGCCACGTCCGCGGATCCCGGGCCCTGCTGCCGCTGCTCTGCGAGGTGGTGGAGCATGTCGACATCCCCGTGGTCGCGGCAGGCGGCATCGCCACCGCGAGATCCGTGGCGGCGGTCCTCGCCGCCGGCGCCGATGCCGCTCGTATCGGGACCCGGTTCATCGCCACGACCGAAGCCGACGCGCACCCGGAGTATCAGCAGGCCCTGATCCGGGCCGGTGCCGCAGACACCGTGCTCACCACGCAGTTCTCGGTCATGTGGCCCGACGCACCGCACCGGGTCCTCTCGGCCTGCGTCGACCGCGCCCGCGGCCTCGACACGGATGTGGCGGGCGAGATCGTGCTGGCCGGTGCCACCGTGCCGGTCCCGGCATCCAGTCCGTTCTGCCCGACCCGGACCGTGACCGGGCAGGTGGACGCGATGCCGCTCTACGCGGGCGAGTCGGTCGGCGCCGTCACGAGGATCGAACCCGCCGCGGACGTGATCCGCGAACTCGCCACCGGCGCGGTGGCCCGCCTGCGCGGGGCGCTCCCCGGCCGGGATTCCGACTGACGAGACGGGCTTAGGTCTCCGGCCCCGTTTCAACGACCACCAAGGTCGTTCGGAAGCCCGATGCCGCCTTCTCGGGGCGGAGCCATCATGCCAGTGGAGACCTGCCGAAAGGAGCACACCATGTCCTACCCGGAAGACCTCGAATACCCGGAGCCTCGCTACCACGGCGACAGGGGCGAAGTGAACGCGACCTTCCGCCCGGCCGGCACCCCGCCGGACCTCTCCTCACCCGGCGGCTCGACCCACTATCTCGCCACCAGCGAGTCGACCGGCGGCGAATTCGGCCTCTACAAGGTGGAGATGGGGCCACGGTCCGGCGGGCCCAAGACCCATTTCCACAAGGCCATCTCCGAGTCGTTCTACATCCTCTCGGGCAAGCTGGAGCTCTACAACGGCGAGAAGTGGATCACCGGCCGCGAGGGCGACTTCCTGTACGTACCGGTCGGTGGCCTGCACGCGTTCAAGAACGTGGCGGACGAGCCCGTGTCCATGCTCCTGCTCTTCGCCCCGGGCGCTCCCCGCGAGGAGTACTTCGAGCGGGTCGCGGAGATGACCCGGCGCGGCGGCGAGGAACTCAAGCGGTTCCGCATCCGGCACGACAGCTACTTCGTGGAGGACTTCGAACCCGGGACGGAGTAGTCCCGGTCCCTGATGCGGTCCGCCCTGGCGTGCCGTCAAGAGTTGGCATGCGCGGGTGCGGACAGCCCGCGTATGTCTCCAATTCTGAAGTGGGGGAAGCGATACTTCCGTGAGGTCGCGGCCATCCGACGGGCTTACGTTCAACTGGTGAACTCGGCGCGGCTCTTGACCGGCAAGGGCAGGGTCCAAGACAGTCGTTCTGTGTGAGCGCTCTCTCGACCCGATGGCGCTCGCGCTCTGTCCCTGTGCCCGAGTCCCCGTAGCCCCGCCTCCATCACACCCCACGCCAGGAGCGGGCTATGGGGGCTCGCACACCCCGTCACCGACGGTCCTTCGAAGGAAAGCAGCCCCCCACATGTTCAGGATCACCTCACATACGACGGCGGAGGCCAAGCCCCGCCGCCGACGACGCGTACTGGCCTTCGTGGCCGCCCTGTCGCTTCCGCTGACCGGACTGCTGGCTCTCACCGTGTCCTCCAACACCGCCGCCGCGGGTGAACCCACCGCCGCGGCCGAGTGGACCACCGTCTTCCAGGACGACTTCGACGGCGCGGCGGGCACCGGTCTGAACAAGGACGACTGGCTGTACGACATCGGCACCGGCTACCCGGGTGGCGCCCCGAACTGGGGTACCGGGGAGGTCGAGTCGGTCACGGACTCGACCGAGAACGTCTACCACGACGGCGAGGGTCACATGGTGATCAAGCCGATCCGCGACGGTTCCGGGAAGTGGACGTCCGGCCGGGTGGAGACCCAGCGCACCGACTTCGAGGCCCCGGCCGGTGGGCAGTTGGAGATCAGTGCCTCGCTCAAGCAGCCCAACCCGGAGAAGGCCCTGGGAATCTGGCCCGCCTTCTGGGCCATGGGCGCCGACGCCCGTCCGACCGGCGCCACCAACTGGCCGAGCATCGGCGAGCTGGACATCATGGAGAACGTCAACGGGCTGAGCAAGCACTCGAACACCTTCCACTGCGGGGAGTGGGCCGGTGAGTGCCACGATCCGGACGGGATCACCAGCGACCTGCTGCCGTGCGACGGCTGTCAGACCGACTACCACACGTACTCCGTGATCGTGGATCGCACCGACACCTCCGCCGAGCAACTGCGCTTCTACCTCGACGGCAAGGAAACCTTCACGGTGAAGCAGAACCAGGTGTCCGCCGAGACCTGGAAGAAGGCGGTCGACCACGGATTCTTCGCCATCTTCAACGTGGCGGTCGGCGGCTCCTACCCGAACAAGGTCTGCGGCTGCACCTCACCGGCGGCGGACACCACCTCCGGTGAGGGGATGAGCGTGGACTGGTTCTCCGTCAAGGTGAGCCAGTAGCGACAACACGGTTTCCCGGCGAGGTCGGTCTCCACGATCCGGTTGTGGTCGTGGAGCCCGACCTCGCCGGTCCGTCCTAGCCCTCGTAGCTCCGGATCGCGGCGACCTTCTCCGCCGACGGGGAGGTCTCGTCGAAGCTCTGCGCGAGCCAGTCGTCGGTGAGCGAACGGGCGAGTTCCAGCCCGATGACGCGCTGGCCGAAGCAGAGCACCTGGGCGTTGTTGCTGAGGACCGAGCGGCGCACGGAGTAGCTGTCGTGGGCGGTGACCGCGCGGATGCCGGGGACCTTGTTGGCGCTGATGGCCACGCCGAGGCCGGTGCCGCACACCAGGAGGGCGCGGTCGGCGGTGCCCTCGGCGACGCGGCGGGCCGCTTCCACCGCGACATGCGGGTAGGCGGTGTGCTCATCGCTGCCCACGCCGACGTCGATGACCTCGGCGACCCGGGGGTCGGCCAGCAGATCCCGCTTGAGGGCTTCCTTGTAGTCGTATCCGGCGTCGTCACAGCCGACGACGATCCGGAACGCGTTCGCGGTGGTCATACGGGATCGCTTCCTGTCGTCGTGTGGAGGGTGGCCACCGCGGTCAGCACCGCGGCGAGTGAGGTGGCTCCGGGGTCGGGGGTGCCCACGCTGCGCTCGGCGAGGGGGCGGGCGCGGCCCAGGCGGGGGCGCAGGGCGGCGGTGTCCTCGGCGGCCGTACGGGCTTCGGCCACGGCGGACGCGTACGCCTCGGCCACCGGAACTCCGGTCCGCAGCCGTGCCGCGAACGCGGTGGCGAATGGCGCGAGGGCGTCGACCAGGGTTTTGTCGCCCACCTCGGCCCCGCCGAGCGAGGTGACGGCGGTGAGCGCGGCCGTGGCGGCGGACGCCAGTTCCTCGCGTCCAGGCGCCCGGTCGGCCGGCAGTGCGGCGCCGATGGCGCGCAGCGCCACGCCCCACAGCGCACCCGAGGTGCCCCCGGCCTCCGCCGCCCAGGCATCACCGGCGGCGGCCAGCACCGCCGCCGGGGCGAGCCGATCGGTGTGTGCCTTCTCGGCGGCCACCAGTGCCGCGTCGACGCCCTTGCACATGCCACGGCCGTGATCGCCGTCGCCCGCCACCGCGTCCAGCCTGCCCAGGTCCTCGGCGTCCCGGTGCAGTACGTCGCGGGCGGCGCGCAGTGCGTGGACGGCCAGCTCCGCGGCCTCGACGGCCGCGCCGGACGCCGTGGCGGCGGACCGCTCCGGGCGGCGCGGGGCGGCGGCGGGCCGTACGGCGGCGTCGTCCACCGGGGATTCCCGCGGTGTCCCCCGGCGGAAGGCCGGGGTGTCGGCGGGTGCGAGCCACAGGCGTTCCAGCTCGTCGTCCAGCCAGCTCAGGGTGAGGGAGCAACCGGCCATGTCGAGGCTGGTGACGAGTTCGCCGACCTCGGGGCGTACGGGTGTGAGCCCCGCCTCGTCCAGCAGCCGGGCCACGGCGCCCCACAGCACGTACAGCTCCTCGTACTTGGTGGCGCCGAGGCCGTTGAGGACGACCGCGACCCGCCCCTCGCCGCCGGTGTCCGCGGGCCGGTCCGCCAGCAGCCCCGCCACCAGGACGCGGGCCAGGTCCTCGGCGGTGCCCAGGGTGTCCTCGCTGACCCCCGGTTCGCCGTGGATGCCGAGACCGAGGCCCAGGCGGCCCTCGGGAACGGTGAACAGGGGCGCGTCGGAGCCCGGCAGGGTGCAGCCGTCGAAGGCCACTCCGAGCGTGCGGGTACGGGCGTTGGTGTGCTCGGCCACGCGCACGACCTCGTCCAGACCGGCGCCTTCCTCGGCCGCCGCCGACGCGGTCTTGAAGACGACGAGGCCGCCCGCGATGCCCCGCCGCCGCGCCGTCTGGTCGGCGGGGGCGGAGGCGATGTCATCGGTGACGGCGAAGCAGCGGGCGGGAATGCCGTCGTCCGTCAACTGCCGTGCCGCGAGGCCGAAGTTCATCACGTCCCCGGCGTAGTTGCCGAAGAGGAAGAGGACACCTCCGCCCGCCTCCGCCGCCTCGGCGACCGAGCGGGCACGGGCGGCCGACGGGGAGGTGAACACATCGCCGATGACCGAACCGTCGGCGAATCCGGGGCCGACCACACCGCAGAAGGCGGGGTAGTGGCCGGAGCCGCCACCGGTGAGGACGGCCACCTTTCCGGTACGGGTGGGGCGGGCGCGCACCACACCGCCGGGCACGGCCCGTACGTGTTCCTGGTGGGCGGCGGCGAACCCGGTGATCATGTCGTCGGTGAACCTGGCGGGGTCGTTGAAGAGCCTGGTCATCGGGTGCTCCAGCCTTCGCGTGCGATGTCGAGGGCGTGGCGGTAGGCGGCGTAGCCCTCGGCGTAGTGGTCGATCAGCCCGCGCTCGGCGGTCACGGTACGGAGGCGGGCGCGCCAGGCACCGGGGTCGGCCGGTGTGCCCAGGGAGCGCCAGGCGACCTGGGCCGCACCGCGGATGCCCACGGCGTCGTCGCAGACCTCCAGGTCGCCCCCGAGGACACCGGCGAAGATGCGTGCCCACTCGCCGGAGCGCGCGCCGCCGCCGCAGGCGGTGACGGTGCGGGTGACGCCGAGGGTTTCCATGCAGTGCCGGGCCGAGTAGGCGACGGCCTCGCACAGCGCCCGTACCAGGTCGGCGCGGCCGGCCAGCGGGGACAGGCCGTCGAGGCGGCCACGGGCCCGCGGGTCGACGAAGGGTGCGCGCTCGCCGCTGGCGGACAGGAACGGCAGCGCGGTGACGCCCGCGGCGCCGGGCGGGGACTGGACGAGCAGCGCGTCCAGCGCCTCGATCTTGACGTCGAGCAGTTTCAGCAGCCAGTCCAGGCCCGCGGTGCCGATCATGGCGGGCATGACCCGCAGATAGCGGTTCTCGTACGGGGTCGCCAGCAGCATCCCGGCCGGGTCCTCGGCCATGGCCGGGCGCGGCTCGGTGTCGAGGACCTGGGCGGCGAGGGTGGTGCCGATGATGAGATTGCCCTCGCCCGGTTCGGCCACGCCCGAGCCGAAGGCGCAGGCCGGGATGTCGAATGGACCGGCGGAGACCGGCAGCCCGGCGGGCAGGCCCAGCCGCCGGGCGGCGTCGGGCAGCAGCCGGTGCAGAGTGCCGGGCGGGGCCGGATCCGGCAGCAGCCGGCGGTGTGCGGACAGTCCGCACAGCTCGAGCGCGGTCTCGTCGTAGGTACGGGTGGCGACGTCGAGGAACGGCTGCGAGGCGTCGGAGACATCGACGGTCACGGCGCCGGTCAGCCGCTGTACGACGGCGTCCACGCAGTATCCGGCGACGTGGGCCGCCGCCAGCCGCTCCGGCTCGTGCTCGGCCAGATGCGCCAGCAGGGGTGCCGCGGAGCCGGGGAAGAGGCCGACGCCGGTGCGCCGGTGCAGGGCGTGCAGGGTGCCGTCGGCGGTCCACCGGTCGAGCCGGTCCGCGGCCCGGCCGTCCATCCAGGACAGCGCGCGGCCGACGGGGGCGCCCGTGGCGTCGCGCAGCCACAGGCCGTCGCCCTGCCCGGTGAGGGCCAGGGCCTCGGCCGGTTCGTCGCCCAGTTGCGCGGCGTCGGCGAGTGCCGCCCGTACGACGGTCTCCACGGTGCCCACGACATCGTCCAGGTCCTGCTCGACGCGGTGTCCGGGCAGCGTGTAGACGGTGCTGCGGGCCTCGTGGGCGGGGGTGGTCCGGCCGTCGCGGGCGATGAGCTGGGCCTTGGTGACCGAGGTGCCGATGTCGACTCCGACGATCATGGCCGGCCCCCGGTCAGCACCTCCGGATTGGCCACGTGTCGCAGCGGTTCGCCGCGCAGGAAGCGGGCGGCCTCGGCAGCGGTGATCAGGGCGGCCCGGTCGGCGGTCTGCCGGGTGGCGCCCGCCAGATGCGGCGTGGTGATGACACGGGGGGCCTTGTGCAGCGGCCAGTCGGCCGGGGGCGGCTCGATGTCGTAGACGTCCAGGGCGAGCGCGCCGAGCCGGCCGGACTCCAGCAGGCCGGGCAGCGGGGCGTAGTCGAGCAGCTCGCCGCGGGCCGAGTTGACGAGGATGGCGCCCTCGGGCAGGAGCGCGAGGTTGCCGGCGTTCAGCAGATGCCGGGTCTCGGGGGTGACCCGGGCGTGCAGACTCACCACGGAGCTGCGCCGCAGCAGGTCGTCCAGGGTGGTGAGCTCGACACCGTCGGCCCGCGCCCGGGCCGGATCCGTGTACGGATCGGCGACCAGGACGTGTGCGCCGAAGGCGCGCAGCACACGGGCCACGATGGAGCCGATGGCTCCGTACCCGATGAGGCCGGTGGTGGCGCCGTCGAGTTCCAGCCCCGCGTTCTCGTAGGCGTAGTAGTCACCGCGCCAGGTGCCCTCCTTGAGGGCCGCGTCGGCGAAGGTGAGGTGGCGCATGGCGGCGAGGATCAGGCCGATGGTGAATTCGGCGGCAGCGGCGGCGTTGCGGCCCGGTGTGAAGGTGACGGGTATCCCGGCGGCGGTGGCGGCGGCCAGGTCCACGTTGACCGGGCCGCCACGGGCCACGCCGATGAACTTCAGATGGGGCGACTCGCGGATGACACGGGCGGTGAACGGAGCCATCTGGGTCAGGGCGACACTCGCGTCGCCGAGCGCCTCGAGCACCTGCTCCTCGGTGCCGCTGGCCTCCTTCACACCCCCGTTCCCCTGCCCGTCGGCGCCCACCGGGCCGAAGGGTTCGTTCGGCCAGCGGGTGCGCAGGGTGCGGAAGCTCAGCCCGGCGGAGGGCAGGCTCTCGCTCAGAGCGGCGGCGAAGAGTTCGGGGGCGATGAAGTCGTCGCCGGATGCCAGGACCGCGGTCATGTCGGTCACTCCCCTCGGGTGTCGAGCCTGCTGAGCAGGAAGTCACGTACGGCATGGTGGTCCGCAGAACGGTAGGCGGCGGCCGCCAGGGCGTCGTCGGCGGGTGGGTACTGCGGATTGGGGATGGCCACCACGGTCATCCCGGCGGCCGCGGCGGCGCGCAGTCCGTTGCTGGAGTCCTCCACCGCCAGACAGCGCTCCGGGGCCACGCCGAGGGTACGGGCGGCGGCCAGATAGACGTCCGGGCTCGGCTTGCCGCGCTCCACCTCGGCGCTGGAGACGGTCGCCTTGAAGTGGTGGTCGACACCGTGGTGGACGAGGACGGCGTCGATGACCCGGCGCGGCGCGGAGGAGGCGAGCGCGATGGGGGCGAGCTCGGCGGTGGCGGTGATCATCTCCCGCGCTCCGGGCAGCAGGCCGATGCGGCCGTCTGCCAGCGCCTGGACCATGCCGTCGACGACGACCTCCTCGGTGCTCTCCGCGGAGTCACCCGCCCCGCAGAACCGGGTGAGGTAGGCGGCCCACTCGGGGGCGCTCATCCCCTGGACGTCGCGCGTCTGGTCCGGGCCCCATGTGCGGCCGCGTGCGGCGGCGTATCCGGCCCACAGCTCTTCCCACAGATGCTCGCTCTCCACCAGTACGCCGTCCATGTCGAAGACCACTGCGTCGGCCATGCGTACCCCTGATCTCCTGGCTGATGATCTCTGGCTGTGCCGGAGCACCGGGCGGTGCCCGTCACGAGGGGCGGTGCCCGTCGCACTGGGCAGTGCCCGTCGCACCGGGGCGCTGTCCGTAGCCCCCGGCGGTGTCCGGCACAGCGAAATTAACATTGGTGGCGTGAGTTGTCACTGGTTCTATGTGAGAAACGAACACGGCAGGATGGGGGCATGACTACTCCCCCGTCGTCGCGCGGCGCGCGGCAGCAGCGGCACCAAGTGATCGTCGACCACGTTCTGGCCCGGGGGGACGCCACCGTCGCCGAACTGGTCGAGCTGACCGGCGTCAGCCTGATGACGGTCCACCGGGACATCGCCGAACTGGCGGACCGCGGCATCCTGCGCAAGTACCACGGCGGCGTCTCCGCACAGCCCTCGATGGTCTTCGAGTCCAGCTCGGACTTCCGGCTGCACGCACACGCCGACGAGAAGCGGGCACTGGCCCACGCAGCCCTGCCGTTCGTGGCCCCGGGGATGTCGGTGATGCTGGACGACTCGACCTCGGCGCTGGCCCTGGCGCGGCTGTTGCCCGAGGTGGGGCCGCTGACCGTGGTGACCAACTACCGCCTGATCACCGAGGAGCTGAGGGGCGCCGAGGGCATCCGGCTGATCTGCGTGGGCGGCGAGTACTCGCGCACCCATGACTCATGGATCGGCCTGCCGGCGATGGACATGATCGGCGGCATCTCCGTCGATCTGAGCGTGCTCTCCACCTCCGCGATGACCGCGGGCATGACGTTCCACCAGGAGCAGGAGATCGTCAGCATCAAGCGGGCGACCCGGCAGGCGGGCGCGACGAGCCTGCTGCTCATGGACCACAGCAAGGTGGGCCGCCGGGCGCTGCACCAGTTGGAGGGCGTGGACTCCTTCGACCACGTTCTGCTGACCGGCCCGGTGGACGGGGAGCTGGTGCGGGAGATGCGCGAGCTGACGGATGTGCGGGTCGTCGAGACGGAGTAGTTACCACTCGATCCCGTTATCTTTACCAAGGCCCTTGATATTTCTCTCGGCGCGCTTGAGTATCTGCGGTCGTACTCCTTACATCACCGCAGAGTGGAGGTCGAGCGATGCCGAAACCCTTGATCCTGGGCTATCTGGGCGTACTCCTGTTCATGATCGGCGATGGTGTCGAAGCCGGGTTCATCGCCCCCTACATGGCCGACCACGGCGCGTCGACGGACGTACGCGCCGGGTACGTCATCACCGTGTACGGCATCGCCGTCATGCTTGCGTCGTGGTTCTCCGGCGCGCTCTGTCAGGTGTGGGGGCCACGCCGGGTGATGTGGACGGGCCTGGCGATCTGGGCCGTCTTCGACGCCGCGTACCTGCTCTTCGCGCTGGGCACCGAGAACTACCCGCTGATGTTGCTCTTCTACGGCATCCGGGGCTTCGGCTACCCGCTCTTCGCGTTCGGTTTCCTCGTATGGATCACCAACACGGCGCCGAAGGCCCGGCTGGGCACCGCGGTGGGCTGGTTCTACTTCGCCTTCACCGGCGGCCTGCCCACCCTCGGCTCGCTGTGGTCGAGCCTGACGATCCCCGCGTTCGGCCGCCTGGGCACGCTGTGGTCGGCGCTCGCCCTGATCCTCCTCGGCGGCGCCATCGCCCTGGTCGGCGCCCGCAGGAGGCCCGGCGGCGACCGGATGGCACCGCCGGAGGTCACCACCGGCCAGAGCCTGCTCAACTCCGTCTCCATCATCTGGACCCATCCGCGCGTGCTGGTGGGCTGCCTGGTCCGGGTCATCAACACGGCCCCGGAGTTCGGCATGCTGGTGTACCTGCCGCGGATCTTCTCCGACGACGTCGGCTTCGGCGAGGACAAGTGGCTCCAGTTGCTGGCGATCATCTACGGCACCAACATCTTCTTCAACCTCATCTTCGGCGTCCTCTCCGACCGCATCGGCTGGCGCACCACCATCGCGGGCTTCGGCGCGCTGGGCTGCGCGATCAGCGTCACGACGCTGTACTTCGTACCGACGTGGCTCGGCGCGGACTACTACTGGGTCGCGGTGCTCGCGGGCATGTTCTACGGCGCCACCCTCGCGGGATTCGTCCCCATCTCGGCGCTCATCCCGTCAATGGCCCCGGAGAACAAGGGAGGTTCGATGGCCCTGCTCAACCTGGGCGCGGGCGGCGCGGCCTTCGTCGGTCCGGCGATCGCCAGCCTCTTCTTCCCCCTCTTCGGCGCCGGCGGAGTCACCCTGATCTTCCTCGCCCTCTACCTGGTCGCCTTCGTGCTGACACTCCTGCTGAAGCTCCCCGAGGAGCAGGGTGACAAGCCCCCGGCCCCGGACACGACGACCGGCCGGCAGCCCCGCACCGACACGGCCTCGACCACCACATCCGCCTGAACCCTGCTACGCCGGGGGCACCCGCACCGGCCCGCCGCACCCCGAGAGCGGCCGGGCCGGGCGGGCCCGGCAAAAACCCATTGGCGGACCACGGCGACCGCTGCTACTTTTCCGGAGGCCGTGCGAGAGATCGAGGAGGTGGTACCCGTGAACACAGTATCGACATGGGTGCTCCCCTCCGGGGTCACGGTCGGGCGATAGGTCGTCCGGGAGCGCCGTTTCAGAGCCCTCCCGAAAGGCACGACCATGCGATTCACTTCCGAACAGCGCCTCGACGACGGTGTCCTCGAGCGCGAATTCACCCTCGGCGAGATCCCCGGCATCCTGTGGACCCCCGCCCCCACACCCACATCCGCACCCACATCCGCATCCGCATCCGCACCGGTGCCGCTGATCCTGCTCGGCCACCCTCCCCTCGGGCTGCGCAAGATGTACCCCCGACTGGTGGCCCGGGCCCGGCACTCCGCGGCGGAGGGCTTCGCCACGGCCACCATCGAGCTCCCCGGAAGCGGCGACCGGCCCCGTTGGCCCGCCGCCGAGCAGGCCCGCGCCGACCTGCGCCGGGCGATGGACGCCGGCGGGCCGGTCAGCGACGAGATCGTCGAAGCCCTCGTCCTCCCACTGGTCGAAAAGGCGGTCCCGGAATGGCAGGCCACCCTGGACGCCCTCCTTTCGCTGCCCGAAATCGGCGGCCCGGTCGGGTACTCGGGGGGAGTGATCTCCATCGGCATCCGGCTGGCGGTGGTCGAACCGCGCATCGTGGCCGCCGGTCTCTTCGCCGGGAGTCTCGTGCCACGCGCCATGTTCGAGGAGGCCCGGCAGATCACCATTCCACTGCACGTCCTGCTGCAATGGGACGACGAAGGCAACGACCGGCAGGCGGCCCTGGACCTGTTCGACGCCTTCGGCTCCAAGGAGAAGTCCCTGCACGCCAACATGGGCGGACACACCGGCGTCCCGCAATTCGCGGCAGACGCCGCGGCCCAGTTCTTCACCCGACATCTGAAGTGAGACCGGGCCGTCGGACCGGCAGCAGACGGTAGCCGCTGTCGGCCGACATGCCGCTCATCGAGGACAGGCCACGGCCCTCCTCGATGAGCGGCGGCCGGCAGACTCACAACCGCCCCGATCGGACGGCTTCATCGTGGGCACGCCCCCGTCACAATCCGAGCGCCGGCGTGCAATACCAGGTGGTGTGAGGGCCATCGGACGTCGAACTCGTCGCCTACGTCTTCGGTCCGATGACTGTGGTGTCAGCGGGCGGTCGGAACGTAGGTGAGGCCGAGGACGCCGTTGGTGAGCCGCTTGACGTCGATCAGGTCGAACTCCGTGGTGTCGATCCCGTCGTAGAGCCGTTCGCCGCTGCCGGCGATGACGGGGAAGAGCCAGAACAGATACTCGTCGACCAGCCCGTGTTCGAGCAGTGTCCGGCTGAACGAGCCGCCGGTGCCGACCTTGAGGATGTCGCCGCCCGGCTGTTCCTTCAGCTTGCGTACGGCGTCGACGACGTCGTCCCCGAGCGGGGTGGCGTTCCACTTCATCTCGGTGAGGGTGCGCGACGCCACGTGCTTGGGGATGGTGTTCATCCGGATCGCGTAGTCGCCGAACGCCTCCTCCATGGTCGGCCACACCTCGGCGTGGTTCTCGTAGCTGACCCGCCCGTAGAGCAGCGCGTCGACGGAGAAGAGCAGGTCTCTGGACAGTTGCCCGAACTCGCCGGCCCACCGCGTGGGGAGCCAGTTCTGGGGGGTGCTGATCTGGCCGTCCAGGGTGATTACCGCCTGCTCGATGATCTTCCGCACGGTCACTGCTCCTTGTCGGTCGACGTCGCGTGGTCAACGTGTTCAACGTGTCGAGAGTGCAGACCGGCCGGGGCGACAGAACTCATCGGTCCGGCGACGCCGTTCGCGTCGGGGGACGGATCGGCCGGTGCGCCCTTGAGTTCATGGAAGCCGGGGGCGCCCGCGACCAGCAAGGTGGCGTCCCAGAGCCGGCCGGCCTCCTCGCCCCGGGGGACCCGGGACAGCACCGGCCCGAAGAAGGCGATCCGCGCGTCGGCGTCACCGCCCGGGTCCGGGGCGGCGACGATCGGAGTGCCGACATGAGGGCCGAGGAGAGCGATGGCCTCGGCGTGGGAAGCACGCACCGCGCCGTCGTAGTCGCCGCGGGACCCGGCCTCGGCAAGCTCCGGAGGCAGCCCGGCGTCGGCCAGCGCCGCCCCGGGGTCGTTCATCCACTGCTTGGCGCCGCCGTCACCGCGATCGGCCCAGAGGGCGGCGTAGAACGCACCCAGCCCTTCCTGACCGTACTGCCGCAGGACGGCGGCGCAGATGCGTACGGGCACCCACAGGTAGCCCTCGGGGTCCCCTTCGGGATCGTCGTCACGGCCCTCGTTGAGCACCGCCAGGCTCATGACGCGCCAGCGCACGTCCAGGGGCCGGACCGTGGCCGCCTCCACCACCCACCGCGAGGTCAGCCAGGTGTAGGGGCAGGCGGGGTCGAACCAGAAGTCCACGGTCGCTGTCGTCGCCATGGCGTGCTCCTCACCGCTCGCGTGAGCATGTAGCCGTTCCGGGGTGCGGGGTAGGGGGTACGGGGTACGTCCGGCGCGTCGGCCGCACCGGCCGGTGCGGTCGCCCTGCCCACACCTGTCAACTTCCGAATACCGTACGTGAGTTGTTGGCGAGGAAGGTGGACGGACAACGCCCTGGCCATCCCTCGCGTCGATCCGCGGCTTGGTCTGCCGAAGTGTATGAACACGCGTGAAATGAGTCGTAAGGAGACAAACGGCGATCTTCGCGAGATGCTGCTGAGCCTGGCCCGGCCCGCCGGGCCAGCAGTCCCGTATGAGGAGCCCCCATGGCAGCGTCGCCATCCACCGCCACCCCGACCGATGACGCGTACCGCTTCGACGATCTGACCGCCCTGTACATCAACTGCACACTCAAGCCGTCCGGGCAGCGGAGCAACACCCAGGGGCTGATCGACCGGAGTCGCGCGATCATGGATGCGCACGGGGTCACCACGGACGAGTTCCGGGCCGTCGACCACGACATCGCGACGGGCATCTACCCGGACATGACCGAACACGGCCTCGCCACCGACGCCTGGCCCACGCTGTACGGGCGGGTGATGGCGGCGGACATCCTGGTGCTGGCGGGGCCGATCTGGCTCGGCGACAACAGCTCGGTGACCAAGCGGGTGATCGAACGTCTCTACGCCTGCTCGAGTCTGCTCAACGACAAGGGCCAGTACGCCTTTTACGGACGCGTCGGCGGCTGTCTGATCACCGGCAACGAGGACGGTGTGAAGCACTGCGCGATGAACGTCCTCTACAGCCTCCAGCACCTCGGCTACACCATCCCGCCGCAGGCCGACGCGGGCTGGATCGGCGCGGCGGGACCGGGGCCGTCGTACCTGGACCCGGACTCGGGCGGCCCGGAGAACGACTTCACCAACCGCAACACCGCCTTCATGACCTGGAACCTGATGCATCTGGGGGCCATGCTCAAGCGTGCCGACGGCATCCCCGCCCACGGCAACCAGCGCTCCGAGTGGGAGGCGGGCTGCCGCTTCGACTACCCCAACCCCGACTACCGCTGAGGCCCCGCCGAGGTTGCCGAGGATCTCTGCGAGAGGGCCGCCGACCGGCCCGGCCTCCCTACGAGAATCGGTGGCTCACGAGGGCGCCCGGTACTCGCCGAGGATCTCCTCCGCGGTGCGGGCATCCTCGGCCTCGACCTTCACCGCTTCGTCGATCACCCGCCGCAGGCTTCCGCTCGGGATCACGACCGCGCCGCTGGCGTCGGCGTAGACATAGTCCCCGGGGACCACGCATACGCCGCCCACTTCCACGGCGACGTTGACGGCATAGGGCATGGCGATGTCGCCGCCCCAGCGGCTCGCCTCTCCCCGGCACCAGGTCGCGAAGCCGTAGGTGGCCAGTTGGTCGAAGTCGCGCAGTCGCCCGTCCGCCAGGACTCCGGCGGCATGGGTGTGTTCGAGCCTGGAGAGTTTCGTTCCACCGCCGTGGGATACCTCGGAATATCCTCCGCTGGAGAGCACCAGCACGGTGCCCGCCGGACGGTCGCCCACCGCCTGGCCGAAGAGATCGCCGAACTCGGCGTGCGGGACATCGTCGCGGTAGGGCACATAGGCGATCGTGGCGGCCGGGCCGAACAGCTTTCGTGGCGCGGGGCTGACGAGGCCGACGATATGCGCCCGGTGACCGTGGACCCGGCCCATGGCGTCGACCAGCGACGCGCAGGAGACACGGTCGGGCACGGGTTTCGGATCGCTGGCCATCGTCGCTTCCTCCCTCTCATCGCAGCACCGGACGATCACCCCCCATACCGGGCACACCATATGGTCAATGCTAGCCACCCGGCCGTAGCGCGGCAGCCCGGTGACGAGGCGCGGAGCGCCGGGACGACCGCCCCTCCCCAGCCGGCACGCGTTTTTTGCATGGCGGTCCCAACGCTGGGAGAATTGTGAACAACCCGGACAGTAGATCCGGAGGGAGTTCCGTATGGACTCGTCCGAAGCGCCGGGGATGCAATTCGGCATCTTCACGGTCGGTGACGTCACGACCGACCCCACGACAGGGACAGCCCCCACCGAGGCGGAGCGCATCCGGGCCACCGTCGCCATCGCGCGCAAGGCCGAGGAGGTCGGACTCGACGTCTTCGCCACCGGCGAGCACCACAACCCACCCTTCGTACCGTCCTCGCCGACGACGCTGCTCGGCTATATCGCCGGGCAGACCGAGCGCATCATCCTCTCGACCTCGACCACGCTGATCACGACCAACGACCCGGTCAAGATTGCCGAGGACTTCAGCG
Organism: Streptomyces sp. CY-1; assembly: GCF_047218265.1. Taxonomy (NCBI): domain Bacteria; kingdom Bacillati; phylum Actinomycetota; class Actinomycetes; order Kitasatosporales; family Streptomycetaceae; genus Streptomyces; species Streptomyces sp. CY-1. The sequence continues at coordinate 2,097,704 of NZ_CP178393.1, forward strand.
TGCTCCAGCACCTGTCCGGCGGTCGTACGGACGTCATGCTGGGACGGGGAAACACCGGGCCCGTCTACCCGTGGTTCGGGCAGGACATCCGCCAGGCCGTCCCCCTGACCGTCGAGCACTACGGCCTGCTGCGCCGCCTCTGGCGCGAGGAAGTGGTGGACTGGGAAGGCAAGCTGCGTTCGTCCCTGCAAGGCTTCACTCTGGTGCCACGGCCACTGGACGACGTCCCGCCCTTCGTCTGGCACGGCTCCATCCGCACCCCCGAAGTGGCGGAGCTGGCGGCCTACTTCGGGGATGGATTCTTCGCCAACCACATCTTCTGGCCCACCTCCCATACGCAGTCGATGGTTCAGATGTACCGCCGACGCTTCGCGCACTACGGTCACGGCACCCCGGAACAGGCCATCGTCGGCCTGGGCGGGCAGGTCTTCATGCGTCGCAACAGCCAGGAGGCGGTCGAGGAGTTCCGGCCGTACTTCGACAACGCCCCGGTCTACGGACACGGCCCCTCGCTGGAGGACTTCACGACCCTCACGCCGTTGACGGTCGGCTCACCGGCCCAGGTCATCGAGCGAACGCTGGGTTTCCGCGACTACACCGGCGACTACCAGCGCCAGCTCTTCCTCATCGACCACGCGGGTCTTCCGCTCAAAACGGTGCTCGAACAGCTCGATCTGCTCGGTGAGGAAGTGGTGCCGGTGCTCCGCAAGGAGTTCGCCGTCGGCAGACCGGCCGACGTCCCGCCCGCCCCGACACACGCGTCCCTGCTCCGTGCCCGTAAGTCCGAGGAAAAGCCGCAGTCCGACGATGAACACGACGCAGAGGAGCCGGAAGCGCGATGAAATTGGCGATCATCACCGGCGGTCTGCGCGAGCCGTCCTCGACGCGACTCCTCGCGGACCGGCTGGTGACGGCTGTGACCAGGGAACTCGCAGAACACGGCGAACAGGTCGAGGCGTCATTCGTGGAACTCCGTCCCCTGGGCCACCTCATCATGGACGCGATGCTGACGGGATTCACCAAGGACGAACTGGAATCCGCCTTCCGAACGGTCGCCGACGCCGATGGCATCATCGCCGTCACACCCGCCTTCAACGCCTCCTTCAGCGGCCTGTTCAAGTCCTTCTTCGACGTACTGCCGGAACAGACGCTCTCGGACCTGCCCGTCCTCATCGGCGCGACCGGCGGAACCGAGCGGCACTCGCTGGTCCTCGAACACGCGCTGCGCCCGATGCTCACCTATCTGCACGCGATCGTCTCGCCCCGTGCCGTCTACGCCGCCACCAGCGATTTCGGCTCCCAGTCGGGCGCCGCCCTGGCGGAACGCATCACCGACGCCGCGGCCGACTTCTCCCGTCTGCTGCGGGCCTGCGGTCCACGGGTACATCGGGACCTGGCGGACGAAGATCTCGCCTCCATGCAGCGGCTGCTCGGCGACACGACCGGGGTGGGCCCGGGCCGGCCGACGGATCTGGCATGAGGCGCACACCACCGCCCGCCCGGCGGATATGTCCCATCCTCAGAAAGGGTTCGTCATGCGCGCTCTGCGTTTCGACCGCTTCGGTGACCCCCATATCCTGCACCTCGCCGATATGCCCGACCCGGTGGCGGAGGGTGGGGAGGCCGTCATCGCCGTCAAGGCCGCCTCGGTGGATCCCTCGGACCTGAAGAATGTCGCCGGGCAGATGGGAGGAACCCCGCTCCCCCACACCCCGGGACGCAACTTCTCCGGCGTCGTCCTCGACGGACCGGAGAACTGGGTCGGTGCGGAGGTGTGGGGTACCGGAGGAGATGTCGGCTTCGCACGCGATGGCTCGCACGCGGAATTGCTCTCCATTCCGGCGGCGGCACTGGCCCGCAAGCCCGAACGGCTGAGTTTCGAGGAGGCATCGGCCGTAGGAATCAGCTTCATCACCGGCTGGCTCGGCGCCATCGAGGCCGCGCAACTGGCCAAGGGCGAGAACATCGCCGTGTTCGGCGTTTCGGGGGGTGTGGGCGGCGCCGTCGCGCAGATCGCCCACGCGGTCGGCGCCCGGGTGATCGGCGTGGACCGGGTCCGGCCCGCGGACGACACCCCCGCCGCGTCGATCATCGAGGAGTTTGTCGCGCTCGACGGCAGCGCACAGGACATCGGCGCCACGATCAAGCGGCTGACCGCGGGCCATGGGGTCGAGGTGGTGTACGACGCGGTCGGTGGCGTGACGACGCAGGCGGCCCTGGCCTCACTCGCCCCGCGCGGCCGGCTCGTGGTGATCAGTGCCATAGGCACCCGGACCGTGGAGATCGACCTCGTCGACCTGTACCGCAACGAAACCCATGTCCTGGGATGCAACAGCCTCAACTGCGATGTCGTCGAGTCGGGCGCCCGGCTCAACCGGCTCGCGCCGTTCTTCGAATCCGGAGAGTTCCATCCCCTCCCGATCGCCGACCGCTACAGCCTGGAGGACGGTCAGGACGCCTACCTGGCGGTGGAGAACCGCCGGGTACGGGGCCGCGTCGTCATCTGCCCCTGAATCCAGGCTTCCACCAGCATGGACCGGGCCCGCGCAGCAGACGGCCGACCGGCCCCGCCCGCTCCGGCCGGCCCGGTCACCTGGACCTCGGTGGCCAGGAACAGCGCCTTGGAGTGCCTCTTGGCGTTCGCGCTGCTCCTCGGGGTCACCACCATCGTGCGCTGGATCGCGGGGCCCTCGCCCGTGTCCGCGGCCATCCCGTACCCACATGTGAAACTGCTGGTCATCGGCGCGTGCGTGGGACCGCTCCTCGCCGGGCTGATCCTCAGTCCGGCCGGGAAGGCCTCGGGTGGACATATCAATCCGGCCATCTCGCTCGCCATGTGGCGGTTCGGGGTCTTCTCCGGGGTGGCCGTCGTTCCCTATGTCGTCGCCCAGCTCGCCGGGTCCCTGCTCGGTGTGCTCGCGGGCCGGGCCGTATGGGGCGGGGCGGCGGGCAGACCGCCGGTGAGCGACGCGGCACTGCAACCCGGCATCGGATGGTCGGCCGGTGTGCTCTTCGTCGCGGAGACCGCCTCCATGGCCGTCATCGTCCTTCTCGTCGGGGTCTTCCTGTCGGTGCCCCGGCTGGCGCCGCTGGTGCCATGGCTCGTCGGGCTGCTGATCGGCATGGCGGTCCCGTTGCTGGGGACGACGACCGGGGGTTCGGTCAACCCGGCCCGCCAGTTCGGACCGGCGATCGCCTCCGGCCGACTCGACTTCCTCTGGGTCTATCTGCTCGCCCCCATGGTGGGGGCTGTGGCGGCGGCCTCACTCCGCAACAGGTTCCTGAAGCGACGCGCGGTTCGTACGTATCGGCTGTGCGGAACCGACTGCGCCGACTCGCCCCCCGCGCGCCCGGTCGACCGCGTCGAAGCGTTTCGAGGGCGCCGGTCCGCTCATGCTCGCGATGCACCGGCCGCCCGGTCGGCGCGGGCCGCGCATCGGGCCCGCCGTCCGCATCGCCGTACGACGGCTCAGTCGGCGATGGCCTCGGTGGCTTCCGCGGCCTCAACGGCCTCCGCCGTCTCCGTGGCCTCCGTGGCTTCCCCAGTGACCGTGGCGGCGACGTCCCCGACCACGGCACACGCCTGCTTCTCGGGCACACCGGCCGCGATGAGCATGGCAATGGCACTTCGGGTGCCGTCGTCCTCCAGTGCCTCCACGTTGACCTGCTCCAGCAGAGCGACCGTCAGCGCCTCCAGGCCCGCGCTGAGCACCGCCGGAGGCAGATGGGTGTGGAAGACGCCGTCCCGCTGTCCGCGCTCCAGGATGGATGTGACCTCGTCCCGCGCGGGCTTGATGATCTCGGTGACGCGTTCCGCGCCCAGGTCGTGCCGGGCCAGTGCCAGGAGCATCCGGTAGCGGTCGCCTACGGGCCACATCGACAACGCGAACTGCGCGAGCGCCCGCTCGGCGGGCCCCTCGCCCGTCACACCGGCCACCGCCGCGTCCCGGAATGACTCGGAGGCTTCCTCGGCCAGCGCCTCGAGCAGCGCGACCCGTCCGGGGAAGTGGCCGAAGAGGGTGCGCCGTACGACACCGGCGGCGCGCGCCAGCTCCTCCAAGGTGATGTCCGGGTTCCGGCCGAGTTCCTTGCGGGCCGTGGCCAGGATGCGCGCCCGGTTGGAGCGCGCGTTGCGTCGCTGCGGGACGCGGGCAGCGGGCTTGGTCACGGACAACCTCGGGGGCGGTACGGCGGACAGGAGCGGCAGGTCCATTCTGACACGCGGCATTCCTCGCGTTCCGGGATCGCTTCCGGCATGCGGACCACCACCGCACCGGGCGGGGTCGCCGTCGAACCCCACGGCGATGAGGGCGGCGGCGGCCGTGCGTGTGCCGTCGTCGGTCCAGGTGCCGGTGTTCCCGCATTCCAGGAGCGTCAGAACGTATGCCTCGACGGCGCGGCTGAGCACGGGCGGCGGAAGGCTGGTGTGGAAGACGCCCTGCCGTCGGCCTTCGGTGATGATCGCCGTGGCCATGTCGCGGGCGGGGGCGAGGAGGTCGGCCCGTTCGGCGCCCAGGTCCTGGGGGGCGAGCCGGAGCAGCATGCGGTAGCGGTCGCCGACCGGCCACAGGGTGAGGACGAAGCGCGCCAGGGCGGTGGGGGCGTCGGAGGCCGGGAGCGCGACCGCGGTGAGCGCCGCCCGAAGGGCCTCCACGGCGTCGTCCACGAGCCCTTCGACCAGCGCGGACCGCCCGGCGAAGTGGCCGTAGACGGTACGGCGCGACACCCCGGCGGCCTCGGCGATGTCGCCCAGGCTGCGGTCGGGGTCACGGTCCAGTTCCCGGCGGGCCGCTTCGAGGATGCGGGCCCGTGTGGTGCGCGTCCGGCGGTGCCCGGGGGCCGCCGGGACTCGCGGGTTGGGCACGACGGAACCTCCTTCACCAGGGCCGCTGCTCGGGGGCTGGTCTGCTTGCCCATCAATGAGCACGCAATATTTGCACACAGGTGGGCAATAAACTAGTCTGCACATCCATGGGCAAGTAACTGTCCTCGGTGCCAAGGCCGCAGCCCGCACCGCTCCTGCCGACCTCCGAAGCCGACCGCTTCGCCCCCTAGGAGCTTCCGATGCCGCTCGTCGCGAACACCCCGGTCGAGAAGATGACCGGGCCGTATCCACGGCGCTGGTGGGCACTGATCGTGCTGTGCCTGAGCCTGCTGATCGTGGTCATGGCCAACACATCCCTGATCGTCGCCGCCCCCGACATGACCACCGACCTGCACCTCAGCAGCAGTGACCTGCAATGGGTCGTCGACGGCTACACCGTCCCCTACGCCGCGCTGATGCTGGTGCTCGGCGCGATAGGCGACAAGTACAGCCGCCGCGGCGCCCTCATCACGGGCCTGCTGATCTTCGCGGGCGGTTCGGTGATGGGCAGCCAGGTGGACGAGACCAACCTGGTCATCACCGCCCGGGCGATCATGGGCGTGGGCGCCGCCGTGGTCATGCCGGCCACCCTGTCCCTGCTGGTGGCGATCTTCCCGAGGGGTGAGCGGGCACGGGCCATCACGGCCTGGACCGCGACCTCCGGCCTCGCCATCGCCGTCGGCCCCGTGGTCGCCGGCTGGCTGCTGCGGGACCACGCCTGGGGTTCCACCTTCCTGATCAACGTGCCCATCGCGATCGTCGGCGTCATCGCCGCATTCCTCCTGGTGCCGCCGTCCAAGGCGAAGGACATGGGCCGGATCGACTACATCGGCGGTCTGCTCTCGATCGTCTCCGTCGGCTCGCTCGTCTACGCGATCATCGAGGGCCCGCACTTCGGCTGGGGCGCCGGCCCGGTCACCGCGGCCGTGGTCGCGGGCGTGGGCTTCCTGGCCTTCGCCCTGTGGGAGCTGGGGCACCCCCAGCCCATGCTGGACGTCCGCAAGTTCAAGCTGCGTGCCTTCGGCGGCTCCATGCTCGCGGTGCTGTTCTTCTTCTTCGGCACCTTCGGCTCGATCTACTACGCCACGCAGTTCCTCCAGTTCGTGCTCGGCTACGACGCCCTGGAGACCGGCGTTCGTCTGCTGCCGCTGGCCGGTGGCGTGTTCGTCGGCGCCGCGGTCACCGGGAAGCTGGCCCCGAAGCTCGGGGTGAAGGCCATGGTCGTGCCCGGCATGGTCATCGGCGCCGTGGGCGTGTTCCTGCTCACGCAGATCGGCAAGGGCTCGGACTACACCGACTTCCTGCCGACGCTGCTGCTGCTCGGCTTCGCGATCGGCCTGAGCGTGTCCCCGGCGACCGACACGATCATGGGCTCCTTCCCCGAGGCCGAACTGGGCGTCGGCGGCGGCGCCAACGACACCTCGCTGGAGCTCGGCGGCTCCCTCGGCATCGCCCTCCTGGGCTCGCTGCTCAGCACGTCCTACCAGGGCAAGCTGAGCGACCTGGTGGGCAACCAGCTTCCGCACAACGCCATGGACGCCGCCAAGGAGTCGGTGGGCGGTGGCCTCGCGGTCGCCGAGCAGATCGCGAAGAGCCCGAGCGGCGGCCCCCAGAAGGCCCAGGCGCTGGTGGACGCGGTGCACGAGTCCTTCGCCCACGGTGTCGCGCACACCAGCCTCATCGGCGGCCTCATCATGGCCGCCGGTGCCCTGATCGTCCTGGCCGTCCTGCCCGGCCGCAAGGCCGCCGCGCCCCAGCCCGGCCAGGAGCGGACGGAAGAGGACCTGAAGGAGCCCGCGGAGGTCGGCTGACCCCGGACGGGCCGTGCGTTGAGCGGCACACGGCCCTGGACGGTGCTGGGAGGGGACACCCGGCACCGTCCTTTTTCGTGCCTCCCGCCGGGGCACTCCGCGGCGCGTAGTCCTGGCGCACACCGACCACACCGCGCCGAGGCTCGCGGCGAACTACCCGGCCCGGTCCGGCAGATAGGCGCGGAGCCAGAGATCGAGCTCGGCGAAGATGCGCTCTCGCACCTCGGGTATCGACAGCACCAGATCGTGCACCCCGTCCCGGATGCGCACGGTGGTGACCCGCGGGCCCAGCCGGGGTGCGAGGCGGGCGATGTCGTCGGCGCGCAGTACGCCGTCGGTACGGAGCAGAGCGTCGTCCCACTCGGTGGTGGCGGTGCTGGCGGTCGAGGCCATCACCAGGACCGGACAGTCGATACCCAGTCCGCGGCGCACCCGCCGGTGACCCCGTTGGATCGCCGCCAGCCACCCGGCGTAGAGGGGAAAGCCCTCGGCCGGTTTCAGGCTCAGGTCGAACTCCCAACTGCCCCGGAAGTCACGGTGGAGACTGTGGACGTAGTGCGGGTTGAGCGGAGTCGGGAGCTTGCGGGTGGCCGCCAGCCGTCCGAGGAGGTCGACGACGGGGGCGCCGAGCGTACGGATCAGCGAAGGAGCGGGCAGGGACAGGAACGGGCTGTTGAGGAAGAGCGCGTCGATCGTCCCCTGCCCGGCCCGCCGGTCGGCGTACAGGGCGCTGATCAGGCCGCCCGTTGAGTGGCCGTTGAGCAGCAGGGTGTCGTGTCCGTCGACCTCGCGGATGATGCGGACGGCCTCGTCGAGTTCCTCGTCGTAGGCGTCGAGGTCGTGAATGTAGTTCGGCGAGTGGTGCGGGCGCAGTGAGCGGCCGTACTTGCGCAGGTCCAGTGCGTAGAAGTCGTAGCCGCGCTCGGCGTAGAAGTCGGCCAGATGGGTCTGGAAGAAGTAGTCGACGAAGCCATGCACATAGAGCACCGCCCGGCGGGAGCCTCCAGCCGCGGCGCCAGGATCCGCGCACCGGCGGCGAACGAGCGTGGCGACGACATCGCCCTCGTGGTCGGCCGCGAGCGGCAGGTCGATCGCCTGGTAGGGCTCGCCCAGGATGTCGGTGAGGAAGTCCACGGCGCCGACTGTAACGGCCATGCCCGCACCAACACCGCCGGAACCCCGTGGCCTTGGTCACTACCCGCGCGAGCCCCGATCCCCCGCAGACCGCCGAACAGTCCCGCGACCGCGGCCCTTGTGGCTACTCCTCGCGCTTGGCCCACTCGCTGCTGCCCAGTGGGTAGTCGTAGCCGGGGCGGCCGGTGGCGGCGCTGGTGCGGAACGGGCTTCCGCTGTTGTCGAGGTGCACGGTGCCGTGGCGGTCGCCGCTGGACCAGTCCAGGGCGAGGTCCCAGCGGACGTCATGTGCCTTGGTGTGGGCGGTGACGTAGAAGACCTCCGGGTCGGATTCGCTGACCTTGTACGGGAAGTCGCGCTGGCCGTTCTTGACGGTGGCGGTGGGGCTGCCGTTGTCGAGGTCGACGTCGAACGACTTGGTTTCGACGCCGCCGCCGCAGCCGACGCCCATCGAGTAGTCGTTCCAGGCGAGCGGGGCGCCCTTCGCGACGACGCGTACGTGCAGCGCCTCCAGGACGACGGTGTCCTTCCCGGCGCCCTGCACGGTGAGGGCGACGCGCTGCTCCCCCGAGGAGACCGCGCCGTACGCGGCGGCCCAGCGGGGTGCGTCCGGCTCGGTGGCGGGCGGGCCGACCTGTTCGGGCTCGCTGTCGACGAGGAAGTGCTGGCTGCACGGGCTGTCGTAGACATAGGGGCGGGTGGCGATGTTGACCGGTGCGCCGCCGGGGCGTTCGGCGGCGCCTCCGCCGTTGTGGGCGGTGGGCTCCGACGCCGGGGCGGAGGGTTTGCCGGTCTTCGCGCCCCGGGAGGGGGAAGACGGGGAGGGAGAGGTCGATGCGGACGGCCGCTTGTCGTTGGCCCGGCCTCCGGTCCCGTGGCCGGGGGCGGTGGTCGGTGTGGTGGCCCCCGCCCCCGCGGCCTTCTCGTCACCGCCGTCGTCTCCGGAGGACGGCAGATTCACGGCGAACGCCACGGCTCCCAGCACCGCGGCCACGACGACGGACGCGATGAGCGCGGTGCGGCGCCGCCGCCGGGGCCGTACGGGAGCGGGTGGGACGGTGCCGCCGAGACCCGGTTCGTCCGTTCCACCGGGTTCGCGGAGCTGAGCTCCCTCGGACGGCGACTCCGTTCCTCCCGTCGCGTCGGGCAGCCCAGCACCTGAATCGGCAGGGTGCGTCGCCGCCTTGGGCAGTCCGCCGCCCCCGGCGCCGCGCGCCGAGTCATCAGGCGTGGGCGCGCCCTCGTGCTCCCCGGCCCCGACGCCCGCGCCGCGCGCCGCCCCGTCCGGCGCCTGTTCCTTACGCCCCCGTGCCGCATGCGCCAGAATCCACCGCCGGTGCAGCTCGACCAGTTCCTCGGGGGTCGCCCGGCACACCCGCGCGACCCGCTCGACCGACGCGTAATCGGCCGGCACCACCGTGCCGTTGCAGTAGCGGTGCAGCGTGGACGTGCTCATGTGCAGCCGCTTGGCGAGCGTCCCGTAGCTCAGCCCCGAGCGTTCCTTGAGCCCCCGCAACCGCTCCGCGAACGCCTCCGCGTCCCCGGCGGCCCCCGTCGCTCCCGCGGCCCCTGTCGTCCCTGACACCGTTGCTCCCCTTCCCCTGTGACCCGGCGCGTCCCATTCCCGCGTCCCAGGTCCCTTACGTTCCCCCTGGTCAAAGCCCGTTTCCGCGTTCCAGCGTCTCCGACTGCCCGGCATTCGTGGCCGCTGGGACGGGCCGTCCCACAAGCTCCGGTCATCCAAGCACCACACCCACCGCAGCACCGAAGGGGCTCACCCACATGTCCAGCATCCGTGCCTCCCGCATCCGCCTCCTGACCGCCGCCGCGACCGTCGCGGTCGCCGCCTTCTCCCTGACGGCGTGCAACGACGGAGAGGGCGTCCGCAGTGAGGGCTCTTCGGCGGGCGCCTCCTCGACCGCGTCCGCCTCCGGCTCGTCCTCCCAGGAGGACGCGAAGCCGGGCGCCGACGGTTCGAAGTCGGCCACGGACGTGCCCGCGGCGTCGGGGAACGGCAAGACCGGCACCGGCAAGTCCGGTACGAGTGGCAAGAAGGACGTCACCTGCCAGGGCTCCAACACCAAGACGGTCGCGGCTCCCCTGAACCGCCCCGTGAACCACATGCTGCTCACGGTCACCAACACCGGCAGCAGCACCTGCTACCTCTACGGCTACCCGGCCGTCAGCTTCGGCGAGGCCCAGTCGGTGCCGCCGGTGATCGAGGACTCGAAGCCGCAGGCCGTCGTCACGCTCGCCCCGGGCGAGTCCGGCTACTCCTCCGTGAACCTGTCGGCCGCCGACGGCAGCGGTAAGAACGGCCACACCGAGAAGTCCCTGGCCGTCTACTTCCAGGGCCGCACCGCCGACGAGGACGTCCCCTCGGCCGCCCACCCGCCGCTGCCCGCCAAGGGCGCCTACATCGACGACTCCCTCAAGGTCACGTACTGGCAGCAGTCGATGGACGACGCCATTAGCTGGTAACACCACCGTCAACTGTTGACGGTGCGAAAGAAGTGGTCCGCGTCCTCGGGTTCGCCCAGCCGCCCCACCTCCAGCCAGGAGCCGTCGGTAAAGCGGAGCCGGAACGTGGCGAAGCCGCGTGGCCGGCCCGCCTCGCCCTCGACGCGGACCTGATCGAGGGGAAACTCGGCGAAGGTCCGGAAGTCGTCGGCCTTGGTGGGCGACAGCCGACGGCGAGGGGACGTGGCGACGCAGACGCGATCGCGGGCCAGCATGACCAGGCGCTTGGGGTTGGGTGAATGCCCGTACCAGCGCAGCAGCAGTTGGCCCGCGGTCAGGTTCCAGTCGCCGTCGAAGATGCCGTTGGTGGGGTCCTGCCGGGGATCGCGGGCAGGGTCGCCGCCGGAGGCGGAGCGGCGGGTGTCCGGCGGAGTCCGCGGCTCCCCGGCCCGCGGTCGGCGGTCGCGTCGCGGCCGGGACAGCCGGTCGAGTCGGCCACCCAGCTTGTCGATCAGCATCATCGGGATGACGACGAAGAAGAACACGACGGCCCCGACGTACAGCAGCCAGTGGTGGCCCGGCTTCAGCCGTCCCTTGCCCGCGGCGCGGTGCACCTCTTTGGGCGGTGTGGGAATGGGCTTGTGGATCTCGCACCAGACCAGGGCCTTGGGATCCTCGCCCAGGATCTTCCGGGCCCGCCGGTGCACCGCGCGCTTCGCCATGCCGAAGATCCTAGAGCGGGCCTCCGTCTCACCGGTCGGGGCGGGGAACCGAGCGGTCATCTGGCCACCACCGATGAGTTCACCGAGCGAGCGAGGTCTACACATGGACAGAGCAGGCCACAGACATGATCAGGGAGCGGACCATGAGCCCCGACGCACTACCGTCCGTCGTCGACGCCGACACCTGGCGGCGTCAGCTCGAAGCGCTGCGGGTACGGGAGAAGGCCGCGACCCGGGAGCTCGACGCGATCGCCGCCGAGCGCCGCCGTCTGCCGATGGTCGAGATGCCCGATTACACCCTCGAGGGCGAGGACGGCCCCGTTCGGCTGGCGGACCTTTTCGACGGCAAGAGGCAGCTCATCGTCTACAACCACATGTGGTTCGCCGGCGAGGAGTGGCAGTGCCCGGGCTGCACGGGGTTCACCTCGCAGTACACCCGGCTGGATTTCCTGGACAACTACGATGCCCGGTTCGTCATCGTCACCCAGGGCCCGATCGACGAGGCACTCGCCTACAAGCGGCGGGTCGGGAACAGGATGACCTGGTACTCCACGGCGAACAGCCCGTTCGGTGCCGACGTCGGCGCACCGCCCGGCGGAGGATTCGCGGTCAATGTGTTCCTGCGCGACGGCGACACCGTCTACCGCACCTGGCACACCAACGGCCGTGGCACCGAGCAGCTCAGCCACTCCTTCGCGCTGATCGATCTGCTGCCGTACGGGCGGCAGGAGGAGTGGCAGGACTCCCCCGACGGCTGGCCACAGGCGCCCACCTACAGCCGCTGGGCCGGGTCCCAGGACATCGCCGCGCTCTACGGCCCGGAGGCATGAGGGCCCGCCTCCGGGCGGACCCGCGCGCCCGTCTCCGGGCGGACCCGCGCGCTGCGAGCGCGACCTCGAGCGGCGGATAGCCGCCCGCGGCCGCCCTCTTCGCATCCGGACGGCTCGTCCACGAGATCTGACCCCGCCCGTCATGACGTGAACGCGTCGACTGCCCGGCGAAGACGCGGGGCCGCAGACCCGTCGCCACGACGATCGCGTCCGCCCGCAGCACTCGGCCCGAAGCGATGTGGACGGTGCGTGCGTCCGCGTCGAGGCTGACGGCCGGATCGTCGGGCACGAACTCGGCGTCCAGCGCGGAAGAGTTCGGCGGTTCGGTGCAGGAAGGCCAGGTCCGGTTCCCAGGTGCCGGAGAGGATCTGCTTGGACAGCGGTGGCCGGTCGTAGGGCGGATGCGGTTCGGCGCCCAGGACGGTCAGGCCGCCCTGGAATCCCTTGCGCCGCAGGGCCTCCGCGGTGGAGAGCCCGGCCGCGGAGGCTCCGACCACCAGAACATCGGCGGGAGCGCTCATGCGCCCTCGCCCACCTGGATCGCACCGGCGGGGCATACGGCGGCGCATTCACGCACCGCGGCGTGGAGGTTCCCGGCGGGGGCCGCGTCGAGCAGGATCACGACGCCGTCGTCCTCGCGCTGGTCGAACACCTCCGGGGCGATCAGCACCGCAGGTGCCCGCGGCACAGCGCGTGTCTTCGTCCACGGTGACCTTCATCGCTGATGCTCCTTCGTCGATTCATCGGATGAAGACGCGGCCGTGAGTGCGCGCCGCATCACCCTTCGAAGTAAGTAAACCCGACGATTTAAAGAAGTCAAGCGAGTGATTTAATCCTGCGGACCCCGGCCGCCGGTCACGGCACCGGCGTGACCGGCGCACGCCACAGCGCGACGATCGCGTCGATGAGGCCGGTGGCGGCCTCATGCCAGGTCGCACGGGAGGTAGGAGCGTTGTCGGCGAGCGCGCGCTCCCTCTCCACGGACATCTGCGTGATCAAGTGACGCGTCATGGCCGAGCGTTCGGCGTACACCTCGGCGGGCAGATCCGGCAAGCAGCGATTCAGACCCTCCTGCAACACCCGCATCGATGGAGCGGTGACGGAGAATTCCTCGGTCACGATCGCGTAGAGCGCGGGGTCGGCCGTGACCTGGGCGATGAACCGCGCATACCAACTCGGGTGACCCAGAGCCTCCAGATGCTCGGTGGTCGGACGGACCGCACAGGCCACCCAGTCCCGCAGATCGGCGGAATCGCCGATTTCGGCCACCAGCCGCGCCCGGATCCCCTCGATCCGCTCGGCATGCCTGCGCACCAGCGCGCGCACCAGGTCGACCTTGGTGCCGAAGTGGTAACTGACCGCGGCGTTGTTGCCCTGCCCGGCGGCCTCACTGATCTGGCGGTTGGCCACCGCGTACACCCCACGCTCGGCGAACAGCCGCTCCGCCGCGCCCAGCAACGCCTCCCGCGTCGCGGCGACCCGCTCGTCCTGCCTCATTCTGTCTGCCATCGTCACCGCCCCACCGGGACCTCACACGCTCCGCGACGGCTGGCCCCAGATGCCGCCGCAGGTCCTCGCCCGAACCGACGAGGTCAAACACCGGAAGCCTACGCAACGGCACGTCGCACCGACTTCGAGACGGGCATGCCCGGCCCGGTGCTTCCCGCAGAGGGCTCCCCAGAGAAGTAGTCGGCGCCGCAACCGGCCGCCACCAGGCTTGCCTCGACGGCGAATGGTCGCCGGACGAGCTCATCCAGGACGACCAGGCCCTCGTACTCCACCTACGGGGCAAGGGGCTGGTGATCCTGACCGGATGCGGACACGCGGGTATCGTCAACCTCGTCCGGCACGCCCAGAAGGTGACAGGGATCCAGCGGCTGTACGGGGTACTGGGCGGCCTGCACCTGCGGTCCGGGCCGATCGTCGACCGGACGATCGACGAATCGGCCGCCGAGGCGCCCCAAGTGGTGGTCCCCGCACACTGCACAAGCTGGGCGGCCCAGCAGGCCCTGGCGACCCGGCTGCCCGACGCCTTCCTGCCGAACTCGGTCGGCAGCACCTTCCTGCTAGGCGCAGGGATATGACCACGCCCAGTCGGCCTGAGACCAGATAGACCCCCTGCGCGCATGGCGGGGGGCACCAGCGCTCTCTCGAGACATAACGCCATTCGCTCACGACGGAGAAGGCCACCATGGCACGCGATTCCGACGAAAGACTCACCGCCGCAGACCTGAGCATGCCCGAGGCCACAGGGAGCCGAAGGATGGACTGGGCGGCGCTGCCGCGCGAGGTGACGGCCCGGATCGAGCAGCGGCTCGGCAGCCCGGTGGCCCAGGCGAGCAGTCAGCCGGGTGGGTTTTCCCAGGGCCTCGCCGCACGCGTGCGCCTGGGGAACGGCGAGCGTGCGTTCATCAAGGCAGCAAACTCACTGACGGCACCGGCGGAGGCGGACTTTCACCGCCGTGAGATCGCGGTGTCCGAGCGGCTTCCCAGGGAGGTACCGGCGCCACGGTTGCTCGACGCCTACGACGACGGCACCTGGGTTGTGCTGGCCTTCCAAGAGATCCCGGGACATCTGCCCGCTCAACCCTGGCAACGGGAGGAACTCCACAGAGCGCTCGCGGCAGTCACCGAGATGGCGGAGGTCCTGACGCCATCGCCCGTGGATCAGGCAATCTTGGCCAAGCCGCGCCTTGGAGGGTGGTCGGCGATGGCGGGCGATGCCGCGATCAGAGGGAAGGTCGAAGAGCTATCGCCGTGGGCAGCCCACCATGTCGACCAACTCGCCGCCCTGGAAGAGAACGCTTCGCTTGATGGCGCCACTCTCCTGCACGGAGACCTGTACCCGTTCAACATCATGCTGACCGCGGACCGTGTCTTCGTCGTCGACTGGCCGCATGCCTGGATCGGCCCCCGCCACTGTGACGCGGTCACACTGATGTCGAGCGCGTCCCTCAGCGGCGTGGACCCGCGGCCGATCGCCGAGAACCACCCACTGACCCGCGACCTCGACCCCGCCCGGATCAACGAAGTGCTCGCCCTGCACGCCGGATTCCTCCTGCGGACCGCTGCCGCGGCCGGCCCTGACGCCGATCCCCATATCGTGGCCATGATGACCGCGTTGGGCCTCGCCTCCCTGCGCTGGCTGCGAAAGCGGCTCTGAAACCCCCGCCCCGGGTCGGGGCGAGGATGTCAGGTCAGGCAACTCTGTATCGCGCGGACGTAGTTCTCGGACCGGTCGGAACCGATGATGCCCGGTGCCATCTTGTTCATCATGTAGCTGATGGTGGTGCGGGTGTCGAGGTCCATGACGATCAGCGAGCCGCCCCATCCTCCCCAGTAACAGGCCCGCCCTTGCGGCACGTAGGGCACGGACTCGCTCTCGGGAAGCGCGAACCCGATACCCCATCGCAGGGGGATGCCGAGGACGAGATCGGTTCCATGGCTCTGTTCGTCGAAGATCACCCCGATGGTGTCGGGCGACAGCAGCCGAACGCCGTCGACGGTGCCGCCCAGCGCGAGGGCCTTGAGGATGCGCGCCACGGACCGTGCGTTCCCGTGGCCGTTGAGCGCGGGGAGGTCGGCGCGGCGCCAGGCCGGTGTGTTCGCGGATGCGGGATCGGCCGGCGGCCCGACGAGGGTCTTGAACCTGGGGCCCTCGCGGTCCAGAGCCGCCATGTCGAACGAGAGTGGGGGCGGTGGGGTGATCGGCGCGATCCGGCTCCAGTCCGCCTCGCTCGCCCCGATCTGGAAGTCGGCGCCGAGTGGTCCGGCGATCTCGTCGGCGACGAATGCCTTCATGGACTTGCCGGTCACCCGGCGCACCAGTTCGCCGACGAGATGGCCCTGGTTCTGCGCGTGGTATCCCGACGCGGTTCCCGGTTCCCACCAGGGCGCCTGGGCGGCGAGCCGCCGGGTGGCGAAGTCCCAGTCGTAGGTGTCCTCGGTACTGAACGGAGTCTCCCAGCCGGAGACGCCGGAGGTGTGACTGAGGAGGTGGCGAACCTCGATGTGCTCCTTGCCGTTGGCGGCGAAGTCCGGCCAATACTTCGCGACCGGGGCGTACGGATCGAGCTGTCCCCGGTCGACCAGCATCAGCGCCGCGAGGTTGTCAACCGAGACCATCGCAGTCCGGCACCCGTGCCAACCCGCTCGGTGTGGCCGGTCAGGGCAGGATCTCGACGTACCCGTCGGTTCCGTGCACACGGATCCGCTGCCCGTCCCGGATCAGCCGGGTGGCCCGCTCGACGCCCACGACGGCCGGCAAGCCGTACTCCCGGGCGATCACCGCGCCATGGGTCATCAGGCCGCCCACCTCCGTGACCAGGCCCGCGATTGCGACGAACAGCGGTGACCAACTGGGGTCCGTGAAGGCCGTGACCAGGATGTCGCCCGCTGCGAGATCGGCCTCCGCCATGTCGAGGATGACGCGGGCCCGTCCCTCGATGGTCCCGGCGGAAACCGGCAGCCCGATCAGGGCACCGGCCGGCGCGTCGTCGCGCCGGTACGCCCCGGTGACGGCCTCACCGTCCGAGGTGAGCACCCGGGGCGGGGTGAGCGCGTGGTACGACCGGAACGCCTCCTTGCGTTGCTGGATGAGCCGGCCGTCCACCTGGTGCGAGCGCACGACATCGTGGAGTTCGTGGAAGGTGAGGTAGAAGATGTCCTCCTGGTCAGGGAGCACGCCTGCCCGCACAAGGCGCTCGGCCTCGGCCAGCAGGGCCCGCTTGTAGACGAAGTAGCGGCTGATGATGCCGTACTTCGGGTACTCCCGGTACCCGATGAAGGTTCTGACCCGGTCGATCATCCGCTTGGTCTCGTCGGCCTTCCGGTCCCCGTCCGGCAGGGCCCGCAAGCGGGCCAGCACGTCCTGTCGCTTCTTCTCCGCCTTCTGCCGCCCTTGCTCGAAGCGCCGCTCGGCGGCGCCCGGCTCGAAGTTCCTCACGTTGTCGAGGATCACGGGCACCAGTGTGGTGGGGCGCTCGCGCCACCGTGGCCGCGTGATGTCGATCTCGCCGACGCACCGCATCCCGTACCGGTCGAGGTAGGACTCGATGGCGTCGCGCGCTTCGGCCCCGCCCGCGAGCTTCGCCAACTCGTCCAGGAAGGCTGCGTCCTCGGCGAACTCGATGTCCTCGACGCCCCGCAGGAACGCCACCACCTCCGGATGCGGGCGGATCACATCCGCCACGTCGAGCAGTGCCAGTCCCATCTCCGACGTGACGTTGTCGGGGGCGGACAGCGTGAGCGTGTCAGCCGCGTTCTTCTCGCCCAGCCACTCCCGCAGCTTGTCGTTGAGCCACCAGGTGGCCTCCATCCCCGCCATGATCGCCTGCATGCTCAGCGGGTCGGTGAGGACGCGCTTGTGCTCCTCGAAGGTCTCCAGCAGGAAGTCGAACAGCGCGGGTCCGGACCTCGTCCGGATGTCGCGCTCCAGGGCGGCGATGGACGTCCGGCTGCGCTCGATCAGCTCGGTGACGATGGCCGGATCGGTCTCGATCGGTGCGGACGCGCCGCGGGGCGGGGGCCCGCCGGGAGCCGCGTCCGGCAGCGACGGGACGAAATCGTCGCGGTCGAGGACGGTCTCCAGCGCGTCCCTGATCAGCGGATCGCCTCTGCCTACGACGTCCAGGAGGGCGGCGCGGCTCGCGGGCGAGGCCAGCCGCCGGGTGGCGTCGACGAACAGCCGCCCACCGGCCTCGTGCATCGGCGCCATCGCCGTGAGCTGCCATACGGAGATCCCCAGGGGCCTCATGGGGTCGGTCATCATCTGCTGATGGCCCACCGAGAGGTAGACATGATTCTCCTGGTCGCCGGCCTCGGGGATGGGGAACAGGGTCGTGATCGGCCGGCTCTGCACGATCTGGAAGCCATCGTCGACCAGACACCATTCGATGTCCTGCGGGCAGCCGAAGTGCGCCTCGATCCGCCGCCCCAGCTCCACGAGCCGTACGGCCTGCGCGTCCGTCAGCGCCGGCTGCTCCTGCCGCTCCGCGTCGATCGCCATTTCCCGCGTACCGCCTGCGGGCAGGGCGTGCACGGCACGCTGTTTGGCGGCGATCGTCCTGGCGACGACCTCGCCGTCGCGCACCGTGAAGACGTCCGGGTTCACCAGGCCGGAGACCAGGGCCTCGCCGAGCCCGAAGCCGGCGTCCACGGTGGCGACCTTCCGGTTGCCCGTGACGGGGTCGGCCGTGAACAGGATGCCGGACGCATGCGGGAAGACCATCTGCTGTACGACCACGGCCATGTGGACCGTACGGTGGTCGATGCCGTTCCGTCGGCGGTAGGTCACGGCCCGCTCGGTGAACAGCGAGGCCCAGCACCGGCTGATGTGCTGGAGGATCGCCGTCGGCCCTACGACGTTCAGGTACGTGTCCTGCTGGCCGGCGAAGGAGGCCGTCGGCAGGTCCTCCGCCGTCGCGCTGGATCGTACGGCGCAGGCGGCCTGCCCGCCGAGCCGGGCGAGCGCGCCGCTGATCGCCGCCGCGAGATCGCCCGGGATGGCGATCGCTTCGATGGTCCGGCGCATCCGCGCGCTGAGCGTGCGGATCGCCTCCCGGTCGTCCGGGTTCACGCGCGACAACTGATCGAGGTGATCGTCGATCGACGGCGCCTCCGCCATGATCCGCCGGAAGGCGTCCGTCGTCACGCAAAAGCCATCCGGCACCCGGATGCCCTCGATCCGCGACAGCCCGCCCAGGTGCGCGCCCTTGCCGCCGACGACCGCGACCTGCGTCTCGGCAACCTCTTGAAGATCCAGCACATACCGCTCACTCATCGCGAGACCTCCGAGACCTCCGAGGCGGCCGAGGCGGCCGTGCTCCATCGCACCGCGGCCCGGTCCCACCCCTGGTTCGACGTCATCGCGTCCCCCATACGTCGACAACAACACACGTACGTCGTGCCCCCATTTCCGCAGGTTGTGGCATCGGCCGACGATTCTGCGCCGTGACCGGGGGCTTGCGGCAAGCCCCCCGGCGCGCTATAGGTTGAAAGTGGCGAGGAGAGACAGTTGTCCTCGCCTTTGCTTTTGCCTTCGCGCCCAAGGTTCCCGGGCAGGGGTCCTTCAAGGTTCCCGGGCAAGGGTCCTCTCGGCCTCCGCGCAGCGCCTACCCCGCACATAGCCGCCGAGTGACCTCGATCACAACTCCCCGTGTCAGCGCCGTGTGTGGCCCGTGTGAGCGGCCCGCGTCAGTCTTTCCGTGCCTGAAGACCACAGGCTTCGGAAGGGGAGTTCTGTCGTGCATGACGTAGTGATCGTGGGCGCCGGTCCGGTCGGTCTGTTCCTCGCCTGCGAGCTTGGCCTCGCGGGCTGCTCGGTGCTGGTGCTCGAACGGGAGGCGGAGCCCCGCTCCCCGTGGCGGGCGGACCCGCTCGGGATGCGGGGCCTGTCCGCCGCGTCGGTCGAGGCGTTCTACCGCCGCGGGATGCTGTACCCGCTGCTGACGGCCTCGGGCGTCCATGACGATCCCGGCGCGAACGCCGACGCGGACGAGCCGTCACCCCCGCGCAGCGCGGGCCACTTCGCCGGGATGATGCTCGATCCGGCCAAGGTCGACGTCGCCGCCCTGCCGTTCCGGCTTCCCAGCCCGGCGCTGGAGGGCGTGATGACACACCTCGAAGCGGTCGAGGCGGTGCTGTCCGAGCGGGCGGCCAAGCTCGGTGTGGACATCAGGCGCGGCGTCACGGTCTCGGCCATCGCCCAGGACGAGGAGAGCGTGGTCGCGCGAGCGGGCGAGCACGAGTACCCGGCGCGCTGGCTGGTCGGCTGCGATGGCGGACGCAGTGCGGTGCGCGGGCTCGCGGGCTTCGCGTTCGTCGGCACCGAACCGCAGCTCACCGGCTACACCCTGCACGCCACCATCGCCGACCCCGAGAAGCTGCGCCCCGGGTTCAACCTGACACCGACCGGCATGTACATCCAGATGCCCACGGAGGGGCATATCGGCATGATGGACTTCGACGGCGGCGCGTTCGACCGCTCGCAGCCGCCGACGCGCGACCATCTCCAGACGGTCCTGCGCCGAGTGTCCGGCACCGATGTGACACTGAGCGCCATCCATCTCGCCTCGACCTTCACCGACCGGGCGATGCAGACGACGACCTACCGGGCGGGACGCGTCCTGCTCGCGGGCGACGCCGCCCATATCCACTCCCCCCTCGGCGGGCAGGGGCTCAACACCGGCCTCGGCGACGCGATGAACCTGGGATGGAAGCTCGCGGCGACCGTGCGCGGGCACGCGCCGGACGGGCTGCTCGACACCTACACCCGCGAGCGTCATCGCATCGGCGCGGCGGTGCTCGACTGGTCGCGCGCCCAGGTGGCGGCCATGCGGCCGGACCCGCATGGCCAGGCGATCCAAGCGGTGGTCCGCGACCTGCTCGGGACCCGTGACGGAACGACCTATGTGTTCCAGAAGGTGTCGGGATCGTCGATCCGCTACGACCTCGGCGGCGAGCATCCACTGGTCGGCCGCAACGCCCCGGACCTTCGCCTCGAGGACGGCACGCGCCTCGGCGATCTGATGCGGGACGGACAAGGCATCGTGCTCGATTTCAGCGTCGACCGGAGCCTGCGCGGTTCGGCGATGGGCTTTGAGAACCGGCTGCGGTACGCGGCCGGGCCGGCGAGAGACGACCTCGGGGCAGGCGCCGTGCTCGTCCGGCCGGACGGCGTCGTGGTCTGGGCAGGTGAGCGCCACCCCGACCGTGAGGCGTTCGAGCGGGCCGCGGTCCAATGGTTCGGCGGCCCGGCGGCTTGATGCGGCTGCCCCGTCCCCGCCTCGCCGTGCCGTCGAACGTGGGCGTGCGCGGGTCACTGGGAGACGGTGGCGGCGGGCGGGTCACTGGGAGACGGTGGCGGCGGGCGGGGTCCACCGGTGGGTGCGGGGCACCGAGCCGGGGACGCCGTAATCCTTCTTGAGCTGCTCGGGGATGGCGTAGTGCATCACGCGTCCGCGGGTGAGGGAGGACAGTTCGAGGATGGTGGTGAGATGGCCGAGGCGGTCCAGCGCCCAGGCCCCGAGCGGGGAGCGGTCCTCGATGGTCTCCAGTACGCCGAGGAGGTGGGGCACGGCCTTGACGACCGTGTCCCACGGGGTGCGCGGCACCTGGAGCCAGTCGGCGCAGGTGTCCCCGACGAGGTGGCGGATGAGTGCGGAGACGATCGGGTCGAAGAAGGTCCCGGGCACGACCTCCTCGTAGAGGTCGATGAGCTGCCTGGTCAGGTGCGCGCCCTCCTCGGACGGCCCCATGTACCGGACCATGTACAGGTCGAGGAACCGGCGGGCGTCGTCGAGGGTCGCGGGGACGGCGTCCTGGTCGACGCCGAGCATGGCACCGACCACGCGCCAGGCGTAGTAGTACGCCTCCGCTCCGTCCGTCGACATGTGGATGCCGAGGCGGTGCAGGCTGTCCAGGACCAGCAGGGAGAAGAACATCTGCCCGCCGATCATGTCCTCCTGGCAGATCGGCGTCCCGAGCGCCTCGGTGTCCCAGCGGTTCTCCCGCTTCAGATGGTGGCGGATGGAGGCGTGCAGCAGGCGGACCTTCTGGGCGGCCGGGATGAAGCGGCTGCCGGCCTCGAAGGCGCCGGGCTGCATCAGATAGACGGTGAACTGGCCGGTCTCCGCCATCCGTTTGGCGGGGTACTTCAGCCCGTGGGTGGCCGACAGCAGCTTCGCCACCCGCGGGACGACGTAGCACGCGGGCATGGAGGCGAAGGACAGCGCGGTGGAGATGTGCACATTGTTGTCGATGAAGAACAGCCGGGCCTTCTCCATCTCCCCCCAGTCCACCCAGGAGGGCGGGGCGCTGGTGGCCCGGAGGTACTCCCGGGCGACATCGGGCAGCCCGTCCGGCAAGGGAGCGCCGACGGTGGAGACATAGCGCATCAGGGTGTTGAACGTGCCCACCTCCCCGCGCTCGAAGAGGGCGGCCACGGTGGCGTCGGCGAGTTCGTCACCGGCCTGCCGCAGGGCGTCCAGCGATGCCTCGGTGTAGGTCATGACAGGACTCCTTGTCATTCACGGGTCGTCCACGACGGGCGGGGGCGGCGGCCGAGAGGGCACGTAACTCCCGCCTGTACGAGGGGGGTCAGGACAGGCGGACCGCCGCCGAACGCGCCAGCGCGGTCAGGGCAGCGACGGCGTGCGGGGGTGTGTCCAGCTCGTGCAGAGCGTCGAGGGCCTCCTCGACCCGCGCGGAGATCATCGCCTCTATACGGTCCGGGGCCTTCAGCCGGGACATCACCTCGCGGACCGCGTCCAGGCCGTCCGCGTCCAGATCGCGGCGGCCGAGGAGGGCACGCAACCGCTCCCGCTCGCCGTCACCGGCGATGCGCCAGGTCTCCGCCAGCAGGGCCGTGGGCCGGTGGCCGCGTACATCGTCGGCGTTGGCCTTGCCGGTGCGTTCCGGGTCTCCGAACAGGCCGAGCAGGTCGTCCCGGAGCTGGAACGCCTCGCCCAGCGGCAGCCCGTACGCGGAGTAGCCCTCGCGCAGCCGCTCACCGGCCCCGGCCAGGGCTCCGCCGATCAGCAGGGGCTGCTCGACGGTGTACTTGGCGGTCTTGTAGCGGATCACCTTCAGCGATGCCGTGGTGTCCGGATCGGCCCCGGTACGCAGGATCTCCAGGCACTCCCCCGCGATCAGCTCCCGGGCCAGCAGCGACCACAGCGGGCGGGCCCGTGCCAGGTACGCGGCGGGCAGACCGCTGCTGGCGAACATCTGCCCGGCCAGCGACATCAGCAGATTCCCCACCAGCATCGCCAGCGACCTGGCGGCGGCGACGGAACGCGGGCGACGGCGGACGGCGGCGCGCAGGGCGATATGCGCCGTGGGCCGGCCATGCCGCAGCGGACTGTCGTCGATGAGATCGTCATGCACCACCGCGGCGGCATGCACCAGCTCCATCGAGGCCGCCGCCCGCACAAGCGCATCGCTGTCCGGCTGCCCCACCGCGCGCCAGCCCCAGTAGCAGAACGCCGCCCGCAGCCGCTTGCCGTCCGCGACCGCCGCCTCCAACTGCCCGGCCACCGGGCCAAGGGCCGGGTCGATCGCCGACAGTTGCTCGGCCTCCTGGGCGACGAAGCGGTGCAGCACCTCGTCGACGCGGGTCTTGAACGCGGCCGGTCCCCATCGGTCGGACCCCCACTGGTCGGCCCCCCTCCGGTCGGACCCCCACCGGTCAGACATCGCCGGTGGCCCGCCGAGCCAGCGCGTGCCGGGCGAGAATCTCCAGATGGGCCGGGGGGACGGCCGCGGTGCGCCGGTCCAGCACCAGGCGCCCGCGGGCCAGTAGATCGTGCTCGGCCTCCGCCGCCAGCTCCGCGCCGTCCGAGCGGCGCAGCAACCCCCGCGCCGTCCCCAGCACCGACCCCAGCGTGGTCACCGCCAGATCGGCCAGCCCGGCCGCCAGCAGCACCGCCCGCTCGTCCAGTCCCCCATGTCGTCCCGCGTCTTGCGCCATCCCATCCCCCACCCTCGGCTACGTCCGGGCGGCGCTGGTCATACGCCGTGCTGGCCAGCGTGGCATCGCACCGGGCATATGAAGGGAACAACTCACGATCGAGTGATGTCACCGCTCATGCGTACGGATTGTCGCGGGGTCGGCCGCAGGCGGCCGACCCCGGTGGGCGGGGACCGTCAGGGGGCGATCCCCACACCGCCGATCCGGCTCCACGCCCGCTCCTGCGTCGCGGTCATGGCGGGCCAGCCGAGCCCGCCCGGCCGGGGACGGACCCGCGAGGCGTAGGGCGAGGGGTGGAAGGCGGAGTCGTAGAAGCAACCGCTGCCGTAGATGTCGTCGAAGGCGCCGCAGGATGCCGCGATCGAGGACGGGGTCGGCTTACGGCCGGTGCGCACCCAAGTGTCCAGCGCCGAGATGGAGTTGGCGTACTCGGAGTCGCTCAGCGCACTGTGCTCGGTCTCCTTCGTGAACGTCTGGACGAGGTTTCCGCCCCGGCCGGCACCGCGGAGAGTGGCGCGGTAGGCCGCCTCGTGCTCCACGAAGGCCGTCGGGTCGTCGATCGCGTGCAGGGTGAGGACCGGAAGGGAAACCTTGCCGGTGAGATCGCTGTCGTAGGAGAGGTCACGGCGGGCGCTGGGATCGGCCGAGAACCGTTCGACCCCGGCGTTGAGCGCCTTGTCGTCATGTGAACCCGAGTACCGCACACCCCGGTTGCCGAACGGGTTACGGCCGCCGAGCCGGTTCCACACGATGTCCCGGAAGGTGAAGGTCGAGAACTGGAGATGCGATTCGAGTGAGCGCTCCGGGACGCGGGTGACGGCGAGGATGTCGTCGAGGTTGCGCTGTTGCGCCGCGGTCCGGTCCGCGGGGTCGGACGCGTAGCCGGTGCACTCCTGGAGGCGGGCGCGGAGCCCGGCGTTCGTCAGGGTGGAGTCCGGGCGCAGCCCCTGCCACAGGGGGTATCGCGGCTCGGTCGGCCGGGGGTGGTTGTGGCAGTAGTACTGGTAGACCACCCGCAGGTCGACGCGGTAGTCGTAGCCGCGCGAGCCGCCGCCGAGGACACCGCTGGTCAGCAGCGCCCCGTCGTAGGCGCCGGGCTGTGCGCCGTAGGTTTCCGCCACCTTCGCGGCGACGTCGCCGCCCCAGGACTGGCCGTGGACATAGGTCCGCTTCGGCTTGCCGAACCGTGCGAGGAACAGACGGCGTACATTCTCGGTGTCGGCGGCGGCCATCCGGGTCCCGTAGCCACCGCGGCGGTAGGAGGAGCCGGCCCAGGCATATCCCTGGTCGACCATCACCGCCCAGCGCTCCAGGTCATCGGTGCTGCGGGACGGGTCGGAGGAGTCGCCGAGGCCGGGTCCGCCGTGTGCGTGCACGACGAGGGATCCGTTCCAGTGCGTGGGCACCGCGATCGCGTAGTACGCCCCGTTGCTGTCCTGGCCGGTGTAGCACTTCGCCTTCCCGGCCAGCTTGGCCGGGCAGGTGGCGGCCGCGGGCCGGGGGGTCTGGGCGTGGCCGGTGGGTGCGTTGCCGAGTGCGCCGAGGGACACGGCCGCGAGCACGGCCGCCAGTACCGCTGGACGGCGTCGGCGGTGTGAAGCCCACCAGGAGACATGCGTGGGCGTGTCGGATGTGTGCAAGGAGTGGCTCCTATCGTGCTCCGCGCGAAGCTGCGCTGCGCACGGGGATGCTAGGAACCGCCGGGGGTGAGCGCCATCCCGTCGATCATTGCGTTCATATTGTTCGCCGGGACCCGCCGGGACCCGCCGGGAGCCGCCGGGAGCCGCCGGGAACCGCCGGGAACCGCCAGGAACCGCCGGAAACCGCCGGGAGCGCCCAACGGCGGCGGCGGGGAGGTCAGGAGGAGGCGCGGACCACCAGGCGTGGCTCGATCACCGTCTCGCCCGTTCCGGCACCGGTCATCTGCGCCGCGACCTGCCGCACCGCGGCCCGGCCGAGGAGTTCCTTGTCGACCGTCAGGGTGGTCAGCGGTGGGTCCACGAGCCGGCTCAGCGTCAGTCCGTCGCAGCCGACGAACGCGCAGTCCTCCGGCACCCGCACCCCGCGGTCGCGGGCGCGGCGCATGGCACCGATGGCGATCAGGTCGTTGTACCCGAGCACAGCCGTCGCGCCGAAGCCGGTGTCCAGTACGTCCTCCATGGCCGCCGCGCCGCCGTCGAGGGAGTTGGCCGCCGGGAACACCCAGCTCTCGTCGGCGGGCAGCCCCAGTTCGGCGGCGGTCCCGAGGAACAGCGAGTGCCGGGTGCCACGGTCGCCCGCGTCGGGGCGCCCGCGGTCGTCGAGCATCGCGATCCGGCGGTGGCCGCGCTCGACGAGGTGGCCGACCACCTGGCGCATTCCGCTGGCGAAGTCGATCCGCCCGCCGCTCACCGCCGGTGGCCGGTGCTCGTTGTCCAGCAGGACGAAGGGCATCCCGGAGCGCCGGATGAGCTCGATGGCGCCGGGGTCCAGCAGAAAGGCGATACACGCGTCCACGTGGTTCACCACGGTCTCCGCCACCGCGGTCTCGCGTTCCAGGGCGGATCCGGTGCTGTAGACGGCGACCTGCCAGCCGCGCTCGTCGGCCGCCGCCAGCACACCGGAGACCACCTCGGGAAAGAAGGGGTTGAGTACGTCCGCGATGACCAGCCCCAGCGTGGTGAGCCCCGGGCCGACCATGCCACGGGCGAACCGGCTGGGCCGGTACCCCATGGACTGGGCCACCAGCAGCACCCGCTGCCGGGTGGCGGGGTCGATCTCCGGTTTGTCGTTGACCGCGCGGGACACGGTCTGCCGGGACACCCCGGCCGAGCGCGCCACGTCGTCGATGGTGATACGGCGCGACCTGTCGTTCGCGGGCATGGTCCCCACCCCTCTCCGCCACCCGCGGACGTGGCACTCGGGCGCGCTCATGGATGCGGTCCCCGATCCACTCCCGCCTTGATAGTCACCGCGGCGACGACGGGCGTCAACGGATCGCCACCGCATAACACCCCACCGCCGCACGCGTATTGACACGGCGGCCGGGTGGGCCGGACAGTGCTCCGTGAGCGCTCACGGGAACGTTCACGGAGGACAGGATATGCCCACGCCGAGGATCCCGCTCCGCCCCTTCCACATCTCTTCAGCCCGGCCCGACCGGCCCGGCCGCACCACACGTGCCAGCCGCACCACACGTGCCATCCGAGCCACCCGCGCCCGGTGGCGCGCCGTGTGCGCGGCGGTCGTACTCGCCCTGGCCATCGGCCTGCTCGCCGCCCCCGCCAAGGCCGAGGTCCACCACCCCCGGCAGGAGTGGCTGCGGCAGTCCACCGCCGGGCTCTTCCTGCACTGGGGCATGTTCACCCACCCCCAGCACCGCGACTGCGCCGAGTGGGAGCGCGATGTCACCAAGGGCGGCTGGAGCGCCGACTACTGGGTGGACGAGGCGCGCAAGCTCGGCGCCTCGTACATCGTGCTGGCCACCTTCCACAGCAGGCTGGGCTACGCCCGCCCGTGGCCGTCGAAGGTTCCCGGTAGCTGTGCCACCGAGCGCGATCTGCTCGGCGAGCTGGTGGCCGCCGGCAAGGCCAAGGGCGTGCATATCGTCCTCTATATGACCGACGATCCGCAGTGGCACAACGCGGATGGCGTCGAGACGCTGGATTCGGCCGCCTACTCGGCGTACAAGGGCGAACAGGTCGACCTGACCACGCGCCAGGGCTTCGGCAGGTACAGCTACGACCTGTTCCTCGAGGCCATGGAGAAGTACCCGGATCTGTCGGGGTTCTGGATCGACAACGACAACGAGTACTGGGAGGAGCACGGCCTCTACGAGAAGATCCGTGAGCGCCGCCCGGACTGGCTGCTGAGCAACAACAACGAAGACACGCCGATCATGGACACGGTCAGCAATGAGCAGAAGACCGGCATGACCCCGGCGTACGACTACCCGGCCGCCGTGACCGTCCCCATGCCCCGGCTGACCGAGGCCGACTACAAGCTGCCGACCACCGGTGACTGGTGGTACGACGGCGGTGACCACGAGGTCGACGCCCGGCTCGGCACCGGCCGTTACATCACCAACGCGGGCTCCTCCATCAAGTCGCTCATGGCCGAGACGCCCATGGTGAACGGCGAACTCCCGCCCCAGCAGGAGAAGTTCAACGACTTCATGGGCAAGTGGGTCGAGCCCATCAAGGAGTCGGTGTACGGCGTCGAGGGCGGCGGCTATATGTACGGCGGGATGCGACCCGGGTTCTGGAACGACGGCGCCCATGGCGTGGTCACCGTGGGCCGGGGCGAGAGCGGCGACCGCACCCAGTACGTCCACGTGGTCACCCCGCCCCGCAGCGACATGGTGCGGCTGGGCGACAACGGCTACACGGTGCGCCGGGTCACCAATCTCCGCACCGGCGAGAGGATGCGCTTCAGCCAGTCCGGCGGCCATCTGTCCATCCTCGGCATCCATGACTGGGATCCGTACGACACCGTTTTCAAGGTCGAGACCGACGGCCGACGGCCCTTCTATCCGCAGTCCGGTGTCGGCGCCACCGCCACCTCCGCGCGGACCGGCCACCCGGCGGCCGACCTCGCCGACGGCGACTACGAGACCTACTGGGACAGCGACGGCGAGCTGCCCGTCTCCGTCACCCTCGACCTCGGCGCGCGCAAGCACGCCACGGCGCTGGCGGTGAACCAGCGCGAGTGGTCGCCGACGCACGCCCGGTCGTCCTTCGGGCGCCCCGAGGACTCCGCGCGCATCAAGGACTACCGCGTCTACGCCAGCGGCGACGGCAAGCGCTGGACGCAGGTGCGCTCCGGCACCCTGCCCAGCGCCCGCGGGGTGCGGAACATCGACATCGGTGGCAGCGACGCCCGCTATCTGAAGCTGGAGGTGCGCAGCCTGTGGGGCGGCCCACAGGCGCCGGAGTTCTACGAGCAACTGCGCATCGACGAGATCCAGGTGGCCTACGGCCGCTCGAAGACCACCCGTACCCAGTTGCCGCTGGAGGCCGAGGCCCGGCAGAACGCGTCGTCGGGCGCGGTCCACTCGGTGGCATGCGGGGCCTGCTCGGGCGGCCGGCGGGTGGACGGCCTCGGTGGCGGGGCGCGCAACTCCGTGACGTACCGCGATCTCCGCGCCCCCGAAAGCGGCGACTACCGGCTCCAGTTGGACCACACGGCCAAGGCCGCCTCCTCGCTGTCGGTGAGCGTCAACGGCGCGGCACCGGTCGAGGTTCCCGTCGTCGCGGGC
This sequence comes from Streptomyces sp. CY-1, assembly GCF_047218265.1. Taxonomy (NCBI): domain Bacteria; kingdom Bacillati; phylum Actinomycetota; class Actinomycetes; order Kitasatosporales; family Streptomycetaceae; genus Streptomyces; species Streptomyces sp. CY-1. The sequence goes on from NZ_CP178393.1 coordinate 2,126,231, forward strand.
AGCCCCGAGGTGCCGGAGAGCACGGCGGTGTCCGTGCCGCTCAAGGCGGGCGGCAACACGGTGAAGGTCTTCAGCACCGCGCGCCGCGGCCCGGGGCTGGACCGGATCGCGGTCGCCCCGCTGCCCCCGGCCTCGTACACCCCCAGGACCACGCTCACCGTGCGGCCCCACGGTCTCCAGTGGGTGGGTCCCGGGCAGCGGTCCCTCACCGTCACGGCGGCTCTCCGGCTCGACGCCGACGAGCAGCTCGACGGCGTCAGCCTCGCCCCCCGGCTGCCGGCCGGCTGGACCGCGGACGGCGGCCCGGTCACGGCCCGCTCGCTGCGGCTCGGCCAGACGGTGCGGGGCACCTGGACGATCACCTCCCCGCCCGGCCAGGACGCCGGTTCGGCCGATATCCCCGTCACGGCGGACTTCGGTGTGCTCGGCCGGCAGAAGTCGGTCTCGGACCAGGTCAAGGTGCGGCCACTGCCCGCCGACCGGATCTGGGCACGTGAGGCGGAGGACTCGGCCAACCAGTTCGGCAGCACGGGCCTCACCAACTGCGGACCCTGCTCCGGCGGCGAAAAGGTGCGCAACATCGGCGGCAGCGAGCAGGCGGCCATGGTCTTCCCCGATGTCGTCGTCCCCGACGGCGGGCAGCACACGCTGCACCTCGACTACACGGTCAACGGCACCCGCTCGTTCCAGGTGAGCGTCAACGGCGGCCCGGCCACCAAGGTGACCGTGACCGACACCGGGAACACCACCCCGCGCACGACCTCCATCCCGGTCACCCTCACATCCGGCGCCAACACCATCAAGATCTCCAACGACACCGAGTCCGCCCCCGACCTCGACCGGCTCTCCATCGGCCGGACCACCTGAGGAGCCAGGCGATGCATCCGAGACCTTCCCGCCGCTCGGCGCTGCGCACCGGCGGTCTGCTGGCGGCAGGCGCGCTGCTCCCCCAGTTGCCCACGGGGCAGGCGTACGCGGCCACGTCGCACACCGGCGCGGCCACCGACTACACCGGGGCGTGGCGCGCGGTGCCGGGGATCCTGGACCGGATCAGGCCGCCCGCCTTCCCCCGCCGGAGCTTCCGGATCACCGACTACGGCGCGGTCGGCGACGGGCGGACGATGAACACCGCGGCGTTCCGGGCCGCCATCGCCGCCTGCCACCGGGCGGGCGGCGGCCGGGTCGTCGTCCCCGAGGGCCGATTCCTCACCGGTGCGATCCATCTGCGCAGCCGGGTGAACCTGCGTGTCACCGCGGGCGCCACCATCGCCTTCAGCCCCGATCCGCGCGACTTCCTGCCGGTGGTGCTCACCCGCTGGGAGGGCACCGAGTGCTACAACTACTCGCCCTTCATCTACGCGTACGGCGCACGGGATGTCGCGGTCACCGGACCCGGCATCCTCGACGGGCAGGCGCGGCTCGGCCCGTGGGAGAGCTGGTACCGCGACAGTGGACCGCAGGGGGCCGATCAGAGACTGCTGCGCGAGATGGGCTCCACGGGCACGCCGGTGGCCCGGCGCGTCTTCGGCGACGGCCACTATCTGCGGCCGAAGATGGTGCAGTTCTACCGCTGCCGCAACGTCCTGGTCAGCGATCTGACCATCGTCGACCCGCCGATGTGGACCGTGCATCCAGTGCTCTCCGGCAATGTCACCGTGCGCGGTGTCACCGTGGACAGCACGCTCTACAACACCGATGGCTGCGACCCGGAGTGCTGCTCCGACGTACTCATCACCGGCTGCCGCTTCAACACCAACGACGACTGCGTGGCCGTCAAGTCCGGCCGGGACGAGGACGGCCACCGTGTCGGCGTGCCGAGCAGGAACATCGTGGTGCGCGACTGCCAGTTCTCCGGCCGCTGGGGCGGGATGACCGTCGGCAGCGAGATGTCCGGCGGGGTGCACGACATCTTCGCCGAGAACTGCGAGATCAACCCGCCGGACTTCCCCGGCCGCTACCCCGTCAAGCACGCGCTGTACGTCAAGGCGAACAAGAAGCGCGGGGGCTTCATCGACGGTGTGCACATCCGGAACTTCACCGGACAGGACGTGGAGCGCGATATCGCGTTCGTGACCATGGCCTACAACGGCGGCGAGAACGGGACCCTGCCGGTGTCCGTGCGGAACATCCAGATGGACCGCATGGCGATCGACGGCGCCCAGACCGTGCTGCGGCTGGTCGGCCTGGACACCGATCATCTGCGCGGGGTGCGCCTCTCCCGCTCCACGTTCACGGGCATCGTCAACCCCGACAGCGTCGCCTACACCGACGAGCTGACCTTCCGGCGGGTCATCGTCAACGGCCAGGAGGTGCCACACCGGCCACCCGCCTGACCGGCGCGTGGCCGGCGCGTGGCCGGCGCGTGGCCGGCGCGTGGCCGGGGCGTGGCCGGGGCCCGGTGGCGCGGCTACTCGAACCGTGCCGTGTCGCCCGCCCCCCGGCGTACGATCTCGGCCTCGCCGCTGGAGAAGTCGATGACCGTGGTCGGCTCGGTGCCGCAGTCGCCCGAGTCGACCACGGCGTCCACCACATGGTCGAGCCGTTCCTTGATCTCCCAGCCCTGGGTCATCGGCTCGTCCTCGCCGGGCAGCAGCAGGGTGCTGGAGAGCAGTGGCTCACCCAGCTCGGCGAGCAGGGCCTGGGTGACGACATGGTCGGGGATCCGGACCCCGACCGTCTTCTTCTTCGGATGCGGCAACTGACGCGGTACGTCCTTCGTCGCCGGGAGGATGAAGGTGTAACTGCCGGGCGTCGCCGCCTTGATCGCGCGGAACACATCCTTGTCGATGTGCACGAACTGGCCGAGCTGCGCGAAGTTCTGGCACATCAGGGTGAAGTGGTGACGGTCGTCGAGATTGCGAATCGACCGGATCTGATTGATTCCGTCGCGATTGCCCATCTGGCATCCCAGCGCGAAGCAGGAGTCCGTCGGATAGGCGACCAGCCCACCGGAGCGGATCCGCTCGGCCACATTGCTGATGGTGCGCTGCTGAGGGTTATCGGGATGCACATCGAAATACTTCGCCATCCACCGAGCCTACGTGCACCGACGGCACGTCTCGACCTCGGTGGCCTGATCGGCGGCGGGGCGGTTCAGTCCGCCAGGGCCCGCCGGTAGACGGCTGGATCGACGTTGCCGCCCGACGCCACGAGCACCACGGTCCCGCCCCGTACGTCCGCCTTCCCGGACAGCAGGGCCGCCAGGGACGCGGCGCCACCCGGCTCCACCACGATCTTGAGGAGCCGGTGGGCCGTGGCCATGGCGGCCAGGGCCTCCCCGTCGGTGACGGTCAGGCCGGTCACCTCGTGGTGGCGGAGGACGGCCAGCGGGCGCGCACCGGCCGCCGGGCCGGAGATCGCGTCCATGAGACCGCCGGGCGGTCGGGGGTTGGCGCATACGCGGCCGGTCGCCAGGGACCGGGCCATCTTGTCGAAGCCCGCCGGTTCGACGATGTGGCTCGCCAGGCCGGAGAAGGCGTGGCGGAGCGCGGTGATCACACCGGCGGCCAGCCCGCCGCCACTACAGTTCACCAGGACCGCGTCCGGGGCCAGGCCCAATTCGCGCGCCTGCTCGGCGATCTCCAGGCCGACGGTGCCCTGCCCGGCCATGACCCTGACGTCGTCGAAGGGCGGGATCAGCGTCATGCCGCGGTCCTGAAGGATCTTCCGGGCCACCTCTTCCCGGTCCTCGCTCCGCGGGTCGTACAGGACGGTCTCGGCGCCCCACCAGCGGCAGTTGTCGACCTTGATGCGCGGGGCGTCCCGGGGCATGACGATGACCGCGGGGCAACCGGCGAGCCGTGCCGCCGCGGCCACGCCCTGCCCGTGGTTACCGGCGGAGTAGGCCACGATCCCCGCACGGCGCGCCTCCTCGTCCAGGGTGAGCAGGGCGTTGAGCGCCCCGCGCACCTTGAACGAGCCGGTGACCTGGAGGCATTCGGCCTTGACCAGGACACGGGCGCCGACCAGCTCGTCCAGCATCGGGGAGGTCAGCAACGGCGTCCGCACCACATGACCGGACAGGCGCCGCGCCGCCTCGTGGATGGAGTCGATGCCGAAGCCGGGCACGGCGCCGTCCGCGACGGCCGCCGTGTTCACTTCCCCGGGTCGATCGTGGATCTCGGACAACGGTGGATGTCCTCTCGCGTGGTCTGAGCGGGGTCCCGCATCGGCAGGGTACGCGCCTTGTCTCAGGCCGGCCGGTGACCAGGTCATGGCCAGGGCGATGACCATGGAGTGGATGGTGTCAGGCGGCCGGCCAGGTCCGCAGGGCCATGTCGGCCACCTGCTGAAGGTCGTCGCGGGTGGCGCCGCCGACGGCCTGGACGGCGATGCCGTTCGCCACGGTCATGAGGTAGCGGGCGAGCAGTCCGGGATCGGTGTCCGGGGGCAGGTCGCCTTCGTCGACGGCCCGCTGGAACCGGTCGCGGAGGTGGGAGATGGCCTCGTCGCGCCAGGCGATGAGGGCGTCGCGGGCGGGGCGCCCCGGGTCGCCGGCGGCGAGGGAGCCCTGGACGCCGAGGCATCCGGTGGGGCAGTCGGGGCGGGTGGTGGCCCGGACGGAGCCGCCCAGGAACGCGGTGGCCACCTGCCTGGCGGTCGGTTCCCGCAGGGCCCGGGCCGCATACGAGGCGGGGCCTTCGGTATAGCGCTCCAGCGCCCTGCGGAACAGCTCCTCCTTGTTGCCGAAGGCCGCGTACATGCTGGTGCGGGTGATGCCCATGGCGCTGGTCAGATCGGTGAGGCTGGCGCCTTCGTAGCCCTGTTCCCAGAAGACCCGCATGGCGCGTTCGAGGGCCTCGTCGGCGTCGAATCCTCGCGGCCGGCCGATCGACGCCTTCGGGTGCGTATCCATGTCGCCCACCCTATCCCTTCCGCACCGATCGGTACGGAAGTGCTATGGTCTTATTCAGTACCGATCGGTACTGAACTCTTTGGGGAGGTCATTCTCATGGGACAGCTCGAGGGCAAGACCGCCGTCGTGACCGGAGGCGGCACCGGCATCGGCCTGGCCACCGCCGTACGGCTGGCGGACGAGGGCGCGCACGTGTTCATCACCGGCCGGCGCAAGACCCAACTGGACGCGGCCGTGGAGACCATCGGCTCGGCGAGGGCCACCGCGGTGGCGGGCGACATCTCGAACCTGGCCGACCTGGACCGGCTGTACGACACGGTCCGCGCCCGGGGCCGGGGGCTGGACGTGCTGTTCGCCAACGCCGCCGCCGCGTCGTTCGCGACACTGGAGCAGATCACCGAGGAGCACTTCGACCAGACCTTCGACGTCAATGTGCGGGGCACGGTGTTCACCGTGCAGAAGGCACTGCCGCTGCTCAACGACGGCGCCTCGGTGATCCTCAACTCCTCGGTGCGCGCCGACGACGGTGTCGCGGCGTTCGGCGCCTATGCGGCCTCCAAGGCGGCGCTCCGGTCCTTCTCCCGGACCTGGGCCAACGAGCTCAAGGACCGGAACATCCGGGTCAACGTGGTCTCCCCGGGCACCATCGACACTCCCGGGCTGGACGGAGTGGCCGCCACGGCGGACGCGCCCGTCACCAAGGCCCAGTTCGCCGCTGGCGTGCCGCTCGGCCGGATCGGGCGCGCGGAGGAGGTCGCCAACGCGGTGGCCTTCCTCGCCTCCGAGCAGAGCAGCTTCATCCTCGGCGCCAACCTGTACGTCGACGGGGGCGAGAACCAGTTCTGACCGACACCGGCCGCCCCCCATGTCAGCGGGCCTCGGGGGCAACCGGTCCGGCGGGCACGGCCGCCGCGCCGGTGTGCACACCGGTGTGGTGGGCGGGCGCGCTGCGCGGCTGGGGCCGGCCCTGGTGCGGCACGGGGGGCTCGGAGCGGGGCAGTGGCATCGTGGTGGTCACCACGGCGCCCTGCTTCGCCTGGGGCGCGTGCCGGTGTCCTGGTTCGAACCACCCCTTGTGCTCGGCGGGTTCGAGCCACCCCTCGCGCTCGCCGTCCGGTGCGCGGTACTGCATCTCCTGCATCGCATTCGCCTCCCTGAGCGGATACCCGTGACGCGAGTGCGCCGGGTCCGTGAACGGCGGGGATCTCTCGGTTGGCTCACGGTATGTGTGGGCCCGAGCTGCCGCTCTGTTCCGGTGCACAGCCTCTGGCGGGGCTGATTGTGCGGGGCGCGTTCGCCTGCTGTTCAACCCCCCGTTCGCACTTGAGTCCGGGTGTTCTCAAGCCGACGGTCACGGGCTGTTCACGCAGTGGAATTCCCTCGCTACCCTCCCGACACATGTCGGCAGATTCCCGCACCGCCTTTACGGCGGTGGCCCATCGCATGCTCGGCCAGGTCCCGGAACTCAGCCGCCGCATCGTGGGGCAGATCGTCGCGCAGGAGCCGATGTACCAGGCGATCGGCGCCGTACCGCTGGAGATCCTCGCCGCATCGGTGCAGGAGAACCTGCGGGCGATCCTGGAATCCCTGGCGGGAGTCGAGCGCCCGCAGGAGGAGGAACTGGCGGTGGCGCGCACCACCGGACGCCGCCGGGCCCAGCAGGGGGTGCCGCTGGAAGCGGTGCTACGCGCCTACCGGCTCGCCACCGAGCTGGTGCTCAACTCGCTGCTGGCCGAGGTCAAGGGCCGCTCCCACACCGAACTGACGGAATTCCTCCAGGTCACCACGGCCGTGATGAACGTCATGGACCGTCACTCCGAGGCCGTCGTCCAGGGCTATCGCACCACCGAGGCCGAACTCCAGCGCCGGGACGCCCAGCGCCAGCAGGCCACCTTCGACGCCCTGCTGGAGGGCCGCGGCGGCGACCCCCAACTGGCCGCCGAGGCACTGGAGATCCTCGGCCTGCCGGCCACCGGCCCGTACGCCGTGGCCGTGGCGACCTTCGACATCGCCGCCCATCACACCTTCAGCGCCGCCCGCGACGCCTGCGCGGCCTACTCATTCCCCGCCGCCTGGCGCATCCGCGGCGACCGCGAGATCGGCCTGGTGGCACTCGGCCACTCCAGCGTGCCCCGGCTGATCAGGGCGCTCAACCGCAATCCGGCCGGCCGGATCGGCGTCTCCGACCCCTTCGACGCGATGCAGGAACTGCCCGAGGCGCACCGTTCGGCCGATGTCGCCCTGCAAACCGTGCGACACGAGGGCGACGAGGTGGCGTGGATCGCCGAGCGGCTGCCCGAGGCCCTGGTCATCTCCAGCCCGGCCCTCGCCGAACGGCTGACCAGGCGCGCCCTGGGCGCGGTGCTCGACCTGCCGGACGACGAGCGGGAGGTGCTGCTCGAGACGCTGACGATCTGGTACCAGAGCGGCCGCTCCGCCGCCCGTGCCGCCGGAGTGCTGTACTGCCACCGCAATACGATCCTCAACCGGCTGCGCCGCATCGAGCAGCTCTGCGGCAGCTCGCTGGAGGACCACCGCTTCCTGCTGGCCGGCTATCTCGGCCTGCTCACGCTGGACCTTCTGCCGAGTGCGCAGCGCACATCCGGCGACAACGGCCCCTCAGCCCCCGGCCCGTGATGCCTCCCTGACGCCACCCGCGGCCGGACCCGAGGCGCGGAAGGTGCGCCGGTAGGCCGACGGGGCCACCCCCGCCTCCGCCGCCAGGTGCCGCCGCAGCGAGGTGGCGGTGGCGAAGCCGACCTCGTGGGCGACCCGTTCCACCGGCAGGTCGCTGGACTCCAGCAGGTGCCGGGCCCGCCGCAGCCGCTGCTGGGTCAGCCAGCGGCCGGGGCTCAGACCGGTCTCCTCCCGGAAGCGCCTGGCGAAGGTACGGGTGCTCATCGCCGCGTGCGCGGCCAGTTCGTCCAGCGACAAGGGCAGTTCCAGCCGCCGCAGCGCCCAGTCGCGGGTCGGTCCGGTGCCGGATTCGCTCGCCGGCGGCAGCGGCCGCTCGATGTACTGCGCCTGCCCGCCGTCCCGGTACGGCGGCACGACGCAACAACGGGCGACATGGTTGGCCACCTCGCTGCCGTGGTCCTGGCGCACCAGATGCAGGCAGACGTCGACACCGCTCGCCGCCCCCGCGGAGGTCAGCACATCACCGTGGTCGACGAAGAGCACACCGGCGTCCAGCTCGACCCGGGGGAACAGCTCCTGGAAGTGGTCGGTGAGCGCCCAGTGGGTGGTGGCCCGGCGCCCGTCCAGGAGACCGGCGGCGGCCAGCAGGAAGGCGCCGGTGCAGATGGACACCAGCCGGGTGCCGGGGCGGACCCGGGAGAGGGCGGCGAGGGCCTGCGGCTCCGGGGTGGCGGCCGAGGCCCGGGTGATCGCGTACGGCGGGATGACCACGGTGTCCGCCTCGGCCAGCACCTCGGGGCCGTGCCCGGGGGTGACGGTCAGATCCGAGTCGGTACGCACGGGCCGCCCGTCCACGCTCGCGGACCGCACCTCGTAGCGGCCGTCGGCGGAGCCCAGGACCCGGTGCGGGATGCCGAGTTCGAAGGGATAGACGCCGTCGAGGGCGAGGACGACGACCTTGTGGGCGCCGGGCCGCGGGTCCGGGCGCATCCGGCGCTCCAGTTCGGCCGCACGGTCGGCAAGCTCACGGGCCCGGGAGGGCGCGGCGGACGCGGCGGACGCGGAACGGGCAGTGGGAGTGGCGCGGGCGCCGGACGCGCGGTGGGTCCCGGGAACGTGGCGGGCGGCAGGGTCGATCGGCATGGCAGGAATGTATCGGAGGCTGACCTTCTGGCCATCGCCCGGGCCCGGACCGTACGGCCAGGATCGAGCCATGACTTCGACGGACACGACGGACACCCCCGACAACCTCGACTCCCCGGCCCCGGCTGCCGCCCCGGACGGCGCCCCCGTGATGCTCGCCCTGCACCAGACGGCCCTCGGCGGCCCCGAGGTCCTGCGGCTCACCGAGCTGCCGCGGCCCGCGCCCGGCCCCGGCGAGATCCTCGTCGCCGTACACGCGGCCGGGCTCAACCCCACGGACTTCAAGCACCGCGCCCTGAGCATCTTCCTGCCGCCCCCGCCACTGACCCTCGGCTGGGACGTCTCCGGCACCGTGGTGGAGACCGGCTTCGGCGTCACCCTCTTCCAGCCCGGTGACGAGGTGTTCGGCATGCTGCCCTACCCGTACGGGGCGGGTTCCCACGCCGAGTATGTGACCGGCCCCGCCCGCGCCTTCGCCGCCAAGCCCGCCGGGATCGACCACGTCCAGGCGGCCGCGCTGCCGCTGGCCGCGCTCACCGCCTGGCAGGCCCTCGTGGACACCGCGGACCTGCGGGCCGGGCAGCGGGTACTGATCCACGCCGCGGCGGGCGGTGTCGGCCATCTCGCCGTACAGCTCGCCAAGGAGCGCGGCGCACATGTCACCGGGACGGCGAGCGCCCCCAAGCACGGCTTCCTGCGCGAACTCGGCGCGGATGTCTGCGTCGACCACCGCTCCGAGGACTTCACCGACACCGAGGAGCGCTACGACGTCGTCCTCGACGCCCTCGGCGGGGAGACCGCCACCCGTTCGGTGAGCGTGCTACGCCCCGGCGGTGTCCTCGTCTCCCTGCTGCCGGGCGCCCAGGACACCCGGGCCGCGGCGGAGCGGGCACGGGTCCGCGCCGTCACCCTGCTGGTCGAGCACGACCAGGCCGGGATGCGCGCCATCGCCGAGCTGGTCGACCGGGGCAGGCTCCGCGCCCATGTCTCCGGCACCTTCCCGCTCGCCGAGGGCGCCCGGGCCCATGTCCAGGGGGAGACCGGCCGCACCACGGGCAAGTTGGTCATCACCGTGCGCTGAGGCGGGATGGCCCGGGGCCGTGCCGTGACACAGGAGGGCGAGGCACCTCAGCCGATACGCATGGCGCCTCGCCCACTCGTTCACGATTCAGACACCGGCTCGCCTGGTTCCGCGGCACAACGCGCTGTGTCGCGACCCGGTCGGCACCGACCCCCGTGACGGGCGCCCGAGGGAGACCACTGATGCCGAGGCGGACGCGGGCCCAGGGGCTCGCCGCATGTCCTGGGCCTCGCCGAGGTCGACGCCGCCGCGGGCCGCAGGTTCCGGCGCCGGCTGGACGACCCCGGCCACGGTGTGATCGCCCCGACCCTGATGTCGGTGTGGGGCCGCGAACCGGGGCCCGGCTCCCCCATGGCCCTGGCCGAAGAGCGCTGCGCAAGGGCCCGTGCCCAGCTCGCGACCGCCAAGGGTGGGCACCCGCACATGGTCGGGACCAGCGGCGATGCCTGATTCTGGGCCCGTCGTAAGCCACGGCATCCACCGCTCGGCCTCAGGGGAGACGCCATGCTGAGTGTCGCCGCCATCCTCGGCGATTCCGCCCGTCGCCATCCGCACCGCCTCGCGATCGTCGAGGGCGACATCCGGCTCACCTACAGCGAACTGTGGGACGACGTGCTGGCCTTCGCGGCGGAGCTGCGCGCCTGCGGGGTGGGCCGCGGCGACCGGGTGGCGCTGATGCTGCCCAACGGCATCGACTTCCCCCGCGGGTACTACGCCGTGCTCGCGCTCGGCGCCACCGTGGTGCCGGTGCACGGGCTGCTCGTCCGCGAGGAGGTGGGGTACATCCTGCGGCACAGCGGCGCCGTCGCCGTCATCGCGGGCGGCCCGCTGCTGACCGTGGCCGAGCCGGCGGCCGCCGAGGCGGGTATCAAGGTGCTGGACGTCGTCACCGGGGAGCGCCGACTCGAGGCCGTCGAACCGGCCCGGGCCGACGACATCGCCGCGGTCCTGTACACCAGTGGCACCACCGGCCGGCCCAAGGGCGCCCAGCTCACCCATCTCAACCTGGTGATGAACGCGACCGTGCTGGCGTACGACCTGATCGGCATGGTGCCGGACGACGTGGTGCTGGGCTGTCTGCCGCTGTTCCACAGCTACGGTCAGACCGGTGCGCTCAACGCCACGATGCGGGTCGGCGCGACGCTCGTGCTCACCCCGCGGTTCACCGGGCCCGGCGCACTGGACCTGATGGTCGGCCAGAACGTCACGGTGTTCATGGGCGTGCCCACGATGTACCACGCGCTCACCGAGGCGGCCACCGCGGACCCGCGCCGGCCCGCGTATCTGCGGGTCGCCGTCTCGGGCGGGGCGGCCCTGCCGGTGGCGCTGCTGGAGCAGTTCGAGGCCGCGTACGACACGGTGATCCTGGAGGGCTACGGACTCACCGAGACCTCGCCCGCGGCGACGTTCAACGAGCACGGCCGCGGGCGGCGGCCCGGCACGGTCGGACACGCGGTGTGGGGCGTGGAGATCGCCGTCGCCGACGCCCGCACCCCGGACCGGATCGTGCCGCTGCCCGACGGCGAGGTGGGCGAGGTCGTCATCCGCGGGCACAACGTGTTCCACGGCTACCTCGACGACCCGGAGGCCACGCGGGCCGCGCTGGTCGACGGGTGGCTGCGCAGCGGCGACCTCGGGATGGTCGACGAGGACGGCTTCCTCGTCATCGTCGACCGCGGCAAGGACCTCATCATCCGCGGTGGCTTCAACGTCTACCCGCGCGAAGTCGAGGAGGTCCTGGCCCGGCATCCGGCCATCGCCGAGGTGTCGGTCGTCGGAGTGCCCGACGACGTCAAGGGCGAGGAGGTGTGCGCCGCCGTGGTGCCCCGGACCGACCTGCGCGTCCCGTCCGCCGAGGAGATCATCGCCTGGTCCCGGGAACGGCTCGGCGGGCACAAGTACCCGCGCAAGGTGGTCTTCATGACCGCCCTGCCCCTCGGCCCCACCGGCAAGGTCCTCAAGCGCGAGCTGCGCAAGACCTGTTCCTGACGCAACGGAGAAGCGGCCTTAGGGTTTGTCCCATGGCCAGTGCTCGCACCTCCTTGTCCCGTGACCGCCGCCGCGCCGAGCTGCGGGAGTTTCTGCGCAGCCGCAGGGCGCGGGTCTCGCCGGCCGATGTCGGTATGCCGGACGGCGGCCGGCGGCGCACCCCGGGGCTGCGGCGCGAGGAGGTCGCGGTGCTCTCCGGGGTCGGGGTGTCGTGGTACACGTGGCTGGAGCAGGGGCGCGACATCACGGTGTCCGAGGAGGTCATCGACGCCATCGCCCGCGCGCTGCTGCTGAACACGGCCGAACGCGGCCACCTGTACCGACTGGCCGGGCTCAAACCGCCGCGGGACGCGCCCGCGCCTGCCGTGCCCACCTCGCCGGAGCTGCGCCGGCTGCTCGACTCCTGGCTGCCGCGGCCCGGCTATGTCCGCGACCGCCACTGGAATTTCACCGCGGTCAACGACATGGCCCGGGAGGTGTTCGGCTACGGCGAGACCGACCACAACTGCCTGGTCTCGTTCTTCACCAACACCCGCTACCGGACGCTGCACCGGCACTGGGCCGAGACCGCGCCCCAGGTGGCCGCCGGCTTCCGGGCCGATGCGGCACACTATCCGGACGATCCGGAGTTCGATCGCATCGCAGGCGACCTGGCGGCGGTCAGCCCGGAGTTCGCGGAGCTGTGGGCGCGCCACGACGTGGCCGAGCACACCAGTGCGGTGAAGGCGGTCGACCATGCCACGGCCGGGACCCTGGTCTTCGACGCCACGCTGCTGCCGCTGCCCGAGCACCCCGGGCACCATCTGATCCTGCACAACCCCCGCCCGGGCACCGACACCCAGCAGCGGCTGGAGGAGCTGATGCGGCGGCGCAGCCTGGTGGTGGCACACCCAGGATGAACGGACACTGCCCGGCCCCCTGACCAAGCGGCAGCATCACTGCCATGAACAGCGATGACACACAGATGAAGGCAGTGACCATCCCCGAGTTCGGCGACGCCGGGGTGCTCCGCGCCGACACGGTGCCGACCCCGGTCCCGGGGCCGGGCCAGGTCGCCATCGACGTGGCCTACGCGGGTGCGAACTTCGCCGAGGTCCTCTACCGGCGCGGTGTGGTCGATGTGCCGCTGCCCTTCGTACCGGGCATCGAGGTCGCCGGATATGTCCGTGCCGTTGGCGAGGGCGTCGAGGATCTGTGGCCCGGCCGGCCGGTGGCCGCCTTGACGATCGTCGATTCCGGCGGCTACGCCGAGGTGGCGGTCACCTCGGCGGACCTGGTCGCCCCGCTGGACGGCGTGGATATCGGAATGGGCACGGCCGCGGCTCTGCCGTCCAACAGCACCACCGCCTTTCTGGTGCTCGACCGGGTGGCCCGCATCGCTCCCGGTGAGAGCGTCCTGGTGCACGCCGCCGCCGGCGGCGTAGGGAGCCAGCTCGGCCAGGCCGCCCGGCTGCTGGGCGCGGGCCGCGTGGTCGGCACGGTCGGGAGCGCCGCCAAGATCGACACCGCCAAGGGCTTCGGCTACGACGAGGTGATCCTCCGTGACCGGCTCGCCGACGCCGGTCGGTTCGACATCGTCGTCGACATGGTCGGCGGCCCCACCCGCCGAGCGAGCCTGGACCGGCTGGCCGCCATGGGCCGCCTGGTGATCATGGGCAATGCCTCGGGCGCCGAGGACGTCGGCGTCCCGGCCAACGAACTGTGGTTCACCAACAAGACGGTCTCCGGCTTCAATCTGGCCGCCTTCGCCGCCGCCCACCCCGACGAGACGGGCCGGGCGCTGCGCCGTGCCGTGGCGGCCGCGGCCAAGGGAGAGCTGCGGGTACAGGTCGAGGCGCTGCCACTGGAGAGAGTCGCCGAAGCGCACCGCCGGATCGAGGCGGGGGCGACCACGGGCAAGCTGGTGCTGGACGTCGCGGCGCTATGACGTGGTCGCGGTGCGCCGGAAGTCGCTGGGGTTGGCGCCTCGGACGCGTTTGAACGCCGCGCTGAATCCGAACGGGTCGGAGTAGCCCACGGTGCGGGCGATGTCCGCGATGGTCGCGGCCTTCCGCTCGACCAGGAGGTCCGCCGCGAGCGTCATGCGCCAGCGGGTGAGGTAGGTCAGCGGGGGTTCGCCGACCAGGTCGGCGAACCGCTTGGCGAGTGTCGAACGCGACACCCCGGTGTGCTCGGCCAGCGCGGCGACCGTCCATGGTGCCGCCGGTTCGGCGTGCAGCAGGCGCAGCGCGTCGCCGACCACCGGGTCCCGCTGGGCGGCCCACCAGGCCGGGGGCTCGCCGCCGGGCCGGTCGAACCACTCGCGCAGTGTGCAGACCAGCATCCAGTCCAGCAGCCGGTCGAGTACGACCTGCTGGCCCGGTGTGTCGACGGCTACCTCGGCGGCGAGGTGGTCGAGGACGGGGTCGGCCGTGCTCCCCGCGTCCACGCGCAGCACGACGGGCAGCGCGTCCAGCAGTCGGCGGCTGATCTCGCCGCGCACGGGATAGGCGCCGACGATCAGGGTCGTGGCGCCGGGGCCGTCAGCGGCGTGCCCGTCGGGGCCGTCACCGGTGCCCCCGCCGGGGCCGTCACCGGTGCCCCCGCCGGGGCCGTCACCGGTGCCCCCGCCGGGGTCGTGCCAGCCGCGCCGGTGCCGGGTGCCGCCCTGCTCGGGCGTCGCGCAGTGCTCGCCGCAGGCGATCGGTTCGGCCCCGGTGCCGACCTCGTCGACGAAGGTGAACGTCGCGGGGCCGCGCACGACGACCGTCTCGCGGGCGCGCAGCGGCTCGGGCGGACCGTGCTCCGGCACGATCCAGCCCGCCCCGGTGAGGACGGTGCACAGGGTCAGTGGCGCGCCGTCCACGAAGTGCAGGGCCCAGGGCGGGGACAGGGTCGAGCTGCCGAACAACGAGCCATGGGCCCGCACCCCGCGGATCAGGTCACTGAAGGCGTCCACCTCAGCGATTTTAGACGCATGCACAGGTGATCCGGCTTTTCGCCTATGGGTTCGTCCGAGTCGGCCGTGTTCAATCGGCCTCATGAGCAACGACACCACTCTCGTCCTCGGCGCGACCGGCAAGACGGGGCGGCGGATCCTCGCCCGGTTGCGGCTGCGCGGCACACCGGTGCGGGCCGCCTCCCGATCGAGCCGGACCCGGTTCGACTGGTCCGACCCCGGCGGCTGGGACGCGGCCCTGCGGGGTATCGCCGTCGCCTATGTGGTGGCCCCGCGTGTGCCGGGACCGGTGCACGAGTTCGTGGCCCGGGCCGAGGCCGCCGGAGTGCGGCGGCTGGTCCTGCTCTCCGGGCGCGGCTCCGACACCTGGGGCGATTCCACGTTCGGCCTCGACATGCGCTCGGCCGAGGACGCCGTACGCGGCTCGGCGCTGGAGTGGACCGTCCTGCGGCCGTCGAACTTCGCCCAGAACTTCGACGAGGACGTCTTCCACGCCCCGCTGGTCGCCGGGGAGCTGGCGCTCCCGGCTGGCAAGGTTCCCGAGCCGTTCATCGACGCGGAGGACGTGGCCGACGCCGCGGCCACGGTGCTGACCGAGACCGATCGGCACGCCGGACGGATCTACGAGCTGACCGGGCCGCGTGCGCTGACCTTCGGGGAGGCCACCCGGCTGATCTCCCGGGCGTCCGGGCGGCCCATCTCCTACCGGCAGGTCTCCCCCGCCGAGTACACCGCGGCGCTGGTCGAGGAGGGCGTGGGCGAGGAGGACGCCCACCACGTCGCCGAGATGTTCGTGCTGATGGAGCGCGGGCTGCTGGCCGGGACGACGGATGACCTCGCCACCGTCCTGGGACGGGCGCCCCGGACCTTCGAGGACTACGTCGTACGGGCCGCGGCGGCGGGGACCTGGGGGCGATGACCGCCCGGCCATCGCCCCTGCATCACGTGTTCCGAACGAGCGGACGCCTCGTTCAACGACCTCGAACCCATTTCCCCTCACCCATCGGAAGGGCCGTAATGAGCACCGACGCCACTTCGCTGACCCCCCAGGACCTCGAGTTCCTCCGGCGCCCCCTGTACGGATTCCTGTCCGTGGCCGGTGGGCCTCTTCCGCCACAGCCCCGGCCGGTGTGGTTCGAGGCCACCGCCGAGGGCACGGTCCAACTGTTCACGGGCCCGGACACGCTCAAGGTGCGGCACCTGCGCCGCGACCCCCGCGCCTCGATCGTCGTCGCCGCCCCGGTGGGCGAGCGCGAGCGCTGGCTGTCGGTGGCCGGTCACACCACGGTGGAAACCGACGGCGCACACGACCTGGCCGCCCGGCTGGCCGCGCGCTACTGGGACCTCGATGACGACCCGGCCCGCGCCGACGACCTCGCCGCGATCCTGGCCGAGGACTGGGTCCGTCTCGTCATCCACCCGGAGGCCGTGCGCCGCTACGCGTTCTGACCTCCGCGACAACCTCTTCGAGTACGCCGCCGTCCCGGTCAGTAGAACTCGACGGTGTTCACACGGTTGAGCGGGTCGTGCCCGTCGAGGAGCCGGGTGGCGTTGGCGGCGAAGAGTTCGGCGATACGGCGGTCCTCCGCCGCGTCGAGGGCGGCGGTGTGCGGGCTGACCAGCACCCGGTCGTGGTCCCAGAGCGGACTGTGCGCGGGCAGCGGTTCGGTCTCGAAGACGTCCAGCGCGGCGAAGCCGACCCGGCCGGAGTCGAGCGCGCCGATCAGCGCGGCCTCGTCGATGACACTTCCGCGGCCGACGTTGACGAGAGTGGCGCCGGGCCGAAGGACGCCGAAGAACCGTTCGCCGAGGAGGTGCTCGGTGGCGTCGGTGCCGGGGAGGGTGTTCACGACGGCGTCCACGGTGGGCGCCACCTCGGTGATGCGGTCGGGGTGCACCACGGTGGAGACGCCGGTGACGGTGACGTCCCTCCTGCTCGTGCCGATGACCGTGGCGCCCAGCGCGTGGAGGGTCTCGGCGACGACCCGGCCGATCCCGCCGAGGCCGAGCACCAGCACCGTCTGCTGGTTCACCTGCCCCATCGTCCAGCGGCCGGTCCACTCCCGGTCGTCCTGCTGGCGCCGCAGCCGGGGCAGGTCCTTGGCTCCCGCGAGGACGCCGAAGACGGCGAACTCGGCGAGCGGGCGGCCATGCACACCGGCCGAGGTGGTGAACAGGACCCGGTCGAGTTCTTCGGCGCTCAGCCCGGCGGCCTTGACCTGGCCGCCGCCGCCCGCGGCCATCGTGTGCACCCAGCGCAGGCGCGGGTTGGCCCGGACCGCCCGCGCCAGGGCGGCCGGGTCCAGGTCGGGGATGCCGTACAGGGCGTCGGCCGAATCGATCGCGGCCTCGTAGGCGCGCTGCTGCTGGGGACCGCGCCGCCAGGCCGGGTCGCCGACGAAGTCGGCCGGCCAGCGCATGGGCGGGAGGAGAGAGTGGTCGACCACGAGGTCGATCCGCGGCTCCAACTCCCGGATGCGGGCACGATTCTCCTCGGACAGCGGAGCGGCGACCGCCACCCGGAGGCGATCCGCCACGCGGTCCCGGCCGGTCATCTGTTCCTGCATCTGATCCTGCCCCGTCATCTCGTCCTTCCCACTCATCGCACGGCCTTGGCCTGGTTCCGCAGCGTTTCGACCTCGGCGTCCAGCGCCGCCTCGCGGGCGACGATCTCCTCGACCGCCCTCAGCGCCTCATCGGCCCGGTGTGGCGGGATGACGATGACACCGTCCCCGTCGGCGGCGACGATGTCTCCGGGGTTCACCACCACACCGCCGATGGCGACCGGTTCGCCGATCGTGCCCGGGCCGTTCTTGAACGGCCCGGCGGGGGTGAGCCCGCGGGCGAAGACCGGGACCCCGAGCTCTCCGATGATCGCGGCGTCGCGCACATATCCGTCGACCACCGCGCCCGCGGCACCGTAGACGGCGAAGCGCTGGGCGAGGTTGTCGCCGATGATGGCGCGGCCGTCGTGGCCGAAGGCGTTGATGACCAGGATGTCACCGGGGCGGATGTGCTCGAGCGCCGCGATCACCGCCTTGTTGTCGCCCGCGACGGTGAGGACCGGGAGCGCCGTGCCGACGGCTTTGGCCCCGTTCCAGATGGGCGCGATGCCGCCGTCGACGATGTTCAGCCGGTCGAGGGCATCGCCGAGGTTGGCCACGGAGTGGGCGCGGAACTGGTCCAGCACCCGCCCGTCGACGCGTTCCCACGCGCCGCTCACGCGCACGTTGTCCTGGGTCATCGCAGGCTCCTTCACCGGGTCCGGGTCCGCCGGGCGGGGCGGTGGCGGGCGTCATCGGTTCACCACGCCCCAACAAGAAAGTGCGAAAGCTTTCGCGTTTCGCGAGAGTCAGTCTGCATCCATCCGTGACGCAAGACAAGGGGTGCCCAGTCCGCGAGATCGACCGCTTCGGGGCAGGTCACACCCCGGCAGCACCATCGAAAGCACCCTCAAATCGCCGAACGAACCCTGGAGTCCAAGGCGGAAGCGCGATGGAAGCGAAAGGTTAACGAAGGGCAACGCACATCCTTGACCACCCCAGAATGCGAATCTATTCTCATTCGCGATTCACGTCGCACCTTGGCTCTGATGCCGCTCCGCGACCCTTCCGTCCTGCCTCACCTCTGGCCTCATTCAGGCGAGCGAGCACGGCCCGAGCGCCGTCATCGCCTTCTCATGAACCCCGTAGAACCCGTAGACCCGAAACGTCCAGGTGCGCCCCGGCCCAGGAGCGACCGCTGACAGCGACCCCGTTCAGCGCATGATCCTTCAGGACACCGTTCCAGGAGTCCGCGACACCGAAAGTAATCGCGTATGACTACGTCAGATCGGCTCGACACCACTTCAGATCGTCACGACGCCGCGTCGGACACGCCCGACGCGGCACCGGTCGACATCGTCTCCGCTGACGGCAAGGTCGTCCGCAAGGCCACCTTCGCGGGCGCCATCGGGTCCTTCGTCGAGTGGTACGACTACGGCGTGTACGGCCTGCTGGTCACCTACCTCGCGATCAACATCATGGGCGAGGCCGAGGCCGGAGGACTCTTCCTCACCAACATCGGTTTCCTGGTCAGCTTTGTCGCCCGCCCGTTCGGCAGCGTCATCTGCGGATATCTGGGTGACCGGCTCGGGCGCAAGGGCCTTCTCGCCACCCTGCTGGTCCTCATCTCCGCCGCGACCGCGGCCATCGGCCTCATACCTTCATCCGGTGTCATCGGGGTCGCCGCGCCCGCGCTGCTGGTCCTGCTCCGTGTGCTCCAGGGGTTCTCGGCGGGTGGCGAAGTGGCCGGCGCCATGTCCTTCGTCGGCGAGTACGCGCCGGACACCCGCCGCAACTACATGATGAGCTTCATCGCGGTCGGCTCGTTCGTGGCCCTGATGTTCGGCAGTGCCCTCTCCGCCCTTCTCATCACGACGCTCGGCGATGACGCGATGACCTCATGGGCCTGGCGGGTGCCCTTCCTCCTGGCCGTCCCGCTCGGCTACGTCGGTTTCTACATCCGCCGCCGGCTGGAGGAGACCCCGCACTTCGAGGCGCTGCGCGAGCAGAACACCGTCGCGCGCAACCCGCTGCGGGAGGCATTGACCTCCCCACGCCATCTGAAGGCGATCGCCCTCACGATCTTCCTCCCCGCGCTCAACGGCCCCGGCTACTACCTGCTGTTCGTCTATATGCCGACCTATTTGAGGTCCTCGCTCGGCGAGCACAACTTCTCGATGCTGCGGTCGCTCACCGTCACGGCGTTCAGCCTGGTGGCCATCTCCCTCTGTATCCCGCTCATGGCCCGCCTGTCCGACCGGATCGGCCGCAAGCCCGTCCTCACCGGCTCCGCCGTGGCCATGGCCGCCGTCTCGTATCCGATGTTCCGGCTCATCACCACGGGCGAGTTCGGGCTCGCCTGCATCGGCACCATCGTGCTGGCGATCGCCTTCTCCGGCCACGCCGCGGTCGTCCACACCGCGCTCGCCGAGATGTTCCCGACCACGGTGCGCTACTCCGCCTACAGCATCGGGTTCAGCATCTCGACGATCATCTTCGGCGGCAGCGCGCCACTGGTGATGACCGAGCTGATCAAGTCGACCGGCTCCACGCTCGTCCCCGCCTTCGCCTCCATCATCACCGCCGTCATCACCCTGATCGCCATCGCCTTCCTGCGCGAGACCAAGGGCCGGCCCCTCACCGCCCGCTGAACACCCAACCCGGCACAAGGAGACACCATGGGAATCAACTCCGTAGCCGTCGTCGCCGACCTCGGCGAGAGCTTCGGCAACTACACCATCGGCGACGACGGCGCCCTGCTCGGTCTCGTCACCTCGTCGAACATCGCCTGCGGCTTCCACGCCGGTGACCCGCGCATCATGGACCGGACCGTCGCGGACTGCGTCGCCCGCGGCATCGAACTGGGCGCCCACCCCGGCTACCCCGACCTCGTCGGCTTCGGCCGTCGGCTCATCGAGGCGTCCGAAGAGGAGATCCGTACCGATGTCCTCTACCAGCTCGGCGCGCTCGACGCCTTCGCACGGGTGCACGGCGGCACCATCAGCCATGTCGCCCCGCACGGGCGGATGGGCTCGATCGCGCAGACCGACGCCAAGCACGCGCGGGCCATCACCGACGCGATCGCCGCGTACAACACCGACTACATCGTCATCTGCCAACGGGGGCTGCTCGCCGAGGAGTCGCGCAAGCGCGGGCTGGAGGTCGGCTATGTGTTCCTGGCCGACCGCGGCTACGGCGACGACGGCATGCCCGTCCCCCGCTCGCACGAAGGCGGCCTCATTTACGACCCCGAGCTGATCGGGCAGCGCTCGGCGCAGGTGGTGCGCGAGGGCACCGTGCGCTCGGTCAACGGCAAGGTGGTCCCGCTCGGCCACGACGCCGATGTGCTGCTGCTGCACGGCGACCACCCGTCCGTCCTCGCGAACGGCACCGCGCTGCGCGGTGCGCTCGGCGCCGCGGGCGTCCGCGTCGCCGGGCTGCGCGAGGTCCTGGCGGAAAAGGCGGAGGTCGCGCTCGCCGGCTGACGGCCGAGCGCACCAGGCGATGACCACAGCACAGTACGGCGCCCTCACCGTCGAGCCCTTCGGGGACTCGGCGGCGATGGTGACCATCCCCCACCCCGATCAGGCCATCCGAAGGGCCGGGATCGTCGCCTTCCGCGACCGGTTCCTGGCCCACCGCCCGCACGGCGTACTCGACGTCGTCTCCGGTCTGGAGTCCCTGCTCATCGAGTTCGACCCGCTGCGGACCGCGCTCGAGCATGTGGAGTACGCGGCCCGTCTGGTGGCCCGGTGGGCGCCTTCGCCGTCGGAGGGTACGGACGCGGGCCGCCCGCGGGCGGTGCGGGCGTTCACCGTCCCCGTCGTCTTCGACGAGGAGTCCGGCCCGGATCTGCGGTCCGTCGCCGAGGAATTGGGCCTGGCCCCGTCCGAGGTCGTCGAGGCGATCGCGGAGTCCACCTTCACGATCTCCCTCCTCGGCGCGGCGATGGCCCCGATGATGGACGGGCTCAAGGTGCCACGGCCGGTGCGCCGGCGGGCCGAACCGCGGACGGATGTCGCCCCCGGAGCGATCATGATCGCCGGCACCAACGCGATCATCCAGCCGTTCCCCGGTCCGACCGGATGGCGTGTCGTCGGGCGCACCCCGCACACCATCGTCGACATCTCCCGCCCGGACCCCGTCTCGTTCGGCACCGGTGACATCGTGCGCTTCGTCCCCGTGCCCCGGGACGCGGGCCCGGCGCGGGATGCCGGTTTCCTGCTGCCGGTGGAGGGGGCCGTATGACGACCGTGGCACTGGACATCACGAGCACCGGATGGGTCACCACGTTCCAGGATCTCGGCCGCCGCGATACGGAGCGGCGCGGTGTCCCCACCGGTGGCGCGGCCGACCAGCACTCGGCGGCCGTGGCGAACCTCCTGGTGGGCAACGCCAGGGGCGCGACACTGATCGAGAACTTCGGCGGCGAACTGGCCCTGGTCCCCGACGCCGACGTCCTGCTGGCGGTGACCGGCGCCCCCGCCCGGGTCACCGTCGGCGGCGCGCCCGTCGACACCTGGTCGCCGCTGGTGGTTCCGGCCGGCCAGGAGCTGCGGGTCCGCGGGGACATGAGCCGGGGGATCCGTACCTATCTGGCCGTGAACGGCACGCTGGCCGCGAAGACCCTGCTGGGGAGCGCGGCCCCGGACGCCAGGATGGGGTTCGGGCAGGTCATCGGCCGGGGCGAACGGGTGCTGCTGGAGACGGAGTTCCGGGGGTTCGGCCATCGGCTGTTCGCCTCGCCGCTGTTCCGGCTGCCCGTCCCCGTTCCGCGCTTCGACGACGGTCCCTGGGTCGTCGATGTCGTCGCGAGCCATGGCGTCCGTACGATCCCCGGCATCCGTGAGCTGATCGCGGAGTCGGCCTACGTCGTCACCCCTCGCTCCAACCATGTGGGGCTGCGGCTCGACGGACCGGTGCGGCATCCGGACTCCGAGGCCGAGATCGTGTCGCATGGAGTGCCCATCGGGGCGCTCCAGATCCCGCATGCCGACGAGCTGATCGTGCTCGGCCGCTACCGGAGCCTGACGGCGGGCTATCCGATCGTCGGTGTCGCCTCGCGAGCCTCCCTGCCACTGCTCGGACAGGCCGGTCCGGGGCGGGAGTTGCGGTTCCGCTGGACCGACCGCGAGGTCTCGCTGCGCCGGTTCGCGCGGCGCGAGGCGGAGGTGTGCGCACTGGGTCGGGCGGCTGCCGAGGCGTTCGGCGCCCTCGGCTTCGGGGAACCCTTGTCCCGCAATAAACGAGAATATATTCTCACTTGAAATCGACGTCTCATTTGCGTGGTGGAGGAGGAACGGTGACGACGTTGTCCGGCAGGACCGCGCTCATCACAGGAGCGGGCAGCGGGATGGGCCTGGAGACCGCACGGCTGCTCGCCCAGGACGGCGCCACCGTCGTACTGATCGGGCGCGGACAGGAGGCGCTCGACGCCGTCGCGGCCACCATCCGCGACGAGGGCGGCACGGCCCTCGCCCTCGCGGCCGATATCACCAGCGCCGACGATATGACGCGGGTCCTCGACCGGGTCCACGCCGAACTCGGCCCCGTCGACGTGCTCGTCAACAACGCGGGCAGCTCCTCGACGGTGCTCAACCCGCAGTGGCTCCCGCACGACGAGTGGCGCCAGGTCCTGGAAGTGAACCTCACCGCGGTCTTCCAGCTCACCCAGGCCGTGCTGCCCGACATGCTCGGCCGTGGCGGCGGGACGATCGTCACCGTCTCCTCGCTCGCCGCCGTCAACCCCAATCTGCTCGGCGGCGCCGCCTACGGCGCGGCCAAGGCCGGGGTCCGCAACTTCATGACCTTCCTGCACAACACCTTCCGCAACCAGGGGCTGCGCGCGATCACCGTGCTCCCCGGTGAGGCGGACACCCCCATCCTCGACAACCGCGCCCGCCCCCCGGCCCCGGAGGAGCGCGCCGAGATGGTGCGGCCCGCGGACGTGGCCCAGGCCATCCGCCTCGCCGTCACCCTCCCCCAGCGCGTCGTCCTCCAGGAGATCGTCGTCGCCCCCACCCGGCAGCGCGACACCTCCGCCGACCTCGAGATCAGCCGCTGGGCGGGCGCGCCCGCCGGCGCCACACCGCAGTCCTGAACACCCGCCACCAGGAGGAGCGCATGCCGCCCACCATCACCACGCAGCCGCCCCGGTTCGCCACCGCCGAGGCCGTCGCCCGCATCGCGGCCGCCTCCCGCCGGACGCAGCAGCCACAATCCCGGGCCGACCTGGTCTCCCTCGCCATGGGCGAACCCGACTTCGACACCCCCCGCCCGGTGGCCGAGGCGGCCCACGCCTCGCTGCGCGCCGGACGCACCCACTACTCACCGCTGCTCGGCGAACCGGCACTGCGCGAGGCACTCGCCGAGAAGCTCACCGGCCTGGCCAGGGCGCAGGTCGGTGCCGCGGACATCCTGATCACCCAGGGCGGGACCGCGGGCCTCGCCGCCTCGATCCTCGGCATCGTCAACCCCGGCGACAAGGTGGTCATCCCCGACCCCACCTACTCCCTCTACGCCGACCTGGTCAGCATGGCCGGAGGCACCGTCGTGCCCGTTCCGCTCGCCCCGGACCTGCACTGGGACCTCGACCGGCTCGCCGACGCCCTCACCGGCGCCCGGCTCTTCGTCTTCTGCAATCCCAGCAACCCGACCGGCATCGTGCACAGCCGCGAGGAACTCGAAGCGCTCGCCGAGCTGCTCGACACCACCTCGACCATCGTCATCTCCGACGAGGCGTACTCCGACCTCGACTACACCGGCCGCCCGTTCACCTCGGCGATCTCGCTCGACGGCCTGCGCGACCGCACCGTGTACTGCCAGACCTTCTCCAAGAGCTACGCCATGACCGGCTGGCGCGTCGGCTATCTGTGGGGCCCGTCGGCGCTCATCCAGGCTTCGGCACGCATCCACAACACCTTCAACGGCTCGGTGAACACCTTCGTCCAGGACGCCGCGCTCGCCGCGGTGCGAAGCTGCGACGAGGACGTGGCCCGCATGCGCGAGGCGTATGAGCAGCGACGCGACATCATGCGTACGGAACTCGCCGCGATCTCGGGCCTCACGCTCAGCTCGCCCGAGGGCGCGTTCTACCAATTCCCGCGCTACGACCTGGACTTGCCCTCGGTGGAGGTCGTCGCGGCCCTCCGCGCCCACGGCGTGGCCGTCCGGCCCGGCAGCGAGTTCGGCGCCCAGGGCGAGGGGCACCTCCGGCTGTCGTACGCTGCCAGCGCGCAGGCCATCACCGAGGGCGTACGCCGACTGGCCGAGGGCCTGTCGGCCCTGCGGTGAACGCCGTCCCCCACCCGACGAGGAGTCGACCCATGCGCAGTGACACCGAGCGCAACCGCAGGCACCTCATCAAGGCCGCCGCGCTGCTCTTCGAGAACTCGCCGACGCCGGTCAGCCTGGCCGAGATCGCCAAGCACGCCGAGGTGTCCACCGCGACGGCCTACCGGCACTTCTCCTCCGTCGAGGAGATCCTGCACGCGTTCCGGGCCCAGGTGGGCTCCGAGCTACGGGATTTCAGCAGCCGGCAGACCACCCGAGGCATGGTGCGACTCGAAGCGGTGTCGCGCTACTGGGTCTCCCTGGTGCTGGAACACGGCGGTGCGATGGCACAGATGCGGTCACACCGTGGCTATCTCGAACGGCTGAGTGAGGGCACCGGTTATCTCACCCCGCAGGCCGAGGCGCTCACCGAACCGCTGCGGCAGACCACCGAGGAACTCGGTCTGGGGGATCTCGGGGACGAGGCCCTGTATCTGTGGAACGCGCTGTTCGATCCGCGGGACATCCTCGACCTCATCAAGAGCGGACGTACCGAGGACGAGGCGGCCACCCGCCTCGTGGCCGCCCTGCGCGGCGCCCTCATCGGCTGGTCCAGTCCCTAGGGTCCCCTAATCTGGGCGCGGCAACCGCACGACCCACGGATCCACACCCGGCCCGCCCACACCTGAACAGAGAGACACCACATGGACGTCAGTGCCCAGATCGAAGCCGTCTACGACACCCTCCGCCGCCGGAACCCCGGGGAAGCGGAATTCCACCAGGCGGCCCACGAAGTCCTGCACGCCATAGGCCCCGTGCTGAAGGCGCACCCGGAGTACGCGGACGCCCGGATCGTGGAGCGGCTGTGTGAACCGGAACGACAGCTCATGTTCCGGGTCCCATGGGTGGACGACCAGGGAACGGTGCAGGTCAACCGCGGTTTCCGGGTGGAGTTCAACAGCGCCCTGGGACCGTACAAGGGCGGCCTGCGGTTCCACCCGAGCGTCAATCTGGGCATCGTGAAGTTCCTCGGCTTCGAGCAGATCTTCAAGAACGCGCTGACCGGCCTGGCCATCGGCGGCGGCAAGGGCGGTGCGGACTTCGACCCCAAGGGCCGCTCGGAAGCCGAGGTCATGCGATTCTGCCAGTCCTTCATGACCGAGCTGTACCGCCACCTCGGCGAGCACACCGATGTGCCCGCCGGGGACATCGGTGTGGGCGGCCGTGAGATCGGCTACCTCTTCGGCCAGTACAAGCGGATCACCAATCGCTTCGAGGCCGGGGTGCTGACCGGCAAGCCGGTCGGCTGGGGCGGTTCACACGCCCGTACCGAGGCCACCGGCTACGGCACCGTCTTCTTCGCCCAGGAGATGCTCGCCACCCGCGGTCAGGACTTCGACGGACGCCGGGTCGTGGTCTCCGGATCGGGAAACGTCGCCGTCTACGCCATCGAGAAGGTCCATGCCCTGGGCGGCCTCGTGGTGGCCTGCTCCGACTCCTCCGGCTACCTGGTCGACGAGAACGGCATCG
Source organism: Streptomyces sp. CY-1 (assembly GCF_047218265.1). NCBI lineage: Bacteria > Bacillati > Actinomycetota > Actinomycetes > Kitasatosporales > Streptomycetaceae > Streptomyces > Streptomyces sp. CY-1. The sequence goes on from NZ_CP178393.1 coordinate 2,152,219, forward strand.
ACCTGGCCCTGCTCAAGGAGATCAAGGAGGTGCGCCGCGCCCGGCTCTCCGCCTACGCCGAGGCGAAGCCGAGCGCGCGGTTCTCCGACCGGGGGTCGGTCTTCGACGTGCCGTGCGAGATCGCCCTGCCGTGCGCGACCCAGAACGAGCTGCACCAGCAGGACGCCGGCGCGCTGGTGAAGAACGGCGTACTCGCCGTGGCCGAGGGCGCCAACATGCCGTGCACACCCGAGGCGGTCGAGGTGTTCCGTGGCGCGGGGGTCCTCTTCGGCCCGGGCAAGGCGGCCAACGCGGGCGGGGTCGCCACCTCCGCACTGGAGATGCAGCAGAACGCCTCCCGCGACCGCTGGACCTTCGAGCGCACGGAGGACCAGCTCGCCGGCATCATGCGGCAGGTCCACGCCCAGTGCCGCGCCTCCGCCGAGATCTACGGGGGTGACGCCGAGGACTATGTGCTCGGGGCCAACACGGCGGGCTTCCGCCATGTGGCGGACGCGATGATGGCACAGGGAGTCATCTGACCCACGGCACGCACGGCGGCGCACCCGAAGGCAACCTCGTGCACCCGAAGGCAACCCCGTCAGGGCTTGGGGTTGCCTTCGTGTGCGCTTCAACTCCTACTGTCCCCGGGCATGGAGACCACGGCGCACAACAGAACACTGGGCCGCAGCGGCATCGGGGTAAGCGCTCTCGGCTTCGGCTGCTGGGCCATCGGCGGTGAGTGGCAGTCCACCGACGGACAGCCCCTGGGCTGGGGCAAGGTCGACGACGAGGAGTCCGTACGGGCGATTCAGCGCGCACTCGACCTCGGCGTCACCTTCTTCGACACCGCCGACGCGTACGGCACCGGCCACAGCGAACGCATCCTCGGCCGCGCCCTCGGCAAGCACCGCACCGACGTCGTCATCGCGACAAAATGGGGCAATGTCTTCAACGAGCGAACCCGGACCCGGGAGGGGCAGGACGACTCCCCGGAACACCTGCGCCGCGCCCTGACCGCCTCACTGCGGCGCCTGAACACCGACCACATCGACCTGTACCAACTCCACATCTCCGACGCCGACCCCGAGCGCGCCGCCCAACTCCGCTACGTCTGCGAGGAGTTGGTGCGCGAGGGGCTGATCCGCGCGTACGCGTGGAGCACGGACGACCCCGTCCGGGCCGCCGTCTTCGCCCAGGGCCCGCGCTGCGCGGCCGTCCAGCACCGCCTGAACATCCTCCAGGACGCGCCCGAACTCCTCGCCCTCTGCGCCGAGTCGGACCTCGCCAGCATCAACCGCAGCCCCCTCGCCATGGGACTGCTCACCGGCAAACACACCGCCGGACGCGCCCTGGACAACGCGGATATCCGCAACGCACCCCCCGCCTGGCTGCCGGGCTTCATCCCGAACACGGGCGCGGACCCGGCCTGGCTCCAGCGCGTCGACGCCCTGCGGTCCATCCTCACCAGCGACGGCCGCACCCTCGCCCAGGGCGCCCTCGCCTGGATCTGGGCCCGCAGCCCACGGACGATCCCGATCCCCGGCTTCCGTACGGTCGCCCAAGCCGAGGAGAACGCGGGCGCGCTCACGAAGGGGCCACTCACCGCGGGGCAGATGGCCGACGTCGACCGGATCCTGGGGCGCTGAGCGCGGATCCCGGCCGGGCGGGCGACAGAAGGTCCACGGAGCGACATAGGGCGCGTTCGACTTCTTCAGGCGAACCTCGCCGCTGTGCTCTTCTTGCTTCATCTCTTGACGTGTCTGGTTCAGACCTTTAATTTCACCCATCGCCCGTCAGCGAAAAGCCGTGCCTCTGCGATGGTGGACAACCCGCTCCGCAGCCGTGTCGGCGTTGGCCGTCGGTGTCCAGATCCCCCACCCGTGACAGCGGCAACATCCGCACAGCGAGGAGCGCACATGCAGGAGAGCGGAGACATCCGATCGCCCAGGACGGCATCCGTGGCCATCCGGCTGCTGGTGCTGTTGGCCACGCTGCTGGGCCTGGCGATCGCCCCCGTCCACGCGACGGCGCGCAGCGCGGCCGCCCCGTTCAAGGTCCTGGCCTTGTACAACGGAACCTGGGACGCCGCCCACATCAACTTCGTCCATGAAGCGAACGAGTGGTTCCCCAGCAGGCGGCACAGAACGGCTTCACCTACACCGCGAGCAACAACTGGAACCTGCTCGCCGACGGCGGGGTCGACGACTACAAGGTGGTGCTGTTCCTCGACGACCTGCCGCAGACCTCCGCCCAACGCGCCGGGTTCGAGCGCTATATGCGCGCGGGTGGCGCCTGGATGGGGTTCCATGTGGCGGCCTTCACCACCGAGGCGCAGAGCTGGCCCTGGTATCACAATGAGTTCCTCGGCAGCGGCAACTTCAAGTCCAACACCTCGGGACCGACCACCGCCACCCTGAAGGTGGAGGACCGCACACACCCGTCCACCAAGTCCCTGCCCGCCACCTTCACCTCGTCGGTCAGCGAGTGGTATAGCTGGTCCAACGACCTGCGGCAGAATCCGGACATCAAGATCCTGGCCTCCGTCGACCCGAGCAGCTTCCCGCTCGGCACCGACCCCAACCAGACCTGGTACAGCGGCTATTACCCGATCCTGTGGACGAACAGCAAGTACAAGATGCTCTACGCGAACTTCGGCCACAACGCGATGGACTACGACACCAACACCCCCCTGTCGTCCACCTTCGCGAGCGAGACACAGAACCGCTTCCTCCTCGACGGCCTGAAGTGGCTCGGCGGCGCAAGCGGCTCCCAGTCACCGGCCGCCGCCACCCCCGAATCCGCCCGGACACCCATAACCCAGAAGTAGCCCCCACACCATCGAGACCCCAGGCCGCCCCGGAAATCCGGGGCGGCCACCTTCGTCTCCGGCCGAGATGACGAATCGGGAGCCGGTTCCGCGTCACCTGATACGCCAGTGATGATCACTCGGGTAGAGTCCCTGCACACCTGCGGACCCCGCCAGGCCCCTACGACCTGCGGTGACGCAATGACGCATTGACGAACGGCACACGATCAGCCCTCATGTGCAGGAGGCCGTCATGTCCCCCCAATCCGTCCTCGCCGCCCTGACATCCGGGTTGCGAAGTGGTGCGATCGAAGTCGTCGACCTCACCTCGCCCCTGTCGTCCTCCACACCGGTGCTCCAGTTGCCCTCCGAGTTCGGCCAGACCGCGGTCTTCGAACTGGAGGAGATCAGCAGGTACGACAACCGGGGGCCGGCCTGGTACTGGAACAACTTCCGCAGTGGTGAGCACACGGGCACCCACTTCGACGCGCCGAACCACTGGGTCACCGGGAAGGACCTCGCCGACGTGGCGTCGGTTCCGGTACGCAGGCTGATCGCACCGGCGGCCGTGCTGGACTTCTCCGCCGAGGCGGAGGCGGACCCCGACTTCCTCGTCGAGGTGGAGCATGTGAAGGCGTGGGAGGCCGAGAACGGGCCGCTGCCCGAGGGTGGCTGGCTGCTGGTGCGTACCGGCTGGGACGCCCGTTCGCATGCGCGGGAGCCGTTCCTCAACGCCGACGCGAGCGGCTCGCACACCCCTGGGCTGTCACCGGAGTGTGCCCGGTGGGTGGCGGAGGAGTCGCCGGTGATCGGCCTCGGTGTCGAAACGGTGGGCACCGACGCCGGGCAGGCGCCGTCGTTCGACCCGGCCTTCCCGTGTCATTCCTATCTCATGGGCAGTGACAAGTACGGGCTTACGCAGTTGCGGAACCTGTCGGCGCTGCCACCGACCGGCGCCGTCATCTTCGCGGGGCCGTTGCCCATCGTCACCGGGTCCGGGGCTCCCGCGCGGGTGCTCGCGCTGGTGGAGCGCTCATGAAGGTCGCGGAGGCCGTGGGCCGGGCGCTGTCCGCGGCAGGTGTCGACCATGTATTCGGCGTGGTCGGCTCGGGAAACTTCCATCTGACCAATGCCATGGTGGCGGCGGGTTCCCGGTTCGTCGCCGCACGTCATGAGGGTGGCGCGGCCACGATGGCCGATGCGTACGCGCGGATGAGCGGGAAAGTGGCCGCGCTGACCGTGCATCAGGGGTGCGGCCTCACGAACGCCATCACCGGTATCGGCGAGGCGGCCAAGAGCCGTACGCCGCTCCTCGTGCTGGCGGCCGAAGCCACCGAGCCGACGTCCAACTTCGCCGTCGGCCAAGAGGCGTTGGCGCACGCCGTGGGCGCGGTCACGGCGCGTGTGACGTCGGCGGAGGACGCGGTCGAGCAGGCACGCACCGCGATGCGACGCGCCCTGCACGAACGGCGCACCGTACTGCTCAACCTCCCATTGGACGTACAGGCCCTGGACGCACCCGACGACGCACCGGTCCTGGCCGCGCCGCCGCCCGAACGTACCGCGGTCGAGCCGGTGCCGGACGACGTGGCGGCGTTGGCGCGGGTGCTCGATCGGTCACGCCGTCCGGTCTTCGTGGCCGGGCGGGGATCGCGCGCGCCCGGCGCCCGAGATGCCCTCGTGGCGCTCGCCGAGCGCCACGGTGCGCTGCTGGCCACGTCGGCCGTAGCCCGCGGACTGTTCCATGACGACCCGTGGTCGCTCGATGTGTCCGGCGGCTTCTCGTCCCCCCTCACGGCGGAGCTGATCCAGGGGGCGGACCTGATCGTGGGCTGGGGCTGCGCGCTGAACATGTGGACGACGCGGCACGGTCGGCTGATCGGCCCGGACACGACCGTCGTACAGGTCGACGACGACACCTCGGCGCTCGGTGCGCACCGGGAGGTGCACCTCGGCGTCACCGGCGATGTGGAACTCATGGCGCGGCAGGTGCTCGATACACCCGGACGGCAACGGGAGGGTTACCGCACCGCCGACATCGGCGCGGCCATCGCGGCACGGGTGCGGTGGCGGGATGTGCCGTACGAGGACGAGAGCAGCCGTGACCGGATCGACCCGAGGACGCTGAGCATCGCGCTCGACGACATCCTCCCCGCCGAGCGGGTGCTGGGCGTGGACTCCGGAAACTTCATGGGCTACCCGACCATGTACCTGTCCGTGCCGGACCACAACGGCCTGTGCTTCACCCAGGCGTTCCAGTCCATCGGCCTGGGCCTGGCGACGGCCATCGGCGCGGCGCTGGCGCGGCCGGACCGGCTGCCCGTGGCCGCGCTCGGCGACGGCGGCGCGCTGATGAGCGCCGCCGAACTCGACACCGTACGCCGCCTCGGGCTGCCGATGGTGGTGGTCGTCTACAACGACGACGCCTACGGGGCCGAGGTGCACCACTTCAAGCCCGGCGGATATCCGCTCGACACGGTCGAGTTCCCGCCGACAGACATCGCCGCCGTGGCGCGAGGGTACGGCTTCGAGGCGGTGACCGTGCGCACGCCCGCGGACCTCGAGGCCGTCGAGGACTGGGTCGCCGGACCGCGATCCGTGCCACTCCTCATCGATGCCAAGGTGGTCGGCGACCACGGGGCCTGGTGGCTTGAGGAGGCGTTCCGCGGCCACTGAGCCATCGGGGCCCCGAGAGCGGAAGGGCTTGCCCGACCGCACCCGCCGTGCTTTCGGTGTCGGCGCCGACCGTCGGCGCCGACACCGAGGGGTTACGACACGACAGCGCCACCGGCGTGTTGCCCGGTGCTCTCCAGCTCCTCCGGCGCGTGACTGAGCTGCTCGCGCAGGTAGTTCCACACCACCGCGATCAGCGCGGCCACCGGTACGGCGAGCAGACTGCCCACGATCCCGGCCAGGCTGCTGCCCAACGTCACCGCCAGCAGGATGACCGCCGCGTGCAGACCGAGCCCACGGCTTTGGATCATGGGCTGGAACACATTGCCCTCCAACTGCTGCACCACGACGATGATCGCCAGCGCGATCAGCGCGTCCGTCGAGCCGTTGGACACCAACGCGATGAGCACCGCGACCGCACCCGCGAACAAGGCCCCCACAATGGGCACGAACGCGCAGATGAAGGTCAGGACCGCCAGCGGCAGCACCAGCGGTACTCCCAAAGCCCACAGACCGAGTCCGATGAGAACGGCGTCCAGCAGGCCGACCAACGCCTGGGAACGCACGAAGGCACCCAGAGTGTCCCAACCGCGCGCGGCCACCACGGGGATGTCGGTGGCGAGCCGACCGGGCAGTTGGCGGGCGAGCCACGGCAGGAACCGCGGACCGTCCTTGAGGAAGAAGAACATCAAGAAGAGCGCGAGGACGGCGGTGACCACACCATCGATCACGGTGCTCACCCCCGAGACGAGGGTGCTGACCAAGCTGCCGGCGCTGCTCTGAAGCCGGTCGGCCGCGGTGTCGGTGGCCTTGGTGATCTGGGCATCGCTGATGTTCAGCGGTGGCCCGGCGGCCCATTCACGCACCTGCTGGATGCCTTCGGTCACCCGGTCGGTCAGTTCGCCGGACTGGGACGCCACCGGTACCGCGATCAGCGCCACGATGCCCGTGATGACCAGGAGGAACAACACGGTCACGATCGAGGCGGCCAGCGCGGGCGGCCACCCGTGCCCACGCAGAAAGCGGGCCAGGGGCCAGGTCAGCGTCGTAAGGAGCAGGCCGACGACGAATGGCCAGACCACCGACCACATCTGGCCCAGGCCCCAAAGGACCACCGTGGCCATGAGGAGGACCAGAAGCAAATCAAGGGAGATACGCGCCGATTGGCGGAGCGCGACGCGGGTTTTCGCTGAACTCAACGTGGGAGGCATGGGCCACCCGTACCCCATGGCCATTGCCGCTGTCCACTCGACACGAACCCACGCCGCAGTGGCCACCAACTGGCCGGTACGGCAGGCGACTTCGGCTCCGTGTCCGCTCAGCCGGTGTGGCGGACCCGAAGGCGATCGGGGTCCGCCGGATCCCGATCGACCACCTGGACGGGCGCCCAAGCCCATTGCCACACGTTGATGCCCGGCGTACGGGAGAACTGGATCTGCCCGCGGGTGCCCTCGACCCCGACGCGCGCCCACGCTTCGGCCGTGCGCGCCCGGTCCACACCGTGAGAACGCAGCACCTCGGCGAGGACGGCGACCGTGTCGTAGCCCTCGAAGGCGACGAAGGAGGGGGACTCGGCCAGCCGCTCGCGCAGGGCCGTCTCGACTCGTACACCGAGTGGGCCGAGACGCTCGGGCAGGTAGCGCAAGAACGGGATCGCCGCGCCGTCGTCGCCCAGCGACCTCGCCCATTCGGCGAACTCCGGTTGCCCGGCCGGAGCACCCATCATCACCCCGGCGAGGCGCCGGTCGCGGCGGACAGCCTTGACGATCGACACGGCCGGGTCCGGGTGTCCGACCAGAAGGAGGAGGGCCGTCGCGCGTTGGCCGACGAGTTCGTCGCACACCGCCGTGGGGGTGAGCGCGCGCATATCGAGTTCGATGACGGTGCCGCCGCGTGGCGCGAGGTGGTCCCGCAGAATGCGGGTCCCCGATGCCCAGTAGACACTCGGCTGGGTCGCCACGGCGATGCGGCTGTGGCCCGCACCGAGAAGGAAGTCCGCGTAGATCTGCCAGCCGTGGGACTGCGCCGGGGCGAGGCGCGCGACCCATTCCGTCGGCTGTTCGGTGAGCGCGTCGAGCACCGCCGACGAGCAGAGGAACGGCAGACCGAGGGCATCGGCCCTGGCGGCAGCGGTGCGAGCGACGACGCTGTGATACTCCCCCGCCACGGCTGCCACGCCCAGGCCGGCCAATTCGTCGACGGCCGCCGCGGCCCTCTGTGGATCAGCCGCGGTGTCCCGGACCACCAGCTCGAGTGGTCTTCCGGCGATCCCGCCACCGTCATTGACCTCACGAACGGCCAACTCCATTCCAGCGAGCAGGTGTTGGCCCGCCTCGACCCAGCCGGGCCGAGTCAGCGGAACGAGAGCGCCGATCCGGACGGCTGACCCGTCAGTCCGCTCGGCTCCAGACGGCGATGGTGGTGATGGTGGCGTATTCATGTGCTGGTGTCTCCCGAGCGACGATTCGGCTGCGGTCGCGGTCGCGATCGCGGTTGCAGTCGCCAGGATCTCAGAGTGATCCTCAGCGGCGCCGAGAGTGGCCCGAGAGAGAGGGTTTCACGCGCGAGCGATGAGTTCGGGTGGCCGATCGGGTCTGCCCTGATATGACTCGAATCATCGCTGACATCTCGGTCTCCCTCGACGGCTTCGTCACCGGGCCCGACCCCGGCCCGGACAACGGTCTGGGCACCGGCGGCGAGGCCCTGCACACCTGGGCGTTCTCCGAGGCCCCCGACGACCGCCGGATCCTGCGCGAGGCCGCCGCCCGCTCGGGCGCCGTCATCCTCGGCCGCCGGCTCTTCGACATCGTCGACGGCCCGAACGGCTGGGACGACACGACCGGCTACGGTGCCCGCGAGGTCGGCAAGCCCGCGTTCATCGTCGTGACCAGCTCGCCGCCGGAGTCGGTGCGCCTCACCGACCTCGACTGGACGTTCGTCACCACCGGGCTGCCCGACGCCATCGCCACCGCGCGCGAACGGGCCGAGGCGGCGTCGTCCGACAGCGGCAAGGACCTCGACGCCGTCCTCATGGGCGGCGGCGCCACGATCCGCTCGGCGCTCGCCGCCGGTCTGGTCGACGAGCTGACCCTGCACCTCGCGCCCGTCGTACTGGGCGCCGGGACCCCCCTGTTCACCGGCGGAGCGCCACGCACACTGGTGCAGCGCAGCGTGATCTCGACATCGACGGTGACACACCTGACCTACGACGTCCTCTGACGCCTCCGACCGGGTTCGTACTGTGGACTGGGGGCGCTGGCGCCGGCTTCGTTCCGTGGACTACGTTGTGCGCATGAATCCCGGGACGGCATCGCGCCACACACGGATTGGTGACCCGGTGCTCCGCTGAGCGCCGTACGGGCCGGTGCGGGCCCGCTCTTCGATCGAGGATCGTGCGCCGCCGCGCGGGCTCCGCCTCCGTCGTGTTGATCACAGCTTCGGCACATCAACCACGACAGGAGAGTTCATGCCCACCAAGACGCTGCTGATTCCCACCCCCGACGGCCAGGCCGACGCCTTCGCCGCCTTCCCCGACCGGGGCGGGCGGCACCCGGGGGTGCTGATGTACCCGGACGCCTTCGGAGTGCGGCCCGTGCTGGAGGAGATGGCCCACGAGCTGGCCGGACACGGGTACTACGTGCTCGTCCCCAACTTCTACTACCGGCACGGCCCGGCACCGGTGATCGAACTTCCCGAGCACATCGATGAGGAGACCCGGCCCGCGGTCATCGGCCAACTGATGCCCTTGCTCGAGGCACACATCACCACCGAACGTGTCCTGCGCGACGCCGATGCCTACCTCACCTTCCTCACCGCCCAGCCCGAGGTCAGCGCCGGACCGGTCGCCGTGACCGGCTACTGCATCGGCAGCCTCTTGGCCCTGCGCACCGCGGCGGCCCATCCGGACCAGGTGGCCGCCGTCGCCGGATTCCATCCCGGTTTCGTGGTCACCGACGCGCCCGACAGCCCACACCGCCTCGTGCCCAAGCTCACCGCCGAAGTCCATCTCGGCCTCGCCGAGGGCGACTTGTCGCCCGAGGTCATCAGTGAGCTCTACCAGGCCCTGGATGCCGCGGGTGTCGGCCACACCTGCGAGATCTACCCCGACACCCTCCACGGCTTCACCATGTCGGACACCGACGCTTTCAGCACCGCCGGGCGGAAGCGCCACTGGGACCGTCTGCTCTCTCTCCTGGATCGCACCGTGGCCGCCGGCTGAGGCTCCGGCAGCCGAAACGCCGGCCGGTCGGCCGGAGAGCGAACGGCGGGCGTCCCGGCCGGTGTGCGATCAGGCGGCGATCAGGGGACGGTCAGGGGGCGATCAGCACCGTCTTGCCGGGCAGTCGCCCGGCGGCGGAGTCCTCATGCACGGCGCGCGACTCGGCCACCGGGCGGCGGTCGGCGATGTGGATGCGGAGCCGACCGTCATCGACCCTGGCCACCAGCTCGGTCAACTGGGCGGCGTCGCCGCGGACCCACAGGCCGGCCGCGCGTACCGAGCGGGCGGGGTCCTCCGGAATCGGGCCCGCCGTGCTGGCCGCTACGCCGCCGTCGGCGACGTAGCGCGACAGTTGCGCGGCCTCTTCCTCGGTGCCGCGCACATGGTTGAGCAGAACCTCGAAGGGGCCACCCACCGTGGCGGGGCCCGCGGCGAGATCGAGGCGGCCGACGACCCGGGCGCCGTAGCCCTGAAGCCGCTCGGCGTGCCGCGGACTGGCCGATGCGGTCACCTGCGCTCCCGCGTCGACGGCGAGCTGCACCGCGAGACTGCCCACCGCGCCCCCTGCGCCGTTGACCAGAACGGTCTGCCCGGGCTTCAGTTCGGCGAGCTCGAACAACACCTGCCAGGCCGACAGGCCAGTAAGGGGCAGCGCCGCGGCGTCGGCCAGGTCGATCGACCGGGGCGCCGCGGCCAGGGCCTCGGCCGGGGCGAGCACGTACTCGGCGGCCGCGCCCACTGCGTCGAGGGGCAGCATGGCCACGACCCGGTCGCCGACCGCCACGCCTGTCACCTCCGGCCCGAGTTCGGCGACGGTGCCCGCCAGGTCGATCCCGGGCACATGCGGGAGAGCGATGGGGAGCATCGCGTTCAGGGCTCCGGCGCGGATGTGGTCGTCGACCGGGTTGAACGACGTGGCCGCCACCCGCACCAGCACCTGCCCGGTGTCGGGGACCGGACGCTCGACCTCCTCGTAGCGCAGGACCTCGCTGCTGCCGAAGCCGTGGTAGCGCACTGCCTTCATGGCACTTCCCTTTGTGTGTGTCGATGTATCGGTGTTGGGCGAGAGAGAGCGCCCTTTGACTTGCCCAGGCAAGTCAAACGTAACCCCGATTGAGTTGCCTGGGCAAGTCATCTGAGTTGCCCAGGCAAGTAGGATGTGAGGCATGGACACTTCGTCACCCTGGCTCGACGACGACCAGCAAGAGCTGTGGCAGGCCCTGCTCACCGTCGTCATCGCACTCCCGGCGGCCCTCGACCGTCAGCTACAACGAGATGCGGGCATCTCCAACTTCGAGTACGGCGTTCTGGCCCGGCTGTCCATGACCGACGAGGCCACGATGCGACTCAGCGACCTGGCCCGGGACTGCGACAGCACGCAGCCCCGCCTGTCGAAGGTGATGGACCGCTTCGAAGCCCGCGACTGGGTCGCCCGCCGACCCGACCCCACCGACGGCCGATACACCCTCGCCACACTGACCGACACCGGCCGGCAGAAGGTCGTCGCGAGCGCGCCGGAACACGTCGCGCAGGTGAAGCGGCTCGTCTTCGATCCGCTCAGCGCCGCTCAACGCCGCCACCTCAGCGCCGCACTCACCCGAATCGCCGCCACCGTGCGCCAAGAACTCGAAGGAGGGTGAGCCTCGTCCGGAGCCCTGCCGCTGTCGTTCTGACGCTGCCGTTCTGATGCCGTCGTGCGATGGATGGTTCGGCTCGGCCGATCGGTGCGCTCGGAAACTCGCGATTGTTCCGCCGCCGAGCCGACAGGAAGCTGATGGCATCCAAGCCGTTCCCCAGGAGAGGTCCGATGGCCATCGCCGCAATCAAGGCAACTTCCCTCGTCGACGAGATCTCCGAGCGTGCTCCGGACCTGATCTCCGCCGGTGGCAGCCGTACATGGTCGGTGTGCGGCCGCAACTTCGTCGTAGCGATCACCGAACTCGCAGCGGGTGACCGCCTCACCGAGCACCACCTGCCCGACGAGTACATGCTGCTCGTCCAGGACGACGCGGTGGTGGCCGTGGAGCACGACGGCCGGGCCATGGGCCGGGCCACGGTGTCCGTGCCCGAGCCCGCGCTCGTCGTCGTACCGGCCGGGACGAGCACGGTGCACGCGGCGGCGTCGACCACGGTGGCGCGGGTGTTCACCGCCCGCTGCGAGGAGCAGATGAGACGGGCCGTCAACCACGCGGCCGGGGCCGACCCGCGAGCCGCACCGCTGCCGGAGCCCACCGAGACCGGCGGCGAGGGGATCCGGATACATCGTCTGCGGGACATCCCCGCCGAGGAGGGACGGCTCGGCCGGATCTTCCGGACCGCGTCGCTGATGGTGAACTGGTTTCCGGTGCACGAGGGGCCACGTGACACCGAACGGCTCTCGCCCCATTCCCACGAGGACTTCGAGCAGATGTCGGTGACCCTCGTCGGGAACTACGCCCATCACCTCCGGGTCCCGTGGACCCCCCGGATGAGTGAGTGGCGCGACGATGAGCACGTCCAGGTCGGCAGTCCCTCGATGACACTGATCCCGCCGACCGTCGTGCACACCACCCGCGCCGTGGGCGCGGGCCCGCACACGCTCATCGACGTCTTCGCACCACCGCGCGAGGACTTCCTCGCGAAGGGCTGGGTGCTCAACGCCGGTGAATACCGGGGGATCCGGAGGGTCCGGCCGTGACGGGCGATGCGTTCCCCCAACTCGGCGCCTGGGTCAAACTCCCCGCACCGGAGAGCGTCGAACTGCTCGCACTCGCCGGGTTCGACTTCGTCGTGATCGACGCCGAGCACGGCGCGATCGACACCCGCATGATATCGACCATGATCGGGCTGGCCCGTGGCTGCGGGCTCGTGTCCTTCGTCCGGGTCGCCGGTACCGCGCCACGCGATGTCCAGGTCCCGCTCGACGCGGGCGCGGCCGGTCTGTTCGTCCCGCAGGTCGATGACGCCGCCCGGGCGCGGGAGGCCGTACGAGCGACACGGTTCCCTCCGCTCGGACGGCGCGGGGCCAGCACCTCCGGACGAGCCGGCCGGTGGGGGCTCGAGACCCTCGGTGACTATCTGCGGACCGGCAATGACGAGGTCCGCCTCGTGGTCCAGGCCGAGAGCGCCGGAGCGCTCTCGTCGATCGCCGAGATCGGTGCGGTCTCCGGTGTCGACGCGGTCTTCATCGGCCCGACCGATCTCGCGGTCTCCGGCCAGTTCGAGGAGAACGACGACAGGATGGCCGACCTCGTCGCGGCGGCCGAACGGCGCTGTGCCGACCACCGCATCACCCTGGGCACCACGGCCTCGGGCAACGCGTCGGAACTGCTGGATCGTCGCGGGTACGACTTCCTCGTCCTGGGGGCCGACACCACGATGCTGCGCCAGGGCGCACACGCGTTGGTGCGCGGTGCGCGTACCGCCGCGCCGGGAGCCCGCCGATGAGCCTCGCCCTCCTGCACACCGAACTGTCCATGCTGGTGACGGCGCTGTGGTACGAGATCGATCACGGCGACGGCTCGGCGGCCGCCGGCTTCTTCACCGCCGACGCCGAGCTGACGTTCTCGCGCCGGACCTTCCGCGGCACCGACGAGATCAGCGGCGTCTACCGCGACCGCACCGCACGGGGACCGCGGGTGTCGCGTCATCTGATGTCCAACTTCCATGTCCTGCGCCACGAGAGCGAGCGTGTCGAGGCCATATCCGCCCTGGTGCTCTACGCACAGGACGGAACGCCACCCGTACCGACGACCGTGCCGGTGCTGGTCGCCGACGTGTACGACCGCTTCGTGCGGGTCGGCGAAGTGGCGGGCGAAGCGGATGGCGAGGCTCACCGCTGGCTCATCGCCTCCCGGCGGATCGAGAACCGCTTCCTCATGCCGGGCGACGTCCTCGCCGTCCCCACCGAATAAGACCTCCTCGCCGTTCCCACCGAGTAAGGAGACCGATGTCCGATCAGCGACATCCGGAAGATTTCCCCCTGCCGACCACCCGGGGCGCTCTGCCCATCGTCGACTCCCACCTCTTCGACGATCTGCTTCCCCCGGAGGCGGCCTTCGAGCTGACCGCCGGTCTACGCCGGCACCGCGAGCCCTTCGTCGGCATCACCGAGGACGGCACCCCGCGACCGGGTCTCTACCGGCTGAATGACGCGGGGACATCCCCGAAAGCCGCCACCGCGGCGGCCCGGGCCTACCTCGACGGGCTGGCGCCCCACCAGCGGGTGGTCGCCGCCCTGCCCATGGACGCCCCGGAGTGGCGCCTGTGGACGAACGCGATCCCGACGTGGCACCCGAAGGGCATGCGCCTGGAACGGCTCGCCGACCGCGACCGCGACCGCGCGCTCGCCGTCATCGAGGCCAGTCTCAGCCCTGCCGGTTACGCCCAGGTGCGAGCCGTGATGGCGCTCAACGAGAACCTGGGCGAGCTCATCGACGACTACCGGGACACCCTCACGGAGTTCGCCTACTGGTTCACCGTCTTCGGGACCCCCTCGGGCGACTCCCCCTGGGGGTGGCAGCTCATGGGCCATCACGTGGATGTGCACTGCGTCTTCGTCGGCGGGCAGGTGATTCTCGCCCCGGTGTTCCTCGGTGCCGAGCCGACGACCGGGACGGGGCGATTCGAGGGGGTCCGGGCCCTGGGCGATGAGACCGAGGTCGCCCTGGCGTTCCGCCGCACTCTGGACCCCAACCGGGAGGAGGAGTTCCTGATGGGCCCGTCGCTGCGCGCGGAGGACCTGCCGCCCGAGCTCGCCGGCCCGTGGAACGGACGGCATCTCGCCGGCGCGGGCAGCGACAACCTCGTCCTGCCTCCCGAAGGGGTCGTCGCGGCGAGCCTGCCGGCCGACCAGCGTGACGGTCTGGTGGAGCTGATCCGGGTGTATCTCAACCGCCTCCCGCCGCCACAGGCCGAGCGCACCCTGGCGCTCGTCCGTGAACACTTCGACGAGACGCGCTTCGCCTGGCGCGGCGGCCACGACGACGAGTGCGCCTTCTACTACCGGATCCACTCCCCCGTGCTCCTGGTCGAGTACGACAACCATCCCGGTGTCTTCCTCACCAATCCCGAGCCCGCCCGCTACCACGTCCACACCATCGTGCGGGCGCCCAACGGCAACGACTACGGACGTGACCTCCTCGCCCAGCACTACCGGCTGCACCACGGAGGTCACGGAGCCGGTTGACCTCGCCGAGTCCGCCCATGGCCGTGGGCGGGGCCGGGCGGGGCGGGGCGGGGCCGCTACTTGCGTGCCGCGGTTTACCGGCTTCGAGCAGTCGACGCGCGGTGGCGGCGCCGTCCTACATCATCGCGGAAACCGTGCCCCGGATGCCGAACAGCGACTTCCCGTAGATCTCGGCGGCCACTTCGGGGTTGAGGACGGCGTGCCGGCTCCCGGTCTCGATGTCCCGCCAGATCCGTTGCAACGGGTTGGACTCGCCGAAGCTCGAAGCACCCTGGGCCGAGCACACGATGCGGACCGCCTCACGCGCGTGGACCACCGCCATTCCCGCGTCCATCCGCATCCGCGCCCGGGCATCGTAATCGGGGAACACCCCGGCCCGCGCGGCCTCGTCGATGTCGGCGGCGGCGCGGTAGGCGTGCAGTTGGGCGGAGTCGGCGAGCGACGCCGCCTTCGCGGCGGCGAGTTGGATGGTGGGTGCCTGGGCCTGGGAGGCGTAGCTTGTCAGGGTCAGCGCTCGCCCCGGGGCCTTCTCCAGCAGGAGGTCGACAGCGGCCGCGGCCAGCCCGAGCTGGGGCCCGGTCAAGACGAGCGCGGCGGTCGGCACGAACGGTGCCCGGTAGAGCGCCTCGTCGGTGAAGGGTGTGGCATAGCGGCCCTCGACGGCGTCGGGGACGGAGTGGAAGCGGTGTGCGGGTACGAAGAGGTCCTCGCCGACGAGCGTGTTCGAGGCGGTTCCGCGCATGCCCGCCACGAACCAGGTGTCCTCGATGGTCAGCTCCGACATCGGCGCCAGCACGATGCCGACGGCGTCCGACGTGCCCTCGGCATCCGGCCGGGTGACCCCGAGGACCGCCCAGTCGGCGTGGGCGCACCCGGAGGCCGGGGCCCAGCGCCCGCTCACCCGGTAGCCGCCCTCGACCACGCGCGCGGTGCCCGAGGGGGTCACGACGCCTGCGACCCGGGCATCGGGGGTGTTGGCCCATACGTCGTCCTGGGCCCGGGCCGGGAAGAGCCCGACGAACCAGGCGCTGGCGTTGAGCAGTGAGGTCAGCCAGGCGGTGGAGCCACAGGCCCGTCCGACCTCGCGGCCGACCTCCAGCAGGGTGCGGTAGTCGGTCTGCAAACCGCCGTAACGGGCGGGTCGCATCAGCGAGAGCAGGCCCGCCTCGGCCAGGGCCTCGATGTTCTCGGCGGGAACCATGCGCTCGCGGTCGGTCTGATGGGCATTGGCGGTGATCAGCGGTCGCAGGGTGGCGGCGCGCTCGACGAGCTCGGACCGCAGGGCGCGTGCGGTGTCGGTGGTGCGGGGAACGTCCAGGGTGATGGTCATCGTCGTCATTTCGGTGTCGGGGATCAGGGGGTAGGGCCGTAGCGGTCGGTCGGTCCGTAGCGGTCGGTCGGGCCGTAGCGGTCGTACGGGCCGTACGGCTCAGCTCGCGACGGCGAGAGGGGTGTGGGTGCCGAAGACCCGGCGTGCGTAGGTCAGCGGGGCCGCAGGGCTCGGCTCGGCCTCCTCGACGCCGACGACGAGCAGGATGTGGTCACCGCCGTCCACGTGGCGTTCGACGTGTCCCGCCGTCCAGCCCGCGGATTCGGGCAGGTAGGGCAGCCCGGCGCGGAGGGTCCAGGTGACGCCGTCGAACTTCGAGCCCGATCCGCTCCGGCGGGCGAATGCCGACGCCAACTCCCGCTGGTGGGCGCCGAGGATGTTCACTCCCACCCTGTCCCCCGGCTGGAGGTGGGGCAGCAGCCGCGAGGAGCGGTCCAGGGCGAAGCTCACCAGCGGAGGGTCGAGCGAGAGCGAGGCAAGGCTCGACACGGTGGTGCCGTGCGGTCGTCCGTCGGCGGTCGTCGCCGTCACCACGGTGACCGGTGAGCACACCCCGCTCATCAGCTCGACGAAGGTCTCTCGGTTGATCATCGTGCGCCTCCCGCAGGTGTATGGGTTCGTCTGTCGGGATGCGTGGTGTGGTGTGTCCCCGCGTCCGACCTCACACAGTGAACTCCGGCTCCCGGGACGGGCGCTTGGTCTGTCGGCTCAGGATTCGGGGCGCCTGTTGGGCTGCGGCACCGGTTTGTTGGGCTGCCGCACCGGGCTGCTGGTCTGCCGCACCGGGCTGTTGGGCTGCCGCACCGGGCTGTTGGTCTGCCGCACCGGGCTGCTGGGCTGGAGGACCGCGTCCCCCAGTTCCTCGGCGAGTGCCAGCGCCGTGTGGAGGGCGAAGCGGCGCTCGTCGAGGCCGTGTCCCAGCACCTCCTGGGCCCGCTTCACGCGGTAGGTCACCGTCCCCCTGGCCACGTGCAGACGTCGGGCGACATCCGCGAGGCTGCGCTCGGCGCCGATGTAGTGGTACAGCGTGGTCCGCAGCGCCTCCATCGACGCGGTGCGGGTGGCGAGCCCGCCGAGTTCGCGTCGTACGAAGTCACCGGCCGCGTCGAGATCGGTGGCCAACAGTGCGATGGCGGCCACGTCGGCGTAGACGGTCGCATGCCTCGGCACCCGCCCGGCCTCGCGTCGCAGTCGCTCGATCCGCTCCCCGCGCTCGGCCTCGCGGTGGGAGCGGCGGAAGCCCTCGACGCCGCCGCCCGGGGTCCCGAAGGCCGCCTGCGTCCGCTGCCGGGACAGGGCCTCCGCGATGGTCTCCCACGAACCGGTCCGGCGTGTGCCGCCCGAAGGCACCGAGCCGCCCGAAGGCACCGAGCCGTCCCGAGACACCGTGCCCCACGCCCACAACCGCCTTGAGGCCACGGGGACGACCAGCGTCGTGGTGGCGCCCCGGGCCCGGAGCGCCTCGGTGGCCGCCGCCTGAAGCGTGGAGTTGCCGTTCGGCGTGTCCGACCACACCACCACCGCCTCGTGGGTGCGCCGCAGGTCGTAGCCGAGGACACGCGACGCCTCGCCGACATCCGTGGCCGTGGCCGTGGCATCACTCAGCAGGGAACGCACGATGTCGGCCCGAGCCGCGGCCGCGCTGGTGCTCCACGCCTCGTGCTCCACGAGGTAGGCGCGGATCATGGTGTCGGAGAGGTCATCGACGTAGGAGAACAGCTCGCGGGAGACCGCCGTGACCTCATCGACCGCCATCTCCGGGTCGACCAGCTCGGCACAGGCCCGCAGAAACGCCTCGGTCGTTGCCGCGTGTCCGATCCGGACGCCGTGCAACACCCGCTCGAGCGGTACGGCCCGGTGGACGAACTCGTGGATGCCCTCCAGGAGCGCCTCATCGGTGGGCGGGGCCGCTGCCGGGCCTTCCACCAGAGTGAACAGTGCCCGCAGGGTGGTCGCTTCATTGCCACGGCGGAGCAGCTCGACCGCGGCCGGGCTACCGCCGAGGCTCGGCACCTCGCCGACGATCCGCCGTACGACCAGGGAGTTCAGCTCGATCGCCCAGCGCACGGGGTCCGCGCCGACACGCGCGACGGCGTCCTCGACGACCGCGCGCGGGCTTGCCGCCCGGTCCAGCTCGACCGCGCCCCGCGGGCCCAGCCGCGCGATCCAGGCCCGCCCCGGCCGCCGCCCACCGGTCTCGGTCACGCTGTCTCCCTCGGGCTACGCACGCCGCGACGGGTCCTCGATCCCGGTCGCGGTGATCGGATGTCACTATGGCTGTTCGTCGTGGTGCAAACACTATGGGGTTTCGCACACATGGAGTGACGGGAGGACGGCAGTGAACCTGCGTCAGATGGAGTGCTTCCTCGCCGTCGCGGACGAACTCCACTTCCGGCGCGCCGCCGACCGTCTGCGACTGGCCCCGCCCAGTGTCAGCGAGGCCGTCGCCGGTCTGGAACGCAGCCTCGGCGGCCGGCTCGTCGAGCGTACGAGTCGACGGGTGCAACTGACCCCTTTCGGCGCCGAGTTCGCCGCCGCGATCCGGGGGCCCATCGAGGCGTTGCACCAGGCCCATCGCACCGCCCGCCTGCGCTCGGCGCGCCATCGTGACCTCGTCGTCGCCCACACTCCGGAGCTGGGACAGCTCATCCTGCCAGGACTGGTCGACGCCTGGCCGGGCAGCGCCACCGCCGACGACGAGGCCCGGGGCCGGTGGCGTCCGGTGCCCATGCACACCCCCGAGCAACTGGCCGCCGTGGCGAACGGCGAGGTGGACGTGGGCCTGTGCTGGTCGGTCCCCGAGCAACGCGGGATCGCCAGTGCCGTGCTCGGCGAGTTCCCGCTGGTCGCCATGGTGCAGGCGGCGGACCCGCTGGCGAGCCGCCGCGAGGTGGCACTCACCGACCTCCGCACCCGCCGGATCCTGATCACCCCGCTCGCCGACAACCCCTACCTGGAGAGCCGGCTACAGGCGGACATCATCCGGGCCGGTATCCCCCGTACCCAGATCGAGGAGGTGGGGCGTTACGACGAGCTTGCCGTGCATGTGGCCACGCGCGGACACGTAGGTCTCCACCCCGGGCCGATCGCGTTCTCCAATCCCCTGCCCACTGTTGTGTTCCGGCCGGTCGCCGATGCCTCCGACAGTGTCCGGATCTGCGCGATCAGCCGCGCCGAGGCCCGCGACGGTTCCATTACGGCGCTCATCGCGAGCTTGCGGTCGATCGTCGGCTCGCTCGACATCGACGACAAGCTCATCTGACCCGCCCGGCGCCCCCTGCAACGGGGTTCCTGGTCGCCGGGCCCGGCGCACTCCCCCCGGGGGGCTATCCCCCGGGGCCTCCCGGGGGCGGGCCGGATTGTGGGGACCGTCCGGGAAACGGGATTGTGCTGAGGCATGACGAAGCCTCACCGGACACTCAGGAACGCCGCCACGAAGGGCGGCTCTCCCTCATGAACCCACGCATCATGCGCACCGCCGCCATCACCACGCTGGCCGCGGCGCTGGCCTTCACCGGGAGCCCCGCCCTCGCCCAGACCACCGCCGCACGGAGCGTGAACCACGCGACGACCGAGGCGGATGGGCCCGGCTCGCTTCGCACCTTCGTCGAACAGCGCCCCCACTGGACGGCATGCGATCACAAGGAGCTGGACGCGGCCGGTGCCCGCTGCGCCACCATCCGCGTGCCGCTGGACTATCGGAACCCTCAGGGGGCCACCCTGACCATCGGCTTCTCCCGCATCAAGGCCACCGACACCGCGCACCGCATCGGGGTGATGATGCACAACTCCGGTGGCCCCGGCGGGAACACCCTCGACATGCCGCTGTACGACGCGCCCGCCATGGGCAGGCAACTGGCCGCCCGCTACGACCTGATCGGCATGGACCCGCGCGGCGTGGGCCGCAGCAGCCCGCTGCGCTGCGGCACCTCCGGCCACTGGCTGCGCTCGGCCGGATACGACGACGCCGGGTTCCGGGCCCAGACCCGGCACGAAGCGGACCTGGTGAAGAGCTGCCGGCACGTGTATGGGAAACGTATGTCGTATCTGCGGCACTTCACCACCCGCAACACCGCCCGGGACATGGATGTGCTCCGGGCGGTGCTGGGAGAGCGGAAGACCTCGTACTTCGGGATCTCGTACGGCACCTACCTCGGTGCGGTCTACGCGGCGATGTTCCCCGGCCGTACCGACCGGCTGCTGCTGGACAGCGCGATCGACCCGGCCCGGTGGAACGTCCGGGCGTTCCGCGACGCGACCGCGGCGAACGAGGCGTTCCTCGACACCTGGGCGGCGTGGGCCGCCCGCCGCCACACCGTCTACGGGTTCGGCGACACTCCGGCGAAGGTCCGGGCGACCGTCGAGGGGATTGCTCGGCAGGCGGCCCGCACACCCCTGCGAGTGGGCCCGTACACCGCGGACGGCCAGCAGGTGCCGGCCGTACTGGCGGACGTGATGGCCGACGACCGGGAGTTCGCCCGCGCGGCGAAGAACATCCGGGTGCTCCATGACGCCGCCCGGGGCCGCACCGTCGAGCCGACCGAGGAGCTGCGCGCCACGCTCGGCCCCCCGGACGACGTGTCGGACATCCAGAACTCCCTCCAGCTCGCCCTGCTGTGCGGGGACCGCGCCGCACCACGGGACCTGTCCTGGTACCGGCGCAACGTCGAACGCAGCCGGGCGACGATGCCGCTGTACGGACCGCTCTTCAACGGCGTACACCCGTGTGCGCTCTGGCCCAACACACCACTGGAGCCGCCCGTGACCGGCGGCAACGACGCACCGGGCCTGATTGTCCAGGCCACCGGCGACCCGCGCACCAGTTATGGCAACGGGCAGGGGCTCCACCGGAAGATGCCGAACTCCCGGATGATCACCCTGCGGGCACAGGTGCACGGCGTCTACACCGTCTACCCGAACCGATGCGTCTACCGCCAGGTCAACGACTACCTGCGAACCGGCGAACTGCCCGCGCGGAACACGGTCTGTGACAAGGACCCGGGGAACGACACGCGCTGAGGGCACGACACATCGGCGTGGCCGATAACACCCCTGACCGGCTGTTCGGGCCGCTGCCCGAACAGCCGGTCGGGGGATCCGGCGTGGACGAGGGCGACTGGCCGGGCGCGGCTCGGGCCGCCCGGAGACGGCCCGGCCCTGGGCCTACGCCACGGGGATGATGCCGCCGTCCACCCGGAACTGGGCGCCCGTGAGCCACTTCGCGCGGCCGGACGCGAGGAAGGCGATCATCTCCGCCACGTCCTCGGGATCGCCGGGCCGGCCCATCGGCACGTTGAGGTGATCCACGATCTGCCGCTGTACCTCCGCCAGGCCAACGCCCTGCCGGTCGGCGATGCGCTGGAGGTGCTGGACGGCGCCCTCGGTGGCCACGAAACCCGGCAGGACACACACCACCCGCACGCCGTGCTCTCCCACTTCGGTCGCCAGCTCGCGGCTGTAGGCGTTGAGCGCCGCCTTGGCCGCCGCGTAGGACGCTTCGGCGCGCTGCGGCAGTCGGCTCGCGATCGACGAAACGTGCACGACGACGCCGGAACCCCGCTCAACCATCCCCGGGACCAGGGCCCGGTCGAGCCGGACGGCACTGAGCAGGTTCATCTCGAGGTCCGCACGCCACGACGCGTCGGACCGCTTCAGGGTCGGCATCGGAGCGCTCGCGGCGGCCGCGTTGTTGACCAGGACATCCACCCCGCCCACGCTGTCGATGACCCGTCGGCCGAGCTCCGCCGCTCCTTGCTCCGTCGCGAGGTCCGCGGGGATGAAGGTGGCCGGCAGATCCTCCGGAGGAGCGCTGCGCGAGGCGGTCAGCACCCTCGCGCCCGCGGCGGCGAATCGACGGGCGGTCGCCTCGCCCAGACCACGGCTGGCGCCGGTGACCAGCACACGAAGGCCGCTGAGCCCCTCTTCCGGAACTGTCATGGGAGTACCCCTCCAGTAAAGTGAACCGGACTCCGGAAACTATACATAAACGGAACCCGACTCACCTTATGGAGGCACCGTTGCCGTCGTCACGTCCGATGCGCGCCGATGCGCGCCGCAACCGCGAGGCGCTCCTGGCCACGGCGCGGGAGGCGTTCCTCACCGGCGAGGCCGACGCTCACGTGGAAGAGATCGCCCGGCGGGCCGGAGTGGCGGTCGGGACGCTCTACCGCCACTTCGAGACACGCGAAGCCCTCGTCGAGGAGGTCTACCGCCAGGAGGTCGACGAGTTGTGCGCGGCCCCCGCGGAACTCCTTGCCCTTCACGCCCCGGACGAGGCCCTGCGCCACTTCCTGCTGCTGCTCGTGGAGCACGCGGCCGTGGGCAAGGGAATGGCCGTCGCGCTGGAGAGCATCATGGCGACGGACTCACCGATCTTCGATGACGCCCGCACGCGGATGGCACAGGCCCTCCATCAGTTGCTCGAAGCGGGTACAGCGGCCGGCACCATCCGTGGCGGCGTCAGCGGACGCACACTGCTGCGCGCGCTGGGGAGCATTTGCGGAATGCACACCACGGAGGGCTGGCAGGACGAAGCCGTGCAGATCACGGCGATCCTCTTCGACGGCCTGCGTTTCGGCGCGCAGAACGCGGGCTGAGCCGCCGCGCTTTCGCACCGACGAGGTCTGTCCGGAAGACCGGCGCGTCAGACGCGTCAGACTCCCATCCACACCATCACGACCAGCACGATCAGGAGCAGGACGATGTAGGCGACGGAGTGGATCCGGTCCGGGACCCGGCCGGTGACGCGCCGCGCCACGGCGATGGTGGGCAGTGATCCGATGAGCAGCGCCGCGCCCGCGGTGAGATCGACGTAGCCGAGCTGTCCCGGGCCCGCGGATGTGGCGGGGGCTAGCGCGTAGACGAGGGTTCCGGCCAGGGCGACGGGGACGCTGAGGGGGTTGGCCATGGCGGTCGCCTCGGCCATGGGGAGACCCCTGCGGCGCAGCAGCGGAACCGTCATGACGCTGCCGCCCACCCCCAGGCCCGCGGCCACCAGGCCGATACCGATGCCGCCGAGGGTGGTGGTGCGCCGCCCCAGGGGTTCCGGACGCGTCTGATGCGCCACGGAGAGGAAGCCCTTCCGCAGCAGGCTGTCGGCGATGGTCACCAGCAGGTAGGCGGCGAACAGCAGGCGCAGCGCCGTGCCGCCGATCAAGGTGGCCGCGAAGGATCCGACGACGGCGCCGACCGCGATGAACGCCGCCAGCGGCCAGACGTACGCGCCGCGCAGTCGGCCCTGCCGCCACTGGGCCAGCGCCGCCGCGGCGGCATTGACGACCATGACCGCCGCCGAGGTCGCCACGGCGATGTGCATGGCGTCCGCGTCCCTTCCCGGCGACGCCGTCACGGTCAGAACGCCGTAGACGACGGGGACCGTGATGAAACCGCCGCCGAAGCCGAAGAGCACCGTCGTGATGCCGGTCAGGCATCCGAGGAGGAGGAGAGTGGAGAACGAGGTCAGCACTGGTCCAACGCTAGGGACCACCAGGCGTGGCGGGCAATCGACGGATTGCCATATTCCTACGCGCAGCAGACAGGGGCGCGCGGTCCCGCGTAGCCTCGCGGTATGCGCAACATCCGGGTCGCGGAGGTGGACGACCTCGATCGTGCCGTGCTGGCCATCGGCACCGACTACCCCCAGGGCCATCTGCTCGTCTGGCATGAGCACCGCCGTGCCCAGGTGCTGTACGCGGCCACCGGTGTGATGCGGGTCGAGACGGCGGACGGAAGCTGGACGATACCCACCGCCCGCGCCGTGCTGATCCCGCCCGCGACCGGGCATCAGGTCACGATGACGGGTGTCAGCACCCGCAGCCTCTACATCGAGCCCGCGGCCGTGCCGTGGTTCCCGGCCCGCTGTCAGGCCGTCGATGTCTCCATGCTGCTGCGGGCGCTGATCCTGGAGGCCGTGGAGATGGAGCCGCGCTACCCGGAGCACAGCCGCGACGCGGCGGTGGCGGCCCTCATCCTCGACGAGCTCAAGAACCTCACCCCGCTGCCGCTCGATGTGCCGCTGCCCTCCGATCCGCGGCTGCGCGGCCTGTGCGAGGCGTTCCTGCGGAAGCCGGATATCCATGATCCGCCCGCCCGTTGGTGCGCTGCCCTCAGCATCAGCGAACGCACCCTGGCCCGCCTGTTCCAGCGCGGCACCGGCCTGAGCTTCTCGCAATGGCGGCAACGCGCCTGCGTCCTGCACTCCCTTCAGCACCTCACCGCGGGCATGCCCGTCACCCGCATCGCGGCCCAGCTCGGCTACGACAACCCCGCCGCCTTCACGGCCGCGTTCAAGAAGCTCCTCGGCCAACCGCCGACGGCGTACCGGAGCCCCCACGCCACGGGCAGCCGCGACCGGAGCTGACGCCCGGCGCGCCCCCGGACGCCTCAGCCGGGCTGGGCATCTGCGGACTGGACATCGGCGGACTGCGTTTCGGCCTGGATATCGGCGACGAGCTTCTTCGCCGCCAGCTTCGGCCCATACGCCGCGGGATCGGTGGCGTTGAGCGCGGTGAAGATGTCCACGGCTTCCCGCGCCCGCGCGAGCGCCTGGTCCCTCCCGCCGGACTGCCGCAGGTACGGGATCGTCGGAAACACCAGCCACTGCGCGAGTGTCGCGCGGAAGCCGGAGTCCAGGGCCACAGCCTCGCGGGCCACCGCGATCGCGTCGGCCGCCCGCGCGTTGGCCTCCTCGCGCGCCGGGCCGGGCAGGTTCCAGAGGGTCTGGGCCCGCGCCACCAGCGCTCGGGCGTCCGCGATGCGGGCCGACGCCGTCGGCGTGGCCGTGTCGTAGAAGCATGTCTGGAGCCTTGGCACCTCGCCGATCTCGCTGCCGAAGTCGACCCGGTAGAGCGATACGCTCCCGGCCGACGACGGCACCGCGGCCAGTTCGGCGTACGACCACCAGGGCTGTCCGAGCCGCTGCGGCGCCGACCACTGGGGCTGCTGGGGATCCCGGTAGATGGTCTGCACGCGGCTGTCCCGGCCCTGCCAGAACCAGTTGAGCCGCCGGTCCCCGGACACGGCGGGGACGATCGTGTAGGGATAGCCCCATTTGGTGAGGTGCTGTGGGGTGATCTCGGCCGGGGCGCTCCAGCCGCCGTCGTAGTGGAGGTTCCACATGGCCCCGAAGGTGCCCTGCCAGACCACATCGGCCTTTCCGTCGCCGGTGCCCATGGCGTGGATGGACGACGCGAAGTCCTTCCCGGGGAATTCGGCGATCTGGGCGGGTGCGCTCCACGCGGGGCCGGGCGCGTGGGAATCGTAGGTGACGCTGTGCAGTGTGCGGTTGTTCATGGTCCACACGGCCAGCACCACCCCGGGCGCCGGACAGGCCACCGCGAGGTCCGAGTTCAGCGAAATGGCGCCTGCCGGGGTCGCCGCCTGCGGTGGCCCCCATGCCCCCTTGGCGTTCTGGAACGCGGCCATCAGTGTGCCGGTGCCATTGTCCTGCCACATCACGACGACCGAGCCCGGTGCGGCGGCGGCCTCGCCGAACGAGACATCGGTGGTGTCGCCGCTCACCTTGACCGGGGCGTCCAGCCATCCGGTCGGCCGGGTGGGGTCGGTGCGTGTGGCGTAGATGCCGCCCTCCTTGCCCCGCATCACCACGGTGATCAGGCCCGGCCCCGATGACACGGCGCGCGGCGTGGGTTCCTTCCGCACCAGGTTCTCCGCGCTGATGGCCGCCGATGGCTTCCAGGCCGGTGCGGCCGAGGTGGCGTCGTAGGACGTGGTGCGGAGCTGTCCCTTGTCCGGGTCCCGCCACACCAGCACGGTGTGCCCCGGCCGGTCCGACGCCGCGGCCAGGGACACGATGCCGTCCGGCACCTCCACCGGGGTCCAGGGGGACCATCCGGGTGTGCGTGGGTCCTTGGCCCAGTACGCCACGGTGTCGTGGAGGCCCATGAGTTTGGCCAGCCCCGTCCTGACCCGCATATCGGCGCGCAACTGATCGGCTTAGTAGGCGCGGGCGTCGTCGTATTCGGCCTGGCCTCCCGGACGCCAGCCGACTTCGGTGTGCCCCGTGTCGTAGCCGGTGATGTGGTCCACGCACTGGTGGGCCAGGAAGTAGCTGCCGCGGTTGTCGGGACCGCCGCCGGTATGCGGCTCGATGGCCTGGTCGGCGTGTTGGAACACCCAGTCCAGCCGCGCCGCGTGCCGGGTCAGCTCCTCGCGGGCCAGCCGGTCCTCGCGGTACTGCGGATTGAGCCCGGCGATCACACCGAAGCGGACCGTCAGCACATAGACGTAGGCGATATACGCCAGCCGGTGGTCGAAGACGCTTTCCGGCGCATTGGGATCCGGGCGGTAGAAGTAGGAGTCGCCCTCCAGCAGCGTATTCGCCGCCAGCCGTGAGTTGTTGTCCGCGTTGGACCGCAGCAGGGGGTCCTTACGCCCGTCGGCGACCCAGGCGCTCAGCTCGTCCGTGGCCGTGCGGGCCCGCCCGCGCAGCCCCTCCAGATCGCGCCGCAGATTGAGGACATACGCCTGCTGCTCGACTCTGACCGCCTGTTTCACGGCCTCGAGCACCTCGTCGAACCGCCCCTGGAGGGCGACGAAATCCTGGTGCAGCACCTCCAGCCGGGCCAGGATCTGCTCTTCGGGAGTGGGGGTGTGACTGCCGAGGCTGACGAAGGCGACGATGCCCTGGCATGCCTCGTACGCCTTCTTGCCGGCTTCATACACCGCCAGTGCGGTGACGATGGGCGTGGCCATATCCGGTGGTCCCCCCTCGGCCCCGTGCCCCCGCGGGCACGCCTGAGCCCAGTGAACCACCGGACAAGGACACATATAGTGGAAATATCCTTGAGCGCCCCCTGGGCGCGGAGCCGCTGTGGCACCGGTCGGACTACACCTGGGCGAGGATGCCTCCGTCGACACGGAACTGCGATCCGGTGAGCCAGCGCGCCCGCTCCGACACCAGGAACGCGACCAACTCGGCGGCGTCCTCAGGGGTTCCGGGGCGGTTCATCGGCACGTTCAACCGCGCCGCGAGGCCGCGCTGCGCCTCCTCCAGGGAAACCCCCTGGCTGTCGGCGATCTTCTGATGGTGCGCGATCGCCCCCGGGGTGGCGATGAAGCCCGGCAGGACGCACACCACCCGCACCCCGGCCGGGCCGACCTCGGCCGCGAGCGATCGGCTGTAGCTGTTCAGCGCGGCCTTGGCCGCCGCGTAGGCGGCCTGGCCCGGCTGCGGCAGATGGCTCGCGATGGACGAGACATGCACCACGACCCCCGAGCCGCGCTCCACCATGTCCGGGACCAGTTCCTGGTCCAGCCGGACCGCGGACAGCAGATTGCTCTCCAGGTCCGACTGCCAGGTCGCCGGCGGCCGGGTCAGCGTGTCCTCCGGGGCGCTGCCGGCGCCGGCGTTGTCGACGAGGATGTCCACCCCGCCGGCCGCCTCGCGCACCCGCTCCGCCAACTGCCGTGCCCCGTCGGGGTCCGCGAGGTCCGCGGTGAAGAACCGCGCCGGCAGCGAACCCTCGGGCGGCACCGATCTGGCCGCCGCGAACACCGTCGCGCCCGCCGCGGCGAGTCGCCGCACGATCGCCGCGCCGAGCCCGCGGCTCCCGCCCGTGACCAGCGCGCGCCGCCCCGTAAGCCCTTCGTCGAGGATCGGCGAGGAGGCGTCGATTCCGCTCCCACCAGCGGGTATGTTGCTCTCTGTGCCATTCATGCGTTCAGAATATCTGACTTACAAGTAAGGCAGTTGAATATGCCGGAGCAAGCCGATCGAAGGCGTACCGACACCCGTCGGCGCGTGCGGGCCATCGCGCTGAAGATGTTCACCGAGCAGGGCTACGAGCTGACCTCGTTGACTCAGGTCGCCAAGCAGGCGGGGGTCACCAGACAGGCCGTCCTGCACCACTTCGCGAACAAGGAGGAGCTGCTCACCAGTTCCTACGAGGAACTGCTCCCGGCACTCGACGCCGTCATCGAGTCCGCACGCGCCCACCCGCCGTCCGCCGCGACCCGCATCCGAGCCGTCGAGGAGTTCGACGCCCTGGTCCGCGGCGAGCACGGTGCCTCGCTGGTGTGTGCCCAGGTCAATGAGCACGCCCTGCGGGGCCTGGCCGCCGCGCGCACACTCCAGCGGCGGCTGGGCGACCTGATCCGCGCACTGGCCACCGGCGAAGGGCCCGAGGGCATGATGCGCGGACGGCTGGCCCTGTCCGCTGTGGTCATGGCCGCGGCACGCGGCCGCGAACTGGGCGGCCGTCAAGCGGAACGCCACGCGGCGGCGCTCGCGGTGGCCCGCTCACTGATCGCACCCGAGACCGCGTCCTAGAACCAGAACGAGGGCGAGAACGAGAACGAGAACGAGAAGGAGTCTCCCCCGCCCCCCGCCCGGCGGACCGCGATCCGGGCCGGTCAGGGGTGCGGTCCGGTGAGGAGACTGCGGCGGGCGGAGTCGACGTGTTCTTCGGCGCGCCGGGCCAGGGTCTCGCGGTCGCCGGAGCGCAGGAGCGTCGCCAGTTCGTGGTGTTCGTCCACCACCCGGGCCCGGTAGTGCTCATAGCCGAGGGCGATACGGCGGAGCTGGAAGAGATAGATCTGTGAGCGTACGGCGTGCCATGCCGCGTCGAGTCTGCGGTTGTTCGCGGCCGCGTAGATCAGGTCGTGGAAGGCGATGTCGAGCGCGAGCAGCCTCGCCCCGGACGCCTCGCCGCCGCTCTCTTCCGCCATCGCCTGGACCAGGGTGTCCAGTTCGGTCAACTGCTCAGCGGTCGCGTTGCCCTGCGCGCTCGTCGCCGCGAGGCGGTCGAGCGCGGCGCGTACGGCGTAGACCTCCTCGACGTCCCGCTCGGTGACGTCGATGACGGTGGTGCCCCGGTGCCAGGCGCTCCGGACCAGCCCTTCGCGTTCGAGCAACGCGAGTCCTTCGCGTACCGATCCGCGGCTGACCCCCAATGAGGCGGCGAGTTCGACCTCGCGCAGCGGCGATCCGGGCGGGAAGTGGCCGGCGAAGATCGCCTCGCGGATGAGGTCGGCGGCCTCTTGTGCCAGTCCGCGGCGGCCGGCCTTGGGGAGCGGTGCGCTGGGCATGTCGAATGTTGACATTAGCCGATGCGGTGCTGCAAGGTCTGAAGCCATCCGAGCCGAGGAGCCGCCCCATGTCCGTGCGTCCTGCCGTACATCTGGCCATACCCGTCCGCAAGGCGTTCCGAGGCGAGTCCAAGGGGTTCGCGCGATGAGGCGGGTGCTGGTCACAGGTGCGTCGCGGGGCATCGGCCGGGCCGTGGCCCATGCGTTCGCCGAGCGCGGCGACCGGGTGGGGGTGCACTACGCGACGGGCCGCGCGGATGCCGAGGACACCTTGCGCGGCTTGCCCGGCTCCGGCCATTGCCTGCTCGGCGGCGATCTCGGTGATCCACAGGCGGCGCAGGACATCGTGGAGACGGCCGTGCGGGCACTCTGCGGGGTCGATGTGCTGGTCAACAACGCGGCCATCGCGCCGTCCGCCGAGAACCGGCACTCCGTGGCCGATGTGTCCTACGCGGACTGGCAGCGGATCTGGCACCGCATGATCGACGTCAATCTGCTCGGCGCGTCGAACATGACCTACTGCGTCGCCCGGCATCTCATCGACCGCGGCGCGACCGGAAGCATCGTCAACATCGGTTCCCGCGGCGCCTTCCGGGGCGAGCCCGACTTCCCCGCGTACGGCGCGAGCAAGGCCGCGCTGCACGCTTTCGGGCAGTCGATGGCCGTGACGCTGGCGCCGCACGCGATCTCGGTGGCGTCCGTGGCCCCCGGGTTCGTCGCGACCGAACGACAGGCCCCCAAGATGGCCGGTCCCACCGGGGAAGAGCTACGGGGCCAGAGCCCGTTCGGGCGGGTCGGGACGCCCGAGGAGGTCGCCGCCGCCGTGCTGTACCTGGCCTCTCCGGAGGCCGCGTGGTCCTCCGGAGCCGTGCTCGACCTCAATGGCGCGTCCTACCTCCGGACCTGACACAGCGCCTTGGTCATGCGCCCCGGACGAGGGCGACGGCGAACAGCGTGAAGGCGAGCACGATGACGCCCACGCGCACATAGTGGAACCGGTCCCACCGCACCACCTGCTGCCTCCAGTCCGCGGGCACGCCCTCGCGGGACCAGGTCGCGACGCGCGAGTTGATCGGCACGAGCAGGGTGATCGACATCACCACGCTCAGCACGAGCAGGAGCGTGCCCGCGGTGACGAGCGAAGCGCCCGCGTCACCCCAGGTCGCCGCGGCCCACACCGCGCCGAGGACGACCGAGCCGATGTACCAGAACGGCATGACCCTGCCCAGGACGCGCGCTCCGTCGCTGCGGGCGTCGAGTCCGCCGTCGTTCGGGAGCCGGTCGAGGATCGGGTTGACGAACACCGCCACCGCGAACTCCACGCCCACCATCACTCCGACCACGACGAGCGTGACGACTGACAGTACGTCCTGCATGTCCCCTCCAAAGATTTCCCGGCACTGATTCCTAGCACCGCTAGAATCTGATGCGACGATAGACCTGCCGACGCACGATTGTCTAGCGATGCTAGGATCGGGTCATGTCAGTACACGAACGCAAGGCACGCGAGCGGGCCAACCGCCACCAGTTGATCGTCTCAACGGCCCGCGAACTCGCCGAGACCCACGGCTGGGACGCGGTCACCACGCGTCGGCTCGCCGAGCGGATCGAGTACAGCCAGCCCGTGCTCTACAGCCACTTCCGGAGCAGGAACGAGATCGTGGGAGCGGTCGCGCTGGAGGGATTCGCCGAGCTGAAGACCGCGTTGCGGGCCGCGGTGCCGGACGGGCCCACCGACCGGGAGGCGGTGACCGCGCTGGCCCACGCCTACACCGACTTCGCCGAGCGCAACCACGCCTTGTACGACGCGATGTTCAGCCTCGACAACGGCCTGCCCTTCGCCGACGAGGCCACCCCCGCCCCGCTGCGCGAGGCGTACCAGGCCCTGCTGGACCCGCTCCAGGACCACGCGGGCTCCGATGCACCGGGGTTGCTGGTCGAGACGTTCTGGGCCGCGCTGCACGGACTGGTCACCCTCACCCGCGCCGGACGCATGCCCGCCGACCAGGTCCCCCAGCGCCTGGCCCTGCTGATCGACCGCTTCATCCCCCGCTGAGGCCCCGTGGAACGCCACCCGCCCCGCGAAAGCACAACTGATCAGCTCGGCCCGCCCGGCGCCCCCGGCCCCGTTCGCCATGCGGTGTCGTGGACGTATGTCCCGGCGAACTCGGCGAGGCGGTCCACGACGGCGGCCAGCGCGCCCGCCGCGTAGTGGTGCGGCGACCAGCAGGCGTGCAGTGACAGCCGCAGCGTCGCCCGTGCGCCGGTATCGATCAGCAGCGGGTGGCCGCCGAACCGGGGCAGGTCGGTGATGACACCGACGCCGAAACCGCTTGCCGCGAGCGCCTCGCACATCAGGGCGTTGCCGCTTTCGGCCACCCGCTCATAGGTCAGGCCCGCCTGGGACACCGCCCGGTCCAGGATCACGCGCGCCGGGTGCTCCCGGGTCAGCAGCAACAGCTTCTCGGCGACCAGCTCGGTGATCGTGATCGCGTGTCGGCCCTCGGTCGCCCAGCGGTGGCCGGGGGCGACATAGGCCCGCAGCGGAACGTCGGTCAGCGGGCGCCAGGTCAGCGTCGGATCGTCGGCCGGCCCCGCGGCGAGGCCGAGATCGGCGGATTCGCGCACGGTGCTGTGGATCTGGTCCGCGGGCACCTCACGCACCGAGATGAACGGATCATCGGGGGCCAGCGTCGCGACGAACGGTGCGAGCACCTCGGTGATGGTGGTCTGGGCGGCGGCCACGGCCACGTGGGACAGCTCGCCGCGGGCCATCTGCCGCGCCGCCGATTCGATCCGGTCGGCTCGGCGGACGAGATCCTCGGCGACCCCGACGAACTGCCGACCCGCGCTGGTCAGCCGGAGTCGCGGCCCGATCCGGTCGAACAGGACGAGTCCCAGTTCGGTCTCCAGGTAGCGCAACTGCCGGGAGATGGCCGGCTGGGCGATGTGCAGCCGTTCCGCCGCCGCGGTGACGGTGCCGGCGCGGACCACTTCGAGGAAGTAGCGGATGCGTTTGAGTTCCACCCGCCGCATTATGCCGAACCAGCATGGGATCGGCGGTGCAATCGGTATTGGACAGCATGATGCGAGTTCGCGACGCTGAGTGGTGCCGCACTGAACGCCCCCTCCGGACCAGGAGCCACAGTCATGAGCGAGCCTGTGAGCGAGCAGACCGACACCGCGCCTTCGCGCAGGCGCCCGACCAGCCCCGGCGGGGAGGGGGCCACATCGGCCGGCACCTCTCCCGGCATCCCGGCCACGGTGAAGAACTGGCTGGAGCCGCCGGTCAACCGGTGGTCGTTCAACCATGTCGGGCGGCTCCTGGACACCGCGGTGATCCCGCACGGCCAGGCCGCCAGCCGCCGGTTCACCCCGGCGGGGACCCAACTGGGCGAGGTGCCGATAGCGGCCCCCGACGGTTCCTCGACGGTGGACGAGTTCCTGGCGCGCACGGCCACCGACGCGATCGTCGTGCTGCGGGGCGATCAGTTGCTGTTCGAGCGCTACTACGGCGAGGCGGCGCCGGACCGTCGGCATGCGCTGATGTCGATCTCCAAGTCGATCGCCGGCATGGCCGCGGGCTGCCTGGTGGCCGAGGGAGCGCTGGATGTGTCGGCTCCGGTGCGGTCGTACGTTCCGGAACTCGCGTCATCGGCGTACGGGACGGCGACCGTGCGCGACGTGCTGGACATGACCGCGGCGCTGCACTACAGCCAGGACTACGACGACCCGCGATCACAGGTGCGGATCGGGGACCGCGCGGCGGGCTGGCGGCCCCGCCACGACGGCGACCCCGACGGTGTGCGGGCCTTCCTGGCCGGTCTGGCCCCCGACGGCCCGCACGGGCTCCGGTTCCAGTACTGCTCGGCCACCACCGACGTACTCGCCTGGGTGCTGGAGCGCGCCGCGGGCAGGCCCTATCCGGAGCTGCTCGGCGAACGGATCTGGTCCCGGATCGGTGCCGAACACGACGCCGTGATCACCCTGGACCCGGTGGGCGCCCCGTACGCCTGCGCCGGAATCCACGCCACCGCGCGTGATCTCGCCCGGTTCGGCCGGTGCGTGCTCGACGGCGGCAGGGTGGCGGGCCGCCAGGTCATTCCCGAGGAGTGGATCCGCGCCACCCGCCGGGGCGGCCGGACGGCGGTGCTGCCCGACCGCGATCTCGGATCGATCTATCCGCACGGGACATACCGCAACCAGTGGTGGGCGCCCGGCGACTCGGCGGGCACCTTCTTCGGCATCGGCATCTTCGGCCAGTACCTCTGGCTCGACCCGGTCCGCAACGTCGTCATCGTGAAGTTCTCCAGCCTCCCGCACCCCCGGGACGGCCGCGCCGAGCATGCCGCGGCGCTGGCCGCGATCGCCGAGGCCGTCGACGGCGCCCGGGAGATGTGATGGAACAGCACCCGTCGTTCGCGCTGGAGCGGCGCACGATCGAACACATCCCGGCCTCGGAACGCCACGGCAGGCCATGGCACCAACTGGCCCTGTGGTTCTCCAACAACGTCCAGATCAACACCCTGGTCATCGGTGCGGTGCCGGTCGGGATGGGACTCGGCCTGACCTGGTCGATCATCAGCATCCTGGTGGGAAACCTGGTCGGTGCGCTGTTCATGGCCTACCACTCCGCGCAGGGGCCCCAACTCGGCCTGCCGCAGATGGTGCAGAGCCGCGCCCAGTTCGGCTTCTACGGCGCGCTGCTGCCCTCGGTCATGGTCGTGCTGATGTACCTCGGCTTCGCCGTCGAGGGCAGCCTCGTCGCCGGGCAGGCGATCGCCACCTGGGCGCATCTGCCCAAAGCCATGGGGATCGTGGTGTTCAACGTGGTGCTGCTGCTGATCCCCCTGGTGGGCTACCGGCTGATCCACGCGGCCAGCCGGGTGGTCGCGGTGATCTCGGGGGTGGCGTTCCTCGCGCTGTTCGTACGGCTTCTCCCCCAGTTGCCCAGCCATCCGCCCGGCCCCGCCACGCACTCCCTCGGTGTGATCGTGTCCGCGATCTCGGTGTGCGTCGCCTGGCAGGTCACCTGGGCGCCCTACGTGTCCGACTACTCCCGCTATCTGCCGGAGAACACTCCGACCCGGGTTACCTTCAGCTACACCTACCTCGGCTCGGCCGTGGGTGGCGCGCTCACGATGGTCATCGGGGCGATGGCGGCGACGGTGAACAGCGACGCGGTGAACTCCGACGCGATCGGGTTCCTGGCCGACCGCTTCCCCTCGTTCGGCGGGCTCGTGGTCGCGGCGCTGCTCCTCGGGCTGGTCCCGGCGGGCGCCGAGGGTCCCTACGGTGCGTTTCTCACCGCGCTCAGCGCGCTCTCCGCGGAGGGCAGGGTGCGCTCGACCGCGACCGCCCGGGCGATCTTCGTCATCTGCTTCGCCGCCCTCGCCAGCGCGCTTGCCATCCTGTCCAGCGGCAGTCTGCTGGACACGTTCCAGAACATCACCCTGTTCGTGCTCTACCTGCTGGTGCCGTGGACCGCGATCAACCTCACCGACTACTACTTCGTCCGCCACGGCCACTACGACATTCCCGAACTGCTGACGAAGAACGGACGGTACGGCACCTTCACCTGGTGGGCGGTGCTCGTCTACCTGGTGTCGATCGCCGCCGAACTGCCGTTCATCAACAGCAGCGTCTACGTCGGCCCGCTGGTGCGGTCC
Source organism: Streptomyces sp. CY-1 (assembly GCF_047218265.1). Lineage (NCBI taxonomy): Bacteria > Bacillati > Actinomycetota > Actinomycetes > Kitasatosporales > Streptomycetaceae > Streptomyces > Streptomyces sp. CY-1. Next base: position 2,187,112 of record NZ_CP178393.1, read on the forward strand.
CTCGGCGGCGCCGACCTGTCCTGGCTCGTGGGGCTCATCGTGGGCGCGGTGGGGTACTACGCCGGTACCAGGCTGTTCGCCGACCGACGGCCCCGGCCGGTCGCTCCCGGACTGGTCAGGAGCTGACGGCCGCCATGTCCGTCGGGCGCGCGGAGAGCAGCGCCAGGCAGTTGTCCCACAGGGCTTCGAGGTGCCGGGTGTTGTTGTAGAGCTTGGCGAACAGCACCTGGCCCTCGAGCTGGGCGACGACCGACCGGGCGGCGTCACCGGTGTCGGCGACGGTGACCTCCCCGCGCTCCCGGGCTTCGGTGATGACCGTATCGACCATCTCCACCTGGGCGTCGAAGATCTGCTGAAGGCGGGCGCGGATGGGCTCGGTCTGGTTGCTCAGTTCCAGGGTGAGGTTGCCGAACATGCACCCGGAGACCGTTCCACAGCTCTGCTGGCCCGCGCGCAGCCCGGCCTGGGTCTGCTCGAACAGCCGGCGCAGCCGCGAGAGCGGCTCCGCGTCGTCGTCCTGGAGGACCCGGGCCCAGTCGTCGCGCTGCGTATGCCAGTGCTCGTCGAGGACGGCCAGGGCAAGAGCCTCCTTCGACTCGAAGAAGTAGTAGAAGCTGCCCTTGGGAACGCCGGCCGCCTTGCAGATCTCGGCGACGCCCAGCGCCGAGTAGCCACGCAGTTCGATGAGCGAGTGCGCGGCGTCGAGGATCTTCTCCTTCGCATCACTGGTGCGTCCCATGGCGGTAAGTGTACGACCGATCGTCTATACCGGGAATCCACAGCCCCCGGGCGTCCCGCCGGACGCCCGGGGGCTGGCCGTCCCCTGCGGTTCCATGCCAGTGGGTGCGACTAGACGACCGGTCTACTAATCTCTAGCCAGTCGGTCGACTATCGACCGCATGCACCGTATCCCCCTGAAGTGGAGAGTCACTGTGACCACCCCCGTCAAGCTCGCCGTCGTGTACTACTCGTCCACCGGCACCATCGCCGAGATCGCCAAGGAGCTCCGCGACGCGGGCGTCAAGGCCGGCGCGGAGGTACGCCTGCTCAAGGTCGCCGAGCTCGCTCCCCAGGCGGCCATCGACTCCAACCCCGCCTGGGCCGCCCACCACGCCGCCACCGCCGAGGTCCCCGAGGCCACCCCCGACGACATCGAGTGGGCCGACGCCGTCCTCTTCGGCACCCCCACCCGCTTCGGCAATGTCTCCGCGCAGCTCAAGCAGTTCATCGACACGCTCGGCGGCCTCTGGGCCCAGGGCAAGCTGGCCGACAAGGTCTACAGCGGCTTCGTCTCCAGCGCCACCGCCCACGCCGGCCAGGAGTCCACCCTCCTCGCCCTCTACAACTCCATCCACCACTTCGGCGGCATCACCGTCAGCCCCGGCTTCACCGACCCGGCCAAGTTCAACGACGGCAACCCCTACGGCACCTCCCACGTCGACGCCCAGGGCACCAACCCCGTCGACGACACCACGCGCACGGCCGCCCGTATCCAGGCCGGGCGCGCGGTCCGGATGGCCACCGCGCTCAAGGCCGCCGCCTGATCAGTCCGCTGGACGCAGGCCCGTCGCCCGGCGCGGTACACACCCGACGGTGCCCTCACGGACGGTTCCGCCCGACCGCCCCGAGACCCCCTACCCCACGGAAAGGAAAAGACCATGAAGGAGTTCCTGGTCGAGCTCACCACCACCGTCCCCGAGGGCACCGATCCCGCCGAGGTCGGCCGACGCCGCGCGGACGAGTCCACCCGGGCGAAGGAGCTCGCCGCCGCGGGCCACTTGGTCCGGCTGTGGCGCCCGGTGGGTGAGCTCCGCAGCATCGGTGTGTGGCGCGCCGACAGCGAGGCGGAGCTGCGCGCGAAGGTGCTGGGGACCCTGCCCCTGTGGCCCTGGATGACCGCGGTGGTCACCGCCGTACAGCCACATCCCAACGACCCCGGCCCGGCCGGCCGAATCGCCTGACTCGGCTCCGCTGCCGGGTTCCCGGGAATCTCCGCCGCCGGGCAAGAGGAATTTGATGCGTTATCAGGCGTCCATCCCGTTGCGCTGAGGAGTGTTTTATGGCCTGTTCAAGAGGCCGTTACGGTCGGATTTATGGAGTGGAATTTTCAGAGGGCCGAAAGACTCGCGGCCGCATTGCGTGCCGGTGAAGTGACCTCGGTGGAACTGACCGACCTGGCGATCGCCCGTATCGAGCGGGACGACAAGGCGATCAACGCCATCTGTGTGCCGGACTTCGACCGTGCGCGGGCCGCCGCGCGCGGTGCCGACCAGGCGCGCGCCCGTGGTGAGGACCGGCCGCTGCTCGGCATTCCGGTGACGGTCAAGGAGTCCTACAACGTCGCCGGGCTGCCCACGACTTGGGGCATGCCGCCGCACCGCGACTTCATGCCGGCCGAGGACGCGGTGCAGGTGTCGCGGCTCAAGGCCGCGGGCGCGGTGGTGCTCGGTAAGACCAATGTGCCCGTGGGTCTGCAAGATGTGCAGAGCTTCAACGAGATTTACGGCACCACCAACAACCCGTGGGATCACGGTCGTACGCCGGGTGGATCCTCCGGCGGATCGGCGGCGGCTCTGGCGGCCGGATTCGGCGCGCTGTCCATCGGCTCCGACATCGCCGGTTCATTGCGTACCCCCGCGCATTTCTGCGGTGTCTACGCACATAAGCCGACACTCGGGCTGGCGGCGAGCCGCGGTATGGTCCCGCCGCCCGCGCCTGCCTTGCCGACCGACCATGACCTCGCCGTCGTCGGTCCGATGGCGCGCACCGCCCGCGACCTCACGCTGCTGCTCGACGTCATGGCCGGACCGGACCCGCTGACGCTCGGTGTGGCACACGAGGTGGCCCTGCCGCCCGCGCGCCATGAGCGGCTCCGCGACTTCCGGGTCCTGGTCCTCGACGAGCATCCGCTCATTGCGACCGGGTCCGCCGTACGGGCGGGTGTGAACCGGGTGGCCGACGCGCTCGCCGACGCCGGTGCCCGCGTCGAACGGCACAGTCCGCTGCTGCCCGATCTGGCCGAAGCCTCGACGCTCTACACGCAGTTGCTGTTCTCCAGCCTGGTCGCACGTTTCCCCGTCGAAGCGTACGAGCGGCTACGGACCAGCGCCGCCGCACTGAGCGCGGACGACCAGAGCCTCCATGCGGTGCGGCTGCGCGCCACGGTGTTCAGCCACCGCGACTGGGTCGCGGCGAACAGCCGTCGCGAGCTCCACCGGCACGGCTGGCGGCAGCTCTTCGCCGAGTTCGACGCCGTGGTGTGTCCCATCACGCCCACTCCCGCGTTCCCGCACGACCACAACCCCGATTCGATGCAACGCCGGCTGGACATCGACGGCGTCGAGTACCCGTACCTCGACCAGCTTGTCTGGGCCGGTGTGGCCACCATGCCCGGTCTGCCCGCCACCGCCATACCAGCGGGCCGGTCCCCCGAGGGTCTGCCGGTGGGAGTGCAGCTCATCGGTCCGATGTTCGAGGACCGCACCCCACTGCGGCTGGCCGAACTGCTCGAGCAGAAGATCGGCGGCTTCCAGGCACCGGAGTAGGGCGTCCTGCCGGGTGTCCGTCGAGGGGGCGGGGCAGCCGGGCCACGGCCATGTGCTCCGGCTCCCCCGCACACGGGTGACCGGGCTTTTCAGCCGGTCACCCGTAGGTGCCGTCGCTCGGCCAGCTCCTCCGGGCTCACCACGGTCAGAACGGGGGTACCGGGAGGCGCGAACATGGTCACCACCAGTTGCGACTGCGCGTCCGGAAGGTTGTTGGCGCCCTGGTAGTGGATCACCTCTCCCCCGGGCTCGAACAGGGCGTCACCGGCCTTGAGCACCCGAGGCGCCTCCCCCTCCAGCTCGAAGAGGATCTCGCCCTCGGTCACGATGCCGTACAGCGGTCCGGGGTGCCGGTGCGGCGGCGCGCCAGGGTCACCGGGCGCCAGGGTGACCCGGACGGTCCTGGCCTCGGCACCGGCCGGAATGCGGTCCGCCGCCCCCGGCAGGGTCATGATCACCTCGACGCCATGTGGCAGGTGTGCGTGCTCACCACTCATGTGTTCCTCCAAACAGGGACTGTCCATGGAAAGGACAAGACGGCCTCGCGGTTTGTGACAGTCCCGCCTCCGCTCTTCGAGAAGTCCGACGAAGGAGGAGGCGACGAGGGCGACAGCGCGGTCGTCGTCGTGGGTCAGTTGGCGCAGGACCTCCCCCGCGGTGGTCCCCGACAGCTCGACCAGCGCCTGGGCCAGGCGGATCCGTGTCGCGGAGTCCGCGGTGGGAGCGGCGAGTCCGTCGGCCAGTGCGGTCGTGACGCGGTCCGCGCACCCGGGGTCCTGGGACAGCGTTCCGAGAACCTCTGCCGCTTCGACATCGTTGGAGCCCTCGACCACCATGGCGACGAGGGTCGGCACGGCCGCGGTCACGCCACGCCTGCCCAACGCCAGAGCGGCCTGTCCGCGCACCGTCGGATCCGGGTCCCCGAGCGCGTCCGCGAGCACCGCGGTCGCGCCCGGGGCCTCGGAGATCGCGGCGATCGCCAGCACCGCGCGCCGCCGGATGTCGACGTCCTCCGAGTGCACACCGGCGGCCAGCATCGCCACGCCGTCGCCGCCCGACCGGGCGAGCGCCCAGCGCAGGGCGCCCGCGACGTTGGGGTCGGATTCGGCCAGGACCGCCCCGGCCAGCAGTTCGGCGGGAACCGGCACCTCCCCCGGCCGGGCCAGGACGGCCTGCTGCCTGCGCGCGGCGCTGGTCGAGTTGAGCCCCTGCATGAGTTCGACGATGCGCAGGACGTCCTGCCAGCCGGTGGGCGCCGACGCATCGATCGCGCGCAGCCGCTCGAGCAGCTCCGCTTCCCGCGCCAAGCGGTCTTCCGTCCATTGGATGAGGTCGCTGACCAGGGCGGACGGGGTGAAGGCCGGGTCGTCCAGCGCGCGCCCGATCTGCTTGAGCGAGAGCCCGAGGGACCGCAGGCTCTCCACATGGAAGATCCTGCGGACGTCCTCGGCGGAGTACTCGCGGTAGCCGCCGACGGTGCGACCGGTCGGGCGCACCAGCCCGAGGGCGTCGTAGTGCCGGAGCATCCGGGCACTCACCCCCGAGTGCCGGGCCACCTCGCCGATCAGCAATCCGTGACCTCTTTTTCCGCGGCCTTCGCCGCCTCCGCGGCAGCGGCCCGCTCCGGGCCAAGTGTGACCACTCGCTTCGCCTCTTCGACGGCCGCGTCGAATCCGGTCTCCGGGTCCTGCCGGAGCAGCTCGGTGGCGCGGGCGTGCGTGGCCACCGCCGGGTCGGGGTCCGCCGCGGCCCGCTCCAGGGCGGGCTCGGTCACCTCGCCGAGGTCGACCAGGGCCCGGCTCAGGCTCAGCCGCATATCGCGGTCGCCACGGCCGAGTTGCGTGACCAGTTCGTCGGCCAGGTGCTTCTTCTCGTCCTCGGGTACGAGGACGACCGCGACGCGCCACGCGGTCCGCGCGACCTCGTCGTCCGCGTCGCGCAGCATGTCGCGGGTGATCCAGGCCCACGCGCACTTGTCGCCGATCTTGGAGAGCGTGTGCAGCGCCTGGCTGCGGGCCTGAGTGCGCTCGGCGTCGAGTTCCCGGCGGATCCGGGGCAGGGTGATCTCCGGCGAGAGGCGGGTCAGCGCCCAGGACAGCATGTCCCGTACGAAGAAGTCCGGCTCGACCGCGCATCGCTCGACGAGCGGCTCCAGGAAACCGGGGTCGGGGTTCGAGCCGACCGTCAGGGCCGCCTGAAGCCGGACCGACGAGTCGTCGGCGCTCAGGGCGTTGGCCACGCGGGTGTTCTGCGGGGTTCCGATTGACGTGTTGATCGGGGCCACCTCCTGCACCCAGAACACACGTTATCACCGTGTCAAGGTCAAGCCCGTGACCAGCGGATCGGAAGATCCGCTGGTCACGGGCTTGAGCCGGTGCGTTCTGTGGAGCGGCGCTCAGTCGCGCGATACGGATGCGGCGGACCGGTTCGCGGAGCCGTTGATCACGAACTGCGAGCCGGGCTCCTTCACCACATCGCCCTCGGCCGAGTTGGTGATCGTCACGTTCGTCAGCGTGGCGCTGCCGCGCGCCCCGCTCATCGCGAGGATCCCGGATCCGTTGTTGGACTTGTCGATGGTGACGTTCTCGATCCGGACGCCGGGCATCGTGCCGCCGCCCGTCTTGAACTGGATGCCGTCGTAGGTGGAGTCATGGATGTCGGTGTCGCGGATCGTGACCCCCGGGATGTCCTGCCCCTGGGCGAACAGAGTGATCGCGCCGAACTCCTGCGCCTCGCCCCAGAACGCGCCGCCCGTGCGGTACAGGCCGTTGTTGGCGATGAGCGTCTGGCCCGAGAAGGGCAGCGGGTCATGGTCCGTGGCCAGCATGAGACCCGGGTAGTTCATGGTGTCGGAGATCAGGTTGTTCTCGATCGTGTTGCCGTAGCCGCCGTAGACCGCGATGCCGTTGGCCCGCCAGGGCAGTTGGATGGTGTTGTTGCGGAAGTGGTTGTCGTGGCCGATGTCCGTCGAGGTGTCCTTCACGTATTTGTTGGCCCAGACGGCGAGTGAGTCGTCGCCGGTGTTACGGAAGGAGGAGTTGTATACGGTCGAATTGCGGGTGCCGTTGGTGAAGTTGACGCCGTCGGCGTAGGTGTTGCGGATCCGTACGCCGCTGAACTCGAGGCCGTCACCGGGCCCCCACAGCTCGGGGATGTTGGAGTAGTCGCGGCCGACCCAGGCGCCGACGTTGGCGTGCTCGAGCCATACGTTGGTGATCTTGGTGTTCTTGCCGAAGCGGCCATTGAGCCCGACACCGCCCTCGGCGCCGCCGTCACCGCCACGGATGGTGCCGGAGCCGAAGATGGCGATGTCGGAGATCTTGGTGTTGTCGTCGATGTCGAAGCCGAAGTTGCCCTCATGGGGATGGTTGATGCCGCCCGCTTCCTGGGGCGGGATGAGCGAGTAGAGCTGGGAGTGCCACATCCCGGCACCGCGGATGGTGACGTCCCGGATGCCCATCTGGTTGTACTGGCCGTGATCCTGCGGGTCGTCGGTCAGGATCTTCTTCTCCTGGCGCCACTGGCCCGCGGGGATCCACACACAGGGGATCCGGCCCTCCTGGTCCGCGGTGACGGCGCGCTGGATGGCGTCCGCGTCGTCGATACCGTCGCCCGGCACGGCCCCGTAGTCGGTGATGGAGACGCAGTCGGCGGGCTTGGCGGCCGGTGCCGCCACCTGCTCCAGATCGACCAGGTCGATGATGTAGAAGGCGGCGTCGTCACCGGTGTCCCGCTGGAGCCGGAACTTGGTACCGACCGGGTAGGAGTCGGTGAGCAGGGCGTGGGACTCGTCGAACAGCCGCCGGGCGTCGCCGCCGGGCCGATTGGTCAGGCCCTCCGGGTCGTCGGTGGTGCCGTAGAGCCAACTGTGCTTGGAGGACAGGGTGAGTTTGCGGACGAACTTCCCGTCCGCGTAGAGGCTGATGGTCGCCTCCTTGCCGCCACCGGCCGCCGCGTCCGGGATGGAGTTGCGGACGACGATCGAGTTGGCCGGTGTGGTGGAGGTGAACTCCACGTACTGGCCGGTGGTGTCGAGCCGGACCGATGAGCGCCCGGAGGACTCGGTGGCGAAGTTGGTGTGCCCGAAGGTGCGCTTGGCGTCCGCCTTCAGCAGCGTCCCGTCGTAGCGGCCGTCCTCCGCCTCGTACTCGGTGTACGGCACGGCGGCGCCGCGCCCGACCACGAGGGAGCGGGCGAAGGTGTTGTTGTCCTCGTTGGTCTCGGCGACGGTGCCGGTGGCGTCGGCCGTCGCGGTGAGCGTCGCTCCCCCGCTGGTGGCGGTCCACTCGCCGCTGATGGCCACGGTGGTCGTGCCACCGGCCGGGACGGTGCCCGCCGTGCCGTTCAGCGTGGTCCCGCCGACGGTGAGCCGGGTGACCGATCCGGCGGGCACCGCGCTGGTGCCCCTGTTGTGCACCGCGACGGTGAAGGTGACCTTGGCGCCGACGGCCGGGCTGGCGGGGTTGGTGGTGATGCCGGTGACCTCCAGGTCCGGCCCGGGGGCCTGGCCGATGACCAGCTTCGTGGCGGCGTTGCGGCTGTTGTTGGTGTTGTCGAGCTCGGGGACCGTGTCGGTGGGGTCGACGACGGCGGAGACGGTGTAGCTGCCCATGGGGCGCTTGCCGACCTTGACCGGCACCTTCAGCGAGGCGCCCGGCGCGAGCGCGTCGACGGCGCCACTGCCCGCGTCCGCGCCCTCCAGGCTGACGTTCACCGTGGTCGCGGGCGCGGCGGCCGTCCCGGCGTTGCGGACCGTGGCCTCGACGGTGACCGCGTCCGTCTCGGAGGGCGACTGGGGCGACCAGGAGAGATCGGTGACGGTCAGATCGGGCGCGGGCGCGGCCGTGCCGACGACCTCGAACTCGGCGACCTGTCCCCCGCCGGCGCCGGTGTTTCCGGAGAACTGGAGCCGTACGTCCGCGTATCGGCCCGTGACCGGGATGGTCACCATGTTCTTGTTCTGCGACGGGCTGAAGGTGTAGTCGGCCCGGTCCTTCAGCGAGGTGAAACCGGACCCACCGGCCGGCCGCCCCAGCACCTGGATGCTCTGCGACCGGGTGCTCCAGACGGGATCGGGGTTCAGCTTGACGACGACGCCGGTCAGATCGGCGTCGGCGCCGAGCTTCGCGGTCAGCGTCGAGTACTGGCCGTTGGCCTCCCAGTAGCTGGCGGTGCTGCCGTCGTTGGCGTTGGCCGCGATGTAGCTCTGGGTGGTCGACGACGCCTCGATCGGCTTGCGCAGGGCCAGATTGGTGCCCGCGGGCGGGTCCCCGGGGTCCTCCCCGTCGGCCTCCCCGCGCACCTCCACCTCGGAGAGCTGGGCGGCGTTCCAGCCCGTATTGCCGGTCACCTGTACGCGCACGTACCGCGCCTCGGCCGTGACGTCGAGCGCCACGGTGTTGCCGGAGGACGGCGAGAAGTCCTTGCGCGCGTCGGCGGCCACGGTGGTGAAGTTCCGGCCGTCGGCGCTGGCCTGCACCCTCACCCCCTCGGTGCGGGACTCCCAGGACGCGGGGAGCTTCAGGACCACCTCGTCGATGTCCGCCGTGCTGCCGAGGTCGACCTGCACCCACTGTGGGAACGAGCCCGCGGGCCCCTCCCAGTAGGAGGACTGGCTGCCGTCGGTGACATTGCTCGCCGGGTAGGAGCCGTGGGCCCCACTGGCCGTCACCGGCCTGCCCAGCGCCAGGTTCGCTCCCCCTGCGGCATGGGCTGCCACGGGCAGCAGCCCGACCGTGAGCAGACCCGCCGTCACAAGCCCGGCGGCCAACCGCCGACCGTGCTGTCTTCTTCTCATGAGGCCCTCTCGATCCCTTCCCCTGAGCGCCCGCGACCGGCCCCGCCACCCGCCGCCCACCGACGCGCAGGGTTTCTCGGGGCAGGGAGCACGCAGGCATGAGGGAGCGGTGCGCCTGGTGGACGATGACGGTGTTCAGCGGGCCCGGACGATGTCGCGGTGAGGAGGCCGAGCCAGCCGCAGTGCAAGAGTTGAGTAATTTCGTCTATCTTTTGCAGTGCCTTGACGACAGATTTCTACTGCCCATCGACTTTGTCAACGGCCCGGTACGGGGCGGTACTTGACCACTGAGTGCGGTTGGCCGCCATCGCCGTGAGCGCCGCCTCCCCGGAGGCGGCGGCTACTCCTGCCACGTCCCGTCGCGCATGATGGCTCTCCCGCGTAGTTCCGGCTCGCCGCGCCAGGCGAGCACCGTCTTCGGCACCACGCGGACGTAGAGAAAGGGCCCCTCCTCCGCACGAGGGTCCCACCCGAACTTGGCGGTGAACGCCTCGGCCGCGTCTTGGGGGACCTCCTGATCCGGGAAGCACTCCGCCTCGCCCTGGAGCAGCACCACATCGAAGGTGTCCGGCAGTGCCAGGCGCACGCGCGGCTCCTCGCGGAGGTTCCGCGCCGTCACCGAAGTGGCACTGGTGCACATCCAAACGGCCTGCCCATCCCACAGGAACCACAGTGGCACCTGGTGCGGTCCGCGCTCAGGATGCCCCGTCGACACCCATACATCCCGCTCGGTGACGAGCCGGTCCAGTGTGTCGCGCCTTCGCTCCGCCGCCTGGCGACGAACGTATCCCGTCTGCATGGGAGCCGACGCTAGCCAGCGGGCTCACAGCGCGCATGAGGCGCGGGACCTACTACCAGCGACCGGTGGGTGGCCGAGACTCGGCAAGGTCGACGCCTATGCCGGATCCCTGCCGGAGCATGGCCTCCGGGTCGGCGAGGAAGCCGGCCATGCCACGTCGTCGATCGCGAGCCATGGCGCGGTGGCCACGGCCGTGGGGGTGAGCCCGGTGAACGCCTTGACCTCGCGGTGGAGATGGGATTGGTCGGCGTAGCCGCTCTCGGTGGCCACGCCCGCGGCGGGGTGACCGGCCGCGAGAAGGTGGGCCGCGTGGTCGAACCGCACCAGTCGGGCGGCGCGTTTGGGTGTGATGCCGAGCTGGGACCGGAAGCGGGCCGACAGGCGCTTGCGGCTCCAGCCCACCTCCTCCGCCAGGCGCTCGACCCGCACCCGCCCCCGGCCGGTGAGCGTACGCCGCCAGGCGTGGGCCACCTCCGGGTCGACCGGTGGGCGCGTGCCCAGCGGGGATGGTGCGGGGGCCGCCGACCTCCGGTCTTGTACTTATGTCGGCGTGGCGGTGACGATGCCGAGTCCGCCCGGACGGGCGGCACCCTGCTTCATGTCCCCGGGGCGTGGCCGGGACGGCTGTCGGCTCAGGTGCCGCTGCCGAACACCGCCGACTCCGTGGTCCACGCGGCGGCTTGCTCGCTGAGGGAGAGGCCGAGTCCGCCACGGTTCGGGATGACCATACGGCCGTCCTTCAGCTCAAGGCGCTCGTCGAACATCGGCTCCAGCCACTCGAAGTGCTCCACCCACGCCGTGCGCGGGTAGGCGGCGGACAGGTGGACGTGGATCTCCATCACGAAGTGCGGTGCCAGCGCCCGGCCCTTGTAGTCGGCGAGCGCCGAGATCTGGAGGAACGGAGTGATACCGCCCGCCCGGGGCGCGTCGGGCTGCACGAAGTCGGAGGATCCGGCCTCGATGAGCGCCGCGTGCTCGCCAAAGCTGGTCAGCATCTCGCCGGTGGCCACCGGGGTGTCGAGCGTGGCCGCGAGGTCGGCGTGGCCTTCGGCGTCGTAGGCGTCGAGCGGTTCCTCGATCCGGGTGAGGTTGAACCTCTCCGGCACCCGGCCACCGCCTCAGGACGCGGGATCACGGAGCGCCTGCTCAGCCCGGTGGACCGAAGGGCCCGAAGGGACCGACAGGACCGAAGGGATGCCCGCTCCCGTGCGACGCCGCTCGGAGGAGGCGAGGCGGTGGGTGGCCAGCAGGGCGAGCGCGGTCAGGCCGACTCCGGTCCAGCTAAGGCGGGTCACCGCCACGGTGAGCGGCATCCAGGCGGACAACAGCCCGACGGCGACCGCGGGCGCCCCGGATCCCCAGTAGAACAGCAGGTACAGGGCGGCCCCGATCCCGGCGCGCTGCCCGGCCGGTGTCCGTGCGTCGACCGCTCGCGCGGCGCCGCTGTAGGCGAGCCCGTGCCCGATACCGGCGAGGACCGTGGAGCCGAGCGTGGCGGGCAGCGAGGAGGCCCCGGTGGACGCGAGGAGCAACAGACTCCCGGCGAGCCCGGCGAGGCCGAACCGCTGGGCGGTGTACGGGGTGCAGCGCGCCCCGGCGAGTTGGGCCGGCACGGACCAGAGCAGGATGCTTCCGAGCACTCCGCCGGTCAGGGCCGGATGGTCGCCGTGCGGGGTCCGCTCGAGGAGTGCCGGCAGCAGGGCGAGGTAGATGCCGACGACGGCCCAGGCGAGAAACCCGCCCAGCCCCGCGACGAGAAAGAGCGTGCGGAGGGCCGGTGGGATATGCGGGCGGGTGGGGCGCCACCGCCATCGCGCCCCTCCTCCGCGCGTGGCCGTCGGCGCGGGCACGATCCGGTCCAGCCGATGCCACACCCACGCCAGCAGGGCCAGATGCAGTACATAGGGAGTGGTCAGCGTTCCGGGTGCGTACTGGGCGAGCAGGCCCGAGACCACCGGCCCCGCGGCGGTGCCCGCCGCGAAGGCCAGGCTCGCGAGCAGCGGTCCGGCGATGCGGGCGGTGGGGCCGCGGTGCCGGGTGATGAGCGCCTGGGCCGCTCCGGTCGCGGCGCCCAGGGCCAGCGCGTGGCCGATCCGGCCGGCGAAGAGCCAGACCGGGTCGTCGGCGAGCAGGAAGCAGCATGAGCCGACGGCGGCGAGCAGCACGCTCAGCCGTAGCACCGGCCGGTGGCCGACGATGTCCGCCGCTGGTCCGCACAGCAGCAGCGCCGGGCCGCTGGCCAGCGCGAACGTCGCGAAGAGCAGGGTCATGACCAGGTCGTCGTAGCCGAAGAGACGCTGGTAGTCGGGGTAGAGCGGGCTGGGGAGATAGGCGCCCGCCGTCAGGACCATCACCAGGAGTACGGCGGTTCGTACCGCCCGATCCGAGACTGTCTGCCGCTCCGTCACGTGAGTCAGTGTGCGGCCGGAGAGAGGCAAGGAAAATCAAACGATTCCCGGCCTCACCGTGCAAAATGTTTTCATGATTGACTCCCGGCTGCGGATCCTCCAGATGGTCGCCGAGCACGGCTCGGTCACCGCCGCGGCACGGGCGCTGCACTACACCCCCTCCGCCGTCTCCTACCAGTTGCGCCGGCTCGCCGAGGAGGTCGGAGCGGACCTGGTGGTGCAGCAAGGCCGCGGCATCCGCCTGACGAACGCGGCCCGCGTCCTGCTGCGCCACGCGGAGCGCCTTCGGGAACAGTGGGAACTCGCCCGAGCCGAGCTGGCCGCCGCCGGTACCGAGCCCACGGGACAGGTCACCCTGTGCGGGTTCTCCACCGCCGCCAGCCGTCTGCTGCCTCCCGCGGCGGCCGACCTGCGGGACGCCCATCCCCATCTCACGGTGCGGATCATCGAGGCCGAGCCCGACCGCTGCTTCGACCTGCTGCTCTCGGAAGAGGCCGACCTCGCGCTGCTCGTCGTCACCGCCGATTCACCGCCCATGACCGACCGGCGCTTCGACCAGCGGCCGCTGCTGGACGACCCGCTGGACCTGGTCGTCCCCCGGGACCACCCGCTGACCCGGCAGCGGCGGGTCACACTGGCCGACGCCGCACGCGAGCCGTGGATCGTGGGCAACCCGGGCACGACCTACCACCAGTTGGTGCTCGCCGCCTGCATGAGCGCGGGCTTCACGCCCCATATCGCGCACCACGCGGACGAGTGGGGCACCGGAACCGCCCTGGTCGCCCACGGCTTCGGCGTCATCCTCGTACCGCGCCTGGCGCAACTGAGCGAGGAATCGCTGGTGGCACGTCTCCCGCTGCACGGTGAACCGGCCCCGGCCCGCCGCATCATGGCCGTGACCCGCCGCGGAGCCGGCGAGATCCCCGTGCTCACCCACGCCGCGCGGACCATCACCGCGGCCGCCACACGGTTGCTGCCCATGCACTGACTTCCCGGCCCGGGAAGAGGAGGGAAGCACGCCGGTGCGCGCCGCGGACGGCGAGGGTGAACTTTTTTGGATTTCCGGGTGACGTAATCCGTCACACCGCGCCTCGTCCGTTCATGCGCGCCAGATCTGCGGGTGTTACGCCTTCGTGATGTGCGGGGTGCCGGATCGCCCGGCTGTGACCTGGAGCGATGCAGGATTCCCTCATTGACGAGTGGAAACGCGCTCATTAGCGTCCGCCCCATGACCCACCAAGCACCCGTGGACACCATTGATGACCTGGACCGTTGCGTGATCGCGGCGCTCCAGCTCAACGGTCGTGCCCCGTGGTGCGCGGTGGCCCGTTGGGTGGGTACCAGCGAGACGACCGCCCAGCGGCGCTACAAGGCCCTGCGCGAGCGGGGAGTGCTGCGGGTCGTCGGCACGCTGGAGCTGGACCGCACCCGGGAGGGCTCGTCCATGCTGGTCCGGGTGCAGGCCAGGCCCGGTCGCGGGCTGGATCTCGCGGATCAGCTCGCCGTCAGCCCGGATGTGCGCTTCCTGGCCGTCGTCACCGGCGCGGCCGATCTCATCGTCGATTTCGTTGCCCGTGACAACGAGGAGATGATGCGGATGCTCTTCACCGACCTGCCCGGGGCCGATCTGATCACCAGCACCGAGGCGGTCGCCGTCATCCGTGCGTTCACCTCCGCGTCGATGTGGGACACCGGGCTGCTGCCCGCCGAGGCGGCCGCGGACCTGCGGCCCGCTTCCCTCGCGTCCTCGTGCGACCGCGACGACTGGGACGGGGCGCCAAAAGCGCTGACCGCCCTGGAGCAGGAGGTCGTGGCGGCGCTCAAGGAGGACGGCCGGGCCCAGGTCAGCGCCCTGGCCCGGCGCCTGGGCCACACCGAGGCCGGTATCGCACGCGCCATGGACCGGCTCATCTCCCGCGGCATCCTCCAGTTCCGGACGCTGGTCGAACCGGCCCTGCTCGGGTACGACGCCGAGTTCATGGTGTGGCTGTCGATCGAGCCCGACCGGCTCGAGGCCGCGGGGCGGCAGCTCGCGCGCCATCCGGGAACCAAGTTCCTGGGCGCGGCGACGGGGCGTTTCAACCTCGTCGGACACATGGTTCTGCCGCGTCGCACCGATCTGCTCCGCTACACCAGTGAGGTCATCGGGGCGCTGCCCGGGCTGATCGCCTCCGATGTGACGTTGCACCTCGCCACCTTGAAGTACTCCTGGCACCGGATGGTCCGCACCGTCTGAGCCCCCGGCCGGCTGCCGGGCACACCGCCCGGTGGTGGCCCCGCCGTCACCGCCCGGTGGTGGCCCCGCCGTACCTTCAACCGCCCTCTTCCCGTCCCCCGATCCTTGTGGAGATCACCATGCCCACAGACGACTTCGGCCTGCCCTCGGAGAGCTGGCGCTGGCCCGAGAGCACCTGGCGCGGCCACGTCGACGCGGTCCGCGCCGGGCGGCGGCTGGTCCCGGACCGCTGGCCCGGCGGTGCCCGCGTCGCGGTCGCCCTCTCCTTCGACGCCGACCACGAGACGATCCCGCTGCGCGACGGCGGGACCAGCCCCGGTCTGCTCGCCCAGGGCGAGTACGGAGCCCGCGCCGGTTCCCCGCGGATCCTGGACCTCCTCGCCCGCTACGGCGTCCCCGCGACCTTCTTCATGCCGGCCGTCTCCGCCCTCGTCCACCCCGAGGAGGCCCGCGCCTACACCCGTGACGGGCATGAACTGGCCGTCCACGGCTGGATCCACGAGCGCAACATGCTGCTGGGCCGCGCGGACGAGAAGGACCTCACGGCGCGCGCCCTGGACACCCTCGCCACGCTGACCGGCCACCGCCCGGTCGGCATCCGCACCCCGTCCTGGGACTTCTCGGACTCGACCCTCGCCATCATGCTCGAACTGGGCTTCGCCTACGACTCCTCGCTCATGGCCGACGACGAGCCGTACGAGATCGTCGCCGACGGCCGGCCCACCGGCCTGGTGGAGATCCCCGTCGACTGGATCCGGGACGACGCCCCGTACTTCACCATGGACCGCTACGGGTCCGCCCGCCCGCACAGCCGGCCGCGCGACGTACGGGAGATCTGGACCGACGAGTTCGACGCCGCCTACCGGGACGGCGGCGTCTTCCAGCTCACCCTGCACCCGCATGTCATCGGCCACCGCTCGCGTCTGGTGGCGCTGCGGGAGCTTCTCGACCACATCGCCGCTCACCCCGGCGTCTGGTACGCCACGCACGCGCAGCTCGCCGACACGGCCCGCGATGTGCTGCACGGCCGGACCACATCAGGCTTCGCCGCCGACACTCCGGAGCACACACCATGAACACCGGATCCGCCACGCCCACCGGCCCCCTGCGCCAGGACGGCGCCGCCCCCGCCACGCCCCGGCTCAGCGGCGCCCAGCGCAAGGCCATCGTCGCCGGGACCATCGGCAACACCGTCGAATGGGTCGACTGGGCCCTGTACTCCATCTTCGCCAAGATCATCGCCGATGAGTTCTTCCCGAAGAGCGACGGCGCGGTGGCCCTGCTGTCCACGCTCGCCGTCTTCGCCGTCGGGTTCGTGATGCGCCCGGTCGGTGCCGCCGTCCTCGGCGCCTACGCCGACCGCCATGGCCGCAAGAAGGGCATGACCCTCACGGTCGGTCTGATGGCGGCAGCGGGATTCGTCATCGCGATCACTCCCTCCTACGAGACCATCGGCATCGGCTCGCCGCTGCTTCTGCTGGTCGCCCGGCTGGTGCAGGGCTTCTCCGCCGGTGGCGAGTTCGGCTCGTCCTCCGCGTTCCTCGTCGAGTCGGCGGCCCGTGGCAGGCGTGCGTTCGCCGGGTCCTGGCAGCAGGTGTCGGTCGCCGGCGGTGTGCTCGTCGCCTCCCTCCTGGGCACCCTCGCCACGTCGGCGCTGAGCGAGGACGCCCTGCACTCCTGGGGCTGGCGGGTGGCGTTCATCCTCGGTGGTCTGCTCGGGCTGGTCGGCCTGTGGCTGCGGG
This sequence comes from Streptomyces sp. CY-1, assembly GCF_047218265.1. Taxonomy (NCBI): domain Bacteria; kingdom Bacillati; phylum Actinomycetota; class Actinomycetes; order Kitasatosporales; family Streptomycetaceae; genus Streptomyces; species Streptomyces sp. CY-1. The sequence goes on from NZ_CP178393.1 coordinate 2,203,639, forward strand.
TCTCGGTGGCGGACACCGACTCCTTCGCCCAGGTGCGGGGCTCCGGCCGCACCCGCACCAATCCCGTCAAGGCCATGTTCGTGGAGCACCCCGGGGCCGCGCTGCGCGTCGCGGGCATCACGGTGGCGGGCACCCTCACGTACTACATCTGGGTCAACTACCTTCCCACGTACGCGAATCTGACCACCGGCATCCCGCTGAAGACCGCGCTGCTGTCCCAGACGCTGTGTCTGGTCGTCTTCGTCATCGCGCTGCCGCTCGTGGGCGTGGTCTCGGACCGGCTGGGCCGCAAGCCGACCATGGCCGGGTTCGCGGGCGGCTTCGTCGTCCTGGCCTGGCCCCTGCTGCATCTGCTGAGCAACAGTTTCCTCAGCCTGTTCCTGGTCCAGCTCGTCGGCATGCTGCTGATCCTCGGCTACTCCGCCAACTGCGCCGTCATCATGGCCGAGCAGTTCCCACCGGAGGTGCGCGCCACCGGTATCGCCCTGCCGTACGCCCTGGCCGTCGCGCTCTTCGGCGGCACCGCGCCCTATCTGACGACGTGGATGCACGAGAGCGGCCACAGCGATCTGCTGTGGATCTACGTATCGGCGGCCTCACTGATCTCCCTCGTGGTCTACCTCACGATGCCGGAGACCAAGGACAAGGAGTTCAGTTGATGACCCACGTCCTCGTCACCGGCGCCGCGGGCGGCATCGGCGGGGCGATCGCCGAGGAGTTCGCCGCCCGGGGCGCGTTCCTCACCCTCGTCGACCGCGACCTCGCCGCGCTCCGGCCGACCGGGGCACGGGTGGGAACCCGTACCGCGCCACGGGCCGCGGACCTGGCCGACCCCGACGCGCCCACCGCCCTCGTCGAGGCCGCCTGGGCGGAGCACGGCCCCATCGACGTCCTCGTCAACGCGGCGGGCGTCTACCCCTCCCTCGACATGGCCGACGTGGACGCGATGGCCTGGGACCGGCTGTTCGCCGTCAATCTGCGCGCCCCGGTCCTGGCCACCGCAGCCTTCGCCCGGCTCGCCATCCGCCATGGACGGCCCGGTGCGGTCGTCAACATCTCCTCCGGCTCCGCGCTGCGCGCCCGCCCCGGCGGAGGCCCGTACGCGAGCTCGAAGGCCGCCCTGGAGATGGCCACTCGTGCCGCCGCGCTGGAACTGGGCGCGCACGGCATCCGCGTCAACGCGGTCAGCCCCGGTTTCATCCCGGTGGACAGCGACTGCAACCCCGTCTCCGCCCAGTACGCCGAGGCCATCGGCACCAACCCACTGGGCCGCCCGGGAACACCACACGACATCGCCCGGGCGGTGCGCTGGCTCACCGGCCCCGATGCCTCCTGGATCACCGGCGAGGTGTTGCGGGTGGACGGCGGATCCAGCACGGGCGCCCTGCACCTGCCCCGCATCTGGCAGCCCGACGACACCCGCGCCACTGCGCCGCCCGCCCCGGGGCCGGTGACCGCGAACACCGCGACCACGGCGACCACGACCACGAGCAGGGAAGAAGGACGAACAACCCGATGAACGACGCCCAGCCGGTCAGGCCCGGATACACCGTCGTCGGCGCGGGAGCGATCGGCGGCACCCTCGCCTTCGCCCTCGCCCGGGCCGGCCACCCGGTCACCGTCGTGGACACCGACCGCGCCCATGTGGACGCCATCCGCACCCGCGGACTCGTCGTCGCCCGCGGCGACACCCGCGAGAGCGTGCCGGTCACCGCCACCACCCCGGACGAGTTCACCGGCACCCTAGACCGCGTACTGCTGGCCGTGAAGGCGCAGGCCACCGGCACCGCGCTGGACTGGATCGCACCCCGCCTGGCCCCGGACGGCTACGTCGTCTCCCTTCAGAACGGCTTCAACGAGTCGCTGATCGCCCGGCGTCTGGGGGCCGCCCGCACCGTCGCGGCCTTCGTGAACATCTTCGCCGACGTCATCGAACCGGGCGTCGTCCTGGACGGCGGCGCCGGAGCCCTCGTCATCGGCGAGCCGAACGGCGCGCCGGTCAGCCCGAGGGTCCGGGATCTGGTGGCCCATCTGCACAGTTGGGGCCCGGCCGTGGCCAGCGACAACGTCGAGGGATATCTGTGGGCCAAGGCCGGGTTCGGCGCCATGCTCGCCGCCACCGCCCTCGCGGACGCTCCCATGGCCGACCTCATCGACCGGCACCGCCCCGCCATGGCCGCGCTCACCGGCGAGATCTTCGCCGTATCCGACCGCCTCGGCGTCACCCTGGAAGCGTTCGACGCCTTCGAGCCGCACCCCTTCCGGCAAGGGACGGACCCAGCCGCCCAGAACGCCGCCTTCGACCGGCTCACCGCATGGCTGCGCACCCAGACGAAGGACCGCAGCGGTATCTGGCGCGACCTCGCGGTGCGCCACCGGCCCGTGGAAGCCCCCACGCACTACACCGAGGTCTTCCAGCACGCGGCGCGCGAAGGTCTGCCCACCACTCTGCTGCACACGGTCGTGACCGGTCTGCGCCAACTGGAGGGTGCCGCACAGGACATGTCGGAGTCACGGCTGGACGAACTGGACCGCCTGGCCCAGCCCCCCGCGCCCTCGCTCCCGCTCCCGCTCCCGCTCGACGCCGAACAGGCCGAAGCGGTGCGGCGGTGGCTCGACGCCCACCGCGAGGACATGGTCGCCGACCTCGCCGACTACACCTCCCAGGGCAGCGCAAGCGACGACCTGGCCGCCCTGGACACCTGCCTCGGCTGGCTGCGCGACTGGCTCGACCGGCGCCTCGGCACACCGGAGGCGGAGGAGACCCTGGCGCGCGAGGAGGCCGGAGACATCCTCGTCCGCCGCTACCCTGCCCGGGACACCACCGCCGAGGACCACCGCCCCGTCCTTCTCCTCGGCCACTACGACACCGTCTGGCCGACCGGCACCCTCGACACCTGGCCCTTCCGGCGGGACGGCGACCACATCAGCGGCCCCGGCGTCTTCGATATGAAGGCCGGTCTGGTCCAGGCGGTCTGGGCACTGCGCGCCCTCGACTCCCTCGATCTGCCCCGCCCGGCCTGCACCGTGATGCTCAACGGCGACGAGGAGACCGGCAGCCTCGCCTCCCGCGACGCCATCGTCGACGAGGCCGGCGACAGCCGCCTCGCCATGGTCTTCGAGGCCGCCGCCAACGGCGCGATCAAGACAGCCCGCAAGGGCGTCGGACTCTTCACCGTCACGGTCACCGGCACCGAGGCCCACGCCGGTCTGGACCCCACCGCCGGAGCCAGCGCCGTGGACGAACTCGCCCACCAGATCCTGCGTCTGACGGACCTGCGCGCCCCGGACGCGGGCACCTCGCTGAACGTGGGCGTGGTGGAGGGAGGCACCCGCAGCAACGTCACGGCGGGGCACGCCGTCGGCCGCATCGACGTGCGCGTCGCCACCGCCGCCGAACAAAAGCGCCTCGGAGCGGCCCTCGCCGCGGTGCGTCCCGTCGACCCACGGACCCGCGTGGAGGTCACCGGAGGCTGGAACCGCCCGGTCTTCGAACGTACGGAAGGCGTCGCCGCCCTCGCCGGCCTGGCCCGCCGGTGCGCCGCACTGCTCGGACACGACCTGCCCGAGGCGTCGGTCGGCGGAGCCAGCGACGGCAACTTCGTGGTGGCCCGGGGCACACCGGTCCTGGACGGAATCGGCGCGGTGGGCTCGGGCGCACACGCCCGCTCGGAGAACACCTCGGTGTCGGGCATGGTCACCCGTGCGGCGCTGGCCGCCACCGTGCTGGCGGCGCTGGCAAGGGAATGAACCCCCCTGCCCCGAGCGACCCGGCAGGACTTCAACTGCGTGCCTTACAATTCCCCGGCCACTGGCGAAAAATGAGCGGTCGAACGCATGGGCCGCGGGGGCGAGGAGGAAACGCGATGGCAACGGGGGGATGGGGTCCGCCGAACGGCCCCGGGCAGGGAGGCAACCGTTGGGGGCCGCCACCGGCACCCGATCCGTACGGGCCGCCGCCGGCGCCGGATCCGTACGGGCCGCCGCCACCGAACCCCTATGGGCCCCCGCCCCCGCCACCCGGGCCCTACCGGCCCGCGCCCAGGGGCCGGCGCGGGTACCGGCGGGTGCCCTTCCTCGTCTTGATCGTCCCCCTGGCCCGCTCGGTGCACCGGGCCGCGCGACGACTGTTCGACCAGGACGGCGGCGGGCGCGTGCACGATCCCGTGGTCAACCGCGTCCAGATCACCCGCACGGCGATCGGCGTCCTCGCGACGATCGCGCTCTACTACGTGTACGGGTCGGACGACGGCCTGGAGGGCAAGGCCAATGAGAGCGTCGCCCAGCTCATCCTGACCCCGGTCCTGCTGATCATCGCCGGACCGGTGGTGATCGCCCTCTTCATCCGCTACGCGCCCGCGGAGCGGCGGCGGTTGCTGCGCTCCCGGCTCGGCGTCCCGTTCAAGACCGTCGGCTGGTACGTCCTGACCGTGGCCGTCCTCGCCGGCTCGATATACCTGATCTTGGGCACCACGCTGCTGCACGGACTGCACGGGGTATGGCTGTTCGTGGCCGCCGTCCCGGCGCTCTGGTTCGTACTGTGGCTGCTGCCGTTCTTCTTCCTGGCCTCGGCCTACGTCGCGCGCTCCGCCTTCAACACCGCCTATGTGCACGCCGCGCTGCCGGCCGTGATCACCATGGTGATCGTCTGGGTGACCGCCGTCTTCAACGTGACCGGGAGCGGTATGCCGAGCGGGCCGCTGTGGGTTCAATTCTGCTCCCTGTTCGGCGGCCCGCTCTCGGTGACCGGACTCTCCCTGTGGGAGCTGCGCCGACTGCGTACGCGCCACGGCGTGACCATACGCGGCTGAGGCTTCCGGCCATTTTCGGTATCGCGGCGGTCATACGGTGTGCCACCACGCGCTCCGCCGCGTTGCCCGGGAATCGACGGCGGCAGTGGATGGCGGCGGCCGGTTCCGTACCCTGGCGGCATGCGCATGCGCCCCACTTTGAGCTGGACCCCCGTCGAGGACCTGCCGCCGGGCACCACGGACCTGGCTCCGGTCGCCGACGCGCTGAGCACCGGCGGGGTGCTGGTGCTCAGCGGGGCGGGCATCTCCACGGAGTCGGGCATCCCCGACTACCGGGGCGAGGGCGGGAGCCTGAGCCGGCATACCCCGATGACCTACCAGGACTTCACCGGTGGCGCCCGGGCCCGGCGCCGGTACTGGGCCCGCAGCCACCTCGGCTGGCGCACCTTCGGCCGGGCCCGTCCCAACGCCGGGCACCGGACCGTGGCCGCGTTCGCGCGACACGGCCTGCTCTCGGGGGTGATCACCCAGAACGTCGACGGCCTGCACCAGTCCGCCGGCAGCGAGGGCGTCGTGGAACTCCACGGAAGCCTGGACCGGGTCGTCTGCCTCGGCTGCGGCGCCGTCAGCCCGCGCCGCGAGCTGGCCCGGCGGTTGGAGGAGGCCAATGCGGGCTTCGCGCCGGTGGCCGCCGGAATCAACCCGGACGGTGACGCCGACCTCACCGACGAGCAGGTCGGGGACTTCCGCGTGGTGCCCTGCACGGTCTGCGGCGGCATCCTCAAACCGGACGTGGTGTTCTTCGGCGAAGCCGTTCCGCCGCGGCGGGTCGAGCACTGCCGCGAGCTGGTCCGTGAGGCCACCTCACTGCTGGTCCTGGGCTCCTCACTGACGGTGATGTCCGGGCTCCGGTTCGTCCGCCAGGCGGCCAAGGCCGGGAAGCCGGTGCTGATCGTCAACCTGGACCCGACCCGCGGCGACCAGCACGCCGTCACCCGGGTCGCCCTCCCCCTGGGAACGGCACTCACCGCCGTGGCCGACCGACTGGGCATCCCAGGGCCGGCACAGACCTGACTCCGGCACCCTTTCGGCCCTGGCTATGCCGCCGGGCGGGTCCAGGTCCGGGCGAGTTCCGCGACCCAGGTGGCCGCCGCGTCGGGAGCGGGCGGCGGAGCGCCGACGAGGACGAGTTCGGTGACGCCCGCCGCGCCGAGTGCGGGGAGGTGTTCCGGGGTGCCGTCGCTCACCGCGACGGCGACCGTGAGCTCGTCGAACGCACGGCCGTGGCGGGCGCACTCGTCGGCGAGAACGGCGATCCGCGCCGGGACGTCGGCCACCGGGACGTTGAAGCCGTACCAGCCGTCGGCGAGCGTGACCGCCCGGCGCAAGGCGGCGTCGCTGTTGCCACCGACCATGACCGGCAGCCGCCCGCCGCGCGGGGGCTTCGGGTTGACCCGGATCGCCTCGAAGCGGATGAACTCCCCGCGTAGGAGGCCGGATACGCCGCCAAGAGAGCGCGCATCGCCGCAAGGTACTCCTCGGCGCGCCGCCCGCGCCCGGCGAACGGGACTCCGAGCGCCGCGAATTCCTCGGCCGACCAGCCGACCCCGACCCCTAGGCCGAACCGCCCGGCGGAGAGCACATCGAGTGTGGCGGCCCGCTTGGCGACCAGGACCGGGTTGTGCTCGGGCAGCAGGAGTACGCCGGTGGCCAGCACCGTCACCGATCCCGAGCGTGTGCAACCCCACTCGCATGCTCCACCTCCGGGCGTCACCTTAGGCGCGAGGCGCGGGCGCACCCGGGTGGCGTGGCACGCCGCGCCACCCGGGTGCGGCGGGGCATGTCGTCCGGACGAGCGAAGGCTTTCCCCGATGCCCTCTGGAGGAAGCCTCGAGCATGTCCACGGGGGGTAACCCCAGCCACTGCCCTGAGGGCAGCGCATCGGCATGTCAGGGGGACGACCGGATGGGCCGATCCCCGCTCCGCTGGTGGGATGGTCGCAGACCACCGGCTCCGGGGACGAAACAGCCGCGGGCGCGGCCTGCGCGGCCCCCCAACGAGCGGGGCAACCCGAACAGAAAAGGGCTCACCATGCAGATGCTGGGAAGACACCGACGGGGCCGGCTCGCCCTGACCGGCCTGGCGGCCACGGTCCTCCTCGCCGCCTCGACCGGACCGGCGGCGGCGAAGCCTCGGCAGACCGATCCGCTCCAACAGCGGGTGGACGCGGTCCACGACACCGGGGCCGTCGGTGTGCTCGCCGAGGTGACGTCACCGGACGGACATGACAGCGCACGCGCCGGGACGGCCAAGGTGGGCACCGGGAGGCCGATGCCACGGAACGGCGGTTTCCGGATCGGCAGCGCCACCAAGACCTTCACCGCAACGGTCGTGCTGCAACTCGTCGGCGAGGGGCGCATGTCCCTGGAGGACACCGTCGAGCAGTGGTTACCGGGAGTGGTCCAGGGCAACGACAACGACGGCGGCCGAATCACCGTGCGGCAACTGCTCCAGCACACCAGCGGCATCCATGACGTCCTGCCGGAGATACCCGCGTTGAACAGCGCGGAGGGCTATCGGGCCGAGCGGTTCCGCACCTACACCCCGCAGGAGTTGGTGGCGCTGGCGATGAACCACCGGCCCGACTTCCCGCCGGGCGACGGCTGGTCGTACTCCAACACCAACTACATTCTCGCCGCGATGATCATCCATGAGGTCACCGGCCGGAGCTGGGCACAGGAGGTCAACGCCCGGATCATCCGCCCGCTGGGCCTGAGGAACACCAGCACGCCCGGCGCCTCCCCGTCCATCCCGGGCCCGCACGCCCACAGCTACGCCGCCTTCTCCACCGACACCAGCCTCGACGTCACGGCGCTCAATCCGAGCATGGCCGCCGGCTCCGGCTCGATCATCAGCACCACGCACGACCTGAACCGGTTCTACGCCGCACTGCTCGGCGGCCGTCTGCTGGCTCCGGCACAGCTCGACGAGATGACGACCACCACACCAGCGCCCGAACTGGGCGTGAGGTACGGACTCGGTCTGGGCGAGATCCCGTTGTCCTGTGGCGGCGGCTACTTCGGCCACCCGGGCGAACTGCTCGGCTATCACACCTGGGCCGGCGCCACCCGAGACGGCACCCGGACCGCCGTGGTGTACGTCACCAGCGACGGCGGCGACGACACCCAGCAGGCCATGAGCACACTCGTGGACCAGGAACTGTGCCGGACCCGCCCCTGATACCCCGGTCCGGTCCGCGGTCCATGTGCGAGTCGGGTGGGCGGGCGCTACGCGCGGCGGGCCGCGAACACCGCCGCGCCCAGGAGGGCCTGGTCCTCGCCGTCGTCGCGTACCGACAGGGTGAGTCGTGCGAGCCGCGGGTCGTGGTGGGTCAGACCGGCGTGGAGGGGTGGGCCTATCAGGGGCCATGCGGCAGTGATGGAGCCGCCGAAGACCACCGTGTCGGCCTCGAAGGCGGTCAGCCAGGGGGCGAGGGTGTCGCCGAGGGTGCGCAGGGCCGAGGTGATGATGTCGCGGGCGGTGGTGTCGGCCACGGCGAGGGCCGTCAGTTCCCGCAGCCCGTCGACGGGTCGGCCGGTGCGGTCCGTGTAGCGGGCGGTCATGGCCCGGGGGGAGACCGTGTCCTCCAGCGGACGGCCGTCCACGGTGAGCAGGTCGACGCGGCCCTCGGGCGGCACGCGCGGGTCGTCCTCGACGATCCTCCCCCGGTCCAGGAACGCGGAGCCGATCCCCGTGCCGAGTGTGATCGCGACGAGGCGCCCGCTTCCGGTGTGGACCGTGTGCCGGGCGCCGAGCGCGAAGGCGGAGGCGTCGTTGAGGAACCGCAGCCCGGCCGGGCGCGGGTTCAGCCGGGGCGTCAGGAGTTCGCCGACGGCGAGGCCGTCCAGCGAGGCGAACTTGCCGACGCCGTGGTAGCGGGCGATGCCGCGCGCGTAGTCGAACGGCCCCGGGACCGCGATGCCCCAGGTGCCGCGGACCGCACGCGCGCCGCGGGCGGTCGCCGAGAGCACGCCGCCCGCGGTCTCGGCGAGTGCGGCGAGGAAGTCCTCGGGGCCGACGTCGGGCGCCAGCGGCAGGCGGCGCCTGGTGCCGTCGGCGATCCGGGCCCGGTCGAGGTCGACGGCCGCCCCGGTGACATGGGAACCGCCCACTTCGAGGACGGGCACGAGGGGAGGCGGCACGACGGTGGACGGCATAACGCTGGGCGGCACGGGACCTCCGGAAACCGTCATCGGCGCCTACCGCGGCGCCGGATGGTCGACAAGTGTGGTCGCGATCGTCACGCGCCGCGACGGCTGCGGGGCGGTGCTCGCCTGGCGCTCGAAGAGCAGCGTCGCCGCGGCCCGGCCGACCTCGACCGGGTCGTAGGAGACGACGGTGAGCGGCAGGTGCAGCATGTCGGCGAGTTCGATGTCGTCGAAGCCCGCGAGGGCGACCGGCTCCTGGTCCCGCGCGCGGTCCCGCAGGGCGCGCAGCGCGCCCACCGTGTTCCGGTTGTTGGCGGTCAGCAGCGCGGTCGGCGGGTCCGGCAGGGCGAGCATGGCGCGGGCCGCCTGCTCCGCGAGCGCGCTGTCGCTCCGGTGCCGGCTGACGTACCGCTCGTCGAGCGCGATGCCCGCCTCCTCCAGCGCCACCGCATAGCCGCGGAAGCGCTCGGAGCCCGTCCACAGCGACGGCGGCAGACCGAGGAAGCCGATACGGCGGTGGCCGCGGGCGATGAGCCGGCGGCAGGCGTCCCGGGTGCCGCCGAAGTCGTCGACCAGGACGCAGTCCACGTCGATGCCCATCGGCGGGCTGGCGGCGAGCACCACCGGGACGTCGCGCAGCCGTGTTCCGGCGAGGTGGCTGTGGTCATGCCCGGCCGGGACGACGACCAGGCCGTCCACACCGCGGTCCACCAGGTCGGCCACCACCTCGCGTTCGGCGGCCGGGTCCTCCCCGGTGCTGCCGAGCATGACCCGTGCGCCGTAGCCCACACAGATCTGCTCGAGGCCCACGGCGAGTTGGGAGTAGAACGGGTTCGCCAGGTTGGTCACGACCAGGCCGATGAGCTCGTTCGGGCCGCCCGAACGCAGCTCCCGGGCCCGCTTGTTGGGGCGGTAGCCGAGGGCCTCCACCTCGGCGAGCACCCGCTGCCGGGTGGCCTCGCCGATACCACGCTGACCGCGCAGCGCGCGGGAGACGGTCATCGGGCTGACGCCGAGCCGCGCGGCCACGTCCCGCATGGTGAGGGCCGGTTCGGAACCCGAGTGTGCGCTCATACCACCTGTGCCTTCACCAGACGGACCGGCTCCGGCCCCTGATTGTGCACGCGGTAGGAGGTGACGGACGCCGGGACTGCGAGAGTCTCCGCATAGTGTACGGAGTGCCGGTGCCCGGCGGCGGTGGTGATGACCGCGCCCTGCCCGTCCACCACGGTCAGCACATGGAAGCGGCCGTCGGTCCGCTGCTCGGCGGTCCGGCCCGGCTCGACGGCGATCCGGTGCACCTGGAAGAACATCGCCGGCAGCGCGCCGAGCAACTCCTCCGTCCAGCCGTCGCCGGAGGGCAGCGGCCGGGGCCGCTGGACCAGTTCGCGGGCGACCGCGGCCCCCGAGCGCGCCGGGTCGAGGTTGCGGAAGGCGTGCTCCACGTGCACGGCGCGCTGCCGGTCCGCGGCGTCCCGCCGCAGCCAGTCGTAGAACCGCAGGGAGTACAGGTAGGGGGTGGCGCTGACTTCGAGGACGACATTGCCCTCGCCGCTGCCGTGCGGCGTACCGGCCGGGACCAGGTAGAGCTGTCCGGCCTCGGCGGGAAACACCTGCACATACCGCTCGATGTCGAACGGTGTGCCGTGTGCGTCGGCGGCGTGCGCGCTGTGGTGGAACGCCTCGACGTCGGCGCCTTCGCGCAGTCCGAGGAAGACCTTGCTGTGGTCCCCGGCGTGCATCAGGTAGTAGGTCTCGTGCTGGGTGTACGGCCAGCCGAAGACATCACGCATGTCGTCGGGCCTGGGGTGGCAGTGGACGGAGAGGTTGCCGCCACCGACGGTGTCGAGGTAGTCGAAGCGCACGGGGAACGACGTGCCGAACATCTCGTGCACGGCGGGGCCGAGCACATCCACCGGGGAGAGCGCGACCACGAGCTGGAACGGCACCTCCACACACCGGGAGGCGTCGTCGCCGAGCAGGACACCGCTCTCCGGCGCGATCAGCTCGTAGCCGAGGGCGGTGTTCTCCGCGTCCGGGTTGTGACCGAGCGTCTCCTGTCCCCAGTGTCCGCCCCACGGCGTCGAGTTGAAGGTCGGCCGGGTACGGAAGGGGCGGGTGGCGAGCGACCGGCAGGTCTCGCGCAGCGCCTGCCCGCCGATCGACGTCGGGGCGACGGTATCGGTAACGTCGATCCAGCGGTCGATCCGCCCCGCCATCTGGTCGCGATGGCGGTCGAGCAGCGGCCAGTCGATGTAGAGCAGCCGCCGCAGGGTCGGCGGCTCATCCTCGGGCGCCGCGAGGTGGCGGCCCCGGCCACGCTTGACCGCCGCCTCCGCGTACCGCTTGGGCAGATCGGCCCACCACAGGACGTCGGCGTCCGCGAGCGCGGCGCCGGGCCCGAGCAGGATGCGCAGCGCGCCGCCCTCCCCCGGGCCTGACTCTCCCGCGCCGCCCTCCCCCGGGCCACCCTCCCCCGGGCCGGATTCACCCGCACCGATCTCCCTTGGGCCTGCGAGCCCCGCCAGGGCCCGCGGGTCCATCAGGTCGGACAGCTCTCCCCCGGCCAGCCGCGCGAAGTCGGGGTCGTCCCGCAGCTCTTCGGAGTCCGTGAGCCGCCGTACCGTCTCCCAGTCGCGCACCGCCGTGCGGACGTCCGCGAACTCCACCGGGGTGCGCCGATCGTCGAACGCCGCACGCAGCCCGGCGGCGACGGCGGCCCAGTCCAGTACGGCGGGGCCGTCCACGGCGAGGACCCGGGTCCCCTTCGGAAGCGTCCCGGCCGCGTCGGCCCAGCCGACGGCGACCGTGTCGGCGAGGACGGGATAGCACGGTGCCGGATCGTACCGCGGTGCCTTCTGCGGTGCCTTCGCCTTGACCTGCGGAGCCTCGCCCATGTCACCAATCCCGTGAGATACGTTAACGCGCGTCTTTTCAAACCACCTGCACGCCTGTACGTTACCGATAACTTATCAGGTCGGTGATTCCGTGACGAGGGGGTCTCAGATGGGGTCGATCGACATGCCACAGGGGACCAGCCGCCGCCGGGTGTTGGCCTCCTCCTTCGCAGCCGTCTCCGGTCTCGCGCTCAGTGCGTGCGCACGAGGTTCGATGAGCCGGCCCGCACCGGCCGACGTGGTCTCGGTGTTCAACGACAACCCCACCTGGGCGCCGGGTTTCCGGGCGGCGGGCAGCCAATTGCGGCCACTGTCCGGCTTCCGGCTCGCGCCGCGGGCGGTTCCCAACGTCAGCAACTACCAGCAGATCGTGCGGATGTCGGCGCAGACCGACTCCACGGCCGATCTCATCAAGTGGTGGAACGGCTACCGGCTGCGCGACATCGCCCGCGCCGGGATCCTCGCCGATGTCACCGACGCCTGGGACGAGGCGGCCCGGCGCGGCTGGAGCGACGACACCGCGTTGCGCGAGACCTTCAGCCACGAGGGACGGCAGTACGGCGTCCCGCTCTACAAGTCGTACTACGTGGTCTTCCACAGCAGGTCCGTCTTCAAGCGGCTCGGGGTGGAGGTGCCGAGGACCTGGCAGCAGTTCCTCGACGTGGTGGACGCCGCCCACGCCGAGGGCATCACCCCGATCTCCTCCGGCGGCGCCACCACCTGGGAGTCCTCGATCTGGTTCCAGCAGCTCGTCAACGGGCTGGACCACCGCTTCTACCTCGACCTCGCGGCGGGCCGGGCCTCGTACACCGACGATGTGTGCCGGCGCGCGATGGTCCTGTGGAGCGATCTGTACCGGCGGGGCGCGTTCTCCTCGCCCGACGCCTCGTCCACGGACGTACCGGGCCAGTTCACCCGGGGCAGCACCGCCATGTGCCTCTATGGCACCTGGAACACCGGGGCGTTCCTCGACACCGGGGTCAAGGAGGCCGACCTCGGCGCGTTCCTGCTGCCCCCGCCGCCCGGCGGCGCCCCCTCGGTCCTCGTGGAGAGCGGTGTGCTGGCGGTATCGGCGAACGCCCACAAGCGCGACGCCGCCCTGGCCGTGGCACGCTCCTGGCTCGACCCGGCGGTCCAGACGGCGTGGACGGGATTCCTGCGGGACACCTCCGCCGACCCGGGCGTCGTGCCGAAGGTGGACACGGTGCGCCAGGTCGCCGCCCAGGTGCGACGGGACCGGCCGACCCAGGCCATCCGCTACTGGGAGGCGTCGCCCCCGGTACTGATCGAAGGGAACGTCCAGGACTTGAGCGCCTTCATGATCGACCCCACGTCGGCGCAGGCGACGAAGACCCTGACGAACATGCAGCACCGAGCCGACAAGGAGTGGAAGATGTGGACGTCCTGACCACTGCCGAGGAGGCGGCCGGCCGAGCGCGGCCGCGCCGCCCCGAGGCCCCCGTGCCCGGCCCGCGCTCCGATCGCCACCGAGCCGCCGCCTGGGTGGGCGCGTTCCTCGCCCCCGCCGTGGCGCTGGTCCTGCTGCTCCTGGTCGTGCCCTTCCTGGTCACCGCATGGCGCAGCCTCTTCGACGACAACGGCATCACCGCGCGCTTCGTCGGCCTGTCCAACTACACCGCGCTCTTCTCCGACCCCGACTTCGGCCGGTCGCTGCTGAACACCGTGCTCTGGGTGGTGGGCACGCTGGTCCTTCCCGTACTGCTGGGCCTGCTCCTCGCGGTGCTGACCCATTCGGTGCGCTGGGGCGCGGTGGCCCGCACCGCCGTGGTCATCCCGTACGCGCTCTCCGGCTCGGCGACGGCGCTGCTGTGGACGTTCCTGCTGAAGAGCGACGGGGCGGTCAACCAGACGCTGGCCGCGGTGGGGCTCGGCGGCTGGCAGCAGGAGTGGCTGCTGCACTGGCCGATGAACACCCTCGTCATGATCGTGGCCACGACGTGGCAGGCGACCGGGGCCTCGCTGATCCTGTTCCTGATCGGGCTCCAGACCATTCCCCCGGAGACCATCGAGGCCGCCCGGATCGATGGCGCGCAGGGCCTCCAGCTCTTTCTGCGTGTGATCGTGCCGCAACTGCGGCCGATGACCGTCGTGGTGGTGGGCATGTCCATCGTCAACAGCCTGAAGACCTTCGACATGGTGTGGCTGCTCACCCAGGGCGGCCCCGGAACGGCCTCCGAGACGCTCGCGCTGACGATGTACCGGCAGACCTTCACCCTCAACCGGTACGGCTACGGCGCGGCCGTCTCCGTCGTACTGACGGTCGTCGTCATCGCCGCCTCCTGGCTCTACCTGCGGCAACAGGTGCGACAGCGGTCGGGGGACGCCGTATGACGGGCAGGACGGTACGTGGCGCCCTGGTCATCCTGGTCTCCGTGCTGTGGCTGGTGCCGACCTGGCTGGTCGTCGTCAACGCCTTCACCCCGGCCAAGCAGTACACCGGATCGCCACGGTGGTGGTTCGCCTCCCCCGGGCTGTTCGCCAACATCCGCGCCGCGTTCGAGAGCGCCGACGTCGGGCGGGGACTGCTCAACACCCTGCTGTACGCGGTGATCGGCGCGGCGGTGGCGGTGCTGATCGCGGCACTCGCCTCGTTCGCCGTCACCGTGATGCCGGTACGGCGGCCCGGATTCTGGTTCTGGTTCATCTTCACCGGCACCGTGCTGCCCCTCCAGACGTTTCTGTCCCCCCTGTTCACCGGGTACGCCGCCACCGACCTCTACGACACCCAGTACGGCATGCTGCTGATCTATGTGGCGCTGACCATCCCCTTCGCGTTCTTCGTCAACCGCAACTTCATGCTCACCGTGCCAAGGGAGATCTCCGAGGCGGCCCAGCTCGACGGCGTGAACTGGCTGTCGATGTTCCTGCGGATCCATCTGCCGCTGGCCAGGAACGCGTTGCTGGCCGCGTTCATCTTCCAGTTCACCTGGATCTGGAACGACCTGCTGTTCGGCATCACCCTGTCGCTCAGCCCGAATGTGCGGCCGGTGACGGCCACACTGGCCGACCTCGGCGGCAACTACTCCACGGTGGGGCCGCCCGTCGTGCTCGCCGGCGCGCTCCTGGCGTCGCTGCCGACCGTGATCCTCTTCTTCGTGTTCCAGCGCTTCTTCGTCAACAGCCTGCGGCTCACGGCCTGAACCGAACCACCCTGGGAGAGAAGACATATGACGACGCGCGCCCTCGTACGCGACCGCCGCTGGTCCACCGACAAGGCCCGGACGAGCATGATCGGCCTGGCCGTCGCCGCCACCGCGCGGGCCGGCGGCGTGGAACTGCGGGCCCTGCCGGAACACCTCGTACGCCGCGATGACACCGGCGCCCGGCGCGGCGTGCGCATCCTCGTCTCCGGCGACACGCCCGACACCGGCGGCTGGACCTTCGAGGTGGAGGTCGCCGGCCGTGGCCGGGTGCCCGTCGAGGTGCTGCCCGCGCCCGGCGGGCCACGCCTGATGCTCCCGCTGGAGACCGACCGCCGCGACGTACGGATCCAGGCCCGCAACGGCGACGCGTCGGCGGTGCTCGCCTTCGCGCTGGAACCACCGCGGGACTGGACGATCCACCTGGTCCACCACTCGCATCTGGACATCGGCTACACCGATCCCCAGGGCACCGTCCTCGGCGAACACGTCGCCTTCCTCGACTCCTGCCTCGATCTGACCCGTACCACCGACGGCTGGCCCGATGACGCCAGGTTCCGGTGGGCCGTGGAGTCGCTGTGGTCGTTCGAGCAGTGGGCCGCCGTCCGGCCGCCGGAGCGGGTCGCGGAGTTCGTCGAGCGGGTCCGGGCCGGCCAGATCGAGCTGACCGCCATGCCGTACAACCTCCACAGCGACACCTGCTCCACCGACGAACTGCACGAACTGCTGCGGCTGGCCCGCCGGGTGCGGGACACCTACGGGATCGAGTTCCACTCGGCCATGCAGACCGATGTGCCCGGCTCCGTCGCCGGGCTGCCGGACGCCCTGTCCCCGCTGGGCGTGCGCTATCTGTCGGTGGCGCACAACTGGGCCGGGCGCTCGGTGCCCACCACCAACGGCGGGGCACGGCTGCCGCGCCTGTTCCGGTGGCGCGCCCCGTCCGGCAAGGAGGTGCTGGTGTGGATGACCGACAGCCCCCACGGCCTGGCCTATATGGAAGGGCCGGTGCTGGGCTTCGACACCTCCTACGCCATGGTGGACGACCTGCTGCCCGCCTATCTGACGTCGCTGGCGACCAACCCCTACCCGATCCCGCCCGAGCTCCTCGGCTCACCGTCCCCCTCGCCGGGCGAGCGCGAGCCCTACCCGTGGGATGTGCTGCATCTGAGGGTGCAGGGCCACTTCGGGGACAACGCGCCGCCGCGGCTGATCCTCGCCGAGACCGTACGCCGCTGGAACGAGACATGGGACAGCCCCAGGCTGCGGCTGTCCACCAACACCGACTTCTTCACCGACGCCGAGGCCCGGCTCGGCGACGCCATCCCCGCCTTCGAGGGTGACTGGGGCGACTGGTGGGTCGAGGGCGTCGGCTCGGGCGCCCGGCCCCAGGCCATGGTGCGCCGCGCCCAGTCCACCGTCACCGACGCCACCACCCTCTACGGCATGGCCGCCCTGGCCTCCCCCGCGGCGCCCACCGCCGATCTGGCCGCGGCCGCCCGCGGCGGCGCCGACCAGGTGTACCGGTCGGTGTCCCTGTTCAACGAGCACACCTGGGGCGCCGCCGACCCGTGGACCCACGGTGACGCGGGCGGCGAGTCGGGCGAGCAGCAGTGGCACTGGAAGTACGGATACGCGCTGCACGGCGACAACGACGCCGACACCTTCCTCGACCACGCCTCGGCCGCACTCGGCGCCCTGCTGCCCACCGCGGCCGGCGCCGATGTGACGTACTGGGCCGTCAACACCACGGCGGTGGCCCGCACCTCGGTCGTGACGGTGTTCCTGCGCGAGAGCCGGGTCCCGCTCACCAGCACGGTGTCGGTGACCGACGGCCGCACCGGCGCCGAACTGCCGCTGGTCCAGGAGGCGCAGACCAACCCGGTCCACCGGGACGCCGGGCGGTGGCTGCACATCCAGGTGCCCGATGTGCCGCCGTTCGGCCTCGTACGGCTGGATGTGACGGTGACCGGCACGGACGGCGGCAAGGCGGTGACCTCCCCCGCCGCGCTCCGCCTGGACGGGGGCGAGGAGGACGAGGAGGGCGAGAAGCGCGGGAACCGCGCCGTCCCGCTGCCCACCGCCGACGACCTGATCCTGGAGAACGACCATCTGCGCGTCCGCGTCGACCTGACCACGGCCTGTGTGGCGAGCCTCGTCGAAAAGGCCACCGGCCGCGAACTCGTCGACCAGGACGCCGTCGTCGGCTTCAACGGCTACGTCTACGACACCTACACCACCGCGGGCGGCTACAACCACCAGGCCAACAAGACCACCGTGAGCGAGGAGCTGGAACTCCTCGGCTCCCGGACCCTGGCCCGCCCCGCCATACTCCTCGAACGCGTCGACGACGCCCTCGGCCGGCGCCTCACCTACGAGTACGCGGCCGACGGCGTCCGCCGGGCCCGCACCACGCTCAGCCTCGGCCGTGACGACGCCCACCTGGTGATCGACAACCGCTTCGACAAGCCCGCCACCATGACGAAGGAGAGCGCCTACCTCGCGTTCCCCTTCGCGCTGACGCGGCCCACGGTGCACTACGAGATCACCGGGGCACTGACCGGCACCGGCCTCGCCCATGTGCCCGGCGCACCCCAGCACATGCGTGCCGTGCGGTCGTTCGTCTCCCTGGCGGACGACGGCGGCCCCGTCGCCTGGATCACCCGGGACGCGCCGCTGGTCGAGCCGGAGACCATCGCCCTGCCCTACGCGCCCTTCCCCGACTCGACCGCACCGCGCCGGCCCGGCACGGTCTACTCCTGGGTGCACAACAACCTCTGGGACACCAACTTCCCGTCCCAGCAGGCGTTCCACACCACCTTCCGCTACGCGGTGGGCGTGCGCCGCGACGGCGAGAGCATCGACGCCGACGCCCTGGCGCTGCGCACCGCCTACGAGGTCGACCACCCGCTGATCGGCGTCCCGGCGCACGGTGCCCCCGACGCGGACCGCCCGGCCGAACGCGCGCTGCTCTCCGTGGACGACACGCGCGTCGCGGTCCGCGACGTGGCCCCGGTGCCGGGTGACGACGGCGTCGACCTGCTGGTGAGGCTCCAGTCCTTCGTCACGGAGCCGCGCACGGTCCGCCTCAGGTGCGGCTTCCCGGTCGCGGGCGCCGAGCGCGCCACCTATCTCGGCGACCCCGACGGCCCCGCCACGCTCGACGGCGACGACATCCTGGTGGACATCCCCCGCCTGGGCAGCACTGCGGTGCGGGTGCGCCTCGGCGCGGCGGGAGTAGCGGGGTAGCTGGGCGGCGTCGTACGAGCCGCCCGCCACCGACCAGGACCCGGCGGCGGGCGGCTCCCACGACGCGCTCCATACCGAGTACGACGACTGGACCGCCGTCACCGGGTGCACGGCGTGGGCCCGGCGGACCGTGTCAGGGCCCGCCTCGGACAGGCCGAGATACCGGACCTTGCCCTCCTCCACCAGCTCGGCGACCGTGCCCGCCACGTCCTCGATCGCCTGGTATCCCACCCCTCATGCGGTCCTCTTGGCAGCGATTCTGGCCCCGCTGGTCGAACCGATCACAGCGTCGTCGTCACGACGTTGCACCGCGAAGCACCGCCGGGCAGGATCCGCGATCATCTGGCTGACGACCCTCCTTGAACCCGATGATGCGGCTCCACGAACGCCTCAGGTCGCTGCCGCGGATCACGATTGCCAAGGTGTGCGGGCTGGCCCGCGGTGGCGGTGCGGAACTGCTGTCGGCCATGGACATGCGGTTCGCCTCCCTCGAGCGCGCCGGTCTGGCGCAGCCCGAGACCGCGGGGGCGATCATCCCGGGCGCGGGAGGCACCGCATACCCAGCCCGGTCTCGTAGGCCGCACACGCGCGGCCGAGCCCCGCCACCACCCCTCGGGTGGTGGCGGGGCTCAGTGCGGTGCGGTGCTGACCGGTCAGGTGATGACCTGGGTGTAGGTGGGGCTCGTGGAGCCGTTGAAGTTGTCGTCACCCGAGTAGGACGCGGTGACGCTGTAGGTGCCCGCGCTCACGCCGACGTGGGCGAAGAAGAACCCGGTGGAGTCCACCGGCCCGCTGACGGTGATCAGGTTCAGCACGTTGGTGATGGTGATGGTGACCGTTCCCGTGCGGGTCCCCGCACCCGGGGCGACGGGGCCCACGAAGGCGGCGTAGGTGATCGCCTGGAGCGCCGGGGCGGGGTTGGTGTCGGAGCTGACCGCGATGGTCGTATCCGCCTTGTTCACCGTCTGGGTCAGCGACGCGGACGACGTGGCGAAGTTGGTGTCACCGCTGTAGGTGGCCGTCACGGTGTGCGACCCCGTACCCGGGGCGCTGGTGGTGAACGTCGCCGTGCCGCCCGTCAGCGGTTGGGTGGATGTGCCGCCGCCGGTGCCGGTGATCGTGAAGGTGACCGTGCCGGTCGGGGTGCCGGTCGCGGGCGGGTTCGGCGTGACCGTGGCGGTGTACGTGACCGGCTGACCGAAGACGGACGGGTTGGCCGAGGACGTCAGTGTGGTGGTCGTGGCCGCGGGGCCGGGGTTCACCGTGTGGGTGTCGGTGCCGGTGGACGGCAGGAAGTCCGTGCTGCCGTTGTAGAGGGCGACCACGGTGTGGGTGCCGACGCCGAGGGTGCTGAGGCTGAGCGTCGCCATGCCGCCGGACAGCGGCTGGGTGAACGTACCGCCTCCGCTGCCGCCGATGATGAAGGTGACCGTGCCGGCCGGGGTACCCGCGCCCGGCGCGACCGGGGTGACCGTGGCGGTGAACGTCACCGGCTGCCCCAGCGTCGAGGGGTCCGGCGCCGAGGTCACCGTGGTCGTCGTCGACGCCGGGATCACCAGGACGGCCGTGGTGCCGGTGGACGAGGTGAAGTTGGCGTCGCCGTTGTAGGTGGCGGTGACGATGTGGGTGCCGCCGCTCAGGCCGCTCACGGTGACCGAGGCGGTCCCGCCCGACAGCGTCCCGGTCAGGGTGGGGCCACCGCTGACCACGAAGGTGACGGTGCCGGTGGGGGTTCCGGTGCCGAGCGGGATGACGGTGGCGGTGAGCGTGACCGACTGCCCGGAGACCGCGGGGTTGGGTGACGCCGTGACCAGGGTGACAGTGGGTGTAGCCATGACGGGCCCTCCAAAGCGGTTGGAATGGTGGGCCGTTACTCGCCATGCGCGACTGCGAGCGCGCGGGGCGGTGCATCGGAGGCTGGGGGGTGCGGGGGGGTGCGCACTTACGGCGATCCGCACGGGAACATTCCCGGGTCGCCGTCCCCCGGCAGATGGGGAACCCACCGGTCTGTAGCACCAGTAGGCGCGCGACACACCGCAAACGCCAGGGAAGCACCCCGAATTACCCTGAATGGCGCAGCGCCCGGCGGCTCGCGCCATCCCCTCCGCGCGTACCGGCCGAGCGCCGGTGCGACGGCGAGCCCACGTCGCGTCGCCGACGCCCGCGGCGGCGCGGTCCACCGCGGAAACTGCGCGGCCGGCGGCCGACAGCAGCGCAACGCCGCCCAGCGCGGCTACGACTGACCCGCACCTGACGGCAAGGCCGTCGAGAAGGCATACCCGTGCGGCGCCGCTCGCGCGGACCGGATCGGCCGCACGGGCATACGGCGTGGCAGCGGCTGAAGACCGTACCGGACGGTCACGGCAGTACGACCAGCTCACGGCTGGTGCGGTTGAGCCGTTCACCGCCGTCGTCGGTGCAGATGACGATGTCCTCGATGCGGGCTCCGAACCGGTCGGGAAGATAGATGCCCGGCTCGACGGAGAAGGCCATGCCGGGCTCCAGGGGGAGGGTGGAGCCCGCCACGATGTAGGGGTCCTCGTGGGTTTCCAGCCCGATGCCGTGGCCGGTGCGGTGGATGAAGTTCGGCCCGAAGCCCGCGTCCGTGATGATGTCCCGGCCGATCGCGTCCAGTTGCTCGGCGGTGATACCGGGCCGCACCGCGTCCGTCTGGGCGCGCTGGGCGGTCAGCAGCACCTCGTACAGCCGTCGGTACTCCGCCGGCGGCTCGCCGACGACGTAGTCGCGGGTGGAGTCGGAGCAGTAGCCGTCTTCGGTGGTCCCGCCGATGTCGACCACCACGGGGTCGCCGGGCAGGATCACCCGGTCCGACAGCTCATGGTGGGGACTGGCGCCGTGGGGTCCGGAGCCGACGATGACGAAGTCGGTCCGTACATGGCCTTCGGCCGTGATGGCTTCCGCGATGTCCCGGCCGACCTCGCGTTCGGTGCGTCCGGCGCGCAGCCACTCGCCCATGCGGGCGTGCACCCGGTCGATGGCCGCCCCCGCCCGGCGCAGCGCCTCGATCTCGGCCTGGGTCTTGCGGATCCGCAGTTGGCCGAGCACCTCTCCGGCGAGTGCCTGGTCGGTATCGGGCAGCACGGTGCGGAAGGCGATCGTCTTCTCGGCCCACATGTGGTTGTCGACGCCGACCCGGGCCATCCCGGTGGGAAGCCGGGCCGCGATGAGGGCATATGGGTCCTCGGTCTCGGCCCAGCCGGTGATCTCGATGCCGAGGTTCCCGGCCGGGGAGGCGAGCGCGGCGGGTCGTTCCAACTCCGGTACGAGAAGGAAGGGTTCGGCGTCCACGGGGAGTACGAGGCAGGTGAGCCGCTCCAGGGGCAGGGCGTGGTAACCCGTCAGATAGCGCAGGTCGGCGCCGGGGCTGATCAGCAGCGCGTCCAGGCCCGCACCGGCGGCGGCCTCCCGGGCGCGCTCCAGACGGTCGGCGGGGTAGAGATCGGTGGGGATCACAGGGCGTACTCCATCCTGGTGTCGGGCCGGGCCGAGGCAGCGGGCCGGACCGTCCTCGACCGGCTGATGGCCCCTTCGGCCTCAGCCTCCACAGCATGCGGCACAGCGGCAACCCCACGGGCACGGGACGCACCGCCGGTGCCAGGTCCGAGCCGACCGCCTGACCGACCGGACCCGCTCCTGGGGTCCTTCTGGCGGATCTCCGTGCGACGCCGCGGAGATCCGTCAGAAAGGCCCTATCCCAGATCCTCGAAGATCTCGCCCCAGAACCCGGATTCGTCCACATCCGAGTCCAGGTCGATCATGCGCTCCCGCAGATCGGTGACGGCGGCCGCCCGCACCGCCTCGTCGGCCGATTCCAGGGCCCTGCCCGATTCGGCGATCAGCCCGAGGAGTACGGCCAGCCGGGGCAGGGAATCGGCGGCCGGTCCCTGCCACCCGTCTGCGTGGTCCCACCCGTTGGGGTCGTAGTGGGTGATGCCACCGTCCGCCGCTTCGAGCATCAGGTGCTGGTCATACCGCGTGGCCACGGTGAAGCAGAAGTTCTTGGGCGGGGAGTCGTCGTCGGGGTAGCGGTTTCCGTAGATCTCGTCGGCGTCGAACGGTTCCAGCCCACCCTCGTCCCGCAGGTGCCGTGTGTCGATCCGTACGACGTCGAGACGGACGGCGGGAAAACCGACCGTGAGCAGGAACTCCCTCGACTGGGCGTCGGTCAGCTCAACCGGCAGACCGGCCTCGTCCGGCCGCCAGAGCGAGCCTTCGCCCAGCCGCTGCTCCAGCCACACCGCGTCCGGTATGAGTGGAGTGTCGTTGCTTTTCACCGCGTGGCCCCCATGAAGTCCGCGTCGTTCCGTCGTTGCGGGCCCCAGTCAATCGCATCGGGGGGACGCGGCTACTCAGCGCCACGGGGTCGCACTCAGCCGTCGTAGGTGTAGAAGCCACGACCGCTCTTACGGCCGAGGTGGCCTGCCGCGACCATGCGGCGCAGCAGGGCGGGCGGTGCGTACAGGGGCTCCTTGAACTCCTCGTACATCGACTCGGCCACCGCCTGGATGGTCTCCAGGCCGATGAGGTCGAGCAGGCGGAGCGGCCCCATGGGGTGGGCGCAGCCGAGTTCCATGCCCTGGTCGATGTCGTCCGGGCGCGCGGAGCCCGATTCCACCATGCGCACCGCGCTGAGCAGGTAGGGCACCAGGAGGGCGTTGACGACGAAACCGGAGCGGTCGGGTGCCTGGATGGCCTGCTTGCCGAGCTGCTCGGCGATGTCGTGGGTGCGCCGCACGGTCTCCTGGCTGCTGGTGAGAGCGGGGATGACCTCGACGAGCTGTTGCACGGGCACGGGGTTGAAGAAGTGCATGCCGATGACCTGGGCGGGCCGTTCCGTGGCCACCGCCAGGTCGACGATGGGAATCGAGGAGGTGTTGGTGGCCAGGATCGCCGCCGGGTCTGCCACGACCTTGTCCAGGGCGCGCAGGACGTCGGTCTTGATGTCACGGTTCTCGGCGACGGCCTCGATGACGAACTGGCGGTCGGACAGGTCACCGAGGTCGTGGGTGAAGGAAAGCCGGGCGAGGGCCTGGTCGCGCTGCTCCTCGCCGAGCTTGCCACGCCGTACGCCCCGGTCGAGGGAGGCGGTCAGACGACGGCGGCCCGCCTCGGCGGCGTCCGGGGTGGCTTCGGCGACACGGACATCGATGCCGTGGCGGGCGGCGACTTCGGCGACGCCGGAGCCCATGAGGCCGCAGCCGACAACGCCGAGACGGGTGACGGGATCCATCTGAGGTTCTCTCCGATGAGTTGGGGGGTGTGCCGGGGGTGCCGATGGGGCTATGCCGGGCCGGTCAGACGTTGCGGCGGTACTGGCCGCCGACCTCGAAGAACGCGTCGGTGATCTGCTGCAACGAGCAGACCCGGGCGGCGTCCATGAGGACGGCGAAGACGTTGCGGTCGCTCACCGCCGCGTCCTTGAGGGCGTCCAGCGCGGCGTGGGCCGTCTCGTGGTGGCGGCCCTGGAAGTCCCGCACCCGCGCCAACTGGGACTGCTTCTCCTCCTCGGTGGCGCGGGCCAGTTCGATGGCGTCGGGCTCGGCGGTGTCCGCGTGCGGGTTGCGGAAGGTGTTGACGCCGATGATCGGCAGGGTGCCGTCGTGCTTGCGCTGCTCGTACAGCATCGACTCGTCCTGGATACGGCCGCGCTGGTAGCCGGTCTCCATCGCGCCGAGCACGCCGCCGCGCTCGCTGATCCGCTCGAACTCCTCGAGGACGGCCTCCTCCACCAGGTCGGTCAGCTCGTCGATGATGAAGGACCCCTGGAGGGGGTTCTCGTTCATCGCCAGCCCCCACTCGCGGTTGATGATGAGCTGGATGGCGAGGGCCCGGCGGACCGAGTCCTCGGTGGGGGTGGTGACCGCCTCGTCGTAGGCGTTGGTGTGCAGGCTGTTGCAGTTGTCGTAGATCGCGATGAGTGCTTGAAGGGTGGTGCGGATGTCGTTGAAGTCCATCTCCTGGGCGTGCAGCGAGCGGCCGGAGGTCTGGACGTGGTACTTCAGCTTCTGACTGCGCTCGTTCGCGCCGTACTTCTCCTTCATCGCCACGGCCCAGATGCGGCGCGCGACCCGGCCGAGGACGGAGTACTCGGGGTCCATGCCGTTGGAGAAGAAGAACGACAGGTTCGGGGAGAAGTCGTCGATGTGCATGCCCCGGGCGAGGTACGCCTCGACATAGGTGAAGCCGTTGGCCAGGGTGAAGGCGAGCTGGCTGATGGGATTCGCACCGGCTTCGGCGATGTGATAGCCGGAGATGGACACCGAGTAGAAGTTGCGGACCTTGTTGGCGATGAACCACTCCTGGATGTCCGCCATCATCCGCAGGGAGAACTCGGTGGAGAACAGGCAGGTGTTCTGGCCCTGGTCCTCCTTGAGGATGTCGGCCTGCACGGTGCCGCGCACGCTGCCCAGCGCATGAGCGCGCAGTTCGGCCGTCTCCTCGGGCGACGGGTCGCGGCCCTCGGCGGTACGGAACCTCTCGATCTGCTGGTCGATCGTGGTGTTGAGGAAGAACGCCAGGATGGCCGGGGCCGGTCCGTTGATCGTCATGGAGACCGAGGTGGTCTGCGCCACCAGGTCGAAGCCGTCGAAGAGCGTCTTCATGTCCTCCAGGGTCGCCACCGACACTCCGGAGGTGCCGACCTTGCCGTAGTTGTCCGGGCGTTCGTCCGGGTCACGGCCGTAGAGGGTGACGGAGTCGAAGGCGGTGGACAGCCGGGTGGCCGGCTGGCCCTCGGACAGCAGCTTGAAGCGCCGGTTGGTGCGGAACGGGTCGCCCTCGCCCGCGAACATCCGCGCCGGGTCCTCGCCGTCGCGCTTGAAGGGGAACACCCCGGCGGTGAACGGGAAGTGGCCGGGCAGGTTCTCCCGGCGCCAGAACCGCACCAGTTCCCCGTGGTCGGTGAAGCGGGGCAGGGCGACCCGGGGGATCTTGTTGCCGGACAGGGACTCGCGGGTGAGCGTGGTGCGGATCTCCCGGTCCCGTATCTTCACGATCTGCTCGTCGCCGGAGTAGGAGGCCACGACGGCCGGCCAGTTGCCGAGCTGTTCCGTGACCTCGTGCGGGAGTTGCCGGCGGGCGTCCTCGAGCAGCGACCGCACATTCCCGGCGTCGGAGCCGACCTGGACGAGTTCGCCCTCGACCGCCTCCAGGCGCTGCACCCGCCGGGCCGACTCGGCCAGCCGGTCGGTCTCGGCGTGGTAGCCGCGGACCAGCGCGCCGATCTCGGCGAGGTAGCGCACCCGCTCGGCGGGAACCACCTGCCGGATGCCGGAGGAGTGACGCACATCGACGGGCGCCAGCCTGCCCTCGGTCAGCGGCAGCCCCTTCTCGGCCAGGGTGCCCTTCAGGTGCTGGTACAGCGCGGTGACGCCGTCGTCGTTGAACGTGGCCGCCGATGAGCCGTACACCGGCATGTCCTCGGGCCGCATGCCGAACGCCTCGCGGTTGCGCACCAGTTGGCGGCCCACGTCGCGCAGCGCGTCCTTGGCGCCGCGCCGCTCGAACTTGTTGATCGCCACGACGTCGGCGAAGTCGAGCATGTCGATCTTCTCGAGCTGCGAGGCGGCGCCGAACTCGGGTGTCATCACATACATCGAGGTGTCGACGAACGGCACGATCGCCGCGTCGCCCTGGCCGATGCCCGGCGTCTCCACGATCACCAGGTCGAACCCGGCGGCCTTCACCACGTCGATCACGTCCGCCAGGTGCTCCGGCAGCTCACGGCTGTTCCGCGTGGCCAGGCTCCGGAAGAACACCCGGTTCCCGTCCAGGGAGTTCATCCGGATCCGGTCACCGAGCAGCGCACCGCCACCGCGGCGGCGGGTCGGGTCGACCGCGATCACCGCGATCCGCAGCTTGTCCTGCTGGTCGACGCGGAACCGGCGCACCAGCTCGTCGGTGAGCGAGGATTTGCCCGAGCCGCCGGTTCCGGTGATGCCGAGCACCGGTGTGACCCGTGCCGCCGCGGCGGTACGGAGCTGGTCCAGGAAGTCCGGGGGCAGCTTGCCGAGTTCGGCGCCGGTGATCGCGCGGGCGATCGCGAACCGGTCACCGGCGAGTACGGCGGCGGTGTCGGCCGGCCTGCCGTCCCAGAGGTCGAAGTCGCAGTCCTTTATCACCGAGTTGACCATCCCGGCGAGGCCCATCCGCTGCCCGTCCTCCGGGGAGAAGATGGTCACTCCGCTGTCGCGCAGCCGGCCGATCTCCTCGGGCACGATGACGCCGCCGCCACCGCCCACCACGCGGACGTGCTCGGCTCCCTGGGCGCGCAGCGACTCCACCAGGTACTCGAAGTACTCCACATGACCGCCCTGGTAGGACGAGACCGCGACACCGTGTGCGTCCTCCTCCAGCGCCGCGTCCACGACCTCCCGCACCGACCGGTTGTGACCGAGGTGGATCACCTCCGCGCCCTGGGACTGGAAGATCCGTCGCATGATGTTGATCGACGCGTCATGCCCGTCGAACAGCGCCGAAGCGGTGACCAGGCGGACGGGATGCGCAGGACGGTGCAGATCGCTCATGAGGGCCTTCCCAGACAGGTCAGGGCACTGACTGAAGAGATAGTAGGACGTCCTAGTAAATCACCGGAGGCGAGGACGGTGTGAGGAGGAGCACACGAGCAGCCCGAGCGACCCCGCACCCGCACCCCGCCCGACCGGTCGGCGACCGACTGAATCAACTTCAGTTTGAACGTTAGATGCGCTACGTCGGATCGTCAACAACTCTTTCATGTACTCCGCACTCGTGATTGACGACACCCGACATCACATCTAACTTTGAATTCGATTAGGTTCAACAATGCGAGTGAGGCGCCGTGGTCACATCACACCTTCCACCCGCCGCCGCACCGCTGACCATCGGTTCGCTGACCCTGCGCAACCGGCTGGTCGCCACCGCCCACGCCAGCGGTTTCGTACGGGACGGGATACCGCTCAGCGGCGACGCCGAGTACTGGGGCCGTCTGGCGGCCGGTGGCGCGGCGCTGCTGATCTGCGGCGGTACGACGGTGGCGGCGGAGTCCGCGCCCCGGCAGGGAAACATCCTTCAGCTCCACCGCCCCGAGGCGGTCGAGCCGCTGCGAGCGCGGGTCAGCGCCATACACGCCGAAGGCGCGGTCGCCGTCTGCCAGCTTGTCCATCTGGGCCGGGAGACGCTCGGCGCCCAGTCGTACTACGCACCGGCCGCTCCCTCGGCCGTACGGTCTCCCCGAGAGCCGACAGCGCCGCGCGCTCTGCTCGGCGGCGAGATCGACGAGGTGGTGGAGGCGTTCCGGGTATCGTCCGCCCACGCCCTGGAGGCCGGGTTCGACGGGATCGAACTCCACGCCGCCCATGGCTACCTGCTGGAGCAGTTCCTCTCGCCGCGTACGAACCCGCGCCGTGACGGGCTCGAGGTGCTGGAACGGGTGATCGCCGCGATTCGCGGGCTGTCCACCACCGCGCTGCTGGGCGTCCGGTTCAGCGTCGACGCGTCGGAGGATGTGGCACCGCGCCCGGACGAACTGGCCGAACTGCTTCCCGCCGTCGATCGGTTGGCCGACTACGTGAACGTCACCGTCGGCGTACGCACCACATACGTCCGTGACATGGCCACCGAGCGCCCGCCGGTGCTGGACGACCTGGCGCGACTGCGGTCGCTCATCACCCGGCCGCTGGTGGCGTCCCACGCCTTCCGCACCGCGGCCGCGATCGGTGACGCCCTGGCGGCCGGAGCCGACCTGGTGGGGATGGCGCGCGCCCTCATCGCCGACCCGGACCTGCCGCGCAAGGTGCTCACGGGACGCGAGGCGGAGGTGCGGCCCTGCGTGGCCTGCAACGAGGACTGCCGGACGTTCGACCCGGTACTGCTGTGCGTGGTCAACCCGGACCTCGCGCCGCCCGGCGAACCGCGCCGGCCCGCCGCACCCCTGGTGCGCGCATGGGACCCGGCACGCGTCACCGGACGGCGCGTGGCCGTCGTCGGGGGCGGGCCCGCGGGCCTGGAGTGCGGCCTGAGTCTCGCCCGCGCCGGGGTGGCGGATGTCGTCCTCTTCGAGGCCGCCGACCGGCTTGGCGGCCAACTGTCCACGGCCGCTCAGGCGCCGCACCGCGCCGGTTGGGCCGCCCTGCTCGGCTTCTACGAACGGATGCTGTCCGCCGAGGGCGTCGATGTACGTCTGAGGCGGAGCGTGGAGCCGGGCGGTGAACTCGCCGCATTCGACGCCGTGGTGCTGGCCACGGGCGCGGCGGAGACCTCACCGCTGGCCGAAGCGGGGGCCATGGTGTCGTCGGCCGCGCTGGCGCGGGGAGTTCCGTCCTTGGCCGGTGCCGACCATGTGCTGGTGGCCGACGATGGATTCGGCTGGTGGCCGGGGTGCGATGTCGTGGAACTGGCCGTGGCCGCCGGAGTTCCCCGCATCACCTTCGTCACCCCGGGAACGGCCTTCGCCGGAGCCATCCCGCCCGAGAGCCGCGTCCAACTGCTGCAACGGCTGTCGGGCGCTTGCGAACTGGACATCATGCCGCTGTGCACGGCAACCGGCATCGGCCCCGAGGGTGTCGCCCTCGCCCACCACACCTCCGGACGGATCACCACCGTGCCCGCGGACCAGGTCGTCGTCGTGGGGGAACGCCGCCCACGCGCCACCCCGGACTGCGCCAACCCCCTGGTACTGACGGTCGGCGACGCCGTGGTTCCGCGACGTGTCGCGCACGCGATCGCCGAGGGACGGGAAGCCGCCGTGCGCATCGCCGCCGCCCTACGACACGGTATGACTCCCACGCCGTAGGAACTCCCGGTTCCCCTCCGGCCCGGCAGCGGGCATTCAGGGCTTGACATGCACGGAAACGGCATACGTCCCGTCGGTGTAGGGATCGCGGGACCATGTCGCGTACCTGGCTTCGAGGGTGAGCCCCGCCGCACGGCAGTGCGCGTCGTAGTAGTCCAGCGGGTAACCGCGGTCCAGGGCGAAACCCGCGACGAGACGGCCGCCCGGACGCACATGCGCCGCCGCCCCGGCCACCAGGGCCGGTTCCGTTCCCGGCGGGGTGAACAGCGGGACATTGCCCGCCAGCACCACGACATCGAACGACAACCTCAGATCGAGGTCGACCAGATCCCGCTGGTACCAGCGGATCTCCGGCGCCAGCCGCCGGGCGGTGGCGAGCATCGACGCGTCGGTGTCCACACCCACCACCTCGATCCCGTGCCGGGCCAGCTCGATGGCCACCCGGCCGGTGCCACAACCCGCGTCGAGAACCGTGGCGGGCCGAAAGGAGCGGACCAGCGCGGCTTCGCCGTGGATGTCCCCTCCTTCGGCGGCGATGCGGTCGAACCGCGACTGGTACGCGTCACCGTTCCACCTCATGCTCATGCGGCCAGAGTGTCATACGCGCGATCGCGCGAGACGATCCGGGCAGGTTGTCCTGCGGTCGTACCGCAGCACACTCGACGAGCCAGAAAGTCAAAATCTTGGTCTATACCAAGCCTGTCCGCCCCAGTATTCTCATCCAGAGCCAGTAGCACACCATCCCCCCACCCAGGTTGCGTGCTGGCGCGGGCGACACCCCCTGAACCTGCCCAAGCAGCCGGGTGACCTCCCGATTCACCGCCTCTAGGAGGATCACGGTGAAAGTTCGCACCAGAAATTCGGCGATCATCGGCACCATCTGCCTCGTCGCTTCCCTCGCCTTGACCACGGCGTCCGCCGAGGAGCCCGCCGCACCGCGGCAGGCGGTGGCGAAGGTCGCGCTCAAGAACGTGGCCACGGCGCAGAATCCGACCGCCGGCGCCGCCGGGCCCGGAAGCACGGTCTGGATCGCCGAACGGCCGGGCACCGTAAGGGTTCTGGATGATCAGGGGTTGGGCGAACCCGTCCTCGACATCTCCGACGAGACCACCACCGACGGTGAACGCGGCCTGCTGGGTATCGCGTTCGACAAGGGATTCGCGCACTTCTACATCTCGTTCACAAACCTCGAAGGCACCAGCACGGTGGACGAGTTCGCCATGCGGGACGGCAAGATCCAGCCGGAGACCCGGCGCACCGTCCTCACTCAGACGCAGCCGTACTCGAACCACAACGGCGGCGACATCAAGTTCGGCCCCGACGGCTACCTCTACATCGCATTGGGCGACGGGGGCGCGGGTGGCGATCCGCACGGCAACGGGCAGAACCTCGACACACTGCTCGGCAAGCTTCTGCGGATCGACCCGAGCGGCGGCGACCCGTACGCGATCCCGCCGGACAACCCGTTCGTGGACGACCCGAACGCCAGGGACGAGATCTGGGCGTACGGGCTGCGCAACCCGTGGCGGTTCTCCTTCGACGCGGGCACCGGCGACCTGCTGATCGGTGACGTCGGCCAGAACGACTGGGAGGAGATCGACTGGGCCCCGGCGAACAGCAAGGGTGGCGAGAACTACGGCTGGTCCCAGATGGAGGGCACCCATCCGTTCCGTGGCGGCACGGAACCCGCGAACCACGTGCCGCCGGTCCATGAGTACGACCGCACCAATCTGGGCTGCTCGGTGACCGGCGGCTATGTCTACCGAGGCAACGCGATCCCGGACCTCAAGGGCCAGTATGTGTTCAGCGACTACTGCGACGGCACCGTCCGCTCTCTGGTCATGGAGAACGGCAAGGTGACCGGCGTGAACGACCTCGGAGTGGGCGGCGGCGAGGTCGTCTCGTTCGTGCAGGGCGGCAGTGGCGAGCTGTATGTGCTCGCCATAGGTGGCAGCGTCTCCCGCATCGACCCGGCGTAACGACTACGGGAAGACGCCGCCGAGTAGCGAGTGCGGCCCTGGGCCGGGGCCTCCGTATGAGGTTCCGGCCCAAGGGGGGGGCGGGTCAGCCGGTGCCGGCCGTGGCTTCGGGTTCGGGGCGCAGGGCGGCGGTGGTGGCGGGGGCGGGGCTCTCGGTGCGGGTGACGGCGGAGACGGCCACCATGACCACGGTGTTGAGGACGAGGGCGATGATGCCGACGTTGAGGTCCTTCACCGCCTGCGGGAGCCCCGGCAGGAGGCTGCCCACCGTGACATCGGAGAGGGTGACGACGGCGACCGTGGTGACGCCGACGACGATGCCCGCCGCCGCTCCCTGTTTGGTGACGAACTGCCGTGCCGCGAGGCTCGCCAGCAGTGCCGGGAAGAGCTGGGTGACCAGCGCGTAACCCATGAGCAGCAGCGAGACGATCGAGCTGCCGCCGTTGAAGGTGAAGTAGAGGGAGATCAGGGCGAGGGCGGGGACGAGCCACTGGGCCAGGCGGCCGATGTGCTGCTCGCTGGTGTCGGGCCGGGCGAGGCGGTAGACGTTCTTCGACAGGCAGGTCGCGGAGGTCATGAGCAGCAGGGATCCGGGGACCAGCGCGGTGAGCAGCCCGGCGCCGCCCACGATGCCGACGAACCAGGACGGAAAGGTGGCGGTGGTGATGCGCAGCAGGGACAGATCCGCGTCGGCGCCCTTGAGGCCGGGCACGACCAGGATCGCGGTGAAGCCGGCGAAGAAGACGAAGAGCAGGATGAGCTGGTAGAGCGGCATGAAGATGGCGTTGCGGCGGAAGACGCGTTCGTTCTGGGCGCTGTAGGAGGCGCTGAACGTGTGCGGCCACATATAGAAGCCGACCGCCGAGAGCAGCACGGTGGAGGCGAACCACGAGGCGCTCATGCCGCTGGAGGGCAGGGTGAGAAGCTGGGGGTGGGCCTTGTCCACCGCGTGGAACATCTCCCCGACGCCGCCGTAGTAGTGCAGCGGCAGGTAGATGCCCAGGATGAGGACGACCGCGAGGATGGCGACGTCCTTGAGCACCGACGTCCAGGCCGAGCCGTGGATGCCCGAGATCGTCACATAGAGGGTCAGCGCCACTGTGCCGATCACGATGGCCCAGTGGGAGGAGACGCGGCCGTCGGAGGCGACGGACACGATGATCCCCAGCCCTTTGAGCTGTAGGACGAGATAGGGCACCATCGCGACGACTCCGACGAGGGCCACCAGCGCGCCGAGCAGCGGGCTGTCGAATTTGGCGACGAAGAAGTCGGACTGCGAGATCAGCCGGTGCTGCTTGGCGTAGCGCCACACGGCCGGGAGCAGCCAGTACGACAGGACGTAGGCCAGTGAGGCGTAACAGAGGATGTAGTACGCGGGCGCGCCCTTGCCGTAGGCCCATCCCGAGGCGCCCAGGAAGGTGAAGGTCGTGTAGATCTCGCCGGCCAGCAGCAGGAAGACGAAGACCGTCCCGAAGCCGCGGCCGCCCACCGACCACTGTTCGAGATCCATGGACCTGCCACGGCGGGCGCGCAGTCCCAGGCCCAGGGCGGCGAGCAGGAAGGCGAAGATGACGGCGAGGGCGATCATGAGCTGTGCTCCTCCCGGTTCGCCGGGTCCAGGTGGTAGATGACGGCCATGGTCGCGGAGATCAGCACGACCCACATGACCAGCCAGAAGAGGTTGAACGGCATACCGAGGACGTAGGGCGTCACCCGGTTCGCGATGAAGATTCCCCCGAGGATCCCGAGGAACGGGATCACGCCGAGCAGATGGATGGGTTTCACGTCGAGAACCTCCTGGGACGGGCCGTACTCCGCTGGTGGGGCGACGCCGTCTGGGGTGGGTGGCACGTCCCACGCGAGGCGGTGGGGACGGGGCCGTTGGGACGCCGCGCATGGCGTGGAAGAGGCGGCACCTCGGCGGATCGCCTACTGCCGACCGAGGCCCCTGACCAAGGCCACGGTGGTGGATGAGACGGGGCCGAAGTGCTTTTCGCCATGCGGAATTTATTTTTCGATTGGCAGATGTATAGGTCCGCCACGAGGGCCTGTCAAGGCTTCGCACGTCCCCGTGCCACCCGTCCGTCCGGACGTCGCCACCCGCGCCGATGAGTCTGCCACCGAAGTGCGGGGCGTGGGGCGATGGCGCCCGGACCGAGTGGCGAGCGGGGGTTGTTATTCCGTATTGCAGAAAATACTATCCACATCGCAGAAGTTCTCCCCCCTCGAGAACGGAGACCCCATGGCACGCATGTTCCTCAACGGCCAGGCGATGGAGGGCGGCCCCTTCCATCACCATCTGCGCGGAGCCCCCCTCGTGGCCCGGACCCGCACCGCCCCCGGCTATCGCTTGTTCTCGATCCGGGACGTCTGCCCCGGGCTGCTGCCCGACCCCGCTGTCGGCACCACGGTGGAAGGCGAGGTCTACGACGTCCCCGACGAGGTGCTGCGCGACCACCTGCTGCCCACCGAGCCGCCGGAGCTGGAGTTCGGGATCATCCGGCTCCAGGACGGCTCCTCGTCCTTCTCGATGGTTCTTCGCCGCGGCGAGCTGGAGAAGGGCGTTCACCGGGACATCAGCGACTTCGGTGGCTGGCGTCCGTACCTGAAGACCCTCGGCCGGGAGAACTGATGAACAACCGACTTCCCCACACGGTCAATCTGTCGATGCTCTTCACCGAGTTGCCGCTGCTCGAGCGCCCGGCCGCCGCGAAGTCCGCGGGGTTCGACGCGGTCGAGTTCTGGTGGCCCTATCCGACGGCCGTGCCGACGGACACGGAGGTCGACGCCTTCGTACGGGCGGTGCGGTCCGCCGGGGTCCGCCTGACCGGCCTGAACTTCTTCGCCGGGGACATGCCCGGGGGCGACCGCGGTCTGGTGTCCTGGCCCAGCCGGGCCGCGGAGTTCCGCGACAACATCGACGTCACCGTGGCGATCGGCGAGCAACTGGGATGCCGTTCGTTCAACGCGCTGTACGGCAACCGGGTCGACGGCACCGCCCCGGCGGAGCAGGACGACCTGGCGGTGGAGAACCTGGCGCTGGCCGCCAAGGCCGCCGAGCGCGTGGGCGGCACGATCCTGCTGGAGCCGGTCAGCGGCGCCCCGGCGTACCCGCTGCTCACCGCGGCGGACGCGATCGCCGTCATCGACCGGGTGACGGCCGAGTCCGGCAGCCGCAACCTCCGTCTGCTGGCCGACCTCTACCACCTGGCCGTCAACGGCGACGACGTGGCCGGGGTGATCGCCACCCACGCCGACCGCATCGGCCATGTCCAGATCGCCGACGCACCCGGGCGGGGCGCGCCCGGCACCGGGCGGCTGGACCTCGACGGGCTGCTGCTGCGCCTCCAGGACACGGGCTACGCGGGCTGGGTGGGCCTGGAGTACAAGCCCGAGGGCCCGAGCGCGGACAGCTTCGGGTGGCTCCCCTTCGAGCGGCGCGGCAGCGACCGCGACGCCTGACCGGGACCCGCTGGTGCGGACCACCACGACGACCCGGACGAAGCGAACGACACCGAACGACACGCACGACACGCACGACACGAAGGAACCCACGATGAGCGCCACTTCCCGGAACATCGCCTTCATCGGCCTGGGCATCATGGGCGGCCCGATGGCCGCCAACCTGGTGAAGGCCGGACACACCGTCACCGGCTACAACCGCGGCCGCGCGGCCGTGGACACCTTGACCGCGGCCGGTGGCCGGGGCGCCGACAGCATCGCCGAGGCGGTGCGCGAGGCCGAGGTCGTGATCACCATGGTCCCGGCCGACCCGCAGGTGAAGGAGGTCGTCCTCGGCGAGGGCGGCGTCCTGGAACACGCCAGGCCGGGCACCCTGCTGATCGACATGAGCAGCATCACCCCGCAGACCTCGTTGGAGGTGGACGCCGCCGCGCGGGACAAGGGCCTGCGTACGCTCGACGCCCCGGTGTCCGGCGGCGAGGCGGGCGCCATCGAGGGGGTGCTGTCCATCATGGTCGGCGGCGACCCGGACGACTTCGCCGCTGCCGGGCCGGTGTTCGAGGCACTGGGCACCACCATCGTGCACGTCGGCCCGCACGGGGCCGGGCAGACGGTCAAGGCCGCCAACCAGCTCATGGTCGCCATCCATCTGGAGGCGCTGGCCGAGGCCGTGGTCTTCCTGGAGAACGCCGACGTGGACCTGAAGGCGGCGCTGGAGGTCCTGGGCGGCGGCCTGGCCGGCTCCACCGTGCTGGCCCGCAAGCGGCAGGCGGTGCTCGACCGCGACTTCAAGCCCGGCTTCCGTATCGACCTGCACCACAAGGACATGGGCATCGTCGTCGACGCGGCACGGGCCGTGGCGGCGCCCCTGCCGGTCGGCGCTCTCGTCGCCCAACTGGTCGCCTCGGCCCGCGCCTACGGCGACGGCGGGCTCGACCACTCCGCCCTGCTGCGCGGCGTCGAGCGGCTGGCCGGCCGCGCCACCCAGTGAACCCACCCCCGATGTACCAATCGACAGGAGCATCCTCATGGCTCGAATGACCGCGGCCCAGGCGGCGGTGGAGATCCTCAAGCGTGAGGGAACCACCCATGTCTTCGGCCTGCCCGGTGCGGCGATCAATCCCTTCTACTCCGCGATGCGCACCAACGGCGGCCTGACCCATGTCCTCGCCCGGCATGTGGAGGGGGCCTCGCACATGGCCGAGGGCTACACCCGGGCGAAGGCCGGGAACATCGGGGTCTGCGTGGGAACCAGCGGCCCCGCGGGTACCGACATGATCACCGGGCTGTACTCGGCCGCGGCGGACTCGATCCCGATCCTGTGCATCACCGGTCAGGCACCGGTGGCCAAGCTGCACAAGGAGGACTTCCAGGCCGTCGACATCGCCTCCATCGCGGCGCCGCTGACCAAGATGGCGATGACGGTGCTGGAGCCCGCGCAGGTGCCCGGCGCCTTCCAGCAGGCGTTCCACCTCATGCGTTCCGGGCGGCCCGGTCCGGTGCTGATCGATCTGCCGATCGATGTCCAGATGGCGGAGATCGAGTTCGACCTGGAGACGTACCAGCCGCTTCCGGTCCACCGGCCGGCCGCCACCCGGGCCCAGATCGACAAGGCTCTCGAGCTGCTCCAGGCCGCCGAACGGCCGCTGATCGTCGCCGGCGGCGGCGTCATCAACGCCGACGCGGCCGAGCTGCTGGTGGAGTTCGCCCAGCTCACCGGGGTGCCGGTGGTGCCCACGCTGATGGGCTGGGGCGCCATCCCCGACGACCACCCGCTCATGGCGGGCATGGTCGGTCTCCAGACCTCCCACCGCTACGGCAATGCCACCCTGCTGGAGTCCGACTTCGTCCTCGGCATCGGCAACCGCTGGGCGAACCGCCACACCGGCGGCCTCGACACGTACACCCGGGGCCGTACCTTCGTCCACGTCGACATCGAACCCACCCAGATCGGCCGGGTCTTCGCGCCCGAATACGGCATCGTCTCCGACGCCGGGCCCGCGCTTGAGCTGTTCGTCGAGGCGGCGCGGGAGCTGAAGGCCGCCGGAGCGCTCAGGGACCGCGACGACTGGGCCGACACCTGCCGCCGGCGCAAGGCCACCCTGCTCCGCAGGACCCACTTCGACCAGGTGCCGGTCAAGCCGCAGCGGGTCTACGAGGAGATGAACAAGGCGTTCGGGCGCGATACGCGCTACGTCTCCACGATCGGCCTCTCCCAGATCCAGGCCGCGCAGATGCTCCATGTCTACCGCCCCCGGCACTGGATCAACGCCGGTCAGGCCGGGCCGCTGGGCTGGACCGTGCCCGCCGCCCTGGGGGTCGCGACCGCCGATCCGGACGCCACCGTCGTCGCCCTCTCCGGCGACTACGACTTCCAGTTCATGATCGAGGAACTCGCCGTCGGCGCCCAGTTCCAGATCCCCTACCTCCATATCGTCGTCAACAACGCCTACCTCGGTCTG
The DNA here is from genome assembly GCF_047218265.1 of Streptomyces sp. CY-1. NCBI lineage: Bacteria > Bacillati > Actinomycetota > Actinomycetes > Kitasatosporales > Streptomycetaceae > Streptomyces > Streptomyces sp. CY-1. The sequence continues at coordinate 2,240,597 of NZ_CP178393.1, forward strand.
ATCCGCCAAGCGCAGCGCGGCTTCGACATGGACTACTGCGTCCAGTTGTCCTTCGACAATGTCAACGCCCCCGAGGTGGGCGGCTACGGCGTCGACCACGTCAAGGTCGCCGAGGGGCTGGGCTGCAAGGCCGTCCGCGTCTTCGAGCCGGACCGCATCGCGCCCGCCCTCGAAGAGGCCAAGAAGCTCATGGCCGAGCACCGGGTGCCGGTGGTCGTCGAGGTCATCCTCGAACGCGTCACGAACGTGTCCATGGGGACCGAACTCGACAACGTCACGGAGTTCGAGGACGTGGCCACCGCCCCCGACCACGCCCCGACGGCACTCCGTATGGCCCTCGGCTGACCCGCGGGAACAGGAGAGAGAACATGAGCGACTTCACCCGGCTTCCCGACTTCACCCAGCTTCCCGACCTCACCGCCCGCGCCCTCGGCGGCGGTGTCGTCGCGGCCAACGACGAGTTCTTCGCCGAGAAGGAGAACCTGCTGCGCCCCGCGGCACCCGTGTTCCAGCCCCACACCTTCGGACACAAGGGCCAGATCATGGACGGCTGGGAAACCCGGCGCCGCCGCCCCGAATACGAGGCGGGCGACCATGACTGGGCCGTCGTACGGCTCGGCGCGCCGGGCGTGATCCGCGGTGTCGTCGTCGACACGGCACACTTCACCGGCAACTACCCGGAGTCGTGTTCGCTCGACGCGTGTGCCGTCGAGGGCTACCCCACACCAGCCGAACTCGAAGAAGCCGCATGGGTGCCGATCGTGCCGCCGAGCCCCCTGAGCGGAGACACCCGGCATCTCTTCGAGGTCGAGGCCGACCGCCGTTTCACCCATGTCCGTCTCAACATCCACCCCGACGGCGGGGTGGCCCGGCTACGGGTCCACGGCGATGTGGTCCCGGACCCGCGGTTCCTCGCCGGCTCGGCCTGGGACCTGGGCGCGGTGGAGAACGGCGGCCGCGTCGTCGACGCCAGTGACCGCTTCTACTCCCCGCCCAACAATGTGCTCTCCCCGGGGCTGCCCCGGGTGATGGGCGACGGATGGGAGACCCGCCGGCGCCGCGGTGGCGGCAACGACTGGATGATCGTCGAACTCGCCGTGCGCGGAGTCCTCACCCAAGCCGCCGTCGACACCTCGTACTTCATCGGAAACTCCCCGGGTTCGGCACGGCTGCGCGGCATCGACGCCACGGTGGCGGAGCCGGACGATCCCGGGGCCTGGTTCGACCTGCTGCCGCGCACCCGGCTCCAGCGGGACACCCGGCACCGCTTCCGTATCGACGCCTCCCGCCCGGTCAGCCACGTCAAGCTCGACATCTATCCCGACGGTGGCCTGGCACGGCTCCAGCTTTTCGGCGAGCCCACGCCCGCCGGGCTGGGCGCGCTCGGGCTGCGCTGGTTCGATCTGCTGCCCGCGGCTCAGGCGGTTCAGGTCCTGGTCACCGAGTGCGGCGCGGCACCGGAACGGGCGCGGGACATCGTCCACCGGCGCCCGCTGACCGATCCGGACGGACTGGCCAAGGCGCTGGAGGAGTGCGAGCCGTTCGTGGCCGACCGCGTACGCGGCCTGGTGGCGACAGCACCCTGAGCGCGCGGCGGACGACGCCGGGCGGACCGCCGCCCGGCCCGGAAGGAGAGGAAAGCGGGTGCGGGTACTGATCGCGGCGGACAAGTTCAAAGGGTCGCTGACCGCGGCCCAGGTGGCCGAACGGCTCACCGCCGGGCTCCGGCGGGCGGCCCCCCACGCGTCGGTCGCGTCCGTACCGGTCGCCGACGGCGGTGACGGGACGGTGGAGGCGGCGGCCGTGGCCGGGTTCGGCCGACACGAGATACGCGTGACCGGACCCGTGGGCAAGCCGGTGACCGCCGCCTACGCGCTGCGGGACGGCGCCGCGGTCGTCGAAATGGCCGAGGCGTCCGGGCTGCGGCACCTCCCGGCGGACGTCTTCGCGCCGCTCACCGCCACGTCGTACGGCACCGGCGAGGTGCTGCGCGCCGCGCTGGACGCCGGGGCCCGTTCGATCGCCCTGGGTGTCGGCGGCAGTGCGACGACGGACGGCGGCGCGGGGATGCTGTCCGCGCTCGGCGCGCGGTTCCTGGAGGCGTCCGGCGCCTTGGTCGGCCCCGGCGGGGCGGCGCTGGCCCGGCTCGCGAAGGCCGACCTGTCCGGCCTCGATGCCCGGCTCGCGGAGGTGGACCTCGTGCTGGCCAGCGACGTCGACAACCCGCTGCTCGGGCCGAAGGGCGCGGCCGCGGTCTACGGGCCCCAGAAGGGCGCCTCCCCGCAGGAGGTGGACATCCTCGAGGACGCCCTGCGCCACTACGCGCGAACGTGCGGAGCGCTCGCCATGGCCGCCGAACCCGGGGCCGGGGCGGCCGGCGGCCTCGGCTTCGGCGCCCTCACCGCGCTGCGGGCGCGGTTTCGCCCCGGAGTGGAGGTGATGCTGGACCTGCTCGGTTTCGACGAGGCCCTGGCACAAGCGGACCTGGTGATCACCGGTGAGGGCTCCCTGGACGCCCAGACCCTGCACGGCAAGGCACCGGCCGGTGTCGCCTCCCGGGCCCGCGCACGCGGCCTGCCCGTCGTCGCCGTCTGCGGCCGCTTGTCCCTGGACCCGGCCGCCCTGCACGCCGTCGGCATCCACCGGGCCTACGCCCTGACCGAACTGGAGCCCGACATCCCCCGCTGCCTCGCGGAGGCGGGGCCCCTGCTGGAGCGGGTGGCGGCGCGCGTAGCGAGGGACTTCCTGCCCGGCTGAGACCGGCGCGGCCACATCGTGGCCTATTGCGGCCACGCTCATCGGTGGCACGAGTGCAGAATGGGCCAGGGGGGAGAGAGAAGGTGCCCCCATGACCACACACGCTCCCCACACCGGCCACTCCCACCAGCATGGCAGCGGCTGCGGCCACGTCGCGGTCCCGCACGACGACCACACCGACTACGTCCACGACGGCCATCTGCACCGGGCACACGACGACCACGTCGACGAGTGCGAGCCCCGTGGCCACACCGTCCACGAAGGCCACGACCACCAGCACAGCGCCGACTGCGGACATGTCGCCGTACCGCACGGCAATCATGTGGACTACGTCCACGACGGCCACCGCCACGCCCAGCACGAGGGCCACTGGGACGACCACTGACCACGCCCCTGGCCGACGCCGGGACGCGGAAGGCCCCAGACCGACGGTCTGGGGCCCCGCCCTTCTCCGGCCCGCCTTACCGGCCCGTTTCAGCGGCCCGGCCGGCTCGCCACCGCGTCGTTGTACGGGTCCTTGGGCGCGGGAACGCGCTTGACGGACGTGGCGTCCAGGGCCGGGCTCGCGTCGTCCGTCCCGACCTTGCCGGTGGGGTGCCAGGTGCCGGTGACGGTGACCCAGGCATCGGCGGGCGGCGCCGCGGCCCCGTGCACCCGCACCTTGCGCACCGTCGCGTCGGCGGCGCAGCAACTGATGGCCAGGCGGCTGACGTACCAGGTGCCGTGGCGGCCGGGGGTGACGAAGCCGGTGAGGCGCACGGTGTGCCCCTTGAGGGTGCCGTCGGTGTCCCAGACCGCCCGGGAGCTGAAGTCGCTGAGCGACAACTCGACGGTCCCGCTGCGCGGGAGGGCGGCGAAGAGGCTGTCTCCGGCGGCGGGGGCCTTGGCCTTCGCCTCGTCGCGGGCGGCGGTGTACGAGCCGAGAGCGGGTGGCGCGAGGAACAGGATGGTCAGCGCCGGTACGTACAGCAGCCAGGCGATCCGCGGCCCCTGAGAGTGATCGTGGCCACCGCCATGGTGGCCACCGTGGTCGTCGTCCGTACGCGGGCGGTTGAAGGGAAAGCCGTCGCGGGCGGCGCTGACCGCGCCGAGCACGATCAACAGCACCCCCGAGGCGATGAGCGCCGGCCGCAGGCCGGAACGCACATAGCGCAGATACAGATCGGTCAGCAGCGAGATATGCAGCAGACCGACACCGGTGAACAGGAGCAGCAGCACCTGGACGTTGCGTTTCACAGCAGCCACCACCCCACCAGAGCACTGGACAACACCGCCACGACCCAGGTGGCCGACGAGAAGCGCAGGGCGAAAGCCCGCCCGAACGTGCCCGACTGGAGCGCGATCAGCTTCAGGTCGACCATCGGGCCCACCACCATGAAGGCGAGCCGGGCGCTGGGCGGGAACCCGGTGAGCGAGGCGGCGACAAACGCATCGGCCTCGGAGCACACCGCGAGGACCACCGCCAGCATCCCCAGCATGGGCAGCGACCACCACACGGAGTCGGAGAAGAGCCGCAACACCGAGTGCGGCACCGTCACATTGAACGTGGCCGCGGCCGCCGCGCCGACCACGAGGAACCCTCCGGCGTGCAGAAAGTCGTGCTGGAGCGAGACCCGGAACTCCTCCGCCCGGCTCGCACCGGCGGTGTGCCCGGTGGGTCCCTTCGGGGCGCGCAGCCACTCCTCGCGGCCCAGGCGGAGCCACAGCCAGCCCATCGCCATGGAGGTCAGCAGCGAGGCGACGAGACGGGCCGCGACCATCCAGGGGTTGCCGGGAAAGGCCACGTACGTCGCCATCAGCACGATCGGGTTGATGGCGGGGGCCGACAGCAGAAAGGCCAGCGCCGCCGCCGGGGTCACCCCGCGCCGCATCAGACTGCCCGCCACCGGGACCGACGCGCATTCGCACCCCGGCAGCACCGCCCCGGCCACCCCCGCGACCGGCACCGCGAGCGCCGGGTTGCGCGGCAGCACCCGGGTGAACACCCACGCCGGCACGAAAGCGCTGATCGCGGCCGACACCAAGGTGCCGAGCAGCAGAAACGGCACCCCCTGGACGACGATCGCGGTGAACACCGTCCGCCACGCCGCCACCGCCCGGCTGTCGAGCCCGGCGGAGATCTCCGGCCCCAGCACGATGGCGACGACCCCGAGCACCGCCACGGGCAGCCCCGCGATCAGCGCATGAGAGGCGACACGTACGGTTACGCGCAGGCCGCCACCCCCGTCGGGTTGTGCGGCCGACGGCCTCCGGTCGTGGGCAGGGCCCTCGGGCAGCGGTGGCGCGACGTCGGCATCCCGATCCACTACGCCTCCCCTCACACCACTCGTCGTATCGGCGGCATCCGCGGCCACACCCTAGCGGCGGTCGCCCGATGACCGTTCGCCGAGCAGCGGATCGGGCAGGCGGGCCCAGCGCTCGGTGCCGAGGGCCAGTTCACCGTCGTCGAGTACGGCGGCGTCCAGCGCGGCCCGCAGCCGGTCGGGGTCCAGGTCGGCACCGGTGAAGACGATCTCGTTGCGCCGTTCGCCGTAGTAGTCGTCCCAGTACCACGAGGCGAGCGTCCGGCGCTGGGGCGAGGCGGCGTGCCATGCCGCGGTGTCCTCGTCCGCCAACCAGCCTCCCGCCTCCCGCAGTTCGAGGTGGCGCCCGGCTGAGCGCCAGGAGATGACCGTCCGCGGGCGGGTGGCCATCCACAGGTGTCCGCGGCTGCGCACCACCGACGGCATGACGCGCGGCAGGCTCGCCGCCAGCCGCTCGGGATGCAGCGGGCGCCGGGACCGCCACAACACCGAGGACACGCCGTGGTCGACGCCGCGGCGGCGTACGACGGGGGCGACGATGTCGAGACGGTCGGCCGGTCCGGCCGTGCTCCAGCCGGAGTCGGACCGCGCCAGAGCCGTCAGCGCGGTGACATCGGCGTCGTCCGAGTCGACATGGACCACTGCGGACGGGTTGAGATGGCCGAGCAGGGCGCGGCACCCTTCCCGGCGGCCGTCCCCCTCCCCCGGCCCGCCCCGCACCACCATCACCTGGGCCGCCTCCAACTGGCGGGCGGCGGCTTCGGCGACCGTGAGGGGCGCGGCATTCGGGTCGTGGCCGAAGACCCGGGTGGCACGGTGCACACAGCGCAGATCGTTCAGCAGGCGCCCGGGGTCCACGCCGACGGCGGTCGGGGCCAGTTCGTAGTGATGCGACAGCTCAGTCCTGCCCAGTGGGGTCCGCCACAGCTCGGCGAGAAACGGCGCGGTGTCCACGGTGTCGGGGAGCGCGAGCACGACATGCGGACGTGAGGCGGTCCGGGCGATGGTGTCCAGATCCTGCCGGATGATCACCGCCGGGTCTCCGGTGGCTCCTTGACACAGCGAGGCGCGCCGCCGTTCCGCACCGCCCATGACGAAACGCTGTACGAAGGGGTACCGCCCCGTCCCGTCGGCGTGGACCGAGACCGAGAGCACCAGCGCGTCGGGCGAGGCACCCCGCAGCAGGTCCAGTACGCGCCCCCGGACTTCCGGGGTGTTGCCGCACACCAGGCCCAGCAGGCCCCGGCCCGTGTCCGCGCCGGCGCTCACTCCGCCGCCTGGGCAAGGGCGGTCACGACGGCGTGGGCGGTTCTGCGCACCCGTAGCAGCACCAGCGGCACATCTCCTCCTGGATGACGACGTCACAGTGTCACCACGAAGACTACATGGAAACGGTACCCATTTTCATATACGCTGCGGCTGACCACCTGCCGAAAACAGCGAAGGACCCTTGACGACATGGCCGTGCCCAAGCGGAAGATGTCCCGGAGCAACACCCGCCACCGCCGCGCCCAGTGGAAGGCGAGCACACCGGAACTGGTGACGATCACCATCGACGGCCGCGAACACCGGGTGCCGCGCCACCTCGTCCCCGCCTACCGGCGCGGCCTGCTGCACCCCGAGGGCTGACCGCTCAAATCGAGGGTCCGGCGGCCGCTCCCGGACCGGGGGCGGGAAACACCGGCGCAGCGCTTCCCGCCCCCGGCCTGTTTCCCACGTCCACCTCGGGCGCCCACGCGGGCCGACTACTCCACGACGCGCAGCAGATAGGTGTCCATGATCCAGCCATGCCGGTCACGCGCCTGGGCCCGCACCTGCCGGATCCGGTCGGACACCTCGCGCAGTGGCCCGGCGATCAGCAGCTCGTCGGGCGTGCCGAGGTAGGCGCCCCAGTAGATCCATACGTCGTCCCCTTCGACCTGGGTGAACGACTCGTGTGCGTCGAGCATCACCACGATGTCTCCATCGTCGTTCTGGCCCACGTCGGCGAGTCGGCGGGCCGGGGTGATGTGCACCGGCCGCCCCACCTGGTTCAGGGGAATGCGGTGCCGCGCGGCGAGCGAGGAGACGCTGCTGATGCCGGGGATGACCTCGACGCTCGCGGAGACGGAGCCGCGTGCCTCGATGTCGGCGAGGATCCCGAGGGTGCTGTCGTACAGCGACGGGTCGCCCCAGACGAGAAACGCACCGGTCTCCTCGGCCGTCATCTCCTCGCGCAGCAGGCGCTCGAAGATGTCCGCGCGACGGGTGCGCCAGTCCTGGACGGCGGAGGTGTAGTCGCCCCGGTCCATCGGACGCCGGTCCCGGCTCGGGTCGTCCACCTCCACCACCCGGTGGGGCGCCCGCGCGTCCTCGTCCAGCATGCGGTGGCGAAGGTCCGTGAGTGCGGACTTGACGTCTCCCTTGCCGACGATGAAGAACACGTCGGCGCGGCCCATCGCCTTCACCGCCCCGAGCGTCAGATGGTCGGGATCCCCCGCTCCGATACCGATGACGAGAATCCGGCGTTGCTGCGTGGTCATGCGACGGCTCGCGATCAGCTACTCGTACTCCTCGAGGGTCAGTTCGTGGCGGTTGCCACCGTCCGGCTCTCATCGGCCGTCGCGGGCCTGGGATTCAGCAACCGCTCGGCAAGCTCACCGAAGAGAAGACCGAACCCACCCCACAGAATCACCTGCATGGCCAGCGCGGACAACCGGAACCGCCACAACACCGTGGCGGGAAAGTCCCCCGGCACCTCATTGACCACAGGCAGGAAGGCAAACGCCACCCCGATCACCACGGCGAACGCCGCCACCGCCACCACGGTCGCATACCAGGTACCCAACCTCGGCACGAGCCGCTTGCCCACCATCGTGGCCCCCACCGCCAGGAGCACACTGAGCACCATCATCAGGAAGTACAGCGCCGTACGCTTACCGATCGTGTCGGCGTTACCGACCGCGGGCGGATTGGCCGGATACTTCAGGAACGGCACCACATACACCGCCAGCAGCGCACACCCCGACAGCAACAGCGCGGTGGCCCGCGGCGTGAAACGGCCGACACGGCCCAGGGCCACGCAATACGCCAGAGCGGCGATACCACCGAAGGCGATCCCATAGACCAGGACACCGGTGGCCAGCCCGGCCGTGGACTGCACACCACGCGAAACCAGCTCGACCTCATGCTCATGCGCGGGAGCGTGGGCCCCCTCGAAGCTGATCGCACGGTCCACGTTCGGCTCACCGAGGAAATAGGCGGCGACCAGGGCCGGCACACCGGCCCCCAGACCCGCGAGCATGCCCCGGATCAGCAGATTTCTCACCATTGCGGAGTTCATGACTGTGCGGCGTCCCTCACATCAGTGGCAGGGGAAACCGAGCAGATGACGGGCGTCATGCACCCACTCATGAACGTTCTCACCGGAGACAACGGCGGTGGCGCCCTGCTCGGCGCCGACGAAATACAGCAGGACCAGCATCAGGATGCCGAAGAAGACCGCCCAGGGAGCTATCGCCTTCAGCGGCAACGTGGCGGGCAGTTCGGGGGTGGTGGCAGTGGGCTGCGCGACATGCTGCGCCATGACCAGGCCCTCCTTAAGGGAGTTCGCGTCCCATCTCGGTGGTGCACAGGACGACGGCTACGGGTCTGACTCACCACAGATCCCATCCGGGACCCCTGGTTCACAGTGGCGCGACCGTGCCGGATTCCCACCGGCTTCCGTCTTACCGTCGTCGATATCGCACCGACCGTACCGCGTGTCGCGTTCATGGCCAAGACCGCCCACCTGGCGAGACGGTCGGGTCACCGCCGACCGCGCGAGGTCAACCGAACGACCGCGCGGTAGGCCGACACCCTCGGCGTCTCGGTGTCCGCGACGACGGGATCTGCCATCTGATCATGAGGAGCGGATGAGTTCGGTGCCGGACTCGTCACCGCCGTCCCGATGGCCACCACCGTCCTGACCCAGCTCTGCGTCAAAACGGCGCTGCGCGTACTCGGCTGGACCCGCACCCTCGTCCTCGGTGCCCTCCCGCTCGGCCTGCGCGCCCCGCTACAGGCCCCCAGCGACCATCTGTTGCCCATTCTGCTGACCACAGCCCTGCGCGGAGCGGGGCTTCGGCATCGTCACCGTCTGCGGATCCACCGCCGCGACCGCGCTGGCCCCACGCGGCCGCCAGGGAGCGGCCATCGGCCTCTACGGCTTCGCGGTCGCGCTCCCCCAAGTCGCCCTCACCCCGGTGATGGCGGTCGCGGCCCTCACGGTTCTCCTCACCGGTCACGGGCCGGCCACCGGCGGCTCGGCGAACAGCCGTCGGCGTACGGAAGGCCGAAGGCGCCGCTCGCTCACCGACCGCTAGAAGCCGCTCCGTGGAACGAGCCCCTGCTCCTGGACCCGTCGCCGGGTGCGCCACAATGAGGGCACGAGGCGACGGGGACCAGGAAGCCGGTGCGAGTCCGGCGCGGTCCCGCCACTGTGACCGGGGAGCGGTCCTCCAGCACGTCACTGTCCGCGGCCGCGGATGGGAAGGCGGAGGTGAGCGACGATCCGGGAGCCAGGAGACTGACCCGTCGCCGGTCCGACGGCAGGGGCGAGGACACCCCGGAGAGGATCGGCTGTGACGACGCATGCCCGGACGGAGCGGGCGCACCCGACGGAGCCCGGCAGACGAGCGGTGCTTGCCGCGGGAGGCGCCCTGGCGCTGGCCTCCTCCGGACTGCTCACCGGGTGCGGCGCGGACGGGACGGACGGGGGCGGCGGCGACCGGTTCCGCGCCGCGTTCACGGCCGGGGGCTCGCAGGAGACCCTCGATCCCCATGTCGCCCCGAACTTCGTCGACCAGGCCCGCGCCAAGGCCCTGTACGACACGCTCGGCACCTACGCGGACGACATGTCCGTCCGTGAACGGCTCGCGGAGTCCTGGGAGAGCGACGCGTCCGGCACCCGGTGGCGCATACGTCTGCGCGAGGCCGAGTTCCACGACGGGAAGCCGGTCACCGCGAAGGACGTCCTCTACAGCTACCGCCGCGCCGCCGACCCCGGCACCGGGTCCCCCTCGCAGGTGCTGCTCTCGGCGATCGACTTCGGGGCCGGCAGGCCCGACGGCGAACGGTCCGTCGTCTTCACGCTGAAGGCTCCGAACTTCGAGTTCCCCACCGTCTTCGCCGGGCCCGGCACCGAGATCATCCCCGACGGGACGACGGACTTCGGCAAGCCCGTCGGCTCGGGCCCCTTCACCTACGTCTCGTTCACCCCCGGCGGCACCGCCCGCTACCGGCGCTGGGCGGACCACTGGGACGGCGCCCCGCACATCGCCGAGCTGGAGATCGTCCCCGCCAACGAGGAGTCGGCGCGGCTCAACGCCCTGCTGTCCGGACAGGTCCACTACGCCGCCGACATGGCCGGTGCCTCCGTGAACCGGCTGAAGGCGGAGGGCTCGACGCGGCTGCTGACCGTGAAACGGGCCACCGCCCAGCAGTTGCTGCTGCGCATCGGCCGCAAGCCGTTCGACGATCCGCGGCTGGTGCGCGCCGTGCAGCTCGGGCTGGACCGGGAGGCGCTGGTGCGCGTGGCACTCGCCGGGCACGGCGAGCCGGGGAACGACCTGTTCGGCATGGGCCTGCGCGGCTACCCCGACGTCCTGGAGCCCCGCGAGCGGGACGTGGACGAGGCGCGGAAGCTCGTGCAGCAGGCCGGTGCGGACGGGCTGAAGATCACCGTGGAGACCAGCTCGGTCGACGCCGCGTGGGAGCCGGCCGCGGACCTGATGGCACAGCAACTGCGCGAGGTGGGGCTGCGGCTGACCGCCAACACCCGCGCCTCCAGCACCTATTTCAGCGAGATCAAGACCAACGGGGTCGCCGCCTTCAACACCTCCTCCACGCTGCCCGTCTCCGACTTCCTCCAGCAGCGGGTCCGTGGCGGAGCGGCCCGCAACCAGACGCAGTACGCCTCGGAGAGGTTCGACGCGCTGCTGGAGCGCGCCCGCACCACCCGCGACGAGCGGGACCGGCTGGCGCTGCTCGCCCGCGCCCAGAAGCTCGCCCGGGACGGGTCCGGGCTGCTGGTGTGGGCGTTCTCCGATGCCAATGACGCCATCCGCACATCGGTCCGCGGCCTGCGCGCCGCACCGCCGAACTCGCACGACTGGGCGCGGTTCGACCGGGTCCGCATCGGCTGACGTGCGCGCCTACGTTCTGCGGCGCCTGCTGCTGGCCGTCCTCCAGTGCCTGGTGGTACTCGTCGCCGTGTTCGCGGTCGGTTCGCTGCTGCCCGGCGACACGGCCGACGTCCTCCGCGGTGAACTCGGCACGCCCGAGCAGGTGGCGGCGTTGCGCACCCAGTTGGGGCTGGACGAGCCCGCCTGGGCCCGCTTCGGGCACTGGCTCGGCAATCTGCTCACCGGCGACCTCGGGAACTCCCTGACCACCGGGGTGCCGGTGGGCGATGACATCGGCCGCCGCGTCGGGGTGACGCTGCTGCTGGGCGTACCGGCGCTGGTGCTGGTCACCGTGCTGGCGCCGCTGCTGGGCACGGTGTCGGGGCTGCGGGAGGGCAGCCGCCTCGACCGGACGCTGAACACGGCGGCCGTGGTGCTGCACGCCGTCCCGGAGTTCGTGCTCGGGCTGCTGCTGGTCGCCTCGGTGTCGCTGGCCGCCGGGCTGCTTCCGGCCACCGCCGTCGGCATGGACACGGCCGCGCTGCTGGCCCAGCCGTCCGTACTGGTGCTGCCGGTCACCGTGCTGACCGCCCGGCACCTGTGCGATCTGGCCCGGCAGATCCGCGCCGGAGTGGCGGCCGAGCGGCACGGGCCCGTCGCCGAGCATCTGCGGCTGCTGGGGATGCGGGAGCGGACGGTCGTGCTGCGCCATGTGCTGCCAGGTGCCCTGGGTCCCGCCGCGCAGCAGTTCGCCCGCTGTGTGGAGGGGCTGCTGGGCGGTGCCGTGCTGGTGGAGGCGGTGTTCGGCTTCCGCGGGCTGGGCAGCGGTTTCGTCGAGGCGGTGCAGAACCGGGACATGCCCCAGGTGCAGACATACGCGCTGTTGTTCGCCGGGACCGCGATCGTGGTGAACCTTCTCGGCGACCTGGCCGCCCACCGGCTGGCCCCACGCCGGGAGGTGACGGCATGACCCGGCGGAAGGGCGTGACCTCGCGGGAGGGCGTGACCGTACGGGAGAAGGCCGACGCCGCGGGCTCCGGCCGGCCCCGCCGTCCGTGGATCGGTCTGGTGCTGCTCGGTGTGCCGGTGCTGGTGGCCCTGCTGGGGCCGTGGCTGGCCGGGGACGCGCCGTCGGCGCGGGACGCGCTGCCGTCGCAGCCGCCCGGCGCGGGGCATCCGCTCGGTACGGACATCCTGGGCCGCGATGTGCTGTGGCTCGTACTGCACGGCGGCGGCTCGGTCCTGGGCAGCGCCCTGGGCGCGCTGCTGGTCGGCCTGGCCGCGGGGGTGCCGCTGGGGCTGCTGGCCGCGGGACCGCGACGCGGCCTGGACGAGACGGTGATGCGCGGCCTCGACCTGCTGCTCGCCTTCCCCGGACTGCTGGTGCTGATGACCCTGGCGGCGGCGGGACACCGCGACTGGTACTGGCTGGTGACGGTCGCCGGGGTGCTCCAAATCCCGGCGGTGGCGCGCCTGGTGCGCGGAGCCGCGCTCGCACCGGGCACCCGGACGGTCGTCGAGGCACTGCGGATGCAGGGGCGCGGCTGGGCGTACATCCATCTTCGGCACCTGGCCCGGGAGCTGGCCGCTCCGCTGGCCACGGACGCGGGCGGCCGGTTCACCGTGGTGCTGTACCTGCTGGCATCCGCCAACTTCCTCGGCCTGGGGCTGCCCGTGTCCTCGCCGGACTGGGCGGTGCTCATCGAGCGCAACAGCGACACCCTGTTCACCCAGCCGGCGGCGGTGCTGGTGCCCGCCGGTCTGCTGACGGCGCTGTGCGTCGGCGGCAACCTGCTGGTGGACCGCGTGCTCGCGCGGAGAAGGAGCGGCCGGTGAGGAGCGGGCACCGCGCGGAAGAGGAGAGGCCGGTGACCGGTACCGCCCATGTGCCGTTGCTGCACATCCCGGAGATCTCGGCACATGCCGCCGGGGCGGAGCGTCCGCTGCTGGACCGGGTCGGACTGACCGTTCCGGCCGGCGCCGTCACCGCCGTCGTCGGCCCGTCGGGCAGCGGCAAGACGACGCTCGGCCTGGCGGCACTCGGCACCTCCCGCAGCGGCGTGCGGCTGACCGGACACGTCCTGCTGGCGGGCACGGACCTGCTGCTCCTGGCCCCGGCCAGACGCCCCGCGGCCCGGGCCGGCCGGGCCGCGCATCTGCCGCAGCACCCGGAGACCGTCCTCGATCCGATACGCCGGGCCGGCGGTGCGCTGACGGAGCTGGCCGCCCTCGGACATCCGGAGCGGTCCGCCCGCAAGCCCGCCGCGCGCCGGGCGCTCGCCCTGGCCGGTCTGGAGTGGGAGGCCGTACGCCGCCGCTTCCCCCACCAGCTCTCCGGCGGCCAGCAGCAGCGTCTGGCACTCGCCTCCGCCCTGGTGACCGGGGCCCGGCTGCTGGTGCTGGACGAGCCGACGAGCGGTTTGGACCCGGCGCTGGCACAGGCCCTGGGCCGTACGGTGAGGGCGCTCGCGGACGACGGCGCGGGCGTGCTGCTGCTCAGTCACGATCTGCGACTGGTGCGGGAGACGGCCGACCGCGTCATCGTGCTGGAACACGGCCGGGCCGTGGACGACGGCCCGACGGCGGACGTCCTCGGCGCCGGTGGCGCCGCACCCGGCAACAGGCCCACCGCCACCGGATCGACCGCCACAGCGCCCACCGCCACCGAGCCGACCGCCAAGGCGTCGACCGCCGCCGGGCCAACCCCCACCGGACCGACCGCCACCGGGCTTCCGGCCGTCCGCCACCGGGCCACCCGGGAACTGCTCGCCGCGGAAGGCAACACCGCCGCAGGTGGAGCGACGGCCGAGGGGCCGGGCCCGGCCACACCCGGCCCGGCGCCGGAGAGCCGCGCCGGGGTCGCCGCCACCGATATCGCCGTACGCCGCCGGTCCGGCGATCCACTGGCCGGGCCGGTGTCGATGGCGTTCCCGCCCGGCGACACGATCGCGCTGCTCGGTCCCTCCGGCTCGGGCAAGACGACCTTCGCCCGGGCGCTGGCCGGGCTGACCACCCCGTCCAGCGGCGAGATACGGCTCGACGGCCGACCGCTCCCCCGCCGCATCGACCGGCGTACGCCCACCCAGCGCCGCGCCATCCAGTACGTGCACCAGAACAGCGCCGGTTCCTTCGAGGAACACCGTCCCGTACTCGCGCAACTCGCCGACACCGCACGGCTGCTGCGTGGCCTGCGCCGCAAGGAGGCGACGGCGGAGGCGATCGAGGCCGCCGATGCGCTGGGGCTCGACCCGGCGCTGCTGCACCGGACCCCGGACCGGCTCTCCGGCGGCCAGCTCCAGCGCTGCGCACTGGTACGGGCGCTGACCGCACGTCCGGCCCTGCTCGTCTGCGACGAAGTGACCTCGGCGCTGGACACCGTCTCCCGCCGCCAGGTCCTCGACGCACTGCCCCGCCTTCTCGCCCCGGCCCGGACCGCCCTGCTCTTCATCAGCCACGACCTGCCCGCGGTCCGTGCGCTCACCGAGGAGGCCGCGCTGTTCGAGGGCGGCCGATGTGTGCGGCGCGGGCCTGTCGGCGAGATCCTGCCCGCCGCATGGTCCGGCGCGCCCGGCTCCGGCGACGACGAAGCGTGAGTCGACAGCCACCTGCGGCCGGGAAACAGGATCGGGTTCCCGGCGGTCATGCGGTGAGTGGGACAGGTGGTCGGCCGGCCGCCAGCCGCCGGGTGATCAGCGGGGTCACCAGGACGACGACCAGCAGGCGCAGGCTCTGGACGGTGGAGACCAGGGCGACGTTCGCATGGGAGGAGACCGCGGTGGCGAGCACCGCGTTGATCCCTCCGGGGGTCGTGGCGAGGTAGGCGTCGGTGAACGGGGTGCTCGTCACCCGGGCGAAGACCCAGGCCAGCCCGGCGCAGCCGAGGCAGAGGACCGTCATGCAGACCAGGATCGGGGGCAGCAGGCGCCGCACGCTGAGGAGCGTCCGGCGGGTGAACCGTACGCCCACGTCGAGGCCGACAAGGACGAAGACGATGTTCTGGAGCACTCCGACGGGCGCGAAGCCGGGCACGGCGCCACTGAGCGTCGCGACCAGGGCGACCAGCATCGGGCCGATCAGCAGCGGCGTGGGCACCCGCAGCCGCCGGCCGGCCCACGAGCCGACGACGGCGATGGCGGCGAGGGTGAGCAGGCCGGTGAGCTGGTCCGACCCGGCGACGATGTGGAGGAGGCCGGATCCGGCGCCGCCACCCGCTGCCGGATGGCCGCCCGCGGCGGAGGCCGCGGAGGTCATCCAGTGGGCCGCCAGCGGGGCGGTGGTGGCGACGAGACCGACGCGCAGGTACTGGGTGAACGCGACGAGCCGCACATCGGCGTTCAGCTCATCGGCACAGGTGACGATCGCGGCCGAACCGCCGGGCACCATGCCGAGGACGGCGCTGGGCCGGCCGATGCGGCCACCGCGGGCCAGGAACCGGGCGACCGCGACGCTCAGCGCGATGGTGGCCGCGGTGACCACGGTCAGCGGCAGCGCGACGGGCGCGGCGGAGACGAGGGCGGACGGGCTGAGATAGCTGCCCATGAGGGCGCCGACCAGTGCCTGGGAGGCCCGGTTGGCCGGCGCCGGGAGCCGGTCGCGGACCCTTCCGCACAGGGCCAGGACGGCGCCGACCAGCAGTGCGGACAGCAGGTAGGGGGCGGGAACGCCGAGGGCGTCCGCCGCGAGGCCCGCGGCGTACCCCCCGGCGATGATCAGGGCCCAGAGTCCGGTGGGAGCTGGGCGGGAGACGCGGGGCTCGGAGGTGCGGGGCTCGGAGGTGCGGGGCTCGGAGGTGCGGGGCTCGGAGGTGCGGGGCTCGGAGGTGCACGGGGCGGGCTTCGGCGCGGTACTGACAGCGGTTCTGAGAGTGGTACTGAGAGTGGGGGGCGGATGTTCGTCCGTCCGCCCCGGCGCGGAAGTCGGTGCCACGGTGGGCGCCTTTCGTCGAATGGTGCGGGTCCGTCGGCCGGACTCGACGCCTGTGCGAAGCAGGCACCCTCCACTGTGCCGGGTACGGGCTGTGCACACACTGAGAGCGCTGAGTGAGCGCTGAGAAGAACCTGAGAGCCCGCTGAGAGACGCGGGGCCGACCTGCGGTCCGGCCTCTAGACTCACAATCGAGGTTCAGTCTTCCGGGCGCCCCGTCGGTACGGTCATGAGGTGATGCCGCGTGCAGGTGCTGGTGGTCGAGGACGAGCAGAACATCGCACTCGCCGTGGACCGCGGGCTGCGCGCCGAGGGGTTCGGCGTGGACATCGCCGAGAACGGCGCGAAGGCCCTCGGCCTGATCAGGCAGAACGACTACGCCGTGATCGTGCTCGACCTGATGCTCCCGGGCCGCAACGGCTATGACGTCTGCCGGACCCTGCGCGCCGCGGGCATCACCACCCCCGTGCTGATTCTGACCGCCAAGGACGGCGAGTACGACGAGGCGGACGCCCTCGACCTCGGTGCGGACGACTATCTGACGAAGCCGTTCTCGTTCGTGGTGCTGCTGGCCCGGATCCGCGCGCTGCTGCGCCGCAGCGCCCCGCAGCGGTCTCCGGTACTCCGTGCGGGTGATCTCTGGCTGGATCCGGCCGCCCATCGGTGCGGCCGTGGCGACGAGCGCCTGGAGCTGACGCCGCGCGAGTTCGGCCTGCTGGAGTTCCTGCTCCGCCACCCCGACACGGTGGTGAGCAAGACCGATCTGCTCGCCCAGGTCTGGGACGCCTGGTTCGAGGGCGACCCCAACATCGTCGAGGTCTACGTCGGCTACCTCCGGCGCAAGATCGACACCCCCTTCGGCCGGTCCGCCATCGAGACCGTGCGCGGCGTCGGCTACCGGCTGGACGGAAAGGGCGGCTGAATGCCCCGGCGCCTCCCCGTCGGGCGCCCGGCGCTTGGCCGGGTGCGGCGGCTGACCCGGAAGCTGAGCCTGCGGACCCGGGTCACCATGTGGGCCACGATGGTTCTGGCCCTCGCGATGGTCGCGGCCGGTCTCGGACTGCTGCTCGGTCTCCAGCACTCCATGTGGAGTGACCGGGACAGCACCGCCCGCCAGCGGCTTTCCGATGTCACCGCCCTCATCCAGCACGACCGGCTCGGCCCCCTCATCCCCTCCAACGGAGGGGACGACGATGTCGTCGAAGTGCTCGGCCCCCAGGGGAAGGTGGTGGCCAGCTCCGACTACGACACACGCCCCGGCAGTCCCAGCGGCTTCCCGAACCCCCTTCCCCCACGGGTGCTCGCGGGGCATCCCGCCACCCTGGAAAACCTCGGCATCGGCGACGGCGGCGACTTCCGGGTGCAGGCCCGACCGGTCCGTATCGGCGACCGGCCCGCCACCATCGTCGTGGGGGTGTCCCTGGCCCAGGCCGAGCACACCCTCTCCAGCCTGACCACCGGCCTGGCGATCGGGGTGCCCGCGCTGACGGCGCTGGTGGCGTGGACGATCTCGCTCACCGCCGGCCGCACGCTGCGCCCGGTGGAAACCCTGCGCCGCCAGGCAGCCGACATCACCGCGACCGATCTGCACCGCCGCCTCGACCTGCCCGCCTGCCAGGACGAGGTGCACGCCCTCGGCGTCACCCTCAACGACATGCTCGCCCGCCTCGACGACGCCTCCGTCGCCCAGCGCCGCTTCGTCGCCGACGCCGCGCATGAACTGCGCAGCCCGCTGACGGCCCTGCGGGCCCAGCTCGAGGTCATGTCCCACTACCCCGACCCCGAACGCGACCCGCGGGTGGCCGCCGCCCTGCTGGAGGACACCGTACGGCTGCACGACCTGGTCGAGGGGCTGCTGGCGCTGGCGCGCAGCGAGGACCCCGCCCGGTCGCGGTCACAGGCCGCGCGCGTCATCGACCTGGACGAGGTGGTGCTGGCCGAAGTCCGCCGGCAGCGCTCCCTGGCCCGCGCGGACATCGACGCCCGGCGGGTCTCGGCCGGGCGGGTGCGGGGGGACACCGAGTCGCTGCGCTGTGTCGTACGGAATCTGCTGGACAACGCCCGCCGCCACGCCGACCAGCGGATACGGGTGACCCTGGGCGAACGCGAGGGCACCGTCGAACTCACCGTCGGCGACGACGGAGCCGGCATTCCGGCCGCGGACCGGCTGCGGGTCTTCGAGCGCTTCACCCGGCTCGACGAGGCGCGGTCCCGCGAGGCCGGCGGTTCGGGCCTCGGTCTCGCCATCGTCGGCAAGGTCGTCACCGCGCACGGCGGCACCGCCTACGCCGACCAGGACCCGGCGCCGGAGGACGGCGGCCTCGGCGGGGCGCTCCTGGTGGTCCGCCTGCCGGCCGTGCCCCCGTAGCGGCGCCGTACGGCAGTCAGGATGTGTTCAGGGATTGGCTGACACGGTCGGGCCTCATGACATCCGAAACTCCTGAGACCGCCACCGCCCGCGGCCCTGCCACCGCCTCGTCCGGTCACCGCCTCCGCTGGAACAAGGTGCCCGAAGTCACCGTGTACTTCTGGGTGATCAAGGTGCTGTGCACGACCGTGGGTGAGACCGCGGCCGATATGTTGAACGAGAAGCTGGGCCTGGGCCTGACCGGTGTGTCGCTGCTGATGAGCGCGGTGCTGGCGATAGTGCTGGTCGTGCAGTTCCGCACCACCGCGTACCGGCCGGGCGTGTACTGGCTCGCCGTGGCCCTGATCAGCGTCGTCGGCACTCTGATCAGTGACAACCTCACGGACAACATGGGCGTACCGCTGACGACGAGCACCACGGTGTTCGCGGTCGTCCTCGCGATCGTGTTCACCGTCTGGTACCGCCGCGAGCGGACCCTGTCCATCCACAGCATCGACTCCCTGAGCCGCGAGTCGTTCTACTGGCTCGCGGTGCTGTTCACCTTCGCGCTGGGTACCGCGGCGGGCGACCTGGTGGCCGAGCGCATGAACCTGGGGTACTGGTTGTCCGCGGTGATGTTCGCCCTGGTGATCGTCGCCGTCGCGGTGGCGCGCTTCACCCTCGACCTGAACGCGGTGTGGAGCTTCTGGATCGCGTACGTCCTCACCCGCCCGCTCGGCGCCTCGGTGGGCGACTATCTCTCCCAGCCGACCGGGGACGGCGGCCGGGGCCTTGGCACCGTGGTCACCAGCGTGCTGTTCCTCGCGGTCATCCTCGGTCTGGTGGCGTATCTGGCGGTGTCGCGGAAGGACGTCATCGAGCCGGAGCGGCTCGGCGAGCGGGGGGCGTGAGCGGTCGGCAGCCGTTCCGGATGCGTCCGGTCCGCCCGTCACGAGGGAGGGGGTCGCCGGGTCAGCCGGACGGCAGGCGGACCATGAACCTCGCACCGGGCGGGTGCCCGCTGTCATAGGACCTCACCACCGGCTGAGCGGGCCAGGCGCCGTGCGAGCGGCAGTCCGAGGCCCGCTCCGCCGTGGCGGCGAGGATCATCGGCTCGCCGCCTTGGCCTTGCGGGAGCGGTACAGCTCCGCGGCGAGCGGGATCAGCGACACGATCACGATGAGGGCGATCACCGGGAGCAGGTAGGTGTCGATGCTGGGAATGGAGGACCCGAGCCCGTACCCGGCGAGTGTCAGGCCCACACTCCACACGAGCCCGCCGGCCATCCGCCACACCGTGAACGTCCGGGCCGGTACGCCCAGGGCGCCCGCCAGCGGATTCAGCACCGTGCGCACCACCGGTACGAAACGGGCGAGCACGATCGCCTTCGCGTACCCGTACCGCTCCAACAGTTCCTCGGCCCGTTCGGCGCCTTCGTGCAGCCGGGGCGAGCGACCGCGGGCGAGCAGCGCTCCGCCCGCCTTCCGGCCGAGCAGATACCCCCACTGCGCACCGGCGAGCGCGCCCACGGCGGCGGCGATCAGGAGCGGGCCGAGGGACAGCCGCACATCCGGGCCCGCGGACCCGGTGCACAGCAGTCCGGCGGTGAACAGCAGCGAGTCACCTGGCAGGAAGAAGCCGATCAGCAGGCCCGTCTCGGCGAACAGCACCACACCGACCCCCACCACGCCGAAGGCGGACAGCAGGGACTGGGCGCTGAGAATGTTCACCGCGAGCTGCGATGCTTCGGCGAAGGGGGGGTGCGGCCATCGACGCGAGCCCTCTCATACTGGATGGACGGACGGGTGCGGCCGAGACGGCACCCCATTGACTACAATCCTGTAGACGGTCTGCTGAACTGTAGACGATGGCGGGGTGAGGAACGTTCCGATGACCGACGAGAAGGACGAACGGCGTCCGGCGGGCGAGCTGGAAGCGGCCGTCATGGCGGCCCTGTGGGCCGCCGGCGAGCCGCTCACCCCGAGCCGTGTGCAGCGCGAGCTGGGTGTCGGCCTGGCGCGTACGACGGTGACCACGATCCTGTCCCGCCTGCACGACAAGGGCGTCGTCGGGCGCGAGCGGCTGGGCCGCGGCTATGCCTACTTCGCCGTCCAGGACGCCCCCGGGCTCACCGCCCGGCGCATGCACGGGGAGCTGGCGCGGGACACCGACCGGGAGACGGTTCTGGCCCGGTTCGTCGCCCAGCTCAGCGCCGACGACGAGCAGGTGCTGCGGCGGCTGCTGGAGGGGGACGAGCGGTGATCGCCCTGCTGCTGGTGCCCCTGCTGCTGCCCTTCGCGGCACCGCCGTCGGCCCGGCGCGCCCTCGCCCGCCTGGACCCGGTCACCGCGCTGTGGATACTGACCGGCTCCGCCCTGGTGCTGGCCGGTGCGTGTGTGGCCGCCCTGGGCGCCCTTGTGCTGACCGGGCTGCTCAGGTTTCCGCTCTTCGCGGCGCTCGGCGAGCTGGTCCACCCCCTGCGCACCCCCTCCGACCTGCTCATTCTGCCCGCGGCCTCGCTGGCCACCGGCGCGCTCGCCGTCGGCGCGTGGGCTCTGGGGCGTTCGGCCGTTCGCCAGGTCGGCGCCTTCCGCGCTGCCCGCACCCAGGCCGAAGCCCGCCCTGCCGTGGGCGACCTGTGCGTCATCGACTCGCCCCACCCGGACGCCTACGCGCTGCCCGGCCGCCCGCAGCGCATCGTCGTCACCACCGGCATGCTGCGCAGCCTCGGCCCGGCCGAGCGCGAGGCCCTCTTCGCCCACGAACGCGCCCACAACCGGGGCGGCCACCACTATTTCCTCGCCGCCGCGGAAATCGCCGCCCACTGCCACCCCGCCCTGCGCGGGCTGCGCACCGACATCCGGTTCGCCGCCGAACGCGCCGCCGACGAGGCCGCCGCGGGTGCCGTCGGCGACCGGCACCTCACGGCCAAGGCCATCGCCCGCGCCGCGCTGGCCGGCCACGACTCCCGTTCCACCCGCCCGGACTTCGCCTCCGGGGCGACCGGCGGCCCGGTCCCCCAGCGCGTCGCCGCGCTCCTGGCGCCCGCGGAACGCCCGGCCCCGGCCAGGCGCTGGACCGCGCTGCTCCTCGCCGTCTGCGCACTCCTGTCGGCGGGCGCCGCGGCGACCGATGTGCTCACCTTTCACCACAACGTCGAAGTCGCCCAAGGCGAGGCGAGCCCCTGACCTACCGGCCGTGGATGCCCTCGAGCCCGGGTCCATGCCGATGACACCGCACAGTGGGGCCGGGCCGGTCGCCGGAGGCTCCGCGGACGAGAGCGGAAGCCGTCACGGAAGGTAGCCAGCACCATGCGTCTGAACGCAGCCTCCTCCCTTCTGCCGGTCAACACCACGCTGGCCGTACTGCTGGTCGTCCTTCTCCTGGCCGCGATCGCGGCCGTTGCCCTCTTCCATCTGTCGCCGGACGTGCACACCCACCGGGCCCGGCAGGTTCTGCTGGCCGGTGTGCGTGCCGCGCTCCAGTTGGCCGCCGTCTCCACGGTCATCACGAAGGTGGTGGGCTCGACCCTCGCGACGCTGGCCTTCCTGGCCCTGATGCTGGGCGTGGCGGTGTGGACCGCCGGGCGGCGGCTGACACCGGACCGGTCGTGGTGGCTGGCACTGTGGCCCATCGCGCTGAGCGTGCTGCCGGTCGTGAGCCTGCTGCTGCTGACCGGCCTGGTGCCCCTGAAGGGCATCGTGCTGATTCCGGTGACCGGGATCTTCATCGGCGGGGCGCTGACCGCGACCGTGCTGTCGGGACGGCGGGCACTGGACGAACTCGGCCTGCGGCACGGCGAGTTCGAGGCGGGCCTGGCCCTGGGGCTGTCCGACCGGGACGCACGGATGGAGATCGCCCGCCCGGCCGCCTCGGATGCCCTGCTGCCCGGTCTCGACCAGACACGCACCGTTGGACTGGTGACCCTCCCGGGCGCCTTTGTCGGCATGCTGCTGGGCGGCGCCAGCCCCACCGCCGCGGGTGCGGTCCAACTGTTCGTCCTCGTCGCCCTGATGGCGATCCAGGCGGTCGCCGTCGCCTGCACCGTCGAACTCGTCGCCCGCGGCCACCTCCACCGCCCCAGGGACCGTCGCAGGTGACGGACACGCCCCCGCGGACCCGAAGAGCGGACCGCCCCCGCATGGACGTCCGGGACGACGAGGGCCGACTACACCTCCTCGGTGGCGAACAGCTCGAGGTGCCCGCACTCGGGACAGCGGAACGCCACGATCTGCCGCCGGGGACGGTCCGTCCGCTTGGCACTCCCGAAGAATCCCCGCTCCATCGCGCCCTCGATCCAGCGCGCGTATCCGCGCGAGTGCTCACCGGCGTCCTCGATGAAACCTTCCGCCAGACCGACGTTGCCGCAATGGGCGCACGTGTAGTTGTTCATGCCGCGAGTGTGGGAAACGGCGCGACCAGGCCAAACCCCTAACTGTCGACTCCTGCCTCCGGCCGCCACCGCTCCCCACCCCGGTCGCGTCCTGCGTCCGACCGGCTCGGCAAGCGCGCCCGTCGCCGCCCGTACGGTCACCTCGACCGTGCGCGCCCTCGAAACGCTCCCATCGCTCCTGCGCGATGACAGCCGTGCGACCGTCGTCTTCGCCCACGACCTCACGTCCGCCTTCAACGCCGGCGTCGCGTGCCGGGCTTCGGTTGAACGGCACACTGGTGCCGCCGCGGATCGGTGACCTGCGGGACGAGGACGTCATCCTGCGCCTGCGTCCCGCTCCGCGGCGCGGGCCGGCGGGAAGGCCGGTCACACATCGAGCCCCCGGAGGCGGCCGCGCCATCGGCCGGGTGATCGCCGCGGGCGCGGACGAGGTGTCCGCACCCGCGGTCCTCATATCCCCTTGATCTTGGTGCTGAGCGCCTCCAGAGCGTGTGAGTAGCCGCGCCACCCCATTCCTGAGGCATAGACAGTCGCGGACGCGGCGAAGATGTCCTGGCGCGTCCTTCCATCCATGGCTCCGAATGGAGAGATGTGCACAACGCCGATGGGCAGGCCGGTGTCGTTGAGGGCATCCAGCAGTGAGTAACCGTAGGGCGTGAGACCGGCGGGGTTCACGACGATGAGGTCAAGGCCGTCCTGGCGCTCATGGAGCCAGTCGATGAGTGACCCTTCGTGGTTGGACTGGAAGTGCTCAGCGGCGATACCGAGCCGGGCGGCGGTGTCATCGATGTCGCGCTCGATGTCGGCAAGTGTCGTATGCCCGTATTTATCGGGGCGGCGTTTACCGAGCCGGTTCAGGTTCGGGCCGTGCAGTACTGCGGCTCGCATCATCGTGTTCTCCGTCGTCGGGGGTGGGATGGTCGGTCCTGGTCGTGGATGGCCTACCGCGGCCAGCCCACTTCTGAGAGCAGACGCGCGGTCGACTGCATGGCCCGCTCGGCCACCCATGCCACGGGCAATGTCTCCAGCGCGTCCGAAACGGGTTCGATCGTCACGGGCGGGGGCGTCCCGCCGGCGGCCGTGAGAGCCGCACGCAGGAAGTCCGCCAGCGGCAGTACGCCATCTCCCGGAAACGTCCTCAAGTGCCGGGCCTCGCGGGCCAGGTCCACACCGGGCCTGGGGACGAGATCGGACAACTGGAGGCCGGCGGTGAGGGCGAGTACGTCGGGGCCGAGTTCGGTGACGTGTGCGCCCGAGCGGAAGAAGTGCACCACATCGACGACCAGCTTCGCTCTCGGGGAACCGGCGCCGCGTACCAGGTCCACGGCGGTGGGCAGGTCTCGGACGGTGCTGTAGGGCATGAACTCGAAGGCGACTTCGGTGGTGGTGATCCGCTCGCACAGGACGGCGAACTCCCGTTTCACGTCCTCCACGGTCCCTGAGAACGCCGCGACATGTACCCGGTCCGGGCTCAGAATGTCGATCAGGTCGATGACGAGTGCGTTGAGGTGCGTGGTCATGCCGCGCTCACCGAGACGGATCAGTTCGAGCTCCGCGACTCGCAGCCCGCGCTCGCCGAGGGCTGCGGCGATGGCCTCCGGCGGGATGCCGTGTTCCAGGCACGCCATGCACTGCGCCACCGAGATGCCCATCGCGCGGAATCCGCTGCGCTGTACCGCGTCCAGGGAAGCTTCGAAGTCCCGCCCGCGGAAGGTCATGGCGCCCAGGGCCAGTTGGTCATGTGTCATGGTGCGGGGCTGCCTTTCAACGGTGAATCGTCTCTGCCGCGCCGAGGGGCACGGGCCGGCCGGTTCGGGCGGATTCATAGATCGCGAGGACGATCTCGAGGGCCTTCCTGGCTTCGCGCCCGGTGACCAGTGGCTCGCGGCCGTGCACGACGGCGTCGATGAAGTCGTCGATCTGTAGGGCGTGGTAGGGCGTGAGTCCCTCGTGGATCGTGGCGAGGGGCGGGTCGGAGTCGATCTCGGTGGAGTGGACGGACCGGTAGCTCTCCTCTCCGGCAACGGTCCAGATGTCGTTGAACGCCGGTTCGCCCTCGGGGAATTCGGTGATGCCGACGGTGGCGCCGTTGTCCCCGGTGACCAGTACCTGTGTGCCGAGGCCGGGGGCGAAGGTGGTGCCGGCCTGGATGACACCCAGAGCGCCATTGGCGAACTCGAGGGTGGCCACGGCGGTGTCCTCGACCTCGATGTGGTCACCGTGTTTGAGCGTGGCGATGCTGCCGCTGACCCGTACCACCGGCGAACCCACGCACCACTGCATCAGGTCGATGTAGTGGATGGCTTGATTGATCAATACGCCACCGCCTTCGGCGTCCCAGGTCCCCCGCCAAGGATCGGAGTTGAAATAGGCGGCGTCGCGCCCGAGACGCAGGGCCACGCTCGCGAAGACGGGGGTGCCGATGCGGCCGTTCCGTACGGCCTGGTGGGCTCGTCGCGAGGCTTCCCAGAAGCGCCGCTGAAAAAGGACCCCGAAGGTGACACCCGCGGATTCGGCGGCGTCGATCATGCTGTCCGCTTCGGCGAGCGAAATGGAGATCGGCTTCTCGCACAGCACGTTGAGGCCGTGCCTGGCCGCTTCGACGACGGTGGCTTCGTGGGTCGGGTGGGGGGTGCACACGGTGACGGTGTCGATGCCGGAGCGCATGAGTTCGGCGGAGTTGCCGTAGGCGTGGGGGATGCCGAACCTGGCGGCGAACTCCGCGGCCCGTGCGCCATCGACGTCGGCGCAGCCGAGCAGTTCGACGTTGTCATTGGCGAGCAGTGCTTTCGCGTGATTCAGCGCGATCTTGCCGCATCCGATGATGCCCACGCGGACTTTCTGCTTCATAGGGGTTGCTCGATTCCTTCGGAAGACGGTCCCGGCACACGGCGGGACAGGGGTGATGCGCGCTGCGGTCTATCCGGTGACGGACGGCTGCGGGGTCCGCTCGGCAGCGGGCTCCAGCGGCTTGCCGAGTTCGGGCATGGGGGTCCGGAACGTCTCCCTGCCGGTCGCGCACGAGGCCGCGGCGACGACCATGGCGAAGGCGACAAGGAGCGCGACCGGGACCCAGCCGCCTGGGCCGTCGCCGAGAATCGCGTAGGCGATGGTGGGCGCGAAGCCCGCGAAGCCGATGCCGACCTGCGTGCCGATCGCCGTTCCCGAGTAGCGCACGGGGGTGCTGAACCACTCACCGTACATGGACGGCCACGTGGCGTTCAGAGCGCTGAAGAAGCACGAGGTGACGAGGAAAGCGGCGCAGAAGATGTAGGGGATGTTCGCGGTGGACAGTGCGTGGAGATACAGGAACATGGTCACGGCGAAGCCGAGTGCTCCGCCGATGAACACCGGCTTGCGGCCGACCCGGTCCGACAGCAGCGCGAGGAACGGCTGCATCACCAGAGCGCAGGCGTTGGCGAAGATGGCCACCCACAGCATGGTGGTCCGCGACAGCCCGACGGTGTCCCCGGTCGCGTAGGCGAGGGCGAAGACGGAGAAGATGCTGCCGCCGACGGAATTGAACTGGCACAGCGCCACCCGCAGCACATCCCACGGCTGCGACCTCAGGACGGCGACCCCGGGCAGTCGCGCGGTCCGGTCGTCCTCCTTCCGCTCCGTGAACTCCTGCGGTTCCTCCAGGCGCCGCCGCACCCAGTAGGCCACCACGACCACAACGGCGCTGGCCCAGAACGGGATGCGCCAGCCCCAGGTGAAAAGCTGCCGGTCCGGAAGTGTGGAGACGGCCAGGAACATCAGACTCGCGAGGATGAAGCCGGCCTGGGTCCCGGTGAGGGTCCAACTGGTGTAGAAGGCGCGGCGGTTCGGTGGCGCGTGTTCCAGGGTGAGCGAATTGGCGCCCGCCTGCTCGCCACCGGCGGAGAATCCCTGTGCGAGCCGGAGCAGTACCAACAGGACAGGGGCCAGTATGCCGATGCTGTCGTAGGACGGCAGGCACCCGATGAGGAAGGTGGACACCCCCATGAGGACGAGGGTGAAGAGCATGACCTTCTTGCGCCCGACACGGTCCCCGAAGTGGCCGAGGACTATGCCTCCGACCGGGCGCGCGACATAGCCGACGCCGAAGGTGGCGAGCGAGGCCAGCGTGCCGATGGCTCCGTGGGCGCGGGTGAAGAACACATCGTTGAAGATCAGCGCCGCGGCCGACCCGTAGACGTAGAAGTCGTAGTACTCGAGCATGCTGCCGAGGAAGCTGGCACGGGCGGCATGGCGGGCTTTGGCCTCGCTCCACGTGGCATCGCCGGATGGAACAGAAGGGGGCGAAAGGGGCATAGCTGAGCCTTTCCAGGCGCGTTCACCCCCGTTGCGACACCGCAGGGGGCAGAGTACATAAGGCACGAACATGGAGATCGGGGCCGGTGAACGACCGGCACCGACACGCGGGAGCGAGGCGGGACGCGGTAAGGGGTGGACGTCCGCCGTGACACGCTTCCGCGATCACGCGACATGCCGGCCACAGGCGGGTTGGCGATGCGACAGACAGGCTCATGACGTGGTCGTGCATCGTCTGGGCCACCTGCGTCGGCGGCCCACACAAGGACTTTGTACCACCTGGACCAAAGTCTCGTTAACCCCCTGGACTCGAAAACGGCACACACGAACCGGGCCCGCCGTGCAGCAGAGCGCGGCGGGCCCTTCGTGGAAGGTTCGGTCTAGCGGGCGACAGCGAAGGTACGCGTCACCACATCACCGATCATGCGGCGGAAGTGTGCGCGGGCCTCGGCCCCGTCGAGCGCGTAGTCGTACAGGGCGTCGAATGTGTACTGGTTCGTGATGTGGAAGAGCGAAAAACTGTTGATGAGGACCTGGACGTCGATGGGATCGACGTCGTCGCGGATACTTCCCTGTTCGTGACCGCGGCGCAGGATGTCGGCGACGATGTCGAGCATCGGGGCCCAGAGCTTTCGCAGCTCCCCCGAGCGGCGGATATAGGCCCCGTGCAACATGTTCTCGCCGACCACGAGCCGGACGTACTCACGGTGCGTGTCGTGGTGATCGAAGGTCTGCTCCGCGAGCCGCCGCAGAGCGGCGACGGGGTCGAGGTCCGCGGGCCCCACTTCGCACAGCAGCGTCTCGGCCATCTGCCGGTACGACCGTTCCAGCACGGCCGTATACAGACCTTCCTTGCTCGTGAAGTAGTAGTAGATCATCCGCTTGGTCGTAGCGGTCTTGGCGGCGATCTCATTCACGCTCGCGGCCTCGAGACCTCGTTCCGCGAACTCCGCCGTGGCAACGGCGAGGATGTCTGCCTTCACCTGCTCAGGGTTACGTCGGCCCCGGGCCCGGTTCTGTTCGCCCGGTTCGGTGACAGCCATCCCGCTCCTCGCCATCCGTTCGCTCCGTGTTCGCGACCACGCGGCCGGGGTCGAGCCTACCCTCGGTCCTCAGCCCGTCGTCCGTGGTCATCTGTCTGCGTGCGAAGGTCATCACCAATCTGCTCGATCAGGTGCGCGAGGAAGGCCCGCACCGCCGCGGGCAGCGCGCGCCGCGCCATCGACTGGATCTGCATGCTCCGGCGGCTCAGCTCCGGGTTGCGGATGGGAACGATCGCCAGGCGGTCGGCACCGAGCCGCCGCCGCACCGTCAGCGGACCGACCAGGGTGACCCCACCGCGCAGCCGCGCGAAACTTTGCAGCGCACCCGAGTAGTTGCTGACGAGCGCGGGCTCGAAACTCAGCCCTTCCAGGGCGACGCAGACATCGAAGAGCTGCCGGATCGTGGTCCCCTCGTCCATCAGCGCGAGCGGGTACTCGATCAGGTCCGCGAGCTCGACGTACTCCCGGTACGCCAGCGGGTGATCGTCGGGCATCAGCGCGTAGATCGACTGCTGGCGCGAATACTCGACCTTGATTCCCCCTTCCGGTCCGAGGCTATAAGTGACGGCCAGGTCCACCGTGCCGTCTATCACCTGCCGCGTCGCCGCCGCCGGCCCGGTGACATTCAGCCGGAACCGAACCCCCGGATGCTTTTCCCGAAATGCGGTGATAGCCGCCGGCAGGAAATCGTGGGCGAAACCCTCGGAGCTCGCGAGTTTGACGGTACTGCGGTGCAGGGCCTCGACGCCGTGCACGTCGGCGAGCACCTGCTCGGCCTCGAGCGCGCTGCGCCGGGCGTAGGCGGTGAGAATCTCGCCCGCCTCCGACAGCACCATCCCCCGCGGCTGGCGCTCGAACAGCGGCGCCCCGACGTCCTGCTCCAGCTTCGCGATCTGCCGGCTGATCGCCGACGTGGCCACGTGCAGGTGCTCCGATGCCTCGCTGATCGAACCGGTGCGCGCGACCTCGAGGAAGTAGCGCAGCGACGTGGGCAGGAGATGCATTCCGAGAATGTACTCCAGCGCGATGCGCGCCCACCGAGGGTGGCGGGGAAGCGGCCGACCGTAGCCGTTGCCGCCAGGGCAATACACCCTTCGAAAACGTGCAATTGTCCGCTCTATCGCCGCTCCGTAAACTCGGCGCACCGGCCGGACGCATTGTAAATTGCACGTTTCCGAAGTTAAGGGTAACGATGACTCGTGCTGCCGTGATCGATCGTGCCATCGAATACTACGATTCCGGGGAATTCTTCGCCGTCCTCGGCCGCCGGGTCGCGTTCGCGACCGAAAGCCAGGACCGGGCCGGGACGCCGGCGCTGCGTTCCTACCTCACCGAGGAGCTGGCCCCGGCGCTCACCGGCCGACTGGGCTGCGAGGCGCGCGTCCTCGACAACCCCGCCGGTGACTACCCGCTGCTGGTGGCGACCCGGCACGAGGGCGGTGAGCTGCCCACGGTGCTGGTCTACGGCCACGGAGACGTGGTCCTCGGCGAGCCGGAGCGTTGGCGGCCCGGCCTCGATCCGTGGCAGGTCGTGGTCGAGGGCGACCGCTGGTACGGCCGCGGCACCGCCGACAACAAGGGTCAGCACACCATCAACTTCGCGGCGCTCGAGCAAGTGCTCCGCGTGCGCGGCCGACTCGGCTTCAACCTCAAGGTGCTGGTCGAGACCGGAGAGGAGTCCGGCTCGCCGGGCCTGCGCACGGTCTGCGCCCAGTTGCGGGACGAGCTCGCCGCCGACGTGCTGATCGCGTCCGACGGGCCACGCGTGGCCGCGGAGCGGCCGACGCTGTTTCTCGGTTCACGCGGCTCCACTCCGTTCACGCTGCGGGTCGACCTGCGCGAGGGCTCCTACCACTCCGGCAACTGGGGCGGTCTGCTGCGCAACCCGGCGACCGTGCTGGCGGGCGCGCTCGCCACCATCGTCGACGCCCGGGGCCGCATCCTCGTCTCCGGTCTGCGGCCGCGGGAGATCCCCGAGAACGTCCGGGAGGCCCTGCGCGACATCGCGGTCGGCGGCGGACCGGACGATCCGGCCATCGACGACGGCTGGGGCGAACCCGGTCTCACCCCGGCCGAGCGCCTCGTCGGCTGGAACAGCGTCGAGGTACTCTCGCTCGCCGCCGGCAACCCGGACAACCCGGTCAACGCCATTCCCGGCAGCGCACACGCGCAACTCCAGCTCCGGTCCGTGGTCGGCACCGAAGTCGACAAGCTCGGCGGCATCCTCCGCGAGCACCTGGACGAGCACGGCTTTCCCATGGTCGAGGTCGAGACCGGCCCGACCATGCCGCCGACCCGGACGGACCCGGACGACCCCTGGGTGCGCTGGGCACTCGGCTCGATCAGCCGCACCACCGGCACAAAACCCGCGCTGCTGCCGAACCTCGGCGGCAGCCTTCCCAACGACGCTTTCGCAGGCGAGCTCGGGCTGTGCACGCTGTGGGTCCCGCACTCCTACCCCGCCTGCGCCCAGCACGCCCCGGACGAGCACCTGCTGGCCCCCGTGGCGCGGGAGAGCCTGCGCATCATGGCCGGCCTGTTCTGGGACCTCGGCGAGGACTCTCCGGTGAGGAGCCGCCCATGACCACACGGACGGTCTCCCCCGAAGCGCCGGTGAAGGTGCACCGCGTCATCGTCGCCGCGTCCATCGGGAACGCACTGGAATGGTTCGACATCCTCGTCTACGGCTTCTTCGCCGCGACGATCTCGAAACAGTTCTTCCCCACCGCCGACGAGACCGTGTCGCTGCTGCTGACGCTCGGCACGTTCGCGGTGGCCTATGTGGTCCGTCCAGTTGGGGCACTCGTGCTCGGCGCGTATGCCGACCGTGCCGGGCGCAAGCGTGCGCTCATGCTGTCGATCCGGCTCATGATGGTCGCGACGCTGGTCATCGCGACCATGCCGCCGTACGCGAAGATCGGGCTTGTCGCGCCGATCGCGATCCTGCTCGCCCGGCTCGTCCAGGGCTTCTCCGCGGGCGGTGAGTTCGGCAGCGCCACCGCGTTCCTGGTCGAGCACATGCCCGAGAAGCGCGGTTTCATGGCCAGTTGGCAGTTCGCGAGCCAGGGGCTCGCGACGCTGCTCGCGTCGGTGTTCGGCACGGTGCTCACGGCCACTCTGTCCGACGCGAAGCTGGAGTCGTGGGGCTGGCGCATCCCGTTCCTCTTCGGTTTGCTGATCGGCCCGGTCGGCTACTACATCCGGCGTTACGTCGACGAGGCCGGTGAGTTCGTCAAGACCGCGGACCTGGAGCGCGCGCCGGTGAAGGAGACGTTCCGCACCCAGAAGGACCGCATGCTCGTGGCCATGGGCGCGCTCGCCGTGTCCACCGCGATCAGCTACCTCATCACCTACATGCCCACTTTCGCGGTGCGGGAACTGGACCTGCCGGCCTCGACCGGATTCGCGTCCACGTTGGTCACCGGGATCGTGCTGAGCGGCCTGACTCCCGTGGTGGGTCATCTGTCGGACCGGTTCGGCCGCACCCGGATCATGCTGATCTTCGCGGCGCTGATCCTCGCGCTGGTATACCCGAGCTTCGCGTTCCTGGTCGCCGCCCCGGGCTTCACGGTGATACTCGGCGTGATGTTCCTGATCGGCGTCTTGAAGGCCGGCTACTTCGCCCCGCTGCCCGCGATGATGGCGGAGTTGTTCCCCGTCACCAGCCGGGCCACCGGCCTGGCGGTGAGCTACAACATCGCCGTGATGCTGTTCGGTGGCACAACGCCGCTGGTGATCGTCTGGCTCGTCGACGTGACCGGCAGCAAGCTCGCGCCGACCTTCTACCTGATGTTCCTGGCCGTGCTCAGCCTGTTCAGCGTGGTGTTCGCACGGCGCAGGCTCGGCATTCACTGATCGGAGGAATCCCTTGTCCCTCAACGACTTCGACCGCTACCCGCTGCTGTTCGGCCCGTCGCCGGTGCACCGTCTGGAGCGTCTGACCAAGCACCTGGGCGGCGCGGAGATCTGGGCCAAGCGCGAGGACTGCAACTCCGGCATCGCCTACGGCGGCAACAAGACGCGCAAGCTGGAGTACCTCGTGGCCGATGCCCTGGCGCAGGGCTGCGACACGCTCGTGTCGATCGGCGGTGTGCAGTCCAACCACACGCGCCAGGTCGCGGCGGTCGCGGCCCGGACGGGGCTCAAGTGCGTGCTGATCCAGGAAAGCTGGGTCGACTGGCCGGACGCGGTGTACGACAAGGTCGGCAACATCCTGCTGTCCCGGCTCGCCGGAGCGGACGTGCGGCTGGTGAAGGCCGGGTTCGGTATCGGGTTCAAGGAGAGCTGGGAGCAGGCCATCTCGGAGATCGAGGCGGCGGGCGGCAAGCCCTACGCGATCCCCGCCGGCGCCTCGGACCACCGGCTCGGCGGGCTGGGCTTCGCGAACTGGGCGTACGAGGTGGCGGAGCAGGAACAGCGGCTCGGGGTCTTCTTCGACACCATCGTGGTGTGCTCGGTCACCGGCAGCACCCAGGCCGGCATGATCGCCGGATTCGCCGCGCTGGGCGGACGGCCGCGGCGGATCCTCGGCATCGACGCCTCGGCCAAGCCGAAGGAGACCTGGGACCAGGTGGCGCGGATCGCACGCGGGACCGCGTCGCTCATCGGCCTGGACCGGGAGCTCGCCCACGACGAGATCCTGCTCGACGAGCGCTACCACGCGGGCACCTACGGCATCCCGGACGAGTCCACCATGGACGCGATGCGGCTGGCCGCGCGGACCGAGGGCATGGTCACCGACCCGGTGTACGAGGGCAAGTCCATGGCGGGCCTCATCGACCTCGTCACCCGAGGCGAGATCGCCAAGGACGCCAAGGTGCTCTACGCCCACCTCGGCGGGCAGCCGGCCCTGAACGGCTACAGCGCACTGTTCGGGTAGACCGCCGACCCCGCTCCCCGGCCCCAACTCGGGCCGGGGTGCCCGTATCGCTTCCCAGTGACCCGTCGGCAGACGGACGATACCCTCACCGAGTGACGGCGTAGTCACTCGGCGGGGGTGGGACATGAGAGTCGTCTTATCGGTCAGCGGTGGCAGCGGTGCGGCCGGCGATCTGCGGCGCTGGCTCATCCGCGATCCCCAACTGCGCGGCCGCCTGGGGCGGGAGCCCGCGGCCGAACCCCCGGCGGGGACGATGGGCGCGACGGCCGAACTGCTGCCCGTACTGCTCGCCCCCGGCGGACTGACCGCCGCGCTCGCGGCGGCGGTCGTGGCCTGGCTCCAGAACCGCCGCGGCAATCAGACCGTCACCATCACCCGGCCCGACGGTACGCAGGTAACGGTCACCTCCGAGCGGGTGCGCGGCCTGACCGCGCAGGGCGCGGGTGACCTCGCGCAGCGGGTCGCGGACGCGCTTGACCAGAGCCCGCGGGCAACGGGGCCGGCGACAGAACCGGACCACCGGCCGGAGCCGGCTCCGGCCCCGGACGACCAGTACCGGAACCGGGGATGAGCCCGCGAGAGCAGTCGACCGTGACCGGCCTGGCCGGGCCCCACGCGTACGGCGTCGTGATCGGGACCGGACGGCACCCCCAAGGCTCCGGACTACCGGACCTCCCCGGTGCCCCACGATCCGCCGCGGCCATGGCCGAAGTCCTGGGCTCCGTCTGCGGGATGAATCCCGACCACATCCAGTTGCTCACCGACCCGGCCAATCCGACAGACGTGCTGGCCGCCGTCGAACGGGCCACGACCCGGGTGCCGGAGGACGGCATCGTCGTCTTCTTCTTCGCCGGCCACGGTCTCCTCGGCCCCGAGGACGGGCTGTACCTGGCGACCGCGGCAAGCGCATCAGCGGACAGCACGGCGTACGCCGTGCCGTACGACGAGGTCAGAAAGTTACTGAGCGCCTCCCCCGCGAGCCCGGTGGTCATTCTGGACTGCTGCTTCTCCGGGCTCGCCGAGGCGGCCTCCCAGGGCGCTCGGCGCGATCCTTACCTCGCCGCACGCCCGATCGGCAGTTTCCTGCTGACATCCGCCACCTACTACGCCGCGTCCTTCGCTCCTGAAGGCGCGCGGTACACGCTGTTCAGCGGCGAGCTGCTGCGGCTGCTCACAGAAGGGGACACGGCAGGTCCGAAAAGGTTCACTCTCGGCGATGTCTACCGCCATCTCGACCAGAGATTCCATGGCGGCCCGGCGCGGCCGCACGCCGACGGCGTGGGACGTGTGGGTGACCTCGTCATCGCCCCCAACCCGCGGTACGCACTCGCACCCGGACCAGAGCCCTTACCCCACGAGAGCGGCGGAGTCTGCCCGTACCCGGGTATGCGGCCCTTCCTGCCCGAGGAACGTCACCTCTTCTTCGGCCGCGCCGAGCTGACCCGCGCACTGCTCGACCGAGCCGCGCCCACCGCGCCGCCTGGCCCCGTCGTGCTGGTGGGACCCTCGGGGGTGGGCAAGTCCTCTCTGCTGAGGGCCGGCCTGGGAGCGTCGCCGGAGGTTCGCCGTCCGGTGTTGCTGCTCCCGGCGCCGGGAGCGGCGCCCTTCCGGGAACTCGTCGCCCAGTGGGCGGACGCGGTCGGCCGGCCCTTCGGGGAGATCGCCGCGGAGTTGGGAGCCGGACGGTTCCCCGCCCCGGCGGAGGACTCCCGTCGGGCACCCGGCGTGCTGATCGTCGACCAGATGGAAGAAATCTTCACGCAGTGCCAGGATCCCGAAGAGCGGGACCTGTTCATCCGGTCCATATCCGCGCGGCGCGACGACGGCCCCCGCATCGTCCTGGGCCTGCGCGCCGACTACTACGGGCACTTTCTGGGCGACCCCCGGCTGGCCCGGATCCTGCGGGACGGGCAGTTCACCGTGGCGCCGATGACCGACGACGAACTGCTGTCCGTCATCCGCGGCCCCGCCGACCACGCCGGTCTCCAGCTCGAGGACGGGCTGGCCGAACTGCTCCTGCGGGACCTGTGGGAACAGGACACCAGCACCGGTGGCGACGCCATCGCGCTCCCCTTCCTCGCCCACGCCCTACAGGAAACCTGGACACGGCGCCGTCACGGTCGCATGACCGTCTCCGGCTACCACTCCACCGGTGGTATCCGCGGCTCGGTGGCCCAGACCGCCGAGCGTGTCCACGCCTCCCTGGAGCCCGCCGACCGGCCCGCACTGCGCGCACTGCTGCTGCGCCTGGTGCACCTGGTCGGGGCCGAGGGCAAGGCGGTGCGCCGCCGGGTCCGTACCGATGACCTGGTCGCCGCCGCGAACGAACGCGACCGGCAGCGCAATACGGTCCTGCTCGGCAGACTCATAGACGCGCGCCTCGTCGTGGTCGACGACGACCGGGCCCAGCTCTGTCATGACTCGCTGCTCTACGGCTGGCCCGCGCTGCGGTCCTGGATCAACGAGAACCTGGAGGCGCTGCTCGCCCATCGGAGCCTGGCGGAGGCGGCCGACGCCTGGGACGAGGCGGGCAGACCGCCGAGCGGTCTCTACACCGGCAAACATCTGACGGCCGTACGGAACAGGATCGAGGACGGCGGGCGGATCCTGGAACTGCGCGGGGTGGAGCGGGACTTCCTCGCCGCGAGCGTCTCGGCGCGCCGACGTGACGCGGTCCGCCTCCGCACCGGAGTGTCCCTGCTGGTCGCCTTGGCGCTGGTGCTCGGCTTCGCGGTCGTACGGGCCAACCGCGCTTCGGACGACGCGGAGCACAGGAAGGCTGTGGAG
Source organism: Streptomyces sp. CY-1 (assembly GCF_047218265.1). Lineage (NCBI taxonomy): Bacteria > Bacillati > Actinomycetota > Actinomycetes > Kitasatosporales > Streptomycetaceae > Streptomyces > Streptomyces sp. CY-1. The sequence goes on from NZ_CP178393.1 coordinate 2,276,465, forward strand.
ACCGCCCGGGAACTGGTGGCTCGCGCCGATGAACTGCGCGAACGCGACCCCCTGGCGGCGTTTCAACTCAGTCTTGCCGCCTACCGGATGGCGCAGGTTCCGGAGACGCGGACCGGCCTCTACGCCTCCTACGTGGCCCGCCGGCCCACGGTGCTGGCGGGAGCCTCCCGCGTGGTGCTCAACCTGGCGTTCAGCCCCGACGGGCGGAGCCTGGCGGCCACGTTGCGGCGGGGAGAGAAGAAGAGCGGGCAGCCCGGACAACTGGCGCTGTGGGACCTGGGCTCCGCTTCCGGCCCACGCCCGGAGGCTGTTGTGCCGCTCGGTGAATACGCCGATGGCAACGCGACACTCGCCCACCATCCCCGAAAGCCCATCGTCGCCGTCCAGAACGCCGAGCGACTCACCGTATGGGACGTCTCGGACCTCAAAGAGCCCAGGAAGCTGGCAGAGCGGTCCATATCGTCGCACACCACCTTCTCGTTGGCGTTCAGTCCCGATGGACGCACCCTGGCCGCCGGGAGGAAGGACGGACTGGTACGGCTCTGGGACCTGACCGACCCGGCCCGGCCGGTGTCCCGCCGGGAGATGAAGGCGGCGGACACGGACGTGATCTCCATAGCCTTCAGCCGCGACGGCCGGTATCTGACCACGGGAAACGGGAGATCGGACGAGCCGGGGAAGGAGGGGGCCGCCCGCCCGGCCAATGTGCGCCTGTGGGACGTCCGCGATCCGGCGCGGCCGGTGCTGCGTGACACCGCCGAGGCGCCCTCGGTAACGGCGGTCGCCTATCACCCCGAACGGGATCTGGTCTCCGCGGTGGGCGCCGATGGCCTGCGGTGGTGGTCGGTCGGGCCGGAAGGGAAGCTCACAGCGATCAGCAAGGGTGAGTACGACGCCCAGTGGGGCGGGGGCAGTCCCTCCCTGGCCTTCCGGCCGGACGGAAAGGTGCTGGCCGCGGCCGACAACAACGGCTCATCCGCACTGATGCGGGAGGTGGGCGCCGTGTCCGAGCTGACGAGCACACTGGCGGCCCTGCCGTCGTATCCGGCCTCCGAACCGGTGCAGTCCGTGGCCTGGAGCCCCGACGGCAAGACGCTCGCCGCCGGGGATTTCCGCGGTGAGATCAGGCTGTGGAGGGACCGGTCCGACGCTCCTTCCGTACCGGGGACGCCACCCGGGCTGACCGCCGAGGGCCGCCCGTACAGCCGTGACGGGAAGCTCCTTCTCACCGAGCCCGCCGAGCAGGCGAGGCAGCGTGCGAAGGTCTGGGACGTGACCGGCCCGAATGCGCCTCGCGTGCGCTTCGAGCTGCCGCGGTTGTGGGAGGGCGAACAGTTCCTGCCGGGACGGAAGAAACCCGTCCTGCTGAGCCACCTCTGGACGGAAGGCATGGACTACAACGCCTTCCGCATGTGGGAGTTCGGCACCGAGCCGGGTTCCGAACCGGTCCCGGGAAGGGAATTCCGATTCCACGGATCGGATGTGCTCCCCTCCCTCGGCCCCGACGGCACGCTGCTCGCCCTCGGCGGCACCCGCGGCACCGTCGAGCTCTGGGACATCCGCGACATCCATCGGCCACGAAAGCGCGGCGAGATGACGGTACCGCTCCGCGCGCTCGAGGGGATCCTGTGGTGGCTGGACAGTCGGACGCTGGCGGTGAGGGAGAAAGACGACCTGCGGCTGTGGGACGTCGCCGACCCGGCACGGCCCGCGAAGGCCGCCCTGATCAAGGACGCCTATCTCCATTCCGGAGCGGCCTACATCCGCTCCGCACAGATCCTGATGACCGAGGAGTCAGGGGGCGAGCTGCGGCTGTGGGACATGTCCGATATGAAGCACCCGGTCGAGGGCGACCGGCTGCCCGCAGCCCCCACCAACTACTTCCAGCTCAAGCGGCGCGAACTGGCCACCGTGCTCGCCAGCGGACAGGTTCTCGTGTGGGATGTGACGGATCCGAGTGAGGTCCGTCGCGTGGACAGTCTGCGGCTGGAGAGGGAGATCAAGTCGGTGACCACCAGCCCGGACGGCAAGTGGGTGGTGACCGAACAGCCGTACCGGCTCTGGAAGGCCCGTGACACCGGCCGGTGGGAGACCCCGGCATATCTCGAGCTGCCCTTCGCGCAGCAAGTCGGCTTCCTGCCGGGCGAGCGTCCCCGCCTGCTCGTCACGCCCGGCGATACGAGCGGATCCGGTGGCGCGCCACGGACGTTCCTGCTGGACCTCGATCCCGACGCGGTGTACGAGCGACTGTGCCGGACGCGCCCCGCGAACATCGGAAGGGCGAAGTGGAATGAGCTGTTCCCGCACCTGGCGTACCAGCGCTCCTGCACCTAGGGGCTCTGCCTGCCGTACGTGGAAGCTCGATGACAATCCTGTGACGCGAAAGCCTGCGGGCAGTAGCGTCTCTCTCTGTGATGAGGCGGGAGTACCTGGGGGAGCGAGGCCGGATCAGACTACGCCGCTCCCTGTGTTCTTTGCTGGTGTGTGCAGCGTTGGCAATCGCCGCGATGACGACCGAGTCGGTCGGACCTCTCATCAGTGGTTCCGGCACGGTGTCGGTGACCACCGCATTGGTTCTGACGATGTGGAAACCACAGCGGAGACGTCCGCCAGGCGGGATTCATCAGCACCGCTTTGTCCTTCGGAATCGTTCTGGCGCGGCTACCCGCCGGGGTCCTCGCGGACCGGTACGAACGCCGGACGCTGCTCCTGGCCTGCAACACCATCGGCGCGCTCGTGCTCGGGGCACTCTCCATCCTGGAAGCCTCCAACGCCTCCGGGACAAACGCTCTTCTCGTGGCCGCGTTTCTGCTGGGCTCGGTCGGCAGCACACTCGCTCCTGCGGAGAACGTGGCCATACGCAACTTCGTCGACGCCGACCTGGTTCCCCGAGCGCTGGCTCTGATTCAGAGCCGCGCGGGTGTCGCGATGATCGCGGGGCCACTGGCGGGCGGCGTCCTCCTCAGGGTGGATGCCGCCTGGGTGTTCGCCGCCGATGCCGGCACCTACCTGGTGGCGGTCGGCTGCGTCGCCCTGCTGCCCGCGGGCGCCGGCGCCAGGAGCGAGGACCAACCCCCCATGAAAGCCGCGGTCGAGGGGCTCCGCTTCCTGTGGCGCTCTCCGTTCCTGCGCTATGGCGCGCTCAGCGCGACCGTGCTCAACCTGGTCTTCAACGGGCTCCTGATCGTCATCATCGCCTCGGCCGAGGACTCCGGAGCGGGCGACCTCGGCGTCGGTGTACAGACCGCCGCCCTGGGGGCCGGCGCATTGGTGGGCTCTCTCGTCGCAGCGCCGGTGGCACGACGTCTGCCGCCGGGACCGAGCATCGCGTGTTCCACGGCTGTCGTCGCCGGGGCGCTGCTCGGGTTCGCGACGGTCCGCGCCACCTGGGCCGCCGCCCCCCTGCTGGCCCTGGCCACGGCGGCCGGACCCGTGATCACCGTGGTCATCTCCGCTACGCAGATGCGCATCACTCCACCACAGCTCCAGGGCCGAGTGCACAGCGGCAGTGGCTTCCTTTCGCAGGCCGTCGCCCCCCTTGGACCGGTCCTGGCCGGGGCGAGTTCGCATACGTTCGGTCTCACTCCCACGGTGACTTGCGCCGCCACCGCCGTCGTCCTGCTCGCCATCAGCGGGGCCTTCGTGGCGGCCCAGTACGGGGCACTACCCCACGAGGCCCGGGCAGCCGAAGCGAGACGTGTGGAGGTGTGGCGTGGTTGACCGCGCGTCGACGACTCACGATGGCGCACAGGTTGGGGACGCCGAACCCGTGCCTGACCCGTATCGGTGGTTGGAGGACCCATCCTCCCCTCATACGCGCTCGTGGCTGACGGCCCAGGAGGCATTGCTGCACCGGCACAGCCAGCAGCACCAGGCAGCGGAGACGATCTGGGAACGCTGTCTGACCGAGGTCGAAGCCGCTGCGGCAGGCCGGTTGCTCACCCCGCCCGCCGAGGCCGGAGGGACGCTGTTCCGGCATGAACTCACCGTGGCAGGTGGTGAGCGGCTGACCGCCTCGGCAGGCGATGGCCGCGACCGGGTGCTGCTGGACACGGGTGGCGATTCGTCCGTCAACCGCCTGGCGACCTGGCGGCCCGACCCCATGGGGCGGGTGGTCGTCGCGCAGCTCCACCGCGGCGGACACGAGAACGGCGGCCTTCTCATCGTCCCGGTCGCCACGGGGGAGGAAGCACGGCAACTCCCTGACGCCGCACCGCACACCTCCGTGGCGTTCGTCGGCCCGATGCTCCTGTACTCCGCGGGCACCCGCACCGAACACACCCTGCGCGCGCACCACCTCCGCGACGGCACGACCCGCACCGTCGGACTCCCCGTCGTGGGGGCGACACGGCTGTCCCTGCACACCGGTCCTGAAGGCCACTTACTGCTGCGGACCCGGACACCCGACGCATCCCAGCCACGCTGGTGGTGCACGCGCATTACCGGCCAGGACGCTCCTGGCTGGCAACGACTCCGCCTCGAAGACCTACGGATCACCGCCTTCGCCCTGGGCGCCGGCCGACTGTACATCGCCGACGAGGACCTCACCCTGTCCGCACTGGACCTCACCCGCGCTGCCCAGGGTCGCGTGACACAACCCGTCCCGGTTGGATCCGTCCCTCTCGAGTCTTCACCGCTTGGCTCCCCACCGGCGCGGCAGGCGGCCACCGCGGCGGGAAGCATCCGGGCCCTGCGCGTCATGGGGCCGAACACGGAGCTCCGACTCGCCGTACTCAGCCAGATCGGTACCACCCGCCGACTCGAAGTCCGACGTGTGGCCACGGACGGCGATATGTACGCCACGTCGGCCGGCCCCGGGAAGCCGAACACCGACGATGGCGAGCCCTTCACCTGGCATGCCCGGCTGCGTCTAGGTCCGGCCACCTACGACCACGAGGGACAGCCGGGTAACGCGTGCTGGATCCTCGCCGATGACCCTCGGTACGGCGCACTCGGCCGGCGCGTCACCGCGGCGGCCTCGGCTGTGCCGACAACTCGCTGTTCGACCCTGCGCACCGTGACCGCAGCCAGTCGCGACGGCACCTCCGTCCCCGTCACGGTCTGCGATCCGCCGTCCGAAGCCCGGCAGGGGCCAATTCCCACCTTGATCACGGTCTATGGAGGTTTCGGCGTACCTCTGGAGCCCTCCTGGGACCCGATCGTCGCCGCGTGGCTCGCCGCGGGCGGACGTATCGCCTGGGTCCATGCCCGGGGAGGCGGCGAGTATGGCCCGGACTGGGCAGCGGCAGGGCGCGGGGCAGGCAAGTCCGACACCGTCGATGACCTGTGCGCGGCGGGCAATGCGCTTCAGGAACTGGGCGAGGCGGGCCCCGGACAGCTCGCCGCACTCGCCGCCAGCAATGGGGGCCTCGTCCTGTCGGCCGCCCTGGTGCGCTCACCTCGACTCTTCTCCGCCGTGGCCTGCGCGGCGCCGCTCACGGACATGGCCCGCTACGACCAGGGCGGCCTGGGAAAACTATGGCTTGAGGAGTATGGGGATCCCACCGCTCCCGACTCACTGCGGTCCCTCATGACGTATTCCCCGTACCACCACGTGCAGGACGGCGACAACTATCCGGCCGTCCTCTTCATCACCGGGGGCAACGATGCCCGGGTGCGTCCCTGGCACGCCTGGAAACTCTGTGCCGCCTTGCAAGACGCCACGTCCGGCAGCGCGTCCATCTTGCTCGACCACCAGGAGAACACCGGCCACTACGGACGTGCCCCGGACCCTGAGCGCCCGCGTCCTCGCCCTGCTGGCCGCGCACACCGGTCTCTCCGCCGGCCACCGCCGGGAGGTGCCCCCGACGCCGTGCTCCGGACAGTCTCCCGCGCCCGCACCGGTCACGAGAAGCTCCACATGACCTCGGCCCATCTCCACCAGAGCACCGGGAATCCGCCGCCCGGTACTCCCGCCTGCCGCGGCCGCCGCCGATCTCACCAAGGTCCTCCGCGGCGGCGCGGGCGGCGTGACGGCGCTCCACTACGCGGGTGGATCGCCGTCCGCGTGCCGGGCGTGCGGTCACCCTACGGCGTGTAGACGGCGTCGCTGCCGTACAGCTCCCTGGTGAACGCGGAGACATCGGCGCTGCGATTGGCGCCGTCGAGGTTGTACGTCAGATAGACGCCGTAGCCCTCGCTGACGGTGCGGCGGGCGAGGCTCGCGGCCGTGCTCTGGGAGGTCCGGCCGATTTCGACAGCCGCCGGGGACAGCTTCGACTTGGGCAGTGCCAGGCCGGGAACCTGCCAGGAGCCGTAGTACGGGTTCCAGGCGTAGTCGAACTTGGACGAGATGTCGACGCCGCCGTAGGACAGGCGGGAGGCGGCCGGGCCGATGTTGTAGAGGCTGATGATCTTGTTCGGCATGTTCGCGCGCAGCGCCGTCACCAGGTGCACGAACGAGCTGTCGTTGGGCTGGCCGGTGCCGTTGTTGCCGTAGTCGGCGTACTCGTCGTCGAAGTCGATGCCGTCGAGGCCGTACTTGGCCACGGTGTCCGACAGTGATTTCGCGAACGCCGAAGCCGCCTGCTGGGAGGGGAAGTTGGCGAAGCCCGCGCCCTCATGGTTGCCGAGCACCGAGAGGACGACCTTGATCCCCTTCTGCTGCAAGGGGCGGATCTCCGTGGCGGCGTTGTCGAGGACGCGCTGCACGTTCTCGTTGAAGTGCAGATACGCCGCCTTCGTCCCCGTGTCGTAGTTGATGTTCGCCGCGAAGATCACGGCGACGTCGAAGACATTGCCGCCGCCCGCGAGGGTGTACTTGCCGACGTTCCGCATGCTGTTGTTGTTCACCTCGACGTACGCCACCGAGGTCGGCCCCTGTTTCGCGGGAGCGGGAGCGGGGGCCGCCGCCGTGCCGGTCGCGGCCGTCGCGGCGGTCCCGCCGAAGGCTAAGGCCGCGACCGCCGTGAGCGCGAACGCGGCCGTCCTCACTCTGCTCCGTACCAGACTGAACATCGTTGACCGGTCTCCCCTCGCATGGGTCGGTGTCCGACCCTGACTGAAGATGTCTTCCGCTGTTTGCGGAACACCCTTGCCTTTCCGTGGAGTTATCGATTCCGAATCCTTGGAATGCTACTTCAGTGGAGTCAAACTTCCCCCACTCTCACGGGAGTTCGCATGCGCCCTATCCGCGCACGCAGACCACTGACGTCTCTTCTCACCGCGATGGCGGCGGTATGTCTCGCCGTCACCGCGGCCCCCGCCGCACAGGCTGTTCCGACCGGGGCGGAGGCGGCCGGAAAGTACATCGCGCTCGGCGACTCGTACGCCGTCGCGCCCGGCACCCGCACCTATGACGACCCGAATGACGCCTGCCGGCGCGGGCCGCTGTCCTACCCCCGGCTGTGGGCGGCGCAGCACACCTCGTACTCCTTCGTGGAGGCGTCCTGCTCCGGGGCGACCGCCGCGGAGGTCAAGAGCCGGCAGGTGCCCCAGCTCAGCGCGGACGCCACGCTGGTGACGGTGCAGGCCGGCGGGAACGACGTGGGCTTCGTCAGCGTTCTCCAGAACTGCATCCTCACCCTGGACGACAAGGACTGCGTCGCCGGGGTGGATGCCGCGAAGGCGGCGGCGACCGGTGTTCTGCCGGGCACGCTGTCCGGCACCTACGCGGCCATCAGGGGGGCCGCGCCGAGCGCCAAGGTGGTCGTGGTGGGGTATCCCCGGCTGTACAAGATCGGCGGCAACTGCGGCATCCTCGGGCTGAGCGACACCGAGCGCGGCGCGCTCAACTCGGCGGCCGACGTCCTCAACGGCGTCCTCGCGCAGCAGGCCGCGAACGCGGGCTTCACCTTCCTCGACCCGCGGCCGGCCTTCGACCCGCACACCATCTGCTCGGGGAACACCACCTGGGTGACGAGCCTGGAGTGGGACAAGCTGAACGAGTCCTACCACCCGAACCAGGCCGGGCACCGTGACGGCTATCTGCCCGCCCTGAACGCCATCACCGGCTGACGGCGGCAGAACCGACGAGACGGTGGCCGGACCCGACGGATCCGGCCACCGTTCGCATACGGCCCCGGGCCCCCTCGTCCCTCGAGGGGCCCGGGGCGCTCGTTCACAGCGCCAGACGCGCGTCCGGGCCCGGCGGCCGGTCGTCCACGGCGGGCACGAGCATCTGGGAGGCGGCGAGTTCACGGTAGAGGGCGTCGGCGCCGACCAGGTCGCCGTGGGAGCCCGCGGCGCGAATCCCGCCGTCCTCCAGGACGATGATCTGCTCCGCGTCGGTGACCGTGGACAGACGGTGGGCGATCAGGATGACGGTGCAGCGGCGCGCGGCCTGGTCCACCGCTTCCCGCAGGGCCTGTTCGTTGCTGGCGTCGAGCTGGGCGGTGGCCTCGTCGAGCAGCAGTACCTCGGGCCTGCGCAGCAGGGCACGCGCGATGGCCAGGCGCTGGCGCTCCCCGCCGGAGAGGGTGACGCCGCGGTTGCCGACCTCGGTGTCCAGGCCGTCGGGCAGCCTGGCGATCAGCGAGTCGAGCCGGGTCAGGCGCAGTACCTCGGCGATGTCCTCCTCGCCCGCGCCGGTCGCGGCGTAGCGGAGGTTGTCGCCGAGGGTGCCCGCCATGACCGGGGACTCCTGCTCGACGTAGGCGATGCGGCGGCGGACCTCGGCGCGGGACATCCGGGCGATGTCCTGGCCGCCGATCCGGATGGCGCCCGCCCGCGGTTCGTAGAAGCGCTGGAGCAGCGCGAACATCGTGGTCTTGCCGGCGCCGGAGAGGCCGACCAGGGCCGTACGGGTGGCGCCGGGCACGGTGAAGCTGATGCCGCGCAGGGCCGGGCCGCGCCCCGGGTAGGCGAAGTGGACGCCGTCGAACTCGACCGGTGGCGCCGGTGTCGACCGCCCGGTGTGCGGGGCCGGGGCCACCCGCTCGGTGAGGTCCACGTCGGCCACGTCGTCCACGTCGTCCTCGGCCGGCAGATGCCTGACCTGCTCGATACGGACGATGGCGCCGAGGCCCTGCTGGAGCATGCCGAGGCCGCCGAGGAGCGAGGCGATCGGGCTGGCCAGGTAGAAGACATAGAGCAGGAAGGCGATGAGCTGGGAGGCGTCGAGGTCCCCGGAGGCCACCAGGGCGCCGCCGACGCCGAGCACCGCCAGGAAGGCCGCCTGGATGGCGACACCGGAGAGGACCTGGACCAGGGCGACATACTTGGCGCCGGTCAGACCCGCCTGGTACGCCTCCTCGACGGCGGCCTCGGCGCGCGCGGTCTCCCGGGATTCGGCGCCGTTGGCCTTGACGGTGCGGGCGGCGCCGAGTGAGCGGTCCAGGGCGGCACCGATGGCGCCGACGGAGCTCTGGGCGCGGGCGACGGCCTCGCGGATGCGGGGCAGGATCAGTCCGAGGAGGGCACCGGTGCCGAGCAGGACCGCGAGGGTGACGCCGAGCAGGCCGAGGTGGACCGTGCCCATCAGGACGATGGCGCCGACGACGGTCAGCAGCCCATTGGTGATCATGACCAGGCCCTGGGTGGCGGCGTTCTGCACCAGGGCGCTGTCGGAGGTGACCCGGGCGACCAGATCGCCGGGTGGGCGGCGGTCCAGCTCGGGGATCTTCAGGCGGATGAGGCGGAAGACCAGGTCGCGGCGGATGGAGCGGACGACCTGCTCCGAGGTGCGCTGCTGCCACCAGGACTGGAGTCCGGTCAGGACGGCGCCCCCCACCACCAGGACGCCGAGCAGGACCAGCGCCCCGGTGACCGCCGTGTCATCGGCCAGGGCGTCCAGGACCGACCGCGCCACCAGCGGCTGGACGAGCCCGCAGCCGCTGGCGGCCAGGGCGAGCAGAAGCGAGCCGAGGAGGACGAACCGGTACGGGCGGGCCTGCTGGAGCAGGGCCCGCAGCGGACGGATGCCGGGGGCGGGCGGCTCGTCGGGCGCGGGGCTCGGCGCCTCCCGCGGAGGCATCGGGTGGGCTGTGGTCATGGGGTGCTCCGGGATGGGGGATGCGTTCAGCGGCCCGCGGCTGCCGCCGGGTGCGCCGTGACGAGCTGTTCGAGGTGGTCGGCCGCGGCCTGCCGGCCGCCCGCGACGCGCAACGACCTGCCGATGGCCGCCGCCGCGGTGCGGTGCCCGCCGGTGTCGTCCAGGACCGTGCGCAGCGCCTCGGCGAGCTTCGGGGCGTCCACCCGTCCGAAGCGCACCCGGATACCGGCGCCCGCCTCGGCCACCTGGCGTGCCACGATCGGCTGGTCGTCCCGGATCGGGGCGACCACCAGCGGCAGCCCGTGCCAGAGGGCCTCGCAGACGGTGTTGTGGCCGCCGTGGCTGACCACCGCCCTGGCCCGGCCGAGGAGTTCGAGCTGGGGGACGTAGGGGCGCACCAGGATGCCGGGCGGCGGGTCGGTGAGCTGGCCGCCGGGGTCCGCGACGACGCCCTGCACCCGCTCGGCGAGCAGGTCCAGCGCCCCGGCGGCCTCGTGGAGGAAGCGTGCTCCGGCGTCGGTGTTGGCGGTACCGAGCGAGACGAAGACCAGCTCGCGGGAGGGGTCGAGGGCGTCCCAGGGGAAGTCCGGGTCCCCGGGCCGGTCGGCGATGGCCGGGCCGACCAGGTGGACCCGCTCCCAGGGCAGGGCGGCCGCGTCGCCGAGGAGTTCCCGACCGGTGAAGGCGAGGACGCCGTACGGGGAGAAGCGCGGGTCGTGGGTGGCTGCCGGGTCGCCGATCGCCTCCCGCAGCGCGTCCAGCCGGCCGGTCAGCCAGGCGGCCACCTTGGGCAGATCGGCCAGCGGGTCGATGAGTTCGGCCGAGGTGCTGGCCGAGGTGAAGTACGGGACGCCGAGGCGTTCGCACACCAGGGCGCCGGCCACCGCGTGCTGGTCGGTGACGACCGCGTCCGGGCGGAAGGCGTGCACCGCGCTCGCCACGGCGGGCGCCATCGCCTCGGCGAGCGGGATGAAGAAGGCTTCCCAGAGGAAACGGAAGGCGGCCGGTCCGGTCAGGGTCGGCGGGCGGACCAGTTCACCGGCTTCGGGGAGGGCGCACTCGTGGACCACGGCGGTGGGTCCGGCCGCGTCACGGATGCGGTCGGCGTAGCCGCACCACTCGACCTCGTGGCCGCGAGCGGTCAGCTCGGCCGCCACCGCGACAAGCGGGTTGATATGCCCGGTCAGCGGCGGTGCGACCAGGAGGAAGCGGCTCATCCGGCCGCTCCGGCCCAGGCGCCCGACCGGCGCGCGTGGTGCTCGCGCACCCAGTCCAGGACCAGGTCGCGGGTGCGGCCGGGCTGTTCGACCAGGACCGAGTGGCCCTGGTCCGGGAGGACCACGGTGCGGCACTGGGCGACCTTGGCCTCCAGCTCCGGCACCTGGGCGCTGAGCCCGGAGTCGGCGCCGAAGACGGCGAGCAGCGGGCAGCGCAGCGCGGACAGGTCGTCGTCGATGAGCCGCCCGGCCGGGACGTCCTCGGCCAGCGTGGTGGTCTCCAGGATGCGCGCGGCCGTGCGGGAGAGCCGGGCGGTGTGCGCCCCGTAGCGCTCCTTGATCCACTCGATGGCCTGGTCGTGGACCAGGTCACGGCGGGCGTGCGCCAGGCCGTCCGCGATATGGGTGGCCCAGGCGGCCACCGGCGGCTCGGACTCGATCATGGTGAGGGTGGCGGTGCGGTCCGGGTGCCAGGCGGCGAACCCCGCGGCGACGGTGCCGCCGAAGGAGTTGCCGACCAGATGCACCGGACGGTGCTCGCCCAGGGCGTCCAGGAGCAGTGCCAGGTCCTCGACGAAGTGCTCCAGCCGGTAGCCGGTGCGCGGCCGGTCGGTGCGGCCGTGCCCGCGCAGGTCGTACATCACGGTGTCCATGCCCGCCGCGGACAGTGCCGGGCCGAGGGTGAAGTAGTAGCTGGCGAGCGAGTCCGTGAGCAGACCGTGCACCAGGACGACCACCGGGGGCTCGCCCTCGGCGGCCGCGCCCGCGCGCAGTTGCTGCACATGAGTGGTGATGTCGCCGGTGGGTGTCTTCGCCATCCGGTCAGCTCTCCTCGGTGGCGCGGAGCGAGGCGGTGACGTAGTCGGCGAGCTGGCCCACCGTCAGCGCGATGATCTCGTCGAGTTCCAGGTCCGCGATGAACAGGGCGAGGTTGACGCGCTCGCCGTACTGCTCGCGCAGCAGGCCGGCGAGGGTGACCAGGTCGATGCTCTCCAGCTCCAGATCGTCGTGGAACAGCGTCTCGCGGCTGATCTCGGCATCCTCCAGACCGGCGTCGGGCAGCTCGCGCAGCGTCGCGGCGATCTGTGCGAGGACGGTGTCCTCATCGGTGCTGAGGGCCGTGGGGGTGGCCGCCTCACTGGTCATGCTGGCTCTCCTGACTGACTGGCTCGGCGCCGCCCGTGGTCCAGGCGACGACATAGTTCCGTTCGGGCAGCCCCGCGGGGGCCGCCACCTGATCGCAGCGCACCTCCCAGGCGCGGCCCGCGTGTTCCACCCGCAGCAGGCCGGGACGGGCGGCGGTGACCCGGTACTCCTGAGGTCGTCCGCGCAGCCCCGTACCGCGCTCCTTCGCGACGGCTTCCTTCGCCGCCCAGAACCGGGTGAACCACAGGTCTTCGCTCTCGTCGCCCGCGGCGACGGTACGGGCGAGGAGCGCGCGCTCCTCGGGGCCGCAGGCCGCCGCGACGGCGGCGGCGGGCCGGGCGGTGACCTCTTCGAGGTCGATACCGCAGGGTCCGCGGCGGGCCAGGGCGACCGCCGCCTCGGCGCTGTGCGCGAGGGAGACCGTCAGGCCCGGACCGATGGCGCGGCCGTGCACACCGGTCACCACGGGCCGCCCGGCCGCGTCGTTGTGCAGGGCGATCTCGGCCGGGTAGATGTCGCCCGCGCCCTCCGCCCAGAGCAGCCTGCGGACCGCGTCCTTGGCGGCGATCCGGCCGAGCAGATGGCGGCGCTTACGGGTCGGGGGCTGGCCGGCGTAGCGGTCGCGTTCGGCGCCGCCGAGCACATTGCGCATGATCAGGTCGCGGGTGGCGAGATCGGGCCAGCGCTCATGGGCCAGGCTCCATCCCCCGGTGCGCTCCTCGGAGAGGGTGTTCCGGCCGGGGAAGCGGTCCATCAGCCGCATACCGGGGTCGGTGTCGAAGCGCCGGTCGGTCCAGCCCGTGCACTCGGCCCAGACGCGGCCCGCGTGGACGAGCTGCATATCGGCGGTGAGGGTGGTGGGGGTGACCTCTCGGATGCGGATATGGCAGTCCAGGGCCGTCCCGGCGGCCGGTTCGGGGCCGTGGAAGTCGATCCGGGCCATGCCGACCGGGAAGACCGTGGTGCGTTCGGTCAGCGTGGCCATGATCCAGTAGCCGAGGAGCTGGCCGACGTTGTCGAGGAGCGCGCCGGGTGGTCCGGGCGCGGTGAGGACGCCGCGCACATGCCGTTCGCCGATCGCGGTGAGTTCGGTGACGCCCTGGAAGGCGGGGCCGTGGAACATCCACCGCTCGGTGTAGAGCTGTTCGGCGGCCAGTTCGGGGACACGTTCGGCGGCCGGGTCCACCGGCCATACGGCGGGCGGGGTCGCGGGTCCCGGGGCGAACCGGACCTCGGCGCCCGCGAAGCCGGTGAGCCCGACCTCGATCCGGTCCGGGGCCGAGCGGCGCACCGCGACGGGCACGTCACGGGCGGGCATGGCCTCGATCCACTTCTGGAGCCGCACATTGTGCACGGCCACCACCCGCTGTCCGCTCCGGCTGGGCATCGCCTCCTCCGCGATCCGGACGAGGTGGTCGATGACGGTGGTCGCGGGCACGATCGGCCACCGGTCGGCCTCGTCGGGCCAGCCTGGCCGTTGCCGGAAGAAGCAGTGGTCGCGGAGGTACGGCATCCGGTCCACGTCGATCCGCAGGGCGGCGGGGACGGTCGCGAGGCCGTCGGCGCCGCTGGAGCCGTTCGGACCACCAGAGCCGTTCGGGCCGACCGCCCGCGGTGCGACGGCACCGGATCGCGGGGTCGGCGGCCGGTGCCGCGCCGGGACACGGGGGCCGCGGCGCTGCCCCAGCGCGTCGAGGAGTTCCGCGGCGACGGCGTTGGTGTCGGTGAGCAGCGCGGAGAACTCGGCGGCCACCGGGTGGTGTCCACCGGCGCGGCCGGGCCGGTCGAGCGCGTCGGCGTCGGCGTGGGCCTCGGTCCGGGCGGCCGGGACGGCCGGGCGCAAGGGCCGCGCGGTGCGGTCCGGTGTCGTGACGAGGAGACCGTGCCCGGCGGCGGGGAGGGAGACCAGGGCGCCGCCGAGGTCGAGCTTCATCCCCGCACGGCGTACCGGACGGATGCTCGAACTCGCCCGAGCCCGATCAGCAGGAGGGTTGAGCGGGGTGACGTCCGGGTCTGCGCCCTCGGTCCACAGCGCGGTCGCCACCCGGCGAAGCTGGGCGAGGCTGTCGCGGGAGGTGGAGTGCGCGGGAACCACCAGCCGATCGCGGCCCGCGAGGGTGTCGTCGATGAGGGAGCCGAGCTGGCCCGCGCCCAGGGTCAGAAAGGCCCGGAAGCCCGCCTCGTACATCCGCAGGACGAGTTCGCGGAACCGGACCGGTTCGAGCAGATGGCGTACGAACAGCTCGCGGACCGCCTCCGGTTCGGCCGGGAAGGGCGCGGCGACGGTGGCGGACCACAGGGCGGTGTGCGGCGGGTGCAGGGTGTACCGCTCGGCCGCCTCACGGATCGGGTCCAGGTAGGGGGCGAGCATCGGGGTGTGGAAGCCGGAGCGGAACGGCAGCACCTGCGCGATGACGCCCTGCGCGCGGAAGCCGTCCACCAGGTCGGCGACCGCCTCCTCCGGTCCGCAGATCATCGACTGGTTGGGGGCGTTGTCGTGGCTGAGAACCACGTCCTCGCGGCCGGCGAGCCGGTCCAGGACCCGGTCGGCGGCGGTGCCGAGGACGGCGAAGGCCAGGCCGGGCACCCGCAGCGCGTCCGGGTCGAAACCGGCCAGGAAGGCGTCCACCTCCCCGGCGGTGTGCACCCCGGCCGCCGCCATCGCGGTCCACTCCCCCACGCTGTGCCCGGCCACCGCGTCGGGCGCCACGTCCAGGCGGCGCAGCGCGGTGTCGAGCAGCCGGCCCAGTTGGAAGACGGCGGCGCCGTGCCGGCCCACGTCGCCGACCTCGGCCTCCTGGTCGTAGGACCAGTCCAGGCCGAGCCGGGCGGCGAGTTCGTCGACCTTCGGGGTGAACTCGGCTTCCAGGCCCGGGAAGACGAAGGCGGTGCGCCCACCGGCCGGGCCGAGCACCGGGCGCGGGGTGAACCACACATCGCCCCGCCCGCGCCAGGGCTCGCCCTTGCCGACCGCCCGGCGCGCCGTCTTCAGGCGGCGTGCCGTGGGGTCGACGATGCCGAGCCGCACCGGTCCCGCGGCGGGCGAGCCCGTCTCGGGCAGGCTCGCGGCGAGCACCGCGCCGTCCTCGGCGTCGAGCAGGGCGGCCAGTTCCCCGGGGGTCCGGGCGGCCAGCCGCAGCACGCGCTCCGGCTCACCGACGGTCACCCGGGGGCGGCGGCCGCGGACCGCGGCGGGCTGTTCGAGTATCACGTGCGCGTTGATGCCGCCGAAGCCGAAGGCGTTGACCGCGGCCCGGCGCGGGGCGCCGCCCGCGACCTCGTCCCAGGGGCGGGCGGTGGCGAGGGGGGTGAACCGGGTCGCTTCGAGGGCCGGGTTGGGGTCGTCGCAGTGCAGGGTGGGCGGCAGCGTCTCGTGGTGCAGGGCGAGCGCCGCCTTGATCAGACCGGCCACGCCGGCGGCCGGCATGGTGTGCCCGATCTGCGACTTCACCGAGCCGATGACGGCGCGCCCGGCGGTCGCGGGGCCGAACACCTCGGCCACCGTGCGGAGTTCGGCCCCGTCGCCTGCGGCCGTCGCGGTGCCGTGCGCCTCGAGGAGCTGGAGCGCGTCGGCGGCGCGCGGGTCGAGCCCGGCGGCCTCCCACGCCTGGCGGACGGCACGGATCTGACCGCCCGGGTCGGGGTTGAACAGGCTCGCGGAGCGGCCGTCACTGGCCACTCCGGTGCCGCGGATCACCGCGTAGACCCGGTCCCCGTCGCGCCGCGCGTCCGCCAGCCGCTTGAGGACGACCACGCCGGTGCCCTCGCCGATCAGGACGCCGTCCGCGTCCCGGTGCAGCGGGCGGCTGCGCTGGCTCGGGGACAGCGCGCCGAGCTGGGTGAAGACGCTCCACAGGGTGAGGTCGTGGCAGTGGTGCACCCCGCCCGCGAGCATCACGTCGCACCGCCGGGAGGTGAGTTCGCGTACCGCGTGGTCCACGGCGACCAGCGAGGAGGCGCAGGCGGCGTCCACGGTGTAGGCGGGTCCGCGCAGATCGAGCCGGTTGGCGACGCGGGAGGCGACCAGATTGGGCACCAGGCCGATCGCGGACTCCGGCTCCTCGGGTCCGAGCCGTTCGCAGAACCCGGCGCGCACCGACTCCAGTTGGGCCTCGTCGAGTTGCGGAGCCAGCTCGCGCAGGGTGTGCACGAGCTGGTTGGCGGTACGGACCCGCTGGTCCAGCCGGACCAGGCCCGGCGTGAGGTACCCGCCGCGGCCGAGTACGAT
This sequence comes from Streptomyces sp. CY-1, assembly GCF_047218265.1. Taxonomy (NCBI): domain Bacteria; kingdom Bacillati; phylum Actinomycetota; class Actinomycetes; order Kitasatosporales; family Streptomycetaceae; genus Streptomyces; species Streptomyces sp. CY-1. The sequence goes on from NZ_CP178393.1 coordinate 2,292,987, forward strand.
CCCGGCGCGTTCGCGGCGGGCGGGCAGCACGGACTCGCCGCCCGCGTCCTGGAGCGAGCGGTACGCCACGTCGAGCGCGATGAGCTGGTCCGGGTCGGTGGCGGGCACCGACTTCGGCATGATCCCGAAGCGTGTCGGGTCGAACTCGGCGCCGCTGTCGACGAATCCGCCGCGACGGCAGTAGAAGCGGTCACTGCGTCGCCCGGCGGCCGGGTCGCTGGCCGCCGCCGGGTCGTAGAAGAGCGGGTCCCAGCGGTCGGCGGGCACCTCGGTGATCGCGTCCACGCCGGCTGCGATGTTGTGCCAGTAGGCGGCCAGATCGGGGGCACCGGGGAGGAAGACCTCCATGCCGACGACGGCGACCGGCTCACCCTGCGTCTCGGGCCCGCCGAGGGGTTCGGGGGTGGGCATCGTGGTCACCAGCCGGAGGCGGTGTAGACGACGGTGTGCTCGTCCGGGGCGCCATAGGCGAGTTCGCGCAACAGGCTGAGCGGGCCTTCCTCCAGGTCGATCAGTTTGATGCCGCGGGCCGCGTAGGAGCGCATCAGCTCCGGGCCGACCATGCCGCCGCCGGTCTCGGAGGCGGCCCAGGGGCCCCAGTGCACGGTCAGACCGCGCCGCTCGGCACCGGACCAGCGGCGGCCCAGCTCCTCCAGGGCGTCGTTGGCGCCGGCGTAGTCGCTCTGGCCGCGGTTGCCGAGGGCGGCGGCGATGGAGCCGAAGAGGACGGCGAAGCGAGGGCTCACCGGCAGCCGGTCCACCGCGTCCAGGACGGTGGCGGCGCCGTCGGCCTTGGTGGTGAAGACCCGGGCGAAGGATTCCGGGGTCTTCTCGGCGATCAGCTTGTCCTCGATGAGCCCGGCGGCGTAGACCAGTCCGTCGAGCCGTCCGTACTGGGCGTACACCTCCTTGACCGCGGCGCCGACGGCCTCCGTGTCCATCACGTCCACCCGCTGGTACTCGACCTCGGCGCCCAGCTCTCGCAGGGCGGCCAGGGTGGCGCGTACCTCGCGCTCGGCGAGGATCGCCGAGACCCGGCGTTCGGTATCGGCGGGCGTGGTGGTGAGCTTCGCGGCCAGCAGGGCGCCGCGCAGCGCGGCACGGTCGGTGGCGCCGGCCGTGGCCGGGTCCTCGGCGGCCGCGGGTTCCGGGGTGCGGCCGAAGAGGACCAGGCGGCAGCGGGCCGCGGCGGCGAGGGTGCGGGCGAAGCGGGCGGTGATGCCCCGGGCGCCGCCGACCAGGAGGACCACCGACTCACGGTCGAGCCCGACGGCCTCGGCCTCGGCGGCGCCGTCGCCCGCCGGTCCGGCGCCGCTGGTGGCGATCGAGCCGAGCGGGGTGAGCGCCAGGCGCGGGGCGCGGCGCCCGCCGCCCTGGTCCAGCAGCACCACCGGCTCGGGCTCGGGGGCGGCGAGTTCGGCGAACAGGGCGCGGGCGGCCTCGGCGGCGCTCGCCCCGTCGGGGACCTCGGCCAGCGTGGCGTGGGTATCGGGGTACTCGCGGGCCACCGTGCGGAAGAAGCCGCGCAGCCCGCTGGGCGCCCCGGCGCCCCGCCGGTCGGCGGCGAGCAGGCGACGCGGCCCGGCGGCGAGGACCCGCTGGTAGAGGGCGAAGGCTTCGGGCAGTACGGGTCCTTCGGCGTCCAGCGGCGTCAGGTGCACCACCGTCTCCTCGCCCGCGGCGGGCGGTTCGCCGTCGGGGACCAGCTCGGTCTCGACGCCCGCCTCGGCCAGCAGCGCGGACAGCTCGATGGCGGTCTCGCCGCCGCCGAGGAGCTGTACCCGGCGGCCGGGCTTCGGGCGGGCGGTGACCGGTTCGAGGACGTGTTCGGCGAACAGCAGCCGCTGCGGGGCGATGATCTCCGGGCGTGGTCCGTCGACGGCGGGAGCGGGAGTGGCGGCGGGGGCCTCGGCGGGCGCCGGAGCGGAGCCGAGGGCCGCCTCCAGGAGTGCGCCGAGCGCGGCGACCGTACGGGCGCCGCTGAGCGCTTCGAGGTCCGCCCGGGCGGCGTCCAGGGCGAGCCGGGCGCCGAGTTCGCCGACGATCTCGGTGCGCTTGATGGAGTCGATGCTGAGATCGGCCTCCAGATCGAGATCCGGCTCCAGCATGTCCACCGGATAGCCGGTGAGCCCCGCGACCACCTCGAGAACGGTGTCCAGGACCGGCACATCACGGGCCGGGGCGCCTGCCACGGCGGGGGCGGGCGCGGCGGGGGCGGGCGCGGCGGACGGGACGGCGGCGGGGGTGCCGAGCCGGGCGGCCAGGAGCGAGGCCATGCCCTCGGCGGTACGGACGCCGCTCAGCTCCTCCAGTCGCTCGCCGCCCTCGGCGGTGACGCCCAGCCGGGCGGCCAGTTCACCGGCGATCTCGGCCCGCTTGATGGAGTCGATGCTGAGATCGGCCTCCAGATCGAGATCCGGCTCCAGCATGTCCACCGGATAGCCGGTAAGTCCCGCGACCACCTCGAGAACGGTGTCCAGGACCGAGACACCCGGCGCGGCGGCGGGCGCGGGGACGGGCGCCGGGGCGATGGCCGACGAGGTGGCGACGGCCGGGACTATGGGTGCCGCGGGTATCGCCTGCGCGGCCGGCCGCGTCGTCGTCCCGGGCGGAAGTTCGGGTGCTCCCAGGTAGGAGAGCAGGACGTCGCGCTGGGCGGAGACCATCTCCCGGCTGCTGCGGAGGAACTCCGCGATCAGCGCTTCGGGGCCGGCGGCCGGCGCGGGGAGGTGACGCGGGTCGGACACGGTGAACTCCGTCACGGGTCGGGCGGGGAGCAGGGCGTGCGGCGGGAAGGCGCCGTCGGCGCGGCGCAGCAGATGGCCGTCGACGGTGAACCCGGCCCGCCGGACGGCCTTGGCGGTGGCGGGATCGACGGTGTCGCGGCCGGTGAACAGCGGCCGGGTGCGCAACTGAGTGCCGCTGACGGCGAGTTGGGCGAGCGCGGTCAGGAAGGCGGGCAGTCCGCCGTCGCGGCCGTCCTCCAGCGGTACGGTGCGGTGCGGGCGGTCCCCGAGCACGTCCGCCACCAGGCGGCTGAGCACCCGGCCGGGCCCGGCCTCGACGAAGACCCGGGCGCCCGCCTCGTACATCGCCTCGATCTGTTCGGCGAAGCGGACCGGGGAGCCGAGCTGGGCGGCCAGTTCCGCGCGGATGCCCTCGGCATCGTCGGGGTAGCGGGCCGCGGTGCGGTTGGCCCAGACCGGGAAGGCCGGGGCCGGCAGCTCCAGTCCCGCGAGGTGGCCGCCGAAGTCCGCACCGGCGCCGTCGAGCAGCGGGCTGTGGAAGGCGCAGGCCACGCTCAGCGGCTTGGCGCTGTATCCGGCGTCCTTCAGCCCCGCGACGGCGGCGGCGACCGCCTCGCTGGGGCCCGAGATGACCGTCTGGGCGGGCGAGTTGTGGTTGGCGGCCACCACGTCACCGGCCAGGTCCGCGAGGCGCAGCACCTCTTCGACCCGGTCGGCGGAGGTGCCGACCGCGGCCATGGCTCCCGCGTCGCCCTCCGGGACCCGGCCGAGGATGGCCTCGGCGCGGGCGGCGCTTGCGGCGAGCAGTTCGTCGGCGGTGAACACTCCGGCGGCGGCGAGCGCGGCGAGTTCGCCGTAGCTGTGGCCGCCGGCCATCGCGGGGCGCACCCCGAGCGAGCCGAGCAGTTCGGTGGCGGCGAGCGCGGTGATGCCGAGGGCGGGCTGGGCCACGGCCGTGTCGGTGATCCGGGCCTTGGCGCGGGCCGCGGTCTCGGCGTCGAGCGCGGCCGGCGGGAAGAGCGCGTCGGCCCAGCGGGCACCGAGGTGCAGATGGCGGTGGAGGCCGGGGAAGGCCGCGAAGAGCGGCGCGAACATCCCGGGGCGCTGGCTGCCCTGGCCCGGGAAGAGCAGCGCGAGCTGTCCCTCCGCGACCTCCCGCGGCACGGCGCGGGCGAGGTGGATGCCGTCGGCGGGGGCGTGGTCGCCCTCGGCGGCCCGGCGCAGCAGCTCCGGCAGTTCGGCCGCCGAGCGGGCGACCACCGCGATCTGTACGGGTTCGCCGCGCACGGCGGCCTGGTCGCTGCGGTGGGCGGCGTGGCGCGCGAGGTCGCGCAGCCGGGCGTGGCCGCCGTCCTGGTCGATCAGGGCGAGCAGGGCGCGGACCGCCTTGACGGCGGCCTGCTCCTGGTGGCCGCGGAAGGTGAACAGCTCGGCCGGCCAGGCGTCCAGGGCGTGTGCGGCGGGCGCCTGGTCGTGGGCGCGCAGGACGACGTGGAAGTTGGTGCCGCCGAAGCCGAAGGCGCTGACGCCCGCGATCCGGTCGGCCGGTTCGACGGCCCAGGGGGCGGTGGAGGTGTGGAAGGCGAAGGGGCTGGTGTCCGCCTGCCAGGCCGGGTTGGGGTTGCCCAGGTGCAGGGTGGGCGGCTTGACGCCGTGGTAGAGCGCGAGGGTGGTTTTGATCAGTCCGGCCAGTCCGGCGGCGCACTTGGTGTGCCCGATCTGCGACTTGACCGAGCCGATGGCGCAGGAGCCGGGCTCGGCCCCGTATTCCCGGAACACCTCGGTGAGGGTGGCGAGTTCGGTGCGGTCGCCGACGACGGTGCCGGTGCCGTGTGCCTCGATCAGGCCGACCTCGGCCGGGGAGATCCGGGCGTTGGCGTAGGCGCGGGTCAGGGCGGCGCGCTGGCCTTCGGGGCGGGGCGCGGTCAGGCCGAGGCCACGGCCGTCGCTGGCGCTGCCGACGCCGTCGATCACCGCGTAGATCCGGTCGCCGTCGCGTTCGGCGTCGGCCAGGCGCTTGAGGGCCACGCAGGCGACGCCCTCGCCGAGGGCGATGCCGTCCGCGCTCGCGTCGAAGGTGGCCGAGCGGCCGGAGGGCGACAGCGCGTGCACCGAGGAGAAGAGCAGATAGTCGTTGATGCCGTTGTGCAGGTCGGCGCCGCCGCACAGCACCAGGTCGCTGGTGCCGGTGACGAGTTCCTTGCAGGCGGCGTCGACGGCGGTGAGCGAGGAGGCACAGGCCGCGTCCACGGTGTAGTTGGCGCCGCCGAGGTCGAGCCGGTTGGCGATGCGCCCCGCGATGACGTTGGCGAGCATGCCGGGGAACGAGTCCTCGGTCAGCTTGGGCAGTTGCTCCTCCAGTCCGGGCGGCAGCGTGCCGACGTAGGCGGGCAGCACGGTGCGCAGGGTGGAGGCGTTGGCCAGGTCGCTGCCCGCCTCGGCGCCGAAGATCACCGAGGTGCGGCGGTGGTCGGCCTCCGGCCCCTCGTAGCCGGCGTCGGCCAGTGCGCGCCGGGCGGCCTCCAGGGCGAGGAGCTGTACGGGTTCGATGCTGGGCAGGGAGGCGGGCGGGATGCCGTAGCTCAGCGGGTCGAACGGGATCCGGGGCAGGAAGCCGCCCCAGCGGGAGGGGGTGCGTTCGCCGTCGCCGTCCGGCGCGTAGTACAGCTCGGGGTCCCAGCGTTCGGCGGGCACCTCGGTGACGCTGTCGGTGCCGGACATCACATTGGCCCAGAACTCGCCCAGGTCGCGGGCGCCGGGGAACATCGCGGCCATGCCGACCACGGCGACGCGCAGCGGCGCGGGCGCCTCCTCGGCGGCCGGGGCGGGGGCCGTGGCGGCGCGCTCGGCGAGCCAGGCGGCGGCGCCCTCGGTCACCTCCCGGTGCAGCGCCGCGACGGTGGTGACCTCGGCGCGCAGCACGCTGACCTCGCCGGCCATGAACATGCCCTCGGCGCCCTGGCGTTCCTCGTCCACCGCGCGCAGTTCGTCCCCGACCCGCTCGACGCCCTTGGAGGCGATGCGCAGCCGTCCGACGTTGAACCGCTCCAGGCGCTCCCAGATCTCGCGGTCCGGCACGCCCTGGGCGATGAGTTCGTCCCGCAGCTCGGCGAAGTCGCGGGTGACCTCGCTGGCCGCGCACCGGGTGGCGTGGCCCGGAGCGGTCTCCAGCAGGTCGGTGCGGTCGGCGGCGAGGACCCGCCGCTGGAAGAGCGGCCGGATGGCGCCGGCGCCGACCGCCTCGGCGGTGACCAGGTAGGCGGTGCCCATCAGCACGCCGAAGGCGGCGCCCGCCTCGGTCAGCGGGGCGGCGACGGTGGCGGCCATGGCGGCCGACCGGGCGTCGTGGATGCCGCCGGCGAAGAGCACGGTCAGCTCCGTGGCCGCCGCGGGGCCCTGTTCGGCGAGGAACTCGCGCAGCACCTCGGTCTGCGCCTCCCACAGCGGGAAGCTGTTGCGGGGCCCGATGTGACCGCCGCATTCGGCGCCCTCGAAGATGAACTTGCGGGCGCCCGCCGCGAGGAACTGCCGCAGCAGCCCCGGCGAGGGCACATGCAGAAAGGCCGAGATGCCCTCCGCCTCCAGTGCGGCGGCCTGTGCGGGACGGCCGCCCGCGATGACGGCGTGCGTGGGCTTCAGCTCCCGGACGACGGCGAGCTGGGCCTCCTTTACCCGCTCGTCGGCGAAGCCGAGGATGCCCACACCCCAGGAGGCGCCCTCGGGCAGCGAGTCCCGGGTGCGCTCCAGCATGGCCCGGGTGCGCGCGGCGTCGGCGAGGGCGAGGGCGAGGAAGGGCAGGGCGCCGTCGGCCGCCACGGCGGCGGCGAACGCGGGCTCGTCGCTGACCCGGGTCATCGGGCCCTGGGCGACGGGCAGTCGGGTGCCGAGAGCGCGGGCCCCGGCGGAGCCCTCGGCCAGCGCGGCGGCGGCCCGCTCGTCGACGGCGGCCCGGCCGATCGCGTCGCGGACCCTTCGGACCGCCTCGGCGACGGTGGCGGACCTGGCCGCGAAGGAAGCGGCGAGGTAGCCGTCCTGACCGACCGGCAGGAGGCGCCGCAGCGGATCGGTGGCGGCGAAGGCGCGTTCGGCGGCGGCGCTGTCGGCGGGCGGCTCGGGGGCCTGCGGCCCGCGGCGGCGCAGAAAGCGCACCCCGTCGACGAGGACGCTCTCGGAACCGTCCAGCGAGCCAAGTGCCTCGACGGTCTCGGCGTCCGGTTCGGCCTCGTCGAGCAGCGCGAGCTGGACGTCGAGCACCACGCCCGCCGCTCCACCGGCGACCGCGGCGGCGGCCGTACGCGGGCCGATGCCGCCCCACGCCCAGACCGGCACGGCGATCCCCGGGTCGGCGAGAACCCCTTGCAGCAGGACGAACGTGCTCAGCTCACCCGCCCGGCCGCCGCACTCGCTCCCGCGCAGCAGCAGCCCGGCGGCGCCCGCCCGAACGGCGTCGGTGGCCCCGGCGAGGCTGGTGACCTCGACGAGCACACGGCGCCCGGGGAAGTCGGCGGCGGTCCGTGCGGGGTCGGCGAGCAGCACGGTCGTGGCGTCCTCGGGAAGGTCCGCGACGCCGAGCGGGCAGCCGGGACGGACCCGGACCCCGAAGGGACGGCCGCCGGACCAGCGGGCGGTGCGACGCAGAACCTCGATGGCATCGCGGCGGCGCTCGGACAGTTCGAGCACGCCGAGGGCGCCTGCCCGGCCGGCCGCGGCGGTGAGGCGGGGCGAGGGGCGATGCAGCGGGTTGACCGCGAGGACGGCGTCTGCCGGTGCCTCTGACGGCGCAGGGGTGGCGGGCGTCCGCATGAGGGTCTCCTGTGGGGGAGGGATGATCGATAGTCAACTGGGGGTCATGACAAGCGGTCAACTCGTCACTGAGAGTGACAACCCACCTCTCGCCATGCAGACCATCCCCTTTGGAATACCGAAAACTACGCACGCCGGATGCCACCCCGAGACATCCACTGAAACACCGCACGACGCGGGAGTGCCCGCGATATGAATGCGTCATGTGGCAGAAACACGGGCGTCGCAATAACCTCACTGAAATGTGCGGCAGATCACGCGATTCTTCAGCCCAACACCCGCCCGCTACCGGGGGTTACAACTCTCCGTAGCGAACGCACAGCGAGCCCACTCCCACGGCGCCGACTTCTGAGGCAGCCTTCCAAGGCAGCGGAATACAAACACCCATCAGCCGCCCTTACGGCCCCGAGGAAGCCGGAAAGTATGCCACCCAAGGCTAGTCCCGTAATCCTCACTTTGGCCCGAGGGCGATGTGACTTTGCCCCACCGGCTTGAGGCTTGATGTTCAGGCCAGGGCGTCCATCAGCACGGTGACATAGGCGTCCAGCCGCTCCTCCACGGCCCGCGTCGTCAGCTCTGCCCTCCCCGCCTCCCGCCATGACCGCGCCACCAATCGCAGCTCTTCCGAGAACGCCAGGCCGTCCCGCACCCGCCAGTACAGCCGCTCGCGCGCGGCCGCGGCCAGCACCCCACCGGCCTCCTCGTACGCCTCGGCGAACCGCTGCCCCCACGCCGGGCCGTGCAGCAGCGCGAGATTGGTGGAGCAGTGCGCCACATCGAGATCCGCCGGGCCCCGGCAGGCCCCTGCCCAGTCGACGACGCCGGTGATCCGGGCACCTGCCGGATGTGCGGGCGGCATGTCGAACAGCACGTTGCCGGGGTGGAAGTCCCGGTGCAGAAATCGCCCTTCATAGGGCGGCGCGGGCTCGCGGATCACGTCGATCGCCGCGGCCCATACCGCCGCGTCGGCGCTCTTGGGAGTCACGACGGTGTCGGCGGTCGTCAACGCCACGTACTCGCGGGGCCGTACGGCGGGTCGCAGCGCGTGGATCGCCACGAGCTGACGGGCCAGCACAGGGACGCGGGCCTCCACTCCCTCATCGTCCAGGACGGCCCGGCCCGCCAGATGGGTCATCAGGAGCGAGGGGTACTCGCACTGCGCGGCGGTCGGGTCAACCGCGACCAGCCCGGGAGCAGGCACACCGCTCCCCGCGAGCAGGGTCAGGGCGCCGGTCTCCCGGTTCAGCCAGTCCTCGGCGTGCTCCACATAGAACGGGTCGACGAAGGTCCGCAGCACCAGGTCACGGGTGCCGCCGTCCCGAGTGCCGATGGTCAGCCGCCGCATTTCGGCAGTGATGCCGCCGTGCAGCGCCTCGGTTCCGACGATCCGTTCACCGGCCTCCAGGTGCCGGTTCGCCCAAGCCAGGGTCAACGGACGGACAGCCGCCGCCTCATCGTGGTTGGTCACCGTGCCACCTCATCATCCGGACGGCGGCACACGCGAAGGCTTTATCGGAGGCGAGAACACCTGATGCGTATAAAGCCGTCCCAGCGCGCTCACACTGCCCGGTCAGGCTGGTCGAGCCGGCTTTCGCGCACTGCCTCAGTCGGCCGTTTCCGCGAGCAGACGCAGTGCCTCATGCGACGGGCTGTCCGGCTCCGCGGAATAGACCACCAGTTGCCGGCCGGGTGCGGAGGGCACGAGAAACCGTTCGAGCTCGAGGGTGAGGGGACCGACCCGTGGGTGAGCGATCGTGGCCCTGCCATTGGTGCGGCCCCGGACATCGTGCCTGGCCCAAAGGCGTCGGAAGCTCTCGCTGCGCATGGACAATTCGGCTACCAGCGCCGCCAGGTCCGGATCGTCGACGTCCGCGCCGGCCAGCCCGCGCAGGCAGGCCACGAAGTCCGGACGCGGGTCCGGTTCGACCGGGAAGTCGTCCGGGTCCAGGAACACGGTCCGCAGGAGGTTGTTCCCCGGTGTGTGGGCGGGCGAGAGGGCCTGGGCCAGCGGATTCGCCGCCAGCACCAGGAACGTCTGCGTCTGCACGAACGCGGGCGTGGCCGGCCAGGAGTCGATCAGCCGGGCCAGGGTGGGAGAAACCCGATGACGGTGAGCACGCCCGCCCGAACGCGGGACAGAATGGGCCAGCGCGAACAAGTGCGTGGTCGCGGACTCGTCGAGCCGTAGAGCCTCGGCGAGCGCCCGGAGGATCTCCACGGACGGCCGCCGGTCACGTCCCTGCTCCAGACCGAGGTAGTAATCCACACTGATATCGGCGAGCGTCGCGACTTCCTCGCGGCGCAGGCCGGGCACGCGCCGACGTGCGGTCTCAAGAAGGCCGACATCCGCAGGGCGCAGCACCTCGCGACGAGCGCGCAGATAATCGCCCAGCAGATTCGCGGTGCGGTCGTTCATGAGGGCAAGAGTAGGCCGGAACGACCCCAGGACCCTGGTGCCCGCAGCACCAGGGTCACGGCTCACTTCCTCAGCCGCGACGCGGGACCTAGCGTCCGGTCCATGGCAGCAGAAACACTTGACGGCCTGACCGCCGTCGTCACCGGCGCCAGTTCCGGCGTCGGCGCGGCCGCGGCACGGCAGTTGGCCGCGAGGGGTGCGTCAGTCGTCGTCGTGGGCCGCGCGGTGACCAGAACCCGCGCTGTCGCCGACGAGGTCGGCGGCACCGCCCTTCCCGCGGACTTCGCGCGCTTCAGCGAAGTACGCGAACTCGCTCGGCATCTGATTTCCCGCGTTCCGCGGATCGACATCCTGGTCAATAACGCCGGTGTCGTTTCGCCCAAGCGCCAAACGACGCCAGACGGTCATGAATTGACCGTGCAGGTCAATTTCCTCTCGCCTTTCCTGTTGACATCGCTTCTCCAGGAGAAGCTCCTGCGGGCTCCCTCCGCCCTTGTCATCAACACCGGCTCCAGCCTCTATCGGTTCGGCAGGCTCGACCCGGACGATCTGGACCAGAATCGGCGCCGTTACGCACAGATGCGCTCGTACAACGCCTCGAAGCTGGCAAGTGTCCTGCATGCCGCCGAGATCAACCGCCGGGCACCGGACACCATGACCGCTGTCGCGTTCCACCCCGGCACCGTCCGCTCCGGCCTCGACCGCGACTCCGCACTGATCACCGCGGCAAAGGCAAGCCGGATCGGCCGGCGCCTGACCCAGTCACCGGAGGAGGGCGCCGAGCCGATCATCAAGATCGCCACCACCGACCGCGGCGAACTGAGAAACGTCTTCTACAACCGGCTCGAGCCGGAGCCCCTGCGCGCCCCCGCCGCGGACCCGGACCTCGCCGCCCGGCTGTGGCAGCGGGCCCACGAGCTCACCCACGCACCGGCATGACCTGACCGCGGTGCCGTGGTGGATCAGGCTTCGGCGATGGTCCGGCCCGGCATCGGCTCCGCGAGCGCGGCCCGCCGGGCGGGCGCGTCGAAGGGGTCGGCGAAGTACTGCGTCTCGTGCACCACGTGCCGGCCGGCGAATTCCATGATGCTCACCGAGTACGAAGGCACACCGTCGTAGGTGATGAGGCATTCGCTCACCCACAGATTCGCCTGGCCGGTGATCCGCTGGACGGTGAAGTGCCGGTCGGCCGGGTGCCCGCCGCGCTGCGCCGAGATCGTCGCCCGGCCCCGGAACCGCTCACCCGACTGCGGGTAGTCCAGGATCGCGTCCGTGGCGTAGATGGCGTGCTCGGCCTCGGTGTCCCCGCGCTCCGAGGCCCGCCAGTGCTCCTCGATCGCGGCCCTGGTCCGGGAGTCAGCATCCATGGCACCGCCCTTCCGCAGCGGTGACAGCCTAGGCACTCCGGGCCACAGCCGCTCCGAGGCCAGGCGGACCTGGGCTGCCGAGTCCTCCCTTTGGCCGGATCGGAGGGCGGCTGCCGTCCACCGGCCGGTGCGCTCGCGAGGCCCCTGAATCCGGCCCGTCACGTTTCGGTAACCTGGCCGGAACCTCTTGACGTTCGTCAGGGCTCGTTCTTAGTCTCGCTGCACTGCTCAATCGGGCAGTTTCAGCAGTTCACGTGCTGCGGCGCTTTCCGCAGAGTTTTGACAGGCACAGACATAGACCACCTGTCGGTGGTTTTGTGATGCCTGTTTCGCTCCCCGTGCCGCCGATGGGTCTTCCCCGAAGGCGGATTCATGGCACAACGTACGAGCGTCAAAGGCGTCGCCGATGTCGTTGCGCTCATCGATGGGCTGGGAAAGATCACCGGCCGGGCGCAGATCATCTGGTTCCTCGTGTTCGGCGGGCTGTTCCTCGACGCCTACTCGAACGCGGCGCTGAGCGCCGGTCTGGGACCCATGACGACCCAGATGGAGCTCACCAGCACCCAAGTCTCGATCCTCACGGCCACCGCTCCGGCGCTGGCCATCATCTTCAACCCCCTCGGGGGCTGGCTCGCCACCCGCATCGGCCGCGTCCCCCCGCTGCTGATCGCCAAGGTGTTCGCCATCGCGGGCGCCCTGCTCGCCGCGTTCGCCGGTGACTTCACCGTCGTGTGGCTCGGCCGGGTCATGGTGGGTGTCGCGTACGGCGTCGACTTCGCGGTCGCCATGGCGCTGCTCGCCGAGTACACGCCCGCGAAGCTGGGCGGGCGGCTCAACCTGTGGCAGGCCGTCTGGTACGTCGCCACCACCAGCAACCTCGCCCTGGCCCTGCTCTTCTTCAACCTGGACGTCGGCTCGGACATCTGGCGCTGGTCGGTCGGCTCGGCCGCGGTCGTCGCCGTCGCGCTGCTGCTCAGCCAGGCGCTGATGCTCAAGGAGAGCCCCACCTGGCTGGCCAGCAAGGGCCGGCTGGAGGAGTCCGTCACCAACCTGGACCGGATCTACGGGATCAAGGCGGTCGTCGGTACGCCCGACACGGTGACCCGTACCGCGGCCGAGGCACCCGTCATCGGGTTCCGCCAGACCGGGCTGCTGTTCAAGGGCGAGTATCTGCCGCGCACGATCCTCTCCTCGGCGATCTCGCTCGGGCAGTCGATGCAGTACTTCGCGGTCGGCTGGTACCTCCCGCTGATCAGCCTGACGATCTTCGGCGAGAGCTTCGAGAAGGCCACCATCGGCTCGATGGTCTTCAACGCCTTCGGTATCGCGGGCGGACTGCTGTCCGCGTACTTCGGCCGCCGCCTCGGGCTGCGGCTCAGCTCCGCCGCCGGCTTCGCCGGGGTCTTCGTGGCCCTGGTGGCGATGGGACTAACCTTCGAGAAGGTGCCCATGGCGGTGGCTTTCCTGCTGCCGGTGCTGTTCATCCTCTGCCACTCCGCGGGCCCCGGCGCCAACGGCAAGTCCATCGCGGCGCTCTCGTACAGCAGCGATGTCCGCGCCCTGGGCACCGGTGTCACCGGGATGGTCGGCAGCTTCGGCAGTGTCGCCGGCCTGTATGTCTTCCCGCAGATCAAGGACTCGCTCGGACTCGCCGACACCTTCTTGACGCTGTCCGTCGTGCCGCTGCTCGGCCTGATCACCTGCCTGGTGATCAAGTGGGATCCGACGAAGGCCGCCTCGCCCGACGAGGTCGCCGGGCAGGACCGCGACGCCGCCACCGCGGCGCTCTCCGTGACGGCGCGCTGACCCACCGCGGACCCGGCGCACCGCCCGGTGGCCCTCTCCTCTCCGTGTGCGTCCCTTCCCCAAAGCTTCCCCATCCCTTCCCGTCCGCCTTCCGTCCCCTCCATATCCGTCCCCTCCACATCCGTTCCCCTCCATATCCGTTCCCTCCGCACGGCTCGCTCGCGGTGCTCGAATGAAAGAGCTGCCATGACCCAGACGTTCCCCGGCGCCGCCCCACGGCGTGGTGTGCTGTCCATCGACGAGGGCACCACGGGCACCCGGGCCGGAGTCGTGCTCGACTCGGGCGCCACCCACGAGGTGTTCTACCGGCCGATCAAGGTCAGCCATCCGAATGACCTCTCGGTCGAGCAGGACCCGATGGAGATCTGGACCGCCACCCTCGAGGTGGCGCGCCGGGCCGTCGGCGGGGCACGCGAGGACGGCATCGAGATCACCGCCGTCGCACTCTCCACCCAGCGGGCCACCGCCATGCTGTGGGACCGGGTCACCGGGCAGCCGCTACTGCCCGCGGTGGTGTGGCAGGACCGCCGGTACGCCCCTGAGCTCACCGCCTACGAGGCGGAGTGGGACGCCGTCCTGCTGGCCCGGCAGGGCCGGCCGGTCGGCGCCCGCGCCCCGTTCCTCTGGGCCGCCCGGCAGATCGCCGAGCACCCCGAGGTGGCCGCCGCGCACCGCCGGGGCCGGCTGCTCTTCGGCACCGTCGACACCTGGCTGATCTGGCGCCTCACCGGCGGCGCCGTCCACGCCACCACGCCGACCAACGCCGCGTCCACCGGTGGCTATCTGCTGGAGCGGCACGCCTGGGACGAGGAGTGGATCAGCCACCTCGGCTTCCCCCTCGACCTGCTGCCGGAGCTCCGCTCCGATGACACCGGATTCGGTACCACCGACCCGGCCGCCCTCGGGATCACCGTCCCACTGGCCGCCTCCATGGGCGACCAGCACGCCGCACTCGTCGCGCTCGGCGGTCTCGCCGTCGGGCAGGGCATGTGCATGTACGGGACCGGCGCCTTCGTCGACGCGGCGACCGGCACCACGCCCGCCCTGCCCCGGCCGGACATCTCCGGGGTGCTCGCCCAGCCCGGCCGGCGGCAGGGCGACATCAGCCACTACAGCCTGGAGGCATACACCTCCACCGTGGGTTCGGCGCTGCGCTGGCTCTGTGACGATCTGGGCCTGTTCGCGTCGCCGAAGGAGCTCGGTGAGGAAGCGGGCCGGGTCCCCACCCGGCCGGGCCGCACCCCGCGTTTCGTCCCGGCGCTCGCCGGGGTCCGTACGCCGGTCTGGCATCCGGAGGCCACCGCGTCCCTCACCGGGCTCACCCTCGCCACCACCCGCGCCGATCTCGCCCGCGCCGTGCTCGAAGGGATCGCGCATTCGGTGTGCGATCTGATCGACGGGGTCGCCGACACCATGGGCACCCCGTTCACCCGGCTCCGGGTGGGCGGCGGTGTCGCCGGCAGCGACCCGCTGTTGCGGATCCAGGCCGATCTGACCGGCCTGCCGCTGGAGCGGGTCGCCGACTCCGCCACCGCGAGCCTGCGCGGCACCGCCTATCTGGCGGGTGTCGCCCAGGGCCTGTGGCCCTCGCTCGAAGAGATCGTCGAGGCGCAGCCACAGGGCCGGGTATTCGAGCCGTCGATCACGGCGGCCGAGCGCGGCGAACTGCGCGCCGCCTGGCGCGATGTGCTGATCGCCCATCTGAACGACCCCGGGCTGCTCCCCCTGCGGGAGGGCCCGCCCGAACCGCACACCCCCCACTGACGGCCCACCGGCCGTCGCACTGACGGCCCGCCGACCACGCGGCCGCCGTACCGAAACACCAGGAGTTGATGTTGTGATCACCATGCCCGCCCGGAAACCGCGGCGCACCGCCGCGGCGACCCGTCGGACGCCGCTGCTGCTCGACCGGGCCGCCATCAAGCGCCAACTGGCCGACGACACCTACGACGTGCTTGTCATCGGCGGCGGCATCACCGGTGCGTATGCCGTGCTCGACGCCGCCTCGCGCGGGCTGCGCGCGGCGCTGATCGAGAAGGACGACTTCGCCTCCGGCACCTCGTCGAAGTCCTCGAAGATGGTGCACGGCGGTCTGCGCTATATCGAGCAGGGCAATGTCAATCTGGTCCGCCACTCGCTCCTGGAGCGCCACCGCTTCCGGAAGAACGCGCCGCATCTGGTGCACCGGCTGCCGTTCCTCTTCCCGATCCTGGAGAAGGACGGCATCTTCGACGCCCGGCTCGCCAAGGGCTTCGAGGGTCTGCTGTGGACGTACGACCTGGTCGGCGGCTGGCGGATCGGCAAGCTCCACCAGCGGCTCACCGTCCCCGAGGTTCTCGCGCAGGCGCCGACCCTGCGCGCGGAGAACCTCAGCGGCGGGCTGATGTACTTCGATGCCCGCGCCGATGACGCCCGGCTCGTCCTGACCATCGTCCGCACCGCCGCCGCGCTCGGTGCGACGATCCTCAACGGTGTCAGGGCCGAGGGCCTGCTGATGGAGACGGACCGGGTGGCCGGTGCCCGGGTCACGGCGGACGGCGACACCTTCGACATCCGCTCGCGGGCCGTCGTCAACGCCACCGGGGTGTGGACCGACGAGCTCGACGCGAAGGCGGACGACGGTCACCGGCCGCAGGTCCGCCCCGCCAAGGGTGTGCACATCGTGGTGCCCTGGGACAAGGTGCGGATCAACTGCACGGTGACCGTGCCGATCCCCGGCCGGGCCCGCCGCGCGACCTGCACCCGCTGGGGCAACAGCGTCGTGCTGGGCACCACCGACGAGGACTACCAGGGCTCCCCGGACGATGTGCACTGCACCCGCGAGGAGATGGACTTCCTGCTGGACGGGGCCAACACCGCCTTCGAGGGGAAGCTCACCCCGGACGATGTGGTCGGCTCCATCGGCGGTCTGCGCCCGCTGGTGGGCGGCGGCGAGGGCGCCACGCTCGATATGCGCCGCGACCACCACATCACCGTCGGCCGCACCGGCATGGTGACGGTGACCGGCGGCAAGCTCACCACCAGCCGGCACATGGGCGAGCTGGTCATCAACAAGGTGATGACCGTCCTCGGCCGCAGGGGGAAGAGCCGCACCACCGACCTCCCGCTGCTCGGCGGCGCCGGTTACGACGCCGAAGCCGTCGCCGCGTCCGGTGGCCTGGCCGCGCACCTGGGCGAGCGCTTCGGCACCGAGGCCCGCTTCGTCGGCGACCTGATCCAGGACGATCCGGCGCTGGCCGAGCCGATCGTGGCGGGACTCCCCTACACCAAGGCCGAGGTCGTCTACGCGGCCCGCGCCGAGCTGGCCCGCTCGGTCGACGACGTCCTCTCCCGCCGGACGCGCGCCCGGCTGTTCGCCCGGGACGCCTCCCTCGACGCCGCCGAGGCCGTCGGCGCGATCCTCGGCCAGGAACTGAACCTCTCGGAGGCCGAGGTCGACCGCTCGGTCGCCGAGTACCTCGCGGCCGTCCACCACGAAAAGTCCGTACTCCTCGAAGGGGCAGCAGCATGATCAGCCGCCAGACCATCACCCACCCGTTCAACCGGGGCGACTACACCGTCGGCGCCCCCAGCTCCGCCAAGTGGGCGCGCAACACCCCGATCGGGGCGGGCGAGGCCGCCCTCCAGGTGAACCCGGTCGAGGTCCCCGAGAGCGTGGTCGAGGCGCTGCGCGAGGCCGCGCACACCGTCCACACCTCCCGCCACGAGGTCGTCACCCGGACCCGTGACTGGTGGGCCGGTTCGATGATCGGCGAGACCGAGGGCCGTCCCGCCACCCCGAACGCCGTGATCGTCGAGGCGGCCGACGCCGACCAGGTCGCGGCCGTGCTGCGGATCTGCCACGAGGCCGGCATCCCGGTCACCCCCTCCGCGGGCCGCTCCAATGTCACGGGCGCGGCGCTCCCCGTCTTCGGCGGCGTCGTCCTGGACGTCTGCCGGCTGAACCGGATCACCGACTTCGACGCCGAGTCGAACATCGTGGACGTCCAGGCGGGCATGTTCGGCGACCTCTTCGAGAAGCACCTCCAGGAGGAGTACGGCGTCACCACCGGCCACTGGCCGTCCGCCTTCGCCGTCTCCACGGTCGGCGGCTGGATCGCCTGCCGCGGCGCCGGTCAGCTCTCCACCCGCTACGGCAAGATCGAGGACATGGTCGTCGGCGTCGACGTGGTGCACGCGGACGGTACCCGTGCCACCTACGGCGACTACGCCCGCGCCGCGGTCGGCCCGGACCTGCGCCAGTTGTTCGTCGGCTCGGAGGGCACCCTCGGTGTCATCGTCTCGGCGCGCCTGCGGGTCCACCCGCTGCCGCAGTACGCCAGCGCCGTCGCGTTCGGCTTCGCCACCTTCGCGGAGGGCCTGGACGCCTGCCGAAGGATCATGCAGCGCGGTGCCACCCCGGCCGTCCTGCGGCTGTACGACACCCTGGAGTCCGGCACCCACTTCGGCCACCCGGAGACCAACCTGCTGCTCATCGCCGACGAGGGGGAACCGGCCATCGTCGATGCCTCGATCAAGGTGGCCACCGAGGTCTGCGCGGCGTACGGCCCCGAGCTGGACAGCAAGGCGGTCTTCGAGCGCTGGCTGGACGAGCGGATGCTGGTCGGCAAGTCCGCCGACGGCTTCAAGCCGGGTCCGGGCTTCGTCGCCGACACCCTGGAGATGGCCGCGTCCTGGACCGACCTCCCGGTGATCTACGACGAGGTGGTCGCCGCGATCCAGTCGGTGCCGGGCACCCTGGCCGCCTCGGCCCACCAGTCCCACGCGTACACCGACGGCGCCTGCGTCTACTTCTCGCTGCGCGGCGATGTGGCGCCCGAGTCTCGCCGCGACTGGTACCGCTCGGTGTGGGACGCGGCCAACGCCGTACTGATCAAGCACGCGGCGGCGCTCAGCCACCACCATGGCTGCGGTCTGCTGCGCGGCCCCTACCTGGAGGAATCCCTCGGGGCGGGCTTCGCGACGTTCGTCGCGGTGAAGCAGGCCCTGGACCCGGCGGGCATTCTCAACCCTGGCAAGCTGGGCCTTCCCAGTCGATTCGGCGCATCCCCGCTGAACTGACCTGATCAGCCACGTCTCCCCTCCTTCCCCAGGCAGGTCCTCACCATGGCCCCTTCCCCGTCCCCTTCCGGTGCCCCGCTCGTGCCGCGGCTCGCCTCCGCCTTCGCCGAGGTGCCGGTCGTCGCGTCGGTGATCGGCACCGAGCCGCTGCGGCAGTTCCTGACCGCACCGGCCAAGGTGTGCATTCTCGCCTCGTTCACCGTGGGGCAGTTGCCCAAGGTGGTGCCGGCACTGGTCCGGGCGGGGAAGACCGTGTTCGTGAACGTGGACAGCACCCCCGGTCTCGCTCAGGACCGGGGCGCGCTGGACTACATCAAGAGCCTGGGCGCGCACGGCGTGGTCAGCACCCGGCTCTCCCTCATCGAGAAGGGCCGGCCGCTGGGCCTGCTGACGATGATGAAGGTGTTCGTCACCGACCGGTCCAATCTGTCCCGCTCCCTGGACGCGATCTCGCGCGGGACACCGGACCTGGTCGAGATCATGCCCGCGCCGATCATCGGCCGGATGACCGCGCGGGCACAGCGCGCGATGTCCCCCTCGGTCGCCGCGGGCTTCGTGGAAACCCCCGCGGACGTGGCGCTCGCGCTGGCCCTCGGGTCGGCCGCGACCGCCACGTCCGACGCCCGCCTCTGGCATCTGCGCCGCGACCAGTTGCCGCCGGTGCCGCCCTCCGCACTGAAGCGACCTGCCGCCCCCTCCCAGGAGTAAGCCCCCATGTCATACGTCGTCGTCGCCCGCTACCGCACCAAGGAGGGCGAGGAGAACACCGTCCTCCCCCTGCTCGACGCGATGGCCGCCGCGTCCCGCCAGGAGCCGGGCAATCTCGGCTACCGCGTCCACCAGGGCACCGAGGACCCGCGGGCGATCGTGCTGTACGAGGAGTACGTCTCCGAGGCCGCCTTCACCGCACACTGCGCCACCTCGCACTTCGAGGAGATCGTGCTCGGCAAGGTCGTCCCGCTGCTGGAGAGCCGTGACGTACTGCGCTGCGCCCCGCGGCCTCAGGTGCGGGCATGAAGACCCGTGCGGTGGTGCTGCGCGGCATATCGACCGCCCGCCCTTACTCCGAGACCCGCCCGGTCGAGGTGGAGGAGCTGGAGCTGGGCGCCCCGCGCGAGGGCGAGGTGCTGGTCCGGATCGCGGCCGCCTCGCTCTGTCACTCGGATCTGTCGGTGGTCAACGGCGACCGGGTCCGCCCGCTGCCGATGGCGCTGGGGCACGAGGCGGTGGGCGTCGTGGAGGAGACCGGACCGGGCGTCGCCCGGGTCCGCCCGGGTGACCATGTGGCCCTGGTCTTCGTGCCCAGTTGCGGCTTCTGCGCCGACTGCGCGGCAGGCCGGCCCGCCCTGTGCGCACAGGCCGCCGCGGCGAACGGGTCGGGTGCGCTGCTGCACGGCCCGTCGCTGCTGACCGACGCTTCCGGCGACCCGGTCCACCATCAGCTCGGCGTCTCCGCGTTCTCCGAGCACGCGGTGCTGGCCCAGGAGTCGGTGGTACCGATCCCGCGGGACATCTCGTTCACGGTGGCGTCGATGTTCGGCTGCGCGGTCCTGACCGGCGCCGGAGCCGTCGTCAACACCGCGTCCCTGCGCCCCGGCCAGTCGACGGTGGTCTACGGTCTGGGCGGTGTGGGCCTGGCCGCGGTGCTGGGTGCCCACGCGGCGGGCGGGTACCCGGTCATCGCGGTCGACCCGGTACCGGAGAAGCGCGAGCTGGCGCTCCAGCTCGGCGCGAGCCACACCTACGCCCCCGGCGAGGCCGTCGAGGCGATTCATGACCTCACCTCCGGCGGTGCCGAGCTGGCCGTCGAGGCAGTGGGCAGCCCGAAGGTGATGGCCGAATGCCTGACGGCCGTGGCCCGGGGCGGCAGGGCCGTCTCGGTGGGCCTGCCCGCCCCCGACCGGGTGCTGGAGGTTCCGGCGCTGACGTTCGCGGGCGAGGGCAAGTCCCTGCTGGGCTCGTACATGGGCGACGCGGTACCACGCCGCGACATTCCGCGGTTCCTGGAGCTGTGGCGGGCGGGCCGGATGCCGGTGGAGCGGATGCACACCGGCACCCTGCCGCTGACCGGCATCAACACGGCGATGGAGGAGCTGGCCTCGGGCCGGGCGATCCGTCAGGTCATCGACACCTCGGGAATGCTGGACGGCTGACCCCACCCGCTCCGACGGCGGAACACCCGACGGCGCCCCTCCCAGTCGCGGGAGGGGCGCCGTCACCTGTCCGCGGCATCCCGGGCAGAGTGCGGGGCCAGGTTCCATGAGCGGAGTCAGACGGGAATGCGCTGGAGGTCGTGTGCCACGACGATCTCCCCGTCGAAGGTCCGTGCGGCCTGGGCGGCGTACTCCTCGTCGGAGAGCTGCCATGGGATCAGGTGCCACAGGACGAGGGTGCGCACTCCGGCCTCGGCGGCGACCCGGCCCGCGTCCTCGGCGCTGGTGTGGGCCTGCGCGAAGTGCTGTCGCAGGCGCTCGATCCTGGTGTTGGAGCCCGCCATGAACTCGGCGAGGTGGTCCGGGGAGTACGCCTCGTGGACGAGGACGTCGGCGCCCCGGGAGAGTTCGACCACCTCGTCGCAGCGGGCGGTGTCGCCGGAGACGACCACGGAGCCTCCGTGAGCGTCGACGCGGTAGGAGAACGAGGGCATCGGCGGATGTGTGGCGACGGCGGCGCTGATCCGTACGCCGTCGGCCTCGTGGACGGTGCCGGGCCCGGAGACCTCATGGGGCCGGAAGACACCTGCCAGGGCCGGCCGGCCAAGGCCCTCGCGGTGGCTGATGTCGGGCTCGTTGAGCTCGAGGTACTGCTTGATCATCGACTCCAGCGGGGCGGGCCCGTAGACGTCGACCGGCTCGCACCGGGGCGCGGTCCACGCCAGGTGGACCAGGGCGCCGAGGTCGGCGTTGTGGTCGACATGGTGATGGGTGACGAGGACCGACCGCAGATCGGTCAGCTCCAGGCCGGCCGAGACGATCTGCCGTCCCACACCATTGCCGCAGTCGATGACGTGTATGTCGCCGTCGACGACGACCGCGGTGGCCGGGGCAGCCTTGCCGGGATGCGGCTGTGGACCGCCGGCGCTGCCCAGAATGACGAGCTCCATGATTGTCCTTTCCGGCTGTCATCAGACCTTTTGCGGCTGCGGTTCCCGCTCGGCGGCGCTGACGCCCTCGCCGACGTCGTCCTTGGACAGCCCCTTGGTGGCGGCGAGGCTGATCAGGCCGACGGCCAGGATGTACAGGGTGATGCTCATCGAGGTACCGGTGGCCTTCATCAGGGAGGCGGCGACGAGCGGAGTGATGCCGCCGCCGAGCAACGAGCCGATCTGGTAGGCGGCGGAGGAACCGGTGTAACGGACCTTCAGCGGGAACATGAGGGCCGTCATCACGCCCACCGAGGCATGGGTCATCGACAGGACCAGGCCCATCGACAGCATGAACACGAAGATCAGCGGCTTGTTCCCGGTGTCCACCACCGGCAGGAACGCCAGCGCCCACGCGACCCGGATGTACCCGCCGGTCAGGAACAGCCTGCGCAGTCCCCACCGGTCGCCGAGCTGTCCCCAGAACGGGGCCGAGACCAGCCACATCACGGCACCGCCGATCACGCTCAGCAGCAGGAAGGTCGCGTCGATGTGCAGGGTCTGCTTGCCGTAGGACAGCACATAGGTCATGAAGACGTACGCCACGCTGGAGTTGCCGACGACGACGAAGCAGGCGCGCAGGACCGAGCGCCAGTGTTCCTGGAGGACTTCGGCGACCGGGAGCTTCTGCCGCACGGCGGGCTCGGCGAGTTCGCTGTAGGCGTGGCTCTCCTCGATACTCAGCCGCAGGTACATGCCGACAGCGACCAGAAGGAGGCTGAGCAGGAAGGGAATGCGCCAGCCCCAGGAGTTGAAGGCGTCCTCGCCCAGAGCGCGGGTGAGCCCCAGCACCGCGAGATTGGCGGCGATCAGACCCGCGGGCACACCCATCTGCGGGGCAGCGCCGTAGAGGCCGCGGCGGTTCTCCGGTGCGTGCTCGAGGGTCAGCACGACCGCTCCGCCCCATTCGCCGCCGAGGCCGATGCCCTGGATCACACGCATCAGCGTGAGCAGGATCGGCGCCGCCACGCCGATGGCGGAGTAGGTGGGTATCAGGCCGATGGCGACCGTGCACAGGCCCATGATCAACAGAGAGGCGATCAGGGTGTTCTTGCGCCCGTAGCGGTCACCGAAGTGACCCATGACCAGACCGCCGAGCGGCCGGGAGACGAAGCCGGCGGCGAGCGTGCCGAAAGCGGCGATGGAGCCCACAGCCGGGTCCGCGGACGGGAAGAACTGCGCGTTGAAGACCAGCGCCGCGGCGGTGGCGTAGAGAAAGAAGTCGTACCACTCGATGGCGCTTCCGATGAAGGCGGCCCAGGCGACACGCCTGGCCTGATGGCTACCGGAAGTTCTGCTGTCGGTCGGAGTCATGCGGGCTTCACCTCGGGGGACGGGCACCCGCCCGTGGGGCGGGTGCGGCGAGATGTGGGGGGCTGGCTTACTACGACTCGGACTTATCCGCTGCGCCGGCGATCGGACCGTCGAGGCGCTCGTGGGTGGTGGCGGCCTTCAGGCGCCGGGCCCGGGCCAGGCCGTCGCCTCGGTCCCGCTCATGCCCGCGCCTGGGTCATGCCGTCGCGGGGGCTGCCGATACCGAAGAACTTCAGGGCGTTCTGGCCGAGGATCAGATCGCGGTCGGCCGGGGACAGATCGCTGCCGCGGACGAGGGCGCCGTGCTCCTCCTCGCCGAGGGGGAAGGGGTAGTCGGTGCCGAGCATGACCCGCTCGGGGCTCATCACATCGACCAGGAGTCTGAAGGCGCCGGGGTCGAAGACGGCCGAGTCCAGGTGGAAGCGGTCGAGGTAGGCCGACGGCGGCTGGGGCGAGTCCTTGCGGACGATGTCACGCCGGTGCCAGGCGTTGTCGGCCCGGCCGAGCAGGTACGGGAAGCTGCCGCCACCGTGGGCGAAGCAGAGCCGGAGGTTCCGCGGCAGTTCCTCGAAGGCGCCGGAGAGGATCAGTCCGAGGATGCTGAGCTGGGTCTCCGCCGCCATGCCCACGAGCCAGGGCAGCATGTACTTCGGCATCCGCTCCGGGGCGAGCATGTCCCAGGGGTGGACGAACACCGCGGCGTTCTCGCCGGCGCAGTGCGCGAGGAATTCACGGAGCGCGCCGTCGTCGAGATTCCGGTCGCCGATGTGGTTGCCGATGTGAACGCCCGCGTGGCCCTTGGCCATCGCCCGGGTGACCTCCTCGCAGGCCGCCTCGGTGTTCTGGAGCGGCACCTGGCACAGCGGCACGAGCCGGTCGGGGGCGTGGGAACAGAGGCCGAGGATGCGGTCGTTGACGAGTTCGCACCAATGGGCGGCCCGGGACACATCCGCGCTGTAGCCGAACATCAGCGGCGTCGAGGACACCACCTGGATGTCGACGCCCTGGCGGTCCATCTGCTCGATCCGCGTCGCGGCGTCCCACAGTTCGACGCCGACCGGGCGGTACTCGGTGGTCCCGCTCATCATCATCCCGGCCCCGCCCTCGTCCTCGCGCAGCCAGGGGCCGTTCTCGGCGTCCAGGATGCGGGACTCGGTGCGGGAGATGCGCGGGAAGACATGCGCGTGGACATCGACGACGGTCACTGGTGCTCCGTTCAGGCTCGGCAGACGTGGGGGCGGTGGTGTCACCGCTCGGGGGCGCGCGGCACGGGACGCAGATGCTCGGGCCATTCCTTGCCGGGGTGCGGGGCCCCGCAGTGCCCGCAGGTACGGAGCTTCTCATCGCCGTAGAACGCGGCGAACAGCGGCGGCAGGTCGTCGACGATGGAGATCAGCGCGACCTCGGAGCGGTGTACCAGGTGGTGGCACTCGGTGCAGTACCACTCGAAGCCGTCCAGCGCGCCCTCGGGGCGGGCGTGCTCGACAACGAGGCCGATGCTGCCCGGCTCGGGACGCTGCGGGGAGTGCCGCACGTGTGCGGGGAGCAGGAAGACGTCGCCCTCACGGATCCGCACATCGACCGGGGGCCGGCCTTCCTCCTCCATCACCCGCAGCACCATGTTGCCCTTGAGCTGGTAGAAGAACTCCTCGACCGGGTCGTCGTGGAAGTCGGTGCGCTGGTTGGGACCGCCGACGATGGTGACCATCAGGTCGGCGTCCTCCCAGATCTGGACGTTGCCGACGGGCGGCTTGAGGAGGTCCTGGTGATCGTCGATCCACTGCTGGAAGTTGAACGGCTTGAGGTCGTGCTTGATGACCATGTGTCAGCCTTCCGTGCGGATGCGGGGCAGGTACGCCACGCAGGAGATCTCGATGAGGAGGTGGGGGTGGGGAAGCTGGTGGACGGCCACGGTGGTGCGGGTGGGGCCGTTCTCGTCGAAGAACTCGGCGTAGACGTCGTTGTAGCCGCCGAAGTCGTTCATGTTGACGAGGTACGTGGTCACGCTGACCACGTCGGCGAGGCTTCCGCCGGCGGCTTCGAGGAGGTCGCCGATGTTCTCGATGACCGCGCGGGTCTGGGCGGCGATGTCCAGTCGGGTGGTGCCGAGTTCATCGACCTGGACGCCGACGAAGGTGTTGTCCGGGCGGCGTGAGCTGGTTCCGGAGACATAGACGAAGTCTCCGGCGCGGCGCATATGCGGGAAGCGTCCGCGGGGGCGGGCCTTGCCGTTCACGGTGATGGCGCCGGTGGACACGGTGTGCTGCTCGCTCATCGGCCCCGCTCCCCCTCGGTGATGATGTCGACGGATCCCAGCCGCCCCGCGTTCACCCTCACCTGACGGCCGGGTTCCAGGGGCACGGCGGCGGTGGCGGCTCCGGCGAGCACGACCCAGCCCTTCTCCAGCACGAGCCCGGCGTCCGCGGCGAGCCGGGCGGCGGCGGTGACCGAGCGCAGCGGGTGGCCCAGGATGGCGGCGGAACTGCCGGTCTCGACGGCGCGTCCGTCGACCTCGAGTGCCATGCCGAGGTCGGCGAGCCCGGTCACGGGGTCGAAGGAGCGCACCTCGCGCCAGGGTCCGACGCCGAAGCCCGAGGAGGAGGAATTGTCCGCGACGACGTCCGGCAGGGAGAAGCGGAACCCCTCGTAGCGGGAGTCGATGATCTCGTACGCGGGCGCCACGGCCGTGACGGCGGCGGCAGCCTCCTCGTCGGAGATGTGGCCGGTGACCGGCCTGCCGAGCAGGAAGGCGATCTCCGGCTCGATGCGCGGGTGGACGAACCGGTCCAGACGGACGGTGGCGCCGTCGATGAAGCGCATGGCGTCGGTGAGCCGGCCCCAGATCAGATCGTCCACACCCATCTGGCGCATCTTGGCCTCGCTGGTGAAACCGAGCTTGACGCCGGCCATGCGCTCGCCGCGGGCCAGCCGCCGCTCGACCAGGGCGCGCTGCACGGCGTACCCGGCCTCGACGTCGAGGTCGGCCGTGTCGGTCAGGCGGGGGACGGCGCGCGCCCGCAGAGCCGCGTCGTCAAGGGTGCGCGCCAGGGTGGCCACGTCCGGTGTCACGGTGCTCATCGGCTCGGCGGTTCCTGTGTTCTCGGCGGTCATCAGAGCTTCACACACACATTCACGGGCTCGGAGAAGAAGTCGAGGGAGTGCTCGCCGCCCTCGCGGCCGATGCCGGACGCCTTGACACCGCCGAAGGGAGTCCGGAGGTCACGCAGGTTCCAGCAGTTCACCCAGACGACTCCGGAGTGCAGGCGGGGCGCCACGCGGTGGGCGCGGGAGAGCGAGGTCGTCCATACGGTGGCGGCGAGCCCGTAGGGGCTGTCGTTGGCCAGGCGTACGGCCTCGGCCTCGTCGTCGAAGGGTGCGATGTGGCAGACGGGGCCGAAGATCTCCTCGCGGACGACGCGAGCGTCCTGGCCGAGGCCGGTGAGCACGGTGGGCTCCACGAAGAAGCCGCCGTCGCGTTCGTCGCCGAAGACCGGCACGCCGCCGCCGGCGTGGATCTTCGCGCCCTCCTCCTTGGCGAGACGGAAGTAGCCGAGGACCTTGTCCCGGTGGAGCGCGGAGACCAGCGGGCCCATCTGGGTGTCGTCCTGGTAGGGCAGGCCCAGGCGCAGCTCGCGGGCGCGCTCGGCGACCGCCTGGACGAAGTCGTCGTAGATGCCACGTTCGACATAGACCCGCTCGGTGCACAGGCAGACCTGGCCGGCGTTGGTGAAGGACGAGCGGACCGTCCCCTCGACGGCGGCCTCGAAGTCCGCGTCGGCGAAGACGATCCCGGCGTTCTTTCCGCCGAGTTCGAAGGAGACGGGGGCGAGGCGTTCGGCGGTGGCCCGCATGATGGCGGTACCGGTGGCGGACTCGCCGGTGAAGGCGACCGCGTCCACGTCGGAGTGGGCGGTCAGGAAGGCGCCCGCGCTGTTCTCGCCGAAACCGTGGACCAGGTTGAAGGCGCCCGACGGGACGTCGGCCTCGTCCATGACCTCGGCCAGCAGGGTGGCGGTGGAGGGGGTGAGTTCGGAGGGCTTGGCGACGACCGCGTTGCCCGCCGCGAGCGCGGGGGCGACCTTCCACGTCAGCAGCAGCAGCGGAAGGTTCCACGGCGAGACCACGGCGACCACGCCGAGGGGGCGGCGCACCGTGTAGTTCAGGGCGCCCGCGCCGTCCGGGGTCGGCGTGGCGAACGACCGCTCGGCGCGGCCCCAGGCCAGGTCGGCGTACGCGCGGAAGTTGGCGATACCGCGGGGGATGTCGACGCCGCGGGCGAGTGCGGCGGGCTTGCCGGTGTCGGCGACCTCGGCGGCGACGAACTCCTCGAAACGGGCCTGCATGCCGTCGGCGATACGACGCAGCACCGCGCACCGCTCCTCGGCCGTGGTGTCGCCCCACGGACCGGCGAGAGCCTGACGTGCGGCACGGACAGCGCGGTCGACCGTGAGGGAATCGGCCTCCGGGACGGAGCCGATCTCTGTTCCGTCGGCCGGTGACACGAGCGGGAAGCGGGCTCCCGAGTCGTCGAACCGTCCGCCGACATAGTGCGCGGGCCCCCGCCCCTGCCGGGGTGCGGGCTGTACGTCGTTCATGTGCCGATGACCTCCAAGCGTTCGCCGTCGGCTGTGCCTCCGGTGAACAGAGCATTGCGGGAACGCGGCATGCCTGGATAATGCCTATTCGGTTCGGAGCCATGTCCGACCGACATAGCTGCTGGTGACGAAGGCGAGGAAGACATCCATGCGGCCCGACGACCTGCTCAAGGGAAAGCTGAAGCTGCGCCACCTCGTCATGCTCACCGCGATCGACGACCAGGGGAGCCTGATGCGCGCCGCGGAGCAACTGCATGTGACGCAGCCCGTGCTCACCCGTGGCCTGCGCGAGCTGGAGTCGCTGCTGGGGGTGGAGCTCTTCGAACGGGGCCCGCGCGGCATGACGCCGACGCCGCATGGACGCGCGTTCCTCGACCACGCCCGGACCGTGGTCGCCGAGCTGCGCCAGGCCGGGCGGCATATGACCGAACTGTCCGCCGGTACGGCGGGCACGGTGACCATCGGCACCCACCTGGCCGGGGCCAATGTGCTGCTTCCCCGGGCCATCGCCGCGCTCAAGGCGGAGCGTCCCCGCCTGACGGTGGTCGTCCGGGAGGCCACGCCCGACCTGCTGACCCAGGATCTGCTGGCCGGGCGGCTGGACTTCACCCTGGGCAGGCTGGTGCCGACGGAAGAGTCCCGGCTGCGGCAGCACACGCTCTACCAGGAACCGATCCGGCTGGTCACCGGCGTCGGCCACCCGGTGCTGTCCCATGGCGCACCGGCTCTGGAGGACCTGCTGGACTACCCATGGGTGGTGCCGGTGACCCAGACGGCGTTGCGTCACGAACTGGAGGACGCCCTGTGGCGGCGAGGGCTGTCGCTGCCCGAGAACAGGGTGGAGTGCACCTCGATCCTGACCCTGCGCACCTTGCTGCGGGAGACCCATATGGTGGCCGCGCTGCCACAGCTCGTCGCACAGGAGGACGACCAACTGGCGCTTCTGCCCACCGCGCTGGAGATGGTAGGCCAGACGGTCGGGGTGACCGTACCCGTCGGCCGAGTCCCCACGTCGACCGCCCGGTTCGCCCTGCACCACCTGCGGACGGCCGCGGCCCGGATCCGGGAGTCGCTGGACACGGCGGTGTGAGGCAACCCGGATCGCCCCCCGACCGGTTCCTTGAGTACCACTCACCGTTTCGGGACGGTCGATCATCGCCGCCCGGGAGGAGCTTTTCCCATGACGTCTCCGCATGGCCGACGCCGACGCAGCCGACGACGAACAGCGCTGGTGATGGCGCCGCTGCTGGCCATAAGCCTGGCCGGGGTCGCCGCGCCGGCCATCGCCGCCCTGGGTGACGCCGACGCCCCGGCCGACCGTCGGGTACCGGGTGGATTCACCGAGTCGAAGATCACCCACGCCTTCGGGACGATGTGGCCGGGTCGTTGGGGAGACGGCCGGTGTTGCGGTGGCCGCCCTGTGCCTGTGGGCGGTCGCCCTGCGGCTATGGGAGCTGCCGCACGCCACGTTCCAGCTCTCCGTGATCCCGGTCGCCATCGCGATCTTCCCACTGCGGCGGCGTCGGCCCGACGCCGCGCTCCTGGTCCTCGCCGTCCTGGCCGGGGCGGCGCCCGTCGTCGGCCCGGTGACGGCGGCCGCCGCCGTACACGGTGGCGATCGGTACGGTACGTCCGCGCCATCGGGTCCGGCTGCTGGGCGGCGCGAGTCTGCTGATCATGGCGTCCGCGACCGCGACCGGTCCCTCACTCGGCACCGGCCGGGCCGCCGCATACGGCTTGGAGCTCGGGCTGGTCCTGGCGGTGACCGCCGTGGTCGTACCCGGCCTGGTCGGGACGGTGTACGGGCAGCAGGCCCGGCTGCTGCGGGCGCTGCGCGAACGCGGGGACGCGGCCGAGCGAGCCCGCCGGTCCGCGGACAGCGAGGCCCGCACCCACGAGCGGTCCAGGATCGCCGCGGAGATGCACGACCTGGTGGGCCACCGGCTCAGTCTCATCTCGCTGCATGCCGGCGCCCTGGAACTCGCCCTCGGCGAGGCCGACTCCGAGCTGCGCGAGGAGGCCGTCCTGGTCCGGGGCGCCACCCGGGACGCGATGCGCGAACTGCGTCAGGCGCTCGGGGTTCTCGGTCCGCTCGGCCGGGACACCGGTCCTGACGCGTTCACCGACGCCACCGGCACCCGGGCCGATGTCGAGGCGCTGGTCGCGGGGTCGTGCGACGGCGGGATCGCCGTGCGGCTGGAATGGCGCGGCCCCGACCTCGACATGCGCCCGGCGCAGGTGCGGCGCGCGGTGCACCGGGTGGTGCGGGAGTCCCTGACGAATGTGCACCGGTACGCGGCGGCCTCCCATGTCACCGTGCGGGTCGAGCACGACGACCGGACGGTGGGCGTGACGGTCCGCAACGGCGCGTCCCCCCTCCCGGCCACGGCGCCGCGCGAGGCCGGGACCGGGCGCGGCCTGCCGGGCCTGCGCGAACGGGTCGAGCTGCTCGGCGGCACCTTCGAGGCGGACGCGACCTGGCCTCCGGACCAACCTGGCCTCCGGACGCGACCGCCCGCCGGGCCATGCCGTATCCACGCCGCCCGGCCGCCGGTGGCGTTCCCGCTCCGTTCCTCCCCCAAGGCAGAGGTCTCCCGGCCGGGTCCCTGACCTTTGGCAGAGAAAGGCCGGCGGAAGCCGACCCTTCGACCGAGACCAACTCCCGCCTCCAGCACGATGTTTCCGCAGTTCAGGGCCGTGAGGATGGATACGTCCACCGGCTCGCGGAACTCCTCGCGGGCCGTCGTACCCCCGGCGGAGTTTCCATGTCACACGCCTTCCCTTCCTCCAGCGCAACCCTGGCCCGCGCCCTGGCCTCCCGGCCGGAGATCGTCTTCGCCGACGAGCCGACCGGCAACCTCGACTCCCGTTCCGGTGCGGAGGTGTTGGGCTTCCTGGGCGACTCGGTGCGGGAACTGGGCCAGACCGTGGTGATGGTGACCCACGACCCCTTGGCCGCCTCCTACGCGGACCGGGTGGTCTTCCTGGCCGACGGCCGGCTTGTGGACGAGCTGGACGCCCCGACCGCCGATTCCGTACTCGCCCGGATGCTCGCGTTCGAGGCCCAGGGCCGCGTTTCCTGACCGAACCCGTCAGCCCGCCGTCGTCCTTCTCTCCCCCGTCGAAAGCTCACCATGCTGCGAACAGCCCTGCGCAACGTCCTTGCGCACAAGGCCCGTCTGATCATGACCGTGCTCGCGGTCTGCCTCGGCGTCGCGTTCATCACCGGCTCCCTGGTCTTCGCCGACTCCACCACCGCCGCCTACCGCGCCGCCATGTCCCGGGACTTCGCGGACATCGCCGTCAGAGTGATGCCGAAGGACCCTCCGGGTGCCTCCCTCAACGAGCAGTCCAGTGCGTTGGACGACACTCTGGTAAGCAAGCTGTCCACCGTCCCCGGCGTCGCCTCCGTCCGCCCGGCCGCGGAGGGTTCGGTCACCCCGTCCGCCAAGGACGGCACACCGATGCGGGCCGACAGCATGCAGGGCAAGTTCGGTGACTCCTACATTCCGGGTGCCGACGGCAAGGACAGCCGCTACCCACTGACGGCCGGCCGCGCCCCCCGCAACAGCGGCGAGGTGGCGCTGGACCGCGGCACCGCGGCCGCCGGCGGCTACGTACTCGGCGACACCGTCACCCTCGCCAAGGACGGACCGGTTCTCAAGAAGCGCCTGGTGGGCCTGGTGTCCTCCAACGACAGCCAGGTGAAGGCCGGTGGCAACCTGGCCGTGCTCGACAAGGCCACCGCCCAGAAGCTGTTCGCCGCCCCGGGGCACTACAACCGGATCGACCTGACCGCCAAGCCGGGCACCAGCCAGTTCGAACTCGCCGACCGGATCACCGCCGTCCTGCCCGCCGACCGCGCCGAGGCCACCACCGGTAGCGCCCAGGCCGAGCAGCAGTCCGTCTACATCGGCGGAAGGACCCACAGCTACGAGCGGTTGCCCCTGATCTTCGCCGCCGTCTCGCTGTTCATCCAGCGCGTCACCGACGTGCCCGGTGTGCGGACCACTTCCGCCGTGGCGGACTCCGTCATCAGTGCCGGCGCCTACGCCAAGGACATCTCCGGGGTCGCCCCGAAGAGCGTGGACGACGTGATGAAGCTCCACTTCCTCAGCGGTTCCGCCAAGGACCTCGGCCCCGGCAGGGTCGCCGTCTCCCAGAGCTTCGCCCACGACCACGGCGTCACCACGGGCGAGTGGATCAAGGCGAGCATCGGCCCCGGAACCGGCGACCGCGACCGGCCGTACACCGTCGTCGGCGTCTACCAGGACAACCCCACCGCCCAGGACGTCCTCGGCAGTCGCGCCGATGTGCAGAAGGACAGCTACCTGCCCCACTCCGTGCAGCGCGTCCTGGTCCGCACCACCGACGGCGCGGTGTCCAAGGACCTGGAGAAGCACCTGCGCGCCGCCGTGAGCGACAGCCCGCTGCTCAAGGTCCAGGACCGCGACCAGCTCGTCCAGGAACAGGCCGGCGTGGCCGGCGAGTTGATGACCATGATGTACGGGCTGCTCGCCATCGGCGTACTGATCTCCGCCCTCGGCATGATCAACACCCTCGCCATGTCGATCTCGGAACGCACCCGTGAGATCGGTGTCCTGCGCGCCATCGGCATGGACCGCTCCGGCATCAGCCGCATGATCCGCCTGGAGGCCGTCTGCGTCGCCGCCTTCGGCACCCTGCTCGGACTGGCCGGCGGGCTGTTCGGATCGTGGAAGGTCAGCGGCCTGATGAACGGCGCGATCCCGCAGTACTCCTTCTCACCGCCCTGGCCCACCCTGGCCCTCGTGGTCCTGCTCTCCCTCGCCGTCGGCGCGGTCGCCGCCGCCCTGCCCGCCCGCCGTGCCGCCGCCCTCAGCCCCCTACGAGCCGTCGCCGACGCCTAGCACCAGGTCATCCCCGTCATCCCCGTCATCGACTTTCGCTCCGCGTAAGCCGCTCCCGCCCCGCCGGGAGCGGCCCGCGGCCGTAGTCCATGCCGTCTGGGGCCGATCACCTGGGGCCGGGGAGTTCCGGCAGGCGCGGGGTGTGGAGCCAGGCGGTGAACAGTGCGTCGAGAGGCTGTGTGGCGCGGCGGCGGGCGAGAGCGGTGAACTCCTCGGTGGTGACGGTGGCGTGGCGGTACGTGGCCGTCCATTCCCGCAGCAGCGCGAAGAACGTGTCGTCGCCGAGGACCGTACGGAGCGCGTGCAGTGTCAGTGCGCCCCGCTGGTAGACCCGGTCGTCGAACATCCGCGGCATGCCCGGGTCCGCGACCAGCAGGTCCTGCGGCTGATCCGCCAGCCTGGCCCTGGTGCGGGCCGCGATGACGGCGGCGGGGACGCTGCCGGAGGCTTCCGACCACAGCCACTCGGCATACTTGGCGAAGCCCTCGTTCAGCCAGATGTGGCGCCAGTCGGCGACGCTCAGACTGTTGCCGAACCACTGGTGGGCCAGCTCATGGGCGACCAGCCGCTCACAGCCGCGCTGCCCGTCGACATGGTTGGCGCCGAAGATGGCGAGGGTCTGGGCCTCGACCGGCACCTCCAGTTCGTCGTCCGTCACCACCACGGCGTACTCGTCGAACGGATACGGGCCGAAGCGGTCCTCGAAGGCGGCCATCATCCGGGGCTGGCGGGCGAAGTCGTGGTCGAAGCGGTCGCGCAGCCGCGGCGGTACCGCCGCCCGCTGGAGCACCGGGCTCACGGCCGCGTCGGTCAGCTCGACCAAGTCGTAAAGGCCGATCTGGACGGTGGCGAGATAGCTGGACATCGGCGCCGGATGCTCGTACACCCAGGTCGTGGTGGAGGCGCTGACCGTGCACGAGTCCAGGGTCCCGGGGGCGATCACCGTGTACGGCGACGGCGCGGTCACCTCGATCCGGTACGACGCCTTGTCGGCCGGGTGGTCGTTGCACGGGAACCAGGACGGCGCGCCGATCGGCTGGCCCGCCACCAGCGCCCCGTCCTCCAACTGCTCCCAGCCCAGGTCACCCCAGTGCCGGGTCTTCACCGGCCGGGGCACCCCGACGTACCGCACCTCCACGGTGAACGGCGCCCCGGCGGGCAGCGGGCGCGCCGGGCGGATGCGCAGCTTGTCCGCCCGGTGGGTGTAGCGGGCCGCGCGGGCCCCGTCGACCAGCACCCCGTCGACCCGGAACGCGCCGAGGTCGAGGCTGAACCCGGACAGCGGCTCGCCGGCGGCGCCCGGCTCGGCGACCTGCTCGGCGACCGGTTCGGCGACCGCCGAGATCCGCGCGCGGCCCGAGAGCCGGCCGGTGTTCGGACGGTAGGTCAGCTCCAGGTCGTAATGGGTCACCCGGTAGCCGCCGTTGCCGTGCCCGGGCAGATACGAGTCACCGGACCGGTCCGCCCCCGCCACGCCGCCGGGCGCGGCCTGCGCCCGGCCGCTCTTGCCCCTGCTCACTTCGCCGTACCCTCCGTCTTCCGCATGTCCCGCGCCTTCTCCGGCTTCCACGCCGCGATCGGGTTGCCGAGCCACGACGTGCCCGCGGGCAGCGTCTCGCCACGCATCACCAGCGACGCCGGACCCACCGTGGCACACGCGCCGACCGTGGCGCCCGGCAGCACGATGCCGTGCGGGCCCAGGGTGGCGCCCTCCTCCAGCACCACCTGGTCCATGCGCATGATCCGGTCGTGGAAGAGATGGGTCTGCACCACACATCCCCGGTTCACGCTGGCGCCCGAGCCGATCCGTACCAGATCGGCCTCCGGCAGCCAGTACGTCTCGCACCACACCCCGCGCCCGATGCGCGCGCCGAGCCCCCGCAGCCACCAGTTCATCAGCGGGGTACCGGAGATGGCCCCGACCAGCCAGGGGACGGCCAGCACCTCCACGAAGGTGTCCGCCAGCTCGTTGCGCCATACGAACGAGCTCCACAGCGGGCGTTCGGCCGCCCGGAACCGGCCCATCAGCAGCCACTTGGCCAGCACCGCCACGGCGCAGGCGACCAGACCGCCCGCGAGGAGCAGCACCCCGCCGGCCGCCATGGCCGCGGCGAATCCCCACCGTGCGGCGAGGGTCCCGAAGGCGGCCAGCACCAGCACCGCGAGCGCCGCGCCGCCCATCACGGGGACGATCCGGCACAGCTCGACCGCGCCGCGGGCCCACTTCAGCCGCCGCGCCGGACGGTAGGTACGGCTCTGGTCGCCCTCCTCGGCCGCCCGCGGCAGCTTCATCGGCGGCATCCCGAGCCATGAGCTGCCCGCCTTGGCACCCCTGGGCGCGGCGGACAGCACACCGACCAGACCGCGCTTGGGCACCGAACTGCCGCCCACGGCCATCCCCGAGTTGCCGAGGAACGCCATCTTGCCGACCCGCGACTCCGCGATCCGCAGCTTGCCGCCGCCCAGTTCGTAGGAGGCGACCATGGTGTCGTCGGCGAGGAACGCGCCGTCGCCGACGGTGGTCATCGACGGCAGGGCCAGCACGGTGGACGCCTCGACCCCGCGCCCGACCTTCATGCCGAGCGCCCGCAGCCACACCGGGGTGAACAGGCTGGCGTACAGCGGGAACAGATGCACCCGCGCCATGTCCATCAACCGCTCGGTGGCCCATGCCTGCCAGGCGATCCGGCCGTGGACGGGATGGTGACCCGCGCGCAGGCCGAGGCCGAGCATCCGCACCCCGGCCAGGACGAACAGCGCATAGCACACCATTCCGGTCACCGTCGCGAGCGGCACGGCGGCCAGCGCGTGGAGCAGCGCCGTGCCCGCGTCGCGGGTGCCCCGCACGAACAGCGTGATGACGGCGAGCGCGGGCAGCAGCGCCAGTGCGGGCAACAGGCTCAGCCCCAGCGAGGTGAGCCCGTACACAAACGCCCAGCGGCGGGTGCGGACCGGCCGGCCCTCGGGCCGGCGGTGCGCCGCCTTGCCGGACTTGGCCGCCGGCACGCCCGCCCAGCGGCGCCCCGCGGGCACCGCACCGGTCACCCCGGACCCCGGGGCGATCTCGGCGCGCTTGCCGATCCGGGCGCCGGGGAAGAGCGTGCTGCGGGCGCCGACCGTGGCGCCCGCGCCGATCCGGATCCGGCCGATCCGCAAGCAGTCGCCGTCCAGCCAGTGGCCGGACAGATCGACCTCGGGCTCGACCGCGCTGCCCTTGCCGAGCTTGAGCATCCCGGTCACCGGCGGCAGCGCGTGCAGATCGACATCGTCGCCGACGCGCACGCCCAGCGCCCTGGCGTAGTGGGTGAGCCAACTGCCGGACAGGCCGGTGGCACCGCTCAGTTCGGCCAGCCGCTCGGCCGTCCACAGCCGCAGATGGACGCCGCCGCCGCGCGGGTACGTCCCCGGCTTCAGACCGCGCAGCAGCAGCCGCGCACCACCCGCGGCGATCGCGATCCGGCCGGGCGGCGAGACGCAGAACAGCCAGCCGAGCAGGATCCACCACCAGGAGACGGTGGGCGCGTAAGGGGCGGCACCGACGAGGTTCAGCGCATTGAAGACCGCGGCCGCGGCCACGCCCCAGCGCAGCCCGGCGACCGTCAGCAGCGGCAGCATCAGCAGCGTCTGCGCGACACCGGTACGCCTGGTCGCGGGCCGTACGGTGCGCGGTGCCGTCGTCTCGCCGCCCGACTCCTCCAGCGTCCGGGCGAGCGCGCCAAGCCGCGGGTTCTGGTAGATGTCGCTGACCGATCCGCTGGGGTAGCGGTCCCGGATCCGCGAGACGAGCTGGGCGGCGGCGAGGCTGCCACCGCCGGCCGCGAAGAAGTCGGCGTCCGGCCGGCCCGCCGGGGTGCCCAGCACCTCGCCCCACAGCTCGGCGAGCCAGCTCTCGGTCTCGGTCAGCTCGTCCGCCGGAGCGTCCGTGCCGATGCCCGGCAGCGGCCAGGGCAGCGCCGCCCGGTCCACCTTGCCGGAGGTACGGGTGGGCAGTGTGCCGACCACCGCGAGCAGCGGCACCAGCGCGGCGGGCAGCGCCTGCCGCAGCCGCTCCAGCGCGTCCGCCTGGTCGAAGCCGGTACCGGTGTCCTCGGGCACGACATAGCCGACCAGCAACTGGTGGCCAGCCTTGGTCGTCCGCACTGCGGCCGCGGCGCCCGCCACGCCCGGCAGCCCCTGGAGCGCGGAGTCCACCTCGCCCAGCTCGATCCGGCGGCCGCCCAGCTTGATCTGTTCGTCGGCTCGGCCGACGAACAGCAGCCCCTCCTCCTCGGCGCGCACCAGGTCACCGCTGCGGTACGCCCGCGGCCAGCCCATCGACGGCAGCGGGGCGTACTTCTCGGCGTCCTTCGCCGGGTCGAGATACCGGGCCAGCCCGACCCCGCCGATCACCAGCTCGCCGACCTCGCCCATGGGCACGGCCTCGCCCCGGGCGTTCACGACCGCCAGCTCCCAGCCGGCGAGCGGCAGCCCGATCCGCACCGGGCCCTCGCCGGTCAGTTGCGCGGCGCACGCGACGACAGTGGCCTCGGTCGGACCGTAGGTGTTCCACACCTCGCGGCCCTCGACCGCCATCCGCTCGGCCAGTTCCGGCGGGCACGCCTCGCCGCCGAAGATCAGCAGCCGTACGTCGTCCAGCGCCTCCACCGGCCACAGCGCCGCCAGCGTGGGGACCGTGGAGACCACGGTGATCTCCTGCTCGACCAGCCAGGGGCCGAGGTCGACGCCCGTGCGCACCAGCGACCGGGGCGCCGGCACCAGGCAGGCGCCGCTGCGCCAGGCGAGCCACATCTCTTCGCAGGACGCGTCGAAGGCCACCGACAGCCCGGCCAGCACCCGGTCGCCCGGCCCCATGGGCTCATCGGCCAGGAACAGCCCGGCCTCGGCGTCCACGAACGCGGCCGCGCTGCGGTGGGTGACGGCGACGCCCTTGGGCTTGCCGGTCGATCCGGAGGTGAAGATGATCCACGCGTCGTCGCCGGGCCCCGGGCGGCCGGGGACGCCGTGCGGCTCGGCGCGCACCGTCATCTCGAGCCCGTCGCCGAGGACCACGCTCACCGCGGCCTCGGAGAAGACCAGCTCGGCCCGCTCGTCCGGGTCCTCCGCGTCCACCGGCACATAGGCCGCGCCGGCGGCCAGCACGGCGAGGATCCCGACGTACAGATCGGCGGTCCCGGACGGGACTCGGATGCCCACCCGGTCACCGACGCCGAGGCCCGCCTCGACCAGCCGCAGCCGTACCCTCTCCACCTCGGCGAGGAGCGCACGGTAGCTGAGTGCCGCCGTACCGTCGTCGACGGCGGGCGCGTTCGGGTGGCGCCGGGCCGTCTCCCCGAGGACGTCCATGAGGGTGCGCTCGGCGTGGGCGCCGTGTCCGGGGAAGAGGGCGGGCGGTGCCGCGGGCCCCTCCTCGCCGGGCGCGAGCAGCGGGTCGATCAGTGCTCGGGGCTCGTCGATCAGTGCTTGGGACTCGTCTATTACGGCCATCCGGCCTCTCCGCAGTCGGTGAACCGAATGTTCGGCGACACCGCCCGGTCGACCCGGACCATCGGCCTCTGCCATCCGGCTCCACACTGAGCCGGGTCCCGAACACCCGCTCGCGGCTGATGGTTTCCGCGAGGGCGACCACTCGGCTCGGCCGTCCAGCGGCCGGCTCGAATCGCGGGCACCGGTGGCCGGACGGACATGTTCCGCCCCCTCCGGTCGAACCGACGCCCGCATACGCCGAACAGGCAGTTTACCCAGCGTTAACCGGAGCCGCTCGTCTTCCGGGGCGTCGGTGGTCCGGGCCCGTGGCCGCGCGGCAGGGTGGCGCGCCGCCGCCAATCGCCGCCGTCCCTGTTGTATCGCGCCTGATGGGAGGCGGATTCTCCGGCCTCGCTCACGGCCCGGCGGCGCCATCCGACGGGCGCCGGACCCTGTGGTCGGTCTCACAGCGGCCGTAGGCGCTTTCCGCCCGAATAAATACCCCCAGGGGTACCTCTGTTAGAGTGCGGAGCAGATACCCCCGGGGGTAAATCCTTACGGAGAGGAGTCATACCCGTGTTGTTCGTCGACACCCTGGAGTTCGAGGGCCTGGGCAACCGCAGCTATCTGGCCGGCGGTCCGAGTGCCGCGGTCGTCGTGGATCCGCCGCGCGACGTGGATCAGGTGGTGGCCGCCGCGGCCCGGCGGGGGGGTGCGGATCGCGTATGTGGCGGAGACGCATGTGCACAACGACTACGTCACCGGCGGCCTGGAACTGGCCCGGCTGGCCGGCGCCCGCTACCTGGTCCCGGCCGCCGCGGAGGTCTCCTACGCCCGCACTCCCGTCACCGACGGTGACACGATGGACGTGGACGGGCACCTGACGCTGCGGGCGATCGCCACTCCCGGCCGCACCCCGCACCACACCTCCTACCTGCTGACGGAGGACGGCCGGGGGGGTGGCGGTCTTCACCGGCGGCTCGCTGCTGATCGGCTCGGTGGGCCGCCCGGACCTGGTGGCACCCCGGCTGACCGAGCACCTGGCGCGCGACCAGCACGCCTCCGTCCACCGGCTCGCCGATGAACTCGACGACGAGGTGCCCGTGCTGCCGACGCACGGGGTCGGCAGCTTCTGCTCGTCCGCCCAGGCGGAGGGGGGACGCCACCACGATCGGCGAGGAGCGCGCGAACAACGACGCGTTCACCCTGGACGTGGACACCTTCGTCGCCCGCACACTGGCCGGGCTGGAGGACGTGCCCGCCTATTACACGCATATGGGCCCGGCCAACGCCGCCGGTCCCGCACCCGTGGACCTCACCCCGCCCGAGCCCGCCGACGCCGCACAGATCGCCGGGCGGCTGGCGGCGGGTGAATGGGTGGTGGACCTGCGCAGCCGGGTCGCCTTCGCCGAGGGCCATGTGGCCGGCACCTTCAACTTCGAGGGCGCGGGCAAGCTCGCCACCTACCTGGCGTGGCTGATCCCCTGGGGCAAGCCCGTCACCCTCCTCGCCGAGACCCCCGGGCAGATCGCTGCCGCCCAGCGGGAACTGGTCCGGGTCGGCCTCGACCGCCCCGCCGGACGCCCTGATATGACCCACACCTCAGGCAAGCACGACCCACACCTCAGGCGAGGGAGAGAAACAGCTTCTCCAGCCGCGCCCGCATCTGCTGCCGGTCCGCGGTCGGCTGCCCGCCCTCGGCCACGCAGTGCTGGAGACCCGTCGCGATGATCGCGAACCCCGCCCTGTCCAGCGCCCGGGACACCGCCGCCAGTTGCGTGATCACGTCCTCGCAGTCCCGGCCGTCCTCGATCATCTTGATGATCCCGGCGATCTGCCCCTGAGCCCGTCGCAGCCGGTTGAGCACACCTTTCAGCTCGTCGGCCGCCATCTCCAGCTCCACACTGCCTCCTGCTATCGATACCCCCGCAGGTATTCTAGTCCGTTCGGCACAGCTACCGAGAAGGAACGTCCGCCCCATGCACACCGCAACCGCCCTCCACCCCGCCCAGGCCGCCGAGGAACTGCACCACTACACCGTCATCGACGTCCGCACCCCCGGCGAATACGCCTCCGGCCGCCTCCCCGGCGCCCACAACATCCCCCTCGACCACCTCGACATCGCCCTGCCCGCCCTCAAGGCCGCAGCCGTCCGCGGCCCGCTGCTGATGGTCTGCGCCTCCGGCAACCGCTCCACCACCGCCTGCGAACGGCTCGCCGCCGCCGGTATCCCCGCCGCCACCCTCACCGGCGGCACCACGGCCTGGATCCAGCACGGCCACCCCGTCCACCGCGACGGCACCACCAAGGCCGCCTGGCCCATGGAACGTCAGGTCCGCCTCGCCGCCGGCTCCCTCGTCGTCACCGGCCTCGCCCTGGGCACCCGCTACCGCCCCGCCCGCTGGCTGTCCGCCGCCATCGGCGGCGGCCTGGTCTTCTCCGCACTCACCGACACCTGCGGCATGGCCATGCTGCTTGCCAAACTGCCCCACAACCGGCCCCGCACCACCGACCTCGACGCCACCCTCGACACGATCAGCCGCTAGCACCACCCCGGACCGTGGCCACGGGACACGACGCACTCGCGGTCCGCTACGGGCGCCCTCCCCCGTAGCGGACATGAGCGAGTGGCTGTGCCCACGGATCCGATACAGGCCCTGGTCAGACCCTGGCCGAGTCCTCGGTGCGGGTCGGAGCCGCTGCCACGGGTCCGGGTGCGGATGTCGGCTCGGGGCCGCCTTCGCCGAGGCCGTACCGCATATGGAGCTCGCGCAGGAAGCCGGGCGCGTACCAGGCCGTCTTCCCGAGCAGACGCATCGCGGCGGGGACGAGGACACCGCGGACGGCGATGGCGTCGAGGAGGACGGCCAGTCCGCTGCCGAGACCGAACATCTGCATGAAGCTGATCTTGGCGGTGCCGAAGGCGAAGAAGCTCACCGCGAGCAGGAAGGCAGCCGCGCTGACGATGCGTCCGGTGTGGCCCAGACCGTTGACCACGGCGGTCTCGTTGTCGGCCCCGTGGTCGTGCAGCTCCTTGATCCGGCTGGTGACGAAGACCTCGTAGTCCATCGAGAGGCCGAAGGCGATGCAGAACATCAGCACCGTCATCGACACCTCCATCGGCTGCGCGGTGAAGCCGAGCGGTGAGGAGAGGTGGCCGTCCTGGAAGATCCAGGTCATCACGCCGAGGGTGGCGCCCAGGCTGATCAGGTTGAGGAGCAGTGCGCGCAGCGGCTGCACGATGCTGCCGGTGAACAGGAAGAGCAGCAGGAACGTGGTGAGGACGACCAGGGCCACGGCCACGGGGAGCTTGTCGGCGATGGAATCCTTGGCGTCGACGAGCACCGCGTCCGTTCCCCCGACCAGGGGGTGGGTC
This sequence comes from Streptomyces sp. CY-1, assembly GCF_047218265.1. NCBI lineage: Bacteria > Bacillati > Actinomycetota > Actinomycetes > Kitasatosporales > Streptomycetaceae > Streptomyces > Streptomyces sp. CY-1. The sequence goes on from NZ_CP178393.1 coordinate 2,333,966, forward strand.
CCGGGGGGCGGGGTGACCGAGCGCACCTGCTCGACCAGACTCTGGGCCGCGTCCGACTTCGGTGTCAGGCCGCTCACCACGCTGATCCGCTGTGCGGTGGGCCTGCCGAAGGCGGAGTTGGCCGGGCCGGTCGCCGCGGACTGTCCCTTGGTGTAGGTCCCCGTACTGGTCTCGACCCGCTCGACGCCCTCGAGCCTGGACAGTTGGCCCGCGTACGACGCCAGCGGGGCCTTGTCCACGGCCTGGTCGATGGCGATGTGGAGGGCAGAGTCGTCACTGCCGCCGAACTTTGTCCGAAGGACCTGTGAGACCTGGCGGCTCTCGGCGTCCTCGGGCAGCACGCGCTCGTCCGGCGTACCGAAGGTGATGTTCAGCAGGGGACTCGCCACAAACAGCAGCACGGCGAGGACGGGCAGTGCGGTGAGCGCGGGCCGCCGCATGACGGCGCGCGCCAGTCGTCCCCACAGAGGCACCTGGTGGGCACCGGCGCGCCGCGACTTCACCCACGGCAGCCGCCCGCTGTTGACCCGGTGCCCCAGCACCTTCAGCAGGGCCGGCATCACGAACAGGGTGCTCAGGGCGGCGATGGCGACGACACCGACTCCGGCGAAGCCGAACGAGCGCAGGAAGTACTGCGGGAACACGAGGAGTGCCGCCAGGGCCGCCGCGACGGTGGCGGCGGAGAAGGCGACGGTGCGGCCCGCGGTGTGCACCGTCCGCCGGACGGCGTCGTCCACGCTCACCCCGGCCGCGAGCTGCTCCCGGAAGCGGCTGACCATCAAAAGGGCGTAGTCGATGCCCAGTCCGAGGCCCAGGGCGGTGGTGAGGTTGGTCGCGGTGTCGGCGACATCGGTGACGCTGCCGAGCAGGAAGAGCTGGGCGAACGAGCCCATGACCGCGATGACCGCGATGGCCAGCGGCAGCAGGGCCGCGACCACACTGCCGAAGACGAACAGGAGCAGTACAAGGGTCAGCGGTATCGCGATCGCCTCGGCGAGGACCAGATCGTCGACCACCTGCTTCGACAGCCCGGCACCTACGGCGGCGCCTCCTCCGGCCTGGACGGTGAGGCTGTCCTCGTAGGTGCCGGTGTAGGCGTCCAGGATCTTCTGGGCGTTGTCCCGCTGCTCCGTGCTGTCGCCCGTCACATGGGCGAGCACCATGGCTTCGCGGCCGTCCTTGGAACGGAGGTCGGGGCTGTTCGTCTCCCAGTACGAGACGACGTTGCTGAGCTCCTTCTCCTGCTTGAGGTCGGCCACCAGGGCCCGGCCACTCTCGCGGGAGGCGGGGGTGTCGACGCGCCCCTTGGCGGAGCGGACCAGCAGGACCAGGTTCGTCTCTCCGCCGAACTTGTCGTCGATGACTTCCGCCGCTCGGGTGGACGGGGAGGCGGGGTCGTCGAAGCCGCCGCCCTTCAGCTTGTCGAAGGCACCCGCACCTACCGCGCTCATAAGAGCCACGGCCACAACGGCGACAATGAGCACCAGCCGGGACCGGCGAATCGCCAGCTCGGCCATACGTTCGAACACGGAGGATCTCCTTCAGTGCGTTCTGCGAAATAGGCGAGGGGCGTCGGCCGGGCAGGAGCCAGGCAGGAGCCGACGCAATGCGTCACAGAGCCCCTTCACCCCGTCAGAGGGGGTGCGGTGCCGCGCTCTTCGTCGCCGAGCACGACGCTAGTGAGACCGTCGCCGTTTGAGCAGTAGGAGATTTACCTGACACCTGTGAGGAAATTCGGGCCGCCATGTTCGGCGTCTCAACGTGGCGCCGCATTCCGATACCTCGTCGGAGGGGCCGTCGTAGGATCGCCGCATGTCCGCTGACCCGTATACGACGGCTGTGCCATCCCTGCGCCAGCGGCGCCGGGCCGTCGCCACCCAGGAGATCGTGGAGGCCGCCGAGCGCTACATCGCCGAACACGGGCCGCACGCCCTGTCCCTGAGGGGCGTCGCCCGCAACCTGGGCATGACGGTCCAGGGGCTCTACCACTACTTTCCCAACCGGGACGCCCTCCTCACCATGCTCGTCACCAAGGCGTACCGGGACCTGGCAGACGCCGTGACGGCAGCCGTCGACACAGCGGCGGACGAATCGGCCGAGGTGCGGTTCATGGCCGCCACCGAGGGCTATCGCCGATGGGCCATCACCCACGTCGAGCGATTTCAGTTGCTCTACGGAGCGCCGCTGCCTCGTTACGCGGCGCCCCACGACGGCCCGACCACGCAGGCGATGCGCCGGATGTGCGAGATATTCCAGTACGAGATGTTCGACGGGTTCACCACGGCACAACTGGCCGCGGCCGACACCCGGGGGCTCTCGCCGGCTCTTGAGGCACATCTGGAACCCCTGTTTCCGCACGGCCCGGAAACCCTGCCGCCCCCGGCGACCGCGCTCCTGCTCGGCGCATGGGGCCATCTGCACGGCATGGTCGTCCTGGAGGTGTTCGGACACACCTCCTTCATCGGCGAGCACCAGGCCGAGATCTTCCGCATGGCGATGCGGGCCCTGCTCGAGGACATTCACCGCCGGATCCCGGCACAGCCCGAGCGACCGATGACCCCCGCCACCGCCTGACCGGCCACCGCATCGTGTCCCGGCGGAAGGCCGCGCCGAGGGCGCCCACCCGCCGTTCTCAGCCGAGCTCAGTGGGAACCACTGTCAGCTCGGCGATGTCGACCCGGCCCGGTACCGCCACCGAGAACGTGATGGCATCGGCCACGTGTTCCGCGGTGATGGTCGTGATGGCCGACCGCATCTCGTCCAGCCCGACCCGAGTGGCCTCGTGCGTCATGTCGGAGCCGAGCTCGGTGACGGCGAAGGCCGGGTCGACGGACCGCACCCGTACGCCGCGAGGGCCGAGAGAGGCACGCAGGTTGCGGGTGAGCTGGGTGACCGCCGCCTTGGTCGCGCCATAGACCGGGTAGTCGGCGAAAATCACTTCCGCCGCGGTCGAGCCGAGGTTCACCAGGTCCGCGACCCGTCCGGCCTCGGCCGCGGCGAGCAGGTCCGCGATGAAGACCCGGCCGGTCGCCGGCAGACCGCGAAGGTTCACATCGATCATCTGGTCCCACTCGGCCGTATCCGCCTCGTCGAACGGCGCTCCGAGCATCACCCCCGCGTTGGCGACGACCAGATCGGGACGGCCCAGGGTGGCACGGATCGTCGACGCGGCGGCGGTCAGCGCGGCGGGGCCGGCGACATCGACCGCGACCGGGAGGACTTCGGCGGAGTGTTCCGCCCGCAGGGTCGCGGCGAGGTCGTCCAGCAGCCCGGATCGCCGGCCGAGCAGAGCGACCGCCGCACCCGCAGCGGCGAAACGGTGTGCGATCGCGGCGCCGATCCCGGCGCTGGCGCCGGTGATCACCGCGAGGCAGTAGTACTCCGGAAGCGACGCGCAGCACCTCACATCACTCCGCGGCGGTAACTCATCGCACCGCCATCGACGTAGAGGAGTGCACACAGAGGCTGGATGTGTGGACAGACGCCTCGGGGTTGCCCGGTGCCGGCAGCCCGGAGAACTCCCGTCATCACAGGCCACAAGGCCCGTTTTCGGCGCCAAGACCCCGCGGGCAGTCACCGTTCGGTGGATCCGGCTTCAAACTTTGAGCACAAATTGCACACAACTCTTCTTCAGACAGGCCCTCATGTTCTAGATTGACCCGTGCTTCACATGTTGGACACGAGCGACAAATAATGATCTACAACTCCGGCGCTACGGGCGGCCAGCAGGCGCGTCCCGGGTGCCGGACGTGGGGTTGGTCAGTTCTCGGGAGCCCGAGAGGGGCGGCCTTGGGTGTGGGGAGCACCCGAGGTTTCGACGGGTTCCCACGCACCTCCAGCGTCTGGCAAGACATGCGAGTCCGCACCCGTCCGGGTGGGGTCTCGGGTGTCCACGTAGCGCTGCGCTATCCGGGATGTCACTCACGGGGGCGGGGGCCTCCCGCGAGGAGGAACGCCTCCCGAGGGGAGGAACAGTGCGGGAGGGGGGGCCTCCCGAGGGGGAGGAACAGTGTTAGGCGAACACGTCGAACCACTGGGGACCTGGGGGGGTTCTGTGCGGCGAGGGGGATTAGTCAGCCCGTTTTCGTCAGTGCGCGGGCGTCTGGCGAACGGGGCAGTCAGCCGGCCCGCGAGCAACTGGGAGCAGCGGTACCGCCGTACCGTGATCACCAGCGATACCGTGGCCACCGCCTTCGTGGTGGCGGCAATCGGCAACTTCTTCGGGGCCCGGGACGCGGCCAACTGGCACGAGAAGTGGGGAATTCTCGCCTTCGGCACCGAGCTGCTGGTGCTGGGGGCGCTTGCGGTGAGCCGGTCATGGGCTCCGGCCGTGCTCGGCCAGGGCGCCGAGGAATTCCGCCGGCTCGGCCGCTCACTGTTCACGGCGACCGTCGTCCTGGCGCTCGGCGGGATCGCTCTGACCTCGCGCAACATCAAGCTCTGGATCTTCGTCGCGATCCCCGCGATCGCGCTGATCACCATGACCGCGCGGTATGTGCTCCGCCTCTGGCTGCACAAACAGCGCAAGGAAGGACGGTGTCTGAGACCGGTACTCGCTGCCGGGAGCCCGGCCACCGTGCGCGATCTGATCACCCGGACCCGCAAGTTCCCGCACCTCGGCTGGCGGGTGGAGGCGGTGTGCACGACGGACGGTCGCGGGCCCGACAGTGACCACCTGGACGGAGTGCGGGTCGTCGGCCGGCTGACGGACGTCGCCAAGCACGTCCGCCACGACGGCTACCGTGTCGTCGCGGTCACACCGGATCCGCACTGGTCACCGGACCGGTTGCAGCGGCTGGCCTGGAATCTCGAGGGCAGCGATGCCGAGATGGTCGTGGCCCCCGTGCTGATGGAGGTGGCCGGGCCGCGGCTGCACGTCGACGCGGTGCTCGGAATCCCGCTGCTGCGGGTCAGCATGCCCACCTTCACCGGGGGCCGCCGGGCGATCAAGGGGGTTGTCGACCGGGTGGGCGCGGCGGTCCTGCTGGTGCTGTTCGCGCCGCTGATGGCGCTCGTCGGACTGCTTGTGCTGGTGGACAGTCGGGGTGGGGCGTTCTACCGCCAGCGCAGAGTCGGCAAGGACGGCCGCGAGTTCACCATTCTCAAGTTCCGCACCATGGTCGCCGGGGCCCACGGGGCACGTGCGGAGCTGGCCGACCGCGACGAGGGCGCGGGTCTGCTGTTCAAGGTCCGCCGGGATCCGCGGGTGACCCGGGTGGGAGCGGTGCTGCGCCGGTACTCGCTCGATGAGCTTCCGCAGCTCTTCAACGTGCTCACCGGATCGATGTCGCTCGTCGGCCCGCGGCCTCCGCTGCCGGAGGAGTCCGCCGCGTACGGCCCGGACATCCGGCGGCGGCTGCTGGTCAAGCCCGGGCTCACCGGTCTGTGGCAGATCAGCGGGCGCAGCGACCTGCCGTGGGAGGAGGCGGTCCGCCTCGACCTGCGGTACGTGGAGGACTGGTCGCTGGCCCTGGACACAGTGATCTTGTGGAAGACGCTGCGTGCGGTGCTGCACGGGCAGGGGGCCTATTGATGCGCGCAGGTCGACCGACCGGCGCGCGGACCGCAGGCCGCGAGGGCCTGCCTGGGGGGAGAGACGGGGCATGAGAGTCAGCGTTTTCGGGCTCGGCTACGTGGGCTGTGTATCGGCCGCGTGCCTGGCCGGCATGGGGCACGAGGTCATCGGGGTGGACGTCAACCAGGTGAAGGTGGACCTGGTCAACGACGGCAAGGCGCCGGTGGTCGAGGAGCGGATCGGCGAGCTCATCGCCGAGGTCGTGCGGACCGGAGCGTTACGCGCCACCGGCGACGTCCGCGAGGCGATCAGGAACAGCGAGGTGTCGCTGGTCTGCGTGGGCACGCCGTCGGAGCCCAACGGCAGCCTGTGCACCACATATCTGGAGCGGGTCACCGAGCAGATCGGCGCCGCGCTGGCCGAGGGGGCCGGGCACGGGGGCCGGCAGACCGTCGTGTTCCGCAGCACCATGCTCCCGGGCACCTGCCTGAACCTGCTGGTGCCGATCCTGGAGAAGAACGTCGGCGGCACGGCCGGGGTGGACTTCGGGGTCGCGGTCAACCCGGAGTTCCTGCGCGAGGGCACGAGCGTGCGGGACTTCTTCGACCCGCCCAAGACCGTCATCGGCGAGCTCGACCCGGCGAGCGGCGACGCGGTGATGGCGCTGTACGACGGCGTGCCCGGCGAGGTGTTCCGGGTGCCGGTCCCGACGGCCGAGGCGATCAAATACGCGGACAACGCGTTCCACGGCCTCAAGATCGGCTTCGCGAACGAGCTGGGCTCGGTGTGCCAGGCGCTCGGGGTGGACTCGCACCAGGTGATGGACGTGTTCCTGGCCGACCGCAAGCTGAACATCAGCCCCGCCTATCTGCGGCCCGGCTTCGCCTTCGGCGGCTCCTGTCTGCCCAAGGATCTGCGCAGCCTGGTCTATGCGGCGCAGCGGGCCGATGTCTCGGTTCCCATTCTCGCCCACGTACTGCCCTCCAACTCCGACCATCTCCAGCGCGCGGTGGACCTGGTCGAGCGCACCGGCAAGCGCCGGATAGGCATGTTCGGGCTGTCCTTCAAACCCGGCACCGACGATCTCCGCGAGAGCCCGCTCGTCGAACTGGCGGAGCGGCTCTTCGGCAAGGGTTACGACCTGCGGATCTACGACGCCAACGTCAACCTCTCCCGGCTGATCGGGGCGAACCGCGAGTACATCGAGAACCGGCTGCCGCATCTCGCGCAGTTGCTCGCGGAATCCGTCGGCGAGGTGCTGGAGCACGCCGAGGTGTGCCTGGTCGGGACCAGGGATCCGGACGTGCTGTCGGCGCTGCCGCAGGGCGACGGTCCGGTGCTTGTCGATCTCATCCGCCTTCCCGACGCCGAGGCGCGCCGGGCCGAACCGGGGTACATGGGCCTTGCTTGGTGACACGACCGGCGGTGGCGCGCTGAACCGTCGCGCGCTGATCCTGGTGGAGAACCTGTCGGTGCCGTTCGACCGGCGGGTGTGGCAGGAGTGCACGACGCTGCGCGAGGCGGGCTGGGAGGTGCACGTCATCTGTCCCCGGGGGGACAAGCGGGACACGGAGCCCGAGGCGGAGATCGACGGGGTGCGGATCCACCGCTACCCGTTGCGCGCGGCCACCGGAGGACCGGCCGGGTATCTGCGGGAGTACGGATCGGCGCTGTGGCATACGGCCCGGCTGGCCCGCAAGGTCGGCCCGGTCGATGTGGTCCACGCCTGCAATCCGCCCGACCTGCTGTTCCTGGCGGCGTGGTGGCTGAAGCGGCGCGGCGCGCGGTTCGTCTTCGACCAGCACGATCTGGTACCCGAGCTGTACCTCTCCCGGTTCAACCGCGGCGAGGACCTGCTCTACCGCGCCGTGTGCGCGCTGGAACGGCGGACCTACCGGGCCGCGGACATCGTGCTCGCCACGAACGAGAGCTACCGGGACGTCGCGCTGCGCCGTGGCGGAAAGCGGCCTGAGGACGTCTTCGTGGTGCGCAGCGCGCCTCGGACCGACCGGTTCCAACCGGTGCCGCCCGAACCGGAGTTGAAGCGCGGCAAGCCCCATCTGCTGTGCTATCTGGGCGTCATGGGCCCGCAGGACGGCGTCGACTACGCCTTGCGGGCCCTGGCGAAGCTGCGCGACGAGCTCGGACGGACCGACTGGCATGCGGTGTTCGTCGGCGCCGGCGACGCCTTCGACGCGATGGTGGAGCTGTCCCGGCGGCTCGGGCTCTCCGAGCAGGTGCGGTTCACCGGCCGTATCCCGGACGCCGACCTGGTGCGCTATCTGTCCACCGCGGATGTGTGTCTCTCCCCCGACCCGCGCAATCCGCTCAACGACGTGTCGACCATGAACAAGGTCCTGGAGTACATGGTGATGGGCCGGCCGATCGTCTCGTTCGACCTGAAGGAGGCGCGCGTCTCCGCCGGTGACGCCGCCGTCTACGCGCCCGCCAACGACGAGGCCGCGTTCGCGGGGCTCATCGCGCTGCTCCTCGACGATCCGGAGCAGCGGGCCCGGATGGGGAAGATCGGCCAGGAGCGGATCGGCGGGCCGCTCTCCTGGCGGAACTCGCAGGCGTCGCTGCTCGCCGCCTACGCCGCCGCCTGCCGCGACCACACTCCGGTGTCGGCGGGCGACCCGGTGCGGCCGAGGAAGAGGCCGCACCGTTGAGCGATGACACGATACGCCTGGTCACGATCGGGCGGATGCTCCGTCGGCGCTGGCGGCTGCTCACCGTCCTCGCCGTGGTGGGTGCGCTCGTCGGCTACGGCACCTCGTTGCTGTTTCCGCCGCGGTACACCACGTCGGCATCGGTACTGCTGCCGGGGCAGTGGGAGGAGCGCGAGCTGCTGACCCAGGCGGAGATCGCGACCAGTTCGGTGGTGGTCGACCGGGTGGCCGCCACACTCGGCTGGCCCGGGGTCGGCGGCAGCGGGCTGCGGGATCGGGTGAGCGCCAAGGCCGCCGACGGAAACATCATCAAGATCTCGGGTACGGCCGACACCCCGGAGCGTGCCCGGCAGCTCTCCGACCAGGTGGCCCAGCAGTTCGTCACCTTCGCCGCGCGGCTCGCGGGCGACAACACCGACCCCGGTACGGCGGCCGGGCCCGAGGACTTGCGGAAGATGGTGGTGCAGACCAACCGCCGCATCACCGACCTGGCCGAGGCGGCCGATCCGGGGCGGACCGTGGAGGGCGTGCAGGCCCGCACCGAGCTGGCGAAGCTGCGTACCGCGCTTCAGGAGGCAGTGAAAAAGCTGGACGAGGCCGACCCGGCGACCAACAGGGGCACCATGGTCGTCATGGGGCCGGCGGCCCGGCCGACCGGCGAGGCGGCGCCGACCAGGACGCAGTTCATCGTCGCCGGGGCGCTGCTGTTCTTCCTGATCGCGGTCATCGGCCATCTCGCCGCCGCACGGGTGAGCCGCCGACCGCGCACCGGACCGGAGATCGCCGCGGCGCTGGGCTCCCCGCTGCTGGGCACCGTCGACGTACCCGGTGAACGGCGGGCGCGGCGGCCGGAAGGCCGTGGCCCGCGGGCCCGGATCCGCCGGCTGCTGGGCGTCGACATCCGGTGGGACCTGCCGACCCCGCGGACGTCCGGCGACGAGGCGAGCAGGCAGCTCCGCTACCGGCGGGTGTGCGCCCGCCTCCGGGACCAACTGCCGGGCCCCCGGCGGCTGCTGGTTGTCGTCCCGGACGGCGACGAGGTCGCCCGCCGGGCCGCCGGACAGCTCGTCGCCGAGGCCGAGAGCGATGCTTCCCCGACCTCTTCGAGCAGGGGATACCCCATGCTGCGGGTGGTGGCGGTCTCGGTGTCCCAGCCGGTGGTGCCGGACCGCGACGCCGAGTCCGGTGCCCTGGTCGTGCTCAGCGCGGGCACGCGGACCGCGGAGGAGCTCGCCGACGTCGCCGAGGCGTGTGCGGACGCGAGGCATGAGGTCGTCGGCATCGTCGTCGCCGCCACGGTCCGGGCCCGTCCGGCACGGTCCGCCGGCCCTCCCCGGGATGCCGCCACACCCGCGCTCACGGCTCGCGGCCACGCGCCGGGAGGTTCGGTGTGACGACGAGCAAGACTTCGGAGTCGTCGGCCTCCGCTCCGCTGCTGGACCTCCAGGCACTGGTGGTGGCGGTGCGCAGGCGCCGCCGCCTGTGGTGCTCCCTGGCGCTGCTGGGGCTGCTGGCCGGCGCGGCGGTGGCGGTCCTGCTTCCGCCGCCGCCGACCGCGGTGACCAAGGTGCTGGTCGCGCACAAGGAGGACCAGCCGAACGACACCGGAACGCTGATCCGTACCGACGTCGCACTGCTTCAGACCACGCGGATCGCCGACAAGGCCCTCCAGTCCCTCAAGTCCCCGGAAAAACCCGAGGACTTCATGCAGGACTACCGGGGTACCGGCTTGACCAACAACCTGCTCCAGATCACCGTGACCGGCGACAGCGACGCGCAAGCGGTGGCCCGCGCCAAGGCGCTGGCCGACACGTTCGTCGCGGACCATGTGCGGCGGATGCGGGAAACCGCGAAGGCCGAAGCCAAGGCCCTGCTCGATCAGCGTGACCGCATGCGGGGCGAGCTCGCCCGGGTCAACAAGGAGATCGGAGAGCGATCGCCGGACAGCGATCCGAAGGCGTCGGCGGGCACCGAGTCGCTCTTCGCCCGCCGCGCCGAACTCAACTCGCGGATCGCCGATTTCGACCAGCGCGCCGCGGAGGCGCGCACCGGCACACCCCAGGTCGTCTCCGGCACCCAGATCGTGGACGCCCCGCGCGCGGTGCGGTACTCCCTGCCCAAGGCCGCCGTCACCGACGCCGCGGTCGGGCTCGTCCTCGGGCTCGTCCTCGGGCTCGCGCTGGCCGCGGTCGGCACGGTGGTGGCGGACCGCCCCGTGCTGCGCCGGGAGATCGCGGCGAACCTCGGCGCCTCGGTCATCGCGGAGCTGCCCCGCCGGACGGGCGGGCTGTGGCAGCGCCGACGCACCCGGGCGGCCCGGACAAGGCTCACCACGTCCCTGGCCCGCACCGTGCGCGACTGTGCGGAACCGGTGTCGCTGCTGGAGCTGGGCTGTGCGCGCAGCACGAGCGCGATCGCCCTGGACGTCGCCGGGGCACTGGCGGCGGACGGCCCGGTGGTCATCGTCGATGGTCTGCCCGGCCCGCAGCTCGCGGGCCGCCGCGCGAAGCCAGGAGACCCGGCCGTGGTCAGCGGCGAGCAGGCCGCGGCCATGCCGGATCAGGAGCGCCGGCTCGGAGTCGGCTCGGTGGCGCCCGGCACGGCGTGGACCGACCTCCAGTACCTCGGCACCCGGACCGTGCTCGTCGTGCGTGCCGGGCACGGCAGCGCCGCATGGCTGCACACCGTGGCGCGGCAGCTCGCGGACCAGCGCATTCCGGTGATCGGTGTGGTGTTGATCGACCCCGATCCGCGGGACCGGACCGACGGCACGCTGTGGGACGGGCTGCATATCGCGCTGCGGGGCCATGGCGAGCGGCCCGCCCGGCAGAACGTGAAGGGCCGGCTACGGACGGAGCGGCCGCCGATGTGGGCCGCACGGGTCCCGGACAGCGACCAGGAGGCGCAGTAGGACATGTGTGGCATCGCAGGCACCTACCGATGGCCGGACGGGAAGGTCGTGACCGACCGGCTCACCGACACCCTCGCCCACCGCGGTCCGGACGGGTCCGGCCGGTACAGCCACCCCGCCGGTGACGGCGAAGTGCACCTGGGCCACCGCCGGCTGGCCATCGTCGACCTGTCCGGGACCGGCGCCCAGCCGATGGTCTCGGACGGCCTCGCCCTGACGTACAACGGCGAGCTGTACAACGCGCCCGAGCTGCGTGCCGAACTGACGGCCGCCGGGGTGCGCTTCCGCGGTACCTCGGACACCGAGGTGCTGCTCGAAGCCTGGCGGCGCTGGGGCACGGACTGTCTGCCCCGGCTGCGCGGCATGTTCGCGTTCGGGATCTTCGACGAGCGCACCGGCGACCTGGTGCTCGCCCGCGACCAGCTCGGCATCAAGCCGCTGTTCCTGCTCCGGCGCGGTGCGGGCCTGGTGTTCGCCTCCGAGCTCAAGGCACTCGCCGCCGCCACCGGCGGGTCGCTGGAGGTGGACCATGCGGCGCTGGTGGCCTCGCTGCTGTACTACTGGGTGCCGGACTCACGGTGCGCGTTCCGCGAGGCGGAGAAGCTGCCGCCGGGGAACTGGCTGCGCCTGCGGGCCGACGGCCGGGTGGAGCGCGGCCGGTTCTGGGACCTGAGGGACGTCGCCGCCGAGGGGCGGGAGCGGGCCCGGGCCGGCGAGCGGCCGGATGTCGCCGCCATCGTCGAGGAGTCGACGCGGCGCCATCTGCTCTCCGACGTACCCGTGGCGACCTTCCTCTCCGGCGGTCTCGACTCCAGCTATCTGACCGCGCTGGCCGCCCGCGACCAGCCCGGGATCTCCGCTTACACGATCGGGTTCCGCGCCGAGGACGCCAGGTTCGAGGCGATGCCGGACGACCTGCGCCATGCCCGGCGGGTGGCCGAGCGGTTCGGCGTCGACCTGCATGAGATCGAGATCGCTCCGAACGTGCTCGACCTGCTGCCGGAGATGACGTACCACCTGGACGAGCCGATCGGCGATCCGGCCGCGATCAACACCTTTCTGATCTGCTCGGCCGCCCGGGAGGCCGGGGTCAAGGTGATGCTCTCGGGGATGGGTGCCGACGAGCTGTTCGCCGGGTACCGCAAGCACCTGGCCAACGTCCTCGCGCTGCGCTACCAGCGCGTCCCGAGGCCGCTGCGGCGCGGGGTGTCCGCGGCCGTGGACCGGCTGCCGGTCGCCACGTCCCGCCGGGGGTACCGGTCGGTGCGCTTCGCGAAGCGGTTCCTCTCCTTCGCCGATCTGCCGGAGGAGACCGCGTTCCGGCGCAGCTACACCATGTACGACCAGGACGAGCTGCTCGCCCTGGTCGACCCGGACCTGGCCGGGACGGTCGAGGACGTGCTGACCGAACATGCGGACGTCTATCAGGACAATGACCTCGACGACTTCGTCAACCGCATGTGTCTGGGCGACGCCCGGATGTTCCTGCCGGGCCTGAACCTCGCGTACACGGACCGCTCGAGCATGGCCGCCTCGACCGAGGTGCGGGTGCCGTATGTGGACGTCGAGGTGGTCAAGGCGGCGTTCGCGGTGCCCGGCGATCGCAAGATCGTCGGACGGCAGGGCAAGGCCGTCCTCAAGGAGGCGGCCACCTCGATCCTGCCGCGGGAGATCGTGTACCGGCCCAAGGGCCTGTTCAGCGCCCCGCTGCGGGCCTGGATGAGCCGGGATCTGGCACCGCTGGTGCGCGAGGTGGTCAACGACGGGGTGCTCGTCCGGTCCGGGTTCCTGCGCCGCGACGCGCTGGCGCGGATGGTCGCCGAGGACGCCGCCGGACAGCGGGACTTCTCCAAGCATCTGTGGCATGTGCTGACCCTCGAGTACTGGTATCGCGACGCGACCTCCGGGTCCGGCCAGAGCACTCGGTTAACGGCTTAGGAATTCGGAGGAGTTCGGGTGAAACAGGTTGTGCAGAACTACAAGAGCGGCGAGCTGGCGGTGCTCGATGTGCCGGTGCCGGGGTGCAAGCCGGGCGGTGTGCTGGTCCGCAGCGCCTACTCGCTGATCTCCACCGGGACCGAGCTGATGAAGGTGTCCGAGGCCGGCATGTCGATGCTGGGCAAGGCCCGCTCCCGGCCCGACCAGGTGGCCAAGGTCATGCAGAGCGTGGCCACCAACGGGGTGCCCGCCACCTACCGCAAGGTGATGGGCAAGCTGGACTCCTATACGCCGCTGGGCTACTCGCTGTGCGGGGTGGTCGAGCAGGTCGGCGCCGGGGTCGACGATGTGAAGGTCGGCGACCTGGTGGCCTGCGCCGGCAATGAGCACGCGCTGCACGCCGAGCTGAACTGGGTGCCGAAGAACCTCTACGCCCGGGTGCCGGACGGCCTCGCGCCGCGGCACGCGGCCTTCGGCACCGTCGGGTCGATCGCGATGCAGGGCGTGCGCCGGGGCGAGTCCCGGCTCGGCGAGGTGGCCCTGGTCATCGGCCTCGGGCTGATCGGGCAGTTGGTGGTGCAGCTCCTCACCGCCTCGGGAGTCCGCGTCGTCGGGGCCGACCCCGACCCGGGGCGCTGCGGGCTCGCCGCGCGGCTGGGTGCTGCGGCCTGCGGCGATCCGGCGTCCGCGACCGTGGAGACCGCCGTCGCCGAGCTCACCGGCGGTCACGGCGTGGACCAGGTGTATCTGGCCGCCGGCGGCGGCAGCAACCAGCCCGTCGAGCTGGCCGCCCGGCTCTGCCGGGACCGCGGCCGGGTCGTCGACATCGGCAAGTGCCGCCTGGACCTGCCGTGGAACGCGTACTACGAGAAGGAGCTCGACGTCCGGTTCTCCCGCAGTTACGGCCCCGGTCGCTACGACCCGGAGTACGAGCTGGAGGGGCGGGACTACCCGATCGGCTATGTGCGCTGGACCGAGCGCCGCAACCTGGCGTGCTTCCTCGATCTCCTCGCCCGCGGCAGCGTCGACGTGGAGCCGCTGGTCTCCCACGTCGCCGACTTCGACGACGCCGTCGAGACGTACCAGCGCCTCAAGGACGGCGACCTGAAGGCCGTGGCCGTGCTGTTCCGGTATCCCGAACCCGCGCGGGAAACAGCGGAGGCCGCGGCTCCGGCGGTGGCCGTGCCCGCGGTGAAGCAACGCGGCGCTGGCGCGTCCGCCCCGGCCCGGGCCATCCCGACGCCGGTGCGCCTCGCGTTCGTCGGCGCGGGAAACTACGCGACGTCGATGCTGCTGCCGCATCTGGCACCGCGCGACGGAGTCGTGCTGTCGACCGTCGTCACCACGACGGCGCTGTCCGCGGCCAACGCGCAGCGGAAGTTCGGCTTCGCCGAGGCCACCACCGATCTCGACGCCGTGCTCGGCGACCCGTCCATCGACGCGGTGTTCGTGGTCACCCGGCACAGCTCACACGCCGAACTGACCCGAAGGGCACTGCTGGCCGGCAAGCCCGTGTTCGTGGAGAAGCCCCTGGCCCTCACCGAGGACGAGCTGGCCGGGGTGCTCGCGGCGGTGGAGGAGTCCGGCAACGACCGGCTCCAGGTGGGCTTCAATCGCCGGTTCGCGCCGCTGCTCCAGGAGGCCAAGAGGCGGCTCGGCACCCGGACCGGTCCGGCGAACCTCCGCTACCTGGTCAACGCGGGCCGCCTCGCGCACGGCAGTTGGTACCTCCAGCAGGGCACCGAGGGCTCGCGGTTCGCCGGGGAGGGCGGACACTTCATCGACACGGCGAGCTGGCTGCTCGATTCCGACCCGGTCTCGGTGTACGCGGTCGCCACGTCCGGCAACGAGGACCTCCAGATCGTGCTGCGCTACCCGGACGGGTCCACCGCCACCATCAGCTACGTCACCACCGGCCCGGCCGGTTTTCCCAAGGAGACGCTGGACCTGGTCGCCGATGGCAAGGCGCTGCGGCTCGACGACTTCGTCCGTGCCGCTGTCTACGACGGCGGCCGCAAGCGGTGGATCAGTTCGCGGCTGCCCAAGGCCCGGGACAAGGGCCAGTCCGCCGAGCTGGCCGCGTTCATCAAGGCCGTGCGGACCGGCGGGCCGATGCCGGTGCCGCTGGAGTCGCTGGTCGCCACCACGGCGGCCACCCTCGCCGTGCGGACCGGTCTGGCCGGCGGTGCGCCGGTGACGTTGGCGAGGGCGCGATGACCATGACCGCGAGCTGGTATCTGCGGCGGCTGTCCCGGATGGGACCGCGGGAGGTCGCGGGCCGGGTGGCCGACGCGGTGCGCAGACGGCGGTGGCGGTCGGCGCGGCCGGACTGCCCAAGCGTGACCGGCGCCCGGTTCACCGCGGTACTGCCCGCCGGGACGATCGCCGCGGTGCCACCGGACGCCGCGAAGCGTCTGATCGCCGAGGCGGACCGGCTGATGTACGGGCACGCCGAGTACTTCGGGGTGGTCCGCGACGACCTGGCCGACCCGGACTGGTGGTACGACCCGAAGACCGGGCGCCGGGCTCCGTGGGGCTACGCCTTCAACCTGCCGTACCGGAACGAGGACGCGGTCGGGGACATCAAGCAGATCTGGGAGCTGTCCCGGCACCAGTACCTCACCGTGCTCGCCGCCGCCTACGCGATCACCGGGGACGAGCGGTACGCCGAGCGGGTGGCCGCGCACCTGCGGTCGTGGTGGGCGGCCAACCCACCGCTGCGCGGTGTGCACTGGATCAGCGGCATCGAGCTGGGGATCCGGTTGCTGTCCTGGGTGTGGATCCGCCGGCTGCTCGACGGCTGGCCGGGCGTGGCCGGGCTGTTCGAGGGCAACCCGGTGGCGCTGAACCAGATCTGGCACCACCAGCGCTGGCTGGCCGCCTTCCCCAGCCGGGGATCCTCGGCCAACAACCACGTCATCGCCGAGGCCGCCGGGCAGTTCGCCGCGGCCTGCGCGTTCGGCTGGTTCCCCTCCTCGGCGCGCTGGCGGGCCGGTGCGCTGCGGTCGCTGGAGCGGCACCTGCGCGGCAACACCTTCGACTCCGGCCTCAACCGCGAGCTGGCCACCGAGTATCACGGGCTGGTACTGGAGCTGGGCCTGGCCGCGGTGGCCGAGGCGGATGCCGCCCGCGTGCCGGTCCCCGCGTCCATCCGGCTGGTGCTGCTGCGGATGACCGACGCGCTCGCGGCCGTCGTGGACAGCCACCTGCGTCCGCCGCGCCAGGGGGACGCGGACGACGGGCACGGTCTGGTCGTGGACGGCGCGGGCACCGACCGCTGGGCCTCGCTGTTGGCCACCGGGGACGCCGTGTTCGGCCGGCTCGCCTGGTGGCCGGAGGTGACCGGTACCGATGTGCGTACCCCGCTGCTGGCCGCGCTCATCCGGCCGTACCCGGACATCGCGGCCGCACCGGTCGTGCTCCGCCCGCCGAGCCGACCAGGCCACTTCGCCGACGCGGGGCTCACCATCCTGCGCGGTCCGGGAGAGATCTGGTGCCGCTGCGACGGCGGTCCGCACGGCTTCCTGTCCATCGCCGCGCATGCCCACGCGGACGCGCTGTCCGTGGAGGTCCGGCACGACGGGGTCGATGTGCTCGCCGACCCGGGGACGTTCTGCTACCACGGGCAGCCAAAGTGGCGGCAGTACTTCCGGTCCACCCTCGGCCACAACACCCTGCAAGTGGACGGCGGTGACCAGTCCGTCTCCGGCGGCCCGTTCCTGTGGACCCGGCATGCCCGCAGCCGCGTCCTGACCGCGGACACCTCGGACACCTCGGACGCAGGGACGGCCCGCTGGTGTGCCGAGCACGACGGCTACCAGCGGTCCATGCACCGCCGCCGGGTGGAACTGACCTCCGCGAAACGGGAGTTGAGGGTGGTCGACGAGGTGCGCGGCCCGCGCCGGGACGTACGGCTGGCGTTCCACCTCGGCCCGGCGATCGCCGCGGATCTGGTGGGGAACCGGGCGGTGCTCACCTGGATCCGGGACGGCGAGGGGCGTTCCGCGGTGCTCGACCTGCCCGGGCAACTGTCCTGGCGGGCGCATCGCGGCGAGAGTGACCCGCCGCTGGGCTGGTACTCCGCCGGATTCGGGCGCAAGGAACCCGCCACCACGCTGGTCGGCACCGGCTTCGCCGACGGCACCGCGCTGTCGGGGGAGTTCACCACCGTGCTCAGGTTCCGCGGCTAGGGGGGCGCGTGGGGATCAGGAGGCGGCACTGGGCGCTGGCGGCACCGCTGGCGCTGGCCCTGCTGACGGCGACGGGCTGTGAGAGCACGCCGGGTGCCCGGGCCAAGCCGACCGCTGGGCCGGCCACGTCCGTGGCCCGGGTGTGCGCCAAGCCCGCGGCCGGGCCGGCGAAGGCGCCGGCGGGCGCGGTGACGGTCGACCCCGCGGTGGCAGGTGACCTGGCCGCGAAAACGAAAAGCAGCCCCCGGAACACCACGTTCTGGCTTCGGCCCGGCAAGCACAGGCTCGAGCCGGACCGGTACGCCCAGGTCATCCCCAAGGAGGGGGACCGCTACCTCGGTGCGCCGGGCGCGGTGCTCGACGGCCGGAAGAAGAACCAGTACGCGTTCGGCGGTACCGCCCGCGACGTCACCATCCGCTATCTGACCGTGCGGGGTTTCGTCGCGCCGCACGACGAGGGCGTGGTCAACCATGACTCGGCCGACGGATGGGTGATCGAGCACACGACGATCCGGAACAACTCGGGGGCCGGGCTGATGGCCGGTGCCCGCCAGCAGGTCCGCGCCAGTTGTCTGCGCGACAACGGTCAGTACGGCATGAACGCGTACAAGGCCAAGGGCCGTATCAGCGGTCTGGTGGTCGAGGGCAACGAGATCGTGGGCAACAACACCGGCGACTGGGAGCGGCGGCGGGAGGGCTGCGGCTGCACCGGGGGCATCAAGTTCTGGGCCGTCAACGGCGCCGACGTACGGGGCAACTGGGTGCACGACAACCGCGGCACAGGGTTGTGGGCGGACACCAACAACAACGACTTCCGCATCGAGAACAACCTGCTCGAGGCCAACGACGGCGCCGCGCTGATCTATGAGACCAGCTACAACGCGGTCATCCGGAAGAACACCATCCGGCGGAACAACTGGGTCGAGGGCCGCGGCTACGCCGACCGCGGCGACACCTTTCCGTATCCGGCCATCTACCTGTCCGAGTCCGGCGGCGAACCACGGATCCGGGCCCGCACGGACAAGATCGATATCTACCGGAACGTGCTGGCGGACAACTGGTCGGGGATCACCCTGTGGGAAAACGCCGACCGGTTCTGCAACAGCCCGGCCAACACCTCCTCCGGTGACTGCACGTTACTGGTGAAGAACACCCACCGCTGCGCACGGCCGGCGATCGCCACCGCACCGCTCTACGCCGACTGCCGGTGGAAGACCCAGCGGGTGGACATCCACCAGAACCGCTTCGTGCTGGACAAGTCCGCCGTCGACTGCGCGGGGAAGTGCGACCGCATGGCGGTGCTGGCCAACTACGGCACCTATCCGGACTGGTCGCCGTACCAGGGTGAGCGGGTGGCCGAGGCGATCACCCGCAAGCAGCACAACCGCTGGCACGACAACGTCTACCTCGGGCCATGGAAATTCGTGGCCCACGACCCGAGCCGGACACTCGACACCTGGCAGTGGCAGGGCACGCCGTACCAGCAGGACGCGGGCAGCACCTTCCGGGCACGGGACGGTGGCTGAGATGAGCACCGACCACGCGTCGCACACCCCGAAGACCGTCGGGACGGTCTGGGGGCTGCTGATCCTCAACACGCTCGGCTCCGCCGGGGCGAAGACCATCGTCCCGCTGCCCCGCTCCCTCATCCAGATGGTGACCATGGGTGCGCTGGTCGCCGCGTTCGCGCTGGCGCTCGCGGTCAATCTCCGGCTGCGCATCCGGGCCAGCGCCTGCCTGCTCCTGCTCACCCTGCTGCTGGTGCCGAGCGTGATCTCCAGCGCGGATCTGGAGTCCGGGTTCGGTGCGCTGTTCCGCTGCACCCGGCTGGCCCTCTTCGTCGGCACGCTGTGGCTGCTCAGCCGCTGGTGGGACGGCGGCCCGGCCTTCGTCCGGCACCACATCCGGATGTACTTCGCGGTGCTCGGATCGGTGGCCGCCGGACTGGTCGTCTCACCGGGCGCGGCCCTGCCCGAGCTGTACGGCGGGCGGCTGGTCGGCGCGTTGTGGCCGCTCACCCCGCCGCAGATCGGACAGTACGCCGCGGTGATCATCGGGCTCACCGCACTGCTCCTACTGGGCCGCCGGACCGACAAGGCGAGCGCCGCGGTGGTCATCGTGCCCTCACTCGTCCTGCTCGCGTTGACCCATACCCGCACCGCCACGCTCGGCCTGTTCATCGGGCTGGCGCTGGCGATCGGCTCGCTCGTCCTGACCAGCGCCGCCGCCCGCCGGTTCTTCGCCTGGGCGGTGCTGTGCGCCGCGGTGGCCGCGGTGGCGTTCGCCTCCGCGCTCCAGGCGTGGTTCCTTCGCGGACAGAGCAAGGAGAACTTCTCCAACCTCACCGGCCGGGCCAAGGTCTGGGACGCCCTCCTGGCCGCGCCCCGGTCGACCTCGGAGAAGCTGTTCGGCATGGGCCTGGGCGACAAGTCGTTCGGCGGGCTGCCGATCGACAACAGTTGGCTGGCCGTCTACCACGAGCAGGGTCTGATCGGCGTCACCCTCGTCTCGGCGATCATCATCGTGCTGGGCGGCGTCGCGTTGCTGCGGCCACCGTCGCTGGAGCGGGCCTGCGCGATCTTCCTGATCAGCTACTGCGCCATCGCGTCGTACACCGAGGCCGGGCTGGGCGACGCCTCGCCGTATCTGCTCCATCTGGCCCTGGCCGCCTCGCTGTTGGCGGCACCCGCCGCGGCGACTCCGCTCGCGGCGCCCGAAGCCCCTCGACGGCACATCCCTCGCTGGGCCCGTAGATCGGAGGTTCCTTGAGCATGCACGGCCTTCACGTCCTGGTGGCGCACAACCGATACGCCTCGGCGCAGCCGAGCGGGGAGAACAAGGTCGTCGACCAGGAGGTGGCGCTGCTGCGCGCGGCCGGCCACCGGGTCGAGGTGTTCGAGCGGCGCAGCGACGACATCGCCGCCCGGTCCCTCCTCGGCAAGGCCAAGGTGCCGCTGCTGGTGCCATGGAACCCGGCGGTCCGCGCGGAGCTCACCGCCCGGCTGCGCGCCGAGCGGCCGGATGTGGTGCATATCCACAACGTCTTCCCGCTCCTGTCCCCCGCGGTGCTCGCCGCCTGCGCCGACGTCGGCGTGCCCGCCGTCGCCACGCTGCACAACTACACCCAGGTCTGCCCGCCCGGCACACTCCAGCGGGACGGCCGGCCGTGCACCGAGTGCGTCGGATCGGCGCCGCTGCCCGCCGTCCGGCACGGCTGCTACCGCGGCTCCCGCCTCGCGACGGTGCCGCTCGCGGTCAGCCTGTCCGTCAACCGGCGGCGGTGGTGGTCCGGTGTGGAGCGGTTCTTCTGCATCTCCGCGGCGCAGCGCGAGGTCCTGGTGCGGTCCGGCATGCCGGCCGAGCGGCTGGCGGTGAAGCACAACTTCGTTCCGGAGCCGGGCAGTTGCCGGACAGGCGGCGGAGAGCATCTGCTCTATCTCGGCCGGCTCGCGGAGGCCAAGGGCGTACGGCTGCTCATGGCCGCGTGGGACGAGATCACGGCGGGCGGCGGTGTGGGCGTCCCGCTCGTGATCGCCGGCACGGGGCCGCTGGAGCGGGAGGTGACCGCCTGGGCGGCGGGCCGGGACGATGTGCGCTACGTCGGCCTGCTGGACCCGGCGGAGTGCCGAAAGGCCATCGCGCGGTCGGTCGCCGTGGTGGCTCCCTCGACGTGGCTGGAGGCGTTCGGCCTGGTGGTCGTGGAGGCGATGGCGGCCGGGGTCCCGGCCGTCGCCGCCGGTCACGGCGCCTTCGTCGAACTCGTCGAGGACGGGGTGACCGGGCTGCTGCACCGGCCGGGCGAGTCCGCCTCGCTCGCCTCCGGCATACGCCGGATCGCGACCGAGCGGGCCCTGGGCCGGGAGATGGGGCAGGCGGCCCGGCGCCGTTACGAACAGGGTTTCAGCCCGGCCGTCGGGCTGGAGCGCCTGGTGGAGGGGTACCGCACCGCGATCGCGGGTCGGTCAGCACTGGCTCGCGGCGGGGACACCCGCGCGAGCAGGGGGGATGGGGACAGTAGATGACACGATGCCGACTCTGCGGCTCGGAAGCCATGGCGAGCGTCGTCGACCTCGGGGCGACGCCACCATGTGAGAGCTTTCTGGCCGCGGACCAACTGGATCAACCGGAGCCGGCGTACCCGCTGCACCTGCGGGTCTGCGCCGACTGCTGGCTGGCGCAGCTCCCGCCGCTGATCACGCCGGAGGAGACGTTCAAGGAGTACGCGTACTTCTCGTCCTACTCGACCTCCTGGGTGGAGCACGCGCGCACGTTCGTCGCCGACGCCGTACGGCGGCTTCCGCTCGGCCCCGACGCCTTCGTGGTCGAGGTGGCGAGCAACGACGGATACCTGCTCAGGCACGTGGTGGACCGCGGGATCCGGTGCCTCGGCATCGAGCCGTCGGTGAACGTCGGCGCCGCGGCGCGGGAGGCGGGGGTGCCCACGCTCACCGAGTTCCTGGACCCGGCCACCGGCTCGGGCGTCCGCGCCGACCACGGCCCGGCGGACCTGGTCGTGGCCAACAACGTGTACGCGCACATCCCCGACGTGGTCGGGTTCACCCGGGGGCTGCGCGCCCTGGTCGCCGACGACGGCTGGGTCTCCATCGAGGTGCAGCATCTGCTGACCCTGATCGAGGACAACCAGTACGACACGATCTACCACGAGCACTTCCAGTACTACACGGTCGCGTCCGCGATCCGGGCCCTTGCGAGCGGCGGACTCGCCCTCGTGGACGTCGAGTTGCTGCCCACACACGGCGGCTCCATCCGGCTGTGGGCCCGGCCCGTCGAGGCGGCCGGTGAGCCGACGCGGCAGGTGGCCGACGTGCTGGCCCGGGAGGAGGCAGCCGGGCTCCAGGAGCTGTCCGGGTACACCGAGTTCTCCGCCCGGGTGGCCAAGGTGCGCCGGGACCTGCTGCGGTTCCTCATCGAGGCGGCCGAGCGCGGCGAGACGGTGGTCGGCTACGGCGCCCCGGGCAAGGGCAACACCCTGCTCAACCACTGCGGTATCCGGCCCGACCTGCTCGCGTACACGGTCGACCGCAACCCCTACAAGCACGGCAGGTTCACCCCGGGCACCCGTATCCCGATCCTGCCGCCCGAGCGGATAGCCGCCGACAAGCCCGACTACGTCCTCGTCCTCCCGTGGAATCTGCGGGACGAGCTGATCGAGCAACTGTCCTTCATCCACGCCTGGGGCGGCCGGCTGGTCTTCCCCATCCCGGAACTGAGCATTGTCGAGGTCAAGCCATGAAGGTCGTCCTGTTCTGCGGCGGTTACGGGATGCGGATGCGCAGCGGTGCCGCGGACGATGTGCCCAAGCCGATGGCGATGGTCGGGCCGCGTCCGCTGATCTGGCATGTCATGCGCTACTACGCGCACTTCGGGCACACGGAGTTCATCCTGTGTCTCGGCTACGGGGCCCACCACATCAAGGACTTCTTCCTCAACTACGAGGAGACGACGTCCAACGACTTCGTGCTGCGGGGCGGGCGGACCGAGCTGCTGTCCACCGACATAGCCGACTGGACGATCACCTTCGCACAGACCGGTATCGAGTCCCCGATCGGGGAGCGGCTGCGCCGGGTGCGGCACCACCTGGACGGGGACGAGATGTTCCTCGCCAACTACGCCGATGTGCTCACCGACGCCCCGCTGCCGGAGATGATCGAGAACTTCGCCCGGCGCGACGCCGGGGCATCGATGATGGTGGTGCCGCCGCAGTCCTCGTTCCACTGCGTGGACCTGGGCGAGGACGGCCTGGTGGGTGGCATCACCGCGGTGAGTGAACTGCCACTGTGGGAGAACGGCGGCTACTTCGTGCTCCGCCAGGAGATCTTCGACCACATACCGGAGAACGGGGATCTGGTCGCCGACGGATGCGCCCAACTGGCCAAGCGCGGACGGCTGGTGGCGCACCAGCACCGCGGCTTCTGGAAGCCGACCGACACCGTGAAGGAGCGGGCCGGGCTCGACGCCGCCTACGCCCGGGGCGACCGGCCGTGGGCCGTATGGGAGCGGGACGGCGCGGGGGTCGGCGCATGATCCGGCTCGGGGCCGGGCCCCTGGACCGGATCGTCGCGGTGGGCGCGCACTGCGACGACATCGCCATCGGCGCCGGCGGCACACTGCTGACGCTGTGCGGCGCGCGACCGGGCATCCGTATCGACGCGCTGGTGCTCTCCGGCGGCGGCACCGACCGGGAGCAGGAGGAGCGGGCCGCACTCGCCGCCTTCTGCCCGGGCGCCGATCTGCGGCTGACCGTGCTCAAGCTGCCGGACGGGCGGATGCCCGCGCACTGGGAAGAGGCCAAGGCCGCGGTCGAGGAGCTGCGCGCGCGGACCGAGCCGGAGCTGGTCCTCGCCCCGCGTACCGATGACGCGCACCAGGACCACCGCGGCCTGGCGCAACTGATGACCACCGCGTTCCGCGACCACCTGGTGCTCGGCTACGAGATCGTCAAGTGGGACGGCGATCTCGGCCGTCCGGCGGCCTACCAGCCGCTGTCGCCGGGGACCGCCGAGCAGAAGGTGCGGCTGCTTCAGGAGCACTACCCCTCGCAGCGGCACCGGCCCTGGTACGACCGGGAGGCATTCCTCGGCCTTGCCCGGATCCGCGGCATCGAATGCCACGCGCGCTACGCCGAGGCGTTCGCCGTCACCAAACTCACGCTCAACCTGGGGGGCTGAACCATGCGCGTACTACTGACCGGACACCAGGGCTATCTGGGCACCGTGATGGCCCCGGTCCTTAGCTCCGCCGGGCACGAGGTCGTCGGCCTCGACGCCGGCCTGTTCGCCGACTGTGTGCTGGGCGAGCCGCCCGCGGACCCGGCAGGGCACCGGGTGGACCTGCGCGACATCACGGCCGAACACGTGGCCGGGGTCGATGCCGTGATCCACCTGGCCGCGCTGTCCAACGACCCGCTCGGCTCGCTGGCGCCGGAACTCACCTACGACATCAACCACCACGCGTCCGTACGGCTGGCCAGGCTGGCCCGGGACGCCGGAGTGCGGCGCTTCCTGTACGCGTCGACCTGCTCGGTCTACGGCGCCGCCGGCGGTGACGAGCTGGTGGCCGAGGACGCCCCGCTGCGCCCGGTGACGCCGTACGCGGAGTCCAAGGTGCGGGTGGAGGACGATCTGCACGCGCTGGCCGACGGCGACTTCAGCCCGGTGTTCATGCGCAACGCCACCGCCTTCGGCTACTCGCCCCGGCTGCGCGCCGACATCGTGCTGAACAACCTGGTGGGCCACGCGCTCCTGTCCGGCGAGGTCCTTGTGCTCTCCGACGGCACCCCGTGGCGCCCGCTGGTGCACGCCGCCGACATCGCACGGGCCTTCGCGGCCGCGCTGACCGCGCCGCGGGAAGCGGTGCACGACCGGGCGTTCAACATCGGCAGCGAGACCAACAACGTCACGGTCGCCGAGATCGCCGCGCAGGTCGCCGAGGCGGTGTCCGGCGCGAAGGTGGTGATCACCGGGGAGACCGGTGCCGATCCGCGGTCCTACCGGGTGAACTTCGCCCGGTTCCGTACCGCGGTACCCGGCTTCGACTGCGAGTGGACGGTGAAGCGGGGCGCGCTCGAACTCGCCGACGCCTACCGGAAGTTCGGGCTGACCCGGGAGGACTTCGAGCAGCGCTTCACCCGGCTCGCCGTGCTGCGCGCGGCGTCCGACACCGGCGCCGTCGACAACACCCTGCGGTGGCGCCGATGACCTCGACCGGCGAGGAGATGCACGCGCTGGTGGAGCGGATGTACCCGCTCTGCCGCAGCATCACCGGCGACGGTGTGCGCGCCACCCTGGACATCGTCGGGGAGTACATCCCGCTCCAGGTGCGCGAGGTGCCGACCGGGACTCAGGTGCTCGACTGGACGGTGCCGCGGGAGTGGAACATCCGGGACGCCTACATCGCCGACTCCACCGGCCACCGGGTCGTCGACTTCGCCGCGTCCAGCCTGCATGTGCTCGGCTACAGCGTGCCGGTGTCGACGACCATGCCGCTGGCCGAGCTGCGCGCGCACCTGCACACCCTGCCGGACCACCCGAGCTGGGTTCCCTACCGCACCAGCTACTACCAGCCGGAATGGGGATTCTGTCTGGCCCAGGAAACCCTGGACGCGCTGCCGGACGGCGAGTACGAGGTACGCATCGACTCCACCCTCGAAGACGGCCACCTCACCTACGCCGAGCATGTGGTCCCCGGGCAGGTCCCGGATGAGGTGATCGTCTCCTGCCATGTCTGCCACCCGTCGCTGGCCAACGACAACCTGGCCGGCATCGCGGTGGCCACGTTCCTGGCCCGGGCGCTGGCGCGGGAAACGCCGTACTACACCTACCGGTTCATCTACGCGCCCGGCACCATCGGGGCGATCACCTGGCTGGCCCGCAACGCGGAGCGGATCGAGCACGTCAAGCACGGGCTGGTGCTTGCCTGCGCCGGCGACCCGGGCGGGCTGACGTACAAGCAGAGCAGGCGCGGCGACGCGGAGATCGACCGGGTGCTGCGGCATGTGCTGACCGCCTCCGAACGCCCGCACCACGTCGAGGAGTTCACTCCGTACGGCTACGACGAGCGGCAGTACTGCTCACCCGGGTTCAATCTCGGCGTGGGCTCACTCACCCGGACTCCGTACGCCGGGTACCCCGAGTACCACACTTCGGCGGACAACCTGGACTTCGTCTCCCCGGAGGCGATGGCGGACACCCTCACGGTCTGCCGCGAGGCGTTCGCCGTCCTCGACCGCAACCGGCGGTACCTCAACCTCAGCCCCTACGGCGAACCGCAACTGGGCCGGCGCGGGCTGTACGACGCGCTCGGCGGCCGCAGCGACACCAAGCAGGCCCAGATGGCCATGCTCTGGGTGCTCAACCTCTCCGACGGCGAGCACAGCCTGCTGGACGTCGCCGAGCGGTCCGGGCTCCCGTTCGCCACCGTCGCCGACGCGGCCGACGCGCTGCACGGCGCCGGGCTGATCAAGGCATGAGGCCGATGACCACCGAGGGGGAGAATCCGCGGAAGACGGCGCCACCGGCCCGGTCCGCCAAGCGGGCCCTCGTCGGCCGGCTGTCCTGGGGACTGGCCGACCAGGCGGCCTCCAGCGTGAGCAACTTCGTGGTGGGCATCTACGTGGCCCGCTCGCTGGGGGTGACCGCGTTCGGCGTGTTCAGCCTGGCCTGGGTGACCTACGGCGTGGTGCTCAACGTCTCCCGCGGCCTTGCCACCGACCCGCTCGTGGTGCGCTTCAGCGGTGTGCCGGACGCGTCGTGGCGCGGGGCGGTGGCCCGGTCGACGGGTACCGCACTGGGCGTCGGTGCGGCCATCGGCGCGGTGTGTCTGATGGCCGGGCTCGGCCTCGGCGGCCGGGTGGGGCCCGCGTTCGCCGCCCTCGGTGTCATGTTGCCCGGGCTGCTGCTCCAGGACGCCTGGCGGTTCGCGTTCTTCGCCGCCGGCACCGGGCGGAAGGCGTTCGTCAACGACGTGGTGTGGGGCGTCGCGCTCGTCCCGGCCATGGTGGTGGCGGCCCGGGTGGGCAGCGTGGCCGCGTTTCTGCTCGCCTGGGGCGCGTCCGCCACGGTGGCGGCGGCGTACGGCTGCCTCCAGTCCGGCATCCGGCCCCGGCTGACCGACGCCCGTGGCTGGCTTCGCGAGCAGCGCGATCTCGGCTACCGGTACCTGGTCGAGAACGTCAGCCTCAGCGGCGCCAGCCAGGTGCGGGCGTACGGGCTCGGCGTGATCGTCGGGGTCGGCGCGGTGGGAGCGGTGCGGGGCGCCGAGCTCCTGCTCGGCCCGTTCCTGGCGGTGCTGATGGGGCTTTCGCTGGTCACCGTCCCGGAGGCGGCACGGGTGCTGCGGCAGGCCCCGCATCAACTGGGCAGGTTCTGCTTCCTCCTCGGCGGGGGGCAGGCCGCCGGAGCGCTGCTCTGGGGCTCGGCGCTGCTGCTGATGCCCGGCCGGCTCGGCGAGCTGGCACTCGGCGGCGTCTGGCACTCCTCCTCGCAGCTCATCGTGCAGATCACCCTCAGCGTCGCGGGAGCGGGCCTCGGCACCGGCGCGGCGGCCGGGCTGCGCGCGCTCGGCGCGGCCCGGCGCAGCCTGCGCTGCCAGTTGTTCGCCTCCGCCTGCTATGTCGGCGGCGGGCTCGGCGGGGCGGCCGTGGCCGGCACGGCCGGCTCGGCCTGGGGCGTCGCCGCCGCGACCGTCAGCGGCTCGGCCGTGTGGTGGCTGCAACTGCGGTCCGCCCTGCGCGAGCACCACCACTCCCCCATCCCCGAAGTGAGGACCGCATGACCGACCGACCCAGGCTGAGCATCGGCCTGCCCGTGTACAACGGCGAGGAGTACCTCGCCGAGTCGCTCGACGCCCTGCTCGGCCAGACCTACGAGGACTTCGAGCTGGTCATCTCCGACAACGCCTCAACCGACGGGACCCAGGGCATCTGCCGCGAGTACGCCGCGCGGGACTCACGCATCCGCTACCTCCGGCTGCCCCGGAACATCGGCGCCACGCCGAACCACAACCATGTGTTCGCCGAATGCCGCGGCGAGCTGTTCAAGTGGGCCTCGCACGACGACCTGTACGGCCGCGACCTGCTGCGGCGCTGCGTGGAGGCGCTGGACGAACGGCCGGAGGTCATCCTCGCCCACGCCGACCAGGCGGTCATCGACGGCGACGGCCAGGTCAAGGTCCCCTACGAGTACACGCTCGCCACCGGCTCGCCGCACCCGCCGGAGCGCTTCCGCAGTCTGCTGTTCGAGCCGGGTGGCGACGACTTCTACGGGGTGATCCGGGCCGATGTGCTGCGCCGGGTGAAGCCGATGGACAGCTACCACCACGCGGACCGCACTTTCGTCGCCGAGATCACCCTGCACGGGCCCTTCCACCAGGTGCCGGAGCTGCTGTACTTCCGCCGCGACCACCCCACCCGCGCCGAGCGGGCGAACCCGTCCAAGCGCTCCCGGTGCGTCAACCTGGACCCGCGCCGGGCGGGCCCGCTGCACCCGACGCCCCGGCTGCTCGCCGAGTACCTCTGGGGCTTCGCCTCGGCGATCCGGCGGGCGCCGTTGCCCCCGGCCGACCGCCGCGCGTGCTACCGCCACCTGGCCGCATGGATGACCAGCCGGGTCCGGCCGGGCGCCGGCGAGCGGGTCGAGGACCGCGCCCCGGTCGACCCGGCCCTGCTCACGGTCTCCGTCGACGCCCTCGTCGCCGGCCGCGAGGGGAGGCAGGCATGACGTCCGCGGACAAAAATCCGGTGCGCGTCGGGGTGTTCGGCCTGCTCGGCTCCGGCAACCTCGGCAACGACGGTTCGCTGGAGGCCGTCCTCGGGTACCTCCGCGCCGAGCACCCGGAGGCGGTCGTGGACGCGCTGTGCGGCGGACCCGAGGCCGTGACGGCCCGGTTCCGGATCCCCGCGACACGGCTGCACTGGTACCGCGGCGAGTACCGGACCGCGTCCCGCGCGGGCGCGATCGCGGGGAAGGGCCTGGGCAAACTCGTCGACGTCTTCCGCACCGCCGCCTGGGTGCGCCGGCACGACGTGGTGATCGTGCCGGGCATGGGCGTCCTGGAGGCCACGCTGCCGCTGCGGCCGTGGGGCTTCCCGTACTCGCTGTTCCTGCTCTGCGCCA
This sequence comes from Streptomyces sp. CY-1, assembly GCF_047218265.1. Lineage (NCBI taxonomy): Bacteria > Bacillati > Actinomycetota > Actinomycetes > Kitasatosporales > Streptomycetaceae > Streptomyces > Streptomyces sp. CY-1. The sequence goes on from NZ_CP178393.1 coordinate 2,362,822, forward strand.
GTGGGCGGCTGCTGCACACCCGGGTCGCGCTGGTCGGCGTCGGCGCCGCCGAGATCGGCAACCGGCCCACCCGGGCCCTGGTGCGTTGGTCGGCGCGGCTGGCCGCGTACCGGTCCTACCGGGACACCCAGTCCCGCGACGCGATGCGGGCGATGGGCGTGGACACCGCGCGCGACGAGGTCCACCCGGACCTGGCGTTCGCCCTGCCGACGCCACGGGCGAGCGCGGCCTCGGACCCGTCGACCACGTCGGGCCCGCCGGGCCCGGTCTGCGTCGGTGTCATGGACTTCCACGGCGGCAACGACGACCGTGCCCGGGCCGATGAGATATACCGGCGCTACCTCGACGGGACGATCCGGTTCGTCCGTGCGCTGGTCGAGGAGGGCAGGCCGGTCCGGCTGCTCACCGGCGACGAGTGCGATGCGTCGGTGGTCGCCGCGATCCTCGACGCGGTCGGCTCACCGCTGGTCACCGCTGCCGAACCGGCCTCACTGGCCGACCTGATGAGCGAGATGGCGGCTGCCGATGCCGTGGTGGCGATCCGATATCACAACCTGATCTGCGCGCTGAAGACCGGCACACCGGTGCTCGCCCTCAGCTACGCGGCGAAGAGCGACGCGCTCATGGCGCGGATGGGCCTCGGGGCGTACTGCCACCCGGCGCGCGAGGTCGACGCCGACCGGCTGCTCGAGCAGTTCCGGACGTTGGAGAAGCGGTCGGCCGAGCTGCGGCAGACCCTCACCGAGCGGAACCTGGCCGCCGCCCGGCAACTCGAGCAGCACTTCACCGCCTTGACCGCGGCCCTGTTCCCGGCGCCCGACCACGCCCATGCCCACGCCGATGCCCACACCCACGCCCGCCAGGAGGCTCCATGAAAGCGATCGAAGTTCCGGCGATCACGGGTGCGTACCTGTTCGAGCCGACGCCGTACGCCGACGAACGTGGCTTCTTCTGCCGCACCTTCGACGCCGACGTGGTCCGCTCGGTGGGCCTCGACCCGGACGCCTTCGTCCAGGACAGCCTGTCCCGCTCGGTCCGGGGCGTACTGCGCGGCCTGCACCTGCGCTCCGGCGCCGGTGAGGCCAAGCTGGTGCGGTGCTCGTACGGGAGGATCTTCGACGTCGTCGTGGACCTGCGGACGGACTCGCCGACCTACCTGGGCCGGGCCTTCTTCGAGCTGTCCGGCGAGACGCAGACGACCCTGTACATCCCGGCGGGGTGCGCGCACGGTTTCCAGGCGCTGACCGAAACCGCCGACACCTCCTACCGGATCGACCGCCCGCACGATCCGGCCGAGGACGTGACGATCGCCTTCGACGACCCGCAGCTCGCCATTCCCTGGCCGCTGCCGGTCACATCGATGTCCCAGCGGGACCGGGAGGCGCCGAGCCTCGCCGAGGTCCGCAAGCACAGCGAGAGTTGAGGTCCCCGTGGACACCGAAGACAGCGCGGCCACCGAAGAGCTTGACCTGCCTCGGTCGCGAACGGCGAACGAGCGGCTGCACACCATGATCCCCGGGGGCGCGCACACCTACGCCAAGGGCGACGACCAGTACCCCGAGAACCTGGCCCCGGTCATCAGCCACGGCCGCGGTGCCCATGTGTGGGACATCGACGGCAACCGCTATATCGAGTACGGCTCCGGCCTGCGGTCGGTCAGCCTCGGCCACGCCCACCCGCGTGTGAACGAGGCGGTGCGGCGGGAACTCGACCGCGGCAGCAACTTCGTCCGGCCGTCCATCGTGGAGGTCGAGGCCGCGGAGCGCTTCCTGGCCACGGTGCCGACCGCCGAGATGGTGAAGTTCGCGAAGAACGGCTCCGACGCCACCACCGCCGCGGTGCGCCTCGCCCGCGCCGCCACCGGGCGCCCGCGGGTGGCCATCTGCGCCGGCCATCCGTTCTTCTCCGTCGACGACTGGTTCATCGGCACCACACCGATGTCCGCCGGTGTTCCGGCGGCGACCACCGACCTCACCGTGGCGTTCCCGTACGGGGACCTGGCCGCCACGGAGGAGCTGCTCACCCGGTACGCCGGCGAGGTCGCCTGCCTGATCCTCGAACCCGCCACCCACACCGAGCCTTCCCCAAGCTCTCAACTTCGTTCGAGCAGGGGAGACCCCACTCCGGGGTACCTCGCCGGACTGCGCGCGCTGGCCGACCGGCACGGCTGCGTACTGATCTTCGATGAGATGATCACCGGCTTCCGCTGGTCCGAGGCGGGCGCCCAGGGCCTGTACGGCGTCGTCCCCGACCTCTCCACGTTCGGCAAGGCGCTGGGCAACGGATTCGCCGTCTCCGCACTGGCCGGGCGCCGCGACCTGATGGAGCGGGGCGGACTGCGGCACTCCGGCGAGCGGGTGTTCCTGCTGTCCACCACGCACGGCGCGGAGACGCACTCCCTGGCAGCCGCGATGGCCGTGCAGACCACCTATGCCGAGGAAGCCATCACCGCCCGACTGCACGCCCTCGGCGAGCGGTTGGCGGCGGGCGTCCGGCAGGCCGCGGCCGCCATGGGCGTCGGCGACCACCTCGTCGTCCGGGGCCGAGCCAGCAACCTGGTCTTCGCCACCCTCGACGAGAACCGGCAGCCGTCGCAGCGGTACCGCACCCTGTTCCTGCGCCGGCTCCTCGCGGGCGGGGTGCTGGCCCCGTCATTCGTGGTGAGCAGCGCGCTCGGCGACGCCGACATCGATCACACCGTCGAGGTGGTGGCCCAGGCATGTGCGGTGTACCGGAAGGCACTGGACGCCGCCGACCCCACCCCCTGGCTGGCCGGACGACCGGTGAAGCCCGTATTCCGCCGCTTGGCGTGACGTCACGTGATGTGACGTCAGCGACGCTCCCGCCGACCGGCGTCGGCCATCCCATCGACCAGCCGGTCGGCCATCCGGTCGACCAGCCACGCGGTCGCCGGTACCACCGCAAGCGCGGTGCACCAGCCGCCGAGGGCGTCGGTCGGGTAGTGCGCGCCCAGGGCGACCTGCGCCCAGCCCATGGCAACGCCGGCAACCAGCCCCGCGCCAAGCACGAGTGACGTGCCGACCGTCCTGCCGGGGCCGAGCCGGCCGGTCGCGAGCAGCGCCACCGCGAGGGCGAGCGCGGTGAGGAAGGCGGTGTGCCCGCTCGGATAGGACAGGTTGTCGGCGCCGTGGATGGTGCGTCCCACCACGTGCTTGAGCAGCGTCGCCGTCCCCACGGTCAGGCCGACGCCGACGACGACGAGCACCGCGGCGCGAGGACGCCGAAGCAGCAGACAGCCCGTCACGGCGGCCACGACCAGCGTCGCCGCCCCCACTGGCTCCCCCAAGAAGTCCATGGCCAGGGCGACATGCCGCCACGGCGACCCCGTAGTGTCCACCGCCGCCCAGATCCGCGCGTCCACCATGCCGGGCCCGCTGTCCCCGGCATACCGGACCCCCAGCACGACGACCACCAGCGCGGCGAGGGCCGCGATCGGCCCGAGCCACACGCGCAGCGACGGGGGCAGCACCGCAGCCGCCGACCGGCCGGTCACCCGCCCACCGCGCCCGGTCGACCCGCGGTAGCAACGCCGCCCCACCCTCAAGCCGCCCCCCGGACATCCGCCCCTGACCTGCACGACTCCGCCGGAGCCATCAGCCCGCGGCCCGAACTCACCAGCCTGGCCATCCCCCTGGCCAGAGCATCGGGATCAGTCCCTACATGTCATCCTAACCAAGTGGCCGTCGACCGGGTTTGTGGATGTGCTGGGCGCGGGCGGGAGCGAGGTCGGCCGACGCACATGTGGCGGTAATCTCTGCGCTCGGCTGGATGTTCCGCCGGGCAGTCGAAGGGTACGGGGCAATGGGGGTTGCGCGGCAGGTCAGGACGGGGTCGGGGGCAGAGTCGGAGAGAGATCCGAGTCTGCTGCCGGCCCTTGGGGTGTTCATCGTGCTGGCCGCCGTCCTCGAACGCTGTCTGTCGCTGTTCGGTGGACCGGAGACGTACATACTCTGCGATGACCTTGTAGAGCTGTCCACACGACTCGACCGGGAAGCAAGCGTGAACCGGTGGCTCCTGCTCGCCGGCCTCGTGGTGTCCGTGGCAGCACTGGCCGTCTCACGCGCACGCCGCGGACGAGTTCTTCCCGTGCTCATGCTGTCTTCGGTTCTGATCTTGGTGGTTCTGGCGGACGACCATGCGGCGCGCGCGGATGCCGTCGCCCTCCAGATCTCGACATCCCAGACTTGCGACGAACCCACGAACCTCTACGACACCTCCCGAGGCTGGTTCGACTGGAATCCACTCGGCCAGGTGCTGTGACCGCACAGGTCACGCCGGGTTCCGCGGGGGGATCACGCCCGCCAACCTGGCGGTACTCAAGAACGGCCGCGCCAAGGCGGTGCGTTTCACGACGCTCGCCGCGCTCTGCGAGGTGCTCAAGTGCCAGCCGGGCGACCTGCTGCGCTGGGAGGCCGAGGACGCCGCGGGCGAATGACATGCCCCCGGGCGGGCCCTGCCGACGGCGCGGGGGTGACGGGCCGGGGCGGGCGGATGAGCCACGCTCCGGCCGTGCTGGTGTCCGGCCCGCTGCCGAGCGGGCCGCCGTCAGGGGTGAAGGACGACCTTGATGGCTCCGGAGGCCCGGTCACCGGCCACGCGGAACGCCTCCGCGGCCTCGTCGAGGGGGAAGCGGTGGGTGATCACGGCCTGCGCGATCGTGGGATTGCCGGCGAGCAGCGCCGCCGCCTGTTCGGCGTCGCGGATGCCGTCGTGCCGGCTGTAGGCGATGGAGTGGACGTAGGTGAGTTCCTTGACCAGGCTGACGATGCCCGGGATGGGAATGGTGTGCTGGTATACGCCCAGCAGCACGACGCGACCGCCGGGGCGGGCCAGTTCGGCGCACCGGGCGAGACCGGTCTCGCTGCCCGCGGCGTCGATCACGACGTCGTAGACGCCTTCGGCCGAGCCGACTTCGAGGCGTTCCGCCGCGATCCTCTGGTGCTTGTGGCGCACCTCGATATCGACGTCCAAGCCGCGCTGCCGGGCCGCGGCCGCGGCCAGCAGCCCGATGCTGCCGCCGCCGACGACTGCCACCCGCTCCCCCGGTGTGAGCGCCGCGCTGCGGACACCGTGCCAGGCCACTGACGCCGGCTCCACGAGGCAGGCGTCGCGTACGTCCAGGCCGTCCGGAAGCGGGACGAGCATGTTCTCGGGGACCGTCACCGCGTCGCACATGCCGCCGTCCCGGAATATCCCGAGCGTTCCGTGCTCCGGGGCGGCACACCGCTGGACATGGCCGGCGCGGCATTGGTCGCACTCTCCGCAGTAGACCGTGGGCTCGACGGCGTAGCACCGGCCGTCGGCGGCAGTGCCGGCGAACTCGTGACCATAGGTGTAGCCCTGAACGCCACCGGCCGCGAAGTTCACGTCGGTCCCGCAGATGCCCGCCGAGGCGACGGTGAGGCGTACCCCGGGCACCTCCGGTTCGTCGGCCTCGGCCACGAGGATGCCCTGATCGGTGTTGCGTACTGCGCGCATGGTGACCCCTTCGTCGACCTTCCGCTGCTATGCGAACGCCGTTAGCTTATGTTAAGTGATCGGAGTTCGCCTAACGCCTATCCTTGTCCGGTGCATGAACCGATGACGAAAGCCACGGCAGGCGAACTGCCGCCGGAGGACCCGCGGAAGAACCAGCAGGCGGAACCGAGGCCGGGCACGGCGGCCTGGTGGCTTGCCCGGGAGAGCGAACCCGCGCGACAGCGGCGGCGCAGATCACTGACCCTCGACGCCGTCCTCGACGCGGCCATGACCCTGCTCGACACGCGTGGCGCGGCCGCGCTGACGATGCGCAACATCGCCGATGCGCTCGGCTGCACGCAGGCGTCCCTCTACCGCCATGTGCGCAACCGTGAGGAACTGGTGACCCTGCTGATCGACCGGGCCATCGCCGTGGCGAGCGCGGTTCCGCCCGACGGCGCGGACTGGGCCGAGAAGGCGGCGTGGTCCGCACGCCTGTTCCGCGAGCACCTGCTCCGGCACCCCGGCGTGGCCTCGCTCCTCCGCGGGACCGAGCGGCTCGGCCCCAACTCGCTGGCCGGAATGCAATACTCCCTCGACCTGTTCATCGGGGCCGGCCTCAGCCCCCGGCTCGCGTCCGCCGCCGCATCGTCGCTGGCCACCTTCGTCCTCGGCTCGGTGCATCTCAACCTCGGCCTGGACATGTCGGATCCCGGAGAGAGCCGTCACCGACGCCTGCTGTTCCGCTCCCGGGACGCCGCGGCCTTCCCCCTGCTCGTCCAGCACGCCGACACCCTCGCGGAGGTCAGCAGCGACGACGAGTTCGAAGTCGGCCTCAACGCATTGCTGACCGGATTCCGCGCCCTGATCCAGAACTCGGACATCACACGCGACTAGCGCGTGTTCACGGGGCCTGTGAACGGCGCGCTGCCGCACCCCGCGGTGAGCCCGAGACATCGACACCGGATCGACGACATCACATACTGACCCTCGTCGAAATCCGACAACGGGGCCTTCCACGTCCGGGCCTTCCAGGACGGCGGCTTCTGCCGCGATCACGATGAGGAATCGCAGTGAACGCACCTACGTCGCCGGCGGTTTGGGTGACCGGCGAGACCGTCGACGGCCGGTACCGGGTGGTCGGCGAGCTCGGCCGGGGCGGGATGGGCGTCGTGCACCGGGTACGGCATCTCGCCTGGGGCATCGACATGGCGGTGAAGAGTTCGCGGCCCGAGCTGTTCCGGAGCCCCGGCGATCAGGAGCTGTTCGTCAGGGAGGCCGAGGCATGGGTGTCCCTCGGGCTCCATCCGAACGTCTGCGCCTGCCATTACGTGCGGGTGATCGACGGTGTCCCCCGCGTGTTCGCCGAGTACGTCGACGGCGGCAGCCTGGCCGAGTGGATCGGCGACGGGCGCCTCCACGCCGGGGACGCACGGCAGGCCCTCGCCCGTGTTCTCGACACGGCGGTCCAAGCGGCCCGTGGGCTCGAACACGCCCATCGCAGAGACCTGGTGCACCAGGACGTGAAGCCGGCCAACATTCTGCTCGACGGCACGGGCGCCGCGAAGATCACCGACTTCGGTCTCGCCCGGTCCAAGGCCGCCACGGCCCCGACCGAACTCCAAGTGACGCCGGGTGAAAGCGTGTTGGTGCCATTCGGCGGCATGACGGTCGGCTACGCGTCCCCGGAGCAGCTCGCGGGCGAGCCCGTCGGGCGGCGCAGCGATGTCTACAGTTTCGCGGTCTCGGTCCTGGAGATGTTCACCGGCGGTGTGCATTGGGCGGCTGGTTCGGTCGCGGGTCTCGCACTGGAGGAATACCTGGCCGACCCCTCGAATCCGGTCGCGGCGCCGCCGGAAGTCGCCCACCTGCTCCGGCGCTGCCTGCGGCAGCACCCGGCCCGCCGGCCGGCCTCGATGGCGGACATCGCGGATGTACTGACCGGGATCTACGAGCAGGCGACCGGCTCGGCGTATCCGCGTCCCATCTCGCAGGCCGCCGATCTGCGCGCCGACGAACTCAACAACCGTGGCCTGTCGCTCCTCGACCTGAACCGGCCCGCCGACGCCGAGCATGCCTTCGACCAGGCGCTCGCGGTCGACCCGCACCACGTCGGGGCCGTGTACAACGGTGGCCTGTTCCGGTGGCGTACGGGGGCGATCACCGATGAGGAACTCGTGGCCCGGTTGGAGGCGATCCCGGGTGGGTCCGGTGCGTCCTCCTGGCAGGTGCGGCTGTTTCTGGCCCGGGTCCACCTCGAACGCGGTGACCTCGCGGCGGCACACGACCTGCTCGACACCCTCGCGCGCGAACGGCCCGACGACACCGACGTACGGGCGGCGCTGCGGGTGGCGGCCTCCGGAACCGTGGCCGATGCCCGGCACACCGGCACCCGTGAGTTCCGCGAGCCGTTCGCGCTGCCGTTCGCGCCGGTGAAACTGCTCGCCCGGCACGAGGTGATGGGCTACCTGCCGATCCGGTTCGCTCCCGACGGACGCCTCGCGCTCAGCGGCCACTGGGACGGCGTGCTCCGGCTGTGGGACACGGCGACCGGCGCACAGCGGTCGGCGGTCAAGGGCCACCGCACGCAGGTGCTCGGCGTCGACCTCACCCCTGACGGCTCGTACGCGCTGTCCACGAGCCGCGACGGCACGGTGCAGTTCTGGGATCTCGGGGCGGGCAGGTGTACCCGTGTCATGCGCTCCGTCGCACGCGCCACGGGGTGCCCGGTCAGGTTGAGCGCCGACGGGCGCATCGGTGTGTGGCAGGGTGCGGACGGGCGCGTCCAGGTCTGGGAACCGCGGACCGGGACCTGCCGGTGGATGCTCGGGGAGGCATTCAAGGCCAACTACCTGGACGGCTCGCAGTACGAGCTGAGCGCCGACGGGCGCCATGTGCTCACCGCCGAGGAGGACGGGGCGCGGCTGTGGAGCGTGGCCGATGGCCGGTGCCGGGTGCTGGCCGCCGGCTCGGCGGCGCATGCGCTGTGCTTCAGTCCCGACGGGCGGATGGTCGCGGTGGCCTGCGACGACCGGGTGATCCGGGTGTGGGATGTGGGGGACGGCCGGCAGGTCGGTCCGCTGCGTACATTGACGGGGCTGACCGCCGCGGCCGGTCACCTGGCCTTCGGCGACAGTGGGCGGCTGCTGCTGTCCGGAACGACCGGCGACCACACCGTTCAGATCTGGGAGCTGAGCAGCGGCCGGTGTCTGCGGACCTTCACCACCGACGCGTACGGAATGCACCACGTCGGATTCCCGGACGGCGACGACCGGTTCGGCTGCTCCGTCGGCGGGCATCCCGAACTGCCCATGCACCGCTGGCGGTTGCCCGGTACCGGATACGCCGCCGAACCACACGTGATCAAGCCGCGCGAGTACGCGGAGGTCAGCCGGCTCGGCGGACTGGCCGAGGAACTGCTCGCCGAAGCACACCGGGCGATGTCGAACGGCCGACACCGGGCAGCCTTCGGCCTGTTGACCCGCGCACGGGAGATACCGGGATACGAGCGTGCGCCCCAGGTCCTGGCCGCCTGGCACGAACTGGGCCGCTCGGCGCGCCACGTACGGCTGCGCTCCGCCTGGTCGCGGCCGCTGGACGCCGGCCACCTCTCCTTCGGCGCCATCACGGCGATCGGTGTCGCCGCGGATGTCCGGCTCGCCGTCAGCGGGCAGAGCGACGGCACCGTACGGATCTGGGATCTGGACAGCGGCGACTGCACACGCGTCCTCGACGATCACCCGGGCAGGGTGGGCGGCGTGGCGTTGAGCGACGACGGCCAGTACGTCCTGTGCGAGGGCACCAAGCCACTCGCGGTCATCCGGCGGCGACTGGCGGACGGCGAGTGCCGTCGGCTGATTCCGGACTGGGACATGAGGAGGACCATCAGGTTCACCGGCGACGGGAGGTACGCCTGGTTCGGCAGCGGCGACGGTGTCCTGCGCCGATGGGACCTGGACGACGACCGCTGCGTCACGACGATCACCGGGAACGGCCCGGTCAACGTGATCTCCACGTCCGCGGACGGGCGGCTCGCGGCGGTCGGCGACTCAGGCGGCGTGGTCCGGCTGCGGGATCTCGACACCGGAGCCTGCCTGCGGACCTGGACCGGCCCCCGGGAACCGATCCTGTCGGCGTGTCTGAGCGCCGACGGCCGCCTGGCCATGTCCACACACCAGGTCATGTCCTCGGGCGCCGAGGACGAACCGATCCGGCTGTGGGACGCCGGTGCCAGGCGGTCGGTACGCGAGTTCGCGGGGCACGAGGGCTGGGTCTCGGCCGTGCGGTTCACACCCGACGCCCGGTTCGCCTTCTCGGCCGGCCACGACAGAACCGTACGGATGTGGGAGGTCGCCACCGGCCGATGCCTGCATGTGTTCGAAGGGCACCAACAACGCATCCGGCACCTCGAACTCACCCCCGACCTGCGCAACTTGGTCACGGCGGGAGACGACGGCATCCGGCTCTGGGACCTCGACTGGGAGCTGACGGCCGACTGAGCGGAGCGGGACGCGTACGGTCCGACGCCGCACGCGGCACGCTCACGTCCACCGTCTCGCCCCCGAAGCCCTCCGAAGTCCTCCCTCACCCACAAGGAGACGATCCTCCGTGACGCCCTCGGCCACCATCACGCTCACCCTCGTCGAGGGCCGGGCCAAGCCCGGCGCGTACGTCTTCGAGGAGCGCACCACCTGCGTCCTCGGCCGCTCCACCGACTGTTCGCCGCAACTGCCCGACGACCCCGACCACAAGACCGTCTCCCGCCACCACTGCCTGCTCGATATCAACCCGCCGGACATCCGCATCCGCGACTTCGGCAGCCTCAACGGCACGTACGTCAACGGCGAGAAGATCGGCCAGCGGCGCCGCGGCCTCACTCCCGAGGAGGCCGTCGCGGATTCCTACCCCGAGCACGACCTCAAGGACGGCGACCGGATCCGCCTCGGTGACACCGTGTTCCGCGTCGACATCACACGGCCCCAGGTCGCCACGCTGAGGCTCGCGCGCTGCGCCAAGTGCGAGCGCGAGCTGGGCGACGAGGCGGGCGGCCGCCCCGGCGAGTTGTTGTGCGCCGCCTGTCAGGCCCGGCCCGACGCCGTGCTCAAGCTGCTGCTCGAGCTGGCGCACGGCGGCCGCGCCGACCTCAGGGCCATCCGCGGCTACTCGGTGATCCGGGAGCTCGGCCGTGGCGGCATGGGCGCGGTGTATCTGGCCCGGCACGAGGCCACCGGCGTCGAGGTGGCGCTGAAGGTGATGCTGCCGAAGGTGGCGGCGAGCGAGACGGCGCGCGCCCGGTTCCTGCGCGAGGTGGCGCTCACCCGGGCCATGAAGCATCCGCACGTCGTCGCGCTGCACGACGCGGGCTTCGGATCCGGAACCTTCTATCTGACCACCGAGTTCTGCACCGGCGGCAGCCTGGACCGGCTCGTCGCCGAACGCGGCGGGCGACTCCCGGTCGAGGAGGCGGTGCCCATCGCGGTGCAGGCGCTCAAGGGCCTGGAACACGCGCACGGACAGGGCGTCGTCCACCGCGACCTGAGCCCCTCCAACATCCTGCTGCACCGGGAGACCGACGGCTCGACGACGGCGAAGATCGCGGACTTCGGCATCGGAAAGGCATTTGACCAGGCGGGCCTGAGCGGGCTGACACGCACCGGCACCGCGGCGGGCAAACCGATGTTCATGCCGCGCCAACAGGTCATCGACTTCCGCAAGGCCACCCCCGCCATGGACGTCTGGGCACTGGCCGCCTGCCTCTACCACACGCTGACCGGAAGGACCCCGCGCGAGTTCCCGCGCGCCAAGGACCCCTGGCAGGTCGTCCTCCAGGAGCCGGCGATCCCGATCCGCCGCCGCGACCCGGCCATCCCACGACGCCTCGCGGAGGTCATCGACACGGCGCTGCGGGAGCGCCCCGAGATCGGCTGCGGGAGCGCGGCGGAGCTGCGCGGGGAGCTGGAGCGGGCGGGGCGGTGAGCTACGACTCCCCGCTTCGAGCGGCACAGGTTCGCGGGAGCGTGGCGCGGGCCGTATGGGTCTAGGGTCGCCCGCATGGCCGAGCCCTCGTTTCTGACCGATGTGCGCGAGTCGTACGACACGGTCGCCGCTGCTTACGTCGAACGCGTCCCGCCTCCAGCCGCGATGGACCCGCTGTCACGTGCGATGCTGGCGGGGTTTGCCGAGCTCGTGCGGACGGCTGGCCTGGGGCCGGTCGCGGACCTGGGATGCGGCCCCGGCCGTGTGACGGCGCACCTGGCCGGGCTGGGAGTGTCCGCCTTCGGTGTCGATCTGTCACCGAAGATGATCGGGCTGGCCCGGCACGCCTATCCGGACCTGCGGTTCACCGAGGGCTCGATGACGGCCCTGGAGATGCGGGACGACGAGCTCGGCGGCATCCTGGCCTGGTACTCCACCCACCACACGCCCCCGCAGTGGCTGCCGGCGGTGTTCGCCGAGTTTCACCGCACGCTCGCGCCCGGCGGCTACCTGCTCTGGGGAGACTATGTCGGCGATGAACGGCTACAGCCGACCCAGGGCTACGGCCGTCCGGTGTCCTACGAGTCGTACCTCCTGCCACTGGAGCGCATGGTCGGCCTGCTGGAGCGGGCCGGACTCGTCGTCACCGCAAGGCTGGAACAGGAGCCCGGCGGAATGGCGAACAGACCGCAAGCCTGCCTGCTGGCCCGCAAGCCCGAAGGGGCCTGACGGGGGCGATCGGACCAGCTCAGCCCCTCTCTGAAGAGCCCCCGGACAACGCCGACAGGAGAAGCCCGGTGAGGTCCTGGCACCGTTGCTTCCCGAGCACGCGTTCCAGGACGGCGTCCACCTCGGCGTAGGCATCGCGCCCCGCCCGCAGGAGTTCCTGGCCACTCGCCGTGACGTGGAGCTCCGCGGTGCGGCCTCGTCCGGGGTCGGTGCGGCGCTCGACGGCACCGCGCTCTTCCAGTTGCCGGACGGTGGCCTGGGCGCTCTGTGCGGTGATCCCTGCCCTGCGGCCCAGTTCGCTGTAGGACATGCCCGGCTCCCTCAACAGGTGGCCGAGGGCCGAGAGATGACGCAGCGTATAGCCGGTCGGCTTGAGTGCCCGTTCGACGTCCTCGCGTGCTCGCCGCCCCAGGGCGGCGAGCAGGAAGGCGGTGCTGGTGGGCGGGGGCTGGGCGGTCACGACTCCTCGTTCCTCCTCGGAAAGTTTCAGTTTGACTTTAACTGGAGTTCCAGGCAGTCTCCAGTTCGAGCGGACCCGGCGCGGGATTACGCCCCGAGTTTCAGGCAAGCTGAAACGTGGGACGGGTTCAGATGAAGTGAGATGACGGAGATGAAGCTCCTCGTGGTCGGCGCCAACGGCGGCCTGGGCAGGCAAGTGGTCACCCACGCCCTGGAGCGCGGACACCAGGTGACCGCACTCGTACGACAGGGTGCGGGGCAGGCCGAGACGCCGGGGCCGCGCATCGTGGAGGGTGCTGTGGGCGACGACCTGGCCGCCGTACGCCGCGCCGTCGACGGGCAGGACGCGATCGTCAGCGCACTGGGCAATCCGCTCTGGCTCAAGGCACGTACCGGCTCCGCGGTGATGGCCCGGGCCACCGCGAATCTGGTGGCCGCCATGCATCTGCATCGGGTACGGCGTATCGCCATGCCGCTGGCCTGGGGAAGCGGCGCCTCACGACAGCACACCGCGTGGCCGCTCAAGGCGCTGACCCGGCTGCTCATCCGCCGCGACTACCAGGACTTCGACACCGCGGAGGCGATCCTCGCCGCCTCGGGACTCGACTTCACCATCGCCTACTTCGGCTCGCTGACCGACCAGCCCGCCTCACCCGCCTGGTCCGCCCGCCCCGACATCAAAACCCCCTCGCCCCTGGCGATCAGCCGCGCCGACCTGGCCCAGTGCCTGCTGGACGCCGCCGAATCCCCCAGCCCCGCCGCCGACCGCCTCTCGGTCAGCGGCGCACCGAAAGGATGACGCTCCCATGAACCTCACGGGCAAGACCATCGTGCTGACGGGGGCGAGCTCGGGCCTGGGCGCCGAGGCGGCCCGCCTCCTCAGCGCCCGAGGCGCCGCACTGCACCTCGTAGGCCGCGACGAGAAACGCACCAGGGCCATCGGCGAGGAACTGCACGCGCCCACCTACACGGCCGACTTCACCAGCCTGTCCCAGACCCGCACTCTGGCCGCGCGGCTGGCCCTCGCCGTGCCGAACATCGACGTACTGGCACTCAACGCCGGAGGCGTCATGCCCCCGCGCCTCACCGACGACGGGATCGACGCCTCCTTCCAGGCCAACGCCCTGGCGCCGTGGCTGCTGATGACACAGTTGGCCGGGCAGCTCGGTACCGGCCGTGTCCTGCTGACCAACTCCCGGTCCCACAACAATGCCGTCCTTCCCCTGTACAACCTCGCCGCCACTCTCGCGGGAGAGCCGCGTGTGTCGGGCCACCGTACCTACGCCCGGGCCAAGCTCGCCGCCGGAGTGCTGCTACGCGAGTTCCACCGCCGCAACCCGGACGTGGACGCCGGCGACTTCCACCCCGGCATCATCGCCTCGGACTTCGGCCGGTACATGGGACGCACCGGCAGCCTCCTGAAGACCGCCGCCCGCCCGTTCATCGGCACCCCTCGCCAAGGCGCCGAACGGCTGATTGAACTGGCCACCCGCCAACAGCCCCTTGACGGCGCGTACTTCGTCCACACCCGCCACGCCAAGGGTTCCGCCCAGCTCCACAGCCAGGAGCTCGGCACGGCCCTGTGGGAAGCCGCCGACCGCGCGACTCGGCGCCCTACGAGCCCTGCGTGACCCGGACCCGCCCGAACTGGACGCTCGCCGCTGGCCGGTGCTCACAAGGCACCCAGTGCCCGTGCGCGATTGCCGACCTGGGCGCCTGCCGCCGGTACCGGCGCAAGGGGATCGTGGCCCCGTCGTCGGCCGTGGCATGTGTCGGTCGTCTACGGTGAGGTCGCCCGGGACACGCCGCAGGCGCACCTCGTCACGGCGGGATTCGATCCGCTGCGTGATGAAGGTCAGTCCTACGCCGACAAGCTTCGCTCCGGGGTGTCCCGGTCACAGCAGTCCACGAAGCGGACCTACCGCACGGCGTTCTGCCATTCGTCCATCTCGTCCCCCGGGCCCAGTTCGGCCGCGCCGGGTGCCGACTTAGGATGAGTCATGACCGTAACGCCTTTGTCTCCTGACGGCATCGACGAGGCCGCCCGTCTCATCGACCCCGTCTTCCTCCACACTCCCCAGTTCTCGGAGCCCTCGCTCTCCCGCGCGCTCGGCCGGGACACCGTGGTCAAGGTGGAGACACTCAACCCGCTCCGGTCCTTCAAGGGCCGCGGAGTGGACCTCTTTCTGCGGCAAGCGGCGGTCGCGCGGCATGTCGTCTGCGCCTCGGCCGGCAACTTCGGCCAGGCCATGGCGTATGTCGGACGGGCCCGCGGTATCCCGGTGACGGTGTTCGCCGCCCATGACGCCAACCCCAACAAGGTGGCGCGGATGCGGGAACTGGGCGCCGAAGTCCTGCTGTCGGGAGCCGACTTCGACGCCGCCAAGGACGCGGCCCGGGCGTACGCCGGCACCCGCCCGGAGTGCGTCTTCGTGGAGGACGGCGACGAACCGCTCATCGCGGAGGGCGCCGGCACCATCGCCGTGGAACTGGCCCCGCTCGGCCTCGACGCGATCGTCGTCCCGGTCGGCAACGGCGCACTCATCAGCGGCATCGGCTGCTGGACGAAGGCCCGCTCACCTCGTACCCGGATCATCGGGGTGTGCGCGACGGGAGCCCCCGCCATGGCGACGAGCTGGCGCACCGGCGCGCCCGAGACCACGGGACCGGTGCACACCATGGCGGACGGCATCGCCGTACGGGTGCCGGTGCCCGCGGCGGTGGCCTGGATGCGCGAGGTCGTCGACGAGGTTCTTCTCGTCGACGAGGAGGACATCCGGCGGGCACTGCGGTTGGTGCGGGACACCCTGGGCCTGATCCTGGAACCCTCGGGCGCGGTCGGCATCGCCGCCGCACTCCGTCACGACCTCGGTGCCGGTTCCCTGGCCACGGTCCTCACCGGCGGCAACTTCTCCCCCGGCCTCCTGCGAGAGCTGGCCCCGGACCCGGCACGCACGGACCACACGGCTTCGCCGACGGCCCACCAGCCCCCGACTCGCCCGTGACAACTGAACCTGGACGGAACCGTGTTCCGCGCCAGCCTCGTCGCGGACCCGGCCCCAACGGCACGGACCCTGTGTCGGTTCAGCCGTCACGGTGGCCGGGCCGCCAAGGGGAGGGCTGCATCAGTCTCCGTCCGTCGGCGGCGCGAGGCATCGGCTGAGTGTGCGGACGGCCTCGGCCAGGCGAGGGTCGGTCGCCCGGCGCGGTGGCGAGAGCGGCAGGCCGTCAGGGCCGACGACAAGTCCCGGCCGGCCGGTGAGGGCGAGGTCGGTCGCAGCGGCGACCGACGAGCGGGCGGCCTGCGCCGGTGTCCCGGACGTGGTCCCCAAATGGTCCCCACGACAGCGCCTCCATACGCCAGCTTCGCTTGCACTTCCGTCATGCACCGCTTGGTGGCATCCGACAGCGCTTTTACGCCGCTGCCTCGGGACGGGCGCCTACGCGTATCTCGGACCGTTGCGTTGGACGTACACTCACCACATGGGTTGCACGCGTGCTGTGAGGGTGAGGGAGTGCCGACAGGCGCCTCGCACGCTGTGCTCCACCGCCCTCTACGCCGAGGTGCCGCAGACCAGTTGCCGGGCCTTGCACGGCCACGGCTAGCGATTTCCCACGGCCCCTGTCCGGCCGGACCCCTGTCCGGCCGGGCCGCCTGACCGTGGATTTCTTTCGCCGCGGTCCGCTCCCCGTCTCCCCGTGATACTCCACCTGTCGGGCTGAGTGGTGGCCTCCGGCCCGATCCGGTAGTTGCCAGGCCCGTTTCTTTCCGCCCCCCGGCTTCGGCGCGCCGTCGGCCCCGCCGTCTGCCTGCGACGGCCGCACGGCCGCACGGCCGGACGAGCCGCGTCATCGATAAGGATTCCTGTGAAGCTGAGCGAGCTGCTGGCCGGGCACGACCACGAGATTCTTCAGGGCGACCCCGATACGGAGATCACTGCGGGAGCGTGCTTCGACGCCCGCCGGGTCTCGCCGGGGTCGCTGTTCATCGCGGTGCCCGGCCATGGTGAGGGCGGTCCCGAGTCGGTTGGGCCCGCCCTCGCGCGCGGAGCGGTGGCGGTATTCGTCGACGGGACAGCGCCGGATCTCCCGGCGCCGGTCCGGGCCGCGGCCGCGGGGGTGTGTGTCGTCCGGGTCCCGGATACGCGGACGGCGGCCGCGGTCGTCACCTCCCGCTACTACGGCGATCCGGGGCGGCGTATGGACATGGTGGCCATCACCGGCACCAACGGGAAGACGTCGGTGTCGTACATGGTCGAGTCCGTCCTGCGGATCGCCGAGGGTGCCAAGGTGGGCGTCATCGGAACGTCCGGCAACCGGATCGGCGACGAGCCGATCCCCATGCCGAGGTCGGTGTTGACCACACCGGAATCGCCGGACTTCCAGTACCTGCTGGGGTGCATGCGCGACCGCGGGGTCGGGAGCGTGGTTCTGGAAGCCACGTCGATGGGTTTGCTGACACACCGAGTGGACCACTCGTTCATCGATGTCGGGGTCTTCACCAACCTGACGCAGGACCACCTCGACGACCACGGAACGATGGAGAACTACCGGGACGCGAAGCTGCGCCTGTTCCAGGGCCTGTGCCGACACGCGGTTGTCAACGTCGACGATCCGGTGGGCGCCGGGATCCCGGTGATGATGCCCGGCGCGGTGACCACATACGCCCTCGACGCCGAGGCGGACTACCGGGCCACCGACCTCATCATGGATGCCTTCGGTACGCGGTTCACTCTCCACCACGACGGTCGCAAGTATCCGGCGGCGATCCCGGTTCCCGGCCGATTCTCGGTGGCGAACGCGCTGGCGGCCGTGGCCGCCTGCCACGTCCTGGGGCACGACCTGGAGGGACTGGTCACCGCACTCGACCGGATGCCTCCGATCCCGGGTCGGCTCGAACGATTCGAAACCCCGAGCGGCACGTCCGTGATCGTGGACTACGCCCACTCCCCGGACTCCTTGGACCAGGTCCTCACCACCATCCGGGCCTTCGCCTCCGGCCGGGTCATCACCGTCTTCGGCTGTGGCGGGGACCGTGACGTCACCAAGCGTGCCCGGATGGGGAAGATCGCCGGGACCCACTCCGACCTGTGCGTCCTCACCTCGGACAACCCTCGCAACGAGGATCCCGAGACGATCCTGGACCAGATCGCCCCAGGTCTCGCGGCGACCGGGACGGCGTTCGAGCGGTTGACCGATCGCCGTCGGGCGATTGCCTACGCCCTGTCCGCCGCCGACCGGAACGACATCGTCCTGATCGCCGGAAAGGGCAGCGAGCCGTACCAGATCGTCGGTGAGCGGCTGCTCCCGTTCAGCGACATGGCGACCGTGCGCGAACTCTGCGGGGGTCAATACATCATCCACGCAGGTCCGGAGCCTGATCACGGATGCCTTTGAGCCTGGTCGGTGTTCCGGCTGGATCGAACGAGTGGTGGAAGGTGAAGGCGTACGGTGCGTAGTCGTGATCGTGGAGGTGTTCCAGCCTGGTAACCCCGTCCTGCCAGGTGGGTATCGTGCCGTCGGTAACCCACCAGAACGCATAACCCGGGTGTCCCGTCCTCTCGAACCAGTCGTAACGCCTGTTGAGCGCCGCGCGGTGCAGACCGGTGTAGATGGAGTCGAAGGCGGATTGCAGGTCGGTCCAGAGGGAGAGGGTCGCTATCAGGGCGGTGGTTTCCACAGTGCGGCCTTTCTCGTACCAGGCCGGAACAGTAAACTCTCCCCATTCACCCCAGTTCCAGTCGAACAGTGTGCCCCGGCTGTTGTCCGCCGGTTCAGCCTGAGCGATATATCCGGGGTGCTGGCCGATCTCCCGGTAAACGGCCTCACCGCTTTCGTGGAACTCCCGCATAAGACGTGCGGGGTCGGTGAGGGGCGACTTCAGGACGCCGAACGTGTACAGAGCGAGATGGGGCATGTGCCTCTCCCTGGTTGAGGGGCCTGGTGTGGAAGTCCCTGATTCGTGCAGGTCCCGCCCGGTGCTCACCTTGCCGCTGACGCAGGTCGCCACGTCGAGGACGGCGCGTGCCTGGCCGCAGGAAAGCCGGGCTCCAGCACGACGACGGGGATCTTCCTGCCCGCGGCTGTCTCGAACTCGGCGAACTTCGGGACGAGCGCCACCTCTTTCGCCCAGATCCGCTCGCGCTCCTCTCCTTGCGCGAGCCGGGCTACGGCCGACACGGTTTCCGTGCCCACCTCGACGGTGACCCGAGGGTTCGCCATGAGATTGCGGTACCACACCGGATCACGCGGACTGCCGCCGTGGGTTCCAAAGACGGCCCAGCCGTTGTCGACCGGCTGGAAGAACAACGGGTTGATCCGCTCGCGCCCGCTCTTGGCCCCGATGTTGTGCACCAGGATGAGCGGCATGCCCCGCTCGTCGAAACCGGGCATCCAGGGCGGGACGGGGCGGCCGGCGGCGAACTCCTCTTCGCTGCTCCAGGACACGTACCCGGCATTCGCCCGGAACTCGGCGATGATCCGCTCGTTCCAGGTGTTGCCGTCAGGCACGGTGGCATCGTTCGCACTGGTCGTGGACAGGGCGGACATGGCATCCCTTTCGCTATGCGGAGCACTTGCTCCCCAAAAGCTAACACGAGGGCGGAGCACATGCTCCGCATAAGCGGGGGTAGGCTCGCCCCATGGCAGTGGCTGAACCGGAAGGCACCACCAGGCGCCGCGCGCCGCGCGTGGATGCGATCCGCAACCGGGAAGCGATCATCGAGGCCGCCTCCGAAGTCCTGGCCGCACAGGGCACCACGGTGGACGTGCGCGAGATCGCCAGCCGCAGCGGAGTGGGCATGGGCACCCTCTACCGGCACTTCCCCAAGAAGGAAGACCTCATCCAGACGGTCCTGCGCAGAGACTTCTCCAAATGGGCGGAATCCGCACGCCAAGCGGCCATCGACGCCCAAGACCCCTGGGTGGCCTTGACCGACTTCTACCAGCAAGCCCTGACCGGCTACGCACGCCACAGCGCGATCATGGAGAACTTCGCACTGACCTGGTCGGTCCCCGACCTGGAGGGCATCCATCAGCTTCGCCTCGTCATCGAGGAACTGTGCGCCCGCGCCACCGGCGTGCTGCGCCCCGGCGTGACCACCGACGACCTACTGCTCCTGCTGGTCTCCCTGGGACACGCCGTGCAGGTCACCGACGAGTGCCGCCCGCATATGTGGCAAAGGCTGCTGCACATCTCCCTCGCCGGTCTGCGTGCCGACCACCGCGAACCACTTCCCGCCGAGGCGGCCATGGCCGGACCGCAACCGCGCCGCGGCTGACTCGCCTGCCCCTCCTCGCCCACGGGGCCGTGGTCGCCCCGCATGGACAACTCGCTTTGTCCACGGCTCTCGTGGTCATGGGTGGTCATGGACGGGACGGCGCCGCCTCTGCTCTTTACTGCATGTTATAGCGGTGCAACAATCAACTTTGAGCATTCCTCCTTTCAGGGTGGCTTGCGTGGAGTCTCGCGCCACCTTCAGATGAGTCGCCCCCGGGAGTCCCTTCATGCCCTACGGCACGTCCTCGACCGTGAAGCACGTCATCGCCCTCGATATCGGAAGAGCCGGCACGCGAGCCGCCCTGATCGCACGGGACGGCACCGTGCTCGATCACATGCGGCGCGCCTCCGGACACGAGCGGGGAGCCCAGGCGGTGGCCGAGGGTGTCCTGGACTTCATCGCCGAACTGCGTGGCTGTGGACTGCGGAAGTACGGGGAGGCGGCACGCGGCGTCGGCGTCGCGGTTCCCGGGGCTGTCGACGAGGGCCGCGGCCTGGCCCTGTTCTCCGCCAACCTGGGCTGGCGCGATGTTCCGATGCGCTCCTTGCTGAGCCGACCCCTGCGGAACCTGCCGGTCGCTCTCGGCCACGACGTCCGTTCCGCCGGACTGGCAGAGGCGCGGCTGGGTGCGGCCCAGGACAAGGACCGGTTCCTGTTCCTCTCCCTCGGTGACGGCATCGCGGGTGCAGTGGTCACCGACGGCCGGATCGAATCCGGGGCGCACGGTTTCGGCGGCGAGTTCGGCCACCTCCGAGTCCGCCCGGGCGGGAGGCGTTGTGCCTGTGGGGCGGTCGGTTGCCTGGAGACGGTCGCCTCCGTCCCCGCTATCGCCGAGGCATGGGCGCGCGCGAGCGGCGACCCGACCGCCACCGCGGTCCACGCCGCGCGCGCCGCGGCCTACGGAGCTCCCCGAGCCAGGCGGATCTGGACACAAGCGGTCGCCGCGATCGCCGATGCCGTCGTGGCGGGGGTCGGCCTGCTGGATCCTCGGACGGTCGTCGTCGGGGGCGAACTGGCCGCGGTGGGCGACCTCCTCTTTGTCCCGCTGCGGGCCGCGATCGCCGAGCGACTGACCTTCCAGGCACCACCCGAAGTGGTCCCGGCCGCGTTGCAGGACACCGCCAGTTGCCAGGGCGTGGCCCTGCTCGCCTGGGACCTGCTCGCGGAAGCACAGCGATGACGCCCCGCTGGCGTCGTCGATGATGTCTTGGAACCGCTGGCCCGTAGACCAGCGGCCGTGGGGAGAGCACGGATGGTGGACACCCGCCCGCAGACGGCTCGCGAACTGAAGTTCCGGCGCCTGGCCGCCGAACTGCGCCGGAGAGTCCTCGACGGCACCTGGCCTCAGGGCAGCAAGATGCCCACTGAGCAGGCTCTGGCGGCGGAGACCGGTCTCTCCGTGACCACGGTCCGGCGTACACGGACGTCGCCCTCACCTTCGGCACCACGGGCGACGCCGACCCGCTCGTGGTGCCGCACGGTTCGGCGAGCGGGCTGCGCACCGACGCGCCCGACGTGTTACTCGGCACGGGCGGTACAGCGCTCGCCGCGGGTGACCTCAACGGTGACAGCTACACCGACCTCGCCGTCGACCGACCCGACGCGGGTGCCGACGGTGAGATCGCCACCCTTCCCGGCTCGGCCAACGGGCTCACCGACACCGGGACACCGGGACACCGGGCACCCCGGCGAGGACGTCCGCGTAACCGTCGTCGTTCACGTCGGCCGCGGCGAGTGAGGCCCCGAAGTCGTAGCCCACGGCTCCGAGTCCGACGGCCGGCACCGACGTGAAAGCCTCCGGCACACCCGCCGCGCGAGCAGGGGCGGTGAGTGATCGCTTCGTGAGAGATCCGCATGGAGGCGTGGTCGGGGAAGCGGCGCCGCGGCCGGCCCGCGATCTGCTCTGGCGACCAGCACAGGGCCGGCTTGGCCGCCACCAGCGCGCGCGGAGCGGGCCGTTGGACGAGCTTCGCCAGTTGCCGGGCGGACTCCCCAGCCGCGATACGGCGGATATCTCCTCACGCTCGTCGCCGGTCAGGTGGCGCTGTGCCCGTTACCGCGGGGCCGGACGGACGCCACCGCTCTGGTACAGAAACCGGCGGACGCGGTGCATCTGCGCCCCGAGCGCCCGCCCCACAAAACCATCGTTTGCCGACAGATGTCGCGAGTGAGGGGCCGCCTGGTCAGCAGTCGGATTCGTCGGGCGCGAGGGATTCGCGCTGTGCGGTCTGCGCGACGCGGGCGAGCAGGGTGCGCAGTTGGCGGGCGTCGTGGTCGTGCAGGTCGGTGAGCAGGCGCGCCTCGGCGGCCGCGAGGTTCCGGCGTACCTCGTCGAGGCGGGTGCGTCCGGTGTCGGTGAGGAGGACCTGGCGTGCGCGGCGGTCGCGGGGGTCGGGTCTGCGGGTGACCAGCTCGTGCGCTTCGAGGTCGTCGAGCAGGTAGGTCATCACGGTCCGGTCCAGGCTGACGGCTTTGGCGAGGGCGAGCTGGGAGGGCGGCTCGCCGCCGGCGAGAGCGACCAGGACGAGGTAGGCGCGCGCCCCTCCGGGCAGGGTGGCGACGGATTCGGTGGCCACCTTGCGGAATGCCGAGGAGACCATGCGGATCGCCCAGCCCAGATCGGTGTCCAGCGTCAGGTCCGCGGTCTCGCCGCTGTGCTTCTTCTCCGACATGGATGCGCTCACCCGCGAAGCCTACCACAATGCGATTCCCCACAGATGTTCTTGCGGACAGAACATCTGCAATGCATAGTGGATTGGGTAATCGGAAGGCGCTCGCGTGACCGACGCGGCACGCCCCGGTCCACTCCCGCGAAGGACGACGATGACCAGCACCAGCACCGCTCTGCGGGGCCGCACCGCGCTCGTGACCGGAGCCACCTCGGGCATAGGCAAGGCCATTGCCCTGAATCTGGCCCGCCAGGGCGCCGAGGTCGTGCTGCACGGCCGGGACCAGGCCCGGGGCGCGGCCCTGGTGAAGGAGATCGCGGCCGAGGGCGGCGCCGCCCGCTTCGTCACCGCCGATCTCACCGACGCCGAGGACACGCTGCGGCTGGCCGCCGAGGCAGGAGCCGTCGACATCCTGGTGAGCAACGCGGGCCTGTACGAGTTCGCCCCGACCGCCGCGACGGGCGCGGCGAGTTTCGACCGGCACATCGCCGTCAACACCCGCGCCCCCTTCCTTCTGGTCGGCGCACTGGCGCCCGGCATGACCAAGCGCGGAGGGGGTTCGATCGTGCTCGTCGGGTCCAGCGCGGCCCGCCAGCCGGCCCCGGTCGGTGCCGCCTACGGCGCCTCCAAGGCCGGTGCGGAGATCCTCACCCGCTACTGGGCCACCGAATACGGGCCCTGCGGTATCCGCGTCAACACCGTCTCGCCGGGCCCGGTACACACCGAGGGCACCCAGGCGATGTTCGGCGAGCACATCGCGGTCCTGGACACGACCAACGCCCGCGGCCGCGCCGGCGACCCCGCCGAGATCGCCGAGATCGTCTCGTTCCTCGCCGGCCCGGCCAGCTCCTACGTCAACGGTGCCGTCCTGTTCGCCGACGGCGGCGAGCGCAGCGCCCTTCCCGCCTGAAGGACCCTGTCATGAACATCTTCGTCATCGGCGCCACCGGATTCGTCGGCGGCAGCCTCGCACGTCACTTGGCCGCCGAAGGGCACACGGTCACCGGCCTGGCCCGCACCGACGCGGCCGCCGACGCCCTCGAATCCCAGGGCGTCACCCCCGTCGCCGCCGATCTGGACACGCGTCGCGCCACCGCCGTCGAGGCGTCCCTGCGCGCCGACGCGGTCATCTACGCCGCCCAGGCCGATCCGGAGCAGGAGACCGCAACCGTGCAGGACCTGACGCGGGCGCTGGCCGGGACGGGCAAGTCGCTGATCTTCCTGTCCGGCAGCGGTGTGCTGATGCAGCGCACCGCGGGCGCCTGGAGCCCGGACGTCTTCGCCGAAGACGACTCCTTCATCCCCGAACCCCTGGCCGGCTTCCGCAAGGCCGCCGAGGACACCGTCCTGGCCGCCGCCGACGACGGCGTGCGCGCGATGGTCATCCGCCCCGGTCAGATCTGGGGCCCCGGCGACCACGGCCATATGTCGATGATCTACCAGTCGGTCGCCGCGACCGGGGCAGCCATCTACATCGGGCAGGGGCTGAACACCTACAGCCACGTCCACATCGACGACGTGGCCCGCCTGTTCAGCCTCGCCCTGGACAAGGGACGCCCGGCAAGGCTCTACCACGCGGCGGCCGGGGAGACCCCCAACCGCTGGATCGCGGAGAAGGTCGCCGAGGACCTCGGCGTCAAGGCCCGCAGCGTCACCGTCGAAGAGGCCGAACAGGCGTGGGGCCCCTTCGGCACCCTCATCATGGCCGCCTCCAGCCGCATCCGCTCTGTCAACGCCCGCCGGCAACTGGGCTGGCAGCCCGAGCAGCCCGACATGCTCGCCATGATCGGCGACCAGCGCCTGCGCAAGCTCGCCCTCCCCAGCGCATGACCGCGGCTGCCGGCCCAAGGCGACCGGATACAGTGCGCGAGACGGCAGTCTGGTCAGGGAGGGGAAGCGTGACCGACACCAGCAACACCCGGCCCGCCGAGGGTGAAGCGCAAGCGCCGCGGCAGAGCCCACTGCGCCGCCTGATGCAGTACATCCCCCTGATCGCCCCCGTCCTGCTGTGGGCCGTGCCCTGCTGGGTGCTCCTGCACACCGGCCAGCACTGGCCGCTGCCCGTCACGCTGGTCGGCACCGCCCTGTTCGCCCTCGGTCTCATCGGTATGCCGCTCCTGCTGGTGCGCGGCCACGGCCGCCGCCAGCAGGATCGGGCGGCGATCATCGGCGCCACCCTGCTGGGCACCATCTGGATCCTGTTCACCTGGTCCGTTCTGACCGGCGTCCTGTTGCGGCTCGCCCTGACCGTGGCCGGCGTCGGCGAGAGCCAGGACCGGGCCCGAATCGTCACCTGGGCCGCCCTCGGCATAACCGCCGTACTGCTCGCCTGGGGGTACGCCGAGGCCCGCCGCGTGCCACGCGTGCGCCGACTCGACGTGCAACTCCCACGGCTGGGCGCCGGGTTGGACGGCATCCGCGTCGTCCTCATCACCGACACCCACTACGGCCCACTCGATCGCGCTCGCTGGTCGGCACGGGTATGCGAGACGGTGAACACTCTGGACGCCGACCTGGTCTGCCACACCGGCGACATCGCGGACGGCACGGCCGAACGCCGCCGCGCCCAGGCCGCCCCACTCGGTACCGTGCGAGCCACCCGGGCCCGGGTATACGTCACCGGCAACCACGAGTACTACAGCGAGGCCCAGGGCTGGGTCGACCTGATGGACGAGCTGGGCTGGGAGCCACTGCGCAACCGCCATCTGCTGCTCGAGCGCGGAGGCGACACCCTCGTGGTCGCCGGCGTGGATGACGTCACCGCCGAGTCCTCCGGCCTGGCAGGCCACCGCGCCCACCTCGCCGGAGCCTTGACCGGAGCCGACCCCGACCTACCCGTCCTGCTCCTGGCACACCAGCCCAAGTTCATCGACCGGGCAGCGGCCGCCGGCATCGACCTCCAACTCTCCGGCCACACCCACGGCGGCCAGATCTGGCCCTTCCACCACCTCGTCCGCATCGACCAGCCCGCCCTCGCCGGCCTCAGCCACCACGGCCCCCGCACCCTCCTCTACACCAGCCGCGGCACCGGCTTCTGGGGCCCGCCGTTCCGCGTCTTCGCCCCCAGCGAGATCACCCTCCTCGTACTCCGCTCCCCGCACCCGCCCACCTCGCCGTAGACAGGGCGGGCCAACACATCCGCTTGGAGAGCCCCTCGTCTTCGATGTGCTGCCGCAGGATGCGAGTCAGGGCGGGTGCCCGGGCACCGTGCACGTGTCCCTTGCGCCCCTCCGACCCGCCTCCTGACGCGGTACGCCCGGACTCAGATTTCGCAGCCGGAACCGGTGGTGGTGTGCGACAGAACCCGTTGCGCGGCGGCGAACGACTTCTTGGCGCCCGGGGCGCCTCCATTCACGCAACCGCGAGAGCCGCCGTAGTTCTTGCGAGGGTAATAAGAGACAGATCCAAGGGCGGGCATGACACGAATTGACCTGACTGTGGGGTCCGAAGAAGCCCAGGAGCACTTCAGGTCGCCGCTCGTCCAGTCGGGGTCGTTCTGCCGCGCCGGCCAGACACAGCGTTTCCCCTGACCGAACTTGCTTGTATAGAAGCAGATCGACTGTGAGGGACAGTCCCAAGCCGCTGCGGCCCCGACTTCCGTGCTGTCGATGTGGCTGCTCCAGTTGGCGGAGGCCGCAGAGGCGGTGACGAACAGTACGGCTGCGGCGCCGACGGAGCCAAGGCTTGCGTAGGTGCGCTTCTTCATCGATATCCCCCGACCGAGAGGCACTCACTATGGCTTCTGGGTCCGATCATGCGATGCACCCCCATCCGATATAAGCAAATTTCCAATTAATGGCTAAAACTGGCTTAGGTTTTGGCGGTATACGGGGGGATGCTGGTGAGTTCGCCCATTCAACTGTCACCAGTCGCGAACCGCGACAACATGAACACCGCCACCAACCTCGCACTCCCTGGATCTTCCCGGGCCGCCGGGCAGGCATCGCTTCCGCGGCCTGACCGGCGGTGAAGGGGACGGCCTCCGCGAAGCGCGGTACCGCGGTATACGCCCCGGCCCCGGGCACCTGTCGCTCGGCAGCCGGAACCGAAAGTGATGGGATCAGGACGCGGCCGGTGCCGCTTGAGGCTTCGATGTATAGGTTCTGGCCATGACCGGTGACTGGCGGATGGATCGGATCGGGGCTGCTCTGCGAGGGGAGAACCCAACTGCGCTGCGGCGGCTTGAGGCGGGATTCGCGGTGATCGGCGACGTTCAGTTCTTGCCGGGCTATACGCCGAGCGCCAGATACCGATGGTGGCCCGGCACTGCCCGTCCTGGGTGGCGCTCGCCGAATCCGGTCCGACGGCGAGCACCACGAGGAACCGCCGACGTTTGCACGAGCCGTCGAGACAGATCGCCGGACACCCGTACTGGTGCGGCCCCTTGGCCACACCGGCCGCGCGCATGGAGCTCAAGAAGCTCGCCCGGCGTGAGGTCGGGTGATGACGGTCGCCGCCCGAACGGAGACATCAGTCCGTGCTTTACGGGCCCCGGATAGTTCGCCGACGGCAAAGACACAGGGACTCGACGTCCCCGAACAGCCAGGGCCGGCTCGTCGGACGCGTCAACGGGAAGGTCGCGCCTCTAGGTCTTGTCTCGTCGATCATGGACAGAGCCGAGTGAACAGTCTGTCGTTGGCCGGGTTACCGGGATTTGCCCAGTTTCTCTTCGATCCAGGTGATGCCGAAGTTCACGACTTCGCCAGCTTCGAACAAGTAGCTTTCGGCGGCGCCGATCATGCCCATGCTGCCGATTCCGGCGGCGAGCATGTCATGGGCGATCGCCTCGAAGGGGTCCTGTCTCTCAGGCACTACAGAGGAGTAGTCAAAGGCTCCGTCTTCCGAGTCGATGTCGTGGAAACGCCGCCAGACCCGCTCCCCATCAACGAGGATCGGCTGCTCATAGTCTACGAATCGCTTGCCGGGGGCTTCGGCGAGCGCCTCGGCGTGATGCAGGAGCGTGAGAGAGTCCAGCGGGGCGCCCAGGAGAAGAACCCGGCCGCCCATCGTGACCAGCCGGGCCAGCGGGCTGTCGGGGCCGTGCGGGTCGTCCCAGGGATGGTCGGCCATCAGCATGGTTGCCGCCGCACCGAGTGCGGCGAAGCTGGCGTCGGGGTGTCGGCTGCGTACAGCACTTGGCCAGCGGCGCAGTGCTTCTGGGAGCCGTCCATTGTTGTGGTCTGCCTCGCTGAGTTCGCAATCGTATGCGGGGTGCTCTGCGCGCAGGGCGTCCTGCCAGGCTTGCGGCCAGTCGGTGAAGTCATAGGGCGGGGCGTCGTTCCAACCGCAGGTCACCATCAGGGTTCCCTGCTCTCCCACGACATCGCGGAGGGCACTGATGACCGTCTGAGGGCCGCCTGCCACGTACCCGAGGGCGGACATCCGCGTGTGGAACATCACGATGTCGCCGTCGGTGAGGCCGAGCGCGGTCAGGTCATGGATGAGCCGACTGCGGGTGACTGGGCCATCGGAGCGCTCGAGCAGGGCCTGTTCGTCCATGAACGCGACGGTATCCGTCGCCCATGGGCTGACGACAACTGATTAACGTCCCACCGCGAGGGTCATGACCGGAGCCAGATGAGGAGGGCAGCGGCTGTCACGGTGCCGAGGTAGACGTATCCGCGCTTGTCATAACGGGTGGCCACGGCTCTGAACTGTTTTAGCTTTCCGATGGCCCGTTCCACCGTGTTGCGATCTTTGTACCGCACCTTGTCGAATCCCGGAGGCCGTCCGCCGTGTGAACCCCGGCGCGGGCGGGCGGCCTTGTGGTTCTTCTTCTCCGGGATCACATGCCGGATCCCACGCTTGCGGAGAGAGCTGCGGATCTTGCGGTTGCTGTACGCCTTGTCCGCTCCGACGCTGTCCGGCGTGCGGCGCGGGCGACCAGATCTCCTGCGAGGGACGCGGATCTTGTCCATGACCGGCTCGAACTGTGTGCAGTCCGCCCGCTGGCCCGGCGTGATGAGCAGGGACAACGGGCGGCAGCGACCCTCCGCGGCGATATGGATTTTGGTGGTAAGCCCGCCACGGGCCCGGCCAAGGGCCTCGCTTGCCGCACCGCCTCCTCCAGCAGGTCGCACAGGCTCGCCGCCGTCCGGCGCTGAACCGATCTTTGTGGGGCCCCTTTTGAGGAGGCGGACGGTGCGGGCGGCGCCGCCTTGGGCGCGCCGGTGGCACGTTCTCGACATCTGCGGACCGCCGAACTCCGAGAGAACTTCTGTCACCGTGACACTTTCTCGGCACCAACTGCTGGTCCTTCAGCGTGAGGTCGGCATCGTGAACTGCTCAGGCGGCGCCATGCCGCGACCTGCGTACCCAGACGACGCGGACGCCCACGCACCATCCGCTCGATCCGTTCCCTGGTCCTGCGCCTGGCGTCACGGATGAGGAACCGGAAGCACCCAGCTCTGTCTTCGAGGTCCATGAGCAAGTTGCGGGCAAGTTGGGTGACCCAAGCGCCCGTAGGGTGGGCAGTGACGCGTGTATGAAGTCACAAGCCAGAAGCGTGTGGGCCTGAGCACGGAGGGATGCTCAGTCCGACAGTTCCCACAGCAGCCGGTAGTACATGATCCGTTCCAGGTCCGGCTCGACTCCGTAGGCTTCGAGCAGTGGCTCTTCCCATCCCGGACCGTAGTTCCACTGTGTACTCCATGTGGCAACAGCGAGGTCGGCCCAGCGGTCCGCGACACCGAGCGTGCCGAGGTCGACGTGTCCCGTGCACGTGCCGTCGTCACCGACCAGGGTGTTGGGAGCGCAGGCGTCGCCATGGCAGACGACGAGCCGGTCGACGGGCGGGATGTCAGTGAGCACGCCGAGCGCGCGCTCGACCGTGCCGAAGTGTTGAAGGTCTGGAGGCCAGTCCGCCAGACTGGTCAGGCCCGCCGCCGCTCGTGACCGCGCACTCTCCAGGCGATTTTCGGCCGACCAGTCGAACGGGCAGTTCGCGACGGGCAGTGCGTCATGGAGCACCCGCAGCCCGGAGCCGATCGCGCGTACTGCGGTACCGGGGTCGCGCTTCCAGCGATCGTCCACCGCCGCACGTCCGGGCAAGCCATGGGTGATGATCCAGGACCCCATTTCGTCAGCGCCCTCACCGAGTACCCGCGGCACCACGGTGAACCTCGCCGCCCACCGCAGGCGTGCCACCTCGGCCGCAAGGTCGATACCGCTGCCGACCGGCGTCCACTTCACAAACCGCCGCGTATCCCCCAAACCGACTTGGAAGGTCAACCCGCCGAGTTCGTTCTCCCATACGGCCCGTACCGGCTGCCCCGCCGCGAGCTCGGCAACGATACGTGGAGGCTCGACAGGTCCTTGGGGCGACGTGGCGATCACCCGCTCAATCTGACCAGAGCGGCCGCCGGCCGGCCAACCATTTTTCGACACTTCGGTCAGCAGACCCTCCGACCAACCGCATTAGAGGCCCAGCCAATCCACAGAACACAGGTCACCCCGCCCGCCTGCGGAAATGGGATGTGTGCCGCATAGGTCTCACGTCGGCGGTTCCTCCGGCGGACAGGCCAGAGGCGTGCTCAGCATCGGATGCCGGCCGCCGCCCATACCGCTTTGACCTGGTCGTACGCGTTTTGGACAGCGAGGTCGGTAGCCGACCACCGGCCAGTTGCGGGTGTATGTCTCGTCGCCCGCTGACCGCGTCGTCGTCGTCCTCGACGGTGGCGGGCATGCCGAAGTCGTCATAGGTGGTGGTCTGGGTGCGGACCCTGTCCACCGGGCTGATGCCGCTGGTGATCCTGGTGCGATCGTGGGTGGCCTTGGTCCGAACGTAGTACCCCTCGGTGTCCGCGTAGGACGTGTGTGGGTGGCGGTGCGCTTGGACCACGGGTCGCTGATGCTGCCCGACACCTCGGCGTCGCCGTTGAGGTGGTGATGTCCGACAGGCGCTTGCGCGTGAAGAAGGCAGGGCCGACGTTGCCGGCGTCGTCGCCGAAGACCGGCACGGTCCAGACCGACTCCGTGCGGTCGTCCGCGGCCGCGCCGTCCAGCTTGCCGCGGCTCCACAACCAGATCACTGTGAGCAAGGCATCGCGGCCAAGGCTACGAGTTACGCCAGCGCTCCAGGCACCTGTCCGGCGCATGCGACCACAACCCCCGAAAACACAGAAAAGGAAACGGCCGCCGAATGAACCGTCCGTGATCAATGCGTGGACGTGAGTGATGACGATGGCCTGTAGCGGAACCCGGGGATGCTCCGCAACCGGCCGCGAAACCGCTTCCTCGTCGATCCCGCCACGCCAACGCTCAGGCTGGAAGCCTCAGGGCCGTCACCTCAATGTGCACGGTACAGGTCGGACCAGCCTTGACGGCCCCGCTGCTCGGGCAACCCGGTGCGCTGAGCGCCACTGCGGGATCTGCCGGAGTTTCACCACACGTGTGCGACGCCGGGAGGCACCGCGCATCACGCGGCGCCTCCCGGCGGATCCCGATCGGATCAGGCGCTGACCAGGAGCCAGCCCCCGAGGCCACTGCACATGCTCGCGTTAAAGACATCGGTGCGGAAGCCGGCCGGCGCGGCCACGCCAGGGCAGATGTACT
The DNA here is from genome assembly GCF_047218265.1 of Streptomyces sp. CY-1. Lineage (NCBI taxonomy): Bacteria > Bacillati > Actinomycetota > Actinomycetes > Kitasatosporales > Streptomycetaceae > Streptomyces > Streptomyces sp. CY-1. The sequence continues at coordinate 2,393,966 of NZ_CP178393.1, forward strand.
GGCCGGCGCGGGCCTGTTGCTGGAACCACGAGCCGATATTGCCACAAGCATTGCTTATGTGGCCGGTGAGCACGTAACCGGAGGGGATCGGCGAGCCCGCACAGACCCACTGGCCATCGCGGGCCGTCTCCAGGAACCAGGTGTCGATGTTGCTGTTGCAGCCATTGGCCGTGTGGAGAGTGACCACATAGCCGGCGGGGATCGGCGAGGTGGCACACACCCAGATCCCGTTATGCACGGGCTGGATGTACCAGGCACCCGCACCATTGCACCCGTTCGCAGCACGGAGGGTGACCACATAACCATCCGGTATGGGCGTGCCGGGGCAGACCCATCCGGTGGACGCCTGAGCGGCGGCAGCGCCCCGCGCCGTCTGGGGCGCCGCACTGGCCGTACCGACGGCCGTGCCGGTGAGGACGGCCGCCAGCAGCGCGACCACGCCCACCCCGGCGGCGAGCCGTCTCCGGACCGCCACCACCAGAAGATGTCTCAACAGTTGACCAACCTTGATCTTCACTTCACACCAGTCCAATCGACGGATCTACGAAGCGCCGCATAGGGAAGCAACCGCCGGGCGAGACGCTAGCGAGAAGTGGGCCTGATCACTTCGTCTGCCGAGGCCAAGTTCGCGGTACCGCTTCGCCCATCGAGGACAGCTCAGGCTCTCCAGCAAGGTATGCGTGGGCACTGACCGCCAGCAGTGCGGCCCCGGCTTGGTCGCCGTTATCGGCGTGAGCCTGGAGAAATGGACGCAGTTCGTTTGATTTCACGCCCTGCACGAAGCGGTGTGCCTGCTCGGAATCGGCGACCAGCATGGCCAGCGGTGCGAGTTCCTGGTGGTTGTGTACGCGCGTGGATCCGCGTGATCCGCGTGATCCGCGCGGCCTACGCTACCGGCCTGCGACGCCGCCGACGCTTGGGCCGTGCGCGAGAACGAGCCCGGTCACAACTCCCTGACCGCGATTGTCGAGTGGGGCAGGCGCTGCGATCAGGCGGGACTGGCTCGTCTCGGCTGTCCCTTCGCCGGTTCGCCGGATGCTTCACCGCCCCGGGCGAGCGGACCTCGCGGAACGCGTTCGGCAAGATGGACGCCGCCGCGCCGGCCCGCAGCGGGCTTCACCCGCCGCGACGAGGTGTGCCGTTGGAAGGCAGCCGCTCCGACGCGCTGTGCTGTTGGTGTACCCAGTTGGCGAGCTGAGCGCGGGACCGGAAGCCCAGTTTCGCCAGGACATGCTCGATGTGCCCTTCCGCGGTGCGTTGTGCGATGACCAGCTTGGTGGCGATCTCCCTGTTGCTCATACCGAGGGCGGCCAACTCGGCCACCTCCCGCTCTCGCCGGGTCAGCGCTTGCGAGACGCTCCGACCGTGCTGCTCGGCTGACCGCCTGGTCGACGAAGTACCGGCCACTTGATCACCGACGACGTAGTCCAGTGCGTTTGCCAGGGATAGATCCGCCGTACGCCGGGCGGCCCGCTGGAACGCCTTGGTGCCCAGCTCTCCGCGCACGTCCCGCTCGTACCGCTCGTGGGCTTCGGCCATGAAGGGCGCGGTGTGCAGGGATGCGCCAATCGATGCCCACAGGGACCGGACCACGCCAAAGAGGCCCGCCGCACGCTCCGGCATGCCGGTCCGGGCCGCGCTCCAGGCGGCGAGATCCACGCACATGGCGATATCCCACCAGTCGTTGAAGGGGCGGAGCAGCCCAACGGCGTTCCGGGCCAGTGTCCCCGCCGTCGAAAATTCGTCCTTGTGCCAGCACAGCAGCGCCCTGGTGAAGAGATTGAACCCCCTCAGCCACGACTCACCGTGCTTCGAGATGACCGCTTCGCACTCATCGCACAGGGCGGCAGCACGGGGAAGATCTCCGACGAAGGCAAGTGCGAGTGCCAGCTTCGTCGTGCACTCGGTGGTGCCCCCGATGTCGCCGAGCTCGCGCAGAGCGGTCGCGGCTTGCTCGAACAGCGCGGCGGCTTGGGCGATGTCGCCGTTCCAGGTGGCGGCCACCGCGCGGTGGTGGCATACCCAGGCCAGAGTGGACCGGTCCCCCATGCGTACGGCAAGGGTCTGGGCCTCATCGAGGATCCCCAGAATGTCATCCGCAGTCCCTTGCAGAATTCCCAGGTAGGCGTGGGTCGCCAGGGCCGAGGCACGGATCGCGGACGCTGCCCCGTTGGCGCTGTCGGCTTCCAGCAGGCGGGAGAGCCAGTCCCTGCCCTCGCCCAAAGAGCCACAGGTGATCCAGTAATGACGCGGAGCCACCGCCAGGGCCAGACCTGCTGTCGCCTCACCGGGTGTCTGTAGACAGAACTCCAGTGCCACGCGGAGGTTGGGGTGGTCGCCACGTAGCCGCGCGAACCATGCTTCCTGCTCGGGCCCGAACCACTGGGCTTCGGCCCGCGCGGTGAGGCCGAGATAGTGGTCTCGGTGGCGGCGGCGGAAACGGGTCAGGGCTCCGACTCCGGACAATCGCTCTTGGCCGTACTCGCGAATGGTTTCGAGCATACGGTAGCGGGACCGCCCATAGCGCTCGGAACGGCTCAGAACAGACTTCTCCACCAGGCCGTTCACCACCTCGACCATCGTGTCCGCGGCCAGGCCCTCGCCGGCGCATACGGCTTCCGCGGCGCACAGGTCGAAGCCTCCGGAGAAGACAGACGCACGCGCCCAAAGCGCCTGTTCCTGCTCCGTGCACAGCTCGTAGCTCCAGTCGACGAGGCCGCGTAACGTCCGCTGGCGTGGCAAGGCAGCGCGGCTGCCCAGCCGCAACAGACCGAAACGGTCCTCCAGGCGAGAGAGGATCTCCTGCACCGTCAGAGTGCGCATCCAGGCCGCGGCGAGTTCGATCGCCAGTGGAAGCCCTTCCAGTGCGTGTACCAGACGCGTCACCGCCTCGGCGTTCTCGCGGCCCACCTGGAAGCCGGGAACAATGGCTGCGGCACGCTGCTCGAACAGGACGACGGCCGGGTACCGCGACAGGTCTCCCGCCGAAGTGCCGCGGCCAGGGACAGGGGTGGGCAACGGCGGCACCGAGAAGGTTTGTTCTCCGGTGATCCCCAGTACCTGCCGACTCGTCACCAGGATGCGCACCGCCGGTGCGGCCCGCAGCAGCGTGTCCACCGTGGCGGCACACGCATCGACGAGGTGCTCGCAGTTGTCCAGAACGAGCAGTAGCTGTTTGTCACGGAGATGATCCACGACCATCTCGAGCGTCGCGTGTCCCGGCCTGTCGGGGAGCCTCAAACAGGAGGCAATGTTCCAGAGAACCAGCTCCCCCTCACGGACAGTCGCGAGTTCCACCACGTGCACCCCGTCGGGGAACATGCGGCCAACCTTGGCAGCGGTATCCAGAGCCAACCGGGTTTTGCCCACGCCCCCGACTCCGGTCAGGGTTACCAGGCGCGACAGTGAGAGTCGCCGTCTGACGAGAGTCGTCTCACGGCGACGGCCGATCAAAGGGGTGAGATCAGCAGGCACCCCGGTCGCCCTTTCCGCATATTCGCCTGCACACTTCTTTCACATCCATCACCTGGCCGCAATGGTCTGACGCTCCGCGGTCCCAGGATGGCAGCCCCCGCACGAGGCAGGCACAGCACGGCCGTGCTCTGTCACGTCGTCAGCCCTGGCCGGTTCCGCAAGCCTGGCAATATATCCGAGTAGGGGAACTTGCCAACAAAATCCGCCATGCCGGCGCTGAGCGGCTGTTCCTCCGCCAGCGGGCGGCCGAACCCACCGAACCTCGCGTGGACTACATGTCATCGAGGATCAGACGTCCGGCACGACGCCGACCCGCCGGACGGCCGCCCCGCCCCAGGGAGCCGGGCCACTCCCCGAAGTCTGACCCCAAGAGAGTGGGAGGTGGCCGAGCTCGTCGGCCTCGGCATGAGCAGCGAGGAGACCGCCAGCAAGTTGGTCGTCGCCCAGCGGACCGCGGAAGGACACATCGAGAATGTCCTGGCCGAACTGGGCTTCCGGTCCCGCGCCCAACTCGCCGTCTGGGGACAGACGCGGCCGAGCGACCGCCCATCGACAGCACCCCATGACGCGGACACGGGTAGTTGTCCCCTGATCGAGCCTGCCGTGCATTCGAAAGACTCACCACGGCAACGCACGCACAGGCCCGGCACGCGGGCCGACCTCAGAGGAGGTCCGAGTGGTCGAAAGGGCGATATCGGTGGCGCTCAGCTACGAGGGCGACGAGGCCGGGTACGAGACCTCCCTGCCGCTGTCGGCCCGGCAACAGGCGGGGGTACGGGAACTCGCCGAGCAGATCCGCCCTCGCCTCGACTCCCTGGTGGCGCGGATGGTTCTGACATACAAGGCGCAGATCCCGCAGTACGCGGCCATCACGGATCCGTTGGTGCTCGCGGACATGAAGGCCGTATCACTCGCCGGCATACGGTGCTGGATCGAAGCACTCGACCTGGCCCGGCCCATAGACGAGGAACTGCTGCTTCCCGTACTGGAGGCGAGGAGGCGGCGGGCGCTACAGGGCGTGGGCATGGATGCCATGCTGCGCGCCTACCGGATCGCCACCCACGCGGTGTGGCAGGAGATCCTCGCATTACCGGTCGATCAGGAACTGGTGGCTCCGTTGTCGAAGCGCATGCTCGAGTTCGTGGACCGGCTGACCACCGCGACCGAGGAGGCGCACACCACCGAAGCTCTCCAGGCCAGTCGGGTACCGGCAGCGGGCCCCTCCGCTCTGTTCGAAGCCATCCTGGCCGACCAGTACCGGGAGCAGCACCATCACGCGGACGTGCTGGAGTCGGACCACTGTGTGGTGGTGCTCGACGTACTGCCGAGCACCACCAGGCTGTCCCTGGACGAACTGGCCGCAGGGCTCGTCCGGGAAGCGTGGGCGACGTACTGGACCACTCGTCACCGCAGTGTCCTGGCTGCCTGCCCGGTGCATCAGGGGGGACGACGCCAACTTCTGCACCGGCTGGAGCGCTTCGTGCACACCCGCGCCCCTTTGGGTGTCGCTGTGGGCGGGGTTGCGAGAGGGACGACGCAGATACGCCAGAGCCATCGCGAGGCGCTCCAGGCCCTGCACATCGGGGGGCGGCTGGACAGGGCTGCCACCCGCGTATGTGACTACCAGGAGCTTGCGCCCCTGGCGGCGCTGGTCGCCGACCCCGAACAGGCACGCCGCTTCGTACAAGGCCGTATGGAATCGCTCGGTCGCCTGGCCGAGCGAGCATGGGTACTCCCCACGCTGGCGTCCTATCTGCGGCACCGGGGCAGGCTCAAGGCGGTTGCCGCCGATCTCGGCGTGCATCACAGTACGGTCAAGTACCGGGTAAACGAACTGCGCCCGTTCCTCGAGTCCCACGTCCAGGACGGCGATCAGGCCGGCACCGTCCTGCTGGCGATCCGGGCCCACGACTACCTCACCGCAGAGCGCGACCCCGTCCTCGACGGAGGAACCCGTACCGATAACTCGGCTTCGGCCGACGCGGTGCACACGCGCACCGCTGGTTGATGTCGCGCCGGCACCGCCCGCGACGACAGCCGGTCCACGTGGAGTTGCCAGCCCTTCAGGGCTGATGAGGGCATGGGGTGTCAGCGGCCGGTCCGGAATCCCCACGTACGGCCAGTTGAGATGTCACTCTCGATTTCGGATTGACCGGATCCTGATGTGGCCGGTCACGTACAGGTGGACGCGATGGGCTGCCTGCCAGGTCGGTACCGGGCACAGGCGATCAACTGTCTGCGCAGGCGTCTTGGCCGACGAGTTGTGCCACGCGCTCCATGCAGCGCATCCGGGCAGGAGAGAAGTCGTAGGGCATCTTGGTGATCGCCTCCAAGACGCCCATCCGCGTGTCCTCCTCCTCTGTCAGGTCGGCGTCGTAGGTCTCGAAGAGCTCGTCATCGGCCGTGTCCAGCCCGGCTGCCGTGGCGGCCCGCACGAGGGCCATGTGGTGGGTGTATCGCTGTACGGCGATTTCCTCGACGCGCGGGTCATCGGGGTCGACGCCGTCGTCGAGGGCGGCCTCGGCCTCGTCGAGACGGTCCTCCTCGGCCCGTAGGTCGGGACGAGTGGCCAGCACGATGTACACGCCGGCCTGTATTGCGGAGCCGAGCGGACCGAAGATCCGTTCCGTGACCAGCAGGGCCTCCAGGTCGGAGGCGCGCAATGCGCCAGGAGGCAGGTGGCTGAGCCGATCCGTCACCAGCTCGGAGAGCAGGCCCTGCGGGCTGCCCACAGCCCGCAGGCGCCCGACGGCCGCGCGCTGACGTTTGATGTCGGCCTCCTGGGCAGCCAGGGATTCCTCCAGCCGGCCCAGGGTCTCCTCCATGTCCCCGGATTCGTCGAAGGCAGCTCGCATGTCGTCCAGACTGATGCCGACGTCCGCCATTCTGCGGATCCACATCAGGCGGATCATGTCGTCGTAGCCGTAGCGGCGGCGGCCGTCTCCACCGCGCTCGGGTTCCGGCAGCAGACCGATCTGGTGGTAGTGGCGGATAGCGCGCGGGGTGGTCCCGGCGAACGCGGCAGCAGCGCCGATCTTGACCTGGCGGGGCGGTGTGACGGAGGGGTACATCGCAGACGGAGCCTTTCGTGCTGTGGTACCTCGACAACACCACATGCCGCTACGGCAGGTGCAACAATTTCCCCGACCTCTGCGACGCCGTTCTCAAGGACGCGGGGATCGACGTCGTCCTCAGCGGCATCCAGATCCCAAGAATGAACTCGATCACGGAATGGTGGGTACAGACCTTGCCGCCGCGAGCTCCTGGACCGGACGTTCGACGATCCCGACGCGTTGGCCCACCTCATGGCAGCCGGCCTCGGTGCCATCATCTGGACCTCGGACCCGGACGACATCCGCACCCTCATCGACGGCCCGGACACCGGACAGGAAACCCGCCCCTGTCATCCGCACCGTCTAGGCGGTCTGCTCGACCGGTGCCGTGCGGAAGGCGGCTGCCTCGTGGTGGACTTGCTGTTCGCGGAAGGAGCGGTCGAGGTGGTGCTGTAGCCGGACGTGGCGGAACTGGTAGACCGCGCCAGTCTGGCGCAGCACACCGCGGCTGTAGGCGTCGTCCAGGAACGCGGCAGTGTTCCAGGGGAGCCTGCCGGTCAGCGGAAGCCAGACGCGGCACAGGACCAGCCACTGCCCCCAAGCGGTGAACGACAGCGCGTAGGCCAGCGCGCCGCCCACTCCGCCGACGACGCCGTAGACCAGCGCGCTGCCCGCCCCCCACGCCATCGGGCCGAAGAGGGGCTGGAGCAGGTCGACGACGAGCTGTCCGCCTGCGCCGATGGTGAGGGCGAGCGCGGGCGCGAGGACGAGGATCTGGCGGCCCACGGTCATGCGGTTCGAGGCCAGCAGGCGCGTCGGGGTGGCGGCGGAGGCGATGTCCAGGGGCGTCTCCAGGGTGGCCAGCAGCCCGAAGACGAGCCCGGCACCGAGCCCGAAGATCAGGCCGAAGGCCAGCATGTCGATGAGGGTGTCCTTCAGCACCGCGGCGTCCGCCATCGGCTGTCCGTAGTACAGCCAGTGGTCGAGGGTGAGGGTGCAGGCGCATCCGGGGCCCACGAGGAAACCGCCCAGCAGGCTGGTCCCGAACCGGGCGGCGAAGGTGCGCCCCGTCCCGCGGCCGGGGCGTCTCGCGGTGCCGGGAAGTCGCAGTCGCGCCCGGGCCGGCTCGAAGGGTTCGCGGCCGAAGGCAGTGACGACGCAGAACACGCACCCGAACGCGAGCCCCGTGATCGGCCCCGTCAGCCCTGCCAGGAGCAGCGTCTCCCCGAGCGCCTGTGGCAGGAGGACCAGGCAGACGAGCAGTTCGGGGACGAAGACGCACAGCGCGGAGGCCGCCACGACGGTCAGGATGCGGGTGGCGAGCGGCAGCGAGGCACCGATCTGCCACCAGGCGAGGTCCTGCTGTTCGCGGCCGAGCCGGGCCAGGTGGTGGGCGAGGTAGCCGAGCCAGCGTTCTGCGTGCTCCGGGGCCGGGCCCTGTCCGGGGCTGCGGCGGCCGGGGGCGCGCTCGGCGACGGGGCGCCGGTAGACGGACGGGACGAATCCGGCGAGGAGGTGCTCCTCCAGGGCACTCACGTCGGGGAAGCGCTCGGTGTCCAGCAGCTCCGCGGGGTTCCTGCGGGACGCCTCGCTGTACATGGTCCGGGCCAGACTAATCATGAGGGGCGTCCGCAGGACCACGGCCAGCGGCACCTGCGCCGGGTCGCGGTGGGCGTCCCAGTAGGCGAGGAGTTCCGCCAGGACGCCGTCCCAGACCGATCCGTCCTCTGTGCGGCCACCGCCGACGGGCTCCTCGCCCGGGCCGGTGCGGCGGGCGGCCGGGCGTGCTGTCAGGGGCAGGTAGGCGGCCAGGTCGTCGAGCGTGAGTTCGGCGAGTCTGATGCCGGCGGCCCAGACCAGCGGGGCGCCCACGTCCTGGACGGCCTCGGTGAACTCGGCCTGGCGGCTGGTCAGGATGAGCGGCATCGAGGTGGTGTTGAGCGTTTCGAGGGCGACCCGCCGCAAGCCCTCCGCGATCTCGTCGAAGCCGTCCAGGACCGGGAGGATGAGATCTGCGTCGATCAGCGCGACGGCCAGGTTCGACCCGCCGGGCGCGCTTGCGGTGAGGTGGGGGTGGTCGCGTACCAGGCGGTCGACCAGCCAGTCCCGCAGCGCGACGGCCGTCGGGTCCCATGATCCGACGCTGAAGACGACCGGCACCCGGTCGGCGGGAGTCCGGGCCGCCAGGTGGTCCAGGACGAACCTGCCCGTGAGGACCGACTTGCCCGAACCGGCCCGGCCGAGGATCACCAGCCGCCCGGAGGGGATCCGCCGGTACACCTCGGCCACGCTCCCCTCCCGGCTGGTCAGGTCCATGGGGCGCGGTGGGGCTCCCGGCGGGAGGCGCTGGACGGTCTCCGGACGGTCGGTGAGGGCCGGGGGCGCGGGGTGCCAGCGCACCGGCAGGGGGAACGGGTCGTGGATGCGGCGCTGCTCCACCTCCTGCCGCCAGCGCCGCCTGACCTCATTCCCGAGTGCGTCAGCGGCGGCGATGATCTCCTCCCGCACCTGCGGGCGGACGCCGGGGGGCTCGACATGCACGGAGGTCCCGGCGGGCACGGGAGTCTTGGCGTCCGTGGCGGTTTCGGAGTCCACGGGGATCCCGGCGGCGTCGCCGCCGCCCGCCTTGGTGAGCCCTGCGGTCAGCCGCCGGCGGTCCCCAGGGCCGACGTCCAGGGCGTCCGCCAGCAGGTTCAGCGTGCTGAGCCGGTGGTCGCGGGACTTCCCGGTCTCCAGACGGCGGATGGTGCTGATGCTCACCCCGGACCGTGCGGCCAGTTCCTCCTGCGTCAGCCCGGCGCGGACCCGCAGTGGACGGAGCAGCGTGCCGAGTTCGTCCATGACGTGCCAGTCTCCTCCCCCGCCAAGCGCGCTGTTGGACAAGCTTAGTGGCGACCGGTCACATATGACCGCCCCATGAGCTGTGCTCTGAACAGCATCGATGGCATCGTCGCCGACTGAATCACCGTGGCGGGGACTGCCCGGCACCGAAGACGGCGGCCAAGTAGGCGGCCCTCGGCCGGAACTCGTGGCGGAGATTCCGATGGACACCCGCAGCGGGAAACCACGGTGGGAATCCCGACCGGCCCAGCCCGCGAGCGGCGGCAGGTGCTCGCGGGCCGTGGGCGCCATCGTCCTGTAGCCGGTGGTCACCGAGGCTGACCGGCGTCGAGAAGGGAAAAAGGAATTGAGCATGTCCCAGGCCACCGGATCTCCCTCTCCGGGTGGGAAGGAGGAGCAGTCCGACGGCAGGCACAGAAGGCCCCTGACGGCCCGTCGGTGGTGGGTGGCTTCCGGCGCCGCGGCGTTTAGCTGCGTGCTGCTGACAGGTGTCACCCTGAACACTGCGCAGGCCGACGACGAGACACCGTCGAGCATCCTCCAGGCCGGTGCCGAGCAAGGCGTCTCCGACGGCTATCCGGGTGTGATCGGTCTGATCCGCCGCGGTGACTCCACGGAGTACGTGCACGCGGGCGTCGGGAACCTCAGCACCAAGACGGAGGCCGACCCGAAGGCGAAGTTCCGGATCGGCAGCAACACCAAGGCATTCACGGCCACCGTGCTTCTCCAGTTGGAGGGTGAGGGGAAACTGTCGCTGGACGACTCAGTTGCCAAGTGGCTGCCGGGCGCGGTCGACGCGAACGGTTACGACGGCTCGAAGATCACCATCCGCGAACTGCTCAACCACACGTCGAGCCTGCCCGATTACTTCACCGACCTCGGGGTCGAAAGCGACTACTTCCTCAACACCACCCCCGACAAGGCGTGGGCGCCGCAGCAGTTGGTGAACATCGCCCTGCGCCAGCACGCGCCGCAGTCCGCACCGGGTGAGAAGTTCGGCTACGCGAACACCAACTACATCCTGGCCGGCATGGTGATCAAGGCGGTCACCGGCAACGAACCCGGTGACGAGATCCAGAAGCGCATCATCGAACCGCTCAGGCTGAACGACACGAATTTCCCCACCGATTCCTCCATATCGGGAAATTACCTGCACGGTTACGTGCACCCGCTCACCATCGTCACGCGTGACGTCACCATCTCCAACGTGCAGATCGGCGGCACCGCCGGGGCCATCGTCTCCACCCTGGACGACATGGCCACGTTCCAGCGGGCACTCATGACCGGGAAACTCCTCGCCCCGGAGCAGCTCAAGGAACTCAAGACCACGGTGCCGACGGGAAGTGCGGACGAGACCTGGGGGCTGGGCATCGCCCACATGAAGACGCCCTGCGGCACGTGGGCCTGGGGACACAACGGTGCCGTGCTCGGTTACTTCAGCGAGTGGCTGATCAGCGACGACGGCAGCACACAGGTCGTCCACGCGAACAACGAATACCACATGCTGTCCCCCACCAAGGGACAGACCGACAGTTATCAGGCCATGGGCAACGCCTTCTGCGCCGCGCAGTCGTAGACGTTTTCCGCACGGACGGACGGCCGTGCCCGGCGAGGGCACGGCCATGCGTCAGAACCTATCGATGGCACTGTCGCCGACTGTCGTCCTGCCGGAAAGTTGCCTTGCCGGGCCTGCGGCGGCGCGGCCCGCGTCATGAGCGGATCGGCGGGATACCCCGCACGAACAGCTCCCACAGTTCATCCGGCACCAGACGCTCCACAAGGTCCACGACCGCGGACTACCGAACACGCCGAATGAGATGCCCTCTCAGTCTCGTCCCACGGTCCTGTCGATCAGTTCGTGGGCCAGGTCGGGGCGGACGCCGTCGGGGTTCTTCAGCCCTGCGTCCTCGTACCAGGAGCGGTCGGCTTCCGGGTGCGGGCCGCTGACCCCGACCCGGCCCTTGCCGTACGGGGCAACGACGACTGCGGCGGCTCCGTTGGGGTAGGTCGCCAGGACGTCGGCGTCGGCGCCGTTGTCGAGGAGGAAGGCGGGCCCATCCTGGAAGTACATGTGCCGCTGCCTGCCGCGCCACTTCACCGGCACCACGGTGTCTCGCTGGTCGTGGACCGTGGTGTCCTGGAGGTCGATGTATCCGTCGGTGTCGCCGGGCAACAGGTCGAAGCCGGGGTTACGTCCGGCGAGATAGGCGCCGAAGCACAGGCCCAGGTAGCTGCCGCCCTCCCGGACCCAGTCGCGCATCATCTTCGCCGAGCCACGCAGGTCCCGCCAGGCTCCGTCGAGGTCGGAGCCGCCGCCGGGCTGGACGTACAACTGCGCGTCGGCCAGAGCGTCGGCGGTCAGGGGGACCCTGGTGCCGGGGCCCACGTACGAGACCCGGAAGGGCTGCGGCGCCTGGCGCAGCAGGGCGGCGATCGTCGGCGCGCAGTCGGGGCAGCCCTGGGGACCGCGGTAGACCAGCGCGAGGGGCGGCTGGTCGCTTCGCTCGTCGGCACTCGACCAGCCACAGCCGGCCAGCGCAGCGGCGGCCGGGAGAACTCCGAGGAGCAGCCGGCGCCGGCCCACAGTGGCCGGAGGCTGACCGACGTTCGGGAGTGTACTGGGGTGCATGGTGTCTCTCTCCTGTGTCTCCCGGCCCGAACGCGGACCGGGGGCCGATGGCGTACGTGCCCCTCCCAGCATGATCAACCCGAAAATCATCCCACCCGCTCAGCCAACGTGACAGCGCCAGGACCGGTGCCGGGGCCCGGGGCCGGGGGTGACCTTGCCGTTGTGCCGGCCAGGCGGCGGCCACCGTCGTCGCCTCTGCCTTCTGGAGCAGTTCGGCGCGGGCCGAGGGGGAGAGCGGGACGGCGGTGGCATCGCCCCCGGAGGCCGACGGGGTGGCTGCGGCGGCGTGACCTCCGGTGTGTCGTGTGGTTCGGCCGAGCCGGTTGCCGCTACTTGACGTTGACTCCGGCCCAGGCGGCGGCCACGCCCTTGTACTCGGCGCTGTCGGCGCCGAAGAGGTCCGTGGCGGCCTTCAGCGTGGCCTTACGGGCGGCGTGGTAGTCGGTGTTGGAGGTCATGTATGTGGTCAGGGCCTTGTACCAGATCTTCTCGGCCTTGGCGCGGCCGATGCCCTTGACGGTGGAGCCGTCCTTGGTGGGGCTGTCGTACTTCACACCGTCGATCTCCTTCGCGCCGCTGCCCTCGGACAGCAGGTAGAAGAAGTGGTTGCCGACACCGGAGGTGGCGTGCGGGTCGACGTTGCCCATGCCGCTCTCCCAGTAGTCGTAGGAAAGACCGTCCTTGCTGGGCTTGTCCATGTAACGCGCCGCCGTGCCGTCTCCGTTGAGGTCTATCTTGTCGCCGAGGAGGTAGTCACCGGGGTCCTGGGCGTTCTTGGCGTAGAACTCCACGGCGGTGCTGAAGATGTCGGAGGTGGCCTCGTCGAGCCCGAGGGCCTCGCCGTACTTCAGCTTAGCGGTGGCCGAGGTGACGCCGTGGGTCATCTCGTGGCCCACCACGTCGAGCGCGGTGAGGGGCTTCTTGTTGCCCGCGCCGTCGCCGTAGGTCATGCAGAAGCAGTCGTCGTTCCAGGCGGCGTTCCCGAACTGGTCACCGAAGTGGACCCGGGAGTAGGCGGCCTTGCCGTCGCCCCTGATGCCGTTGCGGCCGAAGACGTTCTTGTAGTAGTCCCAGGTCATGGCGGCGCCGTAGTGGGCGTCCACGGCGGCGGTCTGTGCGACGGTGGGCTTGCCGTTGCCCCAGACGTTGTCGGCGTCGTAGAAGGGCGACCCCTGCTTGGTCTGGTCTGTCGAGTGCTTGGCGTTGTACGTCTGGTGTCCGCCGCGGGCGGTGTCCTTCAGCAGCCACCGGCTGCCGCTCTTGACGCTGCCGAGGGGGACCTTGCCGTTGTACTGGCCGGTGCCGGTGCCAGTCCCGGTGCCAGTCCCGGTGCCAGTCCCGGTGCCGGTGCCGGTGCCGGGGGTGACCTTGCCGTTGTGCCGGCCAGTGCCGGTGAAGGTCTTGACGTCCTGGTACTGGTAGAGCTTCTTGCTGGTGGCGGCGTCGGTGATGACGTGCAGCTTGCTGGGTGTACCGTCCTTCTGCGTCCCGCCGACGACGGTCTCATAGGCGAGGACGGGCTTGCCGGTGGCGGCCCAGATCACCTTGCGGGGGGCCCGGTCGGCCGACGCTCCGGTGGTGTGGTCGGCTTCGGCCAGCTTGATGGCGGCCTTGACGGCGGTGCTCGGGGCGACTCCGGCGGTGGTGGAGGCGACCTTGACGGTGGCGTTGGTGGCCTTGGTGACGCTCGTGATGTCACCGCTCTTGGTCTGGTGGACGATCAGGTCGCCGCCGAGGACGGGCAGTCCGTCGTAGGTGCGGTCGTATCGGGTGTGGGTAGTGCCGTCGACGTCCTTGATGACGTCCGTGACGACCAGCTTCTCCTTGGCTCCGAGGCCGATCGATGTGGCGATGTTCGCCTTGGTCGCGTTGGCCTCGCGCAGCATTTCGGCGCGGGCCGAGGCGGTGAGGGCCGCGGGCCGGGCCCCGGTCTCGGAGGCCGGGGCGGCACCGGCGGCGCTGGTGGTCAGCCCGGTGGCGAGCAGGGCCGTCGCCGCGACCGCGGTACCGGCCACCATCGCCGAACGACGCATACCGGCACGGGGCATGGTCATGCTGGAGGTCTTGCGCACGCGAACTCCTCGTTTCCTTTTCTGGAGCACTGTCACGTTGTTGGGTGTGTGGTCGTCCGATGGTGTGTCGGGGTGCGGCGGGAGCCGGGTGGGCCCCGGGGGCGGTTTGTGGCGGGCAGGCCGATGGTCTCTGGGCGCCCCACTGGCATCCCGGCGGTCACTAGAGGTACGCGCCCCGTGGTTATGCGCCGGTTATGGTGCGCCAACCCGCGCATAACCACGGCCCGGCCACAATGGGACACGAGCGGCAACCCCGACGAGAAGGAGCGGCGCGGATGCGGGTGCTGGTGGTGGAGGACGAGAAGGAACTCGCCGAGATGATCGCGGACGGGCTGCGCGACGAGGGCATGGAAGCCGACATCGCCCACGACGGATCCACCGCGCTGCAGATGACCGCGGCAACCGACTACAACGTGATCATGCTCGACCGGGACCTGCCCGTGATGAGCGGGGACGCTGTCTGCCGCACCCTCACCACCAGCGGCTACCCGGCCCGGATCCTCATGCTCACTGCCGCTGGAACCCTTGAAGACATCGTCGACGGCCTCGGCCAGGGCGCCGACGACTACCTGTCCAAGCCCTTCGCCTACCTCGAACTCATCGCCCGCCTGTACGCGCTGGCCCGCCGTGGCCCCTCCGGCGCCCCCACCGTCCTGGAACGCCACGGTGTCCGTCTCGACACCGTCCGGCGCCTGGCCGAACGCGACGGTCGCTTCCTGGCAGTGACCCCGAAGGAATTCGGAATCCTTGAGGCCCTCCTCGAAGCCGACGGCGGCATCCTCAGCGCCACCGACCTCCTCAACGCCGTCTGGGACACCCCACCCGAATCTCGCAGCGCCGTGAAAGTCACCGTCCACCAGCTACGTCGCAAACTCGGCACCCCACCCCTTATCGAGACGGTCCCCGGCTTCGGGTATCGCCTGTGACCCGCAACCAACGGGGCAAACTCACCATCGGCGCCCGCCTCACACTCTCGAACTCGGCCGTCCTCGCCACCGGCGGCCTCGTCCTGCTCACACTCAACTGGCTCAGCGTCCGCGATCTCCTCAACGCCAATCGCTCCCTGCTCGCCGTCGTCCCCACCCTCCCCGCCGAGCTTCAGCCCCCTACGACCGGCTCTCCGACCACTCCCTCACAACTGCCGCCCGCTCCCTGGCCATCCGTGCCCTCGCAAGCCTTCGAGGCGTTCCGGAACACCGTAATGCGGGAGCTCCTCGCCCGCTCCGTACTCCTTATTGTGGTCATCGCCGCGCTGTCCCTCCTCGCCGGCTGGTGGATCGCCCGCCGCTCCCTCACCCGCATCACTCAAGTCACAGAGGCCGCCCAATACATCGGCGAAACCAATCTCTGCGACCGCCTCGCCCTCACCGGACCCCACGATGAGGTCAAAAAACTCGGCGACACCTTTGACACCATGCTGGACCGCCTGGAACGCTCCTTCACCGCTCAACGCGAATTCACCGCCCTCGCCTCCCACGAACTGCGCACACCCCTCACGATCACCCGCACCGCCCTGGAAATCCCCCTCGCCCAGCGCCGCGTTCCCGACGACCTCGAACCTGCCCTCCGTCGCGCTCTGGCCGCCACCGAACGCAGCGAACGTCTCATCGCCTCTCTCCTCGCTCTCGCCCGCGGCGAGAGCGGCCTCGCCCACGTGCGCGAAAGCGACCTCGCCGATCACGTCCGTACCGCCCTCGCCGACGTTCGCGACGAGGTCGAACACCTGAAGGTGACCCTCCAGACCAAACTGGGCCCCGCTCCGGTCACCGGCGACGCCACCCTCCTGGACCAATTGGTCCTCAACCTCGTGATCAACGCCATCCGTCACAACCACTCTGGTGGCACCGTCCACGTCACGACCGGCACTGCGAACGGCCGCTCCTGGATCGAGGTACGCAACACAGGCCCCTTGGTGAACGCGCACGACATTCCGACCCTCTTCGAACCCTTCCACCGAGCGGTTGACTCCCACCGCACCGGATCCGGTCTCGGCCTCACCGTCGCCCGCGCCGTCACCCACACACATCACGGGATCCTCACCGCCCATCCCAATCCCTTGGGTGGCGGCCTCACCATCCGCACCGAATTCCCGACCCTGTGGGTGCCGAGAATGTCATCCGCCCTGGTCGGAGCCCTGTATCGGGACCGGCGGTCGTCGGCCTCGCCACTCGGGTAGGCGCTCTCGCGCAGTCGGCGGTTCACGCGTCAGGTATCCGCAGCGGTGGGGAGGCAGACGGTCAGGTGTGCTCCATGGGGGCTGTCGGTTATGCGGAGGGTGCCGTGGTGGAGGGTGGTGGTGCTGGTGGCGTGCCGTTCAGCGTTGTCGAGGAGATTGCCCAGCACCCTGGCGAGCAGCGACCTGTGCCCGTATACGAGGACGGGTTCGTCTCCGGGGGCGTTGCCGAGGTGCAGGGTCAGGGCGATATGGGGTGATGGGTGGCGGCGGGCAACCTCGTCGCGGACGAGGTCGGTGAGGAGAGTCCGATCGCCGGCCCGTCAGGGCTGATGAGCACCCGGACATGCAGGCGTGGAAGGATCGACATCCGTCGGTATCGGGTCATCGGGGCTGCTATGAGCTGCGGGAGATCGTGAACGCGACCTTCTACCAGAACCGGACCGGCTGTCAGTGGGCGTACCTGCCACACGATCTGCCGCCGAAGTCCGCGACGTACTACTACTTCGCGTTGTAGCGTGACGACGGCACCGACAAAACCATCCACGAGTTGCTGCGCTGCCAGGCGCGGGAGAGCGCTGGCCGCACGGAGGATCCAAGCGCGGTGGTGCTGGACACCCAGCAGGTTTCGGGTGCGCTTGCCGGAAACCTCATCCGCCCGGGTCATGCGGCATGGCGGTATTCGTGGAGGATGCCGCCGAGGCGATCACGACGTCGTACGTTGAGACGGGTGATCTTCCCCGGATCGGCGATCGCCGGCGGCAACGGGTGCAGCGGGCGGGCGTTGGCAATGCCCTGGTGCGGCCGGTGTCCGAGAAGGTCGCGGTGCCAGCGCAGCCGCGCCAACCTCGCGAGAGCGCCCGCTCGGGCAACTACGCCGGCCGACCTCCCGTACACCGCGCACACCGCATCCCACCTGGGCGGATGATATTTTCGGCAAGCGCAAGGTCGAGGGCGGTCAGGGACAACTCCAGCCAGGCGGTGTTGATGGCGAAGTGCGGGCTCGGCCATGTGATCGTCGCCTCGGGCGGCAGTGCCGACACCCCTCTCGCCTTCGCGGCGATGGCCCTGCTCAGCGTCATGAGCGTGCTGCTCTTCCACCTCGTCGTCCTGCTGGAACGACTGCTGCTCCCGTGAGTCCGGGAGATCACCGGCTGACCGGACTCCACCCATAGTTCCACCCGTGGGTCCAGGCGCGTACGGGCCCGTGCCAGCAGGCTTGAGGCATGACAACGACTGACTGGATCACCGACATCGCCCTCCTCCTCGTCGTCTTCCGGCAGATGCGGGAGGGCCGCCTCGACGCCAAGTCGTACGTGATCCCCCTGGGGATCGTGGCCTTCGTCGCGCACAGCTACCTGAACACCGTGCCCACGGCCGGCAACGACCTGGTGCTGATCGGCGCACTCGTCGCCGTCGGCGCGGCCCTCGGCGTCGCGGGCGGCGTCTACACCCGTATACGCAAGGTCGGCGCGCATCTCTTCATCAAGGCGGGCGCGGTCTCCGCGACCCTGTGGGTGCTGGGCATGGGGGCGCGGATGGGCTTCCAGCTATGGGTCGACCACGGCGGCGCCGACGACGTGGCCCGCTTCAGCCTGGCCCACCAGATCACCACGGGGGACGCGTGGGTGGCCGCGTTCGTGCTGATGGCACTCACCGAGGTGGTCACGCGGCTGGGCACCATATTTCTCCGCGGCCGCATGACCACCCGGGAGCAGCCGCAGCCGACCGTGGACGGACGGGTCGCGGCGGTCGCCGCGGACCGGACGGTCTGAGTACGGGTTATCGTCGCGCCGTGTCCGCTTCCGACAATCCCCCAGCCTCCGGGCCGGCTTCCGAACGGGAGCCCGGCCCTCGGGTCGTGCTCCGGCACGACGCCCTCCAGTGGGCCGTCACCCTGCTGATCATCGCCATCGCGGTCATCACCGTCCGGCCGGTGGGCGTCAGCGGTCGCGGCCTGGCCGTGGTCGCCCTGCTGGTGGTCAACTCCGTCGCCCTGCTGGCCAGACACCTGCCGCCCGCCTTCCCACGCCGGGCCGCGCTGGTCTGGCTGACCGCCGGTGTCGTGGCGTCCGCCGGCCTGCTGGAGGTGAGCAGCAGCGGCTCCGGCTACCTCTTCGCCTACTTCCTCGTCGGCCACGCCGGCTACCGCCTCGCCCTCAAGCCGGCCCTGGCGGTCGCGGCCCTGTCCAGTCTGCTGTGCGGCGCTGTCTTCTATTTCTACGTCGGCCCCGATCACCAGGTGCTCACCTGGACCTTCGGCCTCAGCACCGGCATCCCGGTCGTGGCCGGAATCCTGGGTCGCGGCAGGCAACAGGCAGTGGAGGCGAGGCTCCAGGCCGCCGAGTCCGCCGAGCGAGCCGCGCGGGCCGAGGCGCGCACGGCCGTGCTCACCGAACGCGGCCGCATCGCCCGCGACGTCCACGATGTGCTGGCGCACTCGCTGGCCGGGATCAACATGCACCTGGAGCTGGCGGACGCCTTGATAGACACCGGCGACCTGGAGAAGGTCCGCGCGGCGCACAACAAGGCGCAGCGCCTTGTCAGGGAGAGCCTGAAGCAGGCCCAGTGGACCGTGCACGCGCTGCGCGAGGAATCCCTTCCGCTGCTCGAGAGCCTGACCGCCATGATCGAGTCGTCCGGCCACCGCGAGGTGCTCACCGTCACCGGGGCCGTGCGAGAGCTGCCGGCACAGGTCACCCAGAACGTGCTGCGCATCGCGCAGGAGGCGCTGACCAACGCGGCCCGGCACGCTCCCGGGGCCGAGATCGCGGTGGAGCTGACGTTCGACGCCGCCTCGACCAGCCTTGCCGTCCGCAACGGGCCCGCGACCGGTGAGGCGACCGCGGGTGTCGGCAGCGGCATGGGACTGATAGGAATGCGCGAACGCGTCGCCCTGCTGGGCGGCACCCTCACCGCGGGTCCGCTCACCGAGGGACCGGACCGGGGCGGCTGGCAGGTGGAGGCAGTGATCCGAGGATGACGACGAACGAACCGGCCCAGGAGCCACGGAACCCGCAGGACCCGCTGACCGAGCGCTCGCTGAAGGTGATCGTCGCCGACGACCAGGCCACCGTCCGCGAGCCCTTGGCCGCGGTGCTCGACATGACCGAGGACATCGACGTCGTGGCCGCCGCCGCGGACGGTACCGAGGTGCTCGCCGCCGTGGCCGCCACACCGGTCGACGTCGTCCTGATGGACCTGCGCATGCCTGTCATGGACGGCACCGAGGCCACCCGCCGGCTGAGCGAGGAACACCCGGGAACGGCCGTGGTCGTGCTGACCACCTTCGCCGACGACGACTCGATCCTGAACGCCCTGAGCGCCGGCGCCCGCGGCTATCTGACGAAGAACGCGGGGCGCCAGGACATCGTCCGCGCGATCCGGGCCGCCGCCGCGGGACAGTCCGTACTCGACCACGAGGTGCAGAACCGCCTCCTGGCCACCGTCCGCACGCGCCCGCCGGCCGACGCGCAGCCGCTCCCTGCGGACCTCACCCGCCGCGAACGCGAGGTGCTCACCCTTATCGGCCAGGGTCTGCCCAACCGGGCCATCGCCGAGAAACTCTTCATCAGCGAAGCCACGGTCAAGACCCACATCAACAACCTGTTCGCCAAAGCCGGCATCCAGGACCGCGCCGACGCCGTCCGCCGCGCCATTGCGGCCGGCCTGGCATGACCCGGGCCCCGGTTCGGGCGGTCAGGCCGTCCGTGCGTTCAGCCGGTGGCCGGCCGCCGGACGCGGCGCGGCGTGTTCGTCCGAGCGTCCTCGCCGAGAACCAGCCAAGCGCCGCCACCAGCAGCCACACCGACGCTATCGAGCGTCGGTCGGACCGTTGATGAGGCCCAACACGATGCACCGGGCCAGGGGCGGCAGGGCCGCCATGAACACCCGGGGGAGGTTGCCGGGGCGGGTCGAGTGGGTGAGGACGGTGGTGACCACGAGGCAGGCCCCCAGCGCGGTGGCCGGCAGCCGGCAGCCGGCAGGTCTGCTCGGGCAGCCGCGCCCCTCGGCGTACTGCACCGCGACGCCAAGGGCAGCGGCCAGGGCGGCGAGCGTGCCGGTGACGAAACGGTGCAGGGCGAGCAGCAGGCGGGACTGCGGCGCGTCGTCGCCCAGCCCCGGCACTTCGCCCCGGCTGTGAGGCAGGGAGAGCGACCCAGGGAGAAGGCCGCGTGGGGATATCGCCGGATCCACGGCGAACTACTCAGCCTGGGACGCAAGATCGGCGCCTCGACCGCTTGGGAGATACTGAAGAAAACAGGGATCGACCCCGCGCCCCAGCGCGCGGACCATTCCTGGCCCGCCTTCCTCAAAGCCCAGGCCTCCGCCATCGTGGCAGCCGACCTGTTCCACGTCGACACGGTCTTCCTACGGCGCTGGTCCGTACTGTTCTCCATCGGCCACGACACCCGCCGCGTACACATCGCCGGCATCACCCGGAAGCCGACCGGCCCCTGAATCACCCAGCAAACACGCAACTACCTCATCGACCTGGGCGACCACTCCGAGTCGATCACATTCCTCATCCGGGACCGCGGCGCATACGTCACCAACAGCTTCGACTCCGTCTTCCAGGCGACCGGCATACGCGTGATACCCACTCTGCCTGCCGTGCCACGGATGAACGCGATCGCCGAACGCCTGGATCGGATCATGCCGACGTGAGGCAACTGACCGCACCCTGATCATGGGAGAGCGCCACCTACGCCTCTCGTCGGCGAGGATGCGGAGCACTGCAACGGACACCGGCCGCATCGATCCCTTGGACAACGGGCGCCGGACCGGCTCACCGAGCCCGGACCACGCGCACCTCACCGTCGCTCAACCGAAGCGCCAGCACCGAGCGTGGCGCGGAGTGAGGTCGGCCGCTTCCCGCCGCGCGAGCTGCGTACGGTCCGCCGCCGTCCGGAAGAACTCTCTTTCGTCCATGCGGGCCTCCTTGCCGGAGTCGAGGAGGCCCGCTGCCTTGCCACGCGGCCACCCGCCACGCGAGGTACCACAAGCCCCGCCGAGCGGGCCCCGCTCACACGCTCAGGCCGTACGGCATCATGCAGACGACGACATCGGTGCGCGCCCTGAGGACCGTGGCCAGCAGCAGGCCGCGCTGGTTCTGGAGCATCTTGTAGCGCCGGTGCCGGGGCTCGACCTCGGGGATCAGGACGGCGATCTCCCGGCCGCCCCCGGCCTCGCGCCGCACGTACGCGACCATCGGCTGCACCAGGGAGCGGTGCGGGCTGTCGATGATCTCCAGGCGCACCCCGGGATTCCAGCGCTCCCAGGTGTCCCGCAGGGCCCGCGCCTTCGCGGGCTCGGCCTGGACGCTGACCGCCACGACCTCGTCGCCCAGGGCGAGCGCCGCCGTCAGCGCGCGCTGCGCGAGCCTGCTGACCTCGCCGAGCGGGACGATGACCAGGCTCATGGTGCGCACCGGTGGCGGCGGGATCCGCCCGAGCCCGAGTTCCTCGCCGGCCGCCGTGTAATAGCGCTGGACGCGGGTGAACAGCAGCATCAGCAGCGGCACCGCGACGACGACCGCCCAGGCCCCCTCGAGGAACTTGGTGGTCAGCAGGACCAGACCGGCCCCGGTGGTCAGCACGGCCCCCAGACCGTTGAGCATCGCGCGGCGCAGCCACCCTTCCGGCTGCTCGGTCGTCCAGTGCCGTACCAGCCCGACCTGGCTGATGGTGAAGCCGGTGAACACCCCGATGGCGAACAGCGGGATCAGCCGATGGGTCTCGCCCCCCACCGCGTTGAGCAGCAGGGCCGACAGCACTGCCAGCGCCACCACGCCGTACCGGTACACCGGCCGCTCCGCGCGCAGCCCGAACAGGTGGGGCAGCCGGTCGTCCCGCGCCAGCAGGCTCATCAGGACCGGGAGGCCGCCGAAGCTGGTGTTCGCGGCGAGCGCGAGAACAAGGGTGACGATGAGGTTGGTCGCGTAGTACTCCCATCCGGTTCCGTACGACCCGGCGGCGAGCTGGGCGAGGACCGTCACACCACCGCGTGGCGCCACATGGTCGCGGCGGATCAGATACGCCATCCCGAGCAGCATCACTCCGAGGAGCATGCCGAGCATCAGCTCGGTGTGCTGGGCCCGCTTGATGCGCGGCTCGCGGAACATCGGCACGCCGTTGGCGATGGCCTCCACCCCGGTCAGGGCGGAGCAGCCCGAGGAGAACGCTTTCAGGATCAGCAGGACGCCCAGCGCCTCGGTGGTCCGGACTGGGTGGGCGGCGCCGACGACGGCCGCGGGGTGCGAGCGCAGGATCCCCATGACGACGATGCCGAGCATGCTGACGATGAACAGCACGGTCGGCAGCATCAGCACCCGGGCGCTCTCGGCCAGTCCCCAGAGGTTCACGGCTGTGAGCAGGGCGAGCAGCACCAGGCAGACGGCGAGCAGATGCGAGGAGAGGATCGGGAAGGCGGATGCGAGGCTGGCGGCGCCGGCGGCCAGGCTGACGGCGACGGTGAGGACGTAGTCGATGGTCAGGCTCGCCGCGGCGAGCAGGCTCACCCGTTGCCCGAGGCTCTTCTTCGCCACCGCGTAGGCGCCGCCGCCGTCCGGATGGACGGCGATCACCTGGCGGTAGGAGATCACCAGCACGGTGAGCAGGACGGTGATGACGACGGTGATGGGCAGCGTGGCGGTAAGGGCCCCGGTGCCGGCGGCGACCAGGACGACCACGATGGCCTCGGGACCGTACGCAACCGAGCTCAGCGCGTCCAGGGACAGCGCGGCCAACCCCTCAAGGCTGGTGAGGTGGTGCTTGTCGCCCTCCCCGTGGCGCAAAGGTACCCGTGGCCGCAATGCGCGGTGTGCCAGTCCGAACGCCATGGGGAACCTCGGGGCGGGGTTGTCGGGGGCCGTTCCGCGACAGTGTGCCCCGCCGTGGCGCCCGGCCACCTGAGGCATGCCCGAACAGCCGCCACGTGTCCGCCGCCTCCGTGACTCCCTGACCTGACCGAGTGCTCCTCACGGCGCTCCCCGAGTGTCGCCGCGGCGATGGGAGCCGCGCCCATAGCATGACCTGGCGCGGTCACCGACCTGTCGGCAGCAGGCCGGGCCGTGCGATTGGTTCCTGGGGGCCCATGCGGTCGCGCATCCGGCGAGCGAGGGTGGCGCTGACGAGGCGCGCCGGGTTACGCCCAGCGCCGGACGACTGGAGGTTGGTGACCATGACGGTGATGTCCGTGCCCAGGTTCGAGCGGTTCTTCCGGGTGGCGGCGGGACTTGATGTCGACAAGAACGACCTCAAGCGCTATAGCGACTTCGTGGACGCCAAAGTCTACGATCTGCTGCTCATTGCCGAGGCGGTCGCGAAGGCCAATGCCCGGGACGTGATCGTGCCGTGGGATCTGCCGATCACCAAGGGGCTACAGGAGAGCATCCACCGCTTCCGGGACCTCGACCACGAGATCGAGTTGAAGCCCATCCTCGATCAGCTCGTCAGGCACCCGCCGCTGGACCGCGCACCCGACGACGCGACGGAGGCGAGGTTGCCGGAAATCGTCGGCGGGCTCAGTCTGGCGCTCGCCAAGGCATTCAAAATCATCTACCCGGACCTGAAGAATCCGCAGACCAAGCACTGGGAGACGGTCTGGCCGCTCTTCAATCTCCTGCTGTGACGCCGGGGTGAATGCCGGGAGCGGTGCGGTGGCCGCCGGACCGGCTAGGAGGGCATGACCGCGGACATCGAGGCGGGCATACGCGCCTTGAGGTCCTTCCACTCGCCCTCGCTGATGTGGTTCTCGAGGACATGCAGGACCGTGCGCACCAGTTGCTCGGTGTCGCCCTCGATCGCGTACGGAAAGTCGTGCCGGACCCGCTGGAAGAATTCCTCGCTGTTCAATTTCACGGGCGTCTCCGCGGGTTTCCACCCGTCGTAGTAGACGCCGCGCAGCAAGGTCGGAAGCTGCGCTCCGAAGTGCACGGCCTCATCGACCGTCAGCCGGTCCCGCAGGTGGTGCAGGACCGCGCGCAGAGCGGCGTACGACTGCTTCCGGCGCTCCTTGGGCCACCCATAGGCGTGCTCGATCTCCTTCAGGACATGGTTGGCCTTGTCGACCATGGTGTCGAACGAGGAAAAGCCTGCCGCAACCATCAGGTAGTCCTTCCGATGCCCGCGGCGGCACCCGGCGGAGCGGGGCCGCCGCGGGAGAGAGCCGGATCCCGGCGGTCTCAGCCGCCCTGGCGTTCGCTGCTCTCGGTTATCTCGATGTGACGGGGCTTGGCGGTCGCCGCCTTGGGAACGGTGATCGTGAGCACGCCGCTGGACATGCTCGCCGTGACGTCTTCGGTGTTCACTTCGCTCGGAAGCAGCAACCGGTACTCGAAGCGCCCGGTACGGCGACTGCTGTGCCGCATGATGCCTTTGCGCTCCCGTTCCTTGATCTCCCCCGTGACGGCCAGTTCCTGACCATTGATCTCGATGTCGACGTCCTTGCGGTCCACGCCGGGGAGCTCGAGTTCTATGTGATAGGCGTCGTCGGCTTCGGTCACATCGGCGGACGGCGTCCACGCCGCTATGGCGGGAGCCGCGCTTCCGACCGTGGATTCGAGCAGACCGCCCATCTGGTTGATGAGGTCGTCGAATTCCATAAGTGGATTGCGCGCCCAGCCCCTGGGACGCTCCACCGTTCCTCGCTGCTGTCGGCGAACCGGCATGTTCATCGTCCGTCACCTCCGGTGTCGGTTAGTGGGCAGGGGATGTGTTGTGACCACCGCCCGGCTCGGTGAACCGACCGGACGGAGCTTCTGGGTCATCGGGGTGGCGCGCGACGTCGACGGTGGTGTGGCCGAGGTGCTCGTGGACCTGGTGGATGGCCATCGCCCCTTCGCCGGCGGCGGAGGCCACCCGCTTGACGGAGCCGCTGCGCACGTCGCCCGCGGCGAAGACCCCGGGCAGGCTGGTCTCCAGTCCCAGACAGGTACGGCCCTGGCCCTCCCAGACCGTGCCGCTCGCGCGGGCCTGCGCCGAGGCGCCGGTGAGCACGAAGCCCCGGTCGTCCAAGGCGACCACGTCGCCGAGCCACGCCGTACGGGGCCGGGTCCCGATGAAGAGTCCGCAGGTGGGGCACTTGATGGTCCGGGCTTTGATCGTTGGGCTTGGCATGGCCGGTCACGCCGCCTCTCCGACTCTGGAGCCGGGAGACCGGGATGCCGGTCCAGGCGGAGACGATGTCGGCGATCTCCTCCTCGGTGACCACCTCGCGCAGCAGCCGGTGCGCGCCTTGCTTGGCGGCCAGTTGCTCCTCTTCGGCGGCCAGTTTGCGCTCAAGCTCCTGGAGTCTGCCGTAGCGCAGTTCGGCGGCGCGGTTGAGGTCGTAGGCGCGCTCGGCCTCCTCGGCCTCGCGGCGCACCTCCTCCAGCTCCCGGCGCAGGTCCTGCACCCGGCGGATGGACTGCCGCTCGGCTTCCCACTGGGCGTGCTTGGCGTCGGCCTCGGCGCGCAGATCGGCCAGTTCGCGGCGGAGTTCGTGCAGGCGCTGGCGGCTGGCCGGGTCGGTCTCCTTGGAGAGCGCGGCCTCCTCGATCTCCAGCCGGGTGACCCGGCGGGTGGTCTCGTCCAGTTCGGCGGGCATGGAGTCGATCTCGGTACGCAGCCGGGCGCATGCCTCGTCCACCAGGTCGATGGCCTTGTCCGGCAGGAACCGGTCGCTGATGTAGCGGTGGCTGAGGGTGGCGGCGGAGACCAGGGCGGTGTCCTGGATCTTGACGCCGTGGAAGACCTCGAGACGCTCGCGCAGGCCCCGCAGGATGGAGATGGTGTCCTCCACGCTGGGCTCGTCCACCAGCACCATCTGGAAACGGCGCTCCAGCGCGGCGTCCTTCTCGATGTGCTTGCGGTACTCGTCCAGGGTGGTGGCGCCGATCATGTGCAGCTCACCGCGGGCCAGCATCGGCTTGAGCATGTTCCCGGCGTCCATGGCGCCCTCGGCGGCCCCGGCGCCGACCACGGTGTGCAGCTCGTCCACGAACAGCAGGATCCGGCCCTGGGCGGAGTTGACCTCGGTGAGCACGGCCTTGAGCCGCTCCTCGAACTCCCCGCGGTACTTCGCGCCGGCCACCAGGGAGCCCATGTCCAGGGCGAAGATGGTCTTCTCCCGCAGCCCCTCGGGAACGTCGCCGCGGACGATGCGCTGGGCCAGGCTCTCCACGATGGCGGTCTTGCCGACGCCGGGATCGCCGATGAGCACCGGGTTGTTCTTCGTCTTGCGGCTGAGGATCTGGGTCACCCGGCGGATCTCGGCATCCCGGCCGATCACCGGGTCCAGCTTGCCCGAACGGGCCTCCAGCACCAGATCCCGGCCGTACTTCTCCAGCGCCTCGTACGCCACCTCGGGGTTGGCGGAGGTGACCCGCTGACTGCCACGGACCTGGGTGAGCGCGCCCAGGAACGACTCCTTGGTGATGCCGTGCTCCTTGAGCACCCGCCCGGCCGCGGTGGCGGACCCCTCCTCGGTGAGCGCCAGCACCAGATGCTCCACCGACACGTACTCGTCCTTCAGCCGCTTGGCCTCCTGCTCGGCGGCATCCAGCAACTGGGACAACCGCTGGGTGGCGAAGACCTGCCCCGGTGCGGCCCCGGGGCCGGTGACCCTGGGCTTGCGGGCCACCTCGGCCTCCAGCATGGTGCGCACCGCCTCCGGATCGGCGCCCACCTGGCCGACCAGCCGGGGCGTCAGCCCGTCGGGCTGGTCCAGGAGGGCCAGCAGCAGATGCTCGCCGTCGACCTCGGTATGCCCGAACCGCATCGCAGTGGTCTGGGCGTTCTGGAGGGCTTCCTGGGACTTCTGGGTGAGGCGGTTCATGTCCATGGCGGTTCTTCACTCCTCGCGCCACTGCGGCGCAGTGCGGCTTCGAGCAGGCTGATGCGGTCGAGCAGATCGAGCACCAGACCGATGGAGGCGTAGTTGAGGCAGAGCCCGGTGTGCAGCCGCTCGACGCGGCCCAACGCCGCCGGAGCACCCGGGGCGAACACCAGCCGCCCCGCGTGGTCACGCTCCGCGTCGACCAGGCCGAGAGCGACGAAGCGCCGGATCAGTTCGGGGTGCAGCCCGGTGCGACGGGCCACGGTCTCCAGCGAGAGCCTGCGGGCGGGCACCAGGTCGTAGTGGACGGACGGGACGGGCGCGTACCTCGTGTCCGTGACGGTTCCTCGTGCGTGGCTGCTCATCGCTCCCTCCTGGGGTCGAAGGAAGAGGTACGGCCCAGCTCCTCGAACAGCTCCCGCTCCCGGTCGCCGAGGCCGGGCGGCACCATGACACGGATCTCGGCGTAGAAGTCGCCGTTCGGACCGCGGGGGTTGGGCATCCCCTCGCCGCGCAGCCTCAGTCGGCGGCCGCTGGAGGACCCGGGCGGGACCGTCACCTTGGCCGTGCCGCCGGGCGTGGGCACCGGGACGGTCGCGCCGAGCGCGGCCTCCCAGGGGGCCACCGGGAGCGTCACATGGATGTTCCGGCCGTCCAGCCGGAACCGCGGATGCGGCAGAATCCGCACCCGTAGATACAGATCCCCGGCCGGTGCGTCACCGGTGCCCCGGCCGCCCTGCCCGGCCAGCCGGATGCGCTGGCCATCGACGACGCCCGGCGGGACGTTCACCTCGAAGGTGCGCTGCCGCCCCGAGGCCCCGGCCAGGGTGACGCCGCGGCGGCCACCGTGGAAGGCGTCCTCGACGGTGAGCGGCAGCTCCGCCTCCTGATCAGCCCCCGGGATATCCACCCGGCCTCCGCCTCGGCCCCCCGCGCCGCCGCCGAAGAACGCGCCGAACAGATCCTCGAAGTCCACTCCGCCACCCCCGGCGTCCTCGCCGAAGCCACGGACGAACCGCACCCGGTCCCCGTCCCCGGAGGTCGTCCAGCCGCGGAATCCGCCCCCTCCGCCGCCCGCGGTACCGGCACCGACCCGCTCCTCCCAGTCCTCGGGAACCTTGCGGAAGTCCTCGCCGAACCGGTCATAGCGGACACGGGTGGCAGGGTCGGAGAGCACACTGTAGGCGTCGTTGAGCTCCTTGAACCGCTCCTCCGCGCCCGGGTCCTTGTTCACATCGGGATGATGACGGCGGGCCTGGGTGCGGAACGCCTGCTGGATCTCGTCCTGGCCCGCACCCCGTGAGACACCGAGCACCTCGTAGTAATCCCGTGCCATGGCCGGCTCACTCCCGCTTCGCCACGGCCACGGCCACCGGCCTGAGTTGGTTGCCGGGATCCCCGTAACCGGGGCGCAGGACCTGGACCACGGTGCCCGGTTCCGCCTCCGGGTCCTCGACCACGCCCACCACCTCGTGCCGGGCCGGGTCGAACGGCACGCCCGTCTCGGCCCGCCGCTCGTAGCCCAACTGGGCCAGAGTGTTCACGGCCTGGTCGCGGATGGCCTTGACGCCCTCCACGATCGAGCCGGGGTCCGCCTCGGCGTGGGACAGGGCGAGTTCGAGGTTGTCGATGACGGGCAGCAGAGCCGCCGCCGTACGGGCCCGCTCGGCGGCCCGCTCCCGCTCCAGCTCCCTGGTGTGGCGCTTGCGCAGATTCTCCAGATCGGCCAGGGCCCGGCGCCAGCGGTCGTCCAGCTCCGCCAGCACGGCCGCCTGCTCGCCGGATTCGGTGTCGGCGAGGCCGCCGGCCGCGTCCGGGCCGGGGCCCTCCCCGCCCGCGCCGGGCGCCTCCACGGCGCCCGGGGCGGGCAGGTCCCGCTCCTGCTCCGGCTCCGGCTCCGTCACGGCGCCCTCCGGCACCGGTTCGGGCTGCTGCGGTTGAGTGGACATGGCGGCCTCTCCGTCAGCCTTCCTCTGCCTTCCTCTGCCTTCGCCGTATCGGCCGAGTCCGCCGGGTCGGTCGTATCGGCCGGGTCAGTCGTACGGGGCCTTCGGTCAGCCCTTGTCGAAGTCGGCGTCGATGACGTCCTCATCACCTCCGCCACCTCCGGCACCACCGGAGCCCGCGCCCGGACCGGCACCGGCACCGGCACCGGCCGTCTCATGGGCGGCCAGCCCCGCGTAGACCTGCTGGAGCTCGGAGAGCAACGGCCTGGTCCGGTCGACACCGGCCTCGTTCCTGACCGCCTCGCGGGCGTCGTTGACCAGCAGCTCGGCACGCGACCGCTCATGAGAGGGCACCGCCTCACCCAGGCCGGTCAGGCGCTTTTCGACCTGGTAGGCGATGGCGTCCAGCTCATTGCGCGCGTCCACGGCCTCGCGCAGCGCCTGGTCCTCACCGCGGTTGCGCTCGGCCTCCTGGACCATCCGCTCGACCTCCCCGCGATCCAGATTGCCGGTCTCACTGATCTGGACGGACTGCTCCTTGCCGGTGTCCTGGTCCCGCGCCGTGACGTTCAGGATCCCGTTGGCGTCGATATCGAAGGTCACCTCCACCTGCGGCTCACCACGCGCCGCCGGACGGATGCCGGTCAACTGGAAGCGGCCGAGCACCCGGTTGTCAGCGGCCCGCTCCCGCTCGCCCTGGAGAATCACGATATCGACGGCCTGCTGGTTGTCCTCGGCCGTCGAGAACGTCTCGGTGCGCCGCACCGGGATCGTGGTGTTCCGGTCGATGATCTTCGTCATGACACCGCCACGGGTCTCCACACCCAGCGACAGCGGGGTGACATCGAGCAGCAGAACGTCCTTGACCTCGCCCTTGAGCACCCCGGCCTGGATCGCGGCGCCCAGGGCCACGACCTCGTCGGGGTTGACACTCATATTGGGCTCCTTACCGCCGGTCAGCCGGCGGACCAGGGCCTGCACGGCCGGGATCCGGGTCGAGCCCCCGACCAGGATCACCTCGTCGATATCCATCTCGCCCGCCTTGGCGTCGGCCATGGCCTGCCGCACCGGACCCAGACAACGCTCCACCAGATCGGCGGTCAGGTGCTCGAAGGTGGACCGCATCACGGTCTCGGTCAGATGCTTGGGACCGGCGGCGTCCGCCGTGATGAACGGCAGACTGACCTGGGTCCGGGTCACCGAACTCAGCTCGGTCTTGGCCTTCTCCGCGGCCTCGAAGAGCCGCTGGAGCGCCTGCGGGTCCTGCCGCAGGTCGATGCCGTTGTCCTGATGGAACTTGTCGGCGAGATGATCGACCAGCCGGCGGTCGAAGTCATCGCCGCCCAGATGACTGTCACCCGCGGTGGAACGGACCTCCACCACCCCGTCCCCGACGTCCAGGACCGACACGTCGAAAGTGCCACCGCCCAGATCGAAGACCAGGACGGTCTCATGGCCCTTCTTGTCCAGACCGTAGGCGAGAGCGGCCGCAGTCGGCTCGTTGATGATCCGCAGCACGCTCAGCCCGGCGATCTCACCGGCGTCCTTGGTGGCACTGCGCTGGGCGTCGTTGAAGTACGCGGGCACCGTGATGACCGCCTCGCTCACCCGCCCGCCGAGCTGCTTCCCGGCGTCGTCGGCCAGCTTGCGCAGCACCTGGGCGCTGATCTCCTCCGGCGAATACAGCTTCTCGCGCACGCTGAAACGGGCCAGGCCCTGCTCGTCCGGAACGACGTCGTAGGCCACCGCCATGGCCTCACCCGACACCTCGTCGTAGTGCCGGCCGATGAACCGCTTGGCCGAGTAGATGGTGCCCTTGGGATTGAGAATCGCCTGACGCCGCGCCAACTGCCCCACCAGCCGTTCACCGGTATCCGTGAAAGCCACCACCGACGGCGTGGTACGGCTCCCCTCGGAATTCGGAACAACCGAGGACTCACCCCCCTCCCACACCGCGATCACCGAATTGGTGGTGCCCAGGTCGATTCCGACTGCCTTGGCCATGGCAACTCCTTCCGGGGCGGCCGCGGGCCGCACTCAGCGCCCGGTCGACCGCGGAAGCGGGATCGGTTAGCAGGCCCTCTCTCTCCTCCAAGGGTGACAAATCGGACGCATGAACGCCCGCGCCTGTGGGGTCTAATTTCGGCGCCCCAGACCGCCACCGAGGACAGGTACGAACGGGCGCGATCCGGGTGACCCGCACCCGGGCAGACCGGCGCTTCCCAGGTCGGGTCCGGGCAGGATGGCCGCCCCGCGCGGCCAGGATGCGCCCCGGTCGTGGGCCTCGGGGCACCGGAACAGCGGCGCCCGGCCGCCGGGTCAGCCGGAACCGTCCGGGTGCAGGATGACCTTGGTCCAGCCCTCGTCCCGGCGGTCGAAGTGGTCATAGCCGTCGGGGGCCTGATCCAGCGGAAGCTCATGGGAGACCACCCATCCGGGCTTGGCCTTGCCCCCGGCGATCAGGTCGCGCAGTCGGCGGTTGTACCTCTTCACCGGTGCCTGGCCGGTGCCGACCTTCTGGCCCTTGAACCACAGTTTGCCCCAGTCGATGGGCACCTTGCCCTTGGCCTCGAAGTCGCCGATCTGGGGCTGGGCTTCCCTGCCGCCCGGGTCCTCGGGGACGAACACGCCCACCACGCCGATGCAGCCGGTGAAGCGGACGTTCTCGATCAGGCCGTTCATCGTGCGGGAGGCGTCTTCGTGGCCCGATGGGTCATGGGCCTGGTAGCCGACGCACTCGCAGCCGTTGTCGGCGCCGAGCCCCATGGTGGCTTCCTTGATGACCTCGCCCGGGTCCTGCTCGCGCATGTCGATCGGCATGGCGCCGATCTCCTCGGCCTTGCGCAGCCGATCGGTGTGGAAGTCGCACACCCACACCCGTCCAGCACCCTTGATCACCGCCGAGTAGGCCGCCATCAGCCCCACGGGACCCGCACCGTAGATGACGGTCTGGTCCCCGGGCTTGACGCCCGCCATCTCGGTGGCGTGGTAGCCGGTGGGGAAGATGTCGGCCAGCATCACGTAGTCCGTCTGGCGCTCTTCGGCGTCCTCGCCCAGCCGCAGCGCGTTGAAGTCCGCGTACGGCACGCGCAGCAACTCGGCCTGGCCGCCCTGGTACGGTCCCATGTCCGCGAAGCCGTAAGCGGCTCCGGCAGCCGAGGGCTCGGGCTGCATGGTCAGGCAGTAGTTGGTCAAGCCGCGCTCGCACTGTTTGCAGAAACCGCAGGCGATGTTGAACGGCAGCACCACATACATGCCGACCTTGAGCTTTCTGACCGCCGGGCCGACCTCGACGACCTGCCCCAGGTTCTCGTGCCCGAAGATGCGGCCCTTCTCGAACGACGTACGCCCTTCGTACATGTGCAGATCGGAGCCACAGATATTGGTGGTGGTGATTTTGACGATCGCGTCGCAGGGGTGCTCGATCCTCGGATCGGACTTCTCCTCGACCGCGACGTTCCGCGGTCCTTCGTATACGGCTGCTTTCATGATCACTCCTCGTCTCACCACCACACGCATGCGCCCACTGCCGTCACCCGGCCCGAGGCCGCGAGTGATGGTGGATGGATGGTGGCGCGGCCGTCATGTCCTGCGGCCCCGCTGCGATGGCGGCACGTGCCGCCTGCTGTGAGAGACGAGTCGCCCTGTCCTCCACGGTCTCATCCGGGCGCTCCGAACGCGACCCCCTCCCCCGCAGTCGGCGGGGGCTGGGGGCGGCGCCCTCGGCCCCGGCTCAGTCGTCGGAGAGGTCCTGCTCGGCCCAGATGGTCTTGCCGTGGGCCTCCAGGCGAGTGCCCCAACGCTGGGCGACTTGGGCCACCAGGAAGAGGCCGCGGCCGCCCTCGTCGAGCGCGCGGGCCCGGCGCAGATGCGGTGCCGTGCTGCTGAAGTCGGAGACCTCGCAGATGAGCGCGCGGTCGCGGATCAGGCGCAGCCGGCTGGGCGGGCGGCCGTAGCGGATCGCGTTGGTGACCAGTTCGCTGACGACCAGCTCGGTGGTGAAGACCAGCTTCTCCAGTCCCCAGTCCATCAGTCGGGCGGTGACCTCCTGCCGGATCGGGGAGACGACGGCGGGTTCCGGGGGGATCTCCCAGGTGGCGACCCGGTCGGGGCCGAGGGCCCGGGCGCGGGCGAGGAGCAGGGCGACATCGTCTTCGGGGCGGGCGGAGAGCAGAGTCCGCAGGACGGTGTCGCCGAGGGCGTCCAGGGACGGGCCCGGCTGGGCCAGGGCCTCGCACAGCGCCTCCAGTCCCTCGTCAATCGCGCGGTCGTGGCCCTCGACCAGACCGTCGGTGTAGAGGGCGAGGACACTGCCCTCGGACAGTTCGGTCTCGACCGCCTCGAAGGGCAGGGTGCCGAGGCCGAGGGGCGGGCCGTTGGGGACGTCGAGGATGTCGGCGATGCCGTCCGGGGTGACCACGACGGGCGGGGGGTGGCCCGCGCTGGCGAGCGTGCAGTGGCGGGAGACGGGGTCGTAGACCGCGTACAGGCAGGTGGCGCCGGTGGCCTCGGGGGGTTCGGGATCGTCCTCGTCCGCCAGCCGGGTCACGAGATCGGCGAGGTGGGTGAGCAGCTCGCCGGGCGGCAGATCGATATCGGCCAGGGTGCGTATCGCGCTGCGCAGCCGCCCCATGGTGGCGGACGCCTCGACGCCACGGCCCACGGTGTCGCCGACCACCAGGGCGGCGCGAGCGCCGGAGAGCGGGATCACGTCGAACCAGTCGCCGCCCACGCCGGCCCAGGTTTCCGAGGGCAGATAGCGCGAGGTGACCTCCACCGCGGCCAGGTCGGGCAGGCGCCGCGGCAGCAGATTGCGCTGCAGGGCCCTGGCCGTCATGCGCTCGCGCTTGTAGCGGCGTGCGTTGTCCACGCATACGGCCGCTCGGGCCGTGATCTCCTCGGCCAGCAGCAGGTCGTCCTCGTCGAAGGGCACCGGCGTCCGGTGGCGCGCGAAGAACACCACGCCAAGGGTGACACCGCGGGTGCGCATCGGCACCACCAGCTCCGAGCGGATTCCGTACTCCCGGATCCGGGCGGCCCGTACCGGGTCGAGGGCGTCCCACCGGACCATGAGCTCGTCGCTCACCTGGTAGAGGATGGCCCGGCCCTCGGCCAGGCATTCGCCCGACGGTGAGGACTCCGGGTGGGTGTCCAGTTCGCCCACGCCGACCACAGCCTCCGGGGTTCCGGGGAGGACGGAGCGATGGGCTGCGCGGCGCATGGTGATGGGACCGGACAGCGGGCCCGAGGGGGGTTCCTCACCCTGGTCGAGAAAGGTGAGCAGGTCGACGCCGACGAAGTCGGCAACCCGGGGGACGGCCACGTCGGCCAGTTCATGGGCGACATACGCGAGGTCCAGGCTGGAGCCGATGCGCTTCCCCGCCTCGTTCAGCAGCAGCAACCGTTCCTGGGCCTGGTGCAGGCGGGTCGTGTCGTACGCGGCGAAGCACACGCCGTACACGCGGCCCCTCCGGTCCTTGAGCGGCGCGAGCGAGATCGTCCAGGCGTGCTCGCGGCTCTCCCCCGGCACCCGCAGATAAGCCTCCAGGACCTGCCGTTCGCCGCTTTCCAGCACGCGGCGCATGCCCTCCTCGGTCTTATCGCTCTCCGGGTGCGACAGGAGCTCGACCAGGCGCATACCGCGCATCCGATCCTCGGTGAGGGCGGCCGCCGCCTCCATTTCGGCGTTCGCCCGCACCAGCCGCAGGTCCATGTCGAAGACCGCGAGCACGCACGGGGCCTGGGTGAACGCCCCCACAGCCGCGTCGGCCTCGGGCGAACGCGGTTCCCGCGCGACGGCGGACACCAGGAGCCACCCGGTGGCACCGCCGTCCGCCACCACGCGGTGCGCCAGCGCCTCCGCCTCCATACGATGGCCGTCACGGTGGCACAACCCCACCCGTCCACTCCACCTCGACCGGCCGGCCAGGCAGCGCCCGACCGCCTCGGCGGCGGTCTCCCCGGCCCACAGCTCGGTCACCGCTCGCCCCACGATCTCCTCGGGCCGGTAACCGAGCAGCCGCTGGGCGCCCTCGCTCCACCCGGTCACGACGCCGTGCGAATCCATCGTGGCCGTGGCCAGGTACACCATGTCGAGAGGCTCGTTCACCACGGAGGACATCGTCTTACGGTCCCGGCGGCCACCATTCGATCATCAGAATCGTGGCGTCGTCGCTGAGTTCGTTACGCCGGCGGTCGACGATGGCGTGAATAAGCAGGCGGAGCACCTCCGTGGCGTTCTGCCCGGCGGCCGTCGACCGGATGATGTGGTCGGTGAAGCGGTCCAGGCCGAATTGTTCGCCTCCCTCATCGCGCGATTCCACGACACCGTCGGTGTACAGCAGAATCCGGTCACCGCGTTCCAGGGATGCCTCGTGTATCTGCCGGGGACCAGCGGCCAGGCCGGCGGGCAGCCCCAGCGGAAGTTCGGAAGGCCGCTCCAGTTCCTCCTCCAGCAGCCGGTGGCGGCGGATGAGCAAGGGGGCCGGATGGCCGCAGTTCGACCAGCGCAGCACCCCCGTGGGCATGTGCAACTGGGTGAAGATGCCGGTGCAGAACTGATCCGGGAGCCAGGTCGACAGCGCCGAGTCCACGGCGCCGACGAGCGAGGCCAGGTCGGCGCCCGTACGCCGGGCGTTGCGTGACCCCGCCATTGCTACGGAGGTGGCGAGGCCGGACGCCAGATCGTGGCCCATGGCGTCGAGGATCGTGGCGTGCAGCACGTCCTCGGTGAACGAATGGTCGAAAGCATCGCCGCCCAGCTCGTACGCGGGCTCCAGAACGGCCGTCGAGATCACCCGGCCGGTGCCGATCGAACGTGGGGGCAGGAAGGCCCGCACCATCTCCGTGGACATCTGCATGGGCCGGGTCCGGGTGCGCTGCGTGAACGTGTCGATGTAGGTGCGCTTGGAGGTGATCACCAAGCCGAGGAGCGAGGCCAGCGCCCGCGAGCGCCACAGCCGCAGCCCGTCCAGCGACTCCATCCGCAGTCGCAGGACTCCCAGCCGCTCGGCCCCGTTGGCCAGCGGCAGCCATACGACCAGCCCGCCCGAGCCGTCCTCCTCCACCCGCAGGGCGTCCGTGCGGTACGCCCATCCGGCGAGGGAGGCGTCCACCGGGAGTTCCGTCTCGTCCTCGGCCAGCGGCAGCAGCAGCCGCTGCTGGAGATCGATCAGATGGACGACGGCACGGCCCAGGCCCATGGCCCCGGCATAGCGGTTCAGGACCTCCGGGAACTCCGCAGGGGAGGCTTGCTGGATGGCGCTGACCAGCTCCTCGAGCTGTTCGGCGGCCCCGGCCGAGGTCGACACATCCGCGTCCACCATACGAGCAACTGTACGGCGGGCTCTCTTCCGGCGTCGTCCGCGGCCACCGTGCCGGCCGCCCCGCGGGGCCGGCTCAGCCCTCCTCCGTCGGCGGCCGGGGCGCGCCCTCGCGCTCGGCCACCTGTTTCTCCGCCTCGTCCACCTGAGCGCGCCGCTCCTGCCGGGCCGGCTCGACGTAAGTGGTCGGCTTCGGAAATCCTTCGGGGGTCGACATCGGGGCCCGATTCCGCATCGGTCCGTTAGACATGGAACTGCTGGTCTCTGAGGTCGTGACCAACGCGCTCATCCGTGCCCGGTCTTCTGCCCGATCCCGAGCTGCTTGCAGGCGGCCACTCCACCGCGAACTCCAGCCTGCGATTACGCCCCCGCCTCGCCATCAACACACCCCTAATGATCAAGGAATGTTGCGACAAGCGTTAGCCTCGATCGTTCATGAGCCGTCGTCGGGTCGCTGACGGCGACTCCGTCCTTGTGTGGCGCGGATGTTCCGAGGCCGGGGCAGGCTGAGGGCTTCGGCGGCCGTGTACTCCTCGACCGCGATGACCCTCATGCCCGCCGTCCCCCGTCGACCGACAGCGCGATCCCGGTGATGTAGGACGCGGCGTCCGAGCAGAGCCAGACCGCGGCTGCGGCGGCCTCTTCCGATGTGGCCATCCGGCCGAGTGGGGTGATCGCCTCCTGCATCGCGATCAAGTCGGTGCCGGCCGCCACCCTTTCGAAGCCGGGTGTACGGGTCGGGCCGGGGCAGACGGCGTTGACGCGGATGTTGTGCGGCGCGTAGTCCACGGCGGCGACCTTGGTGAGCCCGACGATGCCGTGCTTGGCTGCCACGTAGGCGGGGGCGGTCGGGATTGCGTACAGGCCGCCGTTGGAGGCGACGTTGACGATCGCGCCGCCGCCGCGGCTGCGCAGAGCGGGTAGCTCGTACTTCATGCAGAGGAAGGTCCCGCCCAGGTTGACGTGGGTCACGCGCTCGAACTCCTCCAGGGGCATCTGGTCGAGCTGCCGGTGGTGTGAGTCCAGGCCGGCGTTGTTCACGGCGAAGTCGAGGCCGCCGTACGTCTCGACCGTGCGTTGGACGGCCGTCCGCACCGCGTCCTCGTCGGCGATGTCGACGCTGAGTGCCAGTGCCTCTCCGCCGTCCTTCCTGATCATTTCGGTGGTCTCGACGGCTGTGGCCTCGTTGATGTCGGTGACGGTGACGGTGGCGCCCTGCCGGGCCAGCTCGATCGCCGTCGCGCGGCCGATTCCGCTTCCAGCACCCGTCACGAGTCCGATTTTTCCTGAGAAGTTGCTCATGATGACCTTCCGATGCAGTTACTCGCACCAGGCGATGCCTGATTCGCCCGGGCGATTTTGTTCGGGGTACCGCGACGGCCGGTGCTCATTGACCTCGGCGTGCCGGACGAGGGGCAGCCCCCTGTCACGCGTCGATGCCGGGCACGGCCGTCCACACAACCGCGATCGCGGTTGCCGATGGTGGTTCGCTCCCGCCCCGTGGACAACGGGGGCTGTCGCGTCAACCGATGACTAACTCAGGGGTACGACGATCCCGGTACCGTGCCGGCCCGTCTCCGCCTCGTCCAGCAACAAGGAGGCCAGCGTGGCCCGGGAGATTCGGGGCGGCAGCAGCGGACGCCGCAGGTCCGCCAGTGGCACGATGTGGCGGGTAGGGCTGAGAGGGCCATCGGTGACATCCGGGGCGTGGAACACCGTAGCGCCGGCATCCAGGGCGATCTGGTCGGCCTCGACCTTCTCGGCCAGCTCCGAGCCGACGAACATCCGCATCACCCCCGCATAGATCAGCCCACCCGATCGACTCGACACACCCGAGCCCAGTGCGCCGAGCCATACCGTCGCGCGAACGTTCGCCGCCGCGAGCACCCTGGCCCCGGCGACCAGTGCGCCCGGGCCGTCACCCTTGCCGATACCGATGGCAGAGACGGCCACGTCGACGTCGCTCAGGTCGGGGAAGCTCCGCGGGACGGTGACATCCGCCTTCCGGACCTCGACCTGCCGCGACGCGGGCACGGCGACCTTGGCCGGCGCGCGGACCAGGGCCACGACCTCGTGTCCGCGCTCCAGCGCCTGGTCGACAAGCGTGCCGCCGGTCCGGCCCGAGGCTCCGAGTACGGCTATGCGCATGATCATTCACTCTCTAACTGAACAACTGTTGGTTACTTCAGTAAACAACTGTTGGTTAGTGATGTCAAGGGCGTGCTGCCTGTACGGTGAACATCTGTTGCTCAACTGTTCGCACTGGTCAGAAGGGGGCGAAGATGTCGTCTCAGGAGCGCTCCGCTCCCCGTCGCCGCAATCCGCGCGGGCAGGGGCAGGTTCTCAAGGCCCAGCTCGTAGACGCCGCGGCGAAGCTGCTGTCCACCCTTGATCAGCCGGAGACGCTGACGCTGCGGCAGGTAGCGCGTGAGGTCGGGGTGGCACCTGCCAGCATTTACAGCCACTTCCCCGACCTGAGCGCATTGATCCAGCACGTGCTGCGGCTGCGCTATGAGGAACTGGCCCGTTTGATGGACCAGGCCGCGCAGTCAGCCCCGGATCCACTGGTCGACCTCGTCGCCCGGTGCGCGGCCTACGTGCGCTGGGGAGTCGGCCAGCCCGGCCATTACCGCACTCTCTTCGGCGGGCGGATGCCGGACGACCTTGTCCCCGGATCAGCGCACGGCGCCGGGGCCGAACTGCTCGAGGCCGTCGTGACCTCCCTGGCTGCCGCCGCCGAGGGAGAGCGCAGGCAGCCCTCGGCGGAGCAGCAGTGGCAGGCCGGCCTCATGCTCTGGACCGCGCTGCACGGCCTGGTCAGCCTCTACAACGACCACGGGAACATTCCCTGGCCACCCCTGGACGACCTGATCGCCGACCTGCTCAGCCTGCACACAGCCCGCCCGGCAGCCGAGATCGCGGCCCTCCTGCCCCAGTGCGGGGATGACCCGGGCTCGGCCCCGGACTCCATCTGACATCTGATCACGCGCCGGGGAGGGTGCGATGCCCGTGTCCGCCTCCTCTCCCGTCGGCGCCGCCGCTCCGGCCGTCGCGCCGAAGGTCGGCGCGGCGGTTGCGAGCAGGACAAGTAGGGGGCGGCAGAGCATGGTGCGGCTGTCGGCTGACTCCGATGCCCAGCCGAAGCAGCAGAACAGGGAGTCGCACCGGCGGGGTCCGGCGCTCCTGTTCGGCGAGCATCCCACGGCTGCCGAGCGGCTCGCCCGCCACGCCGCCTTCTCCGGACCAGACCCCCTGCCCGAGCTGGGCGACCTTGCCGACGAGGCGCTGCGGTCAGATGCGCAGCACACGTCTGGCGTTGAGATGGGCAACCTTCTCCTTCACCTGGGATGGAAGGTCAGCCTTCTCGATCGAGGCCACCGCGTCGGCCGTAACCTCGTACGGGTAGTCGACCGCGAACATGACCGCGTCGGCCCCGATGGTCAGCACGGCGGCTTGTACGGCCTCCGGGGCCAGTACCCCGCTCGTGGTGATCAGGATGTTGCTCCCGAAGTACTGCGACGGCATCCGCTGGAGCGGTTCGTCGACCCGGAGCGAGCGGTAGCGCGAGTCGATGCGGGAGCGTTGGAACGGCAGGAACTCGCCGAGGTGCCCGAGGATCAGGGTTGCGGCGGGGTGCCGGTCGAACACTCCGGCATAGATCAGCCGCATGGCGTGGCCGCCGGTTTCGGCCTGCCAGCTCCAGCTCGCCCCGTACATCTCGGGCCGTCCGCGCATCACGTGCCAGTCGTCGCAGGGCAGCGAGCCGGGGTGCAGGTACAACGGCACACGGAGCTCTTCCAGCGCGCTCCACAGTTCCTCATATGCGGGATCGTCCAGGTATCGGCCCTGCGTGTGGTCGTTGACCAAGGCACCTTTGAATCCGAGCTGCTCGACGCAGCGTTGGAGTTCGGTCACGGCGGCGGCAGGGTCCTGCAGGGGCAGGGCGGCGAACCCCCTGAAGCGGGTGGGGTGGCGGGCGATGGTCCGGGCGAGGAAGTCGTTGGCAAACTGGGCGTTGTCGACGGCGGCGCCGGCATCGGTGTCGGCTTGGATGCCGGGGACGCTCAGCGACAGGATCTGAATGTCGATGCCGTGTGCGTCCATGTCGGGAAGACGGTGCTCCTCAAAGTCACCCAGGCGTCGTCCCCAGTCCTTGACGTACTGGTCGCTGACCTGGATCTTCTGGGGCGACGAGGGTTGGCGCGAGAACAACTCCGGGATGATGAAAGCTTCTTCCAACGCGATGTAGGTCATGGCAGGGCTCCTTCGTCGTGCCTTGTGGTGGTGTGGCGGTGATCGGAGGCGGTAGGCAGGTCTCGGACGGACTGGCCCCGCTATCAGGAACGATGCTGCTGGCCTCGGCGTGGCAGCCCGGGGCAGCGTTCAATGCTCTAGGGTCTGCCGTTCGCTGATCGGGACGGAGCGGAACCGGGAGCGGTGCCACCTCGCGTACGGCGAGCGGCGCCGATCCGTGCGTACCAGTCGATGAGTTCTGGTCTGTCGACGCTGCCGGGGTCGACCACGGTGTCCTGAGCGTCTCCGCGCAGCAGACGTTTCACGGGGACTTCGAGTTTCTTGCCGGTGCGGGTGTGCGGGATACCGGGGGCTTGGATGATCTCGTCGGGTACGTGGCGGGGGGAGGCGCCGTGGCGTATGGCGTCGCGGATCTTCTCGCGCAGCACGTCGTCGACGTCGGTGCCGTCGGCGGTGGTGACGAACAACGGCATCCAGTAGCCGCCGCCGTCCTGCTCGATCCCGACGACGAGAGCTTCCGCGATCTCCTTGAGCTCCTCCACCGGGCCGTAGATGTCGCTGCTGCCCATGCGTATGCCGTGGCGGTTCAGGGTCGCGTCGGACCGGCCATGCATGATCACCGAGCCCTGATCGGTGATGGTGATCCAGTCGCCGTGCCGCCACACTCCCGGGTATACGTCGAAGTAGGCGTTGCGGTAGCGGGAGCCGTCCGGATCGTCCCAGAAGAAGAGCGGCATCGACGGCATTGGCCGGAGTACTACCAGTTCCCCCACCTCGCCCCGCACCGGCTTCCCGTCCGGGCCGAAGGCTTCCACGGCCACGCCCAGGCAGGGGGCGGACAGCTCCCCGGCCCAGACGGGAGTGGTGGGTGCGGCGCCGAGGAACGCGGTGACCACATCGGTGCCGCCGCTGGTGCACACCACCTGTGCCCGGGGCCCGAGCTCGCCGGCGACCCAGTGTTGCAGGTCGGCGGGGAACGCCGAGCCGGTGACCCCCAGGCGCTCGAGCGAGGCCGGATGGTGGTCGGCGAGCCGCACGCCGGCCTTGCGACACGCCGCCAGGTAGCCGGGGCTGGTACCCAGGACCTTCACCTCCAGGCCGGCCGCGAGCCGCCAGAGCGCATCGGTACCGGGATACGTCGGGCTGCCCTCGTAACACACGGCTGTGGCACCCAGCAGCAGACCAGCGACCAAGACGTTCCACATCATCCAGCTCGGCGTGGTGTGCCACAGCAGGCGGTCCCCGGCGCGCAGGCCGAGCTGCAGGCCCAGGTTTTTGAGCTGCTCGAGCACGACCCCGCCGTGCCCGTGCACGATGCCCTTCGGCCGTCCCGTCGTGCCCGAGGAGAACACGACCCACAGCGGATGGTCGAACGGGACGGGGCGGGGTGCGAAGTCGGCGTCGTGCTCGGTGAGCGCGGACCACCCAAGGGCGTCGGGCACCCGTGTCGCGTCCCCCACAACGATGGTCGCCGCCAGGGTCGGCAGTGCGTCGCGCAGGGCTTGTACGTCGGGGCAGCGGTCGATGTGCTTCCCGCCGTGGAGGCCGCCGGTCCCGGCGATCAGCACGGTCGGCTGGAGCTGCGCGAACCGTGCTTCGGCCGCGGCCGCGGTGTAGTCCTGCCCGCACACCGCCCAGGTCGCGCCCAGGCTGGCGGTGGCGAGGAAGGCTGTGATGGCCTGTACCCCGTTGGGGAGGTATCCCACCACCCGGTCACCCATGCGCACGCCAAGTCCGGTGAGTGCCTGCGCGAGTGAGGCGACCTGGCGGCGCAGTTGGTGCCAGGTGATGGCCACCGGGCCGGTGTCCTCGGTCACCGTGATGACGGCGGTGTCGGTGCCGGTCCGGTCGCGGAACACCTCGGCCGTGTAGTTCAGCGTGCTGCCGGGGAACCACACGCCTCCCGGCATGGCCTCGGTCGCCAGCGCGGGTCCCGCTGGGCGCTCGGGCAGACGGAAGTAGTCCCACACCGCGGCCCAGAAGCCGTTCACGTCGGCAACCGACCACGCCCACAGCTTGTGGTAGTCACCGCTCAGGTCACGTCCTGCGTGCTGTGAGGCGAACCGTGTGAAGTCGGTGATCCGGGCGTTTTCGACAGCCTGTGTCGTCGGGGTCCAGTCCGGTGGCTTCGTGCTCATGAGGTGTCCCCCGCCTTCGCCACTTCGAGCAGTGCGACCGTCGTGTGCACTGCCTTTGTGGCCATGGCCTCGCCCAGGGGGAGGCCATGGGTGTCGGCGAGGGTGACGAAGAGCCGGTTCCCGCCGTCGCCGCAGCATGCGATCGGCAGCAGCGTCCCGGTGCCGATCGAGGTGACCAGCTCGTTCTCCCGGACCAGGGCGACGGCGTGTCCGGTCGTGGTGGCCACCCAGACTCCGTCTTGTGTCGACCAGATTCCGTCCGGCCGGACGTCGTCGCCGATCAGGTGGGCGAGGTCGGCGTAGGTGCGACGGTCCGTGAGCGCCCCGTCGTCCGCGACGGTGAAGGCGGTCAGTCGTTGCCGGGTGGTCTCGGCGACGAGCAGGGTGCGACCGTCGTCGACGAGGGCCAGCCCGTTGGGGAACTCGACGTCTTCGGCGGCCACGTGTACCGCTCCGTCTGCTGCAACGCGCAGCAGCCGACCCGGTCGCAATGGCTCACCGGCGTGCGCGGCGAAGCCGACGTCATCCACGTAGAGGTTGCCGTGCGGGTCGCCGACCATGTCGCCGAGCGGACCGGTGGCCACCGCGCTCAGGTCCGCGTAGGTGTCGAATTGCTCACCGGTCCACACGCCGATACGCCGTTGGTGCATCATGGCCCCGACCAGCCGCCCGTCCGGCAGGAACCACAAGCCATTGGGTACCGCGTCCAGCGGGATGCCGCGCCAGGGACCGTCGTGGTCGGTCCACAGCTTTCCGCCCTGGGTGTCGGACAGCCACAGCGCACCGCGCTGCCAGCGGGGGCCCTCCCCCCACGTCATTCCGGCCGCGTACTCCTTCACGCGCCCACCTCCAGTACCGATACCGTCCGCGCCAGGTCGCGGGTGGCCCGCTCCAGTTCCGCCGTGTCGGCGACGAGCGCGAAGGTGTAGCGATCCGGACGGATGATTGCCGCTGCCGCCGCGTGTTCGGCCAGCCAGCGGTCGATGACCGGCCCCGTCTCCGGGACGGCCATTACGCCGAGTTGGCGCCATAGCCGCTGCACGTCCGCGGACACGGCGGAGGCCACCTCCGGCTTCCCCACGACGGTGAAGCCGTATCCGCTCACATCG
The DNA here is from genome assembly GCF_047218265.1 of Streptomyces sp. CY-1. Classification (NCBI taxonomy): domain Bacteria; kingdom Bacillati; phylum Actinomycetota; class Actinomycetes; order Kitasatosporales; family Streptomycetaceae; genus Streptomyces; species Streptomyces sp. CY-1. The sequence continues at coordinate 2,437,795 of NZ_CP178393.1, forward strand.
TCCAGCTTCTCCCCGTTCGCGCCGCGTGGCTGCGGGCTCAGTTGCCCGATGGCTCCGCCGGGCTGGACAACCACGCCTGGCCCTAGCAGCGGCCGGTACCTCTCGATCGTCTGCGTTCCGTTCAGCTCCGGGAACGCGCCCATTCCGAGGGCTTCGATCAGGTTGGACTGCCGAGCGGATTCCTCAATGTAAGGGCGCACGTGCGCAGCCCGCTCGCTTTCGTAGGTGTCGAGCAGGGCTTGGGGACTTTCGCCCTTGACCACGGCGGCGAGCTTCCACGCCACGTTCGCGGCATCGCGCAGCCCGGAGCACATGCCCTGGCCGAGCATGGGAGGCATTTCGTGCGCGGCGTCGCCGGCGAGCAGCAGGCGGTCGGACCGCCAGCCGTGCACGAGCCGGGCGTGCCATTCGTAGGTGTCAGTACGCATGATGCGGTAGCTGCCCGGTTCCAGCCAGCGGCTCAGCAGGTCGTACACCGACTGCGGTCGTTCGAGCTCTGCCGCGTCGTCCTCGTCGAGCAGCATGAACTCGAAGCGGAGCATGGGCGGGAAGATCGGGACGTAGGTCACGGGCCGCTTCCCCTCGCACCAGATGAATCCGCTGTCCGCCGGGAGCTGTGCGGGGTGTTCGAAGGGATGGATGTCGACGATGAGGGAACGCTGAGTGCCGTGGAGGTCCTCGACCTCGGCGTTCATCGCCTGCCGGACGAAGGAGTTGGCGCCGTCCGAGCCGACGGCGTAGTCGGCCGTGAGAGTGGTTTCGGCTCCGGTCGACCGGTCGAGCAGCGTGAGCCGCACCGCTTTGTCGTCCTGCTCGATCGCGGTGGCCGTCCAGCCGAACCAGAGGTCCGCGTTCGCGTCGGCCGCCAGCAGACCCCGCAGCCGCGACTCGAAGTCGGGCTGGTGGAACTGGTAGTCGGTGCGCCAGCCCTGGTCAGACTCCTCCTCGGGCAGCGTCTGCTGGAGGAATGCCTGCCCGTCCTCCCGGTGCAGTGTCCAGGCGGCTTGGCGCAGGAACTGGTGTTCCATGTCCTGCGCGCCGAGGGTCTGCAAAAGGCGCATGGTCTCGTCGTCGAGATGGGTGGCGCGCGGATGCTGGCAGACGAGCCGGTTGGGGTCGATGGCGGCGACCCGGAGCCCCTTCATGGCCAACAGCCGTGCGAGAGCCAGTCCGACCGGGCCGCAGCCGACGACGGCGATGTCGTAGGTGTCCATGATGCGCTCTTTCATTTCGTGTGTCCGGCCGTCGGCTCCTTGGCGCGCGGCGCGGGGGCGAGACGGCCCTGATTCTGGGATGTCCGTCCGCCGACAGCCAGGGCGAGGGCTGCGCCGAGGACGGCGGGGACGGCGAAGAGGACGAAGTTCCACCGGGGTTCCAGGCCGGCCGCGAGGATCCAGCCGCCGAACGTGGGGCCGGCGATGGCGCCGATGCGGCCCACCCCGAGCGCGATACCCACCGCGCTGGCCCTTGCGGTCACCGGGTAGGAACGTGAGATGTACACGTTGATCAGTCCCTGGACGCCGACCGCGCCGCAGCCGCCGACTATCACGATGCCGTAGAGCACCGGCAGCGGCAGTTGGGCGCTCATGGCGACGATCGCGGCGGCTCCGAGGGCGAAACTGGCCGTGATCGGGCCCCTCGAGCCGGCACGGTCGGCCAGCAGCGCCATCGCGAGCCCGCCGACGGTGGCACCGAGGTTCAGCAGCACGAGGAAGGTCTGTGAGTCCTGCAACGGATAGTCCGCCGTCTGCATCAGCCGCGGCAGCCAGGTGTTCATGCCGAAGATGAGCAAGAACGACAGGGCCGCCATGGCGCAGAACATCAGGGTGGTGCCGCGGTAGGGCGGTCTGAGCACCAGCCGGACACCACGGTTGCCGAGGTCGGGGGCCGACGCGCTGACCGCCTGGTGGTACTCCGTGGACTCGGGCAGCCAGACGAAGGCCATGGGCAGCAGAAGCAGACCGGCGATGCCGCCGACCAGGTACTCCTGGTGGAAACTGTGCCCACTCAGCAGTGTGTTGGCGACGAGGGCCGCGAACGAACCGCCGATGGCGGTCCCACACTGGACGATGCCCGAGTAAAGGTTCTTTCGCCTGTCCGGGGCCAGTTCGAAGATCAGTGGGCCCATCGCCGGGTAGATCGCACCGACCCCGAGCCCGACGACGAATCGGCCGGCGCCGAACAGTGATGGAAGGGGTGCCACGGCGCAGGCGAACATCCCGGCACTGACCACCGCGATGCTGATCAGGGTCGTGCGGCGCCGGCCAAACCGGTCGGTGAACTGGCCGACCAGCAGGGAGCCGATGAGCATGCCGATCGGAGTGAGGCTGCCGAGCAGGCCGACGAAGGCGACGGAGAGGTGCCAGGGACGGTAGCCCAGCAGCAGCGGAGTGGTCGCACCGTAGGCGACGAGGTCGAAGCCCTCCAGTGTCATCACAGCCAGGCCCACGGCGAGTGCGGTGCCTGACGGCGATGAAGGGCCCGGGGACGGTTGGCCGCGCCGACGGACGAAGGCTGGTGTGCTCAATGGTCCGGCTCCGATTTCAGCAGTCTCACCCGTCGCGACTGCTGACCGCTGCGCTGCGGGAAAGGGGCGGAGGTGTCTCTGTGCGGCTCGTCGACGGCGGGTCGGCGCAGGAATGCGGCTCGGTGCCTCATCCGTGTGATGCGGGCGGGGCAACGCGCCTCGCCGCGATTACGGTGTCGGGCGCTCTCGGTTACTGGCCTTATGGGCCCCGGCCATCAGCGCGGCCAGGTCTTCGGGAGCGAGGAACGACGGCGGCGGCGGAGGCCCCCAGGTGTAGAGCGCCTGCATTCCTTCGAAGGATCGTGGCGTCCAAAGCTGGTCGTCGACGATACAGTCCATGTCGGCGTAGTACTCGCTGAAGTTGCCGGCCGGATCCTTGAGGTACCAGAAGAAGTTTGAGCCGATGTGATGGCGGCCGAGCCCCCACACATGGCGTTCCGGGTGCTCGGTGAGCATGCGCGTGGCGCCCCGGCCCACCTCGTCGACATCCGTCACCTGCCAGGAGGTGTGGTGCAGGAAGTTGAGCGGCGCCTGCTGCACCAGGACGTTGTGGTGGTCGGTGGAGCAGCGCAGGAACGCGGCCGAGCCGGGCACAACATCGCTGACCTTGAATCCGAGTCCTTCGGTGAAGAACCGCTGTGTCGACTCCTGTTCCACCGAACCGATGACGACGTGGCCCAGGGCCAGGGGCCGGACCGGGTCGGTGCGGGAGAGTACGGGTGCTCGGGTGCCGGCACGGTCCAGGCGTCCGGGACCGTTGTACGGGGTGGCCGGAACGGTGATCCGGGTCAGCCGGGGTGCGATGCGCACTTCCACCGAGATACCGGCGATGGGTTCCGTGGTACGCAGGGCGTTGGCGTCGCGTTCGCAGGACAGCTCGAGCCGTTCCAGGTTAGCGGCGATCCGGTCCAGGTCGTCGCCGTCGTCGGCGGCGACCGTCATCGCCAGCAGGCGCCGGACGGGGGAATGTTCGAGGAAGAACTGTTCACCGCCTTCGACGGTGACGAACCGTCCGGGTGCCACCTGTTCCAGTCCGAAGTCGACGTAGTAGTCGGCAGCCTCGGCCACGTTCGGCACGCCGACGGTGAGTGACTGCAGTCTGTGCAAGGCCATGGTGGTGCCCTTCTCTCAGTCGGCGACGCAGGTCTGCCGGAGCTGCCCTATGCCCTCGATGCGGGTGATGACCTCGTCTCCTGGCCGCAGGTAGCGCTGAGGGGTGCGGGCGTGTCCGACTCCTGCGGGAGTGCCGGTGAAGATCAGGTCGCCCGGCAGCAGCGGGCAGACCGCGGACAGCCGTGCGATCAGTTCCGGGACCGGGAAGATCATCGAAGAGGTTCGTGACTTCTGGACGCTCTCCCCGTTGACGAGGCATTCGATCGCCAGGTCGTCCGGATCCGCGAACTCGTCGGCCGTAACCAGTACCGGCCCGGTCGGCGCGAATCCGGGGAAGGACTTGCCGAGGGAGAACTGCGGCACGGGGCCGACGGACTGCACCTCGCGCTCGGAGTAGTCCTGCCCCGCGGTCAGCCCGGCCACGTAGGACCAGGCGTCCCCGGCGGCCACGTGCTCCGCCCGGCGCCCCATCACCACCACAAGCTCGGCTTCCCAGTCGACGCGGCCGCTGGGCAGCCGAAGCTGCGTGTCCGGGCCGGTGAGGGACGTGGCGAACTTGGTGAAGACCGACGGGGACTCAGGCGCCGCCAGGCTGGCCTCTTCGGCGTGGCCGCGGTAGTTCAACCCGATCGCGAACACCTGCCGCGGCGTCGGCGACACGCTGCCGTCCGGCCCAGTCGATCCGTGGGCGCCTACAGGCTCCAGCTTTGCAGCCCACGACCGGAACGCGTCCCACTCCTCGAACACTGCCAGTGGATCAGCCGAAAACCGACCAGCACTGGCTTGCTCGACATCGATCACCGCCTCTCCGGTCACCAGACACATCCGTCCGGATCGGGTCGTCGTCCTCATGGTGCGCTGCCTCCGGTGCTCTTGCTACTGAATGCCTGGAGTCAACGCCCTCCCCGTCGATACGTCAATGAAATCTCGAGATTTTTATAAAATACCTATGGGGGTTAGTATCTTCGACATGACCACGACCCGCTCCATGACACGCGCCGAGGAGATCTACAAGCGGCTGCGCGCGGACATCCTCAACGGACGGCACGAACCCGGTTCACGTCTGCGCGTGGAAGCCCTGAAGGACAGCTACGGCGCCAGCAGCGGGGTACTACGGGAGGCACTGCCCCGGCTGGTCGGCCAAGGACTGGCGACCTTCGCGCCGCAGCGAGGGTTCCGGGTCGTCACCGTCTCCCCCGAGCGCTTGCAGGAGCTGACCGAGGCCCGCGTATTCATCGAAACCCACGTGGTCCGGGAGTCCGTCGCCGCCGGCACCATCGAGTGGGAGTCCGATCTGCTCGCGGCACACCACCATCTCGCCCGCACTCCGTACTTCAGCGACGACGGAGCCCTCAGCGAACGCTGGCTGGACGCCCACGCCCGCTTCCACCGCGTCCTGCTGGAGGGATGCTCCAACCGGCAACTGCGGGACATCGCCACACAGCTACGCGATGCCGCTGAGGTCTACCGCTGCTGGGCCCGCACACCGGCCGAGCACAGCCACCGCGATGTCGCCGCAGAACACAAGATGATCTGCGATCGCGCCATCGCCCGGGATGTACCAGGCGTCGTCGAGGCACTCAGCCAGCACATCAACATCACCACGCAACTACTGCTCAACGAGTACGGGCGGCACGAGGAAAAAGGCAAGCAGGACCCCGGCCCCCCATTTGGTTGTTGAAAGCTTTGGCCGAAATCGCGACATCCGGTTCTTATGCCCCACCGTCCATGCCAGATGTATCAGACGGTCAGGCCGGCGCTGACCAGCCAGATGTGTTCGCAGGTCGAGGATGCCTTCTGCAAATTCTCGCGGGACTCCTGCGAGGCGTGGTAGAAGGTCCGCTCGATCATCCAGCACAGGGCGCGTGCCATCGCCGACGCTTGTTCCGGTTCGATGCCGACCTGGATGCCGGCTCGTTCCAGGACGGCGGTGATGGCTGTGATGAACAAGTCGGCTGTACGGCTCCACAGCTCGCCGATCTCCGGCACGGTCAGGGACAGGTCGATCGCCGTGCGCATGACCAGGCCGTGCTCGTTCCACAGTTCGACCGTGCGCCGCATGGCTGCCGCGATGGCCTGGCGCGGCTCATCGGCCTGCGCGGTGACCCAGGACCGCTCCCACAGGTGCTCAACCGTCCGGGCCACGAGCGCCGTGACCACTTCTTGCTTGGAGCCGAAGTAGAAGTACAGGGCGCCGCGTGTGATGCCGGCGCCCTGGGCGATGTCGCCGACGGTCATGGCGTCGTAGCCCTTCCGCGTCAGCAGAGCTTCGCAGGTGTCCAGAATGGCCCGCTCCCGGACATCGCCCTTGCGTTCGGCGGCGCGTCGGCTTCGCCCGGGGTGGTGGCCGGGCATCAGAGTTGAGCACCCTCGGCGAAGTCGGTCGTACGGGAGAGTGTCTCCCATGTGCGGATGTCCTCGTCCACGGCCGTGCGCGCGGCGGTGACCAGCCGTAGCGCGTCCGAGCCCAGGACGAGGTGGGCCGGCGGCTGGTCCACCGTCGTGATGTGCACGACGGCTTCCCCGGCCTTGGCCGGGTTGCCCAGTTGGTTCCCGCTTGCCTTCTGCCGCGCTTCGCGGATGGGGGTGAACAGCTCGTCGTAGTCGTCGATGAACTGCGCGGTGCGTGTCATGGACCGCCCGGCCCAGTCGGTGCGGAAGGAGCCGGGCTCGATCGCCGTCACGTGGATCCCGAACTGCGCGACCTCCTTGCCCAGCGCCTCGAGGATGCCTTCCAGCGCGAACTTGCTGCCGCAGTAGGCGGACATGCCGGGCACGGCCATGAGCCCGCCCATGGAGGTGACGGCCATCAGGTGTCCGCGGCGACGCCGGCGCATGTGGGGCAGTGCTGCCCGCAGGGTGGCCACTGCCCCGAGTACGTTGACCTCGAATTGCCGCCGCACCTCGGCCAGCGGCGTCTCCTCGAAGGTGCCCTCCAGGCCGTAGCCGGCGTTGGCGATGACGACATCCAAGGCTCCGACGCTCTGCTCCACCTCTGTGATCACATTCGAGACGGCGTCGCCGTCCGTCACGTCCAGGATGCGGCCGTGAGCGTGCCCGGGTTCGAGCTCTTCGAAGGCCCGCAGGTCCTTCTCCGAGCGGACCGTACCGACGACGGTGTGCCCGGCGGCCAGGGCCGCTTGGGCGAAGGCACGTCCGAGGCCCGTGCTGACGCCGGTGATGAGCCACTTCTGTTCCTGCATTGTTCCTCCATCTGGGACTCGGAAGGAGCCTGGTTGCCCCCCTCACCTCAAATTCTACACGACGTCGATTTTTGTCATCGTCATGCAGATTCTGGTGACGCCTTACGGCTCCGCCAACCTGTGTCGCTCGAAAAGTCTTCGTCGCAGGTGGGAGTGGTACGGCCAGTCCGCTACGAGCTCGCCGACCGGTTCTGGTTTGCCGCCCTGTCCGCGCTGATACCCCGACGCCACTGGCGCGAGGTGTTCCCTGTCGCCCCCGGCACTTTGCTGGCCTGGCACCGCAGGTTCATCGCCGCGAAGTGGGACTACACCGCGCGCCGACGCACCGGACGCCCACCCACCCGGACAGAGATCAAGAAGCTCGTCCTACGGCCGGCCGGGGAGAACCCGAGGTGGGGACACCGGTGGATCCATGGTGAGTTGACCCGACTCGGGCATCGGATCGCCGCCTCGACGGTCTGGGAGATCCTCCATGCCGCGGGCGTCGATCCGGCGCCACGTCGCTCAGGTCCCACCTGGCGCGAGTTCCTGACCGCTGGGTGCAGGGTCCCAGGTCCCACGTGGCGTAGCACGGCCACAAGCGGGTTGAGCTCTTTGAACGTGGTTTTGGCTACCTTGAGCCACAAGGGGTCCGGCAGGTTCTGCCGCTTCGTTATGTGGTCTTGAACAACGACGAGATGGGCTCAGGGCGAATAGGTCGGTTGTCGGGTGCGGGCCCGGTGGGGCTGGTCGCGCAGTTCCCACCGGGCCCGCAGGTGCGGGACGTACCCCGGCGGGCCTGCACGTCGGCGTGGGTCGGCTTCGCTCAGGTGGTGGCCAGTGCCTCGGTGGGGGTCAGCCGGGAGGCGCGGATCGACGGGTAGACGCCGGCGGCCATGCCCACCAGGACCGCACCTGCGAATCCGCCGCCCACCGCGTTCAGGGGAATGACCGGCGGCCAGCCCTGGTAGCCGGCGTAGCCGAGGACGGCCAGGCTGCCCAGCAGCGTCCCTGCCAGGCCGCCCAGGGCGCCCCGAGATGATCGTCACCGACACCGCCTCTTACAGCGACATCGTCTTCGGCTTTCACTCTGGCCGGGTTCACGTACGCGCCGCAGCTCGCGGACCCGCCCGACCAGAAGATGTGGCACATCGACCGCGGCGCCGACTACGGCGCCTTCCAGGACGCGGCCCGAGGCCGGGTCGACCTCGCGAGGATCGAACGCCACTGGGAGGACATCCTGCGGATCATCGGCTCCATCCACACCGGCGCCGTCCGCGCCTACAACGTCATCCGCATGCTCTCCCGGGACGGCCGCCCCACCCCGCTGAACACCCCCTAATCGTCCATTCCGCGATCCGAGGGCTCAGCCAGGTGCGTACGGGAACTGACGTGGGGCCGCGGCCGACTATCTAGCCATGACAAGCAAACCCAAGCGCGCTCGAACAGCCGCCGTGTCCAGGCGCACTGTCCTCGGGACCAGCATGGCCGCTGCGGCTGCGCTGCCGCTCGCCGCCAGTGCAGCGGCAGCGTCCGTGCCGCAATCCGACATTCGCGCTGTGAGGTCATCCGGGAAAGAGGACGCCGCCATGGACATCGTGATCCCGCTCTACGACGACTACGAGCCGCTCGACGTGGTCGGACCCTACGAAGTCCTCGCCTACATGCCCGGCGCCTCCGTACGGTTCGTCGGGGCCGAGAAGGGCCCGGTGAAGGATGCGCTGGGGTCCCTGCCGACGTACGTCCCGGCCACGTACTCCGAGGTGGAGCACTGTGACGTCCTGCTGATCCCGGGCGGGGGCAGCGTCGAGGCTATGGTGGCCGATGCCGATTTCCTCGCTTGGGTGCGCCGCATGCACGGCGGCACCCGGTTCACCACCTCGGTCTGCACCGGGTCCCTGGTGCTGGGCGCCGCAGGCCTGCTGAAGGGCCTGACCGCCACCACCCACTGGAGCGGGGCGGAAGCGCTGGCGTCGTACGGCGCTGTCTACACCCCGCAACGTACGGTCCGGCAGGGCAGGGTCATCACCTCGGCCGGCGTATCCTCCGGCATCGACATGGCCCTCACTCTGGCGGCCTTGCTGACCGACGAAGTGACCGCCCAGGCGATTGAGCTGTGGATCGAGTACGACCCACAGCCCCCCTTCGACTCCGGCTCGCTGGCCAAGGCATCTGACGCGGTGAAGAAGCGGGTCTTCGAGCTAAGGCGTGTCCGTTAAATGCGAGCCCAGACCAGCACCGCGGCGAGGACCGCGGCCGAGCGGCAGACGATCGCGAGCTTGTCGAACCTCGTGGCCGGGCCCCGCCACTGCTTGAGCAGGACGAAGGACCGCTCGACCACGTTGCGGTTCTTGTAGGCCACCACCACGTCGCGGGCCCGCAACCACGCCGGATCGAACGTCGACGGACGCCCGTCTGCTGAACCGCGGCGGCGACGGTGCTCCTGCCGGTCACGCCGTTCAGGGATGACCGCGGTGATCCCGCGGGCCTTGAGCGCCGCTCGGATCGCGCGAGAGGAGTAGACCCTCGTCCCCGAGCAGCATGGTCGGGGTCGTGCGCGGGCGGCCTGCTCCGGTCCTGGGGACTCGCAGGTCGCCCACCAGCAACGGTAGGGACTGGCCGTCGTGCGCCTGCCCGGACGTCACGACGACGGCCAGCGGTCGGCCCTGACCGTCCACGGCGTGGTGGATCCTCGTGGTCAGATGGCCGCGGAACGGCCGATCGCGTGCCCGGCGGGCTCTCGGTGGGCGGCGAGGCCCTGCTCTCGGGCTGCGGCCCGGCACTTCTCGGGGCGGCGGGTGTTGGTGGCGTGCTGGTGGGCCCGGGTGATGGTGGAGTCCACCGCCACCCGCCACCCGCCACCCGCCACCCGCCACCCGCGCCAGTCGATCAGCTCATCGTCGTCCGCGCGGGCGAGCAGGACGCCGAGCACGCGGTCCCAGGTCCCGTCGGCGGCCCAGCGGCGGTGGCGGGTCCACACGGTCTTCCAGGATCCGAACGTGGCTGGGAGGTCTCGCCAAGGAATACCGGTGCGGTACCGGTAGACGATCACCTCCACAATGCGGCGGTGATCAGCCCACGGCCTGCCACGACGACCGGTACTGGAGGGCAGCAGAGGTCGGATGCGGTCCCACTGCCGGTCGGTCAGCCGGGCGTGACGAGGCATCAGGATCAGACCGCGGAGGTGCTGCGCACCCGGGCCGGCAGCCCGGCCGGGCTCAGTCGATCGTCTTGATCACCCGGGCGGGCACTCCCGCGACCACGGCGCCGGCAGGAACATCACGAGTGACCACCGCACCGGCAGCGACCACCGCACCGGCACCGATGGTCACCCCCTGCGTGATCACGGCAGCCGTCCCGATCCAGACGTCGTCCTCGATGACGATCGGGGCGAAGGAGAGGTACTTGCGGCGCTCGGCCAGGGGCAGTGGATGGCCTCCGGTGATGAGGCTGACCTTCGGGGCGATCATGACGCCGTTGCCGATACGGATGCCTCCCTTGTCCATGAAGGTGCATCCCTGGTTGACGAAGACGTTCTCCCCGAACGTCGTGTTGAGCCCGTACTCGGTGAAGAACGGCGGGTAGATCATCACCGATTCCGGCAGCGGGCCACCGAACACAACAGAAAGTAGTTCCGCGCGACCTTCGCCGTCGCTGAACGGAAGCACGTTCAGTCGAGACGTCGCATCGGTCACCTCCACGATCCGCTCCGCATGGCGCGCGAACTCAGGCGTCTGGACATACATGACCTGCTCTGTGCGGGTAGACATGCGCTTATCCCACCACCGCGCAGAACACTCGATCAAACAACCCTGCACCACGCCAGACACAACCAATAGTTGTGGAAGTAGGGTGGAAGTGTGGATGTTGAAGCGCTGCGGACGTTCGTGGCCGTCGCCGAGACCGGCCAGTTCCAGGCTGCTGCCGACAAGCTGGGGATCAGCCAGCAGGCGGTCTCCAAGCGGATCGCGGCCCTGGAGAGGCACATCGAGGTCACGCTCCTGGTGCGGACCTCTCGAGGCTCCCGGCCGAGCCTGGACGGGCAGGTCTTCCTGCCGCACGCCAAGAAGGTCCTGGCGGCCCTCGAGCAGGCCGAGCAGGCCGTGCGCCCCGGCAGCCGCCCCTTGCGCGTCGATGTCCTCAATCGGCGTATCTCCCCGGCCCAGGCCGTCTACCGGTTCTACCGCTCCCACCCCGAGACGGACCTGGACGCGGTCACGCTGAGCAAGGAGAACGCCGCCCAGGCCGCCCAGGCGGTGCTCGAAGGGACCGTCGACGCGTCTTTCCGTGCCCTGCCGGCAGACCAGGTCCCGGCCGGGATCAGCGCCGAACGACTCCTGGACGCACCCCTGGAGTTTCTGGTCGGACCCGGCCACCCGCTGGCTGACGCGCCCTGGGTCAGTCCCGCGGACCTGGCTGGCCACCGCATCTGGATCCCCGGGATCAGGCCGGGCACGGAGTGGGCGGCGTTCTACCAGGCGCTGTCCGACGCCTTCGGCCTGAGCATCGACGCGCTCGGCCCCAACTTCGGTGACGAGGCCCTGATGGACGCGCTGGCCGACTCGGCCTCGCTGGCCACCCTCGTCGGCAGCGGGGACCGGTACCTGTGGCCCCAGACCCACGACCTACGGCGCATCCCGTTGCACGACCCGACCCCGGTCTACCCGCACGTGCTGCTGTTCCGCAGCGGAGACCAGCACCCCGTGCTGACCGCGCTACGCGACCATCTGCACACCGCAGGTCCGCGAACCCCGCACGACGTGTGGGCGCCGGACTGGGTAGACCGCTGACCAGACGACCGAATTGGCAGACACGCCCTAGTGACCCGAGTCAGAGATTTTTGGGTAGTTCCTACGGCGCCCCTGACTTCCCCCGGGTCGGCCTCCCGCAGGTAGCCCCCTGGGCCACGAGGAATCAGAGGCCGACTGCGTGCGGTCGATCTAACTAGGAACCTCTGACTCAGGACACTAGTGGGAGCTACTCGCCGCCAGGTCGTTGAGGACGGCACTGACGGTAAACCAGCACAGGTCGGCTGTGTCGAAGTCTGCGCTGTGTTCGGCTCGCTTCTCGGCGAGGGGGTGCACCAGGTTGCGGTAGGTACGCAGCAGGTCGGAGGCCATTTTCGCGTCCTGGTCGATCCACCGGTTGGGGTAGGCGTGTTGGATGAGTTCCTTGCGGCCGCGTATCGCGGGCTGGTCTTCGAAGCGGCGTGATTGCTGGCCTGACGTCGGCTACGTGGACGAGCACGCCTTCGAGGAGACTTTCCGAGCATGATGACCGCGGATGTGTAGGCGCCGTGTTCTCGGCAGATATGGGCTTCGTCGAGGCGTAGCTGGACCGCGCGGGCCAGATCGGGGTCGGAGACGATGTCGGTGATGGTGACCTTCAGCTCCACACGCAGAGATCCTGATGCTCCGCCATCAACTCGCGATCGCGCGGCGGTCGCAGCCACCACCCCGCTTCTCCTGGAGCGACAGGGCCGTCATGACGGCACTGCTCCGACTCGTCAGCAAGCAGCGGCGTACCCAGATGGCCTTGCTGGTCACTCCGCGATCGGTCCTGCGCCGGCACTCACGGCTCATCGCCTGGAAATGGACCTACCCGTCCCGCCGACCGGGTCGGCCACCGAAACCAGAGACGCTGCGGCAACTGGTCGTGCGGCCGGCGCGGGAGAACCCGAGATGGGGATACCGCCGCATCCACGGCGAGCTCGTCGGCCCGCGACGCGATACCGCCGCCTCGACTGTCCGGTCGATCCTCAAGGAGGCCGAGATCGACCCGTCACCGCAGCGTACGGACCGCTCCTGGTCTGTCTTCCTCAAAGCTCAGGCCACTGCGATCGTGGACACGGACCTGTTCCATATCGACACGGTCTTCTTGCGGCGCTGGTTCGTTCTGTTCTTCATCGAGCACGACACCCGTCGTGTACACATCGCCGGCATCACGCGACACCCCACCGGCCCATGGGTTACCCAGCAAGCACGGAACTACCTGATGGACTTGGGAGACCATGCCCAGTCGACCAGGTTCCTCATCCTGGACCGCGGTACATACTTCACCGAGGCCTCATCCACGAATACAAGCAGGCCGCATAGGGTGACATCGTTTCCGGCTCCCACACCCTTCATGCCTGGCCGGCCTCTTCACCATCGACGAGTGGGGTGGGCCAGGGAGCGGTTCGGCTTGCCTTGAGGGTCTCGATGCCCGCCCGGTCCGTGTCCTCCGGCGCCGCGTTGAGGCGGTGGATCAGCACCCAGGGGCCGTCGTCCATCGCTCCGGCGAAGAGTGATGCGTGGCGTGTCGCTCCGTTGTGCCAGCGCAAGGGGCCGGACGTCTGCCAGCTCGGAGCGGGATCCCCCAGTCGGCGCTCCACCAGGATCCGTACCACCAGGTCGGCTGCCGCACGGGGAGTGGCCCACAAGCCGCCAGCCGGCAGGATCGCGCCGTCCATCGTCCAGGGCTTGCGGGGCCGGCCGAGGAGCCCGGGGATCGGCAGACTTCGGCCGGGTTCGGGGTTCGCGGTTACTTCCGTGATGTCGAGCGGCCGCAGGACGTACTCGGTTACCAGCTCCTCGTACGTCGTCCCGGAGGCTGCGGTCAGGGCCGCGCCGAGCACGGCGTAGCCAAGGTTGGAGTACTCCTCTTGCCGGCCGGGGGGTCGCGTGGCGAGGGTGTCGAGCCGGGGCAGCAGGCAGTCCAGCGCGGGGCGGTCGAACGCAGCGTACGGGTCCCGGCGGGAGAGGCGACCTGGTGGCAGGCGGGGGAGGCCGGAGGTGTGCCGGGCCAGGTGCAGGAGTGTGATCCCGGTCGTGGGGGCCGCGGGAAGCCATCGTTCGACGGGGTCGTCGAGCGCCAGCACCTCGGACGCGGCCATGCGGGTCAGCGCTGTGCCGGTGACGACCTTGGTGAGCGAGGCGATCTGGACGAAGCGGTCGACGGCGTGACCGTCGCTGAGGGCCGGCGGAGCGGCGTCGCTGAACACGCAGGTCGGTATCAGGCGCACGCCGGGCCTCACGTGCCGCGCGGCGGCACCGCGCATGCGGGCGTGCCGCCGGGTAGACGATGGCGGTTGCGGGACACCCAGCGGTAGACCACGCGGGCGCAGGCGCGGATGCCGGGGAGACGGATCACGGCCGCGAGCATGCGGTACGTACGCGACGGCGAGGTGCCCACGTAGCGGGCCAGCGCGTCCGACCCGCCCGCGAGGACCGTACCGCCGCGCAGTAGCAGGACCTCACGGTCCAGGCGTTCGAGGTGCAGCGCCGTCGACTCGGCGGGCAGGAACTGCCACGGCACCGCTTCCAGTGTCGGTGCGGTGAGGGCCCGGATACGGTCGACGGACGTCTGACAGAAGCCGCAGTCCCCGTCGTAGGCGAGGACGGCTGGTGACTGTGGTGTCGAGGCCGGTGGCTTGACGCCGTGGTGGGTCACGGGTTCTCCGTCCAGTGCTGCAACAAGGACTCTCGTTCGACCAGGCGCGGGGCACGCGATCTGGGGGAATTCATCAGCCAGTCCGTGAGCATAGCCGGGGACGCCTTTCCCTGGACAAAGTACCCCAAGAGGCGCTGCGACAACTCCACTTCGCGGACGGAGTACGCGGACGCGGCGGCCGAGTGCACGGGGATGCCGAACCGCGATCCGTCCGCGGTCTCCACCCGGACGGTCATCTCGATGGGGCTCTGCGGTCCGAGGACGACTTCTAAGACCCTCGCGAACGGCCGGCCCGTGGTCGTTCTCGCGGGGACGTCCTCGACCGTCACCGTGGTGACGTGCTGCCAGGGCCAGGAGTCGTTCCGCGGCCCCGATCGCGGTGAGGCCGTCGGGGGCGAGACTGACGGCCGAGGGTGTCGTGCCGGGCGGGGCACCCAGGTAGACGGTCTCCGGGGTGATCCAGAGCGAACGCAAGACGGAGGATCGTAACGCCTGCGGAGCAGGCGGTGGGTTCAGCCTGCCAACTGCTGCAGCCATTCGCGCAGCAGAGCCGTCTCCGTGTCTCGCAGAGGTACCCCGGCGCCCGCAGCCGGGGGCCCGGTGGTGAGCGCGGTGTGAAGTGCGGCATCGAGGGCGAGCGCGCGCGAGGCCAGATCCGACCCGGACGAGGCGGGCGAGTCCGTGGTGACCGAGGCGATGACGGTGTCCCGCAGCCGTGCCGAAGTGGTCAGGTCCCGCTCCGAGGACGCTTCGCCGATCAGCGCCAGCGTGGCACCCGTTGTCGCCGCGTGGATGACGCGGGTCGCCTGCTCCACCGGAACCCGAAGGCGCCCGGCGTCGGCCGCCCGGCCCAGCAGCCTCACCAGCAGGGCGTGCGCCTCGTCCGCGGCCGGGGGCCGCCGCCCGGGCCGCACAGTGCCGTACATGAGCATGTAGAACGCGGGGTGCTGCACTCCGAAGTCGACGTGCAGGTCCCAGCCGCGGTAGAGGTCTGCCACCGGGTCATCGGGGGTCAGCGCCAGTGCCTCGCGTTTCTCGGCCAGGTACATCTCGAATCCGTAGGCGGCCAGCTCGGCCAGGAGTCCGTCCTTGTCGTCGAACATCCGGTACAGCGCGGGGGCCGTGATGCCCGCGGCTGCGGCGACAGCGCGCGTGGAGACCGCCTCGCTGCCGCCCTCCTCCAAAAGCTTGGCGGCCACCTGCAGCACCTGGCGCCGCGCGGTGCGTCGCCCCTCATTCATGGAACAACGATATCCCATTTTGCGTATCGACGCCTTATCGGTGCTACCGTTCAAAGCGGAGCGACGATCCATGGTGATGGTTGTCGGCGCCGGCCCGCGAGACCTGGGCATGCGCCGCACCCCGGCCGGGGCCGTCGGTCCCCACTCGTGGAGCAGTGCGGCCGACCGCCGCAGCGGGCAGCTCAACGTCCGCCGGCACCACCACCGAACACGCCGCCATCACGGCAGGAGAGGAACACCCATGTCCGACATCTCGATCGTCATCGCCTCGCACTCCGGCTACGGCCACACCGCGCAGATCGCCACGGCCGTCACGGACGGCGCACGCTCCGTCGCCGGGACGCACGTCCACCGCGTGGACGTCGCCTCCCTCAGCGACGCCGACTGGGAACTGATGGACGCCGCGGACGCCATCATCTTCGGCACCCCCACCTACATGGGCACCGCGTCAGGGGCGTTCCACGCCTTCGCCGAGGCCACCAGCAAGCGGTGGATGACCCGCGCCTGGAGCGACAAGCTCGCGGCGGGATTCACCAACTCCGGCTCCATGAGCGGCGACAAGCTGCACACCCTGCAGTACCTGGCGCTCCTGGCGGCCCAGCACGGAATGCTCTGGGTGAGCCTGAACCTCCTGCCAGGCTGGAACACCACCACATCCAGCCCCCAGGACGACAACCGCCTCGGCTTCTACCTCGGCGCCGGCGCACAAAGCTTCAACGACACCCCCGCCGTCCACGACGCAGACCTGAACACCGCCCGCCACCTCGGCCGACGCGTCGCCGAGCACACCCGCATCCACCGCGCCGGACTGACCGCCGCAACGCACTGACACAACGGTCCGCCAAAAATTACCCTCTCGTTTCTTTCAGAGGAGTGAGCCATGCAGCACCGGACACTCGGAAACCAGGGCCTTGAGGTCTCGGCGATCGGCTACGGCGCGATGGGCCTGACGATGGCCTACGGACCCACCGACGAGGAGGCCGGCGTCGCCGGCCTGTTCGGTCGCGGTCAGCGGCGGGCCGGTGCTCGCGCTCGCGGCGGCCATCAGCCGGGCCGCCGAGGGGGCACTGGTCTCCGGGGGTATCACCAGGAGGTCCCAGCGGCCCGCCGTATAGGACAGCAGCAGGATCTTGTGCGGATCCCGCTCCGGCGTGGACCAACCGACCTTCACCACATGGCCGTTGACAAGGAGCTTGCGCGGGATGGTCGACCAGTAGCGCGGGTTGACGGCGATACGGGTGATCCGTCCCCACAGCGGATCCAGTACGTCCGCCAGAGCGGCGAGTTCGTGTGTCAGGTCACGTGAACGAGGCCACCAGGCGCCGTCCAACTCGTCGTGCCCTGGTGAAGGACTCAGGGGTTTCAGCGCGAGGCGTGCGGTCGGGGCCCTGAAGGGCACGGCCCGGAGTGGGGGGTGATCGGTGGTCACGGACATCGCGCGAACCCGTCTCCGTACCCCTGCACGTGGGCAGTTGGCCGGTGTCATCGCTCACCGGGAACGACACCGGCATCGGGGCCGGTGTGCGAAATACTCCCGATGAGTTCACGCTACTCCCCGAAGCGGCCGAACGGACCGCGCCTGGACGCGACTCTCTTCCGCCGGCGACGCGGATCAGGTCGTCCAGAGTGGTCTCGGCCGGGCGGTAGGCGATGTAGTAGGAGATCTCCTCGGGCCGGTCAGCGCTGCGGCGGGCGATGACCCAGTGGCGGCGGTCGGCCCGGTGCCAGGGCCGCACCTCGACGCGGGCCCAGTCGTAGATCCGCCGGCCGTGGGCCCCTCGCCGCAGGAGTGGCGCTTCCACTTCTGCCGGGGCAGGTGGCCATGACGTGGAAGACGTCCGCCCCCTCCAGCTCCGAGCACGTCACCGCGGGCAGCCTGCCGGCGGTGGCGCGGACACACACCGGAATCGACAGTTATGTGAGGTACACCCCGATTCCGGGTAAAAGAGCCTCGTGACCACCAAACCGTGGCGTCCGGACACGCTCGCGCTGGCCGCACCCGTCCCTCTGGCGGCGACACTCCGCACGGCCGGGGGTGCCGCTCACGTTGAAACCAGCGTGCTTCGGAGGCGGCTTCGGTGACGGCGGGGCTTCGCAGGCGGCTTCGGTGACGGAGGTCAGGCGGATCTTGCGAGGTCGAACGGCGGACGACGGCGAGACGGGCGTGGGCCGCAACCTTTCATTTGACACATGGCTTCTCAAGGCAAGGAGGGCGACATGCTGTTCATAGGGCTCATCATCCTGGCCGCGGCGGCTGTCATCGGCGTGGTAGGCGTGCTGGGCAACCTTGGCGGTGGGCACGCGCTCACCGGGGACTTCTCCGTGTTCGGTTTCAACGGCGACGGCTACACCGGAACGGTGTTCCTCTCCGGGATCGTGATCGGGGCCGCCGCCCTGCTCGGGCTGGGTCTGATGATGGCCGCCGTGCGCCGTAGGCACGCCGCGCGCCAAGGGCTCACACAGCACCGCCGGGAGCCCGCGCCGGTCGACCGGGATCGCGATGAGGTGGCCGGCAGACACGAGCCCGCGGACGACGAGTCCGCCCGCGGCACTCGACGCCATGGCCGACCGCATCTATTCGGGCACCGCACCGCCCATCGATAGGAAGGCAGTGACTCATGAATGTCGGGAAGAAGATGGCCCACACGGCCGAAGCGGTCCGAGGCAGCGCCAAAAAGGCGCTCGGCCGGGTCACCGGTAACCGCCGTATGCAGGCGGAAGGGCACGGCGGCAAGGTGAAGGGCAACGCCAAGCAGTCCGGTTCGAAGATCAAGGACGCCTTCCGGCACTGATCCGCGGTAAAGGCGAGGAATCCGTCGAGGATGCTGCGCCGGTACTGCAGCGCCTTGAGCCGCTTGCGGAGCTGAGTCTCCAGTTGGCTGAGGGTGCGGGCGGCCAGGTTGGCCAGGCTTCGCTTGATGTGCGCCCACAGGCCCTGCACCGGGTTGAGGTCGGGTGCATACCCGGGCATCAGGACCACCATCGGCCAGTCCCGCTCGAGCGGAGAGCACGGCACGATCAGCCCATGAGAGCCGCGGCCGCTCGACCTGTCGGCGAAGCACAGCGACCTCATGACGAAGCGCGAGGACCTCGGCGTTGTTCACGGCAGTCGAGCGACCCAGCAAAAGGAAGCAGCCCAGCAGCCGGCAGAAGATCAGGCAGAGCCATCGCAGACCCACGACCACTGATCATGCCCACACTTGAGCGATCGAAAAGCTCCAGGTCAACCACCGTACGGCAATAACCCTTCAGGCCGGCAATTAGAATCGCCTCTCATGTCGAAGCCTGACGAACTGCTCGTTGACGTCGCCGCCCTGGTGGAGTCCGGGCACAGCAATCAGATGTCTCTGACCGTGGTCGCCGGTGGCGCTGTCATCACGGGCCGGCTGGCTCCCGAAGCCGTCTGGAGGCAGCGGGTGTCGGAGGTCCTGGCGGACTCGGCCCGCCTGAGCGGTTTCTCCGCCGTCTTCACCGCTACGACGTGCAAGGAGGGGCCGCCCACGCATCTGCATTTCCATGTGGCGCGGATTCTGCAGGGCACGGTGGGGATCCCGGAGACGGGCGGGATGTACCGCGTGGCGATCGAGGACGTCAGCGCCTGGACCATGGGCGACTTCAGCTACTCCGACCACTGACCCACCCTCGCACCGAGAAACCCCCGGTACGCGGTGAGGGCCCGAACCGGCGCATCCCGGTCGGGCCCTCACCGCTGTTTTGGTGGTGGCTCGCGCCTGCCCGTCGGTCAGACGGCCGCAGGGGCGCCGAGCATCGCGGAAGCCTGCTCCAACGGGTTGAGGACGCGCGCGGGCGCGGCGGCCTGGGGAAGGCCGCGGCAGGTGAACCCGAGCTGGGTCATGGCCCGGAGGACTTCGCCGGCGCTGAAATCGCGGCGGTCCTGGCGTGTGATGACCTGGCCGACCTGCTTGACCGGGTAGGTGCGGCGGCCGATGATCACGGACTCGCCGGTGACCTGTTCGGGCTTAACGCCCTTCATAGATTCCAGGACGCCGCTTTTGGTGAGGTCGAACGGGAAGCGGGCGATGACACAGCGCATGATGCCTCACAGAGAGAAGAAGGGGGTAGTTCTACCGCGGTGAGGCGGTTCAGTGGGCGAGGACACCCGGAGCGCTGCCTTGTTTGTCGACGACAGGCAGGGCGGCGTGCTGGCGGCAGCACATCGCGTGCTCGGCTTCGGTCATCGTGGTCACGGGCGAGGTGAACGGCCCGCGGTCGCCGAGGATGTCGCGCAACTGAACCCGGTCCGTGTACGTGGACCTGTCGCGGACTGCGGCGAGCTGGACCTGGGTGACCAGTCCGGTGCACAGGCCGTCGTTGTCGCAGACGAGCAGGTGCCCGGTGCCGGCGCTTGCCATGACGGACAGGGCGACCTCGATGGTCATGTCGTCGCAGACCTGCGGTCCGGCTGTGTCCATGGCGTCGGCCTCCGTCATGGGCACGGGGGTGGCATTCGCCGAGCGGAGCTGCATGTGAACCAGCGTCAAAACGTATCTCCTACAGAGATGGGTCAGTTTTCTGATCACGAAGGTCCTAGGCCGCCTTCGCATCGAAGGAGGACTGCCGCACGGTCACGCGCCGGGCAGCCGAGGCGGGGCTGCGTCGGCCGCGTGAGGCCGCGCTGCGCTTACGCCGCTCGGCCACCGGCGCGGTGATCGTCACCGGGATGCCGGAGGGGGTCTGGGCACCGGTGATCTGGCTGAGTGCCGCTTCGCCGGAGCGGACCTGGGTGGTCTGGGGCACGATGCCGGCGGCCGTCATGAGGCGGGTCATGTCGCGGCGCTGGTTGGGGGTGACCAGGGTGACGACGCTGCCGGTCTCGCCGGCCCGCGCGGTACGGCCACCGCGGTGGAGGTAGTCCTTGTGGTCGGTCGGCGGGTCGACGTTGACGACGAGGTCGAGGCTGTCGACGTGGATGCCGCGCGCCGCGACGTTCGTCGCCACGAGCACGGTGACGTGCCCGGTCTTGAACTGGGACAGGGTCCGGGTGCGCTGCGGCTGCGACTTCCCGCCATGCAGGGCGGCGGCCCGGACACCGCTGTTCAGCAAATCCCGCGTCAGCCGGTCGACGGCGTGCTTGGTGTCCAGGAACATGATGACCCGGCCCTCGCGCGCCGCGATCTCCGTCGTCGTCCGCTGCTTGTCGGCGCCGTGGACATGCAGCACGTGGTGCTCCATCGTGGTGACCGCGCCTGCGGACGGGTCGACGGAGTGGACGACCGGATCGGTGAGGTAGCGGCGGACCAGGAGGTCGACGTTGCGGTCGAGGGTGGCGGAGAACAGCATCCGCTGGCCCTCGGGGCGGACCTGGTCCAGGAGCGCGGTGACCTGGGGCATGAAGCCCATGTCGGCCATCTGATCGGCCTCGTCCAGGACGGTGATCGCGACCTGGTTCAGCCGGCAGTCACCCCGGTTGATGAGGTCCTTGAGGCGGCCCGGCGTAGCGACGACGACCTCGACGCCACCGCGCAGCGCACTGGCCTGACGGCCGATCGACATTCCGCCGACGACGGTGGCCAGGCGCAGCTTCACCGAGCGGGCGTAGGGGGTTAGTGCGTCGGTCACCTGCTGGGCCAGCTCACGCGTCGGCACGAGGATCAGGGCCAGCGGCTGACGGGGCTCGGCGCGCTCTCCGACGGTGCGGGCCAGCAGGGCCAGGCCGAAGGCGAGGGTCTTGCCGGAACCGGTGCGTCCGCGACCGAGGACGTCGCGGCCCGCGAGGGTGTTGGGCAGGGTCGCGCCCTGGATCGGGAACGGGACGTTCACGTCTTGTGCGGTGAGCGCGGCCAGCAACTGCTCGGGCATGTCGAGGTCGGCGAACGCCTCGACGGCAGGCAGCGCGGGAGTGATCGTCTTCGGCAGGGCGAACTCGCCCTGGGCCGCTGCGGGCCGCCGACCGTGGCCGCCCGAGCGGCGCGGACCCCCTGAACGGCTCGGGGCGGGCGAGCCGAAACGGCTGCCCCGGCCCGAACCGGCGCCGGAGCGGAAAGCGGGGCCGTCGGTGCGGGTGCGGGTGCGGGAGGAGCGGCCGTTCGTACGGGTGGGGTTCATCGAGAACCTTCCTTGATACGGCACGTATCAAGGAATTCCCGCAGCGGAAGAGCAGCGCGGGGAATCACGAGAACGGGCCGAATAGAATGCGAAAGTCAATCTGACTTGCAGTGAATCTGGCGCGGGCGCAGGCGATGAAAGGGGTGACGTCATGTGGACGTGAAATCCGCGACGTCGACGGGTGTAGCTCCGAAGTGACGCGCATCCCTGGGGAAGGGTCTGCGGGCGGTGTTGTCCCACAGGTGATACCACTGCGGGAAATGCCCGTAGCTGGGGCCCGCGCACCCGAGGGATGCGGGCCCCAGCTACGTCAGTATCAGACGGGAACGATGTTCTCGGCCGTCGGGCCCTTCTGGCCCTGCGCGATGTCGAAGGTGACCCTCTGGCCTTCGAGCAGCTCACGGAAGCCCTGGGCGGCGATGTTCGAGAAGTGGGCGAACACGTCAGCGCCGCCACCGTCCTGCTCGATGAAGCCGAATCCCTTGGCCGCGTTGAACCACTTCACGGTGCCAGACGCCATGTCATATCTCCTTTGGGGCAGTACGCCGGGATCCGCAATGCGCGGATACCGGGTCGCCGCGATGATGCCCCACCCGGAAAATGACCGGAAATACAAAATGCTTCCAGCGGCTGAAAATACCGACGAGGGAGCTTCAAGTTTGGGAATCAAACTGCAACCGAGATCGACAGTAGCATGCCGTAGCGGTCTGTGCACGTTAAATGATTCCACTCTGTTCGTTGCAGTAAAAACATTCTCCGCATGGCGCGTTAAACCCTCACGTCGTGGTCATAGATATTGATCCGCCGGGAGCGCAAGGTTTCAGGAAGAGCGGTCGCCGATCACGGCTCGGAGGGCACGACTATTCCGGTGGCACGATCCGTACCGTTCAGCCCGGCGCCGGCCTCATCGGCCCGTATGCCGGTCCCAACACGGATCAGGGCCGCGCATCTGTTGTGCTGCGCGGCCCAGATCCCGTGCGCCGCCCAGATCCCGCCACCGTCGCCGTCAGACGCTACAGTCCGCGCCCCCTGTCACCACAGGAAACGCCCTGTCACCACAGGAAACGGCCCATGCGCCACGCCCCGCATGTGCGGGGCCGCCGGTACCCGGCGGGCGTGCACCACCTCAGACCTCGGGCGGTGAATTCACAGATTCAGCGCCACGGCGGTATTCGGCGTTGATGCGCTGGGCTTCTTCGAGCTGGTCTTCGAGGATGATGATGCGGCAGGCGGCCTCGATGGGGGTGCCCTGGTCGACGAGTTCACGCGCGCGGGCCGCGATGCGCAGCTGGTAGCGGGAGTAGCGGCGGTGGCCGCCCTCGGAGCGGAGCGGGGTGATCAGGCGGGCTTCCCCGACGGCGCGGAGGAAGCCCTGGGTGGTGCCGAGCATCTCGGCGGCCCGGCCGATGGTGTAGGCGGGGTAGTCGTCGTCGTCGAGACGGCTGTACGAGCCCTCTGCTGTCATTGCACCTCTCTGTGGAACGCGTGGAGGGGCCCTGGTGCCATATGGCACCAGGGCCCCGAAGGAACTGCTACACCATCTGCCGACCTTGGTACTGCGCCGGCCTTCTGTTTCCGCGGACCCGACCTGAATGCTGTCGGGGGTGCGGGGATCGCGGTTGCTTGACCGGAGACCACCTCACTATCGATGTCCTGCGGTACCCGGGCTCAAGACTTCCGCCCGGGCGATCCTGATGGCGCGGGGCCCCTCCGTTCTTTCCCTCTGGATGAACTACTTACCGAACGGGAACTACGTACTGCTGGTACTGCGAACTGCGCTTGCTGAACTGCTACTGCGGTACCGCTCACGGCGGCCCCTGATCACTGCGGGCCACCCGGTCCGGTCGTCAGCCTCGTCGCCGTCCTGCAACAACTCTGGCTTCGAACTCCACCACCGCACCGTCCTACGAACTGCACTCGCGTGTACTGCTGCCCGGCAGTTCGTCTCTGCCGGGCCCTGCTTGATCTCGGCTACGAGAGAAACCATAACCACACCACCGCCCAATGTCTACTCCGGCCGACACAGATTTCCGCGTGCCAGTCAGAGAGATAGTCGTCCTCGATCACAGAAGGGCGTGCGGTGGCCCCACTCCAGCCGGGGACACCCGCTTTGAGCAGCGCCGTTGCGCCGGCCTTGATGCCGCGAACCCCACAGCTTCCCCGCCCGACTGCGTGGATGATCGGCCAGGCACCCTCCACAGCCGGGGCTTCGAGCGGTTAACGCGCCGCAGGCCGGGGCACAAGCACCGGGCAGACGAAGTCGGCCGCCCCTTGGGGCGATCGACGTGCTCGTAGAGTTGGGCATCGGCCGTCTCGTCCGTCCGCGTCTCTTGGGTACGCAGATTGCGGCATCGCGCCGCCTGAGCGGGCCACGATGCCAGCGCAGGACCGTCTCAGGGCGGACCAGCAGCAGAAGGTGCCGCAGTCTGTCTTTGGGCAGGTGGTACAGAAGCCCGGGATCAACGGATCACCGGCCAGCGCCACCCTCCACCTCGTCATCGGCGAGTACGCGAAGCACCACAACAGACACCGGCCGCACCGATCCCTCCGACAACGGGCACCAGACCGACTCACCGACCCCGATCCGCCCACCGCCACGGACAACACTCCCATCTCTCGACGCGATCGACTCGGCGGCCTCATCCACGAATACACGCAGGTCGCATCGGGGGACACAGTTTCCGGCACCCACAAGGTCATGGCCGCCTCCACGCTGGGGGAGCTGCTCGGGCCCGCGGACGAGGAGGCCGAGGCGGAGATGCGGCGTCTGCCGGCCACCCGATACAACGCCGTGCGCCCGTTCCTGTCCCTGCTCGGGGAGTCGTCGGCGCTGGGGCCGGCGTCCGGGAGCCAGCGGGTGCTGGCGGCGGTGAAGAAGCTGCCCGCGCTCGCGCGGCGGAAGGCGAAGGTCAAGCCGCTGCTGCCACGCCAGAGCGGTGTACCGCGGAGAACCGCAGGACGATGCCACCGTCCTGTTCGGCGAATGGCTCAGCACCACCCCCATGCTCAGTGGCAGACCGCCGGCCTGACACGGATTCCGCACAGGTGAGCGGACGGGACAGGGTTCCGGAGGGCGGAGCCGAACTCAACCCGTGTCTTCCATGTCGTCCCCGGGCTCGCACGCTCCGGGCCCGTGGTCCCCGATCCATTTCAGCGGGCGTACCGCCGGGCCCTGAAGCACACTGCCGTCGATGGCGAACCGCGAGCCATGACAGGGGCATTCCCAGGTCCGCTCGGCGTCGTTGAACCGCACCAGGCAGCCCAGGTGAGTGCAGCAGGCCGACAGCGTGTGCAACTCACCCCCCTCATCACGGTGGACCGCCCGCTGCCGCCCGCCGAGGCGGACGACCGCCCCGCCACCGGGCGGGATGTCCCGTACCGCGTCGGTGCCGTCCCCGGACAGCCGGTCGCCGATGAAATGGCGTGCGACAGTGGCCTGAACCTTCAGCAGTGCGGGTGCCTCGCGTACCGGATTCAGCCGCCGCGGATCGTACAGGCGCTCCCACGGCACAGGCCGCCCCGTGAGCCGCCCGGCCAGCAGCCTGCCGGTCAGCGCGCCGCCGGTCATGCCCCACCCGGCGAACCCCGTGGCCACGAAGGCATGGCGGGAGGCGGGGTGCAGCGGGCCCACATAGGGCACGTGATCGGTGGTCCAGTTGTCCTGCGCCGCCCAGCGGAAGGCAGGTTCGGCGCCGGGAAAACGGTCGTGTGTCCAGTCGATCAGCCGCGCGTAGCGCTGCTCGACGCCATCGACACCGGGGGTGAACTTCTCCCCGGTGACGATGAGCAACCGCTGCCCAGGCCGGTACGGCGCGGTGCGCACCGAGCGGGTGCCGTTCTCGGGCGTGAGATACATGCCGTGCGGAGCACGGTCGGAGGGGAGCACGGCTGCGACGACCAGCTCCCGCTTCACTTCCAGACGGGGAAAGAGCAGGGCCCGGTCGAAGATCGGGTAGGCCGTCGCCACCACCACGTCGCGGGCCCGCAACCGCGCTCCGCGGTCGGTGGTCAGGCGGCACGGATGGCCCTCGTCGAGGCTCACCACGCGCGAGTGCTCGAAGACCAGACCGCCTCGCGCGACCAGGTCCTCCACCAGCGCCAGCAGGTATTTCCGGGGGTGGAACTGCGCCTGCCCCGCCACCTCTATCGCTCCCGCGACCGGGAAGGGCAGATCGGTCCCGGTCGTGAACGAGGCGTCCAGCCCGGCCGACGACGCGGCCTCCGCCTCGGCCCGCACCTTCTCCAGGGCCTGCTCGCCTTCGGCATAGGTGAAGGCGGGGCACTCCTCCAGATCGCAGTCGATTCCCAGCTCGTCAGCCACCTGCCGTACCCGGTCCACGGCGTCGGCCTGTGACCTGGCATAGAGCCGGGCGGCCTCCTCCCCGCGCACGCCACGGATCTCCTGGTACGCCAGGCCCTGGAGGG
Organism: Streptomyces sp. CY-1; assembly: GCF_047218265.1. Taxonomy (NCBI): domain Bacteria; kingdom Bacillati; phylum Actinomycetota; class Actinomycetes; order Kitasatosporales; family Streptomycetaceae; genus Streptomyces; species Streptomyces sp. CY-1. The sequence continues at coordinate 2,463,780 of NZ_CP178393.1, forward strand.
CGGAGAGCTTGGCTGTCGTGTGCCCCGTAATCCCGGCGGCCAGCCGGGCCGCTTCCACCAATGCCACCCGGCGCCCGGCACGGGCCAGTTCCCAGGCCGTGCAGATACCCGCGATGCCCCCGCCGACCACGGCGACCTCGACATCAGGAGCGCTGCCTTCCCCGCCGGGATCCAGGGCTGGGTGGGACGGTCCCGGTGCCGATGACATCCAGTACGACGAGGGCGCGTACCCGGTGGGAAGACTCGTCATCGCCAGCTCCTCTCCCGCTCTGCTCCTGTGGCTTGCGGTCCCGATCCGGGTGCCCCCATATCAATCGGCTACCGCTCCAGAGCGGTGTACCGTTCGAAACGTCGTTGCTGCACGTCACGCCGCATATCGGCCAGCTTTCGATCACCGTGTCGAGGCCATGGGTACGGCCCGCCTGCCGGTGGGTACAAAGATCACTTCGGCCACGAGCACGGCGGCGGACCCTCCTCGGTGGCATGGCCCGTCTCCCCGGCCATCGCCCGGGAACTCGGGCGGTGACAAGCTGTGCCGGCCGCAGCCGTGGCCACCGCATGGTGAGCGGTTCTGACCACAATGGAGGCCCTCATGCTCCGCGCATTGGCAGATGTCTTCCGGTCCGTTGGTGGCGCCATCGCCACCGTCGTCACCCTGCCCTTCCGCGCCGTGGCGCGGCTCTTCGGGGGCGCTTCGGACACCGCCCACGGACACCACTGACACCCTCGACGCCTGAACGCCCGCCACAGCATGAGCCGCTCGGCTGACGGCCGTGCGGGCCAGCCGCCGTTGACGCCCAACGTGAGCAGCCCCTCCACGGACAGTTTGTGGCAGAGCCTCGCTGATCGCAGAAGACCATAGGCGCCACCACATCGGCGTCACCGGCGGCGATGCCCCCGGTCTGCTCTAGCGGTGTATATCATCGCCGCCGGCGTCTCGGAGAACACCGACCGGTTCGGGGCATCTGCTGCCGTGGCCGACGGGCCGGGCCGGAGGGGATGCCTGTGCTGTCCGGTGCGTCCGAGGTCGCCGCTTCGCGTCGGCCACACGTTGTCGCCGCGGTGACCGGCCTCCTGCCGCCTTGGCTCTGGTGTAGCCGAGGGGCCCTGCTACGCAGTGCCTGTCATCTGCCGCTTCCGCTCTCCATTCGTGTGCGCCTCTCCCATCAGCGAGCCTTCTTCCTGCTCGTAGTGCGACAGGGCGAGGCCGAGGCCGAAGAATGTGGGCGCCCACTCGCCGACGTAGATGCCCCAGCGGTCGGCACGGTCGAGCCCGGCACCGGGTTCGGCGCGCAGGGAGGTGGCCCAGGTGAGTATGGAGAGCCCGATGGAGGCGACAGCGGCGGTGTAGGCGTGCTCGCTGCGCAGGCCCACGTCGTGCAGCTTCTTGATCATGGCAGTGGTTCCTTAGGGAGTTAAGTTCCCCCCTCAGGGCTCATCTCCGGGTTCCCCCTCCGAGGCGAGTGACGCGGAGCGAGCGAAAATAATCAGGGCGCCCTCGAGAGAGCGGTATGTGACGTGATGCCGTATCTGTCGTTACCGGAACGTGTGGGACCACATGAAGTCGGTCAGCGCGGCAGCGACGGCATCGGGCTGTTCATCGGGGATGAAGTGTCCTGCGTCCGGCACGCCGATCCCGGTGGCGTGGCCGGCCCACGGCCTGATGGAAGCTGCCATGTCGGGGATGGAGCCGTGGCTGCTGGAGATCCCGGGAACCGGGACCGTCAGGCGCTGTTGTTCCAGCGCTTCGGCTTCCTCCAGGCGCTGTTGTTCCAGCGCTTCGGCTTCCTCGGCTCCGCCGGCCAGACCAGCGCTCCATTCTCCCCGAGCTCGCGCATCAGTGGTACGCCTGGCTCGTTCGGGGGAGCGCGTCGAGGAATGGCTGGTGTGGCCGGGACGGTGACCAGCAAAGGTGAAGTCTCCGATCGCGCGGATCGGGGACTTCACCATTACGAGCCCGGCCGGAGGGGATCAGTACGAGCGGCCCCTGTTACGGCCCCGGGTGCCGGTGCGTACCGGGGGCGACGGCACGAGTGCCGAGGGGGGTCTTGACGGCCCGTGCACGCGTCGCCCGGATACGGCCCGTTTACGCGGCCGGGGTGAGTTGGGCGCGGCCGAACAGCAGCGCGTAGCCGGTGGGGAGTTGCTGGAGGATGCGGGTGATGAGGTCGGGGCCGGCGTGGGCGGTGACGGCCGAGAAGACGGAGCCGGTGTCCCAGCGGGTGGTGGCCAGGGAGGCGCCGGAGCGGGCGGCGAGATCCTTGACGAAGGCCCATCCGGTCAGCGGCTGCGTGTCAGGGATCTGCGCGGTCAGGACACGTGCGGCCTCCACGGGCAGGCAGGCGGCCAGGTCGACGCGCTCGTCGCCGGTCAACTGACGTCCCAACCCCGCCAGGACCAGGCGGACGGCTTCCTCGGCCCTCTCACGGGTGGGGTAGGCGCCTTCGTAGCGGACCTTCTCCAGCATCTGCCCATACGCCGTCCCGTACGGCTGCTGCTGCTCAAGCGGTATGCGCACGTCGGTGATCACTGCGGTGCGTGCCTTTCGTGGAGTCAGGATTGGGTGGTGCCGGTGTGCGGCACCGGTGGTCAGGTGGGCTGGGGGCGGCCGAAGTGCAGGTCGTAGCCAGCGGGGTGCTGGAGCAGGATCTGCCCCATCAGGTCCTCGCCGGCCGTGTCGGCGACCGTGGACAGCACGGCGCTGACGTCCCACGTCGCGGTCCGCTCGGTGGCACCCTCGTCCAGGCCGCGGTCGCCCGCACGAAGCGCTCCGGCGGCAGCGGCCCGGCTCTCTGCAGCGGGTTGAGCAGGATCAGGGCGAAGTCCTCCGACAGGCGTGCCGCGAGCAGGGCGCGGACCTCGCCGACCAGGTGCGCGCCGAGCAGGGCGAGCACCACGCGGGCCGCTCGCTCGGCTTCCTCCGCAGTGCCGTACTCGCCGCGCTCCTTCACGTGGTCGAGGAACGCTTCGCGTCGCAGAGTCATCTCGGCCGCCACCCCTTCTTCTTCGGACTGCCCACGGGGGTGCGGAGGGCGGGGAGAGGGGGAGATCAGGTGCCCGTCCTCCGCACCTGTCCGGCCGGTGTCAGCCGGAGATCTCCTTGTGGCCGGTCCCGACGCCGATGGAGATCTTGCGGGGCTTGGCGCGCTCGGCGATCGGGATGCGCAGAGTGAGCACGCCCGCGTCGTAGTCGGCCTTGATGCGCTCAGTGTCGAGGGTGTCGGCGAGCACGAGCTGGCGGGAGAAGGCGCCCAGCGGCCGCTCGGACAGTTCCATCTGCACGTCGTCGGCCTTCGCCACCGGCCGTCGCTCGGCCTTGACGGTGAGCATGTTCCGTTCGACGTCGATGTCGATCGCGTCCGCAGTGACGCCAGGCAGGTCGAAGGCCACGACGTACTCGTCGCCCTCGCGGTAGGCGTCCATCGGCATCGCCGACGGCCTCGACCACGTACCCGGGCCCATCAGATGCTGCGTCAGCCGGTCCAGCTCACGGAAGGGGTCAGTGCGCATCAACATCGTGAAAACACCTCCAGCAGGTTCTGGCAGTTACTGCCAATGCGCTTCACTGACACCGTTGTAACATGTCATCCAATGGATGACAAACATGATGTCATCAACGTGATGACAACCCGAGTGAGGTGCCCGTGACCGCAGCCGACCAGCCGCCCACGATCAGCACCGACAACCACAGCCCGGCGTCATTCCTCGCCGCCTCGGCGGCCCTTAACGCCATAGACGACGCCTTGCGCAATGCTCAGCACGAGGCCCCGAGCGCCCCCGATACCGGGCCGGGCCCAGAGCAGGCCCTGGCCTCCCTGATGCTGCTGCGGCAGGTCCGCGAGCAGCTCGCCGGATGGGAGACCGGCCTGATCGAAACGGCCCGCGACGCGGGAGCAAGCTGGGCCGACCTCGCTCAGCCCCTCGGTGTCGCCAGCCGTCAAGCCGCCGAGCGCCGCTACCTGCGCGGCCGCCCCGGAGCCGCCGGGACCACCGGCGAGCAGCGCGTAACGGCCACCCGCCAGGCCCGGGCCGCCGAACGGAGCACCGCCACCTGGGCCCGCCGTAACGCCGCCGACCTGCGCCGCCTCGCCGGCCAGATCACCGCACTCACCGACCTTCCCCCCGCCGCCCGTCGCCCTGTCAGCGAGCTCCACGCGGCCCTCGCCCACGACGACCCCGCCGACCTCATCGCCCCCCTGACCGCCGCCCGCCCCCACCTGGTCGCCGCCCACCCCGACCTCGCCGCCCGGCTCGACACCCTCACAACCCCGTAGTACGAGTCAACGATCCAGCCTGTGCGACTCTGTCGCCCGATTCTCGAGAATCGGCTGACCTGTGGGTTCTCGGGGTGGGATGGTGTTGGGGATCGGTCTGTTCGCGGGGAAGTGAGGAGGATCGGCGGTGTCGCTGCGTCCTGTCCCCGCTCCCGAGATCCTCGGGCATGGGCCCAGCAGTACCACCGGGGCGGCGAACACGGTGAGGGGGTGCGCCGGCGGGAGGGCAAAGACCTCCCGCCGGGCAGCCTCCGGCTGGTCAGCCCGCATGATCCGGAGGCGCGCTGCGCGGTCAAGCGCGGCTTGATCTGGGACGGCTGAATCGTCGCGCGGGACTCGTCGGCCAGGATCCGTGCGAGGTCGGCATCGGTACGCCCGCGCGTCACCCTGACCATGTCGTCGAGGAAGTCGTCGTCGGTGTACGGGGCGAGGTCGGTGAGCGGGAAGCGGTCCCGCGCGGTCGGTTCCAGGAGGTTCTCGAGGTCGGCGAGTCCGCCGTGGCTGGTGCGCATGGCGCCGGCGGTGAAGTAGGAGTTGCCACCGGCCCACTGCCGTGGCGCCTTTTCCAGTACGAGGACTCGGGCGCCCGCTTGCCGGGCGGACTGCGCTGCGCAGAAGCCGGCGTTTCCGCCGCCGACCACGATGACGTCCCAGGGTGCTGCCATGAGTGCGGGTGCTCCTGATCACGGGAAGGGCCGGTCCTGATCACGGGAAGGGCCGGTCCGGAGCACGGGCTCCGGACCGGCTGTGTGCGGTGCGTCAGCCGACGGCGGGCACGGGGTCACGGTCCGCTCCGGCCGCTGCTTTCGGGTCGGCTTCCGCGGGCTTCTCGCCAGGTGCGGGATCGACCTGCGGCTCGGGGGTGTGGCCGGCCTCGGGAGCGGAGGTGTACGGGATATCGCCACGGAGGACGGCCTTGGCACGGTCCTCGTCGAGCTGTCCCTCCCATTTGGCCACCGCCAGAGTGGCGACGCCGTTGCCGACCACGCTGGTCAGGGCGCGGGCCTCGGACATGAAGCGGTCGATGCCGAAGATGAGCGCCAGGGCGGCGACGGGTACGTGGGGAACGGCGCTGAGGGTGGCGGCCAGCGCTACGAAGCCGGACCCGGTGACCCCGGCGGCACCCTTGGAGGTGAGCAGCATGATGGCGAGCATCGACATCTGCTGGGTGAGGCTGAGGTCGATGCCGAGGGCCTGGGCGAGGAAGACCGAGCCCATGGTGAGGTAGATCGCGGTGCCGTCGAGGTTGAAGGAGTACCCGGCGGGCAGCGTGATACCGACGACCGGTTTGGAGGCGCCCACGTGCTCGAGCTTGGCCATCATGCGCGGCAGCACTGGCTCGCTGGACGAGGTGCCCAGGACGATCAGCAGCTCTTCCTTGATGTAGCGGAGGAAGGGCAGCAGGCGCAGGCCGTTGACGCGCATGACCGTACCGAGGACGACCAGGACGAAGAACAGGGCGGTGAGCCAGAAGGAGCCGACCAGCAGGAAGAGGTGCCGCAGGGTGTCCAGGCCGTAGTTGCCGATGGTGAAGGCCATGGAGCCGAAGGCGCCGATCGGGGCCAGCCGCATGATCCAGCGGATGAGTGTGAACAGGATCCTGGACAGCTTCTCGATGCCCTGGGCGATCCCCGCGCCCGCCTCGCCGCCGGCGTTGAGGCCGAAGCCGAACAACACCGAGACCACCAGCACCGGCAGGATCTCGTGGCCGGTCATGGCGCTGAGCAGGGTGTCCGGAATCATGGCGAGGACGAAGGCGGAGAAGCTCTCATGGCTCGCGGTCGCCTCGGGCGGCAACCCCTTGGTGGAGAGGGTGGAGGGATCGACGTGCAGTCCGCTGCCGGGCTGGACGACGTTGACGACGACCAGGCCGATCACCATGGCGACGGTGGTCAGCACCTCGAAGTAGAGCAGCGCCTTGAGGCTGACCCTGCCGACGGCACGCGCGTTGCCCATGGAGGCGATGCCGTGGACGACGGTACAGAAGATGACCGGCGCGATCATCATGCGCACCAGCGCGATGAAGCCGTCGCCCAGGGGCTTCAGCTCGGCGCCGAAGGAAGGCCACAGCCAGCCGACGACGGCACCGGCGAGAACACCGATCAGGCATTGGACGTAGAGCAGGGACAGCAGCCGACGGGTGCGGCGTGGTGGAGCGGTGACGGTACCCGGGGCGGCATCGTTGCGGCTCATGCGGGGCGTCCTTCCAGGACGGGAACGAGAAGTTCGGCTCGGGCGATGCGGCGGGCGGCGCGGTGCAGCAGCACCGTGGGGGACGCGCCGTCCGGTGCGGGGACGGCTTGGGCGGTGATGACACCTGCCGGGGTGCCCAGGCGCAGCGTGCCGTCGGCGGTCTGCCGGGCGACGCGGTGGGCGAGCGTGCCGGGGATGGCGGCCGCGGTGGCCAGGGCGACGGCCGAGGTGAGGCCGATCGCCGGGTGGGGTGCGTGCATGGAGACCATGCGTATGGCCAGGTCGTACTCGTCCTGACTGACCAGAGTGCCATGAGTGGTGCGATATGAGGCGGCCCGGGCAACGACGCCGACTTTCGGCACAGCGTGGCTGACCGGGTCGTTCCGGTCGGCCAGGCCCATGGCCAGGGCGGCCTCGCGGCGCAGCATGGTGAGCGCGGGCACCGCCTCGGCGAACTCGGTGAGCGACTCGGTGCCGTCGAGGCCGAACGCCTTGGCCTCGAACAGCGCGGCCGGGGCGCCGGCGTCGACCAGGGACACCTCGGCCGGACCGGCGGGCCCGATCAGGGTGTCCAGGGCTCGGCCGGTCGGCAGGGCGCGCCCCGTGGTCGTACCCGCCGGGTCCTCGAAGCCGAGAAGGACCGGCACTCCGAGCGCCGCGGTGCCGGGCACCGCGGCCGTGCCCTCGTCGGGGGCCGTACCGCCCGGGGTGGGGATGGTGCCGGTGAGGCGGGCCCCGGTGTTGACGTTGAGCATCCGCACCGTGGTGGAGTCCGATGTGATCGGTACCAGGCCGTTGTGGACGGCGTACAGGGCGACGGCGGTGGCGCAGTTGCCGCAGTTGCTGGTCCATTCCACGCGCTCGTCACCGATGCCGACCTGCGCGAAGGCGTACTCGACGTCGATGCCCGGCTCGGCCGGTGTCCGGACGATCGCGGCCTTGGAGGTGGTGGAGGAGGCACCGCCGACGCCGTCGATCTGGCGGGGGTCGGCGGCGTTGTAGGCGGCGAGCAGCAGGGTGTCGGCGTCCACGCCGGTCGCGACCACATCGTGGTGGTCGAAGATCCAGCACTTGCTGGTTCCTCCGCGGATCATCTCGCCCTGCAGACGCAACACAACAGACTCCTCGTGGAAACCCCGCCGGCACTTCCGTGCGTGGTGTGATCCACGGTGGGCGCGGAGAGCATGAAGTACAATCTCGGAAATCTGCATGGGTATTAAGTTGGAATTAATGCTGGAGGTGGCGCGGTGCTCGATGTGCGGCGCATCCTGCTCTTCACCGAGGTCGCCCGCCGGGGCTCGGTCACCGCGACCGCGCGGGCTCTCAACTACACGCCTTCAGCGGTGTCCCAGCAGGTCAGCCGCTTGGAGGCGGAGGCTGGGCAGCCGCTGTTGGAGCGCCATGCGCGGGGTGTCACGCTCACTGACGCGGGACGCGCCCTGGCCGAGCGCGGGGAGCGGATCGAGCGGGAACTGACGGCCGCCGAGAACGAGCTCGCCGACTTCGCGGGACTACGCGCGGGCATCCTCCGCATCGGAACCTTCCCCACCGTCGGCGCTTCCCTCCTCCCCCGGGCCGTGATCGCCTTCCGGAAAGCCCACCCCGACGTACGGCTGACGGTGCGCAGCGCCCGCATCGCGGGCCTGTGGGCGATGCTGGAGAACCGGGAAATCGAGATGTCCCTGATGTGGGACTACGACTGGAACCGCATCGACCGCGAGGACATCGTCGTCACCTCACTCGTCGACGACCCTCCGGCCCTCCTCGTCAGCAAGGACCACCCCCTCGCCGGCCGCCCTTCGGCCGCCCTCGCCGACTTCGCGAACGACCCCTGGATCACCCGCGCCGAGAACCACCCGGTGGCCGAGGCTCTCGCCCGCTGCTGCCACACAGCCGGTTTCGAGCCGCAGATCGCCTACGAGGCCCACGACTACCAGGAGGCACAGGCCATGGTCGCCGCCGGCATCGGCGTCGCCCTCGCCCCCACCCTGGCGCTGGAAGGCACCCGAGGCGGCGTCAGCGTCCTGCCACTGCAACCCCCCGCCCCGGTACGCCGCATCCTCCTGGTCCGCATGGCCGACCATGCCCTCACCCCCGCCGCTGGGGCCTTCGCGGGCTTCCTGCGCGACAGCGCTACGACCGGCACGTCGTCATGACATAGGCCGAGCAAGCGTCCGGGGCCTGTGGGGTTCCAGAACTCAGCCCGGCCCCCTGAGCAGCGGAAATCGATGAGGCACCACAGTGGCCGGGCGGCCGGGGCTGACGGAAAGGCGGGCGCCTCCGGCCCGGAAGCGCCCGCGGTGCGGTCATGTCAGCCCGTGTTGTCGGCGCGCCAGGTGACCGTGTGCACGGTGGTCGGGTTGTAGAAGAACTGTCTGCTCGCCTTGCTCGTCGTGACGCACACCGTGCCGTCCACCGGGACGGTCCCGTCGTTCGTGTACGTGGTGTATTCCACGTCGACGGCGCGGGACCCGGTGTTCTGGAACACGAGCCCGTCGGCGTCTCCGGACCAGTCACCGCTGGTCACCAGGACCGGGGTTGCGACGGGTGTGGGGTAGGACGCGAAGGTGTGGCACGTGGTCGGTGCGGCGGGCGTCGTGGGGAAGCGTCGTGGGGAAGGACGTGAGCTCGGAAACGACGGTGCCCCTATCGAGGGGTCTCCTCGGAAGTCGACACCACGTTCTGCCCCGAGGAGGAGTGCCGCCGGGTGAACCGCGACGGCCGCGGCCGCGACGTCTTCCGGGGCGGGTGCAGCTCGATGGTGAGTGAGGCGGCGGTGAAGACGGAGGAGTAGGTGCCGGCCGCCAGGCCGATGAGCAGGGCGAGGGCGAAGTCGGCGAGGGTGTCGTCGGCGAGGACGGCGAGGGCGGTGAGGATGAGTGCCGCGCCCATGCCCGTGTTGACGGTACGGGGCAGGGTCTGCAGGATCGCCCGGTTCGTCAGGCGGGGAAGCGGTGTGGTGCGGTCGTGGTCGAGCAGTTCGCGGACGCGGTCGAAGAGGACGACGGAGTCGTTGACCGAGTAGCCGATGACGGTCAGCAGGGCGGCCAGGAAGACCCCGTCGATGGGCTTGCCGAGCCAGGCGAAGGCGCCGATGACGATCACCACGTCGTGGGCGAGCGCGACGACGGCCGCGGTCCCGAAGAACCAGCGGAAGCGCACCGCGAGGTACAGCAGTTGGGCGCCCAGTGCGAGGGAGAGTGCGATGAGGGCGTTGCGGCGCAGTTCGTCGCCCATGCTGGGGCCGATCAGCTCGTCGCGGATCTTCTTCGTCTCGCCGCCGAGGTTGCTGATGGTTTCGGTGACGGTGGCCTCGTCGGCGTTGGTCAGGTTCTCGGCGCGCACCGTGAGCCCGGTGTCACCGGAGGACTGCACCACCGCGCGGGGGAACCCGGCGTCGGTGAGGGCGGTGCGGGCCCGGTCGGGGTCGACGGAGGTGCTGGTGGCGTACTCGATCAGCCGGCCGCCGGTGAACTCGATGCCGAAGTCCAGGCCGCGGACGAGGATGCCCGACGCGGCCATGACGGCGAGTGCGGCGGAGGCGGCCAGCCAGCGGCGCGGACGGCGCATCAGGAACGGGTCGCGGCGCAGCAGCCGGTCGCGGACCCAGCCGGTGCTCGCGATGCCGGTGACGCGGGGTCGGCGGAAGACCGCGGGGCGGTTGGCCGCGTACTCGGCGAGCACCCGGCTGATCACCAGGGCGCTGACCATCGAGGCGAGGACGCCGACGGCGAGGGTGATGCCGAAGCCGCGCACCGGGCCGGAGGCGAAGGCGAACAGGAGAGCCGCGGCGATCAATGTGGTGATGTTGGAGTCGGCGATCGCGCTGAGGGCTCCGCGGAACCCGGCCGTCAGTGCCGATCGGGGGGTGGAGCGGCTGCGGGCCGCGTACTCTTCGCGGGTCCGTTCGAAGACCAGGACGTTGGCGTCCACGGCCATGCCGATCGCCAGGACGAACCCGGCGAGGCCCGGCAGGGTCAGTGTGGCGCCGAGCGCGGCCAGGGCGGCGTAGGAGACGAGGGCGTAGCAGGCCAGGGCCGCGGTCGCGAGCAGGCCCATGAGCCGGTAGACGGCGATGATGAACAGCGCGGTCAGCGCGGTGCCGATGCCGGCGGCCCAGGCCGCGGCCTCGATGGCCGCATCGCCGAGCGTGGCGCCGATGGTGCGCTGTTCCACGGTCTCGACCGGTACGGGCAGGGCTCCGCCGGAGACGAGCAGGGCCAGTTCGCGGGCTTCGGTGTCGTCGAAGGAGCCGGTGATCTGGGTGGTGCCGCCCGGGATGCCGGTCCCGCACGGTACGGAGGGGTCGACCTGCGGCGAGGAGATGATCTTGTTGTCGAGGACGATGGCGACCCGGCGCTGCGGGTCACCGGCCGGGTGACAGGCGGCCCGTGCGGTGATCTGCCGCCATTGGTCCTGGCCGGTCTTGGAGAAGTCGACCGCGACGTGCCATCCGACACCGCCCTGCTGGTCGAAGCGGGCGTCGGCGCCTTCGACGTCCCGTCCGGTCAGATCGGCGGCCCGCAGGCGCAGGGGCTGTCCGGACTCGTCCGGCAGAACGCGCTCCTTGGCCGGATCGGTCGCCGGGGCGGTGGCGCCGTCGGCGGTCCGGGCCGGGCCGAGGACCGCGTGGACGGTGAGCTGCGCGGTGCGGCCCAGCACGTCGGCGGCTTTCTTCGGGTCAGATACGCCGGGCAGCTCGACGAGGATGCGGTGGTCGCCGGAGCGGACGAGGGTCGGTTCGGCGACGCCGAGCGCGTCGATGCGGGCGCGCAGCACTTCCACGGTGCGGTCGGTGGCCGCGGCGTCGGCGTCGGTGGTGGGGGTGGAGCGGGTTTCCAGCATGATCTGGGTGCCGCCGCGCAGGTCGAGGCCGAGGCGGACGGGCGTGGTGAGGGCGATGGCCAGCGATCCTACGATCACGGCGAGGGCGAGTAGCGCACGCACGCGCAAGGACTTGGTGCGGTTGTTCCGGCGGTTGTTCTGGCGGTTGTTCCGGCGTTTCAACACGAGCCTCCGGCAGGCACGCCGCGGCAGCGGCCCGCGCGGCCGCGACGGAGAAAAGGGTGATGGGTCGCGTCAGGTACCTGCGGGTGCCGGAGGGGCCCGGCCGCGGTCGTGGGCCGACCGGCCGGGAGAGGCGGGCGCGCACGCGGAAGGCGCTGAAGCACGGGTGCCGACAGCCGGGCCGGCATCCGCGTCAGGGGGGTCGGTGGCGTGGTGATCCGGTGGGCACGGGCGCTCGCCGAGGTGGTCGTGGCGGACCCTGGCCTGGGCCGCGCAGCCGACGGCACACGGGTCGTCCGCGTGGGGACCGGTGTCGGGGCGCTCGGCGCCCGTGGCCGCCGGGGCCGGATCGAGCACCGGAACGGAAGCCGCGGGCACCGGAACGGAAGCCGCGCGCGCGGCATCGGCGGGAACCAACGCCAGCAGGACGGCGAGGAGCGCGATGAGCGTCCCCGCGAGCGGGTGAACCGCGGTCGGGGTGCTGCGAGGTGCTGGGCGCATGCACCGTCCCCTTCCTGCGAGGTGCTCGACTCCTGCCGTGTGCTCGGCGTGGGGTGCCGGTCCGGGGCTCCGGCCGGGGAGTGGACGACCAGAGCCCCGGACGTCGGTGCGGGGCGGGCGTCAGGGTTCGATGAGACCTGCGCGGATGGCGTAGCGGGTCAGCTCCAGCCGGTCGTGCAGACCGAGCTTGTGCAGGAGGTTGGCCCGGTGGCGGTGCACGGTCTTGACGCTGATGAACAGGATCTCGGCGATCTCCTTGGAGGAGTGCCCTTCGGCGACGAGTTTGAGGACCTCCTCCTCACGAGGGGTGAGGAGCTGGTCGGGGTCTTCCTCGCCGTGGCGGACGCGCTCCAGGTAGTTGCGGATGAGGGCGGTGACCGCGCCGGGGTAGAGGAACGGCTCGTTGCGCATCGCGGCCCGGCAGGCGGCGACCAGGTCGCGGTCGGCAACCGACTTCAGCACATAGCCACAGGCCCCGGCCTTGAGTGCCTGGAACAGGTACTGCTCGTTGTCGTGCATCGTCAGCATCAGGATGCGCAGACCCGGCTTGAGCGCCGCCAGCTCCCGGGTGGCCTGAAGACCGGTCAGGCGCGGCATGGCGATGTCCAGCACGGCCAGGTCGATCTCCTGGCTCCGGGCCGCCTCGATGGCCTCGGCACCGTCCCCGGCCTCGGCGACGACCTCCAGGTCGGGTTCCCTGTCGAGGATCAGGCGTACGCCGCGGCGTACGAGAGCGTGGTCGTCGGCGAGCAGGATGCGGATCGGCTTCGCGGCCGTGGCGGACGGTGCCGAGGCCGTGGTGGGTCCGGGCGGGGTCGGATCGGGCATGGTCAGAGCTGCTTCCTGGGAGCGGGTGTGATGAGGCGGATCCGGGTACCGGTGCCAGGCGTCGAGGTGATGTCGAGGGTGGCCCCGGCGAGCAGGGCCCGTTCGCGCATGCCGCGGATCCCGGCGCCTTCGCAGGCGGCCTCGATGCCGCGGCCGTCGTCGGCGATCTCCAGCACCACCGCCTCGCCCACCCGGTGCAGGCTCACCTCGACCTGCCGCGCGTCCGCATGGCGGGCCGCGTTGGTCAGGCTCTCCTGAGCCACCCGGTACAGCACGAGCTCGCTCTCCCGGTCGAGGGTGGGCGGATCGGAATCGAGGCGGCGCACGACCCGCATCCCGGTGTGGGTGGCGAAGTCCTGCGTGAGCGAGGTCAGTGCGCTGACCAGGCCCAGGTCGTCCAGGACGCCGGGCCGCAGGCGGCGCACCAGGCGGCGGACCTCGTCCAGGCTCTCCCTGGTGATCTCCTGGGCCTGCTGGAGGTCCTCGCGCAGCGGTTCGGGGGCGTCGTCCGCGGCGCGCTTGAGCACCAGCAGGATCGCGGTCATGCTCTGCCCGACCTCGTCGTGCAGTTCCTGGGCGATGCGGCGGCGTTCCGCCTCCTGGGCCAGCAGCGCCCGGGCGCTGGACGTGGCGCGTTCGTGCTCCAGCCGGTCGAGCATGGCGTTGAAGGTGCGGATCAGCTCGGACACCTCGCTACCGCCGCCGGCGCCGGGCACGGGCAGCCGCTGGCCCGGGCGCAGCAGGTCGACGGTGGTCATCAGCCTGGTCAGCCGGTCCAGCGGGGCCAGGCCCCAGCGCAGCAGGGTGCCGTTGGCGACCAGCATGACGGCGAGACCGCCGACCAGGATGACCGCCTCGGTCAGCAGCACCGGCACGGAGACGGTCACCGGCGCCCACAGCAGCAGCGCCGTAGCGGTGCCCAGCACCAGGGCGTTGAGCCCGAAGATCCGCCAGAACAGTGACACCGGGGAAGTTCCTCCTTCTGCGCTCCGCGTGTGATCAGCTCTACTGTCGCCCATCGCACCCCGGCGGAGCCGCCACAACTGATCACGACCGAGCCTGACACAGCCTGCCTCCCGCACCGCGCGCGGTCGATGGGGCCCGTCACCCATATCCGAGGTCATCGGGTACCCACGCGCCCTTCCCCGCCATCGCCCCGTGGTCACCGCTGCCCCGGGCAAATGGGGTCCGCGCCCGATGGGCTTCCGACGCCGGGTCGAGCAGAGTCGAAGGTGCCCGAGCCGTCCGGTACGGCCAGTGCGCGCGGTCGTGGAGACCGCGGGCGGCGGAACCGGGCGGCTACTGCCGCGCCTGGCGCGCTTTCGCGAAAGGACCTCATCGTGCCGCTCGACACCGCCCAGACCGGCCCCCGCCCCGGGCGGCTGACCTCTCATGAAACCCGTCAGCGCCTCGAACACGCCCGCAACAGCCGCCTGGCTCAGCTACGTGCCCTCGACGAGAGCGCCCAGAGCACGGACGCCCATCTGGTGTCCGCGCAGACGGAGGCGATCCAGCGAGTCCTCACCGAGATCGACGAGGCGTTCGCCCGCGTGGAGGACGACACCTACGGCATCTGCCAGGGCTGCGCCAAGCCCGTCCCCGCCGAACGCCTGGAGATCCTCCCCTACACCCGGTACTGCGTCGCCTGCCAGGGCCGCGCCACCGCCTGACCCGCCCCGTCCGCCTCCTGTTTTCGTCTCCGCCCTGCTCAAAGGGGTGAAGTGGTGAACCACCAGACCATCGGCGACCGTGCCGCGCACCTGTCGCCCGAGGACCTCGCCGCGCTGCGGGAGAACCTCCACGAACAGCGCCTGTTCCGCCAGGAACAGTTGCGGCAGATCGCCGCGCCGCCCCGCGCCGAGGACCTGCTCCGGCGCCGCTCCGCGGCACAGGCCGAAGTGCACGTCAAAGTCGCCGCCTCCGCGCGCATGGTCCTCGCCGACGTGGAGGCGGCGCTGCGACGCATCGCCGAGGGCCGCTACGGCACGTGCCACCTGTGCCGTCGCCCTGTCGAGCGCGACCGGCTGATGATCGTTCCACAGGCCCGCTACTGCGCACGGTGCCAGCAGGTACGGGAGGCCGGACGATGACCGTCCGCCGCCGCTTCCGGCCCGGCTCCCCCGCCGGGCACCGGCACCGGCCCTGGCCGTTGTGCCGGCACTGCTGCGGCCTCGCCCTGGACCTGGGCAGCGCCCGCACCCGCGCCTGGATAGCCGGCCGCGGGATGGTCCTCGACGTACCCACCATCACCTTCCCCGGTGCTGGGGCGGTGTATCCGGTCCAGCGCGGCGCCATCGTCGACGTTCCGGGAACGGCCCGGATGCTCGACCGGCTCCTCAGCCACCGCCTGCCCCGCCTCACCCGCCCGCTGGTGGTGGTCACCGCGCCGGTGCTGGACGGCCCCGCCTACCGGGAACGGGCCCGCGCCGCCGTGGAAGTGCTCCGCCCCCGCGCGGTCCTGACCGTCCCCACCGCGCGCGCCATCGCCCTGGCCGCGGGCGCCGACCTCTCCCTGCCGCTGCTCGTGGTGGACATCGGCGCCCATCTCACCGAGGTGGTCCTCCTCGTCGACGGCCTGGTCTTCGACGCCCGCCGCACCGCCCTGGGCACCACCGACCTCGCAGACGCCGACGCCACGGCGGAGATCAGCGAAGCCATCAGCACCATGTTCACCTCCATGCTCCGGCAGGACCGCACGTCCCTCACCGCCGAGGCCCTGAGCCGGGGTGCCCTCCTGGCCGGTGGCGGCGCACTGCGGCCCGACCTCACTCACCGGCTCGCCGGCGGCACGCACGCGCCCTTGCGGGCGGTTCCCACACCGCATACCGCGGCGGTCCGCGGCGCCGCCACGATGTTGCGGGCCGCGCACGGACATCCGTCGGCCAGGGGCACGTCCCCACCCGGGCCTGGCCCGCTCTTCCGCTGACCTCGCTGCCCCCTGACCCCGCCACCTCACCGGCCGGGGTCTGCTGTACGCCACCCCCTGCCCCGGAAAGGAGAACCTGTGTCCGGCGTGCCACCACCCGCACAGCCCCCGGATCCCCCGCACCACGGGCTCGTGCACCCCATGTCGCTGTGGCGCTGGCGGCACAATCCGCTGTACCGGCGCACCGACCGCCTCCAGGGCCGGATCGCCCTGGCGATGTTGCTGCTCGTACCGATCCTGGGGCTCGGTGCCATGTTCGCCATCGGTGACGCCGCCCACCGGCACTACCGCGCGGCCGCCGAGCACCAGAGGCAGACCCTGCGCCTCACCACCGCCGTCCTCACCCACGACGCCCCGGACCATCCGGAGCCCGGATCGGCGGAGGCGAGAGAGAACCGCTATCCGGCCACGGTCCGCTACACCGACCCGGACGGACGGATCCGCACCGCCGAGACCGACGTCCTGCCCGGGCTCGGCGCGGGCAACTCCGTCGACGTGTGGGTCGACGCGGACGGAGCGATCGCCGAGCCGCCCATGCCCGCCGAGCAGATCCGCAGCCGGACCATGGGCTGGGCGCTCGTCGGCTTCCTGACCGTGACCCTCGCCGGTGCCGCCGCCTATCGCGGCGTCGTCGTGGTCCTTCGTCGGCGCAATCTCGCCCAGTGGGACGCCAAGTGGGCCGAGACCGCGCCACGCTGGACCACGTCCCCCTGAGCCTGCGCAAACGCTCACGCCTGCCCGGACCGACCACCTGGACGAGCGCGGCCGAGCCATGTCGTCGCCGGCCGCGGGGCGGACGGCCGGGCAGGTCGTCGACGGACCGCCGAGCCGACAGCGGCCGCGGATGCCTGTTGGCCAAGGGCGCGGCGGAACTGGTCCAGCATGATCCGACGGTCGCCGGACGGTCGTCGAGCTACTCGTGCTCCGCCATGAGGTAGCCGTGCTACGCCGCAGCACCCCGAGGCCGCGCTTGACCTGGGCGGACCGCGCGATCCTCACCGCCCTCGTCCGACTTCTGCCGAGAAAGCTGCGCGCAAACAGACTGGACCACCCAGCAGGCACGCAACCTCCTCATGGAACGGGAGACCGAGCATCCGAGTTCACGGTCCTGGTGCGGGACCCGGCCGGATAAGTTCGCAGGTCAGTGCGGCGGCCCTGGTTCGGAACCCCACAGGCTCAACGGTCGGTGAGCAGCCCGGCGTCATGTGCGAGGACGGCGGCCTGTACGCGGTTGGCGCAGCCGGTGCGGGTGAGGATCCGGCTGATGTGCGCCTTGACCGTGCCGGCGCTCAGATACATCTGATCGGCGATCTCCGCGTTGGACAGGCCCGTGCCGAGCAGCCGCAGGACATCCCGTTCGGCCGGGGTCAGCGCTTCGGTCCTGCGCAGAGCGGCCTCGGTGTCCCGGCCGGACCGTACGTGCCGTTCCAGCAACTGCCGGGTGATCTTGGGTGCCAGGACCGGTTCACCCCTCGCGGCGAGTTGCACGGCGCGGATCAGCTCGGCAGGACCGGTGTCCTTGAGGAGGAAACCGCTCGCCCCGGCCCGCAGGGCGCGCGTCACGCTCGCTCCCTCGCCGAACGCGGTCAGCATCACGACACAGGTGCGGGGCGAGAGACGGGCGATGTCCTCGGCGGCCGCGATTCCGTCCCGGGTCGGCATCTGGATGTCGAGGAGGGCGACGTCGACGTCCTGGGCGCGGCATGCCGCGGCGGCTTCCCGACCGTCGCCCGCCTCGGCGACCACCTCGATGTCCTCGGCGTTCTCCAGGATCAGCCGGATTCCCGTACGCATCAGTGCCTCGTCGTCGGCGATCAGGACTCGGATCATCAGCTCATCTTAGGACTGCCGTCGTCAGCAGTACGACGAGGAAGCCCACCGTCGGTAGGACCACGAGCAGCGCCACGCAGCCCGATCCCAGGACTCGCGGCCAGGTCAGGATCTCCTCCGACAGCGGCGCACGGGCCCCTTCCTGCCCGATGCCGCCAAAGGGAAGTCGGATCGTGTCCGGAGGGTTTTCAGTAAAGGCCCCCTCAAGCGCGGCGAATTCAAGGGGCTTCCCGTGGGTGGGCAGCCAAGCCGCCATGTGGAAACCGCCGTTCGCCAAGGCGCCCGCTTCGAACGTGCCGCCGAGCAACGAGACCCGTTCCTGGCAGCCGGCCAGCCCGCTGCGGCTTCCCCCCTGGGAGTGGTCCGGGGCGCGCGATGCCTCGTTGGTGACGGACACCTCGATCCCCTTGTCCATGCCTTTGACCTCCACCTTGGCGGGCGCGCCGGATGCGTGTTTCAGCACGTTCGTCAGCCCTTCGCGGACCACCCGGTGGATCGCCTGACGCGTACGGAGGCCCACCTCGGCCGTGTCGGGAACGGACCAGTCCAGCTCGACGATGCTGCCTGTCTGCCGGGATTCCGTCACCAGAGCGGTGATGTCCTCACGCGTTCCCCTCTCGTCCCCGGTCCTGTCCGTCAGGTCCGGGATGTCCACGTGCCGCAGGACACCGAGGATTTCGCGCAGTTCCCCCATGGCCGTACCGGCGGTCGTGCGCAGCAGCTCGGCCTGTCCGACGAGGGCGGGTGCCTGTCGCGCGGCGGCGAGTTCAAGCGCCCCGGCGTGCACCGAGATCAGGCTCAGCCGGTGGCCCAGGAGATCGTGCATCTCTCCCGCGATCCGGGCCCGTTCCTCCGTTCGGGCCGCCGCGGCGGTCAGCGTGCGGCTCTGTTCCAGATAGGCGTTGCGTTCCCGCAGCAGGCTGACCAGGGGCCGCCGCCGCCCCAACAGGGTCCCGGCCAGGGTGGGGAGCAGCAGAAGCAGCACCGCGGAGACCGCGTTGCCGGCCAGTTCCAACGGCAAGGCATCGGACCGGACCAGGGCACGGGCGACGGTCAGGGCACCGACGGTGGCGCAGGCCACCCCGACGGCCTGCCACGCACGCCGCTGCGGTGCGATACGACGGGTGGCGGACAGCACGACCAGCGGCACCACCGCCAGCGTCCACACGTTGTCACCCACGAGCAGCAAAGAGGCGCAGAGGACCGCGGCGACCGGCCGGACGCGCCGAGCGGGGACGATCAGCGCCGCCCACACCCCCTCCAGCACCGCCGTCGGCCGTTCCGGGGGCGCCAGCAACAGCGGTAGCAGGCAGAAGGCTGTCGCCAGGGCACAGACCAGCACCTCGCCGACGACCGTACGGCGCTCAGCGGCACGCATCGCGGCCCAGCTCTCGACCGCCTCGCGGCGCACCCACCGAGGCACCCCGGTCAGCGTGCGTCCCAGCCGTACGGACGGGGGCGGCGGCTGTGTGTCTTCGGGCACCTGACTCATGATCACCTCTGCCCCGCCACCGTGGATCTCCGGGAGGAACGGTAGCTGCTACGGCGGCGGTCTGCGCACGGCGGGCCCGGGTGTCATGCGCCCAGCCGGAGGCTCAGCTCCGCCCGCAACGCGGCCACGTCCACCTGGCCGGCAGCCAGCAGCCGTACGACCACGCCACCAGCCCCGGCGTCCGCATCCGTCGCCGACTCGTCGAGCATTGCGGACAGCAGGTGGACCGTACCGACCGTGGGCGAACCGTGCTCGGCGGCGGACAGCCGCGCGACCGCCACGGTCCGGTCGGCGGCAGCGGACAGCCGCACACCGTCGCCGCCGGGAACAGCGGCAGACGGGATCGCCGAAGCCGAAGAGACCAGGGAAACCTGCCGCACGCCGTGCCGGCGCAGCAGAGCCGGAGCAGCGTTGGCGTCCGACAGACTCCCGGGAAGCGAGTGCCCGGCAACGGACAGTGCCCGGTCCAGGGCCAGTATCCCCAGCAGGAGATCCACCGGCTCCGCCGCCGCGCGCCCGCACCGTACTGCTTGCCGCACGGCCTCGACGGACACCGCGAACAGAACCGGTGAGCCGTTCACGGCGGCCCCGGAGGTCCACGAAGTCAGCGCGCGGGTCAGGCGGTTACCGCTCTTGCCCAACGTTCCGGCCCGGCGAAGAAGGGTGACGCCGCGGGATTCCGGTACCTCGGTCTCCGCCGGGGCGCCCGCGTCCAGTCGGTCGAGCGCGGTTGCCGCGGCGGCCGGATCCAGCCGCTGCAGCAGCAGGGCTTCCCGTGCCCTGCTGTCCGGCAGGTCCAGCAGGGCACGGGCCACATGCCGGCAGCGCACCGCTGTCGTCCCCTCGGCGCGGGCCGACCTGAGCGCGAGCAGCAGGCACGCGCGCATCGCCCCGGTCATCCCGGGCAGCACCGGGCCGCTCTCCGAAGCCGATCCGCGCGAACCGAGGCCGAAGCGCCACCGTGCTTCACGCCAGGCCGCATCGACCTCCACCCCGTCGGCTTCCACCCCATCGGCTTCCGCGCCGGCTGCGACCGGCGCACCGTGCACCTCGTCGTCGCTCGCCCAACCGCGGCCCGCATGTCCGGAGATCATGCCGCCGAGCGCACCGGCCTTCCGCATCCCCGGGGCGATCGTCGCACCGGCGTCCGAGTCCCCCATCACGAGCGCGTCCAGCAGAGTGTCCGTCCCCACGGCCGGCAACTCGCGCCTGACCGCACGGCGCAGTGTCTCCACGAGCAGGTCCATGACGTCCGGCTCGAACTCTGTGGTCGCTCCGATCAAGGCCGTGGCGTCGGCGTGTGCTCCGGCCGCCCTTCGCTGATCCATCGAACATTCCCCTCGAAGCGCGGTGGCTTGGTCAGAACGACGCTAGACGTGCCCCCCGCGACACCGCGTCGGCCGACCGGCCACACTCCCGGTCCGATCGGCAAGCCGACTACGGAACATCAGCGACCCGGCGCACCCCGTCGTACGACGACCGGCCGGCGGATGTCACGCGGACCGCGGCCAGTTGGAATCGCGGTCGGCCAGGTCAGGGTCGCCCTGCCGGGGGCGCTCGTACGAGCGGGAGATGAAGGCCGGACATTACGGCTGCGGGCCGAGTGAGGGTGCCGGTGTCTGGTGCTTCAACGCTCCTGTGAGGGGACGTCGTTCGGCTCCCCCTCGGCCGATGGCTGGTCGGACACGGAGCTGCGGGATCTGGAGCCAATTCCCCAGGCCGCGGAGACCGCCGCCCGCCG
The DNA here is from genome assembly GCF_047218265.1 of Streptomyces sp. CY-1. Lineage (NCBI taxonomy): Bacteria > Bacillati > Actinomycetota > Actinomycetes > Kitasatosporales > Streptomycetaceae > Streptomyces > Streptomyces sp. CY-1. The sequence goes on from NZ_CP178393.1 coordinate 2,484,572, forward strand.
CGCCGCGCTGTCCGCGCGCTTCCCGGGCGAGCGCCTGGTCGTCGCCGCGGGCAACCTGAAGACCCGCTCCAACGACACCGACTACCCTTTCCGCGCGTCGGTCGAGTACGCGTACCTCACCGGCAACCAGACCGAGGGCGGGGTCCTCGTGCTGGAGCCCGCGGGCGAGGGCCACCAGGCGACGATCTACCTCCTGCCTCGCTCCGACCGCGAGAACGGCGAGTTCTGGCTGTCGGGCCAGGGCGAGCTGTGGGTCGGCCCGGCGCGTTGGGCGAAGACCCTGATCGGCATCAGCTCGGAGTTTGGCACCCCGCTATCGTCGAGCTTCAACCAAAAAGAAGGTCAACACCGACCAGGTGTGTCAACAACGGGGCTTCTCCGGAGTCGAGTTCCCGTATTCCGCCAGACAAAGTGGCCTCACGGACACCGGCGGCACGGACGACTGCTCTGATCCCGCCGTGGCCGAGGGACTGGGCCTCCGCCCCTATCAGCAGGCGACGCTGCCCCTCGTCGAGGTTCGGCAGAATCGCCCTCAATTGGCTGCCAGCACGGCCCGTTGCCCATCCAACCCGCTCATGCCAGACCAACGAACCACCGAATGGAAAGCCACGAGTTAAAGATCTGCACGCCCTGAGCAGGGTCTTATGTGAGCAGGGGGATGTAGATCGTGTCAACGATCTCCTGGATGGCGTGCGCGGACATTGGCGCCAGGTCCATGAGCACTTCGTGTCGGAGCAGGTCGAAGGGCAACCGTGTGATTCGCGGAGTCAGCTTCGAACCATCGATCTCTCCTCGCTCGACGGCGCGCTGCGCGACGGACTCGATCAGCTCCCACCTCTCATCGATCAGGGACGCACGCAGCTCGGCGGGTGTTGTTCCCGTCTCTTCGAAGTAGGCGGCCAACTGTGCGGTCATGGCGACAGCGAACACAGTGAACGCCCCGTTGAGCTGTTCGAGCAGCCCGATCGTGTCATCGCGCAGCGATCCGGTGTCGGGATCGGTGAGCGGGAACTTGTCGCTGGCATGGCCGATGGCATCACGGACCAGCATGGCCTTGGTCGCCCAGTGACGGTTGACGACCGGGCGACTGGTGCCGGCGCCGTCCGCTACCGCGGCGAAGGTGAGGCCCGCGTAGCCGCGTTCCATCAGCTCTTCCCACGCGGCGTCAAGTAGAGCGGCCTGCAGTTCTGCGCCGCGCCGACGGCGGCGGGGGGCAGGCCCCGGGCTTGCAAGATGCATGACTGCATCTTATTGTGGATTTGGGCGGGCAGCAACCGGGCTGGCGCATTCCGTGTACGCATCTGGACCGTCGCCGCAGCCGCATTGCCCGCCTCCTGCCATGAAGGACATCCCAGGAGCGTAGATGTCACCCCGTAGCCAGTTCCGCGTGATGCGACCAGGCGGTTGCCTCGTCGTAGCGGGTGCCCGTTTTCAGGCATCCGTGGAGTATGCCCACGAGCCGATTGGCGAGCTGGCGCAGGGCGGCGTTGTAGCCGACTCCGCGGGCGCGTTGCCGCTGGTAGTAGGCGTGGGCGTTAAGCGAGACGCGCAGGGTGCTGAATGCCTGGGTGAGCAGGGCGTGGATGAGCCGGTCGTTGTGGACGTAGCGGGCCAGGGCGACCTTCTTGCGGCGGGCGCGTTTGAGCGCGGCGCTGATCTGCGCCACGGTCAGCCGGGCAGCTTGTGGCGGGGTTGGGGCCTTGCCGAGCAGTTCCAGCGTGTCGGCGGCGTCGAGGTCCTCGAAGGCGTCCAGCGCGGCGGGGGAAGTAGTCGCGCAGTGCATGCCGCCGCCGCTGGGTGTGCCGGGTCCGCTCCCAGATCAGGGTCTTGTGGGTACGGGTGATGACCTTGACCGCCTCGACTTGGGCGGAGTCCCCGGCGACGGGCCGCAGCTCGTGGCCGTGGGTGCGGACCATGTCGGCCGGCACGTGCGCGTCCCCGGGGTCGCTCTTGGCCCCGGAGACCCGCAGCCGGTCACGGAACCGGGCGGCCTGCGACGGGTTGACGGCCAGCACCGTGTACCCCGCGGCGACCAGGGGGCGCCCGCACGGGCCGCGGTCGGTCTCGATCCCCACCAGGACCTCGGCCTTGTCGGCGTCCTCCCCGGCCGGCTCACCCACGATCGGGTGCAGCCGGGCCATGCCCGTCACGCCCTCGGGCAGCCGGGCCCGGGCCAGCCGTCGGCCGGCGCTGGCCATCACCTCGATGTCGTGATGGTCCTCGGCCCAGTCATCTCCCACGAACAGTCGCAACGGTCCTCCGCTCTCGATGCCGATCACCTTCAGCGGCCTGCCGGAGAACCATCAGCGACCTGATCAAGCAGTGCTCACGCCGGCCAGAGGCGGGCACGCCATCCCATCAGCGATCAACTCTCCGGGCCGAACGGCAGGGGCACGGTCCTTCATCAGGACTCAACAGTCCAGGAACCAGGAGTGCTCACCTGTCGCTGGCTACCACCTGGAGTCTGCCGGAAGGCCAACTCCCCACAATGATGAGGAAACACACGTGAACACCCACACCGAAGCACAGCAGACCACCCTCGTGACCGTCGATGTGCACACCATGGGCCGCACGTTCGACGAGACCGAAGTCGACCGGTGGGAGCTCAAGGCCGCACGCCGGGCCCTGATGAACCTGAAGAACGTGGCAGGCGGCCAGGTGATGATGGACCTGCTCGCCGAGCAGATCGACGCCGGCGACCGCTACCACAAGGAGCTCGTCGCGGCCTCGGGAGGCACTTTCCGTGAGTCGCGCACCGAGTTCACCGTCCGCGGGCTCAGCGGCACCGACCTGGCCAACTGGTTCGCCGCGCAAGCCGGCACCGGCCGCTTCCAGGACAAGTCACTGCTCGTCAACGCCCACCCCGAGCACTACGTCGAACCGCCCACCTACACGGGCGGCATGGTGGAGACGATCGGCGGCCACCTCACCCGGTTCAAGGTCTCGGTAGTGCGCGAACTGCCCGCCGCTGTCAGCGCATTCCTCGACGCGTCCTACCCGGTGACGCTGATGAACGCCCTGCTCAGCCTGGACGACGCTACTCCCTTCGCGTACTGCCTGCACCAGGCGCGGGACACCGAGACCGGCGCGAACGTGGTGGTGCGCGTCGTCTATCCGTCGGCCGCCCCGGACTCGATGATCGAGGGTCACTGCGAGCACCTGGCGATCGAATTCCGCGGCTGGATCCGTAACGCGGCCGCTGCGGCGCGCTGACCCGACGAAGGCCACACCCATGGATTTCAAGGGAAAGAACGCACTGGTCACCGGCGCCGGTGCCATCGGTGGGCTGGGGTACGCGGTGGCGCGGATCCTCGCCTCCGGCGGTGCTGATGTCACGGTCACCGGACGCGACCCGCGGCGCGGTGCCCAGGTGGTTGAGAATCTCGGCGGGCGACTCCGCTTCCTGTCGGCTGATCTGAGCAAGGTCGAGGACGTGCGGCGGCTCGCCGACGCGGTCGGCCCCGTCAATATTCTTATCAACAACGCCGCGGTCCTGCTCGGCGCGACACAGGAACTCGCCGCCTTCGACGATGCGTTCGCTGTCAACGTGCGGGCTCCCTTCGTGCTCACCACGGTCCTGGCACCGCGGATGGCCGCGAACGGGGGCGGCAGCATCGTCAACATCTCCTCCACCGCCGCAGGCATCGGCATGCCCGCCATGGCCGCCTACGGCGCGACCAAGGCGGCGCTGGAGTCCCTGACCCGTGCCTGGGCCGCCCAGTTCGCCCAGGCGAACGTCCGCGTCAACGCCGTCTCGCCGGGTCCGATGCGCTCGGCGAAGGCGGTCGAGTCACTCGGCCAAGATGTCGGCGGATACGGCGACACGGTGCCGCTGGCCCGGGTGGCCGACCCGACCGAAGTCGCCGAGGTGGTCGCCTTCCTGGCCAGTGACCGGGCCAGCTTCACAACCGGGGCGATCGTCGCCGCCGACGGCGGCCGTTCCGCAGTCTGACCCGGCTCCCGCCTGCCCCACATGAGCCGAGCAGCAGCCCCATCGCAAATCCATCGTCGGCGGCGCCGTAGGCACCGCCGACGATGGTGCGCGGTCGCAGCACATGATGATCGACCGTGCTGCTGCGACTGGCTTACCTGGTGTGACGAACGCGTTCGCGATGTAGCGCAAGCGGCGAAGAACCTCGTCATGGCCCTCGAAGACCTCGGCTTCCGGGCACGATTCATGATCCGGGACAGGGACGGGAAGTTCCCCGCCTTGTTTGATGCCGTCCTTACGGATGCGGGGATTGTGGTCGTGCTCAGCGGTGTTCGGATGCCGAGAATGAACTCGATTATGGAGCGTTGGGTGCAGACTTGCCGGCGTGAGCTGCTGGACCGAACGTTGATCTGGAACCAGCGGCACCTGCTCTACGCGCTGCGGGAGTTCGAGCAGGTCTACAACGCTCATCGGCCACACCACGGCCTCGCGAACGCCCGGCCGCTGCACCCGTTACCCGCGCCGATCACCGATCCGGACCAGACCTCCAGCCTCGACATACGAAGACGCGAGCGCCTCGGCGGCATCCTCCACGAATACCGACATGCTGCATGACCTGCACGGATGAGATTTCCGGCAAGCGCAGGCTCTTGCCTTGCCAGATCGGCAAGAGGGATTGCTTCCTCTGCCGGAGCGCCGCACCGTGTGCCGCATGAACGACAAACTGGATTCTGGCGTTTTCGATGTAGTCGTGATTGGCGGCGGTGTGGCCGGTCTGTCAGGGGCGCTGACCCTGTCGCGGGCCCGACGTTCGGTGCTGGTGCTGGATGCGGGGGAGCCCCGCAACGCCCCCGCCGCTGCGGCTCACGGCCTGCTTTCGCGTGACGGGGTGGCGCCGCTGGACCTGCTGCGCGCTGGGCGGGCCGAGGTGAGCCGGTACGGCGGGCAGATGCTCTCCGACCGTGCCACGCACGCCATGCGCGTGGAAGGGCTCTTCGTCGTCGGCACGCAGAGCGGTGCAAGCTTCCGGGCCCGGCGGCTGCTGGTGACCACGGGCCTGGTGGACGAGTTGCCGCAAGTGCCGGGGCTACGCGAGCGGTGGGGAAGAGACGTGCTGCACTGTCCCTACTGCCATGGGTGGGAAGTGCGGGACACGCCGATCGGCGTGCTCAGCACAAGTGCGGCCTCAGTGCATCAGGCGCTGTTGTTTCGCCAGTGGTCCAGCCTGGTGACGCTCTTCCTGCACACGGGGCCGGAGCCTGAAGAGGAGCAGTGGGAGCGTTTGGCGGCCCGTGGCATCGAGGTTGTGCAGGGAGAGGTGACCGGCCTGGAGGTCGTGGACGACACGCTCCGAGGCGTCCGGCTCTCCTCGAAGCTGGTGGTCCCCGTGCATTCTCTGGCGGTGGCCCCGCGGTTCCTCGCGCAGGGCGAAGTCCTGGCCGGCCTCGGCCTAGGCCCGGCGCCGCACCCAATGGGCGTCGGCACCTATGTGCCATCCGATCCCGGCGGCGCAACGGATGTCCCCGGCGTCTGGGTGGCCGGCAATGTCGCCGATGTGCTGGCCGGGCTCGTCCAGGCGCAGGCCGGCGGTGCGACGGCCGCGGCGGCCATCAACGCCGACCTCGTCAACGCCGACACTGACGAGGCCCTTGTACGCCGGCGCGCTGCCCCGCGTGAGGACTTCAGTGCCGCAATCGAGGCGCAGGTCACCGAGCATGTGCTGGGCGAACGGCGGTATGGCCTCGACTCCCTGCTGCCCGGTACGGGGTGACCGCGATGCGGTCAGGTCGGGCGGGCCCTGAGGTGGGCCCGCTCGCCCTGCTTGCCGAAGATGACCAACAGCTCCACCGGCTGATCGTCATCGGCGCCTAGCCAGTGCGGCACATGGGTGTCGAATTCCGCCACTTCACCTGGTGTGAGGAGCAGGGAGCGCTCGCCGAGGAGCAGGCGCAGCCGGCCGTCCAGCACGTAGATCCACTCGTAGCCCTCGTGGATGTTCAGCTCAGGCTCGCCACTGCTGGGGCTGATGACGAGTTTGTGGGCGTGCAGCCCGCCGGGGCGGCGGCTCAGTGGCACATAGGTCATGCCGTCGCGGGTGACGGGCCGCAGATGCACGCGCGGATCGCCTGTCTCGGGCGCCCCGACCAACTCGTCCAGGGGGACCTGGTAGACGTGGGCCAGGGGGAGCAGGAGCTCCAGGTTCGCTTTGCGGCCGCCGCTCTCCAACCGGGAGAGCGTGCTTTCGGAGATCCCTGTGGTCTGAGAGAGGGCGGCCAGCGTGATACCGCGCTCCAGGCGCAGCGCCCGCAGTCTCGGTCCGATCGCCGTCAGGACCCGATCGATATTCGTCATGACATCCACCTTGCCAAAAGAGCATGAGAGTTTGCACCTTCGGCACGACTTGTTTCAGCCTCCTGGCCATGCAACGGCGCACGCCACCTCGTCGCCCCATCTTCGGTTCCGGCTCAGGAGAGATTTCAATGACCAGCCCCGCCCACCGCGCCCATAGGGCGCCCGACCCCACCACGCCGGACCCCCATCGGTGGATGACGCTCATCGTGGCCTCCGTGGCGACCCTGATGGTCGTCCTCGACGTGTCCATCGTGAACATCGCTCTGCCCCAGGCCCAGAGCGATCTCGGCATGAGTGACGCCAGCCGCCAGTGGATGATCACCGCCTACGCACTGGCCTCCGGCGGCCTGCTCCTGCTCGGCGGCCGCATCGCCGACTTCGCCGGTCGCAAGAAGATCCTCCTCATCGGCCTGCTCGGCTTCGCCGCCGCCTCCATGCTCGGCGGCCTCGCTCTCAACCCGAGCATGCTGTTCGCAGCCCGCGCCCTACAGGGAACCTTCGCCGCCCTCCTGGCCCCGGCCGCCCTCTCCCTGATCACCGTGGCCTTCACCGACCCCAAGGAACGCGCGAAGGCTTTCGGCGTCTTCGGCGCGTTCCAGGGCGGGGGCGGTGCCGTCGGGCTGCTGCTGGGCGGTGTGCTGACGCAATACGCGGGCTGGCGCTGGTGCATGTACATCAACGTCCCCATCGCCCTGACTACAGCCCTCGCCACCCTCCCCTACATCCGTGAAAGCCGCGCCGCGGGTGACCGTCACTACGACGTCCTCGGAGCCGTGCTGGTGACCGGCGGACTCGTCGCCCTCGTCTACGGCTTCGCCCAGGCCGCCGACGGCGTTGGCTGGACCGCCCCGGCAACACTGCTGCTCCTGGCCGCCGCCGTGGTTCTTCTGACTGCGTTCGTCGTGGTCGAGCACCGCAGCACCCACCCGCTCCTCCCGCTGCGCGTGATCCTCGACCGCTCCCGTGCCGGCGTGTTCCTGGCCAACCTCCTCATCGGTGCCGGCATGTTCGGCATGAACCTCTTCATGACCTACTTCCTGCAGGTCAACCTCCACTACACACCCCTGCGGGCCGGATGCGCCTTCCTGCCCTTCAGCGTCGGCATCATCGCCACCACCACCCTCAGTGCCCCGCTGGTCACCCGCCTCGGCCCCAAGACCCTGATGGCGGCAGGAAGCACGCTGGCCACGGTGGGACTGTTCTGGCTCACCCGACTCGACACCGCGTCCGGCTACGCGGGCGAAGTCCTCCCGACCCAGATCCTCGTCAGTGTCGGCGTCGGCCTGTTCTTCCTGGCCGGCCCCAACGTGGCCCTGTCCGGCGTTGATCCACACGACGCCGGTGTCGCCAGCGCCGCCCTGAGCACCAGCCAGCAGATCGGCGCTGCCCTGGGCCCCGCCCTGCTCAACACCCTCTACGTCTCCGCCGTCACCGGCTACCTCACCTCCCGCAGCGAAAGCCCCGGGCAGGCCCCCCAGGCCGTGCAGTTGGATGCCTACCTCCACGGCTACCGCATCGCGTTCATCGTGGCGGGCGCTCTCCTGGCCGCCGCCGTTGTCGCACTACTCGCCCTGGTGAAGACGCCCAAGAGCACGGCCGGCGACGCGGCCGCACCCGACCCGGGCCACTGAGCCGACCCGAGCCCGGGCTCCAATCCGCCCCGAAGTCATCCGAAGGAGAGGCACACGCGATGGACGAGTGCATCCGCGAAATCCATGCCGCCAACGATGCTGCCAGCTTCTGGGAGCAGTTCTACCGCGGCAAGGGCAGCGCCTGGAAGGACACCGCGAATCCTCTGCTCGCCGAGACGGCCCGGCACCTCACACCCGGCCACGCCCTCGACCTGGGCTGCGGCGAAGGCGGAGACACCCGCTGGCTCGCCACCCACGAATGGCACGTCACGTCGATATCGCCCCCACCGCCCCGCAGCGCACCAGCCGGCTCGCCGCCCGAAACGGCCTCGAGAGCAGTGTGCGCACCGAACAGCACGACCTGGCAGAGACCTTCCGCTCCGGCACTTTCGACCTCATCTCGGCCCAGTACCTGCAGACCCCCTACGCCTTCCCGCGTGCCAGCGTCCTGCGCCGCGCCGCACACGCGCTCACTCCCGGCGGGATCCTCCTGATCGTCGACCACGGCTCGGTACCGCCCCTGGGCCCGGAACACCGATGCCGACACCCGCTTCCCCAGCCCGGAAGACATCTACGACGAACTCGCCCTCGACACGGCGCGGTGGACACCCCAGCGCCTGGCCACCCCGCAGCGGGTGGCCACAGGGCCCCGGTGGTCAGACCGCGACCGTCACCGACACGGTCGTTGCCGTACGCCGCCTCGCCTGACCTTCCGCACCCCACGCACACTGCACAACCCCGCTTCAGGAGTTACCTTCATGACTGACCTCTTCGCGCCCGTCACGGTGGGCAAGTGGACGCTGAACAACCGCATCGTCATGGCCCCCATGACCCGCAACCGGGCCACCCCCGACGGTGTCCCCACCAGCCTCATGGCGACCTACTACACCCAGCGGGCCACCGCCGGGCTGATCGTCACCGAGGGGGTGCAGCCCAGCGCGGTCGGACAGGGCTACATGAACTCGCCCGGCCTGCACACCAGCGAACAGATCGAAGCCTGGCGCACCCTCGCAGCCGACGTGCACCGGGCAGGCGGCCGAATCGTGGCCCAGCTCATGCACGCCGGACGCATCTCCCACCCCGACAACAAGCACCAGGCCGAAACCATAGCCCCCAGCGCCATCGCCGCACCGGGCGAGATGTTCACCCCGGCCGGCCCCCAGCCCCACCCCACCCCGCGCGCCCTGGCCACCGAGGACATTCCTGCCGTCATCGAGGAATTCACCCGCGCCGCCACTGCCGCCATTGCCGCCGGCCTGGACGGCATCGAACTGCACAGCGCCAATGGCTACCTCCTGCACCAATTCCTCGCTCCCTCCACCAACCAGCGCACCGACCACTACGGCGGTTCCCCCCAGGCCCGTGCCCGCTTCGTCATCGAAGTGGCACAGGCCGTCAGCGACGCCATCGGCAGCGAACGCGTCGGCATCCGCATCTCCCCCGCCATCAACCTCCACGGCGCGCTGGAGACCGACCCCCACCTCACCGCGGCCACGTACCGCACCCTCGTCGACGTGCTGTCCGGGATGGGCCTGGCCTACCTGCACGCCATCGGCGACCCCGCCTCCCCGCTGCTCACCGACCTCGCAGAGCGCTTCGGCGGCTCCCACATCGTCAGCAACGGCTGGGACCCCGTCACCGACGTCACCGCCGCACAGGAACTGGTCACCACCGGACAGGCCGACCTTGTCGCGGTCGGGCGTGCCTTCATCGCCAACCCCGACCTGGTACAGCGCTGGCAGACCGGAGCCCCGCTCAACCAGCCCGACAGCACCACCTTCTACGGCGGTGACCACCGTGGCTACACCGACTACCCGCATTTGGCGCAGGGTGCCGACCTCTGATCCGCCTGGGATGCGCGCAACTGCTCACGCATCCTGCATCGCCGAACATCCGGCGGTGCAGGAAGACGCACTGCATCCGTTCCTCCGCGTCGCCCATCAGGCACTGTTCGACCGCTTCCCGAGCCTCATCCTCGGGATGAACGAACGCGACACCCCGTGGGAGTACGACGTGGCCTTCATCCGACCGGCCGGCCTGCCGGTGGCATGGGACGGCAAGCCCAGTACCACTGCCGGCTGACACCCCTGCGCTCGCCGGGCCGTCCAGGGATCCGCGGCCCTGAACGGCCCGGAGGAACCAAGGGCATGCCGCGGTTGCAGCACCGCCCCGGCCCGCCGAACTCGTCACGGCGGCGTGACCGGTCCGGGGGAACGTTGGAATAGTGATGGGCGTTCAGCGACGCATAATGCTGACGGCCGGTGGCACCAGGCAGGCCGGTCTATCCTGTTAGTACGCGAGCTGCCCGATGCCCCCGTCAACGCGCAGCACGGTCCCCGCGGTATAGGCGGACTCGTCCGAGGCGAGATAGACCGCCGCCTTCGCCAGCTCGGTAGCGGTTCCCAGGCGATGGAGAGGCACGGTCTGCCGGAGTTCCTCGTAGAGGGCTGCCTGGCGCTCGGGGCCGAGGGGCGCGAACGCGTTGGTGATCGTCGGGCCCGGGCTCAGTCCGTTGACACGGATGCCCCGGTCCTTCAGCTCGTAGGTCAGCCCGCGGGTGTAGGAGAGCAGGCCCGCCTTGGCCGCGCCGTAGACCGTCGCGTTCTCGTGTCCGATGTACGCGGAGACCGAGCCGACGAGGATGACCGAGGACTGCTGCGAGAAGAGCGGCAGCAGGTCCTTGATCAGGAAGAACGGCGACTTGAGATTGGTCGCGAGGAGCCTGTCGAACGCCTCCTCGGTCCATGCCTCGATGGGGAGGTGGGTGATGTCGGCAGCGTTGCTCATCAGGATGTCGAGCTTCGGCCACTCCTGCCGGAGCCGCGTCGCGAGCGCCGCCTGGCCGGGCACGTCGCCGGCGTCGCTGGCGATGGTCAGCAGCGGGCCCTCCAACTGCCGGGCTGCCTCGTCGAGCTTCTCCTGTGACCGGCCGGTGATGGCGACGGTCGCTCCCTCGGCGAGGAACTCGCGGGCCGCCTCCAGGCCGATGCCGCTCGTTCCCCCAGTGATCAGTGCGTGCTTTCCCGTAAGGCGGTCCATTGTTCCGTCTCTCCTCAGATTGCGGTGCGGCCACCGTCGGCGGCGACGATCGCCCCGGTCATGTAACTGGCCCGGCCACTGGCGAGAAAGGCGATCACGTGGGCCACCTCGGCCGGGTCGGAGGTGCGCTTGAGCGCGGTGGTCAGGCCCATGCCGCCCATGTCCGGGCCCATCGCCGCGACCACCTTCGAGGTGCGCATCGGGCCCGGGGAGACGGCGTTGACCCGCACGTTCGACTCGGCGAACTCCGCCGCCCAGGTGCGGGTCAGTGATTCGAGCGCCGCCTTGGTGGCGCCGTAGACGGCCATGCCCGGCATGCCGAGGCCGGCCGCGGTGGAGCTGACATTGACGATGCTGCCGCCGCCCGCGGCCATCTTCACCGCGAGCAGCGCGGTGAGCAGGAACGGGGCACGCACATTGACCGCGAAGGCGGCGTCGTAGCCCGCGAGGCCCTGCTCGGTGGTCGGGGAGAACGTCATCGCGCTCGCGTTGTTGATCAGGATGTCGACGGCTCCGGCGTCCTCGGCCAGTTGCCGCACGCTCGCCGGGTCGGACACGTCGGCCGCGACGAAGCGCACCGCCCCGGTGGACTCGCCATCGGCCGCGCGGAGGTCTTCCACGACCTGGGCTCCGCGCTGCGGATCGGTGCCGGTCAGGATCAGGTCGGCTCCTCCCTCGGCCAGCACCCTGGCCGTCGCGTGCCCGAGTCCGCCGATCGCGCCGGATCCGGTGACAAGCGCCGTCCTGCCTGCGAATTCCATTGTTTCGCCTTTCGTGCCGGCCAGTGAGCAACCGATTTCTGTGTGACCGTTCAAGAAGTTCCGCAACGGAAGCTACGACTTTTTGAACGTCGAGTCAAGAAGTCGTAGTCTTGGACGCATGGCACGAACCGGACGCCCCCGCGAGTTCGACAGACAACAGACGCTGGAGCGCGCACTCGAACTGTTCTGGTCCCGGGGATACGGGGCGACGTCGATCCAGGACCTGGTCGACGCGCTGGCCGTCGAGCGCGGCAGCCTCTACGGGGCCTTCGGCGACAAGCGCCGCTTCTACCTGGAGGCCGTCAGGCTCTACTGGGAGGTGTACGAGCGGCACCTGACCGCCGCGCTCGACACCACCCCGGTGCTGCCCGCCCTGCGCGAGATCCTGACCCATCCGGCGCGACTGGACGAGCTGATCTCCGACAGGGGCGTGCCGCAGGGCTGCCTGGTCGGCAACACGACCGCCGAACTCGTCCCCCAGGACAGCGAAGCCACGGAGATCGTCGCCCGCTCGTACCGCCGCTTCACCGACATCGTCGCCGGCGCACTCCGCCGCGCACAGGCCGCCGGAGAGGTCACGACCGACTCCTCCCCCGAGGCCCAGGCGCAGCTCCTGCTCTACATCGTCCAGGGCCTGTCACTGGTATCGAGGGCGGGGCTCGACCAGAGCTCGGCGCTGACGGCGATCGACACGGCGGTGGACGGATTGCGGGCGTGACCTGAACCTTCCGCGCGCGACCGGTTTGCTCCAGACATGCGGAAGTTCCCCGGCCTGAAGGGTGTCAATATTCCGATCAGGCTGCTGAGCTGGGCCGTACGCAGGGGTCGTTCGCCGGTGATGAGGACCCGGTCGGTGCATTCGGCGCGGGCTGTGCGTATCCATCGTTCGGCGAACGCGTTGGATCGTGGGCTTTGCGGTGGCGTCGGGATGACGGCTGTGCCGTTACCGGCGAAGACGGCGTCGAATGCGGCGGTGAACTTGCTGTCCCGGTCGCGGATGAGGAACCGGAAGCACCTGGCTCTGTCGCCCAGGTCCATGAGCAGGTTGCGGACGGCGTGGGTTACCCACGCGCCGGTGGGGCGGGCGGTGACGCCCGGGACATGGACGCGCCCTTCATGCCTCCCGCACGAGTACCGACATGCTGCGTGACCAGTACGGACGTAGTTCTTGGCGCCTACAGGCGCAACGGCGTGCTCGGTAGTCGGTACGGACAGGTCGTACAACCGACGGGTGAGGCCACGAGGTGAGCCCGTGGCGGACGGAGGGCTCTGCGGGCGAGGATCACATGTAGCCGATTGAGCCTGGTGGCGGCGGAGTGATCGGCCCTTCGGCCCAGCGCTCGCCGTGCACCGCCTTCGTGATCAGCTCCATCATCCGCCGCTGATCCGCGAGTTCGGAGGTGCGGCTATAGGTCTCGTGCCCGCCGCTGAACCACTCCACGGTGACATCCCCGCCCGCCTTCTCCAGGGCCTGCGCGTACCTGTGGACCTGGCGCGGTGGTGTCCTCGTGTCGTGCGTGCCGGTCGAGATCCATACGGGGGCGCGCACCCCGTCGACGTAAGAGATGGGCGACGCGCGATGGAAAACCTCGGGGTCGTCGTCGGGATCGGCGTGGAAGAAGGAGCGCCAGGCGCTGCGCAGTGCGGGGTTCATGTCCGCGTATGCGGCGAGCCAGTCCGCCATCGGGACGAAGGCAAGCGCTCCGGCGAAGAGATCGGGCAGGCGGCCGAGAGATAGAAGGGACAGGTATCCGCCGTAGGAGGCACCGGTGATGAAGATCTGCCTGGGGTCGGCGATGCCTTCGTGGACCAGCCAGTGAACGGATGCCTCGATGTCCTCCAGTTCCCGCTCGCCGATCGTGTGCCAGAACCCCTCGCGGAAGCGGCGGCCGAAGGTCTGCGAGCCGCGGTAGTTGACGGCGGCGTAGGCGAATCCTTCGGCGAGCCAGGCCTGGGCCTCGGGGGTGTAACGGTCGACGGTGACCAGTTGGGGGCCGCCATGGACGCTGAGCAGGGTGGGCGCGGGCCCTTCGAGGCCCGGAGGGCGGCCCGCCCACAGTTGTACGGGTGTGCCGTCGATGGAGCGCACGATGTGGGAGGTCAGGGCGACGCCGGCCGGGCGCAGGGGCGGTGTCCAGACGGGTGTGACGGTGGCGCGGCCCCTGTCCTCGCGCAGGAGGGTGAGGGGAAGGTCGAAGCGCTGGTGGAGTAGTCGCAGTTGACCGTCGGCGCCGTAGTGGGACGCCCAGTAGTCGGGGTGGGCGTCGCCGATGTCGGCTTCGAAGAAGGCGCCTGCCGGGTGGTCGACAGCGCGGAGCCGCCCGCTGTCCGGCTCCCACTCCAGGACGCGGTGCACTCCGTGGTCGACATGGACCAGCAGTACGTACGCGGCGTCATCGGACCAGTCGAGCGGCACGACGTCGCCGTCCAGGTGCTCGGCGTCCAGGTCGATGCGGGAGCCGTCGGTAAAAGACCAGACGCAAGGCCGCTGGTGACCGGATCGCTCGGTGGAGACGAGCAGTCGGCTGTCACCGGGCACGGGTGAGAACCGGATGCCGCGGACGGGGGCCTCAGGTCCGTCGGACAGGGTGCGGATCGTCTCCCGCGGGGTATCGGCGGTGGTGCTGAGGACCGTCGCGGCGAAGCGCCGCAGGCCGGGGTTGTGGTCCGTGGTGTCGATGCTCGCCCAGCGGCCGTCGGCGGAGACACGTGCGTTCCATGCCTCTGCCGTCGAGCCGAACAGGCGCCGGGGCGAGCGGCCTCCGTCAGTGTCGACCAGCCAGAGCGTAAAGCCGTCTTCGGCCACCGCGGACAGCACGGCGAGGGCGCCGGTACGGGCGACGTCGATGCCTCGCAGCGTGTACGGCGGGAGGCCAGGCGTCAGGTCGGTGCCGGAGCCGCCGTCGATCGGCACGGACCACAGGTGGCCCACCTCCGAACCGTTGTCGTCGAGGAGGTTGAGGACGGCTCGTCCGTCGCCGGACAGGACCGCGTTGCGGGGGTCGCCGTAGGCGCCCGCCACGGGCCGGGTGACGTCGCGGACGACGTCCCAGACGGTGAGGAAGGCTCCGTCGGGGCCGTCGTGCACCATGAGTTCGAGGTCGTCCCCCATGCCGCGTCCCCGGCGGGAGGATACGCACTGCCGGGCGTCGAAGAACCGCTGCCAGTCGTGAGTCACTGCCAGACTCCTTGGATATCGCCGTACGCCGGAGGTCGTACGGGTAGGGGCGTACAAGTCGGGGATCGTGCCGTCAGAGGATCGAGCGGTTCGCCGGTGTCACGTTTCAGTGGGCGGGCGGCCGACGGAAACCACAGGCGTCGCGGGCTCGGGGAAGTGGCAGGCGACCCGGTGGCCCGTGGCAGTGTGCCGGAGGACGGGCGTCTGCTGACCGCAGATTTCCTGTGCCTTCCAGCAGCGGGTGCGGAACCGGCAGCCGGACGGCGGGCTCTGCGGGCTGGGGGCGTCACCCTGGAGCACGATGCGGCGGCGGGCCCGCTCGGCGCGTGGGTCCGGGATCGGGACCGCCGACAGCAGCGCCTGGGTGTAGGGGTGGTGCGGGGTGCCGTACAGTGCGTCGGCGGGACCGCTCTCGGCGATCCGGCCGAGGTACATGACGGCGACCTCGTCGCTGATCTGACGCACCACCGACAGGTCGTGGGCGATGAAGAGGTAGGTGAGTGCCAGCTCCCGTTGGAGGTCCTGAAGCAGGTTGATGACGCTCGCCTGCACGCTGACGTCCAGAGCGCTGACCGGTTCGTCGAGGACGAGGACGTCCGGTTCGACGGCGAGGGCGCGGGCGATTCCGATGCGCTGGCGTTGTCCGCCGGAGAACTGGCTGGGGTAGCGCCGGGCGTGGTCGGGATCAAGGCCGACCTGTTCGAGGAGTTCGCGGACCCGCTCGGCCCGGCGGGTGCGGTGCAGGCGGTGGATGCGCAGGGGTTCGACGAGGATCTGCTCGACGGTCATCCGGGGGTCGAGCGAGGAGTACGGATCCTGGAAGACGAGCTGGATCTGCTTGCGCAGCCGGGTGATTTCGTCGCCTCGGGCCCGGGCGATGTCGACGCCGTTGATCAGGGCCTGGCCGCCGACCGGCTGGA
The DNA here is from genome assembly GCF_047218265.1 of Streptomyces sp. CY-1. Taxonomy (NCBI): domain Bacteria; kingdom Bacillati; phylum Actinomycetota; class Actinomycetes; order Kitasatosporales; family Streptomycetaceae; genus Streptomyces; species Streptomyces sp. CY-1. Next base: position 2,500,384 of record NZ_CP178393.1, read on the forward strand.
CGAGGCGGACCAGGCAGCGGCCGAGGGTGCTCTTGCCGCAGCCGGTTTCCCCCACCAGGCCGAGGGTGCGGCCACGGCCGATGGCGAGGTCGACGCCGGACACGGCCTGGACCGTGCCGGCGCGGCGGCCGGTGCGGTACTCGGCGACCAGGGCCTGGACGTGCACGGCGGGCGCGTCCGTCTTCGGTACCACGACCGTCGACGTCTTCGTCTTCATCGCGGGTCCCCTTCCCTGTCGGTGGCGAGTGCGATCTCGTGCGTCCGGACGCACGCGGTGGTATGCAGGTCGGAAACCCGGACTGCGGCCCCGATCTCGGTGCCGCAGACTTCGGGCAGGGCGTGGGAGCAGCGGGGCTGGAACGGGCAGCCGCGCGGGCGGCGTCCGGGCGGGTCGGGCTGGCCCGGGATCTGAGTGAGCCGGGGGACGCGCCGGTCGATTCGCGGGAGCGCGTCCAGCAGGGCCTGCGTGTACGGGTGCGCGGGCCGGTAGAAGACCGACTCGGCGTCGCCGCACTCCAGGTTGCGACCGCCGTACATGACCATGACGCGGTCGGCGACGCCCGCGACGACGCCGAGGTCGTGGGTGATCAGCAGCACCGAGGTGCCGGTGCGTTCCTGCACGTGGCGCAGGACGTCGAGGATCTGAGCCTGTACGGTCACGTCGAGGGCAGTGGTCGGTTCGTCTGCGATGAGCAGGTCGGGTTCGTTGGCCATGCCAATGGCGATCATGACGCGTTGGCGCATTCCGCCGGAGAACTCGTGTGGGTAGGCGTGCAGCCGGGATCGGGGTGCGGGGATGCCGACGAGTCCGAGGAGGTCGATGGCACGCTCGGTGAGGGCATCGCGGCCGAGGCCGGGATCGTGGACGGCGACGGCCTCGGTGATCTGGTCGCCGACTGTCATCATGGGGTTCAGCGCGGCCAGTGCGTCCTGAAAGATGATGCCGATCTGCCGACCCCGCACCGCGCGCAGTTCCCGCTCGGGCAGTCCGAGGAGTTCCCGCCCTCGGAAGCGGAGCGAGCCGCTGACCCGCGCGGACGGCGGGAGCAGGCCCATCAGGGCCATGGCCGCCGCGCTCTTACCGGAGCCCGACTCCCCGACGAGGGCGAGTGTCTCGCGTTCGTGCACGTCGAAGGAGAGGCGTTCCACGGCGGCGGCGTGCCCCGTGTCGGTTCGGTACTCGACCGTCAGATCACGGACGGAGAGCAGGTCGGTGGCGGTGTCCGGCCGGTCGTTGCCGGTGTCGGAAGTGAGAGAGGTCATGACTGCCTGCTCTGCTGGTCGAAGGCGTCTCGCAGTCCGTCGCCCAGGAAGTTGACTGCGAGGACGGTGAGGAGGATGGCTACGCCGGGCGCGTACAGGAGGTAGTCCTTGGGCGTGCCGACGAGCCCGGCGGCCTGGTTGAGGAGGTTGCCCCAACTGGACTGGGGCGGCTGGATGCCGAAGCCGAGGAAGCTGAGTGTGGATTCCAGGATGATCGCGGCGGCCACCGCGATGGAGGCGTTGACGATGATCACACCGGTCAGGTTGGGCAGCAGGTGCCGCAGGACAATCTGGGTTCGCGAGGAGCCGAGCACCTGTGCGGCTTGCACGAACTCCTTCTCCCGGAGGCTGATGACCTGGGAACGGACGACGCGTGCGATCACGGTCCAGCCGAGTCCGGCGAGGACGAGCACGATGGTCACGGGTGAGGGGCTGAGCGTCTGCATGGCGAGCGCGAGGAGGGCGATGGCCGGGATGATGAGGAAGAGGTCGGTGATCCGCATGATCACCTCGTCGATCCAGCCGCCGAGGAGACCGGAGACCGCCCCGACGAGGGTGCCGACGGCGGTCGACAGGAAGGCGACACCGAGGCCGACGGTCAAGGAGACCTGTCCTGCGTAGAGGAGTTCGGTGAGATAGTCGCGGCCGAGGTCGTCGGTGCCGAGCCAGTGCTCCGAGGAGGGGGGCAGGGCTCCGGTGAGGATGTCCTGGGCGTTGCGTGGATGGGGCGCCACCCACGCCGCTCCGTAGCAACAGATCATGAGCGCCAGCAGGATCAGCAGGCCGACCACGGCCAGGCGGTGGCGCAGGAACCGTTCGACGAGGATCCGCCGCCGGCTCTTGTCTGCGGGCCGCGGCGTCGGCGGGAGCGCCCGCTCCGCGGGGTGGTGACTGGGTACGGTCATCGCAAGGTCACTCTCGGGTCGAGCAGCGCGTATCCGAGGTCGGCCGCCAGGTTGAACAGGACCATCGCCAGCGCCACGATCAGCATCCAAGGAAGGAGTACGTACACGTCGCCGGCCAGCAGGGAGTCGAGGAACAGCCGGCCCATGCCGGAGATGGCGAAGATCTGCTCGGTGACGACGAGGCCGCCGATGAGCAGGGCTGTGTCGGCAGCGACGACGGTGACGAAGGGCGCCAGTGAGTTGCGCAGCGCGTGCCGGAGGAAGATCCGGCGTGGGGGCACGCCCTTGGCACGAGCGGTCTTGACGTAGTCGCTGTTCAGAGCTTCAAGCATGGACGCCCGGCTGAAGCGGGACCAACTGGCGATCAGCCCGACGGTGAGGGTCATGACCGGCAGGACCAGGTGCCGGAAGTAGTCGGCGTTGACACCGCTCATGCCCGGCGAGTGCAGGCCCACGAAGTACAGTGGGGGTTGTTCGAGCCCGAATTGTTCGCGCGGCCAGATGGCGAACACCTGGATGAGCAGGAGGCCGAGCCAGAAGGCAGGCATGGCCACGCCCAGGTAGGACAACCCGGTGAGCAGGTGGTCGCCCGCCGAGTACTGGCGGGCTGCCGAGTAGGTGCCGATCGCGAGGGCGACGACCACGGCGAACAGCACGGCCCAGCCGATTAGTTGGAGGGTGGTGCCGAGGGCGGAGCCGATCATGGCCTGGGCGCGGTCGCCGGTGCGGGTGCTCACGCCCCAGTCGCCGGTGACGAACGCCTTCATCCACAGTCCGTACTGTTCGAGGACCGGCCGGTCGAGGCCGAGGCGGGCGGATTCGCGGGCGAGGACGCCGGGGTCGCGGGCCTGGCGCAGCTTGGTGAGCGGGTCGAAGGTGGAGCGGACGGCCCAGAAGAAGACGAACGAGGCGACCAGGACGACGGGAACCGAGTACGCCAACCGGCGGACCACGTAGCGGAGCATCTGCCGGGACCGGCCCACGCGGCCACGGCCCTGCGCGCCGCGGCCTTCGGAGTGCCGGCCCTCGGGAGCGGGGGCGGCCCGCAGAGCCTCCGTCACTTTGCCACTCCCCATTCGGCGAGGTTCCACCAAGGGCCTTCGCTTGGGTTGTTGCTGAGCGGGCCGCCGACGCGGTCGTTCCATAGGAGGATGTTCGGGACGGTGCCGATCGGGATCGCGGGCACCTGGTCGGCGATGATCTTGTCCGCCTGGCGGGAGGCCGCGACGCGTTTCCTCGGGTCGGTCTCGCGGTCGACGGTGGCGAGCAGCGGGTCGAGGCCGTCGATCCGGGCGCGGACGAAGTTGAGGCCGGAGCGGCCGTTGGCCTCAGTGGGGATGGAGGTGCTGCTGAAACTGTTGCTCTGCGTGGGGTCGGGGAAGGTGTCGATGAGCGTCCACAGCCCCATTTGGAAGGTGCCGGCTGGTGCCTGCTTGCCGAACAGGTTGGCCGGAGTGGTGTTCTTGATGGTCATCCGGAAGCCGGCCTGCTTTAGCTGGGTCTGGAGGATCTGCTCGGTGAGTTCGCGCCGCTTGTTGCCGGCGAGGGAGACGATGGTGAACTCTGCCCGGCGTCCGTCCTTGGCCCAGATGCCGTCACTGCCCTTGGCCCAGCCGTCCCCCTGCATTGCCTTGTCAACGGCCTTGAGGTCTCGGGTGTAGTGGGAGAAGTCGGTGCCGGCGTAGGAGGAAAGGATCGGGGTGAGGAAGCTCTGGGCGGGCTTGTCCACGCCGAGGGAGCCGTAGAGCTTCTTGACGATGGCGGTGCGGTCGATGGCGTAGGCGACGGCGCGGCGCACGTCGACGGAGTCGAAAGGGAACTTCTCGTTGTTCATCCAGATCGCCTCCAGGTTGCCCGTCTCGGCGTCGATCTGCCGTCGGGTGCCCCCGGCTGTCTGGTTGAGCTGTTCGACGACATCGAGCTGCGGCGTCGGGAAGAGGGCGTCGAGCTGGCCGCTCTTGAAAGCCTGGAAGGCCGCGGCGGTGTCGGTGGTGAACTGGAAGGTGACCTTGTCGAGCTTGGGCTTGGGGCCCCAGTAGCGGTCGTTGGGGATGAGAGTGACTGAGGTGCCCTTCTTCCAGGACTGGATCTTCCACGGCCCGCCGCTGAAGGAGTAGCCGTCCTTCATGATCGCGTTGCGGTTCTTGCCCTTGAGCAGATGCTCGGGCAGGACGCCGTAGATCGAGCTGAACAGGGTGCGCCAGCCGCCGTAGGTCTCACGGAGGGTGACCACGGCGGTCTTGGCGTCCGGCGTCTCGATCTTGCTGATCTTGTCGTAGCCGGTCTTGTCCAGGACGTCCTTGCCGTCGCGGATCTGCAGGGCGGTGTATTTCAGGTCGGCCGAGGTGATCGGCTCGCCGTCGGACCAGACCGCGTCGGGCGAGATCCGGTACGTGATCCTCTGCGGGCCGCTGGTGGTCGTGGTCGGTTCGTCGGCCATCAGCGGGGAGGCGACCGGTACCCAGGTGTCACCCGAGCGCCGGGTGTCGAATACCTTCGGGATCGTGGTCGTCCGCATCAGGTAGTCACCCCAGATGGAGCCACTGCAGACGGAGATCCAGTCGGCGCAGTCCGGTTCCTGCTCTGCGCCGATGACCAGGCTCCCGCCCTCCTTGACCGGCACCACCGGGTTCTGCGTGGTCCCGGCCTGCCCGCCGCCCGAGGACGTGCATCCCGCGAGCACGGCGCCCAGCGACAGGGCGGCTGCGGCGGTAGCCCTCCGGGGTCCCACGAGGGTCCGCGGGCGGCCGTTCTCGTGTTGGCCCATCGCCATCACCTTCCCTCCATACGGCCCTGGCGGGCGCTGTGCGGCCTCATCGTAGGGAGCGGATCCAGCCACAGCAAGAGGTGTCGACAACCCTATAGTCAATGACGATGACTTGCTTCGTGAGTCAGGCTTCGGGCAGAGTCGTCCCTAATGGGGTTTCATCGCCCCGTCGGACGGAGGGAAGGCCCTGATGAGCACGAGCCAGGACGGGAAGCGCTCGACAGCGAAGAAGCCGAGGCCCGGGCGGCGGGCCCGTCACAGCCTGAGCCGTGAAATGATCCTGGAGGCCGCGGAGACCATCGCCGTGCGGGACGGTCTCGATGGGCTGACCTTCCAGGCCCTGGGTAAGGAACTCGAAGCCCATCCGACCTCGATCTACCGGCACTTCCGCGACAAGGACGAGCTGGTTCTCGAACTGATCGACAGCCTGCGTGCGGGCTCCTACGGCGGGCAGCTCGAGGCCACCGACTCCTGGCGCGACGACCTGCGCGTCATGGCCCGGCACATCCACGACCACTACCTGCGCTACCCCCAGTTCGCTCTCCAAATGGCCGCGCGCACCACGCGCCGGCCCGCCGAGTTCAAGAACGTGGAGTTCGCGCTGGACGCGCTGGTACGGGCGGGCTTGCCGCCGGAGGAAGCCACGTCGACGATGCGAGTCTTCGGCAACGTCATCCGCGCGCTGTCCAGCATGGAGTCGGGGCTGCACGCTCTCGACGACAACACCCGGCGCGGTGACGCGCTGGCCTGGGAGGTCGAGTACCGCAGCCTCTCCCCGGAGGTCTATCCGCGCATCGCCTCGATGTCCGACCACCTGACCTCCATCGGCGACCCGCATGTTTTCGACCAGGCGGTGGAAATGCTTCTCGACGCCGTCGAAACACGGGTGGCCGTCCTGTCCGCGTCGGCGTCCTGACGTACCGAACGCGCCGTTGGGTTCGCTCCCGTACGCCGTCCGAGGGTCCGTCGGCCGTCGCTCCCGCTCCGGCCGACGGACTTTCTCCCGCCCCCTACCTCGGGCAGGCGTGGGCGCAGATCAGGGCGGCGACCAGGGCAGCCCGCTCCCGCACGGAGTCGGCGTCCACCCATTCGTCGCGCCCGTGCGCCCCGCCGCCGCCCGGCCCCAGTCCGTCGAGGGTGGGGATGCCGAGCGCCGCGGTGAAGTTCCCGTCGGACGCGCCGCCGACCTTGACTTCGGTCACGGGTGACAGCCCCTCCGCCCGTGCGAGTGCCCGCGCCAGTTCCAGCAGGCCGGCGGACATGCTGTGTTCCAGGGGGAAGCGATTGATGCCGCCCGCGAGTTCGAGCCGCGAACCGGGGGTCCGGGACCGCAGGGTCCGCAGATCCTTCTCCACCCGTACGAGCTCCTCGCGATGCCATGCCCGTACGTCGATCTCGACCGTCGCGCTCTCCGGGATCGTATTCCTGGTGCTACCGGACCTGCTGACGGTCGGCGTAACGGTCGTCCCTTGAGCGGGGTCGCCCAGGGCATCGATCGCAAGCACCTGGTGGGACAGCTCGACCAAGGCGTTCACCCCGCGCTCCGGTTCCAGGCCGGCGTGGGCCGCCCGCCCCTTCACCGTGACCTCGAACATGGCGCCGCCCTTGCGTGCGGTTTTGAGCGCCCCGTCCAAGCTGGGTTCCAGGACAAGCACGGCGGAACAGTCCCGCGCCACGTCCTCGATCAGGTCGCGCGAGGTGAGGGAGCCGCGCTCCTCATCGCCCGTCACCAGCAGCCGGACGTGGTCGGTTTCGCCCGCGAGCTCCAGCGCCTCGAGAGCGAGCACCAGCCCGGACTTCATGTCGAACGCCCCAGGTCCGGTGACCCGCGCGCCGTCGACGTGGAACGGCCAGTCGGCGAGAGTACCGAGCGGCCACACGGTGTCGGCGTGCCCGAGGAGAAGGACCGGTGGGGCCCCGGAGCGGTCCTTCTCCTCCCGGTACAAGTGGGGTACGCCCTCGCGGACCTCACGGTGGAGCGTTCCGAGTAGACCGTCGGACCACTCCGTCAGCAGCTCATAGGTCGCGTCCAGTCCCGGTGAGTGGCCTGTCGGGGTCTCGATGTCGACCAGTTGATGTAGCCGGGTGAGGAACAGCTCGGGTTTGTGTCCTGTGGCTGGTTTCACAGCAGATCCTTCGCGCGGGGGCCTGGGGACGAGGTGGGATCCTGCGGGAGGGGGCGCGCCGAGGCTGCCGGCCCTCTCGACAGAGCCCACCCCCAAAGCTCACCTCACGAAGTTAGTCTATGACATTGACTACGGTCATTTCCATGCACTCGCTCCGATGCCCGCGCTCGCCGTTCACAGGAAGGCAATCAGGGCCTCGGCGAACTCGTGGGTGGTGGCGGTGTCGGCTTCGACCCGGCCCACCTGCGCAACCACGGTGGCCTCGGGCTGCGATTCGTGCGCGAGCGCGCGCAGTTGCTCGGTGGAAACGCGTCCCGATGTCGTGCTCATCGACATCGACGCGGATCCCGAAGGGGCGAGTGCGTCGATGCGGCAGATCAGGCGAATGTCGCCGAACACGACGGTCGTCGGCATGTCGGATCTGGGAGTGAACGCCTCAGCACACACGGCGGAACACGGAGCGGCCGGCGCCGTCGCCAAGAATCTCGCTGCGGAGGAAGTCGTGGGGCTGCTCGTGCGCCTCGCCCGCGACAAGTCGGTGACTTCCCGCATCGAGCACCCCGGCTCTGCCTGTGCCACACCACTCTTGACTTCGCACGAGTCCGCGATCCTCGCGCTGATAGCCGCCGGGCGAACGAACGCGGACTTCGGTCAGAGCCTCTTCGCTGCGACCAAGACGGTCGAACGCCACGTCATGAACATCCCCGTTCACCGTCATCCGGTCGGCGGATCGGACGTCCGGCAGTAGCCGAGTCGATATGAACAGCTTGGCACACTATTTTATGCAGGACGCGCTGGACAGTGGTCGCGCTGCTCGGCCGGTTTCGCCGCCGCCCCGCTTCCGCTCACCAGCGCCCTCATCGTGGCTGCGACCCTCCAGGGCCGATCAAGGTCCACGGGGCACCTCGGCGTCCGCCAGATCCTGGAACGGCGGTCCGCCCGAGGCGAATCTGGACAGCCCAAACGGCGGCCCGATAATCTTACGCTAGTTAACGTTAACTAACTCTGGAGTACGGGATGGCCGGTGGCTCTGCCCCAAACGTCGATAATGGAAACGGGCTCGCGTCTTTGGATCTCTTCGGGGAGCCCTTCGTCGCCGACCCGTTTCCCACGCTCGAGGTTCTGCGGGACTCCGCGCCGGTTCACCACGACCCGGGCACGGGCCTGTGGCTGGTCAGTCGGTACGACGATGTGCGACGGGTGCTTCTGGACCCGGAGTCCTACCTGCCGGACAACACTCAGAAGGCGATCACATGTCTATCGGTGCCCGCCCTGCGCGCTCTCGCCAAGGCCGGGTTCGCACTGCCGCCGGCCCTCGCCAACAATGGCGGCCCCAGTCACGCGGGGCTACGACGGCTGGTGACGCGGTTCTTCACCACGCACAAAGTGGCCGCCACAGCACCCCTGATCGAGCAGTGTGCACGGGAGCTGCTGGCCGAGGCACAAGCCGATATCGCCGCGGGTTCCGTGTACGACCTCTCCGCCGGGTACGCACGGCGGCTGCCGTGCAGGGTGATGATGCGGGTGCTCGGTATAGAGGGCGTGAGCCCGCAGCGACTGGTGGCCTGGAGCGACGCGGCGCTGGAACTGTTCTACGGGCGCCCCCGAGTGGAGCGCCAGGTGCACCTGGCCGAGCAGGTGGGAGACTTCTACCGCTGGCTGATGACACGGTTCACTGATGGTCGCTGCGTAGACGGTCTGTTCGGCGCGCTGCGCGAGCATCGCCAGCCGAACGGCGCTGCGCTCGACCGGAAGACCGCGGTGGCCGTGTGCTTCTTCGTTCTGATCGCCGGCCAGTCCACGACCGCCCAACTGATCTCCACCGTGCTGCGCAGAGCGGCAGCCGACCCGGGCGTCTGGTCACGGCTGGCGACGGACGACGGTTTCGGTGAAGCCTGGGTGGAGGAAGTCATACGCCGTGAGCCACCGGTCACGACCTGGCGGAGAGTGGCCACGCGGGATGTGCATCTGTCGGGTGTCCGGATTCCCTCTGGGGGCGAGCTTCTCTTGATGCTGATGGGTACGGGTTCCGATTCCGAGGTCTTCCCCGATGCCGCGAGGCTCTGCCCGCATCGGCCGAACAGCCGACGGCATTTGTCGTTCGGCGTCGGCCGGCACCGCTGCCCGGGAGCTCTCATGGCCCTTACCGAAGCAGTCGTGGCGCTGCGCATGGCCGCGTCCCTGCTCCCGGACGTGGAGCTGGCGGAGGCGGAGCCGCCCCCCATGCCGGGCCTGCTGTCGTTTCGGGCGCCGGAGCGCGTGACGGTACGGCGCACCGCGCGTCCAGCGCGTCCCCCAGAGCGACATGCATAACGGAGTGAACGAGAGCTCGCATACGTCGAGGCTGAGAACTTCTATTCAAGGAATAGAAGTTCTCAGCCTCGGTTCCGTTGTCGTCCCTACGAGGACATCCTCGTCCTACGACGCTACGACGACGACCGGCTCTCAGGGGAAGGGGTGTACGGGGGTCGGCCGCAGCTTCTCCAGGAGGTCGGACCGCCGCCGGTGGTAGGTGTTGATGTTGTCCAGCTTGATCTGCTCGTAGCCGCGCACCAGGTCGGGGAGTTCCGCCAGTTCCACCACGGCGTCGAGATCTGCGGCGGGCCGTGCGGTGGACAGGGCTTCCAGGATGGTGTCGCGGTACTGCTGGATCAGCGCGCGCTCGACGCGGCGCAGGTGCGCGTAGCCGAAGAGGTCCAGGCGTGTTCCGCGGACCTTGCGCATCGCGCGGAGGGTCCGGAACACCGGGCGGAACCAGGGGCCCAGGCTGATCTTCCGTTTCATGCCGAGTGCCCTGAGCACCGGAGGATGCAGCCGGTAGGAGTACCGTGCCCCGCTACCGAACCGGGCCTCGATGTCCTGGGTCAGCGTCTGCTCGAGGGAGAGTCTGGCGACCTCGTACTCGTCCTTGTAGGCCATGAGCTTGTAGAGGTTGCGGGCCACCGCCTCGGTGACCGCGGTGGAGGTCCGCTCGTGGCGGCGGACCCGCTCGACGAACTCCGCGTACTGGCCCGCGTACCGCACATCCTGGTAGGCGATGAGGTCCGGCACCCGGATGTCCAGCAGACGTGCCAGTTCGGAGCCGGGCTCCGCGCCGACCATCGCCCGCACCCGCCCGGCGGCCGGGTGAACCCGCCCGGCTGCGGCCGTAGCCGTGGCGGACGGGCCGGGCGTGGCGGCGGCTGTGAACGCCTCGGGGTCGTCGATGAGCTGACGGCCCCGCCGGAATGCCTGAAGGTTGCGTCGCACAGCCGTGCCGTTCAGCGTGATGGCGCGCTCGATGGCCTCCGCGGTCAGCGGGAGCGCTCCGGTCTGGAAGGCGGCGCCGAGCTGGAGGACGTTGGCGTACTGGTCGTCGTCGAACAGCGCCTCCGCCAGCGCGCGGGCGTCCAGATACACGGCATGCGCGCTGGCCGCGTCGATGGCCGAGCGGATACGGCCCTCCTCGGGGAAGGTGACCGTGGGGTCGATGATCATCCGGCCGGTGGGGATCTCGGTCGTGCAGACCACCGCGGTCGTCCGGCCGGGGTCGGCCGCCGCCAGGTACTGCGCATCGGCGCCCACGAGAGCGTCGCAGGCCAGGTAGAGATCGCATTCGGCGGTGGCGAGTTTCGCCGCCTGCTCCACCACCTCTGATGTGATCTTGATGTCCGACACCACGGCGCCGCCCTTCTGCGCCAGCCCCGTCTGGTCGAGGGTGCGCACCTGCTTGCCATCGATCACCGCGGCGGTGGCGAGGACCTGGGCGACGGTGACCACGCCGGTGCCGCCCACGCCCGTGATGCGCACCGTGAAGTCCTCGCGGACGGACCGCCGCTCAGGCGCCGGCAGCGCTTCGGCGGCCAGGTCGGGCAGCTCCCGGCGGCGCCCGGGACGCCCGGGGCGCCCGGGGCGCCCGGGGACGACGGTCAGGAAGGACGGGCAGTCACCGTCGAGGCAGGAGTAATCCAGGTTGCACGAGGACTGGTTGATCTCCGTCTTACGGCCGAATTCCGTGGTCACCGGATGGACGGACAGGCAGTTGGACTTCGTACCGCAGTCCCCGCACCCCTCGCAGACCCGCTCGTTGATCACCACCTTGGTGTCGGGGGTGGCCGCCTTGCCGCGGCGGCGCTTCCGCCGCTTCTCGGCCGCGCACTCCTGATCGTGGATGAGCACGGTGACCCCGGGTATGGCGGCCAGTTCCTCCTGTGTGCCCAGGAGCCGGTCGCGATGGCGTACCTCAACTCCCTTCGGAAGCCCGGCCCTGCGCAGCCGCTCCGGGGCGTCGCTGGTGATGACCACCTTCGCCACCCCCTCCAGGAGCAGCAGCGCGGCCAGCCGGTCGACGGGGAGACCGCCGACCGCCTCCTGACCGCCGGTCATCGCGACGGCCGAGTTGTACAAGAGCTTGAAGGTGATATTGACCCCGGCGGCGACGGCCGCCCGTACCGCGAGGCTGCCGGAGTGCGTGAACGTGCCGTCGCCGATGTTCTGCACGAAGTGCTCGTCGCCGACGAACGGGGCCATCCCGATCCACTGGGCGCCCTCACCGCCCATCTGGGTCAGCCCGACCACGTTCCCCACCTGCGCGGGATCCATGAACACGGCCATGGTGTGGCAGCCGATACCGGCTCCCACCAGCGAGCCGCCGGGAACCTTCGTCGATGAGTTGTGTGGACAGCCGGAGCAGAAATACGGCGTCCGGGTCAGCAGGGGCAGGGAGATCCGTTCCCCGCGGCGCCTCGTCCGCCAGGCGCTGACGGAGCCGATCTCCCCGTGCGCGGTCAGGCGGCGGGCGAGCCCGGCCGCGATCACCTCGGGACCCAGTTCCCCGATCTCGCTGAAGAGCGTCGCACCGTCCGGACCGGCCTTGCCGTACACGGCGGGCGCGCCGGGCACTCCGTAGAGGATGTCCTTGATGGCCGCCTCGATGAAGGACCGCTTCTCCTCCACCACGATGATCTCGGTGAGTCCACCGGCGAACTCCCTGATGATGGTGGGCTCCAAGGGGTGGATCGCACCGAGCTTGAGCAACCGGATCCCGTAACGCGCCAGGTCCCTCTCGTCGAGTCCCAGGTCGCGCAGCGCCTGCCGGAGATCCAGGTACGGCTTCCCCGCCGCCACGATGCCGACCCGGTCGGCGGAGGTGCCGCTGATCAAACGGTTGACGCCGCTGGCACGGATGTATTCGGCGGCGAGCGGCAGCCGCACGGTGTACAGGCTGCGTTCCAGCGCGGCGAGGCTGCTGCCCAGCAGATGGGCGCTCGGACGATGGCCGTACGGACTGGCGCCGCCGCGTGGGGCCAGGACCGGAGGGCGCCAGCCGGGGTCGACGGTCGCGGTGCCGGCCGCGTCCGCCACGTTGGTGACCACCTTCATCGCGGCCCAGACGCCACTGGCCCGGGACAGTTCCACGGCATGAAGCCCGTAATCCAGGATGTCCTGCGTATCCGCCGGGTAGAACACCGGCAACGCCAGATCCGCCAAGGCGCGTTCGGACGCGCACGGCACCGTCGAGGACTTGGCCACCGGATCATCACCGACGAGCGCGAGCACACCGCTGATGCCCGGGACACCCACCAGGTTGGCGTGCCGGAAGGCGTCGGCCGCGCGGTCCAGCCCCGGGGACTTGCCATACCAGAGCCCGACCACCCCGTCCGGCCCCATACGGCCCGCCTCGCCCGCCAGTTGGCTGCCCATCACCGATGTCGCCGCCAGCTCCTCATTCAGCCCCGGCTGATGGGAGATGGCATGCTCGGTCAGCAACGCGGAGCGTCGCGCCAACTCCAGATCGAAGCCGGCCAAGGGCGAGCCCTCGTACCCCGAAACGAAGGCCGCCGTATCCCGTCCCAACCGCCGGTCATGCCTGATCCGGTCGAAGAGGACACGCACCAGAGCCTGGACGCCGGTGAGATAGACCGTCCCCCGCTCCCTCAGATAACGGTCGTCGAGCGTGAAACCACCATCCGTCGCCGCCTGGACAACCGCTGCGGACATCCAAACATCACCTGACTCTCAAGGACCTCGGACATTAAGGCTGGGGCCAATTGAACTGATGCTATGGGCCGCCTATGGACGTGCGTCAACGAGAAAGTCTCGTCACTGGGCCACCGGCCCAGTGAGCGATGGACATCTCTTGGCCTCAAAAGGCCATTGGCACATCCAAGTCGACCTCGACCGAGTTCAGCTCGCTGTCGTGTGAAGTGTGTGGCCGAGCAGTGGCTGCTGCCGGGGGTTGCCCGCAGAAAGACCAAGATGGTAATCAGTGAAACAAGGGACTCTCGTTGATTTCCATTCACGGCCGGGAGATATCATCATGTTCGACATAAGAACCACAGCGACGAGTTGGCCATCAGAGCTTCCCCGGTCAGCGGAGGGCGCACGCTTCAACGGCTTCAGCGAGGGGAATCTCTACTTCCAACGCTGCCTCTGGTGCCAGCGCCCGCGTTCCGCCGCATGTTGTGCCCTATATGCAGGTCGTCCCGCCTGGGATGGGTGTTGAGCGAGGGCATCGGGGATGTCCTGCACGCCACATCGGTCTTCCACGACAATGCTCGACGGACCTACTCGGTGATCCATATGCAGGAGGGCTTTTCGCTGCGTGCTCGTGTCATCGGCGTAACCCCCTCAGCCGTGCGCCGGGGAATGCGGGTACGACTGGACGCGGACGCCTCTAATCCACTGGATCTGGCCTTCCGTCCCCACTTCGGTCCTCAAGCCGGCCGGTAAGCGCCCGCACGCCGCGCTCCCAGTATGGCAGACCGGCACTCTCCCCGCCTTGAATGACTGCGCAAGTGGACCAAAGAGTAGGCAAGCGGTATCTAGAAATGTCAATAGAGCCGGGAGTAGGTTGAGCCAATAGCTCATCGGAGGCTCATCGAGCCGACAGCGGAAAGGCCATCGGTACAGCCATGGACGACCTCGACACCGCACTCCTCCGCCTTCTGCTGGAAGAGCCGCGCGCCGGCATGCGCGAGTACGCGCGGATCCTCGGAGTGGCACGGGGCACTGTGCAGGCCCGTCTCACACGCCTGCAGCGCGAGGGCGTGATCGCTGATCTGGCTCCGCATCTGAGCCCCGCGCGGATGGGCTATCCCGTGCTCGCCTTCGTCCACCTCCACCTGGCACAGGGCCATCTGGACGAGGTCACAGGACGGCTGATCCTGATACCCGAGGTGATCGAGGCGCACACCATAGCGGGCGAGGGGGATCTCCTGTGCCGGGTCGTGGCGCGCGAGAACCACCATCTGGAAGACGTGATCCAGCAGTTGATCAAGATGCCGGGCGTCGTTCGCACCAAGACGGAAGTCGCCCTCAGCGAGCGCGTCCGCCATCGCCTGCTGCCCCTCGTCACACAGAACGGCACTCCTCGTCCCCTCACCCGGAATCCGGCGCCTGACCTGCGGTGAGGCGCCGCCCGTCAGCAGTACCGACCAGGCCCGTTGTGTCCGGGCCGGTCGCCCTATGCCATCGCCATGGGCGCCAATGCATGGGGGTGGACAGCTCAGGCGGAACCCGCTACTGACCTTGCTGGCGTGATGTCGTGGGGATCGACAAGCTGAGGTTGTCGCAGTAGGCCGGTCACATGAGGTATCCGCAAGGGGGCGGGCTGACCACAGAGCGACGGGCGTTTCGCGAGCACATCCGGATGCAGGCGGCCGAGTTATTCGCCTTGGGAGACGACAACGCCGCGATGGCCAGGGAGTTACGTGTCAGCGTGCGGTCGGTACAGCGGTGGCACCAGGCATGGGAGCACGGCGGAACACCGGTCCTGGAATCGAAGGGGCAGGCGTCCAGGCCCAAGCTGAGTGAGGCACTGTTCGCCGTGCTCGAGCAGGAGCTGGCCAGGGGGCCGGTAGCGCACGGCTGGCCGGACCAGACGTGGACGCCGGCGCGGATCAGGACGCTGATCGGGCGCCGGTTCCACAAGAGCATGACGCTGTCGGCCATCGCGCAGATGCTGCACCGGCATGGCTTCAGCCACCAGGTCCCCGCCCGCCGCGCGACCGAGCGCGACGAGGAAGCCGTCACCGGGTGGGTGAAGGAGATATGGCTCCAGGTGGAAACGCCGTGGCGGCGCTCGGGGCCTGGCTGTGCTTCGAAGACGAGGCCGGCTTCTCGATGACGCCGCCCACCGCCCGCACCTGGGCCAGGCGCGGACACACACCCGTCATCCGGGTGCGGGGACGCTCCCGGCGCCGCTTCTCCATCGCCGCCCTGGCCTGCTACAAGCAGGGCGAACGCTCACACCTGATCTACCGGCCCAAACGGCACGTCGACCACAAGCACGGCGGCAGACGCAGTTTCACCAGGACTGACTATCGCGACCTGCTCATCGCCGCCCACCAGCAACTCGGCGCACCGATCGTGCTGGTGTGGGACAACCTGAACGTGCACAGAGACCACCGACTGCGGGAGTTCATCGACACCCACGACTGGATCACCTGCTACTTCCTCCCAGCCTATGCACCCGACCTCAACCCCGTCGAAGGCATCTGGTCACTGCTGCGACGCAGCAGCCAGGCCAACACCGCCTTCACCGACCCCGACCACCTCATGAGCGCGCTTCGGCACGGTCTCCGCCAGATCCAGTACCGCAGCAACCTCGTCGACGGATGTCTCGCCGAAACCGGCCTCACCTTGACGACATCACGGCAACAACGTCAGTAGAACGGGGAGCAGGTGCGCAGTCACGTCCCGGAGTTCAGATGAGCTGGCGTTCGGCCAGGCTGCGTCCGGTCTGCTCGATCGCGTCAGGGATCGAGCGCAACGGGTGTCCGAGGAGGGTCTCGGCGGTGGTGCGGTCGAAGCGCTGTTTCTGGCCGATCAGCCATCGGTTGTCGCGCAGTTGGGGTTCGAACACACTGGCGAGCCAGGTGAACCAGGTCGGCATCGCCCGTGCGGGCATCTTCCGGCTTGCTTCGGGAAGGCGTTCGCGGATCACTCTGGCGACCTTGATGAGCGACATCGGGTCGGTGGCGATGATCGTGCGGCGACCGGCGGCACTCGCGGAGGTCATCGCGGCGATGTGGGCGTCGGCGACGTCCCGCACATCGACCCACGGAAGCCGAAGGTCGGGGATCATCGGGAGTGCCCCCGACATGATCTGTTGGATCGCGGTGACAGAGGTCCCAGGATCGTTCGTCAGGAGTGGCCCGATCACCGCCCCCGGGTTGATGACTGCAAGCCGGTCCGGGACCCCACGTTGCTGCACGAGCTCTCGCGCGGCCCGCTCGGCCTTGACCTTCGAGACGGTGTACGCGTTGAGGCGCGGATCGTCTGGGTCGGTCCAGTCGGCGTCGGTGTAGATGTGCCCTTTGGGTGCGCGGCCGAACTGCATCGTCGCCAACGCCGAGGTCATGACCACTCGCTCCACGCCCCCATTCAGCGCCGCTCCGACCGCTCGAGCCGCCCCCTCGACGGCGGGACGGATCAGCTCGTCCGGGTCTTTCGGTTTCGCCAACACGAACGGGGAGGCCACATGCAGTGCGTATCGGCATCTGTCGACCGCTTCCGCCCACCCCTGATCGGACAACAGGTCGAGCTGGCAGATCTCGAGCTCTGCGGTGTCGACGCCCGCTGCCGCCATCGCCCCATGCACCTCGCCGATACGAGAGCGCGACCTCACCGAGCCACGTACCGCGTATCCGCGCCGCAGCAGCTCGGCTGCGATGTGACCACCGATGAACCCCGAGATGCCCGTGACCAGCACCATGTCCGTCATATCCACTCCCGCCCATCATCTTGACAGTGAGCAGTTTACGAAGCATCTGCTCACTGTCAAGATGATGGGATGGGCAAGGAACCACTCACCGGGGATCAGTACCATCACGGCAACCTGCGCGCCGCGCTGCTCGACAGCGCGCTCGTCGTGCTGACCGAGAAAGGTGTCGCCGGGTTCAGCATGCGCGAAGCCGCGCGACGGGCGGGGGTGTCGCAGTCTGCTCCCAAGCATCACTTCGGTGACGCGCGCGGGCTCCTCGGTGCACTCGCGACCCGTGCGTACCGGCAGCTCTGCGATCGGCTCGAATCACTCGAACTCGCTGGGCTCGATGCGCGAGAGCGCGTCACGTGCATCGCTGCGGAGTACGTCGCCTTCGCGGGTGAGAACCGTGCCCTGTTCGACCTGATGTGGCGGATGACGCAGTTCGACTTCACCGCACCCGAACTGGCCGAGCAGAAGCACCGCGCCCTCCGCGCCCTGGATCGAGCCCTGCGTGGAGAGGACGCCGAACCGGCGGCTTGCGACACCGACCCCGCACTGCTGCCGAGCTACGCGGTCTGGTCTCTCGTGCACGGGTACACGACCCTCGCCTTGGAGGGTGCAATCGACAGCAGCAACCCGGATCCGCTGAACAGCGACCTGCTTCCCACCATGCTCGCGCTTCTTGACGTGTCCGGCCCTCAGCGGACGAGCATTCCGTAGGGGATGAAGCACAGCCTTACACCCTCAAATGCGTTGAGCCCCTTTGCGCTGGACTGTCCAGCCCAGCGCAAAGGTGAACTCGGGCAGTTCCTGCTCGGCGACAAGTGAGCGGGGCGTGGATGACGACTGCGGACCTGACCAGGCCGGTGAATCGGAAGCCGTGCGGCAGTTGGTGCGTCCACCAGTTGGTGTCCTGGCCTTCCGCCGACCGCAGCCGGCGCAGTCGCGGATGTGCCAGCGTTCGTACCGCTCGGGCGTCACCGCGTTCAGTCCCCGTCAGTGAGCCGGACCCGGGTAGGGCGCTGGGCGACAAGGTTGATGCGCCGCCCAGCGCGGCCGCGGGCCGTGCAGCGCACCGAGGACTGCTCCACGGTGTGAGTCAGGAGGTGATGGACTGAGGTCCTTGAGGGCCGAGGTTGCGGCGGTAGCGCTCTAGGGAGCGGTGCCAGCGGGTTTCGAGACCTGTGAGAAGGCGGGCGTCGATACTCGCGGTGACGTGAGAGTAGATGTCGTCGATCTTGCCTTCCATGATGTGGCCGAGTCTGCGTGCCTGTGCGACTTGGGGGACGCCGTCTTCGATCAGCCAGGTTTTGTGGGAGTGTCGCAGTCCGTGAAAGGTCAGTTCCTTTCGGATGGGGGCCATGTCTCGTCGCGGTAGCGTCCGCCGGTCACATCTGGGTGA
Organism: Streptomyces sp. CY-1; assembly: GCF_047218265.1. Taxonomy (NCBI): domain Bacteria; kingdom Bacillati; phylum Actinomycetota; class Actinomycetes; order Kitasatosporales; family Streptomycetaceae; genus Streptomyces; species Streptomyces sp. CY-1. Next base: position 2,518,535 of record NZ_CP178393.1, read on the forward strand.
AGGGTGTCTTTATTGCCCTACGGTGGTTGACCTGGGTCTTTGCGATCGCCCGAGTATGGGCATGATCAGTGATCGTGGGTCTGCGACTGCTCTACCTGATCTTCTGCCGACTACTGGGCTGCCTCCTCTTGTTGAACCGATCGACCGTCGCGAACAACGCTGAGATCCTCGTGCTTCGCCATGAGGTCGCCGTGCTTCGCCGACAGGTCGAGCGGCCGCGGTTCTCGTGGGCTGATCGTGCCGTACTCTCCGCTCTCGCGCGGCACCTGTCGTCCGCCTTGCGCCGCCATCGGCTGGTCACCCCGGGCACGCTGCTGACCTGGCACCGGGTCTGGTGCGCTGGAGGTGGCGCCAGGCGGCGGTCGGATCCGGTCGGCCACCGTTGCCGGAAGAGATGGTCGCGCTCATTCAGCGTTTGGCGAGAGAGAACCCCACTTGGGGGTACGTCAGGATTCAAGGTGAGCTGCGGCGGCTCGGTCATCGGGTCGCCGCCGCCACGATCCGGCGCGTCCTGCGCCGCTCCGGTCTACCGCCCGCGCCGCAGCGAGCCTCCCAGCAGACCTGGCGCTTGTTCCTCCGCACCCAGGGCCACACGCTGCTCGCCTGCGACTTCATGCACGTAGAGACTGTCTTCCTCAAACGTCTCCACGTCTTCTTCGTCGTGGAGATCGCCACCCGGCGCGTCCATGTCCTGGGCGTCACCGCCCGCCCGACCGGCGCATGGGTCACCCAACTCGCCCGCAACCTGCTCTCATGGACCTCGACGACAGAGCTGGGTGCTTCCGGTTCCTCATCCGGGACCGGGACAGCAAGTTCACCGCCCCTTTCGACGCCGTCTTCGTCGGCAACGGCACAGCCGTCATCCCGAGTCCGCCGCAAAGCCCCCGGTCCAACGCCTACGCGGAACGATGGATACGCACAGCCCGCGCAGAGTGCACCGACCGACTCCTCATCACCGGTGAACAACACCTGCATACGGTCCTCGACCAGTACACCGAGCACTACAACGCCGGACGAGCCCACCGCGGCCTGGACCTACGAGCACCCGACGACGACCCGAACGTCATCCCCCTGCCCGCCGCCACGGTCAGGCGCCGCCAGGTACTCGGTGGACTGCTCAACGAGTACTACCCGAGGCCACCCCGGCCGCCTCACCATCCACAGGAAACACCCAGCTCAGCAGCCTGATCGAAATATTGACACCCTTCAGTAGGACTCCGTTAGGTCTTCCGGTTCGGCCTGTTCCTGGGCATGTTGGGTGGATGGACGCACATGAAGTGAACCGTGTCCGGGCGAAGTTGGCGTTATACGTGGCTGACGTGTTCGCGTCGGTGCCGCGCAAGGACCAGCGGGCCAAAGGCGACTGCTACCTGCGGGGACTGATGTTGGACGGCCGCCGCAAGTCGATCCAGGCCATGGCCTCGCGGCTGCCGGACGGCAACGAACAGAACCTTCAGCAGTTCGTGAACCAGTCCACCTGGGACCCGGTGCCGGTGCAGCGGCGGATCTGCGAACGCATGCTGCCACTGGTCAACCCGACCGCCTGGGTGATCGACGACGTGTCGCTGCCCAAGGACGGAAGAATGTCGGTCGCCGTGACTCCGCAGTACTGCGGAGCTCTGGGCAAACGCGCCAACTGCCAGGTCGCGGTCAGCGTCCACGCCGCCAGTGACACGGCCTCCTGTCCACTGCAGTGGCGGCTGTTCCTGCCCAAGGAGTGGGCGGCGGACACTGACCGCAGGACCCTCACCCGCATCCCGCCCAAGGCCGGCCACCGCGAGAAGTGGCGGCTGGCTCTGGACATGCTCGACACGCTGGCCGGCTGGGGCATGAGGCCGCCGGTCGTGGTGGCCGACGCCGCCTACGGCACCAACGCTCACCTTCGGGCCGGCCTGGCACAGCGGGGAATCGACTACATGCTGGCCGTCCGCGCGGACGTGACCGCCCACCCATTCGACGCCCAGCCGACAGCCCCGGACCGCAAGGGCCCCGTCGGCTGCCGGCCCCAGCCCCGCTACCGCCACCCCGCACCCTGAAGTGGCAGCCCTTGCCACCGGCCTCGGGCAGAAGGCGTTCACCTCCCTCACCTGGCGGCAGGGCTCACGCGGCGAGTTACGTTCCCGCTTCGCCGCCGTGCGCGTCCACCCGGCCGGCAACGCCGTCGAACGTCCCATCCGGGCCGCCGCCTCTGCCGAACAGGGCTGGTGGGACGGCATCCTGCCCGACTGCTGGCCGCTGGTCGAATGGCCCGAAGAGGCCGAGGCTCCCACCGACTACTGGCTGTCCAACCTGCCGGCCGACACCCCGATCGCCGACCTGGTCCGTCTGGCCAAGGTCCGCTGGCGCATCGAGCACGACTACCGCGAACTCAAGCACGGCCTGGGCCTGGACCACTTCGAAGGCCGGTCCTGGCCCGGCTGGCACCACCACGTCACCTCGTGACCGCGGCCCACGCGTTTCTCACCGAACAACGTCTGGCCCCAAAAGCACCTGGACCGCACTCACCCTCCACCAGATCCTCGACGACCTCCAAGACATCCTGAGGTGCTGGACCGGCACCTGCACCACCTGCCACCAGCCCCTCCCCACCAGGACCACAACACCTAGATCAAGACAGACCTAACGGAGTCCTATCAGGCGTCGAACGCGGCCGTGAACTTGCTGTCCCGGTCCCGGATGAGGAACCGGAAGCACCCAGCTCTGTCGTCGAGGTCCATGAGAGCAGGTTGCGGGCGAGTTGGGTGACCCATGCGCCGGTCGGGCGGGCGGTGACGCCCAGGACGTGGACGCGCCGGGTGGCGATCTCCACGACGAAGAAGACGTGGAGACGTTTGAGGAAGACAGTCTCTACGTGCATGAAGTCGCAGGCGAGCAGCGTGTGGCCCTGGGTGCGGAGGAACAAGCGCCAGGTCTGCTGGGAGGCTCGCTGCGGCGCGGGCGGTAGACCGGAGCGGCGCAGGACGCGCCGGATCGTGGCGGCGGCGACCCGATGACCGAGCCGCCGCAGCTCACCTTGAATCCTGACGTACCCCCAAGTGGGGTTCTCTCTCGCCAAACGCTGAATGAGCGCGACCATCTCTTCCGGCAACGGTGGCCGACCGGATCCGACCGCCGCCTGGCGCCACCTCCAGCGCACCAGACCCGGTGCCAGGTCAGCAGCGTGCCCGGGGTGACCAGCCGATGGCGGCGCAAGGCGGACGACAGGTGCCGCGCGAGAGCGGAGAGTACGGCACGATCAGCCCACGAGAACCGCGGCCGCGCTATCTGCCGACGAAGTACAGCGACCTCATGACGAAGCACGGAGCCCAGTAGTCGACAGAAGATCAGGTAGAGCAGTCGCAGACCCACAATCACTGATCATGCCCGTACTCGGGCGATCACAAAGACCCAGGTCAACCACCGTACGGCAATAAAGACACCCTTCAGACACTCAGCGGTGAGCGCGGGTGACGGGTGATGTAGGCCAATCCCGCTTGGCACACTATTCCTTACGTCGAGACCGCCAGCCAACCCTCTCGCTACTGCGTCGTACAGCCCGATACCGCGCTCACGGCCTGGAAGTGCCCCATCTGCCGACTGACACCAAGGGGCTTTACATCTCCTTGACATGGCAGGCACCTCTGACCCCCAGCCCAGCGACCACTCTCCGCGACGATCCGTACCGCACCGTAGTGCTCGGCTCGAGGTCGTACACCGCCGTACAGGGCAGGAGAACGCCGCTACCAGCAACCGGCTCCCGAGCGCACCAATCCTGCTACGCAACGCTCCACGTCGACGGCACGACCGTTCACCAGCTCGGCGCCGCCATCGCCCGCACCCCTTCACCCCGAACACCGAGCCTGCGGAACTCGGGCCCCAGGACCCCGACCGCCCCCACTTCGATATCACCAGCCCCGAAACAGCCCCGTCCAGACCCCTCGGCGATACCCGCACGACCATCGACCTCAAAACGACACCATTTCAGTGCCTCATACTGCTATCATTTCGGGTGTCACTGCGCCCGGCAGGAGGAACTTGATGTCGCGCACCATGATCGATCTCGACGATGAGATGGTAGAGCACGCCATGCGCCTGTACGGCGTCAAAACGAAGGCCAAGGCCGTGCGCATGGCCATGGAGGAGGCCGTCAAGCGTCGACTGCGGCAGGAGGGCATCGACGCGATCAAGTCCGGTGACCTGGACCTGACCTACGACAGCCGGACAGAGCCCGACAGCAGGAACGTGGCGTGAGTGAGCGCTTCCTGATCGACAACTCCGCCCTCCAGCGATGGCGCAGGCCGAAGGTGGCGGAGGTCCTCGACCCGTTCCACGAGGATGGCGTACTGGCTGTGTGCGGACCGGTCGAGATGGAAGTGATGTACTCCGCGCGCAACGAGAACGACGCGAAGCGCCTGCACTGGTTCCTGGCCGGCTTCGACTACCTGCCGATGACCGACGAGGTGTGGGACCGTGCCAAAGACGTCCAGCGACAAGCCATCGCCAAGGGCAACCACCGCGCGCTGTCCATGCCGGACCTGCTGATCGCCGCAGCGGCCGAACGGCATGTGGTGACGGTGCTGCACTACGACCAGGACTACGACATGATTGCCGCGATAACAGGCCAGCCCATGAAGTGGGTCGTGGAGGCGGGCACAGCGGACCACTGACTTGTCGGGTGGCGCGGAAGCTCCTGTCGATCCCGGCTGTGCTTCTGCGCCGACAGACCGCCAAGGACACGGAGTTACGACCAGCACCGCGGCCCACTCAAGGCCCCCACTCCCCCACTTCTGTTGACGAAGAAGACGTGGAGACGTCTGAGGAAGACAGTCTCCGCGTGCATGAAGTCACAGGCGAGCAGCGTGTGGGCCTGGGCGCGGAGGAAAGGACGCCAGGTCCGCCACCGGAGCGGCGGTGGTGTCGATGGCCAATTCATCGAGGGTGAAGCCGCCGGGGACAGCGAGTCTGGCCCCACCGCCCACGCGGCGGGCCCAGAACCCCAAGTTCTCCATGAGCCTTACAGGCACCATCAGACTCTCTCGCGCCCGAGCTTCGCGTAGATCTCGGGACGCTTCGTGCGCAGGTAGAGGGCGTAGAGCACTGCTCTTGCCGAAAACCTCATCCTGTCCCGCTCGGAAACACGATTCTGGACGTGACCTGCAAGCTTTTCCGCCAGAACCCGCACAGCATCCAGACAGCACCGAACCGCCCGCCCCGGCCACTGTTGCCGACCTCCAAGCCCATCGAATCCAGGGACAACCTGTCCTCGACGGTCTGATAAACGAATACCGTCACGCTGCCTGACCGCACCGCATCGCCGCAGCTCACAGAGCTGAATCGTATTTTCGAGCGCGGCGCTGGGAAAGACGCTGGAGACGGCCGACACGATTCTGCTGGGCCGGGCGACCTTCACCGAGTGGGCCGGGTACTGGCCGACGGTGACCGACGGCGAGGACGCCGGCTTCGCCAAGTGGATCAATGATTCGCCCAAGTACGTCGTCTCCTCCACGCTGGACAGCGTGGAGGACTGGGCGAACAGCACGCTGATCAACGGCGATCTGCCGGCCGCGATCGAGGAGCTCAAGTCGGGCGAGGGGAAGGACATCACCGTCGCGGGCAGCCCCACGCTGGTGCGTTCGCTTCTGGAACAGGACCTGTTGGACGAACTGGTACTGCTGATCCACCCGGTGGTGGCCGGCGAGGGCCGCAAGAAGCTGTTCGCCGACGACGCCACCCTGAAGAAGCTGGAGCTGGTCAGCGCTCAGCCGACCAGCAGCGGAGTGATCATCGCGACCTACCGTCCGACGCGCTGAGCACTGCTCGACGAGGGCCGGGTACAGAGACGGGCAGGAGGTCGAGCCGCTTGTCCATGTCGTGGCGGAACGTTGCGGGTGCCGAAGGGACCTGAAGGGTGTCAATACTCCGGTTAGGCTGCTGAGCTGGGTGTTTCCTGTGGACGGTGAGGCAGTCGGGGTGGCAGGGTGTGGTACTCGTTGAGCAGTCCGCCAAGTATCTGGCGGCGCCTGACCTCGGCAGCGGGCAGGGGGATGACGTTCGGGTCGTCGTCGGGTGCTCGTAGGCCAAGGCTGCGGTGGGCCCGTCCCGCGTTGTAGTGCTCGGCGTACGTGGTAAGGACCGTACGCAGGTGTCGTTCACCGGTGATCAGGAGTCGGTCGGTGCACTCAGCGCGGGCTGTGCGTGTCCATCGTTCGGTCTCCGCGTGCGTGGAATCGCAGGCGAGCAGCGTGTGAGCCTGGGAGCGCAGGAAGGAACGCCAGGTCTGCTGGGAGCCACGCTGCGGTGCGGGCGGTGGACCGCAGCGGCGCAGAACGCGCCGGATCGTGGCAGCGGCAACCCTATGACCGAGCCGGCGCGGCTCGCCCTGGATCCTGACGTACCCCCAGGTCGGGTTCTCACGCGCCAGGCGCTGGATGAGCGCCGCAATCTCCTCCGACAGCGGTGGCCGGCCGGGTCCGACCATTGGACACCCTTCAGGGGTCTGGCAGACTGCCCGCCGGTTCCGCTCCTGTCAGGGACGCCGGAGTGGGTGTGAGGAGCTCCGAAGGGCTTCCGACAGGATGTGCAGGCGGACCGCCACCGAGACGCGGAAGAACGACTCCGGGTCCCGCCATGTGTCGCCGAGCAGTTGGGTGATCCTGTCGAGCCGCTGCAGCACGGTGTTGCTGTGCACGCCCATCAGTCGCGCGGTGCGGGCGGGGCTGGCGTTGCAGTCCACGAAGCGGTGGAGGGTGGCGAGCAGATCGGTCCCCCGTTCGGCGTCCCAACGCCGGACGGGGCCGATGGTGCGATCGATGAACTGCCGCACGCTGGTGGGGTCGTGGGCGAACAGCGTCGTGTACGGCAGGTAGGCGTCGGCCGCGACCGCGGCCGCCTCGATGCCGAGGGCGGTCAGCACCCGGCCGCAATCCCGGGCCGTCGTGAAACGCGCGCTCAGTTCGTCGAGGCTCTCCGCAGGGGGCGCGGCCACGGTCAGCACCGCGCCGACCCCCGTCGCGACACACAGGCGGTCGCGGACGGCGGTCGCCGCGCGCTGCGGATCGCTCTCCGGCACGACGAGTGTGACGACGCCGTCCACTTCGCCCGCCAGGCCGGACGGCGCGGCCACGGTCTGGGTGGCCCGCAGCGCGGCGCGGCGCTGTTCGGGTGCCACCACGGTGATGACGACGGTCCGCAGGTCCTCCGGGCGTAGTCTGCGGGCGCGCAGCCGGGCGGGCAGGCTCGCGCGCCGCCGGGCGTCGGGACTGACGAGGTCACCGAGAAGCTCACCGCGCACATGGTCCTCGGCGTGGAGGACCGCGTCCTGTTTCAGAGTGAGGAGCGCGGTGATCTGTGCGGCGCGCTCGATGGTCCGCTGCTCCACCGCGCCGAGTTCGACCGTGCCGTCGCCGATGAGCAGGCCGCCGAGCATCATCTCTCCGGCGAGCACGGCGACCGCGGTGTGAAACTCGCCGGTCGGCGGGTCCAGCGGAGTGCAGCGCCCGGAGCGCAGGCTGTCGGTGATGGCCGCCCGGACGGCGGGCGGGTCGATCACCGAGGCGGTGCTCCGGTCGTCCGATGCGGCGAGCACGGCGTAGGTCTCGTCGAGGATGACCACGGGCCGCTCCAGTGCCGCTTCCAGAGTCCGCGCGACGTCCGCGGCACCGCCTCCGCTCAGAACCGCGGCGGTCAGCTCCTCGTGCACCCGGCTGGCGCGTTCCATCGCCTCGACGTGGTCGGCCAGCGCGTCATAGGCGCGCTGCGTCTCGGCGGCCGCGTCCCGGGCCTGGGTGAGCAGACGGGCCGATTGCAGTACGACGGCGACGTTGTCGGCGAAGGCCGACAACAGTGAGACCTCTTCCGGGGAGAAGGCGTGCTCGGTGCGATCGGCGGCGAACAGCACTCCCAGGACCCTGCCGCCGGCGATCAGCGGGACGCCGGCGATGGAGACGAGGCCCTCGGCGCGGACGGCGTTGTCGATGCTGTCGTCATGGGGCACGTCGCGCAGCTGTTCGTAGCGTGAGGTCCACTGCGGGGCGCGGGACTCGACGATCTTGCTGGCCAGACCGATATGGGGCGGCACCCTCAGCTTCTGGAAGGACGGGGCGACCGCTCCCGCGGTGGAGCGGACCCTCAGCTCATGGGTGGTCTCGTCGAACTCGGACAGATAGGTGACATCGGTCCCGGCCAGGTCATGGGCGCGCCGTACCAGCCGGGTGATCAGCAGATCCACATCGTGCAGTTCGGCGAGTTCCCGTGCGCTGGAGAACAGGGCGGCCAGTTCCTGTCCGCGGCGGTGCGACCGGGCCATCGCGCCCTGGAGCTCGCGAACCCGGCGGCCCACCTGGGTGGCCGTGGCGGTGTCGAGATGCTCGGTGAGCAGCAGGTCGGTCACGGCGTCGGGCTCGTCCGGGGGTCCTTTCGCGGCGAGATCGAGCAGGGTCAGGACAGCGGTCACCGGGATGTCGGCCCGTGGTGCCGCCCGCTCGGTGTCCCGGGGCGCTCCCATGTCCACCACCCTGTCCGCCCTGTGTGAATCACCCATTAAAAACTTTGCACCGTGTACTGATGGTACATGGGCGCTGTTACATCGCGTATCTAAAGTCTGAGGTGTGACAGCGGCGTCATCCATTGAAGATCTGCTGGTCACAGTGGTGCAACGCAGGGCCCGATGCCCACCTCGACCGTAGCGCGACGCTCCGGCGTGACGACGGACTCCTCACCGCAGGACATGATCGTGATCGATGAACAGCTAATCCAGCCCACCCACCGCCGCCGATGCGGCGGGGCCGCGTCCCGGCAGCGGTCCGCCATGTGCTCCATGGGCGTGGAGCCCCGGGCGGTTCCCGCTCTGCGGGCCTTCACCCGCGACGTGGCGACACGGTGGGGGGCGCCCGAGGAGACCGTCGACGCACTGCGCGTGATCGCCACGGAACTGGTCACCAACAGCGTGCTGCACAGCGGAAGCCCCGAGGTGAGCCTGCTGCTGACGGTCGACGACTCCGCGGCCTCCGTCGAAGTCAGGGACGCCGGCACCTGGCGGGAACGGTGCCCTGGCACGGGGACGCCCGACCAGATGGTGGACGGGCGGGGGCTGGGCCTGGTCCACGCCTACGCCACAACGTGTCGGGTCCAGCGGGACTCGCAGGGCACGGCCGTCCGTGCCGAGCTGCTGATTCCGCTTCCCGCTCAGCGAGGACAGCCGCGGGAGCTGCCCGGCCGCCGGTCGCCGACCGGGTGTTGAAACGGACGGCTTGCGGCGCCCGGCGGCGTCCTGGCCGTCATGCCCCGGGAGCCACGTCGCCGCTCGCCCGCCGCGGAGCCTGTCTCCCCTTGAGCTCGTCACCGAAAGCAGGAGGATCCATGGCAGTCAACAGCAGGCTTTCCGGCGTGAAGGACCTGTCGGTCAGTGAGCGCCGCGCCCGTATCGCGCGCGGTGCCGCGGTCGAGCCGGAGATCCTGGAGGTTCTCGATCCCGAGCGCGGCCTCACCCTCGAGCAGGCCGACCACATGGTCGAGAACGCCATAGGTGTCCTCGGCGTCCCGCTGGGTGTGGCCACCAATTTCACCGTCAACGGCCGCGACTATCTGATCCCCATGGCAACCGAGGAGCCGTCGGTGATCGCCGCGGCCAGTAACGCCGCCCGTATCGCCCGCGTCACCGGCGGATTCACCACCTCGACCACGGAACCGCTCATGCGGGCGCAGCTCCAGGTCCTCGATGTCGGCGATCCGCACACCGCCCGGCTACGGCTGCTCGAAGCGCGCGAGGAGCTCATCGCGCTGGCCGACGCACAGGACCCTCAGCTCCTCCGGTTCGGCGGCGGCGTCCGGGACGTGGATGTACATCTGGTCGACGCTCCCGGGGGCACCTATGTGGTGCTGCACCTGATCGTGGACGTGCGCGACGCGATGGGCGCCAACGCCGTCAACACCATGGCCGAGGCGATCGCCGGGCGGGTCGGGGAGATCGCCCGGGGACGCACGCTGCTGCGGATCCTCAGCAACAAGGCCGACCTGCGGCTGTGCCGGGCGCGTGCCGTGTTCGACGCCGAGGCGCTCGGAGGGCCTGAGGTGGTCGACGACATCGTGCACGCCGCGGCCCTGGCCGAGGCGGACCCGTACCGCGCCGCCACCCACAACAAGGGGATCATGAACGGCGTCATCGCGGTCGTGCTGGCCACCGGCAATGACACCCGCGCCGTCGAAGCCGGCGCCCACTCGCATGCGACCGGCCGGTACCGTGGTTACACGTCCCTGTCGCACTTCGAGAAGGACTCCGACGGCAACCTGGTCGGCGCGCTGGAGCTGCCGATGGCGGTCGGCCTGGTCGGCGGGGCCACCAAGGTGCACCCGGTCGCACAGGCCGCCGTGGCCCTGCTCGGCGTCACGACGGCCCGCGAGCTGGGCGAAGTCATCACCGCCGTCGGCCTGGCGCAGAATCTCGCCGCGGTCCGGGCCCTGGCGACCGAGGGCATCCAGCGCGGCCACATGTCGCTGCACGCCCGCAACGTCGCCGTCACCGCCGGCGCCACCCCCGAGGAACTGCCGCTCGTGGTCGCCCGGCTGATCACCGACCGGGCCGTGCGCGCCGACCATGCCGAAAAAGTCCTCGCCGAGCTGCGCGGCGAGGGCTGATGCCTCGCCTCACCGCCCGCACGTATCCGAGCCAAGGGAGACGCTGAGACATGGCACTACAGGTTGGTATCGACGTCGGTGGCACATTCACCGACGCGGTCGCGGTCCTCGACGGCCGCGCGGTCCGCGGGAAGGCGTTCTCGACGAAGGATGTCACCACCGGCATCCTGGGCGCGCTGGCCGTGCTCCAGGAGCGCGCCGGCATGTCCGAGGAGGAGTTCTACCCGGCCGTCGACCGGTTCGTGCTCGGCAACACGATCGTCACCAACGCGGTCGACGAGCAGAAGTACGCCACGGTGGCGCTCCTCACGACGCAGGGGTTCCGCGACACGATGCGGATCGCCCGGTCGGCGCGGACCGACGAGCGCGACCCGCACAAGATGCTGCCACCGCCCGGCATCGTCGAGCGCGGCCGCGTCATCGAGGTCGCCGAACGCGTCGATGCCCACGGCGAGGTCCTTGTGCCGCTGCGGCAGGAGGCCATCGCCGCCGCGGTGGACTCCGCGCTCGCCACGGGCGCGGATGCCATCGCCGTATGCCTGCTGTGGTCGTTCCGCAACCCCGCCCATGAGCAGGCCATCGGCCGGTATCTGCGGGAGAACCACCCGGACGTCCCGTTCACCCTCTCCAGCGGCCTGACACCGGTCTACCGTGAGTACGAGCGCATGGTCACCACGGCGCTCGACGCCGCGGTCAAACCGCTCGTCGCCTCCCACTTCGACCACCTCGCCGAGGAGCTGCGCGCCCGCGGCCTGCGTACTCGTGTGCAGATCATGCAGGTCCACGGCGGGTTCCTGTCGGTCGAGGAAACCAGCAAGGCGCCGATCTCCATGTTCAACTCCGGGCCGGTCGGCGGCGTCACCGGCGCCCGCCTGCTCGGGCAGCAGTTGGGCAGGCGCCGGGTGCTGACCGCCGACATGGGTGGCACCAGCCTGGATGCCGCCGCGATCATGGATGGTGAGTTCCGGCTGCTCCCGCGGGCCGAGATCGGCGGTCTGCCGACGAGCTTGACCGTTGTCGACATCGAGACGATCGGCGCCGGCGGCGGCAGCGCCGCCTGGGTGGACGGCCGTGGGCTGCTCCGAGTCGGTCCGCACAGCACTGGCTCCACTCCCGGTCCCGCCTGCTACGGCAGGGGCGGAACCCGCCCGGCGGTCACCGACGCCGCGCTTGTGCTCGGCCTGATCAACCCCGGCTACTACCTCGGCGGGACAGTCGAGCTGTACGAGGACCTGGCCCGCGAAGCGCTGCGCGCACATGTCGCGGAGCCCCTCGGAGTGGCCGAGGACGCCGCGGCCGAGGGGGTGTACCGCCTCGCCACCTCCCAGATGGCGAACGCGCTGCGTAAGATCACCGTCAACCGCGGCCACGACCCGCGGGAGTTCACCCTCGTCGGTTTCGGCGGCGCCTGCGGCCTGTTCGCCGCGAGCATCGCCGCCGAGATCGGTGTGAGCGAACTCGTCATCCCCCGAAACGCCGCGGTGTTCTCGGCCTACGGGCTCATGCACGCCGATTCCGTCTTCTCCGCCGTGCGGACCAGCCCCTGGACGATGCGGCAGCCGGCCGCCGACCTGGACCGCGAGTTCCAGGCCCTGGAGCTGCGCGCGCGGGCGTGGTTCGACGGCGAGGGCATCCCCGAGGACCGGCGGGAGCTGTTCCGCGAGGCCGATATGAAGTTCGTCGGCCAGATCTTCGAGGTCACCACACGGCTGAAGGGCGGACACTTCACCGAGGCGGACAAGGACGAACTGCGCGCGCGGTTCATCGCCGACTACGAGACCGAGTTCGGGGCCGGGACGGCCTGGACCGAGACCGACATCCTACTGGTCAACTCCCGGGTACGCGCGGTCGGCCGCAGTGACGTCCAGCAGGTCCGGCAGATCGTGGAGACCGACGGGGAGCGCCATACCCTGCTGCGCCGCACCATCCTCGAACCGGTGACCGGGGCTCGGACCGAGGTGGATGTGCACCGCGGCTTCGCCGCGCTGGCGCGGGCGAAGGGGCCGTGCCTGCTGGAGGAGCCCGACACCACCGTCTATGTGCCCACCGGAGCCACGGTGGAGCTGACCGACGCCGGCCACTTCCTCATCCGGCTCCAGCCGTCCGTCTGAACGCCACGGCCCGATCCAGGAGACCCACATGACCGAATCCGCCACCGGCCGCCTTCCCGCCGGGTTCGACCCCGTCACGCTCGAGGTCATCCGTATGCGTCTGGACTCCATCGTCGAGGAGATGGGCATCGCGATGATCCGCTCGTCCGGCTCGCCGGTGATCACCGAGGCCGGCGACTTCAACACCGCGCTGTTCGACCCGACCGGCCGCATCTACGCCTACTCCGACTACGTCCAGTTCCACATCGGCTCCGGCAGCGTCGCCGTCCAGAATCTGGTCCGGGAGATCGCCGGTGAGCCACTCGCCCCCGGCGACGCCTTCATCTGCAACGATCCGCACACCGCCGGCGCGAGCCACCCGCCGGACACCAATGTGATCTCGCCGATCTTCCACGGTGACGAGCTGATCGGGTGGGCGCAGTCGCAGGCCCACCTCGTCGACGTCGGCGGTATGACACCGGGCGGCTTCGCCCCCGGGGCCTATGACTGCTACAGCGAGGCGCTCCGGCTCCCGCCGGGAGTGAAGATCTTCGACAAGGGCGAGCCCGTCGAATGGGTGCGACGCATCCTGCTCAACAACGTCCGGGTGCCCGCGCTGTTCTGGAACGATGTGCGCTCCCTGGTGGCCAGCAACAACACCGGGATCCAGCGGCTTCTCGCCACGATCGGGGAATTCGGGCTCGACGACTTCCGCGAGTACACACGGCTCAGCTTCGAGCTGGCGGAGCAGGTGGTCCGGGACCGTGTCGCGAAGATCCCCGACGGAACGTACACGGCCGAGGAGTGGACCGAGCACAACGGCCATGCCGACGAGCTGTACCGCGTCGCCTGCGCCATGACCAAGCGGGGCGAGCAGATCACGTTCGACTTCACCGGATCCAGCGAGCAGACCGACGGCTTCGTCAACTGTAGCTACGGAGCCCTCGTCGGAAGCGTCGCCACGGCGGTCGTGCCCATCCTCGCCTGGGACGTGCCGTTCAACGAGGGCGTCATGACCGCCTTCGAGGTCATCGCCGAGCCGGGCTCCATCGTCAACCCCACTCCCCCGGCCCCGATCAGCAACGGACACCTGACGACCGGCGCCCGCGTCAGCCGGCTGGTCACCAAGCTGATGAACGACGCCTGCCGGGGCAGCGCGGACGAGACCGTCCGTGGCCGCACCCAGGGTGTGTGGGCCGACTCGTGGACCGGCGGCATCTCGGCCGGCACCTCGGACGACGGCGAGTACTTCGTGCTCTTCAACATGGATGGCGGTGGAATGGGGGCGGGAGCCCAGCCGGACGCCGACGGTCTGGACTGCGCCGGGATGATGACGCAGGTCAACAACATGCTCCCGGACGTCGAGATGAACGAGATGCTCTATCCCGTCCTCTACTTGTGGAAGCGGCTCAACATCGCCAGCGCCGGGCACGGGGCCCACCGCGGCGGTCTGGGACTGGAGTTCGCCTGGGCCCTGCACGGTGCGCCCTCCGCCACGCAGACCGTGTTCGCCCCCAGCGCCCAGGTGGTCGCCGACGGATACGGTGGCGGGCTTCCCGGCGGGGGCAGCGGGCACGAGATCCTGCGCCGGTCCAATGTCGCCGGCCTGCTCGCCGCGGGCACGGTGCCCACCGACGACAGCCTCGACTGCGACACGCGGGACCTGCTGGCCATCAACCAGTCCTCGGTGCGGGTCTCGGCCGGCGATGTCTTCGTCCAGTGGATCGCCGGTGGCGGCGGGTACGGAGACCCGCTCCTGCGTGACCCGCGGCGCGTCGCCCAGGACGTCCGGGACGCGTACATCACCGACCACACGGCATCCGCCGTCTACGGGGTGGTGCTCGCCGACGGTGCCGTGGACGCCGCCGCGACCGCGCGCACACGCGAGGCGATGCGTGCCGCCCGGATCGGCGGAGAGCCGACCGCGCCGGTCGCCGCCGACGCCGCCGCCGGGGCATCCGCGCCCCGCCGTGCCGCGGACGGCTGGTACTGCCCGGCCAGCGGCGCCCTCGTCAGCACCAAGGACGACTGGCGGCAGGACGCCATCGTCACCACGCGGGTGGCCGCCGATCGGCTGGGCGAGTACGGCGTCCGGGTACGCCCCCGGGGCCACGGACAGCGGGTGCTCCTCGAGGAGTTCTACAGCCCGCGCTGCGGCACCCTGCTCGACGCGCGCATCCGGGTCGAAGCCGCCACGACCGGCTGATTCCACAGCGGTATTCGAAGAAGGAGGTGTGGTCGCGTGACGGAGTTCAACGCCGGGTTCGACCTCGGTGCCGTCCTGCCGGGCGGTCCCGCACGCGGGGCGCTGCGCGGGGTCGTGGTCCTCGACATCACTCGGGTGGTCGCCGGGCCGTTCTGCTCGATGATGCTCGCGGACCTCGGAGCGACGGTCATCAAGATCGAGAATCCGAAGGACCCGGACTATGCGCGCGAGTTCCCCCCGCTGCTGACGTCGCCCGGGGGCGAGGCGTTCAGCGCGTTCTTCGCCCAGTACAACCGGAACAAGCTCGGCATGACCCTGGACCTGTCCCGGCCCGAGGGCAAGGAACTGCTGCGCACGCTCGCCGGTCGCGCGGACGTCCTGGTCGAGAACTTCCGTGGCGGGACCATGGACAAACTGGGCGTCGGCTACGACGAGCTGCGGAAGGTCAATCCACGGCTGGTCTACACCGCGATCTCCGGCTACGGCCAGACCGGCCCGTACCGGCGCAAGCCCGCGTACGACAACAGCGCGCAGGCCACGGGCGGTCTGTGGTCGATGAACGGCTTCCCCGACCGCCCTCCGGTCCGGGTCGGCACCATCATCGGCGACCTGTCTGCCACGCTCTACGCCGTGATCGGCACGCTCGCCGCGCTGCGGCACGCCGAGCGCACCGGTGAAGGGCAGTTGGTGGACATCTCCCAGCAGGACTCGGTGCTCAGCCTGACCGAGAACGCGGTTGTGTCGCACACCGTCGAGGGCAAGGTGCCGACTCCGCTCGGCAATGAGCATCCGTTCGTCAAACCCTATGAGCTCTATCCGTGCAGGGACGGCTTCGTCTTCTTCGGTGGCTACACCGACAAGTTCTGGCGCTTGACGTGCGAGATGTTCGGCGAACCCGAACTGGCGGCCGACCCGGAGATCGACACGATGGCCAAGCGGTTCACCCCGGAGGTCTACGAGCGCCGGGTGCGGCCGCTGCTGCACAGGTGGTTCGCCGATCGCGCCAAGCTCGAACTGGAGGAACTCGCCGGCGACCTCGTGCCGCTGAGCGCCATCAAGGACATCGGAGAGGTCATCGCGGATCCCCAGATCCAGGCCCGGGACATGGTCGTCGACGTCGAGTACCCGGACTTCGGTCCACTGCGCATGGTCGGCACACCGGTCAAACTCGACGTCACCCCGGCCCGGCCCCGGGGACTGGCTCCCCGGGTCGGCGAACACACCGACCAGATGCTGCGCGCCTTCGCGGACCTCTCCGAGGAGAACATCCGCGCCCTGCGCGAGTCGGGGGTGGTCTGAGATGAGCGGCATCACCCTCGACCGTGACGGACCGGTAGCGCTGATCCGGTTCGACCGGCCGGAGAAACTGAACTCACTGACCCTGGCGATGTACGAGGAGCTGGGAGCGGCCTTCGAAGAGGTCCGCGACGACGAGTCGATCGGCGTCGCGGTCCTCACGGGCGCGGGGCACCGTGCCTTCTGCGTCGGCGCCGATCTCACCGAATCGATCCCCGCGCTCGCCGAGGGGCGGTTCGACATCTCCCGATGGGATGGTGCCCACCAGAAACACACCACCTTGTTCAAGCCGGTCATCGCGGCGGTCAACGGGCTCTGCCTCGGTGGCGGGTTCGAGATCATGCTCTCCACGGACCTGCGGATCGCCGCCGAAACGGCCGAGTTCGGGCTCCCCGAGAGCGGTGTCGGAGTCGTCCCGGCCGGCGGCACCCTGACGCGGCTGACCCGGCAGATCCCCTACGTCTGGGCCATGGAGCTGATGCTGCTCGGAGACCGGATCACCGCGGCCACCGCCCTGCGGTACGGCCTGCTCAACGCCGTGGTACCGGCCGACCGGTTGCTCGAGGCGGCGATGGACCGGGCGCACCGGCTCACCGCCCGCAGCGGCACCGCCCTGGAGACGATCAAGGAGTCGGTGCTGCGCCTCGGGGACCTCCCGCAGGACCAGGCATTCCACTGTGAGGCGCGGTACGGGCAGCGGGCGTTCACCTCCCCGGACGCCCATGAGGGACTGGCCGCGTTCGCCGAACGCCGTCCGCCCGACTTTCCCTCCCGCCGGAGTGTCGGCAAGCCCCCCGTATGACGGATCCACACAGGAACATCGCCCTCCGGTCCACCGTTGCCAGACGTCCGGCGCCGCGCCGTTCCGCGTGACCGCACCCTTCGCCCTTCCCACCGCCTGACGAGGACGCCATGACATCCGAGACCACCTCGTCCACCGAAGCACTGCCCCGCGTCGCCCCCCAGCAGGGCATGCCCGAACAGGTCCGCATCTACGAGGTCGGCCCCCGCGACGGCCTCCAGGCCGAAGCCGTACGCGTCCCCACCCCCGTCAAGGCCGAGTTCGTCCGGCGGCTCGTCGAGGCGGGTCTGACCACCATCGAGGTCACCAGCTTCGTCTCCCCCCGGTGGATACCCCAACTCGACGACGCACACGAGGTGCTCACCGCCGTGGGCCCCCTCGATGGCATCCGCCTCCCGGTGCTCGTTCCCAACGACCGGGGTCTGGAGAGGGCACTGGCCGCCGGTGCCCGGGAGATCGCCGTCTTCGCCAGCGCGACGGAGTCCTTCGCGGAGAACAACCTGGCCCGGGACATGAAGGGGGTGCTGGCGATGTTCGAACCCGTCGTGTCCCGCGCCCGCTCCTCGGGTCTGCCGGTGCGCGGCTATGTGTCGATGTGCTTCGGCGACCCCTGGGAGGGCGATGTGGAGCCCCGTGAGGTCGCCTCGGTCGCCCGCGGGCTCCTCGACATGGGCTGCACGTCCCTGTCGCTGGGAGACACGATCGGTACCGGCACCCCCGGCCACGTCCTGGAACTCCTCGACACCGTACGGGGGGCGGGCATCCCCCTGGACCGGACCGCCCTTCACTTCCACGACACCTACGGCCAGGCCCTCGCCAATGTGCATGCCGCGCTGACGGCGGGTGTCACCGAGTTCGACAGCTCGGCCGGCGGCATCGGAGGCTGCCCCTACGCCCGCAGCGCCACCGGCAACCTCGCCACCGAGGACCTGGTGTGGATGTTGCGCGGACTCGGCATCCACACCGGGGTCGACCTGAACGCGCTGGCGGCCACCAGCCGGTGGATGGCCCATCACCTCGGCCGCCCGAGTCCCTCCCGCGTCGTCACCGCCCTCGCCTGACACCCCGCCCGGCGCTCACGCCGACTTTCGGCCGGAGCCCAAGGAGAAGGCGCAGTCGAACAGGGTCTGTCGGCCTGTCCGTTCAGAAACCCGTCGCGGCTGGTCAGGCCGCGTGTCTGTACTCGTTGATCAGGCCTGCGCTTGCCGAGAATGTCATCCTCCCTGGTCGGAGGCCTGCACCGGACCCCACACTCGCCAGCCGCGGTCGCTCGAGTCGGCGCTCTCGCGTAGCCGGTGGTCCACGCGTCATGATGATCGATCGTGCTGCTACGACTGGCCTACCTCGGTGTGACGAATGCCTTCGCGGTGCTGCGTTTGCTGCCGATGAGTGGCCGGGACAAGGATGTAGAGATCCTGGCCCTGCGCCATCAGATCGCGGTCCTGGAACGCCAACTCGGCAAGGGCAAAGTCCGGTTCAGCTCAAGCGACCGGGCGTTCCTGGCGGCGTTGCTGCACCGGCTGCCGTCACCCGGCCCTGCGGCGGGTGCGGCTGCTCGTGCGTCCTGACACGGTGCTGCGCTGGCATCGCGACCTCGCCAGGCGCCGGCATGCCTGAAGGGTGTCAATATCCCAATCAGGCCGCTGAGCTGGGAGTTTCCAGTGGATGGAGAAGTCGTTGGGGTGGCGTGGCGTGGTACTCGTTGAGCAGGCCGCCGAGTAGCTGCCGTCGTCGGACAACGGCAGCGGGCAGGGGGAAGACGCTCGGGTGGTCGTCTGGGGGCTCGTAGGTCGAGGCTGCGGTGGGCCCGTCCGGTGTTGTAGTGCTCGGCGTACGTGGTGAGGACGGCACGGAGGTGTCGTTCGCCGGTGATGAGAATTCGGTCGGTGCATTCGGTGCGGACTGTGCGTATCCATCGTTCCGCGAACGCGTTTGACCGGGGACTTTGCGGCGGGGTCGGTATGACGGCTATGCCGTTGCCGGCGAAGACGGCGTCGAACGCGGCGGAGTTCGGCGGCGGTGCGCAGCCGGAACAGCTCGGCCGCGAACGCCTGGGCGGCCTGCCGTGCCGGACCTTCCCCCGCCGGGACCGGAACCTCCGGCGCGCGGTCGGCCGGCGAGGTGCGCGGCTCGTCTGCGGGCAACGGAGCACCGTCAGCGTCGGGTACGGCTCGCAGGCGCGCGTCCGGCCGGTGTTGGTCCGCTGGGTCTTCGTCGTCTGCGGCTGTGCCGGTGGCGTTCATGCCGTGCCCCTCTTACCGTCCAGGTCCCCGTCACGCGCGCCCCCGGGCGGGGCCGGATCGGCGAACGCGGGTCCGGTGCTCGGGGTGGCGTGTCCTTGGCAGGACCACCGTTGGACAGCGCACGGGGCGCGTACCAGAAGCGCACAGGAGCAAATACCGGAGCGAACCGCCTGCCCCGTCACACCGGAGCACTCCTGCCCCAGCCGTAACCGGGGTATGACCGAGATACGCGCCAAAGGGGCAACGGGATGATCTTGAAGCCCTGAGCGCCCGTCGGCCGTCACCCATTCGGCTCCCTCGCCGTATTTCAGAGGGATACCCGCGCTGTTCTGCCAGCGGCAGAGCACCAGCCGGACCGGGCTCGACGATCACTACAGTCCAGTCTCATGACGACGGTTACGACGCGTACGGTCGAGTACCCGGCCGACGGTTTGACGATGATCGGGCACCTCGCGCTCCCGGCCGGTGTCGACCGCCGGCCCGCGGTGCTGCTCGGACCAGAGGGCATGGGGCTCAGCGACGTCGAGCGCCGCCGGGCGGATGCTCTCGCCGAACTGGGATATATAGCGCTGGCCTTCGACCTTCACGGCGGGCGCTATTTGGGCGACCCCGAGGAGATGCTGGCCCGTTGCCTGCCGCTGCTCGCTGATCCCGACCGGATGCGAGGCATCGGCCATGCGGCGCTCGACGTGTTGCGCACCGAACCGCGGACCGACCCCGACCGGATCGCCGCCGTCGGCTACGGCACCGGGGGCGCCGTCGGGCTGGAACTCGGGCGCGGCGGCGTCAGCCTGCGTGCGATCGGGACAGTCAACGCACTGACCACGGGCCGACCGGGCGAGGCGGCGCGCATTCGCTGCCCGGTGTGGGCCGGGGTCGGGTCGGAAGACCCGATCATGCCGCCCGCGCAACGGAACGCGTTCACCGCTGAGATGCAGGCCGCGGGCGTCGACTGGCGCCTCGCGGTCTACGGCGGCGCGTTGCACGCCTTCCACCACCCGCCGGTCGGCCACCCTGTGGTCCCCGGCGTCGGCTACCACCCACGGCACGCGCAGCGAGCCTGGCGCGACGTCGTCGACCTGCTCGCCGAGTGCCTGCCCGTGACGGAGGATCTGGGGCATGACCCAGGTAAGCATGCTGGCGCCGGGCACTGACAGTCCCCTCCCCTCAAGTCCGTACAGCAGAACCGCATTCGGGCGGATGCGCGATCGCGGAAACGCGTTCGCAACTGCCGCAGTAAATGCCGGATTTACTGCGACGGGGCCCTGGCCGCGATCGTCGCGACTTGCGGCGGAGCGCTCCGGGCGCCAGGGCGAGGTGTACTCATTTACTGCGGCACAACCGCGCTGACCTTGCGCTAAGCCAAGTCAAGATCCACTCATTGCCCCTTTCGCGCGTATCCCGGAACCGGCGGCTGATCGTCAACCACCCGGGACTGCGTGCCGACTGTGCCGTCACGGTCGAGGGGTGAGGTCGTCGGAGCGCCCGGCCTCGATGCGGGACCACTGGGGGATGGGACGTCCGTTGCTCCGCAGGCCGACGTGGTCGGCGGGTGTCCCCTGGCCACGCAGCCAGTTGGGGGGCGAGTCCTCCCACGGTTCCTGGCGTCCGTACACGGTGAGGTCCATGAGTGCGTAGCTGTAGTCCGTCGTCTCCACCCCGCGCAGCGTCGTCCAGTAGGTCTCGTAGACGCGGTCGCCGCGCGCAGGTAGCAGACCAGGTGCATCATGCCGACGTGGCGTCCGACCAGGAGCTCGTCATGCGACGGAAGGGCCGAGTACCACGGCACCTCCCAGCCCATGAAGTCCCGGTAGCGGCGGCTTTCCTCGTACGGGCCTTGGCAGAAGACCGCGTAAGTGATGTCGCGGGAGTGCAGGTAGGACAGCTCCTGCACCTGGGTGGTGACCCAGGTGCAGCCCTCGCACTGCCCGGCCGCGTCGTGGCCGTCGTGCCACATGAAGTAGTAGGCGATGAGCTGCCGGCGCCCTTCGAACGCGTCGAGCAGGGCGACCGGCCCGTCGGGCCCGGTCAGTTCGAGGTCGGCGGCCACCTCGACCATGGGCAGCCGGCGCCGGGCTGCGGCGACCGCGGCAGCTATTTCGCCGACAGCTTCGATGCCGTCGTCGAACACGCATCGCTGACAACCACTCAGCCTCATCTGTACCCAGCTCTGCCACATGGCCGTCACTCGCTGCCCTTCAAGTTGTGGAGCCACTCTCCGGGTGCGCCGACGTCCACGGAGCACCGTCACCCGGCAAAGGGCCCCACACCAGCGCGCCCCGATGAAACCCAGGAACAACTGCGTCCGCCAACGGGCCGGTGCCTTGAGTGAGGGCTTCGGCCAGGGCGGCCAGGAACTCGCTGAGGGATCCGTACCCCGGGGAGGTGAGCGGTTCAGATGGCGGCTCACCACCAGCCAGGTGGAAGGTGGCGAGCCGACCGCCAGCGTCGACTGCCAGGCCGCCCCACGGGAGGAGAGAGTAGTCGGTGACGGCGAACGGAACCCATGAGCCCCAGAACGGATCGGTGTTCCCTCCCCGGCCCCGGACGTGCGCGATCTCCTCAAGCGGCAGCAGATGATGCTGGGCGAGGAACAGGCCCGGATCGTACTCGTCAGGGTCTCGGTCATGGGCTGAAGCATCGACCGTTCCGTCACACACCATCAGCAGCCTGGCCAGGTCGGCGGGCAGGCTCAGCCCCAGCTCGTCCTCGGTGGAACGAACCTTTGCCACGGCAGCGCCCGACCGTAAGGTGGCGTGCGAGGCGGGCGCGTGCACCGCCAGCCAGTCAGTGATGGCGGTCCAGGCGTGCAGAACATCGCTCATCATGTCCTCCATCGACGTAGGCGAGGGAAAAGAGGGGCACGCCTACCCGATGTCCACCAGGCGGGCGTGCCCCCGCGTAGCCGGACCGCACAGGCCAGGCCATCCGAACCTTCACGGTGCAGCGACCGGTCACTTCATCGTGCAATGATCTCGACCTTGGACGGGTCGCAGTCCGCGAAACGGCCATTGGCCGGGTCGACCCAGTACTCATCTTTGTCCAGCAGCCGGAACTGCTTGGCGAAGCTTACGCCGAATGGCTGCATCGACTGGGTGTTCTTGGCCGGGTTCAGGCCGCCGTTGGCCACGGGATATCCGGGAGACTCGTACGTCGCCGCGAACGGGAACTCGTCACACGAGATCGTGTCGGGATTACCATTGGGGGTCATAACCGTGCCGGTGTCGTTGTGCTTGCGGAACGCGAGCCCGCACACCGCCTTACGATTCCCCGGCTTGCGGCTGACCGGATCCAGGCTATTGCGCCTTGGACGGCAGACAGTGCAGTGGCGTCAGCGGGGATTGACCCAGTTTCTTCGCGTGCTTGTTCTGGATCAGCCATCCTGAAGAATACCGACGGCCGCGGCCGCCCGCCTACGCAAAGGCTCACGCGGCGGACGGCCGCCAGGCTTCGACGAAGAGCGTTACAAGGAACGGAACACTGCCGAGCGGGCCATCAACCGGCTTGAGCACGCCAAAGCCGTCGCCACCCGCTACAACAAACGCCGCTGCCTCTTCCTCGGCACTGTCACCGCCGAAGCCCTCGCCATCCGGCTCCGAACCTGACCGCCCGGACAAGTCCCAGGCGCCGCCGCCCGGCCTCGACCCGCACGGTGTGCGGCATGTTCAGCGGGTTGAGTTCCAGCGGGGGTGTCCGGCCTGGTCAGCCGACGAACTCGACCATGACAGTCGCCGTGCCGAGCACATGCCGGGCGTCGCCCGCGTAGGTGACCGTGTACTGGGGATAGGTGTTCCAGTCGGGCGGGGTGTCACTGAAGCTGAAGGTGCCGTCCCGTCCGACCTTCACACCCGGCAGCTCCACGCCGTTGCGCGTCACCGTGACCGCTCCGCGCTCAGGAAAGGGGACCAGCGAGGTCAGCTTCCCCGTCACAGTGACCGGTGTGCCGACGGGGTTCGTCGGCGGGGCGGACAGAGTGATCGTGCTGGATGCCTTGGCGACATCGGTGACGATGTCGAGAACGACCTCGTGCGAGTAGGAGAAGCGGGTGGTGAACAGCCTGTTCCCGTCGGGCGCCCAGGCCACCCCTCGGTCGAGCAGATCCCCATGTCCCGGGGACAACGCGACCGTGCGGTATGCCGCAGTCTCTCCCGGGCGGTAGACGTAGACGTCCCACTTCCCTCCCGCCAGGATCCCCGCGGCGACCCTACCGTGGGAGTCGACAGCGACGGAGTTGGGGTAGGGGCCGGTGTCGTACCGGGCTTCCTCCGTCAGGTCCGACAGGTGCCAGCGCTGGTGGTAGTAGTGGGAGCCGTTCGCGGTGATCACACTGTTGCCATCCGGCGTCATCGCCAGGTCCTCGACATCGCCGACGGCGTCGCTGTAGACGGTCTCCCGAAGCGTGCCAGAGCCCACGTCGTACACGCGTATGCCCAGCGCACCCTGGCTGTCCGCGGCGACGAGCCGGTCGGGCGCCCCCGGCGACGAGGCAAGTCGCGGCTTGCCGTACCAGACGGGGTTGTCGTCCAAGCTGACGGTCTGGGTCGCCTCGGCGATGGCGACCGACCCGATGCCGGCGTCGAAGTCGGTGGCCTGGTAGCCGAAGAACAGCCGGCCGCCGGCTAGGGCGAGGCTCTCCGGTTCGGTGCCGGCCCCGGTCGAGATGCGCCGCGTCTCGGTCAAGGTCGTGGTGTCGATGACGGAGATCGCGTCGGCGTCCGGAAGCGCCACGTACAGGGTGGACTCGTCGACGGACTCGGTCATGCCCCGCGCCCCGTCGAGACCCTCCACCATCGTCACGACCTGCCCGTCGTGGTCGGTGGCCAGCACCGCGTCGTCGCCGGGCGCGCTGACGTACACATGGCGGCTGTCGGCGAGGGTCTGCCAGTGGGACCGCACCGGCAGGACGGTGCCGCCCTGGGTCCGTGCCCCTGCCGTGCCGGGGGCACCGAGCAGATTGAACGACGCGGCCGCCAGGACCAGCGCGACACCCGCCGCACGTCTTCGTATACGCATCTTAGAAACTCCTTCGAGAACGGATCCGGCCGCATGGGCAAGGTCGGCGGAGCAACTGTATTGATCCGCACTGACATTGGACCCGCAGAATGATCGCGTGCGGAGCGGACGTCACGATCTCCGACACTCCGCCGCCACAAGAGATCGAAGTTGGCCCGGCCATACATCTGTCTCTTCAACAGATCAATTCTCGTGACGTTGCTCTCCACAGACCCTGAAGTGTGGGTGGTGTACAGGGCTGAGAGGATGGCGGCCTAGTCACGGCGCATGCCACGGGCCGAGGGCCCTCAGTTCGTGTGGTCCGTCGAGCCGGACATCGGCAAACCAGACCTCGAAGGCCAGGTGCTCGTTGCGGCGGTCACGCAGGAGCGCGGCCAGGCGGTGGGCGTACTCGGTGGTCAAGGCCAGGGCGGGACAGCGCTCGCACAGGTCGGTCAGGAGCTTGCGTTCGGTGCCCGTGAGGTGCTCGGGGCAACCACCGCGTGGCGAGTGAAAACAAGGTCGCGAGCCACAGGAAGAGGGGCAGGTCGGGGCAGGTCATTAATCTGCCCCCTCGCGATTTCCCCCACCCGCCTGCGGAGACTATTCGCCTGCCTCGAATCGCCAATCCCACAGAGGTTCCCTCCGGAACCGCGCTAGAACCTCTCTATATTCGATGAGTTCACCGTAATTCGTATCGAGCAATCCTGACAGTCCATCGATCACTTCACCCAGAAGATCGCGAATACAAGATACTCCGGAATATTCAAGTGTGATCGCCTGGAACTCGCCGATCTTCTGACGAATCTCACCCACTTCTTCTTCATCGAACTCATCGAGGACATCCCCGGATGCGTCTACGCCGAATCTACATTCTCCTCGATCCAGTCGATCGAAGGTTTCACCTTCACTGTAGGAGCCAACCTGCTGCAGACGGGCCAGGATGCGCTGATGATTTCCTGGAGGACTGAGAAGAACGATAGTGGGCCGCATGGATCTCCCTGTCGTGACGGGCGCTTATGCCGAGTCTTGGACTATGGAGCCAAGACATCCAACAGATCATTCTTGTCTCGAGTCCCGCGCCGCAGAAGCCGCAAAAGGCCCATCAGACGGCGAACAGGACCTCATACCCCTCATCGTCCCGGAGATCCGCCGCCTGATCGGCCACCTCGTTATCACGCCCCGCCGCTGCATCAACGAACACCATCTGCACTGGTCACACTTCCGCAGACGCAGCCAGGCACGAGCCCGCCGTTCCCACTACAAACGCCGAGGCCACAACCTCCAGATGCGGTTGCAGCACTAGGCTGCGAAGGGGCGTTGGTCGTGGTTGTTCCCCCACTGGTTGGTGTGCCGGTGCCAGGCATGGCTATGCCGGACGATCTATCAGGTGACGTAAGGAGCAGCAGCGGTGACGGTGGGAATGAAGGCGGTGCCGCTGGTCGGCGGACCAGTGGAGTTACGGGGTGCATTGGATCTGGAGACCACGGAGGCGGGGGTGATGCCGCGTCGGCTGCCGGCGTGGACCAAGGTGCAGTACCAGGATCCCTCGGTCTACGGGGTGACCCTGATGCCCTCGGGGGTGCGGCTGGTGTTCCGTACCGACGCGCGCGAGGTGGAGTTGGACGTACTCACCTCCACGGGGCAGCTCGACACCGAACCTCAGCCCCGCCCGACCGGGATGATGGAACTCCTGGTGGACGGCGTGCCGTTCGGGCGGCAGCAGGCGCCGCTGGGCAACGTGCTGCGGATGGCGGGCCCCGGGGCCGAGCAGCGACTGATCCCGGGCAAACCGGGGACTGTCCGGTTCGGCGGGCTGCCGGCCGGCATGAAGCAGGTCGAGCTGTGGCTGCCGCAGCAGACCCCCACGGAACTGGTGGGCCTGCGGGCCGACGGCAAGGTGTTGGCGCCGCTGCCGGACGGGCGACGCCGCTGGGTGCACTACGGCAGTTCCATCAGCCACTGCCTGGAGGCCGACGGCCCGACCGGCACCTGGCCGGTGGTGGCGGCAACGCTCGGGGGAGTGGAGGTGATCAATCTCGGCCAGGCGGGCAACGAGATGCTGGATCCCTATGTCGCCCGGACGATCCGCGATCTTCCGGCCGACCTGATCAGCCTCAAGGTGGGAATCAACATCGTGAGCCTGGCCGCCTTTCGGCAGCGGTCGTTCGGCCCGGCGGTGCACGGATTTCTCGACACGATCCGGGAGGGGCACCCGGAGACCCCGCTGCTGCTGATCTCCCCGGTGAGCTGTCCGACGTTCGAGGAGCGTCCGGGTCCGGTCGCGATGGGTGCGGACGGGAAGATCACGGCCCTGGGTGACCCGGCGGACGTGACCGGTGGGGCTTTGTCGCTGACTTTGGTGCGTGCCGAGCTGGCCCGGATCGTGGCGGCCCGGCGGGCGCACGATCCCCATCTGCACTATCTCGACGGACGCGAACTGCTCGGGCCCGACGAGGTGGCCGACCTGCCCGATGGCCTGCATCCCACCGCCGCCGCGTACCGCCGGATGGGCAAGCGTTTCGCCGCACACGCCTTTGTGGACGGCGGTCCGTTCGCCTGACCACCCTGGCTCCGGGCCCGCGCTGGGTGTGGGTGCGGAGCCAGGTAGGCCGTGGCGCTGCAATTCCGTGACGAGGCGCTGACGGGCCGACGGGGCCGCGGTCATCGGCGGACGGTCACAGACGGACGACGACGAGGGCGACGTTGTCGCGGGCGCCGCCCGGTCTGGATCCTTCCTCGTCCCAGTCAGAGAGGTTGAGCAGACGCTGGACACCATCGGGAGCCAGCTGCCCTGTGGGTGCCGGAAAATATGTCACCCGAGGTGACCTGCGGCTTCGGATCTGCCAGAGCGCAGGAGCTGACGGGGCGGCATCATGCTGGGCCGTGGCGATACGTCTGATCTATCAGCTCGCGTGTCAGCTCTTCCGATGGCTTGCGCTGCTGGCCCGGTCGAGTGCGTCGAAGGACGTCGAGATCTTGATGCTCCGACACCAGTTCGGTGTCGCCCAACGCATCCAGCCACGACCTCAATTTTCCTGGAGCGATCGGGCTGTCATGGCAGCGCTGCTCCGGATGGTGAACAAGCAGCAGCGTGCACGGCTGGTGTTGCTGTTCACTCCACGGTCGGTCCTGCGCTGGCACACACGCCTCGTCGCCCGGAAATGGACCTATCCACGCCGCAATCCAGGCCGACCATCGAAACCGGGAGCACTACGGCATCTGGTCCTGCGCCTCGCGCGGGAGAACCCCGGGTGGGGGTACCGCCGGATCCACGGCGAACTGCTCAACCTGGGACGCAAGATCGGCGCATCAACCGTCTGGGAGATCCTGAAGAACGCCGGGATCGACCCCGCGCCCCAGCGAACGGACCATTCCTGGCCCACCTTCCTCAAAGCCCAGGCCTCCGCCATCGTGTCCACCGACCTCTTCCACATCGACACGGTCTTCCTGCGACGCTGGTTCGTACTGTTCTTCATCGACCACGACACCCGACACGTGCACATCCCCGGCATCACCCGGCACCCGACCGGCCCCTAGATCACCCAGCAAGCACGCAACTACCTCATGGACCTGGGCGACCGCGCAGAGTCGATCAAATTCCTCATCCGGGACCGCGGCGCCTACTTCACCGACAGCTTCGACGTTGTCTTCCAGGCGACCGGCATACGCGTGGTCCCCACCCTGCCCGCCGTGCCACGGATGAACGCGATCGCAGAACGCTGGATCGGATCATGCCGACGTGAGGCAACCGACCACATCCTGATCACGGGAGAGCGCCACCTACGCCTCATCGTCAGTGAGTACGCGGAGCACTACAACAGACACCGGCCGCACCGATCCCTCGGACAACGGGCGCCAAACCGACTCACCGAGCCCGAACCACTCACCGCCACCGACAACACCCGCATCCATCGACGTGATCGACTCGGCGGCCTCATCCACGAATACACGCAGGTCGCATAGGGGTGACACAGTTTCCGGCACCCACAGGGTCAAGGAAAGCGAGCTTAAGGGCTACACGTACGAGGCCGCCGACGCCTCCTTCGAGCTGCTACTGCGCGAGGAGGCCGAGGGCCGCGCCGAGACCTGTTTCGAGCTGGAGTCGTGGCGGGTGATCACGGAGGGTGAGCCCGGCGTGCCGCGTCAGGCGGAGCCGACGGTGAAAACCCGCGCCCAGGGCAAGAGGACCGTCGCTACCGACGAGGGCAACGGACCGGTCAACGCCCTCGACCGGGCGATGCGCCAGGCGTTGCGGTCGACGTACCCGCAGGTTTCTTCCTTCGAGCTGGTCGACTACAAGGTCCGCATCCTGGAGGGCCGCCACGGCACCGAGTCCACGACCCGGGTCCTGGTCACCACCAGCGACGGCAACGGCGAGTGGTCCACGGTCGGCGTCGCGGACAACGTGCCCGCCGCATCCTGCGAGGCACTTCAGGAGGCCCTCACCTACGGGCTCCTGCGCACGCGGCGCGGAGCAGGCGGGCACGCCGGCCCCACACCACTTACAGGAGAGCTGGAGCCGGATGATGCGGCATGCACGCTCAACGTGTCGCTCCGCGACAGCCGCGGAGCGCTGGGCCGGATCGCCGCCACACTGAGCAGCATGCCAGCGCTGGCCCTGTCCTACGGGGTGGCGGACGCCTCCAGGGCCACCGCTGAGATCCGGCTGCCCCGGGCCCACGTGGCACGTGCAAGCGGCAGGCTGAACCGCATGGTGGACATGCTGGATGTCACCGATTCGGTGGTCCGGCCCCGGTGAGCGCGCTGCCTTCCACCGGGTGATCAGTGGGATGTCGTCGAGTACTCGAGCCAGGGCACGCGGCGAGGGAAGGGCCGGGCTGTGCGGGTGCGGGGCGGGACTTACTGGCGGCGAATGAGGCCGAGTTCGGTGGCGGTGGCGACGGCGGCGGTGCGCGAGTCGACACCGAGCTTGGCGTAGATGCGGGCCAGATGGGATTTGACGGTCCCTTCGGTGAGGTGGAGCCGGGCGCCGATGGCCTGGTTGGACAGGCCCTCGGCGACCAGGGCCAGGACTTCGCTCTCACGGCGGGTCACGGCGGTGCCCGGGGTGCGCAGGCGGTTCATCAGCCGGTCCGCGACGGCCGGTGCCAGGGTGGTGCGGCCCGTGGCGGCGGTGCGTACCGCGACGGCCAGGTCCTCGGGTGGGACGTCCTTGAGGAGGTAGCCGGTGGCGCCGGCTTCGATGGCGGGCAGGGTGTCGGCGTCGGTGTCGTAGGTGGTGACGATCAGCACGCGGGGCGCCCCGGCGCGGGCGGTGATCGCGGCGGTGGCCTGCGCGCCGTTCATGCCCTTGCCGAACTGGAGGTCCATGAGGACGACGTCGATGTCGCCTTGGGCGGCGCGGGCGATGGCGTCCTCGGCGGTGGTGGCCTCGGCCACCACGGTCATGCCGGGCTCGGTCTCCAGTACGGCGCGCAGTCCGGCCCGTACGACGGGATGGTCGTCGGCCAGGAGCAGGCGGATGGGGGTGTCGGTCACGGTCACGCCTCGGGTGCGGGATGGGATGGGGTGTCGGGGCCGGGGGTGGGGTCGAGGGGCAGTTGGGCGGCCAGGGCGGTGCCGTGGCCGGGGGCGGATTCGACGGCGAGGGTGCCGCCGAGGGCCTGCGTGCGGGCTCGCATGGCGGCCAGTCCGAACCCGCCGGCGTCGGGGTCGGGGACGGGCAGGTGGGCGGGGTCGAAGCCGCGTCCGTCGTCGACGATACCCACGGCAACGTGATCGCCCAGGTAGCTGAGGGTGACCTCGGCGGTGGTGGCCTCGGCGTGGCGGAGGGTGTTGGCCAGGGCGGACTGGGCGATGCGCAGCAGCGCGACCTCGTGCGCGGTCGGCAGTGGTACGGGCTCGCCCGTGAGGTGGAAGCGTGCGGTGATCCGGTGACGGGTGCTC
Source organism: Streptomyces sp. CY-1 (assembly GCF_047218265.1). Classification (NCBI taxonomy): domain Bacteria; kingdom Bacillati; phylum Actinomycetota; class Actinomycetes; order Kitasatosporales; family Streptomycetaceae; genus Streptomyces; species Streptomyces sp. CY-1. Next base: position 2,548,685 of record NZ_CP178393.1, read on the forward strand.
GTGGTGGCGCACAGCCGCTCCAAGGCGGCGGCGAGGGTGGTGCCTTCCAGGGCGGGTGGGGCGAGGGCGGCGACAAAGCGGCGGGCTTCGACGAGGTTGTCGACGGCGGTCTGGCGGGCCTGGTCGACGTAGCGGGCAGCACTCTCCGGGGTCTGGGGGAGGGCGCGTTCGGCGGCGCGCAGCAGCAGTTGGATGCTGGAGAGGCCCTGGGCGAGGGTGTCGTGGATCTCCCGGGCCAGGCGTTCGCGTTCGGCCAGTACCCCGGCGGTGTGCTGAGCAGTGGCCAGGTCTGCGCGAGTGGCGGTGAGTTCCTCGATCAGGCGCCTGCGCTGTTCGCTCTCTCGGTACAGGGCCTGATACCCCCACACCACCGCGACCGCCACGGCAGCGCCGAGGGCCGGCCCGATCGCCATCGCCGCGTTGAAGGAACGCTGGTGTACGGCGAAACCGGCGATGGCCGCCGCCGCGGTGACCGCCACCGCGGCCAGTCCAGCGCGGCGGGGCAGCAGGTGGAGCTGGAGGAAGTACAGCGGGAAAGCCACCCACACTCCGTTGGCGGACAGGGCCAGCAGCACCAGCCAGAGGATGCTCACGGCGGCCAGCCACAGTGCGGCGGCCCGCCGTGAGCGGCTTACCCGAGGCAGTACCGGGCCGACCGCATAGACCAGGCCGCATGCTACGGCCGCGGCGAGGACCCAGCCGGCGTGCGGAAGGTGATCGGCCACGGCCCGGCCTGCGGCCAGGGCCAGGAGACCGACGACCAGCAGGTGCAGGCACCAGGCCAGAGCGCGGCTGGTGGGGGTCAGGGTGGGGGCGGTGGTGTTCACAGTCCCTCCAGCCTATGAAGAAGCCCCCCGCCGGGCCTCCATCGAAAGTTACAACCGGCGTGCCGCCTTTCGGTGCGGCAAGTGCTCTCCTGGGCCAGATGCCCGGCCGGGTATCTGGCGGCAAGGGTGGAGACATACCGCTTCTCCCACCTGAAAGGGCAGGTCCACGCCGTGTTCGTCGCCTGGAGAGACCTGAAATTCGCCAAGGGTCGCTTCGCCCTGATGGGCACCGTCATCGTGCTGATCACCCTGCTGGTCGGGCTGCTGTCCGGGCTGACCGCCGGCCTGGGCCAGCAGAACATCTCCGCGATCACGTCCCTGCCCGCAAACCAAATCGCCTTCGATGCGCCCGGCAGCGGCGAGGACCTGTCGTACGCCAACTCCACCGTCACCGAAAAGCAGTGGCGGCAGTGGGCCAAGACGCCCGGCGTGCGCAGCGCCGAACCGCTGGGCATCACCACCACCAAGGCCAGCGCCGGAAACAAGAGCACCGGCGTCTCCTCCTTCGGCGTGCAGCCCGGCTCCGCACTCGCCCCCGACAGCAACAAGATCGACGGCCATGGCGCTGTGCTTTCCACCACCGCCGCCGACGACCTCGGCGTGAGCGCCGGCGACACCTTCACCCTGGCCGGACAGAAGATCACCGTCGCCGCAGTGAGCGGAGATGCCTCCTTCAGCCACACCCCGGTCGTCTGGACCAGCCTCGACACCTGGCAGAAGACCGCACCCCCCACCGGCAAGACCAGTGGGCCCACCGCCACCGTCATCGCCCTGAACACCACTTCCGGCGCCGATGTGAAGGCCACCGATGAGGCAGCGGACACCAAGACGGTCTCCAAGGACGACTCGCTGTCCGCGATCGGCTCCTACACCTCCGAAAACGGCTCCCTGCAGCTCATGCGCGGCTTCCTGTTCGCCATCTCCGCCCTGGTCATCGGCGCCTTCTTCACCGTGTGGACCATTCAGCGCAGCGGCGACGTCGCCGTCCTCAAGGCGCTGGGCACCTCCACCGCCAACCTGCTCAAGGACGCCCTCGGCCAGGCCGTCATCCTGCTGGCCGGCGGGACCTTGATCGGCACCGGCATCGCCGCCGCCCTGGGCACCCTCGTCTCCGGCAGCGCCGTGCCCTTCCTCCTCACCCCCGCCACGGTCCTGGTCCCGGCCGCCGTGACGATCGCGCTCGGCGCGCTCGGCGCCGCCCTGTCCATCCGCCGCATCACCTCCGTCGACCCGCTGACCGCCCTGGGGAGCGCCCGATGAGTCTCAACCTGACCGACATCACCCTCACCTACCCCGACGGCGACTCGCGCCTCACCGCCCTCGACCAGGTCACCCTGGACGTGCCCAAGGGCACCCTGACCGCCGTCGTCGGCCCCTCCGGCTCCGGCAAGTCCAGCCTCCTCGCGGTCGCCGCCACCCTCATCACCCCCGACACCGGCACCGTCATCATCGACGGCCAGGCCACCACGGGCATGGCCCGCGGTGAACTCACCGACCTGCGCCGCCACAAGATCGGCATCGTCTTCCAGCAGCCCAACCTGCTGCCCTCCCTCACCGCCGCCGAACAGCTCCAGGTCATGGCCCAGATCGACGGCCGCAAGCCCCGCACCGCACGCGACCGGGCCATGGAACTCCTCGACGCCGTCGACTTGGCCGACCAGGCTCGCCGCCGCCCCCACCAGCTCTCCGGCGGCCAGCGCCAGCGCATCAACATCGCGCGCGCCCTGATGAACGACCCCACCGTCCTCCTGGTCGACGAACCCACCAGCGCCCTCGACCACGAACGCGGCGCCGCCGTCATCGACCTCATTACCCGCCTCACCCACCAACAGGCCACTGCCACGGTCCTGGTCACCCACGACCGCGCCCACCTCACCGCCGTCGACCAGATCGCCGAAGTCCACGACGGACGCCTGCACCTGCCCTGAAGGGTGTCTTTATCGCCGCGCGGTGGTTGACCTGGAGCTTTCGTTCGCCCAAGTATGGGCACGATCAGTGATCGTGGGTCTGCGACTGCTCTACCTGATCTTCTGCCGACTACTGGGCCGCCTCCTCTTGCTGGGCCGATCGACCGCCGCGAACAACGCCGAGATCCTCGCGCTTCGCCATGAGGTCGCCGTCCTGCGCCGGCAGATCGAGCGCCCGCAGCTCTCATGGGCTGATCGCGCCGTGCTTTCCGCTCTCGCACGGCACCTGCCACCCGCCTCTACGCCGCCACCGGCTGGTCACCCCGTGCGCGCCCGCGAACGCAAGCCCGAAGGCATGATGGCAGAGTTGGACAGGGCAAGCCCGTCCGCCTGCGGCTGGTCATGCTTCGGACCACTGTGAACCAGAAAGGTGACGACATCACCGGGGTCGCTGCGCCCCTACTCCTCCCACCTTCCCGGAGTGAGGTCATGTGTGAGCATCTCACAAGCCCACATTAACCTGGCAGGAGCGCGCAGCGCCTGTCTGCGCGACCCGATCGGCCGACAGGAACAGACATGACCACGGCGGACAATGACGCGGTAGAAGGTGTCGTCGACACGGTCGAGGCGTCCCTCGACCGTGTGGTCACCAGCGCCGTCGAGGCTATCTGGGACCAGGTTCCGGCGTACGCGGCCTGTACAGCGCCGGAACTTCGCAGCGACGTGACGGTACACGTCGAAGCCATCTTCCGGGCACTGCTCACCAGTGTGCGGCTCGGCAGACCTGCGCGGCGGGAAGACTTTCCGCCCACCGAGACGCAGGCCGGGCGCAGAGTCCGGCAGGGCATCTCCCTCGCCGACTTCCTCCACGCCTTCCGGGTCGCGCAGCTGACCCTCTGGGAGAGCTTGCTCGAGGTGGGCGGGGAAGACCCGGACTCGCGCGACGCGGCGCTCGCCCTCGTCGGGCAGGTCATGCGCGTCATCGAGGTGGGAAGCTCGCTGGCCGCCGAGGCCTACCTGACCGCCCAACAGCACGATCTCGCGGAAAGCGACCGGATCCGCCGCGACTTGCTGGAGGACCTGCTGGCCGCGCGGGACATCTCCGCCGGACCGAAACAGGCACTGCTGCGGGTGGTGGGACTCGAAGCTGATACTCGCCTGGTCGTGCTCTCGGCCACTCCGGTCCTGACTCCGGCCGGCGGATCGGCCCAGCAGACGCTCCAAGATGTCGTCGCCACGCTACGCAGACTCGCGCCGCAGGGCTTCGCGGTCGCCCGCCAGGACGAAGTCGTGGGCGTCGCACCGGCCCAGACGGGCGGCGCGGCGGCGTTCACTCAAACCCTCGGGCATCTGCTCCCGGAACTGCGGCGTCAGGGCCTCTCGGTGGGCATCAGTACGGACCACGCCGGCCTCGGCAAGATCCCTGAGGCATACGCCGAGGCGTGCGCCGCACGAGAGGGACTCGGTAACGAGGCCGGAGTGATCGCACTGCCGCTGCTGTCCAGCCTGGACTACCTGTTCCTCCGCCACGGCGACACGGCACGACGCCTCATCCGTCCGGATATCTCCAGGTTCGTGACAGAGGACCTCGCGAACGGGAGCAATCTGGTCGCCACCTTCCTCGAGTACGTCGCGAGCGACCTGAACGCCCGCACCACGGCGCAGCGCCTGCACGTGCATCCGAACACGGCCTACTACCGGCTGGAGCGGATCGCCGAGCGCACCGGCTGCGACCTGAGGCGCTTCGCGGACGTGCTGGAGATCCTGGTCGCGGTACGACTGCTGGGCGGTCGGCGAGGCCGGACCCACGGTTTGTGAGTCAGCCACAACCGCATTTGTGATCCTGCCACTAACGAGGACTGGCACCGGTCCCGCATCCTGGTGTCACCCCGTTCAGCCATCGGTACCCACCATCCCACGTCGATCTCCGCTGCTGGCATCTCATGGCGCGCTGTTCTTTTCCATCCGAACCGGGTGGGCGGCCTGTCCGTCCCGCGCCCTACGCCGCAGCCCACTCGCCTTCCGGAGGCAGTGATGACCCAGCCGCCATACATCACCCCGCTCACCCCGCTGGCCTATCTCGAGCGCGCTGCCACCGTCCATCCGGACAAGACCGCGATCCGCTACGGGGACCGCAGCCTGAGTTATGCCGAGTTCGCCGACCACACCATTCGGCTCGCCGGCGCACTGCGCGCGTCCGGCGTGGAAGCGGGCGACCGGGTGGCCTACCTGTGTCCAAACACGCCCGAGCTGCTGATCGCGCATTTCGCGGTGCCGCTGGCCGGAGCCTCCCTGGTCGCCGTCAACACTCGCCTGTCGCCGGAGGAGGTGCGTTACATCTGCGACCATTCCGGCGCGAAACTCCTCGTGGTGGACACGGGACTGCAGGAGATGGTCCTGCCGATCGCAGACCGGCTGGCCTCCGTTCGCGAAATCGTCTCCCTCGTGGATCTCACCGGCACGGGCCTGGGCGCCGGTGCCCGTCCGCTGTTGTCCGGGCCCAACTACGAGCAGTTGCTGAGCCGCGGTGACGATGCCTCGTACGCGGAATGGACCGTGGACGACGAACTCGACACCATCTCGGTCAACTACACCTCCGGCACCACCGGACGACCCAAAGGGGTGATGTACAGCCACCGGGGCGCGTACCTCAATGCCCTCGGCGAGGTGATCCACTCACGGCACACCCCTGACAGCGTCTACCTGTGGACCCTGCCGATGTTCCACTGCAACGGATGGTGCACGGCCTGGGCCGTCACCGCGGTCGGCGGCACGCATGTCTGTCTGCGCACCGTGGATCCGGAGAACATCTGGCATCTGCTCGAGAGCGAGGGCGTCACCCATCTCAACGGGGCGCCGACGGTTCTGGCCATGCTGGCGAACTCCCCCGCGGCCAAGCCTCTCTCCAAGCCGCTGGTCGTGACGACGGCGGGAGCGGCACCGAGCCCCGCCATCATCGGACATATGGAGGAGCTGGGCGCCTCCATCGTCCACGTCTACGGACTCACCGAGACTTACGGCCCCTACACGGTCTGCGAGCGGAAGGACGCCTGGCGAGACGTCACCCCGGACGAGCGCGCCCGACTGCTGGCCCGCCAGGGTGTGGCCATGTTCCAGGCCGATCCGGTGCGGGTCGTCGGCACTGACATGAAGGACGTACCGAGAGACGGGCGAACGGTCGGCGAGATCGTGATGCGCGGCAACACGGTGATGAAGGGCTACCTGGACGATCCCGAAGCCACCGCGGAGGCGTTCACGGGCGGCTGGTTCCACTCCGGCGATCTGGGCGTCTGGCACGACGACGGCTACATCGAACTGACCGACCGTGCCAAGGACGTCATCGTCTCGGGCGGGGAGAACATCTCGACCATAGAGGTCGAGCAGGCGCTGCTCTCCCACCGCGAGGTCCAGGAAGCGGCGGTCGTCGGCGTCCCGGACGAGCGATGGGGTGAACGCCCCAAGGCATTTGTCATCCTCAAGGACGGCGCTGCCCTTGACGGCGACAGCCTGATCGCACACGTCCGCACGCTGATCGCCGGCTACAAGGCCCCAGCCATCGTGGAGTTCGTCACCGAACTGCCCAAGACCGCCACCGGCAAGATTCAGAAGTTCGAGCTGCGGGCCAAGGAGTGGTCCGATCAGGAGCGCCGGATCCGTGGCTGACAGGGAAGCGCCCCGAGGAGGACACCGAGAGCCACGTACGAAGAGAGGCGGAATCATGACCGACCCACAGCGGATCGGAGTCGTCGGCTGTGGCCTGATGGGGGCGGGCATCGCCGAGGTGTGTGCCCGCGCGGGCCTCGACATGGTGGTGGCCGACGCGGACCGGGCGGGCGTCGAACGCGGCAGAGTCCGGGTCCGCGAGTCGCTGAGCCGTGCTGTGACGACCGGCAAAGTCGACGCGGAGTCGGCCGGCCTCGCCCTCGCACGACTCCGTTTCACCACCGACCTGGACGAGTTCGCCGACCGTGAGCTGGTGGTCGAGGCCGTAGCCGAGCACGAGGAACTGAAGACCGAGATCTTCGCCAGACTGGACAAGGTCGTCGAGCAGCCCGACGCACTGCTCGCATCGAACACCTCCTCGATCCCCATCATGAAGCTCGCCATGGCGACGAACCGCCCCCAGCAGGTGATCGGCATCCACTTCTTCAACCCGGTACCGGTGCTGCGCCTGGTAGAGCTGGTGCCCTCGCTGCTCACCGCGGCACGGACCCGGGAGCGGGCCGAGCGGTTCGCGGTCGAGGCGCTCGGGAAGCAGGCCATCACCGCCGGGGACCGCGCCGGCTTCGTGGTCAACGCACTGCTGATCCCCTACCTGCTGTCCGCGATCCGCATGATGGAGTCAGGCTTCGCCAGCGCCAAGGACATCGACACCGGCATGCAGATGGGATGCGCACACCCCATGGGTCCCCTGCGGCTGGCTGACTTGGTGGGCCTGGACACAGTGCAGGCCGCCGCGGAGGCCATGTACGACGAGTTCAAGGAACCCCTCTACTTCCCGCCTCCGGTACTTCAGCGCATGGTCGAGGCGGGCCAACTGGGCCGCAAGTCCGGGCAGGGGTTCTACCAGTACTGACGAGCTGCTCCCCCAGCACTTCCTGCCTTGCCTCAGGCGGGAGTGACAGCGTCGGGCATTGTGGCAGTGCAGCCAGCGGAACGCGTCGAGGCGGACCTCGCGCCCGCTGGACCACTGCTTGCGGCCCCGGAGCGTCTCACGTTTGAACGTCGCGCTGGCCGGCGCCTGATTACCGAACACTTGTACACGCCCTACCTTTGGTGATGTGGACGTCAACACGCGCCGACTGTGTCATTTCGCGACCCTCGCCGAAGAGCTGCACTTCACGCGCGCGGCCGCGATCCTTCACATTTCGCAGCAGGGACTCAGCCGCAGCGTCGCCGAGCTGGAAGAGCAGGTCGGGGTCCCGCTCCTGATGCGCACCACCCGCTCGGTCGCCCTGACCGAAGCCGGGGAACTGTTCCTCAGCAGCGTTCGCACGGCACTCAACGCCCTGGAAGAGGGCGCACTGGCCGCCCGTGCCACCCGCGACAGAATCGAGGCACCGCTCCGCATCGGTTTCAGCGTGTCCTCACTGCTCGAACTCGATTCGCCGATCCTCCGCGCCTTTCGTGCGAGCCATCCTTCTGTCGCGATCGAGCTGGAGACGTTCCAATGGGGCGACCCGTCTTGTGGCCTGTGCTCGAACACCACCGACATCGCATTTGTACGGACGCCGATCGAATGCCCGGACCTCCACGTCGAGCCAATGTTCGTCGAACCCCGCGCTATTGGCGTCGACCAGAGTCATCCTCTGGCAGCCGCTCGAGCCGTGACCCTGAACGATCTTGTCGGTGAGCGAATTCTCGCGCCACGTACCGACGACAGGGCATGGTCGAGATTTTGGACGCTGCGCGACACCGGACTGGACGAACAGTTGCTTCCTCGGGTCGGGCCCATGGTCGGCTCGATGGAGGGAGAGCTGGAGAAAGTCACGTCCGGAGAAGCGATCACGGTCACCGCGATCAGCATGTCCCGATTCGCCCCTCGTCCATCGATCGTGTACCGACCCATCACCGATGTCGCCGGATCCGAATTGGTTCTGGCATGGCGCGGGCCTGCGACACCCCTGATCGACGCGTTCCGCGCCACAGCGGTCGAGGTACGGGATCGGGAAAGTGACCTGGTGTCGCGCATCGAGACGGCAACTGGTAGGCCCGAGGAGTTCTGAGCACCCGCTCAGTCGACCCGTCGCGCACGGCTCCTGGCGTATCCCGTTATCAGGAACCTCGGGGTCCGAGGCGTCAGTGGCTGTCGTGCGGTACGCATGTCCCCCCGAAGCGGCATCCGTCAACCGTCGGTTCGAACACTGCCCGAGCCGGCTCCGGCCGGCCAGTGGCAGGCAGTCCGTCCGGCCCTCGGCCCTCGGCCCTCGGCCCTCGGAGGAATGTTCACCTGCCGTGCACGGTCTCACCGGCGCGGCCACCTCCGACTCACCGGCCTCGCGCTCGACCGCGTCTTCCTATCATGCGAGCCAGTAATGGAACGATTCACAGGCTGCATGAGAAGCCTATTAACAACTACACGGCGTAGATGCGGCCGAAGTTTTGTTTCTCTTTGTCGCTGAGGGGTGCTTGGCTAAACCCAATGGATCAGCGTCCCAGCGCAGCCGGCCCGTCGTTGACGTGCGGCAGGCCTGAGCCCTTGCGGTGATACTCCGCCGCTTTGAGAAAACTCTTTTGATCTACAAGTAGGAGTTCAGCCCTATGTCGGATAACCCGGACCGAGATGATGCGACGCTCGGTGCTGCCGGGGCAGCGACGGCGGAACCGGATCGCCCCCTCGCCGGCGAGGTCGCGGGGCGGCGGACGGGCAGGAAGCTGGGCCTGATCGTCAATCCGCTCGCGGGCATGGGCGGCAGCGTGGGCCTCAAGGGGACCGACGGACCGGACATCCTGGAAGAGGCGAAGCGGCGGGGCGCGCGTCCTCTGTCGGGCGAACGAACTGTCCGCGCGCTCGCTCGTCTCACCGCCTCGAAGACGCCGTTCCGCCTCGTGACGGCGTCCGGTGACCTGGGCGAACACAGCGCTCTGGCCGCCGGACTGGACCCTGTCGTCGTGCACCGGACAGAGCCGGGTGCCAGCGGGCCTGCCGACACCAAGGCGGCCGCTGCGGCGATGGCACTCTCGGCGGTCGACCTTCTCCTGTTCGCAGGCGGCGACGGCACGGCGCGTGACATTCTGAGCGCGGTTGGCGACCGCGTGCCTGTGCTCGGCATCCCGGCGGGGGTGAAGATGCACTCGGCGGTGTTCGGCGCGAACCCCGAAAGCGCAGGCGGCCTCGCGGCTCTGTTCCTCGACGGCAGTCCTACGGCCCGACTACGCGACGCTGAGGTCATGGACCTCGACGAGACCGCCTTCCGCGAGGACCGGCTCTCGGCACGCCTATACGGCTACGCCCGCAGTCCCTACGAGCGCCATCTCGCGCAGAACGCCAAAGCGGGATCCCGAGCGGACGACAACGCGGTGCTGGAAGCGGCTTGCCGGCGCGTCGCGGCACGGATGCGGGAGGGGGTCCTCTACATCGTGGGGCCCGGCACCACCATGCGACGCGTCATGAAGTCGCTCGGCCTGCCCTCCACGCTGCTCGGCGTCGACGCCGTACTGAACGGTGCGCTCATAGGATCCGACCTCGACGAGCGGGCGCTGCTCGACCTCATGGAGGGGCGTGAGACCCGCATCGTAGTGGGCGTGTTGGGCGGCCAGGGCTACCTGTTCGGGCGCGGCAACCAGCAGATCAGCGCCAAGGTCATCCGGAAGGTCGGCCGCGAGGGCATCATCGTGGTCACCCCGCTGGACAAGCTCGTCGCTCTTGAGGCGGCAAGTCTGCGCGTCGATACCGGCGACGCCGAGGTCGACGCGCTACTGGCCGTCTACATGCGGCTCCACACCGGCCCGGACCGCAGCGTTTTCTACAAGGTGAGCGCCTGACCCCAACCGGCCGATCCGGCGCAGGGCAGAGCCGGAAGCCCAACGGTTATCCATACAAGGAGAATCCAATGAAAGAACATGTAGCACACAGGTACATGGCCAACTCCGTGCCGGCGATCAAGCAGGAGATGCTGGACGCGATCGGCGTCGGTTCCGTGGAGGAACTGTTCAGCCAGGTGCCGACCGAGCACCGTCTCTCGCGTCCGCTCGATCTTCCTCCCGCGCTGTCCGAGAGTGAGCTTCGACGTCACCTCATCGAGACGCTGTCGAAGAACCAGACCACCGAGCAGAATCTGAATTTCCTCGGCGCCGGCTGCTGGCAGCACCATGTGCCGGCGGCCGTCGACGAGGTGGTGCGCCGCAATGAGTGGCTCACCTCGGTGTTCGGCGAGCCGAGTTCCGATCATGGACGCAACCAGGCCTGGTTCGAGTTCTGCAGTCAGCTCGGTGAACTCCTCAAGATGGACCTGGTCGGCATGCCGGTCCGTAGCTGGGGAGTCGCGGCGGGGCACGCGATTCGGATGGCCTCACGCATCACCGGGCGGGACGAGGTTGCGGTGGTCCGGGCAATCGACCCGGAACGGCTCTCCGTCATCCGCAATTACTGCGAACCGATCGAGATGCCGAGCCACATCACGGTCCGCCTCGTCGAATTCGACCCCGAGACGGGTCTGATGGACCTCGACGACCTGCGTCAGGTCGTCGGCGAGAGGACGGCCGCGGTCTACTTCGAGACCCCCTCCTACCTCGGCGTGATCGAGCACCAGGGGGCTGAGATCGCCGCCATCGCCCACGCCGCCGGGGCCGAGACGATCGTCGGCGTCGATCCAATCTCCCTCGGCGTGCTGGCTGCGCCCATCGACTACGGGGCCGACATCGTCATCGGCACCACCCAGCCGCTCGGCGTGCACATGAACACGGGCGGTGGAGTGGGCGGCTTCATCGCCTCGCGCGACGAGGAACGCTACGCCCGCCAGTATCCGACCTTGTTCATCAGCATCACGGACACAACGAAGGAAGGCGAATACGGCTTCGGCCTCAGCCTCTTCGAGCAGAGCTCCTACGGTCTGCGCGAGAAGGGCAAGGACTGGACCGGTCACTCGGTCTACATGTGGGCCATCGCCAACGCCGTCTACATGGCGCTGATGGGCCCCGAGGGCTTCAAGGACGTGGGCGAGTTGATCCTGCAGCGCGCCCACTACGCCGCGCGGCGCATCGCCTCCATCGAAGGCGTACGGGTTGCCTTCCCGTCGGGCTTCTTCAAGGAGTTCGTCGTGGACTTCAGCGGCACGGGACGCAGCGTCGCGGACATCAACAAGGCACTGCGCGCGCACGGCATATTCGGGGGCGCGGACCTGTCGCGCGACTTCCCCGAGCTCGGGCAGAGTGCCCTCTTCTGCGTCACCGAAGTACACACCCAAGCCGACCTACTGCGTCTTGTCGACGCACTCTCGGAGGTAGTAGCACGATGAGCGCCACGCTTCGCGAATACCACGCCCCGGTGTGGAACGAGCCGGTCATCCTGGAGATGGGCTATCCCGGCCGCCGCGGCCTCGCCGTACCTGAAGCCGAGGAGGCGGTGCAAGCCGAGGTGGGCGACGCCGCCGACCTGATCCCCTTCGCGCTGCGACGACATGACAGGCCGTCACTGCCCGAGGTGTCGGAGCCGGAGGTGCTCTACCACTACCTGCGGCTGTCGCAGCAGACTCTGGGCATGATGGGCGTCAGCCTCTTCGGCACTTGTACGATGAAGTACAACCCGCAGGTGAACGAGGCGATCGCATGGCGCCCCGAGGTCACTGAGGCACATCCCTACCAGGACGACGACACCCTGCAGGGAACTCTCGAGATCGTGCACAGGTTCGACGCCATTCTGCGCGAGCTGTCCGGCATGGACCAGTTCATCTTCCAGGCCGGTGGCGGCGCCGACGCCGCGTACACCAGTTGCGCCGTGACACGTGCCTACCACGCGTCCCGCGGCGAACTGGAGCAGCGCGACGAGATCATCACCACGATCCAGACCCACCCTTCGAACGCCGCGACCGCCGCCGCCGCGGGCTTCAAGGTCATCACCCTGATGCTCGACGAGAACGGTTACCCCTCGCTGGACGCTCTGAAGGCCGCGGTGTCCGACCGTACGGCCGCTCTCATGGTCAACAACCCGGACGACATGGGTGTGTACAACCCGGAGATGCGCGAGTGGGTTCGGGTGGTGCACGAAGCGGGTGGCCTGTGCTTCTACGACAGCGCCAACTTCAACGGCATGATGAGCAAGATCCGTGCCCGCGAGATCGGCTTCGACGCCTGCATGTTCATGCTCCACAAGACCTTCGGCGCTCCCAAGAGCGGGGTGGGGGGACCGGCTGTCGGCGCCTACGGCTGCTCGGCGGAACTGGCACCCTTCGTGCCGACTCCGGTTGTCGCCCACGACGGCGACCGGTACTACCTCGATCACGACCGGCCGGAGAGCTGCGGCAAGATCCGCGAGTTCTGGGGCAACGTGCCCGTGGTACTGAAGGCCTATGCCTGGATCCGCGCCATGGGGGCGGAGGGTGTTGCCGAGGCCTCCGACATCTCCGTCCTCGCCAACAACTACATGGAGCGGGGCCTGCTCGCCATCCGCGGCGTCACCCGTTCACACCCCGACGCGACCAGCCCGCGCCTGGAAATGACGCGCTACAGCCTGACTCAGATGAAGGAGGAAACCGGCGTCGGCGTCCACGACGTGCAGAACCGCATGACGGACTTCGGGGTGGACGCCATGTGGAGCAGCCACGAACCATGGCTCATCCCAGAACCGTTCACACCCGAAGCCGGCGAGATGTACGGCAAGGAAGCACTCGACACCTGGATCGCGGTCCTTGCCCAGATCTCCGACGAGGCATACTCCGATCCCGAGATCGTCAAGACCGCGCCTCACAACCAGGCGGTACACCGCCTCGATCACGACGCGATGGAGGACCCCGCGCGCTGGGCCATGACCTGGCGGGCCTACCTGCGCAAGAGGGCGAACACCGGCGCCTAGAGCTGAGCGGACCGTGCACCGCCGCGGCGCAGAACTGCACCGGTGGGCGGTTGGGCGCCGATGCGAGAGGAATGACGCTGCGCCTGCCGAAAAACCCATCCGGCCTGGTGGGAGGCGGTGCGCGGTGCACGGGAGGTCGACCGGCGCAGTCGCCCGAGCGGGCGCCCTCGCGAGGCTGGCACTCGCGGCGGCAAGATGAACGACCGTGTTGCTGCGACTGGCCTACTTGGGCGTGACGAATGCGTTCGCCATGCTGCGCCTGCTGCCGATGGGTGATCGAGACAAGACTGTCGAGATACTCACCTTGCGCCACCAGATCATGGTGCTGAAGCGCCAACTCGGTGAGGAGCGGGTGCGGTTCGCCCCGACCGATCGGGCATTTCTGGCGGCACTTGCGCTTGCCGAGAATGTCATCCGCCCTGGTCGGAGGCCTGCACCGGACCTCACAGTCGTCGGCCGCGGTCGCTCGAGCCGGCGCTCTCGCGTAGCCGTTGTCCATGCGTCATGATGATCGATCGTGGTGCTACGACTGGCCTACCTTGGTGTGACGACTGCGTTCGCGGTGCTGCGTCTGCTGCCGATGAGTGGCCGGGACAAGGATGTAGAGATTCTCGCCCTGCGCCATCAGATCGCGGTCCTGGAACGCCAACTCGGTAAGAGAAAGTTCCGGTTCAGCTCAAGCGACCGGGCGTTCCTGGCGGCGCTGCTGCACCGGCTTCCGCTACCCACCCTGCGGCGTGTGCGACTGCTCGTGCGTCCTGACACGGTGCTGCGCTGGCATCGCGACCTCGTCACACGCCACCGTGCCGCGTTATCGCGGCCCAAGCGACCTGGTCGACCTCGTACGGTGCGCTCTATCCGGATTCTGGTGCTGCGTCTGGCGAGGGAGAATCCGCAGTGGGGGTACAGGCGTCTGCACGGTGAGCTGCTCGTGCTGGGTGTGAAGGTGGCCGCGTCGACCGTCTGGAAGATCTTGAAGGATGCCGGCATCGATCCGGCGCCCGACCGGAGCTCCAGCACGTGGGCCGACTTCCTGCGCTCGCAAGCCGACGCCCTCCTGGCCTGCGACTTCTTTGAGACGGTCACCTTGTCCGGCGCGCGAATGTACATACTCGTGGTGATCGAACACAGTAGTCGCCGCATCCGGATCCTGGGCGCCACCGCACACCCGACCACCTCCTGGGTAACACAAGCTGCGAAGAACCTGGCCATGGACCTCGAAGACGTCGACTGCCGGGCACGATTCATGATCCGAGACAGGGACGGGAAGTTCCCCGCCCTGCTCGATGGCGTCCTCGCGGACGCGGGGATCACAGTCGTTCTCAGCGGCATCCAGATGCCGAGAATGAACTCGCTCATCGAACGGTGGGTACAGACCTGCAGACGTGAGCTCCTGGACCGGACCTTGATCTGGAACCAGCGCCACCTCCTGCACGCCCTGCACAAGTACGGGCAGTTCTACAACGCCCACCGACCCCACCAGGGCATCGCCAACGCCCGACCGCTGCACCCACTGCCCACACCGATCAACGATCCGGACAAGTTGAGCCGCCTGGACATACGCCGCCACGACCACCTCGGCGACATCCTCCACGAATACCAACATGCAGCATGACCTGCACGGATGAAGTATTCGGCAGGGACAAGACCGGAGCGGCGCAGGACGCGCCGGATCGCGGCGGCGGCGACCCGATGACCGAGCCGTCGCAGTTCGCCTTGGATTCTGACGTATCCCCAGGTCGGGTTCTCTCTCGCCAGGCGCTGGATGAGCGCAACTGTCCCTTCCGGCGATGGTGGACTACCCGATCTGACCGCCGTCTGGCGCCACTTCCAGCGCACCAGACGACGGTGCCAGTTCAGCAGGGTGCCCGGAGTGACCAGCCGGTGGCGGCGTAAGAGGGGTGGCAGGTGCCGGGCGAGAGCGGAGAGCACGCCACGATCAGCCCATGAGAGCCGCGGCCGCTCTACCTGCCGGCGAAGCACAGCGACCTCATGCCGAAGCACGAGGATCTCGGCGTTGTTCGCGGCGGTCGACCGACCCAGCAAAAGGAAGCAGCCCAGCAGCCGACAGAAGACCAGGTACAGCAGTCGCAGACCCACGATCACTGATCATGCCCATAGTCGGGCGATCCCAAAGCGCCAAGTCAACCACCGTACGGCAATAAAGACACCCTTCAGGGGAGAGGCCCGCCGCTCAGACCCGCGCACGTTAATCGAAACTAACGCCTGTTGCCCTTTCTGGGGCCTTGACCTGGACTGGGCTAGGTCCTACGTTATCGGCGCATAACATTTGACGGAAGGGTCGGTATGGACTTCATCCTCATGACCGAGGGGGACCCGGGAA
Organism: Streptomyces sp. CY-1; assembly: GCF_047218265.1. NCBI lineage: Bacteria > Bacillati > Actinomycetota > Actinomycetes > Kitasatosporales > Streptomycetaceae > Streptomyces > Streptomyces sp. CY-1. The sequence continues at coordinate 2,564,273 of NZ_CP178393.1, forward strand.
CTGGTCGAGGAGGTACTGCTCGCCGAGCGCGTCGGCTTCGACGCCTTCGGCAGTTCCGAGCAGCACGTCGCCCTCGGGACGGCCTCGGTCTCGGCTCCGGAGGTGCTCTACCCGTACCTGATGGCTCTCACCAGCCGGATCCGCTTCATCCACCTCGTGACACTGCTGCCGACACGGATGAACCACGCACTGCGCGTGGCCGAGCGCGTCGCGACCGAGGACATCCTCTCCAACGGCCGCGTCGAACTCGGCACCGGACGCGGCAACACCACCCTCGCCCTGCGCGCGTTCGAAGTCGACCCGTCCGAGAACAAGTCCCAGTGGCGAGAAGGCGTCGAACTCATCCGCCGCGCCTTCCTGGACGACCCGTGTTGCCTACACCGCATCTGCCGCGATGCCCGAAAGCGTCATCGCCATTTGGCAGATCCGGGGGCTCGATCTCCGCGAAAACTACGGTCTCACCGAGACGGCCGGGTGTCCCATCGCTCATTTCGACCAGCCGTTCCCTCGTCCGGGCTTCATCGGCAGGGAATTCCCGGACCCACGGTTCCAGGTGAAAGTCGCGGACGATGGCGAAATGCTGCTCCGCGCGCCCCTGCTCTTCGACGGATACTGGCGCAACCCGGCGGAGACCGAGGCTGTTTTCCAGGATGGCTGGTTCCGCACCGGTGACCTGATGGAGCGCACAACCCACGGTGACATCCGGCTCATCGGCCGGAAGAAGGACGTGATCATCACCCGAGGCGGCAAAACGATCAATCCTCAGCCCATCGAAACCCGGTTGAAGGAGAGCTCACTGATCAACGAAGCGATCATCGTCGGCGATGCCCGCAAATACCTCACCGTCCTGCTCGAACCGAGCACAACCGCAGACGCCCGGTCGGCAGAGGTGCTGGCCGAACGCCTGCGAGCGGAGGTCGCTCGGGTCAACGCGGACCTCGCGCGCGTAGAGCAGTTGAAGGCAGGGCACACCGACAACGGCTACTGCGCCGCCGGACCGCAGGCTCAGTCGTGAGTGCCACGTCCACCCGAGTGTGCGGCAATAGGTGGAGCCATGCCGATCCCTGACCTGACGCTGCAGCAGCTTCGCGCGGTCCGGACACTCGCCGCATCCGGCAGTTTCACGAAAGCAGCCGCAGCAGAGCACATCTCTCAGTCAGTCCTCAGCAGGAGGATCAAGGAAGTCGAGCGTCTCCTGCGGGTGCGGTTGTTCGACCGCACCACCCGGCAGCTCGACCTCACGGCCGCGGGGCACGCCTTTCTCCTCATGACGGGCGCCGTCCTCGACGACATGGACATGCGACTGAGTCGCTTCATGTCATACGTAGCGGCTCAGTCCGGAACCATCGCCGTAGCCGCGCTTCCGTCGCTCGCGGCGGCTGTGCTGCCGGACATGGTGCGCGGCTTCATACTGGATCACCCCGAGGTGGAGTTCGAGATCATCGACGGGGCTGCGGATGAAGTTGTCGAACGCCTCGAAAGTGGGACTGTCGAACTCGGCTTGACCGCCCGTGGTGACCTGCCGGACGGCTTCCGCTTCTCACCACTGCTCCAGGAACAGTTCTACGGCGTCGCGCACCACAGCCATCCTTGGTCGGCGCAGAATTCCATCTCGTGGTCGGACTTCAACGGTGAGACCGTGGTCGCAACGCGGCCCGGAACCAGCATCCGAGCGATCACTGACGCTGCGTTCAGCAAGTACTCGATCTCGGTGAGCCACCACTTCAATGCCTGTAGCGCGGCGACGATCCGTGGGCTGCTACGGGCCGGCGTGGGCGTGGCAGCTTTGCCGGCCTTGGAGTTGCAGGGTTTCGGCCTGGATGATCTCGTGGCGGTACCCGTGGATGCTCCGGGAGCAACCAGGGTCATCGGCGTGATGTACCACTGCTCTCAGGACCTCTCGCCCGTCGCGGCTCGCTTTTTGGATTTCATGCGCGCCACCGAGATCGATCCCCCACGAGGAGTCTCCCACGTTCACGAGGGCTACACCGGCGAACCAGACACATTGAGCCACGCGGGGGTGGAGCTCGCAGAATGAGGTCGGCGATCGTCTCGGGCCGGGTGGTGCTGCCGGGTGGCCTTCGGCAGGCCTGAAGGGTGTCAATCCCCCAATCAGGCCGCTGATCTGAGTGTTTCTTGTGGATGGAGAAGTCGTTGGGGTGGCGTGGTGTGGTACTCGTTGAGCAGACCGCCGAGTAGCTGTCGCCGTCGGACTGCGGCAGCGGGCAGGGGGATGACGCTCGGGTGGTCGTCTGGGGGCTCGTAGGTCGAGGCTGCGGTGGGCCCGTCCCGCGTTGTAGTGCTCGGCGTACTGGGTGAGGACCGTGCGCAGGTGTCGTTCGCCGGTGATGAGGAGTCGGTCGGTGCATTCGGCGCGGGCTGTACGTATCCATCGTTCGGCGAACGCGTTGGATCGTGGGCTTGCGACGGAGTTGGGATGACGGCTGTGCCGTTGCCGGCGAAGACGGCGTCGAACGCGGCGGTGAACTTGCTGTCCCGGTCGCGGATGAGGAACCGGAAGCACCCGGCCCTGTCTCCGAGGTCCATGAGCAGATTGCGGGCGAGTTGGGTGACCCATGCGCCGGTGGGATGGGCGGTGACGCCCAGGACATGGACGCGCCGAGTGGCAATCTCCACGACGAAGAAGACATAGAGACGCTTGAGGAAGACGGTCTCCACGTGCATGAAGTCACAGGCGAGCAGCGTGTGGGCCTGGGAACGGAGGAAAGTACGCCAGGGCCTGGCTGGTGCCTGTCGCCATTTCCGGCGCACCAGACGGCGGTGCCAGGTCAGCAGGGTGCCGGGGGTGACCAGCCGATGGCGACGTAAGACGGGTGGCAGGTACCGGGCGAGAGCAGAGAGCACGGCACGATCAGCCCATGAGAACCGCGGCCGCTCGACCTGTCGGCGAAGCACAACGGCCTCATGACGGAGGGCAAGGATCTCAGCGTTGTACGCAGCAGCCGTACCAAGCTGCTGCGCCTCTTCGGCAACCAGGCGCAGGTTTTTCGGCTCCTGCAAAACACCTCCCGGGGCGTCTCCCACGACGTTCTGAACGCATGTCGATTCAGGTGCCCGAAGACCTTGAGGCCCGCCTGCGTCAACTGACTGCGCCAGAGCATCACCGTGGACGAGCTGGTCACCGAACATCTGGCCAAACTCGCCGCACCACACCCCGTCCGGGCCTTCCGTGGCAAAACACGCTATACGCCGATAATTGCACCTACACACATGACCTCAAGGTCTCCATGTGCGGTGAAGCCGACGACGAGTGAAGCTGATCGTTGACGCACGCCTCGTCTTCGCCTCCAGACCCGGGTCAAGCGCACCGTCGGCGCCAAGAATGCGGCCGAGACCGGGCTCGCCCTCATCGACATCTCCACAGCGCATCGAGCCGAACCTGTCGAAGAGCGGACCCGGCCCCGGATCACCGAGGTCGTCGGCCGCTACCACCACGGGCCTGCTCCGCATCGCAGACGCCTCGTGCACGATGGCAAACCGCGACCACTACAACAGACACTGGCAGCACCGATCACTCGGACAACGGGCACCAGACCGACTCACCGACCCAGAGTCGCCCATCGCCAGGGACCACACTCCCTTGAAGTCGACGCGATCGACCCAGCGGCCTCATCCACGAATACGCGCAGATCGCATAGGGTGACACAGATTCCGGCACCCACAGGCCCCGATCTGACCGGATCGGCGACCGCCCTCACGCTGCGGTTACTCAGAGAGTAGAGAGCCGGGACAGCGAGGCTCGACCCCGCGCGCGGCCGACCAGAGTGAGCCTGCGGCGTTTGCGAGGCTGATGCGACTGCCGGCACCGGTGACCACGACGATCGCGCTGCCCAGGACAGCGGTCACGAGAGGACTCCCCCCAGGCAGGGATAGTCGGTGTAGCCGCGGTGGTCGCCGCGGTAGAACGTGCTCTCGTCGGCCTCGGCGAGCGGCGCGCCGACGCGGAGGCGGTGGACGAGGTCGGGGTTGGAGATGAACAGCGTCCCGAACGAGAGGATGTCCGCCAGCCGGTCGTCGACCAGGCTCAGTTGCCGGGGGCCGGCGGGCCAGTCATGGTGGGTCTCGTGCGGATTGAGCATGAACACTCCTGCCCAGTGCTCCCGTAGTTTCACCGTGAGGTCGCGGTGGCCCGGAAACTCGAATACGTGCAGGTACGCCAGGTCGCGTGGCAGACCGTCGACCAGGGTCAGGTAGAGCTCGTGCAGGTCCGGCTCGTCGAGGCCGAACGCTGTGCAGCCAGGGGAGATCCGCAGTGCGAGCCGCTCGGACCCGATGCGCGCGGCGACGGCATCGACGAGGTCGAGCGGGAACCGGACGCGCCCGGCGACGCTGCCACCGTAGCGGTCGGTGCGGCGGTTGGCGTTGCCGGAGAGGAACTGCTGAATGAGGTAACCGTAGGCTCCATGCAGTTCGACACCGTCGAATCCGGCGTCGATCGCGTTCGCGGCCGCATCGGCGAAGTCGGCGATGGTATCCGCGATGCCCCGCATGGTCAGAACTTGCGGTATCGGGTACGGCTTGCGCACGGCCGGTTCGCCGCCGTGGACGCGCACGACGCCTTCGGCGGCACACGCGGACGGCGCGAGCGGGTGCAGCCCGCCGCCGAGGAGTTCGGGGTGGCTGTTACGGCCGGCGTGCATGAGCTGTGTGTAGATCCGGCCGCCCGCGTCGTGCACGGCGTCGGTGACCGGGCGCCAGGACGCGACCTGCGCCGTGTCGTGCAGGCCGGGGGTGTCGGTGTAGCCCTGGCCGACACGACTGGGTTGGGCAGCTTCAGCGACGATCAGCCCGGCGGTCGCGCGCTGCCGGTAGTACTCGGCCATGAGCGGGGTCGCCGACAGGCCGTCGCCGTAGGCGCGGCGGCGGGTCAGCGGGGCCATGGCGACGCGGTTGGGCAGGGTAAGCGGTCCGATGGTGATCGGGTCGAATGCGTTGGGCATCGGGAGTTCTTTCTCGGAGCGATGTATTTTCGTGCCCCGCCACAATCCCCTCGCGCTGAGCCCCGCGGCAGGAACACCGTCCCAGCGGGCGCTATCCGACACGAAGGGCCTCGTACGCGGCGCTATCCGACGATCGGAGACGCCCCCTTGACCACCCGCATACTCGGCGCGGTCTCCACCGACAGCAGCCCGGGCAATGCCGCCACCGGGCCCGTCAGGTATTCGTACAGCGCCGTGCCAGTGGGACACTGCACGCTCGCGTACAAGTTGGACACACCGGTGGTGGCAGCCGCGAAGCTCACCTGCGGATGGTCCGCCAGCGCCTCACCCGCAGCCGCCAGCTCACCCGGCGCGACCGTCAGCCACAACCCCGCCGACGTCCACGACCCCAGCAACGCCGGGTCGACATCGACGTCGAAGTACACCACCCCGCCCGAGCGCAGCTCCGCCAGCCGCCGCCGCACCGTCGTCTGCGACCAGCCCGTCGCCGTGGCCAGCGACCGGAACCCGGCCCGCCCGTCCAGCGCGAGCGCCTCCAGCAACGCGTTGTCCTCCGCCGACAGTTCCACCGACTCGGTCACGCGTTTCGCCGCCGGCGGCGACAGATGCGCGCACTCCTCCGCCGTGAGCGGCCCGTTCTTCGTCAGCGGACTCTCACTTCCACCGAAGAACGGGTGCAGCACGCGGTGCGCACTCACCCCGGTGACCCGGGGCGTGCGGGGCAGACGAGACAGCACGGTCGACTCCGCGGCCGGCGTGTCCATCACCGCCTGAACCATGCACAGGACCTCCGCGCCGCCCGAGGCGATCTGCACCCACGAGGTCTCCGCCTGCTTCGCCAGCGCTCGCGCGAGCCCCGCCACCGCCTCCGGTACGCACCGCACCCGCACCAGCCACAACTGCCGCCCCACCGCCTCCGGCCACACCGCACCGATCACCCGAACGCCCGCCTCGTTCCGCAGCCGCGCGTACCGGCGCGCCACTGTCTGGTCCGAAACCCCCAGCACCGCACCGACCAGCGAGAACGCGACCCGCCCATCGATCTGGAGCGCCTGTAGCAGCCCGCGTTCGACCGCGTCCAACATGTGTCCCCTCCCACCGATCCGACTCATCCGGCGCGCCCCGTGTGCTCCCCGTACCAGCCACGCCCGATGGGCTCCGCTCACTAAGGGTTGATGCTCCAGTCTCGACGCCGTTGAGACTGGCCTGGCGTTATACGACAGACCGCTGGCCGACGGGGGCTATGCGTCGATGAGTTCCGCCCGCTGAACCTGATGCCGCGCAAGGCCAAACCTTGGCGCCTGCGGGCCACCTACAACCGCTAGCGGCGGGGTGATTCACACGCTCGCAGCCCTCGACCTGGCCACCGGCCAGATCTGCTACCGGATCCTCAAACGCTGACGCGAGTTCCTCGGCCTGCTCAAGACACTGCAGGAACGCCGGCCCGGGGACACGCTGTACATCGTGTTGGACAGCTTCTTCCCGCAACAAGCACGCCGAGGTCCGTCCCTGGGCCGCACGTCGAGCTGGTCTTCCTACCTACGGCTCCTGGCTGAACTGGATCGAGTCCCAGTTCGCCGCGCTGCGCTGCTTCGCTCTCAATGGCATAGACCACCGCACGCACGACGAGCAGAACGCCGCCATCGCCGCCCACATCCGCTGGTACAACGCCCGCACCGAGCCGAAGAACCGCTTCGCACCCGAGTCACCCATCCGGCAGTGGACCGAGTACCCGGCCAAGGCCGCGTGACAAAGACCAGCGACAGCGATCTTCGCGGGGTGCACCTGGGTCCGACGCGCGGTTACCGCCTGATCGACGGGGAACGCATCCGAGGGTCAGGTCACCAGGGCACGACCCCGTTGTCGTCGAAAAGCTGGCCGGTCGGGCCGTCGTCCGGCAGGGTCGCCAGCCTGATGGCGATCGCCGCGCCCTGCTCGGGGGTCTGGGTCCCGCTGAATCCGTTGAGGTCGGTGGCCACATAACCGGGGCAGGCGTTGTTGATCAGGATGTTGGTGCCGCTCAGCTCCTTGGCATACTGGATGGTGACGGCGTTGAGGTAGGTCTTCGTCGGCGCGTAGCCCCCGCTGATTCCCCCGAGGTCGACGCCGGGCGTGGTCTGCAGTGCCAGGGAACCGACGTGGCTGGACTGGTTGACGATCCGCGGGTGCTCCGAGCGGCGAAGCAGCGGCAGCAGCGCGTTGGTGACCCTGATGACGCCGATGACGTTGGTCTCCACCAGCCGCCGCACGGTCTCCAGGTCGATGGTCGTGGGTTCCTCCGGCCAGCCGCCGGCAACGCCGGCATTGTTGACCAGTACGTCGAGCCGTCCTGCCCGCTCCTCGATCAGCTGGACCGCGGCGGTCACACTCCCGCCGTCGGTCACGTCCAGGGGTACGCCGAACGCGTCGGCGCCAGCCGCGCGCAACTTCGCCACGGCGTCCTCCCGGCGTTGCTCGTCCCGGGCGCCGACACCGACGCTCCAGCCCAATGCGCCCAGGCCGGCCGCGATCGCGTACCCGATACCCTTGTTCGCGCCGGTGACCAGCGCGATCGTCTTCTCGCTCATGACAGCGAGCATGCTCATACCGCGGCCTGGCACCAACACCATCTCGGTAGTGCTGCGATACCCGGTCGGTATCGATCTGCCCTCGGTCGTCATTAGCCTGGACCCATGGAACTACGCGAGCTGCGGTACTTCGTCGCCGTCGCCGAGGAGCTGCACTTCGGCAAGGCTGCCCAGCGCCTCGGGATGGCCCAGCCGCCCCTGTCCCGCGCGATCACCCAGCTCGAACGGCGGCTCGGAACCGCACTGCTGGAACGCACCAGCCGCAAGGTCACGCTCACCGCGGCTTAGGCGTGCTGCTGGACGAAGGACGCGCGATCCTCAGCGCGGTGACCGCGGCCGAGCGGCGTACCCGTCGGGCCGCGACAGCGCACCCCAGCCTTGTCCTCGCCGTGAAGTCCGGAACCGCCGGCGAACTGCTGGCGAAGCTGCTCGACGCCTAGGCCGCGGAACCCGGCGCAGCCACCGTCGAGCTACTGCTCTGCGAGGCACACAGCACCAAATGCTGCGGGACGGGCGAGCCGACGTGGCTCTGCTGCACCTGCCCTTCGACTCAGCAGCCGGGCTCGACACCGAAACCCTGTACAGCGAGGGACAGGTCGCGATCCTGCCGGCCTCACACTTGCTCGCCGGCCGCTCTCAGATCCGGATGGCCGACGTCACCACGCTGCCAGAGCTCCCGATGGCGCGCTGGCCCGGTCCCAGCGGCAGCTACCCAGAGGGACCGGGCGCAGAGGTACGGAACCTGACACAGCTCTTCCATCTGATCGCGCTCGGCCGTACCACCGCGGTCATTCCCGAGTCGGCCGGCGCCGACCTGCGCCGGGACCTCGCCACCGTACCGGTCCTGGATGCCCCGCCCGTGACAACGGCGATCGCCTGGCCGCCGCACAGCCGCCTTCGCACAGTTGCCGACCTGATCCGCGTGGCAACACGTCTTTGAACCCGGACGAGGAGGGCGGGGAGCCGGGTTGCCCAGGATGTCCCGGGCCTGGAGGTGCGTGCGGATGGGCCCGGCGAAGGTGGGGGCCTGGGCCGCGGCGTGGATCGCTCACCGGCCGGCCCTGAGATTCCGGTCCGGCGGTGAGATCGTCGTGGAGGGTGGTGAGGGTGTCGGCGGTAGCCCGGGCGGTTTCGATGTCGAGTAGCTCGTGGATGCCGCCGCGGCCGCGGGCTGACGGTGGAGTCGGGTATTGGAACCGTCGGAATACCCAGGCGCCGAGCCGCTGTTGCGTGACTGCAGTGAGCGTGTCTCCGAAGAGTGGCGAGAACGAGGCTGTCGCGTGGCAAGCAGCCGAAGCACGTTAACGGGCTCTTGCTGGACGAGGGCTCTTTCACCGAGATGGAGCCCCTGCTGCAGCACCAAGCCAGCGGATTCGATCTGGAGAAGAAGCCTTATACCGATGGCGTGTCACGGGATGGGGAGCGGTGGACGGGCGCACCGTCTACGTATATCCCCACGACTTACGGATCTTTGGTGGGGCTCTCGGTCAATCCCAGGCCGCTAAGATCTTGACCAGCGAGATGATTGACTGTGCTGCTGCGATTCCTGTGTCCCGCCCTGTCAACCACGTTCGCGTTCATACGGCTCGTGCCGATGAGCGATCGCGAGAAGGACTTGGAGATTCTGGTGCTGCGCCACCAAGTCGCCGTGCAGCAGCGCACGGTAGACCGTCCGCAGTTGACCTGGCCCGACCGGGCGCTCTTAGCGGCCCTGCTACACCGCTTCCCCCGAGCACGGCTCCGCCAGCTCCGGCTGATCGTCTCTCCGGACACTTTCCTGCGCTGGCACCGCGACCTGCTCCGCCGCCCCTTGGGCAATGGTTCGCCGTCGGACCGCATCTGTCCTGGGGTGATCGTGGCGTGCGGCCGTACGGTCGGCTTCCACCTCTGCGCCCCTGGGCTGCCGCTGTCGGCGGTCGCGGTGGTCGTCGTCGCGGTGATCAGCAGCGCTGATGCCAGGGCAGCAGCTGCGGCTTTCAGCAGGGGCACCATATGGGGTGGTTGTCTCCTTCTTGTCATCCCAGCAGTAGCGAGAGGTGCACACGTGCAGGAGCGGCGTCGCTGGCCGAGCCACCGGGTTCCGGCGGCGAGCAGGGCCAGGACGACGGCGAGGCCGGGCAGGCAGCCCACCACAGCTCCGGTGCCGGCACCGACGACGGCCCCCGCGATGGACGGGCAGCGCGCAGCACGCAGCACAGGCCAGCGCGGCCAGCCCCCGAGCTCCTTCGGTCGCGCGCCTGGGGCGGGGGTCAGCAGCAGGGTCCGGCATGGCGGTTCTCCTCGGCAAGGTCGGTAAAGGGGACGGGGCAGCCGGGCATCGACGCGCACGCGGTCAGGTCGTCACACCCGGCGTCGACGGCGGTGACCAGGGCGGCGCGGATCGTGGTCAGGTCGGCGATACGGCCGCGCGATGAAGCGGGCCCACAGTCCTTCCGCGGTGATGCGCGGCAGGCTGGCGACCGTCGTCTCGGCAATGCCGTGGCGGTCGCTCCACGCGGTCCGCGCAACATCGGAGGATGCGACAACTCCCCCTGGTCGAACAGGCCATGGGACGCCAGACCACCGCCCTGCTACGCCAACTGGAAGCCACCTGCACCAGCGCCGATGACCTCGCCCAAGCCACGGTGGAATCTTTTAACACACACCCGGACGCCGAGATCATCACCAGCTTCCCAGGGCTCGGCTCACTCACCGGCACCCGGGCGCTCGCCGAGATCGGCGACGACCGATCCCGCTTCACCGACGCCAAAGGCCTCAAAGCCTTCGCCGGGACCGCACCCGTCACCCGGGCGTCCGGAAGAAGCGTCGCCGTCCTCGTCCGCCGGGTCAAGAACCAACGCCTGGCCTCCGCCGGCTACGTCTGGGCCTTCTCCGCCCTGACCGCCTCACCTGGCGCCCGAGCCCACTACGACCGACGACGCAAGACCAAGGACCGCCACACCGCCGCCCAGCGCAACCTCTTCAACCGACTACTCGGATGCCTCCACCACTGCCTGACCCATGACATCCACTACGACGAAACAACCGCATTCCCCGCACCAACAAGCCCCGCTCGCGAAGCCGCCGCTTGACAGATCATCCGCATCGGATGTCTTGCCCCCAGCGGTGCGACGACTCTTCGCGACGATCCGACCAGGCTGCAGCCGACAGTACGGCCCCGCACGGAGCCATACCTCCGTCCGCGAGGGGATACCGAACGTGCGTGACAGCCGTCGGCGGCAGTTCCGGCCGATCACCGGGCCGCAGGTCGTCCGTGGTATGGCGCTACGAGCGCACCCTCGCCGACTACCCGCGCCGACGCTTCGCGCACCGGCCCGACCAACCCTGCGCGCCGATGTGATCGCCGCCTCCGTGGTGGCCGCCCACAACAACGCGCTCCGAACATGGCTCCGCTCCGCCGGTCAGGAGGGCCCCTCCGCCCAGATGGATCACGCTCTGCGGTTCGTACAGAGCTCATGGGGACCGGAAGGCGAGGCCAGGAGCGCCGACGAGGAGGACACCGACGACGTCGTCCTGATCGCCGAGCGGAAGGCGCCGATGTGGCGCGTCGTCCGCGGGATCGAGTCCACGCTCGGCGAGCAGTCACTCCGTCCGGCACCCTTGCGCGCGGAGATGAGACTCAACCCCTTGACGAGGAAAACCGAGCTCACTGGACGGTCGTGCAGCCGACCACACGGCAGGCCACGGTTCATCGACTGACGGTGACGCCGAGGGGAGCCCGGAAGGACAGCAGATCCAGCATCGGGGGCTCGGTCCCATCTTCCTCCAGCCGCACTCCGGACAGGCGACTGGCCGCTACGCGCAAGGCCACGGCCGCTTCTGTGCGCGCCAGGGACGCGCCCGGGCAGCGATGACGGCCGACGCCGAACGCGAGGTGGTGACGGACGTTCGTCCGGTACGGGCGCATCCGCTCCGGGTGGGGGAAGACCTCCGGGTCGGATCCGCTGCCCAACAACATCAGCAGCAACTGCGCGCCGTCAGGGATGCTCACCCCGCCCAGTTCGGCGGAGCGGACGGTGACCCGGCGCCACGTAGTGACCGGCGGTTCACGGCGTAGCACCTCCTCCACCCATGCCTCGGCCAGCCCTGTCCGCCCCGGCACGTGCTGCCAGAGACCCGGCTCGGTGAGCGCTCGCCGCAGCACCGTGGCTATGAGCTGCCCGGTGGTGGACTGTCCCGCGATGAACACGAAGAAGCACGCGGCCACCGCTGTCCCGATGTCCAGCGGCTCGCCGTCGGGCAGACGGTGGGAAGCCAACGCACCGATGAACGAGGTGGGCGGGGCAGCATCGCCGCGCACCGTGTCGGTCAGCCACTGGTGGAACTCGCCGACGAGCTCCGCCAGCTCCCGTTGCCTGTCGGGGGTGGGCCTGCCCCAGAACAGCTCCAGTGAGGCATCGCTCCAGCGAATCAAGGTGGCCGGAGTGACTCCCCGGATGCCGAGGAGCTCCATCAGTACCCGGCAGGGCAGCACCTGCGCGAACGAGCTGAACAGCTCGCAGCGACCGGTGGCCTCGATCTCCGACCACGCGGCGTCGAGCAAGTCCCCCGCGACGCGCTCGATGACCGGTATCGCCGCGGCGACGCGCTCGGCGTTGAAGAATCGGGTCACCACGCGGCGCAGTCCGAGGTGGCTGGGAGTGCCGTTGTTGGCGAGCGCGGGTGGGAGGGTGAAGCCGGCACGCGCGAGAATCCGCAGCGCCGCCACCGGTAGGGGGGTGACTGCGTGCAGAGCGTTGTCGGGGCGGAACAGGGTCGGGTCGAGCAGTACTCGGCGCACATCGTCGTATCGGCTGACCAGCCACAACCCGGTGCCGGGGTCGTAGCGCACGGGGGCCTCGGCCCGAAGCCGGTCGAGCCAGGGGTATGGGTCTCGGACGAAGCCGTCGCCGAAGAGATCGAGCGGGTTGAGCGGGGCACGGATGCCGAGCACCGCCGGGCAGCCTCCTGGGCTGGTCCCGGCGGTTCCGCTATGGGACGGGAAGGTGTGCGGGACCGGGGAAGCCACGGCCGGAAGCTAACACGCCCAAGCGCGCCCCTGTCTCCGCTGTGCGCGGCATCACTCGATCAAACGGAGTGGGCTTCAGCGCTCGGCGCCGTCCTCGACGAGACGTCGCAGCGAGGGGAGCAGCGTGTCGATGTCCTGCCCGGTCCTGAACGCGACGACGGTGGTGCCACCGCCGGGCTGCGGTGAGGAGCCGGGCGCCGGAAAGAGGGCGAGCACCTCACGCATCGCCTCGTCCACCTCGGCGACCGGGTCGGACGATTCGCCCCGAAGCCAGCGACGCAGCACATGGTTGTGGGCGGCGACCACCGCGGCGGCCATGAGTTCGGCCCTCAGCGATGCCGGTTCCGTCGGGCCCCCCATCCAGTCGGCGATGAACTCCCGGAACAGTCGCTGATAGCGGCCCACACTGGCGATCTCCCGGTCACGCAGGGCAGCCACCTTGCTGGTGAGGGCATATCGCCGCCTCGCCAGGTCGCCCTCCTCCACGTAGTGCAGCAGTACGAGTCGAACCGCGTCCGACACGGCGACCAGAGCGGTGCTGTGGCTGGAGGTCGCCAGCCGATCTCTGATCAACTCCAGGAGCCGATCGTGGTCCGGAAAGATGACGTCTTCCTTGGATCGGTAGTTCCGGAAGAACGTCGTGCGCCCGAGTCCCGCTCGCTCGGCGATGTCATCGACGGTCGTCTGCTCGTATCCGCGCTCGTCGAAGAGCGCGAATGCGGCGTCTGCCAGTCGGATCCGTGCAGGTGGCTTGCTCATGACCGCCCATCCTTCCCCGTCCCACCGCGCAGACGCCACTTGCCTCCCTTCGATGGGATCGAACACCGCATTGCGGGCATCGGGCGCCGAGTGACGCGGCGAGGCTTCCATCACAGAGCCGCTTTGGAACTAAGTACTTTACTTTCGGGACTGAGTTCCATAGCTTGTGAAACACGCCGCCACAGCGGTGCCGATGTCCTACAGCCGTGATCGGTGAGCTCTCGCCTCCCGTCGCGGGTCATTTCGGGAGGGGACGGAGAAGAACACCGTGCTCCATGCAACGATCGAAACCACGGATAGCGCCCCCGTCGAACGGGAGGTCGATCCAAGCGCGAGCCCACTCCCGGAGGCGGACTGCCCCACGCAGGTGCCGCTGGGTGGAGTGGGGGGTGGAGAGCTGTACTTCCAGCGCTGCCGCTGGTGTCGGACCGCAGTCTTCCGCCGTCTGTTGTGTCCCGTCTGCGCCTCCACCGATCTCGCCTGGGAGCTCAGTTGCGGCACCGGGGTCATCCGTCATGTCCTGGCCATGGGCCGGAGCCCCGGGAGACAGTGCGCACTCGCCACCATCAACATGAACGAGGGATTCTGGCTGTGCTCCAGGGTCATCGGCGTGCCGCCGCTCACCGTGCGAGTCGGGGCTCCGGTGTGTCTGACAGAAGGCATCGAGTCCGGCCCTCAGGCACTCCTCTTCCGCCTCTGCGAGCCTCCACAGCCTTCGCGGCCTCCGTGGCGATGAAGGTCGAGGCAGCACGCCCATTTGCTCCAGCGACGTCTGGGGTGTGTACGTCCCCCACGACACCTTCTGACTTTGAGTTCGGCCCCGCAGGCCATTGCCCATCACCTCTGGAGTGCCTCCAATGATCCCTCCTGGCTGCCGCCTACCACGCCGCCCCCCAATGCCGACCGATTCGTTCCTGCCAAGAACGCTGAGACGCAGTGATGCAACGGTGCCCCCAGGCGCCGGTCTGACGGCCCCGCCTCACCAACCGGACACCCCCATTCCGGGTTCCCCGGTGCGGATGGCAGTGCCGTTCCCGCTCGGAAACTCATTCACATCTGCCTCGGCAACCGGGCTCTTGCTCACCACCTGGCACGCCACCAACGCCAACGCTCGGAAGGGAGCCAAGCAGTGAGCACCGAGCCCGCGCAGCCGGCCGACATCGATATTCACACCACCGCGGGGAAGCTCGCGGATCTGAAGCGCCGTATCGAAGAGGCGACCCATGCGGGGTCCGCGCGCGCGGTGGAGAAGCAGCACGCCAAGGGCAAGCTGACCGCGCGCGAGCGCATCGACCTCCTCCTGGACGAGGGGTCCTTCACCGAGCTCGACGAGTTCGCCCGGCACCGCTCGACCAACTTCGGCATCGAGCAGAACCGCCCCTACGGCGACGGGGTCGTCACCGGCTACGGCACGGTCGACGGCCGCCCGGTGGCCGTCTTCTCCCAGGACTTCACGGTCTTCGGCGGGGCGCTCGGGGAGGTGTTCGGCGAGAAGATCGTCAAGGTCATGGACTTCGCGCTGAAGACCGGCTGCCCGGTCATCGGCATCAACGACTCCGGCGGCGCCCGCATCCAGGAGGGCGTGGTCTCGCTCGGCATGTACGGCGAGATCTTCCGCCGCAACACCCATGCCTCCGGAGTGATCCCGCAGATCAGCCTGGTCGTGGGCCCGTGCGCGGGCGGGGCGGTCTACTCCCCGGCGATCACCGACTTCACGGTGATGATCGACCAGACCTCGCATATGTTCATCACCGGCCCCGATGTGATCAAGACCGTCACCGGTGAGGACGTCGGCTTCGAGGAGCTGGGCGGCGCCCGGACGCACAACACCACCTCCGGTGTCGCCCACTACATGGCCGGGGACGAGAAGGACGGCATCGAATACGTCAAGACCCTGCTGTCCTACCTCCCCTCCAACAACCTCTCCGAGCCCCCGGCCTTCGCCGACGAGGCCGATCTGGAGGTCTCGGACGAGGACCGGGAGATGGACACGCTCATCCCGGACTCGGCGAACCAGCCGTACGACGTGCACAAGGCCATCGAGCACGTCCTGGACGACAACGAGTTCCTGGAGACGCAGGCGCTCTTCGCGCCCAACATCATCACCGGCTTCGGCCGGGTGGAGGGCCATCCGGTGGGCATCGTGGCCAACCAGCCGATGCAGCTCGCCGGCTGTCTGGACATCGACGCCTCCGAGAAGGCCGCACGCTTCGTGCGCACCTGCGACGCGTTCAACGTGCCCGTGCTGACCTTCGTGGACGTGCCCGGCTTCCTGCCCGGCACCGACCAGGAGTACAACGGCATCATCCGGCGCGGCGCCAAGCTGATCTTCGCCTACGCGGAGGCCACCGTCCCGCTGATCACGGTCATCACCCGCAAGGCGTTCGGCGGCGCGTACGACGTGATGGGCTCCAAGCATCTGGGCGCGGACCTCAACCTGGCCTGGCCGACCGCCCAGATCGCGGTCATGGGCGCCCAGGGCGCGGTCAACATCCTCCACCGGCGCACCATCGCCGCCTCCGACGACCCCGAGACGACCCGCACCGAGCTGATCGCGGACTACGAGGACACCCTGCTGAATCCGTATATCGCGGCCGAGCGAGGCTACGTCGACGCTGTGATCATGCCCTCCGAGACCCGCCGCCACATCATCCGCGGACTGCGCACCCTGCGGAACAAGCGCGAGTCGCTGCCCCCGAAGAAACACGGCAACATCCCCCTCTGACCCCACTGACCTCACGGACTTCGGAAAGGGCGGCCAATGGTGTTCACGGTCGTACGGGGCAACCCCACTCACGAAGAGCTGGCCGCCGCGCTCGCGGTGATCCAGGCCCGCGCCGCAGCGGCCTCAGCCGTCCCTGCGACGCCGCAGCGACTGGACGAGTGGACGGTCAAAACCCGCAACATCTCATGCAGCGCCCCTCCCCAGCCGGGCCCGGCGGCGTGGCGCGGCTCCTACTGGCCACGCTGAGGAACCCACGGGGCCCGCATCCGCGACGTCGTCGCACAAGCACGGGGTAGTCCCTGGCCCCGACGGCCGGTGGGGCCCTCCCGCCCGGCTGACTATTCGAACGGAGAGACCATGAAGACTCCGCAACAGCGGACAGCTCGTGCCGGTGCCGCGCCGGTGCCGGGCACTCGTATCGCCGAGCCCGGGCTTGACGGCCACGACCGCGGCGCCAACGTCATCGCCCGGGGCCTGCGCGACACCGGCTACGAGGTCATCGACACCGGCCCGCACCAGGCCCCGGAACAGATCGTCGCCACTGTCGTCGCCGAGGATGCGGCACTCCCGGGTCTCTCCGTACTTTCCGGCGGCAACCTGACGCTCGAAACCATCGACCAACTCGACACCGCCCCGAACCGGACCCTGGAGCCGACATGCTGACGAAGGTGCTCATCGCCAACCGTGGCGAGATCGCTGTCCGTGTTGCCCGTGCCTGCCGGGATGCCGGGATCGCGAGCGTAGCCGTCTATGCCGATCCGGACCGGGACGCATGTCATGTGCGCGCGGCCGATGAAGCCTATGCGCTGGGCGGTGACACCCCGGCGGCCAGCTATCTCGACCAGGCCAAGGTCCTTGCCGCGGCCGCCGAATCCGGCGCCGACGCCGTCCACCCCGGCTACGGATTCCTCTCCGAGAACGCCGAATTCGCCCAGGCCGTCCTCGACGCGGGCCTGACCTGGATCGGCCCCCCGCCGCACGCCATCCGCGATCTGGGCGACAAGGTCGCCGCCCGCCATATCGCCCAGCGCGCCGGCGCCCCGCTGGTCGCCGGCACCCCCGACCCGGTCTCCGGGGCGGACGAGGTCGTGGCCTTCGCCGAACAGCACGGCCTGCCGATCGCCATCAAGGCCGCCTTCGGCGGCGGCGGACGCGGCCTCAAGGTCGCCCGCACCATGGAAGAAGTCCCCGAGCTCTACGACTCCGCCGTCCGCGAGGCCGTCGCGGCGTTCGGCCGCGGCGAGTGCTTCGTCGAGCGCTACCTCGACAAACCCCGCCATGTGGAGACCCAGTGCCTGGCCGACACCCACGGCAACGTCGTGGTCGTCTCCACCCGTGACTGCTCCCTCCAGCGCCGCCACCAGAAGCTGGTCGAGGAGGCCCCGGCCCCGTTCCTGACCCAGGAACAGAACGACCAGCTCTACGCCGCCTCCAAAGCCATCCTCAAGGAAGCCGGCTATGTGGGGGCGGGGACGGTGGAGTTCCTCGTCGGCAACGACGGCACCATCTCGTTCCTCGAGGTCAACACCCGGCTCCAGGTGGAGCACCCGGTCACCGAAGAGGTCACCGGCATCGACCTGGTCCGCGAGATGTTCCGCATCGCCGACGGCGAGGCCATCGGCTACGACGATCCTCCGATGCGCGGCCACTCCTTCGAGTTCCGCATCAACGGCGAGGACCCGGGCCGCAACTTCCTGCCCGCCCCCGGCACGGTGACCTCCTTCGTCCCGCCCGCCGGCCCCGGTGTCCGGCTGGACGCGGGCGTGGAGTCCGGCAGCGTCATCGGCCCGGCGTGGGACTCGCTGCTGGCCAAGCTGATCGTCACCGGCGCCACCCGCACCCAGGCCCTCCAGCGCGCCGCCCGCGCGCTGGCCGAGTTCCAGGTCGAGGGCATGGCCACCGCGATCCCCTTCCACCAGGCGGTGGTCGTGGACCCGGCGTTCACCAGCGAGCCGTTCACGATCCACACCCGCTGGATCGAGACCGAGTTCAACAACACGATCGCCCCGTTCGCGCCGACCGGGATGGATGAGACCGACGAGCCCACCGCCCGTGAGACCGTCGTGGTCGAGGTCGGCGGCAAGCGGCTGGAGATCTCGCTTCCGGCGGTCCTCGGCCTGGCGGTGTCGCCCGGGGAGGCCGCGGGGACCAAGAAGCCCAAGCGCAAGGCGGTCAAGAAGTCAGGCTCCGCCGCCTCCGGCGACGCCCTGGCCTCCCCCATGCAGGGCACCATCGTCAAGGTCGCCGTGAGCGAGGGCGACACCGTGGCCGAAGGCGACCTCATCGTCGTCCTGGAGGCCATGAAGATGGAACAGCCCCTCAACGCCCACCGCGCGGGCACCGTCAAGGGCCTGGCCGCCGAGGTCGGCGCGTCCATCACCTCGGGCGCGGTCATCTGCGAGATCAAGGACTGACAGTAATGATCGCTGTGGCTCCACTCGGAGGTAAGCCCCAGGACTGACTGGCGTTTCCGCCGTCCTCGGCAGGATTGGCCGACCGCCCGGCGGGGCCACAACGCGTCGCCAGACATCTGTGACTTCCGAGTACGTGCCGCCAGAGCTCGCGAGCTCCCCCTTGACCGCCTCCAGCAGCCGAGGGTGAACACGTCTGCCGCGCGACCGCACGCTGCCGCGCGGGGTGGACGCCGGAGGCCTGGCCAGGGCGTGCGCTATTGGATTTCCGCCCATCGAGTGGTCCCGCCTTGATAGGTCGTAGTTCCGGAGCGGGCGGACAATGCGGCGATGATGGCGCTCCCGCGGCCGCTCTCCTCGGGCTGCCGAGGGCTGCCGCCGTGGTGGCGCAGCGGCGCCGGGCCTGCGTCAGTGACCTCGATGCGGACAGCGCACGCAGCCCGGCCACCCTGCCGGGACAAGCACAGCGACGCAGGGGGAAGGGCGTGAACGACCGCATTGGTGATCAGTTCGGAGACGACCAGAAGCGCATCGTCCGCAAGGTCCGAGGGGATGCGCCACTGTTGCATAGCGCGGGCGGCGCGTCGGCGGACGGCGACAAGACCTTCTGGAATGTGAGGCAGAGGGAAGACCACATCTGTCCGAGCAGATGAGACTGTCTCAAGGTTGCTGCTGAGCTTCACGGGCAGGTTGTGAGTCATGGTGCTGTCCTGGGGGGTGCTCCCGGTGGGGCTGGGGACGACGAGGCCGAAGAGGAACCTCCCGGGCGCGGTGTGGCGGCGCCAGGCCACCGGGGATCCGGCGGGGTTGGCCCCTCGGTCATGACGGTGACGTCCGTACCGTTGTTATCGACAGCTAACGTTATGGATGATTCACATTCAACGTATGTCCTGATATCGGCGGAGTCAAGACGTGAGCGAAAAGGAAAAAGGTTAATGCACAGTAATGTGGCCGTGGTATCAGGCTTCGGTCTGCCACCTATGCGCGCGGCTGCCAGCCAGCGGCACAACCAGGGAGGACGTACCGGCTGATCAAGTGCCGGGGAGGATGCGACCACGCCCATGGACGACGAACCACTGGCCCGCGTATTCGCTGTCGACGTCAAGGCAGTCGCATCCCGTGGAGTGCTCGGCGACCCACATGGCATGTCACCTGAGCTGGGCTTCGCCTCTCTGAACGCCGCAGCCGACCTACTCGCGGAACACGCAACGGCATGTTATCGGCTGCTCACCTAGGCCGAGTCGTCAAGACGCCCATCCGCGCCACCGCGATCAACGCATTCGCTGCGTCCAGGGCCCATGCACGACGAGAGGACCAAGGCGGGTGGCGATCTACATCACGTACAGATGTCAGACATTCGGTGTTAGGGTCGCCTTATGAAAGATCTTCGTGCGCCGCGCCGCGTCGCGAGCTTGTCGGCGCAACTGGTGGACACCCTTCGTGAGCAGATCACATCCGGCGCATGGCCTGTAGGGATGCGGATTCCGCCCGAACATGATCTGGTCGAGCAACTCGGTGTCGGGCGTACGACGGTGCGCGAGGCGCTCGGCGCGCTGGTGCATCTGGGCCTGCTGGAGGCTCGGAAGGGTGACGGGACGTACGTCCGGACATCGAGCGAAATGCACTCGGTACTGATGAGACGTGCCAACACCTCGAGGTGGAGCGACGTGCTGGAACTGCGCGCAGTGCTGGAAGAGTACGCCTCGGGCTTGGCCGCGTTGCGGCGTACCGAAGACGACCTGAATCACCTGCGGCACCTCCTCGACGAGGCCGCGGCGAAAGCGGATTCACCGGAGATGGCCGCCATCGCGGAGATCGATACCCGCTTCCACCAGGCTGTGGTGAGTGCCAGCGGGAACACCCTTCTTACCGAGGTGTACGACGTCCTCAGCACCGCGGTCACCGAACAGATCGGCGGCACACTCTGGCCCAGCGCGACGGCCGCGGAGCACAGCCTTCTGCACAGGCGTCTCGTTGAGGCGATCGCCGCCCAGGACGAGGTCGGTGCACGCTACTGCGCCACCGAGATCGTGAAGCTCACCGAGACCGGAACGGAACGACAGAAGTGACCACCTCGATGAACTCCCGGGCCGGTCTCACCGCGGCTACGAAGGCCGACCGGATCGCAACCCCGAAGACGCCGGTTACTACGCCCACCCTTTCGGCGGGCCTCTTGATCGCGATCCTTTTGGTGGCGGCCAACCTACGCGTGACCTTGACGGGTGTGGGCACACTGCTGCCGGCCATCGAGCACGACACCGGGTTGACTGCGTCACAGGGTGGCGTACTGAGCACCCTGCCGCTGTTTGTGTTTGCTGTGACTTCGCCCTTTGTCGGGCGCACCTCGCACCGGGTCGGCACCACCCGCCTCCTCGTGGCCGCCCTCGCAGTGCTGGCAGCGGGCACCGTGATCCGGTCCTTGCCTTCGCTTGCCTGTTTGTTCGTCGGAACCGTGATCCTCTCGGTGGCGATCGCAGTTGGCAACGTCCTGCTGCCTACGGTGATTCGCACCCACGTGCCCGGCTCGCGGGTTCATACCGTCAGCGCTCTCTACGTCACCGCTATGGGAGTAGTCGCTGCTCTGTCGTCCGGCATCTCCGTCCCGCTTGCCGAGACCCTACCCGGAACCTGGCATTCCGCCCTGGCCTGGGGAGTAGTCGTCGCCGTCGCCGCTCTCGCCGTGTGGCTGCCTCGGCTACGCGGGTCCCGGCCGGACGGCAGCGTGCGGTCTCATGGGACACACGCTCGAACCCCATGGCGATCCTGGCTGGCGTGGCAGGTGTCCTTCTTCATGGGCCTGCAATCCCTTGCCTTCTACACCGCCGTCGCTTGGCTGCCCAGCATCCTCAGTCAGCAGGGCACGAGCACCACAGCCGCCGGCTGGATGCTGTTCTACTACCAGCTCGTCGCACTGGTCACGAGCATGTTGCTGCCTTTGATCACTCGAGGCCGCCACGACCAGCGCTTCGCTGCGGCCGCGGGCTCAGCGATCGTCGCCGCAGGCTTCGCGCTTCTGCTCCTCTTTCCAGCGCTCGCACTCGCGGCGTGCACTCTTCTCGGGTTGGGCGCCGGTGTCTGTCTCGTGCTCGCCCTGAGCTTCCAAAGCCAACGTGCCACTGGTCCCAGCGAGACCACAGCCCTGGCCGGGATGGCTCAGTCCATCGGCTATCTCGTCGCCGCAGCCGGACCCCTTCTTCTGGGCGTCCTCCACGACACCACCGGCAGCTGGACTGGTGCTCTCCTTCTCCTCACCGCATTGAGCCTGGTCATGGCCGCTGCCGGTTATGGCGCTGGACGCGACCGCCACGTTCGCACCCGGCCTGACCACGAAACAGACTAACGCCGTCCAGAACGCATCGGACCGGATGCAGAGGACTCGGAGTCAGCCTCCCTGAGCCGCTGCGGGAAAGCTGCAGCTCAGCAGGCACCCTCCTCCCCCGTCAGCGACCGATGCGACTAACTGCTCGTTTCAGAATCAGCCTCTGGCCCGTGTGCGGCGGCCGGAGGCCCCGTGGTCGCCGCTACTACTTGCTGGGCGTCAGACTTTCGCGTGTGATGAGGCAGAAGGGGTGTCCAACTGAGTCGGCGTACACGCGGTAGCTGATTGGCTTGTCCGATCCTTCAAGCAACGTGGCTCCCAGATCGAGTACCTTCGCCTCTGCCACATCCAGGTCATCGACCATCACATCAACATGCATCTGGGCCGGACGATCGGGATCGGACCACTGGGGCGGCCGGAAGCCGCCGACACGCTGAAAGGTCACGGTCTCCGTGCCCGTCGTGTTGGCGAGCACCACATAGTCAGACGAGTCCTCCACTCGTGGCAGCGACAGCAGGCTCTCGTAGAAGCTGGCGAGCTCAGATGGGGTCCGAACGGGATCTTGTCCCTGATCGCTCGCCTGATCATCGCCTTGGCCATGGTCACCTTCGTCTCGAATACGAACGCTGTCATCGATGCCGGCCCGCCGGCACCTTTCCCCGTCGTCCGTCCATGACGTAGGCAGATACAAGCGGCGGTCGATCAGCGTGCGTCCGCGGTCGGCGGCGTAAGCGAGGAACACACCGATCTGGCTGTTCTCGGTGCGTCCGGCGGTGCCGGAGTACTGCCTTTGCACGCCGGCCGAGCGGATGCCCTTCTTGAGGAAGCCGGTGTCATCGACGATCAGAGCCGGTGCATGAACCGCTCGTGCACCAACCTCAGTTCCCCGGCCCACAACCTGACATCAGCAAGGTCCCCACCCATAACCACACCAACGACTGAGCTGGCCATCGGCAGGACGACGTCGTTTCGTTGCCGGGATCGGCGAAGAACAGGCGGCCGGACTGGTCGAAGCCGGACTGTTCCAGGTACTGGACGTCGCCGCCGCCCAGCGAGACGCGCTGAAAGTGCGGCTGACCTGTTCGTTGGCCTGGACGGTGAGGGCCAGCATCCGCCGCTGATGTGGGCGCTGGGCTGCGGGTGCCCTCGCTGTCGGTCTCCTCCGCTCGGCGCCGGGGTTTCGGTGCTCATGCGAGTACTGTCCGGCCTGCACCGACTCGCGCACCACCGGTAAGCTGACGCGTGATGCTGAAAAGCCGCCAACGTTCATCGGGGCCCTCGGAGCCGCAGGACGTGCCCAGCGGTGCTGGGTGGATGCCGCACGGCTACTCGCTGGACCCCCACGCTCACGTGGCGGGTCAGCTCGTCTACGCAGCAGCCGGAACACTGGCCACAACAACGGAGCGAGGCACCTGGGTTGCCCCGGCAAACCGTGTGACCTGGACACCTCCCGGCTTCGCCCACTCCCACCGCTTCTACGGCCGCACTGACGCGCGCCTGCTGACGATTCCGGTCGAACTGTGCGGCGAACTCAGCGAACGTCCCAGCGTGTTCGCGGTCAGCCCGCTGCTGCGCGAGGCCGTACTGGCCCTGACTGGCGACCGGCCCGAGCGGCGTCCCGGTGCCCACCAGCGACTGCTCGCCGTAGTCATCGACGAGCTGTCCGACACCCCTGAACAGTCCCTGCATCTGCCCGAACCCAAGGACGACCGGCTGCGCGCCGTCACCGACCTCCTGCACACCGATCCCGCCCGGCCCGCGACCCTGGCGGATCTCGGACGCGCCGCAGGGGCCAGCGAGCGCACCCTGAGCCGGCTGTTCCACACCGAGCTCGGTATGAGCTTCCACCGGTGGCGCACCGTCTTGCGTATCCACCACGCTCTGGCCTGCCTGACGTCCGGCATGTCGGTCACCGATACCGCGATGGCGTGCGGCTGGTCGAACCCGTCCAGCTTCATCGACGCGTTCAATGACGTCGTCGGCCAGACCCCGGGCAGCTACCAGGCGGACTTGCGCAACAGCCCTGCAGCGCCGTAGCAGCCTCGCCCGAGGCCCACGCTAAGCAGCTCTTATTTGGCGGGTTTTCGGTATTGCCTGTCCATTCACCGGTTGGCGGCAGCTAGGGGCGGGTTCCACAGTGGTGTCAGTACGACGCTGCGCCATCCGAACGGCATGGGCCATTCACGCTCTGGCACGTGCGGCCCCACTTTCTGCAAGGAGCTCGAAGACATGACCGACACCGGCAAGGACACGACCGTCGTGATCGTAGGGGGCGGAGTCGCTGGACTCGCGCTTGGCAATTTCCTCCTGCAGAAGGGGGTCGGGTGCATCGTCCTCGAAAAGCACAGCCGTGAATACGTGGAGCAGCGGCAGAGGGCGGGCGCTCTCGATGCCGGCGGCGTGCGGGTGCTGAACGAGTGGGGGGTGGGCGAGGCTGTGGAGGGCTACAGCCACGGCGACTCCGACTCGGGGATGCCGCTGCTGATAGACGGAGTGAAACGGCAGTGGAAGATGGGCGATGACGACGAGGACGATGTCGACGGAGCGTTCTGCCCGCAGCAGGTCCTCGTTCGCAACCTGATCAGGGTCTTCCTGCGCGATGGCGGTGACCTGCGCTTCGAGGCGCAGGACATATCGCTGCACGACATCGACACCGAGCAGCCGCTGGTTCGCTACCGGGACGCCAACGGCTCGACACGGACGGTCACGTGCGACTTCGTCGCAGGAGCTGACGGCTACCGTGGCGTCAGCAGGACGGCCATCCCCGAGGACATCCTCACTTGCTCCACTCATGAGTTCGGCTACGCCTGGCTGACCGTGATGACGGAAGCACCGGCGGATCCCCTGGCGGTGCTGGCCGTGCACTCACGCGGCTTCGCCGCGCAGATCACGCGCGGCCCGAACGCCAGTCGCCTCTACCTGCAGTGCCCGCTCACCGACACCGTCGAGCAGTGGCCTGACGAGCGCGTCTGGAACGAGCTGGAAGCACGTTTCGGTGACCCCGTAGACCCCAAGGGCCCGATCACGAGCAAGCAGGTCGTGCCGCTGCGCGGGGTGGTCTTCAGCCCCATGAGCTACGGTCGGCTCTACCTTCTCGGAGACGCGGCCCACCTCATCTCTCCGATGAGCGCGCAAGGCATGAGCCTCGCCCTCCACGACGCCGATGTACTCGCCCGCGGGATCATCCAGCACGTGGAGAAGAACGACTCATACCTGCTCGCCGGCTACTCCGACGCCTGCCTGAACCACACATGGGAGCGCCAGGCTTCCGCGGTCTCGATGACCCAGGCCATGCACGACTCCGGTGACCCCAACTACGAGGGGGAGTTCCGCAAGCAGATCGCCCGGAAGAACCTGGAAACCATGCTGGAGCCGCTGGCGGCGCCTCATCCGGCCTCGTAAGTCGGCAAAGCACCGGGTTGTCACACATAGATGACGAAGCCCGGAGCATGACGCTCCGCCATGTCCCGCAAGACGTGCCTGAACCAACTTCAGATAACCCCGACAGTAGCGGCCCAACTATCGCACGCTCACGCCGCCCTTCGAGCATGACGTGTATGACCTGACACGCCGATATTCGGAACAACTCGTCTAGCGAGCCATCGTCACCCATGCGGACAGTCCGTGATGGCGAGGCACTCGAAGGAAGCACGTCCTGGGAGGGTACTGATTATCAGATACCAGGGAGCTCAGTTCCCTCCTAGAGACCATCGGTAGGCGCTTCCACCCGGGCATCTTCGATGCGTTGGACGATCTGCCACATCGGCGTGCTGCTTCTGCCGACCAGGATGAGCGATTCCCCCGTATCACCCCAGGTGCGGAGGAGGGGTCTCAGACGCCGCCGCGGTGGACGAGGAGGCCCTTGAGGCCCTCGTCGCGAATGACCTGCACGCGGTGCACGTGCCCGAGGAGTACGGCGGGGCGTGCGCGGACGCCCTCGCCACCGTGATCGTGGACGCCGGCTCCGACGTGGCCGGCATGAAGACCAAGGCGGTCCGCGACGGCGACCACTGGGTGCTCAACGGCGTCAAGCGCTGGATCACCTACGCGGGCGTCTCCGAGTACTACACGGTGATGGCCGTCACCGACCCCACCAAGCGCTCCAAGGACATCAGCGCATTCGTCGTCGAGAAGTCCGACGAGGGCGTCTCCTTCGGCGCCCCGGAGAAGAAGCTCGGCATCAAGGGCTCCCCGACGTACGAGGTCTACCTGGACAACGTCCGCATCCCCGCGGACCGCGTGATCGGTGAGGAGGGCACCGGCTTCGCCGCCAAGATGAAGACGCTGGACCACACCCGGTCCTCCCCTCGATGGATGCTTTGCGACGTTCTTGCCGGTCAGGTCTCCTCGGACGTCAAAGGGCACTCCGCTCTGGTCATACGCCCGCCGTCGCCATTGTGGTGGTGGAAGACGTGCTGGCGGCTACTTGCCGTCGTCCTCGTGCTCGAGGGCTTCCAGCGCCTGCCGCGTGACCTCGTCCACCGGGCCCAGGGAGGAGATCGTGACCGCAAGGCCCTGCGTCTTGTAGTACTCGATGATCGGCTCGGTCTGCGTGTGGTAGACCTCGAGCCGCTTGCGGACGGTCTCCTCGGAGTCGTCGTCGCGCTGGTAGAGCTCACCGCCGCAGACGTCGCACACGCCCTGCTTCTTCGGCGGGCTGTACGACACGTGGAACACGTGTGCCGACCGGCTGCGGCAGATGCGCCGGCCGGCGATGCGCTTGATGACCTCTCCCTCGGGAACTTCGAGGTCAAGAACCGCGTCCAGCTTGATGGCCTCGGTCTTCAGCAGCTCGTCGAGCGCCTCGGCCTGCGAGACGTTGCGCGGGAAACCGTCGAGCAGGAAGCCGTTCTCGGCATCCTGCTGTTGCATGCGGTCCTTCGCCATCGCGATGGTGAGCTCGTCGGGGACGAGGTTGCCGGCGTCCATGGAGACCTTCGCGAGTTTCCCGAGCTCGGTCTGCCGACTGATGTTGGCCCGGAACAGATCGCCCGTAGAGATGTGCGGGATCGACAGCTTCCCGGCCAGGCGTGTGGCCTGAGTGCCCTTTCCAGCACCCGGCGGCCCGACGAGGATGATGCGCATCAGCGGAGGAACCCTTCGTCCTTGCGCTGCTGGAGCTCATCGGCGGCGGAGGCGCTTGCCGACGGCTTGGAGACGACCTCGCCGATCCTGCCACCCACGGCCAGATGCGGACGACTGGCTGACGGTGCGGCTGGTCGGGGAACGGCCGGAGCCCCGGACCACTTTCGTTCGATTCCGCTCAGAGCCTTCATCACATGTCCAATCGTCTGGGTGGTGCGTCTGCTCGGCTCGCCGTGGGAAGGGCGGACAGGTTGGTTGCGACCGTCCAGCGGCACGGCGCGGCTTGTCAGGGCGGGTGCCGCGCCGTGCCGCTGGACGGAGTGGATGGGGAGCTGTTGCCCCATGGGGTGGTGGTACGGGTCGGCTGCGCCGGGACCGTCCGGCGGTACGTCTTTTCGGCAGGACAGGGGCGTGCCGCCGGACGGGGTATGAGAGGCGAATCCCCGGCGAGGGGACGGCGCGGCGGACGGTTGTGCATGGTGGCTGCCGCAGTCAACTCCTGGTGCGACCCAGCACGGTGTTGTCGAGGGGCGACGTCGATGATGTGGGACGCGGCCGGCGCGCACGGTGAGTGCGGTTTGCTCTTTTGTACCGGCCCCTGCACGCAGAGGCTGCCGAGTTCTCGCTCAATCGATGAGGTCGAGGGCGGTGGTGACGATGCTGTCTGTGTCGATGCGGTGGTAGCGGTAGACGTCCTCGATCGCCCCGGACTGGCCGAACCGGGTCACGCCGAGGGTGCTGACGGGAACGTTCTGGATCGTGCTCAGGAAAGCCAAGGTGTGGGGATGCCCGTCCAGGACGGTGACCAGCGGGGTGGCCCGGCCTGGGGGGAAGACCTGGTCGAGGATCCAGGCCGGGTCGTCCGACAGGCCGCGACGGGCCTGGAGCGCACGGAAGAGGAGGTCCGGGCTGGTCACGCACACAACGTCGGCGCCATACCCGAGGGCGGCGAGCCGGTCGGCGGCGGCCAGTGCCTCCGGGACCAAAGCGCCCATCGCGGCGAGTGTCACCACGGGCTTCTCGTGCTGCCGCAGCCGGTAGGCCCCGGCGGTCACCTGTCGGCGACGGCGTTCGCGAGCGGCCGGGTCGCTGGGCACGGCGGCTGTCGACTGGTCGATGGGTCGGGTCGACAGCCGCAGATACGCCGAACTGCCCCCTGGACTGGCCAAGTTGCCGAGTGCGGCGAGCAGGCACCATTCGGTGTCGATGGCGAACGCCGGCTCATAGGTGACGCAGCCGGGCTGTTCAATGCCCAGCGAGGGGGTGGTGATCGACTGATGCGCACCGCCTTCCGGGGCGAGGGTGACACCGGAAGGGGTGCCGACCAGGATCGACTGGCCACCGGCATAGATGCCGAACGACCAAGGCTCCAGTGCCCGGTTGACGAAGGGATCGTAGACGACGCCGATCGGCAGCAGCGGCTGGCCCCAGCGGCTCCAGGTGGCGCCCAGCTCGCCGAGGAGACCGACCAGGTTGGTCTCCGCGATGCCCAGCTCCACGTGCTGACCGGCCGGCTGCTCGCGCCAGTGCAGGATGGTCTCGGCGTCGTCGGCGAACCAGTCGGTGCGCTCGGTGGGCGACCACACGCCCACCTTGTTGAGCCAGCCGCCCAGGTTGGTGGAGGAGCTGACGTCCGGGCTGACGGTGACGATCCGGGCGGCCGCCTCCGGCGCCCGCCGGGTGAGATCCAGCAGGACGCGGCCGAGAGCCTGCTGAGTGTTCCCGATGCCGGAAGGGGCCGGGCGCGCTAGGTCGGCGGGGACCGCAGGGGGCTCTTGGGGCGCCTGTTCGGGGCGGCGCAGCCGCTGGGCGGCCGCCGCGCACAGGGCCGCTTCCGCCGAACCCTCACCGAAACGCGTCCACGGGTGGTCGAGATCGGTTCCCAGGCGGTCGGCCAGTGCACTCATCTGGTCGGCCGTCAGGAGCGAGGAGTGGTTTTGCGGGTGACCCTCGGTGGGGAGCCCGTAGCCCTTGACCGTGTAGGCGAAGATCACGGTCGGGCGGGTGTCGTCGACACCGGCGAACGCATCCGACAGCGCGCCGATGTCGTGGCCGCCCAGGTTGCGCAGCGCCGCCAGGAGCGAGGCGTCGTCCAGGGGGGCGATGAGGCCGGCGATCGGCCCGGCGGTCGAGCCGGTGCCGGGCAAGCGCTCGCGCAGCTCGTCGGCGGAGCAGCGCAGCAGGCGCTGGTATTCGGGGTTGCCCATGGCATCGATACGAGCGCGCAGGGCCTCTCCGCCGGGCCGGGTGAACAACTCCTGCAGGAGACGCCCGTACTTGAGGGAGATCACCTGCCAGCCGGCCGCGGCGAACATGCCCTGCAGCTTGTCCGCGGCGATGCCGGGGATGACTCGGTCGAGAGACTGCCGGTTGAGGTCGACGACCCACACCACTTCGCCCAGACCCGGCACCGTCGGATCCTGGATGGCTTCCCAGATCGCGCCTTCGTCCAGCTCGGCGTCGCCGAGCAGGGAGTACTGGCGCCCCCTCCCGGCGCCACCGAAGCGCCCCTCCACGTAGCGCCGGGCGAGAGCGCCCCACAGGGGAGCGGTGGCGCCGATACCGACCGAACCGGTGGAGTAGTCGACCGGGTCGGGGTCCTTGGAACGACTGGGGTAGCTCTGCAGACCGCCGAAGGCACGCAGCGTGGTCAGATAGGACTCGTCCAACTCGTCCAGCAAGTAGTTGATCGCATGCAACACCGGCGAGGCGTGAGGCTTGACCGACACCCGGTCCTCGGCAGTCAGCGCATGAAACCACAGCGCCGTCATGATCGAGGTCATCGAGGCACTGGATGCCTGGTGACCGCCCACCTTCAGCCCCGAAGGGTTCGGCCGCACCCGGTTGGCGTGGTCGATGATCGCGGTGGAGAGCCACAGCACCCGCTGTTCGACCGACTCCAGCGCGGCAAGCTCCTCCGCCTGGGCAGGACCGCCGTTGCCGCCGGCCGACCTCAGTTCCGCGTTCATCACAGACCACCTCCGCTTTCGGCACCATGCCTGAGGAATTTCGCGTTATGCTCCGCCAGAAGACGGGTATCTCTGCGGCTACACAAGATGTTTCTTATAGATCGAGCGTTCTGCCCGGATTCGGACTACCTGGTCGGCCGGCCCGGGGCGCTGGGCCGGTTCGCACCGGCCTCAAGACGCGACCCACACGCCTTGGCCGACGGCAGAGAGGCGACTGCTCGCAGGACATCTGTCAGCCATGCGACCTGCCCGTCGAACTGTGACAGCTTCCAGGGCCGTACCCACCGGTATGCCTTGTGCTCCCAGTTGAGAGTGAGCCGGCGTTGACTGGTGCAGGCCAAAAAAGTGTGCACGGTCCAGTCCGGCCCGCCACGAGGGTCGGCCAGACGCAGCGTGGGGCCCGCAGCCAGCCGCTCCAGAGCGCGGGCGGGGAGCAGAGTCTCCTCCCAGATCTCCTGGATGGCTTGCCGTACCGGGTCGCTGTCAGCGTCCAGGTATCCGGTGATGCAGTGCCACAAGCCCGCATCATGCTGGACAGATCCACTGCGCTTGAACAACCCGATGCGCCCCCGCCACATGAGGATGACAGCGACTACCTGCCGCGGGCCCTGAGACCCGGGGCGACCGGGCTCCTTCGGGGCCTGGGCCCCTGGTGAATCCCGGGAGACCACCCCGCGACCACCGCCTTCGGTACGGACACCCGGGGAGGACCCGACGCGCTTCTTCATCTGGTGCCTCCTTCATGCGACGGCCTGGCCAAGGAAAAGTCCCCGTGCGAGCAGGAGCTCTTGGTGTTCCCGAACACCCGCCGGACGCCCTGCCGCGTGGAAGCACGCGGCATGGCACTCCCTGCCGACGACCTCGCGTGCCACCGGTCCGTTCGGCGTCGTTCACCGGATGCGGCTCTCGCTCCCGGCCCATGCCTTGTCCCGCAACACGAACTTCTGGATCTTCCCGGTGGAGGTCTTCGGCAACTCGGTGAACGTGACCGTCTTCGGCGCTTTGAACCGGGCCAGCCTGCCCCGCACATGCTCGATGATCTCCGCCTCGGTGGCCGTAGCGCCTTCCCGCAGGCTCACATAGGCGGCGGGGACCTCACCCCAGCGCTCGTCCGGCACCGCGATCACCGCCGCCTCCAGTACCGCCGGATGATCCATGATCGCCTGCTCCACCTCGACCGACGCGATGTTCTCCCCACCCGAGATGATCACGTCCTTCGAGCGGTCACGCAGCTCCACGTACCCGTCGGGGTGCAGGATGCCGATGTCCCCGGTCCGGAACCATCCGTCCGGCACCGCTGCCTGGGTGGCCTCCGGATCGTCGAGGTAGCCGAGCATGAGGTTGTTGCCGCGCAACGCGATCTGCCCCGTGGTGACACCGTCCGCGGGGACGTCCGTGCCGTCGTCCGCGATCACCCGCGGCACGCACGAGATCATGTTCCCGACGCCCTGGCGCGCCTTGAGCCGCGCTTGTGCCGCGGCGTCGCGGTCGTCCCACTCCGGGCGCCAGTCGCACAGCATCGCTGGGCCGTAAGTCTCGGTCAGCCCGTACAGGTGCGTGACCTCGAACCCCAGCTCCGCCGTCCGCCGCAGGATCGCCGGCGACGGCGGCGCCCCACCGGTGGCGATCCGCACCGTGCGGTCCAGTGGCGCGGCCTCCTGGGCGTAGGCGATCATCGACAGCACCGTCGGCGCCCCGTTGAGGTGCGTGACGCCCTCCTCCCGGAGCAGTCGCCAGATCTCCACCGGATCCGCCTTCGGCAGACAGACGTGCGTCCCAGCCGCCGCGGTCACCGCCCACGGGAACGTCCATCCGTTGCAGTGGAACATCGGCAGCGTCCACAGGTGCACGCTCGACGGCGTCAGTCCGGTGTGCCCCACCATCGCCACGGCCTGGAGGAACGCGCCCCGGTGGTGGTACATCACGCCCTTCGGGCGGCCCGTGGTCCCCGAGGTGTAGTTGATCGACAGCAGCGCCCGTTCGTCGGCCGGGGTCAGGTGCAGCGGCTCCGCCGCGGCCAGCAGATCCTCGTATTCCCGCCCCGCCCTGATCCGGTGCGGTGGGGCGTCCAGCCGGGCGAGGGCCTCGTCCACCAACGCGTCGAACGACGGGTCGTGGACCAGCACGGACGCCTTGGAGTGCTCCAGGATGTAGGCGACCTCGCCCACCGACAGCCGGGTGTTCACCGCGACCAGCGGCACCCCCGCCCACGGCACCCCGTAGTGCGCCTCCAGCGACACATGCGTGTTCGGCGCCAGCACCGCCACCGGACGCCCTCCGGCCAACGAGGCCAGCCCGCCCGCCAACCGCTGACACCGATCACGCAGCTCCGCGTAGGTCCACCGGGACCGCCCATCCACCACCGCGACCCGATCTCCGTGCGCCGCCGCCGCACGATCCAGATACGACGTCGGAGTCAACGGCTCGAAGGACAAGGACCCCGGGTCGCGGGTCATCGCACCGCTCCGTGTGGCGGGACGCCGATCGTGATCTGGAGGACGCCGTTGGGGTGGCGTTCGGTGAGGGTGTCGCCGGTTCCGTGGTGGTAGAGGTTGGTCATCGGTTGGTCTCCTTAGTGGTGGGTGGGGGTGTGCTGGGACTGGAACTGGCGGAGTGCTTCTTCGTGGGCGGGGCGGGCGGCTCGGATCTCGGCGAGTACGTCGTCGGCCGAGCGCACGACGTTGCGGGGGTGCTTGAAGCGGGGGATGACGTACTTGCCGAAGAGTTCGATCGAGCGCATCAGCTGGTCGTGGGGGAGGCTGTCGACACGCAGGACGAGTGCGTCGACGCCCATGTCCGCGTAGCGCTGTACGTGTTCGATGCAGTGCTCGGGGTCGCCGACCATGAAGCCCTGGGAGCGTTCGAACATGTACTCTTCGTCGTTGAAGTCGATGTCCTTGACAGCGCCCATGTAGGCGTAGTCCTTCGACAGCTTCGACAGGCGCTCATATGCGTCGGTGGACAGCTTGGCCATCTCGAACAGGGGCTTCGCCTCGAGGCGGGCCTGGGCGGTGGTCTCGGCGCAGTGCATACCACCGGCGACCGCGACCATCTTGCGCGGCGTGATCGGGTAGGGGTGGTTGGTGGCGGCGAGAGTGTCGTCGTAGAGCTTGACCATGTTCTCGACGAGGTCGAATCCGAGGTAGAGGCCGCCCATGATGGCGCCGATGCCCATGGTGGCCGCGGTTTCGACCGAGCTGGGGCTGCCGGCGGCGGCCGAGATGGGCGGGTAGGGCGTTTGGAGGGGCTTGGGGACCAGGCTGCGCGGCGGAACCTTGTAGTGCTCGCCCACGTACGAGAATACGTCGTTGAGGAACGCGCTCCGGATCAGCTCGATGCCCTCACGCCACTGAGCCTTGTTCTCGGAAGGGTCCACCTCAAACGCGCGCAGGGCGAGGGTGGTGTTGCCGCGTCCGGTGCCGAGTTCGACGCGGCCGTTGGAGAGGATGTCCTCGGTCGCGACGCGCTCGGCCACGCGCAGTGCGTGGTTCATCCGTGTCGGCAGCAGTGTCACCAGGTGGATGAAGCGGATCCGGCTGGTGAGAGCCATCAGGTACGGGTAGAGCACCTCCGGAGCCGAGACCGAGGCCGTCCCGAGGGCGACGTGCTGCTCGGAACTGCCGAAGGCGTCGAAGCCGACGCGCTCCGCGAGCAGAACCTCCTCGACCAGTTCCCGGTAGCGGTGCTCATGCGTGAGCCCGACCGGGGTGTCCCCCTCGGTCATGAGGATGAAGTCCATACCGACCCTTCCGTCGAATGTTAGTGAGCGATAACGTAGGACGTGGCTCAGCCCAGGTCAAGGCCCCAGGAAGAGCGACGGGCGTTACTTTGTGATAACAACAGAGGTTGACCGGGCGCGCACGGGAGGGGCCGCGACCAGAGCCGCCCCGGTCACATCGCGACCGACAGCCACACAGGGTCGCACAGGCGGCCGCGGACTGACGCGACTCCCGCTTCGTTACTGCGCACTAACGAATTCACCTCTCCATCCGGGGACTTGACCGCGCCCAAGCCACGCCATATGTTATTCGTCAATAACATTCGAGGGAGGATCGACATGGACGTCATCGTCATGACTGAGGGGGACATCCCGACCGGGCTCGCACGTGAGCACCGTTACCGAGGGCCGGTCGAGGAGGCGCCACTCGCGGCGCACGTCGACGTGGATGCCTTCGGCGGCTACCACGACCCCGCAGTCCGAGCTGTCCGCGAGGTGTGGAATGGCTGATCAAGTCCAGGGGCTGGACGCCGCTGCCTTCCGTTCGGCGTTGGCCCAATTCCCTGCCGGCGTGACGATCGTGACGACCCGAAGTGCCGGGGGCACCCCGCATGGGTTCACCGCGAGTTCCTTCGCGTCGCTGTCGCTCGATCCACCACTTGTTCTGGTGTGCCTGGACCAAGGAGCGGACTGCTTCCCAGCTTTTATAGCGGCTGAGCGGTTCGTCGTGAACATCGTGACGCCCGCGCATGCGAAGTTGGCCATGAGGTTCGCCACGAAGGGCGAGGACAAGTTCGCACACGGAAGCTTCGAGTACGACGAGGGCGGGCACCCGATACTGCCCGACGCCGCGGCGGTCATCCGCTGCGAGCTGGAGCAAGCCATCCCCGGCGGAGATCACGTCATTCTCATCGGTCGTGTGCACGACGCGCGCGCTGGCAGCGGCAATCCGGTGATGTGGTACCGCGGTGATTTCCTCCACCTCGGGCAGAGCGTCACATGACTGACATCGGACCCGGCTCGTCAGCTCCGGTGGATCGCACGAGTGGTTCATCCACGCGCGGCGCGCGGTGTGGTGGAACCCTCCGCTCGGGCCGTACTGCGGGGCCGTCCGGTGAGTGATTCCGTGGAGGTCGACCTCGTGAAGATCGGAAACGTGCTGCACCCGGTGGCCGACATCGACGCCGCCGTGCGCTTCTACGCCGACACCTTTGGCCTGGCGACGAAGTTCGTCGATGGCGACCGCTACGCCGCCCTCGACGCCGGCAGCACCACGTTGGCCCTGACCGGCCCGGCCGAGGACGTCACCGGTGGGGTGCCCGCGGCATCGTTCAAGGTCCCCGACGTGGCCTCGGCGCTCACCGCCCTCGTACAAGGCGGCGGATCCGTGGTCCGGGAGGCCGAGCAGGGCCCGCACGAGGTCCGGGCCGTGGCCCGGGACCCATGGGGCAACACCGTAGTGATCTACGGGCCGCGGTAGCGGTCAGTCCGGTAGCGGGTCGGCCTCCGCCGTGTCCCGGACCGAGACGCCGTCTGATGCCCATGAGATTCCTGTTCGTGTCCCTCCCGGCCGTCGGCCAGATCCTCAGCCTTTCGCGCGCCGGAACAAGCCGCGTGTCCGAGGCACCAAAACGCGTCGGCCGAGTCACCCGCCCTCGAAGCCCGGAAGGATTCCGTGCGCCCCGCCTTCTCCTCGCCCTCACCGGATCACCCACCGGCACCGGACCCATCGCTCGACACCCTCCGACCGCGACACGGTGAAGGTCTCCGCGGAACCACGCGTCGTGCCCGGCGTGCGTTCGTCGCCGCCAACGCCGTCCCTTTTGCCGTCGGCATCGCGCTGTCCTTGCTGACCGCCCTTCCCGCAGTTCATGTGTACGGGCACATCACCCTCGGCCTCGTCTGGGGCATCCTGCAATGCGGCCTCTTCGTCGCCACCGTGTGGGTGTACGAGACGCGATGCACAGCCTGCGATCCCGTCGAGCGGCCCCGGACCTCCGGCGTACCCCAGGCCGAGGCGCCGGGTGCGCCCCCCTTCGATGATCCCTGGCGGTGAAGCGGTGACCGTGCACATCGTGGGAGCAGGTGTACTCGACCCGATCGGTTCAGACGCCAGAGGCCCCGTGATCGTCGCCTTCCTGGTCTTCATCGGGCTGTCTCTGCTGTGGCTTTTCACGCTTGCCTCGAGTCAGGAACACGAGCCGGAGAGGCTCTACCTCGCGGATCGGTCACTCTCTCCGGTCTTCAACGGATTCGCCATGGCGGGCGAGCAGATCACGGTCGTCACCCTGCTGGTGATGTCCGGGTTCATCGCTCTGTACGGCTACGACGGATTCAGCATCGCCATCGACCTCATGCTCGCCCTCGGTGTACTGCTGCTCCTTGCGCAAAAAATACGCGACAGCGGGCTTTATACGCTCGGTGACCTCTTCTCCGTGCGTGCCGCGGGGCGCGCGTCGCGGACTGCCGCGGCTCTGGTGACACTCGCGATCGCCATTCCCCTTCTCATGGTCCAACTGCGGGCCACCGGCATCAGCGTGGCCCTCCTGATCGGCCGGTCGAACCATGGAACCCAAGTGGTCTGCACGGTGCTGATGGGGCTTCTCGTCGGCTTCTTCGCCGTCGTGGCAGATCTGCGAGGCACCAGTTTCATGCAGGTCGTCAAGGTGGTCGTCACCCTGATCACGCTTTCGCTGATCACGCTGCTGGCCCTCAGCAGATTCGAGTGGAACCCGGGGTATCTGCTCTCCGCGGCGGCGGAGAAGAGCGTGTCGCCGAGCGGATATCTGAGCCCCGGACTCTGGCCGCGCATCGCGAACCTCGGATCGCTCAACGCGATCGGCGAACACATCGTCGTCATCCTCGGTACGGCCGTGCTACCGAACCTGATCCTGCGGGTGAGCGCCTCCCGCACCGGGCGCTCGGCACGCCGGTCCATGAGCATTGCCTCGGGACTGGGTGCAGCCTTTGTCGTCCTCCTGAGCGCGGCGGGCTTCGCGGCCGCGGCCGTGGTGGGAGGCGACGTCATCCGAGCGGTTGACGACGTTGGGCAGGGGTCCCCGATTCTGCTGGCTTCGGAAGTACTCCCGCACGGCTCAGTGGCGCGCGTCGCACTCATCACGGCCATGGCGTCCGTGGCCTTCCTCACCGCGCTCACGACCGTGTCAAGTGTGGCCTTCGCTGCCGCTGTCACCTTCGCGCGTGATGTGTTCCCTCAGGGCAAGGGCCCGCGCACCCGAACCGGAGAAGCGCGAGTACTGCGTCTGACCCTCGTCGTCCTGGTCGCCGTGAGCCTGTCGCTGTCCACAGCCATCAGCCGGTACCCGGTCGAGTCCCTGGTCATCCTCGCTCTCTGCGTTGCCGCCTCGAGTGTGTTCCCGGCGCTGACCTACACTTTCTTCTGGCCCAAGTTCAATCGCCGGGGGCTTCTCTGGTCCGTCTACGGGGGACTGCTGCTGTCCCTCGTGCTCACGGCCTCCTCACCCGTCGTCACCGGTACCGAGAACTCACTATGGCCGGAGTTGAGTCTCAACTGGTATCCGTACTACAACGCGGGCATGGTGTCCGTGCCGGCGGCACTCTTCCTCGGGTGGATCGGCAGCCTCACCTCACCAGAGAGTTCTCAACCGGTCGCCGGTGCGGTGCGTACGACGGGAAAGGACGTCGGGCGGAGGAGCACAGCCCGCCCGCGGACAGCACGCGGTCGGCATGCGGGCTGATTCGCCGCGGTCGTGGTATCCGCAGGCTCGACGATCTCCTGCACCCGGGCGGCTTCCGCGCGGGTGCAGGAGATCGTGGATCTGGCCGTCCGCTTAGGCGGGTAGCGGCTTCGACGCGGTCTTCGGCAGTCGCGCGACGGTGATCACTCCGATGAGCGTTACGGCGAGGATCCAGTAGACGGGACTGGTTCTGCTTCCGGTACCGGCCACGAGGGCAGCGGCGACGAGTGGCGTGATGCCGCCGATGATCACGCCCAGGTTGTAGCCGATCGCGATACCTGAGTAGCGCACGCTTGCCGGAAACAGCTCGGTGGCCAACGGCCACGTAGGCACCTGCGCCCACCCGGTGAAGAACATGAAGACCAGATAGACGGCCCCGACGGCCCAGAGGTTGGTTGCCGCGATGAGGAGTGCGAAGACCGGCCAGGCGATGACGGCGAAGATGATGTAGGACGCCAGCAGGATGGGCTTGCGGTCGTAGCGATCCGTCAACTTGCCCGCCCATGGGTAGGTGAAGGTGGCCAGGGCGATGCACAACGCTGAGGTCCAGGCGACGCCTGTGGCGGAGAATCCTTCCTCCTGCAGGAAGATGGCGAAGTAGGCAACGCCGAAGTAGCCGGTGCCGTTGAACGCGATAGCCAGGCCCGCCACACGGGCAACCGACAGCGGGTGGCTACGCAGAGCGGCCAGCATCGGGCTGCGTACGATCGCGGCCTTCTCCTTCAGCTCTTGGAATTGAGGCGACTCCTCGACCCGCAGCCGAGCCTGCAGACACACCACAGTGAGGACCAGCGAGAGGAGGAACGGAATCCGCCAGCCCCACGTTGCCATCTGGTCGGCCGGAACCAGCAGCCGGACCAGCCCTACGACGCCAGCGGCCACGGCGAACCCGAGAGTAGACCCCATGGAAACCGTCGATCCGTAGAAGCCCCGCTTGCCGGGCGGCGCCAGCTCGGCGATGTAGGTGGCAGCGCCACCGATCTCACCACCGGCAGCGAACCCTTGGGCGAGTCGCACAACGATGATTGCGATCGTCCCGGCGACTCCAATCTGTCCGTAGGTGGGCAGCAGGCCCATCACGCCGCACGCCACGCCCATCATCACGATCGTCGCGACGAGGGCTGTCCGGCGGCCGCGGCGGTCGCCGAGGCGACTGAAGAACCAGCCACCGAGCGGACGGATGAGGTAGGACGACGCGAACACCGCGAGCGCGGACAGGGTTGAGACCGTCGGATTGTCGCTGGGGAAGAACAACGGTCCGATGGTGAGCGTCAGAAACCCATAGACACTGAAGTCGTAGTACTCGATCAGTGTCCCGACGCCGCCCGCCAGCGATGCACGCCGGGCGGACCTCAAGCTGATCGTCTTTTCGGAATGTTGTGCCGTCGTCATTGGCTCTCCTTGTCACACCAGGATGGGAGATGCGCCGTTCGGCCGCCCTCGCCGCGCGAGGTCGGCTCCGTCACGTTGCTCGGCGCGATCAGGGGGTGGGTCCTGACTGGACCCTTCCGTCGGGTCAGGCTCCGAGGCACTGTGGCGAGGTCGATAGTTGCCGGTGCCCGGTGCTGCCTCAGGGGGCTGAAGCCCCCATCTCTCTGGGTTCGAGCCGCGCAGTCGTCAGGGCTCCCTCGTCGGTGACTGCTGATTCGACGACTGCGGGATGACCATCGGATGATGGGGCGCATTGATGGAGCGCCGCCGATCGCATGCCATACCTCGTGGGTCAGCAAGAACTGCGTACGCACACACTCGATGCACTTCGCATGTGCTGACTCTGACCCGTCGTACACAGACGCGCAATGCACTGATACGACTGGACTAATTCAAATTCCACAAGCATGGATGCAGAAGCGACATGGTCCGGGAGTGGCGCGCAGGAATGGAATTAGGTCAGCATTGCCGAACGACTCAAGCCGCAGGGCGGTCCGGGGAACCGAGCTGCTCGGCCCAGGACAGAAGCCCGAGATGATCTGTGGTCGTCGTGTCTTTGGCGCGCTCACCGAGTCTGCGTCGCGGCGCCGACTCGCGCTGCTTGGATCTGTTGCCGTGTCAGGTCGGGAGCTGCATGAGTCCACCCATTGCTGTACACGCGTCGGCAGACGTAGGGGCCATGGCCAACCCATCAAGGTTCTTCGCTAATGCGACCGCTACCGTAGGTGGTTCGCGATCACTGTGTCGTCATTCCCGCCGTACATTTCATCGATCAACGTGGCGAATGAACTCACTACCGCGTTCCGCTTGACCTTGCCGTTCGCGGTCCGCTCGCCGCGTTCGGCCTCGAGGGGCCGAGGCAGCACGCGGAAGTCCTTCAGCTGTTGCGCGCGCGCGAGGTCCGTGTTGACTCGCCCGAGCTCAGCTCGCAGGCGTTCGGACAGCGCCGTCGTAGTCAGCGCCTTGGCCTGCGCGCTCGGCTCGAGCAGCACGGTGAGGCACTTGCGCGCGTCGCCCACGACGATCGCTTCGCTGATCAGCGAGCTCTCCTTCAGCCGGGTTTCGATCGGCTGCGGATTGATCGTTTTGCCGCCGCTGGTGATGATCAGGTCCTTCTTTCGGCCGATGAGGCGGATCTCACCGTGCGCGGTACGCTCAATCAGGTCGCCGGTACGGAGCCAACCGTCCTGCAGAACGGCATCAGTCTCTTCCGGGTTGCGCAAGTATCCGCGGAACAGCAGTGGTGCGCGGACCAGCATCTCACCATCATGCGCGACCTCGACCTCGAAGCGTGGGTCCGGGAATTCGCGACCAATATATCCCGGGCGAGGAAACGTCTGGTCGAAATGAGCGACGGGGCAGCCAGCTGTTTCGGTGAGGCCGTAGCTTTCGCGTAGATCCAGCCCCCAGATCTGCCACAGCGCAATGACGTTCTCGGGCGTCGCGGCAGAGGCGGTGAAAGCGACGCGAAGGCGGTCCAATCCGACGCTTGCCCGCAACGGCAGGAAGACGCGGTGAAGCGCAGTGGTGTATGCGATCCGCAGCAATACCGAGGGCTGACCACTGGACCAACGGCGCTCGGCCATTCGGCGACCGACCCACATCGCGCCTTTGTAGGCGTACCGGCGCACCCGGGGCCAAGCCTGCGTTCGTGCGATCAGCTCGCCGGCGACCTTCTCGTAGAAGCGCGGGGGCCACAGCAGTGCCGTCGGTCGCACGGTGCGCAACGCGTCCTCGTAGTCCTCGATGCGGCAGTACGTCACCACGAGACGTGAGAGCAGCGGAGTGAAGATCAGCAGCAGCGCCGGCGCCACGTGGGCCAGCGGCAGGAAGCCGACGATGTCGTGCTCACGGCTGTCGAGTTCCGGATAGAGGCCGACGACGGTCTGGACCGAGTGCTGAAGCGTACGGTGCGAGTGCGTGACGCCTTTCGGAGCTCCTGTGGAGCCCGACGTGTAGAAGACAACGGCGGGGTCGTCGAGTGTCGTGGCAGCGACCATCTCGACCAGACAGTCGGATACGGCGCTTGGATGCCGCGCTCCTTCTGTGCGCAGCTCCTCCCACGTTGTCCCGGTGATTGCCTCAGGTAGCGCCGGCGGGGCGGTGTCCATGCCGACGACGAGCCGCAGCTTCGGTGCGCGGGCTGCGATCTTCGCCACCTTGTTGAGCTCCGTGGTTGTCTCGCCCATAAAGGCCACTGCCTCGCTGTGCGCCAGGATCTGCTCGATCTCGGCGGGCGAGTTGGTGGGGTAGACGCCGACCACCACGCCGCCGACACTCTGCACGGCCAGTGCGACGAAGGCCCATTCCGGGCGTGCGCTGCTCATCACCGCGACGTGATCGCCGTGCTGCACACCGTGCTCGACAAGGCCGAGCGCGATCTCGCGTACTCGATCTCGGTACGTCCGCCACGTGATCGCGTGCACAACCCCATCGCGCCAGTGGCGCAGCGCAACGATGTTGGGCTCAGAGCGCGCACGATCAAGCAAGAGCTGCGGATGCGTCCGGATCGGTTCAAAATTCATCAGATCCATCACACGGCCTCTCCGCAGATCCACGAGAGCTGACGAGCCAGGTGATGTCATCCATGTAACACCCTGCCCGAGGTGGAGGAAATCACCGCGGTACCACGTCATCGGCTCGCAGAGTTCAACAGCGGCCTTGATCCCGACATCGTCGCGACGACCATCCGCACCGCCGCGATCAACGCGCTGCTCATCCCCGCGGACGCGATCTGACAAGAAGAGTACGGCTCGATCGCCCTCCGCAGCACACCGGATCCTTCGACATCCGGCCGAGTCTGCCCAGGCCTAGGCGGTCAAGGACATCACCTCACCCACGACACTGCGCGAGCGTTGGCTTGGGGAGATGCTGTTCGCGGTCCTGGACAACTTCTCCCTGCACCGGCACGCGGTCCACCCTGGACCGCCGCCGACGACGCGGAGCCAACGCTCGCCGCCAGCGGTTCGCCGACATCCGGGTCACCCCGAAGCGCCGGGTCACCTCCCGGGCACCAGCCCCGGCCTGGATCAGGTCAGCGGCTACGAGCCGCGCCCTTGAAGACCGCTTTTCTTGTCAGATCGCGTCCGCGGGGATGAGCAGCGCGTTGATCGCGGCGGTGCGGATGGTCGTCGCGACGATGTCGGGATCAAGGCCGCTGTTGAACTGGGGTAGCGCGTTGATCATCGAGAAGACGGCGTGGGTGAGAACGCGGGTCTGCGCGTCTGACAGGTCGGGCCGCAGCCGGGTGACCAGTCCGCTCCACTCTTCGGCGTAGAGGCGCATCATGCGTCGCATACGATGGCGTTCGTCCTCGGGGACGTTGTGTTCGTTCTTCAGGAACACCAGCGTGGACGGAACGTTCTGGAGACTGCGTTTGACGTGGTAATCGATCATCTCCTCGAGTGCCTTGCGTGGATCCGTCACCTCGGCTGCCGTCTTCCGGGCATGAGCCAGCAGCTCGTTCAGCGGATCCTCGAGCACGGCGATCAACAACGCCTGCTTGCTCGGGAAGTGCCGGTAGAGCGCGGGGCCGGTCACGCCGGCACGCGCGCCGATCATCTCAGTGGTGACCGCATCGAAGGCACGCTCGTTGAACAACTCTCCGGCGACCTTGATCAGCACCTGCCGACGGGTGGCGCGGGGAGACGCGGTACGGGGGGTAGGTGAGCTCGACACATGTAAAGTCTAGTCTAGGTGAGCGGCCGATAACGTGCCATTGCGTGTTCCGCGAGCAGGTCGGCCACCGCGGACAGACAGGCGAAGCCCAGCTCAGACGACATGCCGCGCGGATCACCGAGCACCCCGCTGGGTGCGACTGCCTTGACACCGTCAGTGAATACGCGGGCCAGCAACGCGTCATCCATGGACCCGGTGAAACCCGCGGCGGCGCGATCGTTCCGCACGGCGTCCGGCCGCACGGCTAGCATGATCGAACTTTCGGCGACGTCGGCATGGCCCCCGACGTGGTCCGCGAGGCCGGCGACGCGTTGAGCAGCATCGCGCCACGCGCGGAGGACCGCTGCCGAGTCTGCGAACGCGATGACATCCAGGTCGGAGGGAAGCCGCGCGGCGAGCTTCGGCTCGATGTCACTGAGCACCGGGTAGTTGCCGATATGCGCCGAGAAGATCAGCACCCGGCGGAAGCCGTGCGCAGCAAGGCTCGCGCAGCAGTCGGCGCAGATCGCCTCGAGCGTCTCGGCCTGCACCGAGAGCGTTCCGGCGAAGCCGAGGTGGTGCGACGAGCAGCCGATCCGCACCGTCGGTAGCACGAGCGCGTCGCCAAGCCGCTCGGCGACAAGAACACCTAGTCGATCGGCGTGATCACTGTCGACCGACATCGGCAGGTGCGCGCCATGCTGCTCCGTGGCGCCCAGCGGCAAGACCGCCGTACGCATACCGCTCGCGATGGCGCTCGCGATGTCGGGCGAGGTCAAACGCTCAATCCGCAACTCGCTCACGTGTGGTCACTCCTCCTTCTGTGCCTGCTCGGCCAGTACCTCGCGGATGCGTCACTACTCGACGGACGGCCCGCAGCCCAAGCCCGCGCACGTTAATTGAAACTAACGCCTGTTGCTCTTTCTGGGGCCTTGACCTGGGCTGGGCT
Organism: Streptomyces sp. CY-1; assembly: GCF_047218265.1. Lineage (NCBI taxonomy): Bacteria > Bacillati > Actinomycetota > Actinomycetes > Kitasatosporales > Streptomycetaceae > Streptomyces > Streptomyces sp. CY-1. The sequence goes on from NZ_CP178393.1 coordinate 2,607,551, forward strand.
AGGTCCTACGTTATCGGCGAATAACATTCGACGGAAGGGTCGGTATGGACTTCATCCTCATGACCGAGGGGGACACCCCGGTCGGGCTCACACATGAGCACCGCTACCGGGAACTGGTCGAGGAGGTACTGCTCGCCGAGCGCGTCGGCTTCGACGCCTTCGGCAGTTCCGAGCAGCACGTCGCCCTCGGGACGGCCTCGGTCTCGGCTCCGGAGGTGCTCTACCCGTACCTGATGGCTCTCACCAGCCGGATCCGCTTCATCCACCTGGTGACACTGCTGCCGACACGGATGAACCACGCACTGCGCGTGGCCGAGCGCGTCGCGACCGAGGACATCCTCTCCAACGGCCGCGTCGAACTCGGCACCGGACGCGGCAACACCACCCTCGCCCTGCGCGCGTTTGAGGTGGACCCTTCCGAGAACAAGGCTCAGTGGCGTGAGGGCATCGAGCTGATCCGGAGCGCGTTCCTCAACGACGTATTCTCGTACGTGGGCGAGCACTACAAGGTTCCGCCGCGCAGCCTGGTCCCCAAGCCCCTCCAAACGCCCTACCCGCCCATCTCGGCCGCCGCCGGCAGCCCCAGCTCGGTCGAAACCGCGGCCACCATGGGCATCGGCGCCATCATGGGCGGCCTCTACCTCGGATTCGACCTCGTCGAGAACATGGTGAAGCTCTACGACAAGACACTCGCCGCCACCGACCACCCCTACCCGATCACACCACGCAAGATGGTCGCGATCTCAGGCGGCATGCACTGCGCCGAGACAACAGCACAGGCCCGCACCGAGGCCAAACCCCTCTTCGACATGGCCAAACTCTCCACCGACGCCTACGAACGGCTGTCCAAGCTCTCACAGGACTACGCCTACATGGGCGCCGTCAAAGACATCGACTTCAACGACGAGGAGTACATGTTCGAACGCTCCCAAGGCTTCATGGTCGGCGACCCGGACCACTGCATCGAACACGTACAGCGATACGCCGACATGGGCGTCGACGCACTCGTCCTACGCGTCGACAGCCTCCCCCACCACCAGCTACTGCGCTCGATCGAACTCTTCGGCAAGTACGTCATCCCCCACTTCAAAAACCCCCGCAACGTCGTCCGCCCCGCCGACGACGTACTCGCCGACATCCGAGCCGCACGCCCCGCCCACCAAGAAGCACTTCACCAGTTCCACTCCCAGCACAACCCCACACACCACAAGGAGACCAGCCGATGACCGACCTCTACAACCACGGCACCGGCGACATCCTCACCGAACGCCACGACAATGGCATCCTCCAGATCACGATCAATCGACCCCACCGGTACAACTCGCTCACCCTGCCGATGTTCGAGGAGATGAACCGGATCTGGGCCGACGTCGAGCGCGACGACCAGACCCGGGTCGTCGTCATCACCGGGGCCGGCAAGGCCTTCTGTACCGGGATGGACGTCGCTCAGCCCGATCCCACGCCCCAGGACGCGCTCGCGATGCTGGAGACCGAACGCAAGCGGGTCGCGACGATGTTGCGCATCGAGAAGCCGATCATCTCCGCGATCAACGGCCCCGCGGTCGGCTACGGGCTGTCGACCGCGCTTCTCGCCGACATCAGCATCGCCGCGGACGACGCGGTGCTGATCGAAGGCCATACCAAGGTCGGCGTGACCGCCGGCGACCACGCCGCGCTCATCTGGCCGTTGCTTGTCGGCATGGCCAAGACCAAGTACTACGTGCTCACCTCCGAGAAGCTGACGGGCGCCGAGGCCGAGCGGATCGGGCTCGTGAGCCTGTCCGTTCCCCGCGAGCAGGTGCTGCCCCGCGCGCTCGAGGTCGCGTCCCATCTGGCCCGCGGTTCCCAGCAGGCGCTCCGTTTCACCAAGCGTGCGCTCAACTCCTGGCTCACCAACGCGGTGCCTCAGCACGAGCTGTCCGCGGCACTCGAGATCCTCGACTTCGCCGGTGCCGACTACGCCGAAGCACGCCAGGCTTTCCGGGAGAAGCGCCCCGTGGACTTCCCCTCCGCTCGCACCGCCGGCGGACCGGCGAACTGAGGGAAGGCGAGCATGAGCATTGCCTCGCACAACACAGCGCCCAGCGCTGTGCACGCGTCCGACGAAGTGGACGGCGTGGTTGTACTCACTCTGAACCACCCGCCGGCGAACGCGCTCAGCAACTCGCTCGTCAGCGAGCTGACAACGACGCTGGAAACCCTTGCCAGCGGCCCCGGCACCCCCGCAGTGGTCTTGACGGGAGCTGGTGAGCGCTTCTTCTGCGCGGGTGGCGACATCAAGGAAGCCATCGGCTTCGGCGCCGATTCGATGGTCGAACGGATGGCGTCGTTTCACGCGCTGCTCTGCGCTCTGGAGGACTTTCCCCGGCCGCTGGTGTGTGCGGTCAACGGCTGGTGCGTCGGTGGCGGCATCGAAATGGCCCTGTTCGCCGACACGGTGTACGCGTCGACTGAGGCGCGTTTCGTCTTCCCCGAGATCAACCACGGGATGCTGCCGGCCGTGAAGGGGATCACTCGGGTGCGCGGGGTCCTGGGCGACCGCGCGGCCCGGCGCCTCCTGCTGGGCGGAGAGCCCGTCGACGCGTTCGACGCGGAGCGGATGGGCATCGTCGACCAGGTGGTCGAGCAGGGCGACCTGCTCGCGATCGCGATGGCGGACGCGCGGGCGGCAGCGGCGAAACCACCTGCCGTGTTCGCGGCGCTGAAACGGGCCCTGCACTCAGGAACTTCCCGTTGGCCGGTCGAAGAGCAGCTCCGCGTCACGGTCGCCGACGCGCGCACGGTCTTCGACGACCCTGCCGCCCGAGCCGCCCGCGAGGGATTTCATGGTTGATCGATTTCAAGGGCTGGACCCGGACGCCTTCCGTTCGGCGTTGGCCCGCTTCCCCTCAGGCGTGACGATCGTGACGACGCGAAGCGCGTCAGGCACGCTGCACGGGTTCACCGCGAGTTCCTTCGCCGCGCTGTCGCTCGATCCACCGCTCGTCCTGGTGTGCCTGGACCGAGGAGCGGACTGCTCCCCCGTCTTCACTGCGGCCGAGCGGTTCATCGTCAACATCGTGACTCCCGGGCACGCCGAGTTGGCGATCAAGTTCGCGACAAAGGGTGAAAACAAGTTCGCGAACGGAGCCTTCGAATTCGACGAAAGCGGTCACCCGCTACTGCCCGATGCGGCGGCAGTCATCCATTGTGAACTGGAGAACGTCGCACCCGGCGGAGATCACGTCATCCTCATCGGCCGTGTACACGACGCGCGGACAGGTAGCGGCAAGCCGGTGACGTGGTACCGAGGTGGCTTCCTGCATCTCGGGGAGAGTGCCGCATGAATCTCATCGGGCCCGGGATTGTCGGCTCTGGAAGAGAGGCCGTGTCATGGATCTGACCAGTTTCGAGCCAACCCGGACGCTACCGGGGCTGCTGCTCGATCGCGCGAACAAGGAACCCGACGCCCTCGCGCTGCGCTACTGGCGTGACGGGGTGATGCAGACGATCACGTGGCGGACGTACCGGGATCGCGTGCAAGATCTCGCGCTCGGCCTTGTCGCGCGAGGTGTGCGGCACGGCGATCGCGTCGCGGTGATGAGCAGCGCACGCCCGGAGTGGGTGTTCGCCGCGCTGGCCGTGCAGAGTGTCGGCGGCGTCGTGATCGGCGTCTATCCGACCAACTCACCTGCCGAGATCGAGCAACTCCTCGTACACAGCGAGGCCGTCGCCTTCATCGGCGAGACGACGACGGAGCTCAGCAAGGTGGCGAAGGTCGCCGCACACACGCCGAAGCTGCGGCTCGTGGTCGGAATCGACGCCACTCCGCCGGAGCTACCCGAGGTGATCAGAGGGACACCGTGGGAAGCGCTGTGCGAAGAAGGAACACAGTACGCCGACGACAGCGCCGATCCTCTGTCCGAGCTGGTCGACGGCGGCTCCCTCGACGATGCCGCCGTGCTGTTCTACACGTCGGGATCCACGGGAGCTCCGAAAGGCGTCACCCACTCGCACCGCACGCTTCAGCACGCGGTTCAGACCTTCGTCGGCCTCTACCCGCAGCTCCTCCGCCACGAGCACGATGCCGTGGGCTTCCTGCCGTTGGCCCATGTGGCGCCGGCGTTGGTGTCGGTGTTCGCGCCACTGCTCTCACGGCTGGTGGTCACATACTGCCCCATTGGTGACTACGAAGACGTGTTGCGCTCGGTGCGGCCGACAGCAGTGCTCTGGCCGCCGCGGTTCTACGAGAAGATCGCCAGCGAACTGATCGCACAGACGGAGGTCTGGCCGCGACTTCGTCGCTACGCCTATGGCGCCGCCATGTGGGTCGGCCGCAGAGTAGCCGAACGCCGTTGGTCCCACCGCCGGCCCTCGGTACCGCTGCGGATCGCGTACGCTGCCGCACTTCGTTGGGTGTTCTTGCCACTGCGGGCAACCGTCGGAATGGATCGCATCCGGGTTGCCTACACCGCGTCTGCCGCGATGCCCGAAAGCGTCATCGCGATTTGGCAGATCTGGGGGCTCGATCTTCGCGAGAACTACGGTCTCACCGAGACCGCCGGGTGTCCGATAGCTCATTTCAACCATCCGTTCCCCCGTCCGGGCTCCATCGGCAGGGAATTCCCGGACCCACGGTTCCAGGTGAAAGTCGCGGACGATGGCGAAATGCTGCTCCGCGCGCCGTTGCTCTTCGACGGATACTGGCGCAACCCGGCGGAGACCGAGGCTGCTTACCAGGATGGCTGGTTCCGCACCGGTGACCTGATAGAGCGCACACCCCGCGGCGACATCCGGCTCATCGGCCGGAAGAAGGACGTGATCATCACCCGAGGCGGCAAAACGATCAATCCTCAGCCCATCGAAACCCGATTGAAGGAGAGCTCACTGATCAACGAAGCGATCATCGTCGGCGACTCCCGTAAGTACCTCACCGTCCTGCTCGAGCCGAGCACAACCGCAGCCGCCCGGTCGGCAGAGGTGCTGGCCGAACGCCTGCGGGCGGAGGTCGCTCGGGTCAACGCGGACCTCGCGCGGGTGGAGCAGTTGAAGGACTTTCGCGTTCTGCCGCGGTCCCTGGAAGTCGAGCGCGGCGAACGGACCGCGAACGGCAAGATCAAGCGCAATGCCGTCGTGAGCTCGTTCGCCACGTTGATCGACGACATGTACGGCGCGAACGACGACGCGGCGATCGCGAACCACGTGCGCTCAAGGTCGAACTAGGCGGTTGATCGCGTGAAGATCGCGTGAACTGAGGTCGGTCCGCAGGCGTGGGAGGAGGGCGTTCAAGGTTGACGTGTGAACGAAGAACTGAACACCCTTCTGGTGGCACTCTACGTGTTGATCAACGATCACGTCGCCCTATCCCGTGCCTGCCGTGGCCGTCAGATGTTGTTGTCCGCCACCCCTGTGCCCTGCGGCATGTCGCGGGAAACGGTCAACCGCTCGGAGTTGGCAGGCCTGCCGGGCAAGGCCGCCGACTTCCTGCGAGCCGCCGAACGAGCGCGAAAACGGCCGCGGGCTCTCGTTGGTCGCCGCCTGCACGCACTCCTGGGGCTGGTCGCCGGTGAACGGTCGACACGGCCGGGGGAAGCGCGTGTGGTTCACCTGTGCACTCGCCACGCCACGCCGATGACCTCTGGTGTCCAGGTGAAGGGCACCACACTGGCGGGGCTGGCCGCCGTCCGGTCGATGGGCCACACTGCTCACAGTTTTGCAAGGCCGAGTGACGCAAGGGGCGCTGATGGGCGCGTACGACGAGACTTACCACCGCAGCCTGGAGGAGGTCGAAGGGTTCTGGCTGGACGCGGCGGCGATCGACTGGACCCGGACGCCGACCCGGGCGCTGGACGACTCCCGTGCGCCGCTTGTGCGGTGGTTTCCCGACGGTGAACTCAACACCTCGTACAACGCGTTGGACCGGCATGTCGAGAACGGCCACGGCGACCGGACCGCGCTGATCTACGATTCCCCGGTGACGGGTGCGGTCCGGCGCTACGAGGCGCGGGATCGCCGACGGGCGCGACGAACCGGTGCCGTCGACGATCGAGGACCCGTCGGTGCTGGACGCGCTGCGGCCCGTGCTGCGCCCTGAGTGAGCGTTCCCCGTCGGCAGCACCTGGGTCGGTGGTGGACCGCCGCCGGGGCACACGGTCGCTTCGTCACGGCATCGATGGAGGCCATCGTCGGCTGACCTGGAGCAAGGCCAGTTGTGATCGCCGCTTTGCGCTGACGAGTGGGAGCAGTGCCGCCATGACGGCCCTGTCGCTCCAGGAGAAGCGGGGCCGTGGCTGGGCACGGCGTGCGATGGCCAGTTGATGCCGGAGCATCAAGATCTCTGTGTCCTTCGAGGCATCCGAACGGGCGAGTAGGGCAAGCCATCGGAAGGCTTGGCAGGCGAGCAGGTAGATGAGGCGTATCACCACGACCGGCATGCTCCCTCAGAACGGCTCGTTGCTCCTGAGGTCTGGCAGATCCGAATCAGCAGGTCAGCCCAGGTGACATAAATCCGGCACCCACAGGGGCCCGCCTCCACCGATCGGCGGGCTGTCGTTCAAGACTTTAGGAACACGCGGTCCTGATGCCCCGCTTCGTATGTCGCGTCCCTGATGGATGGCTGGCGCCGTATGTCGATCTGTGGAAAGTTCATGCCCCCTATACAGTGCCGAGATGGTTTCGGAGCTGCAGCGACTTGTCGACGCGTTCGGTGCCCGCCTTGGTCGGTCGATCGCCATCGACGACACGCGACTCAAGCTGCTCGCGTACAACGCGCACACTGGCGACGTGGACGACGCCCGGATCGAATCGGTCATGCACCGTGGTGTGTCGGCCGCGCTGGTCGCGCACGTCTGCGAGCAGGGCGCTGCCCAGGCTTCCGATGTCTTCACTCTTCCGCCGTGCCCCCAGATCGGCATCACGATGGAACGGGTCGGCATGCCGATCCGCTACGACGATGCCCTGCTCGGCTACGTATGGCTGATCGGCTCCGATGGCCCTATCGGCGACCGGGCCGTCGAGTTGCTGCGCGAGGCGGCTACGCAAGCCGCCCTGGTCCTGCACCGCGGCCACCTTGGCGTCGAAGTGACTCGCAGCCACGTTAGGGAGCTAGTCCGCGACCTGATCGCCCCGGACCAGGCACTCCGGACGGAGGCGGGTGCCGCGCTCGTCGAGGAGGAACACGCCGTGGCCGGCCCGGTCACCGTCCTGGTAGCCATGGTGGCGCGCGAAGAGGGCGAGCCTCTGGCTGAAGAACGCCGTCTGGCCCTGGAGCTCGCCGTCGACCGCTGTCGACGACGGCTTCCCCCCTCGCGCGGATTGGCCCTGACGCGTCCGGATCACGCGCTTCTGCTGACGATCTGGCCTGGGGCACGTTCCCAGGTCATCGAGCGCAATGCCGCCGAGCTTGCCGAGGTGCTGCGCGAAAAGCTGGTCGCAGAACTCGGCCTGGGCCGGGCCGCCCTGTGCTGGGTAGGCGTAGGCGGGCCACGCCCACGCCTCACGGAGGCCCACTCTTCCTACGAGGAGGCCCGCCGCGCTGCCGAGGTCGCCCGCATCACGGGCACCCTGGGTCAAGTGGTGGCTCATACACAGCTGGGCGTGTACGCGCTATTGGGCAAGCTCACCCCCGACGAGCTTGCCGAGGGCATCCACCCGGGGCTGCGCTCCCTGCTTTCAAACCCCGCGCACCGTGGGCTGGTTGAAACCCTGCGGGTGTATCTCGATCACGCCGGCGATGCTCAGCATGCCGCCACCGCCCTACATATCCACCGCTCCACACTCTACAAACGGCTGCACCGCGTTGAGCAGCTCACTGGACTGCAACTGGACGTCGGCGATGACCGACTGGCCGCGCATATCGGCCTGAAGATAGGAGATTTGCACCCCCGCTTGCCGACATCGATGAAAGCGCCGGACGTGGTGTTCTGAGCACGGGCAGCAGCCAGTGCCGCATCAGGCAACGTTCGCCCTGTCGAGGACGGCGCGCAGGTGCCGGTCCTCGGCATGGCGGTTTCGCCAGATGATGTAGCGGCGGATCATGCTGCCCTGCTCTTTGTGGGTGGCGTGGTCGGTGCCGTCGAGGGTGAAGTAGCGCAGGGCGGTGAACTGGGCCTCGATGCGGTTGAGCCAGGAGGAGTTCGTCGGGGTGTAGGCGATCTCGACGTTGTTCGCCGCGGCCCAGGTGCCGACCCGCTGGCACTTCTTCATGGTCAGGTGCGGGGAGAAGTTGTCGCAGACGATCGCGATACGGGCCTTGTCCGGGTAGAGGGTGCGCAGGTAGCGGCGGAACTCCAGGAACTGCGTCCGCCGCTTGACCGGTTTGATGTGGCCGTAGAGCTTGTCCTTGGCCAGGTCCAGGGCGGCGAACAGGTGCCGTACTCCGCCGTAGCGGTTGTAGGTCGCCCGCCGCCTGCGGCGCGGCTCACGGCCGGGGTCCTTGTGCTTGCCGCCACGCTCGGCCCACTGCTTCCCGGGATGGGGCATGAGGTTGAGCGGGCCGAACTCGTCCATGCAGAAGATGACTTCGGGCTCGCCTTCCTCGGGCAGGACCTCCCCGTCGGCGATCGCGTAGAGGTGCTCGACGCGGGCCTTCTTGGCCGCGTAGTCCGGGTCGCGGGAGGTCTTCCAGGTCTTCAGGCGTTGAAAGGAGACGCCTTCCTCGCGGAGCAGGATGCGCAGGCCCTCGTGGCTGATGTCGTCGATCACCCCCTCTGCGACCAGGAAGTCCGCCGGCCCTCGTCATCGTCGATCTCCCGGACCTGCACTCGTTCAGCCACGTGATCATTCTGGCCGTCCGGTTGCCGCGCCGGGCGACACCGGCCTGTTGACCGGACTACGGGAGGACACGCCGGGCGGTAGCGCATCCCCGCTCGGGCGTCGACGGCTTCTACGACTGGGCGGTGGCGTCGGACCGCCGCTTTGCCAGGATGCCGGTTCCCGCCCGGAGCCGGCCGGGTGGTCAGTCCAGTGCGGGGCGTGTGCGGCGTGCGGTGTGTGCGGGCCACCCGACTGCGGCGTACCAGACCAGGGCCGCGCATATGAAGCCCGTCGCCGCGGAGACCAGTGACCTTGTGAGGGTGTCGTCCCGTGCGCCGGAAACGAGGGCGACGGCCAGTGCCAGCGTCAGGGTGATGACGGGCAGCGCACGGGGGCTCCGCGTGGCGCCTGGCACGGCGGCCGGCGGCAGCAGCCAGGTTGCGAGGCCGTAACAGGCACAGGCCAACAGTGTGGCTCCCAGCACTTCGCTGGGCCGGTGGCCGCCCATGGTCGCGCTGGCGGCGGCGATGCAGGCGAGCCACAGCACACCGGCCATGGCGACGTAGGGGCGGATGCGGGGGGACACCACGAGGACGGCGGCGAGGGTCAGCGCGGCGGGGATGGCCGAGTGCCCGCTGGGGAAACCCTGATCAAGGAGATTCTCGGGCGCGCCCACCAGATCGGGGCGGGGCAGGATGGTCGATTTGAGCACATCGTTGCCTCCGGCCGTGAGAATGACGACCCCGAGCGCCGCGCACCCCTGCCGCCAGCACCGCCGCACCAGGGTGAGGACCACGATGACGGCCAGGCCCACCATCAGCGTGGGCTTGGCACTCAATTCCATCGGCGGCAGGGGCGTCGAGCCGTAGGCCGCTCCTGACAGGGGGTAGATCCATGCTTCTTCGCCGCCCTGTTTACCGAGATAAAACCAGGGGTTCTCAGCTCGTTGCCCCCACGGGGTGCAGATGGCGAGCAGGTAGACCGCCAGGAACCCCAGGGTGTACAGCAGAGTCGGCATCCACGGCCGTGTCGTACGCGACGGGCTGGGGTCGTCGGGGGCCTCGGGGGCCTGGCTTGAGGCCCCCGGACGGTGCGCGGGCAGGGACTGAGAATCGTGCTGAGTCATCGCTCTGTTTCTTCCGTTGGGGGGAGTTCGGTCACGCACGTCTTCCGGCACGACGTGGGCCGCCGGGCTCGGCCGGCCCACCGGGGGTCCGCTCCTATTCGGCGAGTGCCTGCCCCTGTCGGCGCTGGGCGGCGATCGCCACGGCGGGGAGAGGTGCGATCAGCAGGATGAGGACGACCAGGTCCGGAAAGGACTGCATGAACGCGTCCGGCCGGACGACGATCGCCTGCGTGCGGACGATCGCGAACGCCGCGACGGGGATCAGCCACCGGTGGTCGCCGGTGGCGGCCGTCGCCACCCACGCGGCGATCAGCGCGGCGACTTCGAGGACGAACAAACCGCGCTGGAAAGCCGGACTGACGGAGATGATGTGCAGGCCCCCGGCCACGAACATGGCGAGCACGACGGGGGCCAGCCAGCGGTACGAGCGGCGTCGCAGACGGCTGGGACGGCAGAGCGCCAGCACGGCGCACGCGGCGCACAGTGCCCCCGACAGCACCAGGTCACGGGCCGTTATCGGGGCGCCAAGACCGTAGTAGCCCAGGCCCGCCTTGCCCTCGTCGCCGAAGAGGGTGCGGCCGTGGGACGTGGCGCCGGCCCAGATCATGGCTGCCGCGGCCGGCAGCGCGATCCACGGTCTGCCGCGCAGCAGGGCGATCAGGCAGCCCAGCGGGAGCAGCCCGTAGGGCAGCAGCCGTATCCGCGTGGGACCTTCGGCCCACGGGTACCAGCCGGAGAAGTGGAAGGCGATGGCGTGCTGTCCGGGGTCGATGTGCAGTGCCCAGTGCCACACATCCTGCAAGTACGGAACCAGCGCCAGCGCGGCGAGGGCCAGGGCGGCCAGATGGATGCCGTCCAGCCACCACGGCCGGGCCGTGTCGTCGACGACGGCACGGGCGCGGGCCTGCACCCCGGCGCACACCAGGGCGGCAACTTCCCGCGGCGGGGGCCAGGAGCGGCCGGGATACGCCTCGGACAGGCAGGCCAGCACCTCCTCTCCCTGCCGGGAACGGTAGGGCTCGGGATAGGCCGCAAGCAGCAGACGATTCATGCCGGGGCCGCTCCGGCATCCCGCGAGTGTCCGATGACGACGGCCGCCGCCTGCTGCATCCGCAGCGCCTCCCGGCCGAGCGCCTCGGCGCCGTCCTCGGTGAGCCGGTAGTAGCGCCGCGCCCGCCCGTCCACGATCTCCTCATGGCCGGCGGCCACCAGCCCGGCCCGCTCCATCCGCTCCAGCGCGCCGTAGAGAGTGCCGACAGCGATCCGGAGCCGCCCGTGGGTGGCCTGCTCGGCAGCCTTGATGATGCCGTAACCGTGCAACGGACCATCCATGAGTGCAGCAAGGATGAAGTACTGCGATTCCGTCAAGGGCGGATTCTGTCTGGTCATGCATCGAGCATATATCGAGCTACGAAATATATCTGCCAGCCCTGGGTGATCAGCGGCAGCACCTCCACGCCCGCGGCGAGCGTCACCCTCTCCCGGCCGGCGGGCGCGACGGCGATCTCCTCGACGCACCCGCGCGGCGTTGGCGGATGCTCACCGCGACCTGGTCCGGGCCGAGCGGAATGTCTTTCCCACCGTGTCCGCCGGACCCGTCTCGCCTCCGTTGAATCTTCCATGGACCAGACCCTGTTCGCCCGGACCGGCCGGGAGATCAAGAAGATCGCCAAGCCCAAGCCGGCCGAGCACGGCCTGCCGTGCTCGACCTGGAGCCCGGCCAAGCTGGCCGGTTTCCTGGTAGCCGAGGGGGCGTTCGACGACATCAGCCACGAGGGCCTTCGGGCCCTGCTCCGCGAGGAAGGCGTCTGATTTCAATGCATAAAGACCTGGAAGACCTCACACGACTACGCGGCCAAGAAGGCCCAGGTCGAACATCTCTACGCGATCGCCGACGGTGAGGTCGTACCCGAGGAAGGCGAGCCCGAAGTCGTCTTCTGCATGGACGAGTTCGGGCCGCTCAACCTCCAGCCCCACCCCGGGCGGCAGTGGACCGAACGCGGCGGCCGCCACAAGGACCCCGCCCGGGAACCGAGGCCCCGCCGGCGGGCGACCTACACCCGCCCGCACGGGGTCCGGCACCTGTTCGCCGCCTACGACCTGGCCAAGGGCAAGCTCTACGGGGCCGCGTCAAGCCGAAGAAGAAGCGGACCAGGTTCCTGGAGTTCTGCCGTTACCTGCGCAGCCTCTACCCGCCCGAGATCCGCATCGCGATCGTGCTCGACAACTTGAGCAGGGCAGCATGATCCGTCGCTACCTCATCTGGTGAAACAAGCACGCCGCCGACGAACGCCTCCGCGAGGTCGTGAACAGGGCGAACGTTGCCTGATGCGGCACTAGGCAACGTTGCTACGGTTGCCGCAGAACCTGCGGCGTTCGCCGTGCCGTCACCCCCGTGACGTGCACGAGCCTGCCCAGTGCCGCAACGAGATGGTCAAGGCGCTCGGGAGCTGCGCATACTACGGCGCTGAAGACGGACGTGCCTGCGGGCCTGCGCCGGAAGCTCACCTCGTGGAGGTCGGCGTTGCGGCTGTGCAAAGTCGCCATGATGCGTAGCATCGTTGATCGGTTACCCGGCACCAGGTCGGCCGAGACGATGTAGTGCTCCATGCGGGTGGGCTCCTTCAGCAGGGTGTGCTTTCTCGCCCGTCAGGCGGCTGATGCGCTGCCGGATGGCCGCGAGCGCGCCTGACCGGCCCCCCGGCGGCCCGGACCACGACCGGGAGACAGGTGACACCCCCACCACACCGGTCGTTGACTCCAGCAGAGAAGAGAACCGCTGTTGACGCTTTCGGGGCGGCAACGGCGAGCAGGATCCGCTAGCTCGTCGAAGACGTCGCTGGTGACGCTGATGTGCGCTTCGCACCGTGCGTGGGGTTGCCCAGCTCCGGCTCGCCAGGTTTGCACAGGTGGTCGACCGCCGGGTACGAGGCCATCCTCTTCGACGGGGAACTCGGCTCAGCGGCCAGCGTCAGCCGAGGACTGTGCCCGTGGATGGGGCCGGCCGACGTCGACGTGAGAACGCACCGAGGTCGATGGTTTGGCCGGTGTGTTCGCAGGTGTGCGTGAGCGCACTCCGGTCGTGGTCGTGCCCGCCTTCGACACCGTGGATCAGGGTGGTCATGAGGCGGCCTACCAGAGGGGCGTTCTTGAACTGATTGCCGCTGGTGCCTATGGCCACGTAGAAGCCGGCAAGTTCGGTTCGGTCGTATACGGGGGTCCAGTCGTCGGTCACGTCGTATACGCCTGCCACACCACGAGGCTTGTTGGGAACGCGCAGGCCGGGCAGTCGGCGAGCCGCCCGCGTCACCTGCGTCCTGAACTGCGACACGGTCGGAATGGGACTCCCGTCGTCCGGATCGTCGAGCCATTCCAGCGGGTCGCACTCGGGTTCCGTGCCGCCGACGAGCAGGAACTCCCTGCCCTCGGGCCGTATATACGTGCCGAGGTCCATATCGACCAGCACCGGTGCGTGCCCGTCGCCGCCGGCGTCGTGGTAGCCGGCGGGCGCCGCTACGTGGTGCACCTCCTGGCGCAGCGGCCGCAGACCGACGGTGAAGTCGCCGCCCACTTCGGCGAGCCGGTTCAGCTGTCCCGACCATGGGCCGGCCGCGTTGACGACCACCCCGGCGGACAGTTCGGTTCCATCCTTGAGGCGCACCCCGCGCACGCGTCCCCCGCGCCGCATCACCGCGGTGACGGGGGTCTTCCACCGGAAGGCGGCTCCGTGCCGCTGGGCCGCCGTAGCAAGGTTGTGCGCGGCGAGTTGCGGGTCGTCGATAAAGCCCCCGTCGGGTGTGTGGAGAGCACCGAGCCGAGCGGACGCGTCGGCGAAGAACTCGTCGTCATCCACGGGGCGGGGCGGGAAGCACCGGCCGGTGTCCACGGCGGGCGACCGCTTGGACAGCTCTCGTGCACCCCATTTTTCGTACGGGACACCGACCTTGTCGAAGTGTCGCGTGAACATGCCGCAGGGTGCGAAGTCCACGTCCAGCATGGTGACGCCGCAGCGGTTGAACGCTGCGAGGGGTTCACGGGCGGGTGCTTGGAGATGGTCGCGCCATGCTTCCCAGCAGTGACGGGACTCCCAAGCAGCATTGACGCCCGCGATCGTGGGATAGGTGAAGCGGACCACGGCGCTCGAGGCGCTGGTGGAGCCGTTGCCTGCGCCGCCGAACTTGTCGACCACGACGACCCGCAGACCGCTCCGCACCAGTTCGAGAGCGATAGAGGATCCGATTACCCCGGCCCCGACGACGACAACGTCTGTGCTCTCAGCCATGTTCCAACCCACCTTCTCGTTGCCGGACCAGACGGTTCCTCTGGCGGCGCGGAGGGTCGCCGCTCCGCCCGTTGTCCGCACATTACGCAGGTCAGAGTCCATGTTCCGGCGACTGTTGTCGCCACTTTCTGTCGTCGTACCCAACAGTTGTCGCGCGAGAGCCAAGTCGCGCGCTCCTCGGCGGTCGCCGTGAGGACATCCCCGTCATAGGCGGGGCCACAAAGGTGAGGTCGGCTCCGGACGCGACAGCTACGGGGCCGTGGCTGTTGCAGGCGTGAGCGAAGACCGACTCTGCCGGCAGGAAGATGTAGCCACCGTGCGCCATCCCAGGGCTGTTGATCATGCTCGCCGTCATGGTCATGTGCAGCCGTGCGCTGGCCTTACCCACGTCCAGCATGTCAATTCCGAGCAGTCGCGAAGCACGGTCCTCGTCGCACATACTGCCCCCTGCAGCTATGACGAGCAGCCCTCCCTTCGTGCAAACCGAACATTCGGTCAGCACGTGGAAAGGTGAAGCAACCAATGGTCGAGGCTGCTTGTCAGCGCGTCCGCAGACAGGGTCCGAGGACCAGGTGAGGCGGCGGCAAGGGCCGAGGGCCTGCTCAGCGCTCCGGACGTGATCGTGGAACGGATCGGCCCTCTCTCATGCGCAGGATCAAGGTGACCGCGTCCTCCGAGCGGGTTCCGGGAGTCAGGACTTCCTGCAAGAGGAGGCCGCGAATCGCGGCAACGGTGACGGTGGCCACATCCCGCGCTTCCTTCGCGTCGAGCCCTTCGCGTTCCGCGAGTGAGGACAGCATCACGGTCAGGTCGCCGATCGACTCTACGAACTCACGGAAGTCCTCGGGGCCGTACGCGGCCAGCCCGACGACGTAGAAGAAGCCGCGGACACGCGACAGCTGCTCTGGCCGGGTGTAAGTACGCCAGATCGCCACAACGAAATCGTCGAAGGTGCCCTGCTGGGCGGCCTCCAAAAGTGCCTCGTTGTCACGGGATCGCTGCGCCTTGAGCATGGCGGCCAAGACGCCCGGGAGTGACCCGAAATGGTATCGCAACAGGGCGTGGCTGGTCTCGATCCGGGCGGCGATCTCACGGAGCGACATCTCCGGCGGGGGAAGGGCCTCGCCGAAGGCGTCGAGAAGTCGTGCCAGGAGTCGCTCGCGCGCGCTGCCCTTGCGTTCCGAGGTTGACAGGATCACTCCCACAGTTTATCCATTGGAAAAGAATGATTGGCGGTTCCATGTTGCTTCGCACATGGTCGCAGTCAGCTCGCAACGGCGGAGGATCGACTATGGGACCTGCTCATGTAGTCGGGGCGGCGGTCATCGACGGATCGGGGCGCGATCCCAGCAACCTCGACATCACTATCGAGAACGGCCGCATCACCCAACTCGGTGCCTCCAGCGCGCACGGCGAGCGTCTCGATGCCGAGGGATTGACGATGACGCCCGGCCTGATCGACGCTCACGTCCACCTGGGCCTGTCGAGCCCGATCCAGCCGCACTTCTCGTTTCAGATAAGCGCCGCCGAGATCGCGGCGGACATCTTCGCCACGGCCAGCGCGACGCTCGACGCCGGCTTCACCACCGTTCGCGACACCGGCGGGATCGACGGCGGTGTCGTCACCGCGATCGCGAAGGGCAAGGTCAGAGGGCCGCGCGTCCTGTCGTGCGGACCTGTTCAGTGCCAGATCGGCGGGCACGGCTACTACGGAGCCGAATGGGAACCCACCGAGCTGTGGAGCAGCCACCACATCCCGGGCCTGTGCGCCCTCTCCATGATGGCGGGCAACGCGGACGAGCTGCGACACAACGTCCGCGAAGCCTTCCGTCGCGGAGCCTCCTTCCTGAAGCTCTGCGTGACCGGCGGAGTGGTGGGCGCACATGATCGACTGACCGACACCCAGTTCACCGTCGAAGAGATCGCTGTTGCAGTTCAAGAAGCTGCGGCACGGAACACCTACGTGACAGTCCACGCCCACAACAACGAGGGCATACGAAATGCGGTCGAGGCCGGGGTGCGCTGTGTCGAGCACGGCACCAGCCTCGACGAATCCACAGCGACCCTGATGGCCGCTCGCCAGGTTGCCCTCGTGCCCACGTTCGCTGTCGTCGAGCAACTGCTGCACGAAACCGCCGGAGCCGGTCTCGCCGAGTCGACCCGCGACCGAGTCAAGGGCGTACGCGAGCAGATGACGAAGGCGCTCGCTGTCGCCAAGCACGCAGGAGTACGGATCGGGCTGGGTTCCGACCTCATCGGTCCGGCCCAGGACCGTCGCGGCAAAGAACTCAGCCTGCGCGCAGCCCTCGAGACGCCGATGGAAGCGCTCGTGGCGGCGACCAAGACCAACGCCGAGATCCTCGGCCTGTCCGGCCAGGTGGGTGTCATCACTCCCGGCGCACAGGCAGACCTCGTTCTTTGGAACGGCAACCCGCTCGAAGACCCAGAACTGTTCTCCGACCCCACCAACGCCGTCCTCGTAATCCAGGCTGGCCAAATCGTGAAGGACCTCAGATGAGCACCATGTGGCAGGGCTGCCTCGCCCACACCGACTACTTCGAGATGCGCTCCAGCGGTGGGCACGACTACGGCGTCTGGGTCACCACGCCACCGCGCTACGACCCTGCCGCGGCGCAAGCGCCTGTCGTGTACGTGCTCGACGGCAACTGGGCCGTGGGCATGACCGCCCCACTCATCGTCACGCAACTGGACCCCATGCAGTCGATTCAGCCCTACATCCAAGTCAGCGTGGGTTACGCAGGCGAGGAAGCAGAGCACTGGGAGCGGTTGCGCAACCGCGACCTCGTGCCTCCCGGCGAACCCATCGCGAAGGAGTACATCGATGCGGTGGAGATGGGGGTCGAAGCGGGCACGACGACTCGCGAGCAAGCCGACGCCCTCCTCGCTGAATTGAGCGACAGCCGCGGGGATATGTTCCTGAACTTCCTTACCGACGACCTACACCCGCGGATCGAACGCGACTACGGCACAGCCCCGAGCGGTCACGGCCTCTTCGGCTATTCCTACGGCGGACTCTTCAGTCTCTACGCCTGGCTCACCAACAGCACCTTCTTCGAGAGCATCGGCGCGGGCAGCCCCGGCATTGTCAATACAGACAGTCAGGTCTTCGCTCGTCTTCAAGCAATGGGTGACACCCTGCCTGCTGCCAAGCTTCACGTGACCTTCAACGACCGAGAGATCCTCGGAGACCTGGCGGTCTACCAGAATCTCACGCAGAACACGGCCACGTTCCTTCACCGCCTCACCTCACGCAGCGGATCCGTCACCAGCGCACTCATGCACGAAACGCACGTGACTGGGCTGCAGGCATCGTTCCTCAGCTACCTCAGGACCTGCCGTGCCCAGTAAGCCTGGACGCCGCGGCTCTGCCTGACCGCCGCGCTGGGCGGCGGCGCTCCTGGCCAGTGCCGCCGCCCCGAGTGCCTGGCACCACTCGCCGCACCCGACCGGTACGTGTTTCGAGCCCGAGCCGGTCGCGTCGGGAAGCGCGCCACCCAGGGGGAGGAACGGAACGGAGCAAGAGGCGCCCCAAGACTTCCATCGGTCTTTCGTACGTATCGTCCATGAACCGGCTGCCCGGCGGCGTGGTGCCATCAATGGTGCATTCATATTTGAGTCAACTTCTCTGGAGGTGTGCGGGTGGCCGAGCGGGACTTCGTCAGCACGACGCCCCCTGCCGTGGGTATCGCCGAAGTACTCAGGCGACGGCTGCCCGCTGGCCGGGTGGTGACTGATCCGGACATCGTCGCCGGTCTCTCCCACGACCAGGCGGTGTGGGCGCCTGTTGGCCGAGCGGTGGCCGTCGTGCGCGCCAAGAGCACCGACGAGGTCCGGACCGTGGTTCGTGCGTGCCTGGAGCAAGGAGTCCCGTTGGTTGCACGCGGCGCCGGTACTGGATTGTCGGGGGGCGCCAATGCCGTCGAAGGCGGCGTGATCCTCGCGCTGGACGGCATGGATCGGGTGCTGGAGGTCGACGAGCTGGAGCGCCTCGCCGTCGTGCAGCCCGGTGTGGTCAACGACGACCTGCGCGCCCATGTAGCGGCGCTCGGCCTGTGGTACCCGCCTGACCCCGCCAGTTCGCCCTGGTCGACCATTGGAGGAAATGTCGCGACGAACGCTGGCGGAGTGTGCTGTGTCAAGTACGGCGTCACTCGCGACTATGTCCTCGGTTTGGAGGTCGTGACCGGCACGGGCGAGGTGGTCCGGCTCGGGCGCCGTACGTCGAAGGGGGTCGCCGGCTACGACCTTGTGGGCCTCATGGTGGGTGCCGAGGGCACTCTTGGTGTCGTCACCGAGATCACGGTCCGGCTGCGACGCCTGCCTCCGGTCGGCGTGACCGCCGTCGGCTACTTCGACAGCGTCGGGCAGGCCGGTGACGCGGTGCGTGCGACGGCTGCCGCCGGGCTGCGGCCGGCCGCGCTGGAACTCGTCGACCGGCACTGTCTGCGCGCGGTCGATGCCTGGAAGAACATGGGGCTCTCCGCCGAGGCGGACGTGGTCCTCCTGGCCCGTTTCGACGATGATGGCCGCGCGGCCGAGGAGGGCGCCCGCCGGATGGTCGACTGCTTCCGCGGGGCTGGCTCTACTTGGGCGGACCGGTCGGAGACAGAGGAAGAGGCCGAGATGCTCTTCGCGGCCCGCCGGCTGGCCTTCCCCGCGCTCGAGCGGCTGGGGCCGGTACTCACGGAGGACGTCTGTGTGCCCATCGGGGCGGTGGCCGAGATGCTGGCCCGCATCGACCGGACCGCGGAGAGGCACCGGATCACCATCGCTAACATCGCGCACGTCGGCGACGGCAACTTGCATCCGCTGCTTGTGACGGAACACGGTGACGCGGCGGCTCAGGTCCGGGCCCGCGCGGCGTTCGACGACATCATCGCGGACGCCCTTGAATTGGGTGGGACGGTGACTGGTGAGCACGGTGTGGGACTGCTCAAGCGGCCCGGCCTCACCCGTGAACTCGGCCCGGCCGTCCTGGAGATGCATCGCGCGGTGAAGCGTGCTCTCGACCCGGCCGGGATTCTCAACCCTGGCAAAGTTTTCGGGTCGGCATGACCCCTTGGCCAAGTACAAGACCGGGCCGCGGACGACAGAGCTGCCAGAGCCGGAGCTCCACGCACGGTACTCCGGCGTCAGCGACGTGCTTTGCGCGTCGGAGGGTTCCAGCTTAGTACTCCAGCAGCGTTTCGCTATCTGGCCTGGTCAGAGGCGTTGTCGGGAGTGTAGTGGGCCGGTGGTGTGTCAGGGGCGGTCTTGCCGGACCGCCCCTCCAACGAGTGGATCGGGGAAATGGCTGGGCTGTGATACGGACAGCCTCCCAACGTGATCGACGAACATGCGGACGCGGCCGGGGAACGAGAACTCGACGACCTCTTCCTCTGCATCGGCCACCGGTTTGGCCGTGCCGGCCTGCGGCGCCGGATGCGGGACTATGTGCGGAGCCTGCTCGCCCCTGTCGGCCGCACGAACGGCTGGCAACTGGCCGAGTTCGCCGGGCATCGCACCCCCGATGGCCTCCAGCGGTTGCTGAATGGAGCAACCTGGGACGCCGACGACGTCCGCGACGACCTGCAGTCATATGTCGCCAAGCACCTCGGCGATGACAGCGGGGTGCTCGTCATCGATGACACCGGCTTCATCAAGAAGGGCACCACCTCGGCCGGAGTGCAGCGCCAATACTCCGGCACCGTCGGCCGCACCGAGAACTGCCAGATCGGTGTCTTCGCCGCCTACGCCACCAGCACCGGACGGGCGTTGGTGGACCGGGAGCTGTACTTGCCCAGGTCATGGACAAAGGACCGCGAGCGCCAGGCCGTCGCCCGCCCCTGCCACTACCGCCGACGACTCCACTCGTAGGAGGGGCGGTCCGGCAAGACCGCCCCTGACACACCACCAGCCCACTACACTCCCGACGACGCCTCTGACCAGGCCAGATAGCGAAACGCTGCTGGAGTACTAACCCTCGGGTTTTCTGGCGCGTCCCACTAGGAGTCAGCCGGGTCCATCGCTGGCGGCCGCGAGGAGTGGTACCACCAGATCGCTGATCGGCGTCGGGATGCCGTGGGCCCGTCCGCGGCGCAGCACGACACCATTGCGGGTGTGCCATTCGAGCGGCCGGTTGGCTTCGCGGTCGGCGAGGATGGAGGTGCCCATATCGGCCGGGTAAGCCTGGAAGCTGTCAACGATCTCTCGCGGCACCTCGTCGCTCAGTGCCGCGCCCTCGGCTCGGGCAACCTCTAGGCACTCCCGTAGATAGGCCAGAGACAGTTCGACGATATCGTCCCTGTCGAATATGCCGGCGCGGCGGCCCGTAAGGACCATCAATCCGGCAGCCGCGTTCTGCAGCAGCTTGCGCCACGCCACGGACTTGAAGTCCGTGGCCAGGTCGACCGAGCACCGAGTGCCACGCAGAGCCTCGAGCACCACACGAGACGCTGGTGTGTCCGGCAGGGTGAGGCGTGCTTCGCCGCGCAGCCATACCGAACCGTCGGGCTGCGCTTGGGCGGGGAACCACACGACTGAGGGGATGGCCCGGGCGTCGGGGAGGTAAGGCGCGACCATCGGTCCTTGCTCGACTCCGTTCTGCAGAACACAGACAACGGTGTCTGCACCGCACAATGCCGTCAACCATGGTGCCGCCGCCTCGACTTGCGTCGACTTGACGGCGAGGAAAACAAGGTCGACCGCTCTGCCAGCCTGTGCCGGGTCGATCTGCACAGGCCCCGGCACGACGACGCGACGTTCGCCTACGTGCAGCTCGAGGCGTTCACGTGCTGTGCGGCCAAAAATCCTCGGCGTACGGCCGGCCTCATGCAGCGCCGCGGCCACGGTGGTGCCGATCGCCCCCGGACCCACAACTGCGACGGTTGGGTCCATCGATATCATCATCTCCCTTGAGTAGTCCCGGACAGCCAGTTGTCTGATGTGCCGGGCTGGTAATGCAGCTTGGATTCGGCGTTTGCCGATAGACCTCCTGTGCGGCTGCCAGCGCGGATGGATCAGGGACGTCTCTGGTCTGTCACCGGGAGGGTCTGACCGCTTCCCGGGGAGCGGGCCCAGGCGGTCCGGTGAGGAGTCCGCGAAGCTCGCTCATTGGCTGCGCGGGAGCGACAAGCTCCGTCCATGGATACGTCTGTGCGCTGCCGGAGAGGAATCCGAGTGCGGCGAGGAGATGACGGGGTTCGTAATTGTGCTGCCCGTGAATGGATGTGTGGTTGCGGACGATGGACTCGGGGTCGATCTCCAGCAGGCCGTCGGGCGCGACAGTACCAACGAGGACGGCGGTGCCGCCGACGTCAAGGAACGCAAGGCCCTGCTGGAGCGCCGAGCGCGATCCGGAGAATTCGAATAGGACGTCGATCGTGCCTGCGTCAGGAACGCTGTCAACGGAGCGCGTCGCACCGAATCGTTCGGCGAGGGCGCGCCGATCCGCGCTGATGTCGATCGACGTAACGGCAACAGCGCCGGCGGCGGCCGCTACGGCGGCTGCGGTCAGCCCGAGCATGCCGGCTCCGATGACGGCGATCCGTTTGCCGGCAAGATCTCCGGCGCGCTCGGTCACGGCCATCACGGTCGCGGTAGCGCACGCCGCCGGCGCGGCGAGCTCGTCTGGGAGGTCGTCGCCGACGACGGCGATGGGCATCCCGCGCGGCAGGAGGATGTGGGCGGCATATCCGCCAGAGAGCGCCCACCTCGACTCCAGCGCTTCATGCCCTGCCTTTTTGAGGTGGCGGCACTTGGCCGTGATGCCCCTTGCGCAGCGATCACAGGTGCCGCACGGCAGCGTGACGGACCAGATGACTCGTTGGCCGACGTGAAGCTCGGTTCCGTCGATCGTTTCGATCCGGCCGTGTTTCGCGACCACGGTTCCGACGGTCTCGTGTCCGAGGATCGACGGGCACGGCTGCTGGCGTCGCCCGCTGACCGTGTGGCGGTCGCTGCCGCACACTGTTGCCAGGTCGATCTGGATGAGCGCCTCGCCGGCGCCGAGCGCTGGGATCGGAAAGGTTTCGAGGCCGATCAGGTCGCCGCCGCGCCAGACGACCGCGGTGGTCTCGTTCGGAACGCGTCCCTCGGGAGCAGCCTGCGGCGTTGTCGGGTTGGCGATCGTCATCGTGCCTGTTCCAAGGTCTTCGCCGAGACGAGCGCGGGGACGTCCGCGACGGACCGCAGCAGGTGGGTGTGCTGGTGAGATCCGAGTTCCTGTGCTGTGCCGGCGCCGGAGAGGACGCCGACAACATATCCGACACCGGCGTTGACGCCGGCCGCGAGGTCGCGGGGAGTGTCGCCGGCGGCGAGGACCCGTGACCGGTCGGAGACCCCGGCGAGTTCCATCGCTCGGAAGATCATGAACGGCGCGGGCCGTCCTTGCGGAACATCGGTGCCGCAGACGACCCCGTCGACAATGGTGTCTCCCTCCCAGCCGATCGCGCCGAGCAGCAGCCCGACGATATCGTGATCGAATCCGGTGTTGAGGACGACTTTGATGCCGGCTTCGCGGAGTTGGGTCATGGCGTCGAGAACGCCGGGCAGCGGCGTCGGTGGCTGTGCGGCGTAGGCGGTCTGTAGACGCCTGCGGAAGTCCTCCACGACGAGCGCGAGCCGGTCTGGTTCCGGCGGGATGCCCTCGTTGTCGATGAGGAGCGCCTTCAAGGCTTCGTGTTTCGCGGCCCCGTGCCAACGGTTGATGTCCTCGTCGGTCGGGTCGGCGCCGTGTGCTCGTGCGGTGTCGGCGAGGACCTGGTAGACCCGTAGGCCCTCGTCGATGGTGGTCCCGGCCATGTCGAACACGGCGAGGTCGATGCGTGGGGCGGTCATTCCGGGCTCCTCGTAGATCAGGGCCGTGCGCTGCGGACCAGGGGGGTCCGCATGTCAGGGGCATTCTGGATCGTGAACGCGACCTCGGTGGGCAGGTAGCGGTCGTCGTGGTATTCGATGATCGCGCCCTCGGCGTTCCGTGTGGTGCGGCGTTGCCGGAGCAGCGGCGAGCCCTCGGGGACGCCCAGCCACGCCGCGTCGACCGCGTCCGCGGCGACCGCGTCGATGACGTGCGACGCC
The DNA here is from genome assembly GCF_047218265.1 of Streptomyces sp. CY-1. Classification (NCBI taxonomy): domain Bacteria; kingdom Bacillati; phylum Actinomycetota; class Actinomycetes; order Kitasatosporales; family Streptomycetaceae; genus Streptomyces; species Streptomyces sp. CY-1. The sequence goes on from NZ_CP178393.1 coordinate 2,630,770, forward strand.
GCCGCGAACACCACGCCGCGGGACTGCAGGAACTCCCACTGCGACCCGGCGTCCGAGTCGAACTCGAACAACAGCCGACCGACAGATTCGACGTACAGGGCACGCTCGAGCATCGTCGGGACGTCGTCCAGCGTCCGCAGCCGCAACCCTTGCACCACCATGGAGCCCTCGTCGAGCTGCAGTGCGGCCGCGGCATCCGAGTTGGCGATGCGGAGTCCCAGTTCCAACGTGCGCTGCCCAGGGGCCCGACCCAGCGAACGGGCCCATGACGAATAGGACATCAACGTGTCGAAGGGCTGACCGACCGCGTCGGCGCGGACGGTCGAGCGGCGTCCGCGACTACTGGAGATCACTCCTTCCGCGCGCAGTGTCGCCAGCGCTTGACGCACCGGTGCACGCGAGGCGCTCCACTCCGCGCACAGTTCCGCTTCCGACGGCACGGTTTGCCCGACGAGAAGACTCCCGTCGCGGATCCGTTCCCGAAGGCTTTCCGCGATCGCGGCGTGCAGGGCCATGGTCATACCGGCATCGTCACATGTAAGTACAGGTTGGTCAAGACCGTCCGCGCGTGCACCCGGCGCAGGATGTCAGCGCGGTGAACAAGAGTCGAAAATCGGGTAGATCACGGCGCTCTCGCTTGTGCCTGCCATTCGCAATACCCAACCTACTTGGCATGACAAGTCTGCTACAGGAGGCGATGGTGCCACCTCATCCGCGAACGGACCGAACCTTTTGGAGCCGACTTTGACCAATCCGACCGCAAGTGCGTCCGTAGCCCGAGCGCTCGACGACGCAAAGCTCAGCGCGTTCCATCTCCGGGCTGCCGCGACCGCAGGAGCAGGCTTCTTCACGGACTCCTACGACTTGAACGTCATCGGCACGATGACGCTGCTGGTCGGACCACAGTTCCACCTCACGAGCGGCCAGACCTCGACGCTGACCAGCTCGACGTTGCTCGCGGTAGCGGTCGGAGCAATGGGTCTTCGGCCGCCTGGGGGACGTGCTCGGACGCCGCCGGGTCTACGGACTGGAGGCGGTGCTGATGATCATCGGCGCGCTCATGTCCGCGTTCGCACCGAACTTCATCGGGCTGCTGGTCGGACGGCTCGTCCTCGGGCTCGGGATCGGCGGGGACTACCCCGCAAGCAGCGTGATCACCACCGAATATGCGAACCGGCGCAATCGCGGCCGCCTGGTCGGGATGACGTTCATCTTCTATGTGGCCGGGCAAGTGACCGCCTACCTGGTCAGCCTTCTGGTGCTCGCCATCGGGACGCCGAACGAAATCGCGTGGCGACTCATCCTCGGCCTCGGCGTCATTCCGTCGCTGCTCGTGCTCTACCAGCGCCGCCACATGCCCGAATCCCCGCGCTGGACCGCCAACCGTGGCGACGCGGCAGCGGCGATGGACGACCTCGCCAAGTTCGCGGGCCCTGCGCTCAACGCCGCGAAGCCGTCGACCACGGCTCCTCGGACGCCGCTGCGCTCTGGCATGAAGCGTTCGACCCTCATCACGCTGGTCGGCACCGCTGGCGCGTGGTTCTTCTTCAACGTCACCGTGTACGGGAACAACGTCAGTCAGCCACTGCTCATCAAGAACATCGAACCCGACGCGAGCACCCTTGCAAACATCGCGCTGAACGCCGTGCTCGTGGTGTGCTTCAGCGTCCCCGGAGCCATCGTCGGTCTCGGCGTGCTGGACCAACTTCCCCGCCGCGCCCAGCAAGTGATCGGGTTCGCGCTGTGCGCGGCGGCCATGGCCGCGTCACATTCGTGCCGGCACTGAGCACTACGGTGCTGCCGTTCGCTGTGCTGTTCGGCCTCTCGCTGCTCGGCGTCGCCTTCGGACCGAACTACACCACAATGCTTCTCGGCGCCGAAGCGTTCCCCACCTCGGTGAGGAGCACGTTCCACGGGCTCTCCTCCGGCTTCGCCAAGATCGGTGCGTTCATCGGCGCACTGCTGGTCCCGCTGCTGCTGAACGGGGCCGGACTTCGCATGGTGACGCTGCTGGCGATGGGCTGCTTCCTCGCCGGCGCAGCGCTGACCTACTTCGTCCGCGAACCCAACGGCCCTTCTCTCGAGGAGGCCAGCGGCGAAGCGGCGCCGCCCATCACAGAAGCCGCCGCCGAAGAACCGGTCCGGAGCCATTGATGTCGTCTGCGGAGGGTCAAAGGCGCTCCCCCGAGCCTCGAACTGGTTCACGGCGACAGCTGCACGGCAGGCGTCGCGCCCGGGCGGCGCTGGTCGAGGTGGCACCGCAAAACCTGGACGCCGGGCGAAACGACTTCACCATCAGCCTGTACACACGCAAGCATCGTCAACTCGCGCAAGACCGCCTGCAGTTCCGCCGCGATCCGCCGGTAGCGTTCAGCGAGGTCATGACCGAGACGGAAAGACTGCTCGCCCGGATCTCCTCGATCGCCGTTCACACCGCGTCCTACCGCCTGGGACAGCATGGCGAACTCCTCGTCACGGACGCCCTTCCTCAGCAACTCAGGAGCGCGAAATGAACCAGCATCCCATCGAAATGGTCACGACGAACGACCTCGACATCGCCTACGAACGACACGGACGCCCGGGCGCCCCTCCGGTCATCCTTCTGCACGGATTCCCGTACGATGTACGCAGCTACGACGAAGTCGCCCGGATCCTCGCCGCAGCAGACGCCGAAGTATTCGTTCCGTACCTCCGCGGGTTCGGACCCACCCGCTTCAGACGCCCCACGACCATCCGGTCCGGCCAGCAAACAGCCCTTGCCAGCGACCTCATCGCAATGATCGAGGCCCTCGACCTCAACCGACCAGTCGTCGCGGGGTACGACTGGGGCGGACGCGCCGCGACCATCACAGCCATGCTCCGCCCCGACCTGATCACGGGACTCGTCAGCGTCGACGGCTACAACGTCCACGACCTGGCCAACAGCGACGCCCCAACTCCGCCGGACCAGGAACGGAAGCTCTGGTACAACTACTACCTGCACTCCGAACGTGGCCGCCGCGGGCTCGAACAACACCGCGAGGCATTCGCTCGCCTGCTCTGGGAGGAATGGTCACCCGGATGGGACTTCACGAACAAGGAGTTCGCCGCGACCGCGCCCTCTCTCCATAACCCCGACTTCGTCGCCGTCGCCGTCCACTCCTACCGACACCGGTTCCAACTCGCTACAGGCGCGGCAGAATACCAAGCCGACGAGGACCGCATCGCGCCACTTCCACAGATCCAGGTCCCTACCATCGCTATCAGCGCACTTGACGACGGGCTCCGCGCACCGAAACTGACCGCCGAACACGCCTCGCACTTCCCCAATCTGATCGACGACGTACGCCTTCGCGTCGGGCACAACCCACCCCAAGAAGCACCCGACGAATTCGCGAATACGGTCGCCAGAATCCGCTTCACCCACCGAAATACGCCCAAAATGCCGCTAACCAGCTAGTATCTTGCGCCAGAAATGACGAGACTAAAGACCGTGTCCTATGTGGTGAGTGTGAGTAGTCTTTTGTAGCAGCAGAGGGTGGCTGCGAGGGCGAGCAAGGCCAGGTAGTTGCGGGGTCGCGTTCGTAGCGGTGGTTGAGTCGTCGGTAGCCGGTGAGCCAGGACATGGTCCGTTCGATCACCCACCTGCGGCGGCCTAATCGCTCGCTGGGCTCGACGCCTTTGCGGGCGATGCGGACGCCGATCCTCTTGCCGCGTAACCATCGGCGCAGGTCAGGCTGGTCGTATGCCTTGTCTGCGTGGAGCTTGCGCGGTTTGTAGTACCAGCCATTCTCGGGGTCGTGTCTCGATTGGAGGCCACCGACCATGGGATTCAAGCCGTGGCTGTCGAGGACGTTGCCAGCTGAGACGCCGACGACCAGAGGCAGTCCGGCTGCGTCCGACAAGACATGCATCTTGGAACCTGGCTTGCCTGTGCCGCTCGAAAAGTCATCGCCGCAGGTGAGCTGGATGCGATCAGCCCGCTGGGATCATGTCCTCCGTGATGGTGTCCTTGCTGCACAAGGCGACCCGGAAGCTGCTGACTGTTCCATCGGTGCTCCTCCGTCGCGGGACGGCGAAGGACGCGGAACTTCTGGTGCAGCGGCACGAGAACGCGGTCCTGCGCCGCCAGTTGGCCGGACCGGTCCGCTATGAGCCCGCCGACCGGTTCTGGTTCGCCGCCCTGTCCGGGCTGATACCCCAGCGCCACTGGCTCAAGATCTTCCCTGTCACCCCCGGCACCCTGCTTGCCTGGCACCGCAGATTCATCTCCGCAAAGTGGGACTACACCGCGCGCCGGGGCACCGGCCGCCCACCCACCCCGGCAGCGATCAAGAAACTCGTCCTGCGGCTGGCGAGGGAGAATCCCACGTGGGGGCACCGGTGGATCCATGGTGAGCTGGCCCAACTCGGGTATCGCATCGCCGCCTCGACGGTGTGGGAGATCCTCAACACGGCCGGCATCGACCCCGCGCCACGTCGCTCAGGCCCCACCTGGCGCGAGTTCCTGACCGCGCAAGCCGAGGGCATCATCGCGGCAGACTTCTTCCACATCGACACCGCCCTCGGCAGGCGATTGTACGCGCTGTCTGAACGGCACAGGTTCAGGAACATCCGCGCTCGCCTCGCCTGCCCGGCCCGTGTTCCCAAACCCCGAGGCGCCGGCCCCGGACGGCCACCCCGACGTTAAGAACACACACCGGGCATTGCGCTACGCCGTCGGCAAGACCGTCAAACGCCCCGAGACTCTCAAGGCCATCGGCAAGCCCGGAAGATCTTGGTAGATAAAGAACAAGCTGAGCAGGCCCGCCACCGGCTCACCGGCGCCGCCCGCCCCGTGGTCGACGAACCCCATGATCGGATGGTGGCCGAACGTCCGCTTCCACGTCGCAGCGGCGTCCTGCTTGTCCGAGTGCGCGATCACCAGCATCCCGTCCAGGTCCACGATCACCTGTCCGCCCTGGTCGGGAGCCGCGTCCCCGGCCAAGGCCCAGACACGCTCGCGGACCTGGGCACGAGCCCGGCGGATCGCGGTCAGCGCGCGCTTCCCACCGCGGGCGAGCGTAACGACCAGCCGGGAGACCGTCGGGGCGGAGGCCACCGGCCCGAATGCGCCCGGCTCAGCCCGCAGCACCTCGAAATCTGCCAGGCAATCCCCGCCCAGCGCGACCGCGAGCGCCACGTCCAGCAGGATCTTGCCCGGATCATGCACCGCACGCGCCTTGCGCCACGGCGCCAACGCCGCCGACATCGCGCTGTCCAGCCCGCTCTTGCGGACCGTCTCCACCAACAGCACGGCCCCGGCCTGAGAAACCACTCCCCGGCCACCGCCCTCAGCACGGACACGCTGGTAGGACCCGATACGCTTGGTCACCTGGGAAGTGCTTCTTTCCTCGCAGCCAAAAGGACTCTCGACAAGCCCTATCGTTGTAGGTCAGGAGCACTTCTCGCGTTTGTGATCAAGCTTCGGACAACCCACCTCGCGAAAGCCCGAGGCTAGTCGGATTGAGCGCCATCGGCGTCCGTCCCGCTGCGCCGGGCTATGAGTTCATCCTCGATACGCCGGAGGGTGGCATTGACGATCTCGATGGTGGCGGGGTCGTCGATGATGCCCCGGAGGGTCCGGTCCCAGTTTTCGCGGAGGATCTGGCGATTCTGGTGGGCCTTGTCGGTGGGGTACAGGCGCACGCCTCGGGCGTTGCGGTCGTCCACGACGCGATCCACGAGCCCCCTCTTCTCCAGGCCGCGCAGTACCCGGCTGAAGTTGCTCGACGGAAGCAGGGTCGCCTCCGACGCGGCTCGCGCGGACGTGCCGGGGTGGTGGTGGATGAACCGCATGACGCTGATCTCGATCGGCGTGCACGGCTCGAAGGCGGGGTCCGCCGGGGGCCGAAGCTGCCGCCCCACGGCGAAGACCAGGTCGGCCAGCTCGTGGAGACTGGCGGCTTTGACGTCGCTCATGCCACGAGGATACCTTCCTATTGCTCGATAGCTGTCAATTGATAGCATTGAATGGCGGACGCCCCGCGCCTCGAAGGCCGCGGCGCTGCTCAGGCAATCCACCGACTCATGGATGAGGAATCCCCTATGGACATCAGCGGAGCCGTAGTACTCGTGACCGGAGCGTCGTCAGGTATCGGAGGGGCCACCGCACGCGCCGCCTCCCGCGCCGGTGCGCGCGTGGTGCTCCTCGCTCGCCGCGAGGAACGCATCCGACAGCTCGCCAAGGAACTCGGCGAGTCCGTGGCCCTGGCCGTGCCATGTGATGTGACGGACCGGGTCCAGGTCGCGGCGGCCGTAGAAGCCGCGATCGAGAAGTTCGGGCGGATCGACGTCCTCGTGAACAACGCAGGCCAGGGGCTGCAGGCGACCGTCGACGCCATCGAGCCCGAGGACTTCCGGGCCGTCCTCGAACTCAACCTCGTCGCACCCCTGACCGTGACGCAGGCCGTCCTCCCGCAGATGCGCAAGCAGGGAGCCGGGGCCATCGTGAACGTGGGCTCCGGGATCGTCTGGTCGTCGCTGCCCGGATCCGGCGCATACTCCGCCTCCAAGGCCGCCCTCGCCAAGCTCTCGGCTATCGCCCGCGTCGAGCTCGCCGACGACAACATCGCCGTGTCGATGATGTTCCCGTCGATCACCGAGACCGAGTTCGTCAGGACGGTTCGCGGCGACGTCGCAGGCGCGCTGAAAATGGAGGGCTCCAGCGGCTTGGTACCCCAGTCACCCGAGGGCGCCGCCGACACAATCCTCGATCTGATCAGGAGCGGCGCCGAGCAGGCCGACCTCGTCCCGGAGGAGTACGGCGGCACGCTCAAAAGCTGAGCCACCGAAAACCGAAAATACCCCGACGCACGTCATGAGGCCGGGCGGGCAACGCCTTCCGCTGCTGTCGACGAAGCACAGGCGGCAGCGGTGGAAGGACACGCACGACCCGGTCCGTTATCGAGGAAGAGACACGGCACATGGAGATAGGCGTAGGGCTGCCGGGTCATGTCACCGGAGTTGAGGAGCGTACGTTGGTGACGTGGGCGCGGCGGGCCGAGGAGCGGGGATTCGCCTCGCTGATCGCCAGCGACCGCCTGGCCTGGTCCACTCCGGAACCCCTGATCACACTGGCCGCGGCAGCCGGGGCCACCGAACGCATCCGGTTGGTCACCAGCGTGCTGCTGGCCCCGCTGCACACCAACCCCGCTTTATTCGCCAAGGCCGCGGCGACCTTGGACCGGATCGCGGGCGCCGGACGGCTGCATCTCGGTCTCGCTCCCGGAGCCCGCGAAGACGACTACCGGGCGAGCCACCTGGACTTCAGTACTCGAGGGCGTGCCCTGGACACACTGGTGGAACGCGTCACCGCCATCTGGCGAGGTGAAGAGGAGGTGGGTCCGGCCCCGGTCACCCCCGGAGGGCCGCCACTGTGGTTCGGCGGCGCATCGCAGGCGACGCTGCGGCGTATCGCCTCCCACGGCACCGGATGGATCGCCGGAACCGGCGGAGACATCGACGAGTTCATCACATTCGCCACCCGCCTCCACAGCCGCTGGAAGGAGGCCGGCAGGCAAGGACTTCCGCGCACCAGGGCCACGGCGATGTTCGCCCTCGGCGGCCACGCACACCGATCCCTCGCCCGCGCCGTCAACGACTACTACGCCTTCGCCGGCCCCGACTACGTCCGGACCGTCATCGACACAGCGGCCACCACCGCCGACCTGATCCACGCAACCGTCACCGCCCACGAAGCAGCCGGACTCGACGAACTCGTCTTCGTGGGCAACGACATCGACCCGAAGCAGATCGACCTGCTCGCCGACATCCTCGGGGACAAACTCACCTCCCCGAACAGCACAACCAGGGCGCCGGACCGCTCACATTGAAGGAACCAAGATGCCGAACGAGTTGAACCACTTCATCGTCCACTGCCGTAACCGGCGAGAGTCCGCTGCGTTCCTGGCCGACCTGATGGCCGCCCCCACCCCCTTCGACTACGGCCGGTTCACGCAGGTCAACACATCAACCACGTCGGCATCGACTTCGCCGACGACTTGGTCCCCGCCGACCGCATCAACGAAAGCCACATCGCATTCCTCGTAACCGACGAAGAGTTCGACGCGATCCTGGCCCGCCTCAGGAAGAACTCCGTCCCCTTCTGGCCGAACCCGGTCAAGATCCGCGAAGGCGAGATCAACCACCTATTCGGCGGGCGCGGCCTGTACACACTCGACCCCGGCGGCACGGTCCTGGCCGAGTTCATCACCACGCCTACAGCTAAGAGCTCGCGCAGATAGGCGGTGTGGGGGCCCGGCAGCAAGGCGGGCGCAGGTCCCGGTGACCATGGAGTTGCGACGCTCTGTGATCATTGGGGAGACCCGTGCCCGTCCTGCCATCATGGCTGACCGACCCGCTCTGGGACCAGTTCGTGCCCTACCTCATGCGGGTGGCGTCGATTCCGCCGTCGATGTCGAAGGTTGCGCCGTGGACGAACGCCGCTTCGTCGCTGACCAGCCAGCGAACTGCGTAGGCGATGTCGATCGGGCGCACGGGCGCCCCCGCGGGGGTGTCCTTCGTCATCGCTGCGAGAACATTGACGAAGGCTCCGTTGCCGGGCGTAGCCGTCGCTCCCGGTGCGACTGTGTTGACGTGCACGCCGCTCGGTCCGTACTCCGCTGCCCAAGCGCGCGTGAGCTGCTCGATTGCTGCCTTCGTGGCTGGATACAGCGCCGTATACGGCACACCCACTCGTGCCATCCAGGAGCCGATGTTGACGATGGATCCATGGCCGCGCTCGGCCATACGAGGAGCGAGGGTGGCGACGAGCACATGCGGTGCGCGGATGTTCGTCGCCCACAGGGCCTGCATCTCCTCGTCCGTGACGTCCGCCGTGCTGCCGCCGGGGTAGACGCCGGCGTTGTTCACGAGGATGTCGATGCTCCCCCCAAGGGCGGCCTCGGCTCGCGCGGCGAACTCGCGAATCTCCGAAGGCTCCGCGTCGAGAGTCGCGGTCACGACGTGCGCCGTACCGCCCTTCGCGCGAATCGCGTCCGCGACTGCTCCGGCGCGGTCGGAGTTCCGGCCGGACACGACGACCTCGGCGCCGGAAGCGGCGAGGACTTTCGCGATCGCCTCCCCGATGCCGCTGGACGATCCGGTGATCAGAGCCGTCCTCCCGCGCAGCCGCTCATCGGCGGGAAGGGCTTCAAGGAGTTCTTGGAGTGCCTGATTCTGTTGCATTCATTAATGCTGGGCGTTCGAGCCGACCACGGGCTTGCCGAATTCCACGGCATTATTGCCTGATCCCGTAAGGCTTGATCGCGTAACATGAGTTCGGTGGATGGGAGTGCGAGCACGGCGCCTGCAGTCACCGCGAGCCTTGGGCGTTCGGCCGGCATCGTCGCCCGGCATGCCGATGACAAGGCGCGCGCAGCGAGGCTCGGCCTGCGACTGTCGCATGTTCGTGGCGCCACGCCCCTCTTCTTCCAACGCTATGCGCCCTCGCTTGCCGTGGTTCTCGCCGGAAGGAAACGCTCCATCCTCGGCGCGGACGACGACGTCTGGGGCAGTGACCGCTTCCTGGTGACTCCCGTCGATCTTCCGGTCGTCGCGGGTGTGGTCGAGACCGACGCGGCCGGCAGTTTCCTGTCGGCGACCTGGGAGTTCGATCCTGTGCTCGTGCGGGAGGTCGCCGTTGCCCTTCCTCACCACTCCCACCCGTCCACCGGATCGCTGGAACGACTCGGCACGTGGACCCCAGGCCTCGCAGACGCGTTCGCCAGGCTCGTCGGGCTGCTCGATGAGCCCGAGACGATCGCGATTCTGGGTCCAGCCATCGCGCGTGAAGTCATTCTTCGACTCCTGCAGACGGAACAGGCGCCCCGCATTCTCGCCACGACGAATGGGGAGGAGCGATCAGTGGTTGTCCAAGCAGTTGCGTACCTGACCGACAAGATGAGCGAACCATGGACGATGCCCATGCTCGCGGCAGCCCTCCACACCAGCGAATCGACGCTCTTCGGACGATTCAAGCAGGCAACCTCGATGACTCCGATGCAATACCTCAAGCGGCTGCGGCTTGGCGAGGCCCGGCACCGCATGGTGATTCTCGGGGAGTCAGCAGCTCAGGCCGCCCGTACCGTCGGCTATCGCAGCGCGTCGCACTTCTCACGCGACTACCGCGCCGTGTACGGCGCGCCGCCCGCCACCGATGCCACCCGCTCTCGTACCCACCTCCGACAGATGGCCCCGGCGCTTACGGACAGCGGCGGCGACCAGCCGACAAGTCCCTGACGCAGACGTCGTAGCCGTGGCCGGGGTTCCGCCGGTGCACACGTCCGCCGCTGCCGTCGGACTCGCAGCTGGTCTGCCCGGCCGTGGCCCAAGTGCTATTGCAGGCCCACAACGAGCCGCACCGGCTGCGGTTCGTCGGGTCGAGACCGTGGCGTCGTTGGGAGAAGCCCCATCTGCGGGCGCGAGTCTGCGGTGCCAGACCAACAGCGTGCTCGGTGTGACCGGGAAGACCTTGGCCCAGCAGCGGCGGGGGATCAGCGAGCACAGGGCTGCAAACCAGAGACGGTCCGCAGGCCGCGCCACTTGTTGCGGCGTCGTTCGGCCCATGCCACGGGTTGGCTCCTTGATGTGTGAGGGCGAAGGCGATCGGGTGGGTCGCCAGGGCGTCCATGGACGCTCGCCGGGGTGGCAGAGCGGAAGCCCCTTGCCGGGTGGTTGTCGGTCAGGTACGGCCATGATGGTCAGGGCGTTGTGAGCCGCTGCGGATGATGGCGTTCAGATCTTCTGTAGAGAACCGGAGGTGCGGTCCCACCCTTGTGGAGGGAATGCGGCCCGCGGCTGACTTCTTCCGCAGCCACGACGCCGGTACCTGGAGCAGGGCGGCGGCGTGTTGGGGCGTGTGCAACAGCCGGTGTGTGATTCAGCAGTTCCTCCAACACCGGGGCGGGGGTGGCGCCGGTCGCGGTGAGGACCCACATGCGGTCGGAGACAGGTGTCTCGTGGGCGGCCACGGTCCACGCTCTTTCGTGAGCTGGCGTTTCGTGGACGCGCTCGATGCGCAGGGTCAGGGACTCGTGGATGGCGTGGGTTGTCTCATCCGACCAGGTGCGTTCCCTGTCAAGTTCAACATGTTGAAGTAGGCCGTGGTCACTGACCTGGTGCTTCGACCTAATCGGCGCCCTTGTCCGCCTCGCCGGTGTGGACGTGACCGTGCACGCGCCGCGAGGCCGCCGGTGCATCAAGCCCAGCGTCCCCGGACCCGGACGCCCGGCAGGCTCCCGCCATCCGCCGCGATCCTGACGAAAGCACCAAACACGGCAGGACGATTGAAGATCGCCGACGGCGTACAAGTCAGACGAAAAGCGCGGGCAGGCTGACAAACCCCGTCGGAAATCGCGCCGGAGTGTGACAGCCGCACCGGGCTGGGGAGGCGGCGGACACCCGGTCTGCCGTCCCAGAGCTCGCTGACGCAGAGTCAGTCGCCGTCGGGCGGCAGTGGCACGTCGTACGCATTGAGGATCGCCGAGATGGCGGCATACTGCGCGACGAGGAAGACGAGTTCAGCCGTACCGGAGTCGCCGAAGGCGCGGACCGCGGCTCGGTAAAGCGCTCCCGGCAAAGGCGCGCCGCTGTGCAGCCGGGCAGCCACATCGTGAGCGACCGTTTCCTCGGCGGTCATGCCTGCCGGGCGCTGCCCCGCGACCAGGCCCTCGATGATGTCCTCCGGCAGACCGACGTCGAGCGCAACCCGGGAGTGCGAGTACAGCTCGTAGGCCGCGGCATACCGCGACCCCGTGGTGAGAATCGCAACCTCGCGCACCCGGGCGGGCAGGACTGAGGCACCGGTGCCGGCCGTGAACCACTCCAGCAGCGGGCGGGCGAGCCCGGGAAAGCGGAGCATCACCGGGAACGGGCCGATCAGCGCGCCGTCGGGATCAGTCGAGGTAAACGGCGCGGGCAACCCGGCCATGAGCTGTCGGACGTGACCGTCGAGCGAGCGCTGCTCGGCTGTCAGTTCGCTGGGCTTGATCGAGGGCATGCGCACAACGCGTCACCGTACCTGCGTGCCGGCGAGCCACACCTGACGGACCCGACCGCGAAGGTCGTCGAGATCGGACAGACTGCCCGCGACGACGACCACATCCGCGAGCTTGTCGGCTGCCAACTTTCCGGCGGTGTCGAATCGAAGGAGTTCGGCCGGGCTCGACGTCGTGGCGCGCCAGGCATCCAGCGCGGACATCGACGAGGAGTTCACCATCAGAGCGAGTTCACTGAGGTTGCTCGCTGCCGGGCTCCAGTAGGGCGGGCTGTCGGTCCCCATAGCGATCTTCACTCCCGCCTGGACGGCGAGTGCGAAGCTCGCCTGATGAGCTTCGACGGCCTCACGGGCAAGGTTGGCGTTCTCTTCCGGGATCGGTATGCCGCTGTCAGCGGCGTCAATGATGGCGCGTGTTGCTGACAGCGTGGGAACGAGCCAGGCGCCACGCTCGAGCATGAGGTCGACTGCTTCGTCGTCCAGGTAGTAGCCGTGTTCGATGGAACGGACGCCGGCCCGCAAGGCTGCCTTGATTCCCTCGGTCCCCTGCGCGTGGGCGAATACGTAGGTGTCGGCCGCGGCGGCTTCGGCGACGATCACCGCTAGCTCGTCGGCGCGAAACTGGGCGTGGCGGGGATTATCGCCTGGAGACATGACTCCGCCGGTGGTGGCGATCTTGACTGCGTCGGCTCCCGCGCGCAGGACTTCACGAACTCCTCGCCGTACTCCGTCCGGGCCGTCGACGATCGGGTTGGGCCGTCCGGGGTGTGCCGTCATCATCGGGATCGATCGCTGACCTCCCGAGGGGAGATGGACATCGCCGTGCCCGCCCGTTTGGGACAGCATCGAGATCGCGATCTGCAGTCGCGGTCCCTCGATGAGTTCCTGTGCGATCGCTTGCTTCACCCCTAGGTCTGCGCCTGCGGCATCTCGGGCAGAGGTGATGCCTTGGTCGAGCAGGAGCGACAGGTTGCGCTTTGCTTCGTAATACTGCAGGGAGAAGGCTTGTTGTTCGGCGCGTGCGAGGTTGAAGTCTCGGGTCATCACGTGCACGTGGCAGTCGAACAGCCCGGGGAGGACCGACTTTCCAGAGCAGTCCACAACGTGATCACCGTCCAGATCGGTCCCGACATCGACGACGTGGCGGCCTTCGATGACGAGGTCGGCTATGCCTGCTGCGGTTCCGTCGAAGACGGTCCCATTCTTGAAGACTGTGCGGATTGCCATTGCTCCTCATTTCATGAATGTTCGACTGCGCAGGTTGGGCGCGGGGGGCTGACACGGCACCGGAGATGGAGGCGTTGGCCTTACAGAGGCTGCCCACCGCCGTGGCGGTGAGCAGAACCCGACGATGTCGTTGCGTGAATCGTCGTCGGCGCCCTTGCCCGCAGCCGTGTGGTTCAATGCGTAAAACAGTACGGCGGGGATGAAGCCGGCCGCACCGTTGGTCGGTGCGGTCACGACGCGGCCGCCGCTGGCGTTCTCCTCATTCACTGCCAACGCGATGAAGTTGACACGCTCTTGCCAGTATTGGTCATTGCGCTCGGGGTCCTCGCGGTCCAATCGCGACGCCCATGCACCGGCTCGCCGACGGTCACCGAGGCCACCAGGGAGCACCCCTGTGCGCGATACAGCCGAGGTGACGCATGTGCGCATCGTTTCGCCGTACGGTCAACGGTCGCAGCACGAAGTCCTCGATCCGGCAGGGGATTCGTTGCCCCTGCGCCGAGGCTCACCGTGCCGGATTCCGTGACGTCCGCCAGTCTTCGCTCAACTTCGCCGGAGTCGATCCTGGCTGATTGCGCACCATCCAAGCCTAGAAGCACCGCGGTGAACGTGCCGTGCCCGCGTCCGGTCGCGGTGAGCGAGCCAAATATCCCCACTCGCACTGATTCGACGCTGTCCGCCGTGTCCGCTCTTCGTAGGTCCTTCGCAAAGGCGGCGGCTGCCTTCATCGGTCCGACTGTGTGCGAACTTGAGGGCTCAATCCCGATAGTGGACAGGTCGAAGACACCGACAGGAGCTGTCGAAGTGGTCATGAAGCAGGACGGTAGTCGGCGCGTGTAATGGTCCCGGCCTGTTGCAGGATTTCACCCGAAAGACGGCTTTGACTGAGGCATATTGGTCAGCAGAGGGCTGAATTCGCCAGTGGTGTGCCCATGGGCATTGAGGCGGTGTCCTTCCTTCTTGACCGTGCGCAGCACGACGGAACGGTCGGCGATGCTGACGCCGGGAAGTTTCTCCTCGAGGACGGCCTCGAGCCGCTGCACGTCAGCCAGCGTCGGCAACCACACGGCGAGGATGAGGTTGTACTGTCCGACAGTTGAAACCGCGAGGCGGATCTCGCCGATACGCGTGAGCACCGACCCGACGCGCTGCACGAGCGCGGCAGGGACACGGAGGAAGTACCACGCATGAACCGGGCGACCTGATTGCGTTTTTGCCATATCCAGGCGGGTGTCCAACCGCCCTTGTGCAGTCATGGCCGCAACCGCATCCCGTACCCGACGTTGGCCCACGCCGACGGCCCGCGCCAGGAAAGCCACTGTCGCCCTGCCGTCCGAACCCAGGAGGCGAAGGAGTTGGTCTTCCATCTGAGAGTCGACGCGGCCCCTCGGGGATCGCGAGACCTCGATGGTCCGCTCTACCGCAGCGATCTCCTCGGCTGACAGGGAGCGAAGACGCCACTGACCTCCGTCCACGAAGGGCGACGTGAACAAGTGGGCCCGGGCCGCCCGAATCCCGTCAAGTGCCGGTACCCGCGTCATCAAATACTCCGTGAGGGCATCCATGCTTGATGTGGCCACCAGCACGAGCATCTCGCGTCCCCCGGCCGTGAGGTCCACCGTGAACGCTTCACTGTCCGCCGAGATCTCCTGTGCGAGACCGAGCGTGGCGGCAGGGTGGGCTTCGATTTCCAGTATGGCCGACGGCCCTCTCAGCTCTGGGCCGGGATGTCCGGACACCCATGCGATGCCAGCCTCGACGATGCGTTCCCAGCGCCGGGCGAGGGTGACCGCGTCGACCCCGATAATCGGCGCCAGCGCAGCCCAGCGTGCTCGCGGGTTGATCTGGAGGGCATGGATGAGCCGCCGATCGAGCTCATCGAGGTCGTAGTCCTGCCGACTCGCGTCCAAATGACACATAAGACTTGACTCTATGTTACGGGAAAGGGTTGATGTTGTGGCGGGCATGCGGTTGTTCACGTGCAGTGTGCCGAAGCATCCTGACGTGGCTCCGTGCGGAGATTCCAGACGCCGCAACTCGCGATGCCCTTTGAGTGCCGGCGTGGAGCTCGTGACGCTGGCCGAATTACGGCAGAAGGGCGCGCCTGCCGGACGTCAAACTTCATCGCGGTTGGCTTCTGGGGATTTTTCCTGCGTTGCCGGTCATGCCGCTTCCTCACGGAGTAATGATCTTCGCATTAGTGCGAGAGCGTCGGTATCCCGGCGCTGGCGAAGGAGGACGACCTTGGCGACCATGTCAGACCCCCGGTGGGAAGGCCACGTTCCACCGACCGCATTTGAGGAGTACTCAGAGAAGTACGCCGCCTTCTTCAAGATGCGCAGGGAGAACGGGATCATCGAGCTTCGGCTCCACACTGACGGCGGTCCGTACATCCACAACTGGGCCGCCCACAACGCGTGGAACCGGGTGTGGCAGGACGTGGGCAACGACCCCGACAACCATGTCCTCATCCTGACCGGCACCGGCGAGACCTGGTTCCGAGGCGACCCCGAGGAGACGTGGCCGCGGCCCATCGTCGACGAGGAGCCCGACTACATCTTTCAGCAGACCATCGATGCGTGGAAGCTGATCGAGAACTTCGTCAACAACCTCGACATCCCGACGATCGCGGCGGTAAACGGTCCCGGGATCCACACCGAGTTCGCGCTACTCTGCGACATCACTCTGGCCGCGGAAGACGCAGACTTCATGGACCCCCACTTCATGGCGGGCACCGCGCCGGGAGACGGACTCTCGCTCGCCCTGCAGCACCTGATGGGCACGAAGCGGGCGGCCTACGACATCTACAGTGGCCGCTCCATCCCCGCGCGGAAAGCACTCGACTACGGGCTCGTCAGCGACGTACTTCCGCGTGAGGAGCTCCTGCCGAAGGCGTGGGGGATCGCAGGCGACATCATGAAGCGCCCGCGGTTCGCCCGCTGGGCAACCCACAACATCGTGTCTCGCCCCTGGCGCAAGCTCGTTGCCGAAGACTTCGGTTTCCACTTCTCGCAACAGATGCTTGCCACCGTCGCTGCCAAGCGACAGGTTCCCGACCCCGACCTGGTCGTCGAGGCGCGCTCACGCAAAGCGTGGTGAGAACCTGAGGGACGAAGCAGGTTGTCGGCCGCCGTCACGGACGGCGGCCGACACTTGTCTACTGATCTCCTCGGGGTGTTGTCGGATGGCGAGTCAGTTTCAGGCTAGCGCCGGTAAATCATCTGTCGATCAGAGCGGGGCGCCGGATCCTTGGATCCGGCGCCCCGCTCTGGCCGCCTTCCGCGGCGCGAAGATGATCGGCGTCGACCGGCTGTCTGGACGCGCTGGTCCCTGAGCGCCGCGCTTGTCGGCGACAGCCCCTCGCGGGCGAGATCCGGGAAGCCGGGGGTGTGGGTCGTCGGGGCCAGGCCGTGCTCGTCGGCAAAGGGTAGACGGCCACCCGCACAGCGGTCTCCGTTGGGCAGGCGCTGGGCGCAGGTGCCGCGCATATTGACCGGGCGCTGGAACTGGCTGACGGGTGGTTCGCAGCGAACCTTGTGCCGCTCGAAAAGTCATCGCGGCACGTCATGCCACATGTCTGTACTCGTTGATGAGGCCGCCGAGGATCCGGGTGCGCTCGACTTGTGGGTGCTGAGGTCATGCGCTGCTGCGGGTTGTTCGTGAGCGTCGGGTGGTAGCTGGTTGCGGGCTTGGTGGGGTCGGTGCTCGTTGTAGTGCCGCTCGTAGGATGCAAGGACGTGGCGGGCGTGGGCCTCGTTCATGATCAGGACGTGGTCGAGGGCTTCGCGTCGGATGCTGCCGATGATGCGTTCGCAGTGCGCGTTCATCCGGGGAGCTCGTGGCGCACTTTTGAGGATCTCCATGTCCTCGGCTTGGAAGACCGCGTCGAATGCCTGGCTGTACTTGCCATCGCGGTCGCGCAGCAAGAAGTACAGGGAATCGATGCGTGTGCCCAGGCCAATCGTGAGATTCCTTGCCTGCTGCACTGCCCAGTCCTGTGTCGGGCGGGCGGTGACCCCGGTGATGTGCAGTCGCCGGGTGCCGTGCTCGAGGAACACCAGCGCGTACAGTCGCTTGCCGAGCGCGGTGTCGATATGGAGGAAGTCTGCCGCGATGGTGCCCTGGGCTTGCGTGGTCAGGAACTCGCGCCAGGTGGGTCCTGCGCGGCGCGGTGCCGGATCGATGCCCGCGGCATGCAGGATCTCCCAGACCGTCGACGCAGCCATCCGATGCCCGAGCCGGGTCAGCTCCCCCTGGATCCGCCGGTGCCCCCACCTCGGATTCTCCCGGGCCAGCCGTAGGACGAGCCTCTTGATCGCTGCCGTGGTGGGTGGGCGTCCGGTGCGCCTGCGCGCGGTGTAGTCCCACTTCGCGGCGATGAACCTGCGATGCCAGGCCAGCAGGGTGTCGGGGGCGACAGAGAAGACCTGGTGCCAGTGGCGCCGGGGTATCAGCCCGGACAGGGCGGCGAACCAGAACCGGTCAGCGGGCTCGTAGCGCATCGGTCTGGCCAACTGGCGGCGCAGGACCGCGTTCTCGTGCCGCAGCACCAGCAGTTCCGCGTCCTTCGCCGCCCCGCGACGCAGGAGCACCGATGGAACAGTCAGCAGCTTTCGGGTCACCTGGTACAGCAAGGGCACGATCACGGAGGACATGATCCCAGCGGACTGGCCGTACCACTCCCACCTGCGACGACGACTTTTCGAGCGGCACAGGTTCGAGTCCCACAGGCTCCCCGCCCGGCGGCAATGAGGCATGGCTACCCGCATCCCGTCAGGGCCCGGGGCTTGGCCGAACAGGTCCCGCAGCACCCTCGTCGGCACCATCGACGCATCGACCATCCCGCCCCCGATCCTCGGCCCTCGCCCCGCCGGCGGCTGCCCGCCGCCCTCTAGGGGCCGAAGCCACCCGCGCCCTCCCAGCGTCGCGACTGTTGACGTACCCAGGCCGTAGCCGGTAACTGTTTACGAGTCGCTTTCAAACCGGTTTAGAAGTCGGTGTGCACCAAGCCGAAGCCGTGACCGAATCAGCACCCGGAAGACCTCGTCAACCGACGCACGCCCCCCACGGCAACGTTGTCAGGATCTGGGTGCGCCCAAAGGAGTCCGCATGACGGAAAATGGAGTGGTTCCCCTGCCCGATCGACGTCGCGTCCTACTCGGGGGCCTCGGGCTCGCCGCCGGTGTCGCCGGACTGACGCTGTCAGTGCCGACTCTCGCGCGGGCTGCCGAAGCCAGTGGAAGTCAAGCGGCGACGGATGACATTCAACTCATCATCGAACGCCTGCAACAGCGGTTTCTTGCCCAAGGTGACCAGGTGAGAATCGCCAATGGCATCTTCCTCGCCCGTACGTCCGAGGCCCTGGCCTATGTCGAGTCCCTGCGCGCCGACGGCTCGTGGCCCAATGTGGACTACGGCGACACCACCAGTTCCGCCAACGGCCGAGTCTGGTCGCCCTATCACGCGCTGTACCGCATGATCGCGATGGCTCATGCCTACCGTGACCCGGGTGCCGCGGGCTACGGCAAACCGGAGCTGATCGAGGCCCTGAACCGCGCGCTTCTCTACTGGGACAGTGTCAAACCGACCAGCACGAACTGGTGGGAAGTCGAGATCGGCAAGTCGATGGCCATGGGCCGGGTGTCGATCTTCGTCGGCGACAAACTCAGCACCGAGGCGCGGGAGGTGACGTACGTCCACAACACCGGCCGTCTGGACCCGGCCGGGGCGAACGGCTCCTGGAGGACCGAGAACTACCTCTATGAGGCCGTCGCGAAGCACGCGACCGCCGACATCGAGCAGGGTTACGCCACCATGTCGCAGACGGTCGCCGTCGACAGCAGCGGTAAGGTCACCGAGGCCGTGCAGGTGGACTCGTCCTTCTGGGCGCATGGGGCGCAGCTCTACAGCGAGGGCTACGGCATGGCCCTGTTCACCATCGTCGCGGCCTGGGCCGATGTCGCGCGCGGCACCAGCTTCGCCTTCTCGCCCCAGGACATCGACGCCATCGCCTTCTACATCCTCGACGGGACCCGCTGGCTGATCCGCGGGGAGATCGGGATGATGTACCTCGGGTACCGTCCCCCCAACACCATCGACGGCATTACGAGTTACGCGGCCGACTTCCTCGAGCCGCTCGACCGGATGGTCCGGGCCGATGAGAGAAACTCGGCGGCATACCAGCGGCTTGCCGACAATATCCGCGGGAAGAGCCGGGAGAACGGCGTCATCGGGCATAAGTATTTCTGGCGCTCGGAGTTCTCCTCGCATCTGCGGGACGCGTATGGAATCTTCACCAGGGTCAATTCCCCTCGTATGAAGGGCAGCGAGTACCGCTCCACCTTCCGGCCCGAAGTCGGCAACGAGATCGACTGGAACGCGGCGGGAGCCACCTCGATCCAGGTCACGAACCGGGAATACGACGACCTCGTACCCGCCTTCGACTGGTTCCACTACCCGGGTGTCACCGCGCCCTACACCAAGGTGACGACGCAGTCGAGTCCCGCCAACCGCGGCAGTTTCACGGGCGGCGTCTCCGACGGGCGTTACGGGGCAAGCGTCTTCACCCTCGACCGGTTCTCGACCACCGGGCGCAAGAGCTACTTCTACTTCGACGATGAGATGGTCGCGCTCGGCGCCGGGATCAGTTCCACCTCGCAGTATGCCGTCCATACGACCGTCAATCAGGGAGCGGCCCGGTCCAATGCCTCCGTCGGCGGCAAGACCGTACGCCCGGGGACCGATTCAGCTGCCACCGGCGCCTCATGGGCGTACAACGACGAGATCGGCTACGTCTTCCCGGAGGGCGGGCCGTTGAAGGTCTCGAACAAGGAGCAGACCGGGAGCTGGCTCGACCGTGATCCAGTGAAGCGGAATGCCTTCACCCTCTTCTTTGACCACGGAACCAGCCCGGACGGAGCCAAGTACGCCTACGTCCTCCTGCCCGGCGCGACACCCGAAAAGGTCCGCTCCTATGCGGCCAAGCCGGTCGTCAAGATCCTGCGCAACGACGAGCAGGTCCAAGCAGTCCGCCACCCGCGGCTGCGGCTGACGATGGCGACCTTCCATGCCGCGGGCTCCCTCGACCTGGGATCAGGTCGCACGCTGCGAGTCGATCAGCCGGCCATCATCATGCTCAACGAGGACGGTGGCTCCGCCGTGGCGAGCGTCGCCAACCCCGACCAGCCCGACCTGACGGTCTCCGTCACCCTTGCCGCACCCGGCCGCACCCGTCGCGCCAGCTTCCCGCTGGGCACCGGCCCGAACCTCGGCAAGACGGTGACACAGCCCCTCAGGTGACGCGAAGCACAGACGTAAACCGGCTTGCGGCCGACGGCGAGAAGCCGTCGGCCGCAAGCCGGTTCAGGTCAGAGGCGTCAGTCCGCGGTCCGCTCCAGGGCGGCTACGCCGATCGCGCTGTCCGCCATCCCGTAGAACACATAGACGGTCCCCGCGATGCGCTCGATCGCCGTCGGGAAGACAACGTTGCCAAGCGTTCCTACCGTCTCCTCGCGGGTCTCCGGAGACAGCCACGGCTCCTGGGAGCGCGCCAGCACCCGCGCCGGATTGTCCGGGTCCAGCAGCATGCCCCCGGCCCGGTAGACGGCGCCATGGCTGAGCTCAAAGCCCCTCGCGACCGGGCCGGTCACCCCGTGGTGGATGAGCAGCCAGCCCTCGGGCACCCGCAGCGGCGGCGGACCCGCACCGATCTTCGCCACCTCGAACGGCATCTCCGGAGCCGCCACCGGAGCGGAGTGCCGCAGCGAGGTCAGCGCCGAAAGATCGCGGCGGGCCGCCTCGGCGTCTACGTACGCGATCCAGATCGACGGGCGGCCGTCGGCCACCCCGGCCGGGACCGGGGCGCCCTCGCCCGGACGCAGCCAGTCCAGGTCCCACATCGGCCGGTGCAGCATCGCGAAGCTCGGACGGCCGTCGGGGCCGGGCACGATCTCGGGGAAGAAGACAAGGTCTTTATTGGGGAAGAAGTTCAAGTCGGTGGACAGGTGCGACTGATACGTGAAATGCAGTGGGCCCAGACGGCGCCATCTGATCGTGTCCGTAGAGACGGCCAACGCGGGCCGCGGGCCGAGCGGCCCGTAGGCGACGTACGTCATGACGTGCACGCCCAGGTCGGGGATGAAGGTGATGCGGGGGTCCTCCACGCCGGCATTGTGCGCACCCCGCTCGAAGCCTTCGTCCGGGGACAGCACCACGCCCTGGCGCTCTACGCCGACCGGTACGCCGTCCTCGATCACGACACGGGCGCGGCCGATCCGGGAGACATTGCCTGTCGCGACCATGCGGGGGAAGAGATAGAGCTCGCCGTCGGGTCCCCAGGCGGTGGCCGGATTGAGGACGCCCTCGGCCTCCAGGGGGTCGGTGGAGTCGGCGTTCATGAGCACACCGACCCGGTTCAGTGCGTACGGGAGCGCGCTTTCGGTGTTGAGCTGGGTCATACCTAGCCTTTGATCGCGGATCCGAGGTTGGCAGAGGTGAAGTGGCGCTGGAAGAGCAGAAAGAGGACGACGGCCGGCACCGCCAGCACGCAGGCACCGGCGAGCACAGCGCCCATGGGGTTGGCCTGGAAGGTGGAATTGGCCTGCGAGAAGTTCGCCAGGCTGACCGCGAGGGGCTGCATCCCCTGGTCCTTGGTCACCAGGAACGGCCAGAGGAACTCGTTCCACGGGCCGATGAAGGTCACCAGCATGGCTGTGAGAATCGCCGGGCGCACCAGTGGCACCGCCACCGAGCGCAGGATGCGCAGCTCACTCGCCCCGTCCATGCGCGCCGCGTCGAAGATCTCGCGCGGGATCTGGAGGAAGTACTGGCGGAAGATGAGCACGGCGACGGAGTTGATGGCGAACGGCAGGATCATTCCGGCGTAACTGTCGGCGAGGCCGAAGTAACGCACCACCATCACGTACAGCGGGATCATCAGCAACTGGAACGGGATCGCCTGGACCAGCAGGACGAGCGCGAACACCAGGCCGCGGCCGCGGAAGCGCAGGATAGCCAGGGCGTAGCCGGCCAGCAGGCCGAAGACCAGCGTGCAGACCACCACCCCGACCGTCATGATCAGCGAGTTGGCAAGTGCGCCCAGCAGGCTGAACGAGTCGTCGATACCGGCGAGGTTGTCCAGGGTCAGGTTGCTCGGCTTCGGCAGCAGGCCGCCGAGGCCGGTGTCGCGCTTCTTCTGTAGCGCCCCGATGAGCATGTAGTAGAACGGCAGCAGAGCGGCGATGGCGCCGAGGCCGAGCGCGGCGTAGCGCAGGATGCGGGCGATGCGCGGGATATGGGCCATATCAGTCCCTCTCCATGACGCGCCGGGCGACGGTCGCGATGATGAGCACGCCGGTGACGAGAATCAGTCCGATGGCGGCCGCGGCATCCGGCTCGCCCTGCTCGATGCCCCGCTGGTACACCAGCAGCGCGGGGGTGAGCGAGGCGCCGCTCGGGCCGCCGCCGGTGAGCAGGAACGGCTCGGTGAAGATCTGCCCGGCAGTGATGATCGACAGCAGGATGACGAGCGAGGTGACGGGCCGGACGGCCGGCAGGGTGACGGCCCGGAACGCCTGCCAGCGCCCGGCTCCGTCGGTCAGTGCCGCCTCGTGCAGCTCCTTGGGCACGTTCTGTAGCGCGGCGAGGTAGAGCAGGATGTAGAACCCGAGCTGCTTCCAGGTGACGTAGACGGCGATGAGCGGCATCACCAGGTGCTTGTTCGCCAGCCAGGACGGGTCCGGGGCCCAGGAGCCGAGGACGTTGTTGACGGCACCGGAGCCATTGAACAGAAACAGCCAGACCGCCAGCGTGGCGACCGAGGCCGTCACATACGGCACGTAATACGCCACCCGGAAGAATCCGCGCCAGTGAGTCGCGGCATTCAGCGCCGAGGCCAGCGTGAGCGCCAGCACCACGGTCAGCGGAATGTTGATCGCCATGAACAACCCGAGGTTGGCGAAGGCGCGCCGGGTCTTCTCCTCGCCGAGGACCTCGGTGAAGTTGTCGAACCCGACGAACGGGTGCGGCACGGAGACGCCGGGCGCGGTGAAGAAGTAGTCGTGGAAGGCCATCCATACGCCGACCCCGAACGGGATGATGAACACGACCAGGACGTAGGCGGTGTACGGCGCGGTCAGGACGAGCCCGAGCGGGCTGTCGCCCAGCCAACGCTGGAGCCGCGAGGCGCCGGGCCGGCGACCCGGGATACGGCGTTCGGGTGCGGCTGCCGGCGGTGCGTGGCGGGGCGATGGCCGGTGGTGCCGGCCGCGGGGCGGATCACCTGCGGCCTGGGTCCCATCGCGGCTGTCGCGGAGTGATTTCATGGTGTGCCTCGTCAGCCGGCGATCTGGTCGTCGATCTGCTGCGCGGCCTTGTCAAAGGTCGACTTCACATCGCCCTTCCCGGGCAGCACCGCGTCTTCCCAGGCTGTGCGGAACGTCTTCCACACCTCGGTCGAGCCGGCGATGTTCGGCACGTCCACCGCCCGCGGCACCGCGTCGGCGAAGGGCCGGTAGAAGGGATTGTCCTTGAGATAGCCCCCCGCGACGGCGGCCACGTCACTGCGGGTGGGGAACTGCCCCGTCGCCTTCAGCAGTGCCGCGTCGTTCTTCGCGCTCATCGAGAACTTGGTGAATTCCCAGGCGGTCCGCTTGTGCTTGCACGAGGTGAACAGACCGACGTTCTTGGAGTCCGCGAACGTCGATGTCTTGTCGGCCGGTATTCCCTCGGCCGTGGGCAGCGGCACCACGCCGTACTTCACCTTGCCGTCGAACTGTCCCTTGCCCCACGGCCCGGCGATGCCCATGGCGGCCACCCCATCGGCGAACGGGCCCGCCCACATGTCGCCGCTGTACGCCTCCGGGGACGAGTAGCCGTTGGCGTACATCTGCTGCCAGAAGCCGAGGGTCTGCCGTCCGGCATCGGAAGTGAAGGTGGCCTTCTTGTCCTTCACCAGTTGCGTGCCGCCGGAGTTGGCCAGGTACAGCGGATAGAAGTCGAAGAGCGCATTGGTGTAGTCACTGGTCGCCGGCGGATACAAGGTGAACTTCGCCGCCTTACTGCTCTTGATCTTCTTCGCCGCGGCCAGCACATCGTCGTACGTGCTGAGCTTCGGATTCTCGGCGTCCAGGCCGGCCTTCTTGAAGACGTCCTTGTTGTAATAGAGCATGAACGGGTTGGTTTTCCACGGCACTTGATACAACTTGCCGTCCGGGGAACGGAAGCCGTCCGCGGCACCGCCGGAGCGCTTCTTGATGAAGGACTCGGCATCGCCGAAGGTGTCCGAGAGATTCACCAGGCCGCCCTGCTTCTGGAATGCGGCGACCGCCGCCGGAGCGGTGTTGTAGACGAGGCACGGGGTGTTGCCCGCGGTGATCGCGGCCCCGATGACGTCTTCGGTGGACTTGCCCGACGGCACCGCCTTGGCGGTGACCTTCTCCTTGGTGTGCTCGGCGTTCCAGGCAGCCACTGTGGCCTTGGCCCAGGCTTGCTCCTGCTTATTCGTCGAGTACCAGATGTCGATCGGTCCCGAGGTCGGCTTGCCGCCGCCGGCGTCGCCCGAACCGCAGGCGGACAATGGCAGGACAAGCGCCGCGGCGGCGGTCAGCACCGTAACGCGCGGAAAACGCCTCATTGTGCCCAACTCCCTTCCATGCGGGTGGTTGAGGGTCCGAAGCGACTCCCCTCTGGTCGCCGCCGGCCCGCCCCGCCAGAATGATCACCGCGGGGTTACGAGCGTCATCAAACCGGTTTAATATCTAAGCGTCAAGGACGGATGCGAAACGTTTCGGTAACCTGGGTGGCGCAGTTCTGCCACCCAGGAGCCGTACGTCCCGAATCAGTGGAAGGCGAGGCGGTATGGTGCGGGGCCAGGACAAAGCGGGTGGATCGGCGGGCGGTTCCCGCCAGGCGATGCCTCCGCCGCCACGCCGGGTCGGAGGCAGTCGGCCGACCATCGGTGATGTCGCCACGCTGGCCCAGGTCTCCAAGGCAACGGTCTCCTTCGTCATCAACGACCGCCCTGGGGTCAGCCCGCAGGCGCGCCAGCGAGTCCTGGACGCGATCGACCAGCTGGGCTGGCAGCCCAACGCCGGCGCCCGGGCGCTCTCCACCAAGCGGTCCCAGACCCTCGGCCTGGTGATGCGCCGACCGCCGGAACTGCTGAGTACCGACCCGTTCTTCCCGCAGTTCGTCGCCGGCATCGAGACCGGCCTCGCGCCGCTCGGCTACGCGCTCGTGCTCCAGGTCGTCCCCGATGAGGAAACCGAACGGCAGGCGTATGAGCGGCTGGCCCGTGACGGTCGGGTCGACGGCGTGTTCCTCACCGATCTGCGCACCGACGACCCGCGGCCCGCACTCGTGACGGAGCTGGGCATTAGCGCACTGATCGTCGGGCCACCGCAGCACGGCGGCCAGGTGCCGGCCCTCGGGGTCGACGACGGCAGCGGGGTGCGGCGTGCGGTCAGCCATCTGCGCTCACTCGGCCACCGGTGGATCGGACACGTCTGCGGCGCCGCGGGGTACGTGCACACCGAGGCCCGGTGCGACGCCTGGCGCGGTGCGCTGGCGGATGCCGGCCTGCCCGAGATCCCGCCCGTGGCGGCGGACTTCACCGGCGCGGCCGGCGCCCAGGCCACGCATCAGCTGCTGGACCTGGACCAGCCGCCGACCGCCATCGTGTACGCCAACGACCTGATGGCCATCGCCGGGATCACCGCCGCGACCAGCCGCGGGCTGCGGGTCCCCGAGGACCTGTCGGTGGTGGGCTTCGACGACATCCCGCTGGCCGACTGCATCGCACCGCCGCTGACGACGGTACGCCAGGACGTGCTGACCTGGGGGCGCGCCGCCGCGCAGGCACTGGTTTCGCTCACCGAGGGAGGAGAGTTCCAGGCGGCCGAACTCCCGCCGGTGGAATTCGTGGTGCGGGCGAGCACCGCGCCGCCGCGGAATTGAGCGTGGAGCCGTGAGCGGGGGCGGGGGCGGGGGCGGGGGCGGGCAGCAGGCTCTCAGCTTCGGCCGGCCGGTCCCGTCGACGTACGCACGACGAGCGAGGCGGCCAGGACGGTCGCATCGACCGCCTCGCTACCATCGATGACCTCCAGGAGCAGCCGGGCGGCCCTCGCCCAGCAGACTCGGCACGGTCTGCACCGTGGTCAGCGTAGGCCGCACATAGGTCCCAAACCGGATGCCTGAAGGGTGTCAATATTCCGATCAGGCTGCTGAGCTGGACGTTTCGTGTGGATGGTGAGGCAGCCGGGGTGACACGGTGCCGTACTCGTTGAGCAGACCGCTAAGTACCTGGTGGCGCCTGACCGTGGCAGCGGGTGCGGGGATAACGTTCGGTTCGTCGTCAGGGGCACGTAAGCTGCGGTGGGCCCTCCCGCGTTGTAATGCTTGGCATACGTGGTGAGGACGGTGCGCAGGTGTCGTTCGCCGTTGATCAGGAGTCGGTGCACTCGGTACGGGCTGTGCGTATCCATCGTTCGGCGAACGCGTTGGACCGTGGGCTTTGCGGCGGAGTCGGGATGACGGCTGTGCCGTTACCGGCGAAGACGGCGTCGAATGCGGCGGTGAACTTGCTGTCCCGGTCACGGATGAGGAACCCGAAGCACCCATCCCTGTCTCCGAGGTCCATGAGCAGATTGCGGGCGACGCAGACCCTGCGCGATCCTGAAACGCCTTGACCAGCCGCAACACGCGCTTGTCCTTGACTCTCGCGCGCACCCGGTCCATCAGGGCCGTGTGGTCGATGGAGTCGAAGCACGCCTCGATATCCGCATCCAGCACCCAGCGATAGCCTCTGGTGCCGTAGCGGTGGATCTCGGCGACCGCGTCGTATGCGCGACGCATGGGCCCGAAGCCGTAGGAGACCGGCAGGAAGTCGGCCTCGAAGATTGGCTCCAGCACCAGCTTGAGGGCTGCCTGGACCACCCGGTCGGAGACGGTCGGGATACCGAGCTTGCGCACCTTCCCGTTTCCCCCGGGTTTGGGGATCTTGCGTTCGCGCACCAAAAGCGGGCGGAATTCACTCATCTTCAGTACGCGTTGCAGGTCCTCGAGGTAGTCCGGGAGGCCGAGTTCCCCCTCGACGTTGGCGACCGTGAGGCCGTCGACGCCCGGGGTCCGGGCTCCCTTGTTGCCCGCGACCCTGCGCTTACCGAAAATGTCATCCGCCCTGGTGGGAGGAGTGCGCGCGGTGTACCGGAGGTCGACCGGCGAAGTCGCCAGAACGGGCGCTCTCACGAGGCTGGCGCTCACCAGCAAGATGATCGACCGTGCTGCTGCGACTGGCTTACCTCGGCGTGATGAACGCGTTCGCGATGCTTCGCCTGCTGCCGATATCCGACCGGGACAAGTGCGCAGAGATCCTCGCGCTGCGCCACCAGGTCACCGTTTTGGAACGTCAGCCCGGCAAGGGCAAGGTCCGGTTCACGCCCAGCGATCGGGCGTTCCTGGCGGCGCTGCTGCACCGGCTGCCACTGCACGTCCTGCGAAGATTACGGCTGCTTGTACGCCCTGACACGGTGCTGCGTTGGCACCGCACCCTCGTCGCGCGCCGCCATGCCGCCTCCTGCCGGCCCAAGCGTCCGGGACGGCCGCGCGCACGGTGCGCTCGATCCGCGTCTTGGTGCTGCACAACAGTCACCGGATCCGGTTCCTGGGCGCCACCGCGCATCCGAGCGCAACCTGGGTAGCGCAAGCGACGAAGAACCGCGCCATGGACCTCGAAGACCTCGGCTGCCGGGCACGGTTCATGATCCGGGACCGGGACGGGAAGTTCCCCGACCTCTTCGATGCCGTCCCTGCCGCAGAGAGCTGCTGGACCGGACCTTGATCTGGAACCAGAGCCACCTTCTCCACACCCTGCGCGAGTACGAATCCTTCTACAACGAGCACCGCCCGCACAGGGCCCTGGAGCAGGCGGCCCCATGCCGCCCGCCACCCACGCCCATCACCCAACAAGCCCAACTCGCCCACCCGGCAGTCCACAGACGAGACCAACTCGGCGGAACCCTCCACGAATACCAACACGCGGCGTGAACTGCGCGGATGATGTATCGGCACCCGCACCACGGCCGCGGCAGCCTGGAACCCGGCTGCATCACGCACAGCGACCGCGGAAGCGAATACACCTCAGCTCAATTCCGCGCTGAGACAGGCAGGTTGGGGCTTCGCCAGAGCACGGGCCGGACCGGCTCCTGCTTTGACAACGCCGCAGCCGAAAGCTTCTGGGCCGTGCTCAAGCCTACGATGGCGGCATACTGCTGAAGTCCCGCGCGCTGACGCTCCTTGAAGCGGATGACCTGTGCAAGGCTGTCCACCGCGTCTTGGACGTCTTCGCCGAGACCGCTGAACTCGACCGTGAACTCGCCCAGCGGTGGGCCCGGTTCCATGCCGTCCAGGCTGCGTTGTCCGCCGTTCAGCCTCTTCCGGCTTCCGACACGGGAAACACACTCCGCTCGCCGCGGCGCGACTCACTGAGGGAGATTCGCCTGCACCGCTGCGGTGTGCGTCCCCAGACCCAAGGCAGCGGCCAGGGCGAGGTCTCCGGGTACGTCGATGTCCAGTCGGGCGCCAGGGACCCCGGAGTGCGCGATCTCGTAGGCGCCGTTTGCCGCATGCCGTGCGCGTGAGGCGCCTTCGAAGCCGGGCAGAAGGAATGACGGGGCCTGCGCGGTCAAGATCGTGGACCCATGGCCCCTATGGTCGGCGAGGACGGCACGAGGATGACGGCTGGCCTCGGCCAGAACACTCGCCAGTTCGTGCGGCTTCAACGCCGGGAGGTCTGCCGCGACTACAGCCACCGGGTCGGTACGGACACCGGCACCATGGCCGGCTGCGGCTGCGGCACCCAGGCGAGCGGCGGCGTTGAGACCGCCGACCGAGGCTTCGTGGATCCCTTCGGCACCGGCCCCGGCGGCGAGGGCGTGGGCCTCCGGATCAGCGGTCACGACGATCAGTCTGCACACCTCCGGGGTGTGGAGAATGGCGTCCATCGTGTCCAGGAAGACGGCCCGGGCGATGTCCCGCCTGGCGGCACCCGCCCACGACCCGAGACGGCTCTTGCCCAGGGCGAACGGCTTGACCGGCAACAGCACGGTCCAGCGGCTGCCTGGTGAGCCGGACATCATCACGCGTCCAGGACCGGGAGTAGCTCCGGGAGGTGCCCGTCGGAGGCCTCGGCGGCCCGCCTGCGCTCCTCCGGGACCTCCCCGTACAGCGTGGTCCGCGGCCTGGCCGGGCGCCCCGCCGCCTCCGCCACCGAGACCAGGTCCCGGACCGACTTGTAGGAGCCGTAGGAGGACCCCGCCATCCGGGAGATGGTCTCCTCCATCAGGGTGCCGCCCAGGTCGTTGGCGCCGGACCGGAGCATATCGGCTGCGCCCTCTGCGCCCAGTTTGACCCAGCTCGTCTGAATGTTGGAGATGTGAGGGTGGAGCAGCAGCCGGGCCATGGCGGTCACCGCGCGGTTGTCGCGGACGGTGGGGCCGGGGCGGGAGATGCCGGCCAGGTAGACGGGCGCGTTGGTGTGGACGAAGGGGAGGGTGACGAACTCGGTGAAGCCGCCGGTCCGTTCCTGGATGCGGGCCAGGGTGCGCAGGTGGCCGAGCCAGTGGCGGGGCTGGTCGACGTGGCCGTACATCATCGTGGACGAGGAGCGGATGCCCACTTCGTGGGCGGTGGTGATGACCTCGATCCAGGTGGCGGCGGGCAGTTTGCCCTTGGTGAGGACCCAGCGGACCTCGTCGTCGAGGATCTCGGCGGCCGTGCCGGGGACGGAGTCCAGGCCGGCCTCCTTCGCGGCGGTCAGCCACTCCCGGATCGACAGGCCGGTGCGGGTGGCGCCGTTGACGACCTCCATCGGTGAGAAGGCGTGCACGTGCATCCCGGGCACCCGGCTCTTCACCGCTCGGGCGATGTCGAAGTACGCGGTGCCCGGTAGGTCCGGGTGGATGCCGCCCTGCATGCACACCTCGACCGCGCCGACCTCCCAGGCCTGCTGGGCGCGGTCGGCGACCTGGTCCAGGGAGAGGGTGTAGGCATCGGCGTCGGTGCGGCGCTGGGCGAAGGCGCAGAAGCGGCAGCCGGTGTAGCAGACGTTGGTGAAGTTGATGTTGCGGGTGACGATGTACGTGACGTCGTCGCCGACCGCTGAGCTGCGTACGTCGTCGGCGACCCGGCACAGCGCGTCCAGAGCGAGCCCGTCGGCGTGCAGCAGGGCCAGCGCCTCGGTGTCGGTGAGCCGGGTCGGGTCTTCGGCGGCGGTGGCCAGCGCCTGGCGGACGTCGGTGTCGATGCGCTGGGGGACCATCCCGGGGGCGGCGGCCTCGCGCAGGGCGCCCCAGTCGCCGTACACCTCGTCGAAGTCGTCGCGGCGGTCGCCGGTACGGCCCTCAGTGTCGATGGTGCGGTGCAGGTCGGTGCGGCCGGAGGCGGTGAACGCCTCATCGGGCTCCTGCCAGGGCCGCCCCTCCACCACCGCGGCCTCGCGGACGAGTCCGGTCTCCGGGTCGGCGAGGGCGGTGACGTGCGGGAGCAGGCGCGGGTCCAGCCAGGGCTCGCCGCGCCGGACGAACTCCGGGTAGACGCAGAGACGTTCCCGCAACTCGAAGCCGGCCGCGAGGGAACGCCGGGCTAGTTCCTCGATCTTCGGCCAGGGGCGTTCGGGGTTGACGTGGTCGATGGTGAGCGGGGAGACGCCGCCCCAGTCGTCGATGCCGGCACCGATCAACCGCTCGTACTCGTCGTCCACCAGGTTGGGCGGCGCCTGGAGGCAGGCGGCGGGGCCCATGATGTGCCGGGCGACGGCCACCGTGGCGGCCAGCTCGTCCAGTTCCGCGTCGGGCATGGCGCGCATCGCCGTGTCCGGCTTGGCCCGGAAGTTCTGGATGATCAGTTCCTGGACGCCGTGGTAGGCGCGGGCGACCCGGCGCAGTGCGAACAGCGACTCGGCGCGCTCCTCGTACGTCTCGCCGATGCCGATGAGGATGCCCGAGGTGAACGGCACCGAGGAGCGGCCGGCGTCCTCCAGGACCCGCAGCCGTACCGCCGGTTCCTTGTCCGGGGAGCCGTGGTGCGGGCCGCCGGGCTCCGACCACAGCCGGGTCGCCGTCGTCTCCAGCATCATGCCCATTGATGGCGCGACCGGCTTCAGGCGCTGGAAGTCGGTCCAGGTCAGCACGCCGGGGTTGAGGTGCGGCAGCAGGCCGGTCTCCTCCAGGACGCGGACGGAGATCGCCCGTACGTAGGCGAGGGTGTCGTCGTAGCCGTGCGCGTCGAGCCATTCACGGGCCTCGGGCCAGCGGTCCTCCGGCTTGTCGCCGAGGGTGATGAGGGCTTCCTTGCAGCCCAGCGTGGCGCCCTTGCGGGCGATGTCCAGGACCTCGTCCGGGGAGAGGAACATGCCGTGGTCGGCCCGGCGCAGCTTGCCGGGGATGGTGACGAAGGTGCAGTAGTGGCAGGTGTCGCGGCAGAGGCGGGTGAGAGGGATGAAGACGCTCTTGGAGTACGTGATCACGCCGGGGCGGCCGGCCGCTTCGAGACCCGCGTCGCGCACCCGGGCGGCGGAGGCGGCGAGGTCGACCAGGTTCTCGTCGCGCGCTTGGAGCAGCACGGCCGCCTCGGCGACGTCGAGGGCCACTCCGTCCCTGGCTCTTTTCAGCGCCCGGCGCAGGGAGTTCGCAGTAGGGGCCACGGTCGGTTCTCCAGATCTCGTACGTGTCCGCGGGGCGAGCGGTTCCGCCTCGCGGGGGTTTTCCTGGTGGTGGGGCGGATCAGACCAGTGCCCGGACCGGCTTGTGGCCGGCGGACGACGCGGACGAGTCGTCCTTCTCGGCCTTGCGCTCGGCGGGTCCAGGGGCCGTGATGCGGCTCGGTGCTCCTGGCCCAGGGTGGGGTGGTGCTTGACCGGCCAGGTGGAGTTCGCAGTTGGTCCCACCGGCTGCCGTTGTGCGGTCGTGGCCGGTGGGGACCTGGAAGCGGTTCACCGCGGGAGGGGTTGTCCCTTGGTCTCCGGCCCGACGAACCAGACGGTGGCGATGGCGATGACGTACATCACCACTCCGACGACTGTGGCAGCGGCGGTGATCCCGCCGAGCAGGCTGATGAGCATTCCGGTGCCGAGGGTGACCAGCGCGCCTGCGATGCGTGCGGAGTTGAACACCGTGGAGATCGCTGTGGCGCGACCGGAGGTGGGGAACAGCTCGGGCATGTAGATGGGCATCCAGGCGAACTGGCCCAGGATGAAGAATCCGGCCACGGCTGCCACGGCCAGTGCCGCCTGCGGGGTGTGGACGGCGAAGAAGAAGACCGGGACGACGGCCGCGGATACGGCGTAGTAGAGGAGCATGGTGGGTTTTCGGCCCCAGCGGTCGGCCAGGTAACCGAGCAGGAGGTAGCCGGGTACGGAGGCGCCGTTGAACACCAGGCCGGCGTTGGCACCCCATCGGGTGCCCGTCTCGCCGGTGTCCTTGGCGAGTTGGGCGGTGTATGCGGGGATCCAGGCCGACACGGCGTACAGGCCGATGACCGACACGACGGTCAGCACGAGCAGCCGCAGCCCGCGACGGCGTAGGTGGGCGTGGCTGAAGACGGTGGTGAAGGGGGAGCGCAGGAGTTCCCTGTCTGCGGCTGTGACGGTGTCGCCGGCTTCTTGGGCGGTTTTGGCCTTGCGCCGCCGGTCGCGGACCGAGGTCCACATCTCCGGGTCGCGGACGGCCCGCCGTACGTAGAGGACGATGAGTGCCGGGAGTGTGCCGATCAGGAAGAGGTAGCGCCAGGCGTTGTCGCCCACGGGTTCCAGCAGGTACCAGGCCAGCGCGGCGATGACCGCGCCGACGCCGAAGCCCGACTGAAGTACTGCGGCGGCTCGTCCTCGGGAACGGTCCGGCCAGAGTTCGCCGATCAGGGCGGTGGCACTGCCCCACTCCGCTCCCAGTCCCATGCCGGTGATGAAGCGCAGGGTGAGCAGCCACCAGTAGTCGGGTGCGAGTGCGGTCAGACCGGTGAAGAGGGCGTACCAGAGGATGGAGAGGATGAGGGTGCGGCGTCGGCCGAGTCGGTCGGCCGCGAAGCCGGCGAGGATCCCGCCGAGCGCCCAGCCGGCGAGGGTGGCCGCAAGCAGGCCGCTGACGTAGGTGGGAAGGTCTGCCAGTTGTGCTTCGGTGCCCACCGCCATGACGGCTGTGGGGCCGACGAGGACGAGGGCGTAGGTCTCGAACCCGTCGAAGGTCCATCCCAGCCAGGAGGCGAACAGCGCACGGCGGCTGCTCTTGTCAATGGTGCGCAGGTCGGACATGGTGCTCTCCTTTGAGCGGTCGCGCGACGTCGCGTGAGCGGTCGCGCGACGTCGCGACGTGTCCGTCGTCAGCCGATGACGTTGACCGGACTGAGGACGGAAACCTCGACCGGTTTGGCGAGGAGGTCGGAGAGCTGGGCGCGGTAGGCCTTGTAGTGGGCCGTCGTGCGGTGCGTCTCCAGGGCTGCGGAGTCCTGGTAGCGCTCCAGGAGGACGAAGTCCGGGGCTTCCGTCTCGGTGGTGTAGAGGTCGTAGGAGCGGCATCCCGGTTCGGAGCGGGTCGGGGCGATCATTCCTTCGAGCAGGGCCCGCAGTTGCGGAGCGCGGTCTGAGGCCGGGGTGAAGCGGGCGATCACGGTCACGTGGTTCTGGTCTGACACGGGGACTCCTTTGATTCCCGGCGGGGCTACTTGCGCCCACCAGATGTAAGACGTTATAAAACGTCTCATGACATGCGTCAAGAGTTCGGTGACCTCGCCGGCCGCGACACCCGAAGGGGTTGTTACGCGTCCGGGCCTGTCGCCGGGTTCAATACGACTTATGACATCTGACATGGGCAACGAGCCCCGCTTCGACCTGTCGGCCGCCGGATTCCGGATCGAACGGGGCCGGACACCGGCGACGACGCAGCTGGCGGAGCAGATCAAGGCACTGATCCTCAAGCAGCAGCTGCCGCCGGGAACGCGGCTGCCCACGGAACGGGAGCTGATGGCTGAGACCGGTCTGAGCCGCATCACGGTCCGTGCCGCCGTGGGTGCACTGGAGTCGCAGGGCTGGGTGGTACGCAAGCAAGGACTGGGTACCTTCGTCTCCGAACCGGTGGACCAGGAGCTGTCCTCCGGCGTGCGCACCATCACCGAGGTCCTGCTCGATCAGGGCGTCACACCGCACATCGACGTCCTGGGCTTCGGGGTCGAATCCGCTGCGCCTCACGTCGCGCAGGTCCTCGGGGAGTCCGAGGTACTGACGATCCGGCGCCGGTACGGGGACGGGGAGAAGCCGGTCGCGCTCGTCACGATCCACCTCCCGACGCGGGTGCTGGAGGCGGCCGGGCCGCTGCGCTCCGGCGAACCCGCCACCGAGACCACGTACACGATGTGGGAGCAGCGCCTGGGGGTGCGGATCGCGCAGGCCCGGCACCAGATCCACGCGGCCGCAGCTTCTCCGGACGTCGCCGCGGCGCTGGAGATCGACGAGTCCGCACCCGTGCTCGTCCTGGAGCGGGTCAGCCTCGGCCACGACGACCGTCCACTGGAAGTCGTGATCTTCCACTACCGCCCGGAACGCTACGGATTCACCGTAACGCTTCCCCGCACCGTCTCCGGTGCCCCGGTCGGCATGACCGACATGACAGAAAGGCGACGTCCATGAACCACGACGATCCCTCCGGCGCGGGTCCCGCCCACGAGCCCGAGCCGCACATCGGGCTGATCCTGGCCCTGACCATCCGCGGCCTCGCCGTGGGCAACTATCCCGACATGGTCCGCGCCGCGCAGGCGGCCGAGTCCTACGGATTCGACTCCGTGTGGCTGTGCGACCACTTCCTGACCCTCAGCCCCGACGACTACGTCCGGGACGCGGGCATCACCGCCGGACCCGAGAGCGACGGCGGCGCCCAGCAGAGCCGCTCGCCGTCGGTCCCGCTGCTCGAATGCTGGACCGCGCTGTCGGCCCTGTCCCGCGACACCACCACCGTGCGCCTGGGCACCAGTGTGCTGTGCAACTCCTACCGCTACCCCGCCGTGCTCGCCAAGATGGCCGCCACCCTCGATGTCATCTCCGGCGGCCGACTGGACCTGGGCATGGGAGCGGGCTGGTTCCAGCAGGAGTACGAGGCATACGGCATCCCGTTCCCCCCGACCGGGGACCGGGTCACCGCGCTCGGCGAGTCGCTCCAGGTGATGCGCCAGGTGTGGACCGACCCGCACCCGGCCTTCCACGGCGACTTCTACAGCATCGACGGGGCGGTCTGCGATCCGCCCCCGCTCCAGCAGCCGCATCCGCCCCTGTGGGTGGGCGGCGAGGGGCTGCGGGTCCACCGCATCGCCGCCCGGCACGCCAACGGCGTCAACGTCCGATGGTGGCCCGCCGAGAAGTGCGCGGAGCGCCGCGCGTTCCTGGACCGTGAGTGCGAGGCGATCGGCCGCGACCCGGCGACCCTGCGCCTGTCGATCACCACCCTGCTCGCACCGACCGACTCCTCGGCACAGCAGGACGAGCTGCGTACCCGCTTCCAGTCGATTCCCGACACCGGACTGATCACCGGGACGCCGGAAGCCTGTGTCGAGCGCATCCGCGCCTACCAGGACGCCGGCATCGACCACTTCCTGTTCACCATCCCCGACGTCGCGGACTCGACCTATCTCGACGTCGTCGGGGAGCAGATCCTGCCCCACATCAAGCCCGCACGGCACACGCAACTCACCTGACCCAGCCGCGCGACCACGACGCCAACGACTCAACGAAGGGCTACTCCGTGACCTCCGAGACGACCGCGCACAACGAGCTCACCACCATCGACGAGACGTACCTGAGGCCGACCGCCTACATCGATTCCGACCACCCGCTCGTGGTATCCACCGCACGAGAGCTGACGGACGGTGCCACCACCGACAGCGAACGACTGGGCCGCATCTACCACTACGTCCGCGACCTGCCCTACGACATCCTCGCCTCGTTCCGCTATCTCGCCGAGGGCGAATCGGCGGCCAGCGACGTCCTCGCCCACGGCGTCGCCTTCTGCATGGGCAAGGCGAGTTCGTTCGTCGCCCTGTCCAGGGCCGCCCGCATCCCTGCCCGCATCGCGTTCCAGGCGCTCGACGCCCCGAAGATGGAATTCCTCTCACCGGAGGTCCGCACCCTGTGGGGAGGGCCGGTCGGACGGCCACTGCCCTGGCACTCGCTCGGCGAAGCCTTCCTCAACGGCCGGTGGATCAAGCTGGACGCAACCATCGACGCGCCCACAGCGACCCGTCTGGGCAAGCCCTACACCGTCACCTACGACGGCGTCACGGACATCCCGACCGTCGAGGGGCCCGTCCTGCGGGAGAACGGCAGCTACGCCGACTATCCCGCCGAAGTGGCGCGATGGTACGAGCAGGTCGCCGGCGAAGTCCTCGAAGCGCTTGCCTCGCCCGCCGCGCACGAGCGGGTCGCCGGCGACGACGTGCTGTGGAGCGGCCCCGATCCGGAGCTGGTCGGCCGCACCTCCGTCGCCTGATCCGGCCACGCGAGGAGCGCCCCGAGACACCGACCGGCGCACATGCCCGCCCTTCGCGGACCATCACGTCAACCCCCAGGGAGTGAGGCCACCATGGCCGTTCACCAGATCAACTCCGTCAACCCGGCCACCGAGGAAGTCATCGCCCAGTTCACCCCCCACTCGCCGACAGCTGTCGACGCGGCAGTCGAGCGGGCATCCCTCGCCGCCAGGAGGTGGCGGACGATACCCGTACCGGCACGGGCCGAGCACCTCAAGCGGGCCGCCGCGCTACTGCGCGCCGAACGCGACCAACTCGCCGCACTCATCACCGAGGAGATGGGCAAGCCCATCGCCGAAGCGGAAGCCGAGGTCGACAAGTCCGCCTGGTGCTGCGAGTACTACGCGACGCAGGGACCGGAACTACTGATGCACCAGCCCGTGGCAACCGGGGCCGCCCGCAGCCACGTCGCCTTCGACCCGCTGGGCCTCGTCCTGGCAGTCATGCCCTGGAACTATCCGCTCTGGCAGGTGTTCCGCTTCGCGCCACCCGCGCTGCTGGCCGGCAACGGTGCCGTGCTCAAACACGCCTCGAACGTGCCGCGTTGTGCCCTGGCCATCGCCGACATCTGGGACCGGGCCGGCTGCCCGCCCGGTCTGTTCACCACGCTGCTCGTCGGCCCCGACGCGGTGCCGGACCTCATCGCCGATCCCCGCATCCACGCCGTGACCCTCACCGGATCGACCGAAGTGGGCTCTGCCGTCGCTGCCATGGCCGCGCACCACCTCAAGCCACAGGTCCTCGAACTCGGCGGCTCGGACCCCTTCATCGTCCTCGCCGACGCGGACGTCCCGGCCGCCGCCGCGGCGGCGGTCAGCGCACGCATGCACAACGCCGGGCAGAGCTGCATCTCCGCCAAGCGGTTCATCGTCGAGGAAACGGTCGTCGAGGAATTCACCGACGCGTTCACCGCCGGTGTCGCTGCCCTGACCGTGGGCGACCCGTTCCGCCGAGACGTACACATCGGCCCGCTCGCCCGGTCCGGTCTTCGCTCCGACCTCGTCGACCAGGTCGAGCGCAGCACCGCAGCAGGCGCCCGAGTCGTCACCGGCGGCACGGTCCTCGACGGCCCCGGGTATTTCTATGTACCTGCCGTCCTCGACCAGGTCACCCCGACGATGGCTGTCGCAGCGGAGGAGACGTTCGGGCCGGTAGCCGCCGTCGTCTCCGCGAAGGACCCGGCCCAGGCCGTCGACATCGCCAACGCCACCGAATTCGGTCTCGGCGCCGCGCTGTGGACAACCGACCTGGAGCGCGCCGATCGCCTGATTCCCGGCATCGAGGCCGGCGCGGTGTTCGTCAACGGGACCGTCGCCTCCGATCCGCGGCTGCCGTTCGGCGGCATCAAGCGCAGCGGCTACGGGCGCGAACTGGGTGTCTTCGGACTCCGTCAGTTCACCAACGTCAAGAGCGTGTGGATCGGCCCCGCACACAACGCACCGAGCCACCCCCTCAGCGAATGACCAGCATTCTCGCTCCCGAACCAGCCGACCGAAGGCGATCACCCATGACAGTCACCCAGCCGGACTCGCTCCCCGCCACAACAACGCACCACGAGAACACCGTCGCCATCGTCGGCGGCACCGGCGCCCTCGGACTCGGGCTCGCCACCCGGTGGGCCCACAGCGGCGTCCACGTCCGCATCGGATCCCGGCGCGCAGAAGCGGCGCAGGACTGCGCCGGCAAACTCCCCGGAGCGGTCGGCGGGGACAACACCACAATGATCGAAGGCGCGGCAGCGGTGGTCGTCGCTGTGCCCTTCAGCGCACACGTCGAGACGATGCGCGCCATTGCGAAAGTCATCCAGCCCGGACAACTGGTCATCGACACCACCGCGCCCCTTCTGCCCGTCGGCCCCCGCGGCCTGCGCCCCATCGTCCCCTGGGCCGGTTCTGCCGCCGAACAGGCCCAGGCCCTGCTGCCGGACGGCACAGGCGTGGTCTCGGCTCTGCAGACGGTCAGCGCCGCCACCTTGCAGGACATCGAGCTCCGGCTGGACGAGGACGTACTGCTCTGCGGCGATCACACGGCCGACAAGGTCCTGGCCGCGGATCTCATCGACCGTATCCCCGGGCTGCGCACCGTCGACTGCGGCCTGCTGGACATGAGCGGTGTCTGCGAGCGGATCACCGCGCTGCTGATCGGGATCAACAGGCGCTACAAGACCCACGCCGGCATTCGGCTCACAGGTCTCCCCGAATCTCTCGCCCGACCAGGATTCGGCCGCTCCGCGTAACTCGGCCACAGACCCGCACTTCTTCAGGTGAAGTTCCCCCATGATCCTGGACACTCTTCTTCTACACTGCGAGTGTTTGGTCGTTGCGGAACCGCTGTCGTGTCTCCAGGGGTGTGAGAAGCTGTTGTCTTTTCGATCTTGAGCGGTGGCAGTCCGAACGCGGGGTCTCGGTCGGGTGATCCTGCCGTGGCCAGAGCATGAGGAAGGGGCCTCCTGAACAGCTCGTGGGTGTCGAATCCATAGAGCATCAGGAGGCCCCGGTGCCGCAGTCTTCCGTGTCGACGGCCGGGCAGTCCAACTCGGCCGCTCCAACGTGCGATTGTCTCGCGCACGTGTACGGCAACGCGGCTGACCGGCCCGAGCGGCAGCGCCGGTACCCGTCGGACATGACGGACGTGGAGTGGGCTGAGGTCCGGCCGCTGCTGCCGACGCCGGGCTGGATGCGCGGGCGGGGCGGCCGGCCGGAGGGATACTGCCACCGCGCGGTGCTGGACGCGATCCGCTATCTCGTGGACAACGGCGTCAAGTGGCGGGCGATGCCCGCCGACTTCCCGCCGTGGGACCGGGTATACGCATTCTTCCGCCGCTGGCGCGACCACGCCCTGGTCAGGGAGTTCCATGACCGCCTGCGCGGCCAGGTCCGCGAGCGGCTGGGCCGGGACTGCGCTTGCCGAATACCTCGTCCGTGCAGGTCACGCGGCATGTCTGTATTCGTGGAGGATGCCGCCAACGCGGTCGTGGCGTCGTATGTCGAGGTTGAAGGTGCCAGAAACCTCGTCCGTGCTGGTCACGACGCCGGAGCGCTGCAGCGGCCCGCCGCTCAACCATGGCAGAAGTGGAACCACCGCGCCCGTTGCCGACTCGCCCTCCCCCACACCAGCATTGGTGGAGTGCTGCTGCGACGCTCTACCTGGCCTTGACGAGCATGTTCACCCTGTTACGACTCATGCCGATAAGTGACCGCGACAAGGACGCCGAGATCCTGGCGTTACGCCACCAACTGGCCGTACTACAGCGGCAGACCGACAAACGGAAGCTCACCTGGCCAGACCGTGCACTGCTGGCCGCCCTCCTACATCGCCTCCCCCGGGTACGCCTTCGTCAACTACCGCTGATCGTCTCGCCTGACACGGTGCTGCGGTGGCACCGTGAGCTGCTGCGCCGCCGCCACGCAAAGGCTTCCCGCCCCAAACGGCCGGGACGGCCCCGCACCGTACGATCTGTCCGTGCTCTTGTGCTACGGCTCGCACGGGAGAATCCCATCTGGGGCTATCGGCGAATCCATGGCGAACTCGCCTCCCTCGGGATCAAGGTGGCCGCCGCCACCGTGTGGAACATCCTCAAGGAGCACGGCATAGACCCAGCACCCGAACGCGACCACACCACCTGGACCGCCTTCCTGCACTCCCAGGCCCAGGCAATCCTCGCCGCAGACTTCTTCGAAACCAAGACCCTGAACGGAGCGACGCTGTACGTCCTCGCGGTGATCGAGCACGCCACCCGCCGCGTGCGGATCCTCGGCGCGACGGCAAACCCCACCGCCGTCTGGGTCACCCAGCTCGCCCGCAACATGGTCATGGACCTCCAAGCCGCAGGCATCAATGCGAAGTTCCTGATCCGGGACCGAGACGGACGCTACCCGGCATCCTTCGACACCGTCCTGCAAGCCGAAGGCGTCAAAGTCGTCCAGACTGGCGTCCGCATGCCGCGCATGAACGCGATCATGGAACGCTGGGTGCGCTCATGCCGAAACGAGCTCCTCGACCGCACCCTGATCTGGAACCAGACCCATCTCCTCCACGCGCTACGCGAATACGAGACGTTCTACAACGAGCACAGACCCCACCGCACTCTCGCAAGCGCCGCACCACTCCACCCGCTACCCGAACCGATCACCGAACCCGACCAGCTCACCCATCTCCACATCCATCGACGCGATCACCTCGGCGGCCTCCTACACGAGTACCGGCACGCCGCGTGACCAGCACGGACGCAGTTCCTGGCACCTACACGGCCACCAGGCGGCCGTGACCGCGGTCTGGCGCTCACGGCCCAGCACCTACGTCCGCTGCACCGACGACCGGGTCATCCACCCGGAACTGCAACGCCGCTTCACGCAGCGCGCCACCCACACGGTCACCTGGCACAGCGACCACGGCGCCTTCGCTTCCCACGAGTCGGACACCGTCGCCCTGCTGTCCCTGCTCGCCCGGCTCTGAACCACAGCGCTCACCACCACACCGCTCGCTACGGGCACCGCACACACGACAAGAGGGAACCTTCGGCCCCGGCTCAGCGCTCCCCCATGGAGGGGAGCGAAGAACCACGGGCGGAATGGGCGACGTGCCGCTCCTCGGCGGACGCCACCGGCTCGGCTCGATGCCATAGATCAAAGACCTCGCCCCGGCCGCCTATTGATCACAACTCGATACGCGCCCTAGATGAATGAGTCCGATGTTTGTGCTGGCCGCGACTATGGCGAAGGGCGCCCGTTGGCTTGGTTGTGACTCCTTGCCTGGACGCCCTTCTGGCGGCACTGTACGTGTTCATCGACGACCATGTGGCTCCCCGTCGCCGGATCGGGCGACCTCCAAAACTGACGGACGCCGAACTGCTGTGCCTGGCGGTTGCCCAGGTCCTGCTGGGCTTCCCTTCCGCACGGCACTGGATTCGCTTCGCCCACGCCCGGCTCGGGCACTTGTTTCGCTACCTGCCCCAGCAGTCCGCCTACAACAAGCGGCTCAACGCCGCCGGACCGCTGATCAGCACCGTGATCGAGGCACTGGCCAGGCAGGTGCCGAGCTGGCACGACGACCTGCGGCTGATCGACTCCCCCCCCCTGCCGTGTGCGGCCTCCCGCGAGACGGTCAAACGCTCCGGCCTGGCCGGGCACGCCGGATACGGCTACTGCCGCAGCCACTCCCGCTCCTTCTGGGCCTTCCGGCTCTACCTGCTGACCACCGCCGAGGGCATGCCGATCTCCTGGTGCCTGGCCAACCCCAAGCTCGGCGAGCGGGAGGTGATGTGCGCGTTGCTGGAACGCGACCACCACCTCGTCCGCGCCGGTCAGGTGATCCTTGCGGACAAGGGCTTCGCCGGGCGGGAGTTCGAGGCGTTCCTGACCGAGCGCCTGGGCGTCCATCTGGTACGGCCGGATCGGAAGGACGAGCCGGTCCGGCACGGCCGCCTCGCCCACGTCCGCCAGTGGATCGAAGCCGTCATCGACACGCTCAAGGGTCAGCTCGGCCTGGAACAACACGGTGGCAGAACCCTGCTTGGGGTGTTCGCCCGCACTGGCCAACGACTCCTCGCC
This sequence comes from Streptomyces sp. CY-1, assembly GCF_047218265.1. Lineage (NCBI taxonomy): Bacteria > Bacillati > Actinomycetota > Actinomycetes > Kitasatosporales > Streptomycetaceae > Streptomyces > Streptomyces sp. CY-1. Next base: position 2,673,121 of record NZ_CP178393.1, read on the forward strand.
CTCGCAGCCAGCGTCTGGCAACTGGATCACCGGCGCCAAGATCAAGCGATCCCTGATCGCCTACGACCACTGAGAACATCGGACTCATTCATCTAGAGCGACGAGGCCGACCACCGCCAGCCCGGGTGCAGGCGCACGGAACCCGTCACCGACCAGGCGACATCAGGTGCGGGAAAGCTTCGGGCCCGCTCAGCCACTCACCACACCGAGAAGGACCCGGACCGTCTCCGCCATCGTCTCCCGGCCCTGGGCGACGTAGGGGCGGGGGTCGGTCAGGTCGGGCCGGGCCCCCAGCGCTTCGCGGACCGCGCCGGTGAACGCGACGTTGAGAGCGGTACCGATGTTGATCTTCACGATGCCCGCCTGGACGGCTTGTCGCAGATCGTCGTCGCCGACGCCCGACGAACCGTGCAGCACCAGAGGTACGGGCACGGCCTCCCGCAGGCGTTCGATGAGCGCGTGGTCCAGGGTCGCGGAGCGTTCGGTCATCGCGTGGCTGCTGCCGACGGCGACGGCCAGGGCGTCCACGCCGGTGTCCGCGACATAGCGCGCCGCCTCCTGCGGGTCGGTGCGCACCCCGGCCGCGTGGGCGCTCGCGGGGGCGTCGGGCTTGCCGCCCACATAGCCGAGTTCGGCCTCCAGCCACAGGCCCGCGCCGTGGGCCCACTGGGCCGCGGCGCGGGTGGCGGCGAGGTTCTCGGCGTACGGCTGCGCCCCGGCGTCGAACATCGCGGAGGAGAACCCCGCGTCGGCCGCCGTGCGCAGCAGCCGCATGTCCGTCACGTGGTCCATGTGCAGTGCGACGTCGACGTCACATGCCTTGCCGACCTCGGCCGCGGCCCGCGCGATCGGCTCGACCCGGCCGCCGTGGAACCGTACGGCGTTCTCGCTGATCTGCAGGATCACCCCCGGGGCGCCCGCGGCGGCTGCGCCGGCGGTGATCGCCTCGGCGTGCTCCAGCGTGATCACGTTGAACGCCGCGACGGCCCGGCGTGCGGCGGCGGCCTTCGAGACGAGTTCGCGCGTGGGAACCAGGGGCATAAAGGTGTCCCCTCGCTTTCATGTCGGTTCGGTGAGTACGGGCCGGTGTCGGCCCGTATTGCTACGTGGTTCGGCCGGTACGGATATGTGGGCGATCAGGACTTCTGCGGGGCCGGACTCACGTCCGCGCCGCCGTCCGCCGCGCCCGGGGCCACGGAGTTCTCGCCGCTCTTCTCGTCGCTGTAGACCATCAGGGTCGAGCCTGCGAGGGCCAGCACGATACCGAGGGCGCCCCATACGTTGGGGAGCGTTTGGTAGACGGCCAGGGACAGCACGATGGTCAGCACCGGTGCCAGTGCGTTGGTGATGGGGGCGACGACCGTGGCCTTGCCCCGGCTGAACGCCATGACCAGGAACAGCGCGCCGACCGCGTTGAGGACCTGCGTCACCGCGGTGAGCGCGGGCGCCTGCCACGGGGCGTCGGACGGGAATTCGCCCATCATCACGAACGCCACCGGAACCAGCAGCAGTCCGCTGATGGTCATCCAGCCGAAGGTCGTCGCGTCGTTGACCCCGACCACCGCGGCCTTGCGCATGCAGAACGCCTGCACGCCCCAGGCGACACAGATCAGGATGGCCATCAGCAGCCACGGGCCGTGCGAGTTCGAGTCGTCCTTGCCGCTGGGAATGCTGAGCAGCACGATCGCCGCCAGTGCCGCGACGACACCCACTAGGGCGAGCCGGTTGATCCGCTCCCGCAGCAGCGCCATCGCCATGAGGACGGTGACCACCGGGGAGAGCGACACCAGGGGGAAGATGAGGTACGCCGGGCCGTTGGCGAGCGCGTGGAACAGCAGGAGTTGGCCGCCTGCGCCGGTCAGTCCCGCGATCAGTCCGTACACGGCGGCGATCGGCCGGCGGTCGAACGTGTTGCCGCGCATCGCGAAGTACGCGGGTATGAGCATCGTGAAGGCCCAGATGATGTAGATCATCTCGTTGGGGTAGCCGTACCTGCTGTTCGGCTCGCTGGAGAAGGCGCCCCACACACCCCAGAACAGGACCAGCAGCGACGCGTACACGATCCAGCTCTTTGTGCCTCTGTTCATCGGTCGTCCTCTCCTGAGGCAGGGGTCCCGGGGGCCATGCGCAGCGCGTCGAGCGCGGGCTGGTCGAGCAGGGTTCCGGCGAGTTTTGCCGCGTACAGGGCGGCGCCTACGACAGGCTCGTAGAGAGGGTGTCGCAGCTCATAGTTGGTAAAACGATTCTTCAGTCCGGAGGCGAACGCCTCCAGAACCGTGTGGGCGCCGAAGGTGCCGCCGGAGTAGGAGACCGGTACGGTCTCGTCCGGGCCGAACTCCAGCCGCTCGCGGGTGACTTCGACGAGCAGGGCGAGTTCCCGGCCGGCGTCGGTGAGGATCTCCGTGGCGGCCTCGTCGCCCAGAGCGGCCGCCTCGGCCACCGAGCGGCTGAGCGCGGCGATCCGGCTCCGGTCGCCCTGCCACTGGTTGTGGACGACGTCGATCACGTCGAGGTCGGACGCGAGATCCAGGTGGCGCCGGAACACCTCGGCCAGGGGGCCCTCGGGGAGCCGTCCGTCGCCCATCCGTGAGAAGGCGTTGAGGCCCCGGACCGCGATCCAGTGCGCCGATCCCTCGTCGCCGAACATCTCGCTCCAGCCACCGACGCGCACGCCCCGGCCCAGCCGCTCGCCGTAGGTCATCGAACCGGTGCCGCTGATGACGTTGATGCCGTCGACCGCGCCCAGTGAACCGGCCCAGCCGCAGACCATGTCGTTGTCGCAGGCGTAGCGGTCGTGCCCGAGCACCGCTCGCGGGGTCGCGTTCAGGACGGGCAGATCGCGGGCCGCCTCCCCGTAACCGGGCAGCCCGAAAAAGGCGTACTCGATGTCGGCAGGGGTCAGCCCGGCCGCCGCGCAGACAGCTTCGACGCCTTCCTTCAGCACACGCTCGACAAGCTCGATGCCGTGGGAGAAGTAGTACGAACTTGCCGCCTGCGCTCGCGCCACGACTTGTCCGGACCGGTCGACCATGCAGAATGCGGTTTTCGTCCCGCCACCGTCGACACCTAGGAACATCGTTGTACCTCCGTCCGGCGCCCTCGAACCGCGCCGTCGATGCCTTTGATCAGTTGTGCAAGGAGTGCAAGGTCACGCCCTGCACCACGCGGTTGACCTCACCCGAGGGGAACGGGTTGTCGGGCCGCAGGCACCGGGCCAGAGAGGCACGCAGGGCGATGAGCTGGGCGTACACCACGGCGGGCAGCGCCAGGGCGACATCCTCGACGCCATCGAGGCCCGGAAGCGGCCAGGCGTCGGTGCCTGTGCCCTCCGTTCCCGCGCCGGAGTCCGCGGAGACCGTGACGACGCTGCCGACGGGCAGATTTCCGCGCAGCTCCGCATAGATGTCCTGGTCGTACTTGCGGGTGTACGGGTCGTTCGACATGTACACCACCGCGACCGAACGGTCGTTGAGCACCGCCTTGGGACCGTGCCGGAATCCCAGCGAGGATTCCGCGACGGCCATGAGCGTCCCACCGGTGAGCTCGAGCACCTTCAGCGCCGACTCCTCGGCGAGGCCCTTCAGCGGGCCGCTGCCGAGGAAGACGATCCGCTCGGGCGCGCTCTCCAGGAGGGCGCCGACGGTGCGGTCGACAGCACTGCTGTCGGTGATCGACTCGGCTGCCCGGGCCAGGCGTTCGGCGACGCCGTCGTAGGCGCTGCCGCCCAGGGCGAGCAGTGCCGCGAGTGTCATGCACGTGAAGCTCGACGTCATGGCGAAGCCGCGGTCGTTGGACCCGGGCGGCATCAACAGCACGTGGGACTTCGGCAGCTCCGCGTGTTCGCGCGCCAGGCGGCCCTGCTCGTTGCAAGTGATCACGAGGTGGTGCACCTCGGAGAGAACCTGGTCGGCCAGCGCGGTGGCGGCCACGGACTCGGGGCTGTCGCCCGACCGTGCGAAGGAGACCAGCAGCGTGGGCACGTCCTCGGCGAGACAGCCGCGGGGGTCGGCGACGAGGTCCGTGGTGGCAACCGCGTCGACGCGCCGTCCCAGACGCCGGGCCAGGGCGGGCTGGAGCACCTGGCCGGCGAAGGCGGAGGTGCCGGCGCCGGTGAGCACCACGCGCAGGTCGCCGCGGGCGACGAGCGGACGTAGGAAGGGGTCCAGCGAGTCCCGGGAGGCCGAGACGATCCGGTCGACCTCGCGCCACAGCGCGGGCTGCTGGGCGATCTCGCGGACGGTGTGGGCAGCGCCGTCGCCCAAGGACAGCGTGCCGGAGGGTGTGGTCACACGTACTCCTTCTGGTTCGGGCGGGAAGCGCGGTCGTAGTCGCGCAGAACATCGCGGACGTGGTCCACGGCCAGGTCGCGCGGCCGGGCGGCGAGCTCGCCGTGGCGGACACGGGCGTACTGGAGCGGAAGATGTGCGCTGAGCAGCGGCAGGGGAATGTCCACGGCCGAAAGGTTGTCCATCAGCCGGGCCTGGGCCTTTTCGATCTCAGGGTCGGGCCAGTAGTAACGCATCCGGTCGCTGTAGCTGTAGCGGCGTGCGAGGCGCTGCTCGGCGGCGCCGCCCGGGTAGTAGCCCTCCCATGTGGCCGGCTCCGCGAGCATCCGCCGCTCGACGACCTCGGCAAGCCGTGACCGCTCGGCGGCCGGCACCAGTTCGTCCTCGATCGCGGCGAGGGCGAACAGCGCCTCGCGCAGGGCGAAGGTCAGCCCGGGGCCCACCTTGAGGACCGCCCAGTGGTCCTCGACCAGCGCGGTGAGCGCCTCGGCGGTCTGGTAGTCGGTCGAGTGGGCCTCGTAGACCATGGTGGGCTCGTCGTCGAGGACCTTGCGCAGCTCCTCGGTCAGCTCCCGCCGATAGTCGACGACCTGAAGGTGGTCGAACTCGACGGCCGGCTGGACGACGAGGGCCATGACACGCGGCCAGACCTCGTCGATGCCGTGCCGGGCGAACGCCTTGCGGTGCTGCTCCAGAGTAGTGCGCGCCGCCTCGGGCGTGGTCGGGACGAGAGCGCCGAGCGTCTCGTGCGCGCCGCCGGGCGTGGGCACCTCGGTACCGATCACGTACCGGATCCGCTCGGCCCGCTCGGGGCCGGCCGTCTCCTCGGCCACGCGGATCAGCCGCGCGGCGCGTTCGGCGACCACGTCGTCGGTCAGCGGTACGGGGTCACCGGCGCAGGCGAAGCTGCAGTCCAGGTGGATTTTGGTGAAGTCCGCCGCCACGTAGGCGGCGACCAGGGCGTCGGCCCGCTCCATCGCCTCGTCGGGCGTCAGGGACTGCCACCGGTTCGGTCCGAGGTGGTCGCCGCCGAGAATCACGCGCTCCAGTGGCAGACCACTTTCGGCGGCGATGCGGTACACGAGGTCGCGGAAGTCCGCGGGCCGCATGCCCGTGTAACCGCCGTACTGGTCAACCTGGTTCGAGGTCGCCTCCACCAGTACATGACCGCCGCTCTCCCGTGCTTGCACCACGGCTGCCTCGATGACCAGCGGATGAGCCGAACACACCGAGGTGATGCCCTGCGGCTGTCCGGCCTTCTGGCGCCGGACCACCTCGCTCAATGGGCTCTGCATTGCCAACCCCTTACTCAACGTGCATTTTGAGCCCTTCCGCCACGTTGGCCCGGAGCCCAGAGGGGACGGTACTGGTCTCATTGATGGCCGTCAATAGTCTTATTTTGGTATGCATCTGGTATTCGATACCGCGCATCACGTCCGCCCCGCAGCTGGTACGTGGTGCAGGAGGAGAGTCTCCGTGACCTGCGGTGATCAATCAGCCCTGATTGGTGATGGAGGCCCGGAACCGGTAGCGGTCCCCCCGGTAGACCTGGACGGTCAGTTCGATCGGGCGTGATTCCTGGTTCGACGTCAGCTGGGTCGCGACGAGCATCGGCATGGTCTCCCCGATCTCGAACAGCTCGATCTCCCGTGGCGTCGGGTGGCGGGCCTCGACCGAGTAGTCGGCGACGCGGGGCATCTGCGGCGGGTCGGCGGCGCGCAGGGTGGCATAGAGCGAGGCCGTGTTGAAGTCGGTTTCGGCCAGCGCCGGGCAGGCCGCCAAAGGAAGCCGGTTGTGCTCGAGCACGACCAGCAGGCCGTCGAGGAAGCGCAGTCGGTGGAGGTCGAAGAGGTCGGCGCCCGGAGCGATCCGGAGCTGCTCGGCCTCGGACACCGTGGCCGGGCGGACGGTGGCGGAGAGCACCTTGCCGGCCGTCGTCAAGCCGTTGGCCTGGGCATAGTCGGCGAACCCCTGGACCTGCGGGGCCGCCGAGCCGGAGGTCATCGTCGCCTCGGGGAGCAGACCGAGCTCGGCGACGAACCACCCGCGCGACGACGACGGCCGCACGATGCCCCGTGACTCCAATTGCGCGAGGGCCGCTCGCAGCGTCACGCGCGACACGGCGTACCGCTCGACCAGAGCCCGCTCGGAGGGCAGCCGGTCACCGGGGCGGGCGGCAGCGGCGCGCAGGTCCTCGAGCAACTGCGTGGCCGTGCGCTCGTACAACGGGAGGGCATCGTCCCCGAACAGACCTCTGGGCATCGGCGTTCTCGCATCCGTCATACCAGAAACATACCAATTCGATCGACGGCGCGAACCCTCGTCCGGGCGGCCCACGCGGCCCACCCGTTGACATGCCACTCGAATACCACTTACGTTCTCGCAGCAGGCCACCTGGCGATGAAGAAGTCGCCCGTGAGCGACCTTCCGTTTCGCCGTGCCCCGGGCACCCTCCGGTGATCGAGGCAGCGTTGTCGCAGCTCACCGAGGATGGCCGCGCACTGTCGCCGGAGGCGACCTCGCACCGGGGCGCCCGTTCGGACGCCACGCCGTCCCCCGACCCCACCCGACCCACTGCGAAGACCAGTAGCAGACCAGGCATCAACCAGCCTTACGGACGGTCGCCTCGTCGCGAGCACGCGGCTCGACTCTGAACGATCCACCACGACGGACAGAAGGCAGCTGCCCCAGTCGGGCACGCACGACCGAAAGAGAGTTCGACATGACGGACATGAACCGGCGAAGCGTACTGAAGGTCGCGCTGGGGGGTGCCGGCCTGGCCGCCATCCCCGCCGTGGCCATGGGCGCCTCACCCGCGGCCGCCGCACCGAACTCGGATCCTGACCTCGTCGGAGTCGGCGACACCTCCATCACCCTGGAGTTCGACGACCAACTGCGAAGCCGGGTCGCGCTTAAGGGCGTCGACCTCACCCGCTTCGACGCCGGCGAAGCCCTGCTGGTGGGCGACAAGGCCATCGAGGCGTTCGCCTACCGCGGACACCGGACCCGCGCCACCCGGCACCCCCGCCACGGCGCGGGCGTCCGGGTGACGATCGAGGGCACGTCCAAGGAAGGCGTGCACAAGACGGTCGAGCTGACCTCCTTCGAGCGTCTTACCGGCATGATCGTGATGAAGGTGACCTACACCAACAGGTCCTCCACCGCACTGAAGGTCACCGGGTGGCGCAACGGAGCCCACGAACTCCTGGAGACCCCCGGCGGCTTCTACACCTTCTCCGGCACCACGTACACGGACCGCCGCGACTGGGTGATGCCGGTGAAGGACGGCTACGTCCAGGAGAACTCGCTGGGGATGGACTCCTCCGACTACGGCGGCGGCACCCCGCTGGCGACCGTCTGGCGCCGGGGCGCGGGCCTTTCCGTCGGACACGTCGAGCCCGTGGCGACGATCCTGCGCATGCCGGTCCGCAAGACGGACGCCGGAGCGAGCATCGCCATCCAGGACGACACCGCCCGCACCCTGAAGCCGGGCCGTCGGCTCAGCACCGACACCACGTTCCTGACCGCCCTCCCGGGCGACCACTTCGTGCCGCTCCAGCGGTACCGCGACTACATGAGCGACATCGGCCAGCGCGCTCCCAAGGTCCCCGCCTCGGCGTTCGAGCCCATCTGGTGTGCCTGGGGCTACGAGCGCGACTTCACCGTCGAGCAGGTCACCGGAACGCTGCCGAAGGCGCACGAGGTCGGCCTGCGCTGGGTCGTGCTCGATGACGGCTGGCAGACCAACGAGGGCGACTGGGACATCAACACGACGAAGTTCCCGCGCGGCGAAGCGGACATGCGGGCCTTCACCAAGGAGATACGGGACGCCGGCCTGCGACCGCGCCTGTGGTGGGCCCCGCTGGCGGCGGACCCCGACAGCAACCTGATCCGGGACCGCTCCGACATGCTGTTGCTGGACCGTGACGGCAACAAGCAGGACGTCACCTGGTGGGACGCCTACACGCTCTGCCCGGCCTACCAGCCGACGGTGGACTACTTCGTCGAGCAGGCGAAGAGGTTCATCGGCGACTGGGGCTACGAGGGGCTCAAGATCGACGGCCAGCACCTCAACAGCGTCGCACCCTGCTACAACCCGAAGCACCGGCACGCCCGCCCCGAGGAATCCACCGAGGGCGTGGCGCGGTTCTGGAAGGCGATCCACGAAGCCGCGCACGCGGCGAACCCCGACGCCCTCGTCGAACTCTGCCCCTGCGGCACCGCCTTCGCCTTCCACAACCTGCCCTACGTCGACCAGTACCCCAGCTCGGACCCGGAGTCCTCCTACCAGGTCCGGAGCAAGGGCAAGTCGATGAAGGCGCTGATGGGCGCGGGCAGCAGCTACGCCGGCGACCACGTCGAACTGAGCGACAACGGCGACGACTTCGCGTCCTCCTACGGGGTCGGAGCCGTCCTGTCGACCAAGTTCACCCTCCCCGGCACCGGAGCCCCGGACAAGGCGACCGACCTTACCCCGGAGAAGGAGGTCCTCTGGCGCAAGTGGTTGTCCCTGTACGAGAAGAACATGCTGCCCACCGGCGAGTACCGCGGTGAGCTGTACGACATCGGCTTCGACAAGCCCGAGGCGCATGTCGTGGCCACGAAGCGGACCCTCCACTACGCCTTCTACGCCGACCAGTGGGACGGGACGGTCGAGCTGCGCGGTCTGGGCCGCACGCGGTACCGCCTGACCGACCCGTTCACCGGCAAGTCACTCGGAACTGCCACTGCTCAGCACAACACCGTGAAGCTGTCCTTCGAGCGGTTCCAGCTCATCGTGGCCGAGCCCATCGGCTGATCGGCGGACGGCCGTGGCGACGCTCTTTGATCATGCGAGTGGCGTGCCACAGGCTTGCCGGGCCCCGCTTCCCCCGGCAGGTCAGGTGGCGGCTCGGGCCCGGCATGGCCGGTAAGGTCGCGCTGGTCCTGGGCGTCACCGTCGGTCATCTGGCGGACCGGCACGGGGCGCGCGGCGTCTACGAGGTGAGCTGAACCGGATGTGGTCGGCGGAGCACGCGCCCACGTCGTACGCCTTCCTGCTGCGGCCGGTGCCGGGGGAGGAAGGCGTACGACGTGGGCGCGGCGGACGGTCAGTTGGGCAACGCCTCGGGTACGGACTGCCTGCCGAGTTGACGGCGCTGTGGCGGCTCTGCGGTGGGGTGAAGCACCAGGAGATCGAAGGCGACGAGCAGGAGGAGGTCGCCTCGGGGGTCTTCCTCCCGGGCGGAGTCGTCCTCACTCCGGGGCAGGCGATGTCCGCGGTGTTTCTCGGCGGCGACCACGGGTGGGGTGCGCCGGTCGTCGTCCGGCTCCGGGGCCCCGGGCGGTTTTGTCCGCTCCTCGGACGAGTCGAGTGCGTGGGCCATATCCCCGAGTTCGCGGATGTAGGGGTCGCTGAGCACCGCACCCTTGAGGCCTGAGGGGTGTCAATATTCCGATCAGGCTACTGAACTGGGTGTTCCCTGCGGACGTTGAGGCAGCCGGGGTGGCGTCGGGTGGTACTCGTTGAGCAGTCCGCCGAGTACCTGGCGGCGCCTGACCGTGGCTGCGGGCAGGGGGATGACGTTCGGGTCGTCGTCGGGTGCTCGTAGGTCCAGGCCGCGGTGGGCTCGTCCGGCGTTGTAGTGCTCGGCGTACTGGCCGAGGACCGTACGCAGGTGTCGTTCACCGGTGATGAGGATACGGTCGGTGCACTCGGCGCGGGCCGTGCGTATCCATCGTTCCGCGTAGGCGTTTGACCGGGGGCTTTGTGGCGGGGTCGGGATGACGGCTGTGCCGTTGCCGGCGAAGACGGCGTCGAACGCGGCGGTGAACCTGCTGTCCCGGTCGCGGATGAGGAACCGGAAGCACCCAGCCCTCTCCTCAAGGTCCATGAGCCGATTGCGGGCGAGTTGGGTGACCCATGCGCCGGTCGGGTGGGCGGTGACGCCCAGGACATGGACGCGCCGGGTGGCGATCTCCACGACGAAGAACACGTAGAGACGCTTGAGGAAGACGGTGTCCACGTGCATGAAGTCGCAGGCGAGCAGCGTGTGGGCCGGGGAACGGAGGAAGGAGCGCCAGGTCTGCTGGGAGGCTCGCTGCGGTGCGGGCGGTAGACCGGAGCGGCGCAGAACGCGCCGGATCGTGGCGGCGCACGAGAACCGCGGCCGCTCGACCTGTCGGCGAAGCACGGCGACCTCATGACGAAGCACGAGGATCTCGGCGTTGTTCGCGACGGTCGATCGGCTCAACAAGAGGAGGCAGCTCAGTAGTCGGCAGAAGATCAGGTAGAACAGTCGCAGACCCACGATCACTGATCATGCCCATGCTCGGGCCAATCGCAAAGCCCCAGGTCAACCACAGTACGGCAATAAAGACACCCTTCAGGGTCCGTACGGCGACACGCGGGACCGTGGACTTGCCACATCGCCAATCAGAGGCGCTCTTCCAGCGTGCGACCTGACGGCTCGTCGCCCCGCCGGCTGCCCCGGGCCCACACGCTGCTGTCTGGCAGATCCGGGGCGGCCGGGCACAGTCGCAGGGCCCGGCCCGGACGGCATACACCGCACGCGGGGCCCTCTCCGCGCAGACGGACGTGACCCGTGAGGCGGCCATCCAAACCCTCGAGTCCTGCAGCGCTCTCCGCGGCAGTAGGTGATTGGCAGACCTCCTCGTTGTGAAGTGGCCCGCCGAATCGGCGGGCCACTTCACTCAGGCGCGGGCTGTCGCTGTTCGCCCCCGCCCTCGCCCTCGCCCTCGCCCTCGCCCTCGCCCGAGAAAATTCCGCTCAGCTCCCCTCACCCACCCGCCTGCTCAAGACATGATCGCCTCGGCGGTATCCTCCGCGAATATCAACGTGTGGGTGACCTACACGGATGAGGTTTCCGGCAAAGGCAACGTCGGCATAGGGTTCTCGTCGATCAGCGCACCAAGCTCACTCACCGATGCCATCACTCTTGCCCGCTTGGCACACTTTTTCCTCCAGCGAGACACCTCTGCGGACTGTCTCGCTGCGGCGCCATAGAGCCGGATACGGCGCTCACACTCTGGGAGTGCCCTATCTGCGCAGACGCCAAGGGGCTTTACCGCCGCTTGGCGCAGGCCGCCCACGACGACCAGGTTGCCCGCACACGGCCTGCCTGCGGAAACCAGCCAGCGAGATCGCCGGTAGCTCCAGTTCCCCCTACCGCATAGGGAGCGCGCCTCCGTGCTCCCACCTCGAAAGCGGGTCGGGAGCCGACAAGGGTCCTTATGCCTCTCGATGCACAGAGCATCCGAATCGATGGGGTGACCTCGCGGGCCCGCGGTTGACGACGGCACACAGGGGCGCGGTACGGCGCCGTAGGTCTACCGGATCGGGTGACGGACGAATCGGGCACCGTTGACACGTCTGCGAGTTGGGAGCACGAGGGCTCCCAGAGGGCTCCCCATCGCTCCCAGCCCGGAAATGGTTAAGGCCGCCTCCGCTACCCGCGGAAACGGCCTTCGACCTGCGAAAACGCTGGTCGGGACGACAGGATTTGAACCTGCGACCCCTTGACCCCCAGCCGCGTGACAACTCTCCGCGACGATCCGTATCAGGATGTAGCCGAACGTCGGGGCTCCGTAAACCGCCGCACGAAGACAGGAGAGCGACCTCATCAGTCGCCGCCCCAGAGAGCACCCATATGGCCATCACACTCCTATATCCTGACCCCTGTCGACCCAGGTGCCAGAGATCACGAAGGAGGATGAACCGTGAGGCCGGCCACCGCTGCGAAGCTCCGCGCCAATGCCGCGACCATCCACCAGCTCGGACGTCAGCACGGCTTGCACTCCTTCGCACTCAGCTCCGAACCCGGTGAACTCGTCGCAACCCTGGACGCCGACCGCTCCTACTTCGACATCACGAGCTTCGAAACAGATCTGTCCACCATCCTCGGCGCCCTCGTGGAAGTCGTCCCCCGAGGCCCCGGCGTGGAGGTCGACGAAACCGAACCCCTGAACGATCTGCGCGGGGCAGCGTGACCACACGCACCGACCGAGAGCGCCAGGAACTGCTACGCCTGACCGACGCAACGGCAGCGCTTGAACAGGCCCGCTCAATCATCCGCGACGGAATACCGAAGCCAGGCGACCAGAGCCTCCTCGCCCTGGCCTATTGCATGCTCACCTTCGGCGAAATGCTGAAACAGGCATCTCATGGCCTTGTCACACAGGCATACAGCGGCCCCATCGCACTGCGCGACAAACTCGCCCACCTACCGCACCGCAAGCTCAACGCCGAAGTACTCGCCACCTCCGTCGAACGAGCCACCGCCGAGATCCTCCCCCTGATACAAGCCCGCATCCAGGACCTCAGCAACACCAGCAACTGACAGGACCCCAAGCTCACCGTCAACGATTAAGCCGTCTGAAGTTTCCCCGTGATCCTGGACACTCTTCTTCTACGCTGCGAGTGTGTGGCTGTTGCGGAACCGTTGGCGCGTCTCGTGTGGTGTGAGATACCCGAAGACAGGGTGCTTGCGCAGGCGGCGCCGGTTGTAGAAGGTCTCGATGAAGGCGAAGACCTCGGCGCGGGCGGTGGCTCGGTCGGGCCAGAGCCGGGTGCCGATCTCCTCCTTGAGCACAGCCCAGAAGCTTTCGGCCGCGGCGTTGTCAAAGCAGGAGCCGGTCCGGCCGGTACTTTGACGAAGGCTCAACGCGCGTATCTCCGCGCGGAATTCGGATGAGGTGTATTCGCTTCCGCGGTCGCTGTGCGTGATGCAACCGGGTTCCAGACCACCGCGGCCGTGGGCCATCCGCAGCGCGTCTACCACCAGCTCGGCGCGGTGGTGGTCGGCCATCGCGTAGCCGACAACCTCGCGAGTGGCCAGGGCCAGCCAGCAGGCGAGATACAGCCACCCCTGCTCTGTGGGCAGGTAGGTGATGTCGCCGACGAGCCGGGTGCCGGGTCGGTCGGCAGTGAAGTCGCGGCCGATCAGGTCCGGGGCTGGCCTCGCCTGCTTGTCGGGGCGGGTCAGCCAGCGGCGTCTTCGGCGGGTGACGCCGGCGATGCCGCGTTCACGCATGATCCGCTCCACCCGCTTGCGGTTCACCGCCCGGCCCAGCCTCCGCAGTTCAGCGTGCACGCGCGGGACACCGTAGGCACCCTTGGAAGCCAGGTGGATCACGGTGATCTCGTGGGCCAGGGCCTCGTCCGCGCGGGTCCGTGCCTGCCGGGCCTGTTCGGCCTCCAGCCAGGCGTAGAAGGAGGAACGGACCACGCCCAGGACACGGCACAGCAGGGCCACCGGGTGGACGGCCTTCTCCGCGGCGATGAACCGGTAGACCTCGCTCACCGGTCGCTGTCCTTGGCGAAGTCGGGTGGCCGGAGGGAATTTCGCCCTCCGGCTCCCACAGATCCGTACGTGACAGTCTCCCGTCATACGGCTCTTGTCATCCTGGTCACCACACTCGGGCGGGTTCGTTCACCCATGCCCAGTGGGAAAAGAACCGAGGTGCACGTTCCACCGCGTCCCACCATGCACGCATGGTTACCGACCAACTCCGCCTCAACCGTCGATACTTTCCGCGCAACCACCGGACCATATAGGCATTGATCCGTTTCAGGAGAGGAAACAAGGCCGACTTATTGTAGGCCCCGTAGCACTGCATCCATCCCCGCACGACCGGATTAATCCAGTCCGCAAGGTCTCGTGCCTCACCCTGAGCCCAGCGGTGAAGTCGCCAGGACCGCACCACCTTGCCCATCCGCTTGAGAGCCGCAGCCGAGGCTGCCGGAGAGAAACTCCGAAACAGTCCGGTCCTGCCATCCACGGTGCGCTTACGGAAGTCGAACCCCAGGAAGGTGAATCCCTCTTGCTCGAACGAGCTTTTGCGATTCGCGTCCTTGCAGTAGACAATCCGCGTCTTTTCAGGGTGCAACTGAAGGCCGACCCCACTCATGCGCTCCTCCAATGCGGACAGTACCACCCTTGCCCCTGCGAGGCTTCGGCAGTGAATGACCGCATCATCGGCATAGCGCTCGAACGAGGCGTGCGGGAAACTCCGCGTCAGCCACATATCGAACGCGTAGTGCATGAACAGATTCGCCAGGACCGGAGAAACCGCTGAGCCCTGCGGCGTGCCCATCGTGCGCTCCCGCAGAGTGCCATCTGCCTCTTGCAGCGGGGCCGAGAGCCACCGCTTGACGTACAGCAACACCCACGGAAGACCACACACCGAGCCCACCGCCCGGAGCATCAGGTTCCACGGAACCGAATCGAAGAACGCCTTGATGTCCAGATCGATCACCCAGTCGTACTTCCAGCACCGCGCCCGGCACGTCCCCACCGCGTCAATCGCCCCACGCCCTGGGCGGTAGCCGTATGAGTCGGAGTGGAAGATCGGTTCGACCTTCTGCTCCAGCACCAATGCCACCACCGTTTGCGCCACGCGATCACCGACAGTGGGTACTCCGAGCGACCTGACACCACCCTGCGCTTTCGGGATCTCCACCAGACGTACCGGCGGTGGAAAGTAGCACCCAGAGGACATTCGATTCCAGATCTTGTACAGGTTTCCCTGGAGATCCTTCTCGAACTCCGCAATAGATACCGCATCCACGCCGGGTGCACCTTTGTTCGCCCTGACCTTCTCCCAAAGCCTCCATCACTTGCCACTTTGAGATATCAAACGGCTTGCCTGATGCTTTCAACTCATCCATACCATTCCTCCCGGAGCACTTCCGGTTGATCGAATGAATAAGTCACGGACGACCCAGCCCCTTCGCTCCGCCCCCATTACAGGGACTTCCTCACTACTACGAGCTGGTCCGCCAGCGCGCCTGACAACGGGTCACGCGCGCTTTCTCCTGTTCCGCACAGATCCCGCAGATCGGACTCGCGCCACCTTCACGCCGGACACCACCTGGCCAGTAAGCGGATCGCCCGCCAGGCTCATCCCGGAGCGCCTTCAAGCCCCGGTTTCGATGTCATCCAAGCATTTCGACGCATCAGCAGTGGTTCGCTCGCGCTCGCCTTCCCGATCCCCACCTGACGCCTCACCGGGCGCCTTTTCCTCCCTCGCTCACCACGACGGTCTTCAGCCAACGCAGCGGGAGGCGGTTTGGAGCCTCTCTCCGCAGAGCGACTCCGAGGGGCCAAAACCCTCATCACCTGTGCAGCACCATCTGATGCCTACCGACCTATCCGGCAGTCACCACCCGTTCAGGACACACGAAGGCCGCGGCTTTTTTCAGGATCTCGATCGTCTTCTGCTGTTCGATGTTCTGCCGGCGCAGCCGCTTGAGCTCCTCGCGCTCCACGCTGGTCAGCTCACCCGCCCCGCCCTCACCGCGGTCGATCCGGTCACGCTTGACCCAGCCGCGCAGGCTCTCCGGACTCACGCCCAGATCCCGCGCGACCTCCGTGATCGTCTTGCTGGAGGAGCGGGCCAACGCGATCGCGTCCCGCTTGAACTCCTCCGAATACCGCTTCGAGTACTGACTACCCACCTGGCACTACTTCCTCTGGAACCTCAGGTTCCAGTCTCCAGGTGTCCACTCACAAGGGGAAGCTTCACTACTACGTTCTCCCCGAAGGCGAGGCATGGTTCGCCAACTCCTCCATCGGCCTGTGGCTGCGAACCCTGCACCACTACGGCTTGCACGTCAGCGAGTCCGAGATCCTCAGCGATCCGGATGACCGTGAGGACGAAGCCCTGGCTGAGCTCGGTGTGCTGGCTGACGAACTCAAGAAGATCGATCCCCCTGCCTTCGACGGCTACATCGGGTTCATTTGGGCCGAGTTCCTCGATCGCTGGCTCTGGTAGTTGCTCACCGCCGTCACGTTGCCCGAATCGATCACTCACCGTGTGCGGGGCGTCCAGCGGCCGCGAATACGCGACACCTCAACATGAGCTCACCAGTCCCGGGGCCGGTGCCCGCGTCCAGAAGTGGCCCCCACAGGCGCGGCGTAGGGGCGCGGCGTGCGCAGCCGGTCGTCGCTTGGTGGCAGGGTGTAGAGGACACCGCAAGAAATACGACAGAGGATGTCGGTCTTTGTGGAGACAGTGGGGGCGCCGGTCGGTGTCGTGGTGGCGCGGGCCGGGACAACGGACAGACAAGGACCCTCATGCGCGAAACACCCGACGACCTCCACCGGCTCCAAGCCCTCCTTGACGCCTCGCTCTCCCGCTCCACGGCGCACCTGCGGTCGATCATCAGCAGCAAGCGCACACTCACCGCCGAGCAGCTCACTCGCGTGCTCACCGGCATGTGCACGCTCGCGCTGTCCACCGTGACGGCGAAGGGCGAGCCGCGGATCAGCGGCGTGGACGGGCACTTCCTGCACGGAAAATGGCACTTCGGCACCGCGCGCGGCGCCGCCAAGGCCCGGCACCTCGCCGCCCGGCCCGCCGTCAGCGCCGCGCACATGCGCGGGGAGGACCTGGGCGTGTTCACACACGGCACCGCGGAGACCCTCAACCCCCACCGCGGCGAACCGGCTGCCGACTGGCCGGACCTGCTCGCGTACTTCCGGGACTTCTACGGCGACGACGCCTTCGACTGGGACAACGACGTGGTCTTCTACCGGCTGCATCCGCAGTGGATGGCCGTGTTCGCCCCCGACCTCGCCAAGCTCGGCGGGAAGGCGGACGAGGCGTGACACCGGACATGCGCTTCCCGGCCCCACACGCCGCCGGGGCCGGCAAGACCCGCGACACCATCGACACCCTGCACAGCGAGGCCCAACTGCGGTACCTGGAGGGCCCTTCGCCCTTCGTACGCCAGTACATCACCCAGCGCAACCGCCCCAAGGCCGACCGCATCCTCGGCTCGGCGCCACGCTCGCGGTCGACCAGCGCCGCCTGAACCGCAACCCCCGCTCCACTGTCGCGGGAGGGGCCGCCCGATAGCCGGGTGTGAGTAGTTGCAGTAGAGGAAGTGCCGCCGAGATTGAATGGCCGTTGAGACCAGGCGGGGGTCAGTGCCCCAGAGCCGCCTTGGCGGCCACGATGACCAGACCGAGTAGCAGGTTGACGACGCCCTCGCCGACCGCCATCCGGCGGGACGCGCCCGCGTTGATCGCGCCGAGGGTCGCCCAGGCCACCTGCTGGGCGATCGCGACGGCGAGCACCAGCCAGGCCGTGCCGGACAGGCCCAGGCCGAGCACCGGACTGAGCGCCGCCGCCACCGCAGGCAGCACCGCGGCCTCCACGATGGGCCACTCGCGCCGGGCCACCCGCCGCACCACCCGGCGGCTGATCGGCCTGCCGACGATCCGTTCACCGGCTACGTGCGCGTACACGTGCGCTGCCCAGAAGACCACGCCCGTCACCAGCAGCAGCACGATCAGCTGAAGCCGCGGGAAGTCGCCGGCCGCACCGGCGGTGGCCACCACCGATGCCGCGAGCAGCGAACCATAGACCGCACCCGCATAGTCCGTCCGACGAGTGCGGACCCGCTCCTTGCGCGCGGGTCGCCCCGCCGGGGCCGGAGAACTGCTCACCGACCCAACATAGGCGCCGGTACCGGATACTTCGGTGAACGGCGCCATCCGCTCAGGCCGCGCCCGCGGAGCAGGTCTCGCGGCTCAGTCGTCAGGCTGTGCGCCAGGCGTCACCGGGCGTGTTCCGGGAGGCCCGCCAGCGTGGCAAGCTGATAGCGTTTAACCAAGGTCCATGCAGTCCGGGTGGCGTCCTCCACCCATGCCTGCCCTGCGGCAGACAGGCCGTTCATTGCTCGCATCCACTTGGTGACCCGCTCCTGCGGAGTGCGCTTGTTGTCCTTTCCGAGGTACTTGAGCACGTACACCGCGAGATAGTCCACGTCCCCTGCACTTCCCTGACCGCGGAGGACGGGCCTGAGCCGGAAAGCGAACTTACGGCCGAGTACGTGCCCAGATACCGGGCGAGGTCTGCCGGGTGCATCGTCTGCAGTTGTTGGACCCGCAGTCTCGTCAGCACAGCCCCTTGGAGTGGGGGCTGCGCTGTGCGAAGTGATGGAGCGGGATGGCGCCACTCCACTGAATGTCAGTGGAGCGCGGACTGATGCTGGGCGAGCGGCGTGACGGTGATGTCCAGGTACGGGAAAAGTGGCAGTCCCCACAGGATTTCGTTGAGCCGGTCGTTGTCGGCGACATCGAAGACGCTGAGGTTCGCGTACTGCCCCGCACAGCGCCACAGGTGCAGCCACTCGCCGCCGCGCTGGAGCCGCTGGGCGTACTCCTTCTCGGCGGCGAGGGCCGTGGCACGGGTCTCGGGGTCCAGGTCGGGCGGGAGGTTCACGGTCATGTGGACGGCGAAGAGCATGGCGATCTCCCGTCGGTCAGGAGGCGGCGTCGAGGACGAAGCCGTGGGTGACTTCGCACCGGCCGTCTCCGGTGGGCCAGGGGTCGATCACCAGCGCGTCCGGCGACCCCCTGGCCAGCCCGCGGCGGAGATGAGTCGTCCGCAGGAGCCGCCGGTGGGGATCTGGTACGGGGCGGGCCGGATCGTCGTGACCGCGAACCGGCCCTGGTCGTCGGCGACCACGCTGCCGCGCAGGTTCCACTCCGGGATGCCGGGGGCGAACCGCGAGTACAGCCCTTCGTCGTCCGTCTGCCACATCTCCAGCCGCGCGCCGGCCAGGGGGTCGCCGGACGCGCTGGTGACCTGCCCCTGGAAAAGGAGTTCGGCACCCGCCTCTTCGTCGCCAATCGGCAGGGTGGAGACGTTGGGGAGTTCGGGAGCACCGGGGACGTGGTACGGGCCCTCGATCGTGCCCTTGATGCCCCGGCGGGTGGCGGCGGCGACCTCCTCGACGACGTGCTCGACCCTGTGGGTGCCGGGAATTATGTCACCCGGGAGACCTGCTGGTTTGGATCTGTCAAAGCTCAGCAGGCCGCAAGCCGTTCTCAGGCAGCATTGCCCTTGCCGGAAATCTCATCCGCCCTGGTGGGGACCGCTTCCTCGGATTCCCGAGACCTTAGCCGCGGTCGCTCGAGCCGACACTCTCGCGCAGCTGCTGTCAGCACGTCATGATGATCGATCGTGCTGCTGCGACTGGCTTACTTGGGTATGTCCAACGCGTTCGCGATGCTTCGCCTGCTGCCGATGACCGACCGAGATAAGGACGCGGAGATCCTCGCCCTGCGCCACCAGATCACCGTGTTGGAACGCCAACTCGGCAAGGAAAAGGTCCGGTTCACGCCGAGCGATCGGGCATTCCTGGCGGCGCTGCTGCACCGGCTGCCACTTCATGTCCTGCGAAGATTACGGCTGCTTGTACGCCCTGACACGGTGCTGCGTTGGCACCGCACCCTCGTCGCGCGCCGCCATGCCGCCTCCTGCCGGCCCAAGCGTCCGGGACGGCCGCGCACGGTGCGCTCGATCCGCGTCCTGGTGCTGCGGCTGGCGAAGGAGAACCCGAGCTGGGGGTACAGGCGTCTGCACGGCGAGCTGCTTGTGCTGGGGGTAAAGGTGGGCGCGTCCACCGTCTGGGAGATCTTGAAGGAGGCCGGCATCGACCCAGCACCCGAGCGGAACTCCAGTAGTACTTGGGCCACCTTTCTTCGCTCTCAGGCTGATGCCCTGCTGGCATGCGACTTCATGGAGACCATCACTCTGTCGGGGGTACGGATGTACGTGCTCGTGGTGATCGAACACAACAGTCGCCAGATCCGAATCCTGGGCGCCACCACGCAGCCGACCGCCTCCTGGGTAGCGCAAGCGGCGAAGAACCTGGTCATGGACCCCGAAGACCTCGGCTACCGGGCACGGTTCATGATCCGGGACCGGGACGGGAAGTTCCCCGCCCTCTTCGATGACGTCCTCAAGGACGCGGGGATCGACGTCGTCCTCAGCGGCATCCAGATGCCACGAATGAACTCGATTATGGAGCGCTGGATACAGACCTGTCGCCGCGAGCTCCTGGACCGGACATTGATCTGGAACCAGCGACATCTGCTCCACACCTTGCGCGAGTTCGAGCAGTTCTACAACGGACACCGACCACACCAGGGCATCGCCAACGCCAGACCGCTACAGCCCTTGCCCCCGCCGATCGACGACCCGGACGCGATAGCCCACCTCGCCATACGCCGGCACGATCGCCTCGGCGGCATCCTCCACGAGTACCGGAATGCCGCGTGACCTGCACGGATGAGGTTTTCGGCAAGGGCACCCGCCCTGGCCACCGGTCTGCACCCGTACCTGGCCATAGCCGCGCCACCAAGACCCTGCGCCACTCGACACTGGCCACCACGGTCAACCTCTACGGCCACCTGCTCCCCCACGCCGCCCGCGACGCCGTCGCCGCCATCGACACAGCCCTGGAACGCGCCGACCGCAAACACGCCACCGGCGATCCTGGCGGAGCGTCAGAACAGCGGGCGGCCTGAACCCTCCGCCTCCCCCGCTCTCCCTTAGGCTTCTCCGTGCTGCGGTGCCCCTGGCCAGGGGCACCGCGAGGGCGGTGCCTCAGCGTTCACCGGGTGTCATCACGTCGCCATCACGTGTCACACGAACGCAATCAGCGGGTCTGCCATTACTGGCAAACCCGCTGGTCACACCGTCGGGACGACAGGATTTGAACCTGCGACCCCTTGACCCCCAGCCGCGCGGCAACTCTCCGCGACGATCCGTACCGCACCGTAGTGCTCGGTTCGGAACCGTACCGCGCCCTTGCGCGCCTACGGAGAACGCGGCCATCAGCCACTCCCCCATAGCAACAGCCACGCCATGCGACGGCTTGCGGAGCGGACAAGGGTCTCCCACGGCTACCGCGCCCGCACGGTAGGGTACGACGAGCAACCCTGCACTGGAGGTCATCGTGAGTGCGCAGCCAGACGGCCCGTATGGACCCCTGATCCCCATGCCCGACCTCACCCCTGACGCACTGCGCACGGCTGTCGCCCGGATCGCTCCCAGCAGAGTCCCTGCGCTCACTCAGCACCTGTTCGAGGCGACTACAAACGCACAGCAGACACAGAGCCTCGCACCCCTGCGGGCTTTCGTCCACTCATGGGCCGTGTTCGTCGCCATCGAGCGGCACCCGGAACGCGCCGCCCGCCTCCGTGAACTCGAGCAGATCGTCGATATGGCCGAACAGGACCCGACGGCGGCCATCCACGAAATTCAGCAGATCCGTAAGGCCGCGGAGGCCGAGGCGGGGCTGTGACCGACTGGACCTGGGAGTACAACCCGAGTGAGGAGTACGTCGCCGACGGACTTGCGCCAGGTGTCGTAGCAGAGGTCGAGCGACTGGCGACCGAACTCGCCACGCTTTGAGTCGACGCGGCAAAGGTGGGTCGGCCCTTCGACCGAGAAGGCGGACTCCGAGAATTCGACATTCTCGGCGGACGCGGCTTCATCAACTTCCTCTCAGTACCACGCCATCACTGCATCTATATCTGCAACATCACCTGGTACGGATGACGTTGCTCTCGTTCCAGCGCCGTTGTTGAGGCCGCCGAGGATCCAGGTGGGCTCGATGCCTCGGGTGTGCAGTTCATGCGACTGTGCTTGCCGAGAATGCCATCAGCCCGGATCGGAGCGGGGTGCACCGAGTCCCGACGGTCGTCGGCCACAGTCGCTCGTGCAGACGCTCACGCGTGGCCGGTGGTCCACGCGAGATGAAAATCGTGTGCCGCTCGAAAAGTCATCGCTGCACGTCATGCCGCATGTCTGTATTCGTTGATGAGGCCGCCGAGGATCCGGGTGCGCAGGACTTTATGGATGTGGAGGTCATACGCCGCGGCGAGTTGTTCATGAGCGTCGGGTGGGAGCTGGCAGCGGGCCTGATGAGGTCGGTGCTCGTTGTAGTGCCGCTCGTAGGCGGCGAGGACGTGGCGCGCCTGGGCCTCATTCATGATCAGGACGTGGTCGAGGGCTTCGCGTCGGATGCTGCCGATGATGCGTTCACAGTGCGCGTTCGTGCGGGGAGCTTGTGGCGCACTTTTGAGGATCTCCATCTCCTCGGACTGGAAGATGGCGTCGAACGCCTCGCCGTACTTGCCGTCGCGGTCGCGCAGCAAGAAGCGCAGGTTCTCGAAGCGTACGCCCAGGTCGGATGTGAGGTTCCTGGCTTGCTGCACTGCCCAGTCCCGTGTTGGGCGGGCGGTGACCCCGGTGATGTGCAGCCGCCGGGTGCCGTGCTCGAGGAACGCCAATGCGTACAACCGCCTGCCGAGGGCGGTGTCGATGTGGAAGAAGTCTGCCGCGATGATGCCCTCGGCTTGCGCGGTCAGGAACTCGCGCCAGGTGGGACCTGAGCGACGCGGCGCGGGGTCGATGCCGGCCGCGTTGAGGATCTCCCAGACCGTCGAAGCTGCGATCCGATACCCGAGTCGGCTCAGTTCACCTTGGATCCGCCTGTGCCCCCACTGCGGATTCTCCCGGGCCAACCGCACAACGAGTGTCTTGATCGCTGCCGGGGTGGGTGGGCGTCCGGTGCGTCGGCGCGCGGTGTAGTCCCACTTCGCGGCGATGAACCGACGATGCCAGGCGAGCAGGGCGCCGGGCGTGACAGGGAAGACCCTGAGCCAGTGGCGTCGAGGTATCAGCCCGGACAGGGCTGCGAACCAGAACCGGTCAGCACGCTCATAGCGGACCGGTCCGGTCAACTGGCGGCGCAGGACCGCGTTCTCGTGCCGCAGCACCAGCAGTTCCGCGTCCTTCGCCGTCCCACGACGGAGGAGCACCGATGGAACCGTCAGCAGCTTCCGGGTTACCTTGTACAGCAAAGACACGATCACCTACGCATGATCCCAGCGGCCCGACCACACCCCGCTCACCTGCGGCGATGACTTTTCGAGCGGCACACGGTGCGGCGTGCAGCCCAGATCATCGCCGAGGGCCGCATCGGACGACCGCTCAACGCGCGGGTCGTGTCGACCTCGTCCGCCTTCGGAGCGGCGAGCACCTCAGCGTACGAGTACTTCGAGAAGGAGGAGTCCGGCGCTTCCCTGCTGACGATCACCGCCGGCCACACCCTCGACCTCGTCGAGGGTGTGCTCGGCGAGATCACCGCGGTGGACGCCCGCACCGAAACTCTGTGGCCGCACCCCCAGCTCCTCGACACAGGTGGACAGGCACGCAGGGAAGTACCCGACCATGTCGATGTCCTGGCCCGGACCACGACAGGAGCGATCGTGACCGCCGATGTCGTCGGCGGTGTGCCGCCCGAGGACGCGGACTTCCGGTTCGAACTGCGCGGCACCGACGGATGGCTCACGCTCACCGGCGGCACCCTCTACGGAGTGCAAGGCGGGGACCTCAGCCTGGCCTCCAGCATCTCCTTCGCCGCCCCCGACAAGCCCGCGGCTCCTGCCACCACCGCAAGCCCCGCGCTGAACGTAGCCGAACTCTACGCATGTCTGGTTCGCGACCTGCAGACGGGCAGCCGGTCCGCACCCGATTTCGCCCACGCGCGGCACAATACCGACCTGATGGCGGCCGTGTCCCAGGCCGCGCGGTCTGGGCGGCGCTGGACGTCCGCGAACAACTGACGATCCGGTGACCCCCTGGACAACGAAGAGCGCCACCGGGCTGCCGGACCCCGAACCGGCTGCGCGGCAGCTCCTGCCCCGCCGCCTCCCACCAGGCAGCGGTCGTGCGGGCGCCGAGCCGTATCTGTTTCCACCGACACTCGGCGATGAAACGTTCGGTCCTGTCCCGTGGCAGCTCATTGAGGTTTGGCCAGTTCATCGACTCAGGGCGGGGGTCTCTCCTTCTTGAGGACTACCCAGCAACGCCCGTCTTCGACTCAAGGCCGGAGCAGTAACGGGCATGCGGTCGGATGTCTGAGATTTCGCCGGCACAGACGATGGAAGCCACAGCGAAATCCCGTTGATCCACCTCGGCGGGCCCTCGGCATCTTCCGGTCCAACGACCCCATACGACAGGAGCACTTCATCGTGACCGCCTTCCCCTCCAGCGCTCCCACCACGGCCCGCCCTGCCGTGGCCGCGGCCCGCGCAACGGCCCTGACCAAGGTCTACGGACAGGGCGAGACCCAGGTGGTCGCCCTGGACAGCGTCTCTGTCGGGTTCCGGCAGACCGAATTCACAGCAATCATGGGACCTTCGGGATCCGGCAAGTCCACGCTCATGCACTGCATGGCCGGACCAGGCAGTGGCATTGCCCTGACCGCGACGCCTGAGCGGCGCCATGCACCGGTACCTGACTTCCCTCTCACCGCGGCGACTGCCAGGGCGCCGCCCGGGTCCTGTCCCCGTCCGACGCCGTCGCACGCCGTTCGCACGGTGCTGGTCACGGCCACGGACGTGCGGAACCTCGTCGACACACCGAGCGGACGACCAGATGGCCATCCGCCCTCCCCGGCATCGATAAAAGTCCGGGAAGGCGGCCTGCGACGGTACCCCAACCCGGGGCGACCGCGCCGCCGATGGGGGGCGTGGGTTTGGTGTTGTTTGGTGTTGCGGCTGTTCGCATGGGCAGTAAAAGTCGTCTGGGTTCTCTGGCTGTGGTGTGGGGGACGGACCACCGCCTTCGAGGCGGCCGTACCGTTTCTCCTCAGGAGGTTGGATTGATCCCCGGGCTTGGATTCGACGTACTCGGCGAGATGCGCGCCTATCGGGACGGCACGGAGCTGCCCCGGCTGGGGGCACCGCAGCAGCAGGGCACTTTGCTGGTTCTCCTACTGCTGGCGGGCCATGCCGTGTCGATGACCCAACTCGTCAAGGCGCTGTGGGGCGAGGAGCCCCCCGCCGCGGCCGTACGCAGCATCCGGACCCACATCTGGCGGCTGCGCGGCCTCCTGGGCAGCGAGGGCTCGCCCGCGCACGAGCTGCTCTCCGTGGGGGATGGCTACCGCCTGGACATCGACGCATCCGCCGTGGACGCCAACCGTGCGGAGGCGATGCTGAAGAAAGCCCTGCGGCTGCGGCTCGCCGGGCAGTCCGACACGGCAAGCGACATACTCGACGAAGCCATGGACCTGTGGCGCGGCAATCCGCTGGCCGGCGTGCCGGGCCCCTTCGCCGAACGGCAGCGTGACAGGCTCTCCGAACTGCGCCTGACCGTCACCGAAGAGCAACTGGAACTCGACCTCGCCCGTGGCCGCCACCAGATGACCATATTGCGCTTACGGGAACTGGCCGACGCGTATCCCCTTCGCGAACGGCTGCACGGCCTGCTGATGCGGGCCCTGTACGCGGCGGGACGCCAGGCCGACGCCCTGGCCGTGTTCAACGCGACCCGCGCCCTTCTGGTGGAGGAGTACGGTCTCGAACCCGGTCCCCAGCTGACGGAGCTTCACCAGCGGATTCTGCAGGGGGACCTGCTTCCGGCGACCGTCACCGAGACGGTGACGGTGACGCCGCCCGGCTCGGCCCGTCTCGTCCCCGCGCAACTGCCGCCCGACCTGCCGGACTTCACCGGCCGGACTGCCGAGATCGACGAGTTGTGCGAGCTGCTGACCGGGAGCCGGGGCAGCGCGCCGGCCGTCGTCTCGCTCACCGGTATGAGTGGGGTGGGCAAGAGCGTGCTGGCTGTGCACGTGGCGCACCGAGTGCGCGACGCCTATCCCGACGGCCAGTTGTTCTGGGGCCTGAGGGGCACCGGCGACCGTCCGGCGCACAGCAGTGAGGTGCTGGCGGGGTTCCTGTCCGCACTGGGCGTGGAAGCGGTGCCTGCTGGCACGGCAGCCCGCTGTCGGATGTTCCGCTCCCTGCTGGACGGCAGGAAGATGCTCCTGGTGCTGGACGATGCACGCGATGCGGACCAGGTGCGGGACCTGCTGCCGGGGTCGTCCAGCTGCGCCGTGGTCGTCACCCACCGCGCGCGGCTGGCCGGGCTGCCGCTCACCCGCCAGCTGGGACTGCGTTCCTTCAGTCACCACGAGGCATTGGAACTGCTCGGCCGGACCCTCGGGCGGCACCGGCTGGAGCGGGAACCCGACGAGGCGTTGCTCCTCACCGAGGCCTGCGGCGGGCTGCCGCTGGCGCTGCGCATCCTGGCGACCCGTTTGGCGGCCCGTCCGGACTGGTCCCTCGCCGTCATGGGCGAGCGGCTCGGCAACGAGCGGCGTACCGTCGCGGAACTGCAGGTGGGCGGACTCTCCGTGAGCAACGCCCTGGAACCGGGCTACCGTAGGTTACCGTCGGAGCAGGCACGCGCCCTGCGGCTGCTCGCGAGGGGCACGGGTGAGCAGATCACGGTCTCCGCCGCCGCGACGGTGCTCCACGCGGACCGGTTCGCGACGGAGGACCTCCTCGAGGCGCTCGTGGACGCGGTGCTGCTGGAACCCGCGACGCCCGGCAGCTACACCATGCACCCCCTGGTCCGCCGCTTCGCCCGCCATCACACACGGGCGGAGGAGACCGCGAAACTTCGCACGGTGCCCGCCTTGTCCGCCGCCTCGCGGCGGACCACGTACGTCGTGTCCCGGCCGGAATGACGGTGGCCCCCGAAGGTGCCGGGGCCCGCGGGCGTGGGCGCCATCGCAGGTTCCCGGACCGGTCCGTACGGACGAAACGGTCTCCGTCGCACGCAGCGTGGCCCGCAGCCCCCACCTGTGGTGGCGAACACCGCGAGGAAGTCCTCCAACTGCTCGTGCGGATGAACGCTGTTGCGTGCGACCGCGACCGCGTCAGTCCCCCGGACTGCGACGTCGGCCGGGCAGGAGGCCGGCGGGCACGCCTCGTTGCGGCCGGGTACCGAAGGCCCACGTACGGAGCGCCCCGTGCATACCGCGGCCGGCGGCTGTCCGGGGTCCGGGGTCCGGTCCGAAGAGGGCCGCCGGGAGCAGGCCCCGCCAGCCGCCGCAACGCGTCCGGGCCGAGGCGGATGCCACGGCGCGAAAGCCCGTGCAGGGCCACGAAGAAGAGGCGAGGGAACCCTACGACACCAGCCCCGCTCCCGACCCGTTCGCCCCTACGGCCGGACCGCCGATTGGACAGGTGGCCGAGCGGGGGCGTTCGTGTGGCTCAAGGCCCCGGTGCGGTGCCCGGTCATCGGACTGGTGGGAGGCCGGGAGACACGCCACCGCATTCCAACCGGCTCACGCCGCGAGGTGGGATCGCCGCAGCCGCGCCGCGAGATCCGCAGTGTGCGTGCGACGTCGCAGGGCGCGGGCGGTGCCCAGGAACGGCTGGGTGTCCCTGCGGAACGTGAGGGCTGGTTCACAGGGCTGCTCCTGAGCCCTTCTCATCGGCCGCCCTCCTCCTGATAGGCCTCGGCCTGAGTCCTGTACAGCTCCGCGTAGTGGCCGCCTGCGACCAGTAGCTCGGCATGGGTGCCCTGTTCGCTGACGCGGCCGCCGTGCAGGACCACGATGTGGTCGGCTCCCCGAACGGTGGAGAAGCGATGGGAGACCAGGAGGGTGATCCGGCCGGGGTCCGCACCCGCCTGCCGCATGAACAGTTCGTACAGTTCGTGCTCGGCCAGCGGGTCGAGGGCGGCGGTGGGTTCGTCCAGTACGAGCAGCAGCGGGTGTCGGCGCATCAGGGCGCGTGCCAGGGCCAGGCGTTGCCACTGCCCCTGGGAGAGTTCCGCTCCTCCGTAGACCGTGCCCAGTTGGGTGTCCAGGCCGTCGGGCAACCGGTTGATGATCGGGTCGGCCCCTGCCTCGTGCACTGCACGGGCCACCTCCTCCCGGTCGTCCATCGCGTCCGGATCGCCGATCCCCACGGTGTGACGGACGGGCAGCTGAAAACGGACGAAGTCCTGGAAGGCGCCGGTGAGACGGCGGCGCCAGGCCATGGTGTCCAGTTCGTCCAGCGGAACGCCGCCGACCTCGATCCTCCCTGCGGTGGGCGCGTACATCCCGCTCAGCAGTTTGATCAGGGTGGTCTTGCCCGCACCGTTCACCCCTACTACGGCGATGGTGGATCCGGGCCGCAGCGTGAGGTTCACCCCGGACAGGACCGGCTCCTGCGAACCGGGGTAGGTGAAGGCGACGTCCTGCACCTGGATGCCGTCCTCCGGCATGTGAGGGACAAGGTGGGTACCGGTGGGCCGCTGCCGGCGAGCGTAGGCCAGCAGCCACATGTAGTGGCCGGTGGTGTCGCCGGCCTCGGCGACGCGGGAGTAGCCGGAGACGGTGCCGCGGATCTGGAGACGCAGCTGGGTGCCCAGAGTGATGACCAGCATCAGATCCCCGAGCGAGGCCGCGTCCCGGGCGACCAGCCAGGTGGTGAGGACCAGGGCTGCGATGAACCCGGCCGCATAGCAGACCCAGCCGGTGAGCTGCCAGCCGATCGCCCCGAGCCGGGCCTTGAGGACGACGGTGACCGCGCGGGTGCGGGCGGCGTGGGCGGTCTCGTCCAGGACGGCACCGGCTCCGGCCAGGTAGATCTCCTTACCCGTTTCGGGTGTCAGGAACATGCGGTGGATCCGGTCCTCGAGACGCTGGTCCTCGGCCGTGGCGGCACGGGCCGCGGCAAGGCTGCGTTTGGCCCGCTCGGCCGCCCACAACGGGGGGAACGCAAGCAGCGCCAGGACGGCGAGGGCCGGGTGGACACCGGCCAGGAGCCACACCGACAGCCCGGCGCTGATCACGTCGATCGCGGTGTCGCTCAGGGACCAGCAGGAGCCGGCCAGTGCGCCGGTCTGGCGGCGCAGCAGCTCAAGGCGGTTGAGGTAGCCGGGACGTTCGAGGTGCTCAAGGGTGGGGATGGAGGCGGTGGCGGTGAGGATCTCCCGGTTCACCTCGAGGTCCACGCGGTCGGTGAGGTCGTGCTGGTAGTTGTACCGGACGCGGTTGCCCGCCGCGGCGGTGACATGACCGGCCACCCCGATCAGGACAGCTAGGACCAGGGCACCGAGCGGATGCCCACCGGCGCTCTGCGCCGCGTCGACGACCCGGCGCTGGCTCAGGCCCGTGGCCGCGACCGCGCCCGTCTGGGCGAGGGAGAGGGCGACGACCACGCCCACCACAGGAGGGTCGATACGCCATGCCAGGGCGAAGGTGTGGCGCGCGGTCCGCAGGGTGCCAGACCCGGACCTCGCCGCGCCTGCGGAGCTCTTCGCACTCATCGTGCGGCTTCCTTCTCTCCGGTGCGGGGCCCGGTGTCGGTGAAACGGGCGGCCTGGATCCTGAAGAGGCGGGCGTACTCACCGCCGTCGTCCAGCAGTTCGCGATGGGTGCCCTGCTCGGTGACCTGCCCAGCCTCCAGGAGGACGATCCGGTCCGCCTGACGCACCGTCGACAGGCGGTGCGAGATGAGCACCACCGTCGCCCCGGTGACCTCGGCGACGACCTGACGGTAGAAGCGGGCCTCCGCATGGACGTCCAGGTGGGCCGTCGGCTCGTCCAGGACCAGCAGGTCCCGGCCGTGTTCGACGGCAAAGACGGCGCGCGCGATCGCGACGCGCTGCCACTGGCCGCCGGAAAGATCCGTGCCGCCGGTGCGGTCGGCGCTGAGCAAAGTGTCATAGCCGTCGGGACTCCGGTCGGCGAGGACGTCGACGCCGGCGCGGCGCGCGGCGGCTCGGATCCCCTCCTTGTCGTGGCGGTGTTCGGGCGCCGAGAGGGCGATGTTGTCAGCGAGCGAGAGCGGATAGCGGTTGAAGTCCTGGAAGACGACCGCGACGCGCTTGCGCCACGCCGACGCCCCCGCCGCGTCCAGGGGCCGTCCGTCGACCAGCAGACGGCCGGCGGTCGGGAGGTAAAGGCCGGACAGCAGTTTGATCAGGGTGGTCTTGCCGACGCCGTTGTGCCCGACCAGTGCCAGCACTTCGCCGGAACGGACGGTCAGGTCAAGACCGTCGATGACCCGGTGCTGACTGCCGGGGTAGGCGAAGACGAGCCCTTCGGTGCGCAGAGTCGCCGGGGCACCCTCTTCCGGGGTGGCCGACGGCTCGCCGGCCTGCTGGACATCGGTGCCGGCGGACGTGGCGATCCCGTGTTGCGTGGTGTTCAGACGCTCCAGCGCGCGGACCGCGCCGAGGCCGTACTCGATGTCGAATGCCTCGCGCCCCATGGAGGCGATCTGGAAGACGCCCCATGCGGCAACGATCACAGTCATCAAGGCGCTGACGGAAAGGTCGCCGCGCGCGGCGGCCAGCCCCGGCAGGAGCAGCGCGGAGCCGGCGGCGATCGCTGCCAGCAGAGCGATCCAGCCTTGCTGACGCAGGATCTCACGGCGAGCCGACCAGATCGTTTCCGCCCAGGCCAGCAGTTCGTGAGTACGCCGCCGGACCACCCACTCGTGCAGGCCGAAAAGACGGACCTCCTTGGCGGCCGGCCCGGTCGAGGCGACATCACTCCAGTACTCCGCCCGGCGCCGCATGCTCTCGCGCTCGTCGCGCACCTCGGCGAGGTGCACCCACCAGCGCCGGATCAGCGCCCGGTTGACGGCGCAGACCACCAGCAGGACGACGGCGAGCCAAGGAGAGAAGGACACGGCGATCACGGCGGCGGAGCCCAGCGCCCCTAGAAAGCGGAAGCACAGACGGAGTTGGCCCACCGCCGCGGTTCCCGGTGATCGGACCCGGCCCTCGCCGACGTCCGAGGCACGTGCGGCTTCATCGGCGAAGACCGGGTCCTCCAGGTGCGCCATGCTCGACGGTGCCATGGCCAGGCGACGGACCCGACGCCGTATACGCGCGTCGATGCGTCCGGCGTTGTACTGCTCCAGGGTTCTGCCCAGCGAGGTGAGGATCTCGTCGGCCACCAGCAGCGCGGAGACGGCGATCAGCGGCCACGCCACTGCCGAGACGGTTTCCCGCCCGGTGGCGGCGCCGGTGAGTCCGGCCACCAGCCAACCGGTGGCCACCGCGGTGAGCGCGGGCACCGCCGCCGCCCACAGGTGGACCAGGACGAGGAGACCGCTGACACGGCGGTCGGCTGCGGAGAGCCGCAGAAGGTCGAGACGGTCTGTGAGCAGGGACTTGGTGAGGGGTGTCGTCCCGCCCGCACCTCGATCGGTGGACATCCTGTTCAACCGTCCCCCAGAGGATCCGTACCCGTCGGAGACGGGCGTTCTCGTTGCGAAGCCGTCCACCGACGGGTTCGCCAGTCCGTGACGTCGTCCGACGGTCCGGGAAGGTGGGCCGGAGAGGGCTCTGTGCCGGCAGTCGTGGTACTCATCGGCCGAGCGATTCCCGGTGCGGGGCACAGAGCTCCGCCACAGCACGCAGGGGCCACGGTCCCAGCAGATCGTCCGGGGTGGGTCCCGCGAATCCCAGCGACGCGAGATGCTTCACCACTGCTGGTGCCATGACGGCGGTTCCTCCCTGTTGCGCGTAAGAAAGATCCAGATCGACCTCGGCGTCGTCCATGGCCGCCAACAGGGCTGTCGTCAGCGCCCGGTCGCCCGTCCCGGCGGTCCGACGGTCCGAGTCGCGGTGGACGGCGGACGCGGTGGCTGTGCCGGGCGCGATGTCGGTGGGCAGCGAGGCGCCGGGTTCCAGCGGCCTGTCGCGCCATTCGAACTCATGCGGGCAGATGAGGTCCGTTTCCTCACGCAGCGCGGCCAGGATGCGAGCTCGCACTTCCGCCTGCCTGCCCGGCTCGCCGACGAGCCGGGCAACGAGGGCATGTTCACGTGGGGGGCGTTCCGCGACGCGGACCGAAGCAGCTTCGACCCCCTCGACCGTGCGGATCAATCGCTCCAGTTCGGACGTGTTCACCCAGCTGTGATCAATGTGGACCCAGCCCTCGCCGTAGTGTGAGACCGGTAGTCTGAAACGCTCCACCACCTCCGTCACCGTTGTGTTCGCCAGGTCCGGTTCGTCCGCCCAGGCCATCAGGAACCGTTCCATCCCGGTCAGCATCCTGTCGATCTGGTCCTGCCCGATCACGGTCCGGTGTCCGATGAGGTCCAGGATCGCTTCTCCGTCCTTCGGGTAGCTCCTCAGGCAGAGATCGGTGTATTCATCGCGCCACAGGCACTCAAGCCTCTTGATGGAACTCGGCCGGACCTCTGCGGGGTGGGTCGGGATGCCGGGGCCCTGCAGCGCCTCCTTGAATCGGCTGCTGCAGTTGATGATCGTGCCCAGCCGGATCGGGTGACCGCGCTGTGCCTCCACTCGCGCTTTCAGGTCCCGGAACCGCAGATATGAGTACTGTGCATGCCTGGCTCCTACGAGAGTGCGATGCTCGGTTTCGGTCATCAGCTCGCCGATGGTGACGTCCGGTAATGGGTTCACAGAGACCAGCGCCTCCTGGAAAAAGCAACCGACCGAGTTCTCAAGCTCCTGGAACCGGTTTGAAAAGTTGGTTCTGAAGACGACCCTGGGGTTTCCAGAGAGCGCGGCGACAGCTACGGAGAATATGGTGGACAGCATGGAGGACACACTGGATCCGGATTTCCTGTCCGTTTTTCGCAGGGCCAGGAGGAGTCGAGAGGACCGAAGGGACGACCGCTGGTAGCGATTCCCGGCCTCCGCATGCGGGTACGCGCCCGCGGTGGAACGAAAGCGGGGAAACTGCGCCGCCGGCGCGGAGGACAGAACATCCTCGCAGTGTCGCAGGGCCCTGTCATTCCGTGCATCGCGCATGCCTGATTCCTGCTGCCGTGCGAGCGACGACGGCTGCACCTTCACCTGTCGCCGTTCAGCGGCTGCCCGAGGGCCCGCACTCCGCGAGGAGAGGCCAAGATCCCTTTCCAGTTCCGCTCGTACGACAGAGAGGCTCGCCCCATCAGCCGAGATGTGGTTCAGCAGCAGTACGAGCGTTTTTACGCGTTGGTTCTCCATCGTGAATCCCAAGCGGAGCGGGAGATCCGCGGACTGATCCATAGGCGGGTCGAAGAGGGCATGAAAGACTACCTCGACCTCTTCCGGCCCGTCGCCGTCCCGACGGACCGGAAGAGGATCCTCGAATCGATCGAGTACCAGTTGAAAGGGGACACCGGAGCAGTCGGTCGGATAAAGGGTCCGCAGGGCCTCGTGCCGGAACATCAGGTTTCGTACGGCATCGACCACCGACTTTTCCGAGGCGCCCGGTCCCGGTATCCGGATGGTAAGCGGAATCTTCGCGCTGTCGACGACGGGGAGGGGGAGATGATACTGGTACCAGTACATCTCCTGAGACCACATCAGAGGGACTCGAACCCCCTCGGCAGGAGACGACATATGCGGTTCCCTACTCATGGAGTCCTGCCGGCGAGTCATTTTTCTCCTTTCGACAAGAGCAGCGCACACGAAAATCCACGACGTTCACGAGATGTCCGGTCCTGCCGGTCTGCCGGCCTTCGTACGGGCAAAGACGTGCTCGACGTGGGCGCGGACCTGTGCGGGGAACTGTCGCGTTCCTCTTTCCGGGCCGGGCATCGCCCGGTCCGGGTCGAGAGCGGCACAGCGCAGTCGGCGCTGCGGAACGCCGGCGTATCCGCCTCAGGCGGGTTCACAGCAACGTGACGCCGCGGTCGAGCAGGCACAGCGCTCCGTTGGCCGTCCACAAGCGGTCGTTGGAGTAGTTCAGCGCGGCGGAACGCAGATCCCGCAGCGTCCGCTCCAGTGGGACGGGCGAGTCCGCGCCGTAGCCGACCGCCAGTCCAGCGAGCTGCACCATGCGGTCGACCGCCTGATAGGTCAGCTCCGAAGCGGCTGTCTTCAGGGAGTTGAGGTGGATCTGCACCTCGGCGGAGTCCGGCCGGGACCGGTCGGCGCGTACTCGCTCCACCTCTTGGCGCACCCCGCCGAGGTATCCGCTGACCAGTTCCAGGTCGAGCCTTATCCGGCCGAGGCGCTCGTGCACCAGGGGCGAGGAGAGGCGGTCGCGCTGCTCCCTGCTGAGCCAGCGCAGCAGGGCGGAGAAGGAGGAGCGGGCGGCGCCGAGCCAGCAGGCGCTCCAGGCCAGGTGTCCCACCGGGATCATGCTGTCCAGGGCGACCTCCCGGAAGCCACCGGGCGGCCCGACGACCTGGTCCGGGGGCACCGCGCCGGAGAGTTTCAGCGCCCCGCTGGCCGTGCCCCGCATCCCCAGGGTGTTCCAACCGCCGGTTGCCTCGACCGTGAGCGCGTCGCGGTCGGCGTAGACCAGGCTGACCGCGTGCCCGTCCGCGTGGGCCGTCTCGCGCATGGTGATCAGGAAGCCGTCGGCGTGCTCTCCTCCGGTGACCACCGGGGCCTCGCGCCGCAGCAGGATCTCCTCCTCGATGCCGCGCTCCAGAGCGTCGGCCGCGGAGAGCAGGTGGCCTCCGGTCACCGTCCCGGTGGTGACGGAGGCCAAATACACCTCGCCGGCGGCCACCCGCGGCAGCAACTCCGCGGCCAGACGCGGGCCGGCGTGTCGGACCAGCACGTCGGCCTGCTGGCAGTGCATCGCCCAGATCATCGCCGTGGAGAGGCAGGCTCCGGCGAGGCACTGCGCCACCGTGACCAGGTCGGCCAGGTCGCGGCCCATGCCTCCGTACCGGCGGGGTATCAGGAAGCCGAGGTAGCCCGCACTGCGCAGGGCCGCGAGGTTCTCCTCAGGGAAGCATGCGGTGCGGTCGACGCCCGCGGCGTTGACCGCGAGCAGGGCGACCAGCGCGTCCAGGTTGTCCTGCGTCCTGCCGTCGCAGGCCGGTCGGGCGGGGATGGGGCGGGTGCGGGACTCAGACAAGGGGAGTCACTTTCTCCGAGCTGATGACCAGGCGGCGGGCGCTGTGGATCCGGGCGCCCTCGACGACGACCTCGACCGGGCCAGTGTGGCTCAGGAAGCCGAGCAGACTGGCGGTCGGGCCGTAGGCGCCGGTGTTGGGCACGGCGAGCAACTGCCCCGGCCGCGGATCGACCAGGCGGGCCGAGGCGTTGAGCACGTCCAGCGGGGTGCACAGCGGGCCGGCCAGCGTCACCGCCGTCTCCTCGCCGGCGCCGCTCCCGCCAACGGTGAAGGGCTGGGCACTGGGCGCCATCAGGCGGCCGAGGCCGGCCATCCCGCCGAGCACGTGCACCCCGGCGTCCAGCACCACGAAGGTCCGGCCGCCGGATGCCTTGACGTCCAGGATCCTGGTGAGCAGGGTGCCGGCGGTGGCCGTCAGGTAGCGGCCCGACTCGAAGAGGATACGCGGCCTGCCCCGGCGCCAGCCCGGGAATGCCGTGTCCAGCTCACCCTTGAGGCCCGCAGCGAGGTCCGGATGGCGGGCCAGCGCGCCCGGCCGTGCCATGGGTGCTGGAAACCCACCGCCGAGTGCGAGCAGTCGCGGGGCGAACTCTGCCGCGCCGCACACGGTACGGACGGCGGCGAGGGCGCTGCGGAACTCCTGGAGCAGCGCGGCGGGCTCGTCGACGTTGGTGGCGCTGAAGGTGTGGGTGCCCACGGGGCGGACCCGGCCGCGGGCCCGCAGCAGTGCGGCGATCTCCTGCCGGTTGGCCAGGTCGGTGCCGAACGCGGTGGGCCGCCCGGTCATGCGCAGGGCGCCGCGCGCGCTGCCTCGGGGGGTGTTGAGCCGTACGAGGTATTCGGCGTGGACACCCAGCATGTGGCAGGCGTCGGCCAGCCGGTCCCGGTCGACCAGCGACTCCACCGAGAAACAGCGCACCCCGGCCGTCAGGGCCCCGACCAGGTGCTGGAAATCCTTGCCCGGTCCGGTGTACATGATCTTTTCTGGTGAGCAGCCGGCATCGAGGGCGGCTGCGAGTTCGCCGGGTGAGCTGACCTCCGCACCGTTGCCACCGGTGACCAGCCGGCCGACGACCGCCGGATGCGGATTCGCCTTCAGCGAGTACATCAAGCCGCTGGGGACGGGCAGATCCGCGGTGAGCGTCGCGGCCGCGACGCTCACCGCGGCCAGTTCGTAGACGTATGCCGGTGTGCCGTAATCCTGGGCGATCCGGCTGAGCAGGTCGGGCATCACGGTGTACCCGGGGCGGCTCATCGCTGCCACCCCCCTGTGCGCAGCGCCACACGGTCCACCTTCCCGTGGGCCGTACGAGGCAGCTCCGCCAGCACGACGCAGCGGTCCGGCGCCCGCGCGGCGCCAAGTCGCTCCACCAGTGCCCGCAGCACCTCGTGCGCCGCGAGATCCGTGACCGCCCAGACGGTCAGTACGCCGGCGGCGTCGGGCGGCGCCGTGGCGGCGGCCCTCACCCCCGGAACGTCCAGCAGAGCCGTCTCCAGCTCCAGGGTGCTCATCCGCCAGCCACGGTGCTTGAAGATGTCGTCGCTCCTGCCGAGGAAGTACAGCCGCCCGTCCGGATCGATCCGGCCCGTGTCGCCCGTGTAGACGGCCGTGCCGTCGCCGTCCGGGGCCGGGCCGAAGCGGTGCGCGGTCTCCTCGGGGGCGTTCCGGTAACCGGCCATGACGTGCGGACCCGCCGATACGATCTGGCCGGCGGTGCCTGGCGGTTGCGGGCGGCCGTGCTCGTTGACGACGAACAGCCGGGTGCCCGGCAAGGCCCGGCCGACGGTGCCCGGGTGCGTCAGGTCTTCGTCGGGGTCGGCGATGGTGATGCGCTTGCACTCGGTCATCCCGTACATGCACACGAGGGAGCTGCCGGGGAACACGGCGCGGACCCGGGCGGCGTCGGCGCCGACGAGGGCCGCGCCGGTGTTGGTCAGCAGCCGCACCCGGGTGGGGCGCGGGTCGCGCCGTGCGAGCCGGGCCAGCGTGACACCGAGGGCAGGGACCAGGGGCAGCACGGTGGCGCCGCCCTCACGCAGCCGCGCCAGCTCGCCCGCGGACATCTCCCCCGGCGGCAGCACCAGTTCGGCGCCGGCGAGTGCGCAGAGGAAGAGCTGGTAGAGCCCGTAGTCGAAGGAGAGCGGCAACCGGTTCCAGACGACGTCCTGCGGTTGGTAGCCGAGGCGCTCGGCAATGGCGCGTGCGGCGAAGACCACCGCCCGGTGAGGGCAGACGATGCCCTTGGGGCGTCCGGTGGAGCCGGAGGTGTAGAGCAGCAGCGCCTCGTCCGACGCTCCGACCTGGTGGCGGGGCTCGGGGGCGGCGGCGGGGCGGACACCGTCGCGTAGCAGGGTGGAGACGCGGACCGCGGCACCGCCGGCGGCCGGGACCGGTCTGTCGGCGGTCGCCACGAGCACGGGCCGTGCGTCGGCCAGCAGGTGGGAGAGTTCGAAGTCGCTGCTCGCCGGGCGGGCCGGGACGAGGGAGCACCCGGCCCGCAGCACGCCGAAGAGCAGCGCGGCGAACTCCCGGCCCGGCGGCAGCACCGAGAGCACCCTGCCGCCCGGTTCGACGCCGTGCTCGGCGAGTCTCCTTGCGACCGTCCAACTGGCGGCGGAGAGCCGGCTCCAGGTCCAGGATCCAAAGGCGTCACGCACCGCGGGGCGCGGACCGTGCAGACGGGCGGCCCGGTCGAGGACGGTCACCAGGTCGACGGGGATGCCGGGGGCCGCCGGTGTGGTGGGAACGACGTCCGTCATCACTCGCCCTCCCCGCCCGGCCGGACCGAAGAGCGGCAGGGGCCGTCGTGCGCTGGTGACGCGTCGTGCCGCCCCGCCTGCACGACGCGGCCCTCGTCGAGCACGACGATCCGGCCGGTGTCCTCGACGGCGGTGAGGCGGTGCGCGATGACAACCAGGGTGGTTCCGGGCCCGCGCATAAGGGTGTCGGCCCGGCAGGACTGTGGATCGGCCGGATGCACTCGTCGGCCGTCGATTCGGTCCGGCACTACGAAGTGGCTGAAGTTCCGGAGCGGGAGCGCGCCCGGCGGCAGTCCGCGCAGTGCCTTCGGGACGGAGCACACGCCCCGGTGGCGGACCCCGAGGTCCCGGGCGCCGTCCGGGATCCGGCGGGCCTCGCGCGGTTGCCGGACGGAGACGATCACCCCGTGCAGGGCAAAGACCGCGGCCGGGCACGCGACGGTGTAGCCGGTGGTCCGCGTCTGCGGACGCACCGGGACCCGCGGCCCCCGCAGCGTGACGAGGGGGGCCCGCGCTGCCTTCCGCGGCGGCCTGCGCTCCGCAGGCCCTCCATGCCTGTCCCGGACCGTGTCTCGGCGCCGCAGGCGGGATTCCGCGGCGTCCACGGACATCCCGAATTCCGGAGGGGCGCCGCGCGCGCCCGTCGCCCGGGCGTGAAGGAATCGGTCCCTGAAATTCGGTGAGGCCTCGGATTCCGCCGGCGTCCCGGTGTCCTCCACCGCTGTCTCCGGAATGGCGGCTGGGTACATGACTCCTCAGACATGGGATTCGGGCAGGTATACGCGAATACCGGATCGGGGCGGGCTGCCATGCCCTTCTCCCTCAATTTAAGACCGCCGGATCTATTTCCGATCTCCGATCGATCAGCGTCCCTGCGGAGTCCGCCCCCCGTTCCGCGCCGCGGCGGTGAAGGCGTCGGCGGCCTCCGAGGTGAAGTCCCGCGCACCGGAAGGGAGTCCCTGCCGCGGGGGATCCGTAGTCGTGCACGGTCAGGTCGGATCCGTTGCGGCGACAGGCGCCGACAGGCCCACGGGCGTGCGGAGACGGCCCGGCGAGCGAGCGGCGCGGTGTCCGGCGCTGGGACGGCGAGTCATCCGGACAGGACGCTCCGAAGGCACCGGCGTCGAGCGGCCCCCTCAGTCCGCAGCCCGGACCTGACGGGTTCGGGCGGCGCTCCGGCCGGAACGGCACAGGACGCCTCCCGCTCCCGACCGGACATCAGCCGAATTGTGCCGCCTTTCCCATAGAGGTGTTTCCGTGCGACTCGGCACTGGAAAAGTGGAATGGATTCTGCGACGATTCGAGTCGTCACCGGAACGCGAAAGGCGAACTCATGGACAGGTGCGAGGTCACCGATATCGTGCGCGCACGGGTCGGTGAACTACTCGGCGACGCCCAAGGCATCGGAGATCTGGACATCCTCTCCCATCACGGTCTCAACTCGCTGCTCAGCGTCGAGCTGACTCTCCGCATCGAGGAGGATTTCGACATCATCTTCGAAGACGACGAGCTGAATTTCGAGAACTTCGAGACGCTGAAGAGCATTACTGACCTGGTGGCCGGAAAGGAAAACGTCCATGGCTGAGCAGGAGGGTGCGACAGGAGGCGGGACAGGGTTCTTCGCCCACCTCGACGAGTTGGTCGCCTCGGCCGAGCTGGTCGTCGACCGGCCGAAGGGATCGCGCCACCCGCGCGTCCCCGAAGCCGTCTATCCCGTCCACTACGGGTATCTGGAAGGGACCACCGGCGGTGACGGCGACGGGGCGGACGTCTTCGTCGGCGACGCGTCGGACGCCGGCGTGGTCGGCGTTTTCCTGACCGCCGACCTGCTCAAGCGGGACGTCGAGGTGAAGATCCTGCTGGACTGCTCCCCCCAGGAGATCGAGCAGGTGCACCACCTGCTCAACGACGTACTGGAGATCGGCGGACTGCTGGTGCCCCGTCGGTAGGCCCGGAGCGCGGCCTCAGGGGCCGGTGTCCTGCCGTTGCGGCAGTGCCCCGGCCCGGTGTGCGTCCGGGTAGGGCAGGAGGCCGAGCGCACGGTGGTCGCAGTCGGCCGGGCAGCCCAGGAAGCACAGGCGTACCGTCCCGGCCGGGGCCCCGAAGTCCTGTCCGTCGCCCACGCGCAGGCCGTGCTCCCGCAGCAGGTGGTCCACCGGCTCCTCGATGCCGAGCCGTACCAGCACGCTGGCGCCGCCGTGCTGCCGGGTGCCGGACACGGCCGAGGCGTGGGCGGTGAGGGCGGCCACCGCCCGGCAGCGCTCCAGCAGCCGCTCGACACCCCCGTCCGCGGCGAAGCGGGCCCAGGCCCGCTGCCATACCGCCGGCGGGGCAGCGGCCCGCAGGTGTGCCTCGACCTGGGGCGGCACCGTGTGACCGTGCAGCCAGCCCAGCCGGGCCCACGGCCCGGCAGCTTTGGTCATCGACCCAGCGACGAACGCGCCCGGCACCCGCAGGCCCTCCGCACGGAGCCCAGGAGGGGTGAAGAACCGGTACGTCTCATTCTGCACCAGGACTCCGCCGTCGGCGACGAAGCCGGCCAGGCGGTCGGCGGCCGCCCGGTCCAGGCTCCAGCCGTCGGGGTTGCGCCAGGGCGAGGTGATCCACAGCAGGTGCTCGCGGGCGGGCCGGGCGATGCGCAACGCCTCCCTCAGATCCGCCTGGAGCACCCGGGCACCGCACCGTTCGAAGGCCGTGACGACTCCGAGGAAGCTGGGCCTTTCCACCACGACTCTGCGTCCCAAGAGGGCGAACGGCGCCACCAGAGGGCGGATTCCCGAGCTGACGAGCGGCCCGCCCGCCGCCACGGACAGTCCGAGCACGGCGCCCAGCGCGGCCCGCAACTCGGGATCGCCCTGCCAGGGCGGCCGGGCGTCCCAGCCCGGATCACAGGCCGCCCGCCGAAGGCAGCGCCGCCACAGCTCCGCCAGGTCGTCCGGCCACCGGTACGGGGCTCCGGTCAGATCGTGCATCACAGCCCCGAACGGTCCCAGTCCAGCGCCCCGAGCCCGCGCGCGGACCGGAAGCGACCGATCTGCGCGGTGACCCGCACGGTGGCCGCGTGCCGTCCGGCCTGCCGGATCACCGGCAACTCGAACGGCAGCCGTGCGCGGAGCACGGCGTCCTGCTCGTCGACGGCCGCGTGCGCACGCTCGGCGTCGGCTTCGGTGGCCCGGTAGGAGAGGGGCAGGGCGCGCAGGGCTGCCGCCACGGGATGGCCGGAGGAGGCGATAAGCGCGTGCAGGTGCTCCCGCTCGGGCACTCCCTGCATCCCGTCCAGGGAACAGTGGCACACGAGGATCGCGTACAGCGCCTTGGCGCATGCCTCGACGCACAGGTCCCAGGCGCCCGTGGCCCGCGCCGCCTCGATGTCCTCCAGCGTGGGGTCGACCGAACGGGCATACCGCCAGGCGCCGTTGGCTCCGTGCGTCCCGAGCCACAGGCCGTCGATCCCGTCATCCGAAGAGAAAACAGTCACGGCTGCAGCCTCCCCCGCACCACGTCGGGATCGGCCACCAGGTCCAGCTGGGCACGCCGAAAGGCGTCCAGCAGCCGTCCCGGCGAGTGCTCCCCCAGCACCCGCGCGAGGGGGCCCTCGGCCTCCAGCCACTCAGTGAACAAGCGGTCGTGCCGGTTGACCAGGAAGCCGCGCCCGGCCAGGTCGGCCCGGCGCAGCCCCTCGGCGGGGCGGACGCGGACCGCTTCCAGTACACCGGAAGGCGTCCAGGCGAGCCGGGCGAGCAGTCCGGCGCCGCCGTCGGCGGGCGGTCCCGGGTCCGGCAGCGGCAGCGGCAGCCCGAGCCGTCGCACCCGGGCGGGCAGCCACTTCTCCCCCGTGGTCACATCGCCTGCGGCCCGGCAGTGCACCTCCAGGACGCCGCGCGCCGCGCGGTTCCACAAGTAGCCCGACGCCTGCGCGGTCCACCCGTCCGCCCCCTCCCGGGTGGCACGGTCGGCAAGGAGTGCGACGGCGGCGTCCACCAGGGCACGGTCAAGGGCCTGCCGGACGATTGCGGGCAGCAGCGCCCGGACCTCCTCCTCGGAGAAGAGCGCCCCGGTCCCGGCGTCCAGCGGCACGGCGTGCACCCAGCGGCAGAGCCAGCGCCGTTGGGAGCCCCGCACCGCGGGGTCCAGGGCGACCCGCCCGAAGGGCAGGTCGGCGACCGGGACGCCGCTCAGACGCGCCACCTCGCGCGCGGGCCACTGCGCGGGGAACAGCTCCACATCCACGGTCGTGTCGCCCACATGGTGCAGCCGGGATCCGACGGGTTGTTCCAGCCCGTCCACCAGGACGTGCACATCGACGTCGCTGCGGGCGTTACCGAACCCGGAGGCGAGTGAACCGACGAGGT
Source organism: Streptomyces sp. CY-1 (assembly GCF_047218265.1). Lineage (NCBI taxonomy): Bacteria > Bacillati > Actinomycetota > Actinomycetes > Kitasatosporales > Streptomycetaceae > Streptomyces > Streptomyces sp. CY-1. Next base: position 2,714,961 of record NZ_CP178393.1, read on the forward strand.
AGCGGGGCCCGTGCGCCTTCCCCTCGTCCACCAGCGCGGTGATCCGGCCGGCGGTCAGGCCAACGGTGGCGAGCGCCTGCCCGGCGTCCGGCGGCCGGAGCCGTACGGTGCCGGTCATCGGCCCGCCTTCCCGGTGGCACGGACCACCGCGCGCGGCAGTACGCCCCACACCGTCGAGACGAAGACGGAAGAGCCGTAGGTCAGCGTCCGGTGGCCGGCCGACCAGCGCAGCCCGCCCTCCGGTGCGCCGGACCCGGTGCGGTCTTCGGCGTCGGAAGCGGGCGTGGTGGGGGCCGCGGCCGGCGTGAGCCGGTCGCCGGGCCACCGGTCGCCCGCGTCCGTGCCCTCGCGGTCAAGCGTGCGGGCCAGTTCGAGCGGGACCAGCCGCACGCAGCGCCACGGTGCGGGCCGCCGCGACAGCGCGGGCGCGGCGACCACCCGCGGACGGGTGGGCAGAGCGTAGAAGGCGAGGGCGCCGAGCACCGCACCCGCGCGGGCCGGGAGCGAACGGGTGTGCGCGCCGGCCTGCCCGAAGGCCCGGCCGGTGGTGCGCAGCACACGGACGGGCGCGGTGCGGGCCATCAGGCCGGTGGCGACCACCGGCCGGGCGGCGCGCCTCGGACCTGCCGCGATCAGGGCCTCCAGCACCTCCCGCTGGCCGGCATCGGTGCGGGTGATCTCCAGGACGACGCGTGCGATGTCGGCCAGGTGCCCGCCCAGCACAGCGGTCCTGGCGTCGGCCGCGAGTGCGCCGACCTCGGCCGGGCCGAGCGTCCGGGCCGCGACCCAGAGGTCGTTGACGTCCTTGAGGGTGATGTGCACGTCTCCGCCGCTGTTGCCCAGCATCGGCCGCAGATTCGCGACCTGAGGCAGCGGGCGCAGGCCCGGTTCGGTCGGCGCGGGCAGCGGCAGCAGGCCGCAGTGGCCCGTGGAGTAGCCGGGGCCGAAGTGGATGTCCACGGCGGCGAATCCGCTCGGGCCCGTGAGTTTGTACTGCCCGTAGGGCCTGCGGTCCGTGGTCTGTTTGATCCACGGCAGTTCGCCATGGTCCGTGCGGTAACCGTGTCGCCGCAGCCGGTCGGCGAGCGCCAGTGCCTCCTCGGCCCCGGCGACGCAGACGTCCGCGTCGCGCAGTTCGCGCAGCTTCGGCTCCGGGTAGTCGGCCCGGCTGGAAAGGCCCTTGATGCCCCATACCGGGATACCGAGTTCGGTTCCGAGGCGGTCGAGCAACCCGGTCGCGGCGTCCTGCGCGGCGGCGCGCCTGATCCGCTCGGCGACGAAGGGCTCGAGTTCCCGGGCGAGTTCAGCGCCGTCCGACGCGGTGGCGAGATGGTCCGCGGCGATCAGTACGACCCGGTTGCGCCGGATCACGTCGGCGACGCGGTCCAGCGGGCGCTCGCCCCGACGGACCAGCGAGGCGATCCGGTCGAGTGTCTCCGCGATGGGCGACGCCGGGACGAGGACTCCCATCTGCAGTTCCGGAAAGGCGGCCGGGACACGGGTATCGGGCATGGTGGTCTCCTGGCGGGGTCAGGGCTCTGCACGGCCGGACGGGGGTGGGAGGGCCGGACCGGGGCGGACATAATCTGGGCATGATCACGCAACCGGCCCGAGGAACAGAGGAAGCACCGGAACCGGCGCAACTGATGGTGCGGCGCGCACGGCTGGCCGACCAACCGGACCTGGTGGACATCCTGGTGCGCGACGGGCGGTTCGCCCGGATCGGTGCGTCGTCCGGGCGCGGCACGCCGGCCACCGTCGCCCGGGTCATCGACGCCGACGGGCGGCTGGTGGTGCCGCCGTTCGTCGATGCCCACATGCATCTGGACTCCGCGCTCACCCTGGATCCGGCCGACCCCAACCGCTCGGGCACGCTGCGGGAGGGAATCGCTGTCTGGGCGCGGAGTAAGACCCGGCTGACGGGCCGACAGATCTACGGCAACGCGCGCGAGGTGCTGCGCTGGATGGTGGCCGCCGGCACTCTGCACGTGCGCTGCCACGTGGACGTGAGTCCGGGCGCCCCGGACGCGCTGAGCGCTCTGATCGACCTGCGGGAGGAGGCCCGCAGCGTCTGCGATGTGCAACTGGTGGCCTTTCCGCAGGACGGGCTGCTGCGCGAGCCCGGCCAGCGCGAGGCGCTGCGCGCGGCCATGTCCAAGGGCTGCGACGTGGTCGGCGGCATCCCGCACTACGAGCGCACGCCCCGGGACGCGGAGCGGCACGTCAAGGAACTCTTCGACGTGGCGCAGGAGTTCGACGCCGACATGGATCCGCACTGCGACGAGAGCGACGATCCGGGCTCCCGGCTGGCCGAGGTCGTGGCCCGTGAGACACTCGCCCGCGGCTGGCAGGGCCGGGTCGCGCTCGGGCACTGCACCGCCATGGCCGCCTACGACCCGGGCACCCTCGCGGCGGCGACCGGGCTGCTCGCCCGCGCCGGGATCGCGGTGGTGGCCAATCCGATGGTCAACGCGGTGCTCCAGGGCCGCGGTGACGCGCCGCCGGTGCGCCGCGGCATGGCGCCCGTGGCGCAGCTGCTGGAGGCCGGTGTCACGGTGGCCTTCGGACAGGACTCCGTCCTCGACGCCTGGCTGCCGCTGGGCACCGGGGATATGCTCGCCGTCGCCCAGCTGGGCGCGCTCTTCGGCCACCTCACCGGACACACGCAACTGGCCGGGGTGCTCGACCTGGTGACCGTCTCGGGCGCGCGGGTGCTGCGGCTCGGCGAACGCTACGGGATCGCCGAAGGCCGCCCCGCCGACTTCGTACTGCTGGACGCCTCCGATCCGGTGCAGGCGCTGCGGCTGCTGCCCGCCCGGCTGCACGTGGTGCGGCACGGACGCGAGGTCGCCCGCACCGTCAGCCCGCGCGGCGAGCTGGTGGGGGACTTCGCGCCGGGCACGGTCGACCTCGGCCGTCACGGGTAGTCCTCCGCGGCGACCGCACGGGCGGCCTGGGCCACCGCGCCGCCCGGCCAGGCTCCGTCGAGTTCCCAAGCCGCGTCGAAAACGCGCACCTGGTGCTCCAGACTGCGGCGGTAGAGCCGCTGCAGCATGGCCCGTTCGGCGGCTCCCCCCTCGGCGGCGGCCCGCTCCACCACGTGGGCGTGCGCCGCGCACATCTCGGTGCGGGTGCGCCGGGTGTACATGTCCGCCCAGCGGCGGTAGGCGGGCGGGCCGGGGATCTCCACGCCCGCGAAGCGCTCCCCGATCACCTCGGTGAAGAGCGAACACGGGTAGACACTGGCGGCGATCTGGGCGAAGGTGCCCTCGTATCCCACGCGCACCAGGTGGTTGAGGTAGCCCTCGCGGGCCGGGGAGCAGGTCCACCGGTCAAAGGCGGGTTCGGCGCGGAAGCCGATCTCCTCGACCAGGGAGCGTTTCTCGCCGAGTTCACCGACGGTCGACAGGTCGTCCAGGACGTGGGCGGCGGCCGTGGCCCACGCGTGCCCGACCGGGGCCTTGGCGATGCCCAGGGCGAGGGTGCGGTTGAACTCGGCGACATGCGGACCGTCGTCGAGCTGGAAGAAGACGAAGCGTTCCGGGCTGAGCGTGCCCGCCGCCATCGCCTCGATCCAGGGATGGTGGCGGTAGGCCTCCCAGACGTCGGCGCAGTGCCGACGGCACTCCTGGAGGAAACTCATGTCGGCTCCTTCCATCGTCCGAACCGGAACCCCGCGAGCAATGCCTGCTGCTCCGCGGCGGGTGCGGCCCGCCCGTCCTGTTCGGCGTTGAGCAGACCGACGAGCAGGTCGGCCGAGCCGGGGCCGGCGATGTAGCCCTCGCCGCCGTGTCCGAAGCAGCCGTAGAGGCCGGGTGCCAGGCGGTCGACGACGGGGGCGCGGTCGGGCAGGAACGGCCGCAGGCCGCCGCGCTGGGCGGTGATCCGCAGCCGCTCCACGCCGGGGACCAGCTCGTCGGCGCGGCGCAGGATCCGCTCCGCGAGGTCGTCAGGCTCTGCCTCGTCGTGCGGGTACCAGGAGCCGCCGAGAACGAGGCCGCCGTCCGGCGTTTGATGGGCCAGCAGTGCCACTGACCGCGGCACGCCGATCACCGACTCGGCCAGGACGTGGTCGAGGGTGAACGGCGCGGGTTCGGTGACCAGTACCCGCCCACTCACGGAGGTGAGCGGAACGCGCAGCCCGAGGGGGGCGAGCAGGGCCCGCGCGCCGGCCCCGGCGGCGATCACGACGCGGGGTGCCGTGAACCGCTCCCCGTCGGCGCGCACGAACGCCCACCCGGACGCACCGGCCTCCTCCAGCCGGAGGGGTCCCAGACCGAGGCGCAGCGCCGTCCCGGCAACGGCAGCCTCGGCCAGCAGCGCGCCGACGGCCGCCGACGGCTCGATGCGGCGGCCCTCAAAGAGCAGCAGGCCCGCCGTGACCAGCGGACCGAGAGCGGGTTCCAGCGTGCGCAGCTCCTCCCCGGTGAGCACCTCGGCATCCGGGAAGGTCCGCGCTCTACTGGTGTCGACCGCGCCGGGCGCGGAGAGGACCAGCGTGCCGGGGGGCTCGGCGTCCCAGGGCATCCCGGTGCGTTCCGCAAGTTCCGCGTAGAGGGCCAGACTTCGCTGCCACAACGGCCGCAGTTCCGGCGAGGGCGGCACGAGCTGGCCCTGCGCGCCGAGCGAGGCCCCGGATCCGGCCGTTCCGGAGTCGAGCAGGGTGACGGCGGCCCCCTGGCGTGCGAGCAGCCAGGCCGTGGAGAGGCCGACCACTCCCGCGCCGAGGACCGCGACATCGCAGCCCAGTCGAGTCACCACGGCAGGCTTCCGGCGGTCAGCTCGACCGGATGGCGGCCGTTCCCGATGTCCGCCGCGCCGTGCTCGATGGCGAGCGAGACGGTCGCGTGCGCGGTGCGCGCGGCGCGGGTCAGCGGCATGCCCCGGGCGAGGAAGGCGGTGAGCAGCGCGGAGTGCGCGCAGCCGGCGCCGTGGTCACATCCGGAGGCGCGCCGGGGTCCGGTGATCTCGTGATGCCGTTCACCGTCGAAGAGCCAGTCGCCGGCGCCGCCGGGGAAGGCGTCGGTGATGAGGGCGGCGCGAGCGCCGAGTTCGACGATCGCCTCGGCCAGTTTCGCCGGGTCCTTCTCCTCCTCCAGCCGGGTCAGCCGCCGTGCCTCCGTCATGTTCGGGGTCGCCACCCAGGTCAGCGGCAGCAGTCCCTCGCGTACCGCGGTCACCGCTTCCTCGTCGCCGCCCAGTGCGGAGCCGGCTGCGCTCACCATCACCGGATCGAGGACCACCGGCACCTCGTCCAGCCAGACCAGCCGGTCCACCAGCAGCCAGATCAGTTCAGCGCTCCAGGTGGTGCCGATCTTGACTCCATCCGTGCCGATGTCGTCGAGCACCGCCTTCATCTGGTGGCCGACCATGCCGGTGCCGATCGACGTCGTGGCGGTCACGCCCAGGGTGTTCTGCGCCGTCACACCGACGATCACGCTGGCGCCGTAGACGCCGGCCCGGGCGAACGCCTTCAGATCGCCCTGGATGCCCGCCCCGCCGCCGGAGTCGGAGGAGCCGATGGTGAGGCAGCGAGCGCGCGGCCCGGCGGGGTTCCCGCTCACGCCGGTACCCCCGTCCACGCCGCGTCCTCCACCGCATCGCACACGGCCTTGGTGTCACCGGTGTGCTCCAGAAGCCGTACGGGGGCGATCCCGGGCAGTCCCCCGACCAGCGCGGCGCACTCGGTGCCCGGTTCCACCAGGACGACCGTCGGGCGGCCGAGTGCGGAGGCCCAGCCGAGCTCCACGTGGGTGCCCGGGGAGGCGGGCTGGCCGGGCAGGGCCACGAACACCGAGCAGCCCAGCATCCACTCCCAGTCGCGCCGGGTGCACTCCTGGTCGCTGACCAGTGCGTCGCCCCAAGCCTCGGTCCGGTGAGCGCTGAAGACCCGCCATCCTCGTTCCTCGAACGCGTCGATCAGGGTGGTGTAGCCGGCCCGGTCGGCCTCTGGGACTCTTCCGGTGACCGGGTCGAGCAGGCCCTTGAAGGGTCCGCCGAGGAAGACGGTGAGGCGTGCGGGTCGCGGTTCAGACTGCGGCATCGGTGGCCTCCAGGGAGGACGGGGCCGCACCCAGGGTGGGGAAGCGGCGGTACATCAGGTGGCGGTAGAGCGGAGGCAGCAGGCCGGCCAGGTCGCCGGCGGGCTCTGCGGCGAGTGCCCGCCGGTGGAGTTCGAAGAGGGTGACGACCTGCGCCCAGTAGAGGGGCATGCCGAGGGCGTCGATCCGGTCGGCATCCAGACGCAGCGCGCCCGTGCGCAGCGCCTCCTCCAGTTCCAGCACCCGGGCGACATGGGGCCGGTTGTCCCCTTCGGGGAGCGCGGGCATGCGGTGGGGCGGCAGGTCACCGCGCGTGCCATCCGCCACCAGGCGGGCAGCCGCTTGCACATCGGGCCGGTACAGGTGCAGTGATCCGGCGACGTGTGTGTACGTGCCCACTGGCACGCGGAGCTGCCGTGCCATCGCCTCCTGGAGGAAGGTGAACGAGAAGACGTCGCTGACCATGCCCCGGTAGGCGTCGTTGGCGCGCATGTAGGCGACTGCGTGCAGCCTGCCCTCGCGCAGCAGGAACTGCAGGGCGAGCGTACAGGCGACATCCGGGTTGGCCGGGACCAGGAGCTCGCGCGGTTCGAAGATCTGGATGATCGCGCGCTTGGTGTCGGGGTCCTTCCGGATCGTCTCCGTGACGGCGGCCCACTGGTCAAGCGCGCCGGGGCCGTGGCGGAAGATCCGCGGCCCGTAGGCGGTGCCGGTCAGGTGCCTGCCGTCGACGGAGTACCGGGTCAGACTCGGCGCGTAGTGGGCCGGGAAGGCGAGGTCGTCGCGCCCGGAGAGGTACCAGAGGGCCTCGGCGAAGTTGAACACCAGATTGGTGCGCCGGACCGGGTGCGTGACCAGGCGGCGCAGCGGGTCGTCCAGGGTGAAGCCGGAACCGATGATCTCCTGGCTGTCGTGGCCGCGAGGGGCGTTACGGAACTGCGGCTCGTCCAGCAGCTCGGCCAGATGGTGCAGGTAGGCGTCCTGGAGCCCCTGGAAGCGGTTCACAGCAGGTCCTCGGGAAAGGAGGAGAACATGTCGCGGTGGTTGCCGGTCGCGACGCGCGCGCAGCCGCACTCCTCGGCGGGGGCGTCGCCGAGGGTGGCCAGTCCTGCCTCGATGATGCGCTCGAAGTGCTCGCGTCCGTCGGCGATCGCCTGCCGGGAGCGGGCGCGGAACACGTCGGGGTCCTGCTCCGCCTCGTTCTTCATGTCGTGGTAGGAGTCGATCGCCACCGCGATGGCGGCGTAATGCCGCCGGCGCAGCCGTGCCAGGGTGAACTCGGGGTCCAGGGTCTGCCCGACCAGCCGGACGCCCAGCTTTTCCATCAGGCTCAGCTCGGCGTCCGTCTCGATGCGGGCAAAGCCGTAGAAGTTGAAGTACACCCCGCTCTCGTGCACGGCCGTCCCGGTCTCGCGCGCCCCGCGGAGCAGCAGCGAGCGCAGCAGGGGGCAGAACGCCGGGACGACGTGCGCGTTGCTGAAACGGTTATCGCGCGGCGGCAGGCTGATGCCGGGACCCGAGAAGCTGATCAGGTCGTGCGGGACGACGAGGTCGCCGCCGCGCACCGCCTTGTCGACGCCGCCGACGACGAAGGTACCGATCTGGTGGTCCACGTCCAACTCGTCGAAGGCACTCTGGTTGGCCTGGTAGGGAATCTCCCAGCTCGGTGTGCGCCGGCCGGGGAAGCGGCCGTAGAGGAAGTGGGTCTCCACCCCGTGCAGGGCACCGCTGAAGATGCGGTCCACCGGGCCGTAAGGAGTGACCACCCGGTTGTGGCGGAACTCCTTCTCCCGGATGAGGTTCTCGGCGCGCAGGACGACTCCGAGCTTCATGCGGTCACCGTCCAGGCGGCCATGGCGGAGGAGACCGGTGCGACGGCGCGGGCGAAGTCCAGGAAGGCGTCCACCCAGCCACTGACCGGGTGGGTGAAGCGGAAGAACCGCAGCGAGCCCACCACGGAGCCGAGGACGTCGGCGGTGAGTGAGGGCGGCGGGGCGCCAAGGGCGTCGATCAGGTCGAAACGCCGTCGGTCGGCGGCATCCTCCAGGTATGCGCGCAGCACGGTGGCTGCCTCCTTGTCGTCGAGTGCGTGATCGCCCGATCGGTGCCGTACGGATCGATCCGGGTCGCTGACCAGCTCGATGAGCACGTGGGCCGGAGCCTGGACCTGTACCGAGCCGCCTATCCGCTCGACCGCTCCGGGGGCCAGGAACCGCTTGCCGGGGCGGTTGGAGGGGTGCGCGCCGGTCGCCTCGGCGAGCCGGGCCGCCGAGAGCACCGGTCGGTGCTCGCCCAGTGACTCCATCCGGATGCCCACCGAGCGCGGCCCGCCGACCATCCGCCAGCCCTCCGGGCCTGCGACGAGCAGGACGTCGTCGTTGGAGATCAGTGCGCCGCCGCTTCGGACCAGGGACAGCGCGGCGGTGGTCTTCCCGGCCATCTTCTCGCCCGTCAGGATGATCCCGGTGCCCGCCAGTTCCACGGCCGCGCCGTGCAGCGGGACGGCGCCCGCCCCGATCGCCACCGCCCGGCTGAGGGTCCGGGCATACCGGAGGCCGATCACCGGCAGCCACTCGGCCTCGGCGCAGAGCACGGTGATCCGGCGAGCGGCCGTGTCGAAGTCCGTGCGGTGCGCGGGGGTGCCGTCCGGTTCGGCCTCCGCCGTGCCACCGGCGGGTCCCCGGACCAGGTCCAGCTGCCAGTGGCTCTCCGGGGCGGGTGGCGTGCGCAGAGACCGTCCGTCCGGGCCGCAGGAGGGCGGGAAGAAGGGAGCGGCCAGTTCCTCCAGCGCGGCCACCGTACGGGGGTCTCCGGTGACGGTCAGCGTGATACCGGCCGCCGGAACGGCCAGCAGACGGGACGTCGAGCTCTTGGTCGTCATCGCAGGACTTTCAGGATTGTGAGGCCTTCGGCCTCGAAGTCGGGGTCGTCGGTGCGCCGTGCCGCGGTCAGCGTGCTGACCGCGCAGGACAGGCGGGCAAAGTCGAGCAGGACCGGGTCGGGCGGTCCCGGGTCCGTGTCCCGCTCCTGGCGGTAGGCGGCGGTGAACGCCGTGCGGCCGCCCCTGATCGCTGCCAGCTCCCGGTCCCACAGCCTCTGCAGGTCGACTTCGAACGGGCCGAGCGCGGCCCGCTCGAAGTCGAAGACCACCTCGCGGCCCCCGGCCCCGCGGGCGACGTTGCGCAGGGAGAAGTCGCCGTGCAGCAGCACCCGCGGAGCGGTCACCGAACGCCGTCCGGCCTCTCGCACCAGCGTGCTCAGGGCGGGTTCGGCCAGCCGCCCGCGGATCAACCCGTACAGGTCCGGCGCTTCGGTGGCCAGCGCCGACAGGTGCGTTTCGAGATGCGCCTCGCAGGGCGTCTGGTCCTGCAGCGGCGCGGCGCCGGGTGGAGCCGTCTCGTGCACGGCGGCCAGTAGGCGGCCCGCAGCCGCGGCGGAGTCGGCGGTCGGCGGGAGCGGGACGAGGCGTTCCCAGTCGAAGACCGCGTATCCGCCGAGGTCCGGGGCCGTTCCGCTGTCCAGCAGGCGCGTGCTGCACGCCGGACCGAGCGATCGGGCGACCAGCCGTTCGACGACCGCCCGGTCCTGTCGTGCGTAGAGCTTCACGAAGATCTCGCGCCTGCGGGCCGTGCCGCGGAACCAGGCGTTCGCCGATCTCTCCTTGAAGCTGTCGGCTCGCACCTGGACCAGGTGCTCGGCACCGATCCGTGCCGCCATCCGGTCGGCCACCCGCTGCGGCACCAGGTCGACCAGTGCCCCGTCGAGGACGCCGCCCTTCCCGGGCAGCGCGGTCACTTCGGCTTGCCGATCCAGGTGCACAAGTAGTCCATGTGCACCAGGCGTTTGTCGGTCGGCACCGTGGGCTGCTGCGGGAACTCTTGCTTGGGCGCGACGTCCTTGGGGCAGTACGGGTCCCGCACGAACAGCGAGCGCTTGCCCGTCTCGTGCGCATGGTGCAGGTAGGAGCGTCCGGCGCAACCGCCGCGGCAGGACTGCAGCAGCTCGCAGCCTTCGCACCCTTCCAGCAGGTGTGGGTTGGCGTTGCGGCGGCGGAAGGAGGCGAACTGCGGAGAGCGGATGATGTCGTAGAGGTTGTCGACCCGCAGGTCGCCCACCTTGTAGTCGTGCAGGTACACGCAGGGCGAGACCGGGATGCGTCCGTCAGGTGTTATGGAGTGGATGCGGAACGAGGTCCGGCCGCAGGGGCAGCCCTTGGCGTTCTGGTAGTCCGTCACCGCGGCGATCGGCGGCTCGCCGAGGTCGACCGGAGAGCAGTGCTTCATCAGGAAGGAGAAGCCCTCGTAGTACTGCTCAGCAGGCAGGAGCGAGTCCATGTGTTTGGACTCCACGGGCTTGATGGGGTTGATCCGCAGGTGCGCGTCGTACTTGACCGCCAGTTCCAGCAGGCCTTCCAGGTGGGCCTGGGTGAAGTTCCAGTTCATCGCGCACATGATGATCGAGTGGTCGAGGCCGTACTCCTTGGCCAGCTCGAGGGTGCGGATCGCCTGCTTGTAGATCTTCGCGCCGCGGTTGGCGTTGTGCTCGTCCTCGAACGGGGAGTCGAAGCTGATGTCGAGGTCGTTGAGCCGGCGCCAGCTCGCGTTGTGGTCACGCTCCAGGTGCAGGGCCGTGATACCGGAGGTGGTGAGTCCCACGATGATGCCGGCGTCGGTCAGACCGTCGATGATCCTCGGCAGCAGGGTGTTCTTGGGGTTCGGCCCGTTGGTGAAGAGCGGTTCGTTGCCGCCCAGGTTCACCGTCTCGACGTCGTTGGCCGCCAGCTGCTCGACGATGCGGTCGACGATTTCGGGTGTGAAGTCCATGCCTTTTTCGCGGGCGGACATCGAGTAGCAGTGGGTGCAGCGGTAGGGACAGTCGTTGCCGAGCGTCCAGCCGATGTTCTTGATGTCGATCGGGCACTCGTCCGCGTCCTCATGCTCGATCGGGCCCACCGGCCGGGTGAAGTGCTCTTTCGCGTCGATCACCGCAAGCGGGAGCGACTTGCGCTGCCAGGGGAGTTCCACTTTGGCGCTCTGCTCTTCGGACACGTTGACCACGGCCTTTCCGTAAAAGGGAGAACTCTCCAGCGGCGGGAGGAGTAGGGGCAGTCGGAGGGGATCAGCACAGGAAGGGGTTGTCGTCCGCGTCGTAGACGAGTCCGACCTCGCCATACGCCTCCTCCACCTGCGTGTCGAGCTTCCGGTAGTGGGGGGCGGTGCGGGCGATCTCTGCCTCGACCAGGTCGTGGATCTCCTCTTCCAGGTGCGCGGTGGCCGTGGGCCCGGTGGCGACGTCGAGCAGCAGGCGGAAGAGATCCAGGTCCGTCTCGCGCAGTTCGACGGAGAGTCTGTGCATCAGGGCGAGTTCGGCGTCGTCCAAGGCCTTGGGGGCGGAAAGCGGGTCGATGGCCTTGTCGTAGACCGCCGCGTGCTCCTTCTGCCAGCGCTTGAGCGCGCCGTAGACGCACCGCACCCGGGGATCCAGCACGTCGTAGCGGGTGTTGCCGAGCGCGTCCTGGTCAATCTGCAGCCCGCCGCGCCTGGTCAGCGTCCTGGTGAAGCGGGTGCCGGCCGCGGCGTACATCTCGGTGAAGATGCCCTTGGAAATCGTCCACGAATAGTGGCGCATCGCGGCGTAGTTGTCCTCCAGTTCCGCCAGCGTGGTGCGGTCGTCGAAGAGGATGTGCCCGGCCTGGACGTAGATGCCGTGCGCCCGGAAGCGGTCCAGAGCGGCGAAGTTCTGCTCCACAGTGGCGCGTTTGGCCATCCGGCGCAGGGCGGAGGGGGAGAAGTTCTCGATACCGCAGGAGAAGGAGAAGAAACCGGCCCGGGCCAGCTCCCGGACCACGTCCTCCTCGGCGCGGTCGGCACGTATCGAGCCGCGCAGCCGGGGGCTCACTCCGCGGGACTCGAATTCGTCGGCGAGTTCGGCGCACCAGGCGGCGTCCCGCGGCGGTTCGACCAGCGAGTCGTCGATGACCTTGAAATACCGGGCGCCCTGTTCCCACAGCCGCTCGATCTCGTCGGCGACGTCCCGGATGCTGCGCTGGCGCCAGGTCGGTCCGCCGCCGACCCGCTCGAAGGCGATGATGGAGCAGAACGTGCAGGTGGCCTGGCATCCGCGAGCTGTCTGCAGGTGCACAAGGCTGCGCCGCGCGATCGTCAGGTCGAGTGTGTCGCGGTGCGGGTGCGGCAACTGTGCGAAGGGGAGCTTGGGGGCGGGCTCGGCGTTGTGCCGCTGGGTCCCGTCGGTGTCGCGGAAGCTCAGACCCGGAATGCGTTCCAGCGACGGGGTGCCGGTACACACGTGTTGGGCGAGCATCCGCATCGGCAACTCGCCCTCGCCGCGCACCACCGCGTCGAATCCGGCCTCCAGGAACTCCGCGGCGTGGAAGGTCGGACCGTAGCCCCCTGCCACCGTCACCGGCCGGACCCCGGCCCGGCGCACCAGCCGCATGGCCTCGATGGCGGGCATCATGTTGCTGCGGTAGCAGGCGAAGCCCACCAGCGCGGGGCGAGCATCGACGATGCGCCGCGCCAGCGCCTCCACGTCGATACCCTGCAGCCAGCCGTCGATGAGCGCGACCTCGTACCCTTCCTGACGCAGGTAGGCGGCGAGGTACCCAAGACCGAGGTTTTCCTCCGCGGTGCGGTGCGTGACCGGCGAGGGCGTGGCCAGCACAATGCGGTCCGGCCCATTCCGTTTGCTCATGGGGTTCAGGATCGCCCTCGGCGATCTTTGCCGGGTCGGCGTCGGATCGCCGCCGGACACGCACTCGCGAACTTCACCGCATTCCCCTGGCCCGTGACGCCGACGACCCAGCAAGCTGCACAGAGAGAAGGGAGATGACTAGTAGGACTCCGTTAGAGGTGGTTTTCATCTATTTTGCGTTGCCGCACGAGAGCCGCTTGGAGCAGGAGATCCCGTGCAACGTCCGCACCGGCACACCCCGCCCCCGCCGCTTCGAACCCCTCACCGCCGACGAAGCCCGCAAGTTCCTGGCCGCTGCCAACGGCCACCGGTTGCAGTCACTGGGCGAACTCGCCCTGCACACCGGGCTCCGCAAGGCCGAACTCCTCGGCCTGCGCTGGGAAGACCTCGACCTCGCCGGCGGAACCGCCAACATCCGACGCACTCTCCAGCGCACCAACTCCGCCGGCCTGCCCCCTTCCCGACCAAAACCAAGAGCTCCGAACGACGCATCGCCCTGCCGACGCCGTGCCTGCGCTCCCTCGAACAGCATCACGACCGACAACTCCAGAAACGCGAGGCAGCGGGGACGGGCTGGAAGGACAGCGGCTACGCCTTCACCCGCCCCGATGGCGCCCCGATCGAAGGATCCACCCTCACCCGGCACTTCAACACCGTGCTCCGCCAGGCCAGACTCCGCCGCATCCGGTTCCACGACCTCCGGCACTCGGCGGCCACCCTCCTCCTGGAGCAAGGAGTGGAACTCATCGTGATCAAGGAGCTGTTGGGGCACCCCCACATCGGCGTCACCGCCACCGTCTACGCCCACGTCCGGCTCCGACTCCAACGTGACGCCATCAACCTCCTCGGCCACGCCCTCCGCAACCCCGCCGAGATCACCGGCAAGCCGACGACGGCGACGAACCACCGCTCTGCGCGGCCCCCGTCCGCTGACGTTGCCGTCAACTACTGCCGTCAAGAGCCCCAGAGGCCCCGCCGGATTCAAGCATTCCCGGCGGAGCCTCTGGTTCGGTCAAACTGACAGCTCCTGCTGCGCCTCAGAATACGAATTATCCGGGGCGAGCTCGGACATCTTCCTGAAGAAGCTCATTCCAGCCGCTTTGACGGATTCCAGAAGATCCGCCGACGAAGCATTTGCCCTCTTAACTTCTTCGCCAATCTTGGCGGTCACCAAGACGCGAGTCCCGGTGGCCTGAAAAGAGAGCTTGATCGGCTGATCCGGGAAATACGTCTCCGCGTAACCCGACGACTGCACTTTCGTCACCATCTCGGCTATATAGCACCAGAGTTGGTCGACGTAGTCCCACTCTTCAGTGCCGATGATTTCCAATCCATCAACGGACAGCCGAATGGCACCTTCAATGTAGTCAAGGTCGGGCGGTGGAGTTCGACAGGCTTCCACCTGCACGAACCCACCGTCCACACCCTTCAGGAACGTCTCAATCTCAACCACGTCACAGGCCCTTCGGTTATGGAGATTCCGGATAGAACTGGCCCACTCGACCTCTGTTCATGCCGAGCACGTAATCGACGCCGTTGACATTGCCGCGAATCTGATACATTCCCTGACTGCCTCGCTGAACGAGCGTATCGCGGTTCTGCCGCATGACTTGCCCGATAGCGCCTTGGACGTCATCAACACTCATGCTCGAATCGAAGAAGGACTGCGTTTTCTTCACCGAGCCATCCCAATACTTCGGGTGATGACGAGTGAGGATGTGCTCCATTCCCTTCTTGTCCAGCAAGAAGGACTGATTCCCTAACTGGAACCGCTGACTGCTCCAGTCCCGGAGAGCAGGAAGGCATCCTCCACTGTTATGAACCAGAACCGGCGTCTGCCCAGCGAGTACATAGTACGTGTGGATTCTACTGACTGTGAGGTCGTAGGTACGTTGCAGCTTCGTGAAGTGGCGCACGGAGGTGACCGTCACAGCCTTGCCCTTGTCCGTGCGGAGCTGCATGCCGGTGATGACGTCGCCGGCGTCCACCCAGCGGGCCTCGCTCGTTACCCAGAACGGGTGGGTGTCGGTGGCGATGATCGACGCGGGTCGGTCACCGGTCCTCACTGTGAGGTCGGTGAAGTCCTTGTCATCGTTGGTGACGATCGTCGCAACGACCGGACGGGCCTCGCTCTTCCCGGTTTCGGGATCGGTGGCGAGAACCTTATCGCCGACCTTGATGTCCTTGATGTCACTGTGGCCGCCGTCTGCGAGCTCGACCTGCGTTTCTTCGGTGAAGCTGTGGCACTTCTCGACCGCCTTCTCGGCTGCGTCGACCGCATCGTCAGCCTTCTTCTCGGCCTTCCGTGCCTTCTTCCAGATCTTGACGCCCTTGAGGGCCTTCCCCGGGCCCGGCAGATCAGCCGCAGCCCAAAGACACCCGGAGAGTTTGAAGTCTCCGCACTTCTTCCATTCCGATGTGTCCGGGCCGAAGAAGTCCATTGCCAGCTTTATGACGCTGAACAGTCCCGTGCCGGCTTTCTCATCGCGATAAGGGCCGGGCACAGGTGGAGGTCCGGGACTCGGCGCGGGCGTCGGGTAGGAAGCCGAAGTGGACGCAGTGCCCCCACCTCCACCTCTGCCGCCTCCGCCACCGCCGCCGCCCCCACCGCCATGGTGCCAACCACCACCGCTGGGGTAGTGGTTCTCCGGTGGGGCGTCTTTACCAGCGTCTCCGCCGTTGGTCGGCATGCAGTGCCCGTTGCCGGGGTCTACACAGAGGCCCGTGGGGTCCGAGTCAGTGACCGGATTCTGGTTGGCATAGCTGTAGCCGTTGAGGGACTGCCCCTGGTCGGGAGTGAGGAGCGGGTCGAGGCTGAGGAATTGGCCCGTGACGGGGTCGTATTCGCGGGCGCCGATGTGGGTGAGGCCGGTGACGCCATCGGCCGGCTTGCCCAGGAACTCCTTGTCGTCCGGCCATGTGGTGGGCTTGGTACCGCGCGGAGCGCCGAAGGGGCTGGTGTAGCGCTTGGCGACCGCGCGAGTGTCGACATCGACGGCCAGGGTGCCGGTGCCGTGCTGGTCGGCGGCGAGGAAGGTCAGCTTCGTGGTGGACTGGCCCTTTGTGCCGGTGTAGGTGCCGGATATTACGTCCGTGCAGGTCGCGCTGTCGGTGAGCTTGGAGAAAGGTCAACGCGATCGCTTCTCTCCTCCCCTGGGCCAAGACCGGGTGTAGCCCATCCGCACCGACCGCGAGATGCTTGACTGTGCTGCTGCGACTCCTCTACCTCACCGTGTCGACCGTGTTCACGTTCGTACGACTCGTGCCGATGAGCGATCGCGAGAAAGATCTGGAGATCCTGGCCCTGCGCCACCAAGTCGCCGTGCTGCAGCGCACGGTAGGCCGCCCGCAGCTGACCTGGCCCGACCGGGCACTCCTGGCGGCCCTGCTACACCGCTTCCCACGAGCACGGCTCCGCCGACTCCGCCTGATCGTCTCTCCGGACACTCTCCTGCGCTGGCACCGCGACCTGCTCCGCCGCCGCCACGCAAAGGCCTCCCGTCCCAAACGCCGTGGCCGACCACGTACCGTCCGCTCCATCCGGATCCTGGTTCTGCGCCTCGTACGGGAGAATCCGAGCTGGGGCTACCGGCGTGTGCACGGCGAACTCTCCGCCCTCGGCATCAAGGTCGCCGCCTCCACGGTATGGAGCATTCTCAAAGAACACGGCATCCCGCCCGCACCCGAGCGGGAACACACAACCTGGGCGGCCTTCTTACGTTCGCAGGCCGACGCCATCCTCGCCGCCGACTTCTTCGAAACCAAGACCCTGACCGGGGCGACGCTGTACGTCCTCGCCGTCATCGAACACGCCAGCCGACGCATCCGCATCCTCGGCGCAACCGCCCACCCGACCGCGGCATGGGTGACCCAACTCGCGCGGAACATGGTCATGGACCTCCACGACACAAACGCCAGGGCGAAATACCTGATCCGGGACCGGGACGTCCGCTACCCAGCTGCCTTCGACGCAGTCCTGCAGGCCGAGGGCATCAAGGTCATCCAGACCGGCGTCCGGATACCCCGCATGAACGCCATCACAGAACGGTGGGTGCGGTCATGCCGGGCCGAGCTCCTCGACCGCACCCTCATATGGAACAAGACCCACCTGCTCCACGCACTACGCGAGTACGAGCAGTTCTACAACGATCACAGACCCCACCGCACTCTCAAGGGCGCCGCGCCTCTCCGCCCGCTGCCCGCGCCGGTCGGCCAACCGGACAGGCTCGCCCACCTCAACGTCCACCGACGCGACCGCCTCAGCGGCGTCCTCCACGAGTACCACCACGTCGCATGACCTGCACGGACGTACTTCTCGGCACCTACAGGGCTACGGTTGACGACGGCACGCAGGGGCTCGGTACGGCGCTGCAGGTCTACCGGACCGGGTGACGGACGAATCGGGCACCGTTGACACGTCTGCGAGTTGGGAGCACGCGGGCTCCCAGAGGGCTCCCACTCGCTCCCTGCCCGGAAATGGTTAAGGCCGCCTCCGCTACCCGCGGAAACGGCCTCCGACCTGCGAAAACGCTGGTCGGGACGACAGGATTTGAACCTGCGACCCCTTGACCCCCAGTCAAGTGCGCTACCAAGCTGCGCCACGTCCCGGTGCTCGCTCGGCTTGGGCTTTCCCTCGCCGACCGCGCATGAAGAACAATACCGCACCTCAGGGGGTGGCCGCTGCCACCCCCGGGTGAAGATCGGGAGTCCGGCGGGAGCGGGTGGGGTGTTCGCTCGGTGGGATGGGGCGGTTGCTCAGGGTTAGTGGGGAGCCGGGAGGGGAGAGGGCGGGGCTCTTGACTTGAAGTTGGGTTTAAGTTGCACGCTCGGGTTATGACCTTCATCGACGTTCACACCGCGCAGGGGTACGACGATCTTCCTCGGCTGATGAGTCTGATGACCGGGGACGAGAAGCATGGGCCGGCCGCGACCTCGACGCTTGATGTGGTCTGGGTGCTCTACGACCGGGTGCTGCGGGTCTCGCCGGAGGCGGTGAATGCTCCGGACCGGGATCGGTTTCTGCTGTCCAAGGGGCACGGGCCGATGGCGTACTACGCCGTGCTCGCCGCCAAGGGGTTTCTGCCCGAGTCGTGGCTGCCGGGGTTCGGGGCGTACGAGTCGCCGCTGGGGCACCATCCGGATCGGGTGCTCGTACCGGGTGCCGAGATCAGCAGTGGCTCGCTCGGGCATGGGTTGCCGTTGGCCGTGGGGAGTGCGCTCGGGTTGCGGGCGCGGGGGCTTTCCGGGGCGGCGGTGTGGGTGCTCGTGGGCGACGCCGAGCTGGACGAGGGCAGCAATCACGAGGCGATCGCGTATGCGGGGGCCGTCGGGCTGGAGCGGTTGCACACCGTCGTTGTCGACAATGCCTCCGCCACCCATGGCCGGCCCGGGGGCATCGCCGCGCGGTTCGAGGTCGCGGGGTGGTCCACGGCGACTGTGGACGGGCGTGATCACCAGGCGCTGTACGAGGCGTACACCGCACCGCACCCGGGGCGGCCGCATGCCGTGGTGGCCCGGGTCGAGGCCAAGGTCTGATTTGTTTCGAGGGTGAGAGGAACTGTCTTCGATGGACACCATGCGTGAGCGTTTCGCCGTCACCGTCTCCCGGCTTCTCGACGACGACCCCCGGCTGGCCGTCGTGCTTGCGGAGATCGGTAAGGACGGCTTCACGGACGCGGCCCGGGCGCATCCCGACCGGGTGATCAATGTCGGCATCCGCGAGCAGTTGCTGGTCGGCGTCGGCGGTGGGCTGGCGCTGACCGGGATGCGGCCGATTCTGCACACCTTCGCCAGCTTTCTGGTCGAGCGGCCCTTTGAGCAGGTCAAGCTGGACTTCGGGCATCAGGGGGTGGGCGGGGTGCTGGTGAGCGCGGCCGGTTCGTACGACTGGCCCGCGGGCGGCTACACCCATATGGCTCCCGGCGATGTGGCCCTGCTGGACACGCTCGACGGCTGGACCGTCCATGTGCCCGGCCATCCGGGCGAGGCCGAGGCGCTGCTGCGGGACGCTGCCGCGGCGGGTGACGACTCCGTGTACGTCCGGCTGTCGGCACACTCCAACTCCACACCGCGGGACATCGACCCCGGCCACTTCCTGACCGTACGGGAGGGGCGCGGCGGCGTGGTGATCGCGGTCGGGCCGATGCTCGACAGCGTGCTCACGGCCGTCGAGGGGCTGGATGTGACCGTGTTGTACGCCACGACGGTGCGGCCCTTCGATGCGCGGACGCTGCGGGCGACGGCAGGGGCGAGGGCGGGGGCGGGGGCGGGAGCCGGGGCGGCAGTCGATGTGGTGCTTGTCGAGCCGTATCTCGCGGGCACCTCGACCGCCGCCGTCAACGACGCGCTCGCCGATCGTCCGCATCGGGTGCTCGGCCTGGGCATCCCCCGGCGCGAGCTGCGCCGCTACGGCACGATCGACGAGCATCTCGCGGGCCAGGGGCTGGACCCGGCGTCATTGCGCGCGCGCATCTCCGGCTTTCTGCGCTGAGGCGGTGGTTCCCGCCGGGCCGGCCGGTGGGTTTCAGAGGTGCTTTTCCAGCCAGGTCAGCAGGTCCTGCTGGACCTCGTCCCGGTTGGTCTCGTTGAGGATCTCGTGCCGGGCCCCCTGGTACCCCTTCCAGCTCAGCTCCCGTGTGCCGCCGTAGCGGAAGTCCTCCAGGAGTTCGTAGACGAGCGTCATCCCCTGGTTGCACGGGTCCTCGGTACCCACCGCCAGATGCACCGGCAGCGCGGCCGGGATGCGGGCCTGGTGGCGCGGGTCGTTGATCTTACGGACGCCATGAACCCAGTCCAGGGACAGCCCGGCGCTGAACGCGAAGCCGCATCGCTCGTCCGCCGCGTACGCGGCCACCTCCGCCGGGTCGCGCGACAGCCACTCGAAGCCCGTCCGGTCCTGAAGGGACTCATACGGGTCGTTGAACGACGCGAAGAGGGTCGGGGTGAAGGTGGACGAGGCGGTCCGGCCCCGTTCCGCGATCTCCTGGGCGATGCCCTCCAGCGCCTCCTCGGTCTCGGTCCCCGGCAGGGAGCGGAAGGTCCCGGAGAGGATCAGCCCGGCCAGCTCCTCGCCGTACTCCTGGGCGCAGTCCCGGGCCAGCATCGAACCCATGCTGTGGCCCAGCAGGAACAGCGGCGCAGGGGGGTGCGCGGCCCGGGCGCGGTCGCCGATGGCGCGCAGGTCCGAGACGATCGCCCGCCAGCCGTCGCCCTCCTCGCCGACGACGCCGAAGCCGCCCGTCGACTCGGCGGTGGCTCCGTGGCCCCGGTGGTCCGAGGCGACCACCGCATAGCCGTGCGCGGCGAGGAAGCGGGCGAACCGGTCGTAGCGCCGGGCGTGTTCGGCGGCGCCGTGGGCGATCTGGACGATCGCGCGCGGGGCGCCGTTCTCCGGCAGCCAGGTGTAGGTCGCGACCCGCACACCGTCGGGCGTGGGCAGATGGTCGGTGCGGTGGGTGATACCGCCGTCGGGCATGCCGTCTCATCTCCTGGTGCTCATCGATCCGGTACACATCGATTTGGTGCACATCGATTTGGTGCACATCGATTTGGTGCCGGCCGGTCTGTGTCTGTGCTGGTCGGTCTGTGCGAGTCGGTCCGGCGTGGACGGCTCACTCTCCCTTTGCCGGGCCCGCAAGCCAAGGGCATCGACGCGCTCTTGTCCTCCGGGGCGTGGGGGGTGTAACGATCAAGGGCTTGGTACCGCGTATCGACTCCTGATCCATGCAACTCCCTTGCTCCAGGAGGACCGTTGGACACGCACGACGCTTCGCTCTCCCCCGCCTCGGCAGCCGACTCCGCAACCGCCTCCGCCCTGTCGCGGCGGCGTTTTCTCCAGGCCGCCGCCGCGGGCACCGCCGCCGCCACCGCGGCCACACTGCCCTTCGAGACGGCCGCCGCCGCACCGGCCCGGCCGGTCTCGCTCTCCTTCACCGCCGCCACCAACGGCGCCGCGACCCTCTCCCCGTCCGGCGGCCGCATGATCGCCGAGGTCCAGAACGTCCTGTGGTCGGTCGCCCGTAAGGGCAGCGAGGCCGTATCGCTCACACCGGCCGATCTGGAGCCCACCCGGCCGGTCTACTCCCCCGATGGGAAGCTGCTGGCCGTCTGCGCCTACCGGGGCGGCGGATTCCATATCTGGACGCTGCGCCCCGACGGCTCTGGTTTGCGGCAGCGAACGGACGGCCCGTGGGACGACCGCGGTCCGGCCTGGTCGCCCGACGGTACCCGGATAGCCTTCGCCTCCGAGCGCGGCGGCGACCCCGTGGCGGGCAGCCCGTACCGGATCTGGGTGCTGGAGGTGGCCAGCGGTGAGCTCACCCGGCTCACGGGCGCGGACGGGCAGGACGGGCCGCTCCAGGACGGCGCCTGGGAGGACTTCGACCCCACCTGGGCCGCGGACGGCGAACGGGTGCTGTTCGTGCGCGGCGCGCTCGCCGGGACGACGCTGAACGCCCGTACGGTGGCCTCCGTACGGGCCGACGGCACCGGTCCGGTCACGGCCGAGCACACCGATCCCACGGCCGGCGCCCAGGTGATGACGCCGTCCGTGTCGGCGGACGGCCACCTCGCCTATCTGCGGACCACGGCCGCTCCCGCCGCCTCCTGCACGCTGGTCGTGGCCGGGAAGCCGGTGGCGATCGCGGGGGATGTGCAGCCCGTGCCGCCCCGTTGGGTGTCGCGGGACGAGCTGCTGCTCACCGTCGACGGGCGGTTCCGGGTGTGCCGGGTGTCCCCGGCGGTACGGTCCGGCGCGGCCGGAAGCGGTGCGGAATCCGACCGTAAGGGCGTCGCGTACGAGGAGATCCCCTTCTCCGCCACCCTCCCCCTCGACCGGCCCCGGTATCGCGTCAAGCGGTACGACTTCGACGGTGGCGGGGTGCGGCCGGTGCGCGGGCTGCATCTGCCCGCGCTCTCTCCTGACGGCCGTAAGGTGGCCTTCGCCGCGCTCAACTCGCTCTGGGTCGCCGATGTCTCCGGCGGCCGCGCCCCCCGCCGGGTCGTACGGGCGGCCCCCACCCGGTATCTGCTGGCCCCCACCTGGACGTCCGACGGGCGCGCCCTGGTGTACGCCGACGACCGCGACGGGCTGCTGGCCGCGCGCCGCCGGGACCTCGCCTCGGGCGAGGAGACCGTGCTGGCCTCCGGGGGCAGGGTGCATCCGGCGCTCTCCCCCGACGGCAAGCGGCTCGTCAGTGTCGACATGTCGGGAAACCTGGTTCTGCGCGATCTCGACGCCGGTACGGAACGGGTGCTCGCCGCGCCGATGGGCGCCGGCGGACTGCCCGGCCGACCGAGCTGGTCGCCCGACGGGCGCTATGTCGCACTGTGCGATCGCAACCGGCTGAACCAGCGGTTCCGCGAGGGCTACAACCTGATCCGAGTGATCGACACCGACACCGGTACGGCCAGGCAGCATGCCGTCGCACCGCACACCTCCCTCTCCGACCGCTATGACTCCGGACCGGTCTGGTCCCCCGATGGCCGCCATATGGCGCTCATCGTCGAGTCCGCCCTGTGGCTGCTGCCGGTAAGGGCGGACGGCACCCCCGACGGCGCACCGCGCCGGCTGACCGACGAGGCCGCCGACCATCCCTCCTGGTCCGGCGACTCCCGCCATGTCCTGTATCTGTCGGCGGGCCGACTGCGGCTGCTGGACGTCGAGCGCGGCACCGCCCGCACGGTCCGCGTCCCGCTGGACCACCGGCGGCCGCGCCCCGCGGACACCGTCGTGCACGCCGGACGGTTCTGGGACGGCACCGGAGGCGAGGGCGGCGGCACCGGTCGTGATGGTGACGGCCGTAAGGACGGCACGGTCCGCGAGGACGTGGACATCGTGGTGCGCGGCGGACGCATCGCGGCCGTGGAGGCGCACCGGGCCGGGCGGCCCGCGAAACGGCGCGTCGACGCCTCCGACCGCACCGTCATCCCGGGGCTGTGGGACGCCCACACCCACCCCTGGCAGTACACCTATGGCGGCCGTCAGACCGCCCTACAGCTCGCCTACGGCATCACCACGGCCGTCTCCCTCGGCGGCTTCGCCTATGAGCAGGCGCGCCTCAGGGAGGCCGTCGCGGCGGGCGCGCTGGCCGGGCCGCGGCTGCTGGCCACCGGCGAGCTGCTGGACGGGCCGCGCGTCGCGTACAGCATGGGCCGGGCGCATCGCACCCGGGACGGTCTGCGGCGCTCCTTGGCGCGCGGTGCCGCGCTCGACTGGGACTTCGTCAAGACGTATGTGCGCGCACCGGGATGGATCATGGAGGAGGCGGCCCGGTTCGCGCATGAGCGGCTCGGGGTGCGCACCGGCAGCCATCTGTGCTCACCGGGCATACAGCTCGGACAGGACCTGACGACGCATCTACAGGCCACCCAGCGGCTGGAGTACGGGCACGCCACGACGGCGTCCGGGCACTCCCAGCAGGACGTGGCGGAGATCTACACCGCGACCTCCGACTTCCGGCTCATCGCCACGCCGTTCACGGCCTCGCCCCTGGTGGGCGCGGACCCCTCGCTGGCGGAGGACGAGCGGGTCACCCGGCTGATGCCGCCGTGGGACACCGCGCTCGTACGGCAGCTCGCCGGGACGCCCCCGACGGCGGCCCAACTGACCACGCTGGGCACCGAGATCGGGGTCTACCGGCGGATCCTGGCCGAGGGCGGGGTGGTGGCCCTGGGGACGGACCAGCCGCTGGTGCCGGTGGGCCTCCATCTGCATCTGGCCCTGCGCGCCCTGCACCGGTTCGGGCTGTCGCCGCAGGAGACGTTGCGCACGGCGACCGTCCTCCCGGCGCGGGCCTTCGGTGCCGAACGCGACCTGGGGACCCTGGAAGTCGGCAAGCTGGCGGATCTGACGGTCGTGGACGGCGATCCCTTCACGGACTTCGACTCGCTGGTACGGACGGTGTCGGTGCTGCGCGGCGGGGTGCCGTACGAGCAGCGCGAACTGGTCGAGTCCTTCCCGGGGGCCGGTGCCGCGGCGGCACCGCACGGGCGGTCGGCGGATGAGTGGCTGGAGGTGGGGCGGCTGCTGCGGCGCGACTCCTGCTGCGCTGTGGAGGGCTGAGGGTGCCGGGGGTGGGGCGGGGGCTCCGGTCCTCGGCCCACCCCGCCAGGTTCCAGCACTTGGGCAACGGCTTCGGGGGTCGCGGTTACCGGGGGACGTCGGTCCTGGCCAGGGAGCCCGTTTCCAGGGCGCACCACAGTGCGCCGTCGTACGCGGCGATGCCGTGCGGTTCGCAGTCGGCTCGGGGCAGGTCGTACGCCGTGATCCGGCCGTCGGTGGTGATGCGTCCGACCCCGCCGCGGCCCCATTCGGTGAACCACAGCGCCCCGTCGGGGCCGTGGGTGATGGCGTGCGGCCGCGCCTCTCGGTCGGGCAGCGGGTATTCGGTGACGGTGCCGTCCACCGTGATGCGGCCGATCTGCCCCGCGCCGATCTCGGTGAACCACAGGGCGCCGTCCGCCCCTTGGGCGATGCCCACCGGCGCGGCGGCCTCGGTCGGCAGGGGGTGGACGGTCGTCAGGCCGTCCATGGTGATCCGGCCGATGGCGTTGCCCTGGTTGAGGGTGAACCACAGCGCGCCATCGGGCCCCGCCGCCAGGGCGGACGGGAAGGCTCCGGGCGCGGGGTACTCGGTGATGTCGCCGTCCATGGTGATCCGCCCGATGCGGTCGGCGCCCGACAGCGTGAACCACATGGCCCCGTCCGGGCCCGCGGCGATCCCGTACGGGCCGCCGTCGGCGGTCGGCGGTGCGTAGGAGGAGGCCGTGCCGTCCACGGTGATCCGGCCGATGCGGTGGGTGCCGTACTCGGTGAACCACAGGGCGCCGTCGGGTCCTTGGGCGATCACCGTCGGCCTGGCTCCCACGGGGTGGACGGTGATCCCGCCGTCCGCGGCCCTGCGGCCGATCGCGCCCTGGTGGACCAGGGTGAACCACAGGGCGCCGTCGGGGCCGCCGGTGAGCGCGTAGGGCCCCGCGTCGGGCTCGCTGACGGTGAAGACGCGGACCGGGTCGGCGAGCCACCGGCCGATCCGGTCCAGCAGCACCTCGCCCGGCTCGGACAGGTGGAAGGCGTGCGGCATGTCCGCGTACTGCTCCAGGCGCACGCTGACCCCGGCGGCGTCGGCCGCCTCGGCGAAGCGGCGGGCGTCGTCCAGGAGCACCTCGTCCGTACCGACGGCGATCAGCAGCGGTGGCAGCCCGCGCGGGTCCCCGTACAGCGGCGACTGCGGGGCCCGGTCGGCGGGCGCGCCGGCCAGGTACTGGGCGCGTATGGAGCCGAGGGTGGCCTGGTTCATGACGTCCTTACCGTCGTTGGCGGCGAGCGACGCACCGGTAAGGGCGAAGTCGGTGACGGGTGAGACCACGACCGCGGCACCGGGCCGCGGACCGCCGGTCCGCCCGATCTCCAGCAGGGCGGACAGCACCAGCGTGGCCCCGGCCGACTCACCGGCGAGTACGACCTCGGCGGCGGGGACGCCCTCGTCCAGCACGCTCCGCCAGGCGGCCAGAACGTCTTCGAGCGCCGCGGGGTAGGGGTGTTCGGGCGCCAGCCGGTAGTTCACCCGCAGGGCGGGGCGTCCGGTGGCCTTGGAGAGCCGATAGGCCATCACCCGCTCGGCCTCGGGCATGGTGTGGGCGAAACCGCCGCCGTGCACGTAGATCACCGCGCCGCCCCGGGCGCCGGGCGCGCGGACCCAGTCGCCGCGCACCTCGGCGTCGTCCGGGAGCGGGGCGGCGATCAGCGCGTCGGCGCGGTCGCGGACCGCTTGGACCGCCCCGGGCTCCGCGGGTACGGCGATGACGTTCAGCAAGGGTCCTCCGTCGTGGGGTGGTCCGTCGCGGGGTGGTCCGTCCGGACTCGCGAGGGTCGCGATCAACTCCCGTAGCGGGAATCACTATGCACGACCAGCGCGAGGAGGCCACGGCCGTCGCCCTCGGCCGTGTACCCCCTGGGACGTGAGCGCGTCGCCGTTCACTCGCTGCCGTCAGCGCGCCGCCGTCAACGCGGCCGCGAGGACGGCGGGCGCCTCGGCCAGCGAGGGGCCGTACCAGGTGAGGTGACGGCCGCTGACCAGGGCCGCCGGGATGCCGGGGAACGCCTCGGGTCCGTCGTCGGCCGTGAAGCGGTACGGCTCGTCGGGCAGCACCACCAGATCCGCGTTCCGCGCCGTCAACTCCTCGATCGGGATGCGGGGATAGCGCTCGGGGTGCGTGCTGTAGAGGTGCCGTACGCCCAGCCGGGCCAGGACGTCACCGGCGAAGGTGTCCCGGCCCAGCACCATCCACGGACGCCGCCATACCGGTACGACGGCCTGCCGCCCCGGGTCACTGGCCCGTACGTCCGCCCAGGCGGCCTCGGCCGCGTCCAGCCAGCCGGGCCGGGCCAGTCCGCAGCCGCGCACCAGGACCCGCTCCAGCTCGGTGAACGCCTGGTCCAGGGTGCGCACTTCGGTCACCAGGACCTCGAGACCGGCGGCGCGCAGCGCGGCGAGGTCAAAGGGGCGGTTCTCCTCCTCGTTGGCGATCACGAGATCCGGTGCGAGGGCGGCGATCCGGGCGGTGTCGGGGTTCTTGGTGCCGCCGATGCGCTCCGCGGCGAGGCCGGGCGGATGGGTGCACCAGTCGGTCACCCCGGCCAGCAGCTCCGGCGCGGTGGCGGCGACGGCCTCGGTGAGCGAGGGCACGAGGGACACCACGCGCCGTACGGGGATGCGAGGGCTCATCGCTCCACCGTACGACGCGCTCCACCGTACGACGCGACCGGTCACGCGGTTCCGGCAACGCCGGATGCGAGCCCTAAGGGCCGCGTACGAGCCGCCGGCACCAAGGAAGCGACCGCGGCCCGGAGCAGGTGCTCCGGGCCGCGGTGTGTGCGTCATGCCTGCGGTGGGTCAGCAGACCACCTGGTGGCGGATCAGGAAGTCACCGGCGCCATCTTGTCGACGATGCCGGGGTTGGCGTCAATCCACTTCTGGACGCCCTCCTCCTCGTTGCCCTTACCGGCGTCCTGGATCGACGCCTCCAGGCTCGCGAGTTCCTTCTCGGTCATGTGCCACTTCTTCAGCCACCCGTTGAACTCGGGGAACTTCTTCGGGAAGTTCTTGTTGGCGAGCGTGTGGAGCTGGTTGCTGGCCCCGAACGCCTGCTTCGGGTCGGCGAGCTTGGTCAGCTTGTACTTGCTGTAGGCCCAGTGCGGGGTCCACAGGACGACCGCGACCGGCTCCTTCTTGGCGTACGAGCGCTCGAGCTGGGCCAGCATCGCGGGCGAGGAGCCGTCACTGACGGTGTACTCCTTGTCCAGGCCGTACGCCTTCAGCACCTTGCTCTTGAGTATCTTCATCTCGCCGGTGCCCGGCTCGATGCCGATGATCTTCCCCTTGAAGGTGGACGACTTGCCCTTCAGGTCCGCCAGGGACTTCACGTCCTTGACGTAGGACGGCACGGCGATCTCCAGGGAGGTCTTGTCGTACCACGACCCGACGTCGACCAGGTTCTTCTTGTATCTGTCCCAGTACTGCTTCTGGGCGACCGGCAGCCAGCCGTCGAACTCGACATCGACCTGCCCGGTGCTCATTCCGGTGAACATGGAGCCGACGTCGTACTGCTTGATCGACGGCTTGTAGCCACGCCGCTCGAGGACGTTCTTCCACAGGTAGGTGGTGGCGATGTCCTCGTCCCACGGGAAGTAGCCGATCTTCGGCGCGGCTCCGGCGTCCTTGCCCTTCTGCTCGCCGCCGGGCACCGGGGCCAGCTTGTTGACCAGGCCGGGGTTCTTCTTGAGCCAGGCGCGCACGCCCTCCTGCTCCTTGCCCTTACCGGCGTCCTGGATGGCCGACTCCAGGCTGGTGAGCTGCTTCTCGTCCAGCTTGAAGTTCTTGATCCACTTGGCGACCTGCGGGTTGTCCTTGGAGAAGCCCTTGCGCGCCAGGGAGTCGATGCGGTCGCCCTTGCCGAAGGCGCCCTTGGGGTCCTTCAGCTTGATGAGGTCGTACTTGTCGTACGCCCAGTGCGGGGACCACAGGGTGACCGCGATCGGCTCCTTCTTGGCGTAGGAGCGGTCCAACTGGGAGAGCATGGCCGCGGTGGAGCCCTTGACCAGGGAGAAGTTCTTGTTCAGGCCGTAGCCCGGCATGACCTTGTCCTGCATCAGCTTCATCTCACCGGCACCGGGCTCGATGCCGACGATCTTCTTCTTGAAGGTGCTGGACTTCTTCTCGAGGTCCTCCAGGGTCTTGACGCCCTTGACGTACGAGGGCACCGCGACCTCCAGGGAGGTGGGGCCGTACCAGGAGCCGAGGTTCTCCAGCTTGTCCTTGTACTTCGCCCAGTACGAGGCGTGGGTGGTGGGCAGCCAGGAGTCCGTCTCGAAGTCGATGTTGCCCGCGGCCATACCGGTGTACAGCGCGCCGACGTCGTACGACTGGACCTTGGGCTTGAAGCCGCGCTGCTCCAGGAGCTCCTTCCACAGGAAGGTGGAGGCGACGCCCTCGTCCCAGTTGATGTAGCCGATGTTGACCGACTGGCCCTTGCCGACGTTGGCGGAGACCTCGGGTCCCTTTTCGTCGTCGCCGAACATGCTCATGCCGCCCGCGACGAGTGCCAGGACGACGACGCCGACCATGGCGACGGAGGTCGCGGGGCGCCAGTGCAGCACCTTGAGGCCGCTGAGCGCCTTGGCCTTCTCCTTGGCCAGCGCACGGCGGGCCAGCGGGGAGACGCGCTGGTTGAGCGCGCTGGTCATCCGGTCCAGGTACATGGCCAGGATGACGACGGCGATACCGCCCTCGAAGCCCATGGCGACGTCGACGGAGCTGATCGCCTGGAAGACGGTGGAGCCCAGGCCCTCGGCGCCGACCATGCCGGCGATGACGACCATGGACAGCGCCAGCATGATCACCTGGTTGACGCCCGCCATGATGGTGGGCAGGGCCAGCGGAAGCTGGACGCGCAGGAGGGTGCGGCGCGGATGGGTGCCGAAGGCGTCGGCCGCCTCGACCAGCTCCGCATCCACCTGCCGGATGCCCAGTTCCGTCATGCGGACGCCCGGGGGCATCGAGAAGATGACGGTGGCGACGACGCCGGGGACCACCCCGAGGCCGAAGAAGAAGATGCCGGGGATCAGGTAGACGAAGGCGGGCATCGTCTGCATGAAGTCCAGCACCGGGCGGATCACGGCGCTCACCGCGCGGTTGCGCGAGGCCCAGATGCCCAGCGGCACCGCGAACACGATGGTGATCACACCGGCGACCAGCACCAGTGCGAGGGTGTTCATCGCCTCGCCCCACAACTCGATCGAGTCGATGAGGGCGAATCCCAGGAAGGCGAGCACGGCGGGCAGCAGCCCGCGCAGCCACCAGGCGAGCAGCGCCAGGATGCCCGCGAACAGCAGCGGCTCGGGGCCGCTGAGCACGGTGTTCAGCCCGTCGTACATGCCCTGGACGACGCTGGAGATGAAGTCGAAGAGCCAGCTCAGATTGTCTCGGAGCCAGTTGACGCCGGAGTTGATCCAGTCGCCGAGCTGAAGCCTAGGCACCGGTGATCACCTTCTTGGTGGCCTCGGGCGCGTCCGGGGTGTCACCGGCCGGCGGCTTCGCGCCGTCGGGTCCGGCGTCCGGCTCGCCGAGGACGGCGAGCAGCCGGGCGCGGGTGACGACGCCCACGAGCGCGCCGTCGTCGTCGGTGACGGCGACCGCGACGCCGCTGAGCGAACAGGGCCGGAACAGCTCGATGATCGGCGTGCTCTCGGGGACGGTGGCGGGGGCGGCCGCCAGCACGTCCTGCTCGGTGCGGAGCGTGGTGCCGTCGTCGGTCTTGCTGCCCAGGGCCTCGCTCGGTTCGGCCATGATCGCGCCGGCGGTGAGCACCCGGCTGCGGTCGACGTCCTGGGTGAAGGAGGCGACGTAGTCGTTGGCCGGGGTGACCAGGATGTCCTCGGCGGTGCCGATCTGGACGATCTTGCCGTCGCGCATCACGGCGATACGGTCGCCGAGCCGCATGGCCTCGTTCAGATCGTGGGTGATGAAGACGATGGTCTTCTTGAGCCGCTTCTGGAGCTGGAGCAACTGGTCCTGCATATCACGCCGGATCAGCGGGTCGAGCGCGCTGAAGGACTCGTCCATCAACAGCATGTCGGCGTCGGTGGCCAGGGCGCGGGCGAGGCCGACGCGCTGCTGCATACCGCCCGAGAGCTCATCGGGCCAGGACTTCTCCCAGCCGGCCAGGCCGACCATCTCCAGCGCCTCGGTGGCGCGCCGGACGCGCTCCTCGCGAGGCACGCCCTGCACCTCGAGGCCGTAGGCGGCGTTCTCCAGCACGCTGCGGTGCGGGAAGAGGGCGAAGTGCTGGAAGACCATGCTGATCTTGCGGGACCGCACCTCGCGCAGGTCCTTGGGGCTGAGCACGGTCAGGTCGTCGTCGTCGAAGAGCACGCGCCCCGCGGTCGGCTCCAGCAGCCCGTTCAGCATGCGCAGCAGCGTGGACTTACCGGATCCGGACAGACCCATGACGACGAAGATCTGACCCGCCTCGACGGTGAAGGACGCGTCGATGACCGCTGCTGTCGTCCCGCTCGCGCGGAGCTCTTCACGGTCCGCGCCGCCCTCGAGCCGCGCCACCGCCTCATCGGGTCGTCTGCCGAACACCTTGTACAGGCGTTCGGCTCGCAATGTGGCCACATGTACCTCTCAGATCGCACCAAAAAACGACCCGCCACCCCCGCCGGCGGGTCGTGGAGCGGCACGGCATCGGACCGCGGACCGCCGCAATAGTTGAAGTACTGAACGGGTTCGCTCCGGGGGCGCGCCTGCCCTGATCGGTTTGGCGTAAACCAAACGGTGATCCAGCTCACATTATCCCAGGAGTTCTGTCCGCCGGGTAGTGCATGATCGGGGGGTGACGCGACGCCTGATGCTCCTCGACACCGCCTCCCTCTACTTCCGGGCCTATTTCGGAGTGCCGGACTCGGTCCGGGCCCCCGACGGCACGCCGGTGAACGCCGTGCGCGGGCTCCTCGACTTCATCGCCCGGCTCGTCCAGGACCACCGCCCGGACGATCTGGTGGCCTGCATGGACTTCGACTGGCGCCCGGCCTGGCGGGTCGCGCTGATCCCCACCTACAAGGCCCACCGGGTCGCCGAGGAGGCCCCGGAGGGGGCCGGGGTGGACCAGGAGGAGGTGCCGGACACCCTCACCCCGCAGGTTCCGGTGATCGACGAGGTGCTCGACGCGATCGGCATCGCCCGGGTGGGCGCCGCGGACCATGAGGCCGACGATGTGATCGGCACGCTCACGGGCCGGGCGGGCGGCCCGGTCGACATCGTCACCGGCGACCGCGATCTGTTCCAGTTGGTGGACGACGAGCGCGGGGTGCGGGTGCTCTACCCCGTCAAGGGCGTGGGCACGCTGCAACTGGTCGACGAGTCCTACGTACGCGAGAAGTACGGCGTCGACGGGCGGGGGTATGTGGATCTGGCGCTGCTGCGCGGCGACCCCAGCGACGGGCTGCCGGGGGTGCCCGGCGTCGGCGAGAAGACCGCCGCCAAGCTGCTGGCCGCCCATGGCGACCTGGCCGGGATCATGGCCGCGGTGGACGACCCCGCCGCCAAGCTGACCCCGACCCAGCGCAAGCGGCTGGCCGAGGCGCGGCCGTATATCGAGGTCGCCCCGAAGGTGGTGCGGGTCGCCTCGGATGTGGCGCTGCCGGCCTTCGACCCGGCACTGCCGCGCTCGCCGCGCGACCCCGCAGCCGTGGAGGCGCTTACGGAACGGTGGGGATTGGGCGGATCTTTGCGCAGATTGCTGTCCACTCTCGAGGGATGAGCTGTTAAGTTAGGTATACCTAACTCTAGTTGATCAGGGAGTTGCCATGGCGGACCGTCCGGCCCGTAAGACGCGCACGCCGCATCGCGCACAGGTGGTGCGCACCGACCGGCTGACCCCGCATATGGTGCGGGTCGTCCTGGGCGGCGACGGCCTCGCCGACTTCCATGTGGGCGAGTGCACCGATCACTACATCAAACTGCTCTTCCCGACCGGGGGCGCCACCTACCCCGAGCCGTTCGACCTGGAGCGGATCCGCGCCGACTTCCCGCGCGAGCAGTGGCCGGTCACCCGGACGTACACGGTCCGGGCCTGGGATCCGGCGGCCCGCGAGCTGACGGTGGACTTCGTGACCCATGGCGACGAGGGACTGGCCGGGCCGTGGGCCTCCCGGGTCCAGTTGGGCGAGGAGATCCACTTCATGGGGCCGGGCGGCGCCTACGCCCCGGGCGCCGAGGCCGACTGGCATCTGCTCATGGGGGACGAGAGCGCGCTGCCCGCGATCGCCGCCGCGCTGGAGCGGCTCACCGACAGCCGGGCGGGCGGCGCGGCCGAGGTGCCGGTGCACGCGTTCATCGAGGTGGCGGACGAGGCGGAGGAGCTCAAGCTCACCGTGCCCGAGGGGGCCCGGGTGAGCTGGCTGCACCGGGGCGCCGCACCGGTCGGCGAGGCGCTGGTGGCGGCCGTCCGGGGGCTGGAGTTCCCGCCCGGGCAGGTGCACGCCTTCGTCCACGGGGAGGCGGGCTTCGTGAAGGAGATCCGCCGCCATCTGCGCCTCGAGTGCCAGATCCCGCGCGAGTGGCTGTCCATCTCCGGTTACTGGCGGCGCGGCCATGACGAGGACGGCTGGCAGGCGTCGAAGCGGGAGTGGAACCAGCAGGTCGAGGCGGAGCAGGAGACGGCGGGGCCCGAGGAGGCCGCAGCGTAGGACACCGCACCGCACCGTGGGTACGGCGGGCGGGTGGACGGCTGAGGCCGACCACCCGCCCTTTTGTGTCCAGGGGGCGCACAACGGCAGATACCACCATCCGAGGGGCTTTTAACCCTACTTACACATGAATACCGTGATGCACCAATTGCACCTGTCGCATCGTTCGTCCAGTCGCTTAAATCAATGACAGCGACATCGACGGCGCCCCGTGCTGTGGCGCCGAATCGCTTCCCAACGACGACCCGCCCCAGGTGCCGGCCCCGAGGCAACGGGTCTTCACGCGCCCTTCCCGCCCCACCGGACCGTGTCACACGGTCGCGGGCCTCGTCAGCCATCGGCTCGCTCTCCGCGCGCACCCTCCGGCACAGCGGCACGACCGAAGGAGAACGATCATGGCAACCATCACCTCCCTGGTGGATACGACCACCACCACCAACCAAGGCAAGGCGGGGGACACCGTCCAGATCAACGGCACCGCCATGGCCACCACGACGAGGGTGAACTTCGGTTCGGCGGCGGTCACTCCGACCTCCGTGACGGCCACTCAGGTCAGCTTCGTCGTGCCCAGCTCGGCGCCGTGTTCCGGACAGGTCTCCGTCAGCGTCACCAGCAACACCGGCGCCACCAGCAACTCACTGCCGTTCTTCGTCATCGCCGCGCCGACGACCACGGGGCTGAGCGTCACCTGTGTTCCGGCCGCCACCGGTGGCTCGGTGACGCTGTTCGGCACCAACTTCCTGACCGGGTCGCAGGTGGGCGTCGGCACCGTCGGGAACGTGGCGGTCACCCCCACCCAGCCCAGCCAGGTCACCTTCACCGCACCGGCCAACCCGGGCCAGGTCGGCACGGTCTCGACCCAGTCGGTGAACATCACCACGGCCGGCGGCACCAGCCCGGCGGGCACCACCCTGATCGACTACTACCTCACACCGGCCATCACCTCGGTGGCTCCCACGACCGGCACGGAGGGCGACCTCATCACGGTCACCGGAACCGGCTTCGTGAACGTCGACACCGTCACCTTCACCGACAGTGCCGCGGCCACCGTCACGGCGGACTTCACGCCCATCAGCGGCACCCAGCTCGTCGCCACCGTGCCCGCCGGACTCGCCACCGGCGCCGGGACCATCACGGTCCACACCTGTGGCGGCAACTCCAACGCCCAGGCGTTCACTGTCACCTGACCCTCCGGGACGACCGGGCACCGGGCACCGACGGCACGCACGCCCACCAAGTCGCCGCCGTCCGCGTCGCGTGGCACGGACGGGCGGCGGCGCCCCGCGCCCTGGCCGACGATCGCCGGCCGGGGCGCGGCCGTCCCAGACGGTACGAGAAGGAGAAGAGCGTCATGGCTCCCGTAGTGACCAGTGTCAGTCCCGCCCAGGGTGCTCCAGCGGGGGGTACCTCCGTCACCATCACCGGCACCGGTTTCTCCGGTGCCACCGCGGTCAGGTTCGGCGCCAACCTGGCCACCAATGTGGTCATCGTGAGCAGTACGCAGATCACGGCCAGAACCCCGGCGGGAAGCGGCACGGTGAAGGTGACGGTCACGGGACCGACGGGGACCAGCACCCAGAACGTGTTCTTTCTCTACGCGACGGTCGCGGCTCCGGTGCTCACCGCGCTCAGTCCGCCCTCGGGGCCCACCGGCGGCGGCAATACGGTCACCCTCACCGGCACCAACCTCACCGGCGCCACCCAAGTCCTCTTCGGCGCCACCCCCGCCACCATCCTCACCAACACCCCCACCCAAATCACCGCCACCGCCCCCGCAGGCACCGGCACCACCAACGTCACCGTCACCACCCCGGGCGGCACCAGCAACGCCCTCCCCTACACCTACACCACCACCCCCGCACCCACCATCACCACCCTCACCCCCACCTCAGGACCCACCTCCGGCGGCAACACCGTCACCCTCACCGGCACCAACCTCACCGGCGCCACATCGGTGAAGTTCGGGCTCAACTCGGCGACGATCCTGACCAATTCCGCCACCCAGATCACCGTCAGCGCGCCCGCCGGGCCGCCGTCGTCGGTCAGTGTCACCGTGACCACGGCCGGCGGGACCAGCAATCCGCTGTCGTACTTCTATATCGCCGCTCCCACCGTCATCGATGTGTCGCCGCACCTCGGCCCGGACACCGGGAACAACACCGTCACCGTCTTCGGCGGCAATCTGACGCTCACCACCGCCGTGAACTTCGGCGGGGTCCCGGCCACCGCCTTCACCGTGGTCTCCGACACCCAACTGACCGTGACCGCCCCGGCCGGAACCGGCACGGTCGTCGTCACGGTCACCACACCGGGCGGCACCAGCAATGGGGGCAGCGGGAATCCGTTCTACACCTATCTCGCGGCACCCGTCCTGACGAGCCTCAATCCGACCCATGGCCAGGACACCGGGGGCGACGCCGTCGTACTGACCGGTTCCAATCTCACCTTCACCGACGCGGTGACCTTCGGCGGGACCCCGGCCTCGTTCTCGGCGATCTCCGACACCCAGGTGGTCGCGACCTCCCCGGGCGGGGCGCCCGGCACGGTGAATGTGGTGGCCCACACCCCGGCCGGGAACAGCAACGCCCTGCCCTTCGTCTACGACCCCACCTGACGGGCACCCAAGCCCCCATGGGGAGGCCGCCGGTCAGCCGCAGGCCGCCGGGTCAGCCGAGGCCCGCCGGTCAGCCGACCGAGGAGTACGCCACGACCCCGCGCAGCAGCCCGTCGACCGCGCGGCGGGCGCTCCGCGCCACCGAGCCGTCCGGGGCCGCCGCGGCGATCTGGCCGAGCACATCGATCAGTTGCTTGGTCCAGCGCACGAAGTCACCGGCGGGCATGTCGATCTCCCGCAGCACCTCGTCGAGCCCATGGCCGGACGCCCAGCGGTAGGCGGCCCAGGCGAAGCCCAGATCCGGCTCGCGCTGCCCGACGCCCTCCGCCTGATTGATCTTGTGCTCCTCCTCGAGCGCGTCCAGCCGCCCCCAGATGCGGACCATCTCGCCGAGCGCGTCCTTGGCCCGGCCCGGGGGCAGTTTGGGCGGCAACGCGTCATCGGCCGTCCGTGCCTCGTAGACGAGTGCGGAGGCGCAGGCGGCGAGCTCGGCGGGGGGCAGCCCCTCCCAGACGCCCTCGCGCAGGCATTCGCTGGCCAGCAGGTCCAGCTCGCCGTACAGCCGCGCCAGCCGCTTGCCCACGTCCGTGACCTCGTCGCCGCGCAGATAGCCGAGCTCGCTCAGCAGGGAGCAGATCCGGTCGAAGGTGCGGGCGATGGTGTTCGTACGGCCCTCGATGCGCCGCTCCAACTGCCGGGTGTCGCGCAGCAGCCGGTGGTACCGCTCGCCCCAGCGGGCGTGGTCCTCGCGGTCGCTGCAACCGTGGCAGGGGTGGGCGCGGATGGCCGCGCGCAGCCGGGCGATCTCGGTGTCGTCGGCGGCGGCCGAGCGCTCCTTACGCCGCCGCCCCACATCGTGGTGACCGGCCTTGGTGCGCAGCGCGGAGGCCAGATCGCGGCGGGACTGGGGGCTGCGCGGATTGAACGACTTGGGGATCCGCATCCGGTCCAGCGGCTCGACCGGGACCGGGAAGTCGATCGACGCCAGCCGCTTGACCTGCCGCTCCGCGGTGAGCACCAGGGGCCGCGGCCCGTCGTGGTACTCCATGCCGCGGTGGCCGCCCACCCGCCCGGCGGGCAGCCCGGGGTCCAGCACCAGCGCCAGCCCGGCGAACTTGCCGGTGGGCACATGGATGACATCGCCGGGGCGGAGCTTCTCCAGGGCGACCGCGGCGGCCGCGCGCCGCTGGGCCGCGCCCTGCTTGGCCAGCTCGGTCTCGCGGTCCTTCAGCTCGCGGCGCAGCCGTGCGTACTCGTCGAAGTCGCCGAGATGGCAGGTCATGGAGGCGCGATAGCCCTCCAGCCCCTCCTCGTTGCGCTGCACCTGACGGGAGATGCCGACGACCGCCTTGTCGGCCTGGAACTGCGCGAAGGAGGTCTCCAGCAGCTCGCGCGAGCGGTGCCGCCCGAACTGGGAGACGAGGTTGACCGCCATGTTGTACGACGGCTTGAAGGAGGAGCGCAGCGGATACGTGCGGGTGCCGGCCAGCCCGGCGAGCGCCGCGGGGTCCATGGTGCGCTGCCACAGCACCACCGCATGGCCCTCGACATCGATACCGCGCCGCCCGGCCCGGCCGGTCAACTGGGTGTACTCACCGGGGGTGATGTCCGCGTGCTGCTCGCCGTTCCACTTGACGAGCTTCTCCAACACCACCGAACGGGCGGGCATGTTGATGCCGAGCGCGAGGGTCTCGGTGGCGAAGACGGCCTTGACCAGGCCGCGGACGAAGAGCTCCTCGACAACTTCCTTGAAGGTGGGGAGCATTCCGGCGTGGTGGGCCGCGATGCCCCGCTCCAGCCCCTCCAGCCATTCGAAGTACCCCAGCACATGGAGGTCTTCGTCGGGGATCCCGGCGGTGCGCTCCTCGACGAGGGCCCGCACCCGGGCGCGCGCCGCCTCGTCGTTGAGCCGCAGCCCGGCGTGGAGACACTGCTGGACGGCGGCCTGGCAGCCGGCCCGGCTGAAGATGAAGGTGATGGCGGGGAGCAGCCCCTCGGAGTCGAGCCGGTCGATCACCTCGGCCCGGCCGGGGGTCCAGATCCGGCTGCGCTGACGGCGCTCCCGCTCCCGGTCGGCCTCGCGCATATTGCGGCCACGGCGCTTGTCGCGGCCGAAGGTGGGGCGGCTGCTCTCCATCCGGGCCAGCCGGACGAGATCGGGGTTGACCTCGCGGCGCCCGCTCTGATCGCCGTCCCGGCCGCTCTTCTCCTCGAACAGGTCGTACATCCGGCGCCCGGCCAGGACGTGCTGCCACAGCGGCACCGGGCGGTGCTCGGAGACGATGACCTCGGTGTCACCGCGGACGGTGTCGAGCCAGTCGCCGAACTCCTCGGCATTGGAGACGGTCGCGGAGAGTGACACCAGCGTCACCGACTCGGGGAGATGGATGATGACCTCCTCCCAGACGGCGCCCCGGAACCGGTCGGAGAGATAGTGGACCTCGTCCATCACCACATGGCCGAGGCCGAGCAGCGACTGGGAGCCGGCATAGAGCATGTTCCGCAGCACCTCGGTGGTCATCACGACCACCGGGGCATCGGAATTGACGCTGTTGTCCCCGGTGAGGAGACCGACCTTGTCGGCGCCGTAGCGCTTCACCAGGTCGGTGTACTTCTGGTTGGACAGCGCCTTGATGGGCGTGGTGTAGAAGCACTTGCGACCCTGGGTCAGCGCCAGGTGGACGGCGAACTCGCCCACGATGGTCTTGCCCGAGCCGGTGGGGGCGGCGACCAGCACGCCCTTGCCGGACTCCAGGGCCTTGCACGCCTCGATCTGGAAGGGATCCAGCTCGAAGTCGTACATCTCGCGGAAGGGGGCCAGCGCGGTGGCCTGCTCGGCGGCCCGGGCGCGGGACGCCGCATAGCGCTCGGCGGGAGATAGCTCGTCGGTCATCGTATCTACGAGCCTACCGGCCACCTCCGACAGCGCACGCGATCTTTATCGGGGCTTTGTTCGGCCCGCCGGGGCTTTGTTCGGCCTCACCGGGCCGGGACGGGGCCATGAACGGCGGCCCCGCCCGTCCCGGGAGCGGTTACGGACGGCTAGGTGACGTCGTCGTAGCCGTTGCGCCGGGGGGTGCCGCCGGGGTCGTCCCCGTCGGTGAGCTCCGGCCTGGCGCTGGGCGCGGCGACGGCCTCGGGGGTCAGATCCAGATCGGACGCCTCGTCGTCGCTCAGGCCGAAGTCCGGGTCGGCGGCCCGGCGGCGCGCCTTGCGCCGGTCGTTGGCCAGGGCGACGCCGACGGCGCCGAAGTAGAGCACGACGACCGGCCCGGCCAGGGCGAACATGCCGACCGGGTCGGTGCTGGGGGTGGCGATGGCGCCGAAGACCGTGATGCCCATGATCATGGCGCGCCACCAGCCGAGCATCCGGCGCCCGGTGAGCACGCCGGTGAAGTTCAGCAGGATCAGCAGCAGCGGCAGCTCGAAGGCGACACCGAAGACGAGGACCATCCGGGACAGCAGATCGAGGAAGTCGTCCAGCGGGAGGAGGTTGTTGGCCCCCTCCGGGGTGAAGCCGATGAGGACCTTGGCGCTGGTCGGAAGGATCATGTACGCGAAGTACGCGCCGGCGACGAAGAGCGGCACGCCGAGCCCGACGAAGAACAGGCCGTACTTCTTCTCGTTGCGGTGCAGCCCGGGCGCGAGGAAGGCCCAGAGCTGGTAGAGCCAGATCGGGGTGGCGACCACCAGCCCGGTCGTGAAGGAGACCTTGAGCATGATCGTGAACGGCGACAGCAGACCGTTCACGGTGAAGTAGGCGCAGTCGTGCCCCTTGCTCCCCTTGCCGGAGAGATCGGACAACGAGACCCCGCCACAGCCGACGGCGTCCAGCACCGGCTGCATCAGGAATTTGGCGATGTCCATGTAGTAGAACATCGCGACGATCGTGACCACACAGATCGCCAGGACGGACTTGAGCAACCGGTTGCGCAACTCACGCAGGTGCTCAGCCAGGGGCATCCGCCCCTCGGGGTCCTTCTCCTTCGTGCGGGCAGACTTGAGCAACCCACGTCCTCATCTCGTGCGTCCGGTGGCGGCCTTCCAATGCCGCCGCCTTCAAGTGGCCCTGGGTCAGCGCTTGGTGGTGTCGCTCGGCTCCGATACCGGGCGCGAGCTGGTCACGTCGCCGGGCGCGGCCTGGATCGTACGGTGGGTGGAGTCGTCCTGGCCGGGCTGGGGCGGGTCGGCCGGCGTGGTCTGCTGCTGCTGACCATCCGCCTTCATGGCCTTCGCCTCGCTCTTGAGGATCCGGGCGGACTTGCCCAGCGAGCGGGCCATGTCCGGAAGCTTCTTGGCACCGAACAGCAGCAGCACGACGACAAGGATGAGGAGAATCTCGGGAACGCCGATCTTTCCGAACAGCATAAGCGTCTTCCTTCTCACCGAGGCGGCTGGGGGTGGGGCTGCCCGACCGGTCGGACAGGTGTCCGGCAGCCGTGCTGTCTGCGATCGTAGCGCGCGGGGGTAAACCGGAAGCAATCCCCGTGCGGACTCCGGGTTGCGACCCTCCGCCTCGCTACCAGGGCCGCGAAATCTCAGCGTACCCCGCTCGGCTGTGCGGCAGCAGAGCGCCCATCACCTGCGGACCCCACCTTCTGGCGCGGGGCGGGCTCCCACTCGCGACGCGAGCGGTTCTCACTCGCGACGCAGAGCGTCCACCGTTGATCCCAGCGGGGCCGAGGCCCGCTCCAGGTCCTCGGCGGCCCGGGTGATCCGCTGCGAGCTGTCCGACACCTGCCTGGCCAGCCTGCGGACCTCCGTGTGGACCCGCACCGAGAGCACGGCGAGTACGGCGATTCCGCAGAAGGCGAGGGCGAGGGCGAGCATCGGCCAGAGCATGCGGCAGAGCCTAGACGGTGGAGTGCAGCCGCAGCGTGCGCACCCCGCCACCGGTGAGCAGCTCCACGATCCGCTCCCCCGCCGGTTTGCGCACCATGGTTCCGCAGTCGGGGCAGGTGAAGGAGTAGAAGGTGGTGCGGTCGCTGGCCCCGATGGCCAGCCGCAGCGCGCCCGCGGCCAGCTCGAACCGGCCCCGGCACTCCGGACAGGCTGCCTTGAAGACAACCGAAGCGGCACTCCCCCGTGCGGTCACTGTGTGCGTCCCTTCACTCACCGTACGCCGCGAGCGCCTGCCGCGCCGCGTCCCGGGCACTGTCCGCGAGACCCTGCGGCGAGACGATCCGGCCGTCCCTGCCCAGCCGCAGCGCCAGGCGCCGCAGCGAGCCGGGGTCGGGCGCGCGCAGGGTGATCCTGAGGCCGCCGTCGGGCAGCTCCTCCGCGCTGTCGTGCGGGTAGTACTCGGCGACCCAGCGCCCGCCGGGGCCGACCTCGACGACCACCTCGGGGTCCTCGGCACCGGTCTGCACCAGCGCGGAGGACAGGTCCGACAGATCGCGCAGCTCGATCGGCGGCGGATCGGACGCCTCGTCGAGCAGCTTGATCTCGACGACCCGGTCGAGCCGGAAGGTGCGCCGCGCCTCGGAGAGGCGGCACCACGCCTCCATATAGGTGCGGCCCACGGCGAAGAGCCGGATCGGGTCGACCTCGCGCTCGGTGATCTCGTCGCGCGCGGGTGAGTAGTAGCGCAGCCACAGCCTGCGGCGCTCGGAGATGGCGCGGTCGACGTCGGCGAAGACACCGCCCTCCGACTCGAAGATCACCGAGAGCCGGGAGCTGGCGCCCGCCACCTCGCCCGCCGCGGCCTCCAGCTTGGCGGTGGCCCGCAGCAGCGCCTCTCGGTCGCCCTCGCGCAGCCCGGGGAGGGTGGCGACGGCGCGGGCGGCGACCAGCAGCGCGGTGGCCTCGTCGGCCGCCAGCCGCAGCGGCTCGGCGACATCGTCGGGGTTGTGCCACCAGATCCGCTCCCCGTCGGTGTCGATGTCCAGCAGATCGCCGCCGCGGAAGCTGGTGCCGCACAGCGGCAGCACATCGAGGTCGGCGATCAGCTCGTCCTCGCTGATGCCGAAGGCCCGGGCGACATCGGCGACGCGGGCGCCGGGGCGCTCGCGCAGATATGTCACCAGGGAGAGCATCCGCCGGGTCTGGTCAATGGCGTTTCCGGCCATGATGAAGTGATCCGTCCCCTCAGCCCTTGGCGACCGCTCGCAGCCGGTCCACGACATCCGCCCGCAGTTCCTCGGGCCCCAGTACGACCACGTCCGGGCCGAACTCCACGAGCCAGGCGTCCAGGCCGTGCCCGTAGGGAATCTCCAGCTCGTCCCAGCCGTCACCGGCCGACCGGGTGGACAGCGCCTTCGCCCGCAGCGGATAGCCGTGGCCCGAGCGCAGCCTGATCCGGGCGGTGGCGGTGGCGGTCTCACCCGCCCAGGTCTCCACGGTCTCCCGGACGGTGACGTGGTCGGGCACCTCGGCGGTGAACGCGTCGGACCGCAGCCGGACCCGGCCGGTGATCCGGGAGAGCCGGAAGACTCGCTCGGCGGCGCGCTCGCGGTCCCATCCGGCGAGATACCAGTGGCCGCGCCAGGACTCCAGGGTCCAGGGCTCGACCTCCCGCGGCTCGGGGCGCGCGGCGTTCGACTTGCGGTAGTCGAAGAGCACGGGGCGGCGGTCGCGGCAGGCGAGCATCAGCGGCTCGAAGGCGGCCTCATGGACCGGGATGCGCGGCTCCAGCGCGCTGTGCCCCGGCGTGTCGTACGGATCCTCGGCGACCGGCATCCCGGCGGCGCGCAGCTTCTGAAGCGCGCCGCTGGCGGCGCCCGCGAGCCGGGCCTGCTGCCAGACCTTGGCGGCGAGGCCGAGCGCGGCGGCCTCCTCGGCGTCGAGGGTGATCGGCGGGAGGCGGTTGCTGTCCCGGCGGGCGAGATAGCCGATCTCGCCGTCGAGGCCCTCCACCGTCTCGATGATCAGGCCGAGTTCGCGCAGATCGTCCTTGTCGCGCTCGAACATGCGGTTGAACGCTTCATCGTTCGCCGCGTCGGTCTGGAGGTACGCCTCTATGGAGCCCCGCAACTCCCGTTTGGTCAGCGGACGCCGCGTTCCCAGCAGGCACAGGGCCAGGTTCATCAGCCGCTCGGCCTTGGCAATCGCCATCGACGCCCTTTCTTCGTGACCTTACGCACGTGACCGTACCGCTACCGGGACGCGCGGCAAAAGCCGAGGGCCCCCGCCCATTGGCAGGAGCCCTCGGCGCGATGGACCGTGGTCTCAGACGGAGATCAGATCGCAGACGAAGATCAGCGTCTCGCCCGGCTTGATCCGGCCGCCGCCGGCGCCCCGGTCGCCGTAACCGAGGTGCGGCGGGACGATGAGCTGCCGGCGACCGCCGACCTTCATCCCCTGGAGTCCCTGGTCCCAGCCGGAGATGACCTGGCCGACACCGAGCTGGATCCGCAGCGGGGTGCCGCGGTTGTAGCTCGCGTCGAACTCCTCACCTGTGCTGAAGGAGACGCCCACATAGTGCACGGCGATGTTGTCGCCGGCCTTGGCCGCGGGCCCGTCGCCCTCCCAGATCTCCTTGATCTCCAGCTCGGCCGGCGGTTCGCCGCCCGGGAAGTCGACCTCGGGCTTCTCGATGCTCACGAAATTGCTCCTTGTGACGTTGTGGGCAACCCGCACAGGCTACAGAACCGCCAGGATGTCCACGGAGAACACCAGCGTGGAGTTGGCGGGGATGCCCTTCTGGGCCGCCTTGCCGTAGCCCAGGTCCGGGGGCACGACGACCAGCACCCGGCTGCCGACCTTCTTGCCGGTGAGCCCCTGCGACCAGCCCTTGACGACCTGCTGGAGCGAGAACTGGGCGAGCTCACCGCGCTTGTAGGTGGAGTCGAACTCCTTGCCGCCGTCCCACAGCACGCCCTTGTACTGGACGAGCAGCGCGTCGGTCTTCTTGACCTCCTGGCCGTCACCCTCGATGACGTATTCGGAGACCAGCTTCTTCGGCGCGGCCTTCTTGGGGAGGGTGATGGTGGGCGCCTTGCCGTCGGTGTTGGTGGACACCTTGGGCAGGTCGGCGTCGGTCTGCTCCACCTTGCTGCCCTTGGCCGAGCTCTTGGCGTTGAAGGCGGCCACGAGGTCGATGACGAAGACCAGTGTGTCGGTCCCCTTGATACCGGCCTGCGGCTGGCCCTGCTTGCCATAGGCATAGGCGGGCGGGACGGCAAGCTCCAGCCGGCTGCCGAGGTTCCGGCCCAGCAGTCCCTGATCCCAGCCGGGGAGGACCTGGCCCTTGCCGATCGGGAAGGCGGCGGTCTTCTTCTTGTCGAAGGTGTTGTCGATGACCTTACCGGTGTCCCAGATCTGCGCCAGGTAGTTGATCTGGACCCAATCCCCCTTGACCGTCTTCCTGCCGTCCCCCTGGCTGATCGTCTTGACCGCGAGATCCTGCGGCGGCTTCCCCGTGCCCTTGGCGACCTTCGGCTTCTCACCGAACTTCTTACCGGCGGTAATGGGCGGCACCGGTCCGGAGACGATCTTGCCGCTGGGGGCCGGTGAGGGACTCTGGTTCGTCGGCTCCTGTGACGGCTTGGTCTTGTCGGACCCTGATTTGTCGTCACCACAGCCCGCGAGGGTCAGCAGGCCCGCGGGCACGGCAAGGAGTACGGAGCGTCGGCGCACGGAGTCCTCGTTAAGTAGATCTTGCGATGGCCAATGCGCGCCACTCTACGACGTGACTCGGGCCCCGTCCGGAGAACGCACGGGGCCCGAGGACAAGGTAAGCCGTACGCCGGTCACATACCGGCGATGAGTTTCTCCACCCGGTCATCGACCGAACGGAACG
Organism: Streptomyces sp. CY-1; assembly: GCF_047218265.1. Taxonomy (NCBI): domain Bacteria; kingdom Bacillati; phylum Actinomycetota; class Actinomycetes; order Kitasatosporales; family Streptomycetaceae; genus Streptomyces; species Streptomyces sp. CY-1. Next base: position 2,758,817 of record NZ_CP178393.1, read on the forward strand.
GGTCCTTGCACAGCACGGTGCGCTGCGCCTGGTCATTGAGCTTCAGATGTACCCAGTCGACGGTGAAATCGCGGCGCTGCTCCTGGGCCCGGCGGATGAAGTCGCCGCGCAGCCGGGCGCGGGTGGTCTGCGGTGGCACCGACTTGCCCTCGAAGATTTTCAAGTCGTTGCAGACCCGGGCCGCCTGACCGCGCTTCTCCAGCAGGTAGTAGAGACCGCGGCGGCGGTGGATGTCGTGGTAGGCGAGGTCTATCTGGGCGATCCGCGGATGGGACATGGTGATGTTGTTCTTGGCCCGGTACCGCTCGATGAGCTTGTACTTCATCACCCAGTCGATCTCGGTGCCGATCCGGTCGAGCTCCTCGGTGCGGATCGCGTCCAGGGTGCGGCCCCACAGCTCGAGGACGCGCTCGACCATGCCGGTGCGGATGCCACGGCGCTCGCAGAAGTCGACGGCCTTCTCGTAGTACTCCTGCTGCACTTCCAGGGCGGACGCCTCGCGCCCGCTGGCGAGCCGCACCTTGCGCTGCCCGGTGATGTCATGGCTGACCTCGCGGATGGCCCGGATGGGGTTCTCCAGGGTCAGGTCACGCATCACGGTGCCCGCCTCGATCATGCGGAGCACCAGATCGGTGGCGCCGACCTTGAGCAGCATGGTGGTCTCGGACATGTTGGAGTCGCCCACGATGACATGCAGCCGGCGGTAGCGCTCGGCGTCGGCGTGGGGTTCGTCGCGGGTGTTGATGATCGGCCGGGAGCGGGTCGTCGCGGAGCTGACGCCCTCCCAGATGTGCTCGGCGCGCTGGCTGACGCAGTAGACCGCGCCACGCGGGGTCTGGAGCACCTTGCCGGCACCGCACAGCAACTGCCGCGTCACCAGGAACGGGATGAGAATGTCGGCGAGCCGGGAGAACTCGCCGTGCCGTGCCACCAGATAGTTCTCGTGGCAGCCGTAGGAGTTGCCCGCGGAGTCGGTGTTGTTCTTGAAGAGATAGACGTCGCCCGCGATTCCCTCCTCGTGCAGGCGACGCTCCGCGTCCACGAGCAGACCCTCGAGAATGCGCTCGCCTGCCTTGTCGTGGGTGACCAGCTCGGTCACATTGTCACACTCGGGGGTTGCGTATTCCGGGTGCGAGCCCACGTCGAGATAGAGGCGGGCGCCGTTGCGCAGGAAGACATTGCTGCTGCGGCCCCAGGAGACGACACGGCGGAAGAGGTAGCGCGCCACTTCGTCAGGAGACAACCGGCGCTGTCCCCTGAATGTGCACGTGACGCCGTACTCGTTCTCCAGCCCGAAAATGCGGCGGTCCATGCCTGAACATTACGCCTGATGGCGTGCTCTGAAACCGGGTTCGACGGCACGGTTGCGATCATTTTCCGCCCGGGGTTCATCCGGTGTTGGGTGAACGGTCGGCCGGACGACGGGGCGTGGCCGGTCCTGGAGGAACCGCCGGGCGGCCAGCAGCACCGCCAGCGCGGCCACTCCACCGGCCGCGGGCACCGCGAATCCGGGGGCCACTCCGCCGAGCTGGACCGCGGGCCCCGCCACGGCGGTGCCGACCGCGTTCCCCACCACGAACGTGGTCACCAGCCAGGAGAACGCCTCGGTGACCGTGCCGGTGGGCGCGTGGCGGTCCACCACGACGAACGCGCAGGCCAGCGCCGGAGCCAGGAACACCCCCGCCACCCCGGCGAGGACGGTCATCATGACGACGCCCGGCACCAGCATGAGCGGCAGATAGCCGAGTGCCAGCGCGGCCACCAGCAGCCGCAGCCGCCGTTCGGGCGTGCCGGGCCAGGTGCGGCCGCCGTAGACGATGCCGCCGGCCAGCGCGCCCACGCCGAGGGCGGAGAGCAGCGCGCTGGAGACCGCGCCGCCACCGTGCTCGTCGGCGTACGCCACCGCGGCCACCGCGATCGCGCCGAGGGCGAGCCCGATGAAGAAGAACGACCCGAGCAGCACCAGCAGCCCCGGCGAGCGCAGCGCGCCCAGCCAGTGCGCCTCGCGCGGCGCCGACCGCCACTGCCGCGAGGGGCCGGAGACCACGACCCAGAGCGCGCCCGCGACCCCGATGGCGTTGATGACCAGCAGCGCGGCCGCCTCGGACCACACGGCCACGCTCAGCGTGACCAGCAGCGGGCCGACGGCGAACATCACCTCCTGGGCCACGGCGTCCAGCGCGTACGCCGCGTGCACCTGGTCCTCGCGCCGCAGCACCGAGGGCCACAGCGCCCGTAGCCCGCCCTCCAGCGGCGGGGTGAACAGCCCGGCGATCAGCATCGCGGCGTACGCCACGGGCAGCGGATCGAGCCCGACGACGGCGAACAGGACCATCCCGAGCGCCGAGGCCACGGCGGCGGGGAGCATCACCCTGGGCTGGCCGAAGCGGTCCACGGCCCGGCCCAGCATCGGCTGGCCCACCGCGTTGGCCACGCCGTAGACGGCCGACAGCCCGCCGGCGAGGGCGTAGCTGCCGCCCTCGGCACGGGCGAAGAGCAGCACGGCCAGGGCGGCGGTGGCGTTCGGAAGCCGTCCCAGCAGCGTGCCGACGAGCAGCCGTGCCGCGTGCGGGGTGCGCAGCAGTTCCCCGTAGCCAGCCGCCATTACCTGCCCCTTCCTTGCCAGGCTCCGCTTCAGGTCCTGCTCCAGGTCCGGCGGATTCCTGTGGGTTGTCGCGAGCGCGTCGCGGGTGCGGCGCGGGTCGTGTGTGACGTTGTACGTATAACTGCCAGCGTCATACGTACCATGGCCGCCACCGCGGGTCCACTCGCGGACCGAAAATGAGCAGCCGGCGGCGAGACGCGTGGTGGCGGAGGGAGCGGAGGCGATGGTGGCGAGCGCGGACCGCGCCCACACGGCGGACGGGGCCCCCGGGAAAGGTCCCCGGGGAACCGGCCGGACGGGTGAGTCCGCACGGCACGAGGGCCCGGGCGGCAGCGGCACGGCCGCGGGCCCGGGGGCCGGGACGGCCGCGGGCCCGGGGGCCGGGACGGCCGCGGACCCGGGAGCCGGCACGGCCGCGGACCCGGGAGCCGGCACGGCCGCGGACCCGGGAGCCGGCACGGCCGCGGACCCGGGAGCCGGAGCAACCGCTCGTCCGGGGGACACGATGGCCGCGGGCCCAGGGGCCGGAGCAACCGCTCGCCCAGGGGGCAGGGCAGCCGCGGGCCCGGGGGCCGGAGCAGCCGCTCGCCCGGGGGACACGACGGCCGCGGGCCCAGGGGCCGGAGCAACCGCTCGCCCAGGGACCGGGACGGCCGCGGGCCCAGGGAGCGGAGCAGCCACGAGCCCAGGGGGCAGGGCAGCCGCGGGCCCGGGGGCCGGAGCAGCCGCTCGCCCGGGAGGCGCGGCGGACGCGGGCTCAGGGATCGGAGCAACCGCTCGCCCGGGGAGCGAGGCTGCCGAGGGCCCAGTCGCCGAAGCAGCCGCAGGCCCAGGGAGCGCGGCGGCCGCGGGACCGGGGGCCGGAGCGACCGCGGGACCGGGGGCCGGAGCGGCCGAGGGACCGGGGGCCGGAGCGACCGCGGGACCGGGGAGCGGAGCAGCCGCTCGTCCGGGGGACGCGGCGGCCGCGGGACCGGGGGGCGCGGCCGCGGGGCGGCCGGTCGGGGGGCGGGCTACGAGCCGGGACGTGGCGCGGCTGGCGGGTGTGTCCCAGGCGACCGTGTCCCTCGTACTCGGCGAGAAGTGGTCCGGACGGGTCTCCGAGCGCACCGTGGAGGCCGTACGGGCCGCCGCGCGCGATCTCGGCTACCGCCCCAACCTCGCGGCCCGCAGCCTCCGTCTGGGCCGCACCAGGACCGTGCTCATGGTGGTGCCCGCCCTGACGACCGAGTTCTTCGCCCGCGTCTACACCGGCGCCGAGCGGGTCGCCGCCGACCACGGCTTCGGGGTGGTGCTCTATCCGTCCCCCGAGGGCGTGGGCCCGGCCCGGGACCCCTTCGACTCGGCGCGCGCCTCGCTCGACGGGGTGATCGCCTCCTCCATGGCGGCCGACGCGCTGGTCGCGGTGCGCGGCGGCGGGCTGCCGCTGGTGATGCTGGACAGCGATCCGGACGACGCGGCCGCGGCGGCCACGGTCAACCTCGACATCGCGGACGGGGCGCGGCAGGCGGCGGGGCATCTGCTGGCACTCGGGCACCGCCGGGTGGCCCATCTCGCGGCGGCGGTGGACTCCTGGACCTTCGAGGTGCGCGCCCGGGCCCTGGCGGAGGCGATGGACGAGGTCCCGGGCACCTCGTTGGGCACCGAACCGGCGGGGCTGACCGTCGAGGAGGGCCGCCGGGCCGCCGAACGCGTCCTGGCCCGCCCCGGGCCCCGGCCGACCGCGCTCGTCTGCGACGACGACATCCTGGCCGCGGGCGCCTGCAAGGCGGCCCGGCGGCTGGGGCTGCGGATCCCGGACGACATCTCGGTGACCGGCTTCGACGATCTGGCGCTGGCCACGGCGGTGGAACCGGAGCTGACCACGGTGCGGCTCCCGGCGGAGGCGGTGGGGGCGGCCGGTATGCGGGCCCTGATGACGCTTCTGGACGGCGAGACGCCCCGGGACACCGTGCTGCCCGTCGAGCTGATCCCCCGGGGCTCCACGGCCCCTCCCCCACGGTCCTGACCGGCCTCGGGGCCGCCTCTCCGGTCGTTGCGCGGCCTACGGGGTGTCCGGTGGACCACGCGGCGGAGCCGCATATCGACGCTTTCCCCTCCCCGCCCCTTCCCGATACCAGGGGCTCCGCCCCTGGACCCCGGGGTCTGGGGCTCGGAGCCCGGGGCAGAGCCCTGCCACGCGGCGGAGCCGCATATCGATGCCGCCGGACGAGTCGGGGAAGCGGGCGGCCTGCCAGCCTCTGCCCGGTAGCGGGGGCTCCGGGGTCCGGGGCGGAGCCCCGGTTCGGGAAGGGGCGGGGAGGGGAGCAGGCCGCCGCAGGCGTCACGGTCCGCCGGACGCTCCTGGGCGCGGGGGCCGTGTGGGCTCGTCGCCGCCACAACGCCGCCGCCCGCCGCCACAACGTCGCCGCCGCCCCGGGTGGGCCCGGGGCGGCGGCGACGGAGAAACGAACGGCGGCGGCCGGGTCAGTCCTCGGACTCCGAGGTGGACTCCTCGGCCCCGTCGGCGTCGGACGACGCCTCCGAGTCCGCGGCGCCCTCTCCCGACTCCAGGAGCCGGGAGAGCTGGCCGCCCAGGACGCGCTTGAACTTGCGCTTCTGGGGCCGGTTGCGGTCCAGGACCGCTACCTCGAGCTGCTCGGCGGTGAGGCTGCGCTCCCCGCCGTTGTTGTCGCGGGAGAGCGAGTCGACGGCCAGCTTGAGAGCCTCGGCGAGGGTCATGCCGTCCCGGTGGCGCTGGTCGAGATAGGTGCTGATCTGGTCGGCGTTGCCACCGACGGCGACCGAGCCGTGCTCGTCCACGATGGAGCCGTCGTGCGGGAGGCGATAGATCTGGTCGTCCTCGGGGCCCTCCCCGACCTCGGCGACGATCAGCTCGACCTCGTACGGCTTCTCGGCGGCACTGGAGAAGATCGTGCCCAGGGTCTGGGCGTAGACATTCGCCAGCCCGCGGGCCGTGACATCCTCACGGTCATAGGTATAGCCACGCAGATCGGCGTAACGGACACCGCCGATGCGCAGATTCTCGAATTCGTTGTACTTACCGACCGCCGCGAAGGCGATCCGGTCATAGATCTCGCTGACCTTGTGCAGCGCGCGGGACGGGTTCTCCGCAACGAAGACGATGCCGTCGGCGTACTGGAGCACGACCACGCTGCGGCCGCGTGCGATGCCCTTCCGGGCGTATTCGGCGCGGTCGGCCATGGCCTGCTGAGGAGAAACATAGAACGGCGTCGTCACCGGCTGTCCGTCCCTTCTGTCAATGGCGAATGCATTCCGGCTGGACCGTCCTCTCAGAGAAGGGCGGCGCGGGGGCCGTCCGGCTCTTCGAGGCGCCGTTCATGGATGGCACGGGCGAGCTCGGACACCTCGTCCTCGCCGAACCTCTTGAAACCGTCCTCGGTGATGGAGGTGATGATCGGGTAAATGCGGCGGGCGAGATCCGGCCCGCCGGTGGCCGAATCGTCGTCGGCGGCGTCATAGAGCGCCTGGAGCACGGCGGTGGCGGCCTGCTCCTCGGTCAAATCCTGGCGATAGAGCTTCTTGAGCGCGCCCCGGGCGAACATCGAGCCCGAGCCGGTGGCGGCGAAGCCGCGCTCCTCCGAACGCCCTCCGGTCACGTCGTAGGAGAAGATGCGGCCCTTCTCCCGGTCGACGTCCCACCCCGCGAAGAGCGGGACCACGGCGAGGCCCTGCATCGCCATGCCGAGGTTGCCGCGGATCATGGTCGACAGCCTGTTCGCCTTGCCTTCGAGCGAGAGAACGGTGCCCTCGACCTTCTCGAAGTGCTCCAGCTCGAGCTGGAAGAGCTTGACCATCTCCACGGCGATACCGGCGGTCCCCGCGATCCCGACGGCCGAATACTCGTCGGCGGGGAAGACCTTCTCGATGTCACGCTGCGCGATGACATTGCCCATGGTGGCGCGGCGGTCACCGGCGAGCACGACACCGCCGGGGAAGCTCACCGCCACGATGGTGGTGCCGTGGGGGGCCTCGATGGCGCCCTGCACCGGGGGCAGCGGACGGTTCCCCGGAAGCAGCTCGGGCGAGTGCTCGCCCAGGAAGTCCATGAACGACGAGGAGCCGGGCGTCAGGAAGGCAGCCGGCAGACGCCCTGTGCTACGAGTGTTGGCTTCCACACGTTTCCTTCCACCAGATCTTGAAATACTGCACGGACCATACCCCTGGCCATGGAAGTCATCCGTCCTGCGCCCCCTTCGCGGGGACGCAGGACGGAGAAGACCCGCTTTACTGCCCGCCCTTCTGGACGAACGACCTCACGAAGTCCTCCGCGTTCTCCTCGAGCACGTCGTCGATCTCGTCCAGCACGGAGTCGACGTCGTCGGAGAGCTTCTCCTGCCGCTCCTTCAGGTCGTCCGCGGCCTGCGCGTCCTGCGCCTGCTCCTCGACCTCTTCGGTCGAGCGCGACGCCTTCTGCTGACCGCCGCCGGTGTCCTTGGTCGCCATGTCCCTCACCCCGCTCGGTTCGCCCGCTGATTCGATCGGTCTCAAGATCAGACCCTACAAGCCGGGTCCGACATCGGCCTCCCACTCGCTACAACGTACGGAGGCCACCTCGATGATTCCCGGCTGGGGGGCATTTCAGCCGCCGGACAGCACCCGGACCAGGTCCTCGGCCGTGCGGCAGCGGTCCAGCAGCTCCTTGACGTGGTTGCGGGTGCCGCGCAGCGGCTCCAGCGTGGGGACCCGTTGCAGAGAGTCACGACCCGGCAGATCGAAGATCACCGAGTCCCAGGAGGCCGCGGCGACGTCGTCCGCGTACTGCTCCAGGCAGCGGCCGCGGAAGTAGGCGCGGGTGTCCTCCGGGGGCTTGTTCTGGGCGCGGGCGACCTCCTGGTCGTCCAGCAGCCGCTTCATCTTGCCGCGCGCCGCCAGCCGGTTGTACAGGCCCTTGTCGGGGCGTACGTCGGCGTACTGGAGGTCCACCAGATGCAGCCGGGCCGCGTCCCACTCCAGGGTGTCGCGGCGGCGGTAGCCCTCCATCAGCTCCCGCTTGGCGATCCAGTCCAGCTCGCCGGACAGGCTCATGGGATCGCGCTCCAGCCGGTTCAGCACGTCCTCCCAGCGGGTCAGGACGTCCCTGGTCTGCTCGTCGGCGTCCGCTCCGTAGCGGTCCTCGACGTATTTGCGGGCCAGCTCGAAGTACTCCATCTGGAGCTGCACCGCGGTCAGCGTGCGGCCGCTGCGCAGCGTGATCAGACGGCGCAGTGTCGGGTCGTGCGAGACCTGGTGCAGGGTGCGCACCGGCTGGTCCACCGCGAGGTCCACGGCGATGAAGCCGTCCTCGATCATCGACAGCACCAGGGCGGTGGTGCCCAGCTTGAGGTAGGTCGAGAGCTCGGAGAGGTTGGCGTCCCCGATGATCACGTGTAGCCGGCGGTACTTCTCGGCGTCGGCGTGCGGCTCGTCGCGGGTGTTGATGATCGGGCGCTTGAGCGTGGTCTCCAGGCCGACCTCGACCTCGAAGTAGTCGGCCCGCTGGCTGATCTGGAAGCCGTGCTCATGGCCGTCCTGGCCGATGCCGACGCGGCCGGCGCCGGTGACGACCTGGCGGGAGACGAAGAAGGGCGTCAGGTGGCGCACGATGTCCGAGAAGGCGGTCTCCCGCTTCATCAGGTAGTTCTCATGCGTGCCGTAGGAGGCGCCCTTGTTGTCGGTGTTGTTCTTGTAGAGGTGGATGGGCTGGCCGCCGGGCAGCTCGGCGGCGCGCAGCGCGGCCTCGGCCATGATGCGCTCGCCCGCCTTGTCCCAGAGCACCGCGTCCCGGGGGTTGGTGACCTCGGGGGCGGAGTACTCGGGGTGGGCGTGGTCCACATAGAGCCGCGCGCCATTGGTGAGGATCACATTGGCCAGGCCGATGTCCTCGTCGGTGAGCTGGCTGGCGTCGGCGGACTCGCGCGCGAGGTCGAAGCCGCGGGCGTCCCGCAGCGGGTTCTCCTCCTCGAAGTCCCAGCGGGCGCGACGCGCCCGGTGCATCGCCGCCGCGTAGGCGTTGACGACCTGGGATGAGGTGAGCATGGCATTGGCGTTCGGGTGCCCGGGGACGGAGATCCCGTACTCCGTCTCGATACCCATTACGCGCCGTACGGTCATGCGGCCCTCCTTGCCCGGCGCCGCCCCCGGCTGAGGTCGGCGCTCAAGTACCGCTGCGCTCCCGGTCCATATGCGGCCCCCGATCCCCCGTGCCGCGATCGTGCGGTACCGAAGAGCCTAGAACGGCCAAGCGGTGCTGCGGAGATCATTTCAGTCATTGCTCCGGTCGGGCTCGTAGGACTCATACGAAGAATGCGGTCCGAAAAGCGCATCCGGCTGCGGATGCCCCGTCCAGGACATCCGCAGCCGGACTGCGGTGTTACAGGTATTGACCGGTGTTCGCCACCGTGTCGATGGAGCGTCCGGTGTCCGCGCCCTGCTTTCCGGTGACCAGGGTGCGGATGTAGACGATCCGCTCGCCCTTCTTGCCGGAGATCCGGGCCCAGTCGTCCGGGTTCGTGGTGTTCGGCAGGTCCTCGTTCTCCTTGAACTCGTCCACGCAGGCGGCGAGCAGATGGGAGACGCGAAGGCCCTTCTGGTTGTGGTCCAGGAAGTCCTTGATCGCCATCTTCTTGGCGCGGTCCACAATGTTCTGGATCATTGCGCCGGAGTTGAAGTCCTTGAAGTAGAGGACTTCCTTGTCGCCATTGGCGTAGGTGACCTCCAGGAAGCGGTTCTCCTCGGATTCGGTGTACATCTGCTCGACCACCGACTGGATCATTCCGCCGATCGCGGCCTTGGGCGACTGGCCGTGCTCGGTGAGGTCGTCCGTGTGGATCGGCAGCGACTCCGTGAGGTACTTCGAGAAGATGTCCTTGGCGGCCTCGGCGTCCGGACGCTCGATCTTGATCTTCACATCGAGGCGGCCGGGGCGCAGGATCGCCGGGTCGATCATGTCCTCACGGTTGGAGGCACCGATCACGATCACGTTCTCCAGGCCCTCCACGCCGTCGATCTCGGAGAGGAGCTGGGGGACGATGGTGTTCTCCACGTCCGAGCTGACCCCGGAGCCACGGGTGCGGAAGAGGGAGTCCATCTCGTCGAAGAAGACGATGACGGGCGTGCCCTCGCTGGCCTTCTCCCGAGCCCGCTGGAAGACCAGCCGGATGTGCCGCTCCGTCTCACCGACGTACTTGTTGAGCAGCTCGGGACCCTTGATGTTGAGGAAGAAGCTCTTCCCCGCGGGCTTGCCGGTCACCTCGGCGACCTTCTTGGCAAGGGAGTTGGCCACGGCCTTGGCGATCAGTGTCTTGCCGCAGCCGGGCGGACCGTACAGCAGCACACCCTTGGGCGGCCGCAGTTCGTGCTCCTTGAAGAGGTCGGGGTAGAGGTAGGGGAGCTCGACCGCGTCGCGGATCAGCTCGATCTGGTTTCCCAGACCGCCGATCTTGTTGTAGTCGATGTCCGGAACCTCTTCGAGGACGAGCTCCTCGACCTCGCTCTTCGGAACGACCTCGTAGACATAGCCGGACCGGGACTCGAGCAGCAGGGCGTCACCGGGGCGGATGGTGGTGTGCAGCAGCGGCTCTGCCAGCCGCACCACCCGCTCCTCGTCGGTGTGTCCGATCACCAGGGCGCGCTCGCCGTCCTCAAGGACCTCCTTGAGGGTGACGATGTCCCCGGCGCGCTCGAACTCCATGGCCTCGACCACATTGAGGGCCTCGTTGAGCATGACCTCCTGGCCTCGCTTGAGGTCGTCGAGCTCGACGCTTGGGCTGACATTCACCCGGAGTTTACGGCCCCCGGTAAAGATGTCGGCCGTACCGTCCTCGTTCGCCTGTAGAAAGGCTCCGAAGCCGGCCGGCGGCTGGGCAAGCCGGTCGACCTCCTCCTTGAGGGCCACGATCTGGTCGCGGGCCTCACGGAGTGTGTTCGCGAGCCGCTCGTTCTGTGCGGAGACTCCCGCCAGATTGGTCTGCAGCTCGACGATCCGCTCTTCGAGAATCCTCGTATGACGCGGAGAGTCGGCGAGCTTGCGGCGCAGGACGGCGATTTCCTGCTCGAGATAGGCAACCTGGCCGGCAGGGTCATCAGACCCCCGCCCCGGCCGGATGCCGCGGTTGATGTCGTCGTCGTGGGCTGCCACGGTCCTCACCTCCTCCAAGGGGAGCTGGACGCTTCCTGACCCTACCTGGGCCGGTGCGGGTTGAAACCCCTAGATCACAAACCCGGTCGGCGTGTGTCCGATCTTCACCCTTGCGCACTCCCTCACACCAGCCGAATACCCACCCAACAACATCGGAAAGCGAGCGGTTGTATCGTCGACACGGTCAACACCCGTCAGGGCTGGCGATATTTAGACACTGTTGAATGGCGTATCGAAGGAACAGCAGGGGGCACACCGTGCGGAACGAGGAGCTCGGCGATCTTGAAGTGTGGATTGACCAGGACCTGTGCACCGGCGACGGCATCTGCGCCCAGTACGCCCCCGAGGTCTTCGAACTCGACATCGACGGTCTAGCCTACGTCAAGAGCGCCGACGATGAGCTGCTACAGGAGAAGGGTGCCACCACTCCGGTCCCCCTGGCCCTGCTCACCGAGGTCAAGGATTCCGCCAAGGAATGCCCCGGCGACTGCATCCATGTACGCCGCGTCACGGACCGGGTCGAGGTCTACGGCCCCGAGGCGGAGTGACACTCCGCGAGCGACCGCTCACACACTCCCCGGAACCGGCAGCGCCTTCAGGACGAACCTGCCGTCCCGCCACCGCCAGTTGACCTTGCGCTGCTGATCCGGACAGCACCGCGGCACCTTGGCCGAGGAGTATCCCAGCAAGGTGGCCGAAACCGTCTTTCCGCGCACCGCGAAATCGCTGACGCTCATCCCTTCCTTCGGGTCCACGAACGTGGCCACCACGCGGGGCGCGGCGCCCGCGCGGGCCGGCTGGGAGAGCACATACACGCCACTGGGCGGGGTGCCGAACGCCGTCGCGCAGCGCACCACGACGGCGGTCTCCGGCCGCCCGTCGCCGTCCAGGTCCGCCGAGGCCCGGTCGACGACGTCGGGCCTGGCCCGTCCGCAGTCCATCGGATACTCCGCGGCGCCGGGATCGGGGGCCTTGGCCGCCGGAAGCCCCCCGGCACGCGGGGCGGAGGCGGCGGTGGACGTGGTGGCCTTGGCGTCGGAGGGCTGGAAGAACGACCCCCCGGCGATGACGGCGGCCACGGCGGCCGCGGTCGCGACCCAGTGCACCGGACGGGGATGGGTGTGCGCGAGATCCGGGCCCAGAGGCTGCACGCGGGATGACTCCATGTAAGGGCTGAGGCGGGAGATGTCCCGCATCGTGCCACATCTCACAGGGGCGCGGCCACCGCCCTCGCACAGGGAATTCGGTGGCCGCGCCGAGCCGTTGTGGCTCCGGTGTCCGTCAGGTGACCGTCAGGCGTCGCCGGACGGGGTGTCCTGGCCGCCGGAGGCGCTCCGGCCGCCCCCGGAGGCGTCCCCGGCTCCGGTGTCCTTCGCGGTGCCCCAGCCCACGTAGTCCTCGCCGTAGGCGCCCTTGGCGGGCCTGCGGCGGCGCATCGGGGGCTCCACACCGTCCGCGAGCCGGCGGGCGGTGAGCAGGAAGCCGGTGTGGCCGATCATGCGGTGGTCGGGCCGTACGGCCAGGCCCTCGACATGCCAGGTGCGGACCATGGTCTCCCAGGCCGACGGCTCGTTGAAGGTGCCGTGCTCGCGGATGCACTCCACGGTGCGGGCGAGCTGGGTGGTGGTGGCGACGTACGCGCACAGGATGCCGCCGGGGACGAGCGCCTTGGACACCGGCTCCAGGCACTCCCAGGGGGCGAGCATGTCCAGGATCACGCGGTCCACCTCGGTGTCGCTGAGGTTGTCCTGGAGGTCGCCGACGGTGAGCCGCCAGGCGGGGTGCGGGGCGCCGAAGTAGCGCTCGACGTTCTGGGCGGCGATCTCGGCGAAGTCGGCCCGGCGCTCGTAGGAGTGCAGCATGCCCTGGTCGCCGATGGCCCGCAGCAGAAACATGGAGAGCGAGCCGGAGCCGACGCCCGCCTCGACGACACGTGCGCCGGGGAAGATGTCGGCCATCGCCAGGATCTGCCCCGCGTCCTTGGGGTAGACCACGGCGGCACCGCGTGGCATGGACAGGACATAGTCGGGGAGCAGGGGGCGCAGCGCGAGATACGCGACGTTTCCCGTGGTACGCACGACGGTTCCCTCAGGGGCACCGATCAGCTCGTCATGGGGGAAGGATCCCTTGTGGGTGTGGAAGTTCTTCCCGGCCTCGAGCGTGAAGGTGTAGTGGCGTCCCTTGGGGTCGGTGAGCTGGACCTGGTCCCCGACCTGGAAGGGCCCGCGACGGCGGGCGGCACCGGTCGGTTCGGACATGTGACCAGCCTACCGGGCACTTCGCCCTGCCCGGACCACACCGGGGCCTCAGGAGGGGCCCGCGGGCGTCCTGGCCATGGCCGCCACGAAGGCGCGCTCGACATCGGCCGTGGAGAGCACCCCGTAGATCTCGCCGCTCTCCTCCACCACCAGGTACTCGGTGGCGGGGGTGGCCCGCAGGGTGTCCAGCAGCTCCTCGCCGCTGAGCTCGGCGGAGACCCGCATACCGTCCTTGAGATCCTGGGCGAGACCGCTGACCGCGACCCACGGGCGGCGGTGCTCGGGGATCCCCACGATGGCGGCCTCGCGCACCACGGCGGTCGGGGTGCCGTGACCGTCCACCACGACCAGGGCACGCGCCCCCGCCTCGTTCGCCCGGCGCAGCGCCTCCGAGAGCGGGGTGTCGGCCGCCACGGGGACGGCGCGCCGGGTGAGCGTACGGGCGCGCAGATCCGGCAGCCGCTCCCGCAGCCGGGCCATCCGCAGGCTGTTGCCCGCGCCGGTCCAGATGATCGCGGCGAGTATGGCGGCCAGCAGCGCGTCGGTGAGCGAGTCGACGCTGCCGAAGCTCTCGGGCTCGTCGCCGAGCCCGCCCGCCTGGGTGAGCAGCGGCAGTCCGATGAGCACCGCGACGGCCAGCGCACGGCCGCTCCAGGCGGCGGCGACGGTGCCGGTCATCGGCCTGCCGCTGATCTTCCAGACGACGGCGCGCAGCATCCGGCCACCGTCCAGCGGCAGCCCGGGCAGCAGGTTGAACGCGGCCACGATCAGGTTGGAGATCATCAGCCCGGCGAGCAGCACCCCGGGCACCGTGCCGGGCTCCACGACCAGCATGCCCAGGTAGAAGACGCCCGAGAGGACCAGGGAGAGCAGCGGGCCGACGAAGGCGAGCACGAACTCCCGGCCGGGGGTCTCGGTCTCCTTCTCGATCTCCGAGACACCGCCGAAGAACTGGAGCTGGATCCGGCGCACCGGCAGCTTGAAGCGGAGCGCGGCCACGGTGTGGGCCAGCTCGTGCACCAGCACCGAGGCGTAGAAGGCCACCGCGAAGAAGAGCGAGACCAGATAGCGAGCGGCGCCGAGCTCCGGCAGCACCCGGTCGAGCTGCCCGCCGAAGACCCAGGTGATGAGGGCGGCGACCAGGAACCAGCTCGGCGAGACATACACGGGCACGCCGAACGGGCGCCCCATGAGAATGCCGCCGCCCGCCTCGCGTGGGCGCGGCTGTTTACCGCCCTCGGGCTCGGTCGTGCGGTCCGATTCCCCGTTGTCGGACTGCCGCTGCCCGCTGTTGTCCACGGTGTCCCCTCGTCGGATGCTCGGTCGCACCCCTCTTTTGATACGGTCCCCACGATCATGCAGTGCGAGGGGCTCGGACGTCGATGGTATGCGTCCGGCTGTCAGTGGCGGGTCGTAGGGTCTTCGCCATGGGAACCACCACGGGAACCACCACCGGGAAGGCCGAACCGTCGGACGGGCCGCCGAAGTCCGGCCGCGCCGCCTCGTTGTCACCGTCACGGGCGGCCGATTTCATGCGGTGCCCGCTGCTGTACCGCTTCCGAGTGATCGACAAATTGCCGGAGAAGCCCAGCGCGGCGGCCACCCGCGGCACGGTGGTCCACGCGGTGCTGGAGCGGCTCTTCGACGCCCCGGCCGCCGAGCGCACTTCGCCGCGGGCCCGGGCGATGGTGCCGGGCGAGTGGGAACGGCTGCTGGCGGCCAAGCCGGAGCTGGCGGAGCTGTTCCAGGAGGAGGACGGCGCCCCGGCGCCGGAGCGGCTGGCCGAGTGGCTGACGGGGGCTCAGACACTGGTGGACCAGTGGTTCTCGCTGGAGGATCCGACGCGTCTGGAGCCCGCGGAGCGGGAGCTGTTCGTGGAGACGGAGCTCGAATCCGGGCTGCGGCTGCGCGGAATCATCGACCGGATCGACATCGCTCCCACGGGTGATGTGCGGATCGTGGACTACAAGACGGGCAAGGCCCCCGCGCCGCAGTACGCGGGCGAGGCCCTGTTCCAGATGAAGTTCTACGCGCTGGTGGTGTGGCGGCTGCGCGGGGTCATCCCGCGGCGGCTCCAGCTTGTCTATCTGGGCAGCGGCGATGTGCTGACGTACGACCCGGACGAGCGGGATCTGCGGGCGGTGGAGCGCAAGGTGCTGGCCCTGTGGGAGGCAATCCGGCTGGCCACGGAGACCGGTGCCTTCGTCCCCCGCCAGACCAGGCTGTGCGGCTGGTGCGACCACCAGGCGCACTGTCCGGAGTTCGGGGGTACGCCGCCGCCGTATCCCCTGGCGGTCGTGCCCCTTCAGTCCGGCAGAATGGACGCGGTCTAGCGAAGGAGTTCCCGTGGCGATCCGCGTCCTACTGGTCGATGATCAACCGCTGCTGCGCACCGGCTTCCGGATGATCCTGGAGGCGGAGCAGGATCTGGCGGTCGTCGGCGAGGCAGGGGATGGTCTACAGGCCCTCGACCAGGTGCGGGCGCTTCAGCCCGATGTGGTCCTGATGGACATCCGGATGCCGCGGATGGACGGCGTGGAGGCGACCCGCCAGATCACCGGTCCGGGGCGGGACGGCCCGGCCAAGGTGCTGGTGCTGACCACCTTCGACCTGGACGAGTACGTGGTGGAGGCGCTGCGCGCCGGGGCCAGCGGATTTCTGCTGAAGGACGCTCCCGCCACCGAGCTGGTGCAGGCCATCCGCGTGGTGGCGGCGGGCGAGGCGATGCTGGCGCCCAGCATCACCCGCAGGCTGCTCGACAAGTACGCCGGGCATCTCCCGTCGGGCGAGGAGCCGGTGCCGGACACCCTGCACACGCTGACCGAGCGCGAGGTCGAGGTGCTGAAGCTGGTGGCCCGGGGGCTGTCCAACGCGGAGATCGCCGCGGATCTGTTCGTCAGCGAGACCACGGTCAAGACGCATGTGGGCCATGTGCTGACCAAACTGGGGCTGCGCGACCGGGTCCAGGCCGCCGTGTACGCCTACGAGAGCGGCCTGGTCCGCCCCGGCGCGCAGTAGGCGGCACCGGGGGCACCGGGGACGGTGGCGGTACGGCGGGAGGCCCGGGGCGCGCGCCCCGGGCCTCCCGCCGTACCGCCGTAAAGACGTACGCCGTAAAGACGTACCGCCGTCAAGACGCCGTCCCCGTCAGCCGTCGGAGGACTTGGCGATCTCCCAGAAGCGGAAGACCGTCGAGGAGTCGAGGGTCCACTGGAGCCCGGAGATGTCGTCCTGGGCCACCGCGTACTGCTTGCCCTGCCACAGCGGAAGCATCGGCACCTCGTCGGCGACGATGTCCTGGATCCGCTGGAAGTCGCCGACCGTGGCCTCGCGGCTGGGCTGCTCGGCGGTGGCGGGGATGAGCTGCGCGGACAGCCGCGGCGAGGTGTAGTGGTTGGCCAGGACGTTGCCGGCGCCGAAGAACGGGGCGACGAAGTTGTCCGGGTCCGGGTAGTCGGGCACCCAGCCCTTCACATAGACGCCGTACTTCCCGCCGGCGACGCCCTTCTCGTACGCGGCCACGTCCGCGCTCTTCACATCGACGTCGAACAGCCCGCTGGCGTTGAGCTGCCGGGCGATCTGGCGCAGGCCGGGGACGGTGCCGGGGCCGTAGCGGATCGGGGTGCCCCACAGCGTCAGCTTGACCTTGCCGGAGATGCCCTCGTCCCGCAGCGCCTGCTTGGCCTTCCCGGGCTGCGGGCGGTCGCCGTACTTGTCGTAGAAGGCGGTGTTGTGGCCGGTGATCCCGGCCGGGACCACCGAGTACAGCGGTTCGGCGGTGCGCTTGTAGACGTCCCGCACCAGGGTGGAGCGGTCGATGAGGTACGCCATGGCCTTGCGCACGCCGAGCTTGCCCGCCACCGGGTCCTTCATGTTGAAGACCAGGTGCTGGACCTCGGCGCCGGTGCCCTCGACCACGTTCAGGCTCTTGCCGCCGCCGAGGCTCCGCGCCTGGAGGTCGGCGAGGTCGCGCATGGCCAGCCCGCGGTAGGCGAGGTCCACATCGCCCTTCTGCACGGCGGACTTCAGCCGCGCCTGCCCGCCGTGGAAGAACTTCAGGCTCAGCCCGGAGTTCTTCGGCCGGGCGGGCCCCCGGTAGCCGCCGTTGACGGAGAAGTCGGCCTCGTCCTTGGTGAAGGAGTCCAGCTTGTAGACGCCGGAGCCGACCGCCTTGTGGTCCGTGCGCAGCTTGTCGGCGGGGTATTCCTGGTGGTCGACGATGGACCCGGCGCCGGAGGCGATCTTCTGCGGGAAGGTCGCGTCGGAGTCCTTCAGATGGAAGACAACGGTCCGCTTGTCCGGGGTGTCGATGCTCCCGATGGAGGTGAGCATCAGCGCCGGACCGTTCGCGTCATTGATCCGCTTGGTGCGCTCGAAGGAGAACTTGACGTCCTCGGAGGTGAGCGAATGGCCATTGGAGAACGTCAGGTCGTTCTTCAGCGTGCAGGAGTAGACCCGGCTGGAGTTGTCCTTGAACGAGCACTTCTCCGCTGCCTCCGGCTGCGGTGTGGTGCTGCCCTTCGGGAAGCTCAGCAGGGACTGGAAGACGTTGTTGAACAGCAGCCAGGAGCCCGGGTCGTAGCCGGAGGCCGGGTCGGTGGCGAGCACCTCGTCCGACATCCCCATGACCACGTGCTCGCCGCTGCCCGCCGCGTCCCCGTCCTCACTGCCGCATCCGGTGAGCAGGGCGGCGGCCAGTCCCGCGCCCAGGGGAGCTGCCAGCCACTGATCACGTTTCCTCAACGGTCTTCCTCACACATTCGTCGTTTCGTGCCTGACCCCCGTGGGTTCTTCTCAGTCGCCCTTGCCGAGCTCCCAGAGCTGGAGCATGGTCGAGGAGTCGAAGGCGTACTCGGCGCCGATGACGTTCTCGCGGGCGGCCACATAGGTGTTGCCCTGCCACAGCGGGAGATAGGGCACGTCGCTGGCGACGGCGTTCTGGATCGACTGGAAGTCCCTGTCGGCGAGGCTGCGCTGGGCCTCCTGCCGGGTCTTGGGGATCAGCTCGTCCTGGATGGTGCTGTTGCGGTAGGGCGAGTTGAGGAAGTTGTCCGTGGTGAGGAACGGCGCGGTGTAGCTGTCGGGGTCCGGGAAGTCGGGCAGCCAGCCCATCCCGGAGGCGGAGAACTGGCGCTTGATGAGCGCGGGGCGGAAGTCCCGCCACGGGTAGCCCTTGATCGTGACGGAGAAGAGGCCGCTGGCGTTGAGCTGCTTCTTCAGCTCCTTGAACTCCCCGGCCGTCTCCGGACCGTAGTGGTCGGTGGTGTAGGTCAGCGTCAGCTTCACCGGGGTGTTGATACCGGCGTCGCGCAGCACGCTCTTGGCGACCGCGGGGTCCGGGTCGCCGTACTCGTTGTGGAACGAGTTGATATGCGAGGAGATACTGGTGGGGATCATCGAGTAGAGCGGCTCGGCGGTCCGCTTGTACACATCGCGCACCAGCGCCTGGCGGTCCACGAGATGGGCGATGGCCTGCCGGACCGCCTTGTTCTTGACCGCCGGGTCCGAGGTGTTGAAGACCAGATAGCGGATGCCCTGCCCGGAGGATTCGAAGAGCCGGACGCCCTTGACGTCGCCCTTGTTGAGCTTGTCGATCTGTTCGGGCGAGAAGCCGCGGTGGACCACGTCGATGTCGCCCTTGGCCAGGGCCTTCTCCATGGTCGAGGCGGAGTCGTAGAAACGCATCTCCGCCTTGTCGGCCTTCAGGTGGACATCGCCCTTGTAGTGCGAGTTCTTGGTGAAGACGACCTTGACCAGCCGGTTGTCGCGCACCTCGGTCTTGGCGGAGTACGGGCCCGAGCCCGTCATCTCGAAGCCGTTGCGCAGCGCGTCGGGCTTGTAGACCTCGCTGTCCAGGATGGCGGCGGCCGGAGTGGTGAGCTTGGACGGGAAGGTCGCGTCCGGCTGCGAGAGGTGGATGACGATCTCGCGGTCGCTGGGGGTTTCGATCTTGTCCACGTTGGACAGCAGCGACTTGGTGCCGTTGGGGTCGTCGATGCGCAGCACGCGCTCGAGGGAGAACTTGACGTCCTTGGAGGTCAGGTCGTGACCGTTGGAGAACTTCAGCCCGCTGCGCAGCGTGCAGCGGTACTGCTCGCTCTGCCGGTCCTGGAAGCCGCACTTCTCGGCGGCGTCCGGTATCGGCTCGGTTCCCGAGCGGGGCAGTCTCATCAGTGTCTGGAAGGCGTTGTGCAGCACGCTCCAGGAGGCGAAGTCGTAGGCCAGGGCCGGGTCCAGCGGAGCGGGCGCCGCCTTCGACGCCTCTATGCGGTCCGTGCTGCCCAGGACGATCGCCTTACCGTCCGAGCCCGAGCCGTCGGTACCACCGCACGCGGCGAGCGTGGAGATCAGGAGGCCGGCCACAGCCGGCAGCACCAGCGACTTGCGCGTCATTGTCGGGAGTCTCCCTGCCATCGATCAAGCTACTCGCGACGAGATTAGTCCGCGGCGCCGACCATGCTCAGACACAACGAAGTTGAGGCGATATCACGCCCCGATAACGAGCGGCCATCGACCGATATCCGGACGCCGCCACGATTCGTACGGCATACCACTAATCCGGACACATGGGTTCACCCAAATCGCATCAGACAGGACGCGCGGCAGGCAACCGCCCCACCCGCCCACCGCATGCGCAGTGATAAACATCACGTTCCCTTGTCGCCAACGGAACGCGAAAAGTGCGCCCGCGCTATTCAGTTTGCAATTTACAGAAATACGCTCGGTGCGCGTTCAGTGCATTGCAGTGACCAGAGTACGCAGAAATGAAAGATCGACTTCTTCGAGCGAACCGACGACCGTACGCCCCGCGGCGGGCTCGATCGGCACCACGGACGGCACCGCGACCACCCGGCACCCGGCCGCCTCCGCGGCCCGTACGCCCGTGTCGGTGTCCTCGATGACCACGCACCGCCCCGGCTCGACGGCGAGCCCGGCCGCGGCGAACAGATACGGGTCCGGATGCGGCTTGGTCCGCTCGACCTCGTCGCCCGCCACCGTCAGGGCGAAGTGCTCCGGGCCGAGCGAGCGCAGCACCCGGTCCATCACCCGCCGGTGGGAGGCGGAGACCAGGGCGGTGGGGATGGACTGCGCGGCCAGCTCGGTGAGCAGCCGGCGGGCACCGGGCAGCATCGGCACACTGCCGTCGATCAGCTCGGTGAAGCGGCTGTTGAGCAGGCCGGTGAGCTCGGCGAGGGCGATCTCGGCGCCGGTGGCCTCGATCAGGAACTGGGCGCTGCGCGACATCGGGCCGCCGACGACGACCTGGCGGTACTCCTCGGCGAGCGCGTGACCGAGCTCGGCGAAGATGGCGACCTCCGCGTCCCACCAGATGCCCTCGGTGTCGACCAGGGTGCCGTCCATGTCGAGCAGAACGGCTTGCAGGGCCGAGCCTTCGGCCGTACGGGTATCGACGGCGGGGATGCTGCTGGTCATCCAAACACCTCCGGATAAGGGGCACGAAGGCCGGCCCCCTTCCACTGGCGGGAAGGCGACCGGCCTCTACCGGATCGACCAGTCTACGTCGCGCGGCGCCGACGCGCCTCGTGAGCACCGTAAGGCGGTCACGAACGGCCGCCGGAGGACTACCGCGCGTTGAAGTACTTGGCCTCCGGGTGGTGGATCACGATGGCGTCCGTGGACTGCTCGGGGTGGAGCTGGAACTCCTCCGAGAGCTTCACCCCGATCCGCTCGGGCTGGAGCAGATCGGCGATCTTGGCGCGGTCCTCCAGGTCGGGGCAGGCGCCGTAACCGAGCGAGAAGCGCGCGCCGCGGTACTTCAGCGCGAACATGTCCTCCATCTCGCTCGGGTCCTCACCGGCGAAGCCCAGCTCCGCGCGGACCCGGGCGTGCCAGTACTCGGCCAGCGCCTCCGCGAGCTGGACGGACAGGCCGTGCAGCTCCAGATAGTCGCGGTAGGAGTCGGCGGCGAACAGCTCGGCGGTGGCCTCGCCGATCTTCGAGCCGACGGTCACCACCTGGAGCCCGACGACATCGGTCTCACCGGACTCCTCGGGCCGGAAGAAGTCGGCCAGGCACAGCCGGCGGCCGCGGCGCTGGCGCGGGAAGGTGAAGCGGGTCCGCTCGCTGCCGTCCTCGTTCAGCAGGACCAGGTCCTCGCCCTTGGAGACGCACGGGAAGTAGCCGTAGACGACGGCCGCCTCCAGCAGGTTCCCGGTGTGCAGCCGGTCCAGCCAGCCGCGCAGCCGGGGCCGCCCCTCGCTCTCCACCAGCTCCTCGTAGCCGGGCCCCTCGCCGGTGCGGGCCTGCTTGAGCCCCCACTGGCCCTTGAACAGCGCGCCCTCGTCCAGCCAGGAGGCGTAGTCGGCCTGCTGGATGCCCTTGACGACACGGGTGCCCCAGAAGGGCGGCGTGGGGAGGGGGTTGTCGGTGGACACGTCCGAGCGCGCGGGACCCTCCTCCGGCTCCGGCTCCCGCACCTGGGCGGCGCGCTGGGGGACGCGGCGCTGCCGCAGCTCGGGGAGCGCCGCGCCGGGCACACCGCGCTTGACGGCGATCAGGGCGTCCATGAGGCGCAGCCCCTCGAAGGCGTCGCGGGCGTAGCGCACCTCGCCCTCGTAGATCTCGTGCAGATCCTGCTCGACGTACGCGCGGGTGAGGGCGGCGCCGCCGAGGATGACGGGGAACCGGGCGGCCAGCTTGCGCTGGTTGAGCTCCTCCAGGTTCTCCTTCATGATCACCGTGGACTTCACCAGCAGCCCGGACATGCCGATCACATCGGCACGGTGTTCCTCGGCGGCCTCCAGGATCGCGGCGACCGGCTGCTTGATGCCCAGGTTGACCACGTTGTAGCCGTTGTTGGACAAGATGATGTCCACGAGGTTCTTACCGATGTCATGGACGTCGCCGCGGACGGTGGCGAGCACGATGGTGCCCTTGCCCTCGTCGTCCGACTTCTCCATGTGCGGCTCCAGATGCGCCACCGCGGTCTTCATGACCTCGGCGGACTGGAGCACGAACGGAAGCTGCATCTGGCCGGAGCCGAAGAGCTCGCCGACCACCTTCATGCCGTCCAGCAGCGTCTCGTTGACGATCTCGAGGGCGGGGCGCTCCTGGAGCGCCTCGTCGAGGTCGGCCTCCAGGCCGTTGCGCTCACCGTCGATGATGCGCCGCTTGAGGCGCTCGTCCAGGGGCAGCGCGGCCAGTTCCTCGGCCTTGCCCGCCTTGAGGGACTTGGCGGTGGCGCCCTCGAAGAGCCCCATCAGCTTCTGGAGCGGGTCATAGCCCTCGGCGCGGCGGTCGTAGATCAGGTCCAGGGCGGTCTTGACCTGCTCCTCCTCGAACCGCGCGATCGGCAGGATCTTGGAGGCGTGCACGATCGCCGAGTCCAGGCCCGCCTTGACGCATTCGTCGAGGAAGACGGAGTTGAGCACGATCCGGGCGGCGGGGTTGAGGCCGAAGGAGATGTTCGACAGGCCCAGCGTGGTCTGGACGTCCGGATGGCGCCGCTTGAGCTCGCGGATGGCGTCGATGGTGGCGATGCCGTCCTTACGGGACTCCTCCTGACCGGTGCAGATGGTGAAGGTCAGGGTGTCGATGAGGATGTCCGACTCGAGGATGCCCCAGTTGCCGGTCAGGTCGTCGATCAGCCGCTCGGCGATCTCCACCTTCTTCTCCGGCGTACGGGCCTGGCCCTCCTCGTCGATGGTCAGCGCGATCAGGGCGGCGCCGTGCTCCTGGGCGAGCCGGGTGACCTTGGCGAACCGCGACTCGGGGCCGTCCCCGTCCTCGTAGTTGACGGAGTTGATGACGGCGCGCCCGCCGAGCTTCTCCAGCCCGGCCCGGATGACGTCGACCTCGGTGGAGTCCAGGACGATGGGGAGGGTGGAGGCGGTGGCGAACCGCCCGGCCAGCTCCTCCATGTCCGCGACGCCGTCCCGGCCGACGTAGTCCACGCACAGGTCGAGCAGATGGGCGCCCTCGCGGATCTGCTCCCGGGCGATCTCCACACAGTCGTCCCAGCGGGCCTCCAGCATGGCCTCGCGGAACTTCTTGGAGCCGTTGGCGTTGGTGCGCTCGCCGATCGCCAGATACGAGGTGTCCTGGCGGAACGGCACGGTCTGGTAGAGCGAGGCGGCGCCGGGCTCGGGGCGCGGGGAGCGCTCGGTGGGGGTCAGCTCGCGGACCCGCTCGACGACCTGGCGCAGATGCTCGGGCGTGGTGCCGCAGCAGCCGCCGACCAGGGAGAGCCCGTACTCGCGGACGAAGGTCTCCTGGGCGTCGGCCAGCTCGCCCGGGGTCAGGGGGTAGTGGGCGCCGTCCTTGCCCAGCACCGGAAGGCCGGCGTTGGGCATGCAGGACAGCGGGATACGGGAGTGGCGGGCGAGATGGCGCAGATGCTCGCTCATTTCGGCGGGGCCGGTGGCGCAGTTGAGGCCGATCATGTCGATGCCGAGCGGCTCGAGGGCGGTGAGCGCCGCGCCGATCTCGGAGCCGAGCAGCATGGTGCCGGTGGTCTCGACGGTGACCGAGCAGATCAGGGGGAGATTGGCACCGGTGGCGTCCAGGGCGCGGCGGGCGCCGAGGACCGCGGCCTTGGTCTGGAGCAGGTCCTGGGTGGTCTCCACCAGCAGGGCGTCCGCGCCACCGGCGATCATGCCCTCGGCATTGGCCTGGTAGGCGTCGCGGAGGGTGACATAGGGGGCGTGGCCGAGGGTGGGCAGCTTGGTGCCGGGGCCCATGGAGCCCAGCACCCAGCGCTGGCGTCCGTCGGCGGCGAACTCGTCGGCGACCTCACGGGCGATCCGGGCGCCGGCCTCGGACAGCTCGTGGACGCGGTCGGGGATGTCGTACTCACCGAGCGCCGCGTGGTTGGCGCCGAAGGTGTTGGTCTCGACGCAGTCCACCCCGGCGGCGTAGTACTCCGCGTGGACCGAGCGGACGATGTCCGGGCGGGTGATGTTGAGGATCTCGTTGCAGCCCTCGAGCTGCTGGAAGTCGTCGAGACTGGGCTCCTGCGCCTGGAGCATCGTCCCCATCGCGCCGTCGGCGACCACCACACGGGTGGCCAGCGCTTCGCGGAGCGCTTCGGCTCGGGCGGCGGATGTGGGCGTTGGCGTGTGCGAGGCCATGGATGTGCTCCCTGGAGTGCGACGGCTGTCGGCTTTGCGCCCTCCCTGGGGACGGCGCACCACGCCAGGGTAGCTGCCAGTGGTCATTTCACGATGGTCGTTCCATCAGCCGGGATGGGGCGCGGCCGGGCGGCCCTCGGGCGGGCCCTTGATCGTCGACACTGGGCCTTGCGGTACCGCGGGGTCGACATGGACCGATAGTGTTCAGCATTGTCGAACCGCAGTCAGGAGGTTGGCGATGGCCCGGAACATCCAGTCGTTGGAGCGCGCCGCCGCGATGCTACGCCTGCTCGCCGGTGGTGAGCGACGTCTGGGACTGTCCGACATCGCCTCCACTCTGGGGCTGGCCAAGGGCACCGCGCACGGCATATTGCGCACGCTCCAGCAGGAGGGGTTCGTCGAGCAGGACGAGGCATCCGGCCGCTATCAGCTCGGCGCGGAGCTGCTGCGCCTGGGCAACAGCTATCTGGACGTGCACGAGCTGCGCGCCCGCGCCCTGGTCTGGACGGACGACCTGGCCCGCTCCAGCGGCGAGAGCGTGTACCTGGGCGTGGTGCACCAGCAGGGCGTGCTGATCGTCCACCATGTCTTCCGGCCCGACGACAGCCGTCAGGTGCTGGAGGTCGGCGCGATGCACCCGCTGCACTCCACGGCCCTGGGCAAGGTGCTCTCCGCGTACGACCCGGTCGCCCACAGCGAGGTGACCGAGGCCGACCGTAAGGCGTTCACCCCCCGCACGGTGACCGGGGAGCGGGAGTTCGAGGGCGTGCTGGACCTGATCCGGGCGCGCGGCTGGGCCTGTGACGTGGAGGAGACCTGGGAGGGTGTGGCGTCGGTCGCGGCGCCCATCCACGACCGGCGCCGGCTGCCCGTGGGCGCCGTGGGGATCACGGGCGCGGTCGAGCGGGTGTGCGACGACGGGGAGCTGCGCTCGGAGCTCGTGGCCGCCGTGAGGGACTGCGCCCGCGCCGTCTCCCGGGACCTGGGCGCGCTGCGTTTCTGAATCGTGGCGGCCCGTTTCTGAATCGTGGCGACCCGCGCGGATCTGCCCCCATATCCCGGCATGACCTGCTTCATCACGGTTTCACATACGCGCGATTTTTCCTTCACACGACCCTTGACGGGGTCTTCGCCGTGAAGAAAACTGCCGTTCATCGGTCGGCATTGTCGAACACCTGACGACAATATTCGCTATGGTGGACTCGCCGCGGGCCGACCAACGCCCTCCCACGAGGGCGCGGACCACCGGTGAGAACCCGGGGGTTCGCCTTCCCCTGGACGAAGGACAAAGGAGTCGCGGGTGTCCAGCTCCGACATCTTCATCGGCGAGACCATCGGTACCGCCGTACTCATTCTGCTCGGCTGCGGTGTCGTCGCCGGCGTGATCTTGAAGCGATCCAAGGCGTTCGAGGCCGGGTGGGTCGCCATCACCCTCGGGTGGGGCTTCGCCGTGCTCACCGGCGCGTATATCTCGGCGCCTCTCTCGGGGGCCCATCTCAACCCGGCGGTGACGCTCGGCCTCGCCATCAAGGGCGGCATCGAGTGGAGCGATGTGCCCATCTACTTCCTCGGGCAGATGCTCGGCGCGGTGATCGGCGCGGCGCTGGTGTGGCTCGCCTACCTCGGCCACTTCCACGCCCATCTCACCGACCGCGAGATCGTCGGCGGCCCCGGCGCCCAGGACACGGTGGCGGCGGACAAGCAGCAGGCCACCGACGCCGGCCCGGTGCTGGGCGTCTTCTCCACCGGCCCCGAGATCCGGAACGTCGCCCAGAACCTGGCCACCGAGATCATCGCCACGGCCGTGCTGGTGCTCGCCATCCTCACCCAGGGGCTCAACGGCGACGGCAAGGGCCTGGGCGTCATCGGCGTCATGATCACCGCCTTCGTGGTGGTCGGCATCGGCCTCTCGCTCGGCGGCCCGACCGGTTACGCCATCAACCCGGCGCGTGACCTCGGCCCCCGTATCGCCCACGCCCTCCTGCCGCTGCCCAACAAGGGCGGCTCGGACTGGGGCTATGC
Source organism: Streptomyces sp. CY-1 (assembly GCF_047218265.1). Classification (NCBI taxonomy): domain Bacteria; kingdom Bacillati; phylum Actinomycetota; class Actinomycetes; order Kitasatosporales; family Streptomycetaceae; genus Streptomyces; species Streptomyces sp. CY-1. The sequence continues at coordinate 2,784,932 of NZ_CP178393.1, forward strand.
CTGGATCCCGGTCGTCGGCCCGCTCATCGGCGGCGCCATCGCCGGCGGGATCTACGAGATCGCCTTCGCCTAGCCCACCCCACGACCCGCAGGAGAGCAGCAGATCATGACCGACACCCACACCACGAGCGCCTCGTCCCACGGCCAGGGCCCGTTCATCGCGGCCATCGACCAGGGCACCACCTCCAGCCGCTGCATCGTCTTCGACCGCGACGGCCGCATCGTCTCGGTGGACCAGAAGGAACACGAGCAGATCTTCCCCAAGCCCGGCTGGGTGGAGCACAACGCCACCGAGATCTGGGAGAACGTCAAGGAGGTCGTCGCCGGCGCCATCAGCAAGGCCGGCATCACCGCCATCGACGTCAAGGCGATCGGCATCACCAACCAGCGCGAGACCACCCTGCTGTGGGACCGCAAGACCGGTGAGCCGGTGCACAACGCCATCGTCTGGCAGGACACCCGCACCGACACCCTCTGCCGCGAGCTCGGCCGCAACGTCGGCCAGGACCGCTTCCGCCGCGAGACCGGCCTCCCGCTGGCCTCCTACTTCGCCGGTCCCAAGATCCGCTGGCTGCTCGACAACGTCGAGGGGCTGCGCGAGCGGGCCGAGGCGGGCGACATCCTCTTCGGCACCATGGACTCCTGGGTCATCTGGAACCTGACCGGCGGTGTCAACGGCGGCGTGCATGTCACCGACGTCACCAACGCCTCGCGCACCCTCCTGATGAACCTGCACACCCTCGACTGGGACGAGAAGATCCTCACCTCGATGGACATCCCGGCCGCCGTGCTGCCGCGGATACGCTCCTCCGCCGAGGTCTACGGCCACACGGCCGAGGGCATCCTGGCGGGCGTGCCGGTCGCCTCGGCGCTCGGCGACCAGCAGGCGGCCCTCTTCGGCCAGACCTGCTACGCCGAGGGCGAGGCCAAGTCGACCTACGGCACCGGCACCTTCCTGCTGATGAACACCGGCGAGAAGCCCGTCAACTCCTACAACGGGCTGCTGACCACCGTCGGCTACCGGATCGGCGAGGAGAAGCCGGTCTACGCCCTGGAGGGCTCCATCGCGGTCACCGGTTCGCTGGTGCAGTGGATGCGGGACCAGATGGGCCTGATCAACAGCGCCGCCGAGATCGAGACCCTCGCCAGCTCCGTCGAGGACAACGGCGGCGCTTACTTCGTGCCCGCCTTCTCCGGCCTGTTCGCCCCGTACTGGCGGGACGACGCGCGCGGCGTGATCGCGGGCCTGACCCGCTATGTCACCAAGGCGCACATCGCGCGCGCCGTGCTCGAGGCCACCGCCTGGCAGACCCGCGAGATCGTCGACGCGATGACCAAGGACTCCGGGGTCGAGCTCACCGCGCTCAAGGTCGACGGCGGTATGACCTCCAACAACCTTCTGATGCAGACCCTCTCGGACGCCCTGGACGCACCCGTGGTGCGCCCGATGGTCGCCGAGACCACCTGCCTCGGCGCGGCCTACGCCGCCGGTCTGGCCGTCGGCTTCTGGCCGGACACCGACGCCCTGCGCGCCAACTGGCGCCGGGCGGCCGAATGGACCCCCCGAATGGACGCGGACGTCCGCGACCGCGAGTACAAGAACTGGCTCAAGGCCGTGCAGCGGACCATGGGCTGGATCGAAGACGAGGAGTAATCAATGACCACCCTGCGATGCGTTCCGTCCCTCGGAACGCACCCGGCTGCCGGTTCGAACCCGAGCCGAGCCGAAACCCGGGAACAGCTTTCCAAGGCGACGTACGACCTCCTGGTGATCGGCGGCGGCATTCTGGGCATCACCACTGCCTGGCACGCCGCGCAGTCCGGGCTGCGGGTGGCGATGGTGGATGCCGGTGACTTCGCCGGCGCCACCTCCTCCGCCTCCTCCAAGCTGCTCCACGGCGGCCTGCGCTATCTCCAGACCGGCGCGGTCAAGCTGGTCGCCGAGAACCACTTCGAGCGGCGCGCGGTCTCCCGTACCGTCGCCCCGCACCTGGCCAACCCGCTCACCTTCTATCTGCCGGTCTACAAGGGCGGCCCGCACGGCGCGGCCAAGCTGGGCGCGGGTGTCTTCGCCTACTCGGCGCTCTCCGCGTTCCGGGACGGCGTCGGCCATGTGATCGGCGCCGAGCGGGCCGCCCGCGACGTCCCCGAGCTGCGCACCGAGAACCTGAAGGCGGTCGCGGTCTACGGCGACGGCCAGATGAACGACAGCCGGATGGCCCTGATGACGGTCCGGGCGGCCGTGGAGGCGGGCGCCACCGTCCTCAACCACGCCGAGGTCATCGGCCTGCGCAAGAGCGACGGCCGGGTCACCGGCGCCGAGCTCAAGGACCGCGCCGACGGCACCGAGTTCGGGGTGAACGCCCGTCTGGTGCTCAACGCCACCGGCCCCTGGGTGGACCATCTGCGCCGGATGGAGGACCCGAACGCGGCGCCGTCGATCCGGCTGTCCAAGGGCGCGCATCTGGTCCTCAAGCGCACCTCCCCCTGGCGGGCGGCGCTGGCCACCCCGATCGACAAGTACCGCATCACCTTCGCCCTCCCCTGGGAGGACATGCTGCTGCTGGGCACCACGGACGAGGCGTTCGAGGGCGACCCGGCCGATGTCGCGGTCAACGACAAGGACATCGCCCAGATCCTGGACGAGGCGGCCTTCTCCATCCGCGACCAGCAGCTCTCCCGCGACCTGATCACCTACTCCTTCGCGGGGCTGCGGGTGCTGCCCGGCGGCCCCGGCGACACCGCCAAGGCCAAGCGCGAGACCGTGGTGACCGAGGGCAGGGGCGGGATGCTCTCCATAGCCGGCGGCAAGTGGACCACCTTCCGCCACATCGGCCGCACCGTGATGCAGAAGCTGGCCGAGCTGCCGGGCCGTCCGCTCGCCGACGACATGGAGCCGGTCAAGCTGCTGCCCAAGCACATGCCGCTGCCGGGCCTGGCCAATCCGCACGCCGTCGAGCACCGGCTGCTGGTGGACGGCGGCACCCCCGGCCCGCGCATGGCCGCCGACACCGCCCGTCACCTGGCGACCCACTACGGCTCGCTCTCCTTCGACATCGCCCGGCTGGCCAGCGGCGACCCGGCGCTCGCGGAGCGCGTCCACCCGGACGCCCCGGAGATCTGGGCGCAGGTCGTCTACGCCCGGGACTACGAGTGGGCGCGCACGGCGGACGACGTACTGCGCCGCCGCACCACCCTGACCATCCGCGGCCTGGACTCCGAGGACATCCGGAGCCGGGTCGAGGATCTGCTGGCCAAGCGACCCTGACCCCCGCGGGGCCGCCTTCCCCGATCCGGGCGGCCGGGTGGGAGGAGACGTCTTCCCACCCGGCCGCCCGGACTCGGTTCGGGCCCGGGCCGGATCGCCCCGGGGTGCTGCGCCGGGGGCGCCGAGCACGCCGCGGAGCTGACCTGAGGCTTCCCCAAGTTCCGTCGTCCGTAAGGCAGTTGGCGGTGATCCCGGAGGGCGTCCGCGGACTTACTCGCGCGTTAAAAATCTGCTGAATCGCTCTTGCCTTCTTCGGCGGTGCGCGCATCAATGACATCGCCCGTGGATGACGGGCGGAACCCCCCACACATCGGCGCACTCCCCCACTCCGGAAGGCAGTCCCATGAGACGCTTCAAGCTCGGGATCAGCACGGCAATGGGAACAGCAGCACTGGCAGCCGGCGCGCTCGCGCTGGCCCCGACCGCCTCCGCGGTCAACCCCACGACCGCGACCCTGACCGCCGACTGCGGGACCTACGGTTCGGGTCTGGCCACCCTCAAGGCCACGCAGAGCGGAACGGCCGCGACCATCACCCTCTCCTCGGGCGCGATCAAGGCTCCGATCGACGTTCCGGCGGGCTCGGTGAGCTCGACGCTGACGCTGTCGAAGAGCGGCGGCGGAACCAAGACGTTCACCGGCAACGCCAACCCGGCCATCCCGACCGGCTCCGATGTGACCACCGGCCCGCTCAAGGGCACGGTGGCCGCGGGCGACGTCCTGGAGGCCAAGTCGCTCAAGCTGGTCATCTTCGGCCTGATCACGGTGAACTGCACCGCCACCTCGCCCCAGAGCCCGGGGCCGTTCACCTTCTGAGCCATCCGATGAACAACCGGCTGTGAGCCCGTCTTCGGGCCCTCCCGGCAGCAGGTCCCAGCGGACCGGCGGCGCCCCCGGCAGACGCCGCCGGTTTCGCGTGCGCCATAAGTCATAATGGACCCCTGATACATCGGATGTTTTGCTCCGGGGAGGTCCACCATGGCGGTCACCGACGAGGCGATCGAGAAAATCAAGGGCATGATCGTCTCGGGTGCGCTGCGCCCCGGTGACCGGCTCCCCAAGGAGAGTGAGCTGGCCGCCGATCTCGGGCTGTCCCGCAACTCGCTGCGCGAGGCCGTGCGGGCCCTGTCGCTGATCCGGATCCTCGACGTACGGCAGGGCGACGGCACCTATGTGACCAGCCTCGACCCCCAGTTGCTGCTGGAGGCGCTGAGCTTCGTGGTGGACTTCCACCGCGATGACACCGTACTGGAGTTCCTGGCGGTACGGCGGATCCTGGAGCCCGCGGCCACGGCGCTGGCCTCCACCCGGATCAGCGAGGCCGAGCTGGACCGGCTCCAGGCACAGCTCGACGCGCTCGGGCAGACGCCGTCGGTGGAGGAACTGGTCGCCTGCGACCTGGAGTTCCACCGCGGCATCGTCCAGTGCTCGGGCAACTCGGTGCTCTGCTCACTGCTCGACGGGCTCTCCGGGCCCACCACCCGGGCCCGGGTGTGGCGCGGTCTGACCCAGGAGGACGCGGTCAGCCGCACCCTCCATGAGCACCGGGCGATCCTCTCCGCGCTGCGGGACCGCGACGCGGAGGCGGCACGGTCCTGGGCGACGGTGCACATCGCGAGCGTGGAGCAGTGGCTGCGCTCCACGCTGTGAGCCCCGGCAGGCGGCGCGCGCCTTACGGCCGGAGGCCGTAGGCGCGGGCCGCGTTGCCGCCGAAGACGGCGGCGCGCTCGTCCTCGCCGAGCGGGAGGGTGGCCCGCTCCGCGAGGGCCACCACCTCGTCGTAGGTCGCGGCCAGGACGCACACCGGCCAGTCGGAGCCGAACAGCACCCGGCCGGGCCCGAAGGCGTCCAGGACGTGCTGCGCGTATGGCAGCACCTGCTCGGGCTTCCAGCCGTCCCAGTCGGCCTCGGTGACCAGTCCGGACAGCTTGCAGTCGACGTTGGGCAGGGCCGCGAGCGCGGTGAGCTGCCGGGCCCAGGGGTCGCGCTCACCGCCGGCCACGGGCGGTTTGGCGGCGTGGTCGAGGACGAAGCGCGCCTGCGGCAGCTCGCGGACGGCGTCGATGGCCGCGGGCAGCTCGCGCGGGGTGACCAGCAGGTCGTAGACCAGCCCCGCGGCGGCCACGGCGGCGAGTCCCCGGCGGGTGTCGTCGCGGTCCAGCCAGCGCGGATCGGGCTCGTCCTGCACCTGGTGGCGCAGGCCCACCAGCCGGTCGCCGCCGGGTCCGGCGGCCAGCTCCGCGAGCACCTCGCCCACCCCGGGGTCGGTGAGGTCGGCCCAGCCGACGACGCCCGCGATCCGGTCCGACCCGTCGGCCAGGGCCAGGAGTTCCCGGGTCTCCTCGACGGAGGAGCTGGACTGGACGACGACGGTGGCGTCGATGCCATGGGCGTCCAGATGCGGGGCGAGATCGTCCGGGGTGAAGGTGCGGCGGATGGGCTCCGCCCACGGGCCGTCCATCCAGGGCTGCTCGCGGCGGGTCAGGTCCCACAGATGGTGGTGGGCGTCGATACGGCGAGGCAAGGTCACTCCTGGGGGCTCGGAACCGGCAGCGGGATGTCCTGGTCGAGCAGCCCGCGCGCCACCAGAGCCTGCCACAGCTCATCGGGGATGTCGTGGGTGAACAGCTCGGCGTTGTCCCGGACTTCGGCCGGGGTGGCGCAGCCGACCACCGCCGCGGCCACCGCCGGATGGCCGAAGGGGAAGCGCAGCGCGGCGGCGCGCAGCGGCACCTCGTACTCGGCGCACACCTCGGCCAGCCGCCGGGCCCGCGCCAGGAGTTCGGGCGGCGCCTGCTGGTAGTCGTAGCGGGCCCCGGGGGCGGGGTCGGCGAGCAGCCCGGAGTTGTAGACCCCGCCGACCACCACGGAGGTGCCGCGCCGTTCGCACACCGGCAGCAGATCGTCGTGGGCGGTGCGGTCCAGCAGCGTCCAGCGCCCGGCGCACAGCACGACGTCCACATCGAAGTCGGCGACGAACCGGGCGAGGAGGTCGCTGTGGTTCATGCCGAAGCCGATGGCCCGGACGAGCTTCTCCTGCTTCAGCTCGGCCAGCGCCGCGAAGCCCGTCTCATAGACCTCACGGATGTGGTCTTCCGGATCGTGGACGTAGACGATGTCCAGGGCGTCGACCCCGAGCCGCTCCAGGGAGGATTCGAGGGTGGCGCGGATGCCGTCCCGGGTGAAGTCCCACTCCCGGACCCGGTCGGGGGTGTCGGCGAACCCGTCCGCCTGGACCGGCTCCCCGGGGGCGCGCGGCCGCAAGCGCCGCCCCACCTTGGTGGAGAGGGTGTACGTGGCGCGCTCGCGCCCGGCCAGCGCCCGCCCCAGCCGCTCCTCGGAGAGACCGACGCCGTAGTGCGGCGCGGTGTCCATATAGGTGAGGCCGGTGTCGAACGCCGCCCTTACGGTGTCCTTGGCGCGCTCCTCCGGCATCGCCTCGTAGAGATTGCCCAGCGGCGCGCAGCCAAGGCCCAGGGGTGGTACGCGCACCCCCGAGCGCCCCAGTTCGCGCGGGCCGCTCGGGACCCGTCCTCCGTCGCCCACCATGGCTTCCTCCCGACCGGCTCTCAGTCCTGCTTCTCGCCGCTGGCGTAGCGGGAGATGATCAGCGCGACAATGATGATCGAGCCGTTGATGAACTGGTTCCACAGGGGCGGTACCCCGCCCAGGGTCATCACATTGACGACCAGTTGCAGCGTCAGCACGCCCGTGAGCGCGCCGAAGAGCGTGCCGCGGCCGCCCTTGAGGCTGATTCCGCCGATGACCGCGGCGGCGAACACCTGGAAGATCCAGCCGTTGCCCTGGGTCGCGGCGACCGAGCCGTAGTGGCCGGTGTAGAGGATGCCCGCGAAGGCGGCGAGGAGTCCGCCGACGCTCAGCACGATCCAGGTGATCCGGTCCACCCGGATGCCCGCCGCCCGCGCGGCCTCGGGGTTGCCGCCGATCGCGTACAGCGCGCGCCCGTGCCGCAGATAGCCCAGCGCCAGGCCGCCGAGGGCGTACAGCCCCAGGCAGATCCACACGGCGGCGGGGACGCCCAGCCAGTCGGCCTTGCCGAGGTAGCGGAAGGATTCGGGGACGTTGACGATCGACTGGCCCTCGGCGACGCCGACCTGGAGTCCGCGCAGCATGGTCAGCATGCCCAGGGTCGCGATGAAGCCGTTGACGCGCAGCTTGAGCATCAGGAAGCCGTTGGCCGCGCCGATCAGCGCCCCGACCGCCAGGCACAGCGGTATGGCGGTCCACACCGGCAGCAGCCCCAGGCCCTCGAACCGCGCCCCGTGATCGGGCAGGACGAGCCACAGGGCGATCACCGGCGCCACGGCGATGGTGGACTCCAGGGAGAGGTCCATCCGCCCGCTGATCAGGATCAGCGCCTCGCCGAGCACCAGCAGCCCCAGCTCGGTGGACTGCTGGACGACGCCGATCAGGTTGTCCTCGGTGAGGAAGGCGGGCGAGACGATGAAGCCGATGACCCCGAGGACGAAGATCACGGGGACCAGTGACAGATCGCGCCAGCGCGCGATGTCGATCCGCGGCCGGCCCCTCCCCGCCGGGCCGTCAGCCACCGCCTCGGCGGTCCGCTGGCGTGCGGTATCGGTCATGACTGCCTTCCTTCTGTGCGGTCTTCGGTGTCCCCCGCCGTGCCGTTGGTGCCCGGCTCCGTCATGCCCTCCATGGCGGCGACGAGCTGACGGTCGCTCCAGCCGCTGTCGAACTCCGCGACCACCCGTCCGTGGAAGAAGGCCAGGATCCGGTCGCAGACCCGCAGATCGTCCAGTTCGTCGGAGACGATGACCGCGCCGCTGCCGGCCGCGGCGACGTCCCGTACGACACCGAGCAGCGCGTCCTTGGACTTCACGTCCACCCCGGCGGTCGGGCGGATGGCGACCAGGAGGCTGGGCTCACGGGCCAGCGCCCGCGCGATGACGACCTTCTGCTGATTTCCGCCGGACAAACCCGAAACGGGCTGCGAGGGGCCCGAGGTCTTGATGTCCAGGGAGGTGATCATCCGCTGGGCGAAGGCGCGGGTCCGGGAGGGCAGCACCGTGCCGTAGGGCCCGAGTTGGTCGGTGACGGTCAGGGTGGCGTTCTCGGCGACGCTGCGGCCCAGGACCAGGCCCTGGTCGTGCCGGTCCTCCGGGACGTAGCCGATGCCCGCGTCGATGGCGTGCGGCACGCTGCCCGGGCGCACCGGGCGGCCGCGCACCGAGAGCTGCCCGCCGGCCGGTTTGCGCAGGCCCACCAGGGTCTCGCCGACCGCCGTGTTGCCGCTGGCCGTGGCCCCGGCCAGGCCGAGCACCTCGCCGGGGCGCACCACCAGGTCCAGCGGGTCGAACTCGCCCTCCAGGGTGAGCCCTTCGGTGCGCAGCACCGGTTCCCCGCCCGGGTCGGCCGCCTTACGGGCGACGGGGGCGCGGACGGCCGCCCGGGAGTCGCCCCCCGGCGCCGTGCCGTCGTCCCCGGTCATCGCCGCCACCAGCTCCTCCTTGGGGAGGTCGGCGACCGGGGCGGTGAGCACATGCCGGGCGTCGCGGAAGACGGTGACGGTGTCGCAGAGTTCGTAGACCTCCTGAAGATGGTGCGAGATGAACAGGAAGGCGACCCCCTGCCGGCGCAGCTCGAGCAGCTTGGCGAAGAGCCGGTCGATCCCGCCCGCGTCGAGCTGGGCGGTGGGCTCGTCGAGGATGATCAGCCGGGCGCCGAAGGAGAGGGCGCGGGCGATCTCCACGAACTGCCGCTGCTCGACGCTGAGGTCCTTCGCCCGCGTCTGCGGATCCACCTCCACGCCGTACTCGGCCAGCAGCGCGCGGGCGTCCTCGCGCAGGGCGCGCCAGCGGATGTGGCGCGCCCCCGGGAAGCGGTTGAGGTAGAGGTTCTCGGCGACCGTCAGGTCCGGGACCACCATCGACTTCTGGTAGACGCAGGCCACCCTGCGCTGCCAGGCGGCGGTGTCGCCGTAGCCGGGGGCGGGCTCGTCCCCGAAGGTCACCTCGCCCTCGTCCGGGCGCTCCATCCCGGTCAGGACGGACACCAGCGTGGACTTGCCCGCCCCGTTGCGCCCGACGAGGGCGTGGGCCTCCCCGGGCCGGACGGCCAGCCGGGCCTGGTCCAGGGCGACGGTGGGACCGAACCGTTTGACGATGCCCTGGGCCCGCACCACGGCGGGCTGCTCGACCGTGCCCATGGTCACTTCTTCTCGAGCTGGTTGGCCCACAGCTTCTTGTCGTCGACGTTCTCCTTGGTGACCAGCGGCGCCGGAAGCTGGTCTTCCAGACCGTTCGCGATCTTGACGATGTTGGAGCCGTGATCGGTCGGGCCGGGTTTGAACGTCTTGCCGTCCAGAGCGGCCTTCGCGTAGTTCAGGGCCCACTTGGCGTAGAGGTCGGCGGGCTGGGAGAGCGTGGCGTCGATCTTCCCCGAGCGGATCGCGTCCAGCTCCTCGGGTATCCCGTCGTTGGAGATGATCGTGATGTGCTTGTCCGAACCGGCCGGCTTCAGCAGCCTCTTCTGCTCCAGCAGCGCGAGCGTGGGCTGGAGGAAGACGCCGCCCGCCTGCATGTAGATGCCGTTGATGTCCTTGTGCTGGGCCAGCAGGCTCTGGAGCTTGGCGGAGGCCACATCGCCCTTCCAGTCGGTGGGCAGCTCATGCACCTTGATGCCGGGGTACTTCTTCTTCATGCAGGAGGCGAACGCCTGTGAGCGGTCCCGGCCGTTGATGGAGCTGAGGTCGCCCTGGAGCTCGGCGACCCGGCCCTTGCCGCCCAGCTTCTCGCCGAGGTACTCGCACGCCTTGGTGCCGTACGCCCGGTTGTCGGCCCGCACCACCATGTAGATCTTGCCGGAGTCGGGCCGGGTGTCCACGCTCACCACGGGGATCTTCTTCTCCTCCAACTGCTCCAGGGTGGAGGAGATCGCGCCGGTGTCCTGGGGGGCCATGACGATCGCCTTGGCGCCCTGATCGGTGAACGCCTGGACGTTGGCGACCAGCTTGGAGATGTCGTTCTGCGAGTTGGACAGCGGCAGCGCGGAGACGGTGCCCTTGTCGACACCCTTCTCCAGGTACTGCTGGTAGGAGTTCCAGAAGTCGGTGTCCGTCCGCGGCATGTCGATGCCGACCTTGCCGCCGCCGGCGCCATTGCTCTCGCGGTTGCAGCCGGTGAGCGCTGCGACGGCCAGCAGCACGGCGCAGGCGGCGGTGCCGGTGGTGCGGAGTCTCGTCATCGAGTCCCGTCCTTGGTCGTTCTCGTCGTTCTGGGTCGAGTGGTGCGGGTGGTGCTGGTCTCGGGCGTAGCGTCGGGCGAAGCCGTTGTCCAGAGGTGCGGCGTTGTCCGGGTGGAGGCGGTGTCTCAGGGGGAAGCGGTGTCTCGGGAGGAGGCGGTGTCTCAGGAGGAGGCGGGGCGCAGCCGCAGTCCCTGCATCCCTCCGTCGACGGCCAGCGCGGTGCCGGTGACGGCCGCGGCGGCGGGGCTGGCGAGATAGGCGACGGCGGCGGCCACCTCGTCGGCGGAGACCAGCCGTCCGGTGGGCTGACGGGCCTCCAGGGCGGCGCGCTCGGCCGCCGGATCGGGGGCCTGGTCGAGCAGCCGACCGACCCATGGGGTGTCCGCGGTGCCGGGGTTGACGCAGTTGACGCGGACCCCCTCGCGGATGTGGTCCGCCGCCATGGCGAGGGTCAGCGAGAGCACCGCGCCCTTGCTGGCGCTGTAGACGGCGCGCTGCGGCAGTCCGGCGGTGGCGGCGATCGAGCAGGTGTGGGTGATGGAGACGGCGCCGGGCCGGTCGGCCGCGGCGGCGCGCAGATGGGGCAGCGCGGCCCGCGCGGTGCGGACCAGGCCCAGCACATTGATGTCCAGCACCCGGTGCCACTCCTCGTCGGAGTTGTCCTCGACGCTGCCGATCGCGCCGATGCCCGCGTTGCCGACGAGGGTGTGCAGGGCGCCGAACTCGGTCACCGCCGCGTCCACCGCCGCCCTGATCGCCTCGTCGGAGGTGACGTCGGCCTTGAGCGCCAGCGTGCCGTCCGGGGCGCCCGACGGATCGCGGTCGAGCACGGCGACCCGCGCTCCCCGGTCGCGCAGCGTGGCGGCGATCGCGGCGCCGATACCGGAGGCGCCCCCGGTGACGAGCGCGGCCAGCCCTTCGAAGTCGCCGGTGGTCACTGGTTGTCCTCCTGTCGTACGGGCTGTGCGGGTGCGGGCGTTGCTGGTGCGGGCGGTGCCGGTTCGGGCCCCGCCAGGCGGGCCCGCCATTCGGGACCGTCCGGATAGCGGTAGGCGGCGATCGACTCGGGGTACATACGGGCGGAGAAGCCCGGCTCGGTCGGGGCGCGGTAGCGGCCCGACTCGATGACCACGGGATCGGCGAAGTGCTCGTGGAGGTGGTCGACATACTCGATGACCCGGTCGTCCCAACTGCCCGACACGGCCACGAAGTCGAACATGGCCAGATGCTGCACGAGTTCGCACAGCCCGACGCCGCCCGCGTGCGGGCACACCGGAAGGCCGTACTTGGCGGCGAGCAGCAGGATCGTGAGGTTCTCGTTGACCCCGGCGACCCGTGCCGCGTCGATCTGGACGAAGTCGACCGCCTCGGCCTGGAGCAACTGCTTGAAGACCACGCGGTTGGCGACATGCTCACCGGTGGCGACCTTGACCGGCTGTCCGGCGCGGATGGCGGCGTGCGCGAGGACGTCGTCCGGGCTGGTGGGCTCCTCGATCCAGTGCGGGTCGTACGGCGCCAGGGCGCTCATCCAGCGCACCGCCTCCGCCACGTCCCAGCGCTGGTTGGCGTCCACGGCGATGCGCACCTCGGGGCCGACCGCCTCGCGGGCGAGCCGCATCCGCCTGAGGTCCTCGTCGAGATCGGCGCCGACCTTGAGCTTGATCTGGCCGAAGCCGTCGGCGACGGCCTCCTGCGCCAGCTTGATCATTTTCTCGTCGGAGTAGCCGAGCCAGCCGGGCGAGGTGGTGTAGGCGGGGTAGCCCCGCTCGCGCAGCAGCGCGGCGCGCTCGGCGCGGCCGGGCTCGGCGGCGCGCAGGATGGCGAGCGCCTCGTCACGGGTGAGCGCGTCGGTGAGGTAGCGGAAGTCGACCAGGTCGACCAGCTCCTCGGGCGACATCTCGGCGAGGAACTGCCACAGCGGTTTGCCCGCCTGCCGGGCGGCGAGGTCCCAGGCGGCGTTGACCACCGCGCCCGCCGCCATATGCATGACGCCCTTCTCCGGCCCGAGCCAGCGCAATTGCGAGTCATGGGTCAGCTCGCGGTGCAGGACGCCCAGGTCGGCCGCCGTCAGCGGCGCGGGGCGGCCCACCACATGGGGGCGGAGCGAGCGGATGGCGGCCGCGGTGACATCGTTGCCGCGGCCGATGGTGAAGACGAAGCCGTGTCCCTCGGACGCCGCTCCCTCCCCCGCGTCCGTGCGCAGCACGACGTAGGCGGCGGAGTAGTCGGGGTCCGGGTTCATGGCGTCCGAGCCGTCGAGCTGCTCCGAGGTGGGAAACCGGATGTCATGAACCTCGAGCTCGGTGACGGATGGACGCAGACTCAATGGGTGCTCCCTGAAACGATGCGCGAGAGAGAACATCGGACCTTTCGCGGTGATCCGATGTATAGCGTTGCCCAAAGGGTTTCGTCCAGAGGTGCGCCGGAACTTTCGGAAGACAGATCGGATGAATCTCTTAGTGCCTCTGGACGGGGGCTGCGGCCGGAGCACCGAAAAGCCGTAGGCTTGGGTGGCACGCAATGGGAACTGCAGCCGGTGGCGGCACCGATCCGTCCGCCCCGGTCGGAAGGAGGCGCTGGGTGATCGAGCTTGAGGGGGTTCCCGAGCTGATCGACCCGGTCATGATCTGTGCCTTCGAGGGCTGGAACGACGCCGGAGACGCCGCCTCGACCGCGGTCGGGCACCTGGACCGGGAGTGGAAGGGCGAGGTCTTCGCCTCGCTCGACGCCGAGGACTACTACGACTTCCAGGTGAACCGGCCCACGGTGGCCCTGGAGGGCGGCGTGCGCAAGATCACTTGGCCGACGACCCGGCTCTCGGTGGTCCGGGCGGACACCGGGGAGAAGTCCCGGGACCTGGTGCTGGTGCGCGGTATCGAGCCGAGCATGCGCTGGCGGTCGTTCTGCAACGAGATCCTCGGCTACGCCCATGAGTTGGGCGTGGAGATGGTCGTCATCCTCGGCGCACTGCTCGGCGACACCCCGCACACCCGGCCGGTGCCGGTCAGCGGGGTCACCTCCGACCCGGACCTGGCCCGCAGCCTCGATCTGGAGGAGACCCGCTACGAGGGCCCGACCGGGATCGTCGGAGTTCTCCAGGAAGCCTGCGCCCACGCCGGCGTCCCAGCGGTGAGCCTGTGGGCGGCCGTGCCGCACTACGTCTCGCAGCCGCCGAACCCGAAGGCCACCCTGGCCCTGCTCAACCGCCTCGAGGACCTGATCTCGGTGCGCATTCCCCTCGGTGAGCTGACCGAGGACTCCCGGGCCTGGCAGCTTGGCGTGGACCAGTTGGCCGCCGAGGACAGCGAGGTCGCCGAGTACGTCCAGTCGCTGGAGGAGGCGCGGGACACCGCCGAGTTGCCGGAGGCGTCGGGCGAGGCCATCGCCCGCGAGTTCGAGCGCTATCTGCGGCGCCGCGACGGCCAGCCCGGCCCCGGCGGCCATGCGACCGAGAGCGGCGGCCTCGCGGAGGGCCGAGAGGGCGGCACAGGCGGCCCGGGCGCCCCCTATCTGCGGGATCCCGCCACCGGCCATGGGCGGCCGCGCAGGCCGTCCCCCAAGGACGAGGTGGCCAACGACGCGCAGGACAGCGGCGGCGCCGAGGAGGACGCCAAGGATCCGGACGACGCCCAGGGCACCCAGGGCACCCAGGGCTCCGAAGGCCAGGACGCCTCCCGCCGGGACGAGAGCGGCACGGAGCGGGGCGGCGAGGGGGACGAGGGGTCCGGCTCCGGCCGGTAGGCCGGTAACCCCACAACCGCGCCGCCGCGCGCGTACGCCACGGGCCACGCTCCATACGACGCGCAGGCACAGCGGTACGGCACAGCAGCGACGAGCCCGCGCCGGGAGGATCCCGGCGCGGGCTCACGCGTTCACGTTCACCGTCGCGGTGCGGCGATACGACGCCGCGTCAGAGGGCCACGCCCAGCAGCGCGTCCACGGCGCGCGAGACCAGCCCGGGCGCCCCCTCGTCCGTACCGCCGGTGGCCGTCTGCGTGGCCGCCCAGCGGTCGACGGCGGTCAGGGCGGCCGGGGAGTCCAGGTCGTTCGCGAGCGCCTCGCGGATCTCCTCCACCAGCGCGGCGGCCGAGGGCCCGTCCGGCCGGGAGACGGCCGCACGCCAGCGGCCGAGGCGCTCCTCGGCCTCCCGCAGCACCCCGTCCGTCCACTCCCAGTCCGAGCGGTAGTGGTGGGCCAGCAGCGCGAGCCGTATGGCCGCCGGGTCCACACCGTCGCGGCGCAGCGCCGAGACGAAGACCAGGTTGCCCTTGGACTTGGACATCTTCTCGCCGTCCAGGGCCACCATTCCGGCGTGCACATACGTTTTTGCGAACGGCCGCTCACCGGTGAGCACCTGGGCGTGCGAGGCGCCCATCTCATGGTGCGGGAAGGCGAGATCGGATCCGCCGCCCTGCACATCGAAGCCCATGCCGAGGTGGTCCAGGGCGATGGCCACACACTCGATATGCCAGCCGGGGCGGCCGGAGCCGAGCGATCCGCCGTCCCAACTCGGCTCGCCGTCACGGGCGGCCATCCACAGCATCGGGTCGAGGGGGTTCTTCTTGCCCGGGCGCTCCGGGTCGCCGCCGCGCTCGGCGGACAGCAGCCGCATGGCCTCGGCGTCGAGCCGGCTGACGGACCCGAAGGAGGGGTCGGACTCCACGGAGAAGTAGATGTCGCCTTCGAGTTCATAGGCGGCACCCAGATCGCGCAGCCGCTCCACGAGCGGCACGATGCCCGGTATCGACTCGACGGCGCCGATGTAATGGCGCGGGGGCAGCATCCGCAGGGCCGTCATGTCCTCGCGGAAGAGGGCGGTCTCACGCTCGGCGAGGGCCGTCCAGTCGTCACCGTTCCGCTGGGCCCGCTCCAGCAGGGGGTCGTCGACGTCCGTGACGTTCTGGACGTAGTGAACCTGGCGCTTGGTGTCGAGCCATACGCGCTGAACGAGGTCGAACGCGTTGTAGGTCGCGGCATGACCCATATGGGTCGCGTCGTACGGGGTGATCCCGCAGACGTAGATGCGCGCGACGGGACCGGGGGTCAGAGTGATCCGTCCCCCGGTCGCGGTGTCGTGAATGCTCAGGTCCCGGCCACTGCCGGGCAGGGCGGGAATCTCAGAAGCGGGCCAGGCATACATGCAATGAGCGTAACCGGATGCAGCGTCCGCATACGAACCGGACCAGCGGTGTTGGCCGGATCGGCGGTCTTGTGGACGCGCCCGTGAGCTGCATGGGCCCCCTGAGCCGCCCTCCCCGGCCGCCGGGCGGGGACACGGCGGAGCGCCGCCCGGAGGCGGGCCGTCTCAGACCGGCGGCCAGGGGATGGCGGGCCACTGGCCGCTGGGCTCGGGGTGCTTCCCGGTCCGCAGCAGCGTGGCCACACGGGCCCTCAGGGCCTCGATCTCGGCCCCGGTGATCAGCTCCGCCAGCCGGGCGCGGAGCGGGCCGCCGTCGGCCAGCTCGTCCGCCAACCGGCGCAGCACCTCGAGCACATCGTCCGGCAGCGGCTCCCCGGCCCAGCCCCACAGCAGCGTGCGCAGCTTGTCGTCGGCGTTGAAGGTCACTCCGTGATCAATCGCATAGAGCCGGCCACCGGCCGCGGGCAGCAGATGGCCGCCCTTGCGGTCGCCGTTGTTGATCACCGCGTCGAGGACGGCCAGCCTGCGCAGCCGTACGTCGTCGGCGTGGACCAGCAGCGCCGTGCGGCCCTCGTCGACCTCGGCGTAGCCGATCGCCTTCCAGCCGGGGCCGGGTTCGTCGCCCTCGACGAGCGCGAGCAGCTCCGCTCCCCCGGTCTCCCCGGATCCATCGCCGTCGCCGTCCGCGGACCCGTCGCCGTCCGCCCCGTCGGGGGCCACCTCGACCTCTATCCAGAGCTGGCACATCCCCTGCCCGTACGGCCCGTCGCGCAGCACAGTGGGCGGCACCAGGCCCCAGCCGGTTGCCTCGGAGACCTCGTACGCGGCGACCTCGCGCTGGGCGAGGGTGCCGTCCGGGAAGTCCCACAGCGGCCGCTCCCCGGCCACCGGCTTGTAGACGCAGGCCGCGCTGTGGCCGTCGTACTCGACCGTGCAGTACAGCACCGCGTTGGACGCCTCCCGGACCTGTCCGCGCACCGTCAGCTCACCGAGAGCCAGCAGCTCGGACGGGGGCAACAGACGCGAAGCCTCCGCCCCGGGTGGTGATGGGAGACGGGTGGGCGGCGTCAGGCTCCGCGGCGGTATCCGTTCTGGCGCGGACATACGTGTCCCTCCGGGTCGAGCGGCAGACTGCACAGCGGGCAGGGCGGCCGGCCGGCGTTGACGACCTCCAGGGCGCGCTTGGCGAACGCCCGCGCCTGCGTCCCGGTGAGCCGCACCCGCAGCATGGGTGGGCCGTTCACATCGTCCTGGAGCAGCCGCTCCTCGGCCTCGGCCAGGTCCTCCTCGGACTCGGCCTCCAGCTCGACCAGGGCCTGCGCCTCGACGATCATCCGCTGTTCCTCGCCGTCCCAGGCGAGTGCCATGGTGCCGACCCGGAACTCCTCCTCCACGGGGGCTTCCAGCGGTGCGGTGTCGGTGAGTTCGGTCGGTGCGACGGCGGGCACCGGGGCGTTTCCGCCGGTGCGCCGGACCACCTCGTCCAGCAGCTCGTCTATCCGCTCGGCCAACGCGGCGACCTGCGTCTTCTCCAAGGCGACACTGGTGGTCCGGCCACTGGCGGACGCCTGGAGGAAAAAGGTACGGCGACCAGGCAGCCCGACCGTACCGGCGACGAATCGGTCCGGCGGGTCATAGAGGAACACCTGACGGGACAACGTCCTGCTCCATTTTGATTCGACTGCTCGGCTGACTGACTGCTGACCGCTGGGTGCCACGACCGCCCGGTCAGGGCTGTCACGGCGCCCTCGCACCGCGGCACCACCCTACTGCGCACGGAGATCATGGTGCTCCCGCGTCGCCGCCCACCGCCGCGTCCCCGCCCCGGTCCCCGGCGGTCTCCTCGCGCGGCGCCAGTCCCGCGAAGTCGCCGGTGTCGCCGAGCCGGACGACGAACGGCCGGGTCGGGGTGTACCGGATCGCGGTGACCGAGCAGGGCTCGACCGAGATCCGCTGAAAGAGATCGAGATGCAGTCCGAGGGCGTCCGCCACCAGCGCCTTGATGACGTCCCCGTGGGAGCACATCAGATAGACCGCGTCGGCGCCGTGCTCCCGCTCGATCCGGTCGTTCCAGTCGCGCACCGCCTCGACCGCGCGCGTGTGCATGGCGCGCAGGGACTCGCCACCGGGGAAGGCGGCGGCGGACGGATGCTGCTGGACGATGTTCATCAGTGGTTCATCGGCGAGCTCGGCGAGCTTACGGCCCGACCAGTCGCCGTAGTGGCACTCCCCGATCCGGTCGTCGGGGTGCAGCGGCAGTTCGGGGCGGGCGGCGAGCAGCGGGGCCAGCGTCTCCCGGCAGCGCTGGAGGGGGCTGGTGACGGCGGCGGCCAGGGGCAGTCCGGCCAGCCTGCCGGGCAGCGCCGCGGCCTGGGCCGCACCGCGCTCGTCGAGGGCGACACCGGGAGTCCAGCCCGCGAGGACGCCCGCGGTGTTGGCGGTGGACCGGCCGTGCCGTACGAGGATCAGCATGGGCATGCCTGCCACCCTACGACCCCTTCGGCGCCGCTCAGCGGGGGTGCGCACCGATCCCGCACCAGGCCCCCCTGTGCCTACCGGCATCACGCGAGGCAGAATGCGCTGCGTGATCGTGGATTGTGCCATCTACCGGGACGGGTGCCGCACCGAGGGACCCGCCGACTTCTCCGACGCCCTCGACGAGGCGCGCGCGAGCGGGGACGCCTTCTTGTGGATCGGCCTGCATGAGCCGACCGAGAAGGAGTTCGAGCTGGTCACCAGCGAGTTCGGGCTTCATCCGCTGGCCGTGGAGGACGCCCTGTGCGCCCACCAGAGGCCGAAACTCGAGGTCTATGACGACTCGCTGTTCCTGGTGCTCAAGCCGGTCCAGTACGACGACAAGGCCGGCACCGTCACAGCGGGTGAGCTGATGGTCTTCGTCGGTGACTCGTTCGTGGTGACCGTAAGGCACGGCGAGGCGAATCCGCTCGGCGCGGTGCGGGACCGGCTGGAGAAGATGCCGGAGGTGCTTCAGCACGGTCCGACGGCGGTGATGTACGCGGTCTCCGACGCGGTCGTGGACCACTACCTGGACGTGGCCGACGCGCTGCACGGGGACCTGGAGGGGCTGGAGACCGAGGTGTTCGCCCCCAACTCGGGCGCCGGGCAGAACACCGCCGGGCGGATCTACGCCTTCAAGCGCGAGGTGATGGAATTCCGCCGGTCGGCCGGGCCGTTGGGGGAGCCGATGGAGCGGCTCACCGGCGCCGGGGTGCCGTTCGTACACGAGGGCTCCCGGCCGTTCTTCCGCGATGTCAGCGACCATCTGACCCGGGTGAACGAGCATGTGGAGGGGCTGGACCGGCTGCTGTCGGACATCCTCTCCGCCCATCTCGCGCAGATGGGCGTGCGGCAGAACGACGACATGCGGAAGATCTCGGCGTGGGCGGCGATGGCCGCGGTCCCGACGATGATCGCCGGGATCTACGGCATGAATTTCGAGCACATGCCCGAGCTGAAGCAGCCCTGGGGATACCCGGGGGTGATCGCGCTCATGGTGGGTGTGATCGCCGTGCTGTACCGCTGGTTCAAGCGCCGCGGCTGGCTCTGAGCCGGTGGCGCCGCCGAAGCCGTAGTCGGGCTCAGACGAACTCGGGCGCCCCGGGTGCCCCGGAAGCGCTCTGCGCGGGCCCGCCGAGCGCGTTGCGGCGCTCGGGCATCCGCAGGGACACCATGCGCCGCCAGCCGCCCAGCCGCTCGTACCTGTGCAGGACGTGGATCCCGGCCGCGAACAGCGCGGACTTCGGCTTGGGCCAGCCGAGAACGCGCCCCATATGGGCCATCACGGCCAGGCTGACGTCCCGGTAGACCTCCATCTCCACGAGCGCGGTCTCCCGCAGGGCCCGCTGGATGGTCCGGCCGTATCCGGCGGCGGCCAGGCGCAGCAGCTCCTCATGGCAGTAGGCGAGGTGGTTGTCCTCGTCCTCGGCGATCATGCGCACGGCGCGGCCGAGGTCGGGGTGGTCTCCGAAGTACCTGCGCAACATCACCATCTGGGCGGCGGCGCGCTGTTCGGTGACCCGGCTGTGGGCGAGGTAGATCACGATGTCGTGCTCGGTGAGCGGCTCGTCGCGGCGCAGCTTGTCATGGGCGAGGCCGATGCCGCGCGCCTCCAGGAGCATCGTGTAGTCGGCCTCGCGCGGCACCTCCATGGGCTCCAGATCGCGCTTGCCCAGCAGGGCGTTGAAGATCCGGCCGTGTTTGTCCTCGTCGGCGCCATGGCGGGCGATCTTGGGGGCGAGGTCGCGCAGGCTCTCGGGCACCAGGGCGGCGATCCGGCCGTTCTCCCAGCCTCCCTGGGCCTCCCCGCTGGCCGCGACGGAGCAGAAGAGCCGGAACGACTCGTCGTTGTCGAGGATCTCCTGGAACACGCTTCTCGCCGAGAGCATCGCCGCCACCTCCGTGCGCTTGTCCTGCGCCGCCGTGCGCTTCCGTGCCGACATCCACGTGGGGGCTGCGCAGAAAAAGTCAACGGCGCGGTGGGCGCGGCGGCAACAGCTAAGGCGCACGGCTCGGCCGAACGGAGGACGGCGTGAGTGCCGCGCCCCCGTAACTCCTGGGCGGCGGAGGCGTTGTGCTGGATGACGGCCGTGGCGGGGAAGACCCCCGAGCCCCCACCACGGCCGCGGAATCTTTCCGGCGCGGCGCCGAGCCGACTCCCGAGCAGGGCCGCGCCTGACGTTCGAGCAGGGCCGCCCCTGGCGCTCGTCGTTCCCTGAGCGCCCGATGACGGCCCCTTCAGGGCCCGATGGCGGCCCTTGGCGCTCGTCGCCGCGCTTTACGCGACTCCGGCCCGCTCCAGGGCCTCCACGCCCGCCCGCAGCCCGGCGAGCCGCTCCTCCAGCGTGAAGCCCGAAGGCGTGAGCGACAGGGTGGTGACCCCGGCCTCCGCGTACGCCTGCATGCGGTCCGCGATGCGCTCGACGGGGCCGAGCAGCGAGGTGGAGTCGATCAGCTCGTGGGGGACGGCCGCGGCGGCGCCCTCCTTGTCCCCGGAGAGGTACTTCTCCTGGATCTCGGCGGCCTCCTTCTCGTACCCCATGCGCTGCGCGAGCTTGTTGTAGAAGTTCTGCTTGGCGCTGCCCATACCGCCCACGTAGAGCGCCGTGTACGGGCGGAACTGGTCGGCGAGGGCGCGGACGTCGTCGCCGAGGGCCATGGGGACGGTGGGCACCACGTCGAAGCCCTCGAGGTCCTTGCCCGCCTTCTCCCGGCCCGCGCGCAGCGAGCCGAGGGTGGTCGCCTCGGCGTGCTCGGGCGCGTAGAAGAGCACCAGGGCGCCGTCGGCGATCTCGCCGGTCTGCTCCAGGTTCTTCGGGCCGATGGCCGCGATGTACAGCGGGATGTACTCCCGCACCGGGTGCACGGTGAGCTTGAGGGGCTTGCCGGGGCCGTCGGGCAGCGGCAGCGTCCAGTTCTGGCCCTGGTGCGTCAGCCGCTCGCGTGACATCGCCTTGCGGATGATCTCCACATACTCGCGGGTGCGGGCGAGCGGCTTGTCGAACCGCGTCCCGTACCAGCCCTCGGACACCTGCGGGCCCGAGACGCCGAGCCCGAGGCGGAAGCGACCGCCGGAGAGGGTGTCGAGGGTGGCGGCGGTCATGGCCGTCATGGCGGGGGTACGGGCCGGAATCTGGAAGATGGCGGAGCCGACGTCGATGTGCTCGGTCTGCGCGGCGACCCACGCGAGGACCGTGGCCGCGTCCGAACCGTAGGCCTCGGCGGCCCAGCACACGGCATAGCCGAGCCGGTCGGCCTCGCGGGCGACCTCGAGGTTGTCCGCGTCCATTCCGGCGCCCCAGTAGCCGAGGTTGATGCCGAGCCTCATACCGCACCCCTTACTGATCAGTAACGTCGCTGTTCCGGGGACTCTAGCGCGCATGGCCTGGATACGTCAGGGGTGGGTTATCCACAGGCTGCCACGGGGCGCTTTCCGGACAGTAATCTCGATGTTCATGGAGCTAAGGCACCTCGGCCGCACGGGCCTGCGCGTCTCCCGGCTCGGGCTCGGCACGCTCACTTGGGGCCGGGATACGGACGAACACGACGCAGCGGATCAGCTCAAGGCGTTCTGGGAGGCGGGCGGGACACTGGTCGACACCGCGGATGTCTACGCGGACGGTGGCGCCGAATACCTCCTGGGGCAGTTACTGGAGGGGTTGTTGCCGCGGCGCGATCTACAGATCGCCACCAAGGCCGGCAGCGTGCCCGATCCCGACCGCCGCTTCGACGGTTCGCGCGGCCATCTGCTGGGCGCGCTGGACGCCTCCCTGGAGCGGCTGGGCACGGACTATGTCGACCTGTGGCAGGTGCACGCCTTCGATCCGTTCACCCCGCTCGAGGAGACCTTGCAGGCGCTCGATATCGCGGTCAGCAGCGGCCGCGCCCGCTATGTGGGGGTGTCCAACTTCAGCGGCTGGCAGCTCGCGAAGGCCGCCACCTGGCAGTTGGCCTCCACGGGTGCGCACACCCGGCTGGCCAGCACGCAGATGGAGTATTCGCTGCTCCAGCGCGGGGTGGAGCGCGAGGTGCTGCCCGCCGCGCTCGACCTCGGCGTCGGGCTGCTGCCGTCCTCGCCGCTCGGCCGCGGTGTGCTCACCGGCAAGTACCGCCATACGACACCCGCCGACTCGCGCGGCGCCTCCGAGCTCGCGGCCTTCGTCGCCCCGTATCTGGACGAGGAGGCGAGCCGGATCGTCGAGGCGGTCGCCATAGCCGCCGACGGCCTGGCGACCACCGCGCTCAATGTGGCACTCGCCTGGGTCCGCGACCGCCCGGGAGTCACCGCGCCGATCGTCGGCGCGCGCAACGCCCAGCAGCTCAGAGCGGCGTTGTCGGCGGAGAGCCTTAGTCTTCCGGACGAGATCTGCCAGGCGCTCGACGATGTGTCGGCGCCCGTGCACCGCTATCCCGATCAGGACTGGAGCACGCTGTGAGTACCGACCGCCTCGCCGGCGAGGCCGCACCCGCGCCCGAGGAGGCCGCCGAGCCGGCGCAGCCGGACGGCACCGGCACCCCGGGCCCGGGCGGGCCCGAAGGCCCCGCCCCCGCCGGACCGGACCCGGACCCCACCCCGGACGACCACAGCGAGCACGGCGACGCGGACGCCCCCTCGGGGGCGGACCGGAACGACGCGGGGGCCGCGGCCGCCGCACGGGGCGAGGCCGACGACGCCGAGGCTTCCGCCGCCGGAACGGGCACCCACGTCTCCCGAAGCGCCGACGGCGAACAGCCCCCGGCAAGCGGGGCCAACGGTTCCGCTACGGGAGCGGGCGCCCATGGCGGGAGCGCCGACCGGGAGCCGACCCCGCCCGCCGGGCAGGGCGCATCCGGCGGACCAGAGTCGGGCCAGGACGCCGGGGGCACACAGGCGCCGGGCCCAGCCGGGGCGACCGCTGACGCGGCCCCGGGCGCGGGCGCAGGAACTTCCGCAGCCGCCGGACAGGGCGGGCCCGGAGGCACGGGCGCGCCCGCGGACCGGAACGACGCGGGGGCCGCGGCCGCCGCACGGGGCGAGGCCGACGACGCCGAGGCTTCCGCCGCCGGAGCGGGTCGCCACGGCGAGGGCTCCGACCGCGGGCAGGTCCCGGCTGTCCCCAATGACGGGGCGGGTGGGAAGGGGCGGCGGTCGGCGGCGGCTGAGGCGTTGGCTGCCGCTGTGCGGGCCGTGGAGAGTGGTGAGCGGTCGGCGGCGTCGTTCTTCAACGACGCCCCCGCGCGCCGCCCGGCGGCGCCCGCCGCGCCCGCGGCACCCGTGCGGGAGCGGCCCCGTGCGGCGGCTCCCGCCGTCGCGCCCGCGCCCGTGCGCCCGCCGTCGGCCCGGCCGGCGTCCCGGCCAGGGGGCGAGGTCCCCGGCAGCGGGGACGTCCGGGAGGTGCTCGCGGCGGGTGGCGCCCCCGAGACCCTGGCCGGGCCGGTCGCCGAAACCCTCGGGGAGCGTGCCGCCGAGGCGCTGCGCGAGGACCCCTGGCAGTTGCTGGCCGTGCCCGGTGTGCGCCCCGAGCAGGCGGACGGCTTCGCCCGCTCCCTCCTCGGCCCGGACTGCGAGCCCGGCGACGAGCGCCGTGCGCTGGCGCTCACCGGCTGGCTGCTGGAGCGCGCCGCCCTCGAAGGACACACCGCGCTGGAGTCGTCCACGCTGCGCGACGCGCTCGCCAAGGTGTCCGTGCCGGACCCGGACGAGGCGCTGCGCACCGCGATCGCGGAAGGCGCGGTGCTGGTCTTCCAGGACGCGCTCGACGCCCCGCCGGGGGCCCGTCCCCAGGCGGCCGACGACGAGGACGCCGAGCAGCCGGTGCGGGTGCTGCTGGGGCTGGACCGCTATGCCCTGGCGGAGGAGAGCCTGGCCGACGCGCTCGCCCGGCTGGCGAGCACCTTCGTCCCACCACAGAGCGGCGCTGCGGACGGCGAGGCGCCCACGGGCGGCCCCGGTGCGCCCGAGTGGGAGGGCGCGGCCGCCGCCGCGCCGACCGCCTCCGCCGTGGAGCTGATCCGTACGGTCGCGGCCCACGGACTGGTCGCCCACAGCGGTGGCGAGGCGGCGCGCGCCGAACCGGCGGCGCTGGTCGCCGCCGCCCGCGCCCTGGGCCTGCGGGCCTACGCGGCCGCGCACAGCGAGGACGGCAGGCGGCGGCTGGCCGCCGCGCTGAGCGAGGCCCCGGGCGCCGGCCCGGAGGCGGCCCCTGCGGACCCGGAAGCGGCCTCTGTGGCCCCGGATGCGGCCTCCGCGGCCGTCACCGTCGCCGGGCTGCTGGCCGACGCCGAGGGCCCCGGACGCGACGAGGAGGGCGCGCTCGCGCTCGATCTGCTCGCCGTACTGGACGCCCCGCAGCTCGATGTGGAGACGGCCGCGATGCTCGTCGAGTCGCTGCCGGACGGCGCCCGTCTGGTGCTGAGCGGGGATCCCGGGGTGCTGTGGTCGGCCGGTCCCGGCCGGGTCTTCGCGGATCTGGTGACGGCCCGCCGCTGTCCGCAGGTCGTCTCCCGCACCCCCGACCCGGGCCCGATCGGCGAGCTGGTCTCGGGGATCGGGATCGGCGAGCTCAACCAGGTGGAGGCGCCCGGCAAGGAGGTCGTGATCGTGCCCGTGCGGGACGCGGGCGAGGCGGTGCACCGCACGGTGCAGCTCGTGGCCGACTCGGTGCCCCGTGCGATCGGCATCCCGGCGGAGCAGACCCAGGTGATCACCCCGGGCCACGGTGGCACGGCCGGCACCCGCGCGCTCAACGCCGCGCTGAAGGCCCGGCTCAACCCCGGCCCCGGCCGGTTCGGCGGCTTCGACCCGGGCGACCGCGTGGCGTACACCCCGGCCCCGGGCCGTACGGTGCCGGGCACCGTGGTCTCGGCGGACGCCGAGGGGCTGCGTCTGGACTGCGCGGGCGCCCCCGTCGTGGTGCCACGTACGGAGGTCGGCGAGCTGGTGCGGCACGGCTGGGCCCTCACCGCGCACCAGGCGGCCGGAGCGCGCTGGCCCGCGGCCGTGGTGGTGCTGCCGGGCGACGCCACGGCGGGGCTGACCCGCGCCTGGATCTACACGGCCTTCAGCCGCGGTGAGCGCCATCTGTCGGTGGTCCACGGCGCGGAGGCGGCGCTGCCGCGGGCGGTGGCGGAGATCCCCTTCAAGGAGCGCACCACACGGCTGCGCGCCCTGCTCCAGGCCCAGGTCCCGGCCGGGTCCACGGGCTGACCGGCGGCCCGGTCCCGGTTCCGGCCGCGACGGGCCACCGGAAACACCAGGGCCCCGGATCGTCCCGCCTTACGGCGGGGCGATCCGGGGCCGGGCGATCGGTCCGGAGCCGGGATGCTCAGCTACCCGGCTCCAGCACCTCCAGCTCGTCCTCGTCCTCGTCCTCGAGCTCGTCCTCGAGCTCCTCGTCGAAGACCGAGCTCATGTCGAAGCGGCACACGACCATATGCGGATCCGCCTGGTCGAACGGGGCCGAGAGCCACTCCCCCGGCTCCGGGGGCTCCTCCGCCGCCACCACCCAGAGCGTGGAGTCGCCCTCCTCGAGGCCGAACTCCTTGTGGCGAGAGGCGATCTCATCGGCCTCGAACTCGCCGAAGACCACGCCCAAGGCGGTGTGCACACTCTCCCCGGCGGCCGCGCCGCCGCCCTGCCGGTCGTTCCCTGTGTCGATGTCCGGATCCAGGTCGGCGATCCGCTGCGCCTGCGAGAGCAGCCGCTGCGGTTCGACGACGACGTAGTCCCTGCGGATCAGCACGCTCAGCGCGCTCGGCTCCTCCGGCCCGGCGTAGGCGGGGAGGCGGTCGTCACCAGGGATCTCGAAGGGCGTCACCTCGTCGTAGGCGTCATAGAGCAGCTCGTCGTAGACCTCGGCTGCCGCGGCCAGTTCGTTGAACGCGGCGTAGACGGCCGGATCGCCTTCCCCCGACCGGCGTTCGACAGCGTCGAGGTGACGATCCAGTGCGGCTTTCACCGCTTCGGCAGCGGCGCGTACCTCGGCAGCGGATGGCTGCGCAGCATCAGACATAGTGCAGACGCTATCCGTAGCAGGGCAGTTCCCGCACAATAGATGCGATGCCGGAATACGAATTCTGTGATGTGTATGTGCCGCGCGGGGTTTCCCGCAAGGCCACTACCCGCCTGCTCACCGACCATGCTGAGTACGGACACTGGGAGTTGGATCGCCTGAGACTCAACCCCGACGGCAGCCGCAGAGTGCGATTGCGGCGCCGGATCATCCGCCAGCTCCGGGCCACCTGGTAGCGGGCCGGGACAAGACGGAGCGGGCCCCGCTTGGCGCGGGGCCCGCCGTGAGTGACGCCACGGTCACCCGGCGTAGGAGATCCGGTGTGTGATGCGTGGCGTGCGAGGTGCGGTGCGAGGTGTGCGGTGCACGGCGGGTGATGCGTTACGACCACCGCGCGGCACGGTCAGCACCTGTCGTACCCAACGCACCCAGCAGCGCGATGCGTGATCAGCGCTGCGCGGCGCGGGCCCGGCGGTAGAGCACCGTGCCCGCCAGCAGCAGGCCCGCGGCAGCCGGAATGGCCAGCTCGACGGGGCCGGCGCCGGTGTGCGCGAGCTGCTCCTTGCCGCCGAGGTTCGCGGACGGGTCGGGGCCGTGGTTTCCGGCCTGCTCAGCGGGGTCATCCGAGTCACCGCCACCGGGGTTGGAGCCCCCGGGGTTGGCGGGGTTGCCAGGATTGCCGGGGTTCCCCGGCTCACCGGGCTGCCCGGGGTTGCCAGGGTTGCCGGGCTGACCCGGGTTCCCGGGGTTACCCGGGTTGCCAGGGTTGCCAGGGTTCCCGGGGTTGCCCGGATTCCCAGGGTTGCCGGGGTTACCCGGGTTACCCGGGTTACCCGGGTTGCCGGGGTTCCCAGGATTGCCCGGGTTCCCGGGGTTCCCCGGATTCCCAGGGTTGCCCGGGTTCTCCGGCACCGCCGGGACCGTCTCGGTGCAGCCGGCGTCGTCGCCGGTGTTCCCGAACCCGACCGCGCTGATGTTGTTCCCGCACACATTGACCGGAACGCCGATCGGGGCCTGGATGTTGTTGCCGGAACCGATCCCCGACGAGTCACTGGCGCTGCCCTGCGCCTGCGGACCGCCGGCCTGGGTACCGCCACCGCCGGACGAGTCGCCCGAACCGCCGCCGCACCGCCCCCCACCGGCACCGTTGAAGACGCCGATGACGCTCACCGTGTTGCCGCACAGATTCACCGGCACATGCACCGGGGCCTGGATGTTGTTGCCCGAGACGATGCCCGGCGAGTACGCGGCGCCACCATCGGCCCCCGGACCCGCCGCCTGGGCGTAGCCGCCGGTCACGGCGAGAACGCCGCTCGCCGCGGCTACGGTGATCAGGCCCTTTTTCGCAACCTGTCGCATAACTTTCTGCTCCCCTAGCCTTCCGTCCCGGCCGGAGTGCGCGCGGGCGATCTCGCCCGCACCCCCATCCCCGGACGTCCCGGAGCACGCACACTCCGAGACCGCCCGGGGCTCACACTCCGGTGGACCGTGACCCGATGTCACGTGATCGATGCGGTAGTTGCCGAAGGCGGGGTACAGCACCACCCCTTGTCGGCACCGCGGCCCGGTTACGGGCCGCACACACCATGTAACGAGGAAGGAGCAATCAAGCTATCAAGCTACGACACCATTCACCCTTTTTGGTTCCTTCGGTATGTGTGATCGATTAGGCCGTTCGTGCAGCCCTCAGCAGGCGTCCAGGAACCGGTCCAGCACCCGCACGCCGAACTTCAGCCCGTCCACCGGCACCCGCTCGTCGACCCCGTGGAACATCCCGGCGAAGTCCAGCTCGGGGGGCAGCCGCAGCGGCGCGAATCCGAAGCAGCGGATGCCGAGGTCGTCGAAGGACTTCGCGTCCGTACCGCCCGAGAGGCAGTACGGCACGGCGCGGGCGATCGGGTCCTCCGCCTTCAGCGCCGACTGCATGGCCTCGACCAGCGCCCCGTCGAAGTTGGTCTCCAGCGCCTTGTCCGCGTGCACGTCCTCCCGCTTGACCCGCGGGCCGAGGATGCGGTCGAGGTCGGTCAGGAACTCCTCCTCGAACCCCGGCAGGAAGCGCCCGTCCACATGCGCCGTGGCCTGCCCCGGAATGACGTTGACCTTGTAGCCGGCGCTGAGCATGGTCGGGGCGGCGGTGTTCTGGAGCGTGGCCCCGATGATCTTCGCGATGCCGCCCAGCTTGGCCAGCGTCTCGTCCATGTTCTCCGGGTCGAGCGGGGTGCCGAGCGCATCGGACAGCTCGTCCAGGAAGGACCGCACGGTCTTGGTGACCCGCACCGGGAACTTGTGCCGCCCGAGCCGCCCGACCGCCTCCGTCAGCTCCGTGATGGCGTTGTCGTTGTTGGTCATCGAGCCGTGCCCCGCGGTGCCGTCCACCGTGAGCCGCATCCAGTGCATGCCCTTCTGCGCGGTCTCGATCAGATAGAGCCGCAGATCCTCGTTGACGGTGAAGGAGAAGCCGCCGACCTCGCCGATCGCCTCCGTCACGCCCTCGAAGAGGTCGGGGTGGTTGTTGACCAGGTGCTTGGCCCCGTAGACCCCGCCCGCCTCCTCATCGGCGAGAAAGGCCAGCACGATGTCGCGCGGGGGCTTGCGGCCGCTGCGCAGCCGGTCCCGGACCACCGCGAGCGTCATCGCGTCCATGTCCTTCATGTCCACCGCGCCCCGGCCCCAGACGCAGTCGTCCGCGATCTCGCCGGAGAAGGGGTGGTGGGTCCAGTCCTCGGCGTTGGCCGGTACGACGTCGGTGTGGCCGTGGATGAGCAGCGCCGGACGGGACGGATCCTCCCCCTCGATCCGCGCCACGGTCGACGCCCTGCCCTTGTGCGACTCGAAGATCTTCGGTTCGAGCCCCACCTCGGCGAGCTTCTCGGCGACGTACTCGGCGGCCGCGCGCTCACCGGGGCCGGAGTGGTCGCCATAGTTACTGGTGTCGATCCGGATCAGGTCACGGCAGAGGTCGACCACCTCGTCCTCGCCCCTGACCGTTCCGGTCGTCGTCGCGCCCGAAAGCGACTCACTCACGATGCCTCCTCGTCGTTGCGCTGCCGCGGGAAGCCCAGGTACGGACCTCCGCGGCAGGGGTCACCCGCCCATCCTCCTCCGCTCGCCCGCCCAGCCCAAGGCTGCAATACCGCCGTCATGCCCCCGTCACACAGCGCGGCCGCGGGGGCGCGACCGGCTGTGATCGAGCACGTCCCGATGTTTGCTATGGTTTTCCACGTCGGAACGGCCGCGGGCCGACCGGCAGACACCTGGTCCGGGTGGCGGAATGGCAGACGCGCTAGCTTGAGGTGCTAGTGCCCTTTATCGGGCGTGGGGGTTCAAGTCCCCCCTCGGACACCAGCTCAGACCCCACTTCACGTGGGGTTTTCTGCTTTCCAGGACGGTGGCGCGACTTTCCGGCACGGTGGCGTGCCCCACCACGTGACCAACCGCCTGGCGTGCCCCCTTCTCAGGCGCCCGCTCTCAGGCGCCCGCGCCCCCGTCGACCGGCACGATCGCGCCGGTCACCATCGAGGCACGGTCGCTGAGCAGCCACGCGGCCACCTCGGCCACCTCGCGGGGCTCGGCCATGCGGCCGAGCGGGGTCGCCGCGTTGATGCGCTCGCTGATGCCCGGGGATGCCGCCTCCCACGCGTCGATCATCTCCGTGGCGGTGCCGCCGGGGGTGATGCCGTTCACCCGGATCCCCTGCGGGCCCCAGGTCACGGCCGCCGTCTCGGTGATGCTGTTGAGCGCGCGCTTCATGGCGCCGTACGCGGGGAGGGCGGGGTTCGCACGGCGGCTGCCGATGCTCGAGGTGTTGACGATCGTCCCGCCACCGTTTCGTCGCATGAGTGCGGCCTCGGCGGTCATGGCGGTCCAGTGCGAGCGGAAGTTCACGGCGAACTGCTCGTCGATGTCCTCGTCACTCGTGGTCTCGAGCGGGCCGGGCTGCTGGATCGCCGCGCCGTTGTTGAACGCGCCGTCGAGCCGTCCGTGCAGTTCCTCGACGCGGTCGACCGCCGCGCGGACGCTCGTACGGTCGGCGAGGTCCAGGGTGACGGCGTCGGCGACGCCTCCGTCGGCGCGGACCTCGGTGACGATGCGATCCAGCGCGTCCGTGCTGCGGGCGGCGAGCACGACGGCGGCGCCCTCGGCGGCGAAGAGCCGGGCCGCGGCCGCCCCGATGCCGCGGCTGGCGCCGGTGATGAAGACGACCTTGCCGGTCAGCAGGCCGATGGGTGCGATGTCGGTGTTGTTCGTCATGACGGCAGTGTCGGGCCGGTCTCCGGGCCGGAGGCAGGCACAGGCTGTACCAGGATCCGTGGCCGCGCGGCGGGCAGACTTGGCGTATGAACAGGCAGGAGCTCGGGGCGTTCCTCCGTAGCCGGCGCGAGCGGCTGCGGCCGCAGGATGTCGGCCTTCCCTCCGGACCGCGACGCCGGACACCGGGTCTGCGCCGGGAGGAGGCGGCGGTCCTCGCGCATATCTCCACGGAGTACTACGTCCGGCTCGAGCAGGGCAGGGCGCCACGGCCGTCGGGCGAGGTCCTCGCCGGGATCGCGGGGGCGCTGCGGCTCACCGACGCCGAGTCCGACCACCTCCACGTCCTCGCGGGCACCGCGCCGATTCGTACCCGGACGCACCGGCGCGACGTCCGCCCGAGCATCCTCGCGCTCCTCGGGCGGCTGCCGCAGACGGCCGCTTTCGTGATCTCCGCCACGTTCGAGGTGCTCGCGTGGAACGACCTCGCGGCCGCGCTCATGGAGGACTTCGGCGGGCTCGATCCAAGGGACCGCAATCTCGCGCGCCGGGCATTCGTCGGGCCGGTGCCACCTGACGCGCCGCTGTACGGGATCTCCGACGCCGCCGAGTTCCGGCACCACGTCGTCATGCGGCTCCGCGCCACTCTCGCCCGCTACCCTGCGGATCCCGCGGTGACCGGCCTTGTCGACGAGCTGCGCGACGCCAGTCCCGACTTCGCCCGGCTCTGGGAGCGGCACGACGTACAGGCCGCGCCGATGCTCACGAAGACCTTCCGCCACCCGGTCGTCGGGGAGATCACCGTCGACTGCGACTCGCTCGCGCTCACCGACAGCGACCAGCACCTGGTGCTCTACAGCGCGCCGCCGGGATCCCCTGGCGCCGAGGCGCTGGCCCTGCTGAGTGTGCTGGGAGCCGGGGCCGGTGAATCCCTGCGGTAGCGAACACGGCCCGGTTCTCGGCCCGGCCCGCGCTCGTCTTTTCTGCGTTGTGGCGGCTCGGGCGCGCTGCGCCTGGTCACGGCGGCCCGGCAGGCGGTGGACGACGACATCCGCACCTGGGAGACGTTGTCGCGGACCACCGACTTCCCCGACGGAGCACAGCTCACCGGCTGATCACCGTGCCACGCCGCGGCCGCTGAGGGCCGTGGCGAGCGCGTGGCTCCCCGGCCGGACAACGGCCATGCCGTGGGCCCGCGTCCGGCGGAAGTACAGTGCTCGGGAGAGTCGATCAGGGGAGACCGCAGTGGGAAGGCGCAGTGCCACGCCGAGGAAGGGAGACCTGCGCGAGCAGGCCCTTCTGGACGCCGCCGAAGCACTGCTCGAGCACACGAGCCTCGAGGAGCTGACGGTCGAGGCGATCGCCAAGGGCGCCGGGATCTCCCGCGGCTCCCTCTACTTCTACTTCGGCAACAAGCACGAGGTCCTCGCCGCTCTGGTCGAGCGCACCATGCGCACCATCCGGGCCGAGGCCGACAGCACGGCGCAGGACGCGGCGTCGCCGCCCGTCGAGGTCATGGAACGGGCCGTCCACGGGGTGGAGCGGGTCTGGCGTGAGCACGGCACCGTCATGCGGGCGGCCGTGGACTACTCCGCGCTGCATCCGGTGGTCGGATCCGCCTGGAACGACACGGTCGACGCCTTCGCCCAGGCCATGACGCAGGTGCTGAGGCGGGCGGGGATCCCCGATGAGGACGGCCCCGGCGGGGCCGCCGCGCTGGCCCGCGCACTGTGCTGGATGACGGAGCGGACCTTCTACCGCGCGGCCTGTTCGTCCGGGAATGATCTCGCCGGGGCGACCGCGACCACCGTCGAGATCTGGCGTCGTGTCATGAAGTGATCATGGCCGGGTCCTCGACGCACGCCCGGAGACCTGGGCACGGGCCCGGTGAACACCCGCATCTTTCGCCCCAGCGCCCGTAAGGGTCGCGTCAAGGGGGTGCGGATCGGCGTATGGGACCCGTCAACGACGCTTGGATCCGGCCACGGGCGGGGTTTTCTTCTATCGATACCCGTCCGATCCGCCACTCGCGGATTCCCCCGACCTCTTTCCAGGAGTTCGCGATGGCCGATCTGGCCTTCGTCGTCACCACGCTCGCGGTGTTCGCGCTGGTGGCCTTTGTCGCCAAAGGGGTGACGAAGCTGTGACCGTCGAAAACGTCGTCGGCCTCGGCGTCGCCGTCGCCCTGCTGGGCTACCTCGTCCTCGCCCTGATCTTCCCGGAGAGGTTCTGACGGTGACATCGGCTACTACCGCGGCGGGAGGCATAGGTCCCGTACTCGCGGGCGTCCTCCAGTTGCTCGCCCTCATCGGGGCGCTGGCGCTCGCCTACGTCCCCCTCGGCAACTACATGGCCAAGGTCTTCTCCTCCGAGAAGCACTGGCGTGTGGAGAAGTGGATCTACAAGGGCATCGGGGCCGACCCCGACACCCAGATGCGCTGGGTCTCGTATCTGCGCGGGGTGCTGGCCTTCTCGGCGGCCGGTGTGCTCTTCCTGTATCTGCTCCAGCGGCTCCAGGGCAGCCTGCCCGGTTCGCTCGGGTTCTCCTCGATCGAGCCGGCCCAGGCGTTCAACACCGCCGCGTCCTTCGTGTCCAACACCAACTGGCAGTCGTACTCCGGCGAGCAGGCCATGGGCCACGTCGTACAGACCGCCGGTCTCGCCGTACAGAACTTCGTCTCCGCGGCTGTCGGTATCGCGGTGGCCGTCGCGCTGGTACGCGGCTTCGCGCGCTCGCGCACCGGTGAACTCGGAAACTTCTGGGCCGATCTGGTGCGCGGCACGGTCCGCGTCCTGGTGCCGGTCGCGGCGATCGCCGCCCTCGTGCTGGTCGCCTGCGGTGCCCTCCAGAACTTCTCGGGCATCCATGAGGTGGGCCAGTTCATGGGCGGCTCGCAGCAGTGGAACGGCGGGGCCGTGGCCTCGCAGGAGGCCATCAAGGAGCTGGGCACCAACGGTGGCGGTTACTTCAACGCCAACAGCGCCCACCCGTTCGAGAACCCGACTCCGTTCACCAACCTCTTCGAGATCTTCCTGATCCTGGTCATCCCGCTGGCGCTGACCCGCACCTTCGGCATCATGGTCGGCTCGGTCAAGCAGGGTTACGCGATCCTGGCGACCATGGTCACCATCTGGGTCGGCTTCGTCACCCTGATGATGTGGACCGAGTTCGCCCACCACGGCCCGGCTCTTCAGGCCGCCGGTGGTGCGATGGAGGGCAAGGAGGCCCGTTTCGGGGTCGGCGGCTCGGCGCTCTTCGCGGTGTCGACCACGCTCACCTCGACCGGGGCGGTGGACTCCTTCCACTCCTCCTTCACGGGCCTGGGCGGCGGCATCACCATGCTCGGCATGATGCTGGGCGAGATCGCACCCGGTGGTACCGGATCCGGCCTCTACGGCATGCTGATCATGGCGATCATCGCGGTGTTCATCGCCGGGCTGATGGTCGGCCGTACGCCCGAGTATCTGGGCAAGAAGATCGGTGCCCGCGAGATGAAGCTGGCGGCCTGCTACATCCTGGTCACCCCGGCGCTGGTCCTGATCTTCACCTCCGCCTCCATGGCCCTGCGGACGCCGCCGAACTCGATGCTCAACTCCGGTGCGCACGGCTTCTCCGAGGTGCTGTACGCGTTCACGTCCGCCTCGAACAACAACGGCTCCGCCTTCGCGGGTCTGAACGCGAACACCGACTGGTTCAACACCATGACCGGTCTCGCGATGCTGCTCGGCCGCTTCGTGCCCATGGTCTTCGTCCTGGCGCTGGCGGGCTCGCTCGCCGAGCAGAAGCCGGTGCCGGCCACCGCGGGCACGCTGCGCACCGAGAAGCCGCTGTTCACAGGGTTGCTGGTGGGCGCGATCCTGATCATCACCGGTCTGACGTACTTCCCGGCGCTGGCGCTGGGGCCGCTGGCCGAGGGGCTGGCGTGATGACCACCCGCACAGAAAACCACGAGGACTCCATGTCCACTGCCACTCCGACCAGGGCGCCGCGAGGCGGCGTTCCCACCGGGCACAGCCCGGCCGAGGACCGTGTCGGCGCGGGCCTCTTCGATCCCGGACAGTTGCTGAAGTCGCTGCCGGACGCCTTCCGCAAGCTGGACCCGCGGGTGATGGTGAAGTCGCCCGTGATGTTCGTCGTGCTGGTCGGGTCCGTGCTGACCACGGTGTTCTCGTGTCAGGACCCGGGCGACTGGTTCGGCTGGGCGATCAGCGCGTGGCTGTGGCTGACCGTGATCTTCGCCAATCTGGCGGAGGCGGTCGCCGAGGGCCGTGGCAAGGCGCAGGCCGACACCCTGCGCAAGGCCAAGACCGACACGGTGGCCCGGCGGCTGGCGGCGGACGGCACGGCCGAGGAGCGGATTCCCGGCACCGAGCTGAAGATCGGTGACCTGGTGGTCTGCGAGGCCGGCGATGTCATCCCCGGCGACGGCGATGTGGTCGAGGGCGTCGCCTCGGTCGACGAGTCGGCGATCACCGGCGAGTCGGCGCCGGTCATCCGCGAGTCCGGCGGCGACCGTTCGGCCGTGACCGGTGGCACCAAGGTGCTGTCCGACCGCATCGCCATCAGGATCACCACCAAGCCGGGCGAGACCTTCATCGACCGGATGATCAACCTGGTGGAGGGCGCCGCCCGGCAGAAGACGCCGAACGAGATCGCGCTGAACATCCTGCTCGCCTCGCTGACGATCGTGTTCCTGCTCGCCTGCGTCACACTGCCGCCGTTCGCCGATTACGCGGGCACGCATCTGACGATGGTGGTGCTGGTGGCGCTGCTGGTCTGTCTGATCCCGACGACGATCGGCGCGCTGCTCTCCGCGATCGGCATCGCGGGCATGGACCGCCTCGTCCAGCGGAACGTGCTGGCGATGTCGGGCCGGGCGGTCGAGGCCGCCGGTGATGTCTCCACGCTGCTGCTGGACAAGACCGGCACGATCACCCTGGGCAACCGGCAGGCGGCGGAGTTCGCGCCGGTGCGCGGCACCACCGAGGCCGAGGTCGCCGACGCCGCCCAGCTCTCCTCGCTGGCCGACGAGACCCCCGAGGGCCGGTCCATCGTCGTCCTGGCGAAGGAGAAGTACGGGCTGCGCGAGCGCCACCAGGGCGAACTGGTGGGCGCCGAGTGGATCGAGTTCACCGCGCAGACCCGGATGTCGGGTGTGGACGTCGGCGAGCGGAAGATCCGCAAGGGCGCGGCCGGTTCGGTCATCGCCTGGGTCCGGGAGCGGGGCGGCACGGTCGCCGAGGACGCGGACCGGATCGCCCACCGGATCTCCGAGGCCGGCGGCACCCCGCTGCTGGTGGCGGTCCAGGACGCCGACGGGGCGCGGGTGCTGGGCGTCATCCACCTCAAGGACGTGGTCAAGGAGGGCATGCGGGAGCGGTTCGACGAGCTGCGCCGCATGGGCATCAAGACCGTCATGATCACGGGTGACAACCCGCTGACGGCCAAGGCCATCGCCGAGGAGGCGGGCGTCGACGACTTCCTCGCCGAGGCCACTCCCGAGGACAAGATGGCCCTGATCAAGCGGGAGCAGGCGGGCGGCAAGCTGGTCGCGATGACCGGCGACGGCACCAACGACGCCCCGGCGCTGGCCCAGGCGGACGTCGGGGTGGCGATGAACACCGGTACGTCGGCCGCCAAGGAGGCCGGCAACATGGTCGACCTCGACTCCAACCCGACCAAGCTCATCGAGATCGTGGAGATCGGCAAGCAGTTGCTGATCACCCGTGGCGCGCTGACCACCTTCTCCATCGCCAACGATGTCGCGAAGTACTTCGCGATCATCCCGGCGCTGTTCGCGGCGGTCTACCCGGGCCTGGACAAGCTGAACATCATGCAGTTGTCCTCGCCGGACTCGGCGATCCTGTCCGCGGTGATCTTCAACGCGCTGATCATCATCGCGCTGGTGCCGCTGGCCCTGCGGGGTGTGCGCTACCGGCCGATGAGCGCGGACAAGATGCTGCGGCGCAACCTCGGGATCTACGGCCTCGGCGGCCTGATAGCGCCCTTCATCGGCATCAAGATCATCGACCTGCTCATCTCCCTCATTCCCGGGATCGGCTGACCGCCATGAACCATTCCGTCATGAACACCGCCCGGCTGTTCGGGGCCGGCCTGCGGGCCCTCCTCGTGCTGACCCTGGTCACGGGCGTCATCTACCCGCTGGTGGTCACCGGCATCGCCCAGGGGCTGTTCCACGACAAGGCGAACGGCTCCGAGATCAAGGCGGACGGCAGGGTCGTCGGCTCCTCGCTGATCGGGCAGCCGTACAACCTGCCGCTGAAGAAGGGCCAGGAGACCCCCGATCCCGATCCGAAGTGGTTCCAGGGGCGCCCGGCGAACGGCCTCGGCGCCAACAGCCTCAACACCCGGTACACGCTGCTGCTGTCCGGAGCCACCAACCTCTCCGCCGACAGCAAGGACCTGCTCCAGCAGGTCAAGGACGCCAAGGCCGCGGTCGTCAGGAACAACTCGGTGCCCGGCTACACCGTCAGGCCGTCCCAGGTCCCCGCCGACGCGGTGACCTCCTCAGGCTCCGGCCTGGACCCGGACATCTCCCCGCGCTACGCCGAGATCCAGGTCCACCGGGTCGCGGAGCGGAACGGGCTGTCCGTCGCCCAGGTGGAGAAGCTGGTCGAGGAGAAGACCGAGGGCCGCGTGCTCGGCTTCATCGGCGAGCCGCGGGTGAACGTCCTCGAACTCAACATCGCGCTCAAGGACCTGGTGGCCGGGCACTGACGGCGCTACGCGCCCCGACAAGCGGGAGCCGGTGGCCGGAGACCTTCTCCGCCGCCGGCTCCCGTCGTCACGCGGGGGAACCACTGCGCGGCCGCTCGGGCAGTACGGCCCGGTCGGGCGAAGGCGCGGCGGCCGTGGTGGTCTCGGTGGCGGTGAGGTCTTCGATGCGGTCGGCGAACCCCGGTTCGGGCAGCGGGAGATCGATGTCGGGGTCGTCGGTGAAGTCGACGGCCCGGGCGACGTAGTGGATGACGGCCGTGGTGGCGGGCGGCACCTCCTGCTCCCGTTTCAGGCCGTGCAGGATGCGGAGGGCGGCGGCCATCTCATGGTCGGTGGCGGCCCAGTCCTCCACGGTGTCGGTGACCGGCGGGATGTCGTTGCCCGCCTGCTCATGCCACCACTCCAGCCAGGCGTGCGCCTGACCGTCCTCACCCAGGGCCATGTGGTGGAGGTAGAGGCAGTACGCGGCGGCGGGGTCACCGGCGCCGGCGGCGAACTGCCACCAGAACTGGGCGTGGTCCTCATGGCCGGCCAGTTGCAGCACACACCCGAGGACGCGGGAGCCGGGCGGTTCGAGGATGCGGCGGGTGAGGAAGTCCCGCAACTGGGTCAGGGCATCGGGGCGGGCGATGATCGCCTCGCACAGGGTGTGCAGGTCCTGCGCCATCCGTTCGTCCACGCCCGGCGCCGCGGCTCCGGCCGCCGCGGATGTCCGCTGGGCGTGCCGCGGAGGGCGCTCCCGGGGTGGGGCGCCGTCGGGGTCGGCGTGGCGGGCGGCGAGCCGGGCCTCGGCGGCCTCGAAGTCGATGGGAGGGGTGGGGTTGAGCAGGGCCCGCGCGAGGATGCGGTCAATGGCTGAGGTCATCGCTCCTCCTTGGCCAGGAGTTGTTGCAGTCGGCGGCGGGCGTAGCGGACGGTGGAGCGGACACCGGCCTCGGTGATGCCGAGGTGGGTGGCGGTCTCGGCGACGCTGTAGCCGCGGCAGTGGAGGAGGATGACCACGTCCTGCTGGCGCTCGGGGAGTGTCTTGATGGCCTGGTAGAGGTTCAGGCTCTCCTCGAGTACGGCGATGGGGTCGACCGCGTCCCTGAGCAGCGCGGTCTCGAAGGTCGCGTTGTCCAGCAGGGCGGGGCCCCGCTTGCGGGCGCGGGCGAGGTCGACGGCCCGGTTCTTCATGACCTTCCAGGCGTAGGCGGCCGGGTTCTCCATGGTCAGCACCTTGGGCCAGCAGCGCAGGAGTTGTTCGAAGGCGGCGTCGACGGCCTCTTCGGCGTCCGCGTGGTTGCCGAGGTAGACCACGGCCCGGTCGATGTACGCCTTCCGGTGGAGCTGGTGGAAGGCACGGAAGTCCGCGGGGAGTCCGGTGGTCATCGAGGTGATCTCGCGCGAGCGCAGGAATTCGTTGGTCACCGCTCCCCTCCCTCCCGGTCGCTGCGATGCAGTTCCGATACGCCGACGCGCACTCCCATGGCGGCCGCGCGGCGCAGGAGGGCGATGGCGTCACTGCCGAATACCCGCGCGACGAGTACGGCGGTGACGACGTTCACCACGGTTTGAAGATTCACGGACTTCGTTGTCCTTCTGTTCGTTGTACGAGGGGTGGCCCCCACCCCCACACGCCCCGCGAGTGCGCGGTGTTGCGCTC
Source organism: Streptomyces sp. CY-1 (assembly GCF_047218265.1). Taxonomy (NCBI): domain Bacteria; kingdom Bacillati; phylum Actinomycetota; class Actinomycetes; order Kitasatosporales; family Streptomycetaceae; genus Streptomyces; species Streptomyces sp. CY-1. The sequence goes on from NZ_CP178393.1 coordinate 2,823,705, forward strand.
TCTGTTCAGATAGCGCTCACGGACGCCGGTTCGTGCATCGGATGAGCCTAAAATCTTACGGAACGCATCGATCCAATTACGCAAATATGAAAAACTCATCGCCAGATTCCCGCTGCCAAGGGCTCCCCCCTGGACCCCGGACCCGCCGGGCCCCCCTAGGGCCTGTCGTTTGGATCAGGCCGGGCTCGCGGGGCCTGATCCAAACGACAGGCCCTAGCCGGTGAGCGACTGGGTGCCGACCACGGTGAGCAGGGCGAGGCGCTCGGCGTCCTCGGTGCCGGGCTCGGCGGTGTAGACCACGATGCGCAGATCGCTGCCCGCCACCGTGAGCACATCGCAGTCCAGCGTCAGCGTGCCCACCCGCGGATGGTCGATGGTCTTGCGCGATGCCTCATGGCGGCCGACGGTGCCGGAGTCCCACAGCTCGGCGAACCGCTCGCTGTTCGCGCGCAGCTCCGCGACCAACTGCCGCAGCTTCTGGTCGGCCGGGTAGCGGGCGGCGGCCGTGCGGAGATCGGCGACCAGCGCGGCCTGGAACTCGCCGCGGGCCTCATGCGTCTGCCGGGAGCCGCTGTCCTCGCAGACGAAGTGGCGCCAGACTCCGTTGCGCTCATTGCCGCGCCACCGGGACGGATCGCCCCGCAGGGCCACATACGGCGGATTGGCCATGAGCAGCGTCCAGGACGCGTCGCTCACCGCGACCGGTGTTCCGGTCAGCCGGTCCAGCAGCCGCTGGACGCTCGGGGTGAGGTACGCCGGTACCGTCTCCGGGCCCGGTGGCGCCAGCCCGGCCAGCCGGAAGAGATGGGCGCGTTCGTCCCCCGACAGCCGCAGCGCCCTGGCCAGCGCCTCGACGACCTGGGACGAGGGATGGGCGGCCCGGCCCTGTTCGAGGCGGGTGACGTAGTCGACGGAGATCCCGGCCAGCATCGCCAGCTCCTCGCGGCGCAGCCCGGCCGCGCGGCGCTGCCCGCCGGTCGGCAGCCCGGCGGCCTCCGGCGGGACCCGGTCCCGCCAGCGCCGTACCGCCTGCCCGAACTCCGTGGTCGCCATGGCCCCCAGTGTGCACCGCGGGGCCGGGATCCTTCCTGGTACTCGCGGTCCCAGGAAGACGGGGAAGCTGGCTGCCCCCACGCCCCGGGCGCAGCCTGGAGACATGACGACAACACTTATCACCGGAGCCAACAAGGGTCTCGGCTTCGAGACCGCCCGCCGTCTGATCGCCGCGGGCCACACCGTCTACCTCGGCAGCCGGGACGCCGAGCGCGGCCGCCGGGCCGCCGAGCGGCTGGGGGCGCGGCTGGTCGTCCTCGATGTCACCGATGACGCGTCCGTGGCCGCCGCCGCCAAGGCCATCGAGGCCGACGGCGGGCTGGATGTGCTGGTCAACAACGCCGGTATCGAGGCGCGGACGCCGGACGGCGGGGTGATCGGCGCCGCCGAGGTCACCGCCGACATGATGCGGAAGGTGTTCGAGACGAACGTCTTCGGCGTGGTGCGGGTCACCCACGCCTTCCTGCCGCTGCTGCTGCGGTCCGCCGCCCCGGTCGTGGTCAATGTCAGCAGCGGGCTGGCCTCGCTGGAGCGGGTCTCCACCCCTGACGACCCGGCGCACGCCTATCCGGGGGTCGCCTATCCGGCGTCGAAGGCCACGGTCAACATGGTCACCGTGCAGTACGCGAAGGCGTTCCCGCAGATGCGGATCAACGCCGTCGAGCCCGGCTACACCGCGACGGACCTCAACGCGCACACCGGCCACCAGACCGTCGAGGAGGGTGCCGAGATCATCGTCCGGATGGCCCAGGTGGGCGCCGACGGCCCGACGGGAGGGTACTTCGACATCGAGGGCACTCTCCCCTGGTAGAGCGGCGGCCCCGCGGCCTTCGACGCCGCCCTCACCGGGCCTCCGCGCCCACCTCGGCCCGGCCGTCCCGGGTGCGCCACAGCCACCTGATGTCGCGGGCGAAGGACCAGCTCAGCAGGGTCAGGGCGAGCAGGGCGGCGCCGAAGGCCAGCGCGTGGGGCAGCACGTCGGCGCCGACGACCAGCAGCAGCACACCCTGGAGCGCGGCCACCGTCTTGCGGGCCGTGCTCGGCGGGAGCTGGCCGTTCAGCCAGGGCAGCACCCGGGCCGCGGCGACGAAGACGTAGCGCATGGCGCCGATCAGCAGCACCCAGGGGCCGAGCGAGGTGGCCACATAGACGCTGAGCACCAGGATGAGGACGGCGTCGACCTCCATGTCGAACCGCGCGCCCAGGGAGGACGAGGTGCCGGTGCGCCGGGCCACCTGGCCGTCGACCGCGTCCAGGAGCAGCGCGACCGCGGTGAGGGCCACCAGCACGGTGACCGGCGGCGGGCTCTCGAAGGAGTCCGCGACCAGCGCGGTCACCCCGCCGACGAGCGTGGCCCGCGCGAGGGTGACGCGGTTGGCCGCGCCGAAGGAGGCGAGCCAGGACCGCGACAGGGCGCGGGTGAGCACCGCCCAGGTGGCGACCGCGAAGGCCAGGCCGGTCAGCCAGCCCGCGGGTCCCAGGTCGAGCGCCGTGCCGAGCAGCACGAGCAGCAGCAACTGCGCGGCCGCGCCCGCGGCCGTCTCGTTCCGCAACGGCGTGGTGTTGTAGGGATTGTTCAGGGCCACCGTGCACTCTCCGGGCTGTGTGGCGGAGCGGATGGGCGCCGCGTACCGTGTTCGCGGCTTCATGGTCATCGGTACGTGAGCCACCACCCGATTGTTCAGCCCCATTGGAGAACGTCGTATGACGCGCACCGCCCGCGCCTTCTGGCTCCGCTCCCCCGGCCGTGGCGAGATACGGGAGGTGGCCCTGCCCGACCCCGGGCCCGGGGACGTGGTGGTGCGCACGCTGTGCTCGGGGGTGAGCCGCGGCACGGAGACCCTGGTCTTCCGCGGTGGCGTACCGGTCAGTCAGCACACGGCGATGCGCGCGCCGTTCCAGGACGGTGAGTTCCCCGGGCCGGTCAAGTACGGCTATCTCAATGTGGGTCTGGTCGAGGAGGGGCCGCCGTCCCTGCTGGGGCGCACCGTCTTCTGTCTGTATCCGCATCAGACCCGCTATGTGGTCCCGGCGAGCGCGGTGACCTTGGTGCCGGAGGGCGTGCCCGCCCCGCGCGCCGTGCTGGCGGGCACGGTGGAGACCGCGGTGAACGCGGTATGGGACGCCGCGCCCCTGCTGGGCGACCGGATCGCCGTGGTGGGGGCGGGGATGGTGGGCGCCTCGGTGGCGGCGGTACTGGCGCGGTTCCCCGCCGTACGGGTGCAACTGGTGGACGCCGAGCCGGCGCGCGCCGAGGTCGCGCGGGCGCTCGGGGTGGACTTCGCGCTCCCCGAGGAGGCGGCGGGCGACCTCGATCTGGTCGTCCACGCCAGCGCCACCGAACAGGGGCTCGCGCGCTCGCTGGAACTCCTCGCCCCGGAGGGCACCGTGCTGGAGCTGAGCTGGTACGGGGACCGGCGGATCAGCCTGCCGCTCGGGGAAGCCTTCCACTCCCGCCGGCTGACGGTGCGCGCCAGCCAGGTGGGGACGGTCTCACCGGCCCGGGGCACCCGCCGCGGCTACGGCGACCGGATGGCGCTGGCGCTCGAACTGCTCGCCGATCCGGCCTTCGACGCCCTGGTCACCGGCGAATGCGGTTTCGAGGAGCTTCCCCAGGTGCTGCCGGGGCTCGCCTCCGGGGAGATTCCGGGGCTGTGCCACCGGGTTCGCTACGCCGCGGAATCTGCCGTGTCATCCGTCTGAACACGGGGAACGTGACGGCCGTACTAGAAGGCGTGCCCCGGCTGAGGGCCCGACGCGCCGTATCTGGAGGGTCATCCGTTGTTCAGCATCACCGTCCGCGATCACATCATGATCGCTCACAGTTTTCGCGGGGACGTCTTCGGACCCGCGCAGCGGTTGCACGGGGCGACGTTCCTCGTGGACGCCACCTTCCGCCGTGCCGAGTTGGACGATGACAACATCGTCGTCGACATCGGCCTGGCCACCCGTGAGCTGGGGGAGGTGTGCGGCGCGCTGAGCTATCGCAATCTCGACGACGAACCCGATTTCGCGGGGATCAACACCTCCACCGAATTCCTCGCCAAGGTGATCGCCGACCGCCTCGCCGAACGGGTGGGCTCCGGGGCGCTGGGCGAGGGCGCCCGCGGGCTGTCCGGGATCACCGTCACCCTGCATGAGTCGCATGTCGCCTGGGCGAGTTACGAGCGCGGCCTATGAGCCCGGCCGCACCGCGCACGGTGCGTATCGTGATGCCCGGCGCCGTGGCCGACCCGGCCGCGCCGAGCGGCGGCAACGTCTACGACCGGCGGATCTGCCGGGATCTGCCCGCCGCCGGCTGGCGGGTCGAGGAGCACGCGGTCGAGGGCGACTGGCCCCGGCCGGGCCCCGCCGCCCGCGCCGAGCTGACCCGGATCCTGGCCGGGCTGGCGGACGGCACGGCCGTTCTGCTCGACGGTCTGGTCGCCTGCGCGCTCCCGGCCATCGTCGTCCCGCAGGCCCAGCGGCTGCGGCTGGCGGTGCTGGTGCATCTGCCGCTGGGCGACGAGACGGGGCTGACCCCCGGCCGGGCCGCGGAGCTGACGGCGCTGGAGGGCCGGACGCTGCGCTCGGCGCGGGCGGTGGTGGCCACCAGCGCATGGGCGGCCCGTCGGCTGGTGGATCTGCACGGGCTGGTGCCCGACCGGGTCCATGTGGCCGCGCCCGGCGCCGATATCGCCCCTCTCGCATCCTCGGGAGGCGCGGGCTCACGGCTGCTGTGCGTGGCCTCGGTGACCCCGCGCAAGGGGCAACTGCGGCTGGTGGAGGCGCTCGCGGAGATCCCGGAGCTGCCCTGGACCTGCGACTGCGCGGGAGCCCTGGACCAGGACCCGGAGTACACCGCCCGGCTCCGGGAGCTGATCGAGAAGCTGGGGGTGGGCGACCGGGTGCGGCTGCTCGGCCCGAAGACCGGCGCCGAGCTGGCCGCCGATTACGCGGGCGCCGACGCGGTGGTGCTCGCCTCGTACGCCGAGACCTACGGCATGGCGGTGACCGAGGCGCTCGCCCGGGGGATCCCGGTGCTGGCCACGGCCGTCGGCGGGGTTCCGGAGGCCCTCGGGCAGGCGCCCGACGGCAGGGTGCCGGGCATGCTCATCGACCCGGACGACCCCGGGGCGCTCACGGCGGCGCTGCGCCGCTGGCTGGGCGACCCCGGTATACGCCGCCGGCTGACCGCCGCCGCGCATGAGCGGCGCACCGCGCTGGCCGGGTGGGAGAACACCACCCGGAACCTGGCCGGTGCGCTGGAAGAGCTCCGAGACGAACCACGGAGGGCCGCGTGAAGACGACCGACGTACCGCGTTACACCCCCGACTGGCTGGAGCTGCGGGAGAGCGCCGACGCGGCGGCCCGCTCCCCCGAACTCATCGAGGAGCTCCGCCCCCGGCTGGCCGGCCCGCCGCTGGTGATCCACGATCTGGGCTGTGGCACCGGCTCCATGGGGCGCTGGCTGGCGCCCCGGCTGAGCGGCCCGCAACTGTGGATCCTGCACGACCGCGACCCCGATCTGCTGGACCGGGCGGCCCTGCGGATGCCCCGGGCGGCCACCGACGGCAGCCGCATCACCATCGCGACGTCCCGTGGCGACCTCGCCCGGCTGACCGCGAGCACGCTGGACGGCGCCTCACTGGTGACGGCGTCCGCGCTGCTGGACGTGCTCACCGCCGAGGAGGTGGACAAGATCGCCGCGGCCTGTGCCGCAGCCCAGTGTCCGGCGCTGCTGGCGCTGTCCGTGGTGGGGCGGGTCGAGATCACCCCGGCCGATCCGCTGGACGCGGAGATCGCCGAGGCGTTCAACGCCCATCAGCGGCGCGGCTCTCTGGTGGGCCCCGACGCGATGGCGGTGGCCTCCGAGACGTTCGCCCGGTACGGCGCGACGGTACGGACCCACGCCAGCCCCTGGAGGCTCGGCGCCGACCACGCCGCGCTGACCGCCGAGTGGCTGCGAGGCTGGGTGGGCGCGGCCGTGGAGCACCGGCCGGAGCTGGCCGGGCGCGCCGAGGCGTATCTGCGCCGCCGGCTGGCGATCGCCGCGACGGGCGCGCTGCGGGTGGTGGTGCACCACCGGGATCTGCTGGCGCTGCCCGCGTCCCGCACGCTGGGGGCGGCCGCGTGAGCGGCGCGCTGCGGGCCCGGCTCGGGGCGGCCGCGGGTGTCGCCATCCTCGGGGTGGTGCTGTGGCGGCTGGGCACCGGGGCCTTTGTGGACGGTCTGCGCACCATCGACGGCCTCACCCTGCTGGCGGCGCTCGGCCTCGGCCTGCTCACCACGGTCTTCAGCGCCTGGCGCTGGTGTCTGGTGGCGCGCGGGCTGCGGATCCGGCTGCCGCTGGGTCCGGCCGTCGCCGACTACTACCGTGCGCTGTTCCTCAACGCCGCGCTGCCCGGTGGGGTACTCGGCGATGTGCATCGCGCGGTACGGCACGGGCGGGACGCGGGGGATGTCGGCCGGGGCGTACGCGCGGTGGTGCTGGAGCGGGTCGCGGGCCAGGTGGTGCTGATCGCGGTGGGGGTGGCGATCCTGCTGGCCCACCCCTCGTCGGCCCTGGAGCAGTCGGGCCGGCTGGTGGGCGGGCTCGGCTCCCCGATGGCCTGGGCGGCGGTGCTCGCGGGGTGCGTGGCGCTGCTGGTCGCCGTGGCCGTCCGGCGCCGCCGCCGCGCGGCCCCGGTGGCCGCGGGGCGGCGGGGCGCGGTCCGCGGCGCGCTGGCCGAGGCGCGCCGCGGACTGCTGGCCCGGGGCAGTTGGCCGGGGGTGGTGGTCTCCTCGGTCGTGGTGCTGGCCGGGCATCTGACGACGTTCGTCCTCGCCGCCCGGGCCGCGGGGTCACACGCTCCGCTGTCCGAGCTGCTGCCCCTGATGGTGCTCGCCCTGATAGCCATGGCGCTGCCGCTGAACGTCGGCGGCTGGGGCCCCCGCGAGGGCGTCACCGCCTGGGCCTTCGGCGCCGCGGGCCTGGGCGCGGGCCAGGGGCTGACCGTGGCCGTGGTCTACGGGGTGCTCACCTTCGCCGCGAGCCTCCCCGGTGTCGCGGTGCTGGCCGTCCAGTGGTGCGTCCGGCTGCGGGGCCGACAGGTCGAGTTCGAAGAGGGTGTCCTCGCCGAGGGTGGAGCGGCGGACGGGCGGGCGCAGCGCGTCCCGCATGACCGGCGTCCCGTCGAAGCGCAGGCCGGGGATGCCGTCGCCGAGCAGGACCGGGGCCACGGTGACGTAGAGCCGGTGCAGCGCCCCCGCGTGCAGAAAGCGGGACACGGTGACGCCGCCGCCCTCGATGAGCACCCGGCCAAGGCCGCGCCGCGCGAGCGTCCGTACCAACTGGTGGGGGGCAAAGGCGTCGGGCTCCGTGAGCGTCAGCAGCTCCACCCCGTCCGGCGGCGCCGGCCGGCGCTCGCCGGTGGCGCCCACCACCCACAGGGTCGGAGCTGAGCCATCGGTGAACACGCGCCGGTCGAGCGGCACCCGTCCGCGGGGATCGAGGACGACCCGCACCGGGTGGGTGCCCGCGCAGGCGCGGACGGTGAGCTGGGGGTCGTCCGCGACGGCGGTACCGGCCCCGACGACCACCGCGTCGGCCAGGGCGCGCAGCCGGTGGAGATGGCGGCGGTCCTCCTCGCCGGTGACATAGTCGGCGTCGCCGGTGCGGGTGGCGATGAATCCGTCCAGGCTCTGGCCGAGCTGAGCGATCGTCAGCCGCGACCCGGCCAGGCACAGCGGGAGATAGCGGTCGACCAGGAGCCGGGCCTCCGGCGAGGCGGGCTCACTCCACCGCCGCCTGCCGTCCGGGCCCCGGACCAGACCGGCGGGCCCGGTGTCCGCCTCGCTCCGGACGGAGCGCAGCCGCTCCCATGCCTCTTCCGTTTCGAGAAAGGTCATCACGCCTCCTTCTCGCCACCGACCAGGGAAAGATACTCGGCGAACGAATCGACGAGCCCGGCCAGCAGTTCCTTTCCCTTATGCGCGGATGCCCTGGACGGCCGGCCGATGACGCCGGACTCCGTATAGGCGGACATACCGAGAGTGAGCAGATGCTTCCGCTCGTCGGATATCCAGTCGGAGGTTTCATGACCGGGCCGGACGAGTTCGGGATGGGCATGCAGGAGTATGGATGTCTCCAGTTCGCCCGCATGCATATCGCTGTTCGACGGCGTGTGCACTCCGGCGCGGGCCCTGGCGGCATCCCAGTCCGCCGATCCCGGGAATAGCGCCATACCGAAGTCACCCCCGGCGGATTCCTGAACGATGTTGCGCAGTACGTAATTTCCGCCGTGTCCGTTCACCAGAATCAGACCGCGTATACCCGAGCGCCGCAGCGAGTCCGCGATATCGCGGACCACGGCGTAGAGGGTGGCCGCGGACAGGGAGACCGTGCCTGGCCAGGCCGCATGTTCATGGGAGCAGGAGATCGTCACCGGGGGCAGGTGAAGCACCGGATACGCGGCCGCGATCTCGCCCGCGATCGTGCCGGCGATGACCGTGTCGGTCGCCAGCGGGAGAAAAGCGCCGTGTTGTTCGAAGCTGCCTACGGGAAGCACGGCGACATCGGCCCGACCGGCCCGCACTTCCTCCGTCGTCTGTGTCGGCAAGACCATGCCGACCTGCGGGCGCGTTCCCGAACCGCTCATATCTCGTGGACCTTTCATGTATCGGCCGGACAGCTTGTTGCCGCGGCTTTGCCATTCTCCTGTACAAGGGCGGTGGTTTTCCAGATAAGATCGGGACATGACAGAAAGTGATGGCGTGTTCGATGTCGACGCCCGCCCCTCGGGTGTCGAACGAGTGGTGAATGTCCGGCTGTCCACGAAGCATGGCGACTTTCTCGCGATCGGCTATCGGGACCTCGTTCGCGGTGATGAACAAATGGCGCTGGTATACGGCGACGTCACCGGTGAGGAAGCACTTACCCGCCTGCATTCGGAGTGCCTCACCGGAGACGCGTTCGGCTCCCGTCACTGCGAGTGCGGCGACCAGCTCTCCGCGGCGCTGAAGGCGATCGTGGCCGAAGGCCGGGGCATTCTCGTCTATCTGAGGGGCCATGAGGGACGCGGGATCGGGCTGCTCGCCAAGCTCCAGGCGATGAAGCTCCAGGCCGAGGGACTGGACACGGTCGAGGCCAATCTCGCCCTCGGCCTCCCGGCGGACGCCCGGGACTACAAGGTGGCGGCGGATGTGCTGCACGACCTCGAGGTGCGCTCGGTGCGGCTGCTGTCCAACAACCCCCAGAAGCGGGACGCGCTGCTGCGGCATGGCGTCAGGGTCAGCGAGCAGGTGCCGCTGCTGATGACTCCGCACAAGGAGAACCTCCCGTATCTGCTCACCAAGCGGGATCGCATGGACCACTATCTGCCCCATCTGGAAGCCGTGATCCAGCGCACCTGAAGAAGACCCTGGCCAGGGGCCGCGGCCCAGGCCCTGTCCGGGCGCGAGCCGCGGCCCGCCATCGGTGTGGCCATACCGCCGAACGGGCGATCAGTGCCCATATGTCCGAGAATGGGGGTGGCCGCGTGACGTTCCGACGGACGACGATCAAGGGTAGGGACCATGGACCTGGAGATCGAGCTCCGGGTGGACGGGACCGAGCACCGCCTCACCGTCGACACCCGTACGACGCTGCTGGACGCCCTGCGCGAGCAGCTCGGGAACACCAGCCCCAAGAAGGGCTGCGACCACGGACAGTGCGGCGCCTGCACCCTGCTGCTCGACGGCCGCCGGGTCCTCGGCTGCCTCGCGCTGGCCGTCGCCCACCAGGGCGCGGACATCGTCACGGCAGCCGGTCTCACCAACGGTGAGCTGCATCCGCTCCAGCAGTCGTTCATCGCCCATGACGCCTTCCAGTGCGGCTACTGCACACCCGGTCAGATCGTCTCGGCGGCGGGCATGCTCCAGGAGGCCGGGGCGGGCTGGCCCAGCGCCGCGAGCAAGGACCTGGGCGCCACCGACGTAGTGCTCGACGACGACGAGATCGCCGAGCGGATGAGCGGCAACCTGTGCCGCTGCGCCGCGTACGCGAACATCGTCCCGGCGATCGCGGAGGTGGCGCACCGATGAGGCCCTTTCGCTACGAGCGCGCCGATGAGGTGTCGGCGGCCGTCACCACCCTGGTCCGGGACCCCGAGGCGGCCTATCTGGCCGGGGGGACCAATCTGGTCGATCTGATGCGGCTGGAGGTGGCCACCCCGGAGTTGCTGATCGACGTCCGGCGGCTCACCTCCGACCGGATCGAGGAGCTGCCCGACGGGGGGCTGCGGATCGGCGCGGCCGTGCCCAACAGCGATCTGGCCGCCGACCCCCGGGTCCGGCGGCGCTATCCGGTGCTCTCCCAGGCGCTGCTCTCGGGCGCCTCGGGCCAGTTGCGCAACCTCGCCACCACCGGCGGGAATCTGCTCCAGCGCACCCGCTGCCCGTACTTCCAGGACATCACCACCGCCTGCAACAAGCGCACACCGGGCGCGGGCTGTTCGGCCATGGAGGGCTATCAGCGGGACATGGCGGTCCTGGGCGCCTCCCCCACCTGTGTGGCCACCCACCCCTCCGACATGGCCGTCGCGCTGGCCGCGCTGGACGCGGTGGTGACGGTGGCCGGTCCGGCATCCGAGCGGCGGATCCGGCTGACCGAGCTGCACCGGCTGCCGGAGGCCGACCCCGAGCGCGACACCGTCCTGGCGCGCGGTGAGCTGATCACCGGGGTGGAGCTGCCGCCCCCGCACTCCGCGCTCCGCTCGCGCTACCGCAAGGTGCGCGACCGCGCCTCGTACGCCTTCGCGCTGGTCTCGGTCGCCGCCGCGCTGGAGGTCACCGACGGGGCGGTACGGGACGCGCGCATCGCGCTGGGCGGGGTGGCGCACAAGCCCTGGCGGGCCACCACGGCCGAGGCGATACTGCGCGGCGCGCCCGCGACCCGGGAGAGCTTCGTGGACGCGGCGGCGGCCGAGCTGGCCGCGGCGCGGCCGCTGCCGGGCAATGCCTTCAAGGTCCCGCTCGCCCGCAACACGATGGTCGCCACCCTGCTGGAGCTGCTGGAGGAGGCGCGATGAGCCACGTCACAGCCCGCCCCCACGCCATCGGCCTCCCGATGGACCGCGTCGACGGCGCGCAGAAGGTCACCGGCACCGCCACCTACGCCTATGAATGGCCCCTCGACCAGCCCGTCTATCTGTATCCGCTCCAGTCCACGATCGCCTCCGGGCGGGTCACCGGGGTGGACAGCGCGCTCGCGGAGGCGGAGCCGGGGGTGCTGGCCGTGCTCAGCCACCTCAACGCCCCCACGCTGACCCGGCCCGACGATCCGGAGCTCGCGGTCCTCCAGTCCGACGAGGTCGCCTGGCGCGGCCAGTTCATCGGGGCGGTGGTCGCCGAGTCGTTGGAGACCGCGCGCCGCGCGGCCGGGCTGGTCCGCGTCGACTACGAGAGCCGGCCCCCCGATGTGGTGCTGCGCGCCGACCGCGACGACCTCCGCTCCCCGGTGCACGCCGCCGCCTTCGGCACGGGCGGTGGAGAGCTCCAGGACGGCTCGCCCGCCGACAGTCTGCTGGGGGACGCCGATACGGCGCTGGCGGCGTCGCCGACCATGGTGGACACCACGTACTCCACGCCGATGTACCACAACAACCCGATGGAGCCGCACACCGCCGTGGTCACCTGGCTCAACGGCGAGCTGCTGGTGCGCTGTTCCACCCAGGGCGTCTCCATGAGCCAGGCCCTGATCTCCGGGGTGCTGGGGCTGGAGCCGGGGCGGGTGCGGGTGGTCTCCCCACATGTCGGGGGCGCGTTCGGCTCGAAGGTCTACCCCCACGCGTATGCCGTCCTCGCCGCGATGGCCGCCCGGATCGTGCGGCGGCCGGTCAAGTTCACCCTCACCCGGCAGCAGATGTTCGCCCTGGTCGGCTACCGTCCGGCGTCGATCCAGCGGATCCGGCTGGGCGCCGGCCGGGACGGCAGGCTCACCGCGCTGGCCCACGATGTGATCGAGCAGACCGCCAAGGCCAAGGGGTACGCGGAGCAGGTGGCCGTCTGCTCCCGGATGATGTACGCGGCACCGCACCGGCGCACCACCCACCGGCTGGCCCCGCTGGACATCCCGGTGCCGACGATCATGCGGGCGCCGGGCGAGGCGCAGGGGATGTACGCGCTGGAGTCGGCCATGGACGAGATGGCGATCGCCTGCGGTCTCGACCCGGTGGAGTTCCGGCTCCGCAATGAGCCGGAGGTGCATCCGGAGTCCGGGCTGCCGTTCTCCAGCCGCCAGCTGACCGACTGTCTGCGCGAGGGCGCCCGCCGGGCCGGATGGGAGCACCGTGACCCGGCCCCCCGGGCGCACCGCGAGGGGCGCTGGCTGGTGGGCACCGGCATGGCCGTCTCGACGTATCCCTCCCCCCGCTTCGCCGGCAACACGGCCACCATCCGGGTCGGCGCGGACGGCCGCTACACGGTGCGGATCGCCGCCGCCGACCTGGGCACCGGCACCTGGACGGCGCTCACCCAGATCGCCGCGGACGCGCTGAGTGTCCCGGTCGGGCAGGTGGAGATGCGGATCGGGGACACGGCGCTGCCGGCCGCGTCGGTCGCCGGGTTCTCGGCCGGCATCAACAGTTGGGGCACCGCGATCTGGGAGGCGGCGGACCGGCTGCGGGCCCGGCTGCGGGCCGAACACGGCGGTATCGCGCCGCCGGAGGGGCTGGAGGTCAGCGCGGAGCTGGCCGGCGGCAACCCGGAGGCCGAGCGCTATGCGATGCACAGCTTCGGCGCCCAGTTCGCCGAGGTGCGGGTCGACGAGGACACCGGTGAGCTGCGGGTGACCCGGCTGCTGGGGATGTTCGACGTGGGCCGGGTGATCAACCCCAAGACGGCCCGCTCCCAGCTCATCGGCGGGATGACCCAGGGGATGTCGATGGCGCTGTACGAACACAGTGTGCTCGACCCGCGGTTCGGCCATGTGGTCAACCACGACTTCGCCCAGTACCACATCGCCTCCCACGCCGATGTCCACGCGATCGAGGCCCACTGGCTGGACGAGCCCGATCCGCACACCAACCCGATGGGGGCCAAGGGCCTCGGCGAGGTGGGCATCGTGGGCACCGCCGCGGCCATCGGCAACGCCGTGCACCACGCCACCGGGGTCCGGGTCCGCGAACTGCCCATCACTCTCGACAAGCTGGTGTCCTAGCCATGGCCGCGGCACCGATCCTGGTGACCGGCGCGGCGGGGAGCGTCGGAGGCATCGGCCGCACCGTGGTGGAGGAGCTGCGCCGGCGCGATCTGCCGGTGCGGGCCATGGTCCACCGGGAGGACGAGCGGGCCGAGGCGCTGCGCGCGACGGGCGCGGAGGTGGTGGCGGGCGATCTGACCCGGGCCCCGGACGTGGCCCGCGTGCTGGACGGCTGCGGGCGGATGTACTTCGGCATGAGCGTCTCGCCGAAGTACCTGGAGGCCACGATGACCACGGCGGCGGTCGCCCGCGACTACGCGAGGCTGGACGCGCTGGTCAACATGTCGCAGATGACGGTCTCCCAGATGGATCTCACCAGCACCTCGGAGTCGACGCAGCAGCGGGAGCACTGGCTGGCCGAGCAGGCACTCGACTGGTCCGGGCTGCCCGTCACCCATCTCCGGCCCACCATCTTCATGGAGAATCCGCTCTTCACGACCTTCGCCTACCGCTCCATCGCGGAGGAGGGCACGATCCGGCTGCCGTTCGGCACCGGGCGCACCTCCCCGGTCGCGGCGCGGGACGTCGCCGCCGTCGTGACGGAGATCCTGGTGGACCCCACTTCGCACATCGGCAGGACCTACCATCTGACCGGCCCGGCCTCCGTCGACATGACCACCATGGCCCAGGAGTTCGCCGACGCGCTCGGCCGGCCGGTCAGCTATGTGGACGTCTCCTACGAAGCCTGGGTCGAGCACGACCTGAAGGCGCTGGGCCTGCCCGGCCACCTCTTCGACCACCTCGCCACGATGGCCCGGCTGCACGCGGAGAACCGCTACGACCGCCGGACCGACGACATCGAGACGATCACCGGGAGGCCCGCGACCGGGGTGCGGGACTTCGTCCACGAGCACCCCGAGCTGTTCACGAAATGACGTGGGCGGAACGGATTCGCGAGGCCGACCGCAACTGGCTTCGTCTGCCTGCGCGACATCGCCGATATCCGCGGCATCCCGTACGACGCCGACCCGCGCCCGGAGGATCCGGTCCGGCTCGGCTACCAGGACTTTCTGCGCGGGGTGGATCGGATGCGGGCCTACGGCCATCCGATGGAGCGCACCGCCGAGGAGGCATGGCCGCACTTCCGCGGCCGGCGGGTGAACTACGAGACGCTCGCCTACCACCTGGCCCAGGACATCGACGCGGTCCCGGCCCCCTGGTCGGGCCCGCGCCGCACCACCCTGCCCGTCTGGCCCCCACTGACCTCGGTCGACCGGCACCCGACGGGTTAGCACATTGCCTTGAATGTCCCCTTGAGGTAGTAAATTTTCTGCATGGGCATGGACGAGGCCATCGCCGCACGGATTCGCATGATCACCGAGGCGGGTGACCGGCTGAGCGGCCCCGAGCTGCTCGGATTCGTGCTCGACCACGCCGTGACGGAGACCGGCGGTCTCGGCGGCATGGTGCATCTGCGCGGCCCCGGCACCCGGTCGTTGCGGCTCGCGGCGGTGCACGGACTGATCCGTACGGTCGCCCGGGACTGGGCGGAGGTCGAGACGGCCGGCGACGGCGCCCCGGCCCGCGCGGTGGCCCAGGGCGCGCCGGTGTGGGTGCCGGCCCCCGGCGCCGGAGGCGGCACGGGCCCGGCGCTGCCCACCGGAAGCGGGCTGCTGTCGGTTCCGCTGATCACTCCGGAGCAGGTCACCGGCGTACTGACGGTGCTGATGGCCCCGGCCGAGCGGCCCGCACCGCAGCGGCAAGCGGCCGTCGAGGCGCTGGCCGCGTGGGCCGCCCCACGGCTGCGGGAGAACCCTCCCGGCCGGGACCAGGACGGAGGCCAGGACCAGGACCGGGACGGAGGCCAGGACCAGGACCGGGACGGAGGCCAGGACCAGGACCGGGACGGAGGCCAGGACCGGGGCGGCATCGGCACATCGCTGGCGGACGACCAGGTGAGCCAGGCGCTCCGGCATATGAGCGACGCGTTCTTCGCGGTCGACGGCGACTGGCGCATCACCTTCGTCAACGGCGAGGCGGAGCGGCTGCTCGGCGCCGCTCGGACGACGCTCGGCCGGACACTGTGGGACGCCTTCGCGCGGCTGAGCGTCGACGACGCCGAGCCGGACCTGCGGAGCCGCTACCGGCGGGCCGCCGAGAGCGGCACCCCGGTCGGGTTCGATGTGCGCTGGCCCACCAATCAGCGCTGGTACTACATGCGGCTGGTCCCGATGCCGAACGGGCTCACGGTCTACGCCGCCGACATCACCGCCCGCCGGGCGCGGGAGGCGGAGCGGGCCGCGGCCGAGCGCGCGGCGGCCGAGCGCAACGCGCGGATCGGCGAGCTGACCGACGCCCTCGCGCAGGCCCTGACGATGCGCGATGTGGTGAACGCCATCGCCGACCGGGTGCTGCCGCCGTTCGGCGCCTCGGGGATGGTGGTGCAGCTCATCGAGGGCAGCGTGATCCGGATCGCCGGGGCCGTCGGCTATCCGCAGCCCTTCCTGGAGTCGATCGACGGGGCCTCGATCCATGATGTGTCGCCGGTCTCGGAGGTGTACCGGACCGGGGCGCCGGCCTTCGTCGAGTCGGTCGAGGCATACGCCGCGCGCTATCCCGGCATGGGCGGGCGGCCCGCCGCGGCGCAGAAGCAGGCATGGGCCTTTCTGCCACTGATCGTCTCCGGCCGGAACATCGGTTGCACCGTGGTCGCCTTCGCCGAGCCGCGCCGGCTCGACGCGGAGGAGCGGGCCCTGCTCACCGCGCTCAGCGGACTGATGGGGCAGGCCATCGAGCGCGCCCGGCTGTACGACGTGGAGCACACCCGGGCCAAGGAGCTCCAGCGCGGGCTGCTGCCCCGCGCGCTGCCGTCGCTGCCCTCGGTCACCACCGCCGCCCGCTATCTGCCCGCCAGCGAGGGCATCGACGTGGGCGGTGACTGGTACGACGTCATTCCGCTGTCCGGCGCCCGGGTGGCCCTGGTCATCGGCGATGTGATGGGCCACGGGCTGTCCGAGGCGGCCACCATGGGCCGGCTGCGCACCGCCGTGAACACCCTGGCCGAGCTGGAGTTCCCGCCCGCCGAACTGCTCACCCGCCTCAACGACCTGGTGAGCGACCTGGGGGACAACCTCTACGCCACCTGTCTGTACGCCGTGTACGACCCGGCCAACGCCACCTGCGTCTTCGCCAGCGCCGGACATCCCCCACCGGCCGTCGTACGCCCCGGCCATCCGGTGCACTTCGCCGGCGGCGCCCCGGATCCCCCGCTGGGCGCGGCCCGGCCGCCGTTCGAGACCACCGAGATGACCCTGGAGGAGGGCAGTCTGCTGGTGCTGTACACCGACGGTCTGGTGGAATCCGCCGCCCGGGACATCGACCGCGGAATGCGCCACCTGGCGAGCGCGCTGTCCACCGCGGCCCGCGCACCCGGCCCGGGGGACGCCTGGCGCGACGGAGACCCGTGCGACGGGGACCGCGGCGAGCACGCGTCGCTGGAGCGGCTGTGCGACGAGGTGCTGGCCGAGTTGCTGCCGGAGAAGCAGCTCACCGCCGATGACGCGGCGCTGCTGATCGCCCGCACCCATGCGCTGGCCTCCGACCACATCGCCGCATGGCCGCTGTCCGAAGGGCCGATCGCCGCGGGCGAGGCCCGCGACCACGTCCGGGACCAGCTCACCCGGTGGCAACTGGCCGCGCTCACCCCCATCGCGGAGCTGCTGGTCAGCGAGCTGGTCGCGAACGCGATCCGGCACGGCAGGGGCCCGATCGGACTGCGGCTGCTGCGCAGCGAGGAGCTGATCTGCGAGGTGACCGACGGCTCGTTGACCACACCCCGGATCCGCCATGCCTCGGAGACCGACGAGGGCGGTCGCGGGCTGCAACTGGTCTCGGCCCTCTCCCAGCGCTGGGGCACCCGCTACACCTCCACCGGCAAGTGCATCTGGACCGCACAGACACTCCCCTGACCTCCGGCGGAAGGCAGCGAACGCCCGTCGCCCCTCAGTCGGCCCAGGCGCCGCTCCCGGCGGTCTCGCGGACGTAGTCGGCGAAGTCCCGGGGCGCCCGGCCCAGAACGCGGTGGACGCCGTCCCCCAGCCGCGCGTTGCGCCCGTCCAGCAAGGTGGCGAACAGATCGGTCAGAAACGCCCCCAGCTCCTCCGGCAGCCCCTGGTCGCGCACCAGCGCGGCCCCGTACTCCTCGGCGGAGACCGGGGTATAGCGCACCGCGCGGCCCGTCGCCCGGGCGATCTCCGCGGCCGCCTCGGCGAAGGTCAGCAGCCTCGGCCCGGTGATCTCGTAGCTCCGGCCCGCGTGTCCGTCCCCGGTCAGCGCCGCGAGGGCGACCTCGGCGATGTCGTCGGCGTCCACGAAGGGCTCCTTGACGTCTCCGGCCGGGAAGACGATCTCGCCGTCGAGCACCCCGCTGCGCAGAATGCCCTCGTCGAAGTTCTGGCAGAACCAACTCGCCCGCAGCACGGTCCACTCCACCCCCGGCACCCGCACCGCCTCCTCGGCGGGCAGCGCGGCCTCCGCGCCCCGGGCGGAGAGCAGCACCAGCCGCCGGGTGCCGCTCCCGGCGGCTCGTTCGGCGAAGGCGCGGAGGGTGGCGGCGGCGCCCGGGTCGCAGACGTCGGGGTAGTAGGCGAGGTACGCCGCGGCGGCGCCGTCCAGCGCGGGCTCCCAGGTGCGCGGATCCTCCCAGTCGAACGGCGTCTCACCGGACCGGGAGCCGATCCGCACCGGGTGTCCGGCCCGGATCAGCCGGTCCGCGACCCGGCGGCCGGTCTTGCCGGTACCGCCGAGCACCAGGACGGTCGTGGAGTCGGTGGCCTGTACCCGCATGTGCGGTGTTTCCGTGTGCTGTGTCGTCATACGGCCAGTCAACTCGCGGGCGGTGAGACGGGCCATGGCCGAGAGGCTCGGCCGCATAAGCGAGCGTCTACGCTGTGCGCCATGGACGCACTGGCGAGTCTGCTGGACGGCCCGCGAGCCCGGGGGGCCTTTCTGCTGCGGGTCGTGATGGAGCCGCCCTGGGCGGTGCGGATCGAGGACCGGGCCCCGCTGTGCGTGATGACCATGGCGCGCGGCGAGGCATGGGTGGTGCCGGACGAGGGCGAGGCGGTGCGGCTGCGCCCGGGGGACGTGGCCATCGCGCGCGGCCCCGCCCCGTACACGGTCGCCGACGACCCCGCCACCGAACCGCAGGCGTGGATCCTCCCCGGTGAGGTGTGCCGCACGGCGGACGGCGTGGATCTGGCCCAGGCGATGGCGCTGGGGGTGCGCACCTGGGGCAACAGCCCGGACGGCTCGGCCACGATGCTCATCGGCACCTATCAGTTGGACGGGGAGATCAGCGGGCGGCTGCTGGACGCACTGCCCCCGCTGCTGGCACTGGACGGCGGGGTGTGGGACTGCCCTCTGATGCCCTGGCTCGGCGAGGAGATCGTCAGGGACGAGGCCGGGCAGGAGGCGGTCCTGGACCGGCTGCTGGATCTGCTGCTGATCTCCGTGCTGCGGGCCTGGTTCGCCCGGCCGGAGGCCCGGGCGCCGGACTGGTACCGGGCGCTGGGCGACCCGGTGGTGGGCCGTGCCCTGCGGCTGCTCCAGAACAACCCGGCCCATCCATGGACGGTGGCCGGGCTCGCCGCCGAGACGGGGGTCTCGCGGGCGGCACTGGCCCGCCGCTTCACCGCGCTGGTGGGCGAGCCGCCCATGGCGTATCTGACCGGCTGGCGTCTTGCCCTCGCGGCGGATCTGCTCCGGGACCCGGAGAGCACTCTGGCGGCGGTGGCCCGGCGGGTCGGCTACGGCAGCGCGTTCGCCCTCAGCACCGCCTTCACCCGCGAGCGCGGCCTCAGCCCGCGGGCGTACCGTGACGGCATTAACCTGCGCGTGCCTTCTGAGCTGGGACGATGAGGCTTGTCGAAGGTCTCTGTCTCGGGCCGGACGATGCGCGGGCAGAGGGCAGTGAAGGAGACGGTTGGCCCACGGCGTGGAACTCAGTCGCCCTTCGAGCCGACGGCGTCCAGGCGCGGGTAGTCGGTGTAGCCGCTGTGGTCGCCTCCGTAGAAGCGGGTCGGGTCCGGTGTGTTGAGCGGCGCCCCCGCCTCAAGACGCTGGGGCAGATCCGGGTTGGCAAGGAACAGCGCACCGTAGGAGACCATGTCGGCGGTGCCATCCTCGATGAGCGCAAGCGCGGCGGATCCCGTCGGCTCGGGGTGCGTTCCCGGGTTCAGAAGAAGGGCTCCGGACCACTGTTCGCGCAGCGTGTTCGTCAAGGCACGCTGTCCGGGAGCCTCCGCGACATGGAGGTAGGCCAAGCCCAGATCGTTGATCCCGTTGACGAGGTTCCCATACAGGGCTTCCGTGTCGTCTTCGACGATGTCGTTCAAGGTGGTAGCGGGAGAGATCCTCAGCCCGACCCGATCGGCGTCGATCTCCCGCGCCACCACGGAGACAACGTCCACGACGAGGCGCGTCCGCCCCTCGGTGCCGCTCCCCCACTCGTCGGTGCGCCGGTTGGCGTTGGAAGACAGGAGCTGGCCGAGGAGGTATCCGAACGCGCTGTGCACCTCGACGCCATCGAAGCCGGCTTCCATCGCGTTTCGAGCGGCCCGCGCGAAGTCGCTGATCGTCTCCGCGATCTCGCTCCTGTTCATCTCTCGCGGTACGACATGCGGCTTGGGACCGGCGACCGTGTACATCTCCCCACTCGCCGACACTGCCGACGGGCCGACCGGCCATGTGCCGGCCGGAAGCAGATCCGGATCGCCCAACCGCCCGGCATGCATCAACTGCGCGAAGATCCTGCCGCCTTCCGCGTGGACTGCCTCGGTCACCTGCCGCCAGGCAGCAACCTGAGCGGCTGAGCGAAGGAGGGAATCGCCGTGCGAGATCAGCTCGCGGAGGCAGCAGCCGACCGGAGTCCCCTGCACCGAAATCTCACCGATGCCCAGCGGGCACAACTCGACGAGGTTCTGCACCTCATCGTCAGACCTTGATCTGCGTCGCCGTAGGCGCGGCCCAGGGCCCCCAAGCGCAGCGGCTCGCCGCCCGCCTCACCGTCTCCGGAACGCCGACCGCAGCGTGGCTCGGCATGCAACCAACGGGCGCGGCGATCGGGCCGAGGCGCTGGGCCGTGCGGCCGGGCAGCCCGCGGATCTGTCGCGGCTGTCGCATCCCCGGCGAGGCGGCGGGACGCGATTGATGGCGCGCGAGCCGCCTCAGCCCGCGGGCGCCCCACGCCGTGGCATGCGGCGGCTGATGGGTGACACCCGCAGGCAGCCGTCCGGCCCACAGGTCGTGGCACGGTCGTAGAGGTCCATCAGGCGGCGGGCGCCGCGGGCGATGTCGTAGCGGTCGATGGCGTCCGGGACCGGGAAGCGCAGCGGGCCCGCGGCGGCCTGTCGGCGCAGGGCGTCGGCGAGGGCGGCCGGGCCGGGGGCGATCCGGCGGGCGCCGGGGACGGCCCCGGCGGGGAGTTCGTCGAGGGCGGGGCAGACGGTGTGCAGCACCGGCAGCCCGGCCGCCAGCCCCTCCAGCGCCGCGAGGCCGAACGCCTCCTCGGTGGACGGCGAGACCAGGACGTCCATGGCGGCCAGCAGCCCGGGCAGCCCGGCGGGCCGGTCGTCCGGCGGGGCCACCGCGCCGTCGCGCTCCCCCAGCAGCCGCACCCGGTCGGCCACGCCGAGCCGGGCGGCCAGGTCCTCCAGGGCGGGGCGCTCGGGGCCCTCGCCGACCAGCAGCAGCCGGGTGTCCGGCACCTCGGCGACGGCCCGCACCGCCGCGTCGAACCGCTTGTCCGCCACCAGGCGGCCGACCCCGCCGACCACGAAGGCCCGGTCGGGGAGGCCGAGACGGGCGCGGGCCGCCGCCCGGGCGGCCGGTTCGAAGCGGAAGTGGCGGGCGTCGATCCCGTTCGGCACCAGATGGATCCGGGGGTTGGGCACGCCCCAGTCGCGCAGCCGGTCGGCGACGGCGGCCGAGACGGCGACGGTGGCCGAGCCCAGCCGCTCGGCGGCGAGATAGCGGGCGCGGAGGGCGGCCGTGAGCGGTCGGCCGTCGATCCGCCGCTCGCCCAGGCTGTGTTCGGTGGCGATGACCGCCCGCACCCCGGCCAGCCGGGCGGCGATCCGGCCGAGCACACACGCCCGGTACAGATGGGTGTGCACCAGGTCGTAGCCGCCGGACCGGATGATCCGCACCAGTCCGGGCACGGTGGTGAGCTGCCGCTCGCGTCCGGCGCCCAAGGGCACATGGGTGACCGGGATGCCGTCCGCGCGAATGCCGTGCGCGGTGGCGCCCGGACCCGAGAGGGCGATGACGTCACAGCGCACCGGCAAATGGCGCAGCAGCAGCCTCAGTTGCTGTTCGGCTCCTCCGGCCCCGAGGCGGGAGATGATGTGCAGGACTCTCATCGGGCGACTGCGCCCCATCCTCCGTATTCCGATGGGCTTCGATCGGTGCCGACCCTGCCAGACGGCGGGATGTAAATCACGTAAGACGCGCACCGCTGGGCCGTCGGAGTGGATGTCTTATGGACCGTCAACAAGGGCGCGCCGAATATCCGAAGTGCACCGCCAGCCCTCATGGGATTGTTACCTTCTCATCTCGCGCGATGACCTGAAGAATATGGCCCGAATGGGTCATCGCGGCGCGCCATTCGGTTCGAGCCAGCCCCGCGGGAGTGCCCAGATGTCTGCACCGACCCCCGTCAGATTTTCCCCCCGGAAAGCCACCGCACACGCCGTATCCGCCGGGATGCCGCTCGCGCGTACCGCGTCGGATTCCCGCGTCCCGCACCACCGTTCCGCCTCGGTGTACGAGTACAAGCGGTACAGCGAGCTGGCGGGCCCGCTGACCAACGCCCCCACGGACCGCCCCTACCGGGTGCGCTGCCGGAGTCTGCTGGCACAGGAGCCGCACCGGATCCGTGCCGCGCTGCTGCTGTGCGCGGCGCCGGTGTGCTCGGCGCTGCTGCTGCTGTGGCTGCTGCATCCCGATCACTGGGTGCAGCGCGACTATGCGCCGTGGTGGCAGCGGGCGGCGGACCTCGCGATGCTGGTGTCGATCGCGCTGATCGAGGGCTTTCGCCTGTTCACGGTCGTCTCCAACGCCCATGCGACGCTGGTGGCGCGGGATCCGGTGCCGGTGGTGGCCCAGCCGGGGACCCGGGTGGCGTTCCTGACCAGCTTCGTGCCCGGCAAGGAGCCGATCGCGATGGTCCGGGCCACGCTGGAGGGGGCGGTGCGGATCCGGCACACCGGGCCGCTGGACGTATGGCTGCTGGACGAGGGGGACGACGAGGAGGTCAAGGCGCTGTGCGCACGGCTGGGCGTACGGCACTTCTCCCGTAAGGGCATCGAGAAGTGGAATCAGCCGAAGGGCGCTTTCCGGGCGAGGACCAAGCACGGGAATTACAACGCCTGGCTGGACGCGCATGGCGACGCATACGAATTCATGGCGTGTGTGGATACCGACCATGTGCCGCTGCCCAACTTCCTGGAGCGCATGCTGGGTTACTTCCGGGATCCGGATATCGCCTTTGTTGTCGGCCCGCAGGTCTACGGGAATTACGACACCCCGGTCACCAAGGCCGCCGAAAGCCAGCAGTTCCTTTTCCATGCGCTGATCCAGCGGGCGGGAAACGCCTATGGCGGCCCGATGTTCGTGGGCACCAACAACGCGGTGCGGATCAGCGCGCTGCGCTCGATCGGCGGGCTGTACGACTCGATCACCGAGGACATGGCCACCGGCTTCGAGCTGCACCGCCACCGCAACCCGGCCACGCGCAAGAAGTGGCGCTCGGTCTACACCCCCGATGTGCTCGCGGTCGGCGAGGGGCCGAGCACCTGGACGGACTTCTTCACCCAGCAGATGCGATGGAGCCGCGGCACCTACGAGACCGTGCTCAAGCAGTTCTGGAAGGGCCCGTTCACCCTGTCGCCCGGCAAGCTGCTCAACTACTCGCTGATGATCGCGTACTACCCGATGACCGCGCTCAACTGGATCCTCTCCGCGCTGTCGTGTGCGCTGTTCCTGGTGCTGGGCGCGGCCGGGATCCACATCCCCGCCGAGATGTGGATGATGCTCTACAGCGACGCGGCGATGCTTCAGATCGGGCTGTACATCTGGAACCGGCGGCACAACGTCTCCCCGCATGAGCCGGAGGGCTCCGGCGGGCTGGCCGGGATGCTGCTCTCGGCGCTGTCCGCCCCGATCTACGCCAAGTCCCTGTGCGACGCGGCGCTGCGCCGCACCAGCCGGTTCGTGGTCACGCCCAAGGGCGACTCGTCCAGCCCGGACCGGCTCTCCACGTTCCGTATCCATCTGCTGTGGGCCGGGGTGTTCGGCTCCTCTCTGGTCGCCTCGTTCTTCCTGGGCCACGCCCATCCGGTGATGCGGACCTGGGCGGTGCTCGCCCTCGCGCTGTGTCTGGCGCCGGTGGCGATCTGGTCGGCGGGGCTGTTGCGCCGCGGCCGGAAGCGCCCGGCGCGCGGAACGGTGCCGACGGCGCGCGACGCGGCCAGCCCCTGTGCGGTCCCGAAGGACAAGCGCCCCGAAGGGGCACGGGGCTGTGTCGATATGCGACTCCGCCGCGTGGGCGCGACCGGCCACAACGGCGCCGCAGTCGATTGACGGCGGCAGGTCGGGGCAGCTCCAGCGGAGCGCTCAGTGGCGGCGGGGGGCGTTGCGGGCGAGGTCGAGCGCGTACTTGGTCCACCAGTGGCCCGCCGGAGGCCCGCCGTTGCAGGTTCCGTCCGACTCTCCGGGCCGTTTGATCCACAGATAGGCGTCCACGAGGCGGTCTCCGGTGGTGGTGCTGGGCCGCTCGCCCAGCGCCCGCCCCGGCGGGTTGCACCAGGAGTCCCGGGCCCGGATACCGTGCCGGGCCGCGCCGCGCTGCCGCAGCGGGCCCTTGCCGTTGCGGCTGGTGTCGATGACGAAGTGGGTGCCGTCCAGGGCGGCGGAGAGCCGGTGGCCGTACGCCTTGGCGCGCCGGGTCGGCTGGAAGTTGGAGACGTTCAGCGCGAAGCCGTCCGCCTGCTCGATACCGCCCTCGCGCAGTGACCGCACCAGCCGGTGGGGGTTCTTGATCCAGCCCGGGTTCCCCGCGTCCACGTACACCCGCACATGGGGCAGCGCGGCGAACATGGCGACCGCGTCGCGGAGCATCGCCAGCCGGGCGGTGCGCAGCCTGGCCGGTACGCAGCCGTCGACGAGCTGGGCCACCGCGTCGGGTTCCAGCACGACGATCGCCTTGCGGTCGCCGATGCCCACGGTGATCTGCTCGATCCAGCGCCGGTACGCATGGGCGCTCCGCGCTCCGCCCGCCGAGTACCGTCCGCAGTCGCGGTACGGGATGTGATAGGCGACCAGGACCGGGGTGGACCCGGTCCGCGCCGCGGATTCGGTGATGAAGCGGACCCGTTCACGGGGCGGCGCGGGGCCGAGCCACTCCGCGACCGGCTGCTGAGCGATCTGCCGGATGAGCGCGGCGTCGCGGTTCTTCCCCTCGTCCTGCCGCTCCCGGACCTGCCGGGCGGCCGGGCTGTCCGGGTTCACCCAGAGCCCGCCCCGCCGCAGCGGGGCGTCGAACATGCGGCAGCCGCTCAGCGGAAGCATCGCCACGGCGCACAGGGCGGCATGCACCGCAAGCCGCATAACGGTCTTTGTTGCACCTTTCTCGCGCATGCGACGCATCATGGCACCGGGTGTCATGGGTTCAGCGGACGTGGCGCTCGTGGCCACTGGTTCAGCGGATGCGACGTGTGGCTATTGGTCCAGCGGTACCTGGCGCTCGTGCTCCCCGATGTCGTGCCCCGCGTCCTCGTCCGTACGCCACAGCGGATGCTCACGGGCCGCCCACGCCCGCTCGACCCGGCCCGTGCGCATCCCGCGCCGGGCCTCCGGATCGGCGAACGCCTTGCCGATATGGCCGATCAGGACGATGCCGATGGCCAGCGCCAGCCAGTCGTGGACGAAGGTGGCGCTGGTGCGCCACACCAGCGGGGCCAGACCGGTGAACCACATCAGCAGCCCGGTGCCCGCCATCACCAGCACCGCGCCCGCGATATACCCCGCGTACAGCTTCTGCCCGGCGTTGAACTTCCCCGCCGGGCGCTCCTGTCGCCGGTGGTCGCGGCGCAGCGCCGCGCGCAGCCAGCGGCGGTCGTGCGGGCCGAAGCGGTTGAGCCGGGTGAGATCGGCGCGGAAGGCCCGGGAGGCGAGCCCGAGCAGGGCCGGGACCGGTGTCAGGATGCCGCTCCACTCATGGACGGTGACGACGAGGGCGCGGCGGCCGACGAGTTCGGCCAGCTCGGGCAGATAGAGACAGCCCGCGCTGACCACGCACACGCCCAGCAGGAGGGCGGTGGTGCGGTGGATCCAGCGCTCGGCGAGGCTGAACCGGCGCACCCGCGACCCGCCCCCGTCCCGGTCCCGGTTCCCGGCTCGCGAAGACGCGGTCATCGTCCGCTCGGCGGGCGGAGTCGGCTCAGGCGGTGGGGTCATCGTCGCGTCCGTTCGATCTGCCGACCCAGGCGTCGACGTCATAGCCCCGGTCCTCCCAATAGCCGGGCCGCACCTCATCGGTGACGGTGATACCGGAGAGCCATTTCGCCGACTTGTAGAAGTACATGGGCGCCACATACAGCCGCACCGGCCCGCCGTGGGAGTGTCCCAGCGGCTTGTCCCGCAGCTTCAGCGCCACCAGGACGTCCGCGCGCCGCGCCTGATCGAGGGTCAGGCTCTCGCTGTACGCGCCGTCGAAGCAGGTGAAGCGGACGGCCTTGGCCCGCGGCCCCACCCCGGCGGCGTCGAGCAGCGTCGACAGCCGCACCCCCTCGAACGGGGTCTCGGGCACCCGCCAGCCGGTGACGCACTGGACATCGCGGACGAGGCGGGTCTGCGGGAGGGCGCGCAGATCGGCGAGGCGGTACTCGGCGGGCTTGTCGACGAGCCCGTCGACCGTGAGGCGGTAGTTGCCCGCGTCCTTGTGGGGCACGGAGGAGGTGACGGAGTAGTAGCGGAATCCCCCGCCGTTGGGGAGGAGTCCGGTGAACCCCGTCGGGTCCTTGTCGGCCACCGCGCCCAGGGCGGCCTCCAGGCGGCCCTGGAGCCAGGGGGCCGCGGCCATCGCGCCCGCGCCGAGGCCGAGCATGCCGAGGACGAGGCGCCGGCCGACGGGGGCGCCGTGGCCGTCCGATCCGGCACCGGTGTTGGGGTCCATGGGTCGATAAGAGCACCGGGCGGGGGTGGTGCGCCAGATCCGCCCGGGATTCGTCAGACTTCGGTAAGACTCCGGGAGCCGAGCCCGTCAGCCGCGCCCCGGGGCTACCCCACCGCCTTGGCCGCCGCCCGCCCCGCCGTACGGCCCGAGAAGAGGCAGCCGCCCAGGAAGGTGCCCTCCAGGGAGCGGTAGCCGTGCACTCCCCCGCCGCCGAAGCCCGCCGCCTCCCCGGCCGCGTAGACGCCGGGCAGCGGTTCGCCGCCCTCGGTCAGGACGCGGGAGGAGAGGTCCGTCTCCAGGCCGCCGAGCGTCTTACGGGTCAGGATGTTCAGGCGCACGGCGATCAGCGGACCCGCCTTGGGGTCGAGGATGCGGTGCGGGGCGGCGGTGCGGATCAGCCGGTCGGCCACATACTTGCGGGTGCCGCGCAGGGCGGTGACCTGGAGGTCCTTGGTGTAGGGGTTGGCGATCTCGCGGTCGCGGGCGACGATCTCCCGCCGCAGCTCCTCCTCGTCGATGAGCGGCTCCTTGGTGAGCTCGTTCATCCGCCGGACCAGCGCCGTCAGCGACCGCTCCACGATGAAGTCCGCGCCGTGGTCCATGAACGCCTGGACCGGGCCCGGGGCGCCGGCCCGGCCGCGGCCGATCACACCGCGGACGCTCTTGCCGGTGAGGTCCGGGTTCTGCTCGGAGCCGGAGAGCGCGAACTCCTTCTCGATGATCTTCCGGGTGAGCACGAACCAGGTGTAGTCGTAGCCGGTCCGCATGATGTGCTCGAGCGTGCCGAGGGTGTCGAAGCCGGGGAACAGCGGCACCGGCAACCGCTTGCCGCGCGCGTCGAACCACAGGGAGGACGGGCCGGGCAGGATGCGGATGCCGTGCCGGGGCCAGATCGGGTTCCAGTTCTCGATGCCCTCGGTGTAGTGCCACATCCGGTCGCGGTTGATGATGCGGCCGCCGGTCGCCTCGGCGATGCCGAGCATCTGGCCGTCCACATGGGCCGGGACCCCGGAGATCATCCGCTCGGGCGGGGAGCCCAGCCGCTCGGGCCAGTTGGCGCGCACCAGCTCGTGGTTGCCGCCGATCCCGCCGGAGGTGATGATCACGGCTTGGGCGCGCAGTTCGAAGGCCCCGGCGACCTCGCGGCCGCTGGGAGCGCCGCGCTCGGCGTCGCTGGGCTCCAGGATGTCGCCGGTGACGGTGTCGACCGTGCCCGTGCTGCGGGACAGCCCCGTCACCCGGTGCCGGAAGCGCAGCTCGACCAGGCCGCGGGCGGCCGCCGCCCGCACCCGCCGCTCGAAGGGGGCGACGATGCCGGGGCCGGTGCCCCAGGTGATGTGGAAGCGGGGCACGGAGTTGCCGTGCCCGGTGGCGTCGTAGCCGCCGCGCTCGGCCCAGCCGACGAGCGGGAACAGCCGCAGCCCCTGGGCGTGCAGCCAGGACCGCTTCTCGCCCGCCGCGAAGTCCACGTACGCCTCGGCCCAGCGGCGCGGCCAGTGGTCCTCCTCGCGGTCGAACCCGGCCGTGCCCAGCCAGTCCTGCCAGGCGAGTTCATGGCTGTCGCGGATGCGCAGGCGGCGCTGCTCGGGCGAGTCGACGAGGAAGAGACCGCCGAAGGACCAGTGGGCCTGGCCGCCGAGCGACTGCTCGGGCTCCTGGTCGAGCAGGATCACCTTACGGCCGGCGTCGGCCAGTTCGGCGGTGGCGGCGAGGCCCGCGAGCCCCGCGCCGACCACGATCACGTCCGCGTCGTACGCCATGGTGTGGTGTCCGTTCTCGTGAGCCCGCCGACGCCCGCCGACGGCGTCATGACCGCGATCCTGCCTACCGCCCAGTACGCCGTCAACCCGGGGTGTGGGAGCGGTTTCCGGCCGCTTCCCGACCGCCAACTCCCCCCGCGAAACCTGGACGTAGAACAAAAGGTCACAATCGTTCACCGAGATTGGACACGGTTAGGCCAACCGTGCATCATCATCGACCATGGCTGACCGCTCCGTTGAGCATTCAGGGCCGACGCCCGAGGTGGAACGTCGCGTGGTGAACCCGACGCTCGTCACCCCCGGCCCGCAGCCCCTCCAATCCGGACCACCCGCGGACGAGGCACAGGTGCTCCGCGGCGAGGTGATCGGGGCCCGGCACGCCCGCCGCCGCCCCGTGGACAACCGCCGTAAGGCCGCCGCCGGGGCGATTCTGCTGTCGGCCACCGGCGCCGCCACCGCCCTCTTCATGCTCATGGGCAAGGACTCCCGTGAGGCGACGGCCGCCCCCGGACACGACACCTCGACGGCCGTTCCGGACGAGCCGGAGAGCCACACCGTCCCGTACGCCGAGGCGGCGGTGGGCGACACCCCGCTGCGCGGTGCGCGCGCCGAGAAGCCCAAGCCGCAGCCGCCGGCCGCCCAGCCCGTGGCCCAGGCCCCGGCGGCCGACTCCATACCGGACAAGCCCCGGACCCCGTCGTCCGGCAAGGACCGCTCCACGCCGTCCTGGCCGGGCTGGTCGGACCGGGGGCCGGGAGAGTACGACGACTGGCAGGACGCGGTGGAGGCGTTCGACCGCTGGGCCGAGCGGCAGCAGGAGCGGCAGCGCGACGGGAACGGCGGCTCCGGGCCGTACACGCCGGGCCAGGGGCAGGGCGGCGGCGGTTACGAGAACGGCTACGGGGGCGGGTACGGCGGCGGCTATGGCGGCGGAAACGGCTATGGCGGCGGCCATGGGGGCGGCTACGGCGGCGGGTACGGCGGTGGCCACCGGCGCTGACCGCGCCCGCGATCTGCTTGTATGGCGGTATGCCTGATCAGGAACCGCTTTCCGCCAACGAACTACTCGACATCGTGGACGAGCGGGACCGCGTGATGGGCCAGGCCCGACGCGGTGACGCCATGGCCCACCGGCTCCGGCACCGCTGCGTCTTCATCCTGGCCCGGGACGCCCAGGACCGCGTCTTCGTCCATCGCCGCACCGCCGAGAAGCTGGTCTTCCCCTCGCTCTACGACATGTTCGTCGGCGGGGTCGTCGGCGCCGGCGAGGGCTACGACGAGGCGGCGCTGCGCGAGGCGGAGGAGGAGCTGGGGGTGCGGGGGCTGCCCGCGCCCGTACCGCTGTTCTCGTTCCTCTACGAGACGCCCGAGCACACCTGGTGGAGCCGGGTCTACGAGGTGCGCTGCGAACTGCCGGTCGATCCGCAGACCGAGGAGGTCGCCTGGCACGCCTTTCTCACCGAGGAGGAGCTGACCCGGCGGCTGCCCGAGTGGGAGTGGGTGCCGGACGGGCGGGAGGCGTACCGGCGGCTGATGGAGTGGCGCCGTGAGAGGGTCGAAGCGTGACCGAATCCTCCGGGCCCGGGCCTTCGGAGCCGCCGCGGCCTTCGGAACCCGCGCGGCCTGCCGAGCCGCGTGGCGGCGGTCTCGCCTCGGCGGTGGCGGACGTACGGCTGTGGTTCGCGCCCGAGCGGCTGCGGGACGAGGGCGGCACCCCCGACTACCGCTTCTCACTCGCCAACGAACGAACCTTTCTCGCCTGGCTGCGCACCGCGATGGCGCTGGTGGGCGGCGGATTCGCGGTCGACCAGTTCCTCCCGGAGACGGCCCGGCCACTGCGGCTCGCACTGGCGCTCATCCTGCTGGCGGGCGGCGCGCTGTGCGCCCTGCGGGCCATCAGCCACTGGGTGCGCTGCGAACGGGCCATGCGGCGGGGCGAGGACCTGCCGATGTCCCGCTTCCCGGTGGTGCTGGGGCTCGCGGTCGGCGTGGTCGCACTGCTGATGGTGATCGTGGCCGCCTTCGGGTGGGGCGGTTGACCCGGGAGGTGTGAGGCGATGCCGGAGGGGAAAGGGACGCACGGACCACGAACGCTGGACCGGGACCCCGGGCTCCAGCCGGAGCGGACGCGGCTGGCCTGGCGGCGTACGACGCTGGCGTGCGCGGTGGCCGCCTCGCTCGCGGGCCGGCAGACCCTGCACAGCGGGACCGACCCGGCCTCGCTCGTGGTCCTGGCCCTGGTGGTGGTGGCCTGGCTGGCCTTCCTGGCGCTGGCCCACCGCCGTATCCGGGCCATGCGCATGCCACGTCCGCCCGCCCTGTCCCCGCGGGCGGCCGTGGCCGCGGTGGCCTGCACCCTCGCCCTGGCCGTCCTGGGAGCGGCCATGCTGCGCTGAGGCCACCTGAGGGCCGGCCCTCGCCCTCGCCCCTCGGCCGCGGGGATGGGTCGCAGGTGGCCAGGGCAAGAGGCCGGGTGCGGGGTTTGGGGCGACTCCGGCGGCGAAGTTCCCCGCCCCGCCCCTTCCCGAAACAAGGGGCTCCGGCCCTTGGCCCCCTCCGAGGCTCCGCCCCGGACCCCGTAGAGCCGCGCCCCGCACGCCACTCGGGCCCCAGGGCACGCGCCCCTTGCCCCCGCCGGGCTCCGCCCCGGGCCGGCGCGACCCCCGCGGGGTACGAGAAGCACGGCCTCTTGTTTCGGGAAGGGGCGGGGTGGTGGCTCCGCCCGCCGCAGGCGCCCGCCCCGCGCCCGGCCGACGGGCCCTGTGTCCCCGGCTCGGTCAGTCCACCGCGATGGCGATCTTGCCCCTGGCGTGGCCCTCCATGCTCAGACGCTGGGCGTCCGCCGTCTTCTGGAGGGGGAAGACCGCGGCGACCTCGACGCCGAGGGCGCCGCGCTCGGCGAGGTCGGTGAGGTCCTGGAGGTCGTCGGGGTCGGGGCGGACGAAGACGTAGCGGCCACCGAGGCCGAGGACGGCGGGGTCGGCGATGGAGGCCAGGCGGCCTTCGGGGGCGAGGAGTTCGGCGGAGACGGCGAGCGCGTCGCCGCCGACCGGGTCGAGCACGGCGTCCACCCCGTTCGGGGCGAGGGCGCGGACCCGCTCGGCGAGGCCCTCCCCATATGTGGTCGGCTCCGCGCCGAGCGCGCGCAGATACTCGTGGTTGCGCTCGCCCGCGGTGCCGATCACCCGGGCGCCCATATGCCGGGCCAACTGGACCGCCATCGAGCCGACCCCGCCCGCCGCCGCGTGGACCAGGACCGTGTCGCCCTCACCGACCCTCAGCGCCCGCACCAGCGACTGGTAGGCCGTCAGGCCCGCCAGCGGGATGCCCGCGGCCTGGGTGAAGGAGAGGTTCCGCGGTTTGCGGGCGAGGGTACGGATGGGCGCCGCCACGTACTCGGCGCAGGTGCCCCGGGAGAGGAAGTCCTCCCGTACGTATCCGATCACCTCGTCGCCGGGCCGGAACTCCGTCACCGCGGGGCCGGGCCGCTCCACGACCCCGGAGACGTCCCAGCCGGGGATCACCGGGAAGACCGCGTCCAGGAACGGTTCGAGGTTGCCGGCCTGCGCCTTCCAGTCGACGGGGTTCACGCTGGCGGCCCTGACCCTGATCAGGACGGAGTCGGGGCCGACCTTCGGCTCCGGCCGCTCCCCGTACTCCAGGATCTCGGGGCCGCCGTAGCGGCGGTAGGTGATGGCCTTCATGGTGGCGCTCCTCGCGGCTCTCGCGTTCCGGCGGTTCCCGCAGCTCCTTGCGGCTCCTCGCGGCTTCTCGCGACTCTCGCTTCCTCCTTTTCCCCGTTCCTCCCCTTCGACGCTCCTGCTCCCCCACCGCCGGCGCAAATCCGCACCACCGCGGCCCCCGGCCCCCGGCCGCTACGCCGGGCTCTGCGCCGGGGTCTGTGCCGCCAGCGGCGGCAGCGCGGCCCGTGGCTCCACCCCGCCGAACCAGAAGCCGAGCAGAAACGCGACGGTGGCCTCCAGGAGGCGGGCCCGCTCCAGGCCCCCGGCGTCCAGCGGTAGGCAGCCCATATCGCGGACCAGCGTGCGTACGGCCGCCAGGGCCTCCTCGTCGTCCCCGCACAGCGGGACCGCCAGCGGCCCGTCGGCGAAGACCGGCGGGGTCATCCGCCACACCGCGTCCGAGCAGTGGCAGAACGCCTTCACGACCCGCGCCCCGACGGCCCGCGCGGCGATCCGCTCGGCCATGCCCGGCCCGCCGTCGGTGGCGAGGGTGAAGCGCCCGGGGACGATCGCGTTGGTGCAGTCGATCAGCGCCCGGCCGCTCAGCGTGCCCTCGGCCGCGCCCGCCGCCTCCAGGGCCGCCTCGACACCCTCGTAGGCCACCGCCAGCAGCGTCACATCCCCGAATCCGGCGGCCTCGCGCGGACTCCCCGCCCGCGCGCCGTGGCCGATCCGCGCGGCCAGCGCCGCCGCCTTCGGCCGCGAGCGGCCGCCGATCAACAGCTCGTGCCCCGCCCGCGCCCACTGGGTCCCCAGCGCGTCCGCCATCGTGCCCGTGCCCAGGACTCCGATCCGCATCGCGGCCTCCTCCTCGTTCTCGCCCGCCGATGGGGAAGGACACTAGGAAGTCCGTCGCACACCGCGCGGTGTGCGACGGATGCGCTAGGACAGCGGACGGCAGGTCAGCAGGTCAGGAGGGCATCAGTGAGTGAACCGGCGACGACAACGCGGCCCCTCGCACCGGAGGAATTCATCGCCGACTGCCGGGCGCGGCTGGGCTTCGAGCTGCTGGCCCGCACCTGGACCGCCGTGGTGATCTTCGGGCTGCGGGAGGGGCCGCGCCGCCCCGGCGAACTGCGCGAGGCGATCGGCGGCATCAGCCCGAAGGTGCTCAACGACACCCTGCGCCGTCTGGAGGACGACGGGCTGGTGGAGCGGCGCCGGTACGCGGAGGCGCCGCCCCGGGTCGAGTACGCGCTGACCCCGCTCGGCGAGACCCTGCTGGGGCCGGTCGAGGCGCTCGGTGCCTGGTCGGTGGCGTACGGGGACGCGGTGGTCGAGGCCCAGGAGCGGGCCCAGGAGCGGGCTGGGGAACGGGCCGGGCGGGGGCGGGGGCGGTAGTCCCCGGCCCGCCCCGGGGCCGGAACCCGTGCACCCGGCAACGGACACCCACTGGACTACATACCGACTGGTCGGCATCATGATGCGGAACGGTTCGCCCGCTCCCCCGACCGAGCGCGCTGTGTGAGCAGTACCAAGAAGGACCGAGGAAACCGAGGAAGAGGTTCGATGAACGCAGGCAATCCCCCAGGGCTCGACCTCGATCGGCTCCGCGCCCACCTCGACCGCGAGCGCGCGGGGCTGGTGCGCGGGCCGCTGAGCGCCGAGCTGATCGAAGGCGGCCGTTCGAATCTCACCTACACCGTCACCGACGGCACCTCCCGCTTCGTGGTCCGCCGGCCGCCGCTGGGCCATGTGCTCGCCA
This sequence comes from Streptomyces sp. CY-1, assembly GCF_047218265.1. Taxonomy (NCBI): domain Bacteria; kingdom Bacillati; phylum Actinomycetota; class Actinomycetes; order Kitasatosporales; family Streptomycetaceae; genus Streptomyces; species Streptomyces sp. CY-1. The sequence goes on from NZ_CP178393.1 coordinate 2,857,339, forward strand.
CCGCCCATGACATGGCGCGGGAACACCGGGTGATCAGCGCCCTGCACCCGACGGCCGTGCCGGTGCCGGAGCCGGTGCTGCTGTGCGAGGACGAGTCGGTGGTCGGATCGCCCTTCTACGTCATGGAGTTCGTCGAGGGCACCCCGTACCGCACCGCCGAGCAGCTCGCCGGTATCGGCCCGGAGCGCACCCGGGAGGTCGTCCTCTCCCTCGTCGACACGCTCGTGGCACTGCACTCCGTGGACCCGGCCGAGGTCGGGCTCGGCGACTTCGGGCGCCCGGAGGGGTTCCTGGAGCGGCAGTTGCGCCGCTGGGGCAAGCAGCTCGCGGCCTCGCGCAGCCGTGAGCTGTCCGGGATCGACGAGCTGCACACCCGGCTCGCCAAGGCGCTGCCGGCCTCTGCCACGCCCTCCGTCGTCCACGGCGACTACCGCCTCGACAACGTCCTGGTGGACGCCGACGACCGGATCACGGCGATCCTCGACTGGGAGATGTCCACGCTCGGCGATCCGCTGACCGACCTCGGGCTGATCGTGATGTACAGCGGTCATCCGAATCTCGCCGACTCCCCCATCTCCTCCACCCAGGGCGCCCCCGGCCACCCCACCACGGACGAGCTGATCCAGCGCTATGCCGAGGGTTCGGGGCGCGATGTGAGCAGCGTGTCCTGGTACACCGCCTTCGCCTACTTCAAGCTCGCGGTGATCCTCGAGGGCATCCACTACCGGTACACCCTCGGCCAGACCGTCGGCGCGGGCTTCGACCGCATCGGCGACATCGTCCCCGCCTTCATCGACCACGGTCTCACCACCCTCCAGGAGAGCTGATCCCGTCATGGACTTCGCATTCGACGCCCGGACCGAAGAGCTGCGCGCCAAGCTGCTCGCCTTCATGGACGAGCATGTCCATCCGGCGGAGGCGGTCGCGGAGGAGCAGCGCGCGGCGCTGGACTCGCCGTGGCTGACCCCGGCGGTCGTCGGGGAGCTCAAGGCCGAGGCCCGCCGGCAGGGGCTGTGGAACCTCTTCCTGCCCGACGAGGAGTACGGCGCGGGGCTGACCAATCTCCAGTACGCCCCGCTCGCGGAGATCACCGGCCACAGCCCCCAGCTTGCCCCCACGGCCCTGAACTGCGCCGCCCCCGACACCGGCAACATGGAGGTGCTCGCCCAGTTCGGCGACGAGCGGCAGCGCAAGCAGTGGCTGGAGCCGCTGCTCGCGGGGGAGATCCGGTCGGCCTTCGCGATGACCGAGCCGGAGGTCGCCTCGTCCGACGCGACCAATATCGAGACCCGGATCGAGCGCGATGGCGACGACTACGTCATCACCGGGCGCAAGTGGTACATCTCCGGGGCGATGAACCCCGACTGCAAGATCTTCATCGTGATGGGCAAGACCGACCCGGAGGGCGCCGATGTGCGCCGTCAGCAGTCGATGGTGCTGGTGCCGCGCGACACCCCGGGCGTCGAGGTGCGGCGGGCGATGCGGGTGTACGGCTACGAGGACCACTACCACGGCGGCCACGCCGAGGTGGTCTTCGACCGGGCGCGGGTGCCGGTGAGCAACCTCATCGGCGAGGAGGGCGGCGGTTTCGCCATCGCCCAGGCCCGGCTCGGCCCCGGCCGGATCCACCACTGCATGCGGCTGATCGGCATGGCCGAGCGCGGTATCGAGCTGATGTGCCGACGGGCGGTGGACCGTACGGCCTTCGGCAAGGCGCTCGCCCAGCAGGGTCAGGTCCATGAGTGGATCGCGGACGCGCGGGTGGCGGTCGAGCAGTTGCGGCTGCTGGTGCTGAAGACGGCCTGGCTGATGGACACGGTGGGCAACCGCGAGGCGCACACCGAGATCCAGGCCATCAAGATCGCGACACCGCGCACGGTGGTGGAGATCTTGGACCGGGCGGTGCAGTTGCATGGCGCGGGCGGGGTGAGCCAGGACTTCCCGCTGGCCGAGCTGTGGGCGGCGGCCCGCACGCTGCGGTTGGCCGACGGGCCGGATGAGGTGCATCAACGGTCGTTGGCGCGGCGTGAGTTGAAGCGGTACGTGTAGCTGAAGCGGTACGTGTAGCTGAGGCGGTGCGGGTAGCTGAGGCGGTGCGGGTGGGGGCGGGGCGGGGTTTGTTCCCCACCCCGCCCCTTCCCTCAACCGGGGCTCCGCCCCGGACCCCGGTCCTCAATCGCCGGACGGGCTGGAAAATCCAGCCCGTCCGGCGATTGAGGACATCTATGGCCGCAGCGCGCGCAGCAGCAGGTCGGCCAGGTGGTCGGCGACCTCCTGGGGGCCCAGTGGGCCGCCGGGCCGGTACCAGGTGCCCAGGTGGTGGACGGAGCCGAAGTGGTAGTCCACCACCAGATCGGCCGGGGTCCGGGAGCTGAACACCCCGGTCCGCTGCCCCTCCTCGATCAGCGCGCGGAACCGCTCGTGGTAGCGGCGCCGCTCGGCGCGCACCTGCTTGTGCTTCTCCGGGCTGAGTTGGTGCATCGACCGGAAGAAGATCGTGGCGTCGTCGAGGTTCTCGATGGTGGTCACCACGACATCGGCCGCCGCGTCCCGCAGCCGCTGCTCCACCGGTGCGTCGGCGTCCGCGAAGGCGTCCAGGCGCTCCTGCTGGAGCCGGAGCACCCGTCCGTAGATCTCATGGAGCAGATCGTCCTTGGAGCCGAAGTAGTGGTAGAGAGCGCCCTTGGTGACGCCCGCCGCTTCGACGATCTCCTGTACGGACGTCCGGTCGTATCCCCGCTCCGCGAACAGGCGGGTGGCAGCCGCCAGCAGCCGCTGTGGCACCGGCTGTCCGTCACCGTCCGTCGTTTTGGCCATCGTCGCCACCCGTTCTCTTCCTCTTCTCTTTCATCCTCGCAGTTCCCGCCGGAGGATCTTGCCACTCGTCGTCTTGGGCAACTCGGGCAGGATCTCCACCTCGCGCGGGTACTTGTACGCGGCGAGCCGCTCCGCACAGTACGCGGACAGCTCGTCCGGTGTGGCCTCGGCCTCCGGTCGGAGGCTCACATACGCCTTGACCGTCTCGCCGCGGTACGCGTCGGGTTTGCCGACGACCGCCGCCTCCCGCACGGCGGGGTGAGTGTAGAGCACGTCCTCGACCTCGCGCGGCCACACCTTGAACCCCGAGGCGTTGATCATGTCCTTCTTGCGGTCGACCACGTACAGCCAGCCGCCCTCGTCCATGAAGCCGATGTCGCCGGTGCGCAGTTCCCCGTCGGGGAGGGCGGCCGCGGTGGCCTCCGGGCGCCGCCAGTAGCCGGGCACCACCATCGGGCCGCGGACGACGATCTCGCCCTGCTCGCCGAACGGCACGTCCCGTCCCGCGTCGTCCACGATGCGCACGAGCGTGTCGGCGCCGGGGACGCCGACGGCGAGGGTGCCGGAGACCGGGTCGACGGGTGCGCGGACGCCGGGCGGGACGCTGGCGCAGGGCGCGGTGCATTCGGTGAGCCCGTAGCCGTTGTGCAGATACGGGCCGAGGGCCGACTGGAACCGCTCGACCAGCGCGGGCGGCAGCGGGGCGCCGCCGGAGGAGATGATCCGGAAGGACGAGAAGTGGTCGCGGGTGGCCTGGGGGTGGGCCATCAGCGCCATGAAGGCGGTGGAGGGGCCCACGGTGTAGGCGGGGCGGTGCTCGGCGAAGGCGTCGAGGACGACACCGGTCTCGAAGCGGTAGGCCAGGGCCAGGGTGCCCGCTCCGGACATGCACGCGCAGAGCTGGCAGACCATGCCGGTGATGTGGAACAGCGGGGCCAGCGCGAAGAGCGTCGAGCCTTCGGGCAGCTCATGGAGGAGGTGCTGCCGGTCGGCGTTGTAGGAGATGTTGCCGTGGGTGTTGGTGGCCCCCTTGGGGGTGCCGCTGGTCCCGGAGGTGTAGCTGATCAGCGCGATGTCCTCGGCGCGCGGTGCGGGGACGGACGGCGGGCGGGCTCCGGCGCGGGCGGCCGTGAGGAGGTCCTCGGTGTCCTCGGGGACCGGGAGCGGCTCCTCGCGCAGCACCCGCGCGTCGTCGCGGGTCTGGAGCTCACGGGCGTCGGCGGTGAACGCGATGCGCACCGGGGACGCGGTGGCCGTCTCGCGTATGTAGTCCTCCCAGGCGTGGCGGGAGCAGACCAGGGCGCTCACCTCGGCGTCGCCCAGGATGTGCGCGAGTTCGGCGCCCTTGTACATGGGGTTGACCGGGACGACCGTACCGCCCGCCTTCCACGCCCCCAGCAGCGCGACCACGAAGTGCGGGGTGTTCTGGAGCATGATCGCCATCCGGTCGCCGGGCCCGAAGCCACGCTCGGCGAGATGGCCGGCTATGCCGTCGGAGAGCTCGTCGACCTCGCGGTAGGTCAGCCGTCCGTCGAAGTAGACGAGCGCCGGATGGCCGGGGGCGGTGCGCACGGCGTCCCGGAACGCGTGCAGCGGGCTCGGCCGTGGGGTGATCGTCCGGCGCTGCGCCTCGGTGAGCTGGGCGAGCCATGGCTGGTCCTGGTACGTGGTCATGGATGCGGCCCTGTCTGGACGGGGGTGAGGGTGGTGGTGCGGAGAGTACGGGAGCGGCGGGCCCTCGGGTCAGCCCGAGGTCCCGGATGCCGCCTCGAGAGCCTCGAGCTTGCGCTGAAGCTTGTTGATGCCGCCCAGCCAGCGGTCGGTGTCGCCGGCGCGGGCCGCGTAGTGGCGGGCCACCTCGGGGTGCGGAAGGATCAGGAAGCGCTCCTCCTCGATGCCCGCGAGGACGGCGTCGGCGACCTGCTCGGGCTCGATCGCGGTGGGCGCCAGCACCAGGTCTCCGGCGGCCCCGGTGGCGGTCAGCATGTCGGTGCGCACCCCCTGCGGGCACACCGCGTGGACGGCGATGCCGCGGTGGCGGTAGGTGCCCGAGAGCCATTCGGCGAAGGCGAGCGCGGCGTGCTTGGAGACGGCGTACGGCGCCGAGCCGATCATGGTGAGTATCCCGGCGGCGGAGACGGTGGCGACGAAGCGGCCGCTGCCGCGCTCCAGCCACTCGGGCAGCAGCTCCCGGGCGGCCCGCACATGGGCCATCACATTGACGTCGAAGGACTGCTGCCACAGCTCATCGTCGGCCTCGGGGCCGCCGTCGTGGCCGACGCCCGCGTTGGCGCAGAAGATGTCGATGGCGCCGCCGAGCGCTTCACGGGCCGCGGGCACGATGCCGGAGGCGTCGCCGGGCACCGCGGTCGCGCCGATCTCCTCGGCGACGGCGGCGGCCTTGGCCGCGTCGAGGTCGTTGACCACGACCTGGGCGCCCTCGGCGGCGAAGCGCCGGGCGAGCGCGGCGCCGATGCCACCCCCCGCTCCGGTGACCACAACACGCGCCCCACGCACGGTACCCACGATTCGCAGCTCCTCGGATCGACTCGGATCGGCTCCTGCCCGCAGCGCAGACTAACCAGTCGGTATGTGTAAACGGAAGAGGCACACCAGCCTCCCGGCGCACGGCCGGCGGGTTACCGGCCGGGGCGCTTCTTGCGCATCACCCCGCGCCAGCGGGCGTTCTCCCCGGCGAGCGCGTCCCACAGCACATTGAGCGGATGACCGGCGTCCTGCGCGGTGCGCTCCCCGGCCCGTACGAACACCCCGATCAGCACTTCCAGCTCCGGCCCCACACCGTCGGTCAGCTCCAGGGTGCGCAGCCCGGCACCGGCGCGGATCCGCCCGTCGGCCACCGCGTCGCCGATGCCCTCGGTGACCAGCACACAGCCGCTCAGCACTCCCGAGGAGAGCAGCTCCAGTCCGTACTGCACGGTGTCGATCTCGGCCGCGATATGCAGCTCCTGGCGGTAGCGGGCGCCGAACCAGCCGCGCAGAAAGCCGGGTATGAGGCCGTCGGCCGAGACGGCGAGCGGCAGCCGGGGCAGCTCGCTCACCGGGACCGAGGGCCCGGGCAGCTCCTCGGCGTCGAGATTGGTGACCAGGGACAGCCCGCTGCGCCGCCACTCCATCACCTCGAAGCCGTCGAGCCGGCTGTCGTGGCCCGCCGTGGTGAGGACGCTGCCGCATACCAGGTCGAGCTGTTTGGCGTCGAGCCGCTCCAGCAGATCCCGGGTGCGCACATGCTCGACCTTGAGCTCGACACCCCGGCGGTCGAATTCCCCGGTGACCAACTCCACGGCATTCAGCAGAAAGCCGAGGGTGTAACGGGTGGAGCCGACACAGAGCCGGCTGCCGAGCCGGCGGCGGCTGTCGTGCAGCCCCTCCAGCCAGTCCTCCAGGGTGCCGCGCGCGAGTCCGGCGAGGGACTCCCCGGTGGCGGTGAAGAGCACATTCCGGCTGCGTCCCCGTTTGACCACCAGCGGCTCTCCGCACAGTGCGCCGAAGTTCCGGTTCAAGGTGTCCAGTTGTTTCTGCACACTGGACTGCTCCCGCCCGAGCAGCCGGGCGGCGCCCAGTGCGGTGCCCGCCTCATGGACCGCGAGCAACGTTCTGAGCTGGTCCATCGTGGTGTCCAGCAGCGCCGTCGGGTACTGCCATCGATCCTTTAAGGGCATTCCGGCCTTCCGCTCGAAGAGTATTCGGCACCCCAATGACGTTTCCGTTCGCAGCATAGTGCAGCGCCTTCCGGGTCAACTGATCCCGAGAACAGCGGGGATATTCTCCCGATGGATATTCGGGAATTCCCTATCTCCCGATGGCCGCGGAGTCCGTCATTCCAGGTTCCGCCCGCGTCATTCCGGGTAAGTCGAACGGCTGGCCGATTGTCCGACGGCTACCGTATGCGTGACGTATGGCCAGCGGACGGGGCAGTTGGGACGATGCACGCACATCGGGCCATCCAAGGGGGAGCGGCGATGACGGGGATGAGCGTACGACCGTACTGGGAGCTGAGATTCGACGCCTACGGGGACGTCGACCTCCGGCAGCGGGACCGGCTGCTGGAACAGGCCGCCCAGTGCGACCTCACGGATCTGGTGGTGTTCGCGCACGGCTGGAACAACACCCGGACGATGGCCACACGGCTCAATGACCGCTTCTTCGCGCCCTTTCCCGAGCTGCTCGGCGAGGCGGGCCCGGCGCGGCTCGGTTATGTGGGGGTGGTGTGGCCGTCGATGCGGTTCGGGGACGAGTCGCTCGCGGGCTTACCCACGGAGCCGGCGCCCGGCGCGCCACCGGGCCCCGACGCGCACGCACCGCGCCCGGGGCTCGACGCGGAGACCCACCGGGCGCTGGATGTGGTCTTCCCCGGGCGGCGGCAGATCGTGGCGCGCCTGGCCGAGCTGCTGACCGAGCGGCCCGAACGGCTCGCGGCGCTCGACGAGTTCGGGGTGCTGGTGCGCGGGCTGGTCCGGATCCACGGGGAGTCCGGCGCGGCCGGGGACGCGGCGGACGCCGACGGGGACGAAGACGGCGCACCGGCGATGTTCGGGCAGGACGTGACGGAGGTCTGCGAGCGGTTCGCGGCCGCGCTCACCGAGGCGCGCGCGAAGGCCGACGCACAGGACCGCGCCTTTCCCGACAGCGGGCCCGGCGGCCTCTGGGACGGGGCGCACGAACTGCTCCGCCAGGGGACGTACTACGTGATGAAGCGGCGGGCCGCGGCGGTCGGGCGAGAGGGCCTCGGCCCGGTGCTGGGCGCCCTCGCGGCCGTCCGGCCCGCCCCGCGGCTCCATCCGGTGGGCCACAGCTTCGGCGGCCGGCTGGTGTCGTACGCGCTGACCGGGCTGCCGGAGGGCGTCACGGTGGCGTCGGTGACCCTGCTCCAGGGGGCGTTCTCGCACTACGCGTTCGCCGGGCAACTGCCGCACGCCGCCCACCGCGGCGGCGCCCTGCGCTCCGCCGCCCACCGGGTCCGCGGGCCCGTGGTGTCCTGCCATTCGCACCATGACACCGCGCTCGGGCTGCTGTACCCGGAGGCGTCGCGGGCCTTGGGGGACGATGCCTCGCCGCTGCCGGGCGACACCCGCTGGGGAGCCATCGGGTACGACGGCTTCCAGGCGGTGGAGGGGTGCCCGCGCCTGGGCCTGGCCGAGGCGCTGGAGGGCCCGTTCCCGGCGGAGGGCTGGGTGAGCGTCGATGTCTCGGAGGTCGTACGGCACGGTGTGCCGCCGGTCGGGGCGCACAGCGACATCTGCCATCCGGAGCTGGCCCGGGTGGTGCTGCGCGCGGGCCGCATCGGGGACGTGTAGCGGGGGGGGCGGGGCCTCGCCGGGTACGAGGCCCCGCCCCGGTGGTCTCAGCGGTGGGCCGGGAACTCCACGACCTGCTGGAAGGTGGGCCGGTTCTGCCAACTGATCTTGTCGTGGGTCAGTCCGCCGACCACCCGGTGGATGATGGCGTCGGCGCACCACTGGTCGCCCGCGGAGCAGTTGTCGTCTCCCGGGTAGACCTGGGCGGCGGTCTTGCCCACGGCCGTCTTCAGGCTGGTCAGCAGCGCGTCACGGCAGGCGCTGAGCTGTCCGCCGCCGCAGTACGGCCGGGCCAGCGGCCCCTTGACGTCCTCGCCGAGGACCGTGCGCAGATCCTTGTCGACATAGGACCACCAGCCGTACTGGAACGAGGACCCGGCGTGCGAGCCGGTGGGGCCGTGTCCGGCCGAGGGCGCCTCGTCGACCGCCAGATTGGCGCGCAGCGCGTCGTAGAGGCCGTCGCCCAGTCCGGATTTGAACTCGGCCTCGACCAGCAGCGGCCACCAGGCGTCCATGATCCGTACCGCGTCGGCGTGCCCGTAGGTGTGCGAGCCCGCGCTGGTCTCATGGCGCTGTGAGCCCGCCGACTGCCAGGAGTCCAACTGCTGTGCGGCCGTGGCCAACTGGGGGTCGTCGATGGGCGCCGAGCGCAGCACCTTCAGCAGCTTCGGCAGTACGTCCTCGCCGCGCAGATCGGTGACGGCCGCCTCGGCCATCGCCCGGGTGAGCGCGGAGCGGGTGACACCGCCCTTGCGGACCAGGGCGCGCACCCGGTCGTCGAGGAGGTTGCCGCGGTGCACCGAGCCATTGCCGAAGCCCGCCACGCTGTAGTCCTTGGCCAGCTTGTTGTTCCAGCTTATGTAGTAGTCCTGATCGATGGACTGGGGGTGTTCGGCGGGCGGAGTGGCGGCGGCGGTGTTGTCCTTGGGGTCGAAGTCCCGCCACTCGTAGGCGGCTTCGCCCTTGACCGGCAGCGAGGGGTCGACGTCCGCGGCGCGCACCGGGTTGAGCCCGCTGTTGTAGTAGCCGGTCTGCCGGGAGTCGGCGTAGAACCAGTTGAAGGTGTAGTTGACGTTCTGCGCCGCGCTCTGGAAGGACTTGGCGTCCTTCACATAGCCCGGGTCGTTGAGCATCTGGAAGCCGATGATGGAGTCGGCCTCATGGCGGTAGGTGGAGCGCAGCATGGTGTAGGCCACCGGTTTGCCGTCCACGGTCGCGCGATGGGTCACCAATCCGTACTTGGTGCGGTAGACCTGCATCCGGTACGAGCCGGCGGCGGTGGAGTCGGCGAGGGTGGGTTTCCAGGCGTTGCGCCGCTCCAGTTTGTCCATCGGCACGCAGTCGCCGTGGTAGCGGTAGTACGTGGAGTCCTTGGGCGGGGTGGAGCCGTCCGGGGAGCACAGCTCGACCGCGTAGGTGTCGGTGATGTCCTGGCCGGAGGTGGTGGCGCTCCAGGCGTAGTCCTGGCCCCGGCCGAGCTGGATGTACATCCCGACCCCCGCGAAGGAGGCGCCGCGGGCGCTGATCCCCGGACCCTGGATCTCCTGGAGCATCAGCAGTTGCGGGGCGAAGTAGCCGGTCTGCGGGCCGAAGACGGCCACCGGGTGGCCGCTCGCGGTGTACTTGCCGGAGACCACGAGCGCGTTGGACATGCCCTTCTTGCGGCTGAACAGATCGCGGGGCAGCACCCCGTCGTCGTAGATGCCGCGCAGGGGCTCCAGCGACGCCTTCGGGGCCTTGACCTTGGTGTGGGCCGTGGCGCCCGACTTGGTGGCGCCGCCCTCGCGGTCGTAGACGAGCTGTTCGGGGGTGACCGACCCGGCGTCGGGCAGTGCGCCGCCCTTGGGCGTGGCGGGCTTTCCGGCGTACGGGAAGCTGCCGTCGCGTACGGTCAGCGCCGCCTCCGGGTCGTTGCGCTCGCGGAAGGACTCCCACACCTTCGCGCCCTCGGTCAGGCCGTACTTCTGCTGGGCGGCGAGCAGCGAGAGCGCGCCCTCGACCTCACCGCCCCCGCCGTTGCCGAAGAGCGCGCCGACCACGGAGGCGAGGGCGATCAGGTCGGTGAGCTTGAAGGGCTGGATCTCACCGGCGTTGGTGATCGCGTCGATATGGCCGGTGAGCACGTACTCACCGGGGAAGTAGCGGCCGTCCTTGGCCTTCTTGGCGTAGGCGTTGATGCCGTCGATATACGCCTGGGCGTCGGCCAGCGCCTGGCGGCCGCGCTCTCCGCCGTGGGCGAGGATGTAGTCGACCTGCGCCTGGTAGTCGTCCTCGGTGTACGGCGCCTGGCGGAAGAAGTCCTGTTCCAGGCCCTGGTTGGCGGGTGCGCCGCCGGCGAAGGAGGTCAGCTCGCCGCGGCCCACGTGGCGGAAGAGGTCCATCAGCCACAGCCGGTCCTGGGCGGCGGCGTATCCGGCGCCGAACTCGGTGCCCTCGCGGGTGGTGCCCTGGATGTGCGGGACGCCGGTCTTCTTGTCCCGGGTGATCGTGACGTCGTCGCGCGGCTTGGTCACGGAGGCGACCTGGTCGGCGGGGACTCCGAAGGAGGAGTCGTTGAAGAAGTTCGTCAGCTTGTCGTCGGTGAGGGTGGGGTAGCCGCTCGCCAGGTCGCCGTACGGGCCGAGCTGGTCGGCGCTGTGCTCCGGGTGGGTGCCCAGCACCCGGTTGGCGAGGATGTCGGCGAGGGTGGCGTTGCCGGTCGCGCCCGGCGGGAGGATGTCGGAGCACTGGCCCCGGCAGTAGTCGGTGGCCGCCGCGGCCGGCTCGGCTCTGGCCGGCTGTGGCGCCGGAGCCGCGAGGGCGATGCCGAGACCCAGCGCGGCGGCCGCGGCGAGCACGGTACTGGTGAACTTGCGGGTCCTGGTGGGCCTGGGGGTTCGTCGTCGCATGTGCGCTCCTCCCGATTGCCGTCGCGAGGGAGGTTACCGGCGGTATTACCAGCCCGGAAGATGAGCGGACGTCAACTTCGTGACGCGAGAGGCCCAATGAGGACTGCCGGAGAAAGTCCGGGGAATTCGATGGATCCGGATCGCACTGCGTTACGTCCATTCGACAACGAGTCGGGTCCGCACTCGCGGAGGTGGTATGAAGTGGCCGGTTTCAGAGCACTGGCACGAGAAGTTCGCAATCCACGCAGACACATCACTGCTCGGCGCACATCGCTGCGCAAATGTCTTGAACGGTTCGCGCCGTACGGGCACCGAGCGACCTGGCACCATCTGTGCACCAGCTCCGGGATCCCCCCGGAGGACCGCAGGCCGGATCCCCTACGACTGCTCACCGCACTGGAAGAGCTCGAGGAGGCCCGCACGCTGTGGCTCGCGTACGAGGCGGACTTCGCCGCCCGGCGCAGGCAGGAGAAACTCCTCGGCATCCGGCAGCCGAGCACCGTCGACGACTGGCATCTGAACACCTGGGGCGGATGCGACATCATTCCCTGCGAGAGCCCCTCGACCCATCCCGGCGACCGCCTCGCGGACGTACTGCGACGGCTGATCGCGGCGATGGAGTCGGGACCGGGGTCGGCCTGCCCCGTATGCGCACAACGGGGCCTGGTCTGGCGCGAGGACCTGGACCGCTATCCATCGGCCGGGCCGGTCTGCGCGGACTGCGGCATCGTGGTGCCGCTGCCGCTGCTGACCACCGAGGCCCTGGCGGCGTCCCGGGGCACGGTCCGGCTGGGCCGCTACGCCACCGTATGACGCGCCACCGTATGACGCCCGGCCGCCCCTGGCCGGGAGCGCGCTCGCCGCGGTCACCGCACCGGGTGGCCGGCGAGCGCGCGAAAACCCCCTGACGAGCAACCGGCGAACGCTCACGTCCGCCGGTGGCCGCGTCGGCGCGGAGCCCGCGTACGGGGGCGCGGCGCGCGTTGACAGGATCCCGGTCAGCCGACCATGCTGAGCAGTCGCTTAGTGAGTGGTTGCCCGGGAGGCACGCATGGCAGAGCCCAGGATCTTCACCTCGCCCGATGAACTGCGGTCCGCGGTCGGCGAGGAACTCGGCCCCAGTGACTGGCTGGAGATCGACCAGAAGCGCATCGATCTGTTCGCCGACGCGACCGGCGACCACCAGTGGATCCATGTGGACCCGGAGAAGGCCGCGGCCGGTCCGTTCGGCACCACGATCGCGCACGGCTATCTGACGCTGTCCCTGCTGCCGTCGTTCACCCCGCAACTGCTGCGGGTCGAGGGCGTGCGGATGGGCATCAACTACGGCGTGAACAAGGTCCGCTTCCCCTCCCCCGTCCCGGTCGGCTCCCGGCTGCGCGCCACCGGCCGGATCGTGGAGGTGGCCGAGGTCAAGGACGGGCTCCAGATGACGCTGGCGGTCACCCTCGAGCGGGAGGGCGGGACCAAGCCGGTGTGCGTGGCGGAGTGCGTCGTGCGCTACTACGCCTGACGGCTACGACGCCTGACGAGGGCCGTCGGCCCCCACCATGCGCAGCACCAGCCCCGCGTAGAGGTCGCCGACCTCGTCGGGGGTGCTGCGCCCGGCGGCGTTGAACCAGCGGGCGACGTCGATGCACAGGGACAGCACCGCGACCGTGGCGCCGCGGACATCCGGGACGTCGAAGGCGCCCGCCTTCACCCCGTCCTCGATGATCGAGCGCACCGCCCCGTCCGTGGCCTTGCGGACGGCGATGACCTCGGCGTGGTGCTCCTCGGCGAGCGCGCCCAGCTCGTACTGCACCACCCGCGCGGTCATATGGTGCTCGGCGTGCCAGCGGACGAAGGCGCGGACGGCGCGAGCCAGCCGCTCGGCGGGGGTGCCCACGCTGTCCCGGGCCCGCTCCACGATCTCCAGGGCCCGCTCATGGCCGACCTTGCTGATCTGGTAGAGCAGCTCTTCCTTGGTCTTGTAGTGGATGTAGAGAGCGGCCGGGCTCATTCCGGCGCGGCCGGCGATGTCCCGGGTGGTGGTGGCGTGGTAGCCGCGCTCCGCGAAGGCGTGCACGGCGGCGCTCACCAGCCGCCGGGCGGCGTCGGGGGTGATGTCGCCCCAGGGCTCGATCCCGCCCCCGCTGTTCTTCGGCTCCGCGTCCATGGCGGACACCCTACACGGAGAGTGAGCAAGCGCTTAGGCCCGTCCGGCGGATCTTCGCGCCGGTGGCATCGGCGGCTGCCGGCACCGACCGGGCGCCGACCACGGCGGCGGATCCGCTCATGCCGTGGGCCTCACAGCGGTTCGGCGTCCGTCGCCGCGTACTCCTCGCGCAGCACCTCCAGGACCGGATGGCCGGGGTCGAACTCCACCCCGTCGATCGACCGGATCGCCCGCACCCCCACCCCCGCGTTGAGGGCGAAGGCCGCCTCCAGCCCGCCGAACCGGTCACGATGGACCGGCTCGGTGTGCTGCGGTCCGGCGTGGCCGCGGCGGAGCAGCTCCCGGGTGACGCCGGGCAGGCACCCGGCCTCCGGCCACAGCAGGCGATGGCCGTCGAAGAACCCCACGTTCCAGGTCGCGCCCTCGGAGACCGCGCCCCGCTCGTCCGTCAGCAGCACATCGTCATAGCCGTCGAGCTGGGCGAGACGGCGCAGCCGCAACAACCCGAACAGCCCGACGTGTTTGACCTCCGGCAGATCGCGGCGGTGCGGCGCGGTGCGCACGCTCAGCGGTCGCGGGGAGGGGGCGGCGGCCGGGCGGGTGGTGACCAGGATCCGCGGCCGGGCCTCGGCCCCGGGCCGCTCCAGCCCGAGGTCGGGGTCGTACACCGTGACCCGGACGGTGAGCGGCCCGGTGGCCTCCGCGACGGCGCGCCGGGCCAGTTCGCGGATCCGGTCCCGGTCCGGTGCGGTGCCGAAGAGCACCCCGCTGTCCCGTACCAGCCGGTCCAGATGGAGGGACAGCCCCCGCACCCGGCCGTCCGCCACCCGCATGGTGGTGAAGTGGCCGTAGTTGATCATGGCCAGCGCGGTCAGCTCGCGGATTCCCGCCGGTTCCCCGTCCAGCTCTGTCATGGGGCCAGTCTGTCAGCCAGGCCGCCACGCCCCTCCCGCCACCGCTTGGGACACACCCCTCCCGCCACCGCTTGGGACACACCCCTCCCGCCACCGCTTGGGACACACCCCTCCCGACACCCCTTAGGATCGGGTCATGGCCGATCTCGTATCCGTGAACTACACCAAGTACGACGGCACTTTGCACTGGAACCTGCGGATGCGCAGGCTGGGCGAGGACGACCACGGCATCTGGCTGGGGCTGCCCGGCGGGACGGTCACGCGCAAGGGATACGGCCCGATGGTGCCGCTCGAATGCGCGCATGTGATCCTCTTCCCGCGCGAGGCGTGGTGGACCGCGACCTTCAACGCCCCGCCCCGGGACACCGAGATCTACTGCGATATCGCCACGCCGCCGCGGTGGGTCTCCTCCCACGAGGTCACGATGGTGGACCTGGACCTCGATGTCATCCGCAAGCGGGACGGCAGGACCCTGCTGGACGACGAGGACGAGTTCGCCGAGCACCAGGTGCGGTACGGCTATCCGGCGGACGTCATAGCGGAGGCCGAGGCGGCGAGCCGGTGGCTGATGGACGCGGTCGGCGGGCGCGCCGAGCCGTTCGGGGACGCCTGTGAGCGGTGGCTGGGCATGGTCGACGGCGAGCGCCCCTGAGGCGGCTCACCGCCGTCTCACCGGGGTGGGTGCCCCGCTCCCCGCGAGGCCGAAGTCCCTTCCGTGCGCCGCTTCCTGGGCGCGGGCCGGGTCTCGCCGGGATCCGCGGCCGGGCGCCCGCGCAGCGGCCGGACGGCTATGCCCGCCGATATCAGGAGCAGCCCGCCCAGCATGACGAAGGGGGCGGCCGTGCCCGCGAGCCCCGCGAGCACACCGGCGGAGGCGGGCGCGGCGACCTGGCCGAGCCGGTTGCCGGTCAGCCGCAGCGCGAGGGCCGTGCTGCGCGCGCCCTCCGGGGCGGCCTGGACGACGGTGGTCATCGACAGCGGCTGTCCGACGCCGAGGCAGAAGCCGAGCCCGGCCAGCAGCAGCCCGAGCGCCCAGGCGGGCACCGGCAGGGCGATGCCCGCGCACAGCAGCGCGGCGCCCAGACAGCTCACGGCCATCAGCACGGTGCGGCCCATCAGCCGGATCATCGGGGTCATGGCGAGCCGGCAGGCCACGGTGGCGGCGGCGCGCAGGCTGAGCAGCACCCCGACGACCGCGGGCGAGATACCGCGCTGTTCGCCGACGACCGGCAGATAGGCGGTGAGGATGTCGGTGGCGGAGAGCACGGCGAGGCTGATGAACATGCCCGAGGCGACCCCGCGGGTGGTCAGGATGGACCGTACGGAGACCTTCCGGACCGGGGCCTCCTTGGCGGGTGCGGCCGCCGTACGGTCCGGGCGGCGCTCGATGCGCCACAGCGAGGTGCAGGAGAACGCCGCGAGGGCGGCCGAGACGAACAGCGCGACGGCGCTGGTGCGGGCCATCGCCCCGTCCTGTTCGGAGACCACCAGACCGGCCGCGATGGGCCCGATGAGCTGGCCGAGCGAGGCGCCGATGGTGAAGTGGCCGAAGTTGCGGTCCTGTTCGTCGGGGGCGCTCTGGCGGGCCACGATGGACTGGGCGCCGATGACGAACGACAGATGGCCGAGCCCCATCACCCCGCTCCACGCGGCCATCGCGGGCAGCGATCCGGCCGTGCCGCTGAACGCGCAGCCGGTGGCGATGAGGGCGACCCCGATGGGCAGCAGCGGGGCGCACCGGCCGTGGTCGGTGCGCCGCCCCAGCGGTACGGCGGCGAACAGCGGCAGCAGGGCGTAGATACCGGCGATCACACCGACCGCGCGGGCGTCGGCACCGAGCGCGAGGGCCCGGTAGGAGACGGCGGGCCGCGCCATGCTCACCGCCCCCTGGGTGAACGAGAAGGCGATGACCAGGCGCAGCAACCAGCCCCTACCGGGCTCTGAACTCTTCACGGATCAGATGATGCCGAAGAGAACACCGGCGGCCAGCACCACCAGGGAGGTGAGCACCGCCCATTTCACGGTGAACCGGGTGTGGTCGCCGAATTCGACCTTGGCCATGCCGACGAGCACATAGACCGCGGGGACCAGCGGGCTGGACATGTGCAGGGCCTGTCCGACCAGCGAGGCGCGGGCGATCTCCAGCGTGGAGACCCCGTGCGCGGCCCCGGCCTCGGCGAGGATCGGCACGATGCCGAAGTAGAAGCCGTCGTTGGACATGAAGTAGGTGAGCGGGATGGACAGCACACCGGTGACGATGCCCATCTGCGGGCCCATGGCCTCGGGGACTCCGTCGACCAGCCAGCGGGCCATGTGCTCGACCATGCCGGTGCCGGTGAGGACGCCGGTGAAGACGGCCGCGGCGAAGACCATTCCGGAGACGTTGACGACGTTCTCGGCGTGTGCGGCGACGCGGGCCTTCTGGTCGTTCATATGCGGGAAGTTGACGGTGAGCGCGATGGCCGCGGCGAGCAGGAAGAGGACCGGGATCGGCATGGTCTCCGTCACCATCAGGGCGAGGAGAGCGATGGTCAGGGCCGCGTTGAACCAGTAGAGCTTGGGGCGCAGGGTGGCGCGGTTGGGGTCGAGGCCCTTGAACTCGTCGTCGTCCGCGCCGGAGGCGCCCGAGCTGCCGGAGCCGCTCGGGGACGGGGCCTTCGCGTCGGTGCCGGAGCCCGCGCCGCCGCCGGTCAGCGCGGCCCTGCCGCCCTTGCCGCCCTTGGCCCCCTTGCCGCCGGAGCCCGCGCCGACCAGCACCTGCTCGGGGTCGCCCGCGGTGACCTCGTCCAGCGTCAGCACGCCGAGCCGCTTGCGCTCCCGCAGACCGAGGCCGTAGGAGAGGGCTATCACGAAGAGCAGACCGGCCGCGAGGGCCGGGATCATCGGCACGAAGATGTCGCTGGCGTCGACCTTGAGCGCGGCGGCGGCGCGGGCGGTGGGGCCGCCCCAGGGCAGCGTGTTCATCACGCCGTTGGCCATGGCCGCGACACCGGTCATCACCACCAGGCTCATCTTCAGCCGCCGGTAGAGCGGCACCATCGCCGACACGGTGATCATGAAGGTGGTGGAGCCGTCGCCGTCGAGCGAGACGATCGCCGCGAGGACCGCGGTGCCGACCACCACCCGCATCGGGTCGGCCTTGCAGAACCGCAGGATGATCCGGACGATCGGGTCGAAGAGGCCGACGTCGATCATCACCCCGAAGTAGATGATGGCGAACATCAGCATGGCGGCCGTGGGTGCCAGATCGCCGACGCCCTTGAGGACATAGTCCCCGAGGTGCGCCCCCTTCCCGACAAGCACACAGAACAGCGCGGGGATGAGCACCAGGGCGCCCATCGGGGACATCTTCTTCATCATGATCAGGACAAGGAATGTCGCGATCATGACGAAGCCGAGGATGGTCAGCATGGTTTGGCTACCTCACGTTCGCCTTTGAACTCCCCCAGAATTGGCGGTCGAGGCGACGTTAGGTGCGGCAACTTTCCGTTAACAAGGTCTTGACGCGTGAGCAATAAGCGCAAAACCCCAGGTCAGTGCTGTAGCGATGGCGAAACGTGCACCGGGTGGCCATTGAGCACCGCCGTACCCGAGAGCGGATCCAGCCGTGAGCCGTCGAAGAGCTGGTTGACATTGACCCCCGGGCTGGCCCCGGCCACCGACAGCCGGACGCCGGTACGGCCGTGGCCCCAGCCGTGCGGCAGGCTCACCACTCCGGCCCGTACCGTGTCCGTCACCTCGACCGGCACCTCCAGCTCCCCGCCGTCGCCCTTGACCCGGGCCAGGCCGCCGTCGGCCAGGCCCAGCCGGACGGCGTCCTCGGGGTGCATCTGGAGCGTGCAGCGGTTGGTGCCGCCCATCAGGGCCGGGACGTTGTGCATCCAACTGTTGTTGGAACGCAGATGGCGGCGGCCGACCAGCAGCAGCCCCGAGGGCCGGTCGGCCAGCGACCGGCGCAGCCGCTCCACATCGGCGGCCAGCGGCTCCGGGCACAGCTCGACCGTGCCGCTGCGGGTCTTGAGCAGCCCGGGGACGCGCGGGCGCAGCGGGCCGAGGTCGATGCCGTGCGGACGGGCGAGCAGCTTCTCAAGGCTCAGCCCGTCGGGGTCGGCGCCGAACCCGTCGCCGTACGGGCCCAGCCGCAGCATCATGTCCAGCCGCCGCTCGGGGCCGTCCACCCCGGTCAGCCGCGCGGCCAGCTCGGCGGGCTCGCGTCCGTACACCGGGGACGCCGGGTCGGCGACCTCCTTGCCGAGGGTGCCCTCGATCGCCATCGCGTCCACCGCCGCCGGATCGGCACCGGCATGCCCGCTCGCACACAGCACCAGCCGCGCCAGGATGGTGCTCTCGCTCAGCCGGTCCGCCTCCAGCGGGATCACCGGGCGGGTGTAGCGGACCTGGTTGCGCACGGCCAGGCTGTTGAAGGCGTAGTCGAAGTGGGGGCTGCGGCTGGGCGGGGGCGGGGGCAGCACCACATGGGCGTGGCGCGAGGTCTCGTTGAGATACGGATCGACGCTGACCATGAAGTCGAGCCCGGCCAGCGCCCGGTCGAGGCGGTCGCCGTCCGGTGCGGAGAGCACGGGGTTGGCCGCGAGCGCCAGCACCGCCCGTATCCGCCCCTCGCCCGGAGTCTCGATCTCCTCGGCGAGCGCGACGGTCGGCAGTTCACCCTTGGCCTCGGGATATCCGCTGACCCTGCTGTGCCAGCGGCCGAGCGCGAAACCCTTCCCGGGCCGCGCCGGGCGCTCCCGCCGGCCCGTGGCGGCGAGCGGGAACATCATGCCGCCGGGCCGGTCGAGCTGCCCGATGAGCGCGTTGACCACATCGACCAGCCAGCTCGTGAGGGTGCCGAACTCGACGGTGGTGGAGCCGATCCGCCCGTACACCACGCCCTTGGGCGCGGCGGCCAGCTCACGGGCGAGGGTGCGGATCTCCTCGGCGGGCACCTCGCACGCCTCGGCCACCGCCTCCGGCGGGAAGTCCTGGGCCAGCCGCCGCACCTCCGCCAGCCCGCTGAGGTGCTCGGCGAGCGGGCCCGGGGCCACCAGATCCTCGGCGAACAGCACCTGCACCATGGCGAAGAGCAGCAGGGCGTCGGTGCCGGGCCGGATCGCCACATGGCGGTCGGCCAGCTTGGCGGTCCGGGTGCGCCGGGGGTCGACCACCACCAGCCGTCCGCCGCGCCGCCGCAGCGCCCGCAGCCGCCCGGGGAAGTCGGGGGCGGTGCACAGACTGCCGTTCGAGTCCAGCGGGTTGGCGCCGAGCATCAGCAGATGGTCCGTACGGTCCAGATCGGGCACCGGAATGGCGTTGGCGTCGCCGTACAGCAGCCCGCTGGAGACATGCTTGGGCATCTGGTCGAGGGTGCTGGCGCTGAAGACGTTACGGGTGCGCAGCGCGCCGAGCAGCAGTTGCGGATAGAGCCCTCCGGCCACGGTGTGCACATTGGGGTTGCCCAGCACCACCCCCACGGACTGCGGTCCGTGCTCGCCCAGCAGCGGGGCCAGCCCCTCCCGCACGGCGGCGAACGCCTCGTCCCAACTGGCCTCCTCGAGGCGCCCGGCGCGGCGTACGAGGGGGCGCCGCAGCCGGTCGGGGTCGGCGTCGAGCTCGCCGATCGCGGCTCCCTTGGGGCAGATGAAGCCGCGGCTGAAGACGTCCTCGCGATCGCCGCGCGCCCCGGTCACCCTCCCCTCGTCGATGGTGAGGGTCAGCCCGCAGGTGGCCTCGCAGAGCGGGCAGATACGCAAGGCAGTGCTCATCGGTCTCTCCCAGGGACGGCGGCGAGGCCGCGATGACGCGCCGGACCCGGTCACCATACCGACTGGTAGGCATGTCGGGGAGGTGTTGACGGGAAGTGCCGATAGACGGGTCCCTGTGGGCGGGAAGTACCGATGGCGAGAAGTGCCGATGGGCGGGAGGTCCCTGTGAAGCGCCGGGTCAGTCCAGGACCCGGGCCAGATAGGCGCGCAGCAGCTCCTTCGTCTCCGCCACGATCGCCGGATCGCCCTCCGGATCCACCCGGAACGCCAGCCGCAGCAGCGCGTCCGCCGTCTCGACCGCGATCAGGAAGGCCACCCGCAGCCGCTCCTCGGCCGCCTCGTCCCCGCCGTTGTCACCGGTCCCGCCGGGGCCGCCGGGGCCACCGCTCGCCAGCCGGTCGGCGAGCAGCATCCGCAGCCGGTCGGCGACCAGATGGTTGGGCTGCTGCGGCCGCGCGGTGGCCGGGACCGGATTCCCGAACTCGATGAGCGCGAACCCGGGGGCCCCTCGCTTCATCGCCAGATACTCGTCGACGACGACGTCCATCGCCTCCCGCCAGCCGCCGCCCGCGTCCGGACCGGAGCCCGGCCCCCCGTCCGGCCCGGAATCCGAGGCGGACAGCCGCCGGGTGATCCGCGCCGCGTACTCGTCCAGATTGCGGTGGGCCAGCGCCTCGGCCATCGCCCGCTTGTTGGAGAAGAAGCGGTAGACCGAGCCGATGGGGACATTGGCGCGCTCGGCGACGGCCCGGGTGCTCAGCTCTTCGTAGCTGATCTCGTCGAGCAGCTCGGCACAGGCGTCGAGGATTCGGCCGAGGCGCTCGGCGCTGCGCCGTTGGACCGGCTGGCGGCGGAGGGGCGGTATGGGCACGCCCCCATCCTGCCCGATCATTGACTCACCCGGGTTTCGATTCCTATCGTATGACAGAGGAATCCGGCGGTGCGGCGGAGCGGCGGGAGCGCGCGATGGGTGATGGCACGGGCATCGAGCAGCGGATCGAGCAGGCGCGGAAGGCCGCCGAAGGGCTGGAGTACGCCTCCGGCTTCGGCAACGAACACAGCAGCGAGGCCGTGCCCGGCGCACTGCCCATCGGCCACAACTCCCCCCAGCGAGCACCACTCGGGCTCTACGCGGAGCAGCTCAGCGGCACCGCGTTCACCGAGCCGCGCGCCACCAACCGGCGCTCCTGGCTGTACCGCATCCGGCCGTCCGCCGCGCATCCGCCGTTCACCCGGATCGCGGGCGGCGCGCTGCGCGGCGCGCCGTTCACCGAGGCCGTGCCCGACCCCAACCGGCTGCGCTGGGATCCGCTGCCGGAGCCGCCGGAGGGCACCGACTTCCTCAGCGGGCTGTGGACGCTGGGCGGCAACGGCGACGCCACCCAGCGCGCGGGAATGGCCATCCACCTCTACGCCGCCAACGCGCCCATGACCGACCGGGTGTTCAGCGACGCGGACGGCGAGCTGCTGATCCTCCCCGAGCGGGGCGGGCTGCTGCTGCGCACCGAGTTCGGCCTGCTGCGCGCCGAGCCGGGGCATGTCGCGCTGATCCCGCGCGGGGTGCGGTTCCGGGTGGAGCCGCTGGAGCCGTCCGTGCGCGGCTATGTGTGCGAGAACTACGGCCGCCCCTTCACCCTGCCCGACCTCGGCCCGATCGGCGCCAACGGGCTGGCGAACCCCCGCGACTTCCTCGCCCCGGTCGCGGCGTACGAGGACGTGGAGCGCCCGGTGGAGGTGGTCAACAAGTTCTGCGGCAATCTGTGGGCCGCCCGTTACGACCACTCGCCGCTGGATGTGGTCGCCTGGCACGGCAACCATGTGCCGTACGTGTACGACCTGCGCCGGTTCAATGTGCTCGGCACCATCAGCTACGACCACCCGGACCCGTCCATCTTCACGGTGCTCACCTCACCCTCCGACACCCCCGGGCTCGCGGGCGTGGACTTCGTGGTCTTCGCCCCGCGCTGGCTGGTCGGGGAGGACACCTTCCGGCCGCCCTACTTCCACCGCAATGTGATGAGCGAGTACATGGGGCTGATCGAGGGCGCATACGACGCGAAGACCGGCGGCTCGGGGGGCTTCGTACCGGGCGGTGGCTCGCTGCACAACATGATGTCCGCGCACGGCCCGGACCATGAGACCTTCGAACGGGCGAGCGCGGCCGAGCTGACGCCGCACCGGCTGGACGACGGGCTGGCCTTCATGTTCGAGACCCGCTGGCCGGTCACGGCCACCCGGCAGGCGCTGGAGGCGGACCATCTCCAGGGGCGCTATGACGACGTATGGCAGGGTCTGGAACGCCATTTCCGCCCCTGACCGCCGCCGTTGACGCCGTTGACGCCGTCCAACGCCGTCGACGCCGTTGGACGGTGCCCGTGCGGCCGCTGCCGTGACTCGTGACCGGAGACCGCGTGACCACCTTCGCCCCCGACTCCCTCGCCCTCAACCGCAAGCTGCCGCTCTGGTACCAGGTCTCGCAGTCGCTGCGGGCCTCGATACTCGGGCGGGCCCCGCACGATCCGCTCCGGCTGCCGACCGAGGACCGGCTCGCCGAGCACTACGGGGTCAGCGTGCTCACCATGCGGCAGGCGCTCAAGGAGCTGGAGACCGAGGGGCTCATCAGTCGCCACCGCCGCCGCGGCACCTTCATCGAGCCGAGCGCGCGGCGCGCCGCGCCGGTGCGGCTGCTGGGGTCGGTGGACGCGATCGTGGCCCAGCAGTCGGGTGAGCGGACGACGGTCCTGGAGCACGGCCCGGCGCCGGTGCCGGCGGAGCTGGCGGAGTACTTCCCCGGCCTGGACGAGACGACCGCCTACCGGCGGCTGCGCCGCGACGGCCACAGCGGCGAGCCTACCAACTGGGCGGAGAACCTGGTCCACCCCGAGCTGGCCGACCGCATCGACCTCGCGGACCTCGCCCGGTGGCCGATGACGAAGGTGCTGCGGGACGCGGTGGGGGTACGGATCAGCCGCATCACGGACACGGTGGAGGCCCGCCTGGCCGACCCCGAAACCTCCCGCCTGCTGCATGTCCCACTGCTCAGCCCGATCCTGCACTACACGGGCGTGACCTACGACGAGAGCGGCCGCGTGGTCGACGTGGCCCGCATCCACTACCGGGGCGACCGCTTCTCCTTCTCGGTCACGGTCGAGGCCGACTAAGCGCTCCGCTGGAGGAAGTGTCGCGATGCGTCGTCGGCCGACTGCGGCACCGTCGTGGCGGGTCCCACGCGGCCGAGCCGCACATCGACACAGCCCCGCGCCACTTCGGGACGCTGCCCGAACCGTAGCGGACTTCCTCTGACCTGCTCAGCTCTCGCCCCCGGCGCCGCCCCACCTCGTCCGGCCCTCCAGCCCCTCCGGCGAACGCAGACCAGCCCCTCCGGCGTTTGAGGAGCGGGGTCCAGGGGCGGAGCCGCAGGCGGGGTCCGGGGGCAGAGCCCCTGCCGCGCAAACCAGCCCCCCCGGCGATTGAGGAGCGGGGTCCGGGGGCAGAGCCCCTGCCGCGCAAACCAGCCCCTCCGGCGATTGAGGAGCGGGGTCCGGGGGCGGAGCCCCTGCGGGGTCCGGGGCCGGGCCCGGTTGCGGGAAGGGGCGGGGAGGGGAAAAAACCGCCGGACACCCCCCACTCGGCCGGATCGATAGCATGCCGACCGTGGGAGAACGTGACGCACCGCTGCTACGGGATCTGATGCCCTGGGCCGTAGGACCGCTACGGCTCGGGCGGGCATGGGCCATGGCACCGGACGCCACCTCGCTCCAAGCCCGGTGGGAACGGCTGACGGGGGCAGCGGACGAGGCCGGACGGGCCGCCCTGTTCCGGCCGACCCGCGCCCGCACGCTGCACAGCTCCGTACCCCAGTTGCCCGGCCAGCCCACCTCCACCGCCCGCCTGGCCCGCGAGGACGGCCCGTGCCCCGAACCGGTGCGGATCGCACACGGCCCCTTCGACCAGCTCTGGCTGATACCGGATCACCGCCTGCTCGACGCCGCCCGCCCCGAGCTGTGGCGAGTGGCGGACGACCGCCAGATCCATGTCATCGAGGCCGCCGGACCGGACCCGGACCCGGTGCTCGGCTTCTCCGCGCTGCTGCCGGACGGCCACTCCCCCGCGGGCCGCCCCGGCCGTATCCGTCCGCTCTACCGCCGCCCCGGCGGCCAGGAGCCCAATCTCGCTCCGGGGCTGCTGGACCACCTCACCACGCGGCTCGGCCGCCCGGTGACCGCCGAGGACTTCCTGGCGTGGACGGCGGCCACGGCGCGCGGCGCCCCATGCGCCGTACCTCTGACCGCCGACCCCGAGGCGTGGGAGTCGGGCGTGGAGCTGGGCCGCCGTGCGCTGTGGCTCCATACGCGCGGGGCGCACAGTGGTGAACGCCCGCGCATGCCAGGTGGCCAGCGCCCCTACGTTCGTGCCGCGCTTCCGTCGAGCGGGCTGCCGGACTCCCTGGACTACGACCCGGACGACGAGGCCCTGCTGCTGGGCGAGGGCCGTATCTCGCCGGTGCCACGGGCGGCATGGGAGTTCCAGGCGGGCGGGGTGCGGGTGCTGGAGACATGGTTCGAGCAGCGCACCGCCGCGCGGGAGCCGGGCACGCTGGAGGCGATCGGCCCGGCGGGCTGGCCGCCCGCGTGGACTTCGGAACTGCTGGAGCTGATCACCGTGCTGGCGCTGCTCGCCGAGCTGCGCCCGGAGCTACGGGCCCTCGCCGACCGGCTGGCCGACGGCGCGCTGATCGACGCGGTGGAGCTGCGGGAGGCGGGGGTACTGCCGGTGCCCGGCGCGGCCCGGCGCCCGGCGTCCGTACTGGACCACCATGAGGAGGGCCCGGAGGGCCAGTTCGCCCTCCTCTGAGCCCGCTGAGTCCTCTGAGTCCGCACATACGGAAGGCGCGCCCGTCTCCGGACGCGCCTTCCACTGTCCATGGCCGTACGGCCGGCCTGGCCTCTCGTCGGCATCCCACGGCAACATCGGCGTGGGGTGGATCACAGCACGGACTCACCGGCTGGAGCGAACCGGTTGACCCCGTGCCTGCCCGGGATGACGAACGAAGACGCCTACGGGCCGGCCGGGTCAGCCGTGGTTGCCGAACAACGTGCGGCGCAACCGGCGCAGCGGCGCGAACAGCGACACCCGCGCACCCCGGTTGTTCTTCGCACGCGTGTGATCGCGCGCGGTCAGCTCCTGCATCAGCACCGTCGCGCCCTCCGCCTCCCGCTGGGGGACGGCAGGGCCGCCCATCACCGCGAGGTGGCGCTCGAGCCGCGCGCTGGACGCACCGCTTCCGCAATTGATCGCAGGCACTCGTGGCCTGCTCCGTACCGTTATCTGCTCCATGACACTCCCCACCCGTACGAGGGCACCCGCCCCGGGCAGAGTAACCCTACCTCCCCGAGCCGTCACCCACGCATCCCATGTTCCGGATTCACCACCGAGTCAAGGGTGTTGACGATACCTATCACCCGCAAACAAATTCCCGGGCCGACCAATCCATCCGTTCGCCGGGCCCGAATAGCCGCTTGAAGGACTGCTCCGACAAGCGTGCGAAGGACCTACAGGATGACCGCAATCACCAAGAGCTTGGCCGCGCTGGTTAGCTGCGCACTGGCCGCCGGCGGGCTCACGGCCGCCGGTGTGGCCGTACTTCAGCCCGGGACGGCGCAGGCTTCGAGCCACCGCGAGGCACCGCTGATCTCCGGTCAGCCGCAGTACGACGCCACGGACGTCTACGCGTTCGTCAGCCCGGACAAGCCGGACACGACCACCATGGTCGTCAATGTGCTGCCGTTCCAGGACCCGGCGGGCGGCCCCAACTTCTACAAGTTCGCCCATGACGCCCGCTACGACCTGCATGTCGACAACAACGGCGACGGCCAGGGCGATCTGCTGTTCCGGTGGACCTTCAAGGACCACCTCAAGAACGGCGACACGTTCCTCTACAACACCGGCCCGGTCAACTCGCTCGAGGACGCGACCCTCAACTTCACCCAGACATACGACCTCGAAGTCATCAAGCTGAAGCATCAGAAGGCCGTCGCCCGCGCCAAGCTCGGCAGCGACCTGCCGGTCGCCCCGTCGAACGTCGGCAAGGCGTCCATGCCCGACTACCAGAAGCTCCGCGACCAGGCGGTGCGGAAGATCGGCTACAGCGGGGGCTCGACCGCCTTCGCGGGCCAGGCCGACGACCCGTTCTTCCTCGATCTGCGCGTCTTCGACCTGCTGTACGGCGGCGATATGTCCGAGGTCGGCAACGACACCCTCAAGGGCTACAACGTCCAGTCGATGTCCCTCCAGGTCCCGACGTCGGCGCTGACCGAGTCCAAGGACCAGCCGGTGATCGGCGTATGGGCCACCACCCACCGCCAGACCGCCGACGGCGACTGGACGCAGGTCTCCCGGCTCGGCAGCCCGCTGGTCAACGAGGTGGTCATCCCGCGCAAGGACAAGGACAAGTTCAACGCCTCCGCGCCGTGGGACGACGGGCAGTTCCTGAAGTTCGTCCAGGAACCCGAACTCCCCAAGCTGGTCGAGCAGATCTACAAGATCAAGGCCCCGGACACCCCGCGCGACGACCTGGTGCAGGCGTTCCTCACCGGGGTGCCCAAGCTCAACCAGCCGCCGAACGTCCGCCCCGCCGAGGAGCTACGGCTCAACACCTCCATCCCGCCCACGGGCAGCCCCAAGCGGCTGGGCGTCCTGGACGGTGACAACGCGGGCTTCCCCAACGGCCGCAGGCTCTCCGACGACGTCCTGGACATCGCGCTCCAGGCCATGGAGGGCGAGCTGCTCGGCAAGAAGAACGACCTGGGCGACGCGGTGGACGCGAACGACCAGAAGTTCGGCGGCTCCTTCCCGTACCTGGCGCTGCCCAGCTCCGGTTCGGACGCCAAGGCCGTCCAGAAGAGCGCCGGGCAGTCGCTGCTGAACGGCGGTTCGGGCATCGGTTCCTCCTCCGACGACAACATGGTGCTGGCCGGGTCCGCGGCGGCCGGTGGCGGGGCCGTGCTGCTGCTGGGCCTCGGATTCCTCTGGATGCGGTCGCGCCGGCGGGCTCCCCGCCTGCGCCGGCACTGAACCACGGGCGCCCTCGGGCCCGTATCACCGGGCGCGGCCCCGCCGACACCCGCGCGGCGGCCGCGCCCGGCGCCCCACCCCTTCCGTCCCATCGCGCGTTGGTGCTCATGCGAAAGGCAGCTTTCACCATGGCTCTTCGGCCATTCCTTCCCCATACGGCCAGGACCGCGGCCGTGGTGTTCGCGCTCGCGGCCGGGCTGACCGCCACCTCGGTCGTGATCGGCGCCTCGGCCGGGCCGGGCGGGCCCGGCGGCGGCCAGGACGCCGCCCGCGGGGTGCGCCCGGCCGCCGCGCGGTACGAGCAGCTCAGCGGCGACGGCCTGGCCCGGCAGATCGGCGCCATGCAGACCCATCTGCGCGGCGAGCCGAAGGACGCGGAAAGCTGGGCCGGTCTCGGCGCGGCCTATGTCGAGCAGGCCAGGACCAGCGGCGACCCCACCCGCTATCCGCAGGCCGAGAAGGCGTTCGCCCGGTCCCTGTCCCTCCAGCCGCGCGACAACGACGTGGCGCTCGCCGGGCGCGCCTCGCTCGCCGCCGCCCGCCATGACTTCCGGGGCGCGCTGCGCGACGCCGACCAGGCCCTGAAGGTGAACTCCTACAGCCAGGGGGCGCTGGCCGTCCGGGTGGACGCCCTCGTCGAGCTGGGCCGCTACCAGGACGCGTACAAGGCCGCCAGGAAGGCCGACTCGCTGCGCCCCGGCATCCCCGTCTTCACCCGCCTCGGCTACGTCCTCGAACTGCGCGGCGACCCGGCCGGGGCGCGCCGGGTGCTGCTGCGCGCACAGGACTCCGCGACCTCGCCAAGCGATATCGCCTACGTCTCGACGGCGCTGGGCCAACTCGCCTGGAACCAGGGCGAGTACGCCACCGCGCGGCGCGCGTACGCCACCGCGCTGCGCGCCGTGCCCGGCTATCTCCCGGCACTGGAGGGCCGCGGCCGCACCTCGGTCGCGGACGGCCGTCAGAAGGCGGGGATCCGCGATCTGGAGGCGGTCGTACGGCGTTATCCGCTGCCCGCGGAGCTGGCGGCGCTGGGCGAGGCGTACGAGGCGCGGGGCGACCGCTCCCTGGCTCGGCGGCAGTACTCGGTGGTCGGCACCTGGATCACGCTCGCACGGGCCAACGGTGTGGCGACCGACCTGGACAGCGCGCTGGTGGCGGCCGACCACGGCGAGGTGAAGGAGGCGCTGAAGGCGGCCCGCGCCGAGTGGGCCCGGCGGCGGACCGTGCACACGGCGGACGCGCTGGCCTGGGCCCTGCACCGCGACGGCGAGGACGACAAGGCCCTGGAGTACGCCGAGCGCGCCGCCGGGCCCGGCTACCGCAACGCGGCGTTCCTCTACCACCGGGGCGTCATCGAGAAGTCCCTCGGCGACGACACGTCGGCACGCCGCCATCTGAAGGCCGCGCTCGACCTCAACCCGGGCTTCTCCCCGACCGGCGCGCGGGCGGCGAAGGCCGCGCTGAAGGCCCTGGGGGGTGCCCGATGACCATTGCGCACTCCGCCCCGTCCCGAGCCGCCTACCGCTCCCGAATCCTCGCGGGCGAAACCCGGAGCACGCCCCCGAAGCGGCGCACCCGTTGGCGGCTGACGGCCGCCGGTGTGCTGATGGCGGCCGTCGCGCTGGTGGTGCTCCCCACCGGGAGCGCCGAGGCGCATCCGCTCGGCAACTTCACCGTCAACCGCTACGACGGGCTGGTGGTCACCCCCGGGACGCTGCGGATCGACCATGTCGAGGACCTCGCCGAGATCCCCTCGGCGCAGGCGAAGCCGGAGATCGACCGTGACGGCGACGACACGCTGTCCGGGCGGGAGTTGGACGCATGGGCGGCCCGGCGGTGCGCGAGCGCGGCGGAGGGGGCGCGGCTGACCGTGGACGGGCGCCGGGTGCCCGTACGTGACGGGCGCGCCCGGGCCCGCCAGCGCCCCGGCCAGGCCGGGCTGCCGACCCTGCGGGTGGAGTGCGGGCTGACGGCCACGCTGGGGCACGGCGAACGGGCGGCCGTCGCATACCGCCCACAGGACATCGGTACGGGCCCCGGCTGGCGGGAGGTGACCGCGCAGGGCGACCGTATGACGCTCACCGACGCCGACGTCCCCAAGACCTCCGCCTCCCACCGGCTGACCCGCTATCCGGCGGGGCAGCTCTCCTCGCCGCCCGATCAGCGGTCGGCCGCGCTGCGCGTCACAGCGGGCGGGCCCGCGCTCGCCGCCACGGCGGAGTCCGTCCGGGACGACGCGATCGGCTCGTCGGTGCTGCCGCGCGGTGTGGACCGCTGGACGCAGGCGCTCACCTCCATGGTGGCGCGCCATGACATCACCCTCGGCTTCGCCCTTACGGCCTTCGCCAGCGCCGTACTGCTGGGCGCGATGCACGCCCTGGCCCCCGGCCACGGCAAGACGATGATGGCGGCGGCGGCCGCGGCGGGCGGGCGCAGCGCGCTGCGCGATGTGCTGGCGCTCGGCGCGTCGGTGACGGTCACGCACACCTTGGGGGTGTTCGCGCTGGGGCTGCTGGTCACGGCGGGGTCGGCTGCTGCCCCGTCGGTGATCTCATGGCTGGGCATCGCGAGCGGCGTGCTGGTGGCGGTGGCCGGGGCGGGGCTGCTCCGCAAGGCACTGCGCCGCCACCGGCAGGCGCGCGCCCATCACCACGGCCACGATCACGGCCATGACCACGCGCACGGCCATGCACACGACCACGCCCACGACCACAGCCATGAACACGACCACAGCCATGAACACGGTCACGCGCATACGCACACGCACGACCACGGCGACGGTCACACCCACACCCATGAGGTGCGGCCCACTCTGCGCGGCACGCTGCTGCTCGGCTTCGCCGGGGGCATGGTGCCCAGCCCCTCCGCCGTCATCGTGCTCGTCGGCGCGGCCGCGCTGGGCCAGGCGTGGTTCGGCTTCGTCCTGGTGGTGGCGTACGGGCTCGGGCTGGCGCTGACGCTCACGCTGGCCGGGTTCGCCGCGGTGCGGCTGGGCGTGCGGGCCACGGAGCGGCTGGCGGCCCGTAAGGCGTCGGGGGGCCGGATCGACCGGCTGCTGGGGGCGGTGCGCCGCGCCTCGCCGGTCGGAACCGCCGCCGTCGTACTCGCGCTGGGGTGTGGACTGGTGCTGAGGGGAGCGGCGACCACGCTCGGTTGAGGTGGACCCGGCCCGGGTCGCCCGGTGACCACGGCCCGCGAGGAGGCCCCGACGGCCGGGGCCTCCTCTTCTGCGTGTGGTGGCGGGGACGGTCAGGCGGCCGAGCTGAAGACCGGGAGGTAGCCACCGGACTGGCCGGCGGGGGTGGGGTGGTAGGACTCGTCGATGGGGAAGGTGACGCTGTTCAGCCAGGCGTTGCCGGAGCAGATCTCATGTCCGGCGAAGGTCGTGGTGACGTCGCCGAAGCTGAAGCCGTGGTCGGCGGCGCGCTTGGCGGTGACGGAGTTGAGCAGATCGGCACCGCTGTTGATCGCGGCGCGCTCGGTCTCGGTGAGGCCCACGATGCAGGAGCCGCCCAGCTTGTAGAACCGCGGGTAGCCGAGAACGACGACATGCGCCGAGGGGGCCTTGGCGCTGATGGCGTTGTAGACCTGGTCCAGCTTGCCGGGCAGGGTGTTCTGGACGAACGTCTTGGCGCTGTTGACCGCGTTGACGCAGGTGGACTCGGACTGGAGCACGCAGGTGGTCATGATGTCGGCGAAGCCGGCGTCGTTGCCGCCGATGGAGATGGAGACGAGACCGGTGCCGGAGCCCAGCGGGCCGAGCTGATTGTTCAGCACATCGCCGGTCTTGGCGCCGGAGCAGGCGGTGAAGTTGAAGCTCGAGGGGGCGTGCGCGGCGGCCCAGAGCGCGGGGTACGCCTTGCTGCTGCGCTTACAGTTGCCGCTGGCGCTGTCGTAGCTGCCCGAGCCGAGGCCGGATGAGTAGGAGTCGCCCAGCGCCACATAGGCGGGGCCCGCGCTGTTCTCGGTGGCATGGGCTGCGCCGGCCCCGGTGAGGGCGAGGACGGCACCGACGACGAACGCACCCATCGTCGCCGTGAGTCTGGACAGTTTCATTCGATCTCCCTAGCAGGATCACTGCTGTGCCGATATGAGGCGCGATGACCCGGTAAAGGGCAATCGCGTTCGAAACCGTCAGCCACGCCGCCAGGGATCGTTTCAGCGGTGTGACATGGATATGTCATCCCGCGCAAACGGCCGATCTATGCGGGTAGTTGGCAAAAATCTTTCGGTACCCGGCCGATACGTCCATAGGTCGGACGGAATGACGTCCATAGGTCGGATGGGATCCGGATGAGTCACCACGCCCCGCCCCCACTCCTCCGGCGCACGACCGGCGCATAGGGCGCGACCAGCGCTGATGGGCACTCAACCCCGCGCCCGAAGGTGGACCGTTCGCACACTTTCTCCGTCTTGACGGCATCCGTCGGCTGCGCGACATTGAAGCCCGGCATCCGGCGCTTCGGGGGGCAAAGAACGCCAATGCATACCATCACTGACAAGAGACCGGCGGGTGGGGACTGGCTGCCGGTGATCGCGGGGGCCGCGGTCGGCATCGCGGGCATCGGGGCGGCACTCGCGCTGACCGACATCCACTCACCGCTGCGGGCGCCGTTCACGCTGTTCTTCCTGCTCGCCGCGCCCGCGCTGGCCATCGGCAGCGCACTGCGCGGGCTGGACGCGCTGCTCCGCCCGGTGCTGGCGGTGGCGGGCGCGCTCGCGCTGGATCTGCTGGTGGCGCAGGCGATGCTCGCGCTGCGGCTGTGGTCGGCGCGCGGCGGGGTGGCGGCGGTCGGGGGCTTGAGTCTGCTGATCCTGGTCCCGGCGCTGGTCACCCGCCTCACGCGGCGACGACGTATGACCCAGAGTCAGGAATAGATTCGTGGAGATCGGTGTGTACCGCCCGGGGGAGCTGACGGCGGCCGACCGGGCGGTGTGGACGGCCATGCAGTCACAGGCGCATCTGCTGGGCGCGCCGGAGCTGGCGAACCCCTTTCTGTCACCGGAGTTCACGCTGGCCGTCGGCCGCTGTAGACGCGGGGTGCGGATCGCGGTGGTCCGCGAGGAGGGCGAGCCGGTGGCCTTCTTCCCCTTTCAGCGGACCCGGCTCGGGGTGGGGCGGGCGATCGGTCTCGGCCTTTCGGACGCCCAGGGCCTGGTGCACCGGCCCGGGTTCCAGTGGGACGCCCGGGAACTGCTGCGCGCATGCTCCCTGGCCGTCTGGGAGTTCGACCATCTGGTGGAGGGGCAGAAGCCGTTCGCGGTGGGGGCCCGTGGCTCCTTCCCCTCCCCCGTGATCGATGTGGAGCGGGGCTATGAGGCATATCTGGCCCGGCTGCGCGACCGTTCGCCGAGGTTCACCCGCACCACCCTGGCCAAGGGGCGCAAGCTCGGCCGGGACGTGGGCGAGGTGCGCTATGTGCACGACGAGCGCGATCCGGCCGTGCTGCGCACCCTGATCGGCTGGAAGTCCGCGCAGTACCGCAGGACCGGGCGCAGCGACCGGTTCGCCCGGCCGTGGATCATCCGGCTGGCGGAGCAGCTCTTCCACACTCGCGGCGCCTCCTGCCGGGGGCTGCTGTCGGTGTTGTACGCGGGCGGGCGGCCGGTCGCCGCGCATTTCGGGCTGTGCTCGGAGCGGGTGCTCGCCTGCTGGTTCCCGGCCTACGACCCGGCATATGCCAAATACTCGCCCGGACTTGTGCTGCATCTGCGCATGGCGGAAGGGGCCGCCGCGCAGGGTGTGGACTATCTCGATCTCGGGCGCGGCGAGAAGGAATACAAGGATTCCCTGAAAACACGCGACCTCAGCGTGTCGGAGGGGTGGGTGACCCGCCGCCATCCGGTGGCGCTCGGTCACCGGGCACGGCGCGCCCCGGTGCGCGCACTGCGCAATACCGTGGTTTCCCGGCCGGAGCTCTTCGGGCCGGCCGACCGGGTGCTCAAAGGCATGGGCAGCCTTCGGAAAAGGAACCCACAAGGCTGACGAACAAAATTACCAAGGGGGGTGTAGCCGCAAGCGGCTTGCCACACAGTTTGCGACGTCAATACCGTCGCACATCCACCTGTTTCGGGACCATCATCACAGGCGGCTCCAGGGGAGGGGCTTCATAGCGTCGCGATGGTTCTCGGGACGGGAAACGCGGTAGGGGGCGTGCCGCGTCCGGCTGTCCTGATCCTTTTGGGATGCGCCGTGCACGCGGGCCGCGAGGCCAGAGCGCGGCGAAGTCCTCGTAGTGCTCGGGGGTGGGCGCGGTCTCCAGGGCCTTCTGCGACCAGTCCGTACGTCCCGGCTCGCCGCCCTTCATCCAGTCGGGCGCGCAGCACAGGGTGAGCACGGGCGCGGTGCCGGTCCGGCGCATCAGGGCGATGCGGCGGTCGAGGTCCGCGAAGTCGTAGTGGCCCGGGGACGGCTCGGGGTTGCCCGCGCCCCATCCCATGATGTGCTGGTTCTGCGGCATCGGATGGCCGGACAGCAGGGCGCTCGCGGCCTTACGGCCGCTGTCCGTGCCCTGGTCGGCGCTGTACTGGGTATGGGTGAATCCCCAGCCCAGGCCCCTGGCGCCGGTCTTCCCGCGCGCCGACTGCGATCCGTTCCGCCCCTCGCCCGTGCCGGGCCCGCCGGAGCAGGTGGCCGCCAGCAGCGCCAGCGTGACCGTACCGGCGCCGAGCAGCGCGCCGGTCCGCCGGCGCCTCATTTGCCATAACCTGGCCAACCCGCCCCGTTCCCTTCCCTGACGCCCCACAACGGGTAAGAGTATCCATGAACGCCCCCATTCCAGTGGGGTTCCGTGGAACAGCTCGGTAAACGGCCACAAACCTTGGTGCGCCCTCGCCCCCGGTCCTGGATCATGGGGCCGGGTGCGCTGACCGACGCACCGGCCCCCCCGTTCTCAGGAGGCAGACCCTGCCTACGACACCCGCCGAAGAGTCCCTTCCCATCCGGCTCAACGTCGACGACAGCGATTCGCCGTCCGATGTCGTCGACGCGCTCTTCCTGGGGCGCTTCGCGACCGGCGAGCAGCCGTACGCCCGCAGTCACTCCGTCGACCGGGTGCGGTCGGGTGTGACGCTGCTGCCGCCGTCCGCGACCGTGCTGCGCGCGGCCTGCGACGACGACCGCAGCGCGACGCTCGCCGAGGGCGACGGCTGGACCCTGCTGATCTCCCGGTGGAACCGGGGGGCCGATGTGACCGTGACCGCCGTGGACGACGCCCTGGCCGAGAAGGTGCTCCACCAGGCCGTCGACGGCGCGGAGGACGAGCCGGAACCCCAGCCGGAGAACGTGTCGATGGGCTTCTGGTACGTCTCGCCGCGCCGCGGACCGCATCGCACCTCGCGGCAGATCTCGGCCGGGACCTGGGAGGAGATCCGCGGCAACTACACGGCGCCGGTCGCGGAGGCCATGGACGGGCTGATGAAGGTCACCCCGGACGACATCGCCGGCCGCCTCCTGCTGCTGCACGGCCCGCCCGGCACCGGCAAGACCTCGGCGCTGCGCACCCTGGCCCGGTCCTGGCGGGAGTGGTGCCAGGTGGACTGCGTCCTGGACCCGGAGCGGCTCTTCACCGACGTCGGCTATCTGATGGACATCGCCATCGGCGAGGACGACGGCACGGCCAAGGGCCGCTGGCGGCTGCTGCTCCTGGAGGACTGCGACGAGCTGATCCGCGGCGAGGCCAAGCACACCGCGGGCCAGGCGCTGTCCCGGCTGCTGAACCTGACGGACGGTCTGCTCGGCCAGGGGCGCAATGTGCTGGTCGGGGTGACCACCAACGAGGACCTGGAGCGGCTGCATCCGGCGGTGGTCCGCCCCGGCCGGTGTCTGGCCCGGATCGAGGTCGGCAAGCTGACCCGGTCGGAGGCGGTCGGCTGGCTCGGCGGGGAGGTGGACGACCGGGACGGTGTGATCGGACGGGACGGGGCGACGCTCGCGGAGCTGTACGCGCTGCGGCGCGGCACCCGGCCGCCCGCCGTGCCGTCGCAGCCGGGGGACGCGGACGCGGGGCTGTATCTGTGAACCGGGGCCCGGGGCCTGAGAGTCGGGCCCCCGGGTCCCGGTTCTCAGGTCAGGCGTAAAGCTCCCGCAGCCGCACCGAAAGGCAGGTCACACAGCCCTCCATCTTCTCGAACTCGCCGATGTCCACCGGCACCGGCTCATAGCCGAGCTCGGCGAACAGCTCGGCGCTGCGCGGCGCGCTCTCCGCCATCAGCAGCTTGCCGCCGCCGAGCAGCACCACATGGGCGCCGGACTCCTCGGGGACGGGGAGGAAGCGGTCGAACGCGTCGGGGTCGTCGACCAGTGGCGGATAGCCGATGACGGTGCCGTCCGGCAGCGCGGTGACGGCCGACTTGAGGTGGAGCACCTTGCTGACCGGTACGGCCACCACCCGTGCGCCCAGCGGCTCCAGCGCGGCGCGCAACTGGCGGATGCCCTCGCCGTTGGTGCGTCCGCCGCGTCCCACGTAGACGGTGTCGCCGATCTTCAGGACATCGCCGCCCTCCAGCGTGCCCGGCTCACGGATCCGGTTCAGCGAGCAGCCGAGCCCGGTCACGGCCTCCTCCGTCGTCACCGTCTCGGGCCTGCGGGACTCGGCTCCGGGGCGGGCGATCACCGCGACGTTCCGGTGGACGACCATGGTGTCCTCGACGAACACCCCGTCCGGGCAGTCGTCCAGCGGCGGCAGCTCCACCGTCTCCCAGCCGTGCGCACGCAGCGCCACGACATAGACCTCCCACTGCCGCAGCGCCAGCGCGGCGTCGACCGGTGTGCGGTCGATATGGGTGACAAGCCCCTCGGCGAGGCGGGGGCTGGGGCGTCGGACGAGGGCTTTGCGGCTGGTCATGGGGGACAGCATGTCAGGCGGGGCCGGCGGCAGAGCTTCCAGTGGGGTCTCCGTAGGCGGCTCGCAGGGCGTCCTCGACGGCGGCGAGCGCGGCGGCGCGGTCCAGACCCAGGCGGCGTGCCCGCTGGACATAGGTCTGGGCGGCCTCGGCGGCCTGGCGCCGGGCCGCGTCGCCCGCCGCCGCGATGAAGGTGCCGTGGCGGCCACGGGTCTCGATCACACCGTCCGCCTCCAGGGCCCGGTACGCCTTGGCGACGGTGTTCGCCGCCAGCCCCAGCTCCTCGGCGAAGCCGCGTACGGTCGGCAGTTTGTAGCCCACGGGAAGCGCGCCGGAGCGGGCCAGCTCGGCGATCTGTGTGCGGATCTGCGCGAAGGGGGCGGTCGCCGCGTCCTGGTCGACGGTGATCTGCAAGGCCACGTTGGGGCTCCTGGGGCGTGGGCGGGGTGGTTTGTGGCCCCCATTGTGTGCCAGGGCGGGCGCTGTCCGGCCGATGGCCGGTGGCCGGTGGCCGGTGGCCGATGGCCGATGGCCGATGGCCGGTGGCCGGTGGCCGGTGGTCAGTGCGGTCGGCGCAGTCCCGCGATGAGCAGCTCGACCAGATGGCGTGTGTTGTAGCGGGGGTCGGCGCCGGCCCCCGCGCAGAGGCTGCCGACGCCGCGCATCAGCTCATAGGCGTCCTGGCCGGTGCGGATCTCGCCCGCGGCGACCGCGGCGTCCAGGAGCTGGGTGCATACGGGCAGGAGCCGGTCGAGGAAGTAGGAGTGCAGGGGGTCGAAGCAGGGCTCGTCGGACTGGAGCACGGCCGCGAGCCCGTGCTTGGTGACCAGGAAGTCGACAAAGAGATCGATCCAGTGCCCCAGGGCGGCGTGCGGAGTCTCGCTGGTCGCCCGCAGGGCCGGACCGGCCTCGGCGAGGGCCTCGACCTGGTGGCGGTAGACGGCGACGATCAGATCCGCCCGCGTCGGGAAGTGACGGTAGATCGTGGCCGTGCCGACCCCGGCCTTGGCCGCGATATCGCGTATCGGCGCTTCCACGCCCGAGGTGACGAAGACCGCGGCGGCCGCTTCGAGCAGGGCCTGCTCATTGCGCCGCGCGTCGGCCCGCTTGGGCCGGGCCGCGCGCCCCGCGTCTCGATCGTTGTCGTTCACCGCACCCTTCCCTTCGCCGCCGAGTCTAACTAAACGGGACAGCGTCCCGTAACCTCTGATCGTCAGAGCGGGGTCAGCCGGCCGGGACCCTGCGGGGCATACGCGATCGGGTCGTCCGGCTCGTGCCAGTGGACGGCGAAGCGGTGGCCCGCGCGATACGCCTCGAGGCCCGCTCGGCAGTACGCCACCATGTCGTCCGGCAGCGCGGCCAGCGGGAACCAGCCGAGCCCGGAGCACTTCTCCGGCTCCCGATTGACGGGCTCCTGCCCGCCCTCCTCCAGCTCCGCCTCGAAGAACCACCCCGTACGGGCCGCCCCGGTGGGCGCCTTGTGCTGGAGCACGAGGACCGCCCGCACCTCGTCCGGGCCCAGGGTGAGGCCGATCTCCTCGGCCGTCTCGCGGAGCATCGCGGTGCGGACGTCCTCGCCGTCCTCGACATGCCCGGACGGGGCGTGCAGCAGCCCATCCGCATAGCCGGTGTTGGCACGGCGGGCCAGCAGGACCTCATCCCCGCGGCGCAGGATCAGATGGACGTCCACGATCTCGGTATGGCGCCGGGCCGGTGCCAGGTCGGCCACCAGGGCATACCGCTCGTCGTGCACGGCCCGCCCCCACAGCGCCGCGTCCGGCGCGAGCTGCTCGACCGACAGCCGCTCCGTCAGCGGCCCGACCAGCGCGGACAGCTCGGCGGCGGGCAGCCCGACGGGGTCGGACTCGCCCCACCGCCCCTCGATCAGCACCAGCCGCCCACCCGGCCGCAGCAGCCGGACCAGGCGGCGCAGCACCGCCTGCCGGTCCGGCAGCATCCACAGCAGATGCCGGACCAGGACGACATCGAAGCTCCCCTCCCCCACGGGCGGCTCCGCCGCGTCCCCGACCAGCACGGTGGCCCCCGTCCCGCCCAGCTTCGCCCGCGCCAGCTCGACCATCCGCGGCGAGCGATCGACCCCCGTCACCCGGTGCCCCCGCTCGGCCGCGAGCAGCGCGAGGCTCCCCGTGCCACATCCGAGATCGAGCACATCCCCGGCCCGCGCGGGCAGCCACCCCCGCAACCGCGCGGCCCACGCCTCCCGCACGGCCGGATCCCGCAGCCCATGATCCGGCTCGTCATCGAAGTCCGCGGCGGCGGCGTCCCAGTAGGCGGTGGTCGAGCTGTCGGCGCACATGCCGCGATGGTCCCATCCACCACCGACAACGCCCAGCGTGGTGCTCAGGGGCTCTGCCGCAGTACGAGGGTGACGAAGCCGAAGGTGCCGCGGTAGCCGTTCAGCCACTGGGAGCGGTGTTCGGCGGCGACCTTGTGGGTGTCCAGGGCGTCGGGTTCGTCGCGGTGGTCCAGGGCCCAGCGGGACAGTGAGCCGGTCCATGACCACTCGTAGTCGTCCCACTCCCCCGCCGTGCTGACGTGGCCGTAGACGGGTGTCCAGCCGTCGGCGGTGACGCGGTCCACGGTGGTGCCGAGGTCGGCGTAGTCGTCCCAGGTGGCGCCCAGGGCGGAGAGGGCGGCGGCGTCGGGTTCGCGCTCCCAGAAGCCGTCGCCGATGAGGACATGGCCGTCCGGGGCGAGGAGTTCACGCGCCGCGGCGAGGGTGGGCAGCAGCCCGCCGAAGGCGTGTGCGGCGCCGACGCTCAGCACCAGGTCGAAGCGGTGTGCCGAGGCGAAGACCGATGCGTCCATGTCATGGAGGACCAGCCGGTCCGCGACCCCGGCTTCCTCCGCGCCCTCGCGTGCCTGCTCCAGGGCCGCGGTGTGGATGTCCACCCCCTCGGCCCGCATCCACGGATAGCGGACCAGGAGCCGCCGCAGCCAGGCGCCGCCTCCACAGCCGAGGTCGAGGGCGCGGTCGGCCTCGTCCGCCACCGCCCGGTCGAGCAGTCGGGCCACCGACTCATCGGCGAGCGGGGCGGCGATCGGGTGGTCGGCGTGCGCGAGCTGGGATCTGCGTTGACGGTCCATCCGCTCAGCCTGGCAAGGTCCGGCCCGAAGCGCACGGGATTTTGTTCGAAGCGCGATTCGCCGTCGAGGCGCCGAGGCGCCGAGCGCAGTGGTCGACGGTGGCCAAACTCCCTTGACGGCCACGATGTTAGCGGTAACACTCCCCTTCGTGGACGCCGTGGAAAAGCCATCGAGCACCCCGTCGAGCACCCCTCCTCCTCCGCACCGCCCTCCTCGACTCCCCTCCCCCACACCCCTGTTCAGCCGCGCCGCCGTGGCCGCCTCCTGCGTCGGCTTCGTTCTCATCGGCGCCTTGCAGGCGCTCTACGGGCCGTCGATCCCCGCCCTGCGCGACACCTACGGGCTTTCGCCCTCGGCCGCCGGGCTCGGCCTGAGCGCGCATTTCATCGGCGGTGTCGCGGGGGTGCTCGTCTTCGACCGGCTCTTCGGCCGGATCGGCAACCGACGGCTGCTGGGCTGGTCCTACCTGCTGATGGCGGGTGGCGCGGCCGGGTTCGCGCTCGCGCCCGCCTGGCCGCTCGCCTTGGGTCTGGCGCTCCTGGCGGGGCTGGGCTTCGGCGGGATCGACTACGGGCTGAACCAGTTGTTCGCCGTCGGCTTCGGGCGCCGCGGCGCCGCCATGCTCAACATCCTCAACGCCCACTTCGGCATCGGCGCCGTCCTCGGCCCGGCCCTCATCGGCCTGGTCGGGGCCGCGCACTACCCCGCCGTCTTCCTCGGCTTCGCCGCGCTCACGCTGCCGCTGGTGCTGTGTCTGGCCGGGGTGCGCGACGAGGCCCCGGCGCGCGGCGGCGAGGCCGGGGCGGGAGGGGGCGCGGAGGCGGGAGGGGCCGCGGGCGACGACACGGGCGCGCGCGGGCGGGTCCGCGCCCGCGGCCTGGCCACCGTGCTGGGCGCTTTCGTCGTCCTGTACGTCCTCCACGTCGCCATCGAGTCCGGCGTCGGCGGCTGGGAGCCGACCCATTTGGAGACCATCGGTTACGGAGCGACCGCCGCAGCCTCCGCGACCTCCGCCTTCTGGCTGATGATGACGGTCGGCCGCTTCCTGGTCGCCCCGCTCGCCCTGCGCTGGTCCGCTCCGGCGATCATCGTGGTGAGCTGCGCGGGGATGACCGGGTGTCTGCTGCTGGCCGGGATCCCGGCCGCGGCCCCGTACGCGTACGCGGGTGCCGGGCTGTTCATCGCGCCGATCTTCCCCACCGGGCTGCCCTGGCTGCTCCGGACGGCGCCGCGCGCCCACCGGGCCGGGGCACTGGTCATGGCGGCCTCGATGGTCGGCGGGGTCGCCGCACCGCCCGCGCTCGGCATGGCGATCGAACTCGCGGGCGTCCGCGCCGTACCGCTGATCCTCTGTGCCATCTCCACGGTGTGCCTGCTCACCACCGGGTGGTTGATCCGCGCGACCCGCCCCTAAGGGGCCGCGGCCGAGCGCGACAACCCGCGTCGGTCCGTGGTGCGTAGGCACCAGGACGGGTGAGTGGCTGGTCCGGGCGCACCAGGGGAAGACGGCGGCGGGAGACGATGCCCGGACGGGCGCCGGAAGGAAGGGTTGGAATGCGCGTGAATCCCGCGCGTTCCCCCCTGTCCGACGGTGTCTGGAAGGACGTCCATGTCCCTAGCTGTAGCTTCCCCGGTCCGCATCGGGAGGCTGTCGATCGGTGCCCTCGGCATCTTGGCGCTCGCCCTCGGCACTCTCCAGTCAGTGGTGGAGCCCGCGCTCCCGCAGTTGCAACGTGAGCTGGGGGTCAGCCCTTCCGAAGGGGCGTTGATCGGCAACACCCTGCTCATCACCGGCGCGGTCATCACACCCGTCGCGGGCAAACTCGGCGACCGCTTCGGCGGAAAGCGGGTGCTGGTCTGGCTGATGGCCGTGGTCTCGGCCGGTGGTCTGCTGGCGAGCCTCGCCCCGGACCTGCCGGTGTTGTTGCTCGGTCAGATTTTGCAGGGCGTCATGGTGGGCGCGCTGCCCCTCTCCTTCATCCTGGTGCGCAAAAACCTCCCCGCACGCGAGTCACAGGTGGCGATCGGGGTGGTCATGGCCCTGTTCACGGGCGGCGGCATGGTGGGAACGCTGATCGCCGGGCCGCTCTCGGAAAAGCTGTCCTGGCATTGGATGTTCGCGCTGCCGACGATCGCGATCATCGCCACGACGTTGGTCCTGATGCGGCTGATGCCGCATGATCCGCCGATCGCGTCGGACGACAGGATCGACTGGCCGGGCGTGGCGCTGCTGAGCGGCACGTTGCTCGTGTTCATGATCGGGCTCGTCAGGGTGATGGGCGATGGTCTGCCGCCCCTCGCGGTCGTTGCCCTCATCCTTCTCGTGGCCGCCCTCGCGACCGCGTGGGTCGCCGTCGAGCGCCGGGCGGCCTCGCCGATGGTCGATCTGCGCATGCTGGCCAAGCCCGCGATGTGGCATTCGTCCGTGCTCACCTTGGTCGTCACCACCAGCTTCGGGATGGTGGCCTTTCTGCTGCCGCAGATGTTCGCGATACCGGCCGACGGATACGGCTTCGGGCTCAGCACCACCGACATCGGACTGCTCCTGCTGCCCGGCGCCATCGCCGGGGCGGTGAGCGATTCGGTCGGCGGGGTCGTGGCGCGGCGTTTCGGTCTGCGTGCCGTGCTCGTCGGGGGTGCCGTCGTCACGACGGCCACGGCGATCGCCCTGGCGTCGCTGCACACCGCGGAATGGCAGCTCGTCGTCGCGAAGGCGCTGGCCGCGATCGCCGCGGGCGTCGCCAGTACGGCGTTGCTCACCCGCGCCGCCGCCGCCGTCGACACCGGGGACACCGGCATCGCCACCAGCCTGCTCGTGGTGACACGCGTGATCGGCGTCGCCCTGGGCTCCCAGGTCGGCGGCGCGATCCTCGACTCCGGGGCCGACTCGAAGACGGGCCTGCCGACCGAATCGGCCTTCGTCACGGGTTTCGTCACCGCCGGTCTCGTCGCCGCGTTGGCACTGCTCATTGTCCCCATCACGAAGATCCGCAGCACGCAGATCCGTAACGCGCAGATCCCTAACACGCAGAATGGAGTCCAGGCATGACATCCACCGGTCCGTCGATGGACGTACGTACCACCGCGAAGCGCACCGTTCTGATCTCCGGGGCCAGTATCGCCGGGCCCGCGCTGGCGTACTGGCTGCACCGGTCAGGATGCGCGGTCACCGTCGCGGAGAAGGCAGGCGCACTGCGCGCCGGTGGCTACCCGATCGACATCCGCGGTACCGCGATCGAGGTGGTCCGGCGGATGGGGATACTGCCGCGGCTGCGGGACGCGCATATCGACTCGCGCCGCTGCACCTTCCTCGACGCCGATGGCGGCGAAGTGGCCTCGCTCAACCCGAGCGCCGTTGCCGGCGGTGTCGAGGGGCAGGACCTGGAAGTGCGTCGTGGGGATCTGGCGGCGAGCCTGTACGGAAAAGTCCGCGACGATGTGGAATTCCTGTTCGGCGACTCCATCGACACCCTCGACGAATCCGGACAAGGGGTCGACGTCACGTTCCGCAGTGGGCAACGGCGCACGTTCGACCTGGTGATCGGCGCCGACGGGATGCACTCGGCCACCCGGGAGGCCCTGTTCGGCCCCGAGGAACAGTTCCACCGCTACCTCGGCTACTGCTTCGCCATCTTCACCATGCCGAACACCTTCGGGCTCTCCCGCGAGGTCATGATGTGGAACACCCCGGGGAAGGCCGCGGCCCTCTACGCCGTCGGGGACGACGACGAGGTGCACGCCTTCCTCACCTTTCACCGGCCGGAACCGCCGCTCGATGCCCTCCGGAACCCCGACGCCCAGCGGGACCTGGTCGCCGCGGCCTTCGCGGGCGCCGGATGGGAGGTCCCTCGTATGGTCGACGCCCTGCGCGACGCGGATGACCTGTTCTTCGACACGGCCGGTCAGATCCGCATGCCCCACTGGTCCAGCGGCCGCATCGCGCTCGTCGGCGACGCCGCGTACGCACCCTCGTTCCTCACCGGACAAGGGTCGAGCCTCGCGCTGGTCGGTGCCTATATGCTGGCAAACGCCCTGGCCACGCACCGGGATCACACCGTGGCGTTCGCCGCCTACGAACGCGACGTTCACGACTTCGTCGCCATGAATCAGGCACTGGTCGACAAGGGCGGGGCCACGCTCTTCCCCACCACCGCGCAGGCGCTGGAGCAGCGCAACACCAGGCTGCGTGGCCTCGCCACCCTGCCTTCCGCGCCGCCACGACCGGCCCATTCGGCCCTCACGCTGCCCGCGTTCGCCACGATGCCGTGACCTCGGACTACGACAGGGGGTCGGCCCCGTCGCCGTCGGGGGCGGCGTGGGCCAGACCCGTCCGGTAGGCGATGACGACGAGTTGGGCCCGGTCACGGGCCTCCAGCTTCGTCATGGCGCGCTGCACATGGGCGCGGACGGTGAAGGGGCTGAGGAACATCTGCTCGGCGATCTCCTGGTTGGACAGGCCGGTGGCGACCAGCGCCACCATCTCGCGTTCGCGCGGGGTGAGCACGGCGAGCCGTTCGGCGTGGCGCGGCGGGGCGTCGGCCGGTGTGGCCAGGAAGCGGGCGACCAGGGAGCGGGTCGCGGCGGGGGACAGCAGCGTGTCGCCGTCGGCGATCGTCCGCACGGCGGCCAGCAGGTCCTCGGCCCCGATGCCCTTGCCGATGAAGCCGCCGGCCCCGGCGCGCAGCGCCTGCGCGACGTACTCGTCGGTCTCGTACGTGGTGAGGATGAGGATGCGGCTGGCGCGCAGTTCCGGGTCCGCGCAGATCTCCGTGGTGGCGGCGAGACCGTCCACCTCGGGCATGCGGATGTCCATGAGCACCACGTCCGGGCGCAGTTGCCGGGTGAGTCTCACCGCCTCCCTGCCGTCG
Organism: Streptomyces sp. CY-1; assembly: GCF_047218265.1. NCBI lineage: Bacteria > Bacillati > Actinomycetota > Actinomycetes > Kitasatosporales > Streptomycetaceae > Streptomyces > Streptomyces sp. CY-1. Next base: position 2,901,090 of record NZ_CP178393.1, read on the forward strand.
GCGGCCTCGCCGACCACGGTGATGTCGTCGGCGGAGTCGAGAAGCAGCCGGAAGGCCCCGCGCAGCAGGGCCTGATCGTCGGCGAGCAGCACTCGGAGCGTCACGGCGCATCCCCCGCCTCTCCGTAGCCCGTCCGTACGTCGCCCGTCCGCACGTCGCCCGTCCGCACGTCGCCCGTCCGTCCGTCGTCTGTCCGTCCGTCGTCTGTCCGTCCGTCGTCTGTCGCCGCGTCGGCCATCCGTCCCTCGATGGTGGTCGCTCCGTCCGTGGTCCGCGCCGGGTCCTTGGCGGGCGGGAGGGGCAGCTCGGTGGAGACGAGGAACCCGCCCTCCGGGCGCTTGCCCGCGAAGAGGTGTCCCCCGACCGCGGTGGCGCGCTCCCGCATCCCGATCAGACCGTAACCGGGCGGACGCTCCGGCATCGCGGGCGCACTCCGTCCCGTGGCCGCGTTCGGCCCCGTACGGGCGTCCCTTCCGTCGTCGGCGACGGTGATGGTCACACGATCGCGGTTCCAGGCGAGGCCCACCCGGGCGCTGCCGCTACCGGCGTGCTTGGTCACGTTGGTCAACGCCTCCTGGACGATGCGGTACGCGGTGAGGTCCACTCCCGGCGACAGCGGCCTGGCCGTGCCCTCCTGGTGCACCGACACCTCCAGACCCGCGCGGCGGAAGGACTCGAGGAGGGTGGGAAGCCGGGACAGCCCGGGTGCCGGATCGCCGGGCGTGGGCGCGTCCCCGGACTGGCGCAACAGGCCGACCGTGGCCCGCAGTTCGTCGAGTGCGTGGCCGGTGGTCTCGACGAGCTCCGTAAGGCTCTTACGGGTCTGCTCCGGGCGGGTGTCGAAGAGGTGGGCGGCGACCGATGCCTGCGCGTTGGCCAGGGTGATCTGATGGGCCACCAGGTCGTGCAGTTCCCGGGCGATGCGCACCCGTTCCTCGGCCACTCTCCGGCGCGCCTCGCTCTCCCGGCTCTTCTCGGCCCGCTGGGCCCGCTCCTCCACGGCCGCCAGATAGGCCCGCCGGTTGTGCACCGCGTGCCCGAGTACGGCGGCCACCAGCGGGAACGCCGCCACCGCCGCCACCCTGCTCGCGTCCTTCCACGAGAGGGCCCCGAACAGGGGGGCGGAGGCGACCAGCAGCGCCAGGGAGGTGAGCGACACCGCGCTCGTCGCGTGCCGTTCGGTGCGCGCGGTGAGCGAGTAGGCGGTGATCACGGCGGGGGCCACGATGAGCGGGCTCAGCAGCAGGCCCGAGAACGGCACCAGCACACCGCCCGCGGTGGTGACCGCCATGGCGGCCAGGGGCGCCCGGTGCCGCACCGGCAGTACGGCACAGGACACCACGGCGATGAGGTAGGCGGCGGCGGGCGGCAGTGACAGCGTGCTGCCGTCTTCCTTCAGAGCGCCGCCGAGCAGACAGAGCGCGAACGCCGCCGCGGTGATCGCTCCCTCCCGCCACCACGTGCCGCGTGATCGCGGGCCACCGCCACCTGTGTTCGTCATGGCCGGCTCAGCCCCGGTACCGGCCGACGGGGAGCGGCGGAACCGCGGTGTCCGGCACGGTCGCGGACGCCGGGACATGCCTGGTCAGTGCCTCACCCTCGATATCCACATTCGGCAGCACACGGTCGAGGATACGGGGCAGCCACCAGGCCCGGTGGCCGAGCAGTGCCAGGACCGCGGGCACGATCGCCATCCGGACCACGAAGGCGTCGAAGAGGACGGCGGCGGCCAGGCCGACGCCCATCGTCTGGATGGTCGGGCTGCTCATCCCGACGAATCCGGCGAACACGCTGATCATGATGATCGCCGCCGCGGCCACCACCCGTCCGCTGTGCCGGAAACCGGCCACGATCGCCTCGCCGGGGGACGCGCCATGGACATGGGCCTCCCGCATCCGGGTGAGGAGGAAGACCTCGTAGTCCATGGCGAGGCCGAACACGATGCCGATGATGAGGATCGGCATCAGCGACATGACCGGTCCGGTCTGCTCGATGCCGAGCAGGTCCGCCGCCCAGCCCCACTGGAAGACGGCGACGAGGACACCGAAGGCGGCACCCACCGACAGCAGGAAGCCGAGCGCGGCCTTGACCGGGACCAGGACCGAGCGGAAGACCACCAGCAGCAGAAGCACCGCCAGCCCGATGACCACGGTCAGATAGGGGATGAGGGCGTCGGACATGGCTTCGGAGATGTCGATGTTCATCGCGGTGGTGCCGGTCACCAGAATGGTGGCGCCCGTGTCCGCCTCGACGCCGGAGACCGCGCCCCGGATCGCGTGCACCAGGTCCTTGGTCTCGCCGCTGTTCGGCGCGGTCTTGGGGACGGCGGTGAGGACGGCGGTGTCCTTGGTCCGGCTGAGCACCGGATCACCGACCGAGGCGACCCCGTCCAGTCCCCGTACGGTCTTGACGACCTGGTTGGTGACGGCCCGGGTGTCCGCGGACTTCGAGGTGTCCACGACCACGGTCAACGGGCCGTTGAAGCCGGGGCCGAAGCCTTCCGACAGCAGGTCGTAGGCGCGGCGCTGGGTGGTCTCCACCGACTTGGACTCGTCTCCGGGCAGCCCGAGTTCGAGGCTCAGGGCCGGCAGGGCGACGGCGCCGAGCCCGAGTCCGGCGACCATCAGCACGGCCATCGGTCGGCGCAGCACGAATCGCGCCCAGCGAGTGCCTATGCGCTTCTCCGGCTTTGCCGCGATGGGTCGTCGGCCGTCTGCGGGTTCGTCGTGGCCGGTCGCGCAGTTCCCCGCGCCCCTTCGGGGCGCTCCCTCGGCCTTGCGCAGGGCGCGGGGCAGGATCCGGCGGCCGAAGAGGCCGAACAGCGCGGGGACCAGGGTCAGTGCGACGAGTACGGCGAGGGCCACGGCGCCCGCGCCGCCCATGCCCATCTTGGTGAGTTCGGGGATTCCGACGACCCCCAGCCCGACCAGGGCGATGAAGACGGTCGCCCCGGCGAAGACGACGGCGGATCCGGCCGTGCCCACCGCCCGGCCGGCGGCCTCCTCCGGCTCGCTGCCCTGGGCGCATTCGTCGCGGAAGCGGGAGGTGATGAAGAGTGCGTAGTCGATGCCGACCGCCAGGCCCAGCATCAGCGCCAGGATGGCGACGGTGGACGTCAGCCCCAGCGGCACGGCCAGCGCGGAGACCAGCCCGAAGGCGATGGCCACGCCCAAGAGGGCGGTCAGCAGCGAGAGTCCGGCCGCGACCAGTGACCCGAGGGCGAGGACCAGCACCACGGCCGCCACCGCCACGCCGATGAGCTCCGTCGTACCGCCCGGTTCCTCTTCCGAGTCCAGGGCCGAGCCGCCGACCTCGACGGTCAGCCCGGCGTCCCGGGCCTGGTCCGCGGCGTCCTCGAGGGCGGTCTTCGTCGACTCGGTCAGGTCGACGGCGCCCTCGGTGTAGGTGATCGTGGAGTAGGCGATGGTGCCGTCCTCGCTGACCTCGCCGCTCTCAAAGGGGTCGGTGGCCGACGCGACCTGGTCGCCCCCGTCCAGCGAGCCGAGCGTGTCCTGGACGGCCGCCTTGTTCTCCCTGGCCGTCACCCGCTGGCCGTCCGGGGCCTGGAAGACCAAACGGGCCTCGGCGCCCTGGGAGTTGCTCTCCGGGAAGCGCTCGTCCAGCAGGTCGAACGCCTGCTGTGATTCGGTGCCGGGCATGGAGAGGTCCTCTTCCTCCCCTTCCGGTGCCATCGCGGCGGCGGCCAGCGCCAGCACCAGGGCGCCCAGCCACAGACCGCCTACGAGCCGGCGCCGCCGGAAGGCCCACCGTCCGATCCGGTAAAGAAATGTCGCCACCTGTAGATCACTCCAGACACCGTCAGGCAAGGGGAATGCGCGGGATTCGCGCGCATTCCAACCCTTCCTTCCGGCGCCCCGCCGGGCATCGTCTCCCGCCGCCGTCTTCGCCTGGTGCTCCCGGACCAGCCACGCGCCTGTCCTGGTGCGTACGCACCACGGGCGGGGACGGGGGCCGGCCCCGTCCCCGCCCGGAGGGGCTGTTCACCCCAGTTCGGTGAGCCAGTCGGTGATGTGGCCCGCGGCAGTGGGGGCGTGCTGGTTGACGAGGGTGAAGTGATTGCCCGGAGTGGTGCGGGTGGTGGTGATGTGGGGAAGGTCCGTCTGCCAGTCGGGCGGCACCGGGTCTGCCCCGGGTGCCGCGGGGAGCGGGTCCGAGGCGCGCAGCAGCAGGGTCGGGAAGGGCGTGGGTGCGGGGGTCCAGGTGTGGATGAGCCGTTCCATCCAGGCGTAGGCGGACAGGTCGGTGGCGGTGAAGCCGTCGGTGTGGTGCTCGCGCTCGTACAGGCCGTGCCACAGGTGGGGTTGGAGGGCGAGGGCGGCGGGAGATTCCAGGATGTAGGTGTCCAGGAGGACGACGGCCCGTACGGGCACCCCCTGATCCGCGAGATGGCGGGCGGTCTCATGAGCGAGGATGCCGCCGGATGAGGTGCCCAGGAGAATCACCGGGTCGGTGGTGCTCGCGGTCACCGCTTGGGCCAGCCCTTCGACGAGGGCTTCGCGGGTGGCGGGCAGTGGCTCGTCGGTGCCGAAGCCGGGGGGCGTCAGGCAGGAGACGTCCCAGGTGTCGGGGAGCGCCCCGGCCAGGGCGAAGTAGGTGTCGGGTCCGGTCAGGGGCACGATGGGGGCCACGCACACCAGACGCGTGCCCGAGGTGCCGGTGGTGAGCCGGTCCAGGGTGGACGGCATGGGCCCGGTGCTCCTGGGCCGGAGGGCGGCGAGGTCGAGCAGCAGGGTTTCGGCCTCGTTCCTGCGGCCCGTCCGCACGGCGTCGCGGTGGAGGCGGGCGACCAGGTCGGTCGTCGGGGCGGCGCCGGTGCCGTGGTCCTCGGCCGGCGGCGTGGCGAGGTGGTCGAGGAGATGACCGGCCAGGTCGGCGGGGGTGGGATGGGTGAGGACGACGGTGCTGGGCAGTGTCGTGCCCAGCGCGGCGGCGAGCCGGTTGCGCAGGTCGATGGCGGCGAGCGAGTCCATGCCGTGGTCGCGGAAGGCGGCGTGTTCCTCGATGGCCTCGCCGGATGAGTGGCCGAGGGCCACCGCGGCCTCGCTGCGCACCAGGTCGAGGAGGAGCCGCCGCGCTTCCGCGGGCGGCAGGCTCCGCAGCCGTGCCGTGAAGTCGCCGTGTCCGCCGGTGGGTTCGGGCTCGGTGAGCTCCGCCGCCTCCGGCAGCTCGCTGAAGAACGGGCGGGGGGCGGCCTCGGTGATGACGGGGAGATGGCGGTCCCAGTCGATGTCGGCGACCGTCAGCGCGGTCTCCTGTTCATGCAGCGCCTGGGCGAGCCCGGCCAGGGCCAGGTCGCCGTCGAGGAAGGACATTCCGCTGCGCAGGAGTTGCTCGCGGTCGTGCTCGCTCATCGGCCCGCGCGCCTCCTCCCAGGGGCTGAAGGCGATCGCCGTCGCGGGGGCGCCCCGGGCGCGGCGCTGGGATGCCAGCGCTTCCGGATACGCGTTGGCCGCCGCCTGTGCCGCGTGCCGGCCGATGCCCCAGACGCCGGAGATCGAGGAGAACAGCACGAAGGCGTCCAGGCCGGTGTCGTCGAGCAGTTGGTCGAGGTGCGCGGCGCCCGCCACCTTTGTGTGCAGCGCGTCGGCGAAGTGGTCGGGGCTCGCCGTGGAGAGCGGGCCCAGCGGGCTCGTCCCCGCCGTGTGCACCACCGCGCGCACCGGATGGCCGTCCGCCGAGAGCCGGTCGAGTACGTCGGCCACGGCCTCCCTGTCGGTCAGCTCGCACCCCACCACCTCGGCGGTCGTCCCCCGGGCGGTCAGCTCCGCCACCAGTTCGGCCGCGCCCGGTGCCTTGAGGCCACGCCGGTTCATCAGCACCAGATGCTCGGCGCCCTGCTGGGCCAGCCATCGGGCGACCCGGCTGCCCAGGGCGCCGGTGCCGCCGGTGACCAGGGTCGTGCCGCGGGGCGCCCAGGTGCCGGGCGAGTCGGCTCGTGCCGGTGCCCGCACCAGTCGCCGGACGAGGACGCCCGAGGGGCGCACCGCCGCCTGGTCCTCCCCCGGGTCCGCCGCGAGCAGCGCGGCGAACCGCCCTGCCGCTTCGGGGTCGAGGCGCTCCGGGAGGTCGGCCAGGCCGCCTCGCAGCGACGGTGCCTCCAGGGCCGCGGTCCTGGCGAGTCCGAGGACCATCGCCTGCCGCGGATTACGGACCGGGTCGGCCGGGCCGGTGGACACCGCGCCGCGGGTCACCGTCCACAGCGGCACCTCGGCCCCGGCCGCCATCAGCGCCTGGACCAGCGACACGCTGAGGGCCAGACCGGCGGGCAGCGCGGGTTCGCCGCTCTCCGTGTCCTCGGCCGCCGCGAGCAGCGACACCACTCCGGCCACCCGGTCGAGGCCGACGTCGGCGAGCTGTGCGGCCATCGCCTCCGGGCCGGTAAGGGTCCCGTCGAGGACCACACGGCGCGCCTGGGCGCCGTGTGCGGTCAGCGCGGCCATCACATCCGTGTCGTCGATGGAGCCGGTGGTGAGGACCAGCCAGGTTCCGGTCGGTGCGGGGCCGGTGGGGACGCGCAGGGGTGTCCAGACCGTCCGGTAGCGCCGCCGGCCGGCCAGCGTGTGCTCGTCCTGCCGCCTGCGCCACGCCGACAGCGCGGGGAGCACCGAGTCGAGCGCGCCCTTGCTCTCGGGTTCGAGGCCGATCAGCGTGGCGACGGCGGCGCTGTCCCCCTGGTCCACGGCGGTCCACAGCGGCTCGTCGGCCACCGCGGCGGTGTGCCGGCCGGCGAGGTGGCGGGGGGGGGGGGGGGCGGGCGGGGGGCGATCCAGTACGACTCGTGCTGGAAGGCGTAGGTGGGCAGGTCCACCGTACGGCCGCCGGGGAGCGCCCTGGTCCAGTCGACGGGCACGCCGTGGGCGTGCGCCTCGCCGAGCGAGCGCAGGACCCGGTCCCAGCCGCCGTCGTCCCGGCGCAGGGTGCCCAGGGTGACCGCCGGGCTGCCCGCGGTCTCGATGAGTTCGCTGGTGCCGACGGCGAGCACCGGATGCGGGCCGACCTCGATCATGACGCCGTAGCCCTCGCGCAGGAGACCGGTCATCGTCTCGGCGTAGGACACGGTCTGCCGCAGGTTCCGGCACCAGTACCGGGCGTCCAGCTTCTCGGTGTCGAGGCGGCCCCCGGTCACCGTGGAGTAGAACGGCACCTCCGACGGCCGGGGCCGCACCGGAGCCAGCAGCTCCAGCAACTCGGCCTCGATCTCGTCGATATGCGCCGAGTGTGCGGCGAAGTCCACCCCGGCCAGCCGCCAGCGCATGATCCTGGCGGCGGACAGACCGCGCTCGACCTGGTCGAGGGCGGCCGGATCGCCGGAGAGCGTCACCGTCTTCGGTCCGTTGACCGCCGCGATGGACACCGCGCCGGACACCTCGCCCAGCAACTCCTGTATCCGCTCCGGCGATGCCATCGCCGACATCATCGCGCCGCGTCCGGACAACCGCTCATGGACGAGCCGGCTGCGCAGCGCCACCACGCGGGCGCCGTCGTCCAGCGACAGGCCGCCGCTGACGCAGGCGGCGGCCACCTCGCCCTGGGAGTGGCCGACGACGGCGGCGGGCTCGACGCCGAACGAGCGCCACAGCGCGGCGAGCGAGACCATGACCGTCCACAGCACGGGCTGGAGCACATCGGGGCGCCGCTCGATCGGCGGCGCGCCGGGCTCACCGCGGAGCACATCGGTGGGCGACCAGTCCAGATACGGGGCCAGGGCCGCCTCGCAGTCCGCGACGCGCGCGGCGAAGACGGGCGAGACATCGAGCAGTTCGGCCGCCATCTGGGCCCATGCCGCGTCCTGTCCGGGGAAGACGAAGACCACCGGGCCGCGCTCGGACGCCGTGCCGCGCACCGCCGCGGGATCCGGGGTGCCCTCGGCCAGGGCCGCCAGGCTGCCGCGCAGCGCCACGGGGTCCTGGCCGACCAGCACCGCCCGATGCTCGAAGGCGGCACGGGTCGTGGCCAGGGAATGCCCGATGTCCACCGGGCGCGCCCCCGGGTGGGCGTCCAGATGTGCGAGCAGTTTCGCGGCCTGGGCGCGCAGCGCCGCGGCCGACTTGCCCGCCAGCGGCCACGCCACCGACCCGTCCCACACCGGATCCGGGACCGAGGAGGTCACCGGGTCCGGGACCGGGTCGGTGGGCGCCGGGGCCTGCTCCAGTACGGCGTGGGCGTTGGTCCCGCTCATGCCGAACGCGGAGACCGCGGCCCGCCGCGGACGGCCGAGCTCGGGCCACGGTGCCGCCTCGGTCAGCAGCTCGACCGCGCCCGAGTCCCAGGCGATACGGGAGGACGGCTCGGCGGCGTGCAGTGTCTTCGGCAGTCGGCCGTGGCGCAGCGCCATCACCATCTTGATGACACCCGCGACACCGGCGGCCACCTGCGTGTGCCCGATGTTGGACTTGACCGAGCCGACCAGCAGCGGCGGGCCGTCGCCCCGGTCCTGGCCGTAGGTGGCCAGCAGGGCGTGTGCTTCGATCGGATCGCCCAGTGCGGTGCCGGTGCCGTGTGCCTCGACCACGTCGACGTCGGACGGGGCGAGACCGCTGTTGGCCAGGGCCTGCCGGATGACCCGCTGCTGCGCGGGCCCGCTCGGCGCGGTGAGCCCGTTGGAGGCGCCATCGGAGTTCACCGCCGACCCGCGGACGACCGCCAGCACCTGGTGGCCGTTGCGGACCGCGTCCGAGAGCCGCTCCAGCACCAGGAGACCGGCGCCTTCCGCGATGCCCATGCCGTCCGCCGATTCGGCGAACGCCTTGCTCCGCCCATCGGGCGCCATCACCCGGTGCCTGCTCAGCGAGACCAGCAGGTCCGGGCCGGTCAGCACGGTGGCACCGCCCGCCAGGGCCAGGGTGCTCTCCCCCGAGCGCAGCGACTGGCACGCCATATGCAGCGCGACCAGGGACGCCGAACAGGCGGTGTCCACCGTCACGGTCGGCCCGTGGAGGTCGAACAGATAGGCCAGACGGCCCGAGAGCACGCTGGGGAGCGTGCCGGTGAGCTGGTAGCCGTCGGAGTCCGCCGACACCCCCGTGCCGTAACTCTGGGCGGTCGCCGAGACGAAGGTGCCGGTCATGCTGGACCGCAGGGACGCGGGGTCGATCCCGGCGCGTTCGAACGCCTCCCAGGTCAGCTCCAGCAGCATCCGCTGCTGCGGGTCCATCGAGACCGCCTCACGCGGGGAGATGCCGAAGAACGCCGCGTCGAACTCGCCCACTCCGTCGACAAAGCCACCCGCCGCCGAGTAGGTGGTGCCCGTCCGCTCCGGGTCGGGGTGGTACGCGCCCGTGTCCCAGCCACGGTCGGCGGGCAGCGGGGAGATGGCGTCCGTGCCCTCGGTCAGCAACTCCCACAGTTGCTCGGGCGAGCGCACCCCGCCGGGAAAACGGCAGCTCATTCCGATGATCGCGATCGGCTCCTGATCGCCCGCCCCAGTTGCGGGACCGCCCGCCGTGATCGCGGCCGGTGCGGCGCTCCCCCGCCGCTCGTCGGCCCCGCCGCCCAGCTCGGCCCACAGATGACCGGCCAGGGCCTCCGGTGTCGGGTGGTCGTAGATCAGGGTCGAGGGCAGGCTCAGGCCGGTCCGCTTGCGCAGGCTGTTGCGCAACTGACCGGCGGTCAGGGAGTCGAAGCCCATGTCCTTGAACGTCCGCCCGCCCCCGGCCGCCGCCGGACCCGCGAGCCCGAGCACCGCACCCACCTGCTCACGGACGAGCTGGAGCAGGGTGTCCCGGGCCCGGTCGGCCGTCAGCCCGGTCAGCGGACCGGCCGTCGGACCGGAGCCGCCACCGGTGGCGGCGGCCCGGCGGACGGCGCCGACCGGGACCAGGCCGCGCAGGACGGCGGGCACGGTGCCACGCGCCCGCAGGGCGGCCCGGTCGACGCGGGTGGCGACGACGGACGCCTCGCCCGCCGCATCCGCGGCATCGAAGCAGGCCAGTCCCTCTTCGACGGTGAGCGTCGGCAGCCCGGCCGCGGCGATCCTGCGAAGCTGCGCGGCGCTCAGCCCGGCGGACATACCGCCGCTCCGCGGCCAGAGCCCCCAGCCGATGGACAGGCCCGCGAGCCCCTCCGCGCTCCGCCGCAGCGCCAGCGCGTCCAGGAACGCGTTGGCGGCGGTGTAGGCGGCCTGCCCCGCGTTGCCGAGGACGCCGAACACCGAGGAGAACACCACGAAGGCGGTCGGACCGTGGTCACGCGTCAGCTCATGCAGATGCCAGGCGCCGTCCAGTTTCGGGCGGAACACCGTGTCCAGCCGGTCCGGGGTCAGCGCCCCGAGCAGCCCGTCGTCGAGCACACCGGCGGCGTGCACCACACCGGTCAGCGGGTGCTCGGCCGGGATCGCCGCCAGCAGGGCGGCCACGGCGGCGCGGTCGGAGACATCGCAGGCGGCGGCGGTCACCCGCGCACCCTGCCCGGTCAGCTCGGCCACGAGCGCGTCCGCGCCCTCGGTGTCGGCACCGCGACGACCGGCCAGCACCAGATGGCGCACCCCGTGCGCGGTGACCAGGTGCCGGGCCATCAGCGCGCCGAGACCACCGAGCCCGCCGGTGATCAGCACGGTGCCGTCATCGCCCCATACGGTGCCCGGCGCGGACGGGTCCGGGGCGCCGATGGAAGCCAGCCGAGGGATCAGCAACTCCCCGTCGCGCACGGCCAGTTCGGGCTCATCGCAGTCCAGCGCGGCACGCAGGGTCCCGGCGGCGGCCGACACCGGATCCCCGGTCTCCGCGGGGTCCAGATCGAGCAGGACGAACCGGTCGGGGCTCTCCTGCCGGGCCGACCGCACCAGCCCCCACACCGCGGCCGCCACCACGTCAGGGGCCGTGTCGGGGGTGGTGGCCACCGCGCCACGGGTCACGAACACCACCCGGGCGGGCCGACTCCCGCCGGTCGCGTCCGTGTCGTCCGCGTCGCCTGCGTCGCCTGTTTCGCCTGTTTCGTCGTTCAGGTGGTGCCGCAGCGTGTCGAGCACGGACGCGGTGACCATACGGACCGCCTCCGGCACCGGCACGCCGTCCGGCGTGGCGACCGGGACCAGCAGCGCCTCCCCGGCGCTCACGGGGTCGCCGTGCCCACCGGTGTCCGGCACCGGGGCGGGCAGCCAGTCCAGGCGCAGCAGTGGCCGCGCGGCCATGGACCCAGAGGTGTGGACGTCCGGCGTACGCAGCGTCAGCGTGCGCGCCGACACCACCGGATGGCCCTCGGTGTCCACCGCGCTGAGCGTGACCGTGTGCTCGCCCGTGGCGCGCAGCCGCACCCGTAGCACCGACGCGCCCACGGCGTGCAGGGACACCCCGGACCAGGTCGACACCTCGGAGCGAGCGGGCACCGACTGCCCGCCGTCCGGCCCTGCCGACGACGCGATGTGCAGCGCGGCGTCCAGCAGCGCGGGATGGAGGCGGAAGGCATCGGCCTCGTCGGCGAGGTGCTCGGGGAGGACGACCTCGGCCAGCACCTCGTCCCCGGCCCGCCAGACCGCCCGCACGGCCCGGAACGACGGCCCGTGGGCGAGCCCGGCCTCGCGCCGCCGCTCGTAGAAGTCATCGAGGTCGACGGGTACGGCGTCGGCGGGCGGCCACGCCGACCCGGCACCGGCACCGGCACCAGGCGTGCCCGGCGCGAGCGTGCCGGTGGCGTGCCGCGTCCAGGGCGCGTCCGGCGTGTCGGCGGGCCGCGCGTAGATGGCGAGGGTGCGTCGGCCGCCGTCGCCGGGGCCGCCGAGCGCGACCTGGATCCGTACGCCGTCGTCGTCCTGCCCGGGCAGCACCAGCGGCGCGTCCAGGGTGAGTTCCTCGACGAGACCACAGCCGACCTCGTCGCCCGCGCGCACCGCCAGCTCGATGAATCCGGCGCCGGGGAAGGTCACGCGCCCGGCCACCACATGGTCGGCCAGCCACGGCCGCGCCGCCATCGACAGCAGGCCGGTGCACAGCAGACCACCGGTCTCGGGCAGCTCCACGACCGCACCGAGCAGCGGATGGTCCACGCCGCCGAGCCCGGCCGGGACCGCGCCCGCCGAGGCGTTGCCGACGGGCGCGGTCCAGTACCGCTCCCGCTGGAACGCGTAGGTGGGCAGCGCGACCCGGCGCGCGCCGGTCCCGGTGAACAGTTCGGCCCACCGGACCGGTACGCCCCGCACATACAGCCGGGCCGCCGCCGCAAGCGCGGTGGACTCCTCGCCGCGGTCCTTGCCCAGCAGCGGTACGGCCTCCACACCCACCTCGTCGGGCAGGGCGTCCTGCGCCAGCACCGACAGCGTGGCGTCCGGGCCCAGTTCGAGGAAGGTGTGCGCACCGGCCCGCGCCGCGGCGCCGACCGCGTCGGCGAACCGCACCGTCATCCTGACGTGCCGCACCCAGTAGTCGGGGGTACGGATCCGCTCCGCGGCGATCCGCTCGCCGGTGACGGTCGAGACGATCGGGATGCGGGGCTCGCCGAAGGCCAGGCCCTCCACAACCGCGCGGAAGTCGTCCAGCATCGGTGTCATCAGCGGGGAGTGGAAGGCGTGGCTGACCCGCAGCCGGGTGGCCTTGCGGCCGTCGGCCGCGAACCGGTCCGCGATGGCATCGACCGCGTCGGCCGCCCCGGACACCACCACCGCCTCGGGGCCGTTGACCGCGGCGAGTCCCACGCGGTCCTCGGCGCCGGTGAACAGCGCCGCCACCTCGTCCTCGGTGGCCCGCAGCGCGATCATGGCGCCGCCCTCGGGCAGCGCCTGCATCAGCCGTCCGCGGGCGACGACGAGGGTGCACGCGTCGGGCAGGGACAGCACTCCGGCCACATGGGCCGCCGCGATCTCGCCGACCGAATGCCCGAGCAGCAGATCCGGCGCCGTCCCCCATGACTCCACCAGCCGGTAGAGGGCCACTTCCAGGGCGAACAGCGCGGGCTGGGCGTACTCGGTGCGGTTCAGCAGCTCGGCGTCGTCGCCGAACACCGCCTCGCGCAGCGGCCGTTCCAGCTCGCCGTCCAGCAGCGCGCAGATCTCGTCCCACGCCGCCGCGAACACCGGGAACCGGCCGTGCAGTTCGCGTCCCATGCCCAGCCGCTGGGCGCCCTGACCGGCGAAGAGCAGCGCCAGCGGGCCGGGGTCGCCCGCCATGCCCCCGGCCACCTTCACGGGCCGAGCGTCGGGCCGCGCGTCGCCGTCTGCCGTACGGTCCGTGGCGGCCAGGAGGACCGCTCGATGCTCCAGCTCGGAGCGGGTCGTCGCCAGCGAGTAGCCGATGTCGGCCGCCGCCGCGCCGGTGTCGGCCACGAACGCGGCCAGCCGGTCCAGTTGCGCCTCCAGCGCCGCCTCGCTACGAGCCGACACCGGCCACGGCACCACGTCCGGCCCGGCCTGCGACCGTGGCCCGGCCTGCGACCGCGGCGCGCCCGAGGGCCGCTCGGCGGTCTCCTCGGTACGGTCCCGCGGTGGCTGCTCGATGATCACATGCGCGTTGGTGCCGCTGATCCCGAACGATGACACGCCCGCGCGGCGGGGCCGCTCGGCCGGTGGCCACGGGGTGGGCCCGGTGAGCAGCTCCACCGCCCCGGCCGACCAGTCCACCTGCGACGACGGCGCGTCCACATGCAAGGTGGGCGGCAGTACGCCGTGCCGTATCGCCAGGATCATCTTGATGACGCCCGCGACACCGGCGGCGGCCTGCGTATGCCCGATGTTGGACTTGAGCGACCCCAGCAGCAGCGGGCGGTCCGGGTCCCGGTCCTGTCCGTAGGCGGCGAGCAGCGCCTGGGCCTCGATCGGGTCGCCCAGCCGGGTGCCGGTGCCGTGCCCCTCCACCGCGTCCACGTCCGACGGGGTCAGTCCGGCACCGGCCAGGGCCTGGCCGATCACCTGCCGCTGCGCGATTCCGCTGGGCGCGGTCAGGCCGTTCGACGCACCGTCGGAGTTGACCGCGGAGCCGCGCAGTACGGCCAGCACCCGGTGGCCGGCGCGGGTCGCGTCGGAGAGCCGTTCCAGCACCAGGACGCCCACGCCCTCGGACCAGCCGGTGCCGTCCGCCGCCTCCGCGTACGCCTTGCAGCGGCCGTCGGGCGACAGACCGCCCTGCCGGGCGAACTCCACGAAGATGCCGGGCTCCGACATGACGGTGACACCACCGGCCAGCGCCAGGGTGCACTCGCCAGTGCGCAGCGCCTGCGCCGCCAGGTGCATCGCCACCAGTGACGACGAGCACGCCGTGTCGACGGTCAGCGCGGGTCCGCGCAGCCCCAGGGCGTAGGCGATCCGGCCGGACAGCACGCTCGGCGAGGTGCCGGTGAGCAGATATCCCTCCGCGGCGCCGGAGCCGTCCTTGAGCCGCGGACCGTAGTCCTGGGCCATCGCGCCCATGAACACGCCGGTGCGGCTGCCGTGCAGGGACGACGGGGCGATCTCGGCCCGTTCGACCGCCTCCCAGCTCATCTCCAGCGCCAGCCGCTGCTGGGGATCCATGGCTGCCGCCTCACGCGGCGAGATCCCGAACAGCGTCGCGTCGAAACGGTCCGCGTCGTGGAGGAATCCGCCCGCCCTGCCGGTGGCCGTCAGCTCCGGGGCCCATCCCCGGTCGGCGGGCAGGTCGGAGACGGCGTCGACCTCGCCCGACACCAGGTCCCACAGCCCTTCGGGCGAGTTGACGCCGCCGGGGTAGCGGCAGGCCATGCCCACGATGACCACCGGGTCGTCCGCCGGGACGGCGTGGGGCGCCGGGGACGCGTCGCCGGTCGGCGGGGCGGTGAGCTCCGTGGCCAGATGGTCGGCGCAGGCGTCGGGCGTGGGATGGTCGAACAGCACGGTGTTGGGCACCCGCAGCCCGGTCGCGGCCTTCAGCCGGGTCGCCAGCTCCACCGTCATCGCCGAGTCGAAGCCCAGCTCCTTGAAGGACCGCGCCGGGTTCACCCGCTCCGCGGAGGCGAATCCCAGCACGACGGCGGTCTCCGTGCGCACCAGCCGCCCCAGCTCGGGGCGGGTCCACGAGGCGCCGGATTCCGCCCGCTCCGGCTCGGGTTCCGGGTCGGTGACGTGTTCTGCCACGGCCGCCGGAGCGGCATCCGGCACCGCGCCGCCCCCGGCGGGCTCCGGCAGCCAGTACCGCTCCCGCTGGAATCCGTACGTCGGCAGGGCCACCCGACGGGCGTCGGCCCCGGCGAACGACCGCGCCCAGTCGACCGGCACCCCGCGCACGTACACCTCGGCCAGACAGCTCAGGAACCGGTCCATCCCGCCCAGTTCGCGCCGCAGTGTGCCGACGGCGAGCGCCCGGACGTCGGCCGCGTCGATGGCCTCCTGCACCGCGGGGGTCAGCACCGGGTGGGAGCTGACCTCGACGAAGACCCGGTGGTCCTGGCCGAGCAGCGCCCGGACGGCCGGTTCGAAGGCGACGGTCTGCCGCAGATTGCGGTACCAGTACCCGGCGTCCATGCCGGTGGTGTCCAGCCACTCGCCGGTCACCGTGGAGAAGAACGGCACGTCGGCCCGGCGCGGGGCGATGCCCTCCAGCACGGCCGACAGCTCCTCGCGCACCCGCTCCACCTGCGCCGAGTGCGAGGCGTAGTCCACCGCGATCCGCCGCACCCGCACATCCGCGCCCGCGAGTTCCTCCAGCAGCTCGTCCAGCGCCGCCAGTTCGCCGGAGACCACCACCGAGCCGGGCCCGTTCACCGCCGCGATCGACACCCGGCCGTCCCAGCGGCCCAGTCGCGCCTCGGCCTCGGCGCGCGGCAGCGCCACCGACAGCATGCCGCCCGCCCCCGAGAGGCGCCGTGCGATGGCCTGGCCGCGCAGCGCCACCACACGGGCCGCGTCCTCGAGCGACAGCGCACCGGCCACGCACGCCGCCGCGATCTCGCCCTGCGAATGGCCCAGCACCGCGTCCGGGACGACCCCGTGCGCCCGCCACACGGCCGCGAGGGAGACCATCACCGCCCAGGAGGCGGGCTGGACCACATCGACCCGTTCCAGCGACGGGGCGCCCTCGGCCTGTCGCAGCACCTCCGGCAGCGACCAGTCCACATGGGGCGCGAGCGCCGCGGCGCATTCGGCCAGCCGCTCGGCGAAGACCGGGGACTCGGCCATCAACCGGACGCCCATGCCCACCCATTGGGAACCCTGGCCGGGGAAGACGAACACCGTCCGGCCCTCGATGTCGGCCACTCCCCGCACCACGCCGGGCGCGGACTCGCCGTCGGCCAGCGCCGCCAGCGCGCCCAGGGCCTCCGGCCGGTCCGGCGCGAGGACGACGGCGCGGTGGTCGAACGCGGTTCGGGTGGTGGCCAGGGAGAAGCCCACGTCCACCGGATCGAGCCGCTCGTGCTCCGTGAGATGGGCGGCGAGGCGGGCGGCCTGCGCGCGCAGCGCGTCCCGGGTCCGGCCCGACAGCGGCCACGGCACGGCGCCGTCCGCCACCGGGGCGCCGTCCCCCGTGCCCGCGCCCATGTCAGTGGGCTCGGTGGCGGACACCACCAGATGGCAGTTGGTGCCGCCCATGCCGAACGACGACACTCCGGCCAATGCGCGGCCGTCGCGGTAGGGCCATGGGCGGGTCGCCGAGACCACGTCCAGGCGCCACTCGTCGAAGCGGATCCGCGGATTGGGGTGTTCGAAGTTCAGGCTGGCCGGAAGCTCGCCGTTCCGCAGCGACAGCACGACCTTCAGGAGGCCCACGATGCCCGCGGCGCCTTCCAGATGCCCCACGTTGGTCTTCACCGAGCCGACCAGCAGGGGGCTGTCCGCGGCGCGGTCCGCTCCGTACACCGCGCCGAGCGCCGCCGCCTCCACCGGATCGCCCACCCGGGTGCCGGTCCCGTGCAGTTCCACATACTGGACCGCCGCCGGGTCGACGCCCGCACGTCGGCACGCCGCCGCCAGCACCGCGCCCTGCCCCTCGGGATCGGGGGTGGTCAGGGCCGCGCCCGGGCCGTCGTTGCCGACCGCGCTGCCCTCGATGACGCAGTAGATCTCGTCCCCGTCGGCCAGCGCGCTCGCCAGTGGCTTGAGCAGCACCATCCCCGCGCCCTCGCCGCGGACGTATCCGTTGGCGCGCTCGTCGAAGGTGAAGCAGCGGCCGTCCGGGGACAGTGCGCCGAGCCGGGCCGCCGCCAGCGCGCTGTCGCGCACCAGGTTGAGCTGCACACCGCCGGCCAGTGCCGTGGCCGACTCCCCGCGCCGCAGGCTCTCGCAGGCCAGATGCACCGCGACCAGCGACGACGACTGCCCGGTGTCCACCACCAGGCTCGGCCCGCGCAGGCCCAGGAAGTAGGACACCCGGTTCGCGATCACACTGCGGTTCAGTCCGGTCAGGGTGTGATGCGCGATGGCCGCGGGTCCCCTGCGGCGGTCCAGTACGCCGTAGTCGTCCGCCGTCACACCGATGAACACGCCGGTGTCGTGGCCCCGTACCTGGGCCGGCAGGACGCCCGCGTCCTCCAGGACCTCCCAGCCCAGCTCCAGCGCGAGCCGCTGCTGTGGGTCCATCGCCCGCGCCTCGCGCGGCGAGATCCCGAAGAACTCGGGGTCGAAACGGTCGACTTCGTCCAGGAAGGCGCCCCACCCGGTCTCGCCGGAGTCCGCCGCCGCGTCGTCGCTCCAGCGGCCCGGCGGCACCTGTGCCACCGCGCTCTGCCCGCCGGTCAGCAACTGCCACAAGCGCGCGGGATCCTGCGCGGACGGCAGCCGGCAGGACACCCCCACTACCGCGATGGCTCCGTCCCGCGGCTGGATTCGGCCGGCGGATATGGACTCAGGTCGGCTCACGGTGCCGCTCCCCCACTCGTCGTCCTCACGGGCTCGGCAGGAGAGGCAAGTGCTGGCACACGCCGGGTCTCCGCGAATCCGGCGGCACCGGACTGCCGTTCAAGTCGTGATCAACAATGCGCGAAATAGTACATGTACGGTCGGAAGAAATCGCTGGGCCGTTGCGGGGCGGCATCACCCTCCCTTTGGGGCTATTCGTCGCCCGTTTCCCCTGCCATGGATGCATTCCGTGTCATTACCGTCACCTTAGGCACGCGAAGGTTGCTGTGAATTCACCTAGACCTCCGGTGTTTGAAAGTCCGTACGATCGCCTATTGTTGGGCGGGGTCGGCCGAAACGAGCTGCCGAACGTCAAGCTGCCCGCTGCCCGACAGCCGACAGCGCGTCCGTCGAGACGCCGACGTGACAACACAAGCGCGAGGGTGAGGAAATGCGGCCCAGGATCGATCCGCAGGACGCGGACGACTTCGCCGTCACACCGGCCGGCCAGGTCTACCTCCAGGAGGTCAGCCGGTCATTGAACGGGATCCTCGCGGACCGGCCGCCGCCGAACGTCCACCGGACCATCGCCAACCACCCGACGCTGCTGCCCGCGATGCAGCCGCTGATGTCTCATGTGGCGGGCGACATCCTCCCGCCTCGCGAGCGCGAGCTGGTCATCCTGCGGACGGCCTGGCGTTCACAGGCCACGTACGTCTGGGCGCATCATCACGCCGCGGGGCTCTTCGTCGGGCTGACCGAGACGGAGATCGCCCGCGCCGCCTCGGAGGACGCCACCGGCTGGACACCCTTCGAGGCCGCGCTCCTCACGGCGGTCGACGAGCTGCACACCAAGTCGGCGATCTCGGACAGCACCTGGAAGCAGCTCGCCGAGCAGTACAGCGAGGAGCAGATCCTCGAACTGCTGGCGCTGGCCGGAACCTACAAAACCCTGGCGTTCATCCTCAATTCCTGCCTGGTCCCGGTCGACAACTGGATGGAGCGTCCGGCGCTGCTGCCGGTGGACCCGGGGCAACTGTCCTCCGGCAGGCATGCCCGCCCGCGCGAGTCCCTTCCGGGATCGGGCGCCGAGACCTGGAACCGACGCATCGTGCTCCAGAACGACAGCGGGCTCTCACAGCTCACACCCTCGGCGGCCCACCCCGAGCCGCCACTTCATGAGATTCTCGTCCGCTATCCGGACCTGATGTCCACGGCCGCGCAGGCCCGCGAGTCCGGCTCGCCGCTCCTGCTGATCCGCCGGAACTCCTCGGACATCATGCCGGACACGGACGGCTACTCCTTCAGCGCCACCCATCTGTTCGCCGATTCCACGGGTGTCCCGATTCTCGCCGAAGTGGTGGAACCGCACGACACCTGGAACGCGCACAGCGCCCTGTCGAAGATTCTCGACTACGCGGGCAGCGGGGCCCGGCACTGGCCGCTCCACATACTCCAGCGCTCGCTCGATTACACCGCGCAATTGCAGGACACCGACGCGGAGGGATTGCTGGCGGAGATGGGCTATCCGATCGACCAGGGCTCGTTCCTGCGCACGATCGAGGGGAATCTGGCCCTGGGCAGGCTCCGTATGGTCATTGTGGCCAGTCAATTCCCGCCCGAATTCAACCGGGTCATCTCGTTCCTCGGCCAGCAGCTCCGCCCCGCCGAGGTGTACGGCGTCGAACTGCGCCGCTTCTCCGACGGGGCCCACGCGGCGTACATACCGAGGGTGGTCACCTGAGCGGGCCTGAGCGGGAAAGCCCCCGCCGACGGCTGAGGCGGGCCGGAGCCGACGCTCCGGCCCGCCTCAGCCGTCGCTCCGCTCACTCACCCGCGGGCGATTTCTTGCGGATCAGCGTGATGCCGTCCGCCATGGGGACCAGCGACATCTCCACCCGCGGATCGTCGTGGACCAGCTTGTTGAACGCCCGGATCCCGGCGGTGTCGACGTCCTGCGCCTCGGGGTCCACCACCTTGCCGAAGAACAGCGTGTTGTCGACCACGATCAGGCCGCGGTCGCCAAGGAGCGTCAGCGCCATCTCGTAGTAGTGCGGGTAGCCCTGCTTGTCGGCGTCGATGAACACGAAGTCGAAGGTGCCGGGCCCCTCCTCCGCGAGGATCGCCTTGAGGGTGTCGGTCGCGTCACCGACCCGCAGGTCGATCCGCCCCTCGACGCCCGCCCTGGCCCAGTAGTCGGCGCCGATGCTCGCCCAGCGGTCGGTGATGTCACAGGTGACGAGCTGTCCGCCGGGCGCGAGGGCACGGGCCAGGCACAGGGTGCTGTACCCGGTGAACGTGCCGATCTCCAGGATCCTGTTCGCCGGGGTGAGTCCGGCCAGCAGCGTCAGAAGCTGGCCCTCCTCGGCCATGACCTGCATCGCGGTGCCCGCGGGAAGCTGCGCCGTCGTCTCGCGCAGCTCCCGCAGGACCGCGTCCTCCCGCAGGGAGACCTCCCGGATGTACTCCGAGAGCGCGGCCGGGAGACCTACCTGGTTCGCCATGCGTCATCCATCTTCTCTGGTCTTCTCACATCGGAACCGGCCGGGAGGCGGGCCTCCCGGCCGGTGCGGGCTCAGACGTCCTGGAGGCTGACGGCGTGCAGCTCCATCGTGGGCGGCGGGTCGGAGGGCGCCGGGGACAGATGCAGCCGCTGGATCTCCTCCTGTGCGGGCGCGGGCAGCCCGGCCCGGCAGTCGCACGGCTCGTCGGTGAAACCGGCGAAGCGGTAGGCGATCTCCATCATCCGGTTGCGCTCGGTCTGCCGGAAGTCGGCGGCCAGATGGACCCCCGCCCGGGCGGCCTGGTCGCCGAGCCAGCGCAGGATCGCCGAACCGGCGCCGAACGACACCACCCGGCACGAGGTGGCCAGCAGCTTGAGATGCCAGACGCCTTCGTGCTTCTCCAGCAGTTGGAGACCGACCGCGCCGTGCGGCCCGAACCGGTCGGTGAGCGTGGTCACCAGCACCTCATGGCGTGGATCGGCCAGCAGCGCCCGCAGATCGGTGATGGAGTAGTGCACACCGGTGGCGTTCATCTGGCTGGTGCGCAGGGTCAGCTCCTCGACCCGGGACAGCTCCTCCTCGGTGGCGCGGCCGATGCGCATCACCAGTTCCAGCGAGCGCAGGAAGTCCTCGCTCGGCCCCTGGAACTCCGCCTCGGCCGCCTTCCGCTCGAATCCGGCCTGGTACATCTGGCGACGGCGGCGCGCGTCCACGGTCACCGTCGCCGGGTTGAACTCCGGGAGGGCGGACAGCTCGGACAGTCGCCCGGCGTCATAGCAGCGGACCTCGGGCAGATGGAACTGGACCTCCGCCCGCTCGGTCGGCTGGTCGTCGACGAAGGCGATCGTGCCGAGCGCGAAGTTCAGCTCGGTGGCGATCTCCCGCACCGAATCGGACTTCGGACCCCAGCCGATGCGCGGCAGCACGAAGTACTCGGCGACGCCCAGCGCCGCCAACTGCTTCCAGGCCAGGTCGTGGTCGTTCTTGCTGGCCACCGACTGGAGGATGCCGCGGCTGTCCAGTTCGACGATGAGTTCTCTGACCGGGGCGGGGAGCGTCACCGCCCCGTCCTCCAGCAACGTGCCCTGCCACAGGGTGTTGTCGAGGTCCCACACCAGACACTTGACGATCGCGGTCTGTTCAGCCACGGCTCTTCCTTGTCTCGGTTCGCCGACTCATGTCGCGGGCATCGATACGGCGTGGTCGGCGAGGATCAGCTCACAGATCTCCGTACTGCCCTCGATGAGTTCCATGAGTTTCGCGTCGCGGTAGGCGCGCTCGACCACATGGCCCTCGTGGGCCGCCGCCGAGCCCAGCACCTGCACCGCCGTGGCGGCGCCCTGCGCGGCCTGGACCGCGCCCACCTGCTTGGCGAGTACGGTGGCGACGACCATCTCGGGGGAGCCCTGGTCCCAGCACCGGCTGGCGTGTTCGCACACCCGGGTGGCGATCTGCTCGGAGGTCAGCAGATTCGCCAGGTGGCGGGCGACGAGCTGGTGGTCCGCGAGCCGCTTTCCGAACTGGGTCCGGGTGCGGGCATGACCGCGGGCGGCGTCGAGGCAGGCCCGGAGGATGCCGACGCACCCCCAGGCGACCGAGATCCGCCCGTACGCCAGCGCGGTGGTCACCAGGAGCATCAGCGGCTGTCCACCGCCGAGCACGGCGGTGGCGGGCAGCCGCACCTCGTCCAGCGTCACGTTCGCATGGCCCGCGGCCCGGCAGCCGGACGGCTGCGCCACCCTGGTCACGGTGACGCCCGGAGCCGAGGCGGGCACCACGACGGCGGCCGCCCCGGAGCCATAGCGGCCGACGACGACGATCATGTCGGCGTAGTGGGCCGCGGTCGTCCAGACCTTCTGGCCGCGGACGACGACGGTGTCGTCGTCCTGCTCGATGGTCGTGGTCATCGCCGACAGATCGCTGCCCGCCTCCGGCTCGCTGAACGCGACGGCGGCGAGCTGACCCCCGGCCAGTTTCGGCAGGTACTCGGCGTGCTGCTGTGCGCTGCCCAGGCGCTGGATGGTCCACGCGGCCATGCCCTGCGAGGTCATCACGCTCCGCAGGGAGCTGCACCGGCTGCCCACGAACGCGGTGAACTCGCCGTTCGCCGCGCTGCTCGCGCCGAGTCCGCCGGACGCCTCCGGCACCCCGGCGCACAGCAGGCCGCGAGCGGACAGCGTGCGCAGTACGTCGTCGGGGATCAGACCGGTGCGGTCCCACTCCGCGGCCCGGTCGCCGACGAGGTCGTCGACGATCTCACGGGCGCCGGCGAGCGGCTCAGTCATCGGCGGGCTTCTCGGCGCCGCGCAACCGCACCACCAGAGCGGTCATGGCCGCGATGGTGCGGAAGTTGTCCCGCTTGAGGTCGTCTCCCAGGATCTGCACGGAGAATGCCTGTTCCAGATGGACGACGAGCTCCATCGCGAACATCGACGACACCAGCCCGGACCCGAAGAGGTCCTGGTCGGCGGGGACCTCCGCCTTCACCCGCTCCGAGACGAACGCCGTGATCGCCTGCTCGGTCGCCTCGGCGGTGACTGCCTGGTCCATACTCACGAAAGCACCTCTCCATAGTTGTAGAACCCGCGCCCCGTCTTACGCCCCAGATCACCGGCGCGCACCTTCTCCAGCAGAAGTTCACAGGGCTCGAAGGTGGAATTTCCGGTCCGCTCGGCGAGTAGCCGAAGAGCGTCCGCGAGATTGTCGAGTCCGATCAGATCGGCGGTGCGCAGCGGGCCGGTCGGATGGCCGAGGCAGCCGTGCATGAGCTGGTCCACGGCCTCGACACTCGCGGTGCCCTCGGCCACGATGCGCGCCGCCTCATTGATCATGGGGTGCAGCAGCCTGCTGGTGACGAACCCCGGCGCGTCCCGCACGACGACCGTCTTCCGCCCCAGCCGGCCCAGCAGGGCCAGGATCGCGGCCATGGCGTCCTCGCCGGTCTGCGGGCCGCGCACCACTTCCACCATCTCGATGAGATAGGACGGATTCATGAAGTGCACCCCGGCCAGTTCGGCGGGCCGCCGCACCGACTTCGCCAGTTCGGCGATGGGAATTCCCGAGGTGTTGGTGATCAGCGGGACCCCGGCGGGGACCGTGCCGGAGAGCTCCGCCATGACCCGTGCCTTGAGCGCGGCGTCCTCGGTGATCGCCTCGATCACCACATCCGCGCCCGCGACATCGCCGCCGGAGAGCGTGGTGGTGAGTGTCCCGGTGGCCTGGGAGTCGGGGAAGGCGCCCATGAACTGCCCGTGCCGCAGCAGTTGGGCGATTTCCGCTCGGGCGCTCTCCAGCACCTCATCCGAGACATCGACCAGCACGACATCGGCCCCACGGCCCAGCGCGAGTGCGGTGATGTTGCGTCCCATTACCCCGGCGCCGACGACAGCGATCGTGTCCGATGCGGAACCCGCCATCCCCTGCCTCCAATCGTCACTCAGATGAGCGCGCCCCCGGTAGGGCACACAACAAGTGAATGCCAACAGGAACGGCAGGCCCCTGTCTCTATGGCACTTTCAGGTAAAAGTACTAGGAGAGCGCGGCCGGTGTCGATGGGGCGCAACCACCGCCGCCACCTCGGCGTCTGTCCATTAATTGGTGATGAGTTGTGCCGGGATGCGGCGAGACGTACAAGACGTGGGAGCACCAGGACATAGGGGTACGAGGAGGAAGCACATCCGCATGGGCGAACCGGAGGATGAGACGGGCGGGCCCCAGCGGGTCCGGCGGCGCCGGGCGACGGCGGGTGACGGGCCGGTGATGGCCGACGTCGCCCGGCGCGCCGGGGTCTCCGGGCAGACGGTCTCCCGCGTCCTCAACGACCACCCCCGGGTACGGCCCGAGACCCGTGAGCGGGTCCGGGAGGCCATGCGGGAGCTGGGCTACCGCCCGACCGCCAGCGCCCGCACCCTGGCCAGCGGCCGCAGCCGGATGCTCGGCGTGATCTCCTTCGACGCGGCCCGCTTCGGCCCGGCCGCCACGCTGGCGGGCATCAACGAGGCCGCGCAGGAGGCGGGTTACCTCGTCAGCACGATCGCGCTCACCGCCACCGACCAGAAGGCGGTACGGGGCGCCGTCGACCGGCTGCTCGGCCAGGGCGCGGACGGCATCATCGCCATCGCGCCACAGCGTTCGGTGGGCGAGGCGCTGGTCGAGGCCGACCACGGGATGCCCATGGTCACGCTGGACAAGAGCTTCGGCGCCCGCTTCCCGGTGGTCGCGGGCGACTCCGCGTCCGGCGCCCGCCAGGCCACCGAACACCTGCTGCGCCTCGGCCACCGCACCGTCCGCCATATCGCGGGCCCGGTGGGCTGGATCGCGGCGGAGGCCCGGCTGGACGGCTGGCGGGCCGCCCTCGAGGACGCGGGGGCGCAGGCGCACGAGCCGCTGTACGGCGACTGGAGCGCGGACTCGGGCCATGAACTGGGCCGCGGAATCGCCGATGACCCGGACGTCACTGCGGTGTTCGTCTCCAACGACCAGATGGCGGTGGGCGTGCTGCGCGCCCTGCACGAGGCGGGACGCCGGGTCCCCGAGGACGTCAGCGTGATCGGCTACGACGACATCCCGGAGGCGGCCCATCTGCTCCCGCCGCTGACCACGGTCCGTACGGACTTCACGGAGATCGGCCGCCGCTGTCTGAGCCTGATGCTGGACCAGTTGGAACGCACCCCCGAGCCGGGGGTGCGAGTGATCATCCCTACGGAGCTGGT
The DNA here is from genome assembly GCF_047218265.1 of Streptomyces sp. CY-1. Classification (NCBI taxonomy): domain Bacteria; kingdom Bacillati; phylum Actinomycetota; class Actinomycetes; order Kitasatosporales; family Streptomycetaceae; genus Streptomyces; species Streptomyces sp. CY-1. The sequence continues at coordinate 2,926,037 of NZ_CP178393.1, forward strand.
CGTCCGCGCGAGCTGTGGCCCCGCCCCGGGGTTTCGATGACCCCGTGGTCAGGAATACGCGTCGAACGTCTCGATCTCACAGCGCGCCGCCCCGGCCTTGCTGATCTTGGCATCGCTGGTGATCAACGGCATGCCCAGACTTTCAGCAAGCGCGACGTACTGGGCGTCATAGGCGGACAGGTTGCTCGACAGGCCCTTGACCCGCTCCCACAGGATCAGCGTTTCATGCCGGTCGATCGCCAGGTCGCGATACCTCGCCACGGCCTTTCGTAGCTGCTTATCGCTCAACTTGGGATCGCCACCACGTCGCCCACGCGCCAGGCCGAGCAATGCCGACATGATCTCGTAATCGAGCAGATGAGGTGCGGCGAGCCGATCCTCCTTCGCGACACGTTGACGTACCCCATGCCCTGTGGGGCCCTCGTCCGTCAAGAAGAAGACGAGCGCGGAGCAATCAATGACGATCAACGGCCCGCCCTTGCGTCGTGGATCGCGGCCAGCACGTCCGATGTACTCAGGCTCGCGCTGGCCTCGGCTTCCGCACGGGCTGCGACCTCGGCAAGCGTGGGCCTGGACGCCTCACCGACGAGTACGTCCAGCGCATACGCCTGAAGCGACTTGCCGGCCCGCGCGGCGCGGGCCTTCAGCGTGGCGAGGGCGTCATCCGGTACGTCGCGAATGGTCAGAGCAGTCATGAGCTGCATTTTAGCAGCATCGCATGCATAATGCAGCTTCACCACAGGTCCGCACGGTCGCGGTGGCGCGGGCAGCGGCAGGGCGGGAACTGGCTGGACCGCAAGGGTTCGAGCTTGTCCTTGACCACCACGACGACCCTGCCCAGCTCCTGCGTCACGACCGCGCCGTCCGGCGAGACGCGGTAGACGCGCATCGTCATCCGTGGAGCGTTGGATTCGGTGTGTGAGAACACGTTGACCTGTCTTTCCGGTTCGGCCAATTACGTTGTGTGCACACACCGTCGCGTTCCGGCGCGTAGGCTGGAAAGAGGCGACAAGTCCCAGCCAAGATCGCGGGACAAGAGGGGATGCACCATGCCGTTCCAGCCACGCGAACTCTTTCCCGACCGCTCCGCCCGCGACCTCTTCGGCGCGGAGATCCGCCGCCACCGCGAGAAGGCGGACATGTCGTTACGGCGGCTGTCCGAGGTGCTGAACTACAGCAAATCGCATCTGGCCCGGATCGAGGCGGCCGAGTCCCTGCCGTACGACGACCTTCCGTCGAAGTTGGACGCGTGCTTTGGGACGGACGGGATGTTCGCGCGCATCTATGCGCTGGCGAAGAACGAGCCGTTTCCGGGGAAGTACCGCCGGATGATGGATATCGAGAGGCACGCGGCCGTCATCGAGGAGTACTCCGTCGCCACCATCCCCGGCCTGCTCCAGACCGCTGAGCTAGCGAGGGAGTCCCTACGTATCGGCAACCGTCACGCTCCGGACGCGGAAATCGAGGCCATGGTGAAGGCCCGCCTCGACCGGCAAGCACGGCTGGACCACCCTCAACCGCGAGAATGCTGGTTCATCGTGGATGAAGCGGCGTTGCGCCGCCCGGCGGGTGGGCCCGAGGTGATGTGCCGCCAGATGGCATCCCTCGTGGAGCGTGGGACACGTCCCTACGTAACCATTCAGGTCCTGCCGTTCAGTGCAGGTCAGCATGCCGAGGCGGGCAACTCCCTGATGCTCTTCACTCTGCCGGATGAGCCAATGTTCGCCTACAAGGAGGACAGCCGCTTCGGGACGATCATCGAGGACAAGGCCGTGGTTGCGAAGCTCCGGAAGAACTACGATCTGTTGCGGGCCATGGCCCTCTCGCCCCGTGACTCCGAGGCGATGATTCGAGCCGTGATGAAGGACTGGACCTCATGGGAACCACCCCGGACCTGAGCACTGTCGCCTGGCGCAAGAGCAGCTACAGCAACAACGACGGAGGGGCGTGCGTCGAGGTCGCCGACAACCTCCCCGGCATCGTCCCCGTACGCGACTCCAAGAACCCCGACGGGCCCGTCCTCATATTCCCCACCCACTGCTGGAGCGCGTTCATATCGGGCCTCACCGCAGGAGCAACTGAAGTCCACCCAGCACCGTAGCCCCGATGACCAGGCGCTCGAAGAGCCGCTGATTGATCCGGTCCACGCACGCCTTACCGATGTACGCACCCGGCAGGACGAAAAGCGCGAGCAGCGCGTCCAGGAGCAGGGAGCGGGTGTCGATCAGGCCGAGGCCGACGCTGAAGGGCACCTTGGCGACGTTCACGATCAGGAAGAACCAGGCCGAGGTGCCCAGGAAACCCAGCTTCCGGAAGCCGGCGGAGAGCAGGTAGAGCGACATCACGGGGCCGCCCGCGTTGGCCACCATCGTGGTGAAGCCGCCGAGCACTCCGTACGAACCGGCCTTGAGTCGGGCGCCCGCCCCGTCCGCGTCGGGCGTCGTCGCGGGGGCCTCGGCCCGGGCCGCCGTACGCCGCCGCCAGACCGTGACCCCGGCCATCAGCAGCAGGATCGCCCCGATGGATGTGCGCACCTCCGCGTCCCCGGCCCAGAGCAGGAACACCGTGCCCACCACGACCCCGGCCGCGACCGCCGGGAACAGCCGCACCAGGGTCCCCCAGTGGGCGTGCCGCCGATAGGTCCGGACGGCGAGCAGATCGCCGACGATCAGCAGGGGCAGCAGCACACCGGTCGACTCCCGGGCCGGAAGTACGGCCGCGAAGATCGCGAGGCTGACGGTATTGGCGCCGCTGACGGCGGTCTTCGAGAAGCCGACGAGTATGGATGCCGCCGCGAGCGCGGCGAACTCCCAGAGGGTAACGGTGTACATGCCACCGGATGATTCCAGGCCACCGCGCGCCTGCCGGAGGCAGGGACCTCAGCGCACCCAGCTCTTTCCCCGTACCAGGGGCTCCGCCCCTGGATCCCGAGGTCTGGGGCGAAGCCCCGCCTTCCAGCCCCGCCGGCGATCCTTCCAGCCGCTCCGGCGATTGAGGAGCGGGGCCTGGGGCGGAGCCCCAGTTGAGGGAAGGGGCGGGGAGGGGAACAGCCCGCCGCAGGCGTCAAAACCCGCCGGACACCCCCTCAGCGCACCCAGCCCTGGAGCGGCTCGGTGTCGAGCGTGACGCCAATCGGCGCGGGCAGCGTGAGCGGCTTACCGAACGGCACGGTCTTGGTGCTCTCGTACCGGACCCCGTCGGGCTCGCTGAACACGGTGACCTCACCGGCCTCCCGGTCGACCAGCAGATACACCGGGATGCCCGTCTCGGCGTAGGCGCGCGGCTTCTCCACCCGGTCTCTGCGGTCGGTGTCGGAGTCGTAGGAGGTGACCTCCACGACCATCAGGACGGGATCGGCGTCGGCCCACTCCCCCTGGCCGACGAAGGCGTCACTGTGGGCGAGGGTCCCGTCGGGGCGCGCATGGCCATTGCGGTACGTCTCGACCTTGAGGCCCTGGTCGTGCAGCCACAGGTCGGGATGGGCCTGAATACAGATCCGCGCCAGCCACTGGATGATCCGCCCATGGCCGCCATCGGGCCTCGGCGTGACCCGGATCTTCCCGTTGAGGAACTCCCACCGCGTTCCCTCGGCTACGCGGGCCGCCAGCCGGGTACACGCCTCAAACTCCTCCGACAGCATCTGCGGACGATCGTGGGTAACGGCCATGGGCTCGCAGCGTAGCCGCTCTCAAGTGATCACAAGCCGCCCGGGAATAGCAGCGCCGACCACTCCTGCCACCGTCACCGGACCCGAGAGCCACATCGGAGGCGGCCCGGCCACACGGTGGAGACCACCCCCGCCGCCGGGCACCGCACGGTAGCGGCGCCGAGTAGCGGCGAAACGGCAGCCAAGCCCGCCGTCTGCGAGCCAGCTCGCTGTCAGAGGGGCGGGTGATACTGGGCCCATGAGCAGCCACGAGTTCGTGCGGGCCGGGGCCGGGCTCGGGCAGGGGCTCGGCGGGATGGTGGTGACCGCCGTCGGGTATCGCTCCCAGGGGATACCTCCGACGCTGCACCGGGGACTGCCCTCGCCCTACCTGACGCTGATCTTCTCGCTGGAGGGCCCCGTCGTCGGCGGGGTCACGCCCGAGCAGGCGCGGGGGCCCGGCGCCTCGCGGACGGAGATCGTCGTGGGTGGTCTGCATCAGCAGCCCGCGTATATCGCCCAGGGCGGGAGCGAGGCCGGGGTGCAGCTCGCGGTGCATCCGCTGGCGGCGCGCGCACTGCTGGGGCTTCCGGCCGGGGCGCTCACCTCCGACGACGAGCTGGTCACCTCCGGGGCGGAGGTGCTGGGCAAGCGGGCCGCCGAGGTGCGGGAGCGGCTGTGCGAGCAGCGGTCGTGGGCGGACCGGTTCGCCGTGCTGGGCGCGTATCTGCGGGAGCGCGCGGCGGCGGGCGAGGACGGGGCGCCGGTACGGAGCGAGGTCGCCGAGGCGTGGGCTTGGCTGGCCCGGCATCGCGGGGCCGGGACGCTGACGGGTCTTGCCGAGCATGTGGCGCTCAGCCCACGCCGCCTGACCAGCGTGTTCCGCGCCGAGACGGGGCTGAGCCCCAAGCAGGCGGCGCGGCTGATGCGCTTCCAGTGCGCCAGAAACACGGTGGTCCGGTCCGTGGCGGTGGGCCGGGCACCGGATCTGGCCCGGGTCGCTGCCGAGTGCGGCTATTTCGACCACTCCCACCTGGTGCGCGACTTCCGTCAGTACACCGGGGTGAGCCCGACCGCCTGGTTGGCCGAGGAGTGCCGGAATATCCAAGCCGGGGGGCATCTCTACGGCGAAGAGTAGGGCCCATGAACACCGCACCGAACCAGCAGCAGACACCATCCCGTGAACCCGCCGTCTGGCCTACGCTCCAGGCCCATGACGCCATCGCCCTGATCGACTTCCTGGTCGACACGGTCGGCTTTCTGCGCACGGCCGTCTACCAGGACGAGGACCGCGTCGCCCATGCCCAGCTCGACTGGCCCGAGGGCGGTGGCATCATGCTCGGCTCGTACGACCCGGCCACCAAGAGCTGGTGCCTGGAGCCGGGCACGTTCGGGGCGTACATCGTCACCGATCATGTCGACGCGCTGTACGAACGGCTCACGGCGGCCGGTGTGCGGGTGCTCCGGCCGATCGAGGACCAGCCGTACGGCAGCCGTGAGTTCGCCATCGCGGACCCGGAGGGCAACAAGTGGTCCTTCGGCACCTACCGGGGCGAGCCCCGGCCCGCCGAGTGATCGTTTTCCACCCTCATTCCTCCAGGTAGTGGAAGCCCGGCCGGGGGTGCATCAGGAAGTCGTGATGCGAGATGTTCCACGCGTACGCACCCGCCATCGCGAAGACGACGCGGTCCCCCACCCGTAGCTCCGGGACCGGGATCCGGCCGGCCAGCACGTCCTTGGGGGTGCAGAGCTGGCCGACCAGCGTGACCGGCTCCGCCCGTACGGCCGGGCGGGGCCAGGGCCGGGTCCAGGTGTCCCTGGTGTTCCCGGCGTCCCCGGTGCTCCCGGCGTCCATGGGGAGCACCTGGAAGGGCTGGTCGTGCTGTTTGGTGGCGGGGGTACGGAGGTGGTGGGTGCCACCGCGCACCACCGCGAACGCCTCACCCCCGCTGTGCTTGATGTCCAGCACCTCGGTGACGTACCAGCCGCAGTAGACGGTCAGCGCCCGGCCGGGCTCGATCCGCAGGGTCAGGTCGGGGTGGCGGAGGGCGAGGTCCGCCATGCCCTGGCCGTAGGCGGCCCAGTCGAAGCGGCGGTCGGGGTGGGCGTAGTCCACGCCCATCCCGCCGCCGACGTTCACCTCGGTGAGGCCCAGCCCGTGGCGTTCGGACAGCTTCGCCGCCCAGTCGGCGATCGCGGCGGCGACGGCGACCTGGGCGGGGGCGTCCAGGCCGCTGGCGAGATGGGCATGGATGCCGCGCAGGCGCAGGGGACCGCCGGAGTCCGCCGAGAGCAGCGGAAGGCAGCGCTCCACGGCCTCGGGGTCGAGGCCGAAGGGGCTCGGGCGGCCCCCCATGGCCAGCGCCGCGCCGCCCAGCTCGTCACCGGCCACCGGGAGATTGACGCGCAGGAGGAGGTCCACGGCCGGGATCCCCGCGTCCTGTGCCGCCCCGGCCAGCAGCCGCAGCTCCTGCTCGCTCTCCACATGGAACCGCTCCACGCCCAGCGTCAGCGCCCGCCGCAGCTCCCCCTCGGTCTTGCCCGGCCCGCCGAAGGCCAGCGGCGCCCCCGGCACGGCCGCCCGGACATGCTCCATCTCGCCGCCGGAGGCCACCTCGTAGCCGGTGACGTGCGGCGCGAGCGCCTGGAGGATGCGCGGCGCCGGGTTGGCCTTCGCGGCGTAGTACAGCTCGAGGCCCGGCGGCAGCGCGTCCCGTACGGCCCGCGCGTGGGCGCGGAGCGCGGTCAGGTCGTAGACGTAGGCGGGCAGGTCGTCGCCGGTCAGCTCCGTGGCGAGGGTACGGACGGCAGAGGTGATCAACGGCTGCTCCCGGGGTGGTGGATGACGTGGGCTTCTTCGGACACATGGGCCGCTTCCGGCACATGCGCCGTTTTCGACACATGGGCCGCCTCGGACACGTGCGTCGCCTCGGACACGTAGGCCGCTTCCGACACATGCACAGCCTCGGACACGTGCGCCGCCTCCGACACGTGCGCCGCCTCGGACACGTGTGCCGCCTCCGACACGTGCGCCGCTTCGGACAGCAGGGCGGAGGCGAGCGGGCTGGCGATGCGCACATAGCCCGCGTGGCGGTCGGCCCGACGAGCCCAGCGGGTCAGGAGGTTGGCCTTGGCGGGCAGCGGCACCCCCGCCACGAGGGCGCGCAGCGCGGGCGGATGGTCATGGGCCGCCGAGCGCTCGCACAGCACCCGGCGGACCGCCGACCACAGCGCGGGCTCCAGACGCGGACAGCGGTCGGCGAGGGCGGCCACCATCTCGGCGATGTGGTTGACCAGCAGGCAGTACACCACCCGGTCCCAGCCGCGCTCGCGCTCGTACGTCAGCGGGCGGGCCACCGCCTCGGGCAGCGCGGCGAGCGCGGCGGCGTGCCGCTCGGGCACCAGCTTGGTGCCCTCCAGATCGCGGAAGAGCACCTGCCGGGGGGTGCCGTCGGCGGGGTCGACGCCGATGACGACGTTCTGGAGGTGGGGTTCCAGGACCACTCCGTGGTCGAAGTAGGCGGCCAGCACGGGCGGTACGAGAAGGCTGAGATACGCCTGCCACCAGGCCGAGAGCCGCTCGGGGCCGACATCGGGGAGGAGCCGGGAGATCTGGGCGCCGCTGGTCGGATACTCATCGGCGACGGCCGCCGCGAGCAGCGGGGTCAGCCCCGGCCGCAGCCGGGCGGCCAGCCCCTCGCGCACGATCACCCCGAAGCCCTCGATGAGCTGCTGGTCGCCGCCGAGGTCCAGCGTCCGGTAGGCGGGTTCGCGCAGCAGCTCACAGCCGGGGAAGCGGGCGGCGAGATCGGCGGCGACCGGCTCCAGGAGGCGGGTGAGGGCGACGGCGCCGGACAGCTCGTAGTCGGCGTTCTTGCGCAGACAGTTGGTGATCCGCACATTGAGGCTGAACTTGAGGAAGTCCCGGCCGTCGTAGAGCGTACGGACCGACGCGGTCGGCGCGAACTCCGCGCCGCCGGGCCCGAGGTCCAGCACGTCGCCCCGGGCGATGGCCGCCCGCAGCAGACGGTGCTCGCGCAGCATCGCGTACTGCCAGGGGTGGGCGGGCAGCAGCCGGTAGCCGTCGGGGACGGCGCGCTGCCGGTCGAGCGCGGCGAGGGCTCCGCGCTGCGTGGACTCGTCGTGGACGTACTCCTGGCGTACGCACTCCTCGCGCCCGTACTCCTCGCGCACGGCGAGGTGGTGCAGCGGGAAGCGCGCCCCGGCCTCGGGGGCGAACCGCGCCCAGGAGTCGGCGCTGCCGGTACGGGCCTTGGGGGTGGGGTGGAAGCGGTGGCCGAAGAGGAGGGACTGCTCGGAGGCGAGGTAGGGGTCCTCCTCGGCGCCGCCGCTCACGGCTGGTGTGTCCCGGTCCTCCAGGGCCGCCAAGGCCGCCGTCATGCCCGCGTGGCTGGAGGCGACCTGGTCCAGGAACTCATCGTTGTACACCCCCGTGCGCAGTTGCAGCTCCCGGCGGATGCGCTCGGCCAGTTCCCGCCAGGACACCTCGGTCCAGCCGCCCTCGCGCTGCTCGCTGACCGGCCCGGTGAAGCGGTGCGCCCCGATGAGCGAGGTGCGCCGCAGCCCGACGCGCAACAGCACCCCGCAGCGCGGCAGCCTCAGCCGAAGCCACCCATCGGCCACGACGGTCTGATGCTCCGGCCCGGACACCTCGCGGAGCAGACAGTTGAGCAGGGTGTGGGCGGTGGCGTGGTCGGCGGAGGCCACGGTCGTGGCGGGCGGGGAGGTCATGGGCATGGGGCGGCTCCAGCGGGTGCGGAGGAGAGAGGGGCAGGAGGGCAGGAGGGCAGGAGGGGCAGGCGGGGCAGGAGGGGCTTGGCGGTAACGGCAGGAGGGGCGCGGCGGTCATCTGCCGCTTCCCCGCAGCAGATAGTTGGGCCCGGTGACGTAGTGCTTGTTGATGTCGGCGGCGCCCGAACGCTCCTTGGTGAACAAGGTGCCGGCGGTGACCATCGCCTTGACCGGCAGCCGATCCGCGTACAGCACCCGCCGCCGCAGCAGCGCGGCGGCGGCACCGGGCCGGGTGACGGCGAGCCGGTCGACGGCGTCGGTGAGCCGGTCGCGCAGCCGCCGCAGCAGGGTGTCGAGCGGGGCCCGGCCGAGGCGGGCGAGTTCGAAGACGGGGGCGGCGGCGCACAGATGGACGGTGATGGTGGTGAACACATCGGCCACCGGCCCGTCGCCGGACGTCAGGATTCTTCGGTCGTCGAACCCGCACAGGTCGGCGGCCGCTCCTCCGCCGACCATGGCGGCGAGCCGTATCGCGTGGACGCGGGGGCCGTCGTGGTCCTTGATGAGCAGCCGCAGCCGGGGCACGGCACCACCGTTGTCACCCCCGCCCTCGAAGACCAGCGAGATGTTCTGCTGATGGGACTCCAGCGCGATGCCGTACGCGAAGAGGGTGGTGTGGAAGTCGAACAGCAGGGTGAGGTAGTCGTCCAGCAGGGCGAGGACGTCCCCGCCGTAGTGGCGCTCGGCGAGCCCGTCGATGACGACCGTGCCGTCCGGGGCGGCGGCGAGCAGCCCGGCCAGCGGCACGATCGTGGCGTTCTCCAGACCGGGCGGGTAGCGGCGTACGAGCGTGGCCAGCAGCTCGTGTCCGGCGTGGACGTGGGTGGTCTCGTCGGCGAGCAGCACGGTCGCGCCGAATCGCGGCTCGCGCGCGATCACCGCCTCCAGCAGGCGCTGCGCCACCTCGCCGTCGATCAGCGTGCCCGGTTTGACCGAGCGGCGGTTGCGCATCCCCAGCGTGGAGGTGGTGAGCGGCAGTTTGAGGTGGACGAGGGGGTCGTCGGCGACGGCCACGGTCCGCATGGAGAGGGTGGGCCGTACGTCCAGCAGGGGGCGGTCGGCGAGCCGGGCCTCGCCGTCGAGCCCCACCGCGCGGAGCGCGGCCTCCAGCGGGCGGCCGACGGTGAGCGGATGCACGGGGAAGGCCAGCCGCGCCCGTTCGTCGGAGGGCCGCCGCCCGCTGTCGAGGCCGAGCTGTGCGGGCGTCGGCCACCAGTCGGGCAGCCGCGCCGGGTCACCGCCGACCGCTTCGCGGGGGAGGACGAGCCAGCGCAGCGGGAAGGTGGGGTGGAACTCGGGTGCGTGGGCGCGTAATTGGTCCTCGGTGAAGACGGCCCGGCCCCGGCTGGTGGGGTAGACCGGGTGGTCCCTGAAGGCGGCGAGCGTGTCGTACGCGACCGCCCCGGGCATCCCCGCCCACGGCCCCTCGCCGCCGTGGCGCGCGGCCAACTCGGCGACGACGCCGGGCCGGATGCGGGTGTGCAGCCGCATGGCGTCGAGAGCCTGTCGGCACTCGGTCACGAAGACGTCGTACAGCCGCCGGTCCTCGTCCGGCACGGCGGCCCGCAGCCGCCCAAGGACGGGGACGAGACCGGTGAGCGGCCGTTCGGCCGGGACACAGTCCCCGGACTCGCTCGCCGAGCCGAACGCGGACGGCAACTCGGCGGAGACCGGCACGGCGTCGGCCGGCACGGCGTCGGCCGGCACGGCGTCGGCCGGCACGGCGTCGGCCGGCACGGCGTCGGCCGGCACGGCGTCGGCCGGCACGGCGGAGACCGGCTCGGCGGAGGCCGGTTCAGCCGGAGCCGGCTCGGCCAGGGCCGGCTCGGCCAGGGCCGGTTCAGCGGGGGTCCGTCCGGCACCGCCCGGTTCGGCGTCGGCCCGCTCGGCGGGGGCCCATCCGGCAGTCGCGGGAGCGCATAGCCGCAGGGGCCGGCGACGGGCGCGGATGTCGCACTGGAAGCCCTCGGGTTCCACCGGCAGCAGCACGCTTTCGCCCCCCTCGAGCGCGATGCGCAACCAGTCGCCGTCGGCGCGCCGTTCCGGGGTGGCGCGGCTGCGCAGCTTGTAGGCGTCCTCCCGGAGGAGCGTGTCGAGCACCCGTCCGAGAAGCTCGTCTTCCTCTGTCACACGATCTCCCATCGGTGGGCCGCGAGGAACCGCGCCACCGCCGCGTCGATCCGCCCCTGGTCGGTGCCGGTCGCCCGGAGTACGCCGAGGAAGTCCCGATTGGTGTGGTGGAGCGGGTGTTCCTCGCCGACCCCGCGCAGCGGCCGGTAGTCCAGTCGTACGCCGTCGCGTTCGGTCACGCTCGCCGGAGGGGCGGAGGCGAGCCGTCCGGCGCGGTCGGCAAGGACGTACTCCATGCGAACCCTGCCGTCGGTGCGCGCGCCGAGGTCGTCCGGCAGCGGCTCGCCCAGGTGCGTACGGAGGATGTACTCGAAAAGGGGGATGTTGAGGAGTTCGGCGAGGACGAGGTCGCACTGGTCGCCTATGGCACGGTAGTTGACCTCGATGAGGCGGGCCCGGTCACCCTGGACGACGTACTCGGTGTGGCACACACCGAAGCCGACGCCCAGCGCGCGCAACTGCGCCAGCACCTGATCGGTGTGCGGTTGCGGGGGCGGGGCGGGCAGCAGGTGCAGCCGTTCCTCGATGAAGTGCGGGGGCGGCGAGAGCTCGGTGCGGAAGCCGCCGAGGACGTGGAGGGTGCGGCCGTCGCCGAGGGTTTCGAGGGTGCGCAGCTCGCCGTCCAGGAACTCCTCGACCACCAGGGCCGCTCCGGGCCGCCGGGCCCGTATCTCGACGCAGCGCCGGACGAGTTCGTCGGCGTCGGCGACGAGGACGACGTCCTCGCTGGCCACGCCCTCGCGCGGTTTGACCACGCAGGGGTAGGGCGCGTCGAGTCCGGCGAGGGTGGCGGGTTCCTGTCCGGTGGCGAGTTCGGCGGACCATACGGGGGCCGCGGACCAGAGAGGGGCGGCGGCGTCCGGGCTCGCGGCGGCGAGGGCTCGGCGCAGCTCGGCCTTGTTCTTGGTGCGCAGCGCGGCGCGCCAGTCCTTGCCGGGGAGGCCGAAGTACTCGGCGGCGAGGGCGGCCTGGGTCTGGAGGTGGTCGCTGTTGGTGAAGACGGCGTCGGGGCGGCCATCGGCGGCGATACGGCTGATGACCTCGGCGAAGTCCCGTACGTCGCAGGGGACGATGTCGAGCGCGGGGAATGCGTGGTCCCGTCGTCCGTAGCCGTAGGCGCGTTCATGGGCCTCGGGCTGGTCGGTGAGCAGGGTGACCGCCAGGCCGAGCCGGGCCGCCGCGGGGAGGAAGCCCTCGGTGACGGAGTCGGTGGGGTTGAGGGCCAGGAGGTGGAGCCGACGCGGCGGCGGGGAGGCCGCCTGGGCGGCCGAAGGGGCCGGGACCGGGGCCGCCGGGGAGCCACGGAGGGCAGGGGAAGCGGACGGCCGTGACGCCGCGTCGAGATCATTCTCGTTCACGGCCCGAGATTAGGTTAGGCATGCCTAAGACCGCTAATTCAACGTGTCGGTCCGCCCGTTTGGCCCTGATTAGCCGTCAACAACGGTCGACGATCCGCAACGGTCGGCCTCAACGACCCAGCCCGATCCGGCGATGACGAACGCGACGCGCCGCGAGCCGCTCGCCCGGGTCCTGGGCGCGCAGGGCGGCGAGTTCGGCGCCGAGGAGATGGCCGAGGCGGCCGAGAAAGGCGTCAGGAGCCCGGGAGCCGTCCCCGAAGCCGGAGGAGCCCTCCTCCACGATGCGGTCGACGATGCCCTGGGCGAGAAGGTCGGCGGAGCGTACGCCCTGGCGGGCGGCGACCTCGTACGCCCGCTCCGTCGTGCGGTGGAGGATCGCGGACGCGCCCTCCGGCGGCAGCGGCGACAGCCAGGCGTGGCGTGCGGCCACGACCCGGTCGGCGGGCAGCAGCGCGAGCGCCGCGCCGCCGGCGCCCTGGCCGAGCAGCAGACAGAGGGTGGGCGCGGGCAGGGTCACCATGTCGGCGAGGCACCGCGCTATCTCCGCCGCGAGCCCGCCCTCCTCGGCCTCACGGCTGAGCGCGGCGCCCGCGGTGTCGATGACGGTGAGCAGCGGCAGCCCGAGCTCGGCGGCGATGTGCATCCCGCGCCGCGCGGTCCGCAACCCCGCCGGGCCCAGCGCCTGCCCCTCCCCCGGCCCCTCGGCCGTATCGCCTTCGCGGGCGCTGCGCCGGTTGTGGCCGAGGACGACGCAGGGCGTCCCGCCGACCCGGGCGAGCGCGAGCAACAACCCGGGATCGTGCTCCCCGGCCCCCGTACCGCTGAGCGGACTCACATCCTCGGCGGCGACCCGCAACAGATCCCGCACCCCGGGCCGCTCGGCCCGCCGCGAAGCCCGTATCGACACCTCCGCAGACGGCGCGACGGCCTCCGGCCCCGCACCGTCGGACACCCCGCCGAAGTCGGCGGGCGCGGCCCGATCGTGGGTGGACCCCACTCCCCCGGCGACCCCTGCCGCCTCCGGCGTGGCGACACCGTCCACGCCGCCAGGCGCCATGGACGGGCTGCCCCCGGCTGCGGCATCCCCACGCCGCCCGCGTTCCTCCGCCTCCGCCGCATCGGCAGCCGCCCGTGCTCCGCCCGGTGCACCAGGGCCGGGCATGGGCTCGGTGGAGGCCCCACCCGCATCCCCCGGCTGACCGGGGGCGGTCGCCGCCCCCACCGCCGCCCCCGCCCCGGGCCCGGCGAGCGCGGTGTCGCCCGCGCAGAGAACCCGCAGCACCCGTGCCGCCACGCCCGACAGGCGACTCAGCGGGAGGACCGCGTCGATCAGGCCGTGGTTCATCAGGTTCTCGGCGTTCTGCACGCCGGGCGGAAACTCCTCCCCGTACAGGGCCTCATGCACCCGCGGGCCCATGAAGCCGATCAGGGCGCCCGGCTCGGCGGCGGTGACATGGCCGAGGGAGCCCCAGGAGGCGAGGACGCCGCCGGTCGTGGGGTGGCGGAGGTGGACGAGATACGGCAGGCCCGCCGTCTTGTGGTCGGTGATCGCCGCGGCCACCTTCACCATCTGTAGAAACGCGACCGTGCCCTCCTGCATCCGGGTGCCGCCCGACGCCGGGGCCGCGAGCAGGGGCAGCCGTTCCGCCGTGGCCCGCTCCACGGCGCGTACCAGCCGCTCCCCCGCGGCGACCCCTATCGAACCGGCCAGGAAGCGGAACTCGCAGGCGACCAGTGCCACCCTGCGCCCCTCGATACGGCCCTCACCGGTGATCACCGACTCGTCCAGGCCGGTGCGCTCCCGTGCCCGCTCCAGGTCGGCCCGGTAGTCGGGGTCGTCCGTGGTGATCTCCACCGGTTCGTCCCAGCCGTGCCAGCTTCCGGGGTCGACGATGGCCTCGATCAGCTCACGGGCCGAGGCGCGAGAGTTCGTTGCGGTCATATGTGCCACCCTTCCACGCCGCCGACCCTCCGCAATCATCGGCGAGCGATCACCTCGGGTACCCCCGGGACGGGCCCATCCTCAGCTCCGCCTGAGCTGGTCCTTAACGGCGCCATAAGACCGGCGGCGGAGCCGTTGGGCGGGGCTAGCGTGCTGCGCGTCACCCCCCAACCGCATCACCCCCGACCGCATCACCCCCGACCGCGACACCCCAACCGCTGACCTCCCAGCGCGTCCCCCCACCGAAGGAGCCCCCGACGATGACCGCTCGTGCGACCGCTCACCGCAGAACCGCCCGGCTCGCCGTGCTCGGCGTGGTGCCGCTCGCGCTCACGGCGCTGAACGCGGACCCGGCCACCGCGCACGGTTCGATGCAGGACCCGGTCAGCCGGGTGTCGGCCTGCTTCGCGGAAGGGCCGGAGAGCCCGGACTCGGCGGCCTGCAAGGCGGCCGTCCAGGCGGGCGGCACCCAGGCGCTCTACGACTGGAACGAGGTCAACATCCCGGACGCCGCCGGGCGCCACAAGGAGATCATCCCGGACGGAAAGCTGTGCAGCGCGGGCCGCGACAAGTACAAGGGCCTGGACCTGCCGCGCGCCGACTGGCCCGCCACCGCCATGACGGCCGGTGAGCACACCTTCACCTACCGGGCCACCGCACCCCACCGGGGCAGCTTCGAGCTGTACGTCACCAAGGACGGCTACGACCCGACGAAGCCGCTGACCTGGGCGGACCTGGAGTCGGAGCCGTTCGCCAAGGTCACCGACCCCACGCTGAAGGACGGGAGCTACGTCTTCACGGGGAACGTCCCCAACAAGTCTGGCCGCCATCTGATCTACAGCGTCTGGCAGCGCTCGGACAGCCCGGAGGCGTTCTACACCTGCTCGGACGTGACCTTCGGCGGAGGCGGGAACGGGGCGGCCAAGGGGGCCGGGGCGAGCGCGAGTTCCGCGCCCACCGCCGCCGCGCCCAATGACGCGCAGATAGCGGAGGGCGCCGAGAAGTCGACCGTCGATCACCATGGCCACGGCGGTGACGACGGCGCCGAGGCCAACCACCAGCCGAAGGCGGCGGACGAGAAGAGCACGGAGGCGAACCAGCCCGAGGCCAAGAGCGCCAAGGTCATGGCCTCGGACGCCGAACCGCAGGACGGCGGCACCACCGACGGGCAGCATCTCGCCGAGACCGGGGGCGACGGATCCACCGCCCCCATGGCCATCGGCGGCGCCGCGGTCCTCGCCGCCGGCGCGGCCGTACTGTTCGCCGCCGCCAACCGCCGCAAGGCCGTACGCCGCGGCCGAGGCTGAGACCGTAGGCCGTAGGCCGCCAAGGCCGCGGCGTCCGGCCGATCGAAGCGAGCCGGTTCCGGGGAGGATGACGGCATCCCCGGAACCGGCTCTTCCCGTTTTCCCCCGCCTCGGCCCCCGCCTCGCTCCCCCGCCCCCGCCTACGCCTCCTCGTCGGCCAGCGCCGCGTCGAGGGCAGCCGTCAGCCGCTGCACCCGCGCCTGCAAGTCCACCGCCTCCGCCAGGCCGAGGCCGCTGGCCTCGATCGCCTTCAGGGGTACGCCCTGGGCGCGCTCCTTCAGCGCCGTTCCCTCCGCCGTCAGCCGGACCGTCACCGAGCGCTCGTCGTGTGCGCTGCGCTCGCGCTGGACGAGTCCGGCCGTCTGCATCCGCTTGAGCAGCGGCGAGAGGGTACCCGAGTCCAGCCGCAGGAACTCCCCCAGCCGCTTGACCGGCATCTCCCCGTACTCCCAGAGCACCAGCATGGCCAGGTACTGCGGATAGGTCAGCCCCGTGTCGCTCAGCACCCGGCGGTAGAGGCCGTCGAAGGCGCGGGAGGCGGCGTGCAGGGAGAAGCAGAGCTGCCGATCGAGCCGGAGCAGTTCATCGGCGGGATGCGGCTCGGGGTCGGTGCCCCCGGTCGTGGGGTCGGCGGTGCGGTCGGACTGGTGTGACATGTGTCCAGCGTACCCTTTAGTTGTGCACAACTTAATTGTGTGCTGTACTTCCATCCGGAGGCGAGGCGCACCGGGCGCCCACACCTCCCGACTACCTGACACGAAAGGGATGGTCCTCATGGACGCGATCTACACCGCGGTGGCCACTGCCAACGGACGCGACGGCCGGGCCGTGAGCTCCGACGGACAACTCGACCTGCCGCTCGCCATGCCGCCCGCCCTCGGCGGCAACGGCCAGGGCACCAACCCCGAGCAGCTCTTCGCCGCGGGCTACGCCGCCTGCTTCGCGTCCGCACTCGGCCTCGTCGGCCGCCAGGCCAAGGTCGACACCAAGGACATCTCCGTCACCGCCGAGGTCGGCATCGGCAAGGACGAGGCGGACGGCGGCTTCGGGCTCAAGGTGACGCTGCGCGTCGAGCTGCCGGGCGACCTGGAGAACGAGACCGGCCGCAAGCTGGTCGAGCAGGCGCACCAGGTCTGCCCGTACTCCAAGGCGACGAGGGGCAACCTCGAGGTCGAGCTCGTCGCCGAGTAATCGGACGACGGCCGCTCGGTCGCCGGGGCGGTCGAGGGCGGGCTGGTCGCGGCGCGAGGCGGACCAGCCCGACGGGCGACGCGCCCTGCTCGTACGGACCGAGGCAGGGCGCGCCATGACGGGCGAGCGTCAGTCGTCCGACGCACACGTCGTCGGCGTGGCGTGTTCCGGATCGAGGGCATTGACGGCCTCGTGGAAGGCCAGCCCGTCGGTCAGGCCGATGGCCAGATGCTCGGAGATGTCGGTCGGGCACAGATCCTGGATCAGCACGTTCTTGACGTTCGGACCGGAGAGGAACTGCGCCTGATAGGGGGTCGCGACCTCGTCGTACTTGGTCGCGATGACCGTGTAGCGCACTCCGGGGACGGTGTCGCCGCCCTCGTTGAGGCGCCGCAGGAAGTCCGAGCCGACCACCTGGTCCATCAGCCCCGGGGCGCCCTTGGCGATGAGATCGCCGACCCCGGGAAAGTAGTCCAGCAGCTTCGTCAGCCCGGACAGGGTGGTGCCGTGGTTGGTGGGGGCGATGCCGACCAGGGCGTTCACCTTCGGCGCGCCACCGAGGAACTTGAGGTAGTAGCGGGGCATCATCCCGCCCTGCGAATGCCCGACCATGTCGACCTTGGCGGCGCCGGTGGCGGCGAGCACCCGGTCCACATGGGTGGACAGTTGCTTCGCGGACTGGTCGACCGCCCCGAGACCGTGGAAGAACGGCACGGCGGGCAGTTGGCCGTAGTCGAGGGAGAAGACGCAGTAACCCCGCTTGACCAGGTAGGGCGCGAAGCCGAGCCAGTTGTCGACGGAGTTGCCGAGGGTACCGTGCACCAGGACGACGGGGCGGGGGTGTTGGGCCGACGGCTTGCAGGAGTAGTCGTTCCAGCCGCTGCTCACCCCCTGCGACGCGGTGTCCGTGGCGAGCGCGGCGGTGGGGGTCGCCGCGGTCGCCGCGACCGCGAGGGCCAGAGCGGGTAGTAAGGTGCGGGTCTTGGTCTTCCGGAATCGCCGGATACGCCTCCAGGGCAGCATCACATGAACTCCTCGCTGGTGGGGGAGAGAGTCGCGCTGAGGGTGCGCTGACGGTGCGCTTGCGCTGCGCCCTGCGATCCGGATCACAAGAAGTGGTGCGCTCAATCGAAATTACGCGCGAGTAGCAAAGGCATCCAGCCATTCGTCAGTGAAGGAACGTTTACATGCTTTTCACGTGACGTCCAGGAATGCGCCGGGTTACGCGAAGTGGGAAAACCAGTGGGACTGGTGGGACCTGCGGCTTACGCGACGTCCAGGAATCCGGCGGGCCGGACCGCGGAGATACCGAAGCGGGCCCGGGCCCGGTCGGCGGCGGCCTCCAGACGGCGTGACTTCTCGTCCGCGGGGTCGAACGTGAGCTGATGGGAGGCGAGTTCGGCGTCCATCAGCCCCTCGAAGCGCAGCGCCACGGACCGCACCCGGGCCCGCTGAAGCCCGAGCGCGTCATGCAGCGCGTACGCGGCGGCGGTCAGCGCGGGGGTATGCGCGGTCGGCTCGGTCAGGGTGCGGGAGCGGGTGGTCGTGGAGCGGTCGGCGTAGCGCACGGTGAGGCTGATCGCGGCCGCGACCTGCCCACTCGTCCGCATCCGCACCCCGAGCCCGTCGGCGAGGGTGAGCAGCGCGCGGCGCCTGCGGACAGGGTCCAACTCATCGCGACGGAAGCGGTGTTCCGCGCCCATCGCACGGGCGGGGGCGTTCGGGGTGACCGGCGCCGGGTCGATACCGCGCGCCCACGCGTGGACGCGGCGCGCGGTCGCCGCGCCGAGGATCCGCTGGAGGGTGGCCAGCGGCGCGGCGGCGATCCGCGCGGCGCTGTCCAGCCCGTACGCGCTCAGGGTGCGCGCGGTCGCGGGCCCCACCCCGGGCAGGGCGATGGGCGGCTTGCGCGCCAGGAACGCGGCGACGGCGTCCGGATCGCCGGGAACGGTACGGACGGACCCGGCCGTTCGGCCGGACCCGCCGCCGGACCGGGCACCGGACCCGCCGCCGGACCGGCCGCCCCTGGATGCGGGGGCGCCGGGCTCCTGGGCCTCCTGGGCGGCCATGCGGGCGAGCAGGGGGTTGGCGGCGACGCCGACGGTGCAGTCCACGCCGTACCGGGCCAGCGCCCGGACCCGTACGATCTCGGCCAGCCCCGCCGCGTCCCGCCCGAAGTACCGCAGCGCACCCCGCACATCCGCGAACGCGGCATCGGGCGGCAGCGCCTCGACGACGGGCGTCAGCTCGCCGAGCAGGGTGAGCAGGCCCTGGTAGACGTCCTCCCCGGGCGCGGGGTGGAACCGCACATACAACACATGCGGCACCTCGCCCTCGTGGCCCGGCTCGCCCGGGGCCCGGCCCCCGCCGCCCCCGCTCGCTTCAACCGAACCCCCACCCGTTTCAGCCGAACCCCCGCTCGTCCCGGCTGAATCCCCGCTCGCCCCGGCTGCACCCCCGCTCACCCCGGCCGAACCCCCGCCGCCCGGGCCTCCGGGCCGGGACCCGGCAGACGAATCCTCGGCCACTTCGCCGCCGCTGCCGACGCCACCCGAGGCCCGGTCCCGGTGCTCAGCCGACGGCCCCTCGGCCGCCTCCCGACCATGGCCGCCCTCCTCCCGCGCCGAAGCCGCGGCCGCCCCGCCCGCCACGGCGGCACCCCAACGCGCGTCGGCCCGACCATCGGGCGCGAGCGGAAGCGTTCCGGCAGGTCCCCCGGACGCGGAGGCATCGGCCGGGGCCTCGGCGGGAGCGGTCGAACCGCCCGCGCCCGGGCCACCGGAGGTGCCCTCCCCCGCCGCGGCCGACGACTCGCCCGGCGCAAGCGGGCGGGCGACCGCGTCGCCCCGCGCCCCGGGTGCGGGCGGTTCGGCCGACGCCGGTGGGGGCGTGGCGGCCCGGGTGCCGAGCGGGACGGCCCCGACCAGGGGCATGGCGGGCGGCTCCTCCCTCACGGGCGACTCGGACGACACCGCCGCGACCGGACACGGCACGGCGTGCACCAGGCGCTCGGCAGAGGCAGCCGAAGGGGCCCCGCGTGCGGGTGCCGCCTGCGCAGGCGGCTGTTCGGTGTTCATCCCGCGCTCCCCGGGCTCGCATGCCACAGCTTGCGGCCGGTGGCGGCCTGGTCGCCCGCGGGCTGGAGGTCGGCCCAGGGGTGCATGGCGTAACCGGTGGGCATCTCGATGCGGCGGCCGGAGTCGGAGTCGCGGCCGGAGTCGCGACCGGAATCGGAGCCCGCCTCGCGGCCGGAGCCGGAGCCCGCTTCGGCCGTCTCCGGGCGGGCCCCCGCCAGTTCGGCGGCGACCGCCTCAAGGCCGCCTTCCTTCCTGAGCCGGGCCAGTTCCGCGAGGTTCCACACGGCCGAGCCGACGACGCTGAGGCTGCGCGGGCCGCGCCGCTGGACCACGCCGCGTACGAGCAGCAGCCAGGAGTGGAAGACGGTGTGCGCGCACGCCGCGTGGCTGTCGTCGAAGAAGGCGCAGTCGACCAGCCCCGTACCGTCGTCGAGCGTGGTGAAGATGACCCGGCGCCCCGAGCGGATCGGCGGGGTCTGGGTGGCGGCCTTGGCGCCGGCGACGAGCACGACCTCCCCGTGCGGCGCGTCGCGCAGCCGCTTCGCGGGGATCGCGCCCAGCTCCTCCAAAAAGTCCCGGTGGTCGCCCATGAGATGGCGGGAGACGTCCATGCCGAGGATGCCGAGTTCGGCGCCGAGGCGTTCGTCCGCGTCGAGGTCCGGGAGCCCGGCGGGGGCGGCGGGGCCGGTTTCGGCCAGCGGAAGCTGCCCCTCGGCATCGCGCCGGGCGGCGCCCCGCTGCTGCCGGTGCAGTTCGGCGATCTGTAGCAGCAGATCGCGGCGGCTGGTGCCGAACGCGTCCAACGCGCCGACCTGGGCCAGCCGTTCGGCGACCGGCCGTCCGGGGTGGGCGCGCAGCCACAGGTCCTGGAGCGAGGAGTAGGGAGCTCCGGCCGCGATCCGCTCGGTCTCGGCCTCGCTGATGCCGTGGACGTCGCTCAGCGCCAGCCGGACGCCGATGTGGTCTCCGCTCCCCTCGTCACGCCTGTCCTCCTTATTACCGATGTCACGAGAAGCACCAGACGTCAGTTCGATTCGATAAGTGGCGCCCGACCGGTTCACATCCAGCGGCAGGATCGGCACTCCGCGCCGCCGCGCGTCCGCCAGCAGCAGCCGCTTCGGGTACATCCCGGGGTCATGGGTGAGCAGCCCGGCGTAGAAGGCGGCCGGATGGTGCGCCTTGAGCCAGGCGGACTGATACGTCGGGACCGCGAAGGCGACGGCATGCGCCTTGCAGAAGCCGTATGAGCCGAACGCCTCGACGATCTCCCAGGTGCGTAGCCGCACCTCCGGCGCGTAGCCCCGTTTCTCCGCCTCCGCGTGGAACCAGGCCCGCACCCGCCCCTGCCGCTCGGGATTGGACAGTGCGCGCCGCGCCTCGTCGGCGAGGTCGCGTTCACATCCGGTCATGATCGACACGATCTTGATGATCTGCTCATGGAAGACCACGACCCCATGGGTCTCGCGCAGCGCGTCCTCCAGGTCCGGATGCGGATAGCGCGCGGGCTTGCGGCCGTGCCGGGCGTCGATGAAGGGCCGGACCATGTCGGCGGCGACCGGACCCGGCCGGAAGAGCGATATGTCGACCACGAGATCGTGGAAGCAGGTGGGCTGAAGCCGGCCGAGGAGATCGCGCTGACCGGGCGATTCGATCTGGAAGCAGCCGAGTGTCTCGGTGGAGCGGATCAGATCGTAGGTGGCCGGATCGCCGGGCCGGACCTGCCCGGGGTCGTCGATGTCCACGACCTGCCCGGTGGTCCGCCGGATCTCCGCGACCGCGTGCGCCATCGCGGACTGCATCCGTACGCCGAGTACGTCGAGCTTGAGCAGTCCGAGCTCCTCCACGTCGTCCTTGTCGAACTGCGACATGGGAAAGCCCTCGCCGCTGGTGGGCACGATGGGCGTACGGGCCAGCAGCCCGGCGTCCGAGAGCAGCACACCGCAGGGGTGCATGGCGATGCCACGGGGCAGCCCGTCGAGCGCCTCGACCAGGTCCCAGAACTTGCCGAAACGTTTCTGCTCGGCGGTCGCTTCTCGTAGCGCCCGCAGCTCCGGCAGTTCCGCGAGCGCCGCGCGGGCATCGCGGGCGCGGATATGCGGGAAGGACTTGGCGAGCCGGTCCACCTCGGCCGGGTCCATGCCGAGCGCCGCGCCCACGTCCCTTACGGCATGGCGCACCCGGTAGGTCTCCGGCATCGAGACGGTCGCGACCCGCTCCGCCCCGAACCGCTCGAAGATCGCGCGATAGACGTCGAGCCGGCGCGCGGACTCCACATCGATGTCGATATCGGGCAGCGCGGCGCGCCGCACCGACAGGAAGCGCTCCATCAGCAGGCCGTTGGCCACCGGGTCGGCGTGGGTGATGCCCAGCAGATGGGTGACGAACGAGCCGGCGCCGGAGCCACGGGCGGCCACCCGGATGCCCAGCTCCCGGGTGTCGTCGACGACCTGCGCGACGGTGAGGAAGTACGAGGCGAAGCCGAGCTGTTCGATGGTGCGCAGCTCGTCCTCGAGCCGCTCCCAGCGCACCCGGTCGCGGTCGTACCCCCGCAGCACCATGGCGGCGGCGCAGCGCGACCGCAGCACCCGCTCGGCGCTCCGCCGCCCGGCCCCGACCAGCCGGGGCTCGGGGAAGTGGACGCTGCCCAGGCCGATGTGATCCTCGGGGTCGACCAGACACGCGGCGGCGGTGCGCCGGGTCTCCTCCAGCAGCCGGTGCGCGGCGTCCCGCCGCATCCCGGCCGCCTCCACGATCCGCTCGGCCGCCTTCGCCATGTCCCGGGGCCCCTTGAGCCAGCGCTCACCGCTGTCGAGCGCCCCGGGGGTGCGCGGGTCGATGGGGACGAGCCGGCGGGCCGCGTCCAGGACATCGGCGACCGGCCCCTCCCCCGGGTCGGCGTAGCGGGCGGCGTTGCTGAGCACGGCCGGGATGCCCTGGTCGGCGGCGAAACCGACGGTACGGGCGGCGAGCCGCAGCGAGCCCGGGCCGGTGCCGGTGCGGCCGTGCCATACGGCCTCCAGCCGCAGCGCGTCGCCGAAGAGTTCACGCCAGGGGGCGATCAGCCGCTCGGCCCGGTCGGGGCGCCCGGCGGCCAGGGCCCGGCCGACGTCGGAGTCCGGGCCGAGCAGCACGGTCAGCGGGGCGAGCGCGCCGGGGTCGCTCACCAGGTCGCGCCAGTGCAGCAGGGGCGGCCCGTCGCCGTTCGTCCGGGCGGATCCGGAGTGGGTGAGCCCCGCATGGGCGGCGGAGACCAGCCCGCACAGCGCGGCCCAGCCGGCCGCGCCGTCCCGGGCGAGGAAGACCGCCCGGGGCGTGGACTCGTCGATGAACGCCCCGCCGCGCACCGGCGTACGGCGCCGAACGGTGCGCCCCGGCTCCGGGTCCTCCCTCCGTACGGCGAGGTCCACCCCGAAGAGCGGCCGCACCCCCGCGCGCTCACACGCCCGGGCGAACCGCACCGCTCCGGCGAGGCTGTCGCGGTCGGTCAGCGCGATCGCGTCCATGCCGCGCTCGGCGGCCCGCTGCGCCAGCCGCTCCGGGTGCGCGGCCCCGTACCGCATGGAGAACCCGGACGCGGTGTGCAGATGCGTGAAGCCTGGCATCCGCACCTCCCGCTGCTCACACCCCCTGACCGACCCCGCTTGTCCCACGCCCCACCATAACCCCATTCTCGAACAAGCGTGCGAGTCGGTTCGATCGCCTTTCCCCTCTCCACCATAAGCACCCAAAACGCCATTTAATCCCGCGTGTCGCCTTGCGAACACGGCACACGGAAGCCGGTCGGTCGAATCCATGGGACGGCCACCGGCCCGCGCGTATGCTGATCACCATGACGGAGGGATCCCTGCTCGATCTGCTACGGGAGCAGCGCACCGGCGCGCTCGTCACCCTCAAGCGCGATGGACGGCCGCAGCTCTCCAACGTCGCCTTCGCCTATGACCCCGCGACGCGCCTCATCCGGATCTCGGTCACCGATGACCGCGCCAAGACCCGCAATCTGCGCCGCGATCCGCGTGCGAGCTTCTACGTCACCAGCGGGGACCGCTCCTCCTATCTGGTGGCCGAGGGCGATGCCGAGCTGACGCCGGTCGCCGCCGACCCCCATGACGCCACCGCCGATGAGCTGGTGGAGGTCTACCGCGCGATCCAGGGCGACCATCCGGACTGGGAGGAGTTCCGCACCGCGATGGTGGCCGAGCGGCGGCTGGTGCTGCGGTTGCGCGTGGGGCGCGGCTACGGCTGGGGCCGGCAGTCCGGAGCCCTGAGCGGAGAGCTGGACTAAAGGCCCACCGCCGGTCGGCCACCGGTCAGCCGCCGGTCAGCTTGCCCTGGCAGGTTCTCGCTCTCGCGCGGCATGCGGCAGCCCTCATCCCAGAGGCATCACAAACATCGCCCGGCCCCGCTCACCTGAGCGCCCTTGAATCGATTTGAGCACCCCGGCACCTCGCTGAGCACGCCATCCACCGGGGGCGCGAAACGGCGCCGGGGTCCCCTGAGGGGCGCAATCCGCGCGCCGTCGCGCACCCGGTCGCCACGCGGCGTTCCGCGCCCGGCCATCTCCCGCACGCGACAATAAGCCACCGAACGACTACTTGTAGCGACCGGAAGTGCTCGATCGACGTGCGTTCCTGACGCGCACCACGTAAGACTCCGTCCGGTATCTGCAACGACGAGCAAGGGAGTGTTCGAAATGCGGAAGACTACTGGGGCGATCGGGCTCGGAGCCGCTCTGGCCGTGAGCGCCGTGCTGGGGATCGGCACAAGCGGCACGGCAAGCGCCCAGCCCGCCAAGCCGCAGAGCCTGTACCCGCCCTCCGCCCTGGTCCTCACCGTCGGCTGGGGGTCCGACGCGGCAACGACCGAGGTCCAGCGAGCGGTGACACTGAGCTGTCGCCCCACCGCCACCGGCACCCACCCGGCCCCCGCCAAGGCATGCGCCGAACTCCGCTCCGTGGGCGGCACGTTCGGCCAGCTCCGCACCGGCGCGGAGCCCGGCCGGGTGTGCACCAAGGAGTGGCACCCCATCACGGTCACCGCCGAGGGGATCTGGGACGGCCGCCGGGTGTCGTACGAGCACACCTTCGCGAACAACTGCTTCAAGAGCGCGGCCCCGACGATGGTCTTCGAGTTCTGACCGGCCGAACGGCCGCCGAGCACGGATGAACACGGCGATGAGCACAACAGCCTGAGCACAACAGGCTGAGCACGGCAAAGGGGAAGCCCCCGGACACCGTCCACGGGTGTCCGGGGGCCTGCTCTTGTTCCTATGGAGCCGGACCGCGGGAGCGAAACGCGTCCCAGGTCGTCCCGGGTCAGCCGATCTCGGCGCCGAACGCCTGGAGCGCCTCCGGCACCGGCTGGAAGAAGGTCTCGCCGCCCGAGGAGCAGTCACCGCTGCCGCCGGAGGTCAGACCCAGCGCGGTGTCGCCCGCGAAGAGCGCGCCGCCGCTGTCGCCGGGCTCGGCGCAGACCGTGGTCTGGATCAGCCCCTCGACCGTCCCCTCCTGGTAGTTGACGGTCGCGTTGAGGCCGGTGACCTCGCCGTCGTGCACCTGGGTGGTGGAGCCGCTGCGCGTCACCTTCTGACCGACCGTGGCGTCACCGGCCTTGGAGATGGCCTGGGTGCTGCCGTTGTAGAGGTCGACCGCGCTCGGGTGGTCGGTGTCCTTGGTGTACTTGACCAGCCCGTAGTCGTTACCGGGGAAGTCGCTGCCCTCGTTGGTGCCGATCTCCTCGCCGCCCTGCGAGTCCGACCAACTGCTGATGGCCTCGGTGCAGTGACCGGCGGTCAGGAAGTACGGCTGGCCGCCCTTGACCACGTTGAAGCCCAGCGAGCAGCGCCCGCCGTCGCCCCAGATGGCGTCGCCACCGGCGATGAAGGTGGAGAACTTACCGGCCGAGTGCTTCACCTCGACCTTGTCGCCGAGCGCCTTCGTGACCTTGTCGAGGGTGGCCATCCGGGCGCCCTTGACGGAGCTGTCCGCGGTGACGACGACCTTGTTGCTTCTGGGGTCCACCGACCACGAGGTGCCGGGGATGGTGGCCTTCTCCTTGAGCGTCTGACGCGCGCCGCTCAGCTCGGCCAGGGTGTGCTTGACGACCTTGACCTCGGCCCCGGCGTCCCGGACCTTGTCCACGACGCCCTTGTTGACCACGTTGACGACGAGCTTCTTGGCCTTGGCGTCGTAGTACGCACCCGCCGTGTCGCTCTTGAGCGAGGAGGTGAGGGTGTTGGCGAGCTTTCCGGCGGCGCCGACCGAGAGGGTGTCGGGCTGGGGCTCACTCGGGGCGGCGTTGGCGCTCTGGAGGGTGATGCCCGTGGCGACCAGGGCCGCGATGCCGGCTCCGGCTATGGCGACACGACGCTTGGGTATGCGGCGGTGCTTCAAGTCTCTGCCTTCCAGTGGGGGGTTGGGCCCGACGGCAGTGGGGTGCCAGGGCCCGGAGGGCGTAGTGACATGGCGCTTCTCCCCACTCAGGGGCGCGTCCATGCCAAATCGCGCCGCCGAGTATTCCCACCACCACCGGCCGCGCACAAGGGTGCGTTCGCGTCATCGCCGTGAAATTTACCTGGCGGCCTCATGTCCGGACATGGCGGTGCCCGCACACCTTCTGGGTGTACGGGCACCGAATCAGTTATCCGGACGAGCCGTCAAACCGGGCGAATCAACCGCGCGTGATCCCCTCGCGGAAGACCCTGTGGCAAGAGCCCTCTTGGCGGATCAGGTCACCTCCGGCGGCTCATCGGTCCACGGCACGCGGCTCCGGTTCGCGCTCGGTGAGCGTCGGCATCGCCTGCCGGGCGGGCTGGGCCGGCTGCGCGGGCGCGGCCTCCCGCTCCGGGGCGGCGGCCGGACCGGCGGCCGGGGCGCCGCCCTCCGCATCGCCTTCCGCCCGGGCGGCCATCTGGGCCGCGGCCGGGATCTCCTGCGCACCCCGCTCCAGGAAGCGCAGCAGCTCGACCGGGATGGGCAGCACCAGCGTGGAGTTCTTCTCGGCGGCGACCGCCATCACCGTCTGGAGCAGCCGCAACTGGAGGGCCGAGGGGGTGTCGGCCATCTGGGCGGCGGCCTCGGCCAGCTTCCGCGACGCCTGGAGCTCCGCGTCCGCGTTGATGACCCGGGCACGGCGCTCCCGGTCGGCCTCCGCCTGGCGGGCCATCGACCGCTTCATGGTCTCCGGCAGCGACACGTCCTTGATCTCCACCCGGTCGATATGGACGCCCCAGCCGACGGCCGGGCTGTCGATCATGAGCTCGAGGCCCTGGTTGAGCTTCTCCCGGTTGGAGAGCAGATCGTCCAGATCGCTCTTTCCGATGATCGACCGCAGCGAGGTCTGGGCCATCTGGGAGACGGCGAAGCGGTAGTCCTCGACCGCGATGAGCGCCTCGGCCGGGTCCACGACCTTGAAGTAGACGACGGCGTCGACCCGCACGGTCACGTTGTCCCGGGTGATGCCCTCCTGCGCGGGCACGGGCATCGTCACGATCTGCATATTGACCTTCTGGAGCCGGTCGACCATGGGGGTGATCATGGTGAATCCGGGCCCCCGGATATCCGAGCGCAGCCTCCCGAGCCGGAAGACCACACCCCGCTCGTACTGCTTGACCACCCGGGCCGCGGCCAGCACGCCAAGGGCGCCGAGGCAAGCCAGTACCACTATCAATGTCACGAGCGCATCGACCATCACGGCCACCTGCCGTCCGTATCGTGAACAATGCCCCTCGTGGGGTACATGTCCACGATAGTCCGCCCGCCGGACAGTGGGGAGGGCCGCGGAATGACCCCTTCCGGAAGCAGGGAAAGACTCCCCCAGGGACGCGGAGAGCCCCCGTCCGGTGGCCCGGACGGGGGCTCTCGTTCAGCCTGGTGCGGAGATGATCAGCGAGGGGACGGCGCCGATCAGTAGACGCTCACGCCGTACGCGTTCAGCGCCTCGACGACCGGCTGGAAGAACGTGGTGCCACCGGAGGTGCAGTTGCCGCTGCCGCCGGAGGTGAGGCCGAGGGCGGTGGAGCCGGCATAGAGCGGGCCGCCGCTGTCGCCGGGCTCGGCGCAGACCGTGGTCTGGATCATGCCGTAGACGATGTCGCCGTTGCCGTAGTTGACCGTGGCGTTCAGCGCGGTGACCCGGCCGCTGTGGATGCCGGTGGTGGAGCCGCGCCGGGTGACCGTCTGGCCCACGGTCGGGTTGGCGG
Source organism: Streptomyces sp. CY-1 (assembly GCF_047218265.1). Lineage (NCBI taxonomy): Bacteria > Bacillati > Actinomycetota > Actinomycetes > Kitasatosporales > Streptomycetaceae > Streptomyces > Streptomyces sp. CY-1. The sequence goes on from NZ_CP178393.1 coordinate 2,953,697, forward strand.
CCGAGGTGATGTCCTGGCTGCCGACGGTGCCCTGGGGGGTGGCCGAGCCGCTGTACCGGACCAGACCGTAGTCGTTGGTCGGGAAGCTGGAGCCGGCCGTCGGGCCGATGGTGGTGGAGTGGCCGGAGTTCGACCACCAGGTGCCCGCGCCGTCGGTGCAGTGACCGGCGGTGACGAAGTAGTTGGCCCCGCTGCTGTTGCGCACGTTGAAGCCGAGGGAGCAGCGCCAGCTATCCGCGTAGATCGCGTCGCCGCCCGAGATCAGCTTCTGAATCTTGCCCGAGGTCCGCTTGACCTCGATCGCGTCGGCGCTCGCACCGGCGGTGTTCTTGATCTTGGTTATCTCGCTCTGGGACACCGTGCTGTCGGCGGTGACGTGGAGCTTGTTGGTCGCCTTGTCGACGTACCAGGCGGTGCCCGCGACATCGGCCTTGAGGACGGCGTCGCTCGCCGACTTGGCCTCAGCCGCGCTGAAGGTGCGGGCGCCGTCGCTTCCGGCGTAGGCGGCGGGGGCGGCGAGCGCCGCTCCGGCCACCAGGGCGGAGGTCGCGGCGATCAGGGCGATACGTCTCGCCTGCTTGTTGTGGGGGGCGTTGCGCTTGATCCTCAACTCTTCCTCCGGGGGAATCGGGGGCCTGGGTGGGCAGGCCCGTGAGGCGCAGTCAATGAGCACGCCGACGCCGATACGACCCGATTCGGCGTGCCCCTGACAAGCGCTTCCGGAAGTATTCGTGGCCGTGGGCGCACCGCGCAAGAGGACAATTCGGAACGGTCGGCGGGCACACGCCACATAGCCCCGGCGGGTTCAGGCCGCCGGGGCTTGTGCTCCCATCCCCTGGGTAACCCCTGAGACGGACGCGCGGGCGATCGGGTTCCGCTATGGCACCGGCCGGTCACATCCCCGCGGCCGGGCCGGTGCGAAGCCGCTCAGCCCCGCTCCCCCGGATAGGGAAGTCCCAGGTGGTCACGGAGTGTCGTACCGCTGTACGCGGTGCGGAACACCCCGCGCTCCTGGAGCAGCGGCACCACCCGGTCCACGAAGTCATCGAGCCCGCCGGGGGTCAGATGCGGGACGAGGATGAAGCCGTCGGCGGCGTCGGTGGCGACGAATTCCGTCATCTGCGCGGCGACCGCCTCCGGGGTGCCGATGAACGACTGACGCCCGTTGGCCTCGATGACGGTCTGCCGGATGGACAGCCCTTTCTCCTCCGACAGCGCCCGCCACTTGGCGGCGACGGCCAGCGGATCGCCATGCCGCACCCGGCCCTGGGTCAACTGCGAGTCGGGGTCCGGGTCGATGTCCGGAAGCGGCCCGTCCGGGTCGTAGCCGGACAGGTCCACACCCCAGATCTGTTCCAGGGTGAGCAGCGCGGTCTGCGGTGAGACCTGCTGGAGCCGGATCTCGGCGGCCTTCTCCTGGGCGTCGGCCGCGGTGTCGCCGAGGACCAGGGTCACCCCGGGCATGATCTTCAGCTCCTCCGGGGCCCGCCCGTACCGCGCGAGCCGCCGCTTGACGTCGGCGTAGAAGGCGCGCCCGGCCTCCAGCGAGCCATGCCGGGTGAAGATGATGTCGGCGGCGGAGGCGGCGAACTCCCGGCCCTCGTCGGAGTCCCCGGCCTGGATCACCACCGGATGGCCCTGCGGTGAGCGTTCCACGCCGAACTCGCCCTCGATGGTGAAGTGCCCGCCGGTGTGGGCGAACGGGCGGGGCGTGCCGTCCGGCGTCCAGGAGTCCCACAGCTCACGGGCGGTGGCGACGAACTCGGCGGCCCGGGTGTAGCGGTCGGCCCGGTCCAGGAAGCCGCCGCGCCGGAAGTTCTCGCCGGTGAAGGCGTCGGAGGAGGTGACCACGTTCCAGGCGGCGCGGCCCCCGCTGAGATGGTCCAGGGAGGCCAGCCGGCGGGCCAGTTCGTACGGTTCGTTGAACGTGGCGTTGACGGTGGCGGCCAGCCCCAGCCGTTCGGTGACGGCCGCGAGCGCGTTCAGCACGGTGATCGACTCCGGCCTGCCGACCACGTCGAGGTCATGGATCCGGCCGTTGTGCTCACGCAGCCGCAGCCCCTCGGCGAGGAAGAAGAAGTCGAACAGCCCGCGCTCGGCGGTGCGCGCGAGATGTTCGAAGGAGCCGAAGTCGATCTGGCTTCGGGACCGGGGGTCGGTCCAGACGGTGGTGTTGTTGACACCCGGGAAGTGGGCCGCGAGGTGGATCTGCTTGTGCTGCCTGCTCATCGGGTGGCCTCCCGCTCCAGGGCGTAGCGGCTGGCCGGGCGGGAAAGCCCCAGGTGGTCGCGGAGTGTCGCACCGGGATAGAAGGTGCGGAACAGCCCTCGGTGCTGGAGCAGCGCCACGGTGCCGTTGACGAAACGTTCCAGGTCATGGCGTGGGGCGACGGGGGTGATGTGGAACCCGTCCACCGCGTCGGCGGTATGCCAGCCGGTGATCAGGTCGGCGAGTCCGGCCGGTCCCCCGCGGTACAGCGGCGGTCCGCCGGGCGTGTCGGTCAGCACGACCGGCGAGTTCACGGCCGGGGCACTCCCGGGCGCGCCCTCCCCGTCGGCCAGGTCCACGGCGACGGCGGCGAGCACGGTGAGCGCGCCGGGCTCCCGGCCGTGCGCCACCGCGCGGCGCCGCAGCTCGTCGCGGATGCGGCCCGCCTCCTCCGGAGAGGTGGCGCGCAGGTACACCACATCGGCGTGTCGGGCCGCGGTCTGCCAGGTCACCGGGTCGGTGGCGGCGACGGCCACCACCGGGTGGCCCTGCGGCGGCCGGGGCACGATGGCCGGGCCGCGCACCGAGAAGTGCGCGCCCTCGAAGTCCACGTAGTGCAGCTTGTCGCGGTCGATGAAGCGGCCGGTGGCGGTGTCACGGATCTCGGCGTCGTCCTCCCAGCTATCCCACAGCCGGGCCACCACATCGGCGACCTCCCCCGCCTCGGCCCACAGCTCCCCGGCCGGCGCGGCGGGGCGGCGGCCCACCAGCCGGGCCTCCGCCTCCGTCGCCGACACCTCGACCCGCCAGCCCGCCCGGCCGCGGCTGACCCAGTCCAAGGTGGCGACCGCGGAGGAGACATGGAACGGCTCGGTGTGGGTGGTGGTGACGGTCGGCACCAGTCCGATCCGCCCGGTGGCGGGCGCGACACGCGCGAGGACGGCGAGCGCGTCGAGCCTGCCCCGGCCCGGCCCCGGAGGGCCGAAGGTGTCGTCCAGGGTGATGAAGTCGAGCGTGCCCTCCTCGGCGAGGCGGGCGAGCTCCACGTAGTACGGCGCCTGGTACTGCCCGTCGCCGTCGATGGCGGCGGCCAGGTGCAGGGTGCCGGTCGGTACGGCCATGGTCAGGGCCTTCCTGGGTCGGGAGCGGGGGGCACGGTCACGGCTTGGGCAGACCGGGCGGGTTGATCTCGGACTTCTTCACCGCCTCGCCCGCGAGCCCCCAGCGCTTGAGGACCTTGGCGTACGAGCCGTCCTCGATCACGTGGTCCAGGGCCGCGGCGTAGGCGTCGACCAGCCCGCTGCCCTTCCTGGTGGTGGCCGCGATCTTGCCCTGCACCTGGTCGCCACCGCCCGAGAAGCGGCCGATCACCTGGGTCTGACCGGCCGAGGCGACGTGGTAGGCGGAGGTGGGGTGGGGGCCGAAGTAGGCGTCGATACGGCCCGATTGAAGGGCGAGGTAGTAGTCGGTGTCCTTCTGGAAGTACTTGATGTCCACGGGCTTGCGGCCCGCCTTCTGGTTCTGCTTGCTCCAGTCGACCAGGATCTTCTCCTGGTTGGTGCCGGAGGCGACCGAGATGGTCTTGCCCGCCACGTCCTCGGGGCCCTTGACCCGCCAGGAGGTGCCCTTCTTGGCCTCGAAGGCGAGGTCGTCCAGCCGGTAGGTGGCGAAGTCGTACTTCTCCTTGCGCTCCTCGGTGACCGTCACATTGGAGAAGACGCCGTCGAACTTGGAGCTGTCGAGGCCGACGAAGAGGTTCTCCCAGGAGACCGCCTGGAAGTCGACCTTGAGCCCGAGGGTGTCGGCGACCAGCGTGGCGAGGTCGATCTCGGAGCCGATCCGGGTCTTGTCGTCGGTCGCGTAGAAGCCGAGCGGCGGGGAGGCGTCGGCGCTGCCGCCGATGCGCAGGGTGCCGCGTGCGCGGATCGCGGCCGGCACCTTCGCCGCGATCGAGTCGACCTTCTTCCCTCTGACGCGGTGCTGGTCGGGGCCGATATTGATGGTGCTGGCGCCCTTGGTGCCCTTGGAGCCCACCGTCTCCCGGGCATCGCCGTCGCCGCAGCCGCCGAGCAGGGCGGCGGCGGTGAGGGCGGCGACGGCGGTGACGAGGGTGCGGCGGGTCTTCACGGTGGTGCTCCTTGCGTAAGTGAACATCGGTGATCTCGTGAACATCGGTGATCTCGTGAACATCGGTGATCTCGTGAACATCGGTGATCTCGTGAACATCGGTGATCTCGTGAACATCGGCGGCCTCAGAGGACCTTGGAGAGAAACGCCTTGGTGCGTTCCTCGCGTGGGGAGTCCAGCACCTCGGCCGGTGGGCCCTGCTCGACGATCCGGCCGCCGTCCATGAAGACGACGGTGTCGGCGACCTCCCGCGCGAAGCCGATCTCATGGGTGACGACGATCATCGTGGTGCCCTGATGGGCCAGGTCCTTGATGACATCGAGAACCTCGCCGACCAGTTCGGGGTCGAGGGCGGAGGTCGGCTCGTCGAAGAGCAGCAGCTCGGGCTCCAGGGCGAGGGCGCGGGCGATCGCCACCCGCTGCTGCTGTCCGCCGGAGAGCTGCCGGGGGTACGCGGCCGCCTTGTCGGCCAGACCGACCCGGGCGAGCAGCGTCTCGGCGCGGTGGACCGCTTCTTTCCTGGGGCGGCGCAGGGCCGAGACCGGCGCCTCGACGATGTTCTCCAGCACCGTCAGATGCGGGAAGAGGTTGAAGTTCTGGAAGACGAAGCCGATCCGGGTGCGCTGTTTGAGGATCTCGCGTTCGCGCAGCTCATAGAGGCGGTCGCCCTGGCGGCGGTAGCCGACCAGCGAGCCGCCGACGCTGATCCAGCCGCTGTCCACCTTCTCCAGATGGTTGATTGCGCGCAGCAGCGTGGACTTGCCGGAGCCCGACGGCCCGAGGACGACGGCCACCTCCCCGGAGCGCACCTCCAGGTCGATACCGCGCAGCACCTCCAGCGACCCGAAGCTCTTGTGGACGGAACGGATGTCGACCATGGCGGTCATCGGGTGGCTCCCCGCGAGAAGCGGCGCTCGACGTAGTACTGCGCGATCGAGAGCACGGTGGTCAGGATGATGTACCAGACGGTCGCGACCATCAGCAGCGGCACGACCCGGCCGTTGCGTCCGTAGATGACCTGCACCTGGTAGAAGAGTTCGCCGATCGCCATGACGGAGACGATCGAGGTGCCCTTGAAGAGCGAGATGACCTCGTTGGCGGCGTTCGGCAGGATCGACCGCATCGCCTGCGGCAGCACGATCCTGCGCAACTGCCGCAGCCGGGGGATGCCGAGCGCGGCCGCCGCCTCCAACTGTCCGCCGTCGACGGCGAGGACCCCGCCGCGCACGATCTCCGCCGCGTAGGCCGCCTGGTGGAGGGCGAGTCCGAGCACCGCCGCGCTCATCGCGCCGACCAGCCCCGCGGTGTCGAAGGAGAAGAAGCCGGGGCCGAAGGGGATGCCGAAGTCGAGCCGCTTGTAGAGATAGGTGAGGTTGAACCAGAAGAGCAGTTGGACGATGAGCGGGATGGAGCGGAACGCCCAGATATAGGTGAAGGCCACCGACTTCAGGAACGGGCTCCGGGACAGCCGCATGAAGGCGAGGACGATCCCGAGGGCGAAGCCGAGCGCGGTGCCGTAGAAGGTGAGCTGGATGGTGATCCAGACCGCCTTGAGGACGGTCCGGGTGGTGAAGAAGTCGGCGAAGACGTCCCACTCCCAGCCGGGGTTGGTGATCAGGCCGTTGGCGAACTGGGCCACCAGGACGGCGGTGACGGCGACGGCGGCCCAGCGCCAGGGGTGGCGTACCGGGACGACCTTGAGGGCGGAGTAGTCCTCGCGTTCGGCGGCGCCGCTTTCGGCGGTTTTGTCGACAGGTGGATCGGAGGTCAGCGACATGGAGGGTCCTTGGGGTCCTTGGGGTCCTTGGGAGGAGAGCGGAGGTTTTCCCGGGAACGGTCTTCCGGGGGGCGCTCAGGCGGTGAGCGAGGCGCGACAGGACAGGTCGCGCAGACAGCGCAGCAGGGCCCGCGCGGTGGCGTCGTTCTGCCGGAACGCGGGCGCGTTGGTACGGGGCCGGGCGAAGGCGCCCGACGCGCGGGCGTCGGTGTGCGGGCCGAGCGCGAAGCGGCGCGGATGCGGGCTTCCGGCCCGGTCCAGGATCCGGCCGTCGGCGGGGCTGACGGCGAGCAGTCCGGCCGGGGTGGCGGCGGCGCCGTCGCGGTGCAGGGAGCGCAGCAGGGTGTCGCGGGAGCGGTCCACGGTGGGCTCCGGCAGCCGGGCCTCGACCAGCGCACGGGCCTCGACGGCATGGCCGGGCACACTGGCGGAGCTCGCCCGGAACACCCCGCGCAGCGGATCGGCGGTCACGGTCGTCTCGGCGCCGAGGAAGCGCACCACTCCGGCGCGGGAGAGCGCGAGCAGTTGCTCGAGCCGTGGGCCGGGCGGGCCGGAGGCGAGGAAGCTGAAGAAGCCGTGCCACCAGCCGCCGATGTCGCCGAGCCGGATCAACTGGCCGTAGACGGAGAGCAGGGCGAGGAAGACGGCCAGGTCGGGGCTGTGCGCGGGGTTGCGACGGCGGGCGAGGTCGGCCTCGACATGGGCGCGCAGCCCCTGCTCCAGGGCCTCGTGGTCGGGGAACCGCAGCCCGGCCAGGGGGTGGTCGAGGGCGTCGAGATCGAGCCGGTCGGCCGGGTCGGGGACGGCCGCGGCGACCAGGGCGTCCAGTTCGGGGCTGCCGGGCGGGCAGGCGGCGTACTTCTCCTCGAACGCGGGCCACTCCCCGGCCGTCCGCTCCGGATGGGCGGTGAACAGCCGGTGGTAGTGGGCGAATCCCAGCTCCTTGGCGATCAGCGGCCAGATGTCGCGCCGGAAGTCCGGCCGCCCGGGAAGCGAGCGCAACGCGTCGACCTGGGCGGGGCCGAAGAAGCGCGGCACCGGGGGCCGCTCACCGCTCAGCGAGTAGCCGATCTTGGCGTGGTACGGGACGCCGCGCCGCGAACCGGCGTACAGCACGGGCTCGCGGCCCGACGGCCGGTAGACCAGATCCCCGTCCGGGCCGCGCTCATAGCGTCCGCCGCGCCCCTCGGTGAGCAGCGCCATCAGATCGACGAAGGCGAGGCCGAGGCCGCGCACCAGCACCGGCTCGCCGGGGCGCAGCACGCTCAGCTCGCTGTCGGCGGTGAACTCCGGCGGGAGGTGGACGAGTCCGTGCTCGGCGGCGAACGCGGTGAGCGCGCGCTGCTCGGCGTCGGGTTCGGCGTCGAGGTGGCCGAGGGCGAGGACCACGGCGTCGGCGGTGAGCGGGGCGGTCCGCCCCTCCAGCCACACCTGCTGACGTCCGTCGCGCGGTCCGGTGACACGTACGGCCCGGTCCCGGTGTTCATGGACGGTGGTCCCGGGCGGCAGGGCGGCCACCGAGCGCTCGTACACCCAACGCAGATAGGCGCTCTGGAGGCGTCGGGTGGCGAAGCTCTGCCCGGTCAGGGCGGCGGCCTCGGCGGCGAGTTCGGGCGGCAGGGCGCGGGCGCCGGGCGGCTCCCCCGCGCGGATCCTGTCGGCCCATTCGGCGAGGGAGGGGCCGGGGCGTATCGGTCCTTCGCGCTCCACCGACTCGTCGGTGAACATGGTGACGTCCTCGGCCATGGAGTTCATCCACAGCAGCGGGGACTGGTCCGGGCGCCAGATGCGGCCGCCGCCGGGCGGATGCGGATCGACCAGGTGCAGCTCGAACGGGGCGCCGTCGCCGCGCAGTTCGGGGGCGTTGGCGGCGAGGCGCTCGATCAGACCGGTGGCACGCGGGCCGGCGCCGACGATGACGATCGTGGCGGGTGATCGGGGAGGCTGGTCCGGGTTCGCGGACATGCGGAGGCTCCGTGAGTTCTGAAGTGAACACACGCATGGCCATCACACACGGCCGAGCCCCTCAGCTCGGCAGCCGAGCCCCTCAGCTCGACATGGGCCCGAGGTTAAGGCGTCCCCACGGTGCGCTGTCAAGGCTGTCCGAACTGTGAGCAGCGCGTCTCACCGCAGTTGACGCGGAAGCGGATGGCTGCTCCACTTGGCCCATGGACTCAAGGCAGCGACTGGTCACGCGCGACCACATCGACTTCGGTCGAGTGTGGTCGTCGTCCTGTTCGGGCTGACCGCCCGCCTCCGCTGCCATAGGGGATTTCCGCCCCTCAGCGCTTCGAGGCTTCGCCCGCGCCCGCCGGATTCCCTCCCCCGGCGTGGCCGCACTTCCGCGTCGTCACGCGCCTTCGGCCTTCCCACACACGTCAGCACTCCACCCCTCCCCGCCCCTCCCCGCCCCTTCCTCCAGCATCGATATGCGGCTCCGCCGCGTGGGGGCCCGACCCCGGCCCCCACCGGGGCTCCGCCCCCGGCCCCCGCTCCTCAAACGCCGGAGAGGCTGGATTGCGTCAGCAGTCGCAGCCGCAGTCACAACCATCACAGCAGTCGCAGCTACAGCAGTCGCCGCAGTTGCTACAGCAGTCACAACAGTCGCAGCAGTCACCGCACTTATGGCACAGGCCCTCGCGCGGCTGCCCGGACCACGGGTCGTGGTACGGATCCCGGCAGCACACCTGGCAGGTGCAGCACAGCCCGGTCCACACCAGGCAGCCCGCGAGCAGCCCCCGGCGGCGCCCCGGCGGCTCCGGCGGGGCGCCGCCGGGGCCGCCCGGGGTGATCCACGGCGACTGCGGCGGCCCGTAGGACGACTCCGGGGTGCCGGAGCCGTGGCCGGTGTGCGCACAGCCGGTGGTGCCGAAGGTGCGGTCGACCGCGCGCTCCAGCTCGTGAACGAGCAGCACATGGGCGAGCCGGCCGGAGCCCTTGCCCGCGAATTCGGTGTCCCCCAGCGCCAGCCGCACCCCGTGCACCGCGTCGTCGCACAGCCTGCGGACCTCGGCGAGGTCGGCCCCGGTGGCCGCGATCGGGTTCCAGGCACCGGTCTCGGCGTCCTCGGCCAGGTCCTCCACCGCGTCCAGCAGATGCGCGAGCCGCCCGAAGAGCCGGCCCGCCTCCTCCAGCGGGGCCCGGTTGCCGGGCCGCCCGGCCAGGACGGCGGTGTGCCCGAAGGCCGCGGCGGTCGCGGTCTCGGTGGGCTCGGTGATGGTCAGCAGCGGGGTGCCGGGGCCCGCGTGGGACTCCAGCTCCGCCTGCCGGCCGACCGCGTCGAGCAACAGGGCGGTGTCGAAGCCGAGCGCGGCGCCGCTGCGCTCCCCCGCCCGGTCCCACCGCCCGGCCACCCGGCGGGCCGCCGCGGCCACCGGCCGCCGGGCCAACGCCCCGTCGCCGTCCGCGACATGGTCCCGTACCTTCGCCGAGGCCAGCACCAGCGAGACGGTGGCCGCGAGACGCGCCCCCTCGCCCCGGGCGACCGACGCCGTCCGCATCCCGCGCAGCGGACACGGCCCGGCGGTGCGCCGCCAGCCGTCCGACCGCCCGGCCTGGGCCTCCACCAGCACCGATATCACCAGGCCGTCGTAATTGGTGGCGACGCGGGCGAACTGCCCGTGGTCACCCCGCAACGCGAGGCACAGCCCGCACAAATGCGCCATCCACTCGGTGCGCAAGTTTTCCGACAGCCGATGCCGACAAGGCCGGATAATGCCAAACACCACGATCCCCGTTCACCCATACGTCCCCGACGTCACCCGTCCGGCCGCGGCGGAGTCTACCCATCGCTCCGTCAGCCCCCATAAGCAGGTGGAACTCTGATATGGCGCCAGCCGTTGTGCACCAGTAACGTCACGAATCCCCTGTGCGGCCGCAATCCACGTGGCAGACCATCCGCATCATGGACGACCATAGAGGGGCGGACGGTACACACCATCAGGGAGAGGAGGCGTCTATGGGATCGGTACGCAAGGCAAGTGCCTGGCTTGGCCTCGTCGACGACAGCGATGACGAGCGCTACTACGACGACGACTACGCCGAGGGGTCCGAGCCCGGCGACTCCTGGATGACCGACCCGCGAGCTCGGGTGGCCGACGAGACCGCGCGGGACCACGGCACCCGGATCGCCACGGTCACCCCGGAAGGGTTCCGGGATGCCCGCGGCATCGGCGAGATGTTCCGGGAGGGCGTTCCGGTCATCGTCAACCTCACGACGATGGAGTCGGCCGACGCCAAGCGCGTGGTGGACTTCATGGCCGGGCTGATCTTCGGCCTGCGGGGCTCGATCGACCGGGTGGCCAACCGCGTCTTTCTCCTCACCCCCGCGGACTACCAGATCGTCAGCGGCCCGGCCGGCCACCCCACGGGCTTTTTCAACCAGAGCTAGGCCCGCACAGGGCCTGGCGCCCGGGGCCGCTCACCGGAATGCGTCGATTCCGGTGAGCGCCTTGCCCAGCACCAGTTGGTGCATTTCGACGGTGCCCTCATAGGTGAGCACGGACTCCAGATTCGTGGCGTGCCGCATCACCGGATACTCCAGCGAGATCCCGTTGGCACCCAGAATCGTCCGGGCCGTGCGGCAGATCTCGATCGCCTCGCGCACATTGTTCAGCTTGCCGAAGCTGACCTGCTCGGGGCGGAGCCGCCCCGCCTCCATGCGCCGCCCCAGATGGTGGGCGAGCAGGATCCCCTTGTGGAGTTCCAGCGCCATATCGGCCAGCTTGGCCTGGGTGAGCTGGAAGCCCCCGATCGGCCGGCCGAACTGCTCGCGCTCGCGCGCGTAGTCCAGCGCCGACTCGAAGGCGGAGCGGGCGGCCCCCATCGAGCCCCAGATGATGCCGTAGCGGGCGTGGCCCAGACAGCTCAGCGGCCCGCGCAACCCGGTGACCTCGGGCAGGACCGCGTCGGCCGGCAGCCGCACCTCGTCCAGGACCAGCTCGCTGGTGACCGAGGCGCGCAGCGACCACTTGTGCTTGATGTCGGGGGCCGAGAAGCCGGGCGCGTCGGTGGGGACGACAAAGCCGCGGATGCCCTCGTCGGTGCGGGCCCACACCACCGCGACCCCGGCCACCGAGCCATTGGTGATCCACATCTTGCGGCCGGTGAGCACCCAGTCCGAGCCGTCCCGCTTGGCGTAGGTGCGCATGCCCGCCGGGTCCGAGCCATGGTCGGGCTCGGTCAGCCCGAAGCAGCCGATGACCTCGCCGGCGGCCATCCGGGGCAGCCACCGCTGCTTCTGCTCCTCGGAGCCGAAGCGGTGGATGGCGTACATGGACAGGGAGCCCTGCACCGACATCAGCGAGCGGATCCCGGAGTCGGCGGCCTCCAGCTCCAGACAGGCCAGGCCGTACTGGATCGGACTGGCACCCGCGCAGCCGTAGCCGGTGAGGGACATCCCGAGCGCGCCGATGGAGCCGAGTTCCCGGGCCAGCTCCCGGATCCCGGGCACCTCGCCGCGCTCGAACCAGTCGGCGACATGCGGCAGCACACGGTCGGCGGCCCACTGCCGCATGGTGTCGCGGACCGCGAGGTCCTCGGGGTCGAGGAGATCGTCGAGCCCCAGCGGGTCACGCGGATCGAACGACGGCAGGGTGCCAGCGGACATGGGTGGCGGCCTCCGGTGGATGCGGGTCCGGGTCGCCGGGCGGGTACCGGTCGCCGGGGGCGCGTCCTGCCGCCCGGCGGCCGGGGTGATCAGCCCGGTCGATCCGACGCTACGGCCGGGTAACCCCTGACGTCCAGACCCGCTCACACCGCGCCACCAGGACACGGGCAGCAGGCGGGCAGGGCTGGGGCAGCAGGCGGGCACGCCGGAACGGGACGCGGGCAGGGCCGGGGCGGGAGCAGTCCGCCGCGGGCGGCAAGATCCGCTGGACACCCCGCAGGGCGCGGGGCTCGGGCGGGGCCGGTCAGGACTCGGCGGCGACGGCGGCGCGGTCACGCCGGGCCGGGGTGTCCGTACCGCCCTGTGCACGCTGGTCCGGGCCCTGGGCGGACTCCTCGTCGTCGGCGGCGCACTCCATGGTCCTGGGCAGCCGCAGCGCGGCGAGCGCGCCCATCAGCAGCAGACCGGCGCTGACCGCGAGCGTGACGTGCAGACCGTGCACGAAGGCGCCGCGGGCGGCCGAGCGCAGGGCCTCCCCGGCGTGGCCACCGAGCCGGTCGGAGACCTTGTACGCGGCCCCCAGCGACTGGCTCGCGTCGGAGCTGGCCGAGGCGGGGACGCCGGGCACCGAGGAGACGCCGGGCTTGTAGGCGGCGTTCATCACGCTGCCCAGGAGGGCTATGCCGATACCGGCGCCGAGCTGGTACGAGGTCTCGCCGATGGCGGCCGCGCCGCCCGCCGAACCGGCCGACGCCTCGTTGAGCATCGACTCGTAGGCGCTGAAGAGCGTGGTCTCCAGGCCGAAGCCCAGGACGATGAAGCCGCCGACGAGCACGGCGGGCCGGTCGGCCTGGCCCATGGCGGTGAGCGAGAGAACGGCGAGCGCGGTGAGCGCGAAGCCGATGGCGACCATGAGCCGCGGGCCGAGCCACTGGAGCATCCGGGACCCCACGAGCCCGGCGGCCATGGCGGCGAAGGTGAGCGGCAGCAGCCGCAGACCCGTCTCGAGCGGGGTGAGCCCGAGCACGAGCTGGAGGTACTGGGCCGCTATGAGCTCCAGGCCGACGAGCGCCAGCAGGGCGAGCACGATACAGCCGACGGAGATCGAGAAGGCGGGCCGGGCGAACAGCTTGAGGTCGACCAGCGGATGCGTACGGCGGCGCTGGCGGCGCACGAAGAGCACCAGCAGAACCACCCCGAGCAGCAGCGGGGCGGTGGTCACGGCGCCCAGCGGATCCGCGCCGCTGCCGATCCGCTTGACGCCGAAGACGACGCAGAACAGCCCGCACGCGGCCATGACCGCGCCCAGCACGTCCCAGGGCCCGTTCCGGTCGCCGGTGGACTCCGGCAGCAGCCAGCGGCCGACGGGCAGCGCCACGATCATCAGGGGCAGGTTGACCAGGAAGACCGAGCCCCACCAGAAGTTCTCCACCAGGAAGCCGCCCAGCAGCGGGCCGACGGCCGCGCCGACGGCGGCGACCGCGCTCCAGACGCCGATGGCCAGCGCCCGCTCCCGGCGGTCCGGGAAGACCTGGCGCAGGATCGACAGCGTCGCGGGCATGATCATCGCGCCGCCGACGCCCAGCAGGGCGCGGGCCACGATGAGGATCTGGGGGCTGGGGGCGAAGGCGGCGAGCGCGGAGGCGGCGCCGAAGAGCCCGTAGCCGAGCAGCAGGACGCGCCGTCTGCCGACACGGTCGCCGAGGGTGCCGAAGAGGATCAGCAGCGAGGCGCAGACCAGTGGGTAGATGTCCACGATCCACAGCAGTTCCATCGCGCCGGGACGCAGATCCTCGGTCACGGCCGGGACCGCGACATGCAGCACGGTCGCGTCCACGGCGACGAGCAGCAGACTGACGCAGAGCACGAGGAGCACGACCCAGCGGTTCGCGCCGCCGCCCGCCTCGGTGCCGCGCCATTGCCGGGGAACGCCCGCCGTCCGCCGAGTGCGGGCCGTGGTCGTCCCGGACATGTACGCACCTCCCTGGTCTTGCGCTCGCGGTCCGCCGTCGGAGGGGCGGTACGTCACGTCGTAGGGACGTCCGGGTGACCCCGGTGGCGAAGGCGCGAGTGAGAGGTCAGGGTACGCGAGTCCCCGCGCGGGCCGTGTGCCGCAGGTCATGTTCGGAGCACTCCGCGGAGGATTACGGAGGCGTACGTTCCGGACTTCCCCTTTTGTCCCCCGGCCGTCTGCCGTCCCTCCTGTGGCCCCCCGGCGGCCGTCTCGCGTTCGTAGTCCGTTGTCCACAGCCCCCGCGGCCGCGTCGCCGAGGGTTGTCCACAGGCCCCCGCGAGCGGTCCTGGTCATCCTTGATAATCGTCGCCGTGACTGATCTCGCCCAGGCCGGCACCGCGCCGCTCAGCGACGACGGCCGACCGGGCCGCGCCGCTCGGGCCGCGCTGCGCCGGGCCGCTCCAGCATTGCTCGCCTACGCGGGGACGCGCCTGCTCGGGCTCGTGGTTCTCGCGGTCTGGGGTGCCTTCGCGGACAAGAGCCCGCACCAGCTTCTCTCGGCGCGGTGGGATTCGCTGTGGTACACCCGCATCGCCGAGGAGGGATACGGCTACACGATCCATCTGCCCGACGGGGCGGTCCACTCCAATCTGGCGTTCTTCCCCCTGCTCCCCGGCCTGGAGCGAGTGATATCGGCCATAGCCCCGCTGGACGCGGCCGACGCCGGTCTGCTGGTGAGCTGGGTCACTTCCCTGTTCGCCGCGTGGGGGATCTTCGCGATCGGGGATCTGCTGTACGGACGGCGGGTGGGGCTCATCCTGGCCGTGCTGTGGGGCGTGCTGCCGGTCGGGATCGTCCAGTCGATGGCGTACTCGGAGTCGCTTTTCACGGCGCTGGCCGCCTGGGGGGTCTATGCCGCGCTCACCCGGCGGTGGCTGTGGGCGGGGCTGTTCGCGGCGCTGGCGGGGCTGACCCGGCCGGTGGGGGCGGCGGTGGTCGCGGCGGTCTGGGCGGCGGCCGCGGCGGAGCTGCTGCCCGGCGGGCGCCGGCGCCAGGCGTGGCGGACAGACCGGAGCCTGCTCGCGGGTGTCGTGCTGGCGCCGCTCGGCTGGCTGGGCTACGTGGTGTGGGTCGCCGTCCGTACCGGCAGCGTCACCGGCTACTTCGACGTCCAGAACGGCTGGGGGAACGGCTTCGACGGCGGGCTGGCCTTCGCGGGCTTCATCGGGGGGCTGCTGATCGAGCCGCCCTTCGTGGCCGGGCTCGGGCTGCTGCTCGGCGTCGGGGCGCTGATCTGGCTCGCGATCCGCTGTGTGCGGCAGCGCCAGCCGTGGCCGCTGCTGGCCTACGGCGGGGCGGTGCTGGTCCTGGCGCTGGCCGCGAAGGGGTACTTCGGCTCGAAGCCCCGGCTGCTGATGCCGGCCTTCCCGCTGCTGCTGCCGATCGCGGTCACCCTGGCCCGGCTGCGCCCGGCGCGCACCGCGCTGGTCCTGGGGTCGGCCGGGCTCGCCTCGGCGGTGTACGGGGCCTTCTGGCTGCATGGCTCCGGACCGCCATGATCCGGCCACCCCCTCCAGCCGCGGCTGGCCCCACGGACGATCACCCCCGGCCGCCCGGCGACTCCTGGGGAAACTTCCGGGAACGGTACGGCCAATAGGCGATAAACTCGCCCTGTAAGAATTCCATAAAGTCCCTGAGACACGCCCATTGGAAGGCCGGGAGCAGAAAAGTTCCCGGGGCTCCTGCATTCCTTGGAAAGGGCACGGCCAAAAGCCGTGGACGAGACGCACTCCACATCACATCGTCATCACAAAGCGACCTGATCGACCGAACTCGCCTGTCACGCAATGTAACGTCGATTAGGTGCGTACCGAAGACAAGCTCCCCGCGTCCGAGGAGCGAAGGCCCGATCTCGTGCGACCGCGCATGACCCGAACACGCTTCTGGCTGCTCGGGACCACGCTGGCGGTCTACGCGGCGACCGTGATCGGCGTGCTCACCACCTCATGGCTGGTGAAGCTCGACTGGCAGATCATGCTCTTCCGGCCCTACAAGCAGTGGCCCGAGTTCCACACCTTCCTGGACTACTTCGTGGTCATGGGCCAGCGCGGACCCACCGCGGTGGCCGTCGCCGCCTGGCTTGGGTGGTGCTGCTACCGGCAGCGGACCCTGCGCCCGCTGCTGGCGCTGGGCACTTCGCTGCTGCTGCTGAACGCCACCGTGGGCGCGGTGAAGATCGGCTTCGGCCGGCTCGGTCCGCACTACGCGACCACCGTCGGCTCCAATGAGATGTGGGGCACCGGCGATATATTTCCTTCGGGTCACACCGCGAACGCCGTGGTCACCTGGGGAATTCTGGCCTATCTGGCGACCACCCCCGTCGCGCGCCGGGTCGCCTCGCTGATCGCCGCGGGCTTCGCCTTCGGGGTCGGTATGACCACCGTCTACCTCGGCACCCACTGGCTGAGCGATGTGGTGCTGGGCTGGGCCGCCGGGGTGCTGGTGCTGCTGGCGCTGCCGTGGCTGGAGCCGGCCATGGCCCGCGCCGAGGTGCTGCTGCTGACCCTGTGGCGCCGGATGCGCGAGGGCTGGGCGCCCGCGCCGCTGCCGTCCGGCCGACCGGTCGCCGGGACCCCGCTGGCCACCCCGCGCGCCGCCCGCGACGACGAGCTGCCCGCCCGCGAGCCGGTGGCCGTGGTCCGGTCCGGCGCTGCCACCGGCCGTGGCCCCGACGGACGGCCCCACCACCCGGTCCGCCAGCACACGGTGCGCTCCGAGCGCACCCCGGTCACCCCGGTCGGCAGCCGCCGGCCGCCGCACGCCGACCGGGTGCCGCGCACCACGACGCCGTTCGGCCCGTCCGGCGCCTCCCGCGGCCGGACCGCCACCGGAGGCTGAGCCAC
This sequence comes from Streptomyces sp. CY-1, assembly GCF_047218265.1. Taxonomy (NCBI): domain Bacteria; kingdom Bacillati; phylum Actinomycetota; class Actinomycetes; order Kitasatosporales; family Streptomycetaceae; genus Streptomyces; species Streptomyces sp. CY-1. The sequence continues at coordinate 2,970,274 of NZ_CP178393.1, forward strand.
CCACCGGGCCGCGGGGCGGTACGCACCCCCTTCCCCGCGCCGACCGGTCACACCACGGCCCCGAACGCTCTCGCCGGAGCGTCCGGGGCCGTGGTCGTATCCGCGCCGGGCGCACCGGCCCACCGGCGCGGACCCGGGGGCCCACCGGCGCGGATCCGGGCCGGTCAGCCGCGCCAGCAGCGCTTCACGGTGCCGTCGTCCACCTCGAAGTCGATCCGCCCGCGCAGATACTCCATCGTGATGATCGCGCCCGGCGGAAGCGTCCGTACGGTGCTCCAGCCGCGTGTGCGCGCCCTCTCCTCGGCGGTCCGGGCATCGAGGCCCACATAGCTGTCGAGGTCGTCGTCGGGTTCGGCCGGATGGTTCGGTACAGGTCCCATGACGCCACCGTAGGTGGCTCTCCACGCGGGGCAAACCCAGAGTGGCGAAGGACTGCCACTGCCTCATGCCTCTCACGGCCGCCATTCGTCACACTTGTGTCACAGAAAACACGCCCGGGTTTGTGGGCGACTTCATCACTCTTCCGGGGCTTGTGTTGACCCCTCGAAGATGATTGCGAGTTTTCGTCGATATCCCGCGTCAAACGACCGGCTCCGGTATGGGCGGCGAGGCGCCGCCGACATCTTTCGAGCAATTCGCACAGCGGCCGGAATAGCGCTGCCCGGACCCCTCCGGAGCACACAATTCCACCACAAATCGCCGGGGCCTCGGGGCCGAACGTCGAGGTTTACGCCCACCGGGACGCGGTACCCGCCGCCACCGGAGCCAACATGACTGACAGATCAGATGAAACCCCCGAGAAGACGGCGGCCGGCGGTCCGAGCCCGCTGACACTCCTGCGTGCCGCCCGGGAGCAGCTCGTCGAACTGACCGGCCTGTACCCCGAGGCCCTCCCCCGTCTGGAGCGGACCGACGAGGGATGGCTGCTGGAGGCCGAGGTGGTGGAGCTGGCCCGGGTGCCGGAGACGATGAGCCTGATGGCCCTGTACGAGGTGACTCTCGACCCGGACGGCCTGCTCACCGGATACCGCCGCCTCCGTCGCTATGAGCGCGGCCGGAGCGACCGCCGCTGAGGGCGGCGCACCGGACGCCCACCGACACGAGAGGAAACACCCGACATGACCACTGTTGTCCCGGCACAGCAATCCAGGGGCGGGGGCGGCTCCAGCGGCCTGTACGACGTCCTGGAGCTGATCCTCGACCGAGGGCTGGTGATCGACGCGTTTATCCGCGTATCCCTCGTCGGCATCGAGATACTCAAGATCGATATTCGGATCGTGGTGGCGAGCGTCGACACCTATCTGCGGTTCGCCGAGGCGTGCAACCGGCTCGACCTGGAGTCGGGCCCGAACAAGTCCCCCGGCCTGCCCGAGGTCGTCGAGGGCATTACCGAGGGCGGTGCGCGCTCCAAGACCAAGGGCGCCCTGTCCGGTGCCGGCGAAACCGTCTCCAAGGCCGCCCAGTCCGTGGCCGACGCGATCCGGCCGTCGGAGGAGGACGAGGAGGAGCCGCGCCGCCGGCGCCCGGCCCGTAAGGCGGCGCCGAGGAAGTCCGAGGAGTCCGCATGACCACCTATGTCTACGGCATCGCGCGCGGTGAGGTCCGGGACCTGGGCGATCGGCTGCTGGGCATCGGCGACCCCCCGCTGCCGGTCCGGGCGCTGAACCAGGGCGAGCTGGCCGCGATCGTCAGCGACTGCCCGCCGGAGCTCAAGCCCCGGCGCCGCGATCTGCTGGCCCACCAGCATGTGCTGGCCGAGGTGAGCGACTCCCGCCCGGTGCTGCCGATGCGCTTCGGCAGCGTCTCCTCCAGCGACGACGACGTCCGCAGCGTGCTGGCCGAGCACGCCGACCGCTACCAGGACCAGCTCAGCCGGCTGACCGACCGGGTGGAGTACAACGTCAAGGTCGTACACGACGAGGACGCGGTGCTCCACCAAGTGCTCGCCGAGGAGCCAGAGTTGCGGATGATGGCGGAGGCCAACCGGGCGGCCGGCGGCGGCACCTACGAGGAACGGGTGCGCTTCGGCGAGCTGATGGCCGGCGCGGTACGGGCCCGCGAGGTGCGGGACGCCAAGCTGGTGGAGGAGGCGCTGGCCCCGGCCGCCGAGGACGTGCGCCCCGGCCCGGAGAGCGGCGGCTGGTTCCTCAGCCTGTCCCTGCTGCTCGCCAGGGACGGCGCCGATCCGCTGCTGACGGCCGCCACCGACGTGGAGCGCGCCCACCCCTGGCTGAAGCTGCGGATCAACGGTCCGCTGCCGCCGTACAGCTTCGTCGAGTCCTGATGCTGATGATCGGCTGGGTGCTGAGGCAGGTCGTCGCCGCCGCGGAGCGGGAGTACTACGACCCGGCCAACATCCAGCGCGCCCTGGCCGAGCTGGAGGCCCAGCTCGATCAGGGCGTGATCGACGAGAAGGAGTTCGAGCGGCAGGAGGACACGCTGCTCGACCGGTTGGAGGAGGCACGCCAGTGGGCGAACGGGACTCTGTGACCACCCGGGGCGGTGTGGCCCCGACGGCCGGCGCGTATGGCTCACCGGCGTCGTCGTTCGGCTCCTCGGGGTCCTACGGACTGGCCGGGCGCGGCGAGGGCGGGGCCAACCTCGCCGACATCCTGGAGCGGGTGCTCGACAAGGGTGTGGTGATCGCGGGCGATATCCGCATCAACCTGCTCGATATCGAACTTCTCACGATCAAGCTGCGGCTGATCGTGGCCTCGGTCGACAAGGCGAAGGAGATGGGCATCGACTGGTGGGAGCACGACCCGTCGCTCTCGTCACGCGCCCGGGCCGAGGTGAACGGCCCGCAGAAGACCGAGGTGACCAGCGGGGAGAACCGGGAGAGCGCCGAATGACCGAAGGACTGCGGTACGCCTACGCGGTCGTGCGCGACACCGACGCGCCGCGGGCCGCCCTCACCGCTTTGGAGCGGGTGCCCGGAGTCGCGGGCGAACCGGTGGTGGCCGTGCGCCACCTGGGACTCGCCGTGCTGGCGGGGACCGTACCGGCCGAGGACTTCGACGAGGGCCCGCTGCGGCAGCGGCTGGAGGACATGGCGTGGCTGGAGCAGGTGGCCCGGACCCATCAGCGGGTGGTCGACACCGTCGGCGCCGAGTCCTGTGTCATACCGGTCCGGCTGGCCACCGTCTGCCAGGGCGAGGAGGGGCTGCGGCGGATGCTCGCCGCCGGGCGGGAGCGGTTCGCCTCGGCGCTGGACCGGCTGGAGGGCCGGGTCGAATGGGGCGTCAAGGCGTACGCCGCGACACCCGCGCCTCAGGAGCCGCCCGCTGCTCAGGAGCCGCCCGCGCCCGAGGGGCCGCCCGCCGGGACCCCGAACGCCCCGGGCGGCATGTCCGGCCGCGACTATCTGCGCCGCCGCAAGGCACAGCGGCAGGCGGCCGAGCGGCGCTGGGGCGATACGGAGGAGGGTGCGCGGCTGGTGCACGACACCCTCAGCGGGCTGGCCGAGCGGGCCCGGTTGCATCCGCCGCAGGACCCCCGGCTGTCGGGGGTGTCCGACCGCAATGTGCTGAACGCCGCGTATCTGGTGCGGCGTGAGGACAGCGCCGCGTTCGCCGAGCGGGTCGGTGAGCTGGCCGGGCGGACGGCCGCGCTGCGGGTCGAGCTGACCGGCCCCTGGGCGCCGTACTCCTTCACCGCCCCGGACGAGAACGCCGCCCCGGACGGGACCGACGCCCCGGACGGGCCCGAGAGCGCGGGGGCGGTGGGATGACGGTGGCCCCGGAGGGCCCGTTGGCCCATCAGCAGATCGCCCTGGTGGACGTGCTGGACCGGCTGCTCGCGGGCGGCGTGGTGATCACCGGTGATCTGACCCTGCGGATCGCCGACGTCGACTTGGTCCGCATCGATCTGCGCGCCCTCATCAGCTCGGTCAACGCCAACGTCCCGTCCCCCTGGGAGGAACCGTGAGCCACAAGGTGGAGCTGGACCAGGACACCGTCGAACGCGACCTGATGAAGCTGGTGCTGACCGTCGTGGAACTGCTGCGCCAGCTCATGGAGCGGCAGGCGCTGCGCCGGGTGGACGAGGGCGATCTGACCGAGGACCAGGAAGAGCGGATCGGGGTCACGCTGATGCTGCTGGAGGACCGGATGGGCACACTCTGCGAGCGCTACGGCATCGCGCCCTCCGATCTCAATCTGGACCTCGGGCCCCTCGGTCCGCTGTTGGCCCCGAGGGAGTGACGCTCCGAACAGCTCCGGACAGCTCCGGACAGATCGGGACAGTTTCGGACAGCTCTCAGCCCAGGGCCCGGTCCAGGCGGTCCCTGATCTCCCGGATGTGGTCGTTCAGCTCCACCGGCTCGCGCACCTCGAAGTCGAAGCCGCTCAGCGCGATATGGAGCACCAGCGCATCGGGACTGGAAGCGCCGGTGTGCAGCAGACAGCTCTGCTCGTCGACGGCCTCCAGCACCCCCACCAAGGGCGAGAACCGCTCGGCCGCCCGCTCGGCGGGCACCCGCAGCAGCACGGTGGCCCGCTGGGAGTAGACCGAGGTGGTGATGCCCCGGGCCACATAGGCGGCGATGTCCTCGGCGGGCGGGCGGCGCGGGGTGAACCGGGGGCCGTGCGGTGGGGTCGGGGTGATCCGGTCGACCCGGTACGTACGCCAGTCGGCGCGGTCGACGTCCCAGGCCACCAGATACCAGCGGCGCTGCGCGGCGACCAGCCGGTGCGGTTCCGCGGTGCGGCGGGTGAGGGCACCGCCGTGGTCGCGGTACTCGAAGCGCAGTTGATGGCAGTCCCGGCAGGCGGCGGCCAGCTCGGTCAGCACCTCGGGGTCCACCCCGGGGCCGGGGCTCCAGCCGGACAGCGGCACGGTGAAGGCGCTCAGCGCGCCCACCCGGCGGCGCAGCCGGTCCGGCAGCACCTGCTCCAGCTTGGCCAGGGCCCGTACCGAGGTCTCCTCGATGCCCTCGACCCCGCCGCCCGCGGCTTGGCGCAGCCGCACCGCGACCGCCACCGCCTCCTCGTCGTCGAGCAGCAGCGGCGGCAACTGGGCGCCCGCGCCGAGCTGATAGCCGCCGCCGGTGCCCGGCGCGGAGTGCACGGGGTAGCCGAGCTCGCGCAGCCGGTCCACATCGCGGCGGACGGTGCGCGGGGTGACCCTGAGCCGGTCGGCGAGATCCGCGCCGGACCATTCGCGGTGGGCCTGCAACAGGGAGAGCAGGCGGAGCAGTCGGGCCGAGGTCTCCAGCATGCGGCCGAGTCTGCCACCACTTGCGGACAGCCCTCGTCCTCAAGGACCCCCACCCGCCCGGCTGCTCTCCTGGGATCAGGCGGGCGCCTCGATCCGCACCGCCAGATCGTTGTCCCGGGTGTAGTACGGCTGGGCCCGTGCCTCCCCGTGCGGGCCGGTCACCGTGCGCGGCGGGTAGGTGAAGATCTCCTTCTTGTCCGCGACATCGTCCAGGATCCGGGCGAGCCGGGCCGGGGCCATGGTCTCGTCCGCCGGGCGCAGCCACAGGTCCCAGACGTGCGCGCCGCCGTCCCAGCTCCGCGCGAGCTCGGTGTAGGAGAGCGTGAAGGAGAAGTCCGGGCCGTCCACCACCAGCGGTGCCGTCCGCACCGGGGCGGCGCTCCGGCGGCAGCGGGCCTCGACGACCGCCTCGGCCAGCCATTCGGACGGGTACGCGACGCGGTAGAGCCGCCCCCGGACGGCCATCGTGTCGTCCTCCAGCCGGATCTCCCCGGCCTCGGCGTGGGGCGCCCGCCGCCAACTGCGCAGCGAGAGATTGCCGTGCTTGGTGGCGTAGGGGATGCGGACGGACAGCGGGTTGGTGCTCGGCCCCGGCCGTCGGTCGACGAGCGAGCGCAGATCGTTCAGGCCCGGGGCGAGCCGCTGCGGCTCGCTGTCCCGGTGGGCCACATGGACGTCCCAGCGGCCCTCGGGCAGGGCGACGTTGCTGGGCAGGGCGGCCTGGAGCCGGCCGTCCGCGGTGGGGCCCAGCGGCAGCCGCACCTCCCCGTCGGGGGTGTCCGCCGCGCCCCGGCGGACCAGCACCAGCGCACCGCTCCAGTCGTCGAGGCCGCCGGGGCCGGGCCGGGCCCAGTCGGCGATGTGGAAGGTGAGCCCTCCGGCGGAGTCCGCCACGCAGTCGGCGCGGGCGGGGGCGGCCTCGGGGGCCTCACTCATCCTGTCCTCCTCGACGTGCTGCGCTGCCTGCTCGACGTGTTGCGCGGCCTGCTCCACGTGCTGCGCCGCCTGTGCCGTTGCGCTCATGCGACACGCACCTTCCGCAGGGAGTCCTTGGTGGCGAACGCACCACTGAGCAGGGAGCCGCGGGCGCGGTGCAGGGAGCCCCGCAGCCCGCTGCGGGCGACCAGACCGGAGAACAGCGTCTCGTAGCGCCCGGCCACCCGCGAGGGGTCGAAGCGGGCCGAGTCCTTCAGCGCCGCCTGTCCCATCTGCTGGCGCAGCTCGTCGTTGTTGATGAGGTCGAGCAGCGCGGCGGCGATGGCGTCGGTGTCGCCGGTGGGCACGAGACGGCCGTCCACCCCGTTGTCGATGATCTCCGCGGGCCCGTGCGGGCAGTCGGTGGACACCACGGGAAGGCCGCAGCGCATCGCCTCCACGATGGTCATGCCGAACGACTCGAGACTGGAGGTGACGGCGGCGATGGAGCCCTTGGCCCACTCGGGGTCGAGCGGATTGGCCGGGCCCATCAGGAAGACGTTGTTGTAGAGGCCGAGCTGGTCGATGAGGGCGCGCAGCTTGGCGTGCTGGGCGCCGCCGCCGTAGATCCGCAGCCGCCAGTCGGGGCGGGCCGCGCTGACCTTCGCGAAGGCGCGTATCAGCAGGTCGTAGCGTTTGACCGGGGCCAGTCGGCCGGCCGCGACCACCCATTTGCCGGTGCCGTCGGCGGGGTCGAGACCGGGCTCGGGCACGCTGTTGGGGACCGCCTCGACCCGTACGCCGGGCAGCCGCATCTGGTCGCGGTAGGTCCGCGCGTCGGCCTCGGTCACGGTGGTCACCGCGTCCAGCCGGGGGTAGACGGCGCGCAGAGCCCGCTTCAGCCCCGTGGAGTGGGTGCCGAGCGTCAGATGCTCCTGTCCGACCCGTACCGGACCGCGACGGGCCTCGCGGGCGATGTGGACATTGAGCCCGGGGCGGGTTCCGACAACGATATCGGCGTCCAGGCGGCGGAGATGGTCTCCGATACGGCGGTCGGTGAGGGCGCTGTACTGCTTGTAGCGGCCCTCGGACGCGGGGAAGACCTCCGCCGGGCGGCCGTGGTCCGGGTCGGCGCCGTCGTAGGACGGGCTGTTCTTGCGGATGTCCACGAGATGGCTGAGCCGCACCCGCGGACCGGGGTCGAAGATCGGCTGATCACGGTGGCGGAACACCGACACGATCTCCACATCGTGCTGCTCTCCCAGGGAACGGGCGAGGTTGTACGTGGTCCGGATCGTCCCGCCGATCCCGTACGCGTTGTGAATAAGGAAAGAGATGTGCATCCGGCCCCGTATCCCATGGCTTCCCCGCGGACAGGAGTCTCGTCCGCCTACCACGGTGTAAGACGGAGAAAAGTGGCACAGGGTTGGGTTTCATCACCTTCTTGTGCCCCAACAGATGTGCAATCGGTAGGAAGTCCGGGGAACTTTCCGGCCCGACGGTGCATCAGACCCCGGGGCGGCCGGGCCGCGTGACCCCCGCCCCGCATGGCCCGTTGTCTACGTATGAGCCGGGGACCCGCCCCGCGCACCCACCGAGACCGAGGAGCCACCCGTGCCGCGCATGCTCGACGTCAGCAATGACGTACGCGCCGAGATCGGCGACGAAGAAGCCGACCGGCTGCTCGCCGGGGACAACGCCCCGGGCGCTTACGACTGCACGTCCTGCCGCACCCCCGGCAACACCGAGCAGGAGCGGACCAGCACCGTGCTCTTCGTGGGGCAGGAGACGGCGGTGCTGGCCTTCGCGCACGCCACCTGCGTCCCCTCCCAGGTCGTCCCGGTCTCCGAGGACCAGTTGCGCGGTGCGGTGCGGTCCATCACGGGTGAGGACACCGCGCCGTCGTACGCGCCGCCCGTACCGGCCGCGGCGCACGCTTCGGCGCCGCACTTCCCCGCCCCGGCCGGCCCGGCCGCCCCGCCGGCGTATCCGGCCCCGTCGCCCGCGTCTCCCGCCACCGCCTCCCACACCTCCGCGCCATCCGGTCAGGCACCGTCCGGTCAGGCGCCGGTGGCCCAGCAGGCGGTGCTCGGCGTGACCAGCGGGGTGGTGCTGGTGGGTCAGGACGCGTGCCCGGCGCTGGTGGTGGAGCCGACCGCGCCGATCATCCGCCCAGGTTCGGCCGGGCACGGCGACGAGTTCCTCCAGCTTCTCAGCGAGCAGGGGTTCGCCCCGGTGGTCGACCTGGGCCGGCCGCCCGCGCCCAACCCCGGCTGGTCGGTGCTGCTGGCCATGGGGCGGCTGCACGCGGTGCTGATGCCGGCGCCGGGCGGCGGCCGGCCGGTGGCCTGGTGGCAGGCACACAGCCCGATGCCGCTCAGCGAAGGCTGGCGGAGCGCCGTCGGCCGCTCCCAGAAGGTGCTGGTCTACGCCGCGGCGGCGGGCACGATCGGCACCCAGCCGCGCGAGGACCAACTGCGCGCGGCGCTGGACCGGGCCGCGGCACGCGGGGCGCTGGTCGGCGCGTCGATGCCGCTCGCGGGCACATGACCGCCGCCGTCCCGGACCTCCCACCGGACCTCGGCGAACCATGGTGGGCAGCCCATTCGCCACCGATGCCGCATCCGACGGGCGGCCGGGTCGTTGGCACATACGTGCACACATACGACCTCTCCTACCGATCCCCGTCATACGGCTGCATTCCGGCCATGCGCCCCGCTCTGGAGGCAGCGCACGATCCCTGGCGCCACTCCGCCACGCCGATCTACGACGCGTTGTACGCGGAGTACCGCAGGCTGTTCCGGGCGCTGCCCGGCGACCGCTCGGACGAGGAGAACATGGAGTTCGTGGCGTTCGCCGCCATCGGCCAGCCCCGGGGCCTCGTCAGCGGCGGCCACGGCCGCCCGGACAGCCACAGCGGGGCCTGGCACACCGACGAGCTGTACTACCGCGGCTATCTCCCCGCCCTGCCGCCCGGCCGGGGCGAGGAGCGGGGTCACACCTACTGAGACGCCTGCCGACGTGGACGCCTGCTGACGTGGACGCCTGCCGACGTGGGCACCTGCTGACGTGGGCACCTGCTGACGTGGTGCCGTCATGCGCGCCCGGCGGGCCGGGACCGACCCGCCGCTGAGCGCGCCACACGCCGCCGCCGGACGGCCGCCCCGCCGCCGGACGATGCGTCCGGGGCCGGGATGGCGTCAACCGCGCGCCGCCGCCGTTACCTCTTGCGGCCGCGCTTTTCGCGCACCCGCACCGAGATCTGTAGGGGCGTCCCCTCGAAGCCGAACTCCTCGCGCAGCCGCCGCTCGATGAAGCGGCGGTAGCCCGCCTCCAGGAAGCCGGAGGCGAAGAGCACGAACCGCGGCGGCCGGGTGCCGGCCTGCGTCCCGAAGAGGATCCGCGGCTGCTTGCCGCCGCGGATCGGATGCGGATGGGAGGCGACGATCTCGCCGAGGAAGGAGTTGAGCCGCCCGGTCGGGACCCGGGTCTCCCAGCCGGCCAGCGCCGTCTCGATCGCCGGGACCAGCTTCTCCATATGGCGGCCGGTGCGCGCCGAGACATTGACCCGCGGCGCCCACTGGATCTGCCCCAGCTCCGTCTCGATCTCGCGCTCGAGGTAGTAGCGGCGCTCCTCGTCGAGGGTGTCCCACTTGTTGTACGCGATGACGAGCGCGCGCCCGGCCTCGACGGCCATCGTGATGATCCGCTGGTCCTGGACGCTGATGGACTCACTGGCGTCGATCAGCACGACCGCGACCTCCGCCTTCTCCACGGCGGCCGCGGTGCGCAGCGAGGCGTAGTAGTCGGCGCCCTCCTGGAGGTGGACCCGGCGGCGGATACCGGCGGTGTCGACGAACTTCCAGGTGATGCCGCCCAGTTCGATGATCTCGTCGACCGGGTCGCGGGTGGTGCCCGCCAGCTCGTTGACGACCACCCGCTCCTCGTTCGCGACCTTGTTGAGCAGCGAGGACTTGCCCACGTTCGGGCGGCCGACCAGGGCGATCCGGCGCGGTCCGCCGAGCGTCGTCCCGAAGGTCTGGGCCGGGGCCTCGGGCAGCGCCTCCAGGACCGCGTCGAGCATGTCGCCGGTGCCACGGCCGTGCAGCGCGGAGACCGGGTACGGCTCGCCGAGGCCGAGCGACCACAGCATCGCGGCATCAGCCTCGCCGCTGGGCCCGTCGACCTTGTTGGCGCACAGCACCACGGGCTTTCCGGCCCGGCGCAGCAGCTTGACGACGGCCTCGTCGGTGTCGGTGGCACCCACCGTCGCGTCCACGACGAAGACCACCGCGTCGGCGGCCTCGATCGCGAACTCGGCCTGGGCCGCCACGGACGCGTCGAGACCGAGCACGTCCTGCTCCCAGCCGCCGGTGTCGACCACCTTGAAGCGGCGGCCGGACCACTCGGCCTCGTAGGTCACCCGGTCGCGGGTGACCCCGGGGCGGTCCTCGACGACCGCCTCGCGGCGGCCGAGGATCCGGTTCACCAGGGTGGACTTGCCGACGTTGGGGCGGCCGACGACGGCCAGCACCGGCAGCGGGCCGTGTCCCGCCGCGGCGAGGTCGCCCTCGACCTCCTCCAGGTCGAAGCCCTCTTGCACGGCGAGCTCCATGAACTCCGCGTACTCGGCGTCGCCAAGCTCCCCGTGCTCGTCGCCGCCGCTGTGGATCTGGTCGTTCATGAAGATTTCCTCGTCGTCCCTCAATACCGCGGCCGCCCCTGAGGGCTCGCGGATCTCATGTCTGGTCTGGGCGGCCGGTCAGCCGCCTGGCGGTGCCCAGATGCGCGCCCAGCCGCTTCTGGATGCGCTCGGTGGCCTGGTCCAGGGCCGCCCGCGTCCGCCTGCCGCTTCCGTCTCCCGCCTCGAAGGGGTCGCCGAACACCACGTCGACCCTGCTGCGCAGCCGGGGCAGCGCCCTGGCCCGCCCGTCGCCGCGCGGGGCGGCGGTGCCGAGCACCGCCACCGGCACGATCGGCGCACCGGAGCGCACGGCGAAGTACGCGAGGCCCGAGCGCAGCGACGCGAAGTCGCCGTCGCCGCGGCTGCCCTCCGGGAAGATCCCGAGCACCCCGCCGCGCTCCAGCACCCCCAGGGCCTGGCCGATCGCGGCGCGGTCGGCGCTCGCACGGTCCACCTTGAGCTGCCCGATACCGCGCAGGAACGGGTCCAGCGGGCCGACGAACGCCTCCTTCTTGACCAGGAAGTGCACCGGCCGCGGCGAGGTGCCGATCAGCATCGGGCCGTCGATGTTGTGCGAGTGGTTTCCCGCGAGGATGACGGGCCCGGCGGACGGGATCCGCCATGCGCCCAGCACCCGGGGCCGCCACAGCCCGTACATCAGGCCGATGCCGATCCGCCGTGCCACGACGGCCCCGCCCGCGCTGGGAAGCGTCGCTCCGGTGGCGCTCACGCGACCGTCCGCTTCTCCTCGACGAGAGTGACGACGCACTCGATGACCTGGTCGAGGGTGAGTTCGGAGGTGTCCACCTCGACCGCGTCGTCCGCCTTGGCGAGCGGCGAGGTCTTACGGCCGGAGTCCAGGGCGTCCCGCTTGGCCAGCGCGGCCTGGGTGGCGGCCAGGTCGGCGGCCTCCTTGCCCTTCAGCTCACCGCTGCGGCGGGCCGCCCGGACCTCCGGGGAGGCGGTCAGGAAGATCTTGACGTCGGCGTCCGGGAGAACCGTGGTGCCGATGTCCCGGCCCTCGACCACGATGCCGCGCGGCGCCTCGGCGGCGATGGTCCGCTGAAGCTCGGTGATCACGGCCCGCACCTCGGGCACCGCGCTGACCGCGCTGACCCGCGAGGTGACCTCCTGGGTGCGGATCGGCCCGGCGACATCGGTGCCGTCGACGCTGATCGTCGGGGCGGCCGGGTCGATCCCGGAGACGATATGGGGCTTGGCGGCGGCGTCGGCCACGGCGACGGCATCGTCGACGTCGATGCCGTTGGTCACCATCCACCAGGTGATCGCCCGGTACTGGGCGCCGGTGTCCAGGTAGCCCAGGCCCAGCTTGGCGGCGACGGCCTTCGAGGTACTGGACTTACCCGTGCCTGCGGGGCCGTCGATCGCGACAATCACTGCTGCCGGGGCGGTCCGGGCGGCGGTTTCCACGGTGACAGACACCTTTCGTGTGCACGGGGCTGAGTTGAACGGGCCAGGTGAGCCTCGGACAAGGTTACTGGCTTCCCACGGGCGGCTTCGCACCCCTGTGGACGACCCCGGTCCGCCCGGGGCCGTCCACAGGGGTGGCCCGGTCCGCCGGGGGCGCCCGGCGGACCACTCCGCCGCTACTGCCGGATGGACCAGCCCCGCTCCCGCAGGGCCTTGGTGAGCCCCGGGGCCGCCGAGGGCTCGACCATGAGCTGGATCAGACCGGACTGCTGCCCGGTGGCGTGCTCGATCCGGACGTCCTCGATGTTGACCCCCGCCCGGCCCGCGTCGGCGAAGATCCGGGCCAGCTCGCCGGGCTGGTCGCCGATGAGCACCGTCACGGTCTCATAGACGGCCGAGGCGGCGCCGTGCTTGCCCGGCACCCGCTCGCGCCCGGCGTTCCCGCGGCGCAGCACGTCCTCGATGCCGGCCGTGCCGTCGCCGCGCTTGGCCTCGTCGGCGGACTGGAGCGCGCGCAGCGCCCGCACCGTCTCGTCGAGGTCGGAGGCGACGGCGGCGAGCACATCGGCGACCGGGCCGGGGTTGGCGGAGAGGATGTCGATCCACATGGCGGGGTCGGAGGCCGCGATCCGGGTGACGTCGCGGATGCCCTGACCGCACAGCCGCACGGCCGTCTCATCGGCGTCCTGGAGCCGTGCGGCGACCATGCTGGACAGCAGGTGCGGGGTGTGCGAGACCAGCGCCACCGCACGGTCGTGGGCCTCGTCCTCCATCACCACGGGCACGGCCCGGCACAGCGCGACGAGCTCGAGCGCGAGGTTGAGCACCTCGGTGTCGGTGCCGCCGGTGGGCGTGAGCACCCAGGGCCGCCCCTCGAAGAGGTCGGCGGTGGCGGCCAGCGGCCCGGAGCGCTCCCGGCCCGCCATCGGATGCGTGCCGATGTAGCGGGTCAGATCGCAGCCGAGGGCCTCCAGCTCGCGGCGCGGGCCGCCCTTGACGCTCGCGACGTCCAGCACGCCGCGGGCCAGGCCGCGGCGCAGCACATCGGCCACCGTCCCGGCCACGTACGCCGGGGGCACGGCGACGATCGCCAGGTCCACGGGCCCCTCGGGCTCGCCCTGCGTCCCGGCGCCGAGCGCCTCGGCGGTGCGGGCCTGGTCCGCGTCATGGTCGGCGAGGTGCACCTGGACCCCGCGGCCGGCCAGGGCCAGCGCGGCGGAGGTGCCGATCAGGCCGGTGCCGATGACGAGCGCGGTTCTCATTGGGCGATGTCCTTGCGGAGGGCGGCGGCGGCGCCGAGGTAGACATGGGCGATCTCGGACTTGGGCAGGGAGGTCTCGATATGCGCCAGGATGCGGACGACGCGGGGCATGGCCCCCGCTATGTCCAGCTCCTGGGCGCAGATCAGCGGCACATCGGTGATGCCCAGCTTGCGGGCGGCGGCCGCGGGGAAGTCGCTGTGCAGATCGGGGGTGGCCGTGAACCACACACTGATCAGATCGTCGGGGTCGAGGGCATTGCGCGCCAGGATGGCCGTCAGCAGCGCGGAGACCTGCTCATGCATGTGCTCCGGCTCATCCCGCTCAAGCTGGACTGCCCCGCGGACCGCTCGTACCGCCACGTCTCGCTCCCTGTGCGCGCTGTGCCTGTCGTGCGTCGGGCGCGGCCGCGTCGCCGGCCGCACTCCCGATCAGCGTAACGAGCGGGTCCGACAGCCTCCCGGGGCGACCGCTGGGCGAGACGCGGCGGGCGGGACGCGGTGGGCGGGACGCGGCGGGCCGCCACGACGGCCGGGGCCGTCAGCGGTCCCCGGGCCTCCGGCCTCAGAGGTCCCCGGGCCCTCAGAGGTCCCCGACTCTCAGAGCTCGACCTCGCGCATCAGCATGCCGACCTCGGTGTTGGTCATCCGGCGCAGCCAGCCGGACTTCTGGTCACCGAGCGCGATCGGGCCGAAGGCCGTCCGCACCAGCTTGTCGACCGGGAATCCGGCCTCGGCCAGCATCCGCCGCACGATGTGCTTACGGCCCTCGTGCAGGCTCACCTCGACCAGATAGTTCTTGCCGGTGTTCTGCACCACACGGAAGTGGTCGGCGCGGGCGTAGCCGTCCTCCAGCTCGATGCCGCTCTTGAGCCGCTTGCCGAGGTCGCGCGGGAGCGGGCCCTGGATGGCGGCGAGATAGGTCTTCTTCACGCCGTAGCGGGGGTGGGTGAGGCGGTGGGCCAGCTCACCGTGGTTGGTGAGCAGGATGATGCCCTCGGTCTCGGTGTCGAGCCGGCCGACGTGGAAGAGCCGGGTCTCGCGGTTGGTCACATAGTCGCCCAGGCACTGGCGGCCGTCGGGGTCCTCCATGGTGGAGACGACACCGGCGGGCTTGTTCAGCGCGAAGAAGAGATACGACTGGGTGGCCACGGTCAGCCCGTCGACCTTGATCTCGTCCTTCTCGGGGTCGACGCGCAGCCCCTGCTCGGTCACGATCTTGCCGTTGACCTCGACCCGGGCCTGGTCGATCAGCTCCTCACAGGCGCGGCGCGAGCCCATCCCGGCACGGGCGAGGACCTTCTGTAGCCGCTCGCCCTCGACCTCGCCGAAGGTCTTGGGCAGCGCGACCCGCGGCTTGTCGTGGCGGGCGCGGTTGCGCTCCTCCATCTGCGCCTCGTACTCGCGCGGACGGGCCGGGGCGTTCGGCTTGCGGCCGCGGCCGCCGACGCCCTTGGGGGCACCGCTCTTGGCCGTGCCGCCCTTGGGACCGCCCTTGGGACCGCCGCCCTGGCCTCCCTTGGGACCCGCCTTGGGGCCGGGGCCCGTCTGGGAACCGCCGCCCACGTCGTAGCGGCGCTCCTCGGGGCGGGGGCGGCCGGCGCGCTGCTGCTGCTCGTCGCGCCGGTTCCCCGCGCCCCGGTAGTTGTTGCCGCCGCTACCGCTGCCGCTGCCCCTGCTGTTCCTGCCGCTGCTTCGCATCAAGTTTCCGTCTGAGAGTGGCCGCTACCGGCTCGGTGTTCTACGTCGTCGTGCGCGTCATCGCTGTCGATGGCGTCCGGATCGAACGACGGCACGCCCTCCTGGGACTCGCCCTCGACCGCGTCCGCCTCGGGGAGGAACGGTGCGAGCTCCGGAAGCTCGTCCAGCCCTCGCAGGCCCATCCGCTCCAGGAAGTAGTTCGTCGTCCTGTACAGGATCGCACCTGTTTCGGGTTCCGTGCCCGCCTCCTCGACCAGTCCCCGCTGGAGGAGGGTCCGCATGACGCCGTCGCAGTTGACACCGCGGACGGCCGAGACACGGGAACGGCTGACCGGCTGACGGTACGCGACCACCGCGAGGGTTTCCAAAGCGGCCTGGGTGAGCCGGGCCTGCTGGCCGTCCAGGACGAACCCCTCGACGGCGGCGGCGTAGGCCGGGCGCGTGTAGTAGCGCCAGCCGCCCGCGACCAGCCGCAGCTCGAAGCCCCGGCCCTGCGTCATGTACTCGTCGGCCAGCTCGCGCAGCGCGTCCGCGACGGCGCGGCGCGGCCGGGCCAGCACCTTGGCGAGGTGCTCCTCGGTGGCGGGCTCGTCGACGACCATGAGGACGGCCTCCAGGGCGGGCTTGAGGTCCAGCTCGGCGACCTCGGAGAGCCCGGCGGATGTCCGCTGCTCGCTCAACTCGGTACCTCCTCCTTCTCCTTCTCCGACTCCTTCTCAGGCTCCTTCTCCGGCTCCGGCGTGGCCGTCTCCTTACGGGGCTTGGCCTGGGCCTCCTGGTCGAACTCGTCGGTGACCAGCGGCTCCTGCCCCGCCTCTCCCGTCCAGCGGACCATGAGCGACCCGAGCGCCTCCGGCTGGTCGAGCAGGATCGCGCGCTCGCGGTAGAGCTCCAGGAGCGCCAGGAAGCGCGCGACGACCGTAAGGACGTCGGGAGCGTCCTCGGTGAGCGTGCTGAAGGTGGCCTCCCCCAGCTCCCGCAGCCGCGCGACCACCACCTCGGCCTGCTCCCGGACGCTGACCAGGGGGGCGTGGATGTGGTCGATATAGACCTGCGGCTTGGGCTTGGCCTGCATGGCCTTGACGGCCAGCTTGGCGAAGCCCTCGGGGCCGATGCTGATGACGACGTCCGGGAGCAGTTCGGCGTGGTGCGGCTCCAGGCCGACCGTACGGGGGTAACGGGCGCTCTCGGCGATCAGCCGGTCGTTGAAGATGTCCGCGATCTGCTTGTACGCGCGGTACTGGAGCAGCCGCGCGAAGAGCAGGTCGCGCGCCTCCAGCAGCGCCAGGTCCGCCTCGTCCTCGACCTCGGCGGCGGGCAGCAGCCGGGCCGCCTTGAGGTCCAGCAGGGTCGCCGCGACGACGAGGAACTCGGTGGTCTGGTCGAGGTCCCAGTCCGGCCCCATGGCGCGGATATAGACCATGAACTCGTCGGTGACCTTGGAGAGCGCGACCTCGGTGACGTCCAGCTTGTGCTTGGAGATCAACTGGAGGAGGAGGTCGAAGGGCCCCTCGAAGTTGTCCAGCCGCACGGTGAACCGATTGCCGCCGTCCTCGGCCTGGGCCTCGCCGCCGTGCGCCTCGCCCCGGCCGGTCCCGCCGCCCGCCTCGGGCTCGTCACTCGCGTCGCCCCCGGCCCCGGCCGCGTCGCCACCGTGCCCGCCCCCCGAGGGCGCCACATCGAGGTCGGCCCGCGCGTGCACCGGCTCCGGCTCGCCCCTCGGCACGGCCTGCGCCTCCGGGACGGCGGCCTCGGTGGCCGCTGGGACCGGGGCAGCGGGCTCAGCGACCGCCGGGGCCGGCTCGGGCTCGACGTCCGGCGCGGTGCTTCGCTCCGGTGCCGCCTCGTGTGCCCCGGGCCCCGCGTCCGCCGCGGCCCGCCCCTCCGGGGCCGCCTCGTCTGCCCCGGGCTCGGCCTCCGGCTCAGCGGTGCCCGGCGCCGCCTCGTGTGCCCCGGGCTCGACGTCCGGCGCAGCAGTGGCCCCACGCGCCGCCTGAGCGCCGTTCTGCGGCTCTCCGGACACCGGGGGCGACGTGGGCCCGGGCGACGGCGGCGCGGGCCGCTGGGAGGCCGTCTGTGGGGGCGGGGGCGCGGCGGGACGGTCCTGGCCCGCGTCCGGGGGCGCCGCGCCCGGGCCTCGGCCGAGGGCGCGGCGAGAGGGGCGGGGCGGCGGGGCGGGGTCGTCGTTCGTCGGCATCGCGGTCCAGGGTGCTCAGGGCCGGGCGGGGCAGCCCGTACGACCGGGCAGGCTATCGCCCGGCCCGGTCAACGGCCGCGGAGGCGGCGCACCAGGATGCTCGCGTCGCCGCGCGACTCCAGGTCGGCGAGGACGACCGCGACCGCCTCGCGGACGATCCGGCCGCGGTCGACGGCGAGCCCGTGCTCACCGCGGAGCACCAGCCGCGCGTGCTCGAGGTCCATCAGCTCCTCGGCGGAGACATAGACCGTGATCTTCTCGTCGTGGCGCTCGCGCCCGCTGGGCCGACGGTTGGCCGCACGGGCGCGGCGGCGGGCCTGGCCACTCTGTTCGGCCGCGGCCGAACCGCCCTGGGCCTGGCGGCCCTTGGGCCGGTCCCCCGCCCCGGGGCGCCGCTCGCCGACCGCGTCCTGGGAGGCCGCCGTCTCGCGTCCCGTGTGTTCGCCCGAGCCGGACTGCTCACCGTCCGGGCGCTGCTCCTGCCCTTCCCGAGGCTCGGCGCCCGCGTCGGGGTCGGCGGCGGGCGGGGGCACCCGGGGGCCCTCGCCGTTCGCCTGGCGGCGCCCGGCGGCGGGAGCGGAGGACTGGAGCCCCATCCCTCCCGTGGTGCGGAACAGTTCGTCGGCTCCCGGCAGACTCACTCGGCGTGACACCGGGCGAGCACCTCCCTGGCAAGCTGGCGATAGGCGGCGGCACCGACGGAGTTGGACGCGTACGTGGTGATCGGCTCACCCGCGACCGTGGTCTCGGGGAAGCGGACCGTGCGGCCGATGACCGTGTGGTAGACGTGATCGTCGAACGCCTCGACCACCCGGGCGAGGACCTCACGGCTGTGCACGGTGCGCGAGTCGTACATCGTGGCGAGGATGCCGTCCAGCTCCAGGTCGGGGTTGAGCCGCTCCTGGACCTTCTCGATCGTCTCCGTGAGCAATGCCACACCGCGCAGCGCGAAGAACTCGCACTCCAGCGGCACGATCACCTTGTGCGCGGCGGTCAGCGCGTTGACGGTGAGCAGACCGAGCGAGGGCTGGCAGTCGATGACGATGTAGTCGTAGTCGGCCATCAGCGGCTTGAGCGCGCGCTGGAGGGTCGACTCCCGGGCGACCTCGCTCACGAGCTGCACCTCGGCGGCCGACAAGTCGATATTGCTGGGGAGCAGATCCATGTTGGGCACGGCCGTCTTCAGCAGCACCTCGTCGGCCGACATGCCCCGCTCCATGAGCAGGTTGTAGACCGTGAGGTCGAGCTCCATCGGGTTGACCCCGAGGCCGACCGACAGGGCGCCCTGCGGGTCGAAGTCGACGAGCAGCACCCGGCGGCCGTATTCGGCCAGGGCGGCGCCCAGGTTGATGGTGGAGGTGGTCTTACCGACCCCGCCCTTTTGGTTGCACATCGCGATGATCTTCGCTGGACCGTGATCGGTCAGCGGCCCCGGGATCGGGAAGTACGGCAGCGGGCGCCCGGTGGGGCCGATCCGCTCGCGGCGCTGACGGGCAGCGTCGGGCGCGAGCGTGGCCGCGTATTCGGGGTCTGGCTCGTACTCCGCGTCCGGGTCGTAGAAGTGCCCGTCGGGGAGGTCGTCGTAGTCGGCGAAGCGGGCGGGATCCGTGCCCCCCTGGTCGCCGGCCATGGCGTTCACGTGATGGCCGTCCATGCTGTGGCTCTGGTGGGCTGTCGTCGGGCTCTGGCGGGTTGCGAAGGTACGGACAGCGACGGAGCCGACAGCCTCGAGCCCCGAGGGGCCCTGGCCCCGCGCAGCCGGTCCTGGTTGACCACCCCCGGGAGAAAATGTCGACTCATTCACAAGTCGTCCTACCTCCTTGGTGACCAGGAAATTTCTCTATAGGTCAGCGTGACACCATGCCGACGGTTGGCGACTCTATGGCGTGTCGGCGGTCCTCAGCAACACAATCCACCGGACACGGCATGATGTGTCGGCAATCGAACACCCCGATGTCAAGGGCGTGTGAACGGCGCCGCGGAGATTTCACCGCCGCATAAAGCGGCTGAATAGTTGCATTTAGGGCGAGTTGGCCGAGCCATGGGCCGCCCCCGATCCGGGGCACAGCGGACACAGCTCCGGCCGGGCCTCATCCTTCGACAAGACCCGGCCGGATGCCCATTGTTGACATGTGGTTGACGGTCCGGGTTGACCGACCGGCAACCGGAGTTCACCCGCTCCGGCGGCCGGGCCGGTGAACTCCGAGCGTCATTCAGCCGATCAGCGAGCTCAGTTCGACCGTGGGCAGGTCATGCGCCTCGGCGACCGGGCCGTAGACGACCTGTCCCTCATGGGTGTTGAGCCCCTTGGCCAGCGCGGCGTCCCGGCGCAGCGCGTCCCGCCAGCCGCGGTTGGCCAGCTCCACGATGTACGGGAGCGTCGCGTTGGTGAGCGCGTGGGTGGAGGTGTTCGGCACCGCGCCGGGCATGTTCGCGACGCAGTAGAAGACCGAGTTGTGGACCTCGAAGGTCGGCTCGGCGTGGGTGGTGGGGCGGGAGTCCTCGAAGCAGCCGCCCTGGTCGATCGCGATGTCGACAAGGACACTTCCCGGCTTCATCCGGGACACCAGCTCGTTGGTGACCAGCTTGGGCGCCTTGGCGCCCGGGATGAGCACCGCGCCGATGACCAGGTCGGCCTCGAGGACGGCCTTCTCCAGCTCGAAGGCGTTGGAGGCGATGGTCTGCACCCGGGTGCCGAAGATCCGGTCGGCCTCGCGCAGCTTGTTGATGTCCTTGTCGAGCAGGGTGACGTGGAAGCCCATGCCGATGGCGATCTGGGCGGCGTTCCACCCGGAGACGCCGCCGCCGATGACCACGGCCCGCGCGGCGGCCACACCCGGCACCCCGGCGGGCAGCACACCGCGGCCGCCGGCCGAGCGCATCAGGTGGTACGCGCCGACCTGCGGCGCGATCCGGCCCGCGACCTCGGACATCGGCGCGAGCAGCGGCAGGGCGCGGTTCGCGGTCTCGACGGTCTCGTAGGCGATGGCGGTGGTGCCGGACTCCAGCAGCGCGTCCGTGCAGGCCCGGGAGGCGGCCAGATGCAGATAGGTGAAGAGCGTCTGGCCCTTGCGCATCCGGTGGTATTCCTCCGCGACGGGCTCCTTGACCTTCAGCAGCAGGTCGGCGGTGGCCCAGACCTCGTCGGCGGTGCCGAGGATGCGCGCACCGGCGGCGGTGTACTCCTCGTCCGTGATGGAGGACCCGAGGCCCGCACTCTGCTCCACGACGACCTCATGGCCGCCTCGGACCAGCTCGTGCACACCGGCGGGGGTGATGGCCACACGGAACTCGTTGTTCTTGACCTCGCGGGGGATACCGACCTTCACGTCGATCACGGTCCTTGAATGGGGGGGAAAGGAACATATCGCCATAGCCGATCACGGGTCGACACACCATCGACCATAGACAGGCAAACCGGAACGCGTCCGCATGCCGGAGACGACCGCAGCAATCGCGGTACCGCCAGTCTAATGAAGGACGTCGCGCTGTCTAGCCTTGCAATGCATCAATCTTTTGGAAGACCACTACTGATTTCGTAGGTCGGCCGGGTTTCCGTCGCCACTCCGAGGTGACGGACCCGTGTCCTCCGCTCCCGCCGTGGCGGCCTTACGGGCGGCACGCCGCAGCGACCGCGCCACCGCCGGATCCCCGCCGAGCCGGTCCATCGCGTCCGCCGCATGGTCCGCCAGATCGGCGTGCAGCCCGGTGTCACCGCAGGTCCGGGCGGCCGCGGCGGCCTCCGCCCAGGTGCGCAGCGCCTCCCTCGGCCGCCCGGTGCGCTCCTGGGCGCCCGCGGCGCCGCTGAGCGCCCGTGCGTATCCCGGCCGGTCCCCCGCCCGACGGCAGGCGGCCGCGGCGGCACGCCAGTCGCGCAGCGCCTCGCCCCACTGCCCGGCATAGCCGTGGACGGTGCCGAGCCGTGCGTACATCCGGGCCGCCGCGGACAGATCGCGGCGGCTCAGCCGCAGTTCCAGGGCGCGTCCGTACCAGTCGGCCGCCCGGTGCCAGTCCGCCAGCTCCTGGTAGATGCCGCCGATCGACTCCAGCGCCCGCCCGGTCGTATACGGATCGCCCGACTCACGGGCGGCCTCCAGGGCGCCCTTGTACCGCGCGAGGGCCTGGTCCACCCGGCCCGCCCCGCCGTCCAGATCGCCGAGGTTCAGCAGCGCGGCCGCCCGCTCCACCGGCAGATCACGGCGCCGGGCCACATCCAGCACCAGCTCATGCAGTCCGTACAGCTCCACCGCGGCGCCCTCGGCACCCCGGTGGGCGGTGAGCGCATGGGTGAGCGCGGCCACCAACCGCCGTGCCAGGGTGTCGAGTTCACCAATCTCCACGGCCAGCCGGGCGGCCTCGACCAGCGTGGGCAGCCGGGCCGCCAGCCACTCGGCCGCCTGCGCCGACGACGAAAAGCGCAGCGGCTTCGGCATCCCGGCCAGCTTTTTGCGGCCCGGCGAACCGGCGGGCTCGGCGGCCAGCCGGCACGCGTGCAACTGCCGTACGGCCCGCTCCAGCATCCGCGCCCGCGCCAGCTCCACCTCCGCCGGGCGCTCCTCGGCCGCCAGCCGCTCGCGCAACAGCGGATCGAGACAGCCGGGCACCTGGTAGTCGCCCGGCCCGCGCGGGCGCAGCATCCCGTACGCGGCGAAGCCCTCCAGCGCCGCCTCACCGTCCGCCACCGAGCATCCGGCCAGCGCGGAGGCGGTCTGGGCGTCGGCCGATCCGCCGGGCGCCAGCACCAGCAGCCGCAGCATCCGGGCGGCGGCGGACGGCAGCGCGGCGTAGGCCAGCCGGAAGGCGCGGATCAGCGGGCGGGCGCCGTGGTCGAGATCACCCTCGTCCGGCGGCAGTTCGCGCAGCCGGGCCAGCGCGTCGTCGACCGACGCCTGGGGGCGGGCGGCGAGCCAGCCACCGACCAGGACCAGCGCGGCGGGCTGGCCCGCGCACTCCTCGACCAGGGACTGCGCGGCCACCGGATCGCAGGTGATCCGGGTGGGGCCGGTGTACTGCGCCAGCAGCCCGACCGCCGCGCTCACATCCAGCCCGCCCACCGTGCACGGCCGCACATCCGGCACCCCGGTCAGCGGGCCGCGCGAGACGGCGACCACCAGGCAGTCGGGCTCGTCCGGCAGCAGCGCGTCCACCTGCTCGGCCCCGGCCACATCGTCGAGCAGCAACAGCACCCGCTTGCCGTCCAGCGCCGCGCGCAGCGCCTCGCTCAGGTCGTCCTCGTCCGCGCCCGGCGGGGCGGTCACGCCGAGCCGTCCGAGCAGCTCACGGGCGGTGCGCTCGGTGGGGACCGGGTCGCCGGCGGAGGTTGTCAGCCGGGCGCTCAGCACTCCGTCGGGGTAGTCGTCGGCGAGCCGCCGGGCCAGCTCCTCGGCCAGCGCCGTACGGCCCCAGCCGGGGCGGCCCGCGATCAGCAGCACCCGGCTGCGGGCGGCCTTACGGCCGGCGAGGGTGTCCAGGCCCGCGCGCTCGATATCGGCCCGCAGCGAGAGCAGCTCCCGCCGCCGCCCGGCGAACCCCCGCCCCACGGTGGCCGCCGCCGCGAACAGCACGGCCCGGGTCGCACCGCTCCACACCCCGCCGTCCTGCGCGTTCGCGCGCCCGGCCGCGGAGCGCTGCCGCGGCGGGGTGTCGGACGAGGGCGCCGGGTCATCCGGCGTACGAGAGGGACGGTCCTGCGGCGAACGGTCGGAACGGGCCTGCGGTGAACAGTCGGAACGGGCCTCCGGCGGACGGCCGGAAGTGGACGAAGCGGGCGTGGCGGACGGCGGTTGCCGCTTCCTTGGGGCCGCCGGCTCCCCCTCGGTGTCGACCGCCTGCTCCGCCACGGGCCCACTCCCGTCCACCTGCGCTTACGAGCCCGCCGCGCCGCTGCGGCCGGGGCCACTATGAGCGTAGTTCACTCCGCGTCAGGTACCCGGCACTCCAGGCCCATGGCACCGACCGAAAATCACTCCATCGGATCTTCACCAGGACCGGGTGGGGCCAATGTGTCGCATCAGTGGGCCCGCGCCGCTCCGTGGGCCCGCGCCGCTCCGTGGGCCTACGCCGCGAAGGGGCGGGCCGACCAGGGGGCGTCGGCCGGGCGGAGGGCGTCGATACCGTCGCCGGAGAGCGCGGCCTGGAGCGCCAGCGCACCCGTCACGAGGCAGGTGTTGTGCAGCTCGCCCGCGAGCGCGCCGCGCACCAGCTCCTCCAGGGACACCCGGGCCAGCTCCATGTCGGCCTCCTCCTCGGAGACCTCGAACCGCTCGCCCTCGGCCGCGGAGATCTCCCGGGCCAGGAAGATCCGTACGGCCTCGTCGGAGCCGCCGGGCGAGGTGTAGACGTCGATCAGGACGCGCCAGTCCTCGGCCTTGACGTGCGCCTCCTCGTACAACTCCCGCTGGGCGGCGTGCAGCGGGTTCTCACCGGGGATGTCCAGGAGACCGGCCGGGATCTCCCACAGCCGCCTGCGGACCGGGTGCCGGTACTGCCGCAGCACGATCACGCGGCCGTCCTCGTCCAGGGCGAGGATGGCGACGGAGCCGGGATGCACCTGGTAGTCGCGGTTGACCCGGCTGCCGTCGGGCATCTCGACCTCGTCGGTGCGCACGCTCGTCTTGTTGCCGGTGAACGGCGTGGCGGTGGCGGTGACCGGCCATTCCTCGGGGGTGTCCTGGATACGCATGCTTGCCTCAGCGTCCTTTCCGCGTGCGGTTGACGGGGGCGGGCCGCGCCGGCCGCCCGCCCCCGTCAACCGTATCGGTCAGGCCCCGGCGCTACGCGTCTGACCAGCGGTCTGTCGCTCGACCGCCGCCTTCACCAGGCCCGCGAAGAGCGGGTGCGGACGGGTCGGGCGGGAGCGCAGCTCGGGGTGCGCCTGGGTGCCGACCAGATAGGGGTGGACCTCGCGCGGGTACTCCACGTACTCGACGAGCTTGTTGTCCGGAGAGGTGCCGGAGAAGACGATCCCGGCCTTCTTCTCCAGCTCACCGCGGTAGGAGTTGTTGACCTCGTAGCGGTGGCGGTGGCGCTCCTCGACGTACGGCTGGTTGTCGTAGACCTCGCGGACGATCGAGCCCTCGGCCAGCTTGGCCGGGTACATGCCCAGCCGCATGGTGCCGCCCATGTCGCCCTCGCCCGCGACGATGTCGAGCTGCTCGGCCATGGTGGAGATCACCGGGTCGGTGGTGGCGGGCTCGAACTCGGTGGAGTTGGCGCCCTCGATGCCCGCGAGGTTGCGCGCGGCCTCGATGACGATGCACTGGAGTCCGAGGCAGAGGCCCAGCAGCGGGAGCTTGTTCTCCCGGGCGTAGGTGATCGCGCCGACCTTACCGATCACTCCGCGGTCGCCGAAGCCGCCGGGGATGCAGACCGCGTCCACGCCGTCGAGCTGGTCCCGGGCGCCGGCGGCCGTCTTGCAGTCGTCGGAGGTGACCCACTTGATCTTGACGCGGGCGTTGTTGGCGAAGCCGCCGGCGCGCAGCGCCTCGGTGACCGAGAGGTAGGCGTCGGGCAGGTCGATGTACTTGCCGACGAGCGCCACGGTGACCTCGTGGTCGGGCTGGTGGACCCGGCGCAGCAGATCGTCCCACTGGGTCCAGTCCACGTCGCGGAAGGGCAGATCCAGCTTGCGGACGACATAGGCGTCCAGGCCCTCGGAGTGCAGCACCTTGGGGATGTCGTAGATCGACTTGGCGTCGATGGCGGCGACCACGGCCGCGTCGTCCACGTCACACATCAGCGAGACCTTGCGCTTGATGGAGGTCGGGACCTCGCGGTCGGCTCGCAGCACGATCGCGTCCGGCTGGATACCGATGTTGCGCAGCGCGGCCACCGAGTGCTGGGTGGGCTTGGTCTTCAGCTCGCCGGACGGGCCGATGTAGGGCAGCAGCGAGATGTGCACCACGAAGACGTTGTCCCGGCCGACCTCGTGCCGGACCTGGCGGACGGCCTCCAGGAAGGGCAGCGACTCGATGTCGCCGACGGTGCCGCCGACCTCGGTGATGACGACGTCGACGTCATCGGTGGCCATGCGCCGGATGCGGTGCTTGATCTCGTTGGTGATGTGCGGGATGACCTGCACGGTGTCACCGAGGTACTCACCGCGCCGCTCCTTGGCGATTACGGTGGAGTAGACCTGCCCGGTGGTCACGTTGGCCGAGCCGTCGAGGTCGACGTCGAGGAAGCGCTCGTAGTGGCCGATGTCCAGATCGGTCTCGGCGCCGTCGTTGGTGACGAACACCTCACCGTGCTGGAAGGGGTTCATCGTGCCCGGGTCGACGTTCAGATACGGATCGAGCTTTTGCATGGTGACGCGCAGACCGCGCGCCTTCAGCAGGGCCCCCAGACTGGAGGCGGTAAGACCCTTGCCGAGTGAGGAGGCGACACCCCCGGTGACGAAGAGGTGCTTGGTCGTCATGGGCTTAGCGGCAATGGCCAAGAGGGGGCTCCCGTGGTCGCGTCGTGAGGGTTGCGTACGGCAGCCGCTCCGGATTCGGGGGGTGCCGTCGCTGATGGTTCGGGGGTTTTGTGCCCGCCGCTCCACGGGCTACCAGGGTATCAGCGCCCCGGAGCGGTCGCTGATGACCTGGTTCCCGCGTTCGGTCTGCGCAATCGCCCGAACACCATGCGTGACCTGGCCACCCGATCGGCCGCGAGATACAAGCCACGATGTGGACGGGCTCAAGCGGATCACCGCCCGCCGTCGTATCCTCATCGGACGCACGCATGCGAGCCACCCGGCACGGCACCACCAGCACGCCCCCGGAACAAGAGCTCGTCAGAATTTCCGAGACCGTAAGAAGCGCCCTCCGGGGTGGTACGGCCGTTCGAATGGGGAATGCACGTGGCCGGGCGTATCGAGGATTACGCACTGATTGGTGATATGCAGACCGCCGCCCTTGTCTGCCGGGACGGCACGGTCGACTGGCTGTGTCTGCCGCGGTTCGACTCCCATGCCGTCTTCGCCGGTCTGCTGGGCACTGAGGAACACGGATTCTGGCGCCTGGGGCCCGCCTTCCCCACGGGGAGCCAACCGCCCGCCGCCGACCGCCGCCGCTACCGCGGCGACTCGCTGGTGCTGGAATCGGAGTGGGACACTCCGCGCGGCACGGTCCGTGTGATCGACTTCATGCCGCCCCGTGACGGCGCCCCGCAACTGGTGCGGATCGTCGAGGGAGTCAGCGGCCGGGTGCCGATGCGCTCCGCGCTGCGGATGCGGTTCTCCTACGGCTGGGTCGTGCCGTGGGTGCACCGGGTGGACACCCGCACCGTCGCCGTCGCCGGTCCGGACTCCGTCTGGCTGGACACCGAGGCCGACACCTACGGCAAGGACCTCACCACCTACTCCGACTTCACGGTGGGCCCCGGCGACCGGATCGCCTTCACCATCAGTTGGCAGCCCTCGCACAACGAGCCGCCCGCGCTGCCCGAGCCGGAGGTCGCGCTGGAGGCCACCGAGGCGTTCTGGCGGGAGTGGGTCGAGCACTGCACGTACCACGGCCCCTACCGGGACGCGGTGGTCCGCTCGCTGATCACGCTCAAGGCGCTGACCTACGCCCCCACCGGCGGCATCGTCGCGGCGCCCACCACCTCGCTCCCCGAGGACATCGGCGGCGTCCGGAACTGGGACTACCGCTTCACCTGGCTGCGGGACGCCGCGATCACCCTCTCCTCGCTGCTGCGCACCGGCTACCGCGAGGAAGCCCGCGCCTGGCGCGAATGGCTGCTGCGCGCGGTCGCGGGCGACCCGGAGAACCTACAGATCATGTACGGCATCGCGGGCGAGCGGGAGTTGGCCGAGGCCGAGCTGACCTGGCTGCCCGGCTATGAGAACTCCCAGCCGGTGCGGGTCGGCAACGGCGCGGCGGGCCAGCTCCAGCTCGATGTCTATGGCGAGGTCACCGAGGCGCTGCACCTGGCCCATATGACGGGCCTGGCACGCAATGACTACGCGAGCGTGCTCCAGCTCAAGCTGATCCGCTACCTCGAGGAGCACTGGGACGAGCCGGACGAGGGCATCTGGGAGGTGCGCGGGCCGCGCCGCCACTTCGTGCACTCCAAGGTGATGGCCTGGGTCGCGGTCGACCGCACGGTCAAGCTGGTCGAATCCGGCGATGTGGACGGGCCGTTGGAGCGCTGGCGGGAGCTGCGCGACGAGATCCACCGGGACGTCTGCGAGCGGGGCTACGACGCCGAGCGCAACACCTTCACCCAGTCCTACGGCTCCAAGGAGCTGGACGCCTCGCTGCTGCTCATCCCGCAGATGGGCTTTCTGCCGCCGGACGACAAGCGGGTCATCGGCACCATCGAGGCGATCCAGCGGGAGCTGTCGACCGAGGACGGCTTCGTCATGCGCTACCCCACCGCGGGCGAGGACGCCGGGGTGGACGGTCTCGAGGGCGACGAAGGAGCCTTCCTGGCCTGCTCGTTCTGGCTCGCCGACGATCTGGCGATGATCGGCCGGGTGGACGAGGCGCGCAAGCTCTTCGAGAAGCTGCTCGGGCTCCGCAACGACCTCGGGCTGCTGGCCGAGGAGTGGGACCCGAAGAACCAGCGCCAGGTGGGCAACTTCCCGCAGGCGTTCAGCCATGTGCCGCTGATCGACACCGCGCTGCGGCTGACGGCGTCCGGCGCGTACGGAGGCTAGCGCGCTGACCGGCGAAGAGGGCCCCGCCCGGGGAGCGTCCTGACCATGGAACCGCAGGAACCGCACAGGCCGCACGAGTCGCGGGAACCGCACGAGTCGCGGGTGCCTGGCGAACCGCACGAGTCGCGGGTGCCTGGGGAGCCCCATGGGACGATCACCGTGGCGCGGGCCCTCGGCCTTCCCGCCCTGCGCCGCGGGCTCCCCGATGTGGTGTCCGGGGAAGAGCTGCTGGACCGCCCGGTGCGCTGGGTGCACGCGGGTGAGGTGCCCAATATCGCGGCGCTGCTCAAGGGCGGCGAACTGCTGCTGACCACCGGGATCGGGGTCGGGTCGCGCCCCGCCGAGCAGCGCGCCTTCGTGCGCCGCCTCGCCGAGCGGGGCATCGCGGCGCTGGTGGTGGAGCTGGGGCCCCGGTTCCGCACCCTGCCGGGACCGGTCGTGGACACGGCGCGCTCCTGCGGGCTGCCGCTGGTGCAACTCCACCGCGAGGTGCCGTTCGTGACGGTCACCGAGGAGATCCACACCGAGATCGTCAATGCGCACTACGCCCTGCTGCGGCAGGCCGATGTGGTGCACCGGCAGGCCACCGAGGTGCTGCTGCGCGGCGGCGGGGTGCCGGAGATCCTCTGCCACTTCGCCGCCTTCGCGGCCAATCCGGTCTTCCTGGAGACCCCCGACGGGCAACTGCTGTACGCGGCGGGGCCGGGCGGTACGCCCCCGGCGGGCGCGGCCGATCCGCTCCAGGTGTGGGAGGGGCTGCGGGCGCGGCGCGCGGCCGAGCGGCCCGAACCCCCGGCGGGCAGCGTGATGGCGGACATCCCGGGCGGCGGGCCGGGACCCGGCTCCGTACGGGCGCGGCTGACCGTCCTTCCGGTGGCCGGGCCGCTGGGGCCGGTGCACCGGATCGCCGCCGAGCGGACGGCGGATCTGCTGGCCGTGGTGCTGCTGCGGACGCGTCAGGAGGAGGAGCTGGCGGCGCGCGGGCGCGGGGACTTCCTCACCGATCTCGCGGAGGGCCGGATCGAGGCGTCGGACGCCCCCGCCCAGGCCCGGGTGCTGGGCTTCAGGCCGGGTGCGGACGGGCCGTTGCTGCCGGTGGTGATGCGGCTGGTGGAGGATCCGCGCCCGCTGGCCGGGGGCGGGGAGAGCTGGGCGGCGCTGGCCCACGCCCTTCAGGAGGAGCTGGCGGCGGTCGGGGTGCCGGTGCTGCTCGGCGTACGGCTTCCGGAGGGCCGAGTTCCGCTGCTGGCGGGGCTGCGCGGCACGACCGAGCGCGGCGCGGTGGCCGAGCGGATCGCGGCGGCGCTGCGGGCCGGGGTGGAGCGGGCCTGGCCGGACCGGGCCGGCGCCCGGCCGCCGGTGGTGATCGCCGGACTCGCGGTCGGCTGGGACGCGGCCGGTGCCGAGCTGCGGCATGCGGCGGAGGCGGCGAACGCGGCGCGCGGGCTGACCGACCGGGACTGGTACGACGTACGGAGCCTGGATGTCGACCTGTTGCTGTGGCGACTGCGGGAGCACGGCGATCTGGCCGCCTTTGTCGACCGGGTGATCGGTCCGCTGCTCACTCATGACCGCACTGCCCGCCCGCCGCTGGTGCCGACACTGGAGACATATCTGCGCCATGCGGGCCGTAAGGCGGAGACGGCCCGTGCGCTGCACCTCAACCGCCAGACGCTGTACGACCGGCTGGCCCGGATCTCCCGGCTGCTGGGCAGCGATCTGGAGGACCCCCAGACGGTTCTCGCCCTGGGGGTGGCCCTCCAGGCCCGCCGCCATGTGCGATGACGCAGCGGCGGCCCACCCCGCCGGACGCGGGTACGCCCCGCCTGACACGGGTACGGCCCACCCCGACGCGGATGCGGCCCACTCTGACGCGGGTACGGCCCACCGGACGCGGATGCGGCCCACCCCGACACGGGTACGCCCCGCCGGACGCGGGTACGGCCCACCCCGACGCGGATGCGGCCCACCCCGACGCGGGTACGGCCCACCCCGACACGGGTACGCCCTGCCTGACACGAGTGCGGCCCACCCCGACACGGGTACGGCCCACCCCGACGCGGGTGCGGGCCGCCTCGTGTGCCCGGGCCCCCGCCCGGCGTCCCCCCGTGCCGCCGGGCGGGTTACCGGACGTGTAGCCGGGCGGGGAGAGGCTCCCTCACCGTCCGCCGCGCCGCCCCGCCGTGCGCCGCGGACACCTCCCCGCCCGGCCGCTGTGTGCCGGACCGCGGCCGGTTCCCGCCCGGCCCGGCGGGCTGTTCCCCTCCCCGCGGCATCGATATGCGGCTCCGCCGCGCGTCAGGGCCTTCGCCCCTGGGCCCCGGGGTCTGGGGTCTGGGGCGGAGCCCCCCACGCGGCGGAGCCGCATATCGACGCTGCGCGGGAAGGGGCGGGGAGGGGAACAGCCCGCCGCAGGCGTCACACCCCGCCGGACACCCCTTAGAACGGAGTCAGCGTGAGCGTGATCCCCTTGGGGGCGGTGTCCTGGATGTAGGACGCGAACTCGGCCACGTCATCGAAGGCGAAGCCGTACGCCTTGCCGTCCACGGTCGCCGCGTGCATGGCCTTGGCGTAGTGGTTGGTGACCTCCTCGCCGTAGAAGGCGGCCGGGTCGGTGGTGGGCTGGGCGTCGGTGTTGTGCAGCGTGGTGCGGTTGAAGCCCGCGCCGAGGATCGCCGCGACCGGGCCCGTCGTCCCGTCGTTGGGCGCGGCCAGGGCGCCGTCGCAGAACAGCACGTCCTTGGTGGAGGGCTTGTCGAAGGAGACCGACGCGGGGCCGGTGAAGGCGAACTTCCCGCCGCTCACCCGGCCGGTGAAGGTGCCCGCGTTGGTGGTGACCTTGAGGTCCTTCGATCCGTAGGCGTCCCAGACCTGGTCGATGTACGACGCGAAGTAGTCCTCCGCGAACAGCCCCGCGCCCATGCCATGGCCCGGAGCGATCACCCGCAGATTGTCGCCGACGATCAGCTTCTTGTAGGCGTCGACACCGGCGAGGTCGGAGAAGACCTTGGCGCGGGCGCCGTCCTTGAGGGTGCCGGTCGTCTGGTCCTGGGCGCCGGTGAGGTGGATCGAGAGCGGGACGCTGAACATGTCCACCATGGTGGTGTTGCAGAACATCCCGGAGTCGTTGTATGTGAACTCCGCGCAGTCATGCATGATGTCGAAGTTCGGGTCGCCGGACACCCAGCCGGCCGGGTACTGAAGCGCGGCCTTGCCCGCCCCGTCCTCGACCACCTTCAGCTTGAGCTTCGAGCCGAGCGCGACATAGATCCGGCCCGACATCTGCGGCAGGTTCAGCTTGGTGTCGCCGCTTCCGGACAGCGGGATCGCGTAGTCGGTGAAGCCGTCCGAACCGTTGTCGGACATCGCGACGGGGGCGATGGTGCCGTCGGGGGTGACGTGGACCTGCCGGTCGCCCTCGTTGCCGACGATGTAGAGCCAGACCGATGCGTTGTCGTACTGCCCCGTCTTGTTGACGACGGTCAGGGGCAGGGAGGCGGCGGCCTTCGCGCTCGGCGCACCGCTGGCACGGCCGCCGGCGAAGGCCAGACCGGTTCCCGCGGCAGCGGCGGAGGCGGCTATGCCACCCAGCAGCTTCCTGCGACTGATCATGATGATGGTGCTCCTCGGCGTAGTGGGGGTTGCCGGGAAAATGGCGTGGGGGGTAACGAGAAGCACGAATTGAGAGCGCTCTCTCGTTCCTCTGCCCAGCACCCTGCCGATCAACGACCGGGCCCGTCAACCCCTTCACGCAGAAAGGTCTGCACCAACTCATCGTAGACGCTGAGGACATGGGCGACGGTGTCGTCCTCCGTCGGCCAGTCGGCCGTCCGCGCCCGCCCCGCCGCGGCGAGCTCCACCCGGCGCACCGGATCGGCGAGCAGCCCGGTCACCGCCTCGGCCAGCGCCTCCGGATCGCCGTACGGGACGAGTTCGGCCGCGTCCCCGACCAGCTCCGGCACCCCGCCCACCGCCGTGGCCACCAGCGGCACCCCCGCGTGCAGCGCCTCCTGGGCCAGCAGCGAGCGCGCCTCCCAGCGGCTGGAAAGCACCGCCACATCGGCCGCGGAGAGCAGCCCGGGCACATCCTCACGCCGGCCCAGCAGCCGCACCGGCAGCCCCTCCAGGTCGATCCGGCGCTGGAGCACCGCGCGGTCCGGCCCCTCCCCCGCCACCACCAGCAGCGGCCGCGGATCCAGCGCGCGCCAGTGCCGCGCCGCGTCCAGCAGCGGGCCGTGTCCGGCCACCGCCTCCAGCCGGCCCGCCGTGACCAGCAACGGCCGCTCCACCACGCCCAGTTCGGCCCGCGCCTTCTGGCGGCGGCCATCGCCCGGCTCCGCTGCCCGGCGCGGTGCGGGCACCGCGACCGGGGCGAGCCGCGCGTCGCGGGCGCCGCGGGCCCTGGCCCGCTCCACCAGATCCGAGGAGGCCCCCAGCACGATCGCGGCGGCCCGCGCCACCCGACGCTCCATCAGCCCGACGAGACGGGCCCGCGCGCCCTCGGCATCCACCCGGGTGTGCCAGGTGACGATCAGCGGCACATTCCGGCCACGCAGCGCCACCGCGGCCAGCAGCCCCGAGCGCAGCCCGTGGGCGTGCACCAGGGCCGCTCCGAGGGTGGCCCTGCGCAGCGACGCCATGCTTCCGGCGCCCGTCAGGGCGTCGAGCCCGGTGAACCGCGCTCCCGTCTGGGTGAAGCCGTAGCCCCGCTCGGCGCTCCAGGGCCCGCACACGGTCACCCGAAGGCCGCGCGCCACCAGTCCGGCCGACAGCGACCGCACATGCACCCCGCTGCCCGAACTTCCGCCGCCCAGCACCTGAACGGCGTGCAGCGACGGCTGCCCGAGCGGCGGGACCGGGGTGCTACTCACGGTACTGCTCACGCGGGCGGAGCTCCTGAGACGGTGTCGGGGCGAAACGGAGGGACCGCCCAAGGATGCCAGCACTCGCCGAACCCTCGTCGCAACGCTCCCCGGCGACGTCTACCCCGAGCTCGCCCGTACGTCCGCGGTACCACCCTTTCGGGTGAAGGTCAGCGCCCCGCTCGTGCCGCCTCCAGAAGCTCTTCCGCATGCGCCCGCGCGAGTTCGGAGTCCTCCTGGCCCGCGAGCATCCGCGACAGCTCCCGTACGCGGTCCTCGCCCTCCATGGCCTTGACCCCGCTGCGTGTCACCGACCCGTCGTTGGTCTTCTCGACCACCAGATGCCGGTCGGCGAACGCCGCGACCTGCGGCAGATGGGTGACCACCACGACCTGCGCGGAACGCGCGAGCTTGGCCAGCCGGCGGCCCACCTCGACCGCCGCCTTACCGCCGACACCCGCGTCCACCTCGTCGAAGAGATACGTCGGTACGGGGTCCGAGCCCGCGAAGACGACCTCCACCGCGAGCATCACCCGGGACAGCTCACCCCCGGAGGCACCCTTGGCGATCGGCCGGGGCGGGGCGCCCGGATGCGGGGCGAGCAGCAGCTCGACCTCATCGGCGCCATGCGGCCCGAAAACCACCGCGCGGCCGCCCACCTCGATGCCGTCCGCCTCCGTCTCGGTCTGGTGAATCGCGAACGTGACCCGGGCATGCGGCATCGCCAGCGAGGCCAGCTCGGCAGTGACCGCCTCCGCGAAGCGCCCCGCCGCCTCCGTACGGGCGTCGGTGAGCGTCTGCGCCAGCTCGCCCAGCTCGGCGCGGAGCGCGTCGCGCTCGGCGGCCAGCTCGCCGATGCGGTCGTCGTCGCCGTCGAGTTCGGCCAGCCGGGCGGCGCCCTGCTCCGCCCAGGCCAGCACGTCCGCGATGGTCTCGCCGTACTTACGGGTCAACTGCGCCAGCGCGGCGCGGCGCTCCTCGACGGCACCCAGGCGGATCGGGTCGGCGTCGAGGTTGTCGGCGTACCCCGCGAGATCCCCGGCCACATCGGACACCAGGATGCCGATCTCACCGATCCGGTCGGCGAGCCCGGCCAGCGCCGAGTCATGGGAGCGCACGGCCTCCACGGCGCGATGGGCGCCCGCGACCAGGGTGGCGGCGTCCACGCCCTCCGGGTCCTCCGGGTTCCCGGCGAGGGCGGCGTGCGCGAGGGCGGCGGCGGACGCCAGGGCCTCGGCGTGCCCCAGCCGTTCGGCCTCGGCCGCCAGCTCCACGTCCTCACCGGGCCGGGGCTCGGCGTCCGCGACCTCCTCCAGCCCGAACCGCAGCAGATCCGCCTCCTGAGCCCGCTCGCGGGCCCGCGTGGTCAGCTCCTCCCACTCGGCCGAGACGGCGCGCAGCCGGCGATAGGCCCCCGCGTACTTCTCCAGGGGCCCGGACACCGCGTCCCCCGCGTACCGGTCCAGCGCCTGCCGCTGGCGGGCGGGCCGCAGCAGGCCCTGCTGATCGGTCTGGCCGTGCACGGCCACCAGATCGTCGGCCAGCTCGCCCAGCAGCCCCACGGGCACCGACCGGCCGCCCACATGGGCGCGCGACCGCCCCTCGGCGGAGAGCGTACGGCTGATCAGCAGCACGCCGTCCTCGAGCTCGGCCCCCGCTTCCTCGGCCCTTACGGCCGCCGCCGAACGGGCGTCGACCGTAATGCGCCCCTCGACGACCGCCGCCTTGGCCCCGATCCGCACCAGGGCGGCATCGGCCCGGCCGCCCAGCAGCAGCCCGAGGCTGGTGACGACCATGGTCTTGCCCGCGCCGGTCTCACCGGTCACCGCGGTGAAGCCGGGCGACAGCTCGACGACCGCGTCGTCGATGACGCCCAGCGCACGTATCCGCATCTCCTCCAGCACGTGCACGACCATACGAGGTTTGGCCGGTGCGATGCGACGAAGGGGCGCCACTTGTGGGGGCGACCCGCACAGATGCCCGGTGCGGGCGGCGGGCGCCTCCGGCGAAAAGCCCCCGCCCCGGACCCCGCTCCTCAAACGCCGGAGAGGCTGGATCGCTAGTGCGGCGCCCCCCGCCACCCCGCCACCGGCAACGCGAACTTGGCGACCAAGCGGTCCGTGAACGACGCATGGTGGAGTCGGGCCAGCCGCACCGGTACCGCGCCCCGCCGCACCTCCACCCGTGCCCCCGCCGGCAGCTCCACCGTGCGGCGGCCGTCGCACCACAGCACCCCATGCGGAGTCTGCGGCTGCACCTCCACCGCGAGCACCGACTTCGGCGACGTCACCAGCGGCTTGGCGAACAGCGCATGCGCGCTGATCGGCACCATCAGCAGCGCCTCCACCTCGGGCCACACCACCGGCCCGCCCGCCGAGAACGCGTAGGCCGTCGAGCCGGTCGGGGTCGCGCAGACCACGCCATCGCCGCCGAAGCGCGAGACCGGCCGGTTGTCGACCTCCGTGACGACCTCGAGCAGCCGCTCACGCGCCGCCTTCTCGACCGACGCCTCGTTCAGCGCCCAGTCCGTGTGCACGATGTGCCCGTCGTTGCGGACGAGCACATCGATCGTCATCCGCTCCTCGACCTCGTACTGCCGGGTCACCACCCGGTCCACGACCTTGTCGAGGTCGTCCCGCTCGGCCTCGGCCAGGAAGCCCACCCGCCCGAGGTTCACCCCGAGCATCGGCACACCCGAGACCCGGGCGAACTCCGCTCCGCGCAGCAGCGTCCCGTCCCCGCCGAGCACGATCAGCAGCTCACAGCCGTTCAGCACGTCACGGCCCGCGTCGACGCGCTCGACAGCGGGTGGCAGCGGCAGGTCCGCGGCCTCGGCCGCGAGCACCCGCACCCCGATACCGCTGCGCAGCAGCCCCTGAACGACCAGTTCGGCGCTGCGGATGGCCGCCGGGCGGCCGGTGTGCGCAAGCAGGAAGACAGTGCGGTCCGCCGTCGGCTCGGCCGCCTGCGTGAACGGCACATGCACCGTCCCGGGCATAGCCGCCTCAGCCGCCGCCGTCTCGGACACCGGCGCTGCTTCCTTCTCCTGCGCTGCTTCTGAAGTGGTCAACTGGGCCCCTCCGCCACTGCACGGTCAACATCCGCCGGGTCCAGTGCCGGCGCCCCGGCGCGCATCCACAAAAAGTACTCGACATTGCCCGACGGCCCCGGGAGCGGGCTGGCGGTCACGCCCAGCACGCCCAGTCCGAGTTCCGCCGCCCGCCCGGCCACCGTGCGCACCGCCTCGGCGCGCAGTTCGGCACTGCGGACCACTCCCCCGCTGCCCAGCCGCTCCTTGCCGACCTCGAACTGTGGTTTGACCATCAGCACCAGATCGGCGTCGGGCGCCGCGCACCGCACGAGGGCGGGCAGTACCAGCCCGAGCGGGATGAAGGAGAGGTCGCCGACCACCAGGTCCACCGATTCCCCACCAATCCCCTCAAGTGTCAGCTCGCGTACGTTTGTACGGTCGTAAACGCTGACGCGTTCATCGCTCTGGAGGGACCAGGCGAGCTGGCCGTAGCCGACGTCGACGGCGAGCACCCGCGCGGCGCCCGCACGCAGCAGGACGTCCGTGAAGCCCCCGGTCGACGCGCCCGCGTCCAGCGCCCGCCGCCCGGCGACCTTCAACCCGGCACCAGAGGGGCGGACCCCGGAGTCCTGCCCCGCGCCCACACCCTCCCGGTACTCCTCGCTGAACGCGTACAGCGCCCCCGCGAGCTTGTGGCCACCACGCGAGACGTAATCGGGATCACTGTCGTCCTCGATCACGACGACGGCCGCGCTGGTCTCCACCTGCGTGGCCGGTTTGGTCGCCACCGCTCCGCCGACGGTGACCCGGCCCGCGGCGATGAGCTGGCTCGCATGCTCACGCGAACGCGCCAGCTTGCGGCGCACCAGCTCGGCGTCGAGTCGTACGCGTCGTGG
Organism: Streptomyces sp. CY-1; assembly: GCF_047218265.1. NCBI lineage: Bacteria > Bacillati > Actinomycetota > Actinomycetes > Kitasatosporales > Streptomycetaceae > Streptomyces > Streptomyces sp. CY-1. Next base: position 3,007,111 of record NZ_CP178393.1, read on the forward strand.
GCGGGTCACTGCCACGGGTGGTTCAGCTCCTGAGGTCGTTCATGTAGCGGATGCGGATGAGGTCTTCGCGTAGCGGAGGAAGTCGTCTGCGTAACGGACGGGGCCGCTTGCCCAGCCGACGGAGCCGGCTACGCGGCGGACGGGGGCCGGGGGCCGGGCGCCGGGGGGCCGGGACGCCGGTCGAGTGCTGTCAGCGTGTCGCGAAGACCCCCGTGGACATCCTCGTACACCTCAAGATGCCCGCTCGTCTCGAGGTGGTCGGCGTCGGCCAGCCGGTCGAGCCGGGCGTCCACCTCGGGGACGCCGGTGGGCGTACGGTCCACGCCGAGCGGGGCCGGTTCGGCGGGACCGGGCGGCTCCGGCACGGGCTCGGGCACCGGCTCCGGCACCCCCTCCACCGTCGCACCCGACACCGGCTCCGGCGGCTCTTCCCGCCCCGTCCCGGGCCCGGGCTCCACCCCCGCGGCCCCACCCGGAACCGTGGCCGGTCCCGCGTCCGCACCGGGCGCCACACCAGCCCCCGGGAACGGCCCGGGAGCGGCTTCCTGGGCCCGCTCGGCCGCCGTATCGGGCTGTGGGCCGGGCCATCCGGCCGACATCGGCTCGCTCATGGCCCCGACGCTACCGCGAATCCCTCGTTCTCCGACGTACGAGACCTGGGGTAACGTCATCCGCGATGGCGACCTTGGAACAGTGCCGCAGCGCACTCGACAAACTGGCGGAGAACCTCACGAGCGCGAACGGGGACCTGCGCAGCGCTGCCGCGCTCGATCGCTCCGTGAGCTGCTGGATCACCGACCTGGACACCACCTTCGCCGGCCGTCTCGTGAACAGCCGGATCGAGGATGTGACGACCGAGCCGGGCCCGCCCGCCGAGCGCGCGCAGATCCGGCTGGCGATGACCGGAGACGACCTCGTGGCCCTGGTCGCCGGTGAGCTGCACTTCGCACGGGCGTGGGGCAGCGGCCGGATCAAGCTCGAGGCCGGGCTGCGCGACCTGCTGCGACTGCGGAAGCTGCTCTAAGCAGGTCGGAGGAAGTCCGCCACGGTTCGGGCAGCGCCCCGAAGGGGCGCGGGGCTGTGTCGATGCGCGGCTCCGCCGCGGCTGTGTCGATGCGCGGGCTCCGCCGCGTGGGACCAGCCACGACGGCGCCGCGGTCGGCCGACGACGCATCGCGGCACTTCCAGCGGAGCGCTCCGCCGCCCGGGGCGCCCCGGCTCACGGGCGCGGACACCCACCCGGCCGCGCCCCCGCCGCGCGGCCCGAGCCCCGGCCCCTCAGGACTCGCTCACCGCGCCCGCCAGCGGCGTAGGCGCCCCGGCCCGTGCCGTACGCGACCGGCGGGCGGCCGGGATGACCAGCGGCGTCCCCGTCTCCGGGTCGTCGATCACCTGGCACGGCAGCCCGAAGACCCGCTCCACCTGTTCCGCCGTGACCACGTCCGCCGGCGCCCCCTCGGCGACGACCTCGCCGCCCCGCATCGCGATCAGATGGGTGGCGTAGCGGGCGGCGTGGTTCAGGTCGTGCAGAACGGCGACGAGGGTACGGCCCTGCTCCTCGTGAAGCTGGGCGCACAGGTCCAGCACATCGATCTGGTGCTGGATGTCCAGATAGGTCGTGGGCTCGTCGAGAAGCAGCAGCGGGGTCTGCTGGGCGATGGCCATCGCGATCCATACCCGCTGACGCTGCCCGCCGGACAATTCGTCGACATAACGATCGGCGAGCTCCGCCACCCCGGTCGCCGCCATCGATTCGTCGACGATCCGCTCGTCCGTCTCCGACCACTGCCGCAGCAGCCCCTGATGCGGATAGCGGCCGCGGGCGACCAGATCGGCGACGGTGATCCCGTCCGGGGCGATCGAGGACTGGGGCAGCAGCCCGAGCGTGCGGGCGACCTTCTTGGCGGGCATCGCGCCGATCGCCTGCCCGTCCAGCAGCACCGATCCGGCCACCGGTTTGAGCATCCGGGACAGGGCGCGCAGCAGGGTCGACTTGCCGCAGGCGTTCGGCCCGACGATCACCGTGAAGGAGTGGTCGGGGATGGTCACGGACAGCTTCTCGGCGACCGTACGCCGGTCGTAGGCGAGGGTCAGCCCCTCCGCCATGAGCCGCTGCCGCCCCTGAGCGGTGTCGCTCCCGCTACCGCCACCGCGCCCGCTGTCGCTCCGGCCGTCACTCCCGCTGCCGCCGTCGGCCACGGTCTGCCGGGTGTCCTTGTCCATGTCGCCTTCCGTCCGGGTCGTGCCCACAGTCGTCATATCCGCCCCAGCGCCATACCGGGCCCCAGCGCCCTATCCACCCAGCGCCATACCGGGCCCCAGCGCCCTATCCACCCAGCGGCGCCCAACCCGCTCCATCGGCAAACCCACCCCAGCCGTCATATCCGCCCCGCCCTGCGCTCAGTCACCAGCAGCCACAGCAGATACGCCCCGCCCAGCATCCCGGTGAGCACCCCGACCGGAAGCTGGTCCGCGCCGAAGGCCCGCTGGGCCGCCCAGTCGGCGGTGACCAGCAGGGCGGCGCCCATCCAGGCCGCGGGGAGCAGGTTGGGCCCGGACGAGCGGGTGAGCCTGCGGGCGAGCTGCGGGACGACGAGTGCCACGAAGGCGACGGGCCCGGCGGCGGCCGTGGCGGCGGCGGTGAACACGACGGCCGTGGACATGAGCACCAGCCGGGTCCGCTCGACCCGCACCCCGAGGGCGTACGCGCTGTCGTCGCCCATCTCCAGCATCCGCAGGTTCCGCGCCTGCCCGAGGACCACGGGCAGGAGCACCGCGCAGACGCACGCCAGCGGCCACACCTGGGCCCAGTCCCGCCCGTTGAGCGATCCGGCGATCCACACCACCGCGCGGGTCGCGTCCAGGATGTCGGCCCTGGTGAGCAGATAGCCGTTGACGGCGGTGAGCATCGCGGACGTGCCGATGCCCACCAGCACCAGCCGGTATCCGTGCACGCCGCGCCGCCAGGCCAGCGTGTAGACCGCGAACCCGGTCAGCAGGCCGCCGCCGAGCGCGCCGATGGCGACCTCGGTCGGATCGCCCTTGAGGAGGACGATCACGGTGAGCGCCCCGGCCGCGGAGCCCTGGCCGAGGCCGAGCACGTCCGGACTGCCCAGCGGGTTGCGGGAGATGGACTGGAAGATCGCCCCGGCCACCCCGAGGGCCGCGCCGACCAGCAGCCCCACCAGGATTCGCGGCAGCCGCAGTTCGTTGACGATGAAGTCCTGGGCCACGGTGCCGTTTCCGGCCAGGGTGCGCAGCACATCGGCGGGGGCGAGGGGGAAGTCGCCGGTGCCGATCAGGACCACGCTCATCGCCAGCGCCACGACGAGCAGCAGCAGCCCCACGACCGCGCCGCGGACGTCCAGGCGCAGCGAGAGTCCGGCGGTGCGCAGCGTGACCCCGCGCGTCCCGCGCTTGCTGGTGCGCTTGCTGGCGTTCACAGTTGGGCCATCCTTCGGCGGCGTACGAGGTAGATGAACAGGGGCCCGCCGATGAACGTGGTGACGATGCCGACCTGGAGTTCGGCGGGCCGGGTGACCAGCCGCCCCAGCACATCGGAGCCCAGCAGGAGAACCGGCGAGAGCACGGCTGCGTACGGCAGGATCCAGCGCATATCGGGCCCGGTGATCGCACGGACCAGATGCGGCACGATCAGCCCGACGAACGCGATCGGCCCGCAGGCGGCGGTCGCGGCCCCGCACAGCAGGGTGACGGCGGCCATCGACAGCGCCCGGGTGCGGTTGAGGTTGGTGCCGAGCGCACGCGCCGTGTCGTCGCCGAGCGCCACCGCGTTGAGCGAACGGCCGAGCGCGAGCGCGAGCACCGCACCGATCAGCAGGAACGGGGTCACCTGCCGGACCACGGTCATATTGGCGGAGGCCAGCGAACCGACCGTCCAGAAGCGCATCTTGTCGAGCGCCGCGCTGTCCAGCAACTGAACGGCGTTGACGTAGCCGTAGAGCGCCGCGTACACCGCCGTACCGGCGAGCGCGAGCCGCACCGGGGTGGCGCTCCGGCTGCCGCCGAGCGCGTACACCAGCACGGAGACGACGGCGGTGCCGAGGAACGCGAACCACACATAGCCGGTCAGGGAGGTGACGCCGAGAAAGCTGATGGCCGAGACGACGGCGGCGGACGCGCCCGCGTTCAGCCCCAGCAGCCCGGGGTCGGCGAGCGGGTTGCGGGTGAGGGCCTGGATGACCGCGCCCGCGAGACCGAGGCCGACCCCGACGAGCAGCCCGAGGATGGTGCGCGGCAGCCGTACGTCCCGGATCACCACATCGGTGTCGCTGCCGGTGTAGTGGAACAGCCCGTGCCACACCTGGTCCAGCGGAATCGGTTTGGCGCCGATCGCGATGGACGCCGCGGCGATCGCCAGCAGCACGCCCAGGGAGGCGACCAGGCCGGTCGCACGGCCCGCGGTGCGCCGCCGGGGCGGCGCGCTCGCTGTCTCGGTCCCGGCTTTCGCCGGACTGACCAGGGTCACGCGGAACTCCACCTCACAGCACGGCCGATCAGGACTCAAGTTAGGTTACCCTAAGTCCCGCTGGTCGCATGCGTACGGGTGCCCCGGAGCGCGAGCCCGGCTCACCACCCCAGCCGGGCCAGCGCCTTCCCCGCGTCCGCCTCGCTCACACCGTCCCCCGCCGCGGACCACGCCGCCGCGCACAGTGCCCGCAGACCGTCCAGCGGCTCCTTGCCCTCGCCCTCAAGCACCAGCTCGCGCTGGACGACCCGCGCTGCCCAACCCCCGCACCGGAAACCGCCGGACGCCCCGTCGTGCGCCACCTCCGGCTGCGGGGTGAGCAGCCCCCGCAGGTCGCGGTCCACATACGTCGGCCGGTGCCCGGGCTCGGCGGCCAGCAGCCCCGCGGGCGTGGTCACCCCGGTCAGCACCAGCAGCGAGTCCACGCCGCCCGCGTACGCGCCCTCGATATCGGTGTCCAGCCGGTCCCCGACCACCAGCGGCCGCTGGGCGCCGGTCCGCAGAATCGTCTCCCGGTGCATCGGCGGCAGCGGCTTCCCCGCGGCCTGCGGGGTCTTGCCCGTCACGATGCGCACGACCTCCACCCCCGCGCCGTTGCCCGGGGCGATCCCGCGCCCGCTGGGAATCGTCAGATCCAGGTTGGAGGCGAACCACGGCACCCCGCGCGCCACCGCGTACCCGGCCTCCATCAGCCGCGACCACGGCATGTCCGGCCCGCCGTACCCCTGTACCAGCGCCGCCGGGTCGTCGTCCGCCGAGTCCACCGGCGTCAGCCCGCGCTCGCGCAGCGCCACCCGCAGCCCCTCCCCGCCGATCACCAACACCCGCGACCCCTTGGGCAACTGCTCGGAGATCAGCCGGGCGACCGCCTGCGCGGAGGTGATCACATCGTCGGTGGCGGCGGGCATCCCGAGCCGCGTCAGATGCTCGGCCACCGCCTCCGGCGTCCGCAGCGCGTTATTGGTCACATACGCCAGCCGCATCCCGGCGTCCCGCGCGGTGCCCAGCGACTCCACGGCATGGTCAATGGCCTCGCCGCCCGCGTACACCACCCCGTCGAGGTCCAGCAGGGCCGTGTCGTACGCCTCGTTCAACGCCTGCCGACTGGACTCGGGCCGGGTGCGGACGGGCTGGTTCATGGCGGCAGCTCCTCGCTGATCTGTGCGCTTCTCCCCCGATCATCGCGTATCGCCGCGCGGGGCATAACATTCACTGATGAGCATTCCAGGGCCTGGCGGACAAGGTCTCCAGCTCACCCCTTTCCGGGGGCTGCGCTATGTCGCGGAACGGGTCGGCAGCCTCGCCGCCGTCACCTCACCGCCCTACGACGTGGTCGTACGGCCCGAGGGCCTGCGGCAACTCGAGACGGCGGACCCCTACAACATCGTCCGGCTGATCCTGCCGCAGGCGGACTCCCCGGAGGCCCGCCACCGCCAGGCCGCCGAGACGCTGCGCCGCTGGCAGGCGGACGGCGTACTCGCCCCGGACCCCGAACCCGCGCTCTATGTCTACGAACAGCGCGACGGCCCCACCCTCCAGCGCGGGCTGATCGGCGCGCTGCGGCTGAGCCCCCGCGAGGAGGGCATCGTCCTCCCCCACGAGGAGGTCATGCCGCATGTCGTCGAGGACCGGGCCGATCTGATGCGCGCGACGGCCGCCCATCTGGAGCCGCTGCTGCTCGCCTACCGCGGCAACGGCAACGGCAAGGGGACTTCGGGGAACGGAGCCGCCGGGCCGGGCACTGGCGGGGCGGGCACCGGCGGGGCCGCGCGGGTCATCGAAAGCGCCATCCAGCGCGAGCCGTTGCTCTCCACGACCACCGAGGACGGCGTCGACCACCATCTGTGGCGGGTCACGGACCCCGCCGACCTCGTGGCGGTCTCCGCCGACCTCCGCCACCACCAGGCCCTCATCGCCGACGGCCACCACCGCTGGGCCACCTATCTGCGGCTGCGCGAGGAGCGCCAGGAGCCCGGCCCTTGGGACTTCGGCCTCGTCCTGCTCGTCGACACCGCCCGCTACCCCCTCCGCGTCCGGGCCATCCACCGGCTGCTCCGCCAACTGCCGCCGGACGACGCGCTCACGGCAGCGCGGCGCGCGTTCCGGGTACGGACGATCGACGGCCCGCTGCCGCGCGCCCTGGAGACACTCGCCGAGACGGCCGAGGCGGCCCGCGCCGAGCCCGGCGCGCCGAACGCCTTCCTGCTGGCCGGGGACGGCCGCTTCCACCTCCTGGACCGGCCGGATCCGGAACTGCTGGCCCGTACGGTTCCCGAGGGACGACCGGAGGCATGGCGGACGCTGGACGCGACGGTGCTCCACCACGCCCTGCTGGACGATCTGTGGAACGTCCCGGACACCCCCGAGCACATCGGCTACATCCACGACCCGGCGGCAGCCGTCGAACAGGCGGAGCGGCTGGGCGGCACGGCGGTGCTCATGCATTCGGTGGGCGAGGACATCGTGCACGAACTGGCGCGGCAGGGCATCGCGATGCCGCACAAGTCGACGTCCTTCGGGCCGAAGCCGGCGACGGGGCTGGTGCTGCGGAGCCTGACGCTGGGCTGAGCCCTTCCTTCGGCCGCGGACATACGAGTGGGGCGGAACCCCGAACCGGGATCCCGCCCCACTCATGACATCAGCTCTCGCCGCCGTCCTTCTCGGGCCGCCCGCCCCGCTCCTCGGACTTCGCCTCCGCCGCCGGTTCGGCGCCCTCGGCCGGGTCTTCGACGTCGTCGCCCTGGACCTCGTCGTCGGCAGCCTCGGGCTCGACGACCTCGTCCTCAGCGTCCTTGGGCTCGACGACCTCGGACTCGACGGTCTCGGGCTCCTCGTCGGACTGGAGCTCCTCGACCTCGGCCTCTTCGACGTCTTCGACCTTGGGCTCCGCGACCGGCTTGAGGGCCTCGTCCGCCTCCTGCTCGGGGTCCAGCGCGTCCACGAACTCGACCCCGTCCAGCTCGGCGAGCCGGTCCGAGGCGTCCGTGGTCCCGCCCTGATCCGCCTCGAGCGCCTTGGCGAACCACTCGCGGGCCTCGTCCTCGCGGCCGACCGCCAGCAGCGCGTCGGCGTACGCATAACGCAGCCGGGCGGTCCACGGCTGGATGGAATGCGAGGCCAACTCCGGGCTCTGGAGGGTGACCACGGCGGCGTCGGCCTGGCCCATATCCCGCCGGGCGCCGGCGGCCACCATCCGCATCTCGACCTGACCGGCCCGGTCCAGCTTCTGCACCTCCGGCTCACCGGCCATGGCCAGCGCCCGCTCGGGACGGCCCATGCCGCGCTCGCAGTCGGCCATCACCGGCCACAGGTCGGAGTTGCCGGTCATCCGGCGCGCGGCGCGGAACTCCGCGAGCGCCTCGGAGTACTTCCCGACGCCGTACGAGGCGAAGCCCGCGGCCTCGCGCACGGCGGCCACTCGGGAGGCGAGCCGCAGGGCGACGCGCGCGTACTGGTACGCCTGCTCGGGCTCGTCGTCCAGCAGCTTGGCGACCATGACGAGGTTCCTGGCGACGTCCTCGGCGAGGGTCTTCGGCAGGCTCATCAGCTCCTGCCGCACGCTCTTGTCGATCTCCTCGCCGGTGACGTCATCGGGGATCGGCAGCCGCTTGATCGGCTCGCGGTCGCGGTCCCGGCCGCGCTCATCGCGGCGGCCATAGCCTCCGGCACGGTCGTCACGGCGTCCGTAGCCCCCGGCGCGGTCGTCACGGCGTCCGTAGCCCCCGGCGCCGCCGGAGCGACGGTCGTCGCGGCCCCCGCCCTGGCCGTACGGACGACGCGGCCCGCGGTCATCCCGACCACCCCGGAAGCCACCGTCCCGATCATCGCGGCGAGGCCCACGCGGACGGTCGTCTCGACGGTCGTCACGGCGGAACCCGCCGCGGTCGTCGTCCCGGCGCGGACCGCCCGGCCGCTCGTCACGGCGGTCATCACGCCGGAAACCACCACGATCGTCGGCACGACGGTCTCCACCACGGAACCCACCGCGATCGTCGTCACGGCGGTGCGAAGCCCGGTCGTCACGACGGTCATCCCGGCGGAACCCACCGCGGTCGTCCTCACGGCGGTACGAAGGCCGGTCGTCCCGGCCGCCACGGTCCCGGTCATCACGCCGGTAGCCACCGCGGTCGTCATCGCGGCGCGGGCCGCCCGGCCGGTCATCACGCCGATCGTCCCGGCGGAACCCGCCACGGTTGTCGTCACGACGAGGGCCGCCCGGCCGGTCGTCGCGACGGTCATCACGACGGTAGCCACCACGGTCATCGTCCCGGCGGAAGCCCGGCCGATCGTCACGGTCCCGACGGAAACCGCCCTGACCCTGACGGAACCCACCACGATCGTCATCGCGGCGCGGCCCGCGCGGCCGGTCATCACGCCGATCATCACGGCGGAACCCGCCGCGGTCGTCGTCCCTGCGCGGCCCGCCCGGCCGGTCGTCCCGACGGTCATCACGCCGGTCGTCCCGACGCTCGTAACGGCCGGTGGGACGGCCGCCCCCGCCCCGGTCGTCGCGGCGCCCAAAGCCGCCCGGGCGGGCTCCGCGGTCATCGTCCCGACGCGGCCCACGGGGCCGGTCGTCCCGGCGATCATCCCGGCGATCGTCTCGACGGTCATCGCGGCGGAACCCACCACGGTCATCATCGCGACGCGGCCCACGGGGCCGATCATCACGGCGCTCGTCACGGCGGTCATCACGCCGGAAACCACCACGATCGCCATCGCGGCGCGGTCCCGAGCCGCGGACGTCCCGCCGGTCGCCGGCGTCCCGGCGACGCGGCTCGCGGCCCGACCGGTCGTCGGGAGAGTTGGTGGACATCGGCGTGACTCCTGTCTTCATGTACTTCAGCCATTCTCCCGCACCAGTCACACCGATGCGGGCCCAGCAAAAACAAAAAGGACCCTTGGTCCCAGCATGCCGCTGGGACCAAGGGTCCTTGAAAGATTGTTCGGCGGTGTCCTACTCTCCCACAGGGTCCCCCCTGCAGTACCATCGGCGCTGAAAGGCTTAGCTTCCGGGTTCGAAATGTAACCGGGCGTTTCCCTAACGCTATGACCACCGAAACCCTATCGGGTTCTAGCGAACAAGCACACTTTTCAATTAAGTCAAGTGGAACTGATTCACCGGTGCGACTGTTCGCAACCCGGGAACCACACAGTGGACGCGAGCATCTGAGGACAAGCCCTCGGCCTATTAGTACCAGTCAACTCCACCAGTTACCCGGCTTCCATATCTGGCCTATCAACCCAGTCGTCTACTGGGAGCCTTAACCCATCAAGTGGGTGGGAGTCCTCATCTCGAAGCAGGCTTCCCGCTTAGATGCTTTCAGCGGTTATCCCTCCCGAACGTAGCCAACCAGCCATGCCCTTGGCAGAACAACTGGCACACCAGAGGTTCGTCCGTCCCGGTCCTCTCGTACTAGGGACAGCCCTTCTCAAGACTCCTACGCGCACAGCGGATAGGGACCGAACTGTCTCACGACGTTCTAAACCCAGCTCGCGTACCGCTTTAATGGGCGAACAGCCCAACCCTTGGGACCGACTCCAGCCCCAGGATGCGACGAGCCGACATCGAGGTGCCAAACCATCCCGTCGATATGGACTCTTGGGGAAGATCAGCCTGTTATCCCCGGGGTACCTTTTATCCGTTGAGCGACGGCGCTTCCACAAGCCACCGCCGGATCACTAGTCCCGACTTTCGTCCCTGCTCGACCCGTCGGTCTCACAGTCAAGCTCCCTTGTGCACTTACACTCAACACCTGATTGCCAACCAGGCTGAGGGAACCTTTGGGCGCCTCCGTTACCCTTTAGGAGGCAACCGCCCCAGTTAAACTACCCACCAGACACTGTCCCTGATCCGGATCACGGACCCAGGTTAGACATCCAGCACGACCAGAGTGGTATTTCAACAATGACTCCACACTAACTGGCGTTAATGCTTCACAGTCTCCCACCTATCCTACACAAGCCGAACCGAACACCAATATCAAGCTATAGTAAAGGTCCCGGGGTCTTTCCGTCCTGCTGCGCGAAACGAGCATCTTTACTCGTAGTGCAATTTCACCGGGCCTATGGTTGAGACAGTCGAGAAGTCGTTACGCCATTCGTGCAGGTCGGAACTTACCCGACAAGGAATTTCGCTACCTTAGGATGGTTATAGTTACCACCGCCGTTTACTGGCGCTTAAGTTCTCAGCTTCGCCACACCGAAATGTGACTAACCGGTCCCCTTAACGTTCCAGCACCGGGCAGGCGTCAGTCCGTATACATCGCCTTACGGCTTCGCACGGACCTGTGTTTTTAGTAAACAGTCGCTTCTCGCTGGTCTCTGCGGCCACCACCAGCTCAAGGAGAAAATCCCATCACCAGCAATGGCCCCCCTTCTCCCGAAGTTACGGGGGCATTTTGCCGAGTTCCTTAACCATAGTTCACCCGAACGCCTCGGTATTCTCTACCTGACCACCTGAGTCGGTTTAGGGTACGGGCCGCCATGAAACTCGCTAGAGGCTTTTCTCGACAGCATAGGATCATCCACTTCACCACAATCGGCTCGGCATCAGGTCTCACCCTTGAATGAGGAACGGATTTACCTACTCCTCGGGCTACACCCTTACCCCGGGACAACCACCGCCCGGGCTGGACTACCTTCCTGCGTCACCCCATCACTCACCTACTACAGGTCTGGACCGTCGGCTCCACCACTCCCCTCAACTCCGAAGAGATCAGGGCGGCTTCACGGACTTAGCATCGCCTGGTTCGACGTTGGCGCTTCAAAGCGGGTACCGGAATATCAACCGGTTGTCCATCGACTACGCCTGTCGGCCTCGCCTTAGGTCCCGACTTACCCTGGGCAGATCAGCTTGACCCAGGAACCCTTAGTCAATCGGCGCACACGTTTCCCACGTGTGTATCGCTACTCATGCCTGCATTCTCACTCGTGAACCATCCACAACTCGCTTACACGGCTGCTTCACCCGGCACACGACGCTCCCCTACCCATCACAACGGTCGTTGGACCACATGCTGCAATGACACGACTTCGGCGGTACGCTTGAGCCCCGCTACATTGTCGGCGCGGAATCACTTGACCAGTGAGCTATTACGCACTCTTTCAAGGATGGCTGCTTCTAAGCCAACCTCCTGGTTGTCTCTGCGACTCCACATCCTTTCCCACTTAGCGTACGCTTAGGGGCCTTAGTCGATGCTCTGGGCTGTTTCCCTCTCGACCATGGAGCTTATCCCCCACAGTCTCACTGCCGCGCTCTCACTTACCGGCATTCGGAGTTTGGCTAAGGTCAGTAACCCGGTAGGGCCCATCGCCTATCCAGTGCTCTACCTCCGGCAAGAAACACACGACGCTGCACCTAAATGCATTTCGGGGAGAACCAGCTATCACGGAGTTTGATTGGCCTTTCACCCCTAACCACAGGTCATCCCCCAGGTTTTCAACCCTGGTGGGTTCGGTCCTCCACGAAGTCTTACCTCCGCTTCAACCTGCCCATGGCTAGATCACTCCGCTTCGGGTCTTGAGCGCGCTACTCTAACGCCCTATTCGGACTCGCTTTCGCTACGGCTTCCCCACACGGGTTAACCTCGCAACACACCGCAAACTCGCAGGCTCATTCTTCAAAAGGCACGCAGTCACGACGCAGAGACGAATCCCTGCGCGACGCTCCCACGGCTTGTAGGCACACGGTTTCAGGTACTATTTCACTCCGCTCCCGCGGTACTTTTCACCATTCCCTCACGGTACTATCCGCTATCGGTCACCAGGGAATATTTAGGCTTAGCGGGTGGTCCCGCCAGATTCACACGGGATTTCTCGGGCCCCGTGCTACTTGGGAAATACTCAAGCAAGTTGCTGACATTTCAGCTACGGGGGTCTTACCCTCTACGCCGGGCCTTTCGCATGCCCTTCGCCTACATCAACAATTTCTGACTCACCGACCAGCCGGCAGACCGATCAAGAGCACTCCCACAACCCCGCATGCGCAACCCCTGCCGGGTATCACACACATACGGTTTAGCCTCATCCAGTTTCGCTCGCCACTACTCCCGGAATCACGGTTGTTTTCTCTTCCTGCGGGTACTGAGATGTTTCACTTCCCCGCGTTCCCTCCACATACCCTATGTGTTCAGGTATGGGTGACAGCCCATGACGACTGCCGGGTTTCCCCATTCGGACACCCCCGGATCAAAGCTCGGTTGACAGCTCCCCGGGGCCTATCGCGGCCTCCCACGTCCTTCATCGGTTCCTGGTGCCAAGGCATCCACCGTGCGCCCTTAAAAACTTGGCCACAGATGCTCGCGTCCACTGTGCAGTTCTCAAACAACGACCCGTACCCCGTCACCCACACTCACCGCATGGTTCACCGGGACCGGCCGAAGGACGAGCGTGTTTCCAGCCCGTGCCCTCAGACACCCAACAGCGTGCCCAACACCCTCTCTCCGCTCACTCTGTGTTCCACGCCGAAGCAGTACTGACAGAGAAGAGCATCCAGACGATGCCGAATAGTCAACGTTCCACCCATGAGCAAACCGTGCGAGACACTTGCTCGCAGTCGGCTATGCGCTCCTTAGAAAGGAGGTGATCCAGCCGCACCTTCCGGTACGGCTACCTTGTTACGACTTCGTCCCAATCGCCAGTCCCACCTTCGACGGCTCCCCCCACAAGGGTTGGGCCACCGGCTTCGGGTGTTACCGACTTTCGTGACGTGACGGGCGGTGTGTACAAGGCCCGGGAACGTATTCACCGCAGCAATGCTGATCTGCGATTACTAGCGACTCCGACTTCATGGGGTCGAGTTGCAGACCCCAATCCGAACTGAGACCGGCTTTTTGAGATTCGCTCCACCTCACGGCTTCGCAGCTCATTGTACCGGCCATTGTAGCACGTGTGCAGCCCAAGACATAAGGGGCATGATGACTTGACGTCGTCCCCACCTTCCTCCGAGTTGACCCCGGCAGTCTCCTGTGAGTCCCCATCACCCCGAAAGGCATGCTGGCAACACAGAACAAGGGTTGCGCTCGTTGCGGGACTTAACCCAACATCTCACGACACGAGCTGACGACAGCCATGCACCACCTGTACACCGACCACAAGGGGGCACCCATCTCTGGATGTTTCCGGTGTATGTCAAGCCTTGGTAAGGTTCTTCGCGTTGCGTCGAATTAAGCCACATGCTCCGCCGCTTGTGCGGGCCCCCGTCAATTCCTTTGAGTTTTAGCCTTGCGGCCGTACTCCCCAGGCGGGGAACTTAATGCGTTAGCTGCGGCGCGGACGACGTGGAATGTCGCCCACACCTAGTTCCCAACGTTTACGGCGTGGACTACCAGGGTATCTAATCCTGTTCGCTCCCCACGCTTTCGCTCCTCAGCGTCAGTATCGGCCCAGAGATCCGCCTTCGCCACCGGTGTTCCTCCTGATATCTGCGCATTTCACCGCTACACCAGGAATTCCGATCTCCCCTACCGAACTCTAGCCTGCCCGTATCGAATGCAGACCCGGAGTTAAGCCCCGGGCTTTCACATCCGACGCGACAAGCCGCCTACGAGCTCTTTACGCCCAATAATTCCGGACAACGCTTGCGCCCTACGTATTACCGCGGCTGCTGGCACGTAGTTAGCCGGCGCTTCTTCTGCAGGTACCGTCACTCTCGCTTCTTCCCTGCTGAAAGAGGTTTACAACCCGAAGGCCGTCATCCCTCACGCGGCGTCGCTGCATCAGGCTTTCGCCCATTGTGCAATATTCCCCACTGCTGCCTCCCGTAGGAGTCTGGGCCGTGTCTCAGTCCCAGTGTGGCCGGTCGCCCTCTCAGGCCGGCTACCCGTCGTCGCCTTGGTAGGCCATCACCCCACCAACAAGCTGATAGGCCGCGGGCTCATCCTGCACCGCCGGAGCTTTCCACACACATCCCATGCGGGAGCGTGTCATATCCGGTATTAGACCCCGTTTCCAGGGCTTGTCCCAGAGTGCAGGGCAGATTGCCCACGTGTTACTCACCCGTTCGCCACTAATCCCCGGCCGAAACCGGTTCATCGTTCGACTTGCATGTGTTAAGCACGCCGCCAGCGTTCGTCCTGAGCCAGGATCAAACTCTCCGTGAATGCTTCCGGGATATCCCGGCAACACAGTCACGAGAGCGGAGCAGACCAGAGGAATAATCCAGTCCGCTCACAGCGTCCTCGCTGTGTATTTTCCAAAGGAACCTCGTCCGAGATGGACGGGGTATCAACATATCTGGCGTTGACTTTTGGCACGCTGTTGAGTTCTCAAGGAACGGACGCTTCCTTCGAAACCGTTTCACCGGTTTCTCCGGGCGCTTCCCTTCGGTGTTTCCAACCTTACCAGATCCGTTTTCCGTTCCGTTTCCGGTCCGAATTCCGTTTCCGGCCCCCTGCTGGAGCGGGGTCTTTCGCGCCTTCCGGCGTGTCCACTACTTTAGCCAATTTCCCGCTCAGCTCCTAATCGGAGCCCCGGGTCTTAATTTCGCGCAGCGAAATAGGACCCTGTTCGGGAGTTGTCGTTAGTGGTTGGCCGCTCCGGGGCTACTGTGACTCGACCTTGCGATCGTGCCGACAGCGCTGCCCGTCTCAAGCGGCTCGGGCTACGTTAGGCGTCCCGTCCAGCAGAGTCAAGTTCCGACCTGACGGCGCGTCGCATTCCGGCGACGCGGGGTATGCGCCCGGTAGGGGCTGACCGAGGGCTCGCCGTCGATCCAGAAGCGCCAGGGGTGAGTTGCGCCCTCGCCGCCCACCCCGGTGCGCGGGCCGCTGAGGATCTGGTCGGACCGGGCGGGGTGGCCGGTGAGTATGGAGAGCGGGGCAGCGTTGCCCGCGCAGAGGTCGCTGCCGTCCAGCCGGCGGTCCACGCCCAGGGCCGTGGCCAGCCGGGCCGGGCCCTTGGCCAGCTCATGGTCGTTACGCGCCTTCGGCCTGCGCCGATGGGCCCACTCATGGCCATGCCGTACCTCGCCCGCGCGCAGCAGCACCCCGCTGGGATGGCCCTCCGGTCCGCAGACCACATTGAGGCAGTGCCACATGCCATAGGTGAAGTAGACATACGCATGACCCGGGGGGCCGAACATCACGGCGTTGCGCTCGGTGCGGCCTCGGTAGGCATGCGAGCCGGGGTCGGCCGGGCCCGCGTACGCCTCGACCTCGGTCAGGCGCACTTCGATCGGTCCGTCCGGGGTGCGCCGCACCAGGACGCGGCCCAGGAGATCGGGCGCGACCTCGAGAACGGGTCGGTCGAAGAAGGCGCGGTCGAGGGGCTCGCGGTCAGGTCCTGCTGTCACGCGGCCCGAGCGTAGTGGAACAGATATGCACCGGTGGTTGGAGGCGGCGCCGGTCCGCTGGAAGGGTATGAGCTGCGGAACCGTCCATGGCTGTTTCGCGTTCCTAGGTGTCAACAGTGATCGAGTGCGATCAGGTCAAGACGCAGTCGCGTCCTTGAGAGGGAGAACATGGGCTTCAAGAAGCTGCTCGCGAGTCTGGGTGCCGGTGGCGCTTCGGTGGAGACGGTACTGACCGAGGAGAACGTCGTCCCGGGCGGCATTGTGCAGGGCGAGGTCCGGATCCAGGGCGGCTCGGTCGCGCAGCAGATCGAGGCGCTCTCGGTCGGCTTGCAGGCCCGGGTCGAGGTGGAGCGGGACGACCAGGAGTTCAAGCGGAACGTGGAGTTCACCCGGCAGCAGTTGGGCGGCGCGTTCGAGCTACAGCCGGGTGCGGTGCACGCGGTGCAGTTCGGCCTGGAGATCCCGTGGGAGACCCCGATCACCATGTTCCTGGGCCGGCACCTGACCGGTATGAACGTGGGGGTGACCACGGAGCTGGCGATCGCGCGCGCGGTGGACTCGGGCGATCTGGACCCGGTCAATGTGCATCCGCTCCCCGCCCAGCAGGCGATCCTGGACGCTTTCGGCTCGCTCGGCTTCCGGTTCAAGGGCGCCGACCTGGAGCAGGGGCATATCCGTGGGACCCGGCAGCGGCTGCCCTTCTACCAGGAGATCGAGTTCTACGCCCCGGAGCAGTACCGGGGGCTGAACCAGGTGGAGTTGTCCTTCGTCGCGGACGACCGCGAGATGGACGTGGTGCTGGAGATGGACAAGAAGCCGGGGCTGTTCACCGAGGGCAGTGACACCTACCGGTCGTTCACGATGAACCTGGCGACCTTCCAGGACACCGACTGGGCCGCGTATCTGAACCAGTGGCTCGCCCAGGTCGGCGGCAAGCGCAACTGGTTCTGAGGTTCCCCCTCCCTGGGCCGGACTTCCGCGCGGGGCGTGCATCGACGGCAGGTCGGTGCACGCCCCGCGTCGTATGTCGGCGTCTGGTGCGTCGTACGTCGTGCGTCGGGTGTCAGGGGCCGTCGTCGTAGCGCACCACCAGGGGCCGTCCCTGCGTCGCCCAGTACGCCTCCGCGTCGGCCAGGATGTCCGCCGCGATCGCGGCGGCGTCGGGGTCCGCGTCGCGGAAGGCGAGCCAGCCCTGGATGTCCAGCAGACAGCCGCTGGGCTCGCGGCCCTCGGCCCACCAGGACAGATCCGTGAGGCAGTCGGCAAGGGCGTCCCAGTTGCGCCCGTACCAGTCGGGAAAGCGCAGGTCCCGGGCGCAGCGGTCGAGGAAGCCGTCCTTGTCCGTCACGCCGTCGAGGCGCAGGTGGAGGGCGAGGGTGGGGCCGGTCATGGGCGCCATGGTGCCAGCCCGCCGTCTGGCGGTCTCGTTAGGCTGGCCGCGGAGATGATCCACCGCAACCTCAGGAGGTTCTCGACGTGTCCGAGCAGAACCGGCCGCCGCTCCCCCATGACTTCCATCCGCCGGTGCCGTCGTTCACGGTGCTGAGCGACGATGTGCAATCGGGCGGCACGCTCAAGTCCGCCCAGGTGCAGGCGGAGGGGAACACCTCTCCGCAGTTGCGCTGGGAGGGATTCCCGGAGGGTACGAAGAGCTTCGCCGTCACCTGCTTCGACCCGGACGCGCCGACCGGCAGCGGTTTCTGGCACTGGGTGTTGTTCGACATCCCGGCCACGGTCACCGAGCTTCCGGTGGGTGCGGGTAGCGGCGCTTTCACGGGCCTGCCCGAGGGGGCCGTACAGGCGCGCAACGACTACGGGACCCGTGACTTCGGCGGGGCCGCGCCGCCGCCCGGGGACGGTCCGCACCGCTATGTGTTCACCGTCTACGCGGTGGACGCGGAGAAGCTGGGCCCGGACGCGGACGCCTCGCCCGCGGTGGTCGGCTTCAATCTGCGGTTCCACACGCTGGGGCGTGCCCAGTTGATCGGCGAGTACGAGGTGCCGGCCGCGGGCTGACGCGGCGAAATTGCGTTGTTCTCGGGCAGCCTCCCGGCCAGAGTTGATCCCGGTCCCGCCCATTCCAGGCGCGGGGCCGGGATACCGGGACGCGGGGGTGGTCGTGATGCGCGAGACGCTGGTTCTGAACGCGAGCTTCGAGCCGCTGGCGACGGTGACGCTGCGGCGCGCCGTGGTGCTGGTCCTCCAGGACAAGGCCGTCGTCGAACACGCCCACCCGGGGCTGCGGGTGCGGGCCGCGGATATCGATCTGCCGCTGCCACGGGTGATCCGGCTCTGCCGGTACGTACGGGTGCCGTTCCGAAGACGTGCCCCGTGGTCGCGGCGCGGAGTGCTGGTCCGGGACCAGCACCGGTGCGGGTACTGCGGCCGCCGGGCGACGACCGTGGACCATGTGGTGCCGCGGTCGCGCGGGGGCGGGGACACCTGGCTGAATACGGTGGCCTCCTGTGCGGAGGACAACCACCGTAAGGCGGACCGGACTCCGGAGCAGGCGGGGATGCGGCTGCTCAAGGCGCCGTTCGAGCCGACGCCTTCGGATGCGCTGCTGCTGGCCCTGGGGGCGGCGGAGCGGGACGCTCTGCCGGAGTGGCTGGCGCTTCCTGCCTAGCCCCGGGTTCGTCCCGCAGGGGCCCGGCCGGGGGCGCGGGCGGGCCGCCCCAGCGCCGGAGGGCCCGTCCCGCCGCCGTCCGTCAGTCGATCGTGGGCTGTTCGCGGCGCGGGGCGGGCTCCTTACCGGTGGCGGCGGGGGTGCCGCCGCCGTTTCCACCGCCGGTCAGCGGGCCGAAGTTGCCCATGGCCCCGCCGAGGCCCTTGAGGGCGTCGCCGATTTCGCTGGGCACGATCCAGAGCTTGTTGGCGTCGCCCTCGGCGATCTTCGGCAGCATCTGGAGGTACTGGTAGGAGAGCAGCTTCTGGTCCGGGTCTCCGGCGTGGATGGACTCGAAGACCGTACGGATCGCCTGGGCCTCACCCTCGGCGCGCAGCGCGGCGGCCTTGGACTCACCCTCGGCCCGCAGGATCGCGGACTGCTTCTCACCCTCGGCGCGCAGGATCTCGGACTGCCGGACACCTTCGGCCTGGAGGATCGCGGCGCGCTTGTCACGGTCGGCGCGCATCTGCTTCTCCATCGAGTCCTGGATGGAGGTGGGCGGCTCGATGGCCTTGAGCTCGACGCGGTTGACGCGGATGCCCCACTTGCCGGTGGCCTCGTCGAGGACGCCGCGCAGCGCCGCGTTGATCTCCTCGCGGGAGGTCAGGGTGCGCTCGAGGTCCATGCCACCGATGATGTTCCGCAGCGTGGTGACGGTGAGCTGCTCGATCGCCTGGATGTAGCTGGCGACTTCGTAGGTGGCGGCGCGGGCGTCGGTCACCTGGTAGTAGATGACGGTGTCGATGTTCACGACCAGGTTGTCCTGGGTGATCACCGGCTGCGGGGGGAAGGGCACGACCTGTTCACGGAGGTCGACCCGGTTGCGGATCGAGTCGATGAACGGGACGACGATGTTGAGGCCCGCGTTGAGGGTTCGGGTGTAGCGCCCGAAGCGCTCCACGATGGCGGCACTGGCCTGTGGGATGACCTGGATCGTCTTGATCAGTGCGATGAAGACCAGCACCACGAGGATGATCAGGACGATGATGATCGGTTCCACAGCGGCTCCCCGTGCCCTTCATGCGGCGATTCGGATGGTCGGGATGATCAGGTCTGGCGGTTCCCGAGGGTGGAGTCTGTCAGATCCATGGTCGACTCCGCAGCTCAACCGGGGCGCCCTCAACTCTTGGTAGGACACTCCCGGTACGGCGTCTACATGACGACGGCCGTCGCACCGTCGATCTCCACCACGTCGACCTGCTGCCCGGGTTCGTAAGCCTGGCCGGGGTCGAGTGAGCGCGCGGACCATACTTCGCCCGCGAGTTTGATGCGGCCGCCGCCGCTGTCGTCGACGCGTGCGAGGACGACGGCCTGACGTCCCTTCAGCGCCTCGATGCCGCTGCGCAGCTCGGGTTGCTGACGGCGGCTGCGGACCGCCATCGGGCGTACGACCGCGACCAGCGCGACCGAGACGGCGCAGAAGACGACGACCTGGAGCACGATGCCGCCGCCGAGCGCGTCGGTGATGGCACCGGCCACGGCACCGACGGCGACCATCCCGAATTCGGGCATCGCGGTCAGTACGAGCGGGATACCCAGTCCTACGGCGGCGATCAGCCACCACACCCATGGATCCACATGGTCATGGTAGTTGTCGCCGGTCTCCGGGGACAGTGCGCGGATCATCTGCCGGTGGCACGGCAGGCGCAGGGGGCGGACATCAGGCCAGCGGCAGGCCCTGAGCGGTCCAGCGGTGGCCGTTGCGGTCGACGACCAGCGGCAGGCCGAAGCAGCGGGAGAGGTTACGGGAGGTCAGTTCGGTCTCGACCGGGCCGGCGGTGAGCACCTTGCCCTGGCGGATCATCAGAACATGGGTGAAGCCGGGGGGGATTTCCTCGACGTGATGTGTCACCATGATCATCGACGGGGCGAGCGGGTCGCGGGCGAGTCGTCCGAGGCGGCGGACGAGGTCCTCGCGGCCGCCGAGGTCGAGTCCGGCCGCGGGCTCGTCGAGGAGCAGCAGCTCGGGGTCGGTCATCATGGCGCGGGCGATGAGCGTGCGCTTGCGCTCGCCCTCGGAGAGGGTGCCGAACTTCCGGCCGAGGTAGTCGGTCATGCCGAGGCGGTCGAGGAAGGCGCGGGCGCGGGTCTCGTCGACCGCGTCGTAGTCCTCCTGCCAGTGGGCCGTCATGCCGTACGCGGCGGTGAGGACGGTCTGAAGGACGGTCTGGCTGCGCGGCAGCTTCTCGGCCATGGCGATGCCCGCCATGCCGATGCGCGGGCGCAGTTCGAAGACGTCGACGCGGCCGAGTTGCTCGCCGAGGATCCGGGCGTTCCCGGCGCTCGGGAAGAGGTAGCTCGAGGCGAGGTTGAGGAGGGTGGTCTTACCGGCTCCGTTGGGGCCGAGGATGACCCAGCGCTCGCCTTCTTTGATCGACCAGGAGACCTCGTCCACCAGAGCCCGCCCATCGCGGACCACCGATACGTCCAGCAGCTCCAGAACCTCGCTCATGAGCGCGTTGTCTCCCATTGCAGTCTCGAGTCGTGCGTGCGCCTGTGGGCGCAGCCCCCTGAGGAAAACCTACGCCACACGTTGTCGGTGCCAGTCCTTAGGCTGGTGCCATGCTCGATGAACCACGTTCAGGGCGCCTCGCGGCTTGGGGAAATGCCCTTATCGCCGGACTTGTCTCCCCCGATGAGGCGGCGCATCGCATCGCGGACGAGGACGCGTCGCACCGGGTGGCCGGGCTTCCGGGGGAGTCCGGGCCGGTGGGACTCACGCTGGCGCTGGGGAAGCTGCGGGCGCTCGGGGCCAAGGGGCTGCGGGTGGCGCTGCCCATAGCGGGGCATCCCCTGGGGCTGAGCGGCCCGCCGGAGTTCAACGCCCAGGCGCTCGACGCGGGTGAGGCGGTGATCGCGACGGGCGCGGCGCTCGGCCTGGTGCCCGAGGTGTCGGCGGCCGGGCCCGAGGGCGATCAGCACATCGAGGTGGTGTGGCGGTGCCAGAGCGTGCGGGAGGCGCCGCCGGCCGATGTGCCGTCGCTGAGCGAGGCCGAGCGGGAGCTGGCCGAGGCGCTGCGGGAGGCCACGGAGGTGCTCTCGCGGCTGAATGTGGCCGGATCGGGCCCGGTGGCCGAGGCGGCCCTGGAGGCGTATCGGGCGCGGGCCGAGCGGGGGCGCGAGGTGCTGGCCCCGGGCTATCCGCCGCGGGCCATCCGGGTGCTGGAGCTGGCCCAGCGGGTGGGTGCGCTGGTGGACATCGCGTATCTGGCGGGCGGGGACGGCCGGGAGCACGGCGGTGCGGTGAGTGCGTCGGAGATCACAGCGCGGGCCGAGGCGCTGCGGCCGGTGGAGCGCACCTCACGGCGGGCCCAGGTGGCGGCGTACAACGCGTATGTGGAGGAGCGGGAGCGGGGCGGCCTCTGAGCTTTCCCGAGGGCCTGCGGCCTTCTCCGGGGGCTCTGACCATCCCCGGGGGTCTCCGGACTTCCCTGGCGGTCTCCGGCTTCCCGGGGGTGTCATGGGACCGGCCCCGGAGGCGGGTGCCTCCGGGGCCGGTCGGTGGTGCGTCATATATCCGCCGGGCGGTCAGCCGCCGCAGGGCGTACCGAGCGCCGGGTTCATGGACCCGATCACCGAGACGGTGTTGCCGCAGAAGTTCACGGGCACGTGGACGGGCGCCTGAATGTTGTTGCCGGAGACGACACCCGGGGACATCGTGGCCCCACCGTCGGCCCAGGGGCCCTGGGCGGTGGCGACACCGGCACCGGCGACGGCGAGTCCGCCGGCCGTGATCGTGATGGCAGCGATCCTCTTGATGTTCTTCACTTGGCAAGACCCTTCATTCATCAGCGCGGCACCACGGCGGAACGCCGCGGTACGCCGTGGAAAACGGCCCGGCTGATGGCGAGTTGCGCTGTTCGAGTGATGGCCACCCGTTGGTGTGATTTCACGGAGAAACGCTGTTCATGCCCCAATCCCATGCCGTACGGCCCAAAGCGCGGCCTGGGTGCGGTCGGCGAGGTCCAATTTCATAAGAATGTTGGACACGTGGGTCTTAACGGTCTTTTCGGACAGCACCAGCGCACGGGCGATCTCCCGGTTGGACCGGCCGTCCGCGATCAGCGCGAGCACCTCGCGTTCCCGCTCGGTGAGCGAGCCCCCGCGCCCCTGGCCGCCACCCTCCTCCTGGGAGAGCAGCGCGAGGGCCACCTCGGGCTGGAGCAGCACATGCCCGGAGTGGACGGACCGGATGGCGCGGGCGAGCGCCTCGGGGTCCACGTCCTTGTAGACATAGCCCGCGGCGCCCGCGCGCAGCGCGGGGACCACGGTGCGCTTCTCGGTGAAGCTGGTCACGATCAACACCCGGGCGGGGTTGTCGAGGCCGCGCAGGGTGCGCAGCGCCTCGATGCCGTCGAGGCCGGGCATCTTCACATCCATGAGGACGACGTCGGGGCGCAGTTCCTCGGCGCGGGCGACGCCCTCCTCACCGTCCGACGCCTCACCGACCACCTCGATGTCGTCCTGGACCTGGAGAAAGGTCCGCAGACCGCGCCGCACCACCTGGTGGTCGTCGACGAGCAGCACCCGTATCCGTCCGGGGTCAGCCACCGGGCACCTCCATCTCGATCACGGTGCCCTTGCCGGGCGCCGACTCCACGGCCAGAGCGCCGCCGACGCCGCCGGCCCGGTCCCGCATCGACACCAGCCCGAGGTGGCGTCCGGCGCGCCGGACGGCCGAGGGGTCGAATCCCCTGCCGTCGTCGGTGACGCGGAGCCGGGCGCCCTGGCCGTGCCGGGTGAGGGTGACGTCGACCTGCCGCGCGTCGGCGTGGCGCAGCGCGTTGTGCAGGGCCTCCTGGGCCACCCGCAGCACCGCCCCCTCCTGGGCGGCGGGCAGCGCCCGCACGCCGTGGCAGGCGAAGGTGACCTGGGCGGAGTGGGCCCGGTCGAGCACCTGCACCTGTGTCCTCAGGGTGGCCACGAGGCCGTCCTCGTCGAGGGCGGCGGGGCGCAGCTCCACGACGGCGGAGCGCAGCTCGTCGGTGGCCTCGGCGGCGAGGAGGGCGATCTGCTGGAGCTCGTCCTTGGCGCGGCCGGGGTCGCGGTCCACCAGGGCCGTGGCCGCCTGGGCGGTCAGCCGCAGCGAGAAGAGCTTCTGGGAGACGGCGTCGTGCAGCTCATGGGCGAGCCTGGCCCGCTCCCCGGCGATGGTGAGCTCGCGGCTGCGCTCGTAGAGCCGGGCGTTGGTGAGGGCGATGGCGGCGTGCTGGGCCAGGATGGCCAGCAGTTCCTCGTCCTCGGCGGTGAAACCGCAGCCGCCCTCGGGCTTGGGGCATCGTTTGTTGGCGAGGAATACCGCGCCGAGAACTTCATCGCCGTCGGCAATGGGAAGACCCAGAAAATCCGACATTTCCGGATGAGCTGATGGCCATCCCTCAAAACGGACATCTCGCCGCACATCGGCGAGTCGCTGCGGGGTGGCGTCCTTGAGCATGGCGGCGAGAATGCCGTGCTGCCGGGGCAGCGGCCCGATGGCCTTCCACTGCTCGTCGCTCACCCCATCTACTACGAACTGGGCGAAACCTCCGTGATCATCGGAGACCCCCAGAGCGGCATACTCCGCATCGAGCAGCTCACGGGCGGACACAACGATGGTCTTTAGGACATCACGGACTTCCAGATGTCGGCTCATGGCGAGCAGCGCACCGCTCACCCGGCTCAGTCCGGCTCCGGGTCCACCGCCCCGTCCTTTCGTCATGGCCATTACCGTACCGACCCGCCATCCGATGGGCATATCGGCCGGTCGGCGGCCACCTGATAAGACCTGAGCCCTAGGTCGAACGGCGCACACAGGACCCCCAAAGGGGCTGTTGCAGGGGTGGAAAAAACAAACACCCTGAGCATTTGCGTGGGCACAGCGCGCAATATGAGAAGCTCCGCGATGTGAGCCCGGACACACGACCTAAATCACTTACGAACGTGCTTAGTGGACGTTTCATAGGCGACTGAGCGGGGATGACGGCCGTTCGCATGGGCATGAGCGGCCTACTTATCCACTAAGCAGCATCGTATGTCACGCCTTTGCGACAACTTTTTGCGGCAGCTAAGAATTTCCCCCAGTCGCACGGCGCCGTAGATCCAGGAACGGCGCTCTGCGCGCCGATATGGCCTGCGACTCAAGCGATTGGAAGAGGTCTACTCCGCCATGCCCCTGCCCAACATCCCCGGCTACGCCCGTCTCAACAAGACGCACAAGTACTCCGCCGCCGGAATCGCTGCCGCCGGTGCGGCCGCCATAGCCTTCGCAGTCGTCCCCGGTGGCAACGCCGACGCCAAGACGACGGCTCAGGACCTGCCGAAGAAGCCCGTCGCCCTCACGTCCCAGAAGGCCGACGCCCAGGCCCACCACGAGGCCCTGGTCAAGCAGTCCGCGCTCGCCGACAAGCAGGCCAAGCAAGAGGCCGCCGAGAAGAAGGCCGCGGCGGAGGCCGCGAAGAAGAAGGCGGCGGAAGAGGCCGCCGCGAAGAAGGCCGCCGAGGCCAAGGCCGCCAAGGAGCGCGCCGTCAAGCAGGCCGCGAGCCGCTCCGCCGCGCGCATCGAGACGGTCGCCGCCACGCAGAAGACCTACCCGGACAACCTCGACGGCTGGATCCGGGAGTCCCTCGACATCATGAAGAAGAAGGGCATCCCCGGCTCCTACTACGGCATCCACCGCAACATCATCCGGGAGTCCGGCGGCAACCCGCGCGCCATCAACCTGTGGGACATCAACGCCCGGAACGGCGTGCCCTCCAAGGGCCTGCTCCAGGTGATAGCCCCGACCTTCAAGGCGTACCACGTCGAGGGCACCGCCTGGGACCCCTACGACCCGGTCGCGAACATCACCGCCGCCTGCAACTACGCGGCCGACCGGTACGGCTCGATGGACAACGTGAACGGCCCGTACTGACCCGTACTGAGCCTGAACGGCCCGTCCAGAACCCGGCGTTCCGACGCCGAAGGGCGACGGCACCCCCGGTGTGCGAGGGGTGCCGTCGCCCTTGTGCGAACGTCGATGGCGGCCGCTTGCGCATGACCTCCGGGGCCGCGGCTACTTGCGCATGACCTCCGGCTCATGGCGGCGCAGCAGCCGCGCGACCACGAAGCCGCATGCGATGCCCAGGATGATCAGCACGATCATGTCGATGCCCCACTGGGTCGTGGTGTGCTCCCACAGCGGGTCGGTGTCCAGGGGCTTCTTGCTGTCCCACGGCGCCATCATGTGGCCGACACCCGGGCCCAGGTCCAGCGTGGCACCGGCCGCGCCGACCGCCCAGCGGGACGGCATCAGCCAGGCGAACTGCTCCACACCGAGCGATCCGTAGATCTTGAACAGGACGCCGGTGAAGACGACCTGGACGATCGCGAACATGACCAGCAGCGGCATGGTCTTCTCGGCCGTCTTCACCAGGGACGAGATGACCAGGCCGACCATCATCGAGGTGAAGCCGATCGCGATGACGGCCAGGCAGAGCTCGGCGGCCGGCGGCATCAGCAGGCCCTCCGGGGGCAGCTTGCGCGTCGAGAGACCGATACCGGAGATGATGACGCCCTGGCAGGCGGTGATCACGCCGAGCACGATCACCTTGGACATCAGATACGCGGAGCGGGACAGGCCGACCGCCCGTTCCCGTTCGTAGATGACCCGTTCCTTGATCAATTCTCGTACGGAATTGGCCGCGCCGGTGAAGCACATGCCGACCACGAGAATCAGCAGCACCGTCCCGGCGGCCTGGTTGAAACTGCCCTTCGGGGCAAGCTGAAGGCCGAACTTCGCCGGGATGACGACGCTCACCGAGCCCAGCACGGCGGGCAGGATCACCATCAGCCCCATGAAGCCCTTGTCGGAGCCGATCACCGACAGATAGCGGCGGATCAGCGTCCAGAGCTGCGATCCCCAGCTCTGCGGCTTCTGCATCCGGGTCGGCGGGGCCTGCACATGGACGGACTGCGGGGCGACGGAGTCGAGGTCCGCCGCGTACATCTGGTAGTGCTGCGAACCGCGCCAGCGGCCCGCCCAGTCGTAGTCGCGGTAGTTCTCGAACGACGAGAAGACATCCGCCCAACTGTCGTAGCCGAAGAAGTTGAGCGCCTCGTCCGGCGGGCCGAAGTAGGCCACCGAGCCGCCCGGCGCCATCACCAGGAGCTTGTCGCACAGCGCCAGCTCGGCGACCGAGTGGGTGACCACCAGCACGGTGCGGCCGTCGTCGGCGAGCCCGCGCAGCAACTGCATGACATCGCGGTCCATGCCCGGGTCGAGACCGGAGGTCGGCTCGTCCAGGAAGATCAGCGACGGCTTGGTGAGCAGCTCCAGCGCGACGGAGACCCGCTTGCGCTGACCGCCGGAGAGGGCGGTGACCTTCTTCTCCCGGTGGATGTCCAGCTTGAGCTCGCGCAGCACCTCGTCGATCCGGGCCTCGCGCTCGGCCTCGGCGGTGTCACCGGGGAAGCGGAGCTTGGCGGCGTAGCGCAGGGCCTTCTGGACGGTCAGCTCCTTGTGCAGGATGTCGTCCTGGGGCACCAGACCGATGCGCTGGCGCAGCTCGGCGAACTGCTTGTAGAGGTTCCGGTTGTCGTAGAGGACATCGCCCTGGTTGGCCGGGCGATAGCCGGTGAGCGCCTTGAGCAGCGTGGACTTACCGGAGCCGGACGGGCCGATGACCGCGACGAGGGACTTCTCCGGGACGCCGAAGGAGACGTCCTTGAGGATCTGCTTGCCGCCGTCGACCGTCACCGTCAGATGGCGGGCGGAGAAGGAGACCTCACCGGTGTCGACGAACTCCTCGAGGCGGTCGCCGACCAGCCGGAAGGTGGAGTGACCGACGCCGACGATGTCGGTGGGGCCGATGATCTGCTGCCGGACCGGCTGGCCGTTGACATAGGTGCCGTTGTGGCTGCCGAGGTCACGTATCTCGAAACGGCCGTCGGGCAGCGCCCGGAATTCGGCGTGGTGGCGCGAGACCTGGAGATCGGAGACGACCAGCTCGTTCTCCAGCGCACGACCGATGCGCATCACCCGGCCGGCGGCGAGCTGATGGAAGGTGGTCGGGCTGCGGTCGCCCTGGGCGGGCGCGCCGCCGGCCGGACCGGAGGAGCCGGTGCCGGGGCCGTTCTGCCCGAGGTTGTTCTGCGGGGCCTGGGGCTGCTGCTGCGGCGGCTGGGGGGCCTGCTGGTGCTGCGGCTGCTGATGCGGCGCCTGCTGCTGCGGGATGAACGGCTGCTGCTGGTGCGGGGCCTGGGGCTGCTGCTGGGGCTGCGGCCAGCCTTGGGGCTGCGGCGCACCCTGCTGGGGCGCACCCTGCTGGGGCGCACCCTGCTGGGGCCAGCCGGGGCCGGGCTGCTGCTGCGGCTGCTGGGCGGGGGGCTGCTGGGCCTGCTGAGCCTGGTGGGGCTGCTGCGCCTGCTGGGGCATGCCCATCGCCGCCTGCTGGCCGTACGCGCCCGCGGCGCCCATCGAGGCGCCGCCGCCGGAGACGCTGAGCCGAGGGCCGTCGGCGGCATTGCCGAGATGGACGGCCGAACCAGGGCCGATTTCCACCTGTTGGATTCTCCGGCCCTGCACATAGGTGCCGTTGGTGGAGCCCTGATCCTCGATGACCCAACTGCGCCCACCCCAGCGCACCGTGGCATGCCGCCAGGAGACCCTGGCGTCGTCCAGCACCATGTCGCCCTGCGGGTCGCGCCCCAGGCTGTACGACCTGGATGGATCAAGTGTCCAGGTCTGTCCGTTCAATTCCAGTACGAGTTCCGGCACTCCATGCCCCACTAGTTGTCCCCCGAGTTACCCCCCTGACAGAGGGAGTCTAGGGATGGCGAACATCCTGAGGAACTATTTCAGGCTCAGTCCCTTCACCGGAAGTCGGGCTTTGACAAGAGCACAACTCGGGCGTCATTGACTCATCCGAAAGGCCCTCGGAAAGTGGTAAGCACTGACGGATAGTGCGGATCATTGTTAATCCGGGCAACTCGCGACGATCGGGAGTCGGCGATATGAGCGCGAGCGGTGGCGGGCGAGTGTCCTGGGGGCCCGCGCTGCTCGCCGCGATCGCAAGCGTGAGCTGGGCGTTTCTGGCCATGGTGGGGATCGCCGCGCTCGGTCTGCATCTGATCGGCGCCGACCGTGCGGGCGCGCTCGGGCCGATGACCGCCGCGGCGACGGTGCTGGCGGTCGGCGGTTCCGTCACCCCGTCCGGCGATGTGGGCGTCTTCGGGCTGGAGGGCGCCCAGGCCCATGCCGCCATCGATATCGCGCCACTCGGGGTGAGCCTGGTCGGCGCGCTGCTGCTGGGGTGGCTGTTCTCACGGTCGTTACGGGCCGCCGGGGCGGTGATCGGCCCGGCCGAACTCGCCGTGCGCGCGGGCCTCGTGGCCGTCCTCTTCCTGCTGCTGCTCGCCGGGCTGACCTGGGTGGGCAACGATACGGTCACGATCGACGGCGCCACCCTCGCCCTGCCCGGCCTCGGCAGACAGCGCACCGAGCACGATCTGCTGAGCCGGCTCCCCGAGCAACTGGGCGATATCGCGGACATCGGCGCCGGGCTGCTGCCGGACCGGCTGGCCGAGCTCGTCGACGCCAAGGCGTCCGTCGGCTTCACCGTGGCGGCCGGCCGCTCGGTGCTGGGCGGCGCGGTGTGGGTCGTCGCCGTCCTGCTGATCGCGCTGCTGGCCGCGCGCCGTGCCCCGCTGCCGCCCGGCGGGCAGGCGCTGCACCGCACCGTCCGGCCGGCGGTGTCCGCGCTGTGCGGGGTGCTGGTGCTCGCGGTCGGCGCGGGTCTGGTGGCCGGGATCTACGCGGCGGTCGGGGACGACCATCCGGGGCTGGTGCTCGGATCGGCGCTGCTCGGCGCGCCAAACGGGGTGTGGATCGGCGTACCGCTCGGGCTGTTCATCCCCTGGTACGGCAAGGCGAGCGGCGCCCTGAGACAGGTGCTGCCCTATCCCGTGGACGATCTGCTCGCCGGGCCGGGCGGGGAGCCGCTCACGGTGGGGCGGCTGGCCGAGCTCGACGGCCGGGTCTGGCTGCTGGTGGTCGCGAGCGTGCTGCTGATGCTCGCCGCCGGGGTGCTCACCGCCGCCCGTACGCCCGTGGGGGACTCCCGGCCGTTCGCCTTCGCGGGGTGGTGTGCGCTGCGACTGGGTGTGGTGACCGCGCTCGCGCTGCCGCTGCTGGTGTGGCTGACCCGGGTCTCGGCGGGGGCGAGCCTGTCCGTGCTCGGCTTCGACGCCTTCGGGGCGGGGCTCGAGCTGTACGGAAACGCTCCGCTCGCGGCCGCGCTGGGCGCGGGGTGGGGCGCGGCGGCGGGGGCCGCCGGGGCGCTCGCGGCGTGGGCCACGGGCGCGGCGGGGCACCGGGTCGCGGCGCTCGCACGGAGGGACGACGGGGACCGGGGCGACAGGGGTGGGGACGGCGGCGGCGGACGTGGCACATGAAGCCGCCGATCATGCGAGGGGTGACGCCTCGGCGACCGGGACATGAACGTTCCGCCTCAGGTGGCCGTCCACGGTGCGGGCTGCCGCGCACACCGCGGGAAAGGCCGGATACGGTGGGAAGACCATGAGCACATCGCGGATCCCCCCTGTCACCGCCGTCCTGGACGACGATGTCCCCACCCTCCTTGTCAAGATCTTCGGCAAGGACCGCCCCGGTATCACCGCCGGGCTCTGCGACACTCTGGCCGCCTACGGCGTGCACATAGTGGACATAGAGCAGGTCGTCACCCGGGGCCGCATCGTGCTGTGCGTCCTGGTCACGGCCCCGACGGCCGACGGCGCCGAGGGCGATCTACGGGCCACCGTGCATAGCTGGGCGGAGTCGATGCGGCTCCAGGCCGAGATCATCTCCGGCCGGGGCGACAACCGGCCGCGTGGCACCGGCCGGTCGCATGTCACCGTGCTGGGGAATCCGCTGACCGCCGAGTCGACCGCCGCCATCGCCTCCCGGATCACCGGCACCGGCGGCAACATCGACCGGATCTTCCGGCTCGCGAAGTATCCGGTGACGGCCGTGGAGTTCGAGGTGTCCGGCGCCGAGACGGAGCCGCTGCGCACCGCGCTGGCCGTCGAGGCCGCCGATATCGGCGTCGATGTGGCCGTGGTGGCGTCGGGGCTCCAGCGCCGGGCCCAGCGGCTGGTGGTCATGGACGTTGACTCCACCCTGATCCAGGACGAGGTGATCGAGCTCTTCGCCGCGCATGCGGGCTGTGAGGCCGAGGTCGCCGAGGTCACGGCGCGGGCGATGCGCGGTGAGCTGGACTTCGAGCAGTCGCTGCACGCGCGGGTCGCGCTGCTGGCGGGGATCGACGAGTCCGTGGTGGAGAAGGTGCGCGCCGAGGTCCGGCTGACCCCCGGCGCCCGTACGCTGATCCGCACCCTGAAGCGTCTCGGCTATCAGGTGGGCGTGGTCTCCGGCGGCTTTACGCAGGTCACCGACGATCTCAAGGAGCGGCTGGGGCTGGACTTCGCCTCCGCCAACACCCTGGAGGTCGTGGACGGCAAGCTGACCGGCCGGGTGGTCGGCGAGGTGGTGGACCGGGCGGGCAAGGCCCGGCTGCTGCGCCGCTTCGCGGCCGAGGCGGGGGTTCCGCTGGTGCAGACCGTCGCGATCGGCGACGGGGCCAACGACCTGGACATGCTGAACGCGGCCGGGCTGGGCGTCGCCTTCAACGCCAAGCCGGTGGTCCGGGAGGCCGCGCACACCGCGGTGAACGTGCCGTTCCTCGACACGGTGCTGTATCTGCTGGGCGTGACCCGCGATGAGGTCGAGGCGGCGGACGCGCACGTGGACTGACGGGCCCAGGGCTGACGGGCTCAGAACTGACGGGCCCAGGGCTGACGTGCCCCGGCCCGGAACGCGCACCGGCCCCCGCTCCCCGTACGACGGCGGAGCGGGGGCCGGTGCGCTGAGATCACGCCCGGGGGATCACCGGGGGGATCACCAGGGGATCACCCGGGATCCGGCCATCACTCGTGAGGCGCCCAGAAGCTGGCAAGGCGCCCGCAGCCGATCTCGACCGACTTCCACGAGCCGCTGAAGGTCACGACGGCGAACGCGGCGGTGGGGAAGGCACCACGCTCCATCCACTCCCTGGCGCCCTCGTCGGCCTCGCCCGCCAGTGCGTCGGCGAGGCCGTGCATCCCGGGGTTGTGGCCGACGACCAGCAGATCGGTGACATCGTCCGCGGTCTCATTGATCACCTCGATGAGCTGACCGACCGGGGCGTCGTACAGCCGCTCCTCGTAGACGGTCTTGGGGCGGTGCGGCAGCTCGTGGACCACCAGCTTCCAGGTCTCACGGGTGCGCAGCGCGGTGGAGCAGAGGGTGAGTTCGGGGGTGAGACCGGCCTCCGCGATCCGGCGCCCGGCGAGCGGGGCGTCATTGCGGCCGCGCTCCGCGAGCGGGCGCTCATGGTCGGCCACCTGGGGCCAGTCGGCCTTGGCGTGTCGAAGGAGGACAATCCTGCGGGGCACATCGACGCTCATGCGTCCCAGCTTCGCATGAATCGGTGCACGAGGCGCAGGGTGTTGGAACGACCTCGTCAAACGTGAGCACACCCACGATATGGCGGACACGGCTGATCACCACCGCCTACGGTGGTCACGGCGCCGCGTCCCCGAAGGTCCGGTGCACCAACTCCACGACCTGCGAGACCGGTCCGGAGACGCCGCTCTCGGCATGGGCGGCGGTGGGCCCGGTGAGCAGGAGCAGCAGCGCCGCGAAGGCGACGGTCGGGAGCGCGACGGCCCACCACGGCAGCCGGACGTCCATGCCGCTGTCCACCGGGTGTGCGGGCCGGGTACGTGTGCGGGCGGACATGGGATCGCCTCCGGGTCGCCGAACGTGTCGATGGTTCGACGGTACGGAGCGGGCGGGGCGGCTCCCATCCGGTGAGCCACCCACTTACCCCTGAGCCCAGCCCCCTAGGGGACGGTGGGGCCAGCCCCACCATCCGGTCCCCCGCCGCGGATCAGGGCGAGGCGAGGCTGGCGACCACCCCGACGATCACGGTGATGCCCAGCATCACGCCGAGGATGATGAGGAGCTTCTTCTGGCCGTCCGGGGGGTTCTCATCGAGCACTGGCATGGCACCAGTCTCCCATCCCCCGTACGCGACCCCGAGCAGCCCCCGTACCCGACACGGATCAGCTCTCGGACGCGGCCCCGATCAGCGCTCGTCCTCGGGCCCGATCAGCGCTCGTCCTCGGGCCCGATCAGCGCTCGTCCTCGAGGGTGCGGTCGCGTCCGGCCAGCACGCCCGCGATGATCTGCGGCACCATGAACCCGGCCATCAGCGCGATGGGCTGTCCCCAGCCGCCGCTGTGCTGGTAGAGCACGCCGACCAGCAGCGGGCCCGGGATGGACAGCAGATAGCCGACGGACTGCGCGAAGGCCGACAGCCGGACCACGCCCGCGTGGGTCCTCGTCCGCATGCCGATCATGGTGAGGGCGAGCGGGAAGGCGCAGTTGGCGATGCCGAGCAGCAGGGCCCAGGCCCAGGCTCCCCCGGCCGGGGCCAGCCACAGCCCGGCGTAGCCGGTGAGGCCGAAGACGCCGAGGATGACGACCAGGACGCCCTGGTGCCGCAGCCGGGCGGCGATCCGCGGCAGGACGAAGGCGAGCGGCACACCCATCGCCATCATCACGGCCAGCAGCAGTCCGGAGGTGGAGGCGGAGACCCCCGCGTCCCGGAAGATCTGCGGCATCCAGCCCATGGAGATATACGCGGCGGTGGCCTGGAAGCCGAAGAAGACGGCCATCGCCCAGGCGAGGGGGCTGCGGGTGATGCGGATCGCGGGCCCGTCGGCCGGGGCAGCGGTCTCGGCCGTGGCCGGTGCGTCCGCGTCCGTACGGCCCGCCTCCTTACCGCCCGCCTCGCTGCCGGTCGTCCCGGCGCCGTCCGCCCCCGAACCGCTCGTACCGCCCGTACCGCCGCGGGCGAGGAACAGCCACGCCACCAGCGCCACCGCGGCGAGCAGCGCCCACACCCCGAGCCCGGTCCGCCAGGAGCCGCCCAGCGCGTCGGTCATCGGCACGGTGATCGCCGCGGAGGCGGCCGTGCCCAGGGACAGACCCATCGAGTACAGCCCGGTCATCGAGCCGACCCGGTCCGGGAACCAGCGCTTGACGATCACCGGCATCAGGACGTTGCTCACCGCGATCCCGGCCAGGGCGAGCGCGCTGGCGGCCAGGAACGCCACGGTCCCGCCGGCCATGGGGCGCAGCAGCAGACCGGCGGCGATGGCGGCGAGCCCGGCGCAGACGATGGCCACCGGCCCCCAGCGCCGGGCCAGCCGGGGTGCGGTGAACCCGAAGAGCGCGAAACACGCCGCGGGCACGGAGGTGAGCACTCCGGCGACGGTGCCGCTCATCCCGAGGTCGGCGCGGACCTCTTCGAGCAGCGGACCGAGACTGGTGACGGCGGGGCGGAGATTGAGCGCGGCGAGGATGAGCCCTGCCGCCATGACGCGGCCTCGCCAGGGTGAGGCGGCGCGGCGCGGCCCTCCCGGTTCCGCCGGGAGGGGCGCGGAGTCGGCGGTGTCGAGCGTCGCGAGATCGTCAGACGGGGGCGTGTGCATGCCGACCATCATAGAATGATGGGATGAATGCTCGTCCAGTGGTGAGCAACCGCCCGGTAACGGGCTGACGGCATCATGGAAGGGCCCGTGCGCTCACCTCGGGCCACATCCGCCCCATGCACAGGAGAGTCATGCCGCTGACCTCGCCCCGGCGCTCCGCCCTCGCCGACCAGGTGATCGCCCAGCTTCGCGCGCAGATCACCTCGGGCGAATGGCCGGTGGGCTCGCGGATCCCCACCGAGCCCGAGCTGGTCGAGCAGTTGGGGGTCGCGCGCAACACCGTGCGGGAGGCCGTACGCGCCCTCGCGCACAACGGGCTGCTGGACATCCGCCAGGGCTCGGGCACCTATGTGCTGGCGACCAGCGAACTGGCCGGGGTGATGCACCGCCGCTTCGCCGCCGCCGACCCCCGTCATGTGGCCGAGCTGCGCAGCGCCCTGGAGACCAAGGCGGCCCAGTTGGCCGCGGAGCGCCGCACCGAGCAGGACCTCAAGCAGCTCGACGCCCAGTTGGACCGGCGCGAGCGGGCCTGGGAGGCGGGCGACCCGGACGCGTTCGTCGAGGCGGACGCCACCTTGCACATGGCGGTCGTCGCCGCCTCGCACAACGATGTGCTGGCGGAGCTGTACGCGGATCTGGGCGCGGTCGTACGGGACTTTCTGCGCGCGGACGTGGACAGCGGGATGGGCCCGGACACGTATGTGGACCACGGACGGCTGGTGGAGGCGATCCGGGAGGGGGACGGGGAGCGGGCGGCGGGCGAGGCCAGCACCCATCCGTTCGGCTGCCGCTTCCGCACGCGCTGAGCGACCGGCGCATGGGTTCAGCGACGCGCGTGGGCTCAGCGACCGGCGCATGGGGTCAGCGCTCGGCACGGTGGCTCACCCAGGCTTTCCGTATCTCCTTCCAGCAGCGCTCGGCGACGTCCACACGCTGGGCCGGGCCGACCTCCACCGGGCGGGCGTCCATGTCCGGGTCCCACCAGCGGGCGCATTCGACATGCAGTTGCACCCGGTCCGCGTTGGGGTTGGGGTTGAAGCAACTGGCCGTGGCGTGCGAGCCGCGCACCGAGGTACTACAGGCGGCCTCGCGCTTCCGGGGCCGTTCCTGCGCGGCGGAGCTGGAGGCGGCGATGACCAGACCCACCGTGGCGACGAGCAGCAGCGCGGCCGCGACACGGCGGGTCGTACGCATGCGGGACCTCCTCGGCCGTGCCGCTGGCGCTGGCGCTCCGGTGAGTCGGTTCGTCGTATGACTCCACACTGCGTGTGCCCACCACCCGGACGCGCGTCCTACTCCCCCGAACGGGTGAACGCACATGCGGAACGGCCGCCGTCCCGGACCCCCGGTTCGCGGGGGCGGGACGGCGGCCGTCGCGCGGAAACGCCGTGGGCTCAGGCACCCATCATGTGCACACCGCCGTCGACATGCACGATCTCGCCCGTGGTGCGCGGGAACCAGTCGGACAGCAGCGCGACGACGCCACGCCCGGCCGGCTCCGGGTCGGTCAGGTCCCAGCCGATCGGGGCCCGGTGGTTCCACACGTCCGCCAGCTCCTCGAAGCCGGGGATGGACTTCGCGGCCATGGACTTGATCGGCCCGGCGGAGACCAGGTTGCAGCGCACGTTCCGCTCGCCGAGGTCGCGGGCGAGGTAGCGGCTGGTGGACTCCAGCGCGGCCTTGGCCACGCCCATCCAGTCGTACTTCGGCCAGGCGAACTGGGCGTCGAAGGTCAGGCCGACGATCGAGCCGCCGCGCGGCATCACCGGCAGGCAGGCCATGGTGAGCGCCTTGAGGGAGTAGGCCGAGACATGCACGGCGGTGCCGACGTCCTCCCAGCTTCCCTCGAGGAAGTTGAAGGCGCCCTGCGGGCCGAAGGCGATGGAGTGCACCACGCCGTCGAGGTCGACACCCTCGCCCAGGTGCTCGCGCACCTTGTCGGCCAGGCCGTCGAGCTGCTCCTGGTTCTGCACATCCAGCTCGATGACCGGGGCGGGCTTGGGCAGCCGCTTGGCGATCCGCTCGACGAGGGAGACCCTGCCGAAGCCGGTGAGGATGACCTCGGCGCCCTCCTCCTGGGCCAGCCTGGCGGCGTGGAAGGCGATGGACGCCTCGGTGATGACGCCCGTGACCAGGATGCGCTTGCCGGCGAGAATTCCACTCATGACGTTCAGTGACCCATGCCCAATCCGCCGTCGACAGGGATGACGGCTCCAGTGATGTACGCGGCCTCGTCGGAGGCCAGGAAGCGGACCGAGGCGGCGATCTCCTCGGGCTGCGCGTAACGCGCGAGCGGTACCTGCTTCACGATGTTCTCGCGCTGGTCGTCATTGAGCGCGCGCGTCATGTCCGTGTCGACGAAACCGGGCGCGACCACATTGACGGTGATGTTGCGCGAGCCCAGCTCACGGGCGAGGGAGCGGGCGAAGCCCACCAGGCCCGCCTTGGACGCGGCATAGTTCGCCTGACCGGCCGAACCCATCAGCCCGACGACCGACGAGATCAGCACCACGCGCCCCTTACGGGCCCGCAGCATCCCCCGGTTGGCCCGCTTGACCACGCGGAACGTACCGGTGAGGTTGGTCTCGAGGACGGTGGCGAAGTCCTCCTCGGACATCCGCATCAGGAGCTGGTCGCGGGTGACCCCGGCGTTGGCCACCAGGACCTCGACCGCGCCGTGCTTCTCCTCGATCTCCTTGTACGCCTGCTCGACCTGCTCCGGCTCGGTGATGTCGCACTTGACCGCGAGCAAGCCGGCCGGCGGCTCGCCGGACCGGTAGGTGATGGCGACCTTGTCGCCAGCATCGGCGAAGGCACGGGCGATGGCGAGGCCGATGCCGCGGTTGCCTCCGGTGACGAGAACCGAGCGGCTCAAGGGACCACCTTCTCTTGTCGATCTCTGTCGACGGCTGTCGCTGTCTGTCGGCGTACGTCGATGTCTGTCGGCGTGTGTCGATATGACGTGCCGGGACGATTCACAGCGCGCGCCGACCCCTACCCCCGCAAACTATCGGTCCAAGGCCCCCGAGGAGGAATCGGGCGCCCACAGGGGCGTGTGTCCCTCCCTGTCGACTTCCTACAGAAACGCCGTGGCGGCGGGGCCCCGGGGCGCGTCACGCCCGGACCGGCCACCCCGGGTCCGCCGGGGTGGCCGGAGTCCTGGGGCTACTGGGCGGCGGGGGCGGTCCATGCCCGGCGGGCCCAGGTCTCCAGGGTGGTCAGCTCGGGGTGCCGAGCGCGCAGGGCGGGGATGTCCGCCCGGTATCCGTGGTCGTTGAACCAGGCGAACATGGCGCCCATCTCGGAGCTGGCCTGCCGAAGCTGATCGAGATCCTGCTCCTGGAAGCGGGTGGGAATGCCCGAGACCTTCTCGAACACCTCGGCCATCCGCTGCCCCGTGAGCTCCTCGGAGGCCAGCTCGAGCCGGCTGCCGATGTACTCCTCGGGGTTGTCGAAGGCGTCGGCGGCGAACCGGCCGATGTCCTCGGGGGCGATCATCTGTAGCGCCGTCCCGGGCTTCAGGGCCAGGGTGAGCACGAGCCCGTCGGCGTCACGGACGGGGCCCATGAAGGCGAAATTGTTGATGAAGTAGGTCGGGCGCAGCATGGTGGCGGGCAGCCCGAGGCCGGTGATGTGCCTCTCGATACGGGCCTTGCTGTCGAAGTGCGGCACTCCGGAGTCGCGCTCGGCGCCGCCGACCGAGCCGTAGACGAGGTGCGCCACCTCGGCCCGTGCCGCGGCCTCGGCGACCGCGCGGCCCTGCCGCTCCTCGGCCTCGATCCCGCCGGGGCCCATGAAGGTCTGCACGCTGTAGACCCCGTACACACCGCGGAACGCGGCGTCCAGCGAGCGCGGGTCGTCGAGATCGCCCGAGACGACCTCGGCGCCCGCCGCGGCCAGCTCCTGTGCCTTCGCCGAGCGCGGGTCGCGGGTCAGCGCGCGCACCGGGCGGCCCCGGCGGAGCAGCTCGCGGGCGACGGAGCCGCCCTGGTTGCCGGTCGCGCCCAGGACCAGGATGGTCCGCTTGTCGTGGTGGGTGGTCATAGCTCTCTCTCCTCTTTCGCGGTTCGGCTGTTCGGCTGTTCGGCCAGGTATGCGGATGCGGACGGGGATCGCGGCTCAGCCGAGGGCGGGGTAGTCGGTGTAGCCGCGGCGGTCGCCGCCGAAGTAGGTGGCACGGTCGGGGGTGTTGAACGGGCCGCCGGCGGCGAGGCGGGCCGGAAGGTCGGGGTTGGCCAGGAACATCGCGCCGAAGGCGAGCAGATCCGCCGTACCGTCCGCCACCAGCGCCAGCTCGCCCGGCCCGGTCGGCTCGTCGCCGGTGGACGGGTTGAGGACGAGGGTGCCGGGCCACTCCTTGCGCAGCCGTACGGTCAGATCGCGTACGCCCGGGGCCTCCATCTGGTGCAGATAGGCCAGGCCCAGCGGGGCCAGCCGGGCCACCAGGGCGCCGTAGGTCTCCTGGAGGGCGTCCTCGGCGATGTCGTTGACGGGGTTCCCGGGCGAGATGCGGAAGCCGACCTTCTCACCGCCGATGGCCCCGGCCACCGCGGCCGCCACCTCGGCGCCGAAGCGGACGCGGCCGTCGACCGAGCCGCCCCAGGCGTCGGTACGCCGGTTGGCGTTGGGGGCGAGGAACTGGTGGACCAGATAGCCGTTCGCCCCATGGATCTCCACGCCGTCGAATCCGGCCGCGATCGCGTTGCGTGCCGCGGCCGCGAAGTCGTCGATGGTCTGCGCGATCTCGGTCTCGGTGAGCGCCTTGGGGGTGCCGAAGTCCTTGGGGCCGTCGTGGGTGAACACCTTCCCCCGCGGCGTCACGGCGGAGGGGCCGACCGGCACCAGGCCGTCCGGCAGCAGGCTGGGGTGGCCGATCCGGCCGGCGTGCATGAGCTGCGCGAAGATCACCCCGCCCGCGCGGTGCACGGCGTCGGTCACCTGTCGCCAGGCCGCGATCTGCTCGGCGGAGTGCAGGCCCGGGGTGTCGGGGTAGCCCTGTCCGATCACCGAGGGCTGGATCCCCTCGGTGACGATCAGCCCGGCGCTCGCCCGCTGCGCGTAGTAGGTCGCGGTCAGATCGGTCGGGCTCGTGCCCGGGCCATAGGCGCGGCTGCGGGTCATCGGGGACATCACGATGCGGTTGGCCAGGCGGGTGCCGCCCAGGTCGTACGAGTCGAATGCCGTCGTCATGATCACTTTCCTGGTTCGAGGTGGAGGCTGCCGCGAGGTGCGGCGAGCCGCTGCCCTGATGCTCATCACAACATTAACTGTCCGAACAAGTAAATCGCGGCGACGCATTCCCGCTCGATCGTGAGCCACCTCACCGCCGAGGGATTTGCCCAGACGAAAGGCGGTATGTACGGCACAACCAGAGAGAAGACAGCAGCGCTAGGCTTGTTCCTGTCCGAGCATCAAGGTGACCAAGCGGGAAAGGCGAGTACGAGATGACGCAGTCCACGCCGGAGGCCGGGAACAGCGCCGTGGGGATGGGGCAGCAGGCCACCGTCCCGATGCCGGGCGCCGCCAGAGGCGGGCCGGTCAGCCATGCGATCTTTCGCCTGGCCCGCCTGCACCGCATGTTCGCCGGACAACTGCTGCGCCGCATCGGGCTGCACCCGGGCCAGGAGCTGGTGATGATGCACCTGTGGGAACTCGGCCCCCAGCGCCAGGCCGACCTGGTGCGGCTGATGGACTCCGACGCCGCCACCATGACCCGCACCGTCCGCCGCCTGGAACAGGCCGGCTTCGTCCGCCGCCGCCCCTCCCCCACCG
This sequence comes from Streptomyces sp. CY-1, assembly GCF_047218265.1. Taxonomy (NCBI): domain Bacteria; kingdom Bacillati; phylum Actinomycetota; class Actinomycetes; order Kitasatosporales; family Streptomycetaceae; genus Streptomyces; species Streptomyces sp. CY-1. The sequence goes on from NZ_CP178393.1 coordinate 3,046,888, forward strand.
ACAAGCGCGCCTCGCTGATCGAACCCACTGCGGCCAGCCACGCGCTGCGCCGCGAGGTGGAGCGGGCCTGGAGCCAACTCGAGGAGATCTCGACGGCGGGCCTCTCGGACGACGAAAGCGCCGCGGCCCTGCGCACCCTGGAGCACCTGGAGCAGAACCTCGTACGCGCCGCCGCCGAATCCGCGGGCGCGGAAGCGGACGCGGACGCGGAGGACTAGCGCTCAGCGGACGGAAGCCATCGACCCCCTGGAACGCACCGGGCCGGCCCGGCGGCTGCGGGGAGCGGCGCGTCGATTACGGAAGGTGTCGGTCACCCGTGCGAAGATGACCCTCATGTTTGGGGGAGGGGACGGTAGGCCGCCTGGTCAGGGCGGCAAAATGACGCTGGCGGACCTCGTCCGCCAGGAGACCGCCGCGCGGCTGACGGAGCGTGAGAAGTGGGCGGCGCTGCGGACGGCGCGGCTGTACTTCCAGCGCCCGGAGCACCCGGGCTTCCTGATCTCGGAGACCGCCGAAGGCGGCCCGCTGGTCCCGGTCTTCACCTCACTCGAAGGGCTCGCGCTCTTCGCGGGGGCGTGCGGCTGGGCGTCCACGACGGTCGAGGACCTGGTGGACCTGCTGCCCGAGGGCGTACGGGCGTTGGTGGATCCGCTCGGCGAGCGCCCCTTCCTGCTGGACGCGCGGACGCTGCACGACGCGGAGGACCAGAAAGCGGACGGCCCGGAAGCCGGGAACCAGGAAGCCGGGAACCAGGAAGCAGCAAGCCACGGCGAGGGGGCCGACGGTGGCGGATCCTGACGCGCGGAATGTGAACCGCGCCCCCAGCGAGGGCGGCGAACACGGCAAATACGGCGGAAACGAAGGCGCCGACGGCTACAAGATCGAGATCGCCTCGGTAAAGGGCCTGATCGCCCCGCTGGAGGAGTCGGTCGTCGGAGCCCGCGCCGTGAAGAACGGCCAGGAGAAGCTGACGGGCTACCTCCAGCACTGCGGCGCGCCCGAACTCCTGGAATCCGGCAAGGGATTCCTCAAGGAGTGGGGCTTCGGCATGGGGGAACTGGCCGATCACGCGGATGCGGTCGTGGAGCGGCTGTACGAGGCGGTGGCCGGTTACATGCTGGCGGATCTGCTGCGGGTGAAGGACTTCTGGCCCTCGGACGAGAACATGGCCAAGCTCCCTTCGGGCGGCGCGGGCAAGTGGTCCTGGGAGCATGTGGGCGCGCCCGAGATGGAGAAGCGCCCGGAGGAGACGGGGTTGTCGAAGTTCTCGCGCAAGCTGCTGAGTGAGTACGAGGACGAGTCCTGATGGGCGATCCGGACGCGGGGCGGGCCCCGCAGATACGGATTCCGGTGGACGCGAAGCCCAAGGACCTGATCCCCGGCGATCCGGACGACATCGACGACCTGGTGCTGGAGCTGCGCGCGTATGCGGGCGCCTTCCAGGACGGCAAGGACAAGCTGCGGCCGCTGGAGCTGGCGGACTGGTCGGGCAAGGGCGCGAGCGAGTTCCGTAAGTCGGTCGACCGGCTGCCGAAGGAACTGACCTCGGGCCATGACCAGTTCACCCATGCGGCGAGTGCGCTGGCGGCGTACGCGACCAAGCTGCGGTCGGTGCAGAAGCGCTGTGAGCCGATCATCGAGGACGCGGACGCGGCACGGGCGGCGTCCAAGGCGCACAACACGAAGGTCGAGACGTACAACGACGCGGTGAAGCGCGGCGACGAGCAGTTGCCGGACCGGCCCTCGGAGACCGATCCGGGCATCGCCGCGATGGAGTCGTGTGTCGGTCGGCTGGACAAGCTGATCGAGGAGTTGCAGCTCGTCGTCGACGCGTCGAAGAAGAAGATCGACAAGGCGGCGGAGAAGGCTCCCAACAAGCCGAGCAACTGGCACAAGCTCGGCGACAGCTTCAAGGACGGGCTGTGGAAGGTCCACCACGGCATCCTCGGCCTGGGCGAGATCCCCGCCTCGATCGTCAAGGGCGACGGCAAGGGCCTGGCGATGCAGTTGGCCGGTATGGCGGACGGCGCGGCGTACGCGGCCCAGCACCCCAAGGAGTTCGCCAAGGCGGTCACGAACTGGGACATGTGGTCCAAGGACCCGCTGCGCGCGGCGGGCGAGATCACCCCGTCGCTGCTGCTCGCCCTGGCCACGGGCGGTGCGAGCGCGCTGCGCAAGGAGCTCCGGACGGGCCAGACCGCCGCGCAGCGGCTGGCGCTCCGCAAGAGGGACCTGGGCCGGGACGGCGAGGCGTCCCGCCGGGCGGACAGCGACGGCACGCACGACCGGCATACGCACGACAAGGACTGCGAGGACGACCCGGTCGACGTCGCCACCGGCGAGATGGTCATGCCGGCCACGGATGTGTCCCTGCCCGGGGCACTCCCCCTGGTCCTGGAGCGCACGTTCGTCTCCGGGCACACCTGCGGCGGCTGGTTCGGCCGCACCTGGGCGGCCACGCTCGACCAGCGGCTGGAGCTGGACGCGGACGGGATCGTGTTCGTCACGGCCGACGGCATGGTGCTGCGCTACGGGGTGCCGACGCCCGGGGAGGACACATATCCGGCGCGGGGCCCGCGCTGGCCGCTGCGCTGGGACGGCGCGGCGGGCGGCACGATGCGGATCGAGATCCCCGAGCGGGCCCGCACGCTGCACTTCACCCCGCTGGGCGGCAACGGCAATGAGCTCCCCCTCGAGGTGATCGAGGACCGCAATGGCCGGTCCATCACGTTCACCTACGACGAGGAGGGCACCCCGCGCGAGGTGGCGCACTCCGGCGGGTACCGCATCGCGATCGACACCGATCCGGAGCTCGCGCGCATCACCGGGCTGCGGCTCCTGGGCGTCGGTGCCGCCGAGGGGGGCACCACGCTGGTGTCCTTCGGCTACAACGGCGCGGGCGACCTGACCGAGGTCTTCAACTCCGCCGCCGAGCCGATGCGGTTCACCTACGACGACCAGCACCGCGTCACCTCATGGACCGACCGCAACGGCACCAGCTTCGGGTACGTCTATGACCACCGGGGCCGGGTGCTGCGCACCATCGGCTCGGACGACATGATGACCGGCCGCTTCCACTACGACGAGGCGTCCCGCACCACCGTCTACACGGACTCGCTCGGCCACCGCATCACGTACGTCTTCGACGAGGCGTACCGGGCGGTGTCCCGCACCGACGCACTGGGCCACACCACCCACACCGAGTGGGATCCGGGGACGCGCCGCCTGCCGCTGTCGGTGACCGACCCGCTGGGCCACACCACGCGCTACGCGTACGACGGCTCCGGCAACCTGATACGCGTCGACCGCCCGGACGGCACGTCGGCCACGGCCACCTACGACGGGGACGGCCGGCCGCTGGAGGTGTGCGAACCGGACGGCGCGGTGTGGCGCCACGCGTACGACGACCGGGGCAACCGCGTCCGGACGACGGACCCGATGGGCGCGGAGACGCACTACGCCTATGACGAGTCGGGGAACCTGACCTCGGTCGTCGATCCGCTGGGCCATGCGGTGACCGTGGTGTGCGACGCGGCGGGCCTGCCGATCGAGGTCACCGACGCCCTGGGCAACACGACCACCGTCCGCCGGGGCACCCACGGCCGCGTCACCCGCGTCACCGATCCCCTGGGCCATGTCACCCGCCAAGGCTGGACCATCGAGGGCAAGCCCGCCTGGCGCACCCGGCCGGACGGCAGCCGCGAGACCTGGACCTGGGACGCCGAGGGCAACCTCACCGAACACACCGACCCCGCGGGCAACACGACCCGCCACACCCACACCCACTTCGACCTCCCGGCGACGCGGACGGACCCGGACGGGGCGACGTACGCCTTCGCCTACGACACCGAGCTGCGCCTGACGGCGGTGACGAATCCGCAGGGCCGGACGTGGACGTACGCATATGACGGAGCGGGCCAGGTCACGGCCGAAACGGACTTCAACGGCCGCACGCTGTCGTACGAGCACGATGCGGCAGGCCGCCTGATATCCCGGGAGAACGGCGCGGGCGAAACCCTGGCGTACACGCGCGACGCACTGGGCCGCACGGTCGCCACGCGCACGGCGGACGGCACGGAGACGACATTCGCGTACGACGCGGCGAGCCGCCTGACGCGGGCGGCGAACCCGGACACGGAGCTGAGCCGTACGTACGACGCGCGAGGGCGCGTCCTGACCGAGACGGTGGGCGGTCGTCGCACGACGACGTACGGATACGACGCGGCGGGCAACCGCACCGAGCGGATCACCCCGAGCGGCCTGCGCTCGACCTGGGCCTACGACGCGGCAGGCCGCCCGACGACGCTCACCACGGCGGACAACTCCCTGCACTTCGCGTACGACGCGGCGGGACGGGAGACGACACGTACGTTCGGCGACGATGTGACCCTGACCCAGGGGTGGGACGCCCTGGACCGCGTGACGGGCCAGACCGTCACCGGCCCGGCCAACGCCCTCATCCAACACCGGGCGTACAGCTACCGGCCCGACGACCACCTCACCGAAATCCGCGAGCTGACGTCCGGGACCCGCCGCTTCGACCTCGACCCGGTCGGCCGCGTGACGGCGGTCCACGCCCACGGCTGGACCGAGACCTACGCCTACGACGCGGCGGGCAACCTGACGCATGCCACGGCCCCGGGCCACGAGTCATCTGGCGACCGGGAGTTCACGGGCACGGTGATCCACCGAGCAGGCCGCACCACATACGAACACGACGCCCAGGGCCGCCTGACCCGCCGCACCCGCAAACTCCTCAACGGCCAGACCCGCACCTGGACCTACACCTGGAACACGGAAGACCGCCTCACCGACGCGACGACGCCGGACGGCGAGCACTGGCACTACATATACGACCCACTGGGCCGCCGCATATCCAAACAGCGCCTGGCCGAGGACGGCACGGTCGCCGAAGCGGTGGACTTCACCTGGGACGGCACGAGACTGGCAGAACAGACGACGGCCGAGGGCCCGACGCTGACCTGGGACTACGCCCCAGACACCCACCGTCCGATAACCCAGACCGAGCGCCACACGTCGCGTGAGCCGGCGGCGGAAACATCACCGGTCCTCCGCCGCTTGACCGATACGGCCCCGCAATCGGAATACGACGCCCGCTTCCACGCCATCATCACCGACCTGGTCGGCACCCCCACCGAACTGGTCACCCCCGACGGCACCCTCGCCTGGCAACACCGCACCACCCTCTGGGGCACCCCCCTCCCCGCCCCACCGGGCTCAGTCGACTGCCCCCTCCGCTTCCCGGGCCAATACGCCGACCCCGAAACGGGCCTGCACTACAACTACTTCCGCCACTACGACCCCGAAACCGCCCGTTACGCCTCCCCCGACCCTCTCGGGCTTCGGCCAGCCCCCAACCATCATATCTATGTGCGGAACTCCCTCACCCGGATGGACCCACTGGGGCTGGAATCAGAAGCACGCGACGAAGACGAATATCTCTATCGCGGAGTTCCGAACGGACACTATAAGTACGATGAAGCCAAACAGGGACGCGCAGTACCGCTGGGCGGTCACGATGATCCCGCAAGCCATAATGGAGGCAACACAAACAGCGAGTTCACCTCATGGACCACCGACTTCGACGGCGTAGCGGTGGACGCGGCCGACGAATTAGGGTCTGGAGGTATAGTCATGAGAATTCCAAAGTCCGCCATACCCGAATCAAGGATAGTCGAGTCACCCGACATCTACGGCGAAAGCGAAATATTGATCAGAGGCGAAATTTCGGGGGCTCAAGTATCTACCAACAACGGGAAGAGCTGGAAATGCCCAGGCTGATCAAATCTCTCGAAAGGGCAATCGCTCGAGGCGTTATCGACGCATCATTCCTAACCCTCATCGGAAACATCGAAAGAGTGGATCATTCACATTCTGAAGTGGGCGTCGAGTCACTCAAGCGAACTTACAGAAGAAGGATCAATAGATTCTCCTCGGATACCACAGAATATGCGGAGATAAGTCGCCTCCTGCAAGCTCTCGAGTCTGTTACGACAGATTCCGTGAGATTGTTCACCCTGCACGGCAGCGAAGGCCGGAAAACTCTGCTTCTATCTGACGAAACCGGCACTGAGGTCCTCTACTGGTCCCCTATGTGGGTAAGCCAATAGGCATGGCGGCGGGCCAGGGTTGGCTGAGTACGGCTAGCGCGGGTCAGAGCGGTCGATGCCAGGGTTCCCCGGCGTTCAGGGGCAATTACTCCTCCTTCCTCGCGTTGTCCCTGAGTGCACTCGCCGACGCGGCCTTCGCGCGCCAGATCAACCCCTTCGACGCGGCCGATTCCGACAAGACCCGATTGCTCGCCGAGTGGAGCGAGCGGCTGCTGGCCGCCGACAGCAGTCAGCGGGTCAGCGGTCCTCGGGATAGGTCCGCAGGTCCGTAGTGGAGAGGGTCCAGTCACCGATGGTCACCTCGTCGCCAAAGGCGTAATCGCTGCGGGTGCGGTAACGGGGCCCCCGCCGAGCCCGGGACCTGGGTCGGACAGGGCCGCGATCGTGCCCTTCCGTGGGTCGACGAGAAGATAGAGAGGGATGCCCATCGCCGGGTAGTCGTGCATCTTCTCGACATAGTCGGTGGAGTGATTCGACGGCGAGACGATCTCGGCGACCAAAGCGACATCTCGAGAATGGAAGGGCGCCATCGTGTTCTCGGCAAACACCGCGTCCGGAACGACGATCAGATCAGGGCGCGAAGTTTCCCAAGAGAGGCATCTTCCACCTCACCGCCCGTGTGAGCGACCAGAAAAGACGGGATTTGCCGGTCAAGCTGCTGACGGATACGCAGAGCGACGAACTCGTGCGGACGCGAGGTCGACATCATCATGACGATCTCGTCACCACTGATCCCATAGCCCCGGAACGGGTCCGGGGCGTGCTCGGCGAGCCGCTCCGCGATTCCCCGTAGACGACCGTACTCCACGGCCGACGCTCCTTCACCACGGCGAACCTGCTCGTCTGTGCCTCCATCATCACGCATCGCCGGCTCCAGTGTCTCCCGTGACCTGCTGCGACCGGCACTCCTCGGAAGCGAGAGCGTATTCGCACCACACCGTCTTACCGACGCCTCGTTCGGCCACTCCCCACTTCGAGGCCAGCGCGTCCACGAGCAGCAGCCCGCGTCCGTCCTCCGCCTCGTCTCCTTGGTTACGGAGCACAGGACGCCGCTCGTCGCGGGCGTCGGACACCTCGATACGGGCCGAGGCAGCAGCCCGACGGCCATCGGGACCGGGCGGCGGCTGAACGCTGAGCCGCAGATGAAAGTGCCGACCGGGCACATGCCCATGACTCACGGCATTCGCCGCGAGTTCCCCCGCGATCAGCGCGAGGCTCTGCGAGGCGTCACTGTCGCGGGCAATGCCCCACTCCTCCAATCTGCGAACGACGAGGCGCCGGGCGAGCCGGGCACCGCGCCGGGAAGAGGTGAAGAACATCTCGAACGTACCGCTAGGGGGATTTTCGCCATTCACGTCACCGAGCGTGGCGAAGCGCACCTAGCCTGACCAGACGGGCGGCGGGTACGCAGGGTCGCGGTACGGGCACGGTCGGTGCCCGTACGGGAGGACCGCCGTGACGCCGAGGGGAAGGGGCGCGTTCTCGCGCAAGGAGGTGGGTGGGTCATGGCGGGTGACATCGTCAAGTGCATCGGCAGGCAGGTGAAGCTCTTCCGCGAACGGGCGGGGCTCACACAGGCACAGTTGGGTGAGGCGATCGGGTACAGCGAGGAGCAGGTCTCCTCGGTCGAGCAGCGACGTCGGGTGCCACAGCCGGATTTCCTGGACGCGGCGGACGAGGCGCTGGAGGCGTTCGGGGTGCTGCGGGCCGCCAGGGAGGAAGTCGCCAACGTACAGCTCCCGGCGTTCTTCCGGGGCGCGGCACGGCTGGAGGCGCAGGCGGTCGAGTTCCACGCGTACGAATGCCTGGTGGTCAACGGGTTGCTCCAGACCGAGGACTACGCCCGTGCGGTGCTCAATATGCAGCGGCCGTTACTGGACGAGGAGGCCATAGAGCGGCTGGTGTCCGCGAGGCTGGCCCGGCAGGAACTCCTCTCCCGGCAACCGGCCCCGATCATGAGCTTCGTCACCGAGGAGGCGGTACTGCGTCGCCCTTACGGCGGTCCGACGGTGCTGCGAGGACAGTTGGAGCGCCTTCTGCGGATCGGGCAGATGCGAAACGTGGAGCTCCAGGTCATGCCGATCAACGTGGACGATCACGCCGGAACCGCGGGTCCCTTTGCCCTACTGGAGCCCAAAGGACGGCAAACGATGGCTTATGTGGAGGCCCAGAGCGTCAGCAGGCTGCTCACGGACCGGAAATCAGTCCGGGAGATCGAGCTGCGCTACGGCATCATCAGAGCACAGGCTCTCAGGCCACGTGAGTCGTTGGAGCTCATCGAGAAGCTGCGGGGAGAAATATGAGCGACAAGCACGTCAACCTGTGCTGGTTCAAGAGCAGTTACAGCAGTAGCGAGGGCGGCATGTGCGTCGAGGTGGCCGCCACCGCCGACACCGTCCACGTACGGGATTCCAAGAACCGCCACGGATCACAACTCGCCTTCTCCATACGCCAGTGGGACGCGTTCATCGACCGTCTCACGGCTGAGGAGTTCGGCGCGTAACCGACCCGTTGGGCGGTAGGCGGCGTGGGCTTTCCACGCCGCCGTCTCGCGCCTTCGGGGCCGTTGAGCAGCAGGTCCGGCCCGCAGGGGCGAATTACCGCGCCCCACCCCACACCGACATGGTTCACTGCCGACGGACAACATCATCGACAGAACCGACGAAGGGGAGTCGCCCGTGGCGCACGAGATTGATCCGTCCTTCCTCGCGCTGCCGCTGAGGGCGCTCGCCGACGCGGCGCTCGCGCGGGCTCGGGCGCTCGGGGCCGAGCATGCCGACTTCCGGTTCGAGCGGGTGCGCAGTGCCGCATGGCGGTTGCGGGATGGCAGGCCGTCCGGGGCCTCGGACATCACCGATCTGGGGTATGCGGTGCGGGTGGTGCACGGTGGGGCGTGGGGGTTCGCCTCGGGGGTGGACCTCAGCATGGACGCCGCCGCCCGAGTGGCCTCGCAGGCGGTGGCGATGGCCAAGCTGTCGGCCAAGGTGATCGAGGCCGCGGGGTCGGATGAGCGGGTGGAGCTCGCGGCGGAGCCGGTGCATGCCGACAGGACCTGGGTGTCGTCGTACGAGATCGACCCGTTCGAGGTGCCGGACGCCGACAAGACCGGACTGCTCGCCGAATGGAGTGACCGGCTGCTGCGGGCCGAGGGGGTCGCGCATGCGGACGCGTCGCTCCTCACCGTCCACGAGAACAAGTTCTACGCGGACACCGCGGGCACCACGACCACCCAGCAGCGCGTCCGGCTCCATCCGCAGCTCACCGCCGTCGCGGTGGACCCGGCGAGCGGGGAGTTCGACTCGATGCGCACGCTGGCCCCGCCGGTCGGGCGCGGCTGGGAGTATCTGACCGGCGGGCCCGGAGCGGGCGGCTGGGACTGGGACGCGGAGTTGGCGCAGATCCCGGAGCTGCTGGCGGAGAAGATGCGTGCGCCGTCCGTCGAGGCCGGGTCGTACGACCTGGTGGTGGACCCGTCCAATCTGTGGCTGACCATCCATGAGTCGATCGGCCACGCCACCGAGCTGGACCGTGCGCTCGGCTACGAGGCGGCGTACGCGGGCACCTCCTTCGCCACCTTCGATCAGCTCGGGTCGCTGAAGTACGGCTCCCAGGTGATGAACGTGACCGGGGACCGGACCGCCGAGCACGGGCTGGCCACCATCGGGTACGACGACGAGGGGGTGGCGGCGCAGTCCTGGGATCTGGTGAAGGACGGCACCCTCGTCGGGTATCAGCTCGACCGCCGGATCGCCCGGCTGACCGGTTTCGAGCGGTCCAACGGCTGCGCGTTCGCCGATTCGCCGGGCCATGTGCCGGTGCAGCGGATGGCGAACGTATCGCTCCAGCCCGCCCCCGGCGGCCCCTCGACGGAGGAGCTGATCGGGGATGTCGAGAACGGTCTGTATCTGGTCGGCGATCGCTCCTGGTCGATCGATATGCAGCGGTACAACTTCCAGTTCACGGCGCAAAGGGCGTACCGCATCAGGAACGGCGCGCTCGCCGGGCAGGTGCGCGACTTCGCCTACCAGGCCACCACCACCGACTTCTGGGGTTCGATGACGGCCGTGGGCGGGCCGCAGACGTATGTCCTGGGCGGCGCCTTCAACTGCGGCAAGGCCCAGCCCGGGCAGATCGCGGCCGTCTCGCACGGCTGCCCGTCGGCGCTGTTCCGCGGCGTCAACATCCTCAACACCACCCAGGAGGCGGGACGATGAGCAGCAAGCCGCATGAAATCGTCGAGCGCGCCCTGGAGCTGTCCCGTGCGGACGGCTGTGTGGTGATCGCGAACGAGAATTCGACGGCCAATCTGCGCTGGGCGGGCAACGCCCTGACGACCAACGGCGTCACCCGTGGCCGCACCCTGACCGTCGTGGCCACCGTGAACGGCGGGCAGGGCACCGCCTCGGGTGTGGTGTCCCGGTCCGCGGTCACCGTCGAGGAGCTGGAGCCGCTGGTCCGGGCCGCCGAGGCGGCCGCGCGGGAGGCGGAGCCCGCCGAGGACGCCCAGCCGCTGGTGGAGCGGGACGCGGGTGCGGCGGTCTCCCCCGGCTTCACCGACTCCCCCGCCGTGACCTCCTCCGAGGTGTTCGCCGACTTCGCCCCCGCCCTCGGCGAGTCCTTCGCCCGGGCCCGCGCGGGCGGCCGGGAGCTGTACGGATTCGCCCACCATGAGCTGGTCTCCAGCTATCTGGGCAGTTCCACCGGGCTGCGGCTGCGCCATGACCAGCCGACCGGCACGCTGGAGGTCAACGCCAAATCCCCAGATCGGACGCGTTCGGCCTGGGCCGGGCGGGCCACCCGCGACTTCACCGATGTGGACCCGGCCGCGATCGACGCCGAGCTCGGCCAGCGGCTGGCCTGGGCCGAGCGGAGGGTCGAGCTGCCGGCCGGCCGCTATGAGACGCTGCTGCCCCCGAGCGCGGTGGCCGATCTGCTGATCGACCAGCTCTGGTCGTCCTCGGCACGGGACGCGGCGGAGGGCCGTACGGTCTTCAGCAAGCCGGGCGGTGGCACCCGGGTCGGCGAGAAGCTGTCCGAACTGCCCCTCACACTGCGCAGCGACCCGGCCGAGCCGGGGCTCGAGGCGGCGCCGTTCGTGATCGCGCACTCGTCCGGGGATGACGCGTCGGTCTTCGACAACGGTCTGCCGCTGTCCGCCACCGACTGGATCCGCGACGGCGTACTCCAGAAGCTGATCACCACCCGGCACACGGCCGGGCTCACCGGGCTGCCGCTGGCTCCCCCCGTGGACAACCTGATCGCGGACGCGGGCGGCACCCGCTCGCTGGAGGAGATGGTCGCCTCGACCGAGCGGGGGCTGCTGCTGACCTGCCTGTGGTACATCCGCGAGGTCGATCCGGCGACGCTGCTGCTGACCGGGCTGACCAGGGACGGCGTCTATCTCGTGGAGAACGGCGAGGTGGTCGGCGAGGTGAACAATTTTCGGTTCAACGAATCCCCGGTGGATCTGCTCGCCCGCGCCACCGAGGCGGGCCGCACCGAGCGGACGCTGGCGCGGGAGTGGAGCGACTACTTCAACCGCGCCGCGGTGCCCGCACTGCGCATCCCGGACTTCAATATGAGCTCGGTCAGCAAGGGGGTGTGAACGAGCCGAATAGACTGGTCCACGCCCGATCGATCTGATCCGTATCCGTTTCGTCTATCAACAGGAACGCCATGACACGCCTCGGCGAATCCGTCGCCCGCGCCACCGAGCTCCTCACCCAGGACCTCTCCTCCGACAAGACCGTCGAGCGGCTGCTCGAGGAGACGGGCTCGCGGCGCTATATCGATCTGACGGACCTGTCGCCGACGGAGCAGGCCGAGCTGATCGCGTCCCGTACGGTCGAGATCCTGCCCGGCGTTGCGGAGCTGGCCAAGCGGATCGAGGAGCGCCGCGGCGCGGGCCGGGGCCTGGGCATCAAGCTGGGCATCGACCCGACGGCCGCAGATGTGCATCTGGGCCATGTGGTGCCGATGATCATCCTCAGCCGCTTCCAGCGGATGGGGCATGACGTCACCCTGCTGATCGGCGACTTCACGGCCAAGATCGGCGACCCGTCGGGCCGTACGGCGGAGCGCCCGCCGCTGACCGACGAGGACATCGCCCGCAACCTCGCGGGCTACCAGGACCAGGTCCGGCCCTTCTTCGACTTCGAGAAGGTCAGCCTCCGGCAGAACAGCGAGTGGCTGGCGCCGTACACCTTCCCCGAGCTGCTGGGGCTGCTCTCCCAGGTGCCGGTCTCCCAGTTGCTCCAGCGCGAGGACTTCCGCAACCGGCTGGCCGCCGGTTCGGGGCTCACCATGTCCGAGCTGCTCTACCCGATCGCGCAGGCCCTCGACTCGGTGGCCCTGGAGTGCGATGTGGAGCTGGGCGGCGCGGATCAGCTCCTCAATCTTCAGATGGGCCGCAAGCTGATGGAGCTGCGCGGGCAGCGGCCGCAGTTGGTGGTCACGATGCCGCTGATCGAGGGCACGGACGGCACCGGCGCCAAGATGTCCAAGTCCAAGGGCAACTATGTCGCGCTGTCCGCGACCGCCGACGATGTCTTCGGCAAGATCATGTCGATTCCGGACCGGCTGATGCAGCCGTACCTGGAGGCATGGACCGAGTGGACGGACGCGGAGATCGCCGCCGCGACCACCCGGGTGGCGGACCGGTCGCTGCACCCGATGGATCTGAAGAAGGTCCTGGCGGGTGAGGTCGTGGCGGCGCTGTACGGCGTCGAGAAGGCGATGGCGGCCCGGGCGGGCTTCGTGGCCCAGTTCTCCAAGAAGAGCTTCACCGATGTCGAGACGCTGCCGGTGGTCGACGCCGGGGAGCACGGCGCCGAGTCCATCGCGACCGTGCTGAGCAAGGTGCTGGAGTTCCAGCCCAGCGCGTCGGCCGCCCGCCGGGTCGCCAAGCAGAACGGTCTGCGGCTGGTGATCGAGACCGAGGGCGGCCAGGAGTCGGTGGTGCTGCCCGAGGCCCAGGCGGTGCGCCCGCTGGCCGAGGTGGTCGCGGAGACGCTGGCGTCCTCCGGGGTGACGGCGGACTCCGGCACGGTCTACCTCAAGGCCGGGCGGAAGATCGCCCAGGTGCGCGGGGTGTAACCCGCCCACCTCACCGCTGGACGAGAGCGGCGGCCGGTGCGCGTCCACCACGCGCGCCGGCCGCCGCCGTATCCGTAACCCCGGCGCACACCACCACCGTCGTATCGGCACCCCCGGCACCCTCGCGCGGCGGGCCGCGTTCCCGGGGGCCGCCGTTCAGGTCCGCTCAGGTCCGTTCAGATCCGCTCAGGTCCGCTCGGCGCCGTGTCTGCGTCCACCGCCGCGGATGGAGTGCCACAGCGGGGTGCCCAGGGCCACGATCCCCACCGCGAACGCCAACTGGAGCAGATGCCGGATCCAGTCGAAGCCCCCGGTGGTCCTGACCCCGATCCAGCCGGCCACCGCGTTGCCCAGCATGCCGCCGAGGATGCCGTAGACGCAGGTCAGCCAGAGCGGAATGGCCTGTTTGCCGGGGAGAATCGCCCTGGCGATCACACCCAGGACCAATCCCACGACGATCGCCCATAGCCAGTTCATGTCGCCTCCCTGACACGCGGCGAAGGGATGCACGGGAGATGCACATCCCCTCCAGTGTTCGGCCACTTCGGGTACGGCGCACGCCGGAGGGCCGGTACGCCTTCTGGCGCACCCCGGACGGCACCCGTCAGGACGCCCCGGTCTCGAACCGACAGCAGACGCGGCGTAACGTTGAGTACGTCCCAGAGCGGGGGAAGCCCGCTCGGCGATCAGGTGGTGGAACGTGATGCGGAAGCATGGCGATGCGGAGGTCTTCCGGATCACCGGAGCCCGGCAGGGGCTGGCCGATGATGTCCGCGGCCGGCAGCGCCGCTATGTGATCTCGATGTCGGTGCGGACCCTCGCGGTCGTGCTGGCGGCGGTGTTGTGGAACGTGGAGCGCCATGTGGCCATCGTGGCCCTGGTGCTGGGCGTGGTGCTGCCCTATATCGCGGTGGTGATCGCCAACGCGGGCCGGGAGAACTCCACTTCGCTGCCCACCACCTTCATCCCGACCCCGCCCCGTCCTATGCTGATCGCCGGGCGCGGTGAGGAGCCGGCCGATTCCCGCCGGGCGGAATCCGTCCCGGAGGACGTCGGACATATCAGCGAGCCTGGACGGGGCGAGCGGGGCTGACCTGCCACGTTTCCGTAAGCTCAAGAAAACCTCAGATCAATAGTGCAGTACCGGTGCACCGGGCCCCATCCCTCGTGACATACTGCGTACGCGCTCCGCATCCCCCGTCGGAGCGACGGACCGACGCCGGGCGGCTCCCCCCGTGGCTGCCCGGCGTCGCCATGTCCGCCGGGCCTTCCGTAGAGTCTGCGGTGTGAACACCCGCGAGACCTCCGCCGAGACCGACGCCGTGATCTGTTCCGCCAAGGGCTGCCGCGCCCCGGCCGTATGGGTGCTGGCCTGGAACAATCCCAAGATCCACACCCCGGAGCGGCGCAAGACCTGGCTGGCCTGCGAGGAGCACCGCGAGTATCTGTCGGAGTTCCTCGGGATGCGGGGCTTTCTCAAGGACGTGGTGACACTGGCGGAGTGGTCGGCCGCCGACCACTGACCGCGGCCACTCCCCCGCCCCTGATCCCCCCTGATCACCGCCCCCGCGAACGGTCAGCCGCCGATCGCCGACATCGGCCGGTCGGGCTGGAGGAACGACGGGTCGTCGAGCCCGGAACCGGCCTTCTTGCCCCACATCGCCAGCTTCCACAGCCGGGCGATCTCCTCGTCCGGGGCGCCGGAGCGCAGCGCTCCGCGCAGATCGGACTCCTCGCGCGCGAACAGGCAGGTGCGCACCTGTCCGTCGGCGGTGAGCCGGGTGCGGTCGCAGGCGCGGCAGAAGGGGCGGGTGACCGAGGCGATGACCCCGACCCGGGCCGGGCCGCCGTCGACCAGCCAGCGCTCGGCGGGCGCGGAGCCGCGCTCCTCCTCGTCCTCGGCGGTGAGGGTGAAGCGGGTGCGCAGACTCGTCAGGATGTCCCCGGCGGTGATCATGCCGTCGCGCTTCCAGCCGTGCTGGGCATCGAGCGGCATCTGCTCGATGAAGCGGAGCTCATAGTCGTTCTCCAGGGCCCAGGCGAGCAGATCGGGCGCCTCGTCGTCGTTGAGCCCGGGCATCAGCACGGTGTTGACCTTCACCGGGGTGAGCCCGGCGGTGCGCGCCGCGTCGAGGCCGCGCAGCACATCGTCATGGCGCTTGCGCCGGGTCAGTGCCTGAAAGACCTCCGGGCGCAGGGTGTCGAGCGAGACATTGACCCGGTCCAGGCCCGCGTCGCGCAGGGCCTGGGCGGTGCGCTGCAACCCGATGCCGTTGGTGGTGAGCGACATCTGGGGGCGCGGGGCGAGGGCCGCGCAGCGCTCCACGATGCCGACCAGACCGGGGCGCAGCAGCGGCTCACCGCCGGTGAAGCGGACCTCGGTGACCCCCAGCTCGGTGACGGCGATCCCGATCAGCCGGACTATCTCGTCGTCGGTGAGCAGATCCGGTTTGGCGAGCCACTGAAGGCCCTCTTCCGGCATGCAATAGGTGCAGCGCAGATTACAGCGGTCGGTCAGGGAGACCCTCAGGTCGGTGGCTACGCGACCATAGGTGTCGATCAGCATGGTGCGGCCCCTCCACGGTTGACATCGCGTGCACTGTGGTCAATTGTCCCGCAGCGTACGCGACGGGTGTGACAGGGAGGGGCCGCGCGGGTGGTCGGGGCGGGTCAGTGGGCGCCGTGGCCGGTGAGCGAGCGGACCTCCAGCTCGGCGTATTTGTCCTTGTCCGGCTGCTCCTTGGAGACGAGGGTGCCCAGCCAGCCGAGCAGGAAGCCCAGCGGGATGGAGATCAGTCCGGGGTTCTCCAGCGGGAACCAGTGGAAGTCCACGTCCGGGAACATCGAGGTCTCCTTGCCCGAGACGACGGGCGAGAAGAGCACCAGGAAGACCGAGGAGATCAGTCCGCCGTAGATGGACCACAGCGCGCCCTGGGTGGTGAAGCGCTTCCAGAACAGGCTGTAAAGGATGGTCGGGAGGTTTGCGGAGGCGGCGACCGCGAAGGCGAGCGCCACGAGTCCGGCGACGTTGAGATCTCGTGCGAACACCCCGAGGACGACGGCGACGGTGCCGATGCCGACGGTGGCCCAGCGCGCCGCCGAGATCTCCTCCTTCTGCGTCGCCTTGCCCTTACGGATGACATTGGCGTACAGGTCGTGGGCGAAGGAGGACGAGGAGGCGAGGGTGAGTCCGGCGACCACGGCGAGGATCGTCGCGAACGCCACCGCGGAGATCACCGCGAGCAGGATGGCGCCGCCCGTGGAGTCCGGTCCGCCGCCGATCTCCTCGGCGAGCAGCGGGGCCGCGGTGTTGCCGGATTTGTTGGAGGCGATGATGGCGTCGCGGTCCAGCAGGGCGGCGGCGCCGAAGCCCAGCGCGATGGTCATCAGGTAGAAGACGCCGATGATGCCGATGGCCCAGTTGACCGACTTACGGGCGGCCTGGGCGGTGGGCACGGTGTAGAAGCGGATCAGGATGTGCGGCAGTCCCGCGGTGCCCAGGACCAGTGCGATGCCGAGGGAGATGAAGTCGAGCTTGGTGGTGGCGTTGAGCCCGTACTTCAGCCCCGGCTCCAGGAACGACTCTCCGATGCCGCTGTTCTTGGCCGCCTCGCCCAGCAGGTCGGAGATGTTGAAGTTGAACTTCAGCAGCACCAGGAAGGTGATCAGCAGGGTGCCCGCGATCAGCAGCACGGCCTTGACCATCTGCACCCAGGTGGTGCCCTTCATGCCGCCGATGGTGACGTAGAGCATCATCACGACGCCGACGAGGACGACGATGAGGATCTTCCCGGCCTCGCTGGTGATGCCCAGCAGCAGGGAGACCAGCACACCGGCGCCCGCCATCTGCGCCAGCAGATAGAAGATCGAGACGACGATGGTGGAGACGCCCGCGGCGGTGCGCACCGGGCGCTGGCGCATCCGGTAGGCGAGCACGTCGCCCATCGTGTAGCGCCCGGAGTTGCGCAGCGGCTCGGCGACCAGCAGCAGGGCGACCAGCCAGGCGACGAGGAACCCGATCGAGTACAGGAAGCCGTCGTAGCCGGAGAGCGCGATGGCGCCGGCGATGCCGAGGAAGGACGCGGCGGACATATAGTCGCCGGAGATGGCGAGGCCGTTCTGGAAGCCGGAGAACTGGCGGCCGCCGGCGTAGAAGTCGTTGGCGTCCTTGGTCTGCCGGCCCGCCCAGACGGTGATGCCGAGGGTGGCCAGGACGAAGACCGCGAAGAGCGTGATGATCAGCGGCCGGTTGTCCGAGGCGCTCTCGGCCGCGAGCTGCTGGAAGCTCATGAACGCTCCTCCATACGGGACTTGATCGCCTCGGCGCGGGGGTCGAGCTTGGCGGCGGCGTGCCGGGAGTACCACCAGGCGATGAGGAAGGTCGTCAGGAACTGGGCGAGCCCGAACACCAGGGCCACGTTGACATGGCCGACGACCTTGGCACCCATGAAGTCGCCCGCGTAGTTGGACAGCAGTACATAGAGCAGGTACCAGCTCACGAACGCGATGGTGAGCGGGAAGGCGAACGAGCGGTGGGCACCGCGCAGTTCACCGAACTCCGCGCTCGCCTGCACCTCGGCGTAGGAAGAACGGTCTTGTTGCCGTTGATCGTCGGGGCGATCATTGGCCGGGGCGGTATCCACGGTCTCTCCTGGTGAGTGGGTCCGACGGGGACGCATAGGGCGGCGGAGGTGATCCAGATCACGCATGGTAGGGCGACGCCGACCCGCTACGACAGAGGCCGGTTGATTGAAAGACGGATACAACTCCGCAGGAAGGATCGGCTCCGGGTACTGTGGCGGGTTTTCTTCCGGAATGCATTGATGTCCGACCTTGATCAGCGATAGCTTCCTTCGTCATGTACCCGCCCAGAGGCCAACGGCGTCCGGGCGGCCCGTACGGATGAAGTGGAGACCCCATGGCTCATCTGAGATCGGCTCCTCCAAGACCCGGGCGGCGGGCTTTTGACGGCCCGTCGGCTTCGCACCACCCCATCGCCACTCCCCGCCGCCTCTGCCCCGGTCTCGCGGCGTCCCGGGGCATCGAGGCGGCGTGCGGGATCCGCGCCCCGAGGGCGCGCACATTCGCTTGTGCGGATGACCCCGGCCGTACCCCGGCCGTTGACGCGGCCCGCCGGGCCGCCGCCCGCGCCCGGGGGCTCCACGTCCCCCGAGTGGCGCGCTGAGCGCGCGTCCGCGCCCCCGGTCCGGAACGCTGTCCATCCAGCCCGGTCCGTCCGCCCAGAGCCTCCTCACCCCATCGAGAGAACCGGAGTACCCATGACGCCGCGCCGCACCTCCCTGCCGCTGCGCACCGCCGCGATACCCGCCGCCATGGCGCTCACCACCGCGCTGGCCTTCCTGCCCACCACCGCCACCGCTCTCGGCCGCGACGGCCACGCCGCCGCGGCCACCGCGGCCGACGGTCCGTCCCTGAGCTATGTCGTCAACACCCGCCCGGGGCAGGACCCGTCCCGGATCCGCAAGGCCATCGTCCAGGCCGGCGGCACGGTCGTGGTGTCGTACGACCGGATCGGCGTCATCGTCGTCCACTCCGCCAACCCGGACTTCGCCAAGAGCGTCCGTAAGGTCCGCGGCGTGGCCTCCGCCGGTAACACCCGCACCGCCCCGCTGCCCGCCCAGTCCACCGACGACATCGATACGCCGAAGCTGCTGAGCGACAAGGAGCGGCAGGCGGTGGCGGCGAAGGCCAAGGCCGGGCAGGACCCGCTGGAGCCGCTGCAATGGGATCTGCCGGCGATCAAGGCGGACAAGGCGCATGAGAAGAGCCTGGGCAGCCGGAATGTCACCGTCGGGGTCATCGACACCGGTGTGGACGACACCCACCCCGACCTGGCGCCGAACTTCGACCGTAAGGCGTCCGTCAACTGTGTGACGGGCAAGCCGGACACCACCGACGGCGCCTGGCGGCCGACCGCGGAGGAGTCCCCGCACGGCACCCATGTCGCGGGGGAGATCGCCGCCGCGAAGAACGGCATCGGCGTCACCGGTGTGGCCCCGGGCGTCAAGGTCTCCGGTATCAAGGTGTCCACGACGGCCGGGTTCTTCTACACCGAGGCGGTCGTCTGCGGCTTCATCTGGGCCGCCGAACACGGCGTGGACGTCACCAACAACAGCTATTACACCGACCCGTGGTACTTCAACTGCACCACCGACCCGGACCAGAAGGCCCTGGTCGATGCGGTGCGCCGGGCCTCGTCGTACGCGGAGCGCAAGGGCGTGGTCAATGTGGCCGCGGCGGGCAACGAGAACTACGACCTGACCTCGGACACCATCACCGACCCCTCCAGCCCCAACGACACCACCCCCGGTGACCGGGAGGTGGACCCGAGCGTCTGCCTGGACATCCCGACCCAGTTGCCGGGTGTTGTCACGGTCGCCTCGACCGGCGCCAAAAACCTCAAGTCCTCGTTCTCCAACTACGGCCTCGGAGTCATCGACATCGCGGCCCCCGGCGGCGACAGCACCGTCTACCAGAAGCCGGAGCCCCCGGCCACCAGCGGCCTGATCTACAACACGCTGCCCGGCGGGCAGTACGGCTACATGGCGGGCACCTCGATGGCCTCGCCGCATGTCGCCGGTGTCGCGGCGCTCGTCAAGAGCACCCATCCGCACGCCTCTCCCGCGATGGTCAAGGCGCTGCTGAAGGCCGAGGCCGATGACCTCGCCTGCCCGACGCCGTACGACATCGACGGCGACGGCACGGTCGACGCGGTGTGCGAGGGCGGCAAGCGCTACAACGGCTTCTACGGCGCCGGGCTCGCGGACGCCCTGGACGCCGTCGAGAAGTGACCGGCTGACACAATGCACGGGCCGCCGGGGCGGATCAGCCACCCGGCGGCCCGTACGCATCCCCCCTGTAGCGGCGAGAGGATCCCGTTCCCGTGCACCACGACGCCTCCTGGGGACCGCTGCCCTCGCGGTCGGCCTTCTGGCTGCTGATCCGGTTCGTACTGACCGTGCTGCTGCTGCCGCTGTGGTGGGCGCTGATCGTGGTGATCTTCCTCGGCTTCATCGCCTTCGGGATCGTGGCCGAGATCCTTACGGTCATCCCCGGGTTCGAGAAGGGCTTCCTCGGCCTGATCGACAAGTTCGGGGACAACGTGGCGGTGTGGCCCGCCTGGTGCGTGACGCTCCCGGAGCTGCGGCACGAGGGCGACGCGGCCTTCTACCGGGCCCGGGTCGACAAGCGCATCGCCGTCTGGACCAGCAAGGAGCTGGCCGCCCAGAAGGCGAAGAAGGCCCCGCCGCCGGGCCCGCACGACGTCGCCGTGCGCGAGTACCGGGGTGTGGGCGCGGGCTATGTCGTCGAGGCGGCACGGGCCCGGGGCTGGGAGCTGAGCCATGACCGCCCCTCGGACCCGCTGCGGGTGGTCCGGCTGAGGCGGCTGCCCGTCACGGCCTGACGAGCGCTCCTTACGGCTCGACGAGCGCCGGTTCCAGCCCACGAGCGCTCCTTACGGCCCGACGAGCGCCGGTTGTGGCCCGGGGCGCGGGACCGCGTCGCGCGTCGCTCCCGCCATCAGCAGCCACTGGGCGCCGATATAGGTGGCCATGATCCAGAACTGGGGCACCGGCGGCCGTGGCCAGTCGGCGAGCCCGGCCGCGATCAGGGTGTCGGAGAGCATGAACAGCGCCCCGCCGAGCCCGGTCCAGGGGCCCGCCCCGAGCGCGGCCAGCGCCATGACCGTCAGCAGCAGGCTGTAGCCCGCGACGGGAAGCCGCAGATGCGAGGCGAGGCCGGACCACAGCAGCGCCACCGTGCCCAGCCACGCGGCCCCGTACCCGGCGGCCACCCAGGGCGCCGTACGAGGCCACCCGGCGCGGGTGGACAGCGGCCCCCGCCCGGCGCGGCCGAAAAGAGCGCCCCGCCCGGCACGGGTGAACAGCGCCAGATAGCAGAGGTGCCCGGCCGCGAAGCACCCCATTCCGGCCAGGAACGCGGTCTCACCGCCGATCTGGAGCAGCACATCGCCACCACAGCCGCACACCAGCGCGGCGGGGAGCGGCCACGGCGCGCCGCGCACCAGGGCCCAGACGGCGAGGACGGGCATCAGGGCGGGCTTGGTGGCGTGGACGACGGTGGTGGCGTCCATGAGCAGCGCTCCCAGGTGAACGGCGGTCAGCAGCGCGAAGAGGGCGGGCAGGGCCCTCGTCGCGCGCCCGGCGGCGGCCGTCACCGCACGCTCTCGCCGACCGGCTCCCGCGGGCCGGCCCCCGTAGCCGCCCCGGCATCCGGAGCCGACTCCGCCTCCGTGGCCGGCTCGGGCTCCGTGGCCGACTCGGGCTCCGGGACCGACCCCGCCTCCGGGACCGGCCCGGGCTGCCAGCCCGGCCCCCGGAAGACCCGGCCCGCCCGCTCCCGCCAGCCCCGCGCCGCCGCGATGTCGCGGACGATGGCCGCGTACTCATGCGTGGCCACCCGCAGCGGGTTGTAGGTGTCGATGTTCTTCGTCAGGCCGTAGACGGGCCGCTCGATCTCGGGGACGAACGACCCGAAGAGCCGGTCCCAGACGATGAGGATGCCCCCGAAGTTGCGGTCCAGATAGCCGCCTTGGGAGGCGTGGTGGACGCGGTGGTGCGAGGGGGTGTTGAAGACGAACTCGATCGGGCGCGGCAGGGTGCCGATCCGCTCGGTGTGGATCCAGAACTGGTAGACGAGGTTCACCGACGAGCAGAACGCCACCGCCGCGGGGTGCACCCCGAACGCGATCATCGGCACGTAGAACGGCCACACGGTCAGGCTGGTCCAGGGCTGCCGCAGCGCGGTGGTGAAGTTGAAGTTGCGGCTGGAGTGGTGCACCACATGGCACGCCCACAGGATGCGGATGACATGGTGCCCGCGGTGCGACCAGTAGTAGAAGAAGTCCTGGGCGAGCAGCATCAGCGGCAGCGTCCACCACACCACCGGGACGCGCAGTGGGGTGAGTTCGTAGATGGCGGCGTAGATCGCCACAATCGGGATCTTCCACACCAGGTCGAAGACGAGGCTCCCGAGCCCCATGGTGACGCTGGTCGCGGCGTCCTTCGCCGCGTAGCCCTCGGCATCGTCGTCGGGATGGAAGCGGTAGCTCACCATCTCCACGACGGTGAGCAGGACAAAGGCCGGTATCGACCACAACACGGCATTGGGCAGGTGCGGCATGTCGGCAACATAGAACCGCTCGTAAGGCCGCCGCTAGGGGTAGTTACCAACAAGTATGGTAGATGGAATGTCAACAACAGGGGTCGCCCAGGGGCGCATGGCCGATTAAGCTCCCCGCCTGTGCGCAGAGCCAGAGAACGGTTCCGGACCGGCGGCATAGCCCTCGCCTGCTTGCTGTCGGCGCTCACCACGGGGTGTTCCTCCGGGCCGGGCGGCGATGACTCCCCCTCACCCCTGATGGCCGCGGTGGGCCATATCTCGGTCGCGGGCGCGACGGGGGCCCAGGTCTCCTATCTCGACGCCGACCGGGTGCGCTCCCTGGAGAAGGGCGACTCGCAGCGGTTCCGCACGGTCGGCCAGGCGGGCAGCCCACTGCTGAGCGGCTACCGCTTCAACGCCCATGCCTACGGGCTCGATCCGGCCATGATCGACACCGATGTCACCAATGGCTACGCCGGGCACTGGGACGGCTCCTTCGACGCGGACGGCATCACCGCCAAGATCAAGACGGGCGGATTCACCCGGAGCACCTGGCACGGTGAGACCATCTGGAAGAAGGAGGGCATCACCCTTCGGATCGCCCAGGACGAGATCTCCTTCGGCTTCGCCGGCAAGGACCTGTCCACGGTGCGCCCGGCCAAGGGCAAGTCCCTGGCGGACGACCCGGATTACCGGGCCCTGGACCGCTGCCTGGGCGATGCCTACCGGGTCGACTTCGGCGGGAAGAACGCCAAGGGCGCGGTGCGCCTGTCGGCCACCGGACAGCTCGCGAAGTCCGCGACGGAGACATCCGGGGTCATCTGCGCCCTCACCGACGGCAAACGGACCGCGGAGCGCGCCGCCGACCGGCTGAAGTCGGTCATCGAGCAGCGGGCCCCGCGCTTCGACGGCGCCAAGGTGACCGTTCTCACCGGGGATTCGCCCGGGGTGAAGGTCACGGTGCCCGACCGCCCGGGGGACAAGCGCGCCGGCCGCATCCTCACCAGCAATATCGATCTGCAACTGGCCCTGTCCGAGCTCTGACCCGCCGCCCGGCCCCGACGCCCCGTCAACCCCGGGGCCCCACCTGCCCCGACCGGCCCGCCGGTCAGGGTTGTCGGCGGCGGCCCGTATCCTCATTGACCATGCTCGAAGACCCCACGACAGCCGCACCGCACCCCGCACCGCCGTCCTCCTGGCCGGCCACCTATCCGCAGGGTTACGCGGTCGTCGACGTGGAGACCACCGGCCTGGCCCGCGACGACCGGATCGTCTCCGCGGCGGTCTATCAGCTCGACGCCCGGGGCACGGTGCAGGACCACTGGTACACCCTGGTCAATCCGCAGCGCGACCCCGGCCCGGTGTGGATCCACGGCCTCACCGAGGAGGTGCTCGAGGGCGCCCCGCGCTTCCCCGAGATCGCCGGGGAGCTGGCCGAGCGCCTGGCCGACCGCGTCCTGGTCGCGCACAACGCCGCCTTCGACTGGTCGATGCTCGCCCGGGAGTACGCCCGCTCCAAGAGCGCCGCGCCCGTGCGGCAGCGGCTGTGCACCATCGCCCTCTCCAAAGAGCTGGGCCTGCCGCTGCCCAACCACAAGCTGGAGACCCTCGCCGCGCACTACGGAGTGGTCCAGCGCCGCGCCCACCACGCCCTGGACGACGCGCGGGTGCTCGCCGAGACCTTCCGGCCCAGCCTCCACCGGGCCGCCGAGACCGGGCTGCGGCTGCCGCTGCTGGCCTGCCAGCCGCTCACCGAGTGGTCCGACGGCCCGGCGATCGGCCGCCAGCGCTCGTACCGGCAGACCTGGCGCCCCAGCCGCAAGCGCCCCGCCTGCCCCTACCCCAACCCCGGGCGGTACGAGCCGGGCGGGCAGTTGGTCCAGGGCATGCGGGTGGCGTTCTCCGGGGACACCTCCGTCGACCGCGAGCTGCTGGAGGACCGGGCGATCGAGGCCGGGCTGCACGTGGCCACCAGCGTCTCCCGGCTCACCAGCGTGCTGGTCACCAATGACCCCGACTCGCCCACGTCCAAGACCGCCAAGGCCCGCTCCTTCGGCACGCCCGTGATCGACGAGGCGGCCTTCATGCAGCTCCTCCAGGACGTCACCCCAGCGCCGCCGACAAACAGGTGAAGTCGGCGCGACGCGCCCGGCCGCCGCTCGCCCGCCACCGCGCGGGCCCGCACGCTGAGGCGCATGGCACGTTGTGAGGTATGCGGAAACGATTACCGGATGACATTCGAGGTGCACGCGCAGGGCAATGTGCACGTCTTCGACTGTTTCCAGTGCGCCATCCACCGCATGGCGCCCACCTGTGAGCACTGCAACGCCCCGATCATCGGGCAGGGCGTGGAGGCGGACGGCCAGTTCTTCTGCTGTGCGCACTGCGCCCGGGCGGAAGGGAAGGTGGGCATCGTCGACCATGTGTGAACCCGGCCACCTGCGTGGATTGTGCCTGGGCCGCCCCCAGCGGCCGAGGGACAATCCACGCCGAGTAGGGTCAACCATGTGTACCGCTTCCTGTTGACCCGGCAGTGGGTGATCCTCACACTTATCGCCCTGGCGCTGATCCCGACGATGATCAGGCTGGGCTTCTGGCAGTTGCACCGCCATGAGCACCGGGTCGCGCAGAACCAGCTCATCGGGGACAGCCTCGCCGCCCCCGCCGTGGCCGTCGACAAGCTCACCTCCCCCGGCCGCACGGTGGCCCGCGACAACACCTGGCGCACGGTGACCGCCACCGGCACCTATGACACCGCCCATGAGGTCGTCGTCCGCCAGCGCACCGGCTCCGACGAGCAGTCCATCGGCTACTTCGTCCTCACCCCGCTGCTGCTCCCGGACGACCGCGCGGTCCTGGTCAACCGGGGCTGGATCCCGGCCGGTACCGACCTCACCGTCTTCCCCAAGGTCCCCGCCGCCCCCTCCGGCAAGGTCACCGTCACCGGCCGGCTGATGCCCGACGAGACCACCGGCAACAGCGGCATCAAGGACAAGCAGGGGCTGCCGCCCCGCCAGGTCTCGCTGATCAACAGCGAGCAGCGGGCGAAGTCGCTGTCCCGGCCCGTCCTCGGCGGCTATATCGAGCTCACCTCGTCCTCCCCCAAGGGCGACAAGCAGCCCCAGCCGGTCCCCGCGCCCAACCACAGCGACATCGGCCCGCATATGGCGTACGCCGTCCAGTGGTGGCTGTTCTCCGCCGGTGTGCCCATCGGCTGGGTCGTCCTGGCCCGCCGCGAGCGCCGGGACCGCGTCGCCGAGGCCGCCAAGGCTGCGGCCACCCCGGAGAAGGTCCCCGCCGCGGCCACGGCGGAGTGAGCGCCGTCCGGGCCTAGGATCGGCCTTCCGGGGGAAGGCGCCCGGACATGGCCCAGCACATCGACGACTACGCCCTCATCGGTGACCACCAGACGGCGGCCCTGATCAGCCGCCATGGCTCGATCGACTGGCTGTGTCTGCCCCGCTTCGACTCACCGGCCTGCTTCGCCGCGCTCCTCGGCGGCCCTGACAACGGCCACTGGCGGCTCGCCCCCAAGGACGCGGGCGCCTGCACCCGCCGCGGCTACCTCGACGACTCCCTCGTCCTGGAGTCGGTCTGGGAGACGGAGACCGGCACGGTCAAGGTCATCGACTTCATGCCGCAGCGCGATCGCGCCCCCGATGTCGTCCGTATCGTCGAGGGCGTCTCCGGCAGCGTCGAGATGCTCGGCGTCCTCCGGCTGCGCTTCGACTACGGCCGGATCGTCCCCTGGATGCGCCGCACCGACGGCCACCGGATCGCGGTCGCCGGACCGGACTCCGTATGGCTGCGCTCGGAACCCGAGGTCCACACCTACGGCAAGGACTTCAGCACCCGCTCCGAGTTCACCGTCTCGGCCGGGGACCGGGTGGCCTTCGTCCTCACCTGGCACCCCTCGCACGAGCCCCGCCCCCGGCTCATCGACCCGTACGACGCCCTCCGCTCCAGCCTCGCGGACTGGCGCGACTGGGCCGCCCGCTGCCGCTACCGGGGCCCGCACCGGGACGCCGTCATCCGCTCCCTGATCACCCTCAAGGCGCTCACCTACGCCCCGAGCGGCGGTATCGTCGCGGCCCCCACCACCTCGCTGCCCGAACGGCTCGGCGGGGTCCGCAACTGGGACTACCGCTACTGCTGGCTGCGCGACTCCACCCTCACCCTCAACGCCCTGCTCCGCGCCGGCTACCACGAGGAGGCCGCCGCCTGGCGCGACTGGCTGCTGCGCGCGATCGCCGGCGACCCGGCCGAGCTCCAGATCATGTACGGCCTCGGGGGCGAGCGCCGGCTCCATGAGCATGAGCTGCCCTGGCTGGAGGGGTACGAGCACTCCACCCCCGTCCGGGTCGGCAACGGCGCGGTCGGCCAGCGCCAGCTCGATGTCTACGGCGAGGTGCTCGACACCCTCCACCTCGCCCGCGCCGCCGGGCTGCCCGCAGAACCGCACGCCTGGAAGATCCAGACCGCGCTCATGGACTTCCTGGAATCCGCCTGGCGCGACCCCGACGAGGGGCTGTGGGAGGTCCGCGGACCTCGCCGCCACTTCGTCCACTCCAAGGTCATGGCCTGGGTGGCCGCCGACCGCGCCGTCCGCGCCATGGAGGCCGCCCCCG
The DNA here is from genome assembly GCF_047218265.1 of Streptomyces sp. CY-1. Lineage (NCBI taxonomy): Bacteria > Bacillati > Actinomycetota > Actinomycetes > Kitasatosporales > Streptomycetaceae > Streptomyces > Streptomyces sp. CY-1. Next base: position 3,073,886 of record NZ_CP178393.1, read on the forward strand.
AGCTGAGCGGCGACGCGAACCGCTGGCGCGCCATGCGCGACGCCGTCCACCGCGAGGTCTGCGAAAAGGGCTACGACCCCGAGCGGTCCACCTTCACCCAGTCCTACGGCTCCCCCGAGCTGGACGCCGCGACCCTGCTCATCCCCCGCGTCGGCTTCCTCCCCGCCACCGACCCCCGCGTCATCGGCACCATCGACGCGGTCCGCCGCGAGCTCAGCGAGGACGGCCTGATCCGCCGCTACACCGCCGCCGACGGCATGGACGGCCTCCCCGGCTCCGAGGGCGCCTTCCTCGCCTGCTCCTTCTGGCTCGCCGACGCCCTCCACCTGGCCGGCCGCCACAAGGACGCCCGCGCCCTCTTCGAACGCCTCCTCGCGCTGCGCAACGACGTCGGGCTGCTCGCCGAGGAGTACGACCCGGCGACCGGCCGGCAGCTCGGCAACTTCCCCCAGGCGTTCAGCCATATCGGCCTCGTGGGGACCGCCCTCACCCTCGCGGAGCGGCCCAGGGCAGACTGAGTCCATGGATCTTGGACTCAAAGACCGGGTGTACATCGTCACCGGAGCCACCCGCGGGCTGGGCCTCGCCGCCGCCCGTGAGCTGATCGCCGACGGTGCGAAGGCCGTCATCACCGGCCGCGACGCCGATACGGCGGCCGCCGTCGCCGCCGACCTCGGCCCGAACGCGGTCGGCGTCGCCGCCGACAACTCCGACCCCGAGACCGCGGCCCGGCTCATCGCCACCGCCCGCGAGCGCTTCGGCGGCTTCGACGGCGTCCTCATCAGCGTCGGCGGCCCGCCGGCCGGGCTGACGGCCGACATCACCGACGCCCAGTGGCAGGCCGCCTTCGACTCCGTCTTCCTCGGCGCCGTCCGCTTCGCCCGTACGGCCGCCGAGCAGCTCCCCTCCGGCGGCGTGATCGGCTTCGTCCTCTCCGGCTCCGTCCGCGAACCGATCCCCGGCCTCACCGTCTCCAACGGCCTGCGGCCCGGCCTCGCCGGTTTCGCCAAGTCCCTCTCCCTCGAGGTCGGCCCCCGCGGCATCCGCGTCGTGGGCCTCCTCCCGGCCCGCATCGACACCGACCGCGTCCGCGAACTCGACGCCCTCTCCGGCGACGCGGATGCCTCGCGGGAGCGGAACGCGGCGGCGATTCCGCTGCGGCGGTATGGGACGCCCTCGGAATTCGGCAAGGCCGCGGCCTTTCTGCTGTCGCCTGCGGCGTCGTATCTCACCGGGCTGATGTTGCCGGTGGATGGTGGGGCCCTGCACAACTTCTGAGCTTGGGCTTGGGGGTGCCTCCGGCGGCGGCTCCGCGCAATACCAATGTGCGGCTGCCCCGCGCGGGGTGGGGCTCCGCCCCGGACCTGGGCCCGGACCGTGGGCGCCTCCGGCGGAAGGTCCCCCACCCCGCCCCTTCCCGAAACCATGGGGCTCCGCCCCCTGGACCCCCGCCGGGGCTCCGCCCCGGACCCCGCTCCTCAAACGCCGGAGAGGCTGAATTCACACCACCGGCGCGCGGACGCCGACGAGACGGGAGGGGGCGGGGTCGCAGGGGTGGTGTCCTGGACGCTTACGTGTATTTGTGGCGCCAATCCCCGACCAACACAACGCCCCCGGCCAACGGCGCCGTAAATATACGGTCCAGGGCGCCGCCCCGGAGGCCCCGCACCCGGCACCCACCACGAACAGCAGGCACCACCCACGCACCGCACCCAGCGGAACGCGCACCCGCACCCAGCGGAACCCGCAGACCTACCGCGCCCGTTCCGCCCCGTGTCGGGCCACCCTCAGGCGGACCTCCGCCGGGAGTTGGTCCAGGCCCGCCGAGGTCCGGGCGCGCTCCAGGGCCTCCGCCCGTAGCGCTTCCAGTGTCAGCGTCGGTTCGGCACGCGGCTCCAGTACCAGGCCCATCCGGGCCTCCGGCGTGGTCCGTCGGCCCCGTAGCAGGACGTGGGCCCGCTCCACGCCGTCCAGCGACTCCGCGTCCGCCAGGAGCGCCGCCTCCAGGGCCCGACCCCGCAGCAGGGCGCCCTCGCCGTCGCCCGTCTCCACCAGCACCTCCTGAAGCCGACGCCGCCGCAACTGCACCAGGAACCAGCACAGCGCGAGCACGAACAGCACCGCCAGCGCCGCGATGACGGCCGGCCACCACCATCCGGCGTCCCGCCACCGCGTCCGATCCGCCCGGCTCAGCAGCACATCGCCCCGCCCGTCGAACGGCGGCCACCCGGCCAGGATCACCGCGCCCACCCCGGCCAGCACCAGCCCCACGACCCCCAGCAGCACCCGGTTGACGACCCTCAGCATGGCGCGCTCACCCCTTCGACTTCGCCGACCGCCGGACACGGACGGACAGGGCGGGCCGCCGGGCCAGGCCCAGTTGCCGGATGCCCTCGTGGAGGGCGGCGTCCAGATCCGCCCGTACCTCGTCGAGGTCACGGAAGTGGGCCAGCGCACGGGCCCTGACCCGCCGACGGCCGACGTCCACGCGGGCGGACCGCACACCGGGCACCTCCATCGCCCGGTCGCGCAGCACCAGCCCAGCCGAGGTCCGGTCGATCCCGGCCCGTACGGCGCCCCCGGTCCCGGCGCCCGCCTCCACGCCCTTCCCCGGCCCCGCCCCCACCTCCGCCTCAGCCCCAGTCCCCGTCCCCGTCCCCGGCGGCCGCATCGGGAGCAGCCCACGCAGCCCCGGCGCCAACGCGAGGACCACCATCAACACCCCCAGCGCGGCCAACGCCGCCGCCCCGCCCATGATCCACGCGTCGTCCAGCGGCCGTGAAGCGAGTTCATCGGCGAGCCATTCCCGCCATCGCATGGCGGGCCGACCCGAGCGCACGGCCGCCACGTCGTACAGCAGCAGCCCGCTGACGGCGGCGATGACCAGGGCGACGATCCCGGCCGGTACCCGCCGTACGGACCAGAAGCGCCTCATCCGCACGGGCGGATCGCCGTCCCGGGCGCCGGTCCCCGCCCTCCCGCCGTACGCCGACGCCGAGGTGGACTGACGCATCTTCTGGTCCGCGTTCATCGCACCCTGTCCCTCCCCCGACGCACCCTCCGCTCCGGGTGCTCCCACTGCGGCACATGCAGTCGTTCGACGGTCACCACGACCTCGGGCACCTCCATGCCCGTCAACTCGCCTACCCGTTCGATCACATGACGACGCACCGCACCGCAGTGCGCGCCGATGTCCGAGGGATAGCCCAGCTCGACGGCGACCCGGACGCGCGCGACGTCCCCGCGCACCACGGCGACCGCGTGCGGCGGCGCGGCGGCGGCATCGGCAAGGCCGACGTCCGCGGTATCGACGACGTCCGCTACTTCCGCAGCGGCGTCCGCCGCGCCGGCCCCGTCCACCCGCAACGCCTCCCGCGCCGCCTGCGAGGCGATCTTCGCGACGACCCGGTCCGCGATCCGCGTCGCACCCCGCTCACCCGGCTCGACCACGGCGCGTCCTTACTGTCGTCATGGCCCCCGCCATCGCCACAGCCCCTGCCGTCGTCTTCACACCTGCCGTCGTCTTCACACCTGCCGTCGTCGAAGTGTTCACCGTGGCCGTCCGTCATCACGGCCACGGGAACGGAAGAAGTCGCCCGGTTCCAGATCACCGTCCAGGAATCGGCCGACGATAAACCCGACGGCGCCCAACGCCGCCACCAGCAGAAAGGCCCCGAAACCACCGAAGTAACCGGCGAAAGCCAGCGCCATCCCCGCGATCATCCCGACCACGGCCATGCTCATCGTGTGCTCCCCTGCTGGAGCCAACCGGAACCGCTGCCGGCCTACTGGAGCCGCGGCTCCGGCGCTTCCTCTTCCTCGTCCGGCAACTTCACATCGCTGACCGCGATATTGACCTCGACCACCTCGAGGCCGGTCATCCGCTCGACCGCCGCGATCACGTTCTCCCGCACGGCCCGTGCGACATCGGCGATGGAGACGCCGTAGTCCACCACGATCTCCAGGTCGAGGGCCGTCTGTACCTCTCCCACCTCCGCCTTCACCCCACGGGCGACCGACCGGCCGCCGGGCACCCGGTCCCGTACGACTCCGAAGGTTCGCGCGAGGCCGCCGCCCATCGCATGGACGCCGACCACATCGCGGGCCGCCATCCCCGCGATCTTCTCGACGACGCCATCGGCGATGGTGGTGCGCCCCCGCGAGCCGGGGTCGCCTCCGCCGCGCCGGGGCCGGTCGGTGGCGGCCGGGGCGATGCCGCCCCTGGCGCCCAGGGTCCTCGGGGTGCCCGCGGCGGGCTCCGTCGCGGGGTTCTCGGGTCGGTTCCGTGGTGCGGTCTCGGACATCACCGATCGTCCCTTCCGAGGCGAAGAGCGGTCGAAGAGGTTTCCGCTCGCTCTACCGCCAACCTTAAAGGGGCCTTCCCCGAACCGCTTCGGAGATGCGGCACTCGCGCGATCGATGCGGCAGGCTGAAAGCACACGGCAGGCCGAGACCAGCAGGGCTCGGTCCCGTCCGGCGCCAAGGGGTGACACGGTGGTCACAGACCGGCTCGCGCAGACCGTGAGGGAGCAGCTTCGGCTCGGACGGCTGCTGCCCCTGGGCAGGCGGGAGGACGGCTCCTGGATCACCGAACACGCGGCGGGCGAGGTGCTCCGGCGGGCCGCCGACCAGGTCCCCGACGTACACCTGGGAGCGCTCCGGATCGCGCCCGCCGACCCCGACACCGCCGCGACGCCCGCGGTACCGCCCCCGCCGAGCGCGCTGCCGCCGGGGACGCTGCGCATCGCGGCGGAGTGCGGGGCGACGCTGGAGGAACCGCTTCCGGTGACGGCGGACCGGCTGCGCGACGTACTCCTCGACACGGCGACGGACCGGCTGGGCCTCCTGGTGGAGGCGGTGGACGTACGGGTGACGGACGTGCTGGACGAACTCCCGGCCCCGCCCCCGGCTCCCGCGGCCCCGCGGCCCCAAAACCAGCCCCAACCACCACCACGGCCGCCGTCGGCCGAACGCCCCGACCCGGACCCCGCCGCCGCGGCCGCCCGCGCCGCCGCGACCGCCGCATCCGTGCCCGGCGTCGCCCGGCTCGCGTCGGTGCTGGGATCGCCCCGGCCCGTGCGGATCGAGGGCTCGCACATCCGGATCGAGCTGGCGGTGGCGGCCGATCACCGCGCCGTGGATGTGGCGCGGGCGGTGCGAACGGCGGTGGCACAGAGCACCCCGGCCCCCGGGGACCAGCCGCCCACGGTGGCCGTCCTGGTCACCGCCGTGGATCCCTGACCACAGCCCTGGCCGGCGACCGTCGCCGCGAGCCGAACCGGCCGATCAACCCTCGGCGCTGTACTTCCGCAGCCCCTCGACCGTGCGCTCCAGCTCCGCGACCCGGTCGGCCAACTGCTCGGTCCGCGCCTCGAGCCGGCAGTTCTTGCGGTGCATCTCCAGGAACACATTGACCTTCGTCCGCAGCAGCCAGGGGTCGAAGGGTTTGGTGAGGAAGTCGGCGGCGCCGATCGCATAGCCCCGGTAGGCGTAGTCGGAGTCGGCGTCGGTCCCGGTCAGCAGGATGATCGGGACGTCCTTGGTCTGGTCGAGCCGCTTGATGTTGGCGGCGGTCTCGAAGCCGTCCATGCCAGGCATCAGCACATCCAGCAGAACGACGGCGAAGTCCTGCCGCAGCATCGCCTTCAGCGCCTCCTCGCCGGAGCGGGCGCGGACGAGCTGCTGATCGAGCGGGCCGAGGACGGCCTCCAGCGCGATCAGGTTCTCTTCCATGTCGTCGACGATGAGGATTCCGGCCTTATCGCATGCGGTCGTCATCACTCCCCCTGCCTCGGCCTCGGCGGACCGGTCTCGTCGGGCGCGCTCCCCTCCCGGCCGGCGCCCTCACCGTCGTCCGCGCCGCCATCCTCGACACCGCCCGGCACACCGAGCGACGCGTCGTCGAAGGCGTCACCACCAGACCCAACGGCGTCACCAGACCCAACGGCGTCACCAGACCCAACGACGTCACCAGACCCAACGACGTCACCGCCAACCACAGCAGCGTCATCACCAGCCAGGGCAGCATCATCACCAGCCCCGGCAGCGTCACCACCAGCCAGGGCAGCGTCATCACCCGACGCGTCAGCGTCCCCGCTCCCCGCCTCCCCCACCGGATCGAGCACCTCGATGATCGCCGACATCAGCCGGTCGACGTCCACGGGCTTGGGGACATAGCCGTTCGCGCCGCTGTCGATGGCCTTCTCCCGGTCGCCGGGCATGACCTTCGCGGTCAGGGCAAGGATCGGCACATCGGCGAGCCGGGGTGTGCTGCGGATGGCCCGGATCGTCTCGTACCCATCCATCTCGGGCATCATCACGTCCATCAGGACCAGCGAGACATCGGGGTTGCGGTGGAGTACCTCCAGCCCCTCGCGGCCGTTCTCCGCGTACTTCACCGTCATGCCGACCCGGCCCAGCACATGGGTGAGCGCGAAGACGTTCCGTATGTCGTCGTCGACGATCAGGATGCGGCGGCCGTCCAGCACCCGGCCGGGGCGTCCGCGCTGCCACTCCTTGAGCTGGGTGGCCCCCGGCCAGCCGTCGTCGTGGTCCTCGGCTTCGTCTCCGTCCTCGGTCTCGGCCCCGCCGCTCAGGGCCCGGGCGGCGACCAGGCTGTCCGCCGCGCCGAAGACCCCGCTGGGGGCGTGGTCGGTGGTGTCCGGCAGCGCCTCGTCCGGGGCGGGGGCCGCCGCCGGGACGGTGGAGCCGGTGGCCCTGGGGTCCGAGGGGTCGGGCGCCGGGGCGACGCCGCTGTAGTGCACGGGGACGTAGAGGGTGAAGCGGGAGCCGACGCCCAGTTCGCTCTCGGCCACGATCCGGCCGCCGAGCATTCCGGCGATCTCCCGGCTGATGGACAGGCCGAGGCCGGTGCCGCCGTATTTGCGGCTGGTCGTGCCGTCGGACTGCTGGAACGCCTCGAAGATCACCGGCAGCTTCTCCGGCGGGATGCCGATACCGGTGTCGGTGACGGCGAAGGCGATCACGGCGTCCGCGGACCGCAGCGCCTCCTCCTCGAACTGCGCTCCCGGGGTGCGCTCGACGCGCAGCGTCACCCCGCCCGAGGAGGTGAACTTCAGGGCGTTGGAGAGCAGATTGCGCAGAATCTGCTGGAGCCGCTGCTCATCGGAGAACATCTCGCGCGGTACGTCCTCGCCGACGGCGATCTCGAACGACAGCCCCCGGTCGACGGCCAGCGGCCGGAACGTGGCGTTCACATAGTCCAGGATCTTGACCAGCGGCAGCTTCCTCGGCCGGACGTCCATCCGGCCCGCCTCGATCTTCGACAGATCCAGGACATCGTTGATCAGTTGGAGCAGATCGGAGCCGGAGCGGTGGATGGTGGCGGCGAACTGCACCTCCTGGGGGGACAGCCGCCCTTCGGGGTTGTCGGCGAGCAGCCGGGCCAGGATGAGCAGCGAGTTCAGCGGGGTGCGCAGCTCATGCGACATATTGGCGAGGAACTCGGACTTGTACTGGGAGGCGGTCGCCAGCAGCGCGGCCTTCTCCTCCATCTCCGCGTTGGAGCGCTGGAGCTCGTTCGAGCGCTGGCGCAGCTCGGTGGTGAGCCGCTGGGACTCGGAGAGCAGCGACTCGGTGCGGGCGTTGGCGATGATGGTGTTGATCGAGACGCCGATGGTGTTCACGAACTGGTCGACGAAGGCGAGGTGGACCTCGCTGAACCGGCTGAACGAGGCCAGTTCGATCACTCCGAGCACCTGGTCCTCGTAGAGGATCGGCAGGATGACCACGCTGGCCGGGAGCGCCGAGCCCAGCCCGGAGTTGATGGCAAGGTAGTCGGGCGGGACGTCGTTGATGAGGATCCGCTTCTTCCCCACCGCCGCCTGGGCGACCAGCCCGCGGCCCGGTGGGCCGGTCCGCGGGGTCTGGCCGTCGCCCCCGACCGCGTCCTGATCGGTGCCGTATCCGGCGATGAGCTCGAGCCCCTCACCGGGCTTGGCACCGGCCGCGCTCAGGAAGAACGCCCCGAACTGCGCGTTGACCAGCGGGGTCAGCTCGCTCAGGATCAGATCGGCGACCTCGACCAGATCGCGGTGGCCCTGCATCAGGGAGGCGATACGGGCCAGGTTGGACTCCAGCCAGTCCTTGGCGCGGGTGGTCTCGCGGAGGTTGGCGACCATCAGGTTGACGTTGTTCTTCAGCTCGGCGACCTCGCCCTGCGCCTCGACCGAGATGGAACCGGACATATCGCCCTGGGCGACGGCGGAGGCGACCTCGGCGATCGCGCGCACCTGGGTGGTGAGGTTGAGGGCGAGCTCGTTGACGCCGGTGGTCAGCCGCTTCCAGGTGCCGTAGACGCCCTCGACCCGGGCCTGGCCGCCCAGTCGGCCCTCGCTGCCGACCTCGCGGGCCACCCGGGTCACCTCGTCGGAGAACGAGGAGAGCGTGTCGACCATGGTGTTGATGGTGGTCTTCAGCTCGAGGATCTCGCCGCGCGCGTCCACGTCGATCTTCTTGCTCAGATCGCCCTCGGCCACGGCGGTGGCGACCTGGGCGATATTGCGGACCTGCGAGGTCAGGTTGGACGCCATGAAGTTGACGTTGTCCGTGAGGTCCTTCCAGACCCCGGAGACGCCCGGCACTCCGGCCCGGCCGCCGAGCTGACCCTCGGTGCCCACCTCGCGCGCCACCCGGGTCACCTCGTCGGCGAACGAGCGCAACTGCTGGACCATGGTGTTCACGGTCTCCTTGAGCTCCAGGATCTCGCCCCGGGCATCGACCGTGATCTTCTTCGAGAGATCGCCGTTGGCGACCGCCGTGGTGACCTGGGCGATATTGCGGACCTGCGAGGTCAGGTTCAGGGCCATGGAGTTGACGTTCTCCGTAAGGTCCTTCCAGACCCCGGATACGCCCCTGACCTGGGCCTGGCCGCCGAGGTTGCCCTCGGTGCCGACCTCGCGGGCCACCCGGGTCACCTCGTCGGCGAAGGACGACAGCCGGTCCACCATGGTGTTGATCGTCGACTTCAGCTCCAGGATCTCGCCCTTCGCCTCGACCGTGATCGTCTTGCTCAGATCGCCCTCGGCCACGGCGGTGGCGACCTGGGCGATATTGCGGACCTGCGAGGTCAGGTTGTCGGCCATGAAGTTGACGTTCTCCGTAAGGTCCTTCCAGACCCCGGATACGCCCCTGACCTGGGCCCGGCCACCCAGCTCGCCCTCGGTGCCCACCTCGCGCGCCACCCGCGTCACCTCGTCGGCGAAGGCGGAGAGCTGGTCGACCATGGTGTTGATCGTCGACTTGAGCTGGAGGATCTCGCCCCTCGCATCCACGGTGATCTTCTGCGAGAGATCGCCGTTGGCGACGGCCGTGGTGACCTGGGCGATATTGCGGACCTGCGAGGTCAGGTTGGACGCCATGAAGTTGACGCTGTCCGTAAGGTCCTTCCAGACCCCGGATACGCCCCTGACCTGGGCCCGGCCACCCAGCTCGCCCTCGGTGCCCACCTCGCGCGCCACCCGCGTCACCTCGTCGGCGAACGCCCCGAGCTGGTCGACCATGGTGTTCACGGTGAGCTTCAGCTCCAGCAGCTCTCCGGTGGCCTCGACGGTCACCTGACGGGTGAGGTCACCGCGGGCGACCGCGGTGGTCACCTCGGCGATGTCGCGGACCTGCGCGGTCAGCCGGGAGGCCATGGTGTTGACGGCCTCCGTCACCATGCGCCAGTCGCCGGAGAGCCCCTGCACCTTGGCCCGGCCGCCCAGCCGGCCCTCGGTGCCGACCTCGCGGGCGATTCTGGTCAGCTCGCCGGTGAACAGCGACAACTGGTCCACCGTGCGGTTCACCCCGCGCCCCAGCCGCCGCAGATCGCCGCGGAGCTGGCGGTTGCCGTCGTGCAGATCCACCCGCTGGGTCAGATCGCCGGACGCGATCGCATCCAGCACCCACGTGGCGTTGGACACCGGGCCGACCAGGGCGTCCAACAGGTGGTTGGCCGCGTCCACGCTGGTCGTCCAGGCTCCCTGACCGGGGCTCGCGGTGATCCGCTCGTCCAGCCTGCCCTGGCGCACCACCTCTCGGCGCACCCGCTGGAGTTCTCCGGCCAGATGCGCGTTGCGCAGCACGAGCTGGTTGAAGACCCCGGCCATCTCGCCGACCACACCCTCGGCCGAGGGGTCCGCACGAACGGTGAAGTCACCGTCGCACAGTGCGTTCATCGCCGCGAGCAGGGAGCGCAGCTCGGACGTGGTCTCCGCATCGCACGCCCGGCCGGGCGGCCCAGCGGAATCCGCACTGCCCGCGGGCCGCGCCGGGGAAGTGTCAGTGGTGATCGGGTCGAGTGCCATGGCGTCGTCCCTTAAGGATCATTCAATTGCCCCTGTCTGTCATAATATGGCACCTAGATGGCCTAAACCGCCCATATCGCCTGGAGCCGCACGTGGGAGCTTTGTTTCCTCTCGCGCGTGAGTCCGTCTCACGGACGACGCTGCCCGGAAGCGTGCGCGCGCCCGGCGCAGCACGCACCTTCGTCCGTACGGCACTTACGGGACGGAGCGCCGCGGAGGCGTTCGCGCCGGTCGCCCTCGACGAGCGGTCGATCGACGACGCGGTGCTGCTGGTGAGCGAGCTGGTCACCAATGCGGTTCTGCACGCGGGCACCCGGGTCGAGGTGGTCTGCCGGATGCAGCCCGGTGACGCCACCGCCGACGAGGACGACACCATCGGGCAGCCCGATGAGCTGTCCCTACCGGCCGACGCGCCCAGGCGGCCGGGGATCGTCGTGGAAGTGGCGGACCTCCACCCCGCCAGCACCGTCTACGGAGGGCCCGAGACCCAGCGCCGGGGCCGCGGCCGCGGGCTCCAGTTGATCGGGGCGCTCGCCGAATCCTGGGGCGTGACCTATCACCGCACCCGTAAGGCGGTCTGGTTCCGGCTGGACGCCGAGCGCGCGGTGCCGGAGTCCGACGCCATCCCCACCAGCGCGCTCGGGCGTGAGCTGCGGTTCGCCGAGACCCTCGCCCCGGTGACGCCGCGCGAGCAGCGCGATCCGACCGCCGATTGGGTCGACCGCGGCGGGCCGTCCTTCCTCGCCGAGGCCAGCGAACTGCTCACCGGCCAGCTCGACGAGAACATGGTCGCCGCCCTCGCCGGGCAGCTTCTGGTGCCCCGGCTGGCCGACTGGTGCGCGGTGTGGCTGACCACCCCGAGCGGCGGGCTTCAGCTCGCCCGCGTCTGGCACAGCGATGAGCACCGTATCGACGCGCTCCGCCTGTCGCTGGAGCGGCATCCGCCGCCCACCGGGCTCGGTTCTGCGGGCACCTCCTGGCCCTGGCCCGGGATCGCGGACAGCCAGGGCGGATCGGCGGTGTGCTTCCCGCTGATCGCACACGGCCGCAGCCATGGCGCCCTGCTCATCGGCCGGGCGGGCGTGCCACGGATGGCGGAGGGCGTGGTGCGGCTCTCCGAGGACGTGGCGCGACGGGTGGCCCAGGCGGTGGCCACGGCCCGGCAGTACACCCGGCAGGCGACGATCAGCCGGGCGCTCCAGCGGCGGCAACTGCCCATGTCGCTCGCCCACATCCCGGGGGTGGACACGGCGATCGTCTACGAGCCGCACGGCGAGGGACAGACCGTCGGCGGCGACTTCTACGATCTGTTCCCCATGGGCGACCGCCGCTGGTGCTTCCTGCTGGGCGACGTCCAGGGCAGTGATCCGGAGGCGATGTCGGTCACGGGGCTGGCCCGCCATCTGGTCCGGCTGCTGGCCCGCGAGGGCCATGGTGTCGAGTCGGTGCTCAACCGGCTGAACCAGGCGCTGGTGGAGGAGGAGGCGGAGGCGACGGAGATCGACGGCGAACAGTCCCGGCCGCGGTTCCTGAGCCTGCTCTACGGGGAGCTGGAACCCGACCCGGAAGGGGGCAGCGCCCGCTGCACCCTGGCGAGCGCCGGCCATCCGCTGCCGCTGCGGCTGACCACCGACGGCACGGTGGCGCCCGCCGCCAGCCCCCAGATGCTGCTCGGTATCGACGAGAACCCGGACTTCCACGCCGACACGCTGGACCTGGCGCCCGGCGAGACGCTGCTGTGCGTCACCGACGGGGTGACCGAGCGGCGCAACGGCGTCCGTCAGCTCGATGACGACGACGGCCTCTCGGACATCCTGCGGGGCTGTGTCGGACTGGGGGCCAAGGCGGTGGCGGAGCGGGTGCGGCGCGCCACATATGACTTCAGCCCCGAGCCGATCGACGACGACCTCGCGGTGCTGGTGCTGGAGGCGGTGCCGACGGTGGAGCCGCCACAGGCGCCGTGACAGTGCGGACGCCCTTACGGCACGGGCACTGTTGACGGCACGGGCGGCCGCACCGGGAAGCGGCGGCGCCGTCTAGTCCGTCAGCCCCGCCAGGTCGCGCAGCCGACGGGCCTGGGCGGCGCGCTCGGCGACGCGCTGGTCCTCGTAGGTGCGCTCCACGGCCCCCCGCAGCAGCGCCTTGGTCTCGATCACGGCGTCGCGGGGCGCGGCGAGAAGGGCCGCCGCCAGGTCCTGGACCGCGCCGTCCAGCTCGGCGGCGGGCACCACGAGATTGGCGAGCCCGGTCCGCACGGCCTCCTCGGCATGGACGAAGCGCCCGGTCGCGCAGATCTCCAGCGCCCGGGCATATCCCACGAGGCCGACCAGCGGATGGGTGCCGGTGAGGTCCGGCACCAGCCCGAGGCTGGTCTCGCGCATGGCGAACTGTGCGTCCTCCGCGCAGACCCGCAGATCACAGGCGAGCGCGAGCTGGAAACCGGCCCCGATGGCATGACCCTGGACGGCGGCGATCGACACGATGTCGTTCCGCCGCCACCAGGTGAACGCCTCCTGGTACTCGGCGATGGCGGCGTCCAGTTCGCTGTCGGAGCCGCGCCCCAGCTCGAGGAACGACGGCTCGCCGTCGAACCCCTCGGGCGTGAACGCCTGGCGGTCCAAGCCCGCCGAGAAGGACTTGCCCTCGGCGCGCAGCACCACGATGCGCACGGTGCCCGGCACCAGCTTCCCCGCCTCGGCCAGCGCCCGCCACAGGGCGGGCGACTGGGCGTTGCGCTTCGCCGGGTTGGTCAGGGTCACCGTGGCGACCGTGTCATCGACGGTGAGCTGAACGCCGTCCTTGTCGAGCAGGGTCACAGGGGCCTCCGGTCGAGTGCGGTCAGTACAAGTGACTGCACAGTAACCACCCGGCCGAACCGACGATCAGCCGGGTGGCATCCCTGTCCATACCTGCTGATGATGACGGAGCACAGCGCGTGCTATCAGGCCGTGGCGGCCTTCTTGCCTCGCGTCGCGCCGCCGCGTCCCCGTAGGGAAACTCCGGATTCACTGAGCATCCGGTGAACGAATCCATAGGAACGGCCGGTCTCCTCGGCCAGCGCCCGGATGCTCGCCCCGGAGTCGTACTTCTTCTTCAGGTCTGCCGCGAGCTTTTCGCGCGCGGCGCCGGTCACCCGGCTGCCCTTCTTCAGAGTCTCGGCCACCCGTGCCTCCTCATGGGAAGTGCGCTCTGGACTCTCATGATCACCCCTACAGAGCTTCCTGGCCACCCATTCGGCAAGGTCTGTGGATGAAGGATTGCCGGAGATCGCGGCGCGACGGCCTTCGGAATCAAGGATTCCGGCGGTGTTCAACCTGACACTCTTTCGTGTTCATCGACGAAGAGGCAGGTCAGGGCATACGTGAGCAAGGTCGCAGAGGTCCGGACCGGCGCACGGCACGTCGCGTGCGCCGGTGGCCCGCGACGCGCCGCGATACCAGCCGCTCTCACTCAGATGATGGATCACGCCTAGGCCGAATGATCTATGAGAAGGGCGTCGGAGCGGAGGAACCGGACTCTTGGGGCGGCGGCCGGAACCCCGCCCCCGGCGCCGCCATCGGCGCCGCTATCGGCCCTCGTCAGGCGAGCGCGACGAGGTCCGCGTACGCCTCGCCCCACAGATCCTCGACACCGTCCGGAAGCAGAATGATCCGCTCCGGCTGGAGCGCGTCGACGGCGCCCTCGTCGTGGGTCACCAGCACCACCGCACCGGCGAAGGTGCGCAGCGCGCCGAGGATCTCCTCGCGGCTGGCCGGGTCGAGGTTGTTGGTGGGCTCGTCCAGGAGCAGCACATTGGCCGAGGAGACCACCAGGGTGGCCAGCGCGAGCCGGGTCTTCTCACCGCCGGAGAGCACTCCGGCCGGCTTGTCCACGTCGTCGCCGGAGAACAGGAACGAGCCGAGCGTCTTACGGATGTCGACCAGGTCCAGATCCGGGGCGGCGGAGCGCATGTTCTCCAGGACGGTGCGGTCCGGGTCGAGCGTCTCGTGCTCCTGCGCGTAGTAGCCCAGCTTCAGCCCGTGGCCGGGGGTCACCTCGCCGGTGTCCGGCTTCTCGACCCCGGCCAGCAGCCGCAGCAGGGTCGTCTTACCCGCGCCGTTGAGCCCCAGGATGACGACCCGGGAGCCCTTGTCGACGGCCAGGTTCACATCGGTGAAGATCTCCAGCGAGCCGTATGACTTCGACAGCCCCTCGGCGGTCAGCGGGGTCTTGCCGCACGGCGCCGGGTCGGGGAAGCGGAGCTTGGCGACCTTGTCGCTCTGCCGGACCTCGTCCAGTCCGGCCAGCAGCCGCTCGGCGCGGCGGGCCATGTTCTGCGCGGCCACGGTCTTGGTCGCCTTGGCTCGCATCTTGTCGGCCTGCGAGTTGAGCGCCGCGGCCTTCTTCTCGGCGTTGGCACGCTCGCGCTTGCGGCGCTTCTCATCCGCCTCGCGCTGGGCCTGGTAGAGCTTCCAGCCCATGTTGTAGATGTCGATCACCGAGCGGTTGGCGTCCAGGTAGAAGACCTTGTTGACGACCGTCTCCACGAGGTCGACATCGTGGGAGATCACGATGAAGCCGCCGCTGTAGGTCTTGAGGTAGTCCCGCAGCCAGGTGATCGAGTCGGCGTCGAGGTGGTTGGTGGGCTCGTCCAGCAGCATGATGTCGGAGTCCGAGAAGAGGATCCGGGCCAGCTCGACCCGGCGCCGCTGACCGCCGGAGAGCGTATGGAGCGGCTGGCCGAGCACCCGGTCGGGCAGGCCCAGGCTGGCGGCGAAGGTCGCGGCCTCCGCCTCGGCCGCGTAACCGCCCTTGGTGAGGAACTCGGTCTCCAGGCGCTCGTACTTCTTCATCGCGCGCTCGCGGGTGGCGCCCTTGCCGTTGGCCATCCGGTCCTCGTTCTCGCGCATCTTGCGGAGCACGGAGTCGAGGTCACGGGCCGAGAGGATGCGGTCGCGGGCGAGGACGTCGAGATCGCCGGTGCGCGGGTCCTGCGGGAGGTAGCCGACCTGACCGGAGCGGGTGATGGTGCCGGCGGTCGGGATGCCCTCACCGGCCAGGCACTTGGTGAGCGTGGTCTTGCCCGCGCCGTTACGGCCGACCAGGCCGACGCGGTCGCCCTTGGCGATACGGAAGGAAGCGGACTCGATGAGGACGCGAGCGCCGGCACGCAGCTCGACGCCGGAGGCGGTGATCACGGGAATTACTCCTGGGCAGGGTGGACAGCGGACGGGACGGACGAGAGCGGCCGACGCCGTCTAATGCACGAGGAGAATTGCCATGCGGCTAGTTTAGCGGTGCGGGCAAGTCGTTTTCCCCCGGCCTTACGGCCCTCGCCGCGACCTTACGGCCTTCCCCATGGTCACCCGCGGCGGCCGCTCTCCTCTCCCCCGCGGCCGCTCCCCCTCGGGCCAGGCCCGTGCGAACCCGTCAAGCCCCGCCCGTGTGCACCTGGAAGGCCGCCCGGCGCACCGCCTTGGCCAGGGCCGGATCGGGGTGGGCGGCGGCCAGCGCCACCAGGACCTGCACGGTGCGGGGGTGCCCCACGGCCCGTACCTCCTCCAGCAGCGCGGGCACGGTGCCCTGGACGGCGGACTCCAGGTGGCGGACGAGCAGCGGGCTCTCGCCGTGGTCGGAGATGGCCGCGGCGGTGTCCACCCACAGCCAGGTGGCCTCCTCGCGGGTGAGCGCGTCCAGCGCCTCGTCCGGGTCGGCGCCCTCGTGCTCGGCCAGCCACAGCAGCGCGTACGGCCGCAGACACGATTCGTCGGCGACGGCCCGTACGGCGGGCTCGGCGGGCGCCCCGACGACGCGCAGCGCCTCGAAGGCGAGCCCGCGCAGCAGCGCGTCGTCGCCGCGCGCCGCCTCGATCAGCTCGGTGACGGCGCTGCCGACGGGGCGGGCGGCCAGCCAGGCGCGGTACTCGGCGCGGGCGGGGCCCGGAGTCAGGCCCGCACAGCCGCGCAGCATGTCGGGGGCGGGCTGCTCGATGTTCCCGGCCGGGCTCTGGGCAGCCACGCAGATCTGCTCCAGCTTGACCCACACCGCCCAGTTGCCGAGCGCGGACAGCTCGGCCTCCCGGCTGTCGCCCTTGGCGTCGTCGGCCGCGCTCCCGGCGCCCTCCGGTCCCGCCGGTCCGTCCCGCGGCTCCTCCCGTACGGTGAGCGCCCCGACGGACGACAGGGCGTCCAGGACCCAGTCGAGCAGCCCCTCCAGCGTGGCGGTGTCCTCGGCGTCGTCGGGGCTCGTGGCGGCCTCGGCGGGCTTCTGCGGCTCCGTGGCGTCCTGGAGCTCCGTGGCGTCCTGGGGGACCTCGCAGCGCTCGGTGCGCAGCTCGGCGACCCGCTGCCGGAGCATGTCCAGCAGGGCGGAGATCTGCATGGGGCCGGCCGAGAGCTGAAGCAGCGAGAGCAGTTGCGGTACGGCCTCGACGACCTCCGCGACCGCCGTCGGCTCGGCCGCCGCCGGGGCGGGGCAGGCCAGGGACCACGCGTCGAGGAGCGCGACCCAGCCGCGCAGCACGGCGCTGTCGTCCCGGTCCCACGCCTGCAACCGCCAGCCGGGGCGGGTGGTGCCCGCATGGTGCTCGATGAGGCCGATGAGGCGGGCGCGGTCCCAGTCGCCGCGCACCTCCGGCTCGCTCAGCCCGAGCGCGGCGGCGGCGCGGGCGGCGGCCTCGTCGGACAGCGCGCCGGGAGCGCCGTGCTCGGCCGCGGCCCAGTGGGCGATCGCCACGGCCCCGGTGAGCCCCGCCCTGGCCCGCCGGGCCAGCTCCGCCGGGGGCGGAGTGCCCTCCGGCGGGCGGGGCGCCGGTCTTGAGCCGCGGTTCACCGCGGGCCGGCGGGCGGTGGCCATCGGCCGGTTGCGGACGAGTCGGAGCCGGGAGTCGCGCGGAGTACGGGACGTCACGGAAGCAGTCTCGCCGCTGACGGCCCGAAAGCCCAATCGGCACCCGTCCGGCGGTCGCCGCGAACGGTTCGCGCCATCTTACGGACGCCTGCGCCGCCGCCCCGCGAACGCTTCCCGCGCCGTCTCGCACGCGCTTCCGCGATCGTCTTACGGGCGCTACAAGAGCGGTATCAGAAAGCGCCGCAGAGCCTCCTCGTACCCCTTGGGATCCGCGTTCCACATGGCCGCGTGGGGGGCCCGCCGCACCGTGTGAAGGGTGACCAGATCGCGTCTGCGGTCGGCGAATTGGCGCGAGGCATGCCAGGGCGCGAGGGTGTCGTCGGGGCCGTGGGCGACGAGCGTGGGCACGGACAACCGCTCGGGATCGGCCACCTCCGGAAGCACGCTGTCGTGGAGCCCGGTGCGCCCCTCGGCTGCCCGCAGGGCGAGCGGGAGCAGCGGCGCGGGGATGCCGCGGGCCGCGGCCAGGGCGCGCAGGGTGGCCTGCCAGTCGAGCACCGGGGAGTCCAGGACGAGGCCGCGGACGCGGTGGCGCAGCGCGGAGTTCGCGGCGGCGTGGAGGGCCATCGAGGCGCCGATGGACCAGCCGTGCAGCACGATCCCGGTCGCCCCGTACGCCACCGCGTAGCGCAGGGCCGCGTCCAGGTCGCGCCATTCGGTGTCGCCGAGGTGGGATATGCCGTCCTCGGGCCGGGGGGCGCCGGGGTCCCCGCGGTAGGCGAGGTCGAGCACCGGCACCCGCAACTGCCGTAGGAAGGGCATGACGACCATAGGGTGCTCACGGGTGGTGCCGAGGCCATGGGTGGTGATCACCCATGTGGAGCGTTCGCCGGGGATGAACCAGGCGGGCAGCGGGCCGAGTTCGCCGGGCACGTCGACGTCGGCGTGGTCGATGCCGAGCGCGTCCCGCGGATCGCCGATGTACACCTGGGGGGTCAGCCGCACCCGGGTGCCGGGGGGGAGGTCGCCGTGGGTGACCCGCTCCAGGCGACGCACCACGCAGTCGGCGGGGTGCGGGGCGTCCTCGATGACGGGGCCGACGACGGCGTGGCAGGAGCGGCCGGTGAGGCCGTAGACGCCGGGGCGCAGCGAGGCGAGCGAGCGGGTCAGGGTGATCTGGCCGGCCGCGGTCGCGTGCACGGTGAGCGGGGGCTCGTTGGGCAGCGGACGGTCGGGGGCCGGTTTCAGCGCAGCGTCGGTGGCGTACCGTCCGGCCGCCACCGCGGCCACGCCGGCACCCAGCAAGGTGGTGGCGGCCGCGACCGCCGTTGTCCGCAGGCGCATCCCTCCCAGTGTGGGCGGGGAGGCGGCCCCCGGCCAGCGGGCGTGCCCGGCCGGGTGACCGTTCCGGCCCGGGCCCGGGGCCGGGCGCGTGCGGGGCCGGGCGCGTGCGGGGCCGGGCGCGTGCGGGGCCGGGCGCGTGCGGGGCAGGCCCGGGCATGTGCCCGGCCGGGCGGGGGCCCGGCGGGCTCAGCTCGGCTGGCCGTAGCCGCCGAGCTTGTCCGCGGCGCGCCGCAACTCGTCCGGTGGGATCAGGGTGGGGGTGCGGCCGGGGACGGAGACCGCGGTGAGCCAGACCTGGCACATCCATTCGAGCTGGGCGGTGCGGTCGTACGCCTGGTCCAGGGTGGCGCCGTGGACGACGGTGCCGTGGTTGCGCAGCAGACAGCCGCTGCGGCCGCGCAGTGCCTCGATCATGGCGTCGGCCAGTTCGTCGGTTCCGTAGAGCGCGTAGGGCGCGACGCGGATCGGCCCGCCGAGGGCCGCGGTCATGTAGTGGATCGCGGGGAGCTCGTCGACGAGCGTGGAGACGGCCGTGGCGTGGACGGCGTGGGTATGGACCACGGCCTCGGCGTCGGTCTCCCGGTAGACGGCCAGGTGCATGGGCAGCTCGCTGGTGGGCTTCAGCGTGCCGAGGACCTGCTGTCCGTCGAGGTCGACGGCGACGGCGTCCCGTGGGCCGAGCCGGTCGTAGGGGACGCCGCTCGGGGTCACCAGGACGGTGTCGCCGACCCGGGCCGAGACATTGCCCGAGGTGCCGACGACCAGGCCGTCAGCGGTGGTTCTGCGGGCCGTTCGCACCACCTGCGTCCATGCCTGCCGCAGGGGATGGGTCAGCCGCGACTGCGGCTGCCGCGTGGATCGCGACTGGGTCACCTGCCCTCACCTCCGAGGCCCGATCCTCCCAGGCGTCCGGCGGCGGGGCGATGGCGGGACCGGAAGGGGCGCGGCGCTTGTCCACGACCGACTACGACCGCGCCTCGTGGGCACCCGCACCCGTGCGGGTGAACGAGGGTGAACGACGGGCGCCCGCGGGGCCGGTCCAGGGGCCTCCTCCGGCGGTCCTCGATCGAGGCTCAACTCCCCTACGACATGGGAAAGTCGGCCTGAATTCATCAGGCTTTAGCACTCCCGCAACCACGTCACCCTGATGCCCCACTCAGTTCATCTTCCGTTCACCCTGTTTCCTTACGTTCACCGTGCCACTAACGACCTTCGAACTGATTGACCGGGTGTATGGAACACATCACGCTTCTCATCGGGATCGTGATCGTCACGGCCTTGGTGTTCGACTTCACGAACGGCTTCCACGACACGGCTAACGCCATGGCCACCACCATCTCCACGGGAGCACTCGGTCCCAGGGTGGCGGTGGCGATGTCGGCCGTCCTCAATCTCGTCGGCGCGTTCCTGTCCGTGGAGGTGGCCAAGACCATCTCCGGCGGGATCGTCGACGAGGACTCCGGTATCCGACCAGAAGTGATCTTCGCGGGACTGGTCGGGGCGATCCTGTGGAATCTGGTGACCTGGCTCGCCGGACTCCCCTCCAGCTCCTCGCACGCCCTGTTCGGCGGCCTGATCGGCGCCACCGTGGTCTCCGTCGGCCTGGACGGGGTCAACGGGGACGCGATCGTCATGAAGGTCCTGATCCCCGCCGTCGCCGCGCCGGTCGTGGCCGGCATCGCCACGGTGGCCGCCACCCGGCTCACCTACCGGCTCGGCCGCGGCCGCTCTTCGGAGGAGACCGCGAAGGGCTACCGCGCGGGGCAGATCGCCTCGGCCGCCCTGGTCTCGCTGGCCCACGGCACCAACGACGCCCAGAAGACGATGGGCGTGATCACCCTGGCGCTGGTCACCGGGGGCGTGGTGGCACCCGACTCCGACCCGCCGCTGTGGGTCATCGTCTCGGCGGGCCTGGCCATCGCGCTCGGCACCTACCTGGGCGGCTGGCGCATCATCCGCACCATGGGCAAGGGCATCACCGACATCCAGCCGCCGCAGGGCTTCGCCGCCCAGACCGGCGCCGCGACCGTCATCCTCGCCTCCTCCCACATCGGCTTCGCGCTGTCCACCACCCAGGTCTGCTCCGGTGCCGTGATGGGTGCGGGTGTCGGCCGTAAGGGCGCGGTGGTGCGCTGGTCGACCGCCGGCCGCATGGTGGCCGCCTGGGTGCTCACCCTCCCGGCCGCGGGCCTGGTGGCGGGCGGCGCCGCGCTGCTGGCCGACCAGGGGAACGCGGGGATCACGGCGGTGGCCGTGCTCGCCGTCCTGGCCTGCGGGGCGATCTGGGCGCTGTCGCGCCGCAAGCCCGTGGACCACACCAACGTCAACGAGGTCGGCGCACAGGAGCCGGTGGGCGCCGTCACGGCCGCCCTGCGGTCCGTGGCCCCGCCGCCCGCGGGTGCGAAGCCCGCCGCCCCCGAGAGCGCGGCCGAGGCCGCCCCCGAGAGCGGCATCGCCGAGCACACACCCGAGCAGACCCCCACCCCCGCCGCCGCGAGCAGCACCACCCGCTAAGGAGCCATGGAACATGAGCATCGACTGGGCGGCCCTCGGCCAGGTCTTCGGCGTCAGCCTCGTGGTGACGGTCGGCATGGTGGGCGTCTTCACCCTGGGCATCCTCGGGACGTCCCGTAAGGCGGCGCCGGAGCAGGGCGGCGCGGCTGCCGTCTCCGGTGGCGCGGCCGCCGTGTCCGGTGGCGGGGTCGGCGCCTCCGCGCTCGCCCGCACCGGGGCGTACGCCTGCTTCGCGCTGTGCGCCGCGGCCGTGGCGTACGGCATCTATCTGATCGTCGCCTGAGGCTCGCGTCCTCATCGACCCACCGGCCGCCGGATGGTGGCGCTGACCAGCGCCGACCGTCCGGCGGCCGCCTTATGTCCGCCAGTGTCTGTGGGGCTCGGCACACTCGGGCGTCAAGGGTCATATGCGAGTTGACGGCCATTCGCGGCCCATGGTGGACTTCCCGAGCCAAACGGCGGCAGGAGAGGAAGCCGGTGAGAATCCGGCGCGGTCCCGCCACTGTCACCGGGGAGCACTCTCCCATCGCCTGTATGGGGTCACGGCTCGACCGTACGGTTCCTTTCGTACGCGGGGCTGGAAGACCGGGAGGGGCGCGGATCCGGGAGCCAGGAGACTTTCACCGCCGGTCACGTCGAACCAGGGCGCGGACCCTGAGTGAGGACATACCGCCATGCCCGGCACCTCCACGCCGCCAGCCTCCTCTGTCCCCGCTGGCTCCTCCGGCCCCTTCGGTTCCCCTGGCCCCTTCGGCCCCTTTGGTCATGCATGGTCGCGCCGAGGCGTGACGGCGGCCTGACGGATGCGTGCCGATCACGCCTCGTTCGCGTGCGGTGCGGCCCTCGGCTTCCTCGGTGATCTCGCCACGGGCGATCCGCGCCGCGGCCATCCGGTCGCCGCGTTCGGGCGCGCCGCCGCGGCCGCCGAGCGCCGGCTGTGGCGTGACCACCGCGGCTACGGGGCCCTGCACACCGCGTTGTGCGCGGGCGGCGCGGCCGCCGGTGCCGCGCTGCTGACCCGCGCCGTACGGGCCCTGGGCGGGCGCGGTGGCGCGGAGATCGCGCTGACCGCCGCCGCCACCTGGGCCGTGCTGGGCGGCACGACGCTGGGCCGTGAGGCACGGGCCGTCGGCGGGGCCCTGGCCGCGGGGGACCTGGAGATCGCCCGGGAGCGGCTGCCGCATCTGTGCGGGCGCGATCCGCAGGCGCTGGACGGGCCGCAGATCGCCCGCGCGGTCGTCGAATCGGTCGCCGAGAACACCTCCGACGCCGTCGTGGGCGCGCTGGTGTGGGGGGCCCTGGGCGGCGTGCCGGGGCTCATCGGCTTCCGCGCCGTCAACACCCTGGACGCCATGGTGGGCCACAAGTCGCCGCGCTACCGGCGGTTCGGCTGGGCGGCGGCCCGGCTGGACGATGTGGCCGGCTGGCCCGGTGCGCGCCTTACGGCGGTCCTGGCGACCCTCACCGGCCCCGATCCGCGCGGTGCGCGGCGCGCCTGGCGGCGCGACGGCCGGCGCCATCCGAGCCCCAACGCGGGCCCCGTGGAGGCGTCGTTCGCGGGCGCGCTCGGCGTACGGCTGGGCGGCACCCTCACCTACGGCGGCCGGGTCGAGCACCGGCCGGTGCTCAACTCCGGCGGGCGGCCGGTGGAACCGGCCGACATCGAGCGGGCGATACGGCTGTCGCGGCGCGTCGGCGTCCTGGCGCTCGGGGTGTCCATGGCGGCCCGGCCGGTGCTGAGGGCGTTGACGGGGCGGCCCCGGGCCTTGGGAAGGGGCGGCGGATGAGCGGGATACGCGGTAAGGGCGGCACGGAAGGTTCCGGGGCGCGCGGCGGGGGGCTGCTCGTCGCGGGCACCACCTCCGACGCGGGCAAGAGCGTCGTGACGGCCGGGATCTGCCGGTGGCTCGCCCGTAAGGGCGTCACCGTGGCCCCCTTCAAGGCGCAGAACATGTCGCTCAACTCCTTCGTCACCCGGGAGGGGGCGGAGATCGGGCGGGCGCAGGCCATGCAGGCCGCCGCCGCGCGCGTCGAGCCGAGCGCGCTGATGAACCCGGTCCTGCTGAAGCCGGGCAGCGACCGCAGCAGCCAAGTGGTGCTGCTGGGCAAGCCGGTGGGCGAGCTGAGCGCGCGCGGGTACTTCGGGCGCTCGGAGCCGGCGGCGAACCCGCCGTCGGGCGTGGCCTCCCCCGGGCAGCCGCGGCCCTCGGGGCGGGAGGCCCTGCTGGGGACCGTCACGGAGTGCCTGGAGGAGCTGCGGCGCACCCATGACGCGGTGATCTGCGAGGGCGCGGGCAGCCCGGCCGAGATCAATCTGCGCCGTACCGACATCGTCAACATGGGGCTGGCGCGCGCCGCCGGGCTTCCGGTCGTGGTGGTCGGGGACATCGACCGCGGTGGCGTCTTCGCGTCCTTCTTCGGCACCACCGCGCTGCTGTCGGCGGCGGACCAACGGCATGTGGCCGGCTATCTGGTGAACAAGTTCCGCGGCGATGTGAGCCTTCTGGAGCCCGGTCTGGAGATGCTGCGCGACCTCACCGGGCGCCCGACCGTCGGTGTGCTCCCGTTCGCCCACGGGCTGGGGATCGACGAGGAGGACGGGCTGCGGGTGTCGCTGCGCGGGGCGGTGCGGGAGAGCGTCGTGGCGCCCCCTTACGGCGCGGACGTCCTGCGGATCGCGGTGGCCGCCGTGCCGCTGATGTCCAACTTCACGGACGTGGACGCGCTGGCGGCCGAACCGGGCGTGATCGTGCGGTTCGTGGACCGTCCCGAGGAGCTGGCCGACGCCGATCTGGTGGTGCTGCCGGGCACCCGGGGCACCGTAAGGGCGCTGGAGTGGCTGCGCGAGCGCGGGCTCGCCGACGCGATCGCCCGGCGGGCCGCCGAGGGCCGTCCGGTGCTGGGCGTCTGCGGTGGCTTCCAGGTGCTCGGGGAGCGCATCGAGGACGAGGTCGAGTCGAAGGCCGGGACGGTCGCCGGGCTCGGGCTGCTGCCGGTGCGGGTGCGGTTCGCGGCGGAGAAGACCCTGGCCCGGCCGGTGGGCGAGGCGCTCGGTGAGCGGGTGGCGGGCTACGAGATCCACCACGGGGTCGCCGAGCTGCTCGACGGGGCCGAGGAGCCCTTCCTGGACGGCTGCCGGGTGGGCTCGGTGTGGGGCACCCACTGGCACGGCTCACTGGAGAGCGACGGCTTCCGGCGGGCGTTCCTGCGCCGGGTGGCCGCCGCCGCGGGCCGGGCGTTCGTACCGGCCCCGGACACCCGCTTCGGCGAGCTGCGCGAGGAGCAGCTCGACCGGCTCGGCGACCTGATCGAGGAGCACGCCGACACCGACGCACTGCTGCGGCTCATCGAGAAGGGCGTCCCGGAGGGGCTGCCGTTCGTCCCTCCGGGGGCGCCAGGGGGGACGTCGTGACCCACCCCGACATCCACAGCGACACCGGACCGGGACACCCACGCACACCAGGAGGTACCGCCGCGTGACCACCACCTACCCCTTCAGCGCGATCGTCGGCATGGACGGTCTGCGGCTCGGCCTGCTCCTCAACGCCGTCTCACCCGCCGTGGGCGGCGTCCTGGTGCGCGGGGAGAAGGGCACGGCCAAGAGCACCGCCGTAAGAGCGATCGCGGCGCTGCTGCCCGCGGTCGACGTGGTGGCCGGGTGCCGGTTCTCCTGCGATCCGGCCGCGCCCGACCCGTCCTGCCCGGACGGGCCCCATGAGCCGGACACCGGCGAGGCGCGCCCCGCGCGGATGGTCGAACTGCCCGTGGGCGCCTCCGAGGACCGCCTGGTCGGCGCCCTCGACATCGAGCGGGCGCTGTCGGAGGGGGTGAAGGCGTTCGAGCCCGGACTGCTCGCCGACGCCCACCGCGGGGTGCTCTACGTCGACGAGGTCAACCTGCTCCACGACCATCTGATCGACCTGCTGCTCGACGCGGCCGCCATGGGCGCCTCCTACGTGGAGCGCGAGGGGGTGTCCGTACGGCATGCGGCGCGCTTCCTGCTGGTGGGCACCATGAACCCGGAAGAGGGCGAGCTGCGGCCGCAGTTGCTGGACCGCTTCGGTCTCACAGTGGAGGTCGCGGCGTCCCGGGACACCGATGAGCGGGTCGAGGTGGTGCGGCGGCGGCTGGCCTACGACGAGGACCCCGAGGGGTTCGCGGCGCGCTGGGCGGCGGACGAGGAGGCCCTGCGGGAGCGCATAGCGGCGGCGCGCGCCCTGCTGCCGCGGGTGCGGCTGGGCGACCGCGCGCTGCGGCAGATCGCGGCGGTGTGCGCCGGGTTCGAGGTGGACGGGATGCGCGCGGACATCGTGACGGCCCGTACGGCGACCGCGCTGGCCGCCTGGGCCGGACGCACCGATGTGCGGACCGAGGACGTACGGGGGGCGGCGCTGCTGTCGCTCCCCCACCGCCGGCGGCGGGCTCCGTTCGACGCGCCGGGGCTCGACGAGGACAAACTCGACGAGATCCTGCGGCAGTTCGAGGAGGACGAGCCGGAGCCGGATCCCGACCCGGGCCCGGAGGGCCCCGACAGCCCGGACGACGGCCCGGGCGGCCCCGACGGCCCCGGCGGCGGTCCCCAGGAGGACGCGGGCGACGGGGCCGGGGAGCAGGCGCCGCCCGCCGCACCCGAGCCGTCCGTTCCCGACCAGCGCACGGGTGAGCACGAGACGGCCGATCGCGAGACCGATTCCGCCCGGGCCGATGGCGACGACGGGGCGGACGAAGGTCCTGGCGGAGGCGGCGGTGAGCGGGCGGCCGTGGGCGCCGCCGAGCCGTTCCGGACCCGGCGGCTCGACGTCCCCGGTCTGGGCGAGGGCGCGGCCGGGCGCCGGTCGCGGGCCCGCAGCGCCCACGGCCGCACCACCGGGGCGCGCCGCCCCCGGGGGACGCTCTCCGCGCTGCATCTGACGGCGACGGTCCGGGCGGCCGCCCCGCATCAGCGGGCGCGCGGACGGCGCGGTCCCGGGCTCCTGGTGCGCCGGGACGATCTGCGCGAGGCGGTGCGCGAGGGCCGGGAGGGCAATCTCGTGCTGTTCGTGGTGGACGCGTCGGGCTCGATGGCCGCGCGGACGCGGATGAGCGCGATCAAGGGCGCGGTGCTGTCGCTGCTGCTCGACGCCTACCAGCGGCGGGACAAGGTCGGGCTGATCACCTTCCGGGGCTCGGACGCCGAGCTGGCGCTGCCGCCCACCTCGTCGGTGGACGCGGCGGCCGTGCGGCTGGAGCGGCTGCCGACGGGCGGCCGTACGCCGCTGGCGGCCGGGCTGTTGAAGGCGCGGGAGGTGCTGCGGGTGGAGCGGCTGCGGGATCCCGCACGCCGTCCGCTGCTGGTCGTGGTGACCGACGGGCGGGCCACGGAGGCGAAGCGGTCCGGCGGGCCCACGCCGGTCGAGCGGGCCGGGCGCGCGGCGCGGATGCTCGCGGGCGACGGGGTCGCCTCGGTGGTGGTGGACTGCGAGTCGGGGCCGGTGCGGCTGGGGCTGGCGGGCGCGCTCGCCCGTGAACTGCGGGCCACGCCGGTGACGCTGGACGAGCTGCGCGCGGACAGCGTGACCGCGCTGGTGCGCGATGTACGAACCGTATCGAACCCTCGGAGGGCCGCCTGATGCCGCAAGGACAACCGACCGTCGTCCCGGACGACGGGCTGACCACCCGCCAGCGCCGCAACCGTCCGCTGGTGTTCGTCCACACAGGTCAGGGCAAGGGCAAGTCGACCGCGGCGTTCGGGCTGGCGCTGCGGGCATGGAACCAAAACTGGCCGGTCGGTGTATTCCAGTTTGTAAAGTCCGCGAAATGGCGGGTCGGTGAGGAGCGTGCGCTGCGCGTCCTCGGCGACTCGGGCGAAGGGGGGACCGTCGCATGGCACAAGATGGGCGAGGGCTGGTCGTGGGTCCAGCGCGACATGGCTTCCAGCGAGGAGGCCGCACGCGAGGGCTGGGAGCAGGTCAAGCGCGATCTCGCGGCGGAGACATACCGGCTCTATGTGCTGGACGAGTTCGCGTATCCGATGCACTGGGGCTGGGTGGACCCCGACGAGGTGGTGTCGGTGCTGCGGGACCGGCCCGGGACGCAGCACGTCGTCATCACGGGGCGTAACGCACCGGCGCAGTTGGTGGACTTCGCCGACCTGGTCACCGACATGTCCAAGGTCAAGCATCCGATGGACACCGGTCAGAAGGGCCAGCGAGGCATCGAGTGGTGAGTATCCCGCGTCTGGTGATCGCGGCTCCCGCCTCCGGCAGCGGGAAGACGACGGTCACCGCGGGGCTCATGGCCGCCTTCGCGGAGCGCGGTCTGGACGTGTCCCCGCACAAGGTCGGCCCGGACTACATCGACCCTGGCTATCACGCGCTCGCGATCTCCTCGGCCGCCTCCTCGGCCGGGCGGTCCCGGGCCGGGGGCGCGCGCCCGGGCCGGAATCTGGACGCCTATCTGTGCGGTCCGCAGCGGATCGCCCCGCTGTTCCTGCATGGGGCGGCGGGCTGCGATCTGGCCCTGGTCGAAGGGGTGATGGGGCTGTTCGACGGGGCGGCCGGGCAGGGCGAGCTGGCCTCGACGGCGCATGTGGCCAAGCTGCTGCGGGCGCCGGTGGTGCTGGTGGTGGACGCGTCGTCGCAGTCGCGTTCGGTGGCCGCGCTGGTGCATGGCTTCGCGTCCTGGGACCCAGAGGTGCGGGTCGCGGGGGTGATTCTCAACAAGGTCGGTTCGGACCGTCACGAGGTGATGCTGCGGGAGGCGCTGGAGGGGTGCGGAGTGCCGGTGTTCGGCGCGCTGCGCCGGATGCGGGAGGTGCGGGCACCGAGCCGCCATCTGGGTCTGGTGCCGGTGGCCGAGCGCCGGGCGGAGGCGGTCGATTCGGCGGCCGCGCTGGCGGCGCGGGTGCGGGAGGGCTGCGATCTCGACGGGCTGCTGGCGCTTGCGCGCAGCGCACCGCCCCTGTCCGAGCCGGTCTGGGATCCGGAGGAGGAGATGCGCCGGGCGGGGGCGGCCGCCCCCGGTGCCGGGGGCCGGGGAGGGCGCGCGGCGCGGCCGGTGGTCGCCGTGGCGGGCGGGGCCGCGTTCACCTTCTCGTACGCGGAGCACACCGAGTTGCTCACGGCGGCCGGGGCGCGGGTCGTGCCCTTCGATCCGCTGCGGGACGAGCGCCTCCCGGAAGGCACCGGCGGTCTGGTGATCGGCGGCGGGTTCCCGGAGGTCTACGCCCCCGAGCTGTCCGCGAACGAGCCGCTCCGGGCAGCCGTCGCGAGGCTCGCCGCCTCCGGCGCGCCCATCGCCGCGGAATGTGCCGGCCTGCTGTATCTGGCGCGTTCGCTGGACGGGGAGCCGATGTGCGGGGTGCTGGCCGCCGAGGCACAGATGTCGGAACGTCTGACGCTGGGCTACCGTGAGGCCGTGGCCATCTCCGACACCGCCCTCGCCGCCGCGGGGACGCGGGTGCGCGGCCATGAGTTCCACCGCACGACCATCGTGCCCGGAGCGGGGGCGGAGCCCGCCTGGGGGCTCGTCCACCCGGAGCGTCGTACCGAAGGGTTCGCACAGGGAAATGTGCATGCCTCGTATCTGCATGTGCACTGGGCCTCGGTCCCAGGGGCGGCGGCCCGGTTCGCCGACAGATGTGTGTCGCCTGCCGGTTGAGCCGAGGCGGTGGGCTGACGTGGAGGTCATCGGCCGGGGCAGGGAGTGTCCTCTGCCCGGGGCACCGCTTGTCGTCGGGGTCGGGGCCGGCCGGGGTGTGTCCGTCGACGAGGTGATCGGGCTGGTCGAGACGGTCCTGACGGAGGCGGGCCTTTCACCAGGCGGCGTGGCCGAGTTGGCGACCGTGGAGGCCAAGGCCGGGGAGGCCGGACTGCTGATGGCGGCCGAGCGGCTGGGGGTGCCCCTGCGCGGATATCCGGCGGCGGCGCTGGCCGCGGTGGAGGTGCCGAACCCGTCCGCGGCCGCCCTCGCGGCCATGGGCACGGCCGCCGTCGCCGAGGCCGCCGCGCTGCTGGCCGCCGGTCCTGGCGCCGAACTGCTCGTCGCCAAGCGGAAGTCCGCGCCGCACGGCCGCCCCGGTATGGCCACCTGCGCCGTCGCTCGCCGCCCGGCGGCGGTCAAATCCGGGCAGGACGGGCAGCGAAGACCTGCCGTCGACCATCCCGACGCAGGTCAGTAACGTCTCAGGGCGGAACAGCCCGCCGCCCCCTGCTGACCGTGACACCCGCACCACCTGCACCAAGGAGACCTCGTGACGACCCCGCCCGCCCTGCTCCTCGCAGGCATCGGCACGCGAGACGAAAGGCATGCCACCGCCTTTCACGCATTCGTAAGGGAGTTGGCCGAACGCCACCCGGATCTGCCCGTGGCGGGTGGCCTCACCGGACCGGGCAGCCACCCGCTGTCCGGTGCGGTCACCCGGCTCGTCGGCGAGGGAGTGAGCCGCTTCGCGGTCGTCCCGCTGACGCTGATCCCGGCCGCTCCCCCAAGAGACGGCATCGCGGCCGCACTGGCCCAGGAGGCGGAGCGCCATGCCGACGCCTCGTTCGCCTCCGCCCGGCCGCTCGGCCCGCACCGCACGCTGCTGAGCGTGCTGGAGCGGCGGCTCGACGAGGCGCTGGGCAGCCGGCCCCGGCTGCCCTCGGACCGCGCGGAGACCACCGTGCTGCTGGTGGGCGACGGTTCGCCGCTCCCCGAGGCCAACGCCGAGGTGCACCGCGCCGCCCGGCTGCTGTGGGAGGGCCGTGGCTTCGCGGGCGTCGAGGTGGCCTTCTCCTCGCTCGCCGCACCGGATGTGGCCTCGGGCCTGGACCGCTGCGCCAGGCTGGGGGCCAGTCGGGTCGTGGTGCTGCCGTACTTCCTGTTCGCCGGTGACACCCTGGAGCGGGTGCGGCAGCAGGCGGAGGGCTGGGGGCTCGCCCACCCCGAGGTGGAGGTGGTCTCCGCCGATGTCATCGGCCCGGCAAAGGAGTTGGCCGACCTCGTCCTGGAGCGCTATGAGGAGGTGGCCGACACCGCCGGGCGTGCCGGGTTCGGCGATGAGGCCCATGCCTTCGCGCATCCCGATACCCACGCCGATGTCCACTGACCCATCGGCGGGCCTGCCCACGAGCGGGTCCGCCGCCCCGGCCGCCGATGGCGCCTGCGCCGGGTTCGATCTGCGGCATCACGGGGACGCGGAGGTGCGGGGCGCCGATGCCGACCTGACGGACCTCGCGGTCAATGTCCGGGCCGGTACGCCTCCGGACTGGCTCAAGGCCCGTATCGCCGCCTCCCTCGAGGGGCTGGCCGCCTATCCGGACGGGCGGGCGGCGCGGGAGGCGGTCGCCGCGTGCCATGGGCTTCCGGTCGGCCGGGTGCTGTTGACGGCGGGCGCGGCGGAGGCGTTCGTCCTGCTCGCCCGCGCCATCGCGGCCCGGCGGCCGGTGGTGGTGCATCCGCAGTTCACCGAACCGGAGGCGGCGCTGCGGGACGCCGGGCACACCGTGGAGCGTGTGCTCCTCGATGCGCGGAACGGCTTCCAACTGGCCCCGGACGCGGTGCCGGAGGACGCCGATCTGGTGGTGATCGGCAACCCCACCAACCCCACATCCGTGCTCCACCCGGCCGATGCCCTGGCCGGTCTCGCCCGGCCGGGACGGACCCTGGTGGTGGACGAGGCGTTCATGGACGCCGTCCCGGACGAGCGCGAGTCGCTGGCGGCCCGCACCGATGTGCCCGGGCTCGTGGTGCTGCGCAGCCTCACCAAGACCTGGGGGCTCGCGGGGCTGCGGATCGGCTATGTGCTGGCGGAGCCGGACACCATCACGGCGCTGGAGCGGGTCCAGCCGCTGTGGCCGGTGTCCAGCCCGGCCCTGACGGCGGCCGAGGCATGCTGCGCCCCGCCCGCCCTCGCCGAGGCCGCGCGGGCCGCCGACCGTACGGCCGCCGACCGGGCCCATCTGGCCGACCGGCTGGCCGAGTTGGCGGAGGTGCGGGTGTGCGGCCCGGCGGCCGGACCCTTTCTGCTGATCCATCTGCCGGGCGCGGCGGCGATCCGCACCCGGCTGCGCGAGCTGGGCTTCGCGGTCCGCCGCGGTGACACGTTCCCGGGCCTGGGCCCGAACTGGCTCCGCATCGCCGTCCGCGACCGCGCCACGACGGACCGCTTCGTCATCGCCCTGGCGAAGGCCATCGCCGAATCGGCCGCCTGACTACGCGGTCCCACCGCCCCGCCTGACCGCGTACCGCGCGGAGTGGCGCGCGGTCACCTACAGCTTGCCCGAGCCCGGGGCCCACTACGGCACCCCGGGCGCCCGTCCCCAGGTCCGGCGCCCGAGCCGTTGGGTACGGCACGGGCACCGGACCCAATGGGCCAGGCCAGGTCATCCGTCAGGCGTCAGCCGTCAGCCCGCGTCGCCGCCGGCGCCGGCGCGCCGGCGGCGGGCCAGGACGACGGCTCCGCCGCCCGCGGCGAGCAGCAGTACGGCGCCGCCCACCAGATACGGCGTGGCCGAGCTGCCACCGGTCTCGGCCAGGTGCTCCGGCTTCGGCTCGGGCGTGGTCTGCGGGGCCACGCTCGGGCTGGGCTGAACCGCCGCGGCGACAGGCGCCTCGCAGGTTGCCCGGGCGAGGGTGACCTGACCCTCGACCTCGGAGACATTGAGCTTGAGCGGGTTCACCGAGACCTTCAGGTTGAGGGCCGTGGCCGCCGCCGTGCGCGAGGTGGTGGCCGTCCGTGACAGATCGAGCCGGACCTGGCCGAGCGCCGGCACATCCACCGTGGTGGTGCCGCTCGTGGCCAGGGTGACCTTCCTGCCGAGCACGCTGACGCTGCCGAGCAGGTTGGACTGGGCGGTCGGCCGCTTCCCGGCGGCGCATACCGCCTTCGAGGTCACCTGCTCGACCGAGATCAGCGGCACCCCGGCCAGACCGGGCACATGGACCTTGGCGTTGACGAGGTTGGAGTACCCCTCGGAGCGCTGCTTGTCCGTGGCGGCCCGGGCGGTGGCCACATCGGCCCGCAGCACACTGAACGGCCGGCCCCCGTCCACGCCGTCCAGGGTCGCGGTGAGCGCCGTCTTGCTGGCCGTCGCGGGTGCGTGCACCTCGTTGAGCACGACCGAGAGCGGAGCCGTGACGGTCTTGTTGAGCAGGGAGACATCGAGATCGGTGCGGAGCACGACCGCACCCGCCTTACCGGTGGTCGCACCGGTGTCGGCCTGCGCGGTCGCCGCGGGCAGCAGGCCCAGGACGGAGACCGCGGCAGCGGCAGTGGCGGCCGCCAGACGGCGGGTGGGCATGCCGAAGGAGGTGTTACTTGAACAGGACACGTGAGTTGACCCCCACAGGAGACATGGAGCCGCCGGCGCCTGCCGCGGGGGACTCCACGGGCGCCGACGGCCTCGACCACGCCATATTTGCGCACTGAGGGTAAACAGGCAGACACATGATGTCCGTTCATCCCAATGGGTGTGGTTCGCCGCCGCGTTCGAGCCACGTTCCCATCAGGAGCCCCCTCAGGACCCCCTGCCCCACACGTCCCCGCGCCCGATCGGCCCGCCCCCGCGCCCGGTCAGCCGACCACGCGGCCTCGCAGCACCACCCGCCGCGGCGTCGTCAGCACCCGCACATCGGCGCGCGGATCCGCGTCGTAGACGACGAGATCGGCGGAGGCCCCCTCGGTGAGCCCCGGCCGTCCCAGCCAGGTCCGCGCCCCCCACGTCGCCGCCGAGAGCGCGTCCCGCGCCGGGATGCCCGCCTTCACCAGCTCGGCCACCTCCTGCCCGACCAGTCCATGGGCCAGGCCGCCGCCCGCGTCGGTGCCGGTGTAGATCGGGATGCCCGCGTCGTAGGCCGCCCGCACCGTCTCGTACCGGCGCGCGTGCAGCCGCCGCATATGGTCGGCCCAGCGCGGGAACCTGACCTCGCCGCCCAGCGCCAGCCGGGGGAAGGTGGCGATGTTGACCAGGGTCGGGACGATCGCCACGCCCCGCTCGGCGAACAGCGGGATGGTCTCCTCGGTGAGCCCGGTGGCGTGCTCGACGCAGTCGATCCCCGCCTCGACCAGCGGCGCGAGGCTCTCCTCGGCGAAACAGTGCGCCGTGACCCGCGCGCCCAGCCGGTGCGCCTCCGCGATGGCCTCCTCGACCGCGCCACGCGGCCAGCAGGCGCCCAGGTCGCCGGTCTCCCGGTCGATCCAGTCGCCGACCAGCTTGACCCAGCCGTCGCCGCGCCGCGCCTCCGCGGCCACATAGGCGACCAGGTCCTCCGGCTCGATCTCATGCGCGTAGTTGCGGATGTAGCGCTTGGTGCGGGCGATATGGCGGCCGGCCCGGATGATGCGGGGCAGATCCTCGCGGTCGTCGATCCAGCGGGTGTCGGCCGGTGATCCGGCGTCCCGCAGCAGCAGCGCCCCGGCGTCGCGGTCGGTCAGGGCCTGTTTCTCGCTCGTCGAATCGTCCACCGCCCCATGGGCGTCGAGCCCGACATGGCAGTGGGCGTCGACCAGGCCGGGCAGCACCCAGCCCTCGACCAGCCGGATGTCCCTGGCCCCGGCCGGCCGCTCGAACGTGATCCTGCCGTCGACCACCCACAGCTCGTCCCGGACGTCCCCGGCAGCGTCGCCGGTGTCCGGTCCGACCAGGACCCGGCCCTTGATGTGGAGCACCGCGCTATCCCTCATACAAGGCACTGTACGAGACCGGGACAGGGCGTTGACCGGCCAATTCCCAGGAGCTGGAACGGCGCCACTCGAACAACATGCGCAGCGCTGCTACGCTCACGCAACCCACCGGAGGAGGGGCAGTGAGGAGGTCCTCGTGAACGCTCCCGCCGATGACGCGGCCGCCGCGGGCACCGCGCGAGCGCCCCACGCACCGGAGGACCCCGACGGCTTATCGGCCGACGCATTATCGGCCGACGCGCACACCGACCCACAGCCCAACCCGCGGCACCCCACCGACCCACAGGCCGAATTCCGGGACTTCTTCGAGCGGCACCACGCCGAACTGGCCCGCCTCGCCCATCTGTTGCTCGGCAGCTCCGACGGGGCGGACGACCTGGCGGCCGACGCGCTGGTGGCGGTCTGGCACCAGTGGGACCGGGTGCGGGCCGCCGACCACCCCGCCGCGTACGCCCGGGGCGTGGTCGCCAACCTGGCCCGCTCCCGGATCCGCAGTCTGGTGCGCGAGCGGCGGCGGGTGGCGCTCTTCTCCTCGCAGCGCTCCGACCATGTGGACGATCCGGATGTGTCCGCCGTGGTGGATGTGCAGGCCGCGCTGGTCCGGCTGCCGTTCCGCAAGCGCGCATGTGTGGTGCTGCGGCACGCCTTCGACCTCTCCGAGCGGGAGACGGCCCGTACGCTGGGCATTTCGGTGGGCACGGTCAAGAGCCAGACCTCCCGTGGAATCGCCGAGCTGGAGCGGCTGCTCGGCCCTGCGGACGGCGAGGGCGAGCTGCCCGGGGCGACGGAGGCCGAGCAGACGGTACGAACGCTCCGCTCCGGGAACAAGGGCCGCACAGGCCACCCAGGACCCGCTCGCCACTCGGGTCATATGGGCCACGCCGGGCATGCGGGAGGGGGCGGTTGATGATCGAGCATCGCGAGCGCCCCGAGGGCCGCGGTGTCGTCGCCGAGCTGCGTACGGCCGCCGCCTCCCATGAGCCGGACCGGATCCGGATGCTGGCCCGGGTCACGGCGGGCATAGCGGCCGACGACCGGGGCCGCGGCCGGAGCGCGCGGACGAGCCCGCGCCGGACCTGGCCGACCCGGCTGGTGGGCCCGGTCGCCGGGCTGGCCGCGGCGGTCGTGGCGACGGGGATCGCGGTGGTGGCCATGGACGGTGCCGAGCGGCCGCAGACGGTGCGCACCTCGAGCGAGCCTCCCGCGCCTCCGGCCGGTGCGGGCGCGGGCGCGGACAAGCGGCCCGGGGAGGAGCCGGGCGCCGGGTCGCAGAGCGATGCTGAGCGGCACACGCCGAGCGCCTTTCCCACCGCGGCCGGTCCAAACCATCTCGCCGAGCCGACCGTTCGCTCCAGGGGCGCCATCAACGCCCATTCCAATCCGTACTGGGCGCAGAGTGACATCACGCTCACCATCGGTAGGCCGCTGACCTCGCTGACGGTGGAGCTGCGGGTCGCGGACACCGGGGATGTGGTGTCCACCGGGTCCTGGAGTTCGCTGCCGACCGGCGATATGGCCACCGCCACCCGCATCGAGGACGGCGTGCTGGTCTATCGCTGGACGCTCCGGAAGGGCGCGACCGTACGCGCGGGCCGGTATGTCTTCGCGGGGCAGTACAACCACTCCGAGGGGGACCGGGACACCGGCCGGGACGCGTACTCGGCCTCGGGCAACGGCGCCTCCGGGGCCTTCGCGGTCCGCGGCGACTTCCCTCGGTTCACTGTGGGGGATTGAATTCATGGCGGCGTGGCCAGAAATTCTCCGCGTTTTTCCGCTACTGCTTCCACATTCGTCTGCCCGCCATTGCGATTCCTAAACAAAAAATTTTTCACGGGTTCCTGGTCCCGTAATTCAAGACGGTCATCGGCCGGTTACATATATGTGACGGACCACACAGGCGATCCGCTTTGCCCAAGTAACTCCCCTACAAATTACCGCCTTTCGGCCAACGGCCGCGCGCACGCGCGCTCCCGCGTGATAACACATCGACCCCCCTCCACGTAACCCCCCACCACGATGCATTTTCTGATTCTGCTGGGTAAATTGAATTTGCATGACCGCCGCACAAGCAGACCTAGTCCGTAGCGAATTGGATTTGCCGGAGGGCCTCACCCTCGACACACCGCGCGTCGAGGACGGAGCCGCGATCTGGCGAATCGCTCGCGACTCCAAAACCCTGGACCTCAACTCCTCCTACAGCTACCTCCTGTGGTGCCGCGACTTCGCCGCCACATCCGTTGTGGCGCGCGACGCCGACGGCGGACCGGTCGGCTTCATCACCGGTTACGTCCGGCCCGAGCGCCCCGAGACCCTCGTCGTCTGGCAGGTCGCCGTCGACCACGCCTGGCGTGGCCGCAAACTGGCCGCCACCCTGCTGGACGGGCTGGTCGCGCGGGTCGCCACGGCGGGCGTCCGCGGCATCGAGACGACGATCACCCCTGACAACACCGCCTCGAACCGGCTGTTCACCTCGTTCGCCGAACGGCACGAAGCGCCGCTCGAGCGCGAGGTGCTCTTCCACGGCGGCCTCTTCCCCGACGGTGGGCACGAGCCCGAGGTGCTCTACCGCATCGGTCCGCTCGGCCCGCTCGGGCCGCGCGCGGACCGGACCTGATCACACCCCGATCACCCCGATCCTCCCTCCTCACCCCCCTCACACCCCTCTCCCAGGAGAACGCTGTGACCATCACCCCGCCCGCCCTGAGCGTCTTCGAGGCCCTGGAGTCGGAGGTGCGCAGCTACTGCCGTGGCTGGCCCGCCGTCTTCGACCGTGCGCAGGGCAGCCACATGTTCGACGAGGACGGCCACACCTACCTCGACTTCTTCGCCGGAGCCGGGTCGCTCAACTACGGCCACAACAACCCGGTGCTGAAACGGGCGCTGATCGACTACATCGAGCGTGACGGCGTCACCCATGGCCTGGACATGTCCACCACGGCCAAGCGCGCGTTCCTGGAGTCGTTCCAGAACAACATCCTGCGCCCGCGCGATCTGCCCTACAAGGTCATGTTCCCGGGCCCGACCGGCACCAACGCCGTCGAGGCCGCGCTGAAGCTGGCCCGTAAGGTCAAGGGCCGCGAGTCCATCGTCTCGTTCACCAACGCCTTCCACGGCATGTCGCTGGGCTCGCTGGCCGTGACCGGCAACGCCTTCAAGCGCGCCGGTGCGGGCATCCCGCTGGTCCACGGCACCCCGATGCCGTTCGACAACTACTTCGACGGCACGGTCCCGGACTTCCTGTGGTTCGAGCGGCTGCTGGAGGACCAGGGTTCCGGCCTCAACCAGCCCGCCGCCGTGATCGTCGAGACCGTGCAGGGCGAGGGCGGTATCAACGTGGCCCGGCCCGAGTGGCTGCGCGCCCTGGCCGAGCTGTGCGAGCGCCAGGACATGCTGCTGATCGTCGACGACATCCAGATGGGCTGCGGCCGCACCGGCGCCTTCTTCTCCTTCGAGGAGGCGGGCATCACCCCGGACATCGTGACCGTGTCGAAGTCCATCAGCGGCTACGGCATGCCGATGTCGCTCGCACTCTTCAAGCCCGAGCTGGACATCTGGGAGCCCGGCGAGCACAACGGCACCTTCCGGGGCAACAACCCCGCCTTCGTCACCGCCGCCGCGACCCTGGACACCTACTGGGCCGACGGCCAGATGGAGAAGCAGACCCTGGCCCGCGGCGAGCAGGTCGAGCAGGCCCTGCGCGCCATCTGCGAGGAGCAGTCCGGCACCCACTTCCGCGGCCGTGGCCTGGTGTGGGGCCTGGAGTTCGAGGACAAGCCGCGCGCCTCGGCCGTTTGCAAGCGCGCCTTCGAGCTGGGGCTGCTGGTGGAGACCTCCGGCCCCGAGAGCGAGGTCGTCAAGCTGCTGCCCGCGCTGACCATCTCCCCCGATGACCTGGACGAGGGGCTGCGGACCCTCGCCCGCGCGGTCCGCGAGACCGCATAACCCTCCCGTACCGCAGAGAAGAGAAAGGCAAGAACTCACCGTGATCGTCCGATCCTTCAAGGACATCGAGGGCACCGAGAGGCATGTGAAGGCCAAGACCGGCACCTGGGAGAGCAAGCGCATCGTGCTCGCCCGTGAAGGCGTCGGCTTCTCGTTGCACGAGACCACCCTGTACGCGGGCACCGAGACCTCGATGTGGTACGCGAACCACATCGAGGCGGTGCTGTGCGTCGAGGGTGAGGCCGAGCTCACCAACGACGAGACCGGTGAGAAGCACTGGATCACGCCCGGCACCATGTATCTGCTGAACGGGCACGAGAAGCACACAATGCGCCCCAAAACGGACTTCCGGTGCGTCTGTGTATTCAACCCGCCGATCACGGGACGGGAGGACCATGATGAGAACGGCGTATACCCGCTGATCACCGAGACCGAGGAGGCATGATCCGATGACCGCGGTCACTGACCTGTACCCGACCCGTGGGGCCATGGAGGTCGCTACGCCGCGCGTGGACCCCGTGGTGTGGTCCGACCCCGGCGCCCCCGGGCCGCTGCAACCGTCCGAGCTCAGCGATTTCGATCGCGACGGCTTCCTGGCAATCGACGAGCTGATCACTCCGGACGAGGTCGCGGTCTACCGCGCCGAGCTGGACCGGCTGGTCGCCGACCCGGACGTGCGCGCCGACGAACGCTCGATCATCGAGCCGAAGTCGCAGGACGTACGGTCGGTGTTCGAGGTGCACCGGATCAGCGAGGTGTTCGCGAACCTGGTGCGCGACCCGCGAGTGGTGGGTCGCGCACGGCAGATCCTCGGCTCGGACGTCTACGTCCACCAGAGCCGGATCAACGTCAAACCCGGATTCGGCGCCTCGGGCTTCTACTGGCACTCGGACTTCGAGACCTGGCACGCCGAGGACGGGCTGCCGAACATGCGGACCGTGTCGGTCTCGATCGCGCTGACCGAGAACTACGACACCAACGGTGGCCTCATGATCATGCCGGGGTCGCACCGTACGTTCCTCGGCTGCTCGGGCGAGACGCCGAAGGACAACTACAAGAAGTCGCTCCAGATGCAGGACGCGGGCACCCCGTCCGACGAGGCGCTCACCGGTTTCGCCGACAAGCACGGCATCAAGTTGTTCACCGGCAAGGCCGGTTCGGCGACGTGGTTCGACTGCAACTGCATGCACGGCTCGGGCGACAACATCACGCCCTACTCGCGCAGCAACGTCTTCATCGTGTTCAACAGCGTGGAGAACACCGCGGTGGAGCCGTTCGCGGCACCGGTCCCCCGGCCGGAATTCATCGGGGCAAGGGACTTCACGCCCGTACGGTGATCACCGCCGTGCGCTGAGCTGACGTCCGTGATCTGAGGGAAGCCGGAGTGCCCCGGCTTCCCTCAGATTTTTTCCAGCCCCGCTCTATCCCCGCTCTATCCCCGTTCCGGTCCCGGGAGACCGCCTCAGCGGGACAACTCCTCCAGCAGCCGGTCCACATCGGCCGCCGTGTTGTACAGGTGGAAGGAGGCGCGGAGGTTGCCGGCCCGCGCCGAGACATGCACCTCCGCCTCCGCCAGCCGGGACGCGGCGTCCCCCAGCCCCGGTACGGAGACGATGGCCGAGCCGGGGGCGGCGACGGGCTGGTGGCCGAGCCCGGTGACCCCGGCCCGGAAGCGGTCGGCGAGCGCGCGGTCATGGGCGGCGATGGTCTCGGTGCCCAGCTCCTCGATCAGCGCGAGGGAGTGCCGGGCCGCCACGTAGGAGTACACGCTCGGGCTCTCG
Source organism: Streptomyces sp. CY-1 (assembly GCF_047218265.1). Taxonomy (NCBI): domain Bacteria; kingdom Bacillati; phylum Actinomycetota; class Actinomycetes; order Kitasatosporales; family Streptomycetaceae; genus Streptomyces; species Streptomyces sp. CY-1. Next base: position 3,113,245 of record NZ_CP178393.1, read on the forward strand.
TCGAAGCGGCGGGCGGAGTGGGCGAGTTCGGCCACCGGTCCGTAGCAGCTCTCCCAGGGCTTCTCGCCCGCGACCCAGCCCGCGAAGACGGGGGTGAGCTCGCCGAGGTCCTCGGGGACGGTCAGGAACGCGGCCCCGCGCGGGCACATCAGCCACTTGTAGGCCACGCAGACCGTGTAGTCGGCCTCGTCGGCGTTCACCGGGAACCAGCCGGCCGCCTGGCTGGTGTCCACCAGGGTGCGGGCCCCGTGGGTCCGGGCCGCCTCCCCGATGGCGGCGAGATCGGCGATCCGCCCGTCCGCGGACTGGACCGCGGACACGGCCACCAGCGCCGTACCGGGCCGTACCGCCTCCGCGATCTCCTCCAGCGGCACGATGCGCAGCTTGAGGTCGCCGCGGACGGCGAAGGGGTTGACCAGGGAGCTGAAGTCGCCGTCGGCGACGATGACTTCGGCCCCGGGCGGCAGCGAGGTGGCGATCATCCCCGCGTAGACGGCGACCGAGCTGCCCGCCGCGACCCGCCGCGCCGGTACGCCGACGAGCCGGGCGTAGACGGCCCGGCTCTCCTCGACCGCCTCGAAGGCCACGTCGACGACGGGCCGTCCGGCGGCCGAGTCGTCGAGGACCGCCTTCACGGCGGCCGCGGAGCGTGCGGGGATCAGACCGCTGGACGCGGTGGTGAGATACGTCGTGTGTGGCGCGAATTCGGCGCCCGCCAGGCTCTCCATATCCATCAACTATGGAACGGGCTCACCCCGGCGTCCATCGCGATTCCCTGTCGGGTGCCTTCAAGGGAACCTTATGGATCCCCGCCGACCTGCGGCGATGCCCATGCCGGGCGGGGCGCCCGGGTGACCGCACCGGTGAATCGGCCGCCGGAACCGCGGGTCAGGTCCGCGGTTCCGGCGGCCGCGCCGTCGGTCCGGGCTTCAGCGGCGCTGCTCCCGGAGGTCGTTCCGGGGCTTCAGCCGCGCTGCTCCCGGATGCCGTTGATCCGCCGGGGCAGCTCCAGCGGGTTCTCGTCCCGCAGCTCCGGCGGCAGCAGGGCGGCCGGGGTGTCCTGATAGGCCACCGGCCGCAGCCAGCGCTCGATGGCGGTGCCGCCGACCGAGGTGGAGGTGGAGGTGGTGGCCGGGTAGGGGCCGCCGTGGTGCTGGGCCGGGGCGACGGCGACACCGGTCGGCCAGCCGTTGACCAGGACCCGTCCGGCCAGCGGGGTGAGCTCGGCGATCAGCGCACCGGCCCGGCCCTCGGTGCCCTCGCCCTCGGCGGCGGAGATCTGGACGGTGGCGGTGAGGTTGCCCGGGAGCCGGCCGAGCACCGCGCTGATCTCGTCGTCGCTCTCGTAGCGCGCCACGACCGTCACCGGGCCGAAGCACTCCTCCAGCAGCACATCGTGCGGGCCGTCCTCGGTGAGCCGCCGCGCCGGGACGGTCAGGAAGCCCGCGCTGACCGTGTGCTCGCCGCCGGAGCCGGGGGTGACCGGGGCCTCCACGTCCGCCAGCTCGGCGCGCTCCTTGACCCCGGCGACGAAGTTGTCCCGCATCCGGTGGTCGAGCAGAACGCCCGCGTCGGTGTTGCTGACCGCCTCGGTGAGGGACTTCACCAGGCCGTCGCCCGCCGGTCCCGCCGGGGCCAGCACAAAGCCGGGCTTGGTGCAGAACTGGCCCACGCCCAGCGTCATGGAGCCCGCGAGCCCCGCGCCGATCTGGTCGCCGCGCTCGGCGGCCGCGGCCTCGGTGACCACGACCGGGTTGAGGCTGCCCAGCTCGCCGTGGAAGGGGATCGGCACCGGCCGGGAGGCCGCCGCGTCGTGCAGGGCGCGGCCGCCGCGCACCGATCCGGTGAAGCCGGCGGCGGCGATCAGCGGATGCCCGACCAGCTCGATGCCCGCCTCGAAACCGTGCACCACCGCGATCACATCGGCGGGCACCCCGACCCGCTCGGCCGCGCGGCGCAGCGCGGCGGCGGCGACCTCGGAGGTGGCGGGGTGGTCGGGGTGGGCCTTGACGACGACCGGGCAGCCGGCGGCCAGGGCGCTCGCGGTGTCGCCGCCGGGCACGGAGAAGGCGAGCGGGAAGTTGCTGGCGGCGTAGACGGCGACGACGCCGAGCGGCAGCTTGTAGCGGCGCAGATCGGGCCAGGGCGGGGTCTGGGTGGCGTCGGCGTGGTCGATACGGACGTCGAGGAAGGCGCCCTCGTCCACGATGGTCGCAAAAGCCCGCAGTTGGTAGGTGGTGCGGGCGAGTTCGCCGGTGAGCCGGGCGGGGCCGAGCGCGGTCTCCGCGTCGGCGGCCTCGACCAACTGGTCGCGGGCCTCGTCGAGGAGGTCGGCGGCGGTGCGCAGCAGGGCGGCGCGCACCGTACGGTCGGCCAGGGAGCCGCGGGCGGCGTGGGCCGCGCGCACCACGCGATCGACCTCCTCCGCCGTGGCTTCGACCGCTACCTGCTCCCGCTGCTTTCCGGTTCGGGGGTCGACGCTCCACACTGGTGCTGACACCGCGGATTCCTCCTGCTGTGGTGTTACCGCTGCTTGCGTCCCACACATCGACGGTGTTCGATATGCTGAACGCTGTCCCGGGTGATGAATTTCCCTCGGGACTCTATGGCTGGTCGAACAGAGGGGTCAAGGCGATGTCAGCTACCGAGACGGGCGGGGCCCAGGTCAAATCGGCTGTCCGCACGGTCGAACTGCTGGAGTTCTTCGCCGGCCGGCCCGGAATGCACAGCCTCGCCGCGGTCCAGGAGGCCGTGGGCTATCCCAAGTCGAGCCTCTATATGCTGCTGCGCACCCTGGTGGAGCTCGGCTGGGTGGAGACGGACGCCACCGGCACCCGCTACGGCATCGGGGTGCGCGCCCTGCTCGTCGGCACCTCCTATATCGACGGCGACGAGGTCGTGGCCGCCGCCCGCCCCACCCTGGACCGGCTCTCGGACGACACCACCGAGACCATCCACCTCGCCCGCCTCGACGGCACCAACGTCGTCTATCTCGCCACCCGGCAGTCGCAGCACTATCTGCGCCCCTTCACCCGCGTCGGCCGCCGGCTGCCCGCCCACTCCACCTCGCTGGGCAAGGCGCTGCTGGCCACGTACTCCGACGAGCAGGTGCGCAAGCTGCTGCCGGAGACCCTGGGGCAGCTCACCGAGCACACCATCACCGACCGCGAGAAGCTGATCGAGGAGCTGCACCTGATCCGGGAGCAGGGGTACGCGGTGGACCGCGAGGAGAACACGCTGGGGCTGCGCTGCTTCGGCATCGCCATCCCGTACCGCACCCCCTCGCGCGACGCCATCAGTTGCTCGGTGCCGGTGGCCCGGCTCACCCCCACCCATGAGCAGATGATCAAGGACGCGCTGTTCGACGCCCGGGACCGGCTCACCCTCGCGACGCGCCGTCTTTGACCCATGGGAGGACGGCCCGCTCCGCCACGCGGCGGAGGCGGATCGTCGGACAGGGTGAGGCGCGGCGCCCGCCGCGCCGCGAGGCTGGTCCCCGTGACCTACACCCTTCCCGGCGGACGGACGCGTCCGGCACCCGCCCGCCCGCCAAGGAGCCGACCGCGCCGATGAAGCTGACCTACGCTGTGCGGATGACCCTCGGATCACCCGTCCTCACCGGCGGCGGGCGCCTCTTCCGCGAGTGCGGCCCCGCCGGGGGCGCGGCAGCGCACCGGGCCCCGTGACCGGGGCGTGGTGGCGGCGGGCGGTCCGTGCGGTGGCCGGCCGCCGGGCCCAGTTGCGCTGGGTCCATCTGGTGCTCGGCGGCGCCCTGTTGATGCCGTATTACCTGCTGACCGGCGTCGTCTTCGCGATGCTCCTGCGGGACGCCGTTCCCTTCACCTCCCTGGTGTGGCAACTGGGCACCTTCGGCCTGGCCCTGCCGCTGGCCGTGCCGACCGCGCTGCTCCCGCTCGTACGCCCCCTGGAGGCCACCGCCGCGCGCTCGCTGTGCGGGCTTCCGGAGTCCGCGGAACTCGCGGCCGGGCCCGCCGGGTCATGGGACGCGCGCGCCCGCACCCTGCTCTGGTACGGGCTGCATCTGGCCATCGGCGGGCTGGTCAGCGGGCTCACCCTGTCCCTGCTGCCCGCCTCGGCGATGCTGATCGCCCTGCCGTTCACCGACGGTTCGTACGTCGACGAGGGCTGGCCGCACGCCTTCGCCTCGGCCCCCTCCGCGCTGGCGCCCTTGGCCGGGGTGCTGCTGCTGGGCGTGATCATGGGGATCGCCGCGGCCGCCGGGGCGCTGCTGGCCCGCTGTGCGCCCGCGCTGCTCGGCCCGGCCCCCGCCGAGCGGCTCGCCGCCGCCGAGCAGCGGGCCACCCGGCTGGCCGCCCGCAACCGGCTCGCCCGCGAACTGCACGACTCGGTCGGCCATGCGCTGAGCGCGGTGACCCTCCAGGCGAGCGCGGCCCGTAAGGTCCTCGATACCGATCCGGACTTCGCCCGGGAGGCCCTGGCGGCCATCGAGGAGACCACCCGGAACGCGGTCGGCGAACTCGACAGCGTGCTGGGCCTGTTACGCGAAGGGGAGGACCGTCCGGCCCCCGCCCCCGCCCCCTCCCTCATGGATCTGGACGGGCTGCTGGCCCGCACCCGGGCCGCGGGCGTCGCCGTCGAGCTGACGGCCCCGGGCGCACTGGACCGGCTGCCGCCCGTCGTCTCCCGCGAGGCGTACCGCATCGTCCAGGAGGGGCTCAGCAACGCGCTGCGCCACGCGGGCCGGGTGCCGGTGCGGCTCCGGATCGCCGAGGACCCGAAGAAGGTGGAGATCACGATGGAGAACCCGGTGAACGGAGCCACCCGGGCACGGCCCACCGGCGGCCGCGGGCTGCGCGGCATCGCCGAGCGAGCCACCCTGCTGCGCGGCACCTGTGCCTGGGACACCGTGGACGGCGTCTGGCGGCTGACGGTCCGGCTCCCGCTGGAGGCGTCCCGATGAGCACCCCGCCGTCCCCGGTGGGCGAACCGTCGTCCCCGCTGCGCATCGTGCTGGTCGACGACGAGCGGATGGTGCGCACCGCGTTGCGCGCGATCCTCTCCAGCGAACCGGACCTGGAGGTCGTCGGCGAGGCCGGAAGCGGCGCCGAGGCCGTACCGGTGGTCCGTGAACTGCGCCCGGACGTCGTGCTGATGGACGTCCGGATGCCCGATGTCGACGGCATCCGCGCCACCGAGCGGATCCTGGGCACCATGGCGGACCCGCCGCGCGTCATCGTGGTGACGACGTTCGAGAACGACAGCTATGTGTATGACGCGCTGCGCGCCGGGGCCAGCGGCTTTCTGCTCAAGCGGGCCCGTGCGGAGGACCTGGTGCAGGCGGTGCGGCTGGTGGCGCGCAGCGATTCGCTGCTGTTCCCGGCCGCGGTGCGGGCGCTGGCCGCCGAGCACGCCGCCGCCCGCGGCCCGGACCGCGAGGCGAGCGCGCGGGCGCTGGGCGAGCGGCTCTCCGAGCGGGAGGCGGTGGTGCTGCGGCTGATGACCGACGGGCTGTCCAACTCCGAGATCGCGGCCCGGATGGCGGTGGGACCGGCCACGGTCAAGACGCATGTGGGGGCGGTGCTCACCAAGTTGGGGGTGCGGGACCGCACCCAGGCGGTGATCGCCGCGTACGAAAGCGGTTTCGTCACACCGGGCTGACATCCGGCGGCCGGGGTGGTCTGCTGTGACGGATCGGCCGAACGGACGGATGGGCGGGAGGAGCGGACGCATGGAGTACGCACGGCTGGGCGCGTCGGGCATCAAGGTGTCGCGGATCTGCCTCGGCATGATGAGCTACGGCAACCCCGAACACCGGCCCTGGCAGTTGGACATCGACGACGCGCGGCCGATCGTGCGGCGCGCGGTCGAGGAGGGGGTGACCTTCTTCGACACCGCCGACATGTACTCGATGGGCCGGAGCGAGGAGATCACCGGCGAGCTGCTGCGGGAGCTGTTCCCCGGCCGCGACGACTATGTCCTCGCCACGAAGGTCTACTCCCCGATGGGCGAGGGCCCCAATGACCGCGGGCTGTCCCGTAAGCACATCCTGGCGGGCATCGACGCCTCGCTGCGGCGGCTGGGCACCGACCATGTGGATCTCTACCAGATCCATCGCTTCGACCCCGGGACGCCCATCGAGGAGACGATGGAGGCGCTGCACGATGTGGTGCGGGCCGGAAAGGTCCGGTACATCGGCGCCTCCTCCATGTTCGCCTGGCAGTTCGCCAAGGCGCAGCACACGGCCGAGGCGCACGGCTGGACCCGGTTCGTCTCCATGCAGAACCACTACAACCTGCTCTACCGGGAGGAGGAGCGGGAGATGAACCCGCTCTGCCTGGACCAGGGCGTCGGTGTCATCCCCTGGAGCCCGCTGGCGCGCGGGCTGCTGGCGGGCACCCGCGACCGGGACCGTACCGGGACCACGGTCCGGGCGGGCAACGATCCGCTGGTGGAGAAGTGGTACGCGGACGCGGAGTTCTCCATACTCGACGCCACCCGCGCGGTCGCCGAGAAGCGCGGGGTCTCCCCCGCCCGGGTCGCGCTGGCGTGGCTGCTCGGCAGGCCCGCGGTCACCGCGCCGATCGTGGGGGCCACGAAGATCGGGCATCTGGAGGACGCGGTCGCGGCGGTCGGGCTGACGCTCGACGAGGCGGAGGTGGCCCGTCTGGAGGACCCCTACCGCCCGCGCGCCATCATGGGCCATAGCTGACCGGGCGGGACGGCTTCCCCGGGGGAGCCCCGGGTCTCCCGGGGTTTCAGTTCATCGTCGAGCCGATCTCGGTGCGGTCCATGACGACGAGGAAGCTGGTGACCGGGAGGGAGCCGTCCTGCCGCCGGGGGCCGAGGGCCGTGGTGGGGTCGGTGGTGACCAGCGGCGGGGTGGCCGGGCCGCCCGGCGTCCAGTTGTTGTCCCGGGAGGCGGCGAGGACTCCGGTGTCGGCGCTGCCGCGGCCGTTGGAGACCGCGAGGTTGCGGGTCAGGAGGGCGCGGGAGCCGGCGAAGGAGTAGCCCTTGTCCCAGTTGTCGAAGGCGGTGGTGCGCTGGAGGCGGAGGGCTCCGGTGTTGCCGCCCGCCTCGAAGCCGCTCTTGGTGTTGGCCCAGGCGGCGGAGGTCCGTACGACATGGGCGGGCGAGGGGGCACCGCGGCGGCTGGCGCCGAGCTGGAAGCCGCTGCCGTCGCCCTTGAAGTAGGGGATGTGCCAGCGGTTCCGGCCGTTCTCGAAGGCCCAGGAGTGCTCGATGGTGACGGGGCTCCCCCACATCCACAGGTCGAGGCCGTCGTCGCTGTTGCGGAACAGCCGGGATCCGGTGACCACGTTGCCGGTGCCGGAGCCGTGGGTGAGGGCCATGCCGTCGGCTCTCTGGCCGCCGGTGGCGTCGTCGTGGTTGCCGTAGGAGTCCAGGTTCCGGATGACATTGCCGTTGGTGTCATCGCCGCGGAGGGTGAGTCCGGTGTCGCCGTTGCCGTGGGTGCTGAGGTTCTGGAAGACGTTTCGCGCACAGGAGGTGCAGACCAGGCCGCCGCCCGGGGCGTTGCGCAGCTCGATCCCGGAGACCGTCCAGTAGTCGGCGCTGAGGGAGACCAGGGAGGAGCCCTCGCCGAGCCGGGAGCCGTCGAGCCGGACCTTCTCCGCCCCGTAGGACCGCAGTTGGACGCGCTCGCGGGGGGTGCCGCTGACGGAGCTGCGCAGCGTCCTGGCGGGGTAGTACGTGCCCCCGCGCACCTCGATGGTGGTGCCCGCCTTGGCGGCCGATATCGCCTTCTCGAGGCTTCGGTAGGGGGACTTGAGGGTGCCGCTGTCGCCGTCGCTGCCATTGGTGGCCACATACACGGTGGTGGGCACGGCGCTCGCGCCGTCCGGCGAAGCCGTCAGATACACCCCGGCCACGGCCGACGCCACGATCACCGCGCTGCCCAACGGCAGCGTGCGGTCCTTGCGGCGACGGTGGCGGCCCCGCTTACGCCTCAGCCCCATGGCAACTCCTGTTCCGCGTCGAGAGAACGGGCCGGAGGATCCGGACCGGCCTGTCCCATGTCGTAGTTGCCGCCAGTCCAGATTAGGTTGCCGGGCACCCGAGGATTCTTAGATTACGAAATTCCGATCGCCTCGCGATAGCTTGCGACAAGTCTTGATCGTTTTGTGGCCGAGGATGTTCGGAAACGGAAGGTCCTGTTGGTCTGTTGGCTCATGGGCGATAGACCTTGCCCGGTTCCGGGGTGGCCGGGGCCAGGAGCTGGGAGACCGTCACCACCGTATAGCCATCCTTCTTCAGCTTCGCCAGGATCCCCGGCACCGCCGGCACCGTGCCCTTGTAGATGTCGTGCAGCAGGATGATCCCGTCGCGCTTCGTCTGCTCCATCACCCGCTTCTCGATCAGCGCGGAGTCGGTCGTCTGATAGTCCTTCGCCGTCACGCTCCACAGCACCTGCGCCACGCCCAGCTTCTTGCAGATCTTGGAGACCCGCTCGTCGGTACGCCCCTGCGGCGGCCGCATCAGCAGCGGCGTACGGCCGGTGAGCTTCTTGACGGCGCTCTGGACCCGGTTGATCTCCGAACGGACCCCGTCGTCGTCGGTCTTGGTCAGGATCTTGTGCGACCAGGTGTGGTTGGCCAGCTCATGCCCCTCGTCCGCGATGCGGCGCACCAGGTCGGGGTGTTTCTCGATGTGCTTCTTGCCGAGCATGAAGAAGGTCGCATGGGCCTTCTCCCGCTTGAGGATCTTCAGCAGCCGGGGCGTGTTCTCGCTGGGGCCCGCGTCGAAGGTGAGGGCGACGCATTTGGCGCGGGAGCAGTCGACCGAGCCGTTCGTCCCGTCGCCCTTCTTCAGCACGTCCGGCTTCGAGGCGGCCGGTGTCGCGTGCCCGGCGTCCTTCACCGCGTGCTCCCGGGCGCTGCGCGGCGAGGTGGTGTCGTAGGACGCGCCACAGCCGGTGATGCCCAGTGTCAGACAGACGGCACTCACGAGCAGTCCGGATATTCGACCTTTTCGCCCCATTGATATCCCCGCAGTCCTTTTGTTGCCATGAGTGATCGCAATGCGGCCAACAGGCATGGAAATGGGTACTGTTGGCCGCATAAACTGCGAGCACTATACACCTGAGGTATACACGGGGTTCATAGGGCCCCCGGGCCCGAGGGCCGAGGGCCCGTGGAGCGATGTGGTGATCGGGCGCGGCTAACCCTGGTGCTTCTTCCAGTCCGCCTGTGCCGCGTTGAGCTCGTCCGCGACCTTGTCGCAGAACGCCTTGGCGGTCATCCGGCCGAGCAGCACCTTCTGGAAGCCGGGCTCGTTGTCGGCCTTGCTGATGTCGTTCCAGTCCGGGAGGTAGTACGGCAACTGGACGACCTTGGTCCGCGGATCGTTGAGCGACTCCAGCGCGGCCTTGGTCGGCGGGGCCTCGGCAATCCAGTCGTCGTCCGCGGCGCCGACGTTGGCGGGGATCGCGCCGACGTCCTCGTTCCAGAGGCTGTTCATCTCCGGCGAGGCCGCGAACTCGATGAACTTCCAGGCCGCCGCCTTGTTCCTGCTCGCCTTGAACAGCCCGAGGCCGTCGACCGGGTTGGAGACGATGGTGCGCGGTACCCCGGCCCGGGAGGGCGGCAGCGGTATGCCCGCGATCTTCTCCTTGCCGAGCAGCCGTACGTGGTCGACATAGCTGCCCAGGTTGTGCTGAAGCATCCCGATGTCGCCCTGGTCGAACTGGGCGACCATCTTGGCGAAGTCGTTGTTGAGGTCCGCGGCGGGCGTGACCTTCTTGAAGAGGGCGATGTACTTCTCCAGCGCCGCGACGTTCCTGGGGTCGTTGAGGGTGGTCCTGTCGCCGTCCCAGAAGGACGCGATGCCGGACTGGGCGTACATCATGTCCAGCGCCTGGGCGATCGAGCCCGCGCCGCCGCGCAGGGTGAAGCCGAACTTGTTCCCGCCCTGGTCGGTCAGCTCGTCGGCGGCCTTGTAGAACCTCTCCCAACTGTCCGGCGCCGGCAGCTTCGCCGCCTTGAAGAGGTCGGTGCGGTACCAGAGGGTGCCCTGGTTGGCGGAGGTCGGGACGGAGTACAGCTCCTTGCCCTCCCCGCCGGCCGCGCGGACGCTGTCGACCATGTTCTTGATCAGCTTGCCCTTGAGGCCGCTGTCGTCGATGCGGTCGGTCACGGGGTCGAGGGCGCCCTGGGCGACCAGATTGGCCAGATACGCGGTGCCCACGCCGCCGACGTCGGGCAGGCTGTCGCCGCCGCTCTGGATGGCGGTGTCGTACTTCGACTGCACATTGGTGATCGGGATCGGGACGTACTTGACCGTGATGTCGGGGTACTTGTCCTCGAACTTGGTGATGATCCGCTTCCAGACCTTGGTGCGGGGGCCGCCGTTGTTGTCCCAGAAGGTGATGGTGCCCTTACCGGAGCCCTCCTCGCCGGTGGTCGAGCCGTTGTCGCCGCAAGCGGTGGCCGTCAGGGTGAGCAATGCCGCCAGGGCGGTTGCGGTGTGGGGTGCTCTGCGGGTGCGTGGGGTCATGGTGTGCGTCCGTCTCCTTGTGGCGTCGCTGGCGGTTGCTGGTCGTTGAGGGGTGCGCCGTCGTGGCTGAGGGCGGTGGCCCTGTGCGGGTCGGGTTGTGCCCACCCGTTCCGCCGGGGGCACCTCCCAGCGGTAGCTGGGGGAGTCACGATTGCCCACAACCCCGCTCATACGGCCGCGCCCTTGTCCGAGAGGTGGCTCGCTATGCGGGCTGCCTCCGGGCGGGTCAGGCGGCCGTCGGTTATCGCGGTGACTACGCGTCGGGTGACCGTGTCCGCGGGGGCCAGGGGCAGTGGGCGGTCCGAGGCGAGGGCCGAGCCGACGCCCGGGTGTTCCCCGGTGCGCACACACCACGGGTCGGCCCGGGTGTCGCCGGTCGCGCCCGCGAAGACCAGCGTCCACGCGTCGGTGGCCAGCGCCAGCCAGTCCGCGGGCCGTCCGTGCACCGCCGCCGCGCCCTCGCCGTCGGCGCTGAAGACCTGTGCGGGCTCGGGGCCGCGCGGGACGCGCCAGAAGAAGCCGCCTCCGTGGCCCGTCCCGCCGAGGGCCAGCTCCTGGCCCGTCACATTGGTGAGGGCGGAGGTGAAGTCCAGCGCCCAGCACGCCGTTCCCAGGGCCCGTACGGCCACCGTGCGCCGCTCCAGCAGCAGTTGCCGCCCGCCGACCGCCCATGACAGCTCCTCCACGAAGCCATCGGGGTCGCGCAGCAGCCAGCTCAGATGACGCTGGCTCCCCTGGTGGTCCAGGCGGCCCTGGCCGCCCCCGAAGTCGTGTCCCGCCACCTCCGGGATCGCCATGGACACACCCAGGTGGGCCGGGTCCTCGGTGGGCCGCAGCCCGGTGACGGTGACGCCGCCGAGGGTGCGTACGGGGTGCAGATACGGGCGCGGCGCGCGCATGCCGGGCAGTCGGGGACGGTGCGCATACGACCCGACGACCCGGTTCTCATGGCGCAGCACGGTGCAGGGGGGACGGCGGGTGAGGGAGGGGGTCAGCGGGTTGGAGGGGGTCAGGGGTGTCATGGGTGCGGGACCTCCGCGGGGCGTGCGGCCCAGGGGGCGCGCAGTTCCGAGTACAGGGCGAGGCGCTCGGCGCCGGCGGTGACCAGTCGGTCGATGCCGGTCACCACGCGCCGGTTGGCGGCTCGCGGGGTGACGCCCGCACCGGGCTCGGTGCGCCAGGCGTCGGCGGGCAGCGGGACCGGTGCGGGGGCGGTGCGGACCGCCTCGACGACGCGCATGAACGCGCCGGTGCGGTCCGGTGGGACGAGCAGTTCGGTGCCGTGGCGCAGATGGGCGACGAGGTTGTCCAGCAGATCGGTGCGCGCGTGGTCGGTGGTCTCGGGCGACGCTCCGTCGCGTTCGACGCGGACCCGGTCCAGCTTGTACCAGAAGGTGATCCGGCCCCGGTCGCCGTGGATGACGACATACGGCTCGCCGGGCTCCTCCGCGCAGAGGGTGACGGCGGCGGCGACGGTGATGCCGCGGCTGGTGCGGACGCGTACGCAGGAGGTGTCGTCGGCCTCGATGGCGTTGGCCCGGTACAGCTCCAGCTCGATACCGGCCACGTCCTCGGCCCGGTCGGCGCCGCCGAGGTGCAGGGCGGTGGCGACGGCGTGGGCGAGGGGGTTGGTGAGGACGCCGTCGACGACGTCGCGGCCGTCGAGGGTGCGGTGTCCGGCCCAGGGGGCGCGGGCGTAGTAGTCCTCGTCACGGGCCCATGCCCCGGCGGCACCGATGCCGCGGATCGCCCCTATGCGGCCGTCGGCGACGAGGTTCCGGATGGCGGGCAGGGCGTGGGAGCCGTGCGACTGGAAGCCGATCTGGCAGACGGTTCCGTAGCGGCGCAGTCCTTCGCTCATCCGGGCGAATTCGGCGTACGAGGGTGTGGGCGGCTTCTCCAGCAGAAGGTGGGCACCGCGTTCGGCGGCGGTGAGGGCGAGGTCGGCGTGGGTGTGGATCGGGGTGCAGATGACGGCGATCCGGGCGCCGGTCCGGGCCACGAGTCCGGCCAGGTCGGCGGATTGCTCGGGCTCGCCGAGCCCGTCGCCCAGCTCCTCACGGGTGAGCGGCCGAAGTTCGCACACCCCGGCGAGCCGGACCTTTCCCCCGGCGGTCAGCCGCCGGATGTTGTCCAGATGCCAGCGGCCGTGGCCGCGGGCGCCCGCGAGGACGACGGGTATCGGTTCCTCGGCCGGGGCTTCCCCTCGTCCCGGGGGGTGCGCCATGCCCATGCTCGGACCTCCTTGTCCGCATACGTTGTGCCGCCGACCGTTTCGGTCAGCCCTTGACCGCCCCCGCGCTGAGGCCGGTGATCAGCCATTTCTGGATGAAGGCGAAGACGATGACGACCGGCACCGCGGCGATCACCCCGCCCGCCGCGAGCGCGCCCAGGTCGACGCTGTCGGCGCCGATGAGGGTGTTGAGGCCGACCGGGATGGTCTGTTTGTCCTGGGAGCTGAGAAACATCAGCGCGAACAGGAAGTGGTTCCAGTTGTGGACGAAGGCGAAGGAGCCGACCGCGATCAGCCCGGGGCGCAGCAGCGGCAGCACCACCGCGCAGAAGGCCCGGAAGCGGCCGCAGCCGTCGACCCACGCCTGTTCCTCGAGCGACACCGGCACGTTCTTGATGAAGCCGCTGATGAGGATGATCGACAGGGGGAGCTGGAAGACGGTCTCCGCGATGACCACGCTCCCCAGCGAGTTGATCATCTGGAGGTTCTTGAAGATCTCGAAGAGCGGCACCAGCATCAGCGCGCCCGGGATGAACTGCGAGGCCAGCAGCGCCAGCATGAAGCCCTTTTTGGCACGGAAGTCGAAGCGGGCGAGGGCGTAGCCGCCGGCCAGCGCGACCGCCGTCGTCATCACCAGCGAGGCGATGCCGACGATCATGCTGTTCTGGAAGAAGATCCCGAAGCTGCGCTCGTTCCACACCTTCTGGAAGTGCTCACCGGTGATCGGCCAGGGCACCAGCGCGTTCGAGCCCGCGGGGCGCAGTGCGAACAGCAGCATCCAGTAGAAGGGGACGAGGGTGAACAGCAGATACAGGCACAGCGGCAGATAGATCTGCCAGCGCGGTACGCCCTGGTCGAGCCCGCGCCGGCGCCTCCCCCGGGCGGTGGGCGGCGGGGTGGCCGCGGGGGCGGGCCGGGTGCCCTGCTCGGCGAGTGCGGCGGTCACTTGGTCTCGCCTCCGAACTTGCTCAGGCGCAGATAGAGGATCGAGCAGAAGAGGAGGATCACGAAGGCGACGGTGGTCAGCGCGGAGGCGTAGCCGAAGTCATGGCCGTTGATCCCGGTGTTGGCGACGTACAGCGGAAGGGTGGTGGTCTCCCCGGCCGGTCCGCCGCCGGTGAGGGTGTAGAGCAGATCGACGTTGTTGAACTCCCAGACGCCGCGCAGCAGCGTGGCCAGGATGATCGCGTCCTTCAGATGCGGCAGGGTGATGTGGAGGAACCGCCGCGCCCGGCCCGCGCCGTCGACCGAGGCCGCCTCGTAGAGGTCCTGGGGGATGGACTGGAGGTCGGCGAGGATGAGGATCGCGAAGAACGGGACGCCGCGCCAGAGTTCGGCGACGACGGCGGCCCAGAAGACGGTTCCGGTGTCGGAGAGCACCGAGGTGCCGTACGTGCCGATCCCGGCGTCCGCGAGATAGCGGCTGATGCCGGTCGAGGGGTTGTAGAGCAGCATCCAGATGGTGGTGGTCAGCACTCCGGACACGGCCCAGGGCGAGAAGACCAGGGCGCGGGCGAGGCCGCGGCCGAGGAAGGTCTGGTGGACCAGCAGGGCGAGCGCGAGGCCGAGCAGGAGCTGCAACAGCACCTCGGTGACGACCCATTTGCCGCTGAAGACGAGCGTGTCCCAGAACTGCGGGTCGTCGGTGAGGATCCGGGTGAAGTTGCCGAAGCCCGCGTAGCCGTTCCGCCAGGGCTTGGTGACGTTGTAGTTCCGCAGGCTGTAGTAGAGGACGCTGAGCATCGGATAGGCGATGAAGCCCAGCATCAGCAGCCCGGCGGGGGCGATCAGCAGATACGGGAGGCGGCGGGCCGGTCCTCCGGTACGGCGCCGGGTGACCCGGGGCGGTTTCGCCACGGCGTCGGCCATGACTGCTTCTCCGTTCTCGGAGTCGACGGTGTACGGGACGGTGAAGCGCTTCCGTGAAGCGCTTACCGAATGTCGTTCGGTATCTCGTACAAAAAAATTTGGCGCCGAAGAGGAGGCGTCAGCCCGCGTAGGGTTCGGGCACCGCCCCGGGGCGGGCCAGGAAGCGGAAGTCGCAGCCGGTGTCCGCCTGGGTCATCTGCTCCTGGTAGAGCGCGCCGTAGCCGCGCTCGTAACGGGGCGGCGGGGCCGTCCACACCGCCCGGCGCCGCGCCAGCTCGGCGTCGTCCACCTCCAGCCGCAGCACCCGCGCCGCCACGTCCAGGGTGATCCGATCGCCGTCGCGGACGAGGGCGAGCGGGCCGCCCACATACGACTCGGGCGCGATATGCAGCACACAGGCCCCGTAACTGGTGCCGCTCATCCGGGCGTCGGAGATCCGCACCATGTCCCGCACCCCCTGCTTGAGCAGATGGTCGGGGATCGGCAGCATCCCGTACTCCGGCATTCCGGGGCCGCCGAGCGGACCGGCGTTGCGCAGCACCAGCACACTGTCCTCGGTGATGCCGAGACCGGGGTCGTCGATGGTGGCCTGCATCGTCCTGTAGTCGTCGAAGACCACGGCGGGGCCGGTGTGTTTCAGCAGCCGGGGCTCGGCCGCGATGTGCTTGATGACCGCTCCGTCGGGGCACAGATTGCCGCGCAGCACGGCCACTCCGCCCTCCTCGGCCAGCGGATGGTCGCGGGGCCGGATCACCTCGGGGTTGTGCACCAGGGCGCCGTCGAGCTGTTCGCGCAGCGTGGGGTGGGCGACGGTGGGGCGGTCCAGGTGCAGCACGTCCGTAAGGCGGGAGAGAAAGCCCGGGAGCCCGCCGGCGAAGTGGAAGTCCTCCATCAGATACCGGCCGCCGGGCCGCAGATCGGCCAGCACGGGGACCGTACGAGCGATGCGGTCGAAGTCGTCGAGGGTCAGCCGCACCCCGGACCGGCCCGCCATCGCGATCAGATGGATCACCGCGTTGGTGGAGCCGCCGAGGGCGAGCACGGTCGCGACCGCGTCCTCGTACGCCTCCCGGGTGAGGATCTCCGAGAGCCTGAGGTCCTGCCGCACCAGCTCGACCACGCGCAGTCCGGAGGCGGCGGCCATCCGGTCGTGCCCGGAGTCCACGGCCGGGATGGACGAGGCGCCGGGGACGGTCACACCCAGCGCCTCGGCGGCGGCCGTCAGCGTGGAGGCGGTGCCCATCGTCATGCAGTGGCCGGGCGAACGGGCCAGCCCCCGCTCCAGCTCGGACATCTCGCAGTCGCCGATCAGCCCGGCCCGCTTGTCGTCCCAGTACTTCCACATATCGGTGCCCGAGCCCAGCACCTCATCGCGCCAATGCCCCGGCAGCATCGGCCCGGCCGGGACGAAGACCGCCGGAAGGTCGGCACTGGCCGCGCCCATCAGCAGCGCCGGGGTGGACTTGTCGCAGCCGCCCAGCAGCACGGCGCCGTCGACCGGATAGGAGCGGCAGAGCTCCTCGGTCTCCATGGCGAGGAGGTTGCGGTAGAGCATGGGGGTGGGCTTCTGGAAGGTCTCGGAGAGCGTGGAGACCGGGAACTCCAGGGGGAAGCCGCCCGCCTGCCAGACTCCGCGCTTGACCGCCTGGGCGCGGTCGCGCAAGTGGACGTGGCACGGGTTGATGTCGCTCCAGGTGTTGAGGATCGCGATGACCGGCTTGCCCAGGTGCTCCTCGGGGAGATAGCCGAGCTGGCGGGTGCGGGCCCGGTGGCTGAAGGAACGCAAGCCCTCGGTGCCGTACCACTGGTGGCTGCGCAGTTCCTCGGGGCGCTTGCGGGTGCTCCGTCGCGTACTCACACCGACCACCCCTCGACGATCGCGGCGACTTCCGCGCGCCTCGGCTCGGGCAGCGGCTTGCTCGGGGCGCGCACATCGCGGCGGCACAGCCCCATCGCGGCAAGCGCTTCCTTGACGACCGTGACGTTGTTGGCGGACTGCCGCTCGGCCCTGAGGTCCTCGAAGCGCCGGATCTGTTCCCACACCTTCATCGCGCCCGGATAGTCCCCCGCGCGCAGCGCGCCCAGCATGTTGAGCGAGACATTGGGGGCCACATTGACCAGGCCCGAGGTGAAGCCGGTGGCGCCGACCGCCCAGTACGAGGGCGCGT
This sequence comes from Streptomyces sp. CY-1, assembly GCF_047218265.1. Lineage (NCBI taxonomy): Bacteria > Bacillati > Actinomycetota > Actinomycetes > Kitasatosporales > Streptomycetaceae > Streptomyces > Streptomyces sp. CY-1. The sequence goes on from NZ_CP178393.1 coordinate 3,130,009, forward strand.
ACAGCTCGGCGAGCCCGGCCACCCAGACGAACCGGTCCAGCCCGGCGTCGCGCGCCACGGCCGCGAAGCGGGTGGCGTCGTGGACCGCGTACTTGACCCCGATGACCTGCGGGCAGTCCTCGCCGAGCCGGGCGATCGCCGCGCCCTCGATCAGCGGATTGCGCAGATACGGCACCACGCCCAGCTCGGGGACGGCCTCGGCGATGGTGCGGTGGTAGTCGATCCAGCCGTCCTGGGCGACGTAGGGATGCACCGGCTGATGGACCATCACCATGTCGGCCCCGGCCGCGCGGGCGTGGCGGGCCGCCTCGACGGCGGTGGCCGCGTCATGGCCGACGCCGACGAGGACGGCGGCCCGCCCGGCGGCCTCCTCGACGGTCAACTCGGTGACCAGCCGACGCTCTTCGAGGGTGAGGGCGTAGAACTCACCGGTGTTGCCGTTCGGGGTGACGGCCTTGACCCCGCCGTCGAGGAGCCGGCGCAGCAGGGCGCGGTAGGCGGTGCGGTCCACGCCGCCGTCGGCGTCGTACGGAGTCACCGGGATCGCCACGACATCCGCGAGCGCCGTCCTCAGCGGTGAGTAGTCCATACGAACCCTTTCTCTCGATGTTCGGCATCGGGCGGGCTGTTCGGATGGTGCTGGGGTCGGCGACCGGAACCGCCGGGTGCTACTCCCGGTCCGGGAACTCCCCGGCCTGGGAATCCCCTTCCGGACGCTCCCGGTCCGGGAAGGCGCGCCGGACGAAGGAGGCGATGTGGTCGTGCAGGGCGCGGCCCGCCCCGTCGGCGTCGCCGTCGAGCGCGCGGGCCAGGATCTCCCGGTGCTCAACGGCCTCCTGTTCCCAGGAGGGCACCGCCTGCCAGGCGACGGCGGACACCAGCGCGGCCTGGTCCCGCAGTTCGTCGAGCATCCGGGTCAGCAGGGGGTTGCCGCAGGGCAGATAGAGCGCCCGGTGGAAGTCGCGGTTGGCCAGCGACCGCCCGGCGGGGTCGTCGGCCGCGTCCGACCGCTCCAGCGCGGCCCCGGCGGCCTCCAGCCCGGCCCGCGCGGCGACGGTCCGGCGCAGCGCCTCGGGCTCCAGGAGCAGCCGCACATCGTAGACGGCGTGCGCCATCGCGGTGTCCACGGTCCGGACGGTGGCCCCCTTGTACTCGCTCATCACCACGAGCCCCCGCCCCGCGAGAGTCTTGAGCGCCTCCCGTACGGGCGTCTTGGACACCCCGAACTGCGCGGCCAACTCGGCCTCCACCAGTGCCTGCCCGGGGCGCAGCCGCCCGGTGAGGATCGCGTGCTTGACCGCCTCCAGCACGTACTGGGTGCGGGAGGGGATCGGGCTCGGGGCGATGTCCATGGCTGCTCTCAGATCTCACATATCGCGTCTCATATATGACGTATGAAGTACGACGCGATGAAGTTAGGGCGGCCCCGGGGGTTCGTCAACGGTTCCGGCGAAATTCGCGCACGGCGGGCAATCGCCCGCACACGCCCCGCGACTCGCCCCCGACGCCGCTAGCGTGGCCCGGATGAGGGTGGGTTCCGCGACGACGCGGCTGATCGTGCTGCGCGGCAACTCCGCGTCCGGCAAGTCCTCCGTCGCCGCCGGGCTGCGCGCCCGCTACGGACGCGGCCTCGCGCTGGTGGGCCAGGACAATTTGCGCCGGGTCGTGCTGCGGGAGCGGGACACCCCGGACGCGGCGAACATCGGCCTCATCGACACCGTGGCCCGCTACGCCCTCGACCACGGCTTCCACGTCGTCGTCGAGGGCATCCTCCACGCCGCGCACTACGGCCCGATGCTGGACGCCCTGTGCCGCGACCACCTGGGCCGCAGCCACGCCTACTACCTCGATGTCCCGTTCGCCGAGACGCTGCGGCGGCACGCCATGAAGCCGCAGGCGGACGAGTACGGCAAGCCGGAGATGCGCGACTGGTACCGGCCGCTGGACCTGCTGCCGGGCGGGGGCGAGACGGTGATCCCGGCGGCGAGCGCGCTGGCGGAGACGGTGGAACGGGTGATGCGGGACGCGGGGTGGGCGCCGCCGCCCGGGACCGACGGCGCCAAGACCCACGGACGGTCCGCCGCCCCTACGCCCTGCGCTCGGGCGCCTCGGCTTCCGCCGGGTGGGGGTGGGCGGTGAGGGCGGTGCGCAGGCGTGTCCGCCCGGCCTGGGCCGAGCTCGGCCCAGGCTCAGCCCGGCCCGGGGCCCCAGCTCAGCTCAGGCTCAGCTCAGCTCCGCCCAGGCCCAGGCTCAGCCCAGTTCGGCCAGGACCGTGCGGACGGCCGCGAGATCCTGGTCCGAGGCCAGACCCGCGTGGTACAGGCGGAGTTCGTCCGCGCCCAGCTCCACCGCGTGGGCCGCGTCCTCGGCCAGCGTCGCCGGGCTGCCGCCCATCCCCGTCACCACCGTGAAGTTGGCGGCGAGCACGGTCCGTTCGGTCCGGTGCGGGACGAACGGCGGCAGGACCGCGGAGCGCGCTGCCTCGCCCCCTGTGCAGGGCAGCACGACCCCGTCGGCCTGGGCCAGCACATCGGCCGGGTCCACGCCGACGTTGGCGCCGAGCCGGTGCGGGGCCGGGTCGGCGTGCAGCAGAACCCGGAAGTCCGCTTCCGCCGCGCTCCTTACGGCGGCCACGACCTCACCCCGCAGACTGCCGGCGACCCGGTCGCGCCAGGTCGCGAAGAGCGCGGCGTGGTCGGCGCCGAGCAGCTTCTCGACCTCGGCCCACTCCCCCGCGCGGTCACCGCCGTCCGCGGTCGTCTCACCCGTCCACACCGGCCGCAGGGCGCGCACGACCGCCTGGCGCAGCTCCTCGGCGTCGGCCCCGAGTTCCGCATAGCCCGCGCCGCAGCTCTCGCAGAAGCACAGCGACATCAGATACTGGCCGGCGCCGCCCAGCGGCACCCCGCCGATCTTGTCGTGGGCGTGCAGATGGGCGAGCCCGTACCAGCCGCAGGACTCCAGCTCGGTGCCGCGGGTGCCGGGCCGTACGGCCGCCTCGGCGGCCAGGTCCACCAGATAGGCGCGCACCTCGGGGCGGGCGATGCACGGCGCCCACGGGTAGCGGTCGCCATAGGCGTTGCGCACGGAGATCCGCGGATGCTCCTCGCCCAGCCGGGTGTTGTGCGCGAGCACCACCCAGGCGTGGACCTCGAGACCCGCGTCGGCCAGGGCGGCCGCCGCCTCACCGTACGGGTCGTCGCCGGGCACCCACGACTGCTCGTACGGGCGCAGCTCGCGCCCCTGCCAGCGCTCGGCGTCCGGCGGGTAGAGCACGGCCGCGTGGCGGGCGGTGACGATGCGGTGGCCGGGGTGACGCGGGGTCAGGGCCCGGGTGGAGTGGTAGGCGGAGGCCAGCGTCACCTGCTGGACGCCGAGATCGGCGATGCGGCGCGCGGCGTCCGGGTCTCCGACGACGTCCCAGGGGTAGAGGAAGGCGGAGGCTCTCACCGCGCCTCCCCGTCCCCGTCTCCGTCCCCGACCAGGGCCATACCGCGCTCGATCAGCTCGGCCAGCTCCTTGACATGGGCGGGGCTGGGCTCGCTCAGCGGCGGCCGCACCTCGCCGACGTCCAGCCCGCGCAGCCGCACGCCCGCCTTGACCAGCGACACAGCATAGCCGCGGCCCTGGTTGCGCAGCTCGACCAGCGGCCGGTAGAAGCCGTCGAGCAGCTTGTTGACGGTTTCGTCGTCGCCCGTCATGAGCGCCTTGTGGAAGGCGAGGGCGATCTCGGGAACGAAGCAGAAGACGGCGGAGGAGTAGAGCGTCACGCCGATGCCGCGGTAGGCGAGGCCGGTCAGCTCGGCCGTCGGCAGCCCGTTGAAGTAGCGGAAGTCCTCGTCGGGGGCGCCCGCCCGCACCGCGCTGACGATGCGCTGCATCAGGTCGAGGTCGCCGAGGCCGTCCTTGAGGCCGATGATGCCGGGCACCTTGGCGAGCCGGGCCACCGACTCCGGGGCCAGGACGGCGTTGTCCCGCTGATAGACGATGATGTCGAGGTCGGTCGCGCCCGCGAGGGCGCTGTAGTGGCGGATCAGCCCCTCCTGATCGGCCACGACCAGATACGGCGGCATGGCGAGCAGTCCGTCCGCACCGGCCCGCTCGGCCAGCTTGGCGTACTGGATCGCCAGCGCGGTCCCGTACCCGGCGCCCGCGACCACCGGGACCCGCCCGGCGGACTCCTCCACGGCGGCCACCACGCAGTCGTGGAACTCCTCGGGCGTCAGGGCGTGGAACTCGCCCGTGCCGCAGCACGCGAAGACGGCGCCCGCCCCCGCTTCGATCCCGGCGCGGACATGCGCGCGGTAGATCTCCAGGTCCAGGGCGCCATCGGGACCGTAGGCGGTCACGGGGAAGAACAGCAGTCCGTCAAGGCGCTCGGCGAGTGAAGCTGAGGTCACGGGCTTCTCCCTGTCGTGTACACCGACCCGCCGTCACCCACCGACGCAGTGTGCACGTTTCTGATCGTCATCTACATTCGTGAACACGCTCACCGTAAGGCAGCCATCGGTCACCGGTCAAGGGTGCCAACGGGGTGACACCCCTCACCCGGCGGTGAATTCCGCGGCACCGCGCCACCCTTGACGGCCCACGCGCCGATCCTTACGGTGGCCATGAATCCGAATCGCATACATGAATAAAAACCACATATAAAAACCCCATATGTGATTCCCCCACGGAGGAGATCCGCCCATGCCCGCTCCCCGCACCGTCCTCCTCACCGGCGCCGCAGGCGGCATGGGCACGTTGATGCGCGAGCTGCTGCCGCCGTACGGATACCAGTTGCGGCTGCTCGACCAGCTCCCCATCGAGGGCGAGCCGGACGCGATCACCGCGGATCTGTCCGACCGGGACGCCCTGCGCGAGGCCGCGCGGGGCGTCGACGCGATCATCCATCTCGCGGGCATCTCCCTGGAAGCCCCATTCGAGAAGATCCTGCGGGCCAATATCGAGGGCACGTACAACATGTACGAGGCGGCCCGCGAGGCGGGCGTCCGCCGCGTCGTCTTCGCCTCCAGCAACCACGCCGTGGGCTTCACCCCGCGTCCGGTCGGGGACGATCCGCTCATCCCGCTCGACACCCCGCGCCGCCCCGACACCTTCTACGGGCTGTCGAAGTCGTTCGGCGAGGACCTGGCCTCGTTCTACTGGGACAAGTACGGCATCGAAACGGTCGCGATCCGCATCGGCTCCTGCTTCCCCGAGCCGACGAACGTCCGCATGCTGTCGATCTGGATGAGCCCGGCGGACGGCGCCCGGCTGCTCCACGCCGCCCTTACGGCGGAGAACGTGGGCTACACCGCGGTTTACGGCAGCTCGGCCAACACCCGCCTGTGGTGGGACCTCTCCCCGGCCCGCGCCCTGGGCTACGAGCCCCGGGACGACTCCGAGCCGTACGCCGCGAAGCTGATCGCCGAACAGGGCGAGCTGGAACCGGGCAACCCCGACCACGAGAACCTCGGCGGCGCGTTCTGCACCAACCCGCCGATCTGGCCCCGCTGACGCCGCCGCCCGGCCACCCCGGACCCAGAGCCACCTCACCCCGCTCGGCTCACGGGTGAGGTGCCCGCCTACCCCCTGGACAGGTGGAGTGCGGTGATGCCGGTAAGGACGAGATCGATCCCGGCGAGGAACTGCTCGCGGTCGTCGTGCTCGCGCATCTGCTCCGCGACGGCCCGGGTGAACGGATAGTCGTCGGGGTCGAGCTCTTGCCACGCCCTCGACGCGGCGCCGAGGAACTCGCCACGGTCCACGTCGGGCGCGAGATCGCGGCCGTTCGCGGCGTTCTGGCCGGCCGCGCCGAGGATGTAGTGCACCAACGCGGAGGCCGCCGTGAACTGGCTGCCCTCGGGCACGCCCAGCGCACTGACCTGCCGGCCGACACTTTCGAGGATCCGCGGCGTCACCGGCCCCCAGGGGCTGCGGGAGAGCTGCGCGGTGAGCTGTGCGGCGAGCCAAGGGTGTTCGTCGATCGCGTCGAACAGGCCGAGCGCGACAGCGCGGATCTTCTCCTGCGGCGAGTCCGGAGACTTGGCAGGCTCGGCGGACTCAACGGACGCGGCGGACGCGGCGGGCTCAATGGCCAGAGCGGCGGCGACGACGGCGTCGGTCACGGCGTCGAGCAGCTCGCTCTTGTTCGCCACATGCCAATAGATCGCCCCGGGCCCCGTGGCGAGGCGCTCGGTCAGCGCCCGGAACGTCAGCCCGCCCTCACCGGCCGCGTCGAGCAGCTCGACGGCGGCCTCGACGATGCGCTCCCGGGATAGCGCCTCTGTGCGCCGCTGTGACCGGCGCGTCCGCGTTGCCATGCCGCGATTTTGACATGCCTGGAGCGTTGTTCCAACATTGGAACGCCATACCAACTTGGAACGGCGTACCAGAGAGGTCTGCCCGAGGGCTCCCTCACCGGGCGGAGGCGGCCTCGATCCCGAAGGAGTCACGATGCGCACTCCCGTCACGATCATCGGCGCCGGACTCGGCGGCCTCACCCTGGCCCGCGTCCTGCACGTCCACGGCATCCCGGCCACCGTCTACGAGGCGGAGCCCTCGCCGATGGCTCGCGCACAGGGCGGGATGCTCGACATCCACGACTACAACGGCCAACTGGCCCTGCGGGCGGCCGGCCTGATGGACGAGTTCCACGCCATCGTCCTGGAGGGCCGCCAGGCCATGCGGGTCCTCGACCGGGACGGGACCGTCCTGCTCGACAAGGCCGACGACGGCACGGGCGGACGCCCCGAAGTGCAGCGCGGCGAACTGCGGCAGATCCTGCTCGACTCCCTCCCGGCCGGGACCGTCCGGTGGGGCCACAAGGTCAGCGGCACCCGCGCCCTCGGCGAGGGCCGCCACGAGGTGACCTTCGCCGACGGCCGCACCATCGCCACCAGCCTGCTGGTCGGCGCGGACGGCGCATGGTCACGGGTCCGGCCGCTGCTCTCCGACGCCACACCCGAATACGTCGGCCGGTCGTTCGTCGAGACCTACCTGTTCGACGCCGAAACCCGGCACCCGGCCGCCGCGAAGGCGGTCGGCGGCGGATCGATGTTCGCGATCGAACCGGGCGGGAACGGAAAGTGGATCGGGGCTCACCGGGAGAGCGGCGAGACCCTCCACACCTACCTGGTGCTGCCCGTGCCGCTGGACTGGTTCGCCGCCATCGACTTCACCGACCCCGCCGCGGCAACCGCGCGGATAGCGCGGGAGTTGGACGGCTGGGCGCCGGAACTCACCGCGCTGATCACCGACAGCGACACCGCGCCGGTCCTGCGCCCCCACCACACGCTGCCGGTCGGGCACCGCTGGGACCGGGTGCCGGGGGTGACCCTGGTCGGCGACGCCGCCCACCTCGCGGCCCCGAACGGCGAAGGCGCCAACCTGGCCATGCAGGACGGCGCCGAACTCGGCACGGCCCTCGCCGCGTACCCCGACGACATCGAGGCCGCGCTCACCGCATACGAGCAGGCCATGTTCCCCCGCGGCGCCGGGGAAGCCACCGAAGCCGACCGCCTCCACGACCTCATGTCCGGCGAGAACGCACCCCACCCCCTGCTCGCCATGTTGACCGGAGACGAACCGACCTCATGAGCCACTGGCGCGAGACGGCGCCGCACCGGGCCGAACCGCTCGGCCCCCCGTCGCTCAGCCCACCGCCCCGGCCCACTCCCGCACCGTCGTGATCTCGGCCTGCGACGGGAACACCTTCTCGATGAGCAGCCGGTGGATCTCCGGGTCCGGGTCGTAGCAGGCGTCGGACAGCACCGTGAGCCGGAAGTCGAGGTCGGCGGCCTGCCGCAGCGTGGACAGGACGACGCCGCTGGTCGCGACACCGGTCAGGACGAGGTGGGTGATGTCCCCGGACCGCAGCACCACATCCAGGTCACTGCCGGTAAAGGCGCTGACCCGCCGCTTGGTGACCACGACCTCGTCCGGCCGGGGCGTGACACCCTCGTGGATGGCGATCTTGGGGTCGTCCTCGGTGTAGAGACCCGGCGGCAGGGTGGTGAACACCTTGTTGCGGGCCGACGCCTCGGGACGGCCGGACCGGAAGCCGATGACGACGTACACGACGGGGATTCCGGCACTGCGGGCGGCGTCGATCGCCCGGCTCACACGCGGCACATAGTCGGGGTCCTGGACCCGGGCCACGATGCCCTCTTGGACGTCCATCACGAGCAGAGCCGTGTTGTTCACGTTCATCAAGCCTTTCGCTGCTGCGGTTGTCGAGCGGAAGAGGAAGCGTCGGATCCGATACGGCCCAGCGAGCGGTCCACGGCCGTCAGCGCGAGGAACAGGCCGGTGACGGCGAGCATGAACCAGGCCAGGCCGTGCAGCCCGCCGGTGTCGGCGCGGGCGCCGAAGAAGGCGCCGTTGGCGCTGGAGGCGACCATCGCGCCGAGGTAGAGGAAGGTACGGAGCAGCCCCGCCGAGGCGCCCATCCGCTCCGGATCGGCCTGGTGGTACACCGCGTTCTGGAGGGCGAGGTTGATCAGCCCCTGCGGTACGCCGAAGACGAGCGCGACGGTGATCAGCAGCCCTGTCGCGCTGTGCGGCTGGAGCAGAAGCAGCAGGGAGCAGCCGGCGATCTGCGCCACGGCGCCCACGAGCAGCTTGCCGCGTACGGCGGTGCGGCGGCCGGTGAGGGTGGACACCGCGATCCCGGTGAGGAACATCGGCAGTTGGGCGAGGCCCGCCTGGGAGGCCGTCAGCCCCCGGCCGTCCTGGAGCCACTGGGTGTAGCCGTACAGGAAGACGTACGAGACGACGGAGACGAGGAGGGCGCGGGCGTAGGTGAGCAGCAGGGGTGTGTTGCCGCCGAACACCCGCAGATCGATGAACGGCTCCGCCACCCGCAGCTCCCGCACCGCGAACCCGGCCGCCGCCACCACCATCAGCACGGGCAGATACCAGCGGTCGGCCCGGGGCTGCATCAGGAAGAGCAGCAGCGAGACGAGCATCGCGGCGAACAGCGCCATACCCGGCAGATCCAGCCGGATCTCCTTCGCCGCCCGCGCCTCCCGGGGCGCCTTGGGCAGCCGCCGGACGCCGAGGAGCAGACCGGCCGCCGCGAGGGGGATGTTGACGGCGAACGTGCTGCGCCAGCCGCCCAGCCCGATCAGCACTCCGCCCAGGGGTGGTCCGATGACCGCGACGGTCTGGCTCGCGACCGCGAGCGTGGCGAGGATCCCGGCGGGGCTGTCCTGGCCGGTCCGCCGGGCCTCGCTGCGGATGAGGGACATCGCCGCCGGATAGCCCGCGCAGGTGCCGAACCCGAGCACCACCCGCGAGACGATCAGCGCCCCCATGTTCGGGGCCAGCAGACCGATCAGCCCGGCGATCCCGGTCAGCGTCGCCCCGGCGAGGAAGAGGCGGCGCGGCCCGTAGAGATCGATCAGCCGGCCCACGACCGGCTGCCCTATCGCGGTGGCCAGATAGAGCGCGGAGACCAGCCAGGCCGTCTGCGCCGGCGGCGCCCCGAACGCGGCGCCGATCGGCACCAACGACACGGAGATGATGGAGGAGTTGACCGGGTTCAAGATCGAACCCAGCATCATCGGCGCGAGGAGCTTACGGTCGAAGGAGCCCCGCGCGGTGGTTCTGGTCCTGCGTCGGGTGAGCCGCTCGATCATGCGCGGCTGAGCTGGTCCAGCAGGGCCAGCGCCTCGAGGATGGTCTCCCGTTCCGCTTCCGTATAGCCGGTCTCCAGGGCCTGCGCGAGCCATTCCTCGCCGGCCCGCCGCTTGTCGTCCAAATACGCGCTGCCGGTGTCGCTCGTCGAGACCAACTGCCGCCGCCCGTCATGGGGATCGGGGCGCCGCTGGATCAGCCCGCGCTCCTCCAGCACGGCGAGCGTGGCCGCCATCGACTGCGGCCGTACGCGCTCGGCCGCCGCCAGGGCGCTGGTCGAGGCGGGGCCCTCCTTGCTGAGCCTGCTGAGCACGGACGTCTGCGAGGGGGTGAGCCCCTCGTTGTCGTACGTCTCCCTGAACCGCCGCCGCAGTCGGCCGATCACCACACGGATCTCATGCGCGGCGCGCACGGCGGACGCGGACATGCCGCGAGGGGTCTCTGCCATGCCCCTCACGGTAATTTCTTCAGTCCAGCCTGTCCAGTCCAAACTGAACAGGCTGGACTGTTCGACTAGGCGCTTCACAGACCCGGGTCAGAGCCGGGCCCGCTCCAGCGCTTGCACGGCCAGCCGCCGCGCGATGCCGACCGCGTCGGCGACCACCGAGAGCCCGTTCAGCACGGTCGCGCCCTCGTGGAGCAGCAGCAGTTCGTCCGCCAGCTCGTCGGGGGCCGGCACGCCCGCCTCCTCGCACAGTTGCCGCAGATATCCGCGCAGCCATCGCTTCTGGTCGGCGATCACCTGGCGGGCCGGATGGGCGGCGTCCGGCAGTTCGGCCGCCGCGTTCACGAAACCGCAGCCACGGGGGTTCTCGCGGGCCACCCATAGCGCGAGCGCGTCGAACGTGGCCAGGGCGCGGTCCGCCGGGGGCGACTTCTCGACCTCGGCGGTGAGCCACGTCCGCCACCGCTCATCGCGCTCCCGCAGATACGCGGCGACCAGGGCCTCCTTGGAGCCGAAGCGGTCGTACAGCGTCTTCTTGGTGACGCCGGAGCGCTTGGCGATCAGATCCACGCCGACCGCGTTGATCCCCTGCCCGTAGAACAGCTCGGCCGCGGCGTCGAGGATGCGGCGCGCGGCGGGGGTGAGCACTGCCGTAGGCGCTTCCATGCCGTGATCACCTCCGGGTCGGGGTTGACCTGTATACCGATCTGTTTAGTCTAGTGGATGAGGGAGTAAACAGATCGGTATACCCGGAGCAGACCCCAACCAGAACGAGGACGTCCCATGCCCGTCAGCGCCGCAGTCACCGCCATCGGCCTCGTCGTGATGTGGAGCTCCGGCTTCATCGGAGCGGAGCTCGGCACCCGGGAGGCCCCCGCCGACACCCTGCTGATGTGGCGCTTCCTCGCCGCGGCGGCGATCTTGGGGGGCGCCTGGGCGCTGTTCAGACGCCGCAGGCTGCGCCCGCGCGCCCTGACCGAGCAGGCCGCGATCGGGGCGCTCTCGCAGGGCGGCTATCTCGGCGGGATCGTCTGGGCGGTCGGACTCGGCGTGCCGTCCGGCACCGCCGCGCTGATCGCCGCGTTGCAGCCGCTCGCGGCGGGCGCGCTGGCCGGGCGGCTGCTCGGGGAGACGGTCAGCCCGCGCCAGTGGGCGGGGCTGGCCATCGGGCTCGGCGGGGTCGCGCTCGTCGTCCAGGGCGATCTGTCCGCGGGCCCGACCGCAGCGCCGACCTGGGCGTACGGACTGCCCTTCGCCGCCATGGCGGCACTGCTGGCCGCGAGCTTCCTCGAACGCAGGGCGCGGGCGCCGCTCGCCCCCGTGGACGCCATACCGCTCCACTGCCTGGTCAGCGCCGTGCTGTTCACCGGGGTCGCCCTCGTCGGAGGCCATGCCGCACCCCCGGCGGGCGGGGGCTTCTGGGCCGCGGTGGCGTGGACGGTGCTGCTCTCCACGGTCGGCGGCTACGGCTTCTACTGGCTGAGCCTGCGCCGCAACGGCGTCACCGGCACCAGCGCGCTGATCTATCTCACGCCCCCGACCACGCTGGTGTGGGCCTACGCGATGTTCGGGGACGCGCCCGGGTGGACCGCCCTCGCGGGCATGGCGGTGTGCGTGATCGGCGTGACGGCGGCCACCGTGCGCCGCCGTCCCGATCGGTCAGTGCAGCTCGCGGAGGATCCAGTCCGTGATCGAGCGGTGTCGCGGGTCCCAACCGAGTAGCGCGCGGGCGCGGCCCGCCCGTACGCGGCTGTTGGAGCCCAGAGCGTGCCGGGCGAACTGGGGGTCCCAGACGTTGTCCGGCGCGTCGGGGTCCCAGGGGCGGGGGCCGGGCAGTCCGAGGGAGCGGGCGATGGCCTCGGCGATCGCGCCGAAGGACTCCTCTCCGTTCTCCACGAAGTAGAAGGCGCCCGGAGGCGTCTTCTCCAGCGCGAGGAGGTAGAGGTCGGCGACGTCGTCGACATGGACGGTTGACCAGATGTTGCGGCCGGGGCCGACATGGCGGACCACGCCCCCGGCGCGGGCCTGCCGGATCAGTGCGGCGATCAGGACGCTGTCCCGGCCCGGGCCCCGCCCGTGCCCGTAGATCAGGCTGTCGCACAGCACCGCCGACCGCACCCCCCGCTCGGCCGCGCCGAGCACCAGGCGGTCAATGGCGACCCGGGCCGCGCGGATGGGGTGGTCGGGCTCCCAGCGCGATCCCGGGTCCAGGACGTCCTCGCCGTGGATCGCCTCCGACGCCTCGCCCTCCGTGCCGGTGCCGACCGTGCTGGAGCCGCTGGTGTGGATCAGCGCCTTACCCGATCCGGCCAGGGCGGCGATGAGCGTCTCCACGGCCGCGCGGTGGTCGCTGTCGGCCGCGTTGACCACGGCGTCGGCGCGGCGGGCCCGCGCCGCGAGGAGGTCCGCGTCGTCGAGCGAACCCACCACCGGCTCGACGCCCAGCCGGGCGAGCTGCCCGGCCTTGGCCGGGTCGCGGGTCAGCCCACTGACGTGGTGGCCTGCTCGGAGCAGGCGGACGGCGACGGTGCCGCCGATGTAGCCGCTCGCGCCGGTGACGAAGACATGCATGGGTGGGTGCCTTTCTGACGGGTCGGCCTCCCTGACGGGATCAGCCCGCAGAATCGATCGGCACCCGAAGGATCCCCAACGGGGTTTGCCGGGGCGGCAAAAGCCGTCAGCAGCACCGCCCTCGGGCGGCCGGGCCAGTCCGTCGGGCGGACCGCGGCGGGGCAGGTCTTGACGGAAGTCGGACGCAGGTCAAGGAACCGTAAAGCGGGGACGTTCGTTACCCCGGGCATGACCGCTATGACACCCGGCTCGAACCTCCCCCTCCCCGTCGCGCGCGTGGCGGTTGACGTCACCGCTCCGGTGCGGCTCGACGTATCGGGCCTGCTGCTCACCGCCAACGGCAAGGTGCGCTCCGACGACGACTTCGTCTTCTACAACCAGCCCGCCGGACCCGGGGTGACCCATCGCGCCGGGGCGGCGGGCGCGGGCGACACCATCACCGTGGACACCGCCGCCGTCCCCGCCGACATCGAGAAGATCGTGGTGACCGCGAGTCTGGACGCGCCCGGGGCGACGTTCGCGGGCACCGAGCCGACCGCCACCGTGCGCGGCGCCGACGACGGCGCGGTGATCGCCTCCTTCACCCCGCCGCGGCTCGGCAGCGAGACCGCGCTGGTGATCGTGGAGGTCTACCGGCGCAATGGGGCGTGGAAGGTGCGCGCGGTCGGGCAGGGGTATGCCAACGGTCTGGCGGGCATCGCCACCGACTTCGGGGTGTCGGTCGAGGAGCCCGTCGCACCGGCCGCCCCCGCCGCCCAGGCGCCGGCCCCGCCGAGCGGCCCGCCCGCCGGTTTCCAGCCCCCGCCGCCCATGCCGACCGCCCCGCCGGCCGCCGCCCCGGCCGCGCCGCCCGCCGCCGCACCGGCCCCGGCCACCGGGAAGATCAACCTGGACAAGGGCCGCGTCAGCCTTCAGAAGAACCAGACGGTGTCGCTGGTCAAGGGTGGCCGCCCGTTGCTCAGCTCCGTGAAGATGGGCCTCGGCTGGGAGCCCGCCTTCCGCGGCAAGGACATCGACCTGGACGCGTCCGTGATCGCCTTCGGTGTCGACCGTAAGAAGATCGACGCCTGCTTCTTCGGCAAGCTGGCCATCCTCAACGGCGCCATTCAGCACTCCGGCGACAACCTCACCGGTGAGGGCGGAGGCGACGACGAGTCCATCACCGTCCACCTCGGCGGCCTCCCGCCCGAGGTCACCGGCCTGGTCTTCACGGTCAACTCCTTCTCCGGCCAGAAGTTCACCGATGTGGCCAAGGCATACTGCCGCCTGCTCGACGCCCAGTCCGGCGAGGAGCTGGTCCGCTTCGACCTCACCCACGCCGAGCCGCGCACGGGCGTGATGATGGCCAAGCTGATCAAGCAGTTCTCGGGCGAGTGGGAGATGACCGCGATGGGTGAGTACGTGGACTCACGCACCGTGCGCGGCATGGCCAAGCCCGCCGGCAAGGCCCTCTGACACCCGGCCCGGGCCGGAGCCGGGGACAGAACCGGGGTCGAGGTCGCCCGACAGTCCCGCCGCGCGGGCCAGGCGGCGGTAGGAGTCCAGCAGGGCCTCGCGGTCGTAGGTGCTCGTCGTGACCAGGACCTCGTCGGCGTCGCTGCGCTCGATCAGCTCGTCGAGCGCGGCGGCGACCTCGTCCTCGGTGCCGTACAACTGGCCGCGCAGGCCCCGCTCGTAGAAGCCGCGCTCCTTCTCGGTCATCTCCCGGGCCTCGATCTCCGAAGCCGGGGCCAGCGGCGGGAAGACGCCGTGGGTGCGGGAGTAGGCCATCGCCCATGCCTCGGAGAGCAGCAGCCGGCGGGCCTCCTCCGCCGTGCCGGCGACCGCGACATTGCCCGAGACGACGACGTAGGGGGCGGCGGACCACGCCGAGGGGCGGAAGCCCGCGCGGTAGCGGTCGATCGCGCGCAGCATCTCGTCCCGGCCCCGCAGATCGCCGATCACCAGGGACAGCCCGGCCCGCGCCGCCAGATCCGCGCCCGCACCGGTGGCCAGGACGAAGACGGGCGGCCGCAGCCCCTCCGCCGGATGGGCGTGGACCTGGGGGTAGGCGTCCTGCTCGCCGGTGAACCAGCCGAGCAGCTCGTCCAGTTGGGCGCCGAAGTCCTGCGCGGCGTCCTTCTCGGTGCCCAGGGCGCGGCGGATGCCGTCGGTGAAGCCGACGGAGCGGCCCAGGCCCATGTCGATCCGGCCCGGGAAGAGGGATTCGAGCACCCCGAACTGCTCCGCCACGACCAGTGGGCGGTGGTTCGGCAGCATCACGCCGCCCGTGCCCACCCGGATGCGGACCGTCGCCGCCGCGACGGCGGACGCCAGCACCGTGGGCGCCGAACCGGCGACGCCGGGCACGCTGTGGTGCTCGGAGACCCAGAAGCGGTGGTAGCCGAGGGCCTCGGCCTGCTGGGCGAACCGTACGGTGTCGCGCAGCGCCTGCGACCGCTCCCGGCCCTGGCGGGTGCGGGAGCGGTCCAGGATGGAGAAGGGGGTGGTGCGCAGGCGTGAGGTCACCTTCAGGTCAACGCGTTCCCCGGCCGGGAGGATTCCCCCGGCCTTTCGACTCGACGTACGTACGTCAGCGCTGGCGGCGCCAGGGGCCGGTGATCGCGAGCATGATGCCCGGCACCTGGATGTTGGCGAACAGCGTCGATCCGTCGGGCGAGAAGACCACGCCGGTGAACTCGCTGAACTCCGGCTCCTCCGCCGTGCCGATGTTCAGGTCGTTGCGCGCGATCGGGTACGTCCGGCCGTCCTCGGTGGCGCCGAAGAGGTGCTGGATGCCCTCGCCGTCCTCGGCGATGACCAGACCGCCGTACGGCGAGACGGTGATGTTGTCCGGGCCGTCGAAGGCGCCGTCCTTCGACGGGTCGGGGTTGACGCCGAGCAGCACCTTGAGGGTGAGGGTGCGGCGCTTGGGGTCGTAGAACCAGACCTGGCCGTCGTGCTGGACCGGGCTCTCCTTACGGGCGAACGAGGAGACGATGTACGCGCCGCCGTCGGCCCACCACATGCCCTCGAGCTTGCGCGCCCGGGTGATCTCGCCGTCCTTGAACTGCTTCCGCACCGACACGGACTTCGCGTCGCGGTCCGGCACCGTCTCCCAGTCCACGCCGTAGACCGTGCCGGTCTTGGTGGCGCGGGACAGGTCGTCCACGAAGTTGCCGCCCGAGTCGTAGCACTTGGGCGCCTGGAGCACGCCCGCGTCGTCCTTGAGCTGGTCGAGCTTGCCGCGGCCGTGCTCGAAGCCGTGCGGCGGCACCCAGCGGTAGAGGAGCCCGTTCGGGCCGGAGGCGTCCTCGGTGAGGTAGAGGTGGCCGCGCTTGGGGTCCACGACGACGGCCTCGTGGGCGTACCGGCCCAGGGCCTTGATCGGCTTCGGGTCGCGGTTGGCCTTACGGTCGTGCGGGTCGACCTCGAAGACGTAGCCGTGGTCCTTGGTCATGCCGTTCTGGCCGGCCTTGTCCTCGGTCTCCTCGCAGGTCAGCCAGGTGCCCCAGGGGGTGCGGCCACCGGCGCAGTTGGTCGCGGTGCCCGCGATGCCGACCCACTCGGTGACATGGTCGCCGTGCTTGGAGACCTCGACGACGGTGCAGCCGCCGGAGGCCGCCGGGTCGTAGACCAGCCCCTCGATCAGCGGGACCGGGTGCGGCCAGCCGCTGCGGGGACCGGCCAGCTCGTGATTGTTGACCAGCAGCGTCGCACCGCGCGAGCCCTCGAAGGTGGCGGTGCCGTCGTGGTTGGACGGGGTGGACTCGCCGGACTCCAGCTTCGTCTCACCGGTGCGGGTGATGATCTTGTAGCGGAACCCCTTGGGCAGCGCGAGGATGCCCTTGGGGTCCTCGACGAGCGGACCGTAGCCGAGCGACGCGCCGCCGTGGCCATCGTGGCCCGCGACGCCCGCGGCGCCCGCGTCGGTCGCCTCAGCGGCGAGCGCGCCGGGGGCGGTGGCGAGCACCCCCGCGCTTCCGACCAGGGCAACCCCGGCCCCGGTGTACGCGGAACGCTTCGCGAAGTCTCTTCGGCTGAGCGACATGTCTTCTCCCGAACGCAGGATGGTGTCCTCCGACTGCGGCCATACGTTCCCGTCCCAGCCCGAACACCAGTTGAACGGAGCGCGACATCAAGGGACGAATGCCCGCCGCCCCCTTATACGGAGCGTAGGCCGATACGGCTCTGGGCAGCGCCCAACTTTCCGGCCGCGCGGCGGGGGCGGGCCCCTCGCGGGCCCGGCGCCCTGCGAGGAGCCTCCGGCGCGGCGGAGGCGGCGTGCCGCCCGGCGGCACGCCCGTCCACCGGACGGACCGGACGGAGGCCCGAGCCGAACCACGACGCGCAAGCGCCACGACGGCCCCGGGACGGGGCCGACCACGCCCACGCCCACGCCCGCGTCGGGGGGCGCCCGGCGGGCCTTTCCCCTCCCCGCCCCTTCCCGATACCAGGGGCTCCGCCCCTGGACCCCGGAGCCCGGGGCGGAGCCCCACCATGCGGCGGAGCCGCATACCAATGCCGCGGGAAGGCGCGGGGATGGGAGCAGCCTGCCCGACCGCACCCGCCACCAGGGCTCCGCCCCGAACCCCGGGACCCGGGGCAGAGCCCACCACACGGCGGAGCCGCATACCAATGCTGCGTGGGGCGGGAGCGGCCTGCCGCAGGCGTCCGCCCACTTCCAGTGGAGCCGACGCCCGACCCGCACCGCAACGCGCCGACGCCACACCAGGCCCGGGACCCGTCCTACAGGGTGTCCAGCCGATCTTTCCCTCGCCCTCGCCCCGGACCCCGGGGTCTGGGGTGGAGCCCCACCACGCGGCGGAGCCGCATATCGATGCCGCGGGAAGGGGCGGGAGGGGAACAGCCCGCCGTAGGCGACAAGATCCGGCGGGCGCCCCCAGCGGGGCCTCCCGCGCGGCGGGGGAAGTGCGAGGTCCGGCGGCACGCCCGTGGGGCCGCCCCGGGCCGCACCGCGACCCGCGTCGCGGGTCGGCCACGGCCGCGGTGCGACCCCGCGCGGCTATGCCCTTGAGCGGGCCTTGAAGGCCGCCTTTCGGGCCTCCTTGGCGGCCTGCTTGTCCGGGTGGAGGCGGCCCATCGCCTCCAGGACCTCCGCGGTCGCCGGGTGGTCCACTCGCCAGGCCGAGTCGAAGAAGCTCCCGGACTGGTCGACCAGGCCGCGTACCAGATCTCGCAGCTCCGCCGAGTCGCCCTCGGTGGCGAGCTGGGCGGCGAGGGTGTCGACGGTCAGCCAGAAGACCATCGCCTCCGACGGCTCCGGGACGCCCGCCACCCCGTGCTCGGCCAGCCAGACCCGGGCCAGTCCGCCCAGGTGGCGGTCGTCGAGCACCTCGCGGAGCGCGGGCTCGGCCTCGGTTCCGACCAGGGAGAGGGTCTGCTGGCAGGTGAGGCGGCGCAGCGGTGCGCCCTCGTCGTCGCCGCGGGCGGCGGCCAGCAGTTCGCGGGCGGCCTCCTCGGGCGTACGGCGGGCCAGCCACTGCTCGGCCTCGGCCTGGGCGGCGGGCTCGGGGTGGCCGGGGAGGGCGTCCAGCAGGATGTCGGCGCCCTTGTCGGCCAGGTCGCCGACGGCCGGGGCGTCGATGCCCGCCTCGATCATGCGGGCGCGTACGGCGTAGACGCCGAGCGGGGTGAGCCGCACCATGCCGTAGCGGGAAACATCCTCGTCCTCCAGGTCCTCGGCCGTCTCGGGCTCCTGGATCCGGCCCTCGCCGTCGACCTCCTGGATCAGCGCCTCGTCCACCGGCTGGTAGTCGATCAGGCCGGTCGGGGCGAGCAGCCGGAACTGGTCGTCCAGCCGCACCATCGCCTCGGAGACCTCTTCGAGGATGTCGTCGGTGGGCTCGTCCATGTCCTCGGGGACGATCATGGAGGCGGCCAGCGCGGGCAGCGGTACGGAGGCCGCGGCGGCCTCCTCGTCCAGGGCGGTGAGCAGATAGAGGTTGCCCAGCACCCCGTCGAGGAACTCGGCCTCCTCCTCCGGGTTCCAGTCGATCGCGTCGAGGTCGAGTTCACCGCCCTCGCTGATCTGGGCGGCGATATCGCCCAGGTCGGGTGCGGCGGCGTCGGCCAGCACGGTCTCGAAGCCGTCGAGCCAGATGTCCAGGATGTCGCGGGGGCCGCCCTCGGTGATCAGCCGCAGCTCCTCGCCGCTGATCGCGAGGGCCGAGAACTCGTCCCCGAGCGGCGCCTCGCCGTCCGCGCGGTCGCCCTCGCCATCGGCTCCCGTAGCCGCCTCGGCGCCCGACGCCTCCTCGGACTCGTCGATCTCGACCAGCCCGGTGTCGACAGCGAGCTGCCACGCCTGTGCCGTGTGCTCGGGCCCGTCCTCGTCCCCCGCGAGCCCCAGCAGCTCGATCGCCGCCCGCAGCTCGCCCTCCGGCAGCACCCCGCCCGACGCCACCGGCTTCCCCGGCTCGGCCCAGCGGGCGAGCCGGACCGCGCGAGCGAGGAGCGGCGCGGCGAGTGCGTCCCGCGCGAGTTCCGCGTCGGTGCGAAGCCGCACGGGCGGCATGGTGGGGCGCTCTTCTGGCATGGGCGGACGTCACTCCTCGGGGCGCGGAAGTCGCGGGGGCTGTGGGGCTATAGGGCTGTGGGGCTATGGGGCTGTGCGGGGGCTATGGAGCCATGGAGCTATGAGGCTACGGGTCCCAGGACCCCGCTGTGGAGCCATGGGGTACGGATATGCGGGTGTACGGGCACGGGCGCCACGGCACGGCCCGGACCCCAGCGTAGACGGAACGGGACGGCACTTCGTCCCGATGTGGTCCCGCGCCCGATCCCGCACCGCGGCAAGCGGTGAATTCGGCCAGGGGGCTCCGGAAACCGGCCGGGGCGAGGGGGCGCGCGGTGCCGCCCGGTTCATGTCCGCGCCCCGCTCCCGCCATCCGCAAGCCACCCGTCCTGTCTTGACAACTTCGCCGCCCACGAAAGAGATTGACGCGCGTAGAGGCGATTCCCTCGCCGTTCACTCCTTCCGGAGGCCACCACCATGTCCCTTCGCGCACCGCGCGGACCCGTCGCCGTCACCGCCGTCGCCGCCTCCGCCCTCGCGGCCGGGCTGCTCGCCGTACCCTCGTCGGCCTCCGCCGCCGAGATCCGCATCCATGACATCCAGGGCAGCACCCGGATATCCCCGCTCGCCGGACAGCAGGTGACCGAGGTCCCCGGCACGGTCACCGCGATACGTGCCTTCGGCTCGTCGCGCGGCTTCTGGATCCAGGACTCCGAGCCCGACCGGGACGCGGCCACCAGCGAGGCGATCTTCGTCTTCACCGGATCCACCACGCCCTCCGTCGCCGTGGGCGACTCGGTACTGGTCTCCGGGACGGTGTCCGAGTACTACCCGGGCGGCAAGGACGCCGGTCTCCAGTCGCTCACCGAGATCTCCAAGGCGACCTGGACGGTCAAGTCCTCCGGCAACGCGCTGCCCGCCGCGTACCGGCTCGACCCCGCCACGATCCCCGACCGCTACGCCCCGGACGCGGGCGGCGACTCCATCGAGGGGCTGACGCTGCGCCCGGGCTCGTACGCCCTGGACCGCTACGAGTCCCTGGAGGGCATGCGGGTCTCGGTCGAGAACGCCCCCGTGGTCGGCGCGACCAACACCTACAAGGAGCTGTGGGTCACCGCCGAGCCCCGCCACCAGCGGACCGAGCGCGGCGGCGCCCTCTACAGCTCGTACCGCGACCCCAACGCGGGCCGGGTGAAGGTGGTCTCCCTCCTCCCCTACGCCGAGCACCCCTTCCCCGTCGCGGACGTCGGCGACGCGCTGACCGGCACCACGGCCGGGCCGCTGGACTACGACAACTTCGGCGGATACACGCTCGCCGCCACCACCATGGGCGACCTGGCCGACCACGGCCCGAAGCGCGAGAGCACCCGCAAGCAGAAGGCGGACGAACTCTCCATCGCCACCTACAACGTGGAGAACCTCTCCCCCAAGACCGCCCAGTCGAAGTTCGACCGGCTGGCCACCGGGCTGGTGGAGCACCTCGCCTCGCCGGACATCGTCGCGCTGGAGGAGGTCCAGGACGACAACGGCGCCACGAACGACTCGGTGGTGGGCGCCGACGCCACGCTGACGAAGCTCACCGACGCGATCAAGGCGGCGGGCGGCCCCTCGTACGAGTGGCGCCAGATCAACCCGGTTGACGACCAGGACGGCGGCCAGCCGGGCGGCAACATCCGCGTGGCGTTCCTCTACAACCCGGAGCGGGTCTCCTTCACCGACATCCCCGGCGGCGACTCCACCACCCCGGTGACGGTCGAGAAGAAGGGCGGCAAGGCCACGCTGTCGGCCTCCCCCGGCCGTATCGACCCGGCGAACGGCGTCTGGAAGGACAGCCGCAAGCCGCTGGTCGGGCAGTTCTCCTTCCGGGGCCGCCCGGTGTTCGTGGTCGCCAACCACTTCAACTCCAAGGGCGGCGACCAGGGCCTGGACAGCCGCTTCCAGCCCCCGGCCCGCTCCTCGGAGACCCAGCGCACCGGCCAGGCCAAGACCGTCAACACCTTCGTCAAGGCGCTGCTGAACGCCGACCCGAAGGCGGCCGTGGTCGTCGCGGGCGACCTCAACGACTACCAGTTCTCGCCCGCGCTGGCCGATCTCACCAAGGGCGGAGTGCTGACCGACCTGGTCACCCGGCTGCCGAAGGACGAGCGCTACGGCTATGTCTACAACGGCAATTCGCAGGTGCTGGACCACATCCTGACCAGCAGCGCGCTGCGCCGTGCCGACTACGACATCGTGCACATCAACGCCGAGTTCGCGGACCAGTCCAGCGACCACGACCCGCAGGTGGTGCGGGTACGCCCCTGAGACGGGGGCTTTCCGGGGTGCGGGGGCACTGCCCCCGCACCCCGGACCAGTCGGCACCGTTGTGGGCAATCGTCCTTCCCCCAGCTACCGCTGGGAGGTGCCCCCGGGCGGGACGGGTGGGCACAACGCCACCCACCGGCCCGCATCGGCGACGAAACCCGCGCCCAGACTCAGTTGTGGCTGTGCAGCGCCTCGTTCAGCCCGCCCCAGGAACCGGTGCGGGGCAGCGCCTCGACCGCGCCGGTGATGGAGTTGCGGCGGAAGAGGAGGTTGTCGGCGCCGGACAGCTCCAGCGCCTTGGCGATCTTGCCGTCCGGGAGGGTGACCCGGGTGCCCGCCGTCACATACAGCCCCGCCTCGACGATGCAGTCGTCGCCGAGCGGGATGCCCAGGCCCGCCTCGGCGCCGAGCAGGCAGCGCTCGCCGATGGTGATCGTCTGCTTGCCGCCGCCGGAGAGGGTGCCCATGATCGAGGCGCCGCCGCCGATGTCGGAGCCGTCGCCGACCACGACGCCCGCGCTGATCCGGCCCTCGACCATGGAGGTGCCCAGCGTGCCCGCGTTGAAGTTGACGAAGCCCTCGTGCATGACCGTGGTCCCGGGGGCGAGATGCGCGCCCAGGCGGACCCGGTCGGCGTCGCCGATGCGGACGCCGGCGGGGACGACGTAGTCGGTCATCCGGGGGAACTTGTCGACACTGGTCACCGCCAGGTGCAGCCCCTCGGCGCGGGCGGCGAGCCGGGCCCGCTCCACCTGGTCGGCGGCGACGGGGCCGAGCGAGGTCCAGGCGACGTTGGCGAGCAGGCCGAACTGACCGTCCAGGCTCAGGCCGTGCGGCTTGACCAGCCGGTGGCTGAGCAGATGCAGCCGCAGATAGACGTCGTGCGCGTCCAGCGGCTTCTCGTCCAGCGAGGCGATGACCGTGCGGACGGCGACGACCTCGACGCCGCGCCGGGGGTCCGGTCCGACCGCCTTGAGAGCGGCCTCGCCCAGAAGCTGCGCGGTCCGCTCGGCGTCGAGCCGCTCGGTCCCGGCCGGGCCGGGTGTGGCGGCCAGTTCGGGGGCCGGGAACCAGGTGTCGAGAACGGTGCCGTCCTCGGTGAGGGTGGCGAGACCGGCGGCGACGGCGCCGGTGGGGGCGGTGGTGGATGCATCGGTCATGGTCAGAACGCTAACCGGAGGCGGGGCCGGGAGGCGAACCGGTCTCAGCGAGCGGTCCCGGGCGGCCGGTCGTCTGCGGTCTCAACCGGCGGGCGGCCCGTTGTCGCCGTCCACGCCCATGATCCGCGCCAGCGCCGCGCTCGTGCCCTCCCGGTCGTACGGGCGGTCCGCCAGCAGCACCTGCAAGGTCAGTCCGTCGATGAGAGCCACCACCGCGCGCGCCGTGGTCGCGTCGGGCACCAGTCGCGTCAGCATCCGGGCCATCTCGTCCAGGCACTCGGCGGCGAGCGGCCGCAGTCCCTCATGGCGCAGCGCGGCGAAGTACAGCTCGTACTCCAGCTCCATCCGCGCCCGGTCGCCCGTGAGCTGCTCCCCCAGCCACCGGGCCAGCGCGTCCGCGGGCGGTGCGGCCGGATCGACTCCCTCCACCCAGTGCCTCACCTCCGCCAGCCACTCCGCGTTGATCTGGCGAAGCGCCGCGATCAGCAGGTCGTCGAGGGTCGCGAAGTGGTAGGTCGTGGAGCCCAGCGGCACATCGGCCGCAGCGGCCACGGCCCGGTGGCCGAGCCCCCCGATGCCGCTCTCGCGGACCACGGCGGCCGCGGCGTCGATGATCCGCTGCCGCCGCTCGGGGTCGTAGCGGCGGCCCATCAGTGGGCGCCGTTCAGATTGAGCACCACCACCCCGGCGATGACCAGCAGCACACCGAGCACCTTGGCGGCGGTCATCGCCTCCCCCAGGAAGAGCATGCCGATCGCGGCGATGACGGCGGTCCCGGCCCCGGCCCATATGGCGTAGGCGGTGCTGACGGAGATGGTCTTGAGCGTGTGCGCGAGGAGCACGAAGGACAGCAGATAGCCCGCGCCGGTGGCCAGCGAGGGCCAGAGCCTGCTGAAGCCTTCGCTGTACTTCATCGAGGTGGTCGCCAGGATCTCGGCCAGGATGGCCCCGGAGAGCGTCACATATCCCATGCGTACAAGTGTACACAACGATGCGTACGGGCGTACGCAACGATCCACGACATACGAAACGGCCCCCGCGCCGAAGCGCGGGGGCCGCTCACAGAGCCCAGGAGGCGAGACGTCAGACGTTGAAGCCGAGGGCGCGCAACTGCTCACGTCCATCGTCGGTGATCTTGTCCGGGCCCCACGGCGGCATCCAGACCCAGTTGATCCGGAGCTCGTTGACGATGCCGTCGGTCGCGGACTTGGCCTGGTCCTCGATGACATCGGTCAGCGGACAGGCCGCAGAGGTCAGCGTCATGTCGATCGTCGCGATGTTGGCGTCGTCGATGTGAATGCCGTAGATCAGCCCGAGGTTGACCACATCGATGCCCAGCTCGGGGTCCACGACGTCGTACAGGGCCTCGCGGACCTCTTCCTCGCTTGCGGGCTTGGTGGTGGTCACGTTGTCACTCATGCGGTCTTCCCTCCGGCGGTCTCACCCAGTGCCTGTGCCGTGGCGTCCTTCCACGCCATCCAGCTCAGGAGGGCGCATTTCACCCGGGCCGGGTACTTGGAGACGCCGGCGAACGCGATCGCGTCCTCCAGCACCTCCTCCATGGCGTCGTCCGGCTCGGCCTTGCCCTTGGACTGCATCAGGTGCAGGAAGGTCTCCTGGATCCTGCGGGCCTCGGCCAGCTCCTTGCCCACCAGCAGCTCATTGAGCACGGAGGCGCTGGCCTGGCTGATGGAACAGCCCTGGCCCTCGTAGCTCACGTCCTCGATGGTGTCGCCGTCAAGCCGGACCCGCAGCGTGATCTCGTCACCGCAGGTCGGATTGACATGGTGTACCTCTGCGTCGCCGTCCCTCAGGCCCCGTCCATGGGGGTTCTTGTAGTGGTCCAGGATCACGTCCTGGTACATCGAATCCAGCTTCACGCGGCACGCCCCTACCCGAAGAAGTTCCGTACGTGCTCCAGGCCCTCCACCAAGGCGTCGACCTCGGCCGGAGTGGAGTACAGATAGAACGACGCTCGGGTGGTCGCCGGAATTCCATAGCGCAGGCATACGGGGCGGGCGCAGTGATGGCCGACCCGGACCGCGATTCCCTGCTCGTCGAGCACCTGGCCCACATCGTGGGGGTGGATGTCGCCGAGCGTGAAGGAGATCGTGGCGCCGCGCTCCTCGGCCGTGGTGGGGCCGATGATGCGCAGGTCCGGCACCTCCAGGAGCCTGCCGACCGCATAGTGCGTGAGGGCGTGCTCATGGCGGGTGATGTTGTCCATGCCGATCGCGGTGAGGTAGTCCACGGCCGCGCCGAGGCCGACGGCCTGGGCGATCGGGGGCGTACCGGCCTCGAACTTGTGCGGCGCCGGGGCGTAGGTGGACGAGTGCATCGAGACGGTCTCGATCATCTCGCCGCCGCCGAGGAACGGAGGCAGATCCTCCAGCAGCTCCTGGCGGCCCCACAGCACACCGATTCCGGTCGGGCCGCACATCTTGTGGCCGGTGAAGGCCACGAAGTCGGCCTGGAGCGCCTGCACGTCCAGCAGCATGTGCGGGGCGGCCTGGGAGGCGTCGATCACCACGAGGGCGCCGACGTCCTGGGCGCGGCGGACGATCGCCTCGACCGGGTTGACCGTGCCGAGGATGTTGGAGACCAGCACGAACGAGACGACCTTGGTCTTCTCGGTGATGACCTGCTCTATCTCCGACAGATCGAGCCGGCCGTCCTCGGTGAGGCCGAACCACTTCAGCTTCGCACCGGTGCGCTGCGAGAGCAGTTGCCACGGAACGATGTTGGAGTGGTGCTCCATCTCGGTGATGACGATCTCGGTGTCCTGGTCCACCCGGTAGGGCTCATCCGCCCAGCCGAGCATGTTGGCGACCAGGTTCAACGACTCCGACGCGTTCTTGGTGAAGATCACCTCGTCGCGGCTGGGAGCGTTGATGAAGGCGGCGACCTTGTCGCGGGCGCCCTCGTACAGCTCCGTGGCCTCCTCGGCGAGCACATGGACGCCGCGGTGCACATTGGCGTTGGAGCGCTCGTAGTAGTCGTTGAGCACGTCCAGCACCTGGCGCGGCTTCTGCGATGTCGCCGCGTTGTCCAGGTAGACGAGCTTCTTGCCGTCATGGACGACACGGTCCAGGATCGGGAAGTCCTTGCGGATCGCCTCGGTGTCGAGGAGGCCCGGCAACTGTGTCACTCGGACGCGCCTCCCTTCACATACGCCTCGTAGCCCTCTTCTTCCAGCTTGTCGGCCAGCTCCGGGCCGCCGGACTCGGCGATCCGGCCCGCCGCGAAGACGTGGACGTGGTCGGGCTTGATGTACCGCAGGATGCGGGTGTAGTGGGTGATCAGCAGGGTGCCGACCTGGCCCGACTCACGGACCCGGTTGACGCCCTCGGAGACCACCCGCAGTGCGTCCACGTCGAGGCCGGAGTCGGTCTCGTCGAGGATCGCGATGGCCGGCTTCAGCAGCTCGAGCTGGAGGATCTCGTGGCGCTTCTTCTCACCGCCGGAAAAGCCCTCGTTCACATTCCGCTCGGCGAAGGACGGGTCGATGTGGAGGCGCTCCATGGCCTCCTTGACCTCCTTCACCCAGGTGCGCAGCTTGGGCGCCTCGCCGCGGATCGCGGTCGCGGAGGTGCGCAGGAAGTTGGAGACGGAGACGCCGGGCACCTCGACCGGGTACTGCATGGCGAGGAAGACACCGGCGCGGGCGCGCTCGTCGACGGACATCGCGAGCACGTCCTCGCCGTCCAGCGTCACGGTGCCGCCGGTGATCGTGTACTTCGGGTGCCCGGCGAGCGAGTAGGCGAGGGTGGACTTGCCGGAGCCGTTGGGGCCCATGATGGCGTGCGTCTCGCCCTGCTTCACGGTCAGGTCGACACCGCGCAGGATCTCGCGGGGGCCGCCCTCGGCGTCGACGGAAACGTGCAGGTCGTGGATCTCAAGCGTGGCCATGGGTGCCTCAGGACTCCTGGGTGACGGAGACGAGCACATCGTCCCCTTCGATCTTTACGGGGTATACGGGGACGGGGCGCGTGGCGGGAAGGCCGGACGGCTTGCCGGTGCGCAGGTCGAAGCTGGAGCCGTGCAGCCAGCACTCGATCTGGCAGTCCTCCACCTCGCCCTCGGACAGCGAGACGTTCGCATGCGAGCAGATGTCGTTGACCGCGAACACCTCGCCCTCGGTGCGCACCAGTGCCACGGGCACGCCCTCGAGCTCGACCCGCTTGGGGGTGTCGTCCTCGAGTTCGTCCAGCGCGCAGGCGCGTACGAAGGTGTTGGTCATCCTACGGACGCCTCCAGCTCGGCCTCGATCTTGGCGATGAGCCGCTCCTCCAGGTCGGGGATCCCGATCTGCTGGACCAGCTCGGCGAAGAAGCCGCGGACCACCAGACGGCGGGCCTCGTCGGCCGGGATGCCGCGCGCCATCAGATAGAAGAGCTGCTCGTCCTCGAAGCGGCCGGTCGCGCTCGCGTGACCGGCGCCGACGATCTCACCGGTCTCGATCTCCAGGTTCGGCACCGAGTCGACCCGGGCACCGTCGGTGAGGACCAGGTTCCGGTTGAGCTCATAGGTGTCGGTGCCCTCGGCGGCGGCCCGGATCAGCACATCGCCGATCCACACCGCGTGCGCCTCCTTGCCCTGGAGCGCGCCCTTGTAGGCCACGTTGCTCCGGCAGTGCGGGGTGTCGTGGTCGATGAAGAGCCGGTGCTCCTGGTGCTGGCCGTTGTCGGTGAAGTACACGCCGTACAGCTCGGCCTCACCGCCCGGGGCGCCGTAGACGACGCGCGGGTGGAGCCGCACCAGATCGCCGCCGAAGGTGACGACCACGGACTTGAAGCTGGCGTCCCGGCCGACCAGCGCGGTGTGCTGACCGGCGTGGACCGCGGTGTCGTCCCAGTCCTGGATCGAGACCACGGTGAGCTTGGCGCCGTCGCCGATCAGGTACTCCACATTGGCGGCGAGCGTGGCGTCACCGGTGTGGTCGATGACCACGACCGCCTCGGCGAAGGCGCCGACCTCGACCACCTGGTGGCCAAAGGCGGTGCCGCCCTCGCCGTGCACGGCGATCCGCACCGGCTCGGTGAGCACCGTCTCCTTGGGCACCGAGACGACCGACGCCTTCTCGAAGGAGCTGTACGCCTGGGCCGCCACCCGGTCCACCGGCTTGCCGGCCTTCCCCAGGCGGGCGTCGTCACGGCCCACGGTCTCGACCGTGACGCCCTCGGGGGCGGTCACCTCGACCTTGACGCCGCCGTCGGCGACAGCCGTGCCGTCGTGGAGACCGCGCAGCCGCTCCAGGGGGGTGAACCGCCAGTCCTCCTCGCGGCCATGGGGCACCGGGAAGTCGGCCACGTCGTACGACGCGGGCGCGCTCACCCGGGCATCGGTGGGCTGGCCCACCTGGATGACGCCGTCCGTGGTGGATCCGGCCGGGATGGTTTCAGCCATGGCTGTCGTACTGCTCTCTTTCTGCCTGATGGGCCTGAACGGGATGCCCGGGCGGGGGACGGTGCCCCCGCCGGGGCCGGAAGGGGGTGGCGTCAGCCGACCGCGCCCTCCATTTGCAGCTCGATCAGCCGGTTGAGCTCCAGCGCGTACTCCATGGGCAGCTCGCGCGCGATCGGCTCGACGAAGCCGCGCACGATCATCGCCATGGCCTCGTCCTCGGACAGACCGCGGCTCATCAGGTAGAAGAGCTGGTCGTCGCTGACCTTGGAGACGGTCGCCTCATGGCCCATGGACACGTCGTCCTCGCGGACGTCCACATAGGGGTAGGTGTCCGAGCGGGAGATCGTGTCGACGAGCAGGGCGTCGCACAGCACATTGGACTTGGAGCCCTCGGCGCCCTCACCGATCTCGATCAGACCGCGGTAGGAGGTGCGGCCGCCGCCGCGCGCCACCGACTTGGAGACGATGTTCGACGAGGTGCGGGGGGCCATGTGGACCATCTTGGCGCCCGCGTCCTGGTGCTGGCCCTCGCCCGCGAAGGCGATGGACAGGGTCTCGCCCTTGGCGTGCTCACCCATCAGGTAGACGGCGGGGTACTTCATGGTCACCTTGGAGCCGATGTTGCCGTCGACCCACTCCATGGTCGCGCCCTCGTAGGCCACGGCGCGCTTGGTGACCAGGTTGTAGACGTTGTTCGACCAGTTCTGGATGGTCGTGTAGCGGCAGCGGGCGCCCTTCTTGACGATGATCTCGACGACCGCGGAGTGCAGCGAGTCCGACTTGTAGATCGGCGCGGTGCAGCCCTCGACGTAGTGGACGTAGGCGTCCTCGTCGACGATGATCAGCGTCCGCTCGAACTGGCCCATGT
Organism: Streptomyces sp. CY-1; assembly: GCF_047218265.1. Lineage (NCBI taxonomy): Bacteria > Bacillati > Actinomycetota > Actinomycetes > Kitasatosporales > Streptomycetaceae > Streptomyces > Streptomyces sp. CY-1. The sequence continues at coordinate 3,158,904 of NZ_CP178393.1, forward strand.
TCTCGGTGTTGATCCGGAAGTACGCCTGGAGCGGGATCTCCACGTGCACGCCCTTCGGCACGTAGATGAACGAGCCGCCGGACCAGACCGCCGTGTTCAGCGAGGCGAACTTGTTGTCGCCGGCCGGGATCACGGTGCCGAAGTACTCCTGGAACAGCTCCGGGTGCTCCTTGAGCGCGGTGTCGGTGTCCAGGAAGATGACGCCCTGCTCCTCCAGGTCCTCACGGATCTGGTGGTAGACGACCTCGGACTCGTACTGGGCCGCGACACCCGCGACGAGGCGCTGCTTCTCGGCCTCCGGGATGCCCAGCTTGTCGTACGTGTTCTTGATGTCCTCGGGCAGATCGTCCCAGGAGGCGGCCTGCTGCTCGGTGGAGCGGACGAAGTACTTGATGTTGTCGAAGTCGATGCCCGACAGGTCCGAGCCCCAGGTGGGCATGGGCTTCTTGCCGAAGAGCTTCAGGCCCTTGAGGCGGAGCTTGAGCATCCACTCCGGCTCGGACTTCTTCCCCGAGATGTCGCGCACGACCTCCTCGGAGAGGCCACGCTTGGCCGAGGCGCCGGCCACGTCGGAGTCGGCCCAGCCGTACTCGTAGTTGCCCAGGCCCTCGAGCTCGGGGTGAGCGGTCTCCGTGGGGAGAGTCATTCGGGGTTCCTCCCGGCCGTGCTGGCAGATGCGGTGGTGGTCTTGGTGGTACTGGTGTCGGTCTTCTCGACCTTGCCGGTCTTCGGAATGAACGTCGTGCACACTCCGTCGCCATGGGCGATGGTGGCCAGACGCTGCACATGAGTCCCGAGCAACTGGGAGAAGACCTCGGTCTCCGCCTCACACAGTTGCGGATATCGCTCGGCTGCGTGGGCGACCGGGCAGTGGTGCTGGCAGAGCTGTTCGCCGACCGGCGCGCTGCGCGCCGTAGCAGCGTACCCGTCCGCGGAGAGCGCGTCGGCGAGGGCTTCGGTGCGACGGCCGGGGGCGGCGGCCTCGACGGAGCCGCGGTACCCCTCCGCCTGGGCGGCGAGCCTGGCGCGGGCGAACGCGGCGACCGCGGCGCGGCCCGCCTCGCCGCCTCCGGCGCCCTGCTCGATCCAGCGCAGGGCGTCGACCGCGAGCTTGTCGTACGCCTGGTCGAAGGCGTCGCGGCCGCAGTCGGTGAGCGCGAAGACCTTGGCCGGGCGGCCGCGCCCCCGCGCCCCGTACACCCTCTTCTCGCGGGGCTCGACGACGCCGTCGGCGACGAGGGTGTCCAGGTGGCGGCGGACGGCCGCCTGGGTCAGCTCCAGCCGCTGGGCGAGCTCCGCCGCGGTGGAGGGACCATGGTCGAGGATGGAACGCGCGACCCGGTTGCGGGTGCCGTGCTGCTCTTCGGGTGCGGACGCGGGCGTGCCGGACCGCGCGGCCAGTTCGGCCGCGCGTTCGTTCGGAGCCTCGCTCGCGTATTTCACAACGCCATTGTTGCGTAATTCCCCGGCATGACACAAGCGGGGAGATCTCCAGGTCCGGTGGGGTACGTCACTTAGGGGTACCTAAGTCCGAGAGGGTCCCGGACCCCGGTTCCACCTGCGACGAGAGGGCGTGCCGGGCGTCGCGACGCCGCGGAGATCCGTCAGAAGGGCCCTAACGGCCGGGCGGCGGGCACCGCGGCTTCCGGCCCTGCCGCCCACGGAGGGCCCGGCGATTCGTAGACTGCCGGACATGCGAGAAGAGCCCGCGGTCGACATCGTCGGCCTGGTCAAGCGGTACGGCCCGAAGCCCGCGGTCGACGGGCTCGACCTGTCGGTGGACCGGGGCGCCGTGACCGCCGTTCTCGGCCCCAACGGAGCCGGCAAGACCACCACCGTCGAGACCTGCGAGGGGTACCGCCGGCCCGACGCCGGCACGGTCCGGATATTCGGGCTCGACCCGGTCGCGGACGCCCCCGCACTGCGCCCCCGGGTCGGGGTGATGCTCCAGTCCGGAGGCGTTTATTCCGGCGCGCGGGCAGAAGAGATGCTGCGCCACACCGCCTCCCTGCACGCGCATCCGGTCGACGTCGACCTGCTGATCGACCGGCTCGGCCTCGCCTCCTGCGGCCGGACCACCTACCGGCGGCTCTCCGGGGGCCAGCAGCAGCGGCTCGCGCTCGCCATGGCCGTCGTCGGCCGCCCCGAGCTGGTCTTCCTCGACGAGCCGACCGCCGGACTCGACCCACAGGCCCGCCGCGCCACCTGGGACCTCATCCGCGATCTGCGCGACGACGGGGTCACCGTGCTGCTGACCACCCACTACATGGACGAGGCCGAGCAGCTCGCCGACGACGTGGCGATCATCGACGGCGGCAAGGTGATCGCCCGGGGCACCCCCGAGGAGCTGTGCCGGGGCGGCGCCGAGAACACCCTGCGCTTCGGCGGCCGACCCGCACTCGACCTGGCCTCGCTCCTCAAGGCGCTGCCCGCCGACTCCACGGCCGCCGAGCTGACCCCCGGCTCGTACCGCGTGACCGGCAAGGTCAACCCCCAGATGCTGGCCACCGTCACCTCCTGGTGCGCACAGAACGGGGTGCTGCCGGACCGGATCTCGGTCGAGCGGCACACCCTCGAGGACGTCTTCCTGGAGCTCACCGGTAAGGAGCTGCGAGCGTGACCGCCACGGGCACTTTTCTTCCCAAGCCGGGGGCGGCCCCGCTGATGAGGATGATCCGGGCGCAGGCCGCGCTGGAGACCCGGATGCTGCTGCGCAACGGCGAGCAACTGCTGCTGACCGTCGTCATCCCGTCCCTGCTGCTGGTGCTCTTCAGCACCGTCGACATCGTCGACACGGGCGCCGACGGCAGCACGGTGGACTTCCTCGCGCCCGGCGTGCTGGCGCTCGCCGTGCTGTCCACGGCGTTCACCGGACAGGCCATCGCCACCGGCTTCGAGCGGCGCTACGGCGTGCTCAAGCGGCTCGCCGTCTCACCCCTGCCCCGGTGGGGACTGATGACCGCCAAGACCCTCGCGGTGCTGGTCACCGAGGTCCTCCAGATCGTGCTGCTGACCGCGATCGCGCTGGCGCTGGGCTGGTCGCCGCACGGCGATCCGCTCTCGGTGACGCTGCTGCTGATCCTCGGCACGGCGGCCTTCTCCGGCCTCGGGCTGCTGATGGCGGGCACCCTGAAGGCCGAGGCGACCCTGGCCGCCGCCAACCTGGTCTTCCTGCTGCTGCTCGTGGCCGGCGGGGTGATCGTCTCGCTGGACAAGTTCCCGGGCGCGGTGCGCGGCGCACTGGAGCTGCTGCCGATCTCGGCGCTCTCGGGCGGGCTGCGGGACGTCCTCCAGGACGGGGCCGGGATGCCGTGGCGGGATCTGGGCATCCTGGCGGTCTGGGCGGTGCTGGGGCTGGGCGCGGCGGCGCGCTTCTTCCGCTGGGAGTAGCTTTCGCCGGGCGTGGCTTCCGCTGGGAGCAGCTTTCACCGGGCGTGGCTACCGCTGGGAGCAGCTTTCGCCGGGAGTGGCCCGAACACCTCTGCGAGCTGCGGCTTTACCGAAGCACTACCCCTCGTGAAAAGCTGCACAAGCGGCGGCCTACGATGTTCCCGTGCCGAATTCGCTGAATCCGTTCGAGCTGATCGCCCGACGCTGGCAGCCCTCCGCGCGCTTTGTGCGGCGGGCCGCGCTGGCCACCGTGGTGATGGCCGTGGTCATCGTCGTGACCGGTGGCGCGGTCCGGCTCACCCAGTCCGGGCTGGGCTGTGACACCTGGCCCAAGTGCACCTCCGGCAGCCTGACGCCGACCGCTGAAATGGGGATCAACGGCGTCATCGAGTTCAGCAATCGCATGCTGACGTACGTCCTCTGCGTGGTCGTGGGGCTGTTGATCATCGCCGCCCGGGCCCGTACGCCCGTGCGCACCTCGCTGACCCGGCTCGGCTGGGCCCAGTTCTGGATCGTCATGGGCAACGCCGTGGTCGGCGGCATCACGGTGCTCACCGGGCTCAACCCGTACATCGTCAGCTCGCACTTCCTGCTCTCCTCCGTGCTGCTCACGGTCGCCGTGGCGACCTGGTGGCGGGCGCGCGAGGGCGACGCCGAGCCGCGCGATCTCGTGGCCGTTCCGGTGCGCCAGCTCACCCGGCTGCTGACCGTCGCCACTGGCGCGCTCATCGTCATCGGCACCGTGGTCACCGGCGCGGGTCCGCACGCCGGTGACGCCCGTAAGGTGCACCGCATCCCGCTGAACTGGCAGGAGATCACCCAGCTCCATGTGGACTTCGTCTACATCGTGCTGGGCCTCACCGTCGCCCTGTGGTTCACGCTGCGGGCCGTGAAGGCCCCCGCCGCCCAGCGCCGCATGGTCCTGGAGCTGCTCGTCGTCCTGCTCCTTCAGGGCGTGGTCGGGTACGTGCAGTACTTCACCCACCTGCCCGAGGTCGTCGTCGGCATCCATATGCTCGGCTCCTGCCTGGTGTGGATCGCGGTCCTGCGGGTGCTGCTCGCCCAGCGCGAGCGCCCCGCGCTTCCGGCGGCCGTCCCCGCCCCCACCGGCGACCACGAGACCGTTCAGCCCGAGCCGGCCGCGTCCAGCCGGTAGACCCGGCGCGCGGTCCCGGCCGCGACCAGCCCGGCGATCCGCTGGGCCTCGGCCCGGGTGCAGATCTCCTCGCCGACCCACTCGTCCACGAGCCTGGCCATGGCCCGGCCGAACAGCCGGGACGCGGTGACATACAGCTCGGGCAGCCCCCGCGCGCCCGTCGAGAACAGCAGCTTGCCGAACGGCGCCTCGCCCAGGGTCTCCCCGGGCCTCGGCCCGGCGTCCGCGTAGACATGCGGGAAGGCCGCGGCGAGCTGTGCCGCCCGCCGGTGGTGCGGCCGGTCGGGCAGCAGCACCAGATCGGTGCCGAAGCCCGCCGTGGCCCGCAGGAAGCCGACGAGCGACTGCGGATCGGCGCAGTGCAACTGCACCGGAAGGCCCGTCGCGACGGCGCTCCACAGCAGGTGCTGGGCGAGCGCGGGGTCGGGGGCGCGGCCTGGGGCCGGGCGTACGGTGAGCGCGAGCCAGCGGGCGGCGGCGCGCCGGACCTCGCGCGGATCGGGCGGCAGCTCGTCGCAGAAGGCGATCCCCATGGCGAAGGCGGTCGCATGCTGGGCCGCCGCGTACAGCGCCTCGGCGGTGTTGCCGATGAAGGCGTCGACCGTGCCGGAGGTGTCGGCGACCTGCTCGGCCAGCGGCTCCAGGCGGACCACCTCATGGACCGCGCCGTCGGCGGTCGCGGCCAGCTCCCCGGCGGTGCTGAGCCCGTCCCGGGCGCCGGACTCCAGCAGGAAGGTGCCGATACCGGCGCCGCGCAGCAGCAGCCGCGCGGCCCGGTAGGCGCCCAGCTCACGGCGGCGGGCGAGATAGCTGACGGGCGCGCAGTAGGGCTCCATGCCCAGCAGCGGAGGGCACCAGCGGCGCACGGCCAGACCGGTCCAACTGTCGAAGAAGGTGGTGCCGGCCGGGGCCGCGCCCGACCCTGCGGCAGCCGCCAGATGGGTCTCGAACGAGCCGACGCCCAGCTCGCCGTCGACCGTGCCGTGGCTGTGCTGGTCGACCAGCGGCGGCAGCGTGATCGGTCCCGCCACCGGGTCCGGTCCGTCCCGGGGGACCGGACCGGTCGGCGGGCCCAGGGTGTTCGGGGAGTCCGTCGCCTCGTGCATCGCCGCCGCCTCTCGCCCTCCGGCATCGACGGGCTTAACGGACGGAAGGGGTGCGAGGTGTCGCCGGACCCGTTCTCAGGCGTTCTACGAGGCGGGTGCCGGAGGGTTGCCGGGTCCGCCGAGCTGGATGCCCGCCATCCGCGCCCACTCGTACGGACCGGTGCGGACCTTGGCGGCGAGCTCGCCGTCGAAGGCGTCCTGGAGGGTCAGCCCGGCGATCTCGGCCGCGCGCCGCGCGCTCTCCTGCGAGGGGGCGACGAGAACGCCCCATTCGCCATCGGCGCCGACGAGGGCGATCCGGACGGAGCCGCGCCCGATGTGGGCGATCTGCCCCTCGGCGCTACCGCCGTGGCCGGTGGCGAAGGCCGTGATCTGGCGGGCGAGCCGCTCGGCCCGCTTCTCGTCCTTCGAAGGCTTGGGCGGCTCGGCCGACTCGGCCGGTGCTTCCGGCACGGAGGGCTGGGCGGCCGACTCGCCGCTCTCGGGTGTCTCCGGCTGGGTGGTGTCTGCCATACCGCCGATGCTACCCGCCGGTAATCACCGCAGGAAGGGGTCCACGGCCACGGCCACGAACAGCAGCGACACATAGGTGATCGACCAGTGGAACAGCCGCATCTCCTTGAGCTTCGCGCCCGTGATCTCGGCCTTGGCGCGCCCCTGGAGGGCGTGCGCCTCCTTCAGCCACAGCCCGCCCAGCACGGCCGCGACCACCGGGTAGAACCATCCGGTGTAGCCGAGCGGCCACAGCAGCAGGGAGACGATGACCATCGCCCAGCTATAGAGGACGATCTGCTTGGCGACCACCTTGTTGCCCGCGATGACCGGCAGCATCGGCACACTGGCCCGCTCGTAGTCCTCCTTGACCTTCATCGACAGCGGCCAGTAGTGCGGCGGCGTCCAGAAGAACATGACGAGGAAGAGGATCAGCGCGGCCCAGGAGACCGAGTTGGTCACCGACGACCAGCCGATGAAGACGGGCATGCAGCCCGCGATGCCGCCCCACACGATGTTCTGCGAGGTGCGCCGCTTGAGCCACATCGTGTAGACGACGACGTAGAAGGCCAGCGCACCGAGCGACAGCATCGCGGACAGCGGGTTGACCAGCGCCCAGAACCAGGCCGTCGAGACCGCGGCGAGCGCGAAGGCGAAGACGAGGCATTCGCGCGGCGAGACCATGCCGGTCACGAGCGGGCGCTGCGCGGTGCGCTCCATCAGCGCGTCGATGTCCCGGTCGTAATACATATTGAAGGCGGCCGCGCCACCGGCCGACAGATATCCGCCGACGCAGGTCTTGACCACCAGCCACAGGTCCGGGACGCCCTGGGCGGCCAGGAACATGACCGGCACCGTCGTCATCAGCAACAGCTCGATGATCCGCGGCTTGGTCAGCGCCACGAACGCCATGACACGGGCCCCGAACGGCCGGTGACCGGAGCTCGTTTCGCTCGTCTCGAGCACCCCCGCAGGACGGGATTCGACGGCCGTCACGCACACCCCTGGTGGAAGCAAGAACCAGCAAGCACCGGACATGAAGAGCCGGTAAAGACTTGCGCGTACCACGCCACTCTAGACGTAGCGGATACGCCGCCCGCCGCCGGGGTCCCCCGTGTTGAAAGGGCACCGCGAGGCGCCCGTAAGACGGCCACGCCCGGCGGACGACGGGCCGGGCAAGGCCCGGAACGGCGCCTTCCGCAGGGTCCGGGACGCCATCCGGACGGGCCCCGGAGGGAATGCGGCCACCTCGGAATTCGTTCCTTATCCCGTTGAGTGGAACTCGAAAAGACGACCGTTGTTCCAGGGGTAGGCTCGACATCGCCGGTGCACATACGGTCACCGGATTTCGACATTGTGGAGAGGAGCCCTGACTCAGGGTGAGCACCAAGCCGACTACCACAGACCTCGAGTGGACCGATCTGGACCGGCAGGCCGTCGACACGGCCCGGGTCCTGGCCATGGACTCCGTACAGAAGGTCGGTAACGGCCACCCTGGCACGGCCATGAGTCTCGCGCCCGCCGCGTACCTGCTCTTCCAGAAGCTGATGCGGCACGACCCCTCCGACGCGGACTGGACGGGCCGCGACCGCTTCGTGCTGTCTCCGGGGCACACCAGCCTGACACTCTACGTCCAGCTCTACCTGGCGGGCTTCGGACTGGAGCTCGAGGATCTGCGGTCGTTCCGCACCTGGGGCAGCAAGACCCCGGGCCACCCGGAGTACGGCCACACCACCGGTGTCGAGACCACCACCGGCCCACTGGGCCAGGGCATCGCCAACGCGGTGGGCATGGCGATGGCGGCACGCTACGAGCGTGGCCTGTTCGACCCGGAGGCGCCCGAGGGCGCCTCTCCGTTCGACCACACCATCTGGGCGATCGTCTCCGACGGCGACCTGGAGGAGGGCATCTCCGCCGAGGCGTCCTCGCTGGCCGGCCACCAGAAGCTGGGCAACATCGTCGCCCTGTACGACGACAACCACATCTCGATCGAGGGCGACACCGCGACCGCGCTCTCCGAGGACGTGCTCAAGCGCTACGAGGCGTACGGCTGGCACGTCCAGCGCATCGAGCAGGCCGAGAGCGGCGACTTCGACATCCACGCGCTGTACGCGGCGCTCAAGGCGGCGCAGGCCGAGACCGAGCGCCCCTCGATCATCGCGGCCCGCACGATCATCGCCTGGCCCGCGCCGAACGCGCAGAACACCGAGGCGTCGCACGGCTCGGCGCTCGGCGCCGACGAGGTCGCCGCCACCAAGCGCGTCCTCGGCTTCGACCCCGAGCAGCACTTCGCGGTCGAGACGGACGTCATCAACCACACCCGCGCCCTGGTCGACCGCGGCCGCGAGGCCCACGCCGCCTGGGACAAGAAGGTCCAGGAGTGGCGGAACGCCAACCCCGAGCGGGCCGCCCTGTTCGACCGGATCACCGCGGGCGAGCTGCCCGAGGGCTGGGAGTCCGCGCTGCCGGTCTTCGAGCCGGGCAAGGATGTCGCCACCCGTAAGGCGTCCGGCCAGGTGCTCAAGGCGCTCGGCGGGGTGCTGCCCGAGCTGTGGGGCGGCTCCGCCGACCTCGCGGGCTCGAACAACACCACGATCGACGCGTCCTCGTCCTTCCTCCCGAAGGGCAACCCGCTGCCGGAGGCCGACCCGTACGGCCGCACCGTGCACTTCGGCATCCGCGAGCACGCCATGGGCTCGACCATGAACGGCATCGCGCTGCACGGCAACACCCGGGTCTACGGCGGCACCTTCCTGGTCTTCTCCGACTACATGCGCCCGGCCGTCCGGCTCGCCGCGCTGATGAAGCTGCCGGTCACCTACGTATGGACGCATGACTCCATCGGCCTCGGCGAGGACGGCCCGACCCACCAGCCGGTGGAGCACCTCTCGGTACTGCGCGCCATCCCGGGCCTGAACGTCGTCCGCCCGGCCGACGCCAACGAGACGGCCATCGCCTGGCGCGAGATCACCCGCCGCCACAGCGCGAACCCGGCTCCACACGGCCTCGCGCTGACCCGGCAGAACGTGCCGACCTACGAGGCCAGCGAGGACGCCGCCAAGGGCGGTTACGTCCTCTTCGAGGCCGAGGGCGGCCGGCCGCAGGTCATCCTCATCGGCACCGGCTCCGAGGTGCAGCTCGCCGTGGAGGCGCGTGAGCAGCTCCAGGCCGCCGGGGTTCCGACCCGCGTCGTGTCAATGCCCTCGGTCGAGTGGTTCGAGGAGCAGGACAGGGGGTACCGGGAGACAGTGCTGCCGCCGTCCGTCAAGGCCCGCGTGGCCGTCGAGGCGGGTATCGGCCTGACCTGGCACCGCTACGTCGGCGAGGCCGGCCGCATCGTCTCGCTGGAGCACTTCGGCGCCTCCGCCGACTACAAGGTGCTCTTCCGGGAGTTCGGCCTCACCGCCGAGGCCGTGGTGACCGCCGCCCGCGAGTCTCTCGACGCCGCCGGGCGCTGACAGCCCGCAGACGACTTAGTAGCGACGAGTAGGAGAACACACCCCATGACAGACGCACTCAAGCGGCTGGCCGACGAAGGCGTCGCGATCTGGCTCGACGACCTCTCCCGCAAGAGGATCACCTCCGGCAACCTGGCCGAGCTGATCGACCAGCAGCATGTCGTAGGCGTCACCACCAACCCGTCGATCTTCCAGAAGGCGATCTCCGGCGGCGAGGGCTACCAGCAGCAAGTGGCCGACCTCGCGGTCCGCAAGCTCACCGTCGAGGAAGCCGTCCGCATGATCACCACGGCGGACGTCCGCGACGCGGCCGACATCCTCCGGCCGGTCTACGACGCGACGGGCGGCCAGGACGGCCGGGTCTCCATCGAGGTCGACCCGCGCCTGGCCCACAACACGGCCGCCACCATCGCCGAGGCCAAGCAGTTGGCCTGGCTGGTGGACCGGCCCAACACCTTCATCAAGATCCCGGCGACCAAGGCGGGGCTGCCCGCGATCACCGAGGTGATCGGCCTGGGCATCAGCGTCAATGTCACGCTGATCTTCTCCCTGGAGCGGTACCGCGCGGTCATGGACGCCTTCCTGGCCGGTCTGGAGAAGGCCAAGGCCGCGGGCCTGGACCTCCAGAAGATCCACTCGGTGGCGTCCTTCTTCGTCTCCCGCGTGGACACCGAGATCGACAAGCGCATCGACAAGCTCGGCACCGACGAGGCCAAGGCGCTGCGCGGCAAGGCCGCCGTCGCCAACGCCCGCCTCGCGTACCAGGCGTACGAGGAGGTCTTCAGCTCCGACCGCTGGGCCGCCCTGGACCGGGCGAACGCCAACAAGCAGCGTCCGCTGTGGGCCTCGACCGGCGTCAAGGACCCGGCGTACAAGGACACCATGTACGTCGTGGACCTGGTCGCCCCCGGCACCGTCAACACCATGCCGGAGGCCACGCTGGAGGCGGTCGCCGACCACGGCGAGATCAGCGGCGACACGGTGCGCGGCACCTACGAGCAGGCCAAGGCCGACATCGACGCGCTGGCCGGGATCGGGATCTCCTACGACGACGTCGTCCAGGTCCTGGAGGACGAGGGCGTCGAGAAGTTCGAGTCCTCCTGGAACGACCTGCTGAAGTCCACCGAGGCGGAGCTCGAGCGCCTCGCACCCTCGGAGGCGTGAGACCGTGACCAGCAGCAATCCGCTGCGTGACCCACGAGACCGACGGCTCCCGCGCATCGCGGGGCCGTCCGGCCTCGTGATCTTCGGTGTCACGGGCGATCTGTCCCGTAAGAAGCTGATGCCCGCCATCTACGACCTGGCCAACCGCGGGCTGCTGCCGCCGGGCTTCTCGCTGGTCGGCTTCGCCCGCCGCGACTGGGAGGACGAGGACTTCTCCCAGGTCGTGCACGACGCGGTCAAGGAGTACGCGCGGACCCCGTTCCGCGAGGAGGTCTGGCAGCAGCTCGCCGAGGGGTTCCGCTTCGTCCCCGGCGCGTTCTCCGACGACGAGGCGTTCACGACCCTGCGGGCGACCATAGAGGAGCTCGACAAGGCGCGCGGCACCGGCGGGAACTTCGCCTTCTATCTGTCGGTCCCGCCGAAGTTCTTCCCCACCGTCGTCCAGCAGCTCAAGAAGCACGGGCTGTCGCAGGGCCAGGGCGACTCCTGGCGGCGCGCGGTCATCGAGAAGCCGTTCGGCCACGACCTGAAGAGCGCCCAGGAGCTCAACCAGGTCGTCCACGAGGTCTTCCGGCCCGGTGATGTCTTCCGGATCGACCACTACCTGGGCAAGGAAACGGTCCAGAACATCATGGCGCTGCGCTTCGCCAACACGATGTTCGAGCCGATCTGGAACCGGTCGTACGTCGACCATGTGCAGATCACCATGGCCGAGGACATCGGCATCGGCGGGCGCGCGGGCTACTACGACGGCATCGGCGCGGCCCGTGACGTCATCCAGAACCACCTGCTCCAGTTGCTCGCGCTGACCGCCATGGAGGAGCCCGCCTCCTTCGGGGCGTCCTCCCTGGTCACCGAGAAGCTCAAGGCGCTCCGGGCGGTCAAGCTGCCCAAGGAGCTGGGCAAGCACACGGTGCGCGGGCAGTACGCCGCCGGCTGGCAGGGCGGCCAGGAGGTGCACGGCTATCTCGAGGAGGAGGGCATCGACCCCCACTCGAAGACCGACACCTACGCCGCGATCAAGCTGGAGATCGACAACCGCCGCTGGGCGGGCGTCCCCTTCTATCTGCGCGCCGGGAAGCGGCTGGGGCGGCGGGTCACCGAGATCGCGGTGGTCTTCCAGCGCGCCCCGCACTCCCCCTTCGACGCCACCGACACCCAGGAGCTCGGGCAGAACGCCCTGGTCATCCGGGTGCAGCCGGACGAGGGCGTCACCATCCGGTTCGGCTCCAAGGTGCCCGGCACCTCCATGGAGATCCGGGACGTGACGATGGACTTCCAGTACGGCGAGTCCTTCACCGAGTCCAGCCCCGAGGCGTACGAGCGGCTGCTGCTCGATGTGCTGCTGGGCGAGGCGAATCTCTTCCCCCGCCATGAGGAGGTCGAGCAGTCCTGGCGGATCCTCGACCCGATCGAGGAGTACTGGGACAAGCACGGCAGGCCCGAGCAGTACACGTCCGGGACCTGGGGGCCGAAAGCCGCGGACGAGATGCTCGCACGAGACGGACGGAGCTGGCGGCGGCCATGAACATCGATCTCACGGACACCACGTCCAGCCGGATCAACTCCGCCCTGATCCAGGCGCGCCGGTCCACCGGCACCCCGGCCGTGGGCATGGTGCTGACCCTCGTCATCGTCACCGACGAGGGCAATCACTACGACGCGCTGCGGGCGGCGAGCGACGCCTCCAAGGAACACCCCTCGCGCATCCTGGTCGTCATCAAGCGGCCGGGCCGGTCACCGCGCGACCGCAAGATCGCCCGGATGGACGCCGAGGTGCGGGTCGGCGGCGAGACCGGTACCGGCGAGACGGTGCTGCTGCGGCTGCACGGCGAACTCGCCAACCACGCCTACTCGGTGGTCCTGCCGCTGCTGCTGCCGGACGCCCCGGTGGTGGTGTGGTGGCCGGAGGACGCCCCCGAGCACCCCAGCGAGGACCTGCTCGGGCAGTTGGCCCAGCGCCGGATCACCGACGCCCAGGCCACCGAGGACCCGGTCGCGGCCCTCGGGCTGCGGGCCGCGACCTACACCCCGGGCGACACCGATCTGGCCTGGACCCGGATCACCCCGTGGCGCAGCGTCCTGGCCGCCGCGCTGGACCAGCGGCACTCCCCGATCACCTCCGCGGTCGTCGAGGGCGAGGCGTACAACCCGAGCAGCGAGCTGCTCGCGCTGTGGCTCGCCGAGCGGCTGGGGGTGCCGGTGGACCGGCAGGTCTCGGAGGGCCCCGGGCTCACCGCGGTGCGGCTGGAGACGGCCGACGGCGTGATCTGCCTGGACCGGGCGAACGGCTCGCTGGCCGAGCTGGCGATGCCGGGCCAGCCCGACCGGCATGTGGCGCTCCAGCGGCGTGAGGTCTCGGAGCTGATCGCCGAGGAGCTGCGCCGGCTGGACCCCGACGAGATCTACGCGTCGTCGGTGAAGTTCGGCGTGAACAAGCTGGGCCAGGGCGGCGTGGGCGTGCTGGAGCGGGACGCCAAGGCCGCCCCGGCGACCCAGGTGACACCGGAGCCGGACCGGCCGCCGCTGCCGACCCGGGACCCGGAGGCGCCGCCGGAGCATGCGCCCGGCTCGCCGAAGAACCCGCCGCAGGCACCGGCACAGCCACCGGCTCCCAAGCCGCACCCCCCGGCGAAGGCCCCGGAGCGGAAGGCGGACGGGAAGGCGGACAAGTGACCGCGCCACAGGTGGTCGTCCACCGCGACAAGGAGCTGATGGCCCAGGCCGCGGCGGCCCGGCTGATCACGAAGATCGTGGACGCCCAGGCCGCCCGTGGCTCCGCCTCGGTCGTCCTGACCGGCGGGCGCAACGGCAATGGCCTGCTGGCCGCGCTCGCCGCCTCCCCGGCGCGCGACGCGGTCGACTGGTCGCGGCTTGACCTGTGGTGGGGCGATGAGCGATTCCTGCCGGAGGGCCACGCCGACCGCAATGTCACCCAGGCCCGCGAGGCGCTGCTGGACGCGGTGGAGCTGGACCCGGCGCGGGTGCACGCGATGCCCGCGTCGGACGGGGCGAACGGCGGTGACGTGGACGCCGCGGCCGAGGCGTACGCCGCCGAGCTGGCCCGGGCCGCGCGGCCGGAGAACCACGGCGCGGTGCCGTCGTTCGATGTGCTGCTGCTGGGCGTCGGCCCGGACACCCATGTGGCCTCGCTCTTCCCCGAGCTGCCCGCCGTCCGGGAGACCGAGCGGATGGTGGTGGGGGTGCGCGGCGCGCCCAAACCACCGCCCATACGGATCTCGCTGACCCTGCCCGCGATTCGCGCGGCACGGGAGGTGTGGCTGCTGGCGGCCGGTGAGGACAAGGCGAGGGCGGTCACGATAGCCCTGTCGGGGGCCGGGGAGCTCCAGGCTCCGGCGGCGGGTGCGTACGGCCGCGCGCGCACGCTGTGGCTGCTGGACCGGGCCGCGGCGGCCGGTCTGCCGCGGGAGCTGTATCCCCCGGCGTCGCCGTAATCCCCCCTCGTATCGCGGACGATCCCCCGCGCGCTATCAGGCGCCCGGGGGATCGGTCATATGCGCCGCAAAGGACCTCAGCGGCCGCGCAGCGAGCGGTAGGTGGCCACCAGATGCTCGGTGGAGGTGTCCAGACCCGGCACCTCGGCGCCCTCGGTCAGGGCCGGCTCGACGCGCTTGGCGAGCACCTTGCCGAGCTCCACTCCCCACTGGTCGAACGAGTCGATGTTCCAGACGGCGCCCTGGACGAAGACCTTGTGCTCATAGAGGGCGACCAACTGGCCCAGCACCGACGGGGTCAGCTCGGAAGCGAGGATGGTGGTGGTGGGGCGGTTGCCCGCGAAGGTCTTGTGCGGCACCAGCTCCTCGGCCACCCCCTCGGCGGCGACCTCCTCGGAGGTCTTGCCGAAGGCCAGCGCCTGGCCCTGGGCGAAGAGGTTGGCCATCAGCAGGTCGTGGTGGGACTCCAGACCGGGCGGCATGCCCTTCACCGGCCGGGCGAAGCCGATCAGATCGGCCGGGACCAGCTTGGTGCCCTGGTGGAGCAGTTGGTAGTAGGCGTGCTGGCCATTGGTGCCGGGGGTGCCCCAGACGATCGGGCCGGTCTGCCAGCCGACGCGATGGCCGTCCCGGTCCACGGACTTGCCGTTGGACTCCATGTCCAACTGCTGAAGATAATCGGTGAACCTCGACAGATAGTGGCAGTACGGCAGTACGGCATGCGCCTGGGCATCGTGGAAGTTGTCGTACCAGATGCCCAACAGGCCCATCAGCAGAGGGACGTTCTCCTCCGGCGGGGCGGTGGCGAAGTGCTCGTCGACCAGATGGAAGCCGGCCAGCATCTCGCGGAAGCAGTCCGGGCCGATGGCGACCATCAAGGAAAGGCCGATGGCCGAGTCATAGGAATAGCGCCCCCCGACCCAGTCCCAGAACCCGAACATGTTGTCGGTGTCGATACCGAACTCGGCGACCTTCTCGGCATTGGTCGACACCGCCACGAAGTGCTTGGCGACGGCCTCCTCACCGGCCCGCAGCCCGGTCAGCAGCCAGTCGCGGGCGGAGAGGGCGTTGGTAATGGTCTCGACGGTGGTGAAGGTCTTGGAGGCGACGATGAACAGCGTCTCGGCCGGATCCAGGTCGCGCACCGCCTCATGCATATCCGCGCCGTCCACATTGGAGACGAACCGGAAGGTCATCGAGCGGTCGGAATAGCCGCGCAGCGCCTCGTACGCCATCTTCGGGCCCAGATCGGAGCCGCCGATACCGATGTTGACGACGTTCTTGATCCGCTTGTCGGTGTGGCCGGTCCAGTCGCCGGACCTGATCCGGTCGGCGAAGACGGCCATCTTGGCGAGCACGGCGTGCACTTCGCCGACGACGTCCTCGCCGCCCAGCTTGATCTCCGCGGAGTGCGGTGCACGCAGCGCGATATGCAGCACCGCGCGGTCCTCGGTGGTGTTGATCCGCTGGCCGCGGAACATGGCGTCCCGCAGCTCGGCCACCTTGGTGGCCCGCGCCAGCTCGCGCAGCAGCCGCAGCGTCTCGTCGGTCACCAGGTGCTTGGAGTAGTCGACGTGGAGATCGCCGACCTGAAGGGTGAGGCGGCGCCCGCGCTCCGGGTCGCCCTCGAACAGGTCGCGCAGATGCGCATCGCCCAGATCCTTGCGGTGTGCGGCCAGCGCATGCCACTCCGGCAGCTCGTCCAGCCTGGTGCGGCCTTCCATGGTCATCTCGGACATCAGCCCACTTCTCGTCGGTGCCTGGCCCCCGTGGCCACCAACCTAATTGATGACGGACCGCATTCCCGGAACGAGGGCCGCCACCCCGCAGACGAAGAGCGCCGCCGCCCCCAGCGCGGGGGTGTTGAGCCCCCACGCCGCGGCCATCACCCCGCCCAGCAGCGCGCCGAGCGGGGCGCCCGCGGTCGACAGGGTGCGGAAGGCCGAACTCACCCGGCCCAGTGCCCCGTCGGGGCTGCGCTGCTGCACCATCGTCACCTCGGTCACGTTCCAGACGATCCCCGCGAAGCCGAAGAGGCCCATGGCGGCGACCGCGACCGGCAGGCTCCGTATCGCCCCGAGGACGACCAGGGCGCCGATCTGCGCGGTGCCGCACACCACGAGGGCACGGGCGCGCCCCAGCTTCTCGGTGAGCCGGGCGGCCACCAGCCCCCCGATCACACTCCCGATGCCGTACACGGTGATGACGGCCGCATAGCCGGTGTTCCCGGCGCCCAGCCAGCCGGTGATGTGCAGCACCAGGGTGGCGATGAGCGCGCCGATGCCGATATTGCACAGCGTGGTGGAGGCGCACAGCGCCCGCAGCGTCCGGTCCCGCCACAGCACGGCCAGGCCCTCGGCGATATCGCGCCGCAGCGATCCGCCCGGCGGGCGCGGGGCCCGCTGAGGGGGTGTCACCCCCAGCGAGGCCACCAGCACGGCGGCGGCGAGATAGGTGACCGCGTCCGCCGCGAACGGCATCGCGGCGCCGAGCCCCAGCAGCACCGGCACCAGCGGGGCGCCCACGAACCGGCCCATGACCTCCTGCCCGGTCATCAGCCGGGCGTTGGCCCTGCCCAGCGCCTGCTGCCCGACCACCGAGGGCAGGAGCGCCGTGGCGGCGTTGTCGAACAGGGTCTGGAGCGTGGTCAGGGCGAACGCGAGGACGAGCAGCAGCCCGATGGTGGCCCGGTCCAGCCAGACGGCGACGGCGAACCCCGCCATCAGGACGGCCCGCGCGCCGTCCACCGCCCACATCGCCCGCCGCTGGTCCACCCGGTCGGCGATCGCCCCGCCGATCAGCCCGAACAGCAGCCAGGGCAGAAAGCCGCAGGCGGTCACGAGCGAGACCAGCACCGGCGAATCGGTCAGCGAGACGGCCAGCAGCGGCAGCGCCGCACCCCGCAGGGCGTCCCCGAACCGGGAGACGACCGCGGCCGCCCACAGCCGCCCGAACCCCCCGCGCCACGCGGGCACCACCGGTTCTCCGGCGCCCAGCTCACCGGCGTCCACCGCGGCCATCACGATCCCCCCATGCGTCCGCCCCCGCCCGGCGGGACGGCTCCCCCCGGGGATTCAGCACCCCACGACCGTAGCCCGCACCACTGACAACGGCCCGGCCGCGCACCCCTCACAGGAGGTGCCCGGCCGGGCCGTCGTACCGCGTGCTGTGTCTAGATCTCGCCCCGGAGCTTGGCGAGTGCCTCGGCGAGAATCGCCTCGCCGTCGGCGTCGCTGCGCCGCTCCCGTACGTACGCCAGATGCGTCTTGTACGGCTCGGTGCGCGGCGGGTCCGGCGGGTTGTCCCGGTCCTTGCCGGCCGGGAAGCCGCAGCGGGGGCAGTCCCACGTGTCAGGGATCTGCGCGTCGCTGGCGAAGCTCGGCACGGTCTCATGCCCGTTCGAGCACCAGAAGGAGATGCGCAGGCGCGGCGCCGATTCGCCTCGCTCGGCCTCTCCCATCGGCCCCGCTCCGACCCGGCTTCCACGGATCGCGTTGCCACTTGCCACGGTCGTAACTCCCTGCGTGATGGTGCCGCGAAGCCTCGATTGGCAGCTTCGCCGCCCGGCGCCCCAGTCTACGTAAGGCCCAACGCGCGTCCAGTGAGAGGAGTTACACCCGTCCCCGAGGACGCCTTGCCATCATAGGCCGCATATGGGCCCCGCTGACGACGGTACGTCAGTTATCGGGCGTCGGCCGGGCCCTCGGCGGGCCCCGCCGGAGCCTCAGTCGAGCTTCATCAGCAGCCCGAGCACGACGATGCAGACGAACCACAGCAGCCCGACCACCACGGTGATGCGGTCCAGGTTGCGCTCGGCGACCGAGGAGCCGCCCACCGAGGACTGCATGCCGCCGCCGAACATGTCGGACAGGCCGCCGCCCTTCCCCTTGTGCATGAGCACCAACATCATCAGCAGCAGGCTGAAGATGATGAGGGCGATCGAAAACCCCATGATCACAGTTGGACCAACCTTCTCGGGCTTGTACGGACGTCGGGGGCCGGACGGTGCGATTCCCACCGCCTCGACCCCCGACAGGGTACGACGACGCGCGCGCTAGGGCCTACTCACTGGTCGCGGAAACGAACGATCTTGACGAATTCGTCCGCGTCCAGCGCCGCGCCGCCGATCAGGGCGCCGTCCACATCCGGCTGGGCCATGATCGCCGCGACGTTCCCGGACTTCACCGAGCCGCCGTACTGGATCCTGACCTTGTCGGCGACCTCCTGGCCGTACAGCTCGGCGAGCCGGCCACGGATGGCCCCGCAGACCTCCTGGGCGTCCTCGGGGGTCGCCACCTCGCCGGTGCCGATCGCCCAGACCGGCTCGTAGGCGATCACGATGGTCTCGGCCTGCTCGGCGGGGATGTCCTTGAGACCGCCGTCGACCTGCGCGAGGGTGTGGGCGACCTGGTTGCCCGCCTTACGGACCTCCAGGCCCTCGCCGACGCACAGGATCGGGGTGAGGTCATGGCGGAAGGCCGCCTTGACCTTGGCGTTGCACAGCTCGTCGGACTCGCCGTGGTACTGGCGCCGCTCCGAGTGCCCGACGACGGCGAAGGTGCACTTGAGCTTGGACAGCATCGAGCCGGAGATCTCGCCGGTGTAGGCGCCGGAGTCGTGCGCGGAGATGTCCTGGGCGCCGTACTTGATCTTCAACTTGTCGCCGTCGACCAGGGTCTGCACCGACCGCAGATCGGTGAAGGGCGGCAGCACCGCGACCTCCACGGCCTCGTAGTCCTTGTCGGCGAGTGCGAAGGCGAGCTTCTGGACGTGGGCGATGGCCTCGAGGTGGTTGAGGTTCATCTTCCAGTTGCCCGCCATCAGCGGCGTACGGTCACTCACAGTGTTCAGTCCTCCAGTGCGGCGAGGCCGGGGAGCGTCTTGCCCTCGAGGTATTCGAGGCTCGCTCCACCGCCGGTCGAGATGTGGCCGAAAGCGTTCTCGTCGAAGCCCAGGATCCGTACGGCCGCGGCGGAGTCGCCGCCGCCGACCACGGTGAAGGCCGGGCTGTCCAGGAGCGCCTGGGCCACGGCCCGGGTGCCCTCGGCGAAGTCGGGGTGCTCGAAGACGCCCATCGGGCCGTTCCAGAAGACGGTGGCCGCGTCGGCCAGCTTCGAGGCGTACAGCTTGCGGGTCTCCGGGCCGATGTCCAGCCCCTGAAGATCGGCCGGGATCGCGTCCGCGGCGATGACCTGCGGGTTCGCCGGGGCCTTGGTCTTCAGGTCCGGGAATTCGGACGCGGCCGTGACATCGACCGGGAGCACGAACTCCACCCCGCGCTCCTTGGCCCGGCGCAGATAGTCCTGGACCGCCGGGACCTGGTCCTCCTGAAGCAGCGAGCCGCCGACCTCATGGCCCTGGGCCTTGAGGAAGGTGTAGGCCATGCCGCCGCCGATCAGGATGCGGTCGGCCTTCTCCAGCAGGTGGTCGATGACGCCGAGCTTGTCGGAGACCTTGGCGCCGCCGAGGACGACCGCGTAGGGCCGCTTGACGTCCTCGGTGAGCTTCTTCAGGACCGACAGCTCGGCGGCGATCAGCTCGCCCGCGGCGTGCGGCAGCCGGGCCGGGAGGTCGTACACGGAGGCGTGCTTACGGTGGACCGCGCCGAAGCCGTCGCCCACGTAGCGGTCGGCGAGGGTGGCGAGCCGGTCGGCGAAGGCGCCGCGCTCGGCGTCGTCCTTACTGGTCTCACCGGCGTTGAAACGCAGGTTCTCCAGCAGCGCGACCTCGCCGTCGCCGAGCCCCGCCACGGTGGCCTGAGCGGTCTCGTCCACGGTGTCGGTCGCGAAGGCGACCTGCTTGCCGAGGAGTTCGCCGAGCCGCCGGGCGACGGGGGCGAGCGAGTACTGGGGGTCCGGGGCGCCCTTGGGGCGGCCCAGATGCGAGGCGACGATCACCCTGGCGCCCCGGTCCAGGAGCTTGTTGATCGTCGGGACGGCGGCGCGGATCCGGCCGTCGTCGGTGATCGTCTCGCCGTCGAGCGGGACGTTCAGATCGGCGCGGACGAAGACCCGCTGCCCGGCGACCTGAAGATCGTCAATCGTCTTCACAGGGATGACTCCTTGATCATGGATCGGGGCCCGCTACGACGCCGTCGTAGCGGGCCCCATTCCTGGCTCATCGGGACAGCGGTCAGAGCCGCTCGCCGACGAAGACGGTCAGGTCGACGAGGCGGTTGGAGTAGCCCCACTCGTTGTCGTACCAGCCGACGACCTTGACCTGCTTGCCCTGGACCATGGTCAGGGAGGAGTCGAAGGTGCAGGACGCGGGCCAGTTGACGATGTCCGAGGAGACGATCGGGTCCTCGGTGTACTCCAGGATGCCCTTGAGCTGACCCTCGGCGGCCTTCTGGAAGGCCGTGTTGATCTCGTCCTTGGTGACCTCGCGGTCGAGCTCCAGGACCAGGTCGGTGACCGAGCCGGTCGGGACCGGGACGCGCATCGCGATGCCGTCCAGCTTGCCCTTGAGCTGCGGCAGGACCAGCGCGGTGGCCTTGGCGGCACCGGTGGAGGTCGGAATGATGTTCTCCGCCGCCGCGCGGGCGCGACGCAGGTCCTTGTGCGGGAAGTCCAGGATGCGCTGGTCGTTGGTGTACGCGTGGACCGTCGTCATCATGCCCTTGACGATGCCGAAGTTCTCGTCGAGGACCTTGGCCATCGGCGCCACACAGTTGGTGGTGCAGGAGGCGTTGGAGATGACGTGCTGGTTCGCCGGGTCGTACTTCTCGTTGTTGACGCCCATCACGATCGTGATGTCCTCGTCCTTGGCGGGCGCGGAGATCAGGACCTTCTTGGCGCCGGCGGCGAGGTGCTTGGCGGCGTCCTCGCGCTTGGTGAAGATGCCGGTGGACTCCACCACGATGTCGGCGCCGAGCTCGCCCCACGGAAGGGCCGCCGGGTCGCGCTCGGCCATCGTCTTGAAGGTCTGGTTGCCCACCGTGATGGTGTCCTCAGTGTGGCTGACCTCGTGCTTCAGCCGGCCGAGGATGGTGTCGTACTTCAGCAGGTGCACCAGGGTGGCGTTATCGGTCAGGTCGTTGACACCGACGATCTCGATGTCCGCACCCTGCTCAAGGAGCGCGCGGAAGTAGTTGCGACCGATGCGGCCAAAGCCGTTGATGCCTACGCGGATCGTCACGAACCGATCTCCTCGTTGGTGTGCCGGTCTGGACGCCGGCGAACGTATATGGGATGTCCCCGACCGCCTCCGACCCTACCGCTATCACGGGACGTACGTGACATTGGCAATCGGCGGCCCATGACCACCGGAAAGTGGTACGGGCCGCCGATTCAGTCACGATTTGTCACGCGCTGTCAACGACGCAGCGCACGTAGCGCGTCGGCCACCAGCCGGGCCCGCTGGGCGGCGTCCGGGACATGCTCCAGGCCGAAGCCGAGCAGCACGGTGTCCCGGGTGGTGACGCCCGCGGCGGTGTGGAAGAGCTCCCGGGAACGGGACCAGTCCGCCGAGTTCGCCGGGCTGCCCTCCGGCGCCCCCGAGACCGCCCATGGGCCGAGCGCGGTCTCGAAGCCCTCGGAGTCCTTGGCGGTGCCGCCGACGGTGAACTCGGTGCTGTCCACGAAGGCGCCCCGGCCGCCGGTGCCCGGGTCGGTGACGTACGAGAGCGCCAGCTCGACCTTCTTGCCCGCGTAGCCGCTCAGGTCCACGGAGACCGGCCGCCACCCCTCGGAGGAGCCCGTCAGGCTGTTCCAGGCTCCGGTGCTGCCCCGCGCGCCGCAGCCGTCGTCGCCGGGGGTCAGGTAGTGCTTCAGGAACGGGTGCAGATTGAGCAGGAAGCCCGCCTCGCACTCGGCGGGCACCTCGGTGGAGGAACCGCCGTTCGCGTCGGGCAGGGTGGTCCAGTCGTCCTGGCCCGCGGTGTGCGCCTCGATGACCACATGGTCGTAGCCGGGCTCGGTGTCATAGCTGAGCCGGAAGGCCAGGGCCGGTTTGTCGGCGGCGGCCACACCGGTCAGATCGACCGTACGGGACAGCCGCATCCAGGAGTTGTCACGGTGGCCCGCGGCCGCCATCCAGTCACCCTCATAGGGCTGGTACGGGGTGCGCGCGCCGGGGTACGCGCCCGCGCCCGCGCTGCGGAACTGGGGGAAGTCCTTCGGCGGCAGCACATCGGAGGTGACCGTATAGGCGCCCGCGGCGTCCAGGGGGTTGCCGGGGGCGTCGCCGAGGTTCGCGCCGGTGCCCGCGAGCGCGCCGGCGCCCTCGAAGGCGGTGGGCGACTTCAGGGTGAGCCGGCTGTCGGCGCCCAGGTAGTACTGGCTGAAGTCGTCGGTGTCGGCCGGTCCCACCTCGGAGCTGCCGCCCGCCCGCTCACCGGTGGTGATCAGCTTGCCGCCCTCGTTGAGGAAGTCCCGCACCGCGAGCAGGGTCGGGCCGCCGGGCCGTTCGGCGCCGGTGTACCAGAGCACGGTCCTGAAGTGGTTCAGCACCCCGAGCGCGGACGGCGCCCCCTGGGTGGCCACGTCCCAGACGGCGGCCTTACGGCCGTTGTCGGCCAACGCCCGGGTGTACGCGGCGGTGTGCCGGGCCGGGGAGCTGCCGCCCTCCTCGGCGATCACCAGGGTGTCGGCGCGGGCCCGCTTGGCCACGGTGTAGGTGAACGGCTCACTGGCGGTCCGCTTGCCGCTCTTCGTACGGCCGGTGAACCAGACCTTGACCCGCTGTCCGGGGTCCGCGCCCTTGACGGCGGCGCGGTACTGGTCGAAGAGGACGTTGTCCTCGCCGCCGTAGGTCTCGCCGCCCTGCCACGCCTTCAGCGAGGCGGTGCGGGTACGGCCGCCGTCCACGCGGTAGTTGAGCCGCTTGTCGCGAACACTCTTGCGGACGGTGACGGCGACGTCCTGGTCGCCGCCGCGGGCGTAGGACGTGCTGAAGGTGTCCGGGGTGAAGTCGGGCGCGGTCAGACCGACGGACGAGGACGGCCGGTCGGGGTGCTCTGCGGTCTCGGCGACGGAGAGCGCGAAGGGAATGTTCTTGGTGAACTCCTGCGCGATCAGCTTCTCGTCGTCGGGGAAGGTGAAGACGGACGCGCAGTCACGCGGCTGCCAGGCGTCGTTCGGGTCGACGCCGGAGGCGGTCTGACACGTCGACATCTCCGGGGTGAACATCATCATCCCGTTGACGTTCGCGGCGTGGCCGTCGGCCTCGCCGTTGGTGGTGTACAGCTCGGAGGAGACCTGCGGGTGGTACCCGGGGATCGCGGAGTGCTCCGGGGTGCCGGCGAGGGACTTGTAGAGAACGTCGTCCGGGGTCGGGGTGGCGACCTGCCAGCCGACGCCGTAGAGCAGCAGTTCGGCGGCCGAGTGGTAGTTGATGCCGTAGGTGAAGCCGATGCGCTTCTCGAAGGCGTCCAGCGCCTTGGTCTCCGGTTCGGAGGCGGGGGCGGGTCCCCGGTAGGTCTCGTCGGCCGGATGGGCGGACGAACCCTCGTTGTCGTAGCCCCACTTGTAGCCGAAGTTGCGGTTGAGGTCGACGCCGTCGCCCGCGGTGATCTTGCCGTCACCGTCGTTGTCGCGCAGGTTCTTGCGCCACTGGCGGTTGTCCGGGCTCTGATGCGTGTAGTCGTAGCCGTCCGGGTTGGCGGACAGGACGAACCACAGTTCGGTACGGTCCACGATCTTGGTGACGCGGTCGTCCTTGCCGTAGTTGTCGAGGTAGTAGTGCATCAGCCGGCGGGTCATCTCCGGCGTGATCCACTCACGGGCGTGCTGATTGGACATGTACAGCACCGACGGCTTGCTGCCGTCGCGGGTCTTCCCGGCGCCCTTGCTCAGCTTGAGGGCGAGGATGTCCTTGCCGCGGCCGGTCTTGCCGATGCTGACGACCTTGGTGAGGCCGGGGTGGGCCCGGCCGGTCTCGACGATCTCCTGCTGGAGCCCGCCCTGGCCGCTGTAGGGGCGGAAGACGCCGTCGCCCGCGGCCTTCAGGCGGTTGCGGGTCGGTGCGGAGATCTTCTTCTCGGTGAGCCGCACGCCTTTGCCGCGCAGTGCGGCGGCCTGCTTCCCGGTGAGGTAGAGCTCGACCGGGCCGGTGCCCTTCTCCGGCACCTGCCGCCCCAGTTCGGTGCCGTCCGCTCCGGCGCGCAGCAGCAGCGGAATCTGGCCCTTGGTGACCTGGGCGGTCCATACGGACAGCCCGTCGCCGGCGGGGTTCGCCGGAGGTTGTGCGGGGGCCGCGGGTGTCGCGGCCAGTCCCCCCAGGAGCAGCGCGGCAAGTGCCACCACCGCGCCGCTCGATCTCACCGTGCGTCTGAGCTTCATCAGCCCCCCTGGCTGTCGTGTGAAGACCCGCGGGTGCGCAGGCGCACCAGACTTGTCAGGACACATGGTCATGTCAACAGCGGCGCGCGGACCGGTCCGTACATGGCCCTGGGGACGCGAACGCCCCCGGATCGCTCGCGTGATCCAGGGGCGGGGCGGGGGGAGGCTTCGGTGCCGGTCTGGGGGCGGCAGCTCTGGGAGCGCGGTCAGCCGACCATGCCCTCGGCCATCTCCTCGGTGAGACTGGACTCCGTGCCGGGGATGCCCAGGTCCTGCGCGCGCTTGTCGGCCATGGCCAGCAGCCTGCGGATGCGGCCCGCGACGGCGTCCTTGGTCAGCGGCGGGTCGGCGAGGGCGCCCAGCTCCTCCAGGGACGCCTGCTTGTGCTCCATGCGCAGCCGGCCGGCCGCCGCGAGGTGCTCGGGCACCTCGTCGGCCAGGATCTCCAGGGCGCGCTGCACCCGGGCCCCGGCGGCGACGGCGGCGCGGGCCGAGCGGCGCAGATTGGCGTCGTCGAAGTTGGCGAGGCGGTTGGCGGTCGCCCGCACCTCGCGCCGCATCCGCCGCTCCTCCCAGGCGAGGACCGACTCATGGGCCCCCAGCCGCGTCAACAGCGCGCCGATGGCGTCACCGTCCCGGACGACCACCCGGTCCACCCCGCGCACCTCGCGCGCCTTGGCGGCGATCTGGAGCCGGCGGGCGGCGCCGACCAGTGCGAGCGCGGCCTCCGGGCCGGGGCAGGTCACCTCCAGGGAGGACGAGCGGCCGGGCTCGGTGAGCGAGCCATGGGCGAGGAAGGCCCCGCGCCAGGCGGCCTCGGCGTCGCAGGTGGCGCCGGAGACGACCTGCGGCGGCAGTCCGCGGATCGGCCGGCCGCGGCCGTCGACCAGGCCGGTCTGCCGCGCGAGCTGGTCACCGCCCGCCACCACCCGCACCACGTACCTGCTGCCGCGGCGCAGCCCTCCGGGGGCCATCACCACCAGATCCGAGGAGTGGCCGAAGATCTCCAGGATGTCCTTGCGCACCCTGCGGGCCGCGATCCCGGTGTCCAGCTCCGCCTCGATCACGATGCGCCCGCTGACCAGGTGCAGCCCGCCCGCGAACCGCAGGATCGCCGAGACCTCCGCTTTCCGGCAGCAGGTCCGGGTGACGGGGAGCCGGGAGATTTCGTCCTTCACCGCTGCCGTCATCGCCATGGGCCGATCCTTCCATGCATCCGAAAAATACGGTCGTACGCGGCCGCCAGAAGCTCCGGGTCGTGCTTCGGGGCACCGTCGGTCGCGGCCACCGGCGCCAGCTCGACCGTGCCGCCCAGCCGCTTGGCCGCGTCGCACAGACTGCTCTGGTCGGGGACGGCGGCCTCATCGGCCAGCACCACGTCGAAGGCGAGTTTAGGGGCGTGTCGGGCCAAAACCTCCAAATGACGCTGCGGAGAGAAGCCATCGGTTTCTCCCGGCTGAGGGGCGAGGTTCAGTGACAGCACCCGCCGGGCCTTGGTCTCGGTGAGTGCCTGGAGCAGATCGGGGACCAGCAGATGCGGGATCACGGAGGAGAACCAGGAGCCGGGCCCCAGCACCACCCAGTCGGCGTCCATGACCGCCTCGACGGCCTCGGGGACGGCCGGCGGGTCGTGCGGCACCAGATGGACCGACTGCACCTCGCCGCGGGTCAGCGCCACGGTGGCCTGCCCGGCGACGGTGGACACCTCGTCCGGGTGCGCCGGGTCATGGCCCCGCACGTACGCCTGGAGCTCCAGGGGGACGGCCGACATGGGCAGCACCCGGCCATGGGCGCCCAGCAGCTTGCCGACCAGGTCGAGCGCCTTCACATGGTCGCCGAGCTGCTCCCACAGGGCGACGATCAGCACATTGCCGACCGCGTGGCCGTGCAGCTCGCCCTCGCTGATGAAGCGGTGCTGGATGACCCGCGCCCACGTCTGGCCCCAGTCGTCGTCGCCGCACAGCGCGGCCAGGGCCTTGCGCAGGTCGCCGGGCGGCAGCACGCCCAGCTCGTCGCGGAGCCGCCCGCTGGAGCCGCCGTCGTCGGCCACGGTGACGACGGCGGTGAGGTCGCCGGTGATCCGGCGCAGTGCGGCGAGCGACGCGGACAGGCCCATGCCGCCGCCGAGTGCGACGACCTTGGGCTGCGCGCTCCGGCTGGTCCGTGCTCCGACCAGCCGTCGCAGCCGCTTGGTACGAATGGTCACTCGCGCCCCATGTCCCGGTGGACGATGACGGTCTCCACTCCCTCGGCGGCCAGCCGTGGGGCGAGCCGCTCGGACATCGCCACACTGCGGTGCTTGCCGCCGGTGCAGCCGATGGCGATGGTCACATAGCGCTTGCCCTCGCGGCGGTAGCCCGCGGCGATGAGCTGGAGCAGCTCCGCGTAGCGGTCGAGGAACTCCTTGGCGCCGGGCTGGTTGAACACATAGCTGGAGACCTCCTCGTTGAGCCCGGTGAAGGGGCGCAGCTCGGGGACCCAGTGCGGATTGGGCAGGAAGCGGCAGTCCACCACGAGATCGGCGTCGACCGGCAGCCCGTACTTGTAGCCGAACGACATCACGGTGGCCCGCAGCTCGGGCTCCTCCTCGCCCGCGAACTGCGGGTCCATCTTGGCGCGCAGCTCATGCACGTTGAGGCTGGAGGTGTCGATCACCAGGTCGGCGTCGCCGCGCAGCTCGCGCAGCAGATCGCGCTCGGCGGCGATGCCGTCCACGATCCGGCCGTCGCCCTGGAGGGGGTGCGGGCGGCGCACGGATTCGAAGCGGCGCACCAGGGCCTCGTCGGACGCCTCCAGGAACAGCACGCGCCGCTTGACGCTCTTGGCGGCGAGGTCGGCGAGGGACTCGCGGAGGTTGTCGAAGAAGCGGCGGCCGCGGACGTCCACCACCACGGCGATCCGGGCCACATTGCCCTGGGAGCGGGCGCCCAGGTCGACCATGGTGGGGATCAGCGCGGGCGGCAGGTTGTCCACGACGAACCAGCCGAGGTCCTCCAGACACTTGGCCGCGGTGCTGCGGCCCGCGCCCGACATTCCAGAGATGATCACCAGCTCGGGGATGGCCGCCACCTCGGCGGGCTCGCCCGACGTGCCCGTATTCACCTGCGCTCCGTCTCCATGGTTCTCGTGCTCGGTCATGGTCTGGTCCCCCCGTTCGACGAGGACGCCGCACCGGCGGCCTCGTCCTCAATGATCTCTCCTGTGGCGGTGTTCACGGCGGGCGCGGCCGGGGCGGACCCGGCGAGCGCCGCGGCGACCGTCTCGGCCGTCTTACGGCCGACGCCCGGCACCTCGCAGATCTGCTCGACCGTGGCGGCGCGCAGCCGCTTGACCGAGCCGAAATGCTTCAGCAGGGCCTGCTTACGGCTGTCACCGAGGCCCGGAACGGTGTCCAGCGGCCCGGCCTTCATCGACTTGGCGCGCTTGCTGCGCTGATAGGTGATGGCGAAGCGGTGGGCCTCGTCGCGGACCCGCTGGAGGAGGTAGAGCCCCTCGCTGCTGCGGGGCAGCACCACCGGGTCCTCCTCGTCCGGCAGCCACACCTCCTCGAGCCGCTTGGCGAGGCCGCAGACGGCGACATCGTCGACGCCGAGCTCGTCCAGGGCCCGTTGGGCGGCGGCCACCTGCGGCTTTCCACCGTCGACCACGACGAGCTGGGGCGGGTAGGCGAACCGCTTCGGCCTGCCCTCCTCGTCGATCGGGCCGGAGGGGCCCTCGGAGAGGCCGTCGGAGGGGCCGTCGAGGGGCTGCCCGGTGGTCTCTGTATCTTGCGTCGGCGTATCTTCCGTCGGCGTATTTTCCATGGCCCCGGTGGCCTGCTCCTCCCACTCCCCGGTCTTCTGCTTCTCCAGCAGATAGCGGCGGAAGCGGCGGCTGACGACCTCATGCATGGAGCGGACATCGTCCTGCCCGGCGAAGCTCTTGATCTGGAAGCGGCGGTACTCACTCTTACGGGGGAGCCCGTCCTCGAAGACCACCATGGAGGCCACCACGTCATCTCCCTGGAGATGGGAGATGTCGAAGCACTCGACGCGCAGCGGGGCGGAGTCCAGCCCCAGGGCCTCGGCGATCTCCTCCAGGGCCCGGGAGCGCGTGGTGAGGTCGGAGGCGCGCTTGGTCTTGTGCAGCGCGAGCGCCTGCTGGGCGTTGCGCTGGACGGTCTGCATCAGGTCCTTCTTGTCGCCGCGCTGCGGGATGCGCAGATCGACCAGGGAGCCCCGGCGCTCGGTGAGCCACTGGGTGACCGGCTCGGCCGGGTCCGGCACGGCGGGCACCAGGACCTCCTTGGGGACGGCGTCGCCGCGCTCCTCCCCGTAGAGCTGCTGGAGGGCGTGCTCGACCAGCCCGGCGGTGTCGACGGCCTCGACCTTGTCGGTGACCCAGCCGCGCTGACCGCGCACCCGGCCGCCGCGCACATGGAAGATCTGGACGGCGGCCTCCAGCTCGTCCTCGGCGACCGCTATCAGATCGGCGTCGGTGGCGTCGGCGAGAACCACCGCGTTCTTCTCCATGGCGCGCTTGAGCGCCCCTATGTCGTCGCGGAGCCGGGCCGCCTTCTCGTACTCCATGTCCTCGGCGGCCTCGTGCATCCGCTGCTCCAGGCGGCGCAGATAGGTGCCGGTGCGGCCGGCCATGAAGTCGCAGAACTCTTCGGCGAGTTCGCGGTGCTCCTCGGCGGTGACACGGCCGACGCAGGGGGCCGAGCATTTGCCGATATAGCCGAGCAGACAGGGGCGGCCGATCTGGGCGGAGCGCTTGAACACCCCGGCGGAGCAGGTCCGGACGGGGAACACCCGCAGCATCAGATCGACGGTCTCGCGGATGGCCCAGGCGTGGCCGTAAGGGCCGAAGTAGCGCACGCCCTTCTTCTTGGCGCCGCGCATCACCTGGACCCGGGGGAACTCCTCGTTCAGGGTCACGGCGAGGGAGGGGTAGCTCTTGTCGTCGCGGTATTTGACGTTGAACCGGGGGTCGAACTCCTTGATCCAGGAGTACTCGAGCTGTAGGGCCTCGACCTCGGTGGAGACCACGGTCCACTCCACGGCGGCGGCCGTGGTGACCATGGTGCGGGTGCGCGGGTGGAGGTTCGCCAGGTCCTGGAAGTACGACGAGAGCCGCGGGCGCAGGCTCTTCGCCTTTCCCACGTAGATAACCCGGCCGTGCTCATCACGGAACTTGTAGACCCCCGGCGACTCGGGGATCTGTCCCGGCTTGGGGCGGTAGCTGCTCGGGTCGGCCATGGTCACCACCCTACTTGCGGGGAGTGACACATCCGGGCTCTCGGGAGGGGGTCTGCCGAGGTCCAGTGGATTTGGGGATTCCGCGGCCGCTCGGGCGCGCGCCGGGCGCCCGCTCAGGCGTCGGGAGCCGTCCAGGCACGGGCGCCCGCTCAGGCGTCGGGGCCCGTCCAGGCGTCCGGCTTCGCTCAGGCGTCGGGACCCGCCACAAGTCGTCCGCCCTTCGCGGTGACCGGGATCGACGGCAGCGGCTTCTCCGCGGGCCCCTGGAGGACCTTGCCGGTGCGGGCGTCGAACTGACTGCCGTGGCATGGGCAGTTGATCTTGTCGTCCTCGACACTGTCGACAACGCATCCGGCGTGGGTGCACACCGCGCTGAACGCCGTGAACTCGCCCTTGGCGGGCTGGGCGACCACCACCCGCTGCTCCCGGTAGATCTTGGCGCCGCCGACGGGGACGACATCGGCCGAGCCGAGCTCGACGGGGGCGGTGGGCGTCGAGGACGCCTTCCGGCCCGAACCGTCCGGGGAGCAGGCCGCCGCCCCGAGCCCGGCGGCTCCGGCCAGCGCGGCGCAGCACAGCAGGGTTCGGCGGGAAGCGGGCTGGCTGGACATACGGCTCCTGAGGGGTGTGAGGGGGCCCTCCGACCATACCGGCACAGATCCGTCCACTCGTCGCCGCCTCCCAGGGAGGGCGTAAGCGCTTGCGCAAACGTTTACGTCCGACCGTGGATGCGATACGTTACGTGCCCCCAGGGCCCGGTGGCCTCATGCATCCGGTGGCCCCGACGACCCGACAACCCGACGACCCTCGACGCGGAGGACCACAGCGGATGGCAACCATGGTCGACGTCGCCCGGCGTGCCGGGGTGTCCGTGGCCACCGTCTCGCATGTGCTCAACGAGACCCGGCCGGTCCGCCCGGACACCCGTAAGGCCGTGCTGGACGCCATCGAGGACCTCGGCTACATCCCCAATACGCTGGCGCGCTCCCTGGTGACCGCGCGCACTCGCTCGATCGGGCTGGCCGTCTCGGCGATCAGCAATCCGTACTTCACCGAGATCCTCCAGGGCGTCGAGTCCAGCGCCCTGGAGCAGGGGTACGGGCTGCTGATCGCCGATCCGCATGACGATCCCGAGCATGAGCGCAAGGTCGTCCGGCTGCTCCATGAGCGGCGGGTGGACGGCGTGATCGTCGCCCCCTCGGCCGAGCCCGCCGGACTGCTGGAGTATCTGGCCCGCCGTAAGATCCCCGCCGTCTTCCTCGACCGGCTGGTCGGCGACGCCCATGACCAGGTGTGCGCCGAGAACTCCCGCCCCGTCGAACAACTGGTCCACCATCTCGCCGGCCTCGGCCACATCCGTATCGGACTGGTCGCGGGGCTGCCGGGGCTGAGCACCACCACCGAGCGGATCGCGGGCTACCGGGCCGGGCTGGAGCGGTACGGGCTGCCGTTCCGCCCCGGGCTGCTGGCCGAGGGCCACTCCGAGGCACGGGGCGCGGAGGACGCCGTCCACCGGCTGCTGGCCTCCTCCGAGCCGCCCACCGCGATCATCACCGCGAACAACGCGATGACCATCGGCGCGCTGCGCGCCCTGCGGACGGCGGGCCTGAGCGTGCCGGACGATCTCGCGCTCGTCTGCTTCGACGACTTCTCCTGGGCCGATGTCTTCTCCCCCGGGCTCACCGCGATCTCCCAGCCCAGCCGGGAGGTCGGCGCCACCGCCGTCCGGCTGCTGCTCGACCGGCTGGAGAACCCGGGGCGGCCGCCGCGCACCGTCCGGCTGCCCTGCGCCTTCGTCCACCGCACCTCCTGCGGCTGTGTGGCCGAAACCCCCGGCCGACCGCTCGACCAACGGCTCGACCAACCGCTCGACCGACCGCTCCCCGGAACCCCCGGGCGCCCCGGAAAGGACCCCGTCTCGTGATCGTCGTCGCCGGAGAAGCCCTGATCGACCTCGTGCCCGAGCGCACGTCGAGCGCCGCGGCGGGCGACCGGCTGCCCGCGCTGCGTCCGGCGCGCGGCGGCGGCCCGTACAACACCGCGCTGGCGCTGGGGCGGCTCGGCTCGCCCACCGCGTTCTGCTCGCGGGTCTCCACGGACGGCTTCGGGGAGGCGCTGCTGGAGGGGCTGCGGAAGGACGGCGTGGACACCGCGCTGGTGCAGCGCGGCCAGGAGCCCACAACCCTCGCCGTCGCCTCTATCGGGGCCGATGGCTCGGCCGGATACGGGTTCTATGTGCAGGGCACCGCGGACCGGCTCTTCACCCTGCCGCCGTCCCTTCCCGAGGGGGTGAGCGCGCTGTCGCTGGGCACCTGCTCGCTGGTGCTGGAGCCGGGCGCGAGCGCGTATGAGGAGCTGCTGCGACGGGAGGCCGCGCGCGGTGTCTTCACCACGCTGGACCCCAATGTCCGCACCGGCCTGATCCCCGACGCCGACGCCTACCGGGCGCGCTTCCAGGGCTGGCTGCCCCATATCGGCCTGCTGAAGCTGTCCATAGAGGACGCCCGATGGCTGGCCGACTCGCAGGACGCGGAGGATGTGGAGACGGCCGTGGGCGAGTGGCTGGCGGCGGGCCCGGCGGCCGTGGTGCTCACCCATGGCGGGGAGGGGCTGAGCGTACGGCGCCAGGACGGCTCGGTGCTCTCGGTGCCGGGCGAGCGGGTGGACATCGTGGACACCATCGGAGCGGGCGACACCGTGAACGCCGCGCTGCTGCACCGGCTGGCGGGGCACCAGGCGCTGTCGGCCCCCGCACTGGCCAAGCTGGACGAAGCGGCCTGGCTCGATGTGCTGGACTTCGCCGCCCGCGCCGCCGCGATCACCTGCTCCCGGGCGGGCGCGGAGCCGCCCTACGCCTCCGAGCTGGCCTGACCCGCTCCGCGCACGCGTACGCCGCGCCCGGTCGATCCGGGCGCGGCGTGGCGTGGCGTAGGGCGATCGCAGGGGCCGGGGGCTACTTCGCGGCCGTCCGCTTGGCGGCCACCGTGGACTTGGCCGCCGCCTTCTTGGCCGTGGTCTTCTTCGCCGCGGTCTTCTTGGCCGCCGTGCTCTTGGCGGCCTTCTTGGCGGGCGCCTTCTTGGCGGCCGCTCCGCCGTTGCGCGCGGCGGGCACCGTCGCGTCGCTCACCCAGTCGCCCAGCATGTCGCGCAGGAACTTCCCGGTGTGGCTGGCCGGGACGGAGGCCACTTCCTCCGGGGTGCCCTCGGCGATCACCAGACCACCGCCGCTGCCGCCCTCGGGGCCCATGTCCACGACCCAGTCGGCCGTCTTGATCACATCGAGGTTGTGCTCGATGACGATCACGGTGTTGCCCTTGTCGACCAGGCCGGAGAGCACGGTGATCAGCTTGCTGATGTCCTCGAAGTGCAGACCGGTGGTCGGCTCGTCCAGGACGTACACCGTGCGGCCGGTGGACCGCTTCTGGAGCTCGCTCGCCAGCTTGACGCGCTGGGCCTCACCGCCGGACAGGGTCGGCGCGGGCTGCCCGAGCCGGACATAGCCCAGCCCGACCTCGTTGAGCGTGCGCAGATGGCGGGCGATGGTGGGCACCGCCTCGAAGAAGTCCAGGGCCTCCTCGATGGGCATGTCCAGCACCTCGGCGATGGACTTGCCCTTGTAGTGCACCTCCAGGGTCTCCCGGTTGTAGCGCGCGCCATGGCAGACCTCGCACGGCACATACACATCCGGCAGGAAGTTCATCTCGATCTTGATGGTGCCGTCACCGGAGCAGTTCTCGCAGCGGCCGCCCTTGACGTTGAAGGAGAACCGCCCGGGCTGGTACCCGCGGACCTTGGCCTCCATCGTCTCCGCGAACAGCTTGCGCACATGGTCGAAGACGCCGGTGTACGTCGCCGGGTTGGAGCGCGGGGTGCGGCCGATGGGCGACTGGTCGACATGGACCACCTTGTCGACCAGATCGTCACCGGCGACCCGGGTGTGCCGCCCCGGAACCGCCCGCGCCCCGTTCAGCTCGCGGGCCAGATGGGTGTAGAGGATGTCGTTGACCAGCGTGGACTTACCCGATCCGGAGACACCGGTGACGGCGGTGAGCACCCCCAACGGGAAGGACACGTCGATGTCCTGGAGGTTGTTCTCCCGGGCGCCGTGGACCGTCAGATGCCGCTTGGGGTCCACGGCCCGGCGCACCGACGGCAGCGGGATGGCCTTCTTGCCGGACAGATAGTGCCCGGTCACCGAGTCCTCGTTGACCAGCAGCTCGCTCAGCGGCCCGCTGTGCACCACCTTGCCACCGTGCTCACCCGCGCCCGGGCCGATGTCCACCACCCAGTCCGAGGTCTTGATGGTGTCCTCGTCGTGCTCCACGACGATCAGGGTGTTGCCGAGGTCGCGCAGCCGCACCAGCGTCTCGATCAGCCGGTGGTTGTCGCGCTGGTGCAGGCCGATGGAGGGCTCGTCCAGCACATAGAGCACCCCGACCAGACCGGAGCCGATCTGGGTGGCCAGCCGGATGCGCTGGGCCTCGCCGCCGGAGAGGGTGCCCGCGGCGCGGTTGAGCGAGAGGTAGTCCAGGCCGACATCGACCAGGAACCTCAGCCGCTCGTTGACCTCCTTGAGGACGCGCTCGGCGATGGTCTTCTCGCGCGGGCTCAGCTCCATGGCGCGCAGGAACTCGGCGCATTCGCTGATCGACATCGCCGAGACATCCGCGATGGACTTGTCCTGCACGGTGACCGCGAGAACGATCGGCTTGAGGCGGGTGCCCTCACAGGTGGGGCAGGGCACCTCGCGCATATAGCCCTCGAACCGCTCCCGGCTGGCGTCGCTCTCCGCCTCCGAGTGGCGCCGCTTCACATAGGGCACCGCGCCCTCGAAGGCCGTGGTGTACGCCCGCTGGCGGCCGTAGCGATTGCGGTAGCGGACCTCGATCTGGGTCCGGTGGCCGTTGAGCAGCGCCTTCTTGGCGCGCTGCGGCAGCCCGGCCCAGGGGATGTCCGTACGGAAGCCGAGGGCGTCGGCGAGCGCGCCGACCAGCCGCCCGAAGTAGTCCTTGGTGTGGCCGTGGGACCAGGGGTGGATGGCGCCCTCGTCGAGCGACTTCTCCTCGTCCGGGATGATCAGCTCGGGGTCGACCTCCATCCGGGTGCCGATGCCGGTGCAGTCCGGGCAGGCGCCGAAGGGCGAGTTGAAGGAGAAGGTGCGCGGCTCCAGCTCCTCGAAGGACAGGTCGTCGTACGGGCAGTACAGATGCTCGGAGAACATCCGCTCCCGCTGCGGGTCGTCCTCGTCGAGGTCCACGAAGTCGAGGATCACCATGCCGCCGGAGAGGCCGAGCGCGGTCTCCACCGAGTCGGTCAACCGGCGCTTGGCGCTGTCCTTGACGGTGAGGCGGTCGATGACCACCTCGATGGTGTGCTTCTCCTGCTTCTTCAGCTTCGGCGGGTCGGAGAGCTGGATCGTGGCGCCGTCCACCCGGGCGCGGCTGTAGCCCTTGGTCTGGAGATCGGAGAAGAGGTCGACGAACTCCCCCTTGCGCTCGCGCACCAGCGGGGAGAGCACCTGGAAACGGCTGCCCTCGGGGAGCTCCAGCACCCGGTCCACGATCGCCTGCGGCGACTGGCGGGCGATCGGACGGCCGCACTCGGGGCAGTGCGGCTTGCCGATGCGGGCGAACAGCAGCCGGAGGTAGTCATAGACCTCGGTGATGGTGCCGACGGTCGAGCGCGGATTGCGCGAGGTCGACTTCTGGTCGATCGACACCGCGGGGGACAGGCCCTCGATGAAATCCACATCGGGCTTGTCCATCTGCCCCAGGAACTGGCGGGCGTAGGAGGAGAGCGACTCGACGTAGCGGCGCTGCCCCTCGGCGAAGATCGTGTCGAACGCGAGGGACGACTTGCCCGACCCGGACAGCCCGGTGAAGACGATGAGCGAGTCGCGAGGAAGGTCGAGTGAGACGTTCTTGAGGTTGTGCTCGCGAGCGCCACGAACGATGAGACGGTCGGCCACGCCGGTCGGCACCTTTCTTGAGAGAGACGGGGTGCGCCGAGCCCGCTCGCCGGGGCGGCCCTGCCGGACGGAGCAGAGGCGGAGCGGAGCGAAACCCCCAACCCAGGGTATGGGGGCACGACGACGATGTCTTAAGGATGCAGCACACCGAGCCTATAGCACGCACATTCGATTTGCTGGCGACGGGAGCCGACTTCACCCGATCGTGTGGTGCGGACTACGGTCGGGTCATGACCGACTACGTCAGGGACGCCCTCGCCGTACAGGAGGCGACGGATCGGCTGCTGACCGCCGTCGCCGCTCTCGACGACGCGTCCCTCGCGAGCCCCTCGGAGCTCCCCGGCTGGACCCGCGGCCATGTCCTGGCCCACCTGGCCCGCAACGCCGACGCCCTGGTGAACCTGCTCACCTGGGCCCGGACCGGCCAGGAGACCCCGATGTACGCCGACGCCCGGGCGCGCGACGCCGAGATCCGGCGCGACGCCGCCCGGCCGCTCGCCGTCCACCTGGACGACCTGCGCACCAGCGCGACCCGCTTCGACGCGGCGGCCACCGCGCTGCCCCCGGAGTGCCTGCCGTACGAGGTGACCCTGCGCGGCGGGGTCCGGGAGCCGGCGGCCAGGCTGCCACTGCGCCGCCTCGCCGAGGTCGAGCTGCACCATGTCGATCTCGGTATCGGCTACTCCGTGGCGGATCTGCCCGCCACCTTCGTCGAGAGCCAGCTCACCTTGCTCATCCGTACAAGGTTCGCCGGGCGCCCGGATATTCCCCCGCTGCGGCTGGCCACCGGGCCCGGTGACGGGGACGTCCGGCACACCGGCCGCCCCGCCGCCCCCGGGGAGTCCCCGGTCACCGTCACCGGCTCGCCCGCCGCCCTGCTGGGCTGGCTCACCGGCCGTACGGACGGCTCCGGCCTCTCCTGCCCGAACGGCTCCTTGCCCGTCCTCCCCGCACTAGGCTGAGGCCATGACCTACAGCGGAGTAGTGACGGTCGGTGGACCGGCGGATGTGCACGAACTGCCCGATCTGATGATCTCGAAGGTCGCGGTCGGCCCCATGAACAACAACGCGTATCTGCTGCGCTGCCGGGCCACCGACGAGCAGCTCCTGATCGACGCCGCCGCCGAGCCGCACACCCTGCTCTCCCTGATCGGCGAGAGCGGCATCGCCTCCGTCGTCACCACCCACCGCCACCAGGACCACTGGAGCGCGCTGCGCGAGGTGGTGGACGCCACCGGCGCCCGCACCTACGCGGGCCAGTACGACGCCGAGGGCATCCCGGTGCCCACCGATGTGCCGGTCGCGGACGGCGACACGGTGCGGGTCGGCCGGGTCGAGCTGACCGCGCGCCATCTGGTCGGCCATACGCCCGGCAGTATCGCCCTGGTGTACAACGACCCGCACGGCCATCCGCATGTGTTCACCGGCGACTGCCTCTTCCCGGGCGGCGTCGGCAACACCTGGAAGGACCCCAAGGCGTTCGAGAGCCTGATCAACGACGTCGAGACCAAGCTCTTCGACCGGCTTCCGGACGAGACCTGGGTCTACCCCGGCCACGGCGACGACACCACGCTCGGCGCCGAGCGCCCGCATCTCGCGGAGTGGCGCGAGCGCGGCTGGTAGCGGCGCCGGTGGCGCGCGCACGGCCCCAGAGCGCCGCGCGCCTCCGTACGCCCCGTGACCCCTGGCGGGCCAGGGCGGTTGTCGCGTCATGCACCATGACCGCTCTCCGTCCATGGCCCGCCTCGCCGCCGCGTCCCTGGCCGGCACCGCGATCGAGTTCTACGACTTCTTCGTCTACGGCACGGCCGCGGCCCTCGTCCTCGGCCCGCTGTTCTTCCCCACCTTCTCGCCGCTGGCCGGCACCCTCGCCGCCTTCGGCACCTTCGCCGTCGGCTTCGTCTCCCGGCCCCTGGGTTCGATGCTCTTCGGGCCCATCGGCGACCGCCACGGGCGCCGGCCGGTGCTCATCGCCTCCCTGCTGCTCACCGGCGTCGCGACCGTCGCCGTGGGCTTCGTCCCGACCTATGACTCGATCGGCATCGCCGCCCCCGCCCTGCTGCTCGTGCTGCGCTTTCTCCAGGGGCTGGGGCTCGGCGGCGAATGGGGCGGCGCGGTGCTGCTGACCGCCGAGCACGCGCCCCCGGAGCGGCGCGGGCTGTGGTCGGGCTTTCCGCAGGTCGGCCCGGCCGTCGGCTTTCTGCTGGCCAACGGCACGATGCTGGCCCTGTCCGCCACGCTGACCGACGCCGAGTTCCGGTCCTGGGGGTGGCGGGTGCCGTTCTGGGGCGCGGGGCTGCTGGCGGCGGCCGGGCTGCTGCTGCGGGCCCAGTTGACCGAGTCCCCGCGGTTCCAGGAGCTGGCCGAGCAGGGCGACCGGGCCGCCGCGCCGCTGGCCGAGGTGGTGCGCGGCCACTGGCGGCTGGTCCTGCTGACCGCGGGCGGGCTCGCGGTGGGCTATGCCGTCTTCTACGCGGTCACGACCTGGTCCCTGGCGTACGGCACCGAGCGGCTCGGTGTCGCCCGCACCACCCTGCTGGGCTGCATCATGGCGGCCGTGGCGGTCATGGGCGCCCTGACGCCGCTGGCGGCCCATCTCGGCGACCGCTTCGGGCGGCGGCCGCTGTGCCTGGTGGGCTGCGTGGCCACCATGGTGTGGATGTTTCCGCTGGTCGCGCTGTTGCGCACCGGTGAGCCGCCGCTGATGTTCCTCGGCATCCTGGGCGCGCTGCTCGCGTTCATCAGCATGTTCGCCGTGACCTCGGCCTATCTGCCCGAGCTGTTCGAGGCGCGGGTGCGCTGCACGGGAGCGGCGCTCGGCTACAACCTCGCGGGCGTCCTGGGCGGGGCGCTCACGCCGATCGTGGCGACGGCGATGTCCCACGGTGACGGGCCGCCCTGGGGCGTCGCCGCGTATCTGACCGCCGCCGCGCTGCTGAGCCTGGGCTGCTTCGCCGTGCTGCCGGAGACACGGCCGACGGCCGACCGTCCGGATGGTGGACGATCGGCCGTACGGCCTCTGGAGGCCGGGGAGGCGGCCGTGTGAGCCGTCTCCCGGATCCGGGACGCGGACAGTCGCCGTACGCCTTCTGACGCCGTCGGGCGTGTCAGGGCGGTGACGCCGCGGAAGACGCCGTCAGACGTCGACGCTGTCCTTGTCCCGGGCCCGACCCTCCCCGCTCCCCGCCTCCGCCAGGGCCTGTTTCTTCGAGGCGTAGAGACTGGTGACCGTCGTGACGGCGAGCACCGCGCAGATGACCCCGAGCGAGACCGGGATGCTGATCTCCGGGACATGCACCCCGGCCTCGTGCAGCGCGTGCAGCACCAGCTTGACGCCGATGAAGCCGAGGATGATCGACAGCCCGTACGAGAGGTGGACCAGCTTCTTCAGCAGGCCGCCGATGAGGAAGTAGAGCTGGCGCAGACCCATCAGCGCGAAGGCGTTGGCGGTGAAGACGATGTACGGGTCCTGGGTGAGGCCGAAGATCGCGGGTATCGAGTCCAGCGCGAACAGGACGTCCGTGGTGCCGATCGCCAGCATGACGATCAGCATCGGGGTCATCAGCCGCTTGCCGTTCTCCATGATGAACAGCTTGGTGCCGTGGTACTGGTCGGTGGACGGGAATCGCTTCTCGACCGCCTTGAGCAGCCGGTTCTCCTCGAACTCCTCTTCCTCCTCACCGGCCCGGGCCTCCTGGACGAGCTTCCAGGCCGTCCAGATGAGGAAGGCGCCGAAGATGAAGAAGACCCAGGAGAAGGTCGAGACGATCGCGGCACCGGCGGCGATGAAGACCGCGCGCAGCACAAGGGCGATGAGCACGCCCACCATGAGCACACGCTGCTGGTAGATCGTCGGCACGGAGAACTTCGCCATGATCAGGACGAAGACGAAGAGGTTGTCGACGCTCAGCGACTTCTCGGTGATGAAGCCCGCGAAGAACTCACCGGAGGGCTGACCGCCGGCGAAGACCAGCAGCCCGAGCCCGAAGAGCGCGGCGAGGGCGACCCAGACGGCCGTCCAGATCCCGGCCTCCTTGATGGAGACCTCATGCGGCTTGCGGCCGCCTATGAAGAAGTCGGCGGCGATGAGGGCGCAGAGGCCGACGATCGTCAGCCCCCACATGGTCACGGAAACGTCCACAGTTCCTCCGGCATTCGTACGGCAGTCTCAGCGTCGTCGCTGCCGGAGGTCTCTTCCGCCCATGGACCGTGCCACGGACCGGCGCCCCGGGATTCCGTCCGGCCTCCTGGGGCCGGACGGAATCCGTGGTGACGGGAACACCGCTACAGGAGTACTCCCCTCCGCGTATCCGAGAGTACAGGAATTCCCATGGAAGAGTAAAGAGATGGACAAAAGCCCAGGTCAGTTGCCATATGACGGGCGGGCCCTGGCGGCCTTCAGAGCCTTCGCGGCCCGGCCCGCCTCCCCCAGCACCTGCTCCAGCACCCGGCTGCCCCGCGGCACCATCGACGGCTCGTACGTCCACGCATGGCCCACCCAGGGGTCGGCGAGGTGGTCGTCGGCGACCGGGGTGAGCCGCAGCAACGACCGCCACAGCGGGTCCAGCACCGGACCGTAGGCCCGCGCGTCCTCACGGTCGGCGACCATCATCAGATGCACGCCCACGGCGGGCCCCTCGTCCGCCAGATAGCGCAACTGGGTGACGGCCCGGTCGTCGAAGCCGTGCGGGAAGTCGTGGACGATCAGCAACTGCTCGGCGGTGTCCAGATCGGGCGGCAGCGCGTCCGTGGCACCGCTGCGGACCGCCATCTGCACCAGGTCGACGCGCCGGGTCAGGGCGGCCAGCACCGTGGAGACCCCCTGGGCCCCGGCGGCCGGCGGCTCGGCCAGCGCACCCGACCCCACCAGCGGGGCGAACGAGCCCGCGGCCGAACCCGCCGGGTCGATCACATGCACCGCGATCTCCCCCGCCGGATAGACGGCCAGCAGCCGCGCGGCGATCGCGACCGCCGCGACCGCGGCCAGCCTGCGCAGCTCACCGGAGTCGGCCGGCCCCTCGTCGAACCCGCCCGAACGCCCCGCGTCGATCCACAGCCCCCGCTCCAGCGGCAGCCGCACCAGCATGGGGATGCGCAAGTCGGTGCGCTCCGGAAGGTGCAGATCGCCCACCCGCAGGGCCATCGGGACCTCCATCGGCACCTGGTACGCCTGCCACACCGGGCTGTCCCAGCGCGCGTAGGCGGGCGGCAGCGCGGGCTCCACCACCTCGGCCTCGGCGGTGAGCTGCGCCAGATCGCGGTCGAGGGCGGCGCGGGCCTGCTCGACGAGGTCGGTGTGCTTGGCGCGCGCCGCGGCACGGGCGGAGTCGGCGGCCGGGCCCACCCGGGTGCGCGGGTCGGAGAGCACCCGGTCCAGCTCCTGCTCCATCCGGGACTCGGCGAAGTCCACGGCGCTGCGGTAGGCCGCGGCCGTCCGGGCCAGGTCCTCGAACATCCCCCAGACCTGGTTGTAGAGCCGCTCGTCCATGGTCCAGCCGGAGGCGTCGCCCGCGACCGGCTGGGCGGGCTGTCCGGGGGCGGCGGGCGGCGCGGTGGGGGCGGGCGTGGGCGGCGCGGCCTTACGGCGGCCCGGGTGCTCGTAGTTGACCGGCCCTCCGGCGGCGGGCGTGCCCTGTGGCTGCTGCGGCGGGGTCTGCGACTGGGCGGGGGCCGGGTCGGCGGCCATGGGGGCCGGGTCGGCGCCGCCGCTCGCAGGGGCCGGGTCGGCGCCCACCGGGGCCGGGTCGGCGCCACCCGCGGCGGCCGTGCGCACCCGGCCGTCGCCCTCGGCGCGGGGCGGGGGCTGGGCGACCGAGCGGGCCATGCCCCGCGCCACCGCCTCGTTGATCCGCGCCGCGAGGTCCGTGGCCTCCGCCAGCCCCTGGTCGTGCAGCATGGCGGCCAGCCCGCCCGCGTACCCCTGGCCGACGGCGCGCACCTTCCAGGCGCCCTGCCTGCGGTAGAGCTCCAGGGCGGTCACCGCGGACTCCGAGTCCAGATCGGTGATGGTGTAGCTGGCGATCTCGGTGCCGTCGAGGCCGGTGACGGCGACGAACGGCGCGGCCATGACGCCGAACCGGGCCGGGCCGCCGACGCCGACCGGCAGCGCGAGCAGCACGGTGACCCGGTGGATATGGCCGGGCATCGCGTCGAGGTCGACGGCGAGCCGGTGGTCGGCCGCCGCCTGTTTGGGCACCTCTATCCCGGCCAGTTGGGGCGAGGCGGGATGCGCGACCCATTCCGCGCCGTGCACCGTGCCCCGCTCATCGCCGAGTGTCGCCCCGGCCACGATCGGATTGCCCGCAGAGATCCGGATCTCCAAACGGGTCTGGGGCAGGGGGTGGTTCTGCCCTCGGACCAGCTCGGCCGTCATGGCTGCGTCCCCTCGTTGTATTCCGCTGATGCCGTAGGTGTGCGGTGAGCGCGTCGGCCCGGTGAGCTGTGCTCCACCGGGCCGACGCGTTCATCCGGGCGGTTCGCCTCCGGGGCGGATCCGCCTGCTGGCTTGTCCCCGCCACTCGTCCGGGCGGCGGGGACAGGCGTTTTTACAGATGCGGCACGATGTGCGGCATCAGGTCCTGGAAGGTGCGCCCGTTGGCCGGCTCGCCGACCGCCTTCATCTGCCAGGCGCCGCCCGCGCGC
Organism: Streptomyces sp. CY-1; assembly: GCF_047218265.1. Lineage (NCBI taxonomy): Bacteria > Bacillati > Actinomycetota > Actinomycetes > Kitasatosporales > Streptomycetaceae > Streptomyces > Streptomyces sp. CY-1. The sequence continues at coordinate 3,201,255 of NZ_CP178393.1, forward strand.
TGGACCGTGGCCATGATCTGGGCGGTGTACTGCCCGCCACCGGTGAGGGTGTAGCGGGCGAGCTCCTGGCCGTTGGTCTCGTCCACCAGCCGGCAGAACGCGTTCTGCACCTCGGCGAAGGTCTGGCCGGTGAAGGAGTTCACCGTGAAGACGATCTGGTCGATGTGGACGGGCACCCGCTGTAGATCAACCAGGATCGCCTCGTCGTCGCCGCCCTGCCCGGCACCGCCCACGAGATTGTCACCGGTGTGGCGGACCGAGCCGTCATCGCTGACCAGGTGGCGGAAGAAGACCACATCGGTCGGCTGCTTGTCGGCGAAGAGGACGGCCGACGCATCGAGGTCGATCTCCCTCGTACGGGAGCCGAACAGCCCGCGGCGGGGCGCCGCCTGCCAGCCCAGCCCCATCCGCACCGCGGTCAGGGCGCCCCCGTCGGCCTTCTCCAGGCTGATGGCCTGTCCCTTGGACATGTTGACCGTCACGCGCTGTCCCTACTCTCGTCTCTCGATTCCCCGTGGCCGCCGCGGGTGTGCGGCCGTGGCCGCGCCGTATGCACGGCCCTCCGAAAACCCTATGCACTGCCGCCAGGGCTCCGGCCGGACGAGCGGGCTTTTGTGTCGGTCTTGCAACACAGCGAAGCTGCGGGCGCCCCGGCGCAGTGCCGGGGCGCCCGGTCGTCAGGAGACTCCCGCCTCCCTCATCTGCCGCAGCTCCTTCTTCAACTCCGACACCTCGTCGCGCAGTCGTGCCGCCACCTCGAACTGGAGCTCCGCAGCCGCGGCCCGCATGCGGTCGGTCATCTCCTCGATCTGCTCGGCGAGCTCGGCCGCGGGCCGGTCGGTGAGCACCTCTTCCCTGGCCTTGCCCTTGGCGGCCTTGCCGCCCTTGGCCGCCTTGCCGCCGGCCGTCGGCACGGGGGTCTTCGCGTCCTTGCCGTCCTTCATCTTGCGGTAGCCGGTGCCCAGCAACTGCTCGGTGTCGACGTCCTCGCGGGCGATCTGGGCCACGATGTCGTTGATCTTCTTGCGCAGCGGCTGCGGATCGATCTTGTTCGCCTTGTTGTACGCGATCTGCTTGTCGCGGCGGCGGTTGGTCTCGTCGATGGCCTTCGCCATCGCCGGGGTGACCTTGTCGGCGTACATATGCACCTGGCCCGACACGTTACGAGCGGCCCGGCCGATGGTCTGGATCAGCGAGGTGCCCGAGCGCAGGAAGCCCTCCTTGTCGGCATCGAGGATGGCGACCAGGGAGACCTCCGGAAGGTCGAGGCCCTCCCGCAGCAGGTTGATGCCCACCAGCACGTCGAACTCACCGGCGCGCAGCTCGCGCAGCAGCTCGACCCGGCGCAGGGTGTCCACATCACTGTGCAGATAGCGCACCTGGATGCCCAGCTCGAGCATGTAGTCGGTCAGGTCCTCGGCCATCTTCTTGGTGAGGGTGGTGACCAGGACGCGCTCGTCCTTCTCGGTGCGGGTGCGGATCTCATGGATGAGATCGTCGATCTGGCCCTCGGTCGGCTTGACGACGACCTCGGGGTCGATCAGGCCGGTCGGGCGGATGATCTGCTCCACGAAGCCATCGCCCCGGGAGAGCTCGAACGGGCCCGGGGTCGCGGAGAGATAGACCGTCTGGCCGACGCGCTTCAAGAACTCCTCCCACTTCAGCGGGCGGTTGTCGAGCGCGGAGGGCAGCCGGAAGCCGTGCTCGATCAGGGTCCGCTTACGGGAGGCGTCGCCCTCGTACATCGCGCCGATCTGCGGCACCGTGACATGCGACTCGTCGATGACCAGGAGGAAGTCCTCCGGGAAGTAGTCCAGCAGGGTGTGCGGCGGGGAGCCGGACTCACGGCCGTCGATATGCAGCGAGTAGTTCTCGATGCCCGAGCAGGTGCCGATCTGGCGCATCATCTCGATGTCGTAGGTGGTGCGCATCCGCAGCCGCTGGGCCTCCAGCAGCTTGCCCTGCTTCTCCAGCCGGGCCAGGGTCTCCGTGAGCTCGGCCTCGATCCCGGCGATGGCCTTCTCCATGCGCTCGGGCCCGGCCACATAGTGGCTGGCCGGGAAGACATACAGCTCCCGGTCCTCGCTGATCACCTCGCCGGTGAGCGGATGGAGCGTGGAGAGCGCCTCGATCTCGTCGCCGAACATCTCGATGCGGACCGCGAGCTCCTCGTAGACCGGGAAGATCTCGATGGTGTCGCCGCGGACCCGGAAGGTGCCCCGGGTGAACGCCATGTCATTACGGGCGTACTGAATATCGACAAAGCGACGCAGCAACTGATCGCGGTCGATCTCCTCGCCGACCTTGAGCGGCACCATGCGGTCCACGTACTCCTGCGGCGTACCGAGGCCGTAGATACAGGAGACGGATGCCACCACGACCACGTCACGCCGGGTGAGCAGCGAATTCGTCGCCGAGTGGCGCAGCCGCTCCACCTCCTCGTTGATCGAGGAGTCCTTCTCGATGTAAGTGTCCGACTGCGGGACGTACGCCTCGGGCTGGTAGTAGTCGTAGTACGAGACGAAGTACTCGACCGCGTTGTTCGGCAGCAGCTCGCGGAACTCATTGGCGAGCTGGGCGGCCAGCGTCTTGTTCGGGGCCATGACCAGCGTGGGCCGCTGAAGCTTCTCGATCATCCATGCGGTGGTCGCGGACTTGCCGGTGCCGGTCGCGCCGAGCAGTACGACATCCTTCTCACCCCCGCGGACGCGCCGCTCGAGGTCGGCGATGGCGGTGGGCTGGTCACCGCTGGGCTGATAGGGGCTGACGACCTCGAAGGGCGCCACCTTGCGTTCGAGCTGAGTTACGGGCCGCATGAGACCAACCGTACGACTCGCCACTGACAACGGCGGGCCGTATCCCATGCGCGGCCCACCCCCGGCCCTCTGGCCGGATTCATATGATCATGCGCCCGATGTCGCCCGTGACACGAATTTTCCGTCCATCCGATATCTATCCCCCGCTACCGCGCATCTGGGACCCTCTGCCCGTCCATGAGTCGGACGAGAGTCAGACGACGCGAGGAGTCCGTATGCAGATCCGCCCGGCAGCCGCGTTAACCGGCGCACTCATCGGGATGTCCGCGCTCTTCCTCCCCACGGCCACGGCGACGGCCCAGGCCACCGGGCAGACGCACCACCACACGGTCACCGTGGCCCATCGCGGCGCCTCCGCGTACGCCCCCGAGAACACCCTGGCCGCCGTCGACGCCGCCGACGACCTGGGCATCGACTGGGTGGAGAACGACGTCCAGCGCACCAGGGACGGCGAGCTGATCGTGATGCACGACACCACGCTGAGCCGGACCACCGATGTCGAGCAGATCTTCCCGGACCGGGCGCCCTGGAACATCTCCGACTTCACCCTCGACGAGATCGAGAAGCTGGACGCCGGAAGCTGGTTCGGCGCCGAATTCCAGGGCGAGACGGTGCCGACCCTGGAGGAGTACATGGACCGGGTTTCGGACAATCACCAAAAGCTCCTGCTGGAGCTCAAGGCTCCTGAGCTCTATCCGGGGATCGAACGCCAGACGCTGCGGGAGCTGCGAAGAGAGGGCTGGCTGGACCATCGGCACAAGCGCCGGCTGATCATCCAGAGCTTCAGCGCCGACTCCGTGCGGTCGGTCCACCGGCTGCGGCCGGACGTCAAGACCGGTTTCCTGGGCACCCCGGCCGTCGCCGACCTGCCGGAGTACGCCGAGTTCTCCGACCAGATCAACCCCAGCTACAAGACCATCGACGCCGGCTATGTGGCCGCGGTGCGGTCGGTGCACGGGGCGCACGACAAGCCGCTGGAGGTCTACACCTGGACCGTCAACGACGCTCCGTCGGCGGTCTCGGTCGCGGGCATGGGCGTGAACGGGATCATCACCAACAAGCCGGATGTGATCCGGGACGCCCTCGACGACGCCTCGTGACCCACGGCTCCCCGGAGAAGCGGGCGCCCCGCCGGTCGGCCGGCGGGGCGCTGTCGGTGGTGGGTTCTACGCTGAAGGCGTGACGATCGCGGAGCGGCAGACACGGCGGGACCCGCACGAGGGGCCGGAGCGGCCGGAGCGGCGGGACGCGCGCGCCTGGGCCTGGGCGGTTCCGGCCACGCCCATCGGCCCGCTGCTGCTCGCGGCCACGGACGAGGGGCTGGTCCAGGTGGTCTTCCACGCGGCGGAGAAGACGGCGGCCGAGGCCGTCGCCAGGCTCACGCGCCGCCTGGGCACCGAGCCCACGCCCGCGCCCTCCGCGGCCACCGGCACCGCGGCCGCCCCGGCGGCGCCTCGCTGCGCCGAGCAGCTCGCCGGGGCGATCCGGCAGGTGGAGAGCTATTTCGCCGAGGACACCAAGGCGTTCACCCTCTCCCTGGACTGGTCCCTGACCACCGGCTTCAACCGCCGGGTGCTGCGCGAGCTGGCCGCCCATGTCCCCTACGGCACGGTCGTCGGCTATCAGGACCTCGCCGACCGGGTGGGCGAGCCGGGCGCGGCCCGCGCCGTCGGCATGGCCATGGGCAGCAATCCGCTGCCGGTCGTGGTGCCCTGCCACCGGGTGGTCGAGAGCGACGGCGGCATCGGCGGCTTCGGCGGCGGGCTGGAGACCAAGCGCTCCCTGCTGGCACTGGAAGGCGTCCTTCCGCAACCGCTCTTCTGAATCGTTCTTCCCGGCCGGGACGGAAATATCTTGTTCCGGAATTCCTCGGCCGTCTTGTGGCGCTTGCCTATCACCCCTATCTTAAGAGCGCCCATCGCCCTGGCATTCCGTCACCTGCCGGGCAAGGGGCTCTCATTGCGTTCGGCCGTACGAACCGTACCGCGCGATAACGCTCTTCCCCGCACTTCTGCTCTTCCGCTCATCCGCTCTTCCCCGTTCCACCGATCTTCCGCTCCACCCGCTCCCGCGGTTCCCCCCTGCCCTACCCCCGCACGCCCTGTTCTTCCCGCTCCTTGGAAATTCACCGCTCAACTACGTCCCCACAAGTGATCGAATTGGAGAGCCATGTCCGGTGTTCTGCTCGCGAGCGGCGCGGTCGCGGCGCTATTCGCCTCGGCCCTTTCCACCCAAGGCGTTTCCTCGGCTCCTGATGGACCGCCGGAAAAGATCCAGATAAGCGTCAAGACGGTGAACGGATCGGGCTGCCCCAAGGGCACCGCCGCCGTGGCCGCCGCCGCCGACAACACGGCTTTCACCGTGACCTACAGCGACTATCTCGCCCAGGTGGGCCCCGACGCGGATCCGACCGACATCCGCAAGAACTGCCAGCTCAGCCTCGGCGTGCATGTGCCGCAGGGATTCACGTACGCCATCGCCCAGGTCGACTACCGGGGTTATGGCTACCTCGAAAAGGGCGCCAAGGGCACCGAGAAGGCGAGCTACTACTTCCAGGGCTCGGCGGACACCGCGTCACGGACCCATGAATTCAGCGGTCCGTACAACGACAACTGGCAGACCACCGACAGCACCGACTACAGCGCCCTGGTGTGGGCCCCCTGCGGCCAGGACCGCAACTTCAACGTCAACACCGAGCTGCGGGTCAGCGCCGGTACCTCCGCCGCGGGCAGCACCAGCTTCATGGCCATGGACTCGACGGACGGCGGCGTCAGCACCATTTACCACCTCGCCTGGAAGGAATGCCCCGCCGCCGCCCAGTAGCACGGTAAATCCACCATCGAATGGAGAATCATGCCCGGTGTTCTGTACGCAGGCGGCGTGGTCGCGGCGTTATTCGCCTCGACGCTCACTTCCCAGGCATATGCGCAACCCCCGTTCGACACCGTGCCACCCGACAAGATCGTGATCACGGTCGCGACCGTGAATGGATCGGGCTGCCCGGCGGGCACCGCGGCGATCGCCGTGTCCCCCGACAACACGGCCTTCACCGTGACCTACAGCGAGTATCTCGCCCAGGTGGGCAAGGGAGCCAAGCCGACGGACTTCAGAAAGAACTGTCAGCTCAGTCTGGTCATGCATGTGCCACAGGGCTTCTCCTACGCCATCGCCAGCGTCGACTACCGTGGTTTCGCCCATCTGGAAAAGGGCGCGTCCGCCACGCAGAAAGCCTCGTACTACTTCCAGGGGCAGTCGCAGACCTCGTCCAACACGCATGAGTTCGCCGGTTCCTACGACGACAACTGGCAGGTCACCGACACGGCCGATATCGCGACCGTGGTGTGGTCGCCCTGCGGGGAACTCCGCAACTTCAACATCAACACCGAGTTGCGAGCCAACGCCGGAACGTCCGACACCAAGGAAACGACCAGTTTCATCGCGATGGACTCGACCGACGGCGATGTGAGCACCACCTATCACTTCGCCTGGAAGGAATGCCCGGCCAAGAAGTGACCTTCCGCGCACCACCCCGGACATGATGTCCCGCGCACCGCCCCGAGACGTACCCGGTTACGGCTCGGGGCGGTGCCAGGCCGGATGCCGGGGGTCGTCCATCCGCACCACCACATCCGCCGCCTCACCGGGCCCCACCTCGTCCTCGTAGCGCGCGAAGGCCGGCAGGGTCCAGTGGTCGTCCTCCTCCGTGCGGCGGGCGAGGGCGGCCGGGGACAGCCGCAGATGCACCGACAGATCGAACGGGAACCAGTGGCCCAGCAGCAGAGCGCCGTGCAGCAGCAGCACCCCGCCCCGCGGAAGCTCGGCGTACGGACTGCGGGTGGCCCGGTCGGTCACCGGATCCCACAGGTCGGGCAGCACCCGCCCGGTACCGCCCGCCCCCGGGTCCAGCGGATCGAAGACCTCGCGCCACAGGGCGCCGATGTCCAGCCAGCGGTCGTAGTACGCGTCGGGGTCCCGCTTCCCCCACTCATAGCGCAGCGAGGCGGGCCGCCAGAACCCCGCCGAACCGACCACCAGCACCGGACGCCCCCGGATCCGCAGCGCCTCCGACAGATCCCGCGCCAGCTCGGCGGTGGGCGCCGCCGGAGCCCCGTCCAGGGCCACCCTCAGCCAGGGGCCGCCGTCCGCCGCCGTCAGCCCGGCGATGCGGTCGGCGGTCGCGTCGGTCAGCCGTTCCCAGGTGATCGCTTCGAGCCGCACGCCCCCATCATGCCGTGGGCCCCGGAGCGTGGGCCGCGGGGGCCCGGCCGCGCGGCTCGGCGAGAGGTACCCTCCGAGCCATGGCATTTCAGATAGCGCTGCTCCGCGGCATCAATGTGGGCGGGAACAGGAAGTTCCCCATGGCCCGGCAGCGTGAGCTGATGGCCGAGCTGGGCTTCAAGGACGTCACCGTCCACCTCCAGACCGGCAATATCGTCTTCGCCGACCCCGGCACCCCGCCCGAGCGGACGGCCCGCACCCTCGAGGACGGCTTCGCCGCCGACCTCGGCTTTCCCGTGCCCGTGATGGTCCGTACCCGCGATGAGCTGGCCGCGGCGATCGAGGCCAACCCCTATCCGGAGGCCGCGGCCGAGCCCAAGACCCTGCATGTGGTCTTCCTGGCGGACGTGCCCACGGACCCGGCCGCGCTGGCCGCGCTGGACGCACTGGATCCGGCCGCCTACGCCCCGGAGGAGTTCCGCCTCATCGGCCGCGAGATCTTCCTGCGCTGCCCGGACGGGATCGGCCGCTCCAAGCTGGCCGCGAAGGTCGCCAACGCCCGGCTCGGCGTGCCGGCCACCGCCCGCAACTGGAATACGGTCACCAAGCTGCTGGCGCTGGCCGACGCCTGAGACGTCTCCTCGGCGAGAGGCACGTCCCTCAACCTCGAGAAACGCCCCCTCGCCCCCGAGGGACACCCCTCAATCCCGAGGTGCGTCCCCCAGCGTGAGCCCTGTTGTGCTCCAGCCGTATCGCTGCCGCAGCCGCATCGCGACCAGGTCGAAGCGCGGCCGGTCGAGTGCGCACGCCTCGCGCCGCATCCCGTCCGGATGCACCCGCAGCACCCGGTCCACATCGACCCAGGAGTCCCGCCCGGCCCGGTCCCAGGGCCCGGAGCCGATCGGCACCCATTCGCGGTCGGCGTCATGCCGCTTGCTCGAAAGCTGCACGGCGAGCAGCGTCCCGCCCCGCTCCCGCGCGACCACCAGCACCGGCCGGTCCTTGCCGCGGCCGTCGTTCTCCTCGTACGGCACCCATGTCCAGACGATCTCCCCGGGGTCCGGGTCCCCGTCCGGATCGGGTGCGTACTCCGTCCGTACCCGCCCGACCTGGCGCGGATGAGCCTCGACGGTGGCGGCGGGACCGGTGCTTCCGGGAAGCGCCGCGCCGTCCTCCGTCCCCTGCGTTCCGTTGAATGGCCTGATCACGCGCGACACGTTAACCCGTACGCGGCGGCCGATGACATGGCGGCCCCCTCCGTGTGGAAGGGGCATGTACGTGCCTGATGTTCCCGACCCGGTGGCAGAGTTCGTCAAACGGCGCCACGACCCCGTGGTCGTCCAGACAGTGCGTTCCACGGCGGCCGCGACCATCGCGTACGTCGTCGCCCTCGAACTCAGCAAGGAACCCGCTCCGCTCACCGCTCCGCTGACCGCCCTCCTCGTCGTCCAGGTCACCCTCTACGCGACCCTCACCCGGAGCCTGCGCAGGGTCGAGGCCGTGGTCGTGGGCGTCCTGATCGCCGTCGCCTTCAGCGTGCTGGTGGGGCTGACCTGGTGGAGTCTGTGTCTGATCATCCTCGCCGCGCAGACCGCCGGTTACCTCACGCGGGTGGGCGACTGGGTCCAGGAGGTGGCGATCAGCGCCATGCTGGTCCTCGGGGTGGCGCAGGTGACCACCTACGCCTGGGACCGGGTGCTGGAGACCCTCATCGGGGCCGGTGTCGGGATGGCCTTCAACTTCTTCCTCGCCCCTCCGGTGTGGGTCGAGACGGCCGGCAAGTCCATCGAGGACCTGGCCCGCCGGATGCGTCAGCTCATGCTGCACATCGGCCAGGAACTGGGCAGCCAGATCGCCGTCGACCGCGCCGCCGCCCGTCTCTACGAGGCGCGGCGGCTCGATCACGACATCACGCAGGTGGACGCCGCACTCCGCCAGGCGGAGGACAGTGTGCGGCTCAACCCCCGCGTCAAGGAGGGCCTCCTCTACCGCGTGGTGCTCCGCACCGGCCTGGACACGCTGGAGATCTGCACCGTCATCCTGCGTGTCATGTCCCGGACCCTGACCGACCTCGCCAAGGCGCGGACGGAGGAGCCCCTCTTCCCTCCGGAGGTGGCGGAGGCCCTCAAGGACCTCTTCGTCCATCTAGCCGCCGCCGTCGAGAGCTTTGCCGTCCTGGTCACCACGCAGGTCAGCGCCAACGCCGAAGAAGCCGAATCCCGTCTCGCCAGCGAGCTGGTGAAGGCCCACGCCGGCCGCGACCGCGGCGCCGACCTCCTGCTGCGCCGCGTCCAGGAACATCCTCGCCAGTGGCAGCTCCACGGTGCCCTGCTCGCGGAGATCGACCGGATCCTCGACGAACTCGACATGGAGCAGCGCTCCAAGCGCCTCATGGAAGAGCTCGACCGCAGCACCCGCGAGAAGCGCGAGCGCTTGCTCTTTCTCCACAAGATCCAGCGCTGGATCCGGCGCGACCGTAAGGACGGCTCCACGGCTGTCTGAGCGGTGGCCGCGCACCCCGGCTGCCGGGCGCGGTCAGCCGAGCGGGTAGCGGTCGCGGGGGAAGACCACGTCGTCGTAGGGCTCGTACAGCTCCACGGAGCGGTGGAACTCGAAGGCGAAGTCGTCGGCGAGTTCGGCGATCGTGCCGCGGCCCTCGGTCCGGGCCAGCCAGGACGGGGGAAGGCGGAGGTCGCCGTGGTGGGCGCCGAGGAGGTTGCCGCAGATCGAGCCCGTCGAGTCGCTGTCGCCGGAGTGGTTGACGGAGAGCAGAAGGGCCGCCTGGACGGGGGTGCGCGGGGGCGCCGGATCGTAGCTGATCTTGCCGCCGGGGCCGTAGAGGATCTGCTGGGCGGGGGTACGGGCCAGGGCGCTGTAGACCGCGATGGCCAGCGCCTCCTCGGCGACCCAGCCGCCGCCGAGCGATTCGGCCTTCTCGGCGGTCGGATCGCCGTCGGCCGCGAGGTCGACCGCCTTACGGAGGGCGGCGGTGGTCTCCTCGTGGCGGGGGTAGCGGGCGAGGAGTTCCAGGGCGCGCAGGGTCGCGCCTTCGAGGGACTCGCCGTCGAGCAGGCACGCGATCATGGCGGCCAGGGCACCGGCCGCGTAGGAGCCGGTCGGATGGCCATGGGTGATCGTGGCGCAGCGGGCGGCGAGTTCGAAGCAGTCGCGGGGGTCGAGCCCGGTGAGGCCGAACGGCGCCGAGCGCATCACGGTGCCGCAGCCCTTGGAGCCGGGGTTCACCGGGCCGGGGGTGCCGTCCAGGGGCGCCCGCGGGGCGGGGACATGCTCCTTGGTGAGGCCGGAGAGGCAGGCGTTACCGGGGGCGCGGCGGGCGTACAGCCAGGGCTGGGTGCGCAGCCAGCCGGTGCGGACCAGGTCGCCGGTGCCCTCGGCGGGCGGCGGCCCGGGGTGGTTCTGGGTGTCCAGCCAGCGCAGATAGGCATGGCGGACGACGGCGGTCTCGGACCCCGCGATGCCCTTGGACGAGGATCTGGCGTGGGCCCGTATCAGGCCCTCCGCCGTGAAGAGCGTCATCTGGGTGTCATCGGTGACCCGGCCCACGACTCCGCTGCCGTCCGGGACGAGGGTGGTGATGCCCGTGCCGCCATAGGTCTCGCGGATCGACCGCAGGGAGAGGAACTCGATCGGATTGCCGAGCGCGTCCCCGATCGCCCCGCCCAGCAGGCAGCCGCGGATGCGGGCCCGCTTGGCGGCCGATTCGTCCCATGACTGGCGGATCACTGGCAGCTCCTCATCGTCCTGGGCCCATGCCGTCCCATGTGGATGCTCACGCCATGATCTCAGGTGTCGGGGGGCGCCCCTCGGCGGTAGATTCGAGGAGTCACAAATCGGAGGAAAATAGAAGAAGGCTGTCGAAATCGGGAGATACGATGCCCATGCCGACGCGGTTGATCCGAACGGGCGACGAACCGGTCCACGCGCGCAGCCCACTGCGGATGCGGCTGGGGCTGGCCACCTGGGGGCTGCTCTGGACGCTCGGCGGCGCGGTGGCCTTCGCGGTGGTGGGCCGGCCGGGATGGGCTGCCGCGTGTGCTGCGCTCGCCGTCGTCACCCTGGTCGATCTGGTCCTGGTCATCCGGCACATCCGGCAGGGGCCGCACTATCAGCCCGGCCCGGATGTGCCGCCGTACGCACCGCTCGGTGAGCGCGGGCAGAGCCGCGGACGGCGCCGGACGCCGTAAGGCGTGCGCGGGGTGGCGGCCGTAAGGCGTGCATGGCGTGGACGCCGTAAAACATGGAAGCCGTAAGGCGTGCGCGGCGCTCCGGGGGTGACGGGATATCGACGGCCGGGAGCCCCGCATTCCGGGAGATACTGCCGAGTACCTGCTGAGTACCTGTCGCCACAGGGGGCCGTCATGGGAGTGCTGGCGATCGGCATCGCGCTCTGTGCGCTCGGGCTGATGCTCTCCGGAACCGGGGAGCCGCATGGGCGGCAGCGGGCGCGGCCGGGACGGGAGGCCGACCCGTACGACCTCGTCCGGCAGCGCGGAGTGGCGCTGGGGCTCGGCGGGGTGGTGCTGCTGGGGGCGGTGGTCCTCGGCGGGTTCGCCCTCTGGCACTGACCGGGGGCTGGCCGGACCGGCGCACAGCGGCCCGGGACGGGCCGCTGTGTACGCACCGGCGGATGGGGCGGAGTCCGGGCCAGGCACTCGCCGCGGCCCAGCCCGCGCCCCGTCTGTCCGACCCCTCAGTCCCGCTCGCCGAACCGGGCCGCCTCGACGAAGTCCGGACGCGGATCGAGCGCCGCGGCCAGCCGGAAATGGCGGGTGGCCTCGGCCGAGCGGTTGGCCCGCTCCAGGGTGCGGGCCAGGGCGAAGTGGGCGAACGCGTTGTCCGGCTCGCGCTCCAGGACGAGCTGGAACTCCAGCTCCGCCGAGCGCAACTGCGCCGCCAGGAAGAACGCGCGCGCCCGCAGCAGCCGGGCCGCCGTGTTCTCGGGGTGGGAGCTGATGACGGAGTCGAGCAGCTTCACGGCGCCCCGTGGATCTCGGGCGGCGAGCAGTTGCTCGGCGGCGCGGTAGTCGATGACGTGGGTCTCGGGCGTGGGCTCGGGCACAGCCGTTTCCTTCCCCGGGTACGTGCACGGTGATGAGGCGGTGGATCGGGTGAGGGGATGGGATGAACTGTCATGGTTGATCGTTCGCTACGAGGTCCACAACAATCACCCCGCACGCCGCATTCCCCGCCACGGGCGCGCGCACGCTCCGCGCCGCGCCCCGGCTCTGCCCCGCGCGCTCCGCGCCCCCGCTCAGCCCTCCGCGCCGGCCGCCCGCTTCACCAGATCGGCCCAGACCTTGGTGATCTGCGGCTCCAGCGCCTCGATCGGGCCATTGTTGTCGATCACGACATCGGCGATCGCCAGCCGGTCGGCTCGGGTGGCCTGTGCCGCCATCCGGGCGCGCGCCTCGTCCTCGGCCATGCCGCGCAGCCGTACCAGCCGGTCGAGCTGGGTCTCGGGGGTGGCGTCCACGACCATGACCAGGTCGTAGAGCGGGGCCAGCTTGTTCTCGGCCAGGAGTGGGACGTCATGGACCACGACCGCGTCGGGGGCGGCCGCCGCCTGGAGCTCGGCGGAGCGGTCCCGGACCAGCGGGTGGATGATCGCGTTCAGCGCGCTCAGCCGCTCCGGGTCGTTGAAGACGATCCCGCCGAGTTTGGGCCGGTCGAGATGGCCGTCGGCGGTCAGCACCTCGGGGCCGAACTCGGTGACGACGGCGGCCAGTCCAGGCGTTCCCGGCTCGACCACCTCGCGAGCGATCCGATCCGAGTCGATCAGCACCGCTCCCCGTGAGGTCAGGATCCGTGAGACCTCGCTCTTGCCCGCGCCGATTCCGCCCGTGAGCCCCAGCTTCAGCATGGGGCCCACGCTATACGGCGCACCGGCGGGTTCCTCGCTCAGGCTCCACCCTCGCCCTCCCGCTCGGCCAGGAACCGCTCGAACTCCGCGGCCAGTTCGTCCGCCGAGGGCAGCTCGGCGGGCTCCGCGACCAGATTGCCGCGGCTCTCGGCCCCGGCCACCGCGTCGTACTGGTGCTCAAGGCCCCGTACGAGCGCGACCAGCTCCTCGTCCCCCTCGGAGATCTGCCGCTCGATCTCCTCCTGCGTCTTGAGGGCGTCGTTGCGCAGGGCGTGCGTGGGCCCCGGCAGGACCAGACCGGTGGCCGCGGTGATGGCCTCCAGCGCGGTGAGCGCGGCGTCCGGATAGGCCGACCGGGCCAGATAGTGCGGCACATGCGCGGCGACGCCGAGCACATCGCGGCCCGCCTCGGCGAGCCGGTACTCGATCAGGGATTCGGCGCTGCCGGGCACTTGGGCCTCGTCGAAGAAGCCGCGGTGACCCGGTGTCAGATCGATGCGGTTGCCATGCGGGGTGATGCCGACCGGCCGGGTGTGCGGCACGCCCATCGGGATGCCGTGGAAGTTCACCGCGAGCCGTACGTTCAGCCGCTCGACCATCTGGCGCACGGCCGCCGCGAACCGCTCCCACTCCACATCCGGCTCCGGCCCGGCGAGCAGCAGGAACGGGGCCGCGGTCGCGTCGCGCACCAGATACAGCTCGAGCTTCGGGGTCTCGTACGCGGTCCAGCGGTCGCGCTGGAAGGTGAGCAGCGGCCGCCGGGCCCGGTAGTCGACCAGCCGGTCATGGTCGAAGCGCGCGACGACCTTGCGTGGCAGGCCGTCGAGCAGCCGCTCGACGATCTGGTCCCCCGTCTCTCCGGCGTCGATATAGCCGTCGAAGTGGTACAGCAGCACCAGCCCGGCCGAGTCCCGCGAGGCTATCGCGTCGACCTCCGCCAGCCCGCTCGGTTCCCATGCGTACAACTCCTGCGGATCTTGCACTGTGACCGCTCCTCCTTGTGTCCGTTCCGAAGAACACCGGACGAGGGCGGGGGCATTCCCCGAGCGGGGGCCGCGATGGTCCGGCGGCCATGAACCGCGGTGCGGAGGAGCCCATTTGGGCCAACGGGAGCGGCCCGAACTCGACGTCGGCGCACTTCGCGGGGTTGACGCGCATATGCGGCACGCCTATCTTCGCCAGCCGTCAGCGGTTCATCATGTCATCCGGCGTTCACTGACCAGAACCCAGCGTGTTCACCTCTGGCCACGGCACAGGAAGGCAGCCTCCTATGCACTCCCCCGGCCGCACTCCCACCCGATTACGCACCTTCGTCACCGCCTCCGCCGCCGGGCTGGTCGCCGCCGGCGGGCTGATCGCGGCCGGTACGACCGCGCGGGAGGCCCCCGCCGCGACCGCCGTCCCGATCTCCGTGAACGACACGGACGGGCTCCGGGAGGCCCTCGCCGGGGCCCGGCCCGGCGATACGATCCGGCTCGCCGACGGCAGGTACCGGGGCAGCTTCGAGATCACCGCCTCCGGCACCTCCGGCTCGCGGATCACCCTCACCGGCTCGTCGAAGGCGGTCCTCACCGCGAGCGGCGGCTATGGGCTGCGGCTGAACGGCGCCTCGTACTGGACCGTCAGGGGGATCACGGTCCGCGGCGGCCGGGAGGGCATCAGGATCGACGCCGCCCGGAGCGTGACCGTGGACTCCGTTTCGGTCAGTGTGCGGCGACCCGGGCATGCGTAAGGCCCGCTCCCCAGGGGAGCGGGCCTTACCCATTAGCTGGTGCCGACTAGCGGCCGGTGATCAGCTCTGGCCGCCGGCCAGCTTCTCGCGAAGCGCGGCCAGCGCCTCGTCCGAGGCCAGGGCGCCGGAGTTGTCGGCCGACTCCGAGGAGTACGAACCGCCGCCACCGGAAGCCTGCCCGCCGGGCGCCGGAGCGGCGCCGCTGCCCGCCTCGGCAGCGGCCTGCTCGTCGGCCTCGCGGGACTTGATGACCTGCGCCTGGTGCTGCTCGAAGCGCTGCTGCGCCTCGGCGTACTGGGTCTCCCACGCCTCCCGCTGGGTCTCGAAGCCCTCGAGCCAGTCGTTGGTCTCGGGGTCGAAGCCCTCGGGGTAGATGTAGTTCCCCTGGTCGTCGTAGGACGCGGCCATGCCGTACAGGGTCGGGTCGAACTCGACCACGGACGGGTCGGCACCGAACGCCTCGTTGGCCTGCTTCAGCGAGAGGCTGATGCGGCGGCGCTCGAGGTCGATGTCGATGACCTTGACGAAGATCTCGTCGTTGACCTGGACGACCTGCTCCGGGATCTCCACGTGGCGCTCGGCCAGCTCGGAGATGTGGACCAGGCCCTCGATGCCCTCGTCCACGCGGACGAACGCACCGAACGGAACGAGCTTGGTGACCTTACCCGGGACGACCTGACCGATCTGGTGGGTCCGGGCGAACTGCTGCCACGGGTCTTCCTGGGTCGCCTTGAGCGACAGGGAGACGCGCTCGCGGTCCATGTCGACGTCCAGGACCTCGACCGTGACCTCCTGGCCGACCTCGACAACCTCGGAGGGGTGGTCGATGTGCTTCCAGGACAGCTCCGAGACGTGGACGAGACCGTCGACGCCGCCGAGGTCCACGAACGCGCCGAAGTTGACGATGGAGGAGACGACGCCGGAGCGCACCTGGCCCTTCTGGAGGGTGGTGAGGAAGGTCTGGCGGACCTCGCTCTGGGTCTGCTCCAGCCAGGCGCGGCGGGACAGGACCACGTTGTTGCGGTTCTTGTCGAGCTCGATGATCTTCGCCTCGAGCTCCTTGCCCACGTAGGGCTGGAGGTCGCGAACGCGGCGCATCTCCACCAGGGAGGCGGGGAGGAAGCCACGGAGGCCGATGTCGAGGATGAGACCACCCTTGACGACCTCGATGACGGTACCGGTGACGATCCCGTCCTCTTCCTTGATCTTCTCGATGGTGCCCCAAGCGCGCTCGTACTGGGCGCGCTTCTTCGAGAGGATCAGCCGGCCTTCCTTGTCCTCCTTCTGGAGGACGAGGGCCTCGATCTCATCGCCGACGGCGACGACCTCATTCGGGTCGACGTCGTGCTTGATCGACAGTTCGCGGGAGGGGATGACGCCTTCGGTCTTGTAACCAATGTCGAGCAGGACCTCGTCCCGGTCGACCTTCACGATGACGCCGTCGACGATGTCGCCGTCGTTGAAGTACTTGATCGTCTCGTCGATCGCGGCGAGGAAGGCTTCCTCGGAACCGATGTCGTTTACCGCCACCTGCGGGGTGGTGCGGGTTGCCTCGGTGCTGCTCGTCATGTGGAAAAGGGCTCCGGTACGGACATGAAGTCGTAGGTACTGCTACGCCGGGAGCCCTTATCGCACTGCCGAAGCCGGACAGCCTAGGAGGCACCGAATCTTTCCGATTTCGAATGATCGAAAAGCCCATGCACCTCGACAACCGAGGGGACATACAACAGATGCGAGTGCGGCCTGCTCGGTCCGAGGCGCACAGGCCCGCAGCGCAACTTGTAGCATACGGGGGCAGCCGGGCATGGTCAATGCACGAAGAGCACACGTGGGGATTAACTCCCCGAACCCGGCAAATTGCATGGTCCGTACTGCGACGCGGTCTTCACCGTGCCCCGCAGCCACAGGTCGATACAGAGAGTACGACGACGCGCGCGATGGTCCAAGAACACGAGCCCAGCACCGCCGAGGAGACGGCCGAGCCGACGGCCACCCGCCGGATCGCGGGCGAGGCGGAGAGCAGCCGGGCCAGCCGGCGGTGGTGGGACCGCAACGCGGACGAGTACCAGGAGGAGCACGGCGCCTTCCTGGGCGACGACCGGTTCATCTGGGGCCCGGAGGGGCTGGACGAGGCGGAGGCCGGGCTGCTGGGCCCGGTGGAGGCGCTCAAGGGGCGCGATGTGCTGGAGGTGGGCGCGGGCGCCGCACAGTGCGCCCGCTGGCTGGCCGCCCAGGGGGCGCGGCCGGTGGCGCTGGACCTCTCCCACCGGCAGTTGCGGCACGCGCGGCGGATCGACACGGAGGCCGCCGCCGGGGGCGGCGAGGGGACGGCCGACGGGGCCGGGGTCGCGCTGGTACAGGCCGACGCCACGGCACTGCCCTTCCGGGACGGCTCGTTCGACCTCGCGTGCTCGGCGTACGGGGCGGTGCCGTTCGTGGCCGAGCCGGTGCGGGTGATGCGCGAGGTGCGCCGGGTGCTGCGGCCGGGCGGGCGGTGGGTCTTCTCGGTGACGCATCCGATCCGCTGGGCGTTCCCCGACGAACCAGGGGCCGAGGGGCTGTCCGTCGCCGGTTCCTACTTCGACCGCACGCCCTATGTGGAACAGGACGAGTCGGGCCGGGCCGTCTACGTGGAGCACCACCGGACGGTGGGCGACCGGGTGCGCGACGTGGTGGCCGGAGGCTTCCGGCTGGTCGACCTGGTCGAGCCGGAGTGGCCCGCGTGGAACCACCAGGAGTGGGGCGGCTGGTCCCCCCTGCGGGGGAACCTCATCCCGGGCACGGCGATCTTCATATGCGAGCGGGACTGAGCGGAATCGGAGCAGAGGCGTTGACCACTCCTGGGGACCCGCGCGCCGAGGCCCTCGACCGCCTTCCCGTACGCGAGGCCGTGCCCGCGCTGCTGCGCGCGCTCGACGACCGCGGGGTCGCCGTGCTGTGCGCGCCCCCGGGGACCGGTAAGACCACGCTGGTGCCACTGGTGCTCGCCGGGCTGGTGGGCGGCGGACCGGTGCGGCGGGTGCTGGTCGCCGAGCCGCGGCGGATCGCGGCACGGGCCGCCGCGCGGCGGATGGCGTGGCTGCTGGGCGAGCGGCCGGGCGGGAAGGTGGGCTTCACCGTGCGCGGGGAGCGGCAGGCCGGCCGCGGGACCGTGGTCGAGGTGGTCACGACCGGCGTACTGCTGCAACGGCTGCAACGCGACCAGGAGCTGGCCGGCGTCGATGTGGTCGTGCTCGACGAATGCCATGAGCGCCATCTGGACGCGGACACGGCCGCCGCCTTCCTGCTGGACGTCCGGGCCGCCCTGCGCCCCGACCTGCGGCTGATCGCCGCCTCCGCGACCACGGACGCGGAGGGCTGGGCGCGGCTGCTCGGCGACGGGGAGAGTGGCGAGCGCGGGACGGACGGCGGGGAAGGGGCGACGGACGGCGGGGGCGGCCCTGAGGGGCCCGCACCGGTCGTGTCGGCCCCGGGTGTGTCCCATCCGGTGGAGGTGGTGTGGGCGCCGCCGGAGCGCCCCGTACGGCCGCCGCACGGGATGCGGGTGGACCCCGCCCTGCTGGACCATGTCGCGGCCGTGGTACGGCGGGCGCTGCGCGAGCGGGAGGGCGATGTGCTGTGCTTCCTGCCGGGCGTCGGGGAGATCGCCCGGGTGGCCGGGAAGCTGGGCGGGCTCGCCGAGGCGGAGGTCCTGCAAGTGCACGGGCGGGCACCCGCCGCCGTACAGGAGGCGGTGCTGGCGGGCGCGGACGGCGGACGGCGGCGGGTGGTGCTGGCCACCTCGGTCGCCGAGTCGAGCCTGACCGTGCCGGGCGTGCGGATCGTGGTGGACTGCGGGCTGGCACGTGAACCCCGGATGGACCACGCACGCGGGCTGAGCGCGCTGACGACCGTAAGGGCGTCACGGGCGGCCGCCCGGCAGCGCGCGGGCCGTGCGGGGCGTGAGGCGCCCGGGGTGGTCTACCGCTGCTGGCCGGAGGCGGAGGACGCCCGGCTGCCGCGTTTCCCGTCCCCGGAGATCGCCGGCGCGGACCTTACGGCCTTCGCGCTCCAGACGGCGTGCTGGGGCGATCCGGACGCCTCGGGGCTGGCCCTGCTCGATCCGCCGCCCGCCGGGGCGATGACGGCCGCCCGCGAGACGCTGACCGCGATCGGCGCCGTGGACGCCGCCGGACGGGCCACCGAGCGCGGTACCCGGATGGCCCGCCTCGGCCTCCACCCCCGGCTCGCGCGGGCGCTCATCGACGGCGCGAAGGAGGTCGGCGCACGCCGGGCCGCCGAGGTGGTGGCCCTGCTGAGCGAGGAGCCCCCGAGGGAGTACGGCGACGACCTCGCCGCCGCCTGGCGCACCGCCCGCCACGGCGGCGACCCCTACGCCGCCCGCTGGCGCCAGGAGGCCCGGCGGCTGGAACAGGCTCTGACCGGCACGGGCGACGCGCGGCCAGATGGCGCACGTGACGCGCGTGGCGCAGGTGACGCGCGTGGCGCACGTGACGCGCGTGGCGCAGGTGACGCGCGTGGCGCACAGCGGGCGGCGCGCGGCGACGACGCCGTGGCGGGGCTGCTGGCCGCGCTGGCGTTCCCGGAGCGGGTGGCCCGGCGGCGCGGCGAGCGGGCGTACCTCATGGCCGCCGGGACGGGCGCGGAGCTGGCCGACGGCTCGCGGCTGGGCGGGGCGCCATGGCTCGCGGTGGCCGTCGCGGACCGGCCGGTGACCGCCGCGTCGGCGCGGGTGCGGCTCGCGGCCGTGACCGACGAGGAGACCGCCCGGGCGGCGGCCGCGGCGCTGGCCTCGGAGGGTGCGGAGGTGCACTGGGCCGACGGGGACGTCGTGGCGCGCCGGGTGGCCCGGCTCGGCGCGATCGAGCTGGTGTCCCGGCCGCTGGCCAAGCCCGATCCAGAGCTGGTGCGGCAGGCGTTGCTGGAGGGGCTGCGGCGCGCGGGGACGGGGCTGCTGCGCTGGTCGGCGCAGGCCACGGCGGTCCGGCAGCGGATGGCGTTTCTCCACCGGGAGCTGGGCGGGGCCTGGCCGGATGTCTCCGACGCGGCGCTGCTGGACCGCGCGGACGACTGGCTCGGGACGGAGCTGGCGCGGGCCCGCGGACGGGCCGATCTGGGGCGGGTGGACGCGGGACAGGCGCTGGCCCGGCTGATGCCGTGGGCCACGGGCGAGGCCGCGCGGTTCGAGGAGCTGGCGCCGGAGCGGATCGAGGTGCCGAGCGGCTCGCGGGTGCGGGTGGACTACGGCGCGGACCGGCCCGTACTGGCGGTGAAGCTTCAGGAGCTGTTCGGCTGGCAGGAGGCGCCCCGGATCGCGGGCGGACGGGTGCCGCTGCTGGTGCATCTGCTGTCCCCGGCGGGGCGTCCGGCCGCGGTCACCGCCGATCTGGCGTCGTTCTGGAAGGACGGCTACCGCTCGGTGCGGGCCGAGCTGCGCGGCCGGTACCCCAAGCATCCATGGCCGGAGGATCCATCGACGGCCGAGCCGACCCGGCGGACCAACACCCGCCGCTGAGCCCGCCCAACGTCCGCCGCCGAGCCCTGCCAACACCCGCCGCTGAGCGAAAGCCAATGGGGCCGCTCAGCAGGCCACATCAGGCATCGGCGGCCCGCCTCGGGCGTCAGTCGGCCCAGTCGCGCAGCCTGCGGGCGGTCTCGCCGAGCCGGAATCCGCTGATCTCCCGTATCTCGCGGACGAGTCTGACCATGCCACCCGGCGGAGGCGTGATCGGCTCTCCCGACTCCGCTATGTACATCCGCGCGCAGGCCGCGCCGATCGTGGCGTTGTAGTCGGAGAACGGCTCGAGGATCAGTGAGGTGTGCAGAAAGGTCGCGGCGCGGGCGGCGGCCTCCTCGTAGTAGGGCTCGCCCGAGAACCGCTCATAGCGGTGGCGTTCGGTCATGCAGTGCAGCGCACCCCAGTCCCGGACCGGGGTGTTCACCGGGGAGACCTCGACCTGGACGTTCAGCACCCAACCGGCGTCGACATACAGGATCACCGCATGCCGTGCGGGAACTCCCGCTCGAACTCGGGCTTGTACTCCAGGGCGAACTTCACCGCGCCCTCGACGAAACGCTGCTTCTGACGCCGCCGGACCACGTCCTCGGTCAGTATGTCGTGCGCCAGGCGCCTGATCTCGACGCCCTTCTCCCTCGCCTCGGCACGCAGCTCGGCCAGCTCCTGCTCGGTGAACTCAATCGTGATGCCAGGCATGGGCGGCATGCTAGCCACGCCTCCGCTCTGATCACTACCGGCTTGGCCACCACGAGCGAATCGCGAGGACGCGGGTTGACGCGGCGACTGACACGGCGATCGACGCGACGGCCGTGCCGCTCAGCACTCCAGCCTCAGGGCGAACTGCTCCCCCGTCGGGAACGGTTCGTCCACGGGATGCGGCCCGACCCATATGAGCGCCTGCTCGAAGGTCATATACGAGCCGTTGTCGACGCACTGGCCGACCACCACCGCATTGCCGCCGCAGCGCCACGCGGCGTAGTTCCACGGGTGGTCGCCCTTCTCGTCCCGCACCACGGTCTCCGGCTCGCCCAGACGCTCACCGAAGGCATCCACGGCTGCGCGCCACCGGCCGTCGAAGGCGGAGCGGTCGGCATCGCGGTGGAAGACCCATGCGGGGTCCTCGGAGTGGTACTCGGCGAGCCAGTCGACATTGGAGCTCAGCCCGTCGGCCTGCAACTCCGCGTCGAAGTCGTCCGGCTCGTAGTAGTAGCAGAACGGGATCAGGCATTCGGTGTCCGCGTCATCGGGCCCGCCGAACCACTCCGGGCGGACATAGTGCCCGGTGTTGGTGGCGTGGGAGGACGCATGGGAGCCGTCGGGCACCCAGCCGAAGCGCTCGGCGGCGGCCGCCGTGACGCCCGGAGTCCATTCCAGGCGCGCCAATTCGACGATATGGCCGACGAGTTCGGGCCCGGGAACGCAGCAGTTCACTGGCATGGTCATACGCTACGGCCCGCCACTGACAACGGGGTCGGCGCCGCCGGGGCCGACGGCGGGTGCGCCGCGCGCCCGCGGGCCTCCAGCAGCAGGGCGAGCGCGAGCAGGGCCATGCCGAGGATCAGGAAGCCCCACGGCAGATAGGCCGTGAGCAGCAAGACCAACTGGCGCTGGGACTTCACCATGTCGACCGTGTGCCGGATGTAGTCCTCGCGCATCTTCACATGGCCGCTGAAGACGGTCACCCGGTCGCGGTCGCCCAGCAGCGTGCCGCCGCGCAACTCCTCCCGGTGGATCTCCTGCCCGTTGACCGGGGCGCCGGTGGTGGGCTCTACCCAGAACATCCGCTTGGTGCTGTACCAGCGGGCGGTTCCGGCCTTGCGGACGGTTTCGGGGGTGACGCCCTGGACCGGCATGGTCTTGGGAAGCGGCACCTTGGTCCAGGGGATGGTCTGCTCGAAGTAGTAGACCTTCAGGCCGCGGAAGGTCTGGGTGCCCTTGTAGTGGATGGGGGCGGAGGTGCGGGCCTGGGCGTCGAAGTAGCGGTAGTCGCGCTTCTCGGTGAGGAACGGCCATTTGAACTCGATGCCGTCGCGGCGCACCGCGTCCCCGTCGACATGTTCCCCGCCCGCGTGCACCGGGTCCTGGGAGTGGGCGTCGAAGACATAGCGCTCGGGGATCTTGGAGACCATCTTGCCGTCGGGCCCGGCCATATACGACAGGGCGTCCCAGACGACGACATCGCGCCCGGTCGCCTTCCCGGCCTTCTCGGCGGCGGGCACATTGCCGCGCAGGGTCTGCACGATGCTGACCTTGGAGACCTTGCGGGGCCGCATGGTGCCGTAGTCGAGCAGGGTGGCCGGGCTGGCCTCCAGGACCGCCGTCTGGTACTCGCTGGGCGGGATCTTGGCCAGCCGGGGATAGGCGTACCAGCGCAGCAGCGGCGCCAGTGCGGCGAAGAAGACGGCGAAGGCCAGCAGCACCAGGCTTGCTCTGCGGCGCATGGCGGATGTCCCTCCCTCAGGGGTGCTTGGGGACTGTGGTGAGCAGCGGTTTCGGGGAGGTCTCACCGCTGGGGGCGCCGATGGCCGTCATCGTGAGGACGATGGCGAGGGCGGCGGCGAGTCCGATCGCGGCGGCGGCGAGGGCGCGCATACGGGCCTCCTCGTGGTCCGGTACGAGGCGCTGCCTGACGGTTCGTCAGGGATGGGGCACCGTAGCAACGGGGGCCGCAGATGAGAACACGAAGGCCGAAAAGCGTCGCGCCGCCCCTGGGCCCGGTGGGGGCCCAGGGGCGGCGCGAGGAACCGCGTGATCCGCGGCGCTACTCGGCTACCGGGCGGCTTACGAGGCGGGGGCCTCGGCCTCGGTGACCGTCAGCTCGATGTCCAGGACGGCGCCGCCCTTGGCGGTGAGGCGGAGCAGGAAGGTGCCCGCGTGGTCATCGGTGAGGATCTTCGGCAGGGTGAGCTGCCCGAGGGCGTTGGTCTTCAGGGCGGTCAGGGTGCGCACCGGCTTGCCCTTGTCGTCCAGGAAGTAGGGCCCCTTGTCGTTCAGCTCGGGGTCCTTCGCCGAGGTGATCATGGTGGCGGTCACCGGCACATCCGCGGTGGCCTTGCCCTTGCTGGTGGCCTTGACGGTGAGCGCGTCGGCGAAGGAGGCGCCGGTCTGGGCCGTGAGCTCCTTGTCGCCGAGGCGGGCCAGCGCATCGGCCTGCGGTACGGGACGGGCCTTGACGGTCGCGGCGAACTCGACCGGGGCGGCCTCCCGCCCCACGGCGGTGGCGCGCAGAGTGAAGGTGCCGGTCTTCTCGCCCGCGACCAGCTTCGGCGCGGTGGCGGTGCCATCGCTGCCGGTCAGCATGGTGGCGGACTTGACGAGGCCGAGGAAGCGCGAGTCGGTCTCGCCGAGGATCTCGTACCTCACCCGCGCACCGGCCACCGGCTTGCCCGCGGCGTCCACGGCCTTGACGCGCGGCGACCGGGCGAAATCGGTGCCCGCGGTGGCGGACAGCTCCTTCGCGCCGACCGTGGTGAGCTTGCTGGTGCCGCTCGGGGTGGACGGCGGAGTGGTGGGGGGCTTGGGGGTCGGGGTCCCGGTGCCGGGGGTCCCGCCGTTCTCGCCGGCCGGAGGGGTCGGGGTGGAGGTGTCGGGCTCGTCGTCGGGCTTGGGCAGGGTGTGGGCGTTCTCCGGATCCTTTCCGGTGTCCTTGCCGTTTCCGCCGCCCTTCCCCGAGTCCTTGCCCTTGTCGCCCGAGCCCGAGCCGCCGGAGCCGTCCCCCGAGGGCAGCACACCGGTGCCGTCGGGGACCTCGTGGGTGCCGCGCTTGTAGTACTCGAACCACGACAGGACGGTGTTCAGATACTCCTGCGAGTGGTTGTAGCCGAGGATCGCACGGTCCAGATGGGCCTTGACTGACAGATCGCGGCCGTCCGCACAGAGGTAGTTGCCCGCGGCGAGGGCGGCGTCATAGACATTGTTGGGGTCCTTCTCGCCGTCACCGTTCCCGTCCCGCCCCCAGTTGGCCCAGGTGGACGGGATGAACTGCATGGGGCCGACCGCGCGGTCATGCGTACTGTCGCCGTCGTAGGCACCGCCGTCGGTGTCCTTGATCAGGGCGAAGCCGTCGCCGTTGAGGACCGGGCCGAGGATGGGCGAGACGGTGGTGCCGTCGGCATCCACATCGCCGCCGCGGGCCTGGCCGGACTCGACCTTGCCGATCGCGGCCAGCAACTGCCAGGGCAGATTGCAGCCGGGGTTGGACTTCCGCAGGGCCGCTTCGGCCTTCTTGTAGGCGTCCAGCACGCTGGCGGGTATCCCCGCCTCGGCCTTGGTGCTGCCGCCCCCGGGGAGCCCCGGCAGATCGGTCGAGGAGCCCGGCTTGTCGGGGGTGACCAGCGGCGGCAGATCGGTGTGGTACGACGAACCACCGTCAATGGGGGTGTCGTCGGGCGCCGGTGCCTCCCCCGCCCGCTGCTCCCGGTTCCGGTCGCCCTGGTCGGAGTGGGCGAACCCGGGTGCCTGGGACGCGGTGAGAGCGGCCATCGCGGCGGCCGCCACCGCCGTCGTGGCGGCCCCCTTGCGCAGTCGTCGGCCGATAAGCGGTGCCATCCGTGTGTCCCTCCCGTCGAACACAGTGCGCTCCCCCGGCGCGTCAACTCTGGTGACACTACGACAACTTAAGGCCCGCAGCTACCGGTGCAAACGCCACATCGGTGGAACCCTCAGTGAGCCGCCGATTCCCAGTCCGACCCGGATCCTACCGATACGTCCAGCGGAGCGCTCAGGCTGAAGGCGCCCGTCATCTCCCGGCGGACCAGCTCCTCGACCCGCTCCCGCTCACCGGGCGCGATCTCCAGCACGATTTCGTCGTGGACCTGCAACAGCATCCGCGACGAGAGTTTCTCCCCCGTCAACGCCGCGTCCACCTTGAGCATCGCGATCTTCACGATATCGGCTGCGGTGCCCTGGATCGGGGCGTTGAGCGCCATCCGCTCGGCCATCTCGCGGCGCTGGCGGTTGTCGCTGGTGAGGTCCGGGAGATAGCGGCGGCGGCCGAGCATGGTCTCGGTATAGCCGGTGGCGCGCGCCTCCTCGACGACCCGCTGAAGATAGTCGCGCACCCCGCCGAACCGCTCGAAGAAGTTCTCCATCAGCTTGCGGGCCTCATCGGGGGTGATGCCCAACTGCTGGGAGAGGCCGAACGCCGAAAGGCCGTACGCCAGCCCGTAGGACATGGCCTTGATCTTGCGGCGCATCTCCGGGTCGACCGCCGACTTGTCGACGGAGAAGACCTGGGAGGCGACGGTGGTGTGCAGGTCCTCACCGGAGGTGAACGCCTCGATCAGACCCTCGTCCTCGGAGAGATGGGCCATGACGCGCAGCTCGATCTGGCTGTAGTCGGCGGTCATCAGTGACTCGAAGCCGTCGCCGACGACGAATCCGCGCCGGATCGCCCGGCCCTCGTCCGTGCGCACCGGGATGTTCTGGAGATTGGGGTCGGTGGAGGAGAGCCGGCCGGTGGCCGCCACGGTCTGGTTGAAGGTGGTGTGGATGCGGCCCCCGGGGGCGATGGTCTTGATCAGGCCCTCGACGGTGGAGCGCAGCCGCGCCTGCTCCCGGTGGCGCAGCATGATCACCGGAAGCTCGTGGTCGGTCTGGCCGGCCAGCCACGCCAGCGCGTCGGCGTCCGTGGTGTACCCGGTCTTGGTCTTCTTGGTCTTGGGCAGGCCCAGCTCGCCGAAGAGCACCTCCTGGAGCTGCTTGGGCGAGCCCAGGTTGAACTCATGGCCCACCGCGGCGTGCGCCTCCTGCACGGCGTGCTGCACGGCGGCCGCGAACTGCTGCTCCATGCGCTCCAGCCAGCCACGGTCGGCGGCGATGCCCGACCGCTCCATCCGGGCCAGCAGCTCGGAGACGGGCAGCTCCATGTCGTGCAGCAGCCCGGCCGCGCCCACGTCCTTCAGCCGGCCGCCGAACGCCTCGCCCAGGTCCAGAATGGTCCGCGCCTTGATCATCAAGGCGTCCCGCTCGGCCTCGTCATCGGCGCCGAAGGCGAGCTGGCCGCCGTCCGCGGCGACCGCCGGGGACAGCTCGCGGCCCAGGTACTCCACCGACAGGGCGTCCAGCTCGAAGGAGCGGCGGCCGGGCTTGACCAGATAGGCCGCCAGCGCGGTGTCCATGGTGACGCCCGCGACGGACCAGCCGTGCTCGGCGAAGACCCGCATGATCCCCTTGGCGTTGTGCAGCACCTTGGGGCGGTCCGGGTCCGCGATCCACTCGGCGAACGCCCGCTCGTCGGCCTCGTCCAACTGCGAGGGGTCGAAGAACGCGGCGGGGCCGGAGCCGGTGGCCAGCGCGATCTCGCTGACGCTGCCGCTGCCCAGCGCCCAGGTGTCGACGGTGGCCAGGCCCAGCGGGGCGTCACGGTGGCTCTCCAGCCAGGGGGCGAGCTCGCCCGCGCCCAGCGCCTCTCCGTCCACCGCGATACCCGGCTCGGCGGCCGCGGGCTCGTCCGCCGCCGCGCCCGGGTCGACGGCCATGATCCGGTCGCGGAAGTTCTGGTGGCGGAATTCCAGCGCGTCCAGGATCACCGAGAGCGCCTCCCGGTCGTACGGAGTGCGCCCCAGGCCCTCGGGTCCGGCGGCCAGCTCCACATCCCGCACCAGCTCGGTCAACTGCCGGTTGAGCTTGACGGACTCCAGGTGGTCGCGGAGCTTCTCGCCGACCTTCCCCTTGACCTCGTCGACCCGCTCCACCAGCTCCTTGAAGGAGCCGAACTGATTGATCCACTTCGCCGCGGTCTTCTCGCCGACGCCCGGGATGCCGGGGAGGTTGTCCGACGGGTCGCCGCGCAGGGCCGCGAAGTCGGGGTACTGCGCCGGGGTGAGGCCGTACTTCTCCTGCACCTTCTCGGGGGTGAACCGGGTCAGCTCGGAGACGCCCTTGGTGGGGTAGAGCACCGTGACATGGTCGGTGACCAACTGGAACGAATCCCGGTCGCCGGTGACGATCAGCACGTCGAAGCCCTGCTCCTCGGCCTGGGTGGCGAGGGTGGCGATCACATCGTCGGCCTCGAAGCCGTCCACCGCGAAGCGCGTGATGTTCATGGCGTCGAGCAGCTCACCGATCAGCTCGACCTGGCCCTTGAACTCATCGGGGGACTTGGAGCGGTTCGCCTTGTACTCCGTGAACTGCTCGGAGCGCCAGGTCTTGCGCGAGACGTCGAACGCCACGGCGAGGTGCGTGGGCTGCTCATCACGGAGCGTGTTCGCCAGCATCGAGGTGAAGCCGTAGATCGCGTTGGTGGTCTGGCCGGTGGTCGTGTTGAAGTTCTCCGCCGGCAGCGCGAAGAACGCCCGGTATGCCAGGGAATGCCCGTCCAGCAGGAGCAGGCGGGGTCGGTCCTCCCCCGTGCGGTCGGGAGCGGGCGCTGCGGTCTTCTTCGATGCTTTCTCTGCCACGCCCCCGATCCTGCCACGGCCCACCGACAATGCCTCCCGCCCCGGCCACGGACCGGACCGGGCACAAGATCGAACCGGACCGGGCACAAGATCGGACCAGGCCGCGTACAAGATCGGACCAGGCCGCGTACAAGATCGTGCCCCGCACAGCCGGACCGGGCCGCCGCCCAGGCTGTCGTAGGCGCGTGACAGGATTTGACCCACAGGTGTCCACGCACAGGTCCCGCAACGCCCGAGCCCAAGGGGAGCGACGATGGCAGCCAAGCCGCCCGCAGGCGATCCGATCCAGGACGCGCCCGAGGTCACACCCCCACAACATGCCGCGGCCGGACTGCCGGCCGTGGGGCATTCGCTGCGCATCGCCCAGCAGCAGATGGGGGTGCGCCGCACCGCGCTCACGCTGCTGCGCGTCAACCAGAAGAAGGGCTTCGACTGCCCCGGCTGCGCCTGGCCCGAGCCGGACAAGCGCCACGCGGCCGAGTTCTGTGAGAACGGGGCGAAGGCCGTCGCCGAGGAGGCCACCCTCCGCCGGGTCACCCCCGACTTCTTCGCCGCCCACCCGGTGGCCGACCTCGCCACCCGCAGCGGCTACTGGCTCGGCCAGCAGGGCCGGCTCACCCAGCCCATGTATCTGGACGAGGGCGCCGAGCGGTACGAGCCGGTGTCCTGGGACCGCGCCTTCGACATCATCGGCGACGAGCTGACCGCGCTCGACTCCCCCGACGAGGCGGTCTTCTACACCTCGGGCCGCACCAGCAACGAGGCGGCCTTCCTCTACCAGCTCTTCGCCCGCGAATTCGGCACCAACAACCTGCCCGACTGCTCCAACATGTGCCATGAGTCCTCCGGCTCGGCACTCACCGAAACCCTCGGCGTCGGTAAGGGCAGCGTGCTGCTCGAGGACCTCTACCAGGCCGACCTGATCATCGTGGCCGGGCAGAACCCGGGCACCAACCACCCGCGCATGCTCTCCGCCCTGGAGAAGGCCAAGGCCAACGGCGCGAAGATCATCTCCATCAACCCGCTGCCCGAGGCCGGTCTTGAGCGGTTCAAGAACCCGCAGAACGCACGCGGCCTCTCCGGCGTCGGCACCGCGCTCACCGATCTGTTCCTACAGATCCGGCTCGGCGGCGACCAGGCTCTCTTCCGCCTCCTCAACAAGCTCATCCTGGAGACCGAGGGAGCCACCGACGAGCAGTTCATCGGCGAGCACACCCACGGCTTCGAGGAGTTCGCCAAGGCCGCCCGCGACGCCGACTGGGACGAGACGCTGCGCGCCACCGGCCTCGACCGCGCCGACATCGACAGCGCGCTGCGCATGGTCCTCGACTCCAAGCGCACCATCGTGTGCTGGGCGATGGGTCTGACCCAGCACAAGCACTCGGTGCCCACCATCCGCGAGGTCGTCAACTTCCTGCTGCTGCGCGGCAATGTCGGCCGCCCCGGCGCCGGAGTCTGCCCGGTGCGCGGCCACAGCAATGTCCAGGGCGACCGCACCATGGGCATCTTCGAGCGCCCCGCCCCGGCCTTCCTCGACGCCCTGGAGCGCGAGTTCGGCTTCGCCCCGCCCCGCGAGCACGGCTTCGACGTCGTGCGGGCCATCCGCGCCCTGCGCGACGGCCAGGCGAAGGTCTTCTTCGCCATGGGCGGCAACTTCGTGGCGGCCTCCCCCGACACCGAGGTCACCGAGGGCGCGATGCGCGCCGCGCGGCTGACCGTCCATGTCTCCACCAAGCTCAACCGCTCCCATGTGGTCACCGGGGCGCGGGCGCTGATCCTGCCCACCCTCGGCCGCACCGAGCGCGATCTCCAGGGCGGCGGCCCGCAGTTCGTCACCGTCGAGGACTCCATGGGCATGGTGCACGCCTCCCGTGGGCGCCTGGAGCCCGCGAGCGCCCATCTGCTCTCCGAACCGGCCATCGTCTGCCGGCTGGCCCGCCGGGTGCTCGGCCCCGAAAGCCGCACCCCCTGGGAGGAGTTCGAGAAGGACTACGCGCGGATCCGCGACCGTATCGCCGCCGTCATCCCCGGCTTCGAGGACTTCAACACCCGGGTGAGCGACCCCTCCGGCTTCGCCCTGCCGCACGCCCCGCGCGACAGCCGCAGCTTCCCCACCACCACCGGTAAGGCCAACTTCACCGCGGCCCCCGTCGAGTACCCCACCGCGCCCGAGGGCCGGCTGCTGCTCCAGACCCTCCGCTCCCACGACCAGTACAACACCACCATCTACGGCCTGGACGACCGCTACCGCGGCATCAAGAACGGCCGCCGGGTGGTGCTGGTGCACCCCGAGGACGCCCAGGAGCTCGGGCTGGCCGACGGGAGCTACGCCGACCTGGTCAGCGAGTGGACGGACGGCGTCGAGCGGCGCGCCACCGGCTTCCGCGTGATCCACTACCCGACGGCGCGCGGCTGCGCCGCCTCGTACTACCCGGAGACCAACGTCCTGGTCCCGCTGGACGCCACCGCCGACACCAGCAACACCCCGGCGAGCAAGTCCGTGGTGATCCGCCTGGAACAGACACCCCCGGCCTAAGCGTTTGCTCAGTCGCCTGGTAAGAAGGTGGCCACCACAAGCAACTGAACGGAGCCGGTCCGATGGGCGAGCAGACCAGCGTGAAGTTCCCGCAGGAGGTCATCGACGAGTACGCGGCGCTCGGCGTGGATCTTCCCGCGCTGTTCTCCGCCGGGCACCTGGGCACCCGCATGGGCGTGCAGATCCTCGAAGCCTCCGCGGACCGCGTCGTGGCCACCATGCCGGTGGAGGGCAACACCCAGCCGTACGGCCTGCTGCACGGCGGCGCCTCCGCCGTGCTGGCCGAAACCCTCGGTTCGGTCGGCTCGATGCTCCACGGCGGCAGCGGGCGGATCGCGGTCGGCGTGGACCTCAACTGCACCCACCACCGGGGAGTGCGCTCCGGCCTGGTCACCGGCGTCGCCACCCCCGTCCACCGGGGCCGCTCCACCGCCACCTACGAGATCGTCATCAGCGATGAGCAGGACCGGCGGGTGTGCACCGCCCGCCTCACCTGCCTGCTGCGCGAGGTCGACGAGGCCGGTCAGGCCAAGACGGTCGCCGAGGTCACCGAGGCCAAGGAGCGCGGCGAAGCGTGACACAGGGGCGGGCCGGACGCCGACGTAACGCCCGCCGGGCCGGACGCCCCCGGGCGGCGTCCGGTGCCCCGCCTCCGGCCCTCGCGGCCCCGGCCGGTCCGGCCCCAGTGGCAGCCGCCGGTCCAGCCCTCGCACCCCCGGTCGGTCCGGTCCTCCCGCCCCGGCCGGTCCGGACCTCGCCGTAACGGCCCGCGTCATCACCGTTGTCCCTCCGGGAGGCCGGGTCTAGCGTGCCCCCCATGGGGGCAACGACCCGGGCGGGTTTCCGGCCCGCCACCGCCTGTGGCTGCGCTCTCGTACTCGCCGTGACACTGACCGGATGCGGCGGATCCGGTTCCGGCGACTCCGACAACTCTCGCGGCCCGGCTGGCAGTTCCCCGTCCGCGTCCCGTCCCGGCCCCAACAGCCCCACGCCACAGGCGCCTTCGCCCGTACGGATGTGCTCCGATCTCATCTCCTACTGGGCCGAACAGGACCTCGCGGGCAGCCGCTGGGCCGGGCTCGACTGGGAGCAGAAGGGGCTCTCCAACCAGCAGTACGAGATCTACGACGACATCGTCCACGCCGCGCGCGCCGAGCGGCGGCGGCATGGCACCCCGGCCGCCAAAGCGCTGATCAAGCGTCTGGCCGAGCGCCGCTGCGCGGCCGCGAACGGCGCCACCCACAGCTCCGAGAACTGGCGTCCACCAACCTGAGCCGCATCCGTCCGGCACCACCGCCACCCCACCGGGCCGACGCCGACAGTCGTAACACTCCGTAACACTGACGCAATATAAGATCGCACTTTCGCCACCCGCGGCGCCCCTGAACTCGATCTTTCCCCGCTCGTCCGCACACACCGGTTCGCGCATCGTTCACCAGTCCCCCGCACTCCTTAGCGGAACTGCAACTTCTCAGGATCCGGACCTAATGGTTGGATCAGATTCGCCCCATTCGTCCCTTACGTTCCGCTACACGGACATCCTGGGGTGACGCGCGTCATAACAAGACAGTCACATCATCGTCTGGACCTCTGCCACCGGTCGCGCCCCGCGCTTAGAGTCACAGCCAGTCACGGCCCCGTGGGGTGTACGCCGCACCCGCACGGCCATTCCAGGTTCATCCGGCGAGGACACGGCACCCCATGAACCCGGGGTGCCGGGCCAGCGAAAGGATTCCTCGTGCGACACCGTTCCTTGCTCATCATCACGACCGCGATCACTGCGGGAGCCCTGACCCTCAGCGCCTGCGGGTCGCGCGACAACAAAGACGACAGTGGCGGCAAGGACAGCAAGACCACCGTGGTCATCGGTGTCGACGCCCCGCTCACCGGCTCGCTGTCCGCCCTCGGCCAGGGCATCAAGAACTCCGTCGACCTCGCCGCGAAGGTGGCCAACAAGAACAACGAGGTCGACGGGGTCACCTTCAAGGTCAAGTCCTTCGACGACCAGGCCGTGCCCTCCTCCGGCAAGGCGAACGCGACCTCGATGGTCGACGACGAGGACATCCTCGGCGCGGTCGGGCCGCTCAACTCGGGCGTCGCCCAGTCCATGCAGGGCGTCTTCGACCGGGCCGACCTCGCCCAGGTCTCCCCCGCCAACACCAACCCGGCCCTCAGCCAGGGCGACGACTGGGCCTCGGGCAAGAAGACGCGCCCGTTCAAGACCTACTTCCGCACCGCCACCACCGACATCATCCAGGGCCGCTTCGCCGCGCAGTACTACTACAAGGACGCGAAGAAGCGGAAGGTCTTCGTCGTCGACGACAAGCAGGCGTACGGCAACGGCCTCGCCACCATCTTCGCCCAGGAGTTCCAGCGCCTCGGCGGCAAGGTCGTCGGCCGGGACCACCTGACCGTCAAGGAGACCGACTTCTCCGGCATCGCCAACAAGGTCAAGTCCACCGGCGCCGACTCCGTCTACTTCGGCGGCCAGTACCCCGAGGGCGGTCTGCTGTCCGACCAGGTCAAGCAGGCCGGCGCACAGGTCCCGATCATGGGCGGCGACGGCATCTACGACCCCGCCTTCATCAAGGCGTCGGGCACCAACAACGACGGTGACCTCGCCACCTCCGTCGGCTACCCGGTCGAGCAGCTCGACTCCGCCAAGACCTTCGTGAAGAACTACGGGGACCAGCACTACAAGGACCCGTACGCGGCCTACGGCGGCTACTCCTACGACGCCGGCTGGGCCATCATCCAGGCCGTCAAGGCCGTCGTCGAGGACAACGACGGCAAGCTCCCGGACGACGCCCGCGCCAAGGTCACCGAGGCGCTCGGCAAGGTCTCCTTCGACGGCGTCACCGGCAAGGTCTCCTTCGACAAGTACGGCGACACCACCAACAAGCAGCTCACCGTCTACAAGGTCACCAAGGGCGCCTGGAAGTCCGTGAAGAGCGAGACCTTCAAGGACTGACCCCAGGCGGCAATCCGCACACCCACGAAACGAATCCGCGCGAGGGCGTACACCATCGCCCTCGCGCGGCGTCATATCCGACACGCTCATCGGAGGCCCTGCGGTGCACGAACTGCCGCAAACGCTGGTCAACGGCCTGACCCTTGGCGCCCTCTACGGCTTGATCGCCATCGGGTACACCATGGTCTACGGCATCGTCCAGCTCATCAACTTCGCCCACGGCGAGATCTTCATGATCGGGGGCTTCGGGGCCCTCACCATCTACATCTGGCTGCCCAGCGGCACCGCGCTCTCCCTCGCCCTGCCCCTCATGCTGATCGGCGGCGTCATCGCCTCGGTCGCCATCGCCACCGCGGCGGAACGCTTCGCCTACCGGCCTCTGCGCGGCGGCCCCCGGCTCGCCCCCCTGATCACCGCGATCGGCCTGTCCATCGCACTCCAGCAGGCCGTCTGGGCCTTCTACCCCGACGCCAAGAAGCCCCGCAGCTTCCCGCAGTTCGAAGGCTCCTCGTTCGAGATCTTCAGCAATCTCCACATCCAGCGCGGCGACGCCTTCCTGCTCATAGCCGCCCCGGTGTGCATGCTCGCCCTCGGACTGTTCGTCTCCAAGAGCCGCGCCGGCCGCGCCATGCAGGCCACCGCACAGGACCCCGACACCGCCAAGCTCATGGGCATCAACACCGACCGCATCATCGTGATGGCCTTCGCCATCGGCGGTGCGTTCGCCGCCGTCGCCGCCCTCTCCCACGGGCTCAAATACGGCCAGATCAACTTCGAAATGGGCTTCATCGCCGGCCTCAAGGCGTTCACCGCCGCCGTGCTCGGCGGCATCGGCAACATCTACGGCGCCATGCTCGGCGGCGTCGTCCTCGGCATCGTCGAGGCCCTGGCCATCAAGTACATCCAGGACATCCCCGGGATGGACCAACTCGGCGGCGGCGCCTGGAAGGACGTATGGGCCTTCACCCTGCTCATCGTCGTCCTGCTGGTCAGGCCACAAGGTCTGCTCGGCGAACGCGTCGCGGACCGGGCGTGAGGGAGTGAACCGATGACCACCGACAAGACCCAGCCCACCCCCGTGAACGAGGCCGAGCCCGGCGCCACCGCGCCGCGCACCACCCTGCTCCGCGCCCTCACCGCGGCCGGCGGCGCCGCCGCCGTCGTCTCCACCTTCCTCGCCTGGACCTGGACCGCCGAATTCCCCGGCGATCTGACCGTCTACGGCTACCCCGGCGGACTCCAGCTCCTCACCCTCGTCCTCGGCATCGCCACCGCCGTCTTCGCGCTGGCCGCCCTCGGCCTGAAGGGCCTGCGCTGGCTCACCCCCAGCGGCTCCACCCAGGCCCTGCGGATGCTGGCCCTCGGCACCTTCGCCGTCACCTGGTTCACCGTCATCGCCATCGCCGTGGACCTGGACGGCCTGGTCAACCTGGAGCCCGGCGGCTGGATCGCCGCGGTGGTGACCGCCGCCCCCGTGGCCACCACCTTCCTGCTCCCGGACGACACCCGCCCCCTGTGCCGCCCCGAGAAGCTGCCCTCCTGGGCCGACATCCTGATCATCGCCGGCGTCTTCGCCCTCGGCCTCTACGTGGTCAACTACGGCATCCAGACCGACGCCGACCACCCCGAGCCGTTCATCGGCTACCTCATCGCCGTCGCGTTCGCCGCCGTCGCCCTCATCAAGGCCGGGCTCGTCAGCCGGATCAGCGAACTCACCAGCGCCTACCGCTCCACCACCCTGGTCGCGGCGCTGATCACCGCGATCGTCTTCCCCTTCTTCCAGGACAAGTCCAGCTTCACCGAACTCGGCGTCAACATCGCGATCTTCGCGACCGTCGCCCTCGGCCTGAACATCGTCGTCGGCCTCGCCGGCCTCCTCGACCTCGGATACGTCGCCTTCCTCGGCGTCGGCGCCTACACCGCCGCCCTGGTCTCCGGATCCACCGCCTCGACCATCGACGTCAAGTTCCCCTTCTGGGCCGCCGTCATCACCGGCGGCGTGGTCTCGCTGATCTTCGGCGTCGTCATCGGCGCCCCCACCCTGCGGCTGCGCGGCGACTACCTCGCCATCGTCACCCTCGGCTTCGGAGAGATCTTCCGTCTCGCCATGCTGAACCTCGACGGCACCTCAGGCCCCTCCGTCACCAACGGCCCCGACGGCATCCCCAACATCCCACCGCTGGAGATCTTCGGGTTCAACTTCAACGACGACCACAGCATCGGCGGGCTCAGCCTCGACTCCAACGGCAACTACTACCTGCTGATGCTGCTGGTCACCATCGTCGTCGTGCTGATCTTCAGCCGCGCGGGCAACTCCCGCATCGGCCGCGCCTGGGTCGCCATCCGCGAGGACGAGACCGCCGCCACCGCCATGGGCATCAACGGATTCCGGGTCAAGCTGGTCGCCTTCGCACTCGGCGCCACCCTCGCCGGAGTCGCCGGCGCCGTCTGGGCCCACTTCCAGTCCACCGTCGTCCCCGAGCAGTACGTCTTCGCCGGCCCCGTCCCGCCCAACTCCACCTTCCTGGTCGCCGCCGTCATCCTCGGCGGCATGGGCACCATCGGCGGCCCGCTGCTCGGCGCCACCCTGCTCTACCTGATCCCCAAGAAGCTGGAATTCCTCCAGGACTACCAGCTCCTCGCCTTCGGTATCGCACTCATCCTGCTGATGCGCTTCCGCCCCGAAGGGATCGTCCCCAACCGGCGGCAGCAGCTCGAATACCACGAGACCGGCCAGCTCGACGTCCCCGGCGCGACCGGACTCAAGGACGGTGCCGTCGGCGTCACCAAGGCGGAGGCATGACACAGATGACCACCACCACGACCTCCCCCGTGCTCACCGCCACCGGCGTCACCATGCGCTTCGGCGGGCTCACGGCCGTACAATCCGTCGATCTCGACGTCCACCCCGGCGAGATCGTCGGCCTCATCGGCCCCAACGGCGCAGGCAAGACCACCTTCTTCAACTGCCTCACCGGCCTCTACATCCCCACCGAGGGCAGCGTCGCCTACCAGGGCACCGTCCTGCCGCCCAAGCCCCACCTCGTCACCCAGGCAGGCATCGCCCGCACCTTCCAGAACATCCGGCTCTTCGCCAACATGACGGTCCTGGAGAACGTCCTCGTCGGCCGCCACACCCGCACCAAGGAGGGCCTGTGGTCGGCCCTCCTGCGCGGCCCCGGCTTCAAACGCGCCGAAGCCGCCTCCAAGGCCCGCGCCATGGAACTCCTGGAGTTCACCGGCCTCGCCGACAAGGCCGACCACCTCTCCCGCAACCTCCCCTACGGCGAACAGCGCAAGCTGGAGATCGCCCGCGCCCTCGCCAGCGACCCCGGACTGCTGCTCCTCGACGAACCCACCGCCGGAATGAACCCCCAGGAGACCCGCGCCACCGAGGAACTGGTCTTCGCCATCCGCGACCTGGGCACCGCCGTACTCGTCATCGAGCACGACATGCGCTTCATCTTCAACCTCTGCGACCGGGTCGCCGTCCTCGTCCAGGGCCAGAAGCTCATCGAGGGCACCTCCGAGGTCGTCCAGAGCGACGAGCGCGTCATCGCCGCCTACCTCGGCACCCCCTTCGAAGGCGCACCCGGCGCCGAGGAGGCCGCCGAGGTCGAGGCCGCGGAAGCCGGGGCCTCGGAGGCCGGAGCCACGACCGGCGCCCCGCAGGACGAGACCCAGCGGGGCACCACAGCACGTACGGAGGACGGACAGTGACCGCACTGCTCGAGGTCGAGGACCTGCGCGTCGCCTACGGCAAGATCGAGGCCGTCAAGGGCATCTCGTTCAACGTCGAGGCCGGCCAGGTCGTCACCCTCATCGGTACCAACGGCGCGGGCAAGACCACCACCCTGCGCACCCTGTCCGGCCTGCTCGAACCCCTCGGCGGGGAGATCCGCTTCGACGGCCAACCGCTGAAGGGCGTCCCCGCACACAAGATCGTCGCCCTGGGGCTGGCCCACTCGCCCGAGGGACGGCATATCTTCCCGCGGCTGTCGATCGCCGAGAACCTCCAGCTCGGAGCGTTCCTCCGGAAGGACGCGGACGGCATAGCCGCCGACATACAGAAGGCGTACGACCTCTTCCCCATCCTCGGCGAACGCCGCGCCCAGGCGGCCGGCACCCTCTCCGGCGGTGAGCAGCAGATGCTCGCGATGGGGCGCGCCCTGATGTCCCGCCCCAAGCTGCTGATGCTCGACGAGCCCTCGATGGGCCTCTCACCGATCATGATGCAGAAGATCATGCACACCATCGCCGAGCTCAAGTCCCAGGGCACGACGATCCTGCTGGTCGAACAGAACGCCCAGGCGGCCCTGTCACTGGCCGACCAGGGCCATGTGATGGAGATCGGCAAGATCGTGCTGTCGGGGACGGGGGACGCGCTGCTGCACGACGAGTCGGTGCGCAAGGCGTACCTCGGCGAGGACTGAGGGCTGAGGACCGGCAGCAACGGTAAGGGACCCGTACCGCCGACGCGGCGATACGGGCCCCTTCCGCTCGTCCCCTACTGCTCCTTGGCCTTCTTCTCCGCCGCGTCCTCGATAACGGCCTCGGCCACCTGCTGCATCGACAGCCGACGGTCCATCGAGGTCTTCTGGATCCAGCGGAAGGCGGCGGGCTCGGTCAGCCCGTACTGCGTCTGGAGAACACTCTTGGCCCGGTCGACCAGCTTGCGGGTCTCCAGCCGCTGGGAGAGGTCGGCGACCTCCTGCTCCAGGGTCTTCAGCTCGGTGAAGCGGGAGACGGCCATCTCGATGGCCGGGACCACATCGCTCTTGCTGAACGGCTTCACGAGATACGCCATCGCCCCGGCGTCCCGGGCCCGCTCGACCAGCTCGCGCTGGGAGAAGGCGGTCAGCATCAGGACGGGGGCGATACGGTCGGCCGCGATCCGCTCGGCGGCGGAGATGCCGTCGAGAACCGGCATCTTCACATCGAGGATGACGAGGTCGGGGCGGTGCTCCTGGGCGAGCGCGACAGCCGTCTCACCATCGCCCGCCTCGCCGACGACGGAGTACCCCTCCTCCTCGAGCATCTCCTTCAGGTCGAGGCGGATGAGCGCCTCGTCCTCGGCGATGACGACGCGGGTTGTCACCGGTGGAATATGCGACTGCTCGTCGACGGGCTCGGTGGCGCTCACGGGGCTCCTCGTTCCTGGCAGGTGCTGCACCTCGAGCCTACCTGCGAGACGAGATCGGCTCGCACACGGTAAGCTGTGCGCGCTACAACTCCTTGCCGGGTTGGTGGAAAGGTATACACGGAGGTCTCAAACACCTCTGCCCGAGAGGGCTTGCGGGTTCGAATCCCGCACCCGGTACTCATAGGTAAAAGCGGACGGTCACGTTCGCATGATTAGGGGCAAATTCACGGCGGCGCCACCCCCAGCGATGTAACGCTCTACACATGAGCGATTACAGTCCGTCCGTTCGCCATGACGCCGTGATGCTGATGCGGCGCGGTGTCGCCAATCGGGACGTGGCAGAACTCTTCGGAGTCCCTCGGGGCACCGTTGGCTGGTGGCGACACCAGGACCGAAAACAACGGGGCGAAGTCGCTATGCGTCCCACAGACTGCCCGAAATGCACCCGCCAGGAATTCGACCACGAGGCATACGCCTACCTCCTCGGTCTCTACCTCGGCGACGGTCACATCATCTCCAAGCCGAAGCAGCACCACCTGTCGCTTTTCTGTGCCGATGCCTGGCCCGGCTTGATCGATGAAGCCGAAGCCACCATGAAGGCGGTGATGGCGTTACCCAGTGTGAAGCGGCGGCAGAAGAAGGGCTGCGCCGAGGTGAAGTCGTACACGAAACACTGGACGTGCATGTTCCCTCAGCACGGGCCGGGGAAGAAGCACGACCGCGCCATAGCCCTGGAGCCGTGGCAACAGCAGATCGTCGATGAGTTCCCCTGGAAGTTCATCCGCGGGCTCTTCCACTCCGACGGCTGCCGGATCACCAACTGGACCACGAAGCTGGTCGGGGGCGAACGCAAGCGCTACGAATACCCCCGGTACTTCTTCGCCAACAAGTCCGACGACATCCGCAAGCTCTGCTCCGACACCCTCACCAAGGTCGGCGTCGAGTGGACCACGCTCGCGCGCGGGAGCGATCCGTTCAACATCTCCGTCGCCCGCCGTGCCTCCGTCGCCCTCATGGACAAGCACGTCGGGCCGAAGTACTGAGCCCAGTACTTCGGCCCCAAGGGAGCGAGGTTCGGCTACCTCAGGTCGTCCGCGCCGATGTAGTGGACGCGCACGAGGTTGGTGGAGCCGGAGACGCCGGGCGGGGAGCCGGCGGTGATGATGACGAGGTCGCCCTTGCGGCAGCGGCCGAGGCGCAGCAGTTCCTCGTCGACCTGGGCCACCATCTCGTCCGTGGAGTTGACCATCGGGCCGAGGAAGGTCTCGACGCCCCAGGTGAGGTTGAGCTGGGAGCGGGTGCCCGGGTCCGGGGTGAAGGCCAGGAGGGGGATCGGGGAGCGGTAGCGGGAGAGGCGGCGGACGGTGTCGCCGGACTGGGTGAAGGCGACGAGGAACTTCGCGCCGAGGAAGTCGCCCATCTCGGCCGCCGCGCGGGCCACCGCGCCGCCCTGGGTGCGGGGCTTGTTGCGCTCGGTGAGCGGGGGGAGGCCCTTGGCGAGGATGTCCTCCTCGGCGGCCTCGACGATGCGGCCCATCGTCTTGACCGTGACGATCGGGTACTTGCCGACGCTGGTCTCGCCGGAGAGCATCACCGCGTCCGTGCCGTCGATGATCGCGTTGGCGACGTCGGACGCCTCCGCGCGGGTGGGGCGGGAGTTGTCGATCATCGAGTCGAGCATCTGGGTCGCGACGATCACCGGCTTGGCGTTCCGCTTGGCCAGCTTGATCGCGCGCTTCTGGACCATCGGCACCTGCTCGAGCGGCATCTCCACGCCGAGGTCGCCGCGGGCGACCATGATGCCGTCGAAGGCGTCGACGATGCCCTCGAGGTTCTCGACCGCCTGCGGCTTCTCGATCTTGGCGATGACGGGGAGCCGGCGGTCCTCCTCGTCCATCACCCGGTGGACGTCCACGACGTCGTTGCCGTTGCGGACGAAGGAGAGGGCGATGACATCGGCGCCGATGCGCAGTGCCCAGCGCAGGTCCTCGATGTCCTTCTTGGACAGCGCGGGGACGGAGACGGCCACGCCGGGGAGGTTGAGCCCCTTGTGGTCGGAGATCATGCCGCCCTCGATGGCGATGGTGTGCACCCGGGGTCCGTCGATGTCGACGACCTCGAGGGTGACCCGTCCGTCGTCGACGAGGATCCGCTCACCCTTGCTGACGTCGCCGGCCAGCCCCTCGTAGGTGGTGCCGCAGCGGAACCGGTCGCCCTCGATGGGTTCGACGGTGATGATGAACTCGTCTCCGCGTTCAAGGAGTACGGGTCCTTCACGGAAGCGGCCGAGCCGAATCTTCGGACCTTGAAGGTCGGCGAGGATGCCGACGCTGCGGCCGGTTTCCAGCGAGGCTTTGCGCACTCGCCGATAACGCTCCTCGTGCTCGGCATAGGTGCCGTGGCTGAGGTTGAAGCGGGCCACATCCATTCCGGCTTCGATGAGTGCCTTGATCTGCTCGTACGAGTCGGTGGCGGGTCCCAAAGTACAGACGATTTTTGCTCGGCGCATGGTGTCGAGCCTATGACTTACCGGCGAGTAAAGAGCCCGGAACTTCACACTCCTCCATGGCCTTTGGATGGCGGGCTATTGACAACTAATGAAACGTGCAGCGGGGTGCTCCGATGAGCGTTTCGGGGGATGGCTTCAAGACTCGGAAGGAGGGCCCTCAGAGCTCGGGAGGGGTGATCGTAAAGCGCGCGTTGACATGCGCATACACCGTCTGGCGCTGCGGTTCGAGGTCGAGCGCGGCGACGGCGTCCCGGTCGGCGGGGCCACCGAAGGCGGACCGGCCGCGCGTGGTGGCGGCCACGGGCTGGAGCGGGCCCTGCTCCGCATCGAGGTCGGCCAGCTCGGTGAGCGCCACCAGCCGGGAGCCGAGCGCTCCGGCGTACTCGCGGGCCCGCTGCACCGCCTCCCGCACCGCCTGCTGCCGGGCCCGGCCGTGCGCGGGCGAGTCGGGGCGCAGCCCCCACCAGGGGCCGTCGACGCGGGTGAGGTCGAGGTCGGCGAGGCGGGTGGTGAGCTCGCCGAGGGCGGTGAAGTCGGTGAGGGTCGCGGTGAGGTGCACCCGGCCGTGGTAGGCACGTACGCGCTCATGGCGGCTCTTGGGGTTGATCTCGGGGGTGACCGAGAAGGCGCCGGTCTCCAGTTTCTCGACCGCTTCGCCGTAGGGCTTGACCAGCGCGAGGACCTGGTTGTTGCGCCGGGTGAGGTCGTCGAGTGCGGCGCGCCGGTCGGCGCCGCGGGCGCTGACGGTGATGGTGAGCCGGGCGATCTCGGGGTCGACCTCCAGCGTCGCCTCGCCGCGGACGGCGACGCGCGGGGTGTCGGGGGTGCCGTAGGGGACGGGGGCGGTCGGTACGGGGGCGGGGGCGGCGGGCTGCGGCGGCTGGCTGGGGTGGGCCGGCTGGTCCATGGCGGCTCCTGGTCGGGTGTGCGCGGGGTGGTGTCCGGAGCGTACGACGGCCGGGCCCTCGGCGGGGTGGGACGACCCGGCCGGGAAGATTCTGGTCTGACCGGCCCTCAAGAAGCACCGGCGGCAACCTGATCGCAACCTGCCGGGGGTGGTGCGGGGCGGTGCGGCTGGGCCAGAATCTACGCGCGTTGTGCTCATTTCGCAGGTATCTCGGAGGAGATCAGCCATGCCGCTCAACCGTCGGAAGTTCCTGGGCCGCACCGCGGCGACCAGTGCGGGGGCCGCCCTCGCCTCGGCCGCGGCCGCCGTCCCGGCCGAGGCGCGGGGTCACGGGCGCCCCCGGCGGCGGTACGCCTTCACCGTGATGGGCACGACCGATCTGCATGGCAACGTCTTCAACTGGGACTACTTCACCGACGCCGAGTTCGACGACACGGCGCACAACGATGTGGGCCTGGCGAAGATCTCCACGCTGGTCGATCAGGTCCGTAAGGAGAAGGGGCGCCGCAATACGCTGCTGATCGACGCGGGCGACACCATCCAGGGCACCCAGTTGTCGTACTACTACGCCAGGGTGGACCCGATCACCGGGGCGGACGGCCCGGTGCATCCCATGGCGCAGGCGATGAACGCGATCGGCTATGACGCGGC
The DNA here is from genome assembly GCF_047218265.1 of Streptomyces sp. CY-1. NCBI lineage: Bacteria > Bacillati > Actinomycetota > Actinomycetes > Kitasatosporales > Streptomycetaceae > Streptomyces > Streptomyces sp. CY-1. The sequence continues at coordinate 3,243,537 of NZ_CP178393.1, forward strand.
GGCGCTGGGCAATCATGAGTTCAACTACGGCATCCCGGTGCTGCGGAAGTTCGAGGAGCAGTGCGACTTCCCGCTGCTGGGGGCGAACGCGCTGGACGCGAAGACGCTGCGGCCCGCCTTCGCGCCGTACTGGATGACGCGGCTGCGCACTCCGTGCGGGCGGGATGTGAAGGTGGCGGTGCTGGGGCTGACCAATCCGGGCATCGCGATCTGGGACAAGGTCAATGTGCAGGGGAAGATGACCTTCCCGGGCCTGGAGGAGCAGGCCGCGAAGTGGGTGCCGCGGCTGCGGTCGATGGGCGCGGACGTGGTGATCGTCTCGGCGCATTCGGGGACCAGCGGCACCTCCAGCTACGGCGACCAGGTGCCGTATGTGGAGAACGCGGCGGCGCTGGTGGCCGAGAAGGTGGCGGGGATCGACGCGATTCTGGTGGGCCACGCGCATGTGGAGATCCCGGAGTCACGGGTGGTCAACAAGGAGACCGGGCGCGAGGTCGTGTTGTCGGAGCCGCTCAAGTGGGGTCAGCGGCTGACCCTCTTCGACTTCGAGCTGGAGTGGGAGCGGGGCCGCTGGCAGGTGGCGTCGGTGTCGGCGAAGGTGCTGAACTCCAACGCGGCCGAGGAGGATCCGCGGATCGTGCGGCTGCTCGGCGATGAGCACAAGAAGGTCGTCGGGTACGTCAACCAGGTCATCGGCACCTCGACGGCGGCGATGGCGGCGACCGAGGCCGCGTACAAGGACGTGCCGATCCTCGACTTCATCAACCATGTGCAGTCGGAGACGGTGAAGGCGGCGCTGGCGGGGACGGAGTACGCGGCGCTGCCGGTGCTCTCGCAGGCCTCCTGCTTCTCCCGTACGGCGTCGATCCCGGCCGGGGAGGTCACGATCCGGCAGGTGGCGGGGTTGTACCCGTTCGAGAACACGCTGGAGGCGCGGGTGCTGACCGGCGCACAGCTCAAGGAGTACCTGGAGTTCTCGGCGCGCTACTACGTGCGGACTCCGGCGGGCGGCGATGTGGACCCGTCGAAGCTGACGAACGCCGACAACACGCCCGACTACAACTACGACGCGGTCGGCGGCCTGACGTACGAGATCGACATCGCGAAGGCGCCGGGCTCGCGGATCGCGAAGCTGAGCTTCGACGGCAAGCCGATCGATGAGAAGGCGCAGTTCGTGCTGGCGGTGAACAACTACCGGGCGAGCGGCGGCGGCAACTTCCCGCATGTGGCCTCCGCGAAGCAGGTGTGGGCCAATTCGGAGGAGATCCGGAACACGATCATCGCCTGGGTCCAGGCGGAGAAGACCATCGATGTGTCGCGGTTCGCGTCGGTGGACTGGAAGCTGACCCGGGACGGCGCCCCGGTGTTCCCGGACGCCGGCTGAGAGACCGCCGTCCGGGAGGCGTCGTCCGGGGCTGTCGCGTCGGCGGCAGGCATGTCGTGGTGGTAGCCCTGCCACAGTTCCTCGACGTACTCGGGGTCGGCCGGGACGGGGTTGATGCGGAACGCGCCGAGGCCATCACATCCGGGTATGGGCGAGTCCGTTGCGCTGGTCGGGGAGGTGCGGGCCGCCGATGACGGTGCCGCACCGCCCCGACGGCTGGAGGCCGAAGGAGGTGAACGCGGTGCGGGACGGCAACTGATAGGCGGGTTCCGCGAGCAGCGAGTTGAGGATGACGGCGGAGCGCCAGGCGGCGAGGCCGAGATCGGGGGTGCCGACGCCATGGGTGTGGCGCTCGGCGTTCTGGACGTACACCGAGCCCTTGATCATGGGGTCGAGGACCAGGCGGTGGTCGGCGTCGATGCGCGGGCGCTCGGAGGCGTCCCGGCGGACGTAGGGGTCGAGGGCGGCGAGCAGGGTGTCGACGCGGCGCTCGCGGTAGCCGGTGGCGAGGACGACGGCCTCGGTGGTGTGGCGGGTGCGGGTGCCCTGTTCGGTGTGTTCCAGGTGGAGTTCGAGGCGGGCGGCGGCGATGCGGCCGGCGGTGCGGACGGTGACGCCGGGGGTGAGGACGGCGCCGGGCCAGCCGTCGGCGTGGAGGGCGCGGCGGTAGAGCTCGTGGTGGATGGCGTCGAGGGTCTCGTGGGCGATGCCCTTGTAGAGCTGCCACTGGCGGGGCAGCAGTTGGTCGCGGACGGGCTCGGGCAGGGCGTGGAAGTAGCGGGTGTAGTCGGGGCTGAACTGCTCCAGGCCGAGTTTGCTGTACTCCATGGGCGCGAAGGACGGGGTGCGGGCGAGCCAGTGGAGTCCTTCTGCGCCCAGCGGCCGGTGGCGCAGCAGGTCGAGGAAGACCTCGGCACCGGACTGGCCGGAGCCGATGACGGTGATGTGGCCGGTGGCCAGGAGCCGTTCGCGGTGTTCGAGGTAGTCGCAGGAGTGGAGGACGGGGACGTTGGGGGCGTCGGCGAGGGGGCGCAGGGGTTCGGGGACGTACGGTTCGGTGCCGACGCCGAGGACGAGGTTGCGGGCGTAGGCGCGGCCGAGGGCCCTGCCGCCCTCGTCGGCCCCGGTGAGGTGGGGCGCGTGGGCGTCGTCGGCCGGGCCGCCGAGCCGGGTGAAGTCGATTTCGAACAGCTCGTATTCGTGGTCCCAGCGGACGGCGTCGACGCGGTGGTCGAAGTGGAGTCCGGGAAGCTGTTCGCTGACCCAGCGGCAGTAGGCGTCGTATTCGGCGCGCTCGATGTGGAAGCGCTCGGCGACGTAGAAGGGGAAGAGCCGCTCATGGGCCTTGAGGTACTGGAGGAAGGTCCAGGGGCTGCCGGGGTCGGCGAGGGTGACCAGGTCGGCGAGGAAGGGGACTTGGATGGTGGCGCCGTCGATGAGCAGGCCGGGGTGCCAGTGGAAGGCGGGCCGCTGTTCGTAGCAGGCGGTGCGCAGGGCGGGGATGCCGTGGGCGAGGGCGGCGAGGGAGAGGTTGAACGGGCCGATGCCGATACCGGCCAGGTCCAGGGGCCGGTCGACGCCGTGGGCGGACCCGGCGGCGGGGGCGGGGGGTTGTTCGGTGCTCATGGGGTGGTGTGGCCTTCCACGAGTTCGAGCAGCCCGCGCAGATCGTCGGGCTGGGTGTGCGGGTTGAGAACGGTGACCTTGAGCCACAGCCCCTCGGGGGTGGCGGCGCGGCCGAGGACGGCCGTGCCGTGGTGGAGGAGGCGGCGGCGCAGCGCGGCGACGGCGGCGGGCGGTGCCCCGGTGGGGCGGAAGAGGACGGTGCTGATGGTGGGGCGGGCGTAGAGCTCGAGTCCGGGGCGGGCCTCGATGAGGTCGGCGAGGTGCTGGGCGGCCGTGCAGACGTGATCGACGAGGTGGCCGAGGCCGCGTCGGCCGAGTGCCCGCAGGGTGACGGCGATCTTGAAGATGTCGGGGCGGCGGGTGGTGCGGAAGGAGCGGCCGAGCAGGTCGGGCATCCCCGCTTCGGTGTCGTCGTCGGCGTTGAGGTATTCGGCCTGGTGGGCCAGCGGGGCGAGGGCGGCGCTGTCGGGGACGGCGAGGAGGCCGGCGGCGACCGGTTGCCAGCCGAGTTTGTGCAGGTCGAGGGCGACGGTAGGGGCCCGGTCGAGTCCGTGGAGCTGTTTGTGGAGGGTGTCGCTGAAGAGGAGGGGTGCGCCGTAGGCGGCGTCGATGTGGAGGGTGGCGGCGTGGTGGTCGCAGACGTCGGCGATATCGGGGAGCGGGTCGATGGCCCCGGTGTCGGTGGTGCCGGCGGTGGCGACGACGAGGGTGGGGGCGTCGGTGTCGGGCAGCCGGTCGAGGGCGGTGTGGAGCGCGGCCGGGTCGAGGACGCCGGTGGGGGTGGGGAGGGTGTGGGGCGCGGGCAGCCCGAGGAACCAGGCGGCGCGGTGGATGCTGTGGTGGGCGTTGCCGCCGCAGATGATCCGCAGGGGTCTGCCGACGCCGCCCGCGGCTTCGCGGGCGAGGAGCAGCGCGAGCTGGTTGGACTCGGTGCCGCCGGTGGTGACGAGCGCGTCGGGGGCGGGGCCGTGGGGGTGGACGAGCTCGGCCAGGGCGCGGCAGGTCAGGGCCTCCAGTGCGCAGGCGGCGGGGGCCTGGTCCCAGGAGTCGAGGGAGGGGTTGAGCGCGGACACCGCGAGGTCGGCGGCGGCGGCCACGGCGAGCGGCGGGCAGTGCAGATGGGCGGTGCAGCGCGGGTCGGCGGGGTCGGCCGCGCCATGGGTGAGGGCGCGGACGAGAGTGCGCAGCGCGTGGTGGGGCCCCTCCCCCTCGTCGGGGATGAGCGGCCGGGCCGCACCGCGTATCCGCCGGTCCACCGCGGCCGGGCCCCCGGCCGGGAGTGGCCCGCCGCGGTCGGCGGCCCCGTGGGCGAGGGCGTCGAGGACGGTGTCGACCATCGGGCGGAGCGCGCCCGGTCCGCCATGGCCCCCGGCGAGGAGGCGGGCGGTTCCGGATGCGGGCACGGGCATGGGTGTGCCCCTAGGGGGTGTCTGGGAGTCGGGCAGGTGGCAGCGGTCCAGCGGCGGTCAGGGCTGCCCAAACTACTTCGCACACCAGCGCTCCGGTCCGGGGTCCGCGGGAAGTGCACCCATACGTGGTACGGCCCGGTCACCCGGATTGATCCGCCCGCCCGGCTACTCGATATACCCGGTGTCGGGGTCCACCTGGCCGAGGAACTCCCGTGCGGAGTCCTCCAGTTGCCGTGTGCTGAGGGATTCGGCTCCATGGACCCGGGTGGTGAAGCCGTAGTCGGGGTTCGGCCCGGTCAGCCAGGTGAAGTCGTAGGTTCCGGGTTCGTCGGGACGCTCGGCGACTTCGAACCTCTCCCCGTCGACGGTCAAGGTCCGCTCAAGAGTTTCTCGATCCATACCCGTCAGTCTGCCCCCTGCCCGAACGGGCGCTGATACCCGCCCGATCCAGGCGGTGCGCGGTTCGGCGGGCGTCGTTCAAGAGCTCGGAACTGTCGGCGACAGGCCGGCCGGAATGGACGTGTTCCCGCCCGGCGACCATGACCGTCTCGACGTGCGAGCGGTCCATATGAAGGACGACGGTGCTGTACGGGTCGTGGACGGGGGCCACATCAGGCTGGTCGGCACGCAGGACCAGGAGGTCGGCCTGCTTGCCGGGGGTGAGGGAGCCGGTGCGGTCGGCCAGGCCCAGGAAGCGGGCGCCGTCGAGGGTGGCCATGCGCAGGATGTCGTGGACCGTGACTCCGGTGGAGGCTCCGTCGGAGTGCTGGGCATGTCGGCCCGCCTGGTAGGCGGCGCGCCGCCTCTGGCCAGGAGGGTCGTGAAGGGGTCTTGGTCACGTCGCGAGGGCTGTGTCCCCAGCCCATCGGACGACAGCCCGAGCTGAGCAAGGCCAAGACGCCCCGGCCCGGCGGACAGCCTCCCTCGGCGGTGCTGGTCGTCAGCGGAACAACCCGGACGGCGCTCCGGTGGAACAGCGCGCCGTCCGGCTCCTGTTCAGGTGGTGAGGGCGAACTGGAGCCGGGACGGCGGGGTCCCTCCGGGCGGCGGTGGTTACTCCCCCTGCTTCTCCCGTACGCGCAGGGCGCGGCGGAGGTCGTCGAGCTGGTCGGCCAGGCGGCGGCTCAGGGTGGGCAGGGCGTCGGGGTTGGCGAGGCATTCCTCGCCTCGTCGCAGGGTTTCGGCGTCCACGGTGCTCGGGAAGCCGAAGCGGGCGACGGTGTCGGCGATGGCGGGGCCGCGGCGGGTGCCCAGGGTGACGGCGGCCGGGAAGTAGCGCGGCACATAGTCGGCGAGGACGTCGTGGTGCTCGGGCTGCCAGAAGCCGGCGACGGTCGCGGTGACCAGGTAGTTGGAGAGCTCGGGCCCCTGGCCGTCCGTTTCAGGGCCGAAGAGGGTCTGCCACGCGGCCTCCTTGGCGGTGGCATCGGGCAGGGCGGCCCGGCAGCGGGCGGCGCCCTCCTGGCCGGTGGCGCTGGAGTCGCGGGCGAGTTCGGCGTCGATCCGGGCCGGGCCGACGGCGCCGAGGACGGCGAGCCGGCCGAGGATCTGCCAGCGCAGTTCGGGGTCGAGGGCGGGGCCCCCGGGGACGGTGTCGCCGTCGAGCCAGTCGGTGAGCTCGGCGGGGTCGGTGGCGCTGCCGATGAAGGTGCGCACGGCGGCGAGCCGCAGCCCGGCGCCGGTGCCGTCCTCGGTGCGGCGCAGCAGATCGCGGCAGGTGGCGCGGATGGTGGCCAGGGCGGCGGGGCGCCGGTCGGCGGGCAGGTAGCGGTCGGCGATCTGGGTGCGGGCGAAGGCGAGGACGCCCTGGACGATCGCTATGTCGGTCTCGTGCGGCAGATGGGCGCGGGCGGCCTCGAGGAAGTCGGCGGGCGGCAGGTCGCCGTCGCGGACCATGTCGCGGGCGGCGTTCCAGACCACGGCGCGGCTGACGGCGTCGGGGAGGCCGGACAGGGCGCGGTGGACGGCCTTCCAGGAGCCGGGGTCGAGCCGGATCTTGCTGTAGGTGAGGTCGCCGTCGTTGAGGAGCAGCAGATCGGGGCGGGGCCCGGTGAAGGAGAGGCTGAGGACGGGCTCGGCGCCATCGAGCTCGGCCTCGACGCGTTCGCGCAGGACCAGTTGGTGCGGGGCGGCGGGCGCGTGGTCGTAGAGGCCGATGGCGATGCGGTGCGGGCGGCGGGTGTGGGCGTCGCCGTCCGGGCCACCGCCCTGGTGGCGGATCTCGGCGCTCCAGCGGTCGCCGTTCGCGGTGACGACGGGGGCGAGGGTGTCGACGCCGGTGGTGCGCAGCCAGCGGTCGGCCCAGGCGTGGACGTCACGGCCGGAGGAGCGGGCGAGGGAGTCGATGAAGTCGGCGAGGGTGGCGTTGCCGAAGCGGTGCCGGGTGAAGTGGTCGTTGATGCCGTCGAGGAACGTCTTCTCGCCGAGCCAGGTGACGAGCTGGCGCAGCGCGGAGGCGCCCTTGGCGTAGGAGATGCCGTCGAAGTTGAGCCGGGCGGCGGCGGTGTCGGGGACCAGCTCGGGCGTGGGGGCGACCGGGTGGGTGGAGGGGCGCTGGTCGGCGTCGTAGCCCCAGTTCTTGCGGCGGACGCCGAAGTCGGCCCAGGTGTCGGTGTAGCGGGTGGTCTCGGTGAGGATCTGGTAGCCCATGTACTCGGCGAAGGACTCGTTCAGCCAGATGTCGTCCCACCACTTCATGGTGACGAGGTCGCCGAACCACATATGGGCCATCTCATGGGCGATGACCATGGCGCGGGTCTGGCGCTCGGCGTCGGTGACGGCGGAGCGGAAGACGAATTCGTCGCGGAAGGTGACCAGGCCCGGGTTCTCCATGGCGCCGGAGTTGAATTCGGGGACGAACGCCTGGTCGTAGGAGTCGAAGGGGTACGGCTCCTCGAAGATCTCGTGGTAGCGGTCGAAGCAGCGCCGGGTGATGTCGAACAGCTCGTCGGCGTCGGCCTCGAGATAGGGCGCGAGGGAGCGGCGGACATGCAGCCCGAAGGGGAGCCCGGCGTGCTCGGTGCGCACCGAGTGGTACGGGCCGGCGGCCAGCACCATCAGATACGTGCTGATGGGCGGGGTGGGCGCGAGCTGCCAGCGGCCCTCCTCGGGGGCGCCGACGCGGGTGGCGATGCCGTTGCCGAGGACGGTCCACTGGGGCGGGGCGGTGACGCGGACGTCGAAGACGGCCTTGAGGTCGGGCTGGTCGAACGCGGCGAAGACATCGTTCGCGTCCGCCATGCAGCACATGGTGTAGAGGTACGTCTCGCCGTCGGCGGGGTCGGTGAAGCGGTGCATGCCCTCGCCGGTGTGGGAGTAGCGCATATCCGTCTCGACGCGCAGCTCGTGCTCGCCCTCGGTGAGGCCGGTGAGCGGAAGCCGGCCCTCCGCGAGCGCCTCGGCGGTGTCGCCGGTGAGGTCGAGCTCGCGGCCGTCCAGTACGGCACGGTGGACCGCGGCCGGCGCGAGCTCGGCGAAGGTGTCCGCGCCCGCCTGGCGCGCGCTGAAGCGGATGGTCGTGGTGGAGCCGAAGAGCTCCTCCCCGCGAGTGAGGTCCAGGTCGATGGTGTAGCGATGGACCTCGATGAGGCGGGCTCGGATCTGCGCTTCCTCGCGCGTCAGTACGGACATGGGGACATGCTGCCCTACGTGCGGCGGGCCGCACACGGGTGGGAAGTGGTCGACCGGGGCGGACGGCCGTACGGGCGCACCACCCGAGTGCGCCCTCGGGCCGGTGTCAGGAGCGGGCGATGGTCTCGTGGTGCCGGATGACCTCGGCGATGATGAAGTTGAGCAGCTTCTCGGCGAAGCCGGGGTCGAGCTTGGCGCTCTCGGCGAGCTGCCGCAGCCGGGTGATCTGGCGCGCCTCACGGGACGGGTCGGCCGGAGGCAGCCGGTGGGCGGCCTTGAGGTGGCCGACCTGCTGAGTGCATTTGAAGCGCTCGGCGAGCATATGGACCACGGCCGCGTCGATGTTGTCGATGCTGTCGCGCAACCTGGTCAGCTCGTCGAGGACGGACGGGTCGATCCCCTCGGGGTCTCCCGGCGTCGCCGGCCGGCCGGCGGTGTGGTCGCTCATGCTGTGCGTCATGCCTCCCGAGACTACTTTTTCTCGGGGCTCGGTTCCTCTCCGGGGCGCATTGGCCTGGCTCTGGATGTTTCCGGCCCGCGCAAGCCCCCGCGGCGCCGCGGCAGCTTGTGCCGGGCCGGTCGCGGCCCCGGACCGCCCCGACCCCTGTGGGGGGTTTCGGATCCGGCCCTCAGGGGGCCGGAAGGGGGCGGGGCGGTCATGGTGGAGGGCCGCTCCCGAGGCGGTGTCTCCACCGTGGAGGAGTCGCCTGGGCGGGGCGAGGTTCCATTTCCGGACCGACTTTCCCGCGGCTCCTACCGGGCGCAGCCGTGGCGGGCGCAGCCCCTCCAGGTGGAGCCGTTCCCGGGCCGAGCAGTTCCGGGCGCGGCCGTTCCGGGCAGGGCTGTTCCGGGCGCGGCCGTTCCGGGCAGGGCTGTTCCGGGCTAGGGTCCGCAACATGATCGCGACGCTTCAGTGCACCGTCATCGACTGTCCCGACCCCGCCGCGCTGGCCGCCTTCTACGGACGGATCCTGGGCTGGCGGGTGGACGACGGCGATCCCGAGTGGGCGACCCTGACGGCCGAGGACGGCCGGCGGCTGGCCTTCCAGCTCGCGCCGGACCATCAGCCGCCGCGCTGGCCGGATCCGGCGTATCCGCAGCAGATCCATCTGGACTTCGACGTGGACACGATCGAGGACGCGGAGCGGGCGCAGCAGGAGCTGATCGAGCTGGGGGCGACGTTCCTGCACGACAGCGGCGGGGAGCGGTCGGGGTTCCGGGTCTTCAACGATCCGGCCGGGCATCCGTTCTGCATCTGCTACGGCCAGAACGGACAGAGCTGACAGAGCTGACAGAGCTGAGGGCACCGGCACGGCTCGGAGAACCGGCGGAGGCGAGGCTGAGGAGGCGTCAGCCGCCGAGCTGGCCCGCGGCCGCCTTGATGTCCTTGGCGAAGGTGCTCACCTCGGTGTAGACGCCGGGCTTGCCGGGCCGCGCGCAGCCCTCGCCCCAGCTCACGATGCCGACCTGGATCCACTGGCCGCTGTCGTCCTTGCGGAACATCGGGCCGCCGGAGTCGCCCTGGCAGGTGTCCACGCCGCCCTGAGCCATCCGGCCGGCGCAGATCTCCTCGCCGGGCACCAGCTCGCCGTACGCGGATTTACAGGTGGCGTCGTCGACGAACGGCACGGTGGCCTTGAGCAGGTAGCGCTGCTGGCCGCCGCCCTCGACGGCCGCGCCCCAGCCGGCGACGGTGAAGTCGCCCTTGTTGTACGCCGTGGTGTCGGCGATCTTCAGGGTGGGCTGGTTGATCGGCTTGGCGAGCTTGATGAGCGCCCAGTCCTTGCCGGTGCCGTTGTAGCCGGGGGCCTGGAGCACCTGGGTGGACTTGACCTTGACGGCGCTCGAGCTCTGGAGGTCGACGACGCCCGCGGTGGCGGTTATCGAGGTGTTGGCGCCGCTGCCGTCCACACAGTGGGCGGCGGTGAGCACGATGTCCTGGGTGTAGAGAGCGCCGCCACAGCCCATGGACAGCCGGACCATGAAGGGGAATTCGCCCTGGGCGGCGCGGGTGCCGCCGACGACGGAGGGGCTCGGTTCGGGGCCGGTGGGCGCGGCGCTGGCACTGCCGGGGGTGAGGCTGAAGGCGGCGAGGGCGACCGCGCCGGCGGCCGAGGCTCTCTTGAGGTGCTTCAGGGTCTTCCGCAACGGACTGTCCTTTCGTGGGGGGTTCGGGGCGCATGTCAGGCTCATGCCAAGCCATAAAATCCGGAAACCTCTCCGAAATCCCATGGATGAGCCGGTAAAACGCCCTGTGATTATGTGGAGCGGGTGAACGGGGTGACAAGGGTCGGTTTTCAGCCAGCGCGGCCTACCCGCCGCCCCACCGAACGACCGTAAGGTTGAGATGAGACAGGGCGCACGGCTGGCGACGGGCACGGGGTGACGGCGTGGCGGCACCGGGCAGCGACATCGAGCACGGCTTTCCCCACCTGGACACCGTCCGGGCCTCGATCGCCGCGCTCTACCGCCGCCTGTCCCGCGACACGGTGGACACCTTCGGGCTCAGCGTGGTCCCCGGCGATGTGGCCTTCTCCGACCAGGACGACCTCTACCTGGGCGTTCAGCGGGTGGCCGGGGTGATGGTGCGGCATCTGCGGCTGCCCGACGCCCGGATGATCGTGAGCTTCCGGGAGATGCGGCATGCGGGAAACGTGGAGCTCGCCGCGGGCCCGGAGTACTTCATCGAGCTCAACTCCCGCTTCAAGACCCACCGTCGGGACATCGGCGCGGCCCTCGCCCATGAGGTCACGCATGTGTATCTGCACCGCCTCGACCTGTCGTTCCCCGGCACACGCGACAACGAAATCCTCACCGACACCACCGCCGCCTATCTCGGCACGGGCTGGTTGCTGCTCGACGCCTTCCGTCAGGACTCGCTTTCCAGCCAGAAACTGGGCTATCTGACGCCGGAGGAGTTCGGCTACGTGCTGGCCAAGCGGGCGCTGCTCTTCGATGAGGACCCCTCCCCCTGGTTCACCTCTCCGCAGGCGTACGCGGCGTACGCCAAGGGGCTGGAGCTGGCGCGCCACGACCAGGCCCGGCCGCCGCTCGCCGCCGCCGGGTGGACCGGCCGCCGCCGCTACGCCAAGGACCGCCGGTCGGCCCAGTCCGGCGACCCCTCCCCCACCGGAGGCGACTACGCCTTCGACAGCGGCCCTCCGCTGAGCGTCTCCTTCCCCTGCCCGACCTGCCGTCAGCGCATCCGGGTCCCGGTGCGCGGCCGGGTGCGGGCCCGCTGCGGGCTGTGCCGCACGGTGCTGGAGTGCGACACCTGACGGGACATGTGACGGGACATGTCACGCGACACCTGCCGGGACATGTCACGCGGCACGTGAAGCGGCAGCTCACGACAGATCCGACGCGGCGCCGGTCCGGTCCGTGGCCGTGCGGGCTTGGAGTGCGCTCGACGTCGTACGCTCGCCTGCATGAGCCCCTCCATCGCCACCAACACCCGTGTCGGCCTCGATGAACTGCTGGAGTTCGTCCGCCCGCGCCACCGTGCGCTGCTGATGACCCGCCGGACGGACGGCTCGCCCCAGGCGTCCCCGCTGACCTGCGGAGTCGACGACTCCGGCCGTATCGTCATGTCCACCTACCCCGAGCGCGCCAAGGTGCGCAACGTCAAGCGCGAACCGGCCGTGAGCCTCGTCGTGCTGTCCGACGAATGGAACGGCCCCTGGGTGCAGATCGACGGCACCGCCGAAGTGGTCGACACCCCGGAGTCCGTCGAGCCGCTGGTCGAGTACTACCGCAATATCGCGGGCGAGCACCCGGACTGGGACGAGTACCGCGAGGCCATGCGCAAGCAGGGCAAGTCGCTGATCCGGGTCACTCCCGAGCGCTGGGGCCCGGTCGCCACGGGCGGCTTCCCGGCCCGGCTGGTCGAGAGCTGAGCGCTCCGCTGGAAGCCGCGGGGCGTAGGCGCTCGGCACCGCATGCGCGCCCCGAGCGCTCGGCACCGCGCGCACCCCGAGCGCTCAGCACCGCCCCGCGCGCCCGTAGAGCACGATCCGCATCCCGGTGACGTCCCTGACGGCGCATCGGTGGAAGTGCTCCGCGAGCACCTCCCGTTTCACCCGCTCCTGAGGGGTCTCGTCCAGCGGCTGGCCGGGTGGGTCGTTCACCGTGACGATCCGCCCGGCCGTCAGCATCCGGGCCCGGATCCGCGGTGCGGGCAGCTCGATGCCGTGCAGTGTGCCCGAGGGGATCGCGCGCCGGGCCAGCGCCAGCTCCCGCAGCCCCCGGAACTCCTCCGGGCTGGACATGATCGGCTCCCGGCGCCGCGCGGGCAGGAAGAGCACCCCGTCACCGGGCCGCCCCAGCTCCCGTACGGCGCGCGCGGCCGCGAGGGTGTTGTCGAGCCGGCTCCCCGGGGTCCTCAGTTGGAGCGAGTACGGCAGCAGGGCCGCCACGGCGGCCACCGCCAGTCCCCCGGCCAGCGCCCGAGGAACGGCGAGGGTGCGCGACAGCGCGTCCAGCCGGGCGCCGATCAGCAGTGCGAGCCCGACATGGGCGTAGAGCACATACCGGTCGACGTAGAGCGGATGGAGATACGACACGGCCATCAGCGCGGCCGGTGGCAGGATCAGCAGCGCCAGGGCGAGGTCGCGCAGCGGAACGGGGCCCCGGGCGGGCAGTGGTCCCCGGGCGCAGACGAGGCCGGTCAGGGCGAGCGCCCCGAAGCCGAACAGTTCGGGCGGGCCCGGCGCGGAGATCCAGCCCACCAGCGCCGCCTGCTGCTGACTGACGATCACCAGCGGTGCCAGCACCACGGCCACCACGGAGGCCGCCTGCCCCCACGCCCAGCCGGACCGCGCGCCCACCCGGGCCCGGTACAGCACGACGCCGTGCGCGGCGACGGCCAGGATCGCGAACTCGTGCAGCAGACAGGCCAGCGAGGCGACGGCGGCGTATCCGGCCCAGGTGCGCTTGCGGGGCCTGGCCACCGCGCTCAGCAGCAGATGCGTGGCCGCGACGACGGCGGCGCTGACCAGGGCGTACGACCGCCCCTCCTGTGCGTACCGCTGCACCGCCGGGGCCAGCGGGAAGGCCAGCCCGGCGACGAGTCCGGCGCGGGGCCCGGCGAGCCGCTGGCCGAGCAGTCCCACCCCGGCCGCGGTGGCGGCCATGGCCAGGACCGAGGGGAGCCGCAGGGCGAGCAGTCCGCCGTCCCAGAGGGCGAAGACGGCGTGCATCAGCAGGTAGTAGAGGCCGTGCGCCACATCGGCGTTGCCGAGCAGATGGCCGATCTCGCCGACGCTACGGTGCGCGACCTGGTACGTCGTCGACTCGTCCCGCCACATGCTGTGCTCCCGGCGGATCCCCCACAGCCCGAGCGCCAGCGCCAGCCCGGCCGGGGCGAGCGCGACGACGGCCGGGCCGGGGCGGCGGCGCACCGGGGGCGCCGGGTGGACGCGTGGGACGCCCCGGGCGGTGTCGAGGGCGGGCGAGATGGCCATGGGGAAGGGGACTCCGATCGGAGCGGGAGGGTGAGGAGCCGCAGGAGGGCTCGGGAGCCGTGGAAGGGTGCGGAACCGTGGTGGCGGGGCGCTGGTCAGGCCCGTCTGCGCCCGATCCACCACACGCAGAACGCGGCGAGCGTGACGGCCACGGCCAGGCAGATCCCAGCCTGGATCCACTGCATGGACCAGAAGTGCCCGATGGGGTGGTAGTCCTCATACTCTTCGGCCAGGTGGCGGCGGTCGAGGCAGCGGAAGATGGCCGGCCACCCGCCGAGCCCCTGGCAGACCGATCCGTCGACCCTGGCACCGGTCCCGTCGAGATACCCCGAGCCGATGTACCACCCGCCGAACGGCGCCTCCGCGTGGACGTGGACGCCCGCCGTCACGGTGAGCCGGGGCATCAGATGCGGGCGCAACTGCTGGAGGCCGTACACGACACCGGCGGTGACGGCGAGGGTGCAGGCCATGGCGGGCAGCGTCCGCCGGAGCACCAGGCCGAAGGCCGTGCCGAGCAGGAGGGACAGCAGGGACAGCGATACGAAGGCCGGGCCCATCACGTCGAAGGGCAGGGTGTCGCCCCAGTGGACGTCCGGGAAGGTGCCGCGCACCGGCCACCACCACCAGGTGAACAGCGCGGCCAGCAGGGTGGTGGCGGCCAGGGTGGCGACGACGGGGAGGGCGAGCGTGGCGATGAGCCAGCGCACCCTGCCGACCGACTGGGACCAGACGAGCGCGGCGGTGCCGCTCTCGAATTCGCGCGCGATCAGCGGTGCGCCGACGAAGGCCCCGATGACCGCGGGGATCGCGAGCAGCAGCCGTGCGGTGTCGAGCAGCGCCGCGCGGTAGGTCTCCAGCCGGACGAACGCCTCGGACAGCTCGTCCGAGGACCCCAGGGGCGTCCCATTGCAGTCGCGCCATATCCGGCAGTCGGCGACGCCCCGGTCGTGGATCAGGGCGGCCATGCCGGTGCGCTGGTGCACGAGATATCCGGCGAGGGCGAGGATCAGCACCCCGCCCGTCACCAGGACGGTCCGCTGGCGGCGCCAGGCCAGCCAGAGCGGACCGCGCGGGCTCAGCGGGGAGCCGGTGTGGCGCGGCCTGGAAGGGGAGCCGGTGTGCGGCGGGCCCGGGCGGGTGGCGGTTCCGGTCTTCATACCGCCTCCTTCACCGCGGGTCGCCGCCGGATCCACCACACGCAGAACGCGGCGAGCGCGACGGCCACGGCCAGGCAGATCCCGGCCTGCATCCACTGCATGGGCCAGTAGTGGCTCGCCGGGTGCAGCTCCTCGTACCACCTCTTGGTGACGCCTAGCCGGGCGAAGCAGCGGTCCCAGCCGTCCGCACCGACGGCGGACGAGCAGCGGTCCAGGGGGAGCTTCTCCCCGGCCCGGGACAGATAGCCGTGGCCCATGCCACGCCACGCGGTGTCGGAGATCTCGGGCATGCTTCCGGAGGGGTCGGAGACGATCGTCCGCGGCGTCATCAGATGGGGGCGCAGAGCGTCGAGCCCGTACAGGGCACCGGCGCCGGCCCCCAGGGTGAGCACCATCGCGGGCAGGGTACGCCGCAGCAGCAGTCCGGCGGCCGCGCCGAGGAGGAAGGCCGGCGGGGTGAGGGCGACGGCCGCGGGGCCGGTCGCGTCGAACGGCGCGGTGCTGCCCCAGGCAATGTCCGGGAATTGGACCCGGGCCGCCCGCCACCACCAGGTGTAGAGGGCCGCGAGGACCGCGGTGCCGGCCGTGACGGCGACGAGGGGGACCGCGAGTTTGGCGATGAGCCAGCGGGTCCTGCCGACGGACTGGGTCCACACCACCTGGTGGGTGCCCATCTCCAACTCCCGGGCGAACAGGGGCGCGCCGATGAAGACGCCGATCAGCGCGGGCAGCGCGATGAGCAGCCGTCCGGTGTTGAGCAGCGGTGTGCGGTAGGTGTCGCTGAGGTGGCGGAGCGCCTCGACAGTCGGGGTAGTTCCCTTGGCGGGATCGGTCTCCCTGCCGTGGCAGAGCCGCTCCCGGCCCCAGTCCGCGCAGCCCTGGATATCGTGCGCCCGCGCATAGCCGACCATCTCGGCGCGCTGCCAGACGATGTACGCGGCGATCGCCACGACCACGGCCAGGCCCGCCCAGAGGGCGGCCCGGTGCTGGCGCGCCACCAGCCACACCAGTCCTCGGGTGCGGGGCCGGGCGCCGGGTGCGGCGAGCCGGATGCCGACCGTGCTCATGCCCCCACCTCCGTATCTGGCGTCCGCGTGTCGTCCGCGAGCAGCGGCGGGGCGTCGGGAGCGCGCAGATAGCCGAGCAGGATCTCTTCGAGGGAGGGTTCGCTGACGATCCAGCCGTCCTCGGCCGCGGCGCCCTCCGGGCGTATCAGCGCGGTGAGCTGACGGCCTGTCGTACGGGTCTCGACCACGGTGTGGCGGGCGAGCGCGGCCGGTGTTCCGCCGCCGGTCGCGCTCGGGCCGGTGACGAGGCGGTGGGCGGCCTGGATCTTGTCCGTCTCGCCCGCCAGGCGGATCCGGCCGCCGCCCATCAGCAGCAGGTAGTCGCAGACTCCGTCGAGTTCGGCGAGCACATGGGTGGAGATGACCACACCGGTGCCGCGTTCGGCGGCCTCCGCCATCAGCACGCCCATCATCCGGCGGCGGCGCAGCGGGTCCTGATCGGACATCGGCTCGTCCAGGAGGAGCAGATCGGCGCGTTTGCCGAGGGCGAGGGCCAGGGCCACACAGGTGCGCTGGCCGCCGGAGAGCGAGCCGACGCGGGCGGACAGCGGCACCTCGGCCTCCTCCACCACCCGTTCGGCGGCCTGCTGGTCCCAGCGGGGATTCAGCTCCCGGCCCAGGCGCAGGGTGTCGGCGACGGAGAAGCGCGGGTAGAGCGGCTTGTCCTGGGCGACGAAGGCGACGCGCTCGCGGGCGGCGGGCGCGGAGGGCGGCCGGCCGAAGACCCGCAGCGTGCCGGTGGTCGGGGTCAGCAGACCGGCGGCGAGGGACAGCAGGGTGCTCTTACCGGAGCCGTTGGGGCCCACCAGCGCGCAGATCCGCCCGGCGGGCAGGTGGAAGGCGGCATCTCTCAGCGCCCAGCCGCGCCGGTACTTCTTGCCCAGCCCGGACGCCTCCAGTGCGCCGGCCGCGTCGATCTCGTCGGTCACCGGTTCTCACCGTCTTCCTCGTGGCCACTCCCGCTGAGGGTGGCGGTCTCGCCGAAACGCTCTTCGAGGACCGAGGCCACCAGCGCCGTCACGTCCTCGCGGCCGAGCCCGGCGGCGCGGGCCCGGTCGGTCCAGTCGGCGAGCTCCGCGCGCAGCGGTGAGTCCGCGGCGGCGCCGGGCCGGGCCAGCGACCGGCGGACGAAGGTGCCCAGGCCCGGCCGGGGCTCGACCAGCCCTTCGCGCTCCAGCTCGCGGTATGCCTTCAGGACGGTGTTGGGGTTGATGGCGGTGGCCGCGACGACCTCCCTGGCCGTGGGCAGCCGGTCCCCGGGCTCAAGCAGTCCGAGGCGGAGCGCCTGTTTGGTCTGCTGGACGATCTGTAGATAGGTGGCGATGCCGCTGCGCCGGTCGATGCGGTACTCGACCATCCGTCCACCACCCTTTCACTAATCAGTTAGTGGAATGATGGTGGAGCGCGCCCGAGACAATGTCAACTCCTGAGCGGAGGCCGACCACTGAGCGAAGGTCGACCACTGAGCGGATGCCGACCGCAAACGCCACGCGGCGCCTCCCCCCTGGTCGGGTAGGGGGAAGGCGCCGCGCGGCCGGTCCGTACGCCGTTGTACGGGCGGAGATCCAGGAATCCGGGAGTCCAGTCCCAGAAGTCCCCGGGAGTCCCAGGAGACCGAAGCCGGGAAGACCGGCAGGGGTTGGACCGGTCAGACCATGAGGGCCCGGTCGGTGGGGCGGATCGGGGCGGGCAGTTCGCTGGCCCCGGCCAGATAGCGGTCCACCCCGCGCGCCGCGGAGCGGCCCTCGGCGATGGCCCAGACGATCAGCGACTGGCCGCGGCCCGCGTCACCGGCCACGAAGACACCCGGCACATTGGTGGCGAAGTCGGCGTCGCGCGCGATGTTGCCGCGCTCGTCCAGCTCCAGGCCGAACTGCTCGACCAGGCCGTTCTTCTGGTCGGTGCCGGTGAAGCCCATGGCGAGGGTGACCAACTGGGCCGGGATCTTCCGCTCGGTGCCCGGCTGCTGCTCCAGCTTGCCGTCCTTGAACTCCACCTCGATCAGATGCAGCCACTGGACATTGCCGTCCTCGTCGCCCTCGAAGTGGGTGGTGGAGACGGAGTAGATCCGCTCCCCGCCCTCCTCGTGCGCCGAGGTGACCTTGTAGAGCATGGGGAAGGTCGGCCAGGGCTGGCCCGCGCTCCGCTCATCGCCGGGCCGGGGCATGATCTCGAGCTGGGTGACGGAGGCGGCGCCCTGGCGGTGGGCGGTGCCGACGCAGTCCGCGCCGGTGTCGCCGCCGCCGATGACCACGACATGCTTGCCCTCGGCGGTGATGGGGGCGGTGGTGAGGTCGCCCTCCTGCACCTTGTTGGCGAGCGGCAGATACTCCATCGCGAAGTGGATGCCGTTCAGCTCCCGGCCGGGGGCCGGCAGGTCGCGCGAGGTGGTGGCGCCGGCCGCGATGACCACGGCGTCGTACCGCTTGCGCAGCTTGGCCGCGTCGATGTCGCGGCCGATCTCCGTCTCGGTGCGGAACTTGGTGCCCTCCGCGCGCATCTGCTCGATACGGCGGTTGATGTGCCGCTTCTCCATCTTGAACTCGGGGATGCCATAGCGCAGCAGCCCGCCGATGCGGTCGGCCCGCTCATAGACGGCGACCGTGTGACCGGCCCGGGTGAGCTGCTGGGCGGCGGCCAGGCCCGCCGGGCCCGAGCCGATGACGGCGACGGTCTTGCCGCTGAGCCGCTCGGGCGGCTGCGGGGTGACATCGCCCGCGTCCCACGCCTTGTCGATGATGGTGACCTCGACGTTCTTGATGGTCACCGCGGGCTGGTTGATACCGAGCACACAGGCCGACTCGCACGGGGCCGGGCACAGCCGCCCGGTGAACTCCGGGAAGTTGTTGGTCGCGTGCAGCCGCTCGCTGGCCTCGCGCCAGTCCTGCCGGTAGGCGTAGTCGTTCCACTCGGGGATGAGGTTTCCCAGCGGACAGCCGTTGTGACAGAACGGGATGCCGCAGTCCATGCAGCGTCCGGCCTGCTTGCTGATGATCGGCAGCAGCGAGCCGGGGACGTAGACCTCGTTCCAGTCCTTGACGCGCTCGTCCACCGGGCGGGTCTCGGCGACCTCTCGGCCAGTGGTCAGGAAGCCCTTGGGGTCAGCCATTGATCGCCGCCTCCATCATCTTCTCGGTGGTCTCGGACTCGGAGAGCCCGGCTCGCTCGGCGGCGTCCTTGGCGGCGAGCACGGCCTGGTACGTAGCGGGGATGATCTTGCTGAAGCGGGTGAGGGCGGTCTCCCAGTCGTCGAGCAGCGCGCCCGCGACGGTGGAGCCGGTCTCCTCGTGGTGGCGGCGCACCGCGTCGTGCAGCCACTGCTTGTCGGTGTCGTCCAGCGCGCCGAGGGCGCTGCGCAGATCGACGTTGACGTTGTCCGGGTCGAGGTCGATCACATACGCGATGCCGCCGGACATACCGGCCGCGAAGTTGCGGCCGGTGGGCCCGAGGACGAGCGCGTGGCCGCCGGTCATGTACTCACAGCCGTGGTCGCCCACGCCCTCGGAGACGACGGTGGCGCCGGAGTTGCGCACGCAGAACCGCTCGCCGACCCGGCCGCGCAGGAACATCTCACCGCCGGTCGCGCCGTACGCGAGGGTGTTGCCCGCGATGGTGGAGTACTCGGCGAGGTGGTCCGCGCCCCGGTCCGGGCGGACGACGATCCGGCCGCCGGACAGGCCCTTGCCCACGTAGTCGTTGGCGTCGCCTTCGAGCCGCAGGGTGACGCCCCTGGGCACGAACGCGCCGAAGGACTGGCCGGCCGAGCCGGTGAAGGTGATGTCGATGGTGTCGTCGGGCAGGCCCGCGCCACCGAAGGTCCGGGTCACCTCATGGCCGAGCATGGTGCCGACGGTCCGGTTGATGTTGCGGATCGCGACCTGGGCGCGGACCGGCTGGGCGGCCTCGGCGCTCTCGGCGTTCAGCGCGTCGGCGGCCAGCTTGATCAGTTGGTTGTCGAGCGCCTTGGCCAGGCCGTGGTCCTGCGCGATCGCCTGGTGGCGGACGGCGCCCTCGGGCAGCTCGGGCACGTACAGCAGCGGGGCGAGGTCCAGGCCCTGGGCCTTCCAGTGCTGGACGGCGCGGGCGGTGTCCAGCAGCTCGGCGTGGCCGATGGCCTCGTCCAGGGTGCGGAAGCCCAGCTCGGCGAGGATCTCGCGGACCTCCTCGGCGATGAACTCGAAGAAGTTCACCACGAACTCGGCCTTGCCGCTGTAGCGCTCGCGCAGCACCGGGTTCTGGGTGGCGATGCCGACCGGGCAGGTGTCCAGGTGGCAGACGCGCATCATGACGCAGCCGGAGACCACCAGCGGCGCGGTGGCGAAGCCGAACTCCTCGGCACCGAGCAGCGCGGCGATGACCACGTCACGGCCGGTCTTGAGCTGGCCGTCGGTCTGCACCACGATGCGGTCGCGCAACCCGTTGAGCAGCAGCGTCTGCTGGGTCTCGGCGAGGCCGAGCTCCCAGGGGCCGCCCGCGTGCTTGAGCGAGGTGAGCGGCGAGGCACCGGTGCCGCCGTCGTGGCCGGAGATCAGCACCACATCGGCGTGGGCCTTGGAGACGCCCGCGGCCACCGTGCCGACGCCGACCTCGGAGACCAGCTTGACGTGGATCCGGGCCTGCGGGTTGGCGTTCTTCAGGTCGTGGATGAGCTGGGCGAGATCCTCGATCGAGTAGATGTCGTGGTGCGGCGGCGGGGAGATCAGTCCGACGCCCGGGGTGGAGTGCCGGGTCTTGGCGACCCAGGGGTAGACCTTGTGGCCGGGAAGCTGGCCGCCCTCGCCGGGCTTGGCGCCCTGCGCCATCTTGATCTGGATGTCATCGGAGTTGACCAGGTATTCGCTGGTCACGCCGAAGCGGCCGGAGGCCACCTGCTTGATCGACGAGCGCCGGGCGGGGTCGTGCAGCCGGTCGGAGTCCTCGCCACCCTCACCGGTGTTGGACTTGCCGCCCAATTGGTTCATGGCGATGGCGAGGGTTTCGTGCGCCTCCTGGGAGATGGAGCCGTACGACATGGCGCCGGTGGAGAACCGCTTGACGATCTCGCCGACGGACTCGACCTCGTCAATCGGGATCGAGGGCCGCTCGCCCTTGAAGGAGAACAGGCCGCGCAGCGTCATCAGCCGCTCGGACTGCTCGTTCACCCGCTCGGTGTACTTCTTGAAGATGTCGTAGCGACGCGACCGGGTGGAGTGCTGGAGCCGGAAGACCGTCTCGGGGTCGAAGAGATGCGGCTCGCCCTCGCGGCGCCACTGATACTCGCCGCCGATCTCCAGCGTGCGGTGGGCGGAGGGGACGCCGGAGGCGGGGTACGCCTTGGCGTGGCGGGCGGCGACCTCCTTGGCGACGACATCCAGGCCCGCGCCGCCGATCTTGGTGGCGGTGCCGTGGAAGTAGGTGTCCACGAAGGACTCGTCCAGGCCGACGGCCTCGAAGACCTGCGCGCCCCGGTAGGAGGCCACGGTCGAGATGCCCATCTTGGACATCACCTTCAGGACGCCCTTGCCGAGCGCCTTGATGAGGTTCTTGATCGCGGTATCGGCCTCGACACCGGGCAGGAACGTCCCTGCCCGGACCAGGTCCTCGACCGACTCCATGGCCAGGTACGGGTTGACGGCCGCGGCGCCGTAGCCGATCAGCAGCGCGACATGGTGCACCTCGCGGACGTCGCCCGCCTCGACCAGCAGCCCCACCTGGGTGCGCTGCTTGGTACCGATGAGGTGGTGGTGGACCGCGGAGGTGAGCAGCAGCGAGGGGATCGGGGCGTGCTCGGCGTCCGAGTGGCGGTCGGAGAGCACGATCAGCCGGGCGCCGTCCTCGATGGCGCGGTCGGCCTCGGCGCAGATCTCGTCCAGCCGGGCGGCGAGCGCCTGACCGCCGCCGCCGACCCGGTACAGGCCCGAGAGATTGGCCGCCTTGAGGCCCGGCATGTCCCCGTCGGCGTTGATGTGGATGAGCTTGGCCAGCTCATCGTTGTCGATCACCGGGAAGGGCAGGGTGACGCTGCGGCAGGAGGCCGCGGTCGGCTCCAGCAGATTGCCCTGCGGGCCCAGCGAGGAGATCAGCGAGGTGACCAGCTCCTCGCGGATCGCGTCCAGCGGCGGGTTGGTGACCTGCGCGAACAACTGGGTGAAGTAGTCGAACAGCAGCCGCGGCCGGTCGGAGAGGGCGGCGATCGGCGAGTCGGTGCCCATCGAGCCGATCGGCTCGGCGCCGGCCTTGGCCATCGGCGCGAGCAGGACGCGCAGCTCCTCCTCGGTGTAGCCGAAGGTCTGCTGGCGGCGGGTGACCGAGGCGTGGGTGTGCACGATGTGCTCGCGCTCGGGGAGGTCGGCCAGGTCGATCAGACCGGCCTCGAGCCATTCGCCGTACGGCTGCTCGGCGGCCAGCTCGGCCTTGATCTCGTCGTCCTCGATGATGCGGTGCTCGGCGGTGTCGACCAGGAACATCCGGCCCGGCTGGAGCCGGCCCTTGCGGACCACCCTGGCCGGGTCGATGTCCAGGACGCCGACCTCGGAGGAGAGCACGACCAGGCCCTCGTCGGTGACCCAGTAGCGCCCGGGCCGCAGACCGTTGCGGTCCAGCACGGCGCCGACCTGGACGCCGTCGGTGAAGGTGACACAGGCCGGGCCGTCCCAGGGCTCCATCATCGTGGAGTGGTACTGGTAGAAGGCGCGCCGGGCCGGGTCCATGGAGGGGTGGTTCTCCCACGCCTCGGGGACCATCATCAGCACCGAGTGCGGCAGCGAGCGGCCGCCGAGGTGGAGCAGCTCCAGGACCTCGTCGAAGGTCGCCGAGTCGGAGGCGTCCGGGGTGCAGAGGGGGAAGATCCGCTCCAGCCCCTTCTCCCCGAACAGGTCGCTGACGAGCTGGGACTCCCGGGCGCGCATCCAGTTGCGGTTGCCCTGGACGGTGTTGATCTCACCGTTGTGGGCGACGAAGCGGTACGGGTGGGCCAGCGGCCAGCTCGGGAAGGTGTTGGTGGAGAACCGGGAGTGGACCAGCGCGACGGCGGTGGCGAAGCGGCGGTCGGACAGGTCCGGGAAGAACGGCTCGAGCTGGCCGGTGGTCAGCATGCCCTTGTAGACCAGGGTGCGGGCGGACAGCGAGGGGAAGTAGACCCCGGCCTCGCGCTCGGCGCGCTTGCGCAGCACGAACGCGGTGCGGTCCAGGGCCACGCCGGTGCTGGTGCCGTCGGCGACGAAGAGCTGGCGGAAGGCGGGCATGGTGGAACGGGCGCCATTGCCCAGCAGCTCGGGGGCGACGGGCACCTCGCGCCAGCCGAGGACGGTCAGGCCCTCCTCGGCGGCGAGCCGCTCGATGTGCTCCGCGGCGGCCGCGCTCTCGCTCTCGCCCTCCGGGAGGAACGCGATGCCCACCGCGTAGGCACCGGCCTCGGGCAGCTCGAAGCCGGTCACACTGGCCCGCAGGAAGGCGTCCGGAACCTGGACGAGGATGCCCGCGCCATCGCCCGAGTCGGGCTCGGAACCGGTGGCGCCGCGGTGCTCGAGGTTCCTCAGCACAGTGAGAGCCTGCTCCACGAGCTCATGGCTGGCCTCGCCGGTGAGGGTCGCCACGAAGCCGACGCCACAGGCGTCGTGCTCATTGCGCGGGTCGTACATCCCCTGGCGGGCGGGGTGGGATGCGGAACGCATCGGCTCTCCCGTCGTCGTCATGGCATTTTGCGTGTGCCGAGGGACGACGTTGGCCCTCCGCGAGAATTTCGTGCAGGTTACATGATGGGTTGAATCTCGGGAAGTGGAAATTCCGTTCCATCATTCGGACACCCCAAGGGTGGGGTGATGTCAGGCAATACGGGCGGTAGCGGATGGGGCGACCAGCGTCGCCATAGCGCGGACCGGGCGACTCTGCCCAAGCGCTTTCGGCTTATGCCCGCCCGCAAAAGGATCGAAACCGAGGAGTAACGGCGTAGTTATGCGGCTCACCGTATGCCTGTCATCCTACGGCCGTTCCGAACAAAGCTCCCAGGGCATAGGTCACACCCGCCGCCGCGCCGCCCAGCGCGAGCTGCCGCAGCCCGCTGTACCACCAGGAACGGGCGGTCACCCGCGCCACCGCCGCACCGCAGCCGAACAGCCCGATCAGTGCCAGCACCACGGCCGGCCACAGCGCCGAGGCGCCCAGCAGATACGGCAGCACCGGCAGCAGCGCGCCCAGTGCGAAGGAGCCGAACGAGGACACCGCGGCGACCAGCGGTGAGGGCAGATCGTCCGGGTCCACGCCCAGCTCCTCGCGGGCGTGTATCTCCAGCGCCTGCTCGGGGTCGCGGGAGAGCTGCTCGGCCACCTCACGGGCCAGCGCCGGCTCCACCCCGCGCGACACATAGAGCGCCGCCAGCTCCTCCAGCTCGTCCACCGGGTGCTTGCGCAGCTCGCCCCGCTCCACCTCCAGCTCGGCCTCGACCAGCTCGCGCTGGGAGGCGACGGAGGTGTATTCCCCGGCGGCCATCGAGAAGGCACCGGCCGCCAGGCCCGCCAGACCGGTGATCACGATGGTCTGCCGGTCCACCGCGCCACCGGCCACGCCGGTCATCAGCGCGAGGTTGGAGACCAGTCCGTCCATGGCTCCGAAGACGGCGGGGCGCAGCCAGCCGCCGGTCACATCACGGTGGGTGTGGTTGTCGCGGTGGGCGATGTGCGGGGGCTCGGCGGTATCGATGACGGACATGTGAAGATGTGCTCCCTTCGAGAAGGGTGCGGCGATGCGGCCCCACCCCAACGGTTCGAAGGTACGCACGAATTACCCCGCTCCGCCAGCAAGGAAGGCCGAACTTACCTCGCTGACCTGCGGAAACGTAAAGAGGCCGCCGAACCCCGAGGGGTCCGGCGGCCTATGGGACGTCCTATTGGACGCGACGCGGCGCGCGTCAGGGTTTCTTGGAGGGCTCCGCCTCGGCGGCCACCGCACCGGCTTCGTCCGCCCCGCCGGTCCCGGCCGGAGCGGCGTCGCCCGCCTCGGCCTTGGTCGCCGGGGCCGGTCCGCCGCCGGCATCCGCGCCGTCCTCGGCCGCGGCGGGCTCGACGACCTCCTCGCGGCCGGGGGACTTCTTCGCGGAGATCACCAGATAGGCCACCGCGGCCAGGAAGACCACGACGGACGTCCAGTTGTTGAGCCGCAGCCCGAGCACATGGTGGGCGTCGTCCACCCGGAGGTACTCGATCCAGAAGCGGCCCACGGTGTACGCCGCGACGTAGAGGGCAAACGCACGGCCATGCCCCAGCTTGAAGCGACGGTCCGCCCAGATCACCAGCAGGGCCACGCCGATGCACCACAGCGACTCGTACAGGAAGGTCGGGTGGTACGTGCCGGCCACCCGGCCCGCGTCGGCGTCGCCGTCGATCTTCAGCGCCCACGGCAGGGTGGTCTCCTTGCCGTACAGCTCCTGGTTGAACCAGTTGCCCCAGCGGCCGATCGCCTGGGCGAAGGCGATACCGGGCGCGATGGCGTCCGCGTAGGCCGGGAGCGGGATGCCCCGGCGGCGGCAGCCGATCCAGGCACCCAGGGCGCCCAGCGCGATGGCCCCCCAGATCCCGAGGCCGCCCTGCCAGATCTTGAACGCGTCCACCCAGTCACGGCCGTCGGTGAAGTACAGCTCGTAATCGGTGATGACGTGGTAGAGGCGGCCTCCGACCAGGCCGAAGGGCACCGCCCAGACGGCGATGTCGGCGACGGTGCCGACGCGGCCGCCCCGGGCGACCCAGCGCCGCCCGCCGAGCCAGACCGCGACGAAGACGCCGATGATGATGCAGAAGGCATAGCCGCGCAGCGGGACCGGGCCGAGATAGATCACGCCGGACGACGGGCTGGGAATGTAAGCGAGGAGGTCCATGACAGGACCGACGCTACCGTGCCGGGCGGGAGATGCGGCAACCCACCCGGCAACGGCTGCGTAACAAGGATCAGTCCCGGGCCGCCGCGAGGACCATGCGCTTGAGCTTGTTGGGGCTCAGCGGCTTGTCCGGGTCGCCGTACACGGACTTCCCGCCCAGCAGCACCGTCGGCGTGGAGGCATAGCCGGAGTGCGCGAAGACATCGTTGGACTTGCGCACCCAGGCGTCGTGCCGCCCCTCCTCCACGCACTTCCGGAAGGCGGCGGTGACCAGCCCGGGGACCTGGTCCGCGAGCTTGATCAGCCGGGCGTTCTTCGCGTAGGTGTCCCGGGTCTCCGCGGGCTGATGGCGGTAGAGCACATCGTGGTACGCCCGGAACTTCCCGGCGTCCTGGTCCTGGGCGCAGGCCGCCGCGTTCGCCGCACGGACCGAACCGGTGCCGCCGAGGTTGCCGTCGATGATCGTCACCAGGTGGTACTCGACCTTCATCCGGCCCTCGTCCTGGAGCTCGTGGACGGTCTTGCGGAAGACGTCCTCGAACTGCTTGCACCCGGGACAGCGGAAGTCCTCGTACACCGTCAGGGTCACCGGGGCCGGCTTCCCGGCCTTGTCCGCCTGCCCGGCCCGCCCCGCCTTCTCCGCCATCCCCGAGGGGATCACCAGGTGCCCCTTGCCGATCGCTCCGCGCGGCGGCACCACGGAGCTGCCCGACTTGCCCGAGTCGTCTTCGGTCCTGGACGCGACCATGCCCACCCCCACGGCCCCGGCGAGGACGGCCACCACGGCCCCCAGGACGCCCAGCGTCCGCTTCCGCTTCGCGCGCGACCGCTCCCGCTCGCGCTGTTCCCGCAGGCGCTCTCGGGCGCCGCGCTTTCCCTCACGATTTCTCTGACTCACGCCCTCGCCAACGAGGCGGAGGAGCACCGCTGGGCTCCTCCGCCCCGTTCTTCCCTCTAACGAGCGACCCTCCAACGGGCGAGCCGCCCAGAGGCGTACAACCGGCGGCGCCTCTGACGGACGAGGCGGCTAACGGGGGGCGCGCACGCCTTCCGCCAGCTCACCCGCGAGTTCGCGCAGCCCCGCGAGACCGGCCTCGGTGTCGCCCTCGGCGTCCAGCAGCCGCTTGACGAAGGCCGAGCCCACGATGACCCCGTCGGCGAACGCCGCGACCTCGGCCGCCTGGGTGGCGTTGGAGACGCCGAGCCCGACGCAGACCGGAAGCGTGGTGGTGCCGCGGGTGCGCTCCACCAGCTCGCGCGCCTCCTGGCCCACCGATTCCCTCGTTCCGGTGACGCCCATCAGGGACGCCGCGTAGACGAAACCGCTGCCGGCCGCCGTGATCTTCGCCAGCCGCTCATCACGGCTGCTGGGCGCGACCACGAACACGGTCGCCAGACCGTGCTGCTCGGCGGCCTTCCGCCAGACCTCCGACTCCTGGACCGGCAGATCGGGCAGGATGCAGCCCGCGCCGCCCACCTCGGCGAGATCGGCGGCGAACCGCTCGACGCCGTACCGGTCCACCGGGTTCCAGTACGTCATGCACAGGATCGGGGCACCGGTGCGGGCGTGTACCTCCCCCACCGTGCTGATCACATCGCGGATCTTCACCCCGCCGCGCAGCGCGATGTCGTCGGCGGTCTGGATCACCGGCCCGTCGAGCACCGGATCACTGTGCGGCAGCCCGACCTCGATGATGTCGCAGCCGCCCTCGATCATGGCGGTCATCGCGTCCACCCCGCCGTCGACGGAGGGGAAACCGGCGGGCAGATAGCCGACGAGCGCGGCGCGCCCCTCGTCCTTGGCGCCCGCCAGGACGGATCCCAGCAGCTCCAGATTCCCGGCCATCACTTCGCTCCCTGGTCGCTCTGCTGGTCGTAGAGCCCGAAGTACCGAGCCGCCGTGTCCATGTCCTTGTCGCCGCGCCCGGAGAGGTTGACCAGCACCAGGCCGTCGCTCCCCAGCTCACGGCCGAGGTCCAGGGCGCCCGCCAGCGCGTGGGCGCTCTCGATCGCCGGGATGATGCCCTCGGTCTCCGAGAGCAGCCGCAGCGCCCGCATCGCCTCGTCGTCGGTGACCGCCCGGTACTCGGCGCGGCCGATGTCCTTCAGATACGCGTGCTCCGGCCCGACGCCGGGGTAGTCCAGACCGGCCGAGATCGAGTACGGCTCGGTGATCTGGCCGTCCTCGTCCTGGAGCACGAACGACCGGGAGCCGTGCAGGATCCCGGGCTCGCCCTGGCTCAGCGTGGCCGCGTGCTCCCCGGTCTCCACACCGTGCCCGGCGGGCTCGAAGCCGACGACGCGTACGCCCTCGTCCGGCAGGAAGGCGTGGAACAGCCCGATCGCGTTGGATCCGCCGCCCACGCAGGCCGCGACCGCGTCCGGCAGCCGCCCGGTCCGCTCCAGGATCTGCCGCCGCGCCTCCACGCCGATCACCCGGTGGAAGTCGCGCACCAGCGCCGGGAAGGGGTGCGGGCCGGCCACCGTGCCGAAGAGGTAGTGGGTGCGGTCCACATTGGCGACCCAGTCCCGGAACGCCTCGTTGATGGCGTCCTTGAGGGTGCGGCTGCCGGACGTCACGGAGATGACCTCGGCGCCCAGCATCCGCATCCGCGCCACATTGAGCGCCTGCCGCCGGGTGTCGACCTCGCCCATGTAGATGGTGCATTCGAGCCCGAACAGCGCACACGCGGTGGCCGTTGCCACCCCGTGCTGACCGGCGCCGGTCTCGGCGATGACCCGGGACTTGCCCATGCGCTTGGTGAGCAGGGCCTGCCCCAGCACATTGTTGATCTTGTGGGAGCCGGTGTGGTTGAGGTCCTCCCGCTTGAGGAAGACCCGGGCGCCCCCGGCGTGCTCGGCGAACCGCCGCACCTCGGTCAGCGCACTGGGCCGGCCGGTGTAGTTGACCAGCAGATCCTCGAGTTCGGCCGCGAAGGCGGGGTCCGACTTGGCCTTCTCGTACTCGGCCGCGACCTCGTCGACGGCGGCGACGAGCGCCTCGGGGATGAACTTGCCGCCGAAGGCGCCGAAATAGCCCTCGGCGCTGGGCACTCGACCCTCCGGGTCGGGGATGAAGAAATCAGAGGACATGGGTGGTACTCCTCGATCGGGGCAGCGCCCCGCAACAGATGTGATGGGTGGAAAAGCCATGGCCCGCCGGGCGGAAAGCCCCCGGCACGGCCCACGGTTACGGCCCGCAGCGCACTGTCAGCGCGTTGCCGTCCGACGCCATCGCCGCCCGTTGATCTGCCCCGGCTCGCATCCGATGTGGTAGCGCACGCGCCGCCCCCGCACCCGCCTCGCGGGCGCGCGGCAGCCCCGGGGCCGACAGCCCCGGGCCAGGCGCGCGTACGTCTCCATGGTCCGCCGGTCCCGCCTCGTCAGTCCCGGCCGTGGCGCAGCGCCGGGTGGGCGCCCGCCGCCACCAGATCGGCCACCGCGGCCTTGGGGTCGCGCCCGGTCACCAGGGACTCCCCGACCAGCACCGCGTCCGCGCCGTCGTTCGCGTAGGCGATCAGGTCGTGCGGACCGCGCACACCCGACTCCGCGATCTTGACGATGTGGTCCGGGATCTCCGGGGCGACGCGTGCGAAGGTCGTGCGGTCCACCTGGAGGGTCTTGAGGTCGCGTGCGTTGACGCCGATCACCCGGGCCCCGGCGTCGACCGCCCGGGCGACCTCCTCCTCGTCGTGCACCTCGACCAGCGGCGTCAGCCCGATGGACACGGCGCGCTCGACGAGCGAGACCAGCGCCTCCTGCTCCAGCGCGGCGACGATCAGCAGGATGACGTCGGCGCCGTACGCCCGCGCCTCCCAGAGCTGGTACGAGGTGACGATGAAGTCCTTACGGAGCACCGGAATGTCGACCTTCGCCCTTACGGCTTCCAGGTCGGCCAGCGAACCGCCGAAGCGGCGCTGCTCGGTCAGCACGCTGATGACGGACGCGCCGCCCGCCTCGTAGTCGGCGGCGAGCCCCGCGGGGTCGGCGATCGCGGCGAGCGCGCCCTTGGACGGGCTGGACCGCTTGACCTCGCAGATCACATTGACGCTGTCGCCCTTGAGCGCCGCGACGCCGTCCTTCGCCGGCCGGGCCTTGGCCGCCCGCTCCTTGAGCTCGTCGAGGGTGACGCGCGCCTGCCGCTCCGTGAGGTCGGCACGGACTCCGTCGATGATCTCGTCGAGCACACTCATCGAGCGGGCCCCCTTCCGTGACGGGGATGAAGCTGGCTTTGAATCCGCCGGGTATGGCGGCAAGCCGCCCCACCTGGCACTGCGATGGTAGCCGCCGGGACGCCAAGGTCTCGCATCCGGTTGACGCGGACGGCCCCCACATGCACATACACAACAGCGGTCACGGGGTCAGTAGTCCCCCGAACGGGAAATTCCGGACGATTGTGAAGACCAGGGCCACCGCACCGAGCGTCCCCGCATGCCAAGGTCGCGCCTCAGGGAAGCGTCCGCGCACGCACCACATCACCCAGCAGACGGCGAAGAGCGCGTAACACCCGACGGCGAGGGCGTTGTCCCGCAGCGCGGCCGCCAGCTCGCCATGGGCCAGGGCGTGGGCGCCGCGCAGCCCGCCGCAGCCGGGGCAGTACAGCCCGGTGAGCCGCAGCAGCGGGCAGACCGGGTAGTGACCCGGCTCCCCGGGGTCCACGGCGCCGACGTAGCCGAACGCGGCGAGAACGCCCGCGAGCACTCCGAGAGGTGCCGCGAGACGCCGCGCCACGGGGGCCGGGGCGGCCGACGGTGGTTCGCTCACACCGCCAAGTCTCCCCCGGGATCCACGAAGGCGCAGCTCAGGGCC
Organism: Streptomyces sp. CY-1; assembly: GCF_047218265.1. Taxonomy (NCBI): domain Bacteria; kingdom Bacillati; phylum Actinomycetota; class Actinomycetes; order Kitasatosporales; family Streptomycetaceae; genus Streptomyces; species Streptomyces sp. CY-1. The sequence goes on from NZ_CP178393.1 coordinate 3,273,928, forward strand.
GGTGCGCCGGCCTCCGTACGGCTCAGTGCCGAGCGCCGTGGAGGCGGGCGCGGCCCCGGGCCGCGCCCGGGCTCACTGCTGGGTCTGTGCCTGCGCCTGCGCCGTGGGCTGCGGCTGCGGGAGCGAGTGCTGCTCCTTGGGCAGGCCCAGCCCGGCCGCGCGCATCGCCGCGCCGACGACACCGCCGAGGACGATGATCACCATGCCGACCCAGAAGCCGAGCGGGTTGGCCGCCACGGTGAACGCGCCGGCGACGCAGAAGCCGATGAAGGCGATGGTGACACCGGTCCAGGCGGCCGGGGTGTGTCCGTGGTTGTGACCCGCCATGAATTCTCCTCGTAGCTGTACTGCGCCTGGTCCGGGCGCTCGGGGGCGAACGCTCCCAGCCCATTGTCCCCGACGCGCGAAATGCCCTTGAGCGGGGGTGGGCCTTGCGGTCCGGGACGGGACGGGGGCGCGAGCCCCGGCGGCTCTCAGCAGATCGGCGGAAATCCGATGCGGTTCGGGCAGCGCCCCGAAGGGGCGCGGGGAACTGCGCGACCAGCCACGGCGGCGCCGCAGTCGACCGACGGCACGGCGCCGCACATCCAGCGGAGCGCCTAGGCGCCCCGGTCGGCCTCCTGCCGCGACGGGGCCTGGGTCGGGTCCTCGCCCCGGTCCAGGGCCTTCCACAGCTCCTCGGGGCGGTCCGGGTCGGGGGCGGGGCCGCCACGCCGGGTGCGGGCCCGGCCCGTGGTGCCCGCGCGCTCGTACCGCCCGGACATGGCCGGCCAGTGGCGGCCGTAGCCCAGCGCGAGCACGCCCGCGAGCAGCAGCAGCACACCGCCGGCCGCGGCGACCCACGGCCAGGGGGTGTACGCCACATCGTGGATGGGGCTGTGGGTCAGACCGCTCACCTTGGACGCCTTCTCCTCCAGCGCCGCCTTGTCGGTCGCGCCGAGGGCCGAGCTGACGACGATGCCCGCGCCGCTGAGGGCGAGCAGCGCCGAGACGGCGCCACGGCCGAGGCGGCGCACGGCGAAGACCGCGACCAGCGCGGCGAGGCCGACGATCGCCAGCGCGCCGGGCAACCCGGTGATGTCATCGCCGTTGGCACTCTGCGGGAGAGAGCCCTGGGCGACGGAGGCGGTGCCCTCGGCCCACTTACGGCTGGTGGCCAGCAGGACGAGGGCGGCGCCGAGCGCACCGGCGAGCAGGGCGATGGCGAGACTGCTTCGGCGGCCGCGCGCGGCGGAGGCGGAGGGCTCGTTCTCGGCCCTGGGCTGGGGTACGGCTGCTGCACTCACGCCTACCACTATCCCCCACCCGGGTACGGGACCGTCTCCGGGTGGCGGATATGGGAACTACCGGGAACTACCGCCCCAGCCGGCCCGCCGCGTGCACCGCCCGCAGCACGGCCGCCGCCTTGTTGCGGCACTCCGCGTCCTCGGCCGTCGGATCGGAGTCGGCGACGATCCCCGCGCCCGCCTGGACATAGGCCGTGCCGTCGCGCAGCAGCGCGGTGCGGATGGCGATCGCGGTGTCGGAGTCGCCCGCGAAGTCGAGATAGCCGACACAGCCGCCGTAGAGCCCGCGGCGGCTCGGTTCCAGCTCGTCGATGATCTGTAGCGCCCGAGGCTTGGGGGCGCCGGAGAGGGTGCCCGCGGGGAAGCAGGCGGTGAGCACGTCGAAGGCCGTACGGCCTTTGGCGAGGCTGCCGGTGACCGTCGAGACGATGTGCATGACATGGCTGTAGCGCTCGACCGACATGAAGTCGACGACCTCCACGCTGCCGGGCTCGCAGACCCGCCCGAGGTCATTGCGCCCGAGGTCGACGAGCATCAGATGCTCGGCCCGCTCCTTGGGGTCGGCGAGCAGCTCCTCCCCGAGGGCCGCGTCCTCCTGCGGAGTGGCCCCCCGGTGGCGGGTGCCGGCGATGGGATGCAGCATCGCCCGGCCGTCCTCGACCTTGACCAGGGCCTCCGGGCTGGAGCCCACCACGTCGAAGCCCTCGAACCGGAAGAGGTACATATAGGGGCTCGGGTTGGTGGCGCGCAGCACCCGGTAGACATCGAGGGCACTGGCCGAGCACGGCGTCTCGAACCGCTGCGAGGGGACCACCTGGAACGCCTCGCCCGCGCGGATGCGCTCCTTGATGTCGTCCACGGCCGCCATGAAGTCCTCGCCGCCCCACAGCGCGGTGTACTCGGGCAGCTCGGACTCGGGCAGCGCGGCGGGGTCGGTCGGCACGGGGCGGACCAGGTCGGCGGCCATCGCGTCGAGCCGGGCCACGGCGTCCGCGTACGCCTCGTCCACACCCGTGTCGAGGTCGTTGTGGTTGATCGCGTTGGCGATCAGCAGCACGGTGCCGTCCCAGTGGTCCAGCACCGCGAGGTCCGAGGTGAGCAGCATGGTCAGCTCGGGCAGGCGCAGATCGTCCCGCCCGTGCTCGCCGACCTTCTCCAGGCGGCGGACGATGTCGTAGCCGAGGTAGCCGACCATGCCGCCGGTGAACGGCGGCAACTGGACCAGGCCCCCGAGGTCGCGGGGGGTGTGCAGGGTCTCGACGGTGGCGCGCAGCGCCTGGAGGGGGTCGCCCTCGGTGGGCACGCCCACCGGCGGGGTGCCCAGCCAGTGGGTGCGGCCGCCGCGTTCGGTGAGGGTGGCGGAGCTGCGGACGCCGATGAAGGAGTAGCGGGACCAGGAGCGGCCGTTCTCGGCGGATTCGAGGAGGAAGGTGCCGGGGCGCTCGGCGGCCAGTTTGCGGTAGAGGCCCACGGGGGTGTCGCCGTCCGCGAGCAGCTTGCGGCTGACGGGGATGACGCGGCGGTCGGCCGCCAGCTTGCGGAAGGTCTCGAGATCCATCGTGACAACGTCCTGGGTCAAGGGCTGGGGAGCCCGGCGGGCGGGTGCGGTGATGGCCGGTGCACCGGCAGGTCGGCTGGCCGGTGCACCGATGGGTCGGCTGGCCGGTGCACCGGCCGGTCTACCGGCCGAGCGGGAGCTCGTCGGCGTCGAAGCAGGTGCGGTCGCCGGTGTGGCAGGCGGCGCCGACCTGGTCGACCTTGACGAGGATGGTGTCGGCGTCGCAGTCGAGGGCGACGGACTTGACGAGCTGGATATGGCCGGAGGTGTCGCCCTTGACCCAGTACTCCTGGCGGCTGCGGCTCCAGTAGGTGCAGCGGCCGGTGGTGAGGGTGCGGTGCAGCGCCTCGTCGTCCATCCAGCCGAGCATCAGCACCTCACCGGTGTCGTACTGCTGGGCGATGGCGGGCAGCAGGCCGTCGGCGCCGCGCTTGAGGCGGGTGGCGAGGGCCGGGTCGAGGGCGGAGGGGCGGTCGGAGCCGGTCATGCGACCATTCTGCACGCCCGGAGGGGGGTCTTCGCGAATGATCTCCGCCGGGCCGGTACGCCGGGCCCGATGGTCGGGTTGTCGGTGGCATGGGGCATGCTTCGGGCATGACGTTTCCGCCGCCGTCGAATGACCCCAACCGGCCTGGAAACGGCGGGGGGTTCGGTCCACCGCCGCAGCCGCAGCAGCAACCACCGTCTCAGCCCCCGCAGCCTCCTCAGCAGCCGCAGCAGCAGGGCTTCGGGCCGCCGCCCCCGGCGGACCAGCCCGCGCAGCCGGGCGGTCCGGGGCAGCCGGGCGGGTCCGGGCCGCAGGCCCAGCCGGGGCCGTACGCCCAGCCCGGTCCGTACGCGCAGCCGGGCCCGCCCGGGCAGCCGAGCGGCGGTTTCGGCCCGCCGGCCCCACCGGCCCTGCTGCCCGGCGGGCCGCCCCCGGGTGCGCTGCCGCCGCCTCCCCCGCCGGCCGGCCCCGGCGGTTCCAAGGTCACGGCGATCGTCATCGCGGCGGTGGTGGCCGTGGCGGTGGTCGTCGGCGCGATCGTCATCGGGACGAAGGACGACGGGGACAAGAAGACATCGGCCGACGCGGGCCCGTCCGCCTCCGCCTCGGACCGCCCCCTCTCCTCGCCCTCGGACGGCGGGGCGTCCGCCGCCCCGCCGGGCTCGGAGGACCCCGGTCAGGGCGCGCCGCTGGGCGGCGGAAGCGATGCCCCGGACGCGGATCCGGACGCCTCGGATTCGGCGGCCCCGGACGCGTCGGAGTCCGGCGAGCCCGGTGACAAGGTGCCGTATGTGGTGCTCGACCCCGGTCAGTGCTTCGACCACCCGGCGATGGACAGCAGTGTCACCAAGGTCGAGAAGCGGTCCTGCCACGGCCCGCACGACGGCGAGGTGATCGCCAACGAGAAGCTGAGCGGCGACTTCTCCTCCGAGAAGGCGATACAGACCAAGGCGCTGTCGCTGTGCGGGACGGACGCCAAGAAGCGGCTCAAGACCATCCCCAACGACGGCCGGATGTATTACTACTACGCGCTGTACCCCGCGCTGGGCACCTACTCCATCCAGGGCGAGGACCAGGTCTCCTGCGCGCTCACGCTGAGCGCCGCACGCGACGGCAAGAAGCTGAGCAAGCCCCTGCCGGGTTAGTGAGTGTTCGGCGGATCGTGACGCCTGCGGCGGGCCACGCGGCGGAGCCGCATATCGATGCTTCCCCCTCCCCGCCCCTTCCCACACAGCGTCGATATGCGGCTCCGCCGCGTGGGAGCTCCGCCCCAGACCCCGGGGTAACGGGGCGAAGCCCTCCCACGCCGCGGAGCCGCGTGGTCCGCCGGACACCCCGTAGGCCCGGGCGGAGCCGCCCCGCCGGGGCGCGCGGCGGCGCTTCTCATGGCAGCGGGCGGGCCCCGGTCGTAGGGTGGACGTATGTCCACTCACGCCAAGCGCGAACGCCTGCTTCTCGCCGACCTCTTGGACGGCGCGGGCCCCGGGGCCCCGACGCTGTGCGAGGGCTGGAACACCCGCGATCTGGCGGCCCATCTGGTGGTCCGCGAGCGCCGCCCCGACGCGGCCGCCGGGGTGCTGGTCAAGCCGCTGGCCGCGCGGCTGGCCCGGGTACAGGAGGAGTTCGCGGCGAAGCCGTACGAGGAACTGCTCCAGTTGTTCCGCACCGGTCCGCCGCGGATGTCGCCGTTCGCGCTGAAGCAGGTGGACGAGGCGGCCAACAGCTTCGAGTTCTACGTCCACGCCGAGGATGTGCGCCGCGCCCGCCCGGAGTGGACACCGCGCGAGCTGGACCCGGTCTTCGCCGACACGCTGTGGTCCCGTATCGAGCGCGGCGCCCGGATCTTCGGCCGCCGCTCCCCCGTCGGCCTGGTGCTGCGGCGTCCGGACGGCCGTACGGCGGTGGCCCGCCGCGGCGCCCCGGTCGCCACGGTCACCGGCGAACCGGGCGAGCTGGCGCTCTTCCTCAGCGGCCGCCAGGAGGCCGCCCGGGTCGATCTGGAGGGCGACAAGGAGGCCGTGGCCGCGGCGCGTGAGGCCAAGCTGGGCGTCTGAGCCCGTGGCTGGCGCATCCCCGCCGCCGTGCGCGCGGCGGGGATCGCCGGAGGAATCCCTAACAGGTCTCGCGGACGTAGTCCGCACCGTCGTCGGTCGAGACGTCCTCGTCCCGCAGGACGATGCTGAGCCGGTCGCCCCAGCCCTCGCACGCCTTGGCGAAGCCCTCCTCGCCGTACTCGACCACCACGACATGGTCGTCGTAAGCCTTGGCGAACTCACCGCACTCGTCGTACTGGCCGCACTCCTCGACCACCGCGAAGTCCAGCCCGGCCGCCTTACGGTCGGAGAGCAGCTCCGCGGTGTTCTTCTGCGCGATGGCCAGCCCCTGGGCGTGCGCGTGCTCCGACAGCAGGGCCATGAACTCCTCGGCCTGAGCGGTGGTCAGCAGCTTCTTGGAGCGCTCGAAGCTGTCGTAGTTGTCGGGCTCGACGGCGTCGAAGCCCTTGTCGGCACAGCCGTCGATCCAGCCGTTGACCTTGGCCGCCACGCGCTCGCGCTTCTTGGCGGTGCTGATGTCGAGCAGCGGTTCCTTCCAGTGGGTGTCGATGACGAGATCGCCGTCGCGGTCCCGCAGCAGCAGGTCGTCGGGCCACTGGTCGCGCTCGCCCGGCTGGACCTGGAAGGCGTTGACGTAACAGATGTTGTACAGCCCGTCCGCCGGGGAGTCCGCGCGGTCGCGGCTGACGATGTCGACGCCCTTCGGCGGGGTGTACTCCCCGCCGATCTGGTAGTCGAAGCCGCCGTGGACGGGCGGCAGCGCCACTTCGGACGCGCTGGCCCCCGAGGACATGGACACGGCGACGGCGGCGGCCGCGGCGGCCGCCGCCGTCGCCACCGACGCGAGGACCCAGCGGCGGCGAAGGCGGGCGGCATGGCTGGCTGGCATGAAAGCTCCAACACTCGCGGGTAACGGCCCCGCCTCGGACGGCATCCGCCGTCCTGGCGACTGTGTCCGGGCTCGGGACCGGAACCGGACCCCCTACCGGCTGGGCGTACCTCTCGGGCGGCACGGGGGCGGTACACCCGTGCGGCTGTTGTGATCAAAGCGGCCCCCGGCAACGGCGTCAAGTCGACGGCCCCCGCGGCCGGACCGCTACCCCGGCCGTCATCCGACCACGACGCCCGCCCCCCGCCCGCCAGTTCGCGCCCCCCGGGTCCCTACTGGGCGCTCGCGGCCGGGCGCACCACGATCTCGTTGACGTCGACCTCGGCCGGCTGGCTGATGGCGTACGCGATGGCGTCGGCGATCGCGGACGCGGACAGGGCCACCGAGCGGTAGGTCTTCATGGCCTCCCGGGCGGCCGGATCGGAGATGGAGTCGGCGAGTTCGGACTCGGTCACGCCCGGGGAGACCAGGCTGACCCGGATGTCACCGGCCGATTCCTGGCGCAGCCCCTCCGAGATGGCGCGTACGGCGAACTTGGTGGCGCAGTACACCGCGGCGGTGGGCGACACCTCGTACGCCCCGACCGAGGCGATGTTCACGACATGCCCGCCGCCCTGCTCCCTCATCACCGGCAGCGCCGCGGCGATGCCGTACAGCACACCGCGCACATTCACATCGAGCATCCGGTCCCACTCGTCGACCTTCAGCGCCTCGAGCGGCGAGAGCGGCATCACCCCGGCGTTGTTGACCATCACATCCACCCGCCCGAACCGCTCCCGGGCGGCGGCCACGAAGTCCCGCATGTCCCCGGCCGCGGTGACATCCAGCCCCTGATACGCCGCGCTGCCGCCCTCGGCGGTGAGCTGCCCGGCCAGCTCCCCCAGCCGCTCGGTCCGTCGCGCCCCCAGATACACCCGGTGCCCATCGGCGGCGAGCCGACGCGCGGTCGCCTCGCCGATCCCACTGCTGGCCCCGGTGATGAGCACGACCTTGCCCGTCTCGGTGGTGGCGTTCATGGCGGTATCCCTTTCGCTCCTGATCCCGTTTCTGTCCTGCCCCACCGAGTCTGGGCAGGTCAGCGGGCCTGTACCAGGACGCGCTTCTCCTGGGTGCGGGACACCCTGTCAGTGCGCTGCGCCATCATTGAACGAGCGCTTCACAACGGAAGGGAGCACACAGCCGATGGGCCGACAGCACTCCTACCGCGCCACCGTCCGGTGGACCGGCAATTCCGGTTCGGGGACGAGTGGTTACCGGGGCTACGGGCGGTCGCACGACATTCTCGGGGACGGTAAGCCGACCCTGCGGGGCAGCGCCGATCCGGCGTTTCTGGGGGATCCGGAGTGCTGGAATCCGGAGGAGTTCCTGCTGATCTCGCTCTCGCAGTGCCACATGCTGACATATCTGTCCGTGTGCGCCCGGGACGGGGTGCGGATCACCGCGTACGAGGACGTGGCCACCGGGGTCATGGAGGAGGCGGCCGGGCACAGCGGGCGGTTTACCGAGGTGGTGCTCAATCCGGTGGTCTCCGTCGCGGACGCGGCGATGGTGGAGCGGGCGCGTTCGGCGCACCATGACGCCCATCAGACGTGCTTCATCGCCAACTCGGTCAACTTCCCCGTCCGTCACGAGCCGACCATCCGGGTCGGCTGAGCCGAGTCGGCCGGATCGGGTCGGCTGCGCTCAGGCCGCCGTCAGCGCGGGGTAGTCCGTATAGCCGGTTTCGCCGCCCACGTACATCAGATACGCGTCCCGGATGGGGTTGAGCGGGGCGCCGGTGCGCAGGCGGGTCACCAGGTCGGGGTTGGCCAGGAAGGTGCGGCCGAGGGCGATCAGGTCGGCTCCGGCGGTCAGCAGCCGCTCGGCCTGGCGCATGCCGCCGTCGGCGGGGACGCCGTCGCCGGGCAGTGACGGGTTGGCGATCAGCGTGGCGGGCCAGGCGGCGCGGAGTTCCCGGAAGAGGGGCTGGTCCGGTTCGGCGCGGACGATGTGGAGGTAGCTGAGGCCGGTGTCCGCCAGTTCCTCGAGGAGGGCGGGGTAGAGGATCTCGGTGTCGCCCTCCTCGATGCCGTTGACGGTGGATCCGGGGGAGATGCGCAGGCCCACCCGCTCGGGGCCGATCGCGGCGGCGACGGCGCGGACCACCTCGGCCACGAACCGGATGCGCCCGGCCACCGAGCCGCCGTAGGCGTCGGTGCGGCGGTTGGTGTTCCGGGCCAGGAACTGGTGGAGGAGATAGCCGTTGGCGGCGTGCACCTCCACTCCGGCGAAGCCCGCGCCCCGGGCATTGCGCGCGGCGGCGGCGAAGTCGGCGACGGTGGAGCGGATCTCCTCTACCGTCATCTCGCGCGGTACGACGGCCTCTTGGTGGCCGCCGGGGGTGAAGATCGTATCCGGGAGCGGGACCGGCGAGGGGGCCACCGGCATCAGCCCGCTGGTGTCCGGGTGGCCGACCCGGCCGCCGTGCTGCAACTGGAGGAACATCCGGCCGCCCGCCGCGTGCACCGCGTCGGTCACCCGTCGCCATCCGGCGACCTGCGCCGCGCTGTGGATCGCGGCGATATCGGGGTAGGTCTGCCCCACCGCGTTGGGCGTGGCGGCCTCGGCGACGATCAGTCCGGCCGTGGCGCGCTGGGCGTAGTAGGTGGCCATGATCGGTTCGGGTACGCCGTCGGCGGCGGCGCGGTTACGGGTCATCGGCGCCATCACCAGGCGGTTGGGCAGCTCCAGCGGGCCCAGGCGGGCGGGTTCGAAGAGGCGGGGTATCCGGGGTGTGTGCGTCATGCCGGTACGGTAGAACTTGACATTGGTGTCAGATTCAAGTCCCGGAGTCACATCCCGGCCCGGCGGACGAGGTGAGCATGCGGATCGGCGAACTGGCTCGGCGCACCAGCGTGAGCGAGCGCTCCCTGCGCTATTACGAGAAGCAGGGCCTGATGACGGCCGAGCGTACGCCGGGCGGCCATCGCGAGTACCCCGAGGGCGCGGTGGACCGGGTCATCCGCATCCAGGAGCTCTTCGCCGCCGGGCTGTGCAGCGAGAAGATCGCCCAACTGCTCCCCTGCATGCGGGATGCGGACGGCGGCCCGTCGCGGACGGCCAACGGGCAGTTGGTCTCCGATCTGACGGTGGAGCGGGAGCGCATCGACCGCATGATCGCGGACCTGCTCCGCTCCCGCGATGTCCTGGACGAGGTGATCGAGGCGGCGTCCGTCCCGGCCGAGTAGCCGAGCGCCCAGGGGTATCCGGCGGGCCGTGACGCCTGCGGCGGGCCACGCGGCGGAGCCGCATATCGATGCTTCCCCCTCCCCGCCCCTTCCCACACAGCGTCGATATGCGGCTCCGCCGCGTGGGAGCTCCGCCCCAGACCCCGAGGTCCAGGGGCGATGCCCCTGCCACGCGCCGGACACCTCGTAAGCGCCCGCACCCCATATGTGGCACAGGTCACGGGAACCACCTCCGCCGTGCGGAGAGGCACGGGTGTGAGGTGTGAACAACATGAGTGATGACCTGCGAGCGCGGGTACGAGCGGGTGACCGCGAGGCGTTCGCAGAACTCTACGCAGAGTACGCGCGCGCGGTCTACAACCATGCCTACCGGCTGACCGGCAACTGGTCGGTGGCCGAGGAGGTGATGGGGGACACGTTCCTCGACGCCTGGCGTACCCGAGAGCAACTGGAGCCGGGCGAGGGCACGCTGAAACCGTGGCTGCTGGGCGTGGCGACGAACAAGGCCCGCAACGCCAACCGCGGCATCGGCAGACGCCTGGCCTTCCTGGCCCGCCGCCCGGCCCCCGCCCCGGTGGCGGACTTCGCCGACGAGACCGCCGGGCGGATCGACGACGCCCGCCGGCTGGCCGCCGTGCGGACGGTCTACGGCCGGCTGCGGCGCGGCGAGCAGGAGGTGCTGGCGCTGTGCGTATGGTCCGGGCTGGACTACGCGCAGGCCGCCCAGGCGCTGGGGATTCCGGTGGGCACCGTGCGCTCGCGGCTGTCCCGGGCCCGCGCCCGGCTGCGCAAGCTCGCCGAGCAGCGGCTCGCGGAAGAAGGGACGGAACCGCCACACCGTCGCGGAGAGGTACAGCGTGAGGCCGCGTTCGCGGCCCTGCCCTATCAGGAGTTTCAGGAGGAACCCCGATGAACGCCGCCGGCTCCGGGCCCGACCGGGCCGAGCACCAGGAAGCGGAGCACGAGGAAGCGGAGCGCGAGGAACTGGCCCGGCTGCTTCCCACCCCGGCCGAGCGGGACGTTCCCTCCGAGCCCTACCTCCACCACAAGGACCGTTTGATGCAGCTCATCGATGACGACCAGAACCGCACCCCCGCCACCGCCCCCGCCCGGAAGGCCCGGCCGCGGCTGCTGCGCCCCGCGCTGGTGATGCCCGCCGCGGCCCTGGCGCTGGCCGGGGCGCTGGCCGTCACCTTCACCGGGGGCGGAGGGTCCGGCGACAGCGCCGCCCAGCCCCGCGAGTCCGCCACCGTCCTGCTCGACCGGATCGCCGGGACCGCGGCGAAGTCGGACGTCCAGCCGGTGCGCCAGGACCAGTTCGTCTACGTCAAGAGCGTCGGGGCCGGGGCCGAGATGAAGGAGAACGGCGCCTCCAAGCTGGAGCCGCGGGCCGAGCGCGAGGTCTGGAAGTCGCAGCAGGTGAAGCGGATCACCAAGACCGGCGAGATACACGATGCCGGGGGCTACTCGCCGATGTACGAACTGGGCGGGTCCACGGCGGGCATCGACCGCCCCACGTACCAGTGGCTGGCGTCCCTGCCGACCGACCCGGACGTCCTGCTCAAGGAGCTCTACCGGATGACCGAGGCAGAGGACGGCCAGGAGAAGGCCCAGGCCGTCTTCGACCAGATCGGTCGGTTGCTGGGCGATGTGATGCCGCCGGAGAACGCCGCCGCGCTGTACAAGGCCGCCGCGAAGATCCCCGGGGTGACGCGGCAGGAGGACGCGGTGGACGCGGCGGGCCGCCACGGGTTCGCCATCGCCCGCGTCGACAAGCGGACGTGGGTCGCCACCGAGTGGGTCTTCGACCGGGACAGCCTCGCCTACTTCGGTGACCGCAGCTACCGGACGAAGGACTTCGCGGCGGGCAAGAAGGGTGACGTCCTGGCGGAGTACGCCATCCTGAAGCACGGGATCGTCGACCACTACCGCCAGCGGCCGCAGGGCGGCGGCATCACGAAGTGACGCCCGTGACGTCCTGAGAGCCGACGCGGCGGGGGTCACCGTACGGTGGCCCCCGCCGCAGGCGTGGATCCCTCAGCGGACCGGGTGGCCCGACTCCCGCAGCGCGTCCTTCACCTGGCCGATCCGCAGATCGCCGAAGTGGAAGACGGACGCCGCCAGCACCGCGTCGGCACCCGCCGCGACCGCCGGCGCGAAGTCGGCCAGCTTGCCCGCGCCGCCGCTGGCGATGACCGGGATGGTGACGTGCTTGCGGACGGCCTCGATCATGGCCGTGTCATAGCCGTCCTTGGTGCCGTCCGCGTCCATGGAATTCAGCAGGACCTCCCCCGCGCCCAGCTCCGCCGCGCGATGGGCCCATTCGACGGCGTCGATGCCGGTGCCGCGGCGGCCGCCATGGGTGGTGACCTCGTAGCCGGAGGGGGTCACCGTCCCTTCGGGACAGCGGCGGGCGTCGACCGAGAGGACGAGCACCTGGCTGCCGAAGCGCTGGGAGATCTCGCGGATGAGCTCGGGGCGGGCGATGGCGGCGGTGTTGACGCCGACCTTGTCCGCCCCGGCGCGCAGCAGCTTGTCGACGTCCTCCGGGGTGCGCACGCCGCCGCCGACCGTCAGCGGGATGAAGACCTGCTCGGCGGTGCGGCGGACCACGTCGTAGGTGGTCTCGCGGTCGCCCGAGGAGGCGGTGATGTCGAGGAAGGTCAGCTCGTCCGCGCCCTCCTCGCCGTAGACCTTGGCCATCTCGACCGGGTCGCCCGCGTCGCGCAGATTCTGGAAGTTGACGCCCTTGACGACCCGGCCGTTGTCCACGTCCAGGCAGGGGATGACTCGGACCGCCAGGGTCATGACTGTCGTGCTCCTCGGAATGCTTCCAGTTCGACTTCCACCAGGACGCGCGAGTCGACGAAACCGGACACCACGACCAGCGTCGCGGCGGGGCGTACGGCGTCGAAGAGCTGCTTGTGGGCGCGGCCCACTTCGTCCACGTCGCGGGCGTGGGTGAGGTACATACGGGTGCGGACCACCGATTCGACGCCCAGGTCGAACTTCTTCAGCGCGTCCAGCGCATGGCGGAAGGCGGCGAGCGTCTGCTCGTACGGATCCCCCTCGCCCTCCAGTACGCCGCGCTCCGCCAGCGGCATCGTCCCGGCGACGAGCACCAGGTCACCGACCTCGACGGCCCGGGCGAACCCGATGGTCTCCTCCCAGGGGCTGCCGGTCTGGACCCGCCGCGCGGACTCGGGTGAGGTCATACGGATACCGCCTCCAACGCCTCTTCCAAGGTGAACGCCTTGGCGTAGAGTGCCTTGCCCACGATGGCGCCCTCGACACCTTCCGGTACCAGAGTCGCAAGGGCACGCAGGTCGTCGAGTGAGGAAACGCCGCCGGAGGCGACGACGGGCTTTTCGGTCGCGGCGCAGACATTGCGCAGCAGCTCCAGGTTGGGGCCCTGGAGGGTGCCGTCCTTGGCGATGTCGGTGACCACGTAGCGGGCGCAGCCCTCGGAGTCGAGGCGGGCCAGCGTCTCGTACAGATCGCCGCCGTCCCGGGTCCAGCCGCGGCCGCGCAGCGTGGTGCCGCGCACATCGAGGCCCACCGCGATCAGGTCGCCGTGCTCGGCGATGACCTTGGCGACCCATTCCGGGGACTCCAGGGCGGCCGTGCCGAGGTTCACCCGGGCGCAGCCGGTGGCCAGGGCGGCGGACAGCGAGGCGTCGTCGCGGATGCCGCCGGACAGCTCGACCCTGAGGTTCATGGCGCGGGCCACCTCGGCGATCTGCTCGCGGTTGTCCCCGGTGCCGAAGGCGGCGTCGAGGTCCACCAGGTGCAGCCATTCGGCGCCCGCCCGCTGCCAGGCCAGGGCGGCCTCCATCGGGTCGCCGTACGACGTCTCGGAGCCGGACTCGCCATGGACGAGGCGGACGGCCTGGCCGTCGCGGACATCGACGGCGGGGAGGAGTTCGAGGCGGTTCGAGCGCATGCGGACAACCTTCGGTGAGAGCGTGCGGGCGGTGCGGGTGGTGCGGGCAGGTGCGGACCGGGACCGGCGCGGGCCGGTCAGAGGGTGTCGAGCCAGTTGCGGAGCAGCCGCGCTCCGGCGTCACCCGACTTCTCGGGGTGGAACTGGGTGGCCCACAGCGGGCCGTTCTCCACGGCGGCGACGAACGGCTCGCCATGGGTGGCCCAGGTGACCTTGGGAGAGGGCATATGGGCGTTGGTGACCTCGAGCTCCCAGGTGCGGACCGCGTAGGAGTGGACGAAGTAGTACCGCTCGCCCTCGTCCAGGCCCGCGAAGAGCTGTGAGTCCCCGGGCGCCTTGACCGTGTTCCAGCCCATATGGGGGACGACGGGGGCGCGCAGCGGCTCGACCGTGCCGGGCCATTCGTCCAGGCCCTCGGCTTCGACGCCGTGCTCGATACCGCGCCCGAAGAGGATCTGCATACCGACGCAGATGCCCATGACCGGACGGCCGCCGGACAGCCGGCGCCCCACGATCCAGTCGCCGCGCGCCTCACGCAGCCCGTTCATGCAGGCGGCGAAGGCGCCGACACCGGGGACGAGGAGGCCGTCGGCGGCCATGGCCTTGTCGTAGTCACGGGTGATCTCGACCTGCGCGCCGACATGGGCGAGGGCCCGCTCGGCGGAGCGTACGTTGCCGAATCCGTAGTCGAAGACGACGACGTTCTTCGCGGTCGTGCTGTTCGTCAGGTCGCTCAATTCCATACCTCAAGCCGCAGGATCCCGGCGAGCAGCGCCATCGTGGCACCGATCCCGAGCAGCGTGACGATGCTCTTGGAGATGCCCTGCTTGACGAAGGAGATGACCCCGCCGAGCAGAAACAGCCCCACGAGGATGAACACGGTCGACAAGCCGTTCAAGACGCTACCTCGTTCGCTTCTCCGCCCGCGCGGCGAAAGCGCGGGTCGCGTGCCATCCGCGGCCCGGCGGCCGCGCGTGCGACGCTCACAGCCTTACCTCGTTCGCTTCTCCGCCCGCGCGGCGAAAGCGCGGGTCGCGTGCCATCCGCGGCCGGGCGGCCGCGCGTGCGACGCTCACAGTGCCCCCTTCGTGGAGGGGAGGATCCCGGCGGCGCGGGGGTCGCGCTCGCTGGCGTAGCGCAGGGCCCGCGCCAGGGCCTTGAACTGGCACTCCACGATGTGGTGTGCGTTGCGCCCGTACGGGACGTGGACATGCAGGGCGATCTGCGCCTGGGCCACGAAGGACTCCAGGATGTGCCGGGTCATCGTGGTGTCGTAGGTGCCGATCATCGGCGCGATGTTCTCCGGCTCGGTGTGCACCAGGTACGGGCGGCCGGAGAGGTCGACCGTCACCTGGGCCAGCGACTCGTCCAGCGGCACCGTGCAGTTGCCGAACCGGTAGATGCCCACCTTGTCGCCGAGCGCCTGCTTGAAGGCGGCGCCGAGCGCGAGGGCGGTGTCCTCGATGGTGTGGTGGGTGTCGATGTGCAGGTCGCCCTCGGTCTTGACCGTGAGGTCGAAGAGCCCGTGGCGGCCGAGCTGGTCGAGCATGTGGTCGTAGAAGCCGACACCTGTCGACACATCGACCTGGCCGGTGCCGTCGAGATCGATCTCGACGACGACCGAGGTCTCCTTGGTCGTGCGCTCCACACGTCCCACGCGGGTCATGCGCTCTTCTCCTTCATCAGCTCGCGTACCGCGTCGAGGAACGCGTCGTTCTCGGCCGGGGTGCCCGCGGTGACCCGCAGCCGGCCCGGTACGCCGTTGTCACGGACCAGGACGCCCCGGTCCAGCAGGCCCTGCCACGCCGCGTGGGCGTCCTCGAAGCGGCCGAACTGGACGAAGTTGGCGTCGGAGTCGGTCACCTCGCAGCCCAGCGTGCGCAGCTCGCTCACCAGCCGGTCGCGCTCGGCCTTCAGCGCCTC
Source organism: Streptomyces sp. CY-1 (assembly GCF_047218265.1). Lineage (NCBI taxonomy): Bacteria > Bacillati > Actinomycetota > Actinomycetes > Kitasatosporales > Streptomycetaceae > Streptomyces > Streptomyces sp. CY-1. The sequence continues at coordinate 3,289,295 of NZ_CP178393.1, forward strand.
GACGTACCCCAGCAGCGTATCGGTGTGCTCCAGGGCGGCCAGCGCGGTGGCCTGGGTGACGGCGGAGAGGTGGTACGGCAGCCGGACGAGCTGGACGGCGTCGACGACCGCCGGATCGGCGGCGAGATAGCCGAGCCGCAGCCCGGCCGCGCCGAACGCCTTGGACATGGTGCGCGAGAGCACCAGCCGGGGCCGCCCCTCGATCAGCGGCAGCAGCGACGGCCGGTGGCTGAACTCCCCGTACGCCTCGTCCACGACGACGAGCGCCCCGGCGGCGTCCGCCCTGGCGGCCTGGGCCGCCTCGTAGAGCGCCAGCACCGTCTCGGCCGCGACGGCCGTCCCCGTCGGGTTGTTCGGCGAGGTGATGAAGACGACATCGGGGCGGTGCTCGGCGATGGCCTTACGGGCGGCATCGACATCGATGGTGAAATCGGCGTTCCGGGGACCGGAAATCCAGCCGGTGCCGGTGCCGCGCGAGATGAGCGCGTGCATCGAGTACGAGGGCTCGAAGCCGATCGCGGTGCGCCCCGGCCCGCCGAAGGTCTGAAGCAACTGCTGGAGCACCTCATTGGACCCGTTGGCCGCCCAGACCTGGGCGACGCCGACTTCGAGACCGGCCGTGCGGCTCAGATAGCGGGCCAGCTCGGTACGGAGCTCGACCGCGTCCCGGTCCGGGTAGCGGTTGAGGTTCCGGGCCGCCTCGGTGACCCGCTCGGCGATGCGGGCGACCAGCGGCTCGGGCAGCGGATAGGGGTTCTCGTTGGTGTTCAGCCGTACGGGCACCTCGAGCTGCGGGGCGCCGTACGGGGATTTACCACGGAGCTCGTCCCGGATCGGGAGATCGTCAATGCCGGTCACTTGCTCGGTGGCACCTTCCAGTCGAACCTTGCCTTCACCGCGGCGCCGTGGGCGGGCAGATCCTCCGCCTCGGCCAGCGTCACCACATGCCCGGCGATCTCGGCCAGCGCCTCCCGGCTGTAGTCCACCACATGGATGCCGCGCAGGAACGACTGCACGGACAGCCCCGAGGAGTGGCAGGCGCAGCCGCCGGTGGGCAGCACATGGTTGGAGCCCGCCGCGTAGTCGCCGAGCGACACCGGCGAAAAGGCCCCGACGAAGATCGCCCCGGCGTTGCGCACCCGGGCCGCGACGGCCGCCGCGTCCTCGGTCTGGATCTCCAGATGCTCGGCCGCGTACGCGTCCACCACGGCCAGACCCTGCTCGAGGCCGTCGACCAGCACGATGCCGGACTGCCGCCCGGACAGCGCCGGACGGATCCGGTCCTCGACATGCTTGGTGGCCCCGAGCTGGACGTCCAGCTCCTTCTCGACCGCCGCGGCCAGCTCCTCGGAGTCGGTGACCAGCACGGAGGCGGCCAGCGGATCGTGCTCGGCCTGGCTGATCAGGTCCGCGGCCACATGCACCGGGTCGGCGGTGGCGTCGGCGAGGATGGCGATCTCGGTCGGCCCGGCCTCGGCGTCGATGCCGATCCGGCCCTTGAGCAGCCGCTTGGCCGCGGCCACGAAGATGTTGCCCGGCCCGGTCACCATGGAGACCGGGCGGCAGTCCTCGGTGCCGTAGGCGAACATGGCGACGGCCTGGGCGCCGCCCGCCGCGTACACCTCGTCCACGCCCAGCAGCGCGCACGCCGCGAGGATCGTGGGGTGCGGCAGCCCGCCGAACTCCGCCTGCGGCGGGGAGGCGACGGCCATCGAGCCGACCCCGGCCTCCTGCGCGGGCACCACGTTCATCACCACGGAGGAGGGGTAGACCGAGCGCCCGCCCGGTACGTACAGCCCGACGCGCTCGACCGGCACCCAGCGCTCGGTGACCGTGCCGCCCGGCACCACTTGGGTGGTGTGGTCGGTGCGCCGCTGGTCGCGGTGGACCAGCCGGGCCCGCCGGACGGACTCCTCCAGGGCGGCGCGCACGGCCGGGTCCAGCTCCGTCAGGGCGCGCTCCAGCGCCTCCACGGGGACCCGCACCCGTTCTATGACGACGCCGTCGAACCGATGGGCGTAGTCGATCAGCGCAGCGGTACCGCGATGGCGCACGTCGTCGCAGATGGGCCGCACCTTCTCCAGGGCGGCCTCGACGTCGAGCTCGGCACGGGGCAGCAGGTCGCGGTCGATCCCGCCTTCCGGGAAGGCGGCACCGCGCAGATCGATACGGGAGATCACGCGATCAATTGTCTCAGACCCGCCACGACGCCCCTCCCCCCGTATCAGTCAGTGATACGGACGCCCTAAGTTGACCCTGACCGTTGGCGTTCAACCGGTTACTCAGCGGGAATGTGCTCCGTACGGGGACACGGAGAATCAGGAGGGGACACGGCTGTGACCGAGCCGCACGATGGCGACCCACCCCCGGGCCTCGACCTGACCACCGCCGAATGGGGCATGTGGCAGGCGTTCCGCAATGGCAGCACCCATGATCTGCGCACCTCGCACCCCCAGCGGAACGACCCCTCCGGCCCGTATGCCTGGGGCCCGGAGCGCAGTGTCCGTGCGCGTGTCGTGGCCCTGCTGCTGCTGGACGGGCCGCCCGCGCAGCCGGGCCGGGTCGCCGCGCTCAAGCTCAACGGGGTGCACATCACCGGCACGCTCGACCTGGCCGGCGGGAACATCGAGCCCTATGTGGAGCTGAAGAACTGCCGCTTCGAGCGGGAGGTGCTGCTCCCCGAGGCGCAGTTCACCACCCTGCGCCTGGTGGGCTGCGCCCTTCCACGGCTGGAGGCGGCCCGGCTGCGCACCGAGGGCGATCTCCATCTGCCGCGCTGTGTGGTCGAACACGGGATCCGGCTCACCGACGCCCATATCGGCACGGATTTACTGCTCAACCAGCTCATCGTGCGCCGCGACCGCCGGGGCATGTCGATCAGCGCCGACGGGCTGACCGTCGCCCAGGACTTCCAGGCCGACATGATCGAGTCCTATGGCGAGCTGAGCCTGCGCGGGGCGCAGATCGGGGTGTCGCTCAGCCTGCGCGGCAGCCGGCTGCGCAACCCTTACGGCCGCCGCGCGCTCAACGCACCGCAGCTCACCGTGGAGCGCAGCCTCTATCTCACCGCGGGCGGGGTGAGCACCTACTCCAGCGGCTCCACCCCGCCGTACGGCACCGCCTCCACTCCCACCCGGGGCACCCGGATCCAGCGCTTCGAATGCGAGGGCGGGATCCGGCTGGACGACGGGCGGATCGGCGACGCGATCGACTTCGACCAGGCCCGCTTCATCATGGAGAACGACCAGGAGCTTTCGCTGCGCCGGGTCCAGACCCCCGAGCTGCGATTCCTCGGGGAGCGGCCGCAGCGTGGACGGGTGATCCTCTCCGGCGCCCGGGTGGTCAATCTTGTCGACAAGTCGGTGAGCTGGCCGGGGCCGGGCGGGCTGACCATGGCCGGGTTCAGCTATGAGTGCCTGATTCCGCGCGGCCACTTCCCGCTGGCCCGGCGGCTGGAGTGGGTGGCCGCGGCGACCCCCGAGTACGCGCCCGAGCCGTACGAGATGCTGGCCAACACGATGCGGGCCAGCGGCGAGGACGCCGACGCGCGCGAGGTGCAGCTCGCCAAGCAGCGCCGCCGCCGGGAGACGCTGCCGCTCGCCGGGAAGGTCTGGGGCTATCTCCAGGACTGGACGGTGGCCTACGGGTACCGCCCGGGCCGGGCCGCGGTGTGGATGGCGGTGCTGTGGGCGGTCGGCTCGGTGTTCTTCGCCCACAACCGGCCGGAGGCGCTCAAGCCGGATGAATCCCCGCACTGGAACGCCTCGCTGTACACGCTCGATCTGCTGATCCCGGTGATCGATCTGGGCATGGACGGCTACTGGAAACCGGTCGGCGCCGTCCAATGGGCGTCCATCGTCATGATCCTGCTGGGGTGGGTGCTGGCCACCGCGGTCGCCGCCGGTGCGTCCCGGCTGCTGCGGCGCCAGTGACCGACTGCCGCGGCGCCGGGGACCGACTGCTGCGGCGCCAGTGAAAGGAAACGCGCGGGGCCATTAGGCTTACGCCCCGTGACCTCCGCGCGCCTTCCGCTCTTCCCGCTGAACACGGTGCTGTTCCCGGGGCTCGTCATGCCCCTGAACGTCTTCGAGCAGCGGTACCGCTCCCTGATGCGCGATTTGTCGGCGCTCCCCGAGGACGCGCCGCGCCGGTTCGGAGTGATCGCGATCCGGGACGGCCATGAGGTCGCCCCGAGCGCGGTCGGCCTCCCGGACTCCGTCACGCGGCCGGACCCCGGCCCCACGGCCGGGTTCGGACCGGATCCCGCCAAGTCCTTCTACGCCGTGGGGTGCGTGGCCGACGCGGCCACCATCCGGGAACAGGAGGGCGGCACCTTCGAGGTGCTGGCCACCGGCACCACCCGCTTCGAACTGGTCTCCGTGGACTCCTCAGGCCCCTATCTGACGGCCGAGGTCAAGGAGCTGGAGGAGGAGCAGGGCGAGGGTGCCGGGGCGCTGGCCTCGGGGGTCGTACGGGCCTTCCGCATGTACCAGAAGCGGCTCGCGGGCGCTCGTGAGCGGACCCTGGCGAACGAGCAGGACCTGCCGGGCGAACCGTCCGTGCTCTCCTACCTGGTGGCGGCCGCGGCCGTGCTCGACACGCCCGCGAAGCAGCGGCTGCTACAGGCGCCGGACACGGCGAGCCGGCTGGCCGACGAGCTGAAACTCCTTCGCGCCGAGAGCGCCGTCATCGGTAAGCTCCCGTCGCTGCCGGCCGTCGATCTGACCCGCGGTCCCACCAGCCCCAACTGACGCGGACGAATATGCCCAAGAAGACCAAGAAGACCTCGGCGGGCACCCCCGCCACCACCGCCCTCACCGCGGCGGGCACGGAATTCACCCTGCACTCCTACGAGCACGACCCGGCGGCCCCCTCCTACGGCGAGGAGGCCGCCCAGGCGCTCGGCGTCGAACCGGGCCGGGTCTTCAAAACCCTTGTCGCGAGCGTCGATGACCGCCTTACGGTCGCCATCGTGCCGGTCTCGGCCACGCTCGACCTCAAGGCGCTCGCCTCGGCGGTGGGAGGCAAGCGCGCCACGATGGCGGACCCCGCGGCGGCCGAACGCACCACGGGCTATGTGCGGGGCGGAATCTCCCCCCTCGGCCAGCGCAAGCGCCTGCCCACGGCCCTGGACGAGTCGGCCACCGGCTACGAGACGATCTGCGTCTCGGCGGGCCGCCGGGGGCTGGAGGTCGAGCTGGCGCCGGGGGACCTGGCGTCGCTTACGGACGCGGTACTGGCACCGATCGCCCGCGCATAGCGCTTCCAGCGCTCTTGCGGTGCCCTGGCGCCCGGCGCCCGCTCGTACCGCGTGGTGCCCGCTCATGGCATCCGACGCCCGCGCGTGGCTCCGTAGCCGCCCAGGCGGCGGCCTGCGGGGGTGTCCGGCGGATCTTTCCCCTACCCGCCCCTTCCCGATACCAGGGGCTCCGCCCCTGGACCCCGGGCTCTGGGGCGGAGCCCCACCACGCGGCGGAGCCACAAACCGATGCCACGGCAAAGGCCCGAGAAGGGGAACAGCCTGCCCACCGCCGCCGACACCAGAAGCCCCATCCCGGGGCTTGGGGCCTGGGGCCTGGGGCGGAGCCCCAGTTTCGGGAAGGGGCGGGGAGGGAATCAGCCCGCCCACCGCCGCCCTACACCAGAAGCCCCATCCCGGGGTCCGGGGCCTGGGGCGGAGCCCCACCACGCGGCGGAGCCGCGAATCAACGCTGCGGCAAGGAGCCGGGGAGCGGAACAGCCCGCCCACCGCCGCCCGAAACCAGAAGCCCCGTCCCCGGAACCCGGGGCCTGGGGCGGAGCCCCAGTTTCGGGAAGGGGCGGGTAGGGGAACAGCCCCCCGAACCCGGGGCCTGGGGCGGAACCCCACCACGCGGCGGAGCCGCAAATCGATGGCCGCGAGAAGGGGCGGGGAACAGCCCCCGAACCCGGAGTCCGAGGCAGCCCCCCACCACGCGGCGGAGCCGCAAATCGATGGCCGCGAGAAGGGGCGGGGAGGGGAACAGCCCGCCGCAGGCGTCACGTACCGCCGGACAGCCCCCTAGCGCGCTCCCGGGCTAGCCACCGACGGCAACGCAGGCTCCGGATCCCGGGGACCGAACAGCCCCGTCAGCGCCAAATGGATCACCATCGCCGCCACCGACCACGCCAGCAGCGCACCCTTCGCGCCCAGCTTCAGCGGCCCGTCGAAGGTGACGCCCTTACCGGCCTCCTTGGCGTGGGCCACGACGTCCGAGGTGGGGCCCAGCCAGAGGCCCAGCCGCCAGGCGATCACCGAGGCGAGGACCCCGCCGATCGCCAGGCCGATGACCAGCGCGATACCGCCGTGGCGGAAGAGCAGAAAGACGATGAGGGCCGAGACGGCCCCGAAGGCGAGTCCGAGCAGCGTGAACACACCGTCCGCGCCGATCGCGTCCTCCCCTTCCGAGTTCTTCAGATAGACGGCGGTGCCGTCCGAGACCAGGGGAACCTTCGGCGCCAACCACAGCCACAGCAGCCCCAGGAGCACCCCGGAGACCGCCACCGCGATGGCGACCAGCGACGCCTGCACCAGTTCGGCGCGCAACTCGGGCCCCGGCTCGGAGTACTCCGAGTGCTCGGGGTGCTCGGGGTGCTCCGAGCCCCCTGGATGCCCGGAAGGGTGCTCCGGGTACCCCGAGGGATTCGGCACGGAGGAGTCCCCGGCGGACTGCCCGTGGGCCGGGGGGCGGCCCTCGGCGGGGTCCTCGTGCGGCGGAGGCGGATCATGTGGCGTCAACGGTGCGGTCACCCCGTCATCGTGCCAGGCGGACGGCGTAGTTCGGTCGGCGGGACGTTCGCTGCGGCGCGTCACCGCACGGCCGCCCGCCGATAGGCCCAGGTCGCGGCGGCGAGGGACACCACGGCCACCCCGGCGCACACCCCGAGGTCGGCACAGACCACCCACCAGTCGGGCTGCCCGTCGAAGGCCCGGGCCAGGGCCTCCACACCGTACGTCGACGGCAGCAGATCGCGTGCGTACGACACCACCTGCGGCATCCGGTCCGCGGGCAGCACTCCCAGCAGCAGCGCGGCGGACATCCCCAACTGCCCGCACAGCGTGGCGAGTTCCTGACGCGGGGCGAGCAGCCCCAGCACGGCGCCGAGTCCGGCGAGGGCGGCGCCGGAGAGCGGGATCACGGCGAGGAGGATCCACAGATGCGTCATGGGCAGTTGGAAGAGCACACTGCCCATGACCGCGGTGACGATGGTCCCGGGCACGGTGAAGGAGGCGTACGCGGCGGCCGCCCCGAGCACCACGGCCGAGGGCGGCACCGGCAGGGTCGCGTAGTGGTCGAGCCCGCCGCTGGCCCGGAGCTGGCCGAAGTACTGGGCGAGCAGGTTGAGCGCCACGAAGGCGACGACCAGCACGCTCGACCCGGCCACCACGGCCCGAGCCTCGCTCCCGCCGTCCACCACCCCGCGCATCAGGATCATGATCCCGATGGACTGGAAGGTGGCCACGAAGAGCAGCGGTATCCGGGCCACCCGGGCCCGCGAGAGCTGGGCCCGGTAGACCGCGGCGAGCGCGGGGAGGAGCCGCGCCCGCGCCGCCAGCGGCGCGGGGATGTCCCCGGCCTCACCGGACGCACCGGACGCCCCCGACGTACCGGAGGCACCGGACGTACCGGAGGCACCGGACGAGGCACCGGGCGCACTGGGCAGCCCGGCGGAAGCACCGGACACACCAGGCGCACCAGGCACAGCAGTGGCCCCGGACACACCGGATACACCGGACACGGCGGGCATGACACTCACGTTGCGCGGCTCCTCTTCGCCTCTACGGCTCTTACGGTCACGGTCGCCGACGTGTTCACCGGCTCACCCCGGCGGTCACGCCTTCACCAGCCCCTCCGCGCCCTCCGCACGGCCGCCCAGGGCGATGTACACATCCTCCAGGCTCGGCGTGGCAAGGGTGAAATCGTCCAGCGCGGCGAAGGCGGGGCCACCGGTCACGGTGGCGATGGCGGCGCGCGCCTCGTCCGGCGGGAGCCGGAGCGTCCAGCGCCGCCCGGAGACGCCACCGGCGGCCCGGGCCGCCTCGGCGGCGCTCCGCAGGGCGGCGACCTCGGGCACCTCCAGCGGCGGCTCGGTGCGCCACACCAGCTCCAGCCGCACCTCGTCGGCGACCAGCGCCTTCAGCCCGGCGGGCGTGTCGCAGGCGATGACCTTGCCGCGGTCCAGCACGGCGACCCGGTCCAGAACCGTTTCCGCCTCGATCACATTGTGGGTGACCAGCACCACGGTCACCCCCCGCTCGGCCCGCCGCCGGTCCACGGCCGCCCATACGGCGCGCCGGGCGACGGGGTCCATTCCGCTGGTGGGCTCGTCCAGCACCAGCAGCGGCCGCTCCCCCACCAGCGCGGCGGCGACGCAGGCCAGCCGCCGCTGGCCGCCGGAGAGCTTCTTCAGCGGGCGCCCGGCGATCTCCCCGAGCCCCAGCTCCTCGATCACCGCGTCCCGCTCGGCACGGGCCGCGCGGGCCTCCAGCCCGCGCAGCCGCGCGGTGGTCTCGGCGGCGAGGGCGACGGTCAGCTCGTCCAGGGCGGTCGAGTCCTGGCCGAGGTAGCACAGCAGCCGGGCGGCGCGCTCGGGGTGGCGTACGAGATCGTGGCCGAGCACCCGCACACTGCCCTCGTCGGGCCGCAGCAGGCCGGTGAGCTGCCGTACGAGGGTGGATTTGCCGGCGCCGTTGGGCCCGAGCAGCCCGAAGACCTCGCCGCGCAGCACATCGAGGTCGATGCCGTCGCTGGCCCGGACGGCGGGCGTGGCGGGGGCGCCGCGGCGGCCGCGCGCCGCGGGATAGGTCTTGACCAGGCCGCGCACGGTGCACACCACATCGCCACTCGTCGCCTGTTTCGCGCCCGTCCTCACGAGCTATGAGGGTACGCGCCCAAACACCCGCTCCCGTCCTCGGGGCCCTCGGGGACGGATCGGAGGATCACAGGACGAGGAGGCTCGGCGGCCCGGCCGTGTCGGTGCCACCGGGGGTCGTGACGAGAACGGAGTACGTCCCGGGGAGCACCGCGGGCACGACGGAGAGGATCTGGGTCGAGGAGAGGTTCACAAAGGTGGCGGGGGCGTGGGTGGGCCCGCTGCCGAGGACCACCGCGGTGGCGTCGAGCAGACAGGTGCCGCCGATCGTGACGTTCTGGGCCGGAGAGCTGCGCCGCCGGGGTGACGGTGACGGCGCTGGGGCGTCGTAGCGAAGGTGACGCCGGTGGCGGTCGGGAAGCCCGTGCCGAGGAGCGTGACGGCGGTGGGCCCGGCCGGTCCGGCATTGCTGCTCAGTCCGTGGCAGACCGGGGTGGGGATGACGAAGAACGGTAAGAAGTTGCTGGTCGAGCCGCGGGCGGTGACGGTGACGCGGTACTGATCGGCGCATAGCGCCGGAACGGTGGCGGTGACCGCACCGGCCGTCACGGTGGTGGGGACGACCGATCCCCGAAGTTCACCCGGGTGAGGTTCGCCAGGCCCGAGCCGCTCAGCGTGACCGTGCCCCCGGTCAAGATCCGCCGGATATCCCCTAGCCGCCCGTCTGCGCGTGCTCCGCGGCCGAGCGGAGGTCGATTTCGCGCCAGAAACCCGCCCGGATCGCATAGCGGTCGTGCTCGTCGATCTGGTCGTCCTTGTGGGCCAGCAGCCCGAAGCGGGCCGCGTAGCGCAGCAGTTCACCGTCGATGCGGTGCGGGATGCGGGGGTACTCCGTGGAGATCTGGCGCAACGGGACCGGATCGGCGAGCCGGTCGGTCCAGCGGCGGGCGAAGACCTGGCCGACCTCGAACGGGTCGCCGCTGACGGCCGTGATGTCCTCCTCGCGGTCGGCCCAGCGCTGCTCGGCGCTGGTGAGCTGGGCCAGCATGGGGAGGTTGGCGGTCTCCGGCGGCTCCCCCACGGCGCCGGGGCCCCGGTCGACCCAGCCCTTGTCGGAGGACCAGCGCAGGGTGGCACCGGCGGCCTGCTGCCGCTCGCCCTGGCCGCCGGGCGCGGCCGGGCCGCGACCCAGGTCGGCGAGGTCCTTGGGGGTGGGCACCCCCTTGCCGACGCCCGCCGCGGTGACGTCCGTGCCCGCCTCGGCGGCCGGGGCGGCGGGACGGCCGGGGGCGGCGGCCGGGCCGGTCCCATCGGCGCCGGGCCGGGCGGCGCCGTTACGGCCGCCGGGTGCCTCCGCCGCGCCGGGCGCCCCGGTCGCGGCCGCGGCAGCGGCGGCGGCCGTCTCCGGCAGCGGGGCGGAGAGAATGGCCGCGATCTCCGGGCGGGGCTCGGAGACGGGCGCACAGGGCCCGGGAAGCTCCTTGGCGCGCACCGCCCTGGTGATCCAGGCGCGGTCGAGGACGCGCCGCTCATCGGCCTCGGCGACAAGGTCCTCGGACTGGTTGTAGTCGCCGTCGGCGGCCTGCACCGCCCAGAGGTGGACGGCGACGCCGTGCTCCTTGGCCGACATCAGCCCGGGCAGCAGATCCCCGTCGCCGGTGACCAGGACGATGTCGGCGCACGCCCGGTTGCGGGCGAGCTCGGTGAGCTCGGCGTGCATGGCGGCGTCCACGCCCTTCTGGGCCCAGCGACCGTCACTGCGGGTGAGCGCACCCAGCCGTACAGTCACCCGGGGCATCACGCGCAGCCGCCGGTGCTCCGGCTGGGGCACCCGGTCGGGGGCGCCGTCGAACCAGTAGATCCGCAGCAGCGGACACTCGGTCTCGGCCTCGGCGCGCTCCCGCAGGCCCTGGATGAGGGTCGCGTGGTCGACGGAGATACGCGATCGGGCGGGCTCCCCGGCCAGCAGGCTCGCGGCGGCGCCCAGCAGATACCCGGCGTCCACCAGGACGACGCAGCGGTCCACGTTCCACCCTCTTTCCTGACGGTCCAGTCCTCGGTCGCCCCCCGCACACAGCCGCGCCCCCGGATGTGGTTTTCGGCTTTCCTTCGAGTCTGCCCGACCGTGCGGGGGTTATCAGTCCGAACTGGATCACCGGCGTGGCGGATACGGCTTACCCGCCAATACCCTCCTTCTCACTCACCGTAATTGCCCGAAATGCACGGGTCACCGTGGCATGTCACTGTTTCTTCCCGAAGGGCTTCGCCCGGGAGGGCCCTTCGCCAGGGGGCTGATCCCAACCGGAGGAAGACCACCATGGGCAAGAACAAGAACCGCGATCGCAAGCAGCAGCAGGAACAGCGTCAGGAGCGCGGCACGGCGGACCGCCCCGCCGAGCAGCAGCCGTCGATGGACGGGCAGTCGCAGGCGATGCGGCCGGAGGGCAGCCCCTCGACGGCACGCAAGGGCCGGCAGAAGAGCTTCGGCCACAACTGACGCACCGCGCACCGGCGCTGAGCCACCGCGGTGGCAGGGCCGCGTGACCGCGGCCCCCAGGGGCGCGCCCGATGCGGGCGCGCCCCTGGTGCGCTCGTGCCGGCGTCAAGGCCGCAGGGGCTCATCCGGCCAGGCAGGACGCTCCCAACAGCACCTTGAGATCGCCGAAGAGCGCCGGGTCGGCGGTGACCCGGTGCCGGTCGAGCCGCAGCACGGTGGTCTTCCGCGCCCCCTGGAGCTTGATCCGCACCTCGGTGGCGCCGCGGTGGTGGGTGAGCACCTCGCCCAGCTTCTCGACCAGCGGCGGGGTGACCTTGACCGTGGGAATGGTGATCGTCACGGGCGCGTTGGCCGATGCCTCGGACAGATCGGGGACCATCAGCTCCATGGCGACCAGCCGGGGCACGTCCTCGCGCTTGTCGAGGCGGCCCTTGACGAAGACGACCGCGTCCTCGACGAGCTGGGTGGAGACGAGCTGATAGGTGGCCGGGAAGAACATGCACTCGATGGAGCCGGCCAGGTCCTCCACGGTGGCGATGGCCCAGGCGTTGCCCTGTTTGGTCATCTTGCGCTGTAGACCGGAGATGATCCCGCCGATGGTGACGATCGCGCCGTCCGCGTGCTCACCCCCGGTGAGCGCGGAGATCGCGGCGTCCGCCTTCTCGTTCAGCACATGCTCGATGCCGAACAGCGGATGATCGGAGACATACAGGCCCAGCATCTCCCGCTCCTGGGCCAGCAGATAGGTCTTCTCCCATTCGACGTCCGAGAACTCGACGTCGAGGCCGAAGCCCGGCCCCTCGCCGTCCCCGCTGTCACCGGCCATGCCGCCGAAGAGGTCGAACTGCCCCTCGGCCTCCTTGCGCTTGACCGCGACCACATTGTCGATCAGCGCCTCGTAGTGCGCCGTGAGCCCCTTACGGGTGTGGCCCATCTCGTCGAACGCGCCCGCCTTGATCAGCGATTCGGTGGTGCGCTTGTTGCACACGACCGCCTCGACCTTGTCCAGGTAGTCCGGGAACGAGCCGTACTTCCCCTTGGCCTTACGGCCGCGGATGATCGCTTCCACCACGTTCTGACCCACGTTCCGGACCGCCGTGAGACCGAAGAGGATCACATCATCACCCTGAGCGGTGAAGTTGGCCTCGGACTCATTGACGTTCGGCGGCAGCACCTTGATGCCCATACGACGACACTCGTTCAGATAGACCGCCGACTTGTCCTTGTCGTCACGGACCGAGGTGAGCAGCGCCGCCATGTACTCGGCGGGGTAGTTGGCCTTGAGATACGCGGTCCAGTAGGTGACCAGGCCGTACGCGGAGGAGTGCGCCTTGTTGAACGCGTATCCGGCGAACGGGACCAGGACGTCCCACACCGCCTGGATGGCCTCGTCGGAGTAGCCGCGCTCGCGGCAGCCCTTCTGGAAGGGCACGAACTCCTTGTCGAGGACCTCCTGCTTCTTCTTGCCCATCGCGCGGCGCAGCAGGTCGGCCTGTCCGAGCGAGTAGCCCGCGAGCACCTGGGCGGCCTTCTGCACCTGCTCCTGGTACACGATGAGGCCGTAGGTGATGCCCAGGACCTCCTTGAGCGGCTCCTCCAGCTCGGGGTGGATCGGGGTGATCTCCTGCTGGCCGTTCTTCCGCAGCGCGTAGTTGATATGCGAGTTCATGCCCATCGGGCCCGGCCGGTAGAGGGCCGAGACGGCGGAAATGTCCTCGAAGTGGTCAGGCTTCATCATGCGCAGCAGTGAGCGCATCGGGCCGCCGTCGAACTGGAAGACGCCCAGGGTGTCACCGCGGCAGAGCAGTTCGAAGGTCTTGGGGTCGTCCAGGGACAGATCGAGCATCTTCAGGTCGACGCCCTTGTTGGCGCGCACCATCTTGACCGCGTCATCCATGATGGTGAGGTTGCGCAGGCCGAGGAAGTCCATCTTCAGCAGGCCGAGCGACTCACAGGTGGGGTAGTCCCACTGGGTCACGACCTGGCCGTCGTTCTTCGGCGAGAAGACCGGGACATGGTCGGTCACCGTCTCGCTCGACATGATCACACCGGCGGCGTGCACACCCATCTGGCGCACCAGGCCCTCGATACCGCGCGCGGTATCGATGACCTTCTTCACATCCGGCTCGTTCTCATACATCCCGCGCACCTCGCCCGCCTCGCTGTAGCGGGGGTGCTTCTCATCGGTGATACCGGAGAGCGGGATGCCCTTGCCGAGGACGTCGGCGGGCATGGCCTTGGTGATGCGGTCGCCCATCGCGTACGGGTAGCCGAGCACCCGGGCGGAGTCCTTGATCGCGTTCTTGGCCTTGATGGTGCCGTACGTGCCGATCTGGGCGACCTTGTCGGCACCGTATTTCTCGGTCACGTACCGGATGACCTCACCGCGCCTGCGCTCGTCGAAGTCGATGTCGACATCGGGCATGGACACACGCTCGGGGTTGAGGAACCGCTCGAAGATCAGCCCGTGCTCGACCGGGTCGAGGTCGGTGATGCCCATCGCGTACGAGACGATCGAACCGGCCGCGGAGCCACGGCCGGGGCCGACCGCGATGCCGTTGTTCTTGGCCCACATGATGAAGTCGGCGACCACGAGGAAGTACCCCGGGAACCCCATCTGGATGATGACGTCCATCTCGTACTCGGCGAGCTTCTGACGGTCCTCGGGGACGCCGCCGGGGAAGCGGCGGGCCATCCCCTTCTTGACCTCCTCCTGGAACCAGGTGACCTCGGTATACCCCTCGGGGACGTCGAACCGCGGCATCAGGTCGCGCTTTTCGAACCAGCCGGTGGCGTCGATCTGCTCGGCGACCAGCAGGGTGTTGGCGCACCCCTGCTGCCAGGCGTCGGAGGAGTCGATGGCGTACATCTCCTCCGTGGACTTCAGGTAATAGCCGGTGCCGTCGAAGCGGAACCGGTCCGGGTCGGAGAGGTTCTTACCGGTCTGGACGCACAGCAGCGCGTCATGGGCCGTCGCCTCGCGGGAGTACGTGTAGTGCGAGTCGTTGGTGACCAGCGGCGGGATGTCCAGCTTCTTGCCGATCTCCAGCAGCCCGTCCCGGACCCGGCGCTCGATCTCGATGCCGTGGTCCATCAGCTCCAGGAAATACCGGTCCTTGCCGAAGATGTCCTGGTACTCGGAGGCGGCCTTCAGCGCCTCGTCGAACTGGCCCAGGCGCAGCCGGGTCTGCAACTCGCCCGAGGGGCAGCCGGTGGAGGCGATCAGGCCCTCGGACCACTGGGCGATGGTCTCCTTGTCCATCCGCGGCCACTTGACGAAATAGCCCTCCATATAGGCGTCGGAGGAGAGCCGGAAGAGGTTGTGCAGACCGGTCTTGTTCGACGCCCAGATGGTCTTGTGGGTGTAACCACCGGAACCGGAGACGTCATCGCGCTTCTGATGCGGCTGGCCCCACTGGACCCGCCGCTTGTAGCGCCGCGACTCGGGCGCCACATACGCCTCGATCCCGATGATCGGCGTGATCCCGGCGCCCGTCGCCTGCTGGTAGAAGTCGTACGCGCCGTGGAGGTTGCCATGGTCGGTCATGGCGATGTGGGTCATGCCCATCTCGTTGCACGCGTTGAACATGTCCTTGAGCCGCGCCGCACCGTCCAGCAGCGAGTACTGGGTATGGACATGCAGGTGCGTGAAGGGCGGCTTGGTCACGGTGGAAGACCTCCGGCGAACAATCGATGACGGCAGGGCGAGACAGCTCCGAAGGTTACCCCTCCGCACTGACACGGGCCGGGCACTCACGAGTAGCCTCAGGCGTTGATCCCGACGGGTCATCCGGTCTTCCCGCGCACCCGGCGCGACGGAACATACCCTGTCGTATCTGCCACACCGATCACATCCCTCATGCCCCAGGAGGCGTTCCGCGATGTCGAACCAGCAGACCCAGGCGGAACAGCGCGGCGAGCACATCCTCGCCGTATTCGACACCGCCTTCGGCGAGCTGCTCGCCGCCGACCCGGCCGCCTTCCGCGTCAAGTTCCGGAAGATGGCCGCCTCGGCGTTCGCGTTCTACCGCGGCACCGCCTGTCTGTTCTATTCCGATGTGGAGCGGGAGCGCGCCGGCGGGCCGTACCTGGACGACCGCACCAGCCGGGTGTGGATCCACGGCGACCTCCACGCCGAGAACTTCGGCACCTACATGGACGCCAACGGCCGGCTGATCTTCAATGTGAACGACTTCGACGAGGCGTACGTCGGCCCCTTCACCTGGGACCTGAAGCGTTTCGCCGCCTCCGTGGCACTCATCGGCTACACCAAGGCGCTCAGCGACGAGAAGATCAGCGAGCTGGTGCGGACGTACGCCGGCGCCTACCGCGAGCGCGTGCACGCCCTGGCCACCGGCGCCAAGAACGACGAGGTGCCCCCCTTCACCCTGGAGACCGCCGAGGGCCCGCTGCTGGACGCACTGCGTGACGCCCGCTCGCTGACCCGCTTCGGGCTGCTGGACTCGATGACCGAGATCCGCGACTTCGAGCGCCGCTTCACGGCCGGCGGCGGGTCCATCGAGCTGGACGCGGCCACCCGCTACAAGGTCCTGGCCGCCTTCGACGGCTATCTGGAGACGCTCCCCGAGTCCAGTCTCTCGCGCCCGGACTCCTACCGCGTCAAGGACGTCGTGGGCCGCCGGGGCATCGGCATCGGCAGCGCCGGGCTCCCCTCGTACAACATCCTTCTGGAGGGCAACAGCGACGCCCTGGAGAACGATGTGGTGATCTACATGAAGCAGGGGCAGACCCCGGCGGTCTCCCGGCACATCACCGACGAGCAGGTGCGGTCGTACTTCCACCACGAGGGCCACCGCACGGTGATCTCCCAGCGCGCGCTCCAGGCCCACGCCGACCCGTGGCTGGGCTGGACCGAGCTGGACGGGGCGGGGCAACTGGTCGCCGAGGTGTCGCCGTACGCGGTGGACCTCGACTGGTCCGACATCGACGACCCGGCCGAGATCGCGGCGGTCGTGGCCGACCTGGGGCGGGCCACGGCCACCATGCACGCGGCCGCCGACGACCAGAGCGGCCACTCGCTGGTGCCGTTCTCCACCGAGCGCGCCATCGACGCGGTGATCGCCGCCGACGAGGACGGCTTCGCCGACCTCCTGGTGGACTTCGCGCACTCTTACGGTGCCCGCGCCCGGGCCGACCACCAGATCTTCGTGGACCTCTTCCGCAACGGCCGCATCCCCGGGCTCTGATCGCCACGCCGGGCTCCGATCGTCACCCGGCCATGGTCACTGTGTGCTCGCCCCCCTATCGTTACCGGTCATGTGGCCTGGACAGCAGCCGCCGGGGGGCGAGCAGAACCCGCAGCAGAACCCGTATCAGCAGCCGGAGCAGCCGGAGCACCCGCAGCCGGGTCATCCGCCGCCTCCGTCCCAGCCCCCGGGCTTCCCGCCCGCTCCCCCGCCGCCCGGCCCGGGCGGCGGGCCCTGGGGTGGCGCTCCCGCCCCGGCGGACCCACAGCGCAAGGCCGGGCTCATGGCCGTGGTGGCGGTGACGGTGGCCGCCGCGGTGGTCGCGGGCGTTCTCGTGATCACGGATGACGACAAGGACTCCAGGGCCGGTTCCGCGAACGATGTCGTCCAGGGCCCGCCGGGAGCGCCGGGCCCGGACGGCTCCGGTGGCTCACAGGGCCCGGGAAACCTCGTCGCGCCCGCCCACAGCTCCGGTCCGAGCGGCACCACCGTGGTGATCGGCGAGGCCGATGCGGGGCACACCCTCGACGTCTACGAGGACGTGCGCTGCCCGCCGTGCGCCTCCTTCGACCAGGGGGTCGGGCCGACCATCGCCAAGGACATCAAGGCCGGCAAGTACAAGGTCTCGTTCCACTTCGCCGCCATCCTCGACAAGAGCATGGGCGGCAACGGCTCCGCGAACGCCCTGAGCGCCCTCGGGGCGGCGCTGGACGTGAGCCCCGACGCCTTCCTCGACTACAAGGCCGCCCTGATGTCGGCGAAGAACTACCCCGAGGAGAGCAAGGACTCCTACGCCGACGACAGCCGTCTGCTGGCCGTCTCCCAGGAGGTGTACGCACTCAAGACGAACGCCTCCTTCCGGGAGGCGCTGCGCGTGGGCACCTACGACCCCTGGGCGAAGAAGATGATCGCCGACTTCGACGCCTCCGGGGTGAACAGCACCCCCGCCGTCAAGCTCGACGGCTCCCAGCTCACCGGCAGCGGCGGCTCCACCCCGATGACCGCGACGGAGTTCACGGAAGCGGTGAACAAGCAGGTCAAGGGCGGTTAGCCGACTGCCGGGGCCGATTCTTCACATGGTCCCTACAGCCGTTCATGGCAGAATTCGAAGTCATGGACGGCACCGGACCGCAGCTCAGGACAGTGCGCGCGGCGCTCTTCACGGCGCTGTGCGTCACGCTGTCCTCGGCTTCGCATGTCCTGCTGTCGCGGACCCCGCTGCCGCTGGGCACCGTCGGCGCGCTCTCGGTGGCCGTCTTCGCCGTCGCGTACGCCCTCGCGGGCCGGGAGCGGGGCTTCTGGTCCATAGCCGCCCTGCTGATCCCGCTGGAGCTGGCCGCCGACACGATCTTCACCACCGGCCAGCAGGCGTGTTACGGACCGTCCGGCGGCCCCGTGGCGGGCTCCCTGCGCTCCATGGGGGTCACCGTGCTGTGCGGCGGCGGCGATCTCGGCAGTCCGCTGCCCGGGATCTCCCAGAACGGGGTCGGCACCCCGCTGGCCGCCACCGTGAGCTCCGCCACCCCCTGGCTGCTGCTCGCCGCGCATATCGCGGTGGGTCTGCTCGCCTCGGCCTGGCTGCGGCGCGGCGAGGCCGCCCTGAGCCGTCTGCTGGCCTCCCTGGCCGCCTTCGCCTTCCGGCCGCTGCTGCTGGCCGTCGCGGTCCACGCCGCGGCCCTGCGGCCCCTTCGTCGCCCGGCCCCGCGGTCCGTACGGCCCGTGCGCCCGGCTCCGGCGCTCCCTCTCCTCGTGCACTCCGTGGTGCGTCGTGGACCGCCCTGCTC
The DNA here is from genome assembly GCF_047218265.1 of Streptomyces sp. CY-1. Taxonomy (NCBI): domain Bacteria; kingdom Bacillati; phylum Actinomycetota; class Actinomycetes; order Kitasatosporales; family Streptomycetaceae; genus Streptomyces; species Streptomyces sp. CY-1. Next base: position 3,307,615 of record NZ_CP178393.1, read on the forward strand.
GGCCACTGCCTGAGCACAGCTCGGCCACTGCCTGAGCACAGCTCGGCCACTGCCTGAGCACAGCTCGGCCGCTGCCCGAGCACAGCGATCCACACCCCGTACGCCTTACCGACGACGCACACCCACGGAGATCGATCCATCATGAGCAACCGCAACAACCAGCAGAACAAGCAGGCCGCGCGCGAACGGCTGCGCGCCGAGCGTGAGCGCCAGGCCAAGAAGGACCGCACGCGGCGCCAGTTGTTCGTCGGCGGCGCGGTCGTCGCGGTCCTCGCGATAGCCGGCGGCATCGGCTACGCCGTCACCAACATGGACTCGTCGGACGACGCCAACCAGAAGTGGCGGGCGGCAGCCGAGAAGAAGTCGTTCGCGAAGCCCGCCAACGCCTCCGGCTCCCAGGGCACGACGGTCGTCATCGGCGACAAGAAGGCCAAGAACACCCTGCACGTCTACGAGGACATGCGCTGCCCGGTCTGCGCCCAGTTCGAGAAGTTCACCGGGCCGACCGTGCTCAAGGACATCAAGGACGGCACCTACAAGGCGCAGTTCACCATGGGCACCTTCCTCGACGACAACAAGCAGATGCCCGGCGCCGGCTCGAAGAACGCGCTGAGCGCGCTCGGCGCGGCCCTCAACGTCAGCCCGCAGGCGTTCCTGGACTACAAGGCGGCCCTGTACGCGCCGAAGAACCACCCGCAGGAGACCGATGACGCCTTCGCGAACGACCAGAAGCTGATCGACATCGCCCAGCAGGTCAAGGAGCTGAAGGGCAACACGGCCTTCGAGAAGGCCGTGAAGAACGGCACCTACGACCGGTGGGCGCTGGCCATGTCCAAGTCGTTCAACGACACCAAGGACGTCGACTCCACCCCGGCCTTCAAGCTCAACGGGAAGAAGCTGGAGGTGGGCCAGAACCCGCCGATGACCCCGGACCAGTTCACCCCGCTCGTCCAGCAGAACCTCAAGAAGTAACGTCCGGCCCTTCCCGGCCGAGTCGGCGGGCGTGCCCCTGGGGCGCGCCCGCCGACGGCGTTATGGCCCGGCGACGAGGGCAGCGCCGGCAGCCGCGGTGGTGACCTCACGCCCACGACGGTGGTGACCTGGCGGCGACGGGTGGGCGAACATCCCCCAAGCCCCCTGTCCCCGCCCGCTACTTGTCAGTAATGTCCTCGGCCGTGACCGACCTCCACATCTCGCGCCGCAGCGCCGTCACGGCCGCGGCGGCTGCCGCCGCCCTGCTGCCCCTCGTCCCCGGACCCGCCGCCCACGCCGGCTCCGGGCCCGCCTTTCTGCACGGCATCGCCTCGGGTGACCCGCTGCCCGACGGGGTCCTGCTGTGGACGCGTATCACGCCCGTCCCCGACGCCGTGCCCGGTTCGGGGCGCGGCCCGGCCATCGAGGTGACCTGGGAGGTCGCCGAGGACCGGGACTTCCGCTCGGTCGTCGCCCGCGGCACCGTCAAGGCCGCCGCCGGCACCGACCACACCGTCAAGGCCGATGTGCGCGGGCTGCGGCCCGCCACCGACTACTTCTACCGCTTCGGCGTGGACGGCGGCGTCCGCTCCCCCGTGGGGCGCACCCGCACCACCCCCGCGCACGACGCCGCGGCCGACGGGGTCCGCTTCGGCGTGGTCTCCTGCGCCAACTGGGAGGCGGGCTGGTTCTCCCCGTACCGCCATCTGGCCGCCCGTACCGACCTGGACGCGGTGCTCCATCTCGGCGACTACATCTACGAGTACAAGAGCGGCGAATACCCGGAGGCGAAGAGCGTCGTCCGCCCGCACGCCCCCACCCATGAGATCGTCACGCTCGCCGACTACCGCATGCGGCACGGGAACTACAAGACCGACCCCGACGCCCAGGCGCTGCACGCCGCGCTCCCCCTGATCGCGATATGGGACGACCACGAGTTCGCCAACGACGCCTGGTCCGGCGGGGCGGAGAACCACACGCCCGGCACCGAGGGGGCGTGGGCGCAGCGGGTGGCCGCCGCCAAGCAGGCGTACTTCGAGTGGATGCCGGTGCGCCCCTCCACCGAGGGCACCACCTACCGGCGGCTGCGCTACGGCACCCTCGCCGATCTCCATCTGCTCGATCTGCGCTCGTTCCGCTCCCAGCAGGCGGCCACCGGCAGCGGCGACGTGGACGACCCGGAGCGCACCCTGACCGGCCGCGCCCAGCTCGACTGGCTGAAGTCGGGCCTGACCGCCTCGGACACCACCTGGCGGCTGGTGGGCAACTCTGTGATGATCTCACCGGTCGCCTTCGGGGCCCTCCCCGCCGAGCTGCTGGGCCCGCTCGCCGAGCTGCTGGGGCTGCCCAAGGGCGGCCTGGCCATCAACACCGACCAGTGGGACGGCTATACGGACGACCGGCGCGAGCTGCTCGCCCACCTCACCGACCACGCGATCGGCAACACGGTCTTCCTCACCGGTGACATCCATATGGCGTGGGCCAACGACGTACCGGTGAAGGCCGCCACCTATCCGCTCTCCCGGTCGGCCGCGACCGAGTTCGTGGTCACCTCGGTGACCTCGGACAACCTCGACGATCTGCTCCATGTGGCACCGCACACGGTGTCCTTGGCCGCGGCGGCCGCGATCAAGGTCGCCAACCGCCATGTGAAGTGGGTGGACATGGACTCGCACGGCTACGGCGTGCTCGATGTCACTCCCCAGCGGGCCCAGATGGACTACTACACCGTCTCCGACAGGACCGATCGCAACGCCACGACCGCCTGGGCGCGGTCGTACCGCACCCAGGCGGGCAGCCAGCGGGTCGAACGCGCCGACGCACCGGTGCGCTGACGGACCGGTGCACAGACGGGCTACCGGCTCAGAGGCCGGCCAGGAAGCCGAGCGCCACCCGCCAGGTGGCCTCGGCGGCCTCCTTGTCGTAGTCCGGCAGCTCGGGGTCGGTGAAGACATGCCCGGCCCCGGCGTACCGGAAGACCTCCACATCGGCACCGGCCCGCCGCATCCGCAGATACCAGGCGTTGAGCCAGTCGTGTGGCTCGAACGGGTCGGGGTCGGCCACATGCAGTTGCACCGGCAGCTCATCGACCGTGGTGTCGTCGGCGATGTCCGAGGTGCCGTGCAGCAGAAGCAGTCCGCGCGCCTTGTCGTCGGCCAGCGCCAGGTTCTGCGCCAGGGCGCCGCCGAGCGAGAAACCGGCGTAGACCAGCCCGCGGTCCGAGTACGGCGCGGCGGCGGTGATGGCCCGTTTCAGCAGCTCGTCGCGGCCGATCCGCTCCTTGATCACCATGCCGTCCTCGACGGTTTCGGCGGTCTGCCCCTCGTACAGGTCCGGCACGACCACCTCATGCCCGGCCGCGCGCAGTCGGTCGGCCGCCTCCTGTACGGCGGGCCGCAGCCCGTACGCGGAGTGGAACAGAACAATCGTCGAGGTATCGGCCACCGCTGTCACTTTCCTTTCCGTGGATCGCCCCCTCCCATCGTGCCAGTCCCGGTCTGAGGACACCGGATCCGGGGAAGGCGGCACAGGACACCCGGAGTCTGTCCGAGGGAAGGATTGAGGTAGGTGTCCATGGAGGACGTGCTGCGTCCGCTCGTCGTCATCGGCGGCTCACTGGCCATCACGCTGTTCATCGGCTGGGCCGTCGACTGGCTGCTGCGGAGGGTCGATGCCCGGCACCCCGAGACCCCCTTGTGGGGCCATCTGCGCCGCTGCCGGCTTCCGCTCCAGGTGACCGTGTGCACCGCGCTGCTGAGCGGCTCGTACGACAAGACGCGGGCGAGGGTCGTCCAGGAGCATGAGTCGGCGATCGGCCGGCTGCTCGCGCTGGTGCTGATCGCGGCGACGGCCTGGCTGGTGGTGCGGGTCTCCTCGGCCGTGGTGGAGTCCTCCTACTTCCGCTACGCCTCCAGCGCGCACGACGCCGCGCGGGTGCGCCGGGTGCGCACCCAGGTGACGCTGATCCAGCGGGTGGTGGCCGCGATCGTCGGCGTGGTGGCGGTCTCCGCCATGCTGCTGACCTTCCCTGCGATGCGCACGGTCGGCACCTCCATGCTGGCCTCCGCCGGGATCCTCGGTGTGGTCGCCGGTGTCGCCGCCCAGTCCACGCTGGGAAACCTCTTCGCGGGGCTTCAGATCGCCTTCGGCGACATGGTGCGGATCGGCGACACGGTGGTCGTGGACGGCGAGTGGGGCACGGTCGAGGAGATCACACTGACCTTCCTGTCCGTACGGACCTGGGACGAGCGCCGGATCACCATGCCGGTGTCGTACTTCACCAACAAGCCGTTCGAGAACTGGTCGCGGGGCGGCACCCAGAAGGTGGCCACCGTCCTCTTCCATCTCGACCACACGGCGCCGATCGAGGAGATGCGGGAGCGGCTGCGCGAGATCGTGCGGAAGTCCCCGGCCTGGGACGGCCGGGACTGGAACCTGGTGGTGACGGACACCACCCCGAGCACCATCGTGGTACGGGCGCTCATCACGGCGCGGGACCCGGACGACGCCTGGACCGTGCGCTGTGAGGTGCGCGAGAAGATGATCACGTGGCTGCGGGACGCCCATCCGCACGCCCTGCCGCGCATCGCCACCGCCCCGGCCGCCCAGCCCCCGCCGGCGCGGCTGGAGCGCGAGCGGGGCCGTGAGCTGCATGACCGCCACGACCACCACGACCGTCTGGCCCGCTTCGAGGACGGGCTCCGCAAGGACGCCCCGCACCCGCGGTGAGGGCGCTGCCGGGCCGCTACAGCGGCCGCCGCATCGCGCGGTGCGGGATGCCGCTGCCCTCGTCGAACTCGGGGCCGAACGCCGCGTAGCCCAGCCGCTCGTAGAAGCCGAGCGCATGGGTCTGGGACTCCAGATAGACCTCGGCCAGACCGCGCCGGTGGGCCTCCGCCTCGACGGCCCGGACCAGGTCGGCCCCCAGCCCCGTGCCCCGCGCGGCCTTGGCCACCGCGAGGCGGCCGAGAACGGCGGTGGTGGCGCCGTCGACACCGGCGTGGGCGTACTTCTTGTCCGCGGCGGCGCCGTGCAGAAAGCGCACGGTGCCCACCGGGCGGCCCGCGCCGTCGGTGGCCAGGAGGTGGACGGCGTGCGCGTCGTACGCGTCCATCTCCTCCTCCTCGGGGATCCGCTGCTCCACCACGAAGACCTCCCGGCGGACCGCGAAGCAGCCGGACAGGTCCCCGTCGGCCACGACCTCGATCACGAGCTCTCGGCCTTCACGATGTCCAGTGCCGTGCGCAGATCGTCCGGGTAGGCGCTCTCGAACTCGACCCACCCGCCGTGCGCGGGGTGCTCGAAGCCGAGCCGCATGGCGTGCAGCCACTGCCGGGTCAGCTTCAGCCGCTTGGCGAGCGTCGGGTCCGCGCCGTAGGTGAGGTCGCCGACGCAGGGGTGGCGGTGGGCCGCCATATGCACCCGGATCTGGTGGGTGCGGCCGGTCTCCAGCTTGATGTCCAGCAGGCTCGCGGCCCGGAACGCCTCGATGAGGTCGTAGTGGGTGACGCTCGGCTTGCCGTCCGCCGTCACCGCCCACTTGTAGTCGTGCTGCGGATGGCGCCCGATCGGGGCGTCGATGGTGCCGCTCAGCGGGTCTGGGTGGCCCTGGACCAGCGCGTGGTAGCGCTTGTCCACGGTGCGCTCGCGGAATGCCTGCTTGAGCACGGAGTACGCGAGTTCGGACTTGGCGACGACCATGAGCCCGGAGGTGCCGACGTCCAGCCGGTGCACGATCCCCTGGCGCTCGGCGGCGCCCGAGGTGGAGACGCGGAAACCGGCGGCCGCGAGCCCGCCGATCACGGTGGGGCCGGTCCAGCCGGGGCTGGGGTGGGCGGCGACGCCCACCGGCTTGGAGACGACCACGATGTCCTCGTCGTCGTGCACGATCTCCATGCCCTCGACGGGCTCGGCGACGACCCGCACCGGGGGCGCGGCCTGTGGCAACTCGACCTCGAGCCAGGCACCCCCGGAGACCCGGTCGGACTTCCCGGCGACGCTGCCGTCGAGCTGCACCTTTCCGGCGGCGGCCAGCTCGGCCGCCTTGGTCCGGGAGAAGCCGAACATGCGGGCGATCGCGGCGTCGACGCGCTCGCCCTCCAGACCGTCCGGTACGGGCAGGGTGCGGATCTCGGGAATCGTACTCACCCGACGAGTATGCCGGACCGGAGGCACCGGTTCGTACGCCCGTCGGATACCGGCCGCCGGGCCCTGGTCAGTCCTTGTGGACCGTGCCGTCCGGGTCGAGACCGCGGAAGGACAGGATCACGATCAGGAAGCCGCCGCAGACGATGGCCGAGTCGGCGAGGTTGAAGACCGCGAAGTGGGAGGGCGCGATGAAGTCCACGACCGCCCCCTGGAAGTCCCCGGGCGCCCGGAAGATCCGGTCGGTGAGATTGCCGAAGGCGCCGCCGAGCAGCAGACCGAGCGCGATGGCCCAGGGCAGGCTGTGGAGCTTGCGGGCCAGCCGGGCGATCACCACGATGACGCCGACCGCGATCACCGTGAAGACGATGGTCATGGCCTCGCCGAAGCCGAAGGCCGCACCCCGGTTGCGGATCACCTCGAACTGAAGCCAGGTGCCGATCACCTCGACCGGAGCGTGGTGCTCCAGCTTCGCGACCACGGCCAGCTTGCTGACCAGATCGATCAGATAGGCCAGCGCCGCGACCGTGAGGAGCACGCCGACGCGCCGCTTCCCCCTGCCCGCCGCGGCCTCATCGGCTCCGGCGGCGCTGGTCCCGGCACCCTCCTCTGCCTTCCCCGCATCCGGCGTACCGATGGCCTGCTCCGCCTCTGTCACGTGAGTCCCTCAACTCGTCCGGGCCAGTCTCCCCCTGTGAGGGACGAGGGTACGGCACATGCGTACGGGCGTCAGCGCCGCTCCTGGCGCTGCTTGCACTCGACGCACAGTGTGGCCCTGGGGAACGCCTGCATCCGGGCCTTGCCGATCGCATTGCCGCAGTTCTCGCACAGCCCGTAGGTGCCGGTGTCCAGCCGGTCCAGGGCCCGCTCGGTCTGGAGCAGCATCTCGCGGGCGTTTCCGGCCAGGGCCATCTCATGCTCGCGGGTGATGTTCTTGGTGCCGGTGTCGGCCTGGTCGTCACCGGCACCGTCACCGGAGTCGCGCATCAGCCCGGTGATCGCCTGCTCGGAGGCGAGGATCTCGGTGCGCAGCCGGCCGGCCTCGGTCAGCAGCCCGGCGCGCGCCTCGTCCACCTCCTCGGCGGACCAGGGGTCCTCGCCGGGGCGGACCGCGAGGTCGCTGGGGTCGACGGGCGCGCCCGCCGCACGGGCCTTGGGCAGGGGGGGTGCGGTCGTCGTGGCCTTCTTGCCGGTCGGCGCACCACCCGGAGTCTTCTTCGCAACCACTTTCCTGGCTCCCGTCTTCTTCGCGGGCACCGCCTTGTCGGCGGGCGCGGCCTTCCTGGCCGTGGTCTTACCGGCCGTGGTCTGCCCGGCCACGGTCTCCCCGGCCGCGCCCTCCTCGGTCGGCGCGACCGTCTTGGCGGATGCGTGCTTCCTGGTGGGCGTCTCCGAGTTCTTCCTCGGGGCGCTCTTCCCGGACGCCTTGGCGGCGCCTTGCGCGGCGGCTCCGGCGGGGGCCGCGGTCGTGTTGTTGACGGCCTTCTTGCCCGAGGCGCTCTTCTTGCCGGGCGCGGCCTTCGTCGCCTTCGCCGTGCTCTTCTGCACGGCGGTCTTTCTCGCCACCATGGCCGCGGCCCCTTCACATATTGTGATCTTGCGCGCGAATCGTTCCGGAACGATAAATCGACTCCGGGCGGGCGGCAACGGGGCACGCCGCCCGATTCGCCCGGCTTGCCCGTTCGACAACCCGGTCCCCACCTTTGTGCCCCACTCCGCGTCCGGTAATCCGTCCGGAATCCGGCACCCTCTGGTGACCCAGCGTGACGACCGCGGCCACAACACCCGGCGTATCGCCATTCGGGTCAATCCCCGGAGCCGGCCGTCCCTCACTCGGCGCAGTGGGTATTCCGGTCGGCCCCGGCCTCCTCGGCCCCGTACACTGGGGCGCAGCGAGAGGCGTGGATGGGGACGAGTAGCGTCGTAGGCGGCCCAGAGCGACCCGGGGACGGTGTGAGCCCGGGGGCGAGCGCGATGTGAAGGATCACCCCGGAGCCGCCGGAAGAACGCCCGCAGTGGGTCAGTAGAACCGGCATCGCGATCCCAATGAGGGGGCCGGAAGCCGACCAGCTACCGGTCAAGGAGGGTGGTACCGCGGGAGCGCACGGCTCTCGTCCCTCCGACGGAAACGGAAGAGCACGTGTCCGCCGGAGGAAGAAGAGCCCCGATGACGCCGCAGTACCGCCAGGTGCCCGCCCAGGTCGACCTGCCCGCCCTCGAGCACGCCGTGCTCGACTTCTGGCGGGAGAACAAGATCTTCGCCCGTAGCCTCGAGCAGTCCGAGGGCCGGCCCGAGTGGGTCTTCTACGAGGGCCCCCCGACCGCGAACGGCATGCCGGGCGCCCACCACATCGAGGCCCGCGTCTTCAAGGACGTCTTCCCGCGCTTCCGCACCATGCGGGGCTACCACGTCGACCGTAAGGCGGGCTGGGACTGCCATGGCCTGCCGGTCGAGCTGGCGGTCGAGAAGGAGCTGGGCTTCAACGGCAAGAAGGACATCGAGGCGTACGGCATCGCCGAGTTCAACGCCAAGTGCCGGGAGTCCGTCACCCGGCACACCGACGCCTTCGCCGAGCTCACCACGCGGATGGGCTTCTGGACCGACCTCGACGGCGCGTACTGGACCATGAACCCCGGCTATATCGAGTCGGTGTGGTGGTCCCTGAAGGAGATCTTCGACAAGGGGCTGCTGGTCCAGGACCACCGGGTCGCCCCCTGGTGCCCGCGCTGCGGCACCGGGCTGTCCGACCATGAGCTGGCCCAGGGCTATGAGACGGTCGTCGACCCCTCGGTCTTCGTCCGCTTCCCGCTGACCTCGGGCCCGCTGGCGGGCGAGGCGGCGCTGCTGGTGTGGACGACGACACCGTGGACCCTGGTCTCCAACACCGCCGTGGCCGCGCATCCGCAGGTGCGCTATGTGGTCGCCACCAACGGCGAGGAGAAGCTGGTCGTCGCCGAGCCGCTGGTCGGGCAGGCGCTCGGCGAGGACTGGACCGTCACCGGGGAGTCCTTCACCGGGGCCGAGATGGAGCGCTGGACCTATCGGCGCCCCTTCGAGCTGGTGGAGATCCCGGACGCGCACTTCGTCGTCAACGCCGAGTATGTGACGACCGAGGACGGCACCGGTCTGGTCCACCAGTCCCCCGCCTTCGGCGAGGACGACCTGCTGACCTGCCGGGCCTACGGTCTGCCGGTGGTCAACCCGGTCCGCCCGGACGGCACCTTCGAGGAAGGACTGGAGCTGATCGGCGGCCAGTTCTTCAAGAAGGCCGACGAGGCGCTCACGGCGGACCTCAAAGAGCGCGGGCTGCTGTTCCGGCATGTTCCGTACGAGCACAGCTACCCGCACTGCTGGCGCTGCCACACCGCGCTGCTCTACTACGCCCAGCCGTCCTGGTACATCCGCACCACCGCGATCAAGGACGCGCTGCTGCGGGAGAACGAGAAGACCAACTGGTATCCGGAATCGGTCAAGACCGGTCGCTATGGCGACTGGCTCAATAACAACATCGACTGGGCGCTGTCGCGCAATCGCTACTGGGGCACCCCGCTGCCCATCTGGCGCTGCGCCGAGTCCCATCTCACCTGCGTCGGCTCCCTCGCCGAGCTCTCCGAGCTGACCGGCACCGACCAGAGCGATCTTGACCCGCACCGCCCGTACATCGACGACATCACCTTCACCTGCACCGCCGACGGCTGCTCGCTGACGGCCGAGCGGGTGCCCGAGGTCATCGACGCCTGGTACGACTCGGGCTCGATGCCGTTCGCGCAGTACGGCTACCCGTACCGGAACAAGGAGCTCTTCGAGAGCCGCTACCCGGCACAGTTCATCTCCGAGGCCATCGACCAGACCCGCGGCTGGTTCTACACGCTGATGGCGGTCGGCACGCTCGTCTTCGACAAGTCCTCGTACGAGAACGTGGTCTGCCTCGGTCACATCCTGGCCGAGGACGGCCGCAAGATGTCCAAGCACCTGGGCAACATCCTTCAGCCGATCCCGCTGATGGATCAGCACGGCGCCGACGCGGTCCGCTGGTTCATGGCCGCGGGCGGCTCGCCGTGGGCGGCCCGGCGGGTGGGCCACGGCACCATCCAGGAGGTCGTGCGCAAGACGCTGCTCACCTACTGGAACACGGTCGCCTTCCAGGCGCTGTACGCCCGCACCTCGGGCTGGGCGCCGTCCGCGGCCGACCCGGCCCCGGCCGAGCGGCCGCTGCTGGACCGCTGGCTGCTGGGCGAGCTGGGCACGCTCACCGAGCAGGTCACCGAGGCCCTGGAGGCGTACGACACCCAGCGCGCCGGAAAGCTGCTGTCGGCCTTCGTCGACGATCTGTCCAACTGGTACGTGCGCCGCTCCCGCCGCCGCTTCTGGCAGGGCGACGCCGCCGCGCTGCGCACCCTGCACGATGTCATCGAGACGGTCACCCGGCTGATGGCGCCCCTGGTGCCCTTCATCACCGAGCGGGTCTGGCAGGACCTGGTCGTCCCGGTGGTCCCGGAGGCCCCCGCCTCCGTGCACCTGACCACCTGGCCGGAGCCGGACCGGTCGATGATCGACCCGGCCCTCTCGGCGCAGATGGCGCTGGTGCGGCGCCTGGTGGAGCTGGGGCGCGCGACCCGCGCGGAGTCCGGCGTGAAGACGCGCCAGCCGCTCTCGCGCGCCCTGGTCGCGGCGGCCGGCTTCGAAACCCTCGGCGCCGAACTGCGCGCCCAGATCGAGGAGGAGCTGAACGTCTCCTCGCTCGCCTCGCTGAGCGAGGTCGGCGGCTCTCTGGTCGACACGACCGCGAAGGCCAACTTCCGCGCCCTGGGCAAGCGGTTCGGCAAGGGCACCCAGCCGGTAGCCAAGGCGATCGCGGAGGCGGAAGCCGCCGCGCTGTCGCTCGCGCTGCGCGAGGGGAACGCGTCGGTCCTGGTGGACGGCGAGACGGTGGCCCTCTCCCCCGACGAGGTCATCATCACCGAGACCCCGCGCGAGGGCTGGTCGGTCGCCTCCGACGCGGGCGCCACGGTCGCCCTCGACCTGGAGATCACCCCGGAGCTGCGCCGCGCGGGCCTCGCCCGTGACGCGATCCGGCTGATCCAGGAGGCCCGTAAGAACAGCGGGCTGGACGTGGCCGACCGGATCGCGCTGCGGTGGGAGACGGCGGACGAGGAGCTGCGGCAGGCGCTCACGGATCACGCGGGCCTGATCGCGGACGAGGTCCTCGCGACCGACTTCGCGGCGGGCGAGGCGGATGCCGCGTACGGCGCCCCCTTCGAGGACGCCCCCCTGGGCCTGACCTTCCGCCTCCGCAAGGCGTAACCCCCACCCGGGGGTTTGTTCCCCTACCCGCCCCTTCTCCCGAACCGGGGGCTTCGCCCCCGGGCCCCCGGACGCCCTTCGGGCGTGTCCTCAATCGCCGGACGGGCTGATTTCAGCCCGTCCGGCGATTGAGGACCGGGGTCCGGGGCGGAGCCCCGGTTGTGGGAAGGGGCGGGTAGGGGAAAAGCCCCCACGGCCGCGGGCGTGGCAAAGGGCCGGGCCCGGGAGCTCATCGCTCCCGGGCCCGGCCCTTGTGATTGCCGAACGCTCCGCGCTAGGCGGCCCGCATCAGTTGTCGTCCTCGTCGATGAGGAAGCCCCGCATCGGGCTGGGCGCCTGCTGCATCGGCTGCGGACTCTGCGGCCGCACCGGTGCCATCGGCTGGGTCATCGCGGGAGACATCTGCTGCTGCCCACCGTAGGACGGCGCTCCGCCGTTCGGGTTGTGGCCGCCCATGGTCTGGTTGCCACCCATGGTGTGGCCGCCCATCGAGCCGGCGCCGGCCGAGGCCATGGAACCGCTCATCGACGGGGACGGCGGCAGCGAGGCGGTCGCCGGGGTGCGCGGCGGGGCGAGCGAGTCGTCGGCCTGGTTCTCCAACTGGCGGAGCTGGCTCTCCAGGTACGACTTCAGCCGCGTGCGGTACTCGCGCTCGAAGCCGCGCAGGTCCTCGACCTTGCGCTCGAGCGTGGCACGAGCGGACTCCAAGGAGCCCATCGCGACACGGTGCTTCTCCTGCGCGTCCCGCTCCAGCGCGTCGGCCTTGGCGCGGGCGTCCCGCTCCAGGCCCTCGGCGCGGCTACGGGCCTCGCCGACGATCTTGTTGGCCTCGGAACGGGCCTCCGCGATCGCCTGGTCGGCGGTCTGCTGCGCGAGCGAGAGCACACGCGCGGCGCTGTCGCCGCCCGGGCCCTGGCCCGGCTGCGGCAACTGCGGGCCGCCAGGACCGCCGGGGCCACCGGGACCGCCCATCGGGCCACCCATGGGACCGCCGGGGCCCATCGGGCCGTTCTGGCCCATCGGACCGTTCTGGCCCATGGGGCCGGGTCCACCCTGCTGCATGGGGCCGGGGCCACCCTGCTGCATCGGACCGGGTCCGCCCTGCTGCATCGGTCCGGGACCGTTCTGTCCCATCGGACCCGCCGGCAGTTGCGGGGCTCCGCCCGGGAGTTGGGGCGGACCACCCATCTGCTGCTGGCCGGGCGGCACCGGCTGCGGTCCGGATATGGCGGCGGGCACAGGTGCGCCGGGCCTCTCCTGCTGTTCGGGAGGCTTGCGCATACCTTGTTGCTGACTCTGGGCGGCGGCACGGGTCGCCGCGGCCAGCTTGGCGCGCAGGTCCTCGTTCTCCCGTAGCAGCCGGGTCAGTTCGGCTTCGACCTCGTCGAGGAAGGCATCGACCTCGTCCTCGTCATAGCCTTCTCGGAGGCGGACGGTCGTGAACTGCTTGTTCCGCACGTCCTCGGGGGTCAACGGCATCTCTACTTCACCTCAACGTAGTCGTCGGCAATCGGCAAGACCGTATCGTTCACACCCTGCTCGCAAAATTGCTCACGACGGTGATCAGGATCCAGACGATGATCATCAGCACGAAGAAGGACAGGTCGAGCGCCACACCCCCGAGACGCAGCGGCGGAATGAACCGCCGTAGCAACTTGAGTGGCGGATCGGTGACAGTGTAGGTGGCCTCGAGGATGACCACCATCGCCCTACCGGGTTGCCACGAGCGCGCGAACTGGAAGACATAGTCCATCACGAGCCTGAAGATCAGCACGATCAGGTAGCAGTAGAGCGCGATGTAGATCACCTGTAGTGCGATGCCCATCCCGCGCGTCCCTCTCCCCTGGTTCGTACCCGGCCTTTCGGCCTCGGATGACTCGGTGTTGCCGGTTTGCCGTTTTTGCGTCTCAGCTCTGGTTGAAGAACCCGCCCTCTGCGATACGGGCCTTGTCCTCCGCCGTGACATCGACGTTAGCAGGAGACAACAGGAACACCTTCTGCGTCACCCGCTCAATGCTCCCATGGAGACCGAACACCAGACCGGCGGCAAAGTCGACAAGTCGCTTCGCATCCGTGTCGTCCATCTCCGTCAGATTCATGATCACGGGAGTGCCCTCACGGAAGTGTTCCCCGATAGTACGGGCCTCGTTGTAGGTCCGGGGGTGCAGTGTGGTGATGCGGTACGGCTCCCGCTCGGACACAACCTTGGGCATGATCACTGGCGCGTTCTTCTCCAAGTTCTGACGTTCAGGTGTGATGGACGCCACGGGGGCAATTCGCGCGGGTCGCCCGGTTTCCACCGCAAGAGGAGCCGGTTCACGTTGTGCGGGAGGGTGGACGACTCGCACAGATTCGCCCCTTTCCGGCCGCGGTTCGGTCTCCACTACCTGATGCCGCCGACGGTCCCGCTCCCGTTCGGGCTCCGGCTCGGGCTCGAAGTCGTCGTCGGGGTCGAATCCCCGGCCGTCGTACCCATCGTCCTCCACGAGGCCGAGGTAGACCGCCATCTTGCGCATCGCGCCGGCCATTCTCTGCGTCCTCCGCTCTGTGGTGGATCGGCTCCGCCACCGGATGCCATGGATCCACGTGGCCAGCCCGCCTTTTGACGGGAATGACCATATTTTCTGCTGTGGTCCGACTTCTTCGCGACGTTACCGGAGGCTGGGTCGGACTCCGAGTACCGCAGTGCCGACGCGCACATGTGTCGCTCCCGCCGCCACGGCTTCCTCGAGATCCGAGCTCATCCCCGCCGAGACCATGTTCGCAGCCGGATGAGCCACGCGCAGGCGGGATGAGATTTCCAGCAGCCGGTCGAACGCCGCCCGCGGCCGCCCCTCGTAGAGGCCCGTCAGCGGGGCGACGGTCATCAGTCCGTCGAGCCGGAGTCCTTCGGCCTCGGCCACGGACTCCGCGAGCCGTTCCACTCCGCCCGGTCCCACGCCCCCGCGCGCTCCCCGTTCATCGGAGTCCGCGTCGAGCGCGACCTGAATCAGTACGCCCATCTCCCGCGCGGCCCCCACAGCCGCACGGGAGAGCGCGTCGACCAATCGCTTACGGTCGACAGATTGCACCACATCGGCATAACTCGACACGGAACGCACCTTATTGGTCTGCAATTGCCCGACAAAGTGCCAGATCAAGGGCAGATCCGCGCATTCCGCGGCTTTGGGGGCGGCTTCCTGATCGCGGTTCTCGGCGACATGCCGTACACCGAGTTCCGCGAGCAAACGGACATCGCTCGCCGGATAGGTCTTGGTGACCACGATCAGGGTCACCTCTTCGCGCTTGCGACCGGCCTCGGCACAGGCGGCAGAGATACGTTCCGTCACCCGGGCCAGATTCGCGGCCAGTTCACTCTTGCGATCCGTCACAGCTCAGCCGCCCAACCAGACGTAGCTCGCGAGCCGCCCCGTGGTGTGCTCGCGCCGGTACGAGAAGTGGTCCGCCGACTCCAGAGTGCAGATGTGAGATTGTCCATCCTTCTCGTCCATCCGCACACCGGCACGGGCCAGTTGGGCCCGAACACCCGCCGCCACATCCACCGCCGGGGTACCCCACCGGGTCTCGGCCCACGCCTCCGGCACGCTCTGCGCGACATCGGCGCGCATCTCCGCGGGGACCTCATAACAGCGGCCGCAGACCGCGGGGCCGGTGCGGGCGACGATCCGGGCGGTCTCGGCGCCCTGTTCGGTCATCGCCTTGACCACCGCCGGGACCACTCCGGCGACCAGTCCCGGCCGGCCCGCGTGGGCGGCGCCGACGACTCCGGCCACCGGATCGGCCAGCAGCACCGGGGTGCAGTCGGCGGTCAGGACGGCCAGGGCGAGCCCCGGACGCCGGGTCACCACCGCGTCCACCGCCGGAATCTCATCGTCCGACCACGGTCCGTCGACCACCGCGACGTCCCGGCCGTGCACCTGGTTCATCCATACGACGGCCGCCGGGTCCAGGCCCATCGCCTTGGCGGCCAGTTCGCGGTTGGTCCGTACGGCCTGGGGGTCGTCACCGACCGCCCCGCCGAGATTGAGCTCGTCATACGGAGCGGCGCTCACCCCGCCCCACCGGTCGGTGAAGGCGAAGTGCGCGCCGCTCGCGTCGTGCTGTTGCGCTATCACGTCTGATTCACTTCAAAGTCGCCGTCGAGCCATGCCGGACGGCTCACTTCAGGAAGTCCGGGACGTCCAGCTCCTCGGCCTGGCTCTCCGGGTAGGGACGGGCCGGCGGGACCTGGGGGTGCGGGGTGGGCACCGGGGGCGGCGGCACCTCGGCGACCGGGGCCGGGTCCGCCGGGGCGGACTCCTCGTCACGCGAGGTGACGCTGCCGAGCCCGCCGAAGGACGGGCGGCTGTTCTCCTGACCGGACGGACGGCTCGAGGAATTGCCGGATCCCTCTTCGCGGCCGCCGCTGTAGGAACCCAGCACCTTGTCGCGGTTCTTGGGAGGCGGCTGACCGCCGTCGAAGCCCGCCGCGATCACGGTGACCCGGACCTCGTCGCCGAGCGCGTCGTCGATCACCGCGCCGAAGATGATGTTGGCCTCGGGGTGGGCGGCCTCGCTCACGAGCTGGGCGGCCTCGTTGATCTCGAACAGACCGAGGTCGGAACCGCCGGAGATGGAGAGCAGCACGCCCCGGGCGCCGTCGATGGACGCCTCCAGCAGCGGCGAGGAGATCGCCATCTCGGCGGCGGCCACCGCGCGGTCGTCGCCGCGGGCCGAGCCGATGCCCATGAGCGCCGATCCGGCCTCGGACATCACGGACTTGACGTCCGCGAAGTCGAGGTTGATCAGACCCGGGGTGGTGATCAGATCGGTGATGCCCTGAACACCCGACAGCAGCACCTGGTCGGCCGACTTGAACGCGTCGAGCACGCTCACCTGACGGTCCGAAATGGACAGCAGCCGGTCGTTCGGGATCACGATGAGGGTGTCGACCTCGTCGCGCAGACCCGCGATGCCGTCCTCGGCCTGATTGGCACGGCGGCGGCCCTCGAAGGTGAACGGGCGGGTGACCACACCGATCGTCAGGGCACCGAGCGAGCGGGCGATATTGGCGACCACCGGCGCACCGCCGGTGCCCGTGCCGCCGCCCTCACCCGCGGTCACGAAGACCATGTCGGCCCCCTTGAGGACCTCCTCGATCTCCTCGCGGTGGTCCTCGGCGGCCTTACGGCCGACATCCGGGTTGGCGCCGGCTCCAAGGCCCCGGGTGAGCTCACGGCCGACGTCCAGTTTGACGTCCGCGTCACTCATCAGCAGGGCCTGTGCATCGGTGTTGATCGCGATGAACTCGACGCCCTTGAGCCCGACCTCGATCATCCGGTTGATGGCATTCACGCCACCGCCGCCGATGCCGACGACCTTGATGACTGCGAGGTAGTTCTGCGGTGCTGCCACGTCGAAGGCCTCTCGCCTCGAGTTACGTGTCGTCACTCCGCCGTTGCCGCGGTGCGCCGACTGATGCCGAATGGGACGGTTCCGATTGCCGACCCCAACCCTAACGCTGAAGTTTAGGGTTACCAGTGCCTCTGTTTCCCGGACTCTTCGGAACAGGACACTAAGTCGACAAGTGGCGCGCGTTCAATGAACACGCCGAACCTCCCGCTTTTCTTTTCACCCTATGTGATCACCCAGTGGGCTAGCCAACCAGGGTGCTGGCCTGCCGCTATCAGGTCAACTGCGAGACACCGCCGGAGCGCTCGGCGCACTGACGTCGAAGTGGTCCGCGTCCGGCTGCGCTTTCATCAGTGCGGTGAGCGTCTTCGCCTTCGCCTCGCCTCGCTCTCCGCTCCCCCAGGCGATGGTACGGCCTCCGGTCAGCTCAAGGGTGATCGAATCGTACGAGCGGACCCGGAGGGAACGGGTGTCCTGGCGGACCTTCTCGGGGAGTTGGGTGACCACCCGGACCGCCTCGCGGCGCAGTGCGGTGGGGCCGAAATGGCGCGAACTCGGCGACCGGTCCGGCTCCATTTCCAGCACCGGAACCCCCTTCGGACGCTTGCTCACGGTCGAGAACCGGACTCCCGCGGCGTCCACTTCATGGAACTTCCCGCCCTCTTCGACAATGGCTTCGGGCCTGCGTTCCGTCACTACCAGACTGATGGTGTGCGGCCATGACCGGGATACGTCCACTTTTGCAATCCGCGGCAGCCGCTCGCGCAACCGGTGTTCGATCCCCGCCGTGTCCACCGCCACCATCGGGGTGTTCAGCGGAACATCGGCGGCGGAGCGCACCTCGTCGGCGGTGAGGACGGTGGTGCCGGTGA
This sequence comes from Streptomyces sp. CY-1, assembly GCF_047218265.1. Lineage (NCBI taxonomy): Bacteria > Bacillati > Actinomycetota > Actinomycetes > Kitasatosporales > Streptomycetaceae > Streptomyces > Streptomyces sp. CY-1. The sequence goes on from NZ_CP178393.1 coordinate 3,325,300, forward strand.
CCCGCACCCGCTCGGCCCGCAGCCAGCTCGAGCCGTAGAGGAGCCAGACCGCGCCGGCGCCGAGCAGGGTCACCGCCACCGCCGTCATCAGCAGGGGGCGGCGGCCGGGCAGCCGGAACCTGCCGCCCGCCCGGCGGAAGCGTGGGGGCGGGCCGGACGGAGTCGTCCCTCGTGCGCCGCGCTCGGCGGTCGACGGTCCGGCCACGCTCCCTGCCTTCTCACGCCTGGCGGCGTGCGCTGATCGCCTCGTACACCATGCCGACCAGCAGCTCGTCGGCGTCCCTGCGGCCGAACTCGGCGGCCCGGCGGGACATCTCGTACAGCCGGTGCGGGTCGCCGAGCACCGGCAGCACATTGCCCTGGATCCACTCGGGGCTCAGCTCGGCGTCGTCGACCAGCAGTCCGCCGCCCTCCTTGACCAGCGGCTGGGCGTTGAGCCGCTGTTCGCCGTTGCCGATCGGCAGGGGGACGTAGGCGGCCGGGAGCCCGACGGCGGACAGTTCGGCGACGGTCATCGCGCCCGCGCGGCAGAGCATCATGTCGGCCGCGGCATACGCGAGGTCCATCCGATCCAGGTACGATACCGGGATATACGGCGGCATTCCGGGCATGTTGTCCACGTGCGGCAATTCGTTCTTCGGGCCGACCGCGTGCAGCACCTGGATCCCGGCGCGCTGGAGAAACGGCGCCACCGCCTGGACCACCTCGTTGAGCCGGCGCGCGCCCTGTGATCCACCGGAGACCAGCAGTGTCGGCAGGTTCTGGTCGAGCCCGAAGGCCGCGCGGGCCTCGGGGCGGACCGCCGCCCGGTCGAGGGTGGCGATGGAGCGGCGCAGCGGGATGCCGACGTAGCGGGCGTTGCGGAGCTTGCTGTCGGGGGTGGAGACCGCCACGTACTTGGCGTAGCGCGAGCCGATCTTGTTGGCGAGCCCGGGGCGGGCGTTGGCCTCGTGGACGACGATCGGCACCCCGAGCCGCTTGGCCGCCAGATATCCGGGCAGCGCCACATAGCCGCCGAAGCCGACGACACAGTCGGCCTTGGTGCGCTCCAGGATCTGCTCGGCGGCCTTGATCGTGCCGCGCAGCCGCCCGGGGACGGTGATCAGCTCAGGGGTGGGCTTACGCGGCAGCGGTACGGCCGGGATGAGCCCGAGTTCATAACCACGCTCCGGTACGAGCCGGGTCTCGAGCCCACGCTCCGTTCCGAGCGCCGTGATCCCCACGGTCGGGTCCTGCCTCCGCAGGGCGTCCGCGAGGGCGAGCGCGGGCTCGATGTGGCCGGCGGTCCCCCCACCGGCGAGTACGACATGCACCGAAATTCACCGCTCTCCGGACGGCCGCCTCTTGACGGGCCGTCGCATCGTCTTCCGTCTCACCCGAGCCAGCTTCTTCCGCAAAGCAGGCTGCCGCATGGCCAGCGCCGCTCGAGCACCGGGCTCAGCCCGTGCGAAGGCGATCAGCAGGCCGACGGCGAACATGGTCGGCAGCAGGGCGGACCCTCCGTAGGAGAACAGCGGGAGCGGAACCCCGGCGATCGGCAGCAGACCGAGCACCGCGCCGATATTGACCACGGCCTGGGCCGTGATCCAGGTGGTCACACCTCCCGCGGCGTACCTCACGAAGGGGTCCTCCGTGCGTCCGGCCACGCGGATACCCGCATAGCCTAGAGCCGCGAAGAGAACGAGAACCGACAGCGTCCCCGCCAGTCCGAGTTCCTCCCCGGTAATCGCGAAGATGAAGTCAGTATGCGGTTCGGGTAGTTCGCCCCATTTCTCCATGCTTGCCCCGAGTCCGGATCCGAACCAGCCGCCGTTGGCGAGCGCGTAGATCCCATGGACGGCCTGCCAGCACTGATCGTGCGCACCGGGCTCGGTGGCGCCGATACAGGCGAGCCGGGACATCCGGTTGGCGCTGGTCTTGATCAGCAGCATGCCGATGACCCCGGCGAAGGCGAGGACGCCCACGAAGAGCCGAGTGGGGGCGCCCGCCAGCCAAAGCAGGCCGAAAAGGATCGCCGTGAGAATGATCGCGGTGCCCATGTCCCCGCCCAGCATGATCAGGCCGAGCAGCATCCCGGCCGCGGGCACCAGCGGGACCAGCAGATGCTTCCACTGGGCCAGCAGCCGCTTGTCCTGTTTGCGGGCGAGAAGATCGGCACCCCACAGGACGAGCGCCAGCTTGCCGAACTCACTGGGCTGGAGCAGGAACGGGCCGCCGAAGGAGATCCAGTTCCGATTGCCGTTGACCGCGATGCCCATGCCCGGGACCTGCACCAGACACATCAGGAAGACCGAGACAGCGAGCAGCGGATAGGCGAAGGCGCGGTGCAGTTTGATGGGCATCCGCACGGCGAGCAGCATCAGCGCGCCGCCGAGCGCGGCGGCGAAAAGCTGTTTGCGGAAGAAGTACGACGGTGAGAGCCCGGACTGTAGCGCCTTGATCTGGGAGGCGGAGTAGACCATGACCAGGCCGAGCACCAGGATCAGCAGCGAGCCGCCGAGCAGCAGGTAGTACGCGGTCAGCGGACGGTCCCAGGCCCTCCGGAGGCGCTGCTGGAGCCCGCGCAGCGCGTCCAAGGCGTTTCCCCTCGACGGGCGGCGCGGAGGGCGGGAGACGCCCGCTGTGCCGCGCGGACGGGCCGGGGACGGCGCCCTGCCCTTCGCCCGTACGGCCTCCCGCAGCCGGGGGGCGCCGCCCGAGCGCGGCGCGGGGCGGCCGGTGCCGGGGCGGGCCGGCCGGGAGCGCGGGGCGGCGGGCTGGTCAGGCGTCATGTTCTTATCCCCTCCGGTTTCCCCGCGCGGGCGGTCCTCGCCGGGGGACCGGCGGGCTACTGATCGTCCGGGCCCCGGCCGGAGGCCAGGTCCTGAACCGCCGCGGCGAAGGCGTCGCCCCGCTTGTTGTAGTTGATGAACATGTCCATCGAGGCACAGGCCGGGGCCATCAGGACGGTATCGCCCGGCCGGGCGAGCCGCGCCGCTTCGCGCACAGCCGCCGCCATCGCCCCAGTGTCGGTCCGGTCGAGGTCCACGACCGGGACATCTGCTGCGTGTCGCGCGAGCGCTTCGCGGATCAGGGCGCGGTCGGCGCCGATGAGCACGACCCCGCGCAGCCGCCCGGCCGCCGTAAGGACGAGCTCGTCGAAGGTGGCCCCCTTGGCGAGGCCGCCCGCGATCCACACGATGTGCTCATAGGCGCCCAACGACGCCTCGGCGGCATGGGTGTTGGTCGCCTTGGAGTCGTCGATATAGGCCACACCGTCGACGTCCGCCACATGCTCCACCCGGTGCGGATCCGGCCGGAAGGCGCGCAGCCCGTCCCGTACGGCCTTCGGCGGGACGCCGAAGGCTCGGGCCAGGGCCGCCGCCGCGAGGGCGTTGGCGATGTTGTGCGGGGCCGGCGGGTTCACATCGGAGACCTCGGCCAGCTCCTGCGCCTGCTTCTGCCGGTCCGCCACGAAGGCCCGGTCGACGAGGATGTTCTCCACGACGCCGAGCTGGGAGGGGCCGGGGGTGCCGAGGGTGAAGCCGATCGCCCGGCAGCCCTCCTCGACATCGGCCGCGCGCACCAGGTCCTCGGTGGCCGGGTCGGCCACGTTGTAGACGCAGGCCACCTGATTGCCCTCGTAGATCCGTCCCTTGTCGGCCGCGTACGCCGCCATGGAGCCGTGCCAGTCGAGGTGGTCGGGGGCGAGGTTGAGCACCGCCCCGGAGTGGGCGCGCAGCGAGGGCGCCCAGTGGAGCTGGTAGCTGGAGAGCTCGACGGCCAGCACGTCGTACGGCGTATCGCCCAGCACGATGTCCAGGAGCGAGACGCCGATGTTGCCGACGGCGGCGGTGCGCAGCCCGGCCGCCTCCAGGATGGCCGCCAGCATCCTTACGGTGGTCGTCTTGCCGTTGGTGCCGGTGACCGCGAGCCACGGCGGGGCGTCCTCGCCGCGCAGCCGCCACGCCAGCTCCACATCGCCCCAGATGGGCACGTTCGCCTCGGCGGCGGCCAGGAAGAGCGGGCTGGTGGGCTTCCACCCGGGGGTGGTCACGATCAGCTCGGTGCCCTTCGGCAATGTCTCGCCGTCACCGAGGCGGACCGTGATGCCCAGGGCCTCCAGCTCGGCCGCCTGGGCGCGCTGCGGTTCGCCGTCGCTGCCGTTGACCACGGTCACCGAGGCCCCGAGGCCCCGCAGCGCACGCGCCGCGGGGACCCCGGAGACGCCGAGTCCGGCGACGGTGACCTGCCGTCCGGCGAGGTCGGACACGTCGAGGGCGACGGCGTCGGATGTCACGAAGCTCGCCACCCCGCGTAGAACAGGCCGAGGCCGACGATCACGCACATGCCCTGGATGATCCAGAACCGGACCACCACAAGGACTTCGCTCCACCCCTTGAGTTCGAAGTGGTGCTGGAGTGGCGCCATCCGGAAGACCCGTCGCCCGGTCGTCCGGAACGAACCGACCTGGATGACCACGGACATGGTGATCAGCACGAACAGGCCGCCGAGGAGGGCCAGCAGCAGCTCCGTACGGGAGCAGATGGCCAGGCCCGCGAGCGCGCCGCCGAGCGCGAGCGAACCGGTGTCGCCCATGAAGATCTTGGCGGGTGAGGTGTTCCACCACAGGAAGCCGAAGCAGGCGCCCATCAGGGCGGAGGCGACGACGGCCAGATCGAGCGGATCACGGACCTCGAAACAGGACGACGGGTTGGTGAGCGTCTCCGCGTTGGCGCAGGACTCCTGGTACTGCCAGACGCCGATGAAGGTGTAGGCGCCGAAGACCATCACGGAGGCGCCGGTGGCCAGACCGTCGAGACCGTCGGTGAGGTTCACGCCGTTCGACATCGCCAGGATCATGAACAGCGCCCAGATCGCGAAGATCACCGGGCCGAAGGACCAGCCGAAGTCCTGGACGAAGGAGAGCCGGTCGGAGGCGGGGGTCTGCTGACGCGCGTCGGCGAAGTTCAGCGCGAGGATCGCGAAGGCGATACCGACGATGAGCTGACCGGCCATCTTGGCCTTGGCCCGCAGGCCCAGGGACCGCTGCTTGACGATCTTGATGTAGTCGTCCAGGAAGCCGACCAGGCCCATGCCCGCGAACAGGAAGAGCACCAGCACACCGGAGAAGGTCGGCTGGCTGCCCGTGATCAACTTCGCCAGGGCGTAGGCGATCAGTGTGGCCAGGATGAAGGAGATACCGCCCATCGTGGGCGTGCCCTTCTTGCTGCCGTGAGTGCGCGGGCCGTCATCCCGGATGAACTGGCCGTAGCCCTTGCGCGCCAGCAGCTTGATCAGCAGCGGGGTGCCGATCAGGGTCAGAAAGAGCCCGATGGCTCCCGAGAAGAGGATCTGCCTCATGCCACCCATCAGCGGACGCCCTCGCCCTCGAGCAACGCCTGCGCGACCCGCTCCAGCCCCACCGACCTGGATGCCTTCACCAACACGACGTCCCCCGGTCGCAGCTCGCTGCGCAGCAGATCGACCGCTGCCCGCACGTCGGACACGTGCACCGACTCCTCACCCCACGAACCCTCGTTCTTGGCGCCCATGTCCAGCCAGGCGGCCTCCTGGCCGCCGACCGCCACGAGCTTGCTGACGTTGAGCCGGACGGCCAGCCGCCCGACCGCGTCGTGCTCGGCCAGTGACTCCTCGCCCAGCTCGGCCATCGGGCCGAGCACCGCCCACGTGCGACGCCCCGGTGTGGCAGCGCCCATGGCTACCAGCGCGCGCAGCGCTGCTCGCATGGACTCGGGGTTCGCGTTGTAGGCGTCGTTGACGACCGTCACGCCGTCCGAGCGCTCGGTGACCTCCATCCGCCAGCGGGAGAGCTGCCCCGCCTCGGAGAGCGCCACGGCGATCTCGTCGACGGACAGGCCCAACTCGTGGGCAACGGCGGCCGCGGCGAGCGCGTTCGACACGTGGTGCTCACCGTACAGGCGCATGGTCACTTCGCTGCACCCGGTAGGGGTGTGAAGCGTGAAGGCGGGGCGGCCGCCCTCGGCGAGCCGGACATTCCCGGCACGCACATCGGCGTCCTCGGCCTCGCCGAACAGGACGGTACGGGCCTTGGTGCGCGACGCCATGGCGCGCACCAGGGGGTCGTCGGCGTTGAGCACCGCGACCCCGCCCTCCTCGGCGGGAGGCAGGGCCTCCACGAGTTCGCCCTTGGCCTCGGCGATCTGCTCCCGGCCGCCGAACTCTCCGATATGGGCGGTGCCGACGTTGAGCACGAGTCCGATACGGGGCGGGGTGAGGTCCGTCAGATACCGGATGTGGCCCTTACCGCGGGCACCCATCTCCAGCACCAGGTGCAGGGTGGCCTCATCGGCGCTCATCGCGGTGAGCGGCAGGCCGATCTCGTTGTTGAGCGAACCCGGCGTCCATACGGTGGGGCCGCGGCGCTGGAGCAACTGGGCGATGAGGTCCTTGGTGCTGGTCTTGCCCGCGGAGCCGGTGAGCGCGACCACGGTGGCGTCCAGGCGCTCCACGACGGCGCGCGCGAGCACTCCCATGGCGGCGATGACATCGGGCACGACGATCGCCGGTACGGGGGCGTCCGCGGTGCCCACGGGGCGGGCGGCCAGGACCGCCGTGGCCCCGGCCTCGATCGCCTTCCGGGCGAAGTCGTGGCCGTCCACGCGCTCCCCGGGGAGCGCGGCGAAGAGGCTGCCGGGCCGCACCTCACGGGAGTCGATCACAACAGGGCCCGTGACCTTCAGGTCCGGGTCCGGTATGTCGTGCGGCTGTCCACCGACTAGGCCGGCGATTTCGGTGAGGGACAGTGCGATCACTGATCACCTCCGGCCGTGCGGGAGAGCTGCCTTGAGGGTGCTGGTGCGCGCATGGCGGTCTGTCATCCCTGGTCTTGGTGATTGTCCCGGTGTTGTGGGCTCGCCGCGGGGCGCGTGGCATCGCGCCTGTGGGCTCGCTCACTGAGCTCGATGGCTTCACGGAGTACCTGGCGGTCGTCGAAGGCACGGATCACGCCGGCGATGTCCTGGCCCAGTTCATGGCCCTTGCCGGCCACGATGACGGTGTCACCCGGCTCGGCGCGGGCGACGGCGGCGGCGATGGCGTTGGCCCGGTCCTCCTCGACCAGCACATCACCGCGCTCGTGAGCGGGCACCTCGGCGGCGCCCGCGAGCATGGCGGCGAGGATCGCGAGCGGGTCCTCGGAGCGCGGGTTGTCGGAGGTGAGGACGGCCGTGTCGGAGTACCGGGCCACCGCGGCGCCCATGGGGCCGCGCTTGAGCCGGTCGCGGTCCCCGCCGCAGCCGAGGACGGCGTGCAGCTTGCCGTCGGTCACCTTACGGAGGGCACGCAGCACCGACTCCACGGCGTCGGTCTTATGGGCGTAGTCGACGACCGCGAGGTAGGGCTGGCCCACGTCGACCCGCTCCAGCCGGCCCGGTACGCCGGGGACGGCGGCGATGCCGTCGGCGGCCGTCTGCGGGTCGATCCCGGCGACGGCGAGGGCGACGACGGCGGCGAGCGCGTTGGCCACGTTGAAGGGGCCCGGGAGGGGGGCTGCGGCCCGTACGGACTCACCGCCCGGGCCGACGGCGGTGAAGGTCGAGCCGAGCGGGCCGACCTCGACGTCCTCGGCCCGCCAGTGGGCGTCGGGGTGGCCCTCGGCGGAGAAGGTGGTGACGGGCACCTCGGACTGCTCGATCAGCCGCCGGCCGTACTCGTCGTCGTAGTTGATCACTCCGGCGCGGCTGCGGGCCTTGGTGAAGAGCTGGGCCTTGGCCTGGAAGTAGTCCTCCATGCCGGAGTGGAACTCCATGTGCTCCGGGCTGAGGTTGTTGAAGACCGCGACGTCGAAGACGCAGCCGTCGACGCGGCCGAGGACCAGGGCGTGGCTGGAGACCTCCATGACGACCGAGCGGACGTCGCGCTCGCGCATCACCGCGAACAGGGCCTGGAGATCGGTGGCCTCGGGGGTGGTGCGCTCGGACTTGATGCGCTCGTCGCCGATCCGCGTCTCCACGGTGCCGATGAGACCCGTAAGGCCGCCGTCGTGCTTCGCGGCGGCCTTCAGGCCGCCCTCGATGAGATACGCGGTCGTGGTCTTGCCGGAGGTGCCGGTGATGCCGATCTGGAGCAGGTCCGCACCCGGCTCGCCGTAGATCGTGGCGGCCAGCGCGCCCATCCGGCCGCGCGGATTGTCCACCGCCAGGACCGGCAGCCCGGTGGCGGCGGCGCGCTCGGCACCGGCCGGGTCGGTCAGCACCGCGACCGCGCCGAGGTCGGCGGCCTGGGCGGCGAAGTCCGCGCCGTGGAGGCGGGCGCCGGCCAGCGCGGCGTACACATCGCCGGGGCGTACGGCGCGCGAGTCATGGGTGATCCCGGTGACCGCGGCCCCCTCCGAGGCTTCGGGGGCATCGACGCCGAGCTGATCCGCCAGCTCCGCCAGCGGGATCGGGCGGACCTGGAGAGGGCGGGGCGCTCCCGGGTATTCCACAGAAACGTCCTTCTGAGGGGTTTGGGACTGATCAGCGTGGGGCACGGCGGTGAGCGTACCCGGGACACCCGCTCCCCCGCGAAATGAGGCGGCGAAGCGGGGCCGTACCGGACCGTGGTTCCCGGAGTCCGGCGTGATCGTCGTCACTGCTGGGTCCGCTCACTGGCCCGGGTTGTAGCTCACGGGGAGCCGTTTGGGCTGCTTCCCGGACGGCGGGACTTGGAGGGCCTTGAGCCCGAACTCCATGACCTTCTTGTAGACCGGCCCGCAGACCTGACCGCCGAAGTAGCTGCCCTTCGTCGGGTTCTGAACGGCACAGTAGACGGTCAGCCGCGGTTTGTCGGCCGGGGCGAAGCCGGCGAAGGACGCGGTGTAGCCGCGGTAGCGGCCGGTCTTGGGGTCCACCCGGTTGGAGGTGCCGGTCTTGCCCGCGACACGATAGCCGGGGATCTTCGCCTTGGCGCCGGTGCCCTGCTGGTCGTCGACGACCGATTCGAGCATCTCGGCGAGCGTCTTCGCGGTCTCCTTACTGACGACACGGGTCTTCCGGGGGGCGGGCGCGGCCGTGTAGTCGCCGCCGGGGCCCCTGGTGCCGCGGACGAGGGTGGGCGCGACGCGCTCGCCGCCGTTGGCGATGGTGGAGTACACGGAGGCCGCCTGGACGGCGTTGAGCGACAGCCCCTGGCCGAAGGGGATGGTGTACTGCTGCGAGGCGCTCCAGTCCTGCGGCCGGGCCAGGATGCCCGAGGTCTCGCCGGGGAGGCCGAGCCCGGTGGGCCGGCCGATCCCGAACTTCCGCAGATAGGAGTAGAGGATCTCGTTCTTCTGCTTCTTGGTCTTCCCGAGCTGCTCGGTGGCGAGGATCGTGCCGATGTTGCTGGACTTGGCCAGCACACCGTTGAGCGTGAGGTACCAGGTGGGGTGGTCGATGTCGTCGGCGAAGGCCCGGTCGGCGCGCGGCAGCCGGTTGGGGACCACCACATGGGTGTCCCAGCGGGCCACGCCCTCCTGGAGGACGGCGGCCATGGACATCAGCTTGCTGACGCTGCCGGGCTCGTAGGCGTCGGAGACCGCGGCGTTGCCCAGGTCGTCGGCGTCCGTGGTGGTGATGTCGCCGGGGTCGAAGCCGGGGGCGTTGGCCATCGCCAGGAGCTGTCCGGTGCGGGTGTCCTGGACGATGACATAGCCGCGGTCGGCCCCGGACTTGCGGACCTGGTCGGTGATGGCGCTCTGGGCGGCCCACTGGATGTCCCGGTCGATGGTCAGCTCGTAGTCGCTGCCGGGGACCGCGGGCTGCTCCTTGAGGTCCCCGGTGGGCACCTGGTGGCCACCGGACTGGGCGTAGACGCGCTTGCCGTCCTTGCCCGCGAGCTTCTTGTTGAGCTGCTGCTCGAGCCCGGCGGCGCCGCGGCCGTCGGCGCCCACGAATCCCAGTAGCCCGGCGGCGAGATCCCCGTTCGGATAGACCCGCTTGCTGTGCGCCTCGCGGTTGACCCCGGCCAGGACATTGGTGCCCTTGCCCTTGGCGGCCGAGTCGTCCAGGGCGCTCTTCAGGTCCTTGATCTGGTTCCAGACCTGCGGGGACTGCTGCCGGGCGAGCACGACGTACTGCGACTTGGGGTTGTCGCTCAGCTTCTTCTCCAGGTCCGCCTCGTTCTTGCCGAGGATCGGCGCGAGGAGGGCCGCGGCCTGGCGCGGCGCGTCACGGGTATTGGCCGTCTTGGGGGTGAGCAGGTCGGGGGCGGCCGTGATGTCGTACGCGTCCACCGTGGTCGCCAGGTCGACGCCGTCGCGGTCGGTGATGGAGCCGCGCTCGGCGGACAGCTTCACCGGGATGTAGCGGTTGACGTTGGCCTTGGCCGCGTAGGCGCTGGCGTCGACGGCCTGCACCTGAAGCAGCCGTACGACGAAGACCAGCATGACGAGGGTGAGGCCGAGGCTGATGAGCCGCAGCCGGGGGCGCGGGCTGCCCAGCCGCAGCGGCTGGGCACCACCGGGGCGCGGGCGCGGGCGCTGGGCCGGGCGGCCGGACGGCCTTCCCTGGCGCTCACCGGGGCGTCCCTGACGCTCACCGGGGCGCCGTGCCCCGTCCTGGCGCGGGCGGCGGCCGCCGCGCGGACCGGCCGGGCCCGGCACGCCGCGGCGGCGGGGATCCTGGGGCGCGCTCACGCGACGGCCGCCCTCGGCTCGGCGGCCGCCCACCGCGCGCGGGCGGTGCTCCGCGCGGGCGGGCCGGGCTGGGCGCGGGCTGGGGATCGCGTCACCGTGTCACCTACTGAGGGGCCGGGGTGGACTGCGCGGAGGCGGAGGAGGTTGCGGAGAGGGCGGTGGGCAGCCCCCACGGGGGCACGGACGCCGTGCCCGTGCCCGCACCGGACGGGGTGGCGGTCGGCGGCGCGAGGACGGACGGGGTGGGCGACGCCCCGGACCGGGCGGGCGACGCCTGGGACGGCGCGGAGCCGAGCGGGGACGGCAGCACCGGGCCGGGGGCACCGAGCACCGAGGGCTGCCCCGAGGCGGGGGCGGGCACCCCGCTGACCGAGCCGTCCGGGTTGAGGAAGGCGGGGCTGCCGCCGGGCACCATCCCCAGCTCCCGGGCGCGCCGCTCCAGTTCGGCGGGCGCGGAGAGCTGGTCGACGTCCTGCTGGAGCGCCTGGCGCTCGTCGGTGAGCTCCCCGGTCTGCTTCTCGAGCCTGCTGAGCTCGAACGACCCCTGGTTGAGGGAGGAGTTCAGCAGCAGCAGCGCGATCAGGCCGGAGCCGAGCAGGACCACGACGAGCAGCACGAAGGGCGTGCGCCTGGCCGTGGCGCCCCCCGGCACCGGCCGGCCTTTCGGCCCCGTCCCCCTCGTGCTCATGGACCGACCTCTTCCCGGATGCGCTCCGCCCCCCGGAACCGGGCCGGGGCGGCCCGCCGGTTCTCGGTGATCTCCTCCTCGGTGGGCAGTTCCGCGCCGCGGGTGAGCAGCTTCAGCCGGGGCTGGTACTGCTCGGGGACGACCGGCAGCCCGGGGGGCGCCGTATTGCGGGCACCGGCCGCGAACACCTGCTTGACCAGGCGGTCCTCCAGTGAGTGATAGGACAGCACGGCGATCCGCCCGCCGACCGCGAGCGTCCCCACGGCCGCCGGAATGGCCCGCTCCAGGACCGCGAGCTCGCCGTTGACCTCGATCCGCAGCGCCTGGAAGGTGCGCTTGGCCGGATTGCCGCCGGTGCGCTTGGCGGCCTGCGGCAGCGCCGCGCGGATCAGCTCGACGAGCCGGGCGCTGTTGGTGAACGGCTCCTTGGCGCGCTCGCGCACCACCGCGTCCACGATCTTCTTGGCGAACTTCTCCTCGCCGTACGCCCGCAGGATGCGCACCAGCTCGCCCGGCGGATAGGTGTTGAGCACCTCCGCCGCGCTGACTCCGGTGGTCTGGTCCATCCGCATGTCCAGCGGGGCGTCCTGGGCGTAGGCGAAACCGCGCTCGGCCTCGTCGAGCTGCATGGAGGACACGCCGAGGTCGAAGAGGATCCCCTGGACGCGCGGGACGCCGAGCCGGTCGAGGACCTCGGGCAGCTCGTCGTAGACCGCGTGGACCAGCGTGGCCCGATCGCCGTACGGGGCGAGCCGCTCACCGGCGAGTCGCAGCGCGGACGGGTCCCGGTCCAGGGCGATGAGCCGGGCCTCGGGGAAGTCGCGCAACAGCGCCTCGCTGTGGCCGCCGAGGCCCAGAGTGCAGTCGACCACGACCGCGCCGGGCCGGGCGAGAGCGGGGGCCAGCATGTCCAGGCAGCGCTGGAGCATGACGGGAACATGGAGAGCGTTGCTGCTCATTGCGCTGCTGGTGCGCCCTTCTGAGGATCGGGCGAGGATGGTACGCACCTCCGGGTCCCCGCCCGCTCTGAAGGGGAAGTGGCCTACTGGCGCCGGGGAAGTGACGTCAGGAGACCGGAGCGGGAGGAGGCCGAGGGGTGCGTACGCACCGCGCTCACGCGAAATTCCGGGATCCGAGGGGAGCGTCACGCCTCCCACTTCGCGCCACTTTAGTCCACTCGTCCCTTCGGTCAACCAACCGGCCAGCGCGTCCCGCCCGCGGGGGGCATCACCTCCCTCAGACACCACACCGAGGGGCACAGGGGGCTGTGGGTTGCCTCACATCACCCGCTCGGCCCACCCCGTTGCCCTCGTTTGCCCTACCTAAAGAGAAGACAAAGTTTCCTGGTGAGAGGTAGCGTCGTCATCATGTCGATATCAGCGCCGCAGCCGAATCCGTCCACCGACCGCGACGCCCGTACGGGAGACACGGTCACCGACCGCCTCGTGGAGGCCAACCGCACCTACGCCGAGAAGTTCACCGACCCCGGAATGGACGCGCGGCCCGTGCAGCGCGTCGCCGTCGTCGCATGCATGGACGCCCGTCTGGACCTGCACGAGGCGCTCGGCCTGGAGCTGGGCGACTGCCACACCATCCGTAACGCCGGCGGTGTGGTCACCGACGACATCATCCGGTCCCTGACCATCAGCCAGCGCGCGCTCGGGACCCGCAGCGTGGTGCTCATCCACCACACCGGCTGCGGTCTGCTGAACCTCACCGAGGACTTCCGGCATGAGCTGGAGGAGGAGGTGGGCCAGCGTCCGTCGTGGGCGGTCGAGGCGTTCAAGGACCTCGACGCCGATGTCCGCCAGTCGATGCAGCGGGTGCGCACCTCGCCGTTCCTGGTGCACACCGACGACGTCCGCGGTTTCGTCTTCGATGTGACGACCGGTCTGCTGCGGGAGGTCACGCCGCGCGCCTGAGGGTTGCTGAGGTTGCTGAGGTCGCTGAAGGGATTCAGCACCCGAACTCGTACAAGCGTGACAAATAACCCCGGGTTATCCACAGCCGAGTGACGCGAGGCCGCGGAGACCGCAAGAATGCATAGGTGACATCGTCCCCCGCAACCACGCGGGGGACCGATGCCAGCGTTTGCGGTGGGCCGGTCCGTTCCGAGGGCAACGGCCCTGAGAACGGGCCGAGGAGGGCCGGGTGACGACCTATGACGAGCGAGCGAGCCTCAGCGATCTGACCACCACAGCGGAGCGGATCCGCCGGTCGGTGGAGGGTGTGATCGAGGGCAAGCCCGAGGTCGTACGGCTTTCGCTGACCGTGCTGCTCGCCGAGGGGCATCTGCTGATCGAGGACGTCCCGGGCGTGGGCAAGACCATGCTGGCCAAGGCGCTCGCGCGGTCCATCGACTGCTCCGTGCGGCGGATCCAGTTCACCCCGGACCTGTTGCCGTCCGACATCACCGGCGTGAGCATCTTCGACCAGCAGCGCAAGGAGTTCGAGTTCAAGCCGGGCGCCATCTTCGCCCAGATCGTGATCGGCGACGAGATCAACCGCGCCTCGCCCAAGACCCAGTCCGCGCTGCTGGAGTCGATGGAGGAGCGCCAGGTCACCATCGACGGGGAGAGCTACGAGCTGCCCAACCCCTTCATGGTGGTGGCCACGCAGAACCCGGTCGAGATGGAGGGCACCTATCCGCTGCCCGAGGCGCAGCGCGACCGCTTCATGGCCCGTGTCTCCATCGGATACCCCAGCCCGCAGGCCGAGCTGCAAATGCTGGACATCCACGGTGGCGTCTCGCCGCTGGACGACCTGCAACCCGTCGCGCACGCCCATGAGATCGTCAAGCTGGTCGAGGCGGTGCGCTCGGTGCATGTCGCCGAGGCCGTCCGGCGTTACGCGGTGGACCTGGTGGCCGCCACCCGCAACCACCCCGATCTGCGGCTGGGCGCCTCACCCCGGGCCACGCTGCATCTGCTGCGGGCCGCCAAGGCGTCGGCCGCGCTGGCCGGGCGGGAGTTCGCGCTGCCGGACGATGTGCAGTCCCTCGCCGTGGCGGTGCTGGCGCACCGGCTGCTGCCCACCGCGCAGGCCCAGCTCAACCGGCGCACCGCGGAGCAGGTCGTCGCGGACATCCTTCAGCGCACCCCGGTGCCCACCTCCGGCTCGCGCGGCGCGGGTGGCGGGATGCCGCCCATGCCGCCCATGCCCCCGGCCGACTTCGGCCGGCAGCAGCCGGGCGCGCGGAGGCTGTGATGGCCGCAGGGGGGACGGACATGGGCCCCGAGGGCCCCGGCGCCGGCGAGGACTCGGGCGGGCTGCGGGCCGCCCTCGCCGGTCTGACCACCCGCGGCCGTTCCTTCCTGGCCGCCGGGGTGGCCGCCGCGGTATGCAGCTATGTCCTGGGCCAGGCGGATCTGCTGCGGGTCGGGCTGCTGCTGGCCGCGCTGCCGCTGGTCTGTGTGGCCGTGGTCTACCGCACCCGGTACCGGGTGGCGGGCAGCAGACGGCTCGCGCCCGCGCGGGTGCCCGCGGGCTCCGAGGCCCGGGTGCATCTGCGGATGGACAATGTCTCGCGGCTGCCCACCGGGCTGCTGATGCTCCAGGACCGGGTGCCCTATGTGCTGGGGCCCCGCCCCCGGTTCGTGCTGGACCGGGTGGAGCCGGGCGGCCGGCGCGAGGTGTCCTACCGGGTCCGCTCGGATCTGCGCGGCCGCTATCCGCTGGGCCCGCTGCAACTGCGGCTGAGCGATCCGTTCGGGATGTGCGAGCTCACCCGCGCCTTCAGCGCCTATGACACGCTCACGGTGGTGCCCCGGGTCGAGCCGCTGCCCCCGGTGCGCCTGACCGGCGAGGCCGCGGGGTACGGGGACGGGCGGCACCGCTCGCTGGCCCTGGCCGGTGAGGACGACGTCATCCCGCGCGGCTATCGCATAGGCGACGATCTGCGCCGGGTGCACTGGCGGTCCACCGCGCGCTACGGGGAGCTCATGGTCCGCCGGGAGGAGCAGCCGCAGCGGGCCCACTGCACGGTGCTGCTGGACACCCGGCGTACGGCGCACTACGGCTCAGGGCCCGACTCGGCCTTCGAATGGGCGGTCTCCGGGGCGGCCTCGACGGCGGTCCATCTGCTGGAGCGGGGCTATGCGGTCCGGCTGCTGACCGACTCCGGAAGCTCGGTGCCGGGCCCGGACGGCGGAGGCGGCTTCACCGGCTCCACCCATGACTCGGCGGAGACCGCCGGGCTGATGCTGGACACCCTCGCCGTGGTGGACCACTCCGACGGCGGAGGGCTCTCGCCCGCCTTCGAGGTGCTGCGCGGCGGCGGCGAGGGGCTGCTGGTGGCCTTCCTGGGCGATCTGGACGAGGAGCAGGCGGCTACGGCCGCCCGGATGCGGCACCGCACCACGGCCGCGGTGGCGTTCGTGCTGGACGGCGCGGCCTGGTCGCGCGGGGCCGAGTTCGGGGGCACACGGGAGCTGGAGGAGCGGCTGCGGCGGCTGCGCGAGGCGGGGTGGACGGCGCTGCCGGTCGGCCCGGGGGCCTCGCTGGCAGAGCTGTGGCGGCAGGCCGACGCCCAGGGCGCCTCAGGGGCGGACGCCGGAGGTCCCACGGTCGGCGGCATGACAGGGAGCTGGGCATGAGTGGGAGCGTTCGGCTCGCGATATGTGCGGCGCTGGCCACGGTGGCGGCGGCCTGTGCGCTGCTGCCGCTGGTGGACCCGGCGAGCTGGCTGTTGCAGGCCACCCTGTTGCTGGCGGTCCAGAGCGGGACGGGCGTGGCGGCCCGCCGGGTGCCGCTGGCCCGCCCGCTGACGGTGGCCGCGCAGGCTGTGGTGACGCTGCTGCTGCTCACCGTGGTCTTCGCGCATGAGCAGGCGCTGGGCGGGGTGCTGCCGGGCCCGCAGGCCCTCCAGGAGTTCGCGCTGCTGCTGCGCGACGGCACCGACGACGTGGGGCAGTACGCGATCCCCGCGCCGCTCACCGATGGCATCCGGCTGATGCTGGTGGCCGGCGTGCTGGTGATCGGCCTGGTGGTCGACGCGCTCGCGGTGACGTACCGCAGCGCGGCCCCCGCCGGGCTGCCGCTGCTCGCGCTGTACTCGGTCGCGGCCGGGCTGTCCGACGACGGGAGCGACTGGCTGTGGTTCCTGCTGGCGGCGGCCGGCTATCTGGTGCTGCTCCTGGCCGAGGGCCGGGACCGGCTGTCCCAGTGGGGCCGGGTGTTCAGCGGCGGCGCGCCGCATCCGGGGGGAATGCCGCCCTCGGGTCTGGCCGGGGCCGGAGGCGCCCCGGCGCTCGCCCCGGTCCGCACCGGCCGCAGGATCGGCGTGCTGGCGCTCGGCATCGCGCTGGTGGTGCCCGCGGCGCTGCCGTCCCTGGACGGCGGGCTGCTGGACCGGCAGGGCAGCGGCGGCGGGTCGGGCAGTGGCGGCGGCACGATCTCGGCGGTCAATCCGCTGGTGTCGCTCCAGGACAGCCTGAACCAGCCGGAGAACAAGGAGGTGCTGCGCTATCGCACCTCCTCACAGACCACGCAGGACCTGTACTTGCGGATCGTGGCGCTGGATCGGTTCGACGGCACCTCGTGGAAGTCGTCCGAGCGGCATGTCACCGATGTGCCCGGGCAGCTTCCGTCGCCCGCCGGGCTCGGACCCTCGGTCCGGGTCTCCTCCATCGACACCTCGATCTCGGCCGCCGACTGGTACGCGCAGAACTGGCTGCCCCTCCCCTACCCCGTGTCCAGGGTCGAGATCGACGGACGCTGGCGCTATGAGCCGGAGGGCCGCACACTCGTCGGCGACCGCGGCCAGACCACCCGGGGCGCGCGCTACCGGGTCACCAGCCTGCTGGTGGAGCCCACGGCCGAGCAGCTCGCGGCCGCGCCCGCACCGCCCTCGCGGCTGCGGAAGGAGTACACCGAGGTGCCGGACTCGCTGCCGTCCGTGGTGGCCAGTACGGCACGGGAGGTGACCGCCGGCGCGGCGAACGCGTACGAGAAGGCGGTCAAGCTCCAGGACTGGTTCGCGGTGAACGGAGGATTCCGTTACGACACCGAGGTGCAGTCCGGCAGCGGCTCGGCCGCCATCGTCCGGTTCCTGAAGCAGAAGGAGGGCTTCTGCGTCCACTTCTCCTTCTCGATGGCGGCGATGGCCCGGACGCTGGGCATTCCGGCGCGGGTCGCGGTCGGGTTCACCCCCGGCACCGCCCAGGCGGACGGCTCGGTGTCGGTGGGCCTGAAGGACGCGCACGCCTGGCCCGAGCTGTACTTCGAGGGCGTGGGCTGGACGCGTTTCGAGCCCACCCCGAGCCGCGGCACCCAGCCCGACTACACGATGGAGCAGACGCCCTCGGGCACCCCGTCCGACGAGCCGACGAGCGAGCCCAGCACGACCTCCGAGCCGACGGCCGCCCCGACCGCCTCCGACAGTTGCCCCCCGGAGATGAAGAAGCTGGGCACCTGTGGAGGCGCCGCGGCCCAGCAGCCGGACAACGGCGCCTCGGGCGGGGGCTGGTCGGCGACCAAGGTCACGAGCTGGAGTTCGCTGGCGGTGCTGCTGGTCGTGGTGCCCCTGCTGCCCATGCTGTGGCGGCGGCGGATACGGGCCCGCAGACTCGACGGCTCGGGCGGGCGCACCGAGCAGGACGCGGCCGACCGGATTCTCGCCGCATGGCGTGAACTCACCGATTCGGCCTGGGACTTCGGCGTGCTGCCGGACGACTCGCTGACCTCGCGCAGAGCGGTGGCCCGCATGGTGCGGATCGCCGGCCTCGACGACGACTCGGCCCGGGCGGCGCAGCGGGTGGCCGAGGCGGTCGAGCAGGTGCTGTACGCACCGCAGCCGCGCCCGTTCGCGGGCGTCGCCGACGACGTCCGGCAGGTGCTGGCCGGCTTCCGGGCCAAGGCGGGGCGGCGGGAGCGGCTGCGGGCGCTGCTGGCCCCACGGTCGGCGGCTCAGTTGGTGTGGGCGTGGGGACAGCGCTGGTCCGCGCTGGTCCAGCGGTGGGGAGCCCCCCGCTGGACCCGCTGGGCCTCCCAGCTCCGGCCCCCGCGCGGCCAGGGGAGCTGACCTCGGGGCGGCCCTGAGCCCTGGCGACTGAGCCTCCGCGGCTGAACCCTGCCTGAGCCCCCGCGACTGAGCCCCTGCGGCGTGCGGGGGCTCAGGCGGCGCGGGGGCTCAGGCCGCTTCGAGGGCACGCCACGGGGGCTCAGGACCACCCGGGCTCGCTCCAGGGCCCTCCACGGGGCCAGGGCCGGGGCCCGGGATCCCGGACGCGGTTGCGGGGCTGGGACGCCGTTGCGGGGCTGTGGGGCGCGGCTGAAGGGCTGGGGCGCGGAAGGGCTACCGCATGGTTGAGGGGCGGTCGCCAGTCGGCGACCGCCCCTCAACCACTCATCCAAGAATTATTCTCAGTGACCCTGCTCATCGCGGCGGCGCTGCCACCGCTCCTCGATACGCGCCATCATCGAACGGCGCTGGCGGCCCTGACGGCGGGGAGCCGCCCCGCCACCGCCCTGCGCCTCGCCGGGTTTGGGAGCCTTGCGCCAGCCGGTCACCGCGAGCACCGCACAGCCCAGCATGATCAGGAAGCCCACCACGCTGATCCAGATCTGGGGAACGATCACTCCGACCATGAGGAGTGCGATGCCCACCAGAAAACCCGCGACCGCCTGGTAGACCCGTCGCCGGGTGTACGTGCGCAGGCCGCTTCCCTCAAGCGCTGTCGCGAACTTGGGATCTTCGGCGTACAACGCTCGCTCCATTTGCTCGAGCATGCGCTGCTCGTGCTCCGAGAGCGGCACGGAGTCCTCCTACTCGTCGGTCGCGGGGGGCGACCGGGTGCGACCCTTTCAGGATAGGCAGGGAATCGCCCCCGTGAAACCCGCCCCTCAACGCCAATTCGCCCACCCCCACGGGCGTGGCGAAAGTTGACGCTGAGACGTCCATTCCCCTCCCGCCGATTGGCCATGCCGGACGGTGTACCCCGATCATACGGGGCCGGACGGCCGAGCGGGTCTCCTGTGGCCGACTCCACCTGCGCCGCCCGTCGTCGGGTGGGGCGGGAGGAGCCCGCTCAGTCCCGCTCGGCGAGAACGTGGAGCTGAGTGGCGACGGAGCGGAAGGCGGGCAGCCCGGCGGCGGCCTCCTCGAGCTGCAACAGGGCGTCCAGCGCCCCGGGCTCGGTGTCCACGAGCACGCCGGGGACCAGATCGGCGAAGACCCGCACCCCGTGCACCGCGGCGATCTCCAGACCGGCCGCCGCCACCAGCTCGGAGAGCTGGTCGGCGGTGAACCGGCGCGGCATCGGGTCTCCGGAGCCCCAGCGGCCCTCGGGGTCGGTAAGCGCTTGCCGGGCCTCGGTGAAATGACCGGCCAGGGCGCGGGCCAGCACGGCGCCGCCCAGGCCCGCCGCGAGCACGCTGAGGGTGCCGGCGGGACGCAGGGCCGCCGCCGCGTTCCGCAGGCCCTCGGCGGGGTCGTCCACGTACTCCAGCACGCCATGGCAGAGCACCACGTCGTAGCCGCCCCGCTCGACCACGTCGAACAGTCCGTGGACATCGCCCTGGACTCCGCGCACCCGGTCGGCCACCCCGGCCTCGGCGGCCCGCCGCTCCAGCGCGAACAGGGCGTTCGGACTCGGGTCGACCACGGTGACGCGATGGCCGAGACCGGCCACCGGGACGGCGAAATTGCCGCTGCCGCCGCCGGTGTCCAGGACGTCGAGCGCGCCGTGCACGGCCCCGCCCTCGGCGGCCTCCCGGCCCGTGGCCTTGGCCCGCCGTTCCAGGGCGTCTTTCAGGACCTCCCAGACCACGGCGGTACGGAGGGACGCACGGGGGCGCTGCGGGTCTGACACGGCGGGTGGCTCCTCGGCGCGGGTGCCGCCACCGCCCGGAGGCGGTGACGACGGCTTACTGACGTCGGCGCTCCCAGCCTATTGCCTCCGTGGGGCGGGGTGCGCCGAGGCGGGCGGGGCCACCGGCCCCCCGGTGGCTACCGGGGGAACAGCGGCCGGGCCACCGCTCAGGCTCCCGGCGGACCCGGCTCGTCACCCGGCGGGGCCTGGTGGGGCAGGGTCGGCTGAAGCATCAGCATGCGCTCCACCAGCCGCAGGAACATCGCGGTGGCGCGCAGCAGATCGTCCGCGTCCCGCGGGCTCGCGGCGCCCTGTATCCCCGCCTCGGCGCGGGCCCGGCGGTCGGCGCCGGAGGCGAACAGGGCGCTCCACTCGGCCAGTTCGGGAGCGACCTCCGGCAGGACCTCCCAGGCGCTGCGGATCCGGGCGCGGCGGCGCGCGGTGGGCTCGGGGCGGCCGCGCACGGCGAGCACGGCCGCGGCCGTGCGCAGGGCGGCCAGATGTGCGGTCGCAAAGCGCTCGTTGGCGGTTTCGAGGGCGGCGGCCTCTTCCAGGCCCTGATGGGCCTGGGTGAGCAGACCGGCCGCGGCGGGCGGGGCGGACGCGCGGCGCAGCACGGGGTGGACATCGGTCGCGGGGCCGGTCAACGAGGGGGCAGGGGCGGCGGCACGGTGCCGGCGCGCTGCGGCGGTACTGGCCATGACGAACCTCCTGTCGTCGCGTGGCGGCCGGTCGTGTGGTAGAGCGACCGCCGTATGGGGCCATCGTGGGGCACACCACTGACAATCGGCTCCGACCAGCGCGAACGACCCCGAGGCCATGCCTCGCCCCGCCATACTCCATACTGTTTTTGCACTGACCAGTCAGTTCAAAAATCAAGGAAGTGATCTGTGTGGGGGGCACCCCAGAAGCGGAGACCGGGGCGGCGGTGACGGCCGAGGGGCTCGGCGTCAGGGGGTCGCACGGCTGGGCGTTCCGCGGTGCCGATATCGCCGCCGGCTCCGGTGCGCTGATCGCGATCGAGGGCCCGTCCGGCTCGGGCCGCACCTCCCTGCTGCTCACGCTCACCGGACGGATGCGCCCCACCGAGGGACACGGCGTGGTCGGGGGCCTCCGGGTTCCCCAACAGATGGCGCGCATACGCCGGATCAGCGCGCTCGCGCACGTACCGGGCGTCATCGAGCTCGATCCGGTGCTCACGGTCGCCGAGCATCTGCGGGAGCGGGCCCTGCTGCGGCGCCGGTTCGGCGACTCCCCGCGCGGGCTGCTGCGCCCGCGCCGTGAGCGGACCGCCGCGTCCCGGGCCGGGATCGACGCGGCCCTCACGGCCGCCGGGCTGGACCTGGACACGCTGCCCAAGGGGCCGCGTACGGCCGTACGGGACCTGGAGCGGCTGGAGGCGCTGCGGCTGTCGATCGCGCTCGCGCTCATCGCCCGGCCGCGGCTGCTGGCCGTCGACGACGCCGACCTGAAGCTCTCGGACGCCGAACGCGAGCGCGCCTGGGCGCTGCTGCGGGAGATCGCGGAGGGCGGCACCACGGTCCTCGCGGTGTGCAGCCAGGCCCCGGCCGACGCGGTCGTGGTCCGGACCGCGCGGAAGAGCCCCGCCGAAGACAGCCGGCGGGCCGACGCGGACGACTCCGACGCTCCCGCCGCCCACAAGGCCGGACACGAGGCCGCCCACAAGGCCGGACACGACGAGAACGAGAAGGGGGCGGCGGATGCGCTCGCCGAAACTCGCCGCGCTTGAGCTGAAGCGGTTCGGGAGGGGAAAGCTGCCACGGGCGGCGCTCGCCGCCCTGCTTCTGCTGCCGCTGCTCTACGGCGCGCTGTACCTGTGGTCCTTCTGGGACCCGTACGGCAAGCTGGACAAGATCCCGGTCGCCCTCGTCAACTCGGACAACGGCGCCACCGTGAAGGGCGAGCGCCTCACCGCGGGCGACGACATCAGCGGCAAGCTGCTCGACAGCAAGACCTTCGACTGGCACCGCACCAGCGCCGCCGAGGCCCGTAAGGGCGTCGCGGACGGCACGTACTACCTGTCGCTGACCGTGCCCTCGGACTTCAGCCGGCAGATCGCCACCAGCTCCGGCAAGTCCCCGGAGACCGGCGCCCTCGAGGTGCGCACCAACGACGCCAACAACTACATCGTCGGCCAGATCTCCCGCTCGGTCTTCTCCGAGGTGCGCGCCGCGGCCTCCACCAAGGCGTCCCGCGGTTTCTACGACAACATCTTCATCTCCTTCGCCGATATCCACGGCGAGACGGAGAAGGCCGCCAAGAGCGCCGACAAGCTCGGTAAGGGCATCGGCAAGGCCAAGAAGGGCGCGGACGACCTCGCCAAGGGCCTGGCCAAGGCCAAGGAGGGCAGCCGCGATCTGAAGTCCGGGCTCGGCACGCTCTACCAGGGCTCGGGGACGCTCAAGACCGGCGCGGGCGGCGTCGCCGACGGCACCCGGTCGCTGTCCGACAAGGTCAACGACGTGGCGGCCAAGGTCCGCCCGTTCCTCAAGGAGCACGGCAAGGAGATCGGGGACGTCTCCCAACTGGTCGCCGACGCCTCCCAGAAGGCGTCCGACAGCCTCGACACCCTGCCCGAGACGACCTCCACGGCGGCCACCAAGGCCCGTAAGGCGTCCGACGAGCTCGCCGCCGACCACCGGACCCGCTGCGAGCGGGCGGTGCCCGCCGACCCGGACTGTCCCGCGCTCAAGAAGTCGGTGGCGGCGGCCGACACCGCCGCCGATGTGGCCGAGGACGTCAACAAGCTGGTGCGGGACCACACCACCCAACTCGACGCCCTCGGCGGCCATCTGGACGATCTGCACGACCAGGCGCTCTGGCTCGCGCGGAACGCCCCACACCTGGACACCGACCTCGACACCGCCGTACGGAAGGTGAACGCCCTCAACTCCGGGGCGCAGAAGGTCGCCAAGGGCGCCGGAACCCTGCACACCGGGCTGAGCACCGCCAAGACCGGCGCATCCGACCTCGACAGCGGCGTCGGTAAGGCGCGCGGCGGCGCGGACACCCTGGGCGGCGGGATGTTCCGGCTCGTCGACGGCACCGGCAAGCTCTCCGGCGGGCTGCACGACGGCGCCGACAAGATCCCCGACTACGGCAAGCAGGACCGGGACGCCCGGACCGAGGTGATGGCGGATCCGGTCCGGCTGGTCGACCAGGCACTGCACAAGGCGCCCAACTACGGCACGGGCTTCGCCCCGTACTTCATCCCGCTGTCCCTGTGGGTCGGCGCGATGGTGGCCTACATGCTGATCCAGCCGCTCAACAGGCGCGCGCTCGCGGTGGGTGCCTCCTCCTGGCGGATCGCGTTCGCGGGCTGGCTGCCGGTCGCCGCGATCGGTGTGTGCCAGACGCTGGCCCTGATGGCGGTATTGCACTGGGCGATCGGCCTCCAGATGGCCCGGGCCGCGGGCACCCTCGGCTTCCTGATGCTGGTCACGGCCTGTTTCGCGGCGATCGTGCAGTGGCTGAACGCCCGCTTCGGACCGGCCGGCCGGATCCTGGTGCTGGCCCTGCTGATGCTCCAACTGACCTCCGCGGGCGGCACCTATCCGGTGCAGACCAGCCCGCGCTTCTTCAACGCCATCCATCCCTTCCTGCCCATGACCTACGTGGTGGACGGACTGCGCCGGCTCATCACCGGCGGCGGGCTCGGCCCGGTCTGGCTGGCCTGCGGGGTGCTCCTCGGATTCAGCGTGGCGGCCCTGGCGCTCACCGCGTGGTCGGCGCGGCGAAAGCAGGTGTGGTCGGTGGACCGGCTCCATCCGGAGCTGAGCCTATGAGCGGCATAACATCGACAACGGGCAGAATCGGCGCCATGGACAGCAGCAGCACGCGCCGCCAGGCCACACGCCAGAAACTCTTCGAGGCAGCGGTCACCCTCATCGCGGAACAGGGCTTCTCCTCCACCACCGTGGACGAGATCGCCGAGCGGGCCGGGGTGGCCAAGGGCACGGTCTACTACAACTTCGCCAGTAAGACCGTGCTCTTCGAGGAGCTGCTACAGCACGGCATCGAGCTGCTGACCGCATCGCTCCAGAGCGCCGCCGACGAGAACGCCGAGCGCGGTGGCAGCCATGTGGACGCGCTGGACGCCATGGTCCGGGCCGGGCTGGACTTCATCTCCCGCTATCCGTCGCTGACCCAGCTCTATGTGGCCGAGCTGTGGCGCACCAACCGGGCCTGGCAGTCCACCTTGATGATGGTGCGGCAGCGGGCCATAGCGGTGATCGAGGCCGAGCTGCGGGCCGGGGTCGCCGCGCACGAGTTCAGCGGGGAGATCGACATCCCGCTGACGGCGTCGGCGCTGTTCGGGATGGTGCTGGTGGCCGCGCTGGACTGGCAGTCCTATCAGCCGGAGCGGTCGCTGGAGGATGTGCACGCGGCGCTCTCACGGCTGCTTCAGGGCCGCGTGGGCGGGACCGTGGCCTCCGGATAGCCGGCCGCGGCCTTCGGATGGCCGACCGCGGCCTTCGGAGAGCCCGGCATGGGGGGCGGATCGGCTCCCCCGGGTACACGTAGAAGGCGCTGTTCCGGCAGATCGACTTTCATCGAGCTGACCGGAACAGCGCCTCCCCCCGTAACTCCCCCGTACTTCCCCCGTTGGAGGCTCCTGGTCCGGAGACTCCCGGTGACTCCCACCTTTCGTCCGGGCCGCCGCGCCGTTCCGCCGCCCCGTGCCGGCGGTCCGGCGCGCGGCCCTTCCGTATGCACCACTCTCTCGTCCGAGCAGGTGGCGGCCCATCCGCGCGACTACTCATCTCCCCGGCTGAGTACGCGTACTCAGGTCTGCGCACTCGTCCCCAGGCGTGGTGCCCCGGCTGTCGGTGGGGGCGGATAAAGTCGCGGTCATGGCACGGATTGTGGTGATCGGCTCCGGGATGGGCGCCATGGCGGCGGCGGCCCGGCTGGCCGTGGCGGGCCACCGGGTGGTGGTGTACGAGCGCGGGCGGACCCATGGCGGCGGGGTCGGCCGCTTCGCGCGGGACGGATTCCGCTTCGACACCGGCCCGGGGCTGCTGCACCTGCCCGCCGTCTACCGGGATCTGTTCGTGAAGACCGGCAAGCAGACCCTGGAGCAGAGCGTCGAGCTCGGCCAGGTCGACCCGGCGAGCCGGCATCTGTTCGCCGACGGCACGGACGTCCGGCTGCCCAACGCGTCACGGGCCGGAGTGCTCCAGGCGCTGGACGGCGCCTTCGGCGCGGGCGCGGGCGAGCGCTGGAGCGATCTGGTCAACCGGGCGCGCGAGGTATGGGACGCCACCCGCAGACCGCTTCTGGAGGAGCCGCTGCGCGCCGACTGGCGGGTCCTGGGCCGCGATCCCTATCCGGCCGCCCCCGTGCGGCGCGGACGGCTCAGCGGCCTGTTCGGCCGGGGCGGTGCCGACGGCCCGCCCACGCTCGCCGCCGTGGCCCGCCGCGAGCTGAAGGATCCGCGCGCCGTGGCCCTCCTGGAGAGCCATGCGCTGGCGCACGGCCTCGACCCGCGCTCCGCCCCCGCCGCGACCACCGTGCTGCCCTATATCGAGCAGACGTTCGGCACCTGGTACGTCCGCGGGGGTATGCGGGCGCTCGCCGATGCCCTCCATGAGCGCTGCCGTCAGCGGAAGGTCGAGTTCCACTTCGACGCCGAGGTCACCGGCATCGTGGAGAAGGACGGCCGTGCGGCGGGCGTGGAGCTGGCCGACGGCACCGTCGCGGAGGCCGACGCGGTGGTCTCGGGCATCGACCCCGCGCTGCTGCCCCCGCTGCTCGGCGGGCAGGCGCCCTGGCGGGAGGGGGACGTGCGGCCGGAGCCCGGCGCGGGCGGCGGCACGCCGGGGCGGCTGACCGTCCTTCTGGCGCTGCGCGGCACCCGCCCCGAGGACGCCACGCACCGCACCGTGGTCCACGCCCCGGACCGGGAGGCGGAGTTGGCCGCCGTCTTCGGCGACGGCCACGGGCTCCGCGAGCCCCGCCCCCACCCCACGGTGACCGTGCTGCGCCCGGACGACCCCACGGTGCGCCCGGACGAGGAGCACGAGGCCGTCACCCTTACCTCCGTCGCCGCCCCGCACGGCCCGGTGGACTGGACGGACGGCACGGCGGCGGAGCAGGCCGCCCAGCGGCTGATCACGGCCGCCGAGGCCGCGATACCGGGACTGCGGGGCCGGATGCTGTGGCACGAGGTCCGCACCCCCGCCGACACCCAGGCGGAGACGGGCGCCAGGGGCGGCGCCGTGCCGGGCCCGGTGCTCGCCGGGGCGGACGGCGCGTTTCTGCGGCCCGCCAATGTCACCCGGCTCCCGGGCCTGTATCTGGCGGGCGGCTGGGCCCATCCGGGCGGTGGGCTCGCCCACGCCGGGATGTCGGGCGCGCTGGTGGCCGGGCTGATCGTCGAGGGCGAGGACTGGCGCGGCTCCCAGTAGAGCGGCTCCCAGTTGAGCGGCTCCCAGGGCTCCCGGAAGTCCCAGAGCTCCCAGCGCTCCTGGGAAACACGTGAGCCCGCCCCCGGGGAGCGGGCTCACCTGGCAGCGGGCTCCGAGGCGGTGCCGGGCTCAGTAGCGGTACTGCTCGTCGAAGCCCTGGGGGTAGCCCTGGCCCTGGGCCTGGCCCTGTTGCTGCTGGTACGGGTACCCCTGCTGGTCGGCCGGGGGCGCGGCGTCGCCTTCGCGCTGCTGCGGCACCCAGGGCCCGCCGGACTGCGTCACGTCGTACGCCGGGTCCGGCGAGGGGTAGGAGGCGTCGGCCGCCCAGTGGTCGCCACCGTAGGCCCCGGCCCCGCCGTACGGATCCTGCTGGCCGTAGGCCGCGTACTGGTCGGCGTACTGCTGCTGGCCGTAAGCCTGCTGGTCGTATGCCTGCTGCTCATAGGACTGGGCCTGGGGCTGGGGCTGGGCGCCGCCGTAGGGGTCCTGGCCGTAGGCCGCGTACGCCTCGTTCCCGTAGCCGTACTGCCCGCCGCGCCCACCCTGGCCCATCTGGTCCGCGTAGACGTCCTGGCCGTAGTTCTGGCCGTTCCCCTGGCTGTGGTCCTGGCCGTGGTCCTGCTGCGAGCCGTAGCCGCCGTACGTCTCGTACGCGCTGTAGCCACCCGCCGCCTCGCCGCTGTACGCGCCCGCGGCCGGGGTGAAGGCCGACGGCTCCTCGTAGACGCCGTACTCGCCGGTGTCGTCGGGCAGCGGCTGCGGCTGGTACGTGGGCGGCTCCGGCTG
Organism: Streptomyces sp. CY-1; assembly: GCF_047218265.1. Lineage (NCBI taxonomy): Bacteria > Bacillati > Actinomycetota > Actinomycetes > Kitasatosporales > Streptomycetaceae > Streptomyces > Streptomyces sp. CY-1. Next base: position 3,352,633 of record NZ_CP178393.1, read on the forward strand.
CGCCGCCGGGACCGCCTCCAGGTCGGACACCTCGAGGATCGGCTCCTTGTCCGAGTCGTCCGGCCGGGGGCCGCGCTCCCCGCGGCCGAGCAGCCCGGGCAGCCCGCCGCTCAGCGCCCAGCCCGCGGCGAAGCCGCGCCGGAAGGAGAGCGTCACATACGTCTGGCCTATGGCGAAGGCGATCGCCCCCACCCCGATCACCGGAACCGACGGCATCAGCACGCCGACGACCACGCCCAGAAAGCCGACGAACGCCAGCAGCCGCCAGCGCAGCCGCGCCTTGTACTGGAGGAGGACCTCCCCCAGCAGCCACAGCGCGACGACGCCGAATGCGATGTAGAGGACCGTCCAGCCCATGCCCGCCCCTCTCAATGCGGCCGCCCGTCGGCTGCCGTCATCAGGATCAGGACCGCTGATGCAGTCCCAGATTCTCGTAGATTTCCAGCGTCGCCGGGGAGTGGTTCAGGGTGATGAAGTGCAGCCCGGGGATCTCCTCGGCCATCAACCGCGCACACACCTCTGTGGCGTAGTCGATTCCGATCGAGCGTACAGCCGCCGGGTCGTCTTTCACCGCCAGGATCCGTTCAGCCAGTTCGGGCGGGAACGCGGCATTGCTGAGCTGAGCGAACCGCTCGATCTGCTTGACGTTCGTGACGGGCATGATCTCAGGGATGATCGGAGTCGTACAGCCCGCTGCCGCGACCCGGTCGCGCAGCCGCAGATAGTCCTCGGGGTAGAAGAACATCTGCGTGATGGCGAAGTCGGCGCCCGCGCGGCACTTGTCGATGAAGTGACGGATGTCGGTGTCCCAGTCCGTCGAGCGGGGGTGCATCTCGGGGAACGCGGCCACGCCGACGCAGAAGTCCCCGGACTCCTTGATCAACTGGACCAGCTCGACGGCGTAGTCGAGGCCGTCGGGGTGCCGGATCCACTCGCCCGTGGGGTCGCCGGGCGGGTCGCCGCGCAGGGCCAGCATGTTCCGGATCCCGGCGTCGGCGTACTGCCCGATGATGTTGCGCAGCTCGGCCCGGGAGTGGTTGACGGCGGTCAGATGGGCGACGGGGGTGAGCGTGGTGTCCGTCGCGATGCGCTCGGTGACGCGCACGGTGCCCTCGCGGGAGGAACCGCCGGCTCCGTAGGTCACGGAGACGAAGGTGGGCGAGACTGCTTCCAGCTTGCGGATGGCGTTCCACAGCGTCTGCTCGCCCTTCGCCGTCTTGGGGGCGAAGAACTCGAAGGAATACGACTGCTCGCCCGATGCGAGCAGATCGCGCACGGTCCGGGCGCGATCGGTCCTGGTGGAAGCGGTGCCTAGGGCCATACGTGCAGGCTATCCACCCGGCTCGGCTACGCCCACCCGACCTCGGAGATTTGGGGGTTTTGCCAGCTTTCTGTCCGCAGTGCGGACAGCTCGGCGCGCCCTCGACCGGCGGACGAGCCGAGCCGGATGAAAACCGGGTGAAAGCCCGGTGACAAACGGGGTGACAGGTCGGGCGACAAACCGGGGGACAAGTCGGGTGGCAAGCCGGGGCCGGTCGGCGGTCAGGCCGCGCGCACCCGCTTGGCCAGCTCCGCCGTCGCCCCCGCAGGGTCATCGGCGGCCGTGATCGCCCGGACCACGACGATGCGGCGGGCGCCGGCCTCCAGGACCTGATCCAGGTTGGAGGCGTCGATTCCACCGATGGCGAACCACGGCCGCTCGGTGCCCAGCGCGGCGGCGTGGCGCACCAGGGACAGCCCCGGGGCGGGGCGGCCCGGCTTGGTGGGGGTGGGCCAGCAGGGGCCGGTGCAGAAGTAGTCCACACCGGGCTGGACGGCCGCCGCGTCCACCTCCGCCTCCGCATGGGTGGAGCGCCCGATCAGCACATCCGCGCCGAGGATCGCGCGCGCCGCGGGCACCGGCAGATCGCCCTGGCCCAGATGGAGCACATCCGAGCCGATGGCATGCGCGACATCGGCCCGGTCGTTGACGGCCAGCAGCTTTCCGTGGCGGCGGCAGGCGTCCGCGAAGACCTGGAGCTGCTCCAGCTCCTCGGCGGCCTCCATCTCCTTGTCCCGCAACTGGACGATGTCCACCCCCGCCGCCAGGACGGCGTCCAGGAACTCCGGCAGGTCGCCCTGGCGCTTCCGTGCGTCGGTGCACAGATAGAGGCGGGCGTCGGCCAGTTGCTCATGCGTGGTGGCGGTGGTGGACATGGTTCGGTACCCCCGGAGGGTCGGCGGCGTACGGGCCGTGCGTGGAGCCCGGCCCGTACGCCGTGTGCGACAACATGCGATGACGTGCGGCTACATGCGGTTGCGTGCGGCTACATGCGGTTGCAGCTACATGCGGTTGCGTGCGGTTGCATGCGGTTAGATGCGACAACGGCGGCGGAAACGCGAGAGCGACCAGCCCTGGGCACGCCCCGTACGGACTCTGTACGAGCCCCGTACGGCAGGCGGCGGAAGGCTGGACGGAAGCGGCGTCAGACGGCGAGCGCCTGCGCGCGCCGCTTCACTTCCGTACCGCGATTCTCGCCCAGGGCCCGTGCCGGGGTGCCGGGCAGGCTCGGGTCGGGGGTGAAGAGCCACTCCAGCATCTCTTCGTCACTGAAGCCGTCGTCCTTCAACAGCGTCAAGGTCCCCACGAGGCCCTTGACGACCTTTCCGTCGGCGATGAACTCCTCGGGCACCTGAAGCACCCTGTTCTCCCCACGGCGCACCGCGATTAGCTGGCCCTCCTTGACCAACTGCCGGACGCGCGTCACCTCGACCCCGAGTCGTTCGGCGACGTCGGGGAGGGTGAGCCAGGCGGGGACGAGAGCATCGATCTTTGCGTCAATCTCGGTCACGGAACAAGCCTGCCATCTGGGACTGACAGTGGGTAGCCGGGCGCCCGCCGCGCGGGCCGCCCGGCCCGTCCCGGACGTCCCGCCCAGCGGCCGACCGGCCGGTCAGCACACGGCCGACTTCAGCGGCACCGACGGGTCCTCGGCCCGCGTCCGGTCCAGCCGGGCGCCGCGCTCGATCAGCTTGCGCCCCTGGGCCAGATCGCGCGGACGGCCGACGGCCAGCAGGGCGACCAGGGCGCCCTCGCGCAGCCAGCACACCGACCAGGCGGCACCGGCCGGATCGCCGCGCCAGACCAGTTCGTCGGCCTCCGAATGGTGCCCGGCGTACTGCACGAAGCGCCCGAACTGCTCGGACCAGAAATACGGCACCGGGTCGTAGACCACGCCGGGGAAGTGGGCCGCCGTCCGGCTCCCCACCACATTGGCGGCGACGGTGCGCGGCCCCTGGAGCGCGTTGTCCCAGTGGTGCACCAGCAGCCGGGTGCCGTAGCGGGCGGACGGGAAGGAGGCACAGTCGCCGACCGCGTAGACATCCGGCGCCGAGCTGCGCAGCCGGTTGTCGGCGGCGACCGAGCGGTCCTCGGCCAGCTCCACGCCCGAGCCCGCCAGCCAGTCCGTGGCCGGCCGGGCCCCGATCCCGACGACCACCGCGCCCGCCCGCAGCCGGGTGCCGTCGCCGAGCACCAGCCCGCTCTCGTCCACGGAGGCCACTCGGGCGCCGGTCACCAGCCGGGCGCCGGAGTCCTCGTACCAGGCCGCCATGGGGGCCGCGACCTCGGCCGGGAGGGCGCCCGCCAGCGGCCGGTCCGCGGCCTCGACGACGGTCACGGCGCAGCCCGCCTCGCGCGCCGCCGTGGCGAACTCCGCGCCGATCCAGCCCGCCCCGACGACCGCGATCTCGCGCTGCCGGGCGAGCACCGGGCGCAGCCGCACCGCGTCGTCCAGGGTGCGCAGCAGATGGACGCCAGGTACGCCCTCGCTGCCCGGCAGCGGGATCGGCTCGGCGCCGGTGGCGATCACCAGGACGTCGTACGGGAGCTGTCCGGTCGCGGTCTCGACCAGCCGCTTGTCCGTGCGGAGCCCGGTGACCTGGACGCCCAGCCGCAGCGTGATGCCGAGCCCGGCGAAGTCCACGTCGAGCGTCGAGCCCTCGGCCTTGCCGAGCAGCACGGCCTTGGACAGCGGCGGCCGGTCGTAGGGCTGGTGGGGCTCCGCGCCCAGCAGGACGATCTCCCCCGTCCAGCCCTGTTCGCGTAGCGCGACGGCGGTCTGCACCCCCGCCATGCCCGCTCCGACGATCACCACCCGCTGTTCGCCGCCGCCGCTCGAGGACGGCTTCGTCGTCGTCTCATCGCTCACACGATCACTGTATTGCGGCTGGTGGGGCGGACCGGAGAGGACGAGGGGAGATCTCGGGCACAGAGGGGTGGGGCGTGGGGGTGGTTGGCTTCTGGTGGGGGGTGGCTTGGCTTTCGGCGGGGTGTGGCTCGGCCCTCTCGGGCCCGGCCCCGCTCTGGGGGTTCTGGCGAGAGCTGGGGCGGGGGGCTGGGGCGGGGGCCGGATGGCGGGTGCGGGCTTGTGGGCGCCTTCGGCGGTGGTCCCCCACCCCGCCCCTTCCCGAAACGAAGGGGCTCCGCCCCCTCGGCCCCCGCCGGGGCTCCGCCCCGGACCCCGCTCCTCAAACGCCGGAGGGGCTGGATTGACGGCCCGCGCCGGAGGGGGTGGGTGGGACGCCGGAGGGGCTCGGGCGGGGTGTCGGAGGGGGCGGGTTACGGAAACGTCAGGGCTGAGTTGAGGCGTCGGAGCGGCTGCGTAAAGGCGTCGGAGGGGTTGGGTCGGGACCCGGTGGGGCCCTGTTGCATGGCGGGTGGTCGGGGTTTCGGGGGATTCGGGGGCGTACTAGGGTGGCGGGGCAGAGCACTCGCGGGAGCCCGGGCGGACCGGGCTGAGAGGGAGGCTGAGACGGCCTCCGACCGTACGAACCTGATCCGGGTCATGCCGGCGAAGGGAGGGGCAGCGTGTCCACGCACGCACCAGGTCACTACGACGGACCACACACCTCTGGGCTTGGCGGCCGACCATCCGTGGGCGGGCCGCCCGACGGGCGCTACGACGTCCTCGTCATCGGGGGCGGCATCATCGGCCTGGTCACGGCCTGGCGGGCGGCCCAGCGGGGGCTGCGTACCGTCCTCGCCGACCCCGCGCCCGGCGGCGGAGCCGCCTGGGTGGCGGCGGGGATGCTGGCCGCGGTCACCGAGCTTCATTACGGTGAGCAGACCCTCCTCGGGCTCAACTTGGCCTCCGCGCGCCGCTATCCGGACTTCGTGGCCGAGCTGGAGGAGGCGAGCGGCCAGGACGTGGGGCACCGCGTGTGCGGCACGCTCGCCGTGGCGTTCGACGCCGACGACCGTGCCCATCTGCGCGAGCTGCATACGTTCCAGCAGGGGCTCGGGCTGGAGTCCGAGTGGCTGACGGGGCGTGAATGCCGCCGTCTGGAACCGATGCTCGCGCCGGGCGTGCACGGCGGGCTGCGGGTCTCCGGCGACGACCAGGTGGACCCGCGGCGGCTGACGGCGGCGCTGCTCACCGCGTGCGAGCGGGCCGGGGTCGCCTTTCACCGCGCCCGCGCGGAGCGGCTGTTGGTGGACGGCGACCGCGCCATCGGGATCGAGCTGACCGGGGGCACGCGCCTGGCCGCCGAGCGGACCGTACTGGCCGCAGGCAGCCTCAGCGGACGGCTCGCGGGCGTCCCGGACGACGTGCTGCCGCCCGTACGCCCCGTCAAGGGGCAGGTGCTGCGGCTGTCGGTGCCCGAGCGGTACGCGCCGTTCCTCTCCCGGACCGTACGGGCCGTGGTGCGCGGCGGGCCGGTCTACCTGGTGCCGCGCGAGAACGGCGAACTGGTCATCGGCGCGACCAGCGAGGAGCTGGGCTGGGACACCACGGTCACCGCGGGCGGGGTGTACGAACTGCTGCGGGACGCCCATGAGGTGGTGCCCGGCATCACCGAACTGCCGCTGGTGGAGACCTGCGCCGGGCTGCGCCCCGGCTCCCCCGACAACGCCCCGATGCTCGGCCCGACCGCGCTTCCGGGGCTGCTGCTGGCCACCGGCCACCACCGCAACGGCGTCCTGCTCACCCCGATCACCGGCGATGTCATGACCGAGGCGCTGACGAGCGGAGAACTCCCGCCGGTGGCCCGGCCGTTCACCCCGCTGCGCTTCGCGGCCCCCGCAGCCACACTCACCCCAGCACAGGAGCAGCACCCATGACCGTCTCCGTCAACGGCGAGCCCCGCGAGGTCCCGGACGGGACCACCCTCGACCGGCTTGTCGCGACCCTCACCCAGGCGCCCTCGGGCGTCGCCGCCGCCGTCAACGAGACGGTCGTCCCACGCACCCAATGGCCCGCGACCCCGCTCGGCGACGGTGATCGCGTCGAGGTCCTCACCGCGGTCCAAGGAGGCTGATCCCACCCATGGCTCCCACCACGGCCGCTGCGGCCGCCACGAACACCACGGCCGCCACACCCGTCACCACTGCCCCGAACGCCCCGGGCCGCGCGCCCCTCGCCACCCCCGACCCGCTCACCATCGCCGGAACCGACTTCGGCTCCCGCCTGATCATGGGCACCGGCGGCGCTCCCAGCCTGGAGATCCTGGAACGCTCGCTGCTGGCCTCCGGCACCGAGCTGACGACCGTCGCGATGCGGCGGCTCGACCCCACGGTGCAGGGGTCGGTGCTCTCCGTCCTCAACCGGCACGGCATCCGCCCGCTCCCCAACACCGCCGGGTGTTTCACCGCGGGTGAGGCCGTGCTCACCGCCCGCCTCGCCCGGGAGGCCCTGGGCACGGACTGGGTCAAGCTGGAGGTGGTCGCCGACGAGCGCACCCTGCTCCCCGATCCGATCGAGCTGCTGGACGCCGCCGAGGCACTGGTCGACGACGGGTTCACGGTCCTCCCGTACACCAATGACGACCCGATCCTGGCCCGGAAGCTGGAGGACGTCGGCTGCGCCGCGATCATGCCGCTCGGCTCCCCGATCGGCTCCGGTCTCGGCATCCGCAATCCGCACAACTTCCAGCTCATCACCGAGCGCGCCACCGTGCCGGTGATCCTGGACGCGGGCGCGGGCACGGCGTCGGACGCCGCGCTGGCCATGGAGCTGGGGTGCGCGGCGGTGATGCTCGCCTCGGCCGTCACCCGGGCCCAGGAGCCGGAGCTGATGGCGGGGGCGATGCGGCATGCGGTGGAGGCGGGTCGGCTGGCCCACCGGGCGGGCCGGATCCCGCGCCGCCACTTCGCCGAGGCGTCCAGCCCGGCGGAGGGCCTGGCGGCCCTGGACCCCGAGCGCCCGGCCTTCGGCTAGGGCCCGTGCGGGCCCGGCGCTCGGCCACCCGCTGTCCGGGGCCGCCGTCCGGCCACCCGCCGTCCGGGCAGGGCGTTCGGCCAGCCCCGCGTCCGAGCCGCCCGGCCCCCGGCCCCCGGCCCGCGGCCCCCGGCCAGACTCCGCCCGGGCCCGGCGTCCGGCCTGTGGGCGCCTTCGGCGGTAGTCCCCCACCCCGCCCCTTCCCGCAGCATCGATTTGCGGCTCCGCCGCGTGGGGCGGGGCTCCGCCCCCTCGGCCCCCGCCGGGGCTCCGCCCCGGACCCCGCTCCTCAAACGCCGGAGGGGCTGGAATGCGGAAGCACCGCAGGGGCTGGATTGAGGGAGCGCCGGAGGGGCTGGGTTGAGGGAGCACCGCAGGGGCTGGAATGCGGAAGCACCGCAGGGGCTGGATTGACGGACCGCGCCGGAGGGGCTGGGTTGAGGGAGCACCGCAGGGGCTGGATTGCGGAAGCGCCGCAGAGGCTGGATTGACGGCCCGGTGCGGCCCTCTACCGTGGATTGAGGGAGCAGCGCGCAGCGCGGAGGTGGTCGCCGTGTCCGTGACCGTGGACGACCGGATCGAGCGCGAGGTGTACGTAGCGGCGCCGATCGACCGGGTGTGGCGGGTGCTGACGACGCCCGAGCACATCCGCGTCTGGTACGCCCCCGGTGGCTGCGAGATCGATCCGCACCCGGGTGGGAGGCTCCGGTTCCGGTGGGACGAACACGGAGAGTTCCATGGTCAGGTCGAGCGGGCGGTCCCCGACACGCTCTTCCGCTTCCGGCTGGCCCTGGAGCCCGATCACGCGCCCTCGGACCCCGGGGAGGCGACCCTGGTGGAGTTCGCGCTCTCCCCCGAGGGGCGGGGCACCCGGCTGCGGCTGGCGGAGAGCGGTATCCGTGCCCTGGCCGTCCCCGAGGCCGCCAAGGCCAAGCACGCCGAGTACGCCACGCTGTCCTGGACCTCCGCGCTCGAGGAGCTGGCCGCGATCGCCGCCGCGTCGCACAACTGACCCGCCGTTGTCACCGTTCCGCTCCAGTACCCGTCCCACCTGGGGCGGGCGGTCATGGCTCAGATCGACGCCTCGTAGACTTCCCCCGTGGATACGACCCTCCAGGACCCCCTCGTCGGGCAGGAGCTCGACGGCCGCTACCGCGTTGAGGCGCGGATCGCCGTCGGCGGGATGGCGACGGTCTACCGGGCCGTCGACACCCGGCTGGACCGTGTGCTCGCCCTGAAGGTGATGCACCAGAGCCTCGCCTCCGACGCCGCCTTCGTCGACCGCTTCATCCGTGAGGCGAAGTCCGTCGCGAGACTCGCGCACGCCAATGTGGTCGCCGTCTACGACCAGGGAGCGGACGGCGGCCATGTCTATCTGGCCATGGAATACGTCGCGGGCTGCACCCTGCGCGATGTGCTCCGCGGGCGCGGGGCCCTGCATCCACGCGCCGCGCTGGACATCCTGGAGCCGGTGCTGGCCGCGCTCGGGGCGGCCCACCGCGCCGGTTTCGTCCACCGCGACATGAAGCCCGAGAATGTGCTGATCGGGGACGACGGCCGGGTCAAGGTCGCCGACTTCGGCCTGGTCCGGGCGGTGGACACCAACACCAGCGCCTCCACCGGCACCGTCCTCGGCACCGTGTCCTATCTCGCGCCCGAGCAGATCGAGCACGGCACGGCCGACCCCCGCGCCGATGTCTACGCCTGCGGTGTGGTGCTGTACGAGATGCTGACCGGCGCCAAGCCGCACGGCGGCAGCACCCCGGCGCAGGTCCTCTACCAGCACCTCAACGAGGACGTCCCGCCGCCGTCCGACCTCGCGCCCGGGGTCGCCCCCGAGCTGGACGAGCTGGTCGCCTCGGCCACCGCGCGCGCGGCCGAGGGGCGCCCCGCCGACGCCGTCGCGCTGCTGAGCGCGACCCGCGCGGTGCGGTCCGCGCTGACCGATGACCAGTTGGACGCGGTGCCCCCGCAGGCCAGGGAGGACACCTCGGCCGGTGCCGAGAACCGTACGACGGTGATTCCGCGCCCGGCGGCGGCCGTCGACGACGAGCAGGAGCGGCTCAACCTCACCAGCCGGCTGGAGCTGCCGCCGGAACCGCCCCGCCGGCAGGGGCAAGGCCGGAGCGGCCGGGGCCGGATGTCGCGCCGCGGGATCATGACGATCGCCGCCGCGGTGGTGCTGGCGATCGCCCTCGCCGCCGGTATCTGGTACATCAGCGTCGGCCAGTTCACCGAGGTCCCGCCGGTGCTGCGGAAGACCCGGGCGGAGGCGGAGAAGAAGCTGCACGGCGCCGGGCTCGATGTGAAGGTCGTCAACGAGTTCAGCGATGTCATCCCCAAGGGCAAGGTCATCGGCTCCAAGCCGGGCCCGGGCGAGCGCGTCCGCGACACCGGCACCGTGACCATCCGGGTCTCCCAGGGGCCGCCGCGGGCCGAGGTGCCCAATGTGGTGGGCATGCCGCTGGCCGAGGCCAAGCGGAAGATCGCGGACCAGGGGCTGCGGGTCGGCAAGGTCATCCGCCGCTTCAGCAGTGAGACGGCCCAGGACTCGGTCCTCTCCACCAGCCCGGTCTCCGGCTCCGTGCGCCGCCCCGAGACACCGGTGTCGATCGTGGTCAGCAAGGGCCAGCCGGTCGACATCCCGGACGTGGTGGGCGAATCGGTCGACGAGGCCCGGTCCGAGCTGGAGGACCAGGGCTTCAAGGTGAAGATCGCCGACCGGCAGGTGTTCTCGGAGGAGGACAAGGGTTCGGTCGCCGAGCAGTCCCCCTCGGGAGACGGCGACCAACAGGGCGCCAAGGGCGATACGGTCACGCTGACCGTCTCCAAGGGCGTGCAGATGATCGAGGTGCCGGACGTCACGGGTATGACGGCCGACGACGCCAAGGCGCAGCTCGAGGGGGCCGGCTTCAAGGTGGACGTCGAGAAGGCGCTGCTGTTCCCCGGGGACAAGGTGCAGGACCAGTCGGTGGCCGGCGGGGACGAGGCGCCCAAGGGGAGCACGATCACCATCAAGATCAAGGGCGGCGTGTTCTAGGGCTCCCTGCTTCTGGGGGCCTTCCAGGGCTCCGGCCCAGCGGCCTTGCGGCTGCCGGACGGCGAGCGCGATCCGCGATCCGTCCGGCAGCCGGCCCCGGCCCCTGGCTCCGGCCGGTCAGCCGAAGCTGACCCGCTCCAGCCGGAAGTCGAGCAGCTTCTCATCCCCCACGATCTCGACGGCCACGCACCGGGCCGGGCGCCGCTGGTAGATGGTCAGCAGTAGATCGGTCAGCGGCCCGCGTACCGCGACCGCGGCCTTCTCATGCGCCCGGCGCCAGGTGATCGCGTCGCCGGTGAGGTCGACCACCCACTCCGCCGCCACCTCCGGTGCGGTGTCGGTCGCGTGGAAGTGGAGGGTGCGGCCGGGCCCGATCATGCGGGCCCTCCTCACCTGGGAACCTTGATTACGTGAGTACGCATCGCATCCGCAATCCCATCGGTGGCCATATCCGTGTGGCCGGTGGCCTCGCCACCGTCGGTCTGGCGCACGCCGCCGACATCGGCGCCGAGACCGTCCAGGTCTTCGTCGCCAATCCGCGCGGCTGGGCCACCCCGGCCGGTGCGCCCGCCCAGGACGAGGCGTTCCGCGCCGCCTGCGCCGAGCGGTCGATACCTGCCTACGTCCACGCCCCCTACTTGATCAACTTCGGTTCGCACACCGAGACCACGGCCGACCGCTCCGTGGAGTCCCTGCGCCATTCGCTCCGGCGCGGCCGGGAGATCGGTGCGCTCGGCGTCGTCGTCCACACCGGCTCGGCGACCGGGGGACGCGCGCGGGCCACCGCGATCGCGCAGGTGCGGGAGCGGATGCTGCCGCTGCTGGACGAGCTGACCCGGGACGACGACCCCTGGTTGCTGCTGGAGCCGACCGCCGGGCAGGGCACCTCGCTGTGCGCGCTGGTGGAGGACCTGGGCCCGTACGTCGAGGCGCTCGACCGGCACCCCCGGCTCGGTGTCTGCCTGGACACCTGCCATGTGTTCGCGGCGGGCCATGACCTCGCCGCCCCGGGCGGTATGAAGCAGACCCTGGACGAGCTGGTGGCCGTCGCCGGTGAGGGGCGGCTCAAGCTGATCCACGCCAATGACTCCAAGGACGTGGTCGGCGCCCACAAGGACCGGCACGCCAATATCGGGGCCGGGCATATCGGGGCGGAGCCGTTCCGCGAGCTGTTCAGCCACCCCGCGACGGACGGTGTGCCGCTGGTGATCGAGACGCCGGGCGGACCGGACGGTACGGAGGGGCATGCGGCGGATGTGGCCCGGCTGAAGGAGTTGCGCACCAGGGGCGCGGGGGTGGCCTGAAAGAAGCCCGACACATGGAGGAATACCCCTAGGGGGTATGGCGTTGACGGGGTCGACCGATCACCGATCACCGCTGGGGGTATGAACATGCGGCAGCATGAGCACACACGGAGCGAACCTTACGAGCGCCATGAACACCATGAGCACCGTAAGGGCGCGACGAGCTGGTCGATGGCCGCCCGGGCCACCCTGCACTGCCTCACCGGCTGCGCCATCGGCGAGATCGCGGGCATGGCCATCGGCACGGCCCTGGCCTGGCACAACGTCCCGACCATGATCCTGGCGATCGCGCTCGCCTTCGTCTTCGGCTACTCCCTGACCATGCGGGGCGTGCTGCGGGCGGGGCTCGATGTGCGCAGCGCGCTGCGGGTGGCCCTGGCGGCCGACACCGTATCGATCACGATCATGGAACTGGCCGACAACGGAACGATCGCCCTCTTCCCCGGCGCGATGGACGCGACGCTGTCGGACGCGCTCTTCTGGCTCAGCCTGGCCCTGTCGTTCGTGGTGGCATTCCTGCTCACCACGCCGGTCAACAAGTGGATGATCGCGCGGGGCAAGGGGCATGCGGTGGTCCACCAGCACCACTGACCGCGACGCGGAGACGCCGTGAACACCACCGCCCGGCGGCGGCCCGGACTAGAACTCCGGGCCGTCGCCCGGCTCCTCCTGGTAGGAGTAGCGCTGCTCCGCCCACGGGTCGCCGACGTTGTGGTAGCCGCGCTCCTCCCAGAAGCCGCGGCGGTCGGCGGTCATGTACTCCACGCCGCGCACCCATTTCGGGCCCTTCCAGGCATAGAGATGGGGCACCACCAGCCGCACCGGAAAACCGTGCTCGGCGGTGAGCGGCTCCCCGTCCTTGTGGGTCGCGAAAATCGTGGTCTCCGCCATGAAGTCCGTCAGCCGCAGATTCGAGCTGAAGCCGTATTCCGCCCACACCATCACGTGGGTGACATCGGGTGCCGGGGGCGCCAGCCCCATGATCTCCAGCGCGGAAACCCCGCCCCATTCGGCGCCGAGCATGCTGAATTTGGTGACGCAGTGCAGATCGGCCACGACCGTCGAGTACGGCAGTGCCGAAAACTCTTCATGTGTCCAGCAGTGTTTATCGCCGTCCGCCGTGGCGCCGAAGACCCGGAACTCCCATCGCTCCGGCCTGAACTTCGGGACCGGCCCATAGTGCGTAACCGGCCAACCGCGCTGGAGTCGCTGCCCAGGGGGCAGCTTCGCGAGCTCCCCCTCGCGGCTTTCCGACTGACCCATGGGCTCCATGGTCTCAGACCGCCGGGGGTGGTCATGACCAGGGCATCAGGGACGGGCACAACTCGTACTAAGCGTGCACTTACTGGACGCCCCAACAGGCGCGGTGACACGATGCGCGGAACCTGCCGTTCCCGATCGGATTGGAAGGAGCCCCTCCGATGCAGGGTGACCCCGAGGTCCTCGAGTTCCTCAACGAGCAGCTAACCGGCGAGCTGACCGCGATCAATCAGTACTTTCTGCACTCCAAGATGCAGGACCACTTTGGCTGGACTCGGCTTGCCAAATACACCCGGTCGGAGTCCTTCGATGAGATGAAGCATGCGGAGCTTCTCACCGACCGGATCCTCCTCCTCGATGGCCTGCCCAATTACCAGCGGCTCTTCCATGTCCGGGTGGGCCAGACGGCGACCGAGATGTTCCAGGCCGACCGGCAGGTGGAGGTCGAGGCGATCGATCGCCTCAAGCGGGGCATCGAGCTGATGCGGTCCAAGGGCGACATCACCTCGGCCAATCTCTTCGAGTACATCCTCGCCGACGAGGAACTCCACATCGACTATCTCGACACCCAGCTCGAACTGATCGAAAAGCTCGGTGAGGCCCTCTATATCGCCCAGCAGATCGAGCAGCCCAGCGACGGTCACGGCGAGGGCAACTACTCCGGGAAGGGCCACTGAGCCCGGAACCACTGAGCCCGGAGCGACCGGGCCGGGCCGTTGGTCAGGCCGCCTCGGCCGCCGTAGGCGCCGGGACGGAAGCGGCAGCCTTCGCCGCGGCCGTCGTCAGGACGACCGGGTCCAGCGCCTCGCGCCGGGGGCACGCGCCGCGGCCCAGCAGCGCCTGGATCTTCCGCACGCACGATCCGCAGTCCGTGCCCGCCTTGCAGGCACCGGCGATCTGGCGCGGGGTGCACGCGCCCGTTTCCGCGTGCTGACGCACCTGCTGCTCGGTGATGCCGAAGCATGAGCAGACGTACACGGGCTCTCTCCAGCGGTGGCGTTGATCAGTGAGGTAACCCTTACCTTACCTGTCGCACCGGAGCCCCACAACGGACAAGGGGCGCGAATCGTTGTGATCCGCGCCCCACCTGCGTCTTTATGATCTCTACCGGATGGCCCTCACTGGTCCCGGTACATCTCCGCCACCAGGAACGCCAGGTCCAGCGACTGGCTGCGGTTGAGCCGCGGGTCGCACGCCGTCTCGTAGCGCTGGTGCAGATCGTCGACGAAGATCTCGTCGCCGCCACCCACGCACTCGGTGACATCGTCGCCGGTCAGCTCCACATGGATGCCGCCCGGGTGGGTGCCGAGCTCCTTGTGGACCTCGAAGAAGCCCTTGACCTCGTCCAGCACATCGTCGAAGCGGCGGGTCTTGTGCCCGGAGGCCGCCTCGAAGGTGTTGCCGTGCATCGGGTCGCAGACCCAGACGACCTGGGCACCGGAGGCGGTCACCTTCTCCACCAGGTTGGGCAGCTTGTCGCGGACCTTGTCCGCGCCCATCCGGGTGATGAAGGTCAGCCGGCCCGGCTCGCGGTCCGGGTCGATCCGCTCGATCAGCGACAGCGCCTCTTCCGGCGTGGTCGTCGGGCCCAGCTTCACGCCCACCGGGTTGCGGACCTTCGAGGCGAACTCGATATGCGCCCCGTCGAGCTGCCGGGTGCGCTCACCGATCCAGACCATATGGCCGGACACGTCGTACAGCTCACCGGTGCGGGAGTCGGTGCGGGTCAGCGCCGTCTCGTAGTCCAGGATCAGCGCCTCGTGCGAGGAGAAGAACTCGACGGTCTTGAACTCCTCCGGGTCCACCCCGCAGGCGTTCATGAAGGACAGCGCCCGGTCGATCTCGCGCGCCAGCGCCTCGTAGCGCTGGCCCGACGGCGACGACTTCACGAAGTCCTGGTTCCAGGCGTGCACCTGGCGCAGGTCGGCATAGCCGCCGGTGGTGAAGGCACGCACCAGGTTCAGCGTCGAGGCCGACGCCTGGTACATCCGCTTCAGCCGCTGCGGATCCGGGATCCGCGCCTCGGGGGTGAACTCGAAGCCATTGACGGAGTCGCCACGGTATGTGGGCAGGGTCACCCCGTCGCGGGTCTCGGTCGGCTTCGAGCGCGGCTTGCTGTACTGCCCGGCGATCCGGCCCACCTTCACCACCGGGACGGACCCGGCGTAGGTCAGCACGGCGCCCATCTGGAGGAGGGTCTTCAGCTTGTTACGGATCTGGTCGGCGCCCACGCCGTCGAATGCCTCGGCGCAGTCCCCGCCCTGGAGCAGAAACGCCTCGCCCCGCGCCACGGCCCCCAGGCGGTGCCGCAGCGCGTCGCACTCGCCCGCGAAGACGAGCGGCGGATAGGACTCAAGCTCAGCGATCACATCGCGCAGAGCCGCTCGGTCCGGCCAGTCGGGCTGCTGCGCCGCGGGAAGAGACTGCCAGGTGTGGCCACCGGCGTGGGTTTCAGCGTTCACGGTCACCCGCACAAGGTTACGGGGTCTCCACGGGCGTCCAGCCGGTTGCCCACAGGGTGAGACATCTTCCACCACGCCATGGACGCGACCCGCGCCCCCGCCCTCGTCCCACCGCATTCGAAAACCTCGGCTCGGCCGCGCCGGCTGACCCCGTGCCCCGTCGCTGAGGTAAAGTCCACCGCATGTTCGCGCGACTGACCATGACCTGGTGGTGGACCGCTCATCCGGCGGCCCGCTGAATCGCGCACTCCAAGATCTCGCGAAGGCCGCCCGAGGGGCGGCCTTCGGCGTTTCCGCGGGTCGTTCCTCATTTCGGAAGGAACCATCCGCCATGCACCACACCGCTGAGGCCGTCGTCGCCCGGCTGCTCGCCGACGACGCGCCGCCCTTCGCCCTGCTGCACCGACGCACCCCGGGCCGGGCACCCGACACCGTCGAGGTGCTGCTCGGCCCGGTCGGCGAGGTGGCGCGGCTGACCGACATCCCGCTGCCGACCGGCGCGCCGGAGGACGGCGCGCCGGTGGCGGACGCCCTCGCGCTGGTGCCGTTCCGGCAGATCCGCGAGCGGGGGTTCGAGGTGCGCGACGACGGGACGCCGCTGGCCGTGCTGCGCCCCCGGGAGAGCTACGAGCTGCCGCTCGCCGAGGCGCTTGAGGCGCTGCCCGCGCACCGGGTGCGGGTCGAGGACGGGGCGTTCGACGTGGACGACGAGGCGTACGCGTCGATCGTGAGCCGGGTCCTCGAGGACGAGATCGGCACCGGCGAGGGCGCCAACTTCGTCATCCGGCGGACGTTCCGGGGCGAGATCCCGGGCTTCGGCCGCGGCGACGCGCTCGCGCTCTTCCGGCGGCTGCTGGCCGGTGAGCGGGGCGCCTACTGGACGTATGTGGTGCGGCTGGCGGACGGGCGGACGCTGGTGGGGGCCAGCCCCGAGGTGCATGTGCGGATGTCCGGGGGGACGGTCGTGATGAACCCGATCAGCGGGACGTACCGCTACCCCGAGAGCGGGGCGAGCGCGGAGGGGCTGCTGGAGTTCCTGCACGACCGCAAGGAGGTGGAGGAGCTGTCCATGGTCGTGGACGAGGAGCTGAAGATGATGTGCACCGTCGGCGACATGGGCGGGACGGTGATCGGGCCCCGGCTCAGGGAGATGGCGCATCTCGCGCACACCGAGTACGAGTTGCGCGGCCGTTCCTCGCTCGACGTCCGGGAGGTGCTCCGCGAGACGATGTTCGCCGCGACGGTCACCGGGTCGCCGGTGCAGAACGCCTGCCGGGTGATCGAGCGCTATGAGCCCCTCGGGCCGGACGGGGCCGGGCGCGGCTACTACGCCGGGGCGCTCGCGCTGATCGGACGGGACGGCGGCGGCGCGCAGACCCTGGACTCGCCGATCCTGATCCGCACCGCCGATATCGACCCCGGGGGATCGCTGAAGGTGGCGGTCGGCGCGACGCTCGTCCGCCACTCGGACCCGCACGGCGAAGTGGCCGAGACGCATGCCAAGGCGGCCGGGGTGCTGACCGCGCTGGGCGCGCGGCCGGCGCCCGTACGGCCGCAGGGGCAGGGCCCGCGGCCCCGGCTCGCGGACGATCCGCGGGTGCGGGCGGCGCTGGACGCGCGGCGGGCCGACCTGGCGCCGTTCTGGCTGCGGATGCAGCAGACCCCGCCGCCGGCGGACGGGCCCGCGGCCGGGGGGCTGTCCGGGCATGCCCTGGTGATCGACGCCGAGGACACCTTCACCGCGATGCTCGCGCATCTGCTGCGCACCTCGGGGCTGACCGTGACCGTGCGGCGGTACGACGAGCCGGGGGTGCGGGAGGCGGCGCTGGCGCATCGGGGGCCCGTGGTGCTCGGCCCGGGGCCGGGCGACCCCGGCGATGCGGCCGACCCCAAGATGCGGTTCCTGCGGTCGCTGACCGCCGAGCTGGTGGCCGGGCACCGGCACGGGCTGCTGGGGGTGTGCCTGGGGAACGAGCTGATCGCGGCCGAGCTGGGGCTGGAGATCGTGCGCAAGGACGTGCCGTTCCAGGGCGCGCAGGAGCGGATCGACTTCTTCGGGCGCGAGGAGACCGTCGGCTTCTACAACACCTTCACGGCGCGCTGCGACGAGGCGGCGGAGACGGAGCTGGCCATGCACCGCGTGGAGCTGAGCCGGGATCCGGTGACCGGCGAGGTGCACGCGCTGCGCGGACCGGGCTTCGCCGGGGTGCAGTTCCACCCGGAGTCGGTGCTGTCGCGGGACGGGGCGGCGCTGGTGGCGGAGCTGCTGGCGGCCGTGCTGGTCTGAAGGGCCCACGGGTCCGCGAGGCTGCTGATCCGGACGGCCCACCGGCCCGCGAGGCTGCTGATCCGGACGGCCCGCCCGTCCTGGCGGCATGACGATGGGCGTGACGATGGGCCGGGTGCGGTGAACGCGCCCGGCCCATCGCCGTACTGCACCCAGACGGCCTCAGCCGAAGAAGACCTCGGCCTCGGCGTAGAGCGAGGGATCGACGGTCTTGAGCCGTGCGGTCGCCTCGGCAAGCGGAACCCGGACGATATCGGTGCCGCGCAGCGCCACCATCTTCCCGAAGTCCTCGTCCCGTACCGCGTCGATGGCGTGCAGCCCGAAGCGGGTGGCCAGCCAGCGGTCGAAGGCGCTGGGCGTGCCTCCGCGCTGGACATGGCCGAGGACGGTGGTGCGGGCCTCCTTGCCGGTGCGCTTCTCGATCTCCTTGGCCAGCCATTCGCCGACCCCGGAGAGCCGGACATGCCCGAAGGAGTCCGTCGAGTCGTCCTTGAGGACCGCGTCGCCGTCCTTGGGCATGGCGCCCTCGGCGATGACCACGATCGGGGCGTAGCGGATCTTGAAGCGGGATTCGACCCAGGCGCAGACCTGGTCGACGTCGAAGCGCTGTTCGGGGAGGAGGATGACATTGGCGCCACCGGCGAGCCCCGAGTGCAGGGCGATCCATCCGGCGTGACGGCCCATCACCTCGACGACGAGCACGCGCATATGCGATTCGGCGGTGGTGTGGAGCCGGTCGATGGCCTCGGTGGCGATGTTGACGGCGGTGTCGAAGCCGAAGGTGTAGTCGGTGGCGGACAGGTCGTTGTCGATGGTCTTGGGGACGCCGACGCAGGCGATCCCGTATTCGCCGGAGAGCCGGGCGGCGACGCCGAGGGTGTCCTCGCCGCCGATCGCGATCAGCGCGTCGACCTCCTGCTTGACCAGGGTCTCCTTGACCCGTCGGATGCCGTCCTCGCTCTTGAGGGGGTTGGTGCGGGAGGAGCCGAGGATGGTGCCGCCGCGCGGCAGGATGCCGCGCACCGCGCGGATGTCGAGGGGAACGGTGTCGTTCTCGAGAGGGCCGCGCCAGCCGTCCCGGAAGCCGATGAAGTCATAGCCGTATTCCTGTACGCCCTTGCGCACGACGGCGCGGATGACCGCGTTGAGCCCGGGGCAGTCACCGCCGCCGGTCAGCACTCCGACCCGCATCGTTTCTTCCCTTCTCCCATGGAATCCCGTGATTGGGCCCGGTACGGAGAGCCACGCTAACGGTGATCCAGGTCACACGGGATGGGGCGTCAGTCGATTCCCGTGCGGATCAGGGGAGTTGGTTTTGAACTTCACCCGTACGAGGGGTGCGGCGGCGCTACGGGGTCAGTCGGACGGCCTCAGGCGTCGTCCAGGCCGCGCTCGATGGCGTAGCGGACCAGCTCCACGCGGTTGTGCAACTGGAGTTTGCCGAGGGTGTTCTGGACGTGGTTCTGCACCGTGCGATGCGAGATGACCAGCCGCTCGGCGATCTGCTTGTACGACAGCCCCTTGGCCACCAGCCGCAGCACCTCCGTCTCACGCTCGGTGAGCTGCGGGACGGCCGGCTGGTCGGCGGCGGTGGGGGCGGGCTCGCCCGCGAGCCGCCGGTACTCGCCGAGCACCAGGCCCGCGAGGCCGGGGGTGAACACCGGGTCGCCGGACGCCGTACGGCGCACCGCGTCCAGCAGCTCCTCGGTGCTGGCCGACTTCAGCAGATAGCCGGTGGCCCCGGACTTGACCGCCTCCAGGACGTCCCCGTGCTCACCGCTCGCGGAGAGCACCAGCACCCGCAGCTCGGGGCGGTCGGCGAGGACCTCCTTGCACACCTCGACCCCCGGCAGCCCGGGCAGGTTGAGGTCGAGCACCAGGACATCGGGCCCGGCGGCCTTGGCCCGGCGGACCGCCTGCGGTCCGTCCCCGGCCGTGGCCACCACGTCGAACCCGGCCTCGGCCAGGTCCCGGGCCACCGCGTCGCGCCACATCGGATGGTCGTCGACCACCATCACCGTCATCGGGCGGCCGTCGTGCTGAGCGGTCATCGTGCCGCTTCCCCCTTTGCCTTCGCCTTCTTCGCAGGCGCCTTCGGAACCGTCAACTCCACCTCGGTGCCCTGCCCCGGCGCCGAGATCCACGCGGCGGTGCCGCCGAGGTCGCGCAGCCGTCCCCGGATCGACAGGGCCACCCCCAGACGGCCCTCCGCCTCCGCGTCCGCCAGCCGCCCCTCGGGGATGCCGGGGCCGTCGTCCCGTACGGTCACCATCACCGCGTCCGGCTCGTCCTCCAGCAGGATCCAGGCGTGGGCGTCCTCCCCGGCGTGGACCCGCACGTTGTCCAGGGCGGCGCCCACGGCGGCGGCCAACTCCCCGGCGACACCCGCCGGGAGGAGCACCGGGGCGCCCGGTTCGGAGAAGGTGACCCGGGATCCCGCGTGCGGCGCCAGCAGGGCCCGCAGATCGCAGGGGCCGCCGTCGGAGCGCTCGGGGTCGGGCGGACAGGGCGGGGCCGGCGGGCCCGCCTCGTCCGTCGGGCCGTCCGGGTCGGGTGCGGCGTCCGCCCCGCGCGGCGGGGTCACCAGACCGGTGGAGACCAGGGTGCGCAGCGCGATCTCCTGCTCCCCCGCCATCCGCCCCAGTTCGGCCGCCTCGCCACCGATCGCGGCGCCGCGCCGCTGCACCATGGCGAGCACCTGGAGGACGCTGTCGTGGATGTCGCGGGCCAGCCGCTCCCGCTCCCGGGTCGCCGCCTCGATGCGCAGCGCCCGCGCGAGGGTGCGCTCACTGGCGCGGGCCACCTCGACGACGTAGCCGATGCCCACGCTCGCCACCCACACCAACGACAGCATATGGACGGTGTCCTGGGCGAAGCCGCCGCGCTCGATCACATTGGCGGCGCAGACCACGGTGGAGGCCGAGGCGCCCCAGCGCCAGCCGCCCTTGATCGCGAAGCCGAGGACCGCGCCCATCGTCCATATGGAGGGCAGGGTGGGCGTGCCGTCGGCGATCCGGTCGTGGCTGTCCACGAGCGGGGTGAGCAGAATGCCGGTCACCGCGATGCCGAGGTCGCCGACGAGGAACTGCCGGGTGCAGCGCTCGGCCGAGGCGACCATCCGGAAGGTGAGCGCCGTCCACAGCGTGAGCACCGCCAGATAGACGACGGCGCCGAGCGGGTGGTCGTAGTCGTCGAAGGAGTAGACGCACAGGCCGAGCGCGTAGAGCAGGGTGAGCACCCGGTAGGCGGTCAGCGCCTGCCACAGCGGCTGCTCGACGGACATCCGCACCACGCGCTCGCCCCCGGCGCGCTCACCTCTGGACCGCTCCGTCAACGTCCCCCACCCCCCGGTGCGGCGCGGCTAGGCGCCGGACTTGTGTTTGTCCTTCTCCTTCTCGGCCGCCTTACGGGCCGCTTCGGCATCCGCGATCTGCCGCTTGGCGGCGGTCGCGTAGACGTCCACGTACTCCTGGCCGGAGAGCTTCATGATCTCGTACATGACCTCGTCGGTCACCGAGCGCAGGATGAAGCGGTCGCCGTCCATGCCGTGGTAGCGGCTGAAGTCCAGCGGCTTGCCGATCCGGATACCGGGCCGCATCAGCTTGGGCATGACCTTGCCGGGGGGCTGGATCTTCTCGGTGTCGATCATCGCCACGGGGAGCACCGGCGCACCGGTCGCGAGCGCGACCCGGGCCAGGCCGCCCGGCTTGCCCCGGTAGAGCCGTCCGTCGGGCGAGCGGGTGCCCTCGGGGTAGATGCCGAAGAGCTCACCCCGCTTGATCACCTCGATGCCCGCCTTGATGGCGGCCTCGCCCGCGCCGCGCGAACCCGAGCGGTCCACCGGGAGTTGACCGACGCCCTTGAAGAAGGCCGCCGTCAGCCGCCCCTTGACCCCGGGGGTGGTGAAGTACTCCTGCTTGGCGATGAAGGTGACCTTCCGGTCGAGCATCGCGGGCAGGAAGAAGGAATCGGAGAAGGAGAGGTGGTTGCTCGCGAGGATGGCCGGCCCCTCGGCGGGGACGTTCTCCAACCCCTCGACCCAGGGCCGGAAGGTGAGCTTCAACGCGCCACCCACCGACAGCTTCATAGCGCCGTAGAACAACCGGGACCTCCTGTATCCGACGAGGAGACCTTAACCTGCCTACCCCCTATGCGGCGCGCCGCGTACGCTGAGGACCTCGATACCCGCTTCCCCAGTGAACGGAGATCCGTGGTGCCGCTCCTGCCCGGAGCCGAGCCGTTCCGCCATGACGGCGGAGAGATCGGCGTCCTCGTCTGTCACGGCTTCACCGGTTCCCCGCAGTCCGTGCGGCCCTGGGCCGACCATCTCGCGGCCCGTGGTCTGACCGTCTCACTACCGCTGCTGCCCGGCCATGGCACCCGCTGGCAGGACCTCGCGGTCACCGGCTGGCAGGACTGGTACGCGGAGGTGGACCGCGAGCTGCGGTCGCTGAGCCGCGCCTGTGAGCGGGTGTTCGTCTGCGGTCTTTCGATGGGCGGGGCGCTCGCGCTGCGGCTGGCCGCCCAGCACGGCGCGGCCATCAGCGGCCTGGCCCTGGTGAATCCGGCCAACCGCATCCACGATCCGCTGGCCGTGGCCCTTCCGGTGCTGCGTCATCTGGTGCCCTCGGTGAAGGGCATCGCGAGCGATATCGCCAAGCCGGGGGCGCGGGAGTCGGGCTACGACCGGATGCCGCTGCACGCCGTGCACTCGATGCGCCGCCTCTACCGGGTGGTCGACGCCGAACTGCCCCAGGTGACCCAGCCGCTGCTGGTGATGCACAGCCCCCAGGACCATGTGGTGCCGCCGGCCGACTCCGAGCGCATCCTGAGCCAGGTGTCCTCGCGGGACGTCACCGAGCGGCTGCTGGAGCGCAGCTTCCACGTGGCGACCCTGGACCATGACGCCGAGTTCATCTTCGAGGAGACGGACACGTTCATCACCCGGCTGACGGCGGGTATGGGTGAGGACACCGACACCCGGACCGACCTCGGGAAGGGAAGCGGGAAGGAGGGGGCGGCGGCCAGTGGCTGAGCGCGACTCGAATGAGAACGAGGCGGACGCGCGGCGCGATGACGACGCCGCCTTCGCCGCCATCGTCGCCGCGTACGGGGAGGAGCCGCAGGACCCCCCGGGCGCCGAGCGATGGCCCGCCGCCGAGAACCTCGACGAGGAGCGGGAGCGGGACCAGGACCGCCCCTCCGCGGCGGACGACGACACCGGCTCCGACACCGACACCGTCACCGATACCGACCGCGACGGCCCCGGTGACGGCGAGGCCGTCGGCGGGGCGGCGACGGGCGGGCTGACCAAGACCGACAAGACCGGGAAGCCGGTGGGCGGCTTCATCGTCTACGCCCCGGGGGTCGGCCCCCGCGACTGGGAGCCCGAGGAACCGTCCGAGGACGACTTCGACGAGACCGACGAGGGCCATTTCGTCCCGCCCGAGCCGCCGCCGCTCCCCGAGTCCGACACCACCTCCCGCTTCGCCTGGCTGGGTGTGCTGGGCGGGCCACTGCTGCTGCTCGGTGTGGTGCTGTTCCAGGTGGAGATGGTCTGGTGGATCGCGACGCTGGGCGTCGGGGGCTTCCTGGGCGGCTTCGTCACGCTGGTGATGCGGATGAAGGACGACGACGAGGAAGAGGACGAGGACCCGGGGCGCGGCGCCGTCGTCTGACCCGGGGTCTGCGGCCTGAGGCCGTCAGACGCCCCCGGCGCTCCGGAGCCGGACGTTCCGGCTCCGGCTCCGCACGGGGGCGATCGGCCTCAGGCCGGGGCGACGCGGGGCAGCCGGAGCGCGGCCAGGACCGGAAGGTGGTCGGTGGCCGCCAGGAGGTCCGCGTCGGTGACACCGGGCAGCCCGGCCGGAACGCCACAGCCGATGATCTCGACGCCCTCGGAGGCGAAGACGGCGTCGATGCGCTGATGCGGGTCCTTGGGGTTCGAGGTGGCCTCGCTCCCCCAGGGCTCGGTGGCCCAGCCGTCCCGCAGCTTGCCCGCGATCCGGCGGAAGGCGAGGCCGTCCGGCCGGTCGTTGATGTCTCCGGCCGCGATGGCGTACGGGACGTCCAGCGCGGCCAGATGGTCCAGCAGCAGCCCGGCCTGCTCGTAGCGCTCGGCCTCCGCGAGGCTCAGATGGCAACTGACCACGCCGAGCCGGACGCCGTCGCCGCCCTCCCGGCCGCCGGGGTCGCGGTGGCCGCCGCCGAAGCGCAGCACGGCGGTCGCGAAACCGCGCCGGTGCAGCCCGGGCACACGGGGCAGCAGGGTGTCCTCGGCGTGCTCCACATGGGCGCGCAGCGAGGTGAGGATCATCGGGCCGGCGGCGGTGGCCCCGCCCGTGGTGTAGACGAGGCCGGTCTCCCGGGCCAGCCAGGCGGCGGCCTTGCGCCAGCGGAAGAAGCGCGGCGCCTCCTGGACGCAGACGACATCGGGGGAGCAGGCCCGGATCACCCGGGCCAGCGCCTCGCGGTCGTCACGCATCGAGCGGATGTTGTAGCTGAGCACCCGCACCACGGCCGCGTCCGGGCCGGTGGTGGATCCGGGCAGGTCCGCGAGCGGCACGATGACGGTTCCCCCCTCGCCGCTCAGCCCTGGCGGGCCAGGTCGGCGGCGCCGACGAGCCCGGCCTTGCCGCCGAGCCGGGCGGCGAGCACCTGGGCGTGCGGACGCCACTGATTGCCGACCAGCCAGCGCCGGAAGGACTTGCGGATCGGCTCCAGGACCAGATCGCCCTCGTCGGAGACCCCGCCGCCGACGATGAACGCCGAGGGGTCGAAGAGCGAGGCGAGGTCGGCCAGCCCGGCCCCGGCCCAGCGGGCCAGCTCACGGAAGGAGTCGATGGCCACCGGGTCGCCCTGGCGGGCGGCGTCGCTGATGTGCTTGCCCTCGATGCCCTCGGAGGTGCCGTCGCCGAGGCCCAGGAGGATCGTGGCGTTCTCCGGGGTGGCGGCGGCGCGCTGCCTGGCGTAGCGGACCAGCGCACGGCCGGAGGCGTACTGCTCCCAGCAGCCCTGGCTGCCGCAGCCGCACAGCAGGCCGTCGGGGACGACCCTTATGTGGCCGAACTCGGCCGCGACGCCGAAGCGCCCGCGGTGCAGCCTGCCGCCGATGATGATGCCGCCGCCGAGGCCGGTGCCGAGGGTGATGCATACGACGTCGTCATGGCCGACCCCGGCGCCGAAGCGGTATTCGCCCCAGGCCGCGGCGTTGGCGTCGTTCTCCACCACCACGGGCAGGCCGACACGCTGCTCGACCTTGTCCTTGAGCGCCTCGTGCCGCCAGTTGATGTTGGGTGCGAAGAGCACGGTGGCGCGCTTGTCGTCCACATATCCGGCCGCGCCGATGCCGACGGCCTCGATCTCGTGTCCCTCGCTGACGATGCGCACCGCGTCCGCGATGGCGTCGACGACTCCCTCGGGAGTCTGCGGGGTCGAAACCTGGCTCGTCTCGAGAATCGAGCCCTCTTCGTCGACCACGCCGGCCGCGATCTTCGTACCGCCGATGTCGACGCCGATGGTGAGTCCCATGAGTCCCTCAGTTATTTGGTCGAACCCCGCCGACGCTAACGGTACCGGAGGTGGCGCTCAGTCGAGGTCGATGTGTTCACTACTCGAACTCTCCGATTGCTCGCCGCGATCCTTCGGGCTGCCCTCGGCGCCCTGGCTCCAGCGCCGCTCCTGGCCGGTCACGGCGGCGCGATAGGCGGCGAGCAGCTCGGATCCGGCACTGGCGAGGTGTTCGAAAACATCGGGATTGCGCTCTATGACCGGTTCCGCGGCGG
This sequence comes from Streptomyces sp. CY-1, assembly GCF_047218265.1. Lineage (NCBI taxonomy): Bacteria > Bacillati > Actinomycetota > Actinomycetes > Kitasatosporales > Streptomycetaceae > Streptomyces > Streptomyces sp. CY-1. The sequence continues at coordinate 3,377,969 of NZ_CP178393.1, forward strand.
CCTTCGCCTGTTCGATCAATTGTTGTACGGCCCCCTGAACCGCCGTCCCGGCGAGCGGCGCCTGGAGACCGGCGACCTTGTCGGCGAGCGCGTCGGCCAGCTTGCGGAACTCCTCGGCGACGCTGCCCGGCTCCTCGGCGGTCTGCCGGGTCCGCCGCCTGGCCCGCTCGGCGGCGAGGTCCTCGGCACACGCCCGCTCCCAGGCGTCGGGGTCCATCTCGGTGACCGGTACATCGGTGAGCGGAGGCTCTGCGGGGCGCTCGGTGGCATCGCTCATGGCGAACTCCTGCGGCGGGGATGCTGACTGCCCGGTGACGTTCATCCGGGCTTGTGACCGACGTTACCCGAAGGAGGGGGGCGGGGTCAGAGCCCGGGACCGGCCAGGACCGGAGCCGGGGACCGGCCGGCGACCGAGCCCCGGACCGCCCCGGTCCGGAGCCGGGTTCAGAGCCGCTTCGGCCATAGATCGGGGTCGGGGGTGAAGCGCACCTGGAGCCATCCGTCGCGCAGCCCGGCGCCGGAGACGGTGCAGCGGCGCAGGGCGGACGGCAGCGGCAGCACCCGGTGGAACGGGCCGACGCTGACGATCAGTTCGTCGCCCCGGCGCACCAGCCCGAGCCCGTCGCGGTCGGCACCGGGCAGCGGCAGCCGCCACAGCAGCACCCCGTCGTCGGCCAGCCGGTCCTCGACGGTCCAGGGGTCGGGGGCGGGCCGGTCGGGCCGCGCCGCGGGGGCCCCGACGGCCCCGGCGAGCGCGGCGAGCCCGGCCGGGGCGCGCCGGCCGTCCACACCGTCCACACCGTCCTCGCCGTCCGCACCGGGCCGCGGCTCCGCGCCCCGCGGGTCGCCGACGCCATGCGGATCGCGGCCCAGATGCGGCAGCTCACGGACCGGGACGGCGGGCGCCCACTGCTCGTACAGCTCCTTGAGCGCGTCCTGCTGCTGGCCGGAGAGCGCGGCGAGCCACGGGTCGGAGGTGCCGGTGGGCAGCAGCCGGTTCGCGATCACCGCCTCCACCCGGCAGCCGTGCAGCGCCAGCCCGGCGCGGGCGGTGCGCAGCGCCCGGTCGGCGAGCGGCCCGGGCTCCACGACCAGCCGTACCGTCGTGGCCTCGGACTCGACCACCCCCTGGACGGCGGCCAGCTCCCGCTCCCAGCGCTCGGCCGTCTCGTACAGCTTCTGTGCGGGCATCGGCACCCCCGCCAACTGGGCCAGCATCGGCCGCAGCGCGCGGGCCGCCTGCCGTTCGGCGGGCAGCAGCCGTCGCAGATAGCGCCGCAACTGCTCGGGCAGCGCGAGCAGCGCGACGGTGTCCGGCGCGGGCGGCATATCGACGACGAGGACGTCCCAGCCGGTGCCGGGCGGGGCGGTCTGGGCGGCGCGCAGGGCGCGCAGCAGCGCGATGGACTCCACTCCGGGGAGGGCGGTCAGCTCCTCGCCGTCCAGCGGGGTGGCGCCGAGCAGGTCGAGCAGGCCGTGGCCGCGGTCCTGCAAGGCGGAAAGCTCACCGCGGAACCACTCGTCGGTGATGATCCGCGCGGCCCACACCCCGGGGGCGAACTCGACGGGCACGGACCACGGCAGCCGGTCCGCCGACCGCCCGGGGGCGGACCGCAGCGAGCGGATGCCGAGCAGTGCCTCGGGGGTGCCGTCCGGGTCGGCGGTGAGCAGCAGCGTCCGCTGCCCCTCACGGGCGGCGGCGAGGGCGGTCGCGGCGGCCACGGTGGTGCGGCCCGCGCCGCCGGTACCGGTGACGAGGACCGTACGCATGAAGGGAGCCTCCGGCAGGGTGGTGCGTCAGATGCGCGGCGCGGGTTGGATGATCCGCCCGGCCGGAGCGTACCCCGCGCCGCGGACCACCCCGGGCACCGTCGGGGCCCGGGCTGGTCCGCCCGGGTCAGGCGCCCTCGACGCGCTTCTTCAGGCCCGCGAGCGCGCGGTCGATGATGACCTTCTCGGCCTTGCGCTTGATCATGCCCAGCATGGGGATCTTGACGTCGACCGTGAGCTGGTACGTCACCTCGGTGCTCTTGCCGCCGTCGCGCGCCGAGAGCCGGTAGGAGCCGTCAAGGGTGCGCAGCATCTGGGACTTGACCAGGGACCAGTTGACCTGGTCGTCGCCGGTCCAGGAGTACTGGAGGGTGTAGTCGTCCTTGATCGCCCCGGCGTCGAGCAGCATCCGCACCTGCTCGGCGCGCCCCCGGTCGTCCTTGGTGAGGATGTCGGCCTCCTTCACCTCACCGGACCACTCCGGGTAGCGGTCGAAGTCGGCGATCACCTCCATCACGTCGGCCGGGGCCGCCTCGATCGTGATGCTCGAGCTGGTGTGTTCCGCCATCGCCGTGGCTCCTCCGTACCGGTCCGCCGCATGAGCTCTCTGCCGCTGAAGGCTACCGCGCGCGCGTCACCACTCCAGGGCCCAGGGGGTGCCGGAAGAGGCGAAGTGTCCGACATTGACGCACTCGGTGGCGCCGATCCGCATACGGCGGACGAGCGGCTGATGGACATGGCCGAACAGGGAGTACTTGGGGCGGACGGTGTGGATCGCCTCCAGCAGGGCGGTGCTGCCGCGCTCGAAGCGGCGGGCGACGGTGTCGTAGCAGAGGTCGGGCACCTCCGGCGGGATGTGGGTGCAGAGCACATCCACCTCGCCGAGCGCCGCGATCTTCGCCGCGTAGGTCTCGTCGTCGACCTCGTAGGGGGTGCGCATCGGAGTGCGCAGCCCGCCGCCCACGAAGCCGAAGACCAGTCCGCCGATCTCGGCGCGCTCGCCGTCGAGGACGGTGGTACCGGACTGGGCGTACTCCGGCCACAGTGACGGCATGTCGACATTTCCGTAGGTGGCGTACGTCGGGGTGGGGAACGCGGCGAAGAGCTCGGCGTACTGGCGGCGGACCGCGGACTCTATCGCCGTATGGCGGTCGATCCCCGCCCACAGCCGGTCGCCGAAGACCCGGGCCTCCTCGAACCGGCGGGCGGTGCGCAGCTCGACGAGGCGGTCGGCGTTCTCGACCCCGAAGAGGTCGGGGAAGATGCCACGGGCGTGATCGGCGTAGTCGAGGAAGAGCACGAGGTCGCCGAGGCAGATCAGGGCGTCCGCCCCGGCACCGGCCTTCTCGAGGTCCTCACTGTTGCCGTGCACGTCACTCACCACGTGGACTCGCATGCATGTCACCCTAAGAGGTAAGGACCCCTGCTCGTAAGGTGTTCTGCCCGTAGCGACCCGCGTCCACCTGCGGTTCCTCAGCGGCCGCGGCGTCCGTCGACTAGTGTGCGGGCAGCATGAAGGCGGTGTGTGACGCATCAAACATCTGGGCAGGAACCCCTATCCCGGAAGCGTACCGATGGGTAACGTCCGGGCCGTCCACCACCCCCCATGCCCTGTAGCGGCGCCGGCGCCCCATGAGGAGCAGCAGTCTTGCGCGAGTTCAGCCTTCCGGCCCTGTACGAGGTTCCGGCCGACGGCAATCTGACGGATCTCATCCGCCGCAATGCCGCACAGCATCCCGATGTCGCCGTGGTCGGCCGCAAGGTCGACGGCCAGTGGGAGGACGTGACCGCGACCGCGTTCCTGGCCGAAGTGCGGGCCGCCGCCAAGGGCCTGATCGCGGCCGGGGTCGAACCGGGCGACCGGGTCGGCCTGATGTCGCGGACCCGCTACGAATGGACGCTGCTGGACTTCGCCATCTGGAGCGCCGGCGGGATCACCGTGCCGGTGTACGAGACGAGTTCACCGGAGCAGATCCAGTGGATCCTCAGCGATTCGGGCGCGGTGGCCGCGCTGGTCGAGACCGGGATCCACGAGGCCGCCGTCGAGGCCGTACGGGACACCCTGCCCAACCTGAAGCAGGTCTGGCGGATCGAGGGCGATGCCATCGGGACGCTGCGGAAGCTGGGCGCGGACGTGCCCGAGGAGAAGGTGGACGAGCGCTCCTCGATCGCCAACGCCGACTCCCCCGCCACCATCGTCTACACCTCGGGCACCACGGGCCGCCCCAAGGGCTGTGTGCTCTCCCACCGCAGCTTCTTCGCCGAATGCGGCAACGCGGTGGCGCGGCTCAAGCCGATCTTCCACACCGGTGAGTCGTCGGTGCTGCTGTTCCTCCCCGAGGCCCATGTCTTCGGGCGGCTGGTGGAGATCGCGGCGGTGCTGGCGCCGATCAAGCTCGGCCATGTGCCCGATGTGAAGTCCCTGACCGAGGAACTGGCCGCGTTCCGGCCCACCTTGGTGCTGGGCGTGCCGCGCGTCTTCGAGAAGGTCTACAACTCGGCGCGGGCGAAGGCCCAGTCCGAGGGCAAGGGCAAGATCTTCGACAAGGCGGCCGACACCGCCATCGAGTACAGCCAGGCGCTGGACGCCCCGGGCGGGCCGTCCTTCGGGCTCCGGTTCAAGCACAAGGTCTTCGACCGGCTGGTCTACAGCAAGCTGCGGGCCGTGCTGGGCGGCCGGGCCACCCACGCCATCTCCGGCGGTGCGCCGCTGGGCGCGCGGCTGGGCCACTTCTACCGGGGCATCGGCTTCACGGTGCTGGAGGGGTACGGCCTGACGGAGTCCTGCGCGGCGACCACCTTCAACCCCTGGGACCGGCAGAAGATCGGCTCGGTCGGGCAGCCGATGCCGGGCACGGTGGTGCGCATCGCCGACGACGGCGAGGTGCTGCTGCACGGTGAGCACCTCTTCACCGAGTACTGGAACAACGAGACGGCCACCGCGGACGCGCTGTCGGACGGCTGGTTCCACACCGGGGACGTGGGCACCCTCGACGAGGACGGCTACCTCACCATCACGGGCCGCAAGAAGGAGATCATCGTCACCGCGGGCGGCAAGAACGTCGCCCCGGCGGTGATCGAGGACCGGATCCGCGCCCATGCCCTGGTCGCCGAGTGCATGGTCGTCGGCGACGGTCGTCCCTTCGTGGGCGCGCTGATCACGGTGGACGAGGAGTTCCTGCCGCGCTGGGCGGCCGAGCACGGCAAGCCCGAGGGCGTGACGGTGGCCGAGCTGCGCGAGGACCCGGAGCTGCTGGCCGAGATCCAGCAGGCGGTGGAGGACGGCAACGCGGCGGTGTCCAAGGCGGAGTCGGTGCGCAAGTTCCGCGTCCTCGCGACACAGTTCACCGAGGACTCCGGGCATGTGACCCCCTCGCTGAAGCTGAAGCGGAACGTGGTGGCGAAGGACTTCGCGTCCGAGATCGAGGCCATCTACCGCGGCTGACGACGCCGGGGCCCGGGGCGATGCCCCGGGCCCGGACCGTCACGACTTCAGGGACCGGCACGGCGCGGCGTCGGGGACCGTGACAGCACGCCGTAGGGGCCGGTCACAGCAGCGACTTCAGGCGGTCGGCCAGCAGGTCCCAGCGCCAGCGCTCCTCCACCCAGGCCCGGCCCCGCTCGCCCATGCGGCGGCGCAGCGCGGCGTCCTCCAGCAGGGTCACGACGCGCTCGGCGCTCTGCTCGGCCGAGTCGCCCCGGACCACCCACCCGGTCTCCCCGTCCAGCACCGCGTCCGGCGCCCCGCCCGAGTCCCCGGCGACGACCGGCAGCCCGGTCGCGGACGCCTCCAGATAGACGATGCCGAGGCCCTCGACGTCCAGCCCGCCGCGCCGGGTGCGGCAGGGCATGGCGAAGACGTCGCCCGCGCCGTAGTGGGCGGGCAGCTCCTCCCAGGGCACGGGGCCGGTGAACCGTACGGAGTCGGCCACGCCCTCGGTCTCCGCGAGCCGGCGCAGATCCTTCGCGTACGGCCCGCCGCCGACGATCAGCAGCACCGCGTCCGGCACCCGCTTCAGGATCCGCGGCATGGCCCGGATCAGCGTGTCCTGCCCCTTGCGCGGCACCAGCCGGGAGACGCACACCACGACGGGCCGCTCGGCGAGGCCGAGGCGGGCCCGGATCTCGTCGCCGCCCGAGCCGGGGTGGAAGGTCTTCTCGTCCACACCGGGCGGCAGTTGCACCATCCGGGCGGCGTCCCGGGGGTCGAGCGCGGCGGCGATACGGGAGCGGGTGTACTCACCGAGATAGGTGATGGTGTCCGTGGACCCGCCGATCCGCCGCAGCAGCCGCCGGGCGGCGGGCAACTGCGCCCAGGCCGCCTCGTGGCCGTGCGTCGTGGCCACCAGCCGCCGCGCCCCCGCGGCGCGCAGCGCGGGGGCCATCAGCCCGAGCGGCGCGGCGGCGCCGAACCACACCGCGGTGCAGCCGTGCTCCCGCAGCAGCGCGGTCGCGCGGCGGGTGACCCTCGGGGTGGGCAGCAGCATGGTCGTCCGGTCGCGGACGACCTGGTACGGCTGCTCGGCGTCGAAGCGTGCGGTGGCCTCGGCGCCCTCCTGGCCGCGCTTCCAGGTGGAGGCGTAGACGACGATCCGGTCCGGGTCGAGGCGCAGCGCGATGTTGTGCAGAAACGCCTGGATGCCGCCGGGGCGGGGCGGAAAGTCGTTGGTCACGAGCAGGGTCTTGTCCATCGTGGCCGACAGTACCGGGTGCCGCGGCGGGCCCGCCGCGGCCCACCCGGGCCGGGGGCCGGGGCGGCGCTCAGCCCAGCTCGGTCGCCACGTACTTCCGCCACAGCTCCGTGAACTCCGTCAGGCTCACCCCCAGCACCTTCCGCAGCGCCGACTCCACCGCCCCCGAGCGCTCGGGGGCCCGGCCCACCGCGCGGTAGAAGTCGACCAGCTTCTTCTCGCCCCACCGGTCCGCGATCAGGCGGCAGGCGAGCCAGCCCTGTTCATAGGCGCGGGAGAGGCGGTCGGGGTCACTGCCGAAGCGGAAGTCGTCGTCGCGCGGCAGCGAGGTGGGCAGATGCCCGGCGACGACGGCGTCGGTGAGTTCGGGGGCGACCTGGCGGGGGGTGCGGCCCGGGGTGCGGTAGCCCACCCAGTCGGCGAAGCCCTCGGAGAGCCACAGCGGGGTGGCGGCGCTGGTGGCGGTGCGGGTGGCGACATGGGCCGTCTCATGGGTGATCACGACGCGCCGGCCGAAGTCGCCGAGGACCTGGTACGCCTCGGGGTTGACGATCACCCGGTCGGCGGGCGCCTCGTCACCGGCCCCGCCGACCTCGCCCGTGGTGACGGCGGCGATCCCGCGGTAGCCGTCCGCGGAGGCGCCGAGCAGGGCCGCCATCCGGTCCAGGGAGCCGGGGACCTCGACCACCACGCGTCCGGCCCACTCATGGGGCCAGACCCGGCCGAGGACGGGCACCGCCCGGTCCGCGATACCGGCGACCGCGCGCAGCACCCGCCGGTCCTGGCCGACGCCCAGGACGAGGCTGTGGGCGCCGCGGACGACGTCGACCGTGCCCTGGTCCCAGAGCTGTTCCGTACCGCGCTTGCCGTCCACCACGCCGTCGTCGGAGGCCACGTACCACCGCCCGTCGCGCCGGGCGAGGGTCAGGTACTGGGCGGAGACGACCGGCGCGGTGTCGTATCCCGTCAGCCGGTACCGGAGTTCGACCTGTGCGGCGAGGCTGCGGCCGCCGACCGGCGCGGGGGCGAAACCGCCGGTGCGCACCAGCCGGTAGGTCCAGGAGCGCAGCGGTACGGCGGACATCTGCCGGAACACCCGCCGCTGCTCGGCCACATAGCGGGCGGAGCCGCGGTCCACGGTGGCGAGGAAGGCGTCCGCGTCCCGCTCCCGGACCGCGGCGGCCCGCTGGTCCAGCAGGCGCTGCACGGCCCGGCCGTCGCGCCCCTCGGGGTCGTCGGGCGCGGGGGCGGGGGCGCAGCCGCCCAGCGCGGTCAGGGTGAACGTGCCCACCAGCGGCAGGCACAACAGCGCCCGCCATCCGCCCGATCTCCACCGACCCGCCACGTCTTAGATCGTACGAGCCCGCGCGCCGGCTTCAGACGCGAGTGATGGAAGAGATCGGCAACATGTCCACGGGGTCGTAGCGGACCCGCGCCCCGGGGTAGGGGGCGTGGATCACCTGTCCGTTGCCCGCGTACATGGCGACATGGCTGGCATCCGAGCGGTAGACCACCAGATCGCCGGGGCGGGCCTGGGACAGCGGCACCGGCTGCCCGGCGTGCGCCTGGGCCTGTGAGGTGCGCGGAATGGCCACCCCGGCGTGGGCGTAGGCCCATTGGGTCAGCCCGGAGCAGTCGAAGGCGGTGGGGCCGGCGTGGCCCCAGGCGTACGGCAGCCCGAGGGCCGCCCGTGCCGCACCGAACGCCGCGGCGGCCCGCCCCGAGAACGGCGCGGCATGCCGCCCGACGGTGCGGCCACCGGGAAGCTCACCGGGGCCGGTTCCGGTGCCGATTCCGGTGCCGGGAAGGGTGCCCGGCGGCAGCCCAGCGAGGACGCCGGGCTCCCGGCCGCCCGCCCGCGAGGCGCGGTGCTGCCCATAGGTCTGCCGCTCCCTGGGCGGCAGCGCGTTCACCAGCCGCCGCGCGGTGGCCAACCGGTGCTGGACCGCCCGCTTGTGGCGGGCCACGGCCCGGCGGCTGTGCTCCAGCTTCACCAGCTTGGCCGCGGCCTCCGCGCGCTCCTGCCGCAGGGTGCGCTGGGCGCTCTGCACCACCCGCAACTGTGCGGCCTGACGGCTGGTGATCCGCTCCAGGGTGGCGGCCCGGTCGAGGTACTGGGCCGGGTCGCCGGACAGCAGCAGGGCGAGGCCGGGGTCGATCCCGCCGGTGCGGTACTGCCCGCCCGCGAGGGCGCCGAGCGCCACCCGCATCCGGTTGACCCGCCCCTGGCCGCGGGCGACCCGGTCCTGGATCCGGTCGACCTCGCGGCGCAGGGTCCGGGTGCGCGTCTGCGCCGCGTTGTAGCGCTCGGTGGCCCGCTCCGCCTGGGCGTAGAGCGTGGCGACCCGGTCGCCGGCGGACCGGGCGGCCGGACGGCCCGCCGGGTCATGCGGTTCGGCGCCGGCCGCCACGGCGGACAGCGCGGCGACGGAGGCCACCGCGGCCGCCGAGGCGGCGGCCTTGACGGCGGCCCGGCCGGACCCGGGTTTCGCGACGCGACGACAGGACGCCATGGGTAGCCGCACTCCCTTCCGCAGTGTCGGGCTGAGAACTGCGGGCAGACAGTAGCCGTGGGGCTACCCACGGTCCAACGGCCGTGAGGTGCGGAGAAACTGACGCCCCGCCGAGTGACGCAGGTCACCGGCGGGGCGGGGGATCAGCGAGCGCGCTGGAGATTCGCCCTAAAGGATGGCTCTTGGGGCGGTTTGAGACCCGTTTTCCAGTTTCTGATCGGACCTTCCGGGTCAGACCCGGACGCCGAACTGGAACGGCATGTTGTCCATCGACTCGTAGCGCACACCGGCACCGGGCTTGGGCGCGTGCAGCACCTGGCCGTTGCCCGCGTAGAGACCTATGTGGTGCAGGTCGCCGTAGAAGAGCACCAGGTCGCCCGGCTTGAGCTCACCGCGGCCGATGCGGCTGCCGGCGTTCGCCTGGTCCTGGGAGATGCGCGGCAACTGCACCCCGGCCTGCTGGTAGGCCCAGCCGGTGAGTCCGGAGCAGTCGAAGGAGGACGGACCGGTCGCGCCCCAGACGTACGGGAGGCCGATCTTCGTCTTGGCGGCGGCGAGCGCGGCCGCGGCACGCCCCGACTCCGGCACCTCGTTGCCCAGGTCGACCCGGCTGCTGGAGCGGTTGGCGCGCTCCGCGTCCTGGGCGGCCATCTTGGCCCGCTCCTTGGCGGTCAGGGTGTTGAGGAGGTTCCGGGCCTTGGACAGCTTGCCCTGGATCTCGTCCTTCTTCTTGCCGAGCGCCTTACGGGTGTCCGCCAGGTCCTGAAGCTTGGTGGACGCCTCCTCGCGCTGCTGCTTGAGGGTGCGCTGCTTGTCGGCGATCTTCCGCAGGGACTCGGCCTGCTTGCCGCTCAACTGGCTGAGGGTGGACGCCTTCTCGAGGTAGGTGTCCGGGTCGGAGGAGAGGAGGAGCTGCACCGAGGGGTCGATGCCGCCGGAGCGGTACTGGGCGGTGGCCATCGAACCCAGGCCGTTGCGCAGCTTGTTCAGGTCCTCCTGGCCGCGCGCCACCTTGTCCTGGAGATCTCCGACCTGCTTCTCCAGCTTCTGCTGCTTCTCCTTGGCGCCGTTGTACTTCTCGGTCGCCTGCTCCGCCTCTTCGTAGAGCTTGTCGACCTGCTCCTTGACGTCCTTCTTGTCCTGCTTCGGAGCGGCCTGGGCGGCCTGGGAAGTGAGAGCGACGGCGGCGGCCGCGGTCGCGGTGAGGACGGTTACCCGAGTGCGGCTCGGCTGCTTGGGTCGACGGTGGGACGCCACGAAGGCGAGCTCCTTCTTCCTCCAGCCGCCTACCGGGAGTTGGTGGGGTTGTGAAGCCCCGGCTCCGCGACAGGGCGCGGACTCGGCGGTACCTCCGCTGTCACCCCGGATGGGTGATCAACCGCGCGAAGGTTCGAGCCGACCTTAGTGACCCCGCCGTGATCCGTTCAAATCCCAACGGCAAAAAAGTCGCTCCGGAAGCGCATCTTTTACGAATCTCACACGGGCAGTGATGGTCGATCGACGCTCCGCTGACATCAGAAGCGGTTCGAGGCCGACCTCTGAAGAGAGTTCGCACACGGAGCCCACAGAAACGCGGAATCCGTGGAGACGGGAATAACGGAGATACCGGCTACGACGCCTCAGGTACGGGCAAGTCGCTTCAGCAGCAACGCGGATGCCACGGGGCGCGCTCCGGCGCGCGCCACCCCGTCGGCCACCTCGCGGTCGGTGGACACCACCACCACCGGCCGGCCCGGCGGCTCCGCGCGCACGATCTGGCGGATCAACTCGTCCGCCGTCACCCCCGGCTTGCTGAACAGCACCCGCACCCCGCGCGGCGGCGCGAGCAGCACCGGCGCGGCCAGCTCGGCCCCGTCGAAGACACAGGTCATCTCCGCGCCCGTCTGGGCCGCGAGCACCGCGAGACCGCCCAGCAGCCGCAGCCGCTGCTTCTCCAACGGCATCGTGGGATAGCCGGTCTTGGTGACGTTGTAGCCGTCCACCACCAGATGCGCCTGCGGCAGCGCGAGCAACTGGTCCAGCAGGGCCGGGTCCATCTCCGACAGCGCCCTGGTCGCTATGTCCTTCGGCGTCATCTTCCCCGGCTCCACGGCGTCCACCATGTCCGCCGGGCGCATCGACGCGGGCGGCAGGGCCAGTTCGCGCCGCAGCCCCTGCGCCGCGTCCAGCACCGTGTCCAGCAGCAGCCGCAGCCGCATGTCCTCCACGCTGCGCCCCTCGCGCACCGCCCGCCGGCTGGCCTCCAGCGCCGACTCCGCCTCCGCGAGCCGGGCCCGCAGCCGCCGCGCCTCGCTGTCCGCGGTGGCCTGACGGGCCGCCGCCTCCGCCCGTACGGACTCCAGCTCCGCCTCGGCCTTGCGCACCGCGGCCGCGCCCCGCCGCACATCGCTCTGCGCGCTGCGCAGCTTGCGGTGCAGCCCGTCGTTCTCCTTGCGGGCCGCCTCCAGCTCGCCGCGCGTCCGCTCCGTCTCATGCTTGGTGGCCGCCTTGGCCTCGGCGAGTTCGTCGCGCAGCCGCTGAAGCTCGCGCGCCGCCTCCTCACCGGCCCGCTCGGCGGAGGCCCGCTGGGCCTCCTCGCCCGCCGCCTCGACCAGCTTGACCCAGCCCACCGGCCGCAGCACATACGCCACCGCCGCCACATCCACCGGATCGGCCGCGGCGGGCGGCGATCCGCCCTCGATGGCCTCGGCCAGCTCCCGCTGGGTCTCCCGCAGCCGTCCCGCGATCCGCTGCCGGAAGACGGGGTCGCTCTCCACCGCGACGGCCATCGCGTTGCCCGCGAACTTGGCGCGGCGGGTCGGGGTGAAACGGGCGTACTGCCGCAACTGGGTGGGCAGCTCGGTGACCGTCAGGCCGCCGAAGGCGTCCGCGACCAGCGCCACCACCCGCCGCCGCACCCCTTCCGGCAGCGGGCGGTCCAGCGCCTCGGTGACGCCCTCGGCGTCACCGGCCGCCCCGGGGTCGCCGGTCCGCTCCACCACCTGTCATCGCTCCGTTCTCAGGCGCTCAGGCCGGTGCTCGGACGGTCCACGAGTTCAACCTGGTCGACCGCGTTGCACCAGCGGCAGCGCACTGACTCAATGGTCTCACTGAGCACCTCGCGTTCCTCGACACTGGGTTCCCCGGCCAAGTCGAGATGCACATACTCCACGGCTCTGGTCGCGCGGGTCACATCGAACCGGGTGAGGTTGCCGCACAGTGTGCAACGCCAGCGGGTCCGGTCGGTCGGCAGGGGCACGGCCATGGTTGCGGGTCCTCGCTTCTCGGCTCGTCGGCGGCGTCCTGTAACCCTACGGCCTGAGCCTTGCCCCGCGCCGGGCCCGTCCCGCCCGCGTCCCGGGCGGCAGCGCGGCGAGGCGCTCTGTGGAGGTTGCGCCCGGTACGGAATGATCTGACCATGATCGAGACGTCGTCGGGGCGCGGCCGCCCCTGGATGGCGGGGCCCGGCCGCCCGTGGGTGACATACGGCCTGATCGTGAGCTGCTGCCTGCTCTTCGTCATCGGACCGGCCTCGGGGCTCAACCCCGGCTATGGCACGGGCGGGCGGCTGGTGGAGGCCCAGTCCACGTACTTCGAGCGCTGGGGAGTGGTGCCCAGCGCTCTGTGGAGCGGCGCCCCCGATCAGCCGCTCGCCCCGCTGACCGCGCTGTTCGTACACGGAAACTGGCTGCATCTGCTCGGCAACATGCTGTTTCTCTACGTCTTCGGGGCGATGACCGAGGAGCGGATGGGACGAGTCCAGTTCGCCGTCTTCTACCTCGTCACGGGCTATCTGGCGCTGCTCGGCTACGCCGCCGCGCACGCCGACTCGGCCCAGACCCTGGTGGGCGCCTCCGGGTCCATTTCCGGTGTGCTCGGCGCCTTCTTGTGGCTGTTTCCCCGTGCCCGGGTGACCAGTCTCTTTCCGTTTCTGTTCTTTCTGCCGCTGCGCTTTCCGGCCTGGGCGGTGCTGATCTTCTGGGTGGCCCTCCAGTGGCTGGCCGCCCGGCAGGCCGACGACAGCCCCGGTGTCGCCTATCTCGCCCATCTCGTGGGCTTCACTCTCGGCTTTCTCTACGCGTGGGGGCGGTTCGGGCGGGCGACTAGAGTGGGCGGCGCAGCCAGGGCCAGTGAGGGAGAAAGCCAGCCGTGATCACTTCGATCGTGCTCATCAAGACCAGCGTGGACCGGATTCCGGAGACCGCCGAGAAGATCGCCGCGCTGGAGAACGTGAGCGAGGTCTACTCGGTCACCGGCGCGCACGATCTGATCGCGATGGTGCGGGTGGCCCGGCACGACGACCTCGCGGACATCATCACCGGCCAGATCAGCAAGCTGCCCGGGGTGGCCTCCACCGAGACGCACATCGCCTTCCGGACATACTCGCAGCACGACCTCGAGGCGGCGTTCGCGATCGGCCTGGACGGCTAGCACCACGCCCCGGGGCCCCGGGCCCCGGCACTTCCTGGGCCCAGAGGCTCCCTCGGCCCCCGACGCCCTGGGCCCAGGGGCTGAGCCCCGGGCCCAGGGGCTCAGCCACGGTCCGGGACGCAGCGGCCGTCCTCGGTGCGGTAGCTCCAGCGCGCGCCCTCGCGCACCAGCTCCTTCACCGCCCCGACGAACCGCTCCACATGCTCATCCGGGGTGCCCGCCCCGAAGCTGACCCGGATCGCGTTCAGCGAGCGCTCCCCCGGCGCGGCCTCCGGCGCACCGCATTCGCCCGGCTCGTCGGGCTCGCTGTCCAGCAGGGTGCGGACCAGCGGATGCGCGCAGAAGAGCCCGTCCCGTACGCCGATGCCGTACTCCGCGGAGAGCGCCGCCGCGAAGTGGGAGCTGTTCCATCCCTCCACCACGAACGACAGCACACCGACCCGGGGGGCGTCGTCGCCGAACAGCGAGAGCACCCGCACCTCGGGCACCTCGGCCAGCCCCGCCCGCACCTTCTCGATCAGCTCCCGCTCACGGGCGACCAGGCCCTCGAAACCGGCCTCGGTCAGCGCCCTGCACGCCGACGCGATCGCGTAGACGCCGATGACGTTCGGCGAGCCCGCCTCGTGCCGGGCGGCGGTGGTGTGCCACTCCACGTCGACACCGCCGTCGTCCCTGCGCGTCACCTTACGGCTGGCGCCACCGCCCGCCAGATACGGCCGGGCCTCGCGCAGCCAGTCCGCCCGCCCGGCCAGCACACCGGCGCCGAAGGGCGCGTACAGCTTGTGCCCGGAGAAGGCCACCCAGTCGACGTCCGCCTCCGCGATGTCCACCGGGTGGTGCGGGGCAAGCTGCGCGGCGTCCAGGACGATACGGGCGCCGTGGGCGTGCGCGGCGGCGGCCAGCTCGCGCACCGGCCACAGCTCACCGGTCACATTGGACGCGCCGGTCACGCAGACCAGCGCCGGGCCCTCGGCGCGCCCCGCGAGCGCCTTCTCCAGCGTCTCCACCGCCTGCCGCGGGGAGCGCGGGGCGCTGAGGTAGCGGACGGTGACGTCCTCCCGCTGCTCCCACGGCAGCAGCGAGGCGTGGTGCTCGGTCTCGAAGACGAAGACCTCGGTGCCGCGCGGCGCCACGGCGGCCAGGAGGTTGAGCGAATCGGTGGTGGAGCGGGTGAAGACGACCTGGTCGTCCGCGCGGCAGCCGAGGAAGGCGGCGACGTCCTTACGGCTGTTCTCGAAGAGGTCGGTGGAGAGCTGCGAGAGGTAGCCCGCCCCGCGGTGCACGCTGCCGTAGTACGGCGCGTAGGCGGCGATGTCGTCCCAGACCCGCCGCAGCGCGGGGGCGCTGGCGGCGTAGTCGAGCGCCGCGTAGGTCACCTCGCCCCCGGTGACCAGGGGCACCAGGACATCGCCGCCCAGCACGGGCAGCGGCGCACAGGCGGCGACGGAGGAATCGGCGGAGGCGGCGGAATCGGCAGCGGAGGCAGCGGAGGTGGTGGCAGCAGGGCGCGCGGACATGGCGAAGTCTCCCGGGAGGGTCGAAGGCGTGACGCGCACAAAGACGGCGGTAAGGCGGCCATCAGGGCGCGGAAAGTCGCTCGACGCACGGCGGCACCGCGCGGAGCACTGGCGGGGAAACGGGCCGCTCGGCCCTAGCGCATTCGCTGCATCACGGAAGAACTCCCTCGACCACCAGGACCCCTAGTGCGAGGGGTCCGCGCTTGCCGCCGGCCTCGCTGCCTGGCGGCCTGGTCATCACCCGGGGCACCCCGCCACGGACGGAGGGTTGCCGGACAGCGGGCCGGGGCCGTAGTCGCTGTCACTCGTGACCTGGTCAGGAGTATGCCATGCCGGACGCCGACGCCCATGTCCTGTCCGCATCCCGGACAGGACACGGACGGAACATGGGCGCCGTAAGGGCAACGCCCAACCGTAAGCGCGACGCCTAGGCGTGGGTGGCCCGTACCCACCGCTCCAGGACGTCGCGCGCCGCGCCCGAGTCGATGGACTCGGCGGCCCGCGCGACACCCGCCGCGATCCGGTCCGCCAGGGGCTTGTCCCCCGGCTCCGGCTCGAGCGCCACCAGCGCCGCCGCCGAGTTCAGCAGCACCGCGTCCCGGACCGGGCCCCGCTCGCCCGCCAGCAGCCGGCGGGCCACATCGGCGTTGTACGAGGCGTCCGCGCCGCGCAGGGCCTCCACAGGGGCCCGCTCGATGCCCACGTCCCGCGGGTCGAGGGTCTCCTGGCGCACGGCGCCGCCCCGGACCTCCCACACCTGGGAGGTCGTGGTCACGGTGAGCTCGTCCAGCCCGTCGTCGCCGCGTACGACCAGCGCGGAGGAGCCCCGCTCGGCCAGCACCCCGGCGATGATGGGCGCCATCCGGGCATCCGCGACCCCGGTCGCCTGGCACTTCACCCGCGCCGGGTTGGTCAGCGGGCCGAGCAGGTTGAACGGGGTGGCCACGCCCAGCTCGCGGCGGGCCGAGGCGACATGCCGCAGCGACGGGTGGAACTTCACCGCGAAGCAGAAGGTGATCCCCGCCTCCTCCGCGACCTCGACCACCCGCTCCGGGGTGATGTCCAGGTTGACGCCGAGCTTCTCCAGTACGTCGGAGGCGCCGCTGGCGGAGGACGAGGCGCGGTTGCCGTGCTTGACGACCCGCGCGCCGGTACCGGCGACGACCAGCGCGGACATGGTGGAGATATTGACGGTCCTGGCGCGGTCGCCGCCGGTGCCGACGATGTCCACGGTCGCCCCGGGCACCTCGATCACCTTGGCGTGCTCGTACATGGCCCGCACCAGACCGGCCACCTCGGAGACCGTCTCGCCCTTGGCGCGCAGCGCGATCGCGAAACCGGCGATCTGGGCGTCGGTGGCCTCGCCCCGCATGATCCGGTCCATGGCCCAGGCGGTGTCGTCGGCGTCGAGGTCCAGGCCGGCGATCAGCGAGCTGAGTACGTCCGGCCAGGTGCGGGCCGTCGCGGTGCTGTCGCCTCCGGCGGGGGTCACAACGTCCATGGTCCGCTCCTGGATCCGTGGGGGGGTGGGCAGGGAAGGGGCCGCGCACGTCAGCGGCCCGCCGCCAGCCTATCGGGAGCACGGCCAGGGCCCCGGCCGGACCGTGTGGTCCGGGCCGGGGCCCTGGTCTGTGGCGTTCAGCTTGCGTGCGAGAGCGGTACGGCGGAGATCAGTGGTGGCCGTGGCCGCTGGTGATCTCGTGGTACTCCTCGCGGGTCGGCTTCGGAATGACGTTGTCCTCGCCGTAGTAGCCCTTGGAGAGCTTGGAACGGATCCGCTGCGCGGGCGTCACCTTCCGCTTGACCCCGTTCTCGTCGGTCTCGGGGCCGATCTCATAGGGCTCGGGCTGCTCGTGCTGGGTCAGCATGTGCAACTGCTCCGGCGCGAGCGGCTCGTGGACCTCGACGAACTCACCGTGCGGCAGCCGCTTGATGATGCCGGTCTCACGGCCGTGCAGCACCTTGTCGCGGTCGCGCCGCTGGAGGCCGAGGCAGATCCGCTTGGTGGCGATGAAGGCCAGGACCGGGCCGGCGAAGAAGCCGATCCGCACGAACCACGTGATCGAGTTGATCGACAGGTGGAAGTGGGTGGCCCACAGGTCGTTACCGCCACCGATCAGCATCACGAAGTACGCGGTCAGCCAGGCGACGCCGAAGGCCGTACGGGTCGGGGCGTTGCGCGGGCGGTCCAGGATGTGGTGCTCGCGCTTGTCGCCGGTGATCCAGGACTCGATGAACGGGTAGAGCCCGATCGCGAAGAGGACCAGCGGGAAGAGCACGATCGGGATGAACACGCCCAGGACGAGCGTGTGGCCCCAGGCGGTGATCTCCCAGCCGGGCATCACCCGGACCAGACCCTCGGCGAAGCCCATGTACCAGTCGGGCTGGGCGCCGGTGGACACCTGGTCGGGCCGGTAGGGACCGATGGTCCACACCGGGTTGATGGTCGCGACCGCGGACAGGACCGCGATCACACCGAAGACCAGGAAGAAGAAGCCGCCCGCCTTGGCCATGTAGACCGGCAGCAGGGGCATGCCGACGACGTTCTTCTCGGTCTTTCCGGCCCCGGGGTACTGCGTGTGCTTGTGGTAGAAGACCAGGATCAGGTGCGCCACCAGCAGGCCGAGCATGATGCCCGGCAGCAGCAGGACGTGGACCGGGTAGAGCCTCGGGATGAGGTCCATCCCGGGGAACTCGCCGCCGAAGACGAACATCGAGATGTAGGTGCCGACCACCGGGATCGACAGGAACACGCCCTCGATGAACCGCAGACCGGTGCCGGAGAGCAGGTCGTCGGGGAGCGAGTAGCCGGTGAAGCCGGTCAGCATGCCGAGGAAGAACAGCAGGAAGCCGAAGAGCCAGTTGATCTCACGCGGCTTGCGGAACGCACCGGTGAAGAACACGCGCATCATGTGCGTGAACATGCCGCACAGGAAGACCAGCGCGGCCCAGTGGTGGATCTGCCGGATCAGCAGACCGCCCCGCACCTCGAAGCTGATGTCCAGCGTCGAGGCGAACGCCTCGGACATCCGCACGCCCTGCATCGGGACGTACGGGCCGTGGTACACGACCTCTTCCATGCTGGGGTGGAAGAACAGCGTCAGATACACACCCGTGAGGATGATGATGATGAAGCTGTAGAGGCAGACCTCGCCCAGCATGAAGGACCAGTGGTCCGGGAAGATCTTGCGCATATTGGCCTTGGCCAGGCTGTAGACGCCCAGCCGGCCATCGGCCCAGTCGGCGACACGCTCGCCCGCGGGCGCTTTGCCGCGGCGCTGCTGCGCACCGCTGTCGCTTGTAGTACTCATCCGCGCTCCCAGTAAGCAGGACCGACGGGCTCCGGGAAGTCGCCCATGGCTTCGAGGTACCCCTGGTCGTTGGCCCGGATCCGCAACTGCGGCAGCGCGTGACCGGCCGGACCGAAGATCACTCGGCCACCGTCGGAGAGGTCGAAGGTCGACTGGTGGCAGGGGCACAGGACGTGGTGCGTCTGCTGCTCATAGAGGTTGATCGGGCAGCCGACGTGGGTGCAGACCTTGGAGAACGCGACGATGCCCTCGTGCGACCAGTCCAGCTCGCGCTTGTCCTTGATGTTCTCCGGCTGAAGCCGGACCAGCATCAGGGCCGCCTTGGCGATCTCCGTCTGGAAGTCGTGCTGGTCCTCGCTCATGCCCTCGGGCATGGCGAAGGTGAGCGAACCGACGGAGATGTCCTCGGGGCGCAGCGGCTGCATGGTGTTGTAGTTCATCAGCCGCTTGCCCTTGGCCCACTTGGTGTGCCGCAGCTTGGTGCCCGGCAGCGGACCGAGGTCGCGCAGCAGCACGACGCCGGAGAGCGGCACCAGCGCGAGCGCGCCGAAGAGGGTGTTGCGGGCCAGCTTGCGCCGGCCGAAGCCGGACTCCTTGGCACCGGCCGCGAAGTCCTCGAGGACCTTCGACTTCACCTCGGGGCTGGCCTCGATGGGGTGCCGCTCGTCGGCGATCTCCTCGTCGGACATCAGGGTGCGGGCCCAGTGGACCGCGCCCGCGCCGATGGAGAACAGCGCGATGCCGAGCGTCACACCGAGCGCGAAGTTGAGCGCGCTGATGTGCCCGATCGGGAAGACATAGATGTACTTGTCGACCGGGAGCGCCACATACGCGGCGATGAAGGCGATCGTGGCCACCATCGAGACCGTGAAGAGCAGGGCGACGGTGCGCTCGGAACGCCGTGCGGCCCGCTCGTCGATGTCCTGCACACGGTGCTCGTGCGGGGGCAGCCCCGGGTCGGCGAACGGGTCCTCGACCGGCCTTACGGCGCTCTCGGTCCCTCGCTCTTCCGGCAGCTTGTCTTCTGCTTCTGAAATCTCGTGGCTACTCATGACTTCTTGGCCTTTGCGGTCCGGGCGGCGACCCAGATGGTGAGGACGATCATCGCGCCCATACCGAAGACCCAGCCGAACAGACCCTCGCTCACCGGGCCGAGCCCGCCGAGCTCGAGGCCACCGGGGGTCTTGCTCTTGTCGCTGTTGACCGTGTCGAGGTAGGCGATGATGTCCTGCTTGTTCTTCGCCGGCATCACGGTGTCGGGGAAGTTGGGCATGTTCTGCGGGCCGGTCTGCATGGCCTCGTAGAGGTGCTTGGGGCTGACCCCGTCCAGACCCGGTGCGTACTTGCCGTTGGTGAGGGCACCACCCTTACCGGCGAAGTTGTGGCACTGCGCGCAGTTCGTACGGAAGAGCTCCCCGCCCTTCGCGACATCCGCGCCTTCCGGGCTGTACTCGCTCTTGGTGGGCGTCACCGGACCCGCACCGAGCGAGGCGATGTAGGCGGCGAGCTGCTCGATCTCGGCGTCCGAGTAGATCTTCTTCTTCTTCGGCACCTGAGCGCCCGGCTGCTGCGCGGGCATCCGGCCGGTGCCGACCTGGAAGTCCACGGCGGCGGAGCCGACGCCGACCAGGCTCGGGCCGTCAGAGGTCCCCTGACCGCCCGTGCCATGGCAGCTTGCGCAGCCGACGGCATAGAGCTTCTTGCCCTCCTCGATGGCGAGGGACTGGGCGGAGCTGTCGTCGGCCTTCGCCTCGCTCGGCGAAAACGCGGCGTACAGCCCCCCAGTGACCGCCAGCGCGAAGAGTAGGACGACGAGCGCAGCCAGCGGATGGCGCCGTCGTGCGGAGAGCTTTTTCACGGATTACCCCGGTGTCAGGATCTTCTGCGTCGATGCTGTTAAGGACGTGGTTCCGGTGCGGTGACCGGCTTACTTGATCATGTAGATCGTGGCGAAGAGGCCGATCCAGACGACATCGACGAAGTGCCAGTAGTAGGACACGACGATGGCCGCCGTCGCCTGCTGGTGGGTGAACCTCTTGGCCGCGTACGTCCTGCCCAGGACAAACAGGAAGGCGATCAGGCCGCCCGTCACATGCATGCCGTGGAAGCCGGTGGTCAGGTAGAACACCGAGCCGTACGGGTCGGAGGAGAGCGAGAGCCCATCCTTCTTGACCAGCTCGGTGTATTCGAAGATCTGACCGCCGATGAAGATCGCGCCCATGATGAAGGTGATCACGAACCAGGTGCGCAGCTTCTTCACGTCGCCGCGCTCGGCGGCGAAGACGCCGAGCTGGCAGGTGAGGGAGGAGAGCACCAGGATCGTGGTGTTCGTCGCGGAGAACGGGAAGTTCAGCGCGGACGCCATTTCCTTCCAGTGCTCGGCTCCGGTCACCGATCGCAGGGTGAAGTACATCGCGAAGAGGGCCGCGAAGAACATCAGCTCGGAACTCAGCCAGATGATGGTTCCGACGCTGGTGAGGTTCGGCCGGTTGACCGACGGGTGCGCGTGCCCGGTTTCTACTGCTGTTGCTGTCGCCACGACCGACATTATGTCGGTCGCTTATCCAGCGCTCACTCCCGGGGGTCCCGTTCGGAGTGTCAAGGACCGTGGCGGGGGCATCGACCCTGCTCGTCGGGGTTGTTCGGGACCGTCCCCCGAAGGAGGGAGAGATCCGTACGCCCCCTCCTCCGGACGGCTGTACGGGAGTAGCATCCGCCACAGGAGCCCGGCAGATCACTTACTTCGCCCGGAGGTCATGATGCGGCCGATCGCAACGGTGCTGGTCTACAGCGATGACGCGAGCACCCGCGAACAGGTGCGCCTCGCGGCCGGGCGGCGGCCCGCCGCCGATGTGCCACCGGTGGAATTTCTGGAGTGCGCCACCCTCCCGGCCGTTCTCTCGGCGCTGGAGGAGGGCGGCATCGACGCCTGTGTGCTCGACGGTGAGACGGCGCCCGCGGGCGGGATGGGCGTCTGCCGGCAGATCAAGGACGAGATCTTCCAGTGCCCGCCGGTGCTGCTGCTCATCGGCCGCCCGCAGGACGCCTGGCTGGCCACCTGGAGCCGCGCGGAGGCCGCCGTCACGCATCCGGTGGACCCGGTGGCCCTGGCGGACGCACTGGCCGGGCTGCTCCGCCGGCGGCTCTCCGTGGGCGCCTGACCGCACCGTCCGCACCCCTGCTCAGACCTGGGGGCGGAGCCGGGCGGAGTCGGCGGTCGTGGCGTCGGACTGGCCGCCGGAGACGGCGCTGCCCTTGCGCCAGTCCGCCCAGGCCATGTTCCAGTCGCCGTAGCCGTTGCTGAACGGCGCCATATCGTCTCCGTTGCTGTGTACGACCTGGACGATGTCGCCCAGGCGCACGGTGTTGAAGAACCACTCGGCGTTCGCCGTGCTCATACCCGTACAGCCGTGGCTGACGTTGGCGTAGCCCTGCGAACCGGTGGACCAGGGCGCGGCATGGACGTATTCGCCGCTCTTGGTCACCCGGGCGGCCCAGTAGACCATCAGGTCGTAGGAGCCGGCGCCGAGCCCGATGCTGGCGCCCGTCATCCGTACGGCGGATTCCTTGGCCAGCACCACCTTGATGCCGTTCCGAGTGTCGAATCCGGGCATACCGGTGGTGATCGGGATGGTCCGGATCGGGACCCCGTTGCGCTTCACCGTCATCTGGTGGGTGCCGGAGTCGGTGAGCGCCTCCAGGCGGTCGCCGGTGGTCAGCCGCAGCGACTTGGCATCGCCGCCGTAGAGCCCACCGCCGATCCTGATGCCCTTGAGGTTGGAGTGGGCCGTGATGGTGGCGTGGGCGGGCCAGTACTCCTGCGGGCGGTAGTGCAGGTTGCGGCTGTCCACCCAGTGCCAGACGCCCTCCACGGCGGGCCGTGAGTCCACCTTCAGGGCACGCTCGATCACGGCGCGGGCCGAGGGGTCCTTGACGGGCCGGCTCAGCTTGGCCGTGATGGGCTGCCCCACCCCGTACTCCCCCGCCTTGGGGCCGAAGGTGACCTTCAGCAGCCGGCGGGCGGAGCTGGTGGTGAAGTCGACGGTACGGCGGCCAGGAGCGCCGTTGGAGTCCTCTGTGGACACCTTCAGCGTGTAGTGGGCGCCCGCGGCCAGCGGCACGGTACTGCGCCAGTGCCTGCCGTCATCCGCCAGCTCGCCGCGGACGTAGCGGCCCGCCGCGTCGGTGGCCGTGACGTCCGTGATCCGGCTGTCGTCGCCCTTGGCGGTGACTTCGAGCGGCTTGTCCGGATCGGCCTTGCGGCCGTCGCCGTCACCGCTGAACGAGATCTGGTCGGCGGCGTCGTACGGCTTGGCGGACAGGGGGTCGGGAGATCCCGCGCATCCGCTCACACCCGCTATCAGCGGCGCCACCAGCAGGGCGCAGGTCAGCACCGCCCGGCTTCGGAGTGATCGAGGTGTGTGGCTCATGGAGCCAACCTAAGAACGGCGTCCATGAACGGCGCGCGGAGTGAGGCAGCGGGGTGAACCGGCGGCCCACCGGGGGCCACGGCCCGGCGCCCGGCCCGGGACGCCGAGCGGGGCCCGGACACCTGGGGAGGTGTCCGGGCCCCGCTCGTTTCGCCGGTCGCGTCGGCCGACTGGCCGGTTACTGGTTGGCGTTCTCGCCGCGGTAGTACTCGAAGACCCAGCCGAAGAGACCGACCATGATGATCGGGGCCGAGAAGAAGAGCAGCCACCAGCCGAAGATGACGCCCAGGAAGGCCAGGGCGCCACCGACGCCCAGGGAGAGCGGCTGCCAGCTATGCGGGGAGAAGAATCCCAGCTCGCCGGCGTCGTCCGCGACATCCGCGTCCTTGTTGTCCTGCGCTCCGACATCCACCCGGCGTGCCGTGAAGGCCAGGTAGAAGCCGATCATGATGCTCAGCCCGAAGGCCAGGAAGAGCGCGGTGGTGCCGGCCGGCTCCTTCGACCACACGCCATAGACGATCGCCATGACGAGGATGAAGACGGCCAGCCAGACGAACATCCGGCCTTGGACCTTCACTTGCCGGCCTCCTTACCACCCGCGAGGGCCTTGTCCTCGTCGGGCGCACCGTGGTTCTGGAGCTGGTCGAGCGCCGCGATCTCCGGGTGGTGCAGGTCGAACGCCGGGGATTCGGAGCGGATCCGCGGCAGGGTGAGGAAGTTGTGCCGCGGGGGCGGGCAGGAGGTCGCCCACTCCAGCGAACGGCCGTAGCCCCAGGGGTCGTCGACCTCGACCTTCTTGCCGTACTTGGCGGTCTTCCAGACGTTGTAGAGGAACGGCAGGATCGACAGGCCCAGCAGGAAGGAGCTGATGGTCGAGATGGTGTTCAGCGTGGTGATGCCGTCGGCCGCCAGGTAGTCGGCGTACCGGCGGGGCATGCCCTCGGCGCCCAGCCAGTGCTGCACCAGGAACGTGCCGTGGAAGCCCACGAACAGCGTCCAGAAGGTGATCTTGCCGAGCCGCTCGTCCAGCATCTTGCCGGTGAACTTGGGCCACCAGAAGTGGAATCCGGCGAACATCGCGAAGACCACGGTGCCGAACACCACGTAGTGGAAGTGGGCCACCACGAAGTAGGTGTCCGAGACGTGGAAGTCCATCGGCGGCGACGCCAGGATCACACCGGTCAGACCACCGAAGGTGAAGGTGATCAGGAAGCCGATCGCCCAGAGCATCGGGGTCTCGAAGCTCAGCGACCCCTTCCACATCGTGCCGATCCAGTTGAAGAACTTGATTCCGGTCGGCACCGCGATGAGGAACGTCATGAACGAGAAGAACGGCAACAGCACTCCGCCGGTGACATACATGTGGTGGGCCCACACCGTCACCGAGAGACCGGCGATCGAAATCGTCGCGGCGATCAGGGAGATGTAACCGAACATCGGCTTCCGGGAGAAGACCGGAATGACCTCGGAAATGATGCCGAAGAACGGTAGCGCGATGATGTACACCTCTGGATGGCCGAAGAACCAGAAGAGGTGTTGCCAGAGCAACGCGCCGCCATTGGCCGCGTCGAAGACATGTGCCCCGAATTTTCGGTCCGCCTCCAGGGCGAACAGCGCGGCGGCCAGCACCGGGAAGGCGAGCAGCACCAGCACCGCGGTCAGCAGCACGTTCCAGGTGAAGATCGGCATGCGGAACATCGTCATGCCCGGAGCGCGCATGCAGATGATCGTGGTGATGAAGTTGACCGCACCGAGGATCGTGCCGAAGCCGGAGAGGGCCAGACCCATGATCCACATGTCCGCGCCCACACCCGGCGAACGGACCGCGTCCGACAGCGGGGAGTAGGCGAACCAGCCGAAGTCGGCCGCGCCCTGCGGGGTCAGGAACCCGCCCACCGCGATCAGCGAGCCGAAGAGATACAGCCAGTACGCGAACATGTTCAGCCGCGGGAACGCCACATCGGGCGCACCGATCTGAAGCGGCATGATCCAGTTCGTGAAGCCCGCGAACAGCGGGGTGGCGAACATCAGCAGCATGATCGTGCCATGCATGGTGAACGCCTGGTTGAACTGCTCGTTCGACATGATCTGCGTGCCCGGACGGGCCAGCTCGGCGCGCATGAAGAGCGCCATCAGGCCGCCGATGCAGAAGAACGCGAACGACGTGACGAGGTAGAGCGTGCCGATCGTCTTGTGGTCGGTGGTGGTCAGCCACTTGACGACGACATTGCCCGGCTGCTTCCGACGCACCGGAATCTCCCGCTCTTGCGAGGCGGTAGTACCGGCACCCTGGGGTTCGTTGAGGATGCTCACTGGATCTTGGTCTCCGCGTTCTTGGCGGCGTCCGTCTGCGCAATGCCCGCCGGGATGTAGCCGGTCTGGCCCTTCTTCGCCAGGTCCTTGAGGTGCTGCTGGTAACGCTCCGGCGACACGACCTTGACGTTGAAGAGCATCCGGGAGTGGTCGACGCCGCACAGCTCGGCGCACTTGCCCATGAAGGTGCCCTCGCGGTTCGGGGTGACCTCGAAACGGTTGGTGTGCCCCGGGATGACGTCCATCTTCATCAGGAAGGGGATCACCCAGAACGAGTGGATGACATCGCGGGACGTCAGGATGAACTGGACCGACTCGCCCTTGGGCAGCCACAGGGTCGGACCCGGGTTGCCGGTCTGCGGGTTCCGCTCACCGGGGGTGCCGGCCTCGTAGACGCCCTCGGCGCCCTTGGGGACGGCCTTGAGCATGCGCTTGGGGATCGAGGAGATCTCCTTGGCTTCCTGCTTCGGACTGGCGGTGCTCCCGTCCACGTTCTCCATGTAGTTGAAGCCCCAGCTCCACTGATAGCCCACCACGTTGACCACGTGGTCGGGCTTCTTGGAGGTCTTGAGCAGCGCGTTCTCATCGCGTGCGGTGAAGTAGAACAACACCGAGACGATGATGATCGGGACCACGGTGTACAGCGCCTCGATCGGCATGTTGTACCGGGTCTGCGCGGGAACCTCGATCTTGGTCCTGCTGCGACGGTGGAAGATGACCGCCCAGATGATCAGGCCCCAGACCAGGACGCCCGTGGCGAGCGCCGCCGCCCACGAGCCCTGCCACAGGGAGAGGATCCGCGGCGCCTCCTCCGTGACGGGGGTAGGCATTCCGAGGCGGGGGAAGTCCTTTGATGTGCAACCGGTGGCGGTCGCCAGGACCAAGCCCGCGGCCAGCGCCTGCAGCAGCTTCCGCCGCACCGGGCGCCGCGACGAGCGGTCGGAGCCGTTGGGACTCACGTAGCGCCTTCCCGAGAGTCTCGCCCGCGCGGTCGGCCGCGGCCGTCTTCTGGTCGGTCGCCGGCCCAGTGCGGGCAGGGGTTTGGATGTTTATGCGGACCAAACCCTACTGGACGCCATTTGGGGTCGCGCGGGGAGGGTGCCCAACGCGCCGGGGCGCTCCACGAAGGGGTGGAATCCCGGGCTCCGGCCACGATTTCCGGTGCGGTGTCACCCCGAACTCCGGCCCTGGTTGGGGGCCTGCCCGCGGGCCCGACCACGGGCCCGACCGCGGCCGGGGGTGCCCCCTGCTCCGGCCCCGGTTGCGGGTCCGGCTACGGGCCCGGCTGCCGCCGGGTGTGGTCCCTGGTCCGGCCCCGGTGCGACCTCGGGTCTGGTCGCGGTGCGGTCCTGGCCCCGGGCGCGGTGCGGTCTCGGTTCCGGTGGCGGCGCGGACCCCGCTCCGGGCGCGACGGTGCGACCTCGGCTCCGGCCGCGGTGCGGACGTGGCTCCGGGCGCGGTGCGGTCTCGGTCGCGGCGCGACCCACGCTCCGGGCGACGGTGCGGACCCCGTTGCGGCGCCGGAGGCGCCCCTCGTGGGGCGTGCCCGTCCGTTTGGTTGTCGCGGCGACTAGCGTTCCGTATGTGCCCTACTTCGACATGGCCTCGTCCGCTCCTCTGCACCCCGTCGCCCGGCAGGCGCTCCTCGCCGCGCTCGACGAGGGGTGGGCCGACCCCGCACGTCTCTACCGGGAAGGGCGGCGGGCCCGGCTGCTGCTGGACGCCGCGCGGGAGGCGGCGGCCGAGGCCGTCGGGTGCCGCCCGGACGAGCTGGTCTTCACTTCTTCGGGGACACGCGCGGTGTACGACGGCATCGCGGGGGCGCTCGCGGGCCGGCGGCGCGCGGGACGCCGTCTGGTCGTCTCCGCCGTGGAGCACTCCTCGGTGCTGCACACGGCGGCCGCGCACGAGGCGGACGGAGGCACGGTCACCGAGGTCCCGGTGGACCGTACGGGGCGGGTCGCGCCGGGTGCGTACAGGGCGGCCCTGCGGGAGGCCCCGGACGGGGTGGCCCTGGCCTGTCTACAGTCCGCCAACCACGAGGTCGGCACCCGGCAGCCGGTCGCCGAAGCGGCCGAGGAGTGCGCGGCGGCGGGCGTACCGCTGCTGGTGGACGCGGCGCAGTCGCTCGGCTGGGGCCCCACGGAGGGCAATTGGTCGCTCTTGACGGCAAGTGCCCACAAATGGGGCGGCCCTGCGGGAGTGGGACTGCTCGCGGTGCGCAAGGGGGTGCGCTTCCGTACGGTCCCGCCCACCGACGAGCGGGAGTCGGGTCGCTCCCCCGGGTTCGAGAACCTCCCCGCCATCGTCGCCGCGGCCGCCTCGCTGCGGGCCGTCCGGGCGGAGGCCGCCGCGGAGGCGGAGCGGCTGCGGGGGCTGGTGGACCGGATCCGGGCGCGGGTGCCGGAGCTGGTGCCGGACGTCGAGGTGGTCGGCGATCCGGAGCGGCGGCTGCCGCATCTGGTGACCTTCTCCTGTCTCTATGTCGACGGAGAGGCGCTTCTCCATGAGCTGGACCGCGCGGAGTTCTCGGTCTCGTCCGGCTCCTCCTGCACCTCGTCCACGCTGACCCCGAGCCATGTGCTGCGGGCCATGGGGGTGCTGTCCGAGGGCAATGTCCGGGTCTCGCTTCCGCGCGGTACGGCCGAGGCGGAGGTGGACCGGTTCCTGGAGGTACTGCCGGGGGTAGTGGCGCGGGTGCGGGAGGGCTTGGGCGCGCCGACGCCTTCCGGGGCCGCCGTCGCCCCGGACCCCGAGCCCGAACGCGAGCCCGAGGTCGAGCTGGTGGTCGACTCGCTCGGCAAGCGGTGCCCGATCCCGGTGATCGAACTGGCCAAGGTGATCGGCGAGGTGCCCGTGGGCGGTGTGGTGGTGGTGCTGTCCGACGACGAGGCGGCCCGGCTGGACATCCCGGCCTGGTGCGAGATGCGAGGCCAGACCTACGAGGGCGAGCGACCGGCCGACCGAGGCACGGCCTATCGGATCCGCCGCCGCGCCTAGGCCCCGGGGGCCCTTGAGCACTGGTGGGCCCAGGCGACCACGGCGGAGCCGCGGGTAGCCTGGCGGGGCCCACAGAGCTACGGCGAAGCCGCGGGAGCCAGTCGGGATTCAGGAGCTACGGCGAAGTCGCAAGGGAGCCAGGCGGGGCCCAAGGGCTACGGCGGATCCGTAGGAGCCACGGCCGCGGCGGGCCCTAGGGAGCGGCAGGCCCTAGGGAGCGGCAGGCCCCTCGGCGCCCTTCGGGGTCCAGGGGAGGTGGGGTGGTCATGGCCTACCGGATCCGCCGCCGCGCCTAGGCCCCAGCGGGGCCCCTTGGGCACCAGCGGGGCCCCTTGGGCACCAGCGGGCCCAGGCGACTACAGCGGAATCGCGGGCAGCCAGGCGGGCAGGGCCCAGGGAACTGCACGGAGCCGGGGGGAGCCACGGCGAAGTCGCGGGGAGCCACGGCGGGGCTCGGGCGACTGCAACGGAGCCGCGCTACGGCACAGCCGCGGGCAGCCAGGCGGGGCCCATGGGATCACAGCGGAGCCGCGGTCGCGGCGGACCCCAGGGGGCCGGGAGCCCCCCGGGCGCCCAGCGGGATCAGGGGCAGTGGGACGCGCGTGGCTTGCCACCAGGGGCTACGGCCAAGCCGCGGGCAGCCACGCGGGGTCCAAGGACCACAGCCGGAGCCGCGCGGAGTCACCGTCGCGGCGGGGCCCAGGGGGCGGCTGCCCCCTGGGCGCCCGGTGGGGTTCAGGGGAGGTGGGGTGCGATCTCGCCCGCGGCCTCATGTCCGTACGCCTTGGCGAAGCGCTCCATGAAGTGGCCCCGGCGCAGCTCGTACTCCTGGGTGCCGATCGTCTCGATGACCAGCGTCGCCAGCATGCAGCCCACCTGGGCGGCGCGCTCGAGCGAGAGGTTCCAGGACAGACCGGAGAGGAAGCCCGCGCGGAAGGCGTCGCCGACGCCGGTCGGGTCGGCCTTCTGGTCCTCCTCCGGGCAGCCGACGACGACGGGCTCCTCGCCCTCGCGGTCGATGCGCACGCCCTGCGCGCCCAGCGTGGTGACCCGGGTGCCGATCTTGGCGAGGATCTGGTCCGCGGTCCAGCCGGTCTTGGTCTCGATCAGCGCGGCCTCGTACTCATTGGTGAAGAGGTATTCCGCGCCGCCGATCAGCAGCCGGATGTCCTCCCCCTCCATGCGGGCGAGCTGCTGGGAGGGGTCGGCCGCGAAGGGGATGCTGCGCGAGCGGCACTCCTCGGTGTGGCGGACCATGGCCTCCGGGTCGTCCGCGCTGATCAGCACGAGGTCGAGGCCGCCGGCGCGCTCCGCGATCGGCTGGAGCTCGATCTGGCGGGCCTCGCTCATGGCGCCGGTGTAGAAGGACGCGATCTGGTTGTGATCGGCGTCGGTGGTGCAGACGAAGCGCGCGGTGTGCTTGACCTCGGAGATATGGACGGACGCGGTGTCCACACCGTGCCGGTCCAGCCAGGCGCGGTAGTCGGCGAAGTCCTCACCGGCCGCGCCGACCAGGATCGGGCTCAGGCCGAGCACGCCCATGCCGAAACAGATGTTGGGGCCGACTCCTCCACGGCGGACATCGAGGGTGTCCACCAGGAAGGAGAGGGAGACCGTATGAAGCTGATCGGCGACGAGCTGATCGGCGAAACGGCCGGGGA
This sequence comes from Streptomyces sp. CY-1, assembly GCF_047218265.1. Lineage (NCBI taxonomy): Bacteria > Bacillati > Actinomycetota > Actinomycetes > Kitasatosporales > Streptomycetaceae > Streptomyces > Streptomyces sp. CY-1. Next base: position 3,407,585 of record NZ_CP178393.1, read on the forward strand.
AGGACATCAGATGGTCGGTGGCGATGGAGCCGGTTACGGCAATACGCACGGAGTCGCTCCTGCGGGGGCGGAGAGATCGGACGCTTCACGCTATCTGCTCAGCCCGGCCCATACGAACGGAAGAAACTACCCAATAGTAGGGCTTTCTTCACCGACACCCGCTGAATACGGTGCGTGCACGGGGGTACGCGTCGGCGACCCCCATGGACCAGGAGGCATCATGCCCCAGCACCTCAGCCCCGCCCTTCCCGCCACCGGAGCCATCGAGCCCGAGTATCTGGAGGAGCTGCGCGGCGACGGGGCCCGGATGGCGCCGCACTGGGCGGCCACCGTATCGCCTACGGCCAGGCATGTTTCACCGGTCGCCCACTCCCGCATCCGGGGGATCACGGTGCCTCCGGCATCGGCCGATCTGCTGGCCGGCATGTCGGACTACGGCGACTGAAGGAACCGGGCGCGCCCCGGCTCCGTCTCATCGGCATCTCCTCGCGAGGGATGGGACCGTAGAACGTGAGCGGAGCCAAAGGAGCGAAACGGTGAGCACCGAGGACACCGACACCCCGCAGACCCCCGACGACACTCCCCGGCCGCGCCGGCGCTCGCCGCTGGCCGTCGTTTCGGTGGCGGCCGCGGTGCTGGTCGCCGGTGGTGGCGGCGCCTACTGGGCCTCCACCGCGGCGGACGGCGGGACCCGCGGTCCGGGCGCGGCGGGCGAGGACGGAGCGCCCAAGCCCCTCGCGCTGGACGCCTACGCCACCCCGGGCGGTGAGCGAGGCGGGAATGAGGGCATCGCGCCCGGTGAGCCCGATCCACATGGCGGCCGCTACGTCGTCACGGGCAAGCTGCCGGACGGGCCGAAGGAGGCCCCGGTCTATCTGACCGATCCGAAGGTCACCAAGGCCGATGTGGCGCGGCTGGCGAAGGCGCTGGACGTCTCCGGCAGCCCGCGCGCCGACCACGGGTATTGGAAGGTCGGCGGCACCCCGGACGCGAGCGGCCCGACGCTGCGGGTGAGCCGGACCGGACCGGGAAGCTGGTCGTATTCGCGCTATGGGTCGCCGGGCGGTACGTCCTGCGTCCACCCGGACGGGAAACCGGACGGAAAGCCGGACGGGAAACCGGACGCGAAGAAGACCGTGCGGACCGACAAGGGCGATGGGGCGGAGAAGCCCGACAAGAGCTGCCCGTCCTACCGCGACGGCGACAAGCGCGGTGACAACGGCGCCACCGAGGGCCGCGACAAGGCCGTATCCGAGGAGAAGGCCCAGCGCGCCGCCGAGCCGGTGCTCGAGGCACTCGGGCTGTCGGACGCGAAGCTGGACGCGAGTGGCCTCTACGGCGCCGTGCGGATGGTGAACGCCGATCCGAAGGTGGGCGATCTGCCCACCTACGGCTGGGGGACCAGTCTCCAGGTCGGCGCCGACGGCCAGTTGGTCGGCGGCAGCGGCACACTGGCCAAGCCCAAGGAGGACGACAGCTATCCGCTGCTCAGCGCGGAGCAGGCGCTGGAGCGGCTCAACTCGACGTCGGCCAAGGGCGATGGCCCCTCGGGCAAGGTGGACGTGCGCAAGGTGACGTTCGGCCTGGCCTCGCACATGGTGGACGGCCGGCGGGCGCTGGTGCCGTCGTGGATCTTCGAGACCAAGCCGACCGGGACCAACCGGGTGGCGGTCACCCTGCCCTACCCCGCGGTGAAGCCGGAGTTCATCAAGAAGGCCAAGGAGCCGGGCCACTCCCCGTCGACCCGGCCGGGCAAGGGGGAGCAGACCTCCAAGCCGGATGACATCACCTCGTACAGCGTGGACGGCAAGACCCTGACGCTGCGCTTCTGGGGCGGTGTCTGCAACACCTATTCGGTCTCCGCGAAGGAGACCTCGAAGCAGGTGACGCTGGAGCTCGAGAGCAAGCCGAAGCATCCGGGGCGGGCCTGCATCCTCATCGCCAAGCAGTTGGACCGGAAGGTGACGCTGAAGGAGCCGCTGGACGGCCGGAAGGTCGTGGACGGATCCACCGGTGAGACGGTGCCGCTGCGGAAGTGAGCGGGCCGCGGGAGCCGCGGCGGGACATGCGGAAGGGGGCGGGCCCGGTGGGCCCGCCCCCTTCCGTTTCGCTGTCTTCCGCCGTGCCCAGGGCTCAGCTAAAGGAGTCGCCGCAGGCGCAGGAGCCCGTGGCGTTCGGGTTGTCGATGGTGAAGCCCTGCTTCTCGATGGTGTCGACGAAGTCGATCGAGGCACCGCCCAGGTACGGGGCGCTCATGCGGTCGGTCACGACCTTGACGCCGCCGAAGTCCTTGACGACGTCGCCGTCGAGCGAGCGCTCGTCGAAGAAGAGCTGGTAGCGCAGGCCGGAGCAGCCGCCGGGCTGGACGGCGACGCGCAGCGCGAGGTCGTCGCGGCCCTCCTGCTCCAGCAGGCTCTTGACCTTCGACGCGGCGGCGTCGGACAGGATGATGCCCTCGCTCGCGGTGGTCTCGTCCTGAACGGTCATCTGCTTCTCTCCCGGGTCGTACGGACTACTTGCCGTTGGAACCAACCAACGGCGCCCCGGATTCATTCCGGGCCCAGCGTTTATCTCTTGTTGCCCTTCATGCTCGCATACGGCTGGACACACCGGAATGCGTCACATCGACACAATGTCTCTCGTCAAAGTGACGTGAAGCGGCTATGATAGATAGCGTCATTCTGACGATTAGGGTTCCCAGTGAAGAAAGAAGGGTGCGTGACGTGACCACCGCCCAGCCCCTCGATGTGCAGCCGACCCCGCTCGCTCTGCTGCTTCTCGGCCGGGAGGCCGACCCCCGCAGCGAGCGCGGCGTGGAGTGCCCGGGAGACCTTCCGGCGCCCTCCGACCCGGATCTGGTGGCCCGCGCCCGCGCGGCCAAGGAGAAGCTCGGGGACAAGGTCTTCGTCCTCGGCCACCACTACCAGCGCGACGAGGTCATCGAGTTCGCCGATGTCACCGGTGACTCCTTCAAGCTGGCCCGGGACGCGGCCGCGCGGCCGGACGCCGAGTACATCGTCTTCTGCGGTGTGCACTTCATGGCCGAGTCCGCCGACATCCTCACCACCGAGGCCCAGCAGGTCGTCCTCCCCGATCTGGCGGCCGGCTGCTCGATGGCCGACATGGCCACGGCCGAGCAGGTCGCCGAGTGCTGGGAGGTGCTGACCGAGGCGGGCGTCGCGGAGGCCACGGTGCCGGTCTCGTACATGAACTCCTCGGCCGACATCAAGGCGTTCACCGGCAAGCACGGCGGCACGATCTGCACCTCCTCCAATGCCGAGCGGGCCCTGGAGTGGGCGTTCCAGCAGGGGCAGAAGGTGCTGTTCCTGCCCGATCAGCATCTCGGGCGCAATACGGCGGTCCGCGACATGGGCATGTCGCTGGAGGACTGCGTCGTCTACAACCCGCACAAGCCGAACGGCGGGCTCACCCCCGAGCAGCTCCGCGCCGCGACGATGATCCTGTGGCGCGGCCACTGCTCGGTGCACGGCCGCTTCTCGCTGGACTCGGTCAACGATGTGCGCGAACGGATACCGGGTGTGAACGTGCTGGTGCACCCCGAGTGCAAGCACGAGGTCGTGGCCGCGGCCGACTACGTGGGCTCGACCGAGTACATCATCAAGGCCCTGGAGGCCGCCCCCGCCGGTTCGAAGTGGGCGATCGGCACCGAGCTGAACCTCGTACGTCGCCTGGCCAATCGTTTCGCCGACCAGGGCAAGGAGATCGTCTTCCTCGACAAGACGGTCTGCTTCTGCTCGACCATGAACCGGATCGATCTGCCGCATCTGGTCTGGGCGCTGGAGTCGCTGGCGGCCGGCAAGGTGGTCAACCGCATCCAGGTCGACCAGGAGACCGAGCACTTCGCCAAGCTGGCCCTGGAGCGGATGCTGGCGCTGCCGTAGGCGGCGTTGTTCGGCGATGGGGGCGGGGCGCACGATCGTGGCGCCCGCGGCGGGCTGCTTTCCCCTCCCCGCCCCTTCCCACAACTGGGGCTCCGCCCCAGCCCCCGGGGTCTGGGGTCTGGGGCGGAGCCCGGTCCGGAGTCTGAGGCAGAGCCCCCCGTCCGGGGTCTGGGACAGACCCCCGGACCGGGACCCCGGGCAGAGCCCCGGTCCGGAGTCTGAGGCAGAACCCCCGTCCGGGGCCCGGGACAGACCCCCAGACCGGGACCCCGGGCAGAGCCCCGGTCCGGGGCCTGAGGCAGAACCCCCGTCTGGGGCAGAGAACCCCCAGTCCGGGGCCTGAGGGGCGGGGGAGGGAACCCCCGGACCTGCCGGACAGAACCCCCTACGCGCCCCGCGGGGTCTGGGACCAGCCCCAGTTTTGGGAAGGGGCGGGGAGGGGAACAGCACCTGCCGGACAGCCCTACGCGCCCGCGCGGACCAGCCCCGTCTCGTAGGCGATCACCACGAGCTGGGCCCGATCGCGGGCGCCCAGCTTGGCCATCGCGCGGTTGACATGCGTCTTGACCGTGAGCGGGCTGACCTCCAGCCGGGCGGCGATCTCGTCGTTGGACAGCCCGCCCCCGACCTGGACCAGGACCTCGCGCTCGCGGACGGTGAGGGCGTCCAGCCGGGAGGCGTCATAGGCGCCCTCGTCGCCGCTCCCGTCGCCCTGGGCCAGGAAGCGGGCGATCAGCCCCTTGGTCGCGGTCGGGGACAGCAGCGCCTCGCCCGCGGCCGCGATGCGGATCGCCGCGAGCAGCTCATCGGGTTCGGCGCCCTTGCCGAGGAAGCCGCTGGCCCCCGCCCGCAGCGAGTCCACCACGTACTCGTCGACCTCGAAGGTCGTCAGCATGACCACCCGGACGTCCGCGAGCTGCGGATCCTCGGTGATCATGCGGGTCGCGGCCAGCCCGTCCGTACCGGGCATCCGGATGTCCATCAGGACGACATCGGCGCCCCGGGCCCGGGCGATCTCCACCGCCTGCGCACCGTCGGACGCCTCCCCCACCACCTCCATATCCGCCTCGGAGTCCACCAGGACGCGGAACGCGCTGCGCAGCAGCGCCTGATCGTCCGCGAGCAGTACCTTGATCGTCATCAGTCCCCTCCCCTACGCGGCTGAAGAGGAAGTCTCACCCGCACCCGGAAACCGCCCTCGGGCAGGGGGGCCGCCTCGCAACTGCCGCGCAGCGCGGACACCCGCTCACGCATGCCCAGCAGGCCGTGTCCGCCGCCGCCGGTCTCCTCCCCGGGCGCCGGGGGCTCCCCCTCCGGCCCCTCGGGCCGCGTCCCCGCCCCGTCGTCCTCGACCGTGACCTCCAGGGCGCTCCCGGCGGCGCCCCCGACACGGGCGATGCGGATCTCGGCGGTGGCCCCGGGCCCGGCGTGCTTGTGCACATTGGTCAGCGCCTCCTGGACGACCCGGTACGCCGTGAGGTCCACCGAGCCCGGCAGCGGGCCCAGCGCCTCGGGCGGCGCCGCCCGGACCCGGACCCGCATCCCGGCCCGTACGAAGCCGTCCACGAGCTGGTCCAGGACGGCGAGGCCGGGGGCCGGTTCGGTGGGGGCGGCGGGGTCGCCGTACTGCCGCAGCAGGCCGACCGTGGCGCGCAGCTCCTCCAGTGCCGAGCGGCTCGCCTGCCGTACGTGGGCGAGCGCCTCCTTGGCCTGGTCCGGGCGGTTGTCCATGACATGGGAGGCGACCCCGGCCTGGACATTGACCAGCGCGATGTGATGGGCCACGACATCGTGCAGCTCACGGGCGATCCGCAGCCGCTCCTCGGCGACCCGGCGGCGCGCCTCCTCCTCCCGGGTGCGCTCGGCGCGCACCGCCCGCTCCTCGATGGCGGCGACATAGGCGCGCCGGCTGCGCACCGCGTCGCCGGTGGCCGCGGCCAGCCCGGCCCAGGCGAACAGGCCCCAGTTCTCCTGCGAGTACCAGGGGTTGAGCGCGAAGAGCATCCCGGCCCCGGTGAGCAGCACGGCCGTGGCGGCGCCGAGCCGCCAGGTGGTGGGCCGGTCGGTGCGGGTGGCGGCGGTGTAGAGCGCCACCACGACCCCGAACACGATCGAGGTGCGCGGCGGGCCCTCGTCATTGGTGACGATCTCGACGAGGGTGAGGGCGACGGTGAAGGCGAGCACCCCGCGGGGCAGATCGCGGCGGAACACCAGCGAGGCGGCGGCGAGCACGGCCAGCAGTACGAAGAAGGGGCCCAGCGGCTGGTGGCGCATGCGCGGACTGGCCACGGCGCCGATCAGGATCAGCGCGAGGACCCCGATCGCCACCAGGGTGTCCAGGGCGCGGGGGTGGGCACACAGCCAGCGGTGCGGACGGGCCAGACCCGGCCCGACGGCGAGGGGAGTCACGGAATCCAACGGTAGGGGCCGCCGCGGGCCGCCCGGGCTCGATGGGCGGCCCGTGCCCGGCCGGTGAGGGGAGGCAGGACCTGTGTTGGAGTGTGGTCCGGGGGTGCGCCGCACTAGCCCGGAATGAGGCCGTCGTCCTTGAGCATCGCCTTGACTTCCTCGAGGGTCGCGCCGGCCGCGGGGAGGATCAGCTCGGACGGCTGGAGCGCGTCGTCGGGCAGGGGCTCACCGGCCGAGCGCACCGCGTCCAGCAGCGCGCCCAGGGTCTTCCGGAAGCCCTCGTGATCGCCGCCCTCGATCTCGGTGAGCAGCTCGTCGTCCAGCCTGTTCAGTCCGGGCAGATGGCTTTCGGCCACCCGCACCTGGCCCTCCCCCATGATCCGTACGATCATGACGACCTCCTTGGAGACCTCGCCCAGGCGGGGCGCGGGCTACTGCTTGTCGAACTTGTGCGGGGTCTGGGACTGCTGGCCCTGGTCCGTCTTGCCGCCCTCGATCGCCTGCTGCGGGCTGCCGCCGGCCAGCTCGGCCTTCATCCGCTGGAGCTCCAGCTCCACGTCCGTACCGCCGGAGATCCGGTCGAGCTCGGCCGCGATGTCGTCCTTGGCCATACCGGACTGGTCGTCCAGGGCGCCGGAGGCCAGCAGCTCGTCGATCGCGCCCGCGCGGGCCTGGAGCTGCGCCGTCTTGTCCTCGGCACGCTGGATCGCCATGCCGACGTCGCCCATCTCCTCGGAGATGCCGGAGAACGCCTCGCCGATCCGGGTCTGCGCCTGGGCCGCGGTGTAGGTGGCCTTGATGGTCTCCTTACGCGTGCGGAAGGCGTCGACCTTGGCCTGGAGCCGCTGGGCGGCCAGGGTCAGCTTCTCCTCCTCGCCCTGGAGCGTCTGGTGCTGCGTCTCCAGGTCGGTGACCTGCTGCTGAAGCGCGGCGCGGCGGGAGAGCGCCTCACGGGCCAGGTCCTCGCGGCCGAGCGCGAGCGCCTTGCGCCCCTGGTCCTCCAGCTTGGTGGACTGCCCCTGCAACTGGTTGAGCTGGAGCTCGAGGCGCTTGCGCGAGGTCGCCACGTCGGCAACGCCGCGCCGCACCTTCTGGAGCAGCTCAAGCTGTTTCTGGTACGAGTAGTCAAGGGTCTCGCGCGGGTCCTCGGCCCGGTCCAGGGCCTTGTTGGCCTTCGCGCGGAAGATCATCCCCATACGCTTCATGACACCGCTCATGGGCCTCGCGCGCCCCCTTCTGACGGACGTGTGACTCCGGCACTCCAACAGACCCAGCCTACGGGCCCTGCTTCCATTACCGCACTGTTCGAGCCCGCTCGCGCTCCTCCTCCAGGACGATCGGAGCGCCGGAGCCTCCGGCGCAAGGAGGAGTGTGTCCCCTGTGTCCCGATACGGCGGGACTCCGTTGCCTGATCGTTCCCTCTGAGGCTGGGGCGCACACTCCGCAACCCGTACCCTTGGGCCTTGTGTTCCGAAGCCGTTCCAAGGATGAGCAGGCCGCAACCACCAAGGTGACCGCGGACCAGCCGCAGCAGACCCGTGACCCGCAGGCGCCCAAGGGCCGCCCCACTCCCAAGCGGAGCGAGGCCCAGTCGCAGCGCCGCAGCCTGGCGAAGACGCCGGCCAACCGCAAGGACGCCTCCAAGCGTGCCCGCGAGGCCCGCCGCGCCGATCTGGCCAAGCAGCGCGAGGCGCTGGCCGGGGGCGACGAGCGGTATCTGCCGGCCCGCGACAAGGGTCCGGTGCGGCGCTTCGCCCGCGACTTCGTGGACTCGCGGTTCTCCGTCGCCGAGTACTTCCTGCCGCTCGCGGTGGTCATCCTGATCCTGAGCATGATCCAGGCCGGGGCCATGCAGAGCTATGTGCTGCTGCTGTGGATGGTGGTCATCGTCCTGATCGTGATCAACTCCATCTTCTTCGGCTTCCAGCTCAAGCGGCAGCTCCGCCGGCGCTTCCCGGACGAGAATCTGCGCGGCGCGGTGGCGTACGCCCTGATGCGCACCCTCCAGATGCGTCGGCTGCGGCTGCCCAAGCCGCAGGTCAAGCGCGGAGAGCGGCCCTGAGCGGCAGACCCTCCGGCTTCACCGGCGGGGCGCCCGGCTGGCTGAGCCACCTCGGGGGCCTGCGGAACACCGTCCGGCAGGCGCTGGTCGCCCGCCAGCTCGATGAGCAGATCACCGCCCGCTTCCCGGTGGGACAGCGGCTGCGGGTGCTCGACGTGGGCGTCGGCCAGGGCACCCAGGCCCTGCGGTTGGCCCGCGCGGGCCATGAGGTCACCGGGCTGGAGTCCGACCCCACCATGCTGGAGACGGCCCGCACCGCGCTCGCCGACGAGCCCGAGGGCATCCGCAGACGCGTACGGCTCCTCGAGGGCGACGGCCGGGAGACCGGGGCACACTTCCTGCCCGGCGCCTTCGACGTGGTGCTGTGCCACGGGGTGCTGATGTATCTGCCCGAACCGGATCCGCTGCTCGCCGGGCTGGCCCGGGTGCTGGCCCCCGGCGGTCTGCTCTCCCTGCTGGTGCGCAACGGTGACGCGCTGGCGCTGCGGCCGGGGCTGGCCGGGGACTGGGACACGGCGCTGACCGCCTTCGACACCCCCTCGTACACCAACCGGATCGGGCTGCCGGTCCGCGCCGACCGGCGCGAGGAGCTGACCGAGACCCTGACCGCGATCGGCGCGCCGCTGCGCGTCTGGTACGGCGTGCGGGTCTTCACCGACCTCGCCCCGGACGACGCGGAGCCGCCCGGCTCCCCGGAGTGGGAACGGCTGCTGGCCGCCGAGGAGCGGGCCGGGCGCACCGATCCGTACCGCGCGGTGGCGGCGCTGCTCCATCTGTGCGGGGTACGCGGCTGATCCGGCGACGGGGTGGCGGTGTGACCGCCACCCCGCGCGGGTCCTGCCCGGCGCGCCCGTCCGCACTTCGGCCCGCCGGCCCGCACCTCGGCCCGCCGGCCCGCACCTCGGCCCGCCGGCCCGCACCTCGGCCCGCCGGCCCGTCAGGCGCGGTGGTCCGTCAGGCGCCTTGGCTACTCGCCGCGCAGGCTCATCGGACCGTAGATCTTCGTACCGTCCTCGAAGAGGGTCACCTGCTCCGCGCCTCCTTCGAGGAGCGCCCGCCACTCCTCACCGATCCATGACTCCGCGTCCCCCTGGGTCGGGAACTCCTCCGGCTGCACCGCGGGCTTCGTCTCCGCCCCGTCGGACTTCTCGAACCGCCATGTCCACGCCATTCCAGCCTCCTCCATCCCGCCGGCCCACAGGTGATACCCGCCGGTCCACAGGTGATGTCTGCCCGCAGCCTAGGTGACTGATCACTCCGTACGGGGTGGCCCCGCGCGACCCGTGGGATCGGACGCGAGACGATCGGGGCGTGGAACTCACTCTTCTGGGCACCGGAGCCCCCGACGGGCTGCCGCGCCACGGCTGTCCCTGCGCCTCCTGTGCCGCCGCCGTCGGCGAGGAGGCACGGGCCGCCACCTCGCTGCTGATCGACGGCGCGCTGCTGATCGACCTCACCCCGGGGGCCGCCTTCGCCGCCGCACGGGCCGGCCACTCGCTGGCGGGCGTCCGGCAGGTGCTGCTCTCCCATCCGCACGCGGGCCCGGCCGTCGAGTTCCCGGCCGGACTACCGGCGCCGGGGCGGGTGCCGGACGGCCGCACGCTGTCCCTGATCAGCGGCCACCGGGTGCGGGCGGTCGCGCTGGACTCCCCCGGTACCGGCTACGAGGTCACCGGCCCCGACGGCACCCGGCTGCTGTACCTCCCGCCGGGCGCCGCCGCCGCGGGCCTCGCCACCGCGGACCTCCCCGACCCGGCCGAGCCGTACGACATGGTGCTGCTCGATGTGCTGGGCCGCCCCGACGCCCTGGCCGCCCTGCGCGCCTCGGGCGCCGTGGGCGCCACCACCGACGTCCTGGCCGTCCACCTCGACCACGCCACCCCGCCCGGCCGGGAGCTGCACCGCCGCCTCGCCGCGGCGGGCGCGCGTACGGTGCCGGACGGGCGGACGCTGATCGTCGGCGAGTACTCCGCGGTACCGGATCTGCCGCGCCGCACGCTGGTGCTGGGCGGCGCCAGGTCCGGCAAGTCCCTGGAGGCGGAACGGCGGCTGGCCGCCTTCCCCGACGTCCTGTACGTCGCCACGGGCGGCACCCGCGAAGGCGACCCCGAATGGGCCGCCCGCGTCGCCGCCCACCGCGAGCGCCGCCCCGGCTCCTGGCGCACCGCCGAGACCTGCGATCTGACACCGCTGCTCGCCGAGGACGGCCCACCGCTGCTCATCGACTGCCTGGCGCTGTGGCTCACCGACGCGCTGGACTCCGTGAACGCCTGGGACGACGAGAAGTGGGCGAACGGCGGTGAACGCGCCCTCCGCGAGCGGGTGTCCGCCCTCGTCGCCGGGGTCCGCGCCACCAGCCGTACGGTGGTCGCGGTGAGCAACGAGGTCGGCTCCGGCGTCGTCCCCGCGACCGCCTCCGGCCGCCGCTTCCGCGATGAACTGGGCCGGTTGAACGCGATGTTCGCCGAGGAGTGCGAGCAGGTGCTGCTGGTGGTGGCCGGGCAGGCCCTCCCCCTCCGGGGCTGAGCGCGCCCCGGCCCTCCCTCTACGGTGCCAGGAGCTGTCCCGCGGCGAGCGCCGCCGCCACCGCGCCTCCGGCCGCCACCGCCGAGGCGGCGAACAGCGGAATCCTCGGCACCCAGGTGCGCAGCAGCGCGGACCGGGAGGCCCGGTCCAGCAGCGCGTCACGCCCGCGCAGCACGATCAGGCCGACGCTCATGAGGGTGAGCGCCATGCCTGCGCCGAAGGCGGCCACCATCGCCAGGGCGATGCCGGTTCTGCCGGTGAGCAGCCCGGTGAGCAGCACCAGGAAGGCGGATGGCGAGGGCAGCAGACCGCCGGAGGTGCCGAGCACGACCAGACCTCGCCAGGTGAGCAGCGAGGGTGCGTCGGGGATGTGGTGGCTATGCCCGTGGCCGTGACCGTGATGCGAGTGATCGGGATGCGAATGACCGTGGTGCGAGTGACCGTGACCGTGGTGGTGCGGGTGCTGGTGCCCGCGGTGCCGCAGATGCCGCCACAGCAGGCTCACCCCCACCCCCGCCACCACCAGCGCCGCGACCAGTTGCAGCCACCCCGTCAGCAGCTTCATGTCCGGCGCGTTCTTCGCCGCCAGCCACCAGCCGACCGCGAGGACCGCGACCGAGAGCGTATGCATCACGGCGACGATGCCGCCCAGCCACACCGCGTCCCGCGGCCTGCCCCGGCCGCCCACCAGATACCCGGCGGCCAGCGATTTGCCATGCCCGGGAGCACAGGCGTGCAGCGCGCCCACGGCCGCCGCCACGAGCAGTGCCACCGGGACGGCGGCCCCGTGGTCCAGCAGCGAGACCAGATCGGTGGTCCAACTGGTCCAGCCGCCCCGCGAGGACGGCGAGTTGGCCGCTGCCGCCGCGGTCAGCGCGAGCGTACGGGTCGGCTCCTTCGCCGTGTGCAGCCCCCCGCCGCCCTGATCGGTCACCGACAGCGTCCGGTAGGCGGGGTGGACGTCCGTCAACACGGTGACCGTAAGGGTGATCCGGTCCACCGGGCGCGGGCAGACGAAGTGGAGCGTCATGCCGTCGGCCCGGTCCGCCCGGCACGGGCCGCCGTCCTGGCGTACGGCGATATGCGCGCGCAGATAGCCCGCCACATCGCCGTCGGCCTTCTCGCGCAGGGCGGCGACGTCGTCCCGCTGCGCGGACCAGGTCGTCTCCACGGCGGAGCCCGCCGCTTCGACCCTGACGACCGGTGGTGCGCCGAAGGGGTGCGCCTGGGCCGTGCCCGCGCTGCCGAAGAGCAGCGCGGACACGGCGGCCAGCACGAGCAGCACCCCGGTGCGGAGTGTTCGCACGGTGGTGCTTCCTCTCAGTCCCGGCGCGCGGCCAGCGTGTGGACCGTGCCGTCGTCCGTGAGGACGAAGATCCGGTCACCGCTGACGGAGAGGGCCGACGCGACGCCCGCGCCAAGGTTGTACGCGGCCGACTGCCGACCGGTGGCACGGTCGAGGACGAGCAGCCGCCCGTCCCAGGTCCCCACGTAGACGAGGGTCTTGGTCACCAGCGGATGCATCGTCGGCGAGCCCGCACCGGCCTTGCAGCCCATGGCGACCCGCCACTTGTCGTCCAGCGGGCTCTTCCCCGGCAGATAGCCGGACTTCGACTCCCACACCGGCTTCGAGGGATCGGCCGCGCTCGTGTCGTAGGCACGGACGACACCGTCACGTCCCGCGATATAGGCGATGTCGCCCCGGACGGCCGGGCTGGTGAGCGGGGCCGGTCCCGGCTCGCAGGTGCCGCTGCCGCCGAGCTTGGACTCCCAGGTCACCTCGCCCGTCTTCGGGTCGTGCCCGCGGGCTCCGGCGGCGGTGAAGGTCACCAGCTTGGCCGGGCCCGACGCGGGGTCGGTGAGCACGGGCGAGGAGTGGCTGTCGATGCCGCCGCCGGTGTCCTTCACCCAGAGCTGCTTGCAGCTCGCCAGGTCCATGGCGATGACCGTGTTGCTCGACGAGGAGTGCAGATAGGCGGTGTTGGAGCCGGGCTCGCGCACCGCCGTGCTGTGGGACTGCCCCCAGGAGGCCGCGGCGCCGAAGCCGCCGGGCAGCGGGGTGCCGGTCTTCGCGTCACGGCAGCGGATGGTGTCCCAGTCCTGGTAGACGGCGACCGAACGGTCCTGTCCGGTGAGCGCGAAGACACTGACCGGTCCGCCCGCGCGGCCGTAGCGGCGCACCGTCTCGCCGTGCTTCTCCTCGCGGTCGATCGACTCCCAGGCGATCTGGCCGTTCCCGGTGTCCAGGGCGTAGATCCGGCCGACGCCGGTGGTCAGATACACCCGTCCGTCATGGAGCGTCGGCACCGATTCGGCGTCGCCGTCCAGATAGGTGCGCCAGATCTCCCGCCCGGAGGCGATGTCGTAGGCGAGCATCATGCTGTACGGCGAGTCGAAGGCGCGGGACGAGACGATCAGCTTGCCGTCCGTGACCACCGAGCCGTTCAGGTTGAACTGCTCGCCGGTGTGCCGGACCCACTTCAGGTCGAGCTGGGCGCCCGGCTCGTCGGGGCTCGCGGACCGCCCGGCCTCGTCGCCGCCCTGCCGCAGCCAGTTGTGCCCGGCCCTCGGCTGCGGAAGCTCGGAATCCGGTACGACCTTGAAGGTGCTCTTCAGCGCGGGGAGCGCGGGGAACGCCTTGCCCCGGGTGTCGTCCACCTTTGTCTCGGCGGTGTAGGTGCCGGGCCGCAGCCCGTTCAGCGCGCCACTCGCCCGGGTCCATGCCCCGCGTGCGTCGGGGCATGGTTCGGGCTTGCCCCCCGGCGGGGTGTAGCAGTTCTCGATGCCGGGCTTGGCGGCTCCGGCTCCGAAGCGCAAGCCCGTGCGCCGCACCACATGTCCGCGGCTGTCCCGTACGGTCAGCGAGGCCCGGCTGGGGGTGCGGCCGTCGTCCTCGGCGTACACCTCGACGGGGACTCCGGCGGCCGAGCCGTGCACACTGCCCTGCGCGGGGCTGACCAGCGCGCTGTCGTCGTCGATGTCGAACTGCCGGTGGATGCCGGTCACCTGGCCGGTGTCCTCGTTGCGGCGGGTGTGCGGATCATCGGTGATGCCGCTGAAGTCGAGCACCTTGTAGTCGGGGTGGGCTCCGTCGATTCCGTAGGTGCCCTGGTTGTTGATCTCGACGGAGCGCCTGAACGCGCCACGGCGGTATTCCGCCTGCTGGTTGTGGCCCGCGGCGACCATCCGCACGTCGTACTTGGCCAGCTCGTCGATGGTCGGCTGCATGCCCGCGCCGGGGCCCCACTGGGTGAACAGCGAGCGGTGCGCGAAGACGAGCACCTGCTTGCCGACCGCGTGCTGGGCCAGGTCCCTGCGCAGCCAGTCCAACTGCGGCTTCAGCCCGCTCGCGTCGTAGTTGTCCTCGAGCACGACGACATGGCGGCCGTTGCGGTCGAAGCTGTACCACTCGGGAGCCAGGTTGCGGCGGTAGTACTCCATGCTGCCGGCGTAGCCCTGGGAGGTGGCCGTGCCGCCGAAGTCGTGGTTGCCCATGACCGGATAGAAGGGGTGGCCGAGCCGCCCCTGCTCCAGCCCCTTGCTGAACAGGTCGTACGCGCCCTGCCTGCGCGGCTCGTCCGCGTAGTCGGTGACCGTCAGGTCGCCGGTCGAGATCTGCATCGTGGCGCCGTCGACCTCGGACATCGCCTGGACCTGCCCCGTCCACTGGGGCAGCGCCGTACGCGCCTCGTCGTCGGTGCGGTTGCCGACCTCGGGGTCGGAGTTCATGACCCAGGTCTCGGTCGGATCGGCGGCGTGGCGGTCCGGCACCAGCGCGAAGTCGACGCCGCTGCCGCCGGTCTCGGGGACCTTGTGGAAGAACTCGGGGATGTAGTCCTTGCGCAGCACCGGCGTATAGCCATCGGGCGAGACGATGCTGACGATGTCGGTCTCGCGCCGGTTCGGATCGATGGTGAGCGAGTACGAACCGTCCGCGCCGGTCGTGGTCCACACGGCGCCGTCGGTGACATCGACGCCGGCCATGGCCCGCTCCCCCTGGTCCCGCTCGCCGTTGCCGTTGCCGTCCTTGAAGACGGTGCCCTTGACGGTGGCGCTCTCCGGCGCCGGGTCGTCGGCGAGGGCGGCCTGGGGCACGAGGAAGGAGACCGCGACCGCGCTCGCGGCGGCGATCCGCCACCTGCGGCCGGTGCGCAGCAGCCGTCGCGACACCCGCAGCAGGGTGGGCAGTCGCAGTGCGGCCAGTACGAGCACCAGACCGGCCGCCGAGGCGAGGATGACGGTGAGCCAGGGGAAGCCGGGCAGGGCGTGCGCGCCCTTGGCGTCGACGAGCGGCGCATCGGCGGAGGCGTCGACCGCGGTGCCGTCGAACTCGACGACGACCTGGGTCAGTCCGCCCTGCTGGAGCAGCGGCCTCAGGTCGAGCGAGTTGACGTGGCAGCTCCACGCCAGCTCGATGACGACCCCGCCGGGCACCCCGCCGTCGTCACCGGGAACGCCGGAGCCGGTGGCCGGGCAGCCGGCCGACAGCAGCCCGGTGGCCCAGGCGCCGGCCCGCTCCGGGGACACCAGGTCGCGATGGACTATCAGACGGCCACTTGTGGCCTTGTCGCCTGTGGCGACGACCAGTTCGGCATGTTGGCGCGAAACATGCGCCGCAGCGGGCTGGGCGCCGATGCCCAGCACAAGGAAGAGCAGTGCGAGACAGAGCCCGATCACCGCACGTATGTTTTTCATAAGGACGGACGCTAAGCGGCACCCATCTGCTTTCAGCCAAGATCGGGTGGACTTCAGCCAGTGGACCCCAAGAGTTCAGCAACGAAGCGTCGCCCGGCCACCGGCATTCCGATGACCTCGATCACGACCGCGATCATGACCTCGACCACGACCTCGCTCATGGCCCCGACCACGACCTCGCCCATGGCCTCGCTCATCCAGATGCGGCTTCGCCCGGTAGGGTTCCGCCCGTGAGCGGCCTGAATCTCGATGACTTCGTCGACCTGATCGAACGCCCCGACGGGGGCATCCGGCGTGACGCCGAGGAGCGCCGTGAGCGGCTCGCGTTGCCGCCGGGCGCGCTCGGGCGGCTGGACGAACTGGGCGAATGGCTGTCCGCCGCGCAGCAGCGGGTGCCGGTCAAGCCCATCGAACGGCCCCGGGTCATCCTCTTCGCGGGCGACCACGGCATCGCCGACCTCGGCGTCTCCGCCCGCCCCGCCAGGAGCGCCCACCGCCTGGTCCGCGCCGTGCTCGACGGCGAGAGCCCGGCCGCCATCCTCGCCGCCCGCCTCGGCGCGTCCGTCCGCGTCATCGACATGGCGCTGGACTGCGATCCCGAGGACCTCCCGGCGGAGGTCACCCGCCACCGCGTACGCCGCGGCTCCGGCCGGCTCGACGTCGAGGACGCGCTCACCCTGGACGAGGCCGAACGGGCCTTCCGCACCGGGATGGCCATCGCCGACGAGGAAGTGGACTCCGGCACCGACCTGCTCGTCCTCGGTGACCTCAGCGTCGGCGGCACCACGGCCGCCGCCACGCTGATCGCCGCGCTGTGCGGTACGGACGCGTCCGTGGTCACCGGCCGCGGCGGGGCCGCCATCGACGACCTCGCCTGGATGCGCAAATGCGCCGCGATCCGCGACGGGCTGCGCCGGGCCCGCCCGGTGCTCGGCGATCAGCTCCAGTTGCTGGCCACGGTCGGCGGCGCCGACCTCGCCGCGATCACCGGCTTCCTGCTACAGAGCGCCGTACGCCGCACCCCCGTGATCCTCGACGGCGTCGTCTCGGCGGCCTGCGCACTGGTCGCCCAGCGGGTGGCGTTCCGCGCCCCCGACTGGTGGCTGGCCGGTCAGGCCAGCGGCGAACCCGGCCAGGAAAAGGCCCTCGACCGCATCGCCCTCACGCCGCTGCTGGACCACGGCGTCACGGTGGGCGAGGGCACGGGGGCGCTGCTCGCGCTGCCGCTGGTACAGGCGGCGGCGGCGCTGCACGCGGAACTCCCGGAGCGCCCGGAGGACTCCGAGGGCGCGGGGCCCTCGGACCACCCGGCGACGTCCGAGGACCCGGAGAACCCGGAGAACCCGGAGCCCAACGGCTAGGACCCCCCGGCGGATCTTCCCCCACCCCGCCCCTTCCCGCAGCAGCGGTGTGCGGCTCCGCCACATGGCAGAGGCTCCGCCCCTGGACTCCGCCCCACCACGCGACGAAGCCGCACACCGCTGCCGGAAGGCACGGGAGACGAGCAGCCCGCCAGCTCGGCCCGCTACCAGGGGCTTCGCCCCCGGACCCGGGGTCTGGGGCAGAGCCCCACCACACGGCGAAGCCGCATATCGATGCTGCGGGAAGGGACGGGGAAGGGAACAGCCCACCCGCACCCGTCGCCAGGAGCTCCGCCCCCGGAGCCCGGGGCCTGGGGCAGAGCCCCACCACACGGCCGAACCGCACTCCATGCCGCGAGAAGGCACAGGGAAGCGAGCGGCCCGCCCGCCCACGCCCGTCACCAGAGGCTCCGCCCCCGAACCCGGGGTCTGGGGCAGAGCCCCACCACACGGCGAAGCCGCATATCGATGCTGCGGGAAGGGACGGGGAAGGGAACAGCCCACCCGCACCCGTCGCCAGGAGCTCCGCCCCCGGAGCCCGGGGCCTGGGGCAGAGCCCCACCACACGGCCGAACCGCACTCCATGCCGCGAGAAGGCACAGGGAAGCGAGCGGCCCGCCCGCCCACGCCCGTCACCAGAGGCTCCGCCCCCGAACCCGGGGTCTGGGGCAGAGCCCCACCACACGGCGAAGCCGCATATCGATGCTGCGGGAAGGGACGGGGAAGGGAACAGCCCACCCGCACCCGTCGCCAGGAGCTCCGCCCCCGGAGCCCGGGGCCTGGGGCAGAGCCCCACCACACGGCCGAACCGCACTCCATGCCGCGAGGAAGCGTGCGGCCTGCCCGCGCGACCGTTGTCAGGGGCTCGCCCTTGGAGCCCGGGGGCTGGGGCTGAGCCCCAGTTGTGGGAAGGGGCGGGGAGGGGACAGCCCGCCGCAGGCGTCACGGTCCGTCGGCATCCCCTAGCCGCAGGGCCCTACCCGAAGGTCAGGACCACCAGGGCCATCGTCGCGGCCGTCTCCGCCAGCGCGCCGAAGACATCGCCGGTCACCCCGCCGAGACGGCGGCGGCAGTGGTGCAGCAGGAGTTCGGCCGCCGCCAGCGCGGCCAGGGCCGCGAAGGCGTGGCGGACGACGGCGTACGGGCCGAAGGGGATGGCCGCCGCCGCGCAGCCGAGCACCACCACCGCCGCCACCACACCGGCGGAACGCCACGGCACGGCGCCCGCGACCGCCGCGCCCAGCCCCTCCGGACGGGCGGCCGGAACGCCCACGCGGGCCGCGAGTGTCAGGGCGCAGCGCGCGGTGACACCGGCCACGGCCGCCCCGACCGCGCCGTGCGCCCAGCTCTGCCCGTACAACTGGGCCAGCGCCGCCACTTGGCCGAGCAGGACGAACAGCAGCGTGATCACGCCGAACGGCCCGATGTCCGACCGCTTCATGATGCGCAGCGCGTCCTCGGCGGGTTTGCCGCTGCCGAGCCCGTCCGCGGTGTCGGCGAGTCCGTCGAGATGGAGGCCGCGGGTCAGTACGGCGGGTATCGCGGCGGTGGCGACGGCCGCCAGCAGCGCGCCACCGCCCAGGAACAGCAACACCCCACCCACCGCGGCCGCGCACAGCCCCACCGTCAGCCCGGCCAACGGCGCGCACAGCATCCCCGTGTGCGCCGCCTCCCGGTCCCAGCGCGTGCCCCGTACGGGCAGCACCGTGAGCGTGCCGAAGGCGAAGCGGATCCCGTCGGCCCAGGGGGCACGCGGAGCGTGTGCGGGCGGCGGATCGTAGGCGGGGCGCGGCGGATGCTCGGGCCGTTCCGGGCGCTCCGACCCCTCGGAGGACCCGGAGGGGGCGGAAGGCTCGGGGCTTTCCGCGCTCTCCCTGCTCTCCGTGCTCTCCGCGCACTCGGGTTCGGCCTCCGGCGGGCTTGCGGACGGCTGCGATCGCGGCTGCGGCGGCTCCGGCGTGGTGTCCATCGCGCGGAAGGCTATCCCGGCCACCTCCATCCGGTAAGCCCGAGGGCACACCCCTGTTGGGCACCTCCCAGCGTTAGCCGGGGGAGAACCGAGCCCCAAATGGGGCCTAGGCATACGATGCGGAGGGGCGCGGCCTACAACCCATATCGGCCGACGAACTATCGGAAGAGGGACCCGACCACTGTGACTGCTCTGACTCTCAGCACCTCGTCCGCCGCGGCACTGCGCGCGGACGCCGTCGTCGTCGGCGTGGCGAAGGGGGCCAAGGGCCCCGTCGTCGCCACCGGCGCCGAGGCCGTGGACAAGGCGTTCGGCGGAAAGCTGGCCGACGTTCTGGAGACGCTCGGCGCGACCGGCGCCGAGGGCGAGGTGACCAAGCTGCCCGCCGCGTCCGGCCTCAAGGCCCCGGTCGTGCTGGCGGTCGGGCTGGGCGATGTCCCGGCCAAGGACGACGGCTATGACGCCGAGACGCTGCGCCGGGCCGCGGGCGCGGCCTCCCGCGCGCTGTCCGGTTCGAAGAAGGGCGCCTTCGCGCTGCCGATCGAGGACGTGGCGGGCGCCGCCGCCGTGGCCGAGGGCGCACTGCTCGGGGCGTACACGTACGACAAGGGCAACGGCAACGGCGGCGCCAAGGACGGCAAGAGCGCCAAGAGCGCCAAGAACGCCGCGAACACCGACAAGAAGAACAACGGCCCGCTCGCCGAGGTCGCCCTGGTCGGCGGCAAGCCGCGCGACAAGGCGTACAAGGCGGCCGTCGAGCGCGCCACCGCCCTGGTCGAGGAGATCAACCGCGCCCGCGACCTGATCAACACCCCGTCCAACCTCCTCAACCCGGCCGACTTCGCGGCCGAGGCGGTCGCGGCCGCCAAGGAGCACGGTCTCAAGACCGAGGTGCTGGACGAGAAGGCGCTCAAGAAGGGCGGGTACGGCGGCATCCTCGGCGTGGGCCAGGGCTCGGACGCCCCGCCGCGGCTGGTGCGGATCGCGTACACCCACCCCAAGGCGGAGAAGACGCTCGCCCTGGTCGGCAAGGGCATCACCTATGACTCGGGCGGTATCTCCCTCAAGCCGGCCGGTCACAACGAGACGATGAAGTGCGACATGAGCGGTGCCGCCGCCGTGTTCGCCACCGTCGTCGCCGCCGCCAGGCTGGGCCTGCGGGTCAACCTCACGGGCTGGCTGGCGCTGGCCGAGAACATGCCGTCGGGTTCGGCCACCCGCCCCGGCGATGTGCTGTCGATGTACGGCGGCAAGACCGTCGAGGTGCTGAACACCGACGCCGAGGGCCGGCTGGTGCTCGCCGACGCGATCACCCGCGCCGGTGAGGAGAAGCCGGACGCGATCGTGGACGTGGCGACGCTGACCGGCGCCATGGTTCTCGCGCTGGGCAACCGCACGTTCGGGATCATGACGAACGACGAGGCGTTCCGCACCTCGCTGCACGAGATCGCGGAGGAGGCCGGTGAGCAGTCCTGGCCGATGCCGCTGCCCACCCACCTCCGCAAGGGCATCGACTCCCCGGTCGCGGATCTCGCGAACATGGGTGAGCGCATGGGCGGCGGTCTGGTGGCCGGCATCTTCCTGAAGGAGTTCGTGGCGGACGGGATCACCTGGGGCCACCTGGACATCGCGGGTCCGGCCTTCAACGAGTCCGGTCCGTTCGGCTACACCCCCAAGGGCGGCACGGGCGCCGCGGTCCGCACCCTGGTGCGGCTGGCCGAGCGCGCCGCCGACGGCGATCTCGGCTGAGCCGAGCGCAGCGCGGCGGCACGACGCAGCACCGCAACGCAGCGGCGCCCCGCGACAACGCATCGCGACCGCCGGCCCATAGGGCCGAAAGTCCCGTCGATTTCGCCCTCAACGAAATCGACGGGGCTCCGCGTTCCGGATACGCAGGAGTAACCCCTGAACTGGGGTCTGGAGATTTCTCACACAGCGGCCCCGCGTCCCGTCTCCTTCCAACAAGTGCGAAGATGTTGTCCCGGCAGGACAGGGCCCCCGACACCAGGGCCGCCGACGTAAGAAGCGGCCGAACACACGCCGCCGCCCGGCCGACCAAGGCCGGCCCCGGCGCACCATGCATGGAGGACGTGACGTGGCGAACGACGCCAGCACCGTTTTCGACCTAGTGATCCTCGGAGGCGGTAGCGGCGGTTACGCCGCTGCCCTGCGCGGGGCGCAGCTCGGTCTGGACGTCGCCCTGATCGAGAAGGACAAGCTGGGCGGCACCTGTCTGCACCGTGGCTGCATCCCCACCAAGGCTCTGCTGCACGCCGGTGAGCTCGCCGATCAGGCCCGCGAGGGCTCGGAATTCGGCGTGAAGACCACCTTCGAGGGCATCGACATCGAGGGTGTGCACAAGTACAAGGACGGCGTGATCTCGGGCCTGTACAAGGGTCTCCAGGGTCTGGTCGCCTCCCGCAAGGTCACCTATGTGACGGGTGAGGGCCGGCTGTCCTCCCCGACCTCTGTCGATGTGAACGGCGAGCGCTACACCGGCCGCCACATCCTGCTGGCCACCGGTTCGGTGCCCAAGTCCCTGCCCGGCCTGGAGATCGACGGCAACCGCGTCATCTCCTCCGACCACGCCCTGGTGCTGGACCGCGTGCCGAAGTCCGCGGTCGTACTGGGCGGCGGCGTCATCGGCGTCGAGTTCGCCTCCGCGTGGAAGTCCTTCGGGGCCGACATCACCATCGTCGAGGCGCTTCCCCACCTCGTCCCGGTCGAGGACGAGAGCAGCTCCAAGCTGCTGGAGCGCGCCTTCCGCAAGCGCGGCATCAACTTCTCCCTCGGCTCCCGCTTCTCCGGCGTCGAGTACACCGCCGACGGCGTCAAGGTCTCGCTGGAGAACGGCAAGACCTTCGAGGCCGAGCTGCTGCTGGTGGCCGTCGGCCGTGGCCCGGTCTCGCAGGGCCTGGGCTACGAGGAGGCCGGGGTCGCCATGGACCGCGGCTATGTCCTGGTCGACGAGTACATGCGGACCAACGTGCCGACCATCTCCGCCGTGGGCGACCTGGTCCCCACCCTCCAGCTCGCCCACGTAGGCTTTGCCGAGGGCATGCTGGTGGCCGAGCGGCTGGCGGGCCAGAACCCCGTTCCGATCGACTACGACGGCGTGCCGCGGGTCACCTACTGCCACCCCGAGGTCGCCTCCGTCGGCATCACCGAGGCCAAGGCCAAGGAGCTGTACGGTGCGGACAAGGTCGTCGCCCTGAAGTACAACCTCGCGGGCAACGGCAAGAGCAAGATCCTCAAGACCGCGGGCGAGATCAAGCTCGTGCAGGTCCGGGACGGTGCCGTCGTCGGCGTCCACATGGTCGGTGACCGGATGGGCGAGCAGGTCGGCGAGGCTCAGCTCATCTACAACTGGGAGGCGCTGCCCGCCGAGGTCGCGCAGCTCGTCCACGCCCACCCCACTCAGAACGAGGCGCTCGGCGAGGCCCACCTGGCCCTGGCCGGCAAGCCGCTGCACTCCCACGACTGATCATCCCGAGCGCGAACCATCCGCAAAGATCGTTAAGGAGCAACCGAACACCATGGCGGTTTCCGTAACCCTGCCGGCGCTCGGCGAGAGCGTGACCGAGGGCACCGTCACCCGCTGGCTCAAGGCCGAAGGTGAGCGCGTCGAGGCCGACGAGCCCCTGCTCGAGGTGTCGACCGACAAGGTCGACACCGAGATCCCGGCCCCTTCGGCCGGTGTGCTGACGTCCATCAAGGTGGCCGAGGACGAGACGGTCGAGGTCGGCGCCGAGCTGGCCGTTATCGACGACGGTGGCGCGGCTCCGGCCGAGGCCCCCGCCCCCGCGGCCGAGCCCGCTCCGGCGGCTCAGCCCGAGCCCGCCCCGGCGCCCGCCGCCGAGGCCCCTGCCCCCGCACCCGCCCCTGCCGCCGCCGCTCCGGCCGGTGGCGCCCAGGGCACCGATGTGGTCCTGCCCGCGCTGGGCGAGTCGGTGACCGAGGGCACCGTGACCCGCTGGCTCAAGGAGGTCGGCGAGTCCGTCGAGGCCGATGAGCCGCTGCTCGAGGTCTCCACCGACAAGGTCGACACCGAGATCCCGGCCCCGACCGCGGGCACTCTGCTGGAGATCCTGGTCGGCGAGGACGAGACCGCCGAGGTCGGCGCCAAGCTGGCCGTGATCGGTACGGCCAGTCAGGGTGCCGCCGCTCCGGCCGCCGCGCCCGCCCCGGCCCCCGCGCCGGTCCAGGAGGCCCCCGCCCCCGCCCCCGCCCCGGCCCCGGAGCCGGTCGCCCCCGCCCCCGCTCCGGCCCCGGCCGCTCCGGCGCCCGCCCCGGCCCCGGCCCCGGCCCCCGCCCCGGCTCCGGCCGCGGCGGCCCCGGCCCCGGCCATCCCCGCTCCCGCGGCCCCCGAGGCCGAGGGCGCCTACGTCACCCCGCTGGTGCGCAAGCTGGCGGCCGAGAACAACGTGGACCTGTCCACGGTCAAGGGCACCGGCGTCGGCGGCCGCGTCCGCAAGCAGGACGTCATCGCCGCCGCCGAGGCCGCCAAGGCCGCCGCCCAGGCCCAGGCCGCCCCGGCCGCCGCCGCGCCGAAGGCCGCCCCGCAGGCGGTGTCCCCGCTGCGTGGCCAGACCGTCAAGATGCCGCGGATGCGCAAGGTCATCGGCGACAACATGATGAAGGCCCTGCACGAGCAGGCGCAGCTCACCAGCGTGATCGAGGTGGATGTCACCAAGGTCATGCGGCTGCGCGCGCAGGCCAAGGAGGCGTTCGCACAGCGCGAGGGCGTCAAGCTCTCGCCGATGCCGTTCTTCGTGAAGGCCGCCGTCCAGGCGCTGAAGGCCCACCCGGCCGTCAACGCCCGGATCAACGACGACGGCACCATCACGTACTTCGACGTGGAGAACGTCGGCATCGCGGTGGACGCCGAGAAGGGCCTGATGACCCCGGTCATCAAGAACGCGGGCGACCTCAACATCGCCGGTATCGCCAAGAAGACGGCGGAGCTGGCGGGCAAGGTCCGCTCCAGCAAGATCACCCCGGACGAGGTGTCCGGCGCCACCTTCACGATCAGCAACACCGGCTCGCGCGGTGCGCTGTTCGACACGATCATCGTGCCCCCGAACCAGGTCGCCATCCTGGGCATCGGCGCGACCGTCAAGCGCCCGGTGGTCATCGACCACCCGGAGCTGGGCGAGACCATCGCGGTGCGCAACATGACGTATGTGGCGCTCTCCTACGACCACCGCCTGGTGGACGGTGCCGACGCGGCCCGCTACCTGACGGCCGTCAAGGAGATCCTTGAGACCGGTGAGTTCGAGGTGGACCTCGGTCTCTGAGCCTTCCGAGGAATCCTCCGAGGCATTGCCGCGCCCCGCACGGGCTTTCCGTGCGGGGCGCGGTTTTCGTTACCGCAGTACCGGGATAATGGCTACTGTTCACCGCTGGTTCTAAGGAGCTCCCCATGGCCCCGCCCGTCGTCCACTCGCTGCGCGAGCAGATCCGCGAGCACATCGTGGAGGGCATCGTCAGCGGCCGCTGGAAGCCGGGCGAGCGGATCGTGGAGCGCAGGATCGCCACGGAGCTGGAGGTCAGCCAGACGCCCGTACGGGAGGCGCTGCGGGAGCTGGAGTCGCTGCGGCTGATCGAGTCGGCCCCCAACAAGGGCGTCCGGGTGCGGAATCTGACCGCCTCCGACCTGGAGGAGATCTATCCGGTGCGGGCCGGGCTGGAGCAGATCGCGGCGGAGCTGGCCGCGCCCGTGCTGGCCGAGGACACCTCCGCCCTGGAGCCCGAGGTGCGGGGGCTGTACGAGGCGGACCGCAAGGCCGACGCGGAGGCGCAGGTCCGGCACACCGTGGCGTTCCACCGCGAGCTGGTGCGGGCGTCGGGGAACAGCGTGCTGCTGCACACCTGGGAGTCGCTGGGCATCGAGATCTGGACGACGCTGTCGATCCGCTGGCTGGGCACCGTCCAGGAGTCGTACGCCGAGGAGCACCAGGCGGTGGTGGACGCCTTCAAGCGGCGGGATCCGAGGGTCGGCGAACTGGTCAAGGAACATGTCCTCGGCTGTGCACCGCGTGCCTAGTTTCGCGGCACGGAATGCCAATTTCGCCTTACGGAGCACTTTTTCCTTGGCAGATCTTTGATCGATCATCGATCAGACTTACAGTCGGTTTCATGACCGATCTCGCACGCACGCGGCCGAGTGCGCTCGACCAGCTTCCCGATCGTGACCCCGAGGAGACCGCCGAATGGGGCGCCTCCCTGGACGCCGTCGCACAGGCGGCCGGGTCCCACCGCGCCTCGTACCTCATGCGCCGCACCCTGGAGCGCGCCGAGAGCACCGGGCTCGCCCTGCCGCCCCTGCTGGAGTCGGACTACGTCAACACCATCCCGACCGCCGCCGAGCCCGCGTTTCCGGGCGACGAGGCCATGGAGAGCCGCATCACCGCCTGGAACCGGTGGAACGCGGCGGCGATGGTCACCCGCGGCAGCCGTGACGGCCTCGGCGGCCACATCGCCACCTTCGCCTCCGCCGCCTGGCTCTACGAGACGGGCTTCCAGCACTTCTTCCGCGGCAAGGAAGCGGACGGATCCGGCGACCAGCTCTACATCCAGGGCCATGCCTCCCCCGGTATCTACGCCCGCGCCTTCCTCGACGGTCGGCTGACCGAGCACCACCTGGACCACTTCCGCCGCGAGGCGGGCGGTGCGGGTCTGCCGTCCTATCCGCATCCGCGGCGGATGCCGTGGCTGTGGGAGTTCCCCACCGTCTCGATGGGTCTCGGCCCGATCTCCGCGATCTACCAGGCGCGCTTCAACCGCTATCTGGCGGCGCGCGGCATCAAGGACACCGCCGACTCCCACGTCTGGGCCTTCCTCGGCGACGGCGAGATGGACGAGCCGGAGTCGACGGCCGCGCTGGCGCTGGCCGGGCGCGAGGGCCTGGACAACCTCACCTTCGTCATCAACTGCAATCTCCAGCGGCTCGACGGCCCGGTGCGCGCCAACTTCAAGATCGTGCAGGAGCTGGAGGCCCAGTTCCGCGCGGCGGGCTGGAACGTGGTCAAGTCGCTGTGGGGCTCCGCCTGGGACGAGCTGTTCGCGCTGGACACCTCGGGTGCGCTGGTCCGCCGGCTGCGCGAGGTCCCGGACGGCCAGTTCCAGACGTACGCGACCCGCGACGCGGCCTACATCCGCGAGCACTTCTTCGGCGCCGAGCCGGAGCTGGCCCGGCTGGCCCAGCAGCTCACGGACGCCAAGCTCACCGAGTGCTTCCACACCTCGCGCGCGGGCCATGAGCCGCGCAAGGTGTACGCGGCCTACCGCGCGGCCATGGCGCACAAGGGCGCCCCGACCGTCGTGCTCGCCCAGACCGTCAAGGGCTGGACGCTGGGCCCCGGCTTCGAGTCGCGCAACGCCAACCACCAGATGAAGAAGCTGACCGGCAAGGAGTTCCGCGCCATGCGGGACCTCCTCGAACTCCCCATCCCGGACAGCAAGCTGGACGACGGCCTCGTCCCCTACGTCCACCCCGGCCCCGACTCCCCCGAGGTCCGCTACCTCCAGGAGCGCCGCGCGGCCCTCGGCGGCCCCGCCCCGGCCCGCAAGGTCCACGCGGTGGCCCTGCCCGAGCCGTCCGCGAAGCCGTTCGAGACGCTCGCCAAGGGCTCCGGCAGCCAGGAGATCGCCACCACCATGGCGTTCGTCCGGCTGGTCAAGGACCTGATGCGGGACAAGGAGACCGGGCGGCGCTGGGTGCCGATCGTGCCGGACGAGGCGCGGACCTTCGGCATGGAGTCGCTCTTCCCCACCGCCGGGATCTACTCCCCGCTCGGCCAGACCTACGACCCGGTCGATCGCGATCAGCTCCTGTACTACAAGGAAGCCCAGAACGGTCAGATCCTCAACGAGGGGATCACCGAGGCCGGTTCGATGGCCGACTTCACCGCCGCCGCGACGTCGTACGCGACCCACGGCGAGCCGATGATCCCCTTCTACATCTTCTACTCGATGTTCGGCTGGCAGCGCACCGCCGACCAGATGTGGGCGCTCGCCGACCAGCTCGGCCGCGGCTTCCTCATCGGCGCCACCGCCGGCCGTACGACGATGACCGGCGAGGGCCTACAGCACGCCGACGGCCACTCCCCGCTGATCGCCTCCACCAACCCGGCGGCGCTCGCCTACGACCCGGCCTTCGCGTACGAGATCGGCGTGATCGTGCGGGACGGGCTGCGGCGGATGTACGGCCCCGAGGCCGAGGACGTCTTCTACTACCTGACCGTCTACAACGAGACCAAGGTCCAACCGCCGATGCCCGCGGGCGAAGGCGTCGAGGAGGGCATCCTCAAGGGCCTGTACCGCTACCAGGAGGCCACGGCCCCGGCCGCGGACTCCCCCCGTATCCAGCTTCTCGCCTCCGGCACCGCCATCCACTGGGTGCTGGAGGCCCAGAAACTCCTCGCCGACGAGTGGGGCGTGGCCGCCGACGTGTGGTCCGCCACCTCCTGGAGCGAGCTGCGCCGTGACGCCCTGTCCTGTGACGCGGCGCAGCTCAGTGGCGAAGACCGGGTCCCGTACGTCACCCGTGCCCTGGCAGGCGCACCGGGCCCGGTCCTCGCCGTCAGCGACTGGATGCGGGCCGTCCCCGACCAGATCAGCCAGTGGGTCGAGCAGGACTGGTACTCGCTGGGCACCGACGGCTTCGGCCTCTCCGACACCCGCGAGGCCGCCCGCCGCCACTTCGGCGTGGACGCCCCGGCCATCGTGGTGGCCGCGCTGTCCCGGCTGGCCCGGCAGGGCGCGGTACGGGCCACCGCGCCCAAGGAGGCCGCGGAGCGGTACGGCATCTGACGACGCCGGCGCAGTGGCCCGGGCCGCGTGGCCCGGGCCACTGCGCGCTCTGCCGTCGCCCGGTCGCGGAGGCCCGGCGACGCCTGCGGCGAGCCGCTTCCCTCCCCGCCCCTACCCGGCACCTGACGATATGCGGCTCCGCCGCGTGCGGGCTCCGCGTGTGCGGAGCTCCGTCCCAGACCCCGGGGTCCAGGGGCGGAGCCCCTGCCACGCGGCGGAGCCGCATATCGATGCGATCCCAGCCCCTCCGGCGTTTGAGGAGCGGGGTCCAGGGGCGGAGCCCCGGCGGGGGCCGGGGGCGCGGCCCCCGGTTTCGGGAAGGGGCGGGTAGGGGAAAGCGCCGCACACCCCATAGCCCGCCCCGCTTCCGAGCCGCGCCACTCCCTGGCGGCATTGCCGCCGGGCCGCCCAAGGCCGGAGCCCCGCCCCCGGAGCGGCCGGGCGCGCTCCGGCCCGAACCCGCCACGATCCGCCGCTCGCCCAAAGAGCACGGCATCATGGGGCGGTGCGTGCTGCCCGGCTCATCAAGATGGTGCTTCTGCTCCAGGCCCGGCCCTCGATCACGGGGGCCGAGCTGGCGCGGGAGCTGGAGGTCTCGGAGCGCACCGTGACCCGGGACGCCGCCGCGCTCTCCGAGGCGGGGATCCCGGTCTACGCGGACCGGGGCCGGGCCGGGGGCTACCGGCTCATCGGCGGCTACCGCACCCGGCTGACCGGCCTCGGGCGGACCGAGGCCGAGGCGCTGTTCCTGTCCGGCGTCCCCTCCGCGCTGCGCGAGATGGGGCTCGCGGACGCCGCCTCCGCCGCCCGGCTGAAGGTGTCCGCCGCGCTGCTCCCCGAGCTGCGGGACGCCTCGCACACGGTGGCCCAGCGGTTCCATCTCGACGCCCCGGGCTGGTGGCGGGAGCCGGAGACGCCGGAGCTGCTGCCGAGGATCGCCGACGCGGTCTGGGACGATCTGCGGATCACCGTGCGCTACCGGCGCCGGGACGCGGAGGTCCGGCGCGAGCTCGAACCGTACGGGCTCGTCCTCAAGGCGGGCGTCTGGTATCTCGCGGCCCGCGCGGAGGGCGGCTTCCGGGTCTACCGGGTGGACCGCTTCACGGCCGTGGAGCCGGACGGCACCCACTTCACCCGGGACGAGGACTTCGACCTGCCCGGCTTCTGGGGGGAGCGGGCCGATCAGTTCGCCCGCTCGATCCTGCGGGAGAAGGCCGTCGTACGGCTGACCCCGGCCGGTGCCCGGGGGCTGCCGCATGTCACGGACCGTACGGCGGCCGAGGAGGCCATACGCGAGGCCGGGGAGCCCGACGGGCACGGGCGGCTCACCGTCACCCTGCCCATCGAGTCGTACGAGGTCGCCCTCGCCCAGTTGCTCGCCCTCGGCCCGGAGGCGGAGGTGCTGGAGCCGCCGGAGCTGCGAGCGCTCTTCGCCGAGACGGCACGCCGCACGGCGGAACGCTACGAGTGACGGGGGAGCCGATGCGGGTGGCCGCCGAGTAGGTCGGCCGTTCCGGGCGGGTACGTCTTAGGACACCCGGCCTCACGAACGGACCGTAGCCGTGCCGGAGGGCCCGCGAGCCCTTACGGAGTCCGCGTTGTCGGCGTGGGGCGCAGGGGTGCCGTACGGGCCGCGCGTCGGGTTCCGACCAGCAGCAGGACGTTCGCGAGCAGGAGGATCGGCCAGGGCGTGAATACGAGGACCACGGCGCCGACCATGATCCAGATCCCCAGCATCCACGCGATGAACGTCGGCGGCACGATGCCGCGGCGGTCCAGCCACAGCACCATCAGGCCGACCACGGTGAGCGGCACGCCGAAGCTGGCCAGACTCAGCCAGTACGCGCTGTTCGCCGGGCCCATCGCGGCCAGGTCGTCATCCCACAACGCCCCGCTGAACCACGCCCCCGCATGGTGCGCGGCGCCCTCCACCGTCAGGGCGCCGATCGTGTGCGCGGCCCCGAAGAACACCATGAGCCGGCCAGCCCATTTGATCATCTGAGTCTCCCCCCTTCCTATCGCGACAGAAGGAAGTGGACCTCGCGGGGCCTGACCTCCAGATCGCTCAAACCGTCGGGCGTCGCGCCCAGCCCGCGGGCGACGTCGGCCGCCGCCCGGAAAGTCTCCTCGGACTCGAACGCGCCGGTGGTGACGACGGCCGCGCCGTCCGGGGTGGCCCAGACCCCGACGGACAGGAAGCCCGGCTGCGTCCGCGTCGCCTCGGCGACGTGGTGGCACCGGTCGACGAACTCCTCGACGTGCTCGGGGGCCGGGTAGTGGAAGGCGATGAAGCCGAATGACATGGCGGTGTCCCCTCTCGTTTTATACGCTGCCGTATAAGTCGAGGCTAGACGTGTTGTACGGCACCGTATAGTCGATAACGAAGATGAGGTGGGCCACAGATGGGTGCCTTGCGCACACCGCGGGAGAAGTGGATCGAGGAGGGATTGCGGGCGCTGTCCGCAGGCGGTGTGGACGCCGTGCGGGTCGAAGCACTGGCCAAGGCGCTGGGGGTGACCAAGGGCGGCTTCTACGGCTATTTCGCCGACCGCAACGCACTGCTGGAGAACATGCTCGACACCTGGGAGCACGAAAGTATCGACGCGGTGCTGCAACAGGTCGAGCACGTCGGCGGCGATGCCCGGGACCGGATCCGGCTGGCCGGGCGGCTGACCTTCTCCGACGACCGCCTGCTCATCGAGCTGGCGATCCGCGACTGGGCCCGGCGCGACGAGGGAGTCGCCGAACGCCTGCGCCGGGTCGACAACCAGCGGATGCATCTGGCGCGGGAGATGATCGGCACGTTCTGCTCCGACCCCGACGAGGTCGAGGCCCGCAGCCTGCTCGCCTTCTGCCTGGCCATCGGCCACCACTTCCTGGCCGCCGAGCACCCTGGCCGCGCCCGCGCCGACGTCCACGCCCGCGCCGCCGACCTCATCCTCGGCCTCCCGCATGACAGCCCGGCGGACGGCCCCTCCTCAGGCCCCTGAGACACGGTCACCAGCCGGCCGGGCTCCCCAGGAAACCGGCCACAGTCGAATACACGAGCTCACCGGCACCAAGGCCGCTGCCGGTGGCCCAAGGCCGCTGCCGGTGGCCGCGGAGCCCCGCCCGTGACGGCAGAGCTCCGCCGGTAAGGCGGCGCGCCCTACCGATAGTCGGCGGCCGTGCCCGCCTTGCCGCCGAAGACCACGTCCCGGAAGTAACCGAGGACATCGGGCCGGGAGCCGTCCCGGTCGGTGAAGCCGTAGATCTTGGCCAGATCGCCGCTGAAGACGGACTTCCCGTTCCAGCGCGCCCGGTCCGGGTCGGCGGCGAGCGCGGCGACCGCCCGTCCGACGAAGTACGGCGACTCGGCGATGGCGAAGTGCGGCTCCTTCTCCACCGCGTCGCGCCAGTTCTCCTCCGTCACCCCGAAGTGGTCCAGCATCTGCTCGGAGCGCAGAAAGCCCGGCGAGATGCTCACCGCCGTGCCGTCGAACTCCTTGAGCTCCTCCGCGAGCCCGAAGGCCGTCCGGATCGGGGCGTTCTTGGTGAGGTCGAAGAAGAGGTTCTCGCGGTAGGTCTTGTTGAACTCCTCGTTGCCGTCGGTCACCTCGACCACCAGTCCGCCCGGGTGCCGGATCAGCAGCGGCAGCGCGTAGTAGCTGGTGATGAGGTGGGTCTCGACGCCGAGCCGGAGCATCCGCAGCCCGCCCGCCAGATCGGTCTCCCAGGTCTTCTTGCCGAACTCGATCAGCGCCTCACCGCCCCATACGTCGTTGACCAGGACGTCCAGCCGGCCCTGCTCCCGGTCGATCCGCTCCACCAGCGCCCGGACCTGCTCGGGCTCAAGGTGGTCGGTCGGCACCGCGATGCCCGTGCCGCCCGCGGCCGTGATCAGCTCCGCCGTCTCCTCGATGGTCTCCGTGGCCCGCCCCACCTCGCTGACGCGCTCCCGAGTGGTGCGCCCCGTCGCGTAGACGGTGGCCCCGGCCGCCCCCAGTTCGACGGCCATCGCCCGGCCCGCGCCGCGCGTCGCCCCCGCGACGAGCGCGACCCTGCCCGCCAGTGCGCCCTGTGTGCTCACGTCCATATGTCCTCCCGGTGGGAATGCCGTGTGGGTGACCTGGGTCGACCCGCGTCAGCCCGAGGCGGTCCGGGTCGACCCAGGTCGACCTTCGCAGGGAAATCCGACACCTGCTGTCTGGTATTACGAAGCGGCCGCATCCGGCGCGTTCCGCGTGCGGGGGTGCGCGGGAGGGCCGATCCTGGTCCCGTGATGATGGACGAGGTCCCGCGATGATGGACGAAACGGAGTTCTGGGGGCTGGTCGACAGCGCCCGGGAGATCGCGGATGGCGACCCCGAGGACCAGTCCGACCTGCTCGTCGATCAGCTCTCACAACTCGACCCCGACGCGGTGCTGGACTTCGCCCGGCACTTCGAGGCCCGCTCCAACCGGGCCTACCGCTGGGATGTGTGGGGCGCCGCCTGGGTGCTGCTCGGCGGGGTCAGCGACGATGCCTTCGAGGCGTTCCGCTTCTGGCTGATCGGCCAGGGCCGGGAGATCTTCGAGGGCGCGCTGCACGATCCGGACGCGCTCGCCGACCTGCTCGAGGACTTCGATGAGCAGGTGGACGGCGACTGCGAGGACCTGGGGTACGCGGCGGACGAGGCGTACGAGCGGCTGACCGGGGCGCCCCTGCCCGAGCTGGGGCTCGCCCCCGCGCCCCGGGAACCGATCGGGGAGGCCCTCGACTTCGAGAGCGAGGCGGTGCTGGCGGAGCGGTATCCCCGGCTGTGGGAGCGCTTCAGGGGCTGACGCTCACAACGCCTCGGGCACCTCCCCAGCGCCTCAGCGGTCCAGCGAGCGCCCCATCAGCACATCGTCCACGTACTCCCCCGCCAGCAGGAACTCCCCCGGCAGCACGCCCTCCACCGCGAACCCCTCCGACGCGTACAGCCGCCGTGCCGGGGTGTTGTGGCCCAGCACCCGCAGCGTGATGCGGGTCGCGCCCTGCCGCCGTGCCTCCTCGCACGCGGCGCCGAGCAGCGCCCGCGCCACGCCCTTCCCCCGCGTCCGCTCATCCACCGCGAGCCCCTGGATCTGGCGGACATGCGTGTTGCAGGCCAGCGGGGTCGACGGCACGAGCCGTATATAGCCGACGGGGCATCCGCCGAGCTCGGCCACGAGGATGTGCTCGACGCGGTTGTGCTGGGTGAAGAAGGGGTCGTAAGGCGGCTCGGGCCGCGGCTGTACGGAATGCAGCACCGACCAGGTGCGGCGGTCCAGCTCGGCCAGCGCCGTCTCGTCGTCGAGCACGGCGGGGCGGATGATCAGCTCGGGCTGCCGGGACGCGCGGTGCGGGCCAGACGGCTGGGGCGGGCCGGAGGGCTGGGGCGGGTCGGAGGGCTGGGGCGGGTCGGAGGGCTGGGACATGCGAGTCACTGTGCCACGCCCGCC
Organism: Streptomyces sp. CY-1; assembly: GCF_047218265.1. Classification (NCBI taxonomy): domain Bacteria; kingdom Bacillati; phylum Actinomycetota; class Actinomycetes; order Kitasatosporales; family Streptomycetaceae; genus Streptomyces; species Streptomyces sp. CY-1. Next base: position 3,440,768 of record NZ_CP178393.1, read on the forward strand.
TGTTGTCCGACATCCCTCCCCTGATCGAGGGCAGGATGGGGCCATGCGTATCGCGGTCACCGGCTCCTCAGGGCTCATCGGCACGGCACTCGTCCGCTCGCTGCGCGAGGACGGCCACCAGGTGGTGCGCCTGGTGCGGCGTCCGCCGCGTGCGGAGGACGAGGTGGAGTGGGACCCGCGGCGGGAGTGGGTGGACACGAAGGGGCTGATGGGCTGTGCGGCCGTGGTCCATCTCGCGGGCGCGGGCGTGGGCGACCGGCGCTGGACCGACGCGTACAAGAAGGAGATCCGGGACAGCCGGGTGCTGGGCACCGCCGCCCTCGCCGAGGCGATCGCCTCGCTGGACACTCCGCCGCGGGTGCTGGTGAGCGGAAGCGCGGTCGGGTTCTACGGTGACACCGGGGAGCGCGCGGTCGATGAGAGTGCGCCCCCCGGTCACGGTTTTCTTCCGGATCTCTGCCAGGACTGGGAGGCGGCGGCGGCCGCGGCGCAGGAGGCGGGCGTCCGTACGGTCTTCACCCGGACCGGGCTGGTGATCTCCTCCGAGGGCGGGGCGTGGGGACGGCTCTTCCCGTTGTTCAAGCTGGGCCTCGGCGGGCGGATGGGCAGCGGTCGGCAGTACTGGAGCTTCATCGCGCTGCGGGACCATATCGCCGCGCTGCGCCATATCCTCGACACGCCCGAGCTCACCGGCCCGGTCAACCTCACCGCACCGGCACCGGCCACCAACCGTGAGATCACGGCGGCCATGGGCCGTGTGCTGCGCCGTCCCACGCTCTTCACGGTCCCCGCCCCCGCGCTCCGGATCGCCCTGGGCGAGATGTCCGGCGACGTCCTCGGCAGCGTCCGGGCCATCCCCCGCCGCCTCCTGGACTCCGGCTTCACCTTCACCTACCCGCATGTGGACGAGGCCATCAAGGCGGCGCTGCGGTAGGAGAGTTGGCGCCCCGTCGGCGCCCGCTCGGCATCCACTTGGGTCCGCTTGGCCGGCGTCCGCTTGGCGCCCCGTTGACGCCCCTCGCACTCCCCCGGTCGCGCATCGCTCGATGACGTGTGCGACCGGTGTGCGCCCGTGCCCGGTCGATGCGCGTCTGGCATCGACCGTTTTTGTCCGTACTGTCAAGACCGTCTCGCGAGCCGTCACGCGGGACCCACGCATCCGGGCCGCCGACCGGGGCAGCAGCCCCCGTGACGGACGCACCGACTTCGGGGAGGACACGTGCTAAAGCGCGCGCACCGCACGGACGTCGTCATCGTCGGCGCCGGGCTCGCGGGACTGGCCGCGGCTCATCGGCTGACCGACGCGGGAGTGGCGGTCACGGTGCTCGAGGCCGCGCCCCGCGTGGGCGGACGGATGACGACCGACACCGTCGACGGCTTCCGGCTGGACCGTACCGGTCACCTGATGAACACCTCCTTCCCGGAGTTGCGGCGCACTCCGGGGCTCGGCGCCCTCGCCCTGCGCCCCTTCGCCCAGGGGGTGCTGGTCCACAACGAGGGGCGTACGCACCGGGTGGACACCCCCCGGAGCATGAGGGGCGCATTCACCACGGCACGCGCCCTCGCCAACGCCGCCCGCGCGCCGCTCGGCAGCGGGCTCGACCAGGCCCGACTCGGTGCCGCGCTCGGCAGGCTCGCCGCCCTGCCCGCGGACCGCCTGCTCGCCCGCCCCGACCGGCCGGTCTCCGAGACCCTGGGGGGGCGGGGCCTACCTGCTCGTACGGTCGAGGGGGTGCTGCGTCCACTGCTCGTCTCGCTGCTGAGCGACCCGGACCTCACCACCTCCAGCCGCTGCGCCGACCTCGCGCTGCGCGGCTACGCACGCGGCCGCCTCTGCCTCCCGGCAGGCGGCGCGTCCACCGTCCCCGAGCTGCTCGCGGCCGCGCTGCCGCCGGGGACGGTCCGTACGGGCGTCCGGGCCGTATCGGCCTCCACCACCGCCGTCGCCACCGCCGAACACGGCGAGATCGGCTGCCGTGCGGTGCTGGTGGCCACCGGGGCGCATGACGCGGCCGAACTCCTGCCCGGGCTGCGGGTACCGGCCTTCCACCCGGTGACCGTGACACACCACACCGCCGACCGGCCGCCACTGCGCGAGCCCGCGCTGATACTCGCGGCGGGCGGCCGGGGCCCGGTCGCCCACACCATGGTGGCCAGCGAGGTCGACCCCTCGCGCACCCCGCCCGGCCGGGTGCTGATCACCTCCACGGTGCTGGGCGCCTCCGCCGCACTGCCCGCCGCCGAACTCGACCGAGCCGTCAGGGCCCAACTGGCGACGGTGTACGGCACATCGACCGCGGACTGGGAGCTGCTGGCCACACACCACGACCCGCACGCGGTCCCGGCCATGCCCGCCCCCCACGACCCACGCCGCCCGGTGCGGCTGCTGTCGGGGCTGTACGTCTGCGGCGACCACCGCGACTCCAGCACGGTCCAGGGCGCCCTGGCCTCCGGCCGCCGAGCCGCCCGAGCGGTCCTCAGCGACTTCGGCGCCCCACCGGACGCCGGCTCCGACACGAACGCCCGCAACACGGGCACGGGGTCCTACCCGGCGGCGGCTTGAGCAGCGGCATGCCTGCCGGGGCAGGGCGCGGCTGAGGCTCAGGCCCCGGTCACGCGGCTCACGGCTCACGGCTCACGGCTCACGGCTCACGGCTCACGGCTCACGGCTCACGGCTCACGGCTCACGGCTCACGGCTCAGGACAACGGGCACCAGCCGCTGCGGCAACCTGACGCGCGACATCCCGCAGTGCCCAGCCGCTGAGGCCCAGGCTCCCGTACGGCTCGCGGTTCGGTGAAGACCGGCAGCCGCGTCACTGCGGCTTGATCCACGTCATCCTGCGGTGCCCGGCGGGCTCGCCAGGGCTCAGGCCCCCGTACGGCTCGCGGCCCGGGACAAACCGGCACCCACCGCCGCGCCTGCCGCCCGGCCTGGGGCCGGGGCCGTGCCTTTCACGGCGCGGCGCCGACGAGCGCGTGCCGCTCGACGGCCCGCGCCTCGGCGGCCGCGCCCCTGGCGTACGCATCAAGAGGCATCAGTGGCAGAGGGGTTGCGCGCCGCGCTTGCGGCGGGCCTTGAGATCGCCGCGAGCGCCGCGCCCCCGAGGAAGCATCCGGCCGCGATCACGGCGGACAGCCGCATCCCGGCGTAGAAGGCGGAGCTCGCGGACGCCGCGGCGAGGGTTCCGAACAGCGCCACGCCGATGGCGCTGCCCAACTGCCGGGCCGCGTTGAACGCGCCCGACGCCGCGCCGCGCACCTCGTGCGGCGCGGCCTCCATCGCCGCGATCGTCGCCGACGGCATGGTGAACGAGGTGCCGAACCCGGCCAGCAACAGCGGTACGACCAGCAGCGCATACGGCGTATGCGGCCCCACGGCCGCCCAGCCGAGCAGCCCCACCGCGCCCGTCAGCAGCCCGGCCACGGCCGGGACATGGGTGCCGACGCGCGCCGCGACCCGCCCGGACAGCGGCGAGGCGACCGCCACCAGCGCGCCCATCGGAAGCAGCGCCAGACCGGTGGAGAGCGGGTCCCAGCCCCGGTGGCGCTGGAAGTAGAGGGTGGTGAGGAAGAGCAGCCCGTAGAAGCCGAGGTTGAGCAGCACCCCCACGGCCAGGGCGGCCGGGAACCGGAAACCGGTCAGCAGCCGCGGCGGCAGCGCGGGCGCCACCGCGCGCCGCTCCAGCCACAGGAACAGCGCCCCCGCGAGCGGCGCGGCCGCCAGGGTGCCGAGCACCAGCGGATCGGTCCAGCCGCGCCCTCCCGCCTCGTTCAGCCCGGCCGTGAGGGCGGCCACCGCGAGGACGCCGGTGAGCTGGGCGGCGAGGTCCAGTGGCGGACGCTCCCCGCGCGGGCGTGGACGCGGGCGCGCGGCGGGCACATGACGGATGGTGAGCCGGACGGCGAGCACGCCCAGCGGGACGTTGACGAGGAACACGGTCCGCCAGCCCACGCCCCACACCAGCACCCCGCCGAGCACCGGACCGGCCGCCGCGGCGACCCCCGCGATACCGCCCCACACCCCGAACGCCCTGGCCCGCGCGGCCGGTTCGGGGTGCAGCGCCCCGAGCAGCGCGAGCGAGGCGGGCACCATGGTCGCGGCCCCGGCCCCCTGTGCCAGCCGCGCGCCGACCAGAACGGCGGCGGTCGGCGCGAGCGCGCACCCGGCGGAGGCCACCGTGAACAGCCCGAGCCCGGCGAGAAACACCCGCCGATGGCCCAGCCGGTCCCCCAGCCCGCCGCAGAACAGCAGCAGCCCGGCGAAGACCAGCGTGTACCCGTCCACGACCCACTGAAGCGCCCCCTGCCCTGCCGCCAGCCCGGCACCGATACGGGGCACGGCCACATTGACGACGGTGACGTCGAGGATGACCAGGAAGTACCCGAGGCAGATGGCGACCAACGGCACCCGCCGCACGGCGGCCGCCACGGGCGGAGCCGAGGATTCCGAGATCCGATGCGTGGAGCGGTACGTCCTCATGCCTCCACCCTCGCCCCGAATCCCTTCGCCCCAGACCGAAACGTGGCGCGCCCAGGCGCGCGGGGAGCGGGGCCACGAACCGCAGAGGACGCCTCCGGGCCCGCCCCGAACCGCGTGCGCACACCGCGGCACACGGCCTACGGCCTACGGCCTACGGCCGGAGGCTCGTACGGCGGGGTGTCCAGCCCGAAGCACACGGCGCAAGGCGCCCGGGCCGAGGCGCGGCGCGCGTAGGGCGCGCAGGGAACGGGGCAAGGCCCACCGGGCGCGGGCGGAGGCCACGGACCACATCGCACAGCCTCCGGCCCCTGGCCCCGCGCCCCGGCCTTGCCGAGCCCGAAGCACCGGCACGCCGGAGCACACGGCGCAGGCGGAGATTCATGGGGCCAGGCATCCAGCCCCAAGCGCGCAGCGGCAAGGCACGCAGGCCGAGGCGTGGCGCGCACAGAACGGGCACGGCCGTGGGTCACATCGCGCACCGCCCCGCTCTGCCCAAGGCGCGGGCGCGCCACAGGCCGGAGGCTGGAATGCGCGGCGCCCCAGGGTCGGCCGCCAACAGGGCCAGGCATGCGGGGAACGGGCGGGGCCGGGGCCACATCGGGCGGCCCCCGGCCCTCGGCTCCCGGCCCCGCCCGCAGCGCGCGGCGCAAGCCCCGCGCTGCGGGTCGTATCGCCGAGGTGTGCGCGGGCGTCCGCGCACGCTTCGGCCGCTGCCGAAGCGACCCCGGCCTACGCTGGACGCATGGCCACCACCACGGACGCCCGTGACGCCGACATCGCCCGCGCGGCCGCCGCGATCGCCGATCCGTCTCGTGCCCGCGTCCTGCAAGCGCTGTTGGAGGGCCGCGCCCTCCCCGCGAGCGTGCTGGCCACCGAGGCCGGGGTCAGCGCCTCCACGGTGAGCGGGCATCTGGCCAAGTTGCTGGAGGCCGGGGTGGTGCGGGTCGAGCCGCACGGGCGGCACCGCTACTACCGGCTCACCGGCCCCGCCGTCGGCGAGGCCCTCGAGGCGCTCGCCCGGATCGCCCCGCCGCTGCCGGTCACCTCGCTGCGCCAGAGCACCCACGCCCACGCCCTGCGCCGGGCGCGTACCTGTTACGACCACGTCGCGGGCGCCCTCGGGGTGGCCCTGATGGCGGCGCTGCTGGAACGCGGCGTCCTGGAAGGCGGCGACGGACGCTTCCACCCCGAGGCGGCGGAGAGCGACCGGCTGTCCGCCCCGGGCAACGACACCACGTACCGGCTGACGGACCCGGGGCGCGCGGAGCTGGCGGCGTTCGGCGTGGACGCGGACGGGCTCCCCGCGCGCCGCCCGCTGATCCGCTACTGCGTGGACTGGACCGAGCAGCGCCACCATCTGGCCGGGGCGCTGGGGGCCGCCCTGACGGACCGGCTGTTCGCGCTGGACTGGACCCGCCGTGGCAGCCGCCGCCGTGTGATCCACCTGACCGACGCGGGCCGCACCGGCCTGGAACGCACCTTCGGCGTCGTCGTGGACGCCTGACCACACCCAGTGGCCCAACCACCCCCAGCACTCGACACCGCCCGACCCTGGGCACGCCCACCCTCGACGTCATCGTGGACACCTGACCACGCCCAGTGGCCCAACCCCAGCACTCGACACCGCCCGACCCTGGGCACGCCCGTCGTGGACGCCCGACCTCGTCCGCCCCTGGGCACACCCGTCGTCGACGCCTGACCCACCCGGCCCCGGACACAACCGTCCTGGACGCCCGACCCCGTCCGGCCCCGGCACCGTCCCGGACGCCCGACCAAACCCGGCCCCGGGCACCACCCGGCCCCGGGCACGCCCGTCGTGGACGTGACCACATCCGCCCCGGACGCCCCTCCTGGACGCCCGACCACACCCGGCCCCGGCATCCGTCCTGGACGCCTGGGCACGCGCTCCGCCGCCTGATCAGCGACCGTCCACCCCGCGCCCCCGCCGCCTGGCCAGCGGACCGCCCGCCCCGCGCCCCCGCCACCTGAACAGCGACCGCCCCGCCCCGCCGACCCCGCGCCCCCACGCCCCCACGCCCCCGCCACCCGAGCAGCCACCGTCCCGCCCGGGCGCCCCACACGCCCACACGCCCGCCCCTACCCCAGCGCCGCCACCCGCTCCCGGTAGCCCCGGGCCGGGGCCGCGTCTCGGTAGGGCTCCAGGCGGCGCTCGAAGTCCCGTACGTACTCGACGGCCCGCACCGACCGCATCTCCGAAGCCTGTTGTGCCGCCTCCGCCGCGAGCTGGCACGCCTGTTCCAGCTCGCCCAGGCCCAGTCGTGCGCTCGCCAGCACCACCCGGCAGAACAGGCGGCTGCGCGCGAAACCGGCGCCGTGCAGTTGCAGGGAGCGCTCCGCGTGCTGGGCGGCGGCCCGGTACTGCTGTAGATCGCGGTGGCAGTGGCCGAACTCGTCGGCCAACTGCGCCTCGTCGAAGAGCCGCGCCCAGTACGGCGCCTCGTCGCCCGGCCGGGCCGTCTCCAGCGCCCGCTCGGCGCGGGCGAGCGAGGCGGTGCACGCGCGCACCTCGCCCAGGACGCCATGGCCGCGCGCCTCGATCGCGTGCAGCAGCGACTGGAGCACCGGCGGGGCGCCGCCGCCGACCCCCTGCTGGGCCACCCGGGCCAACTGCACGGCCTCCCGCCCATGGCCGAGGTAGACGGCCTGGCGGCTCATCGTCACCAGCACATAGCTGCCGTACGAACGGTCCCCGGCCGCCTGTGCCAGCCGTAGCGCCTGGACGAAGTAGCGCTGTGCCAGACCGTGGGCGGCGATGTCGAACGAGGTCCATCCGGCCAGCCGGGTCAGATCGGCGACCGCGCCGAACAGCCGCCGCCCGGTCGCCTCGTTGTACGAACCGCGCAGCATCGGCTCGCCCTCGTGCTCGAGATAGCGCACCAGGGCCTGGCGGGCGTGGCCGCCGCCGTACGTCTGGTCCAGCGCCGCGAACAGCTCGCCGACCGAGCGCAGGGCCGCGATGTCGCCCGAGGTCACCCGGTAGCCCGGGGCGCGCCGGTCGCGGTCGTGCCGACGCTGACGGGGCAATGGCGCCCGCCCCTGGGCACCGTGAGCGCCATGGCCGCCATAGGCGCCGTGCGCGCCCTGGAGGGCCGCACGCCCCGGTGCCACCCCGGCCACCCCCGCCGGGCCGCCCGCAGGGCCACCCGCCCGGCCACCCTGCGCGGGCAGCCGCGCACCCGAGGTCCCAGCCCCGGCCCCGGCACCCGCCGCGCCGCCCCCGGGCCCCGTCCCCGCTCCCACGCCCGCCCCCGCCGGGACGCCGCCCGCCGGTGGCTCACCGCGCGCCACCCGGTCGTCGGGCCGCCCGATCAGCCAGTCGCGGCTGGGGACGACCAGCCCCGCCGGGGTGAAGGCGATCTTCCGCAGCTCCGCATGGCTGCCGGAGTCCTTCCGCCACAGCCCGCTGACGATGTCCACCGCCTCCTGCGGCGTGGCGGCGAACTCCAGCCCCGCGTAGACGGGCGCACAGGCGTCCAGGCCCAGGTCCTGGGCGGTCAGCCGTCGCCCCAGCCGCCGGGTGAACACCTCGGCGATCAGCGCCGGGGTGGTGCCGCGTGGCTGCTGTCCGCGCAGCCACCGCGTCACCGATGTCTTGTCGTACCGCAAGTCCAGACCGTGCTCCAGCCCGAGCTGGTCCACCCGCCGGGCCAGCCCAGCGTTGGAGAAGCCAGCCTCGGCGATGAGCGCGGCGAGCTGACGATTGGGAATGCGCTGTGGGGGTCGTTCCGTCATCAGCTTGCCGGTCTCCCTGATCGCTCTGTGGAACGGCGCGAATGTAACTGCCGCTCGAGGGCTGATCGCGGCCGTCGGGCGGCATTCATCCGATCGTGTGAGAACGGGCCGGGTGAGGACGTAAGGGGACACGGTCGTACAGTGGCGGGGGCGCCGCCGCGAGGCTCCGCCCCCAATCGCACGTGGGCCGAGAAGGAGCTTGCCGTGACCGCCGTGACCACTGCTTCACCGGGGTCGGTCCCCGGTTCACCGGCGCTGCGCTACGTCCACCTGGGCTTCGGCGCGGACGCCGTGGACTACGAGGAGGCGTGGCAGGAGCAGCGCCGGGTGCACGCCGCCCGCTTCGCGGACGAGATCCCCGACACCTGCCTGCTGCTGGAGCACCCCCCGGTCTACACGGCGGGGCGGCGCACGGCCGACAGCGAGCGCCCCCTGGACGGCACCCCCGTGGTGGACGTGGACCGCGGCGGCAAGATCACCTGGCATGGCCCGGGCCAGCTCGTCGGCTATCCGATCCTCAAGCTGCCGCGCCCGGTGGACGTCATCGCGCATGTCCGCCGCCTGGAGGAGGCGCTGCTGCGCACCTGCGCGGAGTTCGGCGTGGAGACCACCCGGGTGGAGGGCCGCAGCGGGGTGTGGGTGCTGGGCGACCCGGTGGACCAGCGCCCCGCGCTCGGCGGGCTGAAGCTGGACTTCGACCCGCGGGTGGCGGACGAGGAGTTCGACGCACGGCTGAACGGGCCGGAGTACGCCCCGTCCAACGCCGGGCAGCGCCGTGAGGACCGCAAGCTGGCCGCGATCGGGGTGCGGATCGCCAAGGGCGTGACGATGCACGGCTTCTCGCTCAACTGCAATCCGGACAACACCTGGTTCGACCGGATCGTGCCGTGCGGGATCCGGGACGCGGGTGTGACCTCGCTCTCGGAGGAGCTGGGCCGGGATGTGCCGATCGCCGAGGTGCTGCCGGTCGTCGAGCGGCATCTGCGGGAGGTCCTGGAGTCCACCGTCCCGCTGCCCCGGGCGGTCTGACCCTCCCGGGCGGGCCCACCGATCGAGCCCACCGATCGAACCCAACGATCGGGCCCAACGATCGGGCCCACCGGCCGGGCCCCGGCGACCCCAGCAGCCCAGCCCTTCCAGGTCCGGCCCTGCCGGGAATGCGCCCTCACCGCTATCGGTTGCCCTGGACGTAAATGCGTACGAACCACGGGCGTACTCTGGTGACCGCCGACGATTCGAAAGCCCGCCGGCAAACTCGCCACGCCGAGCCGCCAAGCAGAGCCAAGCAAAGAGGAGTGCCGGACGTGTCCGCAGTCGCACCCGACGGACGCAAGATGCTGCGCCTGGAGGTCCGGAACAGCCAGACCCCCATCGAGCGCAAGCCCGAGTGGATCAAGACCCGGGCGAAAATGGGCCCCGAGTACACCGAACTGCACGGCCTGGTGAAGCGCGAGGGCCTGCACACGGTGTGCCAGGAGGCAGGCTGTCCGAACATCTTCGAGTGCTGGGAGGACCGCGAGGCGACGTTCCTCGTCGGTGGGGAGCAGTGCACCCGACGCTGTGACTTCTGCCTGATCGACACCGGCAAGCCGGAGCCTCTGGACCGCGACGAACCGCGCCGGGTGGCCGAATCCGTACGCACGATGGAGCTGAAGTACGCGACCATCACCGGTGTGGCCCGTGACGACCTGGAGGACGGCGGCGCGTGGCTCTACGCGGAGACCGTCCGCCAGATCCACTCCCTGATGCCGGACACCGGTGTGGAGCTGCTGATCCCGGACTTCAACGCGGTCCCCGAGCAGCTCGCCGAGGTCTTCTCGTCCCGCCCCGAGGTGCTCGCGCACAACGTCGAGACGGTGCCGCGGATCTTCAAGCGCATCCGCCCCGGCTTCCGCTACGAGCGCTCGCTCGAGGTGATCACCAAGGCGCGCGAGGCGGGTCTGGTCACCAAGTCCAACCTGATCCTGGGCATGGGCGAGGAGCGCGAGGAGATCAGCCAGGCGCTCCAGGACCTCCATGACGCGGGCTGTGAGCTGATCACCATCACCCAGTACCTGCGGCCGTCCGCCCGGCACCATCCGGTGGAGCGCTGGGTCAAGCCCCAGGAGTTCGTGGAGCTCAAGGAGGAGGCCGAGGAGATCGGCTACGCGGGCGTCATGTCCGGCCCGCTGGTCCGTTCCTCGTACCGGGCCGGCCGGCTGTACCAGCAGGCCATCGAGCGGCGCAATGTCGCCGCGGCCTCCCCGGCGGTCTGAGTTCACACTCCGTCACATACTGTGCTCCGATCGGCCGTGTGAGCAACACGCTGTGTGATTGCGAGCACACACATATCCGAGGGCTCCGAAAACGCCGCAGGTCAAGGGCGGGATGCGGGCCGCAGCAGGGCTTCATCGGTGTTTGACCGGCCAGTCACGCACTGGTAACACCAATGGGTAACGATTGAGCCACGCACTGCTTATACGTTGTGCGTAGCGATCATCCGCCGCTTCCGAGGGGTATCCATGCCGGCTGCGCCCGTACGCCCGTCCGTCACCGACGCGCTCCTCGTCCTGGAGGGTCTGCTGCTGCGGGGCGGGCAGCGCACCGCCCGCCGCAACGCCTGGACGGCCGTGCTCGAGGACCGCCGTCGGGCCAAGGACCGGGACGAGGCCGAACACGTGCTGGAGGCCGTGTCCACCAGCGCCTCCCAGGCCACGTAAACTTCGCTGTATGGCGAGGAAGGAAACATCCGAGAACCCCGGGCGGCTGAAGCAGATCGCCCTGACCTACAAGATGACCAAACGGGTCGACCCCAAGGTCACTCTTGTCGTCGCCGGCGTGGGGATTGTCACCTTCGGTGTCCTTCTCGCGATCGGCTTCCTGATCGGTCACCCGATCTTCACCGGCATCCTGGGCTTCGTCCTGGCGTTCCTCGCGATGGCGATCATTTTCGGCCGCCGTGCCGAGCGGGCCGCCTTCGGACAGATGGAGGGCCAGCCGGGCGCGGCGGCGGCGGTGCTGGAGAACGTGGGCCGCGGCTGGTCGGTGACCCCCGCGGTGGCGATGAACCGGAGCCAGGACGTCATCCACCGCGCGGTGGGCAAGGCGGGCGTCGTGCTGGTCGCCGAGGGCAACCCGAACCGGCTCAAGGGCATGCTGGCCGCCGAGAAGAAGAAGATGGCGCGCATCGTCGCGGAGGTCCCGGTCCACGATGTGATCGTGGGCTCCGGCGAGGGCCAGGTCGAGATCAAGAAGCTCCGCACCACGCTGCTGAAGCTTCCGCGGGTGCTGCCCGGCGCACAGGTCACGGTGGTCAACGACCGGCTGCGCGCGCTGGGCGACCTGATGAGCAACATGCCGATTCCGAAGGGCCCGATGCCCAAGGGGATGCGGATGCCGAAGGGGCGCTGAGCCCTCCCCGCACCACCGGAACGGATACGCGACGGCGGCCCGGACATGGAGTCCGGGCCGCCGTTTCGTGCGTTACGCCGTTGTACGCAATCCGCCGCGCGTCATCAACCCGCCGCGCGTCATCCGGTGTGATCCCGGGGCTCAGACCCTGATCTGCACGGCGCGGGAGAGCCGGTCGTGCAGCCCGCGGGTGTCGCGGTCCCAGACCACCGCCGGGATGACCAGCACCACCAGCACACTGCGCAGCACGGCCTTCGGCAGGCTCAGCCGCACCCCGCCCTCCCCGATGACCCGCAGCTTCAGCAGCAGCTTGCCGGGGGTGGCGCCGACGGTGCCCACCGTGACCAGGCTCAGCACCAGGAAGACCAGCAGCGCCCAGTTCCCGGCGGCCTGGGCGTCGCGGCCGGACAGCAGGGCGTAGGAGACGAGCAGGCACAGGGCCCAGTCGATGAAGAGCGCCCCGAAACGGCGTCCCAGCGGCGCTATGGCGCCCGGTCCGCTCTCGGGGAGCCCGAGCCCCTGGCCCCGGTAGCCGAAGTCGACGCCCATGTCCTCGGCGGCCGCGCGGGGCCCGGAAAGCCACGATCCGATTGCTTGCCTCTTGTCCACCCGTCTACGTTACTGCGACCGCATACGTTCCCCGGGCCTGGCCCCCGCCCGCTGGTTCCGGGCCGGCCGTTCGATGCCTTTTCCGAGGCCACGAGGTCCCCGCAACCCCCCTCGGGCCGGTTAACCTGGGTGAAACAAATGGGTCATGCCCGGGAAATCCCGTCTGCCTATGGTCGGCGACAGCGCGCCACCGCACATGGACCGCGCGACCGGACAAATCCCCGTCCCACCGCGGCCGGGCTAGGAGGAGTTGGATGTTCCAGAACGCCGACGACGCTCGGAAGTACATCTCGGACGAGGACGTCAAGTTCGTCGACGTCCGCTTCTGCGACCTTCCCGGCGTCATGCAGCACTTCACCGTACCGGCGGAGGCGTTCGACCCGAACGAGGAGCTGGCCTTCGACGGCTCGTCGATCCGCGGCTTCCAGGCCATCCACGAGTCGGACATGGCCCTGCGCGCGGACCTCTCCACGGCGCGTGTCGACCCGTTCCGCCGGGACAAGACCCTCAACATCAACTTCTTCATCCATGACCCGATCACGGGTGAGCAGTACAGCCGCGACCCGCGGAACATCGCCAAGAAGGCCGAGGCGTACCTCGCCTCCACCGGCATCGCGGACACCGCGTACTTCGGCCCGGAGGCGGAGTTCTACGTCTTCGACAGCGTGCGCTTCGACACCAAGGCGAACGAGTCCTTCTACCACATCGACTCCGAGGCGGGCGCCTGGAACACCGGCGCGCTTCAGGACAACCGTGGCTACAAGGTCCGCTACAAGGGCGGCTACTTCCCGACCCCGCCGGTCGACCACTTCGCCGACCTGCGCGCCGAGATCAGCCTGGAGCTGGACAAGGCCGGTCTCCAGGTCGAGCGCCAGCACCACGAGGTGGGCACCGCCGGCCAGGCCGAGATCAACTACAAGTTCAACACGCTGCTGGCCGCGGCCGACGATCTGATGCTGTTCAAGTACATCGTCAAGAACGTGGCGTGGAAGAACGGCAAGACCGCGACCTTCATGCCGAAGCCGATCTTCGGTGACAACGGCTCGGGCATGCACGTCCACCAGTCGCTGTGGCAGGGCGGCTCCCCGCTCTTCTACGACGAGCAGGGCTACGCGGGCCTGTCGGACACCGCCCGCTACTACATCGGCGGCATCCTCCGGCACGCCCCGTCGCTGCTGGCCTTCACCAACCCGACGGTGAACTCCTACCACCGCCTGGTCCCGGGCTTCGAGGCGCCGGTCAACCTGGTGTACTCGCAGCGTAACCGCTCCGCCGCGATGCGTATCCCGATCACCGGCTCCAACCCGAAGGCCAAGCGCGTCGAGTTCCGCGCCCCGGACTCCTCCGGCAACCCGTACCTGGCCTTCTCCGCCCTGCTCCTCGCGGGTCTGGACGGCATCAAGAACAAGATCGAGCCGGCCGAGCCGATCGACAAGGACCTCTACGAGCTCGCCCCCGAGGAGCACGCGGGCGTCCCGCAGGTCCCGACCTCCCTCCCGGCCGTCCTCGACTCCCTCGAGGCCGACCACGAGTTCCTCCTCCAGGGCGGGGTCTTCACCTCCGACCTGATCGAGACCTGGATCGACTACAAGCGCACCAACGAGATCGCCCCGCTCCAGCTCCGCCCGCACCCGCACGAGTTCGAGCTCTACTTCGACGTGTGATCCGTGCCGGCTCCGGCCGAGCCCCCGCCGCCGCCCCGATGGGCGGGGCGGGGGCTCGGCGTTTGTGCGGAGGGGTCAGGTGGCGTTGACCGTCTGGGTGTCGGTGCCGGAGGACGGCAGGAAGCCGGTGTCGCCGTTGTAGAGGGCGACCACGGGGTTGGTGCCGACGCCGAGGGTGTTGAGGGACAGCGTCGCGGTGCCCGCCGACAGGGGCTGGACGAAGGCGCCGCCGCCGGAGCCGCCGATGATGAAGGTGACCGTTCCGGTCGGGACGCCCGCACCGGGTGCGACCGGGGTGACGGTGGCGGTGAACGTCACCGACTGCCCCAGCGTGGACGGATCCGGCGCCGAGGACACCGATGTGGTGGTCGCCGACTGGACGACGAGGATGACGTTGGCGCCGGTGGAGGGGGAGAAGTTGGTGTCACCGTTGTAGTTGGCGAGGACGGCGTAGGCGCCGACGCTCAAGCTGGGGACGGTGACCGAGGTGGTGCCGCCCGTCAGCGTCCCGGTCAGGGTCGGGCCGCCGGTGACGACGAAGGTGACGGTGCCGGTGGGAGTTCCGGTGCCGAGCGGGATGACGGTGGCGGTGAGCGTGACCGACTGGCCGGACGTCGCGGGTTGGGGTGAGACCGTGACCAGGGTGATCGTGGGCGTAGCCATGGTGGCCCTCCAAGTGGTGTGGGGTGGTGGGCCGCTGCTCGCCACGCATGCGGGAACACGGCGCGGCGGTGCATCGGAGGCTAGGGGGTGCGCACTTACGGCGATCCACGCGGGAAGATCCCCGCGTCGCCGTCCCCCGGCAGATGTGGAACCCACCGGTCTGTAGCACCAGTAGGCGCGCGACTCGCCGCCACCGCCAGAGAGTTGCCGCCTAATTACCCCGGATAGCGCAGCGCTCGACGGGCTTCCCCGCGCACACCATCCGCTTCGTGCGGCGCGCGTTCCGCACGGTCGGAGCACCGCGTACGCACCGCGCATACGCGTGTGCCGGGGGCCGTGCCGGGGCCTGCCGCGGGCGCGTCGGGCCGGGGTCAGCCGCCGAAGTCGCCCCCGAAGCCACCGCCGAAGCCACCGCCGTCGCCGAAACCACCGCCGAAGTCGCCGCCCCCGGCGTCACCGCCGCCCCCGCCGTCACCGAAGCCACCACCGAAGTCGCCCGTGTCGTAGCCGGGGTCGAGGGACCCGCCCAGCAGTGTGCCGATCAGCAGTCCGGGCAGCAGCATCGAGCCGTATTCGCCGAAGTACCCGCCGGCCCAGGGCCCGTAGGCCGGACCGGCCTCCCAGTACGGGCGCCGCCGGTCGCCGCCGACCGGGACGGTGCGGGAGTCCGGATCGAGGCCGTCGTCGATGCGAGTGGCGTCCGCGGCGCAGGCGGGGACGGAGCGCTGGGTGCCGCCCGGGGGCGCCCATTGGACGTCCCGGACCGAGGGGCCGTGCCGCGGGTCGAAGAAGCACGGCGGGCGGCGCTCGGGCAGCGGCCCGCCCTCGCGGCGGGCATCGAGCACCGCCAGCGCGAAGCGGCCCTCCTCCAGCGCCTCGGTCACCGGCCGTATGTCCTCGGGGCGCCGGGCGGCGGCCGACTTGGCCTTGGCCTCCTCATAGGCGTCCAGGGCGCGGCCGTAGTCGTCCGCCATCTCGGGGGTGGACGCGGGGTCGGCCGGGTCGAAGCCGGTCCGGCCGAGCTTCTCGCCGTACGCGGTGATGTCCTCCTCGACCGCGCCGCGCACCTGCTCCAGTTCGGCCCGCTCGCGCTCGCGGAGCTGCTTGCGGGTGCGCCGCAGCAGGTAGAGACCGCCTCCGCCGACGGCGGCCAGAATGATCAGCACCACCACGGTGTCCCCCACCGACATACCGGTGGAGTCCCGCGCGCCCTGGTCGCCGCCGGTCCCCTGGCCGCGCTGGTCGTGGGCCGCCTTGGCCGCGTCGGTCACGAAGCCGTTCAGGACCGCCGCGAGGTCGCGCGGGTGCTGCCGCAGGTTCTGCGCCGCCAGCGCCCGCGAGGTGCGTCCCGGCAGCACCGAGGTGTCGGAGGCGGCCCCGAAGGAGGAGCCGAGGGCCACCGCGTAGATGCCGGGACGGTCGACGGCGGCCCGCAGCCGTCCGAAGACGCGCTCGCCCCCGTACGCGGGATTGTCCGGCAGGACGGCGACGTAGACGGGCACGCCCGCGTCGCGGATATGTGCCACCAGGCGGCGCGCCTGTCCGGCGCTCAGTGCGTCGGAGGCGCCGGGATCGACGTATACGGGGCTGTTCCGCAGCGCCTTGCCGATCTTGTGCACATCCGTTTCGGCAGCCGCGCCCCCGGCGGTGAGCAGCACCGCCGTCAGGGCGACGAGGACGGCCAGCAGCAGCGTGCCCCATCGCGGCGTCTTGACGGACACATCTCGCGATTACCCGCATAAGGTTCAGATATGCGTGGATCCGGCTTTTCCGCTCGGGTCGACATCCGATGTACGTGGCTGAGCCCGGCCACTGCCCCTTTCGGCGGTGGCGGGGCCCAGTGCTGTGGGGATCAGCTCATGGTGGTGGTCACTGTGCCGCTGTCCGGCTCCGTGACGACCTGGATGTACTCGGAGACGCCGGAGGCGCCGAAATTGGCGTCCCCCTCGTAGACGGCGCTGACGTCCCAGTTGCCTGCCGTCAGCGCCCGTTCGAGGAAGGCGAATCCATTGGCGTCCAGGGTGGAGATCGTGGTGATCGTGTCCACACCGTTGGTGAGGATGAAGGTGACCAGGCCCGTCGGGGTGCCGTCGCCGGGCGGGATGGCTTCCACGAAGGCGACGAAGTCGACGGATGTGCCCGCCTCGGACGGGTTGGGGTTGGAGCTGATCGAGGTCCTGGAGTTCGCGAAGTTCACCACCTGTGTGAGCGGCGCCGATGTCGACGTGGCGAAGTTGGTGTCACCGCTGTAGGTGGCCGTCACGGTGTGCGACCCCGTACCCGGGGCGCTGGTGGTGAACGTCGCCGTGCCGCCCGTCAGCGGTTGGGTGGATGTGCCGCCGCCGGTGCCGGTGATCGTGAAGGTGACCGTGCCGGTCGGGGTGCCGGTCGCGGGCGGGGTCGGCGTGACCGTGGCGGTGTACGTGACCGGCTGACCGAAGACGGACGGGTTGGCCGAGGACGTCAGTGTGGTGGTCGTGGCCGCGGGGCCGGGGTTCACGGTGTGGGTGTCGGTGCCGGTGGACGGCAGGAAGTCCGTGCTGCCGTTGTAGAGGGCGACCACGGTGTGGGTGCCGACGCCGAGGGTGCTGAGGCTGAGTGTCGCCATGCCGCCGGACAGCGGCTGGGTGAACGTACCGCCTCCGCTGCCGCCGATGATGAAGGTGACCGTGCCGGCCGGGGTGCCCGCGCCCGGCGCGACCGGGGTGACCGTGGCGGTGAACGTCACCGGCTGCCCCAGCGTCGAGGGGTCCGGCGCCGAGGTCACCGTGGTCGTCGTCGACGCCGGGATCACCAGGACGGCCGTGGTGCCGGTGGACGAGGTGAAGTTGGCGTCGCCGTTGTAGGTGGCGGTGACGATGTGGGTGCCGCCGCTCAGGCCGCTCACGGTGACCGAGGCGGTCCCGCCCGACAGCGTCCCGGTCAGGGTGGGGCCACCGCTGACCACGAAGGTGACGGTGCCGGTGGGGGTTCCGGTGCCGAGCGGGATGACGGTGGCGGTGAGCGTGACCGACTGCCCGGAGACCGCGGGGTTGGGTGACGCCGTGACCAGGGTGACAGTGGGTGTAGCCATGACGGGCCCTCCAAAGCGGTTGGAATGGTGGGCCGTTACTCGCCATGCGCGACTGCGAGCGCGCGGGGCGGTGCATCGGAGGCTGGGGGTGCGGGGGTGCGCACTTGCGGCGATCCGCACGGGAACATTCCCGGGTCGCCGTCCCCCGGCAGATGGGGAACCCACCGGTCTGTAGCACCAGTAGGCGCGCGACACACCGCAAACTCCAGGGAAGCACCCCGAATTACCCCATACAGCCCAGCGCTCGCCTCTTCCCTCGGCGCACACCCCCCACCCCGCGCACGGCGCGCGTCCCGTCTCCCGGCCCCCCGCGCACGCGTGGCGCCGAAGCATACGGAACGGGGAAAGCGAGGGACCCGGGGAAAACGAGAGAACCGGGGAAAACGGGGGAAACGGGCGATCCGCCGCCGGACGACGGATGAGCCCATGTGCGGCTGGTCGGCGGCTAGTCGGTGCGGCCGGTCGCGGCGACGGTGACACCGAGGCCGATCATGGAGAGTCCGCCGACGCCGCCGACCAGGGCGAGGCGTCGCGGGGAGCGGGCGAACCAAGTGCGGGCGGTGGCCGCGGCCAGGCCCCAGACGCTGTCGGAGACCACCGCGATGACGTTGAAGACCAGGCCGAGCAGCAGCATTTGGAGGGCGACATGCCCCTGGTCACGGTCGACGAACTGGGGCAGTACGGCGGCGAAGAACACGATCGTCTTGGGGTTGGCCACACCGACCGCGAACCCCTCCCACAGGGTGCGCAGGCCCCCGCGGGTGGGGCCCTCGCCGGTGAAGGCGGCGTGCAGGGAGCGGCGCTGCCGCACGGCCTTGACGCCCAGGTGGATCAGATACGCGGCGCCCACCAGCTTCAGCGTGGTGAAGACGACGACCGAGCGCTCCACCACGGAGCCGACGCCCAGCGCCACGGCTACGACCAGCACATACGCCCCGAGCGCATTGCCGATGACCGTGGTCAGCGCCGCGCGGCGGCCCTGAGCCAGTGCCCGGCCGACCACGAAGAGCACGCTGGGGCCGGGGATCACGATCAGCAGAAAGGACATGACGGCGAAGGCGAGCAGCCGGTCGGTGGACACCATAGGGCGCATCGAAGCACGCGAGCGGGGCGCGACTCCAGCCCTTTTTCCGGTCATCCGAGGCCGGATGAGGTCTCGTCCGGTCCGGTCCGCAGCGCTACTTGCGGGTGCGCGACGCCTGTGAGAGCGCGTCGATGGTTACCCCCACGATGGACAGGAGTTGCGCCGGGCCGGCCCCGGCTCTGCTCATGACGGCGAGAGACTGGTTCACGGCGGCCACGTGTTCAGCGAAGGTCTCGGCGTCCTGGTCGGTGAATCGGCCTGCCTTCAGTGCGGCGCGCAGACGCAAGCGCTGGAAGCCCAGCGCCTCCTTCGCGCGTGCCGCGACGCTCTGGCTCAGCACCGGAATTGCCATGGCCGATTGGGCGACCAGGCACCCGTCCGGCAGTTCGGGATCGGCGATGCGCGCGAGGGTGACGTCGAAGAACGCACGAACGGCCGTAAGAGGCTCGGAGGCCGCACACGACAGGGCGGCGTCGTACTTGTCGCCGTAGCGCGCGGCATAGCGATCCAGGCAGCGCAGGAAGAGCGTGTCCTTGTCGCCGAGCGAGGAGTAGATGGAGCTGCGGTTCAGGCCGGTCGCCCGGGACAGATCGTCCACTGAGGTATCGGCGTAGCCGGCGCGCCAGAACTGGATCATCGCGGCGTCAAGTGCCGTGTCCATGTCGAATTGCTTCTTGCCTGCCACGTGGCACTTCCTTGCCGGTGTGTCGATGTTCCGTGCTGCGTCGACCATCCTATCTTGAACCAGTCGGTTCAAGATGTGCTAGCGTCCAAGCACGGTCATGGCCGGGCGTCGCCCACAGCGCGACATTGTTCGTCCAGCCCGGGCTCGTCACCCCTGTCCCGCTACTGGTCCTCACCGGTCAGGCCGTCGGGCCCCGGACGTCGAGCAGCGCGCCGGCCGTTCCCGGCATCCGCACCGCACTCGTGGGCCCAACCCTGGGGCGAAGCTCCGGACCAGGACACCCAACACCGACGGAGGATCCCCGTGACTGACCCTGCGACCAGCGCTCGGCACGTCCGCGAAAACAACCCTGTCCCCGATCTGCCCCTGCACGACCTGGCGGGATTCACTCACCGCTGGGTTGACGCCGACGGCGTCCGCCTTCATGCCGTCGAAGTCGGACGGCCGACCGGCCCAGCCATTGTCCTGCTCGCCGGATTCCCGCAAACCTGGTGGTCATGGCGGAAGGTCATGCCCAGCCTCACCGACCGGTTCCACGTCATCGCGATCGACCTGCCGGGTCAGGGCCACTCCGAGCGTCCGGAGCGCAGTTACGACACGCACACGGTCGCCGCGCATGTCCACGCCGCCGTGAAGGCTCTCGGAGTGTCGACTTACTGGCTGGTCGCCCACGACATCGGCGCCTGGGTCGCTTTCTCCCTCGCACTCAAATTCGAAAGCCAACTGCGCGGGGTTGCCTTGCTCGACGCCGGAATTCCCGGCATCACCCTCCCCGAGGCGATTCCCACCGACCCGGATCGGGCGTGGAAGACCTGGCATTTCGCGTTCCACCTCGTGCCCGACCTGCCCGAGACCCTGCTTGCCGGCCGCGAACGGGACTACGTCGGCTGGTTCCTGAAAGTGAAGGCCCTCTCTCCCGACACGTTCGAGGACGCCGAACTCGACCACTACGCAGCGGCCGTCGCCGTCGACGGTGGCCTCCGTGCTTCCCTCGCCTACTACCGAGACTCCGCCGAGTCGGCGCGCAAGAACCACGAGGCGCTCAAGCGACAGCACCTGACCGTGCCCATACTCGGAATCTCCAGCAGCCACGGCTCCATCCCGGACATGGCGTCCTCCATCGGCCCATGGGCCGACGACGTCACCGGAGTCGTCGTGCCCGACGCCGGCCACTTCATCCCCGATGAGCAGCCCGAGGCCGTCGCTGCCGCTGTAGCCGATTTCATCCTCGACGGCGACTGACACCGGTCGGACCTGCCCGACCGCACACCACCCCAGTCCGCGCGAAGGCACGCCGGTCCTGGTGGTCAGGGACTCGGGAACCAGCCGGTTTCGGCGGCGCGGGCGCGGGAGGCGGCTATTTCGGCGTAGGCCCGGTCACGGCCCTCCCAGTGGGAGCCCTCGACGGACTTGCCGGGCTCGAGGTCCTTGTAGACCTCGAAGAAGTGGGTGATCTCCCGCCGGTCGAATTCGGGGACGTCCTCGATGTCCTGGACGCCGACATAGCGCGGGTCATGGGCCGGGACGCAGAGGATCTTCTCGTCCGGGCCCTGCTCATCGCTCATGCAGAACATGCCGATGGCGCGGCAGAGGATGACACAGCCGGGGAAGGTCGGCTCGGCGACGGTGACGAGGGCGTCCAGCGGATCGCCGTCCCGGCCGAGGGTGAGGTCGACGAAGCCGTAGTCGGCCGGGTACTTCGTCGAGGTGAACAGCATCCGGTCCAGCCGGATCCGGCCGGTGTCATGGTCCATCTCGTACTTGTTGCGGGACCCCTCCGGGATCTCCACGACCACATCGAACTCACCGTGCTCCATCGCGGCCTCCGGTCACCCGTGCGCTCCGCTGTCCTTCCAGTGTGCGCCCGGCCGGCAGGGCGGGCAGCTCGGACCTGGGCATCTCAGCCACCCCGCACGAGGGCGTCGATCTCGGCCTCGAAGAGGACCGAGGGATCGAAGCCCATGCCCGTGAACTGGCCTTGCACATCAAGGCTGATCACGCCGTGGAGCCGGGTCCAGGTGCGCAGCGCACGGCCCTTCAGCTCGCCACCGGGCTCCTCCCCGACCGTCCAAGGGCCCGCGCCCTCCAGATGGCGAGCCAGCTCGGCCTCGAGCTCGGTGAGGGGCTGCCGGCCGCTCATGGCGGCGCCACTCCCCTCGGCGACGCCGCCACCGGCACCGGCGCCGCCGACGGTGGCGCAGGCGTCGACGATGGTCCGCATCAGCCCGGCCGAGATCTCGGTGGTCTCCGGCGGCGCGTGGTAACCGGGCACCGGGGTGCCGTAGATGAGCAGATAGCGGTCGGGCTGCCGCTTCGCCCAGTCGCGCAGGGCGAGGGCCAGGGCGCGGAAGCGGTCGGCGGGGACGGCGTCGGCGACGGCCCGGGCGAGGGTCTCGGCCAGATCGCGGTAGGCGTCGATGATCAGCTCGGTCAGCAGCTCGTCCCGGCTCGCGAAATAGCGGTAGAGCGCGGGGCCGGTCATGCCCATCGCCTTCGCGATCGCGTTCACCGAGATGCCGGCGGTGCCCGACTCGGAGAGCTGGGCCAGGGCCACGGCCTTGGCCTCCTCCCGGGTCTGTTTGCGGTAGCGCTCTCGCCGTGGTGTCGCCATGGGCGGGCCTCTCGTACGGGTCGTCGATCTCGGACTTGACACTTCGAGAGTAACAGGTTCATTGTTTGGTTAGAAGCTCTCACAACAACGAGAACGCCTCACAGGAAAGCGAGATCCGCCATGATCACCGAAGTCGTTCTGCCGGGCCAGGTGGAGCCGGAGGGGCTCCAGCTCCGCACCCGTCCGCTGCCCGAGCCCGGTCCCGGGCAGGCGCTGTTGGCCGTCGAGGCGTCGGGGGTCTCCTTCGCCGAGCAGCAGATGCGCCGGGGGAAGTACTACGACCAGCCGCCGTTCCCCTTCGTGCCCGGCTATGACCTGGTGGGCAGGGTGGTCTCGACCGGCCCCGGGGTGGATCCGGCCCTGCGGGGACGCCGGTTCGCGGCGCTCACGAAGATCGGCGGCTGGGCCAGCCACGCCCTCGTCGAAGCAGGCGATCTGGTGGAGGTCCCCGAGGGGGTGGACCCGGCCGAGGCCGAGACGGTGGTGGTCAACGGGATCACCGCCTGGCAGATGCTCCACCGTGTGGCCAAGGTGCGCCCCGGGGCAACCGTGCTGGTCCACGGGGCCAACGGCGGAGTGGGCACCACACTGGTCCAGCTCGCCCGCCATGCGGGCGTCAAGGTCATCGGCACCGCCTCGCCCCGCCATCACGACGCGGTGCGCGCCCTCGGCGCCACCCCGCTCGACTACCGCGATCCGGATCTGCCCGGCCGGGTGCGCGCGCTGGCGCCGGGCGGGGTCGACGCGGTCTTCGACCACATCGGCGGCGAGGGCATCGTCGACTCCTACCGGCTGCTCGCCCGCGGCGGCACGCTGGTCTCCTACGGCACGGCGGCCACCCGGGACGTCCCCGGATCGTCCCGGACCCCGGTGCTCAAGCTGTTCGCCCGGCTGGCCCTGTGGAATCTGCTGCCCAACGGACGGGGGGCGCACTTCTACAACCTCTGGGCCGGACGGCGGCGGCCGGCCGCCTACCAGGCGCGGATCCGCGCCGATCTGGGGCAGGTGCTGGCGCTGCTGGCGAGCGGTGAGTTCACCGCACTGGTGGCGGCGCGGATACCGCTCTCCGATGCCGCGGAGGCGATGCGGCTGGCCGAGTCCGGCACCGTCACCGGAAAGGTCGTCCTGGTCGCGGACCAGGACGCCCGCCGGGGCGGCGAGGAGGGCACGCGATGAGCGGCAAGCCCTATGTCAGCGGTCACTACGCCCCGATGGCGGTGGAGTCGACCGTCTGGGGCCTCACCGTCCACGGCTCCCTGCCTCCCGAGCTGACCGGCCGCTATCTGCGCAACGGCCATAACCCCCCGCCCGGGGTGGTGCCGTCACACTGGTTCAAGGGCAGCGGCATGGTCCATGGGCTGCGGCTGCGCGACGGAAGAGCGGAGTGGTACCGCAATCGCTGGGTGCGGACACCGGCCCTGCACAGCGCCATGGAGACGGCCACGGGCGGCGAAGGGGCCGCCCCCGGCGGCGAGGGAATGGACTCGGGCGGCGAAGGGGCGGACGGCGCGGCGGATCTCATCGCCAGCGTCGCCGGCACCCATGTGATCGAGCACGCGGGCCGGGTGCTGGCCCTCCAGGAGGCCAATCTCCCCTATGAGTTGACCGCCGAGCTGGCCACGGTCGGCGCCTACGACTTCGGGGGAAGGCTGACCCGGGCCATGACGGCGCACCCCAAGGAGGATCCGGTCAGCGGGGAGCTGCACTTCTTCTCGTACTCCCCGTCAGCGCCCCATCTCGTCTATTACGTCGCGTCCCCCGACGGCCATATCGTCCGCGAGGAGACCATCGAGGGCGCGGGGCCCTCGCTGATGCACGACTTCGGGCTGACCGAGCGCTATGTGGTGTGGCTGGATCTGCCGGTGGTCTTCGACCCCGCCGAGCGCTCCGGGATCCCCTACCGCTGGTCCGATGGCTACCGGCCGCGCATCGGGCTCATGCCGCGCACCGGGCCGCCCCATGTCACCTGGTGCGAGGTGGAGCCCGGCGCCCTGCTGCATATCGCCAACGCCTATGAGGATCCGGCGGGCCGCATCGTCGTCGAGGGGCCGCGCTATGACCGGGCCGCCTGGCAGACCTCCTGGAAGTGGTGGACCGGCGCCCCGGGCCACGCCGCGGTCCCGCTGGTCGGCTCCCTGCACCACCGCTGGATCCTCGACCCCTCCTCGGGCACGGCACGGGAGGAGCCGCTGGACGACCTGGTCACCGAGTTCCCCACGATCAACGACGGTGTGCTGGGGCGGCCCAGCCGCTATGGCTACGCCGTCGCCTTCCCCGGCAGCGGACTGGAGGAGTACGCCCTGGTCAAGTACGACGCGGCCACCGGAGCCCGGCAGATAGCGCCGACCGGACCGGGCCGGATGCCCGGGGAGGCGGTGTTCGTGCCCGCGGATGGGGGCGGCGGAGTGGGCGGAGGAGGAGGCGAGGACGACGGCTATCTTCTGACCCTCGTCAGCGACCTCCGCCGGGACGCCTCCGAACTGATCGTCCTGGACGCCCGGGACATCACGGCCGCCCCCGTCGCCACCGTGGAGCTGCCCCACCGCGTCCCCGCGGGGATCCACGGCTCCTGGATCCCCGACCCGGCCACCGGTCCGTGATAATTTTCGTATACGAGTTGTATGCGAAGTTGTTTGCGAAGCAGCATGGGGGCCCAGTGCCAGCGCAGTCCGGACGAGAAAAGGCGTACGCGTTCCTCAAGGAAACCGTGCTGACCGATCCTGACATGCAGGGCCGATTCCTCACCGAGCAGGAGATCGCCGACCGGATCGGCATCTCCCGGACCCCGATCCGTGAGGCCCTGCTCCTGCTGGCGGCCGAGGACCTGGTCCAGCTCGTCCCCAAGCGGGGTGCGCATATCGCCCCGCTCTCCGGCCGGGAGATCACCGAGCTGATGGAGCTGCGCGGGATCGTCGAGCGCTACGCCGCCGAGCACACCATCGAGGCGGGCACGGTGCCGGTCGCGAAGCTGGTGGAGCTGCTGGACCGGCAGCGCGAGCTGATGGGGCCGGACCAGGCCAAGGAGTTCATCGCCATCGACCACCTCTTCCACGCGACCATGGTCGCCGCGGTGGGCAATGAACTCCTCAGCCGGCACTACGAGGGGCTGCGCAGCCGCCAGATCCGGGCCGGAGTGGTGGCCCTGTACAACCAGACCGGCCGCCAGGAGGAGGTGCTCGGCGAGCACCGGGCGATCCTGGACGCGGTGGCCTCCGGGGACATGCAGGCGGCCCGCACGGCGATCAGCGCCCATCTGGAGTCGACCCTGAAGGTGCTGCTCACCGGGTGACTCCCGGCCCGGCGGCCGGACGAGTGAGCCACCGCCCGGCGGCCGGACGGGTAAGTCACCGCCCGGCGCCCGGACCGGTGCGTCACCGCTCGGCGGGGGCCTCCGGATAGGTGATCACCAGCATGGTGACGCCCTCCTCGGAGATCCAGGGGCCATGCGGCATCCCCGGGGGGCGACAGGCGTAGAAGCCGCGCGAGAAGGTCTTCCCCAGGGTCAGATCGCGCATGCTGCCCTCCAGGAGATAGACCTCCTCCCAGCCGTCGTGGCGGGCGACCCCGGACGGGGAGGTGTCCGTTCCCGGCTCCCAGCGCACCAGGGCGGTGGCGTGGGTGCCGCTCCCGTCCACGGCCAGGATCTGTTCGCTGACCCCCGCGCCCGCGCCCGGCGGCCGCTGCCAGGGCCCGGAGGGCAGATGGAATTCGAGCTCCGGTTTGGCCCCTTCGGCCTCGTTGGCGCCGCTCACGGGTTTACCCCCAGCCTGCGGTTGGCCAGCACGGACACCGTGCGGCGCACCGCCGTGACCTCATCGGTGTCCACGTCCCCCACCAGCATCCCGGGCCCCGCGTCCAGCCGCTCCCGTACGGTGCCGTCGGGGCCGATCAGGGCGCTGTGGCCGATCCCGGTGGGGGCGGAGGCCGCAGGGGTCACGCCGGACGCCGCCGGGTCGGCCTGGCCCACGGCCGCCAGCCAGATGGTGGCGTCGAGCGCCCGCGCGCGGGTCAGCAGCTCCCACTGCTCGCGCTTGCCGGGACCCGCGCCCCAGGAGGCGGGCAGCACGGAGAGCACCGCGCCCGCGTCGGCGTGGGCCCGGAAGAGCTCGGGGAACCGTACGTCGTAGCAGGTGGCCAGGCCGATCCGGACGCCGTCGAGGTCGAAGGTCACCACCTCGGAGCCCGGTGCCACGGTCTTGGACTCGGCGAAGCCGAAGGCGTCATAGAGATGGATCTTGTCGTAGGAGGTCTCCACCCCCGGGCCGGTGGCCAGCAGGGTGTTGGTCACCCGGCCATCGGGCGCCGGGGTGAACATCCCGGCCACGATCACCAGCCCGGCGTCCTTCGCGAGCTGCCGGACCTCGGTGGCCCAGGGCCCGTCCAGCGGTTCGGCGATCGGGCCGAGCTGGGTGCCGAAGCAGGCCATGGCCGCCTCCGGGAAGACGACCAGCCGCGCCCCGGCCTCCGCCGCCCGCCGTGTCTCCTGGCGCAGCAGGGCGAGGTTCGAGGCCGGGTCCGGGCCCGTGGTGAGCTGGCTCAGTGCGATGCGGAGGGGCATGGCGGGTGCTGCCTCATTTCCTGGTCGGGAGGGTCGGAGTGTAGGCGGGGTACCGGGGTGGCGGGGATACGCGGTCCGTCCCGCGTATGTGATCCCATCCCGCCCCTTCCCCGGCACGGCTCGCTTTACAGCTCCACGGAGGGACGGACAGGACAGGACGGAACAGTCAGGACACGGTGGTGGTGGAGGAGGTGGCGCGGCCGACGGGAAGCGGCTCCGGCTCCTCCTCTTCGGCGGCGGAGGGGTCCCGGCCCAGCCAGAGACCCGTCACCGTGACCGCGGCGGTGAGCGCGATGTAGACGGCCAGCGGCACCCAGGTGTGATAGGTCCCCAGCAGCGCGGTGAAGAGCAGTGGCGCGACCGCGCCGCCGATGATCCCGGCGAGGGTGTAGGCGAGCGAGGAGCCGGTGTAGCGCAGCCGCGGGGAGAACTGCTCGGCGACGAAGGCCGCCTGCGGCCCGTACATCAGCGAGTGGATCACCAGCGCGCCGACGACCCCGAGGGTGAGCAGCGCCCAACTGCCGTCCGCGACCAGCGGGAAGAACAGAAACGGCCAGACACCGGCGGCGACGGCGGAGCCCGCGTACAGCCACCGCCGGTTGACGCGGTCCGAGAGCGCCCCGGCCAGCGGGATGAGCACGATCTGTAGCGAGGAGCCGATCAGCACGGCGGTGAGCGCCGAGCCGCGTGACATGTCGAGTTCCTCGGTGGCGTAGGTGAGCACGAAGACGGTGAACATCGCGTACAGCACATCGGGGGCGACCCGGCAGAGGATCGCGGCGGTCAGCGCCCTCGGCTGGGTGGTGAACACCTCGCGCACCGGCGCCTCCGGGCGGTCCTGCGCGGCCTCCATCGCCTTGAAGACCGGGGTTTCCTCCAGCTTGGCGCGGACCCACAGGCCGAATCCCACCAGGGCGCCGGAGAGCAGGAACGCCACCCGCCAGCCCCAGTTCAGGAACTGGTCCTCCGTCAGCAGCGCGCCCAGCGCGGCCAGGACGCCGTTGGCCAGCAGATTGCCCGCCGGAGGGCCGACCTGCGCGGCGGAGGCGTAGAAGCCGCGTCGCCGCGGATCGCCGAACTCGCTGGACAGCAGCACCGCACCGCCCCACTCACCGCCGACGCCGACGCCCTGGGCGAAGCGCAGCAGCACCAGCGCGGCGGGGGCCGCGACGCCGACCGTGGCATAGGTGGGCAGCAGCCCGATCAGCAGCGTGGCGCTGCCGATGAGCACGAGCGTCGCGATGAGCACCTTTTTGCGGCCGATGACATCGCCGAGGCGGCCGAAGACAAAGCCGCCGAGCGGCCGGGACACATAGCCGACGGCGTAGGTGGAGAACGCCAGCAGGGTCCCGGTGAAGGGGTCCTTGGAGGGGAAGAAGAGGTCGCCGAAGACCAGGGCCGCGGCGGCGGAGTAGACGGCGAAGTCATACCACTCCAGGGCGGTGCCGGTGAGGCTGGCGACGAAGGCGCGGCGGACCCCGGACCGGTCGGCCCGGGGCGGTGCGCTCGATGCGGTGGGCTGCATGTTCCGTCCTCGAATGGTGCGTGAGGCTTACGTGATGGTACGTGGCGTTTGCACGGTGGTGCGATGAGATGGTCGGGGGTGTGCGTGGGTCGACCTTCCGGCATACTTGTTGTATACCAAGCGTATGCGCAACCCCTCCGGGGGAAGTTAACCGCTTCGAAATCGCAGAAACAGCAGATCGCCGAAGAGCACATCGCCCCACCGCGCCTTGGAGAGCACAGCCCATGACGTCGCAGCCCACCCAGCCCGCCCGGTCCTCGCTCACCTTCGAACTCCCCGATGGCTCCCTCCACCATGTGGAGGTCGTCCAGGTGCTCAACGCGGGCTACGCGGGACGCAGCCAGGACGATGTGGCCGCCCATGTCGCCGAGCTCGCCGAGCTGGGCGTACCCGCCCCCTCCGTGACGCCCGCCCTCTACCCCGTCTCCCCCTACCTCGCCCAGCAGACCGGCCAGGTCAGCGTCCAGCACGCCCGCACCTCGGGCGAGGCCGAGTGGGCGCTGGTCGTGGCCGCGGACGGGGAGCTGCTGCTGACGGCGGCCTGTGACCACACCGACCGGGCGCTGGAGGTGCACGGCGTGGCCTGGAGCAAGAACGCGGCCCCCGATGTGCTGGCCACCCGCGCCTGGCGGCTCTCCGATGTGGAGTCCCGCCTGGACGATCTGACGCTCCGTGCCTGGGTCACTCACGACGGTGAGGAGACCGAGGTGCAGAGCGGCACCCTGGCCGAGCTGCTGCCGCCGTCCTACTGGGTCGAGGTGCTGCGCGAACGCGGCGACCTGGTGCCCGGCACCGTGCTGATCTCCGGCACCATCCCGATGGCCGAGGACGTGGACCAGTTCGCCGGGCGCTGGCGGGTGGAGCTGGGCGACCCGGCCACCGGCCGGACCATCGACTGCTCCTACAACGTGGTCCCGCTGCCCGAGCCGATCGGCTGAGACGGCCCGCCCCCGGTCACCGGCAACGCGCGAAAAGCACCGGTAACGCGCGAAGGCCGCCCACCGCACGACCCCGAGAGGCGTGCGGTGGACGGCCTTCGCCGATACGCAGACCGTTCAGTGATTCAGCGTCCGGTCAGGTCTCCCTGCCCTTCCGCATCACCATGCCGGCTGCGATCAGGCCGAACAGGCAGGTGACGGCACCCACGACGACATTGTTCACGATCATTCCGATATCGGGACCCCGGGCCACCACCCAGGGGGAGATGATCATCCATACACCGATCGCGGACATGGCCCAGCACAGGCTGTACATCCTCCTCGGCGCCGTGGTGAGGCCGATGCCCAGCAGGGCGATCGCGATACCGAGGACGAGGTTGTTGACCATGAGGTTGGGGCTGGTGCCCGAGAAGTGCACCACCCAGGGAGATATGGCGAAGTACAGACCGGCGAGAAGCACCGGCCCGTCGAGGAAGACAACATCCCGAGCGTCCATCATGCGCGCGTAGCGCTCCCGCATCTCGGACACGTCGGGGTGGCCCGTAAGATCACCTTTCGCACGTGAGACGTCGGCCATGCGACTCGCCTCCTTCGATCCATGCAAGTCCGACCGCGCAGTGCGGTAAAAACACCGCACCCCCATTGTGCGCCTCGCGTTGCTATATAGGTAGATGTCGGATTCGCATCGAATGACGTACAGTTCGCGATCGGCCGCCGTACGACATGCGTCGCACGGGAGGCACGGCAGGCAGGGGGCCGCGGCGGGAGGCAGGGGGAGCGTCAGGCCGGATGGACCGCCTCGTGCTTCTCGTAGCAGTCACGGTCGAGGTCGCGGACATCGACGGTGGTCTGCACGGTCAGCCCCGGCACGGGCGCCATATGGGCACGGGCCACCTCCAGCACGGCGGCGGACAGCTCCCGCTTGGTCCCGGCGTCGCGCCCGGACAGGATGGACACCTCGATATGGATCATGGCGAGGTCCGCGGCGCCGTCCGCGAGATGGGCCTCCTCTATCCGCCGGAAGCGGGTCTTGCAGCCCGCCACCGCCGTGTCGACGGTCTTGGCGACCACCGGATGCAGGGCGGCACCGAAGCCGGGGCGGTCGAACGCGTCGGTCAGGGTGTCGGAGTATTCGACGATGATGTGCGGCATGGGCTTGCGCTCCTCCAGGGGTACGCGGCGGCCGGTGGCGCTGCCGCGTGGGGCCTCTTACGCGGGCATCGTCGCACCTCTTCCCACTCCACGGCCGAGCACCCCGGGCCCGCCATCCGCTTCGGCCCCAGCCCCGTATCCGCCTCGGTTCCACTTCAGCCCCGACCCCGGTATCTGCTTCAATAGGCCCATGGCCAGCCTCCATGACACCGCGACGGGTCGTTACGACCTCGAGCCGTTCTGGCCGTCCCGGCAGGCGCACCACTTCGACCGCGAGTGTTGCCGCGCATCCGATGCGCGGGCCCGCTCGCTCGGCCGCTGACCTCTCCGCCCGGCCGCCCAGCCCGCGCGCACGACGTCCATTGACGCCTTCTCGCGCGAAAGAGCCGACCTCATGACGAACCTCCGTAGCCTGTCGTCCGCCTCCGCTCCCGCCACCCCTTCGGCAACGTCCGCTCCGGCGAACCGCCAGCGGCTGCGAGCCGTCGCACCGGACGAGGTGCCGCCGGTCGCCGATCTGCTGCACCCCGGCGCCACCTGGCTGCCCGCTCCCCCGCACACCCTGCCCACGCTCCCCGGCCATCCGCCGATGGTCGGCTATCTGGTGCTGGTCCCGGCCGACCGACAGCGGTCCCAGGCGGCGGGGCCGCCCCCGGAGGGAATACCGGCGGTGACGGGCGAAACGAGCGAGACGGGCGAGACGGGTGACGAGCTGATCCGGATCGACCCCGACCACCGGACCGCCGAGGTCGCGGGGCGGCCGCTGGAGCTGACCTACCTCGAGTTCGAGCTGCTGAGCCATCTCGTCGCCCATCCGCACCGGGTGCACTCCCGCGATCAGCTCGTGACCACGGTGTGGGGGTACGGCCATGTCGGCGACGGCCGGACCGTCGATGTCCATGTGGCCCGGCTGCGCCGCAAGATGGGCCCCGAGCACCGGGGGACGATCGTGACGGTGCGGCGGGTGGGGTACAAGTACGTGCCCACCGTCTGACCGTATCCATGAACCCATGACGCCCGCCGTGCCGGACAGACCAGAAGCCTGTCCGGCACGGCGGACGCGTATCCGGACGCATACCCGGATCCGTACCCGGATGCGGACCCGGATGCGGACCCCCGCTCAGCGGCCCGCCCCCACCAGCGGCGGCCGCGGCCGCTCCACCGGCTCCTCGCCGTGGTCGATGCTCGGCAGCCACCGCAGGGCGCGCGGCAGATACCAGTTGCGCTCCCCCAGCAGCGCCATCACCGAGGGCAGCAGCACCATCCGCACCAGCGTGGCGTCCACCAGCACCGCGACCGCGAGCCCGACACCCATCTGCTGCATGTCCTGCATCCGCAGCAGCGCGAAGACCGCGAACACGGCGACCATGATGGTGGCCGCCCCGGTGACCGAGCCCGCCGTCGTCCGGATGCCCTCGCGGATCGCGTCCCGGGTGGCGAGGCCCCGTTCATGGGCCTCCCGGATCCGCGAGACCACGAAGACGTGGTAGTCCATCGACAGCCCGAAGAGGATGACGAGGACGAACAGCGGCATCCACGATTCGATCGCCCCGGCCGGCTCCATCCCCAGCAGCTCCGCGCCCCAACCGTGCTGGAAGACGGCGGTCATGGTGCCGTACGCGGCGCCCACCGACAGCAGGTTGAGCACGATCGAGACGAGGGCGATCGGCAACGACCGGAAGCAGAGCAGCATCAGAACGAAGGTCACGGCGGCGATGAAGAGGAAGACCGGTGCGATATCGGTCTTGAGCTGGTCGTTGAAGTCGCGGCTCCCGGCGAGTTCACCGCTCACATACACCTGGTCGGAGACCGGTCCGAGGATCTTCGGCACCAGATCGTCCCGGAGGGTGTCCAGGGCGCGCCGGGAAGTGGCGTCCTGACCGTCCCCGGCCAGCGGCACCTCGATCCGGGCCACCCCCTTCGTACGGTGCGCCTCGACGTCGACCGTCCTGCCGAACCGCCCGGAGGCGGCGAGTTCCTTCTTGAAGTCCGCGACGGCCGTCTCGAAGCGGGGCGAGGCGATCTCGTCGGAGCGCAGCACCACCTCGGCCGGGGCGGGGCCGCCGGGGAAGGCGCCGGTGATCTCCTGGTAGGCCACGGTGATCGGGGCGTCGGAGCCGAACTGCTTGTCCATGCCGAGCTGTTCGGTCTTCATCCCGAGGGCGGGCGCGGACAGCGCCAGCAGCAGCGCGCCCGATACGACGGCGAACAGCTTCGGCCTGGCCAGGACGGGCCGCATCAGCTTGACGGTGACGCCACCGCTGCTGTGCACGCCCTTCTTCCGGCGGCGGTTCAGCAGCGGCACCCGCCCGGCGTCGATCCGGTCGCCCAGCCAGGACAGCATCGCGGGCAGTACGGTCACCGAGCCGAGCATCGCCATCAGGACGACCAGGATGGTGGCGACCGCGAAGCCGTGGAACAGCAGCAGCCCGGACAGGAACATCCCGGACATCGCCAGCATGACCGTGACCCCGGAGATCAGCACCGCCCGGCCGCTGGTGGCGGCCGCGATCCGCAGCGCGGTCTCCGCGTCCCGGCCCGCGGCCCGCTCATCGCGCTCCCGCCGCAGATAGAACAGCGAGTAGTCGACGCCGACGGCCAGGCCCACCAGGAACATCACCGAGGTGGTGGAGTCGAACATGGGCAGCTTGTGGCTGACGAGGGCGAGCAGTCCGAAGGTGCCGACGCAGGCGGTCACCGCGAGCAGCACCGGCAGCAGGGCGGCCACCAGCGCCCCGAAGACCACCAGCAGAATGCCCAGCGCCAGCGGCACGGCGGTCAGTTCCGCCTTCTTGAAGTCGTTGGTGAGCATGTCGTCGAGCCGGTGCTGGGCGGTGGCGTCGCCGAACTCGTGGACCACGATGCCCCGATGGGCCGACTCGGTCTTCTGCACCGCCTCGACGACCGGCTCCACCCGCTTCCCGGCGGTGTCCGGGTCGCCCTTCATCTCAAAACTGATCAGGGCCTCCCGTCCGCTCTCCGAGCGCACCGGCGGCTGGATGCGCACCGCCTCACCCGTCCGCTCCAGTCGCGCCACAAGGTCGCGGGCCGCGTCCCGCCAGCCGTCCGGGCGGTCGCCGCGCAGCATCACCATCTCCCCGGCCGGGGTCTGGAGGCCGGCGTCCTCCAGGATCTTCTCCGCACGTGCGGAATCGCCCGTACCGTTCTCGGAGTTGGTCATCTGCCGGGACCCCGACATTCCGCCGACCACGGCGACGACCACGACGAACAGCAGCCATCCGACGATCGCGGTCTTGCGGTGGCGAGTGCTCCACCCACCCAGCCGCACGGCCAGGCCCTTCCTCGTTGCGCTCATGGCGTCTCTCCCCGTGCGGTACGGACGGAACAGGTCATGCCACGAAGCTAGAAAACCGCAGGTCCGCGCCCCAGCCGGGCAGCCACCCAGTCGCCGAGCCATAGGGCGAGGCAGGGAGGTGGTGCCAGGTACACCCCGGGACGGAGCCCTGCCCCCGTGTCCGGGCCGCGGGGCGCTGACACACTGAGGTGGCCCGACGACACGGGCACGAGGATCCGACCAGCGAGGGGGACTCAGGATGAACGGACGCAGAGCGCTGACGGCCTGCGCACGGGGGTTCGCCGTCTCCTGGCTCGCGCTGGTGTCGATCATCCTGTCCGTGCTGACGATCGTGTCGATCGCCTTCATCACGCTGGGCCTGGGCGTCCTCACCACCCCTCCCCTGATCAAGGCGGTGCGCGCACACGCCAACCGGCGCCGGCTCCTGGCCGCCACCTGGTCCGGCGTCACCATCCGGGCGCCGTACCGCCCGCTGCCCACCGACCGGCGCGCCGGGATCACCGGGCAGGTGGAGCTGTGCACCTTCCTGCTGAAGGACCCGGCCACCTGGCGCGATCTGCTGTGGCTTCAGGTCGACATGACGGCCGGATACGCCATCTCGCTGCTGGCCTTCGCCCTCGTGCCGTACGGGATCGAGGGGTTCGTCCTGGCCGCCGGGGTGTGGCAGCCGATCGTGGACGCGGGCGGCACCTACTGGTACGCGTTCCTCCCCATCGACTCCCAGGGGACGGCCCTCCTCGCCGTACCGCTCGGCATCGGCTTCATGGCGCTCGGGGCCACCGTCTCCCCCCTCCTGCTGCGCGGCCACTTCCTGCTGGCGCGCGCCTTCCTGGACCCGACCCCGCAGATGGCGCTCGAGCAGCGGGTACGGCGGCTCACCGAGACCCGGCATGACGCCGTGGACACCTCCGCCGCCGAACTGCGCCGCATCGAGCGCGATCTGCACGACGGCGCCCAGGCCCGGCTCGTCGCCATGGGCATGAGCCTGGGCACCGTGGAGGCCCTGATCGAGAAGGACCCGGCCAAGGCCAAGGAACTGCTCGCCGCGGCCCGTACGAACTCCGCCGAGGCCCTGGCCGAGCTGCGCGACCTGGTCCGCGGCATCCATCCGCCCGTCCTGGCCGAGCGTGGCCTGGGGGACGCGGTGCGCGCACTGGCGCTGCGGATGGCGGTGCCCGTGGAGGTGGACGTGGAGCTGGCGGGCCGGGCCGATGAACCGGTCGAGTCGGCCGCCTACTTCGCGGTCAGCGAGGTGCTGACCAACGCGGCGAAGCACGCGGGCGCCTCGCGGATGTGGCTGGATGTGCACCACGCGGAAGGCATGCTGCGCATCACCGTGACCGACGACGGCCGCGGCGGCGCCCAGATCACCCCGGAGGGCGGGCTGAGCGGGGTCGAGCGGCGGCTGGGCACCTTCGACGGGGTCCTCGCGGTCAGCAGCCCGAGCGGCGGGCCGACCATGGTGACGATGGAGATCCCCTGCGCACTCTCGGCGCAGGGCGCCACCAGGTGACCCGCCGCGCGGATCACGAGGGGCGCTCGGGCGGGGGGAATCCGGAGCGCCGCGCGCACTCAGTCAGTGATGTACCAGTCGTCCTTCATGTACTCCAGGGTGCTGGTGCCGATCTCGCTTTCGGAGAAGGTGACGGTGGCCTTGACCGCATCGGCCGGAATGTCGATCTTGGCGGGGCTTCGTACGGCGACCTTCTGCGGGTCGACCGTCGCGGTCCGCAGAGCCTTCTTCTGCGTAGGCGAGATCATCTGGAACGTGACGAGGAACGTGGACGTGCACGGACCGAACCCCTGGTCCTCCGCCTGCTTCGCCGCGGGCCCGGCCACCTCGCAGACCGTCTTGATGTCCTCCCGGCCCACGGCGTGCAGATACTCCTCGTACCGCCGGATCGCCCCCTCCTTCGTCCTGGGCGCGGCCTGGTCCGTGGGCTGTTCCGTGGGCTGACCCGTGGGCCGGCCCGTGGGCTGTTCCGTGGGCTGGTCCTTGGGCGGATCCGTCGGCTTCTTGTCGGCGGGCCCGCAACTGTCGTTGGTGAAGATGCCCGACAGCAGACGCCCCGGGCGCGGGCCCATCGGCCCGTTGAACCCGCTCACATGCTGCTGCGACCCCCACCACCCGGCGTACCCCCACCAGGGCTCGCGGTCGACAGGGCGGGCGTGCTCCCAAGTGCGCCACTCGGCGCCGCCCTTCGAGGGCCGATCGAGCGTGCCGTTCACCCACTGGTTCTTATCGGTCGGATAGGAGCCGTGTGAACCACGCGCCGAGTACACCGTCGGATGCCCGTCCCGCGGATCCAGTTCCGACCACTTCACGCTGCACGTGTCCTTGCCGTGCTTCGCGAACGTCACCGCCTCCGGCTTGCCGTCGCGCATCTGGACCGCGACGCGCTCCCAGTCGCCCTCGTGCCGGTTGCCCGGGGTCAGGCTGTTGTAGGCGTAGAAGAACCAGTAGACGTACGCCGCGCGCTTGGGGTCGGTCTTGTGGTTGTGGTACTCCCAGTAGACCGGCGCGTCGGTGCCCTCGCCCTTCCGCACCTCCTTCGGCGGGTCGAGATAGAAACCGCCGTCGGCCTCGGTCGAGGTGTGCCACTTGTCCCCGTGTCCGGGGCAGGACACCGGCTTGGACGAGGACTTCCCCGGCTGCACGTCCGCGTGCTTGTAGGGACTGTCCTTACTCCCCAACCGCCGCGGGTCGGGCGGATCGGCCACCGGTCCCTCGTCACGGCAGAAGCCGTCGTGGTCGAAGCGCAGCGCGGACCGCCCGATGAACCGCGTCGCGTCCATCGGCAACAGCGACTCCCCCTTGGCCAGCCGCACCAACGGCGCGAACCGCGCGGCCTCGGCCGCGGACCCCTTCGAAGGCGCCGCCCCCGTCCACTCCTTCTCCTTCTCCGGCCCGCACGCCACCAGCGCCACCGAAAGCGACACCGCCACGCCCACCATCACCCGCACCCGACCCAGCACCGGCTCCCCCTTCGTTCGCCCGCCACCAGCCGGCAGCGTGTCAAGAGGACATTACGCAGAATCCGGCAGACCGGTTCCCCGCCCGGGCCGCTGATCCCCTCCCGCTCACGGCACAGCGGTACATTCGTCGGATTCGGTCACGTCCCCCACCCCAGGGGCCCGACGAAGTCTTGGAGCCGCCGTGCGCGTTGTCCTCGCCGAAGACCTCTTCCTCCTGCGGGACGGACTGGTCCGCATGCTGGAGGCGTACGACTTCGAGGTCGTGGCGGCCGTGGAGAGCGGGCCCGAGCTGAGCAAGGCGCTGGCGGAGCTGGAGCCGGATGTCGCGGTGGTGGATGTGCGGCTGCCGCCGTCGTTCAGCGATGAGGGGCTCCAGTGCGCGCTACAGGCCCGGCGGGCGCGGCCGGGGTTGCCGGTGCTGGTGCTGTCCCAGCATGTGGAGCAGTTGTACGCGCGGGAGCTGCTCGCGGACGGCAGCGGCGGCATCGGATATCTGCTCAAGGACCGGGTCTTCGACGCCGATCAGTTCATCGACGCGGTGCGGCGGGTCGCCGCCGGGGGTACGGCGATGGATCCGCAGGTGATCTCGCAGTTGCTGGACCGGCGCGCCCAGGACAAGCCGCTGGGACGGCTGACGCCGCGGGAGCTGGAGGTGATGGAGCTGATGGCGGAGGGGCGGTCGAATACGGCGATCGCGGCGCAGCTCTTCGTCACCGAGCGGGCGGTGGCCAAGCACACCTCCAACATCTTCGGAAAGCTCGGGCTGCCGCCGTCGGACGACAACAACCGCCGGGTGCTGGCGGTGCTGGCCTACCTGGACCGGGGCTGATGGTCCATGGCCCCGGGAACCGGCACCTTCCCGTGCGCCCCATTGCTCCCACCCCATAACGCTGGTTAAGTGCCTTCTTCATACGACGCATTGGCCGTTGTCCGATGGGGGGCGCATGAGCGACCTGAGCAGACGCACGCTGATCGGAACCGCCGGAGCACTCGGGGCCGGGGCCACGCTGGGGAGCCGCATCCCCGCGGTGGCCGATGAGCCGCACAACGCACAGGACACCGCCGTGACCGCATTCGACACCGCCCCCGCACGGGCCGCCCTGCGACGGCTGCTTCCGGCCCACGCCGGGCAGTTCCGGCTGGTGGCGCTGACCAAGCGGGGCGATGAGGAGCGGTTCGAGGTCGACGGGTCCGCGGGGCGGGTGACCGTCTCCGGCACCAGCCCGGCGGTGCTGCTCACGGGCGTGCACTGGTATCTCAAGTACACCTGCCACGCCCAGCTCACCTGGTCCGGCGATCAGCTCAACCTGCCGGAGAAGCTGCCCGCGCCCGCCCGGCGTCTCACCCACTCCACCGCGCTGCCGCACCGCTTCGCGTTCAACGACACGCATGACGGCTACACCGCGCCGTTCGCCGACTGGGACCGCTGGGAGCACCTGATCGACGTCGCGGCCCTGCACGGCTGCAACGAACTGCTGGTCACCGCCGGTCAGGAGGCCGTCTACCACCGGCTGCTCCAGGAGTTCGGCTACACCGAGACCGAGGCGCGCACCTGGCTTCCCGCCCCCTCCCACCAGCCGTGGTGGCTGCTTCAGAACATGAGCGAATACGGCGGCCCGGTCTCCACCGCGCTCCTGGCCAAGCGCACCGAGCTGGGGCGGCGGATCGCCGACCGGCTGCGGGAGCTGGGCATGCGGCCGGTGTTCCCCGGCTACTTCGGCACCGTCCCCGACGGCTTCGCGGACCACAACCCGGAGGCCCGTACGGTCCCGCAGGGCGACTGGAACGGGCTCAGGCGGCCCGACTGGCTCGATCCGCGCACCGAGTCCTTCCGGAAGGTGGCCGCCGCCTTCTACCACCATCAGCGCGAACTGTTCGGCGAGGCCGAGCTGTTCAAGATGGATCTGCTGCACGAGGGCGGCGACCCCGGCGACGTCCCGGTGCCCGACGCCGCCCGCGCGGTGGAGACCGCGCTGCGGACCGCCCGCCCCGGCGCCATCTGGGTGATCCTCGGCTGGCAGGAGAACCCCCGCCGCGATCTGCTGGACGCCGTCGACCACGACCGGATGCTCGTGGTGGACGGTCTTTCGGACCTGGACACCGTCACCGACCGGGAGAAGGACTGGGGCGCGGTGCCGTACGCGTTCGGCACCATCCCCAACTTCGGCGGCCGCACCACGATCGGCGCCAAGACCCATATGTGGACGAAGCGGTTCACCGTATGGCGCGACAAGCCGGGCAGCAAGCTGGTCGGCACGGCCTATATGCCGGAGGCGGCCGAGCGGGATCCGGCCGCGTTCGAGCTGTTCAGCGAGCTGGCGTGGCGGGAGGAGGCGGTGGACCGGGCCGAGTGGTTCCGCTCGTACGCCGATGTGCGCTACGGCGGACGGGACGGCAAGGCCCGGGAGGCGTTCGCCGCGCTGCGCGACACCGCGTACGAGATCAGCAGCAAGGACGGCCGCCCG
Source organism: Streptomyces sp. CY-1 (assembly GCF_047218265.1). NCBI lineage: Bacteria > Bacillati > Actinomycetota > Actinomycetes > Kitasatosporales > Streptomycetaceae > Streptomyces > Streptomyces sp. CY-1. The sequence goes on from NZ_CP178393.1 coordinate 3,479,711, forward strand.
CATGACTCGGTCTTCGCCGCCCGCCCCTCCCTGACCGCACGTTCGGGCACCAACTACGCGACCCACACCCCCGCCTTCGACCCGGCCGGTTTCGATGTGGCCTTCGCGGCGCTGCTGGGCGTACGGACCGGGCTGCGCGACAGCGACGCCTACCGCCATGACCTCACCGACATCGCCCGGCAGGCGCTCGCCAACCGCTCCTGGCAGCTCATCCCCCAACTCCAGGACGCCTACGGCCGTAAGGACCGCACGGCCTTCCGGACGCTGGCCCGGCTGTGGCTCAAACTGATGCGGCTCAGCGACGACATGACCGGCGCCCACCGGCGGTTCCTGCTGGGCCCGTGGCTCGAGGACGCCAAGCGGATGGCGTCGGGCGAGGAGGAGTCGGCCCAACTGGAGCGGGCCGCGCGCACCCTCATCACCACCTGGGCGGACCGCGCCACGGCGGACGGCGGCAAGCTGGCCAACTACGCCAACCGCGACTGGAGCGGCCTCATCGCCGACTTCCACCTCCCCCAGTGGCAGTCCTATCTGGACGAGCTGGAGGACGCGCTGGCCGAGAACCGCCCCCCGCGCTCCTTCGACTGGTTCGCCGTCGAGCAGCCGTGGACCCGGGAGCGCACAAGCTATCCCGTGCGGCCGACGGCGGACGCCCATCGCACCGCCCAGCGGGTGTACGAGGCGCTGGCCAAGGCCCCCTACCAGGGCACACTGACCGTCACCGCCGAGCCCGCCGCCCTGCCGCCCGGCGGCACCGCGTCCCTCACCGCCGCCCTGCGCAACGTCAACGGGCTGCGTCCCACCGGCCGCGTCGACTTCGACCTCACCGTGACCGGCCTGGACCCGGCCCCGGACGGGCCGACCCGGCTGCCCGGCGTCCCCGCGGGCGGCACGGGCGAGGTCCGCTGGCGCGCGACCGCGCCAAACGAGCCGCTGGAGCACCCGCTCAAGCCGCTGCCGTACGAGCTGGGCGTCACCTACGGGCCACGGGGCGAGGACCGGGTGCGGGCCGTGCGCACCGGGACGCTGTGGATCGCCGGACCGCTGGCGGACGGCCTGCGGACGGTCACCAACAGCGGTGCGGTCTTCGGGCAGTTGGACGAGCGGTTCGCGATCGACGGCGCGGGCCAGGACCTGTGGAAGGGCACCGCCGAATTCGGCTCCGTCTACCGCGATGGCGTCCTCACGGTGGGCACGGCCATCACCGTGAAGGTGACCGCCCAGGCGGCCACCGGGCCCTGGGCGCGGGCCGGGATCATCGTCCGCGACGACCTCGCCACGGCGGGCTCCCCCGGCTTTGTGAACCTCTCCGTCACCCCGGCCAACGGGGTCGTCCTGTCCTACGACTCGAGCGGCGACGGCACGCTGGACACCTACCAGCGGATCACCGGCGTCAAGGCACCCGTCCTGCTCCGGCTGACCCGCACCGCGGCCACCTCCTACACCGGCGAGCTGTCCACCGACGACGGTGCGACCTGGCGGAAGGTGGCCACGGTCACGGCACCGGGCGGGGCGGCCGCGCAGGACGCCGGAATCTTCATGACGGCGGCGAACGGAGGCACGGGGGTGCGGGGGACGGTCGAGTTCAGCGGCTGGAAGAGCGGTACGCCGTAGCGGGGTGGCGCCGGTGGCGGGGCGGGGCTCGGGGGTGTCCGGCGGGTGGTGACGCCTGCGGCGGGCTGTTCCCCTCCCCGCCCCTTCCCTCAACTGGGGCTCCGCCCCAGGCCCCGGCCGGACGACCCGGATGTGCACGGGCGTCCGCCCGGTCATCCGCCGCGTCGGCGTGCCGACCGCGATCAGCCCGCCGGTGCGGGAGTTCACGGCGGCGACGGTCGGCTCGTCGACGCGAGGGGCCAGGGGCGGAGCCCCTGCCACGTGCCGGAGCACATACCGATGCCGCGGGAAGGGGCGGGGACGGGAAAGCATCGATTTGCGGCTCCGCCGCGTGGTGGGGCTCCGCCGCGGCCCCCTGGACGCCGGGGTCTGGGGCGGAGCCCCAGTTGTGGGAAGGGGCGGGGAGGGGAAAGCAGCCCGCCGCAGGCGCCGAGTCCCGCCGGACACCCGTAGGTGACCTACCCGGCCCGCCACTCGTTCACGACACGTGGACCAGCACCAGGCGACAGTCGCCCCCGACGACGAAACCACCGGCCTGATCGACGTCGAGCAGGCCGAGGCCGCCATCGTCGAGCACTATCCGCGGCTGGTGCGGCTCGCGTATCTCATCCTGCCGCCGGGCATCGGGCGCACCCGCCGGGTGCTCGCGGCGCATGCCCTCGCCCAGCGCGCGCTGCCGCGCAACCGCGGCTACGGCACGGGCCCGGACCCGCACCCCGATGTCGAACTGCCCTGGCAGCGCGGGACGAAGGGCCCGGGGGCCGACACCGGCTATGCCTATGTGCGGCTGCGGGTGCTGCGCCTGGCGCTGCGCGCCGCCCGGCCGCGGCGCTGGTGGCAGCGGCCCCCGGCGCTGCCGCAGGTGTTCGGGCTGCGGCTGTTCCCGCGCTCCGGCGGGGCCGATGAACTCGCCCTGGAGCGAGCCCTGTCGGAGCTGTCCGGCCCCGGCCGCGCCGCGTACGTACTGCGGGAGCTGGAGCGGCTCGGTGAGCACGAGGCGCGCACCCTGCTGCGCGCCGCGGGGGTCGACGACGCGCGGGCCGCGCTGGACGAGGCGGATTCGGTGCCGGAGCAGGCCGGCAGCCGGGACGAATCGCTGCTGGAGTCCGCGGAGTTCGACCCGTGTTCGCTCCAGGCGCGGCCCACCGATCTGATGCGCCGCCGTCAGCATGTGCGGGCGGTGCTGGTGGCCGTGGTGGCGCTGGTGGTGTGCGGAACGCTGCTGGGTGTGCCGGGGCGGGGCTGGGGGCCGACCGGTGCGGCCGCGCCCTCGTACGCCCGTAATCCGTCCTCCGAACGGGCCCTGGATCCGGCTCGGTTGACGCGGGCCGCGCCCGACGCCTGGCGCAACGCGTCCCGCGCCGGGTTCTCCTCCTGGCCCGCGCGCGGCGACCGCGTACGGGACACCGCGCTGCTGCGCCGCGCGCTGGCCGTGTGGGCGCGGCCGGGCCGTTCGGTGCGGGTGTCGGCCACCCTGGGCACGCAGTCCGGGCCGCCCTCGGGGCCGCCGCAACTGCTGTTCGCGGGCGAGGTGGACCAGGCCACGGTGGTGCTGCTGTACGACGGACTGCGGGTGGCGCGGTACGCGGAGGCGGGCGAGGGCAGTGCCGCCGCGCTGGACTTCGCCCGGCTGGACGCGGCCGACGCGGCCACCTCGACCGCGCTGGTCCTCAGCCGCACGGACGGCAACGTCCGCTATCTGACCGCCCCTTGGGTGCGCCATGCCTGGGTGCGGGATCTGCTCCACCCGGCCGGGGCGCCACGTCCGCTGCACCGCACCGGGCACGGGGTGACCGACCCGGTGCGCACCGTTCCGCAACTGCGGCCCTGCCGTGGCTGGCCCGCCCTACAGTTCGGCTCCCGGCTCGTCGCCGACCTGGGCGAACTGGCCCCGGCCCGGCTCACGTACGGCACCCCCGGTGCCGGTGTCCGCGATGTGGCGGGGCGGGCGGCCCGTGCGAGCTGGGCCAGGACCGGGTGCCGGCTGGCGATGATGCGCGGGCGGGGGGTGCGCTCGGTCAACGCCTGGCGGTTCGCCGCCCAGGCCCTGCCGGAGGCGGGCGGCCACGCGGCCTGGCTGTGCACCCGCGCCGACACCTGGCGGGACACGGGCAGCAAGGTCCTGGCCCAGTTCCAGCCGTGGGACACCCGCCGGGGCGCGACGGGCGCGGTCGTCTCCAGCGCCGACAACTCCCCCGCCTGCGGCCCGCGCGAGCCGCGGGTCCTGGCGGGGGTGCTGTGGAAGGCGCGGTCCGGCCGGTGGTATCTGCTGGCCGCCGGAAGCCGCCAGGTCACCGGGATCGTCGCCACCGGCGGCGTCCGGGGCCGCGGTTACGGCCGCGGCCTGACCCTCCCCGCGAAGGCGGGCGCCCGCGCCGACCTCAGGGCCCGGCTGGCGGATGGCGGCCGTCTGAGCCCATTGCGCTAGGGGGTGTCCGGCAGGCTTGACGCCTGCGGCGGGCTGTTCCCCTCCCCGCCCCTTCCCGATACCAAGGGCTTCGCCCCTGGACCCCGAACTCCGGGGGCGGGGCCCACGCCAATCCAGCCCCTCCGGCGCTTGAGGAGCGGGGTCCGGGGCGGGGCCCCGGCGGGGGGGCCGGGGGCGGGGCCTCTGGTATCGGGAAGGGGCGGGGAGGGGAAAGCATCGCTATGCGGCGCGCCCGCGTGGTCCGCCGGGCGCCCCGCCCAGCCCCCGGCCGCTAGCCCCCGCCCGCGAAGACGGCCACCGTACGCCCGGGCACCGCGAAGGTGCCGGTCGCGCGCTCGTACCGGGACGTCCTCACCGTGGCGTCGGCGCCATGCGCCTGGACCGGGTGGAGGGCGTACGGGCTCCCGGCCAGGCCGGGGACGGTCTGCGACTGCCGGGACGGGGTCGCGTTGAAGACCACGACCAACCCACCGAGCCGCATGGTGATGACCCCCGGCGTCTCCCCGGTCCCGGACAGCGGGAAGGACAGCGCCCTCTGCACCCCCTCCGCCGTGCCCTGGCTGAACGCCGCCTCCGTGGTGCGGATCCGCAGCAGGTCCCGGTAGGCCGCCGAGGCGCCCGTGATCTCGGGGCAGCCGGGGCGTGCCGCGGGATTGGTCAACAGGGGCTTGGCGTAAGGCCACTTGGGCTGGTTGTCCGCCGCCGGGGGCAGTCCGCGCCCGAAGCCGTTGCCGGACGCGCAGTCCCAGTGGATGGCGTTGAACCAGTCGCCGCTGTCGAAGGAGTTGCGGTCCAGGGACTTCGAGCGCAGCAGGTCGGTCCCGGCCTGGCTGAGCGCCGGGCCCTGGGAGAGGGTGGCGGTGGCCAGGGCCAGTACCTGCGCCCGGGCCCGGTCGGCGGCCGAGGTGGCGGCGGGGAGCTTGTAGGCGAGCGCGTCGTAGAGGGTCTCGTTGTCATGGGCGTCGGCGTAGGCGAGCGCGTCGCCGGGGGCGGCGGCGTAACCGGCCGGGGAGCCGTTGTAGTCGACCTCGGAGCCCTTGACCTTGCGTCCGCCGGTGTCGGTGAAGGCGTAGTCGGCGAGGTTGCCGGAGAGCCCGACCTTGATCAGGTCCTGGGCGTGCAGCAGCCGGGCCCGCTGCTCGTCCGGGCTCCCGTTGGCGGGCGACCCGTTGGGGTCGGTGAAGAGCCCGGAGGCGAAGCCCTGGACGCGGGGGTCCTCGTCGAACGGCCCGCCGCCGCGCACCGCGTCCCGCGCCCGGTCGCTGAAGGTGGCGATGCCGGTGCCGGCCATATTGCGCTGGGTGGCCTGGACGAAGCGGGCGTCGTCGGCCACTTCGCCGAAGTTCCAGCCCTCGCCGTAGAGGATGATCGACTTGCCGTCCACCCCGTCCTTGGCGGGGGTCAGTGCGTCGAGGGCCTTGCGTACGGCCAGGATGTTGGCCTTGGGGTGGTGGCCCATGAGGTCGAAGCGGAAGCCGTCGACCTTGTACTGCCTGGCCCAGGTGACGATCGAGTCCACCACCAGCTTGCCCATCATCGCGTGCTCGGGTGCGGTGCCGGGGCAGCAGGTGGAGGTGGCCACACTGCCGTCGTCCAGCAGCCGCTGGTAGTAGCCGGGCACGATCCGGTCGAGCACCGACTTCCCGTCCTGTCCGGCGGCCACGGTGTGGTTGTAGACCACGTCCATGACGGTGCGCAGCCCGGCGTGGGCCAGGCCCCGCACCATCTGCCGGAACTCGCGGGTGCGGGCCGGGCCGTCCGGGTCGCTCGCGTAGGACCCCTCCGGCACCGTGTAGTGCAGCGGGTCGTAGCCCCAGTTGAAGCCGTCCTTCGCGGCCGTCTCGGCCACGCACTTCTGCTGGCGGTCGGAGTCGGCGGGCAGGGCGGCCAGCTCGCAGCCGGGCCGGGCCTGGTCGGACCGCCGCTCCGGGACGGTGCCGAAGTCGAAGGCGGGCAGCAGATGGACGTACGAGGTGCCGGACCGGGCCAGCCGCCCGAGGTGCCGCATCCCGTCCGAGTCGCGGTCGGTGAAGGCGAGGTACTGGCCGGGGTGGGCGCTGGTGGGGTCCGCGATCGAGAAGTCGCGGATGTGCAGCTCCTGGATGCGGGCGTCGCGCAGCGGGACGGCCGCGGGTTTCTTCAGCGACGCCCAGCCGGCGGGGGCGAGCCGGGGGTCGGCCAGGTCGGTGACCAGGCTGCGGGCGGAGTCGGCGGTCAGGGCGGTCGAGTAGGGGTCGGTGACCTCGTTGGTGACGGTCTTCCCGACGCTCGGCGCCCAGACCTCGACCCGGTAGCGGTAGGGCTTGTCCCGCCAGTCGGGGCCGCCGGTCACGCTCCACACTCCGCTGCCGGGGTCCCGCCGCATGGCGACGGTGTGCCCGGCGAGGTCGAGCGACACGGACCGGGCGGTCGGCGCCCAGACGGAGAGGGTGGGGCGGTCCCCGTGGAAGACCGGGCCGAGTCGGGCCCGGCGCGCCCGATCGGCGTAGAGGTCGTCCAGGACGCCGGGGATCTGCACCCCGGTGCGGTGCAGTACCTGGCCGTGGTCGTCGGCCGCACGCTGAACGGCGGCGAGCGGGCCGCGCAGCGCGATGGCGGCCTTGTCGCGGTCGCGCGGGTCGAGGCGATAGGCGGGGCGCCCGGCCAGATGGGGGTAGGCGGCCTTCTGGGCGTCGGTCAGGGCGGCCGGGGTCAGCCGCAGGGTGCCGCCGTCGGCGTAGCTCAGCTCCTCGACGGTCGCGGCGGTGTGCTCGGCCTGCCAGACGACGGTGGCGCGGTCGATCCACTGCGCCTCGGCGGTGGCAGCGGTCGCTGCCGTGGCCCGGGCGGTCTGCGAGACGGCGGGCACGGCCGCCGCGCCCAGCGCCAGGGCGGCGAGCGCGGCGGCCGTACGGAACAGGGGGACTCTCGGGGGTTTCACGGGGCTGGTGGCTCCTTGAAGTGTGTGTGGATGTGGGCGCCGCGCCCACGTCCCCGGGCGGGACCGAGGCCGCCCCGGCCCGCCCGCGTAGCGGGGAGGACTGCGGGGCGATGCCCGGGCAGGGGCGGAGCCCGAGGCGAGCCCCGAGCCCTAGGCAGGGGCGGAACCCAGGGCCGAAACCGGGACCCCGGACCCGGGGCGGGGGCGGAGCCCCTTGCCTCCGGGCCCGCCGGTGCGGGCAGCGGCCTACCCGCAGTTACGAGCGCCCACATGCAGTGCCACCGCCGTATTCGCGCCCAGCGTGGCCGTGAACTTCCCCGCGGAGTCGACCGTCACGGACTTGCCGCTCTGCACATCGCAGTAGCCGCCGGCCGGGAGCGAGGTCTGGAAGGTCTGGGTGAGGGAGCCGCTTTCGTGGTTGATGGCCACGTACGCCTTGTCGCCGCGTCCGAAGGCGATGGCGTTGTTGCCGTTGTCCCACCAATTGGTCACCGATGCGCCGCGGGCGGTGTTGCGGAGGGCGACCATGCTCATGATCTCGGGCCACTTGTGCTGGCACTTCCAGCCGTCCTGGTAACAGGCGCCCACCGCGCCGCCGTTCGGCGGGCCCGCGTCGTTGTCGCTGAACTCGTAGCCGGAGTGGACGTCCGGGGAGCCGTAGGGCCAGGCCAGCATGAAGACGTTGGCGAGGGTGTAGTCGGCGCCGTTCTTGTACGTCAGCGTGGAGCCGTTGCGCTCGGTGTCCCAGTTGTCGACGAAGACACCGGACTGGCCGCTCGCCATATAGCCCCAGCCCTCGCCGAAGTTCTTCAGATACGCCAGCTTCTCGCCCTGGAACACCCGCTTGAGGTCACGGCCGTAGCGGAACTCCTGCACATCGCCGTTGCCCAGATACTCCGTCGGGGAGACCGCCTCGCCCTCGCCGTGGATGACCTCCTGCTTCCAGTAGACGCCGGGGTCGCTCAACTGGCTCTTGATGGCGGCCAGGTCCTCGGCCGGGATGTGCTTGGCGCCGTCGACGCGGAAGCCGTCCACACCGAGCGAGAGCAGGTCGTTCAGGTACTGCGCGAGCCGGGTGCGGACGTAACTCTCGCCGGTGTCCAGGTCGGCGAGGCCCACCAGCTCGCAGTGCTGCACATTCCAGCGGTCCTGGTAGTTGCTGATCTGCGAGGTGCAGTCGTCCATGTCCTGGGCCTGGTAGATCCCGGGATAGTCGTACTTGGTGTACGAGGAGCCGCCGGTGCCGGTGCCGGATCCGGCGGACATGTGGTTGATGACGGCGTCGGCGACCACCTTGACGCCCGCCGAGTGACAGGTGTCGATCATGTTCTTGAAGGCGGTGCGGTCGCCGAGCCGTCCGGCGATCTTGTAGCTGACGGGCTGGTAGGAGGTCCACCACTGGCCGCCCTGGATGTGCTCGGTGGCAGGTGACACCTCGACATAGCCGTATCCGGCGGGGCCGAGGGTGCTGGTGCACTCCTTGGCGACGGAGTCGTAACGCCACTCGAAGAGTTCGGCGGTGACGTCCTTGGTGCCGGGCGGTGTCGCCTGAGCCGTCTGCGGGGGCAGCGCGAGAAGGGCCACCGAGCCTGCCGCGAGGGCGAGTGCGGTGGCAAGGAAGGTGCGGTTGCCGGCCATCGTTCCTCCGTGGGGGGAAGAGCTGGGGTGACGATTGAGCCTCATGCGGCAACGCGCCATGCCCGTAAGGCCAGTTGAAGGTTCTTGCTGCAAGACGTCAGTCCTGGGGTGGTGACCGGACCGTACTCGCGAGTTCTCCTCGTTGCAAGACCTTTCGCAAGCGATTGCGGCGGTGTTACGTTCCCGGTCACGGTCCGATCGGCCGGGGGCCCGTTCGACGGGCCTCACGCGCCCGGCCGGTCGGATCGGCCTTCCCCGGGGTGTCCGCGGACCTTTCCCCTCTTCCCGCTGCCAGGCCGTCGCGCACCGCTAGCGCAGTCTGGCCGTCGAGCCGCGGACGACCAGGTCCGGCTGGAAGACGAACTCCGTGTGCTGCACCGGGTTTCCGGCCATCTCCTCCAGCAGCGCCCCCACCGCCGCCGTCGCCATCGACTGCACCGGCTGCCGCACGGTGGTCAGCGGTGGATCGGTGAAGGCGATCAGCGGGGAGTCGTCGAAGCCGACCACGGACACCTCGTGCGGCACCCGCAGCCCGCGCCGGGCCGCCTCCCGGATCACCCCGAGCGCCATCAGATCGCTGCCGCACACGATGCCCGTACAGCCCTGGTCCAGCAGGGTGGCCGCCGCCACCTGCCCGCCCTCGACACTGAAGAGTGTATGCCGCACCAACTCCCCCGCCTCGCCGGGCGATCGGCCGAGCAGCTCGGTGCTCGCCGCGAGGAACCCCTCGACCTTGCGCTGCGCGGGGACGTAGCGGGCGGGCCCCACCGCGAGGCCGATGCGGTGGTGGCCGAGCGCGGACAGATGGCGGACGGCCATCCGCGCCGCCGCCCGGTCATCGGGTGAGACGAAGGTGGCCTGGATGTGCTCGTTATAGCCGTTGATCAGCACGAACGGCACCCTGCGGCCGGCCAGCCGGGCATAGCGGGCGGGGTCGGCCGTGGTGTCGGCGTGCAGTCCTGACATGAAGACGATGCCCGCCACATCGCGCTCCTCCAACTGCTCCACCAGCTCGTCCTCGGTGGCGCCGCCGGGCATCTGGGTGCACAGGATCGGGGTGTACCCATGCCCGGCCAGCACCTGCTCGATGATCTGCGCGAAGGCGGGGAAGACCGGGTTGGTCAGCTCCGGGATCACCAGGCCGACCAGCCCGGCGCTGCGCCGCCGCAGCCGCACCGGCCGCTCGTAGCCGAGGATGTCGAGGGCGGCGAGCACCCGCTGCCGGGTGGCATCCGCCACCCCCGCCTTGCCGTTGAGCACCCGGCTGACGGTGGCCTCGCTGACCTTGGCCTGTACGGCGATATCGGCAAGCCGCGGCCCTGCCGCGGGTGGGCTCGTCACGACTTGGTCGCTCCGGCAGTGAGCCCCGCGACCAGATGCCGCTGGGCCCAGGAGAACACCAGCGCCGCCGGGATGGCGATCATGACGGCCGCGGCCGTCATGGAGCCCCAGTCGGAGGTGTACTGGTTGACGAAGGTCTGGAGTCCGGCGGCGAGGGTGAGGTTGTCCTCGCCCGTCATGAAGGCGGAGGCGTAGGCCACCTCGGCCCAGGCGGTGATGAAGGTGTAGAACGCGGTCACCGCGAGTCCCGGCTTGGCCAGCGGGACGACGAGGCGCCAGAAGGTGCCGAACGGGTTGAGGCCGTCGACCCGGCCCGATTCGTCGATCTCCACCGGGATGGTGTCGAAGAAGCCCTTCATCATCCAGGCGCAGAACGGCACGGCCACGGTGAGGTAGGTGACGATGAGCGAGATCGGCTGGTTGAGCCAGCCCAGCGTCGACATGATGTTGTAGAGCGGCACGATGAGGATGGCCACCGGGAACATCTGGGTGATCAGCAGCAGCCACATCAGCGGGCGCATCCCGGGGAAGCGGAAGCGGCTGACGGCGTACCCGGTGGTGGCCGCGACGAAGACGCCCAGGATCGTGGTGATGACCACGATGAACAGCGAGTTGCCGAACCAGGTCAGGAACTCGGTGTCGCCCAGGACGTGTTGATAGTTCCGCAGCGTCGGGTTCTTCACCACATCGGTGCTGAACGCCTCGCTCTTGGGCTTGAACGAGGTCACCACCAGCCACAGCGGCGGGAAGACCGCGATCGCGGAGGCGATGACGAGCGTCGTATGCAGCCCGACGGAGGCGAGCGGGCCGCGTCGTTGGTCGCGCATGGCTACCACACCTCTCCCTGCTTGCGGAGCGAACGGCGGTAGACCACCGCGAAGAGCATCAGGATGAGCAGGATCAGCACACCCCAGGCCGAGGCGCCGGCGAAGTCGCGCGGGCTGTTGACGAAGGAGAGCCGGTAGGCGTACGTCACCAGGATCTCGGTGGCGTCGCCGGGTCCGCCGCGGGTCAGCAGGAAGATCACCGGGAACATGTTGAACGTCCAGATGGTGGACAGCAGGATCACGGTGGAGCTGACCGAGCGCAGCCCGGGCAGGGTGATGTGGCGGAACCGCTGCCAGGGGCTCGCCCCGTCCATCTCGGCGGCCTCGTACAGCTCACCGGGGATGGACTGCAATCCGCCGAGCAGCGCGACCAGCATGAACGGCACCCCGAGCCAGATGTTCACGGCGATCACCGACGCCTTGGCCATGGTGGGGTCGTTGAGCCAGGGCACCGCGTCGATTCCGCCGCCGTCCAGCACCTTGTTGAGGATGCCGTTCTTCTCGTTGTAGAGCAGCCGCCAGGCGAAGACGGAGACGAAGGCGGGGACGGCCCAGGGCAGGATCAGCAGCGACCGGTAGAGGGTGCGCCCGGCGAACCGCCGGTTGAGCAGTACGGCCAGGCCCAGGCCGATCGAGAAGGTGAGCGCCACACAGCAGACGGTCCAGGTGACGGTCCAGCCGAGCCGGTCCCAGAAGACCTGGTCCTCCAGGATGGCCTTGAAGTTGTCGAGGCCGACCGTCTGGTAGGTGGCGGGGATGTGGTTGATCCCGATGGTGCGCTCGACGTTGGCCTCGTTGGCGTCGGTCAGCGACAGATACAGGCCGCGGCCCAGCGGATAGCCGATGATCAGCCCGATGACGATCACGACGGGCGCGACCATGGCCCAGGCGTACCAGTGGCGGGCCAGTGCGTTGCGGATCCGGCTCCGCGGCGGGGTGCCATCCTTGTGAACCCGGCCGCCCCGGCCGCGGGCGCCCTTCGCGCCCGCGGCCGGGTCCAGCGGCCGGCTGGTGTCGACAGCCATCGTCGCCGGCCCTACTTCCAGTCGCCCTTGAGGAGCTTGCGGTACGCGTCACCGGCCGACTTCGCGGCCTTCTCGGGTGAGGTCTTGCCGGTGAGCACGTTCGGGAACTGCACCAGGATCGCCTGGAAGAGGCTGTTGCCCTCGGGGATCCAGGGGCGCTCGACGGCCTTGTCGACGGCGGCCTTGAAGAACTTCACATTGGGGTTCGCGGCCACCGACTTGTCGGAGTAGACGGAGGTGCGGGTGGGCAGCAGGGAGAGCTTCTCGGTGGTCTTGGCCTGGACCTCGGCCGAGCTCATGTACTGGGCGAAGGCGTAGGAGGCGGCCAGGTTCTTCGATCCGGCGTAGACGGTGAGGTTCTGGCCGCCCTGCGGGGCGCCCTGGCCCTTGCTGCCGGCCGGGACGGGGACCACACCGAGGTTGGACTTGTCCTTGAACGCCTTGCCCGCCAGGGTGTCCTCGATCGCCCACGGCCCGTTGATCGTCATCGCGACGTCGCCGTTCTTGATGGCGTTCTGCATATTGTCCCAGCCGTCGGTGGCGTCGGTCTCCGCCGCCTTGGAGGTGACCAGGTCCCGGGCGGCCGCGAACGCCTTGACGCCGGGCTCGTCGTCGATGGTGACCTTCTTGGCGCCGGTGTCGAGGAGATCGCCGCCCTCGCCGTAGATGAAGGGCAGGTACCAGTAGGCGTCGTCGCCGCGCAGATACAGACCCGTCTTGCCGGTCTTCTCCTTGATCTTCTTGGCGGCGGCCTTCAGCTCGGTCCAGTCCTTGGGCGGCTGGACCCCGGCGTCCTTCAGCATCTTCTTGTTGTAGAAGAGGCCGAGGGTGTCGATGACCTGCGGTACGGCGTAGGTCTTGCCCTTGAACTTGGCGCCGGCCAGGGCCTTGGGCAGATAGTCGGACTGGTTCGCGAGGGCGGGGGTGCCGTCCAGCGGCGCGAGATAGCCGATGTTGGCGAGGTCCTGGGTCCAGGCGACCTCGGTGCGCAGCACATCGGGCGCGCCGGAGCCGCCGGAGCCCGCGGCGTTCTTGAACTTGGCCAGGGCCTCGCCGAAGGGCACATTGACGTAGTTGACCTTGACGTCGGGGTGCTTCTTGGCGAAGCCGAGGGCGAGCTCCTTGTAGGTGCCCTTCTCCGCCTCGTTCGACGTGTCCCAGTAGGTCACGGTGCCGGAGAGCTTGCCGCCGGACTTCTTGTCGCCGCTGCCGCCGTCGTCACCGCCGCATGCCGTCGCCGCGAGCGCCATGGCCGCGACGAGTGCGGTGGCCGCTATGCCACGTCGCATCTGAACTCCTCCAAAGCCGGCCGCTCCGTCGCGGCCCCGGGTTGCGGAGGAACGTAACAGGGCCGCAAGCCCGCCGAAAGAGCTTGCGGCAAATTTCTGCAAGGCGCTCGGCATCGTTACGTCCGCGTGTCCCCGCGGTAGCCGCTCCGCTTCCCTTCAGCCGCTTGACATGCGCCCACAACACGACCGGAGCCCCCTTCAAGGGCACCAGCACGCCCTGCAAGCTCTTCCGCAAGGCATTGCAGAGCTGTTACGTTCCCGCCATGACCCAGGAGCTCACGACCTCCCTTCCCACCGAGCCGGTGCGACCGGCCGAGAGCCCCGGATGGTGGCGCGACGCCGTCATCTACCAGGTGTACGTACGGTCCTTCGCCGACAGCGACGGCGACGGGATCGGCGATCTGCGCGGAGCGCGGGAGCGGCTGCCGCACCTCGCCGGGCTGGGTGTGGACGCCGTCTGGCTGACCCCCTTCTACGCCTCCCCGCAGGCCGACGGCGGCTACGACGTGGCCGACTATCGCACCGTGGACCCGCTCTTCGGCACCCTCGGCGATGCCGACGACCTGGTGCGGACCGCCCATGAGCTGGGGCTGCGGGTGATCGTGGACATCGTCCCGAACCACAGCTCCAACCAGCACCCATGGTTCCGCGAGGCGCTCGCCGACCGGCCCGGCGGCGCGGCCCGCACCCGGTACCACTTCCGCCGCGGCCGCGGTGCGCACGGCGAACTGCCGCCGAACGACTGGGAGTCGGTCTTCGGCGGCCCCGCCTGGACCCGTACCACCGATCCGGACGGCACCCCCGGTGAGTGGTATCTGCATCTCTTCGCCCCCGAGCAGCCCGACCTCAACTGGGACTCCCCCGAGGTGCGTGCCGAATTCGACTCGGTGCTGCGCTTCTGGCTGGACCTGGGCGTGGACGGCTTCCGGATCGATGTCGCGCACGGCATGGTCAAGGCCGCCGGGCTGCCCGACATCGGCCGTACCGAACAGGCCAAGCTGATCGGCTCCCAGGTGCTGCCGTTCTTCGACCAGGACGGGGTGCACGAGATCCACCGCTCCTGGCGCCGGCTGCTGGACTCCTACCCCGGTGACCGGATCGGCGTCGCCGAGGCATGGGCGCCCACCGCCGAGCGGCTGGCCCTCTACGTACGCCCCGACGAGCTGCACCAGGCGTTCAACTTCCAGTTCCTCAAGTGCCCGTGGGACGCGGCCGCGATGCGCGAGGTGATCGACGAGTCGCTGGCCGCGACCGGCTCCGTCGGCGCCCCCACCACCTGGGTGCTCTCCAACCACGACGTGGTCCGGCACACCACCCGTTACGCCGACGGAGCCGACGGCGGCCCGGAGCAGGGGCTCGCCCGCGCCCGCGCCGCGGCCCTGCTCACCCTCGCGCTGCCCGGCTCGTCCTATCTCTACCAGGGCGAGGAGCTGGGCCTCCCCGAGGTGACCGACCTGCCGGACGAGCTGCGCCAGGACCCGGCCTTCTTCCGCACCTCCCCCGACGGGCAGGACGGCCAGAGCGGGCAGGACGGCTTCCGCGACGGCTGCCGGGTGCCGTTGCCCTGGACCCGCTCCGGCGAGAGCTACGGCTTCGGCCCAGGTGGGAGCTGGCTGCCCCAGCCGGACGGCTGGTCCGGGCTGTCGGTGGAGGCGCAGACCGGCGACCCCGGCTCCACGCTGGAGCTGTACCGCGGCGCGCTCGCGCTCCGCCGTGAGCTGCCGGGTCTGGGGGACGGGCCGATGAGCTGGCTGGAGGCCCCGGCGGGGGTGCTCGCGCTGTCCCGGCCGGGCCTGGTGTGCACCCTCAACACGCTCGCGGAGGAGGTCGAACTGCCGGTCCCGGGGCGTGCCCTGCTGTCGTCGGCGCCGCTTTCGCACGGGGCCGGAACCGTACGCATTCCGCCTGATTCGTGCGCGTGGTGGGCAATCTGACACGCGACCGGTACAGTCCCACTCCATGACCGCACGGCTTGCTGACATCGCAGCCCAGGCGGGGGTCAGCGAAGCCACCGTCAGCCGCGTCCTCAACGGCAGGCCGGGGGTGGCCACGGCCACCCGCGAGTCCGTCCTCGCCGCCCTGGACGTCCTCGGCTATGAACGGCCCGTGCGGTTGCGGCAGCGCAGCGCCGGGCTGGTGGGACTGATCACCCCCGAGCTGGAGAACCCGATCTTCCCCGCGCTGGCCCAGGTCATCGGGCAGGCACTCACCCGGCAGGGCTACACCCCGGTGCTGGCCACCCAGACTCCCGGCGGCTCGACGGAGGACGAGCTGACCGAGATGCTGGTGGACCGGGGCGTGGCCGGGATCATCTTCGTCTCGGGGCTGCACGCGGACACCTCGGCCGATATGCAGCGCTATGACCAGTTGCGCGGCCAAGGTGTGCCGTTCGTGCTGGTGGACGGCTTCTCGCCGAAGGTGCGGGCGCCGTTCATCTCCCCCGACGACCGGGCGGCGATGGGGCTGGCGGTCACCCATCTGGTCTCGCTCGGGCACACCCGGATCGGTCTCGCGCTCGGGCCGAAGCGATTCGTTCCCGTACTGCGCAAGATCGAAGGCTTCCAGCAGGCGATGCGGGATCGGCTGGGGCTCTCCCCGGAGGAGTCCGAGCAACTGATCCAGCATTCGCTGTACACCCTGGAGGGCGGCCAGGCGGCGGCGAGCGCGCTGATCGACCGGGGCTGTACGGCGGTGGTCTGCGCGAGCGACATGATGGCGCTGGGCGCCATCCGGGCGGCCCGGCAGCGGGGCCTGGGGGTCCCGCAGAACGTCTCGGTGGTCGGCTTCGACGACTCCCCGCTGATCGCCTTCACCGATCCGCCGCTGACCACGATCCGTAAGCCGGTGCAGTCGATGGGGCAGGCGGCGGTGCGGGCGCTGCTGGAGGAGATCGGCGGCACTCCGGCCCCGCCCAGCGAGTTCGTCTTCCTCCCCGAACTGGTGGTGCGCGGCTCCACGGCGTCGGCCCATGGGGTGGAGGCGCGGGGCCGGGCGGCCGGGGGCGCGGCCTAGCCGGCCCGGGGACGTAGGCGTATATACGCCCCATAGAGGACCCCCGGACCAGGACATAAGCAATCAAGACCCGATGCCGCGGTTGATCTGCGGGTGGACGTCGTCTGGCAGACTGTTGCCCTATGGGTGGAGCGACTATCAGGACGACGGCGGGCCGAATGGCCACCCCGGCACCTCTCGCGGACACCGATGCGGCACGGGCGCCGCACCACACCCTGATGGACCGGTTGCGTACGCCCAGAAGACCCCGGCTCTGGTTCGAGATCGTCCTCATCGCCGTCAGTTACTGGACGTATTCGCTGATTCGCAACGCCGTCCCGGAGCAGCGGCCGGAGGCGCTGCGCAACGCGGGCTGGATCTGGGAGTGGGAGCACCGGCTCGGCTTGGCCTTCGAACGGGGCGTCAACCATGCGATCGACTCGGTGAGCTGGCTGATCGTGGGCATGAACTACTACTACGCGACGCTCCACTTCATCGTGACGCTCGGCGTGCTGGTGTGGCTCTACCACTGGCATCCGGGCCGTTACGCCGCCACCCGGCTGGCGCTCTTCGCGACCACGGGCGTGGCCCTGCTCGGCTACTACTTCTTTCCGCTGGCCCCGCCCCGGCTGATGAGCGGCGGCCATTTCATCGACACCGTGGTGGCGCACAACACCTGGGGCTCGATGGCCTCGGGAAACCTCGCCGATATGTCGAACCAGTACGCGGCGATGCCCTCGATGCACATCGGCTGGTCGCTGTGGTGCGGTCTGACCATCGCCACGCTGGCCCGTCCGGTGTGGGTGAAGGTGCTGGGGCTGCTCTACCCCTCGGCCACGCTGCTGGTGATCGTCGCCACCGCCAACCACTTCTGGATGGACGCGGTCGGCGGGGTCGTCTGTCTCTCCTTCGGTTTCGTGCTGTCGTGCGCGTGGTACGGCTCGCTGCCGTACCGGCTGCCGAAGCAGGTGGCCGTGATCTGCACGGCTTGATCGTCCCCGGCGGAGCCGCCATTCTCTGTTCCGCAAGGTCGACATGAGGTCAAGGGTCGACATGAGTTCAGGGGCTCCATGTGTCGCGCTGATCGACGCGGAATGAGCACGATGAGCGTGACGAAAGGGACCACCGGCCACCGTGCACACCGCCGATACCGCTGACGCTTCTGTACCCCCCTCCATGCGCACCGGGGCCATCGCCGCGCCGGGCGTGCTGCTCCCCCGGCCCCGTACCGCCGGGCGGCCGCGCTTCCCGCTGGTGGCCACCGACCTCGACGGCACCCTGCTGCGCAAGGATCTGACGGTCTCGCCCCGCACCCGTGAGGCGCTCGCCCTCGTCCGGGCGGCCGGGGCGCGGCATCTGGTGGCCACCGGGCGGCCGGCCGCGTCCTGCCGGGAGTTCCTGGTCGCGATCGGCTACCGGGGGCTCGCGGTGTGCGGACAGGGCGCGCAGTTGTACGACGCCTCCGCGGACCGGCTGCTGGTCTCGGCGTCGCTGGACCGGGAGCTGGCCCGGTCGGTGGTGGAGCGCACGGAGGAGGCGCTGGGCGCGGGGCCGCTGGAGCTGGCCGTGGTGACGGCGGCGCCCGAGAACCGCTTCGTCGTCACCGCTCACTTCACCGACCGGAAGCGCCCGGAGTGGGGGCTGGCCGAGCGGGAGGAGCTGTGGGCGGCGCCGATCGAGAAGGTGCTGATGCGCCACCGGACGGTGGCGGACGGGCTGGTCGCCGAGGCCGCGGAGCGGGTGGGCGCGGGCGAGGTGGCGGTGACCCACTCCGAGAAGGGCATGATCGAGGTGCTCCCGGCCGGGACGGACAAGGCGGTGGGGCTGCAACTGGCCGCCGACCGGATGGGGTTCACCCCCGCGGAGACGATCGCCTTCGGCGACATGCCCAATGACATCCCGCTGCTGGGCTGGGCCGGATACGGGGTCGCGATGGGCAACGCGCATCCGGAGCTGATGGCGATAGCCGATGAGGTGGCGCCGTCCCATGAAGAGGACGGGGTCGCGGTGGTGCTTGAACGGCTGTTCGCCCACCCTTGAGCGGCTCTCGCACCCCACTCGCGACCCGCTGGAGCCGCCCGTCACTCCTTGACTGAGCATATAGAACTAAACAAAATATCCAAGGTGCGAGCTGAACCACGATCCGAAGCCCACTACGTCGACGAGCGCTCCGGAGCCACCTACTCCATCGACGATCCCCGCTGGTGCGGTGACGACGGGGCTCCCCTCACCGTCTCCGCTCTGCCCGGCATCACCCGCGAGCAGGTGGACACCGGGGCCCGGTCACTCTGGCGCTACCGAGCGGCCCTCCCGGTGCGCATCGACGCCCCGGTGTCACTGGGTGAAGGGTGCACCCCGCTGGTCGAGAAGGACTGGGGGGAGGATCGGATTCTCTTCAAGCTGGAGTGGTTCAGCCCCACCGGCAGCTTCAAGGACCGCGGCACCAGCGTGATGATCTCGCTCCTCGCCCAACGGGGCGTACGGGAGGTCATCGAGGACAGCTCCGGCAACGGCGGGGCCTCCGTCTCGGCGTACTGCGCCGCGGCCGGCATCCGGGCCAGGATCCTCGCCCCCGCCACCACCTCCCCCGCGAAGATCCTCCAGAGCCGGGCGTACGGCGCCGAGGTCGAGCTGGTGCCCGGCGACCGGGACGCCACGGCGGCGGAGGCCCTGCGCCAGTCGGCCCATACGTACTACGCCAGCCACAACTGGCACCCCTTCTTCCTCCAGGGCACCAAGACCCTGGCGTACGAGCTGTGGGAGGACCTGGGCTTCACCGCACCGGACGCCGTGGTGACCGTGGCGGGCGCGGGCAGCACCGTACTCGGCTGCGACCTCGGCTTCTCCGAGCTGCTCGCCGCGGGCCAGATCGCCTGCCGCCCCCGGCTGCTCGTGGCCCAGCCCGCCCACTGCGCACCGCTCCACGCCGCGTTCCGCGCGGGCACGGAGGCCCCGGTGCCGTTCGACCACGCCCCGACCATCGCCGAGGGCACGGCCATCCGGGAGCCCGTCCGCTTCCCCGAGGTGCTGCGTGCCATCCGCCGCTCGGACGGCGACATGGCGGCCATCCCGGAGGACGCGATCGCCGCGGCGGTCCGCCGGCTGGCCGCGACGGGGCTGTACGCGGAGCCGACCAGCGCGACGGCCGCCGCGGCGATCGAGGTCTTCCGGGCGCGGGGCGCGATCCGCCCCGGGGAGACCACGGTGGTGCTGCTGACCGGGTCGGGGCTGAAGGCGACGCCGACGATGACGGAGCTGTTCGGATGACCGATCGGATGGCCGAGAAGAAGCGTCAGGAGACGACGGGAACGCCCGAGGACGAGCTGCTGCTCCGCGAGGCCGAGAAGATCGTGGTCGCCATCGGCCGGATGTTCCCCGGGCTGTGCGAGGTGGTCCTGCACGATCTGCGCAACCCCGACCAGTCCATCCGCGCCATCGAGAGCAATCTCTCCGGCCGCGAGGTGGGCCAGCCCACCACCGAGCTGGGCCTGGCCCGGATCCAGGACCCCGGCTTCCCCGACATCGTCCAGAACTATGCCAACCGCTTCCCGGACGGCCGCCCGGCCAAGAGCACCTCGATCGGCATCAAGAACGGCGCGGGCCAGTACGTCGCCGCCATCTGCCTCAACCTGGACGTCTCCCTCTTCGGAAGCGTCGCCCGCAGTCTCAACAACCTCGTCCGGACCGATGAGCAGCAGCAGCCGCTCACCGAAACCCTCCGCGCGCGCAGCGCAGCGGAGCTGCGCACCGTCATCGAGGAATTCGCCGCCGCCCGCGGCCAGACCCCGCGCAGCCTGGGCACCCCCGCCAAGAAGGAACTCGTCCGCACCCTCAAGACCAGCGGCTTCCTCCAGGTGAAGCACTCCGTCCAGGTGGTCACCGAACTGCTCGGCGTCTCACGGGCCACGGTCTACAACTACCTGCGCTCGCCCTGACAAGGAAGACCTCCCCCGATGACCCCACCGATCCGCCGCATCGACATCCCCGACGCCTTCGCCGCGTCGTTCGGCGAGCACGACGCCACCGGCCGCGCCTGGCTCGCCGCGCTCCCCCGCCTGGCCGCGGAGTTCCTCGACCGCTGGGGACTGCGCCCGGCCGGTCCCGCCGCACATGGCATGGCCTCGCTCGTCCTCCCGGTGACCGACGCGGACGGAACCCCGGCGGTCCTCAAGCTCCAGCAGGTCAGGGAGGAGACCGAAGGCGTTCCGCTGGGCCTGCGGACCTGGAACGGCAACGGCGTAGCGCTCCTGCTCGACCACGACCCGGACACCGGCACCATGCTGCTGGAACGGCTGGACGCGACCCGTCCGCTCTCCTCGGTGCCCGACGACACCGCCGCGATGCGCATCCTGGCCGACCTCCTGGCCCGCCTGACCTCGGTACCCGCCCCCGGCGGCCTGCGCCGGCTGTCCGACATCGCCACCGCCATGCTCGAGCAGACGCCCGACGCCGTACCGGCCCTGCGCGACCCGGCCGAACAGCGGCTGGTCCGCGTCTGTGCCTCCGCCGTGGCCGAACTCCTCGACGAACCGGGCGACCGGCTACTGCACTGGGACCTCCACTACGACAACATCCTCGCCGGTGAACGCGAGCCCTGGCTGGCCATCGACCCCGAACCGCTCACCGGCGACCCCGGCTTCGAGCTCCTGCCGGCGCTGGACAACCGCTGGGACGAGATCCTGGCCACCGCCGACCCCACCCGCGCGGTGCTCCGGCGCTTCGATCTGCTGACCGAGGCCCTCGGCCTGGACCGGCGGCGGGCCACCGGCTGGACCCTCGGCCGCGTCCTCCAGAACGCCCTCTGGGACATCGAGGACGGCAAGACCACTCTGGAACCGGCCCAGGTCACCATCGCCACGGCCCTGCTGAACCACCGTTAGGCGGATTCCGGCGGACTCTGGTGCGTCCGGGCTTCGACGCGTGCCATGTAGTCCCGGATCAATCCGACATAGGCACGGCGCAGAGGTGGTTCCTCCAGATATCCCATATGAGCCGCCCCGGGCTGGGTCATATGTTCGGCGTCCGGTATGCGGTCGGCGATATCGGCGAGGTGCGCGGGAACGCATTCGTCGAATTCCCCGCCCAGCACGAGGGTGGGGACGCGAATCCGGTCGAGTTCGCCGAATATGTCCCAGTCCGCCCCTTGCACATCTGGTGCGAGGGGGATACGCAAGAATGGGTCCGGCGGTGCCGGGCTCGTGATTTCGTCGCCGGGCGGCGGGCCGTGAGCGGCAGGGCCGGTGACGGCTCCCGCGCCGGGCTTCAGTGCACCAAGGTTCAGCCGTGCGAGTTCTCGGACGCTGGCGATGCGCTGTGCGTCAGCCATGGCCACGACGTCGGGGGTGGACCAAATGCGCGACGACCGGCCCTCACTGCCAGAGTGGCGAGGGCAGCGTTGGCTCCACCACCAATCACAGCGCCGATACCGAACGGTGCCACTCGACCGAGAACGATGATTCCCTGCTTGGTCCCGTACTTCGTGACGAAGTTCTTCCCCAAGATCCTGTTGATCTGACGCAACGTCTCGGCAGGCACCTTGGCGACCGCCTGACGTCCCCAGTGTTGCCCCGTACGCTCGGCGACCTTGCCAATGGTGGCGGAGCCGGACCCGCCGAGCATGATTCCCATCACGATCGTTCGGCGACGCTCGATCTCGTCGATGGAGACTCCGTGGACTTCGGCGATCGAGAGCGCGAAGAGGGCACCCAGTTCAAGAGATGAGAGAGTCCCGCCTGCCGACAGTGCCAGTGCGACTCCCGTGCCGACGCCGGGCGCGGCCGCCACTCCTCCAACTGCGGCACCCGTCCCGGTCAAGGCTCTGACGTGCATCCGCTCCAGATTGCGGATCACCTGCGCCGGTGTCGCCTCTGGGTTCCTCTCGCGGGCCCGGGCGATGTTCTTGCGCGCCAGTGGGCTCTGGCCGGCGATTGCCTTGTCCAGGAGGTCGAGGACACGCTGCCCGCGTTCGGCTGCTGCCGGAACCGATCCGTCGAGGACATCTGTCGCCATGCCCTGAACCCCTTAAGTCGTTACATCCCAACTGAGTCCCCGACTCGTGACGCTATCGAGCCTTCCAAGGCCCTCGGGCCGTTTCTCCGGAAATCAGCCCAGATCAGGCGATGCCGCACGGCTAGCGTTGTTTTTTCGGCGAGAACTGCTGGGATCCCCAATGCCGGACCGCCGGGGGGGTGGGGTACCCCCCCGGAAAACGTTTGACACATTAGTTGCTTCAGATCAAGCGTTTTCGGAAGGGGTACCCGGAGGGGCCGTCAGTCCGGACGGGTCTCAACTCAGGGCCACAGGACCCGCCGCCGGGTCCCGCCACCACGGCCCGGGGCCCGGGAAGGCGGTGTGGTTCCGAGAGGGTTCGGCGCTCGGCTGTCTCACTTCGGGGGTGTGCGCCGTCCGCGGGGCTACGGTGACGCCACGTTGCCCTGTCCCTCGGCACCTGGAGGTTTGTGTGCGGTACAAAGGGCCGCTTCCGAAGCGGGTCACCGGCCGGTTCAATGCCTGGATGGTCGGGCTGCGGTCCTCTCCGCGGTGGGGGCGGTGGGTGAGTGGGCGGCTGACGGTGGTGACGTATACGGGGCGCCGGTCGGGGCGCAGTTTCAGTACGCCGGTCGCCTATGAGCGTGCCGCCGATGTCGTCACGATCCGCGTCGCCATGCCCGAACGGAAGCTGTGGTGGCGGAACTTCACCGGTGAGGGCGGGCCGATGGCGCTGGATCTGGACGGGGGCGAGCGGGCCGGGCACGGGGTTGCTCGGGTCGATGGGAAGGGGCGCGTCACCATCACGGTGCGGCTCGACGGGCCGCCCGCGTAGAACGGCCGCTGACGTCTGCGGAATTGCCATGGCCCCTTCACACCGCGTGCGGAGCCGCTGAGTAGGATCGACGGCCACACGGGGGAAGGGCATCAATGAAGAAGTTGTTGGGCGGCGCGCGCCGCCGGGCGGCTCTGGTCGGGGGCGCCGTCGTGGTGCTGGTGGCGGCCGGGTTCGGCACTTGGGCCACGGACACCTGGCCGTTCGACGGGAAGGACAGCTACTGCTGGGGCGCCTGGAAAGAGGACAGCGGTCCGGAGTTCCTGAGCGGCGAGGCGCTGGACGAGGACAACGCGAGCCGTACGTCCAAGGAGACCGCGCCGACACCGCGGCAGCCACGCGGGCGGTGCACCGTGGCGCTCCGCTCCGAGCGTTTCAGCAGCGATGGCGACAAGGTCGTCGAGAAGACCGAGGTCACGGTCGACTACGGCCCCGCGCCGGAGAGCGCCGCGCGGCGTATGGAGTGGATCGGCGGATATCTCGGCGACCGGGCGATGCCGCTGCCCGACTCGCTGCCGGGCGTCAGCGACGGCCGAAGCGGGCTGCTGGTGCTGCCCAAGGGGTGCGACACCCACGACGGGCGGCCGACCGCGGTCACGCTCGACTCGGCGGCGGAGAGCGTCTACAGCGACTCCACCATGCCCGGCGACGCCGGGCTCGGCGGCTCCCCATCGGTGGCCCGGCTGCTCGTCGCGGCCGCCAACCACGCGATGGAGAAGGCGGGTTGCGCCCCGGATAAACCGCTCAAAGTCGACTCGCCCGTGCTCACGCTGCCCGAGAGCCGTGAAACGTTCTTCACCCGCGCCTGCCGGATCAGGGGGCTGGAGCTGGGCAAGGAGGCGGAGGATCTCGCCTACCAGGTCGGCCCGGTCACCCGCGATCTCCAGTCCTGCTCGGTGCGGCAGGTACGCGGTGACGGGCGGTACTTCGACGCCCTGATGATCGCCGAGCCACGGCTCTCCGCGCTGTTCGACGGGGCCACCGGCAGCAAGGCGCCCGCGCGCGGCTGGCGCGGTACGGGGGTCTTCGCCGACACCTACAAGGTCGTACGGGCCGACTGCGCGGGGCGCCCGTTCACCGTGCTGATGCTCGCCCCGTCGCTGCACGAGACGAGACCGTACTTCGCCGCCTTCGCCAACGCCGTTGCGCGACGCGTCGGTTGCGCACCCGTCGCACCTGGGGGTTCCGGCCGATGACCGACTCCGAGAACGAGAACGAGACTTCCGTGCCCCTGCACGAGCGGCGCCGCCCCTGGTGGCACTGGCAGCGTCTGACCGGCAGTCGGCCGCGGCTGGCCGTGACCACGGGCGTCATCGGGGTTGTCGCCGGGGCGCTGCTCGGTGGCGCGGCCATGGCCTGGCAGGCCGAGGCGGGTCCGTTCGCGGACGACCGGGCCTGCTGGGGGGCCTTCGGCCAAGGCGATGCGGCGGCGCTGTTCGAGGGCAGAACCGGTGGCAAGGCCGACGTCGAAAGCTCCGAGGTGCCCATCACCAGCGATCGCACCGGCGCCGCGGGCTCGTCCGGCCAATGCCTGCTGACCTCGGACGGCTCGCGGATCACCGTCCAGGCGCATCAGTTGGACACCCGGTTCGGCGGCGCGGGCGATCAGTGGGCCGATGAGTTCCTGTCCGCGCGGCTCACCCCGCTGGGCGGCGGACTGCTGGGCATGGCCTCCGACACCCGGGCCTGGCTCGCGGTGCCCGACGGCTGCATCGGCCGGCCGGATGACGCGGACGTCAACGGCGGTCCGACCGTGATCGACGTGGCGACCGGCTGGACGATCTACGACGACGAGGTCAGCACGGAGTCCCGCGATCGACTGGCGCGTGCCGTGGTCAGGCTGGTCAACCACTACATGACCGAGAAGGGGTGCACGGGCACCATCGCCGATCCGACCGGCCGGATGCCGGAGCCGCCGCGATTCCTGGACGAGCGGAAGGACGCCATGTGCGGCGTCAAGGGGCTGCCGCTCCCCCGCGGGTACGGGCGTGACTCGCTGGGCCGCACCCTGGTGACCAGGGGCGCGGGGCCGGTGCGCACCTGCGACCGCCGGGTGCTCTTCCACCATCCCGAACTGCGGCTGATGACGGTCGAGGATCCCCGGCTCGCGATGCTCTACGAACGGCTGTCCAGGGACGGCGCCAAGGAACTGGTCAAGGCCGGTGACCAGGACGGATACGGCTTCGTCCGCGACGACATGGGGCTGTTCCAGGCCGAGTGCCAGACCGGCCCGGTCACCTTCCTGATCCGGGCGGACAGCGCCCGGCGCCCCGCCGACATCCGTACGCTCCTCCCCCGCTTTGTCGCGGCGGAGGCGGATCGCATCGGCTGCGGGCCCCTGCACATCACGGTGCCCGCGGACGGCTGAGGCACCGCCTCACCGTCGTCAGCTCTCGTAGTCGTAGAAGAGCCGCTCCACCACCGCCCGCGCCCGGCGGGTGGTGCGGCGGTAGTCGTCCAGCATCTCGCCGACGTGGCCGGGGCCGTAGCCCAGGTAGCGGCCCACGGCGGCCAGTTCGCGGACGTCCGTCGGGAAGGTGTCGCCCGCGCGGCCGCGGACCAGCATGACGGCGTTGCGGACGCGGCTGGCGAGGACCCATGCCTCATCCAGGGTCTGGGCGTCCTCGGTGGAGATCAGCTCGGCGGCGTGGGCGGCGGCCAGGGCCTCGCGGGTGCGGGTGGTGCGCAGCCCGGGTTCGGCCCAGCCGTGCCGCATCTGGAGCAGTTGGACGGTCCACTCGACATCGCTGAGACCGCCCCGGCCCAGCTTGGCGTGGGTGGTGGGGTCGGCACCGCGCGGCAGCCGCTCGGACTCCATCCGGGCCTTGAGCCGCCGGATCTCGCGGATCGCGTCCTCGCCCAGCCCCTCGGCCGGATACCGCAGCGGATCGATCAGCTCGATGAACCGCCGGCCGAGCCCGGGGTCGCCCGCCACCGGCTCGGCGCGCAGCAGCGCCTGGCTCTCCCACACCAGCGACCAGCGGCGGTAGTAGGCGGCGTAGGAGCCCAGCGTGCGCACCAGTGGCCCGGACTTGCCCTCGGGGCGCAGATCGGCGTCGATGAGCAGGGGCGGGTCGGCGGTGGGAAGCTGGAGCAGCCGGCGCATCTCGTTGGCCACGGCGAAGGCGGCACGGGCGGCCTCCTGGTCGTCGGCCCCCTCGCGCGGCTCATGGACGAAGAGCACATCCGCGTCGGAGCCGTAGCTGAGCTCATGGCCGCCGAAGCGGCCGAGGCCGATGACGGCGAAGCGGGTGGGCAGCTCATCGCCCCAGGTGTCGCGGACGGCGGCGCGCAGGGCGCCGGCGAGGGTCGCGGCGTTCAGATCGGAGAGGGCGTCGCCGACCATGTCGATCAGCGCGGCGGCGTCCACGGGCGGTTCGGCGGCGGGGACGGCGGGCCGGGCCGGCATATGGGGTTCGGATTCCCGCAGGGCGCTGGGGACCTCGGGGGTCCTGCCCGGCGCGGGGGCGGGCGCCGTGACCGTCGATCCCGTGGCCCGGCCCGGCGTCCGCTCGTCCGACAGCGGCCAGCTCACGGTGGGGCGCACCTCGCCGTTGGCCAGCCGGGCGCTTTCGATGACGTCCGCGGCCGCCGTACGGAACATCTCGCGCCGCCGCACCCCGCGGGCCACCGCGACCGCCTGTTCGGCGCCGTCGGCGCGGCCCACTGCGGCCAGCACCTCCTGCTCCAGATGGGCCCGGCCGCGCGGGCGCAGCCCCTCGGGGTCGCCGAGCAGGGCGACCGCCTCGGGGGCGCGCAGCAGCAGATCGGGGGCGAGCCGCCCGGCGGAGAGCACCCGGGCCAGGTTCTCGGCGGCGGCGCCCTCGTCGCGCAGCAGCCGCAGATACCAGGGCGTCTTGCCGAGCGCGTCGGAGACCTTGCGGAAGCCCAGCAGCCCGGCATCCGGGTCGGCGGAATCGGCGAACCAGCCCAGCAGCACAGGCAGCAACGTACGCTGAATCGCGGCTTTGCGGGTCACACCGGAGGCCAGGGCCTCCAGATGGCGTAGCGCACCGGCCGGGTCCGCGTACCCCAGGGCGGTGAGGCGCTGACCGGCCGCCTTGGGGCTGAGCCGGATCTCGCCTGGCTGGAGCTGGGCGACGGCGTCCAGCAGCGGCCGGTAGAAGAGCTTCTCGTGCAGCCGCCGCACTTCGCGGGCGTGCCGCCGCCAGGCGGTGCCCAGTTCGGTCACCGGCTCGGTGCGGAATCCCAGCGACCGGCCGAGGCGGCGCTGGTCGGCCTCGCCCTCGGGCATCAGATGGGTGCGGCGCAGCCGGTAGAGCTGGAGGCGGTGCTCCATGGTGCGCAGAAAGCGGTACGCGGCATCCAGCGCGGCGGCGTCGGTGCGCCCCACATAGCCGCCGGCGGCCAGCGCCGCGAGCGCGTCCAGCGTCGTACCGCTGCGCAGCGACTCATCGGACCGTCCGTGCACCAACTGGAGCAACTGGACGGCGAACTCGACGTCGCGCAGCCCCCCGGGGCCCAGCTTGAGCTCGCGGTCGATCTCGGCGACGGGGATGTTCTCGACCACCCGGCGGCGCATCTGCTGCACATCGGGGATGAAGTTCTCGCGCTCGACGGCCTGCCAGACCATGGGCGCGAGGGCGTCCACATACGCCTGGCCGAGCGCGGCGTCGCCCGCCATCGGACGGGCCTTCAGCAGCGCCTGGAACTCCCAGGTCTTGGCCCAGCGCTGGTAGTACGCCAGATGGCTGGAGAGGGTCCGCACCAGCGGGCCGTTGCGCCCCTCGGGGCGGAGGTTGGCGTCCACGGGCCAGATGGTGCCCTCGACGGTGACATCGGAGCAGACGCGCATCAGCCGGGAGGCGAGCCGGGTGGCGGCCCGCACCGCCTCGTCCTCCTGGACCCCATCGACCGCCTCCGCCACGAAGATCACGTCCACATCGGAGACGTAATTGAGCTCGCGGCCACCGCATTTGCCCATGCCGATCACGGCCAGCTTGCAGGCGGCGGCGTCCTGCGGCTGCTCCTCGGCGGCGATCTCCAGCGCGGCCCGCACCGTGGCGGTCGCCAGGTCGGCGAGTTCGGCGGCCGTCTGGGTGATGTCGATGGTGCCGCACACATCGCGGGCCGCGATGGCCAGCAGCGCCCGGCGATAGGCGACGCGCAGCGCGTCGGCCCGGGACAGCCCGGCCCCGGGCGCGCCCCAGACGCCCTCGGCCAGGGCCCGCTCGAACTCGGGGGTGGCCGGGTGCAGATCGGCCGACTCATAGGTCACCAGGGCGTGCCAGTCCCCCGGATGGCGGGCGAGGTGGTCACCCAGCGCCTCGGACGCGCCGAGCACCCCGAGCAGCCGGTCGCGCAGCGGTTTGGCGGTGACGAGCGTGTCCAGCAGCGCCTGCCGCGAACCGGCCCGCTGCCCGCCGTTCGGCTCCCCCGCCTCCCCCTCGTCCTCCGGCAGCGCCTCGACCAGCCGTACGAGCCCGAGCAGCGCCAGATCCGGGTCGGCGGTCGCCCCGAGCGCCTCGAGCAGCACCGAATCGCTGCGCACCGCGGCCAGCTCGGGCGCGTCCAGCAGCCGCTGGGCGGCCGTGGCGTCGGTGAAACCGTGCCGCAGCAGCCGGGTGACATTGCTGCTCCTGCGTCCCTGCGGTACGGACATCCCGCCGCCTCCCGTCCCTGGTCGACTCCGCGCCGTTCGACCACGCACACACCGGTGATCACAGGCGCCGCTGATGAGCCTAAGCGACCCCGAGGGCGAAGCGGCAGGTCCGGGCGGGGTCAGGCGACGACGAAACGGGCCCGCGGCTCACCGTGGAGACGGCCCGTCGGGAGCCTGCGGCCGTAGGCGACCAGGAGAAGGTCCTGGGCGGCTCCGGTCAGCTCGGCGCCGGCGCCGTAGGACCAGTCGAGGTCGTCGGCGCGGAGCCGGACCCCGTCGAGGTCGGCCCCGAAGAACTTCAGGCTCTTGGGGTTGACCGTCCCCAGCAGGACGCGAAGCCGCTCCTCGGGGACCCGGCGGTCGATCCCGAGCGCGACGGTGATGTCCAGGCCGTGAATCACATCGTGGCCCAGCGCCGCCTCGATCCCGCCGACCGGCGGCTTCCAAGGGTGGTCGGCGTGGTCCCTGAGGAACGCGGCCAGTTCGCTGGTCGAGGCGGTGGCCGCGTCCCTACGGGCGAGCCGGTCGGTCATCCGGTGAAGGCCGCCGCGCGCCTTGGTCAGCTCCCACAGCACCGCGGGGAGCGGATACCGGAACCCCATGGACATATGCGCCGCGACCTCCCGCACCCGCCACCCCGCACACAGGCTGGGCGCGTCCCACTGCTCGGCCGTCAGAGTGTCCAACAGGTCCGCCAGCTCCCGGCGTTCGGCCGCGATCGCTCTTCTGATGTCCACGAGATCCATGAGCTCAAGGGTTTCGGCTGTCCTGCCATAAGTCCAAGAGCTCATGGTTCTCGCAACCAGAAGCGACAGTTATCGGAGGTGGGGAGATCAGAGAACGGGCAGCATCTTCCGCAGCTCGAAGGGGGTGACCTCGGAGCGGTACTCCTCCCACTCCTGCTTCTTGTTGCGGAGGAAGTCATGCGGCGGATGCGCCACCCCGAGAGACCCTTCCGGCGCCGCTTCTTAGCAGGGGCGGCGCGGTCGTCGTTGGTCGTCGTTGGTCATCCTTGGGCACCCTCGGACGGCCCACAGACGGCCCGTCACGCACACGCGAGCCCAGTGTCCTCTGCCCGCCTGACACCCCGACAACAGCCCTATAGTGGGCCTCTGGCTCCCAACCCTCAGCACACGCGGCGCAAGCCAACGAGGAAACGAGAAGATATACCGAATTACGAATTCTGCTATACGTCATGTGTTTCCCCCACTCAAACGATGGATTAGAGGGCAACGGCGGAGAGGAGTGCCAGCCAGTGACTAAAGATGAGGATGATTTCGAGTTAGAAGAAGCCCCAGCAACTCTTTATCCAGACCTGGAGGTAGAGCCGACTACCTTGACGGAGGCCCAGGAGGCCGCCGTCAGGACGATTCAATCTGCAGGGTTTCGTCAAATTGGACATTTCGACGACATTTTGCGTTTTGCGGAGACGCGAGATAGAGCAGGGAAGCCCAAGGAGTCACCCCATAGGCGCTTCACGGTAGGCGTTGCCGACCTACAATCCGTAGCCTCCGGCCTGGAAACTCACCAAGAGCACGAAGAATATAGTGGCGTCACCACAAAAGACGGCGCATACGTCGAGTTCTTGCTTCAGGCACCCGGGTCCCTGTCTCGATCTGGACGAGCCATTGAACGTCGAGAGTGGGACTACCAAGAGCCGACATGTGATCACGTTTTCAACCCGCGGACGATCAAGATACGCTCAAGGGAATATAAAACAGGATTTCACCTCGAATCCCCGAGAGGGCACGCCTGCATCGAGCTATCGGAAATTAGCGCGATTGCGAAGTTCTTGATACTCCTCGGCGGGAGGCACTCACCTTCGGACTACACTGAGTACACCTTTAAAGTGATGCTTACGTCACCAGGAACATTTGACGCGAACATAAAAACCGCGCAACAGATAGCAGACGGCATACTGTTTGAACTAGATGCCAAACGCGGCATCACACTAAACCTTATCCCGCGCGAGTACCGGCGCACCACGGAGAAGAAGGTGTCTCGGCGCCTGAAACAAACCATTTCCTTTCCCTCTACAATCCTGCCACGCGAGGTAGCAGCCCTGTTTTCGTTCGCCGCCGAGGCAACAGAAAATCCTCCATTCGCATTCCTCTCCTACTATCAGATACTTGAGTACTACATGCCGCTAACGTCGCGACGAGATGCCTTGAAGCGCATACGTCGCGAGATTCGCGACTTCTCATTTGACATTTCCGACGACACTTCCGTACTGAGGGTCCTGAACGCAGCCGAGAGGGCGAAAGGACTCAGCGAGGAAGAGGCACTTAAAATACTGGTGCGCGACTGCGTGCGAGAGGACAGACTAATCGAGTTTTTGAGGTCAGAAACCTCCACACAGCACTTCTCGCGCAAAGGCCCAATCGGGGGCGTGCCCGCAATCAACCTAAACGCCACCAATGAGACTATTGCGGTTCAAGTGGCTAAGAGAGTTTACGCTTTGCGCAACCGCATTGTCCATGCCAAAGATGACCCAAAATACTCGGACACACCTCAACTGCTGCCTCGCAGCATCGAAGCAAATTCCCTGGATCCAGATATCCTCCTCGCTCGTTTCTTGGCGCTCGAAACCATCATCGACACTCAGGACTAAATTCGCCGGTTGGCTCACCTCCCTGCCCGCTCCGGCAAATGAGCACATCACGGTCATATCTGCCATGCAACAGGTGGGCTTGCAAGGACCCGGACGGACTGTCCGGCTCTCTGACCAACGGACCGCTCATGCTAAGCCCACACCGAAGAACGCCCTGTCCGATCCCGTAGATCCCGTAGGCGGATCGGTACCGTGAGGGAAGCCTTAGACGCCAGGAGGCAGCACGCAATGCGTGGTCTTGGAGATCACCTCAGCATCGGGGAACGGATCGCCTTCTACCGCAACCGCCGCGGCTACACCCAAGAGGTCTTGGCCGGGCTGGTCGGCCACAGCACCGACTGGCTGGCCAAGGTGGAGCGGGGCCGCCGAAAGCCGCCCCGCATCGACAAGCTCGGCGAGCTGGCGCGCGTCCTGCGGGTGCCGCTCGGAGACCTGATCGGGCAGCCCACGCTGCTGGAGGACGAGAAGCAGCAGGACGACGTCCCCGCCGTGCGCGACGCGCTCATGAGCCCGCGCCGTCTCTCTCGACTGCTGTTCGGCCCAGAAGCCGAGGCACAGCTACCGGTGCCGGGCCCCGTCGTCCCGATCGTGGAGCAGCACTGGAACGACTACCAGACCGGTCACCTCGGGAAGGTGGTGGCCGCGCTCCCTGGTCTCCTCCAGACCGCCCAGGAGCTGGAGGACCGGGCCGCGCGCTCACCGGAAGAGCGGCGCAACTGCTGGGCGGTCTCCGCCCGCACTCACCACCTCGCCGCGACGACGCTCGCGAAGATCGGCGAATCCGATATCTCGTGGCTCGCGGCCGAGCGGGCCATGCGGGCAGCGGACGAGTCGGGTGATCCCCTCGTGCTGGCGTCTGCGGCCCGATCGGGTACACATGCGCTGTTGGCCAACGGCCGATACGACGACGCCATGGAGCTCGGCGAGACCACGGCGGTGTGGCTGTCGTCACGCATAGAGGAGGACGACCCGGCCGCGTTGAGTCTGCTGGGGATGATCCACCTGCGGGCAGCCATCGCGGCAGCGCGGCACCAGGACCGAGCGACCGCGATGAACCTGCTCGGCCGGGCCGAGACACTGGCCAACCGGCTGGGCTCGGATGAGAACCACTGGCAGACCAGCTTCGGGCCGACGAACGTCGTGCTGCACAGGCTGTCGGCAGAACTGGACCTTGAGAACGTCTCCTACGTCGTCGAGCGCGGAAACATCGACGTGGACCACATGCCGCCGGAACGCGGCGTGTCCCACCGCATCGACTTCGCCCGCGCGCTCACGCTGGCGGGCAAGGGGGACGACGCCTTCACCGAGTTGCGGGCCGCCGAAGGCACGTCGCCGCAGCTCGTGCGCAACAATCCTCGTGTGCGGGAGACGCTGCGAGACCTGATCAAACAGGCCCCGGTCACCGGGGGCGCTCGCTCGTCCGAGCTGTTCGCGATGGCCCAGCGATGCAAGGCGGTGCAGTGAGTACGGAAGGACGCGGAGTCCTCGGAGTCGTCGGCACGGGTGCCGGCGGGGTGGAGTCGCTGCGCACGGGGCTGGTCGAGCCCGCCCTGACACGCGGCTGGCAGGTGGCCGTGACGCTGACGCCGACCGCGGGTGAGTGGCTGCGGTCCATCGGCGAAGTTGAGCGGCTGGAGAAGGTGACCGGGCTGCCCGTACGGGACACTCCCCGGCTACCGGGCGAGGCTCGGCCACACCCCCAGGTGGACTGTTACGTGGTGGCCCCTGCGAGCGCGAACACCGTGGCCAAGCTGGCGACCGGCATCGCCGACAATCAGGCGCTCACGCAGGTCTGCGAGGCGATCGGCACCGCCGGCCTTTCGGTCGTCGTCTTCCCCCGCGTCAACGCGGCGCACGCCCGGCATCCCGCCTGGCGTGGGCACCTCGCCACGCTCCGCGAGGCAGGCGTACGGCTCGTGTATGGACCGGACGTCTGGCCGCTGTACGAGCCGCGTGAGGCGCCGTCCGGCCGTGAGCTGCCCTGGACGGCCGTGCTGGACGCGGTGGACGATACCGCTACCTGAGACCTCGTCAACCCGCCTGACCTGCAACGAAAGAGGACCCGGACAGTCTGTCCGGGTCCTCTTTCGTTGGCACCCACATGCTCGTTGACATGTCAGGGAGCAACGAGCACCGCACCACTGAACTGGGTATGTCCGCCGCCGAATTCGCCTTGATCAAAGCGAGTCTGCGCACAGCGCGAGCGACAGCGGAAAATCTGCTGAGCCGCGCCGACACGCTCATTGAGCGGGCGGAGACCCGTTGCCCTCGACAAGCCGCTCCAGGCGGTCAAGCCGGTCACCAAGCTGTCGGAGCGTCTCGTGAATCGTGCTGAGTTCCGACGCCAACGCGGTGAACGCGGGGCTACTGCCGGATTCGGTGCCGAGTGGCACAGCAGGATCGCGAACGAACGTTCCGCGCCCCTGCTGGGTGATGACCAGCCCCTCGGTCCGGAGCTGTCCGTAAGCACTCTGCACGGTCATGAGCTGGACACCGAGCTGCTTCGCGAGCCCACGGGCCGCAGGCAGCCGGTCCCCCGGCCCGTAGACCTCGTTCGCGATGTCCTCGCGGAACTTCGCGGCAATCTCCTTGGCCGTCGGCTTGGGCACATCGGGGCTTAGCTCCATGTCACGAGCGTAGCTGTCCTAGGTCAATCCGAGATCGGTGGACCGGCTTGACTTACAGATTGACCTAGGTCAATCTGTAATCACTTCGCGACGGCCCAAGCGCCAAGGGCCGGAAGTGCTGTTTGACCTGCACAAACGCGCCCAGAGGGCCCTGTGAAACGGGCCCAAGGGCAGCGCCCGTTGCTTGAGAACTGAAGACCTGTTGCGACTCGCTGGTGACGACCCCGGAAGTGATCCGGGAGGTGACAGCGGCTGAGTCCGCGGACCCGCTAGGTCGAGTCCGGGGCGAGCAGGGCAGGTCAGAACGGCGGCCGGGGAGGCCGGAACATCCCCGGACGTGCGGCCGGTGGCCGTCTTGGGTGACACCGGGGCGGCTGCGCTGAGCGAGCGGATCATCCCCGTACCCGGCACCGGGCAGACGGGCGCGATGACCGAGGCAGCCGACCGCGCGCACGCGCTAAGGGCGGCACATGGGCACCTGGAGAGGGCCTGTCTGGATGCCGCACCTGCGAGAGGCAGCCCGGGGGTGATGTCCCCACCACGACTGCCGCTCGTCATGCAGACAGGACGTCGCACCTGGCCCAGAGCCGTCGGCCTGCCTGTCTGCTTGATGAGAACACGAGTGCGGTCCCCGGGAGGCACCCCGGGGACCGCGTACAGGCACCTGGATGAGAGGCAACCTGTGATCACCAGCATGACATGCGGCTTACTCGCTGCGAACCCCGGTGACAGCGACCCGGACATGGACGAGGCGCTGCGGCGCGTCCGGTCGGGGGGTGGACGCTGATGGCGGCCACGTGTGGCTCCTGCGGGGGCGCCGGCGGTCGGACCGAGGACACCTCGGAAGGCGGGGTCACCCGCCAGACGTGGCGGACCTGCGGCTCCTGCGGCGGAAGCGGGGTCAAGTGATGGGCGACATCCCGATCCGCTGCACCACCTGCAACGGCACCGGTGAAGGCCAGTGGGTCATCACCGGCAACGGTTCGCAGACCCGCCAGCCCTGCGGTTCCTGCGGCGGCAGCGGGCAGCAGTAGAACCCCGCTCCCCCCGCTCCGCGAACCTTGCTCGCCGGGGCGGCGGCCTCCGACCAAGGGACAGCCCGCCGCCCCGGCTCCCTTCTTTGCTTCCCCTTCGTCTTCTTCCAAGGAGTTCCGGCATGACGGAACGTACGTTTCAGATGACCCTGCCCGGCCCGGTGGTGCTGGGCCTTCACCTGCCGATGGGCAGCGTTGACGCCCAGGTCATCGACAGCCTCACCACCGCTTCGGTGGTCCTGAGCACCCAGGACAGCACCGGCCCGGCCGCCGACGCCATCCACCGGGCCCACGCCCGCCAGGACGGGCAGACCCTGGCCGTCGAAGTCCCCGAGCTCCCCGGCAACGTGATGACGCAGACCATCCGGGGCAACCGGATCGTGCAGCACATGAGCGTGGTCAGCGGGTCCATGACCAGCGTGACCATCGTCAACGGCCGCGTCATCCACGGCGGCGGTCTCCAGGGCCCGGTGGTGAGCGAACTCCGGGCCCGGGTGCTCCTGCCGTCGCATTCCTCGCTCGCGGTGGTCTCCCGGTCCGCCGACGCCGTGGTCAACGGCTACGTGGACCGGATGGAGTTCCGCTCCGTCTCCGGCGACCTGCACCTCAACGGCGCCCGCGAACTGCGGGCGCAGACCACCTCCGGTGACCTGAGCATCGTCCGCGTCACCGACCGGCTCACCGCCCGCACCGTCTCGGGTGACATCTCCGTGGACCTCTACAGCGGCAGTGACGCCGACCTGAACACCACGTCCGGTGACGTCCTGGTCCGTGCCGCGGATGCCGCCTCCGGCTTCCTGCGGGCGCAGACGGTCTCCGGCGACGTCCGCGTCGGCGGCAGCCGCAACCTGCGCGTGAGCGCGCACAGCGTCAGCGGCGACGTCTACACCCGCTGACCCCTTCACACCACGCCCCGGGGCGGCGGCCTCCGACCAACGACAGCCCGCCGCCCCGGCTTTTCCCCTGCCCATCCGCGACTTCGGAGCTTCCCCATGAAGAGCTTCATCGGCCACCACCAGGTGGCCACGGACACCGATTACCTCGAACTCGCCCTCGGTACCCCGCTCGAGCTGTGGCTCGGCGAGGAGGGGGAGAGCGACGAGGAGCGCGCGGCCCGTCTGGACGCGGCCCGTGACATCCTCACCGACAACCCCGAGCTGATCGACAGCGTGACCCGGATCGCCGCCGAGGCCATCGAGACCCACGCCCCGATGCTCTTCCACGGCCTCAGCCGCCTCTCCCGCCCGGCCCACAGCACCGGCCGTAGCGCGACCGCGCCGAAGGCGGCAGCGTGAACACGACCAACACCACAGCCAGCCAGTCGCTGCTGGAGATGATCGCCGCTGACGAGCGGGCCCTGCTGCGCATCGGCGACCTCGCCCGGGAACTCCTTGCCCGGCACGCCGACCTCCCCCTGACCGGGGCCCGCCTGAAGTACGGCAGCCAGATCCACCTGAACGCCCCCACGGCTGAGGACGTGAGGGCGTGGGCGGCCCGTCTGGACGCCGAGGTCACCGAGCACACCGCCGACCCCGGATACGGCCCCTTCCGGCACACCGACGTCGACACGGTGATCGACGGCATCCGGGTGCATGTCTGGCACTGCCGCGTCCTGTCCGAGGCCGAAGCCGCCGCCTGGCGGGAGAACAGGAGCCGGTCATGAGCCACACCCTCGCCGCCCTGTCCACCGCCGCCCCACTGGCCGCCGCGTGGACCGTTCACGGCCTGTGGCAGCACCGCCTGATCGACCGCGCCGAACGCGACGAGTTGACCGGCCTGCCGCGCCGTGCCGCGTTCGAGAAGAACGCCGCCCGAATGCTGCGCCGAACGGGGCGGGATGTCGTGGCGGTCCTGGTCATCGACCTGGACGGCTTCAAGCAGGTCAACGACATCCACGGGCACGCGGCCGGTGACACCGCGATCCGCGAGACCGGCCGGCGCCTGGCCCAGTGGGCCGAGCCCCTGGGCACCGTGGCACGGCTGGGCGGGGACGAATTCGCCGCCGTCATCCGCTGCCCCGACCCCGACACCCTGCGCGGAGAGCTGACCCACCTGCACCAATGGCTGTGCTCCCCGGTCACCTACGACGGGCTGCCGCTGCCCCTGGGCGTCTCCATCGGCGCCTACCCTCACACTCCCGGTCCCGGGACCGTCGATCTGTCGGCGGCGCTGCGGGTGGCGGACGAGGCGATGTACGGGGTCAAGCAGACCGGCGGCGGCTGGGGCATCACCCACACCCCCACCCCCGCCTACCGGACCGTCAACGGCCGCCGCGACGGCCGCCGCGGCACCGACCTCGACGCCCAAGGAGATGAGTCGTGATCCGCTTGGTGACAAGCCGCCGACTGCGCAAGCTGAGCACGCAGTGCGAGCAGGCACAGGCCCACGCCCGAGAGGTGCAGGAGCGGGCCGATCAGGCGTACTCCGGCTACATCCGCCAGCTGAGCGAGGTGACCGCGCGGGCTGAAGAGGCCGAGAGCGACGCCGCGATCATCCGTGAGGAAGCCGTCCGGCTCGAAGCCGCCGTGAACGAGGCGGCGGCACAGCTGGACCAGGCGCGCGCCGAGCTGGCGGACCGCGCGGATCAGATCGCGGTGCTGGGCAAGGAGCTGCAGGCCGCCCGGCTCGAGGGCCGGTCTTTGGTGCTGCTGCTGCACTTCGGCGAGCCGCACAGCATCCACCACACCCTGGAAGCCGCCAAGGACTACGCGGCCACGCGTGGTGTCCCACGGGACGGCTGGGGGCCGACGGATGACCGGCCGGTCTGTGAGCTGTCCTGGCGGCTCCTGGTCTTCACCGCGGAGGAGGGGCGCAATGACTTCATGGCTCCCTGACCTCCCGGCCAGCGGGACATGGGCCTGGGCGCTGCCGGTGGCGGTCGCCGTGTCCGCTCTCGCAGTCACCCTGTGGGTCCTGTCCCGGTTGCGGAAGTCGGCATGGCTGTCCGGCATCGGGCCTCAGGCTGTTGTGGCGCTGGGCGGTGTCGCGGTCAGCGTGTACGGCCTGTGGGGGTTCGCCACCGAGACGGCCGGGCTGCCCGCCCCGTTGGCGGTGGCGTTCATCGCCGTCTTCGACGCGGCCGAGATGACCCTGCTGGTGATGATGTACCGCGCGGCCGACCCCGAGCAGGGGTGGACGCCGGAGCTGCGGCTGATGCACCGCACCGCCTGGCTGCTCGTGGGCTTCTCGGCCGCGATGAACGCCGTCCACGCCCCGAACTGGTGGTCACGCCCGGTCCTGGCCGCCATCCCCGGTCTGGCCGCCTGGCTGATCGAGCTGCAGCTGCGCAGCAAGCTCCACCACGAGCGGCCCGACCAGGACGAGGCGGGTGGGCGGCCGGGGCCGGTCCGGCTGCTGGTGCTGCTGTGGCAGCACGCCTGGGCCGCCCTCTTCGCCGTACTGGGCCTGGACGCGCGGACGTCGTCCTCGGCGATCGCCCGTGCCGCGCTCGCGCAGCGGGCCGCGCTGCGGGTCTACCGGCTCCGCCTGGCCCTGGAAGCCAAAGACGCCGCAGACCGGCCGCGTTCGCTACGCCGGTCGCGGCGGCAGGTCGAGCGGCTGCGCGGCCGGGCGCAGAAGGCGCTGGCGCGGGCGGATGTGGCGATCGACAGCGGGCAGTCGCTCGCGCTGGGACGGCGGATGGCCGAGCTGACCCGGGTGGAGGACGTCGCCCGGCTCGACTACTCCGACACCCCCGCCGTGGTGGCGTTCATGGAGGACCTGGCGGTCACCCCCGGGGTGGAGCGGTTGGAAGCCTCCGCGCTCGCCGAGCAGGCGCAGGCCGCGCGGCAGCGCGCGGAAGCCGCGCGGGCCGAGGCCGAGAGCGCGCGGCAGCGCGCGGAGGAGGCCCTGACTGCCGCGCGGGAGGAACTGGAAGAGGCCCGGCGCGAGCATGCCGAGCTGCTGGCGGGCCGCCAGGATGCGGCCGGGCAGGTGGATGCCGCGCGGCAGGAGGAGCGGGCCGCGCGGCAGCGCGCGGACGACGCGCGGAAGGAGGAAGAGACCGCGCGGCAGCGCGCGGAGGAGATCCTCAAGGACGCCCAGCAGAAGGTCGCCGACCAGCAGGCCCTGCTCGACACCCTCACCCAGCAGGTGAAGGACCTCGACGCGGCGCGGCAAGCCGGTCAGGCCACGTTGAAGCAGGTCAGCGACCAGATCGAGGAAGCTGCCACGCTGCGGGACCGGCTGCTGGGTGATGTCGCCGAGCACGCCGCGAGCGACCCGGACCCGGTGTTCAAGTCCGAGGCCAAGCAAGCCGGATGGCAGCTCTACCTCGACTCGGTCACCACCGGCAACGGGGCCGAGCCGAGCGCCGCGGAGCTGGCCGAGCGGTGCTCGGTGGACCCGGGCAACGCGAGGAACTGGCTGAGGGACTTCCGTGCCGCGCGTGCCGCGCAGCTCACCGCGCGCCAGCCGCGCGCCCTGGCCGGTGTCAACGGCACGAACCGCTCATGACCGCCCTGCCGGTCTACCGGTGGCACCTGGCGCCGGACGGACTGGCTACACGCCGGCAGCTCCGCGCGATGAACCTGCGCCCCGGCGGCCAGGACGTCGTCGCGGAACTCCAGCGGCCCAGACGCGGGCGCGGGCCGCTAGTCGCGTATCTGTACCGCATCGACCGGGCCAAGCCCGTCCGGCCCATGACCCCGGCGAAGTGGGCAGCGCTGGCCAAGGCGAACACCGCCCGCCGCACCTGCCCCACCTGCCGACGCGATGCCGGATACGTCATCCCGACCTCACTCGGGGCGTGCGTGACCTGCGCCTATCCGCTCGGTCTCGCTGTCTGACCCCGCGATCACCCCATTTCCCGAACCCTGTTCATGCCTTGGGAGGCATTCATGATGCAGCGTCTTTCCCCCCTGCTCGCCGAGGCCATCGCCGGAGCGATGGCCGGCTACCTGGGGTACCAGCTCACCACCTACGACGTCCCGCTGCTGCTCGTCATGGCCTGCGCTCTGGCGCTGTACATCGCCTTCCGCGAGAGCCTGCACCAGCTCAGGCAGGCGCCCCACACGGTCACGCACCGCTGCCCGGTCCCCGGCTGCGCGTTCACCGTCCGCCTGACCCGCGCTGACGCGGTCGAGAACCGGCGGTGGCAGGAGATCGTCGCCGCCCACCCCAGCCACACCTGATCTCCAGTTCCCCACCAGCCCTGTTGACGGGAAGGACCCTGCGGTGATTGCTCGGCTGTTCTCCGGCCGTACCTCCGTCCGCGAGCTGAAGCGTCTGCGGCCCGATGAGCTGG
Source organism: Streptomyces sp. CY-1 (assembly GCF_047218265.1). Lineage (NCBI taxonomy): Bacteria > Bacillati > Actinomycetota > Actinomycetes > Kitasatosporales > Streptomycetaceae > Streptomyces > Streptomyces sp. CY-1. Next base: position 3,519,747 of record NZ_CP178393.1, read on the forward strand.
CCGCTCAGGCGTACGACCACATCCAAAGCGCGCAGATCGCCCACCAGAGCCACGACCCCGCCACGCTGACCGCCGAAACGCAGCTGGCGACCGCGCTCCTGGCCCTGGCGGCCTACCTCAACGACTCGAAGTGACGCACCAGGCGGCCCCGGCCCGCTGTCCAGGCCCGGCCGGGGCCGCCCCTTGCTCCTGGAAAGGAGTGTGACCAGTGTCCGACACCATCCTGACCGCCGACGAGACCGCGATCGATGCCGAAGAGATCCCCGACGTCACTCCCCCACCCGACCACGTCCCGGCGGCCGAGCCGGACGTTCCGGGTAGTGGGCTGGCGCATACGCCGGGCGGTCTTCCTGCTGTTCCGCTGACGGTCATCGGCGCCAACAGCACCGTTGCCGCCGTATCCGCTTCCGTCCTGACCGCCGGAGCCCCGGTCACGGGCCTGGCCGCCGCCGGCATCGCGGCGACCGCGGCCGGTGCCGCAGCACTGCGCCGACGGTCAACGGCCAAGCAGGACGCCAACCGGGCCGGTAGACACCCCGGCGGCCCTCGCGCCGGTCGTACCGGCTTCAGAGCGAGCAGCACCCGTCATGGCTCCAGCACGGGCCACGCCGGTACTCGCCGAGCCGGAGGCCAGGGCCGAGGCAGCGCCGCCCGTACGGCTCCGGGAAGCGCGGGCCGAAGTGGGGCCCGGTCGCTGCGCGCCGCAGGTCAGGCGGCCAAGCTCCGGGCGGCCGAGGCCGACCGCAGCCCCAAGAGCAAAGGCGTCAGGGGCACTCTGAGCACGGTCAAGGCGGCCCGCGCGGAGCGTCAAGCGGCTGCCCCCACACGCGCCGAGCGGCGCCGTCAGGACACCGCCGACCGGCGGAACCTGAGTGATGCCCGGCGTGCAGCCAAGGCCGCCCGGAAAGCCGAGCAGCGGGCCGCCCAAGGCAAAGGCTCCAGCGGCCGGATGGGGTCGGGCGGCAAGCGGTTGGACTTGTCCAAGTCCCCGAAGTCGATGACGGCTGGCGGCCGTGGCCAACGCGCCAGGGGCGGGGACATCAGGGCTTGGGGCGGTACCGCTCGGGAGCGGGTACGGCAGGCGATGCGACGGCTGCGCTCTCGCGTGCGTGCAGCTAAGGATGAGCGCACCGCGCGACAGCTGGCCGGAATGCGGGAGCAGCGGAAACGGGCGCAGGCCCGGTGGCGGCTGTGGCGGCGGCTGACGGTCTCCGCGCTGCGCTACTACGGGCGCACGATGGCGGCGGCGGCCATCAGCGTGCCGTTCTTCGCCATCGGGATGATCACCCATCCGATCGGGGTCCGGTTCGGCTGGCGCTGGTTGATGTGGCCGGGCCAGCGCGTGTACGCCCGGTTGGCCGCAGCCGCGAGGCGGGCCCGGGAGAACCGCGACGCCTACATCCGCGACGAGTACAAGGCCACGCTCGAAGCCGCTGACGAGGGCGAGCCGATCGCGTCCACGGTCCGCCGCGCTCCCCGCAGTCACCACGCTTATGCAGGCACCAGCACAGGAGGTTCCACGACCATGTCCACCCCCGCCGGGCCCGGCTTCCTGTTCAACGAGTCGGCATCCGAGATGGAGGCCGCGGCGAAGAGCTACGACCCCGCCGGGATGATGCACGTCCACGACACCATCAAGGGCTTCCCCGAAGCGCTGGCGAGCGTGGCGAACACCTTCGCGATCCTCGCCCGGAAGTCGGACGAGGAGTTCCCGCTGGAGCCGGAAGTCGGCACCTCACTGGACGCGATCTACCAGGCGCTGCAGCTGGCCATCGATGAGGCCGAGGAGGCGTTCAAGACCTTCCGCGTCGTCCACGAGCAGGACATCCGGCGCCACGAGGACCCCCGCAACAACGCCGAGGAGGGCTGGGACACCACCAACAACCAGTAGCCCCGCCACCATCCCCGCACGGGCCCGCACGCCGCTGGTGTGCGGGCCCGGCCTCTTTCCCGCCTGGAGCCGGACATGACGCAGGAAGCGATGAGCCGAGAACGCCGCAGCCCCAAGGAACTCAACCTCAACAGCACCAAGAAGACCAAGGCCCCGGGCGCGAGCAGCACGCTGCCCCCGCTGGACTGGGCCCGCAGCCACGGCCCCATCACCGGGGCCCTGTCGGCGACGACTGGCGCGGCGGCGGTCGCACTGCTGGGCACCGCGACCGGGATGCCCGAGGGCTGGCCGCTGCTGATCGGCGCTGCCGGAGCCGCGGGTCACGGCATCGGCCACAGCATCCGCCGCAAACTCACCGTGCGCACCGCCGTCGCCCGTGCCGCGTCCTGGCTGGTGGCCGGGGGCTGGACCGCCTGGGCGATGGCCCATGGGCCGCTGTCGTGGGCAGCGGCCGGATCGCTGGCCGCCCTCGGTGTGGGCATCGGGTCCGCCGCCGCCCACACCGCCGCCTGGGAAGAAGTGGCCGAAGAGGAGCGGTTCACCGCCGAGGCGCGGGCCGCCGCCGCTGAGATGGACGGCCGCCGACGCGCGATCGCCGCCGAGTGGCAGGACCGCATCCGCCGGGTCTGCGGGGTGGACGTCAAGGTCATCGCGGTGGAGTTCTGGGAGACCGGCGCCGGACTCTCGGTCGAGGCCGAGCTGCCCGGCGGCGGGGTGACCTGGGACCGCGTCAGCTCCCGCTCCCGCGCTCTGGCCGCCGACGCCCGCCTTCCGCTCGGCTGCACCGTCCATGTCGAGGAGGGCGCCGCTCAGGGCCTGGTCGTTCTGGACGTGATGACCAAGAACATCATGCGGGAGGAGAGGCTCTACCCCGAGGACTACAGCCCCCTGTCGATCCTCACCGGAATTCCCTGGTGCCTGCGGCCCAACGGCGAGGAAATCCGCGTCTTCCTGAGGGAGGCGTGCGCGCTGCTGCTCGGCCCGCCCGGCTCGGGCAAGTCCACGTTCATGGACGTCATCCTCGCCGGATTCGCCCGCTGCACCGACGTCCTGGTCTGGGTCATCGACCTCAAACAGGGCGCCATCGGCATCCCCTGGGTCACCCCCTGGCTGGAAGCACAGGGCCTCATCGAGCCCGACGACCCCGACCACCCCGCCCCGGCCGGCACCCGCCCCGGAGTGGACTGGCTCGCGGCCACCCCGAAGGAAGCGATCCGGATGCTCAAAGCCGCGCTGCGCATCAACAAGGCGCGCCAGCTCCGCTACCAGAAGCTGATGCGACAGCAGGACACGACCCTGCTGCCCATCTCCCCGGAGCTGCCGCAGATCGAGATTGTCATCGACGAGGGTGCCGAGGCCCTGGCGCACGCCAACAACCGGCGCGAGCCGGAGAAGCGGGAGCTGGCCGAACTCATCAAGGAAGTCATGCGCACCACCCGCGCCATGGGTATCCGCAAGGTCCTCACCGCCGTGGACGGCAACCTCAACACCATCGGCGACACCGTGGTCAAGCGGTTCTCCCCGCTGTCCCTCGCGCTGACCTCCGGCGAGAACTCCGGCCACAACGTCGGCAAGCTCTTCCCCAAGGCACGCATCGACAGCACCCAGCTCAACGAGAAGGGCGCCGGCATCATTGGCGACAGCGGCGCCAACGGCTTCGCCCCCACCGAGTTCAAGGGCTGGAAATCCCTGCCCTCCATGGTCCGCCGCGTCGTGCTCGCCACCAACGACCGCCGCCCCACCCTGGACCAGGTCTCGGTGGAGGCCGCGGGCGCGGACTACCGTGAGCGGTGGAGCCCGCAGCGAGCGGGCTGGCTGGCCACAGCGGCCGAGGCCGCCAGGAACGGCGACACCCCCGACGACGACCAAGCCCCCGATACGGCCGTCACAGCGACCGCTGTCCTGGACAAACCCGAACCGTCCGCAAGTGGTAACGACAGCGGGCATCGGCACAGGTCACTGAACCTGTCCTACCAACGCCGGGCCGAGGAAGACCCGGATGAACTCGCTGCCCGGTTCCTCGCCGAGATCGATCAGACCTACGGCACCACCGAGGAACCCGACCACACCCGCCGCACCGACCACCAGCGGCCCCGCGGCCTCAACCTCTCCTACAGCCGCACCGAGCCCCAGGAGACCAACGACGCCCCCGAGGACGGCGACGGGCCCGACCGCGTACCGCCCCTTCTGCAGCGCGCGTACGAAGCGGTGACGGCCGCGGGCGGGCGCATGCACACCGCCGACCTCGCCGAGCAGCTCGGCCTCGGTGCCACCGAGCTGGGCACCGAACTGGGCCGCATCCTGCGCGCGGTCGGCGTCGAACGCCCCGGCAAAGGCACCGTCCGGGTGGGCAAGAGCGAGCCGCGCACCGGCTACCTCGCCGAGACTCTCGCCGAAGCCATCCACCGCTACCGCGACGCACGGTAACCGGCACCCCTCCCACACGCAGCCCCCCACACCCCCCACAACGACCCCCACAGGCCCTGTGGGGGTCCCACACCCTGTGGGGGCCTGTGACCTGTATGTGGGGGCTGTGGGAGTCCCACACAGGCCCCCACAAATCCGCCCCTCAGACGGTTTCAGGCGGCATCAACTCCCTCCCCCACATCCCGTGGGACCCCCACACCCGCACACCCTCACTCGTCACGTTCAGTAAGGACCTGCCGTGATCGTCTCCCTGTCCACCGTGCTCCTCCTCGGAGCCGTTCTGGGTCTCATGCTCCGCAACCGCAACCTCGGCGTCGGCGGTGCCACCGTCGCCGCCCTCTTCGGCTTCTGCCTCGCCTCCACCGGCGCCGCCCCCGCGATCAACGACGCCCTGCAGTCCCTCGCGGACTCCCTCGGCCGCATCGGCTGACACACGCCCGACCGCCCGCCCACCAACCGGCCCCGGAGGCAGCTATGCAGCAACCCGACCCCCGCCACACCATCCCCGGCACCATCGCCCCACACCTCCCTGCCGACCTGTACCGGCAGTTAGACAGCCGCCCCGTCGTCATCATCCAGACCCCCGCCCCGGCCCCGACCCGCTCCATACGGAAGTGGGCCATACCGCTGGCCATCGGGCTCGCCGGAGCCGCCGGCGTCCTCGGCCTGGTCGCCGCCGCCGTCGCGGTCTTCGACTACGCCGCGCGCACCGCCGCCTTCATCGGCTCCACCACCGGCCCCATCGGCCTCGGCCTCTCCCTGAAGCTCTTCCAGTCCAAGAACAAGTGAGGAAGCCCCGCATGGAAGCCTCATACACCCCGGGAAGCCTCATCGTCCTGGTCGGCTCACCCGGCGCGGGCAAGTCCACCTACGCCCGCCGTCACTTCCCGACCGGCCGCCTGTGCCTGGACGACTTCCGCCAGATGGCGACCGACGACGCCGCCGACCAGTCCGCCACCCCCACAGCAGCCCAGATCCAAAACCTCCTGCTGGAGGCCCGGCTCGCCCGCGGCCTCACCACCGTCGTGGACAGCACCAACGTCCTGCCCCACGTCCGCGCCGGACTCCTCGCCCGCGCCCGCTACTACCAGCGCCCCACCGTGGCCGTCCTCTTCCAGCTGCCGCTGGACATCTGCCAGAAACGCAACACCGCCCGCACCCGCCAAGTCCCGCAGGACGTGGTGCGCAAGCTGCACCAGATGACCCCTTCGGCCGAGCAGTTGGCCGCCGAGGGATTCACCACCATCCGAACCATCCACCCGACCTGCAAAGGGAGCACTACACCATGACCAGCCCCATGCCCTGGTTCGAAACCCTCACCGACAGCGTGTACGCCCTCGGCGCCGCCGCCCGCGAAGCCCAGCGCGCCGCCCGCACCGCCGAACTCGCCCGCGACGCCTACGACCTCGACCGGCTTCGGCCGGTGGACGGTGAGGTCCGCCTCGACGGCCGGGCCCCGGGCGGAGTGCCGTTCCGCCCGCACGACGCCGCCCTGTTCACCATCGGCGATGTCCTCATGGACCAGGCGCACAAGCTGCGCAAGCTCTACTCCCAGGCCGCCGAGGGCTACGCCTACGGCACCGCGTGGGCCATCCTGCGTGTCCTGGAGGGCCAGCAGCCCGATGCCGTCCAGCTCGGCCGGAGCCGGGAAGGGTTCTACGTCATCCCCGGTGAGCTGTCCCCGCTCCCGCCGCTGATGCCGGGCCTGGAGCGCTGGAACGGTTACAACAAGCTCGTCCACGCCCATGCCCGGTGGGCCATCTGCGAGGAAGCGGGCCTGTTCGCCGAGTACCTGGACGAACAGCCCCAGCTCTCCGACCACGAAGCCGGGGAACTACACGAGGCCATCGACACCGCGACCGGAGTCCCGGACGCCGCGTACGCCTATGGCCAGCTCGCCGAATCCGCGTTGCGCTTCGCGCTGCTGGAGCCCCGGGCCCAGCACGCCCGTCAGCAGTCGGCTCGATAGCTAGGCCCGGGGCGGCGGCCTCCGACCAAGGACAGCCCGCCGCCCCGGCTTCCCCTGCCCATCCACAACGGAACAGGAGACCCCCAGCATGCACCAACCCACTCCTCCCCGGCGAGACCGCCCCGCCCGCACCCACCTGCAGACCGCGCTCGAGCTGGCCAAGGTCGGCATGCCGACACTGCCCCTGCGCAAGGGCAAGGTCCCCTTCGGGAACTGCCGCACCTGTGCGGGCCTCGCCTGCGGCGGCAGGCCCAACATGAAGACCCCGGGCCCCTGCCAGTGCCCCGCCGTCTGCCACGCCTGGGCCGCCGCTACCATCGACCCCGCCGTGCTCGCCTCCCCCGCATGGGCCCTCGCATGGCGCCATGCCGTAGCCGTCGCGTACCACCCGGGGGGCGCCGGGCTCACCGTCGTGGACCTGGACAACGCCGCCGCCGTCGCATGGGCGCGCCAGACCCTCCCCGCGACCAGAACCGTGCCGACCACGCGCGGCGAGCACTGGATCTACCAGGGAGTGATGCCCTCGGCCAACCAGGTCCGGCCCGGTGTGGACATCAAGTCGCGCATGTCCTACGCCCGCTGGCTCGGCCCCGGCACCGGCCCCCTGGCCGACCTGCCGTCCGCCGTCCGCGCGCTCTTGGGCAGGGAAGAGACCACCCCCGCCCGCGGGGCCGTGGTCTCTTCGTCCCCCGGCCGCGCCGAGTGGGACCGGACCGTGGCCACCGGGTGCAGGCACACCGAGCGGTACATCCGCACCGGGCTGCAGCGCGGTCTGGCCATGGTGCGCTCCCACACCGAATCGGGCGCCGGATCGCAGGCATTCGGGGTGGCCCGATTCCTGGCAGCCCAGCACGCCACGTGCCCCGGACCGTGCGGGCTGGACGCCATCGGGCGGCAGATCATCGCTGCCGCCGTCTCCGTCGGCGTCCCCGAGGCGTACGCGGAACGAGCCGTCACCAACGGCCTCAACGGCATGGGGGCAGCCGAGTGACCTCCCGCCCCCACACCACCGGAATCCGGCCCCAGGACGCCGTACAGGCCCCGCCCAAGACGGCCGTAGGCGCCCCGGCAGGCGCCGCCCGTCAGGGCGTCCCTTCTGTCCCTGGCTCTGACGGACAGCGGGGAGACGGGCGGTACCCCATCGCGTGGCTCCACATCACCGCACCACCGGACTGGCAGGCCACGCCCACCGGCACCTCGACATGCGCGTGCGGACGCGACCGCAGCGCGGTCGGCCGCCGCCGGGTGCTCGCCCTGATCGCCGACCACGAAGCCCACAAGACCGTCTGCCCGCTCCGCAGCTCCCAGGAAGAGAAGAACGCCGCATGACCACCCCCGAGACCGATCTGTGGGCGGGCTTCGACCCACTGGCGGCCGAGGCCGTCACCGGGCCCGTGTGGGACGAACCGGTCCCCCTGGCCCCGCACCGTGCGCTTCCGACGTTCCCCGTGGACGCCCTGCCCGGCTGGCTGGCCGACATGGTCAACGCCGTCGCCGAGGAGACCCAGACCCCCGCCGACCTGGCTGGATGCCTGGCTCTGTCCGTCATCGCCACAGCGGCCGGCGGCCGGGCCACGGTCTGCGTGCGGGGACGCTGGCGCGAGCCGGTCAACCTCTACACCGCCGTCGCCCTCGACCCCGGCAACCGCAAGTCCGCCGTCTTCGCCCTGATGACCGAGCCCCTCATGGCAGCCGAGAAGACGCTCGTGGAACTCTCCGGCCCGGCCCGCGCCGAGGCCGAGACCACCGCGCGCCTGGCCAAGGCCGCCGCCGACAAGGCAGCCGCCAAAGCCGCGAACGCCGAGCCCGGCCTGCGCGACCAGCTCACCGCCGAGGCCGTCGAACTTGCCCAGGCCGCCGAGGACATCAAGGTCCCCTGCAAGCCGCAGCTCGTCGCCGACGACGTGACCCCGGAGAACCTGGCCACTCTCCTGGCTGAGCAGGAGGGCCGCATCTCGGTCCTCTCCCCGGAGGGCGGCATCTTCGACATCATCGCCGGGCGCTACAGCGGTACCCCCAACATGGAGGTCTTCCTCAAGGGCCATGCCGGGGACATGGTGCGGGTCAACCGGCAGGGCCGAGACGCCCAGCACATCGAACACCCCGCCGTCACCATGGGCCTGGCCGTCCAGCCCGAAGTCCTGGAGTCCATCGGCCAGATCAAGGGCGCCGACGGCCGCGGGCTCCTCGCCCGCTTCCTGTACGCCCAGCCCGAATCCCTCGTCGGCCGCCGCAACCTCACCCCCGACCTCATCCCCGACCACGTCGCCGATACCTACGCCCAGCGGCTCGGCGGCCTGGCGCTGGCCATGGCCGGATGGACCGACCCCGCCGTCCTCACCCTCACCCCCGAGGCCGACCAGGTGATGCTCGCCTACCAGAAGGTCACCGAATCCCGGATCGGCAAGGGCGGTTCCCTGGCCGGGATCGTGAAGTGGGCCAGCAAGCGGGACGGAGCCGTGGCCCGCATCGCCGGGCTGCTCCACCTGGCCACCCACCCCGACCACGGATGGACCCGGCCCATCGAGGCCGCGACGCTAGCCGCCGCCACCCGCCTCGGGGACTACTTCACCGTCCACGCGCAGCACGTCTTCGACGCCATGGGCGCCGACCCCGCCCAGGAAGCAGCCCACCAGGTTCTCACCCACCTCACCGACGCCCGCCTCACCGGCTTCACCAAACGCGACCTCTTCCGCGGCCTGCCCCGGGGCGACTTCCCCGCCATCGCCGACCTCGACCCTGCCCTGGCCCTGCTGGAGGAACACGGCTGGATCCGCCAGCAGCCCCAGCCCCCACGCTCCGGACGCGGCGGCCGGCCCCCCTCCCCCCCGCTACGACACCCACCCCCGCCTCACCCGAAGCTGACACAACCCCCAACCCACCGACAGAACTGACAGAACCCCACCCAGAACCCCCTGACCTGCAGAAACACCCGGATCGGCGCCCGTGACAAAACCTCCGGAAACTCTGACAGAACCCAACCGACCCGGAAGGGCCGTCTGTGACAGAACCCCCTGCCAGGAGGTTCTGTCAGAGTTTTCGCGAGTTCTGTCACAGCCGACTCTGAGCCCAAAACAGCAGGTCAGAACGCTACCACCCGGGTTCTGTCAGTTCTGTCACCGAAACCCAGGGCAGCGGCCCCGACCAAGGACAGCCCGCCGCCCTACTCCGCCCATCCCCACACCCACCAGGAGAGCCAGGTGAGCCCAACCACAGCCGTCCAGACCCCCGACCCCCGCACCACCCTTCGGGCCGGACTCCCGGACCGCTACCTCACCCCCGACGACATCGCCGAACTCTTCGAGGTCCCCCTGGAGACCGTCTACCAGTGGCGTAAGAAGCGCGTCGGCCCGCCCGGCTTCCGTATCGGCAAGTACCTGCGCTACGACCCCTCCGACGTCCAGCAGTACGTCAAGGGCCGCAAGGCCGACACCGCAGCCGCCTGACAACATCCACCAAACCAGCACCCGACACAGCGGGGCGGGACCACATGGTCCCGCCCCGCTCTCATGCATGCACGAAGGGACCACAGCCTCAATGGCAGGTCACATCCAAGACCGCTGGTACAAGAACGAGATCGGCGCCGACGGAAAAAGGCGCCGCGTCAAGACCGACCGCTACGGCACCGGCATGCGCTACCGGGCCCGGTACATCGGCCCGGACGGAACCGAGAAGAGCAAATCATTCCCCGACAAACAGAAGCGACTCGCCGACCAGTGGCTGGCCCATACCGAAGCCGACATGTCGCGCGGGCAGTACATCGACCCACGCGCCGGACGGATCACCTTCCGCGAGTACGGTGAGAAGTGGCTCGCCGCGCAGACCACAGACCCAAACACGCGGGTCCCGGTGGGCGTACAGCTCAGGCTTCACGCATTCCCGTACATAGGCTCACGCCCACTGGACTCGTTTCAACCCGGACACATCCGAGAGTGGCTGGCCGAGTTGGAGCGAGCAGTGCCGGCATCGTCATACCGCCGGGTGATCTTCGCGAACGTCTCGTCTGTCCTGAACGCTGCCGTGGACGACAGTCTGCTGCTCAAGAATCCGTGCAAGGCTCGCTCAGTTCGTGCGCCTGAGCGCGGGGCCCCTCGCGTACGTCCGTGGCCCGCCGAACGCGTCTTCGCTGTCCGGGCCGCGCTCCCCGAGCGCTATCAGGCAATGGTCGACATCGGGGGCGGTTGTGGTCTCAGGCAGGGCGAAATCTTCGGCCTGCCGGATGATGAGGTGGACTGCGAAGCCGGATGGCTCCACGTCGCCTATCAGGTGAAGGTGGTCAACGGGCACCTGGTCTTCGCGCCGCCGAAACGCGGCAAGGAACGGGACGTGCCGCTGCCGGAGCGCGTAGGTCGCGTGCTCAAGGAGCACCGGAAGCACTTCCCGCCCGTGAAGGTGACGCTGCCCTGGCTGCGGCCGGACGGCCCGCTCATAACCAAGAGCCTGCTGTTCTCCCTCTCAGGGGGCGGCGCGGTCCGCCGGACCGACTTCAACACCCGGGTGTGGAAGCCCGCACTCGTCGCGGCCGGGGTGATACCCGAGCCCGAGAAGGGTGAGCGGCACGAGGCGGCCCGCGAGCACGGCATGCACGCGCTCCGTCACTTCTACGCCTCGGTCCTGCTGGACGCCGGGGAGAACATCAAGGCTCTGAGCGGCTACCTCGGCCATACTGATCCCGGCTTCACTCTCCGGACGTACACGCACCTGATGCCCAGCAGTGAGGGGCGTACCCGGAAAGCCGTGGACCGGCTGTACGAGGGGGCCGAATCCGCGCCGGACGGCCCACAGACGGCCCAGGAGGAATGAGACGACTCCGGGCCAGCGTCGCGACGACGCTGGCCCGGACCATCGGTCTAGCGGTACATACTCGCTGACCTGCGCTTACAGCACCGGCAGGTTCTTCCGCAGCTCGAACGGGGTGACCTCGGAGCGGTACTCCTCCCACTCCTGCTTCTTGTTGCGGAGGAAGAAGTCGAAGACATGCTCCCCGAGCGTCTCCGCGACCAGTTCGCTGCGCTCCATCAGATCGATGGCCTCGCCCAGGTTCTGCGGCAGCGGTTCGATGCCGAGGGAGCGGCGCTCGGCGTCGGAGAGGGCCCAGACGTCGTCGTCGGCGCCGGCCGGGAGTTCATAGCCGCCCTCGATGCCCTTGAGCCCGGCCGCGAGGAGTACCGCGTAGGCCAGGTAGGGGTTGGCGCCGGTGTCCAGGGAGCGGACCTCGATGCGGGTGGAGCCGGTCTTGCCGGGCTTGTAGAGGGGGACGCGGACGAGGGCGGAGCGGTTGTTGTGGCCCCAGCAGATATAGGAGGGGGCCTCGCCGCCCGCGCCGGCGGTGCGCTTGGAGCCGCCCCAGATGCGCTTGTAGGAGTTGACCCACTGGTTGGTCACGGCGGAGATCTCCCCGGCGTGGCGGAGCAGCCCCGCGATGAAGGAGCGGCCCACCTTGGAGAGCTGGAACTCGGAGCCGGACTCGTAGAAGGCGTTGCGGTCGCCCTCGAAGAGGGAGAGGTGGGTGTGCATGCCCGAGCCGGGGAATTCGGAGAACGGCTTGGGCATGAACGTGGCCTGTACGCCCTGCTCCAGCGCGACCTGCTTCATGACCAGGCGGAAGGTCATGATGTTGTCGGCGGTGGAGAGCGCGTCGGCGTAGCGCAGATCGATCTCCTGCTGGCCGGGGGCGCCCTCGTGATGGGAGAACTCGACCGAGATGCCCATCGATTCGAGCATGGTGATCGCCTGGCGGCGGAAGTCCATGCCGATGTTCTGCGGGGTGTGGTCGAAGTAGCCGGAGGAGTCGGCGGGCACCGGGCGGCTGCCGTCCACCGGCTTCTGGTTGAGCAGGAAGAACTCGATCTCGGGGTGGGTGTAGAAGGTGAAGCCGAGGTCGGAGGTCTTGGCGAGGATGCGCTTGAGGACGAAGCGGGGATCGGCGAAGGACGGTGAGCCGTCCGGCATCAGGATGTCGCAGAACATCCGGGCGGTCCCGGGGGCCTCGGCGCGCCAGGGCAGGATCTGGAACGTCCCGGGGTCCGGCTTGGCGATCATGTCGGATTCGTAGACCCGGGCGAAGCCCTCGATCGCGGAGCCGTCGAAGCCGATGCCTTCGTCGAAGGCTCCCTCGAGTTCGGCCGGCGCGACGGCCACGGACTTCAGGAAGCCGAGCACATCGGTGAACCAGAGCCGCACGAACCGGATGTCGCGCTCTTCGAGCGTGCGGAGCACGAACTCCTGCTGCTTATCCATGGTCCCCTATCCTTGCAGGTCAAACGGCTCTTTTCGCGGGCGCGGGGCACCTTCCGCAGCCCAGTATCACGCGGTGGGATTTCACGGAGGTTTCGTCCGGGCTCTCCCGGTCTCCCCTCAGCTCACCTCGATGTGTGCATCGTACTTTCACCCGGCCGGTCCCGGCCCCGGGCGTTCCGCGCGCACCGTGGCGCCTGCGGGAGCTCCATACCCCTTGGGGGTAGGGTGCCGACTATCACGATGATCAAACAGTCAGATGATCTGAACGGTCAGATGGAGGCGGCAGTGCACCAGAGCCCCTCACCCCACAGCCGACCGCTGATGCCGCGTCGCATAGAGCGGCGCGTCGGCCGCCCGCCCTTCCGGCGGGGCGGCGGACGCGCCGCCCCTCACGCATCCGGCACACATCAGCATTGGGGTACCGACTCATGCACGAAAAGACTCGCCGTGCCGTGCTCGGCACGGGCATCGCCGCCGCGGGCAGCGGTCTGCTCACGGCCTGTGGCTCCCCCGGCCCCCACCCCCGGGCCGCGGGCCACAACGGTATGGAAAGCAACACGATGGGCGCCCCCGCCCGGGCCGGCGCGCCCGCGGAGGACGACCCGCCGGAGTATGTCTCCCCGCACGGCCCGGAGGTCGCCGCTACCGAGCAGCGGCGGGGCCCCGGCCCGGTGCGGACGTTCCGGCTCACCGCCACCGCCACCACCCTGGACATCGGCGCCCGCAAGGTGGCGTCCTGGGCGTACGAGGACCAGGTGCCGGGCCAGGAGATCCGGGTGACCGCGGGCGACACGATCGCCCTCACCCTCGCCAACAACCTGCCGCAGCCCACCACGCTGCACTGGCACGGCATCCGGCTGCGCAACGACATGGACGGCGTCCCGGGGGTGACCCAGCGGCCGGTCAAGACCGGCGCCGCCTTCGACTACCGCTTCACCGCGTACTACCCGGGCACCTACTGGGTCCATCCGCACTCGGGCGTCCAACTGGACCGGGGGCTGTACGCACCGCTGATCGTGGAGGATCCGAAGGAGCCGCTGAAGTACGACAAGGAGTGGGTCGTCGTCCTCGACGACTGGCTCGACGGGGTGGGCGGCCGCACCCCGGACGCGGAGCTCGAACGGCTGGGCGGCGGCAAGGGCGGCCACTCCATGGGGGACGGCTCCATGGGGGACGGTTCCATGGGGAACAAGAGCAAACGAGCTGCCAAGGGCGCCGCGAAGCGCGGCGCGGCCCGGCCCGCGGCGCCGAAGAAGGCCGCGCCCGCCGCACCTATGGAGAGCGAGCTGCTGGGCGGCCACGCGGGCGATGTCACCTACCCCTACTACCTGGTCAACGGGCGCAGCCCGGAGTCCCCGCAGGTCTTCCGCGCCAAGCGCGGCGACCGGATCCGCATCCGCCTCATCAACGCGGGCGGCGACACCGCCTTCCGCGTCGCCCTCGGCGGCCACCGGATGACCGTCACCCACACCGACGGCTACCCCGTCGTACCGGCCAAGACGGACGCGCTGCTGCTGGGCATGGGCGAGCGCTACGACGTGCTGGTGACCGTCAAGGACGGGGTCTTCCCGCTCGCCGTCCTGGCCGAGGGCAAGGGGCGCTCCGCGATGGCGGTGCTGCGCACCCGCGGCAAGAGCCCCGTGAAGTTCCCGCGTCCCAAGGAGCTGGACGGCGAGCTGCTCACCGCGGACCGGCTGAAGGCGGCGGAGGACGTACGCCTGACGCCCAAGGAGCCCGACCGGATCATCCGGATGCGGCTCACGGGCTCGATGCGGCGCTGGGACTGGGCGATCAACGGCCGGCCGTACGACCCCGCCCAGCGCTATCCGGTGCGGGCCGGTGAGCGGGTGCGGATCACCTTCATCAACGGCACCGACATGTGGCATCCGATGCATCTGCACGGCCACACCTTCGGACTGCCGGACGGCGGCCCCCGCAAGGACACCACGATCCTGCGGCCGCACCACAAGGTGAACGTGGACCTCGACGCGGACAATCCGGGGCTGTGGATGGTCCACTGCCACAACGTCTACCACTCGGAGTCCGGGATGATGACCATCCTCGGCTACCAGAAGTAGCCGCGGCGCCCGGGGAGGCCCGGTCCCCGGCCCCCGGCCCCCGGAGGCGAAGGGGCCGGGCGGGTTCCGCCCCGGCGCCGCCGTCCGGCGTGAGAAGGCAGACACCCCCGGCTATCGCGTCAGACAGACGATTACACTGGGCGCGTGCCTCAACTTCGCCTCGCTCTGAACCAGATCGACTCGACCGTCGGAGACCTCGACGGCAACACCGAGTCGATACTCCACTGGACCCGGCACTCCGCCGAGCAGGGCGCCCATCTGGTGGCGTTCCCCGAGATGGTGCTGACCGGCTACCCCGTCGAGGACCTGGCGCTGCGCTCGTCCTTCGTCGAGGCGTCGCGTGCGGCCCTGCACTCGCTCGCCGAGCGGCTGAACGCCGAGGGGCTGGGCGAGCTGCCGGTGGTCGTCGGCTACCTCGACCGCAGCGAGCGCGCCCGGCGCTACGGCCAGCCGGCCGGCTCCCCGCAGAACGCGGGCGCGGTGCTGCACCGGGGCACGGTCGCGCTGACCTTCGCCAAGCACCATCTGCCGAACTACGGCGTCTTCGACGAGTTCCGCTACTTCGTGCCCGGCGACACCCTGCCCATGGTGCGCGTCCACGGCATCGACGTCGCGCTCGCCATCTGCGAGGACCTGTGGCAGGACGGCGGCCGGGTGCCGGCGAGCTGCTCGGCCGGGGCCGGGCTGCTGCTGTCGATCAACGCCTCGCCGTACGAGCGGGAGAAGGACGACACCCGGCTGGACCTGGTGCGCAAGCGGGCCCAGGAGGCGGGCTGCACCACCGCGTATCTGGCGATGATCGGCGGCCAGGACGAGCTGGTCTTCGACGGCGACTCGATCGTCGTGGACCGGGACGGCGAAGTCATCGCGCGCGCCCCGCAGTTCGCCGAGGGCTGTGTACTGCTCGACCTCGAGCTGCCCGCCGCCGACCCGGACTCCGTCCCCGAGGGGATCGTGGACGACGGGCTGCGCATCGACCATGTCACCCTCTCCGCCGACCCGCTGCCTGGTTACGAGCCGGAGCTCGCGGGCGGCGAGGCCGAGCGGCTCGGCGACGACGAGGAGGTCTACACGGCGCTGGTCGTGGGGCTGCGGGCCTATGCGGCGAAGAACGGCTTCCGCAGTGTGCTGATCGGGCTCTCCGGCGGGATCGACTCCGCGCTGGTGGCCGCCCTCGCCTGTGACGCGGTCGGCGCGCAGAACGTGTACGGCGTCGCGATGCCCTCGCGCTACTCCTCCGAGCACTCCGTCGCCGACGCCACCGAGCTGGCGCGCCGCACCGGGCTCAACTTCCGCACGGTCTCGATCGCCCCGATGTTCGACGCCTATATGGAGTCCCTCCAGCTCACCGGGCTGGCCGAGGAGAACCTACAGTCGCGGCTGCGCGGCACGATGCTGATGGCGATCTCCAACCAGGAGGGCCATATCGTCCTCGCCCCGGGCAACAAGTCCGAGCTGGCCTGCGGCTACTCCACGCTCTACGGGGACTCGGTCGGCGCGTACGGCCCGATCAAGGACGTCTACAAGACCTCCGTCTTCCGCCTGGCGAAATGGCGTAACCGGGCGGCGGAAGAACGGGGTCAGACCCCGCCCATCCCCGAGAACTCGATCACCAAGCCGCCGAGCGCCGAGCTGCGCCCCGGCCAGGTCGACACCGACTCGCTCCCCGACTACGAGATCCTCGACCGGATCCTGGAGCTGTACGTCGACCGTGACCAGGGGCGTAAGGACATCGTGGCGGCGGGATACGACGATGGCCTGGTGACCCGGATCCTGCGGCTCGTGGACACCGCCGAGTACAAGCGCCGGCAGTACCCGCCGGGCACGAAGATCTCCGCGAAGGGCTTCGGCAAGGACCGGCGGCTGCCCATCACCAACCGCTGGCGCGAGCGCACCTGAACCTGGGGCTCTTTGGCTACGCCTGGGCGTACTGGGCGTCCAGGAACGTCCTGATCAGGCCCAGCCACTCAGCGGGCGCCTCCACGAACGGCAGGTGGCCCGACTCCAGTTCGGCGAAGCGGGCGCCGGAGATCGCGTCCGCGACCTGGCGGTGATGGTACGGCGTCGCCATCGTGTCCAGCGTCGTGGAGATCACCAGGGTGGGCACCCGGATCCGGCCCAGGTCCTCGCGGACGTCGATGCGGCCGACCAGTTCGACCTGATCGATCGCGCCGGGCGGTACGGAGGCCCGGGCACCCTCGATCACCATGGCGAGCTGCTCGGGCGTCATCCGGTCCAGATAGGGCGCGCCCGCGCCGATGAGGGCCGCCCAGCGGGCCGCCGCCGCCTGGTCGTCCGAGCGCAGATGGCGCAGCCAGTCCTCGACCAGGAGCCGCATCCGGGCGCTGGGGTGGGCGAAGGTCGCGGTCAGGACCAGGGCGGTGACCCGCTCCGGATGGCGGGTGGCGGCGCGCAGGGCGACCGGGCCGCCGAGGGAGTATCCGGCGATGGCGAAGGTGTCCAGACCCTCCTCGACGGCGGCCGCCACCAACTGGTCGGCGAGGGTGTCCAGGTCCAACGGCCCGCTGGCGCGCGGGGTGCGGCCGGAGCCGGGGTAGTCGGGGCCGACCACGCGGTGGCGCTCGGCGAGGCCGTCCAGGATCGGGCCGTAGTTTCCGTCGATGGAGCCGGTCCCGCCGTGGGCGAGCAGCAGCCCGGGGCCGGCGCCCCGGACGATGCGGGCCAGGGGTCCCAGGGGGCCCAGGGGTGAGGTGCTGGTCATCAGTGGTGTCCTTCGTCTTGCGGCTGATGACGGGGACGCTAAAGCCTCACATCGGTGTCAAAGTCAAGCGCACCGGGTCCGGAGCGGGCTGTTCCCCTCCCCGCCCCTTCCCACAACTGGGACTCCGCCCCAGCCCCCGACCGGGGCTCCGCCCCTGGACCCCGCTCCTCAAACGCCGGAGGGGCTGGATTGGCTCCGCCGCGTGGCAGGGGCTTTCCCCCGGGCCCCGGGTCGGGGAGCCCCTGGTAACGGGGCCTGGGGCGGAGCCCCGGTTCCGGGGTCCGGGCCGAGCCCCGGCCAAGGTCTAGAGCGAAGCCCCGGTTCCGGGTCTGGGGCGGAGCCCCGGCCGGAGTCTGGAGCGAAGCCCCAGTTCCGGGGACCGGGCCGAGCCCCGATCGGAGGTTACGGCGGAGCCCCGGCCGAGGTCTGTGGCGGAGCCCCGGTTCCGGGTCTGGGGCAGAGCCCCGGAACCAAGGTCTGGGCCGAGCCCCGATCGGAGTCCAGGGCGGAGTCCCAGACCGGGTCTGGAGCGAAGCCCCGGCCAGGGACTGGAGCGGAGCCCCGGAACCGAGGTCTGAGGCGGAGCCCCGGAACCGAGGTCTGGGGCAGAGCCCCGGAACCGAGGTCTGGGGCAGAGCCCCGGAACCGAGGTCTGGGGCAGAGCCCCGGAACCGAGGTCTGGGGCAGAGCCCCGGAACCGAGGTCTGGGGCAGAGCCCCGGAACCGAGGTCTGGGGCAGAGCCCCGGAACCGAGGTCTGGGGCAGAGCCCCGGAACCGAGGTCTGGGGCAGAGCCCCGGAACCGAGGTCTGGGGCAGAGCCCCGGAACCGAGGTCTGGGGCAGAGCCCCGGAACCGAGGTCTGGGGCAGAGCCCCGGAACCGAGGTCTGGGGCAGAGCCCCGGAACCGAGGTCTGGGGCAGAGCCCCGGAACCGAGGTCTGGGGCAGAGCCCCGGAACCGAGGTCTGGGGCAGAGCCCCGGAACCGAGGTCTGGGGCAGAGCCCCGGAACCGAGGTCTGGGGCAGAGCCCCGGAACCGAGGTCTGGGGCAGAGCCCCGGAACCGAGGTCTGGGGCAGAGCCCCGGAACCGAGGTCTGGGGCAGAGCCCCGGAACCGAGGTCTGGGGCAGAGCCCCGGAACCGAGGTCTGGGGCAGAGCCCCGGAACCGAGGTCTGGGGCAGAGCCCCGGAACCGAGGTCTGGGGCAGAGCCCCGGAACCGAGGTCTGGGGCAGAGCCCCGGAACCGAGGTCTGGGGCAGAGCCCCGGAACCGAGGTCTGGGGCAGAGCCCGGCCGGGGTCTGGGGCGGAGCCCCGGCGGGGGCCGGGGCCGGGCCCCGGTTTCGGGAAGGGGCGGGTAGGGGACAGACCCGCCGGACCCTCGTAGCTCAGCCCACCTCGGACAAGTGCGGCATCGACTCACTGCTCGCAACAACCCGCGACCCGCCCCCCGGAGCCCGGTCACTCCGCCCCGCGATCAACGCGATCGCCAGCCCGATCACCGCGAGCACCGCGCCGACCAGCGTCGGGGACGTCCAGCCCCAGCCCGCCGCGATGGCGACGCCGCCGAGCCACGCGCCACCCGCGTTGGCCAGGTTGAACGCGGAGTGGTTGGAGGCGGAGGCCAGCGTCGGGGCGTGCTGGGCCTTGTTCATCACCAGCATCTGCAACGGGGTGGTGGTCATGAAGCCGACCGCGCCGAGCACCACGACCGACAGCAGCGCCGCCCACTTCACATGCACCGTGAAGTCGAAGGCCACGAGCGTGACCGCCAGCGCCGCCAGCGAGCCGTAGAGCGTGGGCCGCAGCGCCCGGTCGGTCAGCGGACCGGCGATCAGGGCGCCCAGCGTCATGCCGATGCCGAACAGCGCCAGCACCAGGGTGACCGTCGACTCACCGAAGCCGGTGACCTCGGTCATCATCGAGGCGAGGTAGCTGTAGACGGCGAAGACGCCGGCGAAGCCGAAGACGGCGGTGAGCAGTCCCAGGATGACCTGCCGGTCGCGCAGCGCGCCGAGCTCCTGGCGCAGGCCGCCGTGCTGCTCGAGGGAGACCTGCGGGACGAGCCGGGCGAGCGCGCCCATCGCGACCACGCCGATCGCGGAGACCACCAGGAAGGTCGCGCGCCAGCCGAGGTTCTGGCCGAGCAGGGTGGCCACGGGGACGCCGACGATATTGGCTATGGTCAGCCCGAGGAACATGGTGGCGACCGCGCGGGCCCGCCGGTCCTCGGACACCAGCCGCGAGGCGACCACCGCGCCGACGCCGAAGAACGCGCCGTGGGGCAGCCCGGCGAGCACCCGACCCGCGATCAGCAGCCCGAAGTTGGGGGCGAGGGCGGAGGCGAGGTTGCCCACCGTGAAGAGCGCCATGAGCAACACGAGCATCCGCTTGCGCGGGATCCGGGAACCGAGGGCGGTCAGCAGCGGAGCGCCCACCACGACGCCGATGGCATAGGCGGAGACGAGGTATCCGGCCGTGGGCACCGAGGTGTGGAGATCGTTCGCGACATTGGGCAGCAGGCCCATCATCACGAACTCGGTAGTACCAATGCCGAAGGCGCTCACAGCAAGGGCGAGCAGGGCCAGGGGCATGAGAGACCTTTCAAACGAAGGAGAAACGTGCACAGGATGCGTATGTTCTCTAGCTGAACAAAGTCTCTCACGCCGGATGTTCCCGAGGAGATCCCCAAGATGAACAGGACGTAAGATCTCGCCGGACGGACCGTGAGCTGAGTCACCCGCCAAGGTTCACCAGGCGGGGGCTCCCCCGCCCGGGTCCATCCACCCGGGTCCATCCACCCGGGTCCATCCGCCCGGGTCCATCCACCCGGGTCCATCCGCCGGGGTTCAGAAGTCGAACGACGCCGCCAGCGGCAGATGATCGCTGCCGGTCTTGGGCAGCGCCCACGCCGCGACCGGATCCATCCCCCGCACCATGATCTGGTCGATCCGCGCCATCGGGAACGAGGCGGGCCAGCTAAAGCCGAAGCCGTCGCCCGCCGCGCCCTGGGCGGACCGCATCTGCGCGGTGACGGGGGCGAGCGCCCGGTCGTTCATGGTGCCGTTCAGATCGCCGAGCAGGATCACCTTGCGGAGCGGCTCCCGGGAGATGGCCTGGCCCAGCACCTCGGCGCTGGCGTCGCGCTGCCCGGCGGTGAAGCCCGCGTTGAACTTCACCCGCACCGAGGGCAGATGGGCCACATAGACACCGACCTCGCCGTGCGGTGTGGCCACGGTGGTGCGCAGCGCCCGGGTCCAGCCGAGCTTGATGTCCACCGGCTTGGTGCCGGACAGCGGGTACTTGCTCCACAGCCCCACCGTGCCCTGCACGGTGTGGTAGCGGTAAGTGCCCGCCAGGGCCCGCTCGTACGTGGGCACGGCATCGCCCGTCAGCTCCTCCAGCGCCACCACATCGGCGCCCGATCCGGCCACGTCCTCGGCGGTGCCCGTCGGGTCGGCGTTCTCCGCGTTGACGTTGTGGGTGACGACGGTCAGCTCGCCGCCGCTGCCGGACTTGTCGGAGAACATCGCCCCGCCGAAGAGGTTCAGCCAGACGGCGACGGGCAGCACCAGCGCGAGCACGGCGCTCGCCGACCGCCGCACCAGGCCGAGCACCAGCAGCACCGGAAGGGCCAGGCCCAGCCACGGCAGGAAGGTCTCCAGCAGGGAGCCGAGGTTGCCGACCCGGTTGGGGATCTCGGCGTGGAAGATCATGACCAGCGCGAGCAGGATCGCGATCGCCGCCAGTACCAGTCCGCGCCGCCAGATGCCGCGATCGTCCCGGAGCCGGTGGAACAGGCGGCCGATCCGGGAGCCCGATCGCCCGGGCGCGTCCCCGAGCTGTCGTGTCTCCTGTGTGTACGCCTGCGTCATTCGTCGTCCCTCACTGCCTCAACTGCCGCGCCTTGGCTACGACCCTAGGTGATGACCAGGGCTTTTCCGGACGCCCCCGGGGGCCTCTCCCGTCCGAGGACGTAGGGTCGGCGGTCGTGAGTTCCACATCCCGGCCCGGGAGGGGGTGTTGTGACACAACAGGCACAAACCGCTCAGCGGCGTGGGGAGACCCCCTCCAGGACCGTGTCGACGATCCGCTCGGCCAGCCCGTCGGGGAGTTCCTTCCACTCGTGGAGCATGGCGCGGGCCAGCATCGGGCCGGTGAAGAGGTCGGCGAGCAGCTCCAGATCCACATCGGCGCGGATCTCACCGCTCTCCCGCCCCCGCCGCAGCACGGCGCGCAGGGTCGCGCGGCGGGCCGCGATGACGTTCTCGTCGTAGGCCCGCCACAGCTCCTTGTGCGCGTGCATCTGGGTGATGACGCTGCGCAGCAGGGCGGAGTGGCGCTTGGCGAGCCCGCGGCGGCGCATGAACTCCAGGACGGTGACGAGGTCGTCGCGCACCGAGAGCCCGGCCGGCTCGGGGCTGGGCTCCTCCAGGGAGCGCAGCACATCGAGCATCAGCGCGTCCTTGCCGGGCCAGCGGCGGTACACGGTGGCCTTGCCGACGCCCGCCTCGCGGGCGATCCCCTCGATCGACAGCCCGCCGACCGAGGCGCCCTCCTCCAGCAGCCGCAGCGCGGCCTCGATGATCGCGGCGTCGGTGGCGGGGCTGCGGGGCCGGCCGCGGAGTCTGGGCGCGGAGCTCTCCGGTGCGGTCATCGGTCGGCCGACGCCTCCTTCCGCGGGTGCGGCCGCCCGCCGCCGGGGGCCTGGCCGGAGGCGCCCTTGCCGGGCAGGAAGGCCAGCACGACCAGCGCGCCGAAGAGGGCGACGCCCGCCGAGCCGAGGGCGGTGACATGCATGGCGTGGACGAAGGCGTCCTGCGCGGGGCCCACCAGCTCCTGGCCCCTGGGCCCCAGCTTCTCGGCGACCGCCAGGGTGGCCTCGACGGACTCGCCCGCCGAGTGCTGTACGGAGTCGGGCAGTCCGGGCACGGCGGCCAGGGTGTCCCGGATGCCCTCGCGGTAGGTGGAGGAGAGCACCGAGCCGAGCACGGCGACCCCGAGCGCGCCGCCGACCTGCCGGAAGGTGTTGTTGAGCGCCGAGCCGGAGCCGGCCTTCTGGCGCGGCAGCGCCTGCATGATCGCGGTGGTCACCGGCGGCATGATATGCGCCATTCCGGCGCCCTGGGCGAAGAACAGCAGCTCCAGCACGACGATCGGGGTGTCCACGCCCAGCAGCAGGAAACCCGACATGGTGGCGGCCACCAGCAGCATGCCGCCGGTGCACACCGCACGGGCGCCGAACCGCTCGACGACCAGCCGGGCGCGCGGGGCGAAGATCAACTGCGCGACGGCGAGCGGCAGGATCAGCAGCCCGGATTCCAGCGCGCTGTAGCCGCGCACGCTCTGGGTGTAGAAGACCATGAAGAAGGTCACGCCCATGAGGGCGAAGAAGACCAGGGCGACGGCGGCGATGGCGGCGGAGAAGGCCGGGTTGCGAAAGTAGCCGATGTCGATGGCCGGGTGGTGGCTGCGCTTCTCGTGCAGTACGAACAGCACCAGGACGGCGAGCCCGGCGCCGATGGAGCCCAGCACCTGGGCGTCGGTGAAGTCGGCGAGCTGGCCGCCCTTGATGATGCCGTAGACCAGCAGCACGAGCCCGACGACGGACAGCAGCACGCCCGGCGGGTCGACCCGGCCGGGCGCCGGGTCCCTGGAGTCGGGGACGAGCACCACCATCGCGATCAGTCCGACGATCACGATCGGCACATTGACGAAGAAGACCGAGCCCCACCAGAAGTGCTCCAGCAGCAGTCCGCCGGTGATCGGGCCGATGGCGATGGCCAGCCCCACCGCGGCGACCCAGATGCCGATCGCCTTGGCCTGTTCCTCGCGTTCGAAGACATTGACCAGGATGGCGAGGGTCGCGGGCATCACAAAGGCGGCGCCAAGCCCCATGAGCGCGCGGAAGCCGATGAGTTCACCGGGCGAACCGGAGAAGGCGGCGAGCACCGAGCCCGCGCCGAACACCACCATCCCGCCGAGCAGGACCTTCTTACGGCCGATCCGGTCGCCGAGGATGCCCGCGGTGAACAGCAGCCCGGCGAAGACCAGCGTGTAGGAGTTGATCGCCCATTCGAGCTGGCTCTGGGTGGCCCCGAGTCCGGTGGGCTTCGGCGAGGCGATCGTCTTCATCGCCACGTTGAGTATCGAGTTGTCGAGGACGACGACCAGGACGCTGAACATCAGGACGACGAGGATCGCCCAGCGTCTGCGGTAGATCGCCTCGGGGACGCCGGACCCGTCCGGGGCGCCCTGGGTGCTGGATGGAGAGGCCATGCCGCCCAGGCTAAGCGACTTACGATACGAGACCGTATCGTATTGGAAGATCTTTGCGAGGCTTTTGGCCGACGGCCCGGAACGGGCCCCGCGAAAAGGTGGTCAAGGCCACCGCCCGGGGGATCCGGGCCCACTTTCGCCCCGGCAGGAGCCGTGCCAGCATGGGGTTGGTCCGGGGACGCCGTCAGGGCGCCTCGAGATGATGAACAGGAGCCGTAGCGATGACGCACGTCAGTCCTGCGCACAAGCAGTCCGAGAAGGCCCTCTACGGGGGCACCAGCTCCCGCCGCATCACCGTCCGTGACATCGCGGCCGCCAAGGAGCGCGCCGAGAAGTGGCCGATGCTCACCGCCTACGACGCGATGACCGCGTCCGTCTTCGACCAGGCGGGCATCCCGGTGCTGCTGGTCGGCGACTCGATGGGCAACTGCCACCTGGGCTATGAGTCCACCGTCCCCGTCACCATGGACGAGATCGCGCTGCTCTCCGCCGCCGTGGTGCGCGGCACCCGGCGCGCCCTCGTCGTCGGCGATCTGCCCTTCGGCTCGTACCAGGAGGGCCCGGTGCAGGCGCTGCGCAACGCCACCCGCCTGGTCAAGGAGGCGGGCGTGGGTGCCGTGAAGCTGGAGGGCGGGGAGCGCTCGGCCCAGCAGATCGAGCTGCTGGTCCAGTCCGGCATCCCGGTCATGGCGCATGTGGGGCTGACCCCGCAGTCCGTCAACGCCTACGGCGGCTACCCGGTCCAGGGGCGCGGCGAGGAGGCGGCCCAGCAGTTGCTGCGGGACGCCAAGGCGGTGCAGGACGCGGGCGCCTTCGCGGTCGTCCTGGAGCTGGTCCCGGCCGAGCTGGCCGCCGAGGTGACCCGCTCGCTGCACATCCCCACCGTCGGCATCGGCGCCGGGTCCGAGTGTGACGCCCAGGTCCTGGTGTGGACGGACATGGCGGGCATGACGGACGGCCGGGTGCCGCGCTTCGTCAAGCAGTACGCACAGTTGCGCCAGGGGCTGGGCGATGCGGCGCGGGCCTTCGCGGAGGACGTCGTCGGCGGGGCCTACCCGGCCGAGGAGCACTCCTTCCACTAGGCCACTGCGGTACAACGACAGCCCGCCGATCTTCCCCCGTCGGCGGGCTGTCTGCCGCTTGTCGGCGGTCTGTCGGTGACGGCTGTCATCCTGGGCCCATGACGCGGGAACAGAGGATCAGGGACGGCAACGCCGTCGAAGTACGGGGGCTGGTCAAGCACTTCGGTGACACCAAGGCCGTCGACGGAGTGGATCTGGACGTGCCGGAGGGCACCGTCCTGGGTGTGCTGGGCCCCAATGGCGCCGGTAAGACGACACTTGTCCGCTGTCTGTCCACCCTGCTGGTGCCGGACGCCGGCACCGCGATGGTGGCCGGGTACGACGTGGTGCGCCAGCCCCGGCAGTTGCGCCGCATCATCGGGCTGACCGGGCAGTACGCCTCGGTCGACGAGAAGCTTCCCGGCTGGGAGAACCTCTTCATGATCGGGCGGCTGCTCGATCTCTCCCGCAAGGAGGCCCGGGCGCGGGCGGACACCCTGCTCGAGCGGTTCTCGCTCACCGAGGCCGGCAAGCGGCGCGTGCGCACCTACTCCGGCGGTATGCGCCGCCGGCTCGACCTGGCCGCGTCCATGATCGGCCGGCCCTCGGTGCTCTATCTGGACGAGCCGACGACCGGCCTGGACCCGCACTCCCGTAACGAGGTGTGGGACGAGGTCAGGCGGATGGTCGCCGAGGGGGCCACCGTGCTGCTGACCACCCAGTACATGGAGGAGGCCGAGCAGCTCGCCGACAACCTGACGGTGGTCGACCGGGGCAGGGTCATCGCCGAAGGCCGGGTGCACGAGCTCAAGGCCAAGGTCGGCGGCCGCACCCTGAAGATCCGCCCGTCCGACCCCGGCGAGGTGCACCGCATGGTCGGCGCCATCACCCAGTCGGGTCTCGACGGCATCGGCGGCGCGACCGCCGATGTGGAGGAGGGCCAGGTCGCGGTGCCCATCGCCAGCGACGAGCAGCTCACCGCCCTGATCGGTCTGCTCAGTGAGCGCGGTTTCGCGATCGCCGGGATCGACACCCATATGCCCAGCCTGGACGAGGTCTTCCTGGCCATCACCGGCCGGAAGGCGTCCGCACCGCAGGACAACAAGACGCTGGAAGAGGTCGCCGCGTGAGTACGGCCACGATGACCGCGCCCGTACCGGGAAAGAGCGACGGCCGGATCGGCCTCCGCGCCAATCTGCGCCACATCGGCGCGCTGGTGCGGCGCAACGCCATGCAGATCAGGTACGAACCGTTCGCGATGTTCGACGCCCTGGCGATGCCGATCGTCTTCGCGCTGCTGTTCACCTATGTCTTCGGCGGCGCCATGACGGGCGGCAACCGCTCCGAGTACGTGAACTACTTCATTCCCGGTCTGATGGCGATGGGCGGGCTCAACATCGCGATGTCGATCGGCAGCGGCGTCAATGACGACTTCAACAAGGGCGTCATGGACCGCTTCCGCACCCTGCCGATCGCCCGCTCCTCGGTGCTGATCGCCAAGCTGGTCGTGGAGTGCGGCCGGATGCTGCTGTCCACCGTGGTCCTGCTGATCATGGGCTTCATCATGGGCTTCGAGCTCAAGACCGGGCCGCTGGAGCTGTTGGCCGCGGTGGCCCTGGCCGTGCTCTTCGGATCCTCGCTGACCTGGATATTCATGCTGCTGGGCATGTCGCTGCCCACCCCGCAGGCGGTCAGCGGCATGGGCTTCCTGGTGATGATGCCCCTTCAGTTCGGCTCGTCCATCTTCGCTCCGACCGCCACCATGCCGGACTGGCTGCGGTCCTTCACCGAGTACAACCCGCTGTCCCGGCTCGCGGACGCCGCACGGGCGCTGACCAGCGGCGATGGCGCGGTGGCCGAACCGGTGATGGTGACCTTGATCTGGACGGTGGCCATCACGGTGCTCGTGGCGCCGCTCGCGGTGCGCAAGTTCCGCAACAAGACCACCTGACGGTCCACGGACCACCTGACGGTCCGCGGTCTCGATCCACCGGCCGGGCGCGCCCTACGGGGGGGGGCGCCCGGCCGGTCGCCGTGTCGTCGCTCCCCGTGCTTCCCCGGCCCGCTCCCCGTGCTCCCCCGGCCTGCTCACCGGGCCTGCTCATCGGGCCGCTCAGACCAGCGCGACGGCCTCGTCCAGGGTGAGGCCGCCGCCCTCGGCGTGGACCCGCTCGTACACCGCGTCCCCGAGCTCGGCCCGAGCCGCGGCCTCGGTCCGCTCCCGGCGTGCCATCTCGCCGCCCGACATCCAGTACTGCTGGGGCCTGCGCAGCACGTCGTACGCCCCCAGCAGCCGCGCCGCGGCCGCGGCCCGCTCCGCCCCGTCGAGGCCGGTCAGCGCCTCGGCGGCGGTCAGCAGGTGGGTCACCGGGATGAACGGCGCGACCATCTCCGTCATCCGGCCGGTGGTCTTCGCCAGCGCACCGCGCACGGTCGCGAGGGCGTCGCCCGGCCGTCCCTCCAGCAGGTCCAGCCAGGCCAGCATCCCCTCCACCATGCCCTCGAACATCCGCAGCGCCCGGTTCTCGAACTCCCCGTGCGAGGTGACCAGAAGGGTCCGCGCCTCCGCGAAGCGGCCCGTGGTGCCGTAGCGCTGCGCCAGATGGATCCGGGCGTACGACAGCGCCTCGGCGCCCGCGTGCTGCCCCTGCTCGACCACCTCGCGCAGCATCCGCTCGCCCTCGGCGGCCTTCTCCTCGTCCCCGAACTCCACGAACAGCCCGGCCAGCCGGGACCGCAGAAGCAGCACCTGATCGTGGGCGCCCAGCTCCTGGGCGCAGCGGATCGCCGCGCGGTAGTCCGCGGCCGCCGCCTCGCCCTCGCCGCGCTTCTCCCAGGTCTCGCCGCGGCCGGCCAGCGCCTCCGCCTCGCCCCATACGTCACCGAGCCTGCGGAAGATCTCCAGGCTTTCGTCGGCGTCGCGGGTCGCGCTCCGGTGCTCGCCGCTCCGCTCCCGGTAGACCTTGGCCCGCAGTTGGAGGGTGAACGCCAGCTCCCATGCGTAGCCCAGCTCCCGGCAAGTGCGCACCGCCTCGTCGGCCATCTCCCGCAGCAGGGCGTAATCGCCCTTGAGGAACACCGCGAAGAACCACAGGATGCCCGGGAGACGGCAGTTCTGGGGCAGCCCCGGCCGGTAGGCGGAGACGATGCCCTCCAGTTCGCGCTGGGTGTCGTCGCCCACCATGGCCTGGAGGTCGCCGTCGATGTTGGCCAGCGCGTACAGCCGCACTCCCCGCCGCGCCTCCACCAGCAGCTCGGGCGCCATCGGCGGCGGGTCGGCCGTGCAGCTCACGTACAGCGGCGCCGCGGGGGGCACGGGCGGTGCGAAGGGGCTCGGCCCGAGCCCGGCCGCGATGGTCGCCCACTGGCGTGCGTCGCCGCGGTGGCCGCGCAGATGCCAGAACCAGCCGAGCGAGAGCACCAGGCACAGTGCCTCCTGCTCGTCGCGGGCGGCCACGGCCCGGCGCAGCGCGGTGCGCAGATTCTCGTGCTCCGTCTCCAGCCGTACCAGCCAGTGGCGCTGTGCGGGGCCGCGCAGCAGCGGATCGGCGGTGCGGGCCAGCTCCCGGTAGGCGACCAGATGGCGCTGTTCGACCGCGGCCCGCTCGCCGGACTCGTCCAGCCGCTCGGCCGCGTACTCGGCGACGGTCTCCAGCAGCCGGTACCGCATCTCCCCGTCCGCTCCGGGCTCCGGTCCGGGCGCGGTGACGACCAGCGATTTATCGACAAGGGAACCGAGCAGCGCGGCCACATCGCGGGGCTCCACGGCCCCGGTGCGGTGTTCGTGTTCAGCGTCTTCTGTGTCTGCTGTGTCTGCTGTGTCTGCTGTGTCTGCTGTGTCTTCTTCGGGGTCTGCCCGCACCGCCTCGGCCGCGTCCGCGCACACCGACTCCGCCTCGGTCAGACCGCAGCCGCCGGCGAAGACGGACAACCGGGCGAGCACGGTGCGTTCGGGGGCGTCGAGCAGGTCCCAGGACCAGTCGACGACGGCTCGCAGGGTCTGCTGGCGGGGCAGCGCCGTACGGCTGCCGCTGGTCAGGAGGCGGAAGCGGTCGTCGAGGCGGTCGGCGAGCTGTCGTGGGGTGAGCAGCCGCAGCCGGGCGGCGGCCAGCTCGATCGCCAGCGGCAGTCCGTCGAGGCGCCGGCAGATCTCGGCGCACGCGGCCGGATCGTCCTCGGTGCGGAAACCGGGCCGGGCCGCCGCGCCCCGGTCCTGGAGCAGCCGCAGCGCGACGGGGTCGGGCAGCGGCTCCACGGGGCGCACCAACTCTCCCGGGACGGCGAGGGGTTCGCGGCTGGTGGCCAGGATGGTGACCCCGGGGCACTGGGCGAGCAGGGACTCGGCGAGGTGGGCCGCGGCCGCGACGAGGTGTTCGCAGTTGTCGAGCACGATCAGCATCCGGCGCGGGGCGCAGTGCTCGATGAGCCGGGCGCGCGGATCGCGCACGGCCGGGTCGGTCGCGACCCGCAGCCCTTCGGGCGAGGTGCCGAGCAGGACCGTCTCGCGCCCCCCGACCGCGCTGAGCACCGTCTCCGGAACGGTCTCGGGGTCGTCGACGGGCGCCAGCTCGGCCAGCCACACCCCGTCCGGCCAGTCGGGCGCGGACGATTCGGCGGCCTCCTGGGACAGCCGCGTCTTCCCGGCGCCACCGGGCCCGAGGAGGGTGATCAGCCGGTGGCCGGACAGATCGCCGCGCAGGGTCGCCAGATCGGTCTCGCGGCCGACGAAGCTGGTCAGCCGGGCCCGCAGATTGCCACCGCCGCCACGGGCGGGGGCAGGGGCGGGGCGCGGCGGAACCGGGCCGGGCGGTACGGGAGAGCCCTCGTCGGCCGCCGCCAGCAGCTCGGCGTACAGCCCCCGCAGCTCCGGCCCCGGATCCGCGCCCAGCCGCTCGGCGATCTCCGTACGGATCACCTCGTACGCGGCCAGCGCCTCCGCCACCCGGCCCACGTCCCGCAGCGCCCGGATGCGCAGCGCGTGCAGCGGCTCGTCCAGCGGGTGGCCTTCGCAGAGCCCGGTGAGCGCGGGGAGGGCCTGGGCGGGGCGGCCGAGGGCGAGGTCGGCGGCGAGCCGGGCGCGCCGCGCGTCCAGCCGTCGTGCCTCGGCGCGGGCGGCGGGCGCGGTGGCGTCGGGCAGATCGCTGAGCGCGGGCCCGCGCCATAGCGCGAGGGCGGCGTCGAGCAGATCGACGGCCTTGGCGGGATCGCCGTCGGCGAGGGCGTGGCCGCCCTCCTCCGCGAGCCGTTCGAAGCGGTGCAGATCGACGTCGTCGGGGTCGGCGCTCAGCCGGTACCCGCCGGGAACGGACTCCACGGCGTCCTTGCCGAGCGCCCGCCGCAGCCGCCCGACCAGCGCTTGCAGCGCGCCGTGCCCGTCGACGGGCGGATCGGTGACCCAGATCTCACCGATGAGCGCCCCGGTGGTCCGCGCCCGCCCGGGCGCCAGCGCGAGCGCCGCCAGCAGCGCACGCAGCCGCGCCCCGCCGACGTCCACGGGGGTGCCGTCGTCGTGGCGGGCCTGGGTGGTGCCGAGGATGCCGTAGCGCACTGCCCCATTCTGAGGGATGCCGGTCTCCCGGCCGACCGCGCCCGCCCCGGCCGTTCTCCCGGTCATCCCGGCCCGGCCATTCTCCCGTTCCCCGGAGCCCGGCCGTTCCCCCGTTTTCGCTGGCCCGGCGGTTCTCCCGTTTACCCTGGCCCGGAACTCCGCGCCCCCTGTGCGACGTTTTCCCCTCAGCGCTCACCAGCCCGTATGGAGACCCCACTCGATGACCACCGCCATCAGCCGCCGCGAGCGGCGCATCAGCCCCGTCTTCCTCGGACTGTTCGCGATCATGGTCGTGTCCGCGTGGGCGGTGTGGACGGAGTACTCGGCGAGCCCCGGTTTCGCCGTCTTCCTGTTCGTCGTCTCCGGCTGGATCGTCTCGCTGTGCCTGCATGAGTACGCCCATGCGCGCACCGCGCTGCACGGCGGGGATCTGTCGATCGGCGCGAAGGGCTATCTGACCCTCAACCCGCTGAAGTACACGCATGTGGCGCTGAGCATCGTGCTGCCCGTGGTCTTCGTGATCATGGGCGGGATCGGGCTGCCGGGCGGGGCGGTGTTCATCGAGCGGCACCGGATCCAGGGCCGCTGGAAGCACAGTCTGATCTCGGCCGCGGGCCCGCTGACGAATGTGCTGTTCGCGGCCGCGCTGACCGCCCCGTTCTGGCTCGACGCCACGGACCGGGTGCCGGAGCTCTTCCGCTTCGCCCTCGCCTTCCTGGCGTTGCTCCAGGTCACGGCGGCGATCCTGAACTTCCTGCCGGTGCCGGGGCTGGACGGGTACGGGGTGATCGAGCCGTGGCTGTCGTACCGCATCCGGCGCCAGGTCGAGCCGTACGCGCCGTTCGGGCTGCTCGCGGTCTTCGGAATCCTGTGGATACCCGAGGTCAACGAGGCGTTCTTCGGCGCCATCGACGCGGTGATGCGAGCCCTGGGCGTATCGGAATGGGACACCTACTGGGGACAGGAATTCTTCCGCTTCTGGCAGGGTGAGCCCGATATCCCCCGCCTCGGCTAAGACCCTGCCCGGGGCCTCAGCCCGTGGCGCCCGTGGTCTCCCGCTCGGCCGCGCGGTCGGCCCGGGCCTTGCGGACGTAGTACCAGGCCATATTGGACGAGATACCGGCGATCAGGATCCAGATGATCCCGAGCCAGCTCCCCCGCGCGAAGGACACGACGGCCGCGGCGATCGCGAGGACGCAGACGGCCAGGGTGCAAAGGGCGAGGCGGGGCATGGGGTCGGCTCCTGTCGGGGGATGTGGCACTCCCCGACATTGTCCCCCATGCACCGCCGCGGGGGCGGGGCGCCCCGGATGTGCCGCCCGGGCGGCGGCGCCCTCAGACGTCGGTGACGCGCAGGCCCGCATGGGCCTTGTAGCGGCGGTTGACCGAGATCAGATTGGCCACCAGGGACTCCACCTGGTGGGCGTTGCGCAGCCGGCCCGCGAAGACGCCGCGCATGCCCGGGATGCGGGCCGCGAGCGCCTGGACCAGGTCGGTGTCGGCACGCGACTCGCCCAGCACCATCACATCGGTGTCGATCTGCTCGACCTCGGGGTCCTGGAGCAGTACGGCCGACAGGTGGTGGAAGGCCGCGGTGACCCGGGAGTCCGGCAGCAGGGCTGCGGCCTGCTCGGCGGCGCTGCCCTCCTCCGGCTTCAGGGCGTACGCGCCCTTCTTGTCGAAGCCCAGCGGGTTGACGCAGTCGACGACCAGCTTGCCGCTCAGCTCCTCGCGCAGGGAGTCCAGCGTCTTGGCATGGCCGTCCCACGGGACCGCGACGATGACGATGTCGCTGCGGCGCGAGCACTCGGCGTTGTCCGCGCCCTCGATGCCGAGCTCCGCGCCGCCCAGCTCCCGCGCCGCGGTCTGCGCGCGCTCGGCGGCGCGCGAGCCGATGATCACCTTCTGGCCGGCCCTGGCCAGCCGGTAGGCGAGGCCGCGGCCCTGGTCACCGGTGCCGCCCAGGACGCCGACGGTCAGGCCGGACACATCGGGAAGGTCCCAGGGGTCCTTGGCCGGGGCCTTCTTCGCGGGGGCGTCGGACGCGGAGTTCGAGGCATCAGGAGTAGTCATGACAGTGATCCTGTCACGCACCGCGGCCACCTTCATGGTGACGTCCCTTACGCTTTGACACTCCCCTCCGTCAGCCCTGTGCGCCAGTACCGCTGGAGTACTCCCATCAGCACCATCAGCGGCAGGACGGACAGGAACGCCCCGCCGACCGTGTACTGGTACAGCTCCGGCTGCCGGTCCGCGTACCCCTGCCAGGACGTCAGGCCGAGCTGGATCGGGTAGAGATCGGAGTCGGAGAGCATGACCAGCGGCAGAAAGAAGTTGTTCCAGATGTGCACGAACTGGAACAGGAAGACGGTGACCAGCGCCGGGGTCATCAGCCGCAGCCCCAGCGTGGAGAAGATCCGGGCCTCCCCCGCCCCGTCGATCCGCGCCGCCTCCAGGAGGGAGTCCGGGACGGCGGCGGCCGCGTAGATCCGGCACAGATAGACCCCGAAGGGGCTGACGACGCTGGGGATCAGCACGGCCCAGTAGGTGTTGGCCAGGCCGATCTCGCTGAAGAGGAGATAGAGCGGGAGGGCGAGCGCCGTGCCCGGGATCAGCACTCCGGCCAGGATGACGTTGAAGATGCCCTCCCGGCCGGGGAAGCGGAACTTGGCCAGGGCGTAGCCGGCGGCGGCAGCCAGCAGGGTGGCGGCGAGCGCGCCGACGCCCGCGTACATCAGGCTGTTGGCGAACCACCGGACGTAGATGCCGTCGTCGTAGGTGAGCACCCGGTGCAGATAGTCGAGCGGGTGCGGGTCGTGGAACCAGAAGCCGAAGGTGCCGAAGAGATCGCTGCTGGACTTGGTGGAGGAGACGACGAGCCAGTAGACGGGGGTCAGGAAGTAGATGGCGGCGACGGTGAGCAGCGAGACGGTGATGATCCGGTGCCGCAAGGGGGGTTCCGTCCCCTCCCGGCGCCTCGCCGCGCGGCGGCCCGCCCCGGGCCGGTCAGCGGGCGGGACCGCCTCGGGCCGCCCCTTCCCGGGTGCGGCCTCCTCCGGGGGCTCGCTCGCGACCGCGCCCGCCAGGTCGTTCGCCTCGTTCATCCGTTGTCGCCGTCCTTCCCCCGCCGGCCCACGAGTCTTAGGAATCCGAAGGACAGCACGCAGGCGATGAGGGCGAGCAGAACCGCCTCGGCCGCCGCGATGTGCTGATTGTTGCTGGTGAACGCCTCGTTGTAGGCGGCCAGATTGGGGGTGTAGCCGGAGTCGATGGAGTTGCTCAGCGGTTTGAGCACCTTGGGTTCGGCGAAGAGCTGAAGGGTGCCGATGAGGCTGAAGACGGTGGTGAGCACGAGCGCGGGCCGGATCAGGGGGAGTTTGATGTGCCGGGCGACCTGCCAGGCATTGGCCCCGTCGATCCGCGCCGCCTCGTACAGCTCTCCGGGTACGGCCTTGAGCTGGGCGATCAGCACCAGCATGTTGTAGCCGGTGAACTGCCAGGTGACGATGTTGGCGATGGACCACAGGACCGCCCCGCGGCCCAGGAAGTCCACCTGCCAGCCCATCGAATCGGCCATCTCGACCAGCGGGCTGATCCCGGGGACGTAGAGGAAGCCCCACAGGATCGACGCGATCACACCGGGCACGCCGTACGGCAGGAAGAAGGCGGTCCGGAAGAAGCCGACCCAGCGCGCGGAGGCCGCGTCCAGCAGCAGCGCGAGCGCGGTGGCGAAGGCGATCATCAACGGGATCTGGACGGCGCCGAAGAGCAGCACCCGGCCGAAGCCCGCCGTGAACCGGTCGTCCTCCAGGGCGTGGGCGTAGTTGGACAGGCCCGCCCACACCTGCTTGGTCTCCCCGCCGAGGCCGAGCGGCCCGGTGCGCTCGACCTTCAGCAGGCTCTCGTAGAGGGCGTAGCCGATGGGGGCGATGAAGCACAGCAGGAAGAGCGCGAGGAAGGGCAGCAGAAACCCGGACGCCGCCCGGGCACTGCGTGCCTCGGTCCGGGTGAGGCGGCGGGGGGCCTTGCTCACCCGCCTCACCCGGCCTTCACCTTGAGGCCCTTTTCCTTGAGGTCGGTGATCGTCTCGCCCTGCACCTTCTTCAGCACGGAGCGGAAGTCGGACCCGTCGCCGATGGCGGCGGTGAAGGCGTCGCCGAGCCGCTGGTAGAGGGTGTCCGTGGCGGGGCCCCACTTCCAGCTCGTGTCCACGCCCTTGCTCGCCTCGTCGAAGACCTTGCTGTACGCCTGGCCGCCGAAGAAGTCCTTGTGCACATCGAGCTGGGAGGTGGTGTACCCCTGCTTGGCGCCCGGGGTGCCATAGCCGTTCTCGATCAGGAGCTTGATCGACTCGGGGTCGGTGTTGAGCCAGATCGCGAAGGCCAGCGCGTCCTTGGGGTACTTGGTCCTGGCGAAGACCGCGGTGGTGGAGCCGCCCCAGTTGGCGTAGGAGGCGTCGCCCTTCTTCCACTGCGGCATGGGCACCACGCGCCACTTGCCGGCGGTCTTGGGGGCGTTGCCGACCAGCAGGGCGTCGCCCCAACTGGCGCCGAGCCAGGAGGCGATGGAGCCGGTCTGGACATCCTTGTACCAGGCGTTCTGCCGGTCCGGAATGGTCTTGATGAGCTTGCGCCGGGCCAGCTCGTACCAGTAGTCGGCGACCTTACGGGTGGGCTCGTCGTCGATGGAGACGGTCCAGGTGTCGCCCTCGGTGCCGAACCAGCGCGCCCCGGCCTGCCACGCCAGCCCCGCGAAGCGGTTGCCGTTGGTGGCCGAGAAGGTCTCGATCCAGGCGCCCTTCTTACGGATCGCCGCGGCCGCCGTCTCGTACTCGTCCCAGGTGGTGGGCGGCTCTATGTCCCATTTGTCGAACAGGTCCTGACGGATGAACAGGCCCATCGGACCGGACGCCTGCGGTACGGCGTAGACGGCCTTGCCGAACACGGACTGCTGCCACTGCCAGCCGATGAACATGTCCTTGTGCTCGGCGACCCCGTACTTGGTCAGATCCAGCAGCCCGTTGTCGACCAGGAAGCTGGGTACGACCGGGTATTCGATCTGGCCGAGGTCCGGCGGATTGCCCGCCTTGATGGCGGCGTGCATCTTGGCGTACTGGGCGCCGTCGACGGCCGAGACCTTCTCGACCTTGACC
The DNA here is from genome assembly GCF_047218265.1 of Streptomyces sp. CY-1. NCBI lineage: Bacteria > Bacillati > Actinomycetota > Actinomycetes > Kitasatosporales > Streptomycetaceae > Streptomyces > Streptomyces sp. CY-1. The sequence goes on from NZ_CP178393.1 coordinate 3,555,112, forward strand.
CGCACCTCGGGGTTCTTGCTGTTCCACAGGGCGACGGGCTTGTCGATGCCCGGCACCCAGGACCAGAAGGTCAGGGTGATCTTCTCGCCCTTCTTACGGCCCTTGGGTTCCCCGCCCCCGTCGTCGTCCGAGCCGCAGCCCGTGAGCGCGAACCCGGCCGCCGCGGCGGCCGCACCGCCGAGGACGGCGCGGCGCGGCGCGCCGGACGGCCAGGTGTTCCGTCGGGCCATCCGCGTGTCCCGTCGTGTCGGAGTGTCGCTCGTACCGGTCGGGGTGTCGTTCATCGGGAACCTCCGAGGAAACCCCCGCTTTCAGGCGGGGGAGGGATCGGGCTCCTGCGGAGCAGGGCAGGGGGAGCCGAATCGCCGCTGGGGCGATGCGGCGTCCGCCACTGACAATCCGTCAGGCAGTCACTAGCTGATGTGCTAGTTTGTGAGCCATGGCCACTCACGTGAAGCGGGCGTATCGGTACCGCTTCTATCCGACCGATGCGCAGGCAGCGGAGCTGTCGCGTACGTTCGGATGCGTGCGGAAGGTCTACAACATGGCGCTCGCGGCCCGTACTGAGGCGTGGACGTTGCGTCAGGAGCGGATCAACTACAACGCGACGTCGGCCATGTTGACGGCGTGGAAGAAGACCGGGGAACTGGCCTTCCTCAACGATGTGTCCTCGGTTCCGCTCCAGCAGGCCCTGCGGCACCTCCAGGCGGCGTTCACCGCGTTCTTCGCCAAGCGGTCGAAGTACCCGCGGTTGAAGTCGCGCAAGAAGTCCGGCAAGTCCGCCGAGTACACCTCCAGCGCGTTCCGGTTCCGGGAGGGGAAGCTGACGCTGGCGAAGATGGACCAGTCGCTGGACATCGTCTGGTCGCGTCCCCTGCCGGAAGGCGCCCTCCCGTCCACGGTGACCGTCTCCCAGGACGCGGCCGGGCGCTGGTTCGTCTCCCTCCTCGTCGAGGACCCCGTCCTCCGGCCGCTTCCCGCCAGCGGCTCGGCGGTCGGTATCGACGCCGGGCTCGACCACCTGCTCACCCTGTCCACGGGCGAGAAGATCGCCAACCCGAGGCACGAGCGGCGCGACCGCGCCCGCCTCGCCCGCGCCCAGCGCGACCTCGCCCGCAAGGCCAGGGGCGACGGCGCCAACCGGGCCAAGGCACGCCGCAAGGTCGCCAGGGTCTACGCCCGCATCGCCGACCGTCGCCGTGACCATCTGCACAAGCTCACCACTCGACTCGTGCGTGAAAACCAAACGCTCGTGATCGAGGACCTCACCGTCCGGAACATGCTCAGCAACGGCAAGCTGTCCCGGGCGATCTCGGATGCGGCATGGTCGGAGTTCCGGAGCATGCTGGAGTACAAGGCCGCCTGGTACGGCCGTGAAGTGATCGCGGTCGACCGCTGGTTCCCCTCCTCCAAGCTGTGCTCCGCATGCGGCACGCTGCGGGGGAAGATGCCGCTCAGCGTCCGCACCTGGACATGCGCCTGCGGCACGACCCACGACCGGGACGTGAACGCGGCGCAGAACCTTCTGGCCGCCGGACTGGCGGTGTCGGCCTGTGGAGCCGGTGTAAGACCTCAACGGGAGTCCTCCCGGACGGGGCAGTCGGTGATGAAACAGGAAGCCCTACGGCGCGAGCCGTAGGAATCCCTCTCGTTCACGAGGGGGAGGAAGTCAAACCAGCTCCTCCGTCGGAATGCGCCGGAATGTGATGGTCGAGTAGGCGCTGAAGTCGCCGGTCTCGTAGAGCAGTCCGACCGTGGCGTCGTCGAGTCGGACCAGATCGGAGTAGGCGGCGGGCAGGCCGTTCACGGTGTGCGTGGGCCGCCAGGTGACACCGCCGTCATGGCTGGTGCGGACGGTCATCAGGGCCCGGTACGCGGGGTCGGCGGGGCCGGAGAAGAGCAGCGCGTCCGGCTCTCCGAGATGCAGCACACTGCCCTCGACCACGGGGGCCACCAGACCGGCCTGCGGCCGGAAGGGCAGGTCCAGGGTGGCGCCCCCGTCGCCGGAGTGGGCGTCGGCGCGGGTGCCGGGCGCGGTCGCGTCGGTGCGGGTGTTGAAGTAGACGCGGCCGTCGGGGAGTTGGGCGGCGGTGGTCTCGTTGACGTTGACGTAGCCGTCCGGGTTGTCGTCCACGTACCCGATCCGCCAGGTGGCGCCGTGGTCGTCGCTGAGCAGATCGTGCCCGCCGTTGTACCGCCCCTCGGTGCCGTCGTCGCCGGGGACGGTCGGGGGCAGGGAGTGGTTGGCCGCGACGACGATCCGGCCCGCGTGGGCGCCGTACCGCAGCCTGAGGGCGTGGCCGGGGGTGGTGGCGTACCACCGCCATTCGGGCCGCTTGGTGCTCGCGGTGATCTCGCGGGCCTCGCTCCAGCTCGCGCCGTCGTCATCGCTGTACGTCAGCCACACCCGCCGCCCGTCGGCCGCGCTCACCTCGCCGCGCCGGATCCGGTCCTCGGTGGCGGAGGCGGCGCTGCGGATGTGCACCAGCAGGACGCGGCCGTCATGGGGGCCGCCGTCGAGGACGACGGGGGCCGGATTGCCCGCCGTGCCATCGCCGTTGCGGGCGACGAGCTGTAACGCGCCCCAGGTCCGGCCGCCGTCGGCGGACCGCTTGAGCACGAGGTCGATGCGGCCGTGGTCGGCGGAGGAGTCCGCCCGGCCCTCGGCGAAGGCGAGGAGCGTTCCGGCGTGGGTCAGCACCACTGCCGGGATCCGGTAGCTCGCATAGCCCTCGGTGCCCGCCCGGAACGGAACGGACACCTCGTACGAGCGTGCCGCCCCCGTGCCGACTGTCATCAGACCTCCCGATGCCCCGTCGCAATCGAGTGCCGAGTCAGAAAAATGGGACGTAGGACGTCCCTTGTGTGCGGCGACCTTAGGGTTTGCCCTACAGAGCGTCAAGAGACGGCGCATGAACAGTTGGAGACGCCGCAGGAGCACCCGCGAACGACGGATACGGACCCGGTCGGCGGCATGCCTGCCGCATATGCCCCGAACGAGTGAGCCGGGCCCGAATCGCGCCCGCGGGGCCGCGGGGCGCGGCAGGATGCGGATGCCATGGACGCCGTAAGGGTTGCACTGCTGCGCGAGGTCCTCGCCGGAACCGAATGGCTCCAGGCCACCCGCCGCTTCGCGGGCTCGCTACGGGCCTCGGTCGGACCGCGCGAGGGCGGACTGCTGCTGGTCGGCAGCGAGAGATACGAACCGTGGCATCTGGCCGCCCATCTCGACGACGAGGCGGCCTGGTCCGGACTGCCCGAGCTGTCCCCCACCCTCGTCCGCCACCGGGTGCCGCAGGGCGCCGCCGTGCCCGCGCATCTGGCGGTCGGTCTTGGCCGGCTGGAGCGGGCGGGCCGCGGTGAGACCCTGCTGGTGGTCGCGCCGGGCGAGCCCGGGGCCGGGCTGCTGGAGCGGGTGAACGACGCCCGCCGGGGCGGCGCGACGGTGCTCGCCCTCGACGGCGGCGACACCGGGCTGCACGCCCTGGCCCATGACGCGCTGTCCGCCCCCGAGGGCGGCGAACTCGACCTGGACACCCTCCAGCACCTGGTCAGCGCGGCCGCCGGAGAAAACAGCCTGCCCCGCCCCGGCCGCCGCCACCGCTTCCAGGACCGACTGGCCAGACTGGCCGAGCACTTGGCGGCACCGCCGCCGACCCACTGGTGACGGCCCCCGCGCGGGCCGGAGCACGGGCCCCATCCGCGGCGTGCCAGTTCGGTGCCCGCCGAACTCGTTCACGATCACGACGCGGCGGCGGCCACGCCTCTTCCGAAAGGACGCGGTTCAGCAGCGTCGTCCTCGGTGGGATCGGCGGTCAGCACGATCAGGCCGGCGCGCTTGCCGGGTGCCACCGCGCCGAGATCAGGGCGGACGCACGTCCTCGGCGCCGTTGAGCATGGCCAGGATCGGGATTACTCACTGTGCGAGGGACGCGGCGGCGGCGACGAGTGCGCTGCTCACGAACCTCCGAGTGCGGTGAGCACCTCGCGGGCCACTCTCTCGCCGCTCTCCACGGCCCCGTTGAGATACCCCTGACTATGCGTGCTGGTGTGTTCGCCCGCGAAGTGCAGCCGGCCCTCGGGGCGGCCGGTCCAGCCCCAGTACTTGGTGTACTGGCCCGGCCGATAGGAGGCGTACGAACCACGTGCCCAGGGGTCGTCAACCCAGGAGTCCAGCCAGCCATGGCCGTTGTACGCATCCTTCAGGCCGGGTACGAGTGCCTCGAGGTGACCGAGTGCCGAGCCGGTGACCGCGGCGGACGGCTCGCCATGCGGTTTCGCGGTGGGGAAAGAGGAGCCGCTCCAGCCACCGACGAAGAGGGTGAGCAACCCCTCTGCCCCGGTCTGATAGGACGAAGTATCCCAGGTGGACATCTGCGGGTTGTCGGCTTTGATGCGCCCGCTGAAGTCGTCGAACTGGTAGAACTGCCGGTCGAACTGAAGCATGAGCTTGGCATCCGTGCCCATACCGTGGTTGTCGATGACTTCGCGCTTGCGAGCGCTGAGCCCCGAGTCGTCGAGGTCGACACGGCGCAGTGTGGTGAACGGCAGTGCGAAGACGACGCGGTCGGCGATCACCTCCCCGCGGATGCCGCCGAAGCGCAGCCGGTAGGTGTCGCCCGTGCGGCGCACAGCGAGCAACGGGGCGTCGAAGTGCAGGGCCAGCTTGGGCAGTCTGGCGGCCAGTCCGCCTGGAATCAGGTCGTTGCCGCCCTTGACGTGGTACTTCTCATCCGCTGTGCCGTCATCAACTCCGGCGTTCTGCTCGATGAGATTGATCGCGCTCAGATCGGCCGCGTCGTTGCCGAAGAAGGTGCTGACTCCGCAGGCGATGCTGGAACCGAGCAACGAACTCATGCCACCGGGTACGTTGGCCTGAAGCCAGTCGCGTACGGAGAGCTGGTCGAAGTCGCGGGCGGCGCGGGAGGCCCGATCGGCGAAGTAGCTGCCGATGCGCTTCGCGTCGGCCCGCAGCCGCGCCAGGACCAGGTCCAGGTCCTTGTAGATCGCGGTGTCGTCCCGCACAGCGCCCTGGAGAAAGGTGATTCCCCGCTTGCCGTGCCGGCGGTCCGGGTTCTCCTCCTCCAGTTCCAGACCGAGTTCGCCCGCAAGCTTGCGGATATGGGTGTGGCGCGTGTCGATGCGCTCACCTCCGTGCTCGGCGATCTGGTCGCTCGAGAAACCCCTCGCGGTCCAGCAACGACCGCCTACCCGGTCGTCTCGCGCCTCGAAAACCTGGACGTGGACGCCTCGGCGGGCCAACCGGTACGCGGCAGTGAGCCCGGCGAGTCCGGCGCCGACGACGACCACGCGCGCGTCATGCGGTGTGGAACGCTCCGCTGCCACGGGCGAGGAATCCGTCCGGTGGTCGACCGCCGAGGCCGGCTGCCCCGCCTGGACGCCGGCGGCGAACAGGCCCGCGGTGGCGAGCGAGCCGCGCAGGATCGTACGCCGGGGCGTTCCGGCATCCTCGGCCGTGGTCTGCCGAGTCGCGTCACCCGGCGCGCGCAGGGCTCGCATCCAAGGGGTACTGCCAGAAGGCACGGGGATCTCCTGAGAGGTGGGGGAAGGGGCTCCAGGCCCAGTGCGCACCCTGCTTGGTTAATCCGTTGACTGCCAGCCCTGGCCCACGACGAAATTCGCAGGAATCCACCCGTCAAATCGACGGTTATCGTAGCCTGTGGCCCATGTCCCGGGTAATCCTGGCCGATGTGGCGAAAGCGGCCGAGGTCTCGACGGCCACGGTCTCGCACGCCCTCAAGGGCACCGGCCGTATGACCCCGAGTACCCGCGCCCGCGTCCGCGCACTGGCCTCGGCGCTCGGCTACGGAGGCTCTCCCGCACCGCGCGTTCTCGGCCTCGCCGTCACAACGTATGGGCGCACGGACTGGAATTTCGCCGAAGTCCCGTACTTCTCCCAGTCGATCGTCGCGGCCACGGCCGCCGCCCACAGCCGCGGCTACGCGCTCATCACACTCCCCTCCGCCGCAGACCAGGACCTGTGGTCGGCACTGCACGTCGCAGGCGTCGTCCTGGTGGACAGCCCCGCCGATGACCCGATCGCGGACATGCTCCGGGCCCGCGGCATCCCACTCGCCTTCGACGGCCGCCCCGTCGACCCGAGGCCCGGTGAAGCGTGGGTGGACAATGACCACGCGGCCGCGACCCGTCGTGTGCTCGACCACCTGGCCGCCCAGGGCGCTCGCCGCGTCGCACTCCTCGCCGGACCAGGAGAGGACCACTACACGCGCGCCTGCATCGACGCCTACATCAACTGGTGCCGCCACCATGGCCACTTACCGCACGTCATACAGAACACCCACCCACGGGACCCCGACGCGCTCTTCGACAGCGTCCTCGCCTCCCCCGACCGTCCCGACGCCGTCTTCGGGATCTACGACCACTGCGGCCGCCACGTCCTGGCGAGCGCGGCTCGTACCGGCCTGAGCATCCCCGAGGACCTGCTCGTCGTCTGCGCGAGTGAGGATCCTTCGTACGCCCTCTGCGACCCTCCGGTCAGCACTCTGTCGCTCGCTCCCGACACGTCGATGCCGGCCGCGGTCACCGCACTGGTCGACCTCATCGAGACACCGGGGCACGTCCCGGTTCCGACCATGGCCCCCACCCGTCTGACGCCGCGCGCGTCGTCCACCCGAGCCCGCGAGCCCTGACATCCGCCACCGTCACGAAGCCGCTGACCGGCATGGCCGCAGGCGCGGACAGCAGCGACGACCTCGACGTCCTGCGCCACGGTGCCATGCCGGCCCCGTTCGGCGGGGTCCGTGCCCCTCCGCCCCCGGCACGTTCCTGACGGCGCCCCCCGGCCCACCGGTGACGGCGTCCCCCGGGCCGTAATTCGGTTGCCCGGCGCGGGGGACCGGCCGGACGATGTCGCCTCGTGACCGTGACCGACCAGGACGACCCTCCGGCGCGCCGCGCGCCGCGGGCCCGCGCGCTGTTGCCCGATCTCGGGCCCTGGCACTCCTCCCGCGACTTCCGGCTGCTGTGGACCGCGGGGCTGGTGACCGCCTTCGGCAGCTTTCTGACGATGGTGGCGCTGCCGCTCCAGATCAAGGAGTTGACGGGGTCCGCCGCCGCGGTCGGCGCGATCGGGGCGGTCGAGCTGGTGCCCCTGATCGTCTTCGGGCTGTACGGCGGCGCGCTGGCCGACGCGGTCGACCGGCGGCGGCTTATCCTGCTCACCGAGGCCGGGCTCGGGCTGCTCGCCGCGCTGCTGCTGGTCAACAGCCTGCTGCCGGATCCCATGCTGTGGCCGCTGTATGTCGTGGCCGCGCTGGCCAGTGCGCTGACCGGGCTACAGCGCCCCGCCATCGACGCGGTGGTGGCCCGGATCGTCCCGCACGACCAGCTCACCGCGGCCGCCGCGCTCAACGCGCTGCGCTGGCAACTGTCCGCCATCGTGGGGCCCTCGCTCGCCGGGGTCGTCGTGGCGTACGCCGGGCTGCCGCTCGCCTACGGCCTCGATCTGCTGACCTTCCTGGTCTCCGGGCTCATGGCCCTCCGGCTGGCCTCCGCACCGCCCGCGCACGACGCCGAGCCGCCGTCGCTGCGCGCGATCGGCGAGGGCGCGCGCTACGCATGGCGGCGCAAGGAGCTGCTGGGCACCTACGCGGTGGACATGGCCGCCATGTTCTTCGCCTTCCCGAACGCGATCTTCCCCTTCCTCGCCGACGATCTGGACGCCCCCTGGGCGCTCGGCCTGATGTACGCGGCGGGGTCGGCCGGTTCGGTGGCGGTGAGCCTGACCAGCGGCTGGACCGCCCGGATCCACCGCCATGGCCGGATGGTGGTCGCGGGCGCGGCGGTCTGGGGGCTGGCGATGGCCGCCGCGGGGTGGCTGTCCAATGTCTGGCTGGTACTGCTGTGCCTGGCGGTGGCGGGCGGCGGGGACATGGTCAGCGGGCTGTTCCGCTCGACACTGTGGAACCAGACGATTCCCGAGAAGCTGCGCGGCCGGCTGGCCGGTATCGAGCTGCTCTCCTACGCGACCGGCCCCCAACTGGGCCAGGTCCGGGCCGGAACCATGGCAGGGTTCACCGGCGTACGGGCCTCGGTGTGGTCCGGCGGGCTGGCCTGCGTGGCCTCGGTCGGCCTGCTGGCGCTGGCGCTGCCCCGGCTGATGAGCTACGACGCCCGGACGGACGAACACGCCCGCCGAGCGCGCGAGGCGCGCGAACCCCGCCCCGCCACCGGCTGATCGCCGTGCGCCGTGCGCCGTGCGCCCGGCACCCGGGAAGCCTCAGCCCGCCGCCGGTGGCTCGCGCCCGCGCGCGGTCTCCATCGCGCGGGCGTCCTCCTCCGGGGGCGTACGGGCCGAGGCAGTGGGCGGCCCAGCGCTGGGGGCACGGCACTGGGGGCCGGGCCGCTGATCCCCCGGCGTCCCGCACCCGGGGAAGCTCCGCGCCCCGGCAGGGGCCCGAGGACCCGGGGAAGCTCACCCCACCCAGTGCGCCTCAGCGCGCCGCCGGGGGCTCGTCGTCCCGCCAGCGGGGGTCGTTCTGCCACTCCTCGTTGCGCTCGCGCGCGGTCTCCATCGCGCGGGCGGCCTCCTGGCGGGAGCCGTAAGGCCCGAGGCGGTCGGCGGCGCGGCACTCCGGGCCCTCCTCGACCTTCTGGTGCCGGATGCAGTAGTACCACTCACCGGGCTTGCCGGCGGTTCCCCTCTTGAACAGCGCCATCCCGGCCTCCGGCCTCCGCTCGTTCCCCACTGGCCCGAAGGGCCCTTGCGGCCATGCTGCCCCATGCGCCGCCGATACACTCGCTGATATGTCTGGCCAGTCGCTTCTAGTCCCGGGGACGCTCTCCCCCACCCGCCCCGTCCCCGCCTCGATCCCGCGCCCGGAGTACGTCGGCAAGGCGGGCCCGACGCCTTATGACGGGCCCGAGGTCCAGGACGCCGAGACGATCGAGCGCATGCGGATCGCGGGGCGTATCGCCGCACGGGCGATGGAGGAGGCCGCCAAGCTGATCGCGCCGGGGGTCACCACGGACGAGCTGGACCGGGTGGCCCATGAGTACATGTGCGACCACGGCGCGTACCCCTCGACGCTGGGCTACCGCGGGTTCCCCAAGTCGCTGTGCAGCTCGGTCAACGAGGTCATCTGCCACGGCATCCCGGACACCACCGTCCTCCAGGACGGCGACATCGTGAACCTCGACGTCACCGCCTTCATCGGCGGGGTGCACGGGGACAACAACGCCACCTATCTGTGCGGTGAGGTGGACGAGGAGTCGCGGCTGCTCGTCGAGCGCACCCGGGAGTCCCTCAACCGCGCGATCAAGGCCGTCAAGCCGGGCCGCCGGATCAACATCATCGGCCGGGTCATCGAGTCGTACGCCAAGCGCTTCGGCTACGGCGTGGTCCGCGACTTCACCGGCCACGGGATCAACACCTCGTTCCACTCCGGCCTGATCGTGCCGCACTACGACAGCCCGCACCACACCACCGAGATCAAGCCGGGGATGACCTTCACCATCGAGCCGATGCTGACGCTCGGCAGCTATGAGTACGACTTGTGGGAGGACGGCTGGACCGTGGTCACCAAGGACCGCAAGCGGACGGCGCAGTTCGAGCACACACTGGTGGTGACGGAGACCGGGGCGGAGATCCTCACCCTGCCGTAGCGGCCGGGCCGGTCCACGAATGTCTTTGTGCCGGGGGCCGGTTCTTCGGCGGCCGTTTTACCGACAGCCTGTCGGGAAGGCTATTGACGTAGGTAGCGGTCTCCATTTAGGTAAGGCTAACCTACATACCTCGGCCCCCGGAGGTCCACCGTGGAGTTCTCCGCCCTGATCCGCGCCGCCTCACGGGAAGCGCATACGAACGTCGGAAGCTCGTCGTTCATGACCGATCTGCTCGGCGGGCGCCTGGGCGTGGCGGCCTACCGCCGCTACTCCGAGCAGCTCTGGTTCGTCTACCGCGCCCTGGAGTCCCCCGCCGACGCGCTCGCGGCGGACCCCGTGGCGGGCCCGTTCCTCCGGCCCGAGCTGGCGCGCCTAACCGAGCTGGAGCGCGACCTGGCCCACCTCGGCGGCCCGGACTGGCGCACCGGCCTCACCGCACTGCCCGCCACGACGGCGTACGCGGCGCGGGTGGCCGAGTGCGCCCGCGACTGGCCGGCGGGCTATGTCGCCCACCACTACACCCGCTATATGGGCGACCTCTCCGGCGGCCAGTACGTACGGGACACGGCGGAGAAGACCTGGGGCTTCGCCCGCAAGGGCGACGGGGTGCGGTTCTACGTCTTCGAGTCGATCGGCAACCCCGCCGCCTTCAAGCGGGAGTACCGCGCACTGCTGGACGCACTGCCGGTGGACGATCTGGAGAGGCAGCGCGTCGTGGAGGAGTGCAAGCGCGCGTACGCGCTGAACGCGGGGATCTTCCAGGAGCTGGCCGAGGAGTTCCGGCTCAGCGCTTGAGGGGCTTGCGCGGGGCGACTTGTACGGGATGTCTGTGCGGGGCCGCACGAAGGCCGCCGCACAGGCCACGACCGGGGTCAGGACAGCGGCAGCTCGGCGAGCATGACGGCGAAGACCGGGGAGTCCGGGAAGGGCTGGTCCTTGCCCACCTTGCGGAAGCCCCAGGACTCGTACAGGGCCTGCACCCGGGGGTGTTCGGTGTCCACCAGCAGGACCACGAGATCCTCGTCCCGGTCTTCCATCAGCGCGCGGGTCAGCCGCTCGGACACACCCTGCTTCCGCCACGCCGGGATGACGGCCAGTTCGGAGTACGAGAAGGTCCGGTGCTTCTCCGGCGCCGGGTCGAGGTGCTCGCGCCACCACTCGCGACCGGGGCTGCCCGGGGCGCCGTAGGCGAAGCCCACGGCCTTGTCGCCGTCGTACGCGATCACGCAGGCGAACCCCGGTCGGCCGCCCCAGTGGTCCACGAACCAGGGGAAGCGCTGGTTGAAGGGGTCGTCCATCTCGTCCGCGAGGGCGTCGGCGTGTACGTCGATGAGCGTCTGGCGGATCTCCGGGAGATCGGTGTGGGTGAAGTGTCGGACGTTCAGCCCTGCGTTGGTCACGCGCGGCTCCATTCGGTTCGGTAGCGGTCGGCCCACTCCCGGGCGACGCTTGCGTCCGGGGCAAGGGTGATCAAGTCCCGGTGGTAGTCGCCGAGAAGGGAGCGCATTCGGCCGGGGATCGGGTGCCCGGACATCATGGTGAAGACGGCGGAAGCGGTGGCGCACGCCTGGTCGATGTCACGCTGGTGCAACTGGGTCAGGGCGAGCCGTGCGGTGGCCAGGGCACGGTTACGGCGGAACTGCTTGGGGATGCTGGCCAGCGCCTTGTGGGAGGCGGCCTCGGCCTCCACGGGTTCGCCGATCTTGTCCCGGACGATGGCCGTGAGGGCTAACAGCTCGCCAGGCCCGTAGAAGGCGGTCCAGATCGGCCGGGGGTCATTCAGAGACGCCTTGCCCAGCGCCTCCCAGGCGCACCCGAGGGAGCGTAAGGCGGCCTGTCGTTCATCCAGGGTGGAGTGGGCGAGCGCCGTCCGGGCATGGGCCAGGGAGGCGTAGAACGGGTCCCGTCGGGCGATGGCCGTCGCCTGGGCCGCATAGCCGGAACCGACGGCCTCGGTGTACTCACCGCGATGGTGGGCGAGAATGGAGTACATATTCCAGGCTTCCAGCTCAGCGGTGGAGTCCTTGGCCATCCCGGCCAGGCTGAGCGCCCGGTCCAGCAGGCCCCGGGCCCGGTCGGTCCGCTTGTCGTCGATAGCTGACCAAGCGGCCTGGCACGTGTAATCGGCGGCCACGCTGAACAGCCGCTGGCGGATGCGCTGGGAGGCACCCAGCTTCTGCTTCTCCAGCGCCTCGGCCGCCCCGGCGAGGGCCGTGCGTTCCAGTTCGTCGTGACCTCCCCGCGCGGCATCCAGGGCCGCCAGAGCGTCCAAGCCGGAGCGGAGGCGGATGACATCCGAGGTGCCTACGGAGTGCTGGGCGACGAGAGGTACGGCGACCGCGGCCGTCGTACCGGTGGTGGCAGTCAGGAAGTTCCGGCGCCTCACGGGATCCTCCGGTTCTGTGGCGGGGCATCTTCGGGCTGGTGGGACGAATCCCAGCTCTTCGGCACTACATCCGAATACTGCTCCTAAGGCTGCCCGCTGCCGAGGGTGCGGCCAACGCGTCTTTCCGGTCAGCCAGTTGCGGACCGTCCGGTCGCTGACCGTGCCTTCGTAGCCGTTGCGGTGCAGATGAGTGTTGACCGCGTCCGCCAACCCGGCCTGGGTGAGCCCGCTCTCGCGCATGGCGCCGATGAGGTTTCCGTTCCCCTCCACACACCCACCGTAGCCATGCGAGCCCCCTCCGTGAGGGGAGTCCGCCGAGAATTTCCGGCCGCGCCGGTTGCACACCCGATGGGTATTACCTCTCCTCGTGCGGCGAGCCGTCGTTCACTCGGACAAGGCCGCTCACTTCGCACCCACTGAGGTCCTGATGTCCGTGACCGCTACACCTCGCCCCACGGGGCACCCCGGATACTCCCAGACCATGCGCCGCGTACCGGAGAGCGCGGAAGCCGCCCGCAAGCTGGTGCGGACCGCACTGGCCGCCTGGGGGCATGAGGGCCTGATAGAGGATGCCGCCCTGGTGATCACCGAACTGGTCTCCAACGCCGTGGACCACGCCCGTCTGGAGTCGATCCGCGTCGTCGTCACCCGGCCGTCCGAGAAGTTCGTCCGCCTCGGTGTGGTGGACCGGTCCCGGAATATCCCCTACCTGCGGACGGACTCCAATGGCGACAACACGCGAGGCCGGGGGCTGCTGTTAGTCGATGCCCTGACTGACCGTTGGGGGACGGACCGATACCGCTGGGGCAAGCAGGTTTGGGGCGAGCTGAAGTGCGGTTGATCATCCGCAGCGTCGCATGCCCGCAGCACGGCCACCCGCGTGGCTCCAACGCGGCGTTCCGGGTCAGGCCGCAGGAGCGCCACTGATGGCGGGCGGCGAGCGGACCGGGGTCACTCTGGACGCCGAGGAGGCATGGCGGGCGGCCATCGAGCACGCTGCGGGCTGCCCGGCCTGCCGGACGCCCGGCGCCGTATGCGAGACCGGGGAGCGGCTGCTCAACGCCTACGAGACGGCGGCACGGCTGGCCCGGTCGGCGGAGGGCACATGAAGCAGCACCGTGGGCGGTCGATCGCTACGCGGGCCGGGCCGCTCGCCTTCCGCGCCACCCGGCGCGTCCTGCTCCTCTGCGTGATGCCCACGCCGCCGGTGCTCGCGGTCCGGCTCTGCTTCGCGAGCACCCCCACCCCATAAGCCGGGTGGGCCGCTGGGCTCCGGGCCCCCGTACCGGACGACGGCCCCAGCGGCCCGCGTCGCCGGAGGTGCCGCGCCCATGAGAGGCGTGCATCACTTTTCCGGACTGCGAACCGGACCAAATCAGCCACCTTGGCCAAACCTTTGCCATTCACAGGTCACTCCTTGACCTTACGCAGGATCCACACAGGCAAGGCTCAGTTAAGTTAGGGCGGCCTTATCCGACGCCCGTTGTCCGCCCTGTCCTGATTCCGTCTGGAGCCCGTATGCGAGCCGCTCGCACCTCCGTTGTCGCCGCGATATCGGCACTGACGACGATCACCGCCGTCGCCGGATGCGCCCAGAAGTCCGACGCCAAGGACTCGGACGCCATCCAGGTCACCGCCTCCGACAGCGCGTGCGAGGTCTCCAAGACCTCCTTCCCCGCCGGGCATGTGAAGTTCGCGGTGGAGAACAAGGGCTCCAAGGTCACCGAGGTCTATGTCTACGCCCCGGGCGACCGGATCGTCACCGAGCGGGAGAACATCGGCCCCGGCACCAGCACTTCCATCAACGCCGAGATCAAGACCGGTTCGTACGAGATCGCCTGCAAGCCCGGGATGAAGGGCCACGGCATCCGCCAGAAGGTGTCCGCCACCGGGAAGGGCAAGCCGGCCCAGCGCGACCCCAAGCTGGACAAGGCGGTGGCCGAGTACCGGACGTACGTCCAGAAGCAGGCCGACGACACGCTGCCCGTGGCCCAGAAGTTCGCCGACGCGGTCAAGAAGGACGACCTCGAGGGCGCCAAGAAGCTCTACGCCCCCTCGCGCGTCGGCTGGGAGCGCACCGAGCCGGTCGCCGAGTCCTTCGGCGACATCGACCCCAAGGTCGATGTGCGCGAGGACGGTCTGGAGAAGGGCCAGAAGTGGACCGGCTGGCACCGGCTGGAGAAGTCGCTGTGGCAGGCCAAGAAGATCACCGCGGCCGACCACGCCCTCGCCGACCAGCTCATCAAGGACCTGAAGGACTGGCAGAAGCGCGTCGGCACCGCCGACATCACCCCCACCGGCATGGCCAACGGCGCCAAGGAGCTGCTGGACGAGGTGCAGACCGGCAAGGTCACCGGTGAGGAGGAGCGCTACAGCCACACCGACCTGGTGGACTTCGAAGGCAACGTCGAGGGCGCCGAGACCTCGTACAAGCTGCTCAAGCCGGTGGCGTCCAAGAACGACCCGGAGCTGACCAAGGACCTCGACAAGCAGTTCGCGGCCGTCGGGAAGCTGCTGGACAAGTACCGCGAGGGCGAGGGCTTCGTGTCGTACGACACCGTCACGGAGTCCAAGCGCAAGGAGCTGTCCGACGCGGTCAACGCGCTGGCCGAGCCGCTCTCCCGGCTCGCCGCCGCCGTCGTCACCAAGTGAGGGGGCCGGGCATGACCGACGAGGCCAACACGGCTCCCTCGCGCCGGGCGCTGATCGGCTGGGGCGGCGCCGGGCTCGCGCTCGGCGCCGCGGCAGCCGGGGGCACCGCGGCCGCGCTCAGCGGCGGCTCGGACGACACCCGGACGGTCGCCGACAGCGGCGCCGCGGTGCCCTTCTACGGGGCGCACCAGGCGGGGATCGCCACGGCGGTGCAGGACCGGCTGCACTTCGCGGCGTTCGACGTCACCACCGACGACCGCGCCGAGCTGATCGCGCTGCTGAAGGAGTGGACGAAGGCGGCGGCCCGGATGACCCAGGGGCACGCGGTCGGCGGCGGCGCGGTGAGCGATCTGGCGGAGGCCCCGCCGGACGACACCGGCGAGGCGCTCGGCCTCAAGGCGTCCCGGCTCACCCTCACCATCGGCTTCGGGCCCACGCTCTTCAAGGACAGGAAGGGCAAGGACCGCTTCGGCATCGCCGACCGCCGCCCCGAGGCGCTGATCGACCTGCCCGCCTTCCCCGGCGACAACCTCGACGCGGCGCGCAGCGACGGCGATCTGTGTGTGCAGGCATGCGCGGACGACCCTCAGGTGGCCGTGCACGCCATCCGCAACCTGGCCCGGATCGGCATGGGCAAGGTGGCCATCCGCTGGTCGCAGCTCGGCTTCGGCAAGACGTCCTCGACCACGCCGGATGCCCAGACACCGCGCAACATGATGGGCTTCAAGGACGGCACCCGGAACATCGCGGGCACCGACACCGCCGCCCTGGAGAAGCATGTGTGGGTGAGCGGGAAGGCGGGCCCGGCATGGCTGGCCGGCGGTTCGTATCTGGTGGCGCGCCGCATCCGGATGCATATCGAGACCTGGGACCGCACCTCGCTCAAGGAGCAGGAGGACGTCTTCGGCCGGGACAAGGGCGAGGGCGCGCCGCAGGGCAGGCAGCATGAGCGCGACGAGCCGAATCTGAAGGCGATGCTGCCCACCGCGCATGTCCGGCTCGCCCATCCGGACTCCAACGGCGGGGCGCGGATCCTGCGCCGCGGCTACTCCTTCACCGATGGCACGGACGGTCTGGGGCGGCTGGACGCGGGGCTGTTCTTCCTCGCCTACCAGCACGACGTACGGGACGGGTTCGTCCCCGTGCAGCGGGCGCTGGCGCGCTCCGACGCGCTCAACGAGTACATCCAGCACGTGGGTTCGGCGCTCTTCGCGGTCCCGCCGGGCGTCCGGGACGCGGACGACTGGTGGGGCAGGGCGCTGTTCTCCTGACGGACTCCCGCGACAACCCTCGACGACAAGGAAGGCGAACCCCGTGTTCGGCAATTACCTGATCGGTCTGCGCGAAGGGCTGGAAGCCAGCCTGGTGGTGTGCATCCTGGTCGCCTATCTGGTCAAGACCGGGCGCCGGGACGCGCTGCGCCCGGTGTGGCTCGGGATCGCCGTCGCGGTTGGCCTGAGCATGTCCTTCGGCGCGGCGCTGGAGTTCGGCTCGCAGGAGCTGACCTTCGAGGCGAAGGAGGCGCTGGGCGGCTCGCTGTCGGTCCTGTCGGTGGGCCTGGTGACCTGGATGGTGTTCTGGATGCGGCGCACCGCCCGCCATCTGAAGACCGAGCTGCACAGCAAGCTGGACGCGGCGCTCGCGGTGGGCACCGGGGCGCTGGTGGCCACGGCCTTCCTGGCGGTGGGCCGGGAGGGCCTGGAGACCGCGCTGTTCGTATGGACGGCGGTGCGGGCGAGCAACGACGGTACGGCGGATCCGCTGATCGGCGTGGTCCTGGGCCTGGTCACCGCGGTGGTGCTGGGCTGGCTGTTCTACCGGGGCGCGCTCCGGATCAACCTGGCGAAGTTCTTCACCTGGACGGGCGGGATGCTGGTCGTGGTGGCCGCGGGGGTGCTCGCGTACGGCTTCCACGATCTCCAGGAGGCCGACTGGCTGCCCGGGCTGCACTCGCTGGCCTTCGACATCAGCTCCACCATCGCGCCGGACTCCTGGTACGGCACCCTGCTCAAGGGCGTCTTCAACTTCCAGCCGGACCCGACCTGGCTCCAGGTGTGGATGTGGGCGCTCTATCTGGTCCCCACGCTCGCGCTGTTCCTGCGTCCCGGTAGGGTGTCGCCGTCCACAGCAGCCCCCAGGAATCGGGAGCCGGAGCCCCATGACACGCAGGCCGCGCCGTCGGCAGTTGACAGTCCCGACCGCAGCGGCGGTACTGACGCTGGGGATGACGCTGACGGGGTGCATGACGGTCCACGGCGAGCGGGAGAACATTCCGTCGGTGGACAAGGCTGAGGCACCCAAGGCGCTCAAGCGGTTCACCGACGCGTACAACAAGGCGTACCGGGAGCTGGATCCGGCGGTGGCGAGCCAGGTGGAGACGGGCCCGCTGGAGGCCATCACCACCGCCGACCTCAAGGCCCAGCACGCGAGCTCCCCGAACGGCAACCCCAAGTACCCGGCGCTGAAGCTGTCCGACGTCACCTACCGCATCCCCAAGCAGGTGGGCTGGCCGAAGTTCTTCGTCGCGGACACCGACAGCAACCGCGACGACAACCGCTGGCTGTTCGTCTTCACCCGCGGCGGTGCGGACGAGCCGTGGAAGGCCGCGTATCTGTCGATCCTCAGCCAGGACGAGGTGCCGGACTTCGCGACCGACAAGGACGGCTGGGCCAAGCCGGTCCCGACGGAGGGGCCGACCCCGAAGCTGGCGACCCGGCCGGACAAGCTGAGCGCGGAGTACACCGACTACCTGATGACGGGTGAGGGCTCGGTCTTCGCCGACGGCCAGGCGACCTCGGGGCTGCGGAACACCCGGAAGAAGTTCCTGCGCACCCCGAAGTTCTGGACGGAGTACATCGACACCCCGGCGCAGGGCGCGCGGGACGCTCCGGTGGGGCTGCGCACCTCGGACGGCGGGGCGATCGTGTTCTTCTCCGCGCACCACCGGCAGAAGCAGACGATGGCGAAGGGGTTTCGGCCCAACCCGGATCCGCAGATCAAGGCGCTGATGACGGGCGAGGCGAAGAAGGCTGTGACGCTGACGAGGGTTTCGGAGTCGGCGGTGCGGGTCCCCGCGAAGGATGCGGCGGACCCGAAGGTGGTCTTCCTCAACCGCCTGGAAGGCGTCACGGCAGCCAAGGGCGAATAGGTACCGGCCCCGGGGGGGTCGTTGTCGGGCGCGGGCCGGTGGGTGGGGTGTGCCCACCCGTTCCGCCCCGCGGAACGATTGCCCACACGGTCGCCCTATCGCCCTATGGGCCAGGCGGCCGACTCCGCATCGTGGTCCTCGCCCACGAACTGGGCGCACGCATCCGTCAGCGTCTCGAGCAACGTCAGCGGATCCGGCAGCGGCCGCTCCGGCCCCAGCAGCCACCCCACATGCCCATCCCCCGGCAGCTTCGCGGGCGGCATCAGCACATAGCTGCCCCGGCAATGCCACCGCAGCCCCGGATGCTCGTCCATCGTCTCCGGGTGGCAGTCCAGCTCACAGGGCCACCACTCGTCCTCGTCGTCGGGCGTGCCCCGGGTGGCGCTGAAGAACAGCATCCGCCCCTGCTGGAGATCGCCGCTGCTCGTGGCCACGGGTCCGACCTCGACCTCGGCCGCGCCCAGCCGCTCCAGGGCCAGCCGCCCGGCGTCCACGGGCACGTCGAGCACATCGTGGACGATGCCGGTGGCGGTGATGAAGTTGGCCCGCGGATCGGCGCGCAGCCACTGCGCGACCTTGTCCGGGTCGGTGGTCGCCTGGGTCTGCCAGGCGAACGAGACGGGGTGGCGGCCCGGGGTGGGACAGCCGATGCGGTCACAGGAACAGCCGTAGCCGGAGGGGTGGGCGGCCGGTGCGAGCGGGAATCCCGCCGCCGCGGCGGCCATGAGCAGGTCCTCGCGGACGCCGCCGGCGCCCGCTCCCGTGTCGTGGTCGCCGCCCGCTCCGCTCCTCGGCCGACGCAGCCACTGGGAGAACCTGCCCTTGCGTTCCATCTACCGCCTCGCTTCACCGCCGGTACCGGCGGTACGGCCGGTACCCGATCAATGCTGCCACCATCCTGCTCCGGAAGTGGCCGGTGTCCGCATCCGGGGTGGGTGAGACCACCTCGACCGGGTGTCGATATCAGGGCATACGCGGCATCTCACCCCTAGCGTTCCTTCTATGATCAGCAGGCATTTTCTGACCGCCGTCGTGGTGCTCGGCCTCTCCATACCGGCGGCCGTCGCGGCCCACCCCACCGCTCGTCCGTCCGTACGACGTCTCCTACCCCCGGCCGGTGAACCGGCGCGGTTCCAGCCCGCGCTCACGGCGCCGTCGGCCGGGAAGCCCGCCGTGGTCTACACCGCGCACCGCGGCGGCGCCCTGGAAGTGCCCGAGAACAGCATGTCCGGGCTGGCCAGCGCCCTCAGCCGGCATGACGTCCAGGTTCTCGACTTCGACACCCGCATGCTGCGGGACGGCACGCTCGTGGTGATGCACGACGCGACACTGGACCGCACCACCGACCGGACCGGGCCCGTACGGGCGCTGACCGCCGCCCAGTGGCGGGGCGTCCGGCTGCGCCCCGACCCCTCCCTGCGCGGCACCTGGCGGCCCGAGCGGCCGCCGACTGTCGCCGAGGCGCTGGACCGGTTCGGCGGCCGGATCACCTTGATGGTGGAGGCCAAGGACCCCGAGAGCCTGCCGCGGCTGGCGCGGATGATCCGCGACCGGGGCCTGACCGACTCCGTCTACGTCAACAGCAACCGCCCCGAGGTGGCCCGCGAGGCCCACCGTAAGGGGCTGATGACCCAGTTGTGGCGGTCCGCCCGGCAGATGCGCACCGACACCCCGCGCGACTGGCGCGGGGTCGTCGATCTGCTGGACGTCGACTACCGGGCGCGCGAGAAGGACGTACGGCGGGCCGTCGCCTCCGGGATACCGCGGGTGTGGGCGCACACCGTGGACACCCCGGCGCAGCGGGACCGGATGCTGCGGCTGGGGTGCGACGGCATCATCACGGACGCACCGGCCCTGCTGGTCTCCACGCCCGTACGAACGCCGCGGGCGCTCAGCGGGGGGTGAGCGCCGGCCGGCGGTGGGCGTCGGCCGACGGTGGGCGTCGGCCATACCCGGACCGCCCGCCGGTGCCGCCCCGACCGACCGGCGACCCCGGGCCGGGCGGCAAGGCCGACCTGCGCGACGCCGCCCCTGGGGGCAGCGGGCCCCGCGAGGCGCCCGGCACGGACGGCGAGGCCGACCCGGGTGAGACCGACCCTGAAGGCGGGCAACGGGGCTCCGCGAGGCGCTCGGCCCGGGGCGGCGGCCCAGCCCCCGGTCCGCGCGGCGGAGGCGGCCCTCCAGGTTGGCGCCGGTGAAGGCCGGGATGGCGACCCCGGTCCGCGCGGCGGAGGCGGCCCTGGGGCAGCGGACCGCGCGGGAGGTTCCCGGCCCAGGCGGCGAGGGCGCCTGGGCCGGGGGCGGCGCGGCCCCCGAGCGGCCCCGCCCAGGCGCCGGAGGCGCCCCCTCCCGCCGGTAGAATCCGCCGAATGCACGCCCCCGACGCCACCCGCACCGACGAGACGCCGCAGACCGCGCTCGCCGGTCTGCTCGACGGTCTGCCGCCCCGCCAGGCGGCCCAGGCGGTCGACCGGCTGATCGGCCACTACCGGGGGCGCACCCCGACCGACGCGCCCGTGCTGCGCGACCGCTCCGACGTCGCCGCCTACGCCGCGTACCGGATGCCCGCGACCTTCGAGGCCGTGCGCGCCGCCCTCGCCGCCTTCCGCGCCCGGACGCCCGGCTGGGCCCCGGCCTCGCATATCGACATCGGCGGCGGTACGGGCGCGGCAAGCTGGGCGGTGGCCGCCACCTGGCCCCGCGACGGGCACACCACCACCGTCCTGGACTGGGCCGAGCCCGCGCTGGCCCTCGGCCGCGAACTGGCCGGGCAGGCGCCCTCCGAGGCGCTGCGCACCGCCCGCTGGCAGCGCCGGGCCATCGGCGACGGGCTCGCGCTGCCGGACGGGACCGACCTGGTCACCGTCAGCTATGTGCTGGGCGAGCTGACCGAGGCCGACCGGCGGGCCGTGGTGGCCGAGGCGGCCCGCGCGGCCCAGGCCGTGGTGCTGATCGAACCGGGCACCCCGGACGGCTATCTGCGGATCCGCGAGGCGCGGGACCGGCTGCTGGCGGCCGGGCTGCGCATCGTCGCCCCCTGCCCGCACGGCGCGGCCTGCCCGATCGAACCCGGCGCCGACTGGTGCCACTTCGCCGCCCGGGTCCGCCGCTCCTCCCTCCACCGGCAGGTCAAGGGCGGTTCACTGCCGTACGAGGACGAGAAGTTCAGCTATGTCGCGGCCGTACGGTTCGACGCCGCACCCGCCGGGGCGCGGGTGGTGCGTCGCCCGCAGATCCGCAAGGGCCAGGTACTGCTGGACCTGTGCGCCCCGGAGGCGGGGCTGGCCCGCACCACGGTGACCAAGCGTCAGGGCCCGCTGTACCGGGCCGCCCGCGATGTCTCCTGGGGCGATGTCTGGCCACCAGAGGAATCCGGCCCCTCCGACCGGTAACGCATCCAGCCCCTCCGGCGTTTGAGGAGCGGGGTCCGGGGCGGAGCCCCGGTTCGGGAAGGGGCGGGTAGGGGACCAGATCCGCCCGGAGCCCGGAGCCCGGCGCCCGCTCACCCCACCGCCCGCGCCAGCGCCGTCGCCGCCGCCGCACGAGGCGCACTGTCCCCGGCCCGGCGCCGCGGATGCACCGTCGTGGCGAGCAACACCAGATACACCCCGCGGGCCCGGTCCACCACCAGACTCGTCCCGGTGAACCCGGTGTGCCCCGCGGCCCTGCGCCCCGCCAACTCGCCCATGAACCACGGCTGGTCGACCTCGAAGCCCAGCCCCGGAGCGGTCAGCATCAGCTCGGTGGACTCCGGCGACAGCATGGGCCCGCCGCCGGCCAGCAGCGCCCGGCACAGCACCGCCAGGTCCCCGGCGGTGGAGAAGAGTCCGGCATGGCCCGCGACCCCGCCCAGCGCCCATGCGTTCTCGTCGTGCACCACGCCCCGCAGCATCCCCCGGTCCGCCTTGCCCCAGGGCCGCCGCTGGTCCTCGGTGGCCGCGATCCGGGGCAGCCAGGAGGCGGGAGGGTTGAAGCGGGTGTCGGCCATGCCCAGCGGGCCGGTGACCGTCTCCTGGACGAGCCGGTCAAGACCGCGCCCCGCGGTCCGCTCCAGCACCCGCTGGAGCAGCAGGAAGTTGAGGTCGGAGTAGCGGCGGGCGGTGCCGGGCGGGGTGACCGGCTGCTCGGCCGCGAGCCGGGCCCACCGCCGCTCCATCCCGTCCTCCTCGTACAGCGGCAGTTCGGGGATCAGCCCCGAGGTGTGGGTGAGCAGTTGGCGCACGGTGATGCCGTGCTCGGCGGCGGCCGTGCACTCCGGGGCGTACGCGGCGACCCGCCCGTCCGGCGCGATCAGCCCGCGCTCGACGGCCCGCAGCGCCACGATCGTGGTGCACAGCTTGGTGAGCGAGGCGAGGTCGAAGAGGGTGTCGCGGCGCACCGGCAGCCACCGCTCGCGCGGCAGCTCCACGCCCCGGTCGGCCCGCTCGTCGTACGCCGCGTAGCGCACCGCCCAGCCGAAGGACTCCTCGGCCAGCGGGCCCGACGCGGTCCCGGCGGCCAGTGCCACCCCCGAACACCAAGGGCGCTCCCCTTCGGGAAGCGCCCTGACGATCTCCAGCAGCCGGGTCAGACCACGGTCACGCTCTGCTTCGTACGTCGCTGCCACGGACGGCAGAGTCCCATGAAGCAGGCGATGGCCGCGAGCGCGCAGACGAGCTGGACGACGGCCATCGGCACCGCCGTGGTCTCCCCCGCGATCCCCACCAGCGGGGAGGCGACGGCGCCCAGCAGGAAGGTGGAGGTGCCCAGCAGCGCGGAGGCGGAACCGGCGGCGTGCGGGGTGCGGTTCAGGGCCTGGGCGTTGGTGTTCGGCATGGCCAGGCCCATCGCGGACATCAGCACGAACAGGCTCCCGGCCACCGGGACGAGCCCGGCCTTCCCGAAGACCCCGGAGGCCAGCACGAGCAGCGCGGCCGCCGCGACGGTGATCACGACCAGCCCGACCAGCAGCACCTTGTCCATGCTGACCCGGCCGACCAGCACCCGGCCGTTGAGCTGGCCGGTGGCGATCAGGCCGATCGAGTTCAGCCCGAAGAGCAGGCTGAAGGTCTGCGGTGAGGCGCCGTAGATCTCCTGGACGATGAAGGACGACCCGGCGACATAGGCGAAGAGCGCCGCGAAGGCGAAGCTGCCCGCGAGCATGTAGCCGGTGAAGACGCGGTCGGCGAGCAACCCCCGCATGGTGCGCAGGGTCTGGCCGAGCCCCCCGTCCTGGCGCCGCTCGGGCGGCAGCGTCTCGCCCAGCCACCGCCAGACCACGAAGGTGAACAGGGTGCCGATCACGGTGAGCACCGCGAAGACGCCGCGCCAGTCGGTGAAGCGCAGGATCTGGCCGCCGATGAGCGGGGCCACGATGGGCGCCACCCCCGAGATCAGCATCAGGGTGGAGAAGAAGCGGGCCATCGCGATGCCGTCGTAGAGGTCCCGGACGACGGCGCGGGCGATCACGATTCCGGCCGCGCCCGCGAGCCCCTGGAGCAGCCGGAAGCCGATGAGCAGCCCGGCGGTGGGGGCGAAGGCGCAGATGGCGGTGGCGATGACGTAGATCACCATGCCGATGAGCAGTGGCCGGCGGCGCCCCCAGCGGTCGCTCATCGGGCCGACGGCGAGCTGGCCGAGCGCCATGCCCATCAGACAGGCGGTGAGGGTGAGCTGGGCGGTGGCGGCCGAGCTGTGGAACCCGTCGGTGACCTCCGGCAGGGCCGGGAGGTACATGTCCATGGACAGCGGCGGGAGTGCGGTGAGCCCGCCGAGGATCAGGGTGACGAGGAGGCTCGTACGGCGCTGCGCGGTGAGCCCGGGAAGGGCGGCAGCGGAGGTGCGGGAGGTGTCGGGGGACGGGATTCCGGGCCGGTCGGCCCGGGTGGGAGCGGCGGCCGGTTGGCCGGGCTGCTGCATGCGTACCTTCCTGAGTCGTTGATGCGTCTCTATGCTCTCAGCAATTCGAATGGGGTCGAACTCCTGTGGACAGGGGGAACGGGGACGGAATGGTCGGGACAACCGGGGCAAGGGCCGTGCGGTGGGGGATTCTGGCGACCGGTGGGATCGCCGCCTCGTTCACCTCGGATCTGCTGGAGATGGCGGACGCGCAGGTCATCGCGGTCGGCTCGCGCCGCCCGGAGTCGGCCAAGCGGTTCGCGGAGCGGTTCGGGATATCCCGCGCCTACGGCAACTGGGCGGAGCTGGCCGCCGATGACGACATCGATGTGATCTATGTCGCCACCCCGCACTCGGCCCATCGGGAGGCGGCCGGGCTGTGTCTGGAGGCGGGGCGGGCGGTGCTGTGCGAGAAGCCGTTCACGCTCAATGTCCGGCAGGCCGAGGAGCTGGTGGGCCTCGCCCGGACCCGGGGCCGCTTCCTGATGGAGGCGATGTGGACGTACTGCGATCCGGTCGTCCGCCGGATGACCGAACTGGTCCACGACGGGGCGATCGGCGAGGTCCGGGCGGTCCACGCGGACTTCGGGCTGCCCGGCCCGATCGACCCGGACCACCGGCTGCGCGATCCGGCGCTGGGCGGCGGCGCCCTGCTGGATCTCGGCGTCTATCCGGTGTCCTTCGCGCAGTTGCTGCTCGGCGAGCCGGACGAGATACGGGCGGTGGGACAGCTCTCCCCCGAGGGCGTGGATATGAACACGGGCCTTGCGCTGGGCTGGGACAGCGGGGCGGTGGCGCTGCTCTCCTGCTCGATCACCGCGGATACGCCGATGACGGCGGCGGTGACGGGCACGGCGGGGCGGATCGAGTTCCCCCGCGGCTTCTTCCACCCCGAGCGCTTCGTGCTGCACCGGCCCGGCCGGGACCCTGAGGAGATCGCGGCGGTGGACGGGCTGCGCTCCTACCAGCGGGAGGCGGCGGAGGTGATGCGCTGCCTGCGCGCGGGCGAGACGGAGTCCCCGCTGGTGCCGCTGGACGGCACGCTGGCGGTGATGCGCACCCTGGACGCGGCGCGGGAGCGGCTGGGGGTGCGGTATCCCGGCGAGGACGAGGTGTGAGGGCGTGGGGTGACGAGGTGTGAGAACGAGGTACGAGGGGTGACCCGGGCGGGCCCGGCGCCTGGGGTGCGCGCCGGGTCCCGCCCGTTCGTCAGACCTGCTTCAGCCCGGGGTTCCCGGCCTCGCTGACGAACGACGCCGCCGTGGTGAGCGGCGCGCCCGGGGTGGTGACCGCGGAGACGGTCTTGTAGTCGGCGCGTGCCCGCTCCTCGTCCAGCGAGACGGTCACATAGCCGCGCCGGCCGTTGTAGAACTTCATATGCGGGTTGGCGGCCAGGTAGGTGGCCCAGTTGTCGGGCTTGTCGGCGCCGTCCTTGCCGCTGGTGATGGAGGTGCCGACGAACTCCACGCCCAGGGTGCGGGAGTCCGGGTCGTCGAAGTCCTTCTTGATGTCGAAGGCGTAGTGCACATGCACATCGCCGGTGAGCACCACGAAGTTCTCCAGGCCCGCCTGCTCGACACCGGCCAGGATCCGCTCCCGGGAGGCGGGGTAGCCGTCCCAGGAGTCCATGGAGAGCTTGGAGCGGGCGGCCGTGGTGTTCTTCCGCTGGGAGAAGGTGACCTGCTGCGGCAGCACGTTCCAGGTGGCGGTGGAGCTCCGGAAGCCGCTGAGCAGCCAGCGCTCCTGGGTGGAGCCGGTGAGGGTGCGCGCGGGGTCCTCGGACTCCGGGCCGGGGTACTGCCAGCCGTCGCCGTACGCCTGGTTGGAGCGGTACTGGCGGGTGTCGAGGATGTCGAACTGGGCCAGCTTGCCGTAGTGGAAGCGGCGGTAGAGCCGCATATCGGGGCCGTCCGGCTGCTGGGGCATCCGCAGCGGCATGTTCTCCCAGTACGCCCGGTAGGCGGCGGCCCGGCGGATCAGGAACTCCTCGGACGGGCTGCCGTTCTCGTCGATGTCGCCCGCGTAGTTGTTCTCGGTCTCGTGGTCGTCCCAGGTGACGAACCAGGGGAAGGCGGCGTGGGCGGCCTGGAGGTCCTCGTCGGACTTGTAGAGCGCGTAGCGCAGCCGGTAGTCCTCGAGGGTCATCGTCTCGGTGTTGAACACCGCGGGGAGGGTGCGGTCGGTGTAGTTGCGGGCGCCGCCCGCGGAGTTGACCGCGTACTCGTACTGGTAGTCGCCCACGTGGAAGACGGCGTCCAGGTCCTCGTCCGCCAGGTGGCGGTAGGCGGTGAAGTAGCCGTCGTGGTACGCCTGGCAGGAGACCAGGCCGAAGCGCACGTCCCGGACCTTGGCGCCCCGGGCGGGGGTGGTGCGGGTGCGGCCCACCGGGCTGGTCCAGTTCCCGGCCCGGAAGCGGTACCAGTAGACGCGGTCCGGCTCGAGCCCGTTCGCGTCGACGTGCACCGTGTAGTTGAACTCGGCGTGCGCGGAGGTGGTCCCCCGGCGGGCGACGCGCTGGAACTTCTCGTCGCGGGCGATCTCCCAGTCGACCTTGACGGTGCCCTCTTCGGGCAGCCCGTTGCCGGGCTCGTACGGGCGGGGCGCCAGCCTGGTCCACAGCACGACCGCGCCGGGCAGCGGGTCGCCGGAGGCCACGCCGAGGGTGAAGGGGTTGTCGGCGAGCGCGCGCGGGGACACCTGCGCGGCGTGGGCGCTGGGCAGATTGGTGGTGAACGCGAGCGCGGCGGCGGCTCCGGTGACGGTGAGGAAGCGGCGGCGTCCCAGACGTGCGGCCGCAGCTCGTATGGCCTGCTGGTGCGAGTCGTGTGCCATGTGCTCTCCCCTGGCTCGTGGCGTCAGAGGAATTGCAGTGTCGGTGGACGGCCGGCCGCTTGCGTGCACCCGACATCGATATGGCCGCTGGGTGAGGTCCGTTGCCGGAAGGGACCATTGCGGCGAATCGACGCCTCCACACGGCGAACTGACGTGGCGTACGCTGCGGCGCCATGAGCGACGGTCGTGTGTCGGTGGTGTCGAAAGTGGCGGTGGTGACGGGCGCGGGCTCCGGGGTCGGCCGGGCGGTGGCGCTCGAACTCCTGGAGGCGGGCTGGTCGGTGGTGCTGGCGGGGCGCCGCGAGGAGGCCCTGGCCGAGACGGCGCGGCTGGCCGGTGGCGGTCCACCGGCCCCCGTGGTGCCGACGGATGTGGCAAGTCCGGAGCGGGTGGAGGCGCTCTTCGCCGCGGTGCGGGAGCGGTTCGGACGGCTCGATCTGCTGTTCAACAACGCGGGGAGCTTCGGCCCGCGCGGTGTGGCCCTGGCGGATCTGGCCTACGAGGACTGGCGGTCGGTCGTGGACACCAACCTGACGGGCGCGTTCCTGTGCGCCCAGGCGGCGTTCCGGCTGATGCGGGATCAGGAGCCACAGGGCGGGCGGATCATCAACAACGGCTCCATCTCGGCGCACGCGCCCCGGCCGGACAGCGTGGCGTACACCGCCACCAAGCACGCCATCACGGGGCTCACCAAGTCGCTGTCGCTGGACGGGCGGCGGTACCGCATCGCCTGCGGGCAGATCGACATCGGCAACGCGGCGACCGAGATGACCGAGCGGATGTCGGCCGGTGTACCGCAGGCGAACGGGGAGGTGGCGGCCGAGCCCGTGATGGACGTCGCGGACGTGGCGCGCACGGTCCGGCATATGGCGTCGCTGCCGCTGGAGGCCAACGTGCAGTTCGCGACGGTCATGGCGACGGCGATGCCGTACATCGGCCGCGGCTGACGGATGAGGGTTCGTCACCCGTCCTAGATAACCCTCCAATTGTGGAGATAATGTGAGGATGCGGGCAATTCACTCGATCGGCACAGCGGCTCCGACGCCACCGCCGACGCACCCGCTCACCCACCCCCGGACCGGCCCCCTCTCCCACCCCCGGACTGTTCGACGCCCGCTCCATATGGCAGGGTCGTTTCCCACCGCGCCACACCTTTCACCACCGCCCCACGACCGCCATCCGAACGAAGAGAGACCGCCGTGCGTTCTCTGCCGCTCACCTTGGTCGCCCGTCTGCTGCCCGTCGCCGTCCTCGCCGCCGCGGGGGTGGCCATGACGGCGTCGGACGACTCGGACACGGGCGCCACCCCGGCGGGCCCCTCCCCGCAGACCTCGGCCCCGGCCACCGGCGCCGCCGCGCCGCGCTACGCCAAGCCGCCCGCGGAGGCGTGCACCACCCTCCCCGAGTCGATGCTCAAGGAGCTGGTGCCGGGCGCCAAAGCGGCCGGGAACGAGCTGAAGTCCAGCGACCTGAGCCGCCGCACGGGCTGCTCCTGGCACGCCCTGGACGACTTCGAGTACCGCTGGCTGGACATCGCCTACGACGTCAAGAGCACCGCGGGGAAGAAGGGCGGGAGCGCGGGCGGCAGCGCGGTGCCCGGCCTCGGCGACGACGCGTCGGTGACCGAGAAGACCACCGAGGACGACGACCAGGGCATCCGCGAGGCCGTGGTGACGGTCCACCAGGACAATGCCGCGGTCACCGTGACCTACAACGGCGGCGACTTCGAGAGCCACAAGGCCGCCGACGGCGATGCGATCCGTAAGGGCGCCATCAGCGCGGCCAAGAAGGCGCTCGCCGCACTCGACGGCTGATCGTTCCGCCGGCCTTCCCGCTCTGCTCAATCGTTTCGTTCCGCTCGGTTGTTTTGTGCCGCTCGCCCTTTGAGGCCGACTGCTCAGTCATTGATGAACATCAGCCGTACGGAAGTGCCCTTCCGGGTGAACGGATACGATCGCGGGCATCGCACCCGAGCCCTGGAGTCCCACCGTGTCCCCCGCCGCCTCCGAACCACGCCTGGGTATCGCCGTCCTGACCATGGGCAACCGGCCCAGAGAGGTGGCCGCCCTGCTGGAGTCGGTCGCGAAGCAGGACGTGGCCCCGGCCCGCATCGTGGTCGTCGGCAACGGCTCCCCGCTCCCGGAGTTCCCCGCCGAGGTGACCGCGGTCGAGCTGGCGGAGAACCTCGGCGTCTCGGGCGGCCGTAACGTCGCCTGGCGGCGGCTGCGCGACTTCGGCGACGTGGACGTCGTCATCGACCTCGACGACGACGGGCTGCTGGTGGACGCCGACGTCTTCCGCAGGGTCCGCGATCTGTACGCCGAGGACCCGCGCCTGGGCATCGTGAGCTTCCGCATCGCCGACGAGACGGGTGAGACCCAGCGCCGCCATGTACCCCGGCTGCGCGCCTCCGATCCGATGCGCGGCGGCGAGGTGACCACCTTCCTCGGCGGCGGCCACGCCCTGTCGGTGGCGATGCTGGAGCAGATCGGCGGCTGGCCGGACGCGTTCTTCTTCACCCATGAGGAGACCGACCTCGCCTGGCGGGCGCTCGACGCGCGCTGGAAGGTCCTCTACGCCCCCGAACTGCTGCTCCAGCACCCCAAGACGTCCCCCGCCCGGCACGCCGTCTACCACCGGATGACCGCCCGCAACCGGGTCTGGCTGGCCCGCCGCCATCTGCCGCTGCCGCTGATCCCGCTCTACCTCGGCACCTGGACACTGCTCACGCTCGCCCGCACCCGCTCCCTGACCGGGCTGCGGGCCTGGGCGGGCGGCTTCCTGGAGGGCCTGCGCACCTCCTGCGGCAGGCGCCGCCCGATGCGCTGGCGCACGGTGTGGCGGATGACCAAGCTGGGCCGCCCGCCCGTGATCTGACGAGGTGACGGCCTGAAGGGCCGACGGTCCTACGGGGCCAGCCCGAGGGCGGGGAAGACCGACGCCTCGAGGAAGCGCGTCAGATAGCCGCGGTCGGCGAACCGGCCCTCCAGCAGATGGCGGACCCGCATCGCGCCGATGAGCTGGGTGGGGACGAACTCGACGGCGGGATTGTCCGCGGCCACCTCGCCGCGCTCCACGCCCCGGCGGACCATCGCCTGGATCGTCTTCACCTCGTGCTCGATCAGCGCGGCGCGCAGCGCCTGGAGCAGATCGGGGTCCTGGAGCGCGGCGTGCCCGACGGCGTACACCAGCGCCGTGTCACCGCCGCACTCCTCCCCCGCCTCCCCCACCGCGGCCGCGACGGCGCGCAGATCGCCCGCGAGGGAGCCGGTGTCGATGCCCTCCAGCGCGAAGGGGCGCTTGCAGGAGCGCAGCGCGGCGACGACGAGCTGGGGCTTGCTGCACCACTGCCGGTAGAGGGTGGAGCGGCTGGCGCGGGTGCGGGCGGCGACCGCCTCGATGGTGAGGGCCTCGTAGCCGCCCTCCTGGAGCAGATCGAGGACCGCCTGGTAGAACTCCTGCTCCCGCTCGGGGCTGATCTTGGAACGGCGCTGCGGCGCGGCCGTCTCCGGGCCTTGCGTCGCCATGGCTCTCCTCCTCGGTCACCGGACTCCGGCCCCCCGACCACGCAGTGTACCGACACATCGGCGTACCGATACACCCATGTACCGATACAGCTCCGAACCGGTACACTCTCGTATCGATACGTTTGTGTGCCGATGGCGCCAGGCAGATGGGCGCCCAGAGGAAGGCACGGTGGATGAACCCGACCGTCATAGCCGTAGCGCTCGCGCTCGCCTCGGCCGTCGCCTACGCGACCGCCGCGGTGGCCCAGGAGCGGCTGGCCGCCGGCGGGCGCCCGGGCCGCATGCCGGGGCTGCTGCTGCGCGGCGCCTGGTGGGGCGCGGTCGGCCTCAACTCCAGCGGTGCCCTGCTGCATGTGGCCGCGCTGCGGTACGGACCGCTCACCCTGGTCCAGCCGCTCGGCGCGCTGACCCTGGTCGCGGCCGTCCCGCTGGGCGCGCGGCTCGCGGGGCGGCGGGTGGCCCGGAACGAGTGGCGGGGCGTGGCCCTCGCGCTGATCGGCCTCGGCGCCCTGCTGCCGGTCACCGCCGGGGAGACCCCGCGCGACACGCTCAGCCTGCCGCAGGCGGTCGGACTCGCGGGCGTCGTGCTGGTGTTCATCGCGCTGTGCGTCCGGCCGGGGCGCACCGGGCGCGGGGCCTCGGGCCGGGGTCTGCGGTACGCCACCGCGTCCGGGGTCGCCTCGGGCGTCGCCTCGGCGCTCACCCAGACCCTCACGGTCGCGCTCGCCGACTCCCGCGTCCCGGGGGCGGCCCTGGTGTCCTGGCGGACCGTGATCGTGGCCGTCCTGGTCGCGGTCTTCGCGGTGAGCGGTCTGCTGCTGGCCCAGAGCGCCTACGGCAGCGGCCTCGGCGCACCCCTCGCCACTCTGACCCTCGCCAACCCGGTGGCGGCCGCCGCCATCGGGATCGTCCTGCTGGACGAGCGCTTCCGGGGCGGTCCGGCGGGCTGGGCCCTGGCCGCCGCGGGCGCGGCGGCGGCGGCCCGCGGGGTGGTCCTGCTCTCCCGGGCGCCCCATCCGGGCGCGGATGTGCGCGGGGACGCCGTGGCCGTACGGGAGGCCGCCGCGACCGTACGGCGGGCTTCCGCACGCGAGGCGGCCGTACCGGGGAGCCGCGCATCCGATGAGACCCTGCGCGAGCCCGCCACCGTCACCCTGGAACCCATGCGGGAACCGGTTCGGGAAACCGTGCGGGAGCCGGTTCGGGAACCCGTGCGCGAGTCGGCGCGGGAGCCGGTGCCCACGCCCCCGTGATCGTCACGGCGCCGGTCGCTCCGCCGCCGTAAGGTGGACCGCATGGTGGACGCGAGTGTGTCGACCTCGGCC
This sequence comes from Streptomyces sp. CY-1, assembly GCF_047218265.1. Lineage (NCBI taxonomy): Bacteria > Bacillati > Actinomycetota > Actinomycetes > Kitasatosporales > Streptomycetaceae > Streptomyces > Streptomyces sp. CY-1. The sequence goes on from NZ_CP178393.1 coordinate 3,586,504, forward strand.
GAGACCGCTGAGCAGTCGCTGGACGAGCTGCTCCGGGCGTCCCACGAGGCTTCACCCGCGGAGCTGCCGGGAGCCCTGGACCGCTACACCACGGCCATGCGCATGGGCCATGCGGTCATCTTCCTGATCGACCTCCAGCAGCGGCTGCTGATCCCGCTCGACGAGGACGTACCGCGGCTGGACCTCGACGACTCGCTGGCCGGATTCGCCTACCGGACCAGCACGGTGCGGGTCAAGGAGGACAACGAGGGCGGGCTGGACGTCTGGCTGCCGCTGATGAACGGCGCGGAGCGGCTGGGCGTGCTGAAGCTGCGGATGGACTTCCTGGACGCGCTCACGCTCTGGCGCTGCCGGACGCTGGCCTCGCTCCTCTCCCTGGTCATCACGTCCAAGCGCACCTCCATCGACACCTTCGCCCGGCGCACCCGGACCCGGTCCATGGAGCTGCCCACCGAGATGGTGCGGGCCTTCCTCCCGCCACGCTCGATCGGCACCGGCCGGGTGATCTCGACGGCCGTTCTGGAGCCCGCGTACGAGCTGGGCGGCGATGCCTTCGACCATTCGTTCACCGAGGACGTGCTGCACGCCACGATCCTCGACGCCATGGGCCACGATCTGGCGTCCGGGCTGACCACCTCCGTGGCGATGGCGGGCAGCCGCAACGCCCGGCGCATCGGCGCCGACCTGGCGGAGCTGGTCACCACCGTGGACGAGGCCCTGGCCAAATGGCTTCCGGACCAGTTCTGCACGGGCGTCTTCCTCCGGCTGCACATGCCGAGCGGGGCGCTGCGCTGGTCCAACTGCGGCCATCCCACCCCGCTGGTCATCCGCCGCCGGCGGCTGCTGGACAGGGAGCTGGAGCGCGCCGCCGAACCGCCACTGGGGCTGCCCCCGCGGCTGTCGGCGGCGCCCCGCCGGATCCATGAGACGGCCCTGGAGCCCGGCGACCGGATTCTGCTGTACACCGACGGGGTCGTGGAGTCGCGCGACGAGGGAGGCGAGCAGTTCGGCCTGGAGCGCTTCGCCGACCACATCATCCGCTCGACGGCTGCCGGGGAGAACGCCCCCGAGGTGCTCCGGCTGCTCATCCACGCCATCCTCGACCACGGGCACAGCCAACTCAGCGACGACGCCACGATTTTGATGATCGAGTGGCGACCGCCGGATCCCTGAGCCGTCGAGGCGATATCCGATGACGCCCCCCGACCCCGCCACCCGCCGCGTCCGGCCGGACCCCCCGCCCGGCGCCCCCGACCTGGCCACGGCCACGGTCGACGACCACGGCGTGGTGACCGGGTGGAGCGAGGGCGCCCGGCGGCTGCTGGGCTATCGCGCCGAGGATGTCGTAGGGCGGGCGGCGGGCGAGCTGCGCGCGGAGAAGGCGCTCGGGGACGCCGCGGGCGGCGCCGGGCCGTGCCCGGCGGACGAGCCCCGGTGGAGCGGACGGGTCGCGCTGTGCCACCGGGACGGGCATCGGGTGGAGGTCGAGCTGCTGGCCCAGCGTGGCCCGGTGGGCGATGGATCCGCGGGCTGGCTGCTGGTCTGCGCCGCGCCCCGGGAGCCGCTCCCCCATGAGTCGCTCCCCCATAAGCCGCTCCCCCGGGATTCGCTCCCCCAAGAGCGGGGCGCGCCGGTGGACCGCGCGTTCGCCCAGTGCCCCTGCGTCCTGGCACTCTTCGACACCGAGCTGCGGCTGTCGCGGGCCAACGCCGATATGCAGGCCGCCACCGCCCGCAGCGAGGACCAGATGCGCGGGCTGCGGCTGACGGAGCTGGTGGGCCACGGCGAGAGCGAGCGGGTCGAGCGGGCCATGCGGGAGGTGCTGAAGAGCCGCGAACGGCTCGAACTGGAGACACATCTGCGGGAGCCGGGCGAGAGCCATGAGCACGCCTGGTCGGTCTCCCTGGCCCCGCTGACCGACCGGTCCGGCGGGCTGTGCGGCGTATGCTTCGCGGCCCGCGACACCACCGCCGAGCAGGAGGCCCGGCAGCGGCTGCTGCTGCTCAGCGAGGCGGGGGCGCGGCTGGACAGCACCCTGGACCTGGACCGGATCGCCCGGGAGCTGGCCGAGGTGGCGGTCCCCCGGCTCGCCGACTTCGCCAGCGTCGATCTGCTCACCTTCCTCCACCGGGGCGACGAGCCCCCGGCCGGGCCGCTGCGCGAGCCCATCACCCTGCGGCGCGCGGCCCACCGGTCCGTCCTGAAGGGCGCCCCGGAGGCGCTGGTCGACATCGGGGACCTGGCCACACATCCCCAGCACTCCCCCACGGCGACGTGCCTGATCGAGGGCCGGGCCGCGCGGCACCAGGTGACCGAGCACCTGCTGGCGGGCTGGGAGGCCAAGGACCCCGGCCGGGCCGCCCGGATCCGCGAGCACGGGGCGCATTCGGTGATCGTGGCGCCGATGCGGGCCCGCGGGGTCACCCTCGGCACGGCCCTCTTCGCCCGCCACCGCACAGCGGCGCCCTTCACCGAGGACGACACGATGCTGGCCGAGGAACTCACCGCACGGGCGGCCGTCTGTGTCGACAACGCCCGCCGCTATCTGCGGGAACGCATGACGGCCGAGACCTTGCAGCGCAGCCTGCTGCCGCGGGAGCTGCCCGATCTGACGGCGCTGGAGGTCGCCTCGCGCTATCTGCCCTCGGGTGCCTGGGCCGGGGTGGGCGGCGACTGGTTCGACGCGATGCCGCTGTCCGGCGCCCGCGCCGCCGTGGTGGTCGGCGATGTCGTGGGCCGTGGCGTCGAGGCGGCCGCCACCATGGGGCGACTGCGCTCCGCCGTGCGCATTCTGGCCGATATCGATCTGCCGCCCGGTGAGCTGCTGACTCATCTCGACGACCTGGTCACCCGGCTGTCCGCGGACCAGAAGCCGGAGAGCTTCGGGCCGTTCGGCGCCACCTGTGTGTACGCGGTCTACGACCCGGTCTCCCACCACTGCGCCATCGCCGCGGCGGGCCATCCCGCACCGCTGGTGGTCGGCCCGGAGGGCGCCGCCGATCCGCTCGATCTGCCCATCGGTCCGCCGCTGGGGCTGGGCGGGCTGCCGTTCGAGGTCATGGAGACGGAGCTGCCCGAGGGCAGTCTGCTCGCCCTGTACACCAACGGCCTGATCGACGGCCGGGACCGCGAGATCGGCGAGGGGCTGGAGACCCTGCGCGAGGTCCTGAGCCGGCCCGCCCCGTCCCTGGAGGCGCTCTGCGACAACGTCCTGCGGGCCCTGCTCCCGGTCAGTCCCGACGACGACATCGCGCTGCTCCTCGCCCGCGCCCGGCCGCTTCCCGCCGACCGGGTCACCACCTGGGACATCCCGGCGGACCCGGCCGCCGTCGCCGAGGCCCGCCGGAACACCACCGGGCAACTGCTGGCCTGGGGGCTTGAGGAGACGCTCTTCACCACCGAGCTGATCGTCAGCGAACTGGTCACCAACGCGATCCGCTACGGCCGCCCGCCCATCCGGCTGCGGCTGATCCGCGACCGCGGCCTCATCTGCGAGGTCTCCGACGCCAACAGCACCGCGCCCCATCTGCGCCGGGCCCGGGTCTTCGACGAGGGCGGCCGCGGTCTGATGCTGGTCGCCCAGATGGCGACGCGCTGGGGCACCCGGCAGGGCACGGACGGCAAGACGATCTGGGTCGAGCAGGATCTCTCCCCGCACTGACCACGGGCCCCTGTCCCGTGGGTGCACTCGGGACGCCGATATTCGACCCCCGGGCGCTGGACCGACAGCGGTCTGATTTGTCACCCTTTGTCTAGAGGGCCTGCTAACCGATCCCGCTTCCGCGGTCGACCGGGCGCTGAGTGCGGCCCGCGGCCGCCCCGGAAGGAGTTGCCATGGCCAAGGCAGTCGGAATCGACCTGGGCACCACCAATTCGGTGATCGCGGTGTGGGAGGGGGGTGAGTCCTCGGTTGTTCCGAATTCCGAGGGGAGCCGTACCACGCCGTCGGTGGTGGCTTTCACGGATACCGGTGAACGGCTGGTGGGGCAGTTGGCGCGGCGTCAGGCGATTCTCAATCCCAAGGGCACCATCTACTCGGCCAAGCGGTTCATCGGCCGGCACTACGACGAGGTGTCGGGTGAGGCCATGGCGGTGGCCTACGACGTCGTTCCGGACGAGCAGGGCCTGGCCCGTTTCAGCGTGCGCGAGAAGCTGTATTCGCCGGAGGAGATCAGCGCCCAGGTGCTGCGCAAGCTGGCCGACGACGCCGGGAAGCAGCTCGGCGGGCGGGTGAGCGAGGCGGTCATCACGGTGCCCGCGTACTTCAACGACGCCCAGCGCAGTGCCACCAAGGACGCCGGTGAGATCGCCGGGCTGAGCGTGCTGCGGATCATCAACGAGCCGACTGCGGCCGCTCTCGCCTACGGTCTGGACAAGAAGGGCCATGAGACCGTCCTGGTCTTCGATCTGGGCGGTGGCACTTTCGACGTGTCGGTCCTGGACGTCGGGGACGGGGTGGTGGAGGTCCGTTCCACCGCGGGTGACAGTCATCTGGGCGGCGATGACTTCGACCGCCGGCTGGTCGATCATCTCGCCGACAAGTTCCATCAGGACAACGGCATCGACCTGCGGCAGGACCCGCAGGCGCTCCAGCGGCTCTTCGAGGCCGCGGAGAAGGCCAAGACCGAGCTGAGTTCGGTGACCCGGACCCAGGTCAGTCTGCCGTTCATCACGGCGGACGCCGCCGGTCCCAAGCATCTGACCGAGACCGTGATGCGGTCCACCTTCGAGCACCTGACCGCCGATCTGGTGGAGCGTTGTCTGGGTCCGGTGCGGCAGGCCATGGCCGACGCCAAGGCGGGCGAGATGGATATCGACGAGGTGATCCTGGTCGGGGGCTCGACCCGGATCCCGGCCGTGCAGGCCCTGGTCCGCCGGCTGACCGGCGGTAAGGAGCCCAATATGAGTGTCAACCCCGACGAGGTCGTGGCCCTGGGCGCCGCGATCCAGGCCGGGGTGCTCAAGGGCGAGGTCAAGGACGTTCTGCTGCTCGATGTCACCCCGCTGTCGCTGGGTGTGGAGACCCGTGGCGGTGTCATGACGAAGATCATCGACCGGAACACCACGATCCCGGTGCGGCGCACCGAGACGTTCTCGACGGCCGAGGACAACCAGCAGGCCGTCGATATCGTGATTCTCCAGGGCGAGCGGGAGCGGGCCGCTGACAACCGGGTGCTCGGCCGCTTCCAGTTGACCGGCATCCGTCCGGCGGCGCGTGGTGAGCCGCAGGTGGAGGTGACCTTCGATATCGACGCCAACGGGATCCTGAACGTCACGGCGCGGGACCAGGACACCGGCAAGGAGCAGTCCGTCCAGATCAGTGAGACCGGCAATCTGGATCGCGGGGAGGTCGAGCGGATGGTCCAGGAGGCCGAGCGCAACCGCGGTGAGGACCAGGCGCTGCGCGAGGCCGTGGACGCGCGCAATGAGCTGGACGCCATCGCCTACCAGGTCGAAAAGCGCCTGACCGGCCTGGGTGAGGCGGTGCCCTCTCATGAGCGGTCGCGTGCCGAGCTGCTGGTCAACGACGCCCGCGAGGCGGTCAGGAACGAGGCCGGTGTCGACCGGACCAGGCCGTTGCTCTCCGAGCTCCAGCAGGTCTACGCGGGTCTGGCCGCCCATGAGACGGCCGGTGCCGGTGCCGGTGCCGGTCCGGGCGGCGCGGCCGGTGGGTCCGGGGCGGGCGGTGCCCAGGACACCGGGGCCGGGGGCGGTGGAGGTGGAGGTGATGAGGACGTCATCGACGCCGACTTCGACAAGGGCTGACCGAAGGCCCCGTACGACTGACCCGGCCGATACGGCGAAGGCAGAGGAAGGCAGAGGAAGGCAGAGGAAGGCAGAGGAAGGCTGACGGAGAGGCCGCCATGTCCACTCAACCGCAGCAGCCCGAACCGGTGCCGGAGGGCGCCGTGACGGAGCCGGAGCCGGAGCCGGAGCGGGACCTGCCCGCCCCGGGCGCCGTGGAGGCGCCCGGCGCGGGCGGGGAGGGCCCCGGCCCGGACGCGGCCGGCGGCCTCGCCGACACCGAATCCGGCGAGCAGGCGGCCGTGCTGGCGGAGCTGGACGACCGCTGGCGCCGGGCCCTGGCCGATCTGGAGAATCTGCGCAAGCGCCACACCAGGGAGCTGGAGCGGGAGCGGGCCGCCGAGCGGGCCCGTACGGCGGCGGCTCTGCTGCCCGTCATCGACAACCTCGAACTCGCCCTGTCCCACGCCGAGGCGGACCCCGGCTCGATCGTGGAGGGCGTCAAGGCCATCCGCGACCAGGCCGTGAACACTCTGGCCCAGTTGGGCTACGAGCGGCGGGCCGAGACGGGCGTGCCGTTCGACCCGGCCCGGCACGAGGTGGTGGGCGTGGTCGAGGACCCGGAGGCGGAACCGGGCACCGTGGTCCAGGTCCTGCGCCCCGGTTACGGGGATCCCGGCAACCAACTCAGGCCGGTGGCCGTGGCCGTGGCGAAGCGGGAGTGAGCCGGCCATGGCACGGGATTACTACGAGGTGCTCGGTGTCTCACGGGGTGCGGGCCAGGACGAGATCCAGCAGGCGTTCCGCACCCAGGCCCGCCGTCATCATCCCGATGTGAACAAGGACCCGGGCGCGGAGGAGCGGTTCAAGGAGCTCAACGACGCCTACAGTGTGCTCTCCGACCCTGCCACCCGTGTCCGCTATGACCGGTTCGGCGAGGACTTCCGCAAGGTTCCCGAGGACTGGGAGGAGCGGGTCGGTGCCGGTACCGCGGGCGGCGGAGGGGGCGGATTCCGCGGCTGGACGACCTCCGGGGACGGGGACCGGGTGCGGTTCGTCCGTGGCTTCGGCGAGGACGCCGGGGGCGGCGGAGTGGACTTCGAGGATCTGTTCGGCGCGTTCTTCGGCGGCGGCGCGGGGGGCCGAGGCGGAGGCCGGGTGGATATCCCGGGGGCTGATCAGGAGGCGGAGCTGCCGCTCACCGTGGAGGACGCCTTCCACGGTGGCCGCCGCGGCGTCACCCTGGCCGGGGCCTCGGGGCGGCAGCGCAGCTTTGAGGTGAACGTCCCGCCGGGCGTCGTGGACGGGCAGCGCATCCGGCTGGCCGGGCAGGGCGGCCGGGGCACCGGTGACGCACCGGCCGGGGATCTGTATCTACGGGTGCGGATCCAGCCCCATCCGCGGTTCCGGCTGGACGGCCGGAACATCCATGTGACGCTCCCGGTGGCCCCCTGGGAGGCCGCGCTCGGCGCGACCGTCCCGGTGCCCACGCCCGGCGGCACCGCCAAGGTGACGGTCCCGCCCGGGTCCTCCAGCGGCCGCAAGCTGCGGCTGCGCGGTGAGGGGATGCGGGACCGGCGCGGGCCCGACGGCGATCTGTACGCCGAGATCCGTGTCATGGTGCCGCCCGGCCTCGGCGACCGGGAGCGGGAGCTGTTCGAGGAGCTGGGCCGTACCTCCTCCTTCGACCCCAGGAGGGAGCGATGAGCAGCCACGCACGAGGAACCGTCACGGTCACCCGGTACGCGCCCGTGACGTCCGTCCACTACGAGCTGGTGCCCGCCCGCAGGCTCTCGCTGGAGACCGTGGCCAGCCGCACCGGGCTGCACCCCGAACTGATCCGGCGCTTCGTCGCTCTCGGCCTGGTCGACGCGGAGCGCGACGCCGCGGGGCGGCTGGTGTTCGCCCCGGGTGCTCCGGCGGCGTTGGGCCGCGTCGAGCGGCTGCACACCGGGCTCTGCCTCAACTACGCCTCCATCGGTCTGGTGCTCGATCTGCTCGACCGCATCAGCCTGCTCGAAGCCGCACTGCGCCGCAGTGGCGCGAGGAGTGAAGAACCGCCATGGACATGAACCGCCTCACCCAGAAGTCCCAGGAAGCCCTCCAGAACGCCCAGACCACTGCGATGCGGTTCGGGCATACCGAGGTCGACGGCGAGCATCTGCTGCTGGCCCTCCTGGACCAGCCCGACGGGCTGACGCCCCGGCTGGTCGGCCAGGTGGGCGCCGATCCGGAGGCGGTGCGCACCATGCTGGAGGCCGAGGTGGCCCGCAAGCCCAGGGTCACCGGCCCCGGGGCCGCACCGGGGCAGGTCTTCGCCACCCAGCGGTTGTCCCAGTTGCTGGATGCCGCCGAGCAGGAGGCCAAGCGGCTGAAGGACGAGTACGTGTCGGTGGAGCATCTGGTGCTGGCGCTCACCGAGGAGGGGTCCGCCACCGCGGCCGGGCGGGTGCTCAAGGAGCACGGCATCACCAAGGAGTCGTTCCTGGGCGCGCTCACCCAGGTCCGTGGCAGTCAGCGGGTCACCTCCGCCAACCCCGAGGTGGCGTACGAGGCGCTGGAGAAGTACGGCCGGGATCTGGTGCTGGAGGCCCGTTCGGGCAAGCTGGACCCGGTGATCGGCCGGGATGCCGAGATCCGCCGGGTGACCCAGATCCTCAGCCGCAAGACGAAGAACAACCCGGTGCTCATCGGCGATCCCGGCGTCGGCAAGACCGCCATCGTGGAGAGCCTGGCCCAGCGCATCGTCCGCGGCGACGTTCCCGAGGGGCTGCGGGAGAAGACCATCTTCGCCCTGGACATGGGCTCCCTGGTGGCCGGCGCGAAGTACCGCGGGGAGTTCGAGGAGCGGCTCAAGGCCGTGCTCACCGAGGTCAACTCCGCCCAGGGCCGGATCCTGCTGTTCGTGGACGAGCTGCACACCGTGGTCGGCGCCGGGGCCGCCGAGGGCGCCATGGACGCCGGGAACATGCTCAAGCCGATGCTGGCCCGCGGTGAGCTGCACATGATCGGCGCCACCACCCTGGACGAGTACCGCAAGCACATCGAGAAGGACGCCGCGCTGGAGCGCCGTTTCCAGATGGTGCTGGTGGACGAGCCCAGCGTGGAGGACACCATCTCCATCCTGCGGGGCCTGCGCGAGCGTCTCGAGGTCTTCCACGGCGTCAAGATCCAGGACACCGCCCTGGTCTCCGCCGCCACCCTCAGCCACCGCTACATCAGCGACCGGTTCCTGCCGGACAAGGCCATCGACCTGGTGGACGAGGCATGCGCCCGGCTGCGTACCGAGATCGACTCCATGCCCGCCGAACTGGACGAGACCACCCGCCGGGTCACCCGGCTGGAGATCGAGGAGGCCGCGCTCTCCAAGGAGACCGACCCGGCCAGCCGCCAGCGCCTGCACGAACTCCGCCGCGAACTGGCCGATCTGCGCGCCGAGGCCGACGCCAAGCACGCCCAGTGGGAAGCCGAGCGGCAGTCCATCCGCCGGGTGCAGGACCTGCGCCGGGAGCTGGAGGAGGTGCGCCGCGAGGCCGAGGAGGCCGAGCGCGCCTACGACCTCAACCGCGCCGCCGAACTGCGCTACGGCAGACTCCAGGAGCTTGAGCGCAAACTGGCCGCCGAAGAGGAGCAACTGGCCGCCAAGCAAGGCGCGCACCGGCTGCTGCGCGAGGTGGTCACCGAGGAGGAGATCGCCGACATCGTCTCCGCCTGGACCGGCATCCCGGTCTCCCGGCTCCAGGAGGGCGAACGGGAGAAGCTGCTGCGCCTGGACGAGATCCTCCAGGAGCGGGTGATCGGCCAGGACGAGGCGGTCAAGCTGGTCTCCGACGCCATCATCCGGGCCCGCTCGGGCATCCGGGACCCGCGCCGCCCGATCGGCTCGTTCATCTTCCTCGGCCCCACCGGCGTCGGAAAGACCGAACTGGCCAAGGCGCTGGCCGCCGCGCTCTTCGACACCGAGGAGAACATCATCCGCCTGGACATGAGCGAGTACCAGGAGCGGCACACCGTCAGCCGGCTGGTCGGCGCCCCTCCCGGATACATCGGCTACGAGGAGGGCGGCCAGCTCACCGAGGCGGTGCGGCGCAAGCCGTACTCGGTGGTGCTCTTCGACGAGATCGAGAAGGCGCACGCCGATGTCTTCAACACCCTGCTCCAGGTCCTGGACGACGGCCGGATCACCGACGCCCAGGGGCGGACGGTGGACTTCCGCAACACCGTGATCATCATGACCTCCAACATCGGCTCGATGTATCTGCTGGACGGCGTCACCTCCGACGGCGAGCTCAAGCCGGACGCCCGGGGCCTGGTGATGAGCGAGCTGCGCGGCCACTTCCGCCCCGAGTTCCTCAACCGGGTCGATGACATCGTGCTGTTCAAGCCGCTCGGCGAGCCCCAGATCGAGCGGATCGTGGAGCTTCAGTTCGACGAGTTGCGCAAGCGGCTGGCCGAGCGCCTGATCGCCGTCGAGCTGACCCCGGCCGGCCGCGAGGTCATCGCCCACGAGGGCTACGACCCGGTCTACGGGGCCCGCCCACTGCGCCGCTTCATCTCCCACGAAGTCGAGACCCTCATCGGCCGCGCCCTGCTGCGCGGCGATGTCGAGGAAGGCGCCACCGTCAAGGTCGACGCCCAACACGGCGAACTTGTCGTCACCTACGAACGGCAGCCGGAGATCGCGGGACTCGGAAAGGCCGCGTGAGAACGATGCCGAGCCGGACCCCCGCCAGAAAGGATGAACGCCATGGCCATCGAGCCCGATCCGCACCTGTCGATGGTGCACGACGTCACCCCGAGCACCCCCGAGGGGTGCGAGGAGTGCCTGCGCCTGGGGTCCCCCTGGGTCCATCTGCGGCTCTGTCTGACCTGCGGACACGTCGGGTGCTGCGACTCCTCGCCGCTCAAGCACGCCCGTTCGCACGCGTACGCCGAACAGCACCCGATCGTCCAGCCCATGGAAGCGGGCGAGACCTGGCGGTGGTGCTACGCCCACGAGGCCATGGTCTGATGTGATGACGGACGAGGACCGGCCCCGGGGCGCCGTACCGGAGGAGGCCGTACCGGAGGAGGCCGTACCGGAGGAGGCCGTACCGGAGGAGGCCGTACCCGAGGGAGCCGTACCGGAGGAAGCCGTACCGGACGAGACGCCGGATATCTACGGCGCCTATCCGCGGCTGACGGACGAGCAGATCGCCTATCTCTCCCGGCACGGCACCCGCCGCTCCGTGGTGCCCGGTGAGGTGCTCATCCACGACGGCGGCCCGCCCCCGGACTTCTTCGTCGTCCTCAGCGGCTCGGTCGCGATCACCGCGCATCGCGGCACCCCGGACGAGGAGCTCCTGAGGGTGCACGGCCCGGGGCGCTTCCTCGGCGAACTGAGCCTGCTCCAGGGGCAGGTGGCCTTCTACACCGCCCATGCCCAGGAGGCCGGGGAGGTGCTGGCCCTCCCGGTGGACCGGCTGCGGGCGCTGCTGGCCCGTGACCCCTGCCTCGGCAACCTCGTCCTCCGCGCCTATCTGGGCCGCCGCGCCCAGTTGGTCGGGGGCGGCGTCGGCTTTCGCATCCTCGGCTCGCGCTACTCGCCCGACACCCGGCGGCTGCGCGAGTTCGCGGCCCGCAACCGGCTGCCGCACCGCTGGATCGACCTGGAGGCGGACCAGGAGGCCGAGGCGCTGCTGCGCCGCCTGTCGGTCGGCCCGGAGGACACCCCGATCATCATCTGGCGCGAGCACCACGTACTGCGCAACCCCGGCAACGCCGAACTGGCCCAGCTCATCGGCCTCTCTCCGCCGATGGCCCCGCACAGCCACTGCGATCTGCTGGTCGTCGGCTCCGGCCCGGCCGGGATCGCCGCCGCCGTCTACGGCTCCTCCGACGGGCTGACCACCACGGTCGTGGACACGGTGGCCCCCGGCGGCCAGGCGGGCACCACGTCCCTGATCGAGAACTACTTCGGCTTCCCGGCCGGGATCCCCGGCGCGGAACTCGCCGAGCGGGGCATGCTCCAGGCGCGCAAATTCGGGACGCAGGTGCGGATCCCGGCGGAGGCGACCTCCCTCGAACCGGGCCACGGCCACTACCGCGTCACCTTCGCCGACGGCAGCGAAACGCTGTGCCGTACCGTCGTCCTGGCCACCGGCGCCCATTACCGCCGCCTCGACGTCCCCGGGATGGAGCGGCTGGAGCGGACGAGCGTCTACTACGCGGCCACCGTCTACGAGGCGCGGCAGTGCGGCGCGGCCCCCGTCGCCGTGGTCGGCGGCGGCAACTCCGCGGGCCAGGCGTCGCTCTTCCTCGCCGAATGGGTTCCCCGGGTGCATCTGCTGGTCAGGGGCTCGGACCTGGGCGCCCGGATGTCCCGCTATCTGGTCGACCAGATCGAGCGCCATCCGCGGGTGAGCGTGGTGCTGGACAGCGAGCTGCGCGAGGTGCGCGGCGAGGACGCGCTGCGGACGATCGTGGTGGCGCACCGCCGCACCGGGGAACGCCGCACCCTGGACGCCTGCGCCCTGTTCGTCTTCATCGGGGCCAAGCCCTGCACCGACTGGCTGACCGGCGTCCTGGCCCTGGACGACCGGGGTTTCGTACTCACCGGCGACGAGGCCGAGGCCCGGGCGGCCCACAGCGTCCGGGAGGGCCCCGGCCGCGGCTGTCTGAGCCTGGAGACCACGCTGCCGGGGGTCTTCGCCGCCGGTGATGTGCGCAGCGGCTCGGTCAAGCGGGTGGCCTCGGCGGCCGGCGAGGGGGCGATGGCCATCCACCACGTCCATGACCGCCTCGCCCGCACCGCCGCCGTGCCCACCCATCCGAGCGGCGCCACCCAATCGAGCGGCGCTCCCCACCCGAGCGGCCCCACCCACCCGAGCGGCGCCGCTCCGGCCCCGTCCGGCCGGTCCGCGGCGCCGGGGTGTGATCCGCACATATCCGCTTCCCCTGCGCGGCCGCACCACCCGCGCGGCCGCTCCATCCGACCCCCCGACCGGAGGACGAACACCATGGTTGCCACAGGCTTTGCCTCCTTCGACACGACGGTCGACAAGACCAACCGGCTCCTCAAGGAGATCGAGGACGCGTACGGCTGGCCCAAGGAGCGCCGCAAACAGTCCTACGCCGCCCTGCGCACGGTCCTGCACCAGTTGCGGGACCGGCTGACGGTGGACGAGGCCGTCCAGTTCGGCGCGCAGCTTCCGATGCTGGTGCGCGGCATCTACTACGAGGGGTGGAGACCGGCGGAGACGCCGGTGAAGATGCACAGCGAGGAGTTCTACCGGCGGATCCGGCACGACTTCCCGTACTCGATCCAGGGCGATGTCGAGCAGCTCGTGCACACCGTCCTGGAGACCCTCCAGCGCCATATCAGCGAGGGCGAGTGGGACGATCTGCGGGCCCGGATGCCCGCCGACCTGGTCACCGTCATCCCGGCCTAGCGTGAACCACCTGGTGGTACTGTCGCACCGTTAGATGGTTTCACCTGTGGTGCGGCGAGGAGGACGGGCGATGGGGACGGCAGCCGGAGAGGGCGGCGAGGGAGTACGGAGTGTACTGCGCGCACTGGATCTGCTCGCCCTGTTCGACGAGTCCCACCGCTCCCGCAGCGTACGGGAGTTGACCGACGCCACCGGACTGGCCAAGTCCACCGTGGTCCGGCTGGTGGCCACGCTGGAACAGCGCGGGCTGCTGTGGAGCCGGGGGGACGGCCGGCTCACCCCCGGTGCGGGCCTGCTGCGCTGGGCGTCGCTCGCCCAGGACGCCTGGCGGCTGCCCCCGGAGGCGGTGGAGTGCCTGCGCGTCCTCTCGGTACGGTCCGGCGGCGAGTCCTCGCGGATCTACATCCGCCAGGGGGCCTCCCGGGTGTGCGTGGCCCAGCACGAGGGCACCCAGCAACTGCGCCATGTGGTGCGCATCGGCGAGGAGATGCCCCTGTGGGCCGGTGCCTCCGGGCATGTCCTGCTCATCGGCGGCTCGCCCCGGACCCTGAGCCGGGTGGCCTCGGCCGCCGGGCGCGACCCCGACTTCACCTCCGACCTGGCCGAACGGGCGCGCCTGGCCGCGCAGCGGGGCTGGGCGGTCAGCCACGGCGAGCGCGAGGACGGGGTGTCCGCCGTGGCCGCCCCCGTCACCGACGCGGCCGGGCAGGTCGTCGCCGCGGTGGGGCTCGGCGGCCCCACCAGCCGCTTCACCGAGGAGCGCGTCGAGTCGTTCCGCCCGGCGCTGGCGGAGGCCGCGAGGCGGCTGTCGGAGCTGCGGTTCCTCGGCGAGAGCGGCTGACGCTCACGCGCCATCCGCGCGCCCTGTGCCTTCCTCGCCCTCCCCGTTCTCCCCGCCCTTCTCTCCCTCCGGCCGGATGAGGTCCCGGGGGGCCGGGCCCTCGTAGGAGGGCAGCAGCCGCCGGGGAATGGGGCCCTTGATCCTGGCCCCACCGGACTTCTCCTCCCAGGCGTGGGAGAGGATGCCCACGCTGCGGGAGAGCACGAACAGCCCGCGTCCCAGCTCGGGCGGAAAGCCGAGTTCGCGGTAGACGATGGCGGTGGCGCCATCGATGTTCATCGGCACGGGACGGCTGCGTCCCTCCGCCAGCGCCCGCTCCAGGGCCGTCCCGGCGCGCAGCGCCCAGCCCGGCGCCGCACCGTCCGCCACCGCCGCGCCCACCAGGTCGAGCAGCGGGGTGCGGCGCGGGTCGTACGGGTGGAACCGGTGGCCGAATCCGGGGATATGGGAGCCCGCGGCACGGTACTCCGCCACCAGGTCCTTCGCGGCGTCGTCGACGTCCGCCCCCTCGGCCACGGCCCGTTCCAGCTCGGCCAGCACCCGCATGCACTGCTGACCGGCCCCGCCGTGGACGTCCCCCAGGAGGTTCACCCCGGTGGCCACCGCGTTGTTCAGGCCCACACCGCAGGTGGCCGCCATCCGGGCGGCGGCGATCGACGGGGCCTGGGGCCCGTGGTCGACGGCGGCGACGAGCGCGGCCTCCAGCAACCGGCCCTGGGTCCGGGTGGGCAGCTCGCCACGCAGCATCAGCCAGATGGTCTCGGCGAAGGACATCTGGCCGATCAACTGCTCGACGGGGTAGCCGCGCAGCAGGATCTCGCCGGGCCGGATGCGGCTGACGGCGGTGGCCCACCAGTCGGTGACCTCCCGCGAATCAATGACGTCCCGGGGAGCCGTGACGTCCCGGGGAGCCGTGACGTCCTGGGGAGCCGTCTCGGCCTCCTGATCTCCGGACCGGCGGGTCATATCGCGCCACACTCCTTCATCGCGTCGATCTCCTCGGGGCTGTAGCCGAGTTCCGCCAGGACCTGCTCGGTGTGCTGGCCCAGCAGCGGTGGCGGGGCGGTGGCGGCCGCCGATTCGCCGTCGACCCGGAACGGGCTGCCCAGGACGCGCAGCTCGCGCTCGCGTCCGTCCGGGAAGGGCAGTGTGCGGACGAAGTCCCGTTCCGCGAGCTGCTCCAGGCCCAGCGCGTCGGGTACGGACAGCACCCGCGCGGCCGGCACCCCGGCGTCGGCGAGGACCTCCTCCCACTCCCCGGCGGTCCGCTCGACCAGCCCCTTCTCGATCTCGGCGCGCAGCTCGTCGCGGTGGGCCTTGCGGTCCGCGGGATGCGCGAACCGCTCGTCCGCCAGCAGTTCCGCACGGCCGATGAGGCGGCACAGGGTGGCGAACTGCTGCTGGCGGTTGGCCGCGATGTTGAGGTATCCGTCCGCGGTGCGGAACGTCCCCGACGGCGCGGCGGTGAAGTTCTCGTTGCCCATGGGGCGCGGCGGGCGGCCGGTGATCAGATAGTTGGAGGTCACCCAGCCCATCGCGGTGAGCGCGGCCTCCAGCATGGAGACGTCCAGATACGCGCCGCTCCCGGTGCGCTCCCGGCGCACCAGCGCCGCCGCCACGGCGAAGGCGGCGGCCATGCCGCCCAGCGTGTCGGCGACCGGGAACCCGGCGCGCAGCGGGCTGACCTCGGGGGTGCCGGTCACGCTCATCATGCCGGAGAGGCCCTGCACGATCTGGTCGTAGGCGGGCCGGGCGCGCAGCGGTCCGGTCTGGCCGAAGCCGGAGACGGCGCAGTAGATCAG
The DNA here is from genome assembly GCF_047218265.1 of Streptomyces sp. CY-1. NCBI lineage: Bacteria > Bacillati > Actinomycetota > Actinomycetes > Kitasatosporales > Streptomycetaceae > Streptomyces > Streptomyces sp. CY-1. The sequence goes on from NZ_CP178393.1 coordinate 3,602,322, forward strand.
CCGCGGGTTCTCCCGCATGAGGACTTCCCGGCCGACGCCCAGGCGGTCCATCACCCCGGGGCGGAAGTTCTCGAGGAGGACATCGGACTCCCGCACCGCGCGCAGCAGGGCCTCGCGCCCCTTCTCCTCCTTGAGGTTCAGGGTCAGCGAACGCTTACCGGCATTCTGGGCGAGGAACGACGCGCCCAGCAGATCCTCGCCGAGCTGCCGGTCGGCGCCCAGTTGGCGCGCCAGGTCCCCGGCCCCCGGCAGCTCGACCTTGAGGACGTCGGCGCCGTGCAGGGCGAGCTGATATCCGGCGAAGGGCCCGGCCAGGACATTGGTCAGATCCAGGACCCGGATGCCGTCGAGCAGGGGTGGTGGGGCGGCGGGGGCGGGCGTGCTCAAGGGCTGACCTCCAGCGCGAATCAGGGCGTGACCCCTTGCCATGGGGTGTGTGCCTCCATAACATCACCGAACCACCAAGCGGCACAAGCGAACCACACAGTGGTACTCGATCCATTCGATCCACGGTGACAAGGGAGTCCCCATGACGCAAACCGGCAGTTCCGCCACCAGAAGGCCGGTCTTCCAGCCCAAGGTCGCCCTCGCCGCCGTCTTCGGCACCACGGTGGAGTGGTACGACTTCGCCCTCTACGGCACCGCGGCCGCCCTGGTCTTCAACAAGGTCTACTTCCCGGACAGCGATCCGCTGGTCGGCACGGTCCTCGCCTACGGCACCTTCGCCATCGGCTTCCTCGCCCGGCCCCTGGGCGGCGCCTACTTCGGCGAGCGGGGCGACACCCAGGGCCGTAAGGGCGTACTGGTGGCCACCCTGCTGATGATGGGGCTCGCCACCACGGCCATCGGACTGCTGCCCACCCATGCGCAGATCGGCGTCGCCGCGCCGGTGCTGCTGACCCTGCTCCGCTTCGTCCAGGGCTTCGCCGCGGGCGGCGAGAAGACCGGCGCGCTGATCATCCTCTTCGAGAACGCCCCGCCCAAGTGGCGCGGTCTGCTCACCTCACTGCCCGCGATCGGCACCGGCACCGGCACCCTCCTGTCCACCGGCGCCTTCGCGCTCACCACCGGGCTGCTGTCCGAGGACGCCTTCCTCGCCTGGGGCTGGCGGATCCCCTTCCTGCTCAGCGCGGGGCTGACCTTCTTCGGCCTCTGGGTGCGCCGCTCGCTGCCGGAGACCGCCGAGTTCCAGCAGGTCCAGCAGGTCCAGGGAGCGGGCGCGACGCCGCCGCGCCCGCTGCGGCAGCGGATCGCCGAAAGCCGCTGCGTCGCCGCCTGGCGCCGCTACCCCAAGGAGATGCTCATCGTGATCGGCGCGGGCGCCGCCGAGAACGCGGGCTACTACGTCTTCGGCACCTTCTCGGTCACCTACGCCGAGGACCGCGGCCTGTCGACCAGCGCACTCCTCACCGGCATCTCGCTGGTCGCGGCCGTGAAACTGGTGACGGTGCCCGCCTTCGGCGCGCTCTCCGACCGCATCGGCCGCCGCCCGGTCTCGATCGGCGGAGCCCTGGTGCTGCTGGCCGCCGCCTGGCCGTTCTTCGCGGTGATCGACGGCGGACACACCTGGGGCATCTGGCTCGCGCTCTTCATCACCCTGGGCATCGGCCAGTCCGCCGTCCTCGGCTCCCAGCCCGCCTTCTTCGCCGAACTCTTCGACACCACGGTCCGGTTCAGCGCGGTCGGCATCGCCAACAACATCGGCACCGTGCTCACCGGCGGCCTCGCCCCGATGCTCGCGTCCGCACTGCTGCTCTGGTTCGACCACAGCGTCACGGGCGTGGTCGTCTTCATCGCCCTGATGAGCGCGCTCACCGTGGTCACGGTGGCACTGGCGCGGGAGACCCGCGGGGGCGCCGAACCGACCGAGGAGACGGGCGCGCGGAAGCAGGACGTCCAGACGGCACGGTGACGCCCGTGCGCGCCGCCGGGTCAGGCGCTGCCGTACTCCGCGAGGAACGTCCGCAGGTGGCGCAGCGTCTCGTCCGGCGCCTCCTCGGGCAGGTAGTGGTCGCACGGCAGGGCCTGCCCGCGCACATCGTCCGCGTAGCCGCGCCACACCTCCGGTACGTCGTAGTGGCGGCCGACGAAGCCGTGCGCGCCCCACAGGGCCAGCAGCGGTGCGGTGACCCGGCGGCCGGCGGCGGCGTCCGCGTCGTCGTGGACCAGGTCGATGGAGGCGGCGGCGCGGTAGTCCTCGCAGCTCGCGTGGATGGCCGCGGGATCCGAGAAGCAGCGGACGTACTCGGCCTGGGCCGCCTCGTCGAACGGGGTTCCGCCACCGTGGCGGGCCCCCATCCGGGTACGGATCCAGAACCCGGGGTCCTGCCCGATGAGGTGTTCCGGGATGCCGTTCTCCGCCGCCAGGAAGTACCAGTGGTAGTACCCGAGCCCGAAGTCCATGTCGGCGTGCTGGAAGACGTACCGCGTGGGCACGATGTCGAGCACCGCGAGCGCGGAGACCGCCGCCGGATGGTCCAGGGCCAGCCGGTGGCCGACCCGGCCGCCCCGGTCATGGCCGACGACCGCGAAGCGGTCGAAGCCCAGTTGCCGCATCACCAGCACCTGGTCGCGCGCCATGGCCCGCTTGGAATAGGTGGTGTGCTCGGGGTCGGACCCGGGCTTGTGGCTGTCGCCGTAGCCGCGCAGATCGGTCAGGACGACGCGGTGGTTGGCCGCGAGCGCCGGGGCGATGTGGTGCCAGATCATATGGGTCTGCGGATAGCCGTGCAGAAGCAGGACGGGCGGCCCGTCCCCGGCGGTGCGTACGTTGATTCCCACACCCTCGACGTCGAGGGTGCGGCGGTCGAAGTCGCCCAGCAGCTCATCGCTCATGATCCGATCCCAGCAGCCGCCGCGGTGCGCGTCCAAGACCCGTTGACGACAATCCTTATAGGCGACGCCTATGGATGTGTGAGGGCGGCGAGCGGTCCGATGAGCGCGGGGAGGCGGCGCGGTGGATGTGCGGCAGTTGGAGTACTTCCTGGCCGTGGTGGACCACGGCGGATTCAACCGGGCGGCCTCCGCACTGTATCTGTCCCAGCCGTCCCTCTCCCAGGCCATCCGCGCCCTGGAGCGCGACCTGGGCAGCGACCTCTTCCACCGCATCGGCCGCCGGGCGGTCCTCACCGACGCGGGCACGGCGCTGATCGCACCGGCCCGGGAAGCGGTACGCAGCCTCCAGCTCGCACGGGCCAGTGTGGAATCGGTGCACGGGCTGCGCGGGGGCAGGGTGGACATCGCGGCCCCGCCCTCACAGGCCGTCGAGCCGCTGACCGGGCTGATCGACCGCTTCACCCGGGCCCATCCCGAGGTGTCCGTGCGGGTGCAGGCCGCGTTCACCCCGCGCGATGTGACGGAGATGGTGCGCACCGGCGTATGCGAGCTGGGGCTGCTGGCCTCCCCCGACGCCGCACCCCAGGGCGATGTACGCACCTACCCACTGCTCGAACAGCGCTTTGTGCTGCTGACACCCCCGGACGGGCCGTTCCGCCCCGGTGTGCCGGTGCGCCATGAGCAGTTGGCCGGACATCGGCTGATCGTGGGCCAGCAGGGCACCGGGATGCGCCGTTTCGTCGACGACCTCCGGGCCGAGGGCGTCGCGCTGACGGTCGTGGTCGAGACCGAGCACCGGGTGGCGATCCTGCCGCTGGTCCTGCGGGGCGTCGGCCTGGCCGTGGTCGCCGACGCCTGGCGCGGCCTGGCCGAGCGGGCGGGGGCGCTGGTCCTGGACCTCGAACCGAGCACCGGCCTGCATATCGCCCTGGTCAGTCGGCGGGCTCCGCTGACACCGGCGGCGGAGGCGTTCGTAAGAACGGCCACGGAAGCCCCCGAAGCCGAGCAGTCCCACAAGGCAGTCCCATAAGGCGCACCTATAAGGCACATGGAATCTGCGTCTTGGACGCGGAAGACGCTCCCCTGCTGCAATCCCCTCCATGACGAACCGCCGCACGACCACCCACCGCATCGCCCTGATCCCCGGCGACGGCATCGGCAACGAGGTCATCCCGGCCGCCCGCCGCGTCCTGGACGCCGTCGCCACCCGGCACGGCCTGGGCTTCAGCTACGAGACGTTCGACTGGTCCTGCGAGCGCTATGTCAACGAGGGCGCGATGATGCCCGACGACGGTCTGGAGCGACTGCGCGGCCATGACGCGATCCTGCTCGGCGCGGTCGGCTACCCCGGTGTCCCCGACCATGTCTCGCTGTGGGGTCTGCTGATCCCCATCCGCCGGGGCTTCCAGCAGTACGTCAATCTGCGCCCCATCCGCGTCTTCGAGGGCGTGCCGAGCCCGCTGCGCGAGGCGGGGCCCGGCGATGTGGACCTCGTCGTCGTCCGGGAGAACGTCGAGGGCGAGTACGGCGAGATCGGCGGCCGCCTCGGCCGGGGGCTCCCGGAGGAAATGGCCGTCCAGGAGGCGGTGTTCACCCGTAAGGGCGTCACCCGCGTCCTGGACTACGCCTTCTCGCTCGCCGAGCGGCGCGACGGCCACCTCACCTCGGCCACCAAGTCCAACGGCATCATCCACACCATGCCGTTCTGGGACGAGCTGGTGGCCGAACGCGCCGCCGCGTACCCGGAGGTGACCTGGGGCCAGGAACACATCGACGCCCTCGCCGCCAAGTTCGTCCTCGACCCGCGGCGCTTCGACGTCGTCGTGGCCTCCAACCTCTTCGGCGACATCCTCAGCGACCTCGCCGCCGCGGTCGCCGGCAGCATCGGCATCGCCCCCGCGGCCAACCTCAACCCCGAACGCGACTTCCCCTCCATGTTCGAACCCGTCCACGGCTCCGCCCCCGACATCGCCGGACGCGGTATCGCCAACCCGCTCGGCGCGATCTGGTCCGCCGCCATGATGCTCGACCACCTGGGCCATCCCGAGGCGGCCATCCGCATCACCGACGCCATCGCGACCGTCCTGGCGAAGACCGCCGTCCGCACCCCGGACCTGGGCGGCACGGCCACGACGGAGCAATTCACCGACGCCCTTCTCGAACTGGTCTGACGCGCCCGGGGTGAGCCGGTGACTCAGGACGCGGTACCGGCGTGCCCCGGCCGCACCACTGACGACGGGGCTCCCCATGCCCGGGCGCGCTGGCGCCACGTGCTCGGGGAGCCCCGTCGGTGTCACTCGGCAGAGTGCCTCAGACCAGGATGATCAGGACTGGGGCCGGCTGCCGTGGTTGGCTCCGTTCTTACGACGGGCCTTCTTCTTGCGACGTCGCTTCGACGACATGTCGCCTCCTCTCCAATGGCGCTTTCGCCCTATATGTACCGACCAGATCGGTATCTCAAGCGTTGATCACGCGGGCGCGTACCCAGCCCGGCCCCTCGCCACGTCACCCGTTTCCGTGAAGCACCTCACGTCACAGACTTGCCTCCGCGGCGGTGAGGGCGATGTCCGACGAGACGGGCGAAAACCCCCGGTCTTCGAATCGCCCGCACTCGCCGAATCTCCGCCCAGAAGGGAGGTGCGCAAAGAACCAGAGCAAACAGGCCATTCCCTCGGCTCGTTTACGTGGCGTCCTCGCGGAGTTGGTCGATCACCGACGATGAACCGTTAGTATCACGGCATGGTTACGGCTTGGTGGCCCCGGCATATACCCCGGACCTTCTGTGGTGCGGGCTCGCTACTGCGTGTACTTGCCGCGGCAGTGCTGTTCTTCGGTGTCGTCATCACGCATGGCATCCATATGGACAGCGCAAAAGGCCACTTGGGAACGAGTGTGCCTACCCTCGCCGTCACAACGGCCGAGAGCACACCTGGCCCCGCCGAACAGACTCCGCCCCCTGTAGCGGAGGCGGACGATCAGCAGGACGGCCACGGCGGATCGTATCCGGGCGAGCAGTGTGCCTCCGGGCAGCCACAGCGCGGCTCCGCCCTGGCGTCGCCTTGCTTTGCAATGTCTGTTCGCGAATCAACTGCTTCCGCATGCCTCTCCGTGAGGTGGTGTCCCGCTGGAGTCGAACCCTCTCGCGGGCTATCCCCCAGGGCCTTGAGAGCGTCCGTGGTGCAGCAGGTCTAGGAGCTCGGAGCCCTCTCATTCGCCCGCCGGTTTGCACCGGTCCGGCCCACTCGGCGCGACGAGGCTCGGTTCCCATGCCTGTCATGGGAACTCAGGTCACGCTCGTCGATGCCGCCTTGCCCCCACCCATGCCTGTGCACCTCTTCTCCATGGCCGGAGAGGTTGCAGCCACGGAGGACCTGTGCCGACGCATCCCCGTACGCCTGCGCATGCTCAATCAGCCGTATCCGGCCCGCTCGGGTGGCGCCGTCTCGTCTCGGTTATCGGTGGCAGTCTCGTGCTGGCACTCGTTCTGTGTGCGGTCGTACACGGCGCGACCCACGAGACACGCCGCCTGACATCCGCCTCTGCCTCGATTTCGGTCGTGACGCCGCAGGACGAGCCTTCACATGGATCCCACTCCCCGCAGCGGGACAAGGAATGTGGGGTGGATGCGGCCGCCCGCCCGGCGATTCAGGCGGCGGACCATGCCCCGGTCGAGGCATGCCTCCCGGTGCCGTTCCTTGCCGTATCCGTGGCCGTACGGCGTCCCCTCGCGTTGGGCGAGCACCCCGGACGCCGCAAGACCCGCACCGGCCGGGTGGCGCTGGTCCGTACCTCCCGGTGGCGCATCTAGATCACTCACTCGCGGTCGGCAACGCCGACCGCGGCGTGCCCAAGGTGCTGAGCGCGGATCGATGGTCCGCCTTGGTCGCCGTGGCGCGCCTGATGAACCGCCCTGTGCATTCATCGAGTGAGAGCGAAAACATGCAGTCAATGACGAAGATCGCCGTCACCCCCGGTCAACCCGCGCTGGTGGGATTGGTCGGGAACACGCCGCTGCTACGGGTTTCGGAGCCGCTGTCCCCGGCCGGTCGCGGCTTCTGGGCCAAACTCGAGGGCTTCAACCCCGGTGGTATCAAGGATCGTCCGGGACTCCACATGGTCGACCGGGCCCGTGCTCGCGGAGAACTACGGCCCGGCGGACGCATCATCGAATCCACCAGCGGAACTCTGGGCCTGGGGCTCGCGCTGGCCGGAATGGTGTACGACCACCCGGTCACCCTGGTTACCGATCCGGGGCTGGAACTGTCCATGACCCGGCTGTTGACCGCGTACGGAGCCGAGGTCAACGTCGTATCCGAGCCTCACCCGACCGGCGGCTGGCAGCAGGCCCGCCGGGAGCGTGTGCAAAGGCTCCTGGAGCGGCATCCCGACTCCTGGTGCCCGGACCAGTACAACAACCCGGACAACGTCGCGGCCTACACCCCGCTCGCGCTGGAGTTGGCCAGTGGACTCGGCCATATCGACGTGCTGGTCTGTAGCGTCGGCACCGGCGGCCACTCCGCGGGCGTCTCCCGCGTCCTGCGACAGCTCTACCCGGAGCTGACCGTCGTCGGCGTGGACACCCCCGGTTCGACGATCTTCGGGCAGCCCGCCAGGTCCCGCCTGATGCGCGGACTGGGTTCCAGCATCTACCCCCGCAACGTCGCCTACGACAACTTCTCCGAAGTGCACTGGGTGGCCCCGGCCGAGGCGGTGTGGACCTGTCGCCAACTCGCCGCCTCCCACTACGCCACCGGTGGGTGGAGCGTGGGCGCGGTCGCCCTGGTCGCCGGCTGGTTCGCCCGGACGATGCCCGCGGACGCCCGGATCGCCGCCATCTTCCCCGATGGCCCGCAGCGCTATCTGGGGACCGTGTACGACGACGACTACTGCGCCGCCCATGGCCTGCTCGTCACCCCTCCGGCCGCCGAACCGGAGGTGATCGGTCGCGTGGATGAGAAGGAGGTCTCCCGCTGGACCCGGTGCGCCACCGTGGTCGATCCCCTCACCCTGCGAGGCACGCCGGGGAACAGGCCCGAGGACGTCGTGGGCGACGAGACCGACGCGCCGCAGGAGAGCCGATGAAGGGGCTGGTCAAGCAGGTGCGCTCGTACGAGCGCAGTGTGCAGTTGTTGATGGCGAACCAGTTCACCATCAACCTCGGTTTCTACATGCTGATGCCCTATCTGGCCGCGTATCTGTCCGGCCCCCTCGGGCTGGCCGGCTGGGTCGTCGGGTTCGTCCTCGGCGTACGCAACTTCAGCCAGCAGGGCATGTTCCTGGTCGGCGGGACACTCGCGGACCGGCTCGGCTACAAGCCGATGATCGTCGCCGGATGCGTCCTGCGCACGGTTGGCTTCGCGACGCTCGGGCTGGTGGACTCGCTGCCCGCGCTGATTGCCGCCTCGGCGGCGACGGGCCTGGCCGGGGCGCTGTTCAACCCGGCTGTGCGGGCCTACCTCGCCGCGGACGCCGGGGAGCGCAGGGTCGAGGCATTCGCGCTGTTCAACGTCTTCTACCAGGCCGGGATCCTGCTGGGCCCGCTTGCGGGCATGGTGCTGACCGGGGTGGACTTCCGTATCACCTGCCTGGTGGCCGCCGGGATCTTCGCACTGCTCAGCATCGTGCAGATCCGTGCGCTGCCCGCGCGGCGCAAGGAGACCGCGGAGGGCGAGGCTCGGACGGGCGTGCTCACGCAGTGGCGTGGCATTCTCGCCAACCGGCCGTTCCTGCTCTTCTCCGCGGCCATGATCGGCTCCTACGTCCTCTCCTTCCAGGTGTATCTGGCCCTGCCGCTGGAAGTGCGAAGGCTGGGCGGCGACGGGACATTCGGCACGGCCGGGGTGGCGGCACTGTTCGCGGCCTCCGGATTGAGTACGATCCTCGGCCAGACCCGGGTAACCGCATGGTGCAAGGCCCGCTTCGAACCCGGTCAGGCGCTGGCCCGCGGCCTGGCGATCATGGGTTTGGCGTTCGTACCCCTGCTGCTGGCCACCGCCCTGCCGGTTCCGGAGCGGGGGATCGGGCTGTGGCTGCTCGCCGCGGTGCCGCCGACACTCGCCGCGCTGCTGCTGGCCGTGGGGACGATGGTGGCCTACCCGTTCGAGATGGACACCATCGTCCGCCTCTCCGGTAACCAGCTCGTCGCCACCCACTACGGGCTGTACAACACCATCTGCGGCATCGGCATCACCGTGGGCAACTTGCTGACGGGCGCCGCGCTGGATGCCGCCCGCGCGGCCGGGCTGCCCGCGCTGCCGTGGATCTCGCTGCTCGCGCTCGGCCTGGCTTGTGCGGTCGCCCTGTACGGCCTGCGTCGCACGGGCCGGTTGGCGACCCCCAGCGCCGAGCCTCAGCCCACGACCGTCTGATCCACCAGGCCACGGGCCTGGGGGCGGGCACCGCAGGGTGCCCGCCCCCGCTGAGCCCTACCGTTCGCCGGGAGCGATCGATGCCCCATCCCGAGGCCCGCTGACCGGGATTGTGGCGTCGGCCGCGACGGGGCGCACTCCGCCGGCGCCGCGCCCATCGCTGTTATAACGAGGTCAGCTCGTCGAACGCCCCGAGACCCTTGCTGCGTGAACAACCCCAACCGATCCACAGGATTTGACAATTGCTCGCCATCCCCTCGTGAGGCAGGCGCCTGAGGTGGGAGCGCCTCAGGGCGAGGCCGCAGATCCGCCGCACGGCAGGATTGTCGGCGCGGCCGACATGCCGTTTCGTGAGAGAGTCAGTGGCCTCCGCTCGACTCGACGGCGAGGCGCTTGGTAAAGGTCTTGCCGCCATCCTTCGACTCGTACACGCCGCGCTGTGTCGCGGCCAGGACGTGCTGGGCGTCGACGGCGGTGAGCGCCTGAGGCTGTCCGCCGGGGACGGTGGTGAGCTTCTTCCAGGTGGCGCCGCCGTCGGTGCTGCGGCTCAGCCTGCCGGAGGTGTCGATGCCGTAGAGGGCGTTCTCGGCTTTCCAGGAGAGGAAGGCCATCACCGGCTGTTTGCCCTGGCCGAAGGTTCTGCCGCCGTCGGTACTGCGGGCGACTCCTTCCGCGGTGGTGGCGAGGACGAGTCCGGCGTCGTCCGGGTTGACCGCGATGTCGAGCGCCTGCAACGTCGCTCCGTCCTTCCAGGTGGTGCCGTCCTTGCTGATGCGGAGTAGGCCGTTGGTGGAGTCGTAGCCGTAGACGGTGCCGTGTGCGTGGTCCAGGGCGTGGAAGTCGGACTTTCCTGAGAGGGAGAGCGACCTCCAGCTCCTGCCCGCGTCGGTGCTTTTGATCAGCCCCTTGTTGCCGGGACCGTCCGTTCCGGAGGCGGGGTGACCGCTGGCGTAAAAGGTCTTGTCCTGAGCCACTGTGAAGCCCATGAAGTCGTCCTTGCTGTCGCCCACCAGTTTGGGATTGCCCTTGGAGTCGGGGGTGTAGATGCCTTCGTGGGTCGCGACGTACAGACGCTGGTCGGACGGGTCCAGCCCGAGTCCGTGGATGTGGCTGACAGTGGTGACGGCATCGGACGAGTCCGTGTCGCCGTCATCGCTGGAGCAGGCGGCCAGTGTGAGGCCGAGGGCGACGGCCGCGGCTGCTTGGACGGCGCGGTGCATCTTCATGGGTCCTCGGGAATCGTGGGGGCGGGCCGGCGGGGCATGACCGTGCACGGCCCAAGTAAGGAGTGTGAGGGGGCGACCGCCCCGGGCTCACCGGAGTGACCGGCTGAGCCCGGAACGGTCAGCGTGCGAGCGGATCAGAGCTTGTCGAGGATGCCCTGGAGCTGCTTGACCTCGATGGTCTGGTTTTTGACAACATCGTCGGCGAGCTTCTTCGCGGTGGCGTTCTTACCGTTCTTCTGCTCGTCCTTGGCCATGTCGATCGCCCCGTTGTGGTGGTCGATCATCATCTGCGCGAACATCTTGTCGAAGTCCGTGCCCTTGGCGGCCTTCAGCTCCTTCATGTCCTTGTCGGACATGATCCCGGGCATGCCCGAGTTGCCGGAGCTGCCGGAGCCGTGATCCATACCGGGCATGCTGCTGTCGGAACCGTGGTCCATGCCGGGCATGCTGCTGCCCGACTCGGGCTTGCCCCATGCCTCGAGCCAGGACTCCATCTTCTTGATCTCGGGATCCTGAGCCTTCTCGATGTCCCCGGCGAGGGTCTTGATCTTGGCGTCCTCCGCACGCTCGTCGGCGAGCTTGGACATCTCGACGGCCTGCTCGTGGTGGGGGATCATCATCTGCGCGAATTTCACGTCCGCGTCGTTGAACGTGCCCGGTGCGGGCTTCTCCCCGGTGGTCGCGCTCGCCGAGGCGGAGCTCTTGCTCCCGTGGTCCATGCCGCTCATGTCGTCGTCGTTGCCACAGGCGGCGAGGACCAGGCCCGCGGCGGCGACGGTGCTGACGAGAGCGATGCGGCGGACGCGCGGACGCAGCGCGCTGCGCTTGATGGTGGTCATGTCGAAAACCTCGTGGTGTCTGTTCTGCGGAAAGTCTGTCGAACGGGGTACGCGGGCAGCACAAGCCGCCCACGGTGGCGTTCGGCCTAGATCCGCAGGACTGACAACTGAGCGAGGTCAGGCGGTCTGCGCGGAGGGGGGTTTGGGCGCAGGGCCGCCACGGCGCCATCGCGAAGCCGCGCCAGCCAGTCCGTCCCACGGCTCAGAACCGCGCGGAGCAGACCCGCGAGGATCCACGTGCCGAGCACGGCCACGCACAGCGAGGCCATGTCCATCCCCATGGCCGGGGAGTGGGAGGACGCCTTGCTGTCCTGATGGGAATCCGAAGAGTGCGAGGGGACGACAACGTCCTGCGGCGAGGACATGCCGCCGCCTGGGTGAGCGGTCGTGGCCGATGTGTGAGCCGCTCCCATGCTCGTGTCGGAGGCGCTGTCGGGATGGCCCATCGAGTGCATCACGAACACGCCCATCGCGAGCACGACGACGAGCAGCAGGTGCCCGAGGGCACCTCCTGTTCGTACGTATCGGCTCACATGCACGTCGTGACTCCATCTGTGGTGGCTCCGCTGTCCGACAGTATCGAAGCGGACCGGATCATGCCGTGTGGTTCGGGCGTAAGGGTGACCTACTAAGCTGTTTGGCAGTAATAGTAGCGGCAGAGAGGCGGGCGCATGCGTACGTGGACGCCACGTCAGTGCCATGGCCTCGCCGGCGCTGCTCGCACACGCCCTGGTAAGGCGCCTGCGTACGGCCGCGGCTTGCCCCGTGCCGAGCGCGCTCGCTCGCCGAAGCTCCGCGGGGCTCCAGGACTCCGCCCACTACGATGAGCCCTCACTGGTGCCGGAGGCTTCGCATTCCGGGGGCGAAGGGAGCGATCGTGCGTCAGCTAGGTGAGCTCGAGGCGGAGATCATGCACCGCCTGTGGGCCTGGGGGCGGCCGACGACCGCGCGCGACGTACTGGTGGACCTCAGCAAGAAACGACCCATCGCCTACAGCACGGTAAAAACCGTGGCCGACATTCTGCACAGTAAGGGCATGCTGAAACGGCACAAGGAGGGGCGGGCCTGGGTGTACGAGCCCACGTGTACCCGACAGGAGTACACGGCGTCGCAGATGCAGGAGGCGCTCGGCGGCAACCCGGATCCGGTTGGAACTCTGGTCAGTTTCATCGAACAGATCACGCCCGAAGAGGCGAACGCCCTACGCTCGGCCCTCCGAGCGGCTAGAAAGCGGAGCGATGCGTGATCACATCTGTGGCGCTGGCCGGATACGCGGCTCTGGTGGGCGCCGCGATGCCCCCTCTGCTGTCACAGGCAAAGTGGCCCCACCGCGCTCCAGTCATGGCGGTCCTCGCATGGCAGGGACTCATGGTGACGTTCGTCGTCGCCACCGCGCTCACGGTGTACCACTTGGTCCTCACGGAGCGGCATGCACATGAGGGTCTCCTCGGGTTGCTCAGTGTCTGCGGTCTGGCCGCCGACGCCCCGGTAAGCGAATCCGCGCCCACCCTCGGGGACATCTTGGCGCTCGGCGCCCTCGCCGTGATCGTGCTGCTGCCTCTCGGCTGGTTCGGGCGCTGCACCTGGCGGGCCCGCCGAGCGCGGCAGCGTCACCTCGACATGCTCGCCCTGGTCGGTGAGCCGGCCCTCGGATACGACGCCACGGTCGTGGACCATGGCGCACCCGCCGTGTACTGCCTTCCCGGGCGTCGGCGTCGCGTCGTCATCACCCGGGGGGCCCTCGACGTCCTGTCCGATGCGCAGATGCGGGCCGTACTGGAGCATGAGCGCGCTCACATCGAGGGCAGGCACCACCTTCTCCACCTGCTCGTGGACGCGTTCTCCCGTGCCTTCCCCGGCCTGCCGCTCGCCCGGCACGCCAAGGAGCAGATAGCGCTGCTGGTAGAGATGATCGCGGATGACAGAGCCCTACGGAGCCACTCCAGGGACGCCCTGGCGACCGCCATGTGCGAGGTAGCCGCTGGGCAGGCGCCGCAAGGAAGCCTGGAGGTCGGCGGGCCGGGTGCCCTCGTCCGGCTGCGCCGCGTCCTCGCACCGCAACCTCGGCCGCACCGTGTGACGTGGCTGAGTGTCGTGGTCGCCAGCACCGTGGCTCCGCTGCTGCCGCTGCTGGTGGCCTGCGGGCCCTGATCGCACCAGCACCCGCCCTACTCCTGTCCCGCACCTCCCGGGAGCCCCCGGCCCGCCTTCCTGCCTGCGCCAGGGGCGCCGCTCGAGCAGAGGCTCCCGGTTCGCGAGGTGCTGCCGACAGCATACTGCTATGTCGCTTAGCGGAGATGCGGCCCGGGTGCGGGAGGCGGCCGGGGGGTGCCAGGGTCACGAAGATGCGCTGCGACGCCCGGAGTGCGGCATTGATCGCCACCGCAGGCGCGTGAAGGAAAGCTATTCGATGAGGCGATCGGCCAAACTTTTGCTAAGTAACTTAGCGGATAAGCGTATGCTGGCTGGATGCAACTCGCTTACCTGCCCAGTCCGGCGCAAGGAGTCGTACACCTGGGGCCACACGGTCGGCCGCTTCTGGATCGAGTATCTGCGCATCGACGAGGCCCACACCTTCGTGGGGCCTCGCCTGAACGACTGGACCTCGATCGCCGTCTTCTCCGTGGCGGTGGCCCTCCTCATCCGTTCGTCGAGGCGCGGTGAGCGCGAGTCCCCGACGGACTCGGACACCGCGTCCGCGCCCAGATCCGGAAGAGAGAACCGTGGTATGACCAAGGAAGCACAAAAGATCAAGGTGGGCCGGCTGCACACCCGCTCCCGGGCCTCTCGGGTCGTCGGGTGGTCCCTTCTCGGGCTCAGCCTGATCACGCTGGTGGTCAACTGGATCGAGGAGTTCAGCGATGCCGTGACCATCCTCCCGGGCGGCCATTCACCCTTCTATCTGGCAGGAAGCATTTGTGTCATCGTCGTCGGGGCATGGCGAGCCGGGGTCTTCGACGCCGAATAGGTCGCGACTACATCGCATGGGTGGCTCGGGGAACACAGCCCGGTGCCCAGTGCCACAGGCGCCCCCGTAGCCGTTACCCGCGCTCGCGACGCCTTCGCCGAGTTTCGCGGGTGTCGACGGCGGCATCCCCAGGGCACGGTCGCCTCGACGGCGAGATGCCCGGTCCACCGACCGGGCACCCCTCATGGGCGGGGCTGTATACCCGCCCCTCGTTACTTGTGCTGTCCGCGACTCACTTGAAGGACCGCAGCCGCAGGCTGTTGGTCACCACGAAGACTGAGGAGAACGCCATCGCGGCACCCGCGATCATCGGGTTGAGCATGCCGGCCGCGGCCAGGGGCAGGGCGGCGACGTTGTAGCCGAAGGCCCAGAAGAGATTGCCCTTGATGGTACCCAGGGTTTTCCGGGAGAGCCGGATCGCGTCCGCGGCCACCCGGAGGTCACCGCGTACGAGGGTGAGGTCGCCCGCTTCGATCGCCGCGTCCGTGCCCGTTCCCATGGCCAGGCCCAGGTCCGCGGTGGCGAGGGCGGCCGCGTCGTTGACGCCGTCGCCCACCATGGCGACCGTACGGCCTTCGCCCTGTAGGCGCTTGATCACATCCACCTTGTCCTGCGGCAGGACCTCGGCGATCACCTCGTCGATGCCGACGGCCCTGGCGACCGATTCGGCGACGGCCTGGTTGTCGCCGGTCAGGAGCACGGGCCTCAGGCCCAGTTCCCGCAGCTCGGCCACCGCCTCGGCGCTGGTCTCCTTGACCGCGTCGGCGACGGTGAGCACCCCCCGCGCCTCGCCGTCCCAGGCGACGGCGACCGCCGTACGCCCCTCGGCCTCCGCGGCGGCCTTGGCCTCGGCCAGCTCCTGGGGCAGTTCGATCGCCCACTCCCGCAGGAGCTTCTCGCGCCCGACCAGCACCGCGTGGCCGTCGACAACGCCCTGGACGCCGAGACCGGCGACGTTCTCGAAGTTCTCCGGCACGGGGAGGCTTCCGGCTCGCGCGATGGCTCCGGCCGCGATCGCCTGGGCGATCGGGTGCTCGGAGGCGTGCTCCAGCGAACCCGCCAGCCGCAGCAGTTGCCCCTCGTCCACCTCCGGCGCGCGGAAGACGTCCTGAAGCCGCATCCGGCCCGTGGTCACGGTCCCGGTCTTGTCCAGGACGACGGTGTCCACGCGGCGGGTGTACTCCAGAACCTCCGGCCCCTTGATCAGGATGCCGAGCTGCGCGCCCCGTCCGGTGCCGACCATGAGGGCGGTCGGTGTCGCGAGCCCGAGCGCGCAGGGGCAGGCGATGATGAGCACCGCGACGGCGGCGGTGACGGCGGCCGTCGCGTCGCCGGTGATGAACAGCCAGGTCAGCAGGGTGCCCAGGGCTATGACGAGGACCACCGGGACGAACACGCCGGAAATCCGGTCGGCGAGGCGCTGCACCTCGGCTTTGCCGTTCTGGGCGTCCTCGACGAGCTGTGCCATCCGGGCGACCTGAGTGTCCGACCCGATCCGCGTGGCCTCGACGACCAGCCGTCCACCGGCATTCACCGTGGCACCCGTGACGGCCGCGCCGACCGTCACGTCCACCGGTACGGACTCACCGGTCAGCATGGAGGCGTCCACGGCCGAGTTCCCCTCGACCACAGTGCCGTCGGTCGCCACCTTCTCACCGGGTCGTACGACGAAGCGGTCGCCGACGGCCAACTGACCGACGGGGATGCGCTCTTCCTTGCCGCCCCGCAACACCGAGACGTCCTTGGCGCCCAGCTCCAGCAGGGCCTTCAGCGCCGCGCCCGCCTTGCGCTTGGACTTCGCCTCCAGATAGCGCCCGGCGAGGATGAACGTGGTCACACCCGCTGCGGCCTCCAGGTAGATGGAGGAGGAGCCGTCCGAGCGGGAGATCGTGAATTCGAAGCCGTGGCGCATGCCCGGCATCCCGGCATGCCCGAAGAACAACGCCCACACCGACCAGCCAAGTGCGGCAAGCGTCCCGAGCGACACCAGCGTGTCCATGGTGGCGGCGCCGTGGCGGGCGTTTGTCCAGGCGGCCTTGTGGAAGGGGGACGCGCCCCAGACAACGACCGGAGCCGCCAACGTCAACGACAGCCACTGCCAGTTGTCGAACTGCAGGGCCGGGACCATCGCCATCAGGACGACGGGCACGGAGAGTGCCAGCGACGCGAGCAGGCGCTGCCGCAGAGAGACCGACTCGCCGTCGGCCGCGACCGGCCCGGATTCGGCTTCTCCGCCGGTCGAAGGCGCGGGGGGCAGCGGTTCCTCGGCGGAGTAGCCGGTCTTCTCGACGGTGGCGATGAGATCGGCGACCCCAACCCCGTCGGCGTATGAGACCTTCGCCTTCTCGGTGGCGAAGTTGACGGTCGCCGTCACACCTTCCATGCGGTTGAGCTTCTTCTCGACGCGGGCCGCGCACGAGGCACAGGTCATGCCACCGATGGAAAGCTCGACCTCAGCGGCGGGCGTCAACGTCTTCTCGGGAACCGTACTGGTCATGAAGGTTCTCCTGGGGAGGGCCGGGACGCACGGCGTCCGTATCAGCGGAGCGGTACGTCCCGGCGGGAGGAAATTCGCGTTCCTGAGGGAAGTGGCTCAGGGGTCAGGCCGTGCCGACGAGCTCGTAGCCGGCGTCGTCGATGGCAGCGCGGACGGCCTCCTCGTCGAGCGGAGCACTGGAGGTGACGGTCACCTCACCGGAGGCGGCGACGGCCTTGACCGCCGTGACGCCGTCCAGCGTGGCTATCTCCTGGGAGATCGCGCCCTCACAGTGGCCGCAGGTCATGCCGGACACCTTGTACACGGTGGTGACGCCGACGCCCTGGACGTCGGCTGTGGCAGCGGAGCCGCAGGAACCATCGGAACTGCAGCAGGAGCCGGAGGTGGTCTGTGAGGTCATGGCTTCTTCCTCGGGATGTCGTTGCATGCGGTCGTCTGCCAGAGGGCGCGTTCCCCCGCCCTCCAACGACAGCCAATATACCCCCTAGGGGTATCCCCTGCGCCTGTGGTGCCGACCACACGGATTTTCTTCAGTCGCAGTCCGGCTCCCTGGCCGCCGGGGAAATGAGCGGATGGTACGGCCTGCGCGATGAGCGCTTCGAGCCAAGAGGAAGTGCGGCTGCGCCCAGGCAAGCGGGGCGTGCGCTCTTCCAGGGGCATCCCCAGCGGCTTCTTCGCACCTGGCGCACCAGCGCCACCTTTCACCCGAGCACATTCGGTGTCGCGATCAGCCGCTTCGACATCATGTCCTCCATCAGCCCCAGCACGGCGTTCGCCAACATCGCGACCGCACTGCGAGCCCCGTCAGACGACCATCATCAAGAGCATCGTGGACATGGCTCCACCCATGCCGATATGTGCTGCCAGCGCCGCGTCCGGTGCGGCGCCGAGCTTGCGACGGCGACCCTGGCCCGCCCGCTCCCCGGTCCGGGTCCTGTCCCACACGGAGATCGTCAAGGAAACCAGAAAGACAATCACCGTGTCCGGCATGGAAAGCAGCCAGCGCCCCCAGTCGCGGCCCCGGCCGCCCTCCCGGCTCGCAGCCGCGCCACCCTTGCCGGTGCCCCGAACCCGCGCCCACACGGATGCGCCGATCGACAGCAGGAAGTAGACAGCCAGCGCCGCGGCCGCGAAGCGCCACACGGGGGTCGACCCCACAGCTCCCCCGTCATCGGTCGCGGCAGTGCTCATACCGGGCATGTCCATTCCAGGCATGGATCCCATGCCGCCCATGTGGCTCATGTCGGCCTCGTTCCCCATGTTTTCCATCCCCGGCATGTGTGCCATCGACGAGCCGCCCAGCGCGAGAACCGGGCCGGACGACGTACTCGTCATGGCGAGCGTCATGATCACCATGCCGGCGCTGCCGACGATGAGGTGCACCCAGTGGCGGCCATGCTTCCAACCACACTCGCGCGTGTGCTTGACCGCCGTGGCGATGCCACCGAGGCCGAGCAGGGCGAACACCGCCGCCCACCACATTCCGTAGTTCGCGTACCAGGCCACAGTGGCGGGCATGGCCATAGCGGCCATACACAGACCCATCAACAGCTCACCCATCGCCGCGAACCGGGTTTCACCGTTGGTGGTCGCCACTCGTATCGCACTGACAGCGGCTACGAGGGCGGACACCACCGCCACGGACCAACTGAGGGCCATAGTTCCCATGTTCACCTTCCTGATCGCCCGAGCACTATGGCCGGGGCACGGTCACACCCCGACTCTCCGTGTTGCGCGCTCGTTCGCGCCGTGGGCCGTCAACTGCTATGGCACTTAGTACGTTTCAGCGGGGATCGGTGTTCACGGGGGAGGCACGCTTTTACGGCGGCCCGCTCCATCGTGCCGGCCCGCGGCCGCTCGTCCGGCCCCACAGAGAGGGCCGGTGCGATCCAGCGCAGGTAGTAGAAGAGGGACGCCGCCGCGTTACGCCGAGTGCGCCCTGGAGCTCAGCGGCCTCATCGGCGCCCCAGACAACGTCCATGATCGCCTGCTCCAGCTCGCCGCATCTTCGCACCGCGGCCGCCGCCATCCGTGAAAAAACTAAGCGGCATCGTACTTCCCCTTTCGGCGAATGCGCCGAGCGGGAGCCCGATGGTGCTCCAGACGATGACCCCGATGTCCGCTCTGGCTAGCGTGGCCTGGGGTTCTTCGCCTAGGTGACGGAACGAGCGGCGACGACTCGGCCTGCGGGATTCAGCGGCGCACGATGCTTAACCGGCTACACGGGTATTCGCCAACCGCATCGTCATTACCCAGACCGCTGAAATAGCCCAGATGCGGAAGATGCTCCAGACGGGCTGACGCCGAACCGCCGGGGTGCCAGTCGCCTGCCACGGCGTGGTCCCGGGGACGAGCCCGCTCCTTCGCGGACCCGTCCCCGGGTGGGCAGACGTCTGCGATCAGGACTGGTAGGCCACCAGTGCCATCATCCCCGCCTCGCCGTGGTAGGCGTTGTGGCAGTGCAACAGCCATGGTCCGGGGTTATCCGCGTCGAAGACGACGGACACCTTCTTCTTGGGCAGCACGATGGTGGTGTCCTTGCGCGGACCCGTGCTGCCGATCTGGTACGTGTGGCCGTGGAGGTGCATGGGATGCCACATGTCGGTGGTGTTGACGACGTCCAGCCGCACCCGCTGGCCCTCTTCGACACGCAGCGGACTCGCGTCCGGGTTGTCCATGTCGAACCTCTTACCGTTGATGGCCCAGTTGTACTTGCCCATGCCGCCGGTCAGCTCGACGCGGTGGACCCGGTCCGCCTTCTTCGACGACAGCCGCACATCGTCGGCGGCGCGCAACTGGGCCGCGCCCATGATCAGGCCGTCCAGCTCCTTGGGGCGGACGGTCGGGGACGGCTTGCTGCCCGAGCCGGTACGGATCAGCGCCATGGCGCTCGCCTTCTTGCCCTCGGCCAGCGCGACCAGGGGGAAGACACCGTCCTTGAGGGTGACCAGGACGTCGTAGCGCTCTCCCATGCCGATCAGCAGGGCGTCGGTCCGGCGGTGCTCGACGGGGTAGCCGTCGGTGTGGGTGATGGCGAGCTTGTGGCCTCCCAGCGCCACGCGGTACGCGGTGTCCGAGCCCGCGTTGATGATCCGCAGCCGCACGCGCCTGCCCGGCTGGCCGGTGTAGACGTCCGGGTCCTGCGGAACCCTTCCGTTGACCAGGTGGTAGGGGTACTTCACATCCCCCGCGTCGCCACCGAGGAACTCGCTGTCGGCGCCCATGAGCATGAACTTCATCGACATACCGCCGTGGGCCATCCCGTCCATACCCTGCTTGAGCTCCGCGAATGCCTCGTCCGGGGTGCCGGTGACGCCATCGAGCCAGTCGTCGAGGACGACCACCCACTCGTCGTCGTAGGACAACGGTTCCTTCGGGTCCTCGACGATCAGCGGGGCGTACAGACCTCGGTCGAGCTGGACGCCGACGTGGGGGTGGAAGAAGTACGTGCCGGGTGCGTCGGCGATGAAGCGGTAGGTGAAGGCCGATCCCGCGCGGATGGCCCGCTGCGTGGCCGGGGGCACACCGTCCATGTCGTTGCGCAGGGCGAGGCCGTGCCAGTGAATGGATGTGGTGGTCCTGCCCGGCAACTGGTTGTTCAGCTCGGCGGCCAAGGTGTCCCCGGCGGTGAGGCGGATCTCCTTACCCGGGGCCCGTCCGTCGAAGGCCCAGGTCCTGGCCATGACGCCGCCGCCCAGGCCGAGCCTGACGGGTGCGGCGGTCAGGCTTCGCTTCACCACCTTGCCGGTGGACGAGCGCTTCTTCTCCACGCGAGTGACCGCGGAGCCGGAGGGGCCGACCAGACCGGGGGTGCTGCCGGAGCCGGAGTCGCCGCTACAGGCGGCGAGCGCACCGGCGCCGGCCACTCCCAGTCCGGCCAGCAGGACGGATCGGCGATTGATGCTGTTCACAGAAGTGGTGTCCTTGTCTCGATATGCCCTTCAGGTCACATGCGGACATGGCTCCTCGCCCCGTCGCCGGGGCAGGGATGCCATGGGCGCGGCCTAAATGCGCAACCGGGAAAGGACGGAGAGCAGGTCGGGCGGGGCACGCTCCGCCGTGCCGGAACCACCACCGTCGGAAACGGCCGCGTGCGCGGCGGCGTCGCGTTCGGCGTAGGACATCGCAGGCGGCGCCGCGATCTTCAGCGTGTCGACACTGAAGGCGGAACAGTGCTCCACGCCCACACCGCCGCAGGCCATATTCCCGTCCCCGTACATGACCGGATCGGCCTGGAGCACCGGCCGCGGGGCCGCCGAGCCCGCGGGATCGCCGGTGGTGGCTGTCGCGGCGCCGTTGTGGGCGTCGTGCTCGCCGGTGCCCATGGGCATGCCCATGGCGGCCATCGCGTGTGAAGCATCCGGCGAAGCAGAGGTCATCACCGTGATCGACTGGTGGTGCACCAGGACGGCGATCACCAGGAACAGGGCGACGGTGGCAGCGCGAGCCCAGCGGACGGCACCACTATGGGCGCGGGTCAGCCGGACTTTCCGCACGGTCATCGCTTCCACCTGGGCTCCCTGCCAGCAGACCGCCAATATACCCGCGGGGGGTAGGAAGCCGAACACCCCCTCCCTTCGCCCCGATGCGGGAGCGCGGCCGCCGCGCAGGAGCATTCCCCGCGGTAGCCGGATGTGGCATACCTCTGGCGGGAGCCGCGCCTTCGGTGGCGAGGCTCAGCCGGTGGTGGCCGGCGCGTGGAACGCCGAGGTGAGCAGAGTGATCAGTCGTTCGACCTCGGCGGCATTCGTAGTGGCCTCTGCGTCGCCACCTGGATGGAGATCGGCGAGGACACCGGACTGGTAGAGGCCCAGCAGGCCGACCATGGCACGGTAGCGGAACCCGACCTCATCTGGAGGCAGTTGGGGAAGCGCGGTTCGCAGGGCTTCGAGGTATCGGCCCTCCACGGGATCAACCTCCGCCCCGAAGATCCGCCGGATGGCCGGGTCGCGCTCGGAGATCACACGACCGAGGAACCGAGCGACGTCCGTGCCGCGGTCGCCGCTCCGCTCCACGAGGCGTGCGCCGGTCAGGATGAAAGTGCGCACCAGCTCTTCCACGGTGGGCTGGTGACCGGAGGTGCGCAGTTCCTCCATCAGGCGCAGGCGCTCACCGTTGACGGCGGCCATCGCGCGCTCGACGACCGCACGCAGCAGCCCTTCCTTGGAGCCGAAGTGGTAGTTCACCGCGGCCACGTTGGCGTCGGCCGCGACCGTCACCGCCCGCAGTGAAGTGGCGGCGAAGCCATGCTCGCCGAAGAGCCGCTCCGCGGCGTCCAGGAGGCGCTCCCGAGTGGCGGCGGGGCGGGACTGCCATCGTCGCCACGCTGCCGGCCGAGAAGCAGGGAGTGGCTTCCGCGCTGAACGACCTCACCCGAGAACTGGGCGGAGTCCTGGGTATCGCCGTCCTCGGTAGCGTCTTCAACGCCACCTACCGCTCCGACACGGGCGACGCGGTGCACGGTCTGTCCCCCGAGGCGGCGGAAGCGACGCGCGGCTCGCTGACCGGCGCGCTGCGTACGGCGGCGGAACTCGGCGGACGGCCAGGCGCCCGCCTGGCCGACGCGGCCCGCGAGGCATTCGGCTCCGGCATGACCAACGCCCTGCTCGGGGGCATCGCCGTCGTCGTCCTCGGCGCCCTCGCGGCAGTGGCACTCCTGCCTCACCGCGGCCGCTCCTGACCACGCCGCCCAGCGAGCTGGACGGGGGCGCGGGCAAGCGGACCCAGTACACAACGCGTGCACACTCGCGCGGGAGTTCCCGGGAACTCCCAGGAACTCCCGGGAACTCCCAGGTGGAGGAGGGAAGCGCAGCGGTCCGACCAAGGGCCCTGAGCAGGGCATACCTGCTGGTCAGAGCGGTGATGGCGGACGAGTCGGCCTGTACGCCGGGTTCTGTCTCCCGGGGGCCTCGCGGCCCGCGGGGAGGCGGCCATCCATCTAGGACCGGCGTTGCCGCCGGTCTCGTGCGGTCTACCCGCGGACTCGGGCGGGCAGCCCTCGATCGTCCGCGCAGAGCCGCCGCGTGGCGGCTCCTCTTGACCTTGCTCCAGGTGGGGTTTACCGAGCCATCCGAGTCACCTCGGACGCTGGTGGTCTCTTACACCACCGTTTCACCCTTACCGGGGGCCGAAGCCTCCGGCGGTCTGTTTTCTGTGGCACTGTCCCGCGGGTCACCCCGGGTGGGCGTTACCCACCACCTTGCCGTGTGGAGCCCGGACGTTCCTCGGCGGGATCCGAAGGACCCCGACGCGACCGCCCGGCCGACTCGTCCGCCGTGATGACCATGATACCCGGCACCTCAGCCCGGTCGGCGACGGTCCGGCCGCGTTGACGGTCCGGCCGCGTTGGCGGGAGGTCGTAGGCTGCGGGCGGGGTGGGCGTGGTTCGCCGGGTCCGCCCCTCGTCCTGCCGTCCAACGACCCGTTGCTCCTGCCGTCAACGACCCGTTCGAGGAGATCCGCCGTGCTCGTCCTGCTGCCGCCGTCCGAGGGAAAGGCCACGGGAGGCGCGCGCTCCCCGCTGGACCTGGGAGCGCTGTCGCTGCCCGAACTGGGCGAGGCGCGGGCGCAGATCCTGGACGAGTTGGTGTCGCTGTGCTCGGGCGACGAGACGAAGGCCGCCGAGGTGCTGGGGCTGAGCGAGGGGCTGCGCGGCGAGGTCGCGAAGAACGCGGCGCTGCGCGAGGCCGGGACCCGGCCCGCAGGAGAGATCTACACCGGGGTGCTGTACGACGCGCTCGGCCTGGCCACCCTCCCCACCGCCGCCCGGCGCCGGGCGGGCCGGTCGCTGCTGGTGTTCTCCGGGCTGTGGGGCGCGGTGCGGATCGGTGACCGTATCCCCTCCTACCGCTGCTCGATGGGGGTGAAGCTGCCGGGGCTCGGCGCGCTGGGCACCTACTGGCGGAACCGCACCCCGATGGCCGAGGTGATTCCGCAGGCCGCCGGGCGCGGGCTGGTGCTGGACCTCAGGTCGGCGGCGTACGCGGCGGCGTGGAAGCCCAAGGGGGCGCTCGCCGAGCGTACGGCGACGGTGCGGGTGCTCCAGTCGAAGATCGTGAACGGGGTCGAGAAACGGTCCGTCGTCAGCCACTTCAACAAGGCGACCAAGGGCCGGATGGTACGGGATCTGCTGACCGCCGGGGCCACGCCGAGCGGGCCCGGTGAGCTGGTGGAGACGCTGCGGGGGCTCGGGTACGTGGTGGAGGCCGCGGCGCCGGAGCGGGCGGGGCAGGCGTGGGGGCTGGATGTGGTGGTGACCGAGCTGTAGGTGGGTACGCGGGCGGTGAGCGGGGCGCCCCGAGTTGCTGCGGGGCGCTACCCGGCCAACTCACTGCCCGGCCCGGCCGTAGTGGGGTGCCCGGCCTCGCCCGCTCCGGGCTTGGCGCCAGGCCCGGCCGCTACCCGCCCGCTGGGCGGGACAGCGGGCCCGGCCCCACCCGTTCCACATCGCGTCCGTTGCGCCATATGCAACTGCCATTGCGCACCACGCCGCACCGCGGGCAGGATGGGCGCCGTGACTAGCACCGCGCCCTCCCCCGGTTTCCCGGGCTCCCCGGACTCCTCGCTGCTCGACCTCGCCCCCGTCATCCCGGTGGTCATCGTCCACGACGTGGCCGACGCGGTTCCGCTGGCCAGGGCGCTGGTGGCGGGCGGGCTGCCGGTGATCGAGGTGACCTTCCGGACGCCCGCCGCCGCGGACGCGATCCGGGCGATCGCCGAGGAGGTCCCGGACGCGGTCGTCGGCGCCGGGACCGTCCTGAGCCCGGAGCAGGTGGAGACGGCCGTCGCCGCCGGGTCGCGCTTCCTGGTCACGCCCGGCTGGACGGACCGGCTGCTGGGCGCGCTGGACGCGTCGGGTCTGCCGTATCTGCCGGGGGTCTCGACCACTTCGGAGGTCGTGGCGCTGCTGGAGCGCGGGGTCGAGGAGATGAAGTTCTTCCCGGCGCAGGCGGCCGGGGGCACCCCGTATCTCAAGGCGCTCGCCTCGCCGCTCCCCCAGGCCCGCTTCTGCCCGACGGGCGGTGTCAACGCCTCGAACGCCCCCGAGTACCTGGCCCTCCCCAACGTCGGCTGCGTGGGCGGCACTTGGATGCTGCCCTCGGACGCGCTGGCGGCGGGCGACTGGGGGCGCGTCGAGTCCCTGGCCCGGGAGGCGGCGGCGCTGCGGGGCTGACAAACGCCAGTGACGGCCACCACAGACAGGCCCGCACACGGCTACGGGATGGCCGAACTCGCCTAACCGCTCCCCGCACCTGGTTATGCTCGGTGGGTTGTACATCCCGCCGGGATGTACAACCCGCCGGGATGTACATCCCCCGGGGCCGAAAGCCTCCCGGGGTCTCAGGGGTGGAACAGGGGGTCTTGGTGACCGACCAGACGACGGGGTTTGTGAACGAGGTCGATCGGCGGCTTGGCGACCCGCTGCGGGTGCTGGAGTTGAGTCCGACCCGCTTTATGACGACCATGCCATGGGGCCAGCTGGCGCGGATCGTCCCCGACCCCAGGAAGGCAGAGAACCCGCAGGCGCTGCGCTACCTGGACCGCAAGGAAAAGGAGCAGGCGGAGACCCGTAACGAGGTCCAGCGCAACATCAAGTCCACGAAGAAGGCCGAGAACGCAAAGGCATACGCCCGGTACCTGGCCGAGGTACTGCAGGGCGAGCGCGATGAACGGTGGGCCACCCCGCCCTTCGCCCTATGGATCCGAAGGCGCCTGCGGATCGACCGTGTACAGAGCCCCTTCGGCCCGGACGCGATCACCTATCTGCCATTCGACGTCACGGGCGTACTGATGGACGCCGAGACCCAGCATCTCGCACACTTCCTGCTGCGCGAAGATCCGGCCCTCTATGGCCTCGCCGACGAAGCCGCCATCAACGCACGGCTGGTCGGCGTCGAGGTCTACCACGACATCGATCTTGTGGCGGCGCGCCAGATCTTCCACGACCGCAATCTGCTGGGCGTCATTCCGAACAAGAACGTCGCCCTCGCCTCGGACTCCTCCAACCTGGCGACCAACATCACGTTGACGCTGCTCAAGGAGGTCGAGGTAGCCACACCCGAAGAGAACGGCCGGGTTCCGCTCGAAAGCGTGGTTTCCGTGCGCCAGCGGCAGCTGAAGGCGGCCGACACCGAATGGATGACACTGTCGACGCTCCGCTCGTTCGTGATCACGATGATCTTCGGCAAGGCCGGGTTCGAGAAGACCAGCGGTCCGATTCCGGATCTCCCCGAGGGGTGCACGCGCGAGGTCGCGACAACGGAGATCCATGCAGTACTGACCCGGATCCTGGAGACGTTCGGCCCGGCCTTCACGGCCCGGAACTCCACCGTGATCGCCTCACCCGCCGTATTCGCGGCCCTCGGCGCCGTTGCGCACCGCGTCACATCGTGGAGCAAGAGCAAGGTGGAGGGCGAAGCGCTGACGCCCGATGAATTGATGAACCTACTCTCCCAGGTCAAATGGGACCGGGACCCCAAGTATTGGGAAGGGACGGCGGGCAAGCTGACGGCCACCGGCGCGTTCTCCCTGGCGGGGGGCGTCAAGGACAACGGCTCCAAGACGATGGCCGCACTGGGGGATCCCGCTTCCCCTCGGTTCCACTGGATCCGCCACGGCCGCCCCGACGAAGTCAAGTCTGAACTACGGGGCTGAACACCCCACCACGGAGTCCCCGCAGTTGAGCTGCGGGGATCCCCGCACTTTTTCAGGTGGTATTTTCGCAGGTCACCTCCCCGCAGCAGCAAAATAGACCCCCAGCGAGCCGTCAACCGGCACAACTCCCCCCGCAGTTCCGGCTATTGTCATCCTCCACGGCAGGTAAAGCGTCATCAGCGCCAGAAACTTGCCTCCAAGACACTGGTTCAGGGGGAGGCTGCGGTGAGCGGCAGAGTAGTGGAGCTCGTCATTGGGGTGCTGGTAGCGGCCGTCGGGGCAGCGCTGACCGCATGGGCCAACTATCGGTTGCAGCGCCGTAAGGAACGGCGGGAGGACACCCAGCGCGCACTGGATCTGTTGAACGAGATCCAACACACGGTCGAAGAACCGCCCACGGCCACCACCCCGGAGCGCCTGGCGCAGATGTCGCGACGCCTCTGGCAGACCGAGGACGACGCTCCCGAGGACGTACAGCCGTCGCTGGCCCGGGTGGGCGGTCACCTGGACTCCTACCGGTCGTCATGGGGCAGCGCACCACGCTCCGGTTCGCTGGCCGTTCAGGAGGGGACGCCTCCGCTGCGCGCAGCGGAGGACCTTCGGAAAGCGATCGGCAAGGCCCGCGACGCCATCCGCGTCTACCGCCGCAGGCACTGAGGAGACGATCACTCGCCCTCAGCCCACCACCGTGACACGGGGCCGGAGCCGAGTCACACGGCGACCAGGCGCACCAGATCGCCGCAGAGTTTGGTCATGTCGTCCACGTCGGAGGTCAGCATGACGACGGGACGCCGCTGCTTGAGGGCAGTCGCCGCCACGGCGGCGTCGATCGCGTACTTGTGGCCGTGCAGACCGACCCCCATCAGCAGCGCCGAGGCCGCCTTCGCCTCCTCCTCCCCCACCGGGAGGACACGGAGACCGGACAGGACCCAGTTCAGCCGGGCCTTGTCGATGCGCGCGTGCACGGCCTCGATGACGGCGAGCGCGCAGACCACGACCTCCATGCCCCGCCTCCGCGCCTCCGCAATCAGGGCGACGACCGATTCGTCATCGTTCAGCAGCTTGGAGAGGCCCTCGCTGTCCAGGGCGAGCGTCCCGTCGTGGCTCAGCTTGCGGCGGGCCACTGCTCGTCCTCGGCGAAGACCTCGTCGAAGACCTGACGTGCCCGCTCCTGCGCCTTCGCCGAGACCGGGCCCTTGCGCCCTTCGTAGTCGGCCAGGTACTCGTCCAGAATCTGACCGCGCAGCTCACGCTCCACCGCTGCGGTGATGAACGCCGAGAACTCCCGCTTGCCGACGCGCGAGCGAATCGCCTCGGCGGTCCCTTCGGAGAGGGAGAGGCTTACCCGGGTGGCCGGCCCCTCGCCGATGCTGTACGACACCTCAGCCTCATACTCAGACATGGGACCTACTTTATCAAACGAGTAGGAAAATGGGCCATCAGTGAGGGCCTGGGCCCCTACCGCAGATGCGCCGTCTCGTTCAGCAGCCTCAACGACGCGTTCCCGTCCGCGTAGTACGCCACCGCCGACAGCGACGCCGCCGAGAGTTCCATGCGGAACAGGGTCTCCGGCGGGGCGCCCAGGGCCAGTCGGACCAGGGTTTTGATCGGTGTGACATGGGTGACCAGCAGCACCGTACGGCCCGTGTAGCGGGCGATCAGCTTGTCGCGGGCGAGCGCGACCCTGCGCGTGACCGTCGCGAAGCTCTCGCCGCCGCCGGTGGGGGCCACCTTGGTGGAGGCCAGCCATGCCTCCAGGTCGTCCGGGTAGCGCTCCTTGACCTCGGCGAAGGTCAGGCCCTCCCAGGCGCCGAAGTCCGTCTCCCGCAGCCCCTCCTCGACGCGGACGTCCAGGCCAAGACGCCGGGCCACCGCGTCGGCGGTCTCCCGGCAGCGGCGCAGCGGTGAGGTGACGATGGCCTGGATGGTGCCGCGTGCGGCGAGCGCCGCCGCCACTCGCTCGGCCTGGTGGCGGCCCACGTCGGAGAGTCCGGGGTCGGTGCCGCCGCTGCCGGAGAAGCGCTTCTCGGGGGTGAGCGGGGTCTCCCCGTGTCGGAGCAGGACGAACGTGGCGGGGGTGCCCAGGTCCGCCGAGCCCCAGCCCACCGCCGGGGCGCCGGTCGCGGCGGGCTCGGCGAGGGCCTCGTCGGCAGGAGCGGCGGGAGCGGCGGAGGCGGAGAGGGCGGCGGCCTCCGGCGCGCCCGCCGCAGGCCCACTCGCCGCCGCCGGCGTGCCGCCCGGCGGCACCTTCGGCTGCCACTGCTCGCCCCGCTTGCCCGCGTCCATCGCCTCGTTGGCGAGCCGGTCCGCGTGCTTGTTCTTCTCGCGCGGGATCCACTCGTACGTCAACTGGCCAGGCGGCATGATCGCCTTGGCCTCGGCGGCGAGCGGCCGCATATCGGGGTGCTTGATCTTCCAGCGGCCCGACATCTGCTCGATGACCAGCTTGGAGTCCATCCGCACCCGGACCTCGGCCGCCGGGTCCAGGGCGTACGCCGCCCGCAACCCGGCGATCAGGCCCTTGTACTCGGCGACGTTGTTGGTCGCCGTGCCGATGTACTCGGCCACCTCGGCGAGCGGCTCACCGGTCTCCGCGTCGAGCACGACCGCGCCGTAACCGGCCGGCCCCGGGTTGCCCCGGGACCCGCCGTCCGCCTCGACGACGAAGCGCCGCGCCATCGCCCTACAGCCCCGACTCGGGCGTACGGATCAGGATCCGGCGGCAGTTCTCGCACCGCAGCACCGTGTCGGGGGCCGCCGAGCGCACCTCGTTGAGCTCGGTGATGGCGAGCTCCTGGCGGCAGCCGTCACAGCTCCGCTGGTAGAGCCGGGCCGCGCCGACACCGCCCTGCTGCTCGCGCAGCTTGTCGTAGAGCTTCAGCAGATCGGCGGGGATGGTCCCGGCGATCACCTCGCGCTCCTTGGTGGCGGCCGCGATCTCGGCGTCGATCCCCTCGGCCGCCGCGTCCCGGCGCGTCTGGGCGTCGCCGATCTTGGACTGGAGGGACTCCACCCGCTCGGTCAGCTCCGTGATCCGCTCCTGGACGGACTCCCGGCGCTCCATGACCTCCAGGACGACGTCCTCCAGGTTGCCCTGGCGCTTGGCGAGGGAGGCGATCTCGTGCTGGAGGTTCTCCAGATCCTTCGGCGAGGTGACGGCGCCGGAGTCCAGGCGCTTCTGGTCGCGGGCGGCGCGCTGGCGCACCTGGTCCACGTCCTGCTCCGCCTTGGTCTGCTCGCGGGCGGTGTCGCTCTCCTCGGTCTGCGCGGCGATGAGCAGGTCGCGGAGCTGGGTGTGATCGGCGTTCAGCGTCTCGATCTCGGCGTGCTCGGGCAGCGTCCTGCGCTTGTGCGCGAGTTGCGACAGCCGGACGTCGAGCGCCTGGACGTCGAGGAGGCGGATCTGATCGGCGGGCGCGGCATTCAGCGTGGGGCTCCAGGGGAGTCGGGTGGAACGGAAAACGGGGTCAGGGAAGTCACGGGGTCAAAGAGGTCAAGAGGTCGAGCGGTGCGAGGTCAAGCGGAGAAGGACGGGGCGGCCGCGCGGACGGCCGGGGCCGTGGCGTGGGCCGTCCAGGGATCGGTGACGATACGGGAGACATGCGTACGCAGGCCCCAGCCGTGCCGGTCGGAGATCTCGTCCAACTGGGCCGCGGCCTGTTCGGTCCAGGGCCATTCGGTGGCCCAGTGCGCGGCGTCCACCAGGGCGAGATCGCTGTGCTCCCGTGCCTCCGAGGACGGGTGGTGGCGCAGATCGGCGGTGAGGAACGCGTCGACCCCGGCCGCGCGCACCGCGTCGAAGAGGCTGTCGCCGGAGCCGCCGCTGACCGCGACCCGGCGGATCGTACGGTCCGGGTCGCCCGCGGCGCGGATGCCCTGCGCGGTGGCGGGCAGCCGGGCGGCGGCGCGCTCGGTGAACTCCCGCAGCGTCTCGGGGTGGTCGAGCTCGCAGACCCGGCCCAGACCGCGGCGGCCCTCGGGGTCGGTGGCGTCGGGCACCAGCGGGCCGACGATCCGCAGGTCGAGCGCGCCGGCGAGGGCGTCGGAGACGCCGGGGTCGGCGGTGTCGGCGTTGGTGTGCGCCACATGGAGGGCGATGTCATTCTTGATCAGCGTGTGCACCACCCGGCCCTTGAAGCTGGAGGCGGCGACCGTGGTCGTCCCCCGCAGATAGAGCGGATGGTGAGTGATCAGCAGATCGGCGCCGAGGTCCACCGCCTCGTCGGCCACCTCCTGGACCGGGTCGACGGCGAACAGCACGCGGGTGACCTCGGCCTCGGGGTCACCGCACACCGTGCCGACGGCGTCCCACTGCTCCGCCCGCTCGGGCGGCCAGAGGGCGTCGAGTGCGGCGATGACGTCGTTGAGTGCGGGCACGGGGCAAGGCTACCTCCCGGATCACGGCTGAGCCCTGCCCCGGCCTTCACTCAGCGCGACGACGGCCGGGGTGGAACCGTGCGCGTACGCGTATCAGTGGACGAGACAGCCGCTCAGTGGGCGAGGTAGCCGCGGAGGTCGTCGAGGACCCGGTCGGCGGCGGTGACGCCGAGGCCCAGGTACCAGGTCTCCTCGTCGACGTTCTTGGCCCGGCCGTCCTTGACCGCCTTCAGCTTCTTCCACAGCGGGTTGGACTGCGCCTGATCGCGCTTGGTGGCCTTGGGGTCGCCGTAGACACCGGTGAAGATCCAGTCGGCGTCGGCGTCGTCGATCCGCTCCGGGCTGATCTCGGCGGCGAGGTCGTTGATCTGCTGGTTCTTCGGGCGCGGCAGGCCGACGTCCTGGAGGATGGTGCCGATGAAGGACGCCTTGGCGTAGAGCCGGGTGGCCTGCGGCATGAAGCGGAGCATGGTGATGGTCGGCTTGTCGGGGCCGATGTCCTCGCCGAGCTTCTTCGCCTTCTCCTCGTACGCGCCGAGTGCGCGCTTGGCGTCGGCGGTCCGGTCCAGCGCCGCGGCGTTGAGGAGGTAGTTCTCCTTCCAGGTGAAGCCGGGGCGGATGGCGAAGACGGTCGGGGCGATCTGCTTCAGCTCGTCGTAGAGCGGCTCGGCGCGCAGCTTGCTGCCGAGGATCAGATCGGGGTGGAGGGCGTTGATGGCCTCGAGGTTGAGGTTGTTGATGGTGCCGACGTTCTTCGGGTTCCCCGCGTCCTTCTTGAGGTAGTCGGGTATGGCCTGGTCGCCCTCGGAGGGGGCGTAGCCGACCGGCTTCAGCCCCAGCGAGACGACGTTGTCCAGCTCGCCGACGTCGAGCACCACGACCCGCTTCGGCTTGCTCTCGATCTCGGTCTTGCCCATGGCGTGGGTGATGGTGCGGGGGAATGCGCCGGGCTTGGCGTCCGTACCCATCTTCGCGGTCTGCTCGGCCGCCGAGCCGAAGTCCTTGCCGCCCTGGGCGACGGACTTGCCGCCCCCGCCGTTGCGCTTGGCGCCGTCCCCGTCGTCCGACGATCCGCAGGCGGTGAGGGACAGCGCCCCGGCCAGGGCGAGGGCGAGGGCGGCAGTGCCGCGAACGCGCAGGGACATGACAGAGCTCCAGGGATAGCAGGGGCGCGCCGTTCTCACGAGCGCGCCAATCGCACTTAGGTGTGCCTTACTTTAATCACAAACCATCCCCCCGTCGCTTACAGCACATTCACCCCCGACCTCTCAGGCGAATCGGGCAAGAGACACACTTACGGGTGGAGCGCACCCATTACGGCCTTCGGCAGGGAGTGCGAAAACTACGTTCAGTGGCCGGAGGTGACTGAACGATGACTGCCTGTGCCTTCGACACCGCCCTCACCGGGGGCGTCGGCGACCGGCCCCGAGGGGATTTCACCATCGCCTCGGACCGCTCGTACGGCGCGCGGCTCGCGCTCAGCGAGGAGGCGTGCTGCTGGTACCCCGAGCGCTGGACGCTGGACGGCCCGGAGCCCTACGCCGTGCCGCTGCCCGCCGCCCAGCCCGAGGAGCCGGACTGCGAACTGCTGCCCCTGGCCGACGGGCAGGTGCTCATCCACCGCCGGGTGGCCGGACACCACGCCTTCTCGCTGCTCTACCCGGCCGGTCCCGGCACCGGCGAGCGCCCGCTCGGCGGCATCGACCGCGCCGACGTCTCGCTGCTGCCGCCCGCGCCCGGCGGCCTGTGCGCGTTCGCGCTGGGGCGCGGGCCGCGGTCCACCTCCGTCTGGCTGGTGGCCGGGGGCGGCGTCCTCGTCCCCCAGCATCTGGCCGAGGTGCCCGGCCGCTGTACGGGCGGCAGTTGGCTGGACCGTACGGGCCGGCTGCTGGCGCTCGACCGCGAACTCGACGGCCGGACGAAGACCGTGGTGGTCGATCTGCGCCGGGGCGGTGAGACCAGCCCGCTGCTTCAGATCACCGAGCGCAGCGACGACCGGCTGCTGCTCGCCGACCCCGACAGCGGTCTGCTGCTTGTGCGGTCCGACGCGCCCGGGGAGGAGCGGCTGGGGTGGGGGGTGCTGGGCAGCACCCGGCCGGTGCGGTTCCCGGACTGCCTGCGGCCCGCGGGGTGGTCGCAGGCCACGCCGTTCGCGGTGCAGCCGGGGCAGGTGCTGACGCCGGAGGCGTGCGCGGTGGCCTTCCGCGTCGACGGACGGGGCGGGGCCGGGCGGCCGTGGGTGGGCGTATGGCGCCCGGCCGAGCGGCGGCTGCGCGAGTTCCCGGCGCCGGAGGGCTGGCTTCCGGGCGCGGGCCTGTGGACCCGGGACGGCGAGCTGCGGCTGCCGTACGCGACCCCGCAGGTGCCTTGCGGGCTGGCCCGGGTGCGGCTGTCGGGGGCGGCGGGGGCGGCGGGGGCGTGGCGACCGGACGAGGCGACCGGGGCGCGGCGGCCGGACGGCGCGGCGGAAGCGTGGCCTCGGGGCGAGGCGACGGGGTCGAGGCCAGCGGGCAGCGCGGCGGGAGCGTGGCCACGGGACGACGGCGCGACGGGCTCGTGGCGGCCGGACGAGGTGACGGGAGCGCGGCGGATCGCGCGGGTGGCGCGGGTGGCGCGGGTGTTGTCCGAGCCCTCCGGGCGGGTGGCCGAGGAGCCCCCGCGTCCGGCGGGTCCGGTTCCGGCGGGTCCGGGTCCGGCGGGTCCGGGTCCGGCCGGGGCGCGGGACACGCAGACACCGCGGACGACGTCCCCCGCGGCCGAGATCGCGACCCGGATCACACCATGGGCCCGGGTCGGCGGCCCAGGCGGCTCGGATCCCGCGCGAACGCCTGGGCTGACGCCGCTGCGGCCGCCTGAACCGGCACCAGAGCTGGGACCGTCGAGAACGGCCGGGCTGACGCCTGAGCTGAGACCCTCACGAACGGCCGGACTGGCACCGTCGCGGACACCGGCACCCGCACGCACACCCGAGCCGATGCCGGTGCCGGTGCGGATGCCGGAGTCCGAGGTCGGATCGGGTGTCGAGCCGTGGGGCGGGACCGGCTCATGGGCCGGCGTCGAGCAGGAGATGGGGCCCGAGCCGGACCCCGATCCCCGCTCCGGTACGGGCCCCGCCCTGCGGCCCGTACCGCTACAGCAGGCCCCGCTCGCCCGGCCCCCGCAGCCCCGGCCACCCCGCTGGGTCCGGGATCACCACCGTGGTTAGACTCGGTCGGGGGCTGCGCGTCTCGGCGTTCCGTCACGCGCGGGGCGCCCCGGGCGATGCGCATGGAAGGGCGTGCGACATCGTGGTCAGCCCCCTTCGCACAGTACAAAGCGATCTGACGGGGTGACGTACCCACCATGTCCGAAACCCACATCGACACGACCCAGGCGCGCCCGCGGGACGCCGCCGCCGCCCAGGCCGATGGCTCTCAGGGCAAGCACCGGGGGCAGGCCGCGTCCGAGGAGTCCCAGGCACCGGCCAACGGCCGCCACCGACGGCCGAATGAGAACGCCGCCTGAGATTCTCGGGTTCCGAGATTCTCAGGCTCGTCGTGAGAACCTCAGGCTCGTCCTGATACACCTCAGGCTCGTCCCGCACAGGGCGGCCTGGCCCTCCGGGGTGCGTTTCCGATCGCGGGACGGGCTGGATTTCCCGCGGAAGTCCAGCCCGTCCGGCGATCGCGGGACGCCCCCGGCCTGGGCCCCCAGGCCCCCCGACCCAGGCGCCAGGCCCCCCGGGCCCCCGTCACCCCCGCTTGAGGCCCAGCACCTCCACCGCCGCGAAGCTCTCCCCGCCCCGCTCCGCGAAGTACGGCGTCAGCGCCGCGTCCAACTCCTCGAAGCCGAAGGCGTCCTCCTTGGCGTCCAGCTTCGCCGCCACCTTCGGCCGCTCCAGGATCGCCAGCATGCCGCCGTGCACCACGAACACCTGGCCGTTCACCTTCGCCGCGGCCGGTGAGGCGAGATAGCCGACCAGCGGGGCGGCATGTTCGGGGGCGAGGGCGTCGAGTCGGCCGTCCTCCGGAACCTCGAAGTCCGCGAAGACGTCCTCGGTCATCCGGGTGCGGGCGCGCGGGCAGATGACGTTGGCCGTCACCCCGTACTTGGCGAGCGCCACCGCCGTGGAGGTGGTCAGCCCGACGATGCCGCCCTTCGCCGCCGCGTAGTTCGGCTGGCCCGGCGAACCGGCGAAGAACGCCTCCGAGGAGGTGTTGATGATCCGGCCGTGGACCGGGCCGCCCTCCGCCGCCTTGGACCGCTCGCGCCAGTGCGCGGCGGCGAAACGGATGGTGTTGAAGTGGCCCTTGAGATGGACCCGGATCACCGAGTCCCACTCGTTCTCACTCATCGAGAAGACCATCCGGTCGCGCAGGATGCCCGCGTTGTTGACCAGGATGTCCAGCGCGCCGTAGGTGTCGATCGCGAGTTGGACCAGCTCGCCCGCCCGCGCGAAGTCGGCCACATCGCCCGCGTGGGCGGTGGCCCGGCCGCCCATCGCGCGGATCTCCTCGGCGACCTGCTCGGCGGGGCCGGCCGATGCCTCGCCCGAGCCGTCGCGTCCGCCCTGTCCGTAGTCGTTGACGACGACGTTCGCGCCCAGCCTGGCCAGTTCCAGGGCCTCGGCGCGGCCGAGGCCGCGCCCGGCGCCGGTGACGATCGCGGTCTTCCCCGCCAGTGGGCCCGTCAGATCTCGATGCATGTGCGCAGTGCCTCCCCGGTCCGCATCTGCCCGATCGCTTCGTTGATCTCGCCGAGCCGCACCCGGTGGGTGATCAGCCCTTCGAGGTCGATCCGGCCCGCTCGCCACAGGTCGATGGTGCGCCGGTAGGAGCGGAGCACATCACCGCCGCCGTAGAGCGAGGGCAGGATGCGCTTCTCGTCGAAGAACAGCTCGAACATGTTGAACTGAAGGAAGTCGTCCAGCGCCCCGGCCCCGACCACGCACAGCGTGCCGCCGCGCCGGGTGATCTCGTAGGCCCGGCGGGCGGTGGCGGAGCGGCCCACGACCTCGAAGACGTAGTCGAAGCCCTCGCCCGCCGTGACGCTGTTCTTCGCGGTGTCCAGGCCGTCCGGCGTCACCGCCTCGGTGGCACCGAAGCGCAGCGCGGCCTCGCGCCGCGACTCCACCGGGTCGACGGCGACGATCTGCGCGGCGCCCGACGCCCTGGCCCCCTGGATGACGCTGATGCCCACCCCGCCGCAGCCGATGACCGCGACCGACGAACCGGCCTCCACCCGGGCGGTGTTGAAGACGGCCCCGAGCCCGGTGGTCACCCCGCAGCCGATGAGGGCCGCGATGTCGTACGGGACGTCGTCGGGGATCGGCACGGCACACGCGGCGGGGAGGACGATCTCCTCGGCGAAGGTGCCGGTCCCGGACATGCCGAACAGCTCCTGCGGGCTGCCGCCGGAGCGCCGGAAGTTGGGGGTTCCGGCGTTCATGAACCCGGTCAGGCACAGCTCGGTCTGACCGCGCTGACAGGCCGGACAGCCGCCGCAGGCGGGCAGCCAGCACACCAGCACCCGGTCCCCGGCGCCCAGCCCGGTCACCCCGTCGCCCACGTCGAGGACCTCGCCCGCGCCCTCGTGGCCGGGGACGAACGGCGCGGGCTGCGGCAGCACCCCGGCCATCGCGGAGAGGTCGGAGTGGCACAGCCCGGTGGCCCTCAGCCGCAGCCGGACCTTCCCGGGGCCGAAGCCCACCGCCTCGATGTCGTCGAGGACTTCGAGCTTGTCCTGTCCCGTCTCATGCAATACGGCTGCGCGCACAGCGGCTCCTCGTGATCTCGAGCGTGCGTGATCTCAAACGTGGTCGACGATGGTGTCGGTGAGGACCGGCGCGTCGTCCCGCTCGACGGCGGTCGCCGTCACATGGACGCGCCCCTCGTCCCGCCACATCCGCACGCGCAGGGTCTCGCCCGGGTAGACCACCCCGGCGAAGCGGGTGGTGTACGAGCGCACCCGGGCGACATCCCCGTCCAGGGCCGTGTCCACGACCGCCTTGAGCACCATCCCGTACGAGCACAGCCCGTGCAGGATGGGCTGCTCGAACCCCGCGACCTCGGCGAACGCGGGATCGGCGTGCAGCGGGTTCCAGTCCCCGGAGAGCCGGTAGAGCAGCGCCTGGTCCTCGCGGATGGCCCGCTCCACGGTGTCGTCCGGCTCCCGGGCGGGCGGCTCCACGCGTTCGGAGGGGCCGCGCTCGCCGCCGAAGCCGCCCTCGCCCCGGGCGAAGATCTGGGTGTCGCAGGTCCACAGCGGGCCGTCCGCGTCGGCGACGTCGGAGCGCAGCACGATGACGGCCGCCTT
Organism: Streptomyces sp. CY-1; assembly: GCF_047218265.1. Lineage (NCBI taxonomy): Bacteria > Bacillati > Actinomycetota > Actinomycetes > Kitasatosporales > Streptomycetaceae > Streptomyces > Streptomyces sp. CY-1. Next base: position 3,639,380 of record NZ_CP178393.1, read on the forward strand.
GCCCTTGTCGTACACCGCGGCGACCTTGGCGGTCTGGGTGGCGTCCCCGCTGACCGGGATCGGCCGGTGCAGTTGGACGGTCTGGCCGCCGTGCAGCACGGCGGCGAGGTCGACGTCGATGCCGGGGGCGCTCATGCCCCCGGCCATCGCCATGCCACCGCCCGCGACGGTCGCGAAGCTGGGGAGCACATGGAGCCTGCTCTCCAGGGTGTAGCGGAGCTCTTCGGGGTCGGTGGCGGGGATTCCGGCGCCGATGCCCAGGTGGTAGAGCTGGATGTCCTTGTGCCCCCAGGTGAGAGCGGTGCTGCGGGGTTCGGCCGAGATGGCCTTGGCGGCATCGATGGGCATGGGCGACAGCACTCCTTGGTCCACTGGCTCGGCCACGGTCCGAAGACCCCGGCCCGCCCGTCCGCACCGTCGGCCGTGCCGGGGTCGTCGCTGGTCGGCCGGGTCGCGTTCGCTCGCGTGGATATCTAGAACGCGTTCTAGCCGATGGCACCCTGTATAGCCCAATCGCCCCGAAGGGGGAAGACCTGCTGACGGCCCATCAGGTCGCTGACGGACCGCCATCGGATGACCTTCGGACGCCCCTCGGAGGGCCGCTGTCCGGGGTGGCGAAGACCCCGGGACAAATGTCATGGCCATCCCTCGACATCCGCATCTGCCCAGCTCATGGCGGCTTCCGTAAGGTCGGAGGCATGTTTGCCAACGCCGCGCACATCGAGCGTCTCAAGCCGCCGGGCCGCCGCACGTTTCTGCCCTGGCTCTTCATGCTCTCGGGGGATGTGCAGGCGCTCTTCAAGGAGAAGACCCCCCTGCCCTGGCTCGGCGGCGCCGGGGCGGCGGCCTTCGTCGCGCTCTATGTGACCGCCATCCACACCAGCCTGGACGAGCGCCACCGCCACACCCGGGCCCCGCTGCTGGCGCTCGCCGGACTCACGGCGGTCACCTACGCGCTGGGCATCGGCTACGCCGGGGACTGGCTGCTGTGCTTTCCGCTGCTGTCGCTGGCCTCCGGGCTCGTGCTGCGCGGGGGGACCCGGCCGCTGGGACCGGTCATCCTCGTCCTGTCCGCCTCCGCCGGGATCATCGCCGGGATCCGCGGCGGCGCCTCGGACTCGCTCACCGTCTCGTACGGGACGGTCCTGTCCGGCCTGGTGACGGCGGCCATCCTGTCGCTCTTCGAGACCGTCGCCCAGCTCCGCGCCACCCGCCAGGAGCTGGCCCGTACGGCGGTGGAGAAGGAGCGGCTGCGGTTCTCCCGCGATCTGCACGATCTGCTGGGCCACACCATGTCGGTCGTCGTGGTCAAGGCGGAGGCGGTGCGCCGGCTCGCCCCGAAGAACCTGGAGGCCGCGCTGGGGCAGGCCGCGGACATCGAGGCGGTCGGGCGGCAGGCGCTCACCGAGATCCGCGAGGCCGTCACCGGCTATCGCGAGGGCAGCCTGGCCACCGAGCTGGACCGGGCCCGCTCGGCGCTGGACGCCGCCGGTGTCGAGGCCGCCGTCCGCCGCTCCGGGCCGCCGCTGGCCCCGCAGACCGAGGCGCTGCTGGGCTGGGTGGTCCGCGAGGGCGTCACCAATGTGGTGCGGCACAGCGGGGCGGCCCGGTGCGAGATCGAGGTCCGCGGCGGCATGGACCGGATACGGCTGGAGATCACGGACGACGGGGACGGCGTAGGCTCCCCGAGCGCGGCAGGCTCTGGGGGCGCGATCGGCGGTACGGGCCTCAAGGGCCTGGCCGAACGGCTGTCCGCGGCGGGCGGCTCACTGGAGTCCGGCCCCGGCGGGCGCCGTGGCTTCCGGCTCGTCGCCGAACTGCCGGTGGATACGGAGGATGCGATGGAGCCCGAGGTCGAGGAGGCCCGGACGGCGTGAACGACACGCGGGGCACACAGGGCACACAGGGCGTGAACGACGCGAAGGGCGCGACGGGCGTGATCAAGCTCCTGCTGGCCGAGGACCAGGGGATGATGCGGGGCGCGCTCGCCCTGCTGCTCGGGCTGGAGGAGGACTTCGAGATCGTCGCGCAGCTCGGGAACGGCGACGAGATCGTGCCCCGGGCCCTGGAGACCCGGCCCGATGTGGCGCTGCTCGACATCGAACTCCCCGGCCGCAGCGGTCTGGACGCCGCCGCCGAGCTGCGCGAGGCGCTGCCGCGGTGCCAGGTGCTGATCCTCACCACCTTCGGCCGCCCCGGCTATCTGCGCCGCGCGATGGAGGCGGGCGCGGCCGGGTTCCTGGTCAAGGACGGGCCGGTCGAGGAGCTGGCGGTGGCGATCCGCCGGGTCCTGGCCGGTGAGCGCGTCATCGACCCGGGCCTGGCCGCCGCCGCCCTCAGCGCGGGCCCCAACCCGCTGACCCAGCGCGAACGCGATGTGCTCTCGGCGGCGGTGGACGGCGCGACGGTCGCGGACATCGCGGCCAAGGTCCACCTGTCCCCCGCCACCGTGCGCAACTACCTCTCCTCGGCCATCGGCAAGACCCAGACCCGCAACCGCATGGAAGCCGTCCGCGCCGCCCGCCAGAACGGCTGGCTGTGAGCGCCGCACACCGACCCCTCCCCGCCCTGCTGGGGAGGGGTGCGGGAGGATGGCGCGGTGACTCAGTCTGCTGCTGCCGCCGCGTCCGCGGTTCCCGATCGCACCGTGCTCGACGCCTTCGAGGGGGCGAAGGGGTTCATGCCGCTGGACGAGGGGCTGGCGCTGTATGCCGCGGCCGCCGAGGTCGCGGCGCCGGGGCTGCCGCTGCTCGAAGTCGGCACGTACTGCGGGCGCTCCACCATTCTGCTGGCCGACGCCGCCCGCGCGGCGGGGACCGTCGTCGTAACCGTGGACCACCACCGGGGCTCGGAGGAGCAGCAGCCGGGGTGGGAGTACCACGACCCGGAGGTGGTCGACCCCGAGGTGGGGCGGATGGACACGCTGCCCACCTTCCGGCGCACCCTCCACCGGGCGGGCCTGGAGGACCATGTCATCGCGGTGGTCGGGCGGTCGCCGCGGGTCGCGGCGGTGTGGGGGCGGCCGGTCGGGCTGGTGTTCATCGACGGCGGGCACACCGACGAGCACGCGAGCGCCGACTACGAGGGCTGGGCGCCGCATGTCGCGGCGGGCGGGCTGCTGGTGATCCACGACGTCTTCCCGGACCCGGCCGACGGCGGCCGGGCGCCGTACCGGATCTACCGCCGTGCGCTCGCCTCCGGCGCGTTCACCGAGGTCTCCGCGACCCGCTCGCTGCGCGTACTGCGCCGCACCGCGACCCGCGCCTGAGTCGCGGCGGTGGCACGGCTACCATCGCCCGCGTGTCCAACGGCAGCTTTCCTCCTGAGCCCGGTCGCCGCGGCGGCACCCTCGCCATCGTGCTGGCGGCGCTGATACCTGCCTGCTTCGCCGGCTGGCTGCTGTGGGGTTCGCTGGACGGTTCGAAGGACGACGGCGCGGACGGGGCGGGCGCGCCCACGACCTCCTCGACGTCCTCCCCGTCGCCCCCGCCGTCCGGCGCGCCCGGCGCGCCCTCGGCGCCGACCTCGTCCGGAAGCGCGTCCGGAAAGTCCCTTGCGGGCAAGGTCGTGGTCATCGACCCCGGCCACAATCCGAACAACCGCGACCACCCCTCGCGGATCGCCCGGCTCGTGGACATCGGCACCGACGAGAAGGAGTGCGACACCACCGGCACGGCCACCAACTCCGGCTACGCCGAGGCGTCCTTCACCCTCGATGTGGCGCGCCGCGCCCGCACCCTGCTGGAAGCGCGCGGCGCCACGGTGCGGTTCACCCAGGACGGCGACCGGCCGTACGGGCCGTGTGTGGACGAGCGTGCGGAGATCGGGAACAAGGCCCACGCCGACGCCGTGGTCTCCGTGCACGCGGACGGCGCGGCCGCCGGGGAGCGCGGTTTCCATGTGATCCTGCCCAAGTCGGTCCGCGGCGGCGGCGCGGACACCTCCGCCATCACCGCCCCCTCCCGCCGGCTCGGCGAGCAACTGCGCAGCCGGTTCGCCAAGGCCACCGGCAGTGAGCCCGCGCAGTACATCGGCGACGGCAGCGGGCTGGACGTCCGGGGCGATCTGGGCGGGCTCAACCTCTCCACCGTCCCCAAGGTGTTCATCGAGTGCGGCAATATGCGCGACTCCCAGGACGCCGCCGAACTGACCGATTCGGCCTGGCGCGAGCGTGCGGCGGACGGTGTCGCACAGGGCATTACGGACTTCTTGAACGAGTAGCGCTCCCACAACCGAACGGGAGGTCACGAGCGGGATACCGATGGGACACCCCCGGTCTCCGCAGGGCGATTCACCCGTACGATGGGGCCCACCCCCGACGCCTTCGCGCCACGCGCCTGGCGGCAGCGCTACGTTAAGACGAAACCGACAAAGGACCTCACGTTGAACATCCGCTCGCTCACTCGAGGCGACGGCGTGGTGATCGGAGCAGCGGTGCTGCTGTTCATCGCCTCCTTCCTCGACTTCTACACCATCGACTGCGGCAGCAGCAGCTTCTGCAAGGACGCCGGTGAGAACGGATGGAAGTCCGACTTCTTCCCCGTATTGCCGTCGATCTTCCTTGCCGGGGTGATCGCCGCGGTACTCATCGTCTCCGCTCGTTTCCAGCCCGCGGGCCGCAACCTCTTCGGGCTCTCGCTCGACCAGTGGGGCACGGCGCTCGCGGTCTTCGCGGCCTGGAGCTCGCTGTGGACGATCATCGGTGGCCCGGAGGGGGTCGACAAGGGCGTCGGACAGATCCTCGGCCTGATCGGCACGCTGGCGATGGCGGCGGTCGCGCTGCTCACCCAGCGCGTCCCGGCCCTGAAGGCCCCGCTGGTGAACGCCTCCGGCCCGGCCCCGTCGCCGTACGGTGCCCAGGGCCCGCAGCCGGGGTACGGCTACCCGGGTGGCGCCCAGCCCGGCGCCCCCGCGCCGTACGGCGCCCAGCCCGGTCAGCCGCAGCCGGGGCAGCCGCAGCCCGGCCAGTCCTTCGGCGGCCAGCCCGCCCCGGCCCCGGCCCCGGGGCCCTCGGGCGGCGGGGACTTCGCCCCGTTCTGGTTCGCGGTGCCGGTGGCCCGCCCGCTGTACGCCGAGGACGGTTCGTCGAGCACCATCGCCGAACTGGCCCCCGGCACCTGGTACCTCGCGGTGGAGCAGCGCGGTCAGGCGCTGGTCGCCCAGACGCAGGACGGCCGTCGCGGTGTGCTCCAGGACACCACGGGGATCCAGCGCGGCTGACACCCGCCGCGCGCGTTCCTTGAGACGCGCCCACGCGCGTCGCCTACGCGGCCAACGGCCCCTCGCCCGTAACCCTCGGGCGAGGGGCCGTTGCCATGTGCGCCCCCGGCCCGTACAGTCCGGCCGGTGCGGCTGACCTGCCGTCAGTCGCCGCTCCACCCTGTCCGGCGGAACGAGGGGGCTTCCATGCGGCTCGGTCTGGCGCTCGGCTACTGGGGCCGTGGCCCCGACCCCCGCCATCTGGAACTCGCCCAGGAGGCGGAGCGGCTGGGCTACCACTCGGTGTGGACCGCCGAGTCCTGGGGCTCGGACGCCTTCACCCCGCTCACCTGGCTCGCCGCGCACACCACCCGGATCGCGCTCGGCACGGCGGTCGCGCAGATGGCCGCCCGCACGCCCACCGCCACCGCGATGCAGGCGCTCACCCTGGACCATCTCTCCGGCGGCCGGATGATGCTGGGGCTGGGGCTGTCCGGACCACAGGTGGTCGAGGGCTGGTACGGACGCCCGTTCCCCAAGAGCCCGCTGACGGCGACCCGTGAGTATGTCGAGGTCATCCGGCAGGTGCTGGGCCGTGCGGCGCCGGTGCGGCTCGACGGGCGCTACCATCCGCATCCGTACGCCGGTCCGGACGCCACCGGTCTCGGCAAACCGCTGAAGCCCATCGTCCATCCGCTCCGCGCCGATCTGCCGGTGCTGCTCGGGGCGGAGGGGCCCAAGAACATCGCGCAGACCGTGCGCATCGCCGACGGCTGGCTGCCGCTGTACTGGTCGCCCTCGCGCACGGAGCTCTATCAGGAGACCCTGGCCGAGGCCCGCGACGGCTTCATGGTGGCGCCGATGACACAGGTGCGGGTGTGCACCGATGTGGCGGAGGGGCTGAAGCCGGTGAAGGCGATGCTCGGCTTCTACATCGGCGGGATGGGCCATGCGGCCCGTAATTTCCACGCCGATCTGATGGCCCGCTTCGGCTACGAGGCCGAGGCGCGCCGGGTGCAGGAGCTGTTCCTTGCGGGCCGGCGCGCGGAGGCGATCGACGCGGTGCCGGACGCCTTCGCCGATGAGATCTCGCTGGTCGGGCCGCGGGAACGGATCGCGGAACGGCTGGAGTCGTGGCGCAAGGGCCCGATCACGGATCTGCTGGCGGTGGCGCCGGATCCGCAGACCTTGCGGGTGCTGGCGGAGCTGGCGGGCTGAGCGCGTCGTGGGGGTGTGCGGCCACGCCCTGGTTTGGCGCTGCGGAGTCGGGCAACACGTGCGGCATGTCACGAAGTTATCGCCACGGAAGCAACCAGGCGGCGACCGTCGTGGCGGTCGTCGCGGACGTCATGGCCGTCATCCTCGGCCTCTGGATCCTGTTCGCCCTTCTCGACGCCAACCGCGCCAATGACCTCGTCACGGTGGTCCATGACGCGGCGAGCTGGCTCGCGAGCTGGTCCCATGACCTGTTCACCATGGACACGGACTGGCTCCGGACCGTCCTCAACTACGGCCTGCCGGCCGTGGTGTACCTCTTCATCGGCCACGCGATCGCGGGGCGGCTGCGGAGGGGCTAGGCGATGTCCGAGGGGGCTGTTCCCCCTACCCGCCCCTTCCCGACACCTGACGATATGCGGCTCCGCCGCGTGAGGGGCTCCGCCCCAGACCCCGGGTCCCAGGGGCGAAGCCCCCGGTAACGGGCACGGGCGGGCTGCTCCCCCACCCGCGCCCGCACCGCAACCAGGGCGGGACTCCGCCCCGGACCCCGGGATCCAGGGGCGAAGCCCCGCCACGCGGCGGAGCCGCATATCGACGCAACCCAGCCCCTCCGGCGTTTGAGGAGCGAGGTCCAGGGGCGGAGCCCCGGCCGGGGGCCGGGCCCCACGCGGCGGAGCCGCATATGGGCACAGCCCCGCGCCTCTTCGGGGCTCACCGATATGCGGCTCCGCCGCGTGGCAGGGGCTTCGCCCCTGGACCCCCGGGGTCTGGGGCGGAGCCCCAGTTGTGGGAAGGGGCGGGGAGGGGAAAGACCCGCCGGCCCCCAAGCGCTTCGCCGGGAGCACCCTGAGGTGCCGTCGATCGTCCGCGGCGCCGTCGTGGCTGATCGCGCCCGCGCGGCGGAGCCGCACATCGACTCAGTCCCGCGCCCCTTGGGGAACAGCCCGCCGCAGGCGTCACGAACCGTCGGACATCCCCTAGGCGCAGCAGTCCGAGTCCAGCCCCCGCGGCAGGCCCTCGGCACCGAAGACGGCCGTGGTCGCCTCGTCCCCGCCCAGCGCCGCCACGGCGAGCAGCAGCGATCCGGCCGTCCAGGTGGTGCGCTCCTCCGGCCAGACCGCGTCGTCCTCGAAGACGTAGCCCGTCCAGTACATCCCGTCCTCGGCCCGCAGTGGCGACTGGATCCAGCGCAGGATGTCCACCGCGTGGTCGGACTCCCCCATCGCCCAGAGCGCGAGCGCCAGTTCGCAGCTCTCGCCGCCGGTGACCCAGGGGTTGGGTGAGACACAGCGGACCCCGAGTCCCGGGACCACGAAGCGGTCCCAGCCCTCCTCGATGCGCTCCTTGGCGGCGGCGCCGGTCAGCGCGCCGCCGAGGACCGGGTAGTACCAGTCCATCGAGTAGCGGTGCTTGTCGAGGAACCGCTCGGGGTGGTGGCGGATGGCGTGGCCGAGCAGCCCCGCCGACAGCTCCCAGTCGGGCTGGGGCTCCTCGCGGTGTTCCGCGATGGCCAGGGCGCAGCGCAGTGCCTGGTAGACGGAGGAGGAGCCGGTCAGCAGGGCGTCGGGGTCGACGGTGCCGTCGGCGGCGCGCCGCCAGCCGATCTGGCCGCCGCTCTGCTGCATTCCGAGGACGAACTCGACGGCGGCGAAGACGGTGGGCCAGATGCCGTCGAGGAAGGCGTCGTCGCCGGTGGAGAGGTAGTGGTGCCAGGCGCCGACCGCGACGTAGGCGCAGAAGTTGCTCTCCCGGCCGCGGTCGGTGGGGTCGGCGGCGGCCACGCCGTCCGGGGTGTCGGGGTAGGCCGCGTACCAGGAGCCGTCGGGGTTCTGGTGCCGGATCAGCCAGCGGTAGGCGGCCGTGGCGCGCTCGTGCTCGCCCGCCGCGTCCAGCGCCATGGCGGCCTCGATGTGGTCCCAGGGGTCGAGGTGGTGGCCGCGGAACCAGGGTATGGCGCCGTCCGCGTGCTGGACGGCGGCGATGCCCTCGACCGTGCGCAGCACCTGCTCGGGGCTGAGCACACCGGGCAGCGCGAGCCGTTCGGTGCGGGGGCCGGGGCGCGGTCCGAGCGCCGTCACGCCTGGTCCTCACGCGGGGTGTGGGGCTTGGTCGCGTACGCCACGAAGCTCTTGCCGACGATCGGGTTCAGCGCGCGCTCGGCGACCCGGGTGGCCAGCGGCTTCTTCATGATGTCCCACACCAGCAGCTTGTGGTACGCGCGCACCGGCAGCGCTTTGTCGTTGTCGACCCCGAAGGCGCACTTGAGCCACCAGTACGGGCTGTGCAGCGCGTGGGCGTGGTGGGTGCCGTACGGCCGCAGTCCGGCCTCGCGCATCTTCTCCAGCAGCTCATCGGCGCGGTAGATGCGGATATGGCCGCCCTCGACCTCGTGGTAGGCGTCCGACAGCGCCCAGCAGACCTTCTCGGGGCCGTAGCGGGGCACGGTGACGGCGATCCGGCCGCCGGGCCTGAGCACCCGCACCATCTCGGCGAGCACACCCTTGTCGTCGGGTATGTGCTCCATCACCTCGGAGATGATGACCACGTCGAAGCTGTCGTCGGGGAAGGGCAGGGCGAGGGCGTCGCCCTCCATGGCGGTGGCCGTGGCGCCCGCCGGGGCCTCACCGGCCTCCTTCATGGCGGCGAACCACTTGGCGACCTCGCGTATCTCCTCGCCGTTCCGGTCGAGCGCGACGACCTGGGCGCCGCGCCGGTAGCACTCGAAGGCGTGCCGGCCGGCGCCGCAGCCGAGGTCGAGGACGCGATCGCCGGCGGCGAGGGGGAAGCGGGAGAAATCGACGGTCAGCACGGGGGTCTGCTTTCGTCCGGCGGGTTCGTGGGGCGGGAGAGGGGCAGGGGCGAGGCGGGGGCGGGGGGCGGGGGTCAGCGGCGGGCGGCCGGCGCGGATACGCCGATGGCCCTGCGGTACTGCTCGACGGTGCCGCGCGCGGCCTGTTCCCAGGTGAAGCGGCGCAGCACCCGTTCACGGCCCGCGGCGCCCAGCCTTCGTCGGAGGTCGGCGTCGCCCAGCAGCCGGATCAGGGCCGCGGCGAGCGCGTCGGCGTCGCCGGGCGGTACGGCCAGGCAGGTCTCGCCGTCGGCTCCGGCGACCTCGGGGATCGCGCCGCCGGTGGTGGCGACCAGCGGGGTGCCGGTGGCCATGGCCTCGGCGGCGGGCAGCGAGAACCCCTCGTACAGCGAGGGCACACAGGCGATCTGGGCGCCGCGCACCAGGTCCACCAGTTCGGCGTCGCTGATGCCCTTGACGAACTCGACCGCGTCCTCGAGTCCATGGCGCGCCATGGTGGTGGCCACCGGGCCCTCCTGCGGCCGCTTGCCGACGACGACCAGATGGGCCTCGGGGTTCTCGGCGCGGACCTTGGCGAGCGCCTCGATCAGATACACCAGGCCCTTGAGCGGCACATCCGCGCTCGAGGTGGTGACGATGCGCCCGGGGATGACGGGGACGGCGGGGTCGGGCGAGAAGAGCCCGGTGTCCGCGCCGATGTGCACCACATGGATCCGGTCCGGCCGCACTCCGAGGTCCTCGACGATCTCGCGGCGGGAGGAGCCGGAGACGGTGAGCACCGAGGGCAGCCGCCGGGCCACCCGCTTCTGCATCCGGGTGAAGCCGTACCAGCGGCGCACGGAGAACCGGCGCTTCCAGCCCTCGGCGGCGTCCAGCTCCAACTGCCGGTCGACGGTGATGGGGTGGTGGATGGTGGTGACCAGCGGGAAGCCGAGCCGCTCCAGGCCCAGCAGCCCGTATCCCAGGGTCTGGTTGTCGTGGACGATGTCGAACTGGCCGGGGCGCGCGGCGAGATGGCGGCGGGCGCGCAGGCTGAAGGTGAGCGGCTCGGGGAAACCGCCGGTCCACATGGTGGAGACCTCCAGGGCGTCGACCCAGTCCCGGTACTCCTCGCGCCGGGGCGTACGGAACGGGTCGGGCTGGCGGTAGAGGTCGAGGCTGGGCAGCTCGGTGAGGGTGACGCCCTCACCGGCGTCCAGCACCGGATACGGCTGGGCGCCGATGACCTCGACCGTGTGACCGAGCCGGGCCAGCTCCCGGGAGAGATGGCGCACATAGACGCCCTGGCCCCCGCAGAATGGATTCCCCTTGTAGCTGAGCAGGGCGATGCGCAGCGGCCGTTCGTCGGGGGCGGTGGGGGGCGCTGCTCGAAGCGGGTCGGCCCCGGTCTCCTGCGCGGCCTCTGCGGTCACTCGCGCCCCCTCCTTGGTGCAGTTCAGCGGGAGCGTATCCGCTTCCGATTATCTAGAACAAGTTCCACTAGCGCATCCCCTGAGGAGTCACGAAGATACCTGCCCCGCATGGCCGCTCCAGGGCCGGGGCGGGTGATCCCTACCACTCGGTAGCCAGGACGCCGGGGAGAAGTTGGCAATGGGCGTGTGCACCGGGCGGGCCGCCCGCCGACCGGGCCGCGGGCGCCGCGCGGCGACAACCCGCTCCAACTGCCGCGACAGCGACTTGCCCCAACTGCGCGGACACAGGTGCTTCGGGGAGGACCCGCGCTAGCCTAGAACGAGTTCCAGTGACTCGCAGGCCCGGGCCCGCCCTGTCATCATGCACGGTGTCCGCTTGCCGCCGAGCCGCACACGCAACACACCCGAAGTGGGACACATGACCGCAGAAGTCAAGCCAGCCGCCCTGCGGCTGACCGAGCGACAGGAGGCGCGCCGCCGGCGCATCCTGCACGCCAGCGCCCGGTTGGCCAGCCGAGGCGGCTTCGACGCGGTCCAGATGCGCGAGGTCGCGGAGAACTCCGGGGTGGCGCTGGGCACCCTCTACCGCTACTTCCCCTCCAAGGTCCATCTGCTGGTCGCGACGATGCAGGACCAGCTTCAGCATATGCACGAGACGCTGCGCAAGCGGCCGCCGACCGAGGAGGAGCCGGCCGCCCGGGTCGCCCAGACCCTGATGCGCGCCTTCCGCGCCCTGCAACGCGAACCCCATCTGGCCGACGCGATGGTGCGCGCCCTCACCTTCGCCGACCGGTCGGTCAGCCCGGAGGTGGACACGGTCTCCCGGCTCACCACCGCGATCATCCTGGACGCCATGGGCCTGGCCGACTCCCCGACGCCCGAGCAGCTCTCCGCGGTCCGCGTCATCGAGCACACCTGGCATTCGGCGCTGATCACCTGGCTCTCGGGGCGCGCCTCGATCGCCCAGGTCAAGATCGATATCGAGACCGTCTGCCGGCTGATCGACCTCACGGCGCCCGCCCCGGCCCGGTAGCGGGGCGGCGCACCGGGCCGGGGCGTCCGAATATCCGGGGCGTCCGATATAACGGGGCGTCCGATAGCAGGACGGTGTAGCGCATAACAGGGGCGCATGGGGTAATTCTTGCGCCCCTTCGAGCTTCCGGACGTGGTTTGTGCGCCCTCGCGCCCCCTCTTGGCTCAAATTCCGCGTTCACGCCCTGCCCAATCCCGGTATTCATGAACGGCGCGCGACAGAGCGACAACGGCGCGCGACGAGAGAACGCATCGTGGGGGGTGGAGAAGTTCGTGATCAGGTTACTTCTGGTACACGATTCAGGGCTGCTGCGATCGGCCCTGGCCTCGGTGATAGGGGCCGAACCAGACATCGAGGCAGCCGCGTGTGCCTGGCGTGACGCGCGTAGCAAGGCCCGTTCCATGGAGCCGCAGGTGTGCGTGGTGGACACGGACTGCCCAGCGGCCGACAAGGCGGCGCGCAAGGGCGAGTGGGGGAAGTTCGTCGCCTCCGCCTCCGGGGAGGGCGGGGACTGCGGACTCCTGGTGCTGGTCAACTCGGAGCGGCCGGGCCCACTGCGCCGCGCCCATGAGGCCCGGGCGCTCGGGTACGTCGACAAGGACGCCCCGCCGCAGCGGCTGATCGAGGCGATCCGGCGAGTGGCACGGAAGGAGCGCTATGTCGACGACGCGCTGGGCTACGGCTTCCTCCAGGCGGCCAAGATCCCACTGACCGAGCGCGAGTTGGGCGTGCTGTCCCTGGCCGCCGACGGCGCCTCCATCCCGGAGATCGCCCGTACGCTCCATCTGTCCACCGGGACGATCCGCAACTACCTGGCCGCGATCACCCGGAAGACCGGGGCGCGCAACCGCGTGGATGCCATACGGATATCCCAGTGCGAGGGCTGGGTCTGACCGCTGCCGACGGCGGCGGTCGGAGCCTTGCCGACGGCGGTTAGGGGAGCCGCTACTCGTCAGGGGGGAAGACCTGTTCACCGGTGTCCGACAGACGCAGCGCGATCGCCTCGACCGGACAGCCCTCGGCCGCCGCGAGCACCGCCTCGGAAGCATCGGCCTCCGCCTCGACGGGATGCGACTGCCGCGCCCCGTCGAGCCGGAAGCCGCCCGGCGCGGTGCTCACGCACATCCCCGAGCCGATGCACACGCCCCGGTCCACCTCGATCCGCCAGCGGTCCCCCATCAGTCCGTCTCCCCGTCCCAGCCCTGGGGCAGGTGGATCATCTTGTGCTCCAGATACGCGGAGAACCCCTCGGGACCGAACTCCCGGCCCAGACCGGAGTTCTTGTAGCCGCCGAACGGCCCGAGCATGTCGAGGCTGAAGGTGTTGACCGAGTAGGTGCCGGTACGGATGCGCCGGGCGAAGTCGATGCCGTGCCCGACGTCCGCCGTCCATACGGAGCCGGACAGCCCGTAGTCGGAGTCATTGGCGATCCGGGCCGCCTCCTCCTCGTCCCCGTACGGCAGCAGACAGATCACCGGGCCGAAGATCTCCTCGCGGGCGATCCGCATGCCGTTGCCGACGTCGCCGAAGAGCGTGGGCTCCACATACCAGCCGGTGTCCAGGGCCCCCGGACGGCCGCCGCCGGTCAGCACCTTGGCGCCCTCCCGCTGCCCCAGCGCGATGTAGTCCAGCGACCGCTGCTGCTGCCGCCGCGCCACCAGCGGCCCGACCTGGGTGGCCGGATCCAGCGGGTCGCCGACGACCAGGGCGGAGGCGGCGGCCGCGAACCGCTCGGCGATCTCGTCGTAGTGGCCGCGCGGGGCGAGGATCCGGGTCTGGGCCACACACGCCTGGCCGTTGTTCATCCAGGCGTTGGGCACGATCCCGGCGACGGCCGCCTCCAGATCCGCGTCCGGCAGGATCACCGCGGCCGACTTGCCGCCCAACTCCAGCGTGACCCGGGTCAGATGACGCGAGGCGACCTCCATCACCCGCTTGCCGGCCGCGACCGACCCGGTGAACGACACCTTGTCCACGCCCGGGTGGCCGACCAGATACTCGCTGACCTCGCGGTCGGCCGGAAGGATCGACAGCACCCCCTCGGGCAGCCCCGCCTCGGCCGCGATCTCCGCCAGGATGTAGGAGTCCAGCGGTGTCTCGGGGGACGGCTTGAGGATCACCGAGCACCCCGCGAGCAGCGCGGGCGCCAGCTTCGCGGCGGCCACGAACTGCGGCACGTTCCACGGCACTACGGCCGCGACCACCCCGACCGGCTCGCGCCGCACCAGCAGCGGGCCGAGCACCCCGGCCCGCCGCTCCTCGTAGCCGAAGTCGCGGGCGACGGTGATGGCCGAGTCCCACACCATCATCGCGCCGAGCGCCTGGGCCAGGACGCTCCAGGAGTACGGGGAGCCGTTCTGCGTGCTGATGACCCGGGCGATCTCCTCATGGCGCACCGCGATGGCGTCCTTGATCCGGGTGACCACCGCGATCCGCTCGGCCACGTCCATCCGGGGCCAGGGGCCCTCGTCGAACGCCGTCCGCGCCACCGCGACCGCCCGGTCCACATCGCCGCGCGCCGCGTGTGGCACCCGGCCGATGACCTCCTCGGTATGGGGCGAGACGACCTCGATGGTGTCCTCGCCCGCCGGGTCGGTCAGCGTGCCGCCGATGAAGAGCTGCCCGTGCTCGATGAGATCGCCCATCGTCTGCCTCCGGCCGATGACTGAGGGGTACGTCCGGCTGGCCCGCGCCCGGGGGCCGCCGACAGCCGGCCCGCGCTCGGGGCCGCCACTGGCTCGCCCGAACCGGGGCCGCCAATATCTGACGCTGCATCAGAACTGATACCAGTTCCAGCTATAGTGGGCAATGCTTGTGTCGAGGAGAGGGGGAGCCGATGGCGCAGGTGACGCGGGTGACCGAGCACGGCGGCGGAGTGTGGAGCATCCCCGTCCCGATCCCCGACAATCCGCTCGGCCACACCCTGGTCCATCTTCTCGACACCGATCGCGGCCCGGTCCTGATCGACACCGGCTGGGACGACCCCACCGCCTGGGACACCCTCACCGCCGGGCTCGCCGCCTGCGGCACCTCCGTCTCCGATGTCCACGGCGTCCTCGTCACCCATCACCACCCCGACCACCACGGGCTGTCCGGCCAGGTGCGGGAGGCGTCCGGGGCGTGGATCGCGATGCACGCCGCCGACGCCCAGGTCGTCCGGCGCACCCGCGAGGCCGAGCCCTCCCGCTGGCTCGTCTACCTGGAGGAGAAGCTCAGCGCGGCCGGGGCGCCCGAGGAGCATCTGGCCCCGCTGCGCGCCAGCCGCGCGTCCGGCCGCTCGGGCCTTCCGGGGCAGCGGCCCGCCCTCCCCGACCGCGAGATCGTCCCCGGCGAACTCCTCGATCTGCCGGGCCGCCGGCTGCGCGCCGTCTGGACCCCCGGCCACACCCCCGGCCATGTCTGCCTCCACCTCGAAGAGGCCCACCCAGCGGCCGCCGAGGGCCTGCCCGGCCATGGCCGCCTCTTCTCAGGTGACCATCTGCTGCCCGAGATCACCCCCCATATCGGGCTCTACGAGGACCCCGACGACACGACCGTCATCGACCCCCTCGGCGACTACCTCGACTCCCTCGAACGCGTCGCCGCTCTCGCCCCGGCCGAGGTGCTCCCCGCCCATCAGTACGCCTTCACCGACGCCCCGGCGCGGGTGCGCGCGCTGCTGAGCCACCACGAGGAGCGGCTGGCCGGGCTCCAGGCCCTGCTCAGCACCCCGCTCACCCCGTGGCAGCTCGCCGAATCCATGGAGTGGAACCGCCCCTGGGAGCAGATCCCCTACGGCTCCCGCAACATCGCCGTCTCGGAGGCGGAGGCACATCTGCGCCGGCTGGTGAAGCTCGGCAGGGCGGAAGCGGTGCCGGGCAGCAATCCCGTGATGTACCAAGCGATTTGAGTGACGGATGGGGGGTGCGGGTCGCCCTGACCGGAAGCTAGCCTTACCCGCTCCGGCGCACCCACCCCCGTATCAGCAGGAGCACGCGTGACGAGCCCCATCCGCGATTCCGCCCCCACTCCAGGCCCGGATTCCGCCCCGGCACCCGATCCGGCGGCCGGTCCGACGCCGCCCCCGGGCTGCCCCGCGCACTCCGGTCGGGCCCCGGCCGCCGAGCGGCTGGAGTCGCTGCACGGCCCCGAGTTCGCCGCCGACCCGGCCGCCACCTACGCACGGCTGCGGGAACACGGGCATATCGCGCCCGTGGAGCTGTCGCCCGGTGTGCCCGTCTCGCTCGTCACCAGCTATCAGACCGCGCTGGACATCCTGCGCGGCCCCGAGACGTTCTCCAAGGACGCGCGCCACTGGCAGGCTCTCGCCGACGGCACCATCCCCCTGGACAACCCCGTGGTGCCGATGATGATGCACCGGCCGAACGCCCTGTGCAGCGACGGCGAGGCACATCACCGGCTGCGCTCGGCGATCTCCGACACCCTCGACCGGCTGGACATCCACGCGCTGCGCCGCTACGTGGAGCGCAGCGCCGACTTCCTCATCGACCTCTTCGGGCCGAAGGGCGAGGCCGATCTGCTCAAGGAGTACTCCGCCCGGCTCCCGCTGCTCGTCTTCAACCAGCTCTTCGGCTGTCCCCCCGAGTTGAGCGACAAGCTCGTCAGGGCGCTCTCGGCGCTCTTCGACATCACCGAGGACTCCGAGCAGGCCAATGTGCTTCTCGCGGAGACCCTCTTCGAGCTGATCGCCCTCAAGCGGGCCACTCCGGGCCCGGACATGACGTCCTGGCTGATCGCCCACCCCTCCGAGCTGACCGACGAAGAGCTGGTCCACCAGATCGTCGTCCTCGTCGGCGCGGGCACCCAGCCCCAGCAGAACCTGATCTGCAACGGGCTGCTGCTCCTGCTGTCCGACGAACGGTTCGCGGGCGCCCTCGCGGGCGGCACCATGCTGATCGAGGACGCGCTCAACGAGGTGCTGTGGAAGGACCCGCCGCTGGCCAACTTCTGCATCCACTACCCGCGCCACGATGTGACGGTCGACGGACACAAGCTGCCCAAGGGCGAGCCCGTCGTCATCAGCCTCGCCGCCGCCAACAACGACCCGTATCTGCTGTCGAACCGGCGCGGCAACCGGGCACATCTGGCGTGGAGCGCGGGCCCGCACACCTGCCCCGCGAAGGATCCGGCCCAGGTCATCGCCGCCGTCGCCATCGAGAAGCTCCTCGACCGGCTGCCCGACCTCGAACTGGCCGTACCCGCCGAGGAGTTGGAGTGGCGGCCCGGCCCCTTCCACCGGGCCCTGGCCGCGCTGCCGGTGCGCTTCCCGCGGACGGCCGCCAAGTCCGACGAGGCGCTGGCCGAGATGGTCGCCGCGGCGACGGAGACGGGCGCGGGAGCGGTGGGCAGCACGCCGCCGGCCGCCGGGGAGAACACCGGGAACGACGGTCCCGCTGAGACGGCGCCGTCGGCGGACGACACGGCGTCCAGTGCTACGGCGCCGGAATCCGGCTCCGAGCGCGAGGCCCGGCGCCGCTGGTGGAAGTCCCTGGCCCAGTGGTGGCGCCGCGGGTAGCGGAGAGCACGGAGCGCGCTGTCCCCGGCCCCCCGGCCCCCCGCGTTATCGGATTGCCGGGTGGTGCCCGGCCACGTAGCGTCGCGGCGCATGATCGCGACGCTGCGCACCGCGCGCCTGCTGCTCGAGCCGTACCGGCCCGAGGACGAGGACGACTTCGTGGCGCTGTTCCAGGACCGGCGGGTGTCCCGCTGGATGGGCGACGGGAAGCCCGTTCCGGAGGCGGCGGACCGGGCGCTGTTCGGGCGGATCTTCACCAAGGTCTACGCCCGGCGGCTGTTCGACGTCTGGGCCGTCCGCGAGGAGGGCCGGTACGTCGGCCACGCCGAGATCAAGCCGACCGAGGTCACCGGCGGCCACGAGATCGTCTACGCGCTGGCCCCGGAGGCGTGGGGGCGCGGTCTGGGGACGGAGCTGGCCGAGGCGGTCGTCGGCCACGGCTTCGGCGCGCTCGGCCTGAGCGCGGTGCACGCCACGGTCACGGCGGCCAACGACGCGTCGCTGGCCCTGCTCACCCGGCTCGGCTTCGCGCACCGCCGCGACATCGAGGAGGACGACGGCACCACGACGCGCTGTCTCACGCTCGTCCGGGCCGACCGGGGTCCGTGGGAACCGAGGCCGACGGAGGGCGGCTGAGGTCGCCCGATAAGTCGGCGGATAAGCTGTCCGTAAACTTCATACGCGTCCGATCGGGGGAAGCCGGTGCGATTCCGGCGCTGACCCGCAACCGTGAGTACGCCCCGCGGGGCGTACGAGCCGGAACACCCGGGCGGGCGCGACGACGCAGGCTCCCGCCACCGGAGGACCGGTGGCGGCACCGTCGAGGTATGCGGAGCTGAGCTGAGCCGGGTGCCGGACGTGTCGCGGAGCGTTCCGCGCGCCGATGGACGGCCGTGCGCGGCTGCGTGCGCCCGTCCACCGACCGAGAGGCACCACAGCCATGAACATTCGCCGCAGCGTGGCGGCTCTTTCCCTCTGCGCCGCCGTGGGCGCGGCCGCCGCGCCTGCCGCTGTCGCCGACGACAGCCCGGCCGGGCGTTCCGAGGGGCTCTACGGCGCCAAGGACCCGAAGTTCGACGGGGTGTGGCGGCAGTCGCTTGCGCTGCTCGCCCAGGACGCGGTGGGCGTCACCCCGGCGAAGTCGGCCATCGACTGGCTGACCGGGCAGAGCTGCGCGGACGGCGGTTTCGCGGCGTATCGCGCGGACACCTCGAAGGCGTGCGACCCGAAGAAGGGCGAGTTCACCGACGCGACGGCGGCGGCGATCCAGGCGCTGGCCGCGGTGGGCGGCCGCGCCGATACCGTGGAGAAGGGCATCGGCTGGCTGAAGAGCCACCAGAACGAGGACGGCGGCTGGGGCATGAACCCGGGCGGGCCGAGCGACGCCAACTCCACCTCGGCGGCGATCGGCGCCTTCGCCGCCACGGGTCAGGACCCGGCGAAGGTGAGCGCCAAGGGCGGCAAGAGCCCGTACGACGCGCTGCTCGCGCTGCAACTCGGGTGCTCGGCCAAGGCGGCGGAGCGCGGGGCGTTCGCGTACACCGCGGACAAGGGCAAGCCCGTCGCCAATGAGCTGGCCACCGCGAGCGCCGCGCTGGCCGTCCAGGGCAAGGGCTTCGTCTTCGAGACGGTCGGCAAGGACCGCGGCGCCGCGCCGGAGCCGCTGAGCTGCGCGGACGGGAAGGGCGGGGCCGGTACGACGAAGGACACGACGAAGGCCGCCGAGGCCGCGCTGGCCCATCTGTCCCGTGTCATGTCCGACACCGATATGCATCTGAAGTCCGCTATGCCCGGCGCCAAGGACCAGCCCGACTTCGGCGGCACCGCCGACGCCGTGGTGGCGCTCGCCGCCGGGGAGCACAGCGCGACCGCGGGCAAGCCGCTTCAGTGGCTTCAGGGCAAGGACAGCGGCGCGGCGGCCTGGGCCAAGGGCGACCCGGGCGCGCTCGCCAAGCTGATCCTCGCGGCCCACGCGGCCGGCGCCAACCCGCGCGACTTCGGCGGCGCCGACCTCGTACAGCAGCTCAACGCCACCGGCCCGAAGCCCGAGGCGGCGGCCAAGGGCGCGGAGTCGGACGGCAAGAACGAGAAGAGCGAGAAGAAGAGCGACGACGACGGCGGGGTCGGCGGCGTGTGGTGGACCGTCGGCGTCTGCGCGGTCGCGGGTGTGGGCATCGGCTTCCTGCTCAGCGGCCGCAAGAGGCGGCAGCTTTGAGCTTGCGCACGCATGGGGCCTCGGCCCCGCACACCCAGGCGGCCTGGGCGCGGTACGCGTACGCGGCATGGGTGCCGTGCGCCCGCCCGGCGCGGGTCCTACGCACCCGCGCGGCCTGGGCCCCGCGCGGCTACGCGACCTCGACTCCACGCACACACGCGCCCTTCGCCCCGCGAGCCCGCGTCGCCCGGCTGCTGTTGCCCGTCGTCGCCCTGCTGCTGCCCGTTCTCGTTCTGTTCGCGATGTTCGGCGCGGCGCCCGCGCGGGCTGCCGATGGGTATCGCTACTGGTCGTTCTGGCAGCGGGGCGGGGACGGCGGGGGGTGGAGCTACGCCACCCAGGGGCCCTCCTCGGCGCGGCCCGCTGACGGCGACATGATCGGTTTCCGCTTCGCGGTCAGCGAGGACTCGAACGACGCCACCCGGCCGCGCGGCATGGCCGATTTCGCCGCCGTCTGCGCCGACACCCCGGCCACGGACGGCACCAAACGGGTCGCGGTGGTCATCGACTTCGGCACGGCCACCGACGCACCCGACCACCGGACGCCGCCCACGCCCCGTACCGAGTGCGCACGGGTCGGCGAGGACGCGTCCGCCGGGGAGGCGCTCGCCGCCGTCGCGAAGCCGCTGCGCTACAACTCCGCCGCGCTGCTGTGCGCCGTCTCCGGCTATCCGGAGACGGGTTGCGGGGACAAGGTGAGCACCTCCGTGGACGCCCACGCCGCCCCGAAGGGCGACGGCGGCAAGGCGGATGGCGGCTCCGGCCCCTCCGCCGGGCTGATCGGCGGGCTCGCCGCCGTGGTCCTGCTCGGCGCCGCGGCGGTGTGGCAGGCGCGCCGCCGTCGCGTATGAGCGCGCGGATGCCCGCCATGCCGCGCAGCGGAGGCGCGCTGCACGCGGGGGCCTGGTGGCTGTGGGCGCTCGGGCTGGCCACGGCCGCGTCCCGGACCACCAACCCGCTGCTGCTTGCGCTGCTCATCGCGGTCGCGGGCTATGTGGTGGCCGTACGCCGCACGGACGCCCCGTGGGCCCGCTCGTACACCGCGTTCCTCAAGCTGGGCCTTGTGGTGCTGGCCATCCGGCTGTTCTTCGCGGTCCTCTTCGGCTCGCCGATCCCCGGGACGCGGGTGCTCTTCACGCTCCCCGAAGTCCCGCTGCCCCACTGGGCGCAGGGGGTGCGCATCGGCGGCCGGGTGTCGGCCGAGGGGCTGGCGTTCGCGCTGTACGACGGGCTGCGGCTGGCCACCCTGCTGATCTGCGTCGGTGCCGCGAACGCGCTGGCCAGCCCGGCGCGGCTGCTCAAGTCGCTGCCCGGCGCGCTCTACGAGGCCGGGGTGGCGGTCGTGGTGGCGATGACCTTCGCACCCCATCTGGTGGCGGACGTCCAGCGGCTGCGTTCCGCCCGCCGGCTGCGCGGCCGCCCCGACCGCGGGGTGAAGGCGCTGCTTCAGGTCGGACTGCCGGTGCTGGAGGGCGCGTTGGAACGGTCGGTGGCCCTGGCTGCGGCGATGGACGCCCGCGGCTACGGCCGTACGGCAAAGGTCCCGCCCGCCGTCGCCCGTACCACCACGGCGCTGACGCTGGGCGGGCTGCTCGGTGTCTGCTGCGGTACGTACGGCCTGCTCGCGGCCGAGGGCGCGGGCTACGGTCTGCCGCTGCTGCTCGCGGGCCTCGCCGCCGCGCTCGGCGGACTGTGGCTGGGCGGCCGCCGCTCGGTGCGCAGCCGCTACCGCCCGGACCGCTGGGGCGTGCGGGCATGGCTGGTGGCGGGGTCGGGTGCGGCGGTGGCGGCACTGATGATCCGGGCCGCCTCCTACGCCCCGGGGGCCCTCCAGCCGTCGGTCGTCCCGCTCACCGCCCCGACGCTGCCGCTGTGGCCCGCGGCCGGGGTACTGCTGGGCCTGCTCCCGGCCTTCGCGTCCCCAGCACCAGCACGGGCTCCGGCCCGCGAACCGATCCCGCCGGACGAGGCCCCCGACAACCACCCCATCCCCACCGCACACACCCCGCCCGGCGAGCGAGAGGACGAGCGAGCCGGGGCGGGGGCCGAGGAGGCCAGCCCGTGATCCGGTTCGAGCAGGTGTCGGTCCAGTACGACGGGGCGGCGCGGCCCGCCCTCTCCGGGGTGGATCTGACCGTTCCCGAGGGGGAGTTGTGTCTGCTCGTCGGCCCCTCCGGGGTCGGTAAGTCGACACTGCTGGGTGCCGTCTCCGGTCTCGTACCGCATTTCACCGGTGGCACCCTGCGCGGCCGCGTCACCGTCGCGGGCCGGGACACCCGTACCCACAAGCCGCGCGAGCTGGCCGACGTCGTCGGCACCGTGGGCCAGGACCCGCTCGCCCACTTCGTCACCGACACCGTCGAGGACGAGCTGGCCTACGGCATGGAGTCCCTCGGCATCGCGCCGGACACCATGCGCCGCCGGGTCGAGGAGACCCTCGATCTGCTGGGCCTCGCCGAGTTGCGGGACCGTCCCATCGCCACCCTCTCCGGCGGTCAGCGGCAGCGCGTGGCGATCGGTTCGGTGCTCACCACCCACCCCCGCGTCCTGGTCCTCGACGAACCGACCTCCGCCCTCGACCCGGCCGCCGCCGAGGAGGTGCTGGCCGTGCTTCAGCGGCTGGTGCACGACCTGGGCACCACGATCCTGATGGCCGAGCACCGCCTGGAGCGGGTGGTGCAGTACGCGGACCAGATGATCCTGCTGCCCTCCCCCGGCGCCGCCCCGCTGTCCGGCGCACCGGCCGAGCTGCTGCCGGTGTCGCCCGTCCAGCCGCCCGTGGTGGCGCTGGGCGGCCTCGCGGGGTGGCCGTCGCCGATGCCGCTGTCCGTACGGGACGCGCGCCGCAAGGCGGGGCCGCTGCGGGAGCGACTGGCATCGCTCACCCCGCGAACGGTGGCCGATCCGCCGCCGGGCGATCCGGTGGGCGAGGTGGCGCGGCTGTCCGTGCGCCACGGCCGGGTCGAGGCCCTGCGCGGGGTGGACCTGTCCGTGCGGCCGGGCGAGACGGTGGCGCTGATGGGACGCAACGGGGCGGGCAAGTCCACGCTTCTGGCCAGTCTGGTCGGGCTGTACGAACCCGCCTCGGGGTCGGTACGGGTCGGCCCGGCCCGCGCCGTACCGCACCGCACCCGCCCCGCCGAACTCCTGCGCCAGGTCGGCCTCGTACCGCAGGAGCCGCGCGATCTGCTCTACGCGGACACGGTCGCCGCCGAATGCGCGGCGGCCGACCAGGACGCGGGCGCGGTGCCCGGCACCTGCCGTGAGCTGGTCGGCCGACTGCTGCCGGAGGTGGCGGACACCGCCCACCCCCGCGATCTGTCGGAGGGGCAGCGGCTGGCGCTGGCCCTGTCCGTCATCCTCACCGCCCGCCCACCCCTGCTGCTGCTCGACGAGCCGACGCGCGGGCTCGACTACGCGGCGAAGGCGCGGCTGGTGGAGATGGTGCGGGGAATGGCGGCGGACGGCCATGCGATCGTGCTGGCCACCCACGATGTGGAGCTGGCGGCCGAACTCGCCCACCGCGTCGTCATCCTGGCCGAGGGCGAGGTGGTCGCGGACGGGCCCACGGCGGAGGTTGTGGTGTCGTCCCCCGCGTTCGCCCCGCAGGTGGCCAAGGTGCTGGCGCCGCTGCCCTGGCTGACGGTGCCACAGGTGCGCGAGGCGCTGGAGGGAACACCGTGAGCGGGCGGCGCCCCCCGAGCGACGGGCCACACCGGGCCGGGGCGTACGGCATGGAGCCGACCGCGACTCACGACACGGCGCCGACCGCGACCTCCACCGGTCGCATCCGGGCCGTGCGCCTCGGCCCCCGCTCCGTGGCGGCGCTCGCCCTCGTCTCCGCGATCGGTGTCGTCGGCTTCGGGTGGCCGCTGTTCGCCCCGGGCGACTCCGGGATCACCACCCACGCCGCCGACGCGCCCTGGCTGTTCGCCGCGCTGCTTCCGCTCCTGCTGGCCGTGGTCGTGGCGACCATCGCGGACACCGGTCTGGACGCCAAGGCCATCGCGATGCTCGGGGTGCTGGCGGCGGCGGGGGCGGCTCTGCGGCCGCTGGGCGCGGGGACGGCCGGGATCGAGCCGATGTTCTTCCTGATGGTGCTCTCGGGGCGGGTGCTGGGCCCCGGTTTCGGCTTTGTCCTCGGCGCCGTGTCGATGTTCGCGTCCGCGCTGCTCACCGGCGGCGTGGGGCCGTGGATGCCGTTCCAGATGCTGGCCATGGGCTGGGTGTCGATGGGCGCGGGGCTGCTGCCGGGCGCCGCCCGGCTGCGCGGCCGGGCGGAGTCGCTGCTGCTCGCCGGGTACGGGGCGGTGGCGTCCGTGGCGTACGGGACGGCCATGAACCTCCAGGGCTGGACCCTGATGCAGGGCATGGCCTCGGGGATCTCCTACGTCCCCGGCGATCCGCTCGGCGACAACCTCGCCCGCTTCGTGGCGTACTGCCTGACCACCTCGCTGGGCTGGGATCTGCCGCGCGCCGTGGTCACGATGGTGCTCACCCTCGCCCTCGGCGGCGCCATCCTCAAGGCCCTGCGCCGAGCGACCCGCCGCGCGGCCTTCGAGGCCCCGGCCACCTTCGAGACCCCGACAGCCGTCGAGACCCCGGCCCCCTCCGGCGCCCCCTCCGACGCCCCCTAGGCGTCACCGGCGAAGCCCCCTGCCCGGCACGGCGGGCACCGTGGCGACGGTGGCCAGGACGGCCGCCGTCGCCACGGATGCCTCGGCCGCTCAGCCCTTTCAGGCAGTGGCGACGCGGCCGGCGTAGCGCTGCGTCCAGGCGGCGTCGGCGTCGGCGGTGACGACCACGTCGTAGTACCCCTCCTGGGTCGGCCACATGACGACCTTCGTCTCGCCGTGAGCCACCGTGACGTTCTGGGTGCCGCCGAGGTAGTCGTTGGCGGTGAGCGTGTAGTTCACCGGCTCGGTGCCGTCGTTGTGCAACGTGAGCCTCACCTGAGCCTCGCGCTTGGTGCCCCCGCCCTTCAGCAGGTCGACCTCCACGCGCGGGAGGCCACCGGCCCGCTTTCCGGCGGGCGCGATCTGGCCGGCGAAGGAGCGCACGAAACCGTCGTTGGAGTAGATCGAGAACGCGTACTTGCCGTCGTTGGCCTTGGCGTCCCAGGTGTACTCACGCGGATCGCTCGCGGTGACGGTGAACGGCGTGTTGGAGAATGCCTGGTACTTGTCGGGGAAGACCTGGAAGCTCATGGCCTTGCCCTTCGGGCCGCCGGTCAGGGTCATCTTGGCGGTGACCTTGCCCGACGCCCGGTCCTCCGAGATCACCGCGTGCGGATGAAAGGTCAGCGGGCGCGGCTTCATGTGGTCGGCGGCGATCGACTGCCGCTGCTCGGCGACCGGGTCCGCGAAGGTGGCCGGTCCCGGTTGCGGGTGGGCGAAGTCGACCGCGCTGGTCAGGTCGCCCGCGATCGAGCGCCGCCAATCGCTGATGTTGGGGCAGCGGAACGGCTTGCCGAGGTGGGCCGCCCAGGTCTCGAGGAACTTGATCGTCGAGGTGTGGTCGAAGACCTCCGAGGCGACGTACCCGCCACGGGTCCACGGCGAGACCAGCAGCATCGGCACTCGCGGACCGAGGCCGAGCGGATAGTCGCCGGCGTACTCGCGTGCCGTGCCCGGCTCGGGCCACGGCGGCAGCACGTGGTCGAACTTCCCGTCGTTCTCGTCATAGTTGAGGATGAAGAGGGTGTGGTTCCAGATATCGGGGTTGCTCTGGAGGATGTCGAGCACCTTCTTGGTGTAGCGCTCGCCGTGCAGGGTGTCCGCGTCCGGGTGCTCGGACCAGCCGTACGGTGCCACGATCCAGGAGACCGCCGGCAGCGGGTGTTCCGCGCCCGGCTGACAGGCGTCGTGGAGGTCCTTGAGGACCGCGTCGAGGTTCTCGTCGGAGTCGTCGTTCGGCGAGGTCATGCCGGAGTAGTACATGGCGTTGCCGCGCCAGATCAGCCCGGTGCCGGGCCGCAGCTTCGGGTCGTCGGGGCTCAGCCCCTCCGGTTCGAACCCCTTGAAGTACTTCAGCTCGTTGTCGCCGTAGTCGCCGACCCAGGTGCTGATGTAGCCCTGTCGCCCGTTGCCGCTGTTGTCGGAGTAGAGCCGCCAGTCGATGCCGACCTGCTGGAGCTGCTCGGCCACCGTGGTCCAGGGACGGGAGTAGTTGGACTCATCGGTGTTGCCCGTCTCGCTGTTGGCGGTACCGCTCCACAGGTACTTCCGGTTGGGGTCGGTCGGCCCGAACTCGGAGCAGAAGTTCTGGTCGGCGATGGTGTACTGGGCGGCGACGGAGTGGTAGAAGCTCATGTAGGCGTCGCTGTGGTAGTTCATGCAGCTCGCGCCGCTGTGCCGCACCCACAGATCCCACCTGCGATGGTCGACGTCGCCCCACGGTCCGTGGTCGTTGCCCCAGGCGCCGTCGTCGACCTGCGGGGTGACGATCTCGCCCTTGCCGTCCTTCTGCTGGAAGACGGTGGTGCCGTCCTGGAACCGCAGCACCTGCTTGTCGTTGAAGCCGCGTATGCCGGGGAATGTGCCGAAGTAGTGGTCGGTGGACCGGTTCTCCTGCATCAGGATCACGACATGCTTCAGATCGGATATGTCGCCGTTGAAGCCCTTCGGCAGGTTGTGCCCCGGCCGCGTAGCGGCGTACGCGTCGCCCGCCGCGGAGTTGGCGCCGAGCACCAGCGCCCCGGCGGCGATCCCCGTGCCCTGGAGGAACCGACGGCGGGTGGTGCCGGTCGCCGTCCCGGGTCTGTCGCCGGGCTCGGACCCGGGCGTCGGCATGATCGGATCAGGGGTCATGGAGGCTCCTCACATGAGCATGGACAGTCGGGGATGGATGGTGCAACCCGCTCATCGAAGCGAGTGGACCGCAACCCCGCATGAACACCGACCGAGCCATAATCACCGGGAAGGTTGCCGACTTCTGTGCGGTGCGTGACCATCACCGCGGCCTTCGAAGCCCCGACCACCTTCGAAGCCCCAGCCGCCTTCGAAGCGCCGGGCGCGATCGAGGCCCCGACCACTTCCAACGGCCCGGCCGCCGTCGAGACCTCGACCCTTCCGACGCCCCAGGGCGCGTGAAGTCAGTTCGAGCGCGAGCGGGCGTCCCGGAACCAGGTCACCAGAATCAGAGCCGCGGTGACGTACATGACGACGCTGAAGTTGGCCACGGACTCGACGTACAGCTCGTTGCCTTCCGCGCGCAACTGAAGCGCGAGGTAACCAAACGCAGTCCCAAGCGCCGCGGTAGCGCCGGCGGTGGCGACGAATGGAGCTTTCGTCATAAGTGCTTCCTCCAAGCCACGAGACGATTGATCAAACACCGACATTACATGCATCACCATGTCAGGATCCGAAGTGGCTCGGCGGCAGCCCCTAGAGCCGCTGAATAATCGTCCCCGTGGCCAGCGCCCCGCCCGCGCACATCGTGATCAGCGCGAACTCCTTGTCCACGCGCTCCAGTTCATGCAGTGCCGTGGTGATCAGGCGCGCCCCTGTGGCCCCCACCGGATGCCCGAGCGCGATCGCGCCGCCGTTCACGTTCACCTTCGCCAGGTCCTGCTCGAAGACCCGCGACCAGGACAGCACCACCGAGGCGAACGCCTCGTTGATCTCGACCAGGTCGATGTCCTTCAGCGTCATCCCGGCCTTGCCGAGCACCGCCTTCGTGGCGTCGATCGGCCCGTCCAGATGGAAGTGCGGATCGGTGCCGACCAGGGCCTGGGCCACGATGCGGGCGCGGGGGCGCAGCTTCAGCGCGCGGGCCATCCGCTTGGAGGCCCACAGCACCGCGCACGCGCCGTCGGAGATCTGGGAGGAGTTGCCGGCGGTGTGCACGGCGGCGGGCATGATGGGCTTGAGTCCGCTCAGCGCCTCCATGCTGGTGTCGCGCAGCCCCTCATCCCGGTCGACGGCCCGCCACATGCCCTCTCCGGCGGTCTGTTCGTCCTCCGTCGTGGGCACCTGGACCGCGAAGGTCTCGCGTTTGAACCGCTCCTCCGCCCAGGCCCGCGCCGCCCGTTCCTGGGAGATCAGCCCGAGGGCGTCCACGTTCTCGCGGGTCAGGCCGCGGTGGCGGGCGATCCGCTCGGCCGCCTGGAACTGGTTGGGCAGATCCACGTTCCACTCCTCCGGGAACGGTTTGCCCGGACCGTGTTTGGAGCCGCTGCCCAGCGGCACCCGCGACATGGCCTCGACCCCGCAGCCGATGCCGATGTCGATGACACCGGTGGCGATCATGTTGGCCACCATATGGTTGGCCTGCTGCGACGAGCCGCACTGGCAGTCCACAGTCGTCGCCGCGGTCTCGTACGGCAGACCCATCGTCAGCCAGGCGGTGCGTGCGGGGTTCATCGACTGCTCCCCCGCATGGGTGACCGTACCGCCGACGATCTGCTCGACGCAGTCGGGCTGGATGCCGGTACGGGCGAGGAGTTCGCGGTAGGTCTCGCCGAGCAGATAGGCGGGGTGGAGATTGGCGAGCGCGCCCCCGCGCCTGCCAATGGGGGTGCGTACGGCTTCGACGATGACGGGTTCCGCGGCCATGGCTGTCTCGTCCTCTCATCGCATCCGCGGGGCTCCCGGCAGCGCCCGCGCCAGAACTAGTACGCGTTCTAGTTCTTCAGCTCAGTCTGCTGAGCCCCGGCCCGGCGGCGCAAGGGTTGTGCAGGGGTTGAGCGGACCTGGAGCGGCATCAATCCCCCGAAACAATGGCCGCGTTCTCTCTTGCGACTTGTAGAACCCGTTACTACGTTGCGGACACTTCTGATAGGCCGTCAGATCTCCCAGTCAGATCTCTGGAGTGGCCATGTCCTGTCCAGCGCTCCCCGAAGGCTTCGACCTCACCGACCCCGACCTCCATCAGCATCGGGTGCCACTCCCGGAGCTCGCCCGGCTGCGGCAGACCGCCCCGGTGTGCTGGATCCCCCAGCCACACGGCGTCGCGGGCTTCGGCGACGACGGCTACTGGGCGGTGACCCGCCACGCCGATGTCAAGGAGGTCTCCACCCGGCCGGAGATCTTCTCCTCCCACGCCAACACCGCCATCATCCGCTTCAACGAGCACATCCAGCGGGACCAGATCGAGGTCCAGAAGCTGATCATGCTGAACATGGACCCGCCCGAGCACACCCGGGTCCGCCAGATCGTCCAGCGCGGCTTCACCCCGCGCGCCATCCGCGCCCTGGAGGACGCCCTGCGCGACCGCGCGGAGCGCATCGTGGCAGGGGCCCGGGAGAGCGGCAGCGGGGACTTCGTCACCGATGTCGCCTGCGAACTGCCGCTCCAGGCGATCGCCGAGCTGATCGGCGTCCCCCAGCAGGACCGGTCCAAGATCTTCGACTGGTCCAACAAGATGGTCGCGTACGACGATCCGGAACTGGCCATCACCGAGGAGATCGGCGCCGAGTCGGCCATGGAGCTGATCTCGTACGCCATGAACCTCGCCGCCGACCGCAAGGCGTGCCCGGCCAAGGACATCGTCAGCCGGCTGGTGGCCGCCGAGGACGAGGGCAATCTGGGCTCGGACGAGTTCGGCTTCTTCGTGCTGCTGCTGGCCGTCGCGGGCAACGAGACCACCCGCAACGCCATCAGCCACGGAATGCACGCCTTCCTCACCCACCCCGACCAGTGGGAGCTGTTCAAGGCCGAGCGCCCCGCCACCGCCGCCGACGAGATCGTGCGCTGGGCCACCCCCGTGATGTCCTTCCAGCGCACCACCACCCAGGACACCGAACTGGGCGGACAGCGCATCGGGGCGGGCGCGCGGGTCGGGGTCTTCTACTCCTCCGCCAACAACGACCCCGACGTCTTCGACCGCCCCGAAGAGTTCGACATCACCCGCGACCCCAACCCCCATCTGGGCTTCGGCGGTGGCGGACCGCACTTCTGCCTCGGCAAGAGCCTGGCGCAACTGGAGATCCGGCTGATCTTCCAGGCCATCGCGGACACCCTCCCGGACATCCGGCTCGCGGGTGAGCCCCGGCGGCTGCGGTCGGCCTGGCTGAACGGGATCAAGGAGCTGAGGGTGACCTACACCTGACGTCTTCCCCGGCCCGAAGTCCGGGGATTCCACGCCTAGAGCTGCGAACCCCCGCCGTCGACCGGGAACTCGGTTCCCGTCGAGAAGGTCGCACCGAACGCCAGATACGCCACCGCGGCGGCCACTTCCTCGGACGACCCCAGCCGCTGCATCGGGATGGTGCTCCGGTAGGTGTCCTTCATCGTCTCGAGGACGTCGGCGGGGACGGAGCGGTCCAGGATGCCCGTGTCGATCGGACCGGGGCTCACGGCATTGACCCGCACCTTGCGCGGCAGCAGCTCACGGGCCAGCGTGCGGGTCATCGACCGCAGGGCCGCCTTGCTCGCCGAGTAGACACTGAGCGCGTCGACGCCCAGGACGTTCACCACCGACGTGGTGAGGACCACGCCGCTTCCCTCGCGCAGCAGCGGCGCCAGCGCCTGCACCGTGAAGTACGGGCCCTTGGTGTTGATGTCGAACAGCGCGTCGTACATCTCCTCCGTCGTCGAGTCGAACGGCGCGGACGCGGTGACGCCTGCGTTGACGAACAGCGCGTCCACCTCGCCGAACCGCTCCTGGACCGTGCCGGCCAGCGCCTTGATGTCCGTCAGGGACGCGGCGTCGCTGCGGACGGCGATCGCCTTGTCCCCCAACTGCTCCAGCGCGGTGTCCAGGGTGGACCGGGTGCGGCCGGTGATCAGTACCTGCGCCCCACCGTCCGCGAACAACCGGGCCGCGGCCAGGCCGATACCGCTGCTTCCGCCCGTGATCACGATCTTCTTGCCGTCATAAGTGGTCATGCCCACAAGCCAAATATCCACCGGCACACCCTGTCCAAGACCTGTTCCGCATGCCGCCATGCCCCAGCCGCATGACGGCTCGCGACGTACGCTGGGCGAATGGACGTCGATCTGCGGCTCGTGCGCTATTTCACGGTCGTGGCGGAGTACGGCAACTTCGGCCGGGCCGCCATCAGGCTGCACCTGGCGCAGCCGTCGCTGAGCCGCCAGATCCAGCGTCTGGAGGCTCAGCTCGGGGTCCGGCTTTTCGACCGCTCGCCGCAGGGCACCAGCCTCACCGACGCCGGCCGGGCATTCCTGCCCGGGGCCCGGACACTGCTCCACGAGGCCGAGCAGGCCGCTCGCACCGCCAGAGCCGCCGTCCAGCCCCGTACCATCACCGTCGGCTGCGCCGAAGGACTGGTCATCACCGCCTGGGTGCAGGAACTGCGCCGCCGCCACCCCGACGACCGGATCCGCACCCGGCACCTCGACTGGCGGGATACGCACGCCCTCGCCGAGGGGCGGATCGAGGCCCTCGTCGCGTACCGGCCCCTGCCCTTCCCCACGGACGGCTTCCGGGTGACAAAGCTCCATGAGGAATCGCGGGTACTTCTCACCTCGGCGAGTCATCATCTGGCGCACGAGAAGGCCGTCAGCCTGCGGGCTCTGGCGGACGAGGAACTGGTGGCCTGCGCCAGCACTCCGGTGGTCTGGAGCACGCCGAAGCCGGTCGGCGACCGCCCGGCACCACCCCCGCCCACGATCGACGACGCTTACGAGGACAAGCTGGAACTCATCGCCACCGGCCACTGTGTCGCGATCTTCCCGGCCGGCGATCGACGCGCCGCCGTGCGCGAGGACATCGCCCTGGTGCCGGTCATCGACATCGACCCCTGCGAGGTCGTGCTCGTCACGCGCGCCGACGACCCCGACCCGCTGCTCGGATCGCTGGAAGACGCCGCCCGTACATTGCTCGCCACAACCCCCCGGACGCGGGCACACTGACCGCCATGAGCGAGATGTACGGTCCGCACGGCGCGGCGGGCGATCGGCGAAGACTCTTCGACTTCATAGCCCTGACCGCCCGCCTTCGTGAGATCGAGCGCGCCAACAACGCCACCCCGGAGCGCAAGGAAAGCGTCGCGGAGCACTCCTGGCATCTGGCGATGGTGAGCTGGATACTGCACGGCGAGTTCGAACGCGAGGCCGGGCGGCGGCTCGACCTCACCAAGATGCTCAAGCTGTGCCTGATGCACGACCTCGTCGAGATGGACGCGGTGGAGCGGGGCGCCGATAGCGGTGAGCCCCCGCGCTTCGCCGCGCTCCCCGCGCCGCTCGGCACCGAACTACCCGCGCTGTGGCGGGAGTACGAGGAGGGCCGTACGCCCGAGGCGTGTCTGGTGCGCGGGGTGGACCGGCTCAACCCCACCCTGATGCGCTGTCTGACCGGCCAGGGCTGGGGCGATATGGCCACCGACAGCCACGCTCCCGTGGACGCCGAGGCGCTGGACGGGCTGCATCTGCCACGGGTCGCCGTGAGCGAGACGCTGCGCGCGCTGTACGAGGAGATCAGGAACGCCTCGGTGGAGGGCGGGCTGCTGCCGCCCTGAGCCCCGCCGCCCCACCGGGCGCCCCGGAACGCCGCTACTCGAACGGCAACGCCGCTACTTGAACGGCACGTTGACGCACGCCACCCGGGCGCCCGCCATCCCTGCCTTGCCCGACGTGGTGTCCGTCGCATGCTTGTGGATCACCACGGAACGGGCCTCACCGGACCTGAAGTTCCACTTCACCCAGGACTTGGCCCAGCCCTTGCCGTCGCTCTTGGTGGTGGTGTCCAGCCACACCTCGTTGTGCGGGTTGGCGTACTTCGGGTTGGTCGAGGGCTGCTTGGGGTCCTTCTTGTTCTGGTAGTGCGGCCCCGACGAGTCGGGCTTGGTGCCACACGGCTTCGTGTGCACATGGATCCCGAAGTGGTGGTCGGCCGCCAGGCCACGCACGCTGACGAACACGAACGTGCCCTTGTGCATCGGGTAGTGGCCGTGGCCCTCGCCACCTTCGTGGTGCTTCTTCAATGCCTCGCCGCTCAGCCGTGCTTCCGCGATGAACACCGACGCGGACGTCGGCACCAGTGACTTGTCGTACGTCACCGCATCGGCGTGCTTCGCCTCCGACGCCGGCTGGAACCTGTCGTGGACGATGACGAAGGGGTGCGGCGGCGCGGCGGCCGCGGGGGTCGCTATGGCCATCGAAGCGCCCATCGCGACCGCCGCGGTTACTGCCTTCACCAGGGACATCGTTGAACCCTCCTCGGTCGGGGACCCCGCTCCCCGTCTCGATTCCCGGATCCCCCCGTTTAACGCGCTTTCACGCCTTTCCGCCCCCTTCTCACCACGCTAGACCCGCTGGTCATGCCGCTCAACGCGAGCCCGTCCCCCTTTCGGGGGCCCGTCCGCGGCATCCGCGGGCTCGGCGTCGGCCGGCTCGGCGTCGTCATGCTGTCCGCTGCGCTGCCGCACCAGCCCCGGCACCAGCCCTCTGGCCCGTTCGAGCGCGGCGCCCATCGACGCCGACAGCGGTGGCGCCTCCTCGCGCGGGCGCTTGCCCACCCCGAGCAGCACGTACTGGAGCCCGAACCCGGCCGAGACGATGACCGCGCCGCCGATCGCGTCCAGCACATAGTGGTTGGCGGTGCCCACGATGACGGCCGTCGTCAGCAGCGGGTACAGGATGCCGAGCACCTTCGCCCATACGTACGGCGCCACGATCGCGATGACCACCCCGCACCACAGCGACCACCCCACATGCAGCGACGGCATGGCCGCGTACTGGTTGGACAGCTTGGTGAGCGCGCCGAAGTCCGGGTTGTTCAGATCCTGCGGGCCGTGCGCGGTGTCCACGTACCCGAGCCCCATCAGCCGCGGCGGGGCCAGCGGGTAGAGCCAGAAGCCGACCAGGGCGAGCATCGTGGCGAAGGCCAGCGGGGTACGGGCCCAGCGGTAGGTCGCCGGGCGGCGCAGATACAGCCAGGCCAGCAGGGACAGCGGGATGAGGAAGTGGAAGGTGCTGTAGTACCAGTTCATGAAGTCTTTGAGCCATGCGGTGTCCGCCACGATGGCGTTGAACCAGTGCTCGATGTCGATATGCAGCCAGCCCTCGAGGGTGAGCACCTGGTCGCCGTGGCCCTCGGCCACGCCGCGCTCGTCCGGGGCATGGCCGCGGATCCAGGAGTAGGCGAAGTAGCCGACCCGGATCAGCATCAGCTCGAGCATCAGGTTCGGGCGGGACAGCGGCCGCTTGAGGAAGCGCAGCACCGGCACCCAGGCGAAGCGGCTCTTGGCCGGTTCGGCGAGCGGCGTCGGCTCGGGGTCGTCCCAGCGCGGCGAGGTGCGGGAGTGGAACGGCACCACACAGGCGGCGGCGAGCGCGGCAAGAAGCGGCGCATTGTAGCCGATATGTCCGAGAATCTCGATGTCGGGCAGCAGCGCGGTGCGGCTGAGCGACATGACCAGCACCACCAGAACCGGCCACACCAGCCGGTCGGAGCCGCGCCGCCCCACCCGGCCGACCACGGCCAGCAGGATCCATAGCTGCTGGTGCTGCCAGGAGGTGGGCGAGACCGCGAGCGCGACACTGCCGGTGATGGCGGCGGCGAGCAGCAACTGCCCGTCCTTCGCGTAGTGCGCCGCGCGGCGCAGACCGATCACCGCGACGGCGACCGCGAGCACGGCCAGCAGCGCCAGCTCGACCGGGCCCTCCAGGCCGATGCGCAGCAGCAGCCCGTGCAGCGACTGGTTGGCCAGGCTGTCGGCGGGCGCGCCGAGCCCGGCGCCGCCGATGTGGTGGCCCCAGTACGTCCAGGAGTCGTGCGGCATGGCCGCCCAGGCGAGCGCGGTGCATACGGCGAACGTGGCGCCCGCGAGCGCGGCGGCCCGGCGCCGTCCGATCAGCCACAGCACGACGCCGAACAGCAGCAGCGCGGGCTGGAGCGCGGCGGCCACCCCGATGAGCACACCGGCCTGCCGCCCGGAGGTTCTGGGCAGCACGGTGAGGACGACCAGGAGCACCGGGATGATGCTGGTCTGGCCGAGGGTGAAGGTGTTGCGCACCGGAAGCGAGAGCACCAGCAGGCTGATGGCCAGCGGTGCGGCGATCAGCGAGGTGCGGCGGGAGACCGGGCCGGGCAGCGACCGGGCCACGACCAGCCCGAGGACCACGACCAGCAGCAGGGTGCCGAAGGTCCAGGCGACCCCGAGGCTCTGCTCGGCGGCCCGGGTCAGGGGCTTGAGGACGAGCCCGGAGAACGGTGTGCCGGTGAAGGAGTCCCCGTCGTACAGCGACCCTCTGACATGCAGCACCCCCTCGTCGCCGATCCAGGTCTCCAGGTCGGTCAGCCGCTCGTTGGGGGGCAGCCGCAGCACCGCCGCCGCCTGACGGACCGCCAGCACACCGGCCAGGAGCCACAGGGCCGCGAGCCCCATTCTGGTCCGTGACGTCCGCGCCCCGACGGCACCGGGGCCCGGCCCCGAGTCCGGGCTTCTCCCCAGTCCGCTCCGCTCCACGTTCGCCACGCCGTGCCGCTCCCCCACTCGCCCTTTTCACCTGTCCTGGATGTTTTGAAGACCCTACTGAGCCCACTACTCAGACGCCGAACACTCCCGCTTCACCTGACTGTCGTCCGAGGTTGTCCGAAAGATGTCAGGCTGTGGCAGGGTGCTCGCGCTCCGCATGAGTCCGTACGGTCCGGCCCAATTTCACCAGGGCTGCGGGGTGCGCCGCGAATCGGGACCCGCGGCGCGCTGAAATGTTCCCGGCGTCACTCCGAAGCACCGCACGAACCACCGGTGGAAATGGCTCTGGTCGGCGAACCCCGCCTGGGCCGCGGCCTCGGCCGCGCTACGGCCCGCCACCAGCAGCCCGCGCGCCCGGCGCAGCCGAAGCTGCCGCTGGAAGTCGCTCGGCGCCATCCCGTACGCGGCGCGGAACGCCCGGTAGAGCGCGAAGCGGCTGCACCCGGCGGCCTGCGCGAGCCGCGCCGCCGGGATCTCCTCCATATACGCCTCCTCCAGCAGCGCCCGGGCCCGCCGCGCGGCCCGCGCCTGCTCACCGCTCCCGCCCGGCAACTCCCGGGCGCGCGGCGGCCCGGTGGCCCCGCGCCGTACCAACGCCCCGACGGCCGCCGTCAGCCGCTCGTCCCGCACCAGCGGACCGGCGCCGCCGACCAGGGCGGTGTGCAGCCGCAACAGGGCGGGGACCAGTACGGGATCGGAGACCACCGGCCGGTCGAACAACGGCAACGCCGCCCGGCCGGAGGCGCCGTCGGCCGCGGTGTCGGCCATATCGGCGAGGACATTCCGCATCACATCGGGACCCATATGGACGATGCGGTACTTGTAGCCGAGTTCGGCGGCCGCCTCCCCGTCATGCGGATCGTCGGGATTGAAGACCATCACCATCCCCGCCCCGCTGGTGCGCAGCGCGCCCCGGCACCGGAAGCGCTGGGCGCCGATCTCGGTGACGGCGAAGGAGTAGGCGTCATGGCTGTGCGGATGGAAGCGATGGCTGAAGAAGTGGGCGTGCATGGCCTCCACGGCCCGGTCGGGATCGCGCCAGTACCGGACCCAGTCCGCGGGCCCCCGCTCCCCTTCTCCTGCCACACCCACGCCCCCATTGTGCCGTGTGCCGCCCCCGCACCAGCGTTCAAGACCGCGGGCCGGAAGGTGGCGAGACTGCCGTCCATGCGTTTCGACACCAAGATCGCCGTCATCGTCCGCACCGACCTCGCCGACTGGCAGAAGCTGAACGTGACCGCGTTCCTCTCCAGCGGCCTGGCGCACGCCACGGACGAGATCGTCGGCAAGCCGTACGAGGACGCCTCGGGCAATGTCTACCTCCCGATGTTCCGCGAACCGGTCCTCGTCTACGCCGCCGACGCGCCCGCCCTCACCCGCACCCACGCCCGCGCCCTCTCCCGCGACCTGCCGACGGCCCTCTACACCGAGGAGCTCTTCGGCACCGGCAACGAGGACGACAACCGCGCCGCGGTCCGCGCCATCGACGCCGACGCGCTGAACCTGGTCGGCCTCGCCGTCTACGGGCCGCGCGGCCAGGTCGACAAGGTGACCAAGGGCCTGAAGCTGCACGGCTGAGGGTGAGGCACCGCCGAGGCGCCGCCGACGCGCGGCATCGGCTACGGCAAGATGGGGCCATGAGCGTAGTCAAGATCAATGTGCTGACCGTGCCGGAGGAACAGCGCGAGGTGCTGGAGAAGCGCTTCGCGTCACGCGCCGGAGCCGTGGAGGGCTCCGACGGTTTCGAGTGGTTCGAGCTGCTGCGCCCGATCGAGGGGACCGACCAGTACCTCGTCTATACGCGCTGGCGCAGCGAGGCGGACTTCCAGGCGTGGATGGAGGGCCCCATGAAGGCGGCCCACCAGCACGGCGGCGAGGACGCCCCGAAGCAGAAGCCCGCCGCGGCCGGCTCCACCCTGTGGTCCTTCGAGGTCGTCCAGCAGGCCGCGCCCAAACAAGGCTGAGCCGGGCCCTTACGCTGAGCCGGGCCCTTTCGGAGATCGCCCCGAGGGCGGCGCTGGTGCCGCCCTCGGGGCTCGATCGGGTATCAGCGGCGGGTTTCGATCTTCAGGTCGCCTGCCGTCACATTGCGGATGTGGTCACTGGCGAGCATGTCGTGCGGGAAGCCGAGCCCCATCGCGCTGACCTCGTCGAGGCGGGCCAGTTGGGCGGCGGTGAAGTCGACCGCCAGGGCGCCCAGATTGTCCTCCAACTGCGCGGGAGTGCGGGCGCCGATGATCGGTGCCGTCACGCTCGGGTTCCGCAGGGTCCAGGCCAGCCCGACCTGGGCGGGTGTGCGGCCCAGCTCCGTGGCGACCTCCTTCACGACATCGGCGATGGCGAGGTTGCGCTCGGTGAGCGTGCCCAGGGCGAGGTTGAAGCTCTTGCGGGTGCCGTCGTCGGATGCGGCGTGCGTCGCGGTCAGGTCGTCGCGGCTGTACTTGCCGGTGAGCACCCCGCCGGCCAGGGGTGAATACGGGAGCACACCCAGCCCCATCTCGCGTGCCATGGGGATCAGGTCACGCTCCCCGGTGCGCTCGATCAGGTTGTATTCGATCTGGAGCGCCACCAGCGGCGACCAGCCGCGCAGGTCGGCGATCGTCTGCATGCGGGAAATCTGCCAGGCCGGGGCGTTGCAGATCGCCACGTACAAGATCTTGCCCTGCCGGACCAGATCGTCCATACCGCGCAGGATCTCCTCGACCGGTGTCGTGAAATCCCATACGTGCAGATAGAGCAGATCGATGTAGTCCGTATTGAGCTGTCGCAGACTCGCTTCCACCGAGGTGAACAGGCTCTTGCGGTGGCTGCCCGCGGAATTCGGGTCGCCGGGGCGGCGCAGCGTCGTGTATTTGGTAGCCAGCACCAGGCTTTCGCGGTTGTCGCGGGTGAATTCGCCCAGCATGCGCTCGGAACTGCCATTGCTGTAGGTGTTGGCGGTGTCGATGAAATTGCCGCCGCGCTCGACGTAGCGGTCGAACAGCTTGCGCGCCTCGTCCTGCTCGGTTCCCCAGCCCGACTCGGTGCCGAAGGTCGCCGCGCCCAGCGCCAGCGGTGAGACCCGCAGCCCGGAGCGGCCCAGCGGCCGGTAGGTGTCGAGAGTGAGGGACATCGTGTCCTCCTGTGCTCGTGATCCGTTGTCGAGCACAAGGCTGTGACCGCCGCAGGCCGGGGATAAGGGAAGGAAGTTCCTGGGAACGCCAGTCCCACCCTGGCTGTTGGAACGCGTATGACGACCCACACCGTGGACACCACACAGGAGCTGGCCGCGTTCCTGCGGGCCCGGCGCGAGCGGCTGGACCCGCGCGATCTCGGTCTGCCGTCGCGTCGGCAGGCCCGGCGGACCCCGGGACTGCGCCGCGAAGAGGTCGCCGAGCTGGCCGGGGTCAGCGTCGACTACGTCGTGCGGCTGGAACAGGGCCGCGGGCTGCGGCCCTCGGCGGACGTGGTGGACGCGCTGGCCCGAGCGTTGCGCCTGCCCCCCGTCGAGCGCGCCTACCTCTTCAACCTGGCCCAGCAGCGCCCCCGCGACCCCGACAAGCCCGCCACCACCGCGCCACCGCCGCTGGCCCATTTGGTCACCGGCTTGTCGCCACTCCCGGCCATGCTGCTGAACCACCGCTACGACGTCCTGGCCTGGAACCGCGAAATGGCGAGGCTGCTGGTGGATTTCGACGCACTGCCGCCGTCGCAGCGCAATGCGATGTGGCTGTGTCTGATGCATCCGGGGATACGCGAGTTCTACGTCGACCGGGAACGCGTCGTACGAGAGGGAATCGCCCATCTGCGCGCGGCGTGGGCCAGGCATCCGGAGGATCGGACGCTGACCGACCTCATTTCCGAATTCATGACTCGCGACGAGGAATTCGCGCGATTGTGGGCCGAGCGGGACATCCAGGTCAACGGCCGCGGGCACAAGGTGATGCGGCATCCTGACGCCGGTGTGATCGCGGTGGATTTCGAAGTGCTGATACCGCTGCAAGATCCGGATCAGCGACTGGTGATCTTCCGCCCCGCGGATGAGGAGAGCCAGTCGGCATTGGACCGGTTGTGCGCACGGTGACATCACCTTGGCCTTGGCCGCCGACGCTGCGATCGTTGCCGTGGGTCGCACACTCACACGGAGGCGTCGATGAATCCGCATGATGACGACAGCACGCCGGCGGTCTGGAACCGGTCCCAGTCCAGCGGTTGGATGCTCGCCGTCGGCGCGATCCTGGGGCTGGGGCTGATCGTCTTCGCCGTCATCGACAAGACACACCGTGGCGTGAGCCTGGGCCTGCTGCTCGCGGCGGCCGCGTTCCTCATCACCGGGGCCATCAAGGTCACCGTCTCCCCACGCGGCGTCACGGTGGCGTCAGCTCTCGCCCCCTTCCTGCGGCAGCACATCGCGATGGACCGGATCAAGGGTGCCAAGGCCCGCTGGACCCGCCCCCTGGAGATCGGCGGCTGGGGCTACCGGTGGAAGCCGGGCGTGCGGGCGGTCTCGCTCCGGAAGGGCGACGCGCTCTGGCTCGAACTCACCCGCGGAACCCGCTTCGTCATCACGATCGACGACGCGCAAACGGCGGCGGACCTGGTCAACCGATACCTTCTCCCACGCCGCAAGGACCATTGACCGCTCACCCGGACGACGACCCGGTCATGGCAGGGCAACTTATCGCATGCCCGGTTGGCGGCTGGGCACTTGTGCCGATACGCATCGGGGGCACTGGCACGGCGGCCACACCGACGTCTCCAGCGGCATCAGGGGCTCGGTGGACCTGATCACGCGTGTCGGCCCGTAGGTCTTCCCGCTGTCCCGCGACACTCGCAGCGTCATCATCGGGCGGCCCTTCACCGGACCGCCTCGGTGTGCGGCGGTCCGTCGTGGTGCCGCTGGAGTTCGATGAGGCAGGTGGTCGCCCACTTGTGATCCCCGTTACGCCTTGCCTCGGCTTGCTGTCGTAACAGCGCCCCGCACACATCGCAGTCGTCGTTGGGCGTGTTCGCGGGTGGGGTGGCTGGGCTGGTGTCCGACACGTTGTCGCTCCCGTTCGGTCCTTACGTACGCCCAAGACAACCGCGAATGTGCCGTCGCGGTTGGTGACTACTTGGTGACTACGTGGTGACAGTCGTACTCTGGTCACCATGAACAGCGGGGAGTTCAGCCAAAGAGTCCGCGACCTGCTCCGTGACCGGGACATGAGTGTTCGGGCCGTCGCCCGCCATCTGAACTACGACCACGCCTATCTGTCCCGCGTATTCTGCGGGAAACAGCAGCCGTCGAGGCAACTCGTCACGGCGCTGGACAACCTGCTCGAGACAAACGGGGAACTCGCCGAAATCGCGGCACGAGTAGCACCGCCGACAGTTTCGCCGGAAGCCGGTGAATCACCGGCCATCACTGATCGGATACTCAGACTCAACGAGGCACGCGGAGCCGACTTCGCACAGGCCATCCGGGAGACTTCCCACCGCCTGGTCGTCCTGGACAACGAACTCAACGGAGTATCCATCGCAGAGCCCGCAGGCCGCGCGTTCAAGGTCGTGCATCGGCGGCTCGGAGCCGGAGACTACGACCCCCGGTACGAGCGCGACATTCAGTCGGCGGCCGCCGAACTCGCCGAAATAACCGGCTGGGCTCTTTTTGACGCGGAAAGAGATGGCGCCGCCCGGCGCTTCAACCAAGAGGCGCTGTTCCTCGCGAATCTCTCGGGAGACGGCTCCATCGCCCTGCTGACGCTTCAGAACATGGCGATGCACAGTGAATGGCGTGGACGGAACCAAGAGGCCCTGTCCATCGCCCGGTCGGTACTCAACCGAAGGCAGCTCTCCCCGCGCGTCGAGGCGATGTTCCGTATGCGTGAAGCGAAGGGACTGGTCGGCACGGGACGTACATCGGATGCCATCGAGTCGCTTCAACGCGCCCGCTCGCTCATCGAGGACGGTAACGACGTTGGCGAACCGGACTGGTCATGGTGGTTGACCGACAGGGAAATTGACGGCCACTGGGGTCACGCACTTCAGATCGCGGGTGACGTACAGAAAGCCATCGAGCGGCTACTGCAATCCGCACAACCAGGGCGTGGCGTCGCGACCGGCTACGCAAGTATGTCATCCGCCCGGCTCGCACAGTGCTTACTGGACGTCAACGCCTGGCGCGACGCGGAAGACGTCGTCAGGTCCCTGGTCACCGCCGCGCCCGGAATCTCCTCGGGACGGACCCTCCGCCTCATCGGTCACGTCGCCAAGCAGCGCGAAAGGCTGAACGGTGCACCGCCGAGCCTTACGGATACTCTCGAGCACCTGGGAGAAAAGCTCAATGAGGATCCCTTCACCCTTTAGTGCCCGGCGGCCAGCACCGCCGCGAGGCCCTCTTGTAGATCCTTGACGAAGTACTCGGGAACCTCCAGCGACGGGAAATGTCCCCCGAATTCGGGCGACCTCCATCGGACGATCTGCCGGTACCGCTCCTGCGCCCAGGGGCGCGGGCACTTCTCGATGTCGTAGGGATACACAACGATTGCCGACGGGACGTCGACGCGAAGTTCGGGGTCGAGCGAGAGGTGGCTCTCGTAGTAAATGCGGGCTGACGATGCGCCGGTCCGCGTCAGCCAATACAGGGTGACGTTGTCAAGAAACCTGTCCATGGAAATCGTCTCGAACGGGCTGTCTTCGGTGTCCGTCCACGCGGCGAACTTGTCGAGGATCCAGGCGAGAAGCCCGACCGGTGAGTCGACGAGCGAGTAACCGATGGTCTGGGGTCGGGTCGCCTGCTGCTTCGCGAACGCCGCGCGGGGGCCATCCCAGAAATCGCGCGTTTCCTCGGTCCACTTGCGCTCGGCCGCCGTCAGCCCTTCCGTGGTCAACCCGGGCGGTGCCTGCGCGGTCGTTGTGTGGATGCCGAGAACGTGCTCCGGGAACCTGCCGCCGAGGACCGTGGTGATCGGACCTCCCCAGTCGCCGCCGTGGGCTACGAACTTGCCGTAGCCGAGCCTTCCCATCAGTTCCACCCATGCGGCCGCGATCTTTTCGAGTCCCCACCCGGTGGTGGCCGGCTTGTCGCTGTAGCCGAAGCCCGGCAGCGAGGGAACCACGACGTGGAACGCGGGCGCGTCCGCGTCTTTCGGATCCGCCAGCTCGTCCACTACATCGATGAACTCGGCAATGCTGCCCGGCCAGCCGTGCGTCAAGATCAGAGGAGTGGCATCCGCGCGCGTGGATCGGCGGTGCAGGAAGTGGATTCCCAGATCATCGATGGTCGTGCGGAACTGGCCGATGCGGTTGAGGCGCTCTTCGAACGACCGCCACTTGTATCCGGTGCGCCAGTAGTCCACGACATCGACGAGGTCGGCGAGCGGTACGCCCTGATCCCATCGGCGAGGGTCGGGCCCGGCGCGATGGACCGTCTCGGCCTCCGGCAGCCGTGCCGCGGCCAGTCGCGCGCGCAGATCGTCGAGGTCGGCGTCGGTCGCGTGGGCTTCAAATGCCCGCACATCGCTGGTGGGACGGGGCATGAGACCTCCTGGCCATCGTGGAACCGGCTAAGGCGGTTCTAGCAGTCCTCCGAACCACGCCGCAACCCCCTAAGGTGGTTCCATGCGTGCTCGGTTCCCTGACTTCCGCCTCGGCAGCGTGCTGGCGACCAGCTTCACGGGGACTCTGTCGGAGCGTTTCGGCGACGCCGTGGAGCGCATTCCCACGCCGCACCGACTCATCGACTGGCTGGCGGTGAACGACCTCGCCGTGGACTCCTGCACCACGGCCCAGCTCGATCTCGCCCGGGAACTGAGGGAGTCGATTCACGCCGCCGCGACGGCGGCCGCGATCCAGGACGCTCTCCCCGCCTCCGCCGTCCACGTCATCAACGACCGCAGCGCTCAGGGCCGGGCCGCGGCGATCCTGACGCCCGAGGGCAAGCGGCAATGGCGGCTCGGCTCGGCTTCCGGCGTGGAAGATGCCCTCGGCGTGATCGCCGCCGACGCGATCAGCATCATCGCGGGCGAACGAGACGGAAGACTGGCCTTGTGCGCATCACCGACCTGCCAAGCCGCCTTCTTCGACACCAGCCAGAGCCGCAGCCGCAGATGGTGTGACATGAACACGTGCGGGAATCGCCAGAAGAAGGCGCGCTTCCACGCAAACCAGCGCAAAAAGCCCAGATCGGCGGAGTGATCACACCAGCCCGGGCTGCGGTTCCGGTTGCAGCGCCGGTGCGGCCTTGGGCTCCCACAGTCTGGTGGTGCGTACGTAGCTGTGGATCACTGAGGCCATCGCCAGCAGAAGAAGGGGTCCGAACAGCCACGGATGTCCGGCCATCTCCGTCGGCAGATAGCGATAGGACACCAGGAGCGCGGCGAAGACCGTCGTGCCGTGAGCGACCAACCGGATCCCGGACCGGTCCCAGCCGCGTGCGAACGAGCGCAGCGCTGTCTCGATCGTGAGCGCGAAGACCACGCCCGCGATGAG
This sequence comes from Streptomyces sp. CY-1, assembly GCF_047218265.1. Taxonomy (NCBI): domain Bacteria; kingdom Bacillati; phylum Actinomycetota; class Actinomycetes; order Kitasatosporales; family Streptomycetaceae; genus Streptomyces; species Streptomyces sp. CY-1. The sequence goes on from NZ_CP178393.1 coordinate 3,682,614, forward strand.
ATCCACGCCGTAGTGGTAGCCGAATCCCAGCGTCGCGGCGAGCGTCGCGATCAGCCAGAAGGTGCCGGCGAAGCGCAGCGGACGTGGGCCCTGGCGGGAATGGATGAAGATCGCGGTGGCCCATGCCGTATGCAGACTGGGCATGCAGTTGCGTGGCGTGATCTCGTCGTACGGTATCGAGTGCGGGGCGCTGATGGGCGGCAGCGTGTGCGGCCACAGGTTGGCCGTCGCCCACAGCTCGCCGCCGGTACCGAAGGCGCCGGTGCCGTAGGCGAAGATCGGTCCGACCACCGGGAAGACCATGTAGATGGCCGGCCCGAGGAGCCCGATGGCCAGAAAGGTGCGCACCAGATGGTGGCCCGGGAAGCGGCGCTCGACCGCCACGTTACGCAGTTGATACAGCGAGACGATGACCGCGGCCACCGGAAGCTGAGCGTAGACGAAGTGGAGAACATGGGCACCGATCGGCCCCATGGCCTCGACTATCCGGCCGGCCATCCACGACGGGTTGCCCAGCGCGTGATCGGCGGTCGCCAGGTACGGATCGAGCACCGTCGGGCGGGACTTCGCCGTGATGAGCAGCCAGGTATCGCCGATCTTGCGGCCGGCCACCAGCAGCAGGCCCAGCCCGGCGCCCTTCAGCAGCAGGGCGCGTTCCCGGCCGGTGCGGCGCGTGACCGCGATGACCACACAGCCCAGCATCACCCACAACGCGCCGTTGCCGAAGGGGTGGCCTTCGGTCACCTTCGCGTCGGCCACCCACCGCACCAGGAAGATGACGATGTCGATGCCGATCGCGGCACCGGCCGCGATGAGCCGCTCCCGCCAGGTGAGCACCACCATCATCAAGCCCATACCGGAGTACAAAAGAAAGCCCGATTTGGGGGCAAATACAATCTCTTGCACCTGATTTGTCATCGGCCCCGGCAGGCCGTAGCGACGCGCGGTGATCTCCAGCGTGATGAAGAATCCGAGGGCCACCGCACTCGCCACCACATACAGCATCACCCGTGGTCGACACCACGTGGTGAACGCGGTACTGCGGCTTATCCGGGAGATCATCCGCGATGCTATAGATGTCAATACTTTGACCGATTTGCTAGATGTTGGGCATTGGTCACCCTTCATACCGCATAGCACCGTTTTCCGGCGAAGGGCGGACGATGGGGGCTCTCGTCGTGAGGGTCCGATCATGTTAACGGAGCGCTGCGGGCGAGTGTCGTCGCGGCAGCACCCAGTCGGTCGCGAGGCCCCCTCGGGGCCGGCGGGCGGCACCGTAGTTCGGTGCGCTCGCCTGTTTTTCAAAATTGCCTGAAACAAGTTCTAGTCCAGGAGACAGTTCTCGGCCCGGGGGTAGGGTCAATAGACCGACCCAGAAACACACTCGGACAGAACGAAAGAACGTGCGCACATGATGGCATCCCCCACTGCCACCGAGGGCGACACCAAACGATCGACCACCGTACGCGCCGGAGAGGCGAGCGGTGACCGCATACGTTTGAGCGTCTACGACATGCTCATCGGATTGGTCTACACCCCACGTACCTTCTTCTACCGCGAGACGCTCGACGGCGAAGCGCTTCGCGCCTCCCTCAGCAGAACGCTGCGCAACTTCCCGATGGTTTCAGGCCGCATGAAGAAGGATCCCGACGGCCGTCTCAGCGTGCTCTGCGACGACGGCGGTGTGCGGTTCATCGAGACATACGCATCCCAGCCCATGCCGGATCACGGGCCTCACCACACGGCGAAAAAGGGCATCAATCGCTATCTGAGTCAGATCAACCCGCTCCAGGTGGTCGACGGCGACACACCGCTTTTCACGGTGAAGCTCACCCATATGAAAGGCGGCGGCTCCGTTCTCGGTGTCAACATGAACCACGCCGTGGCCGACGGATCCTCCTATATGCGATTCATGGAGAGCTGGTCGAAGGAGCATCGAGGGCTCGGGTACCCCGCACCCGGCCACGACCGTGCCATCATCGACGCCCTCGCGGCGCCGGTCGCCGATGGCGTCCGGCCGGACAGCGACCACTTCACGGTCACCAAGCGCGGCGGGAAGTCCGCCTATGTGGCTCGTATGCTGCTGTGCATGGTCGCCAAGACGACGACGATGGTGACCACCCGCTTCACCGCCGCCGAACTGGCCACCATGAAGGACGCCGCGATGGCCGACCTCGCGGGCACGGAGCGGTGGGTGTCGACCAATGACGCGCTGACCGCCCATCTCTGGAAAGTCCTCGGCGCATTGCGGGACCGCCCCGACACCAGCGAGGAAAAGCTGGGCCTCCTCGCCGACTTCCGTGCTTTCGGCGGCGGGGCCGTACCGGACGGCTACTGGGGCAACACCGTCACCAACACCCGGCCCGGGATGGCCGCGGCGGAACTGCGCTCCCGTCCTCTCGGCGAGGTCGCCATGGCGGTCCGCGCGGGCCATGCCGAGAACACGGAGGAGAAAATCCGCCAGGAAACGGCGTTCCTCCGTGCCGAATACGAGGCGGGCCGCCTCAAGCGCATCCTGCCCACCATGACGCTCGACAAATTCGAGAACACCATCGTCATCAACAACTGGTCGAAGCTCCCCTTCTACGAACTCGACTTCGGAGCGGGCACGCCCTTCTGGTACGACGTCCCGGCGCTTCCCACTCCCTGGACCCTGCTCATCGCGCCGACTCCGGCGGACGAGCCCGGTGGCCGCGATGTGCATATGGCAGTGCCCCGTGCATTGGTCCAGACCCTTCAGGAACAGTCCTGGGCCAACCGGTTCCACTGTTACGCGGATTCCGGTGAGGCGTCCGCGCTGACTTTCGGATCGCCCAAAGCCGCGGGGTGACAAAGCCGAAAGCCGAGGAAAGCGAAAGGCCCCGGGCCGTGGGGGCAGGCGCCCCCACGGCCCGTATGGGCCCCGCCCTGTCCGCCCTGTCCGGATCTCATCGGTCCCGGTCAGGGCCCCATGCCCCGGAACCGTCGGTTCACGTAGTGTCATGGCGTGTACGGGAGTGTCAGCGAGAAACCAGCGCCCGCCCGTGGCAGCGGGCAGCACATCCTGGTCGTCGACGATGAATCGAGAATCGCCGAACTGCTCTCGACCACCCTCGAACTGGCCGGTTACCGGGTCGGCACCGCGGCCACCGGCGGAGAGGCGCTCGATCGGGTCGGGCGGGAGCGCCCCGACCTGGTGATCCTCGATGTGATGCTGCCCGATCTGGACGGCTTCACGGTGTGCCGCCGCCTGGTCGCGGCCGACGAGAACCATCCGCCCGTCCTCTTCCTCACCGCCCGCGACTCGCTGGAATCGCTGGTCACCGGCCTCGGCATCGGCGGAAACGACTACGTCACCAAGCCGTTCCGGATCGCCGAGGTGCTGGCCCGGGTGCAGGCCCTGCTGCGCACCCGCACCCGGCGCCGCGAGGAGCCCCCGCCGCGCTACGCGGATCTGCTGCTGGACGATACGACCCGTCAGGCGCGGCGCGGCAGGCGGGCGCTGGAGCTGACCCCGGCCGAATTCCGGCTGCTGCGCTATCTGCTGGTCAACGCGGGGCAGGTGCTGTCCAAGGAGCAGATCGGCGAGCATCTGTGGGTGGCGGACCACCGGCGTTACGGGGACAACGCCATCGAGAAGCTGGTCTCCCGGCTCCGCCACAAGGTCGACGAGACCGAGCCCGCCCTGATCCACACCCGCCGTGGTTTCGGCTACTGGCTCGGCCGGCTCGCCTCCCCATGAACAGGAACGAGCGCCCGTATGGATAAGCGTGGATAAGCACCGCGGGGACGGCCGGCGCCATGGCGAGGACGCGTACGAGCGCCAGCAGCGGCTGGAGGTCCTGCTGCATGAGCTGCGCACCTCCCTGACCACCATCCGCGGCTGGGCCGAACTCCCTTTGCAGGGGCTCAGCGACGACCCCGAGCTGATGGTGCGCGCCCTGCGCCGGATCCAGGACGAGGCCGACCATATGCACCAGGCGGTCCAGCAGGTGTTCCCGCGCGCGGACGCCTCCTGGGTGCGGCCGCTGGAGGCGGAGCCGGTGGATCTGCGGGACGTGGCCGACGAGGCGGTGGCGGATCTGGGGCTGCTCGACCCCGATCGCCCCATCGCCCGCGAGAACTCCGGCCGGGCGACCCTCGTCGCCGACTACCGCCTGCTGCGGCACGCCATCCGCAATCTGCTGGGCAACGCGCTGCGGCACACCCCCGCCGGATCCCCGGTGACCGTGGCGGTGCGCGGCCCGGTGGCCGGGTCCGGTGGGCAGCCGCACGTCGAGCTGTCGGTCAGCGACCAGGGGCCGGGCATGAGCCCGTACGACATCGCCCGGCTCACCTCCCCCCGCTCCGCGGACGGCCGGATCGAACTGGGCGGCGGCCTCGGCCTGTCCATCGTGCGGCGGGTGGTCGAGCGGCACGGCGGCGAGGTGAGCGTGCGCAGCGCACCGGACCGCGGCACCACGATCACTGTGACCTTGCCCACAGTCAGCGTTTCGTCAGGAAACTGACCGGAGGGCGTCAGGTCGAGCGGGTTCGCTGGTCATCGTCCCCGTGACGCGAAGGTTCACGTCCCCCCTGACGCGAAGGTTCACGCTCCGCTCCCATCGGAATCCCCCTCCCGAGGAGAGACATGACCGAGACGCTGGCAGAGACCACGGCCGAGGCGGAAGAGCCGCTTCCGGAGTTCCCGATGCCGCGGGCGACCGGCTGCCCCTTCGCCCCGCCCCCGACCGCACAGGCCCTGCACACCGAACGGCCGGTCACACGGGTGCGGCTGTGGGACGGCAGCGCCCCCTGGCTGGTGACCCGGTACGCCGACCAGCGCGCCCTGCTCGGCGACCCGCGGGTCAGCTCCGAGGCCACCCGGCCCGGCTTTCCGCATGCGAGCGCCGGCTTCCGCGAGAACGCCGGGCGGCGGCGCTCCTTCATCACCATGGACGACCCCGAGCACGCCCGGATCCGCCGGATGGTCACCGCACCGTTCGCCATCAAACGGGTCGAGGCGATGCGGCCCGAGATCCAGCGGATCACCGACGATCTGATCGACTCCATGCTGGCCGGGCCGACCCCGGTCGACCTGGTGCGCGCGTTCGCGCTGCCGCTGCCGTCGCTGGTGATCTGCAAGCTGCTCGGAGTGCCGTACGAGGACCACGACTTCTTCCAGCGCAACAGCTCGCTCATGATCAACCGGCACTCCTCGGTGGAGGAGGTGGTCGGTGCCAACGAGGCGCTGACCGACTATCTGGACGACCTGGTCGCCGCCAAACTCGCCGCCCCCGCCGACGACATGCTCTCCGAGCTGGCCGCCCGGGTCAGGGCCGGTGAGCTGACCCAGCGCGAGGCCGCCAACATGGGCGTGCTGCTGCTGATCGCCGGTCATGAGACCACCGCCAACATGATCGCCCTCGGCACCGTGGCCCTGCTGGAGAACCCCGACCAGCTCGCCGTCCTGCGGGAGACCGACGACCCGAAGGCGGTCGCCAGGGCCGTCGAGGAGCTGCTGCGCTATCTGACCATCGTGCACAACGGCCGGCGCCGGGTCGCGCGGGAGGACATCGAGATCGGCGGCGAGACCATCCGCGCCGGGGACGGGATCATCGTCTACACCGGCACCGGCAACTGGGACGCGGACGTCTTCCCCGAGCCCGAGCGGCTGGACATCGGCCGCGACGCCCGCCGCCACATGGCGTTCGGCTTCGGCGTCCACCAGTGCCTGGGCCAGCCGCTGGCCCGGGTGGAGCTCCAGGTGGTCTACGGCACGCTCTACCGCCGTATCCCCACTCTGCGGCTGGCGACCGCGGTCGACCAACTACCGTTCAAAGACGACGGTTTGGTCTACGGCGTCTACGAACTGCCCGTCACCTGGGCGTCTTGAGCAGCGGAGGCAAGGAGTCACCATGCGTGTGGAAGTCGATGTTCCCAAGTGTGTGGCGTCGGGTCAGTGCGTGATGATCGCACCCGATGTGTTCGACCAGCGGGAGGAGGACGGCATCGTGATCCTGCTGGAGGAGCGGCCCGCGTCCGAACTCCACGCCGATGTGCGTGAGTCCGCGGTGGTCTGCCCGGCGGCGGCGATACGGGTGATCGAGAAGTGAAGCAGGTGGTGGTCGTCGGTGGATCCGCCGCCGGTCTGGCGGCGGCGGAGACGCTGCGGCGGGAGGGGTACGAGGGCACGATCACGCTCATCGGCGATGAGCCGTACCACCCGTACGACCGGCCACCGCTGTCCAAGCAGATCCTCGGCGGGCAGTGGGAGCCCGACCGGGTGCCGCTGCGCGCGCCCGCCGATCTGGACGCGCTCGGCCTCGATCTGCGCCTCGGGGTCGCCGCGACCGGCCTCGACCTCGCGGGCCGTACGGTCGCGCTGGCCGACGGGGCGCGGGTGCCGTACGAGGGCCTGGTCATCGCCACCGGCGTCCGCCCGCGCCGCCTGCCCGGCGGCGGGGACGGCGACGACGACGGTGGCGGGGACGGCAACGGCGGCGGCGGGAAGCGCGCGCATGTGCTGCGCACCCTGGACGACGCCCTGGCCCTGCGGGACCGGCTGGGCCCGGGGCGGCGGCTGGCGGTGGTCGGCGCCGGGTTCCTCGGCGCCGAGGCCGCCGCCGTCGCCCGGGGGCTCGGCACGGAGGTGACGCTGCTGGAACCGGCGCCGGTGCCGCTGGCCCCGGCGGTCGGCGAACGGGTCGGCCGGGTGCTCGCCCAGGCCCACCACGACCACGGCGTCGATCTGCGTACCGGCGTCATGGTGGCCGAGGTGGCCGACGGCGGGGTGCGGCTGGCGGACGGCACGCTGGTCGAGGCCGATGAGGTGCTGATCGCGATCGGCTCGGTGCCCAACACCGGCTGGCTGGAGGGCAGTGGCCTCACCCTGGGCGACGGCCTGGAGTGCGACGAGTACAGCGCCGCCGCGCCGGATGTGTACGGCGCGGGGGACGTGGCCCGCTGGCACAACCCGCTGTTCGGTACGGCGATGCGGATCGAGCACCGGACCAACGCCACCGAGCAGGGCATGGCCGTGGCCCGCAACCTCCTCCGCCCGGACGACGAGCGGCGGCCGTTCGCGCCGGTGCCGTACTTCTGGTCGGACCAGTACGACCTCCGGATCCAGGCCCATGGCCATCTGCGCGGCCATGAGGAGGTCGCGATCGTGGAGGGCGCCCTGGAGGAGCGGAAGTTCCTGGCCGTCTACCGCTGCGGGGACCGGGTGGCCGGTGTGCTGGCCGTCGGGATGCCCCCGAAGGCGATCCGCAGCTGGCGGCAGGCGGTCGCGACACGGGCCGCGTGGCGGGACGCGGTGGGAGAACTGGTGCCGGAGGGGGCGTAGCGACCCGCGGCCCGGCGGGGCCCGGGCCCGGAGAAATTGCCGGGCGGGCCGCGTCGGGCCTTGCTACGGTCGGCGGCATGAAGCGCGCTGCCATCGCTGCCCTCGTCGCCATCGTTGCCCTCGTTGCCATGACGACGACGCCGGAGAGTGTCCCGGCGCGCTGATCGATGTTCTGATCCGAAGCCCCGGGGCGAGTGCCCCGGGGCTTCGCCGTGCGGTCACTCGCCCGACAGCCACCGACGTCCGCCACGTCGACGAGGAGACCGTGATGTCCGACCACCGCAAGCTGGGCCGTGAGCTGGGCCTGTTCGACACCGACCCGCTGATCGGCGCGGGGCTGCCGTACTGGCTGCCCGACGGCGCGACCGTACGGCACACCCTGGAGGAGTACATCCGCGACGCCGAGCGGCGGGCGGGCTACCGGCATGTGTACTCGCCGGTGCTCGGCAAGCGGGAGCTGTACGAGCTGTCGGGGCACTGGTCGCACTACAGCGACGACATGTTTCCCCCGATGGACCTGGGCGCGGAGCCCGGTGCGGAACAGGTCGTCCTGCGTCCGAGCCTGTGTCCCCACCATGCGGTCATCTACCGCTCCCGCGGCCACAGCTACCGCGAACTGCCGCTGCGGATGGCCGAGTTGGGCGGGATGTACCGTTCGGAGCTGTCGGGGGTGCTCGGCGGGCTGACCCGGGTCCGGGCCATCCAGCTCAATGACGCCCATATCTTCTGCACCCTGGACCAGGTCGCCGACGAGGCGGCGGCGGCCCTGGAGATGATCCGCCGGGCGTACGAGGCGCTCGGCATCACCCCGGCCCGCTATCGGCTCTCCCTCCCGGGCCCCGGCGGCAAGTACGTCGCCGCCCCCGAGATGTGGCGCCGCTCGACCGCCCTGCTGACCGACGTCCTGGACCGCTCCGGTCTGCCGTACGAGGCGGCGGAGGGCGAGGCCGCGTTCTACGGTCCCAAGATCGATGTACAGGTCGCCGACGGGGCGGGCCGGGAGTCCACCCTGTCCACCGTCCAGGTCGACTTCCACCAGCCCGAGCAGTTCGATCTGCGCTACATCGGCCCGGACGGCGCCCGGCACCGTCCGGTCATGGTCCACCGCAGCATCATCGGCAGTGTGGAACGGGCCGTGGCCCATCTCATCGAGGAGCACGGCGGGGCCTTCCCCGCCTGGCTCGCCCCCACTCAGCTCATGGTCCTGCCGATCTCCGAGGCCGAACTGCCGCACGCCGAGGCGCTCGTCCGGCGGTGCGTGGACCTCGGGCTGCGCGCGGAGCTGGCCGGACCGGAACGCGGCAGCCTGGGCGCCCGGATCCGGGAGGCCCGCCTCGTCCCGTACCAGGCCGTGCTGGGCGCCCGGGAGGCCGCCGACGGCCGGGTGGCCCTGCGGCTGCGGGATGGCCGCCGGCTGGACCCGCTGCCGGTCGCGGAGGCGCTGGCCCGGATCGGCGCGCTGGTGGGGGCGCACCGCACCGAGCTGTGGGGCGCGGCGTAGCGGGTGTCCGCCGGATCGTGACGCCTGCGGCGGCTGTTTCCCCTCCCCGCCCCTTCCCACAACTGGTGCTCCGCCCCAGACCCCGGCGGGGCTCCGCCCCGGACCCCGCTCCTCAAACGCCGGAGAGGCTGGGGTGGGAAACCCCTTGTGGGGGCCGATCAGCCGCCCAAAGACTCCCGCAGGGCGGCGACGAGACGGGTGGCGCGGGCGTCGCCGTGGCCGATCATGCGGTTGGCCACATAGGCGAAGCCCACCCCGAACTCGTCGTCGCCGAAGGCGAATTGCCCGCCCGCCCCGTCGTTGCCGAAGCTGCGCTCCCCCAGCATCGGCCGGAAGGACGGCGAGTCGAGCAGAAAGCCCGAGCCCCAGCGCGCTCCCATGTCGAAGCCCAGCCATCCCTTGCCGGACGAGAGCTCGCGGACCGCGTCCGTCACGGTCTCGGGGCTCAGCAGCCGCCGCCGGCCCTCGATACCGGTCACGGCCGCCGCGTACAGCCCGGCCAGCCCGCTCGCCGACGCGGTGGCGCCCGCGCCGGGCAACTCCATGCCGAGCAGCGCCGGGTCGTTCCAGCCGTGCGGCTCCTCCAGGCCGGGGAAGGCCAGCGCGCCGTTCATGGTCACGATGCGGGTCAGCAGATGCTCGGGCCCCGGCATCCCGGGCCGCCCCTCGGCCTCGACCAGCCGGGCCCGCCCGGCCAGCTCCGCCGTCGGCAGCCCGATCCAGGCCCGCAGCCCCAGCGGATCCCCCACGGCCTGCCGGAAGTACGCGCCCGGGGTGTGGCCGGTGATCCGCCGGATGACCTCGCCGATGAGGAAGCCGAAGACATGGCCGTGGTACTCGTACGACGCACCCGGCTCCCACAGCGGCGGCTGCCCCTCGATGGCGCGGATCACCGGCGCCCAGTCGGCGATCTCCTCGAATGTCAGCACCCGGTCGAGCACCGGGACCCCCGCCCGGTGCCCGAGGACCATCCGGCAGGTGATCGCCTCCTTGCCGTACCGGCCGAACTCCGGCCAGTACCGGCTCACCGGGGCATCGAGGTCCAGCCGCTCCTCCTGGGCGAGGAGGTGGGCGCAGACGCTCACGATGCCCTTGGCGCACGAGAACACCGGCACGGCGGTGTCCCTCTCCCACGCCCGCCCGCTCCCCTGGTCCGCGACCCCGCCCCACAGCTCCACGACCTTGCGACCACCGGCGAAGACGGTGACCGCCGCCCCGAGTTCGGGAAACTCCTCGAAGTTCCGCGCGAACACCTCGGCGACACCGCCGAACCCCTCATCGGCCCACCCGCTGTACCGCTCCATCGCGCCCCCGCCCCTTCACGGCCCCCGGCCGGTCCTGCCTGAACCCGCCTGAACCTGCCTGAACCCGCCTGATCACAACCGCGCCACGGTAGGCCGTGGCCCGCCCCCGGTACGACCGATTTACGACCCGGTCGGCGGCCATGAGGCATGGCCGCCACCCGGCGGAGCTCCGGGCGGCGGCCAGGCGGTTTGGTGGTGGTGTTGGCGGTGTCGGGCGGTCAGATGCTGATGAGGCGCTCCAGCACATTGCGGTAGCCCCGCATCGCCAGGCGGAGTTCTTCCGTCTCCGAGATGACCGCGTCATCCTCGTGCCAGGCGGCACGGAGCGTGCCGCGGCGTTCGGCCAGGAGATCGGCGAGCCGGGTGGCCACCTCCGCGAGCAGGGCATCGGCCTCCTCGACGGCGCCGCGTGGGGAGTCCACGAAGCCGCTGACCGCGTAGCGCAGCCGCTGGGCCAGTACGTCGTGCTCGCTTGTCGGCAGCACGGGGAAGCTGGGGCCGTTCGGGGTGCTCGGCTGCTCGGCGGGCGACGCGGACGGTCCGGACGACGCGGACGACCCGGACGGCTGCTGTGTCGTCGGCTTCGTTCCGTTCGACGGCCGCGATCCGTTCGACGGCCGCGATCCGTTCGACGGCCGCGATCCGTTCGACGGCGTCGGCGAGTGCCAGGTCGTCATCGGATCCGCCGCTTCCCTGTTGTCCCTGCTGTCCCTGTTGCCCACTCCCTGGGACAGCGGCGCCACTTCATGCTTCTCCCCTCCATGGCGCCGCCGGCCGTCGTGCTCCGCCGGGTCGGTCGGGTCCGTCACCACGCGCCGCCCTTCCTGGTGTGACCGAACCGCGTATGGCCCGTCCCGGCCCTGGTTCCGGATCCGGTCCCGGTCCCCGGCAGCCACCGGCGGACTCCGCTCCCGCTCCGCCGCTCGCCGAAGGGCTGCCGCGCGGTCTCGTGGCCGGTCGTGGCGCCGGTCGTGGCGCCGTGGTGCGGGGGCCTGACCAGGTCCTCGAAGAACGGCCGGGCGTGCACCACGGCCTCGCGCAGCTCCTCGGTGTCCGCGCGGCCCTCGCGGGCGAGGCCCGCAGTGTCATGGATCTGCCGGTAGCCCTGGACATGCTCGGAGTGGTGCACGGACAGCGCCGCCACCTGCTCCTCGTAACGGTCCGACGGATAGCCGCGGTCGTGGGCGAGGCGGGCCAGCAGCCGGTCGGCGCTGGTCACCGAGCGTTCCGGGGACTCGATGAACATCTCCTGTACGGCCGCCCATTCGGCCACGTACCGCTCGCGCAGCTCACCGGGCAGGGGCTGGGTCCTCAGATCGCCGTACAGCCGCAGCCGTTCCTCCAGCTCCCGCTCGGCCGCCTTGGTGTCGCCCGCGTGCTGGGCGACGTTCAGTTCGTACTCGGGCCCGAAGCGGCGTCGCAGAGCGCGTTCCCTACGGCTGGCGCCCGCACGGACGACGCGGATGATGAGCGCGGCCGCGAGGACGACCGCGACGACAACCACGATGCTGATTGCAGCAGTTGACATGGTCTGCTTCTGCCTTCCCGCTCGCTTCCCCCTCCGCGTTCGGGGGGCTCCTCTATTCGGGTAGCCCGGTCTTCGGCCCTCAAACTGCGGTGCGTGAGGCCGGTGGTGAGTGCCAAGATGCCGAGCATGACGAGCACGCCACGTACCCAGGCCGGTTCGCGCGCCCCGGCCTCCCCCGCGACGGAGCCGACGACGGAGCCGACGACGGGCTGGACGGTCGCCGCGCGGCCCGTCGACCATCCGGTCTCGGCCATGCTGCTGCGCGAGTACCTCGTCGATGTCGCCGACCGCTACCACCAGCTCCACGAGGAGCGGAACTCCACGCCGGAGGAGATCGAGCAGGCGCTCGCGGAGATGCCCAGCGACGATCTCGCCCCGCCGCGAGGGGTCTTCCTGCTGGCGCATCACGACGGCGAACTCGCCGGTTGTGCGGGGGTGCGGCTGATGGACGAGCGTACGACGGGGCTGACCCGGGCGGCGGAGCTGAAGCGGGTGTACGTACGGCCCGCCAAGCGGGGGCTGGGCGGCGGCGCCGCGCTGCTCGCGGCCGTCGAGACGGCGGCGGGCGAACTGGGAGCCGAGCGGATCGCGCTCGACACCCGGCTCGACCTGGTCGAGGCCCGCGCGCTGTACGCACGGCATGGCTACCGGGATGTCCCGCCCTTCACGACGGGGCCGTACGCCGAGGTCTGGATGGTCAAGGAGCTGGGCTGAGGCGGGGGCCGCGTGTGCGCGTCGGGGTGTGTGTGCGCGTCGCTGTGCGTGTGCGCGTCGCTGTGCGGTCTTCGGTCAGGTGCGGGTTTCGTCTCGCGCCTTCGGCGCCTTTGAGCATGGGCCCGGGGGTGGCGGCCTCGGTTCGTCGCCGGGCGGCGGGCCGGTGGGCCGGTGGGCTACCGAGGGGGTCTGGGTACCCCCTTCGCAAAATGCTTGATATGGCGCAACTACCTCATCAAGGGCCTCCCGATGTGCCTCGCGGTCAGGGTGTGCGCGGTGGCGGGGGGCGGCGGTGGTCGGGGCGGGGGGTGCCGTCCCTCGGCTGTTCCGCGTCGGAGCCGCACATCTCGTGCGTCAGCTCGTCCACCAGCTCGCTCAGGTCGGTCGGGCGGTCGGGTGACCACCAGTCGCCCAGGAGTTCCGCGAGGGACGCCTCGCGGGCCCGGTAGAGCCTGGTCGCGACCTCGCGGCCGTCGTCCGTGAGGATCAGGTCCAGTCCGTAGCGGCGGCCGAGGCCCCGCTCCTCGATCTGCCGGGTCGCCTCGGTGATGACCCGCAGCGGTACGGGCGAGCGCTGCGTGAGCATCGCGGGGTCGACCGAGCCGTAGTGGTGGATGCGCAGCAGCATCCAGCTCGCGGCCGGTCTGAGGTCGAGCCCGGCGCGCCGGGTGATGTCGACGTAGATCTTCCGGCGGCCCTCCCGGCTGCCGAGCAGGGACAGCGCCCGGGCGCATTCCTCGTGCGAGGAGCGCTGGACGGGGTTGCTGGCGAGTATTTCGCTGCCGTCGGGCGCCGTGACGCTGCCGCGCAGCGGCTCCTCCCGGAGGTACCAGGCGAGGACGAAGGCGAGCAGCACGACCGGCACCGCGTAGAGGAAGACGTCGGTGATGGAGACGGAGAACGCGTGCCGCACCGCCGCCCGGTCCACCGGCGGCAGCCGCCCGAGGCCGCGGGGGTCGGAGCTGAGGGCGCCGGGGGTGATACCGGGTGGCAGGCGTCGTCCGGCGAGGGCGTCGGCGATCTGGGGGCCGAGGTTGTTGGCGAAGATCGTGCCGAAGACGGAGACGCCGAACGAGGCGCCGATCGAGCGGAAGAAGGTCGCGCCGGAGGTGGCGACGCCCAGGTCCCGATAGCTGACGGAGTTCTGCACGATCAGCACCAGCACCTGGATGACCAGGCCGAGGCCGCAGCCGAAGACGAAGAAGTACGCGCTCATCTCCGCGACCCCGCTGGACTCCCGCAACTGGTGCAGAAGCAGCAGGCCGATGGCGGTGATCGCGGTGCCCAGGACCGGGAAGACCTTGTAGCGGCCGGTGCGGCTGACCAGATGGCCGGAGACGGTGGAGGAGAGGAGCGTGCCGAGGACCAGCGGCAGGAGGTGGAGGCCGGAGGTGGTCGGCGAGACGCCCTGCACGATCTGGAGGAAGGTCGGCAGATAGGTCATGCTGCCGAACATCGCGAAGCCGACGATGAAGCCGATGACCGCGCACAGCGTGAAGGTGCGGCTGCGGAAGAGAGTGAGCGGCAGCACCGGCTCGGCCGCGCGGAACTCCACCCGTACGAAGGCCGCCAGCAGCGCCATGCCGACCACCGCGAGCCCGATGATCTGCCAGGACCCCCAGCCGTAGGTGACCCCGCCGAGGGAGGTCATCAGCACCAGGGCGGCGGCGACCGCGGCGATCAGGAAGGTGCCGAGGTAGTCGATGGTGTGCGAGGTGCGGCGCACCGGGATCTGGAGCGCGGAGGCCACGACGAGGAGGGCGACGATGCCGACGGGCAGATTGATGTAGAAGACCCAGCGCCAGCTCAGACGGTCGACGAACACCCCGCCGAGCAGCGGCCCCAGCACACTGGCGGCGCTGAACACGGCGCCGAAGAGGCCCTGGTAGCGGCCGCGGTCACGGGGCGGGACGATATCGCCGACGATGGCCATCGACAGCACCATGAGGCCGCCGCCGCCCAGCCCCTGGAGCGCGCGGAAGGCGATGAGTTCCGCCATGTTCCCGGCCAGCCCGCACAGCGCGGAGCCGATCAGGAAGATGACGATCGCGGTCTGGAAGAGCCTCTTGCGGCCGTACTGGTCGCCGAGCTTGCCCCACAGCGGGGTGGCCGCGGTCGAGGCGAGCAGATAGGCGGTGACGACCCAGGACAGATGCTCCAGGCCGCCGAGGTCGCTGACGATCGTGGGCAGCGCGGTGGAGACGATCGTCTGATCGAGCGCGGCGAGCAGCATGCCGAGCAGCAGCGCGCCGATGGCCACCAGGACCGTACGCCGCGGCCGGCCCTCTCCCGGGCCGGGGGCCACGGCGTCGGGGGCTCCTGGGGCCGGAGCCGGGCTGCCGCCGTCCCGCGCCATGGCGACTCCTCCTCGCTCCTCCGTTCCCTCTTCATCCTCACCCCATCCTCACCTTTATGCCCTGTTACGGCCCGCCGTGCCGGTCCGCACGGCGGGCGAACACCTGCGCGGAAGGGGATCGGATGCGCATAATCGCTGCGAACTCCAGGGAGGGAAAGTTCCGTGACGGCAGAGTCCTGCCCGCACTGCTTCGCACCGGCACGCGCCAACGGGCGGCCCGGCTGTACGTGTGCCGAACGCGCCGCCGCGTCCACCGCGACCGCAGGCGAGACCGACGACCAGACCCATCCGCACCCCGTTCTGGCGCTCTCGGAGGAGCACCCGGGCGGGCCCGATCCGCGTGATCTGCGTCTCTTCGAGAAGGCGGAGAGGAAGAAGGCGGAGAAGGAGGAGGCGGAGAAGGGGGACACCGACGCGACGCGGGTGATCGACCGCGTCGAGGAGAGACCCGGCCGAGACGGGGCGGGGGCCTACGTCGGCGTCGGTTCAGACGTCGGCTCAGGCGTCGGCTCAGGCGCCTACGCAGGCGTCGGCATCGGCGTCGGCGGGGACGCGCCGGGGGAGGAACCCGGCCCCGCCCGGCACCGCAAGAGCAAGCGCAAGGTCGTGACGGCCGTACTCGCGGGGGCGGCGGCCGTGGCCGTGGCCGGTTCGCTGGCGGTCGGCACCGGGCTGCTCGGCGGTGACCACAAGGACGACGGTGGCGGCGGGGGCGGGGGCGGGAGCGATCGCGCGCTGGCCGACAGCACCGCCAGCGCGCCGGCCGAGGAGGAGCTGCCGGCTGCGGAGGGCAGCCCGTCGTCCGGCGCCCCGTCGTCGAGCGCCACGCCCCACCCGTCCGCGTCCGGCTCGACGCGGGCGAGCGCGTCCCCGAGCGAGACCGGCCCCTCGGCCAGCGCCCACCCCTCGGCGTCGGGGTCCGCGACCGGCTCGGCGACCAAGCCCGGACCCAGCGCGTCCGGCGCGCCGACCTCCACCCCGTCCGATCCCCCCGGGCCCACCGGCCCGCCCGCGCTGCGCGAGGGCGACAGCGGGCCCGAGGTGGCCGAGCTACAGAAGCGGCTGTCCCAGCTACTGCTCTATATCGGCATCGCGGACGGGGACTACGACGCCGGGGTGCGGAGGGTGGTCTCCAGCTACCAGAACCAGCACGACATCACGGGCGATCCGGACGGTGTCTACGGCGAGAACACCCGCCGCGACCTCGAGTCCAGAACCAAGGAGCCGTAGAGACGAGCCGTCGAGACGAGCCGTGGAGACAAGCCATGGGGGCACCCCCCCTGGCGCATACGGGCCACGCTTTGTATCGTGAAGGAACAAAGTGGTTCCGCCCGCTTCCCCTGACCGGCGGGCGGAGCCACTTGTGTTTCTTTCCGCGCACGCGCCCAGGAGACCCGATGTCGCTCACCGCCCGCGCACTCCTCCTCGACATGGACGGCACCCTGGTCAACTCCGACGCCGTCGTCGAGCGCTGCTGGCGGCGATGGGCGGCCGAGCAGGGGCTGGACGCGGAGAGCGTGCTCCAGATCGTCCACGGGCGGCAGGGCCACGCGACGATGGCGGTACTCCTCCCCGACCGGCCGGTCGAGCAGAACCTCGCCGACAACCAGCGGATGCTGGAGTGGGAGACCACGGATCTCGACGGCGTCGTGCCGGTGCCCGGCGCGCCCGCCTTCATGGCCTCGCTGGCCGGACTTCCGCACGCCCTGGTGACCTCCGCCGACAAGGGGCTCGCCGGGGCGCGGATGGGCGCCGCCGGGCTCACGATGCCGGAGGTGCGGGTCACCGCGGAGTGCGTCGGCGCGAGCAAGCCGGACCCGGAGGGCTTCCTCAAGGGCGCGGCCGAGCTGGGCTTCGCCCCCGCCGACTGCATCGTCTTCGAGGACTCGGAGGTCGGCATCGCGGCGGGCCGGGCGGCCGGAATGCGGGTCGTCGGCGTCGGCCCACGCGCCGCGGCGCACGCCCCGGACGCCCATGTACGGGACCTGGAACAGGTCCGGGTCGAGCCCCTGCCCGACGGCACCTTGCGGCTGCACATCTCCGGCTGAGTGCCGCGCCACGACTCACCCCTGGACCCCTCAGGCCCCTCGCCCCCACGCACGGCGGGCGCCTCGGGCCGAGCGCCACGCCTCACGCCCCCGGCATCTCCGGCTGAGTGCCGCGCCACGACTCACCCCTGGACCCCTCAGGCCCCTCGCCCCCACGCACGGCGGGCGCCTCGGGCCGAGCGCCGCCACGCCTCACGCCCCCCGGCATCTCCGGCTGAGCACCGGGACCCACACTCCCCCGGAATTCTCGGGCCCCATACCCCCACACCTGCCGGGCTTCTCGAGCTGAGCGCCACGCCCCATGCGCCCCGGCTTCTCGGGCCGCTCGCCCCCACACTCTCGGGGCCGCCCGGGCCGAGCACCGCGCCCCACGCTCCCCCAGCCTCCCGGGCCGAGCACCGCGCCACGCCACGTCCCCGCCTTCCGGGCTCAGCACCGCGCCACGCCACGCCCCCGCCTTCCGGGCTCAGCACCGCGCCGCCCGGGCGCCCCGGAACCAGACCCCCGGACAGCCGGACCCCACGCCCCCACGCCCCGCAGGCGTCCCGGGCCGAGCGCCACGCCTCACGCCCCGCCATCTCGGGCCGAGCACCGCGCCACGCCACGCCCCCGCCTTCCGGGCTCAGCACCGCGCCACGCCGCACCCCCGGCTTCCGGGGCTCAGCGGCGCGCCGCCACGCGCGCCCGGGCGCCCGGGCGTCCCGGGAGCCACGCCCCGGACAGCCGGGGGCGCCGCCGGGCGCGCGGCCCGCTCAGGCCGCGATGGCCTCGTACAGGCTGAATCCGCCCAGCGCCAGCATCACCAGGGCCGCGACCTTGGTGATCAGCCGGAGCGGTACGTATCGCATCAGGGTGCGGCCACCCACGATGCCCAGACCCGCGACGGCCCACAGCGCCAGCACCGCGCCCACGCCCACCGACAGCGGGTCGTCGTAGCGGGCGGCGAGGTTCGCGGTCATGATCTGGGTCAGATCGCCGAACTCGGCGACCAGGATCAGCATGAAGCCCGCCCCGGACACCTTCCAGAAGCTCTGGTCGGCGGGCTTGCGGACCTCTTCCTCCCCGTCGTCCTTCTTGAGGAGCAGCATCGCCGCTCCGCCGAGGAAGAGCACCCCCACGATCGCCTGGAGCAGCCGGTGCGGCAGCAGGGTGAGCACACTGCCCGCCGCGATGGCGAGCCCGACGTGGAGGGCGAAGGCCGCGGCGACGCCGACGAAGACGTATGAGGCGCGGTAGCGGGTGCCGAGCATCAGCCCGGCCAGGGCGGTCTTGTCGGGAAGTTCGGCGAGGAAGACGACGCCGAAGACCACGGCGGCGACGGTGATGCTGAACACGGAATGGATACCTCGTAGATCGGGCCGCACCCAAGGGCCCCGGGGAGGGATCGCTTCGGCACGGCAGCGTCGGACACTGCGGCCGAAGGTCTCGCTGGCGCACGGCCTCCGCGTGACGCGTTGGTCCCGTACGCTCCGGGCGCCGGCCCGCACCTCGAGGGGCGGGCAGTATGTCGACGGTCCGGCGAGGAGCTACTCCCCTTCTGCTGCCGACAAGGATACGGGACCCCGGGCCGCACCCGACCCCCCGGACCTCCGCCCCGGCACCCACCACGACCGCCGCCGTCGGCCCGAACAGCCGCACCACGCCTGCCCGCACGGGCAAACCGCCGCCCCGCGCCATGTCGACGAGGGCACCGGGATGTGTGACCAGCCCCACAAGCCGAGGGTCCGGTCGAGCCCCGGCGACAGCGCGCCCGAATGTCCGGCGGAGCCGCGTATCCCCCTCCCCGCAGCATGCATGCGCGACTCCGCCGCGTGGCAGGGGCTCCGGGCTCCGGGACAGAGCCCGGCGACGCGGCGCGACCGCACATCGACACCACGCGAAACGGACGAAGCCCAGTTCGGGGGCTGGGGCGGAGCCCCAGTTCGGGGAAGGGGCGGGGAGGGGAGCAGCCCGCCGCAGGCGGCACGGCCTCCCCGGCCGCCCGTCGCGCCGTCGCCGTTCGCGCGCCCGGCTCGCAGGCGGCCACAACCGCCGCCACGCGCGCGCCGGGCGACGGAGCCGCGAGTGTCGCCCCGGGCGCGGCGCTGACCGGCGGCGATGCCACCGACGCGAGCGCGGGCGCACGCGATACGCGGCCGCATCGCGAACGCGCGACCGCCGCGCCGGGGGGTGCGTGACATCAACTGCCCCACAGCACCCCTTGCGTTGACATGACCGCGTCGTCACCCTGTTACCTGGCGCCCACCCCACAGCAACCCGGCGCCGCAAGCATGGCCGGGCATCCAGCGGCCAACGACCCCCCACCCTCAAGGGAGTTCGCATGTCAGACATGCACCGTCGTCCCACTCGCCGTCGCGTCTACGCGCGTCGCGCCTCCGTCTTCGGCGGGTTCGTCGCCCTGCTGGGCACGATCGTCATGAGCGGGCCCACCGCCCAGGCTTCCCCGCCCGCCCCGCCGAGCGCCGCCACCGCCCGCACCCAGCTCGCCTCGCTGACCGTCAAGGCCGAGGGCACGACCGACGGTTACAGCCGCGACAAGTTCCCGCACTGGATCACCCAGAGCGGCTCCTGTGACACCCGCGAGGAGGTCCTCAAGCGCGACGGCAAGAACGTCCAGACCGACTCGAGCTGCAAGGCCACCAGCGGCTCCTGGTACTCCGAGTACGACGGCGCGACCTGGACCGCCGCCAGCGACGTGGACATCGACCACATGGTCCCGCTCGCCGAGGCGTGGAAGTCCGGCGCCAACAACTGGACCACCGCCCAGCGCCAGGCGTTCGCCAACGACCTGACGCACTCCCAGCTCATCGCCGTGACGGACAACGTCAACCAGTCCAAGAGCGACCAGGACCCCGGCGAGTGGCTGCCGCCCCGGACCGCTTACCACTGCATGTACGCCCGCATGTGGGTCTCGGTGAAGTACACGTACAAGCTCAGCCTCGACTCGGCCGAGAAGTCCGCGCTCAGCGGCATCCTCAACGGCTGCTGATACGGCCCACCGACCGGCTACCGACCGGCACACCAACCGGCTACCGACCGGTCCACCAACCGGCCTTCCGACCGGCGCACCGCCGGGTGGAACCGCCGCACCTTCTCCGTCGTTCCGTACCGTACGCATGACCAGCACATCACAGAACGACGGAGGAGGTCCGGATGGCCGGGCTGCGCCTGGGACCACTACTGCGCCAGGTCGACTGGGAGACCGGCACCGGCGCGACCGTCTGGGTCGAGGCCGACCGGCCCTGTGAGGCCGAGGTGCGGTGCGCCGACGGCGGGGGCGGCACCGCCCGCACCTGGCAGATCGCGGGCCATCACTACGCCCTGATCCCGGTCACCGGGCTGCGGCCGGACGCGGAGACCGCCTACCGGGTGCTGCTCGACGGTGAGCAGGTCTGGCCGCTGCCCGACTCCCCCTTCCCCGACAGCACCATCCGCACCCCCGCCCCGGGGACGGACGCGCCCGTGCGCGTGGCCTTCGGCTCCTGCCGGTGGGCCGCGCCGCCCTCGGACGCCTCGCACGACCCGGTCGGGCCCGACGCGCTCGACACCCTCGCCCAGGCGCTGGCCCGCGCCCCCGAGCGCCCGCGCCCCGATGTGCTGGTGCTGCTGGGCGACCAGGTGTACGCGGACGAGACCTCCGCCGAGACCCGCCGCTGGCTGGCCACCCGCCGCGATCTGAGCGAGCCGCCGGGCGAGCAGGTCGCGGACTACGAGGAGTACACCCGTCTCTACTACGAGTCCTGGCTGGACCCCGAGGTGCGCTGGCTGCTCTCCACCGTCCCGAGCTGCATGATCTTCGACGACCACGATGTCATCGACGACTGGAACACCAGCGAGGCATGGCAGCGCCGGATGCGCGCCACCCCGTGGTGGCGGGAGCGGATACTGAGCGGCCTGATGTCCTACTGGGTCCATCAGCACCTGGGCAATCTCTCCCCCACCGAACTGGCCGCCGACCCGCTCTACGCGCAGGTGCGCACGGCCGACGACGGCACCGAGGCGCTGCGGGAGTTCGCCACCCGCGCCGACGCCGATCCGTCGTACACCCGCTGGAGCTACCGCCGCGACTTCGGCCGCACCCGGCTGCTGATGGTCGACACCCGCGCCGCGCGGGTGCTGGAGGAGGGCCGGCGGGCGATGCTCAGCGAGAAGGAGTTCGCCTGGGTGCGCGAGCAGGCCATGGAGGGCGCGGGCGGTACACCCGGCCACCCCGGCCAGGAAGAGCCCGGCGCCCCCGGCCAGGAGCGGCCCGGGACCTTCGGCGGCTACGACCATCTGCTGCTCGGCACCTCGCTGCCCTGGCTGCTGCCGCATTTCGTGCATGACGTGGAGGCGTGGAACGCCTCGGTGTGCGGCGGCAGACGCGGTGGGCGCTGGGCGCGGATCGCCGAGGATCTGCGGCAGCGCGGCGATCTGGAGCACTGGGCGGCGTTCCCCGAGTCCTTCGACGCGCTCACCGACACCATCGCCGAGGTGGGCTGCGCACCGGGGGCACCGGCCACGATCAGTGTGCTCTCCGGCGATGTGCACCACGCCTATGTCGCCGCCCCGGACTGGTCGCGGTGGTCGTCCCGGCCGCCCCGCAGCCAGGTGCGGCAGTTGACCTGCTCGCCGGTCCACAACAGCATCTACGCCTCGATACGGCTCGGCTTCCGCTTCGGCTGGAGCGCGGCGGGCCGCGCCCTGGGGCGGGCCTTCCGGCGCCATGGGCGGGTGGCCGGCTCCCGTTTGACCTGGCACAAGACGGGCGGGCCCTGGTTCGGCAACCAGCTCATGACGCTGACCCTCCAGGGCCGCAGCGCCCATCTGCGGCTCGACCAGGCGCAGTCGGACCCGGCGGGCGGCGGGGCCCGGCTGGTGACGGCCCTGGAGACGGACTGGGCCGGGTAGCCGGTCCCTTGGGTACCGTTCCGCGCCGTACGTCACGTGATACAGGCCACAACGGAGCCGTACGTTCCGGAGACCAGGTCGATTCCCGTGGAGCGGGCGGCATGATGGGCGCGCATCCTGCGTCACATCTGCCCCGGGAGACACGACCTTGGCCGGAGACTCTCACGCGATAGCCATCGTCGGCGCCGGGCCGCGCGGCACCAGCGTGCTGGAGCGCCTGTGCGCCTCGGCCCCGGAACTGGCGCCCGGCATCCCGCTGACGGTGCACCTGGTGGACCCCTCGCCGCCCGGTGCGGGACGGGTGTGGCGCACCGCCCAGCCGGACGAGCTGCTGATGAACACAGTGGCCTCGCAGGTGACCCTGTTCACCGACGCCAGCGTCGAATGCGGCGGACCGGTGCGGACCGGGCCGAGCCTGTACGAATGGGTCGCGGCGCGCGGTCTGGCGCCCGGTCTCGGCCCGGACGACTATCCGAGCCGCGCGCTCTACGGCCGCTATCTGGAGTGGGTGTTCGGCGAGGTGGTGCGGGGCGCGCCGGAGACCGTGACGGTCCGGACGCACCGGGCCCGCGCCGTACGGCTGGAGGAACGGGCCGACGGCGAGCAGATGCTGACGCTGGACGACGGGAGCCGTCTGGAGGGGCTGTGCGCGGTCGTCCTGGCGCAGGGCCATCTGCCGGCGGCCACCGACGCCACGGAGCGGCGGTACACGGCCCACGCCGAGCGGCACGGGCTGCGCTACTACCCGCCCGCCAACCCCGCCGATGTCGACTTGTCGCCCATCGCGCCGGGCGAACCGGTCCTGCTGCGCGGTCTCGGCCTCAACTTCTTCGACCATATGGCGCTGCTGACGGCGGGCCGGGGCGGCACCTTCGCACCGCATCCGCGCGGCGGTCTGGTCTACCGGCCCTCGGGGCGCGAGCCACGGCTGTACGCGGGGTCGCGGCGCGGCATCCCGTACCACGCGCGGGGCGACAACGCGAAGGGGCCGTGCGGCCGGCACACCCCACTGCTGCTGACCCCCGATGTGCTCGGCCACTTCCGCAAGCGCGCGGACTCCGGCGATCCGCCGGACTTCCTCGCCGAGATATGGCCATTGGTCGCCAAGGAGGCCGAGACGGTCTACTACGAGGCGCTGCTGGCCCTCCGGGCACCCGATACCCGTGCCCCGGCGGCCCCGGAAGCCTCCGGGACCGGACCCGGGACCTCCGGTGCCGGGCCCGGGACCGAGCCCGGCGCCCCCGCCCCGTTCGCCTCAGCACATTTCAGGAGTCACTTTTTGGCCACCGGGCACGGCAGCCCCGAAGAGGCCGCCGTGCTCGCGGAGTACGGCATACCGGACGCGGAGCGCTGGTCCTGGGACGCGGTCTCCCAGCCGTATCGCGGACGCCGGTTCACGGGGCGTGACGAGTTCCGGCGGTGGCTGCTGACCTACGCCCACCAGGATGTGGTGCACGCCCGGCTGGGCAATGTCGAGGGCCCGGTCAAGGCGGCCCTAGACGTGCTGCGCGACCTCCGCAACGAACTGCGGCAGATCGTCGACCACGGCGGGCTGACGGGAGCGTCCCGCCGGGCCCATCTGGACCGCTGGTACACCCCGCTCAACGCCTTTCTCTCGATCGGCCCGCCGCGCCGCCGGATCGAGGAGATGGCCGCGCTGATCGAGGCGGGCGTCCTGGAGGTCCTCGGCCCACGGCTCGAAGTGACCTTGGAAAGCCCGGAGACGGGTGCCGAAGGGGCTGGTTTCGCCGCGCGGTCGGCCGAGGTGCCGGGCCCGCCGGTGGTGGCCACGACCCTGATCGAGGCGCGGCTGCCGGAGCCTGACGTGCGCCGGACCGCCGATGAGTTGCTGATCCATCTGCTGGAGACCGGGCAGGGCCGTCCGCATCGGGTGGAGGGCTATGAGACCGGCGGCCTGGATGTCACCACCGCCCCCTACCGGGTGGTGGACGCCCATGGCCGCCCGCATCCGCGGCGGTTCGCGATCGGCGTGCCGACCGAGGGAGTCCACTGGGTGACGGCCGCGGGTGCGCGGCCGGGCGTGAACTCCGTCACCCTCTGCGACACGGACGCGGTAGCACGCGCGGCGCTGCGCGTGGCGCATACGGGGCAGACCCTGCATGAAGGTGTCCCGATGTGCGCGACAAGGCTCTGAAGAGCGGCTTTTCGGGCGCCTTGAAGGGGTCCCCGGGGCACCTACATTGGCATGAACTTGAACTTGCAACAAAAGGTGAGGGGAACCTAACCTGGCACTCCGCTGTTCCCTGTCCCCAGGAGCAAGGAGCCTCCCTCCCATGCCCTCTTCTCCCACCCCCCGCACCCTCGGCGAGGCGCTCGACGGCGCCAGGCCGTACGTTCTCTCCCTCTTCCGCATCGTCGTCGGACTGCTCTTCTTCTGCCACGGCGCCTCGTCGCTGCTCGGCTGGTTCGGCGGCATGATGGGCACCGGCAAGACCGTCGAGGCCGGCACCTGGCCGGGCTGGTACGCGGCGGTGATCCAGCTCGTCGGCGGCGCCCTCGTGATGCTCGGCGTCGGCAGCCGCAGCGCGGCCTTCATCTCCTCGGGCTCGATGGCCTACGCGTACTTCCATGAGCACCAGCCCGAGAAGCTGTGGCCCATTCAGAACGGCGGCGAGCCCGCCGCGATGTTCTGCTGGACGCTGCTGCTGCTCGTCTTCACCGGCCCCGGCCCCTGGGCACTGGACCGGATATTCGGCTCGGCCCGCGCAAGCGAAGCGGCGCCCGAAACGGGGCGCCGGCCGTCGACTGTCGGATAGGCGTCACTTCTCCGCGTTCGACCGACATTCGGTATCGCCTGACCGATCACGCCATGCGGGGCCGAACGCCCCGCATGGCGTGATTCGAACAACATCATCACGCCCCTTACCGTTATCCTCGACAGTCACAGGCGTACGCTGTATGGCTGTTACAGGCTGACGCCTGCCGCTTCCCGGCGACATGCGCAGCGGGGGGACCGGGATCGGGAGTAGAACGTTGTTGGAACATCTGGGGTCGCTGACCAACACCCCATGGATCTACGCGGTGATCGGGGCATCCGTACTGCTCGACGTCTTCCTGCCCGTTCTGCCCAGTGGAGTTCTGGTCATCACCGCCGCCACCGCGGCCGCCGGCACCACCGTTGACGCCGTCGGCGTGGTGCGCCAGGCCGGTGCCGCCGACTTCCCCGCCATGTTCGGGCTGATCCTGTGCGCCGCGACCGCCTCCGTCCTCGGGGACATGGTCGCCTACCGGCTGGCCTGGCGCGGCAGCGACCGGCTCGACCGCGCCATCGCCCGCTCCCGCCGACTCACCTCCGCCCAGGAGAAGTTGGGCACCGCGCTGGTGCGCGGCGGCGGTCCGCTCGTGGTGATAGCCCGCTTCGCGCCCGCGGGTCGCTCGGTCGTCAGCCTGAGCGCGGGCGCGGCCCACCGGAGGGTGAAGGAATTCCTGCCGTGGTCCGCGGTGGCCGGGCTCGCCTGGGCGGCGTACAGCGTGGCCCTCGGCTATGTCGGCGGCCAGTGGCTCGGCGCCACCTGGCTGGGCACGGCGGTCTCGGTGCTCGCGCTGTTCGCGGCGGGCGCCGGGGCGGCGTATGTGATGAAGCGCCCGGGCGCGGACGCGGCCGGTCCGCTCCCCGCGGCACCCGCCGGGCAGCCGATACCCCCGGTCCACCAGGCCCGATAGGCCCGTGTCGGCGACCGATTACGGATCGGCCCGCGAGACCCGCTACCGTCCCTGCATGCGCACCCCTTCCGTACCGCCCCTGGCATGCTGACCCGCGCCGCCGGACTGGTCGCGGCGTTCCTCGCCGGGCTCGCACTGGTCGTTGCCGCGGTGCTCGTCGTACGGCATCTCACAGAGCCCTCGGAACCGGAGCTTCCGGTGGTGCCCGAGGCCCGGCGCCCCATCGTGGAGTCGGCGGTGCGCACCTGCGCCCCGCTGAGCGTGCCGCTGCTGGCCGCCCAGATCGACGCGGAGAGCGGCTGGCGCCCGGACGCGGACTCCGGTCACGCCCAGGGCATTTCACAGTTCTCCCCGGTCACCTGGAAGGAATGGGGCAAGGACGGCGACGGCGACGGCAAGGCCGATGTCTGGGAGCCCCGCGACGCCATCCCCTCGCAGGCCCGCTACATGTGCCATCTGTACGAGGTGGTCAAGGTGATCCCGGGCAGCAAGACCACAGTCGGGGCCACCCGGCTCGCGCTCGCGGCCTACAACGCCGGGCCGAACGCGGTGCTTCGGGCCCGCGGCATCCCGAAGATCCTCGAGACGCGGGACTATGTCGACAAGATCTTGAAGGATCTGCTGCCCAAGTACCAGGAGAGCGAGGAGAGATACCAGCGGAGCGAGGCGAAGCACACCAGCAGCGCCTCCGCCTCACCGTCCGTCTCGTCCTCCACCCCGCCCTCCACCGATCCGTCCGCGACCGCCCCCGGCGACTCACCGCCGGCTACGAGTCGGCCGTGATGAAGTCCTCCACCGCGCGCACGAGTTCCTGTGGAGTCTCATCGGCGGGGTAGTGCCCGGCATACTCCAGCTCCACCAGCTCGGCGTTGACATACCAGCGCAGCCAGGTCTGCCGCATCATCTCCGCCGTGAGCGCCGGATCGTGGGCGCCGACCACGATCCGGACCGGCACCTGGGCACCGGCTATGTCCTCGTGGAAGTCCTCCAGCGCCCATGAGTCCAGCCAGGCGCGGAGCGCCTTGGGCTCGCTGTGCTCCAGCGAGTGGCGCACCATCAGATCCAGCCAGGCGGCCGGGTGACGGCCGCCGGTGGTGAGGTCGATGATGGTCCGTCGGTTCTCCGGGTGGTCGGCGGCGGCCGCGAACAGCCGCCACTGCTCGCCCTCCATCGGCACTCCGCTGGCCGGCACCGGCGCGACCCCGACCAGCCGCCGGACCCGCTGCGGAGCGGCCGCCAGGACCCGCTGGACGACGGCCCCGCCCATCGAGTGGCCGACCAGCGAGAACCGCTCCCAGCCGAGGTGATCGGCGAGCGCCAGCAGATCCTTCCCGGCCTCGCCGGTGGTGTACGCGCCGGGGATGTCACGCGCCTCGCCGTAGCCGCGCAGATCGGGCAGAACATAGGTGAACCCGCGCCGGTCGACATGCGGCAGCATCGCGGCGTACGCGGCACGGTCCGAGAACCAGCCGTGCACCGCCATCACATGGTGCGGCCCGTCGCCGACGGTCTCATACGGTGGAACGAGGGGTGGAACGATCGGTCCCATGGCACCTCCGGTCCCAGTCGAATACGGGCGACGCGGCGCGTGCCCGTGGGGCTCAACGGTGACGTCTCCCGCAGAGGTGGGCAAGCCCGATGCGCATATGCGTGCCCGCGATACGCCCCGTGGAGGGGCCGCTCGCCGGATCCACAGTTGATCGCCGATCACACTCGAGCCGTTGACCACCGGGCTCTTGGGCGCCTTACCGGCCCGGGCCCCGCCTGACATCGTGCGCGTGCCGTGCTGCCGACGGGAGATGCTGTGCTGCGTACGGGAGATGCTGTGCTGCGTACGGGCGAGCCCGACCCGGTGGCCGCGTGTCAGCCGCGTCGGCCCGGGGCGCACATAGTGGGATGGCCGCTGTGGCGCGCGATATGGGGATCCGGCGGAACATCGGTCTCCGGCGCCACGGTGCCACGGCGCTGCGGCTCGTGGCCGTCGCCGCCCTCTACTACGTGGGCGCCTGGATCGGACTGCTACAGGAGCTGGTGCGCGATCAGGTCACCCCGCTGTGGCCGCCGACCGGAATCGCCCTGGCCTGTCTGCTGACGCTCGGCCCCATGGCCTGGCCGGGCATCGCCCTCGGCGCCGTCGCGGTCAACGCCCCCATCGGCCCGTCGCCCCTGGCGGTCCTCGCGATCGTCGTGGGCAACACCCTGGCCCCGATCTGCTCGTATCTGCTGCTACGGCGCGTGGACTTCCGGCCCGCCCTGGACCGGCTGCGGGACGCGCTGGTCCTGGTCTTCCTGGGCGCCCTGGCGGGCATGCTGATCAGCGCCACGGTGGGCACCACCGCGCTCGTCGTGTCGGGCGCGCTCCCGGTGGGTGACTTCTGGACCGCCTGGTCGGTGTGGTGGACGGGCGACGCGATGGGGGTGCTGGTGATCACCCCTCTGCTGCTGGTGCTGCACCGCGTGTTCCACCGCCTGCTCCACCGCGCCCGGCCGCACCGTGGCGTCAGCCCGTACCGCCTGCTGGAGGCGGCGGCGCTGCTGCTGGGCACGGCGGGCGTCACCCTGGTCGCCACCCGGACCGAGGTCAGCCTGCTCTTCCTCGTCTTCCCCTTCCTGATCTGGGCCGCCCTGCGCTTCCAACTCGCGGGCGCCGCCCCGTGCTCACTCATCGTCTCGGTCCTCGCGATCGCCGCCACGGCGGAGGGCACCGGCCCGTTCTCCCACCATTCGCTGCCGGCCCGGATGGTCACCCTCCAGGCGTTCAACGGCTCGACGGCCCTGACGGCCCTGCTGCTGTCGGCGATCATCACCGAACGGAACGCCACCCGCCGCCAGATCGAACACGTCTGCGCCCAACTCGCCGAAGCCGTCTTCCGCCTCGCCCCGGACGAGCCCCGGCCACCCGAAGGCGACCGGAAGTCGACGGACCGGCGGTAGGGGGCCGTCCGGCGGTGCCGCCGGGAACGGGCACGGGGCGCCGGGCGCGGCGTCGGGCGCCTGGAACCGGGCGCCCGGAACCGGGCATTTGGAACCGCCACCCCGCACCGGCCGTCCCTTTCCAGCGACTCTCGACGGACGGGGACCATGACCAACACCCACGCCACCCGCTATCTCTATCTGACCCGCCACGGCGAGGCCACGCCGGACGAACACGGGCTCACCGCCAACGGCCGCCGCCAGGCCGCGCTGCTCGGCGAGCGGCTCCGGGACGTCCCGCTGACGGCGGTCCACCACGGCCCGCTGCCCCGGGCGGCCGAGACCGCCCGGCTGATCGGTGACCGGCTCGACGGCGTACCCGCCCATGTCTGCGAACCGGCCGGGGACTACGTGCCGTACACGCCCCACCGAACCGAACTGCCCGCCGATTCCGCCGACTTCCTGCTCGACTTCGTCCACGGCTTCCCATCCGATGAGCGCGCCCGCGGCCCGCTGCTGGCCCGTACCGCCGAGGAGCGCTTCACGGGCCCCGTGGACGGACCCGAGGACCGCCATGAGCTGGTCGTCACCCATAACTTCCTCATCGGCTGGCTGGTCCGAGCCGCGCTCGACGCCCCGAAGTGGCGCTGGCTCGGCCTCAACCAGTGCAACGCGGCGCTGACGGTCATCCGCTATCCCCCGCCCGGCCGACCGCCCTCGGTGCTCTTCTCCAACGACATGGCGCATCTGCCCGCGCCGCTGCGCTGGACCGGCTATCCGCCGGAGCTGCGCATCACTTCCTGAGCCCGGAACCCGTCCCCGGCCTCCGGCTTTCCGCCGGGGGCCGGGCCCGCGCTGTTGGGCCCGGCCCCCGCCGTGTCCGAGTACGCAAGCAGCCCAGCAAGCGTGAATAAGGACAGCCATACGGTAGAGCCGGGCACTGACAACGGGGTCGCGGCGAACCGAGAGAAGCACTCGAACATGTGACCGCTTCGCCAAGGGCAGAGCGCCGTCCCCTTCCCCTCGGGCGCGACGCTCCTACCCTGAGGGGGTGAGCAGCCACGCGTCGAACCGAGCCCGCGTCATTCCCCTGCGTCCGGCCACCGCGGACCCGGTGCCCCAGGCGGGAGCCACCGCCGGGGCCGCCGGAGCCGCCGCGGCGGGTCCCGCCGTTCCGGCGGCCCCGGCTGTCCCTGGCGGCCCGGTCCGGCGGGAGCAGCCCGGCCGGGAGCCGGTGAAGGAGCCCCTGCTGCGGGATCTCGTCGGGGGCGTGCTGCGGCGCGAGCGGCTCGCTCAGCAGCGCACGCTCAAGGACGTGGCCGAGGCGGCCCGGATCTCGATGCCGTATCTCTCCGAACTCGAACGGGGTCGCAAGGAGGCGTCGTCCGAGGTCCTCGCGGCCGCCGCCCGCGCGCTCGGGCTCAGCCTCGCCGACCTCCTCGCCATGGCGCAGGGCGAGCTGATCCGTCTCGTCTCCGGGCCGCGGCGGCGGCGCGACGGCGCGGCGGTGTCGGTCGCGTCCCTCACGTCCGTCACCTCGGTCACCTCGGTCACCTCCGACGCCTCCGTCACCTCCGTCACGGACCGTGGGTCCCGGCACGCGGGGCGGCAGGGCGAGGTACGGCTGGCCGCCTGAGACACCGCCGTCTAAGACACCGCCGCCTGACGCCCCGCTTCCGGGACACTCACTGTCCGCCCCTCAGAACCCCCTGCCCGCCCGCCGGCTCAGTACCTCGTCGGCGAGCCCGTACGTCACCGCCTCCCGCGCCGTGAAGACCTTGTCGCGGTCCATGTCGGCGCGGAGCGTGGCGGCGTCGTGGGGCGTATGGCGCGCGAGCACCTCCTCGACCTGCGAGCGGATCCGGAGCATCTCCTTGGCCTGGAGGCTGAGGTCCGAGACCGTGCCCTGCTGACCACCGCTCACCGGCTGCCCCAGCAGCACCCGGGCATGCTCCAGTACGAACCGCCGCCCGGGGTCTCCCCCGGCCAGCAGCACCGCCGCGGTCGAGGCCGCCTGCCCTACGCAGAACGTCGAGATGGGCGCGGACACGAACGTCATCGTGTCGTAGATCGCCATCAGCGAGGTGAAGGAGCCGCCCGGTGAGTTGATGTAGATCGCGATCTCCTGCTCCGAGCTCGACGATTCGAGGTGGAGCAGTTGCGCGATGACGACGTTGGCCACGCCGTCGTCGATCTCCGTGCCGAGGAAGATGATCCGCTCGGACAGCAGCCGGCTGTAGATGTCGTACGCCCGCTCCCCCTGCGTGGTGCGCTCGACGACCGTCGGAATCGTGTACTGCCCCATGTCAGATCCCCATCCTGCGTCGCGCTCCGGCCGGCCGTACGTCCGCGAGGGACTCCAGGACCCGGTCGACCATTCCGTACTCCTTCGCCTGCTCCGCCGTGAACCACCGGTCGCGGTCGCCGTCGCGCGAAATCGTCTCCACGCTCTGTCCGGTGTGTTCCGCGGTGATGCGCTCGATCGACCGCTTCATGAATTCGAGGTTCTCGGCCTGAATCGCGATATCGGCCGTGCTCCCGCCGATACCGGCGGACGGCTGATGCATCATGATGCGGGAATTCGGCAGTGCGTAGCGCTTTCCCGGCGCTCCGACGGTGAGCAGAAACTGCCCCATGCTCGCGGCGAATCCCATGGTGAGCGTGGACACGTCGTTGGGAATCAGCCGCATCGTGTCGTAGATCGCCAGCCCCGCCGTCACCGAACCGCCCGGGCTGTTGATGTAGAGGCTGATGTCCGACCGCGGATCCTCGGCCGACAGCAGCAGCATCTGCGCGCACACCCGGTTCGCGGACACCTCGTCCACCTGCGTCCCGAGAAAGACGATGCGCTGGGTCAGCAGTTGCGAGGCAAGGTGATCGTCGAACCGCGTGGGAGCCGTTTCCCCCTCCGAGGCTCGCGGAATCGATCCCGGCTCCCAGCCGGTGGCGAATGCTCCGAATGTTCCCATCGGACCTCCCTGTGAGTGCCGCCTGTGAGTACCGCGACCCACACCGCCGCGGTCCTTTCACCATCGCCCCAATTCGCTTGCGCGGTAAGGAATCTCGGCCCGCAGCAGATTCGCCCACGGCAGACCCGGTCCGGCGGCCCATAAGGCGGTCTTGCGGGCCGGTCCCGCCATTCCCGAGACTGCCGGGAAACGAGCCGACAGGGGGCGGGCGCGATGGCCGTACGACGACAGGGGCTACGGCGAGGGCGACGGCAATGGCAACGGCGACGTAAAGCGGCGTTACGGCGGGCCAGGGCACGGCAGGGCCGCACGGCCTGGAGCGGCGGCGCGGTGCTGGTCCTCGCGCTGGCCCTGGCCTGGAAGACCGTGTGGCCGTACATCGTCGGGCTGGTCCTCGTGGGACTGCTCGGCGGCATCGCCTGGTGGCTGCGGCGAACGCATCTGCGCACCGTGGCGGAGCACCGCGCCTGGCAGACCGAGGAGGAGACCGCGGCACGTGAGCGGTCCATGGCCGAGGTCGACGCCATGACCTGGCAGCGGTTCGAACGGTACGTCGCGGAGCTGTGCCGCCGGGACGGCTGCACCCAGGTCGTCGTCTCCGGGAAGTCGGGTGACCTGGGCGCCGATGTCGTCGGCCGGATGCCGGACGGACGCCGGCTGGTGATCCAGTGCAAGCACTACGCCCCCCATCGCACCGTGCCGAGCGGCGATATGCAGAAGTTCCTCGGCACCGCGAAGGCCGAACACGCCGCGGACGTAGCGGTGTTCGTCGCCACCTGCGACTTCACCCGGGACGCGGAGAGGCTCGCGGTGAAGCACGAGATCGTCGCCATGCACCGGAACCTCCTCGGCGCCTGGGTGCGGGGCTCCACCTTGGAGTCGCTGATCCCGCTCAACGGAGCGGGCGACGGCCGCCGTAGGCCACGAAGCCCCAGGGACGGCCGGAGCGCGACCACCCGCCCCGCGGCGGACCGGCGACCGCAGAGCCCACCCGGCCCAGGAAACCACCGCCCTCGATGAACGCCCGCCCGGCCGACCGGCCCATGCCGATCACGGTCCGGCGGGCCATGCGGGTCAGGACCTCATACGGGCGGTCTTGTGCGCGACCCGTGACACACACAGCATCACGGGCCTACCGTCACAACCAGGTTCGACCCATGCCGAGCGCGAGCCCCCTCTCCCCAGGTGTGGCCTCTCGCTGCGGTCGAGCCCGCTCGCGCCCCCGCGCCAATCCCCGGGGGCGCTGGCTTGTGCCCGCACGGTCGCGGCCCGGCGTCAGGGTGCCGTACGAAGCCGTGCGGCCTCGTGGCGCAGCGCCTCCAGGGTGGCCGTCACCTCGGGAGAGCGGTCGCGGGCCGTGACGGCGACCACCGCCCGGCCGAGCCAGGCCGGGTCGTCGACTCGGACGGTACGGACACCCGCGGGGATCGCGGCGGCGGCCACTTCCGGGAGTACGGCGATGCCGAGACCGGTGGCGACGAGGCCGAGGCGGGTGGGCCATTCGCGGGCGGCGTAGGCGATCCGCGGGTGGTCGAGGGTGGGCCAGGCACCGAACTGGGGGTCGTCGCGCAGGCCCTTGCCGACGATCCAGGGCTCGTCCCTCAGCTCGGTCACCGGGATGGTCCCGCGACCGGCGAACCGGTGGTTCGCGGGGACGGCGAGCAGCGGCCCGCCTTCGAGGAGCAGATCGCGGCGCAGCCCCTCGAATTCGTAGCCGGGCAGATCCGCTCCCACGCCGATCACCGCGACGTCGATGCGATGGGCGCGGAGTTGGCGAAGCTGGGTGGGCGAGGACGCCTCGCCGAACTCGACGATCAGCGCCGGGTGGTCGTCGCGCAGCCGGGCCAGTGTCCTGGGGACGAGCACGGCGGCGGCCGAGGGGAAGGCCGCGATGGAGACGCGTCCGGTGATGTGGTCCGTCAGCCCGGCGAGGTCCGCGCTGATGGCGTCGATCTCGCTGAGGACCGTGGCGGCCCGCCGGGCGAGCACCATCCCCGCAGGTGAGGGGGTCACCCCGCGGGCGCCCCGGACGAACAGCGGTGCGCCCGCGGCGGCTTCCACCGCCGCCACCTGACGGGACACCGCCGACTGGGTGTATCCGAGTGCGTCGGCCGCGGCGGTGAACGATCCGGTGTCGACCACGGCCTGGACGACGCGCAGACCGGTGAGGGACAGCTCGGCCATGCCGCCATCCTCACACATTCCGAAACCGCATGTCTCCCATGCCGGACCATCGCTGGTGGAATGCCTTGACCAGCCGCACGATGGAGGGGCGACAGCAGACAAGCCACCCCATAGGGAGCACCGATCATCATGGCGAAGACATGGTTCATCACGGGCAGCTCGAGGGGGTTCGGCCGCGAGTGGGCGGACGCCGCGCTGGAACGCGGCGATCACGTCGCGGCGACGGCCCGGGACATCGGCCACCTCACCCCCCTGGTCGAGCGGTACGGGGATGCGGTGCTGCCGTTGCGGCTCGACGTCACCGACCGGGCCGCGGTCCATGCGGCGGTGCGGCGCGCCCATGCGCGTTTCGGTTCGCTGGACATCGCGGTGAACAACGCCGGCTACGGGCATTTCGGCATGGTCGAGGAGTTGACCGAGGACGAGCTCCGGGCCCAGATGGAGACCAACTTCCTGGGTGCGGTGTGGGTCACGCAGGCCGTTCTGCCCCTTATGCGGGCGCAGCGATCGGGACGGATCCTCCAGGTGACGAGCGAGGGCGGGGTACGGGCCTTCCCCGGTATCGGCGCGTACCACGCCTCCAAATGGGCCCTTGAGGGATTGTCGGAGTCCCTGGCGCAAGAAGTGGCCGCCTTCGGCATCCATATCACCAACGTCGAGCCCGGCCCCTATGCCACCGACTGGCTGGCGCGCGGGGCCCGGCACAGTGAGCGGCACCCCGACTACGCCGAGGTCCACGAGGCCACCGCGGTGGATTTCGAGGTCGGCGACCCGCACGCGACCCGCGAGGCGATTCTCCGGATCGTCGACGCGGAGCGGCCCCCGCTGAGGGTCTTCCTCGGCAAGTCCTTCCCCGATGTCGCCGATCTGTACGAGGAGCGCCTGAAGACATGGCGGGAGTGGCAGCCGGTCTCCCTGGCGGCGTTCGGCTGAGCGGCGCCCCCGTCGGCGTTCGGTTGAGCGGGCGCCCCCGTCGGCGTTCGGTTGAGCGGCGCCCCCCGTCCGCGGTCCGCGCGCTCGAGGGGGCGCGAGTGGGTCGTCGTCAGGAGAGCCAGTCGGTGTAGCGGGTGGGGGCGAGGTGGGCGCCCTTGTCGGTGAGAACGTCGCCCTTGACGGCGGCGAACATACCGGCGGTGGGGTCGGTGACGACGGTGCGTTCGTCGCCCTGGTGGGTAAGGGTGATCCGGCCCAGCTCGTCCAGGGAGAAGACCTCGGGGCCTCCGATGTTGTGGATGCCACGCAACGGGGCGCCCGCGGCGACCTCCGCCACCGCGGCGGCCACGTCCTTGGCGGCGATGGGCTGGATCGGCGTGGCGGGCAGCCGGACGGTCTCGTCGTCGGAGGTCCAGGACATGGCGGCGTCGATGAACTCCATGAACTGCGTGGCCCGGACGATCGAGTACGGGACCGGCCCGGCCGCGAGGATCTCCTCCTGGAGCGCCTTGGCCCGGTAGTAGTCCAGCTCCGGCACCTGGTCCACGCCGACGATCGAGAGGATGACGAAGTGGCCGACGCCGCCCCGCTGGGCCGCGGCCAGCAGGTTGTCCATCGAGGTCCGGAAGAAGGCCGGGGAGGCGTCGTCGAAGGTCGGCGAGTTGGTCAGGTTGACGACGACATCGGCTCCCGCCACCGCCTCGTCCAGCCCCTGGCCGGTGATGACGTCGACTCCGGTGGACTGCGAGTGCGGTACCGCCTCATGCCCGGCGGCGTTCAGATTCTTGACGACCTGCGACCCGATCAGCCCGGTACCGCCGATGACTGCGAACTTCATGACATGCCTTTCGCTGGGATGACGTCCGAAATACGGCATATGGATACCCGTGAGCGCGGCATCCACCAAACTCGGACACATCTTGTCCGAGACAATACGCGGACACAAGTTGTCCGAGTAGACGGGCTGATTACAGTGGTCGCGTGAAGATGTCCGGCGGAGTCGAGTGGGCCCTGCACTGCTGCGTCGTGCTCACGTCCGTCGAGGAGCCCGTCCCCGCGACCAAGCTGGCGGAGTTCCACGATGTCTCGGCCAGCTACCTGGCCAAACAGCTACAGGCGCTCTCCCGGGCCGGGCTGGTGCGCTCGGTCCAGGGCAAGGCGGGTGGCTACACACTCACCCGGGAGCCCGCGTCGATCACGGTGCTCGATGTGGTCGAAGCGGTCGACGGCCCCGCCGCGGCGTTCACCTGCACGGAGATCCGCCAACGGGGCCCGCTGGCGACCCCCGCCGAGTCCTGCACCACACCGTGCCCGATCGCCCGCGCGATGTCCGGGGCGGACGCGGCCTGGCGAGCGGCGCTGCGCGCCGTCTCGATCGCCGATCTGGCGCAGGACGTGGCCGATACGTCGGGCCCCTCGGCGATGACGCGCGTCAGCGCGTGGCTGACGACACCGTAGGGCGGGGCCGCACGGCGGTCCCTCGGACCCCGGGAACACCTGAGGCCCCCGCCCGAGGACCCCTCGGGGGCTGAGGCCCCTCAGCAACCGTCGATGAACCTGACCGTCTCATCGAGTGGCGCCCGCCCCGTACGACCACCACCCTGCGAGACGTCCTCGTACCCGATCGACATGCCGCAGAAGAGCATCAGCTCATCCGGCGGCGAAACGATCTCCGCGACGCTCTTGTGGAACTTCGCCCATGCCATCTGCGGGCAACTGTGCAGCCCCTCGGCGCGCAGCAGCAGCATGACGGTCTGAAGATACATACCGACGTCGGACCACTGGGCCGGGCCCAGGCCGCGGTCGATATAGCAGAACAGTGCGGCGGGCGCGCCGAAACACCGCCAGTTCGCGGAGGCGGCCCGCTGGCGCGCCTCGAGGTCCTCGCGCGCGACGCCGAGTTCCCCGTAGCGCTGCTTGCCGAAGGCGGATCGGCGCTCGCCGTACGGGGACTTCAACTCGGGCGGGTACTGCTCGTACTCCGCCTCGTCCCAGGGCTCGCCCGCATCCAGACGCTCACCGGCCCGCTTTTTGAGCTCGGCGAGCGGCCCACCGGTCACCACGTAGATGTTCCATGGCTGAATGTTCGATCCGGACGGCGCCCAGGCCGCCGCGGACAGCACCCGCTCCAGCACCTCTCTCGGGACGGGCTGGTCGGTGAACCCACGCACTGCCCGTCGGCTCGTGACCGCCTCGTAGACGTCCAAGATCGCCCATCTCCCCTCTGCCCAACCCGCCGCAACGGGACGCTCTCCGTTACACTCACGACAGTATCATTCAATACTATCTCGCATTTGACTATCGTCGAGCGCCAATGCCCAGTCCTGCCCCGGGCTCCCCGCCTCGGGCGTCACTCTTGGAGAAAGTTCATGGTCACGCTGCTGCACATCGACTCGTCCGTGCTTCCGGGCGAGGCGTCCTCGTCCCGTTCGGTCACGGCCGCCTTCCGCAAGGCATGGGAGGAGCAGCACCCGGAGGGCACGGTGCTCTACCGCGACCTCGCCGCCAATCCCGTCCCGTACATGACCGCCGCCGCCTGGTCAGCCGGTTACACCGCCCCGTCCGAGCGCACCCCGGAGCAGTCCACGGCGTTCGCCGCGCGCGAGAAGCTCATGGAGGAGCTGGAGCAGGCGGACGCCGTCCTGATCGGCGCCCCCATGCACAACTTCTCGATCCCCTCGACCCTCAAGGCATGGCTGGACAACGTGCTCCTGCTCGGCCGCACCGCGGGCGAGTCCCCCTCCGCCGAGGGCACGCCGGTCGTCGTCGTCGCCAGCCGTGGCGGCTCCTACGGACCGGGCACCCCGCGCGAGGGCTTCGACTATGTGCAGAACTACCTGGAGGCCGTCCTCAAGCGCACCCTCGGCCTGGACCTCGACTTCATCGTCCCGGAGCTCACCATGGCCCCCCGCAACCCGGCCATGTCCGACCTGATCCCCCTCTACGAGGCATCCCGAGAGCGCGCCTTCGAGGACGCGACCGCCAAGGCCATGGACCTCGCGAAGCGGCTCGCCGCGTAGCGTGCCGTGCCGGACGTTGGGCGCCGCGTGACGCCGAGCCCCAGGCGGTCACGCGGCGTCCTCGCCCCCCGCGCGCAAGAACAGAGGCGCGAGGACAGCCCCGCCGGGCGACGGCGAACCGCGCCCACGCGGGGCAACCGTCACACAGACGCACCTACGCGCCTTCCTCCGCCGGATAGGCGAACCGGTTCAGCAGATCCATCAACTGCTCGGGCTCACCGTCCCCCAGCTCGGCGACCAGCCGCTCGGCCAGCGGCTCCGCCGCCACATGGGCCGCGTCGAAAAGCTCCGCACCCTGAGGCGTGATCTCCACCGCCCGCACCCGCCGATCCCCCGGAACGGCCTTCCGTACGACCAGCCCCTTACGCTCCAGGTCGTCCACGACCCGCATGATCCCCGCCTTGTCCGACCCCGTCGCCGCCGCCAGATCCCGCTGCACCGTGGGCCCGGAGTCGACCAGCACGATCAGCACGGCGAAATGCCGCAACTCGATGCCGAGCGGCCGAAGCGCCTCCGCCATCACGGCAGCCGCCCGCCAGTGCGCCCGGCGCAACAGCAACCCGAGAGCGAACGGCGAGGCATCCCCGGCGCGACCGGTCGCACGCGAGGCGGTGGGCTGGGGCGAAACATCGGTGGTCATGAGGCCACATTACAGTCATTCATCCGTTCGATACGGTTTCACTTGAAACCAAATCCGGCACCCAGGCTTCCGCGCCCGCTACGGCTCCTCCGGGCCGGAACCCCGCCCAGAAGACTCGTCGCGACCGCTTGGCGACCCGGCGGAAAGCGCTGACACCCGCACACACCGTCCGTACTCTCGACAGCAGGAGGTGACCACCGTGTCACAATGGGTAAACCCTCGGGCGGTCGAGATCGTGCGATTCGCGGGCCAGTTCCAGGCGCCCGACGAACTCCCGGATGACGCCTGCGGATGCTGGGCGGGCCACCGACGGCGACGGGGTACGGCTCAGCGCCCGCGACGGCTCGCGGCCACCGTGTTCGTCGCGGCCGACGGGGCGCTCTACGCCGTGCCGTGCAATCGGTGCGGCGGCACGGGAGTCGCCCCGTAGGCCAGTTCGCCAGGCCGACATCGCGTCGGCGGCCCGCACCTCCGGCGCGCCCTCGACGAGCGGACCCGACGCGTTTTGCCTATTCGGTCTCGAGAAGCCTCAGCAGCATCCGACGCAGTTCGGACTGATCCCGTTCGTCGAGCCGCGCCATCATCGTGGAGAACTCCGAGGCAAGAGCCTCGAGAGCCTTGGCGCGCACTCGCCGCCCCTCCGGAGTGGTCATGAGGCGATGGCGGCGCAAGTCGCTCTCGTCGATCTCTCTGCGCACCAGCCCGCGGTCGACGAGGTTCCGCAGGTACGTCGTGACGCTCGCCTTCGGGAGCATCAGCTTCCGGGTGAGCTCGGCCGGGTACTTGCATGCGTCCACCTCGTCGAGGACGAAGAACTCCTTCGTCTCGAGGCCCAGCTCTTCGAGCTGCGGGGCGGCGGCGTTCATGACCCTGGTCAGAAGTCGTTGATTCAACTTCCACAGCTCAGCGGCGTCATCCGTCGGCATGGGATTCCTTGAGGTACGGTACGGACTTGAGCTAGTTCGGTTTGGAACTAGCTGGAAACCGAACAGCTCCGAAGGATTCTACGCGGAAGGCGCTGACCCCTCGTGCCACAGCACATCTCCATCCCTCGCGGCGCCATAGAGCTCGCCGCCGATCTCTACCTCCCGGAGGGCTTCGACGCCACAAAACCCCAGGCCGCGGTCGTGCTCGCCACGCCAGGGAGCAGCGTCAAGGAGCAGATCGGCGCGAACTACGCGTCCCGACTCGCCGAGAACGGCTTCGCCGCGCTCACCTTCGACCCAGCCCATCAAGGACAGAGCGGTGGACAGCCGCGCGACCTCGAGGATCCTTACCGTCGCGGCGAGGACATCTCCTACGCGATCGACGAACTGAGCACCATCCCCGGCATCGATCCACAGCGGATCGGCGCGCTCGGCATCTGCGCCGGTGGCGGCTACGCCGTGCACACGGCTCGCACCGATCACCGCATCAAGGCGATCGCCACCGTCGTCGCCGGCAACATGGGCGAGTCCTGGCGCGGGCCCGGCTTCTCTCCCGATGGCCCTGCCGCGGCACTCGACGATCTTGCTGCGGCGCGGACGCGGGAGGTCATCGGGCAGGACCTCGAGCGGGTCAACTGGCTGCCGGACACCCTCGAGGACGCGGCGGCGGCCGGATTCACCGACATCGACACCACTCAGGCCATCACGTACTACCGAACACCAAGAGGCGGCAGCGAGCACTCGACCAATCGTCGCCTTCGCCGCAGCGACTCGCTGCTCCTCGGCTACGACGCCTTCCACCTCGTCGACCCACTGCTCACCCAACCGCTCCAGGTGATCGTCGCGGGGCGCCAGGGGAACACCGGCCAGTACGAGGCGGGTATGAAGCTGTGGAAGCTGGCCCCCAACCCCATCGATCTGCTCATCGTCGAAGGCGCCGGGCACTACGAGATGTACGACGAGCCCCGCTACGTCGACCAGGCGATTGAACGCCTGACGGCCTTCTACGGCGAGTATCTGTAGCCGTTGGCTTGGAGGCGTCCTCGGTCAGCACGGCTCCCAGAGCCTCCAGATGCTGCCGGTCCAGGGCGAAGGCGTAGCGGGAGCCGGGGGCGGCCTTCGCGCTCATGCGACGGTCAGCACGATCTTGCCCTGGAGGTGTCCCCGGGCGGCTCGCTCATGCGCCGCACGGGCGTCCGCGAGCGGGAAGGTGCTGTCGATCACCACGCGGATCGTGCCGTCCGCGAGCAGGCGCCCGATCTCGGCGAGCTGCGCGCCGTTCGAGCGGACCTGGGCGGCCGTGACCGTGACGCCCAGCCTCGCGTTCTCCTCGTCGTCGAACTCGCCGAAGTACACCGGATAGAGGGACCCACCGCGCTTGAGGGTGCGCAGGAAGCGCCTGCTGTCGGGGCCACCGACATTGTCCAGGACGAGGTCGATGTCACGGACGACGTCCTCGGGCCGCTCCTTGGTGTAGTTGATGAACTCGTCGGCGCCCAGCTCGCGCAGGAACGTCTCGTGGGCGCCGGAGGCCACGGCGATGACGCGGGCCCCCTTCCACTTGGCCAGTTGGAGAGCGAGGTGCCCCACGCCACCGGCGGCGCCGTTGACCAGCACCGTCTTCTCGCTGTCGAGTGCCATCGGACGGTGCTGGGCCGCCTGGAACGGCGAGGGGTGGTCGTGCCCGAGCTCGATCAGGAACTGCCACGCCGTCAACCCCGACATGGCCAGGGCGGCGGCGTGCGCGTGGTCGACGCCGGCCGGCTTGCGGGCGAAGTCGGACGCCGGAGCGGTGACGTACTCGGCGTACGCACCGGCCTGGAGCGCGGTGGGGAAGCGCAGCAGGCCGAACACCTCGTCCCCGACCGCGAAACCCTCGCCGTCGGCGACGTCCGGCGCGACGGCTTCCACGACGCCCGAGACGTCCGTCCCCGGGATCAGGGGGAGATTCATCGGGGGCTTCAGCTCGGCCGGTACGTTGGGCATCCCCTCGCGGGCGTACCAGTCAGGAGGGTTGATGCCGACCGCGTGTACGCGGACGAGCACCTCGCCCGGCCCCGGTTCGGGAACGGGCGCCTCCTCGTGACGCAGCACCTGGGGGCCGCCGAACTCATGCAGCCGGATCGCCTTCATGGTCTGTGTGGGCACAGCTCTCTCCCGCGTCTCCCCGAGGGGTAAACTAAGTGAACCACAGATCCGTTTTTCCGGACCAGTGATCCGACTATACGGGTCAGTGATCCGGATATTCAAGGGAGGGCAGATGAGGGCGGATGCCCAGGCCAACCATGACCGTCTGCTGGCCGTCGCCGGCGCCGTCATCACCGAGCAGGGCGTCGATGCGTCGATGCGCGATATCGCCCGCCGGGCCGGGGTCGGGCTGGCGACGCTGTTGCGTCACTTCCCGACCCGGGAGGCACTGCTCGAGGCCCTGCTCCGCACGAGCTTCGACGAGCTGACGGCGCGGGCGGCGGATGTCGAGACGACCAGCTCGCCCCAGGACGCGGTGATGTTGTGGCTGCGCGACTTCGTCGCGTGCACGAAGAACTATCGCGGGGTGGTGACGGCGATGGTGAAGGCGATCGAGGACCCCGAGTCCGCGCTCCACACCTCCTGCGTCACGATGCGCGGGGCCGGCACTCGGCTCCTCACCCGCGCCCAGGCCGAGGGCGTGGCGCGGACCGACATCGACGGCGCCGACCTCTTCGCCCTGGCCTCGTCGCTCGCCTGGCTCGGCGACCAGCCCGGGCTCGAGGCGCGCGCCGAGCACCTCTTCGGGGTGGTGGTCGGCGCGATCCTCACGGATCGAGCGGCGTGACGCCGAGGGCGGCGCCCACGCCTGCCCCCACGCCCGAGCCCGCGCCCGCGCCCGCATCCGAGCCCGGACCCACGCCCGAGCCTCGCCGACCACACACCTCTCGGGTCTCAGGCGGCGAACGCGTCCACCCCGGTCAGCTCGGCGGACAGTGCCCACAGGCGAGCGGCCTGCTCCGGGTCCGTGGCCCACTCCTTGACGCCGACCCGGGACTCGTCCGCCGGGGCGGGCTCGGCGATGTCGCAGTCGTCCAGGTAGACCCCGCCCATGCCGTTGAGCTGGGGCGAGGTCGCCGCCCACACCTGCGTGGCCGCACCCTGCTCCGGTGTCTTGAACACCTCGGGGTGGAGCAGGTTGCCGTCCTCGTCGATCCAGCCCCGCTCCACCATCTCGTGCTTCGCCAGATGCCGCTGAAGCGGAGTGAGGATGCCACCGGGGTGCAGCGCGAAGGCCCGCACACCCCGCTCCCGGCCGAGGCGGTCGAGGTGCACGGCGAACAGCACGTTCGCCGTCTTGGCCTGGCCGTACGCCTCCCACTTGTCGTAGCCCTCGCGCCAGTGGACGTCGTCCCAGCGGATGGGGGAGGCATGGTGGCCGGTGGAGGAGACCGAGACGACGCGGGCGCCGCCCGGTTCGATCGCCGGCCACAGGCGGTTGACGAGGGCGAAGTGGCCGAGGTGGTTGGTGGCGAACTGGGCCTCCCAGCCCGGCCCGACCCGGGTCTCGGGGCAGGCCATGATCCCCGCGCTGTCGATGACGATGTCCAGGGTCCGGCCCGAGGCGAGGAACCGCTCGGCGAAGGCGCGCACGCTGTCCAGGTCGCCGAGGTCCAGCTCGTCCACCTCGACCCCGTCGATCCCGGCCAGGCCCTCCCGCGCCGCGCCGACCCGGCGGGCCGGGACCACGACACGGGCGCCGGCCTTCGTCAGTGCGCGCGTGGTCTCGATGCCGATACCCGAGTAGCCGCCCGTGACCAGGGCGAGCCGACCGGTGAGGTCGATTCCCGCGAGGACGTCGTCGGCGGTGCTCCGGGGGCCGAAACCCGAACCGATCTTGTGCTGTGGTGTGGTGCTGTCGCTCATGGCCGCACGCTATGAATTCGAGTGCGCTCGAAGTCAAGCGCGGCCCGCGGCGGCGGCCCGGACAGCCCGCGTACGGGGAAGCGGCCCCGACCGGACGGACGAATCGCGCCCCGGGCGACGGTGCCGTGTGGCGGTCAGCCGGATCGAGGCACGATGGTCACCGCGCGGTAGTCGTACCCGTCCTGCTTGAAGCCGGGGGCTTCCCACTCGAGGTCCACCTGCTGTCCGGGCGACAGGGTGCGGAAGCCGGTCGCCTGGACATCGGAGAAGTGGCCGAAGCAACCGCCCGGCGTCTCGGGCGAGTCGAGCACGCCCCAGCCTTCCTCGTCGTTCCACTCTCGGACAGTCGCAGTCACCATGGGGGAACCCTACGGGTTCCGCTCGGGTCCGTGGGGCTCAAGCCCACCGAGGTCGCCGAGCTTG
This sequence comes from Streptomyces sp. CY-1, assembly GCF_047218265.1. Taxonomy (NCBI): domain Bacteria; kingdom Bacillati; phylum Actinomycetota; class Actinomycetes; order Kitasatosporales; family Streptomycetaceae; genus Streptomyces; species Streptomyces sp. CY-1. The sequence continues at coordinate 3,725,847 of NZ_CP178393.1, forward strand.
GCGTGCTCCGCGTCGGCTGGAGTTCGACGAGTCTGTCGGCGGCGTCCACGCTTGGTCATAAGCCGCTGGTCTGATGGCGATCACGTCGCGGTGAGGAACTCGACAGCCCGCTCATCCAGCTCAGCCGCACAGCGGACGCCTCGGGCCCGGAAGCGAGCCAGGTCGCCGCGCATGCGATTCACGGCCTTGCGGGTGCGGACGGACCGCACCCCGTCCATATGGTCCATCGCTCTGTTCCAGGTGGCACACGCCTGCTCGATGCCGCCGCTCTTGAGTTGCATCTCGGCGCTCGCCACCAAATCGAGGGCGACGATTCGCGCATAGCCTTCCGGGCGGGACGCGGCGGCCCGCGCGTACTGCTCCGCTGCCGTCTTCCGATCGCCCAACGTCTCATAAACCTTCGCATTGCGCGAGTAGACGGACGCTGCGGGCGGGCCCCAGGCAAGAGCCCAGAACGGCACCTCGTCCCCGCAGTCCGCGGCCAGGAGCGTACGCGCCCGCTCTGCCTCGGTGACGGCCGCTCGCCGCTGCCGGGACTTGGCCAGGGTGTGGGCGTGCACCACGCGGAAGAGGGATTCGGTCTGCACGTCCACCTTGCCCTTGGCCCGGTTGAGCCCGGTCTCGGCAAGGGCCTGACAGTGCTCGGGCCGGTGCAGCTTGAGCCCCTGCATGGCCATCGTGCGCATCACGAACCCGTCGTGCCCGGGAATGCCGGACTCGACGGCGAGCGCGTAGGACTGAAGGTAGTAGCGCTGGGCCAGCCCCTGCTGCCCCGCGTCATAGGACTTCCAGCCGAGCAGGTGCACGCCCCGGCCGGCGGCGGAGAGCATCTGCCGACGAATCTCGTCGCTATGGAACCGGCCTCGGCACAGCGGGGCGACATCGTCGCGCAGGTACTGGACCAGGGCGCTGCGGCCGTGCTGCCCGCCGTGGCGTTCGTCCATCTCGGAGAAAAGTCGCACCATGTCGCGGACCGCGGCGACTTCACCCATGCCGATGGTCTGGCCGGCCCGGGCGGCCGAGGTGCGGTCGGCGATCTCCCGGACATACGACAGCGGCAGACCGGCGGCGGCGACCGAGTAGGCGGAGGTGCTGAGGAAGCGGCGCCGGTCCAATTCGTGCCTCCACATCGGTAGCAGGGCGTCCAGCGGATCCTCGCCGAGGGACAGTCCGAGGCTGTCATCCTCCTCTTCGTACGCCCCGAGGCCCAGATCGTGAAGGGTCAGCAGGCGGCCGAGCCGACGGGAGAGTGCTACGGCGAGATAGCGGCCGGTATCGCCTGCGGGGACGGCGCCGCTGACCCAGTGCTCGATGGTCGACTTGTTGGTTCGTAACGCCGTCCCGCACTCGGCGGCCACTGCGCGCACTTCCTTGGCCAGGGCCTCGTACGTCAGCCCGCACTCGGCGACGAGGTTCCTCAGCCGGTGATTCGGCGTCCGCTTGGTCATGAGTACCTGCCCCGTATACCCGATATACCGCTTTGCCTGCCCAACACCGTACCGCCGCCGTCACGCTCCGAGTTGACCAGCCGTCAGGGTCAGGCGGTCGGGGAACAAACGGCTCCCCCATCCCCGGCCGCATGGCCAGGTACGACGTCCACAACGCGCCCATTCCCGGGTGCGAGGGACGGAACACCATGGAGGCAGGAATCATGAACACACAGTCCACCGCTCCCGTATACACCGCTCCGATCGTCCTGAACGCCGGTGACGTCGTCGAGGTGACGTTGGGCACGAACAACTTCGACACCGCCGACGACACCCAATACAAGAACGCCTGATCCATCGGCTGCCTGGGGCCGGGCGGGTGTGCACCGCGGCCCGGCCCCGGGCTCCGGACCTGAACGGGCGCCGGGGCTTCGATGAGGTCCGTGTTGGGGCACGGCCGCCAGCAGCCCGGCGCCCGCTCCGTTTCGACCAGCAAGAGCGATAGCGACGAGAGCAGGCGGCTGGTGCGGTGGAGCACAGGATGGTACGGAGCGGGCCGACACGATCGGCTACCGAGGAACAGAAAGCCCGTACTGGGCCTGGACGCAGTGTGGACCGTTGACTGGCCCACCGACCACGTCCGATCAGCAGGCTCCGGCCCGCTGGCACTGGCAGTCATCGGTGACTGCGGCGCCGACGGCCAACAACTGCACCACGCGCTGAGGACCGTGCGGGCGAGGGACTGGACCGCGCTGACCTGCTGGCCCGGCTCCTATCTCACGATCGCGCGCAGCGGCGAATCCCTGGTAGTGATCGGCGATCTCGCCGGGCAGCACCCGGTGTACTGGCGGGCAGAGGGCACAGGAACGTGGTGGTCAACATCGGCCGGGGCGCTGGCCGCGCTGGATGGGGCACCGTTCGATCCAACCGCTCTCGCCGCTCACCTGGCCCTGGCCCAGCCGGATGTCTTGGGGCAACGGAGCCTGTTCCGCGCAGTGAGCCGCGTACCGACCGGCCGCCTGCTGCTGATCACCCCCGACGGGGCGAACACCGTCCGCTACGAGCCGGCCAACTACCAACCGTTGAACCTTCCCGATGCCGCCCCGCTGGTACGGGCTGCGCTGAGCGAAGCGGTCGATACGCGCCTGGACGGCACACGAGCGGTGAGTGCGGACCTGGCCGGGCTGGACTCCACAACGCTGGTATGCCTGGCTGCCCGCCGCGGGCCCGTCACCGCAGTCACGTTCGCCGATGCCCGGCTGAGGGATGACGACCTCGCCTATGCAGTGCGCACCGCGGCTGCGGTACCGGACCTCACCCATCACACAGTGCCTGGCTGTGACAAGACCGTGTACTACAGCGGCCTGGACGATCTGTCCACACTGCCCCTGACCGACACGCCTCACGCGTATGCGGTCACGGCCTGCATCAAACGGGCCGTGCTGGAGGCGGTCGCCCAACACCAACCGGCGGCCGTGCACTTCACCGGAGCGGCTGGGGACGCCGTACTGTCCGCGCCCTCCTCCTACCTGTCCGATCTGCTGCGCGACCGCCAGCACCGCCGGGCCCTCGCGCACGCCCACGCCCATGCTCGGCTGCGGCGCGTCTCCCCACTGACTGTGCTGCGGCGCGCCCGCCCGGCCTCGCGCACCGGCCTGGCCGACGCCTGGCGGAACACTGCCACCGAACTGCGCCAGGCTCCCCGCGCCTGGGTGCCACAGGCAGAACGCCCCATCGCCTGGACACCGCTGCTGGCCACCGCTGACTGGATGAGCCCCGAGGTGCGCCACCAACTCGCCGAGGCCCTGGATGCCGCCTCCAGCGAACTGCCCGAGGAACCCCGGCACCTGGCTGCGTGGACGGATCGGCAGGACCTCGCGAGGGTCGGGGCAGACACCAGCGGCCTAGGCGAACTCGCCCGCGCTGATCACGGCATAGAGATCGCCGCCCCCTTCCTGGACAACGAAGTTATCCGGGCCTGCCTGGCCGTCCCCGCCGAGCAGCGCGGCGCGCCAGGCCGATACAAGCCGCTGCTGGGGGAGGCGTTCGCCCACACCGGTGTCCTCCCAGACTTCGTCCTGACCCGATTGACCAAGGGCGGCTTCAACGCGCTCGCCTACGCAGGACTCACCCGGCACACGGCGGTCCTCGCCTGTCTGCTCGGCCCGTCCTCCCGCCTCTCTGCCTCCGGACTGATCACCCAGCCTCCCGTGGAACGCATGCTGCGGCGCGCGGCAGCCGGACAGGCGACCGCCCAGGGCGCCCTGCACCTCGCCGTCAGCGCCGAGGTCTGGCTGCGTCAGATGGAGACCACCACCGCCGCCTCATGGTGGGAGGTGGTCGGCCATGTGGCATCTGCGTGAGGGCGCCCATGTGGTGCTCGCCGACGAAGGCGGCGCCATCCTCGACGAGCGCACCGGCCGCTGGGCTCATCTGACTCCCACCGCAGCCGCCGCTGTCATGCTTCTGCTGGCCTCCACCACCGAGGACCAGGCGGCCGAGCAGTACGCCACTCGCTACGACATCGGCGCCGCTCAGGCCACCAACGACGTCCGCACCGTCGCTCACGCCCTCACCGCCCTGGGACTCGCCGTCGCCGAGCCCGCACGCCGTCGCCACCGGTGGGGGTGGTGGCGATGACGAGCATGGAGGCGTACTCCACCACCCGCATCGGAACCTTCCTGGAGCGCTGCGCCGCAGCCGCGGGCCTCGCGCTGGCTCTGCTGCTCTTGCGGCTTCCTTTCCGCTTCACCGTGCGTGCGGTCCGCCGGGCACGGCGGATCGGCCACCGACACCTGGCTGCCACCCAAGCCGACGTCCTGGTCATGGCGGTCAGGCACGTCGGCCGCTTGTGGCCGGGGCGGGCCGCGTGCATGGAGACCTCGCTCGGCGCGGTCCTGGCAGCCGCGCTACTCGGCCGCCGGCTGAACTGGTGCCTGGGTGTGCGGTTCTCCCCGCCGCCGGTCGAGTACCACGCCTGGGCCGAGCTGCCCGGCCATGGGCCGGTCGGCGAGTACACCGCCGCTGGGTGGCACCACCACACCGCTCTGACGATCTGACCCGCTGCCCGGGCGCAGGCCGCGTGTCCCCCACTCGCCCGGAGCAGTTGTTCGCAAACAAGTGCCCTCGTCGCCTCGAAGGAGCGAATCGTGACCACCATCGCCGATGTCGCCGAGCTCGTCCCCGAACGCCACTACACCCACCACGAAGGCCGCGGCGCCACCCCGCACCGCTCCAATCCCCAGGTGATCCACCGCGAGCTGACCACACTCGACGTCCACCCAGGCATGAACGTGGCCGAGTTCGGCACCGGCTCCGGCTACTCCGGCGCCCTCCTCGCCCAGCTCGTCGGGCACACCGGTCAGGTGACCAGCCTCGACATCGACCACTACCTGACTCGCTGGGCCAACCTCATCCACCATCAGCGGGGCCTGCGTAAAATCCGCTGCTACACCGCCGACGGCACGGCCGGGTTCCCGGACCGGGCCCCGTACGACCGGATGGTGGCCTGGTGCACGCCGCCGCTGCTCCCCGAGGCATGGGTGAGCCAGATGGTCGACGGCGGGCTGATGGTGGCCCCGCTGCCGGTCTTGCCTGTGCCCAACATGACTGTCGTCGCCAAAATCTGTGTCCGTGACGGCCAACCGACCGTGGAGGCCATCTTCACCGGCGGATACATCGAGGCGACCGCCTCGCCGAAGGGGAATCTCGATCTGCCCGGGCGGTGGGTGGACTGGGAGAATCGCGTGCCCGCGCCCTCCTGGATCTCCGTCGCCTGGCGGGAGAAGGACAACTGGCGGAACAGCGGTGCCCGCACCACCCTGGACCGGCTGCTGAAAGACGCGCACACCGAGCCTTACGGTGGGCCCGAAGTGCACTGGCCATCCTGGCGCACCTTCGTCGCGGCCAAGGGCAACCCGTATCTGACCATGGCCGGCCTACGGCCGGACCTGTGGGCGCTCGGACACTCGACTCCGGCAACCGTGGCGGTGATTCAGCAGGACGGCATGATCCTCGCTGACCATCGCGACTCACCGTCTCTGACAGTCCTGCGCGGCTGGCTCGCCGAGTGGGAGGCAGCGGGGCGCCCTGCCCCCGAGGTCCATTCCCCGCTCCTGGTCCGACGTGAGGACGGGCAGGGTCCGGTCGGCTGGGACCTACGGCTCACGAGTGCGCCCGAGACGTGTGCTGGTCCCTGAGCTGCTTCGGCCACCCGCTGTCCGCGGGTCAGGGTCATTCCTCCGCGTCGCGGACCAGGAGGGCGATCTGTACCCGGTTCTCGACCGCCAGCTTGGCGAACAGGCTGCTGGTGTGGGCTTTGACGGTCGCGACGCTGATGCGCAGCCGCTGGGCGATCTCGGGGTTGCCCAGTCCGTCCGCGATGGCCTGAGCCGTTTGGCGTTCTCGTTCGGTCAGGGCGGACAGTTGCTTCCGTGCGGCTTCGCGGGAGGAGTCGCGCGCGTGGGTGGACCGCGGGCCGGTGGCCGCGGCGATCACGCGCGCCGTGGCCGCCGGAGACAGCACGGGGTTGCCGTCCGCGACGGTCCGCACCGCGTCGAGGATCTGCGGCGGTTGGGTGTCCTTGAGGACGAACCCGAGTGCTCCGGCGCGCAGTGCGCCGAGCACGAGATCGTCGGAGTCGAAGGTGGTCAGCATGAGCACCCGCGGCGGCACCGGTCGGGTGAGGAGTTCCCGCGTCGTACTGAGACCGTCGCGGCCGGGCATCCGTACGTCCATCAGTACGACGTCCGGCCGCAGCTCGTCCACGATGGCGATCGCCGCGTCCCCGTCGGCCGCCTCCCCGACGACGGTCAGATCCGGTTCGCCGTCGATGACGAGGCGCAGCGCCATGCGCACCAGTTGTTCGTCGTCGACGACGACGACACGCACCGGTTCCCGCTCGCTGTCCACTCAGGTTCTCTTTTCGTGGGTGGGGTTCGGCCAGGGTAGTTGCGCGGTGAGGAGATATCCGTTGTCGGCCGTGCGGTGGTGGTTGAGCTTTCCGCCGGCGAGGTCGATTCGTTCGGTGAGACCGAGCAGGCCGAATCCCGATGCCGGTGGCTGCGCGGTCGCCCTGGTGGCCGGGGAGTTGTGCACGCTGACGTTGAGTGTGTCGCCAGCGGTTCCTTCGACGGCGATGCGTACGGAGGCGCCGGGGGCGTGTTTGGCGGCGTTGGTCAAGCCTTCTTGGACGATCCGGTAGCAGGTTCGTCCGACGACGTCGGACGGAACTCCCGTCACGGTGGTGGTGAGCGTGACGTCCAGTCCCGATGTACGGGCGTCGGCCACCAGGTCGGGGATTCGGTCGAGGGAGGGTTGCGGCGGTTCCGGGCGGCCCGGGTCGGCCCGGAGCACACCGAGGACATCCCGTAGCTCTTCCAGGGCTTGGTGGGAGCCGTCGGCGATGCCACGGACCAGCACGCGGTTCTCCTCGGCGGTGAGGTCGCCGCGGTGACCCAGCACTCCGGCCTGCATGGCGACCAGGGAGATCCGGTGCGCGAGCACATCGTGCATCTCGCGGGCGATCCGGTTGCGCTCCAGGGCGCGTGCCTGCGCCGCCCGCGCGCTCTGCTCCCGTTCCGCGCTCTCCGCCCGGTCCCGCAACGACCGCAGTTCGACACGGCGCGCGCCGATGGCCATGCCCACGGCCACCGCGATGCCCGCGATCAGCGCCGGGAAGGTGAGTTCGAGCCACCATGAGTGGGCCGAGCGCTGGACCGGGTAGAGCCCGCCGGAGAGTTGTGACGCGGTCACGAAGGCCAGCCCGACGACTCCGCTCTCCACCGGACGGCGAAGCGTGGAGATCGAGACCAGCGCCAGAAACGCGGCGCCGGAGGCGAGTGCCGACGCGGTCGAGGCGATCGCGACCGTCAGGGCGACGGCGAGCGGAAACCGCCGCCGCCACACCAGCACCGTCAGGCAGCCGAGAGCCACCAGCGGATCACCGATGAGGAACCACGCGCTGGTTTCGCCCGTCTGTGTCCGCAGCACCACACCGGTGGAGAGCCAGATCGGTATGCCCGCTGCCGCTGCCGCCGCCAGCCGCCAGGTCTGCTGCCACCACCCGAGCCGTGGCGCGACGTCCGTGTTCACCTGCTCATTATCGCGAGACCGTACGGCCGGTGAATCAGCCCAGGGGCGGGGGCGACCTCGACCAGAGTCGAATCGGCACCTCGTCCGTGGTCGCAGACGGTTCGAGCCGCCGGGCCGATGTGCGGGCCGCGTCCGCCCGAACAGACTCGGTCACGTGCCGAGACAGCCGGACACGAGACGGGGACGGAGAAACGCGATGCGCAGGGGTGGCTATGTGGCCGTTGAGGCGATCGGGTTGGTGATCACAGCCCTGGCCGCCCAAACGGTGATCCGCGATGTGCTCGACCAGGACTCCGAGGTGCTGTGGGGCATCGTCAACTGGACCCCTGGCGGACGTACCGGCCAGTTGATCCTCCTCGGATGCGTCGCGCTCGTGGCGATGGTGCTCGGTAGCTGGGCACATACCCGACAGAGGGCGGATATCGGGCAAAAGCCGGATACCGGGCCGGGCTGAGCCGGGCCGGACTGGGCCGGGCTGAGCCGGGCTGAGCCGGGCCGGGCTGGGCTGGGCTGGGCTGGGCTGGGCTGAGCTGAGCTGAGCCGGGCCGGTAAAGCGCGCCCCACGCGTCCCGCGTACCCCGTGCACCCCGTACACCCCATGCACCCCTCAGGAGGACCTTCACATGCGCAGAACCCTGTCCCTCGCCCTCGCCGCCACCGCGGTGGCGGCAACCTCCCTGGCGGCCACCGCGATCCCGGGAGTGCCGGTGGCGGCGGCGACGCCGGACACCGTGCGGTGGGGCCCGTGCTCGGAGAAGGCCGCCTCATCCCACCTGGAGAAGGCCATCTCATCCCGCCTCGAATGCGCGACGCTCGAAGTCCCCCTGGACTACCGGGATCCGGATGGTCGGCAGATCGAGATCGCGATCTCCCGGCTGGCGAGCGAGAAACCGTCGCAGCGCCGCGGCGTACTGCTGACCAGTCCAGGCGGCCCCGGCATCACGGGGCTGGGCTACCCGGCCGTTCTTGCCGCCTCAGGGCTGCCGCGGAAGGTGCTGGACTCCTACGACGTGATCGGCTTCGACCCGCGCGGCGTCGGCCGCAGCACGCCGGTGACCTGCGATCTGACGCCGGAGCAGCAGCAACGCGGCAACCTCCCGCCGTACGCGCACACCGCGGCCGATGTCGCGCGGGAGGCGGGGAACGCACGGACCATCGCCGGGCAGTGCGCCACCTCCCGGACGGCGTGGATGCTGCCGCACACCACCACCGCGAACACCGCGCGCGACATGGACCGGATCCGGGCGGCGCTGGGCGAGCGGAAGCTCTCGTACCTCGGCGCCTCCTACGGCACCTACCTCGGTGCGGTGTACACGACGATGTTCCCGGGCCGCGGCGACCGGATCGTACTCGACAGCAACCTGGGCCCCGGCGGTTACGACGTCACGGCCACGCGGTTGTTCGCCCGTGGGCTGGAGGACCGGTTCCCGGACTTCGCGGCGTTCGTGGCCGCGCACCCCGAGTACGGTCTGGGCACCACACCGGGGCAGGTGACCGCGAAATTCTTCGACCTCGCGAAGCGGTTGGAGGCGAAACCGGTCCAGGGCTACGACGGGAACCTGTTCCGCGGGATCACCTTCGACGCCCTCTACAGCGATGCGAACATGCCCCAACTGGCCAAGACCTGGCAGGCGCTCGACACGGACCGGCCGACGCCGCCCAACCCCCCGTTGGCGAACATGGAGAACTTCATGTCCGCCCGTTTCTCGGTGATATGCGGCGACAATCGCTGGCCGGAAACGGTCCGGGAGTACCAGCGGAATGTCGCCGTCGACCGGCTGAGGCACCCCATGCTGGGCGGGTCCTCGGCCGGTATCGGACCGTGCGCGTTCTGGCCGGACAAGCGGGTCGAGCCGCCGGTGCGCATCGGCGACCGGGGCCCGTCGAACGTGCTCATGGTGCAGAACGAGCGCGACCCCGGTACCCCGCTGGCCGGCGCCCGGAAGCTGCGGCACGCGTTCGGGAAGCGGGCCACGATGGTGACGGCCGACCAGGGCGGGCACGGCGTCTATCCGTTCGGCCCCAACATCTGCGCGAACGACGCGGTGACGGCCTTCCTGACCACCGGACAGCGCCCGGCGCGGGACCTCGCCTGCGCGGCGGAGCCGAGCGAGTAACGGGGGTCGAGTCATGTTCAAGGAACTGCGCCATCGCCGGGCGGTGCAGCGGGTCAAGCCAGGGGACGGGCGCGCACTGAAGCGTTTCCGCTGGTGGCAGATGCTTTCCCGGGCACTGTTCTACCTCCGGCTGATGAACGACGACGGCCGGCAGACGGTCTACGCCATCGATGTCAGGCACCAGAATCAGTCGTCCGGCAAGGTCATGGCCCACCTCTACCTCGATGGCAGGCATCACGCCGAGTCCAAGGTCCCCGCCGTCTTCCCCGTCCAGGGCGGCACCGTCGAAGTAAGGGCGAGCACCTTCGGGCTCAAGCGCTGCCACTACGTCACCGCCGAGCGGGCCGAACACCAACTCACCCCGGACCCCGCCTCCGCCGAAGGCCGCCGCGCCCGCCTCGACCGGTCGCACCCCGCACTGAGCCGCTGGATCGGCTTCCTCTCGGTGCTCGCGCTCGCCATCGGCCTGGTACTGCTGATCCTCCAACTCGCCGAACAGATCACCCGGGCCCCGGAGGGCCTCTCCCAGTACATCGGCACCTTCACCTCGCCCATCGACCTACCGGCCTGGGGCAACGTCGTCCTCGGGCTCTGCACGGTGGCGGCCAGCACCGAGCGGGCCCTGCGGCTGCGCTACCACTGGCTGCTCGACGGCGGGGCGGGATGAGCCGGTGAGCAGGTGCTCCCATTCGGCCACGCGAAAGCCCCGTACCGATCTCGGTGCGGGGCTCCGTTGCTGGTCGATCGCTGTGGGCGCAGACGGGTTCGAACCGCCGACATCTGCCTTGTAAGGGCAGCGCTCTACCGCTGAGCTATGCGCCCTGGGGGAGCTGTCAGCCTACAGGGTCCCCCGGGTGGTGCCGCAATCGTGAAGGGGCCGGGGAGGGGCCTGCATCTGGGGCTCGGGGGAGAGAAGTCCGCAGATCGCGAACCGAACGGAGCGCTGTGCTCGTCAGTGTCGGGTGGGAGAATGACATTCGGACCTGGGCGATCCATCGGGAGCGGGTAGTGGCGGCGACATCTACAGGGTCTGCGCGTCCATCGCGGGAGTCTGCGCGTCCGGGAGCCCGGGGGCGTCGTTCGCGCCGTCCCTCTGTACTCGGGCTGATGTTGCTGCCGGTGCCGTTGCTGGCGGTGGTGGGGGCGTTTTCGTTCGCTGGTGGGAGCGGGGGGCGGCGGTGGTTCGGGGGGCGGGGGGAGAGTCAGCGGGCCGAGGCGCAGGCGGCCAAGGACGCCGCCGCGGCGGCGTTCTATGAGCTGGACACGGCGCAGCGGGATCTGCGGATCTCCATCGAGACGATCACCGCCGTGGACGATTCGCCCGCCGCGCGCCGGACGGCGGCCGACTTCTCGGCGCTGGGGCAGCGGATCGACCAGGTCAGCCGGGACTACATCACGGCGGTGGACGCGCATGATCTGGATCGGGACGATCTGGACTCGGCGACGGCCTCCCGGGCCCGCACCGATCTGACCAGGGCGAAGGACGCGCTGGAGCGCACCAAGGCGGATCTGGACCGGTTCGCGCAGGGGCTGGGGCCGCTGCTGGAGCAGGCCGAGACGCGGCTGGCGCGGCTGGCGCCGGCGGTGGAGCGGGCCCGGCAGGCGCTGCTCGCGGCGAGTAACGCGCTGGACGCGGTGCGTGCGTCGGGGCTGCGGGCGGACGATCTGGCGGCCCGGCTGGCGGCGCTGTCGCCGGAGTTGACCAAGCTCAACCAGGGGGCCGGGCAGCACGGTGTGCAGGAGACCCTGCGGCGTGCCGACGATGTGCTGCGCAGGGCGGAGGCGGTGCGCGGGGAGGCCGAGCGGCTGCCGGAGCGGTCGGCGGAGATCGACAAGCGGCTGGTGTCGCTGCGCACCCGCGCCCAGGCGATCACCACACGGGCCGCCGGGGTCGAGCCCGTCCTCAGCGAGCTGCGCCGCCGCTACAGCGCGGCCTGCTGGCAGGATCTCCAGACGGTCCCCGCGCAGGCGGCGCGGGATGTGGCGCAGGCCGAGGAGAAGCTCAAGGAGGCGCAGGCGGCTCGCGAGGAGCAGCGCTGGCCGGACGCCACCGCGCTGCTGGCCACCGTAAGGGCGCTGCTGAACAGTACGGACGAGGCCGTCTCGGCCGCCGGGGACCGGCTGCGGCGGCTGGACGAGGTGTCGTTCGACCAGCAGAAGGAGATCGAGCGCACCCGGTTCGCGATCCGCGACGCCCAGCGGCTGGCCATGGCCGGGCGCTCCACGCCCGATCCGCGCCACGCCCGCCCGCTGGACGACGCCGTGGAGCGCCTGGAGCGGGCCATCGCGGGGCTGGAGGGGCGGCACCCGGACTGGTGGCACTTCCTCTCCGAGACGGAGGCCGTACGGCAGACCGCCGCCCGGGTCGTCCAGGGGATTCGGGAGGAGCGGGGCGGCGGGCACTGAGCCCGTGTGCCAGGGGCCCTGTCGTTCGGGGGGCTGACCTGCGGTGCGGTGGTTATGCTCCTGCCATGCCTCGCTACGAGTACCGCTGCCGCGCCTGCGGCACCACCTTTGAGCTGAACCGGCCCATGGCCGAGTCCTCCGCTCCCGCGTCCTGCCCGGACGGGCACGGCGACACGGTGAAGCTGCTGTCCACCGTGGCCGTCACCGGTGCCTCGTCCTCCTCCTCCGTCTCGTCGGCCCGGCCGCCGTCCGCTGGCGGTGGCGGTGGCGGCTGCTGTGGGGGCGGCTGCTGCGGCTGAGGGTGAGCCCGTGCTGAGCTGCGGTTGAGCCGACGGGGGCGGGGGCGGATCCTGGGAGGTACGTACCCGTGCCGCGCGTATGTCGCGTACGCGACGGTGGCGTGGCGTCCGCGGGTACCGCCTCGACCGCGAAGAGCGCGAGCAGTGCGAGCAGCGCGCAGCCGAGGTCCGGCGCCAGCAGAAGGAGGCCGGAGATGGCTATGGGCCGCCCCTCCCCCATCGGTCCTCATCCCGCCGGAGTCGCACGGCACTTCCCGGAGCGGATCGGCGCGCACACCTCGCTCGATGAGCATCTGCCGGTCGATCACCGGCTGAGCAAGTTCTATCGCGTCGGCGCCGGGCTCATGGGGCTGGTGCTCGTCGCCTTCGGCATCCTGGGCCTGATCGACCAGGTCGGCTTCTTCGACATCGGCGGCGCCACGGTCGCCGGGCTGAACACCAACGGCTCGCTGAGCGTGCTCTCCATCGTCATCGGGCTGCTGCTGTTCGTCGGCATGGTCATCGGCGGCAACTTCGCCTCGACGCTCAACCTGGTGCTCGGGATCCTCTTCCTGCTGAGCGGGTTCATCAATCTCGCGGTGCTGGAGACCACGTTCAACTTCCTGGCGTTCCGGATGCCGAACGTGCTGTTCAGCTTTGTGGTGGGGCTGCTGCTGATGTGGTTCGGCATGTACGGACGGGTCAGCGGCGGGCTGCCGCATGACAATCCGTACTGGGTCACCCGCCACCCCGAGCAGGCCGAACGCGAGGCCGTCCACGCCCGGGAGCTGATCGCCGCGCGCGGGCGCGCCGCCGAGCAGACCGGCACGGCCGCCCCGCCGGGCACTCCGCTCACGCCTGGAGTCCCGGGCGGGCCGGGCGGGCCGGGCGCCCCGGGTGGGCCCCTTCCGGCCGGTGGCGGGCCCCTTACGGCCGGTGCGGGGGCAGCGGGAGGCCGTGAGTCCGCTGAGCGCCGTGAGCCCGCCGAGGAGTCGGGCGAACGGCGCGGTCAGCCGCCCGGTAAGTGGGGCAAGCTGGATCAGCCCGGCGGCGCCGAGCCCACGGACAAGCCCGGGAGCCGCCGCTGGGCCCGGTTCCTGCGGCGCCCCCGCTCTCGCTGACGCGGTCGGCCCGGCCCCGCGACGCCCGTGACCGCGGTCGGCCCGGCCTCCGTGACGCGGTCCGGCCCCGCCGCCTCAGCCGAGGCGGCGCGCGAGCGTCAGGCCGTCGGCGACCGTGAGCATGACCGCCTCCATCCGGACGTCCGCCGCCACATGATCGTTGAACTCCTGGATCGCGGCGCCCGCGGTCGACGGCGCCGAGGCCGTGACGGACCCGTGGTAGAACACGTTGTCCGCGACGATCAGACCGCCGGGGTTCATCCGCGGGACCAGCTCCTCCCAGTACGGGATGTAGTTCGGCTTGTCCGCGTCGAGATAGGCGAGATCGATATGGGGCTCGGCGGGCATCGCGCGCAGAGTGTCCAGCGCGGGTGCGATCCGCAGGTCGATGCGGGCCTCGACACCGGCCTTGGCCCACGCCTTCCGCCCGTACGCCGTCCACTCCTCCGACACGTCACAGGCGATCAGCCTGCCGTCGGCGGGCAACGCCTGGGCCATGGCCAGCGCGGAGAAGCCGGTGAAGGTGCCGACCTCGACGATGTGGCGGGCGCCGGTCAGCCGGACCAGGAAGGCCAGCAGTGGGGCCTGCTCCTCGGCGGACTGCATCCCGGCCTGCCCGGGCAGGTCGCGGTGGGTGACCTCGACCAGCTCGCGCAGTACGGGGTCGAGCGGCGGATTGTGCCGCAGGACGTAGTCGTACAGCTCGGCCGTGATCGGTGTGCTCTTGCTCTCGGCCATCGCGGCCCCCTTCGGTCTGCTCGGCTTCCCGGGCGCGGTCGTACACGCCGAAAGTGGTGACTGTCGTGCCTGTGGTGACTGTAGCCCGGCGTCACGACAGCGCGAGAGGTTCCGAAGGGGGCCCTGGGCGGGTGGAGCGGGTGGAGGGGTGGAGGGGTGACGGATCAGTCCCGGCCACGGGAGACGGCGCGGATGACCTGGCTGCGGGCGCGCGCCCAGGTGACGGAGGAGCGTTCGCCCAGGGCGCGGACGATGGCCTCGCCCGCCGCGACGCCCGTCTCCTCGACCACGGTCACCTGGGGTGCCGTCCAGCCGGCGTCGGCCAGTTCGCCGTGGCCGGGGCGCCAGGCGCGGTCGGCCGCGAGCAGTAGATCGGTGTCGAGCAGCGAATCGCCCGCGGCGAGCACCTCGTCCGCTCCGGTACGGTTCCTGATCTCGGCGACGGCCGCGCTCTTGGTGAGCGGCTTGGGCACGGCGTAGATCTTGCGGCCCTGTAGGGAGACCGTCCAGCCGCGCGGCTCGGCCCACTGCGTGAGTTCCTTGACGTACTCCTGGGGCAGCAGCTCCCGTTCGACCACGAGATAGGCGAACAGCTCCTCGGCCACCCGCTCCTTGAGCAGCCAGGCGGGGTCGGCGGTGGCGCTGAGGTGGGCGCGCACCTCCGCCAGGGGGGCGCACTGGTCGCCGAGGGTGGTACGGACCCGCTGGTTCCAGTCGGCGTCGGGCTCGCCGTTCACCAGCAGTTGGCCGCCGTTGGCGCAGATCGCGAAGCGGGAGGCGGGGCCGGGGAGGCGGATGCGGCGGTACTGCTCGACGGTGCGGGTGGTCGCGGGGACGAAGACGGAGGTGCGGACCAGCTCGGCGAGCAGCCCGGCGGCGGTCTCGGTCATGTATGACAGCGGTCGGCCCTCGTACGTCTCGACGCACAGCAGCCGCGGGGCCTGGGCGTCCGGCATGTCGAGGCCGAGCGCGGCCGCGGAGTAGATCAGGGTGCGGTCGAGATCGCTTGCCACCAGGACGCTCATCGCGCGGCCACCGTTCTTTCGTCTCTGTTGGCGATGCCCGCCGTGTTCGCCTCGTGTGCCGTGTCTGTGGTGTCTGCTGTGCCTGCTGTGTTTGCTGTGCCTGCTGTGCCTGTGGTGCCTGTGGTGCCTGCTGCGGTTACTGCTTTTCCGTCGGCCCCGGTGGCGCCCCGGGTGTAGCGCGGGTGGATCAGCCCGACGCAGGTGTACGGAAGCCCGTCGATCTCCTCGACCGGCACTCCGCGCTGCTCGGCGAGCAGCCGCACATGGTCCAGGTCGGCGCCCGCGCCGCGCTGGGCGAGGATCTTCCACGGGACGCGGCGCAGCAGCACCCGGGTGGTCTCGCCGACGCCCGGCTTGACGAGGTTCACGTCGTGGATGCCGTACTCCTGGCTGATCCGCTCCACCGCGGCCCATCCCTCCCAGGTGGGGCTGCGGTCGGTGGCCGCGAGCTGCCCGGCGTCGGCCATGGCGGCCTCGGCGACCTCCGCGAAGCGGCCCGAGACGGTGTCGAGGAAGTATCCGGAGACATCGGAACCGGCGAGTTCGCGGTAGTACTTCGCGCCGTGGAAGTCGTTCGGGCCGACGAGGTCGGCGCGGAGCACCGTGCGCGATATCAGCCCGGAGACGGTCGAGTTGAGGCATGCGGAGGGGACGAGGAAGTCGTCCCGGGTGCCGTAGGTGTCCACACAGCGGCCGGGGTCGGCGAGGACCGCGATCCGCGGATCGAAGTCCGGGTACGGGGCGAGGGCGTCCGACAGCTCGCGGGTGATGGCGCCCTTACCGGTCCAGCCGTCGACGAAGACGACGTCGGCGGGGTCGTGGTGGTCCGCCAGCCAGCGCAGCGCGGCGGTGTCGATACCGCGGCCGCGCACGATGGAGACCGCGTAGTGGGGGAGGTCGAGCCCATGGGCGTGGTGCGCCCAGCGGCGCATCAGCACCCCGACGGGGGTGCCGGCGCGGGCGAGCGAGACGAGGACGGGACGCGGGGAGCGCTCGGCGAGCACGGTCTCGGTGACCGCGCCGACGGCACGGGCGATCCGGGCGGCGGAGGCGTCGAGGGCGGCCCGGAAGAGCGCCTGGTAGCGCTCGTTCGGCTGGTACTCCACGGGCAGCGACTCGGCGTAGTGCGCGCCCCCGCTCTGGATCGCCTCCTCCCGCTCCTCGGTGGGCGCTTCGAGGGTGACGTGCGAGAAGTCCTGGAGCAGCCAGCCGACCTCTTCGGGCGCGTAGGACGAGAAGTCCGGTCCGCGCAGGGGCTCGTACGACGGTTGGTGCATGGGCGGGGCCTGTCGTTCGGGGACGGTGCGGGGGGTGCGGGGGGTGGGTGGGGTCTGGGGGCGATACGCCGGCACGACGGCCAGGACCAGTCGGTCCGTGTGCGCGCTCAACGCGGCGAGCAGCCCGCCGGGGGCGTGCAGCGCGGGCGTGTCGGCGGTCGAGTCGACGATGGCGACGACGGCGTCGAAGCGGCGGCCCGGATCGGCACCGGGCGCCACGTTGTAGGCGTAACGCGGCCCGGGGCCGTCGGCGGGCTCGTCGTGCGCGGGGAACGTCAGCCGGGTGCGGATGGCGTACCCGGGATCGTCGACGGCGAGCACGGGCGAGCGGGTGGTCGTCGAATACCGCACCTCGACGTCCTCGACGCCGTCGAGGACGTCGTCGAGCGCCTTCGCGATACGCAGCGGCGCGTACATCAGCTCCTCGAACCCGAGGACGAGGACGCGGCGGCGGGGCGGCCGGGGCCGGGTCGGGACGGTGGCGCGGGCACCATCGACCTGACCCGGCCCGACCGGGGCGGGCACGGTCCTTCGCGGGGCCACGGCGGGGTCGTCGGCGGGCGAGGTCGGGTGGCCTGGCGCGGCGTGTCCCCCGGGAGCCGCCGGGGCGCCATCGGCGGGCGCGGCCGGGGCGCCATCGGCGGGCGCGGCCGGGGCGCCGTCGGCGGGCGCGGCCGGGGCGCCATCGGCGGGCGCGGCCGGGGCGCCATCGGCGGGCGCGGCCGGGGCGCCATCGGCGGGCGCGGCCGGGTGCGTGCCCCGGCCGCCCGTCGCTCCCTCCGGGGCATCGCCCCGGCCCCGGAGCCCGTCCCCGGCGGGCGTGGCTCGGTGGTCCGGCACGGCATGGCCCCCCGGGGCCGCCTGGGCGTCGTCGGCCAGGCCGTCCGGAGCAGGTGTCGCGTGCCCCTTGGGCGACATCGGGGCACCGTCGACAGGCGCGGCCGAGTGCTCCGGCGCTTGCGCCAGCGCGTTCGCGAGGCGGGTGGCCATGGCGGGGAGGGCCGCTTCGAGGCGGGCGCGGTGGGCGGGGGTGAAGCCGTGGCGGCCGCCGTCCGGGAGCCCTTCGGGCCAGCCGAGATCCACACGGACCACGGCCGGACCCGCGTCGGGGGCGACGCCTGCCGGGAGTGCCGTGGGGGCGGCGCCCGCCGGGGGTGCCGAGGAGGCAGCGCCCACCGGAGGCGCCGAGGAGGCAGCGCCCACCGGAGGCGCCGAGGAGGCAGCGCCCACCGGAGGCGCCGAGGAGACGGCGCCAGCCGGAGGTGCCGTGGAAGCAGCGCCCACCAGAGGCGCCGAGGGCACGGCGCCCACCGGAGGCGCCGAGGAGGCAGCGCCCACCAGAGGCGCCGACGGGGCAGCGCCCACCGGAGGCGCCGACGGGGCAGCGCCAGCCGAGGGTGCCGCAGAGACGGCGCCCACCGGAGGTGCCGAGGAGGCAGCGCCCACCAGAGGCGCCGAGGGCGCGGCGCCAGCCGGAGGTGCCGTGGAAGCAGCGCCCACCAGAGGCGCCGAGGGCACGGCGCCCACCGGAGGTGTCGAGGAGGCAGCGCCCACCAGAGGCGCCGAGGGCGCGGCGCCAGCCGGAGGTGCCGTGGAGGTGGGGGCGACCTCGTGGTCCGGGGCGGCTGCCTCGTGTGCGGCCACCAGCTTCGCGCCGCGTTCCAGGACGTCGTCGGGGAGGTGCACCACTCCGGCCGCGGCGGCGACCAGGTCGACGCGGGCGCCCAGGTCGGCCGCGAAGGCGTCCAGGCGGGCGCGGTCCTCGGACGAGCGCATGTCCACCAGCGCCACCACCACATAGTGGTCACGGGGGAAGCGGCGGTGGAGGGCGGCGATGGTGTTCAGGACCGTACGGCCCGTGGAGAACTCGTCGTCCACGAGGACCAGGGGGCCCGTCGAGGCCAGGAGCCCGGGGTCCTCGGGGAGCAGCAGATGGGAGGTGGCGTGGCTGTGCTCCTCCTCGAAGCCGCCCACCGTGGCGACGCCCGGAACCGGGCGTCGGGTGGAGTGGAGGTACGGGGCGAGGGCGAGCCCGTCGGCGACGCTGTGGCCGAGGCCGGTGGCGGTCTCGGCGTACCCGAGCACCACCGCGCGCGCCGCCGCCTCGTCGCCCAGCAGCTCGCGCACCCGGCGGCCGAGCCGTACGCCCGCGTCGTGGACGATGGCGGGGCGCTGCGGGACATGCTTGCCGAGCACGTTGGAGACCAGCAGATGCGCCCGCTTGGGGTTGCGCCGCAGGGCGAGACCCAGCAGCTCGCGCAGCTCGGCGCCACCGTCGCCGCCCAGGCCGCTGACGCTGTCGCCGCCCAGGCCGCCGTCGTTCCGGCCGCTGACGCCCTCGCGGTCCCGACCGTCGTCGTCCCGGCCGCTGAGGCGGCCCCCGCCGCTGACGCCCTCGCCACCCCGACCGTCGCCGTTCCCGCCGCTGACGCCCTCGCCGCCCCGCGCGCCGTCACCGCCATGACCGTCGTCGCCGCCGTCGCGGAGCACCTCACCGTCCCGGCGCACCTCGCCGCCCCGAGACTCCTCGCCGTCCCGGCGCACCTCGCCAGCCCGGCGCGCCTCAGCCCCCCGGCCGCCGTCCAGCCGTACTCCCAGCCGGTCCGCGACCCACTGTCCCGACCACACGTTGCCCACGCTCACGCCGCCCTGCGCCTCGTTTCCATCGTCGCTCGTCCGGGGTCCCCGGGGTCCGTCCCGGGCCCGGTTCGTTCGCTCTACGTCCGCAGGCTCGCCGCCAGCAGTTCCACGAAACTCACATCCTCCCGGGCCACCCCGAAGACCTCCGCGCGCCGCAGGGTCCGCTCGGCCCATGCCCGGTGCGGCTTCACCTCGTTCATTTTGTTGGTGTACGAGGAACGCAGCACACCGCCCCCGTCGCGCTGGGGCTCCAGGATGTCCACCGCGTCGCTGAACTCCTCGTGGCTGACGACGGACAGCGCGTGCACGGGGGCCACATGGGTGGGGTGGATGCAGGTCTTGCCCTGCAATCCGTTGGCGCGGTCCAGCTCGATCTCGCGCAGCAGCCCGTCCATGTGGTGCTCGATCAGCGCGGTGCGCAGGGATTCGGCGCGGCCGCTGCTGAAGGGGCTGATCCGTAGCTGCGGTTTGAACATCCGCTCATGGGGTTTGAAGTACTCCCACACCGGCCCGGTGATCGTGAAGCCCGTGCCGTCGGCCCGCCCCAGCATGTTCACCACGTCCGCGATCACGGACGCGATGAGCTGGACGTCGTACGCGGTCATGTCCGGCGCCCTGCGCAGCCCGTACGCCGAGCAGAGATCGGTGACCCCGAGGCGCAGCGCCAGCACCCGCTCGCGGTACTTGTCGACAATCCGGCTGATGCCGCTCAGGGTGTCGGTGCGCGTCTCGCGGTGCATCAGCTCCGGCGATTCGAGAACCGGCATCGCGAAGAGCCGCCGTCCGCCCAATGCCTCGGCCACCTGGGCGTTTTCGGCCGACATCAGCGCCTCGAGAAAGGCCCCGCCGCGCTCCTCGGTGAACTTCGGCAGTACGAATCCGGACAGCAGCCGCACACCCGCTCCGAACCGGGTGAGAAGATCGACGATCTGCTCGGGGGTGCGGACCCGGATGAAGAGCAGCGGCAGCGGGGTGCCGGGGCCGAGCTCGGACAGCTTCGCGAACTGCCGTATGAGGTTCTCCTCCGCCCCCGGCACCTCGGCGTCGTCTATGGAGTCCTCCAGGCAGAGCACCATGGACACCACGCCGCGACCTGCCTGTTTGACGATGTCCTCGGCGAGCTTGGGCCGGGTCGCGGGGCAGTACAGGGTCGCGCCGAGCGCGACGGCCAGCGTCCGGGCGGGCGAGTCCACGCTGAATTCGCCGGGCTCCTGATGAAAGACGTTCGCCCGCACCTCATCCGGCAGATGTCCGAAATGCCGCATCTAACTCCCCGTACTGCCGGTACGCCGCCTCGGCCACACTGACCCGCGGTTGGCCGATAATCGTACGTGCGGCCCTGGGTCAAAAGTTCCCCAAGGGCGTGAAAATCACGTAACCCATGTGCGTCCGCATGGTGTCCGGCATACCCGCCCTGCCGCCCCGTACCACCTCCCCGCCACCACCCGCCCCGCACCCTGCGTTGTCCCAGGACCCACTGGGAAGGCAGGATTGCCGCCATGACGCAGGCGATGCTGAAGGGATCGAACATCCCGCTGGAGGCCACGGCCATACGCGCGGTGTTGCGCTGGACCCCCGGCACGGACGTACCCGACGTGGACGCCTCGGCGCTGCTGCTGGACGCGGACGACCGGGTGCGCTCGGACGAGGACTTCGTCTTCTACAACCAGCCGAACCACCCCTCGGGGCTGGTCCGGCACCTCCCCAAGAAGCCGAACCAGGGCGCGCTGACGGACACCATCGAGGCCGAGTTCTCCGGGCTGGAGTCCGGGGTGCGCCGGCTGGTGCTCGCCGCGTCCGCCGACGGCGGCACCTTCGGACAGGTGAGGGATCTGAGCCTGCTGCTCTACGACGCCTCGTCCGGTGCGCCGCGCGAGGCGGACGCCGAGCCGATCGCGATCTTCGCGGTGCTGCCGGAGACCGGTAAGGAGGCCGCGCTGATCTGCGGTGAGCTCTACCGGCGCGGCGACACCTGGAAGTTCCGGGCCCTGGGGCAGGGCTATGAGACGGGGCTGGTCGGCCTGGCCACGCAGTACGGGATCTCCGTGGAGGACGGCGAGGCCGCGGGCGGCTCGGACGGCGAGGGAGCCGCGGCCCCGGCCGGGCCGGAAGGCGGTGCCGCTCCAGAGCCCCCGGCCACTCCCACCCCCGCTCCTGCTCCCACCCCCGCTCCCGAGCCGCTGACGCGCCGGCGCTCCGGAGCCGCTGACCGCTCCCGCCCCCGAGCCCCCGGCCACCGCAACACCCGCGACCCCCGCGGCCGCCGCCACTCACGCGCCCCCTGCGGCCCCCGGCACGCCGCCCCCGTCGTCGTCCGACGCACCGACCCGGCCCCACGCCCCGGCCCCGGCCCCGGCCCCGGCGTACGGCTATCCGCACGCGGCGTCGCCCGACCCCTGGGACCCGCACCGCACCCAGCCCATGCAGCCCCCCACGGCACACGGCGACAGCGGCTTCGGCTATGTGCCGCCGCAGGCCCCGCCACCGCCGCCGCAGCAGGCCCCGGCCGCGGGGTATCCGCAGCCGCCCGGCCAGCCCCCGGCGCAGCCCGGCTACGGCTATCCGCCCCAGCAGCAGACGTACGGCTATCCGCAGCCGCCCGCGTACGGCTATCCGCAGCAGGTGCAGCCGACGGGGCCGGTGGCGCCGCCCCCGCTGCCGATCCCCGTCCAGGTGCCGGACCCGCATTTCGTCCTGCCGCCGCAGGGGCCGCAGTTCCAGAACAGATAACTCCGGAACGGATGGGGGGCAGGGCCGCACCCTGCCCCCGCCGTCACACCTTGGACTTGTAGCCCCGGCCCCACTGGAGGCCCCAGCCGTACAGCCGGTCCAGCTCCGCCTGGAAGCCGTAGACGTACTTCACCTCGCGGCGGACCATCATCTCGCCCTTGACGTTCTCGATCAGCACCACGGCGCAGGAGCGGGCCTGCGGGGCCCGCTCGTCGAGCGCGATCTCCACCCGCGGCCCATTGCTCGGATAGAGGGTGACCAGGCCGTGGGTGCGGTCGAAGGCGGGGGTGCCGTCGTAGATGTAGACGAAGACGAGCAGTCGCTTGATGTCGTCCTTGTGGTCCATGTTGACGTAGACCGTCTCGCCGGATCCGGAGCCGAACCGGTCGTCCCCGCTGAGCTTGATGTACGGCGCCTCGTTGAGATTGCCGAAGAACTCGCCGAGCGGCTGCACCACGCCCTTGGCGCCGCTCTTCAGTTCGTACATCACCGCGAGGTCGAGGTCGACATTGACCATCGCGGGCCCCTGCGCCTGCACCGGCTCGGGCTTGAACATCCGCAGGGGGTGGCGCAGCGAGCCGCGCCCCGCCCTGCTGTTGAAGTCCGAGGTGCGCATCTGCCAGGAGAGATTGATCCGCAGATTGCCGCTGGCGGCTCCCTGCTTGGTCAGCGAGATCGTCGATTGCCGCTTGGTCAGCTCGACCACACCGGACGCGTCGCCGCTCTCGAACTCACGCCACGCGGACCGTCCCCAGTTGCTCCAGAACGCCATGGTGCGCACCCCCACCCTTCGTGGCTCCACTGCCTCAAAGCTCAAAGCCGATCAACTGCCGCGGGGCGGCCGGGAGGTCGGAAGACCTCGGCCGCCCCGCTCAGAGCGTTCCTCAAACGCCGCCGCGTCACACTCCCGGAGGTCGGACTCCGGAGGTGACTTCGGCCGGACCCGGACTCCGGACTCAGACTCCGGACTCAGACTCCGGACGTGACTTCCGTCTTGCTCTCCGAGCCCTCGCCTTCGGCCGCCTCCCGGCGGTTGCGCACGACCGAGGACCAGTACGAGGCGCCGATCAGCACCACGCCCACCAGGCCGGTGATGACCTCGTTGATCTCGTACTTGATCGTGACCAGCAGGATCGCGGCGAGCGCGCCGATCGCGTAGTGCGCGCCGTGCTCCAGGTAGACGTAGTCGTCCAGGGTGCCCCTGCGGACCAGGAAGACGGTCAGCGACCGGATGTACATGGCGCCGATGCCCAGACCCAGCGCCATCTCGAAGATGTCGTTGGTGATCGCGAAGGCGCCGATGACCCCGTCGAAGGAGAAGGACGCGTCGATGACCTCGAGGTAGAGGAACAGGAAGAACGCGGCCTTACCGGCGAGGCCGGCCACGGAGGCCCCGCCGGAGCCCCGGCCGCCGCTGCCACCGCTGCCGTTGAGCTGGGCGTTCGCGGCGCTCTTGGTCTCCTCGCCGCTCTCGTCCGCGCCCTTGGCCTCGTCGGCCTCGTCGTCGTCCTCGTCCTCCTCTTCGAGTTTGTCCTCGAAGTAGCTGGAGATGCCGCCGACGATCAAGTAGGTGACCAGACCGGCGACGCCCGCCAGCAGGACGGTGGCGCTCTTGTCACCGCCGCCGTGGGCCACGTCGGTGGCCACGGTGGTGGCGGAGATCAGCAGCACGACCAGCGCGACGACGATCGAGAACGTGTCCAGCCGGCCCAGCTTGGCGAGCGGCTTCTCCAGCCACCCCAGCCACCTGATGTCCCGCTCCTCGAAGATGAAGTCGAGGAAGATCATCAGCAGGAAGATCCCGCCGAAGGCCGCGATCGCCGGATGCGCCGCCGTGACCAGGTGCTCGTACTTGTCCTTGTCGTTGATCGCGAGATCGACGGCCTCGACGGGACTCAGCTTCGCCGTGATGGCGACGATGATCACCGGGAAGACCAGACGCATACCGAAGACGGCGATCAGAATGCCGACCGTCAGGAAGATCTTCTGCCAGAAGGCGTTCATCTTGCGGAGGATGCCCGCGTTGATGACCGCGTTGTCGAATGAGAGCGAGATCTCCAGGATCGAGAGGATCCCGACGATCGCGAGCCCCTTCCACCCCCAGAGGACGCCGGCCAGGGCCAGACCGATCACCGTGACGGCGAACGACCAACCAAAGGTTTTGAGGAGCACTGCCTACCCAATCCTTCGTCGTAAGGTCTCCCCCGCGCGCTATTACGCGGCTTTACGAAACGTTGACTCCGAAGTCTAGAGCGATGCCGCGCAGACCCGACGCGTACCCCTGCCCCACGGCCCTGAACTTCCACTCGCCCCCATAGCGATAGACCTCGCCAAAGATCATCGCGGTCTCGCCCGAGGCGTCCTCGGAGAGGTCGTAGCGGGCCAGCTCCTGGCCGTCCGCCTGGTTCACCACCCGGATGAAGGCGTTGCTGACCTGCCCGAACGTCTGGCGCCTGGCATCGGCGTCATGGATCGAGACCGGGAAGACGATCTTGTCGACCCCGGCCGGGACCTTGACCAGATCGATCAGCAGGGACTCATCGTCCCCCTCGCCCTCACCGGTGAGGTTGTCGCCGGTGTGCTCGACGGAGCCCTCGGGGCTCTTGAGGTTGTTGTAGAAGATGAAGTACTCATCGCCGAGCACCCGCCCCGACTGGCACAGCAGCGCGCTGGCGTCGAGGTCGAACGGCGCTCCGGTGGTGGAGCGCGCGTCCCAGCCCAGGCCGATGAGCACATGTGTGAGATTCGGAGCGGCTTTGGAGAGGGAGACATTGCCCCCCTTGGCGAGTGTGACGCCCATGATGCTGATTCCTCCCCGTGGTGCGTGGGTGATGCGCGTCCGGCGCCGCACCCCTGCCGCTGGGGCGCGGGGGTGCGGCGCCGGAATGGCCTCGCGCGCAGGCCGGATATGGCCTCGCACGGGCCCTGAACAGCCTTGGACGGCCGGTGACGGCCCTCGATGGCGCTCGACAGCTCGCTCAGACGTTGACGCCGAAGTCCTGCGCGATACCGCGCAGGCCCGAGGCGTACCCCTGGCCGATGGCGCGGAACTTCCACTCCGCCCCGTTCCGGTACAGCTCGCCGAAGACCATGGCGGTCTCGGTCGAGGCGTCCTCGGAGAGGTCGTAGCGGGCCAGCTCATTGCCGTCGGCCTGGTTCACCACGCGGATGAAGGCGTTGCGCACCTGGCCGAAGCTCTGCTGCCGGGTCTCGGCGTCGTAGATCGACACCGGGAAGACGATCTTGGCGACATCGGCGGGGACGCCCGCCAGGTTCACCTTGATCTGTTCGTCGTCGCCCTCGCCCTCACCGGTGATGTTGTCACCGGTGTGCTCCACGGAGCCGTCGGGGCTCTTGAGGTTGTTGAAGAAGACGAAGTTCTGGTCGTTGCCGACCTTGCCCTCGGCGTTCGTCAGCAGGGCGCTGGCGTCGAGGTCGAAGTCCGTGCCCGTGGTGGTGCGGGCGTCCCAGCCCAGACCCACGACGACCGCGGTCAGGTTCGGGGCTTCCTTGGTCAGCGAGACATTGCCGCCCTTGCTGAGGCTGACTCCCACGAGTCCTCCCAAAAAGGTTCGTCAGGAGCACTGCGTGCCCCTTCATCAAAGGTTTCCCATCAGGATCAACGCGTCGATCCTAGTGAGCGGTTCCCGGCTACTACAGGGTTTCGAGGGCCTTGACGTAGTCGTTCAGGTCCCGCGCGTCGGGCAGGCCGTTGACGATCGTCCAGCGCACCACGCCCTCCTTGTCGATCACGAAGGTGCCGCGCACCGCGCAGCCCTTGTCCTCGTCGAAGACGCCGTAGGCGCGGCTGGTCTCGCCGTGCGGCCAGAAGTCCGACAGCAGGGGGTACTCCAGCCCCTCCTGCTCGGCGAAGACCCGCAGGCTGAAGGGCGAGTCATTGGAGACCGCCAGCAACTGGACCTCGTCGTTGACGAACGTCGGCAGCTCGTCGCGGAGCGCGCACAGCTCGCCGGTGCAGACGCCGGTGAAGGCGAACGGGTAGAAGAGCAGCACGACGTTCTTCTCGCCCCGGAAGTCGGCGAGCCTGACCGACTCGCCGTGCTGGTTCTTGAGCTGAAAGTCGGGGGCCTTCGCACCGACCTCTATCGCCATGGGGACATCCCTTCGCTCACGTCCGGAAGATCACGTTCGAATGATCATGTGGTGCGCGTCCAGCCTAGGCCCTGTCCGGGCGGTCTTCGAGGATCAGCCCGCGGCGTCGGATGCGGTCCATCGCAAGGCGGAGGATCGCCCTCGTGCTGGGCGCACTCGGGCGACTCCGACAACGCGGCGAGGGCCGTAGCTGGCGTCGCGGGCCCTCGAAGACCGCCCGGACAGGGCCTGCCGTGCAGAGCCCCCCTCCGAAAGGGCACGGAGGGGGGCTCTGAGGTGTGGATCCGCCGAGTCTCAGCGCTTGCCGCTACGAGCGGCCTTCGGCGTGACCAGACGGCTGCCCGTCCAGTCCTTGCCCGCGTTGAAGCTCTTGGTCTGGGACAGGCCCGCGGTGGTCGCGGCCTCATTGATATCGCTCGGCTCGACATAGCCGTCACGGCCGGTCTTGGGCGTCAGCAGCCAGACCGGTGCGCCGTCGTCGATCATCTGGATGGCGTCCACCAGCGCGTCCGTCAGATCGCCGTCGTCCTCTCGGAACCACAGCACAACGGCATCGGCCACATCGTCGTACTCCTCGTCGACGAGCTCCTGGCCGGTGATCTCCTCGATGGACTCGCGGAGCTCCTGGTCGACATCGTCGTCGTAGCCGATCTCCTGGACCACCTGTTCGGGCTGAAAACCCAGCCTCGCGGCAGGGTTGGTCCGCTCCTCCGCGTGGTCCGCGGTCGCGCTCACGGATTGCCTCCTGTCATCTTGCATTCACTCTTCGAGTCTGTGGGGGCCCCGCGCGCGTACGCGAGGGCTTGGGCGTAGTCCACACGGGCCGGGCGGATCGCGCAAGTACCCGGCCAGCGATCCCGCCCAAACGTTGACGTGTCGCCGCAACTCCCATCATGGAGGAACGACACGCAACGGCGCGCGGCCGACCGGATTGCCCGAGGATGTCCGGCTTACGTGTGTGTCTAGCCACCTTACGCCGCCCCGGCGCCGAACGGCCGTACGCAGACGACCCCGGTCGTGGGCGTAAGGTTGCGATTCGGCCGTCGCACGCCGAACGGCCGCCGGAGCGCCCGTCTCACCTGGTGATGGTTACCACTCGGTAGAGGTGACGTATCCCGTACCCGAGGTACACGATGGACAACGGCGCTACAGCAGCAGAGCACGAATCCATGTGCGTGCACAGCACGACCGAAAAGCGAAGGAATAGCGTGGCTTCCGGATCCGATCGCAACCCGATCATCATTGGCGGCCTTCCCAGCCAGGTCCCGGACTTCGATCCCGAAGAGACCCAGGAATGGCTCGACTCGCTCGACGCAGCCGTCGATGAGCGAGGCCGGGAACGTGCCCGCTACCTGATGCTTCGCCTGATCGAGCGCGCCCGCGAGAAGCGTGTCGCCGTGCCCGAGATGCGCAGCACGGACTACGTCAACACCATCGCCACCAAGAGCGAGCCGTTCTTCCCCGGCAACGAGGAGATCGAGCGCAAGGTCCTCAACGCGACCCGCTGGAACGCGGCGGTGATGGTCTCCCGGGCGCAGCGTCCGGGGATCGGGGTCGGTGGCCACATCGCCACCTTCGCCTCCTCCGCCTCGCTGTACGACGTGGGCTTCAACCACTTCTTCCGCGGCAAGGACCACGACAGTGGCGACCAGATCTTCTTCCAGGGCCATGCCTCTCCCGGCATCTACGCCCGGGCCTTCCTGCTGGACCGCCTGACCGAGGACCACCTGGACGGGTTCCGTCAGGAGAAGTCCAAGCTCGGTCACGCGCTGTCCAGCTATCCGCACCCGCGGTCGATGCCGGACTTCTGGGAGTTCCCCACGGTCTCCATGGGCCTGGGCCCGCTCGGCGCGATCTTCCAGGCGCGGATGAACCGCTATATGGAGGCGCGCGGCGTCGCCGACACCTCCAACTCCCACGTCTGGGCGTTCCTGGGCGACGGCGAGATGGACGAGCCGGAGTCGCTCGGCCAGCTCTCCCTGGCCGCGCGTGAGGGCCTGGACAACCTGACCTTCGTGGTCAACTGCAACCTCCAGCGGCTCGACGGCCCGGTGCGCGGCAACGGCAAGATCATCCAGGAGCTGGAGTCGCAGTTCCGCGGCGCCGGCTGGAATGTGATCAAGCTGGTGTGGGACCGCACCTGGGACCCGCTGCTGGCGCAGGACCGGGACGGGATCCTGGTCAACAAGCTGAACACCACCCCGGACGGTCAGTTCCAGACGTACGCGACCGAGACCGGTGGCTACATCCGGGACCACTTCTTCGGCGACGACCAGCGGCTGCGCAAGATGGTCGAGGGCATGACCGACGACCAGATCCTGCACCTGGGCCGCGGCGGTCACGACCACAAGAAGATCTACGCGGCGTATGCGGCGGCCAAGGCCCACAAGGGCCAGCCGACGGTGATCCTCGCGCAGACCGTCAAGGGCTGGACCCTCGGCCCGAACTTCGAGGGCCGCAACGCGACCCACCAGATGAAGAAGCTGACGGTCGACGACCTCAAGCGCTTCCGCGACCGGCTGCACCTGCCGATCCCGGACCAGGAGCTGGAGTCCGGCCTGCCGCCGTACTACCACCCGGGCCGGGACTCGGAGGAGATCCAGTACATGCACGACCGCCGCAAGGCGCTGGGCGGCTACGCGCCGACCCGTGTCGTGCGCGCCAAGCCGCTCCAGTTGCCGGGCGACAAGACCTACGCCGCGCTCAAGAAGGGCACCGGCCAGCAGCAGATCGCCACCACCATGGCGTTTGTGCGGCTGCTGAAGGACCTGATGCGGGACAAGGAGATCGGCAAGCGGTTCGTGCCGATCGCGCCCGACGAGTACCGCACCTTCGGCATGGACTCGCTCTTCCCCTCGGCGAAGATCTACTCCCCGCTGGGCCAGACCTACGAGTCGGTCGACCGTGAGCTGCTGCTGGCCTACAAGGAGTCGCCGACCGGGCAGATGCTGCACGACGGCATCTCCGAGGCGGGCTGTACGGCCTCGCTGATCGCGGCGGGCTCCGCGTACGCCACGCATGGCGAGCCGCTGATCCCGGTCTACGTCTTCTACTCGATGTTCGGCTTCCAGCGCACCGGTGACCAGTTCTGGCAGATGGCCGACCAGCTTGCGCGCGGGTTCGTCCTGGGCGCGACCGCCGGTCGTACGACCCTGACCGGTGAGGGTCTCCAGCACGCGGACGGCCACTCCCAGTTGCTGGCCTCGACCAACCCGGCGGTCGTCGCGTACGACCCGGCGTACGGCTTCGAGATCGCCCATATCGTCCAGGACGGTCTGCGCCGGATGTACGGCGAGAACAGTGAGGACGTCTTCTACTACCTCACCGTCTACAACGAGCCGATCAAGCACCCCGCCGAGCCGGAGAACGTGGACCGCGAGGGCATCCTCAAGGGCCTCTACCGCTACCGGCAGGGCGAGCAGGGCGCCATCCCGGCGCAGATCCTCGCCTCCGGTGTCGCGGTGCCGTGGGCCATCGAGGCCCAGCGCATCCTCGCCGAGGACTGGAACGTCAAGGCGGACGTCTGGTCGGCCACCTCCTGGAACGAGCTGCGCCGCGACGCCGTCGAGACGGAGGAGCACAACCTGCTCCACCCGGAGGAGGAGCAGCGCGTCCCGTACGTCACCCGCAAGCTGGCGGACGCGGAGGGCCCGAAGGTGGCCGTCTCCGACTGGATGCGCGCGGTTCCCGACCAGATCGCGCGCTGGGTCCCCGGCACGTACCAGTCCCTGGGCGCGGACGGCTTCGGCTTCGCCGACACCCGCGGCGCGGCCCGGCGCTTCTTCCACATCGACGCCGAGTCGATCGTGCTCGGCGTGCTGACGGAACTGGCCCGCGACGGCAAGATCGACCGCTCCGCCCTGAAGCAGGCGATCGACCGCTACCAGCTCCTGGACGTGGCCGCGGCGGATCCGGGCCCGGCGGGCGGCGACGCGTAGCCGTCTGCGACGGCGGATAGCCGTCTGCGACGGCGGATAGCCGTGACGCGCAACCGTCTACGACGGCGGGGAGCCGTGACGCGCAACCGTCTACGACGGCGGGGAGCCGTGACGCGCAACCGTCTACGACGGCGGATAGCCGTGACGCGGTAACCGTCCACGACGGCGGCGACCCCGACGCGCAAGCCATCTGCGACGGCGGCGACCCCGACGCGGGGGCGGGCTGGATTCCCAGCCCGCCCCCGCGTTTTCGTGTGCCTCGGGGCCCTGTCTGCCCTGGGCTCCGCCCCGAGCGGACGGGCGGTTGATTGCGGGGGCGACGCCCCCGCCCGGCCCCAGGGGCTCCGCCCCGCACCCCCGCACCCTCGGCCCCAGGGGCCTCGCCCCCGCCCCGACCCGGGCGCCGGGCCTGCCGCTTCGGCCGGGCCCGGGGGCGGCGGAGCCGACCGGAGCAGCCGCCCCGCGGATAGCGGTGGGACCACCCGCCACCGTCCGAGAAGCGCGTGAGCACACGCCCGCAAGGGCCCCGGGGTCCAGGGGCGGAGCCTCCGGTTCGGGAAGGGGCGGGTAGGGGAAACACCCACACCCCGGACCGACCACGACCACCCGACCGGTGCCAGGCGAGACCGCGCAGCCGCACCCGATCGCGGCCCGCCCCACAGACGGGCGGCCGGACCACCCATCACCCTCCGAAAGGCGCCTGAGCACACACCCACAGGACGCCCGGGGTCCAGGGGCGGAGCCCCCGGTTCGGGAAGGGGCGGGTAGGGGAAACACCCAGGCACCGGTCGGCGCGCGTGGTGTCGGGTCAGCGTTCCCAGATCTTGAAGGCCCGTACCTGGTACGGGGTTTCGGGGGCCCAGGAGCCCGTGGGGTAGGTGCGGAACTCGGCTGTCTCGGCGCACTCCCCGCTCTGATACGCCGTCACCGGACGGCCCGTCCGGTTCGCCAGCGAGGCCGCGCTCGTGCCGGACGGCAGGGGGACACAGCTTTCGATGTCGACACCGGCCAGTTCATGGGTCTGGCGGGCCCCCGTGAAGCCGCCGCTCCGCCACAGGCAGAGCTGACCGGCGGCGCAGTTCCCCAGCCGCGGTGGCGCGACGGCGGCCCGCGCCGACGTGGCCGACGTGGCCGACGTGGCCGACGTGGCCGACGTGGCCGACGTGGCCGACGTGGCCGACGTGGCCGTCGCCGCCGAGGCAGGGGTGGCGGCGACAGTCGCCGTGAGGGCCGCCGTGAGGGCCAGAGCCGAGACGGCGGTCTTGATGATCTTGCGCATTGCGCTTCACTCCCCGTGTCGAAAAACAGGTGGAAAGAACAGAACGGGAGCCAGCGTGTCCGCCAACTCCCGTTCGCCACCATGGGGTCGATCAAGGTCCACCCTGATAGGGGGTTGACCACGAGGGGTCAGATGTGAACGCTCCCGCCGGCCGCCTCCGCGTTCTCGCCGCGCTTGGTGAAGCTCGCGACCAGCGCCGCGACCACCGAGACGACAGCGGCCACCGTGAAGGCGAGCCCCATCCCTGACACGAAGGTGTCATGCGCGACGGCCGTGATCTTCCCCGCGATCTCCGGCGGAGTGCCCTTGGCAACCGGCGCGATGCCGACCTCGACGGCGTCCGACGCCTTGGACTCCGCGCCCTCGGGCATCGGCGGCAGCCCCGCGTCGGCCCACTTCTGCGGCAGCGTGTTGTCCACCCTGCCCGCCATGACCGCGCCCAGAACGGCCGTACCGAGGCTGCCGCCGACCTGCATCGCGGCCTGCTGGAGGCCGCCGGCCACACCGGCGTGCTGGATCGGGGCGTTGCCGACGATGACCTCGGTGGCGCCGACCATCACCGGGCCGAGGCCGAGGCCGAGCAGGGCGAACCAGATGGACATCTCGAGGCCGCCGCTGTTCACGTCCAGCCGGGAGAGGCCGAACATCGAGACGGCGGTGATCACCATGGAGCTCACCAGCGGCATCCGCGGCCCGAACTTGGTGATCAGCGCACCGGCCAGCGGCGAGGCGACGATCATCATCGCGGTGAGCGGCAGCAGCCGCAGCCCGCTGTCGACGGGGCTCAGCCCGTGCACGTTCTGAAGGTAGAAGGTGACGAAGAACAACCCGCCCATGAAGCCGAAGGCCATCAGCACCATCAGCACGGTGCCCGCGCTCAGCGCCACCGAACGGAACATGCTCAGCGGCAGCAGCGGCTCCCGCGTCCGGCTCTCCCAGAAG
Source organism: Streptomyces sp. CY-1 (assembly GCF_047218265.1). Taxonomy (NCBI): domain Bacteria; kingdom Bacillati; phylum Actinomycetota; class Actinomycetes; order Kitasatosporales; family Streptomycetaceae; genus Streptomyces; species Streptomyces sp. CY-1. Next base: position 3,757,971 of record NZ_CP178393.1, read on the forward strand.
ACGAAGACGGCGAAGCAGACCACCGCGAGGCCCAGGAAGAGCAGCGTGCGCTGGTCGGTCCAGTGCCAGTCGGCGGCGTTGATCAGCGCCCAGATGAGGCAGAACATCGCACCGGAGAGCAGCACGATGCCGGGGAGGTCGAAGGAGCGCGGGGCCTTCTCGGCGCGGTGGTCGACCAGCAGCAGCAGGCCGAGGACCAGCGCCAGCACGCCGACGGGCGCGTTGATGAAGAAGACCGACTGCCAGTTGACATGCTCGACGAGCAGTCCGCCGACGATGGGGCCGGCGGCGGTGGAGGCGCCGATGACCGCGCCCCAGATGCCGATCGCCATGTTGAGCTTCTCGGCGGGGAAGGTGGCGCGCAGCAGCCCGAGCGCCGCGGGCATCAGCAGCGCGCCGCACAGGCCCTGGAGCACCCGGAACACCACGACGAGGGACACCTCGCCGGAGAAGCCGATGGCGGCCGAGGAGATGGCGAAGCCGATGACGCCGATCAGGAAGGTCTGGCGGTGGCCGAAGCGGTCACCCAGCTTGCCCGCCGTGATCAGCGCGACGGCGAGGGCCAGCAGATAGCCGTTGGTGATCCACTGGACATCGGCGAGCGAGGCGCCGAGGTCCTTCTGGATGGCCGGGTTGGCGATGGCGACGATCGTGCCGTCGAGGGCGACCATCGTCACGCCGAGGGCGACGGTGAGGAGCGTCAGCCATGGATGACCCCGAAGCCCCTTGGGGGCCTCGGTTATGGGAGGTTCCGGCGCCGAATCGGCGACGGCGGTCGAAGAGGTCATGACCGGACACTAATGTCAGCGTCTGACAATTGACAAACCGATTCATCCGCCGGTAACTGACGTTTCCGTCACAGGTATTCTGAGCAGCCGCAACGCGGCCCCCGAGCCGACAGAAAGCGAGCCGATAGGTGACAACGGACGAGGCAGTGGCGGACCAGAAGACGCCACCACCGCCCGGGCTGCGCGAGCGCAAGAAGCAGCGGACGCGGAACGCCCTGGTGCGCTCCGCGCTGGAGTTGTTCACCCGTCAGGGATACGAGCACACGACGGTCGACGAGATCGCCGAGGCGGTCGAGGTCTCCCAGCGCACCTTCTTCCGGTACTTCGCCAACAAGGAGGAGGTCGCCTTCGCCAGCCAGGAGTCGGCCGAGTGCCACTTCTTCGCCGCCCTGTGCGGGCGCCCCGCGGACGAGGCGCCGCTGGCCGCGCTGCGCGGCGCGGTGCTCGACGCCTGGGGGAGCATCGGGGAGGCGATCGAGCAGATGGTGCCGCCGGAGCTCCATATGCGGATGTACCGGGTGATCGAGTCGACGCCGAGCCTGCTGGCCGTCCATCTGCGCCGCACCGCCGAGATGGAGGAGCGGCTGGCGAGCGAGATCGCCCGCCGCGAGGGGCTGGACATCGACGCCGACCCCCGGCCGCGGCTGGTGGTCGCGATGTTCAGCGGAGTGATCCGGGTGTCCGGGAAGCTATGGGGCGAGGGCGAGGAGGACAGCATGGTCACTTTGCGAGACCTCACCGCGTTCCATCTTGATTACGTGGGCCCCACCCTCGCCGAACAGTGGGATAAATAGCATCAATTCCGACATAGCTCCCAGGAATTCCCGTTGTCAAACGTGAGATGAATCACGGCATTTGGCACCTGGCACCGCGCTTCTCCTAGGGTGTGCCGCGGTGACTTCCTTCTCGGAGCTCGGCTCCCCCTCCCCCGGTTCCACCGCTTGGCGCGCCCTGCTCGCGCTGGCGGTGGTGTTCGTTCTCCTCGCCACCACCGGGTGGACGGCCGTACGGAGCCACCGAGGAGCCCCGGACGCGCTCTCCGCGTCGATCAGCGCCTGGCGCCATGGATCGCTCGGCGGCCGCGCGCTGCCCGATCCGTACGGCTCGCCGCGCGCCCTCGGCCGCTGGTTCGACTCGCTCACCAAGGCCCAGACCGACCGCCTGGTGCGGCGCTATCCGCTGGCCGTGGGCAATCTCAACGGCGCGCCGGTGGACCTGCGGTTCCGGGCCAACCGCGTCGCCCTGACCCAGGCGCGCAGCGATGAGCGCAAGCGGATGCACGACGCCCGGCTCACCCCGATGGGCCGCTCGGACGCGACCCGCCGGATGAACCGCTACCAGGACCTGCTGGGCCCGGGGCGGCAGATCCTCTCCTTCGATCCGTCGGGCGCCGGACGGGCCGCCGAGGTCTTCGGCGACCTCGCCCACGCCAACCGGGTCTCGATCGTGGTGCCGGGTGTGGACACCGACATCCTGACCTTCCAGAAGTCCGGGCGCCCGTACACCGCCACGGTCGGGATGGCCCGCGCGCTCTACGAGAACGAGCGGGCCGACGCCCCGGACGCCAAGACCGCCGTCATCGCCTGGGCCGACTACACCTCCCCCGCCGGGATCGGCATGGACGCGGCCACCGGCAAGCTGGCCGCCCAGGGCGCGGTGCGGCTGCGCGCACTGGTCGACGCGCTGCCCGCGCTCTCCCGGGTCTCGCTGATGTGCCACAGCTACGGCTCGGTGGTGTGCGGGGTCGCCGCCCGCGATCTGCCGCCCAAGGTCACCGATATCGCGGTGGCCGGCAGCCCCGGGATGCGCGCCGACCACGTCTCCGACCTGGGGACCAGCGCCCGGGTGTGGGCGATGCGCGACTCCGGCGACTGGATCGGGGACATTCCGCATCTGGAGGTCGGCGGGCTCGGCCATGGCGCGGACCCGGTCTCCTCGGGCTTCGGCGCCCGGCTGCTCTCCGCGGACGGGGCGGATGGACACGCCGGATACTTCGAACCGGGCACGACCAGCCTGGACAACTTCGCCCGGGTGGGAATCGGCGCCGTCCAGTCCGTGAGCTGCGGCAACGGCGACGACTGCACCGCGGGGCTACGCTGACGGCCGGCGCAAACACCGGAAACTCTAGTGACGCGCGTAGCCTCAGAGGGGGGACGGGCGGGCCGCCGCCGCATACGATGAGCCGCATGGGTGATGTACTGGCCGGTTTTCAGACCGTCTGGGAGTTCGACACCGACTCCATGCTCATCCGCTTCGAACGGGGGATCCGCACGCCGAAGCTGCTCCAGGCGCTCGGCGAACGCCGCATCCCCTTCGAGGCGCTGTCCGGAGTGGAGCTGGCTGTCGGCAAACGGGGAACGGTGGTGCTGCGCGCCGTGCCAAGACCAGGCGCCGACCCCCTGATGGACGCCGCCGACGGCCAGCTCAAGGAGGCGTACGACCCGTACCGCCTGGTGCTGCCGGCCGAGCGGGAGACGCTCGCGGACTACTACGCCGAGCGGATACGCGAGTCCCTCTGCCCGGACGCGGACATCCCCGCCGAGACGCATCTGGTGGCCGTGCCCCCGGCGCCGCTGTCCTTCAAGGCGTACGACGGCAAGGCGTCCTTCGACGGCAAGGCGATCTCCTTCCGCTGGTTCTGGACCGGCGCCTCCTCGGAGAAGTGGAAGGTCGGGGACCAGCGGTTCCGGATCGACGAGCTGACCGGTGTGGAGTGGCGGTCCCCGGAGAGCCGGGGCTCGGCGGGCACCGCCCCCAAGGAGGGCTCCGTCAAAGGCGCTTCGGCCAAGGGCAGTTCCACCAAAGGCGGTTCCGCCAAGGACGGCACGGCCAGGAACGGCACCGGCAAGGCCGCCCCCAAGGGCGGTGGCCACGGCTATCTGCGGCTGCTGCGGCGCTCCGCCGAGGACGAGCCCGCCGGCCGCCCCGACCAGGACCCGGCGGCCGTCGTGTTCGGGATGGGCTACGGCCTCGTCCACCAGTCGCTGCCGTTCGCCGCGGCCGTCCTGGAGGCGATACGGGCCTCCTCCCCGGTCCCGTGCACCGAGGGCGCCCCGAGCCCGAACCGGGCCGCCGCCCCGCGCCGCGACCCCGCGGACATCGCCGAGCGCATCCGTCATCTGGGCGAGCTGCACACGGCCGGGCTGCTGACCGACGACGAGTTCAGCGCGAAGAAGGCCGAGCTGCTGGCGGAGCTGTAAGTGTCCGGTCCCTCCTCCGGCCCGGCCGCCGGCCCGGCGTCCGGCGCCGCCTCCTCCACGGCCGCCTCCTCCACCGCGCACGAGAGCCTGCCCAAGGCCGCCCGGCGGCAGGCGGGCGGCCTCGCCCGGGCCCTGGTCACCCCCAGCTATCCGGCGACACCGCTGTTCGCCCAGTCGCCCCGGCGCTGGCTGCGCCGGGTGCCGTACGGCGTGGCGATGATCCTCACCACGATCCTGGTCCCCACTTCCGCCCAGGTCCTCTCGGGCGACTACGGGGTGGGCGGCGGCGTGGCCACGCTGATCGCCATCGTCCAGACCACCCCGCTGCTGCTGTCCGTCACCCGTCCCCTCCAGGCGTGGTGGATCGTCTTCCTCTCCGACATCGTCTGCGCCTTCGTGGTGCTCGGCACCGCCGACCACCTGGAGAACCGGGTGTGGCCCTGGCTGCCGGGCCCCATCATCGGCTATCTCTTCCTGCTGCTGGCCCTCGCGCTGCGCGAACCGCGCCGCACCCTGGTGGCGGTGTGGCTGGTCACCGGCACCGCCGGACTGTCGCTCGGCATGGCCTTCCCGGACAAGAGCAACGGCAGCAATGTGGTGCTGTTCGTGCTCGGCGGAGTGGTGCTGCTGGTCGCCGGGGCGCTGCGGGAGCGCGGCGACGCCCAGCGGCGGCTGGCCGAGCAGGAGACGATCAGCGAGGCCGAACGGGCCCATCGCACCCTGCTGGAGGAGCGCACCCGGATCGCCCGCGAGCTGCACGACGTGGTCGCCCACCATATGTCCGTGATCACCGTGCAGGCCGACAGCGCCCCGTACCGGATCGGTGGTCTGCCGGCCGAGGCGGAGCGGGAGTTCTCCACCATCGCCGCCACCGCCCGGGAGTCCCTCGCCGAAATGCGGCGGCTGCTGGGCGTGTTGCGCAGCGAGGAGACCCGCGGCGAGCGGGCGCCGCAGCCGGGGCTGCGGCAGGTGCCGCAACTGGTCGAGGCGACGGTACGGGCCGGTATACCGACCACGCTGACCATCGCGGACGAGGTGGCCGAGCTCGAACCGCTGCCGCAGGCCGTCGGGCTGTCCGCGTACCGCATCGTGCAGGAGGCGCTGGCCAACGTGGTGCGGCACGCACCGGGTGCCGCCACCCGGGTGGCCATCTCGGCGGCCGAGGACCGCTCGGCGCTGACCCTGCTGGTGGTCAACGGCCCGCCGGTCAGCGCGCCCACCAAGCCCCTGGAGACCAGCGGCACCGGCCATGGCCTCGTCGGCATGGTCGAGCGCGTACGGCTCGTCGGCGGCATGCTCGACACCGGCCCGCTTCCCGACGGCGGCTTCCGCGTCGCGGCCCGGCTCCCCCTGGTAGACCTCGAAGAGACGGACCCGTCATGACCATCAAGGTGATCATCGTCGACGACCAGGCGATGGTGCGGGCCGGGTTCGCCGCCCTGCTCGCCGCGCAGAGCGATATCGACGTCGTCGGCGAGGCGCCGGACGGGCGGGAGGGTGTGGAGGTCAGCCGCCGGGCCCACCCCGATGTGGTGCTGATGGACGTCCGGATGCCCGAGATGGACGGGCTCGAGGCGGCCCGGCGGTTGCTGGACCCGCCGCGCGGGGTCATCCACCGGCCCAAGGTCCTGATGCTCACCACCTTCGATGTGGACGACTACGTCTACGAGGCGCTGCGCGCCGGGGCCAGCGGTTTTCTGCTCAAGGACGCCCCGCCGGCCGATCTGATCTCCGCGGTCCGGGTGGTGGCGGCGGGCGAGGCGCTGCTCGCCCCGTCCGTCACCCGCCGGCTGATCGCCGACTTCGCCCGCCAGCGCCCGGCCCCGCGCCGCGACGGCCCGTCCGCCCGGCGCAGCGGGCTGACGCCGCGTGAGACCGAGGTGCTGGAGCTGATCGCGCGGGGTCTGTCCAACCAGGAGATCGCCGAGTCACTGGTGCTCGCGGAGCAGACCGTGAAGACGCATATCGGCCGGGTGCTGGCCAAGCTGGGCCTGCGCGACCGCGCCCAGGCAGTGATCTTCGCTTATGAATCGGGCCTGGTGACGCCCGGTCAGTGACCCGGGCCGGGCCGCGACCCCCTACTGGGGGTACGGGGTTAAGTGATGGGCCTCCCTGTCTGACCCACCCTGTAACCGTCCACGCACGGACGGCCACCATGACTGGCTGTGACAACGGCCACCCTCTGTGGTGTGACGGAGGGTGGCCGTTGTTGCAGCCGCTGAATCAGTTAGCCGTTCGTGGAACTGGCCATTCTTCAGTCGTACTCGCGAAGCATTGCGATGGTCTGTTGACTCTCTTTCGCCCCTCGGCGCAGCAGCACAGCGGCCATGGCGTGCAACTCGTTCCACGAATGTGGGCGGCCGACAGCGGCAGCGTCGGGGATGCTCGCCATAGCCACAGAGGCGGCTTGAGTTGACTCACCCATCTCAGCAAGCGCATGTGCGAGACAGGAGCGATACCAGGTCTTGTCACGGCGGTACTCGTCTGGCAACGCGTCGAGCCCAACCGTGATGTGTTCGACGGCAGTTCGCCAGTCACGCAGATGCATAGCCGCCATGCCGCGTTGCAGGGTGAACCATGTTTCGTCGTAGAAGTACATCCACACGGGCTCATCCTCGGGATGCTCGGACGCCTGGCTAATGAGCCCCTGTGCCTCATCCAGCATGCGGCGGGCGCTGTCAGCCTCACCGTCGAGGGCGTACCCCCTTGCAGCCATCTGAGCGGCCATACCTTGCACACCCAGCGATGTGCCCGGGGCCGACCAGCGGGCAGCCTCAGCGAGTCGTACGCACCGGCCGCCGCGCCCGCCTGACCACGCCATGTGCGCCTTCATGCTGAGCGTCGTGGCGGCCATATTGGCGTCTCCAGCTTCCAACGCCCATTCGTGTGAGCGGTCGTACCAGGCGAGAGCAGCGGCTGTCTCTGCCTGATCCTGTGCCATCCATGCCAGGAATTGCGCGTGTTCGGAAGCCAGCCGGACCACACGGTTGACGAGGGGGCCGCGTGCGCCTGAGTACATGTCGACGACCGTGCGGAGTTGCTGGCGCATCACGTCGACAAGCGGCCGGGCCCCAATTCGGTCTTCGGCTCGGCGGTGTGTGGCAAGCAACCCATCAAGCCAATCCAGGGTGGGAGCGTCCACGCGGTGAGCGGAGTCAACCACGCTCGTCACACGAGCCAATAGGTCTTCGTCGGGAGCGGGGCCGGATAGCGTCAGGCTCGCGACGGGGGCTCTGCTGGTGGTGGCGGCTGCCGTTTGGAGACGGGAGGGTATGCCCAGCCCCTCCACGATGCGTTGTCGAACCTCTACGGAGGTCACCTGACGACGCCCGCGTTCGATATCCGACACGTCAGGCTGGACCAGCCCGACGCGTTCCCCGAGCCTCGATTGGCTGAGGCCGGTGAGCTTCCGATACGCGCGAAAGACAGCGCCCCAATCTTCGCTGAGGACGGCTGCCGCTAGTTGCGGATGGGACCAGAGGGCCCCGGGATCGTCTCCCATGTCTCAAATATAGGGCTGCCCTATAGGACCGTGGGATGGACTCAACCGATGTTCAGCGCAAGTGTCGACACGCCCCACTACGGGGCGAAGTCGACAACTGGACAGCCACGAAGGACCCCCGCAACCGCGCTGCGAGCGGTCCGGGGGCGTGGCCAGGCTCGGAAGGGAGCGCTGGCGTGAGCCAACGTATCTCAAGGCTTTGGAAGGCGGTACGCGGCCCGTTACGGCGTGGTCGCGGTAGGCATCGGTGCGGCGATTCGCTGCCCCCGTATCGGCCGTTGGACCGGCCCACACTGGTGTTGCCCCGGGTGCCCAACTCGGTGCCCATGCCTCCGGTGGCACCAACGCGCCCGTTGGTGCCCATGCCCCCGGACGCACCCATGGTGGGCGGGTGCGCTCGCGTGCGTCGTGTGGTGCGCCCGCACACGGGGGGTGTGGTCGGGTGAGTGACGATCGGGTGAGCGATGCGACGCAGGCCATGAAGGATTTTCGCGAGGCTATGGCTGGTATTGGCGTGAATCTGGATATCTGGATTTTCTCGCCCAACCGTCGCTCGGCGTGGCTTGAGGTTGCCCGCCTTAAGGCTGACGACGCACGTCGAATCACCGCCGCTATTCGAAAGGGGGCGGGCAGTGAGGAAGTTGAAGCCCCCTGAGCCCCCGAAGCCGTCCGAGGAACCGAAGACGTGCCTGCATGAGGGCCCATTTCCGCCGGGGGCGACGCACTGCCCGAACTGTCAAGAGCAGATTTACAAGCCTAGGTGATGAAGGAAGTGCGCGAGGAGCAAGAGATGGAGATTCCAGACTATGACTCGTATGGAATTGAGTTCGATCCCGCAGAGCGCTTTGTCCGCACAGAAAAGGGCGTGGCACTGAAACTCTGGCTCTCACGGCCTGGTTTGGGCAGAGCCCTCTACCAGTTGGAGCTGACACTGGCTGAGGCGGAGTTACATCACGCGTCGCTGTGCCGCGCACTGAACGGCTTGTATCCCATCGAGATGTGTTGCCGTGATCTGGTCAGTCGCCCTTCAAATATGGCGATTGCGACTCCCTGGTCGGATTAGAGGCAGCAGGGAAGACGCGTACACACCGAGCGACTCCCCGCTCCGGCCCACGTCTTCAATCGACGACACCGGTGCGGGGTTCCTCCTCTCGGCATATGCACACTGGCCGAAGGGAGACGAAGCTCTCCCGCTGTTGTGGTGGGATGGGCTCCAAGTACCAGCACCAACGATCTTGGAGGGACATTGGCCAGTAACTCTGTCAGGGCGGAGTCGGCAGCGCCGATTCCGTGGGGCATTAGCCGCATGGCTCCGCTGCAGAATGGGGAGCGTTCCCCGTGGCGGTATGTGGGAATCGACCCGCGAACACAGACGGGCCGATGGGTGGGTGGTGACGGCATGCCGACTCCTGTGGAACTCGGCAAACACGGGACGTCCGTCAACACCTACCCGCCCACACAGGTGTCCAAAGACGGCAAGATGGACTCTGACACCGGCCACGACGCCGAGCAGGACGAAGGGCAGTCGTAAGAGATGAACGGGTACCCGGTGCTGGTCGCCACCGAATATGAGGACCCCACTGCAGATTTGGTCATCACGGAGTTAAACCGGCGCCGGGCGCCCGTCCTACGATTCGATCCCGGTCGCGATTTCCCTGACTCCTGCGTTCTTACAGCCCGGTTGAGTCCGGACGGTTGGGGCGGGCAACTCCGCGTTGGCGAGCGGACGGCAGAGCTGGGAAGCATTCGCTCGCTGTACCATCGGCGCCCGAGCAGTTACACACCGAATCGAGACGATCAAACAGCGCGCTTTATGGCTCAGGAAAACCGACGTGGACTCGGCGGAGTTCTGTCCTCCCTTCCTGGCTGCCTTTACCTCAGCCATCCCCAAGCCATCGCTCGAGCCGAGTACAAGCCCGCACAACTTGCAGCAGCAATGAAAGTGGGGTTCAGCGTTCCCACCACTCTCATAACAAGTGATCCAGCCGAGGCAAAGTCGTTTGCCTCGGAGCAACCCACTATCTATAAACCGATGCACGCAGGTGCCTACGACATTGAGGGTGAGCCTGCCGGTATTTGGGCATCATCCGTTGATCCCGACGAGGTAGACAACGCGGTACGCCATTGCGCGCATCTGTTTCAGGCTCAGGTTCCCAAGGATTTCGATGTACGGGCGGTTGTTGTTGGTGAACAGGTTTTCTGCGCACAGATTACCGCCCCGCCTGGCGTGCTCGACTGGCGCGCCGAATACCGGAACCTTACGTACGAACCGATCCGGTGCCCGGACGGCATGCGGCGCACACTGGTTCGGTTCCTCGCTCGTTTCGGGCTCAGCTTCGGAGCATTCGATTTCGCGGTAACCACAGACGGCACATGGTGGTTTCTCGAATGCAACCCGAATGGACAATGGGCGTGGCTCGAAGATGCGGCGGGACTTCCCATCACGGCAGCTATCGCCGATCTGTTGGAGAACGGAGAGAGTAACGCATGACCGACGACTTTTCCTCTGAGAGGCTGCGGGCGGCTCTCGCGCGGCAACTTACCGAATCCGGAGCATTGCGAAGTTCGGAATGGGAAGCCGCCATGATGGCTGTTCCCCGCGAAGCATTTCTATCTGATGGGTGGTTCGAATACGAAAACGAGGGCTGGTACCGCCCCGTGTTTCTCGCCGACAATCCCGAACGGCTACGCCGCGTCTACGAGGATGACACGCTGACCACCCAGGTTGCGGAGTCGGTGACCCCGCGTCAAATCGAGGGCCGTATCTCGCACCGCCCCTCCTCGTCTTCCACCCTCCCGAGTCTCGTGGTCCGCATGCTCGAAGAGCTGCACGTAGATGAGGGCACCCGTGTACTCGAAATCGGCACTGGAACGGGTTACTCAACGGCGCTTCTTTCGCATGTGGCCGGTGGGGATAATGTGACGTCAGTTGAGGTGGACGCGGATATTTCCGCTCACGCTGGTATGGCCCTGGGTGGACTCGGTTACTGGCCTGACTTGATTGTCGGTAACGGATTGTCCGGTCATGAGGACAGCGCCCCCTATGACCGCGTGATCGCGACATGTGGAGTGCACACAGTCCCCTCGGAGTGGATCACTCAGACCCGCGTAGGAGGCGAGATCCTCGTGACTGTCTGCGGGTGGATGAACGCGTCTGAGCTGGTACGCCTGACCGTGGCGGAAGACGGAACAGCAAGTGGCCCTGTTCTTGGCGGAAAAGTCTCATTCATGCTCGCGCGGCCCCACACTCCTCCGGCTCTGGGAACACTGCCGGATCTCGACTCGGGGGAAGCCATGCCGACGGACATCGGCGGTGACGTACTGGACGACTGGACAGTGCGGTTCGTCGCGCAGTTCGCGGCGCCACAGGCCCAGCGCTTCACGCTGTCCCGCAACGGCCGAGACGAACACGTCATCATCGACGTGGAGGCCGGAGCGTGGGCAGCCGTGTTCGAGGACGACGGGCGATGGATGGTCCGCCAGGGCGGCCCAGCCCGCCTGTGGGACTCCATCAGCGACCAGATCAGGCAGTGGCACCATGCCGACAGGCCGCCCGCCGAGCGGCTGAGGCTGCACGTGGAATCCGATGGACAGCGCCTCACCTGGCAGTAGCCACGAGCTACCCGTCAATCCCCTCTCGCCCCTGTCGTTCCATTCCCCACATCCGGACGGCAGGGGCTTCTCGCTGTCCGGACCAGCCGATATCGCTCAACCCCCTACTGGGGTATGACATCCCACTTGGCACCGGGGTGTGACGTACCGCCACCCGACGGCTCTCTACCTTTCCCTCCGTTCACCGACGAAACCGCTGAGGGAAGAGGGGAAGCCCCGGCCATGTCCCAGACGCTACGCACCAGGCACTACGCACGACGCCTGATCACCGCGGCGCTCACCATCACCGTCATGGCGGGGACGGCAGGCTGGACCGTGGCCCACGAGGAGCAGGCCATCACCGGCCCGCCGCCCGGCACCGCCGCCTGGCTGGCGGACCATTCGCTGGGCGGGGCCGGGCGCGAACTGCCCGATCCGGCGGCCACCTCGCCCGCCGAGATCGCCCGGTTCTTCGACCGGCTCACCGACGTCCAGCGGAAGGCGCTGGTCATCCGGCATCCCGACGTGGTCGGCAATCTGGACGGCGCACCGCCGAGCCTGCGGTACGAGGCCAACTCCCGGGCGATCCGGGCCGCCTGGCACAAGGAGCGGAAGGCCGACCCCGCGAGCGCGCTCGCCGAGCGATACGCGGCGCTGCTCGCACCCGGCCGCCGGATCCTCGCCTTCGATCCGCGGGGGCGCGGCCAAGTGGCGGAGGTGTACGGGGACTTGGCGAGGGCCCGGCGCACCGCCGTGATCGTGCCGGGCTCGGACATCGACCTGGACGCCTTCGACCGCACGGGCGACCCGTACGGCGCCCCGGCCGGGATGGCGCGGTCGCTGCGGGCGCGGATGGCCGAGGACGCGCCCGCCACCCCGACCGCCGTCATCGCCTGGGTCGGCTATACGACCCCGGCCGGGCTGGGCCCGGACGCCGCCACCAGCCGGCTGGCCAAGGCGGGCGCGCCCCGCCTGGACCGGTTCCTCGCGGGGCTCGCCGTGACCACCGCGGCCACCGCCGACGCCCCGCCCGCCGTCTTCTGCCACAGCTACGGCTCGGTGGTCTGCGGTCTCGCCGCCTCCGCGATGGACCGCGCCCGCGTCTCCGACCTGGTGGTGCTGGGCAGCCCGGGGATGCGCGCGGACAGCGCCGACGGCTTGCGCACCGGGGCCCGGGTCTGGGCGGCGCGGGACCGCACCGACTGGATCCGGCGGGTGACCGGCTATGACTTCCTGGGCCTTGGCCATGGCGAGGACCCGACCGATCCGTCCTTCGGGGCCCGGGTGGTCTCCTCCGAGAGCGCCCATGGCCACACCGGCTACTTCGCGCCGGGGACCGACTCGCTGCGCAACTTCTCGCGGATCGCGCTCGGGGACTTCGACGATGTGCAATGCGCCGAGGAGGACGGCGGCAGTCCGGGCACGGGGCCGGACTGCCGCCACGGCCTCATCTGACCGCGGCCATCGCGCGGGGACCGCGCTGTACCCGTACCTTCGCACCGGACCGTTTTCTTCGCACCGGACCGCCCGGACGGGGGCTCGGGCGAGGCGACGCGCGCGACCCGCCGGGGTGCTGCGACGCGCCGGACCCACCAGACGTGCCGCGACGCCCCGCCGCCGTGGTCGTCACTCGGTGTGTGACGACCACGCCGGCGGTGGCTGCCGCCGAACCCGCGCCGCTGAGCCGAGCGCAGCTACTCCCGGCCCGCGCTCGTCGCGCTCATATCGGCGTAGCGGGCGCCCGCCACCTGTCCGGCGATCGGCTCCAGCGCGGCCAGCTCGTCCGCGCTCAGCTCGATCCGGGTCGCGCCGGTGTTCTGCTCGATCCGGGCGCGGGTGCGGGTGCCGGGGATCGGCACCACGGCGAGCCCGTGGACCTGGGCCCGCTGCTGCGCCCAGGCCAGCGCGATCTGGGCGAGCGTGGCCCCGCGCGCCTTGGCGATCTTGCGGATCGGCTCCAGCAGCGCGGCGTTGACGGCCGCGTTGTCGCCGGTGAAGCGGGGCTGCCGGCGGCGGAAGTCGCCCTCGCCCAGCTCCTGCTCGGCCTGGACGAAGGAGCCGGTGAGGAAGCCGCGGCCGAGCGGCGAGTACGGGACGAGGGCGACGCCCAGCTCGGCGGCGGTGGCGGCGACGCTGTTCGCTCCGCCGTCCTCCACATCGCGGCTGAACAGCGACCACTCCGACTGCACCGCCGCGATCGGATGCACCGCGTGCGCCGCGCGCAGCTCCTTGGCCGTGACCTCGCTCAGCCCGAGGTGCTTGACCTTCCCCTCGGCCACCAGCTCGGCCATGGCGCCGACGCTCTCCTCCAGCGGCACCTCGGGGTTGCGCCGGTGCATGTAGTACAGGTCGACATGGTCGACCGCCAGCCGCCGCAGGCTGCCCTCGATGGCCCGGCGGAGGTACGGGCGGTCGTTGCGGATCCGCTGGTTGCCGAACGGATCGCTCTCGTCGCGCTCGATGGCGAACTTGGTGGCCAGGGTGATCCGGTCCCGGTGGGCCCGGACGAAGGGGGAGATGAACTCCTCGTTCCGCCCGGAGCCGTAGGCATCGGCGGTGTCGAAGAGCGTGACGCCCAGCTCCAGGGCCCGCTCCAGCGTGGCCCGTGCCTCCGCCTCGTCATGGGTCGGTCCATAGGCCCAGCTCATACCCATGCAGCCCAGGCCCTGGACGCCGACCTCCGGTCCGCCGGTCCCCAGGCCGACGGTCGCGATGGTCTGATTGGTGCTGTTGCTCATACGGGGTCAAACCTCTCCGACGCCCGTCGGGCGTCAGCGTAGACATCGATCTTGTAGTCGAGGACTTCGAGCGTGCTCTGGAGCTCGGCGATCCGCTCCCGCACATTCGCGCGGTGCGTGGTCAGCAGCTCCTCACGCTCGGCGAAGGTGTGCTCGCCCTCGCGCACCAGCTCGGCGTAGCGGACCATGTCCGCGACCGGCATCCCGGTCAGCCGCAGCTTGCCGACGAGGTCGAGCCAGTCCAGGTCGCGGTTGGTGAAGCGGCGCTGGCCGGTGTGCGTACGGTCCACATGCGGCATCAGCCCGATCCGCTCGTACCAGCGCAGGGTGTGCGCCGTCAGCCCGGTATGGGCGACCACCTCACTGATCGTGTAGCCGTCCCGCCCGCTGGGCCGGGGGCGCCCGCCCCGCCCCGCACAGGTGCGTACCTTCACCGGGGCGCTCTCCATCAGGGTCATGCCGATTCACCTCTCGCAGGTCGCAGAGCCGCACGCCTCATCGACGTCTTCAACGCTATTGACTTGGAGTGCACTCCAAGCAAGGGAAGATTTGGCGGAACCTTGGGTGCCGTGAGTCCGCGCGGCCCCCGCCACTAGGCTCTGGGGCATGGAGAGCCTGCGGATGATCGAGAACTGGCCGGTCCCGACGGCGGCGGCCGCCGTCGTACGCGCGGACGGCACCCTGGCCGGATCGTACGGCCCGACCGGCCATCGCTTCCCCCTCGCCTCGGTCACCAAGCCGCTCGCCGCCTACGCCGCGCTGCTCGCCGTCGAGGAGGGCGCGGTGGAGCTGGACGAACCGGCCGGCCCCGAGGGCTCCACGGTGCGCCATCTGCTGGCGCACACCTCCGGGCTCGCCTTCGACGAGCACCGCTCGGTCGCCGCGCCGGGCAATCGCCGGCTCTACTCCAACGCCGGGTTCGAGGTGCTGGGCGATCACATCGCCAAGGCCACGGACATCCCGTTCCCGGAGTATCTGCGCCAGGCGGTGCTGGAGCCGCTCGGCATGACCGCCACCGAGCTGACCGGCTCGCCCGCCAAGGACGGCGTCTCGACCGTGGACGACCTGGTGCGCTTCGCGGCGGAGCTCCAGGCCCCGCGGCTGCTGGCGGCCGAGACGCTGGCCGAGGCCACCTCCGTGGTCCACCCGGGTCTCACGGGTGTGCTGCCCGGCTACGGACATCAGCGGCCCAACGACTGGGGACTCGGCTTCGAGATACGCGACGGCAAGTCGCCGCACTGGACCGGCGCCACCTCCTCGCCCCGCACCTTCGGACACTTCGGCCAGTCCGGGACGTTCCTGTGGGTCGACCCGGACGCCCGCGCCGCCTGCGTCACCCTGACCGACCGGGCCTTCGGCCCCTGGGCGGTCGAGGTCTGGCCGACGCTCACCGACGCGGTCCTGACCGAGCTGACCGCGTAGGACCCCTCGGCCGTAAGCCCCTCAGCCGTAGACCGGCTCCGCGCGCAGCTCCCAGATCAGCAGCTCGGCGGGGCCCTCGGCGCGTGCCTCCAGACCCTCGGCACCCGTGATCCGGGCCGCGTCGCCGGGTCCGAGTCCCTCCCCCTCGATCCGCGCCGCGCCGCGCACCGCGTGTGCGTACACCCACGGCGCGTCCGGCAGCGCGGTGCGCTCGCCGTCCGCCAGCCGCCGCACATGCAGCACCGCCTCGGTGCGCTCCAGTGCGTACGGGGTGCCGTCGGCGATGCCGCGTACCACCTCGTACCCGGGCTCCGTCGCGGCGCCCGGGCCCGGCACCAGCCACATCTGGACAAAGGTGAGCGGTTCCGCGCCCGCGTTGCGCTCGGTGTGACGCACTCCGCTTCCGGCGCTGAGCCGCTGCACATCGCCGGGGCGCACCACGGTCCGCGCACCGGTGGAGTCCTCGTGGGTGAGCTCGCCCTCGACGACCCAGGTGACGATCTCCATATCGCGGTGCGGATGCTCGGCGAAGCCCGCACCGGGGGCGAGCCGCTCCTCGTTGCAGGCGACGAGGGACCCGAACCGCACGTTGCCGGGGTCGTAGTACCCAGAGAAGGAAAAGGCGTGGCGCGTCTCGATGCCCGCGCCGTCCCCACCCGGATACCGTGCACCGGACCGCTGTATCCACATCACCCGGTCCACGGTAGTGCGCCCCGACCCGTCCGCCCCGGCCCCGTCCCTACCCCCGCGTAGCCTCCCGCCCCCAGCGCTCACCATCCGATAAGGCAGTCTTGTCCTCGTGCCTGAACCAGCCTCGAACACCCCGCATC
Source organism: Streptomyces sp. CY-1 (assembly GCF_047218265.1). Lineage (NCBI taxonomy): Bacteria > Bacillati > Actinomycetota > Actinomycetes > Kitasatosporales > Streptomycetaceae > Streptomyces > Streptomyces sp. CY-1. Next base: position 3,774,042 of record NZ_CP178393.1, read on the forward strand.
CGCACAGTGCCACCCTGCGCCGCCTGGAGAAGTCCTCCGGGAAGCTCGCCGCCAACGCCATCGCGCGCATGGACGAGCAGTTGCCGTGGTACCGCGCGATGCCGCCCGAGAACCGCTCCTGGATCGGGCTGGTGGCACAGGCGGGCATCGCGGCCTTCACCGAATGGTTTCGCCACCCCGAGGCACCCCAGGCGATCAGTACCGATGTGTTCGGCACCGCCCCGCGCGAGCTGACCCGGGCGATCACCCTGCGGCAGACCGTGGAGATGGTCCGCACGACCATCGAGGTCATGGAGTCGGCGATCGACGACGTGGCGGCCCCGGGCGATGAGTCGGTGCTGCGCGAGGCGCTGCTGGTGTACGCGCGGGAGATCGCCTTCGCCACCGCCCAGGTGTACGCGCAGGCCGCCGAGGCGCGCGGTGCCTGGGACGCCCGGCTGGAGTCGCTGGTGGTCAACGCGGTGCTGTCCGGGGAGGCGGACGAGGGGGCGCTGTCCCGCGCCGCGGCGCTCGGCTGGAACTCCCCCGAGCATGTGTGCGTGGTGCTGGGCACCGCGCCCGACGGGGACAGCGAGCTGACGGTCGAGGCGATCCGGCGGGCCGCCCGCCACGCCAAGCTGCAAGTCCTCACCGGGGTGCTGGGCGACCGGCTGGTGGTGGTCGCGGGCGGTTCGGACAATCCGCTCCAGGCGGCGAAGGCGCTGATCGGGCCGTATGCCCCGGGTCCGGTGGTGGCCGGTCCGGTGGTCTCCGACCTGCTGGCCGCGACCCGCTCGGCGGGGGCGGCGGCGGCCGGGCTGAAGGCGTGCACCGCCTGGCCGGACGCGCCCCGTCCGGTGCTCGCGGACGATCTGCTGCCCGAGCGCGCGATGGCCGGGGACCCCGCTGCCCGTGAGCAGTTGGTGGAGGAGATCTACAGACCGCTGGAGGAAGCCGGGTCGGCACTGCTCGAGACACTGAGTGTGTACCTCGAACAGGCGAGCAGTCTGGAGGGGGCGGCCCGGATGCTCTTCGTTCACCCGAACACCGTCCGCTACCGGCTACGACGTGTGACGGACGTCACCGGATGGTCACCTTCCGACGTCAGGTCGGCGTTTACTCTGCGCATAGCCCTGATCCTGGGCCGTCTCGCCGACGCGAACATATTGCCCTGACCGTTTGTTGGACCTCCACAATTCCCCTGACGGTTCTTCGTCCTTGTCCTCACGGGCGAGTCGGACCATCCACAAGAGAGAGTGTGAGAGTGCTCGTACTCGTCGCTCCCGGCCAGGGCGCTCAAAAGCCCGGCTTCCTCACCCCCTGGCTCGACCTGCCCGGCGTCACCGAACGCCTGACGTGGTGGTCGGCCGTGTCCGGGCTGGACCTCATCCACTACGGCACCAAGGCCGACGAGGAGGAGATCCGCGACACCGCGGTGGCCCAGCCGCTGCTGGTGGCCGCCGGTCTGGTCTCCGCCCACGCGCTGTTCGGCGAGGGCATCGAGGGCGCGACCGGTCTCGCGGGGCTGCCGAGCCGTATCGGCGCGGTCGCGGGCCACAGCGTCGGCGAGATCACCGCGGCCGTGGCCGCGGGCGTACTCACCGACGAGGCGGCCATGGTGCTGGTCCGCAGGCGCGGGCTCGCCATGGCGGAGGCCGCGAGCCGCACCGAGACCGGAATGGCCGCCATACTGGGTGGTGAGCAGGACGAGGTCGTCGCCCATCTCGACAAGCACGGGCTGACCCCGGCGAACGTCAACGGGGCCGGGCAGATCGTGGCAGCGGGCACCGCCGAGCAGTTGGCGGCGCTGGCCGCGGACAAGCCCGAGGGGGTGCGCCGCGTCGTACCGCTCAAGGTGGCCGGCGCGTTCCACACCGAGCATATGACCCCGGCGGTCGCCGCCCTCGAGGCCCTGGTCGCGGGCGTTCCGGTGGCCGATCCGCGCACCGCTTACGTCTCCAACCGGGACGGCGGGGTCGTGGCGTCCGGAGCCGGGGTGATCGAGCGCATGGTCGCCCAGGTGTCCAACCCGGTGCGCTGGGACCTGTGCATGGAGACCTTCCAGGAGCTGGGCGCCACCGCGCTGATCGAGGTGGCCCCGGGCGGCACGCTCACCGGCATCGCCAAGCGTGCGCTGCCGGGCGTCACCAACCTGGCGCTGAAGACTCCGGACGATCTCGACGCGGCCCGTGCGCTGATCGAGGAGCACGCCATTCCCGCCCTCGCCACACCGGCCGAAGAGGAGCTCCGAGAAGCATGACCGCGAAGATCAAGCCCAGTAAGGGCGCCCCGTACGCGCGCATTCTCGGCGTCGGTGGCTACCGTCCGACCCGGGTGGTGCCCAACGAGGAGATCCTCAAGCACATCGACTCCTCCGACGAGTGGATCCGTTCCCGCTCGGGCATCGCCACCCGGCACTGGGCCGGTCCGGATGAGACGGTCGCCGCCATGTCCGTGGAGGCGGGCGGCAAGGCCATCGCCGACGCCGGCCTGAGCCCGGAGCAGATCGGCGCCGTGATCGTCTCGACGGTCTCGCACTTCAAGCAGACCCCGGCGATCGCGACCGAGATCGCGCATCTGCTGGGCACCGGCAAGCCGGCCGCCTTCGACATCTCGGCGGGCTGTGCCGGCTTCGGCTACGGGCTGACCCTCGCCAAGGGCATGATCACCGACGGCAGCGCGGAGCATGTGCTGGTCATCGGCGTCGAGCGGCTTTCGGACCTGACCGACCTGGAGGACCGTGCGACGGCCTTCCTGTTCGGCGACGGCGCCGGCGCCGTGGTGGTCGGCCCCTCCAAGGAGCCCGCGATCGGCCCGACCGTCTGGGGCTCGGAGGGCGACAAGTCCGACACCATCACCCAGACGCTGCCCTGGGACGTCTACCGCGACCAGGACTCCGCCGAGGTGCGCTACCCGGCGCTGCGCCAGGAGGGCCAGGCGGTCTTCCGCTGGGCCGTCTACGAGATGGCGAAGGTCGCCCAGCAGGCCCTGGACGAGGCCGGGGTCGCCCCGGAGGACCTCGACGCGTTCATCCCCCACCAGGCCAATATGCGGATCATCGACTCGATGATCAAAACCCTCAAGCTGCCGGAGCACGTCACGGTCGCCCGTGATGTGGAGACCACCGGCAACACCTCGGCCGCCTCCATTCCGCTCGCCATGGAGCGGCTGTTGGCGACGGGGCAGGCGAAGAGCGGCGACACCGCGCTCGTCATCGGATTCGGAGCGGGTCTCGTCTACGCAGCGACGGTCGTTACCCTCCCTTAGGCTCCATAGTCCATATCCACGCAGCTCGGCAGAAGTCGGACGCTGCGCCACCACCGCAACACACCGAAGAAGGAGCGCCGCAATGGCCGCCACTCAGGAAGAGATCCTCGAAGGTCTCGCCGAGATCGTCAACGAGATCGCCGGTATCCCGACCGAGGACGTCCTGCTGGACAAGTCCTTCACCGACGACCTGGACGTCGACTCGCTGTCCATGGTCGAGGTGGTCGTCGCCGCCGAGGAGCGCTTCGACGTGAAGATCCCGGACGACGACGTCAAGAACCTCAAGACCGTCGGCGACGCCGTCGACTACATCCTCAAGCACCAGGGCTGAGCCCCCTCAAGGCCGTTGTCGCCACCCATGCGGTGGCGGGTCCAGCACCTTCTACACGTGGAGTAGGAATTCCTGTGAACTCGACCAATCGCACCGTGGTCGTCACCGGTGTTGGTGCCACGACGCCGCTGGGTGGCGACGCCTCGACGACCTGGGAGGCCCTGCTGGCCGGCCGGTCCGGCGTGAACCTCCTGGAGGAGGAATGGTCGGCCGAGTTGCCGGTCCGCATCGCCGCGAAGATCGCGGTGGAGCCGGGCACCATCATCCCTCGCCCGCAGGCCCGCAAGCTCGACCGGTCGGCGCAGTTCGCCCTGATCGCGGCCCGTGAGGCATGGGCGGACGCGGGCTTCACCGCCCGGGCGGGCGAGGACCCGTCGGTCGACCCCGACCGGCTCGGCGCGGTCGTGGCCTCCGGCATCGGCGGGGTGACCACCCTGCTCGACCAGTACGACGTGCTCCGCGAGAAGGGCGTCCGCAAGGTCTCCCCGCACACCGTGCCGATGCTGATGCCCAACAGCCCGGCGGCGAACGTCAGCATCGACCTGGGCGCCCGTGCGGGCGCGCACACTCCGGTGAGCGCGTGCGCGTCCGGCGCCGAGGCCATCGGCTACGCCATCGAGATGATCCGCACCGGCCGCGCCGATGTGGTCGTCGCGGGCGGCACCGAGGCGTCCATCCACCCGCTGCCCATGGTCGCCTTCGGCAACATGATGGCGATGTCCAAGAACAACGACGACCCGCAGGGCGCCTCGCGCCCCTTCGACGTCGACCGCAACGGCTTTGTGATGGGCGAGGGCTCGGGCGCCATCGTCCTGGAGTCGGCGGAGCACGCCGCGGCGCGCGGCGCCCGGGTGTACGCGCAGGCCATCGGCCAGGGCATCTCGGCCGACGCCCACCACATCACCCAGCCGGAGCCGTCCGGCAACGGCATCGGGAACGCGCTCCAGAACCTGGTGGAGAACACCGGCATCAGCGGTACCGAGATCGCGCACGTCAACGCGCACGCGACCTCGACGCCGCAGGGCGACCTGGCGGAGATCAAGGCGCTGCGCAAGGTGTTCGGCAACGACGTGGACCACATGGCGGTCTCCGCCACCAAGTCCATGACGGGCCATCTGCTCGGCGGCGCGGGCGGTGTGGAGACGGTGGCCAGCGTGCTCGCGCTGTACCACCGGCTGGCCCCGCCGACGATCAACATCGGCTCGCTCGACCCGGAGGCGGACGCGGACGTCGTGACCGGCGAGGCGCGGGCGCTTCCGGCCGAGGGCCCGATCGTGGCGCTGAACGACTCGTTCGGCTTCGGCGGCCACAATGTGGTGCTGGCCTTCCGCGCGGTCTGACGCGCTGATACGCGGGTGTGGCCCGCCTCCGGCTCCGGCCGGGGGCGGGCCGTTCATGTGTGGGAGTTCGTATGTGGGCCGTTCGTATGTCAGGGGGCCTCGCCGTCGAAGCTGGCGAAGTACGAGGCCACCATGTCCTCGTCGCCATGGCCCGCCTCGATGGCGCGGCGGAACCGCTCCTGGCCCGCGGCCGCCAGGTCCAGCCGCACTCCGGCGCGCTCTCCGGCCTCCACGATCAGCCGGGCGTCCTTCTCGGCGGTCCTGGTCGCGAAGCTGGGTTCGAGGTCGCCCCGGAAGAGCTGACCCGACTTGACCCGCATATAGCCGTTGTCCAGCGGTCCGCCCTCCACCCCGTCCAGGAAGCCCTGAAAGTCCACACCCAGCCCCTTGGCGAGGGCGGCCGCCTCGGCGGTGGCGTGGGTGATATTGAGGACCCAACTGTTGAGCACCAGCTTGAGCCGGGTGGCGGCGGCGCCCTCCGCGCTGTCGCCGACCCACACCGTACGGCTGCCGATGGCGTCGAAAACCGGCCAGACCACCGGGCGGACGGGTTGTGGGCCCGCGGCCAGCACCAGAAGCTGTCCGCTCCGCGCGGGCTGCTTGGTGCCGAGGACGGGCGAGTCGATGAGGACGAGGTCCTTCTCTCGGGCGAACGCGGTGAGCGATTCCATCGCCTCCAGCCCCGCCGTGGTGGCCTGCGCCCATACGGTCCCGGGGCGCAGCGCGGGGGCGGCCTGCCGCATCGTCTCGAGGGCCGCGGCGCCGTCGTAGAGGATCGTCAGAACGACATCGGCACCGTCCGCGGCCTCGGCCGGGGTGTCGGTGACGCGTACGCCGTCCTGGCCGAGCGGCTCGGCCTTGGACCGGGTGCGGTTCCACGCACGGACGTCGAGCCCGGAGCGGGCGAGGTTGCGGGCCATGCCGGAGCCCATGATGCCGGTGCCGAGGACCGCGACGGACGTTGCCGGGAGTTGTTCGGTCATGCCGCCACGCTAAGACCTGAAGTGTGCTCCGGGACAAAGGGGTGGCGGCGCGTCAGCCACTCAGACGACCTGGTGCAGCCAGCGGACGGGGGCGCCCTCACCCGCGTAGCGGAACGGCTCCAGCTCGTCGTCCCAGGGCTTGCCGAGCAGCTTGGCGATCTCCGCCTCGAGGTCGCTCTCGCCGCGGACGGAACGGGCGAGGGCGGCGCGCAGCCGGTCCTCGGGGATCAGGATGTCGCCGTGCATTCCGGTGACGGCGTGGAAGATGCCCAGCTCGGGGGTGGAGCTGTAGCGCTCGCCCTCGGCGGTGGCGCAGGGCTCGGCGGTCACCTCGAAGCGCAGCAGATGCCAGCCGCGGAGTGCGGACGCCATTTTGGAGGCCGTGCCGACCTCACCCTGCCAGGAGAACTCGGCCCGCCAGGTGCCGTTCGCGGCGGGTTGCTTGATCCAGTCGAGGGTGACACGCACGCCGAGGACGCCCGCGATGGCCCATTCGACATGCGGGCACAGCGCGCGCGGAGCGGAGTGCACATACAGAACTCCACGTGTCGTCACCGGTGCCTCCTGTGCGGTTCGAGGTGCGCCTTCCCCAGCGGCCTCGCGCCCGTACCGGTCCCGCCCGGGACATCGGATCACATTCTGCCCTAGTGATCACTCCCACACCAGTCTCGACGTCACCTTCAGTGAAATTTATCGTGCAGAATTCTCTAGAAAGTGGACAGGATGTGACGGGGAGTAATGTGCTGGTACCGCATAGCGCGCCAATGTCGCCGGGATGACGCTCATCGGACACAAGAAAAACGTACCGTGCGAGCCAGCCGGAGGAGTGACGTACCGTCGGTCCGGATAGATATCACCCAACAGCCGGAGGGGGAACAGCCATGCGGGTCAGCGCGACACGCCGGAAGCGATCGGCGGCCGCTTCCTCGACCATGCGTACGGTCGTGCGCCCGACCCCGCGCACCACTTCGCGCACCGGCCGGCGCACGGCCGGGCGCACTGCCGGGCGCGCCGGCGTGGTGCTGTTCACCACCGCCGCCGTGCTGAGTTCGGCGGGCTGTTTCGGCAGCTCGGACGACCCGTCCCGGCACGGTCCGACCCGTGCCGGGAAGACCCCCGGCGCCAAGCGGACGGTCGTCTGGAACACCCGGCCCAGCTCGATCGCCTCCCTGGGCGACTCCATCACCCGTGGCTTCGACGCCTGTTCGGTGCTCTCCGACTGCCCCGAGGTGTCCTGGTCCACCGGCACCGATGTGCAGAGCCTCGCCCAGCGGCTGCTGCCCGCCACCTCCGCCCGCTCGGGCACCCATAGCTGGAATTTCGCCAAGACCGGCGCGGTCGTGGCCGATCTCCCCGGCCAGATCGAGGCGGCCGCGGCCCGCAAGCCGAAGCTGATCACCGTGATGATCGGCGCCAATGACGCCTGCCGGGACTCGGTCGACGAGATGACCTCCACCGAGCAGTTCCGCTCCACCTTCACCTCGGCGCTCACCCGGCTCCGCCGTGACCTGCCGAAGACCCAGGTGTATGTGGCCAGCGTGCCGGATCTGAAGCGGCTGTGGTCGGAGGGGCGGAAGAACGTCTTCGGCAGGCAGATCTGGAAGCTGGGCATCTGCCCGTCGATGCTGAAGAACTCCGAGCACCTGGACGCCGCCTCCAACGACCGCCGCCAGCGGGTGGCGGACCGGGTGACGGAGTACAACAAGGTGCTGAAGGACGTCTGCGGGCGCGATGTGCTGTGCCGGTACGACCCGGCGGTGCATGAATACCGCTTCACCACGTCCCAGCTCAGCAAGTGGGACTGGTTCCACCCCAGCAAGGCGGGCCAGCAGCAGCTCGCCGAGATGGCGTACCGCCGCATTACCGCTTCCGCGTCCTGACCCCGAGCCGCGGCCCCCGGCTCCCGGCCGGGGGCCGGGGCCGGGGGCGCGGGCGGTCTGCCCGACCGGGTGAGGGGGCGCCCCACGCGGTCTGCCCGACCGGGTGAAGGGACGCCCCACGCAGTCTGCCCGACCGGGTAAGGGGGCACCCCACCGAGCCGGGCGAGGTGCACTGGCCCGGCGGACGCGAGCAGCCTCGCCGCACGCCGGGCAGGGGTAGCCCAGCGGCCGGGGCACGGATCCGCACCACGCGCCGGGCCGCCCCACCGCCTCGGACGAAGACAGCCCCACGGAACCACCCGGCAGCACCCCACCACACACCGGGCAGGCCAGCCCCAACGGCCGGGACACGGACCCACACCACGCGCCGGGCCGCCCCACCGCCTCGGACGAAGACAGCCCCACGGAACCACCCGGGAGCACCCCACCACACACCGGGCGGGGGTAGTCCCAGCGGCCGGGGCACGGATCCACATCAACCCGGGTGGGCCCCACCGCCTCAGGCGTGGTGTGGCCCCACCGGGGCGGGTGGCGCAGGCGGGTGTACGCCCCACGCGGCCCCCGGGCCGCAGGGGCGGCACGCGCCGGGCGGGCTCAGGCCGTCGTTCGCACCGGGACCGGGGCCGATAGACGGCGGTCGGCTACGCTGCGGCCTGCTTCTGCCGCATAGGTGCCGGGGATCAGGCGCCAGGCGCCCTCCGTCTCGTCCCAGATCTCCGCCGCCCGGCGGGGCACGGGGATGGACACCTCCGCCGTCTCCCCCGGGCCCGCCGTGACCGAGGCGAAGCCCGCGAGGCGCCGCACCGGCCGCTCCTCGCCGTCGCCCCCGCCGTCGCCCTCGGGCACGGTGAGATAGAGCTGCACGACCTCGCGCCCCGCCCGGGACCCGGTGTTGCGGACCCGTACCGTCACCGTTCCCAGCGCTCCCCTAACCGCCCCCGGGGTGAAGTCCATCGCCTCGTAGGCCCAGTCCGTATAGCCGAGGCCATGCCCGAACCAGTACGCCGGAGCGATCCCCGCCCGCCGCTCCCACGCGCGGTAGCCGATGAACACGCCCTCGTCGTAGACCAGTCGGCCCTCGCTCGGCGTCACCGCGCTGACCGGGGCGTCCTCCAGCCGCTCGGGCCAGGTCGTGGGCAGCCGTCCGCCGGGCTCCTCCGCGCCCAGCAGGACATCGGCGAGCGCGGCGCCCGCCTCCTGGCCCGGGAACCAGCTCAGCAGCACCGCGGCGACCTCCTCCCGCCAAGCCATCTCGACGGGCGAGCCCGCGTTGACCACCACCACGGTGGGGGTGCCGGTGGCGGCGACCCGGCGCACCAGCTCGTCCTGACGGCCCGGCAGCCGCAGATGCCCGCGGTCGAACCCCTCGCTCTCGACCCGCTCGGTGGTGGCGACCACCACCACGGCCACCTCGGCCGCCGAGGCCGCGGCGACGGCCTCCCGGAGCAGCTCCTCCGCGTCCCGCTCCGGGGCCCGGTGCAGCAGGCTGAAGCAGACGGCGTCGAGAAGGGCCTCCTCGGGGCGGGCCACCGCACAGGTGAGGCTGACCTCCACCGGTGCGCCCGCCGTCAGTTCCACCTGGCCCCGGGGCACCGGCGAGCCCATGAACGCCTCGAAGGGGTCGCCGCCGTCCGGCGGGAGCTGCTCCCCCTCGAAGAGCACCTTTCCGTCCACGACCAGCCGGAGGCCGCCCAGCCCCCGGGTGCCGAAGGAGTGCGCGCCGCTCTCGCGCGGGGTGAAGGTGCCGACCGTCTCGACGGTGTGCAGCTCCTCGTAGCTCACGCCCTCGGGGAAGTCGCTGATCCACTGCACCTGTCCGCCGGGCAGCCGGGATTCGCCGAGCACCCGCCCGTCGGCGGCCCGGACCACGGCCCGCAGCTCGAACCCCTGGGCGGCGGGGGTGAGTTCGTCGGTGGGGTCGGCGCCCACCGCGTAGTTGAACCGGGCCTCCGGCGGCAGGGCGGCCCGCAGCCCGTCGAGCGGTGAGACCACATGGTCGGGGAAGACCACCGCCGAGCCGCCGCCCAGCACCCGGGCGTCGCGCGCCGCCGCCCCGATCAGGGCCAGCGACCGCACCCCGCCGGGGGCACCGGCGTCGAGGGGCAGCACCGCGCCCCGGCCGTCCGCGCCCTCGTTCCGCAGCAGCACGAAGGACCGCCGGGCGATCTCGCGGGCCAGCGCCTCCCCGTCGATCGGGCCGGGCCGGTCGGCGGGGGCGACGGCCGGGGCCGCGCCGTCCAGCACGCCGACCCGGGCGGCCAGGGTGAGCAGCCGGCGCACCGCCTCGTCCAGCTCCGCCTCGGTCACCCGGCCGTCCCGCACCGCGGCGGCCAGCGCCTCGCCGTAGACGGTCCGCGGGCCGGGCATCGCGACATCCAGCCCGCCCTTGAGCCCGCGCACGGTGTCGCGGGCCGCCAGCCAGTCGGAGACGATGAAGCCGTCGAAGCCCCACTCCGCGCGCAGCACCCCCTGCTGGAGCTCACGGTGCTCGGTCATGGTCGAGCCGTTGACCCCGTTGTAGGCGGCCATGATGCCCCAGGGGCGGGCGTTCTTGACGATGGCTTCGAAGGGGGCGAGATACAGCTCGCGCAGCGCCCGCGCACCGATCTCGTTGTCGACGGTGAAGCGCTCGGTCTCGGCGTCGTTGGCCACGAAGTGCTTGACGGTGGTGCCCACTCCGCCGTCCTGCACACCCGTCACATAGCCGGTGCCGATCTCGCCGGTGAGATACGGATCCTCGCTGTACGCCTCGAAGTGCCGCCCGCCCAGCGGGGAGCGGTGCAGATTGACCGTGGGCGCGAGCAGCACATGGACGCCCTTGCGCCGCGCCTCCTGTGCGAGCAGCCGCCCCGCCCGCCGGGCCAGCTCGGGGTCCCAGGTGGCGGCGAGCGCGGTGGGGCTGGGCAGGGCGATGGAGGGGTCGTCGGCGGTCCAGTGGACGCCGCGGACGCCGATCGGGCCGTCCGACATCACCAGCGAGCGCAGCCCGATCGCCGGAACGGCGGGCAGGCTCCACATGTCCTGCCCGGACAACAGCCGCGCCTTGGTGTCCAGATCCAGCAGGCCGAGGGCCTTCTCCACGGCCTCCGCCGTGCCGTCCTCGCCGATCGCGTCCGCCATCGCTCGCCCCTCCCGGTGCGGGTCCTGCCCGGTCCTCGTCCGGGGCCATCCTGGACCCGACTACCTGTCACCAGGTAGGTACCGTTATCGATTCGTAATCAAACATGCTCTACGGTACGAGGATGGACAGGGCGATGGAGCGCGGTACCCGACGCGGTGCGGAACGGCGGGCGGAGATCGTCCGGTCCGCGCTCGAAGTGATCGCCGAGCGCGGCTACCGGGGCGCGACCCTCGGCGCGGTCGCCGAGCGGGTGGGGCTCACCCAACAGGGGCTGCTCCACTACTTCCCCACCAAGGACTCCCTGCTCATCGCCGTGCTCAAGGAGCGCGACCAGTGGGACACCGGCTCCGCGAGGCGCGACGGCGGCGACGTATGGCCGCTGGACCTGCTCGCCTCGCTGGTGGAGTACAACGCGATGCGGCCCGGCATCGTCCAGACCTTCTCGGCGCTCCTCGGCGAGAGCGTCACCGACGAGCACCCCGCACGCGGCTTCTTCACCCAGCGCTATGAGAACGTGCGCGCCGACATGGCGGCCACCCTGCGCGGCGAGTTCGGCGACCGGCTTCCCGGTGGGCTCACCCCCGAGGCCGCCGCGCCGCTGGTGGTGGCGGTGATGGACGGACTCCAGTTCCAGTGGCTGCACGACCGGGACGCGGTGGACATGCCCGCCCTCTTCCGGGCCTTCGTCTCCCTGCTGGGACAGGGAGACGAAGCGGCCGAGGGGTGACGTCCCGCCCTGCGGACTTCGCGTGCGGGCCGTCTCGTGACGGCGGCTCAGCCGTGGTCCGCCACCAGCCTGACCTCCCGCTCGACCCCGACCGCGTTCCTCGGCAGCGGTACGAAGGCGGTGTCGGCGGCGGAGACGCCGACGGTGTCGAACCTCAGCAGCGTGCCCTCGGCCTGCGCCGACCCCGGCTCGTACGACCCCACGTCCGCCGCGTCGATCACCCAGCGGTGCCGCTGTCCGTCGCAGACCGCGCTGTGGCCGCCGAGGCCGTGCCGCTCCCGGCCCTGGGTGAGCGTGACGAGCACGCTGGCCCGCGGGTTCTCCGACTCTCCCCGGACACACCGGTAGCTGCCGTACAGCGTGACGGCCCCGTCCGGAGTGACGTCCCCGGTGCGGTCGATGGCCAGATCGTCGGTCCAGGGCAGGGGCAGCCGGGGCCGGTCGGGCAGCTCTCCCCGGCCGGCCAGGCCCGAGTCGGGGCGCAGCTCCGGGCGGTTGGGCCCGGCGGGCATGGCATGGGCGGCCGGAGCCGCCATGAGGAGAACGGTGAGGGCGCCGAGGGCGCGGCGGTTGCGCATGGACGTACATACCTCCTGGGGCGGAGAGCGAGTGCTCATTTCCCCGTACAGCTACCGGGGGCAAGAACCCCCCCGGGGGAATCTCACCCCCGGGCGGCGTGTCCGGCACCGCCCAACGGGTGGCCACCGGGCAGCCGGTTGACCCGGCGGCGCCCTTACGGTGTTCGCGCGGCGCGCCCTTACCGTCCTCCGAAGCGCTCTTACGGTGCTCGTTCCTCCGGGGCCGCCTCCTCGAACCGCCCCGTGGACGCGTCCACTTGGCGCGGCGCCGCCGGATCGCCCCGCAGCCCCGGGGCCAGGGCCAGCGTGACGGCGACCGAGGCCGCCGCCATCGCGGCCATCGCCACGGCCGGCGAGGTGGGCTGGGCCAGCGCCCCCGCGAGGGCGGCGGAGACGCCCTGCATGGTGAGCATCCCGGAGGAGTGCAGCCCCAGGGCCTGGCCGCTCATCGCGTCCGGGGTCAGGGCCATCAGCCGCTGCTGGAGCGGCAGCGTGGCCGAGAAGCCGATCGAGGCGAGGGCGACGGCGGCCAGCGCGAGGGGCAGCGGCGGATGCGGGGCGAAGACCAGATACGGCACGGCGAGCAGCAGCCGCAGGGGCGCCGCGAGCCGCTCCCGCCGGTGCGGTGGCAGCAGCCGTCCGGTGAGGAGATCCCCCATCAGCATGCCGAGGGAACCGGCGGCGAAGAGCAGTCCGGCGTGCCGGGGCGCGTAGGGCACGAAGAGGGATTCACAGCCGACGATCAGCCCGTTGGGCACCCAGAGCGCGTAATAGACGTGGCGCCGGGGCGCGGAGGACCACAGCCGGGCGTTGACCCGCCAGGTCTGGGTGACCGAGGGCCGTCCGCCGGCCCGGGCCGGACGCCCGCTCAGGCCGAATCGGGCGACGCCCGCGGCCAGCAGATACAGCGCGGCGGCGGTGAGCAGGGTGCCTCGTGCCGAGAGGGCGGTCACCAGGAGGCCACCGGCCGCGTAGCCGCCGATCTGCATTGTGCCGCCCGACATGTTGATCACCGAACGGCCCAGCAGATAGCCCTCCTTGGGCAGGATCTCGGTGAGCAGTCCATAGCGGACGGCGCCACCGAGGGCCGCCGCGGCGCCCATCCCGAACACGAGGCCGAAGACGGCCGCCACGGGCAGCCCGGGGAGGGCCAACGCGGCGGTTCCCAGGGCGAAGAGCACCGCCAGCCCGGACAGCGCGGTGCGCGGCGGCAGCCGGTCGGCCGCCGACAGCAGCGCCAGCGCGCCCGCCACTTGGGCGAGCGAGGGGCCGAACATGCTGAGCGCCGAGAGCAGCGGTGAGCCGGTCGCCGCGTAGACCAGGGTGCCGAGGGCGAGCCCGCTCGCGGTCGAGGCGGCCACCTGGGTGGCGGAGATCAGGAACAGCGGGGTGAACTCCGGGGTCCGGAACACTTCCGAATAGGTGCGCATGGCCTTCAGGCTCGGGAGTCTCCGCGCGCTGGCGTTAATGTTTCGCGCGGACGCGAAACCACGCGGAACGACGCGGAACGACGCGGAACGACGCGGTGACGGCGGGGGTGGCCGATGGGGCTGTGGCTGGTCGACGCGGATACGCTCGCGCGCAGCCGGTTCGTCCGCTCCGCCCTGGCCGAGACCACCGCGGCCCTGGTCACCCTGGAGCGGGCGAGCGCCGCGCACCCGGGCGAGCGGGCCTGGCTCGACGCCCATCTGCCCGCCTACCGGGCGCGGTTGGCCGGTGACCCGGTCACCGCGCTGCTCGTCCGGGCCGCGCTGGGCCGGGCCTGGCTCGCGGACTTCCTCACCCAGACGCCGGGCGAGGGCGAGCCGTCCTTCGAGGAGGAGCTGGCCCGGATGCGTGCCACATCCCCCGCCGCCGCGCGCCGCGACCTCACCGTCTCACTCGGCCGCTCCCCGCTCCCGGCCGCGCTGTGCCGCGACGATCTGCCGGGGCGGCTCGCGGAGCTGCTGGAGTGGGTGTGGACGGAAGCCGTAAGGCCCTCCTGGCCGCGCCGCCGCCGGATCATCGAGGCCGATGTGGTGGCGCGCACCGGCCAGGTGAGCCAGGGCGGCTGGGCGGCGACGCTGGACGGCCTGCGGCCGGAGATGCGGTGGCTGGGCGGCAGCCGGTTGCGGATCAACGCCCATGACAACCCGCCCCGCGCGGTCCACGGCGCCCAGTTGCTCCTCGTCCCCGTCACCCCCGCCACCGGCTGGGTCTCCTGGGACGCGCCGCACCGCTACGCCGTGATCTACCCCTGCGCCGGCGCCCTGACCACCCCCGGCCCTCCCCCGGCCCCGGACTCCCTGGCCCGCCTTCTCGGCCCGGCCCGCGCGAGCGTCCTGGTGCTGCTCGACACCCCGAAGAGCACCACCCATCTGGTGGCCCTGACCGGTCAGACCCTGGGCTCGGTCGGCCGCCATCTGCGCGTCCTGCGCGAGGCCCGTCTGGTGCGGCGGCGCCGGGCGGGGCGGTCGGTTCTGTACGACCGGACGACGGCGGGCGAGGTGCTGGTCGAGGCCCAGCGAACCGCCTAGTCCTCGCACCAGCACAGCAACGAACATCCCTGGACCCATGTTGTCCAGTGAGCTGATCGGTCATGATGGTTCTTGATCGGTCATGATGGTTCGTCACGTTCGAATGTCATTCGACGCACAACCATTGACACCCCTGACGGGGGCTGACTACGGTCACGCCAAGATTTCGAACGTGTGACGAAATATCGAACATCGCGAAGGGTCGATTGCTGTGCGCATCACCGGTATCAGTACGCATGTCGTCGGCACCCCCTGGCGCAACCTCACCTATGTGCAGGTCCACACGGACGAGGGGATCACCGGCGTCGGCGAGACCCGCATGCTCGGACGGACCGACGCGCTGCTGGGCTATCTGCGCGAGGCCGAGCTCAACCACCTCGCCGGATCGGACCCGTTCGCGGTGGAGGACCTGGTCCGGCGGATGAAGTACGGCGACTACGGCCGGGCGGGCGAGATCGTGATGTCCGGGATCGCCTGTGTGGAGATGGCCTGCTGGGACATCAAGGGCAAGGCGCTCGGGGTGCCCGTCTGGCAGTTGCTCGGCGGAAAGGTGACGGACAAGGTCAAGGCGTACGCCAACGGCTGGTACACCGTCGAGCGCACCCCCGAGGCGTTCCACAAGGCGGCCTCCACCGTGGTCGAGCGCGGCTACCGGGCGCTGAAGCTGGACCCGTTCGGCACCGGCCACTTCGAGCTGGACCACGCGGAGACCCTGCATTCGATCTCCCTCGTGGAGGCCGTGAGGGACGCGATCGGGCCGGAGGCCGAGCTGCTGGTGGAGATGCACGGGCGGTTCAGCCCGGCGACCGCCGTCCGTATCGCCGGGGAGCTGGAGCGGTTCCATCCGTCGTGGCTGGAGGAGCCGGTGCCGCCGGAGAACCTCAAGGCGCTGGCGAAGGTCGCGGAGAAGACGCGCCTGCCGATCGCCACGGGAGAGCGCATCCACGACCGCATCGAGTTCCGCGAGCTGTTCGAGTCGCAGGCCGCCGACATCATCCAGCCCGACGTCGGCCATATCGGCGGCATCGGCGAGGCGCGCAAGCTGGCCGCGACGGCCGAGACGCACTACGTACTGATCGCGCCGCACAACGTGGGCGGCTCGGTGCTGACCGCCGCATCGCTCCAGCTCGCCGGCTGCACCCCGAACTTCAAGATCCTGGAGCACTTCAACGACTTCGCCGACGCGGAGATCAAGAAGGTGGTCAAGGGCGCCCCGCAGGTCGTGGACGGCTACTTCCAGCTCTCCCACGAGCCCGGTCTCGGCGTGGAGCTGGACGCCGAGGCGGCGGCCGAATTCCCCCAGCAGCAGGCCCGTTTCGACCTGTGGGCCGAGGGCTGGGAGAAGCGGAATCCCTCCGGGGGGCGAGGCGAATGAGCGCCGTGGAACGTGGCGCCGCCGTCAAGATACGGCCGCCCGTGGCCGGGGCCGCCCGGCTTCGCCCCGTCGGCACGCGCCTCGCTCAGGGGCCGGGGGGCCGGGGCCAGAACCGGCCGGAGACGCGCGGTACCGAGGGGAGCCGCTGATATGAGCCGCACGGAGGACACCCTGGTGCAAGACGTCCTGGTGCTCGACAATCCCGGCAGCCACCGGCTGGAGAGCCGGGCGATCGCCGAACCCGGCCCTCGTGACGCCCGGGTGCGCGTCCACGCCTCCGGGATCTGCGGCAGCGACCGCGAGCTGTACCAGGGGAACCGGCCCGAGGGTTACGTCCGCTATCCCGTCACCCCCGGCCATGAGTGGTCCGGGACGGTCGAGGCGGTCGGCGCGGGCGTCCCGGAGGCGCTCGTCGGCCGTAAGGTCGTCGGCGAGGGGTTCCGCAACTGCCAGGTGTGCGACCGCTGTCACGCCGGGGACACCACCTTGTGCACGGCCGGGTACGAGGAGACCGGCTTCACCCAGCCCGGGGCGATGGCCGACACCCTGACCCTGCCGGCCCGGCTGCTGCACCCGCTGTCCGACGACGCCGACCTGGGCGCGGCCGCCCTGCTGGAGCCCGCCGCCTGTATCGCCGCCGCCGCGCTCAAGGCCCGGGCCCGGCCCGGTGAGCGGGTCGCGGTGGTCGGCACCGGCACTCTCGGCATGATCGCCGTACAGTTCCTCGCCGCCGTCTCCCCCGCGCGGCTGCTGGTGGTGGGCACCCGCCCGGACCGGGAGCAACTGTCGCTGGACTTCGGCGCCACCGACTTCCGCACCCGGGACCAGTTGTCCGACCACCTCTCGGGCTACGACGTGGTCATCGAGACCGCCGGATCGGCCTCCGCCGCCCGTAGCTCCGCCTCGCTGCTGCGCCGGGGCGGCCGGCTGGTGCTCACCGGCATCCCGGCGGCGGGCGCCGAGGGGCTGGACCCCACCGATCTGGTGGTCCGCCAGATCGAGGTGCAGACCGTCTTCGGGGCCCCGCCCGCCGCCTGGTCGCACGCCGTACGGGTCTTCGACGCCGGGCTGCTGACCCTGCGGCCGCTGATCACCCATGAGCTGCCGCTCACCGACTTCGCCGCCGCGATCGAGCTGGTCGGCAGCGGCGATCCGGCCGTCGGCAAGGTGCTGCTGCGTCCGCAGGGCCTCGACTAGCAAGGGCCGCGATCAGCACATGTGGCACGCCTCCCGCACCCGTCTCCCGTCCTCCCACCAGCCTCCCGGACCGTCTCTAGTCATCCACCCAGCCCCACCCGGACAACGATGTCCTGGGCAGCACCAGCCGGACGCCGAACCACCGGCCATCACTCCACAGGGAGCACCGTGACCGCCGCCTCACCCACCACTCCCGGCCCCCGCCGCCCCGCCGACGCGGCCCTCGCCTCGCTCGGCCACGCCACGCCCGCCCCCGACCCCGCCGACGCCTCCGCGCACACCTTCCCCGACGGCGGCACCTGGCGCACCGAGATCCCGTCCGTCGAGGGTCCGGAGGCGCTGGCCACCGTGTTCAAGGAGGCCGGGCGGCTCGATGTGCCGATCCACCGGATCAGCCAGGGCAGCGGCGTATGGATGCTCACCGATGCCGAGATCACCGAGATGGTGGAGTCCTGCGCCGAGCGGAACGCCGAGCTGTGCCTGTTCACCGGCCCCCGCGGCACCTGGGACATCGGCGCCGCCACCCGCTCCGACTCCGGCGGCGGCGGCCTGCGCGCCCGTGGCCATGACGCGGTGGCCGGATGTGTGGAGGACGCGCTGCGCGCGGTCTCGCTGGGCGTGAAGTGCCTGCTGGTCGCCGACGAGGGGGTGCTGTGGCTGCTGAACCGGCTGCGGGAGCGCGGCGAGCTGCCCGCGGACACCACCTTCAAGCTGTCCGCGCTGGTCGGCCCGGTCAACCCGGCCTCGTTCGCGGTGTACGAGCAGCTCGGGGCCGACTCCATCAACATCCCGTCGGACCTCACGCTGGAGCACCTCACCGAGATCCGCCGGGTCTCCCGGGCCCCGATGGACTTCTATGTCGAGGCCCCGGACGACCTCGGTGGCTATGTCCGGCTCTATGACGCGGCGGAGCTGATCCGGCGCGGTGCCCCCATCTATCTGAAGTTCGGGCTCAGCAAATCCCCGGGGATCTACCCCTACGGCGCCCAGTTGCGGGACGTGGCGCTGGGCAGCGCCCGTGAGCGGGTGCGCCGCGGGCGGCTCGTGCTCGACCTGCTGGGCCGGCTGGGCGCGGACGGCGGGATGTCCCCGCTCGGCTCCCGGCTGCCGGGTCCGCTGCGGCGTTTCACCGCCGATCCGGCCCCCTTGAATTCCTGACGCAACGACGCCCCAGGGAAGGACCCCAACACCATGCGCACGGTAAGAGGAGCACGAGCCGCGGCGATAGGCGCCGGCCTCCTCGCGCTCTCGCTGACGGCCACGGCCTGCGGCCAGGAGGCGGTCGGCGGCAGCCGGTACAAGAGCAAGGAACGGGGAGGAACGATCGGTATCGCGATGCCGACGAAGTCCTCCGAGCGATGGATCGCCGACGGCCGGAACATGGCCAAGCAGTTCCAGGCGGCGGGCTACAAGACGGACCTCCAGTACGGCGAGGACGACGTACGCACCCAGGTGGCCCAGCTCGAAAACATGATCACCAAGGGCCACCGGCTGCTGGTGGTCGCGCCGATCAACGGCGGGGCGCTCTCCGACGTCCTGAAGCAGGCCCATGAGGCCAATATCCCGGTGATCTCCTACGACCGGCTGCTCCTGGGCACCAAGAACGTCGACTACTACGCGACCTTCGACAACGAGAAGGTCGGCCGGCTCCAGGGCCAGTACATCGCCGACAAGCTGGGGCTGTCCAAGGGCCGCAAGGGCCCGTTCTCCATGGAGCTGTTCGCCGGGTCCTCCGACGACAACAACACCAAGTACTTCTTCAACGGCGCGATGAGCGTCCTCAAGCCGTACATGGACAAGGGCGAACTGGTCGTCCGCTCCAAGCAGACCAGTCTCAACCAGCTCTACACCGAGAAGTGGAGCGGAAGCGCCGCCCAGGACCGCATGGAGGACCTGCTCAACAAGGCGTACAGCAGCCGCGATGTCGACGCCGTGCTCTCGCCGTACGACGGCATGTCCATCGGCATCCTCTCGGCGCTCAAGGGCGTCGGCTACGGCACCAAGGCCAAGCCGTATCCGGTGGTGACCGGGCAGGACGCCGAGCTGGCCTCCGTGAAGTCCATCATCCGGGGCCAGCAGACGCAGACCATCTACAAGGACACCCGCAAGCTGGCGAAGGCCACGGTCGATATGGCCAAGGCGGAGCTGACCGGCGGAAAGCCCCCGGTCAACGACACCAAGTCGTACGACAACGGCGAAAAGGTCGTGCCGACCTTTCTGCTCAACCCGGTCAGCGTCGACAAGTCCAACACACAGGTACTGGTCGACCAGGGTTACTACACCGCGTCGCAGCTAAAGTAGGGCGGTTCCGGGCTATGAGCACCATTCTCGAATTGCGCTCCATCACCAAGACCTTCCCCGGTGTCAAGGCGCTCTCCGATGTCAATCTCCATATCCGCAAGGGCGAGATCCACGCCCTGTGCGGGGAGAACGGCGCGGGCAAGTCCACCCTGATGAAGGTGGTCAGCGGCGTCCATCCGCATGGCAGCTACGACGGCGAGATCCTCTTCGAGGGCGAGGCGTGCGCCTTCAAGGACATCCGCGCGAGCGAGCAGCGCGGCATCGTCATCATCCATCAGGAACTGGCCCTGATCCCCTATCTGTCCATCGCCGAGAACATCTTCCTGGGCAATGAGCACTCCCGGCGCGGCCTCATCAGTTGGAACGAAACTCTTCGGCACGCCACCGCCCTGCTGAAGCGGGTCGGTCTGACGGATTCGCCGCAGACCCGCGTCACCGATATCGGCGTGGGCAAACAGCAGTTGGTGGAAATCGCCAAGGCGCTCTCCAAGGAAGTCAAGCTGCTCATCCTGGACGAGCCGACCGCGGCGCTCAACGACGAGGACAGCGGAAAACTCCTCGATCTGCTGCTGGAGTTCAAGGCGCAGGGCATCTCCTGCATCCTGATCTCCCATAAGCTGGGTGAGATCCGCCGCGTCGCCGACTCCGTCACCATCCTGCGCGACGGCCAGACCATCGAAACCCTGACCGTCCGGGAGACCCCCGAGGCCGACCCCGAGGTCTCCGAGGACCGCATCATCCGCGGCATGGTCGGCCGCGACCTGGACCACCGCTTCCCCGACCGCACCCGGTACGAGGGCGAGGACGCCTCCGAAGTGGCCCTGGCCATCGAGGACTGGACCGTCCACCACCCCATCGACCAGCAGCGCAAGGTCGTGGACGCGGTGTCGCTGAACGTACGGCGCGGTGAGATCGTCGGCATCGCCGGGCTGATGGGCGCCGGCCGCACCGAACTCGCCATGAGCGTCTTCGGCCGGGCATACGGGCGCTACGCGGGCGGCCGGGTGTTCCGGGACGGCCAGGAGGTCCGTACCCGCACCGTGCCGGAGGCGATCGACCACGGCATCGCGTATGTCACCGAGGACCGCAAGACGTACGGGCTCAACCTCGACGACACCATCAGCCGCAATGTCTCGCTCTCCTCGCTGACGAAGGTGGCACGCCGCGGCGTGGTCAACGAGCACGAGGAGTCACGGGTCGCCGAGCGGTTCCGCACGACGATGAACATCAAGGCCCCCACGGTCTTCGAGCGGGTCGGCCGGCTCAGCGGCGGCAACCAGCAGAAGGTCGTCCTCAGTAAGTGGATCTTCGCGGGTCCCGAGGTGCTCATCCTCGACGAGCCCACGCGTGGCATCGACGTCGGGGCCAAGTACGAGATCTACACGGTCATCAACGACCTCGCGGCCCAGGGCAAGGCCGTCATCTTCATCTCCTCCGAGCTGGGCGAGCTGCTGGGGATGTGCGACCGGATCTACACGATGGCGGCCGGGCGGCTGACCGGGGAGGTTCCCCGGGACGAGGCGAGCCAGGAAGTTCTGATGCGCCACATGACGAGGGACAGAGGAGACGAAGGATGAGCACGGCCACCCAGAAGACCGAGAGCCCGGCCCCACCGCCGGCCGAGGGCTCGCCCAGCGTCGGGACGCTGCTGCTACAGGGCCTGCGGTCCAATATGCGGCAGTACGGAATGCTGGTCGCGCTCGCCCTGATCATCGTCATCTTCCAGATCTGGTCGGACGACATCCTGCTGCGGCCGCTGAACGTCACCAACCTGGTGCAGCAGAACGGCTATATCCTCATCCTCGCGATCGGCATGATGATCGTGATCATCGCGGGGCATATCGATCTGTCGGTCGGCTCGCTGGTCGCCTTCATCGGCGCCGCGGCCGGCGTCATGATGATCAAACACGATATGCCGTGGGGCCTCGCGGTCGTCCTCTGTCTGCTGCTCGGTGCGGCGGCCGGAGCCTGGCAGGGCTTCTGGATCGCCTATATAGGCATTCCGTCCTTCATCGTCACCCTGGCCGGAATGCTGGCCTTCCGCGGCGGCACCCAGATCCTGCTGGACGGTCAGTCCCTGTCGCCGTTCCCCGACGGCTTCGAGAAGATGAGCACCGGCTTCATCCCGGAGATGGGCCCGTACACGCAGTACCACAACCCCACGATGGTGATCGGCCTCGTCGTCTGCGCCGCCGCCGTCTGGCAGGAGTGGCGTGCCCGGCAGCAGCGGGCCGCCTATGAGCTGGACGTGGTGCCGCTCGGCCTCTTCTTCGTCAAGTGCGCGGCGATCGTGGCCGCCGTGATGGCGTTCACCATGACGCTGTCCAGTTGGCACGGGGCGCCGTACGGGCTGCTGATCCTGGCCTGTCTCTTCGTCATCTTCAGCTTCGTGATGCGCAACACCGTGGTCGGCCGCCATGTGTACGCCCTCGGCGGCAACCAGCCGGCGGCCAAGCTGTCGGGTGTCCGGGACAAGCGCGTCACCTTCATGGTCTTCGTCAACATGGGTGTGCTGGCCGCCCTCGCCGGTCTGGTCTTCGCCGCCCGGCTGGGCTCCGCCACCCCCAGCGCGGGCCTCAACTTCGAGCTGGAGGCCATCGCCGCCGCGTTCATCGGCGGCGCCTCGGCCAGCGGCGGTGTGGGCACGGTGCTCGGCGCGATCATCGGTGGTCTGGTGCTCGGCGTGCTCAACAACGGTATGTCGCTGGTCGGCATCGGCACCGACTACCAGCAGGTGATCAAGGGTCTGGTGCTGCTGGCGGCGGTCGGCTTCGATGTCTGGAACAAGCGCAAGGTCGGGTCGTAACCCGTCCACCGCGGGGTTATGACCCGTCAGCCGCCGGGTCATAACCCGTCAGCAGTCCCTCTTGGATCTAGCCTTAGGGAGCCGCATATGACCACGAGCAGACGCACGGTGATCACGGCTGCGGCGGCGGCCGGACTGGCGGCATCGGCCGCCACGACCGGCACCGCCCACGCGAAGAGCGGAGGAGACTCCGCGGGCAGCGGGGGAGACTCCGCGGGCAAGGGAGGCGCGGTGAAGGAACACTTCGGCACGCTCGCGGACGGCACGGACGTCGACCGCTGGACGATCGAGAACGGCCGCACCCGGCTGCGCGTGCTCAGCTACGGCGGCATCGTCCAGAGCCTGGAGATCCCCGACCGGCACGGCCGCCGCGCCAATGTGTCGCTCGGCTTCGACGACCTGGACTCCTACGTCGCCAACAGCCCGTACTTCGGCGCCCTCATCGGCCGTTACGGCAACCGCATCGCCCGCGGCACCTTCACGCTGGACGGCGAGAAGTACCAACTGCCGATCAACGACGGGCCGAACAGCCTGCACGGCGGCGACAAGGGCTTCGACAAGCACGTCTGGTCCGTGGCGGCGTTCCGCAAGGGCGCGGACGTGGGGCTCACCCTGCGCCGGATCAGCCCCGACGGCGAGATGGGCTACCCCGGCACGCTCACCGTGCGCGTGGACTACACGCTCACGGCGGAGGGCGACTTCCGCATCGACTACGAGGCCACGACCGACAAGGCCACGGTCGTCAACCTCACCAACCACACGTACTACAACCTGGCCGGGGAGGGCAGCGGCTCCGTCTACAACCACCGGCTGGAGATCGCCGCCGCCCGCTACACCCCGGTCGACAAGACCCTCATCCCCACCGGCGAACTCGCCAGGGTGGCCGGGACCCCGTTCGACTTCCGCCGCGCCAAGGAGATCGGCCGGGACATCCGGGAGGCGCACCAGCAGGTGCTCTACGGGCAGGGCATCGACCACAACTTCGTACTGGACAAGGGCATCACCAGCCGTCCCGAGCACTTCCTGACGGTGACCGAGCCGGAGTCCGGCCGGGTGATGCGGATCGCCACGACCGAGCCCGGTGTGCAGTTCTACACCGGCAACTTCCTGACCGGAACGTTCGCGGGCACATCGGGGAAGGTCTACCGGCAGGGCGACGCCTTCGCCCTGGAGACCCAGCACTTCCCGGACTCGCCCAACCAGCCGTCGTTCCCGTCGACGGTGCTGCGGCCGGGACAGACGTACCGGTCGACGACGGTGCACTCGTTCTCGACCCGCTGAGATTTCGGCTCCTGCCTCATCCGCCCGCCCCGCGCTCCCGATCGGAGCGCGGGGCGGGCCCCGTCATACCCACCCGAGAGACATCCCGCATGAGACCGATACGCACCCTGATCGCCGTGGCCGCCGTCTCCCTGGCCGTCGCCACCCCCGCCGTGGCCGCGCCGAAAGCCGCCACCACCACCGCCACACCCACGGTCGAGGAGCAGCGCCTCGACCAGGCCGCGCCCCAGGAGATCCTGCGCCGCAGCGGTTTCGACAAGGTGGCACCCGACTTCGCCAGGGCCCTCGCGCAGACGCACTCCGCCACGGAAGCCGAGCGCCTGATCACCCGCGAGGGCCGGGCCCTATGGCAGCGGGCCGTGGACCGCGTACAGGGCCGGGGCCCCGCGGGCGGCGACCTCAGCAGGGACGACGACCGGCCGCTGTACTGGGCGCGGCTCGGCATGACCCGCGCACTCGGCCAGTGGCAGCCGGGCTTCCCGCTCCCCGACGCCCGTCGCGCCGCGCTCCTCACCACGCTGGAGCGCACCTCACGCGGGCAGGACTCGCTCGACCTCCCCGCCGGTAAGCACATCAAGCGCATCGTGGTCACCGGCTTCGACCCGTTCCAACTGGACGCCGACGTACGCCGCTCCAACCCGTCGGGCGCGGCTGCGCTCGCCCTGGATGGCACGACGATCCGTACGGACAACGGCCCGGCCCGCGTCGAGACCACCGTCTTCCCCGTCCGCTGGGCGGACTTCGCGGACGGCACGGTCGAGCGGACCCTGCTGCCCGCCTTCCGGTCGGGCCCGCGCCGGGTGGACGCGTTCATGACGGTGAGCCAGGGCCGAGTGGGCCGCTTCGACGTCGAGCGCACCAACGGCGCCTGGCGGGGCGGCTACCCCGACAACGCGAACATCTCCCGGACCGAGACCGTGCCCATCCCGTCCGGCGTACCGACCCCGAACCCCCAGCCCCAGTGGACGACGACCACCCTCCCCCACGAGAAGATCGTCACGGCGAACACCGGCCCCGCCCCCGTCTACGACCACACCGAGGTCACCGAGATCCCGGCGGGCGCCACAACCCCGGTGGTCCGGCCGAACGGCCCGACCCCCGGCTCGACGGCCCGCGCGGGCGGTGGCGGCGACTACCTCTCCAACGAGATCGCCTACCGCGCCACCCTGCTGCGCGACGCGGTCGCCCTGAAGGCCCCGGGCGGCCATCTCCACACCCCGGTCCTCCAGTTCGGCCCGGGCAACACCAACCCCACCACGGGCCAGATCACCGACCCCGACTTCGTCCACAACCGCGAAGCCATCACGGCCCAGGTCCGCTCAATCCTCACCGTGGTCGCGACCACGACCCGCTGACGCCCCGGTCCCTCGATCGGCGAGCAACAGGGCCAAGGGCCCAGCCGGAAGCAGAAAGCGGCCCTGCCCGACCGCGTCGATCGCATCCCCCATCGACCACCACGAAAGCTTGAAGTCCTGCTCAGCAGGGGTGAGTTCCTGAGGCCCGACGGTCAGCCGCCGGGCCTCGAAAACATGCACACGCGCCGTGGAGCCGAGGGTCATCGCATACGACCCCAGCGAACGCCACGTTTCCGCCATGACCCCCGCCTCCTCCCGCAACTCCCGCCGCGCACACTCCTCCGCCGTTTCCTCCGCCTCCCTGCGCCCGCCCGGCAGGAACAGATACTCACCGCCATGGCGGGGGAAATCCGCGCTCAACACGGCCACCAGCCCATCGGCGTCGCGGGCCACCACGACAGAGGCGTCACGGACCGGCCCATGCCCCTGGATATCGTCGCTCATGGCCGGCGAGCGTAGCGGCCATCATCGCACCATCGCCGCGTACGGCACGTTCATCACGACGGGATGAGCGATCCCCCGGCCATGAAATCCGTCATCGCCGAAGGCGTCGCCGTGATCGGCGCACATGATGATCAACCAGCGTTGCTCCGCCGTGAGCACGGTGATCAGCCGTCCGAGGTGTTCGTCCGCGTACGCGAGTGCGGCACGCTGCGAGGCGCAGGTGTCGCGGCTCTCGCCGATGTAGTGACCGTGGGGGACGTGGGTGGCCGAGACATTGACGAAGAGAAATAGCGGACGATGGTCGTACCTCTCGGCGACCGCCAGGGCACCGTCGACCTGGTGCCGGGTCGAATCCCTCTCCGGGGAGC
This sequence comes from Streptomyces sp. CY-1, assembly GCF_047218265.1. Taxonomy (NCBI): domain Bacteria; kingdom Bacillati; phylum Actinomycetota; class Actinomycetes; order Kitasatosporales; family Streptomycetaceae; genus Streptomyces; species Streptomyces sp. CY-1. Next base: position 3,799,891 of record NZ_CP178393.1, read on the forward strand.
AGAACTCGGGACGCCAGTGATCCTCGTCGAACAGGTCGGGCAGGACGGAACCAAGCGGTGTCTCGCGCGAAAAGTACGTGACGCCGCCCACGCAGACGCTTCGATAGCCATGTCCGGCAAGGCCACGAAGGAGGTTCGGGGCTTCGAAGACGAACGTCTCCTCGGCGACGGCTTTGAAGGCGGGCGGACGGCATTCCCACAGGCGTGGCGGTTGCTCGGGCTGTGGCAGCTTGGGCAGGAAGCCGGAGAAGAACGCCATGTGTGCCGGGAGCGTGAAGCTGCCAGGGGTGTGCCGACGCTCCCAGCCCCCTTCCGGTAGCAGGCCCGCCAGATATGGAGTGAGACCGTCGTCGTACGCGGTGCGGGCCACGTCGTACCGCAGTGAGTCGAGGGTGACGAACAGAATGCTGGTGCCGGCCCGGATGATCTCTGCCGCGTTGATCACTCCGCTGCCCCTCCCCCGTTCGCCGGCGACCGATACCGTTCCACTCGCCCCCTGGCCTGTTCATTGACGGGAATCGGAACCCGATCCTCAGCGATCATGTCGCGAATGACAGCCAAACCGGATTGCTCACCGAGCGGATGCCCTCCGCCGTCGTACAACGAGATCCTGACCGTCTCGACGCCGTCTCCAGTGGTGGTGATCAGGGCGCCGGACACCGCGCCGAATTCCTGCGTGGCCCGCATCACCCCGGAGTCGTCGGTGACGCGGAGGTCCACAACAACGCAGCCGAAGTGCCGGGCATTGACAGCACCCCGGCAAAAGCGCTCGTGAAACCTGGAGCTGGTCGGATGACCGTCGTGAGCGACCACGATCCGGTCAGCTCGGGTGACGACGACGAGGCAGGCCCCCATCCACCAGGCGACCCCTTCGTGGATCTCATCCGGGAACCGGCCGACCGCACCACCGTCACGAATGGCGGCTGCACTGTCGATGGGGTTGAGCACCCTACGCCTCCAGCCGATCGATGATCTGGTCGGCCAGGTCGTCGGGCGTCCTGCCATCCGTGTCGACCAGTGCGGCTGTGGGATCGGAGTCGGCGATCTGCTGGAAGTTGATCAGCAGGCGAGCCAGACGACCCGGAACGGCGAAGAGTTCTGTGTCGTCCTGCTTCACATCGTCCTTGCTCGCCATCCGCTCCCGAAGAGCCGTCTCCGAGCAGCACAGATAGAAGGTGCGCGTCGGAGTTTCCAGATAGAAGCGGAAAGGTTCGAGGAGAGTGGCGACCGTCTCAATCTCGACACCGTGCACGGCGGCGTGACACGCGATCACCGACGCGACATAGCGGTCGGCGACCACCGGCCCGATCGCCCCGCAATGGCGGATCGAATCGGAAGCGTGCAGGAGACCGGAGAGGTAGAAGGCGAACTGCGGCAGGGAGCGAAGTCGGGAATTCACCGCAGCAGACCAGCCGGAATGCGGGCGGGGCAGAGTGTGCAGGACCGTCCCGCCGAGTCGCTTGGTCAGCGCGTGGGCAAGCGTCGACTTGCCGATCCCGGAGACACCTTCGAGGACGACGAACGGGCCTTGGGGTCCGCCCGAGCCGAGGGGTTGATAGGCGAACGGCAGGCTCACAGTGTGCCCTCCGTGAACGAAGCGATGTGCCGGGCCACGGCTTCGGCGAGCCGCGCGGGATCGGCCAGGCTCTCCTTTACGTCCAGACGCAGGTCGTCGCGAAGCAGGCAGGGCTGAAGGCCGCCGTCATGGTCAACCCGTAAGGCCCAGAAGCCCTCGCCGCATTTGGAGCGCAGTGGGCAGCTTCCACATTGGCCGACGTGGTGGCGGCCCAGGTTCCGATGGATGACGTCGATCTCGACACCGTCGATACGAAAGACGCGGCGGCCCTGTCCTACACCGGCCACCTCGGTGTGCTCATCGGCGGTGAGTGTGCGCAGATGCGCGATGATCGCGTCAGCGGGCACCGCCGAGGAGGCTCGGCCCTCATTGAAGTCAGTACCGACGAGTTCGATGAACTGCACCGGCATCCGCCGCTCCAGCGCGAAGTCCAGGATCTGTCGGACCTCATGAGCGTTCTCCCTCTGCAGGAGCGTATTCAGCTCGACCCGCTCAAAGATCTCCCGTGCTGTTTCGATCCCGTCGAGGACCGTTTTGATCCCCACGCGCGTCCCCGCGATGGCGTGCAGAGACTCGTCGGAGAAGTAGTGCAAGGACACCTTCACCTTGTCCAGGTGGGTCTTGGCCAGCCATGACCGATGTGTGCGGACACGGGTGCCGTTGGTGATCAGCGTGTACGAGACATCGGGGCCGGGCTCGGGAAGCCGCGCCAGTACGGGGCGGGCGAGGTGCGAGGTCAACGGCTCGCCGCCGGTGAAGTAGACCCGCTTCATCCCCGCCCTCAGCAAAGCGGTGATCAGGGTGAGGTACTCATCGGCGTCAAGACGGCGGGGCCGGGGCTGCCGCGAGCGATCCACACGGGTCAGCGGGGGCGGGACATCACCCTCGTTGTGGCAGAACCAGCAGGCGATGTTGCAACGAGGGCCGAACGAGACCCTCAACTGACCGCGAAGGGCGGCGAAGTTCTGTAAGGCGGTCCAGTCGACATCGGATGTGGCGAGCGGGGTAGGCGTGTGGGCCACGACAACCTCCATAAAGGTGGGCGGACTCAATGGGGGCGCTCAGGAGGAAGGACAGCCGCTCCTCGCGGATGGTGGGGAGACGGTGCGCCCTCGGCGATCGGCAGGAAGACCGCAGGGCGTGCATGCCAGATGAAGGTGTATGGCCCAGCCGTCATGCGAAGTGTGAAAGCCTCGCCCCGCTCCAGGGCCTCCGCGGGCCCACGCCACGCATCGGACAGCAGATCCCAGAAGTAGCCGACGGCGGGTAATCCCAAAGTGACCGCGACGACGCGCCCTTGAACGCGCGCCCAGTGGATCGCCGAATCCGGCGATGGCGATGCGTTCGAGGCAAGCCATGTTCCGTCACCCGAGCGCCACTCGCACCAGAAGCCCGGCGACATTGCGATGGGTTCCGGCGCGGCAATAGTGCACCAGGTGACGGTGCCATCCAGGCTGGTACCCCAATTCTTGGCAAGGGCGTCGATGATGAGCATCCCGCGGCCGCTTTCCTCTCCCGGGTTCGGGCATTTGACCATGGGGTGGCCGGGACTGCCGTCACTCACCTCAATGCGGAGTTCGTTCCTCCAGCGGGAAACGGAGAAGCCGATCTCATCCGCCTCTCCATACCGAACTGCGTTGGTGACAAGCTCGCTGATGAGTAGCTTCGCCGTCTCAACGCAGTCGTGGAGCCCCCACAATCTGAGATGCGCCGCTCCAAGGCGACGTAACCGCGCCACCTGCTGAGGTGTGCGCGCACAGGACACGACGAAGCGTTCGGGCTGGTCCATGGCCCTCTCCAGGCATTTTGCTTGCGGTCTTGTTACGCCTCAAGGCGACTACGGTCAGTCGTCATTCGTGCACGTAACGAGGTACCGGACCGAGCGTCGCAACCACTTCCGGTGCAGATCCACCGTCAGACCGCCGTCATTCTGGGTGGCCGGACGAACGCCTTTGAGCAGACTCCGGTCAGAGTTGGGTCAGAGTCGCTGACTTACCGGTGAGCACGCGACTTCGCGGGAATAACGGCCGTACCGTCGCTACACGGGCTTGGGAACCACGGCGCAAGGGGGCTTCGATGGCAACGCTCCTCCGGGTCCTGTTGGACGAACAGGGTTGGAAGGACTACGCGGCCTTCGCTCATCAGTATCGGCTGGCCGCTCGAAGTCTGGCCCAGGAGACAGGAGAGTCATCCCTGGCCACGCTCACCCTCTCGGAGAGCACCTTCGAACGCTGGTACTTCGGGAAGGTGACGCCGCAAAACGACGCACGACGTGTACTCAGCCATCTTTTCAAACGGCCGATCACCCAACTCCTCGCCGAAGTACCTCCCACGGTCGAACCCGTACCGCCCGAGCGCTGGCACATCGCCGCCAGCCCGCAGCACATCGAATTCCGCGTCGGTCCCGACGCGGACCTTCCCTGGATGGAAAGGCACGCAGCTATGGCCGCAAGGCGCGCAATCCGATTTGCCATCGGTGCGGAGCGAAACGAAGTAGGACAGGAAACGCTGGCACATCTCCAGGACGAGGTTCGCCGCATCGCCGAGATCTACGTCCGTGTCCCCCTTGGAATGATCCTGGATGATCTCACCCACATTCAGGACGAGACATTCCGTCTGCTGGAGAGCGGCCACGCCAGGCCCTCACAGATTCGCGACCTGTACCTTCTCGCTTCGCTCCAGTCGGGAATGCTGGCCAAGGCAGCACACGACCTCGGTGATCCACAGTCGGCCATGATGCAGGCCCGAACTGCTGCCGTCTGCGCCGACCAGGCCGAGCACCAAGGAATGGCCGCATGGGTCCGAGGGCTCCAGTCATTGATCTCCTATTGGGCTGACCGCCCCGAGGACGCCCTGCACTATGCCCGTAAGGGCACCTCCGCAGGAGGCAACCTGCGCGGCAGTGTCAACGTGTGGCTGGCGGGCTTGGAAGCGCGAGCAGCAGCCTTGCTGGGCGATGCGGAATCCGTCCACGCGGCGAACCGCCGCGCAGCGGACCTGCGGGAACGCACCTTGCCGGACGACTTGGACGCACTTGGCGGGAACTTCCTTTTTCCGCAGGTCAAGCAGGCTTATTACGAAGTCGAAGCGTGTGTACTGCTCGGTGATGGCAACGCGCATCTCGTCGCCCGCGCCGAGGAAGCCGTACATGGCTTCAGCGACCCCAACGACCCGTACTGGGCATTCGGCGACCTGGCCGGAACGCAGTCGGACCTGGCTCTCGCTCGCCTCTCCACGGGCGACTTGGACGGAGCCGTCGAAGCGGTCCAGCCAGTACTCGATCTCCCGCCCAACCAGCGCAACGCCGGCATCATCGGCTCCGTTCAGCGCGTGCGCTCATCGCTGATGCGCGGAATGGTCCGGGACGCCGCCGCGGCGCGTGAGTTGCGTGCGGAGATCGAGGTCTTCAGTAGCCGTCCTGCGCTCGCCCTGCCCAACTGAACGGCCAGCGGTAGAGTCCCGCCATGTATCCGGTCCTTCGCGACGACGCTCGCCTCTCGCTGCGCGAACTCACCATCGATGACGTGGATGCCGTTCTCGCGATTTACGGCAGCCCGGACGCCACCGAGCACCTGAGCTTCACACCCCGCTCGCGTGCCGAAGTCGGCGGCATCGTCGCGCGTTCCATTGCCTCGGCGTCGGCGACCCCGCGCGACGAGTACGCGCTCGCAGTGGCCGCGCGCAGCGGCGGCGAGCTGGTGGGCTTTGCCCGCCTTGCGCTGGACCCCCATCAACAAAGCGCCGCGACCATCGGATTCGCCCTGCGTCCGGACACTTGGGGAGTGGGGTACGGACGGGAGACAGTCGGCCTTCTTCTCGGCCTCGCCTTCGCCGATCTCGGCCTTCACCGGGTCTGGGCGGCCCGGGCCCCTCTCAATGTCGCCTCGGAGAAGACACTGCTCGCGGCGGGCCTGATGGAAGAAGGACGCATTCGCGGCCATGTCCACGTGCGCGGCGCATGGCGCGACTCCATCGTCTATGGGGTTCTTCGCGAGGAGTGGGGCGAGCAGGACGGCAAGCGCACGTGAGCGCCATCCGGGCGGCCGCGTGACGAGGAGGATGGCGCCGCAGGGCTAAGGGGTCGCTTCGGAGGCCAGGAGGGCGAGGAGGCCGGGGAAGCGGGTGTTCAGGTCGGTGCGGCGGAGGGTCACGCCCTTGCGGTTGCCGTAGTCGGTGGTGCGGATGAGGCCGGAGTCGGACAGGACCTTGAAGTGGTGGGTCATCGTGGACTTGCTGACCGGGGCCTGGAATGAGGAGCAGGAGCGCTCGATGTCTTCGGGTGCGGTCACGAGCTCCGTGACGATGCGGCGCCGGTGGGGGTCGGCGAGTGCGGAGAGTACGGCGCCCAGGTCCAGTTGGGCGACCGCCGGGCCGTCGGGTTCTCTGGTCATGCGCCACCACCCCCATGTACGACTTGTATCGTACCTTCATGCGTGATCCACTGCCGTGTACGAGAGGCATCGTACCTTGAACGGTGGAAGGAAGGCCCATGTCTGAGCAGGCACCGCCACAGTGGCGGTCACGGGCGTCACCGGGGCGCTGGGCAGTCGGATCGCGGCCAGGCTGGCCGAGCGCGGCGTTCCGCAACTGCTCGTGGGGCGCGACCCCGGCCGCATCCCCGAGCTGCCGGGGGCCCAGCGGCGCGGTCCGGCCGAGTATGCCGACGCGGGCGCGATGCGCGCCGCGCTCACGGGGGCGTCGACCCTCGTGCTGATCTCGGGGCACCCCACGGGGCGGCGGCTGGAGGAGCACGCCGGCGCGGTCGAGGCGGGGATGGCGGTCGGGGTGGAGCGGGTGCTGTACGTATCCCTCCTCGGGGCGGCGCCCACGGCCACGTATCGCAACGCACCACGACGACATCGCCGATGTGATCACGGCCGTCGCCCTCGACGAGGGGCCCCGCTCGGAGCACGACGGGGCGACCCTGGAGGTCACCGGGCCCGAGGCGCTCACCCTTGAGGAAGTGGTCGGCCGGATCGCCGCGGCCACCGGGCGGCCCTACCGCTATGTCCCCGAGACCGTGGCGGAAGCGTTCGCGCGGCGGTGGCGGCTGGGCGTCAGCGGAGTGCAGATCGAGAGCTGGATCTCGTGGTACCAGGCCATCGCGAGCGGTGAGCTGTCCGCGGTGACCGATGTCGTCCCGCGGATCACCGGCTCGGCCGCGACCCCGGTCGAGCAGGCCGACTGGTGGCCCGCGCCCAAGACGGCCTGTTAGCCATCGCGGTGCAGGTCGTTACGGCGCGCCGTTGAAGGCTCCCGGCGGGCCCGCCGCCGTCTCGCCCTGCGGCGCCGCGTCCTCGTCCTCGCCCGTCAGATCGCGGACCAGCAGCGTCGCGCCCGCGACGGCGCCCGGCATCAGGAAGACCGCGACCAGGGGGAGGAGGAAGAGGAGGGACAGGGGGACGCCGAAGCCCAGGGCGAGGAGGCGGCGGGAGCGGAGCATGCGGCGGCGGTCCTTCAGCAGGATTCCGCGGCGCAGCAGGGCGATCGAGGTGAGTTCCTCGGTGAGGAAGAAGCCGGTCACGCAGAAGGCCAGCGCGGGGATCACGGTCTGGCCGACGCCCGGGATGAAGCCGAGCGCGAAGAAGAGCACGCTCCAGAGGGTGACGCGGATGAGCAGCGCGATGGCCTCGCGCAGCCCTATCCACAGCTCCGCCCAGATCGACAGGCCGGAGTCGGGGACCGCGCCGCCCTCGGAGCGGTCGACCTGTTCGGAGAGCGACTCGTAGAAGGGCTGGCCGACCAGGAGCGTGACGGCGGTGAAGGTGAGGACGGCGAGGAAGAGGCAGGTGGCGGCGAAGAGGATCGTGAGGGCGCCGCGGAAGATGCCGAGCCAGGGTGAGGACCAGTCGTCGGCGAAGGGCGTGGCCCATGCGATGACGTCATCGGTCCAGAAGAAGAGGGCGACGAGGGCCGCCGCGTAGCCGACGAGGGTGATCAGGGCGGGAATCATCCCGAACCCCCACCATCTCCCGTGCCGGGCCGCCCAGCGCTGCCCCTTCATCAGATAACCGAAGCCATTCACAAGATCACGCATGGGCCGAAGCCTACTGGCCTAGCGTGGCGCGAAAAGGACGCCGAGTTTATCGATCTCGTCACCGGCGCGGCCGGTGAAGCCCACGATCCGCCAGCCCGCGGGGGCGGTGTAGGTGGCGGTGTCCGAGGTGGGCGATCCTGCCCTCACCGTACGGCCCGTGTCGGTGGTGAACGCCGCCGAGAAGACACGGGTACGGCCGTCCTTCCGGCCCCGGGTGAGGGTCACGGAGGTGAGGTGTTCGGCGGGGCCGAGGGTGAGGGAGACCGGGGTGCCGCCCGTGCCGCCGTGGGTGAGGGCCGCCCCGCCGTCCATGGCCAAGGACACCGCGTCCAGCCGGGAGCCGCCGCGCAGGGTGAGGGTGCGGGGCGCGGGCGGTGCGGCGGTCAGGTCGTCGGCGTCGTTGAAGGCCGTGCCGTGCGGGCCGCCGAACTGGTCGCCGGCCCGCAGGGCCCCGGAGGTGCGCCAGAACAGGTCCACGGTGTGCGGATAGTGGTCGGACAGCGGCTTGCCGTCGGCGTCGAGGAAGGACGTGTGCTCGTTGTGATAGCGGGTGGCGGCGAGCGAGAGCAGCGGGCCGGAGCGGTAGAGGACCTTGTCCACGACCTCGCAGGTGTCGGTGACGTTCTCGGGGTCGCAGACGAGGGCGTCGGAACCGGCGGGCGGCGCCGAACCGCCACGGACGAGGTTCACCCACGCGTCGGTGAGGCCGTTACGGGTGGCCAGGTCGCGGATGTTGTCGGCGGCGCGGGTGTAGCGGGTGTTGGTGTCGCCCATGACGAGCACCGCGTTGCCGGCGGAGTTGGCGGTGATGTAGTCGGAGAGCTGGGTGATGTTGGCGCGGCGCGCGGCGAGATCGGCGTCCGTCGTCCCCGCGTTGGTGTGCACGTTGTACAGGTCGAGATACGCGCCCTCGGCCAACCGCACCCGGGCGAGGGTGAAGCCCTTCGGGGTGAGGCAGTCGGTGCCGTTGCACCGACTCCACTTCACCCGCTCGAAGTCGTCGTACGGCAGGTCGGAGAGGGTGTTGAGACCATCCCCGAAACCGGCGCCACCGCTGGTGGGGGTGCGGTACGGATGGTCGTCACCGGCGTAGAGCGCGGCGTGGTAGTTGAAGTCCTCCTGGGCATTGACGATGTCGTACGCGCCGAGCCGGGGCGATATCAGCGGGGTGTTCTTGGCGGGGTGGCCGGAGGAGAGGCCCTCGGGGAGCCCGGCCACGTTGTAGGTGAGCACATTGAACGTGCCGGTGGTGGTCTGGTGGGTTCCGGTGTCCGCCACCGCGGTCGCGGTCGCGCAGAGCGTGAGCGCCACCGCGGCCGCGACGGCTAAGCGTCCGGTGATTCTCAAGGAGCATCCTCTCGGCTGATGACCGGTGACAAGGGGCTGCTGGGCGCGGGGCTCGGTGCCGTGAGCGTGCTGGACGGCGGCACTGCGCGCGCCGTCGCGGCGACCCGCGCGGCGCCCGGCCCCCGGCAGCACGGCGGGGGCGGTGCGGCTCTCCTACGACCTCGGCGCCGTGGACCGTCCGCTGTACGTACGGCTGCGCGGTACCGACGGCAACCGGACGGCGGTGGATCCGCACGGCCCGGCGATGGATGTGCCGGGCGATGCGGATCCCTGGCGCGATCTGTGGTTCTACGCCAACCCCATGTGGGTGCTGCCCTCCTGACGGCGGGGCCGTGTGCGTACGTCCCGACGGCTGGGCCGGGTGCGTACGTCCTGATGACCGGGCGGGGCGCATCCGGGTCTCAGAGCTTGCCCGCGCCCGCCCGGGCGGTGACGCTCGCCACGACGGAGGACGCGGGTTCCGCCGTGTACGCGTACGGCGGGGTGGTGAAGCTGCCGGTCCGGGACACCTCCGTGGCCGCCCCGCCCAGGTCGTTGCCGCGCAGCACCGCATAGCCGTCGATGTCGCTGTCCCGGCTGGTGGTGACGGCCACCTCGGTGTCGCGGAAGACGTTGTTCTCCACCAGCGTCTGCGCGCCCATCCGGGAGTGCACACCGGTTTCCGCGCCCTGGACGTAGTTGTCGTAGAAGTGGCCGGTGCCGAAGCGCAGGCTGGGGATGCGAGAGTAGACGTTCGAGAACCAGTTGTGGTGGTACGTCACCTTGAGGTGGCCGGTGTCCTCGCTCGCGTTGTTGTCACTGTGGCCGACCAGGCTGCCCTTGAAGTGGTCGGCGAATCTGTTCCAGGAGACGGTGATGTTGTCGGAGCCGTGGCTGATGTCCAGCAGACCGTCGTAGTAGTCCTTGTCGTGGTCGCGGTCGGCCGAGAGGGTGTTGTGGTCGATCCACACCCTCGTGGACTTCTGCACGGTGATGGCGTCGGACGGCTTCCGTGGCTTGCTGAGGTTGAGGTTGCGGACGATGATGTTCGTCGCCTCCTTCAGCCGCAGTCCGCCGCCGGTGAAGCCGGAGCCCGAACCCACGCCCAGCACGGTGGTGTTGGAGCCGATGTCCACCTGGCCGGTGAGGGAGAACAGCCCGGACACCTTGACCACCTTGGCCTGGTCGCCGGTGACGGCGGCCTTGAAGGCGTCCAGGGAGGTCACGGTGGTGGCGGCGGCGTTTCCACCGCCCGTGGTACCGGCGCCGAAGCCGATGGGGGTGGTCTCGGCGAAGAGACGCGCGGCGGTGGCGGAGCCCGCCACGGTGGCGCGGGTGCTCGCGGAACGTGCGGAGTCGGCCGAGTCCGCTTCATGGGCGGAGACCGTGGAGAGACCGCCGAGCGCCAGCGCCGCGGCGACGCCCGCGGCGACCGCCGTCAGTCGGCGTCGGTTGCGGGCGGTGACGGGGGTACTCAAGGTGCTGGTGGCAGCGGTGATGTCACCGATGTCGTCCGTGGTGCCGTGGTCGTGCGTCGAGCGCATAAGGGGAGTCCTCTCATTCGGAGGATCTCCACACGGGAGGGGTAATCGCTTGCGCGATGAGCGCGGCCGAGCGGGCAAGCACGCTGATCACAAAGGCCGGTGGAGATCGCCAAAGGTGCGGCTCTGACGGGTGCGGGGCCCTGACGCCGGGCGGTGCGGTCAGGACCGCCCCGGCGGACAGCAGCCATCCCGGAAGAAGCTAGTAAGCGCTTGTGACACTGTCAACACCTTTCTATGGCAAGGGAGTTGGCCATAAGCAGAGTTGACGGGGCCGGTGCCGTGCTCACCGGCACGGACGGGGCCGACCCGGACGCCTGACCCGCTCCCCGTCCGCTCCCCGTCCGCGTCCCGTCCCGCCCCGCCCGGCATGCCCGGGCGGGGCCCTTTCACGGACGCCGTCCGTGCCCAGTCGCTCACCCCAGGCGGATGACGTTCCAGGACATCGGCTCGAGCGTGGTGCGCAGGGTGCCGTCCGCGAGGGCCGTGCCCTCGCCGGGGTGCGGGGTGACGCGCTCGGGGGCCGTGAGGGTGTTACGGGCCTCGGGGTCCGCGTCGGCGAGGACGGTGTGCTCGACCACGCGGGTCACCGGCAGGGCATGCAGCGCGATCTCCAGCGGGAGGGGGCGGTGCTGGTCGCGGTTGACCGCGAAGACCGTCACCGCACCGGTCGACTCGTCCAGGACGGCGGTGGCGTGCAGCAGCGGGACCTCGCCGTAGACGGCCGTCTCATACGCCGGGCTGTCGACGTTGACCTGCAACACCCTCCCCCGCCCATGGGCCGACGCCTGCGCGAAGGGGTAGAAGGTGGTCTGCCGCCAGGCGGGGCCGCCCGGTTCGGTCATGATCGGGGCGATGACGTTGACCAGTTGGGCGAGGCAGGCGACGGTGACGCGGTCGGCGTGGCGGAGCAGGGCGATCAGCAGCGAGCCGACCACGACGGCGTCGGTGACGGAGTAGTTGTCCTCCAGGAGGCGCGGGGCCTCCTCCCAGTTGAGCGGCTCGGCGTGGTGATAGTGGGTCTGGTACCAGACGTTCCACTCGTCGAAGGAGAGGTTGATCTTCTTCTTCGACTTCAGCCGGGCGCCGATGTGATCGCAGGTCGCCACGACGTTCTCGATGAAGGACTCCATGTCCACGGCCGAGGCGAGGAAGGAATCGCGGTCGCCGTCGCGCTCCTCGTAGTAGGCGTGCAGGGAGATGTGGTCGACCAGGTCGTAGGTCTCCCGCAGGACCGTCGCCTCCCAGGTGGCGAACGTCGGCATCGACTGGTTGGAACTGCCGCAGGCCACGAGCTCCACGTCCGGGTCGATCTGCCGCATCGCGCGGGCGGTCTCGGCGGCGAGCCGGCCGTACTCCTCGGCCGTCTTGTGCCCGGTCTGCCAGGGGCCGTCCATCTCATTGCCCAGACACCACAGCCCGATACCGTACGGATCCTTGTCGCCGTGGCCGATCCGGAGGTCGGCGAGAGCGGTGCCGGACGGGTGGTTCGCGTACTCCTGGAGCTCAAGGGCCTCCGCTACACCGCGTGTGCCGAGGTTGAGCGCCATCATGGGCTCGCCGTCGACCTTGCGGACGAAGTCGATGTACTCGGAGAGACCGAACCGATTGGTCTCGGTGGAACGCCACGCGAGATCGAGCCTGCGCGGCCGCGACTCGACCGGCCCGACGCCGTCCTCCCACTTGTAGCCGGAGACGAAGTTGCCACCGGGATACCGGATGACGCTGACGCCCAGCTCGCGGATGAGCGCGAGGACATCGGTCCGCAGCCCGGCCTCATCGGCGGCCGGGTGGCCCGGCTCATGGATGCCGGTGTAGACGCAACGGCCGAGATGCTCGACGAACGAGCCGAAGAGGCGGGGGTTGACCTCGCCGACGGCGAAGGCGGGGTCGAGAGTGAACCGGGCGGAGGCGGGGGCGGAAGGGATCTGCGGCATGGCGGCCCATCTCTTCGGGTGCCGCGACGTCGCGACATCGCGGCTATTCGGCATATCGACCAGCGCTCGTTTCTTCGAACGAGACCGTAAGATCTCGCCGCCACGTGCGTCAATGGCGGGGCGGGGGTGCGTTGTTCGGGGTGCGCGGCTCGGTCGGGCGCGGGTTTCGTCTCGCGCCTTCGGCGCAATTGAGCAGCGGCGGCGGGGTCCCGGGGCGCGGGACACGTCGCCGACTGACGGCCGGTGAACGCGGGGCCCGGTCGCGGCTGCCCTTGGCCGGGGCCGAGACCGATGCCGGACTGCCGGAGGCAGGGCCCTTCGGGCACGGCCGCATCGCCGATCATCCGGCCGGTGGGGGTCTGGGTACCCCCGAAAAACGCTTGATACAGCGCAACTAATTTATCAAGCGTTTTTTCAAGGGGTACCCCAACCCCCTGCTGTCCGGCATCGGTCCCAGCCCCCGGCCTGGGAAGCCGCCACCGGCCCTCGCCCCCACCGGCCCGGCGGCCGGCGGCGAGGGCCCGGCCCGGCACCCCCTGCCCCGCTGCTCAATTGCGCCGAAGGCGCGAGACGGCGCCGCACACCACCACACCGCTCAGCCACACCGCCCGGCCGAGCGCCGCTCAGCCACACCGCCCGGCCGAACGCTCCCGTCCGCTCGCTACTCCGGGCGGATGCCAGTGCTGGAGAGCCTCAGCCGGAGCTCCCGCTCCTGGTCGCCCGCCACCGTGCCCTGTTCGCGCACCTCGAAGGCGTGGGCCAGGACGTCCGCCACCTGTTGCACCTGACGGGGGCCGCCTTGGAGGTCGGCGGTGACGGGCGCCGTCAGCGAGGCGGGGCGGGGCTGTTCGCGTGGGTCGGCCACCTCGAAGACGGAGGTCCACACCGTGGGCCGCCCCTCCCCCACGTCCTGCGGAAGATTCGTGGTCGCCTCGTCGGACTCGTAGCACATGCGCAGCACACCGAAGACGGCCTCGGCGTCGTATCGCGAGATTCCGCTCACCGCCACCAGCACCTGCGAGGCGGACCGAGGCTGTTCCGGACCGGCCATCGTGGACATGGGGCCACCTTTCCGTTCGGTCTCTTCCGGCTCCTACGGCTCTTACGGTTCCGGCGAACGCCGGATCTCTTCGGGTACCCACCGACCCCGGCACATCACCTGTTGAGCGAACCCTTGCCCCCTTGACCCACCCGGCCCTCGCCACGTCCTACGCCTCGATGCGGTTCACCCCGCGCCAGGCGGTCCAGGTGGTCATGGCGGTGCACACGGGCCATCCGTATGTCCACACGACGGTGGTGCTGCCGTAGTCGACCCGCCGACGCCCCCTGCCAACGGGTGGCAGGGGGCGTCGGATCCGTGACCCGGGTCCTCGCCGGGTCCTCCGTTCGTCAGTCCTCGAACGCGACGATCATCTTGCCGGTGTTCTCCCCACGGAGCATGCCGAGGAAGGCGTCCACCCCGTTCTCCACACCCTTGATGACGGTCTCGCGGTAGTGCAGCTTGCCCTCGCGGATCCAGCCGCCGACCTCCTCGAAGAACTGCCCCTGAAGCGCCTGGTGGTCCCCGACCAGCATGCCCTGCATCCGCAGCCGCTTGCCGATGACCATCGCGAGATTGCGCGGGGCGGCGGGCGGCTCGGTGACGTTGTACTGCGAGATCATGCCGCAGACGGTGATCCGGCCGTGCACCTTCAGGCGGCCGATGGCGGCCTCGAGGTGCTCGCCGCCGACGTTGTCGAAGTAGACGTCGATCCCGTCGGGCGCGGCCTCCTTGAGCTGCTCGGCGACCGGGCCCTTCTTGTAGTTGAAGGCCGCGTCGAAGCCGTACTCGTCGAGCAGTACCCGGACCTTCTCGTCCGAACCGGCGCTGCCGATCACCCGGGAGGCGCCCTTGAGCTTGGCGATCTGGCCGACCTCGCTGCCGACCGCACCGGCCGCACCCGAGACGAAGACCGCGTCGCCCTCCTTGAAGGACGCGACCTCCAGCAGCCCCGCGTACGCGGTGAGACCGGGCATGCCGAGCACGCCGAGGTAGGCGGGGAGGGGGGCGATCTCGGGGTCGACCTTGACGGCGCTCTTGGCGCTCACCGTCGCGTACTCACGCCAGCCGCCGAAGTGCAGCACATGGTCGCCGACGGAGAGCCCCTCCGCGTTGGAGGCGATGACCTTGCCGACCGCGCCGCCTTCCATCGGCTGGTCGAGCTGGAACGGCGGCGTGTACGACTTCACGTCGTTCATGCGCCCGCGCATATACGGGTCCACCGACATGTAGAGATTGCGGACCAGTGCCTGCCCGGGGCCCGGCTCGGAGATCGGGGCCTCGCGCAGCGCGAAGTCCTCCGGCTTCGGCCACCCCTGGGGGCGGGCGACCAGGTGCCATTCACGGCCGGTGGTGGGGATGACGGACATGGAAGGTGCCTCTCATACGTTTCAGCAGATGAAACAATCATGCTGCTGAATATTTCATGTTGTCAAGTAAATGGGTACTCTGGTTGCCATGACGTCCCGCATCGACCCGCTGACCCTCGAGGTCGTCGAGCTCATCGGCACCATCGTGGCCCGTTATCACCAGGAATACGAGGAGGCCGCGGCCAAGCACTCCCTGACCGGGGCACAGGCCCGGGTGCTGGGCCTGCTGTCCCGCGGCCCGACGCCGATGCGCCGACTCGCCCAGCAACTGAAGTGCGAGCCGTCGAACGTCACCGGGATCGTGGACCGCCTGGAGTCGCGCGGCTTCGCCGAGCGCCGCCTCGACCCGGCCGACCGGCGGGTCAAGCTGGCCGCCGCCACCGACGCGGGCCGGGAAACCGCGGACCGGCTCCGGGGTTCGCTCGACTTCGCGCGCGAACCGCTGGCGGAGCTCTCGGACGAGGAGCGCACGGTGCTGCGCGATCTGCTCAAGCGGATGCTGGGCGTCGCGCCGTAACGAAGGCGGAAGCGTAGCGAAGACAGAGCCGTGGCGAAGACGGAGCCTTAGCGCGCCGGGATGCCCGGCTAGGTGCACCACCACAGGAAGCGATTGCAGGTCTCCGAGGGCGACGGGGTCGGCGTCGGTGCGACGGTCGCCGGGGCGGTGGACCCCGGATGCGACGGCGTGGTGGGGCCCTGGGTCGTGCCGGGGCCGCCCGGGGCCGAGGAGGTGGCGTCGGACGGGTCCGAGGACGAGCCCCCGTCCGGACCGGGCGAGGTGTCGTCGTCCTCGTCCTTGGACTTCCCGTCGTCCTTGCCCTTGCCCTCGCCCTTGGACGACTTTCCGTCCTCGCCGTCCGCCGCCGAGGGGAGCCCGCTCGGGCCGGTCGTGTCCTGGACGATCGTCTCGGCGGATTCCGTCACGCCGCCGCTGCGGTCGGCCACCGGCTCCTGCCGACTGGGCGGTGGGGAGGACTCCCGCCAGTGCCCCTCGGTGGCCAGCTCGGCCACGAAGACCGCGGCCAGCACCGGGCCGAGCACCGCCGCCATGATCGTCACCCGGCGGCCACGGCCCCGGCGGGCCCGACGGGCGCCGCTGCCGATGAGGCGGGGCTTGGGCTTCCGGCGCGAAGCACGCGTGGCCCCGGAGGCGGGGGACGCCTGCGCCGCACGCCGGTCGGCTCTCCGCTCCGCACGGGGCCCGGGCGTATCGGCCCCGCCCTCGCGCTCCGTGTCCGATGCGGCGGAGGGCAGGCCGAGTTCCCCAGCGGGCGTCCCGCAACCGGGGCAGGAGACGGCACCGTTGAGATGGCGGCGGCAGGGAGAGCAGTAATCCATTTCGCCGGGCAGGTTATGTGACCAACGGGTAGGTCAGCAGGACGCGGGGTGTGAGGATCCTGTGCAAAGAACCGTAAGAAAGCCCTCGTCAGCCCCTGTCCCACCGGCGGCCGATGCCCGCCCGGCCCCGCTCAGCCGGCGAACGCGGGCTGCGCAAGACCCTGCCCCGCACCCTCGATGACCAGCAGCGACCCGGCGAGCGGCGGCGCGGCGGCGCCCAGTCCGACCCGTGCCGAGGTCAGATACAGATCGGTGAGGTCCGCACCGCCGAAGGCACACGCGGTGGGGCGCGGGAACGGAAGCTCCACCACCCGATCGAGTGTCCCGTCGGGGGCGTAGCGACGGATCGCGGCGCCGTCCCACAGGGCGACCCACACCGCGCCGTCGGCGTCCACGCACAGCCCGTCCGGGAAGCCCGCGCCCTTCTCGACCTCGGCGAACGGCCTCCGACTGGAGACCACCGGACCATCGGCGTCGTCCACGTCGAAGACATCGATACGGCGGGTGGGGGTGTCGATGTAGTACATGAGGCGGCCGTCCGGGCTCCAGCCGATGCCGTTGCTGACCGTCACCTCCGGCAGGAACTCCGTAGCGGAGCCGTCGGCCCCGATCCGGGAGAGCGTGCCGCCGCCGGCCGTCTCGTCGTAGCGCATGGTGCCCGCCCAGAGCGCGCCGTCCGGCGCCACCGCGGCGTCGTTGCCACGGCGGCCGGGGACCGCCTCGCGCAGCAGCCAGTCGAAGCCGCCATCGGCCCCGTACACCCCGATGCCGTCGCGGAGGTTGACCACCAGACCGCCGCCCGCGCGGGGCTTGGCCGCGCCGACATGCTGCTCGGTGGCCAGGGTGGTGCGGTGGCCGGTGGCGGGGTCGTAGGTGTGGACGCGGGAGGAGAGGATGTCCACCCAGATCAGCCGCCGGGCAGCGGCGTCCCAGGTGGGTCCCTCCCCGAGCACGGCGCTCGCGCGCACCGCGATGTCGAGCGACGGCCGTGTGCTCATATGTCCCGCCTCCGATGTCCCAGCCGTACCGACAGCTCTCCCGCGCCCTTGGCCGCCAGCTCCGCCAGCTCGGACTGGCGCTCCTCGCTCCAGCGGATCGTCGGCACCGAGATGGACAGCGCCGCGACCACCTTGCCCGTGGAGTCCCGTACCGGAGCCGCCACGCAGCTCACATCCGGGTTGGACTCCCGCTGCTCGACCGCGATGCCGCGCTCGCGCACGGTGAGGAGATGGCGGCGCAGTTCGACGGGGGAGGTGATGCTGTTGTCCGTCATCGCGGCCAGCGGCTGCTCGCCGGACAGCCGCGCGTCCAGGGCGTCGTCCGTCAGGGAGGCGAGCAGCATCTTGCCGACCGAGGTGCAGTGGGCGGGCAGCCGGCGGCCCGCGGCGGAGACCATGCGGACGGCGTGGGTGGAGTCGACCTTGGCGATATAGATGACGTCCATGCCCTCGAGGATCGCGACATGCACGGTCTCGTCGCAGGTCTCCGCGACGCGCCGGGCCACCTGCCGGCCCTCGGCGGCCAGGTCGAGCTGCTCGGCGTAGCGGCTGCCGAGCTGATACGGCCGTACTCCGAGCCGATAGCGACCGGGCTGGTCGGGTACCTGGACCAGATAGGAACGGGCGGCCAGAGTGGTCACCAGCTCATGGACGGTCGTACGGGGCAGGCCGAGCCGCCGGGTGATCTCGGGTGCGGAGAGGGTGCCGTCTCCGTCCAGGAAGAGCTCGAGTATGTCCAGAGCCCGTGTCACCGCGGGCACCAGGCGTCCCATAGTGCTCGCCCTCCCCTTCTGGTCAGATGGCAAGCGTTCGAAATTCCGGCTGGTGGCCGGTATCGCGAACACAGGTTATGCGGAGGGGACTTCCTCCGGCAATGGTCCGGCAAAGTAGGAGCCATGGATTCCGCACCCGGCTCGTTCCCCCAGCCCGACTCGTTCCCCACCCCCTTCCCCTTCGTCCTCGTGCTGCTGCGGCGGATGGCCGACCACCAGCCGGGGCTGGTCGAGGACGCGCTGCGCGAGCTGGGCTTCGGGCGGGCGGTGATGCGCGAGGCCAACCGCCGCTGGCAGGCCATGCAGCGCTCGCCGCGACGGCGCTCGGCGGTCGCCCGCTACCGCTCCGTGCTGGGCGCGCCCGAGTCCACCTCCGTCCGCCGGATCGGCGATCTGACCTGCGAGGCGCTGAGCTGGTCCATGCCGCTCTGGCCGGATCTGCGGTTCGAGGTGCTCACCGCGCCGAACGGGGCGGTGTGGAACGAGTGGCTGGTGCGCGCTCCGGGCGCGCCCGGGCCGCGGCTGGGTACGGCCGCCGACCTCGTGCCCTGGTCCTGCACGGTGGACGAGGTGGCGCGCGCCTTCGCGCCCGCACGCCCCATGGAGGGCTCGGCGCCCACCCGCTGGCGGCTGGCCTTCGACGCACCGGAGGCGGGAAAGGGTGAACTCCGCCACTATGTGGCGGAGTTCACCTGGGGACTGCTCCAGCGGATGGAGAACGTCAGGCCAGCTTCGCCGACAGCGTGATCTCCGTACCGGCGAGCGCCTGGCTCACCGGGCAGTTCTTCTTGGCGTCCTCGGCAGCCGCGGTGAACGCGGCCTCGTCCAGACCCTCCACCGTGCCCTCGACGGTGAGGTGGATGCCGGTGATCCCGGTGCCGGGCTGGAAGGTGACCTCGGCCTGGGTGGTGAGCTGGGTGGGCGGGTTGCCCGCCTGGGTGAGGCCGTGCGAGAGCGCCATCGAGAAGCAGCTCGAGTGGGCCGCCGCGATCAGCTCCTCGGGGCTGGTCTTGCCGCCTGCCTGCTCGGCGCGGGACGGCCAGGAGACCGGCTGCGCGCCGATGCCGGAGGAGTCGAAGGTGACGGTCCCCTGGCCCTGGGCCAGATTGCCCTGCCAGACGGTGTGCGCGGTGCGCGTCGTAGCCATGCTCGCTGTTCCCTGCTTCCTGTCGGTGACGTCCACCCGTCGGTGGTGGAGCGCCGGACGAGACGTGCGTCTCGGTCTGCGTGGACGGTCGGAGGTGATCACCCGGCGGGGGTGCCACCGCTTCCGGTCGCCTCCTGCCCGGAGATCGACTCCGAGCCTACGTTCCAGGCGACCACGGCCGGGCGACCATGCTCAGTTCCGAGTCGACTCACGGTCGCGGTGTCCAGCCGGAAGAGCGCGCCGGCGGACGGGGGCAGGCCCAGCCGGCGGGCGGTGAGCACCCGCAGTACGTGGGCGTGCGCCACCAGCACCACATCGGGCCCGTCCGCCGCCTCCAGCTCGGGGGCGATCCGGTCGAGCACCCGGTCCACCCGGACCCCGATCCGCTCGGGCGACTCCCCGGGGTGGTCGGGGCCGCCCGGCGGGACGCCGTCGGTCCACAGGTTCCAGTCGGGGCGGGTGCGGTGGATCTCGGTGGTGGTGATGCCCTCGTAGCCGCCGTAGTCCCATTCGCGCAGATCGGGCTCGACCGTGAGGTCCTCGAGCCCGGCGAGCCGGGCGGTGTGCATGGCCCGCGCCATCGGGCTGACCAAGGTCAGCCCGATCTTCCGCGCGGCGAGCGGCGGGCGCAGCGCGCGGGCCTGCTCCGCACCGCGCGGTGTCAGGGGCACATCGGTCCAGCTCGTGTGCTTGCGCGACCGGCTCCACCCGGTTTCGCCGTGCCGGATCAGCACCAGCTCAGCCACGGTTGCCGGATGCCTTCCCGTCGCCGGCGGCGGCCTGCTCCTTCTCCTCGTCGATGGCCCGCTTCTCGTTCGACGCGGCGGCGATGGAGGCCCGCACGCTGTCCATGTCGAGGTCGCGGGCCTGGCCGATGAGGTCCTCCAGGGCCGGCTCGGGGAGGGCGCCGGGCTGGGAGAAGACCGCGATGTTCTCCCGCACGATCATCAGCGTGGGGATGGACTGGATGTCGAACGCGGCGGCCAGCTCGGGCTGCGCCTCGGTGTCGACCTTGGCGAACAGCACATCCTGATGGCGCTCGGCGGCCTTCTCGTAGATGGGCGCGAACATCCGGCACGGCCCGCACCAGGAGGCCCAGAAGTCGATCAGAACGAATTCGCTCCCGGACACGATCTCGTCGAAGTTGTCCTTGGTGAGCTCAACGGTGCTAGTGCTCATGCCTGCGTTACCCGCTTCCGTACGTCGGCAGATGCCACATGGACGGTAACCCCGCCACCGCCCGCCGTTATTCCGGGGCCATGGCGCCCTTACGGCTGCTCCGCGGGTCAGCCGGTCCGGAAGCGTATGCCCAGGTCGGCGGGGGTGAAACAGCGTACGTCCCTGGTGGACAGCCCGCGGCCGGTCCCCTGGAAGACCCAGAAGCCACCCGTCCTGCCGTGGCCGTAGCCGGGCGCGGCGGCGATCACATCGTCGTGGCCGTCCCCGTCGACGTCGAGGAGTGGAGGCTGCGGGGCGAAGGCGTCGAAGCCGTACGGAGTGTGGCGGCCGGGCACCCCCGGGGTGTCCAGGTCCAGGCTCTGCTCCCCGCCGTCGCCCTCGGGCGCGCTCGCGGCCGGGTCGTACTCGCCGCCGTGCCCGCGCCGTGAACCGGGCAGCAGGGTGAGCCGGCCGTTGCCGTAGTTCTTCTCCGGGGTGGCCACCACCAGGTCGGGACGGCCGTCGCCGGTGATGTCGCCGACGGACGGGGAGCCGCCGAAGCCATCGCCGCGCCGTGCGTCGCCGGGCAGGCCCGGCCCGGACGGATCGACCGTGAGATCCGGACGCCCCCGGCCCAGGCCGGACCTGGCGCCGTGGACGACGGTCAGCCGCCCGGAGCCGCGGTGCCGCCCGGGGCCGAGGGTGCCCTGGCCGGGCGCGAGGAGATCGTCGATCCCGTCGTGGTCGGCGTCCCCGGCGGCGGGCTCGCGCGGGCCGTCCTCCGTGCCGAGGGCATGGGCCAGGCGCGCCTCGGGCCGCTTGTCCCGGACCAGGCCCTTGGGGCCGCCGCGGTAGTGGGCGACGGGGGTGTCGAGGGGGGCGGTGTCGTCGGGTTCCGGGTGATTCGGCTGATCGGGCTGGTCGGGTCGTTCTGGCTGGTCCGGCCGTTCCGACTGCGTGGCGTCGTAGCGGTAGGTCAGCACCACATCGGTGCGGTGGTCGCCGTCGAAGTCCCCGGCGGTGGCGGTGGCGGGTGCCGCGCGGCGGGACCGGCCGGTGGGGAGCGGGGTGGTACGGGCGGGGCCCGCCTTGCTGCCGAACGGCCCGTACAGCATCCGTACCGCACCCCGGCCGTCGGCCGCCGAGGCCAGCAGATCGGCCGTACCGTCCCCGTCGAAGTCCCCGACGGCAAGGGCCAGAAATCCGGCCGCGCCACTCGCCAGCGGGCGCGGCGCGGCCAGTCCGCGGGGGCCGCCGCGCAATATCACCGTCTCCCCCGTCCGCTCGCCGCGCGGCGAACTCCCGTGCCGGAAGCGCGCCGTCACCAGGTCGGTGAAGCCGTCGCCGTCGAGATCGGTGCGCAGCAGGGGTCCGACGTAGTCGTCCTCGGCGCCGTCGACGACGAGGCGGTGCCGCGGGTCGAGGCCGTGCGCCGAGCCGTAGACCACCGCCAGCCGGGCGGGCAGCGGCCCCCGGGAGGCGCTGGTGGGGCGGATGGCGGTGGCGAAGTCGTCGTAACCGTCGCCGTTGAAGTCCCCCAGCGAGGCACCGGCCGCCCCCTTCGTGGCCCCCTCGACCGGCTTCGGGCCCCCGTGGCCGCCCTCGCTGCACCCGGCGAGCAGCAGCACGGACATGGTCACGGCGGCGACGGGGACGGGAACGGACGAACGCACGGCGGCACCTCGCGAGGCGGATCGAGCGGTCACGGACAGGGGACACGGACAACGGGCACGGCTATGGGTACGAACGCGGATGCGAACGAAGGCTTCACCGCTCAAGGACTCCAGGAAGCACGGTCGGGTTGCTCGCGGACGCTCCCGCCGACGCCGCCGACGCCCCAGCGGAATGCACGCGACACCGGGCACCGAGGTTGCGATCATGGCGGGAAAACCTCCCCGGACGAGAAGGGCGATGCCCGATGCCGGCCATACCCGCCGACCCGACCGTGCTGCACCCGATGCCCGAGCAGCCACGGGTGGTGCTGCTGAAGCCGCTGATCACCTCGCCGCTGATCGAGGTCGGGGAGTTCTCGTACTACGACGACCCGGATGACCCCACCGCGTTCGAGACCCGCAATGTGCTGTACCACTACGGGCCCGAGCGGCTGGTCATCGGGAAGTTCTGCGCGCTGGGCGAAGGGGTGCGGTTCATCATGAACGGCGCCAACCACCGCATGGACGGCCCCTCCACGTTCCCCTTCCCCATCATGGGCGGTTCGTGGACCGACCACTTCGACCTGATCACCGGCCTGCCGGGGCGGGGCGACACCGTGGTGGGCCACGACGTCTGGTTCGGATACCGGACGATGGTGATGCCCGGCGTCCGCATCGGCCACGGCGCGGTCATCGCCTCCGGTTCCGTGGTGGTGGACGACGTTCCCGACTACGGCATCGTCGGCGGCAATCCGGCCAAGCTCATCCGCCGCCGCTACGACGACCAGGACATCGCCCGGCTGCTGGCCCTGGCATGGTGGGACTGGCCGATCGAGCACCTCACGGCCCATATCCGCACGATCATGTCCGGAAGCGTGGCGGAGCTGGAGGCGGCGGCCCCGCGCTGAACCCTGAGCGGTGGGGGGCGGTTTGCTCCACGGCGGTGCCGCCGTGGAGCAAACCGCCCCCCTTTTTCTCAGCTCTCGAGACTCATGTACAGACGGGTGCCCCGGGGCTGGTAGCCGACGCGTTCGTACACGCGGCGGGAGCCCTCACCCGAGTACTCCAGCCATACCGACTGGGCCCCTCGGGCGAACATCGCCCCGGTCAGCGCGGCGGTGACCGCGGCGGCGATGCCCCGGCCCCGGAAGGCGGGCCGGGTGCCCACGCCCGCCAGTTCCGCGGTGCCCACGGCCGGTGCCGAGCAGGTGGCCCCACCGGCGCAGCCCCCATCGGGCGCCCGGACGAACCGGACCGCTCCCCCGTCCTCCTGAATACGGCGCAGCCGGGCCGCCCCCTCCGGGGAGGAGGCGAACTCACCGACGAACGCCTCGGACAGCGCGGCGTCGATCGCCCGGAAGTCCTCGTCCGTGGACGGGACGGCGACCGGGACCGGGACCGCCACCGTGCCGGACTCCGCGTCCTGGGGAAGGGTGAGCCGGTCCGGGGTGCACACCAGATACTCGTGCACCGCCTCCACACTGAACCCCGCCTCCCGCAGCGCGGGCTCCACGGCGGGCGCGGCGTCCGGCGCGAACTCGAGCCGGGGCTTGAGATCGTGTACCCGGAACGCCTCGATCAGCTCCTTGACGTCCCGGTCGGTGGGCCGGGTGCCGGGGAGCGGGGTCGCGTAGTTGATGTACGGGCTGGTGGTGCTGGGATCGAACCCCGCCACAAAGCCCCCGGTCTCGACAAGCACGGGGCGGCGGCGGAGGTTGGCTACGGCAAAGCTCTGGACGTCGGTGCCCATGGTGATGTGACCTCACGAAGAAGCGCGGCGGAAGGCGCCGCGAAAGGAATGGCGTACGTATACGTGGGGCCGCCGTGAGGAGACGCGTATGGCACCGATCGTTCAGTGCCGACGGCGGCCGCTGGGGGACGCCGAGTCCATGGGCTTCAGTCCTTTGACAGGTAGCGGGCAGAAGTAATCGCCATCCGGAACCTATCGCACGGCGTGACCGAGTGCCTGGCCTTTTCTGCGTTCAGAGGATTGACGCGGACACACCACGACCTTACCTTCTCGACAGGTCTCGTCGTTCACAAAGAAACATGCTCTTCAGGTATGTGGACGCGCACCTACCCCCACCCCCCACGGGAAGGCATCATTCCCATGCGCATCCGTACGCTGCTCGCCTCGCTGGCGACCGTGACCGCCGTCATCGGTGGCCTGGCCCTCGCGATGCCCGCCGGTGCCACCACCGCGGCCACGCCCTTCGCCGACCCGTCGAAGGCGCCGGGCGGCAACTTCGACCTCTCGGTGTGGCAACTCCAGGAACCGGTCGGCTCCCCCGGCAAGCCGACGACCATCCCCTCGTCCCGGCTTCAAGGGTCGAACGGATTCCAGGACGACTACTTCTACACCGACAAGCGCGACGGGGCGATGACGTTCTGGGCGCCGGAAAAGGGCGTCACCACGCCGAACTCCAACTACGCCCGCTCCGAACTGCGCGAGATGAACCGTAACGGCAGCGCGGCGGACTGGTCGCTGAGCGGCTCCCACAAGCTCCAGGCGACGCTGCGCGTGGTGTCGGTGACGAAGAACGTCTGCGTCGGGCAGATCCACCTCGGCTCGGGCGGATCCTCCACGAAGCCGCTGGTGGAGCTGTACTACCGCGCCAACGGCGACATCGTCCTCGGAACGGAGAACTCTCCCGAGGGCGGCCAGACACTGCACAACGTGGGCCATGTGTCGGTCGGCAAGACCTGGAACTACACGATCGGCGTCTCCGGCGGCGACACCATCGATCTGACGGTCAACGGCACGACGACGCACTACGACATCCCGTCGTCGTTCTTCCCCTACAAGCAGTACTTCAAGGCCGGGTCCTACAACCAGTCGTCCTCCGACAGCACCACGAACGGAGCGCGCGTCGGCTTCTACGGCCTGACCGTTTCCCACGGCTGAGCACCCAGGACCCGGCGGCCAAGGAGGCCGCCGGGTCGCCGGGTCGTCCGGCCGTCGGGTCGTCGGGTCGTCCGGCCGTCGGGTCGTCCGGTCGCCGGTGTCAGCCTTGTCAGCCGCCCGGAAACCGCGCCACCCAGCGCCGCTGCCAAGGGGTCTCGACGGCCCGGCGGTGATGGTGCGCGCGCGTCCAGGCCACCGCGTCCGCGGGCGCCACACCCGCCATGATGGCCAGACAGGCGATGACGGTTCCGGTGCGCCCGACGCCGCCTCCGCAGGCGACTTCGACGGGCGTGCCCGCCCGTGCCCGCTGATGCAGCGCGCGGATCCGCCGCACGGCCAGGTCGCGGTCACGCGGCAGCGCGAAATCGGGCCACTCGAGCCACGCCCGCTCCCACTCCAGCTCTCCGTCATGCCGTCGGCGCAGCCGGGTGGACCCCAGATAGAGACCGAAGCCGGGCAGTGGCCCCTCCGGTCGCGGATGGCGCAGCCCCCGGCCACGGACCCATGAACCATCCGGCAGCCGAAGGGCACCCGTCAGTGGTACGTCACTCATCGGCCCCCACTCCCGGTCCGAAGACCCACATCTCCCGAAACTCTGGGCAGCGTAGCCCGTCCGGGCGCATATCCCGCTCGCGCGGGGTTACCCACAGGAGACGAGCGGGGCGTGAGCAGAGTGGTCCGGTGTGCTCGCTTCGACTCTCCACTCCTCCACTGGGACTGGGAAGAAAGGGCCACGGCCATGACGACTCCCGGCAATCTGCCCACACCCGAGCAAGGGCTCGTTCTCACCCACTTCCTGACCGTGCGCGACGTCGTGAGATCGAGACGCTTCTACGCCGACATCTTCGGCGGCGAGGTCGTACTGGAGGAGAACCCGGCCATCGTGCAGGTGGCCAATAGCTGGATCATCATGAACCCCGGCGGCGGGCCCACCCCGGACAAGCCCGAGGTGACGCTCGTACCGCCGGAGAACGGCGACACCGTGTCCAGCTTCCTGAACGTCCGCGTCGCCGATATCGGCGCCTTCTACGCCGACGCCAAGGCCAAGGGCGCGGAGTTCCTCACGGAGCCCCTCGATCGCAAGGCCGAACTGCGCTGCTATCTGCGCGACCCCGATGGCTACCTCATCGAGGTCGGCCAGGCCACCGGAATGCTCCGCGGAGTATTCGCCGACCGTTGATGACTCGCGGTAGCCGACTCGGAAGCCCCAGGACATGGCGGCCGAGGTCGTACGCGCCGGATTACCGATGCGGCCGTTGCTTCGGCAGGATGGGCGCCATGACCGAGATCCGCACACCCCGCCTCCTCCTCCGTCGCTGGCATGAGGACGACCTCGCACCGATGGCGGACATCAACGCGGACCCGCGGGTCATGCGCTGGATCGACGACGGCTCGGTGCGCGACCTGGACCACACGGCAGAGGCCATCGAGCGGTGGGAGGAGGAGTGGGACGAGGAGGGCTTCGGACTCTTCGCCGTCGAGCTGCTGGCCTCGGGCGAACTGGCGGGCTTCACGGGTCTGTCCGTGCCCGAGTTCCTGCCGGAGGTACTGCCCGCCGTGGCCATTGGCTGGCGGCTCGGCTCACAGTTCTGGGGCCAGGGATACGCGTCCGAAGCCGCCCACGCCACGCTGGAGTTCGCGCTCCAGGACCGCGGCCTCGACCGCGTCATCAGCATCAACCGGGTGGGTGACGACGCCTCCGAGAACGTCATCCGCAAGCTCGGCATGGTGCCCGAGCGAGAGACGGCGCACCCGGTGTACGGCTATCCGCTGCGCGTTCGCGCCATCGATCTCACCGAGTTCCAGGCGTGAACCGGCCGCGAACTGCGGCCAGATCCGCTTTCAAGAGAGGCCACCTCGGCACGCGGTCAGCGCAGAGCGCGCCGCACCGCGTACACCAGCACACCGGCCATCAGCACGATCAGCCCGGTCAGCGCGCCCGTCGCCGCCCACTGCATGGCGTCCATGTGGGAGAACGGCAGATATTCCGTCGACCAGCCGACCACCCCGTCGCGCCGCAGGCAGGCCGGCCTGTCGTCCGCGTTCGTGCAGGCGCCCCAGCCGCGCAGTGAGCCGTCGCCGGTCACATAGGAGGTGTCCACCTCCAAGGCGTTGTCGGGGATCTTCGGATAGTCGCCGTCGCCGAACCGGCCGCCGCCCGTGGTCTTCGTCACCGTGGTCGCGAACATCATCCGCATCCGCGACCAGACGGTCTTCACCGCCAGCAGGGCGACCAAGGTCACCACCATCGCGGGCAGCGTGCGCCGCGTCAGCAGCCCGGCGGCGGCACCGATCAGCAGGCCGAGCACGGCCAGGGCCACCGCGACCGGTCCCGTGGTGTCGAACCCGCCGGCGCTGGTGAAGTCGGCGTTGACAGCCATGTGGTTCGCCAGCGGCGTCCACAGGGCCTTCATGGCGATTCCGGTGGAGAGCGCCGCCGCGCCCGCGAATACGGCGGCGATGCCGAGCTTCGTCGCCACCCAGTTCCAGCGGCCGTACGACTGGACGCCCACGAACTTGGCGGTGCCGGTCTCCAGGTCCCCCGCGAACAGCGGGGCGCCGATGAACACCCCGATGAGCACCGGCAGGCCCGCCAGCGCCAGACCCAACAACTCGAGCCGTTGGTACGCGGTGTCGAGGGTCGCGGTCGCGCCGGGGGACGGGTTCGCTACCTCGGCGGCCGCCACGGCGCTGCTCGCGTCCTGGGCCAGCCACGCCAGGCCCGCCGTCGCTACGGCCGCCGTCGCGAGCAGCAGGAGGAACGCCGTCCGATGCTGGCGCCACACCAGCCAGGCCATCCCGCTCGGGCCGAAGCCGCGCGCCCGCGTCCGACGCCCCGGCAGTCCGGGGGAGCCGCCGTCCGCCCGGTGCGTCTGTGTCATCGTGCTCACTTCGCCACCTCCGAACCGATGCCGGGAACGTAGGAGTTGGGGCTGATGAGCGGCGCGGAGCCGTTCTGCGCCAGATAGGCGAGGACCACTTCCTCCAGGGTCGGCGCGCTGTCCTCCCAGACGCCGCCGACCGGTCCGCCGGGGCGGACCAGCGCGGTGGTGTACCGCTGGTCGCCGTGGATCTCCACGACCGTGTGGTGCTCCAGGCCCGCGGGCAGCCCGTCGGGGCCGGTCGGTATCCGGTCGGTGGGCGCGGACAGGGTCCGGTGGACGCTGATGATCTCGTCCACGTCACCGGCCAGTTGCAACCCGCCCTCGGCCACCAGCAGCAGGTAGTCGCACAGCGTGTCGAGTTCGGCCACCAGGTGGCTGGAGAGCAGGACGGTGATCCCGCGCTCGGCCACCTCGCCCAGCAGCGCGGCAACAGTCTGCCTGCGCACCAGCGGGTCCAGGTCCGCAAGCGGCTCGTCCAGCAGGACGAGGTCGGGGCGCTTGCCCAGGGCCACCGCGAGGGCGACCCGGGTGCGCTGGCCGCCGGAGAGCCGTCCCACCTTGGCGTCGAGCGGAACGGAACCGGCCCGTACGAAGCCCTCGGCCAGCTCCTGGTCCCAGCGCGGATTCAGCTCACGGCCCAGCCGTAGCGTCTCGGCGACCGTGAAGCGCGCGAACAGCGGCTTCTCCTGCGGCAGGAACGCGACGCGCTGCCGCGCCTGCGCTCCGCCGGCCGGTTCGCCGAAGACTCTGGCCTCGCCCGCCGACGCCTCGCGCAGTCCCGCGACGATCTCCAGCATCGTCGTCTTGCCCGCTCCGTTCGGACCCACGAGTCCGCAGACCCGCCCGGCGGGCAGCCGGAACGTCGCGTCGCGCAGCACCCAGCGGCGCCCGTACTGCCGCCCGAGGCCGCGCACTTCCAGGGCGGTCCGCTCGGCCGCCCCTCCTGTCGACCCGCTCATCCCCGTCCCCCGTTCCCCTCGTCCGTACTGCTGCGGGCGGTGCCCGCCGTCGTCTGCTGACGCTCCTGAAGCGCCAGTTCGACCAGATCCCGCACGTCCTCTTCCAGCAGACCCGCGGCCAGCGCCCGCCCGGTCCACTCCGCCAGTTCGGCGTAGAGCGGTGACTCGGCGGCGGGCGCGTGGCTCCGGTCCGCGGCCGCGGCCGCGATGAACGTGCCCACTCCCTGCCGCAGCTCCACCACGCCGTCCCGGTCCAGCTCCCGATATGCCTTGAGCGTGGTGTTCGGGTTCACGGCGCAGGTCTCGGCCACTTCGCGGGCGGTCGGCAACCGGTCACCGGGCTTCAACGCGCCCGCTCTGACGGCCCGTTTGGTCTGCTCGACGATCTGCTGGTAGGCCGCCACGCCACGGCGTCTCTCGATGTAGTACCGCATCCACCCCACCGCTAGTCCACTAGTTAAGTAGCTGAATATTGCAGAGGGGGACGGCCCGATGTCAAACGCGCCGACGGTCGAGCCCTCCGCACGCGGGCGGCCCGGCCGCGCGCACACGAAAGCGCCGGCACCCTCGGCGGGGCACCGGCGCGGCTCCGGAATGAAGCGGGAACCAAGCGGGTTCAGGGGGAGACCGTGTCCCGGCCCACCTCAGTGGCGTCTGCGCGCGCCTGCCGCCGCAGGGCGGGAACCGCGGTCCCACTGGTGGCACCAGCCATGCCCGGACCCGGGGACCGTCACCGGCGTCCCCCGGAAGCATCCGATCGAGTACGGACACTCCCCGTTGAGGTGGTAGTGGTACATGACGACCTTCTTGCCGTCCCACATGATCGCGTGCGTGTGACCGTGGCACACGTCCAGGTCCTTGTTCCTGACGATCCTTCCGTCCTCGCCGCGCGGCCCGTAGATCCCGAAGCCGTCGATGGCGTACCCCACGAGCGGTGAGTGCCCGGCAGCGCCTCGCTCCGGCCGTCCCGCCCCCTTGCCGAAGCAGGTCTGCGAGGGGCCGTGGTAGTGGTACTGAGTCTCGTACGGGTGCCCCCAGCAGCGGTCGAGGGGCAGGGCCGCGTTCGGGTCGACCGCGCGGTCCTCCGCGTCGGTCGCCACCTCGAGGTGGAAGGTGCCGCCCGCCAGAGCCATCCCCGTCGTGAGCTGGTCGATGCACGTGGGCTGTGCCACGACGGTCGGATCGCGGGGAACCGTGACGTCGAGGTTCCACGGCTTGATCGGGATCGCCGCGGCGTTGGGGTACCCGGGCGAGGGGTGAAGTGCCTCTCGGTTGCCGTCGTCCCCATCCGCAGCGCCTTGTGCCAGTGCATGGTCCCGGACACGAAGGGGCGCTCGAGCTACGGAGTCGGCCGGAGCCAACGCCGGACCCATGAGCGCGGCGGCACCAGCCGCCACGGCAACGGATCCGAGCACGCCGTACACGCCAGACATGGACGCTCCTCGCCTCGACGATCCCGGCCCGGTTCCCGCCGTCCGCCGTCGGATGACAGCAGTCGGGTCACGGTGTCAGTGGTGGGTGCTTGGATCGGTCGGCGGAGCGACCTCCCACCGTGTGGCCGGACGCAAGCCAGTGTCGAAGTGGTAGGAAACGTCGTGATGCGCAAGCAAGATGCGCTCGATGAGTCTGCGTGGGGGAAGTCGCGGGGCCTGGATCCGGAGCGACCTCCGTATCCGCTGGGGGGATCCTCAAGATCCCCGACAGAGTCAGCGTCCGGATATGGATGGGGCTCGTCCGTATGTGGACGGCCACGCCCCCGATGACGGCTGCCACCCAGCGTGGTCGCAGCCATCGGCGCCGACCGGCCGCACGCCGCGCGAGCCCCTGTTTGATTCTCAACTCCGCACGCGGCGCATTGATAACATGTTTCGCCCATTCCTCCTCTGCGCCCCCGATCTTGACGCACACCCGGTACAGTATCGTCGCTGGTGGGGCGGTTCAGGATGACTATTCAGACTCTTGTGCTGTTTCCGCGTGGGGAAGCGAGGACGAGTGCAACTGGCCTGGGGGAGGCACTCCCGAGTCCCTGAATTCGCCACATCCGCCAAGATGACTAAGAACGACCGGGTCCACCGAAACAGCGGTGGGCCCTTTTCATGGCCGACGTGTCACCCGGGGTCGGGAAGCCGATGTGCAACTGGAATCGGGTGTTCCGTTCACATGACGAGGGGAGCGTGATGGCTGTGAAAAGAGCGTGTACAAGACTACGCCGGACAGCCGGGAAACGTACGGGCCCGCTGGCACGAGTGGGCTTATCCGGTTTCTTGCTGTTGGGCAGTGCCATGGGTGCGACGGCCGGGACGGCCGCCGCTTCGACTGGCGATGGCACCCTGACAGTTCAGGTGCTGCGCGATTTCTTCGGCACCGGCGTGATCAACACGACCATGGATGTGCCGCAGCGGGGCATGAAGGTTCGGGTGACCGACCCTGCCGGCCATCGGGTCACCGGCACCACGGATGCCACCGGAAAGGTGGTGGTCTCGAAGTCGACCGAACTGACCGGCGGCCAGTACCGCGTCGACGTCACCGTCCCGGCGCCGTACAACAAGTATCTGCGGGCGGCGCCGGCCTCGACGGCGGAAAACCACTTCGACAGCTTCACGACGTTCGTGGACGTGTCGGACGGCAAGGACGACTCGGTCATCACCGGAGTCTGGAACCCGGCCGACTACGCACTGCCGGACACGCGGTATTACGTGCCGATCCAGAATGCTTCCAGCGGGAAAGACACCCGGGCACTGGTGGCGTTCGGGACGGACAAACGAGGTACGTGTCCCGACCAGACGGCGTGCCCGACCACGATCAACACGCAGGACCAAGTGGGCACGACGTTCGCACTGGCCTACGACAAGTACCGGAAGCGGGTGTTCCAGGGCGAGTTCGCCCGGCGGTACACCCCGTACGGGCCGGACGGCGGTAACGCGATCTACACCACGCCGACCGACGGTGGGAGCGCGCCGACCCTGTTCGCGAAGGTGCCGGACGCCACGGTGACACCGCACGACGCCACCAACATGATCAAAGACGCCGGGTTCACCAACGCGCCCGGCAAGGAGAGCATCGGCGGGCTGGCCCTGTCCGAGGACGGCTCGACGCTGTACGCGGTGAACCTGCTGACCCGGCGCCTGGTCAGCTTCGACGCGACCGGGACCACCGCATCCGCACCCGAAGCGACGGTGCGCATCCCGGACCCGGGCTGCGCGGCATCCACCGACTGGCGGCCATTCGCACTCGCCACACACGACAACAAGCTCTACGTCGGTGGCGTGTGCAGCGCGGAAAGCACGCAGAAGCGCGAAGACCTGAAGGCCGTCGTCTACACCTACGACGGCGAACAATTCGACACCGTGCTGACCCAGCCGCTCACCGGCGAGCGCGGCACCGTCTATGCCGGTGCCGAGGGGAACGACCAGGCAAACCACTGGAACCCGTGGAACACCAACCTGGCGACCTGGGACCAATTCAAAGTCAACGGAGGAAGTACCCTCGTCAATCCACAGCCGGAGCTCGCGACCCTCGCCTTCGCCCGTGACGGTTCGATGATCGTCGGTTTCCGCGACCGGTTCATGGACGTGGTCAGTGGAGGCGGGCTGGACCCCCGGCCGGGCAATGACACGCCGGAAAACGGCATGTCCGGTGGTGACATCAACATGGCCTGCGCCAATCCCGACGGTGGATACGCGTGGGAAGGCACCGGGAATTGCCCCAACCACGCCGACCCCGCCACCGACGGCGGCCAGAACAGCGGTGTCGTCGAATACTTCCCGGGCGACTACGTGCGGAACAACGGCGCACCGAACGACCCCCGCGGGGTGCACAACGAAGCCTCCCAAGGGGCGGTCGCCTACATCCCGCAGCAGCAATGGGTCATCAGCACGCAGCTCGACCCGACCGACAACTACAGCACCGACGGGACCGGTTACTACGACATCCAGACGGGTCAAGGGCCCGGTAACAACCATTCCGCCAACGCGTACCAGTTCGTCAGTCCGACCGACAATGGGTTCGGTAAGGCCGGTGGGCTCGGCGATATCGCCTTTGAGGCGGCGAACGCGCCGATCCAGATCGGCAACCGGGTGTGGTTCGACGGCGACCACAATGGGATCCAGGATCCCGAGGGTCCCAACGAAGTGCCGCTGCCGGACGCGACGATCAACCTGCTGGACACCAGCGGCAAGCAGGTCGCCACGACCAAGACCGACGCCGCCGGCGAGTACTACTTCGGTGGCGTCGGCGCCGCCTACGAGCTCAAGCCGGGTGCGAAGTACACAGTGCAGTTCGATGTGTGCACCGCAGACACCAGCAAGGTGCCGAGGCAGCCGGCGGCCACCAAACTGCGGTTCACGCTCCCGCGGGCCGGCGCCAACCGAGCACATGACTCCAATGTGACCCCGCCGACGACCGGGCGACTGTGTAATGGACGCGCACCTGTCACGGCGCCGGACAAGCCGGGAGAGGTCGATCACACGATCGACGCCGGCGTGTACATCCCCAAAAAAACACCGCCGACTCCTACGCCGACACCCACTCCGCCATCGTCTGAGCCGCCAACCCATGAGCCGCCCGCGTCCGCACCGCCGGCCCATGAGCCGCCCGCGTCCGCACCGCCCAACCAGCCGGGCCCCCAGACCGGCGGAGGCACAGGTGGCACAGGTGGCACAGGTGGCACAGGTTCGCTGGCCCACACAGGTACGTCGTCCGGCCTGATGAAGATCGCCTCCCTCAGTGCCCTGCTGCTCGGCACAGGCGCGACATTCGCCTTCGTGACCCGGAAGCGTCGCGCCAAGACACACTGAGACAGCACGGAAAGACGGGTGATCCGCCCGCCCGCGACCTCGCAGGGGCGCGAGCGGGCGGACCACTCCCGGCGGATCACGTTCGACGACCGGTCGATCGACGTCGCGGGCATTGATCGCGAAAGCCGCGCGGCGACCGCCGAGTAAGCGCACGAGCCCCGTCCATATCCGGACGCCGGCTCTGTCGGGGATCTTGAGGATTCCCGGCGGGGCAGCATGATCAACGGGCATGCTCGGCTCTGTTCAAGGACCGATGCAGTTGTCGAGGTGCCCGTTGTCGCTCCACCCCCGTTCTGGTGAGCAAGTCCCTTCTCTGACCGTGCAGATGGCGCGAGCGAGCAACTCGGGCGGTACAACGGCGATGTGGGTGAGAGACCGCCTGGGCGGGCCGTGGCGCGACGAGGACTTCGCCAACTGGTACCCGCGCGACGGCCGCCCAGGGCTCTCGCCCGCCCATCTGGCCACCTCTGTGTGCTCCAGTTCCTGCTCGGTCTGTCGGACCGGCAGGCGGCCGAAGAGGTTCGCTGCCGCATCGATTTCAAATACGCGCTGGCCATGGAACTGGACGATCCCGGCTTCCACCACAGCGTGCTGGCCGACTTCCGCGACCGTCTCATCGAGGACGGCCGAGCCGACCGTCTCCTCGACCTCGCGCTCGCGCGTCTGAAGAAGGCCGGTCTCGTCCGCGAGCGCACCACCCAACGCACGGACTCCACTCATGCCCTGGCCGCGGTGCGCGACCTGACCCGGCTGGAACTGGTCACCGAGGCCGAAGGCCCCCCGACACCCGGCCACCCCGAGGCGCAAACGACTTTCCTGCCTGGCACCGAGACGTTCTCGCCACCCCGACCCGGCACCCTTTCAAGATCTCCACATATCCAGGAGCCCAGGTATCCACTCTGTCCATATTCGCCCGACCGGCGACGCGCGCCCTGCGCTACCCAGCCTCACGGGAGACTCGGCCCCGCGCGATACGGAAGACCCGTAGGTCAGTGCCATATCCGCACCTGACTACCCTTCAAGTGGAGGAACCTGTTCAGCAGTCATGTTGCCCAGTGGAGACTGCGCACCTGGATGACGCCCACTGCCGCTGAAGAGGCCCGGAAGCAGGCCGTGGCTGCTGGCCTCCAGGACGAGGAGCTTGCCGCGACGGTTGAAGCCGCCCAGCTCGCCGCAGCGATACAGGCGAAGGACCAAGGGATCCGGCCAATGGAGTACCCGAGCTCTCCGCTTGCAGCCGAACCGCAGGACCTCGCTGCCGAGATCGCATTCCAGCGCAAGGTCGCCGCCGCCTTCAAGGCTTCCCCCATCGTCGCGGCCGTCCTCACCCCTACGGTTCGCAGCCGCCCGACCACGCAGGAGCCCATCTGATGACCGGCCTCCCGGTAGGACACCTACCTGAGCCCTTCGACGCCGCGTTAACCGATGCCCTCTGGTTGCGGATCTCCCAGCAGATCGTGGAGGTCGCGTACAAGCTCTACGGCGAGGCACCGAAGGCCGACAGCGTACGCACCCTGTCCCTGAGCCTGGAGTCCGCCGACAACCTCGTCGGCTTCCGCACGAAGCAGGAGAGGAAGCGCCAGGAGTGGGGAGACGCCTACGTCGAGACCGGCCGCGTGTGGACGCACGAGAACGGCGAGGCGCTGCACCCCGATGCGCACTCCGCTGGTGATCCCCGAAAGTGCCTGGCAAGGCGACATCGCCGTCTTCTTCGCCCACGGCGCACAGCAGTCAGGTGACACATGGGCCGTTGGAGCGCAGACGCAACCCGACTCGGATCGCCTCGGCATGATCACCCTGGCCGGGCGGGGCCGGGACGACGCCGCCAACGCGGCCGTGAAGTGGATACGGGATCACTGCACCGCGAACGACCTGGAGCTGGTCCGGGTCGAGAACTTCAGCGACCGGTACCCGGAGGAGCAGCGAGCGGTCTTCTCGCTCACGCGCTTTACGATCGCCCGTTCCGATCCCCCGGGCCTGGAT
Organism: Streptomyces sp. CY-1; assembly: GCF_047218265.1. Taxonomy (NCBI): domain Bacteria; kingdom Bacillati; phylum Actinomycetota; class Actinomycetes; order Kitasatosporales; family Streptomycetaceae; genus Streptomyces; species Streptomyces sp. CY-1. Next base: position 3,835,311 of record NZ_CP178393.1, read on the forward strand.
GGCTGGGCGCTGCCGACGGGTCTGCCGCCCGCGGCAGCCCGGACTGCCCGCCGGGCTCCGAAGGGTCGTCGGAAGGCGGCGACGGCCCCTGCCGTCCGCTGATGCGTCCCCGCGTCCACTACGTGTCCACTGGATCTTCGTCTGAACGGATGAACGAGAGTCCCCGCATCGGCGCGGCGACTCCCGTTCCTGCGTCTGCGCAGGTCAGGATGGGTCTGCCCGCGTAGTGCCCTGGTGGGGCGGGTGGGACTCGAACCCACGGCCGACGGATTATGAGTCCGCTGCTCTAACCGGCTGAGCTACCGCCCCGTAACGGCGCGTCGTACACATCTGCGCGCGCCGTCTGCCGCAGCATAGCCGCTCATACGATCTGCTGCTTCGAAGGGCCGGTGATGGGAGCCCCCCTGGCTTCGATCATGGCGTAGATCACGTCCACGGGGGCCCGGAAATGAAAAAGGACCCCTCAAGGGGTCCTCCTCACTGCTCCCCCGACTGGACTCGAACCAGTAACCCTCCGGTTAACAGCCGAATGCTCTGCCAATTGAGCTACAGGGGACCGAGCTCCCCCGACTGGACTCGAACCAGTAACCTGCCGGTTAACAGCCGGCTGCTCTGCCAATTGAGCTACAGGGGATTGCTCCGTGTGCCGCGACCGTGACCCCGCCCGGGGCTTCCGGACGGCGTGCGCTCGCTGCGACACATACATTAGCGCAAGCAGGGGGGTGCTCCGCCAATCGGTTCGCCGCGTCCGCCCTCGGGCGATCCGCGGCCGTTCCAGGGATGATCTTCTACGTGATCGTGGGTGATCTGCGGCGCGGGCGGGTAGGCGCGCAGCACGACCCCGGGGTCCGGACGTGAAGGACAGCGAGAAGGGCAGGTCGATGCGCTACCGGCTGACGTTCATCACTGGGATGGCTGTGGGTTACGTGCTGGGCACGCGAGCGGGCCATGAGCGGTACGAGCAGTTGCGCGCCTGTGCGCAGAAGTTCGCGCGGAATCCGGCCGTCCGCAACACCGCCGAGTCGGCCGCGCAGGGAGGCCGACTGGCCGCCGTGCGGGCGCTGGACAAGGTCCGGCCGCTGCGCGAGAAGATCGGGCAGCGCGATGCCCGCGCGGTGGGCGAGGACGACTGGGGCACCAGCAACACCTAGCCGCGGCGGTGGCATGATCTGATCCATGGGGATAGTCGCCGGGTTGGACAGTTCGTCCGAGAGCACACGAATCGTCGTCTGTGACACCGATACGGGTGCCGTGATCAAACAGGGGTACGCCCCGCACCCGGTCGGCGGCAGCGGCGATGTGGATCCGCAGGCGTGGCTGATGTCCCTCGGCGAGGCCGCCGAGGGCGGGCTGCTCGAAGGGGTCCAGGCCATCGGCGTCTCGGCGCAGCAGCACGGGCTGCTGGCGCTGGACGCGGGCGGGGTGCTGGTGCGCCCCGCGCTGATGGGCAACGACAAGCGCGCCCAGTCCGCGGCCGCCGACCTCACCGAGGCGCTCGGCGGCCGCACCGCGTGGGCCCAGGCGGTCGGCGCCGTGCCGACCGCCTCGCAGCCGGTCGCCAAGCTGCGCTGGCTGGCGCGGAACGAACCGGATTCGGCGCACCGCGTGGCCGAGCTGATGCAGCCGCACGACTGGCTGGTGTGGCAGTTGCTGGGGCGGCCGGTGCGGCGTACGACCGACCGCGGCACGGCCTCCAGCAGCGGCTACTGGTCGGCGGCGAACGGATCCTGGCGCCCCGACCTGGTCCACTTGGCCCTCGGTCACCAGGTGCGGCTGCCCGAGGTCATCGGCCCCGCCGACGCCGCCGGGCACACCCCCGAGGGGCTGCTGATCTCCGCCGGTACCGGCGAGACCATGGCCGCCGCCTTCGGGCTCGGGGTGGGGATCGGCGACGCGGTGATCTCGCTCGGCGCCTCCGGCTCGGTCTTCTCCGTCCACCACGAGGCGCTGGCCGATCCGACCGGCACGATCCTCTCGTACGCGGACGCCACCGGGATGCATCTGCCGGTGGTGCATACGCTCAACGCGGTACGGACGCTGCGCGGTACGGCGGAGCTGCTCGGTACGGATCTCGACGGGCTCTCCGCGCTCGCGATGAAGTCCACCCCGGGGTCGTCCGGGCTGGTGCTGCTGCCCTATCTGGAGGGTGAGCGGACCCCGCATCTGCCACATACGGCCGGCACGCTGACCGGGCTGCGGCGCGAGTCGATGAAGCCCGAACATCTGGCGCGGGCCGCGTTCGAGGGGATGCTGTGCGGGCTCGCGGACGCGCTGGACGTGCTGCGCGGGCGCGGTGTCCAGGTGCGGCGCGTCTTCCTGCTCGGGCCCGCGGCCGATCTTCAGGCCGTCCGCGCGATCGCGCCCGCACTGCTGGGGGTGCAGGTCGTCGTGCCCCAGCCCGCCGACTACGCCGCCCTGGGCGCGGCCCGCCAGGCCGCGTGGGCGCTGGGCGCCTCGCACGGCACCCAGTCGCCGCACGAGCCGCCGCGCTGGCCGGCCGCGGCGAGCCAGGTCTTCGAGCCGGGCGAGGAGCTGCCGGTGGGGCAGGCGGTGCGGCAGCAGTACGTGGCGGTGCGGGAGCAGACCCACCCCGGGGCCTTCGAGCCCGACGCCTTCGAACCCGGGACCGTCGAGCCGGGAGCCCAGGAGACCGTGGGGCACGCGGCGGGCGGTGGGTTCGAGGCCGGAGGGTTCGAGGCCGGACGGTTCGAGGCCGGACGGTTCGAGGCCGGGGGGTTCGAGACCGGGGGCGGTCATGGCCATGGGGCAGGCGGCGGGTACGGGGCCATGTGAGGCCCAGGCCCCGCGGCCTCGGGACGCGGGGTCGATGCCCGGATCGCTAGTCCAGGTAGCCCCGGAGCTGGTCGGCGAAGGCGTGGTCGCGCAGCTTGTTGAGCGTCTTCGACTCGATCTGGCGGATCCGCTCCCGCGTCACCCCGAAGATCCGGCCGATCTCCTCCAGCGTGCGGGGGCGGCCGTCGGCCAGTCCGTACCGCAACTGCACCACCTTGCGTTCGCGCTCACCGAGCGTCGACAGCACGGCCTCCAGATGCTCGCGGAGCAGCAGGAAGGCCGCGGACTCCACGGGTGAGGCCGCGTCGCCGTCCTCGATGAGGTCGCCGAGGGCCACATCGTCCTCCTCGCCCACCGGCGCGTGGAGCGACACCGGCTCCTGGGCCAGCCGCAGCACCTCGCTCACCCGCTCCGGGAGGAGGTCGAGATGGGCGGCGACCTCCTCGGGGGTGGGTTCGTAGCCGCGCTCCTGGAGCATCCGTCGCTGGACCCGCACCACCCGGTTGATCAGCTCGACGACATGCACCGGGACCCGGATCGTCCGGGCCTGGTCGGCCAGGGCGCGGGACATGGCCTGGCGGATCCACCAGGTCGCGTACGTCGAGAACTTGTACCCGCGGGCGTAGTCGAACTTCTCGACCGCGCGGATCAGGCCGAGGTTGCCCTCCTGGACCAGGTCGAGCATGGTCAGGCCGCGGCCGATATAGCGCTTGGCGACGGAGACGACGAGGCGGAGGTTGGCCTCGATCAGCCGGCGCTTGGCCATCCGGCCCAGGACCACCAACCGGTCGAGGTCCACGGCGAGTTGGGAGTCGAGGTCGGGGGTGTTGCCGAGCTTCTCCTCGGCGAAGAGACCCGCCTCGACCCTGCGCGCCAGTTCGACCTCCTCGACCGCGGAGAGCAGCGGTATCCGCCCGATCTCGCGGAGGTACTGGCGGAAGAGGTCGGCGGAGGGACCGCTGGTGTCGGCGCGGGCGGGCGGCTCGATCGGTTCGACGGGCTCTACGACGGTTTCGACGGGTTCGCTTGGCTCGGCGGGCTCGACCGGCTCGACCGGCTCGACGGATTCCGCTTCGGGGCCGGAGTCGGGATCGGGGTCGGCGGCTACGTCGGCCATGGCGTCCGGCGCGGCGTCCTGGTCGGTCTCCGGTGCACCCTCCGAAGCGAGGTCCGCCGGGTCCTCGGGCACGGCCGGCGCTACCGGTGCGGCGCCGGGCGGGCGGTCGGACACGGGGTGCGGCGAGGCCGCGAGGGCCGCGTCGGTGAGGGTCTGGGTCTGCACGGGGGCGACCTCCAGGGTGATCGCTGCTGAGGGGGCAGAACGATCGGGCACGGCACGGCGGCCGCGCCGCCGTCCGTCCCGTACATCATGAGCGGATCTGCGGGGGATTCCGGCCCTACCTGACCAACACCGCCGCGCTCCGAGGACTCAGGCACCGCACCCCAGTGTGGAGTACGACACAGGCCCGCCACGAGGGGCGTGCGGGCATTTTTTGCTCAGCGGCCCGTGACCGTACGACTACCCGGCGGCTACAGCGCCCCCTCCGGCCCGCCCGCCGAGGCATGAACGGGCCGGCCGGAACCCATCCATGAGCCCCTTACCGCCCGCACTGCCTTGAGCTCCCGCCCGGCCTACAGCGCCGCCGCGCCCCGGTCCCGGAGGGACTGGCCGTACTGCTGCAACACCCACAGCTCGTTCTGCACGGCGGCCAGGTGGGCGGGGTCCGCATGCTGCCCCAGGCGCTGGAGGGCGCCCCGCACCTCGGTCACGCGCTGATTCACGGCGGCCAGCCGTACGGCCACCAACTGCACGCCCGCGTAGACCTCGTCCGGGTCGCGGCGGGTGTGCGGCGGCTCGACGGCCAGCTCGGTGACCATGGCCCGGACCGTGTCGTCGGGGGCCGCCTCCCGGACCCGGGCGAGATAGTCGGCGTCCGCGGCGGCCGTACCGCCCGCGTCCTCGATGGTGCGGCGCACCGCCGCGTACGGCGGGGCGGTGAACTCGTCGATGCCGTAGGCGTCGAAGGCCGGGGAGACCAGGTCCGGATGCTGAAGCGCCAGCTTGAGCAGCTCGCGCTCGACGCGGTGGGCGGGGCTGCGCAGATTCAGCGCCGGGCCGCGCGGGACCGGCGGCGCGCCCCCGGCGCCAGGGCCTCCGGGCCCGCCCGGCCCGCCATTGCCACCCGGACCGCCATGCCCGCCCGGGCCGCCGCCGCGCTGGTCACCCCGGCCGCCGTACCGGGACCCGCGCGGGCCGCCGCCGCGCTGATCGCCGCGGCCGCCGTGCTCCGGGCCGCCCGGGCCGCCGTTCTGCCTGCTGCGGACCAGCCCGCGCACCCGGCGGATGATCGACTGCTCCTCCGCCTGGGTGGCGATGCCGACCATCCCGATCAGCCGGATCGCATAGCGGTCCCGCAGCCCGGGGTTCTTGATCGCCGCGACGACCGGCACCGCCTCGTCGACGGCGGCGATGCGCCCCTCCTCGGTGTCCAGGTTGTACCGGGAGACGATCGACTTCAGCGCGAAGGCGAACAGCGGCGTACGGCTCTCGACCAGGGACGCCACGGCCTCGTCGCCGCGGGCCAGCCGCAGTTCGCACGGGTCCATCCCGTCGGGCGTGATCGCGATGGAGGTCTCGGCGGCGAACCGCTGGTCGTCCTCGAAGGCGCGCAGGGCCGCCTTCTGCCCGGCCGCGTCGCCGTCGAAGGTGAAGACGACCTCCGCGCCCGCGTTGTCCATCAGCAGCCGTCGGAGGATCTTGATGTGGTCACCGCCGAAGGCGGTACCGCAGGTGGCGATGGCGGTGGTGACCCCCGCGAGATGGCAGGCCATGACGTCCGTATAGCCCTCGACCACCACCGCCCGGCTGGCCTTGGCGATGTCCTTCTTGGCGAGGTCGATGCCGTAGAGGACCTGGGACTTGCGGTAGAGCGGGGTCTCGGGGGTGTTGAGGTACTTCGGCCCGTTGTCGTCGTCGCGCAGCTTGCGGGCGCCGAAGCCGACGACCTCGCCGGAGATGTCCCGGATCGGCCACATCAGGCGGCCCCGGAAGCGGTCGATGGGGCCGCGCCGGCCCTCCTGGACGAGCCCGGAGAGGATCAGCTCCTTGTCGGTGAAACCGCGGCCGCGCAGATAGCGGACGAGGTGGTCCCAGCCGGCCGGGCTGTAGCCGACGCCGAAGTGCTGCGCGGCGGCCTGGTCGAAGCCGCGCTCGGCCAGGAAGGTGCGGCCGATCTCCGCCTCGGGGCGCTCCAACTGCTCGACATAGAACTGCGCGGCCACCTTATGGGCCTCGACCAGCCGGGTGCGCTCGCCCTGCTGGCGGCCTGGGGTGTAGCCGCCCTCCTCGTAGCGCAGGGTGATACCGGCCTGGGAGGCCAGCCGCTCGATGGTCTCGGCGAAGGAGAGGTGGTCGATCTTCATCACGAAGTCGACGGTGTCGCCGCCCGCCTGGCAGCCGAAGCAGTAGTAGAGCCCCTTGCTGGGGCTGACCTGGAAGGACGGGGACTTCTCGTCATGGAAGGGACACAGGCCCTTGAGATTGCCACCTCCCGCGTTGCGTAGCTGGAGGTATTCGGACACGACGGCGTCGATCGGGACCGCTGCCCGGACCGCCTTCACGTCGTCATCGTTGATCCTGCCTGCCACGCCCGAATTCTACGGCCGGGGTCCGACACGGCTGTCCGTCGCCTGCCGGACCCCGGTGGGAACGCGCCCGAGGACCTACGGGAGCAGCGAGGCCAGCGGGACGGACGGGTCGGCCAGGGCCGCCGTGTCGAGCTGGTCGCCGCCGCGGATGAGCCGTTGGATCGATTCGGTGACGTCCCAGACGTTGACGTTCATGCCCGCGAGCAGCCGGCCGTCGTTCAGCCAGAAGGCGATGAACTGCCGCTTGCCGACGTCGCCGCGCACCAGCACCTGGTCGTAACTGCCGGGCGGGGCGTAGCCGGAGTACTCCAGGCCGACGTCGTACTGGTCGGAGAAGAAGTACGGCACCCGGTCGTACGCGACGTCCTGGCCGAGCATGGCGCGGGCCGCCGCCGGGCCGCCGTTCAGGGCGTTGGCCCAGTGCTCGACGCGCAGCCGGGCGCTGCGCGGAAGCGCGGCCCGTACGGGGGTGCCCTCGAGGAAGCCGAGCGGGGCGGAGGCGACGTCGCCCGCCGCGAAGATGTCCGGGTCGCTGGTGCGCAGCGAGGTGTCGACCGCGATGCCGCCGCCCGCCGCGCGGTCCACCACCTCCAGGCCCGCGGCCTCGGCGAGGGCGCTGCGCGGGGCGGCGCCGATGGCGGCCAGGACGCTGTGGGCGGGGTGCTCCTCGCCGTCGTCGGTAAGGGCGGCCAGCACCATGCCGTCCTGGCCGGTGATCTCCGTAAGGCGGGCACCGAAGTGGAAGCGGACGCCGTGCTCGCCATGGAGGTCGGCGAAAAGGGCGCCCAGCTCGGGGCCGAGGACGGGGTGCAGCGGGGTGGGCTCGGGCTCGACGATGGTCACCTCGGCGCCGTAGCCGCGCGCGGCGGCGGCGACTTCGAGGCCGATCCAGCCCGCGCCCGCGATGACCAACTGGCCGTTGTCCCGGCCGAGGGTGGTGAGGACGCCCTTGAGCCGCTCGGCGTGGGCGAGCCGGCGCAGATGGTGGACCCCGGCCAGATCGGTGCCGGGGATGTCGAGGCGGCGCGGCTCGGCGCCGGTGGCCAGCAGCAGCCGGTCGTAGTGGACCCGGGTGCCGTCGCCCAGGGTCACGGCCTTGGCGGCGCGGTCCAGGTGGACGGCGGGCAGGCCGAGGTGGAGCTCGATATCGGCCTGGGCGTACCAGGCGGGCTCGTGGACGAAGACGCTGTCGCGCTCCTGGCTGCCGGTGAGGAAGCCCTTGGACAGCGGGGGCCGCTCATAGGGGTGGTCGCGCTCGTCACCGATGAGGATCACCCGCCCGGTGAAGCCCTCCGCTCGCAGGGTTTCCGCGGCTTTCGCCCCGGCCAGCCCCCCTCCGACGATGACGAATGTCTGGTGTGCGTCGACCACTTGTTGTCCTCCTCGCTGCCGAGCAGTGCCGAGCAGTGCCTCTATGAGTGCCTTACCCCGGTCGCGTCAGGTCGTGCGCTCCGAAAGCGGGGCCAAATGCTGGGCCCATGGCTGTGCCAGAGGCCGTGCGCATGGCCGTGCCCACGGCTGTGCCGAAAATCCGAGCCCGAAACCTGTGGCGAAAGCTGTGTCACAGGGGAGCCTCCCGCACGGCGAGTGCGTCCGGAAGGGCCCGTACGCCGGACGTGTGCACGCGAGCCGGATCCGGCGGGCGGCGGTTCACGCGGCGGGCGGCGGTTCACGCGGTGAGCCGGGCGTGGAGCCACCGGGCCGAGGTGTCGGTCAGGGAGGCGATCTGGTCGACGATCGCCCGCAGCCGGCCCCGGTCGTCCCCGGCCGCGTCGAAGATCGCGCGGAACTGGGGGTCCAGGCCGTCGGGGGCGCGGGCGATCAGGGCCTCGCCCAGCTCGGCGACAACGACGCGCTGATCGGCCCGGACCAGCTCCTGGTCGGGGCGCTGGATGACATACCGGTCGGCCACCGCCTTGAGGACCGCGCACTCCAGGCGCGCGGCGCGGGGGACGACCAGCTCGGCGTGGTAGCGGGTGAACCGGCCCGTGCCGTACGCCGCGCGGGTGGAGCCCTCGGCGGCCAGGCAGAAGCGGCCGATGAGCTGGCTGGTGGCGTCCTTGAGGCGGGCCTGGGCGACGGACGAGCCGTCGTAGCGGTGCGGCCACCACTCCTGGTCCAGCAGCCGGTCCAGCGCCTCGGCCAGCTCTTCGGGCTCGGCCCCCGGGGCGTAGCCGTCGGCGGCGACGGCGAAGACCTCGCGGCGCTCGGGCTCGGAGAGCAGGCTCGCGGGGTCGAGATGGCCCGCGTGCAGCCCGTCCTCGACGTCATGGACGGAGTACGCGACATCGTCGGCCCAGTCCATGACCTGGGCCTCGAAGGTCTTACGCCCCTCGGGGGCGCCCCGCCGGAACCACGCGAAGATCGGGAGGTCGTCCTCGTAGACCCCGAACTTCGGGGAGCGGGGGCGGTACGGATGGCCGCCGCGCGACCAGGGGTACTTGGTGGCGGCGTCCAGCGCGGCGCGGGTGAGGTTGAGGCCGACGCTCACCGGCTCACCGGCCTCCGGGCCGGGGACGAACCGCTTCGGTTCGAGCCGGGCCAGCAGCCGCAGCGACTGCGCGTTTCCCTCGAAGCCGCCGCAGGGCTCGGCGATCTCGTTGAGCACCCGCTCGCCGTTGTGCCCGAACGGCGGATGGCCGAGGTCATGGGCGAGGCAGGCCGTCTCCACCAGATCCGGGTCGCAGCCGAGTGCGGCCCCCAGCTCACGGCCCACCTGGGCGCACTCCAGGGAGTGGGTCAGCCGGGTGCGGGGCGTGGCGTCGTAGGCCAGGGCGCGCCCGGCCGGTCCGGGGTCGACGGCGGGTGTGGCGGGCACCACCTGGGTCTTCCCGGCCAGCCTGCGCAGCGCGGCGGAGTGCAGCACCCGCGCCCGGTCCCGCTGGAAGGCGGTCCGGCCCGGCCGCTTGTCGGGCTCCGGCGCCCAGCGCTCGAGGTCCGCCGGGGCATAGCCGGGGACGTGGCCGGTGTCGGCCTCGGGGGCACCGGTCGGAGAGGCCGGATCCGGTTCAGGGGGTGCGCTGCGGGTCATACACCGACGGTAGCCGCCGGGGGTGACAAGGGCGCAAAAGCGAGGGTCTGTTCGTACCGGCGCAGTATGAGACGCGCCACCGCCGGGTGGGCGCCGAGCGGGGCGGCCGCGATCCTGGGGGCGGCGCTTGTGCCCTGCGCGGCGCTCGCGCCCGGGGCGGCGTTCGCGCACTGCGTGGCGAAGCGGCCGGGCGCGGTGAAGTAGGAGGCGACGGCGATCCGGTCATGGCCGAGGGCGGCCAGGGCCCGTACTGCCTCGGGCACGGTGGGCCCGGAGCCGGAGGCGTAGCCGGGCAGCACGGGCACACCGCCGAGCCGGGCGCTGAGCAGGGCGGCGGTCCGGGCCACGTCGACGGCCGCGTCCGGGTCGCGGGAGCCCGCCGCGGCCAGGACGACGCCCGCCCGGTGCGGAGCCGGTACGCCTGTCCCGTGCGGAGCCGCGACGCCCGCGATGCCCACCCCGTGCGGAGCCGCGACCTCCGCGACGCCTGCCCCGTACGCGGCCGCCGCGCCCGTTCCGTACGGAGCCGTCGTGCCCACCCCATGTGGAACCCCGGCCCGGTGGCCTGCCTCCGTCAGCCGGGCGTGCAGCGCCTCGGCGAGCAGCGGGTCCGGGCCTAGCGGGGCGGCGATCCGGACGGCGAGGTGGGGCGCGGCGGCGACGGCGTCAGGGATGTCTTGTTTGGTGTGGTGGCCGCGGCTCAGGAGCAGCGGGACGAGCACGGCCTCACCGCGCAGCGCGGCCAGCGTGTCGGTCAGCAGCGGCTGGTCGAGCTCGATATGGCCGAGGCGTACGGGCAGCCCGGGGCGGAGCGCGCGGACGCGGTCCAGGAGTGCCGTCACGGTGCGCAGCGCCTCGGGGTCCCGGCTGCCGTGGGCCACGGCGACAAGCGTCGGCGGGCGGTCGCGGCCGCTCCGGCGGACGCCGTGGCCGCTGCCGGGCCGGCCACCGGGGCAGTTGCCGTGGCCCAGCCGGTCGAGCTGGGTGGTGAGCTGTGCGGTGAACCGGGTCATCAGCCGCGGTGCACTGTCGAAGTCCGCCGTACTGTCGATATCGGCCGTGCCGTCGGGGCCGGAAGAACCGGAGTGGGGCGTCATGACCAGAGCCTGGCAGCGCCGGATTGCACCGCCGTTGCGCCGCCGTGACGGGTGGTTGCGCCGATTTCACCGGCTGCCGGGCCCCGCGCTGAGGTCCGCTTCCCGCGGGCGTAATCCGGGACGACGCGGGCCGTAACACGGCCGTAGCACGCTCCTCGCATGGCGCACGTTCCCGGGGAGCACTCCCCCGCCCCCGAATCCGCTCCCGACCCCGTCCCCGTCCCCGTCGACACGCACTGCCCTTACTGTTCGCTCCAGTGCGGGATGACGCTGCGCCCGCTGCCTCCCGACAAGGGGGCGGGCGACGGGCAGCCGGGCGGTGTCGAGGTCATCGAGCGCACCGCCTTCCCCGTCAACCGCGGCGCGCTCTGCGGTAAGGGCCGCACCGCGCCCGCCGTGCTCTCCTCCCGGGTGCGCCTGACCGAGCCGCTGGTTCGCCGCCCTGACTCCGGTCGGCTCGAACCGGCCACCTGGGAGGAGGCCCTCGACCGGATCGCCGAGGGCCTGGCGGCCACCGGCCGGGCGCATGGCCGCGACGCGGTGGGGGTCTTCGGGGGCGGCGGGCTGACGAACGAGAAGGCGTACGCGCTGGGGAAGTTCGCCCGGGTGGTGCTCGGCACCTCGCAGATCGACTACAACGGCCGGTTCTGCATGTCCTCGGCCGCCGCCGCCCATCAGCGGGCCTTCGGTCTTGACCGCGGGCTGCCGTTCCCGCTGGCGGACGTGGCCCGCACCGGCTGCGTCGTCCTCGTCGGCTCGAACCTGGCCGAGACCATGCCGCCCGCGCTGCGCTATCTGACCGAGCTGAAGGCGGCGGGCGGCCGGCTGATCGTGGTCGATCCCCGGCGCACCCGTACGGCGGAGCAGGCGGATCTGCATCTGGCGCCGCGGCCCGGCACCGATCTCGCGCTCGCGCTGGGGCTGCTGCATCTGGTGGTCGCGGAGGGGCGGGTGGACGAGGAGTTCGTCGAACGGCGCACCAGCGGCTGGCCCGAGGCACGGGCCGCCGCGATGGCCCACTGGCCGGAGCTGGTGGAGCGGATCACGGGCGTCCCCGTTCCTGAGCTCCGTAAGGCGGTCACGATGTTCTGTGACGCCGAGAACGCGATGGTGCTGACCGCCCGGGGCCCCGAGCAGCAGTCCAAGGGCACCGACACCGTCGGCGCGTGGATCAACCTGTGTCTGGCCACCGGCCGCGCGGGCCGCCCGCTGTCCGGCTACGGCTGCCTGACCGGCCAGGGCAACGGCCAGGGCGGTCGCGAACACGGCCAGAAGGCCGACCAGCTTCCCGGCTACCGCAAGCTGACCGACGCGGCCGCGCGCGCCCATGTGGCGGCCGTATGGGGCGTGGGGCCCGACGCCCTCCCCGGGCCGGGGCGCAGCGCGTACGAACTCCTGGACGCGCTCGGGCGGGACGTCCGGGCGCTGCTGCTGATGGGCTCCAACCCGCTGGTCTCCGCCCCGCGCGCGGCCCATGTGGAGTCCCGGCTGCGGTCGCTGGACTTCCTGGCGGTCGCCGACGTCGTGCTCTCGGAGACCGCCGCGCTCGCCGATGTCGTCCTGCCGGTGGCGCAGTGGGCCGAGGAGACCGGGACCATGACCAACCTGGAGGGCAGGGTCATCCTCCGCCGGGCGGCGCTGACCCCGCCGCCGGGCGTCCGGACGGATCTGTGGGTGCTGAGCGGGCTCGCGGCCCGGCTCGGCTGGGAGAAGGGGTTCCCGGCCGACGCGGAGGAGGTCTTCGAGGAGCTGCGGCGGGCCTCGGCCGGCGGCCCGGCGGACTACTCGGGCATCACGTACCGGAGGATCGAGGAGGAGGACGGGGTGTTCTGGCCCTGCCCGGAGCGCGCGGAGGAGACCGGCCGTGCGGACGCGGAGGGCACGGAGGGCGCGGAGAAAGTCGGCCCGCACCCCGGTACGCCGCGGCTCTTCCTCGACCGGTTCGCCACCGACGACGGGCGGGCCCGCTTCGCCCCCGTGAGCCATCGCCCGGCCGCCGAGGAGCCGGACGCCGCGTATCCGGTGCTGCTGACGACGGGCCGGGTGCTGGCCCAGTACCAGTCCGGCGCCCAGACCCGGCGGGTCGCCGAACTCAACGAGGCCGCGCCCGGCCCCTACGTCCAGCTCCACCCGCTGCTCGCCGAGCGGCTGGGAGCGGCCGAGGGCGTGCCGATCGCGGTGGTCTCCCGGCGTGGCCGCGCCGTGGCCCCGGCCTGGATCAGCCGGGACATCCGGCCGGACACGGTGTTCATGCCGTTCCACTGGGCGGGGCCGGGGCGGGCCAACACGGTGACGAACCCGGCGCTGGATCCGGTGTCGCGGATGCCGGAGTTCAAGGTGTGCGCTGTACGGCTGGAGCTGGCCGAGGGCTGACCGCCCCAGGGCTCAGCGGGTCCAGCCGTCGACCTCCTTCAGGTACGCCGCCCGCGTCTCCTCGTCCAGGAAGGCGGCCTCGAAGGAGTTGCGGGCCAGGGTGCGCAGGGTCGTCTCGTCGAGGCCGAGCGCGTCCCGTACGGCGGTGTAGTTGTCGCCGACGTAGCCGCCGAAGTAGGCGGGGTCGTCGGAGTTGACCGTCACCAGCAGACCGGCGTCCAGCATCGCGGGCAGCGGATGGTCCGCCAGGCGGTCCACGACGCGCAGCCGGACGTTGGACAGGGGGCAGACGGTCAGCGGGGTCCGCTCCGCGACCAGCCGGGCCACCAGCGTCTCGTCCTCCAGACAGCGCACCCCGTGGTCGACGCGGTCCACGCCGAGGATGTCCAGCGCCTCCCACACATACGCGGGCGGCCCCTCCTCCCCCGCGTGCGCGACGCACTTCAGCCCGGCCTCCCGCGCGAGCGCGTACACCTCGCGGAACTTCGACGGCGGATTCCCGACCTCCGCCGAGTCCAGACCGACGGCGGCGATCCGGTCCAGGTGGGGGCGGGCCGCCTCGAAGGTCTCCAGGGCCGACTCGGCGCTCTCGTCGCGCAGGAAGCACATGATCAGGCGGGTGGTGATGCCGTACGTCCGCGGCGCCGCGTCCAGCGCGCGGGCGATCCCGCGGATGACCGTGTCGATCTCGACACCGCGCGCGGTGTGCGCCTGCGGGTCGAAGAAGATCTCGGCATGGCGCACACCCTGCGCACGGGCGCGGGCGAGATACGCGTTGGTGAGGTCGGCGAAGTCGTCCTCGGTGCGCAGCACGGTCATCAGCGCGTAGTAGAGGTTCAGGAAGTCCTGGAGGTCGCTGAAGGAGTACGCGGCCCGCAGCTCCTCCTGGGTGGCGTACGGCAGCTCGACCCCGTTGCGCTCGGCGAGCGCGAAGGCCAGATCGGGCTCCAGGGTGCCCTCGATGTGGAGATGGAGCTCTGCGGTGGGGATCGGGGGCATGGAGGGGATCACCTGCTGGTCCTCGGTGGTGCGGAATGACTGGTCAAGGCTATGCGGGAGCGGATGCATCACCCTTGTGGGGGTAATGCGAACGGAAGACGGATAGCACCGGGGGGCCGTCGCTACGGTGAGCGAGACAGTACGCTCCGTAGCAGATGGAGGACACGGTGACCGCGATATTGGAGCGGCCGATGACCACAGAAACACCGGATGCCGAGGAGCCCCGCAAGGGGTTCGAGGAACTGCTCCGGACCACGGAGGAACTGGATACACCGGACGGCTACAAGGCCGAGCTCATCAGGGGGAAGATCGTCGTGTCGCCGTGGTCGAGGCTGCCGTACCTGTGGCCCATGCGGGAACTTCGGCTGCGGCTGGAGCCCCATGCGCCCAAGGGGCATATCGCGGAGACATCGCCGTTCCTGTTCACCTTCCCCTCCGCTGAGCGGGCATTCGGCCCGGATCTGTTCATCGCGGATGGCAAGGCTTTCCGGGGCGTCGAGGGACGCCATGCCGACAGCGAGGCACTGTCCCTCGTGGCCGAGTTCACGTCAGTCTCCACCCGGGATGTCGACTGGCAGGAGAAGCTCGAGGTCTACGGTCGCCATGTGCCGATCTACCTCGTGGTCGACATGCAGTCCGAGGAGATCACGGCCTTCTGGGACCCGTCGGACCGCGGGTACCACGCACGGATGACCGTTCCGTTCGGCAAGCCATTGCCCGTCCCCGCGCCGTTCGACTTCGACCTCGACACGAACATCTTCCTTGAGGCCGAAGAGCCCGAAGAGGAGGAAACCGCCGAATAGCCCGACGCAACCGCCGCCCCCTCTCCCGCGTCCCACAGCGCGACCGGATCGGTGATGCTAAGAGGGGGAGCGCATGCTGGGGTGGGTGCGGGGGCGGTTGCCGCGGACGCGGCGCGGGTGGCGGCGGCTGGTGCAGGGGTGCGTTCTCGTCTGCGTACTGGCCCTGCTCCCCGCGACCTGGCTGCGGCTGACCACGGACGACCGGATCCATACGGTGGCCGATGTGCCCTCGGCCCCGGTGGGCGTGGTCTTCGGGGCGGGGCTGTGGAACGGGGAGCCGTCGCCGTATCTGGCGCACCGGCTGGACGCCGCCGTACGGCTCTACAAGGACGGCCGGGTCCATGCGCTGCTGGTCACCGGGGACAACAGCCGCCATGACTACGACGAACCGGACGCGATGCGCGGGTATCTCGTCAAGCGCGGGGTCCCGGACCGGCGGATCGTGAGCGACTTCGCGGGGTTCGATACCTGGGACTCGTGCAGCCGGGCCCGGCGGGTCTTCGGGGTGCACAAGGCGGTGCTGGTCAGCCAGCGGTTCCATGTGCGGCGGGCGCTGGCGCTGTGCGGGGCGGCGGGGATCGACGCGTACGGGGTCGCGGTCGACGAGCCGCACGATATGACCTGGTACTTCGGTGGGACGCGGGAGGTCGTGGCGGCGGGCAAGGCGGCCCTGGACGCGGCGTTCGAACCGGATCCGCACTTCCTGGGGCCGCGGGAGCGGGGGATCGAGCGGGCGCTGGCGGGGCGGGGGGACTCCGGCTCCCGCTGAGCCATCGGCCCGCCCCTCGCCCCCCTGTCGCCGGTCGCCGGTCGCCGGTCGCCGTCAGCCGATCGTCGTCTCCGACACCACCCACGCCAGATAGTCCTCGCTGCCGTTCACGATGGGCATCGCGATGACCTCGGGCGTCTCGTAGTCGTGCGCCTCGCGGATATGCGCCTCCAGCTCGTCGTAGCGGGCGGCGGTCGTCTTGAACAGCACCTGCCACTCGGCCGCCGTCTCGACCTCCCCCTCCCACCGGTACACGGATGTCACGGGCTGGCTGATCTGCGCACAGGCCGCCAGCCGGGCCTCGATCGCCCCGCGGGCCAGCGCCTCGGCCTTCTCGGGGGTGTCGGTGGTGGTCAGTACGGTCAGGTAGTCGGCCACTGCTGCGGTACCCCTCTCCACGGCGCGGTCGTACGGTCCGACACCGCGCGCGGCTGCGAACTGGCGCCCACCACGCTAGCCGGTGAGGATTGAGGGAACCCGCCGACGATCAGACCGGACCGATCGAGGGGCTCTCATGGATGACCTCACCACGCTCGCGCGCCACCATCTGGACCAGGCCAAGGCCGATCCGCACGGGCGCAGCGCACATCTGTTCCTGCACGACGGCCCGCTGCGGCAGAGCGTGATCGCCATGGTCTCCGGCTGTGAGCTCGATGAGCACAACGCTCCTCCGGCGGCCAGTCTCCAGGTGCTGCTCGGGCATGTACGGCTGACCGGCGGCGGCGACCGGATGGATCTCATCGCGGGCCAGGTGCAGGAGATCCCGCATGAGCGGCACGGGTTGCGGGCGTTGGAGGACTCGGTGGTGCTGCTGACCGCCGTGACCGCCACGCAGGGCTGTCCCACCCCCTACGCGGACGCGGCCACCGCCTGACGGCGACCTGGGACCTGGTCGCCGCCCCCGCCCCGGAGCCGGGTGAGCGGACCACCGGAGGCGAGCCGGTCACGGCTCGCCTCCGGCTCGGGTCCGCGGAGCAGCGTGGGGATCAGGTGAGCTTTCGCGCCCCTGTCGAGAGCTTTCGCGCGCCTATCGGGATGGGGTCGTGACGGACACCTCGGCGGACGGGCCGGTGCCGGTGGCCGTCAGGGCCGCGAGCGAGAAGGTGTACGCGGTGGATGGGCGCAGATTGCCGATCACCCGCAGCATGCCCTTGGCCCGGGGCTGGGCGACCAGGACGTCGCGGCCGGTCACGGTGATGGTGCGGCCGTCGGAGACGGTGATCCGGTAGCCGATGACCGGGGTGTCGCCGGTGGTCTTGGGCGGGGTCCAGGACAGCCTGGCGGCCGTGGCCTCCGCGTTGACCTTCACGCCGGTGGAGACGGCGGGCAGGGCGCCGGGGCCGTCGGCGGTGGGCGTGACGGGGGCGGCGGCCAGCGACCGCTCGCTCTGCCCCACCCGGTTGCGGGCCGTGACGGTGACCGTGTACGGCGTGCCGTTGGTGAGCCCGTCGACCACCGCGTACGCGGTGCGCTTGAAGCGCGCCGCCGGGACGGTGGTGGAGACGGTGTGGCTGCCGTTGGTGGCGGTGACGGTGTACGAGGTGACCGGGGAGCCGCCATCGACGTACGACGGGTTCCAGGTGACGTACGCCGAGCCGTCCGCCGCGAAGTCGCCCACGCGGGTGGGTGCTTCGGGTACGGAGCGGGTGGCGAAGGTGCGGTCGAGCAGCCCTCGGTAGCGGGGTTCGAGACCGGCCGCGGCCACGATGCCGGCCGGTGCCTTCGAGGGGTCGGCCAGGATGTGGTTGCCGGAGGTCACCACGCCCTTGTCGTCGCCGTCGCGGTCGCCCTGCTCCCAGTAGTTGCCGACGATGCGGGTCGGGTCGTTGTTGCCGAGGTTGTCGCGGTAGTCGACATGTGCGCTGAGGACGTTGGCCTGGGCGCCGTAGAGGACGTTGCCCTCGACCGTGACGTAGGTGCAGCCGTTGTCGGTGTAGACGGTCCGGCCCAGCCCCCATCCGTCGTGGATGACATTGCCGGTGATCTTCTCGCCGTTGTCGAGGGAACTGCCGGTGAGGCCCTGGGTGTAGACGCCCGCGCCGTCGTCGAGGGCCTGCATGTAGTCGTGGATGAGGTTGTTGGCCACCGAGTTGTCATGGGACACATTGGCGGTGGCCGGTTTGCCGATCTTGTCGGGCCAGCCGCCCCAGCCCATGGAGATCGCCGAGTAGCCGACATGGTCGATCTGGTTGTGGACGATGGTGTTGTTCTGGGTGTAGCCGTTGAGGATGGCGACACCGCCGTGGTACTCGCGGGGCAGCGCGTAGAGGTGGTTGTTGGTCACCGACACCTTGCGGGTGAGGTCGGCGTCGCTGCCGGGCCGGGGGGCGTCGACCCCGCCGATCTCCATGCCGTTGCCGGAGATGTCGGTGAAGACATTGCCGCGCACGGTGGTGTTCCGCGTTCCGGTGCCGAGTTCGAGCCCGGCCGCGCCGAGGTGGACAAAGGCGTTGTCGGAGAACTCCAGGTCGCGGCCGTGGCTGATGGCCACGTTGCCGGGCATCCTGGTCCAGGACGCGTACGGGCAGGTGCCGCCCGGGGTGTATTCGCACAGCCCCTGGGTCTTCCAGCCCTCCGCGCCGGTCACCGTGTAGCCAGCCTGCACCTCGGAGAAGCCCTCGGATGAGGAGGGGGTGAGCCAGGTGGCGTACGAGAACTGGATGCCCCGCAGGGCGATGTCGTGCAGCGGCGCGCTCCCCGTGCCCCGCCCGTCGATCAGCTTCTCCAGGACCGGTGCCTCCACATCCGCGGTGCGCGGGTCCTCCCCGGCGCGCGGGCGGTAGTAGACGGTGCGGGTGTGCCGGTCGAGGTACCACTCTCCGGGCTGGTCGAGGACCTCGAAGGCGTTCTCGACATAGCCGGGCAGTGCGTCGCTGGTGAGCTTGCCGGGGCCGACCATGTTGATGCTGCGGCCGGGGATGTCGGGGAACTCCACGCGCTTGGTGGAGTTGTCCCAGCACGGCTGGGCCATGGTGACGGTGGTGCCGCTCATCGAGCCGATCGGGCAGCGCGGTTCGGTCCAGGGGCCGAGTCCGTACTGCTGGATGTTCCACAGCGCCTCACCGCTGGGGTAGACGAACTCGATGTCCGACGGGTTGCGCCAGCGGGCGAGGGTGTCGGCGGACGCGGTGTAGCCGGTGGCGGTGGACTTGAGCGTCACCGGTATCGGCCCGCGGGCCCGCTGGGCGCGGACGCCGTTCACATACAACTGCCGGGTGTTGTCCAGCCCGGCGGGCGCGGGCGCCGACCACAGCCCGGACCCGCCCTTGACCGGCTTCCAGCGCTGGACGGCCCGGCCGCCGCTGAACACGGTGCCCTCGCCGCCCTGCCAGATGACGCGGTGTCCATTGCCCCCGGAGTCACGGGAGTCGAGGACGAGCGGGCGGGCGAGGCGGTACGTACCCGGCGCGAGGTGCACGGTGAGGTCGGCGGCCAGGCGGTCGGTGCGCTGCCGTACGAGGTCGCGGGCGCGCTCGGGGGTGCGGACGGGGGCGGTGCGGGTGCCGGGCGCGCGGTCGTCGCCGCTCGGCGCGACATACACATCGGGGGCGGGGCGAGGCGCCCGCGCCACGGCGTCCGCGGTGCCGCCGAAGGCGGCGCCGAGGGTGGCGAGGACGGCCGCGACGGCGGCGAATCCCGGGGCCTTGCGGGCGGTCCGGGTGCGTGAGCGTACGTACTCCGACATGTCCCTCCCTGCGGAACCTTGCTGGAACCTGTTGGAACCCTGCTGGAACTCGTGGAGTGGCCCCGGGAAAGGTAGGATCTATAAGAGGAACACGTCAATATAGACGGCAGAATCCGCCTCGCCTTGCCCCCAAGGCGTCAATTCATTGGATCTATTGGTGTGTCAGGGCGTCGTGTCGTAGAGGACGGCGAACCGGCCGCGGGCCTCGTCGTCCTCCGACAGCCGCCAGCCCGCGCTGACATGACCCCGGACCCCGGCCGTCTCCGCACCGGACTCCGGACGCAGAACGCGCGTCATCTGGAGGGCGGCCCCGTCGCCCAGCAGCAGACGGGTGCCGTCCGGCCCGTTGGCGACGGCCGGTGCCTCGGCGGGCCCGGCCGGGACCTCGAACCCGGCTCCGGTCACCTCGGCGGTGACGGAGGGGTCCGGGGTGTCGGACACGCTCTGCGCCTGCGGTTCGGCACGGCCTTGGAGGAGTGCGAGCAACTGACCCACGAGCACCGGGTCATGCGCCCCGTCGTAGATCCACCGCTGCCCCAGCACCCCGTGCTCGGTGGTGCCGATGAGGGCCTGCTCGGCTCCGTCGAGCGGCGCCGCGCGGTAGGTCATCGGTACGTGGTACCAGGCGGGCCGGTCACCGGCGTCGTCCCGCACCACCATGAACTCGATGCCCACCTCGCCCTCCGGGTCGTCGAGCCGGAAGCCACCGGCCCGGGACAGCTCCGGCGCGCGCTGGGCGGCGGCGTACCACGGCTGCCCGGGCAGCCAGCCCGTGAGCAGTTCCGTCTTGGTCGGACTCATCGTGGTCTTGTGAATGATCGACATGATGGGAGAACGCCCGGCCCCGGCGTGTGCTTCCCGCGGAACGCGCGAAGGCCCGGCGCGCCATGCGCGCCGGGCCGCCGGCCGATCCCCCCACGGGCCGGCCGGTTGGTTCAGGAGCGGGTCGCCCCGACCGCCGCGCCCGTCGCGTCCGCGGACCGGTCGTCGGCGCGGTGCCCCTTCTCGACCGTCACGATCTCGCAGGTCTTGGACGGCTTACCGGGCTTGGTCGGCTCACTGTGCTTACCCGGCTCGACCGGCTTGGTCGGCGTCGTGGGGCGGGCGGGGACGGCGGAGACGTCGTCCTTGCTCCCGGCCTTGCCCTTGATGATGACGACCTCGCACCACTCCTTCCCGGGCTTGCCCGGGAAGGTGGGGATGGCGGGGACGTCGCAGATCTCGCCGTGCCCGCGGGCACCGTCCTTCGGCGCCACGGTGACCGTCTTGCCGTCGGCCTTGACCGCCGCGGTGGCCTTGACCGCCTCGGTCAGCTCGACCGACTTGGCGGGCTTCGCGGGCTTGGCGGGCTTGACGCCCTTGGCGCCGTGCACCACGCGGCAGGTGACCGTGTCACTGGGCTTCGTCTTGGAAGGGGAAGCGGAGGACGACGCCGAGGCGGGGACCGCGGCACCCAGCGCCAGGGCACCGGCCGCCATGGCGAGCACGACACCGCGCCGCTTCGCGGACGTGGCACGAGGCAGGAAATGAGACATGGGCACAGCTCTCCTTGATTCGGGGAGTGGAACTGGCTGCCGAAGGACCCTTGATCCGTCGGCGCACTCACCGTGGCGCACCGATGCTGAGTCCTCGCTGAACCGCCTGAGGCCCCGCTGAAACCGCCCGCCGGCGGATTCCAGGGGTCGTTGCAACACAAGTGATCAACTGGCTGTGGCCAGGAGCTTAGCGAGGCGCTCGGCTGGGGTTGCCCAGTCGAGCGTTTTGCGTGGGCGGCTGTTGAGTTCGGCGGCGACGGTGTCGAGGTGGTCCCGGGCGTGGACGGAGAGGTCGGTGCCTTTGGGGAAGTACTGCCGTAGCAGGCCGTTGGTGTTCTCGTTGGAGCCGCGCTGCCAGGGGCTGGCCGGGTCGCAGAAGTAGACCGGGATGTCGGTGGCGAGAGTGAACTCGTGGTGGCGGCCCATCTCGGTGCCCTGGTCCCAGGTCAGCGACCGCCGCAGATGGGCGGGCAACGTCTGGACGGTGTCCACCAGGGCGTCGCGGACCAGCTCGGTGCTGCGGCCGTCGGGTAGGTGCAGGAGCATCACGTAGCGGGTGGAACGCTCGACGAGGGTGCCGATGGCGGAGCCACCGTCCTTCCCGATGATCAGGTCGCCTTCCCAGTGTCCGGGCACTGCCCGGTCCTCCGCCTCGGCGGGACGCTCGCTGATCATGGCCATCGGCTCGCGGAAACGCGGCTGGCGCCGCTGGGCCTGGCGGCGGGGCTTGCGCCGCACCCGGCCCGTGCGCAGTGCCCTGGCCAGCTCCCGGCGCAGTTCACCGCGGCCCTGGACGTAGAGGGCCTGGTAGACCGTCTCGTGGACCACGTGCATCTCCGGCCGGTCGGGGAACCGGGCCCGCAGGGCCTGGCAGATCTGTTCCGGGCTCCACCGTAGGTCCAGGTGATGCTGGATGAAGTTCCTCAGCAGCGCGTTCTGGCCGATCTTCCCGGGCTTGGGCCGGGGCCGGCGGGCGTCGGCGCGGGCCTGCGCGGCGTAGGGGCGGTAGGCCCAGCGGGAGGCATCCCCGCGCAGCGGTATGCCGTTGCGGCGTATCTCCCGGCTGACCGTGGAGGGGCTGCGACCCAGCTCGGCGGCTATGGCCCGGATCGTGGCCTTCTCCCGCAGCCGGTCGGCGATGTAGATCCGCTCGGTCTCCCGCAGGTACCGGGACGGGCCCGCCGGGGGCGCCATCGGCCGCTGAGCCGGGGACGCCCCCTTCGTCCTGCCGGACGGGGTGCGGCCATTTCGCCACCGCTTGCCGGTGCGGTAGTTGATCCCGACGATCCGGCACGCTTCGTAGCTGGTCAGGCCCTGGTCCATGAGCCGGAAGTATTCCTCCCGCTCACGGACCAGCTTCTTACGGCCTTGGGCCACCGTCCGTACCTTGCGGATCTCGAACTCCATCGCACCCCTTGAGCTGGGGTGTTGCGACGACTCCTAGAACCCAAGGCCGGTTCAGCGGGGCCTCAGCTTGCCCATGCCATCCTGACCGCGTGCGCATACTGGTGGTGGAAGACGACGCCCGGCTCCGCGAACTGCTCACCGAGGGCCTGGAGCAGGAGGGTTTCACCATCGAGACGGCGGCGGACGGGCTCAGTGGCCTGGCGCTCGCCCGCTCCGGCGGATACGCGGCGATCGTGCTGGATGTGATGCTCCCCGGATGCTCCGGCTATCAGGTGTGCTCGCGGCTGCGCGAGAAGGGCGACTGGACGCCGATCCTGATGCTCACCGCCAAGGACGGCGAGTACGACGAGGCCGATGGGCTCGACGTGGGCGCGGACGACTATCTGACCAAGCCGTTCTCCTTCGTCGTGCTGATCGCACGGGTGCGGGCCCTGGTGCGGCGCGGTGGGCTGGACCGGCCCGATGTGCTGGAACTGGGCGATCTGCGGCTGGAGCCCGCCGCGTTGGCCTGTGCGCGCGGGACGGAGGAGGTCACGCTCACGGCCAAGGAGTTCGCCGTGCTGGAGTACCTCGCCCGGCGCGCGGGCCAGGTGGTCTCCAAGTCCGAGATCGTGCAGAGCGTGTGGGACACCGCGTACGACGGCGGGGCCAATCTGGTCGAGGTCTATATCCGGAGCCTGCGCCGGAAGATCGATGTGCCGTACGGACGGCAGTCGATCCGCACGATACGGGGCGCGGGCTATCTGCTGGCCCGCGACGGAGGGTGAGACGGTGGGGCACGTCAGCGCGGACGCGGGGCGGACCGCGAACACGGGGCACATCGCGGACGCCGGACAGGACGCCGGACAGGACATCGGGCACCCGGCCGACGGCGAGGCCCCAGGCGACACGGGACGCCGCCGCCCGCGCCTGACGTCCGGGTTGAGCGTGCGCGCCAAGGCCGTGCTGGCCGCCGCCGGGACCGTGGCCTTCGCGATCGGGCTGTGCATGCTGGCCCTGGTGCTGGCCCTTCAGCACAACCTCCGCGCCAGCGCCGACCTGGACGCGAGGAACGCCGCCGTGGCGATCAAGGGCCAGTTGGCGCGGACCCACCCCGCGCCGCAGCGGGCGCTCATCGTCGCCCCCGGCGCGGTGACGATCAAGGACGTCTCCGGCCGGACGGTCACCCCCACCATGCCGACGGAGACCGGTTCGCAGCAGATGGAGGCCACCCCGCGGGAGTCGACCGCGGCCACTCCGGCCGAGCGCCTCGACACCGGCCAGCCGTACAGCGTGAAGGTGAGCCCCTCGACCACCGCCGTCGACAACGCCACCGGTCTGCTGCTGCGCCAGGCCGCCCCCGCGGCCGCCGGTCTGGTGCTGTTCGTGGCGGGGCTCACCTGGCTGCTCGTGGGGCGCGCCCTGCGCCCGGTCGCCGCGATGCGGCAGGAATTCACCGAGATCACCGAGCGCGATCTGCACCGCCGGGTGCCGGTGCCCCGGGCGCGGGACGAGATCCACCGGCTGGCCCGGACCATGAACGCCACGCTTGACCGGCTGCACCGGGCCATGACCCGGCAGCGGCAGTTCGTGGCCGACGCCTCGCATGAGCTGCGCAGCCCCATCGCGGCCGTGCGCGCCCAGCTCGAACTGGTCCTGGCCCGCCCGTCGCGTACCGACTGGCCGACCGCCGTGCACAAGGCGCTGCGGGACACCGACCGGCTCCAGGCCGTCGCCTCCGATCTGCTGCTGCTCGCCCGGCTGGACGCGCAGGAGGCGCCGCGCACCGCGGCGGTGGATCTCGGCGCGCTGGCGGCCGAGGAGGTACGGCGCCACCCGGGCGCGCTCACGATGGCCGGGGAGCAGGAGCGGGCGGCCGTCGTGACCGGCAGCCGGGTGCAGTTGTCGCGGCTGCTCACCAACCTCGCCGACAACGCCCGGAGGCACACCCGTACCACCGTCTCGATCACCGTGGCGGTCCGCGCCGGCCAGGTCGAACTGGCCGTGGACGACGACGGTCCGGGCATCCCGGAAGCCGACCGCGAGCGCGTGTTCGAGCGGTTCACCCGGCTGGATGACGCGCGGGCCCGTCAGGACGGCGGCACCGGTCTCGGGCTCGCCATCGCCAATGACATCGCTCACGCCCACGGTGGCAGCCTTACGGTGCTCACCAGCCCGCGCGGCGGGGCTCGCCTGCTGCTGTGCCTGCCGCGAACGGACGTCGCCCAACCCTGACCCCGGTGCGGGCACGGCGGCTCCCTCGTGAGAGTTTGGCAACTACCGGACCAGACTGATCAGTTGGTCAGTAGTATCTGCCCTTTCCTGGCCGTGTCCCAGATGGAGGTGTCAAAGGTGCTGTCGGGGACGGAGGCCGTCGTCGTGGCCGCGTCCGCGGTGCTGGTACTGGTGCTGTCGCTGTGCCTCACCTGGGTGGTCAGGCTCCGTCGTGCGCTCGCCGGCGCGCGTACGGCGACCGAGCGAGAACGAGCCGTTTCCGAACGGGAACGAGCCAATACCGCACGCGAGCGAGCGCTGGCGGCCGAGCGCGGCGAAGAGGTCGCGCGGCTGGCCGCCGTACAGAGCGATCTGGACGAGGCGGCGCGCCGGGAACGGCGGCTGCGCGACTCCGTCCAGGCGTCGTTCGAGTCCGTGGCCCGCAATATGCACGCCATGTCGATGGTGCAGCAGCAGGTCCTCGACGGGCTCGAGCAGCATGTCGAGGACGCGCGGCTGATGGGCGAGGTGATGAAGGCGGACCACGCGGCCGCCCAGATGACCCGCAAGGCCCAGACGCTGCTGGTGATGTGCGGGATCTGGCCCGCGCGGCGGGAGACCCGGCCGGTGTCGCTCTTCGACTGTGTGCGGGGCGCGCAGTCGCGCATCGTGGAGTTCGGCCGGGTGGACGTCCACGGCGGGCAGACCCTCTACGCGGTGGCACCCGCCGTGGAGGGCCTGATGCACGCGGTCGCCGAACTCCTGGAGAACGCCACGGTCTTCTCCCCCTCCCGCACCCAAGTGGCGGTCGCCGTAAGGGAGGTCGCGGCGGGCGCGGTCATCGAGATCGACGACGCCGGGCTCGGCATGCCGCCGGACGTACTGGAAAAGGCCGTGGCCCAACTGCGGGACGGCCTGGACCTGGCCCAGCTCGGCGCCGTGCCACGGCTGGGGCTCGCCTGTGTCGGGCGCTGGTCGCGGGAGCTGGGCTTCGGAGTGGAGCTGTCCACGGCGTCGGCGTACGGCGGCACGCGGGTGGTGGTCTTCGTACCGCACCGGCTGCTGACCGAGCCGACCGGCGCGGTCCGGGCGGCGGACCACAAGCCGGTGGTCGTGGAGCCGGTGACCGTCGGCACGGTGAGCCACGACGCGGGCGGCACCGGCCTCGGCCCGGCCGCCGCGGACCCGGCCGGGAGCGGCTCGCTGGGCGGCCTGTCCGCGGACGACACCCCCGACGTACCCGGGGCCCCCGCGCCGCTCGGCACCGGGCTGCCCCGGCGCCGCAACCGCCGCCGCCCGGCCTCCGGAACCGCCCTGGATGACACGGCCGACCCGGCCACCGCCGCCGGCGCCCCGGCCCGCGCCGCGCCCACCTCGCGGGCCAGTGCCTCCTGGACGCCCGAGGCCGCCCGCGCCTCCATCACCAGCGTCGTCTCCGGCACCCGCCGCGGACGGGTGGAAGCGGAGGCGGAGGACGAGGCCGGGGCCGGAGCCGGGGCCGGAGCCGGGGCCGGAGCCGGGGCCGGAGCCGGGGCCGTACCGCTGACGGGAGAACAGAGTCCGGACCGAGAAGACCGAGAAGGGGGCCGGTAGTGGCCGGAACCATATCCAAATTGCCCGATGTTGGATGGATGCTGCGTCCGCTGACGGGGATCCCCGGGGTGCGGCATGCCGTCGTCGTCTCGGAGGACGGTCTGCGCATGGGCCACGACTCCGCCGAGGGGCTGTCCGGCGAGGTGTCCCGGCTCGGTGTGGACGAGGCCGAGTCGCTGGCCGCCGCCTGTGCCGCGCTGACGGTGACCAGCCAGTCCACCGTGTCGCTGCTGTTCGGCGAGGAGGCGGGGGTGCGGCAACTGATGATCGAATCCGACAGCGGGTTCGTGCTGTTCACCTCGGCCGGTCAGGGCGCCTCGCTGGGGGTGGCCACCGACATCGAGACGGATGTCGGCCTGGTGGCCCAGCAGATGCAGTTACTGGTCGCGAAGATCGGTGCCCATCTGAGCAGTCGGCCGCGGGACCCGATGGGCCGCCCGGCGTCATGAGCTCGCCCGGCGAGGAACGCACGACGGCCGCGGTGCGCCCCTATGTGATCACACGGGGGCGCGCCGGTTCCTCACGGGATGCTCTGCCGCTGGAAACGCTCGTCATGGCGTCCGGGAACGCACTGCCACCGCATCTCCAGCCCGAGTACCGGCGGATCGCCGACCACTGCCAGGGGCTGCTGTCGGTGGCGGAGGTCGCCGCCCATCTCGGCCAGCCGCCGGCCGTGGTGCAGGTGCTGCTCGCGGATCTCATCGACTGGGGGCACATCGTGGCCCGTCCGCCGATCCGGGTGGTCAAGCGAAAACGTGCCGATTTGGACTTGCTGAGGAAGGTGCTCGATGGGCTTGAGAGCAAGCTCTGAGATCTCGATGGCCGGTACGGACGGCACAACGCAGAAGAACCCCACGGCCCGCCAGGACGACGCGGACCGCACGACCCGCACAGACCACACCAACGAGACAGGCGAGACGGACGAGACGGGCGATACGGACGACATGGACGACATGGACGACACCCCCGTCATGTACGTGCAGTCCAGCGTGGCCGGGGCCGCCAAGATCCTGGTGGTCGGCCCGATGGGCGTCGGCAAGACCACGCTGATCGGCACGGTGTCGGAGATCAAGCCGCTCTCCACCGAGGCGACGATGAGCCAGGCCGGGGCACGGCTGGACACCAAGGTGCGGCCGTCGAAGACCACGACCACCGTCGCGCTGGACTTCGGGCGGATCACGCTCGGCGGCGAGCTGGTGCTGTATCTCTTCGGCACCCCCGGCCAGCAGCGGTTCCTCCCCGCCTGGAAGGACCTGGCGCGCGGCGCGCTGGGCGCGCTCGCACTGGTCGACACCCGCGATCTGGAGGCGTCCTTCGACGCCATCGGGCATCTGGAGGACCTGGATGTGCCGTTCTCCGTCGCGGTCAACGCCTTCCCGGACAGCAAGCCGCACAGCGAGGACGATCTGCGCTCCGCGCTCGATCTGCTCCCGCACACCCCGCTGGTCATCTGTGACGCCCGGGAGCACCAGTCCTCGGTCAAGGCGCTGATCTCGCTCGTCTCGCATCTGATCGAGACGCTCACGGAGGCGTCATGACCGCCCCGGCCCCCACCCGGGTGCCGCTGTACGGAACCGCGCTCGACGGTCCGCTGACCGACCTGTACGAGCGGATGCGGCGCGACCACGGTCCGGTGGTCCCGGTGGAGATCGCGCCCCGGGTCGAGGCATGGCTGGTCATCGGCCACCGCGAGCTGCTCCATCTCACCCGCGACGAGCAGTACTTCTCCCATGACCCGCGCCGCTGGAGCCCGCTGCGCGAGGGCCGGGTGGCGGCCGACTCACCGCTGATGCCGCTGGTGGGCTGGCGCCCGGCGCTGCTGTTCGCCGACGGCGCGGCGCACCGCCGGATGCGCTCGGCGGTGGCCGACGCGCTGGGGCGGGTCAACGGCCATGAGCTGATCCGTACGGTGCGGGCCACCGCGGAGCGGCTGGTCGCCGGGTTCGCCGACCGGCACGCGGCGGACCTGGTGGAGAGCTACGCCCGTCTCCTGCCGCTCCAGGTCGTCACCGAACTGCTCGGGCTCGACGAGGAGAACGGCGCGCGGCTGGTCGAGACGCTCACCACGATCGTCGCCCCGACCGTGGCCGCCACCGGCGCCAACAAGCGGATGGGCCAGATCCTGCTGGAGCTGATCGCCGGGAAGAAGCGGCGGCCGGGCGCGGATCTGACGTCCTGGCTGCTGGAGCACCCCGTCGGGCTCAGCGACGAGGAGGTGCTGCACAACCTCGTGGTGATCATCGTCGCGGGGAACAACACCACCGTGAACTGGATCGCCTCCACGATCCAGATCCTGCTCACCGACCCCGGGTTCCGCTCCTCGCTGACCCACGGCCATCTCACCGTCGACGACGCCCTGGACCTGGTGCTGTGGCGCCAGCCGCCCACCCAGAACTTCCCCGGCCGCTACGCCACCCGCGATCTGCGCTTCGGCGGCCAGGACATCCGCGCCGGGGACATGCTCATCCTGGGCCTGGCGGGCGCCAACGCCGATCCGGAGGTGCTGCCCGAGGACGGGCGGCCGGTGGTCGGCAACCGCTCCTACCTCGCCTTCGGCGCGGGCCCGCACACCTGCCCGGCGCGGGACCCGGCCCGGCTGATCACCCGTACCGCGGTGGACACCCTGCGCCACCGGCTGCCCGATATGGAGATCGCGGTGCCGGAGGAGCAGCTTCCGTGGATCACCTCGCCGTGGTCCAAGGGGCTGGCCAAGCTGCCGGTGCGGTTCTCGGCGCCGCAGCTCGCGGCAGACTCCGCGAGCGGGGCCTCCGGCTGCCCGGACCGGGCCTCTGGCTCCCCGGACCGGGCGGCCGATTCCCCGGCCCGGAACTCCGGCTCCCCGGCCCGGAACTCCGGCTCCCCGACTCCTCCGACCTCGCACGCCCCCGCTCCTCCGACCTCGCACTCCCCGGCTACGACCCCCGCCTCCCCGGCCCCCGACTCCCCCGCAGGAGACCGCAGATGACCGACGGCCGATGCCCCGTGTCGCACGCCGACCTCGCACCGCACCGCCTGGACCCCACCGGGGCACACCAGCACGCGGTCAACGAAGAGCTGCGCGCCCGCGGGGCCGCGGTCCCGGTCCTGCTGCCCGGTGACGTACCGGGGTACGCCATCACCCGGCACGAAGAGCTGAAGGACTTCGTCACCCACCCCGACGTGGCCAAGAACGCCTGCCACTTCGCCGCCCTCCAGCGGGACGAGCTCCCGCCCGGCTGGCCGATGCGGACCTTCGCCACCGTCCGGGGCATGATCACCGCGGACGGCGAGGACCACAAGCGGCTGCGGTCCCTGGTGACCCGGGCGTTCACCCCGCGCCGGGTGGAGGCGCTGTACCCGGTGGTCCACGAGCTGACCGGCACGCTGCTGGACCGGCTGGCGGGGGCCGCCGCCGCGGATCCGGACGGGGTGGCCGACCTGCGCCGCCACTTCGCGCTGCCGCTGCCGATGAGCGTGATCTGCCGACTCCTGGGCGTCGACGACCAGTACCAGGACCGGCTGCACGAGCTGTCCAACGAGATCGTCTCCACCCACACCGCCCCGGAGCGGGTCCCGGCCGCCAACCGCGAGATGGTCGCGATCCTCGGCCAGGTGGCGGCGGCCCGGGCGAAGGACCCCGGGGACGATCTGACCAGCGCGCTGATAGCGGCCCGTGAGGAGGACGGCGACCGGCTCGCCCAGGAAGAGCTGATCGGCACCCTGATGCTGACGATCATCGCCGGGCACGAGACCACGCTCAACCTGATCACCAACGCGGTACGGGCGCTGTGCAACCACCGCGACCAGCTCGACCTTGTCCGCTCCTCCGCCGCGACCTGGGGCGATGTGGTCGAGGAGACGCTGCGGTACGACGGCCCGGTGAGCTACTTCCCGTTCCGCTACCCCACCAGGGACCTCCCGGTCGGGGACACGGTCATCCCCAAGGGCGCGCCCGTGCTCGTCTCGTACACCGCCGCCGGGCGGGACGAGCGGGCGTACGGCCCGGACGCGGATCGCTTCGACGTCACCCGGGGCGCACGGCATCTGTCCTTCGGCCACGGCGCCCACTTCTGCCTGGGCGCCCCACTGGCCCGGATGGAGGCCGTGGTCGCCCTCGAAGCGCTCTTCACCCGCTTCCCCGACCTCGATCTGGCCGTCCCGGACGAGGAACTGGTCCCGCACCCCAGCTTCGTCGGCAACAGCCCGCAGCGGCTCCCCATCCGGCTCGGGGCGGCTCACAGCGCCTGAGCCGATGCGCTGAGGGCAGCGTTGCCTCCGGGAAACGGGGGTGATGCGGCCGGGTAACAGGCACCCCGCACGCTTCCTGGCATGGAGTCGAACAGGGAGCCGGGGAGCGGGAGCCCGCAGCGGCGGCGGGTGGTGATCGTCGGCGGCGGGATGGCGGGCACGAGACTGGCGCAGCAGCTCGTCGTGAGTGCGGGCGAGGCCACCCTCGACGTCACCGTCATCGGCGAGGAGCCGCACCCCGCGTACAACCGGGTGCTGCTCGCCGAGGTCCTCGCCGGGCGGTACGCCCCGGAGGTCATCGCCCTCCCCGCCCCTGCCGCCGGGGCACTGGCCGGGGCCGGGGTGCGGCGGCTCACCGGGGTGCGGGTGGTCCGCGTCGACCGCCCCACGGCGGAGGTGCTGTGCGACGACGGCCGCCGCGTGCCGTACGACGCGCTGGTGCTGGCCACCGGCTCCAACCCGGTGCTGCCGCCGCTGCGGGGCCTGTTCGAACCGGACGCCCGCGACCTGCACGCCCTCCCGGGCGGCGTCCACGCCTTCCGCACCATGGACGACTGCCTGGCCCTCGGCGCGGCCGTACGCCCCGGGACGCGGGCCGTCGTCATCGGCGGCGGACTCCTCGGCGTCTCCGCCGCCCGCGCGCTGGCCCAGCGCGGTGCCCAGGTGGTCCTGGCGCACCAGGGCGAACACCTGATGGAACGCCAACTGGACCCGGGCGCGTCACGGCTGCTGCGGCGGCATATGGCGGCGCTGGGCGTGGAGATCCACACCGAGTGCCGGGCCCGGGGCCTGCGCACAGGCGGGCAGTCGGCGCGAACGGTTCAGGCCGTCGAACTGGCCGACGGATACGCCCTGGAGGCCGAACTGGTCGTGCTCGCATGCGGGGTCCGGCCACGGGTCGGGCTGGCACGGGCGGCCGGACTGGAGGTGGCACACGGCATCGTCGTCGACGACGAGCTGAGGACGAGCGACCCGCGCGTGTTCGCGATCGGCGACTGCGCGGAACACAACGGCATCGTCTACGGCCTGGCAGGCCCAGCCCACGAACAGGCAGACGTGCTGGCGCAGTTGCTATCCCCCACCCCGCCCCTCCCCGAAACAAGGGGGCTCCGCCCCCTGGACCCCCACCAGGGCCCCGCCCTCGGACCCGGCCAGGGCACCGAACCCCGGGGCTCCGCCCCCGACCCCGCGCCCGCGGAGCCGGTTGTGGGCAATCGTTCCGCGGGGCGGAACGGGTGGGCACAACCCGGCCACCGGGCCGCACCCGGCGACGAAACCCCGGCCCGCTACACGGGCACCCGCACCCTCACCCGCCTGACGCTCACGTCTACGCCCAGCCCGGTCACCGGATCCACCGGACCCACCGGACCCACCGGACCCGCCGGACCCGCCGGAACGGGCCCCCTCGACCTCGCCGCCTTCGGCACCCCCACCCCCGCCCCCGGCGACGACGTCATCCACCTCACCGACGCCACCCGCAACACGTACCGCAAAGTCGTGGTCCGTGGCGACCGCCTCCTCGGCGGAATCCTTCTCGGCGATCTCGGCACCGTCGGCGCGCTCGCCCGTGCCTGGGAGGGCGATGAACCGCTCCCGGCCACCCCCCTGCTCCACCTGCTGACCAACGATGGAGGCTCCTGACGATGAGCGCACCGATCACGCCGAGTGCACCGATCACGCCGAGCACACCGACGACGATGACGAGCGCACCGATGACGACGGCAATGACGAGCGCGCCCGAGGCCGCGCCCCCCGCCGCCCCCACCATCGTGCTGATCGGCCACGGAATGGTCGGCCAGCGTTTCCTCGAAGCGCTCGTCGAGCGGAACGTCACCGAGGCCGCCGCCCGCATCGTCGTGTTCTGCGAGGAGCCCCGGCCCGCCTACGACCGCGTCCAGTTGACCTCGTACTTCTCCGGCCGCACCCCCGCCGAACTCTCCCTCGTCGAGGACGGCTTCATGGCGCGGCACGGCATCGAGCTGCATCTCGGCGACCCGGCCGAGTCCATCGACCGCGCCGCCCGCACCGTGACCGCCCGCTCCGGGCTGACCGTGGCGTACGACACGCTCGTGCTGGCCACCGGCTCGTATCCGTTCGTCCCGCCCGTGCCCGGCAAGGACAGCGACGGCTGCTTCGTCTACCGCACCGTCGAGGATCTGCTCGCGATCGAGGCGTACGCCGAACACCGCACCACCGGTGTCGTCGTGGGCGGGGGGCTGCTGGGCCTGGAGGCGGCGGGGGCGCTGAAGGGGCTCGGGCTGACCACGCACATCGTGGAGTTCAACCCGCGGCTGATGGCCATCCAGGTGGACGAGGGCGGCGGCGCGGCGCTGCGCCGCACCGTCGAGGACATGGGGCTGATCGTGCACACCGGCGTCGGCGGTGAGGAGATCACGGCGGACGACGCGGGCGCGGTCACCGCCATGGCGCTCTCCGACGGCTCGTCCATCGACACCGACCTCGTCATCTTCTCGGCGGGCGTGCGCCCCCGCGATCAGCTCGCCCGCGACTGCGGTCTGGAGGTCGGCGAGCGCGGCGGGATCGCGGTGGACGAGCGGTGCCGCACCAGCGATCCGGCGGTGTACGCGATCGGCGAATGCGCGCTGGCCGCCGATGGCCGGGTGTACGGGCTGGTCGCGCCCGGCTATGAGATGGCCGAGGTCGCGGCCGACGCGATCGTCGACACACACGAGGACGGGACCGGGTTCACCGGCGCCGACACCTCCACCAAGCTCAAGCTCCTCGGCGTCGACGTGGCCAGCTTCGGCGATGCCCACGGCACCGCCGACGGCTGCCTGGACGTCGTCTACTCCGACTCCCGCACGGGCGTCTACAAGAAGCTGGTGGTCGGCGCCGACGGCGCCCTCCTCGGTGGGGTGCTGGTGGGCGACGCCGAGGCGTACGGCATGCTGCGCCCGCTCACCGGCTCCGTGCCGCCCGTCGCCCCCGAACAGCTCGTCCTCCCGGCGGGGCTGGGCGCGCCCGCCGCGCTCGGGCCGTCGGCGCTGCCGGACGAGGCGGTCGTCTGCAACTGTCACAACGTCACCAAGGGCGCCATCCGTTCGGCCGTCGCCGACCACCGCTGCACCACCGTCCCGGAGGTGAAGAAGTGCACCAAGGCGGGCACGGGCTGCGGCAGTTGCGTCAAGGCGCTCACCGCACTCGTCAACGACGAGCTGGAGGCGGGCGGCGTCAGCGTCGACAAGGGGCTGTGCGGCTGCTTCGCGTACACCCGCGCCGAGCTGTACGAGATCGTCCGCACCCTGCGCATCACCACCTACGCCCAACTGCTGGACAGCCACGGCCGGGCCGAGGCCCGGCGGGGCGACGGCTGTGAGGTGTGCAAACCCGCCGTCGGCTCGATCATCGCCTCGCTGGCCCCGACCCTGGGCGCGAGCGGCTACGTCCTGGACGGCGAGCAGGCCGCGCTCCAGGACACCAACGACCACTTCCTGGCCAATCTCCAGCGCAACGGGTCGTATTCGATCGTGCCCCGGATCCCCGGCGGGGAGATCACCCCGGAGAAGCTGATCGTGATCGGCGAGGTGGCCCGGGACTTCGGGCTCTATACGAAGATCACCGGCGGTCAGCGGATCGACCTCTTCGGCGCCCGGGTGGACCAGCTTCCACTGATCTGGGCGCGGCTGGTGGACGCCGGGTTCGAGTCGGGCCACGCGTACGGCAAGGCGCTGCGCACCGTGAAGTCGTGTGTGGGGCAGACCTGGTGCCGCTACGGCGTGCAGGACTCGGTCCGGATGGCCATCGACCTGGAACTGCGCTACCGGGGGCTGCGCTCACCGCACAAGCTGAAGTCGGCCGTCTCGGGGTGTGCCCGCGAATGCGCGGAGGCGCGCGGCAAGGACTTCGGCGTGATCGCCACCTCCACCGGCTGGAACCTCTACGTGGGCGGCAACGGCGGAGCCGATCCGCGCCACGCCGATCTGCTCGCCCAGGACCTGGACGACGAGAAGCTGATCCGGCTCATCGACCGATTCCTGATGTTCTACATCCGCACCGCGGACCGTCTGGAACGCACCTCGGCGTGGCTGGAGCGGATCGAGGGCGGCCTGGACCATGTGCGCGATGTGGTGGTCGACGACTCGCTGGGGCTGTGCGCCGAGCTGGAGGCGATGATGGCCGCCCATGTGACCGGCTACCGCGACGAGTGGGCCGAGACCCTGGGCGACCCGGAACGGCTGCGGCGCTTCGTCTCCTTCGTCAACGCGCCCGACGCGCCGGACCCGACCGTGAAGTTCGTGCCCGAACGCGACCAGGTCAAGCCGGACCTGACCATCCTCTCCGGCCCCACCCTCCCCGTCCGTACTCTCGAAGGGACCGCCAGCCGATGACCATGGCACCCGAGCGGACCGCCGTCCGCGTGGAACTCCTCCTCGACCAGCGGTGGTTCGCGGTCTGCGAGCTGACCGACCTCACCCCCGGGCGCGGCGTGGCCGCCCTGCTGCCGGACGGCACCCAGGTGGCGGTCTTCCTGGACCGGTCGGGCCGCGCGTACGCGATCGCCAACCGCGACCCGTTCACCGGGGCGTACGTCCTCTCCCGGGGGCTGCTGGGCTCGGCGGCCGGGCGGCCGTTCGCCGCCTCCCCGCTGCTGAAGCAGCGCTTCGACCTGGAGACGGGACGATGCCTGGACGACGAGGGGGTCGCCGTCCAGGCGTATGTCACGCGCACGCGGGACGCGGCGGCGCATGCCGCCTGAGAGGGCGGCGCACGTCCCGCGAGGCGGGCAGTGCCGTCCGCCTGAGCAGTCAGCGTTGTCGCCCGAGGGGGCCAGTGCACGCCCTGTGAGCGGTAAGCGCACGCCCCTTGAGGGGTCAACGCCCGCCCCGTGAGACGAGCAGCGCCGTCGCCTGAGCAGTCAGCGCCGTCGTCTGAAGGGGGCCGCGTACTCCGCCTGAGGGATCAGCGCCCGCCCCGCGAGAGGTCAGCGCACGCCTCTTGAGGGGCAGCCTCGTACCCGGGGCAGTGCCCTCCACTTGAGGGGCAGCCTCGTACCCGGGGCAGTGCCCTCCACTTGAGGGAGTCACCACCTGCCCCGTGAGGGGGCCTCCCCTTGCGCGGGGCCGCCCCATGAGCGGGGCCTCCCCTTGCGCGGGGCCGCGCACTCCGCCTCAGGCGGTCAGCGCCCGTCCCGTGAGGGTCGGCACCCGTCCCGTGAGCGTCAGCGCACGTCGCGTGAGACCACTACTCCGCAGAGCACGGGATCGCTCTGGCAGCCCGCCGTTCCCGCGGCGAACACCCCGTTCGTCCCGGGGACCGCGGCGATGCCGGACACCGTGGACATCTCGCTGTGCTCGGTGACGTCGGCGGGCAACTGCTCGGTGGCCCATTTCGTACCGGTCCAGCGGGACATCACGGAGTGGCGGCCGCCGGCGGACCAGCCGGCGATCCACAGCCGCCCGGCGCCGTCCGCGCCCGCGGCGTTGGCCTCGTCGACGGGCAGCGCGGGCAGCGACTGCCAGCGGCTGCCGGTCCAGCGGGTGGCCATGGTGGCCTCGGGCGCCTGCGCGTCGTTGGTCTTGCCGACCACGTAGACCGAACCGCGGCCGGTGGCCACGGCGTGGTTGGCGACCCAGCCGGTCGGGTGCTCGGCCGGGGTCGGCACCTCGCGGACCGTCCAGCCGCGGCCGTTCCAGTGGTAGAGCAGCGGGACGGACACATCGCCGGTCGCGGCCTCGGCGGTGACCCACACATCGTCAGGGCCGGTGCCGGTGATGTCCCACGGCCGCACCTCACCGCCGCCGGGGGCGGCGGGGAGTGACACCTGCTGCCACGCGGAGCCGGTCCAGCGCTCCAGGTGGGACGTGGAAGCGCCGCTGTTCTGGTCCCAGTCGAAGCTCGTCAGCCAGACCGACTTCGCGCCGAACGCGGCGATGTCGCCGACGAAGCTCATCTGCCCCTCCGGGGGCGTGGCGTGGGCGGTGTCGGCCCACTTCTCGCCGTCCCAGTGCCGCACCACGACCGGTGAGGTGGTGTCGCCGAACTGGACTCCGGCGGCCCAGACGTCGTCGGGTGCGGCGGCGCTGACCCTCTCCAACTGGCCGGGCTTGTCCCCGGCCCCGGCGGCGGGCACGTCCGTCCAGGTGGTGCCGTTCCAGTGCTTGATCGCGGGGGTGGGCCCGTCGGCGCCATCCGTCTTCCGGCCCACCGCCCAGGCGTCCTTGGCGCCGGTCGCGGCGACGTCCTGGAACTCCGTCGAGACGGTCTCGCTCAGCGGTGTCCGCAGCGTCCACGGGGTGGCGGCGCGGGCCGCCGGGGCGGACGTGCCGCCGGGCGCCGCGTTGGCGGCGTTGGCGGCGTTCGCCGGGGCGGCGAGGGTGCCGAAGGTACCGAGTGTGCCGAGTGCGACCGCGCACACCGTGACCGCGTCGCGCAGCCAGATCCGGCGGGTTTTGGGCCGTCCTGTGGTTCTGTCCATGACCTTCCTTCTGCTCGGGTGGGGTTCTCAGAAGGAAATGGCCGCCGACTGGCCGTTCTTACAGCCCGCCCCGACCGGTCATTCCGAGGTTTCCGGGGCTTCCGGGGCGTCCGGGGCTTCCGGGGTCTTGAGCTGCCGGTCGGTCCACTCCGACCTGACGGTGGCGGTGTAGTTCACCACCATGCCCGAGGTGAGCCCCGCCTTCGCGGCCTTCGCGTCCGGCTCGGACAGCACCTCCTGCTCGGACAGCAGGGCCCCGGTCGACGGGTCCACGATCAGCTCGGACCGTCCGGTCCCGTAGCCGGGCCGGTCGGACGCGGGCAGGGCGAAGCCGACGCCCTCGCGGCCCAGCGGATCGGTCACCTCGCCGAGCGCGCGGATGCCCGGCAGCCCCGCGATCACGCGGTACGCGGCGGCCCGTACCTCGGCCTTCACCGGCAGGCCGATCAGCCCGGCCGCCTGCCGCCACATCCACTCGGTGCGGCCGCGGACCTCGCTCCCGCCGTCCTCCCGGTACAGATCCGCCAGCACCTGCTTCAGCTTCGTGCTGTCGCCCGGGAGTTTCCGCAGGTCCTCGTAGGTCACATTGCGTGCGCCGAGGGCGGCGATGCGGTCGCCCGAGTTGATCCGGTCCACCGTCGGCCGCTTCCCGGCCCCGGTCCCGGTCTCGATCCGCAGACCGAGCCTGCCGCCGCCCTGTCCGGTGTCGGCGAGCGTGAGGTCATTCGGCGAACCGGCGGCCTGCCAGCGCGCAGTATCACGCTCGGTGCGGGGTTTGGTGGTGGCGTCGATCCCCATGATGTTGAGGCTTTCCGTGCCGGGCCGTACCCCGAAGGACCGCTGCTGCTTCTCGGAGGTGGACACCGCGAAGGTCTCCCCGGACGCGTCGACGACGGCGGTCGAGCCCGACCGCGTGGTCACCTGCCAGTACGTGCCCTCGTCCGCCCCCGTCCGGTCCAGCCGGTCCAGCCGGTCGGCGACGTGTTGCAGCGCCAGACGGCCGTTGGCCGGGATGTGCCGGGCGCCGTCCGCCGTGGGGCCGACGGAGGCCCGGGAGCCCTTGGCGTCCGAGCCGCCCTGGGGCAGGGTGGCGACGAGCACTCCGGCGGCGGCCGCCGTCGCCGCGACGGGCAGCGCCCAGCGCCAGGTGAACATCCGCGGGGCCCGGCGGAGTTCCGGCGTCTCGGCCGTACGGGCCGTGTCGGCCCGACCGGCCAGGATGGTCTCCAGGTCGCGGCGGGCGCGTACGGAACCGGCCAGGTGGTCCGGATCGAGCTCCGGAGGCCGCGCGTCCGCCAGGGTCTTCATCACATCGTGCCGCTTGCGTGCCATCTCAGGTCTCCTTCACTGTCACGTTCGCACGAGGGGCGCGAGGGCGAGGGGCGGGGCCGGGGCGGGACTCGGGGCCGGGGCCGACGCTGGGGTCGTGGGAAGGCTTCACCCCGTCCACGGCCCGCTCCAGCCGCCGTCTGGCCCGGTGCAGCCGCACCGCGAACGTGGCGCTGGAACAGCCGAGGACGCGCGCCGCCTGTCGCGGGCCGAGCCCATGCCAGGCGACCAGCGTCAGCAGCTCACGGTCGGCGGCGGACAGCCCCGCCAGCGCCTGTAGCGCCACCGCGCGCTCGGTCACCCCCGCGGCCACGTCCTCGACCTGGGCGCCGGAGGTGATGACGCGCTGGGCCTCCTGGGCGGCCAGGGCGTACTGCCTGCCGTCGCGGCGCCGCAGCTCGCGGGTCAAATTGCGGGCCACGCCGAGCAGCCACGGCAACGGCGGCGTCGGGATGTCCCGCATCCGCCGCCAGGCAACCGTGAAGGTCTCGCTGGTGATGTCCTCACCGACCTGCCGACCCACCAGGCTGGCCGCGTAGGCCAGCACACGGGGTTGGCACTCCTCGTAAAGGTCCCGAAAGCGTTGGGCGTCGGTCACGCCGTCTCCTCATCGGGGTTCTCTTTCGTGGATACCCCCGGCTTCAGCCGGGGGAGGAAATGAAGCTCCTGCGGAGCAGGGCAGGGAAAGCCGGATCGCCGTCAGGGTGATTCGGCGTTCACCGAGATCCGGCCGACACCCGCCCCTCACATGGGAGCTGATAGGTTGTGAGGCGTGACGCAGCAGGTCAAGCAGGCGTTCAAGTACCGCTTTACCCCACGGACAAGCAGGCAGCCGAGCTGTCCCGCACGTTCGGCTGCGTCCGCTTCGTGTACAACAAGGCGCTGGACGAGCGCACGCGGGCCTGGTACGGCGAGCAGCGCCGCATCTCCTACGTGCAGTCGTCCGCCGCGCTGACGGAGTGGAAGAAGAGCGAGGAACTGGCCTTCCTGGCGGAGGTGTCCTCGGTCCCGCTCCAGCAGGCGCTGCGCCATCTTCAGACGGCGTTCGGGAACTTCTTCGCCAGGCGTGCGAAGTACCCGCGCTACAAGTCGCGGAAGACGTCCCGGGCGTCGGCCGAGTACACCCGCAGCGCCTTCACATGGCGCGACGGGCGCCTGACCCTGGCGAAGACGGCCGAGCCGCTGGACATCCGCTGGTCGCGTCCCCTCCCGGAGGGTGCCCGGCCCACGACTGCGACGGTGTCCCGCGACGCCGCCGGGCGCTGGTTCGTCTCCCTGCTCGTCGAGGACACCATCACCCCGGCCCCCGCCACGAACGCGGCGGTCGGCCTGGACGCCGGGGTCACCTCCCTGGTGACCCTGTCCACCGGGGAGAAGATCGCCAACCCCCGGCATGAGCGCCGCGACCGTAAGCGGCTCGCGAAGGCGCAGCGGGAGCTGTCCCGCAAGGCGAAGGGCTCGGCGAACCGGGAGAAGGCCCGCCGCCGCGTCGCCAAGGTGCACGCGCGGATCGCTGACCGGCGCCGGGACGTCCTGCACAAGCTGACCACTCGTCTCGTCCGTGAGAACCAAACGGTCGTGATCGAGGACCTCACCGTCCGCAACCTGCTGAAGAACGGCCGTCTCGCGCGCGCCATCTCGGATGCGGCGTGGACGGATCTGCGCATGATGCTGGAGTACAAGTGCGCCTGGTACGGGCGTGAACTCGTCACGGTCGACCGCTGGTTCCCCAGCTCGAAGCTGTGCGGGGCCTGTGGCACGGTCCGCGAGAAGCTGCCGCTGAACGTCCGTGAGTGGACGTGCGACTGCGGCACCGTGCATGACCGCGACGTGAACGCGGCACGCAACATCCTGGCCGCCGGGCTGGCGGCGTCTGCCTGTGGAGACGGTGTAAGACCTCAACGGGAGTCCTCCCGGACGGGGCGGTCGTCGGTGAAGCAGGAAACCCAGCGGGCGACCGCTGGAACCCCCCACCTTTAAGCGGGGGAAGAAGTCAACTCGGCTCTCTCACCATGCAATGGTCGAGGACCGCGCTTTCTTACACCCGGGGAGAGGAAAGTTTGGGCGGCGCGGTGCATGGCCGCTGGAGCGGGGCCACCGGCCAAGTGGTGCGGCGTGACCGGCTAGGCGGAGGGCGGCGCTCAGCCGGTGGCACGGGGTCAACGACCAGGCAGACGAAGCCGCTCAGCCGGTCGAGCGGGACC
Source organism: Streptomyces sp. CY-1 (assembly GCF_047218265.1). Lineage (NCBI taxonomy): Bacteria > Bacillati > Actinomycetota > Actinomycetes > Kitasatosporales > Streptomycetaceae > Streptomyces > Streptomyces sp. CY-1. Next base: position 3,875,433 of record NZ_CP178393.1, read on the forward strand.
AACGGCCAGGCGGACGAGGGCGCACGGCCGGTGCGGCAGGCCAACGACCAAGCAGACGACAGCCCTCAGCCGGTCGTACGGGGCCAACCGCTAGGCGGGCGGCTGCGCCCAGCCGGCCGAGCGGCGCCAACGACCCAGCGGACCACGGCGCTCAGCCGAGCGTGCGGGCGGCCCCGCCGAGGGCCGTAGCCGCCCCGCACGGTGGTGTGACGGCGGCGGCCGCCGACCCCCCGGCGCTGCGTAAGCTCAGGAGCTTGTGGGGACGTCCCTCTCTCGTCTCTTCACGTCCGATCCGGTTTTCCGGAAGACTTCTGCAAGGTTCCGAGGGTGCGCCCCGGAAAGTGAGAGGCGGGGGTGGCTCCCGTCAACCGAGGAGGCGGAATGGCTACGGAGAGCAGGGGCGCCGAGGGCGGCGCCCGGCCCAAGGTGACGATCACGGCCATCGCGCAGGAGGCCGGGGTGTCGGTGCCCACGGTCTCCCGGGTGGTCAACGGCCGTTCGGATGTCTCGCCCGAGACCCGGGCCCGGGTCGAGGACCTGTTGCGGGTCCACGGCTACCGCCGCCGCCAGCGCGTGCCCGGCGATCGCGCCGCCCTGGTGGACCTGGTCTTCAACGACCTGGACAGCCCGTGGGCGGTGGAGATCATCCGAGGCGTGGAGGAGGTCGCCCACCAGGACGGGGTGGGCACGGTGGTCTCGGCGATCCACGGCCGCGCGGGCTCGGCCCGGCAGTGGCTGAAGAACCTGCGGGCCCGCGCCTCGGACGGGGTGATCCTGGTGACGTCCGTACTGGAGCCGGTGGTCCACGAGGAGCTACGGCGGCTGAACGTGCCGATCGTGGTCGTCGACCCGGCCGGCTCCCCCGCGCTGGACGCGCCCACCGTGGGGGCCACCAACTGGGCGGGCGGCATGGCCGCCACCGAACATCTGCTGAGCCTCGGCCACCGCCGGATCGGCCTGATCGCCGGTCCGCCTCGGCTGCTGTGCAGCCGCGCCCGGCTGGACGGGCACCGTGCGGCGCTGGAGGCGGCGGGTGTGCCGTTCGATCCGGCGCTGGTGGCACAGGGCGACTTCTACCACGAGTCCGGTTTCCACGGCTGCGATCAGTTGATGGACGCCGACGCCCCGCCCACCGCCGTCTTCGCCTCCAGTGACCAGATGGCTCTGGGCGCGATCGAGGCTCTGCGGCGGCGGGGGCTGCGGGTTCCGGAGGATGTGAGCATTGTCGGCTTCGACGATCTGCCCGAGGTGCGGTGGTCGGCGCCGCCGTTGACGACGGTTCGTCAACCGCTCGCGGATATGGGGAAGTTGGCCGCTCGTACGGTGTTGCGGCAGGCGCGGGGGGAGGAGATCGAGTCGCCGAGGGTGGAGCTGGCTGCGCAGTTGGTTGTGCGCGCCAGCACCGCTCCGCCCGCGGCCGGCTGATCCCCCGCCCCGCCCCTTCCCGAACCGGGGGCTGCGCCCCCGACCCCCCGCCGGGGCTCCGCCCCGGACCCCGGTCCTCAAGCGCCGGACGGGCTGGATTTTCCAGCCCGTCCGGCGCTTGAGAACACGCCCGAAGGGTGTTCGGGGGCGGGGGCGCGGCCCCCGTTCGGGAAGGGGCGGCGTGGGGAACAAAGCCCGCCCCCGCCACAGCCCTTGACACCGCATCAGCACCCCCATACCTTCCACGCAACCACTTCCGAGAATTATCGGGCTACTTCCGGAAGGCACACGATGCGCATACCTCGGTCAAGGTCAAGTTCAAGGTCAAGTTCAAAGACATGGACAAGGTCAAGGTCAAGGTCCACCCTTCGCGCGTCCACCCTCGCGGCGGCCCTGCTGCTGTTCGGGACCGCACTCGCCGGCTGCGGGAGCGGCGGGCCCGGGGGTTCGGATGACGGCGGGTCCCTCGACGTCTGGGTCTACCAGGACGCCTCGACCAAGGTGCAGCGCGAGGTCGTCAAGCGGTTCAACGAGACCTCCGACATCAAGGCGAAGCTCACCCAGGTGCCCGGTGAGGGCTACTCGGACAAGATGCGCACCTCCATGGGCACGCCCAACGCACCGGATGTCTTCTTCAACTGGGGCGGCGGCAGCATCAGCGACTTCGTCAAGAAGGACATGCTGCTCGGCCTCGACCCGGCCATGGCCAAGGACCCGGAGCTGAAGAAGGCGTTCCTCCCCACGATCCTCGACGCGGGCGCGATCGACGGGAAGCACTACGGCATCCCCATGCGCGGGATGCAGCCGGTGATCCTCTTCTACAACAAGGACGTCTTCGAGGCCGCCGGGGCCGGGCCCCCTAAGTCCTGGGACGAGCTGCTGGAGCTCATCGACACCTTCAAGGGCAAGGGCGTCACCCCGTTCGCGCTGGCCGGCACCGACCCGTGGACCGAGCTGATGTGGGTGGAGTACCTGGTGGACCGCTACGGCGGGGCCGGGGTGTTCCGGAAGATCCAGAGCCAGGGCATGGCGGCGTGGGACGACCCGGCGGTGCTCAAGGCGGCGCAGACGATCAAGGATCTGGTGGACCGGGGCGCGTTCGGGAAGAACTACAAGTCGGTCAACTACACCGCCGACGGGGCCTCCACGCTCTTCGCCAAGGGCAAGGCGGCCATGCATCTGATGGGCAGTTGGGAGTACGCCAACCAGAAGGCCAATCAGCCCGCGTTCGCCAAGTCGGGGCTGGGCTGGACCACCTTCCCGGCCGTCCCCGGCGGCAGCGGTGACCCCAAGAGCGTCGTCGGCAATCCGACCAACTACTGGTCGATCAACGCCAAGGTCAAGGGCGACAAGCAGAAGGCCGCGCTGGAATTCGTGAAGTTCGCCGCCCGGCAGGACTACTCCGGCGACCTCATCGCCAACGGGGACGTGCCCGCCACCTCCGACGCCGCCTCCCTGCTCGGGAAGCATGAGAATCCCGACTACGCGCGGTTCCAGTACGACCTGGTCAAGCGGGCCCCCGACTTCACGCTCTCCTGGGACCAGGCGCTGCCCGCCAAGTACACCCCGCCGCTGCACACCGCCGTGCAGAAGCTGTTCAACGGGCAGCTCGGCCCCACCGAGTTCGTCGACGCCCTGAAGGGCATGTGATGGCGGACGCCGCCGCGACGCGCGAGCGGCCCCCGACCCGCGAACCGCGCCGGAGCGTCGGCCGGCCCGGCGTCGGTCGGCCCGGCGTCGTCTGGGCCCTGCCCGGGGCGCTGTTCTTCGTCTTCTTCGCGGTGGCCCCGATGGTCCTGGTCGGCGCCCTCGCCTTCACCGACTGGGACGGGATCGGCACCCCGAGCTGGACCGGGATGAGCAACTGGTCCCGGCTGTGGGACGACCCGGAAACCCATCAGGCCATCTGGCTCAGCCTGGTGCTGACCGTGCTGACCTGGGTGTTCGAGACCCCGCTCGCCCTGCTGCTGGGCGTATGGGCGGCCGGTCGGCAGCGCAACCGGGCCGTGCTGTCGGCGATCTTCTTCCTGCCGCTGCTGGGCTCCTCCGTCGCGCTCGCGCTGGTCTGGAAGTCGCTGCTGGACCCCAACTTCGGCCTGATCGCGGACATCGGGCCCGCCCTGGGCTTCGCGGACGGCGATCTGCTCGGCAGCTCCAAGGGCGCCTTCGGGGCGGTGCTCTTCGTCACCGCCTGGCAGTTCATCCCGCTGCACACCCTGATCTACCAGGGCGGCGCCCGGGCCATCCCGCGCTCGCTCTACGACGCCGCCGCGATCGACGGCGCCGGGACCGTACGGCAGTTCTTCGCGATCACCCTGCCCCAGCTCCGCAACACCATCGTCACCTCCTCGGTGATCATGGTGGTGGGCGCGCTGACCTTCTTCGACACCGTCCTGATCCTCACCAAGGGCGGGCCGGGCACGGACACCACGATCGTGCCGTATCTGATGTACAAGAACGGCTTCCAGGCGTTCGACCTCGGCTACGCCAGCGCGGTCGCCACCATCCTGGTCGTCGTCGCCACCACCGTCTCGCTGCTGCTGGTGCGGCTCACCGGCTTCGCCGCGATGCGCAGCACCCGGGAGGGGATGTGACCGACGTCCTCCACGACCGCAAAAGCCACCCCCCGGACGGCGTCCGTACACCGAACAGGACCCCGGCGGCCCCTGGCCCCCGCCCCCGCCTCCGCCGCCGGGGTCTGCCGCGTGCCAACTACCCCGCCGGGCTCGGCTCCCTGATCTGGCTCGGCATCGTCGGACTGCCGCTGTACGTCCTGGTGGCCGCCACCTTCCAGACCCGCGACGGCTATATCGACGACGGGCCGCTGGCCCTGCCCGACCACCCCACGCTCGCCAACTACCGGCGGGTGCTGCGCTCCGACTTCCTCTCCTACCTCCTCAACACCGCCCTGGTCACGGCCGTATGCGCGGCCATCGTGATCACGCTGTCGGTGACCGTCGGCTACACCGTCGTACGCGCCCGTGGCCGGGCCTCCCGCCGGATCTTCCAGATCTTCCTGCTGGGGCTGGCGATCCCCTCCCAGGCGGTGGTGATCCCGGTCTATCTGGTGATCACCAAGCTCCATCTGTACGACACCCTGCTCGCCGTGATCCTGCCGACGGCCGCCTTCTCTCTCCCGGTCAGCGTGCTGATCCTGGTCGGCACGGTGCGCGATATCGACGAGGAGCTGTACGAGTCGATGGCGCTGGACGGGGCGAGCCCGACCCGGGTGCTGCTCCAGCTCGTCGTGCCGCTGTCGCGGTCCGGGATCTCCACGGTCGGGGTGATGTCGGCCCTGCACGCCTGGAACGGCTTCCTCTTCCCGCTGCTGCTCACCCAGTCCAAGAGCAACCGGCTGCTGACCCTGGGGCTGTACGACTACGTGGGCGAGTTCCGGGTGGACACCCCGGCGCTGCTCACCGCCGTGGTGCTCTCCATCCTCCCGATCTTCCTGGTCTATCTCTTCGCCCGCCGTCAGTTGATCAACGGACTGATGGGCATGGGCGGCAAATAGGCCGATCCCGGCGCGTGCGCAGGCCGCCTCCGGCGGCAGGCGAGCCGTTCCCCCACCTCGACAAGGAGCTTCATGCCTCAGCCCTGGCAGGACACCTCCCTCTCCGCCGAGGACCGCGCGGCGGCCCTGCTCTCCTCGATGACGCTGGAGGAGAAGCTCGCCCAACTCGCCGGCGTATGGCCGGGATCCGAGGCCGAGGAGGGCGAGGACGTCGCCCCGCTCCAGCACGAGGTGTCCGAGGCCGTGGACCTCGATGGCCTCCTCCCCCATGGCGTCGGCCAGTTGACCCGCCCCTTCGGCACCGCCCCCGTCGAACCGGCCGAGGGCGCCGCCGCGCTGGCCCGCCTCCAGACCCGGATCGCCGCCGGGAACCGCTTCGGGATCCCGGCGCTGGCCCATGAGGAGTGTCTGACCGGCTTCTTCGCCTGGCGCGCCACCGTCTTCCCCACCCCGCTCGCCTGGGGCGCGTCCTTCGACCCGGCGCTGGTGGGGCGGGCCGCCGAGCTGATCGGCGGTTCGCTGCGGTCGGCCGGTATCCACCAGGGTCTGGCCCCGGTGCTGGACGTGGTGCGGGACGCGCGCTGGGGCCGTACGGAGGAGTCCATCGGCGAGGACCCGTATCTGGTCGCGACCATCGGCACCGCGTATGTCCGCGGCCTGGAGTCCGCCGGGATCGTCGCCACCCTCAAGCATTTCGCGGGCTACTCCGCCTCCCGGGGCGGCCGCAACCACGCACCGGTCTCCATCGGCCCGCGCGAACTCGCCGACGTCATCCTGCCGCCCTTCGAGCTGGCGGTGCGGGACGGGGGCGCGCGGTCGGTCATGCACTCCTACAACGACATCGACGGTGTGCCCTCGGCCGCCAACCCCTGGCTGCTGACCGAACTGCTCCGCGACACCTGGGGCTTCACCGGCACCGTCGTCGCCGACTACTTCGGGGTGTCCTTCCTGGAGCTGGCCCACCGGGTCGCCGCCACCCGGGGCGACGCGGCCGGGCTCGCCCTGGCGGCGGGGGTGGATGTGGAACTGCCCGCGGTGCGCTGCTTCGGCACCCCGCTGCGGGACGCGGTGCGGGCCGGGGAGGTGGACGAGGCGCTGGTGGACCGGGCGGCGCTGCGGGTGCTGCGGCAGAAGTGCGAGCTGGGGCTGCTGGACGCGGACTGGTCGCCGATGCCGTCGGCGCTCGCGGAGCCCGCGGAATCCGCCGGGCCCGCGGGAACCGCAGGAACCCCCGGCCTCGATCTCGATCCGCCCGGGATGCGGGCCGTGGCACGCGAGCTGGCCGAGGAGTCGGTGGTGCTGCTCGCCGACGACGGCGATGTGCTGCCGCTCGCGCCGGACGCCCGGATCGCGGTGGTCGGCCCGCTCGCCGACGACCCCGCCGCCATGCTCGGCTGCTACACCTTCCCCCGCCATGTGGGGGTGGAACACCCCGAACTGCCCCTGGGCATCGAGGTGCCTACGTTGTTCGCCGCACTGCGCGCCGAACTGCCCGGTGCGCGGATCACCCACGCCGAGGGGTGCGCCGCGCCCGGTCCGGCCGGGTTCGCCGGGGACCCGGGCGCGGTGGCCTCGGCCGGTGCGGCGGCGCTCACCGCCGAGAGCCGGCTGGCGCAGGCGGCCAGGACGGCGGCGGACGCGGATGTGTGTGTCGCGGTGCTGGGCGACCGTTCGGGGCTGTTCGGCCGGGGCACCTCGGGCGAGGGCTGCGACGCCACCGACCTCGAACTTCCCGGAGACCAGGGGGCGTTGCTGGACACCCTGGTGGCCACCGGGACCCCGGTGGTACTGGTGCTGTTCACGGGTCGGCCGTACGCCCTCGGCCGCTGGTCGAGGCTGCTGGCCGCCACCGTGCAGGCGTTCTTCCCCGGTGAGGAGGGCGGCCCGGCGGTGGCCGGGGTGCTGAGCGGCCGGGTCAACCCCTCGGGGCGGCTGCCGGTGAGCGTCCCGTACGCGTCCGCCGGCCAGCCCTGGACGTACGCACAGCCGCCGCTCGGACTGCGGGGCGACGCCAGCTCGATCGACCCGACCCCGCTGTTCCCCTTCGGCCATGGGCTGTCGTACACCTCGTTCGCCTGGGAGCGCCCGGAGGCCGACGCGGCCGAGGTGCCGACCGACGGGGAGACCACGGTCCGGCTGACCGTGCGCAACACCGGTGACCGCGCCGGGACGGAGGTCGTCCAGCTCTACCTCCATGACCCGGTGGCCCGGATCGCCCGGCCGGTGTCCCGGCTGATCGGCTACGCACGGGTGCCGCTGCGGCCGGGCGAGTCGGCCGAGGTCCACTTCGCCTTCCACGCCGACCTCGCCTCGTATCCGCTGCGGGCCGACGGCACGAGGGTGGTGGAACCGGGCGCGCTGGAGCTGCGGCTGGCCTCCTCCAGCGCCGACTCCGGCGTACGGCACACGGTCCCGCTGACGCTGACCGGACCCGAGCGCACGGTGGACCACCGGCGGCGGATGGTGTGCGAGGCGCGGGTGAAGTAGGGGCGGGTGAAGTCGCGGACGGGGCGGGGCCGGTTCAGACCGGCCCTTCCCCCTTCTCCACCAGCGCCCAGGCGTGGGCGAACGGTTCGGGCAGGGTGCGGCCGGGCAGCGGAAGCGGGCTCCCCCGTCCTCCCCCGTCGAATACGCCACGGGCAGATCATCGCTCATACGTCCGACAGAAGCCGCCACCGGTTCGGAGCGACCCGCACCTGGCGAAACTCGCCTGCGCGGCGCCCTGACAGCGGCAAGGATCAGGGCCATGAGCTTGTACATCGATGATCCCGCACGGCTCGGCGAGGAACGGCTGTCCGACGGGCGGTCGCTGGGGTGGGCCGAGTGGGGCCCGCCGGACGGCTCAGCCGTGGTGCTGTGTCCCGGTGCCGCCACGAGCCGGTGGCTCGGCTTCGGCGCGGCTACCGTCGAAGCGCTCGGGGTGCGGCTGGTCTCGGTGGACCGTCCCGGACTGGGCGTCTCGACCCCCGCGCCCGGCCGGAGCTTCTCGGACTTCGCCGACGACATCCGCCAACTCGCCGCGCTGCGCGGGCTGGGGCACCCGGCCATGGTCGCGAATTCCCAGGGTGCGCCGTTCGCGCTCGCCTGTGCCGTGGAGGGCGTCGTCTCCGCGCTGGTCGTCGTCTCCGGGGCGGACGAGGTCGCGGCGCCGGAGTTCGCCACGCCGGAGTTCGCCACCGCCCTGCCTCCGGATCTGCGGGGCCTGGTCGACCGGACGGCGCGGGACCCGGCCGGCGCCGAGGAGTTCTTCGCGGGACTCGACGCCGAGGCGATGTCGGCCATGGTGATGGCCGGAAGCCCGGAGTGCGATCTGGCCGTGTACCGGGAACCCGGTTTCGCGGCCGCCTACCGCCTCGCGTTGGCCGAGGGCTTCGCCCAGGGGGCGGCCGGTTACGCTCGCGACACGGTCCTGGCCATGGGGCGGTGGCCGTTCGATCTCACCGAGATCACCGTCCCAGTCGACATCTGGTACGGCGAACGGGACACCGGCCACTCGCCGGACAACGGGGCGTTCCTGGCCACCCGCATCCCCGGCGCCCGCCGCCGCGTCGTCCCGGGGATCGGCGGCGCGGTGCTGTGGACCCACGCCGAGCCCATCCTCACGTCCCTCCTGAACAAGGCCGCACCCGACCGGCGGCCAACCGACCGGCGGCCAACCGACCGGTAACCAACCAGCCCTCCGCCTCGCACCCTTGCGGCCGCGACCCTAGGCTGTCGCCGGACACCGGGGCTACCGGCGCGTAGGGCACACCGCGAAGGAGCACGTGATGAAGGGCTGGACCGCGAGCGACATCCCCGATCAGACCGGCCGCACCGCCGTGGTGACCGGCGCCAACAGCGGCCTCGGCTTCATCACCGCCCGGGAGCTGGCACGGCGCGGCGCGCAGGTGGTGCTCGCCTGCCGCGACGAGGCGCGCGGGGCCGAGGCCGCGCAGCGGATCCGGGCGCAGGCGCCGGGCGCGTATGTGCGGGTCGCGCCGCTGGACCTCGCGGATCTGAAGTCCGTACGCACCTTCGCCGCCGAGCACCAGGGCGACCGGCTCGATCTGCTCATCAACAACGCGGGCGTGATGGCCCTCCCGCGCCGCAGCACCGCCGATGGCTTCGAGATGCAGTTCGGCGTCAACCACCTGGGGCACTTCGCGCTGACCGGCCTGCTGCTGCCGAAGCTGCTGGAGGCGGGCCCGGGGGCGCGGGTGGTCAGCGTGTCCAGCTTTATGCACATGCTGGGGACGGTCGACCCGCGCGACCTGAACATGGAGCGCGGCTACCGCCGTTGGACCGCCTACGCCCGCTCCAAGTCCGCCAATCTCCTCTTCATCCACGAACTCTCCCGCCGCCTGCGCGCGACAAACGCCCACCTGGTGGCAGCCGCCGCCCACCCCGGCTACGCCTCGACCAACCTCCAGACCGCCGCCCCGAAGATGGAGGGCCGCCGGGCAACCGAGCGATTCATGGAAATCGGCAACCGCTACTTCGCCCAGACCCCGGACCAGGGCGCCCTCCCCACCCTGTACGCGGCCACCGCCCCGGACGTCCGCCAGAACGACTTCTTCGGCCCCCCACTCCAGGGCCTCTGGCACGGCTCCCCCGTCCACTCGACCCGCGCCAAGTGGACCCGCAGCGACCCGGCGGGCCGGGGTCTGTGGGCCGCGTCCGAGCGGCTGACGGGGGTGCGGTACGAGGCGCTCACGAGCTGATTCACGTCGGTCGCTGCGGACAGCCGATCTCGGGGCGTAAGCAGTGGGGGCCGCAGGAGATCAGGCATACGGAGAGAAACCGCTGCCCGGTGAGGTACCACCCTCCGACGACGTCCTCCCCGCCCGCCACCGCCTTGGCGGCGCCCTGGACCCTCGCGGACAGTGTCTCGGGCGCGCGGTCGTGGACGGACGCGAAGGAGCCGACGTGTTCGCGGGCCCGGGTGCCGAACCAGTCGGCGGCTTGGGTGGGGTCGGTCCAGGTCCCCTGGATGAAGGTGGGCGGCTTGAGCAGCCAGTGGGCGAGTTCGAGAGGGACGACCTTGGCGCTCCTGAACTCGGGGTGGATGGGTCGTCTGGGTCCGTCCTTGAGAAGTTCGTGGCCCGAGCCGAGCCAGGTGTAGCCGTGGTGGTGCCGCAATGTGCCGCCTTCACTGACCGAAGAGGGCAGCCCCCGCGGTGGCCGGGACTGCCCTGCCTACCGGGGTTATCGACGGCCGCAGCCGTCACCGCCACCGCAGTCGCCGCCCGAAGGGGGCGACGGTGCGTCGGAGTCGGGCATGGTGTCGCCGTCCTCCGGGTCCTGCCGTAAGACGGTCTTGTGTCCTGTCGACCGCATCGGGATGATCCCTTCTGTGCTGTCGGCACGGGGGCTCTCCTCGCGCCGTCGTGCACCTGCACCCGTTCCGGCTGGGCTCGACCTGCCAGGGCTCCGGTCCAGTCGGTACGGGGGTTCAAGGGGGAGGCGGGATCCGTACCGCCTACGCCGGGGTGGCGTTCTTCGTCTGCTCCTCCAGCGCGGCCCGCATCAGGACATCCGCGAGCCGGTTCGCGCTGTCGAGGGGGATGCGCCCCAGGGCCACCAGCGGATAGCCGGACACCGTGAGTTCGCCCCGCAGGGTCGGCCAGTACAGCTCCCCGCCTTCGACGCCGTGCGGCACGTCCGGGGTGAAGCCGAGGCGGTGCAGGGCTTGGCGCAGCAGATCGGCCACGGCCTGGGCCTCGGCTCTGGGCGTTGCGTGCCCATCGGCACTCATCGCCTCGATGTCTTGTTCGCGGATTCTCATCGCTCCCACTTCCGCCGTGTTCTGCGTGAACAGGACGCTAGGGAGGGGTAGCTGGCGGGTGCCACGCGATGTTCTCGAATGTTCTCGCCCCCCTGTTGAATGTTCTTGATTGATCTCACGCAGGGTCACAGAAGGCATACCGAGCGTGCCCGTAGGTGCGGCATGCTCGTGGTGTCCAGATCAACAAGGAAGGACGTGATCATGGCGTGACGACTGCGCTTCAACGGGACGGGGTCATCCAACGGCGCCTGCCCTGCTGTGCATGAAGACCTGGACAGCGGAGAGATCGTCGTCCAAGGCACACCGCTCACCGACCCGGATGACATGGCCCAACTCCAGCACTTGGGCGAGGGAGAAGTGCCGATCGTGGTGCCACGGGAGCTGCTGGTCGACTTCGGCCCCAAGGAGGTCACCCGGACGCGCCGGATCATCGATCTGGACGCCTTCAGCGACCTCTTCAAGAACTTCGACCACACCGCGTGGCGGCTGGAGACCCGCCGCCGGTTCGCGTCGGACGAGGCCACCGACATGTACGCGCAGTTCATCGCGGGCGAGACAGTGCAATGGGACTACAACCACCCGTGGTGCACCAACGTCCGGGCGCAGACGGAGGAAGGCAAGCGCTTCGAGCGCGTCCGCATCGTCGACAATCCGCCGACTCCCGGGCAGCTCTTTCTTCTCAACAACGCCAAGCGCAACTGTGACGTCGGAGAGGACATCCGCAACCTGTGGCGCGAGGAGGCCGACCGGCTGCGGTTGCCCGCCGAGGACTTCTGGGTCTTCGACTCCCGATTGGTCGCTCTCCTCAACTTCGATGAGGACGACGAGCTGATCGACGTCGAGCTGATCACCGAGCCGGCCGAGGTCAACCGCTACCTTCAGGTACGTGACGCGGCGTGGCATTACGCGGTGCGATACGAGAAGTTCGCGGCGGGACTGACCACGTAGGTTGCAAGTACCGTGTGCCCGGTGAGCACTGACTTTCAACAGGCGCGGGTGGCCCTAGGAGCGCGGCTTCGGGAGCTGCGTGTGTCACGCCCAGAAGGTCGGCTCACCGGTCCACAACTCGCGAGGCGGCTGGGCTGGCCGCACTCCAAGATCTACAAGCTGGAGAACGGGCGCCAGACAGCGACAGCCGAGGATCTGCGCGCCTGGGCCACGGCAACCGACCAGCCGGAAGCCGCCGAGGAACTGCTCTCCCGGTTCAACGGACTGGACTCCCGCATCCGGTCGTGGCGCCGCCAACTGGCGGCCGGGCACAAGCCCGTACAGGACGCGATCACCGCTGAACACGACCGCACAGCCACACTGCGCATCTGGGAAAACTGTCTCGTGGCGGGCATGCTCCAGACGGCCGACTACGCAAGAGCGGTCTTCACCCGGAACGCAGACCTGCACAAGTCTCCACGGGACACCGAGGCTGCGGTACGCGGTCGGCTACGGCGCCAGGAAGGGCTGTACGACTCGCGCAAGCGGCACCACATCCTCATGTGGGAGGGCGCCTTGCGCGCCCTCGTCTGCCCGCCGTCGGTGCTCGCAGCCCAGCTCGACCGGCTCATGAGCGTCGTCGGCCTGGACACGGTCGAGCTGGGCATCGTGCCCTTCGCCGCGCCTTTGAAGATCCAGCCCGCCAATGGATTCTGGGTCCACGACGAGCGGCTGGTGCTTGTCGAGGACTGGCATGCGGAACTCTGGATCAACGACGCCGACAGCATCGCCCTTTATCTGCGCGCCTGGAACACCCTCCGCGAATCCGCCGTCTTCGGGGCCGATGCCCAGCGCTTGATCAACGAGGCCCGGCGGACGCTGATCGGGTAGTGTGGCCGTCGCCCGTACGCACCGAGGAGGTGAGACCCATCAATGCCAGTTCAGGCTGGGTGCTCTCGCCGCAGGGATACACGGGATAGCTGACTGCCGGGAGTGCCCTCGGGGATTCCGAAAGGCTTCCAGGCTTCCATGTCCGCTTCATCGGCTTCAGCAGCTTCAGCTTCGTCTTCACTTGTCACCTTTCCTGCCGTCGTCTCCAGGCTCCGCGCCGCCGGGTGTGTGTTCGCCGAGGACGAGGCGCGGCTGATCCTCGCCACGGCTCGTACCCCGGCCGGGCTCCTCGCCATGGTGGACCGGCGCGCTGCCGGGCTTCCGCTGGAGCATGTGCTCGGCTGGGCGGAGTTCCGGGGGCTTCGGATATCCGTCGACGCCGGGGTCTTCGTGCCGCGCCGGCGCACCGAGTTCCTGGTCGAGCAGGCCGAGGCGCTGGCCCGGCCCGGGGCCGTCGTGGTCGATCTGTGCTGTGGCTCGGGCGCGCTGGGTGCCGCGCTGGCGTCGGCTCTGGATGTGGTCGAGCTGTACGCGGCCGATATCGACCCCGTCGCGGTGGCCTGCGCGCGGCGCAATGTCGAGCCCGTGGGCGGCACGGTGTACGAGGGCGATCTCTACGAACCGCTGCCCGCCGTGCTGCGCGGCCGGGTCGATGTTCTGCTGGCCAACGTCCCGTATGTGCCGACCGAGGAGGTCGGGCTGCTGCCGCCGGAGGCCCGGGTGCATGAGGCGCGGGTGGCGCTGGACGGCGGTGCGGACGGGCTCGACGTTCTGCGCCGGGTGACCGCCGAGGCGGGCCGATGGCTGGCCCCGGGTGGCTCGCTGCTGTTCGAGACGAGCGGGCGGCAGGCGGCCTCGGCCATGGACATCGTTGCCGGGGACGGGCTGGAGCCTCGGCTGGCCGAGTGCGGGGAGCTGGAGGCGACAGTGATCATCGGGACGAGGCCGCCGGCGCCTCGGGGAATCTCCGACGCACCTTGACGCCTGAGGCGGGGAGCCCGCCCGGCCCCTCCGGCGTTTGAGGAGCGGGGCCCAGGGGCGAAGCCCCGGCGAGGGCCCGGCGAGGGTCTGGCGAGGGTCTGGGGCGAAGCCCCGGCGGGGTCTGGGGCGAAGCCCCGGCGGGGTCTGGGGCGAAGCCCCGGCGGGGTCTGGGGCGCAGCCCCGGCGGGGTCTGGGGCGCAGCCCCGGCGGGGGTCTGGGGCGCAGCCCCAGTTTCGGGAAGGGGCGGGGAGGGGAAAGATCCGCCGGACACCCAGCGGGACCCGGCTGGAGCGGCAGCGCGCCGCCCCCTTACGCACCCCACGCACCCCACGCACCCCACGCACCTACGCGCGCAGTTCCTCCGCCGCGTCCGTGACCCTTGCGATCAGCCGCAGCAGCGTTTCCCGCTCCGTCTCGTCCAGCGGGGAGAGGAAGACCCGGTTCATTCTGGCCGTCCGTGTGACCAGCTTCCGGTGGACCCGGGCGCCTTCCTCCGTCAGGCGCAGGACATTGCGGCGGCCGTCGTTCGGGTCGCGGACCCGTTCCAGGAGGCCGCGGCGGGCCAGCCGGGCGACCAGGTCGGCGATGGTGGAGCGGTCGAGGTGGACGTGTTCGCTCAGGGTCCGCTGGTCGATCTCCGGCTTCTCCGTCAGCGCGTTGACCACCGCGAACTGCGGCGAGGTGATCTCCTCGGAGACCATCGCGCCCCACAGCAGGGAGTGCGCCTGCTGGAAGCGGCGGGCCAGATGCCCGGGGTGCGTGTTCAGATCCACCGCGCCGCCCATGCCGTGCCCTCCTGGCCTTCCCGCTACGCCATTACTCCGTGCACTGAGTGATTCTGCCCTGTGGAAGACCCCATGTCGAGAGGCCGACATTCACCCTAGACTCCCTTGACGAGCGCACCAGCCAATGGCAACGTGCGGAACCGACACCACATTAGTCAGCACACTGAGCATCTGAGATAGCTGAGTAGCTGAGCATCCTGACCGCGGACTGAGCGGAATGAGCGGAGTGACGATGGCCGACATCCGAAGCCTGCATGACGCCGTGGCGGACCTCGTCCACGACGGGGCCACCATCGCGATGGAGGGCTTCACCCACCTGATCCCGTACGCCGCCGCGCACGAGGTCATCCGCCAGGGCATCACCGATCTGACCCTCGTCCGGATGACTCCGGACGTCATCTACGACCAGCTCATCGGCGCCGGACTCGTCCGCAAGCTGGTGTTCTCCTGGGGTGGCAACCCCGGCGTCGGCTCGCTGCACCGCTTCCGTGACGCCGTCGAGAACGGCTGGCCCCGCCCGCTGGAGCTGGACGAGCACAGCCACGCGGGCATGGCCAACCGCTATGTGGCGGGCGCCTCCAAGCTGCCGTTCGCCGTGTTGCGCGGCTATCGCGGCAGCGACATCCCGACCCGTACGGACACCGTCTCCACCGTCGTCTGCCCCTTCACCGGGGAGGAGCTGGCCGCCGTCGCGGCGCTCAACCCCGACGTCACCGTCATCCACGCCCAGCAGGCAGACCGCGCCGGAAATGTGCAGTTGTGGGGGCTGACGGGCGTACAGAAGGAGGCGGCGCTCGCGGCGGACCGGGTGCTGGTGACCGTGGAGGAGATCGTCGAGGAGCTGACGCCACGGCCCGGCGGGATCGTCCTGCCGACCTGGGTGATCGACGCCGTCTCCGTCGTCCCCGGCGGCGCCCACCCCTCCTACGCCGCCGGGTATTCGACCCGCGACAACGCCTTCTACCAGGCATGGGACCCGATCGCCCGCGACCGCGAGGCGTTCACGCAGTGGATCGACGACAACGTGCGCAACACCGAGGGAGCTCTCACCCGATGACCGCGACCCCCGCCGGCCCGACCGGTTTCACCAGCGACGAGCTGATGGAGGTCAACGCCGCCCGCGCGCTCGCCGACGCCACCACCTGCTTCGTCGGCATCGGGCTCCCCAGCACCGCCGCCAACCTCGCCCGCGCCACCGTCAACCCCGGCCTCGTCCTCATCTACGAGTCCGGCACCATCGGCTCCAAGCCCACCCGGCTCCCGCTGTCCATCGGCGACGGCGAACTCGCCGACACCGCCGACGCGGTGATCCCGGTCCCGGAGGTGTTCAACTACTGGTTGCAGGGCGGCCGGATCGACGTCGGCTTCCTCGGCGCCGCCCAGGTCGACCGCTACGCCAACATCAACACCACCGTCGTGGACCGCGGCCCGGACAGGCCCGAGGGCCGCCTCCCCGGCGCGGGCGGCGCCCCGGAGATCGCCTCCAACTGCGGCAAGGTGCTGATGGTGCTGCGCCACTCCACCCGCAACTTCGTGCAAAGGCTGGACTTCGTGACGACCCTGGGCCACGGCAGCGGCCCCGGCGACCGTAAGAAGCTCGGTATGCCCGGCGCCGGCCCCGTCGCCGTGATCACCGACCTCGGAGTGCTCCGCCCCGACCCGGCCACCGCCGAGCTGGTGCTCACCGAACTGCACCCGGGCGTCACCGTGGAGCAGGTGCGGGCCGCCACCGGCTGGGAGCTGACCGTCGCCGACACCGTGGGCACCACCGAGCCGCCCACCCCCGATGAGCTGGCGGCGCTGCGCGCCCTCAAGGCCGCCGGGAAGCCCGAAGCCGCCGGGAAGTCCGGAGCGGCCGAGAAGCCCGAAGCGGCCGAAGAGTCCGGAGCGACCAGGAAGCCCGGCGCCGCCGGAGAGCCCGCAGCCGCCGGAAAGCCCGGGAAGGAGACCCGATGACCCCCACTCCCCTGCGTGACGTCTATATCGTCGACGCCGTCCGCACCCCCGTCGGCAAATACGGCGGCGCGCTGGCCGGAGTGCGCCCCGACGACCTGGCCGCCCATGTGGTGCGCGGCCTGCTCGCCCGCACCCCCGACCTCGACCCGGCACGCATCGACGACGTCTACTTCGGCAACGCCAATGGCGCGGGCGAGGACAACCGCGATGTGGCCCGCATGGCCGTGCTGCTGGCCGGGCTGCCCGTCACCGTCCCCGGCGCGACCGTCAACCGGCTCTGCGCCTCGGGCCTGGAGGCCGTGTTGCAGGCCGCCCGCGCGATCGCGGTCGGCGACGCGCATATCGCCCTGGCGGGCGGGGTGGAGTCGATGAGCCGCGCCCCCTGGGTGCTGCCCAAGCCCGAACGCGCCTTCCCCGCCGGGCATCAGCAGATGTACTCCACGACCCTGGGCTGGCGGATGACCAACCCGGACATGCCGCCGGAGTGGACCGTCGCCCTCGGCGAGGGCGCCGAACTGATCGCCGACAAGCACGGCATCACCCGTGAGGCACAGGACGCGTTCGCGTTCGGCAGCCATGAGAAGGCGGCGCGGGCGTGGAAGGACGGGGCGTACGACGCCGAGGTGCTGCCGTACCCGGACAGCGACCTGCTCCGCGACGAGTCCATCCGCGACACCACCTCGACCGAGGCCCTGGCCAAGCTCAAGCCCGCCTTCCGCAAGCCGGACGGCACCGTCACCGCGGGCAACTCCTCGCCCCTCAACGACGGCGCGGCCGCGCTGCTCCTCGTCGACGAGGAGGGGCTGAAGGCCACCGGACGCGAACCCCTGGCCCGGATCGGCGCCTCCGCCGTCACCGGTATCGAGCCGCAGTACTTCGGGCTCGGCCCGGTAGAGGCCGTACGCCGCGCCCTCGCCAAGGCGGGCCGCTCCTTCGCCGATCTGGCCACGCTCGAACTCAACGAGGCGTTCGCCGCGCAGGTGCTGGGCTGCCTCGCCGAATGGTCCGCCCAGGACCCCGGCTTCGACCCCGCGATCGTCAACCCGCGCGGCGGCGCCATCGCCATCGGCCATCCGCTCGGCGCCTCCGGGGCCCGGCTCGCCGGGGCCGTCGCCCATCAGCTCGCCGCCCGCGGCTCGGGGACGGGCCTGGCCACCTTGTGCATCGGCGTCGGACAGGGCCTGGCCCTCGTCCTGGAGCGGTGATCCGGACCGGAACGGCAAGGCTGGTAATGGCTCTGGAAAGGCTGAAAGGTAAGGCTGACAGCAGACATGACTCTCACCCAGTCCGACATCGACGGCGAACTCGCCCACATACGGGACGCATACGACAAGGCGCGCGCCGAAGGGGCGCCCGCCGCCGACCATCCGCCGCGCGACTTCCCCCCGTACCGCAGCAGTGTGCTGCGCCACCCCAAGCAGCCGCTGGTCGCGGTCCACGGCGACCCGGAGACCGTGGAGCTGCACACCCCCGTCTTCGGCCACACCGACATCACCGCGATCGACAACGACCTCACGGCGCAGCACCAGGGCGAACCGCTCGGCGAGCGCATCACCGTCTCCGGACGGCTCCTGGACAGCCGGGGCCGCCCCGTCCGGGGCCAGCTCGTCGAGCTGTGGCAGGCCAACGCGTCCGGCCGCTACGCCCATCTGCGCGATCAGCACCCCGCGCCGCTCGACCCCAACTTCACCGGTGTGGGGCGGACGTTGACCGACGACGACGGCTCGTACCGCTTCACCACCATCAAGCCGGGCGCCTATCCGTGGCGCAACCACGAGAACGCGTGGCGCCCCGCGCATCTGCACTTCTCCATCTTCGGCTCGGCGTTCACCCAGCGCCTGGTCACCCAGATGTACTTCCCCGGCGATCCGCTCTTCGGCTACGACCCGATCCTCCAGTCGGTGACGGATCCGTCGGCGCGGCAGCGGCTGGTCGCGGCGTACGACCACGCGCTGTCGCAGCCGGAGTGGTCGCTGGGCTACCGCTGGGACATCGTGCTGGACGGGCCGTCCGCCACCTGGATCGAGGAGGGCCGCTGATGGCCGAGAGGCTCGTACCCGCCGAGAAGCCCGTGCCGGGCGAGAAGCCCGTACCCGGCGAGAAGCCCGTACCCGGCGAGAAGCCCGTACCCGGCGAGAAGCCCGTACCCGGCGAGAAGCCCGTACCCGGCGAGAAGCCCGTACCCGGCGAGAAGCTCGTACCGGGCGAGAAGCTCGCACCCACCCCGTCCCACACCGTGGGTCCCTTCTACGGCTACGCCCTGCCCTTCCCCGACGGCGGCGAGATGGCCCCCGCGGGCCACCCCGGCGCCATCACGCTCCACGGCTATGTCCACGACGGCGAGGGAGCGCCCGTTCCGGACGCGCTGATCGAGCTGTGGCAGGCGGGCCCGGACGGCTCCCTCACCGGCGCGGGCGGGTCCATGCGGCGCGACCCGGTGACCGGCGGCTACCTCGGGCGCAACGGTGTGGACTTCACCGGTTTCGGCCGGATCGCCACCGACGCGGACGGCCACTGGACGGCCCGTACGCTGCCGCCGGGCGATCCGGCCGCGCCCGCCGCCCCGTACATCAGCGTGTGCGTCTTCGCCCGCGGGCTGCTGCACCACCTCTTCACTCGCGTGTACTTCCCCGGGAACGCCGAGGCCAACGCCGCCGACCCGCTGCTCGCCTCGCTGGATCCGGCGCGCCGCGAGACGCTGGTGGCGACGGCGGGGTCCCCGCCGGGGACGTATCGCTTCGACATCCGTTTGCAGGGCGAAGGGGAGACGGTCTTCCTTGAGTTCCGGTAGTTCTCGTCCTTCGGACGGCCACGACGTGGGGCTGCTGTCCCCGGTGCGGGCCGGGTCGGCGGTGGAGGCCGCCACGAGCGACACCGCGTTTGTGCAGGCCATGCTGGACGCGGAGGCCGCGCTGGCGCGGGTGGTGGCACCGGCCGGGGCGGCGGAGGCGGTGGCGGCCGCGGCCCGGGTCGAGCTGTACGACGTACGCGATCTGGCGCTGCGCGCCCGCTCCGGGGGCAACCCGGTCATCCCGCTGGTCGCCGATCTCACGGCGGCGGTGGCCCATACGGACGGCGAGGCCGCGCCGTATGTGCACCGGGGGGCGACCAGCCAGGACATCGTGGACACCGCCACGATGCTGGTGGCCGCGCGTGCGCTGCCGCTGATCGTGGCCGATCTGGACCGTACGGCGGCGGAGCTGGCGCGGCTCGCCGCCGCGCATCGCGACACTCCGATGCCCGGCCGCACCCTCACCCAGCACGCCGTGCCCACCACCTTCGGGCTGAAGGCGGCGGGCTGGCGGGCGCTGGTCCTGGACGCCCGTGACCGGCTCGCGGCGCTGCGGCCACCCGCCCAACTGGGTGGCGCGGCAGGCACGTTGGCCGCGTTTGGGGCGGGGGTCGCGGGGGTCGGGCTGCTGACGCGCTTCGCCGAGGCGACCGGGCTGGCCGAGCCCGACCTCCCGTGGCACACCCTGCGCACCCCCGTCGCCGACCTGGGCTCCGCGCTCGCCTTCGCCGTGGGGGCGCTGGGGAAGGTGGCGGCGGATGTGCTGGTGCTCTCGCGGACGGAGATCGGGGAGGTGGCCGAGGGGGCGGGTGGTGGATCGTCCGCGATGCCGCATAAGTCGAACCCGGTGCGTGCCACGCTGATGGCCGCCGCCGCCCGTCAGGCCCCGGGGCTCGCCGCGACCCTGCTGGGCGCGCTGGCCGCGGAGGACGAACGGCCGGGCGGGGCGTGGCACGCCGAGTGGCAGCCGCTACGGGAGCTGCTGCGGCTCGCGGGGGGCTCCGCCCGGGACGCGGTGGAGCTGACGTCCGGTCTGCGCGTGTTTCCCGACCGGATGGCCGAGCATCTGCGGCTGACGGGCGGTCTGATCGTGAGCGAGCGGATCGCGGCCGCGCTGGGGGAGGTGGTTGGCCGCGCACGTGCGAAGGAACTGCTGACCGAGGCGTCGCGGCGGGTCGCGGAGGGGGGTGTGGGGCTGGCGGAGGCGCTGGGGGGTGCGTTGCCTCCGGAGCGGCTGCGTGAGCTTATGGATCCGGGCACGTATGTGGGTTCGGCCCCGGCGCTGGTCGATCGGGCGCTGGGGCGCGATGCGTAGTGTCCTTGGGCGGCAAGTTCCCCACCCCGCCCCTTCCCGAAACTGGGGACCGCGCCCCCAGCCCCCCACTTCGGGGGCTCCGCCCCCGGACCCCCGCTCCTCAATCGCCGGAGGGGCTGGAATGTGCACCGTTGTGGGCAATCGTGCCGCAGGGCGGAACGAGTGGGCACAATCCACCCACCGGCCCGCACTCAGGCAGCAAAGCCCCGCCCCGGGGTCCGAGGGCAGAGCCCGTGGCTCTGGGGCGAACCCCCTGGGGCCCAGGGGCGAGGCCCCCGAGGCGGGGGCCAGGGGCGAAGCCCCCGAAACGGGGGGCTGGGGACGCAGGCCCCGAAACGGAGGCTCTGGGGGCGCAGGCCCCGAAACGGGGGGCCGGGGGCGCAGCCCCGAAACGGGGACCAGGGGGCGAAGCCCCCGGAACGGGGGGCTGGGGGCGAAGCCCCCGGAACGGGGGGCTGGGGGCGGAGCCCTCAGTTTCGGGAAGGGGCGGGGTGGGGGAGAACAATCCGCCGCAACCACCCACGCACCCGCACACACCCACCACCCACCACCCACCGACCGGAGCAGCACGTGACCGACACCCGACCGCACCACGACCTCACCGGCCCCACCACCGCCCCACCCCTCATCCTCGGCCCCTCCATCGGCACCTCCCTCGCCGTATGGGAGCCCCAGCTTCCCGCGCTCGCCCGCGAACACCGCGTCCTGCGCTGGGATCTGCCCGGCCACGGCGGCTCCCCCGCCACACTGCTGCCCTCCGACGGCACCGCCAACAGCTCGGCCACCATCAGCACACTCGCCGCCCTCGTCCTCCGCCTCGCCGACGATCAGGGGTGGGAGCGGTTCGCGTACGCGGGAATTTCGATAGGGGGCGCGGTCGGGCTGTATCTCGCCGCCCACCACCCCGACCGGGTGAGCCGCCTCTCCGTCGTCTGCTCCTCGGCCCGTTTCGGGGACCCCGCAGTCTGGCGGGAGCGGGCCGCGCTGGTGCGGGCCGAGGGGACGGAGGCGATGGTGGCCAGCCGTCCGGGCACGTGGTTCTCGCACCGCTTCGCCCAATCCCCCGTCGGCGCCGCGCTGATCGAGGATCTGCGCGCCACGGACCGCGCGGGCTACGCCGCCTGCTGCGACGTCCTCGCCACGTACGACATGACGGCCGACCTGGCGAAGATCACGGCACCCACCCTCGTCGTGGCCGGTCGCGACGATCCCGCGACCCCGCCCGCACACGCCCGCCAGATCGCGGACGCGGTGCCCGGCGCGAGTCTGGTGGAGATCGCCGGGGCGGCCCATCTGGCGGGGGTCGAGCGCCCAGAGGCGGTCACGGCGGCGCTGCTCGCCCACTTCACCAGCACGGCGGCGCTGCTCGCCCACCTCACCAGCACAGTGCCACCGCAGCCCGGCGACGACGCCTCCCGGCACGCCGCCGGGATGGCGGTGCGCCGGGCCGTCCTCGGGGACGCGCATGTGGATCGCGCGGTGGCCCGGACGACCCCGTTCACCGCCCGCTTCCAGGACTTCATCACCCGCTACGCCTGGGGCGAGATCTGGACCGGCGACGGCCTGGACCGGCGGACCCGTAGCTGTATCACCCTCACCGCGCTGATCGCCCATGGCCATGACGCCGAGCTGGCCATGCACATCCGGGCCTCGCTCACCAACGGGCTGACCCGGGAGGAGATCGGCGAGGTGCTGCTCCAGTCAGCGATCTACTGCGGTGTTCCGGCGGCCAACTCCGCCTTCGCCACCGCCCAGCGCGTCTTCGACGAGATGGATGCCACCCCCGACGTCGACTCAGCGTCACATTCCCGTACCGAAAAGTGACATCCCTTCGCAATACCTCTGTCGTAATCCGCCTCCATCGTTGATCGTTGGGTCGTACGGAGACCGGGAACGGAGACCGGGAGACGAGGGGGCACACACCAATGTCCATGAGCCGCCGAAGGCTGCTGGGTGCGGGCGGGGGGCTGGCCCTGACGGGGGCGCTGGCCTCCGCCTGCGGGTCGAACAACGGGCGGGACGGCGATGACCACGCCGGCCAGCCCGTGCTCGAGCAGTGGTACCACCAGTACGGCGAGCCCGGCACCGAGCAGGCCGTCAGGCGCTACGCCGACGCGTTCGACCAGGCCGACGTCCAGGTGCAGTGGCGGCCCGGCGCCTACGACCAGCAGACCGCCGCCGCGCTGCTCACCAAGTCCGGCCCGGATGTCTTCGAGGTCAACGGCCCGACGCTGGACCAGATCCAGGGCGGTCAGGTGGTCGACCTCACCGATCTCCTCAGCGAGGCCAAGGGCGACTTCAATCCGGCCGTGCTCGCCCCGAAGACGTATCAGGGCAAGATTTGGGCCATTCCGCAGGTCATCGACACCCAGTTGCTCTACTACCGCAAGAGCATGCTGGAGGACGCCGGGGTGGAGCCGCCGCGCACGCTCGACGCGCTGATCGACGCGGCGAAGAAGCTCACCACCAAGGACGTCAAGGGGCTGTTCCTGGGCAATGACGGCGGCCCCGGCGTCCTCGGCGGCACCCCGCTCAACGCCGCCGGGCTCACGCTCGTCACCGAGGACGGCAAGGTCGGCTTCGACGACCCGGCCGCCGCCCGCACCCTCGGCAAGCTGCGTCAGCTCTACGCCGAGAAGTCGCTGCTGCTCGGGGCGCCCTCCGACTGGTCGGATCCGGCCGCGTTCACCCAGGGGCTCACCGCCATGCAGTGGTCCGGGCTGTGGGCGCTGCCGCAGGTGAGGAAGGCGCTGGGGGACGACTTCGGGGTGCTGCCGTTCCCGCGGGACGGGGCGCATGGCGCGCCCGCGGTGCCGGTCGGCGCGTATGGGGCGGCGGTCAGCGCGCGGTCCCGGCACAAGGCGGTGGCGAAGGCGTATGTGAAGTGGCTGTGGGTGGAGCGGACCAACTACCAGGAGGACTTCGCGCTCCGCTACGGCTTCCACATCCCCGCCCGGATCTCGCTGGCCACGAAGGCGGCCAAGCTGCGGCAGGGCGCGGCCGGTGAGGCGGTGCGCTACGTCACCGACCACGGCCATGCCGAGCCGCTGCTGTGGACCTCGGCGAGCAGGACGGCCTACCAGGACGCGCTGAGCCGGATCATCAAGGGCGGCGCCGACCCGGACGGCGAGCTGCGGTCGGTGGTCCGCAAGACCGAGGCCGAACTGCGGCGCGTGCAGAAGAAGAACTGATGCGGGGGCCGCTGACCACCACCACACCGACACGCAGGCTGCTGGGTCCGCAGAACCGCCATCTGTGGTTCTGGATATTCGTCGGCCCCTTCGTCCTGGGGCTGACCCTCTTCACCTATGTCCCGCTGGCCTGGAGCGTGTATCTCAGCTTCTTCGACGCCCACAACACCGTCTCGCCCACGGACTTCGTCGGCTTCGACAACTACACGGCGATGCTGGGCGACGACGCGTTCACCGGCAGCCTGGTGACCTTCCTGGTCTTCACGGCGTTCATCGTCCCGGCGACCTATGTGCTCTCGCTCGCGCTCGCGCTGATGGTCAACCGGCTGCGCTGGGCGCAGGCGTTCTTCCGGTCGGTGTTCTTCCTGCCGGTGGCGTGCTCGTATGTGGTGGCGGCGCTGATCTGGAAGATGTCGATCTTCAACGGGGTGCGCTTCGGGCTGGCCAACACCGTGCTGGACTGGTTCGGCGCCGATCAGATCGCCTGGCTGTCGACCACCGACCCGCCCTGGTACTGGCTGGTCATCGTGACCGTACGGCTGTGGCTACAGGCGGGGTTCTATATGGTGCTCTTCCTGGCCGGGCTCCAGCGCATCCCCCCTCGGCTCTACGAGGCGGCGGCCGTGGACGGGGCGCGGCCGGGGTGGCAGGTGTTCCGGTACATCACCTTTCCGCAGTTGCGGGCGACCTCGGTCGCGGTGGTGCTGCTGCTGGTGATCAACGCGTTCCAGGCGTTCGACGAGTTCTACAACCTGCTGTCGGACTCGCGCGGCTATCCGCCCTATGCCCGTCCGCCGCTGGTCTACCTCTACTACACGGCGCTGGGCCAGGGGCAGAACCTGGGCCTGGGCAGTGCGGGCGCGGTGATCCTGGCGCTGATCATCGCCGTGGTGACGGTGGTGCAGGCGCGCTGGTTCGGCCTGGGCCGGAAGGAGGACTGATGCAAACCCGTGAGAGCACGCGCGATGTCCGGGACGCCCTCGTCGGCGTGGGGCGCGCCGTGCGGCTGGTGCTGCTGCTCGCGCTCGCGCTGCTCTTCCTGATCCCCTTCTATCTGCTGGTGCGCAACGGTCTGTCGAGCGAGGCGGACATCACCTCACCGGAGTGGCGGTTCTTCCCGAGCGAGCTGCACTGGTCCAACGTCCGCGAGTTGTTCGACGACCCCAATGTGCCGATGGCACACGCGCTGCTCAACTCCTCGCTGATCGCGGTCCTCACCACCGTGGGCACCCTGCTGCTGGCCTCGCTCGCCGGATACGGCCTGGCCCGCATCCCGTACGCCTACGCCAATGTGGTCTTCTACTGGATCCTGGGCACCTTGATGGTCCCGGCGGCGGTCACCTTCGTGCCCAGCTTTGTGCTGGTCAGCTCGCTCGGCTGGGTGTCCACCCTGCGCGGTCTGGTGGTGCCGACGCTGTTCAGCGCGGTCGCGGCGTTCATCTTCCGCCAGTACTTCCTGGGCTTTCCGAGGGAGCTGGAGGACGCGGCGCGGGTGGACGGTCTCGGCTACTGGCGTACGTACTGGCGGGTCGTGGTGCCGAACTCCCGGCCGGTGTTCGCGGCGGTCGGCACGATCGTCTTCATCGGCGCCTGGAACTCCTTCCTGTGGCCGCTGGTCATCGGCCAGGACCGGGACGCGTGGACGGTGCAGGTGGCGCTGTCGACGTTCACCACCGCCCAGACCGTCAACATCCATGAGCTGTTCGTGGCGGCGGCGGTGTCGATCGTGCCGCTGCTGGTGGTCTTTCTCGTCCTCCAGCGCCATATCGTCGCGGGCGTCGAGCGCAGCGGTATCGACGACTAAGCGCTCCGCTGGAAGTGTCGCGATGCGCCGTCGGCCGACTGCGGCACCGTCGTGGCTGGTCCCACGCGGCGGAGCCGCACATCGACACAGCCCCGCGCCCCTTCGGGGCGCTGCCCGAACCGTAGCGGACCGGGCCGAAACGCCTCATCCGCGCCCGGACGGCCATCGCCCGCCCGCGGTGACCGGCGGAAGCTGCGCCGGTGAGCCGAAGACGCGCTCTCCGGGCGCCCCGCCACGCAGCAGCGCCGCCCCCAGCGGCGTCAGCGTGTGCAGAACGGCGCTGCCCTGGCGCAGGGTGTGCACCAGGCCCGCCTCGCGCAGCACACTGGCGTGCTGACTGGCCGAGGCCAGCGATACGCCGACCCGGCGGGCGAGTTCACTGGTCGTACAGCCGCCGCTGACCTCCAGCAGCACCGCCGAGCGGGTCTGCCCGACCAGCTTGCCGAGCGTCCGGGCGGACCCGGCCCCGGACGCGGACGCGGATGCCGCCCCGGCCCCGGCCCCGGCCCCCGACGCGAGGGCGGGCCGCTGCCCGGGGCGCAGTGGCAGCCCGCACGGGGCGTGTTCGACGGGGTAGACCAGTACGGGCGTCAGATCCGGATTCCGGAAGGTCACCGGCGTCCCCCGGCAGAAGAACGACGGCAGGAGCAGCAACCCCCGCCCGCGCAGCCGCAGATCGCGGTCCACCGGATAGTCGACCTCCAGCACGGGCGCCCGCCACCGCATCGTCGCCGGCAGCGAGGCCAGCAGCCCATCGGCGCCCCCGTCCAGCAGGGCCCGGCCCCGGGCCACCCGGTCGGCCTCGATCCGGGCCTGTATATGCGGCCAGTACGGCGCGACGGCCGCCTGATGGTAAGCGCGTAGCGTGCCGATCAGCCGGTCCAGCGACTTTCGTCCGCCCTCCCCCAGATCCCGTATCCACCCTGGAAGCGCCCGGGCCGCCGGAAGTCCGGCGAGCTCCGCGTTCAGCCGCTCCCCCGGGGTGGCGCGCAGCGCGGACATCGCCGCGTCGCAACCGATTACCCCTTCGGCGGGGGTCAGGAAGTCCGGGAAATAGCCGCGCGAGGGAATGAGCGGCGCGAGCAGCCGTGCTTCGCCGTTGAGTCGATTTCGCGCCTCCGAACGCCATTTTCCGTATACGGACTCCGCCCGGTTCTCCCGCAGCCTATGGAAACTTAAAACGGTTTCCCAGAGCGCGTCCGGTCTGACCGCCATCCGCAGCCGGGCCAGATCGAGTTCACTGAAATGAACACGGAGCACCAGACCCCCACACGTGACATTGCGACCTCCCCCGATCACCGATGAGTATGCACGCTGGCACGGTCAGTCACCACGCCCTTTTGGCCAGATGTGAAACGGGGAGCGCCGCGGAGGCCGGAAGAGGAAAGCTGTTCCCCAGGAAAACCGGGGGCCGCCGGTAAACACTTCCAGGGGCCGTCCGGAATTCAACAGGCGGTGCTCAGAGCCAGTTTGCTCGTTCCCGTGGGGGGTGACGAGTACGTTACGGCGACTGGGCACTTGTGTTGCCGCACGTAGCCGATGCGCGCGGCAACAGCTCCCGTGGGGGGAGTGAGAGGGGGCGGCACCTCCGCACAAGGTGCCGCCCCCTTTGAGTTCCCGCGGGTCGCGATGACGCGTGGGGGTGGCGAAGCCGAGGGGAAGCCGAGGGGGAAACCCCGAACGGTGGGACAAGCTCAGACGCAGACCACGATCTTCCCCCGTGTGTGCCCGCGCTCGGCGTATGCGTGAGCCTCCGCGATCCGTTCGAGCGGGTAGGTCCGCTCGATGCGCGGTGTGTAGCGGCCTTGCCGACCGAGTTCGCCCGCTTCGGCGAGGAGCGTGGAGTCGTTCTCCGCGTTGGCCAGATGCACGCCCAGTCGATGCGCGTTGGCGTGGTCGGCGACCGTCGCCACACGAGCGGGGTCGCCCACGATCGCGACGAGATCGGCCAGGGACCCGGAGGCCGCGGTGTCGAGCGCGATGTCGACACCGTCCGGAGCCAGGGCGGCGACGCGCTCCGCGAGGCCGGTGCCGTAGGTGGTCGGAACGGCTCCGAGAGAGCTGAGGAACTCATGGTTGCGCTCGCCGGCCGTCCCGATCACGGTGGCGCCCTGAGCCACCGCGATCTCGACCGCGGCACTGCCCACGCCTCCGGCGGCGCCCTCGATGAGAAGGGTGCGCCCCCGCAGCGGACCGAGCGCCTTCAGCCCGCCCATCGCGGTCACGGATGCCAGCCCGGCACCGGCGGCCTCCTCGTCGGTCCATGCGGTAGGCGCGGGGGCCCAGGCCGAGAACACGGCCAGTTCCGCTGTCGCGCCGGTGACGCCGCCCAGCCCGAAGACACGGTCGCCGATGCTCACCCCCTGCACGCCCGCACCGATCTCGTCGACCACACCGACGGCATCACGCCCGGGAATCGCGGGCAGGTCCACGGGGAGCATCTCGCGCGCCGCACCGGAACGCACCTTCCAGTCAATGGGATTGACGGCCGCCGCCGCGACACGGACGCGGATCTCGCCGGGCCCGGGATGCGGGTCCGGCACCTGCTCGACCACAAGGGTCTCCACACCGCCGTACTCGTGATAACGGACTGCGCGCATGACGTTCTGCCCTTCCACACGGCCTGAACCGGCCGTTCATGAGATCAGTGGGTGAATTCTCGGCGGGCGCCGACGCCCACCACGCTAAAACCTGACGTCGGCGTCAGGTGCAAG
The DNA here is from genome assembly GCF_047218265.1 of Streptomyces sp. CY-1. Lineage (NCBI taxonomy): Bacteria > Bacillati > Actinomycetota > Actinomycetes > Kitasatosporales > Streptomycetaceae > Streptomyces > Streptomyces sp. CY-1. Next base: position 3,903,491 of record NZ_CP178393.1, read on the forward strand.
CCGGGCGGGCCGCCCGGCGAGACCACTCTGTCGCGCGGACCACGCTGTCGCGCGGGGGCTGGGCGGCAAGGCTGTGGGCCAGGCGGCCGGTTCCCGGCCACCGGGCCTACGCGGCAGACTGGGCGAAGCCGACGAGAACGGAGCGTCCCGCATGGACGACGAGTCCCTTGAGGAGTGGGCGGCACGCCGTGACCGACGTCGCCCCACGCGCGGGGAGCGGCGGATCACCCCGCTCGGTGACCAGCCGGAGCAGGGTTCCCACGTCAACCCTGACGCTCCTCGGGGCATCCAGGAGTGGGACGGGCACCAGTGGGTCCCGGCCGGGGTCGCCGATGACCTCGCGGCTGCCCTTGGCGAGGTCGGCGATGACGCGACGCGCCGGGCCGAGCGGGTCCCCCTCCCGTCGTTCGACAAGCTGCCCCCACTGCCCGAACCATGGCGGCCGACCGAACGGTTCCACCGGCCCTGACGCGTAGGGGGGCGCACACCCATGCGCCCTGCCGGTCGCTACGGCTTCGAGTGCGCAAGCCTCGGCGACGGCCACGCCCCGACGGCCCGGGGAGGCTTTCGTCGTGTCAAGGAGGCGCGACAGCCCTCACCGAAATGGGGCCCGATCAGCCGCACCGGCGGAACGGGGCGCGGGTACCGTTCTGAGTGTCGAGGCCAGAACGGAGTTCAGCATGCCGCAGAGCATCGAGGAACACACCGGCGCACGCATCGCTCGCACCCGCCGCGAACGCGACCTGACCCAGCAAGGTCTGGCCATGCGCGCCAACGTCTCGAAGTCCCTGCTGTCGAAGGTCGAGTGCGGCCAGCGGCCCGCTTCGCCGTCCCTCATCGCGGCCTGCGCACGCGCGCTCAGCGTGACCACCTCGGACCTCCTCGGCCAGCCGTATACGCAGGAGCTTCGGCGCGAGCGGCTCGACGAGGTCATACAGCCCATCCGAGTCAGCATGGAGAACTGGGACATCCCCCTCGACTGGCAGGTCCCGGCCCGCCCCGTCGCGCTTATCCGCGCCGACATGGAGAAGGTCCTGGTGCAGCGGCGCCAAGCCGAGTACCTGCCCATGGCTGTCGACCTCCCAGCGCTCATCGACGAATGCGTGCAGGCCATACACACCACCAGCGGCGAGGAACAGCGGCAGGCCCACGAATGCCTGGCGTGGGCGTTCCGATGCGTGTTCACGCTGGCCTGGTCCTTCGGCTATGTCGACCTGGCCACCGTTGCCCTGCAACGGCTGGACTGGGCGGCCCCACGCGCCGACGAACCGGGCCTCGCCGCCATGTACGGCTATCTGCGCGCCCAGACCACCCTCTCCTCCAGCCGGTACGACCTGGGCATGCGCATCGTGGACAGCACCCTCCGGGACCTGGAAGGCCAGGATTCACGGAGTGCGGAGGGTCTCGCCGCGATGGCTGGCGTCCTTCAGCTCCGGGCGGCCGTGATCGCCGGACGGATGAAGGACCCAGGTCAGGTCGATGCCCGCGTAACCGAGGCCCGCGAACTGGCGGAGCGGACCGGCGAGACCTCGGCCTACGGCGTGGGCTGGGGTCCGACGAACGTCGGCGTCCACGCCATCGCGATCGCCTGCGACCTGGAGGAGTACGACCAGGCGGTCCAACTGGCGGACGACGTACGGTTCCCCAAGCGCTGGGACCGGTCCCGGGCAGGGCATCACTGGCTGGACCTGAGCAGGGCCAACGTATGGACCGGGGATTCGGCGCAGGCACTCGACTGCCTACAGAAGGCGCGCCGGACGGCGCCGCAGCAGACGCGGTACCACCCCACGACCCGTGAGGCGGTCAATGCCCTGCGGTCACGTGAGCGGTCGCGCGGCAGCGAGCTTGCCGAGTTCGCCGCCTGGATCGGCGTGTAGCACGGACAATCGCCATCACAGACCGTGCACGGAGCCGACCATGACGAAGACGCCGAGGCCAGAACGGAGTCCACCATGCCGCAGAGTCATGAGGAACACACCGGCGCACGCATCGCGGACTATCGGAAACTGCGTCAACTCACCCAGACCGCACTCGCGCAACGTTCGTTCCTCTCCCGCGGGACCATCGCCAAGGTCGAGCGCGGCCTGGCTCCGGCCACGCCCTCCGTCGTAGCCGCCGTCGCCCGGGTTCTTCAGGTGGACGTCGCTGTGCTCAACGGCCAGCCGTACACCTCCGAGTTGCAGCAGGACCATCTCGACCGCCTGATCTCCCCACTGTCCGAGGCGCTCGACATGTACGACCTCGGGCCAGACCCCCACATCACCCCCCGGCCCATCGACCAGGTGGAGAGCGATGTGCGGGCGCTGTGCGCCGGGGCCTCCGCCACCGAGTACAAGGACATCGGATCGAAGCTGCCTGGTCTGCTCGGCGAACTCACCACCATGGTCAGCCTGCTGTCGCCAGGCGAGAACTACCGGCGCGCTGCCTCGTCGCTGAGCTGGTGCTACTGGGTCGCGTACGAGTTCGCCTACCGGGTCGGCTACCACGATCTCGCCACCATCGCGTTGGAGCGTATGGGGTGGATGGCCGAGCAGGCACAGGACCCGCTGCTGCTCGCCATCCGCCTGAACAAGCGGTCGAGCATGCTGCTCCGACGCGGGAACAACCAGATGTCGCTCCAGGTCATCACGCGCGGCCATCGACTCATCGGCCAGGTCGAGCAGCCCAAGTCAGTGAAGGCGCTCGCGGTGACCGGCAGCCTGCATCTCGCGTCGGCTATCGCGGCCGCCCAAGCCAAGGACGCTGACGCCGTCACCGGGTACATGGGCCTGGCACGCGAGATGGCCAAGAAGATCGGCCGGGATGTGCCGGACGTCTACTGGTCGTCGTTCGGCCTGACGAATGTGCAGCACTTCGACGTCGCGACGAGCGTGGAGCTCGGTGAACTCGGCGAAGCGGTGAAGCTGTCCAAGAAGCTGCACTTCCCGGAGACGCACCCTCGCATGCGGGTCGGCCGGTACTACATCGAGATGGCCCGTGCCTACGCGCAGATGGGCAAGACGGAACCTGCCGAGCGGTTCCTGGTACGGGCACGGAAGGTAGCGCCGCAGCAGGCCCGGTATCACCCGCTGATGCGCGAGACCATCGGCGTCCTGGTGCGCCGTCAGCGGCGGGCGCCTGAGTCTCTGTCGTCGTTGGCCGCGTGGGTGGGCATGTAACAGCGCCAAGGTGCCCCATTGTTCCGTATCTGGGAACACTGAGGGCCTTGCTGGTCGGCACGATGTGACGGTCAGAACACAGACCGCGCACGGAGCCGACCATGACGGAGACGCTGGCGAAAGGCGACAGGCACCCGTGTCGGTCCGAGCGGAGACGCATCTGACGAGCCGCACCCCTCTGACCTACGGCCTGGAGGGGACTACCGCCGCGTCAAGGAGGCGCGACGCCCCTCACCGAAATGGGGGCCGCTCAGCCGCACCGGCGGAGCGGGGCGCGGGTACCGTTCTGAGTGTCGGAGTCAGAACGGAGTTCAGCATGCCATACGGCAACGACGAACATACCGGCGGAATCGGGCAGCGCATCGCCGAACTGGGCGCCGTCCGTGGCTACTCACTACGACAGCTAGGGCAACGCTCGCACGTCTCCGCGTCCATGCTCTCGATGATCGAGAAGGGGGACCGGAACGCCAGTGAGGAGATCGTGGCGGCTGTGGCCCGCGCCCTCGACGTAGGCGTGTCCAACCTGCGCGGCCAGCCCTACCGCCAGCAGCTTCAGCAGGACCGCATCGACCGCATGATCGAGCCTCTCGGCGGGGCCCTCGACAACTGGGACCTCGACCCCGACCCGGCCGCACCCCCGCCACGCCCGCTCGCCGACCTGCGCGCCGACGTGGCGCGCACGATCCAGATGCGCGCCGCAGCCAACTTGGGCGGGCTCGCCGAGAAACTGCCCTCCCTCATTGCCGAGATCCTTCACGCCATCCACGTCCAGGACGACCTCGGTCATGCGCGCGAGGAGTTGTACGGCCTCCAGGCCGAGGCGGCACGCGGCGTGTGGCGTGTGGCGTACCGGGTCGGAGAGATGCACCTTGCCCGCCTGGCACTGTCACGTATGGCGCAGGCCGCGGCCCAGTCAGGTGACCCACGGCAGGCCGCGGTCGAACGATGGATGCGTGCGCAGACCAGCGTCGAGGGTGGGCGCCCGGGAGTCGAGACCGGGCTCCGTCTGGTCAACCAGGCCCTCAAGGAACTGGACGACGACGGCTCCTCGGAGACCCTGGCGGTACGCGGGGCGCTGCACTTGAAGGGCTCCATCCTCGCCTCCCGCCAGGGAGACAAGGACGGTTCCGACGCGTGGCTGGAGGAAGCGCGCGGGATGGCACAAGAGACGGGCGAGACGCGCGTCTACGAGCTGACATTCGGGCCGACGAACGTGGAACTGCACGCAGTTGCCGCAGCGGCGGACCAGGACAAGCACGGGCTGGCGCTGAAGCGTGCGGCCAAGGTGGAGATCCCGCAGGACTATCCACCGGGCCGGGCCGGGCACTTCTACATCGATCTGGCGAGGGCCCAGGCGTGGACCGCCCGCCATGACGAGGCGTTCGAGTCCCTGCTCAAGGCACGGGAGACGGCGCCGCAGATGACGCGGCATCACCCGCAGGTGCACGAGACGGCGGCGGCGTTGCGCAGGGCGCGGACGCGGGTGCCCGATCCGTTGCGCGAGTTCTCCCTGTGGTGCGGTGTGTAGCGAGTCAATCACCCTAAGTCAAGGACCCTGGCGTTCACAGTCTGTGGACACCAGGGTCTTGCTGCGTAGGCAGCATGTGACGGTCAGAACACAGACCGTGCACGGAGCCGACCATGACGACGACGAGAAACCTGCCGTGGACACCGCCGAACACCGAGGACATCGAGCCGTTACCGGTGGGCAGATGGTGGGACGTCGTGTCCGCGCCCATCGCCGTCGCGGACCGCGCACTTGAGCTGCTCGGCAGCCGGTCCGGCGCCGTCATCCAGGACGGCGCCTACGGCAAGACCTACTGGCTCATCGGCAGCGGCGCCGCCCGAAGCTGGTGCATGCGGCAGATCCGCGTACTCACCGAACTCGCGGACGAAAGCACCCTCCTCGGCGTGCCGCCGGCCACATGGGGGCCCGAGCACCAAACGCACTGGCGGATCCCGCTCGGCCCCGACCGCTACCTCACCGACCCCGACCACCTGGCCCCCGCCCTGCGCCAGGCCACCGAGGACGTACTCGGCCCCGTCCCGGAAGGCCGCCAGCTCTGCTACCGCTGCCAGTTGCCCACCGACGAACCGGTCCCGGTAACGATGGAGCACACCGGCAGCGTCGCCGGCGCGACCATCTACGCCTGCCCCACCCACGCCCGCGACTACCCGCGCGACGCGGTAACCCAGGCCGCCGCCATGCGCCGCGCCCTCGACCGGGGCAGAACCCGATGACAGCCCCCGAGCACACCCCCGAACAGACCCCCGACCCGTTCTCCGACCAAGCCTGGCGCGCCGCCATCGAACACGCCGCGGGCTGCCCCGCCTGCCGCACACCCGGCGCCCAATGCGTAACCGGCGAACGACTGCTCCGCGCCTACGAGACGGCCACGCGACAAGCCCGGTCGGCGGAAGCCATATGAGCCACCGCCAACCCGCACAGAAAAGCCCCCCGCCCCGGCCGGGGCGGGACTTCACACGGACGGACGCCCAGGCGCCCGTACTCAGGAGGTGGAACGGTGACTGTCGAGAACAAGCACAAGGGTGATCCCGCCCCGATCAAGCCGTGGACGCCCCCGCCGCCGCCCCCGCCGGACGGCACACCGCCCCCGAGGGAGAAGTGAGGGCCCATGACCGAGGACTGGCGACCACGTCACGCGGCACTGGTGGAAGCCCTCGCCGCGTCCGGCGAACTGCCTGACGCATGGCGTCCGGCCTTCGACGCCGTGCCACGCCACCGCTTCATCCCCGGCGACATCTGGGAGCAGCGGGCCACCTGCGTTCCCGTCACGACGGACGCGGCCTGGTGGGACCTCGTCCACCGGGATGTGCCGATCGTGACGCAGGTGGACGACGGGCAGAGCGACGGCCCAGGAATCGCGACCTCGTCCAACTCCATGCCCACGATGGTGGCGCGCATGCTCACCGCGCTCGATGTCGCCGACGGGCAGCGGGTGTTGGAGATCGGCACCGGCAGCGGCTGGAACGCCGCACTCCTCGCCGCGCGCCTGGGGAGCGGGAACGTCACCACCGTCGAGGTCGATCCGGTGCTGGCGGAGAAGGCCGCGAAGGCCATCAAGGAGGCCGGATACAGCCCTGACGTCGTATGGGGCGACGGCGCACGGGGTTGGAAATCCGGGGCGCCGTACGACCGGATCATCGCGACCTGTTCGGTGCGCCGCATCCCCCACGCATGGGTACGGCAGACCACACCTGGCGGGCGCATCCTCGCCCCGCTGGCAGGAGACTTCTGGTCCGGGGCGCTGGTACGGCTCGACGTGGGCGGCGACGGGGTGGCCTCCGGCCGGTTCATCGGCGGTGCCCGGTTCATGCCGATGCGCTCGGAGCGCCCCGGCCCGGACCTCCCGGTGGACAGCGGAACCGGGCGGCGCGGCAGCACCGGCCCGCTTCCCGCCGACACCATGGCGGGCCTCGGCTTCGCGCTCTACGCGGGCGCGAAACTGCCGGGCGTGGTCATGGCCGACGGAGCACCCGACGGCAGATATCAGATCTGGCTCCACGATCGGAGTGGGTCGGCGGCCACGGTCACCCAGGAGGAGGTGTGGCAGTACGGCCCACGCCAGTTGTGGGACGAGGCCACCGCCGTGCACACCGCATACGTGAACGACGGCAGCCCGGACTCCGGCGACTTCGGGCTGACCGTGTTCCCCGGCGGACAGCGGCTCTGGCTACGCTCACCCGACGCGCCCCTCGGCTGACGGACAAAACTCGGCTGAGGAACGAATGAAGGGGGCGGCACCTCCGCACAAGGTGCCGCCCCCTTTGAGATCCGGAGCCGCTGCCGGGGATGAGGGTGGGTGTTTCCCGGCGCCGGCTCCGGTGGCCTTATCGGCTCATGGCCTCAACGGCTCGTGGCCTACCGCCCGTTCGCCGCCGCTCGGCCCGCCTCCAGGCGGGCCACGGGGATGCGGAACGGGGAGCAGGAGACGTAGTCCAGGCCCACTTCGTGGAAGAAGTGGACGGACTCCGGGTCGCCGCCGTGCTCACCGCAGACGCCCAGCTTGAGGTCGGGGCGGGTGGCGCGACCGGCTTGGGCGGCGTCGCGGACGAGGGCGCCGACGCCGTCCTTGTCGATGGTCTCGAACGGGCTGACGCCGAAGATGCCCTTCTCCAGGTAGGCGGTGAAGAAGCTGGCCTCGACATCGTCGCGGGAGAAGCCCCAGACGGTCTGGGTGAGGTCGTTGGTGCCGAAGGAGAAGAAGTCGGCGGACTCGGCGATCTGGGCGGCGGTCAGCGCGGCGCGCGGCAGCTCGATCATCGTGCCGAGGGTGAGCTTGAGGTCCACGCCGTGGGCCTGCTCGACCTCGGCGATGACCCGCTCGGCCTCCTCGCGGACGATCTCCAGCTCCTGGACCGTGCCGACGAGCGGGATCATGATCTCGGCCCGCGGGTCGGCCTTGGCGTTGCAGCGCTCGGCGGCGGCCTCGGCGATGGCCCGTACCTGCATGGCGAACAGGCCGGGGATGACCAGGCCGAGCCGTACGCCGCGCAGGCCCAGCATCGGGTTCTGCTCATGGAGCCGGTGCACGGCCTGGAGCAGCCGCAGGTCGTTCTCGTTGTGGTCCTTGCGGGACTCGGCGAGCGCGACGCGCACCGACAGCTCGGTGATGTCGGGCAGGAACTCGTGCAGCGGCGGGTCGAGCAGCCGGACGGTGACGGGCAGCCCGTCCATCGCCTCGAAGAGCTCGACGAAGTCGTCCCGCTGGAGGGGCAGCAGCCCGTCGAGCGCCGTGTCCCGCTCCTCGTCGGTGTGGGCGAGGATCAGCCGCTCGACCATCTCGCGCCGCTCGCCGAGGAACATGTGCTCGGTACGGCACAGCCCGATGCCCTGGGCGCCGAACCGCCGGGCGCGGGCGGCGTCCTCGGCGTTGTCCGCGTTGGCCCGTACGCGCAGTCGGCGCACCCGGTCCGCGTACGCCATGATCCGGTGCACCGCGCCGACCAGCTCGTCCGCGTCGTCGGCGCCCGCGTGCATGCGGCCCTCGAAGTACTCCACGACCGGCGAGGGCACTACCGGGACCTCGCCGAGGTAGACCTTGCCGGAGGAGCCGTCGATCGAGACGACGTCGCCCTCCTCGATGACGACGCCGTCCTTGCCGTCCCGGCCGGGGACCGTCATCCGGCGCCGCTTGGTGTCGACTTCGAGCTCCTCGGCGCCGCACACACAGGTCTTGCCCATGCCGCGGGCGACGACGGCGGCGTGTGAGGTCTTGCCGCCGCGCGAGGTCAGAATGCCCTCCGCGGCGATCATGCCGTCGAGGTCGTCGGGGTTGGTCTCGCGGCGGATGAGGATGACCTTCTCACCCGAGCGCGACCACTTGACGGCGGTGTACGAGTCGAAGACGGCCTTGCCGACGGCGGCGCCCGGGGAGGCGGCGATGCCCCGCCCGATCTTCTGGACGGTGTCGCCGGAGGCCACCTCGTCGTCGAAGCGCGGGAACATCAACTGGGCGAGCTGCGCCCCGGTGACCCGGCGCAGCGCCTCGGCCTCGTCGATGAGCCCCTGGTCGACGAGCTGGGTGGCGATGCGGAAGGCGGCACCGGCGGTGCGCTTGCCGACCCGGGTCTGAAGCATCCACAGCTTGCCGCGCTCGATGGTGAACTCGATGTCGCACAGGTCCTTGTAGTGCGTCTCGAGGGTTTCCATGATCTGCATGAGCTGGTCGTAGGACCGCTGGTCGATCTGCTCGAGGTCGGCCAGCGGGACCGTGTTGCGGATGCCCGCGACCACGTCCTCGCCCTGGGCGTTCTGGAGGTAGTCGCCGTAGACGCCCTGGTGGCCGCTGGCCGGGTCGCGGGTGAAGGCGACGCCGGTGCCCGAGTCGGGGCCGAGGTTGCCGAAGACCATGGAGCAGATGTTGACCGCGGTGCCGAGGTCGTGGGGGATGCGCTCCTGGCGGCGGTAGAGCTTGGCGCGGTCGCCGTTCCAGGAGTCGAACACGGCCCGTACGGCGAGGTCCATCTGCTCGCGCGGCTCCTGCGGGAAGCTCCGGCCGGTCTCCTTGGCGACGATGTTCTTGAACTCGCCGACCAGCTTCTTGAGGTCCGCGGCGTCGAGGTCGACGTCCACGGTGACGCCCTTGGCCTGCTTGGCGTCGTCGATGGCCTCCTCGAAGAGGTCGCCGTCCACACCGAGCACGGTCTTGCCGAACATCTGGATGAGGCGCCGGTAGGAGTCCCAGGCGAACCGGTCGTCACCCGCCTGCGCGGCGAGCCCGGCCACGGACTGGTCCGAGAGGCCGATGTTGAGGACGGTGTCCATCATGCCGGGCATCGAGAACTTGGCGCCGGAGCGTACGGATACGAGGAGGGGGTCGTCCGCCTGGCCGAGTTTCTTGCCCATCTTCGCTTCGAGGGCGTCGAGGTGCGCACTCACCTCGTCGCGCAGGGCCGCGGGTTCCTCACCGCTGTCGAGGTAGACCTTGCATGCCTCGGTGGTGATGGTGAAGCCCGGTGGCACGGGGAGACCGAGATTGGTCATCTCGGCGAGATTGGCTCCCTTACCGCCGAGCAGGTCTTTGAGATCCTTGTTGCCCTCGGTGAAGTCGTAAACGAACTTCTGCTGATCTTGTGTTTCCGGCACGGGACTCGATCTCCTCGGCTCGGCTGCCCTGACGGCGGGGAGCGTACCCAGATCAAAGGCCCCTGAGCAGGTCCACTCCACCGTCATACGACCGTAACCACCCGCCTGCCACGTGTTCGAAAGTACGGTGCCCGATCGAGGCTCGCTTGAAGTGCCTTCAAGCCTCGAACACACACCCACCCTCCGCCCGTGGCGGACGCTTGGAATTTCACTATACGTAACCGTTGGTTCGAGGTGTCGAACATCAAGTGGGTGGCACTGAGTGCCACGCATTGGAGAGGTGAGCGCAGCGGAGGACCACCGGATCACCCCTCGACCACTGCTCATATGAGCGACGCCCCGATCAGAGTGGCGAGAATCACGCCTTGTCAGAGCCCATTGTCTCGCGTTTTGGATACAACGAGAGGGGTGCTGCTCAAACGAGCGACACGCCGGAGGGGCGGCCGACCACCTCTGAGGACGCCGAGGGGCAGCGGACCAGCTTCGCTGCCGCCCCCTCCCCCGGCCCCACTCCGTTTCGGAGGGCCAAGGCCCGGCGTTCCCCGCGAACGAATCGCGCCATATTTCAGGACGCCCGGTCGTCCTCCGGCCCCCGCAGCCCGGCCAGGGCCTCGCGAGTCCTGACCGTGCAGTTGTGCTCCTCGCCCAGGACGCGCTCGGCGATCTCCAGCACGGCCCGCCACTCGGCCTCGGCCTCGTCGGGGCGGCCGAGGCCCTTGAGCGTGGTGCCGAGGTTGTGCCGGGTCCACAGGGTGCTGACATGCTCCGGTCCCAGGACGCGCTGCCGGGCGGTGAGCGTCTCCCGGATCTCCGTCTCGGCCTCCGCGAACCGGCCCAGCTTGTTGAGCACATTGCCCAGGCTGTGCCGGGCGGCCAGGGTGTTCCTGGACTCGGCTCCCATGGACCGCGTGCGCCCCTCGACCACCCGGCGGTACAGGGCTTCGGACTCCTCGTAGCGCTCCTGATCACGCAGCAGGGCCGCCAGTTGGACGACGGTCAGCAGGGCGCTCGGGTCGTCCGGGCCCAGCACCCGGGCCTCCCCCTCCATGGTCAGGCGGTACTCCCGCTCGGCCTCCGCCACCCGCCCGAGGCTCGACAGGGCCCCGGCGCGGCTGTAGCGCGCGACCAGCGTCGCCTGCGCTTCCGGTCCCACCACGCGGATCCGGTCCTGGAGCTCCTGGGTGAACGCCTCCAGCGCCTCCTCGTGCCGCCCGGCCAACCCCATGCTGACCGCCAGATAGTGCCGGGTGGTGAGGGCGTTGGGATGGTCGCCCCCGAGCACGGCGGTCTGCCGTTCCAGAAGGTCGCGATGGGCCGCCTGCGCCTCGTCGTGCCGCCCCTGATCGTCCAGGATCAGCGCTCGCATCCGCAAGGCGGTCAACGACTCGTCGTGCCGCTCCCCGACGGAGGCGAACGTCTCCGCCACCAGCGCGTCGGCCTCCGCCTCCGCCTCGGTGTACCGCCGCAGGCTGCGCAGGCGGTCGATGCGGTTGCGGCGCGCCCGGCGCACCCGCCAGTGGGTGGGGCTCAGGGCCGCCGACGTCCTGTCGACCAGGTCGTGCCACAGCGACTCCGCCTCCTCGTGGCGCTGCCCGAGGTTCAGGATGTCGCCGAGCGTGAAGAGCGCCGTCATCAGCGCCGAGTCCACCTCCGACTCCGCCGACGCCGCGCATTCCTCGGCCGCCGCCCGCATCTCGGCCTCCGCCTCGTCGAGCCGGTTCTGCCGCCGCAGCGCGGTGGTGAGCCAGGCCCGTGCGTTGACGGTCTCGTGGTTCGTGGGCCCGTGCAGTTCCCGCGCCATGGACAGCGAGACCCGGAGTTCCTCCTCGGCCTCCGCCACCCGCCCGAGGTCCAGCAGCAGACGCCCGCGCCTGAAGTGCTTGGCCTCGATATGCGACCGGGAGTCGTCGCCCCGCCGCTCCCACGCCTCGATCAGCGTGCGGCACTCCTCCTCCGCCGCGTCCGCCCGCCCGGCGTCGCTCAGCAGGTCCACGAGATAGCCGCGGGCGAAGAGCGTGTAGTCGTCCTCCGCGCCGTGCACCCTTCCCGAGATCGCGACCACCGCGCGCAGCTCGCGCTCCGCATCCTCGTGCTCCCCGAGCTTGTTCAGGGTGATCGCCAGATGCCCGCGGAGGTTGCGGGATTCGAGGTCCTCCCGGGACCTGAGCCCCTCGATCTGCTCCCGCGCCACCTCCCGCAGCTCGGCCACGTGCTCCGCCCACCCGGCGTCGATGAGCTGCTCGGCCATATCGGGCAGGGTCCGCACTCCCCACCAGCCGGTTTCGTCGTTGCGCTGGTCGGCCTCGGCCAGCATCTTGTCGACGTAGTCACGCACCGACTTCGGCAGCCCTTCGTCCGCCGCGATCCGCCGCACCACCGCCATCACCGGCGGCTGGACCTGCTCGGAGGTGTAGGAGCGGGGCGGGAAGGCGACGGCCGGTGCCACCGGCCGCCGTTCGGGCACCTCCGGCGGCGGCGCCGGATCGTCCGGGCCCTCCTCCAGCAGCCCCAGCCGCGACAGCAGCTCCGGGGACGCCGCCGCGAACGGGCGGGCCTCCTCGGCGACGCGGGAGTCCCCGTGGTCGCCGGAGAGCCGGGCGCGGAACTCGGGGCCGCTGCCCTGCCGGTGCAGCAGGAACGCGGTGACCTGCGCCGCCGTCTCCAGCGCGTCCGTCGTCCGGACCGCGTCCAGCAGCAGATCCGCGACCCCCGAATGGAACTCGTACTCCTCCGCGCCCACCGCCCGCCTCCGCAGCAGCCCGCCCAGGAACACCTCGGCCAACTGCGCCGGGTGGAACCGCTCCCCACGGCCCGCCCCCGCCTGGTGGATCAGCCGCATCACCGGCAGCGTCAGCGGATGGACCGTGGCCAGCGCCCCGGCCAGGCGCTGGGCCTCGGGCGAGGCGGCGCCCCGGAAGCGGCGCAGCCGCTCCTCGGCCGTGGGCTCGGGGACATGGGCCGTGGCCCGCGCGGCCACCGGCTTCTCCGCGCCGTCGAGCAGCATGACCGGCAGCGGCGCGCCGCCGCCCGTACCGGTGAGCGCCGCCCACGCGCCCAGCTCGCCCTCGGCCAGCTCCAGCACGGGCACCGGCGTCTTGCCGTCGTACGACACCATGCCGCGCGGCAGCACCGGATGGCGCACGGACAGCGCGCGGCCCGGGCTGCCCTCCCGGCCGCCGGCGTCGACCAGCAGCCGCTGGGTGGGCATGCCGCGCTCCGGCCACATCCGCGCGGGCAGCGGCTGGAGGACCGCCACCGGCGAGTGGCGGGCCCAGCGGCGCAGCAGCCGGGGAATCGCGCCGCCGCGCCAGCCCGGGCCCACCCCGTCCGAGAGGACCAGCATCACGGTGCGGCCGGAGGTGTCGGTGAGCTGGCGCGCGGTGCGGCGCGGGGCGCCGGGGGCGTACGGGCGCGCCCTGAGCACGGGTGCGGCGTCCTGGGCGCCGTCCAGGCCCTGGGCGCTGTCCAGGCCGTAGGTCCGTACGGAGCGGAAGGCGCCCTGCCGCTCCAGCAGTCCGCGCACCTCGGCGGCGAGCTGCTGCCACAGCACCATCGACGGGCCGTCGTCCACGATGAGCGCGACGCTCAGCCAGCGCTCGGGGCGGGGGCGCAGCACCACGTCCGGCAGCCCGGTTTCGGCGATCCACTCGGCGGTGGCGGTCTCATCCACGCAGAAGGACGTACGGGACGGCACGCTCCGCCGCAGCGGCCGCAGCGCGCGGGAGAGCCCGCGCGCCGCCGGGAGCGCCCGGACGCCCCGGACGCCGACGGCGCGCGCCGGGCGGGCCGCGGCGGGCCGGGCGGCACCGGGGGCGTAGAGCCCGGCGGGGGCGAGCGGGCCGGGCTCGGGCCCGCCTTCGGCGGGTGCCCCGGTGAGCTGCCGCTTGTCGCCCTTACCGTCGTCGTCGCCGTCGGCCGCGCCGGAGGCGGGACCGGTGACACCCGGGGACGGCGTGGGTTCCCCTTCCTCGCTCCGCGCCGGGGCCGTGGTCGCGGCGAACCACAGGGCGTCGCGCAGCTCCTCCTCGGAGAGCTCGACGCCCGCGTCCTCCAGCAGGGCACACAGCCGCTCGATCATTACGCGTCGACTTCGTTCAGCGAACGGAACAGCTTGTCGAGGACGTCCTGGTCGACCCGCACCCCGGAGGACCGCAGCCGGACCGCGTTGAGGAGTTGATCGGTGGCCAGCTCCCGCTCGTTGCGCCGGGACACGAAGTCGGCGATCAGCTCCTGGGCCCGGGCGCCGATCTCCTCGCCCAGATGCATGGTGACGATCCGCTGGAGCTGCCGCTCATCGGGCTGCTTGAGGTCGAGCCGGACGCAGCGGCGCAGAAACGCCGGGGGGAACTCGCGCTCGCCGTTGCTGGTGATGACGACGACGGGGAAGACACTGCAACTGACCCAGCCGCCGGTGATCTCGACCTTGTCCCGGGAGCCGGCGAACTGCACGTGGATCCCCGTGTCCTCCCCCAGGCGGGCCAGTTCCGGAATCTCGAACTCGCCCTCCTCGAAGACCGTAAGGAGGTCATTGGGCAGGTCGACATCGCCCTTGTCCAGCTCGTCCACGAGCAGCACGCGCGGCCGGTCGGCCGGGAGCAGCGCGGTGCCGAGCGCGCCGAGCCGCAGATAGTCGCCGATGTCCGGCTCGGATTCGGCGGTCTTGGCGGCCCCGGTGCCCCCCGCGGTCTCGTCGGCGCGCCGCTTGAGGGAGGCTTCGCGCAGCCGCCCCACCGCGTCGTACGAGTAGAGGCCCTCGGTCAGCGTGGAGCGGCTGTTGACCGGCCAGTGCAGCACCTCGCCCAGCTTCAGCTCACGCGCGATGGCGTGGGCCAGGGTCGACTTGCCGGTGCCGGGGCGGCCGGTGACCAGCAGCGGGCGGTGCAGATGCAGCGCCATGTTGACGACGTCGCGGTCCTCGTCGGAGATCAGATACGGCAGCGGCCGCTGCTGGTCCCGGCGCCGCGCGTCGTCGCCGAAGCGCCGCCACGGCGGGGCGGTGGGCCAGGTCTCCACCTCGTGGGGCTCGGTGTCGCCGCCCTGGAAGAGCCGCCAGTCCTGTGCCATCTTCTTCGTCTCTCCTCAGGGTGCGGACAGGTCGAGTTGGTCGGGGAGCGGGCGGTGCGGATCGTCCCACAGCAGCGCCATATGGCGGCCATGGTGGCTCTCGTCGGCCTCGCTCGCCGACCGGAGCTTGCGCAGATGCTGGGGCAGGGACCGCAGCCGTTCGCTGCCGAGCAGGGTCGTCAACTCGGCCCGCGCGGTGGCGGCTTCCGCCTCGCCATGCCATATGAGGACGGGTACCCCGTCGAACAGGCAGGCGTTGAAGACATCCGACCGGGCCCGCGAGGGAGTGGTCAGCACCAGGCCCGGAACGTCCTCCTGCCCCTGGAGGACGCCGTGGACCTGCTTGAACGTGTCCAGGTGGGCGGGCAGCCACTCCAGATCCTCGGTCCCCGCCGAGTCGACCCGCTCCCAGCGCCGCTTCCAGACGTGCCGCTGGTTGTCCCGGAGTTCGGTGCAGCGCACCACGACCGGATAGTCCGTGCCGAGTGAGCGCTCCAGGGGCTTATCGGCGTCGAGCTGCCAGCGGTGCACGGCCAGTTCGAGGTCGGTGGGGGCCACGAAGAACTCCACGAGGGTGTCACGCGTACGGGCATGTGTCTTCAGGAGCTCATCGATGCCGCGCTGTATCTCCTCCAGGGAGGCGGGGGTGTCCTCCTTGGCCAGGGCGTTGACGTCCTCGCCGCGCCGCGTCCACACCTCGTACCGACGCCGCTGTCCGGCGTCGTTGGACGGGTGGAGCCGGATCTGGATCCGCTGGTCCTGGGCGAGACCGGCGGCCTTGACGCCCTCGGCGTACTCCTCGGCCTCGCCGCGCCGCTCCATCAACTGGCCCTTCAGCCCAAGCCGTTCGGCGCACCGCAGCGACCAGGCGCGCAGATCGGCCGCGACCGCCCCCTCGTCGACGGCCGCGAAGCGCTCCACGACCCTGAGCAGTTGGGGAAGCTGATCCGGTTTGGGGAGCAGTTCCTCCAGCGCGTCGGCGAGCACGGCCGGATCGTGGCACGAGAGATCGACGAGGCCGAACAGCGCACGGGCCTCCTCGGCGACGTCGTACCGGCCCCGCTCGTCCAGCCGCCCCAGCAGCGCGACCAGCTCCGTGTACTCGGCGTGGGTCAGCCACTGGTCCTGAAGGACATGGCACGCCTTGCGGATCTCGGTGCGGACCGGCGTGTGGGCGCTCAGCTCGGCGAGGAGGGTGACGGTGCCATGCGGGTTCTCCAGCGCCCAGTCGACCAGTTCCTCGGCCGAGGGCGGCGTCGTGGCGGGCGGGCCGGTGGTGAAGTGCTCGCAGAGCCGGGCGGCGACCCTCCCCGCCGATCCGGCCGGATCCGCCCCGAGCAGCCCGGACGCCTCCAGGACCAGCGTCTCCCGGAACCGCCGCTTCTCCGGATCGAGGGGCGGGGCGGGCGGGCCGAGCCGGACCGTCCGCTCCTCCTGCTCCCAGTTGATGACGTGCATCGTCGGGTACTGCCGACTGCTCCCGGTCGCGCGCACTTGGGCGAACTCGTCCTGGACACCCCTCCAGACCCGGTCCAGATCCAGCCCCGCCCCGTCCGCGTCCCCGTCCGCGCCGGTGCCCGCCGCCTCGAGCTGCCGCAGCAGTGCGGAGGTGAAGCGCCCGGCGCCGTCCTGCTCCATGGCGACGGCCCCGGCCTGGCAGGCCCGCATCCAGAAGACCGGCCGCTCGGATCTGGTCTGGGCCACATTGGTGAGCGGCTGCGGGACGTCGGCCAGCTCGTGGACCCCGAGGGGAAGGGCCCGCCGGCAGGCGTCGATGACCACGGTGACCCGGTCCGCTCCGTCCCAGTGCACATGGTCGGTGCGCACCAGGTCCATCAGGCTGTCGGCGTCCAGCCCCTGGAGGTCGGTGTCGGAGGTCTCCGGGTACAGCAGGCTCCACCGGCCGCCCGGTGCCTGCACCCCGTGCCCGGCCCAGTAGATCCACAGCCAGTCGCCGTCGATCTCGCGCAGCCCCTCCCGGAAGACCTTGCGCACATTGGCGCGCTCCGCCGGGTGGTAGTCGGGGTGCGCCGCCTCCAGGGCCGCCCTGTTGCGCTCCATGGGCGAGGCCAGTAACTGGATGTTCTCCGGCGGTACGCCCCGCCCGGTCAGCCACTTCCGCATGCCGATGGCGTCGTGCACCGGGCCGTCGAGGTTCAGGGCGTCACTGCCGTTGTACCGCTCGACCGCCACGATCACGGCATGGGTGCGGCGCCAGTCGTGCTCCACCGCTGTCACTTCGGCAGCTCCGGGGCCAGCAGTTCGTACAGCCGCTGGTGGGCGAAGTACGAGGTGTGGGCGCGCGGGAAGGGCTGGCGGGTGTCGACCCGCAGATCGGTGACCCGGTCGGGGAAGACCTTCTCCCCGACGAAACCGAGCAGATCCTGCTCGTCGTAGACATTGATCCAGCGAGGAAAGCCGGCGGGCAGCGGCTCGCCACGGCGCAGCGCGGTGAGCGCGTCCAGCTCGTAGAGGAACGGCGCCTGCGAGCCGACCGTCACCAGCAGGTCCACCCCGGCGGGCGGATCGGGCTCGGCGAGCAGATCGACGCAGGCGATACCGCCGAGGCTGTGCGCGAGCAGTACGACCGGGCCGCCCCCTGCCGCGACCGCATCGCGCACGGCCTCCCGGATCGCGGCACGCACCCCGGCGCCGCGCACCTGGTAGCGGAGGATGTCGCCACTGGCCGGGACGGATCCCTTGGTGATCCCGCCACGGAAGGTATGGGCCAGTGAAGAGAGCGGCGAGAGGTAGGAGTTGAGCGCCCGTACGGCCACGCCCTTCGCGGCACGGGCGGCGAATCCGCCCCGGTCGGCGCCGCCCAACTGACCGGTGAGCGCGCCGACGACGGTGTCCCGGTCGGCGCCGTCCACCGCGAGCGGCTCATCGTCGCCGTGCGGGCCCTCGGCCCGCTGGACCGCCAGGGCGTACACGGCGCGGGCCGCGATCGCCTCGATACCGTCGGCGGGCGGCATACCGCCCAGGGTGCGGGAGATCTCCTGGGCCACGCGGCCACCGGCCGTGCCGAGGTGCGGCGCGAGGTCGGACACCAACGCGTCCAGGCTCCCCCCGCCGTCGGTCACGGCCTCCAGGCTCAGCCCGCGCGCCGTATCGGCGACGGCCTGCCAGGGGTCCTGACGGCCGGGGGCGAAACCGGCCCGCGCGCCTTGGCCGCGCCGCGCCTTCGCCGCCTCCGCGAACTCCCGCAGCTCGGCTAGCGGATCCACCTCCAGCAGCGCCCATACGGCGAGCGGATCGTCCTCGTCCAGCAGCTCGTCGGCGCCGACGCCGCGGTGCTTCGTCCGCACCGGGATCGACACCCCGTCCAGCCCCAGCGACGCTCCATGCTGCTCGCCCCAGAGGCAGCGGGCGACCCTGATCTCGGCTCTCACCCGCCCCAGGCCGCTCACGACCCGCGCGAAGCTCTTCTCGTACGACTTGGCCCGGACCCCCGTGCCGTGGACGAAGACGACGCTTGTCACCGATCCCCCCAGATCGTCCAGAACCCACCGCGACCACGAGCCCATTACTTTAACCCGTGATGACCTCGTGTGACCCCTGGACTACGGGACTGCTGGAGGCTGGATGGGGGGGTTCAGCCGCCCGAGGTGTCCAGCTCCGCGTCCGCGCCGACCCCGGCGCAGTCGTACGGGTCGTCCAGCCAGCCGTCGGGCAGCACCACGCGGTTGCGGCCCGAGGTGCGGCCGCGCGGGCCGTCGGCGCCGGGGGGCCACTCCTGGTCCAGGTCCAGCTCGGCCAGCAGGGCGTCCAGCTCGGCGAGGGACGAGGTGATCGCCAGCCGCTTGCGCATCTCCGAGCCGACCGAGAAGCCCTTGGTGTACCAGGCGACATGCTTACGGAAGTCGATCACGCCGCGCTCCTCGTCCTCCAGCCACTCGGCGAGCAGCTCGGCATGGCGGCGCATCACGGCCGCGACCTCCTTGAGCGTCGGCCGGGCATAGCTGGGCGCCTCGGAGCCGTCCACCGGCCCCGCCTGGCCCGGCTCGAACGCGGCCACCAGATCGCCGAAGAGCCAGGGCCGCCCGAGGCAACCGCGCCCCACGACGACGCCGTCACAGCCTGTCTCGCGCATCATCCGGACCGCGTCGTCGGCGGACCAGATGTCGCCGTTGCCCAGCACCGGGATCTCCGGGACGGCCTCCTTCAGCCGGGCGATCGCCTCCCAGTCGGCGGTGCCGCCGTAGTGCTGGGCGGCGGTGCGGCCGTGCAGGGCGATCGCGGTCACGCCCTCCTCGACCGCGATCCGGCCCGCGTCGAGGAAGGTGATGTGGTCGTCGTCGATGCCCTTGCGCATCTTCATGGTGACCGGCAGCGGGCCCGCGGCGGTCACCGCCTCGCGCAGGATCGAGCGCAGCAGATGCCGCTTGTACGGAAGCGCCGAGCCGCCGCCCTTACGGGTCACCTTGGGCACCGGGCAGCCGAAGTTGAGGTCGATATGGTCGGCGAGATCCTCGTCCACGATCATCTGGACGGCCTTGCCGACGGTCGTCGGATCCACCCCGTACAACTGGATGGAGCGCGGCTTCTCGCTCCCGTCGAAGTGGATCAGCCGCATCGTCTTGGCGTCCCGCTCCACCAGCGCCCGGGTGGTGATCATCTCGCTGACGAACAGCCCCTTACCACCGGAGAACTCCCGGCACAGGGTGCGGAACGGAGCGTTGGTGATCCCGGCCATCGGTGCGAGAACGACCGGCGGCTGGACCATATGCGGTCCGATCCGCAGCCGCGTCCCCGGCTGATGCGGAGTCTGCGGCGGCTGCGGCGTCTGCGTCATGGGGTCAGCTTCCTTGTGCGTACTACGGTGGAGAGAACGGGCCGATCTCTTATTGTCCCGCACCCGCCAGAGGGACCGACAGGGCGGTTATGACCGCCGCACCGACAGTATCGATGTAGCGTTCAACCATGCGTGAGCTCAGCCATCGGCGGCGCATGCTCGTGCTGGCGATCTGCTGCATGAGCCTGCTGCTCGTCAGCCTCGACAACACCGTCCTCAACGTCGCCCTGCCCTCGATCCGAAGCGATCTGCACGCCTCCGTCTCCGGGATGCAGTGGACGATCGACGCGTACACCCTGGTCCTCGCCGCGCTGCTGATGCTCTCGGGCTCGACGGCCGATCGAGTGGGCCGCAAGCGCACCTTCCAGACCGGGCTGGTGATCTTCACCCTCGGGTCGGGGCTGTGCAGCCTCGCGCCCAATCTGGAGACGCTGGTCATCTTCCGCATGGTGCAGGCGATCGGCGGTTCGATGCTGAACCCCGTCGCCATGTCGATCATCACCAATGTCTTCACCGAGCCCAAGGAGCGGGCCCGCGCCATCGGTGTCTGGGGCGGGGTCGTCGGCATCAGCATGGCGGCCGGGCCGATCGTGGGCGGCGTGCTGGTGGAGTCCGTCGGCTGGCGCTCGATCTTCTGGATAAACCTTCCGGTCGGGATCGCGGCGCTGCTCCTCACCGCCCGCTACGTACCGGAGTCGCGTGCCCCCAAGCCGCGCCGGGCCGACCCCATCGGCCAGTTGCTCGTCGTCGCGGTGCTGGGCACCCTCACCTACGCGATCATCGAGGCGCCGGACCGCGGCTGGGACTCGCCGCTGATCGTGACCTTCGTGGCCATCGCCGCCGTGGGGCTCATCGCGCTGATCCGCTACGAGCTGCGGCGTGAGGAACCGCTGATCGATGTGCGGTTCTTCCACAGCGCGCCCTTCAGCGGGGCGACGGTCGTCGCGGTGTGCGCCTTCGCGGCCCTCGGCGGCTATCTCTTCATGAACACGCTCTATCTACAGGACGTACGAGGGCTCGACGCACTGCACGCCGGGCTGTGGATGCTGCCCATGGCGTTCATGTGCTTCGTCTGCGCGCCGCTGTCCGGTCGGCTGGTGGGCGCCCGCGGGCCCCGGCCTTCGATGCTGGTGGCCGGGGTGGCCATAACGGCCAGCGGGGTGATGTTCGCCGTTTTCGACGTCCAGACGACCGATATCGGGCTGCTGCTCGGCTATGCGATGTTCGGCCTCGGCTTCGGCATGGTCAACGCGCCCATCACCAACACGGCGGTCTCCGGGATGCCCCGCTCCCAGGCCGGAGTCGCCGCGGCCGTCGCCTCCACCAGCCGCCAGGTGGGCCAGTCGCTCGGCGTCGCGGTCATCGGCGCGGTGCTGGCGGCGGGCGCCGCCTCCGCGGCGGTGGGCCGGATGGGGCACGCCGCCTCACCCGCGGCCGCTGCCGCGTTCGTGGACGCCGCTCGTCCGGCCTGGTGGATCATCGCCGGATGCGGTGCCGTCATCCTGCTGCTGGGGATGGTGACCACGGGCCGCTGGGCCGAGAAGACGACCCGGCGCGCGGCCGCGCTGCTCGAGGAGAGCGCGCCGACGGGACGGGCGGCGGCGGACGCGAAGGCGTAGTCGGCGCGAGGGGGGCGGGCGTGCTGCGGATCTTTCCCCTCCCCGCCCCTTCCCGTAACCAGGGGCTCCGCCCCTGGGCCCCGTTTCCTGGGGCTGCGCCCCTGGACCCCCTCCGGGTCGTCCGGCCCGAGGGCTGGGGCGGAATCCACCACGTGGCGGAGCCGCATATCGATGCTGCCCGGCGGCCCCGGGGCCCGCCGGGTCAGACCGCCGCCGGGGCGGCCTCGGCCCTCGCGGCCTCAGCCGTCGCGGCGCCCGCCTCGAGCGCCAGCGCATGCAGCCGCTCCAGGCGCTCATGCGTCTCCGTGTCCGCCGGGGTGTAGGTGAGCAGCTTGGGGCCCTGCCTCGGGCCGGTCCACAGGCTGGTGGAGGCCAGCCGGAGGATGCCCACCTGCGACTGGCGGTAGACCTTGACCTTGTCGCCGGGCCGGACCACCTCATGCCGCGCCCAGATCTCCCGGAACTCCGCCGAGGCGTCCTCCAGCCGCTTCACCATCGCCTTCCAGGCGGGCTCCGCGACATGCTCGGCCATGACGGCGCGGAACTTGGCCGCCATCAGCCGGATCGTCTCGTCCCGGTCCACCATGCTGGAGCGCCACTCGTCGTGGGTGAAGGCCAGCCACAGGCAGTTGCGGTCCTCCGGCGGCACCTGGTCGAGGTCGCACATCATCAGCCGGTAGGTGCGGTTGTAGGCGAGCAGGTCGAAGCGGCTGTTCTGGACGCAGGCGGGGAACGGCTCCAACTGCTCCAGCATGCGCCGCAGCGACTGCGGAACGCCCGTGCACTCGCTCGCCGGGCTCGGGTCGACGGTCCCGGCGAGTGCGAAGAGATGGGCCCGCTCGCTGCGGTCCAGGATCAGCGCGCGGGCGATGGCGTCGAGGACCTGCGCCGAGACATGGATGTCGCGGCCCTGCTCCAGCCATGTGTACCAGGTCACGCCGACGGTCGAGAGCTGCGCGACCTCCTCGCGGCGCAGTCCGGGGGTGCGCCGCCGGCGGCCCCGGGGCAGCCCCACCTGCTCAGGGGTGATCCGCTCCCGCCTGCTGCGCAGAAACGCGGCCAGTTCGCCCCGTCGTATCTCGGCCCCCGCACTCCTGCTCTCGGCCTTGGCGCCCGTCGTGGCACCGGCCGTGGTTTCCCGCACCATCGTGGTCATGGTTCCAGGGTGCCTGAAGGGCTCAGCCGGTTGCCAGGTACTTCTTGTACCAGGATAAAGACACTCTGGTACCAGCCTGAGCGAGCACGGATCTTCGTAAGCGTGACCGAAACGCAGATTTCCACGATACGAACGAGAACCCTCGCCCCGGACGCAGCGAAGGCGACCGGCACGAAGACCACCGGCACGAGGACCACCGGCGGGACGACCACCCACGGGAAGTCCGGCCCCGCGCTGAGCCCCCTCGGGCTGTTCACCGTGCTGCTGGGCGCGGCGCTGCCGCTGATCGACTTCTTCATCGTCAACGTGGCCCTGCCCACCATGGACCGCGATCTCCACGCCGGTCCGGCCGTCCTGGAGCTCGTCGTCGCCGGATACGGCGTGGCCTACGCGGTGCTGCTGGTCCTCGGCGGCCGGCTGGGCGACACCTTCGGACGGCGCAGGCTCTTCCTCGCCGGGATGGCGGCCTTCGGGCTGACCTCGCTGGCCTGCGGGCTCGCACCCGACGCCTGGAGCCTGGTGGGCGCCCGGGTGGCGCAGGGCGCCTCGGCCGCGCTGATGCTGCCCCAGGTGCTGGCCACGATCCACTCCTCGACCAGCGGTACGCGCCGCGCCCGTGCGCTCAGCATGTACGGCGCGACGGCCGGTCTGTCCATGGTGGCGGGGCAGATCCTGGGCGGTGTGCTGGTGGCCGCCGACATCGCGGGCACCGGGTGGCGCGCGGTCTTCCTGGTCAATGTGCCGGTCGCGGTGATCGGCCTGATCCTCGCGGTCCGTACGGTCCCCGAGACCCGCTCGGAGCGGCCCGCGCCGGTGGATGTGCCGGGCACCGTACTGCTGGCGCTGTCGCTGATCACGCTGATGGTGCCGCTGACCGAGGGGCGGGCGGCGGGCTGGCCGCTGTGGACCTGGCTGACGCTGGGCGCGTTCCCCCTCGTGGCCGCCGCGTTCTACGTCGTGGAGCGGCGCGCCGACCGGGCAGACCAGGCAGCGCGCAGCTCTGCTGAGGGTGGTGGCGGGCGAGGGGCTGGCCGCACGCCGCTGCTGCCGCCGAGCCTGTTCGCGCTGAGTGGGCTGCGGCGCGGGCTGCCGATGGTGGTGCCGTTCTCGATCGGCTTCGGTGGCTTCATGTTCGTGATCGCGGTCGCCCTACAGCAGGGGCTGCGGTACGGGCCGGTCGAGGCCGGGCTGGCGCTGGCGCCGATGGCCACGACGTTCTTCGTGGCCTCGCTGATGGGTCCGCGTCTGGTGGGCCGGTTCGGCAGCCGGGTGGTGACCGCGGGCGGGCTGATCCAGGCCGTGGGCATCGCGGTGCTGATGCTGGCCGTATGGCGCGACTGGCAGGGGCTGTCGCTGGCCGGGCTGCTGCCGGGGGTCGCGCTGGCCGGGTTCGGGCAGGGGCTTCAGCTTCCGGTGCTGATCCGGATCGTGCTGGCCGATGTGCCGAACGAGCGGGCCGGGGTGGGGAGCGGCGTGATGGTCACCACCCAGCAGTCCGCGCTGGCGCTGGGCGTGGCGACGCTCGGCACGCTCTTCCTGTCCCTGGAGCCGTCGATGGGCATGGGTGACGCGCTGGTCGTCACGCTCGCGGCCCAGCTCGCGGCGATCGCGCTGACGCTGCTGCTGAGCCTGCGCCTGCCGCGTGCGGTGGCGTAGCAGGTGGCCGCCATCGAGGAGGCCGTCCCGGTGAACGCCGCCGCGGCGGAGCCGCACATCGGCACAGCCCCGCGCCCCTTCGGGGCGCACCTCAGCCCACACCCAGGAACCGCAGTACGGCCAGCACCCTGCGGTGGTCCGCGTCGGCGACCGGCAGGTCCAGCTTCCCGAAGATGGAGTTGATGTGCTTGGCCACCGCGGACTCGCTGATCACCAGCGCCCCCGCGATCCCCGCGTTGGACCGGCCGCCCGCCATCAGCTCAAGCACCTCCCGCTCCCGCCGCGTCAGCCGGTCCAGCGGGTCGCTGTGGCGGCGGACGAGCAACTGGGAGACGACCTGCGGGTCCAGGGCGGTGCCACCGCCCGCCACCCGGCGCAGCGCGTCGATGAAGTCCTCCACGTCCGCGACGCGTTGCTTCAGCAGATAGCCGATCCCGCTCGTGTGCGCGGTGAGCAGATCGGCCGCGTAGCGCTCCTCCACGTACTGCGAGAGCAGCAGCACCGCCGTGTCGGGCCACTGCCGCCGGATGAGCAGGGCGGCCCGGACGCCCTCGTCCGTGAAGCCCGGCGGCATCCGTACGTCCACCACGGCGATGTCCGGACGGTGCTCCGCCACCGCCGTCAGCAGCCCCTCCGCGTCCGCCGCCTCCGCGGTCACCTCGAAGCCCGCCATCTGCAACACCTTGACGAGGCCGATCCGCAGCAGAACCGAGTCCTCGGCGATCACAGCACGCACGGCAGCTCCACGGTGATGACGGTCGGGCCCCCGCGGGGGCTGCTGATCCCGAACGTGCCGTCCACCGAGCCCACCCGCTTGGCGAGCCCGGTGAGACCGCTGCCCCGGGCGGCGTCGGCCCCGCCCTCCCCGTCGTCGGCGATGACGACCCGGAGCATGTCCCCGGTGCGGACGACCGTGACGTCGGCCCGCTCCGCCCGGGCGTGCTTGGCGACGTTGGTGAGGGCCTCGGATACGACGAAGTACGCGACGGCCTCGACGGTCGGGGCGGCACGCTCCGGCACATGGACATGCAGCCGCACCGGCAGCGGCGCACGGGCCGCGATGCCGGAGAGGGCGGCGTCCAGGCCGAGTTCGTCCAGGACGGCCGGGTGGAGGCCCCGCACCAGAGCGCTCAGCTCCTCGATGGCACCCTTGGCCTCCCGGTGCGCCTCCTCGATCACCTGCCGGGCCTCGTCCGGCAGATCGGTCAGCGTCGCCTTGGCCAGGCCCAGGTTGACCGCCATGGAGACCAGCCGCTGCTGGGCACCGTCATGCAGATCGCGTTCGATACGGCGGCGCTCGGCATCGGCCGCGTCGACCGCGCCCGCACGACTCTCGGTCAGATCCTCGACCCGGCGCTCCAACTCCTTGGCGGGGACGGGGCCCAGCAGCGCGGTGGCAGCACGCGTGTCGAGCCGTACGAGGGCGCCGACGAGCGCGTAGGCGAGGGCCAGCAGGATCACGCCGCCGACCGTGACATACGCGGCCTTGGTCGAGTACCCGACATGTTCGACCCGCCAGGACAGCGGGGCGCCCCATATCCAGATGTACACCGTGGCGGCCGCGAGGCCGACGAGGGCCATCGTGACGGCCAGCACCCCTCCCCAGGCGACCGCCGGTCCGGCCAGCAGGTGGTACCACAGTTGCCGCGGGGCCCTCTTGGGCCCGGTGATCTCGATGTCGAGCAGCGCCTTGAAGCGCCACCGCTGGACGCGCGTCAGCACGGGCGTGGCCACGGCCGGAACGACGAGCGGGACGGTGAGGGCGAGCATGATCTCCCCCAGGGCCGAGGTGTCCTCGTAGATCAGCCACGGAGCGCTCATGGGTATCGCCCAGGCCACGAACTGCACCGCCGCACCCGCGACACCGAAACCGAGGTCGCGCCGCAGCCGGTGCAGCGAACGCCCGAACGCGGGGCGTATCGCGGTGAGGAGGCTCATGCGACGACCTTAGAGCGGGCCCGATCGGCCGCGCGCTGGACCACATGCCCGGATTCGGGGTGCAACTAGTGCCACCCCAAGTCGGCAACTGGTGTGACCGACACCGGCGGCGGCGCCGACAAGGCTGAGGGCATGCCCGACAACGAGCGGGCCCGGAAGGAGATCCGCCCCATGACCGCCCTGTACGCCCCCACTCCCGCCGCCGCCCCGGCCACCGACGCGCGCACCGCGCGGAAGGCGCGCTTCGCGCTTCCGCCGCGGCGCATACGGCCGGAGTCGGTGCTGCTGGCCTCGGGTGCGGCGCTGCTCCCCTGGCTGTACGTACTGGCCCGGACGGTGCCGTCCACGGCCCAGGTCGGCCACTGGAACGTCGCGTGGGTGGGCCTGGACGCCCTCGAGGCGCTCGGACTGCTCTCCACCGCCGCGCTCCGCGGACGCGGTGACGACCGCCATCGCCTGACCGCGGCGGCGACGGGAGCGCTGCTCGTGGTGGACGCGTGGTTCGACACGGTGACCGCCGCGCCGGGCGGGGAACTGGCGATGGCGGTCGCGATGGCGGCCTGCGCGGAGCTGCCGCTGGCGGCGCTGTGCACGGCGCTGGCGCTCGGCCGGGGACGGCGGACCGTCCGCGACGACCCGCGGCTCACCCCTGCGAGGCCGCTCACCCCTGCGAGGCGGCCCACCACAGAATGACCGCGGCCGCCGCGAAACAGGCCAGCATGATCAGGAGGACCTGCCGCCGTGCCGCCGCGTCGGCGGTCATCCGCGGCGAGCCGAGGGCTCCGTGCGCCTGGGCGAGGTGATCGAGGCCCTTGTGGCGGGCACCGCCGGAGGTGATCCGCTCCTGCCAGTCGCAGTGCTCGCAGCCGAGCAGCCGCCGCTGCCCCGGGCCGTAGCCGTAGCTCACCTCGAAGACCGTGCCGTCCTCGCGGGTGGCGGTGATGTGATGTGTCACGCCTCGCACGATTGGTGAACCCCCGTTCTGCCGAGCCGACGGGCCCCGGCGCCACGGACATAGCGTCCGCGGCGCCGGAGCCCGTCGTCGGGTATGTGTCCGGTGCCCGTGGTCCGGGCGCGCTGGCCCGAGCCAGGTCAGCAGCCGATCAGACGGCCGCCCAGGTAGGACTGGATCTGGTCGAGGGAGACCCGCTCCTGCTTCATCGTGTCGCGCTCACGCACCGTCACGGCGTTGTCGTCGAGGGTGTCGAAGTCCACCGTGACGCAGAAGGGCGTGCCGATCTCGTCCTGGCGACGGTAGCGGCGGCCGATCGCGCCCGCGTCGTCGAACTCGATGTTCCAGTGCTTGCGCAGGTCCGCCGCGAGCCCCTTGGCCTTCGGCGAGAGCTGCGGGTTGCGGGACAGCGGCAGCACCGCGACCTTGACCGGCGCCAGCCGCGGGTCGAGCCGCATCACGGTGCGCTTCTCCATCTTGCCCTTGGCGTTGGGCGCCTCGTCCTCGACGTACGCGTCGAGCATGAAGGCCAGCATCGCGCGGCCCACGCCCGCCGCCGGCTCGATGACGTAGGGGGTCCAGCGCTCGCCGGCCTCCTGGTCGAAGTACGACAGGTCCTGGCCGGACGCCGCCGAGTGCGCCTTCAGGTCGTAGTCGGTGCGGTTGGCCACGCCCTCCAGCTCACCCCACTCCGAGCCGCCGAAGCTGAAGCGGTACTCGATGTCAGCGGTGCGCTTGGAGTAGTGGGAGAGCTTCTCCTTGGGGTGGTCGTACCACCGGATGTTCGCCTCCTGGATACCGAGGTCCCGGTACCAGTTCCAGCGCTGCTCCATCCAGTACTCGTGCCACGTCTCGTCCTCGCCCGGCTTGACGAAGAACTCCATCTCCATCTGCTCGAATTCACGCGTGCGGAAGATGAAGTTCCCCGGCGTGATCTCGTTGCGGAACGACTTGCCGAGCTGCGCGATGCCGAACGGCGGCTTCCGGCGCGAGGTCTGCTGGACGGCGAGGAAGTTGGTGAAGATGCCCTGGGCGGTCTCGGGGCGCAGATACGCGACCGAGCCGGAGTCCTGGGTCGGGCCGAGGTGGGTGGAGAGCAGCCCGGAGAACTGCTTGGGCTCGGTGAAGCTGCCCTTGTTGCCGCAGTGCGGGCAGTTGACGTCGGCCAGGCCGTTCTCGGGGAGCCGGCCGTGCTTGGCCTCGTACGCCTCCTCCAGGTGGTCCGCGCGGAACCGCTTGTGACAGGAGGTGCACTCGGTGAGCGGGTCCGTGAAGGTGGCGACGTGGCCGGACGCCTCCCACACCTCACGGGCCAGGATCACGGACGAGTCGAGTCCGACGACGTCGTCACGAGAGGTGACCATCGAACGCCACCACTGCCGCTTGATGTTCTCCTTCAGCTCCACACCGAGCGGTCCGTAGTCCCAGGCGGCTCGCTGGCCGCCGTAGATCTCGCTGCACGGGTAGACGAAGCCACGGCGCTTGCTGAGGCTGACGATGGTGTCGATCTTGTCGGCGGCCACGGTGCTCTCTTCATTGATGACGACATTGACGACGAAGCGAATGCTTCAGGTTACCGGCGGCGGCACCCCCCGGATCAAATCGGTAGTCGAAGCGATCAGCAAGAGGACACTTGTTGACAATCGTTTCCATCTTTGTTGAAAATGAGAGTCATGAACATACGCCGCCTCAGGCCCACCACCGCCCTCGTCGGAGCCGCCGCACTGGGTCTGACCACCCTCACAGCCTGCTCCTCCAACACCGGAGACGGAAGGACGGACGGCAAGCTGGACGTGGTGGCGTCGTTCTATCCCCTACAGTTCCTCGCCCAGCGGATCGGCGGGGACGCCATCCATGTGTCCTCCCTGACCAAGCCCGGTGTCGAACCGCACGATCTGGAGATCAGCCCCCGGCAGACCGCCGATCTCAGCAAGGCCGGTCTGGTGGTCTATCTCAAGGGGCTCCAGCCCTCCGTCGACCGGGCCATCGGACAGGCCGAGCCGAAGCACGTCGCCGACGCCGCCTCGTACACCACGCTGGAGGACCACGGCACCGAGGTCGAGGGCGACCACGACCACGGGGGCGAAGGCGGCCATGAAGGCGAGGAAGGGCACAAGGGCCACGCCCACTCCGGCGACGCCGCCGCCGACCCCCACATCTGGCTGGACCCGGTGCGCTACGCCCAGGTCGCCAAGGGCGTCGGCAAGGCGCTGGAGAAGGCCGACCCCGATCACGCCACGACGTACAAGAAGAACACCACCGCCCTGGTCAAGGAGCTGACCACGCTCGACCAGGACTTCCGGAGCGGTTTGAAGGACCGTTCTTCGGACACCTTCATCACGACCCACGCCGCCTTCGGCTATCTCGCCGAGCGCTACGGCCTGCGGCAGGAGGCGATCTCCGGGCTCGACCCCGAGTCCGAGCCCAGCCCGGCCCGGATCAAGGGGCTGCACAGCGTCGCCAAGAAGGACAAGGTCAACACCGTCTTCTTCGAGACCCTGGTGAGCGACCGGACGGCGAAGACGCTGGCGGGCGATCTCCATCTGCGGACCGATGTGCTCGATCCCATTGAGGGCATCGGCGACAAGTCCAGGGGCGACGACTACCTCCAGGTCATGCGATCCAATCTGAAGGCCCTGAAGAAGGCGCTGGGCGCCAAGTGAGGGAGAAAGCCATGGAAGCCGAGGAGGCCCGGGAAACCGGGGTGGCCCGGGAAACCGGGGTGGCCCGGGAAACCGGGGTGGCCGAGGAACCGGACATAGCCCCGACCACGGCCCGACATCCAGGTCCCCACACGACCGCGGACCCCATATCCCTGCGCGGCGCCACCGCCACCCTCGGTGGCCGCCCCGTGCTGCGCGGCATCGATCTGACCGTCCGCCGCGGCGAGGTCGTGGCGCTGCTCGGCGCCAACGGCTCGGGGAAGTCCACCGCCGTACGGTCCATCGTCGGCCAGGTGCCGCTCACCGGCGGTGAGCTGGCCCTCTTCGGCACCCCCCGCCGCCGGTTCCGCGACTGGGCCCGGATCGGCTACGTACCGCAGCGCACCACCGCCGCCAGCGGCGTCCCCGCGACCGTACGCGAGGTCGTCTCGGCGGGCCGGCTGGCCCGCCGCCGGTTCGGCCCGCCGCGCAAGGCGGACCGGGCGGCCGTTCAGCGGGCCCTGGAGCTCGTCGGCATGGCCGACCGCGCCCGGGACCCGGTGAGCGCCCTCTCCGGCGGCCAGCACCAGCGCGTGCTGATCGCCCGCGCCCTCGCGGGCGAACCGGAACTGCTGATCATGGACGAGCCGATGGCCGGGGTGGACCTCGCCAGCCAGGAGATCCTCGCGGGCACCCTCCGCGAGCAGGTCGCCGCCGGCGCCACGGTCCTCCTCGTCCTCCATGAGCTCGGCCCGCTGGAGCCGCTGATCGACCGCGCGGTGGTGCTCCGCGACGGCTGTGTGGTCCACGACGGACCGCCGCCCAAGGCCGTGGGCCAGCATGCGCTGCCCGGCCACGATCACGTCCATCCCCATGCGGCGCCCGACGCCGAACCGATCCGGACAGGGTTGCTGACCTGAGATGCTCGAGATCCTCGACTACGCCTTCATGCAGCGGGCCCTGCTCGCCGCCGTCCTGGTGGGCATCACCGCGCCCGCCGTCGGCATCTACCTCGTCCAGCGCCGCCAGGCGATCATGGGCGACGGGATCGGCCATGTCGCCCTCACCGGCGTCGCCCTCGGCTTCCTGACCGGCGCCAACCCCGTATGGACCGCCGTCGCCGTCTCCGCACTCGGCGCGATCGCCATGGAGCTGATCCGCTGGTACGGCAAGACCCGTGGCGATCTCGCCCTCGCGATGCTCTTCTACGGCGGGATGGCGGGCGGTGTGCTGCTGATCAACCTCTCGCCGACCGGCTCCAACGCCAACCTCACCACCTATCTCTTCGGCTCGATCACCACGGTCTCCCCCGAGGACGTCGTCGCGATCTCCCTCCTGGCCGCCTTCGTCGTACTGATCACGCTGGGGCTGCGCCGCCAGTTGTTCGCGGTCTGCCAGGACGAGGAGTTCGCCCGGGTGACCGGCCTCCCGGTGCGCACACTCAACCTGCTGCTGGCCGTCACCGCGGCCGTCACGGTCACCGTCGCCATGCGCGTCGTGGGCCTGCTCCTGGTCAGCGCCCTGATGGTGGTCCCGGTCGCCGCCGCTCAGCAGGCCACCCGGGGCTTCGCGATGACGCTCGCGCTGGCGATCACCATCGGCGTCGTGGTGACCCTGTCCGGCACGGTCTTCTCCTTCTACAAGAACGTCCCGCCCGGCGCGAGCATCGTCGTCCTCGCCATCGGCGTCTTCGCCGCGATCACGGCCCTGGCCGCACCCCTGGCGAAAAGACGCGCCCAACGGGTGGCAGCGGCCGGGGAAGGGTGCACGGTGAGGGACGATGTACTCGTATAGTCCACGTACTCGCACGGCCCACCGCACGACCCGCCCCACGGCCCACCGCTCGGCCCGTCCCCCAGTCTGTCGCTCTCGTCCGTCCCCCGAGCGTTAACTGGCACAATGGCCGGGCAGAAGACGCAGTGGGCGCGGAGAGAGCCCTGAGAGCGACGGAGCATGTGAGGTTGAGGAGGCAGCCGTGGTGACCGCGGGTCCCCCAGTACGCGGCCGGTCCACCAGGCAGCGCGCCGCGGTGGCGGCGGCACTGGACGAGGTGGACGAGTTCCGCAGTGCGCAGGAGCTCCACGACATGCTCAAGCACCGAGGCGACTCGGTGGGCCTGACCACCGTCTACCGCACCCTCCAGTCCCTGGCCGACGCCGGCGAGGTCGACGTCCTCCGCACCACCGAGGGCGAGGCGGTCTACCGCCGCTGCAACAGCGAGGAGCACCACCACCACCTGGTCTGCCGCGCCTGCGGCAAGGCGGTGGAGGTGGAGGGCCCCGCCGTCGAAAAATGGGCCGACGCGATCGCCGCCGAGCACGGCTTCGTGGACGTGGCCCACACGATCGAGATCTTCGGCACCTGCGGCGACTGCGCGGCGGCGAAGGCTGCCCAGGATTGATCCAGGTCGGGCGTTGTGGATACGGTGCCCGATGTGACGAGCCCTGAATCGGACAGAGCGGAGCCGCCGGTCGTTCGGCGGCGAGCAGTTGTCTGAACCGCTGACCTGACTTTTTGGGTCGATCTCGCTTCCAGCGACCGGACACGACTCCGTGTGTCTGGTTCCCTCTCGGGCTCGTCGTATCCACGGCGTAGTCATGACGTATTCATGGCTCGTCATGGCGTAGTCCGACATCCAGCACGCGGCTGTTCCCGCCCGCATCCGCTCTTCGCTGGAGTCGACCTCTTGCCTGTCTTTCTCTACGTCCTCGCGCTCGCTGTCTTCGCGCAAGGAACATCCGAGTTCATGCTGTCCGGCCTCGTACCGGGCATCGCCCAAGACCTCTCCGTGTCGGTGGGAGCCGCGGCGAGCCTGACGTCCGCGTACGCGATCGGGATGATCGTCGGCGCCCCGGTGATGGCCGCGCTGAGCGCGCGTTGGCCCCGGCGTCGCGCGCTGGCGGCGTTTCTAACGGCGTTCGTCGTCGTGCACGTGATCGGCGCGGTGACGACGGACTTCGCCGTGCTGTTCGGTACTCGTATCGTCGCCGCGGTCGCCAATGCCGGTTTCCTGGCGGTCGCGATGTCCGTCGCGACGGCCCTCGTACCGGCGGCGCGGCACGCCAGGGCCACCGCCGTTCTGCTGTCCGGGGTCACGCTGTCGTGCGTCGCGGGCGTCCCCGCGGGGGCGTTGCTCGGGGAGTGGTCCGGCTGGCGCTCCGCGTTCTGGGCCGTGGCCGTCTTGTGCCTGCCCGCACTGGCCCTGGTCTTCCGCCAGGCGCCCGCCGACGCGGCTGGTCAGGAGGATGTGTCGATCAGGCGGGAAGCGCGTGTGCTGGCATCGCGCCCGGTGCAGTGGGCCATGGTCCTGGCGGCCGTGGTCAACGGGGCGACCTTCGCGACCTTCGCCTACCTGGCCGTCATCGCCACGGACATCACCCACCTCCCCGACGCCGCCGTCCCCGCCCTTCTCGCCGCGTTCGGAGTGGGCGCCTTCGCAGGGGTGACCACGGCCGGCCGTAGGGCCGACGGCGGGTCCGACGGCGAGTTCGGGAGGGGCCTGCTCCTGGCGCTGTGCACCCTGCCCGTGGGCTGGGCTTTGCTGGCGCTGGCCAGCCCCTATACGGCCCCGCTCTTCATCGTGACGATCCTCCAGGGCGGCCTGTCCTTCGGCATCGGCTCAACCCTCGTCACCCGGGTCATGCGTACCGCCTCCCAGGCCCCTTCACTGGGCGGCTCGTTCGCCACGGTCGCGCTGAACGCGGGCGCCTTCCTGGGCCCGTTGATCGCGGGCGTCGTGACAGAGACGGCTGGCGACTACCGGGGCGCGGTATGGGTCAGCGCCGCGCTGGCCGCGACGGCGGTGGCTGCTGTTGCCGCTTCGCGGGCAGGGGTTGCCGGCGTGGGCGCCGAGGAAACCGGATAACACACCGGCCCGGGGTCGAGTGCGACGTCGGACAACCAGCAGGGGGTCTGCTGGGCCTGACGTCGCACTCGATGCGACCCCTCCCGTGCCCCCCTCCAGAAAACGCTTGATATAGCGCAACTACTGTGTTAAACGACGTTTCCGCAAGGGCTGCCCCGGTGGATCAGCTCACGCTGGCGGGAATAAACATCACCGTGAACACTCGTCCAGAGGCGACAGAGACTCGGGATCCATTCTCGAATTGGACATCCACTCCAGTCAGTTCCGCGAGCGCATTAATGTGCTTCTCCACGTTGCAGACCCTGCTAGAGAGTTCCACAGCAAGAGGGTGAACATCACTGTACTGCCACGATCCGGACGGATAGCACCATCGAGGAAGTCCTGGCCACTCCCCTTTCTCCACACGCAGAGCCCAGTTCGTCCCCGCAGTGAAGCTCAGGGACTCAGAATTCTCGAGAATAAATTCAAGACCCTCGAGCGACAATTCCGATCCTTCCTCTTCTGCGGGAAGGTAGGAGATGCCCTTGATGCCCAGCACGATACGCCCGATCAAAGCGTCAAGCTGCATACGCCTCCACCACGCCAATTACTGTTCCACGGCAACGGTCACGTCGTTTGGATCAGGAAGTTCCACAGGCGTCTCGTCGGTGTTCAAGAATATTCCAAAGCCGACAGACCATCATTGCTTACCCATAGCAGCAGTTCGCCGACCAACTCTCCGGAGGAGTCCGACACTGCAATTGTGAGTAAGAAAGTCCACAAAGCCAGGAGTACCGTGAGACTTTCGATCCAGGATCGAACTTCTGGACTCTTCAGGTTTCACGGTTGCTTCCGCGCCTGCCAAACCATGCCTCAAGGGACCGTGAACCAGCAGATATCACCCGAGTCTGGCAATTCTGGGAGCTTCCGCATCTCCGACTCGATCCTGTCCAGGGTCCCCTGTTTTTCTGTGGACCAAGGAGAGAATGGGTGCGCTTCGGATGAAGTAAGGTCTCCGGCACGAACCCCTCTGTCATAGAGATCGCCAATGACCCGGAGCGACAAGCTCACCAACTCCTGACGAGTGGCGCCCTTCCCGAGAAGGGATGCGACCGTGCCGCTGATGACAGAGAAGCCCACCCAATCATCCCGGGCGTAGTCCAATAGGTACTGGAGCTCTCGTTCGTAGTCGTCACGAGTACCCAATTGATCAGCTCCCGTGCTGTGGTATATGAAACCTTTTCATCCCCAAGCCATCCACACCATTGTAATCGATGGTGGGTCCACCGGACTTACTGAAGGGGCGATACGTCACAGTGGCTTTCGGGTCATCCGATAGATGCCATACTTCGATGTCACCCTTGGGCGTATGTTTTACCTCGGGAGCTCCTAGCTCTTGGTGCAGCCCAGCGCGCACCCGCTTGAGTTCGTCTTCGCTCACCATCCTCACACCCGGACTGTCTTCTTTCCCGAGCATATTTCCTTGCCCGTCAACAGCGGTGCCACGCGCGGCTTGGTGGTTCTCGGCGTCAGCGGGGTCAAGACACTTCAGACCAAGGGGGTCGATCTGCGAGAGCGGGTTGAAGGCATAACTATGGTGATGAGGTCCAGCTTCAAGCCCAAGAGGATCGGGACTGACATAGCGGGCCGTTTCCGGGTCGTAGTGGCGGAAGTAGTTGTAGTGCAGGCCCGTTTCGGTGTCGGCGTATTGGCCGGGGAAGCGGAGGGGACAGTCGACCTTTGAGGTGTTCGCCCGGGAGGGGAAGTGGGTGCCCCAGAGGGTGGTGCGGTGTTGCCAGGACAGGTCTCCGTCAGGGGTGACCAGTTCTGTGGGGGTGCCGACCAAGTCCGTGATGATCGCGTGGAAGCCGGGTGGCGTCTCGTCGTCGGCGCCCGTGAATTTCTCGATGAGGGATGTGCCGGGCTCCCGGATCAGCGGGGTGTGGTCGGTTTGGGTGAGGGGACGGTGGGTGCCTGGGGCGTAGTCCCAGGTGGTGTGTTTGCCCTCGTGGGTGGATTGCTCGGCCAGGCGGGTGTCTTCCCATGTGAAGTCCACCGATTCGGTGACCGTGCCGTCTTCGCCGAGGCGCTGTTTCGATATGCGGCGGCCGAGGGGGTCGTACCTGTAGTGCCAGCGGTCGCCGTCCGGAGTTGTCGCGTCCGTCAGGCGGTCTTCGGCGTTCCAGGTGTAGGTCCAGGTCCGCGTCTGGCCGTTGAGGAGTTTGCGGGTGCGGCGGGTCAGGCGGCCCTGGGGGTCGTGTTCGTACGTCGTGCGGCCCGCGCTGTGGATCAGAGTGCCGGTGAATGCGCGGTCGCCGGGCGACGCGTGGGCGGGTGCTGTGGCGTGGGTGAGGTTGCCTGCCGGGTCGTAGGCGTAGGTTTCCGTCCAGCCATGGGCGTGGACCGCCTTCACACGGCCGACCGGGTCCAGGTCGAAGCGGCGGGTTCCGGAGGTGAGTTCGCGGATCTCGGTCAGGTGGCCGTCCGGGCGGTAGGCGTACGAACGGTGCTGGAGGATGCGGTCTGCCGCCCCCGGGTCGTGGGTGAGGGTCTGTGTGGTGAGGCGGTCCGTTCGGTCCCAGGTCTGGGTCAGGCTCACGGCCTCGCCCACGCGGCGTTCCGTCTCCCGGCCCGCCGCGTCGTACGTGAAGGAGAGGGTCCCCGAACCGTTGCCGAGGCACGTTGGGCGGCCTGCCGCGTCGTAGGTCCAGGCGCTCGTCAGGCCGGACGGCGTCGTGCGTTCGGTGCGGCGGCCCACCGCGTCATACGCGTACCTCGTCGTGCGGCCGTTGACCGTTTCTGACAGGACGCGGCCCAGCACGTCCCGTTCCAGGCTCAGCTCAACGTCCGGATTCGCCGCTCGCGTCAGGGCACCCTGCGCGTCGTAGGCATACGTCGTCCGTGCGCCCGCCTCGTCGCGTTGTTCCGTCGTGCGGCCCAGCGCGTCCCGGGTGAAGTGCAGCGTCTCGCCCGCGCCGTTCGTCCGGGTCAGCAGGTCGCCGGCCGCATCGTGGGTGTAGGCGAGGGTGCGGCCGTTGAAGTCGGTCTCGGTGGTGAGGCGGCCCGCCGGGTCGTAGGTGTAGGTCCAGGTCAGGCCCTGCGGGTTGGTGACCTCGGTCAGGCGCAGCTCGGTGTCGTACGCGAAGGCGTACCTCGCGCCGTCCGGCTCCGTGCGGGTGGCGGGGACGTCGAAGTGGGTGGAGGTCTGGTGGGTGGTGTGGCCCGCCGGGTCCGTGTGGGTGAGGAGGTTGCCCTCGCCGTCCCAGGTCCAGCTCTCCCGGGACCCGTCCGGCTCCTCGCGCCACGCCGGTTTGCCCTCCGTCGTCCAGCCCATCCGGGTGGTGTGGCCCAGCGGATCCGTCGCCTCGACCACCCGGCCGAAGGTGTCCCGGCGGACGCTCGTGGTGTGGCCCAGCGGGTCCGTCACGGCGATGGGGAGTCCGGCCCGGTCCGTGCTCAGACGCGTGGTGTTGCCCAGCGCGTCCGTCACCTCGGCCAAGTGGCCCCGGTCGGTGTACGCGTAGGTGGTGGTCGACCCCGTCGGGTCCGTGGTGGCGGTCAGGTTCCCCGTGTCGTCGTACGTGTGGCGCCACGTGCCGCCGCCCGGCTCGGTGACCTCCAGCGGCAGGCACAGCGCGTTGTACCTGGCCTCCGCCCGCGCCCCGTCCGGGAGGGTGACGCCGGTCAGGTTGCCGTCCTCGTCATACCCGTAGCGCGTCGTACGCCCCAGCGGATCCGTCACCGCGACCTTACAGTCGCCACGCGCGTCCCACTCCGTCAGCGTGGTGTGGCCCAGCGGATCGGTCTCCTCGACCAACTGCCCGTCGGCGTTGTAGCGGTACGTCGTGCGGTGGCCGAGCGAGTCCGTGTAGACCGTCGTCCGCGCCTCGTCGTCGTACTCCAGGCCGCCGTTGTAGACGCCGTCGCTGCCCTCGGTGCGCACCACCTTCCCGTCCGGCCCGTACACATACCGGAACGACGTGCCGTTGCGGTCGGTCCAGGAGGTCACCCGCCCCTGGGCGTCGTACGTGAAGCGCAGCGGCTCGCCGCTGGAGTTGGTGACCTCCGTAAGGTTGCCCGCTTCGTCGTAGCCGTAGCGCATCACCACCGTGCCGCCCTCGCGGCTCCGCTCGGGGGCGTAGACCGACGGCGGCTCGTCCAGGAGCCGCAGCGCGGTGACCCGCTGGCCCTCGGTGTCGATGGCCAGGTAGTAGCCCCCGGAGTGGCGGACGGCCAGCGGGGCGCCGCTCAGGGCGCGTTCGATGTCGATGCGGGCGCCGTTGCGGTCCTGCACGCTCTCCAGCGGCAGATGGACCGCGCCCGGCTCCTCCGTGGCGGCGGGGCGGACGAAGGTCCGCACCACACCCGCCTCCGGATCGGTGACGGTCATGACGCCGTCCGGTTTGCCGTCCCACTCCAGCGGCCACCGCGCACCCTTCGCGGGCAGCGTCGGCACCCCCGGCTCCGGCACCGGATACACCAGCCGCATCCCGTCCGCGGCGGCGAACACGACGCCCTCCGCGTCCAGTTGGATCCGCTCGTCCAGCAGGCTGGTCCAGGTCGGGCCGAACCACACCCCGCCCCGGTACGAGGACACATGGGTGCGCTCGAAGACCAGCGGCAGCGAACCGGGCAGCGTCAGATCGGTCTGCTCCATCAGCATCGCGCCGGTCGCGATGTCGATCGGCTCACCCGTGCAGGGGCACTTCTTGGTCGGGCGGGCGGCCGGGCCCTCCTCGACGAGGTTCGGGCGCAGCGAGGGCACCTTCGGGGGCTTGAGCAGGTCCGGGACGCCGGTCAGCTTCGGCATCACACCGGGCTTGAGGACGCCCAGTCCGGCGCCGAAGATCCCGCCGTCGATCATGCCGTCCTTGGCGGCCTGGTTGACCTCGTCCAGGCTGAAGCCCTTCTGCTGCCCCAGAGCGATCTTCACCGGCTGGGCCACGGCCGCGTCGATCGTCACCGACAGCACGCTGGTGAAGACCGCGCCCGTCAGCATCTCCGCCGCGATGACGGCGACCGCTTCCTCCACGGCGACGCCCAGACCGGCGGCCATGGCGATGATCTCCGCCGCCACCCCGTCCGAGGCGCCCCCGGTGACGATGGTCAGCAGCCCACCGCCGACGAGCGCGACGGCATCGATGCTGATCTGCGTCCACAGCTTCTCGATCGCGTCATCGACGGTGTCGGCGAACTTGTCCAGCGCCTTGGCCATGTTCCGGGCCGACTTGGCGAGATTGCTCAGCCAGCCCTCGTCCTTGCCCTTGGCGTAACGCCCCCAGAAGGTCTCGAAGGCGTCGATCGCCTCGCCCTTGTTGTGGTGGATGAGCGTCGTGGCCGCCTTGTCGGTGGCGACCCGCACATCGTCCACGCTGTCGGCGAACGTCCGCCAGGCGTCGGCCGCGTGGCGCAAGGTGCCGGAGTTGGCGTCCGGCCACCACATGCCGAGCTTCATGAGGAGGGCCTTGGCCTTCTCCTCGATCTCGCTGCCGAAACTCACCGATGGCCGCCCGCGCCCGGACCCTGATCATGACCCGAGCCGTGCTTGGCCTTGGTGAACATGCCCTCGATGAGCTTGTCGTTGTCGACATGACCGTCGGCCATGTCGTTCATCGCCTCATAGATGCTGGTCAGCCCGAGGACGAGAATGCCGGCCGCCGACTCGATGTGCTTCTGGTTCGGCTTGTACTGCTTGCCGAAGTCCTTACCGGGCTTGTCGTCCCCCCACGGCTCCCCATAGCC
This sequence comes from Streptomyces sp. CY-1, assembly GCF_047218265.1. Lineage (NCBI taxonomy): Bacteria > Bacillati > Actinomycetota > Actinomycetes > Kitasatosporales > Streptomycetaceae > Streptomyces > Streptomyces sp. CY-1. Next base: position 3,942,667 of record NZ_CP178393.1, read on the forward strand.
GTCCAGCGTCGTGATCAGCTTGGTCAGCGCCTCACTCAGCTTCACCGACTGGTGGTGGAAGGTGGGCGCGACGGACTTGATGTCCGCCACCTTGATGTCCAGGACCTTGCCGCCGCCGCTGCTGCCGCCCATGCGACGCCTCCCCCCGCCGAGCGTTTGTCGTACAAAGCTCTCAGCCTAGGGCGGCGATCATCACGGACCGTTCAATGTGGGCCCTACAGCGAGTAAAGAACCGCTCGCCCCATACGGGACCACCTTCAAGAGAGGCCCAGGGGAGAGGGCCCCACCTCGCCGTCTCGGAGGATGCTCAGTCGAGACAGAACTCGTTGCCCTCGATGTCCTGCATCACGATGCACGACTCATTGTGGTCATCGGCAAGCAGCACTCGCACGCGTACCGCGCCGAGCGGGACCAGTCGTGCGCACTCGGCTTCGAGCGCGGCGAGGCGCTCTTCACCCACGAGGCCGGTGCCGACTCGCACGTCAAGATGCACCCGATTCTTGACGACCTTGCCTTCGGGAACGCGCTGAAAGAACAGTCGCGGGCCCACACCCGAGGGATCAACGCAGGCGAACGCCGAACCCTGCCGCTCAGGCGGCAGAGAGCGATCGAAATCGTCCCACGTGGCAAACCCCTCCGGTGGCGGCGGTACGACGTACCCCAACGCCTCACACCAAAAGCGAGCGACGCGCTCAGGCTCTGTGCAGTCGAAGGTGACTTGGAACTGCTTGATCGCTGACATCGGCGCACCATAGCAGGTGGATTCCGTTGCTCATTTCCCGATGTGGATCCGCATGTTGTCGGGAGGACGGCTCCTGTCGGCCGCTGTTGTGACACGTCCATGGGGCATCGCGGCATCAGCGGCGGGTGAGGTGGGTGAGGGTGACGCCGCCGGGGAAGGCGGTGCGCTCGGCGACGTCGAAGACGGTGGGGTCGAAGGCGCCGTCGAAGGCCGGGATTCCGGCACCGGCGACGACCGGGTAGTTCTTGATCACCAGCTCGTCGACCTCGGGCAGAAGGGCACCCGCGAGCTTGCCACCGCCGCAGAGCCACACATCCAGCCCCGTGCCCTCCTCCCGCTTGAGCTCGCGTACGAGGGCGAGCGGATCGCCCGGGACGACGGTGACGGCCGGGTCGATGTCGGGCTTGAGGGTGCTGGACACCACGTACTGGCGCAGATGCGCGTACGGGCTGCCGATCCCCGCGTCGAGGGCGGGGCGGTAGGTGCCGAGGCCCATGACGACGGTGTCGAAGTGGCGGTTGGGCGCGTCGGCCAGGCCGACCATGGCGCGGTGGGCGGTCGGGACCGTCTCGGGGTACAGCGTGTTGGTCCAGGCCGAGTAGGCGGCGGACTGCTGTTCGTCGCCTGCGGGGAAGAAGTCGTACTCGCCGCCGGGGCCCGCGATGCGGCCATCGAGCGTGACGGCGACGTAGTACACGAGCTTTCGCATCGTTGGAAGCTCCATCCGTAGTACTCTGACTGAAGTGGTTTGAACGTAGTACTACACCTGGAGTGGTGTCAATGGTGAGACGGAACGACGAGCGGCGCGCCGCACTCGTCGACGCTGCGATCGAGGTACTGGCCAGGGAAGGCGCACGCGGCCTGACCTTCCGCGCGGTGGACACCGAGGCCGCCGTCCCCGCCGGTACGGCATCCAACTACTTCGCCAACCGCGACGATCTGCTCACCCAGGCCGGCGCCCGGGTCTATGAGCGGCTCCAGCCCGACGAGGCCACGATCGCCCGCCAGCGGGCGGCAGGCCGCGACCGGGAGACCTACGTGGAGCTGATGCGTGAACTCGTCGGCCGCGTCGCCTCGTTCCGCACCGGCTATCTGGCCCTGCTGGAGCTCCGCCTCGAGGCCACCCGGCGCCCCGCGCTGCGCAAGGTCCTCACCGAGCGGGTGCGGGCCGACGTCGATGCCAACGTCGCCTACCACGAGGCGTCGGGGCTCCCTGGCGACGCCATGGCCGTCAAGCTGCTGATCCTGGCCCTGAACTGGCTGATCGTCGAGCAGCTCACCTTGCCGGACGTCTTCACGGAGGCGGAGCGGGACCGGCTGGTGGCGGCCGCGGTGGAGCGGATCGTGGCGGCGGAATAGGCGTGGCGGTGGCGGAATAGGCGCGGCGGCGACGGAGCGAGCGGCCGCCGCGCACGCCGCCTGCGCGCCCTACGCGCTTACTCGGACGGCGAGTCGTCCTTCTTCAACTGCTCCTCGTTCGGGATCGCCCCGCCGAAGCGGCGGTCCCGCGAGGCGTACTCCAGGCACGCCCGCCACAGATCGCGGCGGTCGAAGTCCGGCCACAGCACGTCCTGGTACACCATCTCGGCGTACGCGCTCTGCCAGATCAGGTAGTTGGACGTGCGCTGCTCGCCCGACGGGCGCAGGAAGAGGTCCACATCCGGCATGTCCGGGTAGTAGAGGTACTTCGCGAACGTCTTCTCGTTCACCTTCGACGGATCGAGCCGACCCGACCGGACGTCCTCCGCCAGCGCCTTCGCCGCGTCCGCGATCTCCGCCCGGCCGCCGTAGTTCATGCAGAAGTACATGGTCATGGCGTCGTTGTCCTTGGTCTGCTCCTGAGCGACCTGGAGTTCCTGCGCCACCGACTTCCACAGCTTGGGCATCCGGCCCGCCCAGCGGATCCGTACGCCCATCGCGTCCATCTCGTCGCGGCGGCGGCGGATGACATCGCGGTTGAAGTTCATCAGGAAGCGCACCTCGTCGGGCGAGCGCTTCCAGTTCTCGGTCGAGAAGGCGTAGAGGGAGAGGTTCTTCACGCCCATCTCGAGGCAGCCCTTGAGCACATCCAGCACAACGCCCTCGCCGACCTTGTGCCCCTCGGTGCGCGGCAGCCCGCGCTCCTTGGCCCAGCGGCCGTTGCCGTCCATCACCACGGCCACATGCTGCGGCACCAGCTCACCGGGGATCTTCGGCGGCCGGGCGCCGGACGGGTGCGGCTCCGGGATCCGGTACTCGCGCCGCTGTCGGCCCAGAAACCCGCGTCCTGCCATGCCTGCCACGTCTCCCTCAGCTCTTGCTCTCTGTGCTACTGCCTGTGCTGCTACTTCTCTACGTACCGCAGCGACCGAAGCCCCCGCTCCAGGTGCCAGTGCAAATACGCCGCCACGAGCCCGCTGCCCTCCCGGGCGTGCCGCAGCTCACACGCGTCCGCCGTCTCCCAGTCCCCCGTCAGCAGCGCGCCCAGCAGCGTCAGCGACTCCGCCGAGGGTACGACGCTTCCGGGCACCCGGCACTCTCCGCAGATGACCCCGCCCGCGCCGACCGAGAAGAACCGGTTCGGACCGGGCATCCCGCACTTGGCGCAGTCGTCGAAACTCGGTGCGTAACCGTTGACCGCGAGCGACCGGAGCAGAAACGCGTCCAGCACGAGATGCGGCTCGTGCTCCCCGGCGGCCAGGGTGCGCAGGGCGCCGACGAGCAGCAGATACTGCTGCACGGCGGGCTCGCCCTCGTGATCGGTGAACCGCTCGGCCGTCTCCAGCATGGCCGTACCGGCGGTGTAGCGGGCGTAATCGGTGACGATCGCCCCGCCGTACGGAGCGATCGTCTCACTCTGCGTACACAGCGGCAGCCCGCGCCCGATCAGCTCGCCACCACCGCGCGAGAAGAACTGCACGTCAACGTGGCTGAACGGTTCGAGCCGCGCCCCGAACTTCGACTTCGTCCGCCGCACGCCCCGCGCGACGGCGCGGACGCGGCCGTTGTTGCGGGTGAGCAGGCTGATGATCCGGTCCGCCTCACCCAGCTTCTGGGTGCGCAGCACGATGCCGTCGTCGCGGAACAGACTCATGGCGCCCATTGTCCCCTAGCGGGACAGATGATCGAACCGCCCGGCTCGGGCGGCCCGGGTGAGCGCCCGGAGGGCGGCGGGCGTGGTGGCGATCACGGTCTGCGGCTCGTCGCTCTCGCGAAGGAGGATCGCGGCGTCGGGGGCGTGGGCCAGCTCCACGCAGGCGTTGCCCTCGGCGTCGGCCGAGTACGAGGACTTCTGCCACTGTATGTCGGACATCTCCATACCTTCACAGTTGATGGGCGATGCCGTGAACGAAGTCACGGGTCTCGTCGGGAGACAGGGCCATCGCCTCGGTCCGGTCGAGAACTCTCGTGTAGTTGGCCAGGTACGTTTCCGCGTCCAGGAGGGCGCTGCCGTTCGGCGAGTCGAGCTGCACCGTATCCAACTGCGACACCGGCCCCGTGACATACGTCGTGGAAGTCCCCGCGTTCGGAAACCCGCCAGCGGAGAAAGGGACCACCCGTACGGTCACGTTGTCCCGCTCCGATGCCTCCACAACGTACTCCAGTTGCCGCAGCGCCACCTTGCTACCGCCGAACTGGAGTCTCAACGCGGCCTCGTGGATAAGGAAGGTGCACTGCGGCGGATCTTCGCGGTCCAGCACATCCCGGCGCCTCAGGCGGTGGGACAGCCTGCAACGCAGTTGCGCTGGCGTCGGCTTCGGCTCAGCCGTGGAGAACACGGCCCGTGCGTAGTCCTCCGTCTGCAACAGCCCAGGGATGTGCATGATCTGCACCAGACGCAGGCCCGCAGCGTGGTGTTCCAACTCGGCGAGATCCAGGGCGCTGGCGGAGAGCTTCCCGCGGTATTCCTCCCACCAGCCTTTGACGCGTTCCGTCGCCATGACCGCAAGGGCGTCGACGTACGCCTGATCGCCGCATGAGTAGATCTCGGCGAGCGCCCTTACGCGTTCGTCACTTACCCCGAACCGACCGGCCTCCGTGTTGCTGATCCGGGTCCGATCCACTCCCAGTTGCTGGGCGGCTTGCGCCACGTTCATCCCGGCGTGCTCACGCAGCTTGCGCAGTTCCACGCCCAGTCGTCGCTGCCGCGCAGTCGGGGCCGTCCTCGGCATGCGCCCTCCCCTTCGCTCCCGAACACAGTGTTGCGTGAGACGTTCCCACACATCGAAACAGAGCACCAATTCTATTGGGCGATAGCACGAGTGCTCACCAATGCCTTATGGTCCTGGTAGCGCAGCGCATCGAACCAGTCACGCACCGCGTTGGGAGCATCCTCATGCCCGAAGTCGCCGCAGTCACCGAACCCCCGTACGCCTACCGCCTCAGCGCCCCCAACTCCCCCAAGAGCCCCAGGGTCTGCCGGGACGCCATCGCCGCCCTCCTCCAGGCCAACGACCTGCACGACCTCGCGGACACGGCGAAACTCCTGGTCTCCGAGGCCGTGACGAACGTCAATCAGCACACGAACACCCAACTGATCCACATCGACACCCTCGTCCGCGACCGCATCGCGACGATCGCCGTACGCGACGGCTCCCCGGACCGCCACCCGTACCCCCGCGACGCGACCCCCGACGAGGAGGGCGGCCGGGGGCTGTTCCTGATGCAGGAGTTGGCCTACGCGTGGGGCGTCACCTGGGAATACGGGCTGCGCCCCACCAGCAAGCACATCTGGTTCGAGCTGCGCGAACCCGCCGCCGAATGAAGGCGAGGAAACGGCACCTTGAGTGACTTTGCGTATATCTTCTAGTGCGCTTAGTGACAAGCCCTCTAGGGTCCGGGCGACGCCAACGTCGTATCCCTGGAGGATTCATGGCACGTTCCCGCACACGTTTGGCCATGTTGGGCTCGGCCGCAGTTCTCGTCGCATGCGCCCTCGCGCCCACGCAACTCGCTGGAGCGCAACCCGCCGCCGCGGCGGCGGCCTACCAGTGGGCCGCTCTGGGTGACTCCTACACCGCCGGGGTCATCCCCGCCGCGGGCGACACCTTCGAAGTGCCCCGCGACGGCTGCGAGCGCACCGACCAGTCCTACCCGCAGGTCATCGACCGCGACCTCGGCTCGCTCTTCGAGCTGACCAACGTGAGCTGCGGCGCCGCCACGATCGAGAACGTCACCTTCAGGGCACAGGAGCCGATCGGCCGTCACCTGCCGCCCTTCTCCGAGGACCCGGACTACCCGTTCCCGGCGGTGCCTCCCCAGTCCGCGGCGGTGGACCCCGGCACCGACGTGGTCACCGTCGGCGCGGGCGGCAACACCCTCGGCTTCGCCGACATCCTCTTCCAATGTCTGCAACTGGGCGGAGGCAGCGGCGGCGTGGGCACCCCGTGTCGGGACGACCTCGCCGGGGACATCCCCAGCCGGCTGAACAAAGCGAGCAGGGACTACGACGAGATGCTCACCGTGCTCCACGAGGGCGCCCCGCACGCGAAGATCCTGGCCGTTGGCTACCCCACGGTCATCCCCAAGGACACCTCCAAGTGCCGGTACAACGACCTGGAACAGTTCGCCTCGATTACCCCGGGCGACCTGGACTGGCTGCGCCAGGACGTCATGGAACCTCTCAACAAGGTGATCGAGAAGTCGGTCGCCACACACGACGCCGCCCGTTTCGTCGACCTCTACGACTCCTCCCAGAACCACAGCGTCTGCGACACCGGCAAGTGGGTGGAAGGCATCTTCACCCGCGTCCCTGACCAGCCGGCCCTCGTACACCCCAACGCCAGGGGCCACCGCAACGCCGCCGATCACGTCTCGGCGGCAATGCTGGACGCCATCGGCGTGGGCTGACCCGCATACGGCGACCAGCCCGCCGTCCCATGACGAACCGCCTCCGGCACCACAGCCGGAGGCGGTTCACGTTCCGGACCGATGGATTACGTTCCCGCGTCCGAGTTGCCGCGCAGTTTCACGTTCGCCGTGCTCGCGTTCTTGATCGCCGTCTCGATCTGGGCCATCGACGAACCGGAGTTGATTCCGGGGACGGTCGCGCTGTTCAGGGCGTAGAGCGTGAAGGTGTACGGATGGGTCGAGCCGCCGGGGCAGGGGCCGAAGTACTGCTGGGCGTTGGCGCCGCTGCCCATGGCCTTCTGTTTGGCGCCGTCCTGGCCTGGGACGTTGAAGCCGGAGCCCAGGGCCTCGGGCAGGGAGAGCTTGGCCGCCGGGATGTCCCAGATCGCCCAGTGGAGCTTGTTGCCGCTGTTCGCGACGTCGGCGAAGACGATGGCCCAGCCGCGTGCGCCGGTGGTTCCGGCGCCCCAGGCCAGCGGGGGTGAGGGGTCCTGGCCCGCCGTGCCGTCGCCGGCGCAGGTGTGGCGGTCCGGGATGGTCGCGTTGTCCTTGAAGGCGCTGCTGCTGAGCTTGAAGTCACCGGCGGTGCCGTCGTCGGAGTAGACGATGTCGATCCGCAGGATGCGGTCGTTGCCGTCGGTGCCGTCCTTGTCGGTGGAGGTGGTGAGCCAGATGTCGCCGTCGTGGTCGACCTCGACCGTGCGCAGCCGGTCGTAGGTGCCCTGGAAGTACGTCTTCTGCTCGACGAGGTTGGCGGAGGAGTCGATGCGCATGCGGTAGACGCGCTTGCCCACGGTGGTGGCGACGAAGACATGGTCATTGATGATCGTCAGGCCGCTGGGCGAGGCCGAGGAGGTGGACCAGGTCTTCTTCGGCGCGATGTAGCCGGCGTTCGAGCAGTCGCCGTCGGTGCCCTCGCAGTTGGGCCAGCCGTAGTTGCCGCCCCTCTGGATGAGGTTGACCTCGTCCATGACGCTGTTGCCGAACTCGGACTCCCACAGGCGGCCCTTGGAGTCGAAGTCCAGGCCCTGCGGATTGCGGTGACCGAGGGACCAGACGGCGTTGCCGAAGGGGTTGTCGGACGGGATCGAGCCGTCGGGGTTGATCCTGAGGATCTTGCCGTTGAGCGAGTTCCGGTCCTGCGCCCGCGATTCGGTCTGGGCGTCGCCCATGGAGGCGTACAGCTTGCCGTCGGGGCCGAAGCGCAGCCGTCCGCCGTTGTGGAAGCGGCTCTTCTCCATGCCCTGGAGCAGCACCTTGTAGCCGCTGAGGGTGTTGTTCTCCAGCGTCATCCGGGCGATGCGGTTGCCCTCACTGGAGGTGTGCACGAAGTAGAGGTAGTGGTCGGTGGCGAAGGTCGGGGAGATCTCGAGGCCCAGCAGACCGCCCTCGCCGCCGGTGGTCTGGGAGTTGGGCACCTTACCGACCAGGGTCTTGGTGCCGGACTTGGTCAGCTTGTAGACGTTGAAGGTGTTGCGCTCGGTGAAGATGCCGGTGCCGTCGGGCAGGAAGCCCAGGCCCCAGGCCACGTCCACCCCGCTCGCGATGGTGCTGACCGTGCCGGGGTCGGGGGTGCCGCCCGGCTGGGTTCCGGAGGTGGTCACCGTGATCTCGGGCGTGAAGGGGGACTTGTTGCCCTTGAGGTCGTACGCCCTGACCTTGAAGGCGTACGCGGTGTTCGGGGTCAGCCCCGCGACGCTGGTGGAGGTGGTCTCCGAGGTGCCGGACAGAACGCCGTCGCGGTAGATCTCGTAGCCCGTGACCTTGACGTTGTCGCTCGACGCCGACCAGCCCAGATCCACGGTCGTGGCCGTCTTCGAGGGGGAGGTCAGGTTGGCCGGGGCGGTCGGCGGCTCGGTGTCGGGCGGTGCGGGCAGGGTCGCGATGGTGACGGCGTTGGACGCCTCGGAGGCGTTCCCGGCCGCGTCCCGCGCGAAGACGGTCCAGTCGTACGAGGTCTCGGGGTCGAGGTTCTCGACGGTCGCCGCGAGGACGTCCGCGCCGACCTTCTTCATCAACTGGCCGTGCTGATAGATGTCGTAGCCGGTGACGCCCACATTGTCGGTGGCCGCGTCCCAGGCCAGCGAGACGGTGGTGGCCGTCGGCTCCTTGTCCTTGCGCAGATTCGCGGGGGCGGTCGGCCGCTCGGTGTCGGCGGGGCCGGTCGGGGTGACGGTCAGCTTGTCGAGGTTGGGGCCGTCGGCGCCGGAGGTGGTCGCGCGGACCGTGTTGCTTCCGGCCTTGAGCGTGGCGTTCACGCTGACCGTCTTCCAGGTGGTCCAGGCGCCGGTCGCCGGGAAGGAGAGGTCGTCGGCGACGGTGCCGCCGTTGACCGCGATATCGAGCGGGCGGTCGGCGGAGGCGCTGGCGTAGCGGAAGTCGAGCCGGGCGGGGCCGGCCTGTGCCGCGTCGACGGTGAATTCGACGTAGGCGCCGGTGACGACGTCGAAGTTGACGAATCCGGTGCCGGAGTGGCCGTCGTGGTTGGACTCGACGGCGCCTTGGGAGATCTTGGCGGATTCGGCCTCGTAGTCGGTTCCGGCCGGTCCGTCGGTGGCGGTGACGTCGATGTAGTCGAGGTTGGGGCCGCCCTCGGCCGCCGCCGAGGTGGTGCGGATGGTGTTGGCGCCTGCCTTGAGGGTGACCGTGGTGGTCACGGACTCCCAGTTGGTCCAGGTGTCGGTGGACGGGAACGCCAGGCTGTCCACCGCCTGGTCGCCGTTGACGGCGATGTCCAGGGGGCGGTCGGCGGCCGTGCCGTTGGCGTAGCCGAGGGTCAGGGTGGCGCTGCCCGCGGCCGGGGCGTTCACCGTGAACTCGACGTAGGTCCCGGCCGCGTTGTCGAAGTTGACGAAGCCGGTGCCGGAGTAGCCGGCGTGGTTGGACTCGGCCGCGCCCTCGGAGATGACCGCGGACTCGGCCTCGTACCGCACGGATGCGGCGGCGGCCTTCGCGTCGGAGGGCTGGGCCGCGCTGATGTTCGGCAGCGTGATGGTCAAGGCCGCGGTGGCCGCGGCCAGGAAGGCACCGACCGCTCGGCGCGGTCTGCGGGGGATGGGCGCCACAGGGTTTCCTCCGGGACAGACTGATAGGAAAGGTTCCTATCAGTGACGCGTAGCGACGCGTTCACGTCAAGAGGCGTGCATGGTGCGGAACTTGGTGTGTGCGCCATGGATGTACGGGCCATGCACGAAGTGATCCGCGCGATCCGCGCGATCCGCGATGTCACAGCCGTGTGCTGGGTGCGATCTGGGGCGGTCACAACCTGGCGGTGGGGCGGCAGTTGGCCGCCGTGCGGCGTTCTCCATTGCGCACACTGGTTCTACGGAGCAGGTCAGCACGGGCACAACGGATGACGAGTGGGGGGCATGCGCCATGGCGGACGGTTGCCGGGACTGCGAGACATGTACGAGGTCGTGGCTGGGGCGGCTGCTCCAGAACGCGGCGGTGGGGCTGATGCATGTGGTGACGATCGGCATCAGCTATCTGATCAAGAAGGGGTTCAGGCGGCACTGCCCGCAGTGCAAGCACCTGCTGTCGCGGCACTCGCGCAGGGCGGACGGTTCGTTCCGGGACTGAGAACTCCTCACGATGTGAAGGTCGGTTGTCCGAGGATGCCGATATCGCCTGGGCCCCGTAATGGATCAAGCGCCCGCCGGGCCCGGGGTGGTTGCGCTGATCATGCCGGTCAGGCGGTGCAGTTGCGCGGCCAGGGCGTGGCGCTCCTGCGGGGTGAACTGCGACAGCGCCTCGTACTGGCGCGCCCTTAGCTCGGCCCGCATCGCCGCGAGGCGTTCGGCGCCTTCTTCGGTGAGGCGGACGAGGACCTGGCGCTCGTCCTGCGGGGAGCGACGCCGAGTGATCACGCCCTTGGCCTCCAGTTGCTGGAGCATACGGGTCGCGGTGGGCACGCTGACCTCGGCACCGGCCGCGAGGCGGCCGACCGGCAGGCCGTCCCCCTCGGCGTCCTGCGCCAGGGGGCCGAGCAGGGCCACCTGCGGCATGGACAGGCCGACCGCGGACTGGCCGACGGTGGCGGCCCGCGAGCGACGCATGGCGTAGAAGAGCCGGTCGGCGGCCTGGGCCAGGTCTTCCACGCCCGCCTCGGGGGCCGGTTCCGGCGCGGGACCGGCCGCTGGTTCGCCCGCCTCTTGGTTGCCTGCCTCTCGCATGATTGTTAGCTTACTAAATAAGATTGATTAGCAAGCTAACTACTAGGAGGCTCATCATCATGACCTTCCCCGCCCGTATCGACGTCCACCAGCACATCGTCCCGCCCATCTGGGCCGAAACCCTCGCCGCGCACGGCCTCGACTCCGGCGGCTGGGCCATCCCCGCCTGGAGCCCGACCGACGCCATCGCGATGATGGATCAGCAGGGCATCGCCACCGGCGTGCTGTCGGTCACCTCCCCCGGCGTCCATCTGGGCAGCGACGCGCAGGCGCGCGACCTCGCCCGCGCGGTCAACGAGTACGGCGCCGAGGTCGTCAGGGGCCACCCCGGCCGCTTCGGCCACTTCGCCAGCGTCCCGCTGCCCGACGTCGACGCCGCCCTGGCCGAGACCGCGCACGCGCTGGACACCCTGGGTGCCGACGGCGTCGTCCTGATGTCCAACACCCACGGCAAGTACCTCGGCGACCCCGACTTCGAACCGCTGTGGGCCGAAATCGACCGCCGCGGCGCCACCGTCTTCGTCCACCCCGCCCAGCCGCCGATGCCGCTGCTGCCCGGCACCCCCGCCCCGCTCGCCGACTACGTCTTCGACACCACGCGCACCGCCCTCAACCTGGTGCTGAACGGCGTCATGAGCCGCTACCCGAACATGCGGGTGATCCTCTCCCACGGCGGCGGCTTCCTGCCCTACGCCGCGTACCGCTTCTCCGGCCTGACCTCCACCGTCGTCGACCGCGAGCGCGAGGCCGAGGACATCCTGCGCGACCTGAAGCGGTTCTACTTCGACACCGCCCTGTCCGCGAGCCCCAGCGCCCTGCCCGCGCTGCTGGCCTTCGCCGAGCCCGGTCACGTCGTCTACGGCAGCGACTGGCCCTTCGCGCCCCAGGACGCCGGGACCTACTACAACCACTACCTGGAGACCTACCCCGACTACGCCCCCGGCCAGGCCGAGGCCATCGACCGCGGCAACGCGGAGGCGCTCTTCCCCCACCTCGTCCGCTGACGCCGCCTACCTCGCCACTGAGTGGGAGACGCAGGTCACACGCGGTCCTGTCACATCACCCCGAGCCGTTCCGTCAGGGAGGTGTCAGCACAGCAACCGCAACGGCATAGGAGAGCCCATCATGGATGCTCGCTTGAACCTCTTCGGCAACCCGCTCCTCGGCACGTTCCTGAAGCACATCAACTCCGCGGGCAAGGCGGTCACGGGCTCGGCGCTCCCGGCCGCGACGCAGGAGCTGGTGAAGCTCCGCGCCAGCCAGATCAACGGCTGCGGCTTCTGCACCGACATGCACACCAAGGATGCCGCGAAGGCCGGGGAGACCTCGACGCGCCTCAACCTGGTCGCGGTCTGGCGGGAGGCCACGGTGTTCACCGACGCCGAGCGCGCCGCCCTGGAGCTGGCGGAGCAGGGCACCCGCATCGCCGACGCGGCCGGTGGTGTCACGGACGAGGCGTGGGCGAACGCGGCCAAGCACTACGACGAGGAACAGCTCGCCGCGCTGGTGGCCATCATCGCCATCATCAACACCTACAACCGCCTGAACGTCATCGTCCAGCAGCCCGCCGGCGACTACCAGCCCGGCCAGTTCGGCTGAGACCGGTCCGGCGTCCGCCGTCGGAAGCCCTCATGGGCGGTCGAGCCGGAGGCGCTCGGCCTTCGGCAGCCCCGCGACCACCAGGTCGTAGGAGTCCTCGATGAGCTCCCGGACCAGCCGGTCCGGGAGGCCGCCGTCGACCGTCACCGTATTCCAGTGGCGCTTGTTCATATGCCACCCCGGGATGATCAGCTCCGGATGCCCCTCACGGAGCCGGCCCGCGTCCGCCGGGTCGCACTTCAGATTCACCGTGAGGGGGCGGGCGTCCAGCGTCGTCAGGGCGAAGATCTTGCCGAGCACCTTGAAGGTCGAGACCTCCGGGTGACGGGAGAACGGGAACTCCTCCAGCACGGCGTTGAAGGAGAGGCAGAAGGACCGCAGTTGTTCGGGGGTCACTCCGGATTCTCCTCGTACTCGGCCGAAAGGGGGCAGGCCCTCAAGGTGTGCGACAACGAATCCACCGTAGCCCGTGCCTCCGACAGCCGACTGGCGAGAATCCGTGGCGGCTCGGCAGAAACGCTCGTGGTTGATGCCACGGCCCGTGCATAACCTGCCGAAAAGCGCGATTCCACGCGCTTTCGGCACACCACGGAGGTTCGAGTTGGCGGGCGATACGACGACGCAGACGGCACGGGGGCACGGTCCGCGGGCAGGCGCGGCCGCGCGTCCGATGGACGTCGGCATGCTGCTGTACGGAGGGCATACGACGCTCGACTTCGTCGGTCCGCATCTGGCCTTCGCGAGTGCGGGCATGCGGGTTCACCTGGTGTCGCACTCACTCGACCCCGTGGCGTCCGACAGCGGCCTGGCCGTCCTGCCGACGGTCACCCTCCAGGACTGCCCCGCCGACCTGGACATCCTGTTCGTACCCGGCGGACGTATCGACGAGGTGCTGCTCGACCGCGCCAAGCTCGACTTCCTCGCGCACCATGGCCGTACGGCCTCGTACATCACCTCGGTCTGTACCGGCTCGCTCGCGCTCGCCGCGGCGGGCCTGCTCGACGGCTACCGGGCCGCGACCCACTGGGCCACGCGGGACCAGTTGGCGCGGTTCGGCGTCGAGGTGTCGAACGAGCGCGTGTGCATCGACCGGAACCGGGCCACCGGCGGCGGTGTGACCGCGGGTATCGACTTCGGGCTCACCCTCGTCGCGCGCATCCTCGGCGAGGACGCCGCGAAACTCTCCCAACTGGCCATGGAGTACGACCCCCAGCCGCCCTTCGACGCCGGTTCCCCCGAGGGCGCCGGGCCCGACGTGGTGGCCCGATTCGCCGAGTTCGCGGTTGCCGCGTTCGGCGAACGCATCGACGAAACCATCGCCCGCGCCGTCTCGCGGGCATTGGAGCAGCGCGGAGTGGCTCAGCCGTAGCACCGCTTACACGCGGACCAGCACGATCGTGTCATTGGGCACGATCGTGCCCTCCGCACGACGTTCGAGCACGAGGAGGCCGACCGCGATGTTCCGGTAGGCGCCGGCCAGGCGGGGCTCTCTCACCAGATCACCGGCCGGCTGCCATCTCCTCCAGGGCGCCGCGGAACAGGGTGCTGTCGCCGATTCGGCCCGGCATCAGCTCCGCCGCGTCCCTCGCCATGACCGAGAGCGTCTCCGGCATGAGTGCCCGTACGCGGCCCCGGGTGAAGTCGACGTCGCTCAGCACCTGGTGAACGAGTGACCGAACGGTGTCCGACCGTGGCGTGTCACGCCGGGAACCCCTCTGCCGACCGGCCAAAGCGGTTTCCAGTGGGCCCCGGACCCCGAGTTGCGGCCCCCCACGTGCGGGGTGACGGTGGACATAAGGGGGATACGGGGGCGTGGGAGAACGCGGGGGTTGAAGAAGACGCGCAGGACCGCGCCGGTACACGGAAGCACCGGACCGTCGTCCGTAGGGCCTGGATTTCCGCGCGGTGGCGCGTGTCCGCGATCCGGGGGGACGCACTGAACGCGACCGCGCACAGGAGCGGAGAAGGCAATGACGAACGGACCTGGGCCCGTGGGGCCCATGGGCAACGGCCCGAACGGGGAGCGGCCGCCGCAGGCCGGTATGCCGCTGGGGACGCAGCCGACGGAGTACACCGGGCGGTATGTGGTCCTGCTCGATCAGCAGGAAACCGAGCGCGGGATGGAGGCGCTGCGCTCGTCCGTCGGGATCGCGTCCGTGGAACGCGTCCGCGGGGCGGAACCCGGGGCGGCGGAGCTGCTGGCGCGGCCCGATGTGTCGGTGATCTTCGACGAACTCGGCGTCGCCGTCGTCGATGTACAGCCGGACCAGCGCCATGCGCTGGTCACCACGGCGGAGGCGGAGCCGACGATCATCGCGACGGAGCCGGAGCGCGTGGTGTACGCGTCGGTGATCACGGAGCCGCACCACACGCTGACCGGCTTCTTCCCGACGTACCGCAGCGACGAGGACGAGGTGACCCGGCACACCCGGGCCGAGCTCGCCACCTCGCTGGGACCGGCGTGGGACGAGCAGAACGCCACCTGGGGGCTCCAGGGGATCCGCGCCAACTGGTCACATCTGACCGGCAGCGGGGTGAAGGTGGCCGTGCTCGACACCGGGGTGGACACCGACCATCCGGATCTGACCGAATGCGTCGAGGCGACGGCCTCCTTCGTGCCCGGGGCGAGTGTCGAGGACGGCCACGGCCACGGCACCCACTGCGTCGGCACGGTGGCCGGTCCGGCCAAACCCGGGCACGCGCCGCGGTACGGCGTGGCCGGTGAGGCCGGGGTGCTGGTGGGCAAGGTGCTCAGCGACCAGGGCGTGGGCTCCGACGGCCAGATCCTGGCCGGGATGGCCTGGGCGGTCTCCCAGGGCGCCCGGGTGATCTCCATGTCGCTCGGGGCTCCGGTGGAGCCCGGGGAACTGTTCCCGCAGACCTACGAGAACGTGGCGCTGCGCGCCCTGCGGCGCGGCACCGTGATCGTGGCCGCGGCGGGCAACGAGAGCCGGCGGCCCGGTTTCGTGGCGCCGGTGGGGCGGCCCGCCAACTGCCCGTCCATCCTGGCGGTGGCGGCGCTCGGCAAGGACCTGGGGACCGCGTTCTTCTCCTGCGGCGCCATCAACGGCGAGGGCGGGGAGGTCAATATCGCGGCGCCCGGGGTCGACATCTTCTCGGCCGCGCCCGGCGGGACGTACCAGACGATGAGCGGCACGAGTATGGCGGCGCCGCATGCCGCCGGTGTCGTCACGCTGCTGGCCCAGGCGCATCCGGAGGCATCGGCGGCCGACCTCGGCACCCGTCTGCGGTCCGGGGCCCATCCGCTGGCGCAACCGGCCGCGGACGTCGGCTCGGGTCTCCTCCAGGCCCCGTGAGCGGGGACGCTGTGGGGCAGGCGGCGCGGTCCGGGCCGGTCGGGGTCATCCTCTCGGTCGCCCCGGACCGGTTCGCCCAGGTCGTGGAGGCCGCGCGCCGGGTCGGGCTGACGGTCACCGGTGAGCAGCGGATACTCGGCTCGCTGTCCGGGACCATCGCCGAGGACCGGATCCCGGTCCTGGCGGCGGTGGACGGCGTCGAGTCGGTGGACCGGGAACAGATCGTCCGGCTGCCGCCGCCGCCCGACTCGCCGATCCAGTGAGCCGCGGGCAGCGGGATGCGGGCTGCGGGGAGCGGGCTGCCGGCTCAGACGTGGTTGAACGGTTCGGCGTACGCGAAGGCACCCTTGAGGGTGGGCTGATAGGCGGTCAGGGTCCGGACCTGGAAGTAGTCGCCCCAGGCCGGATCCGGGGCCGTGATGCCGTAGTCGGTCGACGGGCGGAAGCCGAACCGGCCGTAGTAGGCGGGGCTGCCCAGCAGGGCGACCAGAGATTCACCGAAGGCGTCCGCGGCGCCGAGCACCGCATGGACCAGCGCCTGGCCGACACCGCGGCGCTGATAGGCGGGGTGCACGCTGAGCGGTCCGAGACCGAGGGCCAGGGCCAGGTCGGAGCCGACATGGCCGCGGGTGCAGACGACATGTCCGATCACCTCGTCACGGTCGCCGGTGGCGACGAACGACAGGGCGGGCAACCAGTCATCACTGACCCGGAGTTCGTCCAGCAGCGTGGTCTCGACCGGGACCGGGGTGTCCGGGGTGCCCGTGGTATCCGAGGTGTCCGACTTCGCGAACGCGGCCGAGGTGACGGCCCGGATGGCGTCGATGTCGGAGCGGGTCTCTCGTCGGATCAACATCGGGTCAGGATGCGTCCCAAAGCGGTGCGGTCGCAAACCAATTGTGCGCCGTCGCGCGGGACGGGCTTCGGGGTCAGCCCTTCGTGGCGCGGACGGAGAGGGCCCGTTCCACCTGGATGTACGTCACGTCGTGGTCGGCCAGCACATGCGCGGCGACACCGGGGCGGGCGGTGAGGGCGAGCAGCAGATGCTCATCGCCGATGTACTTGTCGCCGCGGGCGAGGGCGATCCGCAGCGAGCGCTCCAGCACCGACTTGGCCTCCCGGGAGAACGGGCGGCGCAGGGGGCGCCTGCCGCGGCGGGGAGGGCGTGCGGAGGCGGCTCCGGGAGCGGATCCGGGAGTGGGGCCGGGGGTGGAGTCGGGAGCTGATTCGGGAGTGGAGTCGGGGGTGAATCCGGCCGTGGCGAGGGCGCCCACGCCATGGGCCTCCTCCACCCGCGCGACGATCTCGTCCACATCGATGCCGAGCCCGGCCAGCGCCTCCACATCGGCGCCGGTGATGCCCCCGCGCCGCCGGACATCGGCCAGGGCCCGCTCGATCGAGGCTCGGCGGCCGTGCGCGCCGAGGGCGGTGAGCACCTCGGCGGCGGGGCTGCCCTTACGGTCGCTACGGGCACGGGCGCCGCCCTTACGGCCGCCGCCACCCTCCTTACGGCCGCCGCCGCCCTCCGTACGGCTGCTGTCGGCACCGCTGCCGCCCGTACGGTTGCCGCCCGTACGGTCCAGGAGGGCGAGCAGCAGCTCGGCCTCGCCGACCGTTTCGGCGCCCGCGTCCTCCGCGTGGCGGACAGCGCCGCGTACGACCTCGCGGGCACTGGTGGTGAACCTCTCGAACATCAACGCCTCCCGTGCTTCTTGTGGACCGCCTGCCTACTGACGCCCAGTTCGGCGGCGATCTCCTGCCACGACCAGCCCTGGGCGCGGGCGCTGCGCACCTGCACGGCCTCCAGTTGCTCCAGCAGTCGGCGCAGCGCGGCGACGGCACGCAGTCCGACCCGGGGGTCCCGGTCGCCCGCGCGCTCGGCGAGATCCGTTGCTTCGGTCATGCTGTCAATGTAGGTTGACGCCTCGCCTGCCGTCAACATGGGTTGACGAATGAGCGCGTAATTGGTTCGACGGGGCAGCCGTACATCCGGCAGCCTCCCGTCATGGACCCCCACTACTGGCCCCTGTACGGGCTTCGCCTTCGTACGCCGCGCCTGGAACTGCGGCTTCCCGACCTCCACCTCCTCGACGAACTCGCCGCGGTCGCGGCGGACGGGGTGCATGACCCGGCCGAGATGCCCTTCGGCATCCCCTGGACCGACGCGCCCCCGGAGGAGCGCGGACGCAGCTCCTTCCAGCATCTGCTGGGCACGATCGCCGAGTGGCGGCCGGAGAAGTGGACCCTGAGCTTCGCGGTGCTGCACGAGGGCGTGGTGATCGGGCGGCAGGACCTGTCCGCGACCGAATTCGCGGTCACGCGGGAGGCCGAGACGGGTTCCTGGCTGGGCGTCGCCCATCAGGGCAAGGGCCTGGGCACGGAGATGCGGGCGGCGGTGACGCACCTGGCGTTCGAGGGCCTGGGCGCGCTGTCCCTGACCTCGGGCGCGATGGTGGAGAACGGCCGCTCGCTGGGGGTCTCCCGACGGCTCGGCTACCGCCCCGACGGGCTGTCCGTGCTCGCCGTGAAGGGCGAGGCCCGCACCCTTCAGCGGCTGCGGCTGGATCGCGCGGCCTGGGAGGAGCATCGCACCACCTCGGTCGAGATGACCGGACTGGAGCCGTGCCGCGCGCTGTTCGGCGCTCCATGACGGGGCCTGATGGCTCTGGTGGGCCCTGATGGCCTCGATGGGCCTCAATGAGCCCCGACGCCCCTCTGATGCGTCCTGACGCGTCCTGACGCACCCCGATGCGAGAGTGCGAGGCCGCATCGCCCGCTCTACGGTGGTTTGAGGGGGCCGGTGCGGCTAATGGAGGTGGCATCCATGGCGGGCAAGTTCGAGATCTACGAGGACAAGGGCGGCAAGCACCGCTTCCGGCTGAAGGCGGGCAACGGCGAGATCATCGCCGTCGGCGAAGCCTACGAGTCCAAGTCGGCCGCGCAGAAGGGCGTCGAATCCGTCAAGAAGAACGCCCCGACGGCCGAGATCAAGGAAATCCCGCGCGACAAGATGTAGGCGCGAAGGCCGGGTAGCCACGCCCTCGTGCGGGCAACCGAGTTCGCACGGCGCTGGTTACCCTCCCTTCCGTGGTCAAACCTCATATAGCGAAGCCTCTGGCCAAGGGGCGCGCCTCGCTCCGGCGTCTGCGCAAGGCGTTCCTGCACCGCTGGCGCCATCCGCGGCTGAGATGGCCCAAGCGGATCGCGGCCGCCCTCGTCGGCTGCCTGGTGCTGGCCGTACTCGCCGCCGGGATCTCCCTGCGGCTGCTGTACGCGGGCGATCCCGGGCCCGGTACGCAGACCCGGGGCCGGGACGCCGTATGGCTCGGACACGCCTGGGTGGACGGCCGCAAGGGCGAGGCCGAACTCCAGGGGCTGGTGCGGCGGGTGCGCGGCACCGGGATCCGCGATCTGTACGTCCACGCGGGCCCGTTGGAGCATGACGGCACCCTGCCCAAGGGGCGCTACCCGAAAGTGGGGTGGCTGCTGAAGGCGGTGCACCGCGAACTGCCCGGCGTCCGCGTCCAGGCGTGGCTCGGCGACGTCCTGGACACCGAGGGCCCGACCGGGCTCAGCCTCGCCGACGGCGACAACCACACGCGGATCGTGGGCTCGGCGCGGCAGGTGCTGGACGCGGGGTTCGACGGCGTCCACTTCGACCTGGAGCCGCTGCACTCCGAGGACCGCGCCTATCTCGCCCTCCTCGACGCGCTGCACGCCCTCACCCGTCCCCGCCACGTCCCGCTGTCGGTCGCGGCCCACCAGATCGACCCGCTGCCCGCCCTGCACTCGGTCGCGGGGTTCCTCACCGGCCATCCCAAGTGGTGGTCGCAGTCGTACTTCGGGCAGGTGGCACGGCGGGTCGACCAGATCGCGGTGATGTCGTACGACACCTCGATGCCGCTGGAGAGCCTCTACGGCGGCTATGTGGCCCAGCAGACGGAACTCGCGCTCGAGGTCACCCCGCCGACCACGGACCTGCTGATGGGGCTCCCCGGCTACCACACCGACAACTTCGGCCGTCACGCCTGGGCCGAGACCGTCCCGGCCGCGGTCCGCGGCGCCCGCCTCGGCCTCGGCCGCGAGGACCGGCGGCGTGAGCGCTTCGGGGTGGCGCTGTACGTGGACTACGCGGCGACGGACGACGACTGGGCGGCGTACCGGGAGGGCTGGGGGCGACGCGAGGCGGACTGACCGGGGCGGGGCGTTCGGGACGAGCGCCCCGCGGTGCGGGCGCGCCCGGTCAGGAGCGGGACGGGGTGACCAGGCCGGACTCATAGGCCGCGATGACCAGTTGGGCGCGATCGCGGGCGCCCAGCTTGCCCATGATGCGGCTGACATGGGTCTTGGTGGTGAGCGGTGAGAGACCGAGGGTCTGGGCGGCCTCGGCGTTGTTCAGGCCGCGGGCGACGAGGGCGAGCACCTGTCGTTCGCGCTCGGAGAGCGCGGCCAGTGCGGCGGGGGCCGGGGCGCCGGGCGGCGGGGCGTCCGGGAGCCGCAGGACGCGGGCGATGAGGCGGGCGGTGGGGCCGGGCGAGAGAAGGGACTCCCCCGCCGCCACGGTCCGTATGGCGTCAAGGAGTTCGGCGGGCCGGGTGTCCTTCACCAGGAAGCCGGACGCGCCCGCGCGCAGCGCCTCGACGATGTGCTCGTCGGTGTCGTAGGTCGTCAGGACGAGGACCTTGACACCGGCCAGGTCCTCGTCGGCGGCGATGCGGCGGGTCGCCTCGATGCCGTCGAGATCGGGCATCCGGATGTCCATGACCACGAGGTCGGCGCGGGCGGTGCGAGCCAGTTCGACGGCCTCACGGCCGGTGCCCGCCTGCCCGACCACGTCCATGTCGCGGGCCGAGGAGACCAGCATGGCGAAGGCGGACCGGACCAGCCTCTGGTCGTCGGCGAGCAGCACCCTGATCGGCACGGCGGCGCCGGATGCCGAGTCCGGTGAGGTGGTGCCGGACGCCGGGTCCGGTGCGGTCGTCATGCGGTGGCCTCCCTGGGCGCTGCGGCGGTCTGTGCGGTGCCCGTACGGCCGCCGGGTGCGCCGCCCCTGCCCCACGGCAGCGCGGCCCTGATCGCGAAGCCTGGGCCGTCCTCGCGCGGTCCGGCGGTCAAGGTGCCCGCGACGCTGCGGGCGCGCTCGCGCATGCCGACGATGCCATAGCCCGGTTCCGTGGGCGCCGTAAGGGGCTCACTGTCGCCGCCGGGGCCGTCGTCCACGGCGGCGACGCACAGCTCCCCCTCGTCCCGTACGAGCGTGATCCGCACCCGTGTGCCGGGTGCGTGGCGGACGGCGTTGGTCAGGGCCTCCTGCACGATCCGGTACGCGGCCGCGCCCACGGCGGGCGACAGCTCGGCCCCCTCCACGCCGACCGTGAGGTCCACGCGTACGCCCGCCGCCTCCGCCGCCGCGGCCAGGTCGGCGAGTCCGGCGAGCCCCGGCAGCGGGCCGATGTCCTCCTCGTCCGCGCCTTCGGCGTCGCCGCCCGCGCCCCCGCGGAGCACCTGGAGGGTGGCCCGCAGCTCGGCGCGGGCGTCCCGGCAGGTGTCGGCCATCGCGTCGAGCGCCTTGGCCATCGCCTCGCGGTCCAGCCGCTCGGGGTCGGCGATCAGGACGTGCGCCGCGACGGAGGTCTGAACGCCGATGAGGGTGATGCTGTGCGCGAGCAGATCGTGCAGATCGCGTGCGATGCGCAGCCGTTCCTCGGCGACCCGCCGGGCAGCCTCCTCCTCACGGGTCCGCTCGGCGCGTTCGGCCCGCTCCAGGATCGCGGCGATGTACTTACGGTGGATACGGATCGCCTCGCCGATCACCACGACCGACAGCACCCAGCCGGAGCTGCGCAGCATGTCGGCGCCGGCCTGCACATTGCTGCCCACGGTCATCATCGTCACCATGGCCGCGAGCAGGATGCCGACCGTAAGGAAGGACCGCAGCGGCGGGCCGATCACGGCGAGGGTGTAGACGGCGAGGAGCCCGGCCGGGACGACCGCGATATGGACGTTGCCCATGGCGTGGTACGGCCCGACCATGAGCACCACCGCCGCGGTGACCACCATCGGGCTGTGCCGCCGCCCCACGAGCGCCACGGCGCTTGCGGTCAGCAGCGCCCAGCCGATCGCGTCGGGGCGATGGCCGTTCCGGTCGAGGTTGAGCAGGGCCAGCGTGATCTGTAGGACCAGCACCGCACCGGCGATCGCGGCGTCCACCCGCCGCCGCCTGCGGGCCTCGTCCCGGGTCTCGGCGGGGCGGGGGCCGCTGTGCAGGGCGCGCAGCACGGAGGCGAGCGCACGGTGGGCGGTGAAGTGCGCGGCGGAGCGCGCGCCGGGGTGCGCCGGTGGGGCGGTCGCGGGGTGGGTCGCGGGAGGTGCGGGCACGGGCTCCATCCTCGGGGATCCGCCTCGGGCCGATCCATAGGGCGGTATGAACGAGCGGTACGAACGGGCGGTGCGCGGGAGGGCGGTACGTACGGGCGGTACGAAGGGGGTTCCGGACCGGCCGTCCCCTGTGCGGCCGGTCCGGGCTCAGAGGCGGCCTCAGCCGCCGCGTACGGCCGGTTCGGGAGGGGCCTCGGGGCCGGAGGCGCCGGCCTGGTCGGCCGAGGCCGAGGAGGCGTGCGAGACGGACGAGGCGGGCGTACGGCGGAAGAGGGCACCCGGCCACCACACCCACCGCTTCAGCAGCAGGCTCGCCGACGTCACCAGATACGTCCGCACGAGGAACGTGTCGAGCAGCACGCCGACCGCCACCACGAACCCCATCTCGACCAGCATCACCATCGGCAGCGTGGCCAGCACCGCGAAGGTCGCCGCCAGCACCAGACCGGCCGAGGCGATCACCCCGCCCGTCGTGCGCAGCGCGGTCACGGCCGCGTCCGCGACATCCGCCCCGCGCAGCGACTCCTCCCGCATCCGGTGCATCAGGAAGATGCCGTAGTCGACGCCGAGGGCGACCAGGAAGACGAAGGAGAGCAGCGGCAGCCCGGCATCGACCCCGGCGAAGCCGAAGACCGGGTCGAAGACGAGCCCGCCGACTCCCATCGCGGCGCCCCATACGGCGACCACGGCGACGACCAGGACCAGCGGCGCGACGAGGCTGCGCAGCAGGGCCGCGAGGATCAGCAGCACGGCGATCAGCACCAGCGGGATGACCAGCATCCGGTCGCGGGCGTTGGTGTCCTTCAGATCGAGCTGCTGGGCGCTGGGCCCGCCGACGACCGCGTCGGCGTTCTCGACCCGTACGAGACCGGAGCGCAGGGCGTGCAGGGTGGCCGTCTCCCCGGCCGACTGCGGGGCGCCCTGGGGGAAGACGTCGATCTCCGTCCAGCCGCCGCCGCTGCGCCCGCGGTCCGCCCGAGCGACCCCCTCCGTGTCGCGCGCCCGCCGCAGCACCTCGTCCGCCCCCGCGGTGCGCGCCATCACGCTGATGGGCTGGCTGCTGCTGTCCGGATAGGCGTGGGCGAGGGTCTGGGTCGCGGCCACCGACTCGGGCTTGTCGGTGAAGGTGTCCTCCTGCTTGAGGTCGCCGGGCAGGCTGAGCACGCCGATGGCGAGGGCGCCCAGCAGCGCGGCACCGCCGAGGAGGACGGCTCCGGGCCGGCGGCGGGCCGAGCCGCCCATCGCCTCGAAGAACCCGCGCCGGGTCGCCCGCGGCTCACTGCCGTAGGCCGGGATCAGCGGCCAGAACACCCGCCGCCCGAGCAGCACCAGCACCGCGGGCAGCAGCGTCATCATGGCCGCGAGGGCGCAGACGACCCCGACCGCGCCGACCGGGCCCAGTCCGCTGCTGCTGTTGAGGTCGGCGGCGAGCAGGCACAGCAGCCCGGCGGCGACGGTGCCGCTGGAGGCGAGCACGGCCGGACCGCAGCCGCGCAGGGCCTCACGCATCGCGTCGTAAGGGGCGCGATGGCGGCGGAGCTCCTCGCGGTAGCGGGAGACGATCAGCAGGGCGTAGTCGGTGCCCGCGCCGAAGACCAGCACGGTCATGATCGAGGAGCTCATGCTGGTGACGACGAGGCCGAAGCCCTGGATGAGGCCGTAGACGATCGCCATGGCGGCCATGGCGGCGACGCCGACCACCCCCAGCGGAACCAGCCACAGCAGGGGGCTGCGGTAGGTGATGATCAGCAACAGGGCGACCACTCCGGCGGTGGCGAACATCAGCGTGCCGTCGGTGGAGGCGAAGACCTCCTGGGAGTCGGCGCTGAGCGCCCCTGGACCGCCGACCTGGACGCTCAGGCCCTCGGGGTGGGAAGCCAGCTCGGCGCGGACGTCCTTGACGGCGTCCGCCCGCTCCTTCTCGTCCGTCACGCCGGTGAGCGCCATGGGGTACATCAGGGTCGTGCCGTCCTTGGACGGTATGGCGCGCGGGGCCTGCCCACCGACGATGTCGTGGCGCCCCGCCACCTCGGCGACCTTCCCGCCGGCCGCCTTACGGTCGGCGTCGGTCAGCCCGCCGTCGCGGTGGTAGACGAGGACGAGGTCGATGGTGTCGCCACCGGGCAGCCGCTCCTGGAGCCGGGCCACCTGGGTGGAGTCGGCGCCCGCCGGGAGGTAGTCGACGGCGGTGTCCCGCTTGACGCCCTCGAGCTTGCCCGCGAAGGGGACGGCGACGAGGAGCAGCAGCACCCAGCCCGCGATGAGCGCCCAGGGCAGTGAGCGGCGCCGCTTGCCGCCGGGCGCGGGTCCGGAGGGCGGCCCGGCCGCGGCGGGCGGCGGCGCGTCCGATGGTTGGGGATCGCTCGGGATCCCTGACGATGTCGTCTGCATGCCCCCAGGCTTCCGGCGCGGGGGCGCCGATACGTCGCGCCGGCGGCGGAGATGGCGGCTACTGCGCCGGGGGCGGGAGGGGGCCGGTTACTCCCTGGGGAGTAGGGAGGCGAACCGGAATCTCCGGTTCAGAACGCCGCCCTTGTAACTACTCCAGAACGCCGCTGCCTACTTCAGAACGCCGCCCGCGTCGCGGCCAGCAGCCGGGCCGTGTCGTCCGGGCAGATCATCAGGGCCCGGCCGACGGTCTCCAGCACCGCGCGCTCGGCCGGGCGGTACGGGCCGTCGGCCACGGCGATCCGGGCGCCCTGGAGGAGGATGGCCTCCCGGCCGGTGGGGGCCAGATGCGGGGCCAGCGGCTCCAGGGCCTCATGCAGCTCGATGGCCAGCGCCGTACCGCACGGGTCCAGGCCGTCGCGCTCGCCGCACGCGCCCGGGAGCCGCCCGGTGTCGGCGGCGAGGGCCTCGATGAGCGCGAGGAGCTGGTCCTCGCTGCAATCGGCGAACCCGGCGGCGCGCACCGCGCCGACCGCGACCTGCCGGACCGCCGTCGCCTCGGTGCCGCCCGCGGCGAGGACCGCGAGGGCCACGGTGTGCACCGCGTCGCGGAGCATCGCGGAGAAGCGGATGGTCGTGGGGTGGTCGAGGACCTCCGTGCCGTAGCGGCTGCCGCAGGCCGCGCATTCCACGATGGGCGCGACCGGTCCGCGCGGCAGCACGGGCAGGCCGAGCACCACGATGCGACGGCGGCCGGTACGGCGGCGGAAGTTGCGGTCACCTCCGCATTCCGGGCAGAAGAACTCACCATCGCCGACGGTCCGCCACAGAGTGCGCACGCCTACCACACACAGGTCCCGGTCACGGCGGGCTCGCCGGTGCACCACGTCACACCTCCATAACGCTTCGGCCACGTTGCCGCGTTGACGTGATGCTAGCCACATCCATGATGTGACGTCAGTACCCCGAACGGAGACAACAGGCCAAACCCGAGGCCCCGCCCACCTCGCTTGGTGAACGGGGCCCGTGTGGGTGACAAGGTCAACGGGGTGTTGGACCCGCCGGATCCGCCGGATGAGAGATCATCCACGCATCTGAAAAATCATCGGCGCGCCCGGTTCACCGCGGAGACGACCGCCTTGAGCGAGGCCCGCACGATGTTGGCGTCGATCCCGACACCCCACAGCACCTGCCCGTCGATCGCGCATTCGATGTACGCGGCGGCCTGGGACGCGGCGCCCTCGCTCAGCGTGTGCTCGGAGTAGTCCAGCAGCCGTACGTCCACATCGATCGAGGCCAGAGCGTCGAAGAAGGCCGCCAGCGGGCCGTTGCCGGTGCCGGTCAGCACCGTCTCGGCACCGTCCACGACCGCCTCGACGGTGAGCGCGTCGGTGCCCTCACTGGTGGTGGACGTCTGCGCGCTGCTCAGCGCGATCCGGCCCCACCGGTTGTCGTCGGTCGGCAGATACTCGTCCTGGAAGGCCGCCCAGATCTGGGCCGGGGTGACCTCGCCGCCCTCGGCATCGGTCTTGGCCTGAATCGTCTTGGAGAACTCGATCTGCATCCTGCGCGGCAGGTCCAGGTTGTGGTCGTTCTTCAGGACATAGGCGATGCCGCCCTTGCCGGACTGGGAGTTCACCCGGATCACGGCCTCGTAGGAGCGGCCGACGTCCTTGGGGTCGATGGGCAGGTACGGGACCGCCCACTCGACCTCGTCCACCGTCTTGCCCTGCTCGGCGGCGCTCGCCTCCAGCGCCTCGAAACCCTTCTTGATGGCGTCCTGGTGGGAGCCGGAGAAGGCGGTGTAGACCAGATCGCCCGCGTAGGGGTGGCGCGGGTGGATCTCCATCTGGTTGCAGTACTCGGCGGTGCGGCGGATCTCGTCGATCTGCGAGAAGTCGATCTGCGGGTCGACGCCCTGGGAGAACAGGTTCATGCCCAGCGTCACCAGGTCGACATTGCCGGTGCGCTCGCCCTGCCCGAACAGACAGCCCTCGATCCGGTCCGCCCCGGCCATGATCGCCAGCTCGGCGGCGGCGACGGCGGTGCCGCGGTCGTTGTGCGGATGCACCGACAGGCAGATGTGCTCACGCCGGGACAGATGGCGCGACATCCACTCGAAGCGGTCGGCGTGGGTGGACGGGGTCGAGCGCTCGACGGTGGCCGGCAGATTGAGGATGATCTCGCGGCCCTCCTCGGGCTGCCAGACGTCCATGACGCCCTCGCAGACCTCCAGCGCGAAGTCCAGCTCGGTGTCGGTGAAGATCTCCGGGCTGTACTGGTAGCCGAAGACCGTCTCATCGCCGAGGATCTTGTCGGCGTACTCCACCACCAGCCGGGTGCCGTCCACCGCGATCTGCTTGACCTGCTCCCGGGTGCCGCGGAAGACGACGCGGCGGAAGGTGGGCGCGGTGGCGTTGTACAGGTGCACGGTGGCCTTGTGCGCCCCGCGCAGCGACTCCACGGTGCGCTCGATCAGCTCCTCGCGCGCCTGGGTGAGGACGGAGATCGTCACATCCTCCGGGATCGCGCCCTCCTCGATGATCGACCGTACGAAGTCGAAGTCGGTCTGGCCGGAGGAGGGGAAACCGACCTCGATCTCCTTGTAGCCCATGCGCACCAGCAGGTCGAACATCTCGCGCTTACGGGCCGGGGACATCGGGTCGATCAGCGCCTGGTTGCCGTCCCGCAGATCGGTGGACAGCCAGCGCGGGGCGACGGTGATCCGGTTGTCCGGCCAGGTGCGGTCCGGGATGTCGACGGCCTCGTACTGGCCGTACTTATGGATCGGCATACCGGAGGGGCGCTGGGTGACGGTCGCGGCCGTGAGGGGCGTGGGACGCCCGACGGCGCTACGGGAGGTCTGGGAATGGCCGGGCGTATCGGAGTGAGTCGTCATGGTGCGCGGGGCTCCTTGGGTAATCCGCTGTCCACGGGACGAATCCGCTGTCGCGGTAGTCCCGGGGCGGCCGACAGGGCGTGATCACTGCAACGCCGAACTCCGCGGGGAGGGGGTCGGCCTACGACTACAGGCCCTCGCCGCGGCAGCTAAGAAGAAGCAGCCCGAAACGCATGATGCCGAGCAGCCTAACCGAGACCCACCGGCGCGGCGGAACCCGTATCACCATGCGGACCGAAACATGGTCCGCGGAGGAATACACATCTTCCACTCGATTTCAGCAATCACGACCGCAAGGCGTGACACCCACCTCACACGGTGCGACATTGCCAGCCATGGACGCCAACGCCAATGCCTCCGCGCAGGCCCGCAGTCACCGCCGCGGCACCTTCTGCACGATCGTGCCGCCGCATGTCCTCGACAAGCTGTCCCATGCCGAGGACCCCTCGCTGGCCACTCTCGCCCGCCGCACCCTGGAGCACGACGCCCTCCAGCGCACCCGCCGCCGGATCACCACCGTGCGCGGGGTCCCCGCCGCGCGGGCCGCCGCGCCCGCCGACAAGCCCGAGCGCACCATCTACGACGCCGACCGCAAGACCTCGCTGCCGGGGAAGAAGGTGCGCGGCGAGGGCGGCCAGGCGAGCGGCGACGACTCGGTGAACCGCGCCTATGACGGGCTCGGCGCGACCTTCGAGCTCTTCCTCAAGGCGTACGGCCGGCGCTCGATCGACGACTCCGGCCTGCCGCTGAACGCGAGCGTCCACTACAGCGAGGACTACAACAACGCCTTCTGGGACGGCGAGCAGATGGTCTTCGGCGACGGGGACGGCGAGGTCTTCCTGGACTTCACCATCCCGGTCGACGTCATGGCCCACGAGCTGACCCACGGCGTCACGCAGTACACCGCCAACCTCGAGTACTTCGGCCAGTCCGGGGCGCTCAACGAGTCGCTGTCCGACGTCTTCGGCTCACTGGTCAAGCAGCATGTGCTCGGCCACACCGCCGAGCAGGCCGACTGGCTGATCGGCGCGGGGCTGCTGACGGACCGGGTCACCGGAGTGGCCCTGCGCTCCATGAAGGCCCCGGGCACGGCGTACGACGACGATGTGCTGGGCAAGGACCCGCAGCCGGGCACGATGGACGACTACGTCCGCACCTCACGTGACAACGGCGGCGTCCACATCAACTCCGGCATCCCCAACCACGCCTTCTACCTCGCCGCCACCGCCCTGGGCGGCAATGCCTGGGAGCGCGCCGGTCAGATCTGGTTCGACGTGCTGACCGGCGGCGATCTGGCCTCCGACGCGGAGTTCGCCGACTTCGCGCACCTTACGGTCGCCGCGGCGCACGCCCGCTACGGCGAGGGCGAGGAGCAGACGGCGGTGCAGGAGGCGTGGGCCGGGGTGGGCATCACCGATCTGCGGGCCCGCGTGGGCGCGCGATAGGGCACACCATCGGGTAGTGATGGAGCCATGCGCATCTCCGTCATCCGCACCGGCGGTTTCGCCGGAATCGAGCGCCGGGCCGAGCTGGACACCACCGGCCGGCCCGACGCCACGCATCTGGACGCCCTGGCCCACCAGGCCGTCGAGACCGACCAGATCACGGCGGCCCGCGGCGTCCCCGACGGCTTCCAGTACGAGATCACCGTCGACGGCCGCACCGTCCACGCCGCGGACCCCCATCTGAGCGACGCCCAGCGGGAACTGATCCGCACGGTGCTGAAGGAAGGCGCGTAGGGGCGCTCAACGGGGGCTCAGAAGCCCGGCTTCGGTAGCAGCGTGGGCCCGGCTCGGAACCCCAGCTTCCGTAGCGGCGTGGGCCCGGCTCAGAAGCCCAGCTTCCGCAGTTGCTTCGGATCGCGCTGCCAATCCTTGGCGACCTTCACATGAAGGTCGAGGAAAACCGGCGTACCCAGTAGCGCCTCGATGTGCTTGCGGGACTTGGTGCCGACCTCCTTGAGGCGGCGTCCCTTGGGGCCGATGATGATGCCCTTCTGGCTGGGCCGCTCGATGTAGAGGTTGGCGTGAATGTCCAGGAGCGGCCGGTCCGCGGGGCGGTCCTCGCGGGGCAGCATCTCCTCCACGACCACCGCGATGGAGTGCGGCAGTTCGTCCCGTACGCCCTCCAGGGCGGCCTCCCGGATCAGCTCGGCCACCATGACCTGCTCGGGCTCATCGGTGAGGTCGCCCTCGGGGTAGAGCGCCGGGCCCTCGGGCAGCAGCGGGACCAGCAGATCCGCCAGCAGGCCCACCTGCTTGTCGCCGACAGCCGACACCGGGATGATCTCGGCCCATTCGATGCCCAGCTCCGTGCCGAGCCGGTCGATGGCGATCAGTTGCTGGGCCAGTTGCTCGGACTCGACCAGATCGGTCTTGGTGACGATCGCGACCTTGGGGGTCTTCTTGATCCCCGCGAGCTCGGTGGCGATATAGCGGTCGCCGGGGCCCAGCTTCTGGTCGGCGGGCAGGCAGAAGCCGATGACGTCGACCTCGGCCCAGGTGGTGCGCACGACATCGTTGAGCCGCTCGCCGAGCAGGGTGCGCGGCTTGTGCAGACCGGGGGTGTCGACGAGCACGAGCTGGGCCTCGGGGCGGTGCACGATGCCGCGGACGGTGTGGCGGGTGGTCTGCGGACGGTTCGAGGTGATCGCGACCTTCGTCCCCACCAGCGCATTGGTCAGGGTCGACTTGCCCGCGTTGGGGCGGCCGACGAAGCAGGCGAAGCCCGAGCGGTGCGGGGTCTCCCGCAGCTCGGTCGGGGACGGGGAGGTACCGGCAGTCATGGACCCCATTCTCCCCGATGCCCCGGCCCGCTCGGACCAGTCGTCCCGCGACTTGTACGACCGGTCGTCCCGGGCCCCGTACGACCAGTCGTCCCGGCCCCGTACGACCGCCGGTGGGTCAGGCTGACAGCGTGGCCCGCAGGGTGCCGTCCAGGCCCGCCAGCAGCACCGGCGTCCCGGGCCCGCCGAGGTCCCGTACGGCCGCGCGGTCCTCGTCCGACGCGCTCTCCGCCTCGGTCACCACGGCCGCGGCCTCCAGGGACGTGGCACCGCTCGCCACGGCCATGGCGACGGCGGTCCGCAGGGCGCTCAGCTTCAGCGAGTCGAGGGCCACGGTCCCGGCGACATACGTACGCCCCGTCTCATCGCGGACGGCGGCGCCCTCCGCCACGGAGTTACGGGCCCGCGCGGAGCGGGCCAGCGTGATGATCTTGCGGTCTTCGGGGTCCAACTGCGCTGCTTCGCTCATGCGGACGAGCATATGCGGGGCGTTGACCGGCGCTGCCGCCGGTGGGTGGCCGGGGAGCCGGTCCCGGGACCGTCCCCGGGCACACCGCGGCCCGCGCCGGGCCGCTGTGCGGCGGCCCGGCGCGGGCGACTCGCCCTGTGCGGGTGTGCTCAGGCCCTTACGGTCGGGGCCTTGCGGTCAGGGCCTTGCGGTCAGGGCCTTGCGGTCGGCCCTTACGGGAGGATCGGCGTCGGCTGGAAGGTCAGCGAGGCCGAGCCCGACGACGGGCTCAGGCCCGGGGCACCGGCGAAGGAGGCGGTGTAGGTCGAGGCGGTGAGGATGGTCGGCGGGACCGTCACACTGCTGAGCGTCGCCGTACCGCTGGCGTTGGTGATCGCGCTGCCCAGCGCGATCGGGCCCACCAGGGAGTTGGCGACGAAGGTGAGGGTCTGGCCGGGGACCGGGTTGTTCGACGCGTCCCTCAGCGTCGCGCTCAGGGTCGGGATGATCAGCGTGCCGTTGAACCGCAGCCGGATGGTGGCCGGGGTGGCGGTCACGGTGGTCCCGACCGGCGCCGCGACCACGTTCTGGGTGATCGTCGGTGAGGTCGAGGAGCCGAAGCAGGTGTCGCCGTTGTAGGTGGCGGTGACCGTGTGCGCTCCGGTGGTGAGGGTGTTGGTGCTGGCCGTCGCCACGCCGGAGGCGTTGAGCGTGCCGGTGAGGGTGGGCCCGCCGCTGATCACGAAGGTGACGGTCCCGGTCGGCGTGCCCGTGGCCGGCGGCACCGGGCTCACGGTGGCCGTGAAGGTCACGTTCTGGCCGGGCGCGGACGGGTTCGGCGAGGAGGTGAGCGCGGTCGTGGTGGTCGCCTGGCCGATGGTGACGGATCCGGAGGCCGAGGAGCCCGCGACGCCGGTGTTCCCCCCGTAGGTGGCCGTCACCGCATGCGTGCCGGTCGGAATGGCACTGGTCGTCACGCATGCCTGGCCGCTGGCGTTGAGCGTTCCGGTCAGGGTCGGACCGCCCGCGATCGTGAACGTCACGGTTCCGGTCGGAGTACAGGTACCGGGCGGATTCGTCGTCACCTGCGCGCACAGGGTCACCGACTGGCCGCACACCGGAGAGGCGGGCGCGATGGTCAGCGCGGTCGTGGACGCGGCCTGGCCGATGGTCACGGAGCCGGAGACCGACGAGCCCGCGACGCCGGTGTTCCCCCCGTACGTGGCCGTCACCGCATGCGTGCCCACCGGAATCGCACTGGTCGTCACGCACGCCTGACCACTGGCGTTCAACGTCCCGGTCAGCGTCGGACCACCCGCGATCGTGAACGTCACGGTTCCGGTCGGAGTACAGGTACCGGGCGGATTCGTCGTCACCTGCGCGCACAGGGTCACCGACTGGCCGCACACCGGAGAGGCGGGCGCGATGGTCAGCGCGGTCGTGGACGCGGCCTGGCCGATGGTCACGGAGCCGGAGACCGACGAGCCCGCGACGCCGGTGTTCCCCCCGTACGTGGCCGTCACCGCATGCGTGCCCACCGGAATCGCACTGGTCGTCACGCACGCCTGACCACTGGCGTTCAACGTCCCGGTCAGCGTCGGACCACCCGCGATCGTGAACGTCACGGTTCCGGTCGGAGTACAGGTACCGGGCGGATTCGTCGTCACCTGCGCGCACAGGGTCACCGGCTGGCCGCACACCGGAGAGGCGGGCGTGATGGTCAGCGCGGTGGTCGAGACGCCCTGGTTGACCGTGACGGACCCGGTGGCGGACGAACCGGCGACGCCGGTGTTACCGGAGTAGGTGGCCGTCACCGCGTGGGTGCCGGGCGGGATGGCGCTGGTGGTCACGCATGCCTGGCCGGTCGCGTCGACGACCGCGGTCAGGGTCGGACCGCCCGCGATCGCGAAGGTGACCGTTCCGGTCGGAAGGCAGGTGCCGGGCGGCGTCGTGGTCACCTGCGCGCACAGAAGGACCGTTTCGCCGCATGACACCGTGCTGGGCGTGATGGTCAAGGCGGTCGTCGAGGACGCCTGGTTCACCGTGACGGAGCCGGTTCCGGTCGAGGACATGACGCCCGTGTCGCCCTCGTAGGTGGCGGTCACGGTGTGGCTGCCGACCGGGATGGCATTGGTGATCACGCATGCCTGGCCGGTCGCGTCCAGCGTGCCCGTCAGGGTCGGACCGCCGGTGATCACGAAGGTCACCGTGCCCGAGGGCGCACAGGTGCTCGGCGGCGACACCGTCACCTGGGCGCAGATGGTGACCGTCTCACCGCAGACCGGTGCGGCCGGGGACACCGTGACCGTGGTGGTCGAGGCTCCCTGGCCGACCGTGACCGCTTCGGTGTCGGTCGAGCCCGCGACATTCCCGTTGCCGTTGTAGGTGGCGGTCACGGTGTGTGTCCCCACCGGAATGTCGGCCGTCACGCACACCTGGCCACTCGCGTCGAGCGCGCCGACGACGAACGGAACACCGTCGATGGCGAACGTCACCGTGCCCGTCGGGGTACAGGTGCCGGGCGCGACGACCGCCACCTGGGCGCACAGGGTCACCTCCTCACCGCAGACCGGCGCGGCGGGGGACACGGTGAGGGTCGTGGTCGAGGCCGCCGGGTTGATGGTGAGCGGCGTCAAGGGCGAGTTGGAAGCGGCGAAGTTGGTGTCGCCGTTGTAGAACGCGGCGACCTGGTGTGTGCCCACGCTCAGGGCGGGGACGGTGACGGAGGCGTTCCCCGCGGCGTCCAGGGCCCCGGTCACCGCGGGCCCGTCCGCGCTGATGATGAAGGTGACCGTACCGGTGGGTGTGCCGGTGCCCGGGGGCACCGCCGCCACGTTGGCGGTCAGCGTCACGGTCTCCCCGCAGACGGGCGCGGGCGGCACGAAGGTGACGGTGGTGGTGGTCGCCGACTGATTGACCTGCTGGATGGTCGTGCCGGACGAATTGTCGACCGGATCGCTGGAGTTGACGAAGTTCGCCGTGACCAGGTGGGAGCCGACGGCGAGGGTGGAATCGGTCACACTGGCCGTGCCGGAGTCGACCCCGGTTTGGGTGAGCGTTACGGGTCCGAGGGTCGGGCCACCGGCGATGGTGAAGGTCACGTCGCCCCACGGAGGAGTCCCGGAGGTGATGCCGGTGACGGTGGCGGTGTAGGTGACGGTCTGGCCGAAGACGGAGGGATTCGGCGTGGAGGTCACCACAGTGGTGGACATGGAGCGGCCGCCCTTTCCTGATCTCAGGGAGATGAGCCGCCCGGCTCCGCGCGGCACATGCCGCGCGGAGCCATGGCCTCTGCGCGGGGGTGCCCATACGGCCGACCTGTCTACGTCAAGCAAGACAAGCCGACTGTCCCCCGACAGAGGTATGGGCGACCCACCAGTCGGTATCTGCAAGTAAGCGGGTGCCTACGCCAGATGGGCCAGGGAGCGGACGGCTATTCCACTCGTATGGCGCAGCGCGGGCCGCGCGTTGCCGATGCGCTGGCGCGACAGCCGCTGTCGCGCGGGCGGATGCCGCGCCCCGGCGCGTGCCACGGGCGCGCGGCGGGGCGGGGTTTCGCGGCATGACGGTACGGCCCCGGTTTCTGGGCATGACGGCGCGGCCCGGGTTTCACGGCATGTGCGGCCCCGGTTTCGCGGCATGACGGCGCGGCCCCGCCCACGGGGTGTGGGCGGGGCCGCGTCGCGGGTGTGTGGGGGCTGTTACAGGGCTACTCCGGCTCGGCCGCGGCGGTCTCGCGGACCGGCTCGACCAGCACCGTGACAATGCGGTTGCGGCGGCCCGCCGGGGATTCGGCGGTCAGCCGCAGCGCCTTGAGCGCGGGGTCGACGCCACCCTCGGGGACGTCGACCTCGGCCGTGGCGCCCGCGATCGGCACCCGGCCCAGCGCCTTGGCGAGCAACCCGCCCACCGTCTCGACGTCCTCGTCCTCCAGGTCCGTGCCGTACAGCTCGCCCAGGTCGCCCAGGGCGAGCCGGGCGGTCACCCGGTGGGTGCCGTCGCCCAGGTCCTCGATGGGCGGCAGCTCACGGTCGTACTCATCGGTGATCTCGCCGACGATCTCCTCGAGGATGTCCTCGATGGTGACGATGCCGGCCGTGCCGCCGTACTCGTCGATCACGACGGCGACGTGATTGCGCTCCTGCTGCATCTCGCGCAGCAGATCGCCCGCGTTCTTGGTGTCCGGGACGAAGGTGGCGGGCCGCATCGCGGTGGAGACCAGCTCGGCCTCGGCCTCGCGGTTGATATGCGTCTTACGGACAAGATCCTTGAGGTAGACCACCCCGACGATGTCGTCCTCGTTCTCCCCGGTGACCGGGATCCGGGAGAAGCCGGAGCGCAGCGCCAGGGTGAGGGCCTGCCGGATGGTCTTGAAGCGCTCGATGACCACCAGGTCGGTGCGCGGCACCATCACCTCGCGCACCAGGGTGTCGCCCAGCTCGAAGACGGAGTGGACCATGCGCCGCTCCTCGTCCTCGATCAGCGACTCCTGCTCGGCGAGGTCCACCAGGGCGCGCAGCTCGGCCTCGGAGGCGAACGGGCCCTTACGGAAGCCTTTGCCGGGCGTGAGCGCGTTACCGAGGAGGATCAGCAGCGGCGGGATGGGGCCCATGACCCGGGCCAGGGGGATCAGCACATAGGCGGCGACGGTCGCGGTGTTGAGCGGATGCTGGGCGCCGATGGTGCGCGGGGAGACGCCGACGGCCACATACGACACCAGGACCATCACGCCGATCGCGACGGTCAGCGCCTTCCAGGTCTCGTCGAACTCGCGCAGACTCGCGAACGTGACGACCGCGCCCGCCGCGACCTCGCAGGCGACCCTGACCAGCAGCGCCACATTGAGATAGCGGGTGGGATCCTCGGCGACGAGCATCAGCTTGGCGCTGCCGCGCCGCCCGGAGCGCACGGCCTCCGCGGCCCGGAACCGGGTGGTGCGGGCGAGACCGGCCTCCGCGCAGGCCGCCAGCCAGGCCACCACGACCAGCAGGACGGTCGCGGTGACGAGTTGGGCGCTCATCGGACGGTGGGGGCCGGGGAGGGGCCGGTCAGGCCCTGCTCCGCGCGCCAGCCGTCGATGATGGCGGCCTGGAGGCCGAACATCTCGGCGCGCTCGTCCGCCTCCTCGTGGTCATAGCCGAGGAGATGGAGGACGCCGTGGACGGTGAGGAGCTGGAGCTCCTCGTCCATGGAGTGCCCGGTCGGCGCCTCCTCCCCCTGCTTCTTGGCCACTTCGGGGCAGAGCACGATGTCCCCGAGGAGGCCCTGCGGGGGCTCCTCGTCGTCCTTGGCCGGCGGGCGCAGCTCGTCCATCGGGAAGGACATGACATCGGTCGGCCCCGGCAGGTCCATCCACTGGATGTGAAGCTGCTCCATGGCGTCGGCGTCGACGACGATCATCGAGAGCTCGGAGAGCGGGTGAATACGCATCCGGGCCAGCGCGTAGCGGGCGACGTCGAGCACAGCCCGCTCGTCGATATCGGTACCGGACTCGTTGTTGACGTCGATCGCCATGGGGGTTCGTGATTACTTTCCGTTGCGGCTGTCGTACTGGTCGTATGCGTCGACGATACGGCCGACCAGCTTGTGACGGACCACGTCGGTGCTGGTGAGCATCGAGAAGTGAACGTCCTCGACACCGTCCAGGATCTCCCGCACCTGGCGCAGACCGCTCTTGGTCCCGCCCGGGAGGTCGATCTGGGTGATGTCGCCCGTGATCACTATCTTGGAGTCGAAGCCGAGCCGGGTGAGGAACATCTTCATCTGCTCGGGGTTCGTGTTCTGGGCCTCGTCGAGGATGATGAACGCGTCATTGAGCGTCCGGCCGCGCATATACGCCAGCGGCGCGACCTCGATCGTGCCCGCGGCCATCAGGCGCGGGATGGAGTCGGGGTCGAGCATGTCGTGCAGCGCGTCGTAGAGCGGTCGCAGATACGGGTCGATCTTCTCGTAGAGGGTGCCGGGCAGGAAGCCGAGCCGCTCCCCCGC
Organism: Streptomyces sp. CY-1; assembly: GCF_047218265.1. Taxonomy (NCBI): domain Bacteria; kingdom Bacillati; phylum Actinomycetota; class Actinomycetes; order Kitasatosporales; family Streptomycetaceae; genus Streptomyces; species Streptomyces sp. CY-1. The sequence goes on from NZ_CP178393.1 coordinate 3,979,212, forward strand.
CTCGACCGCCGGCCGGGTGAGGATGATCCGGGTGACCTGCTTGGACTGTAGCGCCTGGACCGCCTTGGCCATGGCCAGATAGGTCTTGCCGGTGCCCGCGGGGCCGATGCCGAAGACGACCGTGTGCTTGTCGATGGCGTCGACATAGCGCTTCTGGTTGAGCGTCTTGGGACGGATGGTGCGGCCGCGGTTGGAGAGGATGTTCTGGGTGAGCACCTCGGCAGGCGTCTCCTGCCCTGTGCCCTCTCCATTTTCGGCCGCGCGCAACATGGAGATCGAGCGCTCCACCGCATCCTCCGTCATCGGTTGACCGGTGCGGAGCACCAGCATCATCTCATCGAACAGACGCTGGACCAGGGCGACTTCCTTCGGATCCCCGGTGGCGCTGACTTGGTTGCCCCGTACGTGGATATCGGTCGCCGGGAACGCGTTCTCGATCACACGCAGCAGCGAGTCACCAGATCCCAGGACCATGACCATGGGGTGCTTGTTCGGGACCGTGAACTGCGCATGCGCCTGCGGTGCTGTGGTTGGTTGCGTCATGGGCCGGCTCTCTGGCCTGCTTCTACCTCCTGGCACAAGGGTTCTCGCCGCTCGACAACCTTGGCTACAAGGGTACGACGGAGCACCGACAAGACCCGAGCACTTTTCCTCCTCAGCCACTCATCACCTCACCCACCTGGGGCTCCCGCGCCCGGCCGTCCCGGGGGCCGGGGCCTCGGCCGGGACCCCGGCGCTACGCCTGGCGGAAACCGATCGTCGGAACGGCCCGGCGCAGCGGCCAGGGGCGGGCGGCGGCCGGGAGCAGCCGGTCGAGGAAGGCGTAGCGGCGCAGCGCGCGGCCGGGCTGGTCGTCGTATGAGCGGGCGTGCTGCCACCAGGCGGCGATCTCGACCCAGCCGGGCGCGGAGAGCGAGCCGCCGAACTCCTGCACCGACAGCGCGGCGGTCAGCCCGGCGAAGGCCAGCCGGTCGGCGAGCGGCCAGTCGGCGAGCGTGCCGGTGACGAAACCGGCGACGAACACATCCCCGGCGCCGGTCGGGTCCAGGGCCTCCACGGAGATCGCGGGCACCTCGGCGGTCTCGCCGGTGCGGCCGTCGACCGCGTACGCCCCCTCGGAGCCGAGCGTGACGACGGCGAGCGGGACCAGATCGGCGAGGGCCCGGGCGGCGGCGCGCGGGCAGTCGGTGCGGGTGTAGCGCATCGCCTCCTCGGCATTGGGCAGGAACGCCTCGCAGTGCTCCAGCTCGGCGAGGTCGGCCGGATCCCAGCGGCCGGTGTCGTCCCAGCCGACGTCCGCGAAGACCCTGCTGCCGCGGCGGGCCGCCTCGGCGACCCACTCCTGGCCGCGGCCGGGCACCAGGGAGGCCACGGCGGCCCGGGCCGGGGGCGGGCAACTGGGCGCGGGCTCCTCGGGCGGCGGGGCCTCATGGCCGTGGGAGACCATGGTCCGCTCGCCCTCGTAGGCCATCGAGACGGTCACCGGGGAGTGCCAGCCGGGGATCGTGCGGGAGAGCGAGAGATCGATGCCCTCGCCGCGGTCCAGGGCGTCCTGGCAGTAGTCCCCGTAGTGGTCGTCGCCGAAGGCGGCGGCGAGCGAGGTACGCAGGCCGAGCCGGGCCAGGGCGGTGGCCATATTGGCGACGCCGCCGGGGCTCGACCCCATGCCGCGGGCCCAGGACTCGGTGCCGCGGACGGGGGCGGTGTCCAGACCGGTGAAGATGATGTCGAGGAAGACGGTGCCGGTGAGATAGACGTCGCACGCCGGGTCACCGGGCCGGCGAACCGCCTCGAGCGGGTCGAGCAGGGGGTAACCCGCTGTGAGCATGTCGCCGTTGTGTGTCGTCACCGCGCTCTCCCAGGTCTGACCGGTCCGCCTCCATCGTCGGATGCGGGTGCGGACAGTGTGCACGATGGCACGGACAACGGGCCGGGGACCGGCAAGCGTCACCCCCTCGGGGCGTTTGCCGGGCCGGCGCGCCCCGGCGCGGTGCGCCGCCCCTTCGGTCCCCGTACGCCCCCTCAGCGCCGTTTGGGCAGCGCCACCGTCATCAGGTCCTCGGCGACCGTGAGCTCCCCCTCGAACCCGGCGGCCCGCGCCTGGCGCTCGAAGTCGGACGGATCGCCGTAGCGCTGCGAGAAGTGCGTCAGCACCAGATGCCGCACCCCCGCCCCGGCCGCGACCCGGGCCGCCTGCCCGGCGGTCAGATGCCCGTACTCGACGGCCAGCGCCTCCTCCTCGTCCAGGAAGGTCGACTCGATGACCAGCAGATCGCACCCCTGAGCCAGCGCGGAGACGCCCTCGCACAGCCGGGTGTCCATGATGAACGCGAAACGCTGCCCCCGGCGCACCTCGCTGACCTCTTCGAGCGTGACCGTACGCCCCTCGATCTCCAGCGCCCGCTCCCGCTGCAACCGGCCGATGTCCGGCCCGCGGACGCCGGACGCGGCGAGCCGCTCGGGCAGCATCCTGCGGCCGTCCGGTTCGGTCAGGCGATAGCCGTACGACTCGACGGGGTGCGAGAGCCGGGCCGCCTCCAGCGTGTACGCGGGCGTGCGGGCCAGCACCGCGCCGTCACCGGCGACCGGCTCCTCGGTCAGCGCCACCGTCTCGCGGTAGGCGGTCGCGTACCGCAGCCGCTCGAAGAACCGCTGTCCGCTCGCCGGGTAGTGGGCGGTCACCCGGTGCGGCACCCGGTCGAGGTTGATCCGCTGGATCACCCCGGCCAGGCCCAGCGAGTGGTCCCCGTGGAAGTGCGTGACACAGATCCGGTCGATGTCATGGGCGGCGACCCCGGCCCGCAGCATCTGGCGCTGGGTGCCCTCACCGGGGTCGAACAGCAGCCCCTCGCCGTCCCAGCGCAGCAGATAGCCGTTGTGGTTGCGGTGCCGGGTCGGCACCTGGCTGGCGGTGCCGAGGACGATCAGTTCCCGTGCGGACAAGGGTTATCCGGGGGGCCAGTTGAGCCCGCGGCCGCCCAGGACGTGGGCATGGGCGTGGAAGACGGTCTGACCGGCGCCGGAGCCGGTGTTGAACACCACGCGGTAGCCCGTCTCGACGAGCTTCTCATCGACGGCGACCACGCCCGCCTCGCGCAGCACATCCGCGGCGACCCGCGGTTCGGCCGTCGCGAGGGAGGCCGCGTCCGGGTAGTGCACCTTGGGGATCACCAGGATATGGGTGGGTGCCTGGGGGTTTATGTCGCGGAATGCGACGGTGGTGTCCGTCTCGCGGACGACGGTGGCCGGCACCTCCCCCGAGACAATCTTGCAGAACAGGCAGTCGGCCTGCGGTTCTCCCGCCACCGGTGGCTCCTTACGGATCGTCGGCACATACGGTCCGGATGGTACCGGGAGCCCCTGCCGGCGGGAGAGATCGCGGCCTATTGGCCCTGACTGCCGCCCTCGGTACCGTCCTTACCGGCGCCGTCCCCGGTACCGGCCTGACCGGCGCCGCCCTCGGTGGTCGGATGGTCCCAGGGGTGGCTGCGAGTCGGTTGGGGGCTCTCCGTGGTCGGGCCGTCCCACGGGTGGCTGCGGGTCGGCTGGGGGGCGTCGGTGGTCCGGTGGTCCCACGGGTGGCTGCGGGTCGGCTGAGGGCTCTCCGTGGTCGGGCGGTTCCACGAGTGGCTGAAGGTCGGCCGGGGGCTGTCGGTGTCCGGGCCGCCGCCCTGGCACTCCCCGATCACCTGCGCCTCGAAGACCTTATGGCCGTCCACCTGGCCGGTCACATCGCCCCGGACGCAGTGATCCGCCCGTACATAGGTCACCCGGCCCTTGATCCTGATGTCCTTGTCGTTGTCGGTCCTGCCGTGGCAGTCCACCGTTGCGTCGGTCTCCCCGGACCGCTCGCTCCCCGAGGGCGAAGCACCGGCCGTATGGCCGTTCTTGAACTCGGCGTTGCAGCTCATCCAGCGGACGCCGACCCCGCCCCGCTCCAGCGCCTCCGTGCCGACCTTGTCCGTGGTGATCGCGACCGTCACGGAACTGATACCGCCGCCCGTCGGCTCACACGCCGTCACCGCGACCGCCGCGCCGACCGCCGCGACGGACAGGAGCGTCCGTCTCCGCCTTGCCTGGCTCAATACCCCCATAGGGGAAAGGTTCCCATCGGCCGACGTCTACCGGAAGGCCGTCCTCGGCCAGGTACGGGCGCACAGAAGCGCGAAGAGACCCCCGAAGGGCCCTCTCATCCCGGAAGGGGCCCTCATCCCAGAGGGGCCTCTCTCATCCCCAGCGGCCGGTGCGGCCGAGCAGCAGCGCGGCGGCCGCCGTTCCGGCCGTGGAGGTGCGCAGCACGCTCGGGCCCAGCCGGTACGGCCGCGCGCCCGCCTCGGCGAAGGCCGCCAACTCCTCGGGGGATACGCCCCCTTCGGGCCCGACGACCAGCACGATCTCGCCGTTCGCGGGCAGTTGGGCGCTCGCCAGCGGTTCACCGCCCTCCTCGTGGAGCACGGCCGCGAACGCGGCTTCGGCGAGAAGCAGGGCAACCTGCTTGGTCGTCATCGCGTCCGGGACCTCGGGGAAGGTCAGCCGACGGGACTGCTTGCCCGCCTCGCGTGCGGTCGACCGCCACTTGCCGAGCGCCTTGAGGCCGCGCTCGCCCTTCCACTGGGTGATGCAGCGGGACGCCGACCACGGAACGACGGCGTCCACACCGGTCTCCGTCATGGTCTCCACCGCCAGTTCGCCCCGGTCGCCCTTGGGCAGCGCCTGGACGACGGTGATCCTCGGGTCCGGGGCCGCCTCCTGGCGCACCTCGTCCACCGCGATCTGGAGCCGGTCCTTGCCCTCGACGGCCGCCACGGTGCCCTGGACGCCCGTACCGTGGCCGTCCGTCAGCACCACGGGCTCACCGACGCGCAGCCGCCTTACGGACACCGCGTGGCGCCCCTCCGGGCCCTCCAGCCAGACCCGGGCCCCCGCGGCCGCACCCGCCAGGGAGTCGGCCACGAACACCGGGGCGGTCACGACACCGCACCCCGCTGGGCCTGAAGGCCCAACTCGGCCCGCGCGGCGTCGAGTTCCACCACGAGCGTCTCCACCAGCCGCGCGGCGGGCAGTTCGCGCGCCAGCCGGTGCCCCTGCCCGGCCCACAGTGCCATCCCCTGCGGATCGCCCGCCTTGGCGGCCGCCTTACGGAGGCCGGACGTCATATGGTGCAACTGGGGGTAGGCGGCGGGCGCGTGCGGGCCGTGCTCGCGCATGAAGCGGTTGACCAGGCCCCGGGCCGGGCGGCCGGAGAAGGCGCGGGTCAGCTCGGTCCGGCCGAACAGCGGATCCGTCATCGCCTGCTTGTGCAGGGCGTTCGCCCCGGACTCGGGGCACACCAGGAACGCGGTCCCCATCTGGGCCGCGACCGCGCCCGCGGCCAGCGCCGCGGCGATCTGCGAACCGCGCATGATCCCGCCCGCCGCGATGATCGGGATCTGGACGTACTCACGGACCAGCGTGATCAGCGACAGCAGACCGAGCCCGGCGCCCATCCCGTCGACGGCCGGGTCATTGCTGTATGTGCCCTGGTGGCCACCGGCCTCCACGCCCTGCACACAGACGGCGTCGGCGCCCGCCCACTGGGCGGTCTGCGCCTCGACGGGCGAGGTCACGGTCACGATCGTGCGGGTGCCCGCCTTGGCGAAGGCGTCGAGGACCGCGCGGGTCGGGCAGCCGAAGGTGAACGAGACGACCGGAACCGGGTTGTCGAGGAGCACCGCGAGCTTGGCGTCGTACGCGTCGTCCGTGCCCGCGTCCGGGTCGCCCAGCGGAGTCTCGTACCAGGCCGCCTCGCCCGTGAGCCGCGCCCGGTAGGCCCCGACGGCGGCCGTGTCGGCGTTGGCCGGCTGCGGCATGAACAGGTTGACACCGAAGTGCCGGCCGGTCAGTCCTCGGAGCTGTTTGATCTCCTCATACATCGCTTCCGGCGTCTTGTAGCCGGCAGCGAGGAAACCGAGGCCACCGGCCTCGGAGACAGTGGCGGCGAGCTGCGGGCAGGAGGCTCCACCCGCCATCGGCGCCTGCACGATCGGGTACCGGTAGAGATCGGTCAGCGCGGAGGACATGGCCACATCGTGCCATGCCCTCCGTAGGGGCTCACCACCGGATCAGCGGCGCCCTTCACGGGCCGTATCGCGGCCCGGAAGCGCCTACCGTCCGTTGAACGCGTCCTTCAGCCGCGAGAACAGCCCCTGCTGCCCCGGCTTACCGCACTCCCCCGGGGGACAACCCCCGTACCCCCGGCCGGAGCGCGCCTACCGCCCGTTGAACGCGTCCTTCAAGCGCGAGAACAGCCCCTGCTGCCCCGGCTTACCGCACTCCCCCGGGGGACAACCCCCGTACCCCCGGCCGGAGCGCGCCTACCGCCCGTTGAACGCGTCCTTCAAGCGCGAGAACAGCCCCTGCTGCCCCGGCTTGAATTCGCCGACCGGGCGCTCCTCGCCGCGCAGCTTGGAGAGCCGCCGCAGCAGCTCCTCCTGCTCCGGGTCGAGCTTGGTCGGGGTGGTCACCTCGACATGCACGATCAGATCGCCCCGCCCGCCGCCCCGCAGATGGGTGACGCCGCGCTGGTGGAGCGGGATCGACTGGCCGGACTGGGTGCCGGGCCGGATGTCGACCTCCTCCAGACCGTCCAGCGTCTCCAGCGGGACCTTGGTGCCCAGCGACGCCGCCGTCATCGGGATCGTCACCGTGCAGTGCATATCGTCGCCGCGCCGCTGGAAGACCGGGTGCGGGACCTCGTGGATCTCCACATACAGGTCGCCCGCCGGGCCGCCGCCCGGTCCGACCTCGCCCTCACCGGCCAACTGGATCCTGGTGCCGTTGTCCACACCGGCGGGGATCTTCACGGTCAGGGTGCGCCGCGAGCGGATCCGGCCGTCGCCCGCGCACTCCGGGCACGGGGTCGGCACCACGGTGCCGAAGCCCTGGCACTGGGGGCACGGCCGCGAGGTCATGACCTGGCCCAGGAAGGACCGCGTCACCTGCGAGACCTCACCGCGGCCACGGCACATGTCACAGGTCTGCGCCGAGGTGCCCGGCGCCGCGCCCTCGCCGCTGCACGTCGTGCAGACGACCGCGGTGTCGACCTGGATGTCCTTGGTGGTCCCGAACGCGGCCTCGCTGAGCTCCACGTCCAGCCGGATCATCGCGTCCTGACCGCGCCGGGTCCTGGAGCGCGGACCGCGCTGCGAGGCGGTCCCGAAGAACGCGTCCATGATGTCGGAGAAGTTGCCGAAGCCCCCTCCGAAGCCGCCGGCGCCACCGCCGCCCGCCCCGGACATCGGGTCCCCGCCCAGGTCGTAGACCTGCTTCTTCTGTGGGTCCGACAAGACCTCGTAAGCGGCGTTGATCTCCTTGAACCGCTCCTGGGTCTTCGGATCCGGGTTCACATCCGGATGCAGCTCGCGTGCGAGCCGGCGGAATGCCTTCTTGATCTGGTCCTGCGAGGCATCACGCGGCACGCCCAGGACTGCGTAGTAGTCCGTCGCCACTTACGACTCCGCCAGGATCTGTCCGACGTAACGTGCCACTGCGCGTACCGCTCCCATCGTTCCGGGGTAGTCCATGCGGGTCGGTCCGACCACGCCGAGTTTGGCGACCGCCTCGTCGCCGGAACCGTAGCCGACCGCGACGACCGAGGTGGCGTTGAGCCCCTCGTGAGCATTCTCATGCCCGATCCGCACGGTCATACCCGAGTCCTTGGCCTCGCCCAGCAACTTGAGGAGGACGACATGCTCCTCGAGTGCCTCCAGGACGGGCCGGATCGTCAGGGGGAAATCATGCACGAAACGCGTGAGGTTCGCGGTGCCGCCGATCATCAGCCGCTCCTCGGTCTCCTCCACAAGCGTCTCGAGCAAGGTCGACAGCACGATCGAGACGGTCCCCCGGTCCTCCTGTTCGAAGGACTCCGGAAGATCCTGCACCAACTGCGGCACATCCGCGAAACGCCGCCCCACGACCCGGCTGTTGAGCCGGGCGCGCAGATCGGCCAGCGAGTCCTCGGTGATCGGGGTGGGGCAGTCCACCATGCGCTGCTCCACCCGGCCGGTGTCCGTGATCAGCACCAGCATCACCCGGGCCGTGGCCAGCGGCAGCAGCTCCACATGGCGCACCGTCGAACGGGTCAGCGACGGATACTGCACCACCGCCACCTGCCGGGTGAGCTGCGCCAGCAGCCGGACCGTGCGGCCCACCACGTCATCGAGGTCGACCGCGCCGTCCAGGAAGTTCTGAATGGCCCGCCGCTCCGGGCTGGACAGCGGCTTCACACCGGCCAGCTTGTCCACGAAGAGGCGATAGCCCTTGTCCGTGGGGATCCGCCCGGCGCTCGTATGCGGCTGGGCGATGAATCCCTCGTCCTCCAGAGCGGCCATGTCGTTACGCACCGTGGCCGGGGAGACCCCCAGCCGGTGCCGCTCGGTGAGCGCCTTGGAGCCGACCGGCTCCTCCGTCCCCACATAGTCCTGGACAATGGCACGCAGCACCTCGAGTCTGCGTTCGCTGAGCACCCCGCGCACCTCCAGTCCAGCGGTCTCATCAGGTCGTCCGCCTGGCACTCACCGGGCACGAGTGCCAGAACCCCCCTGCCAGTGTACGGCGGGGTGCGGTGGCATGGGCAAGAGCCGCCGCACGGCAGCAACTCTCCCCCATCCCCGTTGAGCTAGCGTCGCGGTATGGAGACGTGTTGGGAAGAGGCGGGCTGGGAGCGGCTCGCGCCCGGTGTGGCCCGCCGTCGGCTGCCGGAGTGGGACGAGACGGTCGGCGTGGTCGTCGGCCGGACCGACATCCTCGTCGTGGACACCGGCGCGACCCTGCGCGCCGGGGCCGAGCTGCGCGCCCTGATCACCCGGCTGACCGGCCGCCGCCCCACCCGGATCGCGCTCACCCATCCGCACTTCGACCACGTCCTGGGCTCGGCCGCCTTCGCGGGCTGCGAGGTGTACGGGGCCACGGGCGTGGACGAGCTGCTGCGCCGTGAGCGGGAGACGCTGCGCGAGGACGCGATCCGCCACGGGGTGGACCGGAACGCCGCCACCGAGGCCGTGGACCATCTGGTCGGCCCGCACCATCTGGTCTCCGGGGAGCTCACCCTGGACCTGGGCGACCGGCCGGTGCTGCTGGCCAATGTGGGACCCGGCCACACCGCCCATGACCTGGCCGTTCTGGTGCCCGGCCAACCCGAGGTGGTCTTCTGCGGCGATCTGGTGGAGGAGTCCGGCCCGCCCCAGGCCGGGCCCGACGCGATCCCCGGCCGCTGGCCCGCCGCCCTCGACCGGCTGCTCGCCCTCGGCGGCCCGGACGCGCACTACGTCCCGGGGCACGGCTCGGTCGTGGACGCCGGGTTCGTCCGGGCCCAACGCGACGAACTGGCGGCCCGCTTCGGCGTGTCTCTCTAGGCGTCCGCCCAGCCGCCCCTCCAGTCGTTCCCCTGGTCGCCCAACCAGGCGTCCCTCCAGGCGTCTCTCTAGGCGTCCACCTAGTTGTCCGCACTACAGGAGCGGGCGGTCGTCGCGCGCTATCGTCATCCGGATGCGACAGTACGACCCGGACCTGACCCCGCCCTGGAAGCGGCAGCGGCCCGCCCCCGAGGTCCCCGCCGAGCCGGACCTCGTCGTGGAGGAGGTCACCACCGGCTTCTGCGGCGCCGTGATCCGCTGCGAGAAGACCGCCGAGGGCCCCACGGTCACTCTGGAGGACCGCTTCGGTAAACATCGCGTCTTCCCCATGGAGCCGCGCGGTTTTCTGCTGGAGGGGCGTGTCGTCACCCTCGTACGCCCGCGTGCGGCGGCCCCCAGCGCGCCCCAGCGCACGGCCTCGGGGTCGATCGCCGTTCCGGGAGCGCGCGCGAGGGTCGCCCGTGCGGGGCGCATCTATGTCGAGGGGCGCCATGACGCGGAGCTGGTGGAGCGGGTCTGGGGCGACGATCTGCGCATCGAGGGCGTCGTCGTGGAGTACCTGGAGGGCGTCGACGACCTGCCCGCCATCGTCGATGACTTCTCCCCCGGCCCGGACGCCCGGCTCGGCGTCCTCGTCGACCATCTGGTGCCGGGCTCCAAGGAGTCCCGTATCGCCGCGCGGGTCACCGGCGAGCATGTGCTGGTCCTCGGCCACCCCTATATCGACATCTGGGAGGCCGTGAAGCCGTCCTCCGCCGGCATCCCGGCCTGGCCGACGGTGGCGCACGGCCAGGACTGGAAGAAGGGCGTCTGCCGCGCCCTGGGCTGGCCGGAGAACACCGGGGCCGCCTGGCAGCGGATCCTGTCCACGGTCCACACCTACAAGGACCTCCAGCCGGAGCTCCTGGGCCGGGTGGAGGAACTGATCGACTTCGTGACGGCCCCGCAGGGCTGACGGCTCCCGTCTCAGTCCACCAGGTCCCGCACCACCGCGTCCGCCAGCAGCCGCCCGCGCAGCGTGAGCACGGCCTGCCCCCGTCCGTACGGCTCCGGGTCCAGCAGGCCGTCCTCCAGCGCCCGTGCTGCGGCCGCCGCCCCGGCCGGGCGCAGCAGCTCCAGCGGGCAGCCCTCGGCCAGCCGCAGCTCCAGCAGGATCCGCTCCACCCGGCGCTCCTCGGCGGTCAGCAGCTCCCGGCCCGCGCCGGGCGACCTGCCCTCGCCCAGGGCCTGCGCATACGCCCCGGGGTGCTTCACGTTCCACCACCGCACGCCGCCCACATGGCTGTGCGCGCCGGGGCCGGCGCCCCACCAGTCGGCGCCGCGCCAGTACAGCTCGTTGTGGCGGCAGCGCCCGGCGGGCGAGGTGGCCCAGTTGGAGACCTCGTACCAGGCGAACCCGGCGGCCGACAGGGTCTCCTCGGCGATCAGATAGCGGTCCGCGTGCACATCGTCGTCGGTCATCGGGACCTCGCCGCGCCGGATCCGGCGCGCCAGTTGGGTGCCCTCCTCCACGATCAGCGCATACGCCGACACATGGTCCGGCCCCGCCCCGAGCGCCGCCTCCAGGGAGGCCCGCCAGTCCGCGTCGCTCTCCCCCGGCGTCCCGTAGATCAGGTCCAGGTTCACATGGTCGAATCCGGCCGCCCGCGCCTCGGCCACGCACGCCTCCGGCCGCCCGGGGGTATGCGTACGGTCCAGCACCTTCAGGACGTGCTGCCGGGCACTCTGCATCCCGAAGGAGATCCGGTTGAACCCCGCCTCCCGCAGCTCCGCCAGATAGCGCGGATCGACCGACTCCGGATTCGCCTCGGCCGTGACCTCGACCCCCGCGGCCAGCCCGAACTCCTCCCGGATCGCCCCGAGCATCCGCCCGAGATCCGCCGCGGCGAGCAGGGTCGGGGTCCCGCCGCCGACGAAGACGGTCTCCACGGGCCGCGGGTCGTCGCCCAGCACCTTCCGCGCCAGCCGCACCTCCTCGACGACCTGCTCGGCGTAGTTGTCCCGCGAGGCGAGCACACCGCCGGAGCCGCGCAGCTCACTGGCGGTGTAGGTGTTGAAGTCGCAGTAGCCGCAGCGGGTGGCGCAGTACGGCACATGCAAATAGAACCCCAGCGGCCGCCGCTCCGCCCCCGCCAAAGCGGTCGCGGGCAGTGCGCCGTCCTCGGGCATGGGCTCACCATCTGGCAGTACGGAAGGCATGCCCCCATTGTCCGTCACGGCCCGCGCCGCCCCGGACCACGAGCCGCGGGCCCCGGAGCCTGGAGCCCGGGGCCCCGCCTGGACCCGTCCGGCGGAACGTCGCCGGAGCGGGCCTAGACCACCTTCAGGACCAGCATCGCCAGGTCGTCGTCCGGCGGCTCCGCCGCGAACTCGTCCACCGCCTGCCGCACCCGCTCCGCGACCTCCCGCGCGCTCAGCCCCGCGCACAGCGCGAACGCCGCGGCCAGGCCGTCCTCGTCGTCGAACTGCCGGTCGCCGGATCGGTGCTCCGTCACCCCGTCCGTCACACAGAGCAGCGTTTCCCCGGGCGCCAGATCGAACGATTCACTCTCGTACGTCACATCGTCCACAACGCCCAGCAGTATCTGCGGCGCCGCGACGGTCCGCACCTCGCCTTCGGGCCGCAGCACCAGCGGCAGCGGATGCCCCGCGCTGGCCAGTGTGCAGCGCACCCCCTGGCCCTCGCCCAGCGGCTCCAGCTCCCCGTACAGCAGCGACAGGAACCGGGCGACGCCGCCGCCCGCCGGGAGCCCCGTGCCGACCAGGCCGCCGTCCATCAGCTCCATGACCCCGACGGAGCCTCCCACGGCCTCCACACCGGCCGCCACGGCCTCCGCGGCGCCCTCGACCGCCTGTTCCACCGCCTCCTCGCCCAGGAGCTGGTTGAGCCGGTCCAGGACCTCTCCCACGCCATATCCCTCGCGGGCGAGCAGCCGCAGCCAGGGCCGGACGAGGCCGGTCACCACGGCCGCCTCCGGGCCGTTTCCGCAGACGTCGCCGAGGACGAAGCACCAGCGGCCGTCACCGGCCGGGAAGACGTCGTAGAAGTCGCCCCCGGCCGAGATCTCGCCGGTCGGCTCGTACACGACCGCCGACTCGACGCCGGGGATGCGCGGGATGACGGACGGCAGCAGCCCGCGCTGAAGCACCCGGCTGATGGTCGCCTGCCGGGTGTAGCGGCGGGCGGAGGCGAGCGCCAGGGCGACGCGGCGGGCGAAGTCCTCGACCAGGCCGACCGCCTCGTCCGGCATCCGCACCAGCCCGGCCCGCCCCAGCAGCAGCGTGCCGAGCGCGCGGCCGCCCGCGACCAGCCGGCAGGCGAGGGCCGCGCCGCCGGGCCCGTACGCGGCGGGGTCGGCCGGCCAGGGCCACTCCACGGCGCTGCCGCGGACGGCGGCGGGCACCTGGGGCGGCTCCTTCTCCAGCACCCGCCGCAGGCCCTCGATGCGTCCCTCGCTGGCGTGCCAGACCCGGGCCAGCCGGGGCGGGCCGCTCGTGGAGTCGAGCCAGATCGCGCACCAGTCGGCGAGCCGGGGCACCAGCAACTGTCCGGCCAGCGAGGTCACCATGTCCTCGTCGAACTGCCCGGCCAGCAGGTCGGACGCCTCGGCGAGGAAGGAGAGCGCGCCGCGCTGGATCCAGTCGGGGTCGACGCGGACCGGGGCGCGGCCCGGCGCGGGCGCGACGATCTCGACGGCCTCCTTACGGCCTTCACAGACGACTCCCGCGCCCTCGGGGACGGAGCCCGGGCCCTCGCGGACGGCCCCCGGACCGAACCCGCCCTCGGGCTCGGCCACGGTGCCGCTCGCCGGGTCCATGGCGGCCGCGGCGTCCATGAAGCCCGAGCCCATGGCGCCCGCCCCCGCGGTGGCGGCGCCCGTGGGCGCCACCGCCATCTGGAACCACACCGACTTGGTCGCCCGCCGGTAGGTCGTCCCCCAGGACTCGGCGATCTCGGCCACCAGCCGCAGCCCGTGGCCACCGGCGTACTCGGGCCGCTCGTCCGGATCCGGCGGATCGCCGCGCACCACGCGGGTGGGATGGTGGTCGGTCACCTCGACGACCAGGGACGGCGGTTCGCCCTCGCGGTCCGACACATCGAGCGCACAGCTCACCTCGACGGCGGTGCCGGCGTGCACCACCGCGTTGGTGACCAGCTCGCTCACCAGCAGTATGGCCTCGTCCGCGACCCGGTCGGTGACCCGGTCGGCGGCCGGGACCTCGAGCGCGGCCCAGTCGGCGAGGGCGGCGCGGACGAACCGGCGGGCGGCCGAGGCCGCGAGCGGAGTGCCGGGCAGGCTGACGCGTGCCGAGGCACTGGTACGAACGGGGCCGACCCCACCCCCGACCGGTAGAACAACCCCACCGCCCTCAACCGACCCACCAGAAGTGGCAGAAGATGACGTCCCCACTGTGCGGCTCCTGAAGAAGCTCCGTCATAACGCCGTATCCGTAACCGTATCCGGCACGGACAGAGTGACAGACGGACCGCCCTCATATGCACCGGGTTACGCAAGTGAACCGCGATAAGGGGAAAATTCATGTGTCCGGCGGGCCGGTCAACCTGAAATCAGGTGCGGGGTCGTATCCTTGCTCGTTAAACCTCTCGCGTTCCCGCGTACATGTCTTCGATCAGAGCCTTGTACTCACGCTCGACCACCGGCCGCTTCAGCTTCAGGCTGGGCGTCAACTCCCCGTGTTCCACGTCGAGATCACGCGGCAGCAGCCGGAACTTCTTGATCGTCTGCCAGCGCTGAAGCCCCTCGTTGAGCCGGAGCACATAGCTCTCGATCAGCTTCCGCGTCTCATCGGTGGCCACGACCTCCGCGTAGGACTTGCCCCCGAGACCGTGCTCGGCCGCCCACTTCATGATCGTCGGCTCGTCGAGGGCGATCAGCGCGGTGCAGTAATTACGGTCGGCGCCGTGCACCAGGATGTTGGAGACGAACGGGCACACCGCCTTGAACTGGCCCTCGACCTCCGCCGGTGCGACGTACTTGCCGCCCGAGGTCTTGATCAGGTCCTTCTTGCGGTCGGTGATCCGCAGATAGCCGTCGGGGGACAGCTCCCCGATGTCTCCGGTGTGGAACCAGCCGTCGGACTCCAGCACCTGCTCGGTCAGCTCCGGCAGCCCGTGGTAGCCCTGCATGATGCCGGGTCCGCGCAGCAGCACCTCGCCGTCGTCGGCGAACCGCACCTCCAGGCCGGGGAACGCCTTGCCGACCGTGCCCGTGCGGTAGTCCGCCGGGTTGAGGAAACTGGCGGCGCTGGACTCGGTCAGGCCGTAGCCCTCCAGGATGTTGATCCCGGCGCCCGCGAAGAAGTAGCCGATGTCGGGGGCGAGCGCGGCGGAGCCGGACACCGCGGCCCGCAGCCGGCCGCCGAACGCCTCGCGCAGCTTGCCGTAGACCAGCTTGTCGGCCACCGCGTGCTGGGCCTTGAGGGCGAACGGCACGGAGGCGGTGCCGGTACGGCGGAAGGAGTCCTGCGAGGTCCTGGCGTAATCCCGGGAGACCTCGACCGCCCACTGGAAGATCTTGTACTTGGCCCCGCCGCCCTCGCGCGCCCGCTGGGCCACCCCGTTGTAGACCTTCTCGAAGATCCGCGGCACGGCGCACATATAGGTCGGCCGGACCACCGGCAGATTCTCGATGATCTTGTCGACCCGGCCGTCCACCGCCGTGGTGTGGCCGACGTAGATCTGCCCCGCCGTCAGCACCTTGCCGAAGACGTGCGCGAGCGGCAGCCACAGATACTGCACATCGTCGGGGTAGAGCAGCCCGTCCTGGGTGCCGATCACAATGGCCATGTACGACCAGGAGTCATGCGCCAGCCGTACGCCCTTGGGCCGCCCGGTGGTGCCGGAGGTGTAGATGAGCGTCGCGAGCTGATCGCCGCGCAGGGCGTCCATCCGCTCCCGTACGGCGCCCGGCTCGCGCTCCAGCCGGGCCGCGCCCCGCTTCTCCAGCTCGGCGAGCGAGAGCACCCAGCCCTCGGGGTCGTCCGCGGCGGGGACCGCGTCCCCGGCCTCGATCACCACCACATGGGCCAGCTCGGGGAGTTCATCGCGCTGCGCCCGCACCTTGGCGAGCTGGGTCGCGTCCTCGGCGATCAGCACCCGGCTGCCGGAGTCCGAGAGGATGAAGGAGGTCTCGTCGGCGTTGGTGGTCGGGTAGACCGTGGTGGTGGCCGCGCCCGCGCACAGCACGCCCAGGTCGGCCAGGATCCACTCGACGCGGGTCGAGGAGGCCAGCGCCACCCGCTCCTCGGGGCGGATGCCCAGTTCGATCAGCCCGGCTGCGATGGCGAAGACCCGATCCGCGCTTTCCCGCCAGGTCAGCGGCCGCCAGTCAGCGGGGCCGGTACCCGAGGCGGGAGGCACCGGATAGCGGTACGCCTCCCCGTCCGGTGTCGCCTCGACGCGCTGGAGGAAGTGCGTCGCCAGGGACGGCGGCCGGTTCTCGAGCAAGATCTGTGTGTCGGTCACGGCATCCTCCGGGGCCCGCCTCATTGCTTGGTGACTCGCGAGTAACCTTCGAGTGGTGATCAGGGTAGGGGCCGAATCCTTACCGCGTAAGGGGTGAGCATCACGTTGTTCCCACGAGATGCCCAAGAGGTTCCCCCGCACACAGCAGGCCCGGCGCATCCATCACGCCAGGCCCGCTGACCACACTCGTTCCGTGGGCTCCGCCCCCACCTTCGCCGGGGCTCCGCTCTCACCTTCGCCAGGGCGCCGCGCCCGCCCGGGGCGGCCGCTACTTCTTCGCCTTGGCGTCCTTACCGTCGGAGTCGGAGGACAGCACCGCGATGAAGGCTTCCTGCGGTACCTCCACGTTGCCGACCATCTTCATCCGCTTCTTGCCTTCCTTCTGCTTCTCCAGCAGCTTCCGCTTACGGGAGATGTCACCGCCGTAGCACTTGGCGAGGACGTCCTTACGGATGGCACGGACCGTCTCACGGGCGATGACCCGGGAGCCGATGGCCGCCTGGATGGGCACCTCGAAGTTCTGCCGCGGGATGAGCTCGCGCAGCTTGGCGACCAGCCGGACGCCGTACGCGTACGCCTTGTCCTTGTGGGTGATCGCCGAGAACGCGTCCACCTTGTCGCCGTGCAGCAGGATGTCCACCTTGACCAGGTCCGAGGTCTGCTCACCGGTGGGCTCGTAGTCGAGCGAGGCATAGCCGCGGGTCTTGGACTTGAGCTGGTCGAAGAAGTCGAAGACGACCTCGGCCAGCGGCAGGGTGTAGCGGATCTCGACCCGGTCCTCGGAGAGATAGTCCATGCCGAGCAGCACCCCGCGGCGGTTCTGGCACAGCTCCATGATCGCGCCGATGAACTCGCTCGGGGCGAGGATCGTGCCCCGGACGACCGGCTCATGCACCGTGTCGATCTTGCCCACGGGGAACTCGCTGGGGTTGGTCACCGTGTGCTCGCTGCCGTCCTCCATCTCCACCCGGTAGACCACATTGGGTGCGGTGGCGATCAGGTCGAGATTGAATTCGCGCTCCAGGCGCTCACGGATGACCTCCAGGTGCAGCAGCCCGAGGAAGCCGACGCGGAAGCCGAAGCCGAGCGCGGCCGAGGTCTCCGGTTCGTAGACCAGCGCGGCATCGTTGAGCTGAAGCTTGTCCAGGGCCTCGCGCAGCTCCGGGTAGTCGGAGCCGTCCAGCGGATACAGCCCCGAGAACACCATCGGCTTCGGGTCCTTGTAACCGCCCAGAGCCTCCTGCGCACCACGGGTGACCTGGGTGATCGTGTCCCCGACCTTGGACTGGCGGACATCCTTCACACCGGTGATCAGATAGCCCACCTCGCCCACGGACAGCCCGTCGGCGGGGGTCATCTCCGGGGAGTTGGTGCCGATCTCCAGCAGCTCATGGGCGGCGCCGGTGGACATCATCTTGATCCGCTCGCGCTTGCTGAGCGTGCCGTCGACGACCTTCACATAGGTCACCACGCCCCGGTAGGCGTCATAGACGGAGTCGAAGATCATCGCACGGGCGGGGGCGTCATAGACGCCCACCGGGGACGGAACCAGCTCGACGACCCGGTCCAGCAGCTCGGCCACGCCCTCGCCGGTCTTCGCGGAGACCTTGAGCACGTCGGAGGTGTCGCAGCCGATGAGATGCGCCAGCTCGGCAGCGTACTTCTCGGGCTGGGCGGCGGGCAGGTCGATCTTGTTGAGGACCGGAATGATCGTGAGGTCGTTCTCCATCGCCAGATAGAGGTTGGCGAGGGTCTGGGCCTCGATGCCCTGGGCCGCGTCGACCAGCAGAATGCAGCCCTCACAGGCGGCGAGGGAGCGCGAGACCTCATAGGTGAAGTCCACATGGCCGGGGGTGTCGATCATGTTCAGGATATGGGTGGCCGGCTTGCCGCCCTCGTCCTTCGTCGGCGCCCAGGGCAGCCGGACCGCCTGGGACTTGATCGTGATGCCGCGCTCGCGCTCGATGTCCATGCGGTCGAGGTACTGCGAGCGCATCTGCCGCTGATCAACGACACCGGTGAGCTGGAGCATGCGGTCGGCGAGGGTCGACTTGCCGTGGTCGATGTGCGCGATGATGCAGAAGTTACGGATCAGAGCCGGATCGGTACGGCTAGGCTCCGGCACATTGGTAGGGGTCGCGGGCACGCAGGGTCCTGTGTCTAGGCGGGACGCGGTGTTATGGGAATGGGTCAGTCCCGTCCATGGTCCCATGAATGGAGACCTCTTCCGGGTTTGGGACGCCATGCACCCTGCTGGTAACCTGGCCGACTGTGTCTCATGCCCCTCGCTGACGGACAGCTCCATGGACTCTCATGGACACCTCCGCGGGCACGGACGCACACCGAAGCAAGCGAAACCCAACGAACCTGCGAAGGCTTTCTACGTGGCGAACATCAAGTCCCAGATCAAGCGGAACAAGACGAACGAGAAGGCGCGCCAGCGCAACAAGGCGGTCAAGTCCGAGCTGAAGACCGCCATCCGCCGCACCCGCGAGGCCGTGGCCGCCGGTGACGCCGAGAAGGCCACCGAAGCCGCCCGCGCCGCCGCGCGCAAGCTCGACAAGGCCGTCAGCAAGGGTGTTCTGCACAAGAACAACGCCGCCAACAAGAAGTCGGCGATCGCCCAGCAGGTCGCCGGCCTCAAGGGCTGACACCCTCCCGGCCGATCTCGAAGGCTGACCCTTCCGGGGCACACCGCCCCACCCCGCCGCCGGTTTGGGCACAGCGGTCCCTCTCACCCGCTCCGACCGGCAGCCGAGAGCTTGTTCAGCTCTCTCAGCGGCACCGCGCCGCACGCGGCCTGCGTTCGCCACGCGGGTGCGGCGCACACGATCGACACGAAGGCCCCGCGCCTGTCCTTTCCCCAAGGGCAGCGCGGGGCTTTCGCGCTTGATTCGGGTATGTTCACGTCATGTCGACACCGGGGGAAACACCCAATCCGTACGGCCCGCCGCAGCCACCCCAACCCCCTCAGCCAGCTCAGCAGACTCCGCCGCAGAGTCCGCCGCAGAACCCTCCGCCGAGCCCGCCGCAGAGCTCGCCGCAGAGTGGGCAGCAGAGCCCGCCGGAGGTTCTGTCGCAGGGGCCCCAGGGATCCCCGCAGGGGCCGCCGCCGAGCGCGCCGCCGCCCGGCCCGTATGGTCAGGTGCCGCCCCAGCCCCAGCCGCCCCAGCACTCTCCGTACGCGTACGCCCAGCCGACGATGCCGTCCATCCCCTTGGGCGGTGGTGGGTACGGGCCGATGGGCATGCCGCCCGGGGCGCCGCCCACGGGCTCCGGAGGCGGCGGCAAGGGCTGGCTGTGGGGGCTGGGCGGGGCCGTCGTCGCCTCGGCGGTCTGGGCCGGGGTGCTGTTCGCCACGGGAGGGTTCGAGGACGGGACGAAGGCCGATCTCGCGGGCTACCGCTATCGGACCAATCTGTGCACCCCGACGGATACCCAGCCCTTCGAGGACGCCGGGTACCAGCAGAAGGACGAGAGCGGGTCGTCAACGACATCGACGTCGAACCCGCAGCACAGCAGCTCGGAGAACGCCGCGCTGGACTCGATGACCTGCAATATCGACTTCGAGCCGAGCGGCTCGAGCAGCAGCGACTACTCCTCGGTCTGGCTCTACACCACGGCGTCGCTGCACAAGAAGACCAACCCCGGGCCGGAGTTCGAGGCCCAGTACCGGTCGTACGAGGACCAGAAGACGTCCAGCTACAGCTACGAGGTGAGCCCGGTCAGCGGGCTGGGCGACGAGGCGTATGTGGTGAAGCAGCACAACAGCAGCAGCTCCAACACCGGCGCCTATGTGATCCTCGCCGTGCGGGACGGCTGGATGACCTATCAGTCGACCTGGTCGCAGTATGTGTCGTCCTCGTCCAGCGGCTCGGCCAAGACGCCCGAGGAAGCCACCGAGCTGCTGAAGAAGAGCGCCAAGACGACGCTGGAGAAGATGAAGGAGTGACTGCGGGGCCGCTCCCGGGCCGCCGCTCGACGGGGCCTAGGGCTGGCCTCGGCCCGCCCGGGCGGCGCGGACGATCGTGACGACGGCCTTCTCCAGGGCGTACGCCGGATCGTCTCCGCCGCCCTTGACCCCCGCGTCGGCCTCGGCGACGGCGCGCAGCGCGACCGCCACTCCATCCGCCGACCAGCCGCGCATCTGCTGCCGCACCCGGTCTATCTTCCACGGCGGCATGCCCAGCTCCCGGGCGAGATCGCCGGGGCGGGCGTTGCGCGGTGCCGAGGCCAGCTTGCCGATCGCGCGGACGCCCTGGGCCAGGGCGCTGGTGATCAGCACCGGCGGCACCCCGGTGGAGACGGCCCAGCGCAGCGCCTCCAGCGCCTCGGCCGCCCGACCCTCGACGGCGCGGTCGGCGACGGTGAAGCTGGACGCCTCGGCGCGGCCGGTGTAGTAGCGGGCGACGATGGCCTCGTCGATCGTGCCCTCGACATCGGCCACGAGCTGGGAGACCGCGCTGGCCAGCTCGCGCAGATCGCTCCCGATGGCATCGACCAGGGCCTGGCATGCCTCGGGGGTGGCGGACCGGCCGGTGGCGCGGAACTCCGAGCGCACGAACGCCAGTCGGTCGGCGGGCTTGGTCATCTTGGGGCAGGCGACCTCGCGCGCCCCGGCCTTACGGGCGGCGTCGAGCAGCCCCTTGCCCTTGGCCGCGCCCGCGTGCAGCAGAACGAGCGTGATCTCCTCGGCGGGGGCTCCGAGATAGCCCTTCACGTCCTTGATCGTGTCGGCCGACAGATCCTGTGCGTTCCGCACCACGACCACCTTGCGCTCGGCGAAGAGCGAGGGGCTGGTGAGCTCGGCGAGGGTGCCGGGCTGGAGCGCGTCGGGCGTCAGGTCGCGCACATCGGTGTCGGGGTCGGCCACGCGGGCAGCCGCCACCACCTGCTGCACGGCGCGGTCGAGCAGCAGCTCCTCCTGGCCCACGGCGAGCGTCACGGGGGCGAGCGGATCGTCGGTCGTCGTCTTCCTGGCCATCGCGGTCCAGCATCCCACGGACCACCGACAACCCGGCCGCGTGCCGCCGTCCGGATGTCCGACAATGTTCCGGTGATCGATGAAGGACTGACCGGCACCCGGCACATCCTGGTGCTGCCCGACCGCGACGCCGCGGAGGAGGTCGCCGAGGCGCTGCCGGAGCGCTTCGGCGTCACCCAGGAGCCCCAGTTGGTGCGGGACGCGCTGGCGGGCGAGGACGACGCCGAGGACGCCCAGTGGCTGGTGGTGATCGAGGACCCGGCCAGGGCTCTGGACCCGGCGGCGCTGGACGCGTTCGCGGACGAGTACGACGGCTGGCTGGAGGCCGAATAGCCTGGCGCCCGGTCAGGGGCATGGCCCATCGTGGTCACTGAAGATGGTCGCCAAGGGCGGTCACGAAGGTGGACGCTGAAGAGGGGGTTCCAAGGATGAGTGGGACTGTGACGGCAGTCAGCAGCAACGGCGAGTACTCGTTCACCAAGCCGAACCGGGACGGCATCACACTGCTCGCCGGCCTCGGTGTCGAGGGCGACGTACACGCCGGCGTGACCGTCAAGCACCGCTCACGCGTCGCCCAGGACCCCACCCAGCCGAATCTGCGCCAGGTCCACCTCATCCATGAAGAGCTCTTCGCCGAGGTCGGTGCCGAGGGATTCAAGGTTCTGCCCGGCGACCTCGGCGAGAACATCACCACCCGTGGCATCGACCTGCTCGGCCTGCCGGTCGGCACACTGCTGCGCATCGGCGATGCCGCGGTGCTGGAGGTGACCGGCCTTCGCAATCCCTGTCTACAGATCGACACCTTCCAGAACGGGCTCCTGAAGCGGGTCGTCGGCCGCGATGAGGCCGGGAACATCGTGCGCAAGGCCGGAATCATGAGCATCGTGAAGGAAGGCGGCACGGTGCGCCCAGGCGACACGATCACAGCGGAGCTCCCCACCGGACCCCACCGCCCCCTGGACCGGGTCTGACGGCTTCCCGGCATGGAGGAAACCAGCGCCCTACTGGGGCATACGCCCGATGCGCGGCTGCTGATCGTCAACTGCGATGACTTCGGCATGTATCCGGCGATCAATGCCGCGGTGATCGAGTCGATCGAAGAGGGCATCGCCAGTTCATGCAGTCTGATGGTCCCGTGCCCCGCGGCACCGCAGGCCATGGAACTGCTCGGCCGACGGCCGCGGATCCCGTTCGGAATCCATCTCACCCTGGTGTGCGAAATGCCCGACTACCGATGGGGGCCGATGGCCGCCAGGGAACGAGTTCCCTCACTGCTGGACGCCGAGGGTGAACTGTTTCCGCCGACGCCCGCCGGACGGACGGCCCTGCTCGGCCGGGCCCGGCTCGATGAGATCGAATGCGAGTTCCGCGCCCAGATCGATGCCGTCGCCGACGCCGGGCTCACGCCGACCCATCTGGACTTCCACTGCCTTGCCGATGGCGGCCGCGACGACATCCTCGAACTGACGGTAGGGCTGGCCGCGGAGTACGGCCTCGCGGTCCGGGTCTGGCTCGAACCCGCGCGCCAGAGGATGCGGCACCGCGGGTTGCCGGTCACCGACAACGACTTTCTGGACAGCTTCTCGCTCGCCATCGAAGGAAAGCCGGCCCGATACGTTCAGATGCTGCGCGATCTGCCTGCCGGGCTCAATGAATGGGCGGTGCACCCGAGTATGGGAAACCAGGATTCGCAGGCCATCGACGATGGCTGGCGCGTGCGCCGGACGGACTACGAGTTCCTGATATCGCCGCAGGCGCGTGAAGTTCTCCAGCAGGAGGGCATAACCGTGCTCGACTACCGGACGATCCAGCGTGTCTGGAGCATGGCTTTGGCGCCGGAGAGGACCGCTACGACCTTCATTCCTCCTGTGCCAGGGCCTTGACGAGTTCTTTCGCGAGCGGGCCCGAGGAAGCCGGATTCTGTCCGGTGAAGAGATTGCGGTCCACGACCGTATAGGGCTCCCAGGCGGGACCCCGCGAATACTGGGTGGGCAGCGTCTTCAGCTCGTCCTCCAGCAGCCACTTGGCCTTGTCGGCGAGACCGACCCCGGCCTCCTCCTCGTTGCAGAAACCCGTCAGACGGTAGTCGGCGAAGGGTGTGTCGCCGTTCGCGTCACGGGTGGCGAGGAGAGCGGCGGGGGCGTGGCAGACAATGGCGAGCGGATTGCCGGAAGCGAGCGCCTTCCGCAGCAGTTCCCCGGAGTCGGGGTCGACCGAGAGGTCTTGCATCGGGCCGTGGCCTCCGGGGTAGTAGATCGCGTCATAGTCCTCGAGGCGCACGTCCGTCAGGGAGATGGGATGCCGCAGCTCATCCGCCGACTCGATGACGGCCTCCTCCTTAAGGGCGTTCTCCTCGCCGCCCGCCATGCGGGGTTCCAGACTCATCGTGTCGACAACCGGGACCACTCCATTCGGAGTTGCCACGGTGACTTCGTGTCCGGCACCGGTGAATACGCTGTAGGGCGCCACGAACTCCTCGGCCCAGTACCCGGTGGGGTGCCGGTGGCCGTCTTTCAGGGTCCAATAGCTCGCGCCGGTCAGCACGCACAGGATCTTGGCCATGGGACGCTCCTTTGAAACCGTTGCCCTGGAAAGGGACCGCGTCCGGGATTGAACATATGCAGCAAGTGTGGGCAGGCGTACTGGGGGCTGCAACTCGGCTGTGGTTGGCGCCCGGGCGTCGCGACTCACCGGCGCGGACGCCAGGCGGCGGTGACCGGCCCGGCAGTGCCTAAGCTTTCGCCGTGGACGACACAACACCTGGCATACGCGTCAGACCGGGCGGTCTGGCCGACGCACCGGCCATCCTGGACATGCTCGACTCCGCGGTGGCCTGGATGAACGCTCGGGGCAACACCGAGCAGTGGGGCACGACGCCGTATTCGCAGAAGACGGGCGGGGTGGCGCGGGTCGAGCGGTACACGACCGAGAATGCCCCGTATATCGCGGAGTTGGACGGAACGCCCGTCGGAGCCATCGTGCTGGACTCCGGGCCCAGCCCGCAGATGCCGATCGCACCGGCCGGAGAACCCGAGCGGTACGTCCGGCTGCTGGTCTCCGACAGACAACGCGCCGGTCTCGGCATCGGGGCGGCGCTGCTGGCACATGCCGTCGAGGAGACCCGGCGGGCCGGGGTGGGGCTGCTGCGGGTCGACTGCTGGGCGGGCGGCGGGGGCGAACTGGTCGCGTTCTACGAGCGCAACGGTTTCACCGCCACCGAGCCCTTCCTGTCCGGATCCTGGCCCGGACAGGTGCTGGCCCGGCGGGTCGACTGACGGCACGGGCAGGCGGGGTACGGCAGGGCGCCGCAGTGGCACCACCTGGCGCCATTAGCGGCGCCAGAGTGGCCGCGACCCTACTTGGCACCGCATTGACGCAATCCGACGCCAACACGTTTCCGCAGGTCAGAGCGGGCCGATCCACCCCGGGCGGCGACCGCCACCCTTACCGCCTTGCACGTGGCGCCACAGTGGTGCCACTATGGCGTCATGGACCTCACGCCGTATGTCGACAACCTCCGCCGTGAACTCGCGGTGGCCGCCGAAGCCGGCGGCGAAGAAGCCCGCGAGCTGGCCGACCGGCTCACCGCTCCCCTGGAGTCGGCGACCCGGCTGACGATGCTCAATGTGCTCTCCGCCGCGATGGACGAGATCACCCGTGAACTCGCCCCCGGCTCGGTCGACGTACGGCTGCGCGGGCTCGACCCCGACTTCGTGGTGACACGGCCTGCGGGCGGCGAGGCGTACGAGGACAAGAGCGGGCCCGCCGAGCCGCTCAAGGCACCGGCCCCGGCACCCGCCGACGGCGACGACGGCGGCACCGCCCGCGTCAATCTGCGGCTGCCTGCCCATCTCAAGGCGCGCGCCGAGGAGGCCGCGAACCGCGAGGGCCTGTCGGTCAACGCGTGGCTGGTACGCGCCGTGTCGGCCGCGGTCGACGGCGGCGCCCCGTCACGTACGACGGAGCAGCCGCGCATCACCCGCACAGTCGGACAGAGCTTCACGGGCTGGGTGCGCTGACCGCGCACCGCCTACGCCACTTCACGCACCCCACTTCATCCACGCCACTTCACCCACACCACGTCCCACCAGCAAAGACGCCACGACGACCCAAGAGGACGGGACAGCCATGCCTTCTTTCGACGCTCCTTTTGACACCCCCGGACCGATCTCGGTGACCGCCCATGTGGAGGCCGGATCCATCCGGTTCATCGCCGCCGACCGGCTCGACACCGTCGTCGACGTGCTGCCCCGCGACCCGAAGAAGGACCAGGACGTACGGGCGGCCGACCAGACCGAAGTGCGTTACGCCAGTGGCCTGTTGACCATCAGGACACCCAAGCAGCGCTATCTCATCGGGCGCACCGGCACCGTCGATGTGACGGTCGAACTGCCCACCGGCTCGCAGGTGGAGATGACCGGCGCCTGGGCCCAGGTGCACGGCGAGGGGCGGCTCGGCGAGGTCCGGGTGAAGACCTCGTCGGGCGATGTCCGCCTCGACACCACCGGTCCGCTGCATCTGATCGCCGCCCACGGCACCATCACCGTGGACCGCGTCGAGGGGCCCGCCGAGATCACCACCAGCTCGGGCAGCCTGCGCGTCGGTGCCATCGACGGCTCGGCCGTCCTGAAGAACTCCCACGGCACCACGACCGTCGGCGCCGCCCTGGGCGATCTGCGGGTGAGCGGCGCCAATGGCGACATCTTCATCGAGCACGCCGAGGGCTCGGTCACCGCCACCACCGCGCATGGCGCCGTCCGCCTCGATGAGGTCGCGCGCGGCACCGTCCAGTTGGAGACCTCCTACGGCGCCATCGATGTCGGCATCCGCGAGGGCACGGCGGCCTGGCTCGACGTCAGCTCGAGCGCCGGGCAGGTGATCAACGCGCTCTCCGCGTCCGAGAGCCCGGACAAGTCCGAGGACACCGCCGAGGTCAGGGCCCGTACCCGCTTCGGCAACATCAACATCCGCCGCGCCCGGGCCTGACCCGCTCCATCTCCCGACACCCAAGATCACTTCACTGCTCACCACGCCTTCGAAGGGGAGGGCCCTATGCCTTCATCTGTCATGCCCACGTCCAGGCAGGCGGGCGGCCAGCAGCCGCCCGCCGTCTCCACCGCGGATCTGCGCAAGTCGTACGGCGACAAGACCGTCCTCGACGGCATCGATCTGCGCATCCCGTCCGGATCCGTGTTCGCGCTGCTCGGCCCGAACGGCGCCGGAAAGACCACCACCGTGCAGATCCTGTCCACGCTGATCGCGGCCGACGGCGGCCAGGCCCAGGTCGCGGGCCACGACGTCGCCACCGCACCGGAGGGGGTGCGCGCCGCGATCGGCGTCACCGGGCAGTTCGCCGCACTCGACGACCTGCTCACCGCCGAGGAGAACGTGCTCCTCATGGCCGACCTGCTGCGCCTGGGCAAGCGCGAAGGGCGCAGGCGGGCCAAGGAGCTGCTGGAGCGGTTCGACATCGCGGACGTGGCGCACAAGCGCGCCGCGCTCTTCTCCGGCGGTATGCGGCGCCGGCTCGACCTCGCCATGACGCTGGTCGGCGACCCGCAGGTGATCTTCCTCGACGAGCCGACGACCGGGCTGGACCCGCGCAGCCGCCGCACCA
This sequence comes from Streptomyces sp. CY-1, assembly GCF_047218265.1. NCBI lineage: Bacteria > Bacillati > Actinomycetota > Actinomycetes > Kitasatosporales > Streptomycetaceae > Streptomyces > Streptomyces sp. CY-1. The sequence goes on from NZ_CP178393.1 coordinate 4,005,692, forward strand.
TGTGGGAGACCGTGCGCTCACTGGTCGCCGGTGGTGTCACCGTCTTCCTCACCACCCAATACCTGGAAGAAGCAGACCAGTTGGCGGACCGGATCGCCGTGCTCGACGGCGGCCGGATCGTCGCCGAGGGCACCGCCGACGAACTCAAGGCACAGATCCCCGGCAGCCATGTACGCCTGCGGTTCACCGACCCCGACGAGTACGAGCGCGCGGCCGCCGCCTTCCCCGACGCGGTCCGGGACGATGAGCAACTCGCCCTGCGCGTCGCGAGCGACGGCGATCTCGACGCGCTGCGCGCCCTGTTCGACCGGCTCGACGCCGCCGGTATCCGCGCCGCCGACTTCTCCGTGCACACCCCCGACCTCGACGACGTGTTCCTCGCCCTGACCGGCGACGGCAGCACCGACACCGCGCTCCATGTGAAGGAGACCCTGCGATGAGCACGCTCACCTACGCCGTGCACGACTCGATGACGATGCTGCGGCGCAATATCAAGCACGCGCTGCGCTATCCGGGCGTCTCGCTGGGCGCCTCCATGATGCCCATCATGATGCTGCTGCTGTTCGTGTACGCCTTCGGCGACTCGATCGGCTCCGGCATGGGCGGCGGCCGGGACGCGTATCTGGACTATCTGACGCCCGGCATCATCATCATGGGGGTGGCCGCCGGCTCGATGTCGACATCGGTCGCGGTCTGCACCGATATGACCGAGGGCATCATCAACCGCTTCCGCACCATGAACATCACGCGCTCGTCGTTCATGACGGGCCATGTCATCGGCAGCGTCCTCACGACAATGGTGAGCCTCGTCCTGGTGGTGGGCGTCGCCGTCGCCATCGGCTTCCGGCCGAACGCCAATCCGCTGGAGTGGCTGGCCGTCGCCGGTCTCCTCACGGCCATCGCGTTCGCCGTGACATGGCTGTCGTGCGCGCTCGGCCTGATCTCCAAGACAGTGGAGTCCGCGAGCAACAAGCCGCTGCTGGTCCAGTTCCTGCCGTTCCTCGGCTCCGCCTTCGTACCGGCCGAGTCCATGTCCCCGGGGCTGCGCTGGTTCGCCGAGCACCAGCCGTTCACCCCGATGACCGAGACACTGCGCGGTCTGCTCTCCGGCTCGGAGATCGGTAACGACGGCTGGATCTCGCTCGCCTGGTGCGCCGGTATCGCCCTGGTCGGCTACGTCTGGTCGCGCTCGCTCTTCAACAGCAACACCAAGCGCTGAGCACCGGAACACACCCGGGCGGGGTGCCCACTCACCGGCGGGGAGTGAGCACCCCGCCCAGATGTGTCCGCGCTCAGGGCCCACCGTGGCCTCCGAGCACCGCGCGCAGCCCCGGGTCTCGTATCACCGCGATCGGACCGTCGGTGTCGGTCCGCAGCACGGCGGCTCCCTGGGCACGCAGGGCGGCGATGGTGCGGGGCGACGGATGACCGTAGGGATTGTCGGCACCGCAGGAGATCAGGGCGAGGCGCGGTCTGAGACGGCGGAGCAGGTGCGGGTCCTGGTAGGCCGAGCCGTGGTGGGCCACCTTGAGGACATCGACCTCGGGGAGAGCGGGGTGCGCCGTCCGCAGGGCCTGCTGGGCCGGGGGCTCCAGGTCGCCCAGGAGGAGCAGGGTCAGGCCCGCCGTGCGGACGAGGAGGGTGACGCTCGCGTCGTTCGGCCCCTCGGCCCCGGCCGGGGCGGGCGGCGGCGCGGGCCACAGGACCTCCCAGGACAGCGGGCCCAAGCGGCGCCGCTCCCCCGGCGCCGCCGCGACGACCGGGATATGCGCCGACCGGGCCCTGCGCCGTACGAACTCGGCCTGACCGGGCGGCTCTTCCAGACCCGTCGTCTCGATGGCGCCGACCGCGCGCCCCCGTAACGCACCGGTCAGCCCGGCCACATGGTCGGCATGGAAGTGTTCTCCACGATCCGCATGTCTCATGAGACATCGACTGCCTGGCGCACTCAGGCGTGATGTGGACCTCGCAGGAACAAAGCTACCGTCGGATCAATGCAGCGCTGAGACACAAGAGTCCGTCGACAGTATGTGACACAGATCACTCGCAAAGTGTCTGTTGGGCGCCACCCCAGGTGTGTGCGTACGCCGAGATTTGTTCTCTCAGGTCGGCGATGTCGATGCCCAGTCGCTCGGCTGTCTCGGGGAGTCGGACGCCGGGGATGGCGGCGGCGAGGCGGAGTGTGTCTTCGTGCAGTGCGCACTCCAGCCGAGTGGCGTTGCGTAGGTGTGCCCGCGCCTGTGACGCGGCGTCGCTGATGAGTGCGTGGATCTGTTCCGGCTCGGGCGCGGGTGCGGGAGGAGCTGGCAGGGCCGGGAGGTCCGGCGCTACTTCGTCGGTCAGTTCGGTCGTGTAGGTGGGCAGCAGGGGTGGTTCGGCGCATTCGCGGTACCAGGCCCAGGCGTGGTGGGCGGGGATGTGGATCTTTCCGCCGGGCGTCGTGCGGGTGGTGATGACCGGCTGGTCCGTACCGGTGGCGGGGTGCTGTGCGGGGTGTTCGGGGAGTCCGCGCAGTGTGGCGAAGTCGGTGGGGCGGGTGGTCAGGCGTGCAGTGACGGCGTGGGTGAGGGCGGCGATGTGGCGGCACGGTGAGCTTCCGCAACCACAGCTGAGGGTGATCTCTTCAGGCGCGGGCTGGGTGGGTACGCCGCCTGTGTGCTCGGGGTTGGTCAGGCATTCGGGGAGCTTGCCGGTGCGGATGGCTTGGTGGTGGCCGCAGGTGGGTGCGGCTGCTTGCCAGGCTGTGAGCTGGTCGTCGGTGAGGACGGGCAGGGTGATCGTGGGGTGGGCGGGTGTGCTGTGGTGCCGGTCGGTGGCGGTGGCGCTGATTCGACCGGGGGTGAGGGTGAGGTGGGTGAGGCCACCTGCGGACAGGTCGTTGTGGCCGGCGAGCCAGAGGGCCTCGTCGCTGATGGCGGCGCGCAGGAGGGTCTCCCAGGTGAGGGCCCATGTGTTCGGGGTCATCGCTGTGCTCCCAGGGCGATCAGGTCGATGATCTGGTCGTCGGTGAGTTCGGTGAGGGCGGAGTAGCCGTCGGCGAGGACGGCGTCGGCGAGGGCCCGTTTGTGTTTGAGGAGTTCGTCGACGCGGTCTTCGAGGGTGTTCTCTGTGATGAGGGGGTGCACGGTGACGGTGCGCTGTTGGCCCAGACGGTGGGCGCGGTCGATGGCCTGGCTTTCCTTGGCGGGGTTCCAGGGGCGGTCGAAGAGCACGACGTGGTTGGCCTGGGTGAGGGTGAGGCCGGTGCCGCCGGCTTTGACGGTCATGACCATGAGCTGGCCGGAGCGGGCCTGGAAGGTGTCGATGATTCGCTGGCGTTCGCGGACGGAGGGGATGTCGCCGCTGTAGTAGAGCGGGTTGTGGCCGTGGCTGCTCAGGTGCCGGAGGAGAAGTTTGGCCATGGACCGGTACCGGGTGAAGATCAGCGTGGATTCTTCGGGCGCGGTCAGGGTGGGCAGCAGGTCGTCGAGTGCGCCGATCTTGCCGGACCGGGCTGCGGCCTGCTCGGGGTCGTACTCGTCCTCCAGCGAGTCTTTGTGGTACTGGGCGGGGGTGTTGCAGATCTGCTGCAGCTTGTTGAACAGCTCCAGCAGCAGGCCTTTGCGGTGCACTCCGTGGGCGTCGCGGATCTCCTGGAAGGTGTCGTCGGCGGTCTGCTGGTAGAGCGCGATCTGTTCAGGTGTGAGGCTGACGACGCGTTGTCGGATGTCCTTGGGCGGCAGCTCGGTCAGGATGCCCGGGTCGCTCTTGCGGCGGCGCAGCATGAACGCGCTCATGAGGCCGGACAGACGTGCGGTGCGCTCGCTGTCGGCGATGTTGTCTTCGATGGGGCGGGCGAACTGGTCGCGGAAGACGCGCTGGGTGCCGAACAGTCCGGGGTTGAGCCAGTCCATGAGGGCCCATGCCTCGGTGAGGTTGTTCTCGACCGGGGTGCCGGTCAAGGCCACCCGGACGCCTGCTTTGACGCGGCGCAGAGCGCGGGCGGTGGCGGTGCGGTGGTTCTTGACCATCTGGGCTTCGTCGGCGACGACGAGGTCGAAGGAGATGAGGGCCAGCAGGTCGATGTCGCGGCGGAGTGTCTCGTAGCTGGTGATGACGATCGTGCGGGAGGTGGCGTCTTCGAGGGTGCGGTCGGGTCCCAGGTAGCGCAGGGTCGACACGGTCGGGGCGAACCGGTGGGCTTCGCGTTCCCAGGTGATGACGACGGAGGCGGGGCAGACGATCAGGGTCGGCCCCATGGCGCCCGCGACGGTTTCCCTGCGGTGAAGGTGCAGTGCGAGAGCGGTCAGCGTTTTACCCAGGCCCATGTCGTCGGCCAGCAGCGCGCCGAAGCCCGCGTCGGTGGTGTTCGCCAGCCAGGCCAGGCCGAGTTGCTGGTAGTCGCGCAGGGTTGCCTGTAGGGCTCCCGGCTCCGGGACGGGCGTGGCGCGGGAGCCGGTGCGCAGGAAGTCCACGAGGCTGGCAAGAGAGGCCGTCGGCTCGCACGGCACGTCCTGGCCGTCGATGTCGATGGACCCGGTCAGGGATGCGCGCAGGGCCTGGTCCGAGGAGATCGGGCCGATATGGCGATGGGCGGCACGGCGGGCGGTGTCTTCGTCAACGAGAACCCACTGGTCGCGGACCTTGGCCAGCGGCCGTGGTGTCTGGCCGATGTCGTCCATCTCCTGGTCGGAGAGGTCGGCGTCGCCGAGCGACAGCTGCCACCGGCCGTCCAGCACGTCGTCGAGGGAGAACCGCGGCCTCGGCACAGCGGCGGATGTATCGGCTTCTGCCCCGACCACGACTCGTGTGCGCAGCAGACTGGTCCACTGCTGGTGCCAGTACACGCTCAGTCCGGCCCGTTCCAGGTGGTCCCGTGTGGCGCCCAGCAGCAGGACGGCCTCGCTGGCCAGCAGCGTGAACCGGTCGGGTACCGGGCACTGAAGGAGCCGCCCGGCTGGCTCCCACACCTCGGCGATACGCCGCAGCCGCCGGCGGATGTGCCCCACCAGCGTCTCGTCGCCGGACATCTTGGCAACCGACTGGAACAGCTGTTGCTTGCGGCTGTCCGCGGTGGGCTGGGCGACCAGCAGTTCGGCCCACAGCAGTTCCGTGTCGTCGGGGCTGGACGTCTTCGGGGCGTGTACAGACAGTTTCAAGTCCACCGGCGCCATCTCGGCGCGATCGTCCTCTGCGCGGTCGGCCCACTGGTGCAGTGCGGCACTGCGCTGCTGGCGCGGAATGGGGGTGGCGAAGGGCATGTTCCCGAGGACCGCGGAGGTGCCGGGGCCGCGCAGCATCGCTTCGGCGACGGCATTGAGCCCGGCGCGGACCGCGACGCGCGGCGCCCACAGTTGGTAGGGCCGGGTGTCGGTGGCCGCACCGCAGTGCGCGGCAGGAACCATGGCCTGCCGCAACTGCCGTGCGCGGTGGCGTTCGTGCTCGTTGAGCGGTCCCAGGCGCCACACGTCGACACCGTGGTTGTCCAACGTCGGATACACCCGGCCGTCGGCCACCACGGACAGCCCCAACCGGATCGCCTGATGCCACAGTTGCACGGACGGGGCGAGATGGTCACCGTCGGATGTCCGGGCCATGGCGTTGGCCAGCAGCCGTAAGGGCACCTGCCAGCAGTCCACCGGCCGGGGGCCGACCGCGAGGCCCTGGCCGGGCAGGACGAGATCGGCCGTGCAGCGTCTGATCGGCTTGTGACAGGAGGCAGCCACCGGGGTCCCGTCGGCCCGGTAGAGCAGGAAACGGCCGGCCCCGCCCTGCAGATCAATGGTGATCTCCAGGCCCTGCCGCAGTAGTTCGACCAGCGCGTCCTCGGCGGCTGCCGCTGCGTCGCGGTCCGCGAGGGGACCGGCCGGACTCCGGTGGGAGCCCACGCCGCCCGCACCAGCAGCCGCCGCCTCCGACTCCCGGGCTGCGGGAACACTGCGCGCATCACTGGGGCCCTCCGACGGAGTGGCCAGCAGTTCGATCATCGCCTCGGCGGCCTGGCGTTGCGCGTCGCGCTTGTTGGGCCCGTGGCCGAGGGTCTCCAGCCACTCCGCGTGTACCTTGCAGGTGATCCGTGCGGCGAACCCGGCGGGGGCCTTGGTGGGGTCCTCGATGCTCAACTTGATGATCTTGCCGGTCTGTTTGAGCTCATTCAGGAGCATCAGCGGGTTCTTGCCGCCGAGTTCGGGCACCGGGATACGGCCCATGCGCAGACCGCGGCCCGCCTTCACGGCACGCTGAACGCTCTCCAGCAGCTGACGCGCAGCCCCCGACCGCGTACTGGCGCGGCCGAGCCCCCGCCCGGTGACGGTGAGCAGCTCACCACGGTGCACGCAGGCGGCGACGCACACGAACAACGGCTCCAGCCCCGTGATGCCGGGGGCGCTCGTGAAGACGAGCTCGCTGATCACCCCGGACTCCGCCAGTACCTTCAGCTGCTGCTGCGGATCCTTCTGCGACGCATGCCCGTTGCCCGCCGTCGGGCGCGGCCCCGCAGCCTGGACCGGCAGGGGCGCCTGCACCGGCAGACCGGCCAGCTGGGCCAGTAGCCGAAGTGCGGTAGCTCCGCGCGCCAGCCGCTTGTTGTTGCGCCACGGACCGAGCTCACTGACCTCCTCTCCGTCGACAACACAGGTCCCACGCATCCTGAACAGCGGCGGACCCGGCTCGCTCTTGCGCACCTCTTCCGTATAGGAAGGTGTCGGCCCGTAGCGCAGTGACTGGTGCAGAGTCAGCACCGCCACGGCGACGGCGGGATCGTGAGCCGCCGCCAGGGCCGCCTCGCGGGCCGGCTGCCACGCTGTGGCCCGTGCCGTGAACAAGACGGCGTGCAGGTCGCGCGGGATCAACTCTCCCGCGTTGATCCGCAGCACGATCTCGGCCACCTCCGCGGGCGCAATCTGAGGGCGGTCCAGAGCCTGTTGAAGGCGGGTCGGGAAGGACACGTCGCGGGCCTGGGCCGGTGGTGAGGCCGATGAGAAGCGGCCGGCCGGCACCCATCCGGACAGGGTGCTGTCCTGATCGACCGGTTCGGCTCCGCAGAGGTGGCCGAGCAGGCTCACGGCCGCGCTCTGATGGGCGGCCTTGCGGCTGGGGCGTGTCACCACGGCGCCGTGGGCGTTCGCACCGGGCTGCCGCCACCCGGCTTGAGCGCTGAACAGCTGCGGGTTCGAGCCGGGCACCTCGCGGATCACGAACGCCGACGGGATCCCGATGTCCTGGCAGTGGGTGTGGAGCACGGAGGCGGCCAGTTCAGGGCGGGCCGAGACGATCGCCCACGCGCCGGAGACTGCCGCCTGGGCGGACGGGAGCGACGATGCCCGCATCAACAGCAGGCGCAGATCCTTGATGCCGAGGCGCCCGGAGCCTCCACGCGCGGCGGCCTCGGCAGCGAGCTCGGTGGGCACATGGCGGTTCTCCCACGCTGCCTCCAACAGCCGGGAGAACACATGGGGATCCACCGACTCGAGATCAACTCGGGAACCGGACGCGGGATGCGGCACACGAACGGTAGGACTCGACGGATGTGGTGGTACGGAGGCCATCTCAACCCTCACGGAGAAACACGAGGAAATAGGGCGGTCGATAGCAAAGCACCTTCAACATGGCCGTTCTCGGGCAGGCGAGATCCGCCGCGGCATAGAGCAGGATGCCGTTGACCAGCACGTTCTCGCGCACGGTGGCCAGCAGAGAGAACCAAACACATCTGCGGCGACCGACTCTTTCGGGGGACGGAACGTCGGGACCGTGCGGTTCACCTGCCAGGAGGACGGCGCACAGCGCCACCTCACGCAGGTCCCTGCTCCGGCAGCCGGCCGTACGACAGGAACGCTGCTGAACCGCTCACAGGCGAAGCCACTCGATCGTGTCGGCCAGCTCCTGATGTTCCGGTGAGCCCTGAAGTGCGTTGACGCGCTTCTTGTGGAATGCGACCGCCTGGCCATTCTTGTTCGTGCAACTCTCGCCCGAGCCGGCATCGCAGTAGCCGCATTCCGCAGTCAGCGGCAACTCTTCGAGCTCACATTTGAGGTCCGCGAGTCTCACCCACCGGTGGGTGTGGCAGGCGAAGACCCCCTCGGGGGTCGCACATGTGTCGCCGTCCTCCACTGTGTGGCCGCACAGTTCACCCTCGCGCGGATCGTGATGTGCGCACCGTTCGCTTCCCGTGCGCCGCTTGAAGGGGCAGCGCAGCCCGCCGGAGTACTCCACCCACCGAGAGTCGTTAAGTTCCTCGTCCAACGTCACGGTGCACCGTTCCGGGAAAGGATCCGGGACGCCATCAGGTAGTGGCCACTGATGCTCGACGCAACGCTGGTTCGGGGCGCTGACGAACACCCCGCACGGACCCCATGCCGGGTAGTTGGAGTGGCGCCCCGTGCGCGACGACGCCCAGAAGCACACGGGCCGCAGAAGGGCCTCGAACTTGTCCCGCAGCTGACGGGCCTCAGGGGCGGGGACGTGCTGCAGGAGCCGGAAGGCTTCCTCGACCTCCTGGGCGGAGATCTCGACACGCCGGGGGGCGCCGTTACGCCTGCGTGCGATCACGCGTGCCGGCTTGGGCGGGGTGGGGGTAGTCCTCGACATGGAGGCGATTTGTACCGCAGCGCGGCGATGCCGACACCGATGTACACGCCGACACCGCCCACGCTGCAAAAAATCAGCGCCGAAGCGCTGCACACGCAGCTTAGCCGCGATTCGACTGAAAGCTGCGAAAGCGGGCGTGTCGGGCGACGGATTTTCTGGCGTAGCATGACCGGCTCTACCGCCCGCCACGGTGTGAAAGGTCTCGCGTTGACCCCGGAGTACTGCCCATTCCACCAGGTCGAAGACGCCTGCGGGCCCATGGCCCGGCTGCTGGAACAGGCTGGCCTGCTCGCCCTGACGCCGAACGCTCCGGCCCATCCGGGCCAGGAGCCTGACGCTGACGGCTCGGCCTTCAGCGTTCCGGTGGCGGGGGTCTCGTTGCGGCGGATTGTCGTACGGATCAACACCTGGGGCCGGACCTTCCTCGACCCCACCATCCCCCGCCTGGACGTGGCTCCCGGCGACGTACGCTCGGTCCGGTACGCGTTGCAGGCCCTGTACGAGACGGTCCAGGAGAAGACCGGGGTCGACCGGCAGTGGTGGCGGGTGAAGGACCAGCTGGCTCAGGCGCGTTCCGTCCTCGTCCGCGATGCGCTGGCCGATGCGGAGGACGACCGGTTGTCCGCGTTTCTGGCGGCCCTGCATGTCGACCGCGCCTACACCGTCTGGGAATCGGAGATCAAGACGAGCCTCGGCTCCTGACACCGGGCCCGAGCTTCAGTCCGCTGCGGCTTCCGCCAACGGCGTGCGGGGCCGGAGCAAGGCCAGTGCACTGACCATCGGGCCCGTGCGAGCCGAGTTGCCGCAGGTTCTCCCTTCCGACGACTCTGGGCTTCACAGGCTGGGAGAAGACGCCCAGCCCACTTCATTGGCGATGGACACCCCAATCGAGGCGTGGTGAAGACTCTGGTGCTGGAGGATCCGCGGGTGCTGGTGTGCGGGAGCCGCCGGTGGCCATGGCCTGGGACGGTCGAGACTGTTCTGGACCGCCTGCTGGTCAAAACGGCACTGCGCGATGCCGCATTCACACTGGTCGTGGGCCTTTCCATGATGCGCGATTCGGAGATTCACGAGATCTTGCGGGAGCCCGTCGTCGAGCACTACAGCACCCCCGCGATCTCCTCCACGAAGATCAAGGGCACCACTCACCGCCCCGCCAAGCATTGGTGGATCTCCGAACCCGTCGTCGAGGCCCTCGCAGTCGCCGAGGCGGTCTCCCTTCACCCTGGCCGCATCTTCTCCCCAGTCAGCGCCGACAAGCAGGACGGCACCATCCTCGGCGTCAGGTTGCTGGCGGCGTTCGTGACCTTTGTGAATGCCAACCGGGCCTCGACCGGGCTCGACGAGATCCCTACCACCTACATCCGCCCCCACATGTTCCGCCGCACCATGGCGATGCTCACCGACCAGTTCCCCGGCTCCGAGATCGCCACCGGAATCCAGCTCAAGCACATCGCCGCGCTGGCCCTCGCCAACGCCACCACCCAGAGCTATGCCGCGTCCGACGCCGAGTGGGCCCAATACCTGGAAGACGCCCTCGACAACGTCAAGTTCCGCAAGATCAAAGATCTCTACCAGCGTCATGCCGATGGCGAGGAGATCGGATTCGGACCCGGCGCCGAACGAGTCAAGGATGCCTTCGACCAGATCACGGCCACCGTCAAGGCCCGCAACGGCGACGCCCGCACCGCCGAGGCTCTCCTGCGAACGACCAGGATCCATATCCGCTTTGGCATGCTCAACAACTGCACCGCCGATCACACCAACCCAGTCGGCGCCGTCTGCCTTGAGAACGCGATCGTCCCCGAAGGACACATCGGTCCCCTCGACGAACGGTGCCGGCCGGACAGATGCGCCAACAGCATGATCGGCCCCGAACACCTGCCCATCTACGACTCCCACCAGCGTAAACAGCTCCAACTCATCAACGCCCCCTCCACCCCTACCTGCCGCCGTGACCTCGCCGAGCGCGAACTCGACATCACCCGCAACGTGTTCAAGATTGCGGGCGGAGCCCAGTGACCGAACGCCCTGAAGGCGATCTTGAAGACCAGGTCAGCCCCAAGACTGCCGGCGCCCTCCGAGCGGCGATGCACCGCCTGTTCGAGGGGCGTCCGCAACGGACCGACGGCCGCCTCACGAAGGAGAACCTCTACAAAGAGGCCCAGGTCAGCCGAGCGACCATGAACCGCGCACATGCGATCCTGGCCGAATGGGACGCACACCTCGCCGCCCACGGCAAGACAACTCCCGGTGAGGCCAAACGCGACGCTGCTATCGCCGACCTCAAGAAGCGACTCACCAAGAAGACCCAGGAATGCACGCTCCTGGAGCGGAAGTTGAAGGCGGCCCACACCGCGATCGCCGCTCTCTTCCACGACAACGAAGCACTGCGGCAGCAACTCGACAAGGATGCTGCGACCGCAGTCACCCCCATCCGCCCACGCGGCCCTCGTCAACGTCAATGACTCCGCCGCTTGCCCAGGGCATCGCTACCCGCTACCGCCATCAAGCCTCGGCGATCGCGACCCCATCTCGGCTGTACCACCCCATCGCCGCAGGGCGGCAATGTACGGGGCACCCGACGTCCGGAACGTGAGCCCGGTGCGGGTGCACCGCGCGAACTGGTGGTGGCTACTGTGAGTGGGCCGCCCGCGTAGAGCGCCCGGGACCGGCGGATCGTGGCCGATCGAGGGACGTGGGGAGCGGGGCATGGGCCGACTGCCTTCGAACAAATACGCGGCGGTGTGCGCGGCGGGGCACTGCACGGTATACGTGCAGGCCGGCGCCGGTGTCCGCGTCCGGCAGGAGGGCCGGTGGGAGGTGTACTGCCCGGTCGATTCTCCGAAGGAAGGCGGGGCGGCCGCCGTGCAGCCTCCTGATGGCGCAGCGGCAGGCTCCGCGGCCAATCGTTTCGCGGGCCCGTGCATGGAGTGTTCGGTCCAGGTGGAGGCCGGGGCCGGTGTCCTGGTTCCCGACGAGGACGGCAAGCGGGGTGTCCAGTGCCCGGTGTGCCAGGTCGTCGCGTTCCGGTGTGAACGCTGGGACGAGAGCGACCAGTTCGGCACGGACCACTGGATTACGGATGCGGTGCCGCCCGGGTGCGCCGCAACGATTTCCCTGCGGATTCTGGCGCTGAACCGGGAGTGCTGGAAGTGCAAGGAGAGCACCGTGTGTGTGGTCGGGCTGTACCCGTCGAGTCCTGCCCGCACTGACCGCTGGGCCCGTTGGGTGAACGGGGACGCGCGGGCGTGGATCAAGCCGCTGCTGGCCGACGCACGGTTCGAGGGGATCGCCGAGTCGATCAAGCCGCGGTGGAGCTCCACCGTCAGCGCGCGCTACCTGAGCAACGGGTGCCAGCACTGCGACGCTCTGCAGGGCGACTTCCCCGTGGAGGAGGAGGCGTCCGATCTGGTCCGTGAGGACGGTGTGGACGCGCTGGGCACTCTCCTGGTGGCGCAGGTGCCCACGCCGGTATGGCAGCGCGTGGTCCACGGCGAGCGCGGATCCGGCAGTTCTCTGCTGATGTAGAGGAGATCGCCCTCGTGCGGCCTTGCCGCGATGGGCTGAGGAAGACCCACGTCCGGATGAGTCCGGGGGCCGCCGGAGGCATCCGCGGGACTTCCGGGCGTGCTGGCCGACTCCGTTCTATGAGAAGTCGCTTGGGGTGAAGCGGTTCCCGGTGACGATGCCCGCGACGACGGCGCGGTCCACGGTGGCGCCTGGGGGCCGGTGCGAGGTCACCCAGGCGAGCTCGTCCACGCGAAGGCTGCCGTCTTTGGTCTTCTCCGTCAGGTCGAGCACCAGGAGCTGGCCGAACGGGACGTTGGTGTTGCTGTACTCGGCTGCCTGCGCCAGGTACTTCCCTTCCAGATAGTCCCGTTCACTGCTCGTGGGGTTCTTCTTGATCTCTGTCAGGTATCGGAGAGGTCCGAAGCTGACGAGGACGTCGGCTCGGCCGAGTGCCTGGTTGATGGGCTCGACCTGGGCCAAAGAACCCAGCTGCCCGCTGAGCAGCCACTGGAAGAAGTGGTGCTGGAGATCGTTCTCCACGGGGACTGCATCCCCGTCGGCTTTGTCGAAGCGGCGCCGGTAGTCCCGGATCCGGACCTTCTTGTTGTTGGTGTCGAAGCGGCCCTCGCCGAACGCGGTAGCGGTATCGAGATCGGCTGCCGCTTTGAGGAACAGCAAGGTCTGCTCGACCAGGAAAGAGAACGTGCGCCGTGTCTCCCCGGTGAAGTCGGGGAAGGCGCTCAGCTGTGTCAGGAACCGGTTGAGCAGGGGCACCACGACGGGATCGGAGTTGCGCAGCCGGGCGAGGTCCTCGGTGTGGGTAAGGCCGTCGATCTTCGCCAGGCCCTCGTCGCTGATGTTGCGTGCGATGGCGGAGATGAAGCCGATGCCGAGCTTCTTGACGGTGGTGGGCGCAAACCGGTACGCGCGTTCCACGTCATTCTCCGAGGGGCCGCTCTCATCCGCGCCGTCCCCAGTAGGTGTGTGGGCTTCACGGCTGGCCTGCGCCGCCGTGGAGGCAATCCGGCGGTCGATGTTGGCCACCAGAGCCGCGGCAGTGGGGTGGTCGAAGCCGGTCCCGGGGTGCTGTTCGGGTGCCGACGCGGCTCGGCGCAGCGCAGCCAGCAGCGCCTGGCGCCGCAGGAATGAGTCTTCCACTGCGGGCTCGACCAGCAGAGCGAGCCCTGTACCGTCTCGACTGCCCAGCGGGCGTACCGTGCGGGCCGCGCTGTAGGCGTTCAGGACATCGTCCAGGGCCGTCCACGGCTCCATCCAGACGTCGTCCTGCAGGAGTTCCGCGGTACGGTGCAGGCGCAGGACGAGCCGCCCCCAGGCCACCTCCGCCGCGAGTTGAGGCTGCAGCCATGCGGGTTGATGCATGCCCCAGTGCCCCGCGTCCCGGTGCTGCAGTGCTGCTTCCAGGCGCGCCGCCGCCGCGGCGAGCGCCGTCGCGTTGCCGGCGGTGAAGGCAAGGACGGCATCGCAGACGGCGGCATAGGCCTGGGCGTCATGGCGGGCTTCCTCGGCGGCCTCGGCCGCGTTGAACCATTGGCGGGCGGTGGTGATGTGCTCACTGACCTTGTCCAACGACTGCGCGGACAAAGCGGATCGCAGGTGGTCGCAGCCCAGTTCTACGAAGGCATCGACGTCGCTGGCTTCGTCGGCGGCGAGCTGCGTGAGCAGAGCGCGCACGGTCTCGGTGATGACCTGTTCGTCCCTAGACCAGCAGTCCAGGGCGAGACCGAGAATGCGCGGAAGACGCTCGAGGAAGTCCTCCGGGCTGTGTGCGTCCAGCTCTTCGAGGGTGCCCCACACCCTTATGGGGCTCACCATCTTGGAAACGGCGAGCCGGACCGCTCCCTCCAGCCGCGCGGCCGCCACAAGCGGCACGGACTGGACTGCCTCGAAAAGGCCGGTCAGGAGTGCTCCGTTGAGGGGCTTGGCCAGGGCCTTCGCCGTGTTCGTACTGCCGAGCAGTGTCTCCAGAGCCGAGGTCAGGTGCAGGACGCTGAGCTGCTTGGCAAAGCCAGTAGAGAACTGTGCCGCCGCCTGGTCCCATACGCGATCGTCGTGGTCGAAGGCGTGGGTGATGGCCTCAGCGAGCAGCGGCGCGTAGGGGCCGGACGCGACCTCTTCGACTTCACCGTGCACCACGGTTTCGGGCAGACCTACCGCTTCGAAGGTGATTATCTGGCCGGAGCCCGCCAGATCGCTCAATCGGCCGGCGAGCTGCGTCATGACGGACCTCCCGCCGGCGTTGTGTTCACCGTCACCACAACGGTTTGCCTGCTGCGGCTTCCAGGATGCGATCGTCTCGGAGCACGTCGTGGGCCAACCCCGAGTCTGCCGTAGTGATCAGCACCTGGAGGTCGGATTCCGCCGCCAGGATGAACAGTTCCCGCAGCAGGGTGTGGGCATCCAGATCCTGGACCTCCTCGGCCTTCGGGCTGTCGATCAGGAGCAGACCGGGATGCGTGGAGATCCCGTGCCTGGCTCCTACCCGCAGCAGCGCGATCACCACAGCGATGCGCAGGCGCAGCCGCTCACCCGCGCTCTGCTTGCTGAACCAGTCCTTGACGCCGCCGTCCTTGACGACCTTCAGCCGGGCCGCGCGGTCGATCTCCACTGCTTCCAGAGAGGTGATGCCGAACCTGCGCCCGAGCTGCAGGACCTCCTTGTCGACCTCCGCGAAGAGGAGAGCAGCTGCGCTCTTGCTGTCACCTTCGAGTACCTGGGTGCCGGCCGCCAGAACCTTGATGGTCGTCTGCTCGACCAGGTCTTCGGCCACCGCCGGAAGCTGCGGGAACACCGACAGCGCGCCCTCCAGCCGCAGCACCGCTTCCTGCGCCAGCAGCCGCTCCGGCAGCTGTGTGACGGCGCGGGCGCTTCGCAGCTGGTCCTCGACGGCCGCCAGATCGTCGGTGAGGCGGGCAAGGGCTGCCTCCGCCTCTTCCAGCGCCTCGCGTGCTTCGTCCTCCGCGACGGTGGACTCGGACAGCCGTTGGCTGGCCTCGGCGGTGACTTCCTCGGGCGTCTCGTCGTCCCCCGCCACGGGGCGCAAACACACGGCGCATGCGTGAGTGTCCCGCTCCTCGGACTTGCGGTCTTCAGCGATCTCCTGATCACAGCGGGGACAGGCCTTGGGGTCCAGCCCGTGAAAGAGGACACGCGCAGTGGCACTCTCGGTGACATCGTTGAGGGTCTTTGCATCGCGCTGCCGCTGCTTGCGGGCCCTACGGTGTACCTGCATCAACTCCTCCCAGGCGTCCTGGAAGTTGGCGACCTGACGGGCCAGCTCGGCTGCCTCCGCAGCCAGTTCGGCGAGCGACTTGCCATCGTCCGCCGGACCAAGGGCCGCAAGTTGTGCACGAGCCGCGGCCAGGTCGGCCTCGACCTGCTCCCGCTCGGCCTGGCGTGCGCTCACCGCCTCTTCCGCCGCGATGCGACGGTGCTTGTATTCGGCGGTGCGCACGTCGTAGGCAGTCTTGACGCGGGTCAGGGTCGCCGCGGCCGGAAGATCCAGGAACACCTGCAAGAGCCGGCCCGCCAGACCGCCCATGGGCTGGTCTCCCAGCAGCGCCTTGTCCCCACCGGCGGGCAGGTAGATCGACCCGTAGTACGACGGCCACCCGTGCGTCTGCGTGCCGGTCTCGTTGAAGCTGTTGACCAGGGGCTGCAGATCGAGCCGGTCCATCATCAGGGCCTGGACCTGACTGGCGAAGCTGTCCGAACTGCTGGCCCTGACCGCGGGCGTGATGTCGCGCGCCGCATCGGGCGTACGCACGGCCTCCAGCGTCTGGACGTCGGGGGACGTCAGAACGACAGCGGAAGTGATCTCCCCGTCCATGAGGTCGAGCCGGAAGCCCATCGGCTGCCCCGCGACCACCACGTCGAGGTCCAACTCGGTCAGCCAGTGCCGCACTCCGGCCTGCAGACCCCGGGGAACACCGCGCAGGCACCAGGTGATCAGCTCCAGGACACTGGTCTTGCCCTTCAGGTTCGCGGCCACCAGGGCCGTGAGCCCCGAGGAGAACCGCAAGGTCGTGTCGAAGCGACCGGGATCAAGGCTTCCTGTACGTACGCCCGCCACCCGCAGCCGATGCAGCCGAAGCCCCCGCGGCCGGGCCGGAGTGTTCACCAGCGGAAGACCGTAGGTGTTGAAGACGTCGCGGACATTGTCGACGGTCGCACCCGAAACGACGGCGATCCTGGACTCCAGTGACGCCTCAGTGCCCCTCACGATTCCCCCGCCCCCACGCTGTTCATCTCGGCCTCAGCTCGCAACCTATCCAGTCGTTGCCGTGCCTGTGTGCTCACAGAACCGATCCGTGTGCCACGCGCTGTCTCGGCGTACTCGCGCTGCAGATACTGCCGGGCCTTCAAGTCGCTGCCTCCCAGACCGTCGGCGAGAGCGATGACCAGGGCAACCCTGTCGACGTAGTACGTGAATTCGGGTGCGGCGCTGACGATGTCCTGCACCACCTGCCGGCCGGCGCTCAGCAGGTAGTAGTCGTGCTGGCGTACGCGGTTGACCGTGCCCCGGCGCCGCCGGACCACAAGACCGGCACTGCGCAGCACAGCGAGGGCGTCGTCCAGTGGCTCGTACGCGCCGAAGTGGTGTCGCAGCATCGGGTAGCGGCGGACCTCCGGCTCCTCGGAGTCCAGAATCCTGCCGGCCCACCGCAGGAGGCCTGGCTCCCGGCTGCTCTCGTAGTCGGTGAGTAACTCATCGGCCAGGTAGTCCGGATTGCGGAGCCAAAAGTCCAGCTTCTGCAGCCTCACCTGCGTCCGGACAACGCCCACCGCGTCCGTGAGCCCCGGGTCGGCGAGGTCGGCTCCGGCCGGAGTCTCGCTCGCGCCGTCGATCAGGAGCAGGATCCGTACGGCGTCCTGCTCCCGGCTCGTGATGGGGGCGTCGTCCTGTGATGCAGCAGCCTGATCGTCCACCGCACTAAGTTATCCCCCGCCGATCGATCAGGAAGCCCCTCGCGCCGTCGTGGACAACTGCCCGACCCGCCGCCGCGTCCGCGCCGCCTTCTGACACTCTGCTCCGCGACGCGTTCTTCCTCGCCTGCCAGACGGACTCCTCCCGCGGGCCCGGCACCCGGGCTCGGCCAGCACGGGCCGACGCGTCACTGCATGTGCGCCGAGAGGAAGGCGTACACGACGGTGGCCGTCGCGATCCCCAGCCCCCAGGCCGGACTTCGGTAGGCGGCTACTCCCGCCGCCGTCGCGAGGGCCAGGATGATGACGGTGCGGGTGCTCAGCGGTGGGGGCGTCGACACGCTCGGCTCCTTGTGTGCACGGGACCTGTGCGGTCCCTGTTGCTGAAGGTGTAGGTGTGCCGGATGCAGGCCCCCACCCGCCAAGGCTGTGTGATGCACATCACGGGGTGGGGGTGGGGGGGTCTCCGCGAAGGCGCACCTACAAGGAGAGCGAGAGGCCCGCCCCAGGGGCCGATCCATGAGGAGGCCCGTTCGTGGGGTGGGAGAAGCCGACAGGCGCAGACGAGGGGGAGCCGGCCCTCCCTCGGCGGGATGGTGAGCCGTCCGCCGCTCCCGTCGACCGGGATGAGTCCCAACTGGTCCAGGACGAGCTACTCGTGGCGATGCTCCGCCAGGAGGGCTTCACCGGGCCGATGTGGGACCTGTTCCGCGGCAGGCTGCTCGAGGGGTGCCTCGGCACCGTGATGAAGTGGATCGAGAACGGTCGCCTGTTCGCCATGGCCATGGACGCGGGCAGGCCGGCGACTCTCTCATCAGCGCTGCGCGCCCACCTGCGGCGCGATGAGAACGCCCGCCATGACCTTGCCTCGGATGTGCTGTTCGAGGCCGTCAGGGTCTTCCGTAAACGAGCCCTCGTGGCAGGCGAGTGGTCCGCGAGCGGGGGAGCCAACTTACGGACGTTCTTTCTCAACATGGTCGCCCTGCAGTTCTCCAACGCGACACGGGCCTGGGCCGCTTCGGAGCGGGACCGCGAACACCAGTCCCTCACCGGTGAGATCGCCCAGTGGGTGGACGAGCGTGAGGCGACAGACCCGTACCGGGCGGCGGATGCCCGAATGGACTTGGAGGTGCTGGGCCGTCATGCAGACCCCCCGATCCCGACCATGATCCAACTACATCAACTGGAAATGAAACCCGCCGACATCGCCGACGTTCTCGGCATGAAGCCGAGAGCCGCCGAGAAGGCGTGGGGTCGCTTCACCAAACAGGTACGCGGACAGGGAACCGACGGGAGGCCCTCATGAATCATTCCGACACCCCAACCCCCCTGAGCCAGCGCGCCGGTCGGGCACTGGCCATGCTCACCGATGACATGGCTGGACCGCGGGGAGCGGAACCGCGCCGCGCTCAGTGGATGCGGAGCTTGGAGCACCTGTTCGCCGGCGGCGCCCCGGCCTCCGCCAACGACGCCAAGGTTGTCCGGTTCCTGGAACTCCTTGAGGCATCATCGGTTGCCGGACCGTCCCCCGACGAGTTCACAGAGCCTCCCCTGGTGATCGGTCGAGCAGCCCGCTCCTCCTGGCCTCCGCGACTCGACGGCTTCTGGGGCGACTACCGGCGCTTCTTGAGGGACGGCCAGGGCTGGGGAGAACTCCAGCTCGCTGCGCTGGATGCGAGCACCGGCAGCATCCTGAAGCAACTGGCCAACCCCGAAGTCCCAGTTGCCATGCGAACCCGCGGACTGGTCGTCGGCAGCGTCGGCTCCGGAAAGACGGCCAACTTCATCGGGACGATCGCCAAAGCGGTCGACGCTGGATACCGCCTGGTCATCGTTGTCACCGGACCGCTGAACCTGCAGCGCCACCAAGTCCAGCAGCGCCTGGAGGAAGCTCTTCTGGACGACGGGCCGCTTGATGGTGCAGCAACAGCCACGGCTAACCCGCAGGGGTCGGCTCCCAGGGCTCGTCCCGGCGTGATGCGGGTGACCACGCTGGACCACGATTACAGGAGCATGGACAGCGCTGAAAATCCTTGGGATTTCGCCAAGCCTGACCCTGGGCAGCCGCTGAACTCCCTGCACAACCTCCGACGCACGCCAGTACGACTGCTCGCCGTGAAGAAAAACAAAAATGTGTTGTCCAAACTCATTCGAGACCTGCGAGCCAGCACTGGACCGTTGTCGGAGCTTCCGGCGCTCGTGATTGACGAAGAACCGCACGAGGCGGCCGACTGGACAACGGACAACAAGGGGATCGTGCAGAGCGCTACAGACAGACAGCTGGCTGAACTCCTCCAGCTCCTGCCACGAGCCCAGTACGTCAGATATTCCACGACGCCATTCGCTCGGGCGCTGGTTGACCCCACCAGAGAAGAGGAGCTCTTCCCCCGCGACTACGTCGCCTACTTGCCCCCGGCCGTTGAATACCTCAAAGGCCACGAGGCCAATGATCCGACCTCGCAAGAGGCCGACTGGACACCCGTGAAGGTGTCCGGCCTTCACCCGGCTCTCGGCGCACGGGTTGTGGATACGAGCGACCTGGAACCACTGCCGGACAGGGGCGGCCAGGGCAGCGCAGCTCTCCGCCTGCTGTGCCAGGCCGTGGACATGTTCGTGCTGACCGGCGCTCTGAAGTTGTACAGGCAAGAGACAGGGCGCTACGCGTACCGGCACCACACGATGCTGGTACACGGCGGTGACCGACTGGTGGACCAGCATCAGGTTGTGGGGAGGCTGCTCCGGCAGTGGGATCCGGCAGCCTTCGTCCATCGCGACAACAGGGCGCGGCTGAAGACTCTCTTTGAACAGGACATCCTCAAGCACCCTGCGGCCTACCCCGAAGCACACTGCACCCCGGATACGTTCGAAGATCTGCTGCCCTACATTCGTGCCGCCGCCGATCGCATGACACGACTGCCGCAGCTGATTACAGGTGCGCAGGAGGAATGGCGCGAACTCGAGGAAGAGTTCGCGGACCGTGAGGTGTGGGGCGTTCTCGTCACCGGGACCAAGATCTCACGCGTGCTGCGTCCTGCCGGATTGACCATCACCTTCGCCTACCCCAAAGGGAGCCGGACTGCGAGGAGGCTGACGCTGAACGAGAGGTTCGTCAACCGAGAGGGCTACCGGGATCTCCTTCACTGCTATGTCGGGCACGACACCGGCAAGGCCGAGCTGGTGGCGGAGGCTGAACGGCTCGAGGAACTGAGGCGAGCCGAGGAGGGCTTCCGTGCTCGGCTGCGTGAGATCGCCGTCCACTCGGTGCACGATCCTCTGACACCAGCTCAGCTGCCTGCGCTGGTTGCCCACCACGCGCCGTGGCGTGCACGGGCAAGGAAGGACAGGATCTTCAACGCCGAGCTCGTGGAAATCCGCAGCCCCGGACGCTGGGTAGAGCATCTTGCTCATCCTGCACGGGCGGCAGACCGGGCCTACAACGCGCAAGCCTGGCTTCCCCTCCTGCGGATGCTGGACGAAGAACCCTCGTCCCCTGCTGCCAGTGGGCGCCGCACAGCAGTACAGCTGCCATCCTCCTTCCCGGCCCGCGCCGCTGTGGTCTCCCACGAACAACTGCTGGATGTCCTTGAACGTCTGCGATGGCAGCGCCCGGATACCTTTCGGCCCTATCTGCAGTACCTGCGGTCCTTGCGGGGGCAGCTGGACGAATGGGTGGTCATCCTGCCCCAGCAGACCGAAGAAATCGCCACGAAGCAGGCTGTGGAATTTCCCTTGCTGCCGTCGACCCTGCAACAGAGTTCAGATCTCCAGGCATTTCTGCGGCTGGAGGACCGACGTCACCGCCGCCTCGGAGAGAGAATTGTCGACATGGGGTCGCAGGCGGATCCTGAGCTGTCTACATGGCGGAAGGGAGAACCTGCGCCCCGGCGAGGCGTCCTGTTCCTCCACCCGATGACGGACCAGGGCCTGAGCGGCGCACTGGTTGGAGGTCAGCACGCGGTGAGCCCGGAGGACCTCGTGATGGGAATCAGTTACCTGGTGCCCACCGACGACTCTTCCCCGTTGGTGAAATTCACGCCTCGTAACGCATCCCGTGCCGAAGCACCGATCTTGGCTTTCACCCGCCCACCGGAGGAACGCGTCGCGCCCCAGCCGCTGAGTTCCGCGGTGTAGCACGCCCCGCCATGCCGATCAGGCATGGCGGGGTGGTCGGATCGGCGCCGAAAGGCGCAGCAGGCCAGGCCCGAGTGACGGATGCGCCCGCGTCCGCCCGGTGCCGGCGAGGCCGCAAGCGGCGCAGGCGATGGCGCGGGTCGGTCTCCGGTCAGCACGCGCGCAGGCACCCCGGCCCGGCAAGATCCCACCACGCAGGATCCGGCTCCAAGCGGCTACGGCGAAGTCAAGTGGTGATCCTTCTCGGCTCCCCATTGTGCTGCTCGGCATCCCGCATCTGTCGCTGCTCGTCATAGGTCATGCGTCCGGTGCCGTGGCAGTTGGCGCAGTAGTGCATACACGGCGGAGGCGCAGGAACGCCGGCCGGCCGCACAGCGACCCCGATACCGATTCCGTTGGGGAGTGGGTTCGGCTTCATGTGCAACTCGGTGCCTGGGACATGCCAGATGCGAGCCAGTTCGTGGAGGTGAGCCACCAGGGAGACAAGGGGATCGGTGTCGTCCGCCCTCTCAAGTCGCATGAGGACGCTACCGGGAAGGGGGCGGGGGACTGCTTCGCCGGTGTTCGGGTCGCACCACATGAGGTGTCCGCGGTCCAGGACGGTGATGAAGTGGGGCCAATGCTCGGGTGGCCGGCCCGAGACCCAGTCGGTGACCTTCTGCGCGAGAGTGGCCAGGGTCAGTCGGCTGCGGTACCCGAACACGCCACCCGAGATTGGAACATACGGCACGAATCCTGCGCTTGTGGGGAACTTCAGGTGGCGTTCGCCGACACGGCGGCGTGATGCTGCCTGCACGGTGGCGATATGGCTGAGCGACTCCTCCAATTTGCGTGTGTCCAGGTGGCTCTTGACTTCGATGACCGCGTGCACGCCCCGCGGGTCGAGGCGCACCCGGCCGCTGGAGAGTGTGCGGTGCGGGGTGACCCGGTAGTCAGCGAATGCGATGTCGTGCTGCTCGGACCAATGGCCTGTGGTGGCATCTTCGATGCCGAGGCGTTGGAGCAGAGTGATGCCGTCGAAGCGGTACCCCAGGGCGCAGAGCAGGGCGGCTTCGCGCTCGAAGCCGATGTCGTCGCCGTGATGCAGGTCGGCACTGTCGTGGAAGGCCTTGTCGAGCTGGATCACGGTGTTGGCCATTCGACGGAACTCGGCCAAGGCTCTTTGCTGCTGTGCGCAGATGTCGTCTCCACCGGTCATGCGCGGCGACGCTAGCAGTAGATGGTCCCGACTCTGGCGTGAATGAGAGGGGAGGCTCGCCTACGCGCCGATGCTTTGAAGTACGCCGCTGACACCTGGCCGTTGAGCCTGATCAAGTCGTCCGATGTCGAGAAGGGTCAGCACGTGACTTCTCCAGAGCTGCTTAGGGCTGCCAGGTGTGCACAGGGAGCGCATCGGCGAGCGTGGCGAAGAAGCGCTGGTCGCGCCAGGTGTCGCGGTCGCCGATGACGAGCAGACGGCGCTTGGCCCGGCTGACGGCGACGTTGAGGAGATTGGGGCGCGAGGCCGCCCAGGCGCGGGCACCTGGCCGGCGCGGATCACTGCCCAGCACCACGATGACCACGTCGGCTTCCTTGCCCTGGGCGGTGTGAATGGTGCCGACGCGCCCTTCGGGCAGCAGCCCGCGGCAGGCCCGCTCGGCGCGGCGGACCACGGCCCGGAACGGGCTGATGACGTACACGTCCTCGGCGAGATCGACGCCGCCCTCGTCGCGGAGCTTCTCCACGACGCGGCGCAGCGCGCGGCCTTCTTCGGGGATCCAGTGCCCGTCCGCCTCGCTCGCGGTGACGTGCACCCAGCAGCTGCGGGGCCGGTAGCGGAACTCGCCGCGATCGGGGGTGCCGTAGACCATGAGGTTGTCGTAGGCGATGGCGTTGCTGACGGAGAACATCGGGTCCTCGCAGCGGCGGTGGACGCGCAGCGGGCTGCCCACCCACACCTCCTGCTGCCCGTCGGGGAGTTCGGCCGGCAGCCAGGTGCCGTAGCGGTTGGTGCGGTCGGCGAGTTGCTGGACCGAGGTGCGGCTGGGCGCCCACTGCTCGTCCACGCCGAACTCACGGCCCAGGGCCCGCTGGGCGGTCCACGGCAGGACTACCACGGGTTCGAGCTGCAGAGGGTCGCCGACGACCACGGTGCGCGCGGAGCGCCACATGCCGCCTACGGCCATCTGGCCTGTGGCCTGGCCGGCTTCGTCGACGAACAGCCATCCCAGGGCTTCTTGTCCCAGACGGCCGAAGACCCGGTCCAGGGAGGCGAAGGTGGTCGAGACGACGGGGACGAGCAGGAACAGGCTCTGCCAGGCCGCTCGCAGAGCCTCCTTGGACACGGTCTTGGGAACGTTGCCCCTCACCGCGTCCATCGCGGCCATCAAGTTCGAGTACATGGTGCGCGCGGTGCACCGCAGGAACGCCTCGTGCAGGCCGAGTGCCGCCAAGAACACCTCGCTGCGGGCCTGGCTGATCTCCGCATCCCCCCAGGGGGCGGCCAGTTCCCGTGCCGTGTCATCCGACAGCCACTGCTGCGTCGACACGTGCGGACCCCACGCGGCCCGTGCCTGGTCGGCCACGTCCTGCCGCGCGGCGAGTTCCGCGGCCGCAGCCTGCTGCGCCTGACGGCATGCCAGGTGAGCGGCGCGTGCCCGGTCACAGGCCGCGTGGGCCGCGTCGCGCTCGGCCTGCGCGCCAGCGCGGACGCCCTGGGCCTCTTCCATGAGAGCGGCGAGCTCCTGGTCTTGGTGATGCCAGTCCCGGCCGGCCCGCCCCAGCGTAGACAGGCTCACCACCAGACCTGGCCGGCGCGCGAAGTGCCCGTCCCGGTCCTGCTGTGCCTGCCTCAGCAGTTCCTGCGCCCGCTCCAGGGCACGCTCCGCCGCCGGGAGCGCCTGCTGGCAGGATGCCTCGCGCTCGGCGGCTTCCTCGATCGCCTGGTGCGCCTGCACCAGCCTGGCTTCAATCTGCGGGAGTTGCTTCAGGGCGGCCGCGGCAGCCGCCCGCTCGGCCTGCAACTGCTCCACCTGGGTAAGCGCCGTCTGCAAGCGCTCCTTGGCCTGCCGCCACACCCCGGACTGCGGCGTGGCGATCCACTCCCGCAGCAGTTGGGACAGGCCCTGTTCACTGTCGATCCAGGCATCGCGCCGCCGCGGGAGCCGTCCCGACGCGGGCGGTTGCGCACCCTCGTCGGTGATCTTGTACTTGCCGTGCCAGAGCCGGTTGACGAACTCCATGCGGTTCTTCTTGTTGCCCAGCCGGGCCGCGACCGCGCCCCAGGCCGGGGTCCCCTTCAGCAGCCGCGTGGCCTGCTCGGCGAAGTAGTCCGCCTCCTCGCGCCACTGCTCGCCGAGCGCCGCGCGGGCGGGGATCTCGGTGGAGATGTTCTCCACCGCCCCGTTGTTGGCGGAGGCGACGACCATCTCGAAGCCGGTGAACTCCGGCCGCAGCGGCGTCACCGTACGGGTGTAGTCGCCGCTCTTCCACGTGTAGGGCTTGCGGTCGGCGAAGGCGTGGGAGGGCAAGCGCAGCTCTGCCAGGCGGCGCGCGCGTTCCACGATCACCGTGCTGAAGCAGTCGCGCAGCATCGTGGTCTTGCCCGTCCCAGGCGGTCCGTTGACGGCGAACACCCCGCTTGAAGCGCCCAGTTGGCTCCAGATGGTGTTCACGGCGAACTGCTGGCTCAGCGCGAGCGGATGCGCCGGATCGGCCGGCCACCGCCCCGGAGGAGTGGATGCGGGTGTCACGCCGTCGAGCGCGGCCTGCGGCTGGCGGCGCAGATCGACCCGCCACGCGGTGTTCACGTCCAAGGCTGGGGTGAGGTAGGAGGCGAGCCCTGCGCCGGGGGCGTTCGTACGCAGTACACCTGCCACCAGGCCCAGGTCAGCGGCGATGAAGCTGTTGAGGAAGTCCTGCTGGTCGGCGTCGGCGGGCTGCCTGACACGCACGGCGGTGCTGCGCACGCGGACCTCGCCGGGTGCCAGCACATACTCGAGCCCCCAGGCCGCGGTCAGATCGCGGACGAAGCCGACCAGATCCTTCGCCGTGAGACGGCGCGATCCCACTTGCTCGGCATCGTCATCGCTGTCCGGCCCCTCCTCACGCTCTTCCTCATCAAGGCCGTCATGCGTCTCGATGCGGGCCGGCATCTCGTCTGCGGGGACGTCACCGAGATCGGCGGCCCGCGCGAGCCAGATCGCCGCCTCGTCTTCGAACCCCTCCAGCCAGCCCCTGGTGCCGGGCCCCGGCACCAGAGCGCGGCCGGTCGCCCAGGCGCAGGCGGACAGCACCGGAGAGTCCAGCAGCAGCCGTCCCTCATCGGTGACGGTCAGTGCGAACAGGGCGCTCTCGCCGTCCAGCCGCCCGTCGTGGTCCTCCTCGCTCTCCCCGAACACCGCGAGCAGCGTGTCGCGGACCGCCCGTAGCCGGTACGCGCCGCCGTAGACCACGTGCTGCCACGCGTAACCAGCCTCCAGCGGCGCCGACCGCAGCGGATGCCCCTCCTCCCACGGCAACGGGCCCTCCGCGGCCGCGACGAAGACCCGCTCCCGTGCAGAGACGGACGGAATCTTCTGCGGACTGAACAGCTCCACCGCCCGCCAGTACTCGATGATGTTCGCCTGGCGCCGCTGCGCGTCCGTCATACCGCCCCCACCTGCCTGTCGCACCTCTGCGCCCTTGCACCCTACGCACGGCGACAGGAGCCCGGAAGATCGCGCTCACCCCCTTGCAGCGGCCCCGCGCAGCACATCTGCGAGCTGCGCGGTCGCGCAGTCCAGCAGAGGACGTCGCCGGCACTCGTGCACTGCCTCCACGTACGACAGCTCGACGTACGGCTCTGCAAGATCCACTCGGGACGGTGCGGCCACCTACGCTCAGTACGTCGCCTTCTGCGGCACGGAATGCTTGAGCTGTTTGGTTCCCCGCCGGGAGGACTGTTCGCCGCGCATTGAGGAGCCCGGGTTCCCGATAGGTCGCCGGGGCGGGATTCGAGAGGGGGGCGGCTAGCCGGTCACCGTCCACGCGAAGTTCGCCAGGTTCGTGGCGAACCACCCGTCAACCAGCTCCATCACCCGATCGATATACGCGGCATCGAAGTACTCGGAGCCCATGATTGGTCGGATGCCCTGGTTGGCCAGGCAGTCCAGGACGTGTCGCTCGACATCGCGAGCTGCGCCGACGGGCAGGTCGGTTATGAGCCTGCGGACTTGCCCCAGGCCGTGCTGGCTGCGGTGGGTATCAAGCCGTCCTTGCCCGTCACCCGAGGAGATTCCGGGCTTCACCATGGCCCCGTCGGTCACCACGTAGTACACGGTTGGTTCGGGGCGAAGGCCTGCTCCGCTGCATCGGGCGCACAGCAACTCGCGCTTCAACCCGGTGTTGATGCCCGCCGAGGTCAGGTGCCCGGCAACGCAGCACAGACGCACGGTCTGGGCGATGCGGTCCGACATGACGTCCAGGATCATCACGTTCTGCTCGCGGGCGCGGCGCCTGAACTCAACGAGCTTGGGCGTCTGCGAGATGCGATGACACGTACCGCAGGGGTCGCCAGTGCCGTCGGGACCTGTGGTGAATCCGTAGGTACACCCCGGTACGCGCCCGGGAGTTCGTGGATTCATCGCGGTGATGGTGAACTCATGCCCGTGCAGGCAGCGAACCTGTTTCGCCGGATACCCGTTGGGGGATGCGGCGTCGGCCAGGATACGGAGATCGGTCTCGATGGCGTAGGTAGCGAACGACGCCTGGGCGGCTTCTTCCCACCGCTTGCGCGCGCAGTGCTCGCATTCCTCCAGTGCCCTGGGGAAGGCTGCCAGATCGGCCCTTCCCGGCACTGCCATGTGCTTCATTGCTGCATCCAGGAGGAACACGCTCCCCTGGGGTGCCTGGACGATCGTGCTGCCGAGCTTGGGGTGCAGCGCGGTCACGGGGGTTACCTGAGTCGTGTGCCCTGCGTCGCAGGACAGCGTCACGTGGTCCAGGATGCCGCTCGGCTCGCTCCGTACCGTCCAGCCCAGTTCGTAAGCCCGCGTGGCAAAGAGAGCGGTGACGGCCGCCTCGGCACGGGCAAGCAGCCGGGCAGAGCGCAGCGCGTCCTCGGGCGAAGGCGCGGCGGTCCGTGGGTCGTCACTCATGTCGTCCTCCATCTCAACGGGCGCGCCGGCGCAAGCGCTTGGACGAGGTTGAGAGTCGCATGGCCCACTGACAAAGGGCGCAGGTGCCTGCCCGGTCGCCGCGTGGAGGGGGATTCACCGTCGGAGATGCAGAAGCGACGGGGCTCGCTTTCAAAGGCCTCGGAGGGATGGCAAAGGACCAAGACGGCTGAGGTTGGCGAAATCCCGTCGCGGCGGTGATCGGGGGCACGACAATGGTGTGCCCCGCACCACAGGCCAGGCAGCACTCGGCGAGTTCGTGTACGACGACCCGGAGGAACAGGGCACATGGCGTTCAAGCGGTTGTCCGGGGCGGCGGGGATTCCCGCCGACCCGGAGCAGCTCTACCGTCAGTTGGCTCTCGTCAACGACGGCCCGGCGAATCTGTGGCTGCACCAGGGCGATGTCCTGCGGTCCTGGCACGCCGACCACCTCAAGACGCCAGATGTGGCCATTGAGTTGCCGACCGGCGCGGGCAAGACTCTGGTGGGCGGACTCATCGGCGAGTACCGGCGGCGTGCGCACGGCGAACGCGTCGTCTACCTGTGCCCGACCCGGCAGCTTGCGAAGCAGACCGCCGAGAAGCTCACCCAGTACGGCATCCCCAACGTCCTGCTCACCGGCAGGGTCCGCACGTGGAACGCGGCGGACCGCAGCCGCTACACCTCGGCCAACGCCATCGCGGTGAGCGTCTACAGCCACGTCTTCAACGCCAACCCGGCTCTCGATGACGCGCAACTGCTGCTGCTCGATGACGCGCACGCCGCCGAGGGGTACGTGGCCGGTCCCTGGAGCCTGGAGGTCAGCCGCGACGAACAAAGCGCCTACCGCGACGTGCTCTCCGCGCTGGCCGACGCCCTTGACCCGCTCGTCCTGGCGCGGCTGCGCGCGGACGCACCCGATGGCCAGTACCGCAACAGCGTCTACCTTGCCTCACCGGTCGGGGTGGCTGCCCAGGCCGGACACCTGGAGGAGGCTTTGTCCACGGCCGCTGCCGCCGGCAAGATCAGCGACGAGGCGGGATACGCGCTGCGGCTGCTGCGGGGCCACCTCGGCCAGTGCATGATCTACCTGTCCTACCGCCGACTGCTGATCCGACCGCTGATTGCGCCCACGCTGTTCCACGCCCCCTTCAACGACCCTGCCCGCCGGGTCTACATGAGCGCCACGCTCGGCGCCGGCGGCGAACTGGAACGCGTCTTCGGCCGGCGGGGGATCACGCGCATCCCCATCCCCAAGGGCTGGGAGAAGCAAGGAACGGGCCGTCGCCTGTTCTGCTTCCCGCAGCTGACCAGTGACCTGTCGGCCGCACCGGCCAAGGTCGGCCCCTGGGTCGCCGATGTCATCGCCCGGCACGGTCGTGCTGTCGTCCTGACCCCGGACACGCGGGCCGCCAACTCCTTCACCCGCAATCGCATCCCGGACGGCTATGAGGTCCTTGGGGCCGAAGACGTCGAGGACGACCTGAAGGTGTTCACCCAGGAGCCGGCGGCGGCCCTGGTGCTGAACAACCGCTACGACGGCATCGACCTGCCCGATGACGACTGCCGCCTGGTCGTGCTGGCCGGGCTGCCCGCCCGCGGCGATCTGCAAGAACGCTTCCTGCACGGATCCCTGGGCGCGGTCGAGGTCCTCCAGGAGCGCATCCGGGCCCGCATCATGCAGGGCTCCGGCCGGGCCACCCGCAACGCGCGCGACTATGCCGCCGTACTGCTCCTCGACGACGACCTCGTCTCCTATGTGACCCGACGCGACGTCCAGGAGGCCATGCACCCGGAGATCCACGCCGAACTCGACTTCGGCTACACCAACAGCATCGGCGCGACCTCCACCGAGATGCTCGACAACCTGAAGGTGTTCCTCGCGCACGATCAGGAGTGGCGGGACGTCGACCAGGACATCGTCGAGGCCCGAGACCACTACGAACGCGCCGATGCACCCGGCGCGGCCGAGCTCCAGCGCTCGGTACGCGACGAAGTCGCCGCATGGGACGCGATCTGGCAGAGCGAGTGGCAACGCGCCCTCGACCTCATCCGTAAGGTCCTCGACGCACTGCGCGGCGGACGGGCACCGCAGCGCTATGCGGCCTTGTGGAACTATCTCGCCTCCTGCATCGCGCAGCGCCTCGCCGAGCAGACCGGCGACACGGCCCTGCACGCCGCGGCCGCGAAGTTCTACAACGACGCTCGCAACGCGGGCCGCGGAACAACATGGCTCTCCCACCTGGCAGCCCCCGTGGAGAAGGCCACCGCTCCGGCCCTGCCGGCCGTCGACCCGCTCGACGAGCAGGCCATGCACGGCGTACTCACCCATGCCGTCCGCCTGGCCAGGCCCGCGGTCTTCGACACCGAGGTCCACCGCGCCCGAGCGGCGCTCGCGGACACGCCCCGAAAGCCCTACGAGGCCGCCCTGGTCCTCCTCGGACAGCTCGCCGGTGCCCAGGTGAGCGAGGGTGATGGGAACAACGACGCCGCGCCGGACGCCACCTGGATCTTCGGCACCACCCTGTGGGTCACCTGGGAAGCCAAGAGCGAGGCCGAGCCCGCCGGCGAACTCGGCGCCGGAGATGTACGGCAGGCCGGAAGCCACCTGCGCTTCGCCGCCGCTCGGCGCGGCCAGGCCGTGCCGGGCGACTCTCCCGCCTTCCTCCTCACCCCTCAAGAACGCATCCATCCCAGCGCCCACGCCGTCGCCGAGAGCCACCTCTACCTCGTGCGCCCGCACGAGGTCCTGGATCTGTTCGACCGCCTGGTCCGCGCCTGGCGCACCGCGCGCACCCGTGACCTGGCCTCGCTATCGGCCCAGGATCTCCTTGCCGTCTTCAACGCCGAAGGCGCGCTGCCCTCGCAGTGGCTTCCGCGGCTGCGCACCCAGCCCATCTACACGAGCACGGAGGGGATGCAGCCCGCCTGAGGTGTGCCCCCTCGCCCGTGGCCGAAGGGGGCCCGTCGTGGGCGCCTGCTCCTTTCCGGGCCAGCGGGCGGTTACGCGGGGTTGTCCGGGTGCCGGCTGATCCAGGACAGGCCGATCGGATCCAGGTGGTGGCGGGCGCGGGTGACATCGCAGCCTGAGAGGCTGCCATGTGACCTCATGGCCGTTACGGGCCTGCTGTTGGACGAGGATCGCTGCTCGGAAGAAGCGATAACCGATGCCAACGGAACTGGGAAGACAGTCCGGTTGCGGAGATCACCAACACCCTCACTCCGCTACCGCTCTGTGCCACCAGGATCGAAAGCCATCGCACCGAACGCTGCATCCACGCCTTTGCCAGCGAGCCGAAGGACATATCGGCACGCACGACGGCACCGCACTGCGGCGCGAGCAGAAACTCGACTCCGCCTGCATCGCCACAGGCGGCCCCGCCCCTCATCTGAGTCAGCGCTCCGGAGGCAATGCATCTAGACCAACAAGAACTGGTAACGGAGGCCGAGGACCGCCTTGTTCGCCTTGCGCCCAGGCGAAAAGATCAGAATCCAGTGATCACACCATCAAGGGGGAAGAGATCGGTGAGCACCTCACTGCTGTCACCGGCCGGATGGCTTGTGCTCGGGCTGCCCTGGCCGACCGAGACCCACGACGGCTGGGGAGAATGCGCGGTCGCCATCGCGCCGCCGATGATCCCCCGCTCTCTCGTCAGCCAGGGCGCCGGCATTGCGCTCGACCTCGCCACAGGCCTGGCCCGCGATTCGAACGACGGCCCCGGTAGAGCGGTGTTCTTCTCAGACGTCACCCTATGGCTCGATAAGCAGGGCAAGTCGTGGCCAGACCTCGGCATCGACCACGACGCGGTCATCGACGAACTGCTCAACGCCCGCGTCCCGCAGCTCTACCTCACGCTCACGCACAAGGCCCACGCCATCCTGTGTGACGCCAGCCGTGAAGGCCTGCGCCTGCACTACCCGGGCGGCGACATCGAACACGTCACCCCCCAGGTCCGGCGCGATGTCCACGACGGAATCGCCCAGAGCCTCCTGCGGGACTGGCCGCCCTACATCCAGGGACTCACCGACAGCGGCGCCCTGCAGACCAGGTGAACCACATACACGAGGGCCGCCCCATCCTGGCCTTCCTGAGCGACGAGCCACGGCTTCGCTGGCCTGAGTGCGGAGTCCCGGGGGACCATGGCGCCTGCTTCGGCGTGCCGTGGGCGCCGTACGACAGGTGCCTTGCCCACCTGCCACCAGAGGACAAACGCCGAGCGCTCGGAGCCCTATCGCCCGGCGCCGCGGTGGACTGCCGTGGCGTGCCTTTCACGCGCGAACTGCTCGAGGAGCTAAAGGATGCGGTCGACAGCACCTTCGGCGAGGCAGACTTCGGCCGCGCCCGCTTCCCCGAGCTGGCCGACTTCACGGGCGTCACGTTCACCGGTGAGGCCTTCTTCTGGCTTGCCCACTTCGTCGATGACGCCCTATTCGACGAGGTCACCTTCAAGAGCGACGCCGTCTTCGAGGAAGCCGTCTTCGAGGTGGGAGGCGCCTTCGAGCACGTGGACTTCCAGGGCTCGGCGTGGTTCCAAGACACTCTCTTCGGCTCGGACGCCGACTTCGAGCACGCCAGATTCTCCAGCGGAGCCTTGTTCTCCCGCGCCCACATGTTCGGCGAGGCTGCCTTCCACGCTGTGACATTCACCGAGGGGATCGTCTTCGTCTCGGTACAGGTCGAAGAGAGGGCACGATTCAGCGAGGTGACGTTCGACCAAGACGCCGTCTTCGCCGGGGCCCACTTCAAAGGCGACGTCGACTTCGCAGACACGACATTCACCGGCCCCTTGGTCGGCCCCATCGTCTGCGGCGGCATGCTGGATCTGAGCCAGGCCGTCCTCACCTGCCCGATCCGCACCCGGATCGCCGCCGCGCACATTCTCTTCCAGGCCACGCAGGTCAACACGACGCTCACCCTCGACGTCCGCTACGCCGACGTCAGCCTGCAGGACGCCGTTCTCTCCCAGCCCGTCGCCATCAACTTCCACCCCGCGCCGTTCTCCTTCAAGAACGACCCACTCCCCGAAGAGCCGCTGACTGGGCAAGACCCACGGCCGCTGATCGTCATGCTGGCGGGTGTGGACGCCGCCTTCCTCTCGCTGTCCGGAGTGGACTTGTCCGCCTGCCGGTTCACCGGCGCCCATCACCTCGACCAGCTTCGCTTCGAAGGACACGTCCCCTTCAGCGAACCGCCGAGCCCTTGGACCCGCCGTCGGACCATTGTCGAGGAACATCACTGGCGTGCCCTCCCCATGCCCGGCCGCCGTACCGCACGGACCCGCGGCTGGCAGCCGGGCCCAGCCCACCCCAACCCGGCCGTGCCCCCCGGGCCTAAGGAGCTGGCCGCCACGTACCGGCAGCTGCGCAAAGCCCTGGAGGACGCCAAGAACGAGCCCGGCGCGGCAGACTTCTACTACGGCGAGATGGAGATGCGCCGCCTAGACCCCGATACCCCCTTCGGTGAACGACTCCTGCTGCGCGCCTACTGGCTCGTCTCCGGCTATGGCCTGCGGGCTTCCCGGGCCTTGGCCGCACTCGTGGTCGCGATGACCCTGACCGTAGTGCTGATGATGCTGTGGGGCCTGCCCGCCCCGAAGCCGCAACAGACAGCGGTTGGCACCATGCCCGCCCCCGGCAGCCAGATCCATCTAGTGATCGACAAGAGCGACCCCGCCCTGTCAGGACCGATCGGCCAGCGCTGGACCGCTGACCGCGCCAAGGACGCCGGGCACGTCGTACTGAACTCTGTAGTCTTCCGCTCCAGCGAGCAGGACCTCACCCCCGCTGGTACCTGGATCGAGATGTTCAGCCGCTTCAGCGAACCAGTCCTCCTCGGCCTAGCCGCACTAGCGGCGCGCGGACGGATCAAGCGCTGACGAGGCTGCGTCCTTTTTGGCACCAACGTTCCGATGCAATGATCCCCGCTCCCAGTGACAGACCAGGGGTCGAAGCTCGGCGACCCGTGATCGAGCTTAGCGCGCAATCTCGCCACTCAGGCTCATCGAAGCGTCTCAGGGGCCGCTGCCCCGATTCGTTCCTGAGAACCCGTCGACATCACCTGCCCTTCCAGGTCAATCACTTGCCAGCGTTGGGCCGAATGTCTCATGAGACATATTGAGCGCGAAGAACACTCCCATGTGTGCCACGACTTCGTACTGGGTGCCGATGTCGAGAGGGTCGAAGGCGTCTGCGGCCAGTACTTCGGTCTGCACGATCTTCCCGGACCCCAGGTGGAGTGCAACCCGCCGCCGGAACTTCGCGTCAGAGGTCCAGCCCAGGGTGATGTTGGGGAGTCTCAGGGTGGTGCCGGCCCGGACCACCAGCGGGAACCGGACGCTGTCGTGATCGTCGCGCAGCCACGCCTTTCCGCTGATGTTCAGCGAGGGCGGGGCGGTGAGGAGGATGCGGCGGATGTGGGCCAGTCCGTAGCGGGGCAGCATGCGCGCCTTCCACCTGAGCCGTTTCCACCGCATGCCGCCAGGTTCCAGCCAGAGGGTATATCCGACCAGGGACACGTCCTGTCGGCCGACGTTCACCACCGATGTCGAGACGATCCAGTCGCGGCCCCGGTGTTCACGTAACGCGAGGACCTGAACCCGGCCTCCCGTGAGTCGATGGCTCCATATCTGCCAGGCCACTCCCAGCGCACCGGTGGCCGCACCGAAAACGGCAAGTGCAGTAGTCCAACTCATGAGCAGCGAACGTATAGACCGGCCCGTCAGCACACCAGATGGCCTCGCGCCGACCTCGCTGTTTCGCGCCTGCGGACTACGGCCCGGCGTGAGCGGAGACGCCTGGGCGTCGTGCTGTAGGCAGAACGATGCCCTGTGCCTGTGCCGCCTTCCCCGGGCGGAGTGTCCACGGCACCGGCGCGGTCTCCGTCAGCCACGCGTTCGCCAGGAGGCGCTTGACGATGAAGCCGTGCAGCGAGTGCTTCACACTCCATCCCAGGCCCGAGCACAACTGCCGGTACGAGGGGCCGTGTCCGTGTTCGGCCCGGAAGTCCACCGTGAACTCAGCAGCAACAGCGCCGCGGTCCGGGTGCGTGTCCTTCCACTCGCCGTAGGCAGCCTTGACGTTCTTGGAGAAGAACTGGGGCCGGCAGGGGGTCATGAACGCCTCGGCGACCCGCTCCGAAGCAAGAGCGCACACGGCGCAGTACTCGACGGATTCGGCGTGCCGCCGCAGCGCCGGGGTGGCGGCGTTCTTCCACTGCGTCCACGCATCCATGTTGAACTGGAATCCCCGAGTCGAAGGGCGCACGGCCCCAGTGTTTGACTCCGGCGGCTCCGCCGCGTGCTCCTCCGGGGTGGGGCGGCGCATCCCGGACAGGTGGCGTACGGCGGGGTCGAGGCGGTAACGGTCGTCGGACACTTCGGCGAGGAAGCCCTTGCGTAGGAGATCCGGCAGGGCAGCCTGGCAGGCTTCGGGAAGGTCGGGTGGAATCTGACCTTGGAGCCGGGGCGTGCTGTGTGCGGCGAGGAACAGCCCTGCCAGCCGTGCGGCGGGAGGGAGCTTCTTGACCGGTTTGGCCGACAAGGTCTTGGTGGTCCATCCGGACACCCGTGAGCGGACGTTCTTCCCCAAGGGCAGGGGATGGCCGGTGTCCCGTGTGAGGTCCGGGACAGTAATGGGGATTGGAGTGGCGGGATCGCCGTCGAAGAGGGCGTCGTCGATCTGCCAGCCTAGGCCGCGGAGAGCATCGACGGCGCCATGGGCGTCGCCCAGCCGCAGAGCGGTCAGGTCGGTGCCGGTGAGGTTGCCGACGCCGCCGCGTGCGGCCCGGATGGCCACGACTACGGCGATGAGCTGTGCGTCGGGTCCGGGCAGGTCCAGTGAGGCCACGTAGCTCAACAGTGTGCGTGCGGCTTCGCCCTGTTGGCTCGTCAGGAGGAACGGCAGCGGCGGCGGGCTCCCGACCGGGCTGGTGCTGGCGTTGCTGGAACTGGATGTGGTCTTCGGCACAACCTGTCCAACGCGTGCCGAAGACCGCCGGTCACTGCGCGTACCTCGCCTGGAGCGACATCGCGCCGCCCCTTTCACTCGCGCAGCCCAGCATCCAGCGACGTAGCAGCACCCGCCAGGGGGTTGGCGTCAACCCGGTGCCTACTCGAGGGATCGGCGCACCGATGGGTCTGGCAGCTGATGCCGTGTACCCGGCCGTGGTTCCAGGGCGCAGCAGTTGGCTCGCGGCTGCAGCGTCAGTGGTCGAGAGACGCGATCCCGGCGGCCGTGGCCTTCTGGGCACCGGAGGCGAGGCTGCTGGGGGCGCCGATGCGGCCCAGGGCGTCCCACTGCTCGGGGGTGACCAGGACATCGATCTTGATGTCCTCCACGGGGTCGAAGGTGCCGTCGGCGCGCTTGTCGAAGAACGTGCCGCGGCCCGCCCACAGGGACGTCAACTGTTCGATCACGCGGTCGTGCCACGGATCGGGCAGGTGCCCGCCCTTTTCGGCCGCCGCCTGAGCGATCACCTTCGCGGCCTCGCCCGCCGGCAGGGCGCCCAGCTCACGGATCAGCAGGGCCAGCCGCCGCGACAGGCCGTCCAGCGTGGAGGCGTAGTCGTCGACGTTCGTGTACAGCACGTCGTACACGTCGCGGTCCAGATCGTCGCGCACGCAGTCAGCCGCCACGTCGTCGACCGGGCGCTGCTGGAACGCGGCAGCACGCCGCAGGCGTCTGGCCGCCTGGCCGTCCACGCGTACGGTTGCGGCCAACTCGCCGCTGTCGTCGGGGTCAGGAGATGCCGAGTCAGGGTGCGGTGCTGGGGTGTCCATGGAGGGACGGTAGTACCCGCCGGCCGCCCGGTGCCGCTGACGCTCGCGGCCTGGCCACGCGGACCGGTGCGCACCGTCCCAGGCATCCCGCTATCGCCGGCTGCAGCCGCCAGCGGGACGTTCCGGGCCGGTGGCACAGTCAGTACTCATCATCGGCGGGGTCTCGTGGGCGGTGCAGGGGGATCACTCTGCCGCCGGAGGCGGCGACCTCCTGCCGAAGCAGTGTGTTGTCGTGGTGGAGAGCGGCGATCGCCGTGGCGGCGGCGTCGAGGCGGCGCTGGAGCGTGGTGCACTGACGGGTCTTCTCGGCGAGCTTGCGATTGAGGTCGCGGATCTCCTCGTCCCGGCGGGCTTCTCCGGGGGTGGCGCTGCCGTGCTGGGCGAGGTGAGCATCCCATTCGGCGAGGATGGCCTGGGCACGGTTCATGGTGGCTCGGCTCACCCCGGCCTCCCGCCACAGATTCTGCTTGCTGAGCCGGCCGTCGGTTCGCTGGGGTTTTCCCGCGAACAGCCGTTGCATCGCGGCACGCAGTGCTTTGGCGGTCTCTTCGGTGACGCCGTCAGCCGTCAGTGTCCGATCGGCGGGGCCGGTCACGTGTTCTCCTCCTTGACCTGGGCGAGGACGGCGTCGGCGCGCTCGACCTCGCGACAGATGACAGCCTTGCGGGCCGCGGGCAGGCGGCGGGTTTCCAGCAGCTTGAGCTGTGTGCGCTTGTGCGAGTCGTAGATGGGGACGTGCTCGATACCGATCATGCTGTTGTGGCATCGGTCGGGGCGGCACCGCCAGTCCAGCGGGCCGGTGTGCCCCTCGGGGATGATCGTGTTCTCCCGGCAGACGGCCCCTTGCGGGTTCGCCTCGTCGAACAGGCAGTTGTTGAGCATGCCGAACCGGATGGTGATCCGGGCCTTGCGCAGCAGGTCGTCCTCGACTCGGGCATCGCCGCCGTTGGCCTTGACGGTGGCGATGATGTCGTCGAACACTTCCTTGACCCGTTCCGCACCGCCGCCGTAGCCGATCGGTTTGCCGTCCTTGTACTGGCCGTAGAGGTCCTTGAAGCGGCGGAACCGGGTGGCTTCCAGGACGGTTTCCAGCAGCTCGGCCCACTGGGTGTCGCCGGCCGCGTAGGACTGGGTGGTGCGGTTGGCCAGGGCGCGTGCGGCGACGTGTTTGAGCTGGATCCCCAGGGCGATCTCGGAGCCGGGGAACTGGTCGGTGAGCATGGCCATGGTGTGGCGGAACATATGTGGACGAACCTTGCCTTCGGGGATCTCGTCCAGTCCCGACCAGGCCCGGCCGGAGTTCACCTCGTTGATGAATGCGTCGATCATCTGGTCGCCGTGGACGGCCTCGGTAGTCTCGGGCCTCTTCATCGGGGAGAAGACGCGTTCGTCGTGGACCGAGACGATCTCGGCCAGGGTGATCGCCTCGGCAGCGGGTTCGATGATCCACCAGTGTTTGCCCGGCCGGCCTGCTCGTCCCTTGTCCAGGTGCGACTTGATCGCCGGGGCGTTGTAGTGCTGGACGACGGAACCGCGCCTGATCTCGTGGATCTCGCTGTCGCGCATCATGGACAGTGCCGCGACCAGGCAGAATGCGGCGTCCCTGAGCCTGACCAGCATGCGCGTCAATGCCCTGGGATCGAGGCCGGGATGCCAGGGGCCGACAGTGCCGTCCGCCTGGGTCACCTCGACCAGATCGTGGATCAGGCCGGAGGTCGTGGGGTGCCCGGCGTCGAGGGCAGCCCAGACCTTCTCGCGCCGGCGCATCCCGGACGGCAGCGCTGCGGTGAACAGACCGGATCCCTTGGAGGAGCTGAACCCCATGAACAGGGCCAGCAGGTTCCAGTTGACGCCCTCGTGTTTCTTGCCGAGGGAGGACCCGGAGTGGGTCGGATCGTGCAGCGGGATCCGGTTGCCGGGGTCGGCGAGCCAGGCGTCGAGGAGCTCGTCCGCCTCGCCGCGGCGATCGGTGCTGGTCCTCGCGATCGCACGGAGCTGCTGGTAGCGGGTCATGGCGCGCAGGACGTCGGGGGCGAAGGTGTGCACATAGATCCAGGCCGCCCTGACCAGCGGAAACCATACCTCTGGTGCGATGGTGGGGGTGGACAGGTCGTGTGTCACCTCGTACTTGGCGGCCTTGCGTGCGCTCATGCCGTGCCAGGGGTCCACGGCCGGGCCGCCCAGGGCGAGGGCGGGGCCGATCTCGTGGAGGAACTTCGCGACGACGATGTAGTTCATCAACGTGCCGGGCTTGCGGCCCTTCTCGCGCAGCCACTTGATGAACCGGCGCAAGTCCGTATCCCGCCAGGTCCCCATCCGGGCCGGCAATTCCTGCTTATCCGCCCATCTGGCCAGCGTGCGCAGGGCGGATACCCGGCGGATGGCGGTCTGCACGTCGAAGGGCTCGGGGGCGAGATGGACCCCTGCGTCGATCAGCGCCTCATGCCGCGGGTTGGCCATGATCATGAAGGTTTCCCGGGCCGTGAGGTTCCACTCGGGATCGTTCAGCCCGTTGCTGAAGGTGGCCCGCCAGCCGCACTCGGGGACGTTGGCGTTGCGGCGGACCACGCCGTTGAAGTCCCAGATGTCCACGTGCCCGAACAGCGGCGAGTCGGCGTCGCCCAGCAGGGAGTGGCTCTGGATGACCGGCTCGTCGTCCGTGAAGATCGAGCCGGGCAGTGGTCGGGCTGCGGGTGTACTCATGCGTCGAACTCCACGTGTGCGGCCAGCGGAAGGGACAGGGTGATGCCGCCCTCGGCGATGTGCTTGCGGGCCAGTGCGGTCTCCTGCTCGGTGCGGTCCTCCAGTACCGCCTGCAGGTTGACGTAGGACTGTCCCCACAGTGCGGTGAAGTGCTGCGGGGCCAGCCGCTGCCGGATGCGCTCCACGTGGTCGCTGAACAGCAGGAGTTGAGGAAGCTGGCTGGGCAGCACCCAGGCGTTGCGGCATTCCAGGCAGCGCAGCGGGGCGACCGCACAGAGCTCTCCGGCGGGGCTGAACGGCGAGTCGTAGGGGTTCTTGCAGTGAGTGACTCCCATGTCCAGTTCGCCCTGGACCAGGTCATCGGCTTCCTTCTCGCTCAGGCCGAGGGCCTGAAGCTGTGTGCTCTCCTCGGCGGCCTGTGCGGCCTCCTGGGACAGCACGGTCGGCCCTTCGAGGGCCTTGCTGAACCAGTGGTCCTGGGCGGAGTTGATCACCTCGGCGGAGATCACGCGCAGGGTCGTGCCCTGCGCGTAGTGGCCTTTAAACGTCTCCTCGTAGTGGTCGTCGGCGGCCTCGTGGATGTGGCCGCGGGAGGCGACGACCTTCTCCACCTTGCCAGACTTGCGCAGGCGCCTGACGTCGGTTTTTCCCTCGACGGTGACCCCGTGGACCTCCAGCCACCTGCTGAAGCGGGCCAGTGGGGCCTCGGGGTTCCACTCGCAGAACTTCAGTTCACGGTCCACGTCCACCGCCGCCCGCACGAACAGATTCCCCTCCGGGTCGGCGGCCCGCTGCCGTGCGCGTTCGGTCACGGCCATCAGGCGCCTGACGATCGCGCCGGGCTCGCGGCGGGGCCGGTCGGTGAATTCCTTGGTCTCGATCACGTCCGCCATCTCGAGCGAGGTGTCCTTGAAGGCGCGGTAGTAGCGGCGCTTCGCGCGCTTGCGTACCAGCGTCAGCCGCACTCCTCGGGGCGTGAACTCGACACCGTCCTCGGTGAGTTTGCTCACCTCCTCAGGCGGGTGCGCGGTGGCGTCGATCAGCAACACCCGGAAGGCGTGCAGGTCAAGGGTGCTCGGCCACAGCTGGGCGACCAGATGCCGGGTCAGCTCGATGCGGGCCGTCGTCACCGGCATGCTGCCGTCCGGCCGGCGGATACACGCGCGCAGTTCCTCGGTCCACCCCCGTGCCGGCCCCACGGCGTCGCTGATCTGCGCGGGTGTAACTGCCTCGTGAGCGAGTCCCCACAGCAGATCCGGGATGGACATCCACGATCCGTCGCCCGGGTGGCGGCCCTGTGCGGCCAGACGCCAGCCCGTCTCCAGGCGTTTCTCCAGCGCGAGCACGGCTGCCCAGGCTGCACGAACCATGGCCTGCTTCTCCGCACGGGAGAACTCATCGAGTTCTTCGTTCTCGCCGATCGGGACGCCGCTGCCGGCCTTGGCCAGCGCGGTCATACGCTCGGTGACCGGCCGCTCCGGGTGTTCCACCCGTCTGCGGATCAGAACCCGTACGGCGCCGGACAGGATGGCAGGCCGGTTGGAGTTGGGGGCGAACCCTGACGGCAGTTTCCTCTCCCAGGTGGCCATGGCCCGTGCCAGGTCGGGTTGATCTCTGCCCAGGGAGGCCCGGGCG
Source organism: Streptomyces sp. CY-1 (assembly GCF_047218265.1). Classification (NCBI taxonomy): domain Bacteria; kingdom Bacillati; phylum Actinomycetota; class Actinomycetes; order Kitasatosporales; family Streptomycetaceae; genus Streptomyces; species Streptomyces sp. CY-1. Next base: position 4,046,075 of record NZ_CP178393.1, read on the forward strand.
GCGTCCTCGCCCAGCTGAGCATCCACCGACGTGCACAAATTGTCGATCGCCTGCTGATAGGACTGCACCGTCCCGGCCGCCAGCCCGGCGGCCTCCACGTACTCGACCCACTCGTCGGCCAGCTCCGCTGCCAGTTGCGAGCAGCTGTACACACTCGGCAGGACGCGGTTGGTCAGGTTGCGCCTCGTCGCACTCGACGTACGGATCACGCGCTCGCCGACCCTGCCCGCCACCGGATCCGGCGCCTCGGGGACGTCCGGGAAGTCCCTGGTGAACTCACCCCTGCGCGGCATCGGCCACCCCCCGCTTCTCCAGACGGAAAGCGTGCGAGGCGATCTCGGCGTACGTCGCCTCGCTGCCCAGCTCACCGACCCAGCCGCGGAAGGCCTCGTCGAACTCGTTGAGCAGGTCGTCGGTGTACTCGAGGTACTCGTACGTGGTGGCCGGGCTGGAATGCCCGAGTCTCCGGCTGACGATCAACAGCGGGTTCAGCCGCATGTGACTGGACAGGTAGGAGCGGTGCCGGCGGCGACGTGCAGCCGCGTCCGGCTCCTCGCCGTCCATCTGCCGCTCCAGGTAGTTGAGCATCTGCAGGGCGTAGGTGTGGCGAAGGTCGTGCCAGCGCCACCTCTTGCGCGGCAACCCAATGTGCTCGTCGGCGAGCGCGCTCATGCGGCGCCAGGCCGCGTGCCGGTAGCGCTTCCACGAGTCAGCTCCGGGCATCAGTCCGCCCTGGCAGATGAACACCGCCAGCGCCTCCAGGCCCACGTCCGTCTCATGCACCGTGATCCGCCGCAACTCCGGGTCCATAGCGGACATCTCGAGCACCTTCTCGATCCCGTCCAACACCCCGTAGACCAGGCCCGATTCGTGGTCAATGCGGGAGACGACGAACAGATCGCGGTGCCGCTTCTCCAGGCGCTTCGCCGAGGTGGCAGCCTGCTCGGGCCGCTCCAGCAGCAGGTAGGGCTCCAGTCCCTTCATCGAGTCGTCCGGCACGTAGATGGAGCGGGCCTTGCCGTACTTCGCGCAGGCCTGAACCGTGAACTCCACGTCCCTTACCGGGTGCCCCACGCCAATGCCCAGCTCGGGCAGCAGGACCGTCGCCCACTCCTGCCACCGCATCCCCGTTCCCAGCGCCAGGTCCGCCGCCGCGCGGTTGCGGTGCGGCGACCAGCCCCGAAACGACGAATCCACACGTGAGTCCGGAAGCTGGCCGCCCAGACCCACGTCGCGGAAGTACCGGTACTGCTCCAGAGTGAGGTGACGGATGTCCATCCGCTGCCTCAGCTTGGGCGCCAGCGGATTCCGCCCCCGGGAACCAACACGCACCGGCCGCTGCTTCACCAGCCCCACGTCATCCTTCAGGTAGCTGTAGAACCGGTCGAGGAGCTGGGACTCCTTGCCCCATGCCGCATCCTGAAGCGGCCGCCTCTGCAACACCGTACGAACCCGCTTGTAGGCCCTGACGTCGGACTCGGTAGCCGAGAGCACATCCCGCCCCCGATGTTCCTGATGATCGGAGTACCGGAAGAGGATCCGCCCGTACTCCTTCATCGTGCCCTTGGCCAACTCGTCGTTGGACAGGCTCCGACCCCACGAACAGTGCGGCTCGATGGGCATCATCGTCTCGTCATCGAGGTAGATCGGCATCCCGTCCGCAAGCGCCCGATCATCCAGAAGCGCTGCAACTTCTTCACCGGAGATGACCTCGCTCTCCAAGTAGCGCAGCACCAACTTTGAGTCTAAAAAGAACAGTTGCACCCTTTGCCCTCTCTGAGACAACAGTCATCGCAGAGATAGCAGAGGTCGCTGTAGCCACACCACTCCGACGCCGACGGGGAGGGGTACTTCATGAGACAGATCTGAACTGCCCCAAGAAATCGTGGGTCAGGACCAGCAGCGGGATCCGGACGACGCCCAGCGAACGCAGACAGCGGTCGACGGCCCGCGGCTCGGGCCCGGTGTCCACGACGACGGCCGTACCGGGCCCCGCGGCCAGGACGAGGGCATCGCCCTGGCCGACATCGCACGCCACCATCCGCCAACCGGGCGGTGGCCAGCCGGTGATGATCCGGGCCAGGGGCGCCGGGCGTACGACGGCCAGCAGCACCAGCAGGGCGCACGCCGCGCACAGCAGGCGGTGGCGCAGCAGCCGGCGGCCGACGAGGACGACGGCCAGGGTGACGACGGCCAGCAGCAGCGCGCCGGTCCAGCCGTCCGGCCAGTCCGCCTCGGCCCCGGGCAGCGTCGCGCCGGTACGGGCCACCTGGGCGATCCACCCGGCGGGCCAGCCCGCCGGCCAGGCGATCCACCCGGCGACCGGCGGCGCGACGGCGGCCACCGCGAGCGCGGCGAACCCGAGGACGGTGGCGGGGGCGACCGCCACCTCCGCGATGAGATTGCAGGGAATCGCCACCAGGCTCACCCGCGCGGCCATGGCCACCACGACCGGTGCGCAGACCGCCTGGGCCGCGGCGGCGGCCGCCAGCGCCTCGGCGAGCCGGGGCGGTACGCCACGGCGCCGCAGCGCCGCGCTCCATCCCGGCGCGATGGTGAGCAGGGCGCCGGTGGCCAGCGCGGAGAGCAGAAAGCCGTAGCTCCGGGCCAGCCAGGGGTCGTAGAGCACCAGCGCGAGGACGGCGGCGGCCAGGGCCGGGAGCAGGGAGCGGCGGCGTCCGGTGCCGAGGGCGAGCAGCGTGATCAACCCGCAGGCGGCGGCGCGCAGCACACTGGGCTCGGGTCTACAGACGATGACGAAGGCGAGCGTGAGCCCGCCGCCGAGCAGGGCGGTGGTCCGCAGCCGGATGCCGAGCGCGCCCGCGAGACCGCGCCGCTCGGCCCGCCCGGCCAGCCGCGGCGGACCCGTGAGCAGGGCGAGCACCAGCGTCAGGTTGCTGCCGGAGACGGCCATCAGGTGGAGCATGTCCGTGGCCCGGAACGCCTCGTCCAGTTCGGGCGGCACCCGGGAGGTGTCCCCCACGACCAGCGCCGGGAGCAACGCCCGCGCGTCCGGGGAGAGTCCGTCGGTCGCGGTGCGCAGCCCGGCGCGCAGCCGCCCGGCCAGCCGCTGGACCGCGCTGGGCGGCCCCGTGACCCGCGGGGGTCCGCCACCGTTCACACGCACCACGGCCGCCATGCGGTCCCCGTCGCGCAGCGGCGGCGCCAGGCGGCCATGGACACGCAGCCGGGTGGACGGCAGCAGCCCCAGCCAGGCCGTCCGCTCCTCACGGGCCCTCGGGTGGACCGTCACCAGGACGGGAGTGCGGGTGGTGGTCGTGGTGCCGTCGGGACCGGTGACCCGATCGGCCTCGGCCTCCAGGACCACGGACGCGGGCGCGAGCGCCGCGCCCCGCACGCGTGGCCGGGTGAGCCGCGGGTCCCCCGTGATCGTCACCTCCGCGGTGGCCTCGGCGTACTCCCGGGCCAGCGCGGGCACCGGGCCACGGCGTACGTCCGCGCCATGCAGCCCGGCGACCGCCCCCGCGGCAGCCCCGCACAACAGCACGGCGACCAGCGCCCCTGCCGTACGGCGCCCACGCCACGCGACGGTGGGTGGCGGCGAAGTGGCCTGTTGCCGCGGCACGTTGCGGCCGTCGCCGGTGCCCGGACGCCCCCGGGCCCCGGGTGCGGCATTGCGAGACCTGCGTGCCGTCGGCGGCGGTGCCTTCCGCTCCCGCTGCCGAGGCTCGGCGCCGCGCGGCTGCGGCGGGGTGGGGTCCGACGGGGTGGGGTCCGACGGGGCGAGTCCGAGTGCCCGACGGTCGTTCGGGAGCGGCACTGGCGAGGGCATGTCCGGGCCGCGCCGGGGACGGGGGACGTCACGCCGTGGTCCGCCCGATGCCGGGGCTCGTCGGCGGGTGCGGACGAGCAGCCAGGCGGCCACTAGGGAGGCAACCGTGCAGGCGAGGGCCACCATGTGGGCCGGTGCGTCCAGGGCGAGCGCCGCGGCTGCCCAGGTGGCCAGGGCCGGGGGCACTAGGCGGAGGTCGGGTGGGCCCTCCTGGCGTGGCTGTGACGCACCGCGCGGGGACACGGCCGCCGCATGGACCGGGGCGCGGGCCTGCGAGGGCCTCGCGACCGTCATGGCCGGACCAGCGGGCGCAGATCGGCGAACCGGCGCTCGCCGATGCCGTTCACCTCGCGGAGTTCATCGATGGAGCGGAAACCTCCGTGCTGGGTGCGGTAGTCGATGATGTGCCGGGCCAGGACGGGGCCGACTCCCGGGAGGGTGTCGAGCTGTTCGGCGGTCGCGGAGTTGAGGCTGACCGAGCCACCCGGCACCCCCGGTCCGGCCGATGGGTTCGCGCCGTTGGCCACGTTCGGGTCATGGGGTGCGTTCGGGTCGTTGGGTGCGTTTGGTGCGCCAGCGGCCGGATCGGCGGCCGCACCCGGTGCGGGTGATCCGCCCGCTGGGGCGCCGACGACGATCTGCTCGCCATCCACCAGTGGCCGGGCCCGGTTCAGCCCGCTCAGGTCGGCGCCCGGCCGTACTCCACCCGCCGCTTCGAGAGCGTCGGCGACCCGCGCCCCGGGCGGCAGCTTCCGCAGCCCGGGGCGGCGGACCTTGCCGGTCACGTCCACGACGACCGTGCGACCGCCGCCGGACGGGGTGAGTCGTCCCCTGGGCATCGGACCGGGTTCGGAGGGCGCGGCGCGCGGGGGCTCCGGATCCGGTGCGCGCACGGTCTGGGGCCGGCCGGTCCAGAAGTGATACGCCGCGAAGGCCACCGCGGCGAGCAGGGCGACCGCCAGGGCGGCGACCGTTCTCAGCTCCATACCGCAGCGCAACTGGAGCCACACCGGCAGCCGCTCACGCAGGGCGAGCCTTACCCGGTCGCGTCGGCGCAGCGGACCACCCCCGGGCACGCCCTCAGATGCCTTCTCGCGCAGGTCCCCGGACAACCCCTTGCGCGCGTCCCGGGACGGCTCCCCGGACACGTCCCCGGACGGCCCTTCGCGCACGTCCCAGGGCGACCCTTCGCGCACGTCCCAGGGCGGCCCCTCGGGCTCGTCCCTGGGTGCCCTCTCCCTCTCCCTCTCGCGCAGGTCCCGGTGCGGCCCCTCGCACACGTCCCCGGGTGGCCCCTCGCGCACGTCCCAGGGCGGCCCCTCGGACACGTCCCTGGGTGCCCTCTCGCGCAGGTCCCGGTGCGGCCCCTCGCTCACGCCCCCGGACGGCCCCTCGTGCACGTCCCGGAGCGGCCCCTCGGGCTCGTCCCTGGGTGCCCTCTCCCTCTCCCTCTCGCGCAGGTCCCGGTGCGGCCCCTCGCACACGCCCCCGGACGGCCCCTCGTGCACGTCCCGGAGCGGCCCCTCGCTCACGCCCCCGGACGGCCCCTCGCGAGCGTCCCGGGACGGCTCCCCGGGCTCGTCCCCGAACAGCTCCTCGTTCCTTACCTCCCCGCTCCCTACCTCCGCAGCCTCCGCCTCCCGCACCGACGCTTCCCTGGCCAGGCGCTCCTCGTCCCGTACCTTCGCGAAGCCCCTCGGCCCGTCCCGGCTGCTCAGGGTGACCGACCCGACCGCGATCGGGGGCGCCGACGGTGTGGAGAAGAGCGCCGCCACGCGGCTGGCGCGTGAAGGGGCGGCGGGGTGGGTCCGGCGATCGGTGGTGCGGTGGTGGCCCCCGGCGCGGGACGAACCGGTGCCGGATGCCGGGCGTGGGCGGCGGCCCGCCCCGCCGTCGCGATGGCGGCCGCGCCCCGGAGCCTTGGTTACTGTGCGTGATCGCGTCCTCATGCACCCGACGGTAGAGACAAGCGGCCGATCGCGCCGATCCGCTTCAATTCCCGGGGATAACCGCCAGGTTGTGGATAACTCCGTCACTCCGTCGAGCGAGGACCTAGCCCGCCCGGCCAAGGTCTGCCCGAACAAGGACCGCCCGACCAAGAACCGCTCGCCCACCCTCCGCTAGCGCGGAGAGACCACAGCCCCCAGCAGCCCCGGCCCGGTGTGGGCCCCGATCACCGCGCCCACCTCGCTCACATACAGCTCAGCCAGCCCCGGCACCCGGTCCCGCAGCCGCTCCGCGAGCGCCGCCGCCCGTTCGCCCGCCGCCAGGTGCTGCACCGCGATGTCCACCGGGCTCCGGCCCGCCCGCTCCACCACGATCTCCTCGAGCCGGGCGATGGCCTTCGAGGCGGTGCGGACCTTCTCCCGCAGCTCGATCCGCCCCTCGTCGAGCTGGAGCAGCGGTTTGACCGCGAGCGCCGAGCCGAGCAGGGCCTGGGCCGCGCCGATGCGACCGCCGCGCCGCAGATAGTCGAGGGTGTCGACGTAGAAGTAGGCGGCGGTGCCGTCGGCCCGTTTCTCCGCCGCCGCCACGGCCTCGTCCAGCGTGCCGCCGCCCTCCGCCGTCTCGGCCGCCGCCAGCGCGCAGAAGCCCAGCGCCATCGCGACCATTCCGCTGTCCACCACCCGCACCGGAACGGGCGCGTCCTGTGCCGCGAGCGCAGCCGCGTCGTAGGTGCCGGAGAACTCGGCCGACAGATGCAGGGAGACGATGCCCGTCGCGCCCTCCTCGGCGGCGGCCCGATAGGCGGCCGCGAACATCTCCGGACTGGGCCTGGACGTCGTCACCGGCTTCCGCTTCTGCAACGCCTGCGCGAGGGACCGGGCCGAGATCTCGGTGCCTTCTTCCAGGGCCCGGTCGCCGAGCACGACCGTCAGCGGGACCGCGGTGATGCGATGCCGCTCCATCGCATCCTGCGGCAAGTAAGCCGTTGAATCGGTCACGATCGCGACATGGCGGGACATGACTGGGAGGTTATCGGGGGATGGAGCCTGCCGGCAGCGCGACCCCAGCGGATGATCAATTGCCTTACCCATCATGCCCTGTTCAGACGTGGCTCAGATCCTGTTCTCGGGCCGGGTTCCGGGGTCTCAAGCCGGGTTCCGGGGTCTCAAGCCGGGTTCCGGGGTCTCAAGCCGGGGGCGTGGGATCCCGGGCCGGATGGTGGGACTCAGGCCGTGTTCTCGGGACGGCGGGACTGCTGCCAGGGCTTCTGCCACGCCTGGGGCTCCGTCTGGGGCCTCGCCCCGAGCGACGGCCGCGGCGGCTCCGGCTCCCGCCCCGCCTCGGGCCCCGATCGCGCCCCCGCCTCGGGCCGCGCCCCCGCCTCGGGCGCCCGCGTCCCCGCCTCCGGCGCCGGCCACGACCCCGCATCCGTCTGCCGCGGCTCCTCCGGCTCCACCGCCGTCCAGTGCCGCAGCGCCCCGGCCTCCATCTCGATCTCGCGGTTCAGCGAGTCCAGGTCGTCATGCGCGAACCGCTGCGTCCGCTCCTGCACCGCCCAGCGCAGCGAGTCCGCGGAGTGGGTGATCCGCTCCGTACGCTGCCGCAGGTCGGGCAGCAGGACGGTGAGACGGGACTTGTCGGGCTCCAGCTCCAGCCGCTTCAGATCCGCTTCCAGATCCTGCGCATGGGCGCTCAGCCGCTGGAACAGGACCAACGACTCCGACAGTGACTGGTCTTGCGGGGCAGCGGCCTGAAGCGCCTGGCTGGTGGCGCGCATCGAGCCGCGCAGGGAGAGCCGAAGCTGGGCCAGCTCACCGGCCGCGCCGGGCTGCGCGAGCTGCCGGGCCCGGAGTCTGGTGTCCTCCACCGTGCGGCGGGCCTGGTGCACGGTGCGGTCGATACCGCGCTTCGCCGCCCTGACCGCTCGGACGGCCCCATAGACCCCCGCCAGCATGATCAGGACGAAAAGCAGCAACAGGATCCAGATGGCTTCCATGTGCGCTCCTTGGGCGGCGGTCACGGCACGGTGGCGGTCGTCCTCCCAGCGTAAACGCGCCGGGCGGGCCAGAGGTTCCTGACGAACCCCCAACCCGCCCACATGTGGCACTCCGCGGAGGGGACGGCCCTTACAGCGCGGCCCCGTCCCCGCCCCGCATCACGCCGGAACGATGTTGACCAGCTTCGGCGCCCGCACGATGACCTTACGGATGCCGGCGCCGTTCAGCGCCGCCACGACCGCCGGGTCACCCAGCGCCAGCGCCTCCAGCTCCTCGTCCGAGACCGAGGGCGCGACCTCCAGCCGGGCCTTGACCTTGCCCTTGACCTGGACCACACAGGTGACGGTCTCGTCCACGACATACGCCGGGTCGGCGACCGGGAAGGGCTCGTGGACGACGGAGGCGGTGTGGCCCAGCCTGCGCCACAGCTCCTCGGCGACATGCGGGGCCAGCGGCGAGATCAGCAGCACCAGCCCCTCGGCCACCGAGCGGGGCACCTCGCGCACCTTGGTGACGTGGTTGTTCAGCTCGGTGATCTTGGCGATGGCGGTGTTGAAGCGCAGGCCCTCCATGTCCTGCCGGACGCCGTCGATCGCCTTGTGCAGGGCGCGCAGCGTGGCCTCGTCGGGCTCGCTGTCGACGACGGTGACCTCACCGGTGCCCTCGTCGACGACATTGCGCCACAGCCGCTGGAGCAGCCGGTACTGGCCGACCACGGCGCGGGTGTCCCACGGCCGTGAGACATCCAGCGGGCCCATGGCCATCTCGTACAGCCGCAGGGTGTCGGCCCCGTACTCGGCGCAGATCTCGTCCGGCGTGACGGCGTTCTTCAGGGACTTGCCCATCTTGCCCAGCAGCCGGGTGACCCGCTCGCCCTCGTACCAGTAGGCCCCGTCCCGCTCCTCGACCTCGGCGGCCGGGACGGCGATACCGCGGCTGTCCCGGTAGACATACGCCTGGATCATGCCCTGGTTGTACAGCTTGTGGAACGGCTCGACCGAGGAGACATGCCCCAGGTCGAACAGCACCTTGGACCAGAACCGGGCGTACAGCAGATGCAGCACCGCGTGCTCGGCGCCGCCGACGTACAGGTCGACACCGCCGTGCGGCTGACCCTCGCGCGGCCCCATCCAGTAGCGCTCGGTCTCGGGGTCGACCAGCCGCTCGCTGTTGTGCGGGTCCAGGTAGCGCAGCTCGTACCAGCAGGATCCGGCCCAGTTGGGCATGGTGTTGGTCTCGCGGCGGAAGGGCCGCGGCCCGCGGCCGTCGCCCAGGTCCAGCACCACGTTGACCCAGTCCTCGTTCCGGGACAGCGGGGTCTCCGGGGAGGTGTCGGAGTCGTCCGGGTCGAAGGTGCGCGGCGAGTAGTCCTCGACCTCGGGCAGCTTCAGGGGCAGCATCGACTCGGGCAGGGCGTGGGCCACACCCTCCTCGTCGTAGACGATCGGGAACGGCTCGCCCCAGTAGCGCTGCCGGCTGAACAGCCAGTCGCGCAGCCGGTAGTTGACGGTGCCCTCGCCGATGGCGCGGGACTCCAGCCACTCGGTGATGCGTGCCTTGGCCTCGACGACGTCCAGCCCGTCCAGCGATACGGACTCCCCCGTCGAGTTGACGATCTTCGCGTCGTACGAGGCGAAGGCGTCGTCCCAGGTGGACGGGTCGGTGCCGCGATCGTCCGAGGGCTCGACGACACAGCGCATGGGCAGCTCGAAGGCGCGGGCGAAGGCGAAGTCACGGCTGTCGTGCGCCGGAACGGCCATGATCGCGCCGGTGCCGTAGCCCATCAGGACGTAGTCGGCGATGAAGACGGGCACCTGCTCGCCGCTGACCGGGTTGGTGGCGTACGCACCGGTGAAGACGCCGGTCTTCTCCTTGGCCTCGGCCTGCCGCTCGACGTCGGACTTGGCCGCGGCCTGCTTGCGGTAGGCGTCGACGGCCTGGGACGGGGTGGCGTGGCCGCCGGTCCAGGCGTCGCGGGTGCCCTCGGGCCAGGCGTCCGGGACGATCTCGTCCACCAGGCCGTGCTCGGGCGCCAGGACCATATAGGTGGCGCCGAACAGGGTGTCCTGGCGGGTGGTGAAGATCGTGATCTCGGCGCTGGCGTGGTCGGTCACCGGGAAGTCGACCCGGGCGCCCTCGCTGCGGCCGATCCAGTTGCGCTGCTGGAGCTTGATTGCCTCGGGCCAGTCCAGCTCGTCCAGGTCGTCCAGCAGCCGGTCGGCGTAGGCGGTGATGCGCATGTTCCACTGGCGCAGCTTGGCCTTGAAGACCGGGAAGTTGCCGCGCTCGGAGCGGCCGTCCGCGGTGACCTCCTCGTTGGCCAGCACGGTGCCCAGGCCGGGGCACCAGTTGACGGGCGCGTCCGAGGCGTAGGCCAGGCGGTACCCGCCCAGGATGTCGGCGCGCTCGGACTCGGTCAGCTCGGCCCAGGGGCGGCCGTCGGGGGTCGGGCGCTCACCCGAGGCGAACTGCTGGACCAGGGTGTCGATGGGGCGCGCGGTCTTCGCCTCGGAGTCGTACCAGGAATTGAAGATCCGCAGGAAGATCCACTGGGTCCACCGGTAGTACTCCGGGTCGATCGTCGCGAAGGAGCGGCGCTGGTCGTGGCCCAGGCCCAGACGGCGCAGTTGCCGCCGCATGTTCACGATGTTGGCCTCGGTGCTGACCCGCGGATGGGTGCCGGTCTGCACCGCGTACTGCTCGGCGGGCAGACCGAAGGCGTCGAAGCCCAGGGTGTGCAGGACGTTGTGACCCGTCATGCGGTGGTAGCGGGCGAAGACATCGGTGGCGATGTAGCCCAGCGGATGGCCCACGTGCAGCCCCGCGCCCGAGGGGTACGGGAACATGTCCATGACGAACTTCTTGGGCCGGGCGACGGCCTCGGCGTCGCCGGCCAGGTCGCCGCCCGGGTTGGGCGCCTCATACGTGCCATGCGCGTCCCAGAAGTCCTGCCAGCGGGCTTCGATGTCGGCGGCCAAGGCGGCCGTGTAGCGGTGCGGCGCGGCCACCTCGGCCGCGGCATTGGTCTCGCTCATGGTCCTCAAAGCTCCATCGGTCGTCTCTGCCTGCGGCAACGCAGCGGATCCCTCACGCTTCCGAAACAAAAAGACCCCTCGCACAGGAGGGGACGCCGCGCTGATGCCGACCGGGGCTGTTCTCGGTCGGTACTGGTCAGCGCGGCCCGCTAAGCAGAAGGCGTACGGCACGCATGGAGCCAGGTTACCGCAGGGCACTGACGACCCGCACGGAGGTGACCCCCGTCACGCGCAACGAAAGGCGGGCCGTCCTTGCCGGACGACCCGCCTCTTTGATGTGGAGCTAAGGAGAATTGAACTCCTGACCTCCTGCATGCCATGCAGGCGCTCTACCAACTGAGCTATAGCCCCAGGTCTTGCTCCGCCCGGTTTCCCTGGCGGCGACGCCTACATTACACGGACGCCCCGGCCTTCCGCCAAATCGATTACCCGGAGGCCGGAGCAGAGCCCCGTTACGCCGTCGCGAACGAATAGAAACGCTTCAGCGTGCAGTGCTCGTCGAGGAGCCGACCATAGATCGGCTCCCCTTCGAGCTCGCGGTAGGTCTCGATGGGATCGCCCCTGATGATCAGCGCCCGCGCGCACTCCGCACACCAATACTGGTAGTCGGAGTTGAGCGGCTCCATGTCGCGGACGATGGGTGTACCGGTGCCGCACCAGTCGCACTTCCGGCTGTGGGCTCCCATCTCACTCAGCTCCAGCTATGGCCACAGGCCGTACACACGTAGGAAACACCACCGTTGTCACCGAGGACCTGGGCCACATGCGCGGAGCCGCAGGACGGGCACACGATGCCCGCTCGTGCCCTGCGGGACGGGTCCTCGATCGCATCGAGGATGCTGGTCCGCATCCCACCTGCCCTCCCCATCGGACGTGTCGGCCCCATCCCCCTCCGGCCGTCCGATTCTGCCACGGGACGACGCGCAGGTCAGCGGAGATTCCCCACTCGTCTCACCAGACTCATCAGTACTCCGCACAGCGCGGCCCCGGCCAAGGCGACGCAGGTCACCCACAGGGCGTCCGCGGAGCTCCCCGCACTGGGCACCGTACCGTCCGCCGCGCCCAGGAACACGGCCCCGAAGACCGCGACGCCGATGAGCAGGCCGAGTTGAGCCGCTGTCACCAGAACTCCGCTGGCGTCCGCCGCGTCCTGCTGCCTTACGGTCGCCAACGTCCGCGTGAGCAGGGGGCTGTAGGCGAACGAGAGCCCCGCGCCGGAGCCCGTAAGGGCGACGAGGAGCCAGGGGCCGCCATCCGTTCCATCCCGCAGTGCCAGACCGGTCCCGGCGAACGAGGCCGCCGCCACCAGGAATCCGCCCGGTACGACCACGGCCTGCCAGCGCCCGGGCAGCCGCTGCCAGTTGAGGCCCACGACGCCGAACGCGACCGCCGTGGGGACGAACGTCAGCCCCGCCCGCAGCGGGCTGTAGCCGAGCCCGCCCTGCACATGCAGGGTCATGGCGAACAGGAAGCCCCCGTTGGCCGCCATCCCCAACGCGATACGGATCACCGCGAGCGGCATCCCCGGTGCCCGCACCACCCGCGGGGAGATCAGCGGCGCACCGCCGCGCCGGGCCAGCCCTGTCTCGTACGCGGCGAAGAGCGCCACGAGGACCGCGCTCAGCCCCAGCGCGATCCAGCCCCACAGCGGCCAGCCCCGCTCCTGCCCGAGCACCAGCGGCACGGTGAACAGCAGCACGGCCGCCGCGAGCAGCACCAGACCCGGCAGGTCCAGGCCGCTCCGGCGAGCGGCCGGGCCCTCCGCTCGGGGGCGCGGCGGATCGGCGGGGTCGTACAGCAGCCGCGGCCCGAGGATCAGCAGCAACAGGCCGATCGGCACGTTCACCAGGAAGACCGGGCGCCAGCCGGAGCCGAGGAGATCGGCCTCGACCAGCGCCCCGCCCACGATCTGCCCGCCGGCCGCACCGGAGGCCAGCACCGCGGCGTACGCGCCCAGCGCCCGCGCCCGTGAACCACCTGTGAACGTCCGCTGGATCAGGCTGAGCACCTGCGGCAGCATCAGCGCGGCACCCGCCCCCTGGACGAACCGGAAGGCGATGAGCTGCCCGGTGGTGGCGGCCAGCCCGCAGGCGAACGAGGCGCCGGTGAAGACCGCGAGCCCGGTCAGGAACATCCGCCGGTGGCCGATCAGGGCACCCAGCCGCGCGCCGGTGATCAGCAGCACGGCGTAGGAGATGGTGTAGCCCGCGATGACGAGCTGTAGCCCGGCGCCGGAGGCGTGCAGATCGGCGCGGACGGTCGGGGCGGCGATATTGACGATGAAGACGTCGAGGACGGCCATGAGCTGGCCGGTGAGGACGATCGCGAGCAGCCAGCCGGGGCGCGGCGCCCGCCGACGGTCTGTGGCCCGGCGGTCCATGCCCCAGCGGTCCGTGGCCCGGTTGTCAGTGGTCTCGCTTTTACTGGATCCACCGAGGTCCCCCGTCGGAGGAAGGGTGGTCGGGGTGGTGTGTCTCATGGGCCGAGCCTGTGGCCGGGCCGATACCGGTAACGAGAGCCCGCCGATGCTGGTAGTGGCAGCACCTGGCAGCCGCCCGCCGCCCCCGGGAGCATGGGACCGTACGGCCGGACGGCCAGGGGATGTGGGGAGCGACGATGACCGCGAACACTCGGCGCAGACGGCCCGAGCTGGCCGCCTTCCTGCGCAGTCGCCGCGCCCGGGTCACCCCGGCCGACGTGGGCATGGCGCCCGGTCTGCGGCGCCGCACCCCGGGGCTGCGCCGTGAGGAGGTCGCCCAGCTCTCCGGCGTCGGCGTGACCTGGTACACCTGGCTGGAGCAGGGCCGCCCGATCAACGCGAGCGTGCAGGTGCTGGACGCGATCGCGCGCACCCTGCGGCTGGACCAGGCCGAGCGCGAGCACCTCTACCACCTGGCCGAGGTGCCGTTTGTGCCGAACCGGGAGGGGGAGCCACGGACAGTGAGCCCGGAGGTGCGGGGCATCATCGAGACGCTCGACCCGCTCCCCGCGGTGGTCTACAACGCCCGCTACGACGTCCTGACCGCCAACACCGCGTACGGCGGCCTCTTCCCCGCCATGCTGCTCTCCCCCGCCGCCGAGCGGAACACCCTGTGGCAGTTGTTCGTGGCGCACCGCTGCTGTGCCCCCTATGTGAACCTCGACGCGGAGCTGCCGCTCCTGGTGGCCACGCTGCGCGGCAACTACGGACGCCATGTGGGCGAGCCCGCGTGGGAGCACTTCATCGCCCGGCTGCTGGATGTCAGCGAGGACTTCGCCCGGCTGTGGCGGAGCGGGGACGTCGCACCGCCGGGCTCCCGGATCAAGGTGGTGCGGCATGCCTCGGTCGGCGAGATCCGGATGACCTCGACCTCGATGCTGGTCAGTGGGACACCGGAGACCCGGGTCGTGGTCTACACCCCCTGCGACGAGGAGAGCCGCGACAACGTCCGGCGGGTGCGCACCCTCCATGACCCGCTGATCGGCTGCCCGGTGCACGCCAAGCCGCTCTCGGTGATGCGGGCGGAACGAGCCGCGGCCAAGGAGACGGTACCGGCGGCGGAGAGAGCCGCCGGAAGCGGCGCGGAAAGCAGCGATCCCGCCCCCCTGTGAGGGAGACGGGATCGTGGATCTGTGGAGCTAAGGAGAATTGAACTCCTGACCTCCTGCATGCCATGCAGGCGCTCTACCAACTGAGCTATAGCCCCGCTCTTCTCGGCGCCGAAGCGCTTCGAACGAGAAGGAGCATAGCCGGTGACCTGCCGGAAAAGGAAATCCGCTCAGTCGTCGTCGCCGAGCACCGGCTCGGGCAGCGATCCGGCGTTGTGCTCCAGCAGCCGCCAGCCCCGCGCGCCCTCGCCCAGAACGGACCAGCAGCAGTTGGACAGGCCGCCCAGCGCCTCCCAGGTCCGGGGCTCCAGACCGAGCAGCCGGCCGATGGTGGTGCGGATCGTGCCGCCGTGGCTGACCACCACCAGCGTGCCCTCGTCCGGCAGCTTGTCGGCGCTCTCCAGCACCACCGGCGCCGCCCGGTCGGCGACCTCGGTCTCCAGCTCACCGCCACCGCGCCGGACCGGCTCGCCGCGCTTCCACGCCGCGTACTGCTCGCCGAAGCTCTCGAGGATCTCCTCGTGGGTCAGCCCCTGCCAGGCGCCCGCGTAGGTCTCCCGCAGCCCCGCGTCATGCGTGACCGACAGCCCCGTGACGGCGGACAGCTCGGCGGCCGTGGCCGCCGCCCGCTTCAGATCGGAGGCGATGATCGCGTCCGGCTTCAGAGCGGCCAGCAGCCGGGCCGCCCGGTGCGCCTGGGCGACACCGGTGTCGGTGAGCTCGATGTCCAAAGAGCCCTGGAAACGCCGCTCTATGTTCCAGGCGGTCTGGCCGTGGCGCCACAGGACGATGCGCCGGCCACGGCCGCCTTGCGTGCCGTTCAGCTCAGCTCACCGCCCGCGCCGCCGTCCGCGGCCTGCGCCTGTGCGTACTCCTGCCCCTTGCCGCGGGTGGCCTTGGCGTCGGCCGGGAGCTCGAGCTGCGGGCAGTCCTTCCAGAGCCGCTCCAGGGCGTAGAACACCCGCTCCTCGCTGTGCTGGACGTGCACCACGATGTCCACGTAGTCCAGCAGCACCCAGCGGGCCTCACGGTCGCCCTCGCGGCGCACCGGCTTGGCGCCCAGGTCCTTGTTCAGCCGCTCCTCGATCTCGTCGACGATCGACTTGACCTGACGGTCGTTGGGGGCCGAGGCCAGCAGGAAGGCGTCGGTGATGGAGAGCACATCGCTCACGTCGTACGCGATGATGTCGTGCGCGAGCTTGTCGGCGGCCGCCTGGGCGGCGGCGTTGATGAGCTCGAGGGAGCGGTCCGTGGCGGTCACAGGCAAAGCTTTCGGTCGGTGGTACCTCGAAGGTCTGGCTTCCCCCAGGATCTCACGCCCCACCGTCACGCCGGGTGGCCGTTCCCCGGCCGCCCGGCGTGCCCGGGGAGAACGCCGGGAGTACCGCGGGGGAACGCCCGGGGCGCCCGGGGGAACGGGGCGCCCCGGGCGGTACGGCTCAGCCCGTGGGGTCGTAGTCCGAGCCGAGGAGGACCGTGATGTCCGCGTTGGCCGCGCCCTTGCCCTTGCTCACCGCCGTCTCCGGCAGCCCGAGCGTCTTGGCGACCTCCTTGGCCTGGCCCGCCTGCGCGGCGTCCGCGTAGGTCACCCGCGAGGCCGACTGCGGCGTACCGCCGTCCTCGGTGGCCGTGACAACCGTAAAGCCGCCATTGACCAGTGCGACCCGCGCGGCGCCCGACCCGTCCTTGGGGCCTCCGGCGTTGGTCACGCTGACCCGGGGCGCGGTGTTCTTGTCGGTGTTCTTGACCGTGCCGCCCAGGATGTCCTTGACCACATGGTCGGTCGCCTGGCTGCTGAGCGTCCCGTCCGACTGGACCGGCAGCATGGCGGTGTCGTACGCACCGCTCTTGGCCTGCCCGGCCAGCCTCGCCAGCGACGCTCCGAGCTGCTGCTCGGACAGCGACGGGTCGGGGATCTGCGCCAGCGACTCCACGGTGCTGGTGGCGCCCTTCGTATCGCTGGAGACCTTCTTCAGCGCCGCCTGCATGACCTGCCCGAACCGCGCGAGCTGCTTGGACTGTGCCTCGCCGGGCGCGCGGTAAGTGGCGTACGCCACGGCCGCCTGGCCGCTCAGGATCTGGTCCTTGCCCTGCTTGGCCAGGGGATCCTCGCCCTTCTGGGGGCTGGGGACGGTCGCGTCGGTGTCGAGGGTGATCCCGCCGACCAGCTCCACGAGGTTCTCCAGATACGGAGTGTCCAGCCGCCAGGTGCCCTGGATCTTCGAACCCAGCAGAGTGCTCAGCGAGTCCCGGGTGGAGTCGGAGCCCTCGTCGGTCACCGACTTGCCGAGCGTGGTGGAGGCGCCGTCCTCGGTGGAGACGGACAGCGAGTTCGGCAGCAGGACGGTGGTGCCCTTCTTGGTGGTCTCGTTGTCCACCAGCAGGGCCGTGGAGGTGCCGCCGCCCTTGGTCTCGCGCAGATGGACGACGATCACATCGCGCTTCTGCGGGCCGCCCGCGGCCGCCTGGTCATCGGCGCTGTCGGAGAGCCCCGGGAGCTTGCCCGCGTACCAGAGGTAACCGACCCCGCCCGCCGCGGCGATGACCAGGACCACGACGAGCGCGATGACGCGGTTGCGGCCCTTACGGCGGCGCTCGTCACGGCGCTCGGAGCGGGTCTCGGCGAACTTCAGCCAGTCGATGACGTCGTCGGATTCCTCGTCCTCCTCCTCGACGAAGGAGAACTGCTCGGTGTGGTACTCCTCGTCATCGGAATCCCCGGGTCCCCCGGGTCCCCCGGGCCCACCGGGCCGCTTCGGCTGCGCGGAACGGGGCCCCGCGGACCGGGGCTCCTCGGCCGGAGGCGCCTCGGGCCCGCCGCGCAACTGCTCCGGGCTCAGCTCCTCGTAGGGGTTGGGCTCGCGCTGCGGGGGGACGGTGGCAGGGGCGGCGGCCGGTGGATAGCCGTGGCCGTAGTCCTGCGACTGTTGCTGTTGCTGGTGGTACTGCTGCTGCTGTTGATACTGCTGTTGTTGGTGCTGATGCTGCTGTTGCTCTTGATGGGCGTAGGGGTCGTAACTCTGCGTCTGAGTGTGCTGCTGCTGGGGCTGGTGATGCTGCGGCTGGGCGTAGGGGTCGTAGCCGTACCCGTCCTGCTGCTGTTGCTCCCCGTACTGTTGCTGCGGCTGTTGCTGGGCGTACGGGTCGTAACTCTGCTGCTGTGCCGCCTGCGGCTGGTAGACGGGACGCCCATAGGCGTCATAGCCGTAGATCTGCGGCTCCTGGCCATACGGGTCCTGTGCGTACGGGTCGTACGGATCCTGCCGGTCGTTCACCGGTACCCCTTCAGCAGTCGTGCCGGTACAGCTCGCGCTTGTCGATGTAGCGCACCACGCCGTCCGGCACCAGGTACCAGACGGGGTCGCCATGAGCGACCCGCGCCCGGCAGTCCGATGACGAGATCGCCAGTGCCGGAACCTCCACCAGCGACACCCCGCCCTCCGGCAACCCCGGGTCGGCCAGTATGTGCCCCGGTCTGGTCACCCCGATGAAGTGGGCCAGCGAGAAGAGCTCTTCGGCGTCACGCCAGGTGAGGATCTGGGCGAGTGCGTCGGCCCCGGTGATGAAGAACAGATCCGCGTCACCGTTGAGCGCGCGTAGTTCCCGGAGCGTGTCGGTGGTGTAGGTGGGGCCGCCGCGGTCGATGTCGATACGGCTGACCGAGAATTGCGGATTCGACGCGGTCGCGATGACCGTCATCAGATAGCGGTCCTCGGCCGGGGAGACCTTCTTGTGGCTCTTCTGCCAGGGCTGACCGGTGGGCACGAACACCACCTCATCGAGGTGGAACTGCGAGGCCACCTCGCTCGCCGCGACCAGGTGACCGTGGTGGATCGGGTCGAATGTCCCGCCCATCACGCCCAGTCGCCGCTTGCCGGACCCTTTCTGCTCTTCCATGCGTGCAGACCCTACTGGGCCCGGCCCGGAGCCGGGGCCCATAGGGGCAATCGCCCAGCTCAGCGGTCCCGGTTGAAGCGCGTGGTGATCCACAGCAGCAGGAAGAGGATCACCAGGGCCGCACCGCCGGTCATGTAGGGGCTGATCGTCGGGTGGGTGTCGGTGTGCTCACCGCCCTCGGCCGCGAGCGTGGTCAGGGCAGCATGTGCGGTGCTGATAGCGGTCATCGCAGGCAGTACCTATCCGGGTCTAGGCGACACAACACGTCGGGCCACATCGTATGCGAGGCGGTTTTCGGTCCCGCTGTCCGTCCTGCCGGTCTCCGCTCGGTCCTGCTTGTAATCCGCTCAGTCCTGCTTGTATCCGCGCAGCAGGAACCAGGCGAGCAGGGCGGCGCCCACCACGCCGACCACGATGACGGTGCGCAGCAGCGCTCCCGGGCCGTCGTTGCTGTGGGAGGTGGCGGCGAGGGTTTCGGTGAGGCCAGTCATATCGGGCATGTCTCCACGCTAACCCCCGGGCGCTCAGGGCCTAGGCTGGGGGCCGCCGGACGAGGGGCCCGGACCGGGCGTCCCGTCGAGCGGGCAATCGACCGAGGGGGCCAGATGAGCGACACTCATGAGACCGGCGGCGGAAGCGGGACGGGAGACGCCCGGGAGCATGTGCCCAGCCGGGAGCGGCGGCGGTTTCCCGGGATCTCCTCACGGGCGTACGAACATCCGGCGGACCGCTCCGCGCTGGTCGCGCTGCGCAAGCTGACCGGCTTCGACACGGTCTTCAAGGCGATGAGCGGTCTGCTGCCGGAGCGGAGTCTGCGGCTGCTCTATCTGTCCGATTCGGTGCGGGTCGGCGACCGGCAGTTCGCCCATCTCCACGACATGCTGCGGGACGCCTGCTACATCCTGGACCTGGAGCGGGTCCCTGCGATGTACGTCACCCAGAACCCGCAGCCGACCGCGATGTGCATCGGCATGGACGCGCCGATCATCGTGATCTCCACCGGTCTGGTCGAGCTGCTCGACGAGGAGGAGATGCGGGCGGTCATCGGCCACGAGGTGGGCCATGCGCTCTCCGGACACTCGGTCTACCGGACGATACTGCTCTTCCTCACCAACCTCGCGCTGAAGGTCGCCTGGATCCCCCTCGGCAATGTGGCGGTGCTGGCGCTGGTGACGGCGCTGCGGGAGTGGTTCCGCAAATCGGAGCTGTCGGCTGACCGGGCGGGGCTGCTGGTCGGACAGGATCTGCGGGCCTCGATGCGCGGGCTGATGAAGCTCGCGGGCGGCCACCACCTCCATGAGATGAACGTGGACGCCTTCCTTGAGCAGGCGGAGGAGTACGAGTCCAGCGGCGATCTGCGGGACTCCGTCCTCAAGATCATGAACATGCTGCCGCGCAGCCATCCGTTCACCACCGTGCGCGCCGCCGAGCTCAAGAAGTGGGCCGCGACCCGCGACTACCAGCGGCTCATGGACGGCCACTACCCGCGTCGCGACGAGGACCGGGACGCCTCGGTCAGCGACTCGATCCGGGAGTCCGCGACCCACTACGCGGAGTCGGTGCGCAGCAGCAAGGATCCACTGTTCGCCTTCGTCAGGGACGTGGCGGGCGGCGCCGGGGACCTGGGCAGCAAGCTGCGCGACCGGTTCACCGGTGGCGGGGGCAAGCAGGGCGGGGAGACCGCCGAGGAGGGCACCACGCCCCCGGACGGGCGCCAGGAAGGGGCTGAGGGGGCTCAGGACCACCGGCCCGGGGACGGACCGGATGAGCGGCCGGGGAACGCGGGGCCGGGGAACGAGCGCCCCCGGAACGACGACGGGCCCGGGGACGGGGACACCCCGCCGCAGCGCTGAGACCGGCCCAGGCGGCCCTGGGTGGCCCTCAGGGCTCCAAGACCCCAGGACTGCCCGTTGGCCCTCAGGACGACCCGTTGAGGTCGGGCTGGGTTCCGGGGGCCATGACGCCGCACAGCGAGACCGCGGTGCGGCCCGTGGTGTACGGGTCGGTTCCCGTGGGGGCGTCGCCCTTGGCGCTCTGTCCGGCGAGCATCGGCCGCAGATAGCCGGAGGCGTTCGCGGCACATGCCTGCGGGCCCGCCAGTACGGTGCTCTGCACCAGCTCCAGATGGTGGTCGCGCAGATCGTTCCGGTCGAAGCGGAACCGCGCCTCCCGGCGCACCGTGAACAGCGAGGCATGGTCCGGTCCGCGCTCATGGGCCCGCGTGACCGCGTAGACGAAGACGTGGTCGGCGGCGACCTCCAGGGTCGCGGGGCTGCGCTCGATGACCGTAAGGGTGCCGCGGACCCGCACCGGGGTGTCGGCCAGGGTCACCTCGGCCGGGTTGAAGCGGGTCAGCCAGCCGGTGGCCGCATGCCGTCCGTCGTCGACCGGGTGGGCGAAGCTCTGGTCGAACTGGGTCTGCTGGGCCGGGTCCAGCAGCAGCCTTACGGCCTGCACCGGGCCGCCGGTGAGCACACCCGGGTCGATGGCGGACTTGACCAGGTACTCCTTGGCGGTGGTGAGCGCCGTCATCACCTGGCTCTCGGAGAAGCTCTGGGTGCGGCGGGCGCCGGGCACCGTGACCCCTTCTGCGCCGGTGCGGAACCCGGCGGCCGGGCTGCTGCGGAACAGCCGGTCCGGCGGCCCTCCGGGCACCTCACCGCGCGGTGCGAGCGGCACCACGCTGCTGTGCAGCGGCTCCACGGTCTGCGGCTGCGGTGTCTGGTACGGGTGGCGCACCCCCATGTAGACGGCCGCGGCGAAGGCGATGGCGATCAGCAGGACGAGCGCGACGGCCTGGCGCGACGCCCCGGCCCTGGCCCAGGCGTGCCGGCTGCGCACCGCCCGCGCGTGCTCGCCCATGCGCTCCTGGGCGGAGAATTCCTGGAGCCGGGCAGCACGGACGAAGGACTCGTCGAACACGACGGAGCGGTACTCGTCCTCACCACCTCCCGGGACGCCCTCGGGTGTCCCCTCGGGAGGGTCTCCACGCCCGGTCATATCTCAAGAGTAGGTCGCGAGGGGCGACGGTAAACGCGGTGATACTCCACAACTTGGGAGGCGAGTGGGGAGGAAACGCCCCATACGCCACGACGTGCTAGCGATGCGCGAGGTCCTCACCGCGACGGCGGTAGGGCGGAGGCGGGCGAGCCCTTGGACCCGGTCGGCTCCGGGGCGGCCGACTCGGAACCCGACGGCTCCAGGCGCGGCTGTCCGCTGGGCGAGCCGTCGACACCGCTGGTGGCCGGCGGTGGGGCGGGGTCCTGGCGGTTGCCCGAGGCGCCCCGGTAGACGGCCGTGAAGGCCAGGGCGACCACGCCGATGCCCATCAGGATGGCCAGCAGCCAGGCCACCGGGCGGTGCCAGCGGGCATGACCGCGGTAAGGCCGCCCCGCGCTCCCGTACCGCCCATAGGGGCCGTAGGCGTCGTCCGCGTCCCGCCCGGGGCCGAAGCGCCCGTCGGGGTCGTCCACGCCGTAGAACTCGGCCTCCTGGCCGTAGCCGTCCTCGAAGAGCTCGTCCTCGGGCGGCACACCGGCCCTGCGGCGCCGGGACGCCTCGGCCTCGGCACGGGCCTCGGCGGCGGCCAGCATCCGCTCGATGGCGGTGGGCTCATGGATCGGGGCCGACCGCACGAAGTCCTCGTCGAAGACCACGGCGGCGAACTCGTCGTTCGTCTCGCCGTGGCTGCGCTCGTCGGGCTCGTCGCCGTCCGGGAACGGCTTGCCCCCCACGTCGTCCGGCACCCATTCAGAGTAGACCGGACGGGTCATTTTGGGCAGGGTGAAATGGTATTCGGGGGAAGATCCGCCCCAGCGCCGCCGGGAATCGGGCACCCCTCGAACGGGTGAGTCAGCGGATGTGGCCGTCGCCGGTGACGATGTACTTCGTCGAGGTCAGCTCGGGCAGCGCCATGGGTCCCCGGGCGTGCAGCTTCTGGGTGGAGATGCCGATCTCGGCGCCGAAGCCGAACTGCCCGCCGTCGGTGAACCGCGTGGAGGCGTTCACGGCGACCGTGGTGGAGTCCACGAGCTGGGTGAAGCGGCGGGCGGCCTGCTGGGAGGAGGTGACGATGGCCTCGGTGTGCCCGGAGGACCACAGCCGGATGTGGCTCACCGCGGCGTCCAGGGAGTCCACGACGCCCGCCGCGATGTCGTACGAGAGGTACTCGGTCTCCCAGTCGTCGATCACCGCCGGGACCACCGTGGCCTTGGAGCCCTCCGCGAGCGCCATGACGCGCTCGTCCGCGTGGACCGTGACCCCCGCCTCGGCCAGCGCCTCCAGGGCGCGGGGCAGGAACCGGGGGGCGATGTCCTGGTGCACCAGCAGCGTCTCCGCCGCGTTGCACACGCTCGGCCGCTGGGCCTTGGAGTTCACCAGGATCTCGACCGCCATGTCGAGGTCGGCGTCGGCGTCCACGTACACATGGCAGTTGCCGGTGCCGGTCTCGATGACCGGGACCGTGGACTCCTCGACGACCGTACGGATGAGGGAGGCGCCGCCGCGCGGGATCAGCACGTCCACCAGGCCGCGGGCGCGCATCAGCTCGCGCACCGACTCCCGGCTCTCGCCCGGCACGAGCTGCACCGCGTCCGCGGGCAGCCCCGCCCCGCCCACGGCGTCGCGCAGGACCTTCACCAGGGCGGCGTTGGAGTG
The DNA here is from genome assembly GCF_047218265.1 of Streptomyces sp. CY-1. NCBI lineage: Bacteria > Bacillati > Actinomycetota > Actinomycetes > Kitasatosporales > Streptomycetaceae > Streptomyces > Streptomyces sp. CY-1. The sequence goes on from NZ_CP178393.1 coordinate 4,068,988, forward strand.
GGACGCCGACGAGGAGCCACGCAGCAGCACCGCGTTGCCCGACTTCAGGCACAGCGCCGCGGCGTCCACCGTCACATTCGGCCGGGCCTCGTAGATGATCCCGACGACGCCGAGCGGAACGCGCACCTGGCGCAGGTCGATCCCATTGGGCAGCGTGGAGCCGCGCACCACCTCGCCGACCGGGTCGGGCAGCGCGATCACATCGCGGACATCGGAGGCGATGGCCCGCACCCGCTCGGGGGTGAGCGTCAGCCGGTCCACGATGGCGTCGCTGGTGCCGGCCTCGCGGGCCCGCTCCACATCGGCCGCGTTGGCCTCGACGATCTCCTTGGTGCGCACCTCCAGGGCGTCGGCCATCGCGAGCAGCGCGTCGTCCTTGACGGCGCGCGGCAGCGGCGCGAGATCGGCGGCCGCGGCCCGGGACCGGTAGGCGGCCTGGAGGACCGGGGACTTCGGCCAGGGGTCGGTGAGCGGCGACGTGGGTGCGCTGGTCATGCACGAAGCGTACTGAGCCGACGGGCGGAAGCCGCGCGCTGTTCCGCAGTTCGAGATGGCATTCTCATATCCCGGCACCACACATCCGTCCTCAGAACGGATGCACGCCCACCGGGGAGGCCGGTGGCGGCCCGTACCCCTCCGCGACCCGCTGGTGGTACGTATCACGGTCGATGACCTCGAGCCCCACGATCTCCCAGGGCGGCAGCTTGGCCGAGGCCCGGTGCTCGCCCCACAGCCGCAGCGCGACCGCCGCGGCGTCGTGCAGATCACGGGCCTCTTCCCAGTAGCGGATCTCGGCGTGATCGACCGCGTAGCGGCTGGTCAGCAGGAACGGATGGTCATGGGCCAACTGCTCCAGGGCCCTGCGGACCTCCCGCAGCGGCGCCTCGCTCCCCGAGACGCTGAGGGTGATGTACCACAGCCGGGACGCCTCGCCGCGCTCGGCGGCGTGCGCCTTGGCGTCGCCGGTCGCGGCGTCGCCCGCTCCGACACTGGTCAGGGTGCGCTCCGCCGCCCCTCTGGGCGACGCCCCCGGGCGCCCTCGTCTCACCGGCGGCCTCCTGTAACTCGCTGCTCCGCTCACGCGCGGGCGGAGCACTCGTGACGGTGCCATGGCCGCGGCGTTCCGCTCCGTCTCCGCCGCGTCTCCCACAGCCGGCGCGCTGCCCCGCGCGACCCCGTTGAACAAAGTTGACCAGCCCTCGCCCGCCCGCGGGGCGCTTTTGAGGTTTTTCGGAGGTGGGTGTTTTCCGCGGACCCGGTTCTCCCCCGGCCACCGCCGGGAGGTGCCCCGCCAGGCACTCCTGCCGGCCGGAGCGGCTCAGTCCAGGAGGACGAGGTCGTCGCGGTGGACCACCTCGCGCTCATAGGCCGCGCCGAGCTCCCGGGCCAGGTCCCGGGTCGAGCGGCCGATGAGCTGGGGAATCTCCTTGGCGTCGAAGTTCACCAGCCCACGGGCCACCGGGCGGCCCCGGGTGTCCCGCAGCTCGACCGGGTCACCGGCGGTGAATTCGCCCTCCACGGCCGCGATCCCGGCCGGCAGCAGCGAGGTGCGGCGCTCCACGACGGCCCGTACCGCACCGTCGTCCAGGGTCAGCGCGCCACGCGGCGCGGAGGCGTGGGCGAGCCACAGCAGCCGGTTCGCGGAGCGGCGGCCGGTGCGGTGGAAGAAGGTGCCCGTACGGCGGCCGAGCAGGGCGTCACCGGCCCGGCTGGCGGAGGTGAGCACCACCGGGACCCCGGCCGCGGTGGCGATCCGGGCCGCCTCGACCTTGGTGACCATGCCGCCGGTGCCCACCCCGGAGCGGCCCGCGCTGCCGATGGAGACACCGTCCAGGTCCTTTGGTCCACGGACCTCGTCGATCCGGGAGGTGCCGGGGGTCCTGGGGTCCCCGTCGTACAGGCCGTCCACATCGGAGAGCAGCACCAGCAGATCCGCCCGTACGAGATGGGCGACCAGGGCCGCGAGCCGGTCGTTGTCACCGAACCGGATCTCGTCCGTGGCCACCGTGTCGTTCTCGTTGACGATCGGCAGCGCGCCCATGGCCAGGAGCTGGTCCAGGGTGCGGGTGGCGTTGCGGTAGTGGGCGCGGCGGCTGGTGTCGTCCGTGGTGAGGAGCACCTGGCCGACCCGGCGCCCGTAGCGCGCGAAGGAGGCGGTGTAGCGGGCCACCAGGAGCCCCTGCCCGACGCTCGCGGCCGCCTGCTGGCGGGCCAGGTCGCGGGGGCGCCGGTCCAGGCCCAGCGGCGCCAGTCCGGCGGCGATGGCGCCGGAGGAGACCAGCACTATCTCCTTGCCGTTCGCGCCGCCCTTACCGTAGCCGTCCCTGCCGCCGTCGCCCTTACCGTCGCCGTCGAGCACCTTGGCGACCACGTCGACCAGCGCGTCCACGCGGTCCGCGTCCAGGCCCCCCGCCGCGGTGGTGAGGGAGGACGAACCGATCTTGACCACGATCCTCCGGGCGGCGGCCACCTCGTCACGTACGGCCGACCCGTCCTGCTCCGCCACGCCGCTCCCCTGCTCGTCCCCGGCTCACCACACGTCCCGAAGAAACGCATGCCCTACACACTCATCATGACAAGTGGGCAATCTACGACAGACGAGGCCCGGCCCGCCTCGGCATTTCAGCCCCCGGACACCATCCGCGCACACCGTCTTGCACACCGGCGCGAGCACCCCGGCGGGCCCCTCGGGTGACCATTGACACCGATTGCGACCGGTTGGCACCGGCGCGGATTGTCACCGGGCGGGGCATCGGCATACGGTCAGGGGTCCCCCGTCAGTCCCTCGCCCTCCTGCCAGGAGCCCACCCCGTGCCCTCTGCCGGAATCGCCCCACGCCGGGTCGTACAGGTTACGGCGCTGCTCGCGATGCTCGTGTTCTTCGCCACACAGCTCGTCGGCGCCGTGCTTCCGAACGTACCGCTTTTCATCGCCGCCTCGGCGTGCGGTCTCGCGCTCGATCTCTTCCTTCAGCACAAGCAGCCCGGTCTGCTGTCGCTGCTGGGCAAGATCCGCCTTGACGTCACGGTGCGCCAGCTATTCCGCGACATGCTCATCATGGTCGGGCTGCTGCGCATCGAGGGCATCAATCCCCTGCACGAGCAGGCGCCCCTGACCGCGGGGCTGCTGCTGTTCTACCTGGTGCACTTCGCCTGCCAGGCGGCGGCCATCCTGGTCCGCCGGAGCCGGCAGCTTCCGTTCGTCACGCGCAACATCGACGCGTCCGCGCTGCGCCTGAGCGAGGCCCCGCCGCGGCTGTTCGCCCGTCAGCACGGGCGCCGTCTGCTGCGGCTGGCCGCGCCGGCCACCGCCGGTCTGCTGATCACCGCCGGCACCAAGGACGCCGTCTGGGGCGGTGCCGGTCTGGCCATCGCGCTGCTGATCGGCATCGGCGGCACGGCACACCTGGCCACCTGGATGCTGCCGCGCAAGCGCGTGGCGAACGAGGCCGCGGCCCTGCGGTGGCTCGACAAGTGGCTGGCCGACTACCAGCCGACCGTGGGCATGTACTTCTCCGGCGGCAACTCCTCGGCGTACCAGGCGAACATGTGGCTCTCCACGCTCGCCGCGCTCGACGGCAAGCCGATCATCGTGCTCCGTGAGCGGTTCATGGTGCAGAAGATCGACGCGACGGACGTCCCGGTCGTCTGCCTCCCCAAGGTGGCGCATCTGATGCGTCTGGAGCACTCGACGCTCAAGGTGCTGCTGCACCCGGCCAACTCCGGCAAGACCTCGCAGGTGCTGCGCATCCCCTCGATCAAGCACGCCTTCATCAACCACGGCGAGAGCGACAAGCTCTCGAGCTGCAACCCGTACGCCAAGGCGTACGACGAGGTGTGGGTCGCGGGCCCGGCGGCGCGCGAGCGCTACCAGCTCGCCGACATCGGCGTCGAGGACAAGGACGTCGTGGAGGTCGGCCGGCCGCAACTGGCCCCCATCCGCCCCTACGCGGGCGTGCCCACCGGCGCCCTCGGCGGAGCCGGTACGGAACACCTCACCACCGTGCTGTACGCGCCGACCTGGGAGGGCTGGGACGGCAACCCCGGCAACACCTCGGTGATCCTGGCCGGTGAGAACATCGTCCGCGAGCTGCTCACCGACCCCAAGGTGCGCCTGCTGTACAAGCCGCATCCGATGACCGGCTCGGTGGACCCGCGCGCGGGTCGCGCCGACGACCGCATCAGGGCGATGATCGCCGAGGCGAACACCAAGCGCACCGGCGACCGCCCCGGTCCGGAGGCCGCCGCCGAGCTGGCCCGGTGCAACGATGAGTTCAACCGGCTCACCAGCACCGCCTTCCGCCCCAGCGCGGACGAGATCGAGCGCATGAAGCTCCAGGGCGCCCCGGACGGCGACCGCGCGGCGGCCGTCACCGCGGCCACGACCGCCTGGGAGAGCGCCTACTGGGCCTCGCTGCCGGTCTGGGAGCACCAGATCATCACCGGTCCGCGTCCGGCGATCTTCACCTGCTTCAACCAGGCCGACGTGCTGATCAGCGATGTCTCCAGCGTGGTCTCGGACTACCTGACGAGCGAGAAGCCGTACGCGGTGGCGAACACCAGCGGGATGACGGAGGAGGAGTTCCGGGCGGGCTTCCCGACCGTGCGCGCCGCCACGATCCTCACGCCGGAGGCCAAGGGCATGGCCGGACTGCTGGAAGCCGTCCGCGACCCCGAGAAGGACACCCTGGCGGCCGCCCGCGCCGAGCTGAAGGTGCATCTGCTCGGCCCCTCCGACCCGCCGTCGCTGGTGCGCTTCAACCAGGCCACGCAGGCGCTGTGCGACAAGGCGGATGAGCGCCGGGCCCGGATGGCCACCCGGCTGTCCGACGAGATCCCCTCGCAGCGCGAGGCCCGGGACGCGGCCGAGGAGATGGAGCTGGAGTCCGGCTCGGCGGAGCCGGAGGAGACCGCGACGGTCTGAGACCGGCCGTACGCGCGGCTGAGCGCGACCGCCGAGAGCCACGACGAAGGGCCCGGGAGATCCCTCCCGGGCCCTTCGTCGTACCACCTGCCGAGCGGCGCGCAGACGCCCGCTCAGGCCGCTCAGCCCACATGGGGCCAGGGGGCGGCTCCGCCACCCCTCAGAACGGCTTGAACGCGTCGTACTCCTGCTCCGCCTCGTCCCGCTCGACATCCCGCTCACGACGCCGCTGCGCGGCCGGACGGGGAGCGTCGAATCGATGGTCCTCGCCGCGGCGGCCCAGCATCTCGGCGCCGGTCGCGAGGCTCGGCTCCCAGTCGAAGACGACCGCGTCGTCCGTGGGGCCGATGACGACCTCGTCGCCCGAGTGGGCGCCCGCCTTCACCAGCTCCTCCTCGACGCCGAGGCGGGCCAGGCGGTCGGCGAGGTATCCGACGGCCTCGTCGTTGGCGAAGTCGGTCTGGCGGACCCAGCGTTCGGGCTTCTCGCCCAGCACCCGGTAGAAGCCCTCCTCGGCGACGACCGTGAAGCCCGCGTCGTCCACGGCCTTGGGCCGGATGACGATCCGGGTCGCCTCCTCCTGCGGCTTGGCCGCCCGCGCGTCCGCGACGATCTGCGCCAGGGCGAAGGACAGCTCCTTGAGGCCGAGATGGGCGACCGCCGAGACCTCGAGGACCTGGTAGCCGCGGGACTCCAGATCGGGCCGGATGATGTCGGCGAGGTCCTGGCCGTCGGGGATGTCGACCTTGTTGAGCACGACGACCCGCGGCCGGTCGTCCAGACCGCCGTACTGGGCCAGCTCCGCCTCGATGACATCGAGGTCGGTCAGCGGATCGCGCTCGGACTCCAGGGCCGCGGTGTCCAGCACATGCACCAGCACCGAGCAGCGCTCGACATGGCGCAGGAACTCAAGGCCCAGACCCTTGCCCTGGCTGGCGCCGGGGATCAGGCCGGGGACGTCCGCGATGGTGTAGACGGTCGAACCGGCCGTGACCACACCGAGGTTGGGCACCAGCGTGGTGAACGGATAGTCGGCGATCTTCGGCTTGGCCGCCGAGAGCACCGAGATCAGCGACGACTTGCCGGCGCTCGGGTAGCCGACGAGGGCCACGTCCGCGACGGTCTTGAGCTCGAGGACGACGTCCCCGGCGTGACCCGGCTCACCCAGCAGCGCGAAGCCGGGAGCCTTACGGCGGGCCGAGGCGAGCGCGGCGTTGCCGAGGCCGCCGCGGCCGCCCTGGGCGGCGATGTACGTGGTGCCCTGCCCGATCAGATCGGCCAGGACATTGCCCTGCTTGTCGAGGACGACGGTGCCGTCCGGGACCGGCAGGATCAGATCGGTGCCGTCCTTACCGGAGCGGTTCCCGCCCTCGCCGGGCTTGCCGTTGGTGGCCTTGCGGTGGGGGCTGTGGTGGTAGTCGAGGAGCGTGGTGACGGACTGGTCCACGACCAGGATCACATCGCCGCCACGGCCGCCGTTGCCCCCGTCCGGCCCGCCGAGCGGCTTGAACTTCTCGCGGTGCACGGAGGCGCAGCCGTGGCCCCCGTTACCCGCGGCGACGTGCAGTTCGACGCGGTCCACGAAGGTGGTCATGACGGGTGCCTCCAGTTAATGCGGATTCAGGGGTGTGCTGATGTGCCTCACGCTCGTAACGCGCCGAGGGCGGACCCGCTTCCCGTCACGGGAAGAGCGGTCCGCCCTCGGAAAGGCTGTGCGATATCGCCCGGGCTGATTACTCGGCGACGGGGACGATGTTCACGACCTTGCGGCCCCGGCTGGTGCCGAACTGCACCGCACCGGCGGCCAGCGCGAACAGCGTGTCATCGCCGCCGCGGCCGACACCCGTGCCCGGGTGGAAGTGCGTGCCGCGCTGGCGGACCAGGATCTCGCCCGCGTTGACGGTCTGGCCGCCGAAGCGCTTGACGCCGAGCCGCTGGGCGTTGGAGTCGCGACCGTTCCGAGTGGACGATGCGCCCTTCTTGTGTGCCATCTCTCCTCAGTCCCTTACTTCGCAGCCGAGTCGATGCCGGTGATCTTCAGCGCGGTGTGCAACTGGCGGTGGCCGATCCGCTTCCGGTAACCGGTCTTGTTCTTGTACTTCAGGATGTCGATCTTCTCACCCTTGTGGTGATCGACGACCTCGGCGTGAACCCTCACGCCGGCCAGCACCCACGGGTCGCTGGTGACGGCATCGCCGTCGACAACGAGCAGAGTCGAGAGCTCGACGGTGTCGCCGACCTTGTTGCCGGCCAGACGGTCGACCTCGATGACATCGCCCACGGCCACCTTCTGCTGGCGGCCGCCGGTGCGCACGATTGCGTACACGCGGTTCTCACTCTCTCGCTAGAAAATCAGGACCTCTGATGCCAGCCGCCCAACACGGCCCACGAGGGGGTCGTGACAACCGAGTGATTCATGCGATTCACCATCGGCCGAACGGCCTCTTCCGGCGAAGCGGAAGGGATGTGCTCAGGGGTTTGGCGTATAGACGCCGAAGGTTAAGGCTACCAGAGCCCAGAGGGGCACCCTGCCACGTGGCAGGGTGCCCCCGGACGGCCGTACGGCCGGATCAGTCGTCGGCGGCGGCCGAGACCGACTGCGGAGTCTGCTGCTCCGCCGCCGCGGTCTTCTTGGTCGCCGTCTTCTTCGCGGTCGTCTTCTTCGCCGTGGTCTTCTTGGCCGCCGTCTTCTTCGCCGCCGTCTTCTTCTCGGCGGTCTTCTTGGCCGCCGTCTTCTTGGCGGGGGCCTTCTTGGCGGCCTTACGGGCGGTCTTCTTCGCCGGAACCTCGGACTCGGCCTCGCCCTCGGGCGCCGCCTCCGCCTTCGGCTCGGGCTCCGGCTCCGACTCCGTCGAAGACGCGCTCACGACCACCACGGCCGCCTCCTCGGAGCCCGTCGGCGAGCCCGCGGGGGCGGTCACCTTACGGGTCACCCGACGCCGCGTACGCGGCGCGGGGACGGCCTCCAGCGGGGCCGCCGGCTCCGGCTCCTGGACGGGAGCGGCGGCGGCGGCCTCGGCGACCGCCTCCGGCTCCGCCTTGGGCGCCTCCCTCGGCTCGTCGGCCACCACGACCACCGAGCCCTCCGACTCCCTGGCGGCCTTCGGCGCGCCCGCCGGGGCGGACGCCTTACGGGTGGCACGGCGGCGCGTACGCCCACGGGTCGCGGCGGCCTCGGCCTCCGCGGCGCTGCTGTACAGCTCCTCGTCGGCCGCGAAGACCGGCTCGGGCTCGTGCTTCGGCTGGGTGGCCTCCGCCGCGATCTCGGCCGCCGCCTCGGTGACGTCCTCGGGCTCGGCCTCGGCCACGGCGGCATGCTCGTGCTCGGCCGGCTGCTGGGCGCCACCGGCCGGCTTCTTCTTCTTGCGCTTGCCGCCACCGCCGCCGGCGGCCGACGCCTGGTCCATGTGGACGATCACGCCGCGGCCGTTGCAGTGCACACAGGACTCGGAGAAGGACTCCAGCAGCCCCTGGCCGACCCGCTTACGGGTCATCTGGACCAGGCCGAGCGAGGTGACCTCCGCCACCTGGTGCTTCGTACGGTCCCGGCCCAGGCACTCCAGCAGCCTGCGCAGCACCAGATCGCGGTTGGACTCCAGCACCATGTCGATGAAGTCGATCACGATGATGCCGCCGAGGTCGCGCAGCCGAAGCTGGCGCACGATCTCCTCGGCCGCCTCCAGGTTGTTCCTGGTGACCGTCTCCTCCAGGTTGCCGCCCTGGCCGGTGAACTTGCCGGTGTTGACGTCGATGACGACCATCGCCTCGGTCCGGTCGATCACCAGCGAGCCGCCGCTGGGCAGCCAGACCTTGCGGTCCAGCGCCTTCATCAGTTGCTCGTCGATCCGGTAGGTGGCGAAGACATCGACGTCCGAGGTCCACTTCTGGAGCCGGTCCGCGAGGTCGGGCGCCACATGCGAGACATAGCCGTGGATGGTCTCCCAGGCGTCGTCACCGCTGACGATGACCTTGGAGAAGTCCTCGTTGAAGATGTCGCGGACGACCCGGACGGTCATGTCGGGCTCGCCGTAGAGCAGCGACGGGGCGTTGCCGGTCTTCGACTTCTTCTTGATCTCTTCCCACTGCGCCTGTAGCCGGGCGACGTCGCGGGACAGCTCCTCCTCGCTCGCCCCCTCGGCGGCGGTGCGGACGATCACGCCCGCGTCCTCGGGGACGATCTTCTTGAGGATCTGCTTCAGCCGCGCCCGCTCGGTGTCGGGCAGCTTGCGGCTGATGCCGGTCATCGAGCCCTCGGGCACATAGACCAGATAGCGGCCCGGCAGGGAGACCTGGCTGGTCAGCCGGGCGCCCTTGTGGCCGATCGGGTCCTTGGTGACCTGCACCAGAACGGACTGGCCGGACTTCAGGGCGGTCTCGATGCGGCGCGGCCCGTTGGAGAGCCCCAGCGCCTCGAAGTTCACCTCGCCCGCGTACAGCACGGCGTTGCGGCCCTTGCCGATGTCGACGAAGGCGGCCTCCATCGACGGCAGCACGTTCTGGACCTTGCCCAGATAGACGTTGCCGACGTAGCTGGTCGCCTGCTCCTTGTTCACGAAGTGCTCGACGAGGACGTTGTCCTCCAGCACGCCGATCTGGGTACGGTCGCCGTTCTGCCGGACGACCATGACCCGCTCGACCGCCTCGCGGCGGGCCAGGAACTCGGCCTCGGTGATGATCGGAACGCGGCGGCGGCCCTGCTCACGGCCCTCGCGACGGCGCTGCTTCTTGGCCTCCAGACGCGTCGACCCCTTGATCGACTGCACCTCGTCGGCGCTGGACTCGGAGTCCTTGCCGCGCCGCTCACGGGGCTCCCGGGGCTCCCGGGGCTCGCGGACCTTGACGACCGTACGCTCCGGGTCGTCACCGCCCGCCTCCGCCTCGACCGCGTCGCCGCTGCGACGGCGGCGCCGACGGCGACGACGGCTGCTGGCGCTGCCGCCACCGTGCTCACCGGCCTCGGCATCCGCCTCGTCCCGGCCCTCGCCCTGCTCCTCGGCGCTCTCGCCCTCGGCGCCCGACTCGTCCTCGTACCGCTCACCGGTCTCGGACTCGGCGCGCCCCTCGGGGCCCTCGCCCTCGACGGCCTCGCCACGGCGGCGACGCCGTCCGCCACGGCGGCGGCGACGGGCCGGACGGTCGCCCTGCTCCTCATCGCCGTGCTCGCCCTCGGGCTGCCCGGACTCGGCCTCGACGGCCTCGGTCTCCTCGGCCTCCGGCTGCTCCTCGGCGGGCTCACCGCCACGGCGGCGGCGCCGACGGCGGCCGGTGGGCGCCTCGGGCTCGACGGCCTCGGTGGTCTCCTCGGCCGTCGGCTGCTCCTCTTCCTCCTCCTCGGTCTCCTCCAGCGCGGCGGCGGCCTCGGCGGCGGCGCTCTCCGGCGTCTGGAAGACCGGCTCGGTGAAGACCGGCGCCTGGAACACGGCCGTCGGCGGGCGGACCGCCCGGCGCCGTGAACGCGGCGCGGGCTCCGGCTCGGCCTCGGCGGCCGGGGCCTCGGCCTCGGCGGTCTTCGGCTCCGGAGCGCTGCTCGGCTCCTCGGCGGCGGTGCCCCGGGTGGCGCGGCGGCGGGTGCGGCCACGCGGCGCCTCCTCGGCCTGCGCACCGGCGGGCTCCTCGGCGCGCTCGCCCCGCTGCTCGGCGGCGGGCTCCTCGGCGGCCTCGGCCTCCGCGGGCGTTCCGGCGGGGGCGGTGGCCTTACGGCTCGCACGGCGACGGGTACGGGCGGGCGCCGCGGGCACGGTCTCCGCCTCGGCCTCGGCCTTCGCGGCCTCATCGGGCTCTGTCGGCTCCACGGCCTCCGCCTCCGCCTCCGCGGGCGCACCGGCCGGAGCGGTGGTCTTACGGGTCGCACGGCGACGCGCACGGGTACGCGGCGCCTCGTCGGCCGGGGCCTCATCGGCCGGGGCATCGGCTGCGACTGCGGCTGGGGCCGTGGCCTCGTCACCACTGCCACCAGCGGCCGCCGCAGACGACGCGTCCGCGTCGGCGGCCTCCGCCTGCGGCGGGCCCGCGGGGGCGGTGGCCTTACGGCTCGCACGACGGCGCGTACGGGCGGGGGCCGCGGGCGCGGTCTCCGCCTCGGCCTCCGGAGCCGCGGCGGGCTCCTCGGCCTGCTCGGGCTCGACGGCCTGCTCAGGCGCCGCGGTCTCCGCCTTCGCGGGCGCACCCGCCGGAGCGGTCGCCTTACGGGTCGCACGGCGGCGCGTACGGGCGGGCGGAGCGGCCTCGGGGGTGGCTTCCGTCACGGGCTCGGCGGCGGGCTCGGCGGCGGCCTGGGGCTCCTCGCCACCACGGCCGGCATCGGCCGTCACCACGGTCTCCGCGGCCTCCGGCGAACCCGCCGGAGCCGTCGCCTTGCGCGCCACCCGGCGCCGCGTACGGGCGGGCGGAGCGGCGGACTCGGCCTCGGACCCGGATGCGGATCCGCTCGCGGTGACCGCGGCGGCACCGGCGGCGACCGGCTCCGAAGCGGCCTCGGACGCGGCGATGGCCACGATCTGGTCAGCCGGTATGGCCGGCGACGAGGGCGTGGTGACCTCGGCGCCGCTCACCCCGCCGACCGGCGGTCCGGCCGGTCGGGAGGCCGCACGGCGGCGGCGCGGCGGCAGGGTGTCGCTGGGCGTGCTCTCGATGGGATCCCCGGGCGCCGCGGCACGCGGCGCGGACGGCTCAAGGGGCTGGACAGGTTGGGTCGGCTCAATTGGTTCGAGCATGCGGGCGTTTCTCCCGTCACGCTCCCGGGCGCCGCGCCTGCCTCCGGCCGGCAACCCGCGCACTGTGCGCGTGTGCCGCCGCCCGGGGCGCGGTCGCCGCACGGGAGCTGTCGTCTCGCTCACCGGGACCGAATGTGTCGGGACCGGCGAAAGTCTCCTGGTCAGTGCGCCAGCCGGACCCGGGTGGCTCCCAAGTGCATCGGCGGCGCATCGACGGCGGCCCTACGCGGAACCTCCCGGCGCCATCGCGGCGGTCAGCTCGGCGGCCGTGGTTGGGGCGGCCTGAACTGCCTCGCGATCGGGCGCGAGCGGGTCGGTCACCGTGCCGGACTCCTCATCGAGCAGCCCCTGCGCCAGCCTGGTCACCGCTGCGGGGACCGGCGGCGCCAGGTCGGCCGTAGCGCGGAGACCGGACAGGACGTCGTCGGGTCGTACGGCAGGTGTCAGATGCCGTACCACCAGCCGCAGTATCGCACAGCCAGCGTCTCCGGGCCTATCGGCCCGAGGCGGAAGCACCTCCAGCCGGGCCACCGCCGCACGGGCGTCGAAGGTTCGCAACCCATTTTTCGTCCGGCGCTCCACCTCGACCGTGTCGGCCTCGAGGAAGGCGGCGGCGGCACGCTCGGCATCCGCCTGGGCGACCTGGTCCAGCCGGATCTCCCATACGGACGCCTGTAGCCGGTCGGCCAGTCCCGAGGTGCGGGCCTCCACGGACTCGATCACATCGAGCCCCTCGGGCAGCGACTCGTCGAGCAGCGCCCGGAGCTTCTCGGGGTCGCGCGCCTCGGCCAACTGGATCTCCAGGTACTCCGCCTCGCTGCCGGTACCGGTGGGTGCGGCATTGGCGTAGGACACCTTCGGATGCGGGCTGAAGCCCGCCGAGTAGGCCATCGGCACCTCGGCGCGGCGCAGCGCCCGCTCGAAGGCGCGCTGGAAGTCGCGGTGGCTGGTGAACCGGAGGCGGCCGCGCTTGGTGTAACGCAAACGGATGCGCTGCACCGCGGGAGCGGGCGGCGGGCCTTCGGGCTGTCGCTTGCCCAGGGGACTGTCTCCTTGTACTTCCTTGCGGTCGAGCACCAGGGCCGCGGGGCCCCGGTCTCTTCCAGCCTACTTTGTGGGCACTCCGGTGACGGAGGGCCGCCGGACGGCTACTTCACCGACAGCGGCAGCAGCTTCCGGCCGGTGGGGCCGATCTGGATCTCGGTCTGCATCTGCGGGCAGACGCCGCAGTCGAAGCAGGGGGTCCAGCGGCAGTCCTCGACCTCGGTCTCGTCGAGCGAGTCCTGCCAGTCCTCCCACAGCCAGTCCTTGTCGAGGCCCGAGTCGAGGTGGTCCCAGGGCAGGACCTCCTCGTAGCCGCGCTCGCGCGTGGTGTACCAGTCGAGGTCGAGGCCGAACTGGGGCAGGGCCCGCTCGGCGCACTCCATCCACCGGTCGTACGAGAAGTGCTCACGCCAGCCGTCGAAGCGGCCGCCGTCCTCGTAGACGGCGCGGATGACCGCGCCCACCCGGCGGTCGCCGCGCGAGAGCAGACCTTCGACGATGCCGGGCTTGCCGTCGTGGTAGCGGAAGCCGATCGAGCGGCCGTACTTCTTGTCGCCGCGGATCTTTTCGCGCAGCTTCTCCAGCCGGGCGTCGGTCTCCTCGGCGCTGAGCTGCGGGGCCCACTGGAAGGGGGTGTGCGGCTTGGGGACGAAACCGCCGATCGAGACGGTGCAGCGGATGTCGTTCTTGCCGGACACCTCGCGGCCCTTGGCGATGACCTTGGTCGCCATGTCGGCGATCTGTAGCACGTCGTCGTCGGTCTCGGTGGGCAGCCCGCACATGAAGTACAGCTTCACCTGCCGCCAGCCGTTGCCGTACGCGGTGGCCACCGTACGGATGAGGTCCTCTTCCGAGACCATCTTGTTGATGACCTTACGGATGCGCTCACTGCCGCCCTCGGGGGCGAAGGTGAGGCCCGAGCGGCGCCCGTTGCGGGTCAGCTCGTTGGCGAGGTCGATGTTGAAGGCGTCCACCCGGGTCGACGGGAGGGACAGGCCGATCTTGTCCTTCTCGTACCGGTCGGCGAGGCCCTTGGCGACATCGCCGATCTCGGTGTGGTCGGCGGAGGAGAGCGACAGCAGGCCGACCTCCTCGAAACCGGTGGCCTTCAGCCCCTTGTCGACCATTTCGCCGATCCCGGTGATCGACCGCTCGCGCACCGGGCGGGTGATCATGCCCGCCTGGCAGAAGCGGCAGCCGCGGGTGCAGCCGCGGAAGATCTCCACCGACATCCGCTCATGGACGGTCTCGGCCAGCGGCACCAGCGGCTGCTTCGGGTAGGGCCACTCGTCGAGGTCCATGACGGTGTGCTTGGACACCCGCCACGGCACGCCCGAGCGGTTCGGCACGACGCGCGCGATCCGCCCGTCGGCCAGATACTCCACGTCGTAGAACTTCGGGACGTAGACGCTGCCGGTGCGGGCGAGACGGAAGAGCAGCTCATCGCGGCCGCCCGGGCGGCCCTCGGCCTTCCAGTCGCGGAGGATCTCGGTCATGTCGAGCACGGCCTGCTCACCGTCGCCGATCACCGCACAGTCGATGAAGTCGGCGACCGGCTCCGGGTTGAACGCGGCATGGCCGCCCGCGACCACCACGGGGTGGTCCTCGGTACGGTCCACGGCGTCCAGCGGGATGCCCGCGAGGTCGAGCGCGGTGAGCAGGTTGGTGTACCCCAGCTCGGTGGAGAAGGAGACGCCGAGGAAGTCGAACGCGGACACCGGGCGGTGCGAATCCACGGTGAACTGCGGCACCTTGTGCTCGCGCATCAGCTCCTCGAGGTCCGGCCACACGCTGTAGGTGCGCTCGGCGAGCACACCCTCGCGCTCGTTGAGGACCTCGTAAAGGATCATGACGCCCTGGTTGGGGAGACCGACCTCGTAGGCGTCGGGGTACATGAGCGACCAGCGGACGTCGCAGCTCTCCCACGGCTTGACAGTGGAATTGAGCTCGCCACCTACGTACTGGATGGGCTTCTGCACATGCGGCAGCAGGGCCTCGAGCTGTGGGAAGACCGACTCGACAGACATCGCGGACTTTCGTGAAGCTGACAGGGGTGACCCTCTAGCGTACCTGCCGCGCCGGACTCCCTCGCCACGGAGCTACGCCTCCAGCGCCGCCCGGTGCTTCTTACGGGAGACATCCGCCCACAGGCCGGGCAGTTCACGCTCGCGGGCGGCGGCCCGCGCCTCCTCCCTGCCGTACAGCAGGCCGAAGGTGAAGTCGCTCTCCCCCGCGCCGTGGGCCTGGGTGGCCAGCGCCCGCAGCGCCCCGCGCACGACGACGCTGTCCTGGTGGTCGCCGAGCACGTCCTGTACGGACTGCATACGGCGGGCGAACTTCTTGGCGGGCCTGCCGAGCGCGGGCCGGGCCGTCTCGGCGGCGTAGCGGACGCGCTTGGCGGCCTTACGGGCCTGATGGACGGCCACGTCGCGGTCCGTCCCCGGGGGCGTCTCCAGGGCGGTGGCCATACGGGTGGCGAGCCGCTCGTAGTCGCGCAGCACGGCCCCCACGACCACCGGCGCGGCCGGCTTGGCGGCGGCGGGGCGCAGCGGCGGATCGGCCACCAGGGCGTCGAGGGTGTCCAGCAGCGTGAGGTGGCGCTCGCTGTCCAGCGCGCCCAGGACGGCCGCGCGGGCGCCGTCGCGCTGCCCCTGCGACCAGTGGTCCAGCCGGTTCCGCACCGGGCCGAGCCGGAGGTCGTCCGGCAACTCGGCGAGACGGCCCTCGAGCCGCTCGGTGAGCACCTCGCGGTCGCGTTCCACACCGAGCTCACCGGCCAGCCACTTCAGCTCGTCGCCGATCGGATCGGTCACCGTACGGTCCAGGACCTTGCGGTAGGAGCGGAAGGCGCTGCGCAGCCGGCGGGTGGCGACCCGCATCCGGTGCACCGCGTCCGGCAGGTCCCTGCGCACGGCGGGGTCGAGCCGCACCATGGCGTCGATCTGGCGGCGCACGTAGTCCAGGACGACATCGTCGGCGCCGAGCGGCCGCCGGGGCGCCGACGCGGCCTGTTCGACCTGACGGGCGCTCTTCGCGGGCTTGCCGGGCTTGGCGGGCTTCCCGGGCCCGCCTCCGCCGGTCTCGACCGCGACCGCGGCCCGCTCCGTCTCGGCCAGGGCCTTGGCGAGCTTGGAGGGGCTCTCGGCGCGGTGCAGACCGCCGTCGCGCAGCCGCCCCTCGACCGCGTCCAGCAGCCGCTGATCGTGGCCCCGGCCCTCGGCGAGCTCGACCTCGACCTCGGTCCACCGCACCGGCTCGCTCTCCTCCGGCGCCAGCCGCCGGGCCGTCACGCGGTCGACGGACACCTCGGCGAGCACGGTGCCGTCGGCGTCCACGAGATCCTTACGGTCCCGCTCGGTGTGCAGATGGGCCAGCGGGCGCAGCGGATCGTGGCGGACCCGCGAGCGCAGCAGCGCGGCCATCTCGGCGGGCACCTCGGCGCCGAGCGGCGCCTGGAGCTCCTCGCGGGTGTCCTGGCCGACGGGCAGCTTCAGATGCCAGCCCTCGTCGGCGCCGCCGGTGCGGTGGCGCAGGGTGATGCCGTCGGCCAGCAGCCGTCGCCCGGGGGTGTCGTAATAGGTGGCCTCGAGGGTCGCGACACCTCGGCTCACCACGGTCGCGACCGGACCCGCCCCGGTCAGTTCGGGAAGACCCGGCAGGTCGGGCCGCCCGGACGGACCGGCTTCCTCGGCGGTGGCCTCGTACTTTCGTTCTATCTCCTGCTTCGTGTCCACCATGTGATGACACGTACCCGAACTGGGGCCAATCAGCCCTAAGCGGAGACGGGCCGCTGCACTCGGATGGACTGAAGCAGCCCGATCGCGATCCATACGGCGAACATCGAGGTGCCGCCGTAGGAGACGAACGGCAGCGGCAGACCGGCCACCGGCATGATGCCCAGCGTCATCCCGATGTTCTCGAAGGACTGGAAGGCGAACCAGGCGATGATCCCGGCCGCGACGACGGTCCCGTACAGCTCCGTGGTGTCGCGCGCGATCCGGCAGGCGCGCCACAGCACGACCCCCAGCAGCACGATGATCAGGCCCCCGCCGAGGAAGCCGAGCTCCTCCCCCGCGACCGAGAAGACGAAGTCGGTCTGCTGCTCGGGAACGAACTGACCGGTGGTCTGGGTGCCGTGGAAGAGCCCCTTACCGGTGAGACCGCCCGAGCCGATCGCGATCCGCGCCTGGTTGGTGTTGTAGCCGACCCCGGCCGGGTCGAGCGCGGGGTTGGCGAAGGCGGCGAAGCGGTCGATCTGGTACTGGTCGAGGACATGCAACTGCCAGATGAGCAGCGCGCCGACCACGGCCGTGAGGATCAGCCCGGCGATCCAGCGGTTGGACGCGCCGGAGGCGAGCAGCACGGCGAGCACGATCACCGCCATGACCATCACCGAGCCGAGGTCCGGCATCAGCAGCACGATCGCGATGGGCAGTGCGGCCAGGCCGAGCGACTGGACGACGGTGCGGTGGTCGGGGTTGAGCCGGTCACCCGCGTCCACGCGGGCGGCCAGCAGCATCGCCATGCCCAGGATGATCGTGATCTTGGCGAACTCGCCCGGCTGGAGGGAGAATCCGCCGCCGACCACGATCCATGCGTGCGCCCCGTTGATCGTCGAGCCCAGCGGGGTGAGCACGGCGAGGACGAGGACGACGGACAGGCCGTAGAGGAACGGGACCGCGCCGCGCAAGGTGCGATGGCCCAGCCAGACGGTGCCGATGGCGAGCAGCAGCCCGATGCCGGTGTTGAGGGCGTGCCGGACCAGGAAGTAGTACGGGTCGCCCCCGTTCAGCTCGGTGCGGTTGCGGGTGGCGGAGTAGACGAGCGCCGCGCCGATCGCGGACAGGGCCAGCGAGGTGAGCAGCAGCACCCAGTCGAGGCGGCGCACGACGGAGTCGCGCGCCATGAGCTTGCTCCAGGTGCCGCGCTCAGGGGTGAAGCGGCGTACGGAGTACCCATGCGTGGACGCGCTCATGAATCCGCTCCTCGCCGCCGCTCACGCGAAGCCGCCTCGAACTGCTTGCCCAGGGGCTGGGGCTCGATGGAGCCGTCCGAGGAGATCTTCGGCAGGCTGGCCTGCGGCCGGGGCAGCAGCGCCTTCTTCTTGTCGATGCCGCCCTTGGCGTCGACCCCGTACAGCGCGTTGTAGATCTTGCGCACCGCCGGGCCGGAGGCACCGGAGCCGGTACCGCCCTGGGAGATCGTCATGACGATCGAGTAGTCCTTGGTGTACGTCGCGAACCACGAGGTGGTCTGCTTGCCGTAGACCTCCGCGGTACCGGTCTTGGCGTGCATCGGGATCTTGTCCTGCGGCCAGCCCTGGAACCGCCAGGCGGCGGTGCCCCGGGTGGCGACGCCCGCGAGCGCGCTGTCGATCTTCTCTCGGGTCTGGCCCTTCATCGGCAGCTTGCCGTGCGACTCCGGCTTGATCTCCTGGACGTCCTTGCCGTCGGGGCTGACGATCGCCTTGCCGACGGTCGGGTTGTAGAGCGTTCCGCCGTTGCTGATGGCCGAGTAGATGGTGGCCATCTGGATCGGGGTGACGAGGGTGTCGCCCTGGCCGATGGAGTAGTTCACGGAGTCACCGGCGCGCATCTTCATGCCCTCGAGACAGTTCTCGTAGGCGATCCGCTGGCCGTAGTTCCCGTTCTTCTTGCCGCTCTTGCACCAGGCGTCCTTGTTGGCCTTCCAGTAGTCCTTCTTCCACTGGCGGTCCGGGACCCGGCCGGTGACCTCGTTGGGGAGGTCGATGCCGGTCTCCTTACCGAGGCCGAACTGGTGGGCGGTCCGGTAGAACCAGTCCCCCGGCTTCTTCTTGGGCTTGTTGCCGCCGTCCTTCTTCCACTGCTCGTAGGCGAGGTGGTAGAAGACGGTGTCGCAGGAGACCTCCAGCGCGCGGCCGAGGCTGATCCCGCCGTAGTTCTCGGACTCGAAGTTCTTGAAGACCTGGCTGCCGATGTTGAACGAGCTGGTGCAGGGATACGGCCCGTTGAAGGAGTAGCCGGCGTTGACCGCGGCGGTCGTCGGGACGACCTTGAAGATCGAGCCGGGGGCCGCCTGGCCCTGGATCGCCCGGTTGAGCAGCGGGTAGTTGGACTTCTTGCCGGTGAGCTGCTTGTAGTCCTTGCCGGAGATGCCGCCGACCCAGGCGTTGGGGTCGTACGTCGGGTTGGACGCCATGGCCACCACCCGGCCGGTCTTGGCCTCCATGACCACGACCGCGCCGGAGTCCGCCTTGTAGTTGGTGCCGGTGTTCCGGTCGTGCTGCTTGCGGGCGTCCCGCATCGCCTGCTCCAGCTCCTTCTCCGCGACCGATTGGACGCGCGAGTCGATGCTGGTGACGACGTTGTCGCCGGGACGGGCCTTCTGGCTCTCCCGCTGGCCGATGACCCGGCCCAGGTTGTCGACCTCGTAGCGGGTCACCCCGGCCTCGCCGCGCAGCTCGCTGTCGTACTGGCGCTCGAGGCCGTTGCTGCCGACCTGGTCGGAGCGGAGCAGCGGCGACTTGCTGTGCTCGGCCTCCTTCACCTGCTCATCGGTGACCGGGGAGAGATAGCCGAGCACCTGGGCGGCGTTGGAGCCGGCCGGAGCGGCGTAGCGGCGTACGGCGGTGGGCTCGGCGCTGATGCCGGGGAAGTCCTCTTCGCGCTCGCGGATCTGGAGCGCCTGCTTGGCGGTGGCCTCGTCGGTGATCGGGATGGGCTGGTACGGGGAGCCGTTCCAGCAGGGCTGCGGGGTCTTGGCGTCGCACAGCCGGACCTTGTCCATGACGTCCTTGGGCTTCATGCCCAGGACTTCGGCCAGACGGGTGAGGGCGGCCTTGCCGTCGTCCGGCATCTTCATCAGTTCGGTGCGGCTGGCGGAGACGACCAGACGGGTCTCGTTGTCGGCGAGCGGCACACCGCGGGCGTCCAGTATGGAGCCGCGCACGGCGGGGTGGACGACCTGCTGGACGTGGTTGTTGGCGGCTTCGGCGGTGTACTCGTCGCCGTTGCGGATCTGGAGGTACCACAGGCGCCCGCCGAGGGTCAGCAGCAGCGAGAAGACCAGGATCTGGAGGCCGACGAGCCGGATGGTGACCCGGGGGGTCCGTCCGGTCTCGGGGATATTACTCATGGCATCCCCTGAGGACGGTGGTGGGCGAGGGGAGGACGACGGAGGGGAGGACGACGGAGGGGAGGACGACGGAGGGGAGGACGACGGAGGGGAGGACGACGGAGGGGAGGACGGCGGGCGACAGGAGGGCGGGGCTCACAGGCGCTTGACCCCCTTGATGCGTGCCGTCCTGTTCTTCCCGGTGCGGGACAGCAGCCCGCCGCGCTGGCTGCCGATCCGGGCCGCCCGGCCCGGACGCCTGAGGCGGCTCATCCGGCCGATCCGGCCGGAGCTGACGCCGCCCGCCGTGCTGATCCAGCGGGACGGGCTCTCACCGCCGCCGCCCGCGCTGTCGGCCATCGGATCGTTCTCGCTCCGTCTGGCCAGCCCCATGATCAGCGGCACCGTGAAGGGTGCCAGCAGCAGGTCGTAGAGGGCCGCGGTGAACAGCAGCTTGCCCAGGCCCACCTGACGGGCCGCGTCGTCGCCGACGAGGATGCCGACCCCGGCGTACAGCAGCGTGGCGCCGATGGCCGCGGCCACGACCGCCAGCATCGGCCCGGTGGCCGACCTGAGCTGGCCGGACTCCGGCTTGGCGAGCCCCGCCAGATAGCCGATCACGCACAGCACCAGGGCATAGCGGCCGGCGGCGTGGTCGGCGGGCGGGGCGAGGTCGGCGAGCAGTCCCGCGGCGAAGCCGATGAGCGCACCGCCGGTGTGGCCGTAGACGAGCGCGAGGCCGAGCACGACGAGCAGCAGCAGGTCGGGGACGGCGCCGGGCAGTTGGAGCCGGGCCAGCACACAGATCTGGACGACGAGGGCGAAGACCACCAGGCAGGTCGACAGGACGATCCGGTTGAGGTGCAGCATCGGTCAGCTCCTGTTGGCGGCCGGGCTCGTGGCGGTGGCGGAGGGGTTGGCCGTGACGGTGACCGTGGGCGTCGGCTTGGGCTTCGCGGGCTTGGGCGGCAGCACGGTGTCCCGCGGGTTGCCGCGCGGCGGCTGGACGACGACCCCGACGATGTCCAGCTTGCTGAACCGCACATACGGGCGCACTTGAAGCGTGCGGGTGAGATCCCCGCCAGTGGGGTCGACGCGCACGACCTTGCCGACCGGGACTCCGGGGACGAACGGCTTGTTCGCCTGGGAGCCGAAGGTGACCATCCGGTCGCCCTGCTTGATCCGGGCCTTGCCGTTGAGGAGCTGGACATGGAGCGAACGGTCGCCGCGCCCGGTGGCGAAGCCGAGCTCGCCCGACCCCTCCATACGGGTGCCGACGGTGAAGTCCGGGTCGATGGCGAGCAGCACGGTCGCCGTCGAGGAGCCGACGGTGGTGACCCGGCCGACCAGCCCGTCGCCGTTGATGACGGTCATGTCGCGGCGGATGCCGTCGTTGCTGCCGATGTCGAGGGTGACGGTCCAGGAGAAGCCCTGGGCGGCGCCGATGCCGATGACCTGGGCGCCCTTGATGCCGTATTGGCCGGCGCCGGCGGTCTTGAGCAGCTTGTCGAGCTCGGCCGAGCGGGCGCTGTTACGGGCGTCGTTGCCGAGCTTTTGCTTGAGTTTGGTGTTCTCTTCCTCCAGGCGGCGGACCCGGTCGTGACGGTCACCGGATTCCCGTACGGCCGCGACGGCGTTGCCGACCGGGTCGACGGCGGACGCGACGCCGTCCTCCACCGGCCCGAAGACGGAGGCGGCGGCCTGACGGGCGCCGTCGAGGGGTGAGTCCTCGCCGCCGCGGATATCCACCGTGATCAGCGCGAACGCGATGGCGACCAGCAGCACCAGGAGCAGCCGGCTCTCTCGTGTGTCCCTCACGTGCGGCGACGTGCCTTCCTCGTCGAAGTCGGACCGGTGCCGGTGCCGGTGATGTGGTGACCGGCCGGTCCTGGGGAGCCTTATGCCTGTATATCAGCGTTCCGCCGCACGGGCAGCCAACCACCCGCACGGCCGGTTCGCCGGATTGTCATCTGCGGGGTTGGGCGTCCAGCACCTGCTGGAGCGCCTCGAACTCCTCCACGCACTTGCCGGACCCGAGCGCGACGGAGTCCAGCGGGTCCTCGGCGATATGGATCGGCATCCCGGTCTCCTGGCGCAGCCGCTCATCCAGGCCGCGCAGCAGCGCGCCGCCACCGGTGAGCACGATGCCGCGGTCCATGACGTCGCCGGAGAGCTCCGGGGGGCACTTGTCGAGGGTGGTCTTGACGGCGTCGACGATCGAGTTGACCGGCTCCTCCATGGCCTTGCGGACCTCGGCGGCGGAGATCACGACGGTCTTGGGGAGGCCGCTGACCAGGTCACGGCCGCGGATCTCGGTGTGTTCCTCTTCGTCGCTCTCGGCCGCGGAGCCGATGGTGATCTTGATGTTCTCGGCGGTGCGCTCGCCGAGCAGCAGGCTGTACTCCTTCTTGATGTGCTGGATGATCGCGTTGTCCAGCTCATCGCCCGCCACCCGGATGGACTGCGCGGTGACGATGCCGCCCAGCGAGATGACGGCGACCTCGGTGGTGCCGCCGCCGATGTCCACGACCATGTTGCCGGTGGCCTCGTGGACCGGAAGGCCGGAACCGATGGCCGCGGCCATGGGCTCCTCGATGATGTGCACCTGGCGGGCGCCCGCCTGGGTGGACGCCTCGATGACGGCACGACGCTCGACTCCGGTGATACCCGAGGGAACACAGACGACCACACGGGGCCGGGCGAGATAGCGGCGCTTATGAATCTTCAGGATGAAGTACCGCAACATCCGCTCGGTGATCTCGAAGTCGGCGATAACGCCGTCCTTGAGCGGACGCACAGCGACGATGTTGCCAGGGGTGCGGCCGATCATCTTCTTCGCCTCGGCGCCCACGGCGAGAATTCCGCCGGTGTTGGTGTTGATGGCGACGACGGATGGCTCGTTGAGGACGATCCCGCGGCCCCTGACGTACACCAGCGTGTTGGCGGTCCCGAGGTCGACAGCCATGTCACGGCCGATGAACGACATGTTGTTCCCCATGAGGATACGTCAGGCCTTCCCTGCTGGAGCGATTGCTTGCTAGAGGTCGGCAGGATGGGTGTGCGCTGCGAGGCGCGGAGGCTTCATCGTAGTCACGCCCGCTCGAACACGCTGCGGGGGTCCTCCGCCATTGTCAGCAGAACACGACCCCGCCTCCTCTAATGGTGACGTCGTGTCGCGGAGATGCGTTCCCCCGATCGGCTCGCATATGCCGAAGGGCGGCCGGGCAATTCGGCCGCCCCCAGGTCAGCAGGGGTGTGGCAAGCAGATGATCAAACTGATGGCCGATCAGTATCGATCGGATCGGGATCAGGCGAGCCCGGGAAAGAAAATCTTGATTTCCCGTTCGGCCGACTCCTCGGAGTCCGAGGCATGGATCAGATTTTCCCGAACGATGGTGCCGAAATCGCCACGGATGGACCCGGGTGCCGCGGCGATCGGGTCGGTCGGCCCGGCCAGCGCCCGGACGCCCTCGATGACCCGCTCGCCCTCGACGACCAGCGCCACGGCCGGAGCGGAGGCCATGAACTCCATCAGGGGCTCGTAGAAGGGCTTGCCGACATGCTCGGCGTAGTGCTGCTCCAGGACCTCACGGTCGAGCTGACGCAGTTCGAGGGCGCTGATCGTCCAGCCCGCCTTCTTCTCGATCCGCCCCAGAATCTCGCCCACCAGACCGCGTCGGACGGCGTCGGGCTTGAGAAGGACGAGCGTGCGCTGGCTCACGGTGCGGGCTCCTTTGGGAAATGGCGTGCGGGTGGCGCTGTGAGGCTGAGGCTACATGGGTGAACGAGGGCCACGTCACGCAGTGTCAGGCGAGGCGGCCGAGGCCGCGGCGAACCGCGCCTTCGCCTCGTCGACCTTACGGCCGAAGTGGACCGAGGCCCACCACAGCGCGGCGAAGACCACCCCGAGGACGAACATGGTGGTCACCACGAAGCCGCTCAGCACCAGGCCGATCTGAAGGGCCCAGCCGATCTGTACCGCGCCCGGACGGCTCAGCATCCCGCACAGCAGCACACACAGCGCCATGGCGATCCCGCTGACCGTCCAGACGGTGCCCGTCGAAAGCCCGGACGTCTTCATCGCGACGAGCCCGGCGAAGCCGATCACAAAGAACTCACCGATGAGGGTGGAAGCGCACAGCGTCCGCATATCAGCCCCTTCCCAGAAGCAGCCGGGCCTCGCCGACCGTGATCACCGACCCGGTCACCAGAACACCCGCTCCGGCGTATTCGCCCTCTTCCTCCGCCAGGGTGATGGCTTCCTCCAGGGCGTCGTCCAGCCGGGGCTCGACCTGGACCCGATCGGAGCCGAAGACCTCGACGGCGATCGCGGCCAGCTCATCCGGGTCCATCGAGCGATGGCTGGAATTGCGGGTCACCACGACCTCGGCGAAGATCGGCTCGAAGGCTTCGAGCACACCGCGCACATCCTTGTCGGTGCTCGCCCCGACCACACCGATCAGCCGGCTGAAGTCGAAGGACTCGGTGACCGCCTCGGCCGCCGCACGGGCGCCCGCGGGGTTGTGCGCGGCGTCCAGCACCACGGTGGGGCTGCGGCGCACGACCTCCATCCGGCCCGGCGAGGTCACGGAGGCGAAGGCGGAACGGATCGTGTCGATATCGAGCGTGCGGGCGTGCTGGGAGCCGATGCCGAAGAACGCCTCGACGGCCGCCAGCGCCATCGCCGCGTTATGCGCCTGGTGGGCGCCGTGCAGCGGGAGGAAGACATCGGGATACTCCCCGCCGAGGCCGCGCAGGGTCAGCAGTTGACCGCCGACCGCCACCTCACGGGAGAGCACACCGAACTCCATGCCCTCACGGGCGACCGTGGCGTCCACCTCGACGGCGCGCTTGAGCACCACGGAGGCGGCCTCCACCGGCTGCTGCGCGAGCACCACGGTGGCGTCCTGCTTCACTATGCCGGCCTTCTCCGTGGCGATCTGCTCGGGAGTGGTGCCGAGCCGGTCGGTGTGGTCCAGCGAGATCGGCATGATCACCGCGACGCCCGCGTCGACCACATTGGTGGCGTCCCAGGAGCCGCCCATGCCGACCTCGACCACCGCGATGTCCACGGGCGCGTCCGCGAAGGCCGCGTACGCCATCCCGGTGAGCACCTCGAAGAAGGACAGCCGGTGCTCCTGCTGGGCGTCGACCATCTCGATGTACGGCTGGATGTCCTGGTACGTCTCGATGAACCGCTCGGCGGAGATCGGCGCCCCGTCCAGGCTGATCCGCTCGGTGATCGACTGGACATGGGGGCTGGTGTAGCGGCCGGTGCGCAGCTCGAAGGCGCCCAGCAGCGACTCGACCATCCGGGCGGTGCTGGTCTTGCCGTTGGTGCCGGTGATGTGGATCGAGGGATAGGCCCGCTGCGGCGAGCCGAGGATGTCCATCAACGACTCGATGCGCACCAGCGACGGGTCCAGCTTGGTCTCCGGCCAGCGCTTGGCCAGCTCGCCCTCCACCTCGCGCAGGGCTCGGTCCACCTCGGGGTCGGCCGGGCGGGAGGGAATGCCGTCTCCCTGCGGTGGCCCGGACTGCGCACGCAGCGTCCGGCTGCCGGCCTCGATCACCGCCAGATCGGGGTCACGGTCGGTCTCGGCTTCGACGATCTCTTCGAACTCGTCGGACTCGTTCTGGGGGCGCTCCTCGCTCACGCCGACCAGTCTACGAGGCAGGGGTGACAAGCCGGGCCAGCGCCATCCCCGGGGTCACGACCCGGTATCTGTGACAAGGCGGCTCGCCTCCGGGGCGCTCCAGTCGCTGTCGACGGTCGACCGTGCTCGGTCACTCGTTCCTCGCTCCCTGCGCGCGCTCTCCCTTACGACAGCGACGCGCCCCTTCGGCTCACTCGCCGCCGAGTGCGGCCTTCATCATCGACTTGGCGATCGGCCCCGCCAGACCGCCGCCGGAGATGTCGGCGCGGGCCGCGTCGCTGTCCTCGACGACCACCGCGACCGCGACCTTGTGGCCGTTGCCGGCGTCCGCGTAGCTGATGAACCACGCGTAGGGATTGGCGCTGTTGTTCTCACCGTGCTGGGCGGTGCCGGTCTTGCCGCCCACCGTCACCCCGGGGATCTTCGCGTTGGTCCCGGTGCCCTGGTCCACGACCGTCCGCATCGCGGACTGGAGCTCGGACGCGGTGTGCTTGGACATCGCCTCGTTGTAGGTCTTGGCCTGGTTACGGTCCAGGGCGGAGGCGGTGCCGTCCGTGGTGCGGTCGACCTCGTACGGGGTCATCAGCTTGCCGTCGTTCGCGATGGCCGAGGTGACCATCGCCATCTGGAGCGGAGTGGCCGTCACATCGAACTGGCCCATACCGCTCAGGGCCGTCTGCGAGTCGTTCATCCCGCTCGGGTAGAGGCTCTTCGCGGCGCGCACCGGGATGTCGAGCTTGGAGTCGTCGAAGCCCAGCTTCCCGGCCTGCGCCGCCACCTTGGACTGGCCCAGGTCCACGGCCATCTTGGCGAAGACCGTGTTGCACGAGTACTCCAGGGCGGTGCGTATCGT
The DNA here is from genome assembly GCF_047218265.1 of Streptomyces sp. CY-1. NCBI lineage: Bacteria > Bacillati > Actinomycetota > Actinomycetes > Kitasatosporales > Streptomycetaceae > Streptomyces > Streptomyces sp. CY-1. The sequence goes on from NZ_CP178393.1 coordinate 4,095,273, forward strand.
CGCGTCCTTACAGGGCGCCGACCGGTTCTCGTTGTGCATGTCGGTGACCGTGCCCGGCAGCCGGTACGGATCGGGGCTCTTGGTCGGCTCGTCCACCGACGAGTACAGCCCGTTCTCCAGCGCCGCGGCGGCGACCAGGACCTTGAAGGTCGAGCCCGGCGGGTACGTCTGGCGCAGCGCGCGGTTCAGCATCGGCTGCTTCTTGTCCTTTTGCAGCGCGAGCCATGCCTTCTGGTCCTTGGTGGAGGAGCCCGCGAAGCTGCCGGGGTCGTACGAGGGCGTGCTGGCCAGGCCCAGGACGGCGCCGGTCGTGGGGTCGAGCGCCACGGCCGCGCCCGTCTTGTTCCCCAGGCCCTCATAGGCGGCCTTCTGGACGGCCGGGTTGATCGTGGTGATCACATCGCCGGGCTTGGACCGCTCCCGCGTCACCGCCTCGAGCGGGTTCTTCAGCCGGCTGTCGGAGCCGTCGAGCACCTGCCGGTCCAGGGCCTCGAGCTGGGTGCTGCCGTAGGACTGGGAGGCGTAGCCGGTGATCGGGGCCCACAGCTTGCCATCGGTGTAGGTGCGCTTGTACTTCAGATCGCCGTCGGTGGAGGCCGAGCCGGTGACCGGCTTGCCGCCGACCAGGATGTCGCCCAGCGGACCGGCGTACTGGGAGATGGCCACACGGCTGTTGTGCGTGTTGTCCCGGAGGCTGTCGCCTCTCGCCAACTGCACATAGGTGGCCCAGGCGAGCAGGGCCAGCACGAGCAGAAGCGAGAAAATGGAGGCCCTTCGCAGTGGCTTGTTCATGGAGGGTGGAGCTCCTTCCGGGACGTACTGCCGGAGAACTCCCGGAAGCAGGTGTTTGGTTCCCGGTGGGGCCTTGCTGTGCGGGGCCTGTGAGGTGTTTGTGGGGCGTTTGTGAGTCTTCCGCGGGCGTCTGTGGCACATCGCACACACCCAAGCGCCCCCGCCGGAATCCGGCGGGGGCGCTTCGTGCGATCAGTGCCGATCGGCTTTCGGTCAGCCTTCGACCAGCGCTCGGTCAGCCCTTGTCAATCCTTGTCAGCCCTTGGGGAGGGCCGCCAACTGGGCGGTGATCCGGGCGATATCGGCCTCGGCGGTCGCCTGCCGGGTGCGGATCTTCTCCACCACATGGTCGGGTGCCTTGGCCAGGAAGCCCTCGTTGGACAGCTTCGCGGTCGTCTGGGCCTTGTCCTTCTCGGCCGCGGCGAGATCCTTGGCCAGCCGCTTGCGCTCGGCCTCGACGTCGATCGCACCGGACAGGTCCAGCGCCACGGTCGCGCCCGCGACCGGCAGCGAGGCAGTGGCCGTGAAGTCCTCACCGGCCGGCTGGAGGCGCAGCAGGGAGCGCATCGCGTCCTCGTGGGCGGCGAGCGAGGTGCCGGACAGCTCCAGCTTCGCCGGGACCCGCTGACCGGGCTGGAGGCCCTGGTCGGCACGGAACCGGCGGACCTCGGTGACCACCTGCTGGAGGTTCTCGATCTCCCGCTCGGCCGCCTCGTCCCGGAAGCCGCTGTCGCCGGGCCACTCCGCGATGACGACGGACTCCTGGCCGGTCAGCGAGGTCCACAGCTTCTCGGTGACGAACGGGACCACCGGGTGCAGCAGCCGCAGCGTGACGTCCAGGACCTCGCCGAGGACGCGCCGCGCGGCGTCGGCCTCCGCACCGCCCTTGGCGAAGGTGGTCTTGGACAGCTCGACATACCAGTCGAAGACCTCGTCCCACGCGAAGTGGTAGAGGACGTCGGAGAGCTTGGCGAACTGGTAGTCCTCGTAGTACGCGTCGACCTCGGCGACGACCTCGTTCAGCCGGGACAGGATCCAGCGGTCGGTGGCGGACAGCCGCTCGGGGGCGGGCAGTTCACCCTCGACCGTCGCACCGTTCATCAGCGCGAAGCGCGTCGCGTTCCAGATCTTGTTGGCGAAGTTGCGGGACGCCTGGACCCAGTCCTCGCCGATCGGGACGTCGACCCCGGGGTTGGCGCCCCGGGCCAGGGTGAAGCGGACCGCGTCGGAGCCGTAGGTGTCCATCCAGTCCAGCGGATTGACCGCGTTCCCAAAGGACTTGGACATCTTCTTGCCGAACTGGTCACGGACCATGCCGTGCAGCGCGATGGTGTGGAACGGCGGGGTGCCGTCCATCGCGTACAGGCCGAACATCATCATCCGGGCGACCCAGAAGAAGAGGATGTCGTAGCCGGTGACCAGGACCGAGTTCGGATAGAACTTCTCCATGCTCTCGGTCCGCTCGGGCCAGCCGAGCGTGGAGAACGGCCACAGGCCGGACGAGAACCAGGTGTCCAGGACATCGCTGTCCTGGTGCCAGCCCTCGCCGCTCGGCGGCTCCTCGTTCGGTCCGACGCAGACGACCTCGCCGTTCGGCCCGTACCAGACCGGGATCCGGTGGCCCCACCAGAGCTGGCGCGAGATGCACCAGTCGTGGAGGTTGTCGACCCAGTCGAAGTAGCGCTTCGACATGTCCTCCGGGTGGATCTTCACCCGGCCGTCGCGGACCGCGTCGCCCGCGGCCTTGGCCAGCGGGCCGACCTTGACCCACCACTGCATGGACAGCCGCGGCTCGATGGTCGTCTTACAGCGCGAGCAGTGGCCCACGGAGTGGGTGTACGGGCGCTTCTCGGCGACGATCCGGCCCTCGGCGCGCAGCGCGCCGACGACGGCGCTGCGCGCCTCCAGCCGGTCCAGGCCCTGGAAGGGGCCGTGGGCGGTGATGACCGCGTGCTCGTCCATGACGGTCAGGTTCGGCAGGCCGTGCCGCTGGCCGATCTCGAAGTCGTTCGGGTCGTGGGCCGGGGTGACCTTGACCGCGCCGGTGCCGAACTCGGGGTCGACATGCTCGTCGGCGACGATCGGGATCCGGCGGCCGGTGAGCGGCAGTTCGATCTCGGTGCCGACCAGATGGCGGTAGCGCTCGTCGTCCGGGTGGACGGCGACCGCGGTGTCGCCCAGCATCGTCTCGGCGCGGGTCGTCGCCACGATGATGGACCCGTCGCCCTCGCCGTACCGGATCGAGACGAGCTCGCCGTCATCGTCGTCGTACTCCACCTCGATGTCCGAGATGGCCGTAAGGCAGCGCGGGCACCAGTTGATGATGCGCTCGGCGCGGTAGATCAGCTCGTCCTCGTAGAGCCGCTTGAAGATCGTCTGGACGGCCTTGGAGAGCCCCTCGTCCATGGTGAAGCGCTCGCGGTTCCAGGCGACGCCGTCGCCCAGCCGCCGCATCTGGCCGGAGATCTGCCCGCCGGACTCGCTCTTCCACTGCCAGACGCGCTCGACGAACGCCTCGCGGCCCAGGTCGTGGCGGGAGACGCCCTCCTTGGCCAGTTCGCGCTCGACCACGTTCTGCGTGGCGATACCGGCGTGGTCCATACCGGGCTGCCAGAGCGTCTCAAAGCCCTGCATTCGCTTGCGCCGGGTGAGCGCATCGATGATCGTGTGCTCGAAGGCATGGCCGAGGTGGAGCGAGCCGGTCACATTGGGGGGCGGGATGACGATGGTGTAGGGCTCTTTGTCGCTCTTCGCGTCCGCCTCGAAGTAACCGCGCTCTACCCAGCGCTCGTACAGCGGCCCCTCTACATCGGCCGGCGCGTACTGGGTCGGCAGTTCGGGGTGGCTGTTCGGCCCGCTCGCGGGGCGCTGCGAAGAGTTCTCGGTCACCTCCGCAGTCTAAAGGGCCGCGGCCTTCCGTTACGAACCCGTTGTGGCCCCGGGGCCAAGGCTCCCTGGGGCGTCGGGAAGGATGTTTGGAACTGTCATGCGCATAAGGAGAGGCACATGAGCCATCAGCAGCCGCCGCCGCAGCCCGGCCCCTATGGGGGCCAGCCAGGGGCGTACGGCGCCGGCCAGCCGCCGGTGCCCAATCCGTATGCGCAGACACCGGGCTACGGCCAGCAGCCGCAGGGCGGCTACGGTCAGCCGGGCCCCTACGGCGGGTCCGGCGGCTATGGACATCCTCAGCCCGCGAACCCCTACGGGCAGCCGCCCCAGCCTCCCCAGCCGGGCCCCGTGCCCCAGCAGGGCCCCGTGCAGCAGGGCCCGGGCTACTACGGCGGGCCCCAGGTGCCGCCGTCCCAGGGGCCGCCGCCCCAGGGACCGGCCGCCGGTGGCCGCGGTAAGGGCCGCAAGGTGGCTCTCGCGGTCGGCGCGGTGGTGGTCGTGGGGGCGCTCGGGGCGGGGGCGTTCATGCTGTTCGGCGGCGGCAGCACCGGCCCGTACAAGCTGTCCACGCCCAAGACCGTGGCCGCGGACTACGAGCGCCAGGGCTCGGGCACGGACGACAGTGATCTGTCGGCCGCGGGCAGGAAGGACCTCCAGCAGGTGCCGGTCGTCAAGGACCCGCATCTGGTGGCGGCCGACTACCAGACCTCCGGCAAGGAGATGCTGAAGTTCACCGGCGTCTGGGGCGAGGTGACCGACCCGGCGCGGGGCGCGGACCTCGCCCTGGCGGTCATCGTCAAGACGCTCCAGGACAACGGCACCGCGCAGGCCAAGGGCAGCCCCCAGACGTTCTCCCCGGACGGCTTCGACGGGGACGTCCTGAAGTGCCAGTCCATGAAGTTCACCTCGGATCAGGGATCCATGGAGGCCCCCGCGTGCGTCTGGGGCGACAAGGACACCCTGGGCGTCACAGTCATGGCGGACCCGGCGGCCGCGGTTCTCGGCGGTGGTATGTCCCTTGAGGACGCCGCCGGCCTCACGGCCAAGGTGCGCAAGGACGCGCGCGTCGAGATCGACGGCTAGCCGGCGACCGGCGAACAGCAACACAACAGCGGTTTCACCAACGAGGGATAAAGATGAGCTACAACCAGCCGGGCCCCTACGGCCAGCAGCCCGGGCAGCCAGGTCCCTACGGACAAGGTGGTGCGGCCGGCCAGCCCGGCTACGGCTACCCGCAGCAGCCGGGTCCCTACGGACAGCCGCCGCAGCCGGGCTACGGCTACCCCGGGCAGCCGCAGGGGCAGCCGGGCCCCTACGGCCAGCCCCCGAACCCGTACGGCCAGCAGCAGCCGTACGGCCAGCCGGGCATGCCGGGCCCGTACCAGCCGGACCCGGGCCAGGGCGGCGGCAACAAGAAGGGCCTGTGGCTCGCGATCGGCGCGGTGGTCGTGGTGGCCGCGATCGTCGGCGGCGTCCTGGTGATCCAGGGCGGGGACGACAACGGCGGCGGTGGCGGCGGTAAGGTCGCCGACGACGGCAAGCGGTACAAGCTCACCACCCCCCAGACGGTGGCCGGCGACTACACCAAGGAGTCCTCCGGCTCCGGCGGCGGGCTCACCTCCTCGGACGCGGACGACTTTGAGAAGTTCGGCGTCAGCAACCCCGAGCCCGTGAGCGCGGAGTACAAGTCCGGCGAGGGCATGAGCGTGAAGAAGCTCCAGCTCAATGGGGTCTGGGGCGAGGTGAAGGACCCGGAGTCGGTCGTCGACGGCGCCTTCGCGAAGATCGCCCAGGAGGCCGAGAAGGACTCCTCGACCAGCAGCGGGATGAAGGCCGAGCTGGTGGGCAGCCCGGAGTCGGTGTCGCCCAGTGGCTTCGAGAACGCCGTGATGAAGTGCCAGAACACCAAGTTCACCCCGGGCGAGGGTTCCAGCTCCAGCGGCATACCCAGCAAGGGGTTCACGATCCCGATCTGCATGTGGGGGGACAACAGCACGGTGGGCTATGTGGTCGTCTCCGACGCGGCCGCGGCGCTGTCCGGCAACGGCATGTCGCTCGACGAGGCCGGTGAGATCACCGCGAAGGTCCGCAACGACGCGCGCGTCGAGATCAAGTAGCCGAGCGGGCCGCCCAGTTCACAGGCCACAGCCGATCCGGAGGGGGACCCCCACAGCCATGAGCCACAACCAGCCACCGCCACCGGGGCCCTACGGTGGCGGACCCGGCCCGTACGGGGGCGCTCAGCCCAATCCGTACAGCGGAGGGCAGCAGCAGCCCGCGGAGCCCAACCCGTACGCGCAGCCGCAGGGTTACGGCTATCCGCAAGCGCAGCCCCCGCAGGGCTATGGCTACCCGCAGCAGGCGGGTCCCTACGGCCAGCCGCCCTACCCCGCGCCGCCCGCGGCCGGCGGGGGCGGCAACCGCACCAAGATCATCGCGGTGACGGTGGCCGGGCTCGTGGTGGTGGGCGCCATCGTCACCGGCGCCGTGGTGCTGTCCGGCGGCGACGACGGTCCGAAGTCGATGAAGCTGGTCACCCCCAAGACGCTCGACGACGGCACGTACACGCTGGACAAGGGCACGGACGACCTCGACAACGAGGGCACCAGCGTGCAGGGCAGCATGCCCGAGGGCGCGACCTCGGTACTGGCCCAGTACAAGCGGTCGGACGACGACAACTCGGGGCTCGCCTTCTCCGGGATGTACGGCGAGATCAGCGACCCGGAGGCGGTCCGGGACGAGATGTTCAAGGGCTTCGCGGGCGGCGACGGCTCCCCCTCGGTGGAGGAGAAGCGCAAGCGGTTCCAGCCGGAGGGCGCTGACGGCCCCTCGGTGGAGTGCGAGGTGGTCAAGCTCTACGACCGGATCTACGCCCCGGCCTGCGTCTGGGCGGAGGAGACGGACGCGGCGATGGTGCTCGACGTCAACGCGGAGAACACCTCGGCCTCCGACGCCGACATGGAGTCCTTCGCCAAGGTGACCGCGGGCATCTACCAGGACACCCGCAAGCCCGCCTGAACCGCCCGTAAGACGCCCACAGGGCGCGTACGACACGAAGAGGGCCCCGGGAGACCGGGGCCCTCTTCGTATGCCCTCCGCGGGGCGGCTACGCGTGCGGGGCGTCTACGCGCTCTTCTCGTGCCGCTCGCCCGGCTCGGTGCCCCGGGTGCGGGGCACCAGCGTGGGATTCACATTGGAGTGCACGACGTCCTCGGTGATGACGACACGGGCCACGTCCTTGCGGGACGGCACCTCGTACATCGCCGACATCAGCACTTCCTCGATGATGGCGCGCAGGCCCCGGGCCCCGGTGCCGCGCAGGATCGCCTGGTCGGCGATGGCCTCCAGGGCCGGACGGTCGAAGTCCAGCTCCACACCGTCGAGTTCGAACAGCCGCTGGTACTGCTTCACCAGCGCGTTCCGCGGCTCGACGAGGATCTGTAGCAGCGCCTCGCGGTCCAGGTTGTGGACCGAGGTGATGACCGGGAGACGGCCGATGAATTCCGGGATCATTCCGAACTTCACCAGGTCCTCGGGCATGACCTCCTGGAACTGGTCGCTCGCCTCGATCTCGCGCTTGGAGCGGATCGTGGCGCCGAAGCCGATGCCCTTGGCACCCGCCCGCGACTCGATGATCTTCTCCAGACCGGCGAAGGCACCGCCCACGATGAACAGTACATTCGTGGTGTCGATCTGGATGAACTCCTGATGCGGATGTTTCCGGCCGCCCTGCGGCGGCACCGACGCCGTGGTCCCTTCCAGGATCTTCAGCAGCGCCTGCTGAACGCCCTCGCCTGAGACATCGCGGGTGATCGAGGGGTTCTCGCTCTTACGGGCCACCTTGTCGATCTCGTCGATGTAGATGATGCCCGTCTCGGCCTTCTTGACGTCGTAGTCGGCGGCCTGGATCAGCTTGAGGAGGATGTTCTCCACGTCCTCGCCGACATAGCCCGCCTCGGTGAGCGCGGTGGCGTCGGCGATGGCGAAGGGGACGTTGAGCATCCGGGCGAGGGTCTGCGCCAGCAGGGTCTTGCCGGAGCCGGTGGGGCCGAGCAGCAGAATGTTGGACTTCGCCAACTCGATGCCGTCGTCCCGGCTGTGACCGCCGTTCTCGCCCGCCTGGACCCGCTTGTAGTGGTTGTAGACGGCGACCGAGAGGGCCTTCTTGGCGGCCTCCTGGCCGACCACATAGCCCTCGAGGAATTCATAGATCTCGCGCGGCTTGGGGAGTTCCTCCCAGCGCACTTCGGAGGTCTCGGCGAGCTCCTCCTCGATGATCTCGTTGCAGAGATCGATGCATTCATCGCAGATGTACACACCCGGGCCCGCGATGAGCTTCTTCACCTGCTTCTGGCTCTTCCCGCAGAACGAGCACTTGAGCAGGTCGCCGCCGTCACCGATGCGTGCCACGAGGTGCTTCCCCTTCGCCTTGGATCCGCTTTGCTGCGCGGAACCGGGTGCTTGCGCTGCGCTTTCTGCTTCTTTTCCCGTGGGCCGGGGCCCCCAGCCCTCTACGACGGTACCTTGCCGGGCCCCCGGTTCGGGCCCCCCTTGGACCTACTCGGTCCAAGGGAGGTGTCGCCACCGAAGATTCAGCCGAGACCGACCGACGTCTTGCGGGTGGAAACGATCTGGTCGACAAGACCGTACGCCAGGGACTCCTCGGCCGTGAGGATCTTGTCCCGCTCGATATCGTCGCGGATCTTCTCGATGGGCGTGGTGGAGTGCTTGGCCAGCATCTCCTCGAGCTGCGCGCGCATCCGCAGGATCTCGTTGGCCGCGATCTCCAGGTCGGAGACCTGACCACGCCCGGTCTCACTGTACGGCTGGTGGATCAGGATGCGGGCATTGGGCAGGGCCATCCGCTTGCCCGGCGTACCGGCGGCGAGCAGCACGGCCGCGGCGGACGCCGCCTGGCCCATGCAGACCGTCTGGATGTCGGGCTTGACGAACTGCATCGTGTCGTAGATGGCGGTCAGCGCGGTGAACGAGCCGCCGGGAGAGTTGATGTAGACCGAAATGTCACGGTCCGGGTCCATCGACTCCAGGCACAGAAGCTGCGCCATCACGTCGTTGGCCGAGGCGTCGTCGATCTGGACGCCCAGGAAGATCACGCGCTCCTCGAAGAGCTTCGCGTACGGGTCGTACTCGCGGATGCCCTGGGAGGTGCGCTCGACGAAACGCGGAACGACATAGCGGGATTCGGCCATCGGGCCGTTGTACAGGCCGCTGCCGGGGAAGTTGCTCATCTGGGTCTTCACCATCCTGTGGCGATCTGGGGGCTGGAGGTCGGCTAGCGGGACGGCGGGACTCAGGCCCCGGTGCCGCCCCCGCCCGGAACGCTGGAGGCGGACGTCATGACGTCGTCGACCAGGCCGTACTCCTTGGCCTCCTGGGCGGAGAACCAGCGGTCGCGGTCGGAGTCACGGACGATCTGCTCAACCGTCTGGCCGGTGTGGAAAGAGGTCAGCTCGGCCATGCGCTTCTTGGTGTGCAGCAGCCGCTCGGCGTGAATCTTGATGTCCGAGGCGGAACCCGCCAGGCCCGCGGAGGGCTGGTGGATCAGGATCTCGGCATTGGGCAGCGCGAAACGCTTGCCCGGGGTGCCCGCGCTCAGCAGGAACTGCCCCATCGAGGCGGCGAGGCCCATCGCGATGGTGACCACGTCGTTCTGGATGTACTGCATGGTGTCGTAGATCGCCATGCCGGCCGAGATCGAGCCGCCCGGAGAGTTGATGTAGAGGTAGATGTCCTTGTCCGGATCGGCGGCGAGCAGAAGAAGCTGAGCCGTGATCTTGTTGGCGATGTCGTCGTCGACCGGCTGGCCGAGGAAGATGATCCGCTCGCCGAGCAGCCGGTTGTAGACCTGGTCGCCGAGGCCACCGACGGTCGGCTCGCCGGCGGCGGAAGGCATCGTATTCGTCACGTATCCACCTGCTCGTCTCTGACGGCTGACTGGCCGTCTCAGCGTCTTCTTCTGGGGTGCGGGGGTGTGGCCGCCGGTGCGGCCCCGGCGGGCTTGCGAGACTCCCCTGCCCTCGTATCTACGGACCCTAACGCGCTGGTCGGCGGGCGCCATCCCGCATCAGTAACTGTTCGCTCTGAGCGCATGTTCCGGCGCCGGACCGGCATCGCGGAACACGAACGGGCCCGGACGCGTGCAGACGTTCGGGCCCGTTCGTACGGGCTGTGGAGCGGACCGGGATCAGCTCTCGGCCTTCTCCTGCTTCTCCTGGGACTCCGCGGGCGCCTCGGCGGCCTCGGCCTCGGCGGGCTCCTCGACGGCCTCGGAGGTGGCCTCGACCGTCTCGCCGGTCTCGTCCTCCTCGTCGTCCAGGTCGACGGTCTCGCCCTTGTCGTCGACGACCTTGGCGGCCTCGACCACGACGGCCAGCGCCTTGCCGCGGGCGACCTCGCCGACGAGCATGGGCACCTGGCCGCCCTCGACGACGGCCTGGGCGAACTGGTCCGGGCTCATGCCGGAGGACTGCGCACGGCGCATGAGGTGCTCGGTGAGCTCCTCCTGGCCGACCGAGAGCTGCTCCTTGTTGACCAGCTCGTCGAGGACGAACTGGGTCCGGATGCCCTTCTCGGCCTGCTCCTTGAGCTCGGCGTCGAACTCCTCGGCGGTCTTGTCCTGCATTTGCAGGTACGACTCGAGGTTCAGGCCCATCTGACCGAGCTGGTGGTGCTCGAGGTTGTGCTTACGGGTGTTGATCTCTTCCTCGAGAAGCTTCTCGGGGATCGGCACCTCGACCAGCTCCAGCAGGGCGTCCAGCACCTTCTCCTGGGCCTGGGTGGCCTGCTCGAACTTCTTCGACCGCTCCAGGCGCGTACGGCTGTCCGCGCGCAGCTCCTCGAGGGTGTCGAACTCGCTGGCCAACTGGGCGAAGTCGTCGTCGAGCTCCGGCAGCTCACGGGCCTTGACCTCGGAGACCTTGACCGAGACCTCGGCCTCCTTGCCCTGGGCGGAGCCGCCCTTGAGCTCGGAGGTGAAGGTGGCCTCGCCACCCGCCTCCAGGCCGGTCACGGCCTCGTCGATGCCGTCCAGCAGCTCGCCCGAGCCGATGGTGTAGGTGACGCCGGTGGCGACACCGTCCTCCAGGACCTCGCCCTCGACCTTGGCCTCGAGGTCGATCACGACGATGTCGCCCTCGGCGGCGGCGCGCTCCACCGGGCTGGTGGTGGCGAACCGCTCACGGAGCTGCTCGACGGACTTGTCGAGGTCCTCGTCCGAGACCTCGACGGCGTCGACGGTGACCTCGATACCGGAGTAGTCCGGGATCTCGATCGTCGGGCGGATGTCGACCTCGGCGGTGAAGGTCAGGAGCTCGTTGTCCTTGAGCTCGGTGATGTCCACCTCGGGCTGGCCGAGCGGGTTCAGCTCACCCTCGTTGACCGCGTCGGTGTAGAACTTCGGGAGCGCCTCGTTGACGGCCTCTTCCAGGACGGCGCCACGACCGAACCGCTGGTCGATGATGCGGGCCGGGATCTTGCCCTTACGGAACCCAGGCACCGTGACCTGCTGGTTGATCTTCTTGTACGCCGCGTCGAGGCTGGGCTTGAGCTCCTCGAAGGGCACCTCGACAGTGAGCCGAACCCGGGTCGGGTTCAGGTTCTCCACGGCGCTCTTCACGGTTCGGTCTCCTTGGGGGCTGACGTGTGGTGTTCAGCTACGGTGCGCTGTCGCGTCGCAGCGGATTCGCGTCCGGTTAAAAAGACACAGACACGCAGCTTGCATAGTAACCGCAAGCATGACGGGCCCCACAACGCGATCTTGACGCCTGTGGATGGTCGGGGTGGCCGGATTCGAACCGACGACCTTCCGCTCCCAAAGCGGACGCGCTACCAAGCTGCGCCACACCCCGTCGGTGCGACACGTAGGGTACATGCCCGCGGACCCCCTGGCTGCCGGTTATTCGACTGGTGGGCAAGGGTGTGCGGGGAACGGTGGAGAACCGCTACGATGCATCTCGTGCCGCGATCCGGGTGATCATGCCTGGGCGGAAGTGTCCGGGCGACCGGTGCATCCGTGTACGCGGCGTGTGCGGGCGTAGCTCAATGGTAGAGCCCCAGTCTTCCAAACTGGCTACGCGGGTTCGATTCCCGTCGCCCGCTCCACCGCTTTCGGCCCGGCCCGGGGATCTCCCCGGAGCCGGGCCGTTTGCGTATGCGCACTCGTCCGGGCATCCGCGCCCCCGTGACGCGGGGCTCGGATGCCTCGGGGCCGAGTCGGGCGGCGTCAGGGGTTGATGTCGGCAATCGCCTCGGCGGCCGAGTCGAGGAACTTCTGGATGTCCGGCGCGACGTTGGACGAGGCGAGCAGGAACCCGAAGAGGATCGCGACGAGGGCAGGACCCCACTTGACCCGGCCATTCCGGATCATTATCACCAGGATGATGCCCACCAGCAGCACCAATGACAGGGAAATGGCCACAACATCCCACCCTCAGTCGCACACGTCTCACAGGCCCCGGAAGCACGCGACCCCGCACACCCCCGCAGCCACCATCGTGCCATCAACTCCCCCCGCTCAGCAGCGGGATGGAGCGATATACGGTCACGCGTGCACACGCCACCCACCCCTCCGGTACCCAGCCGGTATCCGCTCATCCAAAGGGGCCCGGGTGATACTGCCCACAACTCGGCGCGACGCCCGGCCGATTAATTCCGACCGCTCCGGATGATCTCGGGCGGGAATTCGGAATTCGTCCGGCGATCACTCGGCAGGGTGACAAAGCATCAATGAATCAGACATTCCGCCAGAGCCTCCTGCGGGGCATATGCCCCAATTAAGTAGGATGAAAGTGGTCAGAACGGGCAGCCTGGGCCGGGATATTGAATGATCGCATCGCTTTGTCGACTCCCCATCGACTTCCCGGAGCCGACTATCGGTCGTGATGCGAAGAGCATGAACGGAAAGCAAACAGAACGAGGTTTTACGCAATACAGGTTTGAGCGCTATCGTGCCTTAGATGTTTCACGCTGCCATGACTCCCCCACGCGCAGTGATGTCCCGGGTGGTCTCCCCCAGTTCCTGGGGGGAGGGCCTGTGACCAACTCCCTGCGCCCGCACGGTTATCAGCGGACTCCCCTCCCCCAGGAGGCGGCGCCCACTTCCCCCACGCCGCGGGCCGAAGAACCAGGGCAGCAGGCGTCCACCCCGCCCGCCCCCAGCGCCCCCGCCGGAAAGAAGCCCAAGCAGCGGGACGCGTTCTTCGACAACGCGAAGTACCTCGCGATCGTGCTGGTCGCGATGGCCCACTCCTGGGAGCCGCTGACCGACTCCAGCCGCACCGCGGAAGCGCTGTACATGGTCGTGTACACCTTCCATATGCCGGCCTTCATCGTGATCTCCGGCTACTTCTCGCGCAGCTTCGACATGCGGCCGGACCGGCTCAAGCGGCTGATCACCGGCGTAGCGGTGCCCTACGTGATCTTCGAGGTCGCGTACACGCTGTTCAAGCGCTGGGCGGACGACGACCCGACGTACGACTTCAGCCTGCTCGACCCCTGGTACCTCACCTGGTTCCTGATCGCGCTGTTCGTATGGCGGCTGTCCACTCCGCTCTGGAAGCTGGTGCGCTGGCCGATCCCGCTCTCGCTCGCGGTCGCCACCCTCGCCGCGGTCTCGCCCGACATCGGTGACGACCTGGACATGCAGCGGCTGCTCCAGTTCCTGCCGTTCTTCGTCCTCGGCCTGTGCATGAAGCCGGAGCACTTCCAGATGGTCCGCCGCCGCTCCGTGCGGATCGCGTCCGTGCCGATCTTCGCGTGCGCCCTCGTCTTCGCCTACTGGGCGGCGCCGCGGATGACCTCGGTGTGGTTCTACCACCGCGACAGCGTCCAGGAGCTGGGCGCGCCGCCGTGGACCGGCCCGGTGATGACGCTCGCCCTCTTCGGCTGCTCGGTCGTGCTGGTGAGCTGCTTCTTCGCCTGGGTGCCGCGGCGGCACATGTGGTTCACGGTGCTGGGCGCCGGGACGCTGTACGGCTATCTGCTGCACGGCTTCCTCGCCAAGGGCTCCCGCTTCTGGGGCTGGTTCGACAACAACGAGTGGCTGCACAAGCCGCTGGGGGAGATCGCGGTCACGGTCATCGCCGCCTCCGTGGTCACCGTGCTGTGCACGCCTCCCGTGCAGCGGATCTTCCGCTTCGCCATGGAGCCGAAGATGGCCTGGGCCTTCCGTAAGGACCCCGCCGAACAGGCCCGCAGCCGTACGACGACGGCGGCCTAGCGCGCCGACGAGCACGACACGCACGACGCGAAGGGCTGGCCCGCGGACCCCCGCGGACCAGCCCTTTCACGGCTTCGGCGTCGTACGGCGCAGCGCCGCACGGGCCGGGAGCGCCGTCGCCGCGAGGCCCAGCACTACGGCGGCGCCCGCGAAGCCCGCGTAGGTGAGCGGCGGCACATACGGGTCCTCGCCGGTCAGGCCGCGCATCATCGGCACCAGCGTGGCCAGGGCGATCGCCGTGCCCAGGGCGATGCCCGCCGTGGCCACCAGCAGCGCCTCCCAGCGCACCATCCCGAGCACCTGCCGCCGGGTGGTGCCGATCAGGCGCAGGGTGCCCAGTTCGCGGCGGCGGTCCAGCACCGTCATCACCAGGGTGTTGACGGCGGCGACGGCGGCGAAGCCGCCGAGGACGGCCGCCATGACGGTGTTGGCCCAGGCGTTCAGCTTCCGGTCCTCGTTCTGGGCCGCCGCGTAGCCGTCCCGGTCGGTGACCTGCTCGCCGAGTCGGCCGAGCGCCGCCGCGACGGCCTTACGGTCGGCATCTTCGGCGTCCCGCACCAGCACATCGCTGTCGAACGCCGATGTCACATGGCCGGCCAGCGCCGTACGGGGGACGGTGAGCTCGGCGATGCCCAGCCCGCGCCCGTAGATCGCGACCACGGTGGGCGAGATCCTCGTACCGTCCGGGAGGTGGAGGGCGAGCCGGTGGCCGACCCGGGCGTGGGCCGCCTTCGCCAGGAGCGCGTCGACGGCCACCCGGCCCGGCCCCAGGGCGGCCAGGCGCCCCTTACGGACGTCCAGGTCCTGTACGGCCGCCACATCGCGGCCGCTCCCCGAGACGCCCTGAGCCGAGGCGGTCCGCAGCCAACGGCCGTCGCCCGAGCCCACCGGGACCAGCACCCCCGTGCGCAGCAGCCCCACCGACGCGGCCACGCCCCGTACGGAGCCGGCGCGGGCCGCGGTATCGGAGGGGAGTCCGTCCGGGGCGGAGATCACCTGGTCGGCGACGATGCCCGCCCGCCGTTGGCGGTCGCCCGCGTGGTCCTCGCTGGTGTGCATGAACACCAGCGTCGAGGCGAAGGCCATGGCCAGCACGATCGGGGTGATCGCCGAGGCCAGGCGGCGGGCGTTGGCCCGGCTGTTGGCCTCGGCCAGATGGGCCGACGCGGGCCCCGCGCGCAGCGGCAGACCGATCAGCCAGGCGCACAGCCGGGCGATGACCGGGCCGAGCAGGGCCACGGCGAGCATGAACAGCATCACGACCCCGAGCGCGGCGTTGGCCGCGTCGTCGCCGGAGGCGGAGGCGGCGACGCCGGTCATGACGATGCCGCCGACGAGGGCCGCGACGCCGAGGACGGTACGGATCACACCGGGCCGCAGCCGCTCGACGGCCGCCTCGCCGAGCGCCCGCCCCGGCGGGATCCGCGCCGGGCGGCGGGCGGCCATCAGGCCCGCCAGGAGCGAGGTGAGAAGGCCGGCGCCGACGGCGGTGACGAGCGGGATCCAGGAGACGGAGAGTTCCACGGGCCCGGGGATGGCGCCCTTCTCCTTGAGCTGTCCGAACCACCAGTGGGCGAGCGCGTATCCGGGCAGCAGTCCGGCCGCGCCCGCGAGCGGGGCGACCAGCAGCGCCTCGGCCGCGACGGACCGGCGGATCTGGCGCGGGGTGGCGCCGATCGCCCGCAGCAGGGCCACCTCGCGGCCGCGCTGGCCGACGGAGAGGGCGACGGTGCCCGCGGTGGTGAAGACGGCGACGGCGGTCGCGATGCCGCCGAAGGAGCCCCCGAGGGCGATGAGCGTCTCCCTGGCGTTCGCGAGCGCGGGCTCCTCGATGGCGCCCCGGCCGCCGCCGGTGTGCACGCGCGGGGAGTGCGCCGCGCCCTTCACGGTCCGCTCCAGACGGGCGGCCAGCCGGTCCGGGGTGGTGCCGGGGCGGGGGCGGACGAGGACGGCGTCCACGGTGGTGGGATGGCCGCTCAGCGCCTGGGCCCGGCGGTCGGTGAACCACGCCGTAAGGCCGTCACCGTCGGCGCCGCCCGCCTTACGGGTGACACCGGAGACCCGGAACGTATGGCGGCCGTCCGGCGCCGTCACGGTGATCCGGCCACCGACGCCGGTGCCCGCCGCACGGGCGGCCCCGGGGCTGAGGACGGCCTCGCCGGCTCGGGGCGCCGTGCCCGAGGCGAGCGCCACCCCCGTGAAGGGCGCCGCACCCCAGCCATGGCCGGTGAGCGCCCCATGGGCGGTGCGCAGGGGGAAGGTCGTATCCGGGGCCGCGGCCGCGGCCCCGGGGGTGCGGGCGGCGGTGGCCACCAGGGAGGCGTCGAGCCGGGCGCGGTCGGGGACCTGCTCGGATTCGTCCGAGCGGCCGTCGCCGTGGCCGATGACGTAGTGCACCCGCTGGTCGGCGGCGACCACGACGGGGGCGTTCGCATAGCGCTGCGGCGGTACGGAGGCCCGGATCCCGGTCTCCAGCAGGATGCCGCACGCGGAGACGATCGCCGCGGCCACGGCCAGGGCGATGAAGGTGCCCGCGAAGGCGGACGGCTTGAAGCGGACGGCGGCGCGGGCCAGTCCGTTGGTGAGCGGCCTCACCGGACCCCCTCCGCGGTCCAGGCCGTGGCGGGGGCCGTGGCAGGGGCCGGAGTGCGGGCGGTGAGGCGGGTCATCCGCTCGGCGATCTCATGCGCCGGGGCGCGGAGGAGCCGGTCGGCGATCGCGCCGTCGGCGAGGAAGAGCACGCGGTCGGCGTAGCTCGCGGCGACCGGGTCGTGCGTGACCATCACGACGGTCGCGCCCAGCGCGTCCACGGCCTGCCGCAGGAGGGTGAGCACCTCGGCGGCGGTGTTGGTGTCCAGGGCGCCGGTCGGCTCGTCGGCGAAGACGACATCGGGGCGGGTGACCAGGGCGCGGGCGATGGCCACCCGCTGCTGCTGGCCACCGGAGAGCTCACCGGGCCGCCGCCTGGTCTGCTCCCCCAGCCCGACCTGGGCGAGCACCTCACGGGCCCGGTGGCGGTCGGGGCGGGTGCCCGCGAGCCGCATCGGGAGCAGCACGTTCTGCTCGACCGTCAGGGAGGGGAGGAGGTTGAAGGACTGGAAGACGAACCCGAGGCGGGCGCGGCGCAGCGCGGTGAGCTTGTTCTCACTCATTCCGGTGATTTCGGTGCCACCGAGCCGCACGGACCCCGCGGTCGGCCGGTCGAGCCCGGCGGCGCACTGGAGGAACGTCGACTTGCCGCAGCCCGAGGGGCCCATGACGGCGGTGAAGCTGCCGCGCGGAAGGGCGAGGTCGATGCCGCGCAGGGCGTGGACGGCGGTACGGCCACGGCCGTAGCGGCGCTGGATGCCGTGGAGTTCGATGGCATGGGCGTCGTGGTGCGGCGCCGGTGCCGCCGTCTCTCGCCGCTTGCGCAGCCGCATGGTGGTGACCCTTCCGAGGAGTTCGCCCGATTCCCCTCGAACGTACGGATCGGGGCCCCTTGGCAGCCATGACGGCGACCGGCGTATCCGGGGTGGGGTTAACCCCCGCCGGGGCCTCGCGGGCGGGCGGTCGCGCGGGAAAGGTGCGGCTACTGGCGGCAGATCAGCAGCAGGGCGCGGTCGTCGTTGACGTCCTTCGCGACCGTCTCGATCAGATGCCAGGCCGCGCCGTGGAAGCCGGAGCCCACGTAGCGATCGGCCTCGCCGGTAAGGCGGTCGATGCCTTCGCTGATGTCCCGGTCGGCGGTCTCGACGAGGCCGTCGGTGAAGAGCATCAGGACGTCGCCGGGGCGGAGGGTGCCCTTGGTGGGGTCGAACTGGGCGCCGTCGTAGACGCCCAGCAGCGGGCCGTCGGCGGACTTCTCCTCCCACTTGCCGGTGCCCGCGCTCAACTGGAGCGCGGGCAGATGTCCGGCGGAGAACAGCTCGAAGTCGCCGCTGTCGAGGTCGAGGACGAGATGGATGGAGGTGGCGAAGCCCTCGTCCCAGTCCTGGCGCAGGAGATAGCCGTTGGCGGCCGGGAGGAAGCCGTGCGGGGGCAGGGAGCCGAGCAGGCCGCCGAAGGCGCCGGAGAGCAGCAGGGCGCGCGAGGCGGCGTCCATGCCCTTGCCGGAGACGTCGGTGAGGACGACCTCGAGGGTGCGGCCGCCGCCGGTGCGGGCGGCGACGACGAAGTCACCGGAGAAGGACTGTCCACCGGCCGGGCGCAGCGCCATCTCGCGGTGCCAGCCGCGCGGCAGACCGGGCAGCTTGCTCTGGACGCGGATGCGCTCGCGCAGGTCGAAGAGCATGGTGCCGCCGCGCCGCCAGGGCACCCCGACGCGGCTGCGGAACTGGGCGATCAGCAGGCCGAAGAAGCCCACGGCGGCGACGACCAGGATGGTGCCGGGGGTGACCCGGGAGGAGGCGTCCTCCTCGGTGTACGGGCCGAGCACGGCGGACTCCACGATCAGGGCCGTGGCGGCCGCCGCGTAGAGGGCGAGCAGGCTGGCGGGGCGCAGCAGCAGCCCGCCCGCGACGATGGGCAGGACGAGCGCGGACGGGGAGCACCAGTCGGGCTGGGCGATGGTGCCGCCGGCGATGGCGGGGATGCCGAGGAGCAGCGCGGTGAGGGCGAGCCGGTCGGAGCCCTCGCCGCGAAAATAGTCGACTCCGGCTTTGCGCACGCCTGTGCGAGCCCGGTGCAGAGCTCTGCGCATCCGGGCCCACGGAGTGTCCACGCGGCCAGTCATTGCATCGGGACCCTACCCACCCGTTCGGACGCGCGTCGATTCGTGGCGCGTTGAACCACCCAGCCAGGGGGGCAATAGTAAGCGAAATTCGTTCGCGTGTACGGGAAACGGCTGCTAGGGATGGGAATATGAGGACTGAGCTACGTGTGCTCGACCCATCGCTTTGGGATGATTGGTACGGAAAACTGGTACTCGCATTCGGAGGAGTTCCCGAAGCGCCGGAGGAATCCGCGCTGTGGAGGGAGTTGACCGAATGCGAGCGCTCGATCGGCGTGTGGGACGGCGCCGACATCGTCGGCACGGCGGGGCTGTTCAGCTTCCGGCTGTCGGTTCCCGGCGGGGCGATCGTCCCCGCGGCAGGCGTCACGATGGTGAGCGTGCAGGCCACGCACCGGCGGCGCGGAGTGCTGCGGAGCATGATGCGGCGGCAGTTGGACGACATACGTGCGGCGGGGGATGAGCCGCTGGCCGTCCTGACCGCATCGGAACCGGACATCTACGGACGCTTCGGGTACGGCGCCGCCACTCAGAACGCCTACGCCGAGATCGACACCACCCAGGTGCGGCTGACCGTCCCCGAGGGCACCGACGATGTGCGGCTGCGCGCGGTGCCCCTGGAGTCGGCCGTCGAGGCGTGCGAGGCGGTCTACGCCCGGCGGGTGTCCGCCCGGCCGGGCATGCTGGAGCGGCGCCCCGGCTGGGAGCGGCTGCCGCTGCTGGACCCGCCGGGCGAGCGCGAGGGCGCGTCCCCGCTGCGCTGCGTGCTGGCCGAGTCGGGCGGCGAGGTCAGCGGCTACGTACGCTTCTCGGTCAAGCCCGACTGGGAGCTGGCCGGGCCGAAGGGCACGGTCATCCTGCACGACCTGGAGGCCCTGGACCCGGCCTCCTACGCGGCCCTGTGGCGGCTGCTCTTCGAACTCGACCTGACCTCGGTGATCCGGACCGGTTCCCGCCCGGTCGACGATCCGTGGCAGCACCTGGTCTCGGACATCCGGCGGTGCGCCCTAAGGCTGCGCGACTCGCTGTACGTCCGCCTGGTGGATGTGGGGGCCGCGCTCGAGAGGCGGACGTACACCACCCCGGTGGACACCGTCCTGGAGGTCACGGACCCCTTCTGCCCGTGGAACGAGGGGCGCTGGCGGCTGAGCGGCGACACCAAGGGCGCCTCCTGCGAGCGCACGCAGGACGCTCCGGATCTCCGGCTGGGCGTACGGGAGCTGGGGGCGGCGTATCTCGGCGGGGTCTCGCTGACCGCGCTGGCGGGTGCGGGACGCGTCCAGGAGGTCCGTCACGGCGCCCTTACGGAGGCCGCGACGGCCTTCGCCTCTCCGGTCGCCCCATGGCTGCCCCACGGCTTCTGACGGCTTGGGGGGCGGCTTCGGGGTGACTCCAGGGCGGCTCCAGGGCGGCGGATGCGGCCCTTACGGCCGCTGGCAGTCAGGGCACCAGAAGAGGTTGCGGGCGGCGAGATCGGCGGTGCGGATCTCGCCACCGCAGACATGGCAGGGCTGTCCGGCGCGCCGGTAGACATAGACCTCACCGCCGTGGTCGTCCACGCGCGGCGGGCGGCCCATCGCCTCGGGGGTGTGCTCGGGGCGGACCGTGTCGATCCGGTTGTTCCGCACCCCCTCGCGCATCAGCGCCACCAGATCGGCCCAGATCGCGTCCCATTCGGCGCGGGTCAGCGCCCGGCCGGGCCGGTAGGGGTCGATGCCGTGCCGGAAGAGCACCTCGGCGCGGTAGACGTTCCCCACGCCGGAGATCACCTTCTGGTCCATGAGCAGTGCGGCCACGCTGACCCGGCTGCGGGAGATCCGGGTCCAGGCCCGCTCGCCGTCGTCCGCCGGGCGCAGCGGATCGGGGCCCAGCCGGTCGTGGATCGCCTGCTTCTCCCCGTCGGTGATCAGCGCGCAGGCGGTCGGGCCGCGCAGATCCGCGTAGTCCCCGGGGTTCGCCAGCCGCAGCCGGACGGTGTCGGTGGCGGGCGGCGCGGGGGCCGGGCCGAAGGCGTACGTGCCGAAGAGCCCGAGGTGGACATGGACCCAGCCGGTGGCCGCGAAGTCCAGGAAGAGGTGCTTGCCGTGGGCCTCGGCATGGTGCAGCGGCTGGCCGTCGATCAGCCCGGCGCCGTCGGCGAACTTCCCCTGTGGGCTGGTGGCCCGGACGGGCCGGCCGCCGAAGGTCTCGAGGTGGTCGGCGGCCAGCCGGTGGATCGTGTGCCCTTCGGGCATCAGTCGCCTTGCGGGTGGTGGGCCGGGATGGGCGGCAGCTCGCCGGTGGTCTCGTAGGCGCTGAGCATCTCGATACGGCGGGTGTGCCGCTCCTCGCCCGAGTACGGGGTGTTCAGGAAGATCTCGACGAACTTGGTCGCCTCCTCCTGCGTGTGCATCCGGGCGCCGACGCTGATCACATTGGCGTTGTTGTGCTCACGGCCGAGGGCCGCGGTCTGCTCGCTCCAGGCGAGTGCCGCACGCACCCCCTTGACCTTGTTCGCCGCGATCTGCTCACCATTACCGGAGCCGCCGATGACGATGCCGAGGCTCTCGGGATCGGCGGCGGTCCGCTCCGCGGCGCGCAGGCAGAACGGCGGGTAGTCGTCCTGCGAGTCGTAGACGTGCGGGCCGCAGTCGACGGGCTCGTGGCCGGCCGCGTTGAGCCACTCCACGAGGTGGTTCTTGAATTCGAAACCGGCATGATCCGAGCCGAGGTACACGCGCATATTCCGAGTGTGTCATGGCCGTGTGGCCCCCGCTGCCCCGGGTAGGCGTCGCATAAAACCCTGTAGCACCAAGGAACCTCATGAAAACCTCAAGTAACAATCTGGAATCAAAGGTTCTACTGGCGGACCTCCTGAGATTCACTGGCGTCGCTCCTAACGCGAGAGCAAAGGAATCCAGCACATGAGCGCACAACCTGCGACCACGCCGGAGCAGCAGCGGGCTCCCGGCGATCCGGGCTCGCCCGACGGCCTCAAGGCGGGGCTCAAGAACCGCCATCTGTCGATGATCGCGATCGGCGGAGTGATCGGCGCCGGTCTGTTCGTCGGCTCCAGCGCGGGTATCGCGAAGGCCGGTCCCGGCATCCTCGTCTCGTATGCGCTGGTCGGCCTCATGGTCGTCTTCGTCATGCGGATGCTCGGCGAGATGTCCGCCGCCAATCCCACCTCCGGCTCCTTCTCCGCCTACGCCGACCGGGCGCTCGGCCGCTGGGCCGGTTTCTCCATCGGCTGGCTGTACTGGTTCTTCTGGGTCGTGGTGCTGGCGGTCGAGGCCACCGCCGGCGCCAAGATCCTGGAGGGCTGGTGGCCGGCGGTCCCGCAGTGGGGCTGGGCGCTGATCGTCATGGTGGTGCTCACCGCGACCAACCTGGTCTCGGTCGGCTCCTACGGTGAGTTCGAGTTCTGGTTCGCCGGGATCAAGGTCGTGGCGATCGCCGCGTTCATCGTGGTCGGCGGGCTCGCGGTCTTCGGGGTGCTGCCGCATTCGGACAACGAGGGCGCGGGCCTGGCCCATCTCACCGATCACGGCGGCTTCCTGCCGAACGGGCCGGGCGCCATCCTCACCGGTGTGCTGCTGGTGGTCTTCTCCTTCATGGGCAGCGAGATCGTCACCCTCGCGGCCGGTGAGTCCGAGGACCCGCAGCGGGCGGTCACCAAGGCCACCAACAGCGTGATCTGGCGTATCGCGGTCTTCTACCTGGGCTCGATCTTCGTCGTGGTCACGCTGCTGCCCTGGGACTCCAAGGCGATCGCCGACGACGGCAGCTATG
Source organism: Streptomyces sp. CY-1 (assembly GCF_047218265.1). Lineage (NCBI taxonomy): Bacteria > Bacillati > Actinomycetota > Actinomycetes > Kitasatosporales > Streptomycetaceae > Streptomyces > Streptomyces sp. CY-1. The sequence continues at coordinate 4,117,673 of NZ_CP178393.1, forward strand.
TCGCGGCGCTGAACTCGATCGGCATCCCGCACGCCGGCGACATCATGAACGTGATCGTGCTGACCGCCGTGCTCTCGTGTCTGAACTCCGGCCTCTACACCGCCTCCCGCATGGCCTTCTCGCTCGGCCAGCGCGGCGACGCCCCGGCCGCCTTCGCCCGCACCAACGGCCGTGGCGTGCCGGCGGCCGCGATCCTCGGCTCGGTCGTCTTCGGCTTCGTCGCGGTCTGGTTCAACTACCAGTGGCCGGACACGGTCTTCACCTTCCTGCTGAACTCCTCGGGTGCGGTCGCGCTCTTCGTCTGGCTGGTGATCTGCTTCAGCCAACTGCGGATGCGCGGGATCATCCTGCGCGAGAACCCCGAGAAGCTGATCGTCCGGATGTGGCTGTTCCCGTATCTGACCTGGGCCACGATCGCGATGATCTCGTTCGTCCTGGTCTATATGCTCACCGACAAGGACGGGCGCGAGCAGGTGATCCTCTCCGCGCTGGTGGCCGCGCTCGTGGTGGCCTTCGCCCTGGTCCGGGACCGCCTGGCCGCCGGTCGCGGCCCCGACCCGGCCGTCTCCTCCGACGCCTCGGCCAAGGAGACGGCGGCCCCGTAGCGGCGCTCTGCTGAATTCCCTGTGCCCCTGGGCGACGGTGTACCGACCGCCGCCCGGGGGCACAGCCGTGTCCGGGGCCGGGTCCGGTGGGCTGCGTAGGGGGGCTGTCTCGGGGGCTGCGTACGGGAGTTGTGCCGGGCTCAGACGACGCGCGGAAGGACCCGCTCCGCGAAGGCCCGGACCGCGTCCAGCACCCCCATGCCCCGGTGCCCGACGCCGGGCACGATGTCGAGGGTGACGTCGATGCCCAGCGCGGTGTAGTTGTCCCGCAGCGCGGTGATGCGCTCCACGCGGGTGCGGCCGACGGCGTCGGCGCCGTCCATCCAGTTGGAGTCACCGGGGTTGTTGATCTCCCAGGTCTCGGTGTCCTCCGCCCCGACCGCCATATGCACGGGCACCTTACGGATCTCCTCCAGCCGCAGCGGCGCCCCGAAGCGCTCCTCGAACCCCGCCGTGCCCAGCCACCACTCGCGGTCGGGATCGATCAGCGTGACCCGGCCGGGCGCGCCGATGGACACTCCGCTGAGCCGCTCGGGATGCAGATACAGGAAGCGGTGCGCGAACTGCCCGCCGCCCGAGAAGCCCTGGAGCAGAAAGCGCTCGGTGTCGATGTGGAACCGCTCCCCCGCCTCGGCCACCATCGCCAGCAGTTCCTGGTCGTAACGGATGCCGCGGTACTCGATGAACTTGAAGTTGTGCAGATCCTCCGGGTCCCCGATGCCCGCCGGGAACAAGGGGGTGAGCACGACACAGCCGTGGCGCTCGGAGAACTCGGCCATCGCGTCGCGGTACTGGGACGCGGTACGCCCGGTGCCGTGCTGGATCACCATCAGCGGCAGCGGGGTGTCGGTGGTCTCGTGCACCGACGGAATATGCAGGCCGAACGAGAACCGCTGGTCGTGCCGGGAGGCGAACCAGGTGGTGGAGCCGGTGCGGTAGAACGCCTTGGTGGTCTTGACGCGGGGGGTGGTCACGTATCGCTTCCTTCTGCCGTGGCGGGTGCCGCCACGATCCGGGGCGGTCCGCACACCGCTCAAGATGATTGCCTCCTGAGCGTCAATACCTTCGGGGTGAGCGGCACCGGTTCTCAGCGGTGCAGCGCGGAGAGCAGATCGACGCCCAGGTTGCGCACCGCCGCCTCGTCCAACTGGTAGTGCACCCGCGCGCCCTCCCGGTGGGTGTGCACCATTCCGGCCTCCCGCAGCTTGCGCAGATGCCGCGACATCTGCGGCGGCGTCATCTCGAACTGGGTGGCCAGCTCCGTCGTCGTCATCGACTGCCGCAGCAGCGCCCGGCACATCCGGATGCGCAGCGGCTCGTCCAGCGCCCGCAGCCCGCGCATCACCACGTCCAGGGCGGTCGGCTCCGCGCCCGCCGCGTCGCGCACCGGGTACTGCACCACGACCGGGTATCCGGGGTAGTGCTTGATCGCGAGATGCGGGTTGATGTGCAGCGACGGCACCAGCAGACAGGGACTGTCGGCGAGGCTGGCCCGTGCGTTGTAGAGCTTGTCGAAGACCACCCGGGGCGGGTCCTGCTCCATGCGGGCGGTGGGGAACCCGGCCAGCACGGCCGCCCCGTAGCGGGACTGTTCATGGCCGCGGATCCGGGCGTCGGCCTCCAGGGTGGCGCGCAGTCGCGTCCACTCCGCCTCGAAGACCTCCTCGGCCACGGCGGACAGAAAGGCGAGCAGGCCGTCCCGGAAACCGGCCGGATCGGCCAGCAGCCGCAGCCCCAGGTCGAACCGGCGCTCGGAGAGCTGCCGCAGCCGGGCCAGGAAGCGCTCCGGCGAGCGGCCGCCGCGCCGGGATCCGGAGCCCGGGCCATGGCCGTTCTTGCCGACGAGCGCCTGCTCGGTCATGGTCGTGAACGTCTCCTCGTCCAGCTTCGCCACCTCCGCCAGCTCCTCCTCCAGGTCGCGCTCCGGGCCCGGGGTGAGGGGCAGCAGATAGCGGGCGCGGAAGGCGCCCCACAGCGGCGCCCACAGCCCGGCCCGCTCCAGCAGCCGTTCGTCCGCGCCGTGCAGGACCGCCCCCACCCAGCGCCGGCTGGCCGGATGGTGGCGTGGCCCGTCCAGCGCGTGCAGACAGGCGCACAGCTCGGCGAGCGGGGACAGACGGGTGCTGATGCGGTGCTCCGGGGCGGGCCCCAGCTCGATCACGACGGGCATCCGGGCAGCGTCGGCCATTGATGCCTTCGAGTCAATCGTCTTGTGGGGGCCGTCGGCGGAGGCGCAAGCTCCAGCCCACTTCGCCTTCCCCTCCCTCGCCTGGAGCGTCCCCATGCCTCCTCTCCTCAGGAACGGCCCGCGGCTGGCAGCGGTGGTCGCCCTCGTGGCCACGGTGAGCAGTGCGTGCACCATCGGGTCGCTGGGCGACTCGGGAGCCGTCGCCGACTACCCCTCCCGCGGGCTGTCGATCCTCGCTCCCGGGAGCGTCGGCGGCGGCTGGGACGCACGGGCGCGCGGCATCGGTTCGGCGCTCACCACCTGCGAGACCATCGACGAGGACGTCACGGTCACCAACGCCCCGGGCGCGGGCGGCACCATCGGGCTCGCCCGGATGGCGGGGCGGGGAGGCGATCCGTACCAACTGATGACCATGGACACGGTGACCATGATCGGCGGCGCCATCCAGAACCACTCCCCCGTGAAACTGTCCGAGCTCACTCCGGTGGCCGGGCTCACGGTGAGCACGACCGCGATCGTGGTGCCGGCCCGCTCCTCCTTCCGCGACCTGCGCTCGGTGCTGGCGGCCATGCGGAAGGACCCCAAGAAGACGTCCTGGGTGGGCGGTTCGCTGGGCGGCCCGGACCACATCACGGTGGCCGCCCTCGCCAAGGCCGCGGGCGTCCCGGCACGCAAGGTCACCTATGTGCCCACCGGTGGCGGCGGGGAGGTGCTCAACCTGCTGCTGAGCGGGGCCTCGAAGGTCGGCCTGTCGACGCTGACGGAGGTCCGTCCGCAGATCGAGGCCGGAAAGCTGCGGGTCCTCGCGGTCAGCGGCGACAAGGCCCCCGAGGGCATCGACGCCCCCACCCTCTCCGCACTGGGCTACGGCGACGAGAGCGTGGTGAGCGTCGGCGGGGTCATGGCCCCGCCCGGGCTGAGCGACGACGAACAGCGGGCGATCGTGAAGGTGGTGGACCGGATGCGCCGGACTTCGTGCTGGAAACGGGCGTTGCGGCAGAACGACTGGAAGAGCGTGTGGGTGCCGGGGAAGACGTATGGCGCCCTGATCGACAAGCAGCAGCGCCAGGTCGGCCAGGCGCTCACGTCCGTGGGGCTCGGCTCATGAGCGCGCGGGACGAGGCGGTGCGCCCGGAAGCGGAGGCGGCCGCGCCCGGCGGCGCCGCCCCGCCGGAGGGGCCGCTCTGGGGGCCGCGGGTGGCCGCGCTGCTCTTCCTCGCCGCGGGCGTGGCCGTGCTGGGCTGGGCGTTCGCCATTCCGGAGGGGGCCATCGACCAGGACGTGGGCCCCCGGGCGTTTCCCCTGCTGGTCGGCGTGGGGCTGTGCGTCGCGGCGTCGGTCTCCGTCGTCCAGGCGTTCCGCGGCAGCGATCCGGTGCTGGCCGAGCAGGCGCGCGAGGAGGCCCGGCTCACCGAGTGGCGCCCGGTGGCGGCCCTGCTCGCGCTGCTGGTCGGCTATCTGTTCGCGCTGGCCCCCTGCGGCTACTGGCAGTCGACGGCCGTGCTCTTCGCACTGGTCGCGCGGGTGCTCGGCAGCCGCCGGATCCTCCGTGACGCCCTGATCGGCCTGGTGCTGGCGCTGGCCGTGTACTTCCTCTTCGACCGTCTGCTGGGCATCCATCTGCCGCCCGGCATCGTCCGATTGGCGTTCTGACCATGGATGTCCTCAACGACCTCATGGGCGGTTTCGGCAGCGCGTTCAGCCCCATGCATCTGCTGCTGGCGTTCGCGGGCTGCACGCTGGGCTCGCTGGTCGGCGTGCTGCCCGGCCTGGGCCCCGCCACCACGGTGGCGCTGCTGCTCCCGCTCACCTTCGTCTTCGACCCCACCGGAGCGCTGGTGCTCTTCGCGGGCATCTACTACGGCGGGATGTACGGCGGTTCCACCACGGCCATCCTGCTGAACGTGCCCGGGGAGACGGCGTCGGTCCCCACGACCCTGGAGGGCCATCCGATGGCCCGCTCCGGGCGGGCCGGGGCCGCGCTCGCCACGGCCGCGATCGGCTCGTTCGTGGCGGGCACGATCTCCACCGTCGGGATCACCTTCGCGGGCCCGGCCATGGCGCAGATCGCCGAGAAGATCCAGCCCGCCGAGTACTTCGCCGTGATGATCCTCGCCTTCGCCACGGTCACCGCCGTCGTGGCCGACGCCCCGGCGCGCGGGCTGTGCAGCCTCTTCCTGGGCCTGGCCATCGGGCTCGTCGGCATCGACAGCCTCACCGGCCAGGCGCGCTACACCTTCGGGGTGCCGGAACTGTACGACGGGATCCAGATCGTGGCCGTCGCCGTCGGGCTCTTCGCGATCGGGGAGGCGCTCTACACCGCGGCCCGGCTGCGGCGGGCGCCCGAGGAGCGGGTCCTCCCGGTGGGCGGCAGGATCGGGATGAGCCCCGAGGACTGGCGGCGGTCCTGGAAGCCGTGGCTGCGGGGTACGGCGATCGGCCTGCCGATCGGCGCCCTGCCCGCGGGCGGCGCGGAGATACCCACGTTCCTGAGCTACAACGTGGAGAAGCGGCTGTCCCGGTACAAGAAGCAGTTCGGCAAGGGCGCCATCGAGGGGGTGGCGGGCCCCGAGGCCGCCAACAACGCCGCGTTCTCGGGGGTGCTGATGCCCCTGCTGACGCTGGGGATCCCCACCTCCGCGACGGCCGGGGTGCTGCTGATCGCGTTCCAGATGTACAACGTGCAGCCCGGCCCGCAACTCTTCGAGACCCAGTCGGCGCTGGTCTGGACGCTGATCGCCAGCCTCTACATCGGCAATGTGATGCTGCTCGTGCTCAACCTGCCGCTGATCCCGCTGTGGGTGAAGCTCCTCCGGCTGCCGCGCCCGCTGCTCACCGCGGGCATCGTGGTCTTCGCGGCCCTGGGGGTGTACGCGCTGTCGCAGAACGCGGTCGACCTCGGCATCGCGGTGCTCTTCGGCGTCCTGGGCTTCGGCATGCGCCGCACCGGCTATCCGGTCGCCCCGCTGATCCTGGGCGCCGTACTGGGTCCGATGGCGGAGACCCAGTTCCGGCGTGCGCTGGCCTTCAGCGAGGGCGACTGGACGATCTTCTTCACCCGCCCGCTCTCCGCGGCGATCCTGTGCCTGTCGCTGATCGCCCTGGTCGGCCCGATGGCCGCACGCGCGATCCGCCGGACGCGGGGACGCGAGCCGGAGACGGCGGGCTGACCACCAACGGCAGGGCCCCCGCGCGAGTCGACCGCGCGGGGGCCCCTTTTCCGCCTGCCCGGTGTTCGGTGAGAAGACGATCACGCAAGCAGGTGGCCTGGTGAGCGCTCCGGGTTACGGGGCCAGCAGCAGGTTGTGGGCGCGCTCCTTGGCGGCCGTGTAACGGCGCGCCACATCCTGCCAGTTGACGACCTGCCACATGGCCTCGATGAAGTCCACCTTCTGGTTCTTGTACTGAAGGTAGAAGGCGTGCTCCCAGGCGTCGAAGACCAGGATCGGCACCGAGCCCTGCCCCACGTTCCCCTGGTGGTCGTAGACCTGCTCGACCACCAGCCGCCCGCTGACCGGCTCGTACGCCAGCACGCCCCAGCCCGAGCCCTGGGTGGTGGCGGCGGCCTTGGTCAGTTGGGCCTTGAAGCCCGCGTAGGAGCCGAAGTGCTCGGCGATGGCGTCGGCCAGCTCGCCGACCCCGTCCTTCTCCAGCGGCTCGCCGCCGCCGTCACCGGTCATGTTGTGCCAGTAGATGCTGTGCAGGATGTGGCCGGACAGATGGAAGGCCAAGTTCTTCTCGAGCCCGTTGATCGAGCCCCACTGATCCTTGTCCCGCGCCTCCGCGAGTTGCTCCATCGTGTCGTTCGCGCCCTTGACGTACGCGGCGTGGTGCTTGTCGTGGTGCAGCTCGATGATCTCGGGGCTGATGACCGGGGCCAGCGCCGAGTAGTCGTACGGAAGTTCAGGAAGTGTGTAGATGGCCATGCGAAGCCCTTCGGACCGCGTTATTGCAATTAACTTGCAAGTACACGCTAGCAGCAAGAGCGTTTTCCGCCACCGCATGCGGACCGGCCGGGCGTCGGACGCCGTGCACGGGGAGTGGCCTGATCTGATCCATGCGCGGGGCGAACCGCGGACCTATGATCAAAGGTCGCTCGAAGGGGGAGGGCATGGATCCGCAGATCGCCGATCTCGCCAGGACGGCGGGCACCACCATGGTCACGTTGATGGCCACCACGGCCTGGGAGTCGGCCAGAGACGGCCTCGTCTCGCTCTGGCAGAGGTTCCAGCCCGCCAGAGCCGGCGGCATCGGCGAGGAGTACGAGGCGAGCCGCGCCGATCTGCTGCTCGCGCGCGAGACGGGCGACGAGGACTCCGAGGCGGAGCTGGCCGCCGAATGGCAGGGACGGGTGCGCCGGCTGCTGGCGGCCCAGCCGGAGGTGGCGGCTGAACTGCGCCGCATCCTGGACGAGTTGCACCCCCACCTCCCCGATCGGCGACCCGCCGTCGGCGAGATCCATATGACGGCCGAGGCGTCCGGCAGCGGCCGGGTCTACCAGGCCGGCCGCGACCAGCACATCACCGAGCGATGAGCGGGCCGGGCCCCATCGACGGCCGCGCGTCCGGCCAGGGCCGCGTCTTCCAGACCGGCGGCGACCAGTACATCCAGGAGCACCACCACCACTACGGAGCCGGAACCGGGTCCCTCCTCGCACCGCAGCCGGTCGGCCCCCGGCCGCCCCAGGGCGCGACGGTCCCCGACTCCGTACGCGTGCCGCTCGTCGGGCGGACACCGGGCATCCTGCGGGACCGCGCCGACCTTATGGAGCGGCTCCGAGCCGCCGTCACCGGCCCCGGTGGCGACGTTCACGTCCTGCACGGCCTGGGCGGCTGCGGCAAGACGGCGGTGGCGCACGCCCTCTTCACGGAGGCCGTAAGGGACCACGGACGCATCGGGCTCTGGGTGAACGCCTCGGAGCGGATCTCCCTGCGCGCGGGCATGCTCGCCGTGGCGGGCGACCGGGGTGCGACCACGGGCGAACTGGCCGCCGCGGCCGGCGGCCAGCGTGCCGCCGCCGACCTGGTCTGGCACTACCTGGACCACTCCGCCCAGCGCTGGCTGCTGGTCCTGGACAACGCCGACGACCCGACGGTCCTGGAGGAGGGCGGCTGGCTGCGCACCAGCCCGCTCGGCACGGTCCTGGTGACCACGCGGCACGCGACGTCGCCGCTGTGGCGGGGCACCGGGTCGGCACGGCACCCCGTCGGGGTGCTGCCGGAGGCCGACGCGGCACAGGTCCTCTGCGATCTGGCGCCGGACGCCGGTACCGTCGAATCGGCGCAGAAGGTGGCGCGACGGCTGGGCTGTCTGCCGCTGGCCCTGACCCTGGCGGGTTCGCATCTGTCGCATCAACTCCTGGAGTCGTGGTCGATGGACGAGTACGACCGGAAGCTGAGCGAGGACTCCACGGCCCTGGTCGACCAGGGCGCGGTCGGCAGCGGCCAGTCCCGCCATCTCGTCGGCCGCACCTGGCAGTTGTCCCTGGACGCCCTCGCCGGGCAGGGACTGCCGGAGGCCACCACGCTGCTACGGCTGCTGTCCTGCTGGGCGGCGGACCCGGTGCCGCTGTCCCTGCTGATGCCGGTGGCGCGGGAGGAAGTGGACCTCGGCCATCTCGACCCGCCGCTCGCCGCGGACCGGGTCGAGCCCGCGCTGCGCGGGCTGCTCGACCACTCGCTGATCGGCATGGTCGAGACGGACGGCCGTCGGTGCGTACAGGTTCACGGGGTGCTGCTGGACAGCGTCGCGGTCGGCGTTCCGGAGGAGCAGCGCGCGGCGCTGGCCGAGGCGGCGGGCCGATTGCTGGAAGCGGCGCTGCCGCCGGACGAAGCCGTACCTGCCGACACTCCCACGGGGTGGGAACTGTTTGCTCCGCACGTCTCCCGCCTGCTACAGGCGGCCCCAGGGGAATTGCCTGCCCGGTTGGCAGTGCGCGCCGCGCGGCTGATGCATCACGCGGGGAACTTCCCTGGTGCCCTCAAACAGGCTCGGTACGCTGCGGGTAGCGCCGAGCTATGCCTGGGGAAGGAGAACTCTGTCTATCTCTCCGCGCGTGACGCTGAGGGCTGGGCGCTCCACTACCTGGCACGCTTCTCGGACGCCGAAGCAGTGCATCGACAAACACTGGCTGCGCGCAAGAGGGTGCTCGGTCCGGATCATCCAGAGACTCTGCGGAGCCATCTGGGTCTGGGACTGTCCCTGAACCTGCTGGGCCGTCACGAGGAAGCTGTGCAGTCGGTTCGCAGAGCAATCGACGGCCAGCGGCGGGTGTTGGGCGCAGGTGCCTTGGAGACGCTTTTCAGCCGAGCACTCATCCTCGAAATCCTGCCGGAGCTCGGCAGATCAACAGAGTTCGACGAAGCGGCACAGGTCACCGAGGACTGTGATCACTTCCTCCAGCCCGACCACCTCACCACCGTCTTGACTTATCACTGCTACGGCGAAGGATTACGCATTCTCGGCCGCTACGCGGAAGCGGAGCCTGTGGCCCGTCGAGTGCTGGCGGACCGGACCAGTCGTCAAGGGCGGGAACACCCGCTGACCCTAGCGGCGCTTTCGCTCACCGCCCGAGTCGCGCACGGTCTCGGCAAGCTGGACGAGGCTGTCGCGGCACTCCATGAGCTCATCGAACGCCGCGAACGGGTGCTCGGACCCGAGCACCCGTTCGTCGTGGAGGGCCGCGAGTGGCTCACCGCATGGCAAGCCGAGGCCGGAGCCCAGCCCTGATCAGCCCTCCTGTCGGGCCACCGACATCCGCTGGCGTACGTAGCCGATGATCGCGAGGGCGATCGCCATCACGGCCGTGGCGTAGAGCTGGCTGCGGGTGTCGCTCTCGCGCAGCATCAGCACCAGCACGCCGACCGTGGCGGCCAGGGCGACCCAGGTCAGGTACGGGAAGAGCCACATCTTCACCACGAGCTTCTCCGGGGACTCGCGCTGGAGGCGGCTGCGCATGCGCAGTTGGGCGGCGGCGATGAAGCCCCAGACGACCAGAACCGCGGCGCCGACCATGTTGAGCAGCCATTTGAAGATGGTGTCCGGCCACCAGTAGCTGAGCAGCACCGCGACGAAGCCGAAGAAGGAGGAGGCGAGCACGGTGAGGCGGGGGACGCCGCCGGTGACGCGGCCGAGGAAGGCGGGGCCCTCGCCGCGGGTGACCAGGGAGTAGGACATGCGGGAGGCGCCGTAGATGTTGGCGTTCATCGCGGAGAGCAGCGCGATCAGCACGATCACGTTCATGATGTCGCCGGCCGCGGGGATGTCGAGGTGGTTGAGGACGGCCACGTACGGCCCCTCGGCGACCAGCGCCTTGTCGTTCCACGGGATCAGCGTGACCACGACCACCATCGAGCCGACGTAGAAGAGGGCGATGCGCCACATCGCGGTGCGCACCGCGCCCGCGACGCTCTTGACCGGGTTCTCGGACTCGGCCGCCGCGATCGTCACCGTCTCCAGTCCGCCGTAGGCGAAGACGGAGGCCAGCAGGCCGACGACCAGGCCGTTCACCCCGTTGGGGAGGAAGCCGCCGTCACCGGTGAGATGGGAGCCGCCGGGGGCGTCGGTGCCCGGCAGGACGCCGAGGATCGCGAGTACGCCGAGGACCAGGAAGATCGTGATCGCGGCGATCTTCAGCGCGGCGAACCAGAATTCGAATTCGCCGAAGTTGCTGACCGCGGCGAGGTTCGTGCCGCAGAACATCGCCATGAAGAGGGCGACCCACATCCAGGAGTCGGTGCCCGGGAACCACTGGACCATGATCCCGGCCGCGCCGATCGCCTCGGCGGCGATGCCCACGCACAGCAGGATCCAGAACATCCAGCCGACCGTGAACCCCGCCCAGGGCCCGATCGCCCGCTCGGCGTGCACGGAGAACGAGCCGGAGGCCGGGTTGGCCGCCGACATCTCGCCGAGCATCCGCATCACGAGCATCACCAGGAGCCCGGACAGCGCATAGGCCACCACGATCGACGGACCGGCGGCGGCGATTCCGGCGCCGGAGCCGACGAACAGCCCCGCGCCGATCACACCCCCGAGGGCGATCATCGACAGATGGCGCTGCTTGAGGCCGTGGGAGAGCGGTGGCGTGGCGGTCGCGCCCGCGCCGGTCGCCTCGGCGGTGCCGGATGGCCCGGAGGACGCGGATGTCCGGTTCATTCTTCTTCTCTGTCCCTTACGCGGCGGGCGGGCGGCTGCAAAACGTCCCTAGTGTGAAGGCCGCGTCCTATCAGGACAACATCACGACCAATCTTTTCTGGATATCGGACACCTGCGTCACGCTCCGTACCGGGTGTATCTGCCAGAAGCCGCCAAGCCGATGCGTCCGGCTTTGTGGTCATCCGACGGTGTCCTAGGCCCGCGCATTGGGTTAGCGTCCCGGTATCCACCCTCTGACCTGGGAGCATCGCTGATGAGCACGGTTTCTGCCGCCGCCACACCCGGTACGGTCCTCGCGGACGCGGTCTTTCCCGCCCGGCGCGTCCTGGCCCGGGACACCGCGCTGGTCATCGGGGGCGCCGTGCTCACCGGTCTCGCCGCGCAGCTCTCGGTGCCCGTCCCCGGCTCGCCGGTGCCGGTGACCGGCCAGACGTTCGCCGCCCTGCTGGTGGGCACCTCGCTGGGCGCCCGGCGCGGCTTCCTGTCGCTGGCGCTGTACACCCTGGTCGGCATGGCCGGTGTGCCGTGGTTCGCCGAGGGCAGCTCCGGCGCGGCCATGCCGTCCTTCGGCTATGTGCTGGGCATGCTGCTGGCGGCGACCGTGGTGGGCGCGCTGGCCCGGCGCGGCGGCGACCGCGGGGTGCTGCGCACCGCGGGCACCATGGCGGTCGGCTCGGCGGTCACCTACGCCGTGGGCGTCCCGTATCTGGCGCTGGCCACCCACATCTCCCTCGGCGAGGCGGTCGCGGCCGGGCTCACCCCGTTCCTGATCGGGGACGCGCTGAAGGCCGCGCTGGCGATGGGCGCGCTGCCGGCCGCCTGGAAGCTGGTGGGCCGCCGGGGCTGAGCCACCCGTACGTCCGGGCATGGGCTCACGCATGGCCACCCGGCCGCCCATGCGTGAGCCCATGCATGGGCGGCCGGGAAGCGAAAAGGGCCCCCGCGCGGTCGACTCGCGCGGGGGCCCTGCCGTGGCGGCGTCCTTGCCGTGGCGGCGGAGGAGGGCGTCAGTCGAAGAGCGGGCCGACCGTACGGGTCCGCTTGATCTCGTAGAAGCCGGGGATCGAGGCGACCATCAGGGTGCCGTCCCAGAGCTTGGCGGCGTCCTCGCCCTTGGGGGCGGGGGTGACCACGGGGCCGAAGAAGGCGACCTGCTCGCCGTCCGAGCCCGGGACGGCGATGACGGGGGTGCCCACGTCCTGGCCGACCAGCTCGATGCCCTCCTTGTGGGAGGCGCGCAGCTCGGTGTCATACGCGTCGGAGTCGGCGTAGTCGGCGAGGTCGGCGGGGAGACCGGCCTCCTCGAGAGCGGCCACGATCGTCTCGCGGTTCTTCTCCAGGCCCTGGTTGTGGAAGCGGGTGCCGAGGGCGGTGTAGAGCCGGCCGAGGACCTCGCTGCCGTGTTTCTGCTCGGCGGCGATGCAGACCCGGACCGGACCCCAGGCGGTCTTCAGCAGCTCGCGGTACTCCTCGGGCAGCTCATCCAGCTTGGGCTCGTTGAGCACGGCGAGGCTCATGACGTGCCAACGCACCTCGACCGGGCGCACCTTCTCCACCTCGAGCATCCAGCGCGAGGTCATCCAGGCCCAGGGACACAGCGGATCGAACCAGAAATCAGCAGGAGTCTTGGCAGTCTCGGTCACGGTTTCTCCTCGAGCGGGCGCGTGGTCATCGCAAATGAACAGAGAGCTAGCTACCCGACTCAACGCGGGCGGGAGGGGAGCCCATTCCCCGATACCGGCTGTCGGTGCACCGTGACATGATTTCCGCTGTCCGATATCCGAGATGCGAGACATTGCCGAGGGAGCCGCGTCGTGCCCGGTGAGAACCTGACCCGTGACGAGGCCCGTGCGCGGGCGAAGCTGCTGACCGTCGAGGGTTACGAGGTTGCGCTCGATCTGCGGTCCGCGGTCGGTGAGCACACCGGGTCCGGGCCGCGCACCTTCCGCTCCACGACCACGATCCGCTTCCGCTGCGCCGAGCCGGGCGCGGCGACCTTCGCCGATCTGCTGGCGCCCTCGGTGACCTCGGTGCGGCTCAACGGGCGGGAGCTGGACGCGGCGGCGGTCTTCGACGGCTCCCGGATCGCGCTGGACGGGCTCGCCGCGGAGAACGAGCTGGTGGTGGACGCGCAGTGCGCCTACAGCCGCACCGGCGAGGGCCTGCACCGCTTCGTGGACCCGGAGGACGGCGAGGTCTACCTCTACACCCAGTACGAGCCGGCCGACGCCCGCCGGGTCTTCGCCAACTTCGAACAGCCGGATCTCAAGGCCCCGTTCACCTTCTCGGTGACCGCCCCGGAGGGCTGGACGGTGCTGAGCAACGGGACGGTGGACCGGGTGGAGCCGTCCGGCGCCGGCGATTCCGCCGCGACCAGCCACTTCGTCCCGACCCGGCCCATCTCGACGTACATCACGGCCGTGCTCGCCGGTCCGTACCACCACGAGAGCGACCTCTACCGCCGCACGCTGCCGGACGGCTCCGAGCTGGAGATCCCGCTGGGCGCGCTGTGCCGCAAGGGGCTGGCCAAGCACTTCGACGCGGGCGACATCTTCACCGTCACCAAGCAGGGGCTGGACTTCTTCCACGACCACTTCGACTATCCGTACCCGTTCGGCAAGTACGACCAGGCGTTCGTGCCGGAGTACAACCTCGGCGCGATGGAGAACCCGGGCTGTGTGACCTTCCGGGAGGAGTTCGTCTTCCGCGGCAAGGTCACCCAGGCGTCGTACGAGGGCCGGGCCAACGTCATCCTGCACGAGATGGCGCATATGTGGTTCGGCGACCTGGTGACCATGGAGTGGTGGGACGACCTGTGGCTCAAGGAGTCGTTCGCCGACTTCATGGGGGCCTTCGCGCTGGTCGGGGCGACCCGCTTCACCGACGGCTGGATCACCTTCGCCAACCGCCGCAAGGCTTGGGCCTACCGCGCCGACCAACTGCCGTCCACCCACCCGGTCACGGCCGACATCCGTGACCTGGAGGACGCCAAGCTCAACTTCGACGGGATCACATACGCCAAGGGCGCCTCCGTGCTCAAGCAGCTCGTGGCCTACGTCGGGCAGGACGCCTTCCTGGAGGGCGCGCGGCGCTACTTCAAGCGGCACGCGTACGGAAACACCCGGCTGTCGGATCTGCTGGCGGTGCTCGGCGAGACCTCGGGCCGGGACATGGCCACCTGGTCGCGCGCCTGGCTGGAGACCGCGGGGGTCAACGCGCTCACCCCGCACGCCACCTATGACGCCGAGGGGCATATCACCGAGCTGGCGGTGGAGCAGGAGGCCGCCGAGAGTCACCCGACACTTCGTCCGCACCGAGTGGCGGTGGGGCTGTACCGCAAGGAGGCCCCGGCCGGTGAGCGCCCCGGGGCGCTGGTGCGCTACGCCCGCGCCGAGGTGGACGTCGACGGTCCCCGTACGGTCGTCCCCGAGCTGACCGGCGCCGCCCGGCCCGATCTGATCCTGGTCAACGACGACGACCTCACCTACTGCAAGATCCGCTTCGACGAGGGGTCGCTGGACACCCTGCGTCAGCACCTGGGCGAGCTGACCGACCCCCTCGCCCGCGCGCTGAGCTGGTCCGCGCTGTGGAACCTCACCCGTGACGCGCTGCTGCCCGCCCGCGACTATCTGGAGCTGGTGCGGCGGTTCGCCGGGGCCGAGAGCGACATCGGCGTGCTCCAGATGGTCCAGGCGTGGGCGCTGTCCGCCCTGCACCACTACTCGGCGCCGGAGGCGCGCGAGGCGGCCGGTGCCCAGCTCGCCGAGGTCGCGCTCAGCGAGCTGCGGCAGGCCGAGCCGGGCAGCGGGCATCAGCTCGCCTGGGCGCGGTTCTTCGCACAGGTCGCCGTCGCCGAGTCCGAGCTGCGGATGCTGAGCGGGCTGCTGGACGGCACGGCCCGGATCGACGGGCTGGATGTGGACCAGGAGCTGCGCTGGACGTTCCTGGCCGCGCTGGCCGCGAGCGGCCAGGCCGACGAGGCGCTGATCGGCGCCGAGCTGGCGCGCGACGACACCGCCTCCGGCAAGCGCCACCAGGTGCGGTGCCTGGCCGCCCGGCCCTCCGCCGCGGTCAAGGCCGAGGCATGGGAGGCGGTGGTGGAGTCCGACCGGCTCTCCAACGCCCTGGTGGAGGCCACCATCTCCGGTTTCGACCAGCCGGGCCAGCGGGAGCTGCTTGCGCCGTACGCACCGCGCTACTTCGAGGTGATCGAGCGGATCTGGCAGGAGCGGTCGATCGAGATCGGGATGGCGATCGTGCGCGGGCTCTTCCCGGCCGCCCAGGGCGACGCCCACGCCCTGGAGGCGGCCGACACCTGGCTGGACGGCCACCCGGACGCGGCGCCCGCGCTGCGCCGACTGGTCCTGGAGGCACGCGACGACCTCGCCCGTGCCCTGCGCGGACAGGACTGCGACAAGAGGGCGGCAGTCTGAGGCGTACGCCGCCCCTCGGGTGCCCGCACGGCGCCCCGGCTACCGCCGGGCAAGCGCCGCGCGGGCATCGCGCGGCCACCGCGGCGGGCGCCGGGGCGGGACCTTGCGGCCGGGCCGCGCGACCGGGCCCCGGCGGCCGGACCCAGCAAGCCGGGCACCGCTACGGGGCACCGTAGCCGCACCGCGCGGCCGGGCCCCGCAGCAGGGCCTCGCACGTCGGACCCCTGAGCCGGACCTCGCGGCCCGGACCTGCGGCCGGGCCGCGCGACCGGGCGCCGGGGCGGGGAGCCTTTTCGGCATTCGAACTGTCGTACTTTAGTGCGGGGTTGTCCGCTTTTGTCGACGACTCTGTAACAGGGGTTAGCCGGTGCGGCGGGCGCGGGAATGGCGGGGGCATGAGCCACAACACGCCGCTGTCCCCCCGCCCCCTCCATCACCTCTCGGACGTCCAGCGCCGGGTGTTGACGACACGTCAGCTCCGCGAGCACGGTGTGACCGCGTCCGTCGCCGCGGAGCGCAGCCGGGCCGGCGGGCCCTGGCAGCAGATCCTGCCGGGCGTCCATCTGCTCCACCCCGGCCCGGCGACCAGCGAGGAGCGGCTGCTGGCCGCGCTGCTGTACACCGCGAGCCGCGGCCAGGGTGCCGACGGCGCCTCGCCGGGGGGCGACGGCGAACCGCACGCGAGGCGATGATCACCGGGCTTGCCGCGCTCGCCCTGCACCACTTCTCCTCCGCTCCCCCGCTGGCCTCCCTCGACCGGATCGACGTCCTGGTGCCGCGCACCCGGCGGCTGCGCGCCACCGGCTTCGTCCGCTTCGTCCGGGCGGGCACACTGCCCGGCCCCCAGTACGTCGCGGGAGTGCCCACCACCCCGGTGGCCCGCGCCCTCGCCGACGCCGTCGCCCGGCTCACCGACGCCGTCCTGGTCCGCAGACTGCTCACCGAGTCCGTGCGCCACGGCCACTGCGAGGCCACGGCCGTCGTCGCGGAGCTGCACTCGGCCCGGCTGCTGTCCCGGCCGCATGTCGTGGACGCGGTGGACGCGCTGCTCGCCGAGGGCCGGGCGATCGCCGAGGGGCGGCTGTACGACATGATCCGCGGCCACCACCTGCCCGAGCCCGTGTGGAACGTGGAGCTGCGGCTGCCCGGCGGGCCCGCCCTCGGCGGGGTGGACGCCTACTGGCGTGAGCAGGCGGTGGCGGTGGAGATCGACACCCGGGCGCCGCGCCAGGACGAGGAGGTCTGGCGCGGCGGTTTCGGCCGTAAGCGCGAACACCTGGAGCGGCTCGGGATCACGGTCGTACGCGTCACCCCGAAGCAGCTCCGGGAGACCCCGGAGGAACAGGCCGCGGTGGTCCGTACCGCCCTGATCGCGGCGGCCGACCGCGAACCGGCCTCCTATGTGGTCGTCCTGCCGCGCTGACGCCCCGATGCCCCGGCGCGGAGGCGGGGCATCGGGTCACCCGGAACGCGCGGCCCAGACCCAGACCCAGACTCAGACCCAGGGCAGGGCTCAGGGCTTGCGCAGCAGCAGCTCGGTGTTGCGGTCCGTCGCGTCACCGGCCAGCTTCCGGCTGGCGCCGGGCGCGTTGAAGGACAGCTCGCGGTAGAGCGCCGCGAGCCCGGTCTGGGACAGGTCCGAGAAGTCCGTACGGTGCGGCGCGGCCGACTCGATGAGCGTGGTGAACAGGGAGATCGTGCCGTCGTGGTTGTCCACGACCTCGAACACCCGGGCCAACTGGGGGAAGTCCACATGCGAGGCGGTGGTGATCTCCCAGAAGGTGCCGCGCGGGGTGATCTCGTTCTTGTGGCTGTGGCCGTTGATCCAGGCCAGCACCTTGGGGTGGCGCTGGAGCAGGGCGACGACCTCGTCCCCGCCGTGGCGGGCCTCGCCCGGCCGGGCCGGGTCGTGGTTCATGTTGTCCAGGCTGCGGCTGTAGTGGTGGCTGAAGACGATCACGTAGTCGTCCTTGTGGGCCTTCAGGGTCCGCTCCAGCCAGCGCAGTTGGGCGGTGCCGAGCGACCCGGTGTAGTGGCCGCCCGGGTCGGTGGTGTCCAGGCTGATGCCGATCACGTTCTCGGAGACCCGGAACGAGTAGTAGAGGGTGTTCTGCTCGAGGTTGGCCTTGGTGTAGCCGTGGCCGACCGGACCGGGGCCGGTGGCGGCCGGGTCCAGGTGCGCGGCCAGGTACTCGGCCTGGGTGAAGGGCGCGCGGCGCTCGTCGGGGGTGACCGTGCGCATGTCCTTGGCGTGCGCGTCCAGCAGCGCCTTCATCTGGACGCCCTTGGGGTCGCCCCCGACGCGTGTGCCCTTGAAGAGCCGCTCGGCGTCATCGGCCGGGATGATCTCCAGCTTGCGCTTCCCGGTGGCGAAGTCCGCGTAGTAGTTGTGGCCGAGGGAGTAGACACCGCCCGCCAGGTCGTCGTGGTTGCCGATGGTGGAGTACCACGGCAGCCGCAGCCCGGGGCTGTTGACGGTGCGCAGCGCGGCCTTGAGGAAGCCGTCGATGCGCGGGAAGCCGAGCTTCTTGTCGGCGTCGCGCAGCGCCTCCTCGGGGTGCCAGAACTCCTTGAGCCCGCTGTTCTGGACGCCCTCGTAGCGGCGCGGATCGCCGGTGTTGGGAGTGATCCGGCCGCCGTTCATCGCGGCCAGGAACCACTCCAGCTCGATCTTGGCGTTGTTGTCGGTGTTGTCGCCGGTGGTCATGACGAACGACAGCGGCGCCCCGGTGGCGGGTCCGCCGCGCAGCCCGTTGATCCGCTCGATGAGCGAGGCGACCCCGGCGATGGTCAGCGCCTCGTGCGGCCGCCACGCCCCGGCGCGCCCGCTGCGCAGGAATTCGTAGCGCATCGGGTGCTGGACGTCGGTCAGGTGCAGATCCGTGAGCTGGACGAACGAGGCGAGCGCGGTGCGCCGGTCCTCGCGGCCGCCCTTGGCGCCGGTGATCTCGCTGCGGACCTCGCGGGTCCAGGCGGGGCCGGCGGCGAGCCGCCGGTAGCCGGTGGCGCCCTGTGCGGCGGAGAACGTCTCCAGCGTCGTACCGGCCGTCGAGGGCGCCGCCGGGGCCTGCACCACCCGGCGGCCCACGGCGCGCGCGGTGGCGGGCTGCGTGGCGTCGGCCGAACCGCTGCCGGGCCCGAAGGCGAGCCCCAGACCGGCCGTGGCACCGGTGGCGGCGGTTGCGGCGAGGAAGGTGCGCCGATCGAGGTGGGCGACGGCTGCTGCGGCGGACCGTATGCGGGACATGCGCGATCTCCCCGAGTGGACACGCGGAAACGGGCGGACAGCGACGCTGTCCTCACCTCGGATCGTTGGCATCGGGAATGGCCTGGCGGTGAACGAGGCGGCAACGCGGGTCGCCGATCTCCACACGTGGATCTTGGCGGTAGCAAACGGTCATCGCGCCCTCGTGAACAGGCATTCTCGCGCTCACTCGGCGTTCATCCACCCTGGGAACCGCCCCCGCCGTGGGATAAATCACGGGACGGTAACGGACCCGCCTGAGACACTTGCCAGGAGGGTAGGCGCCTCGAACAGGCACAACCAAGGAAAAGGGCTGATATGAGGATCGGAATCGTCGGAGCGACCGGCCAGGTCGGCGGAGTGATGCGCAGGGTGCTCGCCGAACGTGACTTCCCGGCCGAGCGGCTGCGCCTGTTCGCCTCCGCCCGCTCGGCGGGCCGCACGCTCCCGTGGCGCGGTACCGAGATCACCGTCGAGGACGCCGCCACGGCCGACTACTCCGGTCTGGACATCGTCCTGTTCTCCGCGGGCGGTGCCACCTCCAGGGCGCTGGCCGAGAAGGTCGCCGCACAGGGCCCCGTCGTGATCGACAACTCCTCGGCCTGGCGGATGGACCCCCAGGTGCCCCTGGTCGTCGCCGAGGTCAATCCGCATGCCGCGGTGGACCGCCCCAAGGGCATCATCGCCAACCCGAACTGCACCACCATGGCCGCCATGCCCGTGCTGCGCCCGCTGCACGCCGAGGCCGGGCTCACCGCCCTGGTGGCCACCACCTACCAGGCCGTCTCCGGCTCCGGGCTGTCCGGCGTCGCCGAGCTGGACAGCCAGATCCGCAAGACCGCCGACCGCGCGGCCGAGCTCACCCACGACGGCGCGGCGGCGGACTTCCCCGAGCCCGAGGTGTACGCCCGCCCGATCGCGTTCAATGTGCTCCCGCTGGCCGGGAAGATCGTCGACGACGGCCGGTTCGAGACCGACGAGGAGCACAAGCTCCGCAACGAGAGCCGCAAGATCCTGGAGATCCCGGAGCTGAAGGTGTCCGGCACCTGTGTCCGGGTGCCGGTCTTCACCGGCCACTCGCTCCAGGTGAACGCCCGCTTCGAGCGTCCGATCAGCGTGGAGCGCGCCTCCGAGCTGCTGGCCGCGGCCCCCGGCGTGGCGCTCTCGGAGATCCCGACCCCGCTCCAGGCCGCCGGCCAGGACCCCAGCTATGTGGGCCGGATCCGGGTGGACGAGACGGTCGAGCACGGTCTCGCGCTGTTCCTCTCCAACGACAACCTGCGCAAGGGCGCCGCGCTGAACGCGGTGCAGATCGCCGAGCTGGTGGCGGCCGACCTGAGCTGACGCCCACGCCTCGTCCGAGGGGGAGCGGCCGGCCGGCCGCTCCCCCTCGGTGTTCCTCCCGTTCAGCCGCCCTTTGTCCTACCGACGCCGACCGGCCGACGTGCGAGGATGGCCATCCGCCTGACGCATGGCGTACCGCACATGACGAACGGGAGTTAGCCGACGTGCCTGGCACCAACCTCACAAGGGAGGAAGCGCAGCAGCGGGCGCGCCTCCTCACGGTGGACGCGTACGAGATCGAACTGGACCTGAGCGGCGCCCAGGAGGGCGGTACCTACCGCTCCGTGACCACGGTGCGCTTCGACGCCGCCGAGTCGGGCGCGGAGTCGTTCATCGACCTGGTGGCGCCCACGGTGCACGAGGCGGTGCTCAACGGCGAGGCGCTCGACCCGAACGAGGTCTTCAAGGACTCGCGGATCGCGCTGCCGGGGCTGCTGGCCGGGCGCAATGAGCTGCGAGTGGTCGCGGACTGCGCGTACACCAACACCGGTGAGGGGCTGCATCGCTTTGTCGACCCGGTCGACCAGCAGGCGTACCTCTACACCCAGTTCGAGGTGCCCGACGCCCGCCGGGTGTACGCCAACTTCGAGCAGCCCGACCTGAAGGCCACGTTCCAGTTCACCGTGACGGCACCCGAGGGCTGGACGGTGATCTCGAACTCGCCCGCGCCGGAGCCGAAGGACAACGTCTGGCGGTTCGAGCCGACCCCGCGCCTGTCGACGTATGTCACCGCGCTGATCGCGGGCCCGTACCACAGCGTGCACAGCTCGTACGAGAAGGACGGCCGCTCGGTGCCGCTGGGCATCTACTGCCGTCCCTCGCTCGCGGAGTACCTCGACTCGGACGCGATCTTCGAGGTGACGCGGCAGGGCTTCGAGTGGTTCGAGGAGAAGTTCGACTACGCGTACCCGTTCGCCAAGTACGACCAGCTCTTCGTGCCGGAGTTCAACGCGGGCGCGATGGAGAACGCGGGCGCGGTGACCATCCGCGACCAGTACGTCTTCCGCTCCAAGGTCACCGACGCGGCGTACGAGACGCGGGCCGAGACCATCCTCCACGAGCTGGCCCATATGTGGTTCGGCGATCTCGTCACCATGGAGTGGTGGAACGACCTGTGGCTGAACGAGTCGTTCGCCACCTACACCTCGATCGCCTGCCAGGCCCATGCGCCGGGCAGCAGGTGGCCGCGGTCCTGGACCTCCTTCGCCAACTCCATGAAGACGTGGGCCTACCGGCAGGACCAACTGCCGTCCACCCACCCGATCATGGCCGAGATCAACGACCTGGACGACGTCCTGGTCAACTTCGACGGGATCACGTACGCCAAGGGCGCCTCGGTGCTCAAGCAACTGGTCTCGTACGTCGGGATGGACGAGTTCTTCAGCGGCGTCCAGGCGTACTTCAAGCGCCACGCCTACAAGAACACCCGGCTGTCGGATCTGCTCGGCGCGCTGGAGGAGACCAGCGGGCGCGATCTGAAGACCTGGTCGAAGAAGTGGCTGGAGACGGCGGGCATCAATGTGCTGCGGCCGGAGATCGAGACGGACGCCAACGGCACCGTGACCTCCTTCGCGGTGCGGCAGGAGGCCCCCGCGCTGCCGCCGGGCGCCAAGGGCGAGCCGACGCTGCGGCCGCACCGCATCGCCATCGGGCTCTACAACCTGAACGCGACCGGCAAGCTGATCCGCTCCGAGCGCATCGAGCTGGACGTGGACGGTGAGCTGACCCAGGTGGAGCAGCTCATCGGCGCGAAGCGCTCCGCGGTGATCCTGCTCAACGACGACGACCTCACCTACGCGAAGGTGCGGCTGGACCCGGACTCGCTGGCCGTCGTCACCGAGCACCTGGGCGACTTCGCGGAGTCCCTGCCGCGCGCGCTGTGCTGGGCCTCGGCCTGGGACATGGTCCGCGACGGCGAACTGGCCACCCGCGACTATCTGGCGCTGGTGCTCTCGGGCATCGCCAAGGAGTCCGACATCGGCGTCGTCCAGTCGCTGCACCGCCAGGTGAAGCTGGCCCTGGACCTGTACGCGGCCCCGGCCTGGCGCGAGACGGGCCTGGCCAAGTGGACCGAGGCCACGCTCGACCATCTGCGGGCGGCGGCCCCGGGCAGCGACCACCAGCTCGCCTGGGCGCGGGCCTTCACCGCGACCGCCCGTACGGACGCGCAGCTCGACCTGGTCGCCGGGCTGCTCGACGGCACCGAGACGATCGAGGGCCTGGCCATCGACACCGAGCTGCGCTGGGCACTGCTCCAGCGGCTCACCGCCACCGGGCGGGCGGACGAGGGGGCCATCGCGGCGGAGCTGGAGCGCGACAAGACCTCCGCGGGCGAGCGCTACGCCGCGATGGCTCGGGCCGCGCGGCCGACGCGGGAGGCCAAGGCGGAGGCGTGGGCGTCGGTCGTGGAGAGCGACACCCTGCCGAACGCGGTGCAGGAGGCGGTGATCGGCGGCTTCGTCCAGACCGACCAGCGGGAGCTGCTGGCGCCGTACACGGAGAAGTACTTCGCGGCGGTGAAGGACACCTGGAACAGCCGCAGCCATGAGATGGCGCAGCAGATCGTGGTGGGGCTCTACCCGGCGCTCCAGGTCTCCCAGGAGACCCTGGACGCGACGGACGCGTGGCTCGCGTCGGCCGAGCCCACGGCGGCGCTGAGGCGTCTGATGACGGAGTCCCGAGCAGGCATCGAACGCGCCCTCCGCGCCCAAGCCGCGGACGCCGCGGCGAGCTGACGGCATTGGTGGCGCAGTGCGGGGCGTATGGCCCCGCACTGCGCCACCCATCTGGTTGTGGGCAATCGTCCCGCCCCACGGGACGATTGCCCACAAATGGGTCAGCCAGGGTCAGGCATGGCCAGACGTGCCATCGGGCCGTATTGGCGGAGAACGTCCGGGTACGCCTCGGCAGCCACCCGAAGCCACCGCTCCGCCTCCTCCACCCGCCCCAACCCCCGCAACGCTTGCGCGAGCCAGTACGGCGCCTCCTCGTGCTCCCCCTCGCACGCCACCCTGAGCAGCGGCTCGGCCTCACCATAGGCACCGCGCCGAACCATGCTGCGCCCCGCGAGAAACGCGGGCGGCACCAGACCGCTGCGGGCGGCGCGCACATACCAGCGCTCGGCGTGCTGCGGATCGCCGCCCCGCTCCTCCGACGTCCAGCCGAGCCACCACGCGGCCCGCCCGTGCCCGAGGTCGGCGGCCCGGCGGAACCAGATCTGGGCGGTGCGCCGGTCCCCGGCCTCGTCGTGAATACGGCCGATGTCGTACGCGGCCCCGGCATCGCCCTCCGCCGCCGCGGGCTCGAAGTACGGCACAATCCGCAGTCCCGTGGCACCGCCCACCTCGTACAGCATCCGGCCGAGGGCGAGCAGGGCGCGCGGGGTGCCCGCCCTGCGATACCACTCGGCGGCCTCGGGGAGCCGGTACAGCCGGTCGAGCGCGTCGGCGTACGCGCACCAGGCGTCCGGGCCGCCCTCCTCGGCGCGGGCCCGCAGCCCGGGCAGGCGTTCCCCCCACTCGGCGGGCGGCATCCGCTCGGGGTCGGCGCGGATCGCGGCGATGTCCTCCAGCGCCCGGACGACCCGCTCGTCGCCCTCGTCAAACGGCCCCCGGCCCTCCGCATCCACCCCCTCGGCGCCCCCGCGACCGTCGAGCCCCGTGGCCCGCAGCCACCGTTCCGCCTCATCCAGCCGCCGCTGCCGTACGCACAGCACGCCGAGGTTGAAGCAGGCCCATATGTGGCCGCCGTCCGCCTCGTCGGCCGTGCGGTACCACTCCTCGGCGGTGCGCAGTTCGCCGTTCTCCTCCGCCCAGACGCCGAGGACGTACGCCGCACCGTCGTAGCCCCGCTCATGGGCGCGTTCGACGAGGGCGCGGGCCTCGTCCCAGCGGCTGTCGTCGCGGGCGATGAAGAGGGCCTGGTCCACCAGCGCCTTGGCGCTGCCGACCGCGGCCGCCCGGGCGTACAGCGCCTCGGCCTCCGCGACCATCCGGGGGTAGCGCGCGAACATCGCCCTGCGGTCCGGGTCGAGCAGGTCGCGCAGCGCCTCGTACGCCTCCTCGGGGTCGCCCTCGGCCTCGGCCCGGGCGAGGGCCTCGCGCCAGCCGTCCAGGTCGCTCAGCATGTTCTGGATGGCCCGGCGGGTGCGGGTGGCGATGTCGTCGCCCCGGGCGGACGCCTCGGCCAGCCGCTCCAGTGCGGTGTCCCATTCGCCGCGGGCGGCCAGCAGCACGGCGCCGTTGGTCGTGCACTCGACGCTGCCGAGCGCGGCCCCGTGCTCGTACCACGTCTCGGCACCGGCCGTATCGCCGGCCTCGTGCAGCAGCCGGGCCAGACCGAACGCACAGCCGCCGTCGCGATCGGCGGCCGTGCGGTACCACCGCTCGGCCTCGGCGAACTCGCCGCGGTCCTTGTGACAGATCGCCAGCGTGCGCGAGGCGTCCGCGTCCCCGGCGTCGGCGGCCCTGGCCCACCATGGCAGGGCCTCGTCCAAACGGCCCTCGCCGGTGAGGAGTTCGGCGTAGGCCCGGTACGCATCCGGCTTCCCCGCGGCCGCGGCGGCCCTCAGCCGGGCCGCCTCGGCCGCCGGATCCGGCTCCGGCTCCTGCTCCGGCTCGTCGACAGGCTCCTGATCCGCCGCCATCCGGTCCGCCATGGCGGGCATTTCACCGTGAGCCGCGCCGGACGTCCCTTGCGATGAATGTTCGACCATCACCCGATGGTGCCAGAGTGATCACGAACGTTCGGCACGGGCCCTGCGACGGGCCAGCAGCGCCTCGCGCCGCTCGTCGAACTTGGTGGCCTGATCGTCCAATCCACCCATGTAGAGACCCAGTTCCTCCTGCGCCTTGAGCCCCTCCGGACCGAGCCCGCCGATCTCCAGGACCTTCAGGAAGCGCAGCACGGGCTGGAGCACGTCGTCATGGTGGATGCGGAGGTTGTATATGCCGCCAATGGCGATCTGAGCGGCGGCGCGCTCGAAGCCGGGCATCCCATGACCCGGCATCCGGAAGTTGACCACCACATCGCGGACGGCGCCCATGGTCTGGTCGGGGGCCAGCTCGAACGCCTTCCCGAGCAGGTTCCGGTAGAAGATCATGTGCAGGTTCTCGTCGGTGGCGATGCGCGCCAGCATCCGGTCGCAGACCGGGTCGCCGGAGTGATGGCCGGTGTTGCGGTGCGAAATGCGGGTGGCCAGCTCCTGGAAGGCGACATACGCCACGGTGTGCAGCATGCTGTGCTGGTTGTCCGACTCGAAGCCCTCGGACATATGCGCCATGCGGAACCGCTCCAGCTCCACCGGGTCGACGGCGCGGCTGGTCAGCAGGTAGTCACGCATCACGATGCCGTGGCGCCCCTCCTCCGCCGTCCAGCGGTGCACCCAGGTGCCCCAGGCGCCGTCCCGGCCGAAGAGGGTCGCGATCTCGTGGTGGTAGCTGGGGAGATTGTCCTCGGTGAGGAGGTTCACCACGAGTGCGATCCGGCCGACGTCGCTGACCTTGGACTGGTCGGGCGCCCATGCCTCACCGCCCATGACACCGTCGAAGTTCCGGCCGTCGCTCCACGGGACGTACTCGTGCGGCATCCACTCCTTGGCGACCGCCAGATGCCGGTTGAGCTCGGTCTCGACCACCTCTTCAAGCGCGTACAGGAGCTGGGTATCGCTCCATACGGCCTGACCGGGGCGGTGGGTAGGGGCGAGTGTCACGGTGGCGCTCCAGGGGACGGGGGCGACGGGCATTACCTACGGACCCGTAGGTTACGACACCGTAGGTTAAAGCGAAAATAAACGGCCCGGGGCCTGTGGATGGCACATGGTGAACTCGACGTGACGCGGTCGCACTTGGGGATCCGGGGCGGCGGAACGCGGCGCGGCGCGGATGGCCTAGCCGGCACGGACCGGCGGCCGGAGCGAAACCGTCCACCCCATACACGACAAAAGCGCCCCGGCCGGATGGCCGGGGCGCTCCGCAGCGGCGTGCGCGCGCTTCGTCGATCAATCGCCTCAGTCGGTCTGCTTACGGGACTTCCTGTCTCCCGCCATCACCAGACCCGCGATCACCAGGAAGAGAATGATCGGAGCGGCGACATAGAGGCCCAGCGTCTCGGCGACGCTCAGGCCCGGACCCGGGTCGTCACCGTCGTCGCGGGTGAGCGCGAACGCGGGGGACGACATCAGCAGCATCGCCGTTGTCGCGGCGATGACTGCACCGGCGCGCACGGCGTTCTTTTTGACCTTGTTGCTCACGGACTCAAGTTATCCGATGCCCCCCGGCGCCGCGTGCCCGGGGTGGCCTTTACCACCGTGTTGAGATGGCCATGACCGCGGCCTCGGAGGTCGGCTCAGCGGCGGCCCGCCGCGCCGAGGTGGACGGTGGGCGGCAGCAGCCGTGGCGCGGCGCGGGAGGCGAGGACCCGTACCCGCAGCCCGTCGGCGGTGACGGGCACGGCCAGCGGAAGGATGCGCCGGGCCCCGATGGTCGTACCGGAGGCGATGTCCCGCCATGTCCCCGCCACCCGGGCCTGCACGGTGAACTCCTCCACCCGCTGTCCCCGGCGGATGTCCTCGCCGAGCCGTACCCGGTCGAAGGTCACCGGATGGCCGGTGGACGGCCGCGCTCCGGTGCCGTATGTCGTCCTTACGGCTGTGCCGAAGGCCGTAAGGGAGGCGATGTCGGTGTCGTCGATCCGGCCGTTCTTCGCGGGCGGGACGTTGAGCAGCAGCGAGGCATTGCGGCCCACGCTGCGCTCGTACAGCGACATGAGCTCGCCGGGGGTCTTGGGCCGCTCCGCGGGGTCGTGGAACCAGCCGGGGCGGATCGAGACATCGGCCTCGGCCGGGTACCACTGAAGATGGCGCACGCCCGGCGCGGTCAGCTTCGCGCGCGAGCCGATGTCGGCGTCGGTGGAGTCATTGGGCAGCCCGCCGCCGACGACCGTCCACGGGTCGACCGCGGACGGGGTCACCGACCATTCGGTCTCCCGGGCGATGCCGTCCTCGTTGCCCACCCAGCGCACGCCCTGCGCGCCCTGGAAGACCACGGCGTCCGGGGAGAGCGCGCGGATCAGCTCGAACCAGTTCCTGACGTTGTAGTTCTGGGTGACGCCCGCACCGCCCCAGGGGTTGGCCCCATCCAGCCAGAACTCGTCGATGGGGCCGTACTGCGTCAGGATCTCGTAGATCTGGTTGAGGTAGTACGCGTCGTAGTCGTCGGCGGCGAAGCGGAAGGTGGGCAGCGCGCCCGAGGCGACCTTGTCCGCCCGGTCGTCGCCGGGGACGAGGGTGGGGATGGTGCGCTCGCCGGGCTTGCTGCCGTTGCCGTAGCGGCCCTGGCCGGCGGGCGCGCGGTCGCCGTCCGCCAGGGCCATGCGCTCGGGCAGCGACAGCTCCTCGCCGTTCTGCTGCTTCTCGCGGATCTTCTCGACCCACCGGGCGTGCCAGGCGTGCGGCAGCTCGGCCCCGTCGGCGGGCGAGAGATAGACGCCGACCTTGAGTCCCGCCTTACGAGCGGCCTCGACGTAGGCGCCCAGCACATCGCCGTCGGGATTCCTGCCGCCGGGGCCGTTCGTCCACCAGGGGCTGGCCTCGACGTCGTGGTCCGTATAGCGGCTCGGGTAGAGCACGAAGCCGTCGTGGTGCTTGGCGGTGAGCATGACCTGCTGGGCACCGGCGGCCTTGTACGCCCGCATCCACTGGTCCATGTCGAGCCCGGGCGGGTCGAAGAGCTTCTCGTCCTCGGCCCCGGAGCCCCACTGGCGGCCGGTCATGGTGTTCATGCCGAAGTGGGTGAAGGCGGTGATCTCGCGCTTCTGCCAGGCCCGCTGTCCGGGGGTGGGGACGGTGTGGACGGCCTTGTCGATGATGCGGGCGGGGGTGTCGCAGTCCTCGACGGTCTGCTGCGGGGCGGGGGTGACGGGCCCCTGGCATCCGGCCCGCGCGGCCTGCTCCGGGACCTGCGCGGGGGCGGCCTGCGCGGGGGCGGCCTGCGCGGAGGCGGGAGGGACGGCGGCGGCCGCGAGGGCGGCCAGGGCGAGGGCGCGGAGCGCGAGCAGCGCGCGCCGTCGTCCGCGTGGTCGGTGGGTGCCGGGCGTTCCGCCCAGGGATCGGGCCATGGTCCCCTCCAGCTCTCCGGTCGTCATTGATCGGATCTCTATGGCGGTGTCCATGACAGACTGCCAGAGGTGAGGCGCTCGGGGGAGACTGCGCAAAGCAGAGATCCAACCTATGGGCGGATCGAGGCAGCCATGGGGCGAGGCAGCTACCGTGCGGCGCCACGAGGGGCGAGCCGGGCCACCTCGGCCATCAGCTCGCGCAGCCGGGGCGAGGCGACCAACTCCTCCAGGGACATCGGGCGCCCCTCGGCGTCGGCGATCGGCAGCCGCCAGTTGGGGTACTGATCCCAGGTGCCCGGCAGATTCTGCGGTCTGCGGTCCCCCACGGCGTCCGGCAGCCATACGCCCACCATCCTCGCCGGAGTGCGCAGCAGAAAGCGGTGGACCGCCTTGACCGCCCCCTCCTCGTCGCCCGGCCCCTCCGGCAGCAGCCCGAGCCGCCCCAGCAGCGCCAGCCACTCGGCGACCTCCACCGCGTCCGCCGCGCGCTCCTCGGCGAGGGGGCGGGTCAGCAGGCCCAGCCGGTGCCGGAGTTCGACATGGTCGCCGGTGAGCCGGGCGGCCGTGCTCGGCAGATCGTGGGTCGTCACGGTGGCCAGGCAGTCGGCGCGCCACTCCCCGGGGGACAGCGGCCGGGCCGCGCCCGTCGCGCCCGCTCCGTTGTAGTTCCGCTCGAACCACATCACCGACGTCCCCAGCACCCCGCGCCGCTCCAGCTCCTCCCGCACACCGGGTTCGACCGTCCCCAGGTCCTCCCCTATGACGACCGTTCCGGCCCGGTGCGCCTCCAGGGCGAGCACGCCGAGCATCGCCTCCGCGTCGTAGCGGACGTAACAGCCCTCGGTCGGCTCACGTCCCTCGGGGACCCACCACAGCCGGAAGAGGCCCATCACATGGTCGATACGGAGCGCGCCCGCGTGCCGCAAGAGGCCGCGCAGCAGATCGCGGTAGGGGGCGTAGCCGGTGGCGGCGAGCGCGTCCGGGCGCCACGGGGGCAGGCCCCAGTCCTGGCCCCGGGAGTTGAAGGCGTCCGGGGGCGCGCCGATCGACATGCCGGAGGCGAAGACGTCCTGGAGCGCCCAGGCGTCGGCGCCCGAGGGATGGACCCCGACCGCCAGATCGTGCACGAGGCCGATGCCCATGCCCGCGTCGCGTGCGGCGCGCTGGGCGGCCGCGAGCTGGGTGTCGGTGAGCCAGGCCAGCCAGCAGTGGAAGTCGGTGCGGTCCAGATGCTCGGCCCGCGCCCGGGCGGTGCCGGCGGAGCGCGGATCGGCCAGGCCGCCGGGCCAGGTGCGCCATTCGGGGCCGTGGGTCTCGGCGAGCGCGCACCACAGGGCGTGGTCCTCCAGGGCCTGGCCGCGCTCGGCGAGGAAGTCACAGTAGGCGGCGCGGCGGCCGGGGCTGAGCTGGACCGTGCGCACCAGCTCCAGCGCCTCGCGCTTGAGGGCCCAGACGGCGTCCCGGTCGATGAGGGCGCCCTCGCGCAGGACGGACGTACGGAGGGCCGCGGCGGCCTCCAGGAGCTGATCGGCCCGCTCCCGGGCGCGGCCGCGCAACTGGACGTATTCGGGCACGTCCTCGATCCGCAGATGGACCGGGTCGGGGAAGCGGCGCGAGGAGGGGCGGTAGGGCGAGGGGTCGGTGGGCGCGCCCGGGGTGCCGGGGACTGCGGCGTGCAGCGGGTTGATCTGGATGAAACCGGCGCCGAGGGCCCGTCCCGACCAGGCGGCCAGATCGGCCAGGTCGCCGAGGTCGCCCATGCCCCAGGAGCGCGCGGAGAGCAGCGAGTAGAGCTGCACCAGAAAGCCGTGGCTGCGGACCGGGGATAACGGCATCCGGTCGGGGGCCACGATGAGGGGGGCGGTGGCGCGGCGGCCGTCGGGGGCCTCGGCGAGCAGGGTGTGGGCGCCGGGCGGCAGCGCGGTGAGCGCGGTAAGGAGGCCGTCGGCGGCGGTGCCCTCCGTAAGAACGCCACCCGTATGAGCGCCACCCTGATGAACGCCGCCCGTAAGAACTCCACCCGTATGAGCGCCGTCCCTATGAGCGCTGTCTGTGCGGGCCTCCGTAAGGGGGCCATCCGCCCCACGGGTCCCCGCGGCCGCCCGCCCCCACGTGTGCGGCGCGCCGTCCTCGGGGCGCACCCGCAGCGCCGTGCCCTCGGGCAGGCTCAGGCGTGGCGCCTTGCCGGGGCGCACCACCACGCAGGGGGGCAGCAGTCGGTCGCGCCGCCGGCGCTCATGCCGGTCCAGCGCTTCGTGTACCGATTCGGGGGTCGAGGCGTCCACGCCGAGCGCGGCCAGTACGGCGACCACTGTGTCCTCGGGCACCTGGACGGTGCGGCCCGGGGCGGGCTCGTAGGAGGTGGCGACTCCGTGCAGCTCGGCGAGCCGCGCTCTGCCCATCAGTACTCCATCGGCTCGCAGCCCGCGCCCACGCCGGTGAGGGCGGCGGTCGGCTCACTTGTCAGGGGACGTTCGGCGGCGAGCGGGGGCTCGCTGGTCAGGGGAACGTTGTCGGCGAGCGGGGGCTCGCTGGTGAGGGGCGCCTCCGTGGCGCTTCCGGACCCGAAGCCGTCCAGGCCGCACAGTCCACAGTCGGGGTCGGAGACCCCGTCGAAGGGATCCGGTTCACTGGACGCCTCGGGTCCGGGTTTGGACAGGGCGGAAAGCAGAAGCTGAGCTGACGCGGCCACACGGACCTCCGTGGGGTTGTCGGCAGTGGGTCATCTCGAGCCCTACCCGCTCCGGACGGATGCAGACGTAGACGCCCCCCGTACGTGCTGTAGGTCACATGCCCTCTGGGCGGCGATTTCACGGTTGTAAGGGATCGGGAGCACAGAGTTTACGAACAGGACCGCCCTTCGTCCGTCAGACTTGCGCCGGGCGTGCCGCGCCCGGCCCCGGTCCGCCCGATGCCTCGCGCACACGGCAATGCCGACAGTTCGGTCGCCCGCGTTGACACCCTCACCGGCCTGGTGGTGGGCTCACGCCTATCGGCGCCATTTCTACGGGGACCGGCTATCTGGATCGAGGAGAGGCCCGTGCAGTTCGGGGGGAAGAGGCCCAGGGCCGCGGGGGCGACGGCCATGGCCGCCGCGGTCATCGGCGGGCTGCTCGGCGGCGCCACCACGGCCGCCGCCGCACCGGTGGAGCACGGCTCCCCGGGCGCCTCCACACCGGAGCGCGAGAGCAGCGACGGCATACCGCCCGTATGGCCGCGCCCTCAGTCGCTGCGGGCACACGGGCCGGAGCTGGCCCTGGGGGACGAGGCCACCCTCATAGCCGACGGCGACGCCGATCCGTACGCCCTGGACGCGCTGCGCGGCCTGCTGCACGACGCGGGGGTGCGCACCGTCAACGAGGCCACACCCGGCGGCAAGGCTCCGACGCGCGGACTGGTGGTGCAGGTGGGCGGCCGGGGCGCGAACAGCGCGCTGCGCGCCCTGCGCGCGCCCGAGCGCGGCGACCTCCCGTCCGGCGGCTATCTCCTGGCCACCGGCCCGGTGGAGGGGCGGCCCACGGTCGCGCTGTCCGGCGTCGGCCCCGACGGTCTCTTCCACGCCGTCCAGACCCTGCGCCAGCTCCTGGTGAAGCGGGAGGGCAAGGGCTCCGCCGTCGCCGGGGTGACCGTCCGCGACTGGCCCGGGACGGCCGTAAGGGGCACGACCGAGGGCTTCTACGGCTCCCCGTGGTCGCACCGCGACCGGCTGGCCCAGCTCGACTTCATGGGCCGCACCAAGCAGAACCGCTATCTCTACGCGCCCGGCGACGACCCTTACCGGCAGGCCCGCT
Source organism: Streptomyces sp. CY-1 (assembly GCF_047218265.1). Classification (NCBI taxonomy): domain Bacteria; kingdom Bacillati; phylum Actinomycetota; class Actinomycetes; order Kitasatosporales; family Streptomycetaceae; genus Streptomyces; species Streptomyces sp. CY-1. The sequence goes on from NZ_CP178393.1 coordinate 4,149,550, forward strand.
GGCGCGACCCCTACCCCGCCGAGCGGCGCGAGGAGTTCCGCGAGCTGGCCACCCGCGCCCGGGCCAACCACGTCACCCTCGGCTGGGCAGTCTCCCCCGGCCAGGAGATGTGCTTCTCGTCCTCGAAGGACCTCAAGGCGCTGCTGCGCAAGGTCGACGCCATGTGGGCGCTCGGGGTGCGCTCCTTCCAGTTGCAGTTCCAGGACGTCAGCTACAGCGAGTGGCACTGCGGCGCCGACGCCGACACCTTCGGCTCCGGCCCGGAGGCCGCCGCCACCGCACAGGCCAAGGTGGCAGGCGCCCTCGCCCGCCATCTGGCCGGCCGCTACCCCGGCTCGGCCCCGCTGTCCCTGCTGCCGACCGAGTACTTCCAGGACGGCGACACCGAGTTCCGGCGCGCGCTGTCCGGTGCGCTCGACGACGGCGTGGACGTCGCCTGGACCGGGGTGGGGGTGGTACCCAGGACCATCACCGGCGGTGAGCTGGCCGGTGCCCGGTCGGCGTTCGGCCACCGCCTGGTCACCATGGACAACTACCCGGTCAACGACTGGGCGCAGGACCGGATCTTCCTCGGCCCGTACACCGGCCGCGACCCGGCGGTGGCCACCCAGTCCGCGGCGCTGCTGGCCAACGCCATGGAGCAGCCGACCGCCTCCCGGATCCCGCTGTTCACCGCCGCCGACTTCGCCTGGAACCCGCGCGGCTACCGCCCCCAGGAGTCCTGGCAGGCGGCCATCGACGACCTCGCGGGCCCCGACGGCAAGACCCGCGCCGCCCTGCGCGCCCTCGCCGGGAACGACGCCTCCTCGATGCTCGGCGGCGACGAGTCCGCGTATCTGCGCCCGCTCTTCGACGCGTTCTGGACGGCCCTGGCCGGTACGGACGTGGGGCGGCTGGAGCGGTCCGGGGACCGGCTGCGCGACGCCTTCCGGACCATGCGTGACGCCCCCGAGCGGCTGTCCCGCATGCTGGGCGACGATGTGCGGCCCTGGCTGGACCAGCTTGGCCGGTACGGCGACGCGGGCGTGCGGGCCGTGGACATGCTCACCGCCCAGGCACGCGGCGACGGAGCGGCCGCCTGGAAGGCCCGGCTCGCGGTGGAGGCGCTGCGCGAGAAGATCGGGGACAGCCGGGTCACGGTCGGCAAGGGCGTCCTCGACCCCTTCCTCGCCAAGGCCCTGACGCGGGCGGACGCCTGGTCGGGCGTGGACCGGACCCCGAAGCAGGGGCTGCGGACCGGCAAGGACGACCACGCGGCGGCCGACGGTAAGGCGGCCACGGAGGTCGCCTCGCCCGGTCGCCCGGTCACCGTGCGCTTCGGCCGCGGCCGTCCGCTCTCCGCCGTCTCCGCACTCACCGCCCGGGTCCAGGACGGCTCACCGGGCACCGTCGAGGCGCATGTCCCCGGTAAGGGCTGGCGCAGCCTCGGCGCGCTCTCGGGCAGCGGCTTCACCCAGGTCAGGGCGGCGGACGGGGACAAGGACCTGCTGGCGGACGCGATCCGGCTGAGCTGGCCGACCGGCACCACCCCGCCCGCCGTGCACGAGATCACCCCCTGGTTCGGCGACACCCCGGACGCCGAGCTCACGCTGTCCCACAGGACGGCGGACGCGGAGATAGGCGGCGGCGCGGCCGTCGTCGAGGCCCAACTGGTCTCCCACCGCCCGGGCGATGTGAACGGCGACCTTACGGTGAAGGCGCCGCACGGCATCACCGTCCGCGCCCCCGGCGGGGTGACGGCCCCGCGCGGCGGCGCGGTGACCGCCCGTTTGGAGATATCGGTGGCCCAGGGCACCAAGGCGGGCAGCTACTCCGTTCCGGTCCGCTTCGGAACGGAGGAGCGCATGCTGACCGTAAGGGCGTTCCCGCGCGCCGACGGCCCGGACCTGGCGCGTGCGGAGGGCACCAAGGCGACCTCGTCCGGCGACGAGACCGCCGATCTCCCGGCGTCCGCCGCGATCGACGGCAAGGCGGACACCCGCTGGTCCTCCCCGCCCGAGGACGGCGCCTGGCTCCAACTGGAGCTGGCCCACCCGGCCCGGATCGGCCGCCTCGAGCTGAACTGGCAGGACGCCTACGCCGCCCGCTACCGCGTCCAGGTCTCCGGGGACGGCCGCACCTGGCGCGACGCGGCGACGGTCGCCCATGGGAAGGGCGGGCGGGAGTCGATCGGCATGGACGCGCCGGGCACGCGCTTCATCCGCGTCCAGGGCGTCGAGCGCGCCACCCGCTTCGGCTACTCCCTCTGGTCGGTCGCCGCCTACGCGGTCCAGAAGGACTAGGGCCCGCTCCGCTTCGGCTCCCCGGTGCCCGGCCGGGCACCGGGAGCTTCCGGCCCTTGGTTCTTCCGGCCGGGGGCACCTCCCAGCGGTAGCTGGGGGCGAGCCGAAGGGGCGCGTCGCTGTCGAAAGGGAGGGCGCGCAGGCCCCTGAGGAGCGAAGGGGCCGAGCACGGTCGACCGTCGACAGCGACTTATGCGCCCCGGAGGCGAACCGAGCCTCAAAAAAAACAGGACCCGGGTCTCAGGCAGATTTGCCGTCGATCCGGGCCATGGCGTCTTCCGCGCCGTATGCCTGAAGGTATGGCAGCCAGCGCGGGTCCCTATGCCCCGTGCCGATGATCCGCCACGCGAGCCCCGAAGGCGGCGCGGGTTGATGGCGCAGCCGCCAGCCGATCTCGGCGACATGGCGGTCCGCTTTGACATGGTTGCAGCGACGGCACGCGGCGACCACGTTTTCCCAGGTGTGCTGCCCGCCACGGCTGCGCGGGATGACGTGATCGACGCTGGTTGCGACGCCACCGCAGTACGCGCATCGACCGCCGTCGCGGGCGAACAGCGCGCGGCGGGTGAGCGGGACGGGGCCGCGAAAGGGCACCCTCACAAAGCGCTTCAGCCGGACGACGCTGGGTGCGGGGATCGCGCGGGTAGCGCTGTGCATCAGGGCGCCTGAGTCCTCGAGGCTGACGGCCTTGTCATTGAGGACGAGTACGAGCGCGCGGCGGAGCGGTACGACGCCGAGGGGCTCGTACGACGCGTTGAGGACCAGGACATGCGGCACGGGGGCCTCCTTGTACGCCGGCGGCGCGTGGCTCGCGCCGGGACGATCTCCCCCAGTTTCCCCTGAACCCTGGCCGGAACGCCACTATCACCGGGTTAACGGTTGAGAGGCATTTCCGCGTACCGCGCGTATACCGCCCGCGCGCGGTAGGGGCGGCGGCCCCTTGACCACCGTCCCGACGGCCTTACGGCGCCCTCGCCCGCGGGGTGGGCGAGCCAGGGGCACCCGACGGAGTGGCAAGAATCACGGGACCGTCCGAGCGGTGCCGCCGCCCGGCCCCGACCGGGGCAGAAGGTGGAATTGCGGCCTCCGACCCCGCTCATACGCGCCCCCTGAGCACGCTCGCGCGCTCTCGAACACAGGAACGGCGCGTCTCGCGCCCGGCTACTGTGTCAGGGGTTGCGCGCGCGGGTGATCCGTGCGGGCATGTCGCATACGAAGGGTTTCTGCTGTGTTCTGGTCCGCTGCTCTGGCCGCAGACTCGACGCCTCGTCCCACGACTCTCGACGATGCGCAGAAGAGCGCCACGAACGCCGCGGGCTGGGTGGAGGAGAACTGGTCCACCTGGCTCGGCATCGGCCTGCGCATAGCTCTGATCCTGATCATCGCCTTCGTGCTCCGGTCCGTCGTCCGGCGGGCGATCACCAAGCTGATAGAGCGCATGAACCGCACGGCCCAGGCCGTCGACGGCACCGCGCTCGGCGGGTTGCTGGTCAATGTGGAGCGGCGGCGACAGCGGTCCGCGGCGATCGGCTCGGTGCTGCGCTCCGTCGCCTCGTTCATGATCATGGGCACCGCGGCGCTGATGATCCTCTCCGCGTTGCAGATCAATCTGGCGCCGCTGCTGGCCAGTGCCGGGGTCGCGGGTGTGGCGATCGGTTTCGGCGCCCGCAATCTGGTCACCGACTTCCTCTCCGGTGTCTTCATGATCCTCGAGGATCAGTACGGGGTCGGCGACACGGTCGACGCCGGGGTGGCCTCGGGCGAGGTGATCGAGGTCGGGCTGCGCGTCACCAAGCTGCGCGGGGACAACGGCGAGATCTGGTACGTGCGCAACGGCGAGGTCAAGCGGATCGGCAACCTCAGCCAGGGCTGGGCGACGGCCGCGCTCGACGTCCAGGTCCGGGCCGAGGAGGATCTGGACCACGTCCGCTCCGTGATCACGCAGGTCGGTGTGGACATGGCCAAGGACGAGCCGTGGAACGAGCGGCTGTGGGAGCCGATCGAGGTCCTGGGGCTCGACGCGGTCTATCTGGACTCGATGATCGTCCGGGTGTCGGCGCGGACCATGCCCGGCAAGTCGCTCGGGGTCGAGCGGGAGCTGCGCTGGCGGATCAAGAAGGCGCTGAACGAGGCGGGCATTCAGCTCGTCGGCCGGCCCCTGGACCCGGAGCTTCAGACCGAGGGCGTCGATCCTTCGGCCACCACGGCGGCGCCGTCGGCGCTGTCCAACCCGGACTCGCCGCAGTCCACGGCGGCCAGCCCGCTCTCCTCCCCCGCCACTCCCTCCGCGACGGTGCCGCCGCCCGCGCAGAAGTAGGCGCGCCGCACACCCGGAAGCAGGCGCGGCGGACACGCCAGGGCTCCCGCCCCTCGGAGGGACGGGAGCCCGATGGGAACCGTAAGGCGCTCAGGCCCGGCTCAGCCGCGGTGGTGTCCGCCGAACGAGCCGAGGTAGCCGGCCGCGGGGGTGCCCACGCCGGTCACATCGTCGTAGCCCACGACCGCGTGCAGCGAGCTGTCCCGGCCGAGGCTGCGCAGCGAGGTCACCAGCCCGTCGGAGTCGTCGTGGCTGTTGACGTAGTCGACCCGGACCACGCCCAGCGAGACACCGGCGCCCAGCGGGTGGTCGGTCACATCGTGGTACGAGGCGGTGCCGTACCGGTCGTACAGCGACGGGTTGGCGAAGCCGATCGGCTGGCCGCCACGCGCCTGCTGGGCGAGCGCCTGGACACCGGCGATCACGGGCGCGGCCAGCGAGGTGCCACCGATGCGGTACTCGCCGTACTGGAGCGATCCGTCCGGGAAGCTCTGCGTCTGGCCCACCAGGAAGCCGGTGTTGGGGTCGGCCACGGCCGCGACGTCCGGGGTCACCCGCTGCCTGGCGGTGCCGCCGTTGGCCAAGGCGAGCGAGTCCGGCACCACTCCGCGCTGGTAGAAGGGCTGGGCGACGGTCTTGCTGGTGCCACCGCCGGCGCCGGAGGTGTACCCACCGGGCAGCGCGTCCCAGTTGGTGCCGTCGGCCGAGAGGTTGGCCTTGGTGGTGCCCCAGCCGGTCTCCCACTGGTACGTGTCGCCCTTGCCGACGGCCAGGGAGGTACCGCCGACCGCCGTCACCCACGCCGAGTTGGCCGGGGTGTCGACCTGCTTGGTGCCGGTGGAGGCCACGTTGTCGCCGTTGTCACCGGAGGAGAAGTAGAAGCCGATGCCCTCGACCGCGCCCTGCTGGAAGATCTGGTCGTAGGCGGCGGCCACGTCCGGCGTCTCGTTGGCCTCCACATCGCCCCAGGAGTTGGAGACGATGTCGGCCAGCCGGTTGTCGACGACCTTGGCGAGCGAGTCGAGCAGATCGTCGTCAGTGCAGGAGGCTCCGCCGACGTAGACGATGTCGGCCGCGGGCGCCACCGCGTGCACCGCCTCGACGTCGAGGGTCTCCTCGCCGTACCAGCCGCCCGCGTCGCACTCCTCGGTGTTCCGGTAGTCGGCCGGCAGCACCTGCGTGAGCTGGCCCTTGCGGTAGGCCGGATCGCCGTTGCGCTGGGCGTACTTGGCGGCGTCCGCGGCGATCGTCGGCGAGGCGAAGGCGTCGGTGATGGCGACGGTGACGCCCTTACCGGTGTTACGGCTCTTGGCACCGTAGGCGGCGCGCAGTTGCCTGCCGGTGTACCCCTTGATCGCGTACGGCTGCTTGGCGCCGTACGCCGACGGCAGGCTCCGGTTGGTCCGGGAGCCGTAGGAGGTGGAGAACGGCCCGGCGTTCTTGAAGACCGGTCCGGGGGGGCGGGAGAGTCTCGTCGTGCTTGGCCCGCTTGGGCGCGTTGTCCAGGCCGACGACGGTCAGCACGGCGCCATGGAGCGAGGCGGGCACGGTGGCCGCGCTCGACGGCGCCCGGTAGACCGTGCCGTCCTTGGTGTAGTTGTGGAGCTGGGTGCCGAACGCCCGCTCGGCGGCGGCGACTTCGCCGGTGACGGACAGATAGTGCTGGTTGCCGCCGGTGACGTCGAGCCCGGCGCCCCTCAACCAGGCGGTCACGGCGTCCTTCTGTTGCCGTGTCGCTCCGAAACGTGCCTGGGTCTGCCGGGCCGAGAGATGCCTGCCGTAGTGCGGCGAGGAGGGGTCGGAGACGGCCTTCGCGTAGTCGGCCAGCCCCTTGGCGTCCCGTCCGGCGAGGTAGACGCGGGCGGTGACCTTATTGCCGTCATCGGTGGCGCCGCGGTCCGAACGCACCGTCGCCCAGGTGGGCTTGGTGCCGCTCAGGGTGTCACGGCCGTGTGGTGCGGAGTCGGCCTGGGCCGTGGGTATGCCCAGTGCCAGCGCACCGGCCACCAACGGCAGCGCCGCCGCCAGCCCCCAGGCCGTGCGCTGTCTGGAACGGGCCGCGCGCTTCCGGGAAGAAGAAGATCTCACCAAACCCCCTGCGATACGAGTAGTCGCATTCCGGTGGGGGCCGACGATCACAGCCACCCCACCGGAGGCCACTCTTACGGTGACTTGTCCATGCCAGGTACATGCGAGATCCATCTCTTCGCCAAGAACCCGCCAAGGAAAGCCCACCCATCACCCATTGACGCCACCCCGGTCCGCCCCCTAGCTTGCTGTTCATCAATAGGAAACTTTCTTAACAGAGTGAGGACGGGGGCAGCACATGGCCGCACCAACCGGCAGCAGCACGCAGGGCGGCACGCCCGGAACCCCCCGCGTCCTCCGCGCCATGAACGACCGCGCCGCACTGGAGCTGCTGGCCGCGCACGGGCCGCTCACCCGGACCCGGCTCGGGGAGCTGACCGGGCTGTCCAAGCCCACCGCCTCCCAGTTGCTGACCCGCCTGGAGTCCGTCGGTCTGGTCCGCACGACCGGGAATGTCACCGGACGGCCGGGGCCCAACGCGCAGCTCTACGAGATCGATCCGGCAGCCGCCCATGTGGCCGCGCTCGCGGTCGACCAGGAGGGCATCACCGCCGCCGTCGCCGACATCACCGGCCAGGTGGCCGGTGAGCACCGGGTGACCGCCCCGGCGACCGACGAGACCCTCACCAACCGGACCGGAGAGCTGGTCGCCGAGACGGTGGACGGCGCGCTGGCCGCCGCCGGGCTCGGCCGCGACGATCTCCATTCCACCGTGATCGGCACCCCCGGCGCGCTCGACCCGCGCACCGGGAAGCTGCGCTACGCCCCGCATCTGCCCGGCTGGCAGTCCCGCACCCTGCGGGACGAGCTGGCCGAGGTGCTGCACACCCCGATCGTCATCGAGAACGACGTCAACCTCGCCGCCATCGCCGAACAGCACCATGGCACCGCCCAGGACTTCGACGACTTCGCGCTGGTCTGGGCCGATGAGGGGGTCGGCGCGGCCATCGTGCTCGGCGGCACCCTGCTGCGCGGCGCCACCGGCGGGGCCGGGGAGATCGGCTATATGCCGCTGCCGGGCGCCCCACTGGCCCGGGGTGGACCGGACGCCGCCGCCCGGCCGGACGGGGGCGGGGGGTTCCAGATGCTGGTCGGCTCGCCCGCCGTCGTGGAGCTGGCCCGCGATCACGGGATCGACGCGCCCACGGCCACCAAGGCGCTCGCCGCCGCGCTGCGCACCCCCGGCGCGGGCGACGAGGTGCTGACCGAGCTGGCCCGCCGGCTGGCCAGCGGGCTGGCCTCCGTCGTCGCCGTGGTCGACCCGGAGCTGGTCGTCCTTTCGGGTGAGGTCGCCCAGGCCGGCGGGGAGCGCCTGCGTCAGCTTGTCGAGGCCGAGATGACCGGTCTCGCACTGCCCCGCCCGCAGTTGCGGATCAGCGAGATCGAGGGGGATCCGATTCTCATCGGCGCGCTGCGGACGGCGGTCGCCGATGCCCGTCAGACCGTTTTCGACACCGCCCGATTCGACGCCTGATTCACCGCCCCACTCTCCCCGCACGCCCTCGTTCATCATCGGCGCCCGCACCGCCGCTTCCCCCTGCCGTCCCCCCGTACCGCAGTAAAGGAAGTCCCCCATGCCACGAAAACTGGCCGCTCTCGCGTCGGTGCTGAGCGCCGGCGCCCTCCTTCTGACGGGCTGTGCCAATCCCAGCACCGGCAGCGCCGAGGACGATCCGACCAAACCCGTCACGCTGAAGTTCTGGCACGGCTGGTCGGAGAAGAACGAGGTCAAGGCAATCGATGCCGGCATTGCCCGGTTCGAGAAGCTCCACCCCAATATCAAGGTGAAGGCGACCGGGAATGTCACCGACGCCACCGTGAACCAGGCGCTGCGGGCCGGCGGAAGCGATGCCCCCGATGTGGTCTCGTCCTTCACCACCAACAATGTGGGGCAATACTGCTCGTCCGGGATGTGGGTGGACCTCAATCCGTTCATGAGGAAGACCGGGCTGGACAAGGCCAAGGTCTTCCCGAAAACGCTGCTGGACTACACGAGCTACGAGGGTGACCAGTGCGCCCTCCCGCTGCTCGCCGACGCGTACGGCATGTACTACAACAAGGACGCCTTCGCGGAAGCGGGCATCAAGCGGCCGCCGCGCACCATGTCGGAGCTGCGGCGCGACGCCGTCAAGCTGACCAAGCGCACCAAGAGCGGCGGCTATGAGCGGGTCGGGTTCATGCCCAATTTCCGGCTCTACCAGAACAGCCCGGACCGGCTCTTCGCCCAGTGGGGCCCGTCCTATTTCGGCAAGGACGGCAAGGCGCGGCTGGCGAAGGAGAAGGCGGCCAAGGAGTTCTACGCCACCACCCGGGAGCTGACCCGGAGCCAGGGCGGCTATGGCCCACTGGAGACGTTCCGCACCTCCTTCGGCGATGAGATGTCGTCCCAGAACGCCTTTCTCACCGGAAAGCTCGCCATGCATATGGACGGCGAATGGCGCGGGCTCTTCATGAAGGGCGCGAAGTTCAAATGGGGCACCGCTCCGCTGCCCGTGCCCGACGACCGGCCCGAAACCTATGGCCGGGGCTATCTCACCGGCACCGTGGTCGGCATCGCGCACTCCAGCACCCACCAGAACGCCGCCTGGGAGCTGGTGAAGTTCCTGACCGCCGACACCGATCAGGTGGTCGCCTTCGCCAACGCCATTCACAATGTGCCGTCCACCAAGGCGGCGCTCACCTCCCCGAAACTGGACTCGGATCCCACCTTCCGGGCCTTCCTCGATATCGCGCAGAACCGCTACAGCACCGCCCTGCCGCCCTCGATCAACGGCGGTCAGTACGTCACCTCGCTACAGGACTTCTCCTACGGCGTCGAGGCGGGCAAGGTGCACGATCTGGACGCGGGGCTACGGAAACTCGATGACGAGATAGACGCCGACAATCTCCAGGCACAGAACTGACGGAGTGCGATATGGCCACCTTGACGAACGCCCCCGCGCTGCGCCGCAAAGCACGGCGAGAGCGGCTGCGCACCCTCGGTTTTCTCTCCCCCTGGCTGGTCGGCTTCACCGTCTTCTTCGGCTATCCGCTGCTCGCCACCGTCTACTTCTCGTTCATGCACTACAACCAGATCGAGGCCCCGACCTTCGTGGGGCTGCGCAACTGGCGTTATGTGCTGGAGCAGATGCCGCTGTTCGGACCGGCGTTGTGGAATACGCTCTGGCTGGTCGTGGTCATGGTCGCGCTGCGGGTCGTCTTCGGCCTGGGCATCGGGCTGCTGGTCACCAAAATCAAGTCCGGGGTGGGATTCTTCCGCACCGCCTTCTATCTGCCGTATCTCGCCCCTCCGGTGGCGGCCACCGTCGCCTTCGTCTTTCTGCTCAATCCCGGTACCGGCCCGGTGAACGACATCCTCGGGAATATCGGGATCCACGCGCCGAACTGGTTCAACGACCCGGCCTGGGCCAAGCCGTCCCTCGTCCTGCTCTCCCTGTGGGGCATCGGGGATCTCATGGTCATCTTCATGGCGGCCCTGCTGGATGTGCCCAAGGAGCAGTACGAGGCGGCCGAGCTCGACGGGGCCGGGGCGCTCCACAAGTTCCGCTATGTGACCTGGCCGTCGATCACCCCGATCGTGATGTTCGCGGTCGTGACGGGCGTCGTTCAGACCATGCAGTACTACACCCAGGCGCTGGTCGCCGGAAAGCTCGCCTCCGGGGTCAGCGTCGGGCCCGGATCGGTCATCCAGCCCGGCTATCCCGACCACTCCACGCTCACCGTGCCGCAGCTCGTCTACTCGCTCGGCTTCCAGAACTTCAACACCGGAGCCGCCTGTGTGCTCTCGCTCGTGCTGTTCGCGATCGCGATGGCCGTGACGACGCTGCTGATGCGCAAGCGTGCCGGACTGCTGTCGGCCGAGGACTGAGAGGACCGATCCGCCATGACCGTCACCACCGCCCTCTCCGCGCCGTCCGCGCCCGCGCGGCCCACCGCCGGCCGCTCCCCCGCCCCCGCCGCCCGCCGCCGCGCGGCGCTGCACTGGATCGCCGTGCACACGGTCGCCATCGCCGCCGCGCTCTTCTTCATCCTGCCCTTCGTCTTCGTCTTCCTGACCTCGGTGATGAGCGATGACCAGGCGCTGAGCGGCGATCTGTGGCCCACCGAATGGAACTGGTCGAATTACGCCGATGTCTTCAACACTCCGGGCTTTCTGGACTGGTGGCGCAATTCGCTGATGTACGCCGGGCTCGGCACCCTGTTCACGGTCTGTTCCTCCGTTCCGGTGGCCTACGCCCTCGCCAAATTCCGCTTCCGCGGCCGCCGCACCGCCATGATCATGGTCATCTCCACGATGATGCTGCCGCCGCAGGTGATCGTGATCCCGATGTATCTGGTCTGGGCCCAGCAGCTTCATCTGTCGGGTTCGCTGTGGCCGCTGATCATTCCGATGGCGTTCGGCGACGCGTACTCCATCTTTCTGCTGCGCCAGTTCCTGCTGACGATTCCCCGGGAGTACCTGGAATCGGCGAAGGTCGACGGCAGCGGTGAACTCGGCACGCTGCTGCGCATCGTGGTCCCGATGGCCAAGCCGGGGATCGCCGCCGTCGCGCTCTTCCAGTTCTTCTACTGCTGGAACGACTACTTCGGCCCGCAGATCTACGCCGCGCAGAATCCGGGCGCCTGGACGCTCAGTTACGGCCTGGAGAGCTTCAAGAGCGCGCACAGCGTCAACTGGAATCTGACGATGGCCGCGACTCTGCTCGTCATGGCCCCCGTCATCATCGTCTTCTTCTTCGCTCAGAAAGCCTTCGTCGAAGGCGTCACACTGACAGGAGTCAAGGGTTGAAGCTCGCAGTCGTGGGGGGCGGATCCACCTACACCCCCGAACTCATCGACGGATTCGCCCGGTTGCGGGACGCGCTCCCGCTGGAGGAACTCGTCCTGGTCGACCCGGCCGCCGACCGGCTGGAGCTGGTCGGCGGGCTGGCGCGCAGGATCTTCGCCAAGCAGGGCCACCCGGGCACCATTTCGTGGACCGACGACCTGGACGCGGGCGTGGACGGCGCGGACGCGGTCCTGCTGCAACTGCGGGTCGGCGGTCAGGCCGCCCGGAACCAGGACGAGACCTGGCCGCTGGAGTGCGGCTGTGTCGGACAGGAGACCACCGGCGCGGGCGGGCTGGCCAAGGCGCTGCGCACCGTCCCGGTGGTGCTGGACATCGCCGAGCGGGTGCGCCGCCGCAACCCCGACGCCTGGATCGTGGACTTCACCAACCCGGTCGGGATCGTGACCCGGGCGCTGCTCACCTCCGGGCACCGGGCGGTCGGCCTGTGCAATGTCGCCATCGGCTTCCAGCGGAAGTTCGCGAAGCTGCTGGGCGTGACCCCCGGCGAGGTGACGCTGGAGCATGTGGGCCTGAACCACCTCACCTGGGAGCGCGCGGTGCGCATCGGCGGCCCCGACGGCGAGGATGTGCTGCCCAAGCTGCTCGCGGAGCACGGCGAGGCGATCGCCGAGGATCTGCGGATGCCGCGCACGCTGGTGGACCGGCTCGGCGTCGTCCCCTCCTACTATCTGCGCTACTTCTACCAGCACGACGCGGTGGTCAGGGAGCTGCGCAGCAAGCCGTCCCGGGCGGCGGAGGTCGCGGCGATCGAGCGGCAACTGCTGGAGATGTACGGCGATCCGACGCTGGACGAGAAGCCCGAGCTGCTCGGCAAGCGCGGCGGGGCGTTCTACTCGGAGGCGGCGGTCGATCTCACCTCGTCCCTGCTGGGCGACACCGGTGAGGTGCGGATCGTCAATACGCTCAACGACGGCACGCTGCCCTTCCTGCCCGACGACGCGGTGATCGAGGTCCCGGCGACCGTCAACGCGCAGGGCGCGAAGCCCCTGCCCGTACGCCCCCTCGAGCCCCTGTTCGCCGGTCTGGTCGCCAATGTCACGGCGTACGAACACCTGGCGCTGGAAGCGGCGTTGAAGGGCGGCCGGGAGCGGGTCTTCCAGGCGCTGCTGTCCCACCCCCTCATCGGCCAGATCGAATACGCCGAGAAGCTGACCGACGACCTCATCGCGCACAACCGGGAGCATCTGGCGTGGGCCTGACCCAGTCCGTATCGACCCCCTCTCCTTCCCCTTCGTCTCCTTCCTCCGCCTCCTCCGCGTCCGCGCCGGAGCGGTCGGTGCTGGCGATCGACGCGGGCAACAGCAAGACCGATGTCGCGCTCGTCGGCCCGGACGGCTCCGTCCTCGGCGCTGCCCGCGGCGGCGGCTTCCGGCCGCCCGTCGTGGGCGCCGAGGCCGCGGTCGGCTCGCTCGCGCCCCTGGTGGAGGAGGCCGCGCGGCAGGCGGGCGGGTCCGGTCCACCGCACGCGGGGCATATCTCGGCATGCCTGGCCAACGCCGACCTGCCCAGCGAGGAGGAGGAGTTGACGGGCGTACTGGCCGATCGCGGCTGGGGCGCCACCGTCACGGTCGCCAACGACACCTTCGCCCTGCTGCGGGCCGGGGTCGGCGACGACGGCGAGCCGACCGGCGTCTCCGTGGTCTGCGGCGCGGGCATCAACTGCGCCGGGATCGGTCACGGCGGCCGGGTGGCCCGCTTCCCCGCCATCGGCCGGATCTCCGGCGACTGGGGCGGTGGCGGCTATCTGTCGGAGGAGGCGCTGTGGTGGGCGGCACGTGCGGAGGACGGCCGCGGCGAGCCGACCGAGCTGGCCCGCGCCCTGCCCGCGCGGTTCGGCCTGACCACCATGTACGAGTTGATCGAGGCGCTGCATCTGGGCCGGCTGGACCCGGCCCGGCGGCATGAGCTGACGCCGGTGCTCTTTGCGGTGGCCGACGCCGGCGACGAGATCGCCCGGGCGATCGTCGACCGCCAGGCGGAGGAGGTGGTGACCATGGCCACGGTGGCCCTCGGCCGCCTCGATCTGCTGGGCGAGGAGACACCGGTGGTGCTGGGCGGCGGGGTGCTCGCGGCCCGCCATCCGCTGCTGGACGACCGGGTCCGCGAACTGCTGGCGGAGCGCGCCCCGAAGGCCGAGCCGCGGGTGGTCACCGCACCGCCGGTGCTGGGTGCCGCGCTGCTGGGCCTGGACCGCACCGGCGCGCCGGAAGCGGCGTACGCCCGGTTGCGCGCGCACTACGCCCCGGCCGATGACACGGAAAGTGGAACCGAAAGTCCGTCCGAAGCGTAATGAAAAGGGGAGGGAAGATCGCGATCCGAACAAGATCCAGGCTCGACCGGTGACCTCTCCTGGCGCCGCGGTCCATACTGCTGCGACACCGACCGCGACACCAACTACGGAATCCGGGCCAAGGGGGAGGTCTTGTGTCATACCCGCCGACCACCGGCAGAGCCGCGCCGCCGCCGGCGCCCGCGGCCCCGCCGCGGACCGCGTGGCGTGAGGGCCTCGACCGGGCGCGGGCGGCGGCGACGACCGAGCCCGGCCGGCTGCGCGTCATCGGAGCGGTACTGGCCGCGCTGGTGGTCGCGTTCGGCGCGGTCACGGCCTGGCAGGTCTCCGACCGGCAGACCGCGGCGGACGCCGTGGCCGAGCGCAGCCAGCCGCTGAGCGCCGACGCGGCGCAGATCTACCGCTCCCTGGCCGACGCGGACACCACGGCGACCCGTGGCTTCCTGGCGGGCGGCCAGGAGCCCGCCCAGGTCCGCCGGCGGTATGTGCGGGACATCGACACCGCCTCCAAGCTGCTGGTGAGCGCCGCCGCCAATACCGGGGGCTCGGCCTCCGCCCGCGACGAGATACGGAAGATCAACCAGCTCCTGCCGGTCTACACCGGCCTGGTCGACTCCGCGCGCGCCAACAACCGCCAGGGGCTGCCGCTGGGCGGCGCCTATCTGCGCTATGCCAACGACACCATGCGCACCCGGCTGCTGCCCGCCGCGGGCAGGCTCTACCAGGCCGAGACCGCCCGTCTCGGGGATGACTACGAGGACGCCGAGGCATGGCCGTGGGTGGCGATCGGCACCGGCCTGGTCACCCTGGGCGCGCTGGGATGGGCCCAGCGCCGCCACTACCAGCGGACGAACCGGGTGCTCAACCACGGCATGCTCGCCGCCACGGCCGCCTCCACGGTGGTGATGCTGTGGCTGGTGGTCGGCCATGCGGTCGCCAGCACCGAGCTGAGCGACTCCAATGACCACGGGGCGAAGTCCCTCCAGGTGCTCAACGAGGCGCGGATCGACTCCCTGCGGGCCCGCGCCGATGAGAATCTGACCCTGGTGGCGCGCGGCGCGGTCGTCGTCGACGAGGACGGTGCCAACAAGGGCAAGGACGCCTACGAGGTCAGCTACGGCTCGCAGATGTCCGCGCTCGTGGGGAAGTCGTCCGGCGGCGGTCCCGCGGACGGCAGCCTGCTGGACAAGGCGCGCGCCCTCGCGGACGACGACGCGGGCCGCGAGCCGCTGGAGAAGGCCGCCGACCGGGTCAAGGAGTGGCAGGTGCGGCACAAGGCCGCCCGCGCCGCCGATGACGGGGGCGACTACAAGACGGCGCTGACCAAGGTCATCGGCGCCAAGGACAGCACCGGCGAGTCCTTCGACGCGGTGGACAGCCAGTTGGCCAAGGCCCTCGACCATGAGCAGCGGGAGTTCCAGCAGGCCGCCGACGACGGACGCGGCGCGTTCACCGCGATGGCGCTGGGCGCCGGGGTGCTGGCCGTGCTGGGCGCCGCGGGCGCGGTGCTGGGCATAGGCCGCAGACTGTCGGAGTACCGATGAGGACGATGGGGGGCGGAAGCATGCGATCGCTGCGATCGGCCGCCGCGGTGACGGTATGCGCCCTGGGCGTGGCCACGGCCATCGCGGTGCCGGCGATGATGGACGACGGCGGCGACGGCGCCAGCAAGGGCGGCGCGCAGCGCCCGCAGACGATGCGGGCCGGCGCCGAGGCCGAGGCCGCGACGGACAGTTGCCGCGACCCCGAGGCGAGCCTGCGCCCGTCAAGCGCCAGCGGCCCGGCCATCAAACGCATCAAGAACCGTGAGGTCAACGGCCATAAGCTCAACAAGCTGATCGCCGGCGTCGACCAGAACAGCTACCGCTGGGGATACCGCGATCCGGCCACCGGCGACCTCACCGGGTTCGACATCGACCTGGTGCACGCCATAGCCGAGGACATATTCGGCGATCCGGACGCGGTCATCTTCCGCACCATCCCCACCAGTCAGCGCATCAAGGCCCTGCAACAGGGCAAGGTGGACGTCGTGGTGCGCACCATGACCATCAACTGCGACCGGATCAAGGACGTCGCGTTCTCCACCGCGTACTTCCAGGCCGGGCAGCAGGTGCTGGTCGCCGACGACTCGTCCATCACCGGCTACAACAAGACCCTGCGCGGCAAGAAGGTCTGCACCGCACAGGGTTCCACCGCCGAGGCCGAGCTGGACAAGCCGGACACCGGGGCCGAGCATCTGGGCGCGATCAAGGTCAAGCCCGTTCCCAACCAGTTGGATTGCCTGGTCAGGCTGCAACTCGGCGAGGTGGACGCGGTGATCACCGACAATGCGCTGGCGGCCGGCCAGGCGGCCCAGGACCCCTCCGTCAAGCTGGTCGGCTCACGATTCACCGATGAGCTCTACGGCGTGGCGATGAACAAGGACGACGACGACCTGGTACGCCGGGTCAACAAGGTTCTGGAGAACTACCGCCAGGGCGGTGCCGGCAGCCCCTGGATGCGGGCTTACCAGAAGTGGCTCGCCAAGGACTTCAGCACGGCACAGGAGAATCCGGCACCACCCGCACCCGTATACAAGGACTAGCGCCGGACCCGGACACATCGGGCACGTGCAAGGATCACGGACCGGCAAGGATTAGCACCCGCCTCACACGCGTAGGGATGACGCTACAAACGGATCACACAATGGTTACGGACATGGAGAGGTGATCGATGGGGGTCCCGGGACCCTTCCCCAGCTTCGCGGGGGCACCCGACGGCCCGGTCATGGGCCGTGAGGAGGTGGACCGCGCGCTGGCGAAGCTCGCCGCCGAGCACGAGGCGATCGAGTCCTCACTGTTCGCCCTCCAGGACCACGCGGGCAGAAGGCTCCTCGAGGGCGCCGAGCTCACGGGCGTCACCAAGGACCGGTGGTCCACCACCGAGCAGGCCATCTCCCTCCTCTGGAGCTACTTCGACGCGTACTCCGAGGCCCTCACCCGCGCCCGTGAGCTGCGCTCCCGTCACCGCTGGCCGACACAGGAAGAGCTGACCGAGCTCACCGAGCTGCTGTGCGGCACCGCGATCACCCTGCCCAGCAGCGCCACCCTCGGCGGTTCGCCCCTGCTCAGCGAGGAGTTGAGCCTGGACCGGCTGGTCGACCGGATGAACCGCTGGTACGCGGAGGCCCTTGGCGTCATCGTCAGCGCCGACGCCGTATGGTCCGCGCTGCCCGCCCGGATCGACATGCTCTCCGCCGAGCTGCACCGCACCCGTTCGCTCGCCCACTCCGTCGGGGTGCGTCCCGGTGAGCACCCCTCGGGGGACGATCTGGAGCAGATCACCGCCGAGCTGACCGCGCTCCGCGCCGAAGTGGTCTCCGACCCGCTGGCCTTCTGGAAACCGGCCGGCGGCAGCTCCGCGCCCGGCGGCGGCAGCCCCGACACCCAGCGCTATGACCGCTCCGCCCGCGCCCTGGAGGATGTGCGACGGGAGATCGAGGCGGTCCTGGATGTGCGGCAGGACGCCGAGCGGCGGCTGATGCGGCTGCGGGATGTGCTCTCCCGCGCCGATCGCACCCTGGCGGAGGCGCGCCAGGCACGCGGTGAGGTGCTCGCGAAGATCGCGGCGTCGGAGGTGCCGGCCGTCAGCGGCCCGCCGACCGCGCTGCACGAGCAGTTGGTCGCCGCCGCCGACTACCGCAGGCGCTCCCAGTGGCACCGGCTCTCGCCGCTGCTGGAGAGCCTGGAGCAGCGCGCCGACGACGAATTGCTGCGGGCCCGCGAGTCGTTGACCGCGGTCACCGCGCCGCTGGCGGTCCGCGCGGAGCTGCGCGGCCGTCTCGACGCGTACAAGGCGAAGGTCGCCCGCCATGGCATGGCGGAGGACCCGATGCTGGTGGAGCGGTATGACGTGGCCCGCCGGATGCTGTGGAGCGCCCCGTGTGATCTGCGGGTGGCCGAGCAGGCCGTGCTGCGCTATCAGCAGGCGGCGGCCGAGGCCCTGGTGCCACGCCAGACGGGCCCGGCCGACGAAGGTATCGAGGGAGGCACGAAATGACTGCGGCGGTCGCCGCCTGCCAGCGGCGTGACTGCGGCGGGTCCTACGAGGACGTGGGCGGAGGTGAGCTGTACTGCGATGTCTGCGGTATGGCCCCGGTCGTCTCACCGCAGGGGCTGGTGGCCTCACCGCCCACCGGGATCACCGGGATCACCGGGCAGGGCGGACCGGTCGGGGGCTCCTCGTCGCCCGCCGGGAGCTCATCGTCGTCGGGCGGCGGATCCTCGTCGTCGGTCAGGGGCTCCGCCCTGTCGTCCGGCCAAGGCTCCTCCCCGCTGTCCGGCCATGGCTCCGGCCAGGACTCCTCGTCCGGTGCCTCGAGCCGGTCGCGTTCGGCACGCTCCTCCTCGTCCCGGCGCTCGGTGTCCGGGCGGCTGTCCCGCTCCCTGTCCGGGCGGACCTCGTCGCGTTCGGTCTCGGTGCGCAGCTCCCGCTCCGCCACCTCGGCCTCCTCGGGGCGGAACGCACTGGGCGCCGGTCTGGTCAGCGTCCCGGATGTGCCGCGCCCCGATCCACGGACGGCGGTGCTCGCGGACCCCGAGGTCCCCGAGCGGAAGCGGTTCTGTAGCCGCGGGGACTGCGGCGCCCCGGTGGGCCGCGCCCGCGGCGAGCGGCCGGGCCGCACCGAGGGGTTCTGCACCAAATGCGGCCATCCCTATTCATTCGTACCGAAGTTGAACCCCGGTGACATCGTCCGCGGCCAGTACGAGGTCGCGGGCTGTCTGGCGCACGGCGGGCTCGGCTGGATCTATCTGGCCATCGACCGCGCGGTGTCGGACCGCTGGGTGGTCCTCAAGGGCCTGCTGGACACGGGCGACGAGGAGGCCCTGGCGGCCGCCGTCTCCGAGCGCCGCTTCCTCGCCGAGATCGAGCACTCCAACATCGTCCGGATCTACAACTTCGTCGAGCATCTCGACCAGCGCACCGGCAGCCTCGACGGCTACATCGTCATGGAGTACGTGGGCGGCAAGTCCCTCAAGGACATCGCCAACGCCCTGCGCACCGCCGACGGCCGGCGCAATCCGCTCCCCGTGGAGCAGGCGTGCGCCTACGGCATCGAGGCCCTGGAGGCGCTCGGCCATCTGCACAGCCGCAATCTGCTCTACTGCGACTTCAAGGTCGACAACGCCATTCAGCAGCAGGACCAGCTCAAACTGATCGACATGGGCGCGGTCCGGCGGATGGACGACCACGACAGCCCCATCTACGGAACGGTCGGCTACCAGGCCCCCGAGATCGCCGAGACCGGCCCGTCGGTCGCCTCCGATCTCTACACGGTGGCGCGCACCCTGGCCGTGCTCACCTTCGACTTCCAGGGCTATACGAACGTCTTCGTGGACAGCCTGCCGGACCCCGAGCACATCGAGGTCTTCCGGCGCTATGAATCCTTCTACCGGCTGCTGGTGCGGGCCACCGACCCGGACCCGGGGCGCCGCTTCGCCTCCGCACGGGAGATGGCCGACCAGTTGACCGGGGTGCTGCGGGAGGTCGTGGCGCTTCAGACCGGGCGGCCCCGGCCGGCCCTGTCCACCCTCTTCGGACCGGAACCACGCGTCGTGGACACCGAGTTGTTCGCCGACGACGGCCAGGATCCGTCCCTGCTGGGCGCCCGCCCCATCGGCCGGGGCGCCACCGCGCCCGTCCCCGCGCAGCGGCCGCCGGGCCCGCTGGCCCTGCCGCTGCCCGCCATCGCCACGCTGGAAGGCGGAGCCACCGCGCTGGCGCTCCCGGTCCCGCTGGTGGACCCGGACGACCCCAACGCCGGGTTCCTGGCCGGACTGCTGGCCGCCGAGTCCGCCGAGATGAGTGCCGCGCTGCGGACCGCGCCCGTCGACTCGGTCGAGCTGCGGCTGCGCCGGGTCCGCGCCCAGTTGGAGCTGGGCCAGGAGCAGGACGCGGGCGTCGCGCTCACCGGTCTGGAGGCCGCGTACAGCGACGACTGGCGGATCGTCTGGTACCGGGGGCTGCACGCGCTGGCCACCGGCGACCGCGAGACGGCCGCCCTCTCCTTCGACGCCGTCTACGACGCGTTCCCCGGTGAGCCCGCGCCCAAGCTGGCGCTCGGCGTCTGCGCCGAGGTCCTGGGCCAGTTGGACAACGCGGCGGAGTACTACCGGCTGGTGTGGGCCACCGACCCGAGCTTTGTGAGCGCCGCCTTCGGCCTCGCCCGGGTCCTGCTGTGCTCCGGGGACCGGACGGGCGCGGTGCGGGCCCTGGAGTCGGTCCCGGAGTCCTCGATCCACTACACGGCGGCGCGGGTGGCCGCCGTACGGGCCCGGCTGCGCCAGCGCGCCCCGTACGACGCCCTGCTGGGCGATCTGGCGGCCTCGGCCGCCCAGGTCGAGCGGCTGGGCGAGTTCGGTCTTGACGCGGTGCGGCGCGAGCGGCTGCGTACGGAGGTCCTGGGCAGTGCCCTGGATTGGGTACTGTCCGGCAGCAGCGGGGCGCCCCCGGGACACAACCGGCCGCCTCTGCTCGGCAGCAGCCTCGACGAGCGCGGGCTGCGCTTCGGATTGGAGCGCTCGTACCGGGTACTCGCCAGACTCGCGCAGCGAGGCGAGGAGAGGATCGAACTGGTGGAGCGGGCCAACCGTTTCCGCCCCAGGACGTGGGTGTGATCGATGTCGCAGATGCCGCAGCCGGCCCGGCTGTCAGCCTGCCCGACCTGTGATGAGCCGCCGCAGGCGGGGGACAGATACTGCGATCAGTGCGGTGCCGATCTGACCGCGGCGGCCGATCTGGCGGCTCGGACGCCCGGCGACTTGCCGGTGCCGCCGCAGTTGAACGGCGCGGCGCGGTCCCCTTACCCGGAGCCGGAGCCGGACGACTACGAGCTGGCCGCCCCGGCCCCCGGCGGATACGGGCAGCCGGCCGACCCGCGGGTCGCGGAGGCGCTCGGCGCGCCCGAGGCGGCGCCACCCACCGAGACCGGCACCCCCGCGGAGATCGACCCGGGGGCCAACGCGAGTACGCACATCAGCGCGGCGACCAGCACGGGCAGCATGGCGGGCACCGGCACCGGGGCGGACCCCCGGCTGCCCGGCGGCGAGCACCGCGCCCGGTGCGCCGCGTGCCAGGAGGGCACCATCGACCAGGACGGATACTGCGAGCGCTGCGGGCACGCCCAGGCACGGACACGCGACCATATGGAGAGCGAGCTGGAGGGCATCGCGGCGGCCACCGACCGAGGGCTGCGCCATCACCGCAATGAGGACGCGTTCGCGGTGTCCGCCGCCGAGCTGCCCGACGGCTCACCGGTCGTGGTCGCCGTGGTGTGCGACGGGGTCTCCTCGGCCACCCGCCCCGACGACGCCTCGGCCGCCGCGGCCCATGCGGCCGGTGAGGCGCTGCGGGTCTCGCTGCCACGCGGCGCCCACCCCCAGCAGGCCATGAACGAGGCGATCGTCGCCGCCGCCGAGGCGGTCAACTCGCTGGCCATGGAGACCGGCGCGGCCGCCGCGCACCCCGAGGGCCAGCGCCATCAGAACGCACCGGCCTGCACCATCGTCAGCGCCGTCGTCACCAGCGACATCCTCACCATCGGCTGGGTCGGCGACAGCCGCGCCTACTGGGTCCCCGACGACCGTACGGCCCCGCCCGCCCGGCTCACCGAGGACGACTCCTGGGCGGCCCAGATGGTGGCCGCGGGGCTGATGTCGGAGGCGGAGGCGTACGCGGACGAGCGCGCCCACGCCATCACCGGCTGGCTCGGGGCGGACGCCTATGAGCTGGAGCCCCACACCGCCTCCTACAAACCGGACCGGCCGGGCGTCGTGGTGGTGTGCACCGACGGGCTGTGGAACTACGCCGAATCGGCGGAGCAGATGGCCCGCGCGGTGCCGCCGGACGCCCGCTCCCGGCCGCTGAACAGCGCCCAGATCCTGGTCGGTCACGCCCTCGACGGAGGTGGCCACGACAACGTAACAGTGGCGGTCGTGCCGTTCCCCGCGGCCCCGGGCCGGGCAGGATCCGCCTGACGGTCGCCAAGGAGCGGATGATATGGCCCATTTCTCGACGCCCGACGCGCCGCGGTTCTCGGTCGAGGTCTATCAGAACGAGTACCTCCCCGAGGGAGGCCGCGAGGTGAACGCGATCATCACCGTCACCTCGTCCGGCGGCGGAGCCGCGGGAGGCCCGCCGATCCCCGCTCCCGCCGCCGCCCCCTACGCCGCCGTCCCCGAGGCGTACGACGCCGCTCCCGGCGCGTACGACGGCGGGGGAGTCCCGGGCGGTGCCTCCGCCCGCGCGGCCGTGGTGATCATGGTGGACTGCTCCGGCTCGATGGACTATCCGCCGACGAAGATGCGTCACGCGCGGGAGGCCACCGCCGCCGCGATCGACACGGTGCGCGACGGCGTCGCCTTCTCCGTGGTGGCGGGCACCCATAAGGCGGTCGAGGTCTTCCCGGGCAACGGGCGGCTGGCCATCGCCGATCCGCTCACCCGCGCCCAGGCCAAGGAGGCGCTGCGGAGCCTGAGCCCGGGCGGCGGCACCGCGATCGGCACCTGGCTGCTGCTGGCCGATCTGCTGCTCGGCTCCGCCGATGCCACGATCCGGCACGGCATTCTGCTCACCGACGGCCGGAACGAGCATGAGGAGCCGCAGCGGCTGCGGACGGTGCTCGACGCCTGCGCGGGCCGCTTCACCTGCGACGCCCGCGGGGTGGGGACGGACTGGGAGGTCGAGGAGGTCACCGCGATCGCCTCCGCCCTGCTCGGAACGGCCGATATCGTCGCCGATCCCGCCGGACTCTCCGCGGACTTCACGCGGATGATGGAGGCGGCGATGGGCAAGGAGATCGCCGATGTCAGTCTCCGGCTGTGGACTCCCAAGGGCGCCGAAGTGGCGTATGTGAAACAGGTCGCACCGACGGTCGAGGATCTGACCGCCCGCCGCGTCGAAGCCGGTCCGCGCGCGGGCGACTATCCCACCGGGTCCTGGGGCGATGAGTCCCGCGACTACCACCTGTGTGTGAGAGTTCCGGCGGCGGAGGTCGGCCAGGAGATGCTCGCGGCCAGGATTTCCCTGGTCCAGCCGCCGCCCGACGGCGTCGGCAGCCCGCCGAGCCCGCTGGCGCAGGGGCTGGTCCGCGCGGTGTGGACGACTGACCTGGCCGTCTCCACCGCGATGAATCCGCAGGTGGCGCACTATACGGGCCAAGCCGAACTGGCCCAGGTCATCCAACAGGGCATGAATGCCCGCAAGTCCGGCGATGCCGAACAGGCGACCGCGAAGCTGGGGCGCGCCGTACAACTGGCGACCGCATCGGGGAACGAGGACACGGCGAAACTGCTTGCGAAGGTGGTGGACGTGCTCGATGTGGCGGCAGGTACTGTGCGACTGAAGGCGAAGGTCGCGGAGGCGGACGAGATGACACTCGAAACGCGCTCCACCAAGACAGTTCGCGTCAAGAAGTAGCACATAACCAGCACTCACGTAGCACTTCTCGGCAGAAACACCGAGAAAGCCACAAGAGGGGGATCCGACATGCCGACCTGTCCCAACGGCCACCACTCGGCGGCCGACGACTGGTGCGAGGTGTGTGGCCACCGGATGTCGGGGACACCCATGCCCTCCGGTGCCGCCTCGCCACCTCCGCCACAGCCCGCGCCGGGTGGCCACGGCGTGCCCGTACCACCGGGCGGCTACGGGAGTCCGGGGCCGGGCGGCCCACCGCCGCCCGGCGGCGCGGGGGGCTACGGCTATCCGGCGCAGCAGCAGGAGCTGTGCCCGCAGTGCCGTACGCCGCGTGAGGCGCAGGCTCCGTTCTGCGAGGAGTGCCGGTTCAACTTCCAGACGCATACGCCTTCTCCGTACGGTCCGCCGCAGGGCGGTTACGCGCCACCGCAGCAGCCGGGGGCCGGGGTGCCGCATGTCCCGCACCCGGGACAGGGCGGCGCCGGCCACGCCTCCCCTCCGGGGTTCGGCGGCGACAGCGACTGGACGCTTCCGCCGCCGCAGCAGGGGGGCACGCCCCCGCATGGCGCACCGCAGCAGGGCGCCCCGGGCCACGGCCAGGGCGCGCCCCCGGCCGTGCCGCAGTACGGCTACGGCTACCCGCAGGCCCCCGCGCCCCCCGCCCAGCCGTACGGGAACGAAGGGTACGCCCCGCCCCAGCAGCAGGGACCGGGCCACCAGCCGCCGCAGCAGCAGCACCCCGGCGCGCCGCAGCACTCGACGCCGCCCGGCGGCGCCCAGTTCGGCCAGGGCGGGGCTCCGGCGTCGGCGCCCGGGAACTGGATAGCCGTGGTCGCCCCGGACCGTGAGTACTTCATGGCGATGATGAACCGCAGCGGCCCGGAGGCCGCCGGGCTGAATCTCCCGGCCTACTCCCCCGAGCAGCAACTGCCGCTCAACGGCGGCCAGATCACCATCGGCCGGCGCCGCCACAGCACCGGTGAGGCCCCCGACATCGACCTCGGGCGCCCGCCCGAGGACCCGGGCGTCTCGCATCAGCACGCGCTTCTCGTCCAGCAGCCCGACGGCGTCTGGGCGGTCGTCGACCAGGACTCCACGAACGGGACGACGATCAACGGCGGCGAGGAGCCGATCCAGCCGTTCGTGCCGGTCCCGCTCCGGGACGGCGACCGCGTCCACGTCGGCGCCTGGACGACGATCACGGTGCGCCGGGGCTGAGGCCGGGACGGGCGGGGCGGGGCGAGGCAGGGCCGGAGGCCAGAAGGACTGAAGCCCTAGAAGGACTGAAGCCTTAGGAGGGCTCAGGCCGGGGCTGAAGGCCGCCGGGAGGGCCCAGCGGCCAGGCGTAGGCGCCCTCCGGGTCGTCCAGCCAGGCCCATTGACGCTCGCCCCGCACCGTCACCCCATAGCGCTCCCGCCCCGGCCTGCCCTCGTGCTCCCACAGCGCGAGGGCCTCGACCGGCTCCATATGGCCCGCGGCCACGTTCAGCAGGAAGCGGAAGGAGTCGTCCAGCAGCGGCCGGGACGGCAGACCGTGCGTGGACACCTGAGGCGGCGGGCCGCTGCCGCGCAGCGGAACGAAGTACACGGGCATGGCCAGAAAATGCCCCTCCGCATGGCGGGCGTCGGCGACTGTCAGGGCGATCAGCCCGGTCGCGAGCGGCGTCAGGATCAGCGCGCCCGGACGGCACTGGCCGAGCCATGCGGGCGGGATGGACGCCACGGCGCAGGTGGCGATGATCCGGTCGTAGGGAGCGTGCAGCGGGCAGCCACGCGCCCCATCGCCCGTGACGACCGCGGGGCGGAACCCGGCGGCGGCCAGATGGTTACGGGCGGCCTCGGTGATCTCCGGGTCGAGGTCGAGGGTGGTGACGTGGGTGTCGCCGAGCCGATGGGCCAGCAGCGCGGCGTTGTAGCCGGTGCCCGCGCCGATCTCCAGCACCCGGTCCCCGTCCCGCACCTGGAGCGCCTGGAGCATCCGCGCCATCAGCGACGGCTGACTGCTGGAGGTGATCAGCTCGCCGTCGCGCACCCGCGTGGCGAGCGGGGCGTCCGCATACGCACCGGCCAGCCAGCGGGCCCGCCGCAGCGGATGGGGGTCGTCACGCCACAGCCGCGTGTAGCCAACCGTCCCATGCACCGCAACGGCCCCTGCCGTCTCCCGGCCCGGCGCACTTGCCGCCCTTGCCGTCTCGCGACCCGGCACACTTGCCGTGCCTGCGCCTGCCGCATCTGCTGTCTCGCGACCCGGCGCACCTGCCACGTCCGCGCCTGCCACACCAGCCGCACCTGCCGCATCCACCACACCCGTCGCACCAGGCGCCCCCGCCGCCATGCCCGCCGCATCCGCGACACCTGCCGTGCCCGCCGTGCCCGCCGCACCTGCCGTACCAGGCGCCGCACCTGCCGCACCCGCCGCCGTGCCCGCCGCACGTGCCGCCGCGTCTGCCGCACCCCCCACACCCGCCGTACCAGGCGCACCCGCCGCCGTACGCGCCGACGCCGTGCCCGCCTCCCCCGCCTCGTAGTAGTACGGCACGAAAAGGTGGCGCGGCACCTCCTCGAAGGCCGCCCGCCAGGCGGGGTCCGTGAGTCCGCCGCCCGCCACGATCTCCCGGACCAGCCCGGCCCGTACCGCCGCGGCCTCCTCTGCGCATCCATCGGCCTCCCGGCCCATACGCTTCCCCCGCGCCACACGCTCCACCGCGTCCGGCGCACTGCGGGTACCACCGCCCGTGCTGCCCATGACTCCACTCTCCTGCGCCCGCCCTCCGGCCGCGACCCACGCCCCCTTTTCCAGCCGGGGGTGTCTGAGACCATGGAGGCGTGAAAGAGATTCCGCGAGGCACACTTCAGGAGCAGACCTTCTACGAGCAGGTCGGCGGCGAGCAGACCTTCCGGCGTCTGGTCCACCGCTTCTACCAGGGGGTCGCCGAGGACCCGCTGCTCCGGCCGATGTACCCCGAGGACGACCTGGGACCGGCCGAGGAACGGCTTGTACTCTTCCTGATGCAGTACTGGGGCGGCCCCCGCACCTACAGCGACAACCGCGGCCACCCGCGGCTGCGCATGCGGCACGCCCCCTTCACCGTGAACCGCGCCGCCCATGACGCCTGGCTGCGCCATATGCGCGACGCGGTCGACGAGCTGGCGCTGGCCCCGGAGCTCGAGGGCCAGTTGTGGCAGTACCTCACATACGCCGCCGCCTCCATGATCAACACGGAGGGCTGACCGACCGGCCCGGCGGGCTCAGAGGGCTCACCCGCCTGACCCGGCGGGCTCAGGCGGGTGTGACCGACAAGCCGGAGAGGCCCGACGTACGCACCGCGATCGAGCCGTACGGAGTGCGCAGCCGCAGCCAGCCGCCCGCGGCGAGCAACGCCACAGGCTCGGCCGTGGGCCCGGGCACGGCCGTGGCCACACCGGCACCGGGGGCCGAGGCGGCCGGAGCCGCCGCCCGGACCGGGCGCAGGAAGCCCAGCGACTGGGCGGCATGCACGGCGCGCAGCGGGAGCCCGGTGTCGCCGAGCGTGCGGGACCAGATCTCATGGCCGATACGGTCGCGCTCGGCGCGCGTACGGCGCTCCTCGGGGAGCGCCGCGTCGCGGGCCCGGAACTCGGCGACGGCGGCGGCGACCGCCCCGCGCACCTCGTCCACGCCCGGCAGCCCGCTCACCCGGCGCCAGCCGCCGCGCGGCGGCAGCACCCCGGCCCACGGCGGACCGGTGACGGCCTGCGGCACGGTGACCACCAGCCCCCGGTCACGGACCTCGGGGCCGTCGGCGGTCCGCCCGGCCCGCGCCGTGACCAGCGCGTCCTCCAGCTCGCCCGCCGAGACCGTCGTATCCAGCGCGCCGGGCCCGCTCGCCGCGCCAGCGGCCCCTGCCGGCGTGGCATCGGTGCCGATGATCGCTTCGAGCCGCGCCGTACGGATCGCGAGGACCTCGAAGGACGGCGGCCGGCCGAAGACGGCGAGCACGCCGCCGCCCGCTTGCAGCCGCACCGCCGCCGCCCGGTCGTAGTGGATCAGCCGGGCCAGGAAGGCGGCGAGATCGGCCGCCTCCCCGGCGTCGGCGAAGTGGAGCTCCTGGCCGGCGGCCGTCATACGGCGACGGCCCCCTCCGGCCGCCCGGCGCCACCGGCGCCACCGGCGGATCCACCGGACTTCGCGGCCGCCTTACCTGCGCCCTTCTTCACCGGGTCCGGCTCCAGGTACTCGGTCAGGAACCTCTCCTCTTCCGGGGAGACCCGCCGCGGACGGCCCTGGTCGAGGTCGTAGGGCACGATGCGGGTGGCGGCACGCACATACAGCGCGTCCTCGTCCTTGATCTCGTAACGCAGGGTGAGATACGCGGCCCTGATCTCCGTCACCCAGGTCTCGATCGTCACCGGGCTGTGCCGGTGGACGAGGGGCTTCAGATAGTCGATCTCATGCCGGGCCACGACCACGCCGCCGGTGAACGCGTCACTCCCGTTCCCCGGCGCCAGCCGCCACATGAAGTCGACCCGGGCCTCCTCCAGATAGCGGAGGAAGGTCACGTTGTTGACGTGGCCGAACGCGTCCATGTCGGACCAGCGCAGGGGACAGGGGTAGATATGGCGTGCCATCCACTCAGCCCCGGGTGAGCTTCTTGTAGGTGGCGCGGTGCGGACGGGCCGCGTCCGGGCCGAGCCGCTCGACCTTGTTCTTCTCGTACGACTCGAAGTTGCCCTCGAACCAGAACCACTTGGACTCGCCCTCGTACGCCAGGATGTGCGTGGCGACGCGGTCGAGGAACCAGCGGTCGTGGGAGACGACCACGGCGCAGCCGGGGAAGTCGAGCAGCGCGTTCTCCAGCGAGGAGAGGGTCTCGACGTCGAGGTCGTTGGTGGGCTCGTCGAGGAGCAGCAGATTGCCGCCCTGCTTGAGGGTGAGCGCGAGGTTGAGGCGGTTGCGCTCACCGCCCGAGAGGATGCCGGCCGGCTTCTGCTGGTCCGGGCCCTTGAAGCCGAACGCGGAGACATAGGCGCGGGACGGCATCTCGACCTGGCCGACGTTGATGTAGTCGAGCTCGTCGGAGACGACCGCCCACAGCGTCTTCTTGGGGTCGATGTTGGCGCGGCTCTGGTCGACGTAGGAGATCTTGACGGTCTCGCCGACCTTGATGCGGCCCGCGTCGGCGGTCTCCAGGCCCTGGATCATCTTGAAGAGCGTGGTCTTACCGGCGCCGTTGGGGCCGATGACACCGACGATGCCGTTGCGCGGGAGGGTGAAGGAGAGGTCGTCGATGAGGACCTTCTCGCCGAACGCCTTGGAGAGGTTCTCCACCTCGACCACGACGCTGCCCAGGCGCGGGCCCGGCGGGATCTGGATCTCCTCGAAGTCCAGCTTCCGGGTCTTCTCGGCCTCGGCGGCCATCTCCTCGTAACGGGTCAGCCGGGCGCGGGACTTGGCCTGGCGGCCCTTGGCGTTGGAGCGGACCCAGTCCAGCTCCTCCTTGAGGCGCTTGGCGCGCTTGGCGTCCTTCTGGCCCTCGACCTTCAGGCGGGCCTGCTTCTTCTCCAGGTAGGTGGAGTAGTTGCCCTCGTAGCCGATGGCGCGGCCGCGGTCGAGCTCCAGGATCCACTCGGCCACGTTGTCCAGGAAGTACCGGTCGTGGGTGATGGCCACGACGGTGCCCGCGTACTTGGCGAGGTGCTGCTCCAGCCAGTTGACGGACTCGGCGTCCAGATGGTTGGTGGGCTCGTCCAGCAGCAGCAGGTCGGGAGCCTCCAGCAGCAGCTTGCAGAGCGCGACCCGGCGCTTCTCACCACCGGAGAGGGTGGTGACCGGCCAGTCGCCGGGCGGGCAGCCGAGGGCGTCCATGGCCTGCTCGAGCTGGGCGTCCAGGTCCCAGGCGTTGGCGTGGTCCAGGTCCTCCTGGAGCTTGCCCATCTCCTCGAGCAGCTCGTCGCTGTAGTCGGTCGCCATCTGCTCGGCGATCTCGTTGAAGCGGTCCAGCTTGCCCTTGGTCACCGCCACGCCGTCCTGGACGTTCTCCAGCACGGTCTTGGACTCGTCGAGCGGGGGCTCCTGGAGCAGGATGCCGACGCTGTAGCCGGGAGAGAGGAATGCGTCACCATTGGACGGCTGCTCCAGGCCCGCCATGATCTTCAGCACCGTCGACTTACCGGCGCCGTTGGGGCCCACGACACCGATCTTCGCGCCAGGGTAAAAGCTCAGCGTGACGTCGTCGAGGATCACCTTGTCGCCGTGCGCTTTGCGCGCCTTGCGCATGGTGTAGATGAACTCAGCCAAGAGAAACCGTCCGGCAATCTGGTAGGTATCGAGGTGCGGCTCCGCCGCGGGGTCCGTATCCGTGGCGGCTCCACCGCATGAGGGTAGATACAGCCATCTTGCCGTACGCCAAGCCCGAGGCGGAAACCCGTTTGGTCCGGCGTGCGGCGTGAGTCCGGCATCCGCGGCCCCCACCACCCTGGCATCCGCCGCCCCCATGACGCGAAGGGCCGGAACCTCCGCGAGGCTCCGGCCCTCCATCACCGCGTTTTCGATGATCACCACACTCGGTGACCTTCGTTTCACTCAGCGATCACTGCTGCCCTGGCGTCGCCGCCCAGGCGTTTCACTCACCCGCGGGCGCCTTCTTCTTGCGGACGAAGAAGACCGCGCCGCCACCGACGACGACCAGCGCCACGGCGATGCCCGCGATCATCGGGGTGTTGCTGCTGCTACCGGTCTCGGCGAGGTCGCCACCGGAGGTGTCACCGCCGGTGCTGCCACCGGCCGACGCGGGGCTCGGCTGCGAGGAGGGGGTGTCGCTGCCGCCACCGCTGCTGGCGGTCTTGCAGTCGAGAACGCCGGAGAAGGTCTTCTCGAAGCCGTTCGGACCGGTGATGCTGAACTTGTAGCTCTGGTCCTCCTTCACCGGGGCGGTGACGGTCTTCGACTGACCCGCCTCGACGGTGTACTTCTGGCCCAGCAGCTCGAAGGTGAACGCCTCGTCGCCCTTGTTGGTGGCCGTGATGTCCACGCCGCCCTTGGCGCAGTCCTTCTCGGCGGAGACCGCCGGAACCGCGCCCTTCTTCGCCCAGTTCGCGGTGGCGGTGGCGGAGACGGTGCTCTCGCTGGACCCGGCCAGGATCTGCGTCTGGCTCTTGGTGGCGCTGGCGAACGCGCGGCCCACCGGAACCTTGGTGGCGGCCTGGGCGGTCAGCGTGGCGGAGCC
The DNA here is from genome assembly GCF_047218265.1 of Streptomyces sp. CY-1. NCBI lineage: Bacteria > Bacillati > Actinomycetota > Actinomycetes > Kitasatosporales > Streptomycetaceae > Streptomyces > Streptomyces sp. CY-1. The sequence continues at coordinate 4,180,037 of NZ_CP178393.1, forward strand.
GTCCGCCGCGCCCTCCGGGACGTCGAAGTACACCTCGCCGCCGTCGGCGGCGCTGGTGATGGTCTTGCCGCTCTTGTCGACGAGCTTGACGCCGCCGCCCCCGGCCTCGGTGCCCGGGGTCAGGGTGACACTGTCGGCGTTGGTGTGGACCTTGACCGGGCCGAGGCGCTCACCGGCCTTGCCGGAGACGGCCGGCGGGTCCAGGCTCAGCGACGCCTTGGGCTCCGCGAGGTTCTGCGCGCTCTTCTCGAGGTAGTCGGCCAGCTTCTCGGCCTGCGGGTCGATCGCGTCGACCTTCGCGTTGTCCGAGAAACGCCAGATGGCGACCTGCGTACCCGCGGCGGCGGTCTTCTCGGTGAGGGCACCGGTGCCGGCCGTCTTCGCCAGCGCGCCGAGGTCGTTCACCTGCGGGTAGGAGTTCTGAAGAACCCAGTTGATCTTGCCCGCGTCGGGGTTGTTCGCCAGGGACGTCTCGGCCCAGGACTTCTCCTCGTACTTCGCCTTGCTCTGCGTCGGGTTATGCAGATCAATGCAGTACGTCTGGATGGAGCCGCCGTTGTCGACCGACATCTCGAAGAGACCGGCGCCGACCTGCTGGTCCTTGCCGTTCTCGTGGATCACGGCCTTGTCGAACGTCTTGAGACCGCCCAGCGTGGCGGTGGCGCCGCCCTGACTCGGGGGCGCGTCATCGGCGGCGGCGGTGCCTGCGGTGACCAGCGCGCCCGCCGCGACCAGACCGGACGCCAGAACGGCGGCCGCAAGGCGGGCAATGCCCCGCCTCTTTACAGAAATCATGGTTTCCCCTCCGGGCGAGCGCCAGTCGGTTGGTGCGCCTCGCCAGCGAACTCAAAACTCAGGAACCCCCGTTGGGCACGCACGGATCCTAGGGAGAAAAGAGGCGCACGTTCCCCACCAATACCTAGACCCAACCGATCCGAATCGGAATCGTTATCAATCTTCAGATCGCATATGAGCTGGGATTATCGACAAGTCTCCCGTACTCACGGCCGCTCACGGGGAAGTTGTCCTGGTCGGTGTGTTTAGAAGCGGTTTAGCCTGTGAAACCCGGCGAAAAGCGGATGTACCGCGCGTAAGATCATGTCCCACCGCCACCGCGTCGATCTCGGCGGTAACCCAGCGACTGGGCGGATTCGGCCCGCCACCGGAATCCACGGCCGGGCCCGGGCCCACGGCCGCGACTCCCCCTTCTCCCTGAAGCGGCCGGTCCCTTTCCCGCTCCCGGTCCCATTCGCGCTCCCGCACCCGCAACGTCCCATGGACAACGAGCGGTTCACCGAGCGATACCGACCCGGCGACATTCGCGGCGAGCGTGCGCCACGTCCAGACCGTATAGAAACTCGTATACGCGTCCGCCCACGCGTCCCGCCCCCGGTCCCACCGGCGCACCGTCACCGCCAGCCGGAACCGGGCCACCGCGACTCCCGCCGCCGTCTCCCAGAAATCCGGCCGCGTCGCGGCATTGCCCACCACGGTCACCCAGCTCTCATTCACCGGCCACGCCTCCCCCATCAATTCCCGGCCCTGCCGTGCTGTTCGTGGACCATGCTGCCCGGGATCGCCAGACCCCGCCGGACCCTGTGCACGACCCCGCGGTTGTGGACAACTCGGTCACCCGCCCGGGTGACCGACCGTCACGCGCCGCCCGCCGCGATGACGTACTGCGCCCGTACCTCCCCGTACCGGGCCAGCTCCGCCTCCACCGGCTCCAGCACCCGCCGGGCCCCGCACTCGGCCGCCGCCTCCCGCAACCGGCCCTCCACCGACCGGCCATGACGCCGGGCGGGCCCCCGCGCCGCCACCCGGGAGCCCCACGCCAGCGCCGGACCGACCGCCGCACCGCCCACCAGCAGCGCCGGCATCCACCACTGCGGCCCCCCGAACACCCCTGCGGCGGCTCCCAGCAGCCACAGCACCCCCACCATCTGCACCACCAGCAAGGTCACCTGAGCCGCCGCCACCATCGACCACCACACCGGCCGGATCGGCTGCCGGTCCACCGCCTCGGCCGCCACCGCCTCGTCGACCGCCTCCGCCAGCCCTCTGCCGCCCCACCCCGCCGCCTCCCGCACGGCCTGCGCCCAGGGGCCGGGCAGCCCGGCCGTCGCCTGGTCCCCGAGCGTCCGTACGGCCTCCTCCACCGCGGGGCGCGCCGTGACCGCCTCCACCGCCACCGTGCGCGCCCGCGCGCCCGGAATCTCCATCCGCTCCGCGGCTCCGGGGGTTCGCGAGGCCCGGGAGGCCCCCGAGGCGCGGGCCCTCCTCCCCCGCACCCGCCCCCACGGCGTTCCGCACCGCCATTCCGCTTCCCTCAGCCAGGCGCGCTCCGCCGCCTGTCCGGCCGCGACCGCCCCCGCCGCCTCGGCCAGCCGGTCCTCGAACTCCGCCCGCGCCCGCTCGGTGAGCCCGACCGGCCCGTTGTCCGCCACATACTGCGGCCGCAGCCGCGTCATGGTGCCGTCCACGTCCGCCGACAGCCGGCGCTCGGCCGCCCCGCATTCGGCCGTGAGCCGCCCGAGCGTCTCCCTAAGCTCTCCGACGCCCTCACCGGTCAGCGCGGACAGCGCCAGCACGGCCGCCCCCGGCTCCCCGTGCTCCCCGAGGGCGAGCCCGTCCTCGTCCAGCAGCCGCCGCAGATCGTCCAGCACCTGGTCCGCGGCCTCGCCCGGAAGCCGGTCCACCTGGTTGAGCACGACGAAGGTCACCTCGGCATAACCTGCGAGCGGCCGCAGATAGCGCTCATGAAGGACCGCGTCCGCGTACTTCTCGGGGTCCACCACCCACACCACCGCGTCGACGAGACCCAGCAGCCGGTCCACCCGCTCCCGGTGGCCCGGGGCGGCCGAGTCGTGGTCGGGCAGGTCGAGGAGGACGAGACCGCGCAGCGCGGGGTCGTAGGGATAGCCCGGGTTGCGCCGGTCCACCGCCGGGATGCCGAGCCGGTCCAGCAGGCCGTCGGCGTGGTCGGTCCACGCACAGGCGAGGGGCGTGGCGGTGGTCGGACGGCGGATCCCGGCCTCGGAGAGGGGGGCTCCGGCGAGAGCGTTGAAAAGTGTCGACTTACCGCTTCCGGTGGCCCCGGCGACGGCGACCACGGTGTGCCCGTAAGGATGCCGTCCCCGCGCGTCCGCCTCGTCGAGCACCCGCGCGGCCCCGGCGAGCGTGCGTCCCTCGAGCCGGGACCGGGACAGCCCGACCAACTGGCGCAGGGCCTCGAGACGGGGCCGCAGGGTGCCTGTCGCGAAGCTGCGCACGCCCGCCTGGTACACGGCGTAGGGAGGACCGCCGAAGGACCGCCGGGCGGTCTCCTCCTCCGGGAAGTAGCCGACCGTGGCGTGGGGAACGCCCGTCGCGGCCTCCTGTGGCCTCCCCTCGTCCACCGCGCGGACCGGACGGGCCCCGGCCCGTCCTCCGGTCCAGCGGTGCGCGCGCCGGGCGATCAGGCCGTCGTCCCATGTGTGGCGGCCCGTCGCCGCCCGGTCTCCCCCGCCGCCCTCGTTGCCGCCGTTGCCCTCCGTGGCCGTCACCTTCGGTCACCTCTCCTTCTGAAGTACGGACAGCGCGGCGATCAGCTCGACCTGGTGCTCCGGGGACATGTCCAGGGCGTCCAGCGGGGCCAGCCTGCCGTCGCGCTCCGCCCGCATGGCGCGCGTGACACAGTTGTCGAGCAGCCGTCCGCCGCGGTCGCCCAGACGCAGCGCCGCATGCGCGCCCAGGGTCTCGGCGAGCTTCTCGCCCGCCTTACGGGCGCGGCGTCCGCCCAACAGGGACGCGGCGAGCAGGGCGGCGATCTCCTCGGGCGCACAGTTGCCCCCGTATTCGGCGATCCGGGCCCGGGCCTCCTCCTCGGCCAGCTCCTCGGCGCAGCGCCGCCAGTGCCGTACGGCCACGCCGATCCGCTCGGCGGCGCCGGGCGCGTCGCATGGAGCGAGCCCGGCCCGCGCGACCGGGTCCTGCCTTCCGGCCTCCGCGACCCGCTCGTCGGCGGTGGCGGCCGCGCCGCGCAGCAGGGTGGCCAGGGAGTCGGTGAGAGCGGTAAGGAGCTCATCGGGGGTGCTGTCATGCGGCAGGCCGTGCCAGTGGGTGAGCGCACCGCCCGCGAGCGCCGCGCCTTGCGCGATCTCGCGCCGCACCCGCTCCACCGCCTCCCCGTACGCGCCCTCGACCCGCTGGACCAGCCGCACCGCGGCCGCGTGCTGGGCCGCCGCGGCCCCGGCCAGCGCGGGCATCCGGGAGCTCAGCGAGGCGAGCGTCCCGGCGGCCGTACGGGCGGCGGCGACGGTACGGGCGTACGGATCCTGTGCGTGCTGGATGAGCCAGGACCGCAGGGCGGCGACGGCGGTGGCCGGCAGCAGCCCGCTGCCGCCGCCCGCGGATTCGGGGAGCTCGGGGATGGTGAAGCGCGGGACATCGCCGAGCCCGGCCGCCGTAAGGAGCGCGGCGTACTGCCGGGAGACCTCGGCGGCCACCTGGTGCGGCACCCGGTCCAGGACGGTGACGAGGGTGACGTCGAACTCCTTCGCGGTCCGCAGCAGATGCCAGGGGACGGCGTCGCCGTAGCGGGTGGCCGTGGTGACGAGCACCCAGATGTCCGCGGCGCAGATCAATTCGGCGGCCAGATCGCGATTCCGCGCGACCAGCGAGTCGATGTCGGGCGCGTCGAGCAGTGCGAGCCCCCGCGCCAGCCCCGGGTCGGTCTCCACCCGCAGCGCCGCGGGCCCCTCTTGCGCCCGCCCCTCCTCGTCGTACGCGCTCTCCGCCCGCTCCCCCTGTGCCGGCACCCACACCCGGGTGAGCCGCGGCAGCACCCGCTGTCCCGCGAACCAGGGGTGATCGTCGGGATGGCACACCAGCACCGGCGTACGCGTCGTGGGCCGCAACACACCGGCCTCGGTGACCCGTCGGCCGACCAGCGAATTGACGAGGGTGGACTTGCCCGCCCCCGTCGATCCCCCGATTACCGCCAGCAGGGGCGCTTCGGGGGCGCGCAACCGGGGCACGAGGTAGTCGTCCAGTTGAGCGAGCAGCTCGGCTCGGCTGCGGCGAGCGCGGTCGGCGCCGGGAAGGGGGAGCGGAAACCGAGCGGCGTCGACACGGTCACGCAGTGAGGTCAGCGCGTCGAGCAGCCGGGGCCGTACATCCAAGATCGCCACGTGGTGAAGAATGCACGCTTTTGATGCCTTTTTGAAGCGTATGGTCACTCGTGCGCGTCAAAGAGACCCACCCGGATCACCCTAAAAGGGGCATGAGGCGGACGTGACGACAGGGGCGCGGGCATAACGAGTAGACAACACCCGTTCCCTGAGGCGTGAAAAACGATGCAAGTTTCAGACCTGCCTGCGATTATCAGACCGCTTCACCGAACCTCCACAACGTGCCACGGAGGTGAAGCAACCGGGGCGAGGCGCAAGGAGCCCTATCCTTGTCCCGGCAAGGTCACGGTCCGTCGAGCCCGGCCACCCGCACCACGGCCGCCCCGTCGGCCCCGCAGGCACCGGGGGCTCAGCAGTTCCGCGACCACCACCGGCCCCCGTAGCTCAGTGGATAGAGCAGGCGCCTTCTAAGCGCTTGGCCGCAGGTTCGAGTCCTGCCGGGGGCGCACTGGACCCTCTTCTCTACGCACGTAGCGAAGAGGGTCTTCTCGCTGTTCGGAGCGCTCCGCCGGGCTCGCATACCGCACCGGGCGCGCCCCGGCGGTCAGGGGGCGGCGCGGGAGCCGTCCGTCCTACTCCATGCCCCGCTTGCCCGGTGTCCAGAACGGCTTGGTGAGTACCGCGCGGCGGTCCCAGCCCGCCTCCCGGACGAGCACCTGGCGCACCCGCTGCACGGTACGGGCCTCCCCGGCGACGTAGGCGATACCGCCCGGTTCGGGGGCGAGGTGTCGTACCGCGTCCGGGAGTGAAACGTCTCCCCTGGTCAGCCAGTTGAGGCGGTCCGAGTGGGGCAGCGGCAGGCGGTCCGCCGCCGTGTCCGTCTCCAGGCAGCCGGAGACCCGGGCCCCGGGCGGCAGTGCGGCCAGCATCGCGCCGAAGGGGACGCTCGCCGTCTCCTCCCCGACGAAGACGTGGTGGGCGGCATCGGGTCGGAGCGTGAACGACCCCTCGGGTTTGCCCAGACGCACCCGCTCGCCGACCTGGACGCTCCTGCCCCAGCGCGCCCCCGGCCCCGCTTCGGCGTGGTCCAGTACGCACAACTCGACGGCGCCGGACGGGTCGTAGCGCCACACGGAATACGTACGGCGGGTCAGCCCGGAGCCGACCAGGACGCGCACCTGCCGGCCGGGGCGGACGTCGAGGCCGGCGAGGGTGTCGCCCTCGATGCGCAGCCGGCGCATACGGGCGGCTATCGGTTCGGCCTCGGTGACGGTGCCGCGGAGCATCAGCAGGTCCAGGACCGGGTCCAGCAGCGTGGGCATGGGGGTGCTCCTCGGGGAACTCGGGTGAATGCGGGGGAAGTTGGGCAACCATCGGCGGCCAGACGCGATAGTACGCGTTTGCGAATGGATGCGATAGTGCGTGACTTTCCCGAGCCCGGACCCCGAGAGGGGTCAGTCCTTGCGGTCCCCGGTGTCGTCGCCCGTTTCGCCCGCCCCGGGGAGGGGCGGCCTGCTCGACGTGATCACCTCCTGGGGGATGACCTCGGGGTGGTGGAGGTCGAAGGCGGGGGATTCGGAGCGGATCTTCGGCAGGGTGAGGAAGTTGTGCCGGGGCGGAGGGCATGAGGTGGCCCATTCCAGGGAGCGGCCCCATCCCCAGGGGTCGTCGAGATCGACCCGCTTTCCGTACTTCGCGGTTTTCCACACGTTGTAGAGGAACGGCAGAGTGGACAGGCCCAGGAGGAAGGAGCCGATGGTGGAGATCGTGTTCAGCGTGGTGAAGCCGTCGGCGGCCAGATAGTCGGCATAGCGGCGCGGCATGCCGATGACGCCCAGCCAGTGGTGCACCAGAAAGGTCGTGTGGAAGCCGACGAACAGGGTCCAGAAGTGGATCTTGCCGAGGCGCTCATCGAGCATCCTGCCGGTGAACTTGGGCCACCAGAAATAGAATCCGGCGAACATCGCGAAGACCACCGTGCCGAAGACCACGTAGTGGAAGTGGGCGACGACGAAATAGCTGTCGTGGACCTCGAAATCCATCGGCGGGGAGGCGAGGATCACCCCGGTCAGCCCGCCGAAGAGGAAGGTGACGAGGAAGCCGATGGACCACAGCATCGGTGTCTCGAAGGAGAGGGAGCCACGCCACATGGTTCCGATCCAGTTGAAGAACTTCACCCCGGTCGGCACCGCGATGAGGAACGTCATGAAGGAGAAGAACGGCAGGAGCACCGCTCCGGTGGCGAACATATGGTGGGCCCATACGGTCGCGGAGAGGCCGGTGATGGCGATGGTGGCGCCCACCAGGCCGATGTAGCCGAAGACGACCTTGCGGGAGAACACCGGAATGATTTCGGTGATGATGCCGAAGAACGGCAGGGCGATGATGTAGACCTCGGGATGGCCGAAGAACCAGAAGAGGTGCTGCCAGAGCACCGGCCCGCCGTTGGCCCCCTCGAAGACGACCGCGCCGAATTTACGGTCCGCCTCCAGCACCAGCAGGGCGGCCGCCAGGATGGGGAAGGCGAGCAGCACCAGGATCGAGGTGAAGAGGATGTTCCAGGTGAAGATGGGCAGACGGAACATCGTCATTCCCGGGGCGCGCATGCACACGATGGTCGTGACGAAGTTGACGGCGCCCAGGATCGTCCCGAAGCCGGAGAGGGCGAGGCCCATCACCCACATGTCGCCGCCCACGCCCGGTGTGCGCGCCTTGCTGCTGAGCGGCGTATAGGCCGTCCAGCCGAAGTCGGCCGCGCCGCCGGGGGTGAGCAGACTGCCGATCACGATCAGCCCGCCGAAGGCGAAGAGCCAGTACGAGAACATATTCAGCCGGGGGAAGGCGACATCCGGGGCGCCGATCTGGAGCGGCATGATCTCGTTGGCGAATCCGGCGAACACCGGCGTGGCGAAGAACAGCAGCATCAGCGTGCCGTGCAGGGTGAAAGCCTGGTTGTACTGCTCGGGACTGACCAATTGCAGTCCGGGCCGGGCGAGTTCGGCCCGCATGACCATGGCCAGCAGGCCACCGATGAGAAAGAATCCGAACGCGGTCACCAAGTACAGGTGTCCGATTTTCTTATGGTCCGTGGTGGTGAGCCAGTCGACCACGATACTGCCGAGTTTGGTGGGTTCGGCGGGAGCTTGAAATTCGGGCTTGGTTGTCGTCGCCATGTCCGTGTCCGCTCCTCGGCAGGATGCATATGTGGGCGGCCGGCGGCACCGGCCGACGAATACGTTGAATTGATTCGCCCACCATTACCCGAAGCGGGACGGCGATTCGGACCCGACTCGCCGTAGAGGCCCTTCTACGATCAGCGTGCTCTGAGCAGCCGTTCGTTTTATCCGTGCCGTCCATATGCGCCTACGGCTGTGGCTTTGGCTGTGCCGTCCTTCCCGCCTCGAGCTGGGACTTCGCCTCGCGCAGGGCGCGGCGTACCTCCGGGCGGGGGTCCTGACCGGCCAGCCTGCCCGGCAGGGCGATGGCGAGCCGCGAGGGCTGATCCTTCGTCCGGGCGGCCAGCTCGGTCCCGCAGTTCCCGGGCGCCGGGCGGATCCGGATCTCCAGCCGGTCTCCGTAGCGCTCCAGCGGCTCCGGCAGCGCCTCGGCCCATACGTCCGTGGGCGGCCGGTTGACGGTGACCGTCTGCCATCGGCCGCCGTTCTGGGCGTCGGCCGGCCGGGCCATCCGCGACGGCCTGTGCCGCCAACGCCTGATCCCCGCGCTCACGACGATCGCCGCGGCGCTGAGCAGCGCCGATCTCACCCGTCGCACACGTGACATCGGTTCCTCCCGTCCTCCGGGGTGAGGATGAGCAGGCGCCCCGCATTCGGGCACACGCCCATGCGGACATACTCCGCTCTCCGCACGGCGCCCGCCCGTCGTGGGCCCAGGGTCCGCCCCCGGTTACCCGCGCCCGGAAGCCCCAATCAGATGGCGCTCCGTGAGGGGCCTTTGGTGGAAACGGACCGTTTTCCCCGCCCGATCCGGGTCACCCGGAAGGATGGCGTCGGGTACGGCCGAACGAATCCCGAAAAATGTTCGACCGGGCGAGGGACCCACGGAAGGGCGCCTGAGCTGGGACGTCACGGACGCCGACGGCCGGGGCCGCACCATCCTCGGTCGATTTTGCCATCCCAGAAGGTGTACATGGGAATCCCTTTACCATCCCATTCGTTCCACGCATGCCCCCCACGCAACAGAGAACGAATCCAGTGACAGTGAAGGAGTGGACGCCGCGATGGTGTTCAAACGAGTGCTCGGCTCGCTCGGGGTCGGCGGACCCGTCGTGGACACGGTCCTGGACCGGGGGCCGGTGCGCCCCGGTGGGGTGGTGCAGGGGCGGGTGCGGCTGCGGGGCGGAGGCCGGGCCCGCGATATCGAGCACCTCGCACTGGAGCTGATCGCCAGGGTCGACGCGGGGCACGGCGGCGAGGAGGGCGCGGGCGGCGTGGCCTTCGACCGCCTCCGGCTCAGCGGGGGGTTCCGGCTCGACACAAGAGAGCACAGAGACATTCCGTTCACCTTTCACATACCGTGGGAAACCCCGCTCACCGAGCTGTCCGGACAGCCACTGGGCGTCGTCCTGGGCATCCGGGTCGAGCTCGCGTCGGCGGGCGCGAAGGACCACGGCGATCCGGAAGAGCTGATCGTGCGCCCGCTGCCGGTCCAGGAAGCCGTGCTGGGGGCGCTGGGGCGGCTCGGCTTCGGCCTCGTCGCCGCCGATCTGCGGCTCGGCCATATCGCCGGCAGCGGGCAGACGCTCCCCTTCCACCAGGAGATCGAGCTCACCCCCGCCCCGCGGTACATCCACGACATGAACGAGATCGCCGTAGCTCTTCTCACCGGCTCCGACGGCATGGAGGTCGTCCTGGAGGCCGACAAGCGCGGCAGGCCCTTCTCCGGCGCGTCCTCCCCCGGCAAGCGCCTCCCCGGTGGGCCTGCGGCCCCGGGCCGCCACACCGTGCGCCATGAGCACCTCGATCGTCGCGACTGGACCGCTGAGGTCGACTCCTGGATCCGGGCGCTCATCGAGGCCCGCGCCGCGCACACGCCCCGCGCCGAGGGGATCGCCTCGGGCATCTCGGCCGGTACGGCGGCCGGGGCCGCGGGCGGCGGCATGGTCGCGGCCGGGCTCGGCGACGCGTTAGGGAACTTAGGGAGGTTAGGAGACTTAGAGGGTTTAGAAGGCTCAAGGGGCTTGAGAGACTTGCGGGACCCAGGGCACGAGGGCGCGGACCAGGGCTGAGACACGCGGAAGGGCCACGGATCTCCCCGCGGCCCTTTCTGTACGCACCGGCGAACGGCTATCCACGGCGCCTATGAACGGCGCCCCACGGCATCGGGGTCGTCCACCGTCTCCCGCGGCTCCTCCGCCAGGCCATCGCCCCCGTTCTCGCCTCCGGCCTCGGCCGCCTTCGCCGCAGCGGCCTCGCGGCGCGCCGCCAGCCGGGCCGTGACCCGTCGGGCGACGGGCTCCGTCCAGCGGGCGGTGAGCGGGCCGAGGACGACCAGGATCAGGACGTACGCCGTGGCCAGCGGGCCCAGCGAGGGTTCGATACCGGCCGTGACGGCGAGTCCCGCGATGACGATCGAGAACTCGCCCCGGGCCACCAGCGTGCCCCCCGCCCGCCAGCGGCCCCGTTCGGAGATCCCGGCCCGCCGCGCCGCCCAGTAGCCGGTGGCGATCTTCGTACTGGCGGTGAGGACGGCCAGCGTCATGGCGGGCAGCAGCACCGGGGGGATGCTGGCCGGATCCGTATGCAGTCCGAAGAAGACGAAGAAGACGGCGGCGAACAGATCCCGCAGCGGGCTGAGCAGATGATGGGTGCCCTCGGCGACCTCCCCGGACAGGGCGATGCCCACCAGGAACGCGCCGACGGCCGCCGACACCTGGAGCTGCTGGGCGATCCCCGCCACCAGCAGCGTCAGCCCGAGCACCACCAGCAGCAGCTTCTCGGGGTCGTCGCTGGAGACGAAGCGGGAGATGTGCCGGCCGTAGCGGACGGCCAGGAACAGCACCAGACCGGCCACGCCGAGGGCGATGGCCAGGGTGACGCTGCCCGCCGCCAGGCCCGCACCGGCCAGCAGGGCGGTGACGATCGGCAGATAGACGGCCATCGCCAGGTCTTCGAGGACCAGGATGCTCAGAATCACCGGGGTCTCGCGGTTGCCGAGCCGGCCCAGATCGCCGAGCACCTTGGCGATGACACCGGAGGAGGAGATCCAGGTCACACCGGCGAGCACCACGGCGGCCACCGGCCCCCATCCCAGCAGCAGGGCCATGACGGCGCCGGGCAGCGCGTTGAGCACCGCGTCGACGAGCCCGGCCCGGTACTGGGTCTTCAGATTGCTGACCAGATCGCTGGCGGTGTACTCCAGGCCGAGCATCAGCAGCAGCAGGATGACGCCGATCTCGGCGCCGGTCGCGACGAACTCCTCGCTCGTCCCCATCGGCAGCAGCCCGCCCTCGCCGAACGCCAGTCCGGCCAGCAGATACAGCGGGATCGGGGAGAACTGGAACCGTCCGGCCAGCCGCCCCAGCAGCCCGAGGCCCAGGATGACCGCGCCGAACTCGATCAGAAAGACGGCAGACGAATGCATGGGCTTACACCCGCCCGAGTATCGCCGCGGCCGACTGCACGCCCTCGCGGGTACCGATCACGATCAGTTCGTCCCCACCGGCCAGCCGGAAGTCGGGGGTCGGAGAGGGGATCGCCTCCGCTCTGCGCAGCACGGCCACGATCGAGACGCCGGTCTCGGTCCGCATCCGCGTCTCGCCCAGCACCCGCCCGTTCCAGTACGACGTGGACGACAGCTCGATCCGCTCGGCCACCAGCCCCAGCTCGGTCGTGGACAGCAGATTCGGGCTGTGATGGCTTGGCATCAGGACCCCGACCAGTGCTTCCGCTTCCCCCGCTGTCAGCCTGGTGGACAGGGCACACTCATCGGGATCCTCCTTCCGGTACGCACTCAGCGTCCGGTCTCCGTCGCGGTGCGCGATAACCGACAGCAACCCGTTTTCTCGTGTCGTCAGGTCGTAGCGAACCCCGATGCCGGGCAATGGCGTACTGCTCATCCGCGGAGCGCCCACAATCATCCCTCTCGTCGCTCGAGTCTCATGACACCCTAACGAATGGCAAAGAATTGGTAATGAGGGCCGGTGGATGAGGGCGCGATGGGACGATGCCGACCGCATAAGGACGGGGTGGCCATCGACAGGCGAGGAGGATGGTGCCCGGAGGAGGATGGGGCCCATGATTGAGTGGAGGCGGCTCAGTACAGGCATCAGGCCGGTTCCCGATCCGGTCGCCACTCCCGTCATCTGGGGCGGGGCCTTCCTCGGTGCGCTGGTGCTGGTGGCGACCCTGAACTTCCTCGGCGGCCACGGCCGCCCGGTGTTCGCCCTGATCGGGCTCTCGCTGCTGGCCGCCCTGCTGGGGCTGTGCGCGCGCTTTGTCGCGGCGCCCGGTACGGCGGCGCTGTGCTGGCTGTTCCTCAACGGCTTCGCCATTCCGCCCGCGGGACGGCTCTCCTGGGCGGGCGACCGCGACGCCGGCTGGCTCGCCTGCCTCCTGGCGGCGGCCGTCGCGGGCACCGCGCTCGCCCGTATCGTCAACGCCCGGGCGGGATACCGCCGCGTCTCCCCGCTCGGCCGCCGACCAGGGCCGCCGGAGTGAGCGACGGCCGGTCCATGGCCGCAGCGGTCCCAGGCGACGACCTGTTCGTGGCCGCAGCGGTCCCAGGCGACGACCGGTCCATGGTCGTAGCGGTCCCCGGGGTGTGGCGCCCGGCCCCTCGCGCTAGTGCGGCATCGTCAGGACCGCCACCCCGTTGACGCGGTCGGCGGCGAGGTCGTCGAGGGCCGCGTCCGCCCGGTCGAAGGGGTAGGGGGTGACCGTGGCGCTGATGCGGTCCTCGGCGGCAGCGGCGAGGAATTCGCGCCCGTCCTCACGGGTGTTGGCGGTGACGCTGCGCATGGTGCGTTCGCGGAAGAGATGGCGGTCGTAGTCGAGGGACGGGATGTCCGAGAGGTAGATCCCGGCGATGCTCAGCGTGCCGCCGGCGTCCAGGGCCTCCAGGGCGACCGGGACCAGTTGGCCCACCGGCGCGAAGAGGATGGCGGCGTCCAGGGGCTCGGGCGGGCGGTCGTAGGAGTCGTTCGCGGAGGCGGCGCCGAGTTCCAGGGCGAGGGCCTGGGCGGCGGGTGAGCGGGTCAGGACGTGGACGACGGCGCCCTGGGCGATGGCGACCTGGGCGGTGAGGTGGGCGGAGCCGCCGAAGCCGTAGATGCCGAGCCGGCCGCGCGGCGGCAGGTCGGCGCGGCGCAGGGCGCGGTAGCCGATGATGCCGGCGCACAGCAGCGGGGCGAGTTCCTCGTCGGTGTATCCGGAGGGCAGCTCATAGGCGTAGGCCGCCGGTACGGTGACGTACTCGGCGTAGCCGCCGTCCGCGTCCCAGCCGGTGTACTCCGAGGACGGGCACAGGTTCTCCTGGCCCCGGAGGCAGTAGCGGCAGTGGCCGCAGGTGCGCCGCAGCCAGGGAACGCCGAGCCGGACTCCGGGGCCGGGGCCGTGCGCCCGCGAGCCCGCCGCGACGACCTCGCCGACGGCCTCGTGGCCGGGGACGACGGGGCTGCGGTGCGGGGGCAGATCGCCGTCGCGGACATGCAGATCGGTGCGGCACACCCCGCAGGCCCGGACCCGGATCAGCAGTTCGTCCTCCGCCGGTCGTGGCACCGGCAGCTCCACCTGCTCGATCCGGCCCGGGGCGGGGACCACCCAGGCCCGCATGGTCGCCGGAAGGTCGGCGTTCGCGTCGGTCGTCACACCGTCAACGTAACGCCGTGGGGCCCATCGCGACCGTAAGGCACGCGTTCAGGCCATGCGGCGTCAAAAGGGAAGAGATACGGCCGGAAACTGCCAACCGAGTGCGGGTCCGGTCAGGCCGAGGTGCCGTCCATCGCGGTGATCAGGCTCTTGGGCCGCATATCGGTCCAGTGCTCGTTGACGTAGTCCAGGCACGCCTGGCGGTCGTCCTCGCCATGGGCGACCGTCCAACCGGCGGGGACCTCGGCGAAGGCCGGCCACAGGGAGTGCTGCCCCTCCTCGTTGACGAGCACGAGATAGCGGCCGTCGGGGTTCTCGAAGGGGTTGCTCATCGCTGTTCTCCTCGCTCGCGTTCGGCGTCGACAAGTTTGACGGTACCGGCCGGAGTGGGCACCCGCCGAGGGGTTCCCCGAGGGCCCTGGGAAAAAGCCTGGGATACGGAAATGGCACCTTCCTGACGGAATTCAGCGTTCCGGTATGTCCCTCGCCTACGGTCCGCGGCATGGTCGCGTCCGCCACAACCGAGTCCAGGGGCTCCATGGCCATGGAGCTCACCACCGGCGACCCCGCGCTCACGGCCCGGCTGGAACGCGGGATGGACGCCTCGGAGGAGCAGCTCCGCGCTCTCGCCACCGAGGCCCGGGACCCTTGGGTCGCGGAGATCGCCGGACATCTCTTCGGCCCCGGCGGAAAGCGGCTGCGCCCGCTTCTGGCCCTGGTCGGCGCGGAGTTCGGCGAGCGCGATCCATCCGCCGCCGTGAAAGCCGCCACCCTGGCCGAGCTGGTACATGTCGCCTCGCTCTACCACGACGACGTCATGGACCAGGCCCGCACCCGGCGCGGGGTGCCCAGCGCCAACGCCCGCTGGGGCAACACCACCGCCGTACTCGCGGGCAATTGGCTGCTGTCGAAGGCCGCCCAGCTCGCCGCGGAACTCGGCCCGGAAGCCATCCGATTGCAGTCCAAGGTCACCAATCGGCTGATCATGGGCCAGATACGGGAACTCGTCGGCCCCTCGGACGACGACGATCCGCTCTCCCACTACTTCACGGTGGTGGCGGGGAAGTCGGCCTCGCTCATCGCCATGGCGCTGCAACTGGGGGCGGTCCGGACGGGCGCCCCGGAGCCCGCCGTCCAGGCGCTCGCCGAGTACGGAGAACATCTGGGAATCGCCTTCCAGATATCCGACGACATCCTCGACATCACCTCCACCTCCGAGGTCTCCGGAAAGGAACAGGGCAAGGATCTCGCGATCGGTGTCGCCAGCCTGCCGGTGCTGCTGGCGCTGGCCGACGAGCGGCCGGAGGCAGGTGAGTTGCGCACCCTGCTGACCGCCGCCACCGCGGGCCCGGAGGGCGCCGGGCTGCCGAGGGCGGTCGCGCTGCTGCACCGCTGCGGGGCGCTGGCAGAGGCGCGGACCGTGATGCACGCCCGGCTGCTGCGCGCCAGGACCGCGGTGAACGGACTGCCGGACGGCCCGGCGACGCGGGTTCTGCACGCGCTGTGCGACTTCGTGGCGCGCCGGGATCACTGACCGGCTCCTGTGGCGCCGGAATCACTGACCGGCTCCCGTGGGCTCCCGTACGCCCTCGCCGCCCTCCCAGGTCGGCCGGTGTCGCCGTCACGACGTAGCCTGATCCCTATGGGCAACTCACGGTCGGATGTGGTGAACGAGCCCATCGACCCCGATACCGGCCCGGCCCCGCCCGCCCGGCATCACCCCTGGCGGGGGCAGGGCCCCGTGGTGAGCGTGGTGGCGGTGGGCGGCGCGCTCGGGGCGACGGCACGCTACGGGGCGTCGCTGCTGTGGCCCACCCCGTCCAGCGCCTTCCCCTGGACGACGCTGCTGGTCAACGCCGTCGGCTGCGCGGTCATCGGCGTCTTCCTGGTGCTGATCACCGAGATGTGGACGGCCCACCGGCTGCTACGGCCCTTCTTCGGCACCGGTGTGCTCGGCGGCTTCACCACCTTCTCGACCTATGCCGTGGACTTCACCCGGCTGGCCCAGGACGGCCGTTTCGCGATCGCCTTCGCGTATCTGGCCGGGACGCTCGTGGTGGCGATGGTGGCCGTATGGGCGGCCGTGGCGGCGGCCCGGCGCGTTCTGGGCGTGTACGGCGGCGGGCCCGGCGGGAGGGCGGCCCGGTGACCGGCGAGCCCGCGCTGCGGCTGACCGTCTTCATCGGCGAGAACGACACCTGGCATCGCAGACCGCTGTCCGCCGAGATCGTGCACCGCGCCCATCGTGCGGGGCTCGCGGGTGCGAGCGTGTTCCGCGGCGTCGAGGGGTACGGCTCCTCGTCCCTGATCCACACCTCGCGGCTGCTGTCGCTCGGCGAGGACTTGCCCATGGCCATCGTGATGATCGATACGGAGGAACGGGTGCGGTCCTTCCTGCCCGAGCTGGAGGAGATCATGGGTGACGGCCTCGTGGTGGTCGACCCGGTCGAGATCGTGTATCCCCGGGGCCGGGCCCGGTGAACTGGCTGCTGGTGATCGCGGGCGGGATGGTCGGTGCCCCGCTGCGCTATCTGACCGACCGCGCGGTCCAGGCACGGCATGACTCGGTGTTCCCCTGGGGCACGTTCCTGGTCAATGTGGTGGGCTGTCTGGTGCTGGGCCTGCTGACCGGCGCGGCGGCGGAGGGGGCGGCGTCCGAGCGGGTGCAACTGCTGCTGGGCACGGGGCTGTGCGGGGCGCTGACGACGTACTCGACGTTCTCGTACGAGACCCTGCGGCTGACCGAGGAGGGCGCCCGGCTCTTCGCCGTGGCGAATGTGGTGCTGAGTCTGGTGGCCGGGGTGGGCGCCGCCTTCGCGGGTGTGGCGCTGGCCCACGCGATCTGGGGCTGACGGCACGACGACCCTCGCGGCGGCCTTACGGTCGTCCCGCCCCGTGGCACCCACCTCGCGGCGGCCTTACGGTTCGCACCGGCCCCAAGCGCACACCTCGCGGCGGCCTTACGGTTCGCACCGGCCCGCCCCCGCACCGCTACGGCAGCAGTCGCGTCGTGTTCGGCGGCAGGCCGAACGCCCCCGCGGCCGCCGTCCGCAGATGCTCGAGCAGCACCCGGCGCAGCTCCCGCGCGGCCCGGGGCGGCGCGACGTCCTTACGGTGGGCGACGGCGATGGTGCGCTGCATATCGTGGCCCGCGAACGGGGTGATCCGCAGCCCGGACCGGGCCGCCACCATCCCCGGCAGTACGGCGATGCCGAGCCCGGCCCGTACGAAGCCCAGCACCGCGTCCATCTCGCCGCCCTCGACCGTGAAGGACGGCTCGAACCCGGCCGCCCGGCAGACCGCCGTGGTGAATTCGCGCAGGTCGTAGCCGCGCCGGAACATCACCATCGGCCGGTCCCGCAGATCCTCGACCAGGATCCGCCGGCGCCGGGTGGGGGGTGGGGAGGCGGGCGAGGAGGCCACCACCAGCTCCTCCCGCAGCAGCTCGGTGGCGGCGAGCGCGGGAGCCTGGCCGGGCAGCGGGGTGATGATCAGCGCGAGGTCCAGCTCGCCTGCCGAGAGCGTACGGACCAGGTCCTGGGAGCCGCCCTCGTCCACGATCAGCTCGATGCCGGGAAACTCGTCATGGAAGCGGCGCAGCACATCGGGGACGAAGCTGGCGCACAGGCTCGGCGTGGCCCCCAGCCGCACCCGGCCGCGCCGAAGCTGGGCGACCTCCTGGACCTCGCGGTGCGCGGTCTCGGCGTCGGCGAGGATCTGGCGGGCCAGCGGGAGCAGTGCCTCTCCCGCGTCGGTGAGGGCGATATTGCCGCGCGCCCGGTGGAAGAGATCGGCTCCCAGCTCCCGCTCCAGGGCGCGGATCTGCTGGGACAGCGAGGGCTGGGCGACATGCAGAAGCTCCGCGGCGCGGGTGAAGTGCCGGGTCTCCGCGACGGTGGCGAAATAACGGAGCTGATGCAACTGCACACCACGATGATAGGCACCGGCTATGGACGGGCCATGGACGCCCGACCATGGCGTGCCCATGACATGTAGCTCACGACATACAGGCCATGACATAGGGCCCAGGACAAGGCAGCAGGGCGCCACCCGGCGACCGGCCTCGGGGTGAGCGGCCGTCGCCGGGTGACGACGCACGCCCTACTGGTGGGCGGCCAGCGCCCGGGTGCCCGGGCTACAGGACTCGAGCAGCGGGGTGAGCTCCGCCTCGGGCAGCTTCCGCGCCGCGCCGGGCCGGCCGCCGTCGAGGTGGGCGATGGACGCGTCCAGCCAGGTGCGGTGCGGTTCCACCCCGATGAACTCGGCGAGCCGGATCAGTTCCTTCTCCGGCTCTTCCAGCAGGGCCTCGTAGGACAGCGCGGTGCGCTGCTCCGCCGGGACGTCGTCCAGCTTCCGCAGACCGTCGAGGATCGTCTCGGACCACAGGGTGCCGAACGCGCTGAGCGGGATGGGACGCTCCATCACCAGCGTCGGGTCGTACCGGTCGCTCAGCAGCGGCGCCAGGTCGGGCGGGAGCTGGGCCGCGTGCTGCGGCGTCAGATGCTGCGGGGTCTCCAGGCCGAGGTGCATGGCCATCTCCCACAGCAGCGGGATCATCCGGAAGCTGAAGTGGCGGCTCATGGAGACGGCGCAGTCGGGGCCCTCGCGGTAGAGGTGCACAAAGCGCGCCTCGGGGAAGGCGCGGTGCATCTCCGGCACGCGGCCGATGGACAGGCCGGTCCGCTCGACGACGGCACTGGGGTTGCCGAACCGTCCGCCGAGGAAGGCGAAGAGGGCCGTCCAGTGGTCTGCCGGACGGCGGGTGGGCCAGGAGGTGACCTCGGACTCCAACTCGTCGAAGAGCGCGTCGGGGTCGTCGGTCAGATGGGGCAGCACCATGACGCTGATGGCCGGAATTCCGGTGGTCTCCGCGTCGAACCGCCGCTTGGGCAGCTTGTGGTAGAGGAACTCGGGCGGGGTGGCGCCATTTTTGATCATGCTGTTGGTGATCGCATTGGGCCGGGACAGATATCCCCAGAACTCCGCGCCGCTCAACGGAGTCTCGTCCAGCATCTCCGCATCGGGAATGCTGGCGAACAATTCATTGATGCTGAGGACATCCGGATGAATATTGATGACCTGAGACAGAGCCGTCGAACCACACCGACCGGTGCCGACGACAAATGTCAACTTCTGGTTGACCACGCGCACTTCCTCCCGTTTTCTCGGGCGACTAGTTGTTTCCCTAGTAGCCGTTCCCATAGTGGCCCATGACACACCGCGGCCCATTCGGCGGCCGCGGCGATGCTAATGGATGCCCCGGGCGACGATGGCCACGACCATGGAACAGGGGAAACACACACAACGGGATGCGTGGGGACGAACTCGAGGTTCGCTAGTTTCCGACACTTTTGCGCAACTTTCACATCCGACAGGGGCGTTACCCCCGGCAACCCACCAACCACCAGCAGCGAAGCGCGATCTGAGAGTCAACATGCGGCTTCACAACTCGGTTACGGGGGCGAAACCATAATCGAACAGTTTCTCCCGTGACGAGACGGTCATCTTTTCCTACCAACAGCACTGCTAGAGTGCGCATCCGCCCCATACCCCTGATCCTGGGCTGGCATGCCCAACCCGGCCGGGAGGGGCGGAAGTAGACGCGACATGACACAGAGCAGCCATACCGCCGCACAGGGTGTCAGCAACGGAAGGGATCTGGGGCACAACAGCGGCGCGGTATTTTCGACTCGGGGGACGATGCATTACCAGGTGCGCCATGCACGGTGATTCGCTTTCATGACCCCCGCGCATACGTTAAATCGGGGAAGGTGTTTCGTACGTGTTGGTGGAGCGCGATCAGGAGATAGCCCGGCTCAATCGGCTCCTCTTCGAGGGCGCCCGCGAGGGAAGCCGGCTCGCCGTGATCAGCGGCGCCGTTACGTCGGGAAAGACCGCACTGCTGCACACCATGGCGGACACGGCGGGTGGGCGCGGCGTCCGGGTGCTGCCCGCGGTCGCCTCCGCCTCGGAGCAGAAGTTCCCCTATGCCGTGCTCGAGCAGCTCTACCAGGGCATGCCGACCCATCTTCAGCCCTCCCGGTCGCGGCCCGGCCTCGAGGCGCTCCGGAACCCGCACGGCCCCGTCGAGGCCGAACTCCCGCTGCTCCAGGACTTCCACCGCACGCTCGACGAGCTGACCGGGGACGCCCCGCTGCTGATCGCCATCGACGACGTCCAGTTCGCCGACCTTCCGTCGCTGCGCTGCCTGGCGTACGGCATCCGCCGCTGCCGCTCCGAGGCGCTGTCCGTCGTGGTCAGCCGCGGGTCGCTGACCGGCCCCGCCGCCACCGCCCTGGACGAGCTGCTGCACGAGCCGAAGGTGTGCCATGTCCGGCTCGCCCCGCTCACCGTCGCGGGCGTATCCACGCTGCTGAACCAGGAGTTGGGCACCGCGGAGGCCGGGCGCCACGCCGCCGCGTACCACGAGATGACCGGCGGCAATCTGCTGCTGCTGCGCGGCCTCCTGGACGACCGGTTCTCCCGTCTGACCCGCGGCCCCCTCGACCCCGCGCCCGGAACGGACGCCCCGGTGGCCGGGGAGCTGTTCCGGCAGGCGGCGCTGTCCTGCGTGTACCGCGGCGGCCCGGCCCACCGCCGGGTGGCCCACGGGGTCGCGCTGCTGGGTGACGCCACGTCCGTTCCGCTGCTGAGCAGGCTGATCGAGGTCGAGGAGCGGCTGGTCCGGCAGTCCGTCGGGCTGCTCACCGAGGTGGGCATCCTGCACGGCGGACGGTTCCGCAGCGACGCGGTGCGCACCGTGCTGCTGGACGATCTGGAGCCGCACGAGCTGGGCCCGCTGCATCTGCGCGCCGCCCGGCTGCTGTACGAGGAGGGCGCCGACCCCATCGACGTGGCCCGCCATCTGCTCAGCCACGAGGCGTCCGGGCCGGTCGAGGAGTGGATCTCGCAGGCGCTGTGCGACGCGGCGGTGCACGCCATCGCCGCGGACCGCAGGGAACTCGCCATGAGCTGCCTTCAGATGGCCGACCGGTACAGCACCGACGAACGTGAGGCGCTTCAGCTCCAGGCCACGATGGTGCAGGCCATGTGGCCGTTCAACCCGCTGTCCCAGATGCGGCGGCTCCAGGCGCTGGCCGGTCCGGCCGGCAGCGGGCTGCTGCCCGCGCCGCAGACCATCCCGGTCGTCATCGGGCTGCTGGGGCTGGGCCGGATGGGCGAGGCGGCCGCCGCGCTGGAGCAGGTCAGCCGGGCCGCCGCCGAGCACCCGGGCACCGATCTGGACACCGCGCTGCGCGCCATCCGGCTCGCGCTGTCCGCCACCTACCCCGACCACCCCGAACTGCGGCCCTTCCTGGACCTGGAGGAGTGCGACGGCCCGTGGGACGTCGGCCCGCTGTCGCCGGGCCAGTCCCCGGAGTCGCCCCAGTTGACCGCGTACCGGGCGCTGCGGACCGTACTGAGCCGCGGTGTCGACGAGCGCGCCGTGCGGGCGGCTGAGCGGGTGCTGGAGACCGTCCGGCTCTCCGACCGGACGATGCTCACGGTGCACGCCGCGCTCCAGACGCTGGTGTACGCGGACCGCCACGCCACCGCCACCAGTTGGTGCGACCGGCTGATCGAGGAGACCTCGGAGCGCGGCGCCAAGGCGCTGCTGGCCTACTTCTGTGTGCTGCGGGCCCAGATCGCGCTGCGCGTCGGACGGCTGCGGGACACGGTCCGGTACGCGGAGCGGGCGCTGGAGGAGCTTCCGGCGCGCGGCTGGGGGGTCACCGTCGGCATGCCGCTCGGGATGTTGATCAACGCGCACACAGCGATGGGCAATCACGAAGCGGCGGCCGAACTGCTCGCCCGCCCGGTGCCGGAGGAGATGTACCGGAACCGCTTCGGACTGCACTACCTCTACGCCCGGGCCCGGCACCAACTGGCCACCGGCCGGCAGCACGCGGCCCTCACCGACTTCCGCGCCTGCGGCGAGAAGATGGCCGCCTGGGGCCTGGACTCGCCCGCCACCCTGACCTGGCGGCTCGGCGCCGCCGAGACCTGGCTGACCCTGGGCGGCCAGGAGCGGGCGGCGCGGCTGGCGGAGGAGCAGCTCGAGCTGGCCGGGGAGTCCTCGTCCCGCACCCGGGGCGCCGCACTGCGGGTGCTGGCCGCCACCCGGCCGCTGAACGAGCGGATCGCGCTGCTCCAGCAGGCGGTGGGGGTGCTCCAGGCGAGCGGCGGCTGGTACGAGATGGCGCGGGCGCTGGCGGATCTGGCGGAGGCGCACAAGCAGCTCGGCGATCTGGACACCAGCCGGCTGATGACCCGTCGGGCCCTGCGGCTCGCGGACAGTTGCGGCGCGGAGGAGCTGTCCCGTTCGCTTCAGCGCACTCCGGCCCGTTCGGCCCTGTCGGAAGCGACCCGTACCGGCGAGGATACGGCCGCCTTTTCCGAACTCTCCGACGCCGAGAGCCGGGTCGCAGCACTAGCAGCTTCCGGCTACACCAACCGGGAGATCGCCGCTAAGCTCTACATCACGATCTCCACGGTGGAACAACACTTGACCCGTGTCTACCGGAAGATCAACATCAGCCAGCGCCGAGAACTGCCCGCGAGCCTGGATTTCGATGTCGCTTACACCGCCTGATATCCCCGCGATGCCACTCGGCCCCAAGAGGTTGATGCCATGACGTGCGCTACCGCGTCCGCCACGACCATGCTCGTGCCGGATTTCCCCTATTCCTATGACAGGTGGCTGTCCCATCCGGCCGGTTTGGGCTCCCTGCCTGCTGCGATGCACGGGACCGAAGTCGCCGTCATCGGCGGCGGCATGTCCGGACTGACCGCGGCCTATGAGCTTCTACGACTAGGGCTTTCCCCAGTTCTTTATGAAGCGGAGCAACTGGGCGGCCGGATGCGGTCCATACCCTTCCCCGGGAATCCGGAATACAAGGCGGAGATGGGCGCGATGCGCTTTCCCGTCTCCGCCCGATCGCTGTTCCATTACATCGATCTGCTGGGCGTGTCCACTCGTCCTTTCCCTAATCCTTTGGCGCCGGCCACCGCGAGCACGCTGATCGATCTGAACGGCGGTCAGGACCGGGCGCGCACCGCCGGCGAGCTTCCGGGGGTCTACCAGGAGGTCGCCGACGCGTGGGACAAGGCGCTCCAGGAGCGTGCCGACCTGGGCACGCTGCGGGACGCCATCCAGCGGCGGGACGTCACCACGCTGAAGACCGTATGGAACGCGCTGGTCAAGGAGTTCGACGACCAGTCCTTCTATGGCTTCCTCGCCACCTCGTCCACCTTCCAGTCGTTCCGCCACCGGGAGATCTTCGGCCAGGTGGGCTTCGGCACCGGCGGCTGGGACACCGACTTCCCCAACTCGGTGCTGGAGATCCTGCGCGTCGTGGTCACCGAGGCCGACGACAACCAGGTGGGCATAGTCGGCGGCTCCTCGCAGGTGCCGAACGGGCTGTGGGAGCACCAGCCGGAAAACCCCGCCCACTGGCCGCAGGGCACTTCGCTGGCCTCGCTGCACGGCGGCCGGCCCCGCCCCGCGGTCACCCGGCTGCGGCGGACCGCCGACGGCGTGCGGGTGACGGACGAGAGCGGTGAGGAGCGCGAGTTCCCCGCGGTGGTCTACAGCCCGCATGTGTGGACGCTGCTGAACCGGGTCGACTGCGATCCGTCGCTGCTGTCCACTCCGCTGTGGACGGCGGTCGAGCGCACCCACTACATGGGCGCGTCCAAGCTGTTCGTCCTGGTCGACCGGCCGTTCTGGCGCGACGCCGACCCGGCGACCGGCCATGACGTGATGAGCATGACGCTCACCGACCGGATGCCGCGCGGGGTCTATCTGTTCGACGACGGGCCCGACCGGCCCGGGGTGATGTGCCTGTCGTACACCTGGAACGACGACTCGCTGAAGGTCGCCACACTCTCGGCCGAGGAGCGGCTGGAGACGCTGCTGACCAAGCTGGCCGCGATCTATCCGGATGTGGACATCCGGTCACACATCATCGCGGGGCCGCTCACCGTCACCTGGGAGACCGAGCCCCGTTTCATGGGGGCCTTCAAGAACAATCTGCCCGGCCACTACCGCTATCAGCGGCGGCTGTTCACCCAGTTCATGCAGGACGGGATGGATCCGGCGCAGCAGGGCTTCTTCCTGTGCGGGGACGATGTCTCCTGGACTGCGGGGTTCGCCGAGGGAGCGGTGACCACGGCGCTGAACGCGGTGTGGGGAGTCCTCCACCACCTCGGCGGCACCACGCATCCGGACAACCCGGGCCCCGGTGATCTCTTCGACGACTTCGCGCCGCTGGAGCTTCCGTACGACTGACCGCCACCGCCGTACACATCCAGCACTCAGGGGGAGCCGACGCGCGCCGTCGGCTCCCCCTGTCATGTCTCAGCCCTGGGCGATCTGCTCGAGCCGGCGCTTGTCCGGCTTGCCGTTGCGGTTGAGCGGGAAGCTCTCCAGCACCTCGACCCGGTTGGGCTGTTCATAGAGCGGCAGCACCTCGCACAGCCGCTCCCGCCAGTGCTTGGCGTCCCGCAGCTCGTCGTCCTCCACGAAGAAGACCAACTGGGTGTCGCCGGCCCGGCGCTCGTCGGGGAGCGGCACGATCCGGGTGGAGATCTCGGAGAGGGCGGCCTTCCGCTCGATCAGCTCGGGGTGGAGCGTGTAGCCGGAGCGGTGCACCGCGAACTTCCGCCCGAGGACGAAGAGGTTGTCGTCGGCGTCGAGGTAGCCGAGGTCGCCGGTGGGCTGCCAGCCGGTGGGCACGGCGTCGATGGTGCCGTCCTCGGCGAGATGGCCCTCGAGCGCGTCCGGGGTGTCGACCTCGATCTCACCGGCCTGGCCGGGCGCGGCCGGGTGGCCGTCCTCGTCGATGACGCGCAGCTTGATGCCCTGCATGGCCCGGCCGCAGGAGACCGGGTTCTCCAGGGTGGCGAAGGCTATGTTGCCCAGCTCGGTGCTGCCGTAGCTGTCCAGCAACGGCAGGCCGAACTCGGCCACATAGCGCTCGGAGAGCGCGCCGTCGAGCGGCGCGGCGCCCGAGCAGAACATCCGGACGCCTTCCAACTGCGCCCGCAGCGACGGCTTGCGACCGACCAGGTTGAGCATGGTGCGGTAACTGGACGGGGTGGCGTCGATCACCGTGGCGCCGGTCCGTCCGGCCATCTGCACGGCCCGGTCCAGGCGCTTGTACGGGGCGATCACCAGCGAGCAGCGGGTGAGCCAGGCGATGAGGACCATGGACAGCCCGTACTGGTGGGCGAAGGGCAGCAGCGGCAGCAGTACGTCGTCCGGCCGGTGCCCGACCTGGGCGGCGTTGCGCTCCAGGTTGGTGAGGAATTTACGGCCGGACTTGACGGCGCCCTTGGGCTCGCCGGTGGAGCCTGAGGTCCACATGATCAGGCCGTCGCGGCGGTCTGCCCAGGCGTCGAAGGACAGCTCCCGGGTGGTGAGCGGGCGCCCGGCGGCCGGGGCGATCAGTTCGTAGAGGTTCACCGTACGGATATCGGCGTGGATCGGGGCGTCGTCGTCCACGAAGGCGATCGCGGCGCCGGTGCGCCGGGCGATCCGCCGGGTCTCGTCCGGGTGCTCCTGCTGGTCGATCAGCACGATGGAGGCTCCCACGTGCATGAGCGCGAACAGCACACTCACATAGGCGGCGGAGTTGCCCGCCTTGAAGATGACGCGGTCGCCGTGGGTCACCCCGTGCTCGCGGATCACATCGGCGACGCGCAGCGCGTCCAGCTCGAAGTCGGCCAGGGTCTGCACCGAGTCGAGCGCGTAGATCTTCGCGGTCATCGAACGTACTCTTTTCCTTTTCGCTCAGGAGTTCGCTCAGGAGATACGGGCAGCCCTGGGCGGGTCCCCCTAGGCTCCCTGGTCTTCGAAGCCGGTCTCCCACTCGGCATCGACGGGGACATGCGAGAGCAACTGGTCGTGCACCAGGTTGACGACCTCTCTCCGGCTCGAGTCGAGGTAGTAGCGGGCGCCGGGAAACACCTCGAGGTCGAATCGTCCGCTCGTACGCCGCCGCCAGGCCCGTACGCCGCGCAGCGGGGTCTTGGGGTCGCCCTCACCGGCGAGGGCGACGATCCGGCAGCCGAGCTCCGGGGGCCCCAGGGACATGCCCCAGTGCGCGGTGCGGCCGGATACGAACAGGGTCAGCAGCGCCGTCCCGGTCTCCCGTTCCAGGCGCTCGGCGACGCGGTAGGCGAGGTCGGCGCCGGCCCGGTGGCCGAAGAAGGCGAGCGGGCGGTCCATCCACTCCCCCAGCGCACCGAAGATCCGGTCCGCGAGGCCGGCCGAATCGGTCAGCCGCTCGTCGTCGTCGACGCCCACGTACAGGGGGTACTGGATCGCCAACACCTCGACGGTGGGCAGCAGAAGCTCGGACAGCGAGAGGTAGTACGCGGTGGAGTGGGCGGATTCCGGGAAACAGATCAGCCGGAAACTACTCGGGGTTTCCGTTTGCAATATCCGAATAAGGCCCACATCATCGGGCTTGATCTGGCTCAAGGAGTACATCCCCGCGATTGCACTGAGGGGCCGGGTACGAGTGCGATGGTGGGGCGCGTCGACCACGCTCGTCCGAGATGCTGACTCCGTGAGGCTATGAGCCCTTCTCCTGGCCCACAACCCCTAGTAACCGCTATTCGAGGTACGCGCTATATGCGGGTACCACGCCATCCCGGCGTGGCCCGGGACACAGCGGGACACAGCAGACGCCCCCTAAGGCCCCCTCACCCGTGCCACCACCCCCTAATCTCCGGGCAGTTAGGGGTCGGGAGTCAAGCCGTCGTGTTAAACAAGAGGAAAGTAATGTTCTCCTCAAGCCAATTAAATCGGTGCGACGACAGCGATGAACACAACACGCCCCATTGACTTCGCCGTCGTTGTCGACGGCTTGATCAAGAAGTATCCCGGCCGGCCCGTTCCGGCTGTCGACAATCTCAGCTTCACCGTCAGGCACGGTGAGGTCTTCGGCTTCCTCGGACCCAACGGAGCGGGCAAGACCACCACCATCGGCATCCTGACCACCCGTGTCGCCCCCACCGGCGGGCGTGCCTTCGTGCAGGGCGTCGACGTGGTGCGCAGGCCGGCGGTGGCGCGGCAGTCCTTCGCCATCGTGCCGCAGCGCAACAACCTGGACCGGTCACTGACGATCCGTCAGAATCTGACCTTCCACGCCGGCTACCACGGTCTCCCCCGCTCGGAGCGCAACCGCCTGGCGGACGAGAGCCTGGAGTGGGTCGGCCTCGGCGACCACGCCAAGGCCCGGGCGGACCAGGTCTCCGGTGGTCAGGCACAGCGCGTGATGATCGCGCGGGCGCTGATGCACCGCCCCCGGGTGCTGTTCCTGGACGAGCCGGCCACCGGCCTCGACCCGCAGTCACAGATCTTCGTACGCGACCGGGTCGCCGAACTGAAGACCCGTGGCGTCACGGTGGTCATCACCACCCACGACATGGAGGAAGCCTCCAAGCTGTGTGACCGGATCGGCATCGTCGACCACGGCAAGCTGCTCGCCCTGGACACCCCCGAGGCACTGACCAGCCGGATGAGCAACACCGCGCTGACCGTCTCGGTGCGCCCGCCGCACAGCGGGATGAACGGCGTGGTCCACATGGTGCAGGGCCTCGGGGTCGCCGAGCGGGTCGAGGTGCTCAGCGCCGCGGACGAGATGGCCGCAGCCATGGGCGGGGCCGGGGCCGACGACGGCACCTTCCGGATGAAGGTCTACAGCAACGCGTCGTCCTCCGTACTTCTGCCCACGGTCATCAAGGCCCTGACCGACACCGGCTGCGAAATCAAGGACCTGAATGTGAGCAAGGCGAGCCTGGAAGACGTCTTTGTCGACCTGACGGGGAAGGAGATGCGATGAGCTCCTCCTCTCGACCCACGTCATCGACGGACGGGACCACGGGTGGCAAGGCCGCGGAGGAGAAGCCCGCGGCCGGCGCCGGGGGGCCCGCGCACCAGGGCGGCGCCATCAGGGGCGGTGAGTACCGGCCCGCCGACCCCAGGACCCCCGCTGCCAGGCCGGACGGGAACGGCACCACCGACCCGCGGACCGCGGAGTCCAAGTCCCCCGAGGACGACGGCTTCGAGGACACCAGGACCGTGCTCGTGCGGTCCAAGCCGGCGGCCCCGCGTCCGGGCGCCGAGGTGCAGAAGGCCGGCCCGAACACGCCGGTCAAGCACGAGGGCAAGGCGCCGGAGGTCCGGCAGCCCGACCCGCGGCAGCAGCAGGGCCGGCCGCAGGAGCACCGGCACCACGAGGCCAGGGGCATGGGCGCCTCGCACGGCGGCGGCGACATCGGGGACACCCTGACGCTCGTCATAAAGCCGATACCGGCCCCGTCGGCGACGCAGGCCGCACAGGACGCCAAGGCCGCGCTGAACGCCATCATCGCGGCGGCGGACGCCCGTTCGCCGCTCGTGGAGCCCGAGCCCCAGCCGCAGCCCGAACTCGAACTCGAACTGCCCGACGCCAAGCGCCGCGCCGGGCGCCACCGGCGCCGCGCCAACCGGTGGCGGACGTTCTTCTTCATCCTGTGGCGCGACATCTTCGTCACCGGCCGCGAGATGGGCCCGTTCCTGGGCCAGGTCATCGTGGAACCGTTCTTCATGCTGTTCGTCTTCGGCAAGGTGCTCGGCGAGATCGGCTTCACCCAGCCGGGCTTCCAGCAGGTGCTGCTGCCCGGTGTGGTGGCGCTCAACAGCTTCCTGGTCGCCCTCCAGAACACCGCGCTGCCGCTGGCCATCGACTTCTCCTGGACCAAGGAGATCGAGGACCGATTGCTCGCCCCCATCCCGGTCTCCCTGGTGGCGGTGGAGAAGGCGGTCTTCGGCGCGATGCGCGGTCTGATCGGCTCCCTGGTCATGATCCCGATCGGTCTGGCGCTGCTGGACGACGTCTCCTGGCCGCTGGAGAAGATGCCGGTGACGCTGGGCATCCTGAGCCTGGGCGGACTGGTCGGCGGCTGCGTCGGCCTGACCCTGGGCACCCTGGCGCCCGCGCGTCATATCTCCATCGTCTTCGCCATGACGCTCACCCCGATCATGTTCACCGGGGCCACCCAGTTCCCGTGGCGGAGCCTGGAGAGCGTCCGCTGGTTCCAGATCCTGTGCAGCTTCAACCCGCTGACCTATGTCACCGAGGCGATGCGCGGACTGCTGCTGGAACCCGGGCCCAAGGTGCCGGAGTCGATCCCGCTGTGGATCTGCTTCTCCGCGATCGGAGCGGCGATCCTGATCTTCGGGACCATCGGCATCCGGGGCTTCAACCGCCGGGCGCAGGACTGAGCGACGGCAGGATCGAGAGTAAGGCACCACATCATGACGGCATCCGAGCAGACGAAGACGGCCATCGTGTTCCCCGGTATGGGGCCCTCCGGCTTCTCCGAGGTGGGCAGGTTCCTGACGCTCGACCCGTTCGCCCGCAAGCGGCTCGCCGAGGCCGACGAGGCGCTGGGGTACTCGGTCTTCGACCGGCTCCGCGACTCCGAGGACGACTACTCCGAGGCCACCCAGATCGCCTTCCTGGTGAACTCGATGGCCTCGGCGGACCGCGCGGAGCAGGAGCACGGACTGGTCCCCGACCTGTGCGTGGGCCCCAGCTTCGGGCAGAAGGCGGCAGCGGCGTACGTCAGTTCGCTGCCGTTCCCCGAGGTGGTGCGGCTCACCGCGGAGCTGGCCCGCTGTGAGCACGCGTACTTCGCCGAGGAGCACCAGGACGCGGTCACCCACACCTTCGTCCGCACTCCGCAGGAGAAGCTGACGGAGATCCTCACCGAGCTCGGCGAGCGCGGTGAGTGGTACGACTACTCCGGCTATCTCGACGACGGCTTCTTCATGGTCTCCCTTCGCGAGAAGGAGCTGGAGGGGTTCAAGAAGGCGATCAGCCAGGCCGGCGGCTACTCCATGTACACCATGGTCCCGGCGGTGCACGCGCCCGCGTTCGCGGAGCTGCGGCGCCGGGCCGCCGAGGAGATCCTGCCGAAGTACGACATCCTCGACCCCAAGCTGCCCGTGGTCACCGACCAGGACGGCACCATCGTGACCACGGCCGACGCGCTGCGCACGATGCTTCTGGACACCTTCGACCTGCCGATCCACTGGCCGAAGGTGGTGGACACGCTCAAGGGCGCCGGGGTGTCGAAGATGTACATCACCGGCCCGGACAACCTCTTCCACCGGCTGGACCGCACGAAGTCCAACTTCGAGGTGGTGACGGTGGGTCCGGGCAAGCGCTCGCGCCCCGCCCGTAAGCGCTGATGACGGCGTAACACGCCGCGCAGCGGTACTCCGCTCAACGCCCCGTCTTCCCCGAGTTGACGGGGCGTTGGCGCAGCGAGGATCAATCTGCCACGTGAGGTGAATTAGCCCGCGCGGTCGCCCCCGCACCTCAGGGGTGGTTGCCGGTTTCCCGGAAGATGGTGAGCGCCTTCGTTCGGGCGTCGATGGCCTTCTTGAATCGCCCCCTCGCCAACAGAGCGTTGCTGAGGTTGTGCAAGGCTAGGCCCTCTCGGTGGCGATCGCCGGTTTTCCGGAAGATGGTGAGCGCCTTCGTTTGGACGACGATGGCTTTCTTGAATCGCCCCGCCTTCGACAGAGTGGCGCCGAGGTTGTGCAACGCCAATCCTTCACGGTGGCGGTCGCCGAGATCGCGGTAGATGGCCGCAGCCTGAGTGTGAGCGTCGATAGCCTCACTCAACCGCCCCGTCTCACCCAGAGGCCGACCGAGATTGTTCAGCGCCTGGCTTTCACCATGGCGGTCACTGGTCTCACGGAAAATAGCGGCGGCCTGGGTGTGAGCATCGATGGCTTCGCCGAACCGCCCTACCTCGACCAGAGCCAGGCCATGGTTGTTCAGCGCAATGGCTTCACGGTGGCGATCGCCGACCTCACGGTAGATCGCGGCGGCCTTGGCGTGAGCATTGATGGCCTGGTCGAACCGCCGCAGCCCCACCAGAGCCCGGCCAAGGTTGTTGAACGCCAGTGCTTCACCGTGGCGGTCACCGTGGGTCCGAAGGATGGTGGCAGCCGCCGCATGGAATTCGATGGCCCTTTCGAACTGCCGCAGCTCGGTCAAGACGCCGCCGGCGTTGTTCAGCGCATGGGCAGCATCCTGGCGGTTGCCAGTCTTATTGAAAATGGTGGCCGCCCGGGTGTAGGCGTTCAGAGCATCGTCGAACCGCCGCAGCTCATTTAGAGTGATGCCGAGGTTGCTGAGCGCATGCCCTTCCCTCTGACCGTCGCCGGTTTCACGGAAAATGGCGACCGCCTGGGTATGCGCGGTGATGGCATCGTCGAACCGCCGCAGCTCGGTCAGCGCGCTGCCGAGATTGGTCAGCGCCCCCGCTTCACCGTCGCGGTCCCCAAGGCCGCGATAGACGATTGCGGCCTTGTCATGGGCGTCGATGGCCTCGCCGAACCGCCGCAGCCCGGCAAAGGCAAGACCGAGCTGGTTCAGCGCCACTGCTTCACCGGAGCGATCACCAAACTCACGGCAAATGGCCAGGGCCGTCGTCGTGACGGTCACCCAGTCATCAAAGGCATAGCAGTCGTGGAGGTACCGGGTAAGAGCGTCCGCAAGGTCGAAGCTGGTTTTCTGGAGGCCGAATCGCGGAGCCGCGGTGACGGTGGCAACAAGGTTGGGGCGTTCGGCATCCAGCCAGGCCAGCGCGCCATCGCGGTCCGGAAAACAGGCCGAGGGGGTGCCGCGTCCCGTATCCAGATGGGAGCTGGCGGCCTCCGCGGTGGTCTGGTAGTAGGCAAAGAGACGGGACCGGGCCACGTTACGTTCATCGCTGTCGGCGTGGAGGCGGCCCTTCTCGTCGGCATACAGGCGCACGAGGTCGTGAAACCGCCAGCGGCCCCAGACGTGTGCGGGTTCGAGCAGGTGGGCGCGGGCCAGGTCTTGAAGGAGTCCCTCCACCTCGTACAGGTCGTCGCCGGCAAGGTTGGCAGCGGTCTCGGTAGAAAGGTCGTCGCCAGGATTGAGCGACAGCAACCGGAACAGGCGGGCCTGTTGGCCACCAAGGTGCTGGTGAGAGAGATCGAAGGCAGCGCGTACCGCGCGCTCCTCGCGGCGGAGCCGGTCCAGTCGGCGGTGCTCTGCTTCAAGGGCCAGAGCCAGGGAGGCCAGAGGCCGCTTAGGAGCATCAGCCAGTAGGGCGGTTGCGATACGCAGGGCCAGCGGCAGGCCGGCACAGAGCCGGGCGATGGCTTTCGCGTGCTCTGGCTCGTCCTGCACACGGGTGTCGCCAGGGCCAAGGGCGTTGTGCAGGGCTTGGTTGAGCAACTCGATGGAGGATCCCACGTCAAGGACGTCGAGGTCGTGCAGACGAGCGTCGACGTCCAGAGTGTGACGGGAGGTGAGCAGAGCAGCGTTGGTGCCATCGGTGGGCAGCAGAGGGCGAGCTTGCTCCTCGTCGGAGGCGTTGTCGATGACGACCAGTATCCGCCGTCCCTGTTCCGCGAAGGCGGCCAGCACACTGCGATACAGCCGTGTACGGTCCTGTAGACCGTCGGGGATGTGCTCGCCGGGCATTCCCAGAGCCCGTAACAGACCGTCCAGGGCGTGATCTGGAGGCAGGCGGCGTTCGCTGTCGTAGCCGAACATGTCGACGAACAGCACGCCGCCGGGAAACCAGCCCGGCTCCTTCAACGCCCGGGTGGCTGTCTGTACAACCAGTTCGGTCTTGCCAACTCCGGCCATCCCCGCCACCGCCGCTATCAGCGGTGCTTTCCGCTGCTCCCTGCCGGGAGCGAGGCCCTCGAGTAACCGCTCCACCTGCTCCTCACGACCGGTGAAAGTGCCTGACGCTGGAGGGAGTGCGGACAGCGCCGGGGTGATCTGCGGCGGCAACTGTACGGTGATGTCCCGGCCCTGGATCACGGCGTGGAAGAACACACCACCATTGATTGTGTTCGACGCCGCTCCGCTGGCGCCGTCCCGCTCGATGGCATCTGCCTCGGCCATGCCGCTCAGCCCTGTGGCGGCGGTGCACCTGTGCCGGGCGTGTCCGGCGCTGGGTGCGGGCTCGTGACCAGTGCGCTCAGCCTCGCCCACGTCTGCCGCCCGAACTCGCCACCGGCGCCGCCGGCCGGCGCCATCGATATCGGATCCATCTTGCACCCCCGTTGGCACATCGGTTGCTCACCGACGGTAAACACCATAGAGGGACCGGAGTTCCCTGAGAAGCCGGGCGTTGCCGCCCGACCGACGCTCCCGTCACGTGACCAGGTCGCAGCGAAATGACGACGGCCCCCGGTCCGGGGGCCGATCGCTTCGGTGGCTGGTTGCCGGATGGGTCAGGTGGTGGGGAACTCCCCGCGCCTGACGGCAGAGACGAACGATGACCAGGCGGTCGGCTCGAACATGAGCGCCGGGCCGTGCGGGTCCTTGCTGTCACGGACGGGGACCACGCCGCGCGAGGCGACGAGGTAGGCCGTCAACACGGGCAGGACGAACTTGCCGTCTCGTTCGAGTCAGACCCTCACGGGAGCCGAAACCCTCGACCTGGCCGGCGCCATACCCGAAGAACTGACCTACCACCTCGGCATGGTGAAACGGAGCCTGCGCAGCCTGCGCCAACTTCTGGCCCCCGTAGCGGGAGAGGAGGACCGCTGATGGCCGGCAACCGGCCTTGACCGGGACGAACTGCCGAAGATGACGATGCGCGTCTACACCATGGCGCACAACGGGATCGTCACCACCCGACGCGCGATCGTGGCCGTCCTCGACGGGCAGAAGGGCGACGCCTACTCGCTGGGGCAAGCGTGGCCGCCATGCCAGTGCCCCCGCCATCGCGACCACAACAACCCCGACCGATTCAAGCGGCCCTGAGACTGCCGTCCGCCCCGTGCCCCCGATCTCGTGCGCGGTCCGGGGATGAACGGTCCCGGCTCCGGACGTTCCGCGCGTTCTGTGGCAGATGACCGGGGCCACAGCTCCACAGGCCGCCCCGGCCCCGTTCGCCATAGACCAACCATGGCGAAAGGGGCCGGACCACGTTGTGAACACCGTCCGTCGGTCAAGCCTCGATCCACCGGTCGGCAGTGGGTCCAGCAGCCGGACATGACCACCCGCTGCCGGCGTCGCTCAAAAGCCGGTGAGCCTCGTCGTCATCCGGCGTCCCAGCTCGCGGGCCGCCCGATCCGGCAGGCGCTGGACCAGGCGGGCGAACAGCGCGTTGCGGCGGCCGTCGACCACCGACGCCTTGCGCGAGCCCAGGGCGCGGAAAGCGGTGGTGACGACTTGCTCCGGCTTCCGCAGTCCGCCAATTTTCGCCACTGTGGGCAGAATGTCCTCGGACTTCTGCCCTGTGACGGTCACTCCTGGGGAGACCGCCAGCACCCGGACGCCCGCGTCGGCGACCTCGGCACCGACCGCCAGTGTGAATGACTGCGCCATCGCCTTGCTCCCCGCGTAGGCGGCCAGGTACGGCGTGGGCAGGAACGCGGAAGCACTCGTGACGTTCACGATCGTTCCACGGCCACGTGAGACCATGCCCGGCAGGAAGCGGATCGTGCTTTCCACCAGGGCTTGCCCGTTCAGGTTCACCATCGCTGCGACGCCCGCCGGATCGGCTTTCGCCGCTGCCCCGCCGACCCCGCCGCCCGCGTTGTTGACGAGGAAACCGACCTCTATCCCGTGCTCGACGGTCCACTCGAACATTGCCCGCGGCGCCCCGGGCCCGGACAGGTCCAGCTTCTCCGTCAGCACGCGCACTCCGTGTGCGGAGCGCAGAGACGAGGCGAGCGCCTGCAGTTTGTCGCCTGATCGGGCCACGAGGACGAGGTCCGCACCGCGCTGGGCGAGCCTGGCGGCGAACTCGGCTCCTATGCCGCCCGACGCCCCCGTGATCAGCGCCGTGGTACCGGACAGACGGGACAGGTCTTGCATGATTCTCCTCGGGCTGGAGGCCGATAGACATGGTTAACTCACGCAACCACGTAAATGGACGGCACCGTCCACCTGACCGGCAAGTGAGAAACATGCCTGGCGAGATCTCTCACAACACAGACGATCCCGCCTCCGCAGCGCTCCTGGGAACGGCCATCGACAGGCTTCCCGCGGACCTGCGCCCCGACGCCCGCCGCAACCGCGAACGCGTCCTGAAAGCCGCACGCGAGGACTTCGCGGCCCAGGGCATCGACGCACCCGTGAGCACGGTGGCCCGCCGGGCCGGCGTCGGCGTCACCGGACGGACGGGGTCTGACAGCGGCACCCACGCCCGTAGAGCCCACCGCCGAACAGGGCGCCCAGGCCGGCCGGTTCAAGGGCATCCATACTCTGCACCCCGACCACCCGGCCGGTCATCGCGGCCGTCCGGTTGCGGCAGGGCAAGCCGACCGACTCCCGCCGAGCCGAACGGTTCGTCACCGAGGCCCTGGCCACCGCCGGCGTGGTCGCCGCCTGCCGCCGCGCCGGAGCCCCACTTCTCGATGCGGATACGCCCTGCCCACATCCGGCTGCGAAACCGACCGGTGGATCGAGGTCAGGACAGCCAGTCGGCCACCGCCCGCGCCGTCGTCCCGGCGTGCTCCTCCATCATCGTGAAGTGGTTCCCCGGCACATCGAGCGCGGTGTGCGGCAGTTGCCAGTACGACCGCCAGTCGCCGTCGCGCGACCAGTCGAAGAGCCGCTCCCCGGCCCGGACCAGCAGCGTCGGCGTCTTGACCTCCTTGGGCCGCCACTGGCCGAACAGCCGGAAGTAGGCGCCCATGGCCAGCAGCCGGGTGTCGTCCACCGGCACCTGGCCGGCGCTGCGCTCGTCCATCCCTGCGCTCAGTCCGGGCTGGAGGGCCACGGCCGCGTCCCGGTCGTGCGAATAGATGTCGAGCAGGACGACCGCGTCCGGGAAGACCCCGGTGCTCTCCAGCCGCGCGGCCACCTCATGGGCGAGCAGCCCGCCCGAGGAGTGGCCCAGCAGCACGAACGGCGCCCCGTCGGTCTCCCGCAGCACCGCCTCGGCCTGCGCCTCGATCACCGCTTCCGGGTTGGCCGGGAGCCGCTCCCCGGCGACGAAGCCGGGGTTGCCCAGCGCCCACACGTCCCGGTGGCCGCGGAATCCGGCGGCGAACCGCGCGTACTGGTGCGGACCGCCGATCGACAGGATCGAGGAGAAGCACACCAGCGCGGGCCCGGTCTCCCCGCGCGACAGCCGCACCAGCACGGGCGCCTTGTCCAGCTCGGCGGCGCCGGCGAACGAGGGCCGGAACCG
This sequence comes from Streptomyces sp. CY-1, assembly GCF_047218265.1. Lineage (NCBI taxonomy): Bacteria > Bacillati > Actinomycetota > Actinomycetes > Kitasatosporales > Streptomycetaceae > Streptomyces > Streptomyces sp. CY-1. The sequence continues at coordinate 4,216,182 of NZ_CP178393.1, forward strand.
CGAGACATCCATCAGCAGCCGGGTGAACTCCTCCTGCTTGCCGAGCTGTCCGGCCTCCCGCATCATCGCGCCGAACACGGCCGACGGCTCCGCGCCCGCCGCCTCCGTGCGCGCCGCGTCCGAGACCGCACCGCCCTCGGCGGCCACCGGACCGGCCAACTGCGCCAGCAACTGCCGGGCGACCAGCTCGGGCGTCGGGTGGTCGAACAGCAGCGTCGGGGCCAGCCGCAGCCCGCTCGCGGCGTTCAGCCGGTTGCGCAGCTCCACGGCGGTCAGCGAGTCGAAGCCCTGCTCCAGGAAGCCACGCGTGGCCCCCACCGCCTCCGCGTCCGGGAAGCCGAGGACCGCGGCGGCCTGGCCGCGGACCAGGTCCAGCACGGCCTTCTCGCGCTCCGCCTCGGCCAGCCCGGCCAGCCGCCGGGCCAGCGAGGGGCCGCCCGTGTCGGCCGCTCCGGCGGCGACGGTACGCCGCCGGGCCGCGGCCCGGACCAGCCCGCGGAACACGGCGGGCAGCCCGCCCTCGGCGGCCTGCTCGCGCAGCGGCGCGGTGTCCAGGTGCAGCGGTACGAGCACCGCCTCACCGCCGACCGCGCACGCCGTGTCGAACAGCTCCAGACCGTCCCGCGAGGACAGCGGTGCCATCCCGGAGCGCTCCATACGGGCCACATCCGCGTCCGCCATGCCGCCGGTCATCGCGCTGCGCTGCTCCCACAGGCCCCAGGCCAGCGAGAGCGCGGGCAGCCCGGCGGAGCGGCGGTGCGCGGCCAGCGCGTCCAGGAAGGTGTTGGCCGCCGCGTAGTTGGCCTGGCCCGGCGCGCCGAAGGTACCGGCGGCGGACGAGAACAGCACGAACGCGGAGAGGTCCAGATCGCGGGTCAGCTCGTGCAGATTGTGCGCCGCGGCCACCTTCGGCCGGAAGACCGTGTCGATCCGGTCCGGGGTGAGTGTGGGCAGCAGCCCGTCGTCCAGCACACCCGCGGTGTGCACGACGGCGGTGAGCGGATGCTCCGGATCCACCTCGGCCAGCAGCATCGACAGCGCCTCGCGGTCGGCCACATCGCAGGCCGCGACGCTCACCCGGGCGCCCAGCGCGGTCAGTTCCTCGACCAGCTCGGGCATTCCGGGGGCGCGCTGTCCGCGGCGGCTGCCCAGCAGCAGATGCCGTACCCCGCGCTCGGCCACGAGGTGGCGGGCGAGCTGTCCGCCGAGGACACCGGTGGCGCCGGTGATCAGGACCGTGCCGTCCGGGCCGAACTCCGGGAGCCCGAGCCCTTCCGGTACCTGGTTCTCGTGCTGCTCCTGGGTGGCGACCCGGGCCAGCCGGGGCGCGTGGAGCGCGCCCGCGCGGACGGCGAGCTGCGGCTCCCCGCCGGTCACGGCCGCCGTGAGCAGCTCGGCCGAGGTCTCGTCACCGTCCAGGTCGAGCAGCAGGAAACGGTCCGGGTTCTCGGTCTGGGCGGTGCGGATCAGGCCCCATACGGCCGACCGCGCCAGGTCGTGCACCTCGGCGTCCGGGGACGTGGCGACCGCGCGCCGGGTGACGAACGCCAGCCGCGCCCCGGCGAGGCCCTCCTCCGTGAGCCACGACAGCGCGCTGTCCAGCGCGGCGTGGGTGGCCAGCCGGGCGCCCTCCGCCACATCGCCGCCCCCGGCGGGGCCGGTGTGCGGGAGGAGGACGACATCCGGCCGGGGGCTGCCCGAGGCCACCACGGCCGCGAGTTCGGCCAGGTCGGCGAAGACGGCGCAGTCGGCACCTGCCGACTCCAGCGCGGCGACGAGCCCGAAGGCGTCCGTGCCGTGCCTGGCGTCCTGGCCGGTGCTGTTCGCCGCGTCCTGGCCGGTGCTGTTCGCCGCGTCCTGGCCGATCAGGGCCCAGCGGAGGGTTCCGGGGGCCGCCGAGGGCGCCGGCACCGGGGCCCACTCCAGCCGGAACAGCGAGTCGTGGTAGGTCACCTGGGCCGCGCGCAACTGCTCCGGGGCGATACGCCGCAGCACCAACGAGTCCACCGACGCGACCGCGCCGCCGTTCTCGTCCGCGACGGTGAGGGCCACCGTGTCCGGCCCGGCCGGGGCGATCCGTACGCGCAGCGCCGTGGCGCCCGCCGCGTGGAGGGTGACCCCGGTCCAGGAGAACGGCAGCCGGATCCCGTCGGCCTCGCCGCCCAGGAAGTCGCCGAGCGCGACTCCGTGCAGCGCGGCGTCCAGCAGCGCCGGATGCAGTCCGAACAGCGCGGCGTCGGCGTGCTGCCGCTGCTCCAGGCGCAGCTCGGCGAAGACCTCCGCGCCGCGCCGCCAGGCGGCGCTCAGCCCCTGGAACGCCGGGCCGTAGCCGAAGCCGCCCGCCGCGAACCGCTCGTAGAGGTCGTCCACATCGAGGGCGACGGCCTCGGCGGGCGGCCATACGGACAGGTCCGCGCCGCCGTCCGTGGCGTCACCCGTGGCCAGGACACCGCTGGCGTGACGGATCCAGGGCTGGTCCGAGGCGTCGCCCCGGTCCGCGTCCGGCTCCGGGCGGGAGTAGACCTCCAGCGTCCGGCGGCCGCTCGCGTCGGCCGCGCCGACGGTCAGCCGGAGCTGGATCCCGCCCCGGCCGGGCAGGATCAGCGGTGCCTCGAGGGTCAGCTCCTCCAGCAGCTCGCAGCCGACCTGGTCACCGGCGCGGATCGCCAGTTCCACGAAGGCCGTTCCCGGCAGCAGCGCGGTGCCGGACACGGCGTGGTCGGCGAGCCAGGGGTGGGTCTGGAGGGAGAGCCGCCCGGTGAGCAGGAAGCCGTCGGAGTCGGGCAGTTCGACGGCGGCGCCCAGCAGCGGATGCCCGGCGGCGCCAAGCCCGGCGGAGGCGACATCGCCCACCGAGAGCGGGACCTCGATCCAGTAGCGCTCGTGCTGGAAGGCGTACGTGGGCAGCTCGACGCGCTCCGCGCCGGTCCCCTCGTACACCGCCTCCCAGTCGACGGTGACGCCACGTGTCCACGCCTCGCCGACGGAGATCCAGAAGCGGTCCAGGCCGCCCTCGTCACGGCGCAGCGAACCGATCGCGGCAGCCTCACGGCCCGCGTCCTCGGCGGTCTCCTGCACACCCATCGTCAGCACGGGATGGGCGCTGGACTCGATGAAGGCACCGAAGCCCTCGTCCAGCAGCCGCCGGACCGCGCCCTCCAGCTCAACGGTGCGACGGAGGTTGGTGAACCAGTACTCCGCGTCCAGCTCCGGACCCTCGACCCACTCCCCCGTCACCGTCGACAGGAACGGCACCTCGGCGCTCTTCGGCTGTACGGGCGCCAGCAGCTCCAGCAACTCGTCACGGAGCAGCTCGACCTGCGCGGAGTGCGAGGCGTAGTCCACCGGCACCCGGCGCGCCCGCACCTCATCGGCCTCACACGACGCCAACAGCTCGTCCAGCGCCTCGGGCTCACCCGAAACCACCGCCGAGGAGGGCCCGTTCACGGCGGCGACCGAGATGCGCTCCTCACCCCACGCCGCGATCCGCTCCCGGACCTCCGCCACCGGCAGCGCCACCGACACCATGCCGCCCTTGCCCGCCAGCACCCGGCCGATCGCCTGGCTCCGCAGCGCCACCACACGCGCCGCGTCCTGAAGCGACAGAATCCCCGCCACACAGGCCGCCGCGATCTCACCCTGCGAATGCCCGACCACGGCCGCCGGGACGACGCCCAGCGAACGCCACAGCTCGGCCAGGGACACCATCACCGCGAACAACACCGGCTGAACAACGTCCACCCGCTCCAGCGACGGCGCGCCCTCGGCGCCACGCAGCACCTCCACCAACGACCAGTCGGTGAACTCCGCCAGCGCCGCGGCACACTCCTCGATCCGCGCGGCGAACACCGGCGAGGCGTCCATCAGCCCCACCGCCATACCGGCCCACTGCGACCCCTGCCCCGGGAACACGAACGCCGTCTTGCCCGCCGTTCCGGTGCCCTGGACCAGCTCGGCCACCGCCTCGCCCCGGGCGAGGGCTGTCAGGGCGCGGATGAAGTCGTCGCGGTCCGTGCCGACCAGCACCGCGCGCTGGTCGTGAACGGCGCGGGTGGTGGCCAGGGAGTAGCCGATGTCGGCCGGGCGCAGGCCCGGGTCGGTGTCGAGGTGTGCCAGCAGCCGCTCGGCCTGGGCGCCCAGCGCCGCCTCGCTCCTGCCCGACAGGATCCACGGCAGCACACCGGGCTCGGGCGCGGCGTCGGCGGCCGTGGGCCGCTCCGCCGGGGCCTGCTCGATGATGGTGTGCGCATTGGTGCCGCTGATGCCGAACGAGGACACGGCGGCCCGGCGCGGACGGCCGGTCTCGGGCCATTCGAGCTGCTCGGTGAGCAGCGACACCGCGCCCGCCGTCCAGTCCACATGTGGCGACGGCTCGTCCACATGCAGGGTCCTGGGCAGCACACCGTGCTCGATGGCCTTGACCATCTTGATGATGCCCGCGACACCGGCCGCGGCCTGGGTGTGGCCGAAGTTGGACTTCACCGAGCCGAGCCAGAGCGGCTCGTCCTCGGTCCGCTCCTGGCCGTAGGTGGCCAGCAGCGCCTGCGCCTCGATCGGGTCGCCCAGCGTCGTACCGGTGCCGTGTGCCTCGACGACGTCCACCTCGGCGGCGGACAGCCGGGCGTTGGCGAGGGCCTGCCGGATGACGCGCTGCTGGGACGGGCCGTTGGGCGCCGTGAGGCCGTTGGACGCGCCGTCCTGGTTGATGGCGCTTCCGCGCACGATCGCCAGCACCGGGTGGCCGTTCTTGCGCGCGTCCGACAGCCGCTCGACCAGCAGCATGCCCACACCCTCGCCCCAGCCGGTGCCGTCCGCGGCGGCGGCGAAGGGCTTGCAGCGGCCGTCGGTCGCGAGGCCGCGCTGCTTGCTGAAGGCCACGAAGGTGCCGGGGGTGGCCATCACGGTCACACCGCCCGCGAGCGCGAGCGAGCATTCGCCGCTGCGCAGCGCCTGGACCGCCATATGCAGGGTGACCAGCGACGACGAGCACGCCGTGTCGACGGTGACCGCCGGGCCCTCCAGACCGAAGGTGTACGACACCCGGCCCGAGGCGACACTGCCGGAGCTGGCCGTGCCCATATAGCCCTCGAGGCCGTCGGGGGCGCGGTGCAGCAGGGTGCCGTAGTCGTTGTACATGACGCCGGTGTAGACACCGGTCCGGCTGCCGCGCACCGCCGCCGGGTCGATCCCGGCCCGCTCGAACGCCTCCCAGGTGGTCTCCAGCAGCAGCCGCTGCTGCGGGTCCATGGCGAGCGCCTCACGTGGCGAGATGCCGAAGAAGACGGGGTCGAAGTGGTGGGCGTCGTGCAGGAATCCGCCGTTGCGGGCGTAGCTGGTGCCCTGCTGGTCGGGGTCGTCGTCGTAGAGCGACTCGATGTCCCAGCCGCGGTCGGTGGGCATGTCGGTGATGGCGTCCGCGCCATCCACCACGAGCCGCCACAGGTCCTCGGGCGAGGTCACCCCGCCGGGGAAACGGCAGCTCATCGCCACGATGGCGATCGGCTCGTCGTCGCCTGCCGTGGCGGTGGCGACGGGTGCGGCGGTGTCCTCCTGGCTGCCCTGGGCCTCGGCCCGCAGATACGCGGCGAGGGCGGCGGGGGTCGGGTAGTCGAAGATCAGCGTGGCGGGGAGCCGGACGCCGCTGACGGCGGTCAGGCGGTTGCGCAGTTCGACGGCGGTGAGCGAGTCGAAGCCGACCTCGCTGAACGCGCGCTGCGGCTCGACCGCTTCGGGCCCGGCGTAGCCGAGTACGGCCGCCACCTGCGTACGGACCACGCCGAGGACGATCGCCTCGGCCTCGGCGTCGGACGCCCCGGCGAGCTGCTGGGCGAGCGCGCCGGACCGCGCCGCGGCGGCGGCCTGGGCCGCGCGGCGGGGCGGGACGCGGACCAGACCGCGGAAGAGCGGCGGCAGCATTCCGGCGCTCGCCTGCGCCCGGAGGGCGGCCAGGTCGAGAGGCATCGGCACGAGCAGCGCCTCGTCGGCGGTGTCCGCGAGGTCGAACAGCTCCCGGCCCTGGTCGGCGGTGATGGCGGCGACGCCACCGCGCCGCAGCCGGTCCAGCTCCGCCTCGTCCAGATCCCCGGCCATACCGCCGGACTCGGCCCACAGGCCCCACGCGAGGGAGGTGGCGGGCAGGCCCTGTGCGGTGCGGTGCTGGGCGAGGGCGTCCAGGAAGGCGTTGGCCGCCGCGTAGTTGCCCTGGCCCGCACCGCCGAAGACGCCTGCGGCTGAGCTGAACAGGACGAATGCGGACAGATCCGCGTCCTGGGTCAGCTCGTGGAGGTTCCACGCGGCGTCGACCTTCGGGCGCGCCACAGTGGCCATGCGCTCGGGGGTGAGCGAGCCGATCACGCCGTCGTCCAGGACGCCTGCCGTGTGGATGACGGCGGTGAGGGGGTGGGCGGCAGGAATGGACTCGATGACCTCCGCGAGGGCCGTGCGGTCGGCCGCGTCGCAGGCGGCCCAGTGGGCTTCCGCGCCCAACGCCGCGAGTTCTGAGGCGAGTTCGGTCGCGCCGGGGGCCTGCTCGCCTCGGCGGCTGAGCAGGAGGAGGTGGCGTGCGCCGCGCTCGGTCACCGCGTGGCGGGCGAAGAGCATGCCCAGTGTGCCGCTGGCACCGGTGATCAGCACCGTGCCGTCCGGGTTCCACGCGGGGGCTTGGTTCTCCGCCGCCACGGTGGCGCGGGCCAGGCGGGGGGCCTTCACCGTGCCCTCGCGCACCGCGAGTTCCTGTTCACCGGCTGCGAGGGCGGCGGGGAGGGCGGCGAGGGAGTCCGGGTGGCCGTCCTGGTCCACGAGGGTGACTCGGCCCGGGTTCTCCGACTGGGCGGAGCGGATCAGGCCGCGGGCTGCGGCGTGGGCGAGTTCGGTGCCGGAGGTGAGGATGACCAGGCGGGTGTCCGCGAAGTGGTCGTCGGTCAGGTAGGTCTGGAGCAGGGTGAGGGCTTGGGTGGTGGCCTGGTGTGCGGCTTCGGTGGGGTTTTCCCCGATCCCGCCCCTTCCCGCAACCATGGGCTCCGCCCCTGGACCCCGGTCCTCAATCGCCGGACGGGCTTCGGTTGCCGCGCCCGGACGGGCTGGGTGGGTGGTGCTGTCCCCGGCTTGGGGCACCGCCGGTGCCCCGGCACGCCCTTCGGGCGTGTTCTCAATCGCCGGACGGGCTTGGTTCGCGGCCAGGGACACCACGATGTACTCCGGGGCCTCCGCGCCCGCGTCTATGGCGGTCGCCAGCGCCGCCAGGTCCGGGTATGCGGCGGGGAGGCTCAGGGCGTTGGGGCCTACGGCGGCCCAACCGGCCCTGGACTCCGGCTCGGACTGGGCCGGGACCGGGGTCCAGTCCACCCTGAACAAGGCGTCGGACGCGCCGCCGGGGCGGTCGGTGCTCAGTTGGTCCGGGGAGACCGTGCGCAGTGCGAGGCGTTCCACCTCTGCCACCGGGGCGCCGGTCACGTCGGCGAGTTGCAGGGACACCGTGCCGTTTCCGGCCGGGGACAGCCTGACCCGTACGCTGTCCGCGCCCACCGAGTGGACGCGGACGCCGGTCCAGGAGAAGGGCAATCCGCCCTGGCCCGGGGTTTCCGTCAGGTCGCTGAGGCCGATGGTGTGCAGGACGGCGTCCAGGAGAGCCGGGTGTACGCCGAAGAAGGCGGCGCCCGGTTCCGTGGCCTCGGGGAGGGCGACTTCCGCGTACACCTCGCCGTCGCCGCGCCAGGCGGCTCGCAGGCCCTGGAAGGCGGGACCGTAGGCGAAGCCCGCCTCGGCCAGGCCCTCGTACAGGCCGTCGGTCTCGATGCGCTCCGTGCCCGCGGGCGGCCAGGCGCTCAGGTCGAACGGGGCCGTCGGTGCGCTCTGCGCGAGCAGGCCCGTGGCGTGGCGCAGCCACGGCTCGTCGTCTCCGGCCTCGTCGGGGCGGGAGTGGAGGGCGAGGGTGCGGCGGCCGGTGTCGTCCTGGGCGCCCACGGCGATCTGGAGTCGGACCCCGCCCCGTTCGGGCAGGATCAGCGGGGCCTCCAGGGTGAGTTCCTCGACCAGGTCGCAGCCGGCCTGCTCACCGGCGCGCACCGCCAGTTCCACGAAGGCGGTGCCGGGCAGCAGCACCGCGCCCATGACGGCGTGGTCGGCCAGCCACGGGTGGGTGTCCAGCGCGAGCCGCCCGGTGAACAGGAAGCCCTCGGCGTCGGCCAGGGACACGGCCGTGCCGAGCAGCGGGTGGTCGGCTGTGCCGAGGCCGAACGAGGTCACGTCGCCGTAGGCGGTGCCCGCGTCCAGCCAGTAGTGCTCGCGCTGGAAGGCGTAGGTGGGCAGTTCGACGCGCTCGGCGCCGGTCCCCGCGTAGTACGCCGCCCAGTCGGGGGCGGTGCCCCGGGTGTGCAGGGTGGCCAGGGCGGTGGTCAGGGTCTCGGCCTCGGGGCGGTCCTTGCGCAGCGTGGCGGCGAACGCCACGTGCTCGGACTCGCCCACCAGGCACTCCTGGCCGAGCGCGGACAGCACCCCGTCCGGGCCGAGTTCGAGGTAGGTGGTGACGCCCTGCGCCTCCATGGCGCGGATGCCGTCGAGGAAGCGCACGGCCTCGCGGACATGGCGGACCCAGAAGTCGGCGGTGGCGATCTCGGCGGCGGGCGCTATGCCGCCGGTCAGGTTGGAGACCACCGGGATCTTCGGGGCCTCGTACGTCAGGCTCTCGGCGACCTTGCGGAACGCCTCCAGCATCGGGTCCATCAGCGGCGAGTGGAAGGCGTGGCTGACGGTGAGCCGCTTGGTCTTACGGCCCTGGGCCTCGAAGCCTTCCGCGATCTCCACGGCCGCGTCCTCGTCACCGGCGATGACGACCGACGTCGGGCCGTTGAGCGCGGCGATCGAGACGCGCTCGGTCAGCAGCGGCGTCACCTCGTCCTCGGACGCCTGGACGGCGATCATCGCGCCGCCGCCCGGCAGCCGCTGCATCAACCGGCCCCGGGCCGCCACCAGCAGTGCGGCGGCGTCGAGCGAGAACACCCCCGCCACATGCGCGGCGGCGATCTCGCCGATGGAGTGGCCGGAGACCACGTCCGGCTTCAGGCCCCACGACTCGACGAGGCGGAACAGCGCCACCTCGATGGCGAACAGCGCGGGCTGGGTGAAGCCGGTCCGGTCCAGCGCGGCGGCGTCGTCCCCGAACAGCACGTCCTTCAGGGGCCGTTCGAGGCGCGGGTCGAGCGCGGCGCACACCGCGTCGAACGCCTCGGCGAACGCCGGGTACGTCGCGTACAGCTCGCGCCCCATGCCGAGGCGCTGGCTGCCCTGGCCGGTGAAGAGGAACGCCAGCTTGCCGCGGGTCTCCACGCCCTGGACCACCCCGGCGGCGGGCTCACCGGAGGCGAGCGCGGCGAGGCGGTCGAGGAAGGTCGCGCGGTCACCGGCGATGACGGCGGCCCGGTTCTCCAGGGCGGCGCGGGTGGTGGCCAGGGAGTGGCCGAGGGACACCGGGTCCAGCTCGGGGTGGTCGGCCACATAGCTGTGGAGCCGGGCGGCCTGGGCGCGCAGGGCGTCCTCGCCCTTGGCGGAGACCAGCCACGGCAGCAGCGGGAGGTCGCGGGGCTCCGCCGTCTCCTCGGCGGGGGCCTCCGGGGCCTCCTCGGTCTCCTCGGCCTCGGTGTCCTCCGCCACCGGCGCCTGCTCGATGATCAGGTGGGCGTTGGTGCCGCTGATGCCGAACGAGGACACGGCGGCGCGGCGCGGACGGTCGGTCTCCGGCCACGGCCGGCCCTCGGTCAGCAGCGAGACGGCCCCGGCCGACCAGTCGATATGCGGCGACGGCTCGTCGATGTGCAGGGACTTGGGCACAAAGCCGTGCTCGATGGCCTTGACCATCTTGATGATCCCGGCGACACCGGCGGCGGCCTGGGTGTGGCCGACGTTGGACTTGATGGAGCCCAGCAGCAGCGGCCGCTCCGGGCTCTTCTCCTTGCCGTAGGTGGCCAGCAGCGCCTGCGCCTCGATCGGGTCACCCAGCGTCGTACCGGTGCCGTGTGCCTCGACCACGTCGATCTGGTCGGCGGTCAGCCGGGCGCTGGCGAGCGCCTGGCGGATGACGCGCTGCTGGGACGGGCCGTTGGGCGCCGTCAGACCGTTGGACGCGCCGTCCTGGTTGATGGCCGAGCCACGGACGACGGCCAGCACCTTGTGGCCGTTGCGGCGGGCGTCCGACAGGCGCTCCACCAGCAGCATGCCCGCGCCCTCGGACCAGCCGGTGCCGTCCGCCGACGCCGCGAAGGACTTGCAGCGGCCGTCGAAGGACAGCCCGCGCTGGCGGCTGAACTCGGTGAAGGTGCCGGGCGTCGACATCACGGTCACACCGCCCGCCAGCGCCAGCGAGCATTCGCCGTTGCGCAGCGCCTGCATGGCCAGATGCAGGGTCACCAGCGACGAGGAGCACGCGGTGTCGACGGTGAGCGCGGGGCCCTCCAGACCGAAGGTGTACGCCACCCGGCCGGAGGCGATGCTGCTGGAGCCGCCGGTGCCGAGATAGCCCTCGACACCGGGCGGCACGGCGCGCAGCCGCGAAGCGTAGTCGTGGTACATGACGCCCGCGAAGACACCGGTACGGGTGCCGCGTACGGAGGTGGCGTCGATGCCCGCCCGCTCGAACACCTCCCAGGTGGTCTCCAGCAGCAGCCGCTGCTGGGGGTCCATCGCGAGGGCCTCGCGCGGATTGATGCCGAAGAACGCCGGGTCGAAGTAGTTGGCGTCGTGGAGGAAACCGCCCTCCCGGACATAGCTCGTGCCCGCGCCGTCCGGATTGTCGTCGAAGAGCCGCCCGATGTCCCAGCCACGGTCGGTGGGGAACTCGGAAATGCCGTCCCCGCCCTCGGACACCAGCCGCCACAGGTCCTCGGGCGACTCGACGCCGCCCGGGTAGCGGCAGCTCATGCCGACGATCGCGATGGGCTCCTGGTCCTCCGACTCCACCTCTTGCAGGCGGCGCCGGGTCTCATGCAGGTCGGCGGTCACCCGCTTGAGAAAGTAACGGAGCTTTTCCTCATTCATACGTGCGTTTCCCTCTCGAGGAATCCGGAAGACCTTGTCACTTCACGCCGGCCACGGTCATTTCAGGAGATCCCGAATTCCTTGCCGATGAAGTCGAAGAGGTCGTCGTCCGTGGCGGACTCCAGCTCCTCCGCGACCCCGGCGCCGTCTTCCGGTCCTCGGTCGTCATTCCATTGCGCGAGCAGTGCCTGTAGCCGCGCGGTGATCCTGCTCCGGCCCTCGTCGTCCGGGGTGGCCCCGGACAGGGACTTCTCCAGCCCGTCCAGCTCCGCGAGCAGCGAGGTGACCGCCGTCGCGTCGTCCGGCAGGATCTCCCCGCGCAGGTACTCGACCAGTGCGTTCGGTGTGGGGTAGTCGAAGACCAGCGTCGCCGGGAGCCGGACTCCGGTGGTCGCGTTCAGGCGGTTGCGCAGCTCCACGGCGGTCAGCGAGTCGAAGCCGACCTCGCTGAACGAGCGGGCCGGGTCGACCGTCTCCGGGCCCGGGTAGCCGAGCACGGCCGCCACCTGGGTGCACACCAGCTCCAGCAGCACCTCTTCCCGCTCGGGCTCGGAGAGCCCGCCGAGCCGCTCCCGCAACGCCTCGGCACCGGCCGCGGCGGCCGCCGCGGACTCGGCGGCGCGGCGGGCGGGGGCCCGGACGAGACCGCGGAAGAGCGCGGGGAGCATGCCGCTTCCGGCCTGTGCCCTGAGGGCTGCCATGTCGAGCGGCAGCGGTACGAGGACGGCCTCGTCCGAGCCCTGCGCGGCGTCGAACAGCTCCAGGCCGGTCTCGGCGGTGAGCACGCCGATGCCGCCGCGTCGGATGCGGGCGATTTCCGCCTCGTCCAGCTCGCCGCCCATGCCTCCGGCCACGGACCACAGGCCCCAGGCGAGGGAAGTGGCGGGGAGGCCGCCCGCGCGGCGGTGCTGGGCGAGTGCGTCCAGGAAGGCGTTGGCCGCCGCGTAGTTGCCCTGGCCTGGGCCGCCGAAGACGCCTGCGGCCGAGCTGAACAGGATGAATGCGGACAGGTCCGCGCCCTGGGTCAGCTCGTGGAGGTTCCACGCCGCGTCGGCCTTCGGGCGGGCCACGGCGGCCATGCGCTCCGGGGTCAGCGAGGCGATCACGCCATCGTCCAGGACACCTGCCGTGTGGATGACGGCGGTGAGGGGGTGGGCGGTGGGGATGGACTCGATGACCTCCGCGAGGGCGGTGCGGTCGGCCGCGTCGCAGGCCGCCCATCGGGCTTCGGCGCCCAGCTCGGTGAGTTCGGTGGTGAGTTCGGCGGCGCCGGGGGCCTGCGCGCCGCGGCGGCTGAGCAGGACGAGGTGGCGTACGCCTTGCTCGGCCACCAAGTGCTTGGCGAACAGGGTGCCCAGGGTGCCGGTGGCGCCCGTGATCAGGACCGTGCCTTCGGGGTTCCACTCGGGGGCCTGGTTCTCCGTCGCCACGGTGGCCCGTGCCAGCCTTGGCGCCCGGATGGCGCCGTCGCGGATGGCTGTCTGTGGTTCGCCTGTGGACAGGGCGGCGGCCACGGTCTTCTGGGTCGTCTCGCCTTGGCCGTCTGTGTCCACCAGGACGATGCGGTCCGGGTTTTCCGCTTGTGCGGAGCGGACGAGGCCCCAGGCGGCGGCTTGGGCCGGGTCGGGCGCGGAGTCGTCCGGGGTGGTGCTTACGGCGCCGGTGGTGAGGATTACCAGGCGGGTGTCCGCGAAGCGGTCTTCGGCCAGGTAGGTCTGGAGAGTGGTGAGGGTCTGGGTGGTGGTGTGGTGTGCGGCTCGGGTGGGGCTTTCCCCAATCCCGCCCCTTCCCGAAACTTGGGGCTCCGCCCCAAGGCCCCGGTCCTCAAACGCCGGACGGGCTGGAAGTGCCGCATCCGGGCGCCCTTCGGGCGTGTCCTCAATCGCCGGACGGGCTTGAGTTGCCGCGCCCGGACGGGCTTGAGTGGGCAGCGACACCACTACGTACTCCGGCAGCTCTGCGCCGGAGTCGAGTGCCTCTGCCAGCGCCGCCAGGTCCTGGTAGCTCGTCAGACCCAGGGTGTTGGGGCCCACTGCCGCCCAGCGGTCGGGGGTTGCCTCCCCGGACGGCGACGCCGCTGCCGGCGCCCAGTCCAGGCGGAACAGGGAATCGGACGGGCCGCCCGGGCGGGACGCGCCCAACTGGTCCGGGGAGATCGTGCGGAGGGCCAGGGCCTCGACCGATGCCACCGGGGCGCCCGTCGTGTCGGCCAGTTCCAGGGTCACCGTGCCCGTGGCCGTGCCATCCAGCCGCACACGCAGGGCCGAGGCGCCCACCGCGTGCAGGGAGACGCCGGTCCAGGAGAAGGGCAGGCGGCCCTGGCCGGTGCCCTCCGCGGTCGACTGGAGGCCCAGGGCGTGCAGTGCGGCGTCCAGCAGCGCCGGGTGGAGCCCGAACGCGCTCGCGTCGGACTTGCGGTCCTCCGGCAGGCATACCTCGGCGAACACCTCGTCGCCGCGTCGCCAGGCGGCCGTCAGGCCCTGGAAGACCGGGCCGTAGGCGAAGCCCGCCTCGGCCAGGCCCTCGTAGAGGCCATCGGTGTCGATGCGCTCCGCCTCGGCGGGCGGCCATGCGGTGAGGTCGAACGAACCCTCCACCATGCCCGCCGCCAAGGCGCCCGTGGCGTGGCGCAGCCAGGGCTCGTCGGCCGGGGCGCCTTCGGTGCGGGAGTGCAGGGTCAGCGCGCGGCGGCCGGTGTCGTCGGGCGCGGCGAGCGCGAGCCGGAGCTGGACGGCGCCCTGGTCGGGCACGATCAGCGGGGCTTCCAGGGTCAGTTCGTCCAGGCGGTCGCAGCCCACGTGGTCCCCGGCGCGCAGCGCCAGCTCCACGAACGCGGTGCCGGGCAGCAGGACGGTGCCCATCACGGCGTGGTCGGCCAGCCAGGGCTGGGTCTGGAGGGAGAGCCGTCCGGTGAAGGCGATGCCGTCCGAGTCGGGCAGCTCCACGGCGGCGCCCAGCAGCGGGTGACCGGCCGCGTGCAGGCCGATCGCGGTGGCGTCGCCGCCGACCGGTCCGGCGTTCAGCCAGAACGAGCGGCGCTGGAAGGCGTACGTCGGCAGGTCGACCTGGCTCGGCCCGTACGGCGCGTACAGCGCGGTGAAGTCCACGGCGGCGCCCCGGACCTGGGCGGTGCCGACCGCCGTGAGCAGCGTCTCGGCCTCCGGCCGGCCGCCGCGCAGGGCGGTGGCGAAGGAACCGCCGTCCTCGGTGACGCAGTCCTGCGCCATCGCGGTCAGCACCCCGTCGGGGCCGAGTTCCAGGTAGGTGGTGACACCCTGGGTTTCCAGGGTGCGGACCCCGTCGAGGAAGCGGACGGCTTCCCGGACGTGGCGTACCCAGAAGTCCGGGCTGGTGATCTCCTCGGCGGCCACCACGCCACCGGTCAGGTTCGACACGATCGGGATCTTCGGGGCCTGGTACGCGAGCCCCTGCGCCACCTCGCGGAAGGCGTCCAGCATGCCGTCCATATGGGGCGAGTGGAAGGCGTGGCTGACGGTGAGGCGCTTGGTCTTGCGGCCCTCCGCCTCGAAGGACGCCGCGATCTCCAGTGCCGCGTCCTCGTCGCCCGCGACCACGACCGAGGTCGGGCCGTTGACGGCCGCGATGCTCACCCGCTTGCCGAGCTGCGGGGTCACCTCGTCCTCGGACGCCTGGACGGCGATCATCGCGCCACCGGCCGGAAGCCGCTGCATCAACCGCCCACGGGCGGCCACCAGCTTCGCCGCGTCCGCGAGCGAGAGCACACCGGCCACATGCGCGGCGGCCAGCTCGCCGATCGAGTGGCCGGAGAGGTAGTCCGGCTTCACTCCCCAGGTCTCGACCAGGCGGAACAGCGCCACCTCGACCGCGAACAGCGCGGGCTGGGTGAAGCCGGTCCGGTCCAGCTCCTCGGCGTCGTCGCCGAACAGCACCTCACGAAGCGGCCGCTCCAGATGTGCGTCCAGCGCGTCGCAGACCGCGTCGAGCGCCTCGGCGAACGCCGGGTAGGCGCCGTACAGCTCGCGGCCCATGCCGAGCCGCTGGCTGCCCTGGCCGGTGAACAGGACGGCGAGCTTGCCGCCCTCGGCCACCGTGCCCTCGGCCAGCCCGGTCGTGGTGCGGCCCTCGGCGAGGGCGTCGAGACCGGCCAGGAAGCCGTCCCGGCCCGCGGCGACGAGCATCGCCCGGTGCTCGAAGGACACCCGGGAGGTGGCCAGCGAGTGGCCGATGTCGGCGAGGGACAGCTCGGGGTGGTCGGCCAGATGGGCCCGGAGCCGGGCTCCCTGGGCGCGCAGCGCCTCGGGGGTCTTGGCGGACAACACCCACGGCAGAACGGACGGCTCCGCGGACGGCTCAACGGACGGCTGAGCGGCCGGAAGCGCGGGCGCCGCAGCCGGTTCGGGCTCCGGCATCTGCTCGATGATGGCGTGCGCGTTGGTGCCGCTCATGCCGAAGGAGGAGATACCGGCCCGGCGCGGACGCCCGGTCTCCGGCCACTCCCGCGCCTCGCTCAGCAGCGAGACCGCACCCGACTCCCAGTCCACATGCGGCGACGGCTCGTCGATGTGCAGCGACTTCGGCAGAACGCCGTGCCGCATCGCCAGCACCATCTTGATGATGCCCGCGACACCGGCGGCGGCCTGTGTGTGGCCGAAGTTGGACTTGATCGAGCCCAGCCACAGCGGCTGGTCCTCGCTCTTCTCCTTGCCGTACGTGGCCAGCAGCGCCTGCGCCTCGATCGGGTCACCCAGCGTCGTACCCGTGCCGTGCGCCTCGACCGCGTCCACATCAACAGCCGACAGACCGGCGTTCGCCAGCGCCTGCCGGATCACCCGCTGCTGCGACGGGCCGTTCGGCGCCGTCAGACCGTTGGACGCACCGTCCTGGTTGACCGCCGTGCCCCGCACGACCGCCAGCACCCGGTGACCGTTCTTCCGCGCGTCCGACAGCCGCTCCACCAGGAGCATGCCCACGCCCTCACCCCAGGCCGTGCCGTCGGCGGCGGCGGCGAACGGCTTGCAGCGGCCGTTCCTGGCCAGTCCGCGCTGGCGGCTGAACTCGGTGAACACATCGGGGGTGGTGATGATGGTGACACCGCCCGCGAGCGCCATCGTGCACTCGCCGTTGCGCAGCGCCTGCGCCGCCAGATGCAGCGCCACCAGCGACGACGAGCACGCCGTGTCGACCGTGACGGCCGGGCCCTCGAAGCCGAAGGTGTACGACACCCGGCCGGAGGCGATGCTGCTGGAGCCGCCGGTGCCGAGATAGCCCTCGACGCCCTCCGGGACGGTGTGCAGCCGCGACACATAGTCGTTGTGCATCTGGCCGACGAACACGCCGACCTGCTTGCCGCGCAGTGCGCCCGGGTCGAGGCCCGCCCGCTCGAAGGACTCCCAGGAGGTCTCCAGCAGCAGCCGCTGCTGGGGGTCCATGGCGAGCGCCTCACGCGGGTTGATGCCGAAGAAGGCCGGGTCGAAGTGGTGGGCGTCGTAGTAGAAGCCGCCCTCGCGGGCGTACGAGGTGCCGGGCCGGTCCGGGTCCGGGTCGTAGAACGCGTCGAGGTCCCAGCCGCGGTCCTCCGGGAGCCGGGCGATACCGTCCCGGCCCTCGGCCAGCAGCTCCCACAGGTCCTCGGGGGTGCGCACATCCCCGGGGAAGCGGCAGCTCATGGCGATGATCGCGATCGGGTCGTCCTCGTCGGCCACGCCACCCGCCGGGCCTTCCGCCCGTGCGGGGACGGCCGCCGCCGCCTCGGAGCCGAGCAGCTCCTCCAGCAGATATCCGGCGAGCGCGGTCGGCGTCGGGTAGTCGAAGACCAGCGTGGCGGGCAGCCGCAGCCCGGCGGCGCCGCCGAGGCGGTTGCGGAACTCCACCGCGGTCAGCGAGTCGAAGCCGAGGTCCTTGAAGGCCCGGCTCGCCTCGACCGCGTCGGGCGAGTCATGGCCGAGCACCACGGCCACCTGGGCGCGCACCAGGTCGAGCAGGGTCTGCTCGCGTTCGGCCGCGTCCAGCCGGACCAGCCGCTCCACCAGCGAGGAGCCGTCCTGGGCCGCGCCGGATTCGGCGGTGCGGCGGGTCGTACCGCCACGCACCAGACCGCGCAGCAGCGGCGGCACCATCTCGATGGGCGCGCCGGTGAGCGGCGCCAGGTCGAGCTGCATGGGCACCAGGAAGGCGTCGCCCACCTGCTGGGCGGCGTCGAACAGCGCCAGGCCCTCGGCGGAGGACAGCCCGAGCACACCGGAGCGGGTCATCCGGGACTTGTCGGTGGCCTCCAGCTCACCGGTCATCCCGCTGGCCTCGGCCCACAGGCCCCAGGCCAGCGAGGTGGCGGCGAGGCCCTGGGCCTGGCGGTGGCGGGCCAGGGCGTCCAGGAAGGAGTTGGCCGCCGCGTAGTTGGCCTGCCCGGGGCCGCCGAACGTACCGGCGGCGGAGGAGAACAGGACGAACGCGGCCAGGTCCTCGTCGCGGGTCAGCTCGTGCAGGTTCACGGCCGCGTCCACCTTGGGGCGCAGCACCTTCTCCAGCCGCTCCGGCGTCAGCGAGTCGATCACACCGTCGTCCAGCACACCGGCGGTGTGCACGACGGCGGTCAGCGGATGCCCGGCGGGGATGTCGGCCAGGACGGCGGCGAGCGCGTCCCGGTCGGCGGCGTCGCAGGCGGCGATGGTGACCTCGGCGCCCAACTCGCGCAGCTCGGCGGCGAGTTCGGCCGCGCCGGCGGCCTGTTCACCGCGCCGGCTGGTGAGCACCAGACGGCGGGCGCCGCGCTCGGTCACCGCGTGCCGGGCGACCAGGCCGCCCAGGGTGCCGGTGCCACCGGTGATCAGCACGGTGCCGTCCGGGTTCCACGGGGCCGGCACGGTGAGCACGACCTTGCCGATGTGGCGGGCCTGGCTGAGGTAGCGGAACGCGTCCGGGGCCTGCCGCAGATCCCATGCGGTGATCGGCAGCGCCCGCAGCGCGCCCCGCCGGAACAGCTCCAGCAGCTCGCACAGCATCTCCTGGATGCGGTCCAGGCCCGCCTCGGTCAGGTCGAACGCCTGGTAGGAGACGCCGGGGTAGGCGGCGGCGACCTCTTCCGGCGCCCGGACGTCGGTCTTGCCCATCTCGACGAACCGGCCGCCGCGCGGCAGCAGCCGCAGCGAGGCGTCCACGAATTCCCGGGCCAGCGAGTCCAGCACCACATCGACGCCGCGGCCGCCGCTGGCCTCGCGGAACTTCTCCTCGAAGGCCAGGTCGCGGGAGGAGGCGATCCGGTCGTCGGCCAGTCCCAGCGAGCGCAGCGTGTCCCATTTGCCCTGGCTGGCGGTGGCGTAGACGTCCACGCCCCAGTGGCGGGCCAACTGCACGGCGGCCATGCCCACACCACCGGCGGCGGCGTGCACCAGCAGCGACTCGCCGCCCTGGAGGTCGGCCAGGTCGCGCAGCGCGTAGTACGCCGTCATGAAGACGATCGGCACGGACGCGGCCTGGGCGAACGACCAGCCCTCCGGCATCGGCGCGATCATGCGGCGGTCCACGACCACCAGCGGTCCGAAGCCACCGGGCAGCATGCCCATCACCCGGTCGCCGGGCGCCAGATCGGTGACCCCGGGGCCGGTTTCGAGGACGACACCGGCGCCCTCGCTGCCCATCAGGCCCGCGTCGCCGGGGTACATGCCGAGCGCGTTGAGCACATCGCGGAAGTTCACACCGGCGGCCCGGACCGCGACCCGCACCTGCCCCGTCTCCAGCGGCGCGGCGGCCTCCGGGCTGGGCAGCAGGGTGAGGTTCTCCAGGGTGCCCTTGTCCTGGATGTCCAGGCGCCAGGCAGGCTCGCCGGGCGGCGGCACCATGGGCCCACTGGCGGCGGTGCGCGCCAGCCGGGGGGCGTGTACGGCGCCCCGGCGCAGCACGAACTGCGGCTCGCCGGAGGCGATCGCGGTGCCCAGCGCCTCGTAGGAGGCGTCGGTGCCGTCGAGGTCCACCAGCACCAGCCGGTCGGGGTTCTCCGACTGCGCCGAGCGCACCAGGCCCCACGCGGGGGCGTGGGCCAGGTCGTGGGTACCGGCGTCGCCCGCGATGGCCACCGCGCCCCGGGTGACCAGCACGAGCTGGGACGCCGCGAACCGGTCGTCGGCCAGCCACGCCCGTACGAGCGCCAGCGTCCGCTGGGTGGCGGTGTGGACGGCGGCGGTCACCTCGTCATCGGTGGCGCCGCGCGGGTCGAGGTAGGCCAGGACGTACTCGGGCGCGTCCCCGGCCGCGGCCAGCGCGTCCAGATCGGCGTGGACGGCCGCGCCCGACGTCAGCGCGGCGGGCGCGCCCTCGCCGAGCACCGTCCAGGCCGCGGTGGCCGCGCCTTCGGTGGCCAGTGGCACGGTGGCCCAGTCCAGCCGGTACAGCGACTCGTGGTACGCGGCGGACCGGCCGTCCGCGAGCTGTCCGGCGGACACCGGGCGCAGCGCCAACTGCTCGACGGAGGCCACCGGGGCACCGGTGCCGTCGGCCAGCTCCAGCGCCACCCCGTCGGCCCCGGCCGGGGTCAGCCGGACCCGGAGCGCGTCGGCGCCGACCGCGTGCAGCGACACCCCGCTCCAGGAGAACGGCAGCCGCCCCTGCTCATCGCCGTCGGGACGGGCGAACGTGCTGTGCAGCGCGGCGTCCAGCAGCGCCGGGTGCAGCCCGAACGCGGTGGCCTCGGACGTGCGGTCCTCCGGCAGCCGCACCTCGGCGAACACCTCGTCGCCGCGCAGCCAGGCCGCGCTCAGCCCCTGGAACATCGGCCCGTACGCGAAGCCGCCCTGCGCCAGGTGCTCGTAGAGCCCCTCGACCTCGGCGGGCTCGGCGCCCGGCGGCGGCCATGCGGTCAGGTCGAACGAGGGCCGCGGGCCACCGGCCACCAGCACACCGCTGGCATGGCGGATCCACGGCAGCTCGGCGGGCGCGTCCTGCCCCCGCGAGTACAGCTCCAGCGTGCGGTGCCCGGCCTGCTGCGGGGCGCCGACCAGGATCTGCAACTGGACCGCGCCACGCTCGGGCAGGACCAGCGGCGCCTCGATGGTCAGCTCGTCCAGCTTGTCGCAGCCCACCTGGTCACCGGCGCGGATGGCCAGCTCCACGAAGGCGGTGCCGGGCAGCAGCACGGTGCCCATGACGGCGTGGTCGGCCAGCCAGGGGTGGCTTTCGAGGGAGAGCCTGCCGGTGAACAGGAAGCCGTCGGAGTCCGCCAGCGGCACGGCCGCGCCCAGCAGCGGATGGTCGGCCCGGTCCAGGCCCGCCGACTCCACGTCGCCCACGAAGCCCGCGGGGGACGTCAGCCAGAAGCGGCGGTGCTGGAAGGCGTAGGTCGGCAGGTCGACGCGGTGGGCGCCGGTCCCGGCGAAGTACGCGGACCAGTCCGGCGTGACCCCGCGGACATGCAGGGCGGCCAGGGCGGTGGCGACGGTCTCGGCCTCGGGACGGCCGCCGCGCAGCGCGGCGGCGAAACCGGCCGCTTCGGCGTCGGCGAGGCAGTCCTGGCCCATGGCGGACAGCACACCGTCGGGGCCGAGTTCGAGATAGGTGGTGACGCCCTGGGCTTCCAACGTCCGTACACCGTCGAGGAAGCGGACGGCCTCGCGGACGTGGCGCACCCAGAAGCCGGGGCTGGTGATCTCCTCGGCGGGGACCGCGGTCCCGGTGAGGTTGGAGACGATCGGGATGCGCGGGGCCTCGTACGACAGACCCTCGGCCACCTCCCGGAACGCCTCCAGCATCTCGTCCATGCGCGGCGAGTGGAACGCGTGGCTGACGGTGAGCCGCTTGGTCTTACGGCCCCGCTCCTCGAAGGCCGCCGCGATCTCCAGCGCCGCGTCCTCGTCGCCCGCGACCACGACCGAGGTCGGGCCGTTGAGCGCGGCGATGCTGACCCGCTCGGTGAGCAGCGGCAGCACCTCGTCCTCGGACGCCTGGACGGCGATCATCGCGCCACCGGCCGGAAGCGCCTGCATCAGACGGCCACGGGCGGCCACCAGCCTGGCCGCGTCGGCGAGCGAGAGCACACCGGCCACATGGGCGGCGGCCAGCTCGCCGATGGAGTGGCCGGAGAGGAAGTCGGGCCGCAGGCCCCATGCCTCGGCCAGGTGGAACAGCGCGACCTCGATGGCGAACAGCGCGGGCTGGGTGAACCCGGTCTGATCCAGCTCCTCCGCGTCGTTCCCGAACATCACGGTCTTCAGCGGCCGTTCGAGATACGCGTCCAGCTCGTCGCAGACCGCGTCCAGCGCCTCGGCGAACACCGGATAGGCGTCGTACAGCTCACGGCCCATGCCGAGCCGCTGGCTGCCCTGCCCGGTGAACAGGAACGCCGTCTTGCCGTCCGCCACCGAGCCCTGGACCAGCCCCGAGGCCGACTCGCCACGCGCCAGCGCCGCCAGGCCCGAGACCAGCGCGGCGCGGTCACCGCCGACCACGACGGCGCGGTGGTCCAGCGCGGCACGGGTGGTCGCGAGCGAGTACGCCAGGTCGGTCGGCGACAGCTCCGGCCGCCGCTCCAGGTCGGCGAGCAGCCGCTCGGCCTGCGCCCGCAGCGCGTCGGCGCTCTTCCCGGACACGATCCAGGGCAGCACGGACGGCCGGGCGGCCGGAAGCGCGGACCCCTCGGCCGGTTCGGGCTCCGGCGCCTGCTCGATGATGGCGTGCGCGTTGGTGCCGCTGACGCCGAAGGAGGAGATACCGGCCCGGCGCGGACGCCCGGTCTCCGGCCACTCCCGCGCCTCGGTCAGCAGGGAGACCGCGCCCGCGGCCCAGTCCACATGCGGCGAGGGCTCGTCGATGTGCAGCGACTGGGGCAGTACGCCGTGGTCCATCGCCTGCACCATCTTGATGATGCCCGCGACACCGGCGGCGGCCTGTGTGTGGCCGAAGTTGGACTTGATCGAGCCCAGCCACAGCGGCTGGTCCTCGCTCTTCTCCTTGCCGTAGGTGGCCAGCAGCGCCTGCGCCTCGATCGGGTCGCCCAGCGTCGTACCGGTGCCATGGGCCTCGACCGCGTCCACCTCGGACGCGGACAGCCGTGCGTTGGCGAGAGCCTGCCGGATCACCCGCTGCTGGGAGGGGCCGTTCGGCGCCGTCAGACCGTTGGACGCACCGTCCTGGTTGACCGCCGTGCCCCGCACGACCGCCAGCACCCGGTGGCCGTTCTTCTTCGCGTCCGACAGCCGCTCCACCAGCAGCATGCCCACGCCCTCGGCCCAGCCGGTGCCGTCCGCGTCGCCCGAGAAGGACTTGCAGCGGCCGCTGGCCGACAGACCGCCCTGGCGGCTGAAGTCGATGAAGGTGTCCGGGGTGGACATGACGGTGACACCGCCCGCGAGCGCCATGGTGCACTCGCCGCTGCGCAGCGCCTGCGCGGCCAGATGCAGCGCCACCAGCGACGACGAGCACGCCGTGTCGATGGTGACCGCCGGGCCTTCGAGCCCGAAGGTGTAGGCCACCCGGCCGGAGGCGACACTGCCCGCCGTACCGGTGCCGAGGTAGCCCTCCAGGCCCTCCGGCAGGGCGGTCAGCCGGGAGAGGTAGTCGTGGTACATGACGCCCGCGAAGACGCCGGTCTTGCTGCCGCGCACGGTCGCCGGGTCGATCCCGGCCCGCTCGAACGCCTCCCAGGAGCTCTCCAGCAGCAGCCGCTGGTGCGGGTCCATGGCGAGGGCCTCGCGCGGGTTGATCCCGAAGAAATCGGGGTCGAACTCGCCCGCGTCGTAGAGGAATCCGCCCTCGATGGTGGCGCTGGTGCCGGTCTGCCCGGGGTCGTCGCCCAGCAGCCCGTCCAGTTGCCAGCCACGGTCGGTCGGGAAGCCGGAGATGGCGTCCACCGAGCCGGTGACCAGCTCCCACAGCTCCTCGGGGCTGGTGACCCCGCCCGGGTAGCGGCAGCTCATGCCGACGATGGCGATGGGCTCGTCGTCGGCGACGGCCACGGTGGCGGCGGGGGCGGAGGCAGCCTCGTCGGCCTGGTCACCCAGGATCTCGGTGCGCAGGAAGCCGGCGAGCGAGGTGGGCGTCGGGTAGTCGAAGACAAGGGTGGCCGGGAGCCGTACGCCCGTGACGGCGCCGAGACGGTTGCGCAGCTCGACCGCGGTGAGCGAGTCGAAGCCCAGCTCCTTGAACGCGCGCCCGGCGCCGACGGCTTCGGGGCCCGCGTAGCCGAGGACGGCCGCGACCTGACCGCAGACGATCTCCAGCAGCAGCCGGTCGCGCTCGGGGACGGACAGTCCCAGCAGCCGCTCCGCGAGCCCGCCGGGGGCCGCGCCGCCGCCCGACTCCACCACGCGGCGGCCGGGAGCCCGCACCAGACCGCGCAGCAGCGCGGGCACCATGCTGGCGTCGGCGTGCCGCAGCGGCGCCAGGTCCAGGTGCATGGGGACGAGCGTGGGGTCGCCCACGGCGAGGGCGGTGTCCAGGAGGGCGAGGCCCTCCTCGGAGGAGAGCGCGGCCACTCCGGCGCGGGTGATGCGCTGGATGTCGGTGTCGTCCAGGTCGCCGGTCATGCCGCTGCGCTCGGCCCACAGACCCCAGGCGAGGGCGGTGGCGGGCAGCCCCTGGGCGCGCCGCCGGTGGGCGAGGCCGTCCAGGAAGGCGTTGGCGGCCGCGTAGTTGGCCTGGCCGGGGCCGCCGAGGGTGCCGGCGGCGGCGGAGAACAGCACGAACGCGGACAGGTCGAGGTCGCGGGTCAGCTCGTGCAGGTGCCACGCGGCGTCGACCTTGGGCGGCAGGACGCGGTCGACGCGCTCGGCGGTCAGCGAGCCGATCACACCGTCGTCCAGCACGCCCGCCGTGTGCACCACGGCGGTCAGCGGATGCTGGGCCGGAATGGCGGCGAGCGTCGCGGCGAGCGCGTCGCGGTCGGCCACGTCGCAGGCGGTGAGGGTGACCTCGGCGCCCGACGCGCGCAGCTCGGCGACGAGTTCGGCGGCGCCCTGGGCGTCGGCCCCGCGCCTGCTGAGCAGCAGCAGGTGGCGCACGCCGTGCTCGGTGACCAGATGGCGGGCGACGAGCCCGCCGAGGGTGCCGGTGGCGCCGGTGACCAGGGCGGTGCCCTCGGGGTCGAGCGCGGGGGCGGTCTGCTCGGGGTCGGAGGCGACCTTGGCCAGCCGCGGGACGACCACGGTTCCGGCGCGGACCGCGAGCTGCGATTCGCCGGTGGCCAAGGCGGGGGCGAGCGCGCGGTACGAGGCGTCGCCGCCCTCGATGTCGACCAGGGTGAAGCGGTCCGGGTTCTCGGACTGCGCCGAGCGCAGCAGACCCCACAGCGGGGCGTGGACCAGGTCCTCGGTGTCCGCGTCGGCGGAGGTGGCGACGGCGCCACGGGTGGCGATGACCAGCCGGGAGCCCTCGAAGCGGGCGTCGGCGAGCCAGCTTTGGACCAGCTCCAGCGCGCGGTGCAGCGCCTCGCGTACGGCGGCCTCGACCGGAAGGTCCGTCCCGTCCGCGAAGAACGTCCCGTCCGCGAAGAACGGGGCGACGACGGCCTGCGGCAGCGGGGTCCCGGCGTCCACGGCCGCGCCGAGCGCGGCCAGGTCGGCGTAACCGGCGGCGGTGGGCAGGGCGGCGGCCAGCTCGGGGTGGTCGGCGCCCAGCAGCGCCCACTGCCCGGCCACGACGGTGGTGGCGGCGGGCACCGGGGCGGGGGTCCACTCGACGCGGAACAGCGCCTCGTGGAAGGCGGCGCGCGCGGCGTGCACCTGGTCGGGCGAGACGGGGCGCAGCAGCAGCGAGTCGACGGAGGCGACGGGTGCGCCGCTCTCGTCCGTGACCAGCACGGCCACGGCGTCCTGCCCGGCGGGCGAGAGCCGGACGCGGAGCGTGGCGGCGCCGACGGCGTGGAGCCGGACACCGCTCCAGGAGAAGGGGAGGCGGCCGTGTTCGGTGTCCTCCAGGAGGGAGCCGATGCCCACGGCGTGCAGGGCCGCGTCCAGCAGCGCGGGGTGCAGGCCGAACAGCTCGGCCTCGGCGCGGGCGCTCTCGGGCAGCCGCACCTCGGCGTACACCTGGTCCTCGTGCTGCCAGGCGCCCTGGAGGCCCTGGAAGACGGGGCCGTAGGCGAATCCGGTCTCGGCGAGCCACTCGTAGAGGCCGTCCACGGGGACCTCGGTGGCACCGGCCGGCGGCCAGGCGGCGAGGTCCTCGCCGGGGGTGGTGGCGCCGGTGCCGAGCACACCGGTGGCGTGGCGGGTCCACTCGCCCTCGCCCCAGGTGCCGTCGGCGGCGTCCTCCAGGCGCGAGTGCAGGGTCAGCGAGCGGCGGCCGGTCTCGTCCGGGGCGCCCACGGACACCTGGAGCTGGACGCCGCCCTGCGGGGGCAGCACCAGCGGGGCTTCGAGGGTCAGCTCCTCCAGGACGTCCGCGCCGACGTGGTCACCGGCGCGGATGGCCAACTCCACGAAGGCGGTGCCTGGCAGCAGCACGGTGTCCATGACGGCGTGGTCGGCCAGCCACGGGTGGGTCTGGAGGGACAGCCGGCCGGTGAAGAGGAATCCGGCGGCGTCGGCGAGCGACACGGCGGCGCCGAGCAGCGGATGGTCGGCCGAGCCGAGTCCGGCGGCGGTGACGTCGCCGGTCCAGGGGCCGGGCGGCTCGGGCCAGTACAGCTCGCGCTGGAAGGCGTAGGTGGGCAGTTCGACGCGGCGGGCGCCGGAGCCCTCGAAGACCGCGGCCCAGTCGACGGCCACGCCGTGGACATGGGCGCGGGCGAGCGCACCGGCCAGGGCGGTGGCCTCGGGGCGGTCGCCGCGCAGCATGGGGACGAACACGGCGCCCTCGGAGGTGACGCAGTCCTGCGCCATGGCGGAGAGCACCCCGTCGGGGCCCAGCTCCACATAGGCGCCGACGTCGTACTCCTCGAGCCGGCGGATGCCGTCGGTGAAGCGGACCGCCTCACGGACGTGCCGGACCCAGTAGTCGGGCGAGCAGATCTCGTCGGCGGAGACCGAGCCACCGGTCAGGTTGGAGATGATCGGGATGACCGGCGGGGCATAGGTCACCTGCCGGGCGACCTCCCGGAAGGCGTCCAGCATGCCGTCCATGCGCGGCGAGTGGAACGCGTGGCTGACGGTGAGCCGCTTGGTCTTACGGCCCCGCTCCTCGAAGGACGCGGCGATCGCGACGGCCGCGTCCTCGTCACCGGCGATGACGACCGAGGTGGGCCCGTTGAGCGCGGCGATGGACACCCGCTCGGTGAGCAGCGGCGCCACCTCGTCCTCGGCCGCCTGGATGGCGATCATCGCGCCACCGGCGGGCAGTTCCTCCATCAGCCGGCCACGGGCGGCCACCAGCTTCGAGGCGTCGGCAAGCGACAGCACGCCCGCCACATGGGCGGCGGCCAGTTCGCCGATGGAGTGGCCGACGAGGAAGTCGGGCCTCACACCCCAGGTTTCCAGCAGCCGGAACAGCGCCACTTCGAGGGCGAACAGCGCGGGCTGGGTGTAGCCGGTGCGGTCCAGCAGTCCGCTGTCGTCGCCGAACATCACCTCGCGCAGCGGCCGCTGGAGGTGCTGGTCGAGTTCGGCGCACACCTCGTCCAGGGCGCGGGCGAACGCCGGGACGGCCGCGTACAGCTCACGGCCCATTCCGGTGCGCTGGCTGCCCTGGCCGGTGAAGAGGAACGCGACCTTGCCCTCGCCGACCTCGCCGCGCACGACACCGCTCGCGGGGGCGTCCTCGGCCAGCTCGGCCAGTCCGCGCAGCAGTTCCTCGCGGCCGCCCTCGCCCGCGAGGACCACGGCCCGGTGGTCCAGCGCGGCGCGGGTGGTGGCCAGCGAGTGGGCCAGGTCGGCCAGGCCGAGGCCCGGCTCGTCGCGCAGACGGGCGGTGAGCCGCTCGGCCTGGGCACGCAGCGCCGCCGCGCTCTGCGCGGACACCAGCACCGGCACCAGACCGCCGACGCCGGTCCACTCCGAGGGCGTCGCGTCATCGCCGGGGGCCTCGCGGTCCTCGGCGGGCGCCTGCTCGATGACGGTGTGCGCGTTGGTGCCGCTCACACCGAAGGAGGAGATGCCCGCGCGGCGCGGCTGGCCGGTCTCCGGCCACGGGGTGTTCTCGGTGAGCAGGGAGACGGCACCGGCCGTCCAGTCCACGTCCCGGGAGGGCGCGTCGACATGCAGGGTCCTGGGCAGCACACCGTGCTCGATGGCCTTGACCATCTTGATGATGCCCGCGACACCGGCCGCGGCCTGGGTGTGGCCGAAGTTGGACTTGATCGAGCCGAGCCACAGCGGGCGGCCCTCGGCCCGGTTCTGCCCGTACGTGGCGAGCAGGGCCTGTGCCTCGATGGGGTCGCCGAGGCTGGTGCCGGTGCCGTGTGCCTCGACGGCGTCCACCTGGGCCGGGGTGAGCCGGGCGTCGGTGAGCGCCTGGCGGATGACGCGCTGCTGGGACGGGCCGTTGGGCGCCGTCAGACCGTTGGAGGCGCCGTCCTGGTTGATGGCCGAGCCACGGACGATCGCCAGCACCGGGTGGCCGTTCTTGCGGGCGTCCGACAGCCGCTCGACCAGCAGCATGCCGACGCCCTCGCCCCAGCCGGTGCCGTCCGCGCCGTCGGCGAACGCCTTGCAGCGGCCGTCGGGCGCCAGGCCCCGCTGGCGGCTGAAGTTGATGAACGCGCGCGGGCTGTTCATCACCGTGACACCACCGGTGAGCGCCAGCGAGCACTCGTCGTTGCGCAGTGCCTGGATGGCCAGGTGCAGCGCCACCAGCGACGCCGAGCAGGCGGTGTCGACGGTGAGCGCCGGGCCCTCAAGACCGAAGGTGTAGGAGATCCGGCCGGAGATGACGCTGGCCGCGTTGCCGGTGAGCAGATACTGCTCCACGCCCTGCGGCAGCGTGTGCATCAGCTCCGGGTAGTCCTGGCCGTTGGTGCCGACGAAGACACCGGCCTTGCTGCCGCGGAGCGTGGCCGGGTCGATCCCGGCCCGCTCGAACGCCTCCCAGGACGTCTCCAGCAGCAGCCGCTGCTGCGGGTCCATGCCGAGGGTCTCGCGCGGGCTGATCCCGAAGAACGCGGCGTCGAACTCGCCCGCGCCCTCCAGGAATCCGCCCTTGTCGGTGTAGCTGGTGCCCTGCTGGTCGGGATCGGCGTCGAAGAGCGCGTCGGTGTCCCAGCCGCGGTCCGTGGGGAAGTCCGCGATGGCGTCGCCGCCCGCGGCCACGAGCTCCCAAAGCTGCTCCGGAGACGTGACGCCTCCGGGGAACCGGCAGCTCATGCCGACGATCGCGATCGGCTCAGGCTCCTGCGACTCGACCTCGCGAAGACGCTGCCGCGTCTGGTGCAGATCGGCAGTTACCCGCTTGAGGTAGTCGAGGATCTTGTCCTGATCCGCCATTGGAGTCTCACCCATGCTTCTCGTCACAAACCTTGCGCCCGGGGACCTTCAGATCCTCAGATTCCGAGTTCCTTGTCGATGAAGGCGAAGACCTCGTCGGGCGTCGCCTCCTGCAACTTCTCCGTCACGGTCCCGCTCTCGCCGTCCGCCGCCTCGGCCTCGGCCGTACGGGGCTCCGCCCACTTCGCCGCGAGGTCCCGCAGCCGGGCCGCGATGTCGTCCCGTGCCTCGCTGGCGGGGTCCAGGACGGACAGCGCGGACTCCAGCGCGTCGAGCTCCGCGAGCCCGGGGGCGGCGGCCGTGCCGCCGTCGCCCACGATCCGGCCGCACAGGAACTCGGCGAGGACCGCCGGGGTCGGGTAGTCGAAGACCAGCGTGGCGGGCAGCTTCTGCCCGGTGGCGGCGGTCAGCCGGTTGCGCAGCTCCAGCGCGATGAGCGAGTCGAAGCCCAGCTCCTTGAACGCCCGCCCGGCGCCGACCTCGTCGGTCGAGGGGTGGCCGAGCGCGGCGGCCGCGTTGGTGCGCACGACCTCCAGGACGACCACGGACTGTTCGGCCCGGGAGATCCCGGCCAGCCGCTTGCGCAGCGCGTCCGCCGGGGATCCGTCCGAGGCCGTGCCGGGCTCACCGGCCGTGGCGCCGGTCTCCCGCAGCCGCCGGACCTCGGGCAGTTCGCCGATCAGCGGGCTCGGGCGGACCGCGGTGTAGCCGTAGGCGAAGCGGTCCCACTGGATGTCGGCGACGGCCACGACCGTGTCGGCGTGGTCCAGGGCCCGCTGGAGCGCGGTGATGGCCGCGTGCGGCGCCATCGCCGGGACACCGCCCCGGTCCAGCCGCTCGCCGATGGCCCCGTCGGCGGCAAGCCCCGTCTCGCCCCAGCGGCCCCAGGCCACCGAGGTGGCGGGCAGGCCCTGGGCGCGGCGCTGTTCGGCCAGCGCGTCGAGATAGGCGTTGGCCGCCGCGTAGTTGCCCTGTCCGGCGTCGCCGAGGGTGCCCGCGATACCGGAGAACAGCACGAACGCGGACAGCTCCAGATCGCGGGTCAGCTCGTGCAGATGGCGCGCCGCGTCGGCCTTGGGGCCGAGGACGGTGGCGAACCGCTCCGGGGTGAGCGCGTCCAGGACACCGTCGTCCAGGACACCCGCCGCGTGCATGACCGCGGTGAGCGGCTGGTCGGCCGGGATGGCGGCCAGCAGCGTCTCGACGGCCTTGCGGTCGGCCACATCACACGCGGCGACGGTCACCTTGGTGCCCAGCTCGGCCAGCTCGTCCCGCAGCTCGGCCGCGCCCGGGGCCTCCAGGCCACGGCGGCTGGTGAGCACCAGATGCTCGGCCCCGTTGCCGGCCAGCCAGCGCGCCACATGGGCACCCAGGGCGCCCGTACCGCCGGTGACCAGCGTCGTACCGGCGGGCTTCCACGTCCGTACGGCGGGGGCGCCGGCCAGCGGGGCGTGTGCGAGCCTGCGGGCGAACACCCCGGCCGCGCGCACCGCGAGCTGGTCCTCGCCCTCGGTCCCGGCGAGCACCCCGGCGAGCCGGGCCAGCGCCCGCTCGTCGGGCGATCCGGGCAGGTCGACCAGACCGCCCCAGCGCTCCGGGTACTCCAGCGCCGCGGTCCGGCCCAGGCCCCAGACGAGCGCCTGGTCGGGGGATTCGACGGTGTCCGTCTGCCCGACGGCGACCGCGCCCCGGGTGGCGCACCACAGCGGCGCGTCCACCCCGGCGTCGCCCAGCGCCTGGATCAGCACGGCGGTGCCGGTCAGCCCGGCGTCGACACCGTCGGTGCCGGGCGCGGTGCCCTGGTCGAAGGCGAGCAGCGACAGCACCCCCGAGACGGTCGCGGCGTCGGCCAGCTCCTCGCGCACCAGGCGGGTCAGCGAGGCGCGGTCCGACTCCACGGCGCTCGGGGTGATCTGCCGTACCTCGGCGCCGCGTTCGGTGAGCATCCGGACCGCGCCGAGCGTCCAGTCGTCGATGGCGGCGGACTCGGGCACGGCCAGCAGCCAGGTCCCGGACAACCGCGGGGCTTGGCGCTCGGTCAGGGAGGTCCAGGTCACGCGGTAGCGCCAGCCGTCCACCGTGGACTGCTCACGGGCCTGCTTGCGCCAGGTGGCCAGGGCGGGCAGGACGGCGCCGAGCGAGGACCGCTCACCGTCGTCCGCGAACGCGAGGGTGTCGGCCAGCGACGCCAGGTCCTCGCGCTCGACGGCCTCCCAGAAGCGGGCGTCGACGGCGTCGGACGGCGTGCCCGACTCGTCGGCCGGGGCGTCGGCCGGCTGCGGCCAGTAGCTCTGGTGCTGGAAGGCATACGTGGGCAGCTCGACGCGCTCCGCGCCGGTCCCCTCGTACACCGCCTCCCAGTCGACGGTGACGCCACGTGTCCACGCCTCGCCGACGGAGATCCAGAAGCGGTCCAGGCCGCCCTCGTCACGGCGCAGCGAACCGATCGCGGCAGCCTCACGGCCCGCGTCCTCGGCGGTCTCCTGCACACCCATCGTCAGCACGGGATGGGCGCTGGACTCGATGAAGGCACCGAAGCCCTCGTCCAGCAGCCGCCGGACCGCGCCCTCCAGCTCAACGGTGCGACGGAGGTTGGTGAACCAGTACTCCGCGTCCAGCTCCGGACCCTCGACCCACTCCCCCGTCACCGTCGACAGGAACGGCACCTCGGCGCTCTTCGGCTGTACGGGCGCCAGCAGCTCCAGCAACTCGTCACGGAGCAGCTCGACCTGCGCGGAGTGCGAGGCGTAGTCCACCGGCACCCGGCGCGCCCGCACCTCATCGGCCTCACACGACGCCAACAGCTCGTCCAGCGCGGTCGGCTCACCGGAGACGACCACCGACGACGGCCCGTTGACGGCCGCCACCGAGATGCGCTCCTCACCCCACGCCGCGATCCGCTCCCGGACCTCCGCCACCGGCAGCGCCACCGACACCATGCCGCCCTTGCCCGCCAGCACCCGGCCGATCGCCTGACTGCGCAGCGCCACCACACGCGCCGCGTCCTGAAGCGACAGAATCCCCGCCACACAGGCCGCCGCGATCTCACCCTGCGAGTGCCCGACGACGGCCGACGGCCGGACCCCCAGCGAACGCCACAGCTCCGCGAGCGAAACCATCACGGAGAACAACACCGGCTGAACAACGTCCACCCGCTCCAGTGACGGTGCGCCCTCCGCCTCGCGCAGCACATCCACCAACGACCAGTCGGTGAACTCTGCGAGCGCGGCGGCACACTCATCAATACGGGCAGCGAACACCGGTGAAGCATCCAACAGCTCCACGGCCATGCCTACCCATTGTGACCCCTGTCCTGGGAACACGAATGCGGCCTTGCCCCCGATTGAGGCCCCCTGCACCAGGTTGGGCAGGACCTGCCCCCTAGCGAGGGCGTCCAAACCACCGGCGAATTCGTCCCGGTCCGTACCCACCAGCACCGCGCGCTGCTCGAAGGCGGCACGGGTGGTGGCCAGCGAGTGGCCGATGTCCAGCGGGCGCGCGGCCGGGTCGGCGTCGAGGTGGGCCAGCAGCTTGGCGGCCTGGGCGCGCAGCGCCGCCTCGCTCCTGCCGGACACCGTCCACGGCAGCGCGCCGGGCCGCCGGGTCGCCGGCTCGGTCTCGTCCGGCTCCTCGGCCGGGGCCTGCTCGATGATGGCGTGCGCGTTGGTGCCGCTGAAGCCGAACGAGGACACCGCGGCCCGGCGCGGACGGCCGGTCTCCGGCCACTCGCGCGCCTCGGTCAGCAGCTCGACCTCGCCCGCCGACCAGTCCACATGCGGGGTGGGCTCGACGATGTGCAGCGACTCCGGCAGCACGCCGTGGCGCAGCGCGAGGACGAGCTTCATCACACCCGCCACACCGGCGGCCGCCTGGGCGTGGCCGATGTTGGACTTGATCGAGCCGAGCAGCAGGGGCTGCCCCTCGGGCCGCTCCTGGCCGTAGGTGGCCAGCAGCGCCTGCGCCTCGATCGGGTCACCCAGCGTGGTACCGGTGCCGTGTGCCTCGACCACGTCCACCTCGGCGGGGGACAGCCGGGCGTTGGCGAGGGCCTGCCGGATCACCCGCTGCTGGGACGGGCCGTTGGGCGCCGTCAGACCGTTGGACGCGCCGTCCTGGTTGATGGCCGAGCCCCGCACGACCGCCAGCACCGGGTGGCCGTTCTTCCGGGCGTCCGACAGCCGCTCGACCAGCAGCATGCCCACGCCCTCGGCCGGGCTGAAGCCGTCCGCGTCCGAGGAGAACGCCTTGCTGCGGCCGTCGGAGGACAGTCCGCGCTGGCGGCTGAACTCGATGAAGGTGCCCGGGGTGGCCATCACGGTCACCCCGCCCGCCAGGGCGATCGTGCACTCGCCCTGGCGCAGCGACTGGACGGCCAGGTGCAGTGCCACCAGCGACGCCGAGCACGCGGTGTCGACGGTGACCGCCGGGCCCTCCAGGCCGAAGGTGTACGAGAGGCGGCCGGAGACGACGCTCGCGGCGCTGCCGGTGGCCAGATGGCCCTCGTAGCCCTCGGTGTTGCTGCGCATGACGATGGAGTAGTCGGAGCCGTTGGTGCCGACGAAGACACCGGACGGGGTGCCGTGCAGCGTGGCCGGGTCGATGCCCGCCCGCTCGAACGCCTCCCAAGAGGTCTCCAGCAGCAGCCGCTGCTGCGGGTCCATCGCCATGGCCTCACGCGGCGAGATCCCGAAGAAGGTGGGGTCGAAGTCGGCGGCCCCGGTGAGGAATCCGCCCTCGCGGGTGTAGCTGGTGCCCTGTGCGTCCGGGTCCGGGTTGTACAGGGACTCGATGTCCCAGCCGCGGTCGCCCGGGAACTCCGACAGCGCGTCGCCGCCGGAGGTGAGCAACTGCCACAGCTCCTCCGGGGTGCGCACACCGCCCGGGAAGCGGCAGCTCATGGAGACGATGGCGATCGGCTCGTCGTCGGCGAGCGCCGCCGCGGTCGGCAGCGCGGCCACGGCCGCCTGCTGCCCGCCCGCGATCTCGGTGCGCAGATGGCGCGCGAGCACCGTGGGGGTGGGGTAGTCGAAGATCAGCGTCGGCGGCAGCTTCAGCCCGCTGGCGGCGCCGAGCCGGTTGCGCAGCTCGACGGCGGTCAGCGAGTCGAAGCCCAGCTCCTTGAAGGCCCGGCCCGCCTCGACGTCGTCCGCGCCCGCGTAGCCCAGGACGGCCGCGACGGCGGTGCGGACCAGCTCCAGCACCAGCCGCTCCTGCTCGGCCTCCGGCACCCCGGCGAGCTGCTGCGCCAGCGCCACCGCGCCCGCGCCGTCCGCCTCGGCGTCCCCGGCCATGTCCTGGATGACGTCCCGCGCCTCGGGCAGGTCGTGCAGCAGCGGACGGGAGCGGCCGGAGGTGAAGGCGAGAACGAAGCGCTTCCACTCCATGTCGACGACGGTCAGCACCGACTCGTCGCGGTCCAGCGCGTGCTGGAGCGCGGTGACGGCCGACCGCGGCGCCATCTCGATGACACCGTGGCGGCGCATCCGGTCACCGACACCGCCCTCGGCCATCCCGCCCTCGCCCCACGGGCCCCAGGCCAGCGAGGTGGCGGGCAGCCCCTGGGCGCGCCGGTGCTCGGCGAAGGCGTCGAGGAAGGCGTTGCCCGGGGCGTAGTTGCCCTGGCCGGGCGCGCCGAAGGTGGCCGCGAAGGACGAGAACAGCACGAACGCCGAGAGGTCCAGTTCCCGGGTCAGCTCGTGCAGATGGCGGGTGGCGTCGACCTTGACCTTCAGCACCCGGTCCACCTGGTCCGGGGTCAGGCTCTCGATCACCCCGTCGTCCAGCACGGCGGCCGTGTGGACGACGGCCGTCAGCGGGTGCTCGGCGGGGATGCCCGCGAGCAGCGCCTCGACCTGGGCACGGTCGGCCACATCGCATGCGGCGATGGTCACCTTCGCGCCCAGCTCGGTCAGTTCGGACCGCAGATCCGCCGCGCCCGGGGCCTCCAGGCCACGGCGGCTGGTGAGCACCAAATGCTCGGCCCCGTTGCCGGCCAGCCAGCGCGCCACATGGGCACCCAGCGCGCCCGTACCGCCGGTGACCAGCGTCGTACCGGCCGGTTCCCAGGTCCGTACGGCGGGCGTGGCGGCCAGCGGGGCGCGCACCAGACGGCGTACCAGCAGCCCGGTGGCGCGGATCGCGACCTGGTCCTCCTCCTCGGCCCCGGCGAGCACGGTCACCAGCCGGGCCAGCGCCTTCTCGTCGGGCGCCCCGGGCAGGTCGACCAGACCGCCCCAGCGCTCGCCGTGCTCCAGCGCGGCCACCCGGCCGAGCCCCCAGACCAGCGCCTGCTCGGGGGATTCGAGGGTGTCCGTACGGCCCACGGAGACGGCGCCACGGGTGGCGGACCACAGCGGCGCGCCGATCTCCGCGTCGCCCAGCGCCTGCACCAGCGCGAGCTGCGCCGCCGCTCCGGCGGGGACGGAGGGGTGGCGGGGGTGCGGGTGGCCGTCGAGGGCCAGCAGCGACAGCACTCCGGCGAACGGAATGCCGTCGGTTTCGGTGAGCGCGGCCCGCAGCCGCTCGATCAGCTCGTCCCGGCCGTCGGCGTCGGTGTCCACGGCGATCCGCCGTACGTCGGCACCGCGTTCGGCGAGCACCCCGGCCACCGCGTCGGACCAGGTGTCCTCGCCGGCCGGGGCGACGACGAGCCACGCGCCGGACAGCCGTGCCGGCTGCCCATCGGCGAGCGGCTTCCAGGTGACGCGGTAGCGCCAGCCGTCCACCGTGGACTGCTCACGGCTCTGCTTGCGCCAGGTCGCCAGGGCGGGCAGCAGCGCGCTGACCCGCTCATCGCCGTCGACGTCCAGCTCGGCGGCGAGCGCCTGCCAGTCCTCGCGCTCCACGGCCTCCCAGAAGCGGGCCTCTACGGGGTCGGCGGCGGTGGCGGCAGCGGCGGGGGTGCCCGCCTCGAGCCAGTAGTGCTGGTGCTGGAAGGCGTACGTGGGCAGCTCGACGCGCTCCGCGCCCGTACCGTCGAACACCGCCTGCCAGTCGACGCCGACGCCGCGCGTCCACGCCTCGCCGACGGAGATCCAGAAGCGGTCCAGGCCGCCCTCGTCACGGCGCAGCGAACCGATCGCGGCAGCCTCACGGCCCGCGTCCTCGGCGGTCTCCTGCACACCCATCGTCAGCACGGGATGGGCGCTGGACTCGATGAAGGCACCGAAGCCCTCGTCCAGCAGCCGCCGGACCGCGCCCTCCAGCTCAACGGTGCGACGGAGGTTGGTGAACCAGTACTCCGCGTCCAGCTCCGGACCCTCGACCCACTCCCCCGTCACCGTCGACAGGAACGGCACCTCGGCGCTCTTCGGCTGTACGGGCGCCAGCAGCTCCAGCAACTCGTCACGGAGCAGCTCGACCTGCGCGGAGTGCGAGGCGTAGTCCACCGGCACCCGGCGCGCCCGCACCTCATCGGCCTCACACGACGCCAACAGCTCGTCCAGCGCCTCGGGCTCACCCGAAACCACCGCCGAGGAGGGCCCGTTCACGGCGGCGACCGAGATGCGCTCCTCACCCCACGCCGCGATCCGCTCCCGGACCTCCGCCACCGGCAGCGCCACCGACACCATGCCGCCCTTGCCCGCCAGCACCCGGCCGATCGCCTGGCTCCGCAGCGCCACCACACGCGCCGCGTCCTGAAGCGACAGAATCCCCGCCACACAGGCCGCCGCGATCTCACCCTGCGAATGCCCGACCACGGCCGCCGGGACGACGCCCAGCGAACGCCACAGCTCGGCCAGGGACACCATCACCGCGAACAACACCGGCTGAACAACGTCCACCCGCTCCAGCGACGGCGCGCCCTCGGCGCCACGCAGCACCTCCACCAACGACCAGTCGGTGAACTCCGCCAGCGCCGCGGCACACTCCTCGATCCGCGCGGCGAACACCGGCGAGGCGTCCATCAGCCCCACCGCCATACCGGCCCACTGCGACCCCTGCCCCGGGAACACGAACGCCGTCCGGCCACCGACGACGGAGCCCTGTGCGACCCCCGCCGCCATTCCGCCCTCGGCCAGGGCGGCGAGCCCGGCCAGCAGGTCGGCACGGTCGTGGCCGCGCACCACGGCGCGGTGGTCGAGCTGGGCCCGGGTGGTGGTCAGCGAGAGGCCCACGTCGACCGGGCCAAGCCCGGGGTCGGCCTCGAGGTGCGCCAGCAGCCGCTGCGCCTGGTCGCGCAGCGCCGCCTCGCTCCTGCCGGACACCGCCCACGGCACCACGTCCAGCCGCTTGGCCGAAGGAGCCGGTCGCCCGGTGGCTTCCCCCGCCTCCTCGGTCTCCTCGGCGGGGGCCTGCTCCAGGATGGTGTGCGCGTTGGTGCCGCTGAAGCCGAAGGAGGACACGGCGGCCCGGCGCGGGTGGTCGGTCTCCGGCCAGGGGGTGGTCTCGGCGAGCAGCGACACCGCGCCCGCCGACCAGTCGACATGCGGGGTCGGCTCGTCGATGTGCAGGGTCCGGGGCAGGACGCCATGGCGGATGGCCATGACCATCTTGATGATTCCGGCGACACCGGCCGCGGCCTGGGTGTGCCCGATGTTGGACTTGATCGAGCCGAGCAGCAGCGGCTGGTCCTCGGTGTGCTCCTGGCCGTAGGTGGCGAGCAGCGCCTGCGCCTCGATCGGGTCGCCGAGCGTCGTACCGGTGCCGTGTGCTTCGACGGCGTCGACATCGGCGGCGGAGAGGCGGCCGTTGGTGAGCGCCTGGTGGATGACGCGCTGCTGGGACGGGCCGTTGGGCGCCGTGAGGCCGTTGGACGCGCCGTCCTGGTTGATGGCGCTTCCGCGCACGATCGCCAGCACCGGGTGGCCGTTCTTGCGCGCGTCCGACAGCCGCTCGACCAGCAGCATGCCCACACCCTCGCCCCAGCCGGTGCCGTCCGCGGCGGCGGCGAAGGGCTTGCAGCGGCCGTCGGCGGCGAGCCCGCGCTGCCGGCTGAACTCGGTGAACGTCGACGGGGTGGCCATCACCGTGACACCGCCCGCGAGCGCGAGCGAGCATTCACCGTTGCGCAGCGCCTGGACCGCCATGTGCAGGGTGACCAGCGACGACGAGCACGCCGTATCGACGGTGACCGCCGGGCCCTCCAGACCGAAGGTGTACGACACCCGGCCCGAGGCGATGGAGCCGGAGCTTCCGGTGCCGAGGAAGCCCTCGACGCCCTCGGGCACGGAGTCCAGCCGCGAGGTGTAGTCGTGGTACATCACGCCCGCGAAGACGCCGGTCCGGCTGCCGCGCAGCCCGGTCGGGTCGACCCCGGCCCGCTCGAACGCCTCCCAGGACGTCTCCAGCAGCAGCCGCTGCTGCGGGTCCATCGCCATGGCCTCACGCGGCGAGATCCCGAAGAGCGTGGGGTCGAAGCCGCCCGCGTCGTAGAGGAATCCGCCCTCGTTCACATAGCTGGCGCCCGCCTGGTCGGGGTCGGCGTCATAGAGCGACTCGATGTCCCAGCCGCGGTCCGTGGGGAAGCCGGAGATCGCGTCCTCACCGCCCAGGACGAGCCGCCACAGCTCCTCGGGGGTGCGCACACCGCCCGGGTAGCGGCAGCTCATCGCGACGATCGCGATCGGCTCCTGGTGCCGCTCCTCGACCTCGCGAAGCTGTCGGCGGGCCTGACGCAGGTCGGCGGTGGCCCGCTTGAGGTAATCCCGGAGCTTGTCCTCGTTATTCACCATTGCGTCGGCTCCTTGCGAAGAGGGAGGGGGTGCTCATGTGTTCAGAACGCTCCCGTTCAGGAGGAGCCGAGTTCGTCGTCGAGCAGGTCGAATAGCTCATCGTCGGTCGCGGATTCGAGGTCGTGGTCGTCGGTGTCGCCGTCCGCGGTCGCTTCCTGGGCGTCGTTCCACTTCGCCAGGAGCGCCTGGAGGCGCATGGTGATCCTGGAGCGGGTGACGCTGTCGTCGGCGGCCACCGCCAGGGCGGCTTCCAGGCGGTCGAGTTCGCCGAACACCGACGGGCCGCCGCCGTCCCCGTGCGGGAGTTCCGCGCGCAGATGGTCGGTCAGGGCGTCGGGGGTCGGATAGTCGAAGATCAGCGTGGCGGGCAGCCGGAGTCCGGTGGCCGCGCCGAGCCGGTTGCGGAGTTCGACGGCGGTGAGCGAGTCGAAGCCCAGCTCCTTGAAGGCCGCGCCCGGTTCGATCGCCGCCGCGCTGCCGTAGCCGAGCACGGTGGCCACCTGGCCGCAGACCAGGTTGAGCAGGAAGCGGTCCCGTTCGGCCGCGGACATGCCCGCGAGCCGCTCGGCGAGGCCCGCCGCCTCGTCCGCCCCGCCGCCGCCGGCCGCGGCCCGCCGTACGGGGGTACGGATCAGCCCGCGCAGCAGCGGGGCGACCCCGGCCGTGGACTGGGCGCGCAGGGCGGCGATGTCCAGGGCGGCGGGGATCAGCACCGCGTGTCCGGCGAGCCCGGACACGTCGAACAGGGCCAGGCCCTCGGCGTTGCTCAGCGCGCCCATGCTGCCGCGGCTCATCCGCTGCCGGTCGGCGTCGGCGAGGGTCGCGGCCATGCCGCCGTCGTCCTCCCACAGGCCGAAGGCCAGGGAGGTGGCGGGCAGGCCCTGGGCGCGGCGGTGCTGGGCGAGGGCGTCCAGGAAGGTGTTGGCCGCCGCGTAGTTGCCCTGCCCCGGGTTGCCGAAGACACCGGCCGCCGAGGAGAACAGGACGAACGCGGAGAGGTCGCTGTCGCCGGTCAGCTCGTGGAGGTTCCACGCCGCGTCCACCTTGGGCCGCAGCACCCGCTCGACGCGCTCCGGGGTGAGGGATTCGATGATCCCGTCGTCCAGGACGCCCGCCGCGTGGATCACGGCGGTGAGGGGGTGGTCGGCGGGGATGTCCGCCAGGAGGGCGGCGAGCGCGTCCCGGTCGGCCGCGTCGCACGCCGCCCAGGTGACCTCGGCGCCCAACCCGCCCAGCTCGGCGGCCAGTTCGGCGGCGCCCGCCGCCGCCGCGCCACGGCGGCTGGTCAGCAGCAGGTGGCGGGCGCCGCGCTCGGTCACCAGATGGCGGGCGAGCTGCCCGCCCAGGGTGCCGGACGCGCCGGTGATCAGCACGGTGCCCGTCGGGTCGAGACCGGGCACGGCCGCCTCGTCCAGGGCCGCCACCCGCGCGAGGCGCGGTGCGTGGAGGGTCCCGGCGCGGACGGCGAGCTGCGGCTCGTCCGTGCGCAAGCCTGCCACCAGGGCGGGGAGCCAGCCGGTGGCGGCGCCGTCTCCTTGAACGTCGAGGTCTCCATGGACATCGACCAGAACAAACCGGCCCGGGTGCTCGGCCTGTGCCGAGCGCACCAGACCCCAGGCGGCGGCGTGGGTCAGGTCGTCCACACCCTCGGCCCCTTCGGCCGCTGCCGCCCCTTCGGCCCCGGTGTCGTCGCCCGTGGTCACGGCCACCGCGCCACGGGTGAGGAGGACCAGCCGGGAGTCGGCGAACCGCTCGTCCGCGATCCACTCCTGCACCAGCGCCAGCGTCCGCCGTACGACGGTGTGCGCGGCGCCCGCGGTGTCCCCGGGCGTGCCCAGGTCGGGCAGGCACGGCACGAGGACCACGTCGGGCGCGATCCCCTCGGCCTCCACCGCCTCGGCGAGCGCGGAGAGCCCCGCGTAGGTCTCGGCCTCGATACCGGTGTCCGCGTCCGTCAGCGCGGCCGTGATCTTCAGATCGCCACCGGTGCCGTCCAGAACGGCCCACAGGGCGGTGTCCTCCGGCCGCTGCGGCTCGGCGGATGCGGGCAGCGCGGCCCAGTCGAGCCGGAACAGCGCCTCGTGGTGTGCGGTACGGGCGGCCGCGAACTGCTCGGCGTCCAGCGGCCGCAGCGCCAGCGAACCGACCGACACCACCGGGGCACCGGCCTCGTCGGTGATCTCCAGCGCCACCGCGCCCTGCCCGGCCGGGGAGACCCGCACCCGCAGCGCGGTCGCGCCGACCGCGTGCAGCCGTACGGCGTCCCACGAGAACGGCAGCCGGGCCCGGCCCGCCTCCTCGGCCGGGAAGAACCCGCCGAGCGCCACCGTGTGCAGCGCGGCGTCCAGCAGCGCCGGGTGCAGCCCGTACGAACGGGCCTCGCCCTGCCGGTCCTCGTCGAGCGCCACCTCGGCGAACACCTCGTCCCCGCGCCGCCAGGCGGCCCGCAGCCCCTGGAACACCGGCCCGTAGGCGAGGCCGAGCGCGGCGAAGCCGTCGTACAGCCCGTCCACGTCGAGCGGTTCGAGATCGGTGGCCGTGGCGGCGGCCGGGGGCCATTCCACCGTGCCGGTGGTGACGGCGGAGGAGGAACCGGCGAGCGTGAGCACACCGGAGGCGTGCCGGATCCACGGCTCGTCGGCGGCGTCCTCCAGCCGCGAGTAGACGGTCAGCGCGCGCCGCCCGTCGGGGCCGTCGGGCTCGTCCACGGCGACCCGCAGTTGCACCCCGCCGCGCTCCGGAAGGATCAGCGGCGCTTCGAGGGTCAGCTCGTCCAGCAGATCGCAGCCGACCTGGTCACCGGCGCGCACCGCCAGCTCGACCAGGGCCGTACCGGGCAGCATCACGGTGTCCATGACGGCGTGGTCGGCCAGCCAGGGGTGCGTACGGAGCGAGAGCCGGCCCGTGAAGAGGAAGCCCTCGGAGTCGGGCAGATCCACCGCCGCGCCCAGCAGCGGGTGATCGGCCGAGCCGAGACCGGCCGAGACCACGTCGCCCACGGCTCCGGCGGGAGCCTCCAGCCAGTAGCGCTCGCGCTGGAAGGGGTACGTCGGCAGCTCGGTGCGCCGGGCGCCGGTCCCCGCGAAGAACGCCGCCCAGTCGACTGCCACACCCCGCACATGGGCGCGGGCGATGGCGGCCGTCAGGGTCTCGGCCTCGGGGCGGTCCTTGCGCAGCGCTGCGGCGAATCCGGCGGCCTCGGCGTCGGTGACGCACTCCTGGGCCATGGCGGTGAGGACACCGTCGGGGCCGAGTTCGAGGTAGGTGGTGACGCCCTGGGCTTCGAGGGTGCGGACACCGTCGAGGAAGCGGACGGCCTCGCGGACGTGGCGCACCCAGAAGTCGGCCGTCGTGATCTCCTCGGCGGAGACGACCGCGCCGGTGAGGTTGGAGACGATCGGGATCCGCGGGGCCTCGTACGACAGACCCTCGGCCACCTCACGGAACGCCTCCAGCATCCCGTCCATGCGCGGGGAGTGGAACGCGTGGCTGACGGTGAGGCGCTTGGTCTTACGGCCCCGCTCCTCGAAGGCCGCCGCGATCTCCAGCGCCGCGTCCTCGTCGCCCGCGACCACGACCGAGGTCGGGCCGTTGAGCGCGGCGATGCTCACGCGCTCGGTGAGCAGCGGCAGCACCTCGTCCTCGGACGCCTGGACGGCGATCATCGCGCCACCGGCCGGAAGCGCCTGCATCAGACGGCCACGGGCGACCACCAGCTTGGCCGCGTCGGCGAGCGAGAGCACACCCGCCACGTGGGCGGCGGCCAGCTCACCGATCGAGTGGCCGGAGAGGAAGTCCGCCTTCAGCCCCCAGGTCGCCACCAGCCGGAACAGCGCCACCTCGATCGCGAACAGCGCGGGCTGGGTGAACCCGGTCCGGTCCAGCTCCTCGGCGTCCTCGCCGAACAGCACCGTCTTCAGCGGCTGTTCGAGATGCGCGTCCAGCTCATCGCAGACCGCGTCGAACGCCTGCGCGAACGCCGGGTAGGCGTCGTACAGCTCACGGCCCATGCCGAGCCGCTGGCTGCCCTGCCCCGTGAACAGGAACGCCACCTTGCCGTCCGCCACCGCGCCTTCGGTGAGCCCGGCCGCCGACTCGCCATGTGCCAGCGCCTCCAGACCCGAGACCAGCCCGGCCCTGTCCCCGCCGACGACCACGGCACGGTGGTCGAGCGCGGCGCGCGTGGTCGCGAGTGAGTACGCCAGGTCGGTCGGCGACAGCTCCGGCCGCCCCTCGACGTCGGCGAGCAGCCGCCCGGCCTGGGCGCGCAGCGCGTCGGTGTTCTTGCCGGAGAGCACCCACGGCAGAACGGACGGCTGAGCGACCGGGGCGGTGGGAGCCTCCACCGGTTCGGGCTCAGGGGCCTGCTCGATGATGGTGTGCGCGTTGGTGCCGCTGAAGCCGAACGAGGAGACCGCCGCCCGCCGGGGACGACCCGACTCCGGCCACTCCACCGACTCCTGCAACAACGACACCGCGCCCGCCGACCAGTCGATATGCGGCGACGGCTCCTGAGCGTGCAGCGTCCGCGGCAACACACCATGCCGCATCGCCATCACAATCTTGATGATCCCCGCAACACCGGCAGCAGCCTGCGTATGACCCATGTTCGACTTGATCGAACCGAGCAGCAACGGCCGCTCCGCATCCCGCTCCTGGCCATACGTCGCCATCAGCGCCTGCGCCTCGATCGGGTCACCAAGGCTGGTGCCCGTACCGTGCGCCTCCACCGCGTCCACATCACCAGTCGACAGCCCTGCGTTCGCCAACGCCTGACGAATAACGCGCTGCTGGGACGGACCGTTGGGCGCCGTCAGACCATTGGACGCACCGTCCTGGTTGATCGCCGAGCCCCGCACCACGGCGAGCACCGGATGCCCGTTCTTCCGCGCATCCGACAGCCGCTCCACCAGCAGCATGCCCGCACCCTCGGACCACCCCGTGCCATCCGCGTCAGCGGAGAACGCCTTGCAACGCCCATCCCCCGCAAGCCCACGCTGACGACTGAACTCCACAAACGGCGCCGGAGTCGCCATCACCGTCACACCACCGGCCAACGCCAGCGAACACTCACCGTTCCGCAGCGCCTGAACCGCCAGATGCAACGCCACCAACGACGACGAACACGCCGTA
The DNA here is from genome assembly GCF_047218265.1 of Streptomyces sp. CY-1. Classification (NCBI taxonomy): domain Bacteria; kingdom Bacillati; phylum Actinomycetota; class Actinomycetes; order Kitasatosporales; family Streptomycetaceae; genus Streptomyces; species Streptomyces sp. CY-1. The sequence continues at coordinate 4,259,338 of NZ_CP178393.1, forward strand.
TCCACCGTAATCGTCGGCCCCTCAAGACCGAACGTGTACGCCAACCGCCCCGAAATCACACTCCCCGCGTTGCCCGTACCGACGAAGCCCTCCACGCCCTCGGGAAGCGCGGGCAGCGAGGAGGCGTAGTCGTGGTACATCACACCGGCGAAGACACCGGTACGGCTGCCGCGCAGCGCGCCCGGATCGATCCCGGCCCGCTCGAACGCCTCCCACGACGTCTCCAGCAGCAACCGCTGCTGCGGATCCATCGCCAGCGCCTCACGCGGCGAGATCCCGAAGAAGCTCGGGTCGAAGTGGCCCGCCCGGTCGACGAAGCCGCCCTCGCGGGAGTACGAGGTGCCCGGGTGGTCAGGGTCCGGGTGGTAGAGCCCATCCAGATCCCAGCCACGGTCTGTGGGGAACTCGGAGATCGCATCGCGGCCCTCCATGACCAGCCGCCACAGATCCTCCGGAGTCTCCACCCCACCCGGATAACGACAGCCCAACCCCACGATCGCGATCGGCTCATCATCAGCCGCCGCCACCACAACAGGCCCGGACACGGCAGCAGCCGCACCCACCACCTCAGCGCGCAGGAACTCCGCCAACACCATCGGCGTCGGGTAGTCGAAGACCAGCGTCGCGGGCAGCCGCAGCTCACTCACACCGCTCAGCGCATTCCGCAGCTCCACCGCCGTCAGCGAGTCAAAGCCCAGCTCACGGAAGGAGCGATGCGGTTCGACGGTGTCCAGCGAGTCATGGCCGAGTACGGCGGCGACCTGCGTACGGACCAGCTCCAGCAGGGCGTCGAGCTGCTCGGCCTCGCTGAGACCGGCGAGCCGCCGCGCCAGCGCACCCGACGCCGCCGCGCCCTCCGCCGCACGCCGCGCCGGAACCCGCACCAGCCCCCGCAGCAGCGGCGCGACCACACCGGCCGACGCCGCCTCGGCGCGCAGCACGGCCAGGTCCAGCCGGACGGGCACGAGCAGCGCCTCGTCCGTGCGGTACGCGGCGTCGAACAGCTCCATGCCCTCGGTGGCGGTCAACGCGACCACGCCGCCCCGGCTCATCCGGGACACATCGGCCTCGTCCAACTCCCCGGTCATCCCGCTGGAGTCCGCCCACAGACCCCAGGCCAGCGAGGAACCGGCCAGGCCGAGCGCCCGACGGTGCTGGGCCAGCGCGTCCAGGAAGGCGTTGGCGGCGGCGTAGTTGCCCTGCCCCGCATTGCCGAAGACACCGGCGGCGGACGAGAACAGCACGAACGCCGACAGGTCGAGATCGCGGGTCAGCTCATGCAGATTCCACGCCGCATCCACCTTCGGACGCAACACCCGCGCCAACCGCTCCGGCGTCAGCGAACCGATCACACCGTCGTCCAGCACACCGGCCGTGTGAACGACCGCTGTGAGCGGATGGTCGGCGGGGACGTCGGCGAGGGTCGCGGCGAGCGCGTCCCGGTCCGCCACATCACACGCCGCCCAACGCACGCTCGCGCCCAACTCGACCAATTCGGCGCCGAGTTCGGCCGCACCCGGCGCCTGGTCACCACGACGGCTCACCAGCAGCAGATGCCGTACACCACGCTCCACCACCAGGTGGCGGGCCAGCAGACCGCCCAGTGTGCCGCTCGCACCCGTGACCAGCACCGTGCCCTCGGCATCGACATCGAGCGGCCGCTCGGCGTCCACGGAGGCCCGCGCCAGACGCGGCGCCCGCAGCGCCCCGTCCCGTACGGCCACCTGCGGTTCACCGGACCCCAGCGCACCCGCGACCGCCGACAGCGAACCGGCCGCACCATCGACATCGACCAGCACGAACCGGCCCGGGTTCTCCGACTGCGCCGAGCGCAGCAGACCCCATACCGCGGCACCCACCAGGTCCGCCACCGGCTCGGCGGCCTCGGTGGCCACCGCGCCCGAGGTCAGCACGGTCAGCCGCGCATCCGCGAACCGCTCATCGGCCAGCCAGGTCTGGATCAGCTCCAGCGCCCTGGCCGTGGCCCGGTGCACTGCGGCCGGACCGCCGTCCCCGTCGGACGAGAAGTCGACCAGCACCTCATCGGCCACTGCCGCGCCAGACTCGATCGCCGCGCCCAGCGCCGCCAGATCCGGGTACGCGGCCACGTCCGAGCCGGAGAGGCCACGCTCCAGCGCCTCGGAGCCGAGCACCACCCAGCCGCTGCCGATCCCGGCATCCGTCTCGGCCGCGAACTCGGTCCACTCCAAGCGGAAGAGGGAGTCCTGACGACCGCCCCGGGCCCCGCTGATCTGCTCGGCCGACACCGGCCGCAGCACCAGCGAATCCACCGACAGCACGGCACGCCCGGCACCATCGGCCACCGCGAGCGACACCGCGTCCGCACCAGCCGACGACAACCGCACCCGCAGCACCGAAGCACCCACCGCGTGCAGCGACACACCAGCCCACGCGAACGGCAGCCGCGCCCCGTCCTCGCCCTCGATCAGACCGCCAAGACCGACCGCGTGCAGCGCCGAGTCCAACAGCGCCGGATGCAGACCGAACAGCCCCGCGTCGGACTGTCCGTCCTCCGGCAGCTCCAGCTCGGCGTAGACCTCGCCATCGAGCCGCCACGCGGACGTCAGCCCCTGGAACACCGGGCCGTAGCCGAGCCCCAGACCCGCCATGCCCTCGTAGAGACCGTCGAGCTCGACCGGCGTCGCACCGGCCGGCGGCCATGCGCTCAGGTCGAACGACGGCGTCGGGGCGCCCTCCACGAGCGCACCGGAGGCATGGCGCAGCCACGGCTCATCGGCGGGCGCGTCCTCGGACCGCGAGTACACCTCGAACGCCCGGCGGCCGGAGTCGTCCGGCGCACCGACCGAAAGCTGAAGCTGAACACCTCCCACCTCGGGAAGCACCAGCGGCGCCGCCAGCGTCAACTCCTCGACCTGATCACAGCCGACCTGGTCACCGGCACGAACCGCCAGCTCGACAAAGGCCGTGCCGGGCAGCAGCACCGAACCCATCACGGCGTGGTCGAGCAGCCACGGATGCGTCTGCGCCGAGATCCGCCCGGTCAGCAGCAGCCCATCGCCGCCCGCGAGCGGTACGACGGCGCCCACGAGCGGGTGGTCGGCGTCGGCGAGTCCGAGCCCCGCCGTGCCGCCGACGCCGTACGCCGACGCCTGGGGCCAGTACCGGCGGCGCTGGAAGGCGTACGTCGGCAGGTCGGTCAGCTCGACCCGAGCCGCGCCCGTACCGGCGAAGACCGCCTCCCAGTCCACCGCGACACCACGGACATGCGCCCGGGCGATGGCGGCGTGGACGGCCCGCGCCTCGGGCCGACCGGCCCGCAGCGCTGCGGCGAATCCGGCGGCCTCGGCGTCGGTGACGCACTCCTGGGCCATGGCGGTGAGGACACCGTCGGGGCCGAGTTCGAGGTAGGTGGTGACGCCCTGGGCCTCGAGGGTGCGAACACCGTCGAGGAAGCGGACGGCCTCGCGGACGTGGCGCACCCAGAAGTCGGCCGTCGTGATCTCCTCGGCGGAGACGACCGCGCCGGTGAGGTTGGAGACGATCGGGATCCGCGGGGCCTCGTACGACAGCCCCTCGGCCACCTCCCGGAACGCCTCCAGCATCCCGTCCATGCGCGGGGAGTGGAACGCGTGGCTGACGGTGAGGCGCTTGGTCTTACGGCCCCGCTCCTCGAAGTCCGCCGCGATCCGCTCGGCCGCGTCCTCGTCGCCCGCGATGACCACGGAGGTGGGCCCGTTGAGGGCGGCGATGCTGACCCGCTCGGTGAGCAGCGGCAGCACCTCGTCCTCGGCCGCCTGGACGGCGATCATCGCGCCACCGGCAGGCAGCTCCTGCATCAGACGGCCACGGGCGGCCACCAACTTCGCCGCGTCGGCGAGGGAGAGCACACCCGCCACGTGGGCGGCGGCCAGCTCACCGATCGAGTGGCCGGAGAGGAAGTCCGCCTTCAGCCCCCAGGTCGCCACCAGCCGGAACAGCGCCACCTCGATCGCGAACAGCGCGGGCTGGGTGAACCCGGTCCGGTCCAGCTCCTCCGCGTCGTTCCCGAACATCACCGTCTTCAGCGGCCGTTCGAGATACGCGTCCAGCTCATCGCAGACCGCGTCCAGCGCCTGCGCGAACGCCGGGTAGGCGTCGTACAGCTCACGGCCCACGCCGAGCCGCTGGCTGCCCTGCCCCGTGAACAGGAACGCCACCTTGCCGACAGCGGCGCCCGAGCCCTGGATCACCTCCGCACCGGACTCGCCGTGCGCCAGGGCGTCCAGACCGCGCAGGAAACCCTCGCGGTCCTCGGCCACCAGCACCGCGCGGTGGTCCAGGGCGGCGCGCGTGGTCGCGAGCGAGTAGCCGAGGTCGGCCGGTGCGATCTCCGGCCGCCCGTCCAGGTAGGAACGGAGCCGCATGGCCTGCGCACGCAGCGCGTCGGCGGTCTTCGCCGACAGCGGCCACGACGTCACACCGGGGACCGTGGCCACCTCACGCGGGGCCTCGTCCTCGATGGCCGGGGCCTGCTCGATGATGGTGTGCGCGTTGGTACCGCTGAAGCCGAACGACGAGACCGCCGCCCGCCGGGGACGACCCGACTCCGGCCACTCCACCGACTCCTGCAACAACGAAACAGCGCCCGCCGACCAGTCGATATGCGGCGACGGCTCCTGAGCGTGCAGCGTCCGCGGCAACACACCATGCCGCATCGCCATCACAATCTTGATGATCCCCGCAACACCGGCAGCAGCCTGCGTATGACCCATGTTCGACTTGATCGAACCGAGCAGCAACGGCCGCTCCGCATCCCGCTCCTGGCCATACGTCGCCATCAGCGCCTGCGCCTCGATCGGGTCACCAAGGCTGGTGCCCGTACCGTGCGCCTCCACCGCGTCCACATCACCAGTCGACAGCCCTGCGTTCGCCAACGCCTGACGAATAACGCGCTGCTGGGACGGACCGTTGGGCGCCGTCAGACCATTGGACGCACCGTCCTGGTTGATCGCCGAGCCCCGCACCACGGCGAGCACCGGATGCCCGTTCTTCCGCGCATCCGACAGCCGCTCCACCAGCAGCATGCCCGCACCCTCGGACCACCCCGTGCCATCCGCGTCAGCGGAGAACGCCTTGCAACGCCCATCCCCCGCAAGCCCACGCTGACGACTGAACTCCACAAACGGCGCCGGAGTCGCCATCACCGTCACACCACCGGCCAACGCCAGCGAACACTCACCGTTCCGCAGCGCCTGAACCGCCAGATGCAACGCCACCAACGACGACGAACACGCCGTATCCACCGTAATCGTCGGCCCCTCAAGACCGAACGTGTACGCCAACCGCCCCGAAATCACACTCCCCGCGTTGCCCGTACCGACGAAGCCCTCCACGCCCTCGGGAAGCGCGGGCAGCGAGGAGGCGTAGTCGTGGTACATCACACCGGCGAAGACACCGGTACGGCTGCCGCGCAGCGCGCCCGGATCGATCCCGGCCCGCTCGAACGCCTCCCACGACGTCTCCAGCAGCAACCGCTGCTGCGGATCCATCGCCAGCGCCTCACGCGGCGAGATCCCGAAGAAGCTCGGGTCGAAGTGGCCCGCCCGGTCGACGAAGCCGCCCTCGCGGGCGTAGCTCGTGCCGCTGTGGTCCGGGTCCGCGTGGTAGAGCGCCCCGAGGTCCCAGCCACGGTCGGTCGGGAATTCCGAGATCGCGTCGCGGCCCTCCATGACCAGCCGCCACAGATCCTCCGGAGTCTCCACCCCACCCGGATAACGGCAGCCCAATCCCACGATCGCGATCGGCTCATCATCCGCGGCAGCCACCACAACAGGCCCGGACACAGCGGCAGCCGCACCCACCACCTCAGCGCGCAGGAACTCCGCCAACACCATCGGCGTCGGGTAGTCGAAGACCAGCGTCGCGGGCAGCCGCAGCTCACTCACACCGCCCAGCGCATTCCGCAGCTCCACCGCCGTCAGCGAGTCAAAGCCCAGCTCACGGAAGGAGCGGTCGGGGTCAACCGTCTCCGGACCGGCGTATCCGAGCACCGTCGCGACGTTCGTACGGACCAGGTCCAGCAGCACATCGAGCTGCTCGGCCGCGTCCAGCCCGGCCAGCCGCCGCGCCAGCGCGCCCGAGGCTGCCGCACCCTCCGCCGCGCGCCGCGCCGGAACCCGCACCAGCCCACGGAACAGCGGCGCCGGCGCACCGCCGGCCGCCTGCGCCCGGAGCGCGGCCATGTCCAGCGACATCGGCACAAGCAGCGCCTCACCAAGGCGGCCCGCGATGTCGAACAGCTCCATGCCCTCGGTGGCGGACAGCGCGACCACGCCGCCCCGGCTCATCCGGGACACATCCGCGTCGTCCAACTCACCCGTCATTCCGCTGGAGTCGGCCCACAGACCCCAGGCCAGCGAGGAACCGGCCAGGCCGTGCGCCCGACGGTGCTGGGCCAGCGCGTCCAGATAGGCGTTGGCGGCGGCGTAGTTGCCCTGCCCCGCGTTACCGAAGACACCGGCGGCGGACGAGAACAGCACAAACGCCGACAGGTCGAGATCGCCGGTCAGCTCATGCAGATTCCACGCCGCATCCACCTTCGGACGCAACACCCGCGCCAACCGCTCCGGCGTCAGCGAGCCGACCACACAGTCGTCCAGCACACCGGCCGTATGCACCACGGCCGTCAGCGGATGCTCCGCCGGAATCGCCGCGAGCACCTCGGCCAACGCGCCACGGTCGGCGACATCACACGCCGCCCAGCGCACCTCGGCGCCCAACTCGGCCAGTTCCGCACCGAGTTCGGCCGCACCCGGCGCCTCGCCACCACGGCGGCTCACCAGCAGCAGACGCCGTACGCCACGCTCGGCCACCAGGTGGCGGGCGAACAGAGCACCCAGCGTGCCGCTCGCACCGGTCACCAGGACCGTGCCCTCGGCATCGACATCGACATCGAGCGGCCGCTCGGCGTCCACGGCGGCCCGCGCCAGACGCGGCGCCCGCAGTACCCCGTCCCGTACCGCCACCTGCGGTTCGCCCGACGCCAGCGCGTCCGGCACCGCCCGCACCGAATCGGCCGCGCCATCGACGTCGACCAGGACGAACCGGCCCGGGTTCTCCGACTCGGCCGAGCGCACCAGGCCCCAGACGGCGGCATGGGTCAGATCGGCCACCGGCTCGTCCGCACCAGCCGCCACGGCACCCGAAGTCAACAGGACCAGACGCGAGTTCGTGAAACGGTCGTCCGCCAGCCACTGTTGCAGCAGGCTCAGCGCCTGGGCCGTGGCGCGGTGCACCGCATCGACGGGCCAGGAGCATTCCCCTATCCCGCCCCTCCCCGCAACCTGGGGCAAGCCCCAGGACCCCGGACGCCCTTCGGGCGTGTCCTCAAACGCCGGACGGGCTTGAATTGCCGCACCCGAGCCAGCATGCGAAGCCGCGCCAGCGGCGGGCTCCGCCCCAGCACCCCGGTCCTCAAACGCCGGACGGGCTTGAAGAGCGACCACCACCTCATCCGGCAACACCGCGCCGGAGTCGACCGCCGTGGCCAGCGCGTCCAGGTCGGCATAGGTGTCGAACCGCCGGCCGGTCGACGCCAGGTCGAGCGCGTCGGACCCCAGCAGCGCCCAGCGTCCCACCGGACCCTGAGGAGACACCTCGGACCAATCAAGCCGGAACAGCGACTCCTGACGGCCACCCCGCGCGCCCTGGATCTGCTCCACGGACACCGGCCGCAGCACCAGCGAACCCACCGACAACACAGCCCGCCCGGCACCATCAGCCACCGCCAGCGACACCGCATCCGCACCAGCCGACGACAACCGCACCCGCAACACCGAAGCACCCACCGCGTGCAACGACACACCAGCCCACGCAAACGGCAGCCGGGCACCCTCACCCTCGACCAGACCACCAAGACCCACCGCATGCAGCGCCGAATCCAACAGCGCCGGATGCAGACCGAACGCACCCGCCTCGGCCCGCGCCTCCTCCGGCAGCTCCAGCTCGGCGAAGACCTCGTCACCGACCCGCCACGCGGACGTCAGCCCCTGGAACACCGGGCCGTAGGCGAGCCCCAGACCCGCCATGCCCTCATACAGACCATCGAGCGCAACCGGCGTCGCACCCGCCGGAGGCCACACCCCCAGGTCGAACGACGGCTCCGAAGCGCCCTCCACCAGCACACCGGACGCATGGCGCAGCCACGGCTCATCGGCGGGCGCGTCCTCGGACCGCGAGTACACCTCGAACCCACGACGACCGGAGCCATCCGGCGCACCGACCGAAAGCTGAAACTGAACACCTCCCACCTCGGGAAGCACCAGCGGCGCCGCCAGCGTCAACTCCTCGACCTGATCGCAACCGACCTGGTCACCGGCGCGGATCGCCAGCTCCACAAAAGCCGTACCCGGCAGCAGCACCGAACCCATCACGGCGTGGTCCGCCAGCCACGGGTGCGTGTCGAGGCCCAGTCGGCCCGTGAGCAGCAGCCCTTCGCCACCGGCCAGCGGCACGGCCGCCCCGACCAGCGGATGGTCGACGGTGGCCAGCCCCAGCCCGGCCGTACCGCCCAGGGCAGCGGCCGGGAGCTCGGGCCAGTAGCGCGCGTGCTGGAAGGGGTACGTCGGCAGCTCGACCCGAGCCGCGCCCGTACCGGTGAAGACGGCGTCCCAGTCGACCGCCACACCACGGACCTGGGCCCGGGCGACGGCGGTGGTCAGCGTCTTGGCCTCGGGGCGGTCCTTGCGCAGCGCGGCGGCGAACGCGGCGTCCTCGCCGGTCACACACTGCTGGGCCATGGCGGTGAGCACACCGTCCGGGCCCAGCTCGACGAACGTGGAGACGCCCTGCGCCTCAAGGGTCTGCACACCATCCAGGAAGCGGACGGCCTCGCGCACGTGGCGCACCCAGAAGTCGGCCGTCGTGATCTCCTCGGCGGCCACCACGCCACCGGTCAGATTCGACACGATCGGGATACGCGGAGCCTCGTACGACAGCCCCTCCGCAACCTCGCGGAACGCGTCCAACATGCCGTCCATGCGCGGAGAGTGGAACGCATGGCTGACCGTCAGCCGCTTGGTCTTCCGACCCTGCGCCTCGAACGACGCCGCGATCGCGACGGCCTCGTCCTCATCACCCGCGATGACGACCGAAGTGGGCCCGTTCAGCGCGGCGATGCTGACCCGCTCGGTCAGCAGCGGCAGCACCTCGTCCTCGGACGCCTGCACCGCGATCATCGCGCCACCCGCCGGAAGCGCCTGCATCAGACGGCCACGCGCCGCCACCAACCGGCACGCATTCGCCAGCGACAACACACCCGCCACATGCGCGGCGGCCAACTCACCGATCGAATGCCCGGAGAGGAAGTCGGGCCGCAGCCCCCACGCCTCCACCAGCCGGAACAACGCCACCTCGACCGCGAACAACGCGGGCTGAGTGAACCCCGTCTGGTCAAGCGCCGCGGCATCGTCCCCGAACAGCACATCCTTCAAAGGCCGTTCCAGATGCGCGTCCAGCTCCGCACACACCGCATCAAGCGCATCCGCGAACACCGGATAGGCGTCATACAACTCACGCCCCATCCCCAGCCGCTGACTCCCCTGCCCCGTGAACAGGAACGCCACCTTGCCACCGGCCACCGAGCCCTGAACGAGCGCCGCAGAGCGACGTCCCTCGGCCAGCGCCCCCAGAGCCTTCAGCAGCCCATCCCGGTTCTCGGCCACCACCACCGCACGGTGGTCGAAGGCCGAGCGGCCCGTCGCCAGCGAGTACGCCACGTCCTCCGGACGCAGCTCGGGCCGGGCCTCCACATGCGCCAATAGCCGCTCGGCCTGGTCCCGCAGCGCAGCCGCACTCCGCCCGGACAGCACCCACGGCACCACGGCGGGCGGGACGGCGGGAGCCGCGGGAGTCTCCGCCGCCGCCACCTCCGGCGCCTGCTCGATGATGGTGTGCACATTGGTGCCGCTGATGCCGAACGACGACACACCCGCGCGGCGCGGGCGGCCGGTCTCCGGCCATTCCACCTGATCCGTCAGCAGCGCGACCGCACCCGCCGACCAGTCCACATGCGGTGACGGCTCGTCCGCGTGCAGGGTCTTCGGAAGCACCCCGTGCCGCATGGCGAGGATCATCTTCATCACACCCGCGACACCGGCGGCGGCCTGGGTGTGGCCCATGTTCGACTTGATGGAGCCGAGCAGCAACGGCCGCTCCGCGTCCCGCTCCTGGCCGTACGTGGCCAGCAGCGCCTGCGCCTCGATCGGGTCGCCCAGCGTCGTGCCCGTGCCGTGCGCCTCGACCGCGTCCACGTCGCCGACCGACAGCCCGGCGGCGGCCAGCGCCTGCCGGATGACACGCTGCTGGGACGGACCGTTGGGCGCCGTCAGACCGTTGGACGCACCGTCCTGGTTCACCGCGCTGCCGCGCACCACGGCCAGCACCGGGTGGCCGTTCTTCCGCGCGTCCGACAGCCGCTCGACCAGCAGCATGCCCGCGCCCTCGGCCCAGCCCGTGCCGTCCGCGTCCGCCGAGAACGCCTTGCAGCGGCCATCGGCCGACAGGCCGCCCTGGCGGCTGAAGCCGACGAACGTACCGGGCGTCGCCATCACCGTGACACCACCGGCCAGCGCCATCGTGCACTCGCCCGAGCGCAGCGCCTGCATCGCCCAGTGCAGCGCCACCAGCGACGACGAGCACGCCGTGTCGACGGTGACGGCCGGGCCCTCCAGGCCGAGGGCGTAGGCGACGCGGCCGGAGGCGATGGAGCCCGTGCTGCCGGAGCCGATCGCGCCCTCGCCACCGCCGTCCGGGGCCTGCTCCACCAGCGTGGCGTAGTCGTGGTACATCACGCCCGCGAACACACCGGTACGGCTGCCGCGCAGCGTGGCCGGGTCGATGCCCGCGCGCTCGAACGCCTCCCACGACGTCTCCAGCAGCAGCCGCTGCTGCGGGTCCGTCGCCAGCGCCTCGCGCGGTGAGATCCCGAAGAAGGTGGGGTCGAAGTCGGCGGCGTCGTGGAGGAAACCGCCCTCGCGGGTGTACGAGGTGCCGGGGTGCTCCGGGTCCGGGTGGTAGAGCGCGTCCAGGTCCCAGCCACGGTCGACGGGGAAGCCGGAGATCGCGTCCTGGCCGGCGGACAGCAGCCGCCACAGGTCCTCGGGGGTGCGCACCCCGCCCGGGAAGCGGCAGCTCATGCCGACGATGGCGATCGGCTCGTCGTCGATCGCGCCCACGGCCTGGACGGGCAGGCCCGACTGGGCTCCGGTGCCCGCCAGTTCGTCCCGGAGGTGTTCGGCCAGGACGAGGGAGGTGGGGTAGTCGAAGACCAGGGTGGCGGGGAGCCGCATCCCGGTGACCGCGTTCAGGCGGTTGCGCAGTTCGACGGCGGTCAGCGAGTCGAAGCCCAGGTCGCGGAAGGCGCGGTCGGGGTCGACGGAGTCGGCGGTGCCATAGCCCAGGACGGCGGCGACCTGGGTGCGGACCAGCTCCAGCAGCGTTTCGAGCTGCTCGGTGTCGTTCAGGCGGGCCAGCCGCTGCGCCAGGGCGCCCGTTCCGGCGGAGCCCTCGGCCGTACGCCGCGCCGGGACCCGCACCAGCCCGGACATCAGCGGGGCCACCACACCGGTGGACGCCGCCTCGGCCCGTGCCGCCGCCAGGTCGAGACGCACCGGGACGAGCAGGGCCTCGCCCGCCCGTCCGGCCGCGTCGAACAGCTCCTTGCCCTCGTCGGTGGCCAGCGCGGCGACGCCGCCCCGGCTCATCCGGGACACATCGGCCTGGTCCAGCTCACCGGCCATACCACCGGATTCGGCGGCCCACAGGCCCCAGGCCAGGGACGTTCCGGGCAGGCCGAGCGCCGTACGGTGCTGGGCGAGCGCGTCCAGGTAGGCGTTGGCGGCGGCGTAGTTGCCCTGTCCGGCGGCGCCGAAGACACCGGCGGCGGACGAGAAGAGCACGAACGCGGACAGGTCGAGGTCGCGGGTCAGCTCATGCAGGTTCCAGGCCGCGTCCACCTTCGGGCGCAGCACCTTCTCCAGCCGCTCCGGCGTCAGCGAACCGATCACACCGTCATCGAGCACACCGGCCGTGTGCACCACGGCCGTCAGTGGATGATCGGCGGGGAGCGCGGCCAGAGTTTCGGCCAACGCGCCACGGTCGGCGACATCGCACGCCGCCCAGCGCACTTCGGCGCCCAACTCGATCAGTTCCGCACCGAGTTCGGCCGCGCCCGGCGCCTCGTCGCCGCGGCGGCTCACCAGCAGCAGGTGCCGTACGCCACGCTCCGCCACCAGGTGGCGGGCGAACAGAGCGCCCAGCGTGCCACTCGCACCGGTCACCAGCACCGTGCCATCGACGTCGAACTCCGGCGCGTCGTCCCCGGAACCCGAACTCGCGGCGGCGGCCCGCGCCAGACGCGGCGCCCGCAGTACCCCGTCCCGTACCGCCACCTGCGGTTCGCCCGACGCCAGCGCGTCCGGCACCGCCCGCACCGAATCGGCCGCGCCATCGACGTCGACCAGGACGAACCGGCCCGGGTTCTCCGACTCGGCCGAGCGCACCAGGCCCCAGACGGCGGCATGGGTCAGATCGGCCACCGGCTCGTCCGCACCAGCCGCCACGGCACCCGAAGTCAACAGGACCAGACGCGAGTTCGTGAAACGGTCGTCCGCCAGCCACTGTTGCAGCAGGCTCAGCGCCTGGGCCGTGGCGCGGTGCACCGCATCGACGGGCCAGGAGCATTCCCCAGTCCCGCCCCTCCCCGCAACCTGGGGCAAGCCCCAGGACCCCGGACGCCCTTCGGGCGTGTCCTCAAACGCCGGACGGGCTTGAAGAGCGACCACCACCTCATCCGGCAACGCCGCGCCGGAGTCGACCGCCGTGGCCAGCGCGTCCAGGTCGGCATAGGTGTCGAACCGCCGGCCGGTCGACGCCAGGTCGAGCGCGTCGGACCCCAGCAGCGCCCAGCGTCCCACCGGACCCTGAGGAGACACCTCGGACCAATCAAGCCGGAACAGCGACTCCTGACGGCCACCCCGCGCGCCCTGGATCTGCTCCACGGACACCGGCCGCAGCACCAGCGAACCCACCGACAACACAGCCCGCCCGGCGCCATCCGCCACCGCCAGCGACACCGCGTCCGCACCGGCCGACGACAGGCGCACCCGCAGCACCGACGCACCCACCGCATGCAACGACACACCAGACCACGCGAACGGCAGCCGCGCCCCGTCCGCACCCTCGATCAGACCACCAAGACCCACCGCATGCAGCGCCGAATCCAACAGCGCCGGATGCAGACCGAACGCACCCGCCTCGGCCCGCGCCTCCTCCGGCAGCTCCAGCTCCGCGTAGACCTCATCGCCCAGCCGCCACGCGGACGTCAGCCCCTGGAACACCGGGCCGTAGGCGAGCCCCGCCTCGGCCAGACCCTCGTACAGACCATCGACCGGCAGCTCCGACGCGCCGACCGGAGGCCACGCCGCCAGGTCGAACGACGCCGCGGGCGCGCCCGAGCCCAGCACACCCGACGCATGCCGCAGCCACGGCTCGTCGACGGCCGCGTCCTCGTGCCGCGAGTACACCGTCAGCGCGCGCCGCCCCGAAGCGTCGGGCGCACCCACCGACAGTTGGAGCTGGACGCCGCCCACCTCGGGAAGCACCAGCGGCGCCGCCAGCGTCAACTCCTCCAGCAGATCGCAACCGACCTGGTCGCCGGCGCGGATCGCCAGCTCCACGAAGGCCGTGCCGGGCAGCAGCACCGAGCCCGCCACCGCGTGATCGGCCAGCCACGGATGGGTGTCCAGGGCGAGCCGGCCGGTGTAGAGGAAACCGTCGGAGTCGGCGAGCGCCACCGCGGCACCCAGCAGCGGGTGGTCGGCCGCGCCGAGCCCGGCGGACACCATGTCGCCCGCCCAGTAGCCGGTGTCGAGCCAGTAGGTGTCGCGCTGGAAGGGGTAGAGCGGAAGGTCCGTACGGGCCGTGCCCGTCCCGGCGAACACCGCGGCCCAGTCGGGGGAAACACCGTGGACATGGGCCCCGGCGACGGCGGCGGCCAGGCTCTGGAGCTCCGGGCGGCCGGAGCGCAGCGCGCACACAAGGGTGGCGTCGTCGCGGGTCAGGCAGTCCTGGGCCATGGCGGTGAGCACACCGTCCGGGCCCAGTTCCACGAACTTCGTGACGTTGCGCTCCTCCAGCGTCCGTACGCCGTCGAGGAAGCGGACGGTCTCGCGCACGTGGCGCACCCAGAAGTCGGCCGTCGTGATCTCCTCGGCGGACACCACGCCACCAGTCAGATTCGACACGATCGGAATCTTCGGAGCCTCGTACGTCAGCCCCTGCGCAACCTGCCGGAACGCATTCAGCATCCCGTCCATGCGAGGCGAGTGAAACGCGTGGCTGACCGTGAGCCGCTTGGTCTTACGACCCTGCGCCTCGAACGACGCGGCAATCTCGAGCGCCGCATCCTCGTCACCCGCGATGACCACCGACGTCGGGCCGTTGAGCGCGGCAATGCTGACCCGCTCGGTGAGCAGCGGCAGCACCTCGTCCTCCGACGCCTGCACCGCGACCATCGCGCCACCGGCCGGAAGCGCCTGCATCAAACGCCCACGCGCCGCCACCAACCGGCACGCATCCGCCAGCGACAACACACCCGCCACATGCGCGGCGGCCAACTCACCAATCGAATGCCCCGAGAGGAAGTCGGGCCGCAGCCCCCACGCCTCCACCAGCCGGAACAACGCCACCTCGACCGCGAACAACGCGGGCTGAGTGAACCCCGTCTGGTCAAGCGCCGCGGCATCGTCCCCGAACAGCACATCCTTCAAAGGCCGTTCCAGATGCGCGTCCAGCTCCGCACACACCGCATCAAGCGCATCCGCGAACACCGGATAGGCGTCATACAACTCACGCCCCATCCCCAGCCGCTGACTCCCCTGCCCCGTGAACAGGAACGCCACCTTGCCACCGGCGACCTTCCCCTCGACCAGCCCGGTCGCGGGCTCCTCGCGGGAGAGTGCGTCGAGGGCGCGTATCAGGCCCTCGCGGTCGTCGGCGACGATCGCCGCCCGGTGGTCGAAGGCGGCCCGGCCGATGGCCAGCGAGAAGCCGACGTCGGTGAGGCGCAGTTCGGGGTGGGCTTCGAGGTGGGCGCGCAGGTTCGCGGCCTGGGCGCGCAGCGCGGGGCGGCTCTTGGCCGCCACGGTCCACAGCGGCAGCGCGGCGGCGGCGCGGGCCTCGGCCGGGGCGCCGTCGTCGGCCGTCTTCGCGGTCTGCGGCTCCTCGGCGTCCGGCTCGGGCGCCTGCTCCAGGATGGTGTGCGCGTTGGTGCCGCTGATGCCGAACGAGGACACCGCGGCCCGGCGCGGCTGGTCGGTGTCGGGCCAGGCGCGCCCCTCGGTGAGCAGCGAGACGGCCCCGGCCGACCAGTCGACATTGGGGGTGGGCTGGTCGACGTGCAGGGTCCGCGGAAGCGTCCCGTGGCGCATCGCCATGACCATCTTGATGATGCCCGCGACACCGGCGGCGGCCTGGGTGTGGCCGATGTTGGACTTGATGGAGCCCAGCCACAGCGGCTGGTCCTCGGTGTGGTTGCGCCCGTACGTGGCGAGCAGGGCCTGCGCCTCGATGGGGTCGCCCAGGGTCGTGCCCGTGCCGTGGGCCTCGACCACGTCGATCTGCCCGGCGGAGAGCCGGGCGGAGGCCAGGGCCTGGCGGATGACGCGCTGCTGCGAGGGGCCGTTCGGGGCGGTCAGCCCGCTGCTGGCGCCGTCCTGGTTGATGGCGCTGCCGCGGACGAGGGCGAGCACCTGGTGGCCGTTGGCGCGGGCGTCGGAGAGCCGCTCCAGCAGCAGCATGCCCGCGCCCTCGCCCCAGCCGGTGCCGTCCGCCGCGGCCGCGAACGACTTGCAGCGGCCATCCGCCGCGAGGCCGCGCTGGCGGCTGAATTCGGTGAAGGTGCCGGGGGTGGACATCACCGTGACACCGCCGGCCAGGGCCAGCGAGCACTCCCGGCGACGCAGCGCCTGGGCGGCGAAGTGCAGGGCGACCAGGGAGGAGGAGCAGGCCGTGTCGATGGTGACGGCCGGCCCCTCCAGGCCGAAGGTGTAGGCGACGCGGCCCGACGCGATGGAGCCGGAGCTGCCGTTGCCCAGGAAGCCCTCGACATCCTCGGGCGCGGAGAACAGCCGGGAGGCGTAGTCGTGGTACATCACGCCCGCGAACACACCGGTCTGGCTGCCCTGGAGCGAGGTCGGGTCGATGCCCGCGCGCTCGAACGCCTCCCAGGAGGTCTCCAGCAGCAGCCGCTGCTGCGGGTCCATGGCGAGGGCCTCGCGCGGCGAGATGCCGAAGAACGCCGGGTCGAAGTCGGCCGCGTCGTGCAGAAAGCCGCCCTCGTGGACGTACGGCTCCTGGCCGCTGTCCGGGTCCGGCTCGAAGAGGACGTCGGTGGCCCAGCCGCGGTTGGTGGGGTACGGCGTGGCCGCGTCACCGCCGCGGGCGACGAGCTCCCACAGCTCCTCGGGGGTGCTGACCCCGCCGGGGTAGCGGCAGCTCATCGCCACGATGGCGATCGGCTCCTGCTCACGCTCCTCGACCTCGCGCAGCCGCCGCCGCGCCTCGCGCAGGTCGGTGGTGGCCCGCTTGAGGTAGTCGAGGTACTTCTCTTCGTTCGCCGTCGCCATTACGCCGTCCCCGCGGTGCTGAGATAAGTCGATGAGCTCTTGTGGAGCAGGTCAGGAGAGCCCGAGCTCGTCGTCGAGGAGATCGAAGATCTCGTCTGCCGTAGCGGACTGGATTTCACGGTCTTCTGCGGTGCTGTCCGTAGCACTTTGCGTTTCATTCCACTTCGACAGGAGGTCGCGCAGGCGGGTGGTGATGCCGGGGCGCTCGATGTCGTCCGGGGCGATCGTGGCGAGGATCGCCTCGAGCTTGTCGAGCTCCGCGTGTACGGGCGGGTGTCCGGCCGCACTGTCCAGGCCCAGCTCCTCGCGCAGATACCCGGCGAGCGCGGTGGGCGTCGGGTAGTCGAAGATCAGCGTGACCGGCAGGCGCAGCCCGGCGGCGGCGCCCAGTCGGTTGCGCAGATCCACGGCGGTGAGCGAGTCGAAGCCGAGGTCGAGGAAGCCGCGACCGGCGTCCACGTCGTCCGGGGTGGCGTAGCCGAGGACGGCGGCCACATGGCTCCGGACGACCTCCAGCAGTTCCCGGTCGCGTTCGGTCTCCGAGAGTCCGGAGAGCCGTTCGGCGAGCGAGCCCGCGCCGGAGTCGGCCAGGGTCCCGGCACCGGTGGTCCCGGTGTCGGCGGAGCGCCGTACGGGGGTGCGGACCAGGCCGCGCAGCAGCGGCGGCAGCAGCCCTGCGGCGGCCTGGCCGCGCAGCGCGCCGGTGTCGATGCGGATCGGGACGAGCACGGCCTCGGGCAGGGTGCCCGACAGGTCGAAGAGGGCCAGGCCCTCGTCCTGCGGGAGCGCCGCGAAGCCACCGCGCGAGATGCGGGTCACATCGGAGGCGTCGAGGCTTCCGGCCATGCCGTCGGCCGCCGCCCACAGGCCCCAGGCGAGCGAGCTCGCGGGCAGGCCCTGGGCGTGGCGGTGCTGGGCGAGCGCGTCCAGGAAGGTGTTGGCCGCGGCGTAGTTTCCCTGTCCCGAGCTGCCGAAGGCACCGGCGGCCGAGGAGAAGAGCACGAACGCGGCCAGGTCCAGCTCGCGGGTCAGCTCGTGGAGGTTCCACGCCGCGTCCACCTTGGGCCGCAGCACGGTGTCGATCCGCTCACCGGTCAGCGAGCTGATCACACCGTCGTCCAGGACGCCCGCGGTGTGCACCACGGCGGTCAGCGGATGCGCTGCCGGGATCGCCGAGAGGGTGGCGGCCAGGGCGTCCCGGTCGGCGGTGTCACAGGCCGCCCAGGTGGCCTCGGCGCCCATCTCGCCCAGTTCGGCGGCGAGTTCGGCCGCGCCCGGTGCCTCGCCGCCACGACGGCTGACCAGCAGCAGACGCCGCACTCCGCGCTCGGCCACCAGGTGGCGGGCGAAGAGTCCGCCGAGCGCGCCGGTGGCGCCGCTCAGCAGCACGGTGCCCTCCGGATCGCCCAATGTGGCGGACTCAGGGGTGTCCGGCCGGGCCGGGACCCGGGCGAGCCGGTAGGCGTGGCCGGTGCCGGAGCGCAGGGCGAGCTGCGGTTCGTCGGTGGCGAGCACCGACGGCAGGGCCCGCTGGGAGGCGTCGGTGCCGTCGAGGTCGACCAGGACGAAGCGGCCGGGGTTCTCCGACTGCGCGGACTTGACCAGGCCCCAGGCGGTGGTGTGGGCCAGGTCGGCGATGTCCTCGCCGGGAGCCGCCGCGACCGCGCCACGGGTGACGAGGACGAGCCGGGTGTCGGCGAACCGCTGGTCGGTCAGCCAGTTCTGGACCAGGTCCAGGGTGTTCCGGGCGACGGCCCGCGCGGTGCCGGGCAGGGCCGTCGCGCCGCCGGTGGCGGCGAGGGGTGCCACGACCACGTCGGGGGCGGAAGCGCCGCCGTCGAGGGAGGTGGCGAGTGCCGCGAGGTCCGCGTAGTCGTCCAGCCGCTCGCCCGCGACGGTGAAGCCGGTGGCCGTGGAGCCGGTGGCCGTGAAGCCGGTGGCGGCGCCGAGGGTCACCCAGCGCTCGCCGAGCGGGATATCGGTGGCGGACGTCGTAAGCGCGGTCCACTCGGGCCGGAACAGCGACTCGTGGTGTGCGGCGCGCGAGGCGTCGAGCTGCTCGGTCGACAGCGGCCGCAGCACCAGGCCGTCGATGGTGGCGACGGCGGCGCCGGTGCCGTCGGCGAGGTGCAGCGACACCCCGTCGGCGCCGGGCCGCAGCCGTACGCGCAGCGATGCGGCGCCCCCGGCGTACAGCCGTACGCCGGTCCAGGCGAACGGCAGCCGCGCCCCTTCGCTCCCCTCGCCCTCCGGGTCGAGGCCGAGCGTGTGCAGGGCGGCGTCCAGCAGCGCCGGATGCACCCCGTATGCGGCGGCCTCGGGCTCGAAGCCCTGGGGCAGCCGGATCTCGGCGAACAGTTCGTCGCCGCGCCGCCAGGCGGTGTGCAGCCCCTGGAAGACCGGGCCGTAGCCGAGTCCGGCGGCGGCAGCGCCCTCGTAGAACTCCTCGGTGGCCAGGGCCGTGGCGTCGGCCGGGGGCCATACGCCCAGGTCCACCCGCTCGGCGTCGGCCGCCTGCTCGCCCGGGGCGAGGAAGCCGGTGGCGTGGCGGATCCACGGCTCGTCGGCGGGGACGTCCTCCCGGCGGGAGTGCAGGGTCAGCGAACGGCGCCCGGCCTCGTCGGCCGCCGCCAGCTCCAGCCGCAGTTGGACGGCGCCCTGTTCGGGCAGGACCAGCGGCGCCTGGAGGGTCAGCTCCTCGACCGTGTCGCAGCCCGCCTCGTGGCCGGCCCGCAGCGCGAGTTCGACGAAGGCGGTGCCGGGCAGCAGCACGGCGTCCATGACGGCGTGGTCGGCCAGCCACGGGTGGGTCAGCAGCGACAGCCGCCCGGTGAACACGAAGCCACCGGTGTCGGGGAGTTCCACCGCCGCGCCCAGCAGCGGGTGGTCGGCCGTGTCGAGGCCCGCGGAGATCACGTCCTCGACGGAGATGCCCACATCGAGCCAGTAGCGCTGGCGCTGGAAGGCGTAGGTGGGCAGCTCCACGCGGCGGGCGCCGCGCCCGGCGTAGACCGCCGCCCAGTCCGGGGCCGCGCCGCGGACATGGGCGTGGGCGAGGGCGGTGGCCAGCGCCTGGGCCTCGGGGCGGCCGCTGCGCAGGGTGGGTACGAACACCGCGCCGGTGCCGGCCTCTCCTTCGGTCCCGGTCCCGGTCCCGGTCCCAGTCCCGGTCTCCGTCTCGGCAAGGCAGTCCTCGCCCATCGCGGAGAGCACCCCGTCCGGGCCGAGCTCCACGAAGGTGGTCACGCCCTGGTCGCGCAGGGTGCGGACGCCGTCGGCGAAGCGGACGGACTCCCGGACATGGCGCACCCAGAACTCCGGCAGGCGGATCTCGTCGGCGGAGACCACGGTGCCGGTGAGGCAGGACACCAGCGGGATCTTCGGGGCGTTGTAGGTCAGGCACGCGGCCAGCTTGCGGAAGTCCGCGAGCATCGGGTCCATATGCGGCGAGTGGAAGGCGTGGCTGACCGTGAGCCGCTTGGTCTTGCGACCCCGCGCCTCGAAGTCCGCCGCGATCTCGGTCGCCGCGTCCTCGTCACCCGCGATGACCACGGAGTTCGGGCCGTTGAGGGCGGCGATGCTCACGCGGTCGGTGAGCAGCGGCGCGACCTCGTCCTCGGACGCCTGGAGAGCGATCATCGCGCCACCGGCGGGCAGTTCCTGCATGAGGCGGCCACGGGCCGCGACCAGCACGGAGGCGTCGGCGAGCGAGAACACACCGGCCACATGCGCGGCGGCCAGTTCGCCGATCGAGTGGCCGGACACGTAGTCCGCCTTCAGGCCCCACGCCTCGACCAGGCGGAACAGCGCCACCTCGATGGCGAACAGCGCGGGCTGGGTGAAGCCGGTCCGGTCCAGCGCCTCGGCGTCGTCGCCGAACAGCACATCGCGCAGCGGCCGTTCCAGATGTCCGTCCAGGTGGGCGCACACCTCGTCCAGTGCCTGCGCGAAGCGTGGGAACGTCCGGTACAGCTCACGGCCCATGCCGAGCCGCTGGCTGCCCTGGCCGGTGAAGAGGAACGCCACCTTGCCCTCGGTGGCGACACCGCGCAGCGTCTGCGCCGGGTGGTCACCACGGGCCAGCGCGTCGAGCGCGCCCAGCGCGTCGTCGTGGCCCTCGGCGACCAGGGCGACGCGGTGTTCGAGCGCGGCGCGGGTGGTGGCGAGCGAGAAGCCCAGGTCGGTGAGGGCGGCCCGGGGTTCGGCGGCGATCCGCGACCGCAGCCGCCGCGCCTGCGCCCGCACACCGTCCTCGGTGCGGGCCGACAGCAGCACGGGCACATACGGCAGGGCCTCGGGCTCCGCCGCGGGCTCGCTGGTCCCGGTGGCGGGCGGCTGCTCGATGATGGCGTGGGCGTTGGTGCCGCTGATGCCGAACGAGGACACCGCGGCGCGGCGCGGACGGCCGGTCTCCGGCCACTCCATCCGCTCGGTGAGCAGCGACACCGCGCCCGCCGACCAGTCCACGTGCGGCGACGGCTCGTCCACGTGCAACGTCTGCGGCAGCACACCGTGCCGCATCGACAGCACCATCTTGATGATTCCGGCGACACCGGAGGCCGCCTGGGTGTGGCCCAGGTTGGACTTGACGGAGCCGAGCCACAGCGGCCGCTCCGCGTCCCGCTCCTGGCCGTAGGTGGCCAGCAGCGCCTGCGCCTCGATCGGGTCGCCCAGCGTCGTGCCCGTGCCATGCGCCTCGACCACGTCCACCTCACCGGTGGTCAGACGGGCGTTGGCCAGCGCCTGGCGGATGACGCGCTGCTGGGACGGGCCGTTGGGGGCGGTCAGGCCGTTGGACGCGCCGTCCTGGTTGACGGCGCTGCCGCGCACGATCGCCAGCACCTCATGGCCGTTGCGGCGGGCGTCCGACAGCCGCTCCAGGAGCAGCATGCCCGCGCCCTCGCCCCAGCCGGTGCCGTCCGCCGCAGCCGCGAAGGACTTGCAGCGGCCGTCCCTGGCCAGTCCGCGCTGGCGGCTGAAGTCGATGAACGTACCCGGGGTGAACATCACCGTGACACCGCCCGCGAGCGCGAGCGAGCATTCGCCCTGACGCAGCGCCTGCGCCGCGAGGTGCAGCGCGACCAGCGACGACGAGCAGGCCGTGTCGACCGTGACGGCCGGGCCCTCCAGACCGAAGGTGTAGGCCACCCGGCCGGACACCACACTGCTGGAGCTGCCGGTGCCGAGGTAGCCCTCGACCTCGTTCGGGACGGCGTGCAGCCGGGACCCGTAGTCGTGGTACATGACGCCCGCGAACACACCGGTCCTGCTGCCGCGCACGGACAGCGGGTCGATACCGGCGCGCTCGAACGCCTCCCAGGAGGTCTCCAGCAGCAGTCGCTGCTGCGGGTCCATGGCGAGCGCCTCGCGCGGCGAGATGCCGAAGAACGCCGGGTCGAACTCGGCGGCGTCGTGCAGGAAGCCGCCCTCGCGGGCGTAGGAGGTGCCCTGGGTCTCCGGGTCCGGGTCGTAGAGCGCCTCGAGGTCCCAGCCGCGGTTGTCGGGGAAGCGGGAGATGCCGTCCTCGCCCGCGGCGAGCAACTGCCACAGCTCCTCGGGGGTGGTGACCCCGCCGGGGTAGCGGCAGCTCATCGCCACGATGGCGATCGGCTCGTCGTCGGTGGCGGCCACGACCGGCACCGGGGTGTGCACCGCCGGGGTCCGCGTGCCGACCAGCTCGGTCCGCAGATGGCGGGCCAGGACCTGCGGGTCCGGGTAGTCGAAGATGAGCGTGGCGGGCAGCCGCAGCCCGGTGACCGTGTTGAGCTGGTTGCGCAGCTCGACGGCGGTCAGTGAGTCGAAGCCCAGTTCCTTGAACGCCCGGCCGGAACCGATGGTCTCCGCACCGGCGTAGCCGAGCACGGTGGCCACCTGGCCACGGACCAGGTCCAGCAGCAGCCGCTCCTGCTCGGGCTCGGACAGCCCGGTGAGCCGCCCGGCAAGTCCGTTCTCGCCGCCGCCCGCCGCGACCGCGTCCACCGCCCGCCGCGCCGGGATCCGCACCAGACCGCGGAACAGCGGCGAGACCGCGCCACTTGCGGCCAGGGTGCGCAGGGCCGCGATGTCCACCCGCATCGGTACCAGCGACGCCTCACGGACGGTCAGCGCGGTGTCGAGCAGCGCGAGGCCCTCCGCCACCGGCAGCGGCGGCAGTCCGGCGCGCCGCATCCGGGCGATGTCGGCCTCGTCCAGGGTGCTGCCCATACCGGCCCCGGCCCACAGGCCCCATGCCAGCGCGGTGGCGGGCAGGCCCTGGGCGGCGCGGTGCTGGGAGAGGGCGTCCAGGAAGACGTTGGACGCGGCGTAGTTGCCCTGGCCCGGGCCGCCGAACACACCGGAGGAGGACGAGAACAGCACGAAGGCCGTCAGGTCCAGCTCGCGGGTCAGCTCATGCAGATTCCACGCGGCGTCCACCTTCGGACGCATGACATGGTCGACGCGCTCGGGCGTCAGCGAGCCGATCACACCGTCGTCCAGCACACCGGCGGTGTGTACGACGGCGGTCAGCGGATGCTCGGCGGGGACGGTGGCGAGGGCCGCGGCGAGCGCGTCCCGGTCCGCCACATCACACGCCGCCCAGCGCACGCTCGCGCCCAACTCTGCCAGCTCCGCGCCGAGTTCAGCGGCGCCAGGAGCCTGGTCGCCACGGCGGCTCACCAGCAGCAACTGCCGTACGCCACGCTCCGCCACCAGATGCCGGGCCACCAGCCCGCCAAGCGAACCGGACGCACCGGTCACCAGCACCGTGCCCTCGGGGTCGAGGCCCCGGGCGTCGTCCCGCTCCGGCTCCACGGCCACCCGCGCCAGCCGGGGCACGGACACCGCGCCCGCGCGGATCGCCATCTGCGGCTCGTCCGAGGCCAGGGCGGCGGGCAGGGCCCGCAGCGACTCGTCCCGGCCGTCGGTGTCCACCAGCACGAACCGGCCCGGGTTCTCCGACTGCGCCGAGCGCAGCAGACCCCATACGGCCGCACCGGCCAGATCCGCCACCGGCTCGGCGGCCTCGACGGCCACCGCGCCACGGGTCACCACGACCAGCGGGGCGTCCCCGAACCGCTCCTCCTCCAGCCACCGCTGGACGGCGTCGAGCGCCGCGGCGGCGGCGCGGTGCGCCGCACGGGCCACCCGCTCACCGGTCTCGGCGGACGGCGACACGACGACGTACTCGGGCGCGGGCGCCGTGCCCGCGGCGACCGCGTCGGCCAGCGTCGCGAGGTCCCCGTACGCCGTGGTCCCGAGTCCGAGCGGATCGGCGCCCAGCACCGCCCACCGGCCGTCGGCCGGCACGTCCGCCCCGGCCGTGTCGGCGAGCCCGGTCGGCACCGTCCACTCCAGGTGGAACAGCGACTCGTGGTACGCCGTCCGCGCGCTTCGCAACTGCTCGGCCGAGACCGGGCGCAGCCCGAGCGTCTCGACGGCCGCGACCGGCGCACCGGTGGTGTCGGCGATCTCCAGCCGGACGCCCTCGGCGCCCGTGGGGGCCAGCTTCACCCGCAGCGCCGAGGCGCCGCTCGCGTACAGCGACACCCCGCTCCAGGCGAACGGCAGCCGCCCTTCCCCGCCCGTGTTGCCCAGACCGGCCAGGCCGATGGCATGCAGGGCGGCGTCCAGCAGCGCCGGGTGCAGCCCGAACGCGGCGGCCTCCTCGGCCGTGTCCTCGTCCAGCGCCACCTCGGCGAACACCTCGCCGCCGCGCTGCCACGCCCTGCGCAGCCCCTGGAACGCGGGGCCGTAGGCGAAACCGATGTCCAGCAGGCCCTCGTAGCGGCCCTCCAGCTCCACCTCGGCCGCGTCCGCCGGAGGCCATGCGCTCAGCTCGAACGACGCCTCCGGACGGCCGCCGGACGCCAGGACACCGGCGGCGTGCCGGGTCCACGGCTCCTCTGCGGGCAGGCTCTCCAGCCGGGAGTGCAGCGACAGCGGACGGCGGCCCGTCTCGTCGGCCGCACCGACCGACAGCCGGAGCTGGACACCGCCCTGCGCGGGCAGGACCAGCGGCGCTTCGAGGGTCAGCTCTTCGAGGTAGTCGCAGCCGACCTGGTCACCGGCGCGGATCGCCAGCTCCACGAACGCGGTGCCGGGCAGCAGCACGGTGTCCAGGATGGTGTGGCCCGCGAGCCACGGATGGGTCGAGAGCGCCAGCCGCCCGGTGAACAGCATCCCGTCCGCGTCCGGCAGTTCGGCGCTGGCGCCGAGCAGCGGATGCTCGGCCTCGCCCAGCCCGACCGCGGCCACATCGCCGAGGAACAGCGAGGAGACCTTCGGCCAGTAGCGCTGCCGCTGGAAGGGATACGTCGGAAACGCGGTCAGGGCGATCTGCGTGGCGCCCGTTCGGGCGTAGTACGCCGCCCAGTCCACCGCCGCCCCGCGCACCTGCGCCCGCGTGACGGCCGACAGCAGCGCCTCGGCCTCGGGACGGTCCTTGCGCAGCACGGCGGCGAAGGCGGCGTCCTCGCCGGTCACACACTCCTGGGCCATGGCGGTGAGGACACCGTCGGGGCCGAGTTCGAGATAGGTGGTGACGCCCTGGGCCTCCAACGTGCGTACGCCGTCGAGGAAGCGGACGGCCTCGCGGACGTGGCGCACCCAGAAGCCGGGGTTGGTGATCTCCTCCGTGGAGACGACGGTCCCGGTGAGGTTGGAGACGATCGGGATGCGCGGGGCCTCGTAGGTCAGCCCCTCCGCGACCTCGCGGAACGCCTCCAACATGCCGTCCATGCGAGGCGAGTGGAAGGCGTGGCTGACCGTGAGCCGCTTGGTCTTACGGCCCCGCTCCTCGAAGCCCGCCGCGATCGCGACAGCCTCGTCCTCGTCACCCGCGATGACCACCGACGTCGGCCCGTTGAGCGCGGCGATGCCGACCCGCTCGGTGAGCAGCGGCGTGACCTCGTCCTCCGACGCCTGCACCGCGATCATCGCGCCACCGGCCGGAAGCTCCTGCATCAACCGCCCACGAGCGGCCACCAGCTTCGCCGCGTCCGCGAGCGAGAGCACACCGGCCACATGCGCGGCGGCCAGCTCGCCGATGGAGTGGCCGGAGAGGAGGTCCGCCTTCAGACCCCACGCCTCGACCAGCCGGAACAGCGCCACCTCGATGGCGAACAGCGCGGGCTGGGTGAAGCCGGTCCGGTCCAGCGCCTCGGCGTCGTCGCCGAACAGCACATCGCGCAGCGGCCGTTCGAGATGCGCGTCCAGGTGGGCGCACACCTCGCCCAGGGCATCCGCGAACACCGGGAAGGTGTCGTACAGCTCACGGCCCATACCGAGCCGCTGGCTGCCCTGCCCGGTGAACAGGAAGGCCACCTTGCCACCGGCCACCGTGTCCTGAACGAGCCCGGTCGCCGTACGTCCCTCGGCGAGGGCCGCCAGGCCGGACAGCAGCCCGTCCCGGTCCTCGGCGATCAGCGCCGCGCGCTCCTCGAAGGCGGTACGGCGCGTGGCGAGGGTGAACGCCACGTCGGTGAGGTCCAGCTCGGGGCGCTCGTCCAGGTGGGCGCGCAGCCGTACGGCCTGGTCGCGCAGGCCCTCGGGGGACTTGGCGGAGAGCAGCCAGGCGGCCGGGACGCCGGACCGGGGCGCGGCGGCGGGCGCCGGGTCCTCGGTCTCGTCCGCGTACGCGGGGGCCTGCTCGATGATGGTGTGCGCGTTGGTGCCGCTGATGCCGAACGAGGACACGGCGGCCCGGCGCGGACGGCCGGTCTCGGGCCACTCCCGCGCCTCGGTCAGCAGTGACACCGCACCCGCCGACCAGTCCACATGCGGGGTGGGCTCATCGACGTTGAGGGTCTGCGGCAGCATGCCGTGCTGGATGGCCAGCACCATCTTCATCACACCGGCGACACCGGCGGCGGCCTGGGTGTGGCCGAAGTTGGACTTGATGGAGCCGAGCCACAGCGGCTGGTCGGCGTCGCGCTCCTGGCCGTAGGTGGCCAGCAGTGCCTGGGCCTCGATGGGGTCGCCCAGCTTGGTGCCGGTGCCGTGGGCCTCGACCGCGTCCACCTCGGACGCGGACAGACCCGCACCCGCCAGCGCCTGCCGGATCACCCGCTGCTGCGAGGGACCGTTCGGCGCCGTCAGACCATTGGACGCACCGTCCTGGTTGATCGCGCTGCCGCGCACGACCGCCAGCACCGGGTGGCCGTTCTTCCGGGCGTCGGACAGCCGCTCGACGAGCAGCATGCCCACGCCCTCGCCCCAGCCGGTGCCATCCGCACCCGCCGCGAACGCCTTGATCCGACCGTCCTCCGCCAGCCCACGCTGACGGCTGAAGTCCACAAACGAACCCGGCGTCGACATCACCGTCACACCACCGGCCAGCGCCAACGAGCACTCACCCGCCCGCAACGCCTGAATCGCCCAGTGCAACGCCACCAACGACGACGAGCAGGCCGTGTCCACCGTCACCGCCGGGCCCTCGAGACCCAGCGCGTAGGACACCCGGCCCGACATCACACTGGCCGCGTTGCCCGTCCCCATGAAGCCTTCGGAGCCATCGGGGGCGGAGAGGATGACGGGCAGATAGTCCTGGCCGTTGGTACCGGCGAACACGCCGACCTGCTGTCCGCGCAGCGTGGTCGGGTCGATCCCGGCCCGCTCGAACGCCTCCCACGAGGTCTCCAGCAGCAACCGCTGCTGCGGATCCATCGCGAGCGCCTCACGCGGCGAAATACCGAAGAAGACGGGGTCGAACTCGGCGGCGTCGGCGAGGAATCCGCCCTCGCGGACGTAGCTGGTGTGCTCGCCCGTGCCCTCCGGGTCGTACAGCGTCTCCAGGTCCCAGCCGCGGTCGGCCGGGAAGCCCGTCACCGCGTCCTGTCCGGACGCCAGCAGCCGCCACAGCTCCTCGGGCGAGCGCACCCCACCGGGGAAGCGGCAGCTCATGCCGACGATCACGATCGGGTCGTCGTCCAGCGCCACACCGACCGACGACGCGCCGGTCACCGCCGGGCGCGAGCCGATGAGTTCGGCCTGGAGATGGTCGGCGAGGGCGATCGGGGTGGGGTAGTCGAAGATGATGGTGGCGGGCAGCTTGAGCCCGGTGAGGGTGGAGAGCAGGTTGCGGATCTCGACGGCGGTCAGCGAGTCGAAGCCGAGGTCGCGGAAGGCGCGGCTGGGCTCCACCGAGTCCGGTCCGGGGTGGCCGAGGACGACGGCCACCTGGGTGCGGACGAAGTCCAGGGCGATCTGGTCGCGTTCCTCGTCGGTCCCGGCGTCGGTCAGCCGCTGGGCCAGCGAGTTGGGCTGGCCGGGGATGGCGGGGCCGCCGGTGGCGGTGCGGGCCGCCTCGATCGCGCGGCGCGCCTCGGAGAGCTCGGCGAGCAGCGGGTTCGGGCGGTGGCCGGAGAGGCCGGGCGCGAAGCGGTCCCATTCGATGTCGACGACGAGGGAGAACGTCTCGTCGAGGTCGAGCGCGGCGCCCAGGGCGGCGGTGGCCGGTTCGGGGGCGAGGGCGGGCAGTCCGGACTGCCGGAGCCGCTCGGCCACCAGCTCGTCGGTGGCCATGCCGCCGTCGGCCCAGGCGCCCCAGGCCATGGAGGTGGCGGGCAGCCCCTCGGCGCGGCGCTGCTCGGCGAGCGCGTCGAGGTAGGCGTTGGCGGCCACGTAGTTGGCCTGTCCGGCGGCGCCGAAGGTGGCGGCCATGGAGGAGAAGAGCACGAAGGCGGACAGGTCGAGGCCGCGGGTGAGTTCGTGCAGATGGCGGGCGGCGTCGGCCTTGGCGCGCAGCACATCGGCCATCCGCCGCGGGGTCTGGGCGTCGAGGACACCGTCGTCCAGCACTCCGGCGGCGTGCACGACCGTGGTCAGCGGAAGGTCCGCGGGGACGGTCGCCAGCAGCCCGGCGAGAGCGTCGCGGTCGGCGACGTCGCAGGCGGCGATGGTCACCTGGGCGCCGAGGGCGGTGAGTTCGTCGCGCAGTTCGGCGGCGCCGGGGGCGTCGGGGCCGCGGCGGCTGGTGAGCAGGATGTGCTGGGCGCCGTGGGCCACGAGCCAGCGGCCGACGTGGCCGCCGAGGGCGCCGGTGCCGCCGGTGATCAGGGCGGTGCCGTGGGTGCTCCAGCCGTCGCCGGTGGTCTCGTGGTGCGGTGCGCGGGCGAGCCTGCGGACGTGGATGCCCTGCGGGCGGATGGCGAGGTGGTCCTCGCCGCTGATGCCCTCGGGTCCGGCGAGGATGTCGGCGAACCGCCCGAGGGCGCGCTCGTCGGCGGTCTCGGGCAGGTCGATCAGACCGCCCCAGCGCTCGGGGTGTTCCAGGGCCGCGGTGCGGCCCAGGCCCCAGATCTGGGCCTGGTCGGGGCTGGTGAGCCGGTCGGAGCGGCCGACGGAGACCGCGCCGCGGGTGGCGGCCCACAGCGGGGCGTCCATCTCGGCGTCACCGAGGGCCTGGACGAGGGTGAGGGTCCCCGCGAGCCCGGCGGTGAGGGAGGGGTGCCGGTCGTGCGGGCGCTCGTCCAGGCCGAGCAGGGAGAGCACACCGTCGGCGTGCGGGGCCCCGCCGGTCTCCCGCGCCGGATCCCGCGTCAGGGCGGTGCGGATCCGCTCGGCGAGGGCGGTGCGGTCGGCGGTGGTGCCGTCGACCGCGATCTCGTGGACGGTGACGCCGCGTTCGGCCAGCAGCCGCAGCGACGCGGCCACCCACGGGTCCTCCGTACGCCCCTCGGGGGTGACCACGAGCCAGGTGCCGGTGAGCGGCTTGGCCTGGGTCTGCGGGAGCGGTGTCCAGGTGATGCGGTAGCGCCAGCCGTCGACGGTGGTGTCGACGTGGCTGCGCCGGCGCCACGCGGACAGGACGGGCAGCACCTCGCTGAGGGGCTGGTCGCCGTCGAGGCCGAGGGTGTCGACCAGGGCGGCCAGGTCCTCGCTGTGCACGACCTCCCAGAACCGGGCGTCGGCCACGGCCGGGGCGGCGGCTTCGGCTTCGGCGGGGTCGGGGCCGTACGAGAAGGGGTTGGCGGGCCAGTAGCGCTGCCGCTGGAAGGCGTAGGTGGGCAGCTCGACGCGGCGGGCGCCGGTGCCCGCGTAGTACGTGGCCCAGTCCACGGGCACGCCGCGGACCTGGGCCTGGGCGAGCGCGTGGCCGAGGGTGCGGGCCTCGGGGCGGCCGGAGCGCAGGGCGGGCAGAAACGCGAACGTGCGGTTCCTGTCGCCGGTCACGCACTCCTGGGCCATGGCGGAGAGGACACCGTCGGGGCCCAGTTCGACGAAGGTGGTCACGCCGTGGTCCTCGAGGCGGCGGACGCCGTCGAGGAAGCGGACTGCCTCGCGGACGTGGCGCACCCAGAAGTCGGGCGTGGTGATCTCGTCGGCGCTCACCAGAGTGCCGGTGAGGTTGGAAACGATCGGGATCTTCGGAGCCTCGTAGGTGAGCCGCTCGGCGACCTGACGGAAGTTCTCCAGCATCCCGTCCATGTGCGGGGAGTGGAAGGCGTGGCTGACGGTGAGCCGCTTGGTCTTACGGCCCCGCTCCTCGAACGACGCCGCGATCGCGACAGCCTCGTCCTCATCACCCGCGATGACGACCGACGTCGGGCCGTTGAGCGCGGCGATCGAGACGCGCTCGGTCAGCAGCGGCGTCACCTCGTCCTCCGACGCCTGCACCGCGATCATCGCGCCACCGGCGGGAAGTTGCTGCATGAGCTGGCTGCGCGCGGCCACCAGGGCACAGGCGTGGGTGAGCGAGAGCACTCCGGCGACATGGGCGGCGGTGAGCTCGCCGATGGAGTGGCCGGCGAGGAAGTCGGGGCGCAGTCCCCAGGATTCGACGAGGCGGAAGAGGGCGACCTCGACGGCGAACAGCGCGGGCTGGGTGAAGCCGGTCCGGTCGAGCGTGGCGGCGTCGTCGCCGAACAGCACGTCCTTCAACGGCCGGTCGAGGAACCGGTCGAGCTGGGCGCAGACCGCGTCCAGCGCCTCGGCGAAGACCGGGTAGGTCTCGTACAGCTCACGGCCCATGCCGAGGCGCTGGCTGCCCTGGCCGGTGAAGAGGAACGCGACCTTGCCCTCGGCGGCCAGCCCCTCGGCCAGCTCGGGGTGGTGGCGGCCCTCGGCGAGCGCGTCGAGGCCCGCGAGGAGTTCGTCGTGATCGGCCGCGAGGACCACGGCGCGGCGGTCGAGGGCGGCGCGGGTGACGGCCTGGGAGTAGCCGAGGTCGGCGAGGCGGTGGCCGGGGCGGGCGGTCAGATGGTTCCGCAGCCGCAGGGCCTGGGCGCGCAGCGCCTGCTCGTCCTTGCCGGAGAGCACGACCGGGACCAGGAGCGGTTCGATCCGCTCCGGTTCCGGCTCGGCGCTCTCGGCGGGGGCGGCGAGGGCCGGGGGCTCCTCGAGGATGGTGTGCACATTGGTGCCGCTCATGCCGAACGACGAGACGCCCGCGCGGCGCGGGGTCGCGCCCTCGGGGTCCTGGGGCCATTCGGTGGTGGCGGTGAGCAGTTCGACGTCCCCGGCAGTCCAGTCGACGTGCGGGGTGGGCTCGGTGAGGTGGAGGGTCTTGGGCAGCACACCGTGCCGCATCGCCATGACCATCTTGATGACGCCGCCGACACCGGCGCCCGCCTGGGCGTGGCCGATGTTGGACTTGATGGAGCCGATGAGCAGCGGTTTGCCCTCGGGCCTGCCTTGGCCGTAGGTGGCGAGAAGCGCCTGGGCCTCGATGGGGTCGCCGAGGGCGGTGCCGGTGCCGTGGGCCTCGACGGCGTCGACCTGGTCGGGGCTGAGGCGGGCGTTGGCCAGTGCCTGGAGGATGACGCGCTGCTGCGAGGGGCCGTTGGGCGAGGTGAGGCCGTTGGACGCGCCGTCCTGGTTGACGGCGGAGCCGCGGACCACGGCGAGGACCGGGTGGCCCTTGCGCTGGGCGTCCGACAGCCGCTCGACGAGCAGCATGCCGACGCCCTCGCCCAGGCAGAAGCCGTCGGCCTCCGGGGCGAAGGGCTTGGAGCGGCCGTCGAGGGCCAGTCCGCGCATCTTGCTGTAGTCGACGAAGACGCCGGGCGCGCACATGAGGGTCGCGCCACCGGCGAGCGCGAGCGAGCATTCGCCGTTGCGCAGCGCCTGGACGGCCAGGTGGAGGGCCACCAGCGAGGAGGAGCAGGCGGTGTCGACGGTGACGGCCGGGCCCTCGAAACCGAAGGTGTAGGAAAGGCGGCCGGAGGCGACGCTCGCGGCGTTACCGGTGCCGAAATAGCCCTCGAAGTTCTCGTTGGAACTGAGGATCGCGCCCAGGTAATCGTGATTGCTGGTGCCGACGAAGACGCCGATCTGCCGGCCGCGCACCGCGACCGGGTCGATTCCGGCCCGCTCGAACGCCTCCCAGGACGTCTCCAGCAGCATCCGCTGCTGCGGGTCCATGCCGAGCGCTTCTCGCGGGCTGATGCCGAAGAGCGACGGGTCGAAATCGGCTATGCCGTCGACGAATCCACCCTCGTGCACATAGCTGGTGCCGGGGTGGTCCGGGTCCGGGTGGTACATCGTGTCGACATTCCACCCACGGTCCAGCGGGAACTCGCTGACCGCGTCGACGCCCTCGCTGACGATGCGCCACAGGTCCTCGGGCGACTGAACGCCCCCGGGATAACGGCAGCCGATCCCCACGATCGCGATGGGGTCGTGGTTCTTCGCCTCGGCCTCTTGCAGGCGGAGGCGAGTCTGGTGCAGATCCGCCGTTACCAGCTTGAGGTAGTCCCGCAGCGTCTCTTCATTCGCCATTTACGCAATCCAATTACGGCAGACGGCATCGGAAATGCTCCACAGATCCTCGACAGGGGAGCCGGTAACCAACAACCAAATCAGTCGACTTCTCGCTGAGAGGCTATGTGTGAACTAACCCTCACAACAACCCCTAGATGCCCCCTATGACCCCCTGGAGACCCAAGGAGCGATAGGGGGCAGCCGGTATTCGGCAACTCTATTGAAGGGTATGGAAAATCCTGGCCGACATCGAGAACGACGTCAATAGCAGAATTCCCGTCATGCCCTTCCGAGACCCTTGTTGATGAATGCGAAGAGCTCTTCGTCACTGGCCGACTGGAGCTGCTCGGCGTCGACCGTTTCCTTCGCCGGGCGCTCCGGCGCCGCCGTGGTGGCGGGTTCGGCGGTGACCGCCGTGCCGTCCGACTCGTTCCACTTCGCCATCAGCGACTGGAGGCGCATGGTGATCCGGGCCCGGGTGATGTTGTCGGGCGCGGTGCCGGTGAGCGCGGTCTCCAGCTTGTCGAGTTCCTCGAGCACGGCGGTGCCGTCGGCCGCCTCGTCGGGCGCGATCCCGGCCCGCAGATAGGCGGCCACGGCGGCCGGGGTCGGGTGGTCGAAGATCAGGCTCGGGGGCAGCTTCAGCCCGCTCGCGGCGCCGAGCCGGTTGCGGAGTTCGACGGCGGTGAGCGAGTCGAAGCCCAGCTCCTTGAAGGCCCGGCCCGCCTCGATCGCCTGGGCGCCGGAGTGGCCGAGCACGGCGGCCACCGCGTTGCGCACCAGATCCAGCAGCACCCGCTCCCGCTCGGTCTCCGGCAGCGCCGCGAGCTGTCCGGCCAGGGCCGCCCCGGCGTCGTCGTCGGTCTCGGCCGCCGCCATCTCCTCGACGACCTCGCGGGCCTCGGGCAGGTCGTGCAGCAGCGGACGCGACCGGTCGGCGGTGAAGGCGAGGGTGAAGCGCCGCCAGTCCATGTCGATGACGGTCAGCGCGGTCTCGTCCCGGTCCAGCGCGTGCTGGAGGGTGGTCGCGGCCGGTTCCGGCGCCATCTCGTTGATGCCGTGGCGGCGCATCCGGTCGCCGACGGCGCCGTCCACCGTGCCGCCGTCGCCCCACGGGCCGAAGGTCAGCGTGGTGGCGGGCAGCCCGTCCGCGCGGCGCTGCTCGGCGAAGGCGTGCAGGAAGGCGTTGCCGGGCGCCTGGTTGCCCTGGCCGGGTGCGCCGAAGGTGGCGGAGAAGTGCGAGCACAGCACGAACGCGGTCAGGTCCAGGTCCCGGGTGAGCTCGTGCAGATGGCGCGTGGCGTCCACCTTGAGCCGCAGCACCCGCTCGACCTGATCCGGGGTCAGCCCCTCGATCACGCCGTCCTCGATGACCGCGGCGGTGTGCACGACGGCGGTCAGCGGCTGGTCGGCCGGGATGGCCGCGAGGGTTTCGGCGAGCGCGGCGCGGTCGGTCACATCGCAGGCGGCGAGGGTGACCTTGGCGCCGAGCCCGGTCAGCTCGGCCGCCAGCTCGACGGCCCCGGGGGCGTCCTGGCCCCTGAGGCTCGCCAGCACCAGGTGGTCGGCGCCGTTACGGGCCAGCCACCGGGCGACCTGCCCGCCGAGCCGTCCCGTGCCGCCGGTGACCAGCGTGGTGCCGGTCGGCTTCCAGGACCGTACGGCGGCGGTGTCGGCCAGCGGGGCGCGCACCAGGCGGGGCCCGAAGACCCCGGTGGCGCGGATCGCGGCCTGGTCGTCGTCGCCGTCGGCGGCGAGGAGGCCCGCCAGCCGGGTCAGGGCGCGCTCGTCGGGCGTGGCGGGCAGGTCGATCAGACCGCCCCAGCGCTCCAGGTGCTCCAGCGCGGCCACCCGGCCAAGACCCCAGACGAGCGCCTGCTCGGGGGCGGCCGGCCGGTCCGTGCCACCGACGGACACGGCGCCGTGCGTCAGGCACCACAGCGGGGCGCCGATTCCGGCGTCGCCCAGGGCCTGGATCAGCGCGAGCTGGGCGGCGGTTCCGGCGGGCAGCGAGGCGTGCCCGGGGTGTGCGCCCTCGGCCGTGGCCAGCAGCGACACCACTCCGGCGAAAGAGCCGCCGTCGGCCTCGGCGAGCGCGGTGCGCAGCCGCTCGGCCAGCTCCTCCCGGCCGTCGATGCCGGTGTCCACGGCGATCCGCCGTACGTCGGCGCCGCGTTCGGCGAGCACCCCGGCCACTGCCTCGGTCCAGATGTCCTCGGCGGCCGGGGCGACGAGGAGCCACGCGCCGGACAGCCGCGCGGACCGCTCCTCGGCGAGCGGCTTCCAGGTGACGCGGTAGCGCCAGCCGTCCACCGTGGACTGCTCACGGGCCTGCTTGCGCCAAGACGCCAGCGCGGGCAGGACGGCGCTCATCGGCTGATCGCCGTCGACCGTCAGCTCGGTGGCCAGGGTCTGCCAGTCCTCGGCCTCCACGGCGGCCCAGAACCTCGCCTCCACGGGGTCGTGCCCCCTCTTCCCGGCGGCCCGCTCTGGCGCGGCCTCGGGCCAGTAGCGCTGCTGCTGGAAGGCGTAGGTGGGCAGCTCGATACGGCGGGCGCCGGTGCCGTCGAACACGGCCTCCCAGTCGACGCTCACCCCGCGCGACCACGCCTCGCCGACCGAGGCCCAGAAGCGGTCCTGCCCGCCCTCGTCACGGCGCAGCGAACCGATCGCGGCCGCGTCCACACCGGCGTCCTCGGCCGTCTCCTGCACACCCATCGTCAGCACCGGATGGGCGCTGGACTCGATGAACACCCCGAAGCCCTCGTCCAGCAGCCGCCGGACCGCGCCCTCCAGCTCAACGGTGCGGCGCAGGTTGGTGAACCAGTACTCGGCGTCCAGCTCGGAACCCTCGGCCCACTCCCCCGTCACCGTCGACAGGAACGGCACCTGGGCGCTCTTCGGCTGTACGGGGGCCAGCAGCTCCAGCAGCTCCTCGCGGAGCAGTTCGACCTGGGCTGAGTGCGAGGCGTAGTCCACCGGCACCCGGCGCGCCCGCACCTCATCGGCCTCACACGCGGCGACCAGCTCATCGAGGGCGGTCGGCTCGCCGGAGACGACCACCGACGACGGCCCGTTGACCGCCGCCACCGAGATGCGCTCCTCACCCCACGCCGCGATCCGCTCCCGGACCTCCGCCACCGGCAGCGCCACCGACACCATGCCGCCCTTGCCCGCCAGCACCCGGCCAATGGCCTGGCTGCGCAGCGCCACCACACGCGCCGCGTCCTTCAGGGACAGGACCCCCGCCACATACGCGGCGGCGATCTCGCCCTGGGAGTGGCCGATCACCGCGGACGGGACGACACCCAGCGAGCGCCACAGCTCGGCCAGGGACACCATCACCGCGAACAACACCGGCTGAACCACATCCACCCGGTCCAGCGACGGCGCGCCCTCGGCACCACGCAGCACATCCACCAACGACCAGTCGGTGAACTCCGCCAGCGCCGCGGCGCATTCCTCGATATGGGCCGCGAAGACGGGCGAGGCGTCCATCAGCCCCACGCCCATCCGCACCCACTGGGACCCCTGCCCGGGGAAGACGAACGCCGTCTGCCCGGCGACCACCGTGCCCCGCTCCACACCGGCCGCCATGCCGCCGTCGGCGAGCGCGTTCAGCCCGGCCATCAGCTCCTCGCGGTCCCGGCCCTGGACCACACCGCGGTGGTCCAGCGCGGAGCGGGTGGTGGCCAGCGACAGGCCGATGTCCACCGGGCGCAGCGCCGGTTCGTCGTGGAGCCGGTCCAGCAGCCGCCGCGCCTGGGCGCGCAGCGCCGCCTCGCTCTTGCCGGAGAGCACCCACGGCAGCACACCCGGCTGCTTGGACACCAGCTCCACCGGGCCCGGCTCCTCGGCGGGGGCCTGCTCGATGATGGTGTGCGCGTTGGTGCCGCTGAAGCCGAAGGAGGAGATGCCCGCACGGCGCGGGCGGCCGGTCTCTGGCCACGGGGTGGCCGACCTGACCAGCGCGACCTTCCCCGCCGCCCAGTCGATGTGCGGGGACGGCTCGGCGATGTGCAGCGACTCGGGCACCACCCCGTGCTCCATCGCCAGCACCATCTTCATCACCCCGGCGATGCCCGCGGCGCCCTGGGTGTGGCCGATGTTGGACTTCACCGATCCGAGCAGCAGGGGCAGTTCCTCGGGCCGGTCCTGGCCGTAGGTGGCCAGCAGCGCCTGCGCCTCGATCGGGTCGCCCAGCGAGGTGCCCGTGCCATGCGCCTCGACGACGTCCACATCGCCGCCGGACAGCCGGGCGTTGGCCAGCGCCTGCTGGATGACGCGCCGCTGGGAGGGGCCGTTGGGCGCGGTCAGACCGTTGGACGCGCCGTCCTGGTTGACGGCGGAGCCGCGCACCACGGCCAGCACCTTGTGGCCTCGGCGACGCGCCTCCGAGAGCCGCTCCAGCAGCAGCACGCCCACGCCCTCGGCCGGGCCGAAGCCGTCGGCGTCCGCCGAGAACGCCTTGCAGCGGCCGTCCTGCGACAGCCCGCGCTGGCGGCTGAACTCGATGAACAGACCGGGGGTGGACATCACATGGACGCCGCCCGCCAGGGCGAGCGAGCATTCGCCGAGCCGCAGCGACTGGACGGCCAGGTGCAGCGCCACCAGCGACGCGGAGCAGGCCGTGTCCACCGTGACGGCCGGGCCCTCGAGACCGAAGACGTAGGAGAGCCGGCCGGAGACGACGCTGCTGGCGTTGCCCGTGCCGAGGTGGCCGCCGAAGTCGTCCTCGGCGTCGAGCGCCACCGACAGATAGTCGGAGGCGTTCATGCCCGCGAAGACACCGGTCCGGCTGCCGCGCAGGGACGCGGGGTCGATCCCGGCCCGCTCGAACGCCTCCCACGAGGTCTCCAGCAGCAGCCGCTGCTGCGGGTCCATCGCCATGGCCTCACGCGGCGAGATCCCGAAGAACGCCGCGTCGAACCGGGTGGCATCGGCCAGGAACCCGCCCTCGCGGGTGTAGGTGGTGTCCGGGGTGTCCGGGTCCGGGTCGAACAGGTTCCGCAGGTCCCAGCCGCGGTCGGCCGGGAACTCCGTCTGCGCCTCGCCGCCGGAGGCCATGAGCTGCCACAGCTCCTCGGGGGTGCGCACACCCCCGGGGAAGCGGCAGCTCATGCCCACGATGGCGATCGGCTCATGGGCCTGGTCGTCGACCTCCTGGAGCCGCCGGTGGGCGGCGGTCAGGTCGGTGGTGACCTTCTTCAGATATTCGCGGAGCTTGGCTTCGTTCGCAGTCGCCATGGACGTTCACCTATTCGCAATGCTCTGGTTCGTCGGGGGGTTCGGATGGGTGTGCTGCCGCGCTTCAGCCGTTACCGAACCTCTTGTCGATGAAGTCGAAGAGGTCGTCGTCACTGACCTCTTCGAACGCGTCCGCCTCGGCGTCCGCCCCGGCGTCGTCCGCGGTGCGACGCACGTCGTTCCACTTCGCGAGCAGCGTCTGGAGGCGCACCGCGATGTTCGCATGCGCGGCCTCGTCCTCCGTCACCGATGCCAGATCCTCCGGCGACAGCGAGGACAGGCTGTTCTCCAGCCGCTCCAGCTCCTCCAGTACGGACACTCCGGGGCCGTCGGCCTCCGGCGCCACTTCCTGACGCAGATGCCGCGCCAGCGCCACCGGTGTCGGGTAGTCGTAGACCAGCGTGGCCGTCAGCCGCAGCCCGGTGGCCGCGTTCAGCCGGTTCCGCAGTTCCACGGCCGTCAGCGAGTCGAAGCCCAGATCCTTGAACGCCTGCTCGGCGCCCACCTGGTCCTTCGAGGCATAGCCCAGCACGGCCGCCACCTGACGGCGGACCAGGTCCAGCGCGGTCAACTGCTGCTGGGCCTCCGACTGCCCGGCCAGCCGCTGGGCCAGCGTGCCGTCCGCGGTGTCCGCCACCGCCTCCGGGGCGGCGGGGCCGCCGGTCGCGGCGCGGCGCACGGGCGTGCGCACCAGGCCGCGGTAGAGCGGCAGCAGCTCCCCGGTGGCGGCGGCGGCGCGCAGCGTCGCCATCTCCAGCCGTACGGGCACGAGCACCGCCTCGTCGGCCACGGCGTGGGCCGCGTCGAACAGGGCGAGCCCCTCCTCGGCGGACAGCGGCAGCACCCCGCCGCGCGCCGCCCGCTGCTGGTCGGCCTCGCCGAGCCGGCCGCCCATGCCCCGCTCCTCGGCCCACATGCCCCACACCAGGGACAGTGCGGTACGGCCGGTGGCGCGGCGGTGACCGGCGAGGGCGTCCAGGAAGACGTTCGCCGCCGCGTAGCCGCCCTGGCCCGCGCCGCCCAGCGTGCCGGCCGCGGCCGAGAAGAGCACGAAGGCGGACAGGTCCAGGTCGCGGGTCAGCTCGTGGAGGTTGACCGCCGCGTCGACCTTGGGCCGCAGCGCCGTGTCCACCCGCTTGGGCGTCAGCATGTCGATGACGCCATCGTCGAGGACGCCCGCGGTGTGCACCACGGCCGTGAGCGGACGGTCGGCCGGAATCGTGGCCAGCAGCCCGGCCAGCGCCTCCCGGTCGGCAGCGTCGCATGCGGCGACGGTGGCCTGTGCGCCCAACTCGGCCAGCTCCGCCACCAGTTCGGCCATGCCGTCGGCGGCGGGGCCGCTGCGGCTGGTCAGCAGCAGATGGCGGGCGCCGTGCGCGGTGGCCAGATGGCGGGCGAACAGCCTGCCCAGACCGCCGGTGGCGCCGGTGATCAGCACCGTGCCGTCCGGGTCGATGGCCGTGCCGGTGGGCCCGGTGGCCGTGCCGGTCGGGTCGGTGGCCCGCCCCGTCGGGTCGATGGCCTTCCGCTCCGACGTCCCGGCGGCCGGGGTTGTCCCGACCCTGGCCAGGCGCGGTGCGTACGCGGCCCCGGCGCGCAGCGCCAGCTCGGGCTCGCCCGAGTCCAGCGCCGCCGCGAGCGCCGGGTAGGACACCTCGCCGTCCACGTCCAGCAGCACGAACTGGCCCGGGTTCTCCGTCTGCGCGGAGCGCAGCAGACCCCACACCGGTGCGTGCACCAGGTCCGCCACCGCCGGGTCGGCGGCCGTGGCGACCGCGCCACGCGTGACCACCACCAGCCGGGCCGAACCGGGCCGACCGCCGTTCAGCCACTCCTGGAGCAGGGCCAGGACGCGGTGGGTGGCCGTATGCGCACCGGCGGCGAGGCCGCTCTCGGCAGCACTCGGCTCCGGCGGGAACGGCACCAGCACGGTGTCCGGCGCGGCCTCGCCCGCCTCGACCGCCGCGTTCAGCGAGCCGAGGTCGTCGTGGACCGAGGCGCGGAACCCGGCCGTCTCCAGTGCCACGCTCAGCTTGAGCTCATCGCCGCCGATGACGGCGAAGCCCGCCGCCCCGGTCCGCGAAGGCGCCTGCGAGGTGGCGGCAGACGGTGCCGCCACCGGCGCCCAGTCGATACGGAACAGCGACTCATGGCGGTCGGAGGCGGTCGCACCGGCGATCCGGTCCGCCTCCAGCGCCGCGGTCTCCAGCGCGTCCACCGACGCGACGAGCGCACCCGTCTCATCGGCCGCCACCATCGACACCGCGCCGTCCTCGGTCAGCGCCAGCCGTACGCGCAGCGCCTCGGCGCCGACCGCGTACAGGCTCACCCCACGCCAGGAGCGCGCCACCGCGGCACCGCCCGCGCCCAGCGCGAGCGGCTGGAGCGCACCGTCCAGCAGGGCCGGGTGCAGGGCGAAGCGGGCGGCCTCGGGCTGCCGCTCCGCCGCGAGGCGGACCTCCGCGAACAGCTCCTCGCCACGCCGCCAGACGCGGTGCAGGCCCTGGAACGCGGGGCCGTGCAGCAGCCCGGCGCGCGCCATGCTCGCGTACAGCTCATCGGTGTCGACCGCTTCCGCGTCGGCGGGCGGCCACACGGACAGCGCCTCGGCGCCGCCGGCCGCCGGAGCCACGCCTGCCGAGGCCACGCCCGCCGTGGCAACGCCCGTCAGTGCCTGGCCCCCAGGGGCCTCGCCCGAGGCGAGCACACCGGCGGCGTGCCGGGTCCACGGCCGGTCGGCCTCGGCGCGCTCGTCCCGCGCGTACACACCCAGTGGGCGACGCCCGTCGGCGTCCGGCTCGCCGACCGACACCCGCAGCCGCACCCCGCCGCGCTCCGGCAGGATCAGCGGCTCGTCCAGGGTCAGTTCCTCCAGCAGCCCACAGCCCACATGGTCCCCGGCGCGCACCGCCAGCTCCACGAACGCGGAGCCGGGCAGCACGGCCGTGTCCGCGACCGTGTGGTCCGCCAGCCACGTGTGCGAGGCGAGCGACAGCCGCCCGGAGAACACATAGGCATCCGCGTCGGGCAGTTCCACCGCCGCGCCCAGCAGCGGGTGATCGGCCGAGCCGAGCCCCGCCGAGGCGACCTCGTCCAGGCTCAGCAGGGCGTCGACCCAGTAGCGGCTGCGCTGGAAGGCGTACGTGGGCAGCGCGACCTTCCGCGCACCCGTACCGGCGAAGAACGCCTCCCAGTCCGGGGCCGGGCCACGGACGTACAGCCGGGCCAGCGCGCCGGTCAGCGCCTCGGCCTCCGGCCTGCCCTTGCGCAGCGCGGGCAGCAGCTCGGCCGCGTCGGGCTCGGCCAGGCAGTCCTGGGCCATGGCGGTGAGGACACCGTCGGGGCCCAGCTCCACGAAGGTGGTCACACCTCGCGCTTCGAGGGTGCGGACGCCGTCGAGGAAGCGCACGGCCTCCCGGACGTGGCGCACCCAGAAGTCGGCCGTCGTGATCTCCTCGGCGGAGACCAGCTCGCCCGTCAGGTTGGACACGATGGGGATGTGCGGGGCCTCGTAGGTCAGCCCCTCCGCGACCTCGCGGAAGGCGTCCAACATGCCGTCCATGCGCGGCGAGTGGAAGGCGTGGCTGACGGTGAGCCGCTTGGTCTTACGACCCTGGGTCTCGAACGCCGCGGCGATCGCGACAGCCTCGTCCTCATCACCCGCGACCACGACCGACGTGGGCCCGTTGAGCGCGGCGATCGACACACGGTCGGTGAGCAGCGGCGCCACCTCGTCCTCGGACGCCTGGACGGCGATCATCGCGCCACCGGCAGGCAGCTCCTGCATCAGACGGCCACGAGCCGCCACCAGCTTCGCCGCGTCCGCGAGCGACAGCACACCCGCCACATGCGCGGCGGCCAGCTCGCCGATCGAATGCCCGGAAAGGAAGTCCGCCTTCAGACCCCAGGTCGCCACCAGCCGGAACAGCGCCACCTCGACCGCGAACAGCGCGGGCTGGGTGAAGCCGGTCCGGTCCAGTGCGGTGGCGTCGTCGCCGAACAGCACATCACGCAGCGGCCGTTCGAGATGCGCGTCCAGGTGGGCGCACACCTCGTCCAGCGCGTCCGCGAACACCGGGAAGGTGTCGTACAGCTCACGGCCCATACCGAGCCGCTGGCTGCCCTGTCCGGTGAAGAGGAACGCCACCTTGCCACCGGCCACCGAGCCCTCGACCAGGCCCGGCACCTCGGACTCGCCCCGCGCCAGCGCCGCGAGACCGGCCAGCAGCCCATCCCCGCCGTCCGCGGTGAGCACGGCCCGGTGGTCCAGGGCGGCGCGGGTCGTGGCCAGCGAGTAGGCCACATCGGTGGCGGCCGGTGCGGGCTCGCCGCCGAGGTGGGCCAGGAGGCGTTCGGCCTGTCCGCGTACGGCGGCCGGGGACTTGGCCGACAGCACCCACGGCACCGTCGGCAGCTCCACCGCCGGAGCCACGACCGGGCTCTCCTGCGGCTCCGGGGCCTGCTCCAGCAGAGTGTGCGCGTTGGTACCGCTGATGCCGAACGCGGAGACCGCCGCCCGGCGCGGACGGCCGGTCTCCGGCCACTCCCGCGCCTCGGTCAACAGCTCCAACTCCCCGGCGGACCAGTCGACATGCGGCGTCGGCGCGTCCACGTGCAGGGTCGGCGGCAGCACACCGTGCCGCAGCGCCAGCACCATCTTCATCACACCGGCGACACCGGCGGCGGCCTGGGTGTGCCCGATGTTGGACTTGATGGAGCCGAGCAGCAGGGGCCGCTCGGGGTCCCGCTCCTGGCCGTAGGTGGCCAGCAGTGCCTGGGCCTCGATCGGGTCGCCCAGCGTCGTACCGGTGCCGTGCGCCTCGACCGCGTCCACCTCGGACGCGGACAGACCCGCACCCGCCAGCGCCTGCCGGATCACCCGCTGCTGCGAGGGACCGTTCGGCGCCGTCAGGCCGTTGCTGGCACCGTCCTGGTTGATGGCGGAGCCGCGCACGACCGCCAGCACCTCATGGCCGTGGCGCTGG
This sequence comes from Streptomyces sp. CY-1, assembly GCF_047218265.1. Taxonomy (NCBI): domain Bacteria; kingdom Bacillati; phylum Actinomycetota; class Actinomycetes; order Kitasatosporales; family Streptomycetaceae; genus Streptomyces; species Streptomyces sp. CY-1. The sequence goes on from NZ_CP178393.1 coordinate 4,301,897, forward strand.
GCGTCCGACAGCCGCTCGACGAGCAGCATGCCCACGCCCTCGCCCCAGCCGGTGCCATCCGCACCCGCCGCGAACGCCTTGATCCGACCGTCCTCCGCCAGCCCACGCTGACGGCTGAAGTCCACAAACGAACCCGGCGTCGACATCACCGTCACACCACCGGCCAGCGCCAACGAGCACTCACCCGCCCGCAACGCCTGAATCGCCCAGTGCAACGCCACCAACGACGACGAGCAGGCCGTATCCACCGTCACCGCCGGGCCCTCGAGACCCAGCGCGTAGGACACCCGGCCCGACATCACACTGGCCGCGTTACCCGTCCCCATGAAGCCATCGCCGCCGTCCGGCGAGTGGAGGACGAGTGACATGTAGTCCTGGCCGTTGGTGCCCGCGAACACGCCGACCTGCTGACCGCGCAGCGTCGTCGGGTCGATCCCGGCCCGCTCGAACGCCTCCCACGAGGTCTCCAGCAGCAACCGCTGCTGCGGATCCATCGCGAGCGCCTCACGCGGCGAGATGCCGAAGAACGAGGCATCGAAGTCCCCGGCGTCCGCCAGGAATCCGCCCTCGCGGACATAGCTGGTGTTCTCGGTGGCGGAGTCCGGGTCGTACAACGCCTCCAGGTCCCAGCCGCGGTCGGCCGGGAAGCCCGTCACCGCGTCCTGCCCGGAGACCAGGAGCCGCCACAGCTCCTCGGGCGACCGCACCCCACCCGGGAAGCGGCAGCTCATCCCGACGATCGCGATCGGATCGTCGGCGACGGCCACCGTCCTGGCCGGCACACCGGCGACCGTCTCGGCCGCGCTCTCCTCGCCCAGGATCTCCGTACGGAGGTGGGCGGCGAGCGCCGAGGACGACGGGTAGTCGTACACCAGCGTGGGCGGCAGCCGCAGCCCGGTCACGGTGTTCATGCGGTTGCGCAGTTCGACGGCGGTCAGCGAGTCGAAGCCCAGATCCCGGAACGCCCGGTCCGCCTCCACCGCCTCCGCGTCCAAGTGGCCCAGCACATCGGCCACGGCCGAGCGCACCAGGTCCAGCAGCATCCGCTCGCGCTCCGCCGCCGGGACCCCCGCGAGCCGCTGGGCCAGCGAGGATTCGTCCGCGCCACCACCGGCCGTACGGGCCGTCCGCCCGCCGTCGGCCTCCAGCGCGGTACGCACCTCGGGCAGCTCCAGCAGCAGCGGGCTCGGCCGGGAGGCGGTGAAGCCGGGGGCCAGCCGCTCCCAGTCGATGTCCGCCACCGTCACCGCGGTCTCGTCCAGGTCCAGGGCGCGCTGTAGCGCGGCGATGGCCAGGTCCGTCGCCATCGGCGGCACACCGGCGCGGCGCATGCGCTGCTCCAGCGCGTCGTCCGCGGCCATCCCGCCCTCGGCCCACGGGCCCCAGGCCACCGAGGTGGCGGGCAGGCCCTCGGCCCGGCGGCGCTCGGCGAGCGCGTCCAGGAAGGCGTTCGCGGCGGCGTAGTTGGCCTGACCGGCGGCGCCGATCGAGCCCGCGAACGAGGAGAACAGGACGAAGGCCGTCAGGTCCAGGTCCCGCGTCAGCTCGTGCAGATTGGCGGCGGCGTCGGCCTTGGCACGCAGCACGGATGCGAAGCGCTCGGGGGTCAGCGACTCCAGTACGCCGTCGTCCAGCACCCCGGCCGCGTGCACCACCGCCGTCAGCGGCAGTTCGGCCGGAAGCCCCGCCACCAGCGCGGCAAGCGCCTCGCGGTCGGCGACGTCGCAGGCCGCGACGGTGACCCTGGCCCCCGAGGCGGCAAGTTCGTCCCGCAGCTCGGCCGCGCCGGGGGCGTCGAGGCCACGACGGCTGGTGAGCACCACGTGTTCGGCGCCCCTGTCGATCAGCCAGCGGGCCACATGCGCGCCCAGCGCGCCCGTACCGCCGGTCACCAGGACCGAGCCCGCGCCCGGCCGCCAGTCGCGGCCACGCCCGGTATCGGCGGACCGGGTCAGCCGGCGGCCGAAGACACCGGAGGCGCGCACCGCCACCTGGTCCTCGCCCGCGCCGGCGGCCAGCACGCCCGCCAGCCGCGACAGCGCCCGGTCGTCCACCGTCTCCGGCAGATCGACCAGACCGCCCCACCGCTCGGCCAGTTCCAGGGCCGCGACCCGGCCCAGGCCCCAGACCCGCGCCTGCCACGGGTCCACCGGACCGTCGGCGCGGCCGGTCGAGACCGCACCGCGCGTGGCGACCCACAGCGGCGCGTCCACGCCCAGATCGCCCAGCGCCTGAGCCAGGGCGGCGATGCGGACCAGCCCGTCGGCACCCTCCGCCAGGGACGGCAGCGCGAACACCCCGGCCGCCGGGGCGTCGGAGACCGCCTCGGCCAGCCGCTCGGCCATGCCCGTACGGTCGTCGACGGCCAGCTCGACCCGCTGGACCTCGGCGCCGCGTGCGGACAGCGTCCGTACGACACCCTCGACCAGCGCGCCGTCCGCCTCTTCCGTGGTGGTGACGACCAGCCAGCGGCCGGTCAGCGCCCCCTCGGCGCGGGCGGCCACCGGCTTCCAGGCCACCTGGTAGCGCCAGGCGTCCAGGGTGGACAGCTCGCCCTGGCGGCGCCGCCACGAGGACAGCATCGGCAGCACGGCGCCCAGCGAGGAGAGCGCGTCGGCGTCCTCGGACTGGAGCGTCCCGGCCAGGGCCTCCAAGTCCTCGCGCTCGACGGCCTCCCAGAACCGCGCGTCCACGGAATCCATGGCCGCGACGGTCTCGCGGACCTCCTCCGGGTTCTCCACCCAGAAGCGCTGCCGCTGGAAGGCGTAGGTCGGCAGCTCGATGGCGCGGGCTCCCGTACCGGCGAAGAACGCCGACCAGTCCAGGGCGAGCCCTCGGGTGTGCAGCGCGGCGAGGGCCGCCGTCAGCGCCACCGGCTCGGTGCGCCCCTTGCGGAGCGCCGAGACGAAGGCGGCGGCATCGCCGGTGACGCACTCCTGGGCCATGGCGGTGAGGACACCGTCGGGGCCCAACTCGACGTAGGTGGTGACGCCCTGGGCTTCCAGCGTCCGTACGCCATCGAGGAATCGGACCGCTTCGCGGACGTGGCGCACCCAGAAGTCGGCCGTCGTGATCTCCTCGGCGGAGACGACGCCACCGGTGAGGTTGGAGACGATCGGGATCCGCGGGGCCTCGTACGACAGCCCCTCCGCGACCTCGCGGAACGCGTCCAGCATCCCGTCCATGCGCGGCGAGTGGAACGCGTGGCTGACGGTGAGCCGCTTGGTCTTACGGCCCTGCGCCTCGAAACCAGCGGCAATCTCCAGAGCCTCGTTCTCATCACCCGCGATGACGACTGAGGTCGGCCCGTTGAGCGCGGCCATCGACACACGGTCGGTGAGCAGCGGTGTGACCTCGTCCTCCGAAGCCTGCACCGCAACCATCGCGCCACCGGCCGGAAGCTCCTGCATCAACCGCCCACGCGCCGCCACCAGCTTCGCCGCATCGGCAAGCGAGAGCACACCCGCCACATGCGCGGCGGCCAGCTCACCAATCGAGTGGCCGGAGAGGAAGTCGGGCCGCAGCCCCCACGCCTCCACCAGCCGGAACAGTGCCACCTCGACCGCGAACAAAGCGGGCTGAGTGAACCCCGTCCGATCCAGCGCCTCCGCGTCCTCCCCGAACAACACCGTCTTCAACGGCCGTTCCAGATGCGCGTCCAGCTCATCGCAGACCGCGTCCAGCGCCTCCGCGAACACCGGATAGGCGTCGTACAGCTCACGCCCCATCCCCAGCCGCTGGCTGCCCTGGCCGGTGAAGAGGAACGCCACCTTGCCGCCCTCGGCCACCGTCCCCTGGACCAGCCCCGCGGCCGACTCGCCGCGTGCCAGCGCCGCCAGGCCGGACAGCAGCCCGTCCCGGTCCTCGCCGACGACGACCGCGCGCCGCTCCAGCGCCGCCCGGCCCGTCGCCAGCGCGTGGCCGACGTCCGTGGTGTCCAGGTCGGGGTGGGTGCCGAGGTGGGCGAGGAGCCGTTCGGCCTGGCCGCGCAGGGCGGCCTCGGACTTGCCCGAGAGCACCCACGGCACCGTCGGCAGCTCCGCCACCGGACCGGTCGCGGGGATCTCCTCGGGGGCCGGAGGCTGCTCGATGATCGTGTGCGCGTTCGTGCCGCTCACGCCGAACGACGAGATGGCCGCCCGGCGCGGCCGGCCGAGCTCCGGCCACGGCCGGGCCTCGGTCAGCAGCTCGAGGTCGCCCGCCGACCAGTCCACATGCGGGGTGGGCTCGTCGATGTGCAGCGTCTGCGGGAGCACTCCGTGCCGCATCGCCATGATCATCTTGATGATGCCCGCGACACCCGCGGCGGCCTGGGTGTGGCCGATGTTGGACTTCAGCGAGCCGAGCCACAGCGGCTGCCCCTCCGGCCGGCTGCGGCCGTAGGTGGCGAGCAGGGCCTGGGCCTCGATCGGGTCGCCCAGCGTCGTGCCCGTGCCGTGCGCCTCCACCACATCGACATCGGCGGTGGTGAGCCGGGCGCTGGTCAGCGCGTCACGGATGACGCGCTGCTGGGACGGACCGTTGGGCGCCGTCAGACCGTTGGACGCGCCGTCCTGGTTGATGGCCGAGCCCCGCACGACCGCCAGGACGCGGTGGCCGTTGCGCCGCGCGTCCGAGAGCCGCTCCACGAGCAGCATGCCCGCGCCCTCGGCCCAGCCGGTGCCGTCGGCCGACGCCGCGAAGGACTTGCAGCGGCCGTCGGTGGACAGCCCCTGCTGGCGGCTGAAGTCGATGAACGTGTCCGGGGTGGCCATGACGGTCACACCACCGGCCAGCGCCAGCGAGCACTCGCCGTTGCGCAGCGCCTGCGCGGCCAGGTGCAGCGCCACCAGCGACGACGAGCACGCCGTGTCGATGGTGACCGCCGGGCCTTCGAGCCCGAAGGTGTACGCCACCCGGCCCGAGGCGATGGAGCCCGCGCCACCCGTGCCGAGATAGCCCTCCAGCCCCTCGGGGACGGCGGTCAGCCGGGTCAGATAGTCGTGGTACATGACGCCCGCGAAGACACCGGTCTTGCTGCCGCGTACGGCCGCCGGGTCGATGCCCGCGCGCTCGAACGCCTCCCACGACGTCTCCAGCAGCAGCCGCTGCTGCGGATCCATCGCCATGGCCTCGCGCGGGTTGATCCCGAAGAAGTCCGGGTCGAAGTCGGCGGCGTCGTGCAGGAAGCCGCCCTCGCGGGTGTAGCTGGTGCCCACCTGGTCGGGGTCGTCGCTGTAGAGCGCGTCGAGATCCCAGCCACGGTCGACGGGGAAGTCGGAGATGGCGTCGGTGGCGCCGATGACGAGCTGCCACAGCTCCTCGGGGGTGGTGACCCCGCCCGGGTAGCGGCAGCTCATCCCGACGATGGCGATCGGCTCGTCCTCGGTGACGGCCGTCACCGGGACCGGGGTGAGCACCTCCGCCGACTCCTCGCCCACCAGCTCGGTCCGCAGATGGCGGGCCAGGACCTGCGGGTCCGGATAGTCGAAGATGAGCGTCGCGGGAAGCCGCAGCCCGGTAACGGAGTTGAGCTGATTGCGCAGCTCAACGGCGGTCAGCGAATCGAAGCCCAGATCCTTGAACGCCCGCCCGGAACCGATGGTCTCCGCACCCGCGTAGCCGAGCACGGTCGCCACCTGCGCCCGGACCAGGTCCAGCAGCAGCCGCTCCTGCTCGGGCTCGGACAGCCCGGCGAGCCGCCCGGCAAGACCGTTCTCGCCGCCCGCCGCGACCGCGTCCACCGCGCGCCGCACCGGGACCCGCACCAGACCGCGCAGCAGCGGCGAGATGGCGGGCTGGTTGCGCAGCGCCGCGAGATCCAGGCGCATCGGCACCAGCGATGCCTCGTCGACCGTCAGCGCGGCGTCGAAGAGCCGCAGCCCCTCCGCCACCGGCAGCGGGGGCACTCCGGCCCGCCGCATCCGGGTGATGTCGGCCTCGTCCAGGGTGTCGCCCATGCCGCCACCGGCCCACAGGCCCCACGCCAGCGCGGTGGCGGGCAGGCCCGCCGCGTGGCGGTGGGCGGCGAGTGCGTCGAGGAAGACGTTGGCCGCGGCGTAGTTGCCCTGGCCCGGGCCGCCGAAGGCGCCTGCGGCGGAGGAGAAGAGCACGAACGCCGAGAGGTTCTGGTCGCGGGTCAGCTCATGCAGGTTCCAGGCGGCGTCCGCCTTCGGGCGCATGACGTTTTCGACGCGCTCGGGGGTGAGGGAGCCGATCACACCGTCGTCCAGCACACCGGCCGTGTGGACGACCGCCGTGAGCGGATGGTCGGCGGGGACGGTGGCGAGGGTCGCGGCGAGCGCGTCCCGGTCCGCCACATCGCACGCCGCCCAGCGGACGCTCGCGCCCAACTCGACCAGTTCGGCGGCGAGTTCGGGCGCGCCCGGGGCCTGGTCGCCACGGCGGCTGAGCAGGAGCAGATGCCGTACGCCGCGCTCTGTCACCAGGTGGCGGGCGAACAGGCCGCCGAGCGAACCGGACGCGCCGGTGATCAGCACCGTGCCGTCCGGGTTCCACTCCGGGGCCTCGCTGTCGGCCGCCGACGCGGCGCGGGCCAGGCGTGGCGTCTTGAGGACGCCTTGCCGTACCGCGATCTCGGGCTCGCCGCTTGCGAGGGCTGTGGAAAGCGCGGATTGTGCGGCCCGTGCGTCGTCGTGGCTGTCGAGGTCGATCAGGACGAAGCGGTCCGGGTTCTCGGACTGTGCCGATCGCACCAGGCCGCGGACGGCCGCCCCGGCGAGGTCCGTCACCGGTTCGGCGGCCTCGGTGGCCACGGTGCCCGAGGTCAGCAGGACCAGGCGGGAGTCCATGAAGCGGTTGTCGGCCAGCCAGGACTGGAGGAGGGTGAGGGCTTGGGTGGTGGCGTGGTGTGCGGCTTGGGTGGGGGTTTCCCCTATCCCGCCCCTTCCCGCAACCATGGGCTCCGCCCCTGGGCCCCGGTCCTCAATCGCCGGACGGGCTTGATGTGCCGCACCCGGGCCGTCATTTGCCAGGGATACCACCACGTACTCCGGCAGCGCCGTCCCGGAATCGACGGCCTCGCTCAGCGCGGCCAGGTCCGGGTAGGTGGCGAGGCCCAGGGTGTCCGTGCCCAGTGCCGCCCAGCGGCCGTCGACCGTGGCGTCCGCCCCGGTGGCGTCCACCAGCCCGGCCGTCGTCCACTCCACGCGGTACAGCGACTCGTGGTACGCCGTCCGCGCGCTCTGTAGCTGCTCGGCCGAGACCGGGCGCAGCACCAGCGAGTCCACGGCCGCGACCGGGGCGCCCGTGGCGTCCGCGATCTCCAGGCGGACGCCGTCGCCGCCCACGGCGGCCATCCGCACCCGCAGCGTGGCCGCGCCGCTCGCGTACAGCGACACCCCGGTCCAGGCGAACGGCAGCCGTCCCTCGGTCTCGGTGCCACCGAGCCCGGCCAGTCCGAGTGCGTGCAGCGCGGCGTCCAGCAGCGCCGGGTGCAGCCCGAACGCGGCGGCCTCCTCGGCCGTGCCCTCGTCCAGCACCACCTCGGCGAACACCTCGCCACCGCGCCGCCATGCCTTGCGCAGCCCCTGGAACGCGGGGCCGTACGCGAAACCGACGTCCCGCAGCTCGGCGTAACGGTCGCCGACCGCCACCTCGGCGGCGTCCGCCGGAGGCCATGCGGCCAGCTCGAACGACGCCTCCGGCGCATCGCCGGACGCCAGGACACCGGACGCATGCCGGGTCCACGGCTCCTCGGCCGACAGGTGTTCGGCACGGGAGTGCAGCTCCAGCGGGCGGCGGCCGGTGTCATCGGCAGCGCCGACCCACAGCCGCAGTTGGACGCCCCCGTCCTCGGCCAGGACCAGCGGCGCTTCGAGGGTCAGTTCCTCCAGCGTCCCGCAGCCGACCTGGTCACCGGCCCGGACCGCCAGCTCCACGAACGCGGTGCCCGGCAGCAGCACGGTGTCCATGATCGTGTGATCGGCGAGCCACGGGTGCGTGGACAGCGCCAGCCGCCCGGTGAACAACATTCCGTCCGCACTGGGCAGTTCGGCGCTGGCACCGAGCAGCGGATGCTCGGCCTCGCCCAGCCCGACCGCGGCCACATCGCCCAGGAACAGCGACGAGACCTTCGGCCAGTAGCGCTGCCGCTGGAAGGCGTACGTGGGCAGCTCGGCCAGCTCGTCCGGCGCCAGTCGGGTGGCGCCGGTCCCGGCGTAGAAGGCCGCCCAGTCCACCGCCACACCGCGCACATGCGCCCGGGTGACGGCCGTGGTCAGCGCCTCGACCTCGGGACGGTCCTTGCGCAGTACGGAAACGAACGCGGTGTCCGACTCGGCGTCGGTCACACACTCCTGCGCCATCGCGGTCAGAACCCCGTCGGGGCCCAGCTCGATGAACGTGGTGACGTTCCGTGCTTCGAGAGTGCGGATGCCATCCAGGAAGCGCACGGCCTCGCGGACGTGGCGCACCCAGAAGTCAGCGGTCGTGATCTCCTCGGCGGACACCACGCCACCGGTCAGATTCGACACGATCGGGATGCGCGGAGCCTCGTACGACAGCCCCTCCGCAACCTCACGGAACGCCTCCAACATGCCGTCCATCCGCGGCGAGTGGAACGCGTGGCTGACCGTGAGCCGCTTGGTCTTGCGACCCTGCGCCTCGAACGACGACGCGATTTCCAGGGCCGCGTCCTCGTCACCCGCGATGACGACCGACGTCGGGCCATTGAGCGCGGCAATCGACGCCCGCTCGGTCAGCAGCGGCGTGACCTCGTCCTCCGAAGCCTGCACGGCGATCATCGCGCCACCGGCAGGCAGCGCCTGCATCAACCGCCCACGCGCCGCCACCAACTTCGCCGCATCCGCCAGCGACAACACACCCGCCACATGCGCCGCGGCCAGCTCACCAATCGAGTGACCGGAGAGGAAGTCCGCCTTCAGACCCCACGCCTCCACCAGCCGGAACAACGCCACCTCGACCGCGAACAACGCGGGCTGGGTGAACCCCGTCCGATCCAGCGCCTCCGCGTCCTCCCCGAACAGCACCGTCTTCAACGGCCGCTCAAGATGCGCGTCCAGCTCATCGCAGACCGCGTCCAGCGCCTCCGCGAACACCGGGTACGCGTAGTACAGCTCACGGCCCATGCCGAGCCGCTGGCTGCCCTGCCCCGTGAAGAGGAACGCCACCCGGCCACCGGCCACCGAACCCTGAACGAGTCCGGCCGCCGTACGTCCCTCGGCGAGCGCCGCCAGGCCGGACAGCAGCCCGTCCCGGTCCTCGGCGATCAGCGCCGCGCGCTCCTCGAAGGCCGAGCGGCCCACGGCGAGCGCATAGCCGAGGTCTGCCGTCCGCGGCTCGGTCCGCTCGGTCAGGTGGCCGTGCAGTTGCCGCGCCTGCTCGCGCAGCCCGTCCGCCGTCCGGGCCGAGAGCAGCACCGGCAGGGCCGTTCCGCCCTCGTCGGTGTCCTCAGCGGCCTCGACAACGTCGGCCGCGGGGGCCTCTTCCACGACGGCGTGGGCGTTGGTGCCGCTGAAGCCGAAGGAGGAGATGCCCGCGCGGCGCGGATGGCCGGTCTCCGGCCATGCCACCTGCTCGGTCAGCAGGCTGATGTCGCCCGCCGACCAGTCGACATGCGGGGTGGGCTCGTCCACGTGCAGGGTGCGCGGGAGCACCCCGTGCCGCATGGCGAGGACCATCTTCATCACACCGGCGACACCGGCCGCGGCCTGCGTGTGGCCGATGTTGGACTTGATGGAGCCGAGCAGCAGCGGCTGCCCCTCCGCCCGGTCCTGGCCGTATGTGGCGAGCAGCGCCTGTGCCTCGATCGGGTCGCCCAGCCGGGTGCCCGTGCCGTGGGCCTCGACCGCGTCCACCTCGGACGCGGACAGACCCGCACCCGCCAGCGCCTGGCGGATGACGCGCTGCTGCGACGGCCCGTTGGGCGCCGTCAGACCATTGGACGCACCGTCCTGGTTGACCGCCGTGCCGCGTACGAGCGCGAGCACCGGGTGGCCGTTCTTCCGCGCGTCCGACAGCCGCTCCACGAGCAGCATGCCGACGCCCTCACCCCAGCCGGTGCCATCCGCACCCGCCGCGAACGCCTTGATCCGGCCGTCCTCCGCCAGCCCGCGCTGACGGCTGAAGTCCACGAACACACCGGGCGTCGACATCACGGTCACACCGCCCGCGAGCGCGATCGAGCACTCGCCGCCGCGCAGCGCCTGGATCGCCGAGTGGAGGGCGACCAGCGAGGAGGAGCAGGCGGTGTCGATGGTGACCGCGGGACCTTCGAGACCGAAGGTGTAGGCGAGCCGGCCCGAGATCACGCTGGCCGCGTTGCCCGTGCCCATATGGCCTTCGAGGCCCTGCGAGTCGCCCAGCAGCAGGGAGAGATAGTCCTGGCCGTTGGTGCCGACGAAGACACCGGCGGTGGAGCCGCGCAGGGAAGCGGGGTCGATCCCGGCCCGCTCGAACGCCTCCCACGAGGTCTCCAGCAGCAGCCGCTGCTGCGGGTCCATGGCCAGGGCCTCGCGCGGCGAGATGCCGAAGAACGCCGGGTCGAAGTCGGCCGCGTCGCTCAGGAAGCCGCCCTCGCGGGCGTACGAGGTGCCCTCGACGTCCGGGTCCGGGTTGTAGAGCGTCCGGAGGTCCCAGCCGCGGTCGGCGGGCATGTCCACGATGGCGTCCGTGCCGGACACCAGCAGTTGCCACAGCTCCTCGGGGGTGCGGACACCGCCCGGGAAGCGGCAGCTCATCGCGACGATCGCGATCGGATCGTCGTCGGCCGCCGCGCCCGCCACCGGCGACGCGCCGCCCGTGACCGCCGCCACCTGGCCGCCGAGCAGTTCGGCGAAGAGGTGGTCGGCGAGGGCGAGCGGCGTCGGGTAGTCGTAGATGAGGGTGGTGGGGAGCCGCAGATCGGTGGCGGCGCCCAGGCCATTGCGCAGTTCGACGGCGGTGAGGGAGTCGAAGCCGATCTCGCGGAAGGCCCGTTCGGCGCTGATGTCGGACACATCGGCGTGGCCGAGGACCTCCGCCACATGGGTCCGTACGAGATCCAGCAGGGCCCGGTGGCGCTCCGCCTCGGGCAGGCCGAGGAGCCGCCGCGCGAGCGCGGAGGCCGTCTCGGCGGGCGCGGCCTCGCCGATCGCGGTGGCGGCGGGGCGCGTGGCGGCCTGGCGCACCTCGGGCAGGTCGGCCAGCAGGGGGCTGGGGCGGCCCGCGGTGAAGCCCGGAGCGAACCGGTCCCAGTCGACATCCGCCACGGTCACGGCCGCGTCGCCCAGGTCGAGGGCGCGTTGCAGGGCGTCGATCGCGAGGTCGGCGTCCATCGGCGGCATCCCGGCGCGGCGCATGCGCTGCTCCAGCGCCTCGTCGGCGGCCATGCCGCCCGCGGCCCACGGGCCCCAGGCGATCGAGGTGGCGGGCAGCCCCGCGGCGCGCCGCCGCTGGGCGAGCGCGTCCAGGAAGGCGTTCGCGGCGGCGTAGTTGGCCTGGCCCGCGGCGCCCACGGTGCCACTGGTCGAGGAGAACAGCACAAACGCGGACAGGTCGAGATCGCGTGTCAGCTCGTCCAGGGCGAGCGCGGCGTCGGCCTTCGCACGCAGGACGGAGGCGAAGCGCTCGGGGGTCAGCGACTCCAGAATGCCGTCGTCCAGCACTCCGGCCGCATGCACCACGGCCGTCAGCGGCAGCTCGGCGGGGAGGTCGGCCAGCAGCCCGGCCAGCGCCTCCCGGTCGGCCACATCGCAGGCGGCGACGGTGATCCGGGCGCCGGATGCGGCGAGTTCATCGCGCAGCCCGGCCGCGCCCGGGGCGTCGAGGCCCCGGCGGCTGGTGAGCACCACATGCTCGGCGCCCTTGTCGATCAGCCAACGGGCCACTTGGCCGCCCAGCGCGCCCGTACCGCCCGTCACCAGCACCGTGCCGCGGGCGCTCCAGCCCTCGGCCTCCGCCACCTGCCGTGCGGTCGCCCGCGCCAGCCGGCGGCCGAACACCCCGGAGGCGCGGACCGCGATCTGGTCCTCGTCCCCGGCCCCGGCGAGCACCACCGCGAGCCGCGACAGCACCCGGTCGGTCATGGTCTCGGGGAGGTCGATGAGACCGCCCCAGCGGTCGGGCAGCTCCAGGGCCGCCACCCGGCCAAGTCCCCACACCTGGGCACGGGCCGGGTCCACCAGCTCGCCCTGACGCCCGGTCGAAACCGCGCCACGGGTGGCACACCACAGCGGCGCGTCGATCGCGGCGTCGCCCATGGCCTGCACGAGGGCGGCCGTGGGCAGCAGGGCGTCGGCGTCCCCGGTGGCCAGCAGCGAGAGCACACCGGACACGGCGCCGCCGTCGGCCGCCGTACGCAGCCGCTCGGCGATGCCCGCGCGGTCCTCGGCGGCGGCCAGGTCGAGCCGCCGCACCTCGGCGCCCCGCTCGGTCAGCGTACGGACGACACCGTCCGTCCACGCGTCGGCGGCCGTGTCCTCGGCGGAGGCGGCGACGAGCCACACCCCGGACAGCCGGGCCGCGGAGCCCAGCGACAGCGGCTTCCACGCCACCTGGTAGCGCCAGCCGTCGACACCGGCGGCGGCCAAGCTCGCCACCGGCTCCTCGGGCCAGTAGCGGCGGTGCTGGAAGGCATACGTCGGCAGGTCGACGCGGCGGGCGCCGGTCCCGGCGAAGTACGCGGCCCAGTCCTGCACCACGCCACGGACGTGGGCCCGGGCGATGGCCGTGGTCAGCGCCTCGGCCTCGGGACGGTCCTTGCGCAGCGCGGCGACGAACGCGGCGTTGCCACCCGTGACGCACTCCTGCGCCATCGCGGTCAGGACACCGTCGGGGCCCAGCTCGACGAAGGTGGTGACGCCTTGGGCTTCCAACGCCCGTACGCCGTCGAGGAAGCGCACGGCCTCGCGGACGTGGCGCACCCAGAAGTCGGGGGTGGCGATCTCCTCGGCGGAGACGACGTTCCCGGTCAGGTTGGAGACGATCGGGATGCGCGGAGCCTCGTACGACAGCCCCTCCGCAACCTCGCGGAACGCGTCCAGCATGCCGTCCATGCGCGGCGAGTGGAACGCGTGGCTGACGGTGAGCCGCTTGGTCTTACGACCCTGCGCCTCGAACGACGCCGCGATCGCGACAGCCTCGTCCTCATCACCCGCGATGACGACCGACGTCGGGCCGTTCAGCGCGGCGATCGACACCCGCTCGGTCAGCAGCGCCGTGACCTCGTCCTCCGACGCCTGCACCGCGATCATCGCGCCACCGGCCGGAAGCTCCTGCATCAACCGCCCACGAGCCGCCACCAACCGCGCCGCATCCGCCAGCGACAACACACCCGCCACATGCGCCGCGGCCAACTCACCAATCGAATGCCCCGACAGGAAGTCCGGCTTCAGCCCCCACGCCTCAACGAGACGGAACAACGCCACCTCAACCACGAACAAAGCGGGCTGAGTGAACCCCGTCTGGTCAAGCGCCGCGGCATCCTCCCCGAACAGCACCTCCTTCAAAGGCCGCTCAAGATGCCGGTCCAGCTCACCACACACCGCATCAAACGCATCCGCGAACACCGGATAGGCGTCATACAACTCACGCCCCATCCCCAGCCGCTGACTCCCCTGCCCCGTGAACAGGAACGCCAGCTCACCCTCGGCAACCGTCCCCTCGACCAGCCCCGGCGCGGACTCACCCCGCGCCAGCGCCTCCAGCCCGGACAGCAGCCCGTCCCTGCCGTCCGCGACCAGCACCGCGCGGTGGTCGAGCGCGGCGCGGCCGGTGACCAGGGTGTGGGCTACGTCGGCCGGTGCGAGGTCGGAGTGTGCGGTCAGATGGGCGTAGAGCCGCTCGGCCTGGGCCCGCAGGGCGTCGGTGCCCTTGGCGGAGAGCGCGTACGGCAGCACATCGGAGCCGCCCCGCTCGGGCTCTTCCTCCACCGGTTCGGCCGTGCCGGCCGGGGCCTGCTCGATGATGGTGTGGGCGTTGGTGCCGCTGATGCCGAACGAGGACACGGCGGCGCGGCGTGCGCGGCCGGTCTCGGGCCACTCCCGCGCCCGCGTGAGCAGCGCGATGTCACCGGCCGTCCAGTCGACGTGCGGCGACGGCTCGTCCACGTGCAGCGTCTGCGGCAGCACACCGTGCCGCATCGCCATCACCATCTTGATGATTCCGGCGACACCGGCCGCCGCCTGGGAGTGGCCGATGTTGGACTTGATGGAGCCGAGCCACAACGGCCGGTCCTCATCCCGCTCCTGGCCGTAGGTGGCGAGCAGCGCCTGCGCCTCGATCGGGTCGCCCAGCGTCGTACCGGTGCCGTGCGCCTCGACGACGTCCACATCGCCGCTGGTAAGCCCGGCGCTGGTCAGCGCCTTGCGGATGACGCGCTGCTGGGACGGGCCGTTCGGCGCCGTCAGGCCATTGCTCGCACCGTCCTGGTTGACGGCCGAGCCGCGCACGACGGCCAGCACCTGGTGGCCGTGGCGGCGCGCGTCCGACAGCCGCTCCACGAGCAGCATGCCGACGCCCTCGCCCCAGCCGGTGCCATCCGCACCGGCCGCGAACGCCTTGCAGCGGCCGTCGGCGGCCAGGCCGCCCTGGCGGCCGAACTCGGTGAAGTGGCCGGGCGTCGTCATCACGGTGACACCGCCCGCGAGCGCCATCGTGCACTCGCCCTGGCGCAGCGCCTGGATCGCCCAGTGCAGCGCCACCAGCGAGGACGAACAGGCCGTGTCGACGGTGACCGCCGGGCCCTCGAGACCGAGGGCGTAGGCGATACGGCCGGACATGACGCTGCCCGCGTTGCCCGTCATCACATGGCCCGCGACCTCCGCGCCGGCCTGCTCCAGGCCCGCGTCATAGCCGCTGTAGGCCGCGCCCACGAACACGCCGACGGAGCGGCCGCGGAGCGAGTCCGGGTCGATCCCGGCGCGCTCGAACACCTCCCAGGAGGTCTCCAGCAGCAGCCGCTGCTGCGGGTCCATGGCGAGGGCCTCGCGCGGCGAGATGCCGAAGAACGAGGCGTCGAAGAGGTCCGCGTCGTGCAGGAAGCCACCGGCGCGGGCGTAGTCGGACGGGGCCGCGTCGGCCTCGTCGCCGTCCGCCGCCCACTGGCTCTCCCAGTTGCGGTTGACGGGGAAGCCGGTGATGGCGTCCGAGCCGGTGGCCACGAGCTGCCACAGGTCCTCGGGCGAGCGGACGTCGCCGGGGTAGCGGCAGCCCATCGCGACGATGGCGATCGGGTCGTCGGCGAGGGAGGCGGCGGTGGCGGGGAGCGCCGGGTCCGCCTGCTCGGCCTCGGCCCCGGCCCCGTCGACGTCCAGGCCGATTAGTTCGGCGCGCAGATGGTCGGCGAGAACGGTGGGGTTCGGGTGGTCGAAGACGATGGTGGAGGGCAGCTTGAGCCCGGTGGCGGCGGAGAGCCGGTTGCGCAGTTCGACGGCGGTGAGCGAGTCGAAGCCCAGCTCCTTGAAGGCGCGGCGGGCCTCGATGGCGTCGGCGGAGGCGTGGCCGAGGGCCGTGGCCACATGGCCGCGGACGAGGTCCAGCAGCGTCCGGCGGCGCTCGTTCGGGGAGAGCGCGCGCAGCCGCTGGGCCAGGGACGAACCGGCGGCGAGCGCGCCCGCGGCGGTGCGCCGGCCGGTCGTGCGGATCAGCCCGCGCAGCAGCGCCGGGACCGGGCCGGATCCGGCGGCGGAGCGCAGCGCCGCGAGGTCGAGCCGGGCCGGGATCAGCAGGGTCCGGCCGGTGCGGCGGGCGGCGTCGAAGAGCGCCATGCCCTCGTCGTCGGTGAGGGCGCCCATGCCGCTGCGGGCCAGCCGCAGCAGATCGGTCTCGGTCAGATCGCCGGTGATACCGCCGGACTGGGCCCACAGGCCCCACACCAGCGCGGTGGCGGGCAGACCGGTCGCGTGGCGGTGGGCGGCGAGCGCGTCGAGGAAGACGTTGGCCGCGGCGTAGTTGGCCTGGCCCGCGCCGCCCAGCGTGCCCGCGATGGCGGAGAACAGCACGAACGCGGACAGGTCGAGGTCGCGCGTCAGCTCGTGCAGGTTCCAGGCCGCGTCCACCTTCGGACGCAGCACCCGCTCCAACTGCTCGGGCGTCAGGGCGGCGGCCGTGCCGTCGTCCAGGACACCGGCGGTGTGCACGACGGCCGTCAGTGGATGCTCGGCCGGAATGGCGGCGAGGGTCGCGGCGAGCGCGTCGCGGTCCGCGGCGTCGCAGGCGGCGAGGGTGACCTCGGCGCCGCGCTCGCGGAGTTCGGCGGCCAGCTCGGTGGCACCGTCGGCGTCCGCGCCACGGCGGCTGGTCAGCAGGAGGTGGCGTACGCCGTGCTCGGCGACCAGGTGGCGGGCGAGCAGTCGGCCCAGGGCGCCGGTGCCGCCGGTGATGAGCACGGTGCCGTCGGCGTCGAACGCGGGGGTGGCGTCGGAGTCATTGCCCGGGGCCGGGGCCGTGGCGCGGGCCAGCCGGGGCGCGAGGGCCCGGCCCGCGCGCAGGGCGAGCTCAGGCTCACCGGTGGCCAGGGCGTCGGAGAGCGCGTCGGCGAAGGTGTCGGCGACCTCGGCGGCGCCGGCGGACCCGGCCGCCTCGGCCGTCCCGGCGGCCTCGGCGGCCCCGTCTACGTCCACGAGGACGAAGCGGCCGGGGTTCTCGGTCTCGGCGGAGCGCACCAGACCCCACAGGGGCGCGTGCACCAGATCGGTGACGCCCTTCTCGGCGCCTGTGGCCATCGCGCCCCGGGTGACGACCACCAGGCGCGCGTCGGCGAACCGCTCATCGGCCAGCCAGCCCTGCACCAGGGCCAGCGCGCGCCGCGCCTCCCGGTGCGCGGCCTCGGCCACGTCCTGGTCGTCGTCCGGGCCGCCGGGCGCCGGTGCGAAGGACGCGAGGACCAGCTCCGGGGCGGCGGTGTCGCCCGCCTCGACGGACGCGCCCAGCGCGGCCAGATCGGGGGCGGAGGCGGCGGCCACTCCGGCCGGGACGAGACCGAACGGGTCCTCGCCCAGGACGATACGGCGAGTGGCGGCATCCGGACCGGCGGAGGTGGTCTGCGGAGCCACCCAGTCGAGCCGGAACAGGCTCTGCCGCGCCACGTCCGCGTCACCGGTGAGGTCGTCGGGGAGCGGACGGCAGCGCAGTCCGTCAACGGCGGCGACCGGCTCGCCCGTGGCATCGGCGAGCGCCAGGGTCACGGTGTCGGCTCCGGCGGGCGCGATCCGTACGCGCAGCGCGGACGCGCCCTCCGCGTACAGCCGGACGCCCTGCCAGACATCGGTCAGTTGGGCACCCTCACGGCCGTGGAGAGCGTGCAGGGCGGCGTCCAGCAGCGCCGGGTGTACGGCGAACTCTCCGGCGCCGGGCTTGATGTCGTCGTCCAGCCGGACCTCGGCGAAGAGTTCGTCCCCGCGCCGCCAGGCGGCCGTGAGCCCCTGGAACCCCGGGCCGTGCCGCAGCCCGGCCTCGGCCAGCCGGGCGTAGAGCGCCTCGGGCTCGATGGCCTCGGCGGCGGTCGGCGGCCACTGGGCCAGGTCGAACGACGGGGCGGGGGCGCCGGAGGCGAGCGCACCGCTCGCGTTCCGCACCCACGCCGTATCGGCGGCGGCGTCCTCCGGCCGGGAGGAGACGGTGAACGAGCGGCGCCCGGCGTCGTCCGAGGCACCGACCGTGACCTGCAAACGGACGCCACCGCGTGCGGGCAGCACCAGCGGGGCGTGCAGGGTCAGCTCGTCGAGCAGGTCGCAACCGACCCGGTCACCGGCCCGGACGGCAAGCTCGACAAACGCCGAGCCCGGCACCACCACCGCGTCCCGGACCGTGTGATCGGCCAGCCAGGGGTGGGTGTCGAGGCCGAGCCGTCCCGTGAAGACGAGTCCATCGGACTCCGCCAGCGGCACCGCAGCACCCAGCAGCGGGTGTCCGGCCAACTCCAGCCCCACGGAGGCCACATCACCCACGGAGGCCGCACCCGGCTCCAGCCAGAACCGCTCATGCTGGAAGGCGTACGTCGGCAGATCGACCCGAACCGCGCCGGTCCCGGCGAAGTACGCGGCCCAGTCCGGCGCCACGCCACGGACCTGGGCCCGGGCGATGGCCGTGGTCAGCGCCTCGGCCTCGGGGCGGTCCTTGCGCAGCGCGGAGATGAACGCGGCGTCCTCGCCGGTCGCGCAGTCCTGGGCCATGGCGGTGAGGACGCCGTCCGGGCCCAGCTCGATGAACGTGGAGACGTTCTGCGCCTCAAGCGCCCGTATGCCATCGAGGAAGCGGACGGCCTCGCGGACGTGGCGCACCCAGAAGTCGGCGGTGGTGATCTCCTCGGCGGCCACCACGCCACCGGTGAGGTTGGAGACGATCGGGATGCGCGGGGCCTCGTACGACAGCCCCTGCGCGACCTCGCGGAACGCGTCCAGCATCCCGTCCATGCGCGGCGAGTGGAACGCGTGGCTGACCGTGAGGCGCTTGGTCTTCCGACCCTGCGCCTCGAAGCCCGCCGCAATCGCGACAGCGGCATCCTCGTCACCCGCGATGACCACCGACGTCGGACCGTTGAGCGCGGCGATCGACACCCGCTCGGTGAGCAGCGGTGTGACCTCGTCCTCCGAAGCCTGCACCGCGATCATCGCGCCACCGGCAGGCAGCTCCTGCATCAACCGCCCACGCGCCGCCACCAACTTCGCCGCATCCGCCAGCGACAACACACCCGCCACATGCGCCGCGGCCAACTCACCAATCGAATGCCCCGACAGGAAGTCCGGCTTCAGCCCCCACGCCTCAACGAGACGGAACAACGCCACCTCAACCACGAACAAAGCGGGCTGCGTGAACCCCGTCCGATCCAGCGCCTCCGCGTCATCCCCGAACAGCACATCCCGCAGCGGCCGCTCCAGATGCGCGTCCAGCTCCGCGCACACCGCGTCCAGCGCCTCGGCGAACACCGGATACGCCTGGTAGAGCTCACGCCCCATCCCCAGCCGCTGGCTCCCCTGCCCCGTGAACAGGAACGCCACCTTGCCACCGGCCACCGAGCCTTCAACCACACCCGGCGCGCCACGGCCCTCGACCAGCGCGCCCAGACCGGCCAGCAGCCCATCCCGGTCCTCGGCCACCACCACCGCACGGTGTTCAAAGGCGGACCGCCCGGTCGCCAGCGAGAACCCGACATCCACCGGACGCAGCTCGCCATGCGCCTCCACATGCGAGACCAGCCGCTCGGCCTGGTCCCGCAGCGCGCCCGCGCCCCGTCCCGACAGCACCCACGGCACCACAGCCGGAGCCGTCGCAGGAGCCGAAGCGGTCTCCGCCGCTTCGGCCTCCGGCGCCTGTTCGATGATGGTGTGGACGTTGGTCCCGCTCACGCCGAAGGACGACACGCCCGCCCGGCGCGGCCGGCCGGTCTCGGGCCACGGCCGCGCCTCGGTCAGCAGGGACACCTCTCCCGTCGACCAGTCGACATGCGGGGTGGGCTCGTCCACGTGCAGCGTCTGCGGCAGCACCCCGTGCCGCATCGCCATGACCATCTTGATGACGCCGCCGATACCGGCGACGTTCTGGGTGTGGCCGATGTTCGACTTCAGCGAGCCGAGCCACAGCGGGCGCCCGTCGGGCCGCTCCTTGCCGTAGGTGGAGAGGAGGGCCTGTGCCTCGATGGGGTCGCCCAGCGTGGTGCCCGTGCCATGGGCCTCCACAGCGTCCACGTCGGCAGCGGTCAGCCGGGCGTTCTCCAGGGCCTGCCGGATGACGCGCCGCTGCGAGGGGCCGTTGGGCGCGGTCAGGCCGTTGGAGGCGCCGTCCTGGTTCACGGCGCTGCCGCGCACCACCGCGAGCACCGGGTGGCCGTTGCGCCGCGCGTCCGACAGGCGCTCGACCAGCAGCACCGCGACACCCTCGGACCAGCCGGTGCCGTCCGCCGAGGCCGCGAAGGACTTGCAGCGGCCGTCGGCGGAGAGGCCGCGCTGACGGCTGAACTCCACGAACACATCCGGGGAGGACAGCACGGTCGCGCCCGCCGCCAGCGCCAGCGAGCACTCGCTCTGCCGCAGCGCCTGGACCGCCAGGTGCAGCGCGACCGAGGAGGAGGAGCAGGCGGTGTCGATGGTGGCCGCCGGACCCTCCAGGCCGAAGGCGTAGGAGAGCCGGCCGGACGCCACGCTGGAGGCGGTGCCGGTGAGCAGATGGCCCTCGACACCCTCCGGGAGGTCGTACTCCCCCGCCCCGTACGCCTGCGTGGACGCGCCGACGAACACGCCGGTGCGCGAGCCCCGCATCGTGTCCGGGTCGATCCCGGCCCGCTCGAACGCCTCCCAGGAGGTCTCCAGCAGCAGCCGCTGCTGGGGGTCCATGGCGAGCGCCTCACGCGGCGAGATGCCGAAGAAGCCCGGGTCGAACCGGCTCGCGTCGTACAGGAAGCCGCCCCCGCGGGCGTAGAAGGTGCCCTCGCGCTCCGGGTCCGGGTCGTACAGCGCCTCGATGTCCCAGCCGCGGTCGGTGGGGAAGCCGGAGATGGCGTCCTGGCCGTCCACGACGAGCCGCCACAGCTCCTCGGGGCTGCCGACGCCGCCGGGGAACCGGCAGCTCATGCCGACGATCGCGATCGGTTCCCGGGACGCGTCGGTGAGCTGCTGGTTCTGCTTCCGCAGCCGCTCGGTTTCCTTCAGCGAGGCCCGCAGCGCGTCAACGAGCTTTTCGTTGGGGGTTGTCATCGTGTACTCCGTGCTTGGGCCCGCGTCAGGAATCGTTGCCGTCGAGGCTGTCGAGGTCGAGCGCCATGTCGATGAGGTGCTGGACGTCCATCTCGTCGATGGACTCCGCCTCGTCCTCGACGCGGCTTGGTTCGGAACTGGCTGCTTGTGGATCGGCCAGCCGGAGCAGCGTGTCCAGCAGCCCCGCCTCCCGGATCCGGCCCATGGGGATGGTGGCCAGAGTGCGGCGCAGCTCGGCGTCCTGCGGATCGGTGTCCACATGGGCGGGGACGTGGCCAGGGCCGTGCCCCGGTCCGTCCGGGACCAGCTCGGTCAGCAGATGCTCGGCGAGCGCGGCCGGTGTCGGGTAGTCGTAGACCAGGCTCGCGGGCAGCTTGAGGCCGGTGGTGGCGCCGAGGCGGGTGCGCAGTTCGACCGCGGTGAGCGAGTCGAAGCCCAGTTCGCTGAAGGCGCGTCCGGCCCCGACCTCGTCGGCCGACGCATGGCCGAGGGCGGTGGCCACATGGGTGCGGACCACCTCCAGCACCGCGTCCTTTCGGTCGGCCACGGCCAGCCCGGCGAGCCGCTCGCGCAGCGCGGAGGCGCCGTCGGCCGCCGCCGTGCCCGCCGATTCGCCCTCGGTGCCGCCCCGCAGGGCCTTGGCGACCTGCGGCAGATCGTCGATCAGCGGGCGGGGGCGGGCGGCGGTGAAGGCCGGGGCGAACCGCTCCCAGTCGACATCGGCCACCGTCACGGCGGTCTCCTGGCGGGAGAGCACCCGCTGGAAGGCGACCATGTTCAGCTCCGGTGCCATCGGCGGCAGTCCACGGCGGCGCAACTGCTCCTCGGCGTCGCCCTCGGCGGCCATACCGCCCTCCGCCCACGGGCCCCAGGCCACCGAGGTGGCGGGCAGGCCGCGGGCCCGGCGCTGTTCGGCCAGCGCGTCGAGGAAGGCGTTTCCGGCCGCGTACGCACCCTGGCCGCCGCTGCCCCACACCCCGGCGATCGAGGAGAAGAGCACGAAGGCGTCCAGCCCGGCGTCCTCGCCGAAGAGGGCGTCGAGGTGGACCGCGCCGGTCGTCTTGGCCGCCACGATCCCGGCGAACTCGGGGAGTTCGGTGGCGGTGCCGGGCTCCTGGGAGATCCCGGCCGAATGCACCACGGCACGTACCGGGGTGCCGTTGGCCGCCAGCTTCTCCACGAGCGCGGCGAGCGCGTCGCGGTCGGCCACATCGCATGCCTCGACGGTCACGGCGGTGTCGGTGCCGGACAGTTCGGCCACGATCTCGGCCGCGCCCGGCGCGTCGGGGCCCCGGCGGCTGAGCAGCACCAGCCGCTCCGCGCCGTTGTGGGCCAGCCAGCGGGCGACATGCCGCCCCAGGGCGCCGGTGCCACCGGTCACCAGCACGGTGCCGCGCGGCGTCCAGGGCTCGGCGGCGGCGGTGGCCGCGTCGCGCGGGGCCGGGACGAGGCGGCGTACGAAGACCCCGGTGGCGCGGATCGCGACCTGGTCCTCGTCGTCGGCCCCGGCGAGCACGGCCGCGAGCCGGTCCAGCGCCCGCTCGTCCACGGTCTCCGGCAGATCGACCAGACCGCCCCAGCGCTCGGGCTGCTCCAGGGCCACGACCCGGCCGTAGCCCCAGACCTGGGCCTGGGTGGCGCTCTCCAGCCGGTCGGCGCCGCCGGTCGCGACCGCGCCCCGGGTGGCGCACCACAGCCGCGCCGGGGCGTCGTCACCCCGCGGGGCGAGCGCCCCGGGCCGTGCCAGCGCCTCGGCCAGCGCACCGGTCAGCGCGAGGCCGACCGGCACCGCCGGATGCGCCGGGTGCGGACGCTCGTCCAGCGCCAGCAGGGACAGCACTCCGGCCACCGGGCCGTCGGCCGTCGCCGCGGCGAGGCGCTCGGCCACGTTCGCGGGGTCGGTGTCCGCGGCGTCCAGTTCGACGCGGACGACCCGGGTCCCGCGCCGCGTCAGATCGTCGGCCACGGCGGTGATCCGCGGGTCGTCGGCGTGGTGCGCGGGGACGACGGTCAGCCAGGTGCCGACCGGGGCCGGGGAGCCCGACGGGCTCTGCGGACGCGGCTTCCACACCACGTTGTAGAGGTGGCCGTCGGCGGCGGACCGCTCGCGCTGGGCGCGGCGCCACGTCGACAGGGCGGGCAGCACCGCACTGAGCGGCTGGTCGCCCTCGACCCGCAGCTCGGTGGCGAGCGACTCCCAGTCCTCGCGCTCCACGGCCTCCCAGAACCGCGCGTCCACCGCGTCCACCGCGCCCTCGGCCGGGGTCCCGGCCGCCAGGGCGAACTCGGGCCAGTAGCGGCGGCGCTGGAACGCGTACGTCGGCAGGTCGACGCGGTGGGCGCCGGTCCCGGCGAAGTACCCGGTCCAGTCCACCTCGGCGCCCCGGACATACGCCTGGGCGAGCGCGGTGGTGACGGTCTCGGCCTCGGGGCGGTCCTTGCGCAGCGCGACGGCGAAGGCGGTGTCCGCGCCGGTCACACACTCCTGCGCCATCGCGGAGAGCACGCCGTCGGGGCCGAGTTCGAGGTAGGTGGTGACGCCCTGGGCTTCCAACGCCCGTACGCCGTCGAGGAAGCGGACCGCCTCGCGGACGTGGCGCACCCAGAAGTCGGGGCTGGTGATCTCCTCGGCGGAGACGATGGCGCCGGTGAGGTTGGAGACGATCGGGATGCGCGGGGCCTCGTACGTCAGCCCCTGCGCGATGTCACGGAACGCATCCAGCATCCCGTCCATGCGCGGCGAGTGGAACGCGTGGCTGACCGTGAGCCGCTTGGTCTTACGACCCCGCGCCTCGAAACCGGAAGCGATCTCCAGAGCCGCGTCCTCGTCACCGGCGATGACCACGGAGGTCGGGCCGTTAAGGGCGGCGATGCTCACCCGCTCGGTCAGCAGCGGCGCGACCTCGTCCTCCGACGCCTGCACCGCGACCATCGCGCCACCGGCCGGAAGCTCCTGCATCAACCGCCCACGCGCCGCCACCAACTTCGCCGCATCCGCCAGCGACAACACACCGGCCACATGCGCGGCGGCCAGCTCACCGATCGAGTGGCCGGACAGGAAGTCCGCCTTCAGACCCCATGCCTCCACCAGCCGGAACAGCGCCACCTCGACCGCGAACAGCGCGGGCTGGGTGAATCCGGTCCGGTCCAGCGCCTCGGCGTCGTCCCCGAACAGCACGTCCTTCAGAGGCCGTTCAAGATGGGCGTCCAGCTCCCCGCACACCGCGTCCAGCGCATCCGCGAACGCCGGGTAGGCGTCGTACAGCTCACGCCCCATCCCCAGCCGCTGGCTGCCCTGCCCGGTGAAGAGGAACGCCAGCTTGCCACCGGTCACCGAGCCCTCGATGAGCCCCGTGGCGCCGCGCCCGTCGGCCAGCGCCGCCAGTTGCTCGCCGAGGAGGCCGCCGTCCCGGCCGAGCGCCACGGCCCGGTGTTCCAGGGCGGCACGGGAGGTGGCCAGGGAGTAGGCGAGGTCGAGCGGGCGCGGCCCGTCGGCGCCGTTGTCCACGGAGGAGTGCACGAAGGCGTCCGCAGAGGGGCTCAGCCGTGCGGCCTGGGCCCGTAGCGCGTCCTCGGTACGGCCCGAGACCGGCCAGGCGAGGACGGGCAGGGACCGTTCCGGAGCGGGCGCGGCGACCGCGTCCACCGGCGGGGCCTGCTCGATGATCGCGTGCGAGTTGGTGCCGCTGAAGCCGAACGAGGACACACCCGCGCGGCGCGGGCGGCCGGTCTCCGGCCAGGGCCGGGCCTCGGTCAGCAGCTCGATGTCGCCCGCCGACCAGTCGACGTGCGGGGTCGGCTCGCTGACGTGGAGGGTCCGCGGCAGCACTCCGTGCCGCATCGCCATGACCATCTTCATGATCCCGGCGGCGCCCGCCACGGCCTGGGTGTGGCCGATGTTGGACTTCACCGAGCCCAGCCACAGCGGCCGGTCCTCGGGCCGGTCCTGGCCATAGGTGGCCAGCAGCGCCTGCGCCTCGATCGGGTCGCCCAGCGTCGTACCGGTGCCGTGGGCCTCCACGACGTCGATGTCGGTGGCCGAAAGCCCGGCGTTGGCGAGGGCTTGGCGGATGACGCGCTGCTGGGACGGGCCGTTGGGCGCCGTCAGACCGTTGGACGCACCGTCCTGGTTGATGGCGGTGGAGCGCAGGACGGCGAGCACCGGATGACCGTTCTCGCGGGCGTCGGAGAGCCGCTCCACCAGGAAGAGGCCCACGCCTTCGGCCCAGTTGGTGCCGTCCGCGTCACCGGAGAACGCCTTGATCCGGCCGTCTGCGGCCAGTCCGCGCTGCCGGCTGAACTCCAGGAAGGCGCCCGGGGTCGACATGACCGTGACGGCTCCGGCCAGCGCCAGCGAGCATTCGCCGTTGCGCAGCGCCTGCGCGGCCAGGTGCAGCGCCACCACCGACGACGAGCAGGCGGTGTCGATGGTGACGGCCGGGCCTTCGAGCCCGAAGGCGTAGGAGAGCCGGCCGGAGGCCACGCTGGAGGAGTTGCCGGTGCCGAGGTGTCCTTCGAGGCCCTGCGGCTCGTTCAGCCACAGCGTCAGATAGTCCTGGTCGTTGGAGCCGATGTAGACACCGGTCCGGCTGCCGCGCAGGGACGCGGGGTCGACCCCGGCCCGTTCGAACGCCTCCCAGGTGGTCTCCAGCAGCAGCCGCTGCTGCGGGTCCATGGCGAGCGCCTCACGCGGCGAGATGCCGAAGAACGACGCGTCGAAGTCGGCCACGTCGTGCAGGAAGCCGCCCTCGCGGGTGTAGCTGGTGCCCTCGAGGTCGGGGTCGTCGCTGTAGAGGGTGGCGAGGTCCCAGCCGCGGTCGGCGGGGAACGGGGTGATGGCGTCGTCACCGGCGACCAGCAGTTGCCACAGCTCCTCGGGCGACCGCACACCGCCGGGGAAACGGCAGCTCATCGCGACGATCGCGATCGGGTCGTCGCGGTCCACCGCGCTGATCACCCGGTCGGGGACGATCGAGTCGGCCGCGTCCCCGACGATCTCCTCGCGCAGATGGCCCGCGAGGCTGGTCGAGGTGGGGTAGTCGAAGACGAGCGTGGGCGGCAGCCGCAGCCCGGTCGCCTCGCGCAGCAGATTGCGCAGTTCGACGGCGGTCAGGGAGTCGAAGCCCAGGTCCTTGAAGGCCCGGCCCTCCTCGACGGCCTGCGGGCCCGCATAGCCGAGGACGGCCGCCACCTGCGTACGGACCAGGTCGAGCAGCAGCCGGTCCTGCTCGGCCGCGCTCAGCCCGGCCAGCCGCTCCGCCAGCGCGGAACCGCCGCCCGCGGCCGCGTCCACCGCACGGCGCACCGGGACCCGCACCAGCCCGCGCAGCAGCGGCGCGAGCGCGCCCGCCGCGGCCTGGGCGCGCAGCGCCACGGCGTCCACGCGCATCGGGACCGGCACCGCCTCGTCCGTGGTGAGCGCGGCGTCCAGGAGCGCCAGGCCCTCGGCCGGGGACAGCGGCGGCAGTCCGGCCCGCCGCATCCGGCTGATGTCGGCCTCGTCCAGGCCACCGGCCATACCGGCGCCCGCCCAGGGGCCCCAGGCCAGCGAGATCGCCGGGAGGCTCTTGGCGCGGCGGTGTGCGGCGAGGGCGTCCAGGAAGGCGTTGGCCGCCGCGTAGTTGCCCTGGCCGGGGGTGCCGAAGACGCCCGAGGCGGAGGAGAACAGCACGAAGGCCGTCAGGTCCAGGTCGCGGGTCAGCTCGTGGAGGTTCCACGCCGCGTCCACCTTCGGGCGCATGACGTGGTCGACGCGCTCGGGGGTGAGGGAGCCGATCACACCGTCGTCCAGCACACCGGCGGTGTGCACGACGGCGGTCAGCGGATGCTCGGCGGGGACGGTGGCGAGGGTCGCGGCGAGCGCGTCCCGGTCCGCCACATCGCAGGCGGCCCACACCACGTCGGCGCCCAACTCGCTCAGCTCAGAGGCGAGTTCGGCCGCGCCCGGGGCCTGCTGGCCACGACGGCTCACCAGCAGGAGCTGCCGTACGCCACGCTCGGCCACCAGATGCCGGGCCACCAGCCCGCCCAGCGAACCGGACGCACCGGTCACCAGCACCGTGCCCTCGGAGTCGAAGGCGCCCTCGATGGCCGCCGTCTCGTCCGCGATCGGCACCCTGGCCAGGCGCGGGATACGGGCGACGCCCGTACGGACGGCGAGCTGCTCCTCGCCCGCCGCCAGCGCGGCCGGAAGCGCCGCGAGCGACGCGTCCTGGCCGTCGATGTCCAGCAGGACGAAGCGGTCCGGGTTCTCGGCCTGCGCCGTGCGCAGCAGACCCCACACCGCGGACTGCGCCGGATCGCGCACCGGCTCGCCCTCGCCGAGGGTCAGGAACACCAGCCGCGAGGTGGCGAACCGCTCATCGGCCAGCCACGCCTGGGCCAGGCCCAGCGCCTCGGCCGTGGCCGCACGCACCGTGCCCGGCACCTCGTCGCCGCCCCGCGTGGACGGCGTCACGAACACGTACTCCGGTACGGCCGCCCCGGACGCCACGGCCTCGCCCAGCGCCGTGAAGTCCGCGTACGCCACGGCACCGGCACCGGCACCGGCTGACGCGAGCCCGAGGGCGTCCGCGCCGAGCACCGCCCACCGGCTGCCGCCGGGCGCTCCGGCGCCCGCTCCGGCCGGGAGTTCGGTCCACTCCACGCGGAACAGCGACTCGTGGTACGCCGCCCGCGCGGCCCGCACCTGCTCCGCCGACACGGCGCGCAGGACCAGCGAGTCCACGGCGGCGACCGGCGCACCGGCCGAGTCCGCGATCTCCAGCCGGACCCCGTCCGCGCCCCGCAGCACCAGCCGCACCCGCAGCGCCGAGGCGCCGCTCGCGTACAGCGACACACCGCTCCAGGCGAACGGCAGCCGCCCGCCCTGGCTGTCGCCGTCGCCCAGGCCGTCCATGCCGAGCGCGTGCAGCGCCGAGTCGAGCAGCGCCGGGTGCAGTCCGTACGCCTGCGCGTCGGAGGCGGCGGACTCGTCCAGCCGTACCTCGGCGAAGAGTTCGTCCCCGCGCCGCCAGGCGGCCGTGAGCCCCTGGAACACCGGGCCGTACCGCAGACCGCCGTCCGCGAGGGCCGCGTACAGCTCCTCGGTCCGGGCCGCCTCGGCGCCCTGCGGTGGCCACGCGGTCAGCGCGAACGACGGCCGGGGCGCGCCCGAGGCGAGCACACCGTCGGCGTGCCGCGTCCACGGCTCCTCGGCCGGGGCGTCCTCCGCGCGGGACAGCACGGTCAGGGACCGCCGTCCGGCGCCGTCGGGCGCGCCGACCGTGAGCTGGAGCCGGACGCCACCGCGTGCTGGCAGCACCAGCGGGGCGTGCAGGGTCAGCTCGTCGAGCAGGTCACAGCCGACCTGGTCACCGGCCCGGACGGCAAGCTCCACGAACGCGGTGCCGGGCAGCACCACCGCATCCCGCACCACATGGTCGGCCAGCCACGGATGGGTATCCACACCCAGCCGACCCGTGAGCACCAGCCCATCGGTCTCGGCCAGCGGCACCGCGGCGCCCAGCAGCGGGTGTCCGGCCGACTCCAGCCCCACGGCGGCCACATCACCGACGGACCCGGCACCCGGCTCCAGCCAGAACCGCTCATGCTGGAAGGCGTACGTCGGCAGATCCACCTGATCCGCGTCCCGACCGGCGAAGAACCCGGCCCAGTCCACGGCCACACCGCGCACATGCGCCCGGGCGACGGCGGTGGTCAGCGTCTCGGCCTCGGGGCGGTCCTTGCGCAGCGCGGAGATGAACGCGGCGTCCGACGCGGCGTCGGTCACACACTCCTGCGCCATCGCGGTGAGCACACCGTCCGGGCCCAGCTCGACGAACGTCGTAACACCCTTGGCCTCAAGGGTGCGTACTCCGTCGAGGAAGCGGACGGCCTCGCGGACGTGGCGCACCCAGAAGTCGGCGGTCGTGATCTCCTCGGCGGAGACGACGTTCCCGGTCAGATTCGACACGATCGGGATGTGCGGAGCCTCGTACGTCAGCCCCTGCGCCACCTGCCGGAACGCGTCCAGCATGCCGTCCATGCGCGGCGAGTGGAACGCGTGGCTGACGGTGAGCCGCTTGGTCTTACGACCCTGCGCCTCGAACGACGCCGCGATCGCGACAGCCTCGTCCTCATCACCCGCGATGACGACCGACGTCGGGCCGTTCAGCGCGGCGATCGACACCCGCTCGGTCAGCAGCGCCGTGACCTCGTCCTCCGACGCCTGCACCGCGATCATCGCGCCACCGGCCGGAAGCTCCTGCATCAACCGCCCACGAGCCGCCACCAACCGCGCCGCATCCGCCAGCGACAACACACCCGCCACATGCGCCGCGGCCAACTCACCAATCGAATGCCCCGACAGGAAGTCCGGCTTCAGCCCCCACGCCTCAACGAGACGGAACAACGCCACCTCAACCACGAACAAAGCGGGCTGAGTGAACCCCGTCTGGTCAAGCGCCGCGGCATCCTCCCCGAACAGCACCTCCTTCAAAGGCCGCTCAAGATGCCGGTCCAGCTCACCACACACCGCATCAAACGCATCCGCGAACACCGGATAGGCGTCATACAACTCACGCCCCATCCCCAGCCGCTGACTCCCCTGCCCCGTGAACAGGAACGCCAACTCACCCTCGGCAACCGTCCCCTCGACCAGCCCCGGCGCGGACTCACCCCGCGCCAGCGCCTCCAGCCCGGACAGCAGCCCGGCGCGGTCCCCGCCCACGACCACCGCGCGGCGCTCCAGCGCCGCCCGGCCGGTGGCCAGCGAGTAGGCCACATCGGTGGTGCCGAGGGCGGGTTCGCGGTCGAGGTGGGAGGCGAGGCGGCGGGCGTTGTCGCGCAGCGCGGCCGCGTTCCCGGCGGACAGGGTCCACGGCAGCACGGTGGCGGTGACGACGGGAGCCGGGGTGGCGTCCTCGTCCGTGGCCGACGGCTCATCGGCCTCCGGCTCGGGGGCCTGCTCCAGGATGGTGTGGGCGTTGGTGCCGCTCACGCCGAAGGCCGAGACACCGGCCCGGCGCGGCCTGCCGGTCTCGTCCCAGGGGCGGGCCTCGGTCAGCAGGGACACTTCGCCCGCCGACCAGTCGACGGTCGGGGACGGCTGGTCGACGTGGAGGGTCTTGGGCAGGATGCCGTGGCGTATCGCCATGACCATCTTGATGACGCCCGCGACACCCGCCGCCGCCTGGGCGTGGCCCAGGTTGGACTTGAGCGAGCCCAGCCACAGCGGCCGGCCCTCGGGCCGCTCCTGGCCGTAGGTGGCCAGCAGCGCCTGCGCCTCGATCGGGTCGCCCAGCGTGGTGCCCGTGCCATGCGCCTCGACGACGTCGATCTCGGCGGCGGACAGCCGGGCGTTCTCCAGGGCCTGGCGGATGACGCGCCGCTGCGACGGGCCGTTGGGCGCCGTCAATCCATTCGACGCGCCGTCCTGGTTCACCGCGCTGCCGCGCACCACGGCCAGCACCGGGTGACCGTTCCTGCGCGCGTCCGACAGCCGCTCGACCAGCAGCACGCCGACGCCCTCGGACCAGCCGGTGCCGTCCGCCGAGGCGGCGAAGGACTTGCAGCGGCCGTCGGGCGCGAGGCCGCGCTGGCGGCTGAACTCCACGAAGACGTCCGGGTTGGGCATCACGGTGACGCCGCCGACGAGGGCGAGCGAGCATTCGCGCTGCCGCAGCGCCTGGGCCGCCCAGTGCAGCGCGACCAGCGACGACGAGCAGGCCGTGTCGATGGTGGCGGCCGGGCCCTCCAGCCCGAAGGTGTAGGCGATACGGCCGGAGAGCACACTGGTGGCGCCGCCGGTGAGCAGCAGCCCCTCCAGCTCCTCCGGCGCGCCCGAGACATCCGAGCCATAGCCCATGGCCGAGGCGCCCACATAAACGCCGGTGCGGCTGCCCTTGACGGAGGTCGGGTCGATTCCCGCGCGTTCGAAAACCTCCCAGGAGGTTTCCAGCAGCAGCCGCTGCTGCGGGTCCATGGCGAGCGCCTCGCGTGGCGAAATGCCGAAGAACGAGGGGTCGAATTCGGCGGCGCCGTCGAGGAATCCGCCGCCGCTGTTGTAGAAGGTGCCCTTGCGGTCGGGGTCCGGATCTGCCAGCCCCTCGATGTCCCAGCCGCGGTCGGCGGGGAATCCGGAAATGGCGTCACCGCCCTCCGCGACCAATTGCCACAGATCCTCGGGCGAACCGACGCCACCGGGGAACCGGCAGCTCATCGCGGTGATCGCGATCGGTTCCTGCGCGTCCGCCTCCACCTCGGTCAGGCGGCGACGGGCCCGGCGCAGCTCAGTGGTCATCCACTTCAGATTGTCGAGAAGCTTCTCTTCGTTCGCGCTAGCCACGGAAACGTCACCTCCTGAGGTCAGTTGAATTGAGGGCGGTCATCACGTCAGGACCTTCCGAATTCATTGTTGATGATGTCGAAGATGTCTTCGGCGGAGGCGGCGTCGAGGGCGAGTTCATCGTCCTCGCCGCCGTCGGTGCCCGCCGCGCTCTCGGTCTCGTTCCATGTCCGCAGCAGCGCTTCGAGGCGGGCCGTGACCCGTTCGCGTTCCGTCGCGTCGTCGGAGACGTGGGAAAGGGCGAATTCCAGCTTGTCGATTTCGGCGAGGGCCGGGAGTTCGGGTGTGGTGTCCTCGCCGAGCAGGTCGGCGCGGAGCACATCGGCCAGCGCGCTGGGCGTCGGGTGGTCGAAGACCAGGGTGGCGGTGAGCTGGAGCCCGGTGGCCGCATTCAGCCGGTTGCGGAGTTCGACGGCGGTGAGGGAGTCGAAGCCCAGCTCCTTGAAGGCCCGGCCCGCCTGGACGGCCGTGGTGTCGTCGTGCCCGAGGACGGCGGCGACCTCCGTACGGACGAGGTCGAGCAGGACCTTGTCGGCCTCGGACCCGGTGAGCCCGGTGAGCCGCTGCCGCAGGGACTCCGCCGATGTGTCGGCCGTGCCGCCGTCCGCGCCCTGCGCCGGGTCCGGTGCCAGGGCGGCGCGGACCTCGGGCAGATCGGCGATGAGCGGGCGGGGGCGGGCGGCGGTGAAGGTGGGGGCGAAGCGGTCCCAGTCGACATCGGCCACCGTCACCACGGTCTCGTTCCGGTCCAGCGCCTGCTGGAGGGCGGCGATGGCGGAGTGCGGGGCCATCACCGGCAGGCCGCGGCGGCGCAGTTGCTCGGCCGCCTCGTCGTCGGCGACGAGTCCGCCGTCCGCCCACGGGCCCCAGGCCACGGAGGTGGCGGTCAGGCCGCGGGCCCGGCGCTGTTCGGCCAGCGCGTCGAGGAAGGCGTTTCCGGCCGCGTAGGCGCCCTGGCCACCGCTGCCCCACACCGCGGCGATCGAGGAGAAGAGCACGAAGGCGTCCAGCTCGGTGTCGCCGAGCAGCGCGTCCAGATGGGCGGCGCCCGCGACCTTGGCGGCGACCACATCGGCGACCTCCGCCGGGGTGGTCTCCGCGAGCGGTGCGAACTGCCCGGCGCCCGCCGTGTGCACGACGGCGGTGAGCGGCTGCTCCGGGTGTTCGTCTCGGATCCGGGCCAGCAGCCCGGCGACCGCGTCCCGGTCGGTGACATCACAGGCGGCGACGGTCACCTGGGCTCCGGAGGCGACGAGTTCGTCGCTCAGCTCGGTGGCGCCGGGGGCGTCGGGGCCCCGGCGGCTGGTGAGCACCAGACGCTCGGCGCCGTTCTCCGCCAGCCAGCGGGCCACATGGGCGCCCAGCGCGCCGGTGCCACCGGTGACCAGGACCGTGCCTCGCGGCCGCCAGGGCGCGCCGGTGGCCGGGGTGGACTCGGCGTGGGCGAGGCGGCGGGCCAGGATTCCGGCCGTACGGATCGCCAACTGGTCCTCGTGGTCGTCGCCGTGTCCGCCGAGCACACCGGCCAGGCGGTCGGCGGCCCGTTCGTCCAGCGTCGCGGGCAGGTCGATCAGACCGCCCCAGCGCTCGGGGTGCTCCAGCGCCACCACCCGGCCCAGGCCCCAGAGCTGCGCCTGTGCGGCGCTGCCGGTCGGTTCCGATGCGGCGGTGGAGACGGCGCCGGTGGTGGCGCACCACAGCGGGGCGTCCAGGCCCGCGTCCCCGAGCGCCTGCACCAGCACTCCGGTGCGCAGCAGCCCGGTGGGCACGGCGGGGTGGTCGGGGTGCGGGCGCTCGTCCAGCGCGAGCAGCGACAGCACACCGTGCACGGGCTCCTCGGCCGCCGCCCGGCGGATCCGGTCGGCCAGCGCCTCCCGGTCGAGGTCCCCGCCGTCTGCGGACGGGGTGATGCTGACGCTCCGGATGTCGGCGCCCCGGTCGGCCAGCGCGGCCACGACACGCCGCACGGTGTCGGCGTGGCCCGCGGCCGCGGCCGGTTCGGCGACCAGCCAGACACCGGGGGCGGCGGCGAGCCGCGGCTCCTCCAGCGGCTTCCAGGTGACGCGGTAGCGCCGGCCGTCGAGCGCGGACTGCTCGCGTTCGCGGCGCCGCCACGCGGACAGCGCCGGGAGCAGCGCGCTGAGCGGCTGGTCCACGTCGATGCCCACCACGTCCGACAGCGAGGCGAGGTCGTCGCTCTCGACCGCCTCCCAGAACCGGGCACCGGCCGTGTCGACGGCCGTGGCCGCCTCGCCGGACGCCTGCCGCGAGGTACCGTCCAGCCAGTAGCGGCGCCGCTGGAAGGCGTAGGTGGGCAGCTCGACGCGGTGGGCGCCGGTCCCGGCGAACAGCGCCTCCCAGTCCACGGCCGCGCCCCGCACATGCAGCGTGGCGACGGCGGCGGTCAGGGTCTCCGCCTCGGGGCGCCCGGCGCGCAGCACGGGCACGAAGGCCACCTCTTCGGCGCCGTCGCCTCCGGCGGTGACGCAGTCCTGCGCCATGGCGGACAGCACCCCGTCCGGGCCGAGTTCGACGTAGGTGGTGACGCCCTGCGCCTCCAGGGCGCGGACACCGTCGAGGAAGCGGACGGCGTGGCGGACATGGCGCACCCAGTAGTCGGCGGCCATGCCCAGCTCGTCGGCGACCGGCCGGCCGGTGACCGTGGAAACGATCGGGATGCGCGGCGCGCGGTATGTCAGCCCCTCGGCGACCTTGCGGAAGTCGGCGAGCATGCCGTCCATCAGCGGGGAGTGGAACGCGTGGCTCACGGTGAGCCGCTTGGTCTTGCGGCCCCGTGCCTGGAACGACGCCGCGATCTCCAGCGCCGCGTCCTCGTCGCCCGCGATGACCACGGAGGCCGGCCCGTTGAGCGCGGCGATGCCGACGCGCTCGGTCAGCAGCGGCTCGACCTCGTCCTCGGCCGCCTGGAGCGCGACCATCGCGCCACGGGCGGGCAGTCGCTGCATCAGCCGGCCGCGGGCGGCCACCAGAGTGGCGGCGTCCTCCAGCGACAGCACCCCGGACACATGCGCCGCGGCCAGCTCGCCGATGGAGTGCCCGGCCAGGACGTCCGGCCGCAGCCCGGCGGCCTCGGCCAGCCGGAACAGCGCCACCTCGATGGCGAACAGGGCGGGCTGGGTGAAGCCGGTACGGTCCAGCGATTCCTTGTCGTCCCCGAACAGCACGTCGTACAGGGGCCGTTCGAGGTGCCGGTCCAGCTCGGCGCAGACCGCGTCCAGCGCCTCCGCGAAGACCGGGCTCGCCTCGTACAGCTCACGGCCCATGCCGAGCCGCTGGCTGCCCTGCCCGGTGAAGAGCACGGCGGTGCGGCCCTCGGCGGGCACGCCCCGGACCAACTGGGCGGCGGACTCGCCGCGTGCGAGGGCGGTGAGGCCCGCGAGCAGCCGGTCCCGGTCCGGGCCGAGGACCACCGCGCGGTGCTCCAGGGCGGACCTGGTGGTGGCCAGGGAGTACGCCACGTCCACCGCGCCGAGCCCGGTGTCGGCCTCGAGGTGGGCGCGCAGCCGCTCGGCCTGGGCCCGCAGCGCGTCCTCACCCTTGGCCGACAGCGGCCAGGCCACCACATCGGGCCGTACGAGCGGGCTGTGCGGTGTGCTGTCGGCCGGCTCGTCGTGGACCGGGGCCTGCTCCAGGACCGTATGGGCGTTGGTGCCGCTGAAGCCGAACGAGGAGACGCCCGCGCGGCGCGGACGGCCGGTCTCCGGCCACTCCGTCTGCTCGGTGAGCAGCGATACGGCGCCCGCCGACCAGTCCACGTGCGGCGACGGATCGTCCACGTGCAGGGTGCGCGGCAGCACACCGTGGCGCATGGCCAGCACCATCTTGATGATGCCCGCGACACCGGCGGCGGCCTGGGTGTGGCCGATGTTGGACTTGATGGCGCCGAGCCACAGCGGCCGGTCCGCGTCCCGCTCCTGGCCGTAGGTGGCCAGCAGCGCCTGCGCCTCGATCGGGTCGCCGAGCCGGGTGCCGGTGCCATGGGCCTCGACCGCGTCCACCTCGGCGGCGGACAGGCCCGCACCGGCCAGCGCCTGGCGGATGACCCGCTGCTGGGCGGGGCCGTTGGGGGCGGTCAGACCGTTGGAGGCGCCGTCCTGGTTGATGGCCGAGCCACGGACGATCGCCAGCACCGGGTGGCCGTTGCGGCGGGCGTCCGAGAGCCGCTCCACGAGCAGCATGCCCACGCCCTCGCCCCAGCCGGTGCCGTCCGCACCCGCCGCGAACGCCTTGCAGCGGCCGTCCGGAGCCAGCCCGCGCTGACGGCTGAACTCGATGTACGCGCCGGGGCTCGACATGACCGTCACACCGCCCGCGAGCGCGAGCGAGCACTCGCCCTGGCGCAGCGCCTGGATCGCCCAGTGCAGCGCCACCAGCGACGACGAGCAGGCCGTGTCGACGGTGACCGCCGGGCCCTCCAGACCGAAGGTGTACGCGAGCCGGCCGGAGACCACGCTGGCCGCGTTGCCCGTGCCCAGGTAGCCCTCGACCTCCTCGGGGACGGTGTGCAGCGAGGCGTCGTAGTCCTGTCCGTTGGAGCCGACGAAGACACCGGCGGAGGTGCCGCGCAGCGTCGCCGGGTCGATGCCCGCGCGCTCGAACGCCTCCCAGGAGGTCTCCAGCAGCAGCCGCTGCTGCGGGTCCATCGCGAGGGCCTCGCGCGGCGAGATCCCGAAGAACGGGGCGTCGAAGTGGCCCGCGTCGTAGAGGAAACCGCCCTCGCGTGCGTAGAAGGTGCCCCGCCGGTCGGGGTCCGGGTCGTAGAGCGCGTCCAGGTCCCAGCCGCGGTCGGCCGGGAACTCGGCGATCGCGTCCCCGCCCGCGGTGAGCAACTGCCACAGCTCCTCGGGCGTCCGCACCCCGCCCGGGAAGCGGCAGCTCATCGCGACGATCGCGATCGGGTCGTCATCGGCCGCGGCCGTCACTGCCGCGGGCTGCGAGGTCCCGGCGGCGGTGGCGGTGGCGATGTCGGTGCTCGCCCCGATGAGTTCACCGCGCAGATAGCCGGCGAGGGCGGTGGCCGTCGGGTAGTCGAAGACCAGGGTCGCGGGCAGTTGGACACCGCTGGCGGCACCGAGCCGGTTGCGCAGCTCGACGGCGGTCAGCGAGTCGAAGCCCAGCTCGCCGAAGGCGCGGTCGGCGGCGATGGACTCCGAGCCGTCGTGTCCGAGCACCGCGGCCACCTGCGTGCGGACCAGGTCCAACAGCAGCCGGTCGCGCTCCGCCTCGCCGAGCCCGGCCAGCCGGGCGGCGAGCGAGGAGCCGTCGACCGCGGTCCCGGTGGCGGTGTCCTCCGCCGCCGCGCGGGTCTCCGGGAGGTCCGCGAACAGGCGGCTGGGCCGGGCGGCGGTGAAGTCCGGTGCGAACCGGTCCCAGTCGATGTCCGCGACGGTGACCACGGTGTCATCGAGGTCGAGCGCCCGCTGAAGCGCGCCGATCGCCAACTCCGCGTCCATCGGGGGCAGTCCGCCCCGGCGCAGACGCTGCTCCAGCGTCCCGTCCGTGGCCATGCCGCCCTCGGCCCACGGGCCCCAGGCGATCGAGGTGGCGGGCAGGCCCTGGGCGCGGCGCCGCTCGGCCAGCGCGTCCAGATAGGCGTTGGCGGCGGCGTAGTTGCCCTGCCCCGCGGCGCCGAACGTGCCACTGATCGAGGAGAACAGAACGAAGGCCGACAGCTCCCGGTCGCGCGTCAGCTCGTCGAGATGGGCCGCGGCGGCCGCCTTGGCGCGCAGTACGGATGTGAAGCGCTCGGGGGTGAGCGAGTCCAGTACGCCGTCGTCCAGCACCCCCGCCGTGTGCACCACGGCGGTCAGCGGCAGCTCGGCCGGGATGTCGGCGAGGAGCCGCGCGAGCGCGTCCCGGTCGGACACATCGCACGCGGCGACGGTCACCCGGGCGCCCGAGGCGACGAGTTCATCGCGCAGCTCGACGGCGCCGGGGGCGTCCAGGCCACGGCGGCTGGTGAGCACCACATGCTCGGCGCCGCCCGCGACCAGCCAGCGGGCCACCTGCGCACCCAGCGCGCCGGTACCGCCGGTGACCAGGGTCGTACCGGCGCCCGGCGTCCATGTGTCACCGGACGACGCGGTGGCCCGTACGAGCCGACGTCCGAACACACCCGACGCCCGCACCGCGACCTGATCCTCGCCACCGACACCGCCACCGACACCGCCACCGACACCGACACCGGCACCGGCCAGCACCTCGGCCAGGCGCCCCAGCGCACGCTCGTCGGCGGTCTCCGGGAGGTCGACCAGACCGCCCCAGCGCTCGGGCAGCTCCAGCGCCGCCACCCGGCCCAGACCCCACAGCCGCGCCGCCTCCGGGCTGACCGCACCGTCCGAACGGCCCACGGCCACCGCGCCCCGCGTGGCCACCCACAGCGGCGCGCCGATGCCCGCGTCGCCGAGGGCCTGCGTCAGCGCGGCGGTCCGCAGCAGCGCGTCGCCGTCAGCGGAAGCCGGACCGTTGGCGGGGGCCGGACCATCCGCAGGGGCCAGACCGTTCGCGAGGGCCGGACCGTTCGCGAGGGCCAGCAGGGACAGCACGCCACCGGTCACGGGCTCGTCGCCGATGACTCCGGCCAGCCGTTCGACCACCGCGGCGCGGTCGTCGTCGGCGGCGGTCAGCTCGATGCGGCGTACGTCGGCACCGCGCTCGTTCAGCATCCGTACGGCACCCGCGACCCAGGCGTCCTTGGCCGCCTCGGCCGGTACCACCACGAGCCAACGGCCGCTCGGGGACGCGGCGGAGCGGTCGGTGACCGGCTTCCACGACACCCGGTAGCGCCAGCCGTCCACCGTCGAACGCTCCGACTGCTGCCGCCGCCACGACGACAGCGAGGGCAGCAGGGCCTCCAGCGCGCCGTTGTCCTCGGTGCCGAGGTTCAGGGTTTCGGCGAGCGAGGCCAGGTCCGCGCGCTCGACGGCCTCCCAGAAGCGGGCGTCGACCGCGTCCTGAGCCGTGGCGGCGTCGGGGGTGGCGGCGGAGGTCCGCACGTCCAGCCAGTAGCGCCGCCGCTGGAACGCGTACGTCGGCAACTCCACGCGCCGCGCACCGGTTCCGGCGTAGAACGCCTCCCAGTCCAGGGCCACGCCCCGGACCTGAAGCGCGGCGAGGGCGGTGGTGACGGTCTCGGCCTCGGGGCGGCCACCGCGCAGGGCCGCGACGAAGGCCGCGGCCGCGTCGCCCTCGGTGAGGCAGTCCTGGCCCATGGCGGACAGGACGCCGTCGGGGCCGAGTTCGAGGTAGGTGGTGACGCCCTGGGCCTCGAGGGTGCGGACACCGTCGAGGAAGCGGACGGCCTCGCGGACGTGGCGCACCCAGAAGTCGGCCGTCGTGATCTCCTCGGCGGAGACGACCGCGCCGGTGAGGTTGGAGACGATCGGGATCTGCGGGGCCTCGTACGTCAGACCCGCCGCGACCTCGCGGAACGCCTCCAACATGCCGTCCATGCGCGGGGAGTGGAACGCGTGGCTGACGGTGAGGCGCTTGGTCTTACGGCCCCGCTCCTCGAAGTCCGCCGCGATCCGCTCGGCCGCGTCCTCGTCGCCCGCGATGACCACGGAGGTGGGCCCATTGAGCGCGGCGATCGAGACCCGCTCGCTCAACAGCGGGGTGACCTCGTCCTCGGACGCCTGGACGGCGATCATCGCGCCACCGGCAGGCAGCTCCTGCATCAGACGGCCACGAGCCGCCACCAGCTTCGCCGCATCGGCCAGCGAGAGCACACCCGCCACATGCGCGGCGGCCAGCTCACCGATCGAATGCCCGGAGAGGAAGTCGGGCCGCAGCCCCCACGCCTCCACCAGCCGGAACAGCGCCACCTCGACCGCGAACAAAGCGGGCTGGGTGAATCCGGTCTGGTCCAGGGTCGTGGCGTCATCCCCGAACAGCACCTCGCGAAGAGGCCGTTCGAGATGCGCGTCCAGGTGAGCACACACCGCGTCCAGCGCCTGCGCGAACACCGGATAGGCGTCATACAGTTCACGCCCCATCCCCAGCCGCTGGCTGCCCTGCCCCGTGAACAGGAAGGCCAGCTTCCCGGCCACCGGCGAGCCCTGCACCAGGCCCGTGGCCGGTTCACCGGAGGCCAGTGCCTCCAGGGCGCGCAGGAAACCGTCGCGGCCGTCGGCCACCAGCACCGCGCGGTCCTCGAAGGTGGTGCGCCCGGCGGCCAGGGTGTAGCCGATGGCGGCCAGGTCCACGTCCTCGTCAGCGGAGTCGGCGGAGTCGGCGCGCAGCCGGTCGCGCAGGTGGCGGGCCTGGTCGCGCAGCGCGTCCCGGCCCACGGCCGACAGCGGCCACGGCAGCACCGGCGGTACGGCGGCGGGCCGCGCCGCCCCGTCCTCGTGGTCCTCGGCGACCGGCGGCTGCTCGATGATGGTGTGCGCGTTGGTGCCACTGATGCCGAACGACGACACACCGGCCCGGCGCGGACGGCCGGTCTCCGGCCACTCCATCCGCTCCGTGAGCAGCGAGACGGCGCCGTCCTCCCAGTCGACATTGGCCGAGGGCGCGTCCACGTGCAGCGTCTGCGGCAGCACACCGTGGCGCATCGCCAGCACCATCTTGATGATGCCCGCGACACCGGCGGCGGCCTGCGTATGACCGATGTTGGACTTGATGGAGCCGAGCCACAACGGCCGCTCCGCGTCCCGCTGCTGGCCGTAGGTGGCGAGCAGCGCCTGCGCCTCGATCGGGTCACCCAGCGTCGTACCGGTGCCGTGCGCCTCGACCGCGTCCACATCGCCCGCCGACAGCCCGGCGGCGGCCAGCGCCTGCCGGATGACACGCTGCTGGGACGGACCGTTGGGCGCCGTCAGACCGTTGGACGCGCCGTCCTGGTTGATGGCCGAGCCCCGCACGACCGCCAGCACCGGGTGGCCGTTGCGCCGCGCGTCCGAGAGCCGCTCCACGAGCAGCATGCCCGCGCCCTCGGCCCAGCCCGTGCCGTCCGCCGAGGCGGCGAACGACTTGCACCGGCCGTCCGTGGCCAGGCCGCGCTGACGGCTGAAGTCGATGAACGTCTCGGGGGTGGCCATGACCGCCACACCGCCGGCCAGCGCCATGGTGCACTCGCCTGCGCGCAGCGCCTGGATCGCCCAGTGCAGCGCCACCAGCGACGACGAACACGCCGTGTCGACGGTGACCGCCGGGCCCTCCAGACCGAAGGTGTACGCCACCCGGCCGGATGCGATGGAGCCCGCGTTGCCGGTGCCGATGTAGCCCTCGACACCGTCGGGGATGCCGTCGAGCCCGGTCACGTAGTCGTGATACATGACGCCCGCGAACACGCCGGTCCTGCTGCCGCGCACGGTCGCCGGGTCGATGCCCGCGCGCTCGAACGCCTCCCACGACGTCTCCAGCAGCAGCCGCTGCTGCGGGTCCATGGCCAGGGCCTCACGCGGCGAGATGCCGAAGAAGTCCGGGTCGAAGTCGGCGGCGTCGTGCAGGAAGCCGCCCTCGCGGGTGTACGAGGTGCCCGCGTGGTCGGGGTCCGGGTGGTACAGACCGTCGAGGTCCCAGCCGCGGTCCACGGGGAAGCCGGAGATGCCGTCGCCGCCGGTGGCGACGAGCTCCCACAGCTCCTCCGGGGTGCGCACCCCGCCGGGGTAGCGGCAGCTCATGCCGACGATGACGATCGGGTCGTCGTCGACCGCCGGGGCCGCGCCCGTAGGTACGGGGACGAGCGGCGCCGTGGTCTCCTCGGCGCCCAGCAGCTCCTCGCGCAGATGACCGGCCAGGGCGGTGGGGGTCGGGTAGTCGAAGACGAGCGTGGCCGGGAGCCGCAGTCCGGTGACGGTCTTGAGGTCGTTGCGGAGTTCGACGGCGGTCAGCGAGTCGAAGCCCAGCTCCTTGAACGCCCGCCCGGCCTCGACCGCGTCCGGGCCCGCGTAACCGAGCACCGCGGCGACCCGGCCGCACACCAGCTCCAGCAGCTCACGGTCCTGTTCGGGCCGGGCGAGCCCGGCCAGCCGCTGGGCGAGCGAGGAGCCGTCGGCGGTGACAGCCGCGGCGGCGGCCCGCCGGACCGGGGTCCGCACCAGGCCGCGGAAGAGCGCCGGGACGGTGCCGGTCGCGGTGGCCTCGGTGCGCAGTCCCGCGTAGTCGAGCCGCATCGGGAACAGCACGGCGGCGCCGTCGGCGCGGGCCGCGTCGAAGAGCGCGAGCCCCTCGTCGGCGGCGATCGGGGCGACCCCGCCACGTGCGATGCGCCGCAGGTCGACCTCGTCAAGGCCGCTGCCCATGCCCGCACCGCCCCACAGGCCCCAGGCCAGCGCGGTGGCCGGAAGCCCCTGGGCCACCCGGTGCTGGGCGAGCGCCTCCAGGAAGGAGTTGGCGGCGGCGTAGCTCGCCTGTCCGGGCGCGCCGAACACGGCGGCGGCACCGGAGAACAGCACGAACGCGGACAGCTCGTGGCCGCGGGTCAGCTCATGCAGATTGAGCGCCGCGTCCACCTTGGGACGCAGCACCCGCGCCACCCGCTCGGGCGTCAGCGAGCCGAGGATGCCGTCGTCCAGGACGCCCGCCGTGTGCACCACGGCGGTCAGCGGATGCTCGGCCGGGACGGCGGCCAGGGTCGCGGCGAGCGCGTCCCGGTCCGCCACATCGCAGGCCGCCCAGGTCACGGTGGCACCGGCCGCCGTGAGGCCGGCGGCCAGCTCCTCGGCGCCGTCGGCGTCGGCGCCACGGCGGCTGACCAGCAGCAGTCGCCGTACGCCGTGGGCGGAGACGAGGTGGCGGGCGAAGAGGCCGCCGAGGGTTCCGGTGGCGCCGGTGATCAGCACGGTGCCGTCGGGGTCGTACGAGGGGGCGGTGGCGGTATCCGCGTCGGTGTCGGCGGTGTTCTCGGTGGCGGTATCCGCGTCGGTGTCGGCGGTGTTCTCGGTGACCGGCACCCGGGCCAGCCGGGGCGCGAGCGCCACGCCCGCGCGCAGCGCCAGCTCCGCCTCGTCAACGCCGAGCGCGGCGGGCACCGTACGGTACGAGCCCTCCTCGCCGTCCACGTCCAGCAGCACCAGACGGCCGGGGTTCTCCGACTGCGCGGAGCGGAACAGACCGCGTACGGCGGCGTACGGCAGATCCGCCACGCCCGCCCCCGGCTCGGTCTCCACCGCGCCCCGGG
Source organism: Streptomyces sp. CY-1 (assembly GCF_047218265.1). Lineage (NCBI taxonomy): Bacteria > Bacillati > Actinomycetota > Actinomycetes > Kitasatosporales > Streptomycetaceae > Streptomyces > Streptomyces sp. CY-1. The sequence continues at coordinate 4,344,000 of NZ_CP178393.1, forward strand.
TCAGCAGCACCAGCCGCGAGGCGGCGAACCGCTCATCGGCCAGCCACTCCTGGAGCAGGGCGAGGGCGGTCCGCGTGGCCTCGTACACGGCCGCCGCACCGGCACCCACAGCCGCACCGTCACCCACAGCGGCACCGGCACCCACAGCGGCACCGGCACCCACAGCGGCACCGGCACCGGCCAGCAGGACGGTGTCGGGCGCGGGTGCCCCGGCCGCCACGGCCGTCCGCAGCACCGACAGATCGCGATACGCGGCCAGCCGGACCCCGGACCCGAACGCGCCCTCCAGCAAGGCCAGTTGACCGGCGTCCGCACCGAGCACCGCCCAGTCGCCCGTGGCCGCGCCCGTCGCGGGCGCCGGAACCGCCGTCCAGTCCAGCCGGAACAGCGACTCGTGCAGCCCGCCGCGCGCCGCGCGGACCTGATCGGCTGAGGCCGCCCGCAGCGCCACCGACTCGACCGTGGCCACCGGGCGGCCCGTACCGTCGGCCACCAGCAGCGAGACCGCGTTCGACGGCCGCTCGGACAGCCGCACCCGCAGCGCACCGGCCCCGGCCGCGTGCAACTGAACGCCGTTCCACGCGAACGGCAGCAGCGCGCCCTCGGCCAGCGCCGCCTCGCGGTCGGCGCTGTCGAGGCCGATGACGTGCAGCGCGGCGTCCAGCAGGGCCGGGTGCAGCCCGAACCGCTCGGCCTCGGCGCCCGACGTCAGCGGCGCGTCCTCGGTGAAGCCCACCTCGGCGTAGAGGTTCTCGCCGAGCCGCCAGGCGCCCTTGAGCCCCTGGAACACCGGCCCGTAGCCGAGACCCGCCCCGGCCAGCTCCTCGTACAGCCCCTCGACGGCGATCGGCGTCGCACCCTGCGGCGGCCATACGGCCAGCTCATCGGGCTCGCCGGACTCGGCGATCCGGGCGCCGGGCGCGAGCACACCGGTGGCGTGGCGCGTCCACGGCTCGGTCCCGAGCGCGTCCTGTCGACGCGAATGCAGGCTGAAGGAACGGCGGCCGGACTCGTCCGGCCCGTCCACGACGAGCTGCACCCGCACCCCGGTGTGCTCGGGCAGCACGAGCGGGGCTTCCAGGGTCAGTTCGTCCAGCCGCTCGCAGCCGACCTGGGCGCCGGCGGCGCCGGCCAGCTCGACGAAGGCCGTACCGGGCAGCAGCACGGTGCCCATGACCGCGTGATCGGCCAGCCAGGGGTGCGTACGGGTGGAGAGCACACCCGTGAGCAGGAGTCCATCGGCGTCGGCGAGCGCGACGGCGGCGCCGAGGAGCGGATGGTCGATGTCGCCCAGCCCGATCGACTCGGGGTCGCCCGCCGCGAGGGCGGCGGCGCTGGGCCAGTAGCGCTGGCGGTGGAAGGGATACGTGGGCAACACAGCCAGCTCGGCCGGGTCCACGGGAGCGGCGCCCGCACCGGCGAAGACGGTCGCCCAGTCCGGCGTCAGCCCACGGACATGCGCCCGCGCGACGGCCGAGAGCAGCGCCTCGGCCTCCGGGCGGTCCTTGCGCAGCGCGACGGCGAAGGCGGTGTCCGCGCCGGTCACACACTCCTGCGCCATCGCGGAGAGCACGCCGTCGGGGCCGAGTTCGAGGTAGGTGGTGACGCCCTGGGCTTCCAATGTGCGGACGCCATCGAGGAAGCGGACGGCCTCGCGGACGTGGCGCACCCAGAAGTCGGGGCTGGTGATCTCCTCGGCGGAGACGATGGCACCGGTGAGGTTGGAGACGATCGGGATGCTCGGGGCCTCGTACGACAGCCCCTCCGCAACCTCGCGGAACGCGTCCAGCATCCCGTCCATGCGCGGCGAGTGGAACGCGTGGCTGACGGTGAGCCGCTTGGTCTTCCGACCCTGCGCCTCGAAGCCCGCCGCGATCGCGACAGCCTCGTCCTCGTCACCCGCGATGACCACGGAGGCCGGGCCGTTGAGCGCGGCGATGCTGACCCGCTCGGTGAGCAGCGAGGTGACCTCGTCCTCGGACGCCTGGACGGCGATCATCGCGCCACCGGCAGGCAGCGCCTGCATCAACCGCCCACGCGCCGCCACCAACTTCGCCGCATCCGCCAGCGACAACACACCCGCCACATGCGCCGCGGCCAACTCACCGATCGAGTGCCCGGAGAGGAAGTCCGGTGTCAGACCCCACGCCTCGACCAGCCGGAACAGCGCCACCTCAACCGCGAACAGCGCGGGCTGAGTGAACCCCGTCCGATCCAGCGCCTCCGCGTCATCCCCGAAGAGCACATCCCGCAGCGGCCGCTCCAGATACAGCTCCAGATGCGCACACACCTCATCCAACGCATCCGCGAACACCGGATAGGCGTCATACAACTCACGCCCCATCCCCAGCCGCTGACTCCCCTGTCCCGTGAAGAGGAACGCCACCTTGCCCTCGGCAACCGTCCCCTCGACCACGGACGGGGCGGACTCGCCACGTGCCACCGCGTCGAGCGACCGCAGCAGCTCGTCCCGGTCGCCGACGGTCACCACGGCACGCCGCTCCAGGGCGGCGCGGCCGACGGCCAGGGCGTGGGCGATGTCGAGCGGCGCCGACTCCGGCCGCGACGAGAGGTGGGTGTGCAGCCGCGCGGCCTGCTCCCGCAGCGCCTCGGTGTTCTTGGCGGACAGGACGAACGGCAGGAGGCCATCGAGGCCGTTCCGCTCGGGCGTCTCGGCCGGTGCGGCGGGAAGAGCCGGGGCCTGCTCGATGATGGTGTGCGCGTTGGTGCCACTGATACCGAACGAGGAGATACCGGCGCGGCGCGGACGGCCGACCTCCGGCCATTCCACCTGCTCGGTCAGCAGCGCGACGGCGCCCGCCGACCAGTCCACATGCGGCGACGGCTCATCCACATGCAATGTCTGCGGCAGCACCCCATGCCGCATCGCCAGCACCATCTTGATGATGCCCGCGACACCGGCGGCGGCCTGCGTATGACCGATGTTGGACTTGATGGAGCCCAGCCACAACGGCCGCTCGGCATCCCGCTGCTGCCCGTAGGTGGCCAGCAGCGCCTGCGCCTCGATCGGGTCACCCAGCGTCGTACCGGTGCCGTGTGCCTCGACGACATCCACATCGCCGGTCGTCAGCCCGGCGCTGGTCAGCGCCTGCCGGATGACGCGCTGCTGGGACGGGCCATTCGGCGCCGTCAAACCGTTCGACGCACCGTCCTGGTTGATGGCCGAGCCCCGCACCACCGCCAGCACCGGGTGCCCCTGGCGCCGCGCGTCCGAGAGCCGCTCCACGAGCAGCATGCCCGCGCCCTCGCCCCAGCCGGTGCCATCGGCCCCGGCGGCGAACGCCTTGATCCGGCCGTCGGCGGCAAGGCCACGCTGACGGCTGAAGTCGATGAAGTTCTCGGGGGTGGACATCACCGTGACGCCGCCCGCGAGCGCCATCGTGCACTCGCCCTGCCGCAGCGCCTGCACCGCCAGATGCAGCGCCACCAGCGACGACGAGCAGGCCGTGTCGACGGTGACGGCCGGGCCCTCGAGACCGAAGGTGTACGCCACCCGCCCCGACACCACGCTCGCCGCGTTGCCCGTGCCCAGATGGCCCTCCAGACCCTCGGGCGCCTGCATCAGCAGTGACAGATAGTCCTGGCCGTTGGTCCCGGCGAAGACACCGATCTGCTGACCGCGCAGCGTGGCCGGGTCGATGCCCGCGCGCTCGAACGCCTCCCACGACGTCTCCAGCAGCAGCCGCTGCTGCGGATCCATCGCCAGCGCCTCACGCGGCGAAATGCCGAAGAACGACGCGTCGAAGTCCCCGGCGTCGTAGAGGAAACCACCCTCACGCGCGTACGACGTGCCCGGGCGGTCCGGGTCCGGATCGTACAGCCCGGCCAGATCCCAGCCACGGTCGGTGGGGAACTCCGCGATCGCGTCCCCACCGGCCGTCAGCAACTGCCACAGCTCTTCCGGCGACCGCACCCCACCCGGGAAACGGCAGCTCATCGCCACGATCGCGATCGGATCATCGGCCACCGCGACCGCAGGCGCGGCCACGCCACCGGCCACCGCAGCGTCCGCGCCCAGCAGCTCCGTGCGGAGGTGGTCGGCGAGGGCGGTGGCGTTCGGGTAGTCGTAGATGAGCGTGGCGGGCAGCCGCAGGGCGGTCGCCGCGTTCAGCCGGTTGCGGAGTTCGACGGCGGTGAGCGAGTCGAAGCCCAGCTCCTTGAAGGCGCGTCCGGCCTCCACCGCCTCGGCCCCGCCATGCCCCAGCACCGACGCGACCTGCGTACGCACCAGCTCCAGCAGCGTCTGCGCGCGCTCGTTGTCCGTCAGACCGGACAGCCGCTCCGCCAGTGTGCCGGTCCCGGCGGTGGCGGCCATGCGCGGCGCGCCCTCGGCGGCCGGCGCCGGACGCGCGGCCCGTACCTCGCCGAACAGCGCGCTCGGCCGTACGGCGGTGAACTCGGCCAGGAACCGGTCCCAGTCGATGTCCGCGACCGTCACGACGGTGTCATCGAGGTCCAGCGCCTGCCTCAGCGCGGTGAGCGCCGACTCGGGCGCCATCGGCGGCACACCGTCACGGCGCATCCGCCGCTCCAGCGCCTCGTCGGCGGCCATGCCGCCCTCGGCCCACGGGCCCCAGGCGATCGAGGTGGCGGGCAGCCCCTCCGCACGGCGCAGCTCCGCCAGCGCGTCCAAATAGGCGTTCGCAGCAGCGTAGTTGCCCTGCCCGGCGGCGCCGATCGATCCGGCGAACGAGGAGAAGAGGACAAACGCCGTAAGGTCCAGGTCGCGCGTCAGCTCATGGAGGTTCCGCGCGGAGGTGGCCTTGGCGCGCACCACGCGCTCCAGGCGCTCGGCGTCCAGCGTTTCCACAAGTCCGTCGTCCAGCACACCGGCCGCGTGCACGACGGCGGTCAGCGGGAACTCGGCCGGTGTGGACGCGAGCAGCTCCGCGAGCGCGCCCCGGTCCGCCACATCACACGCGGCAACGGTCACCCGAGCGCCCGAGGCCGCCAGCTCATCCCGCAGCTCCACCGCACCCGGGGCAGCCAGCCCCCGACGGCTGGTGAGCACCACATGCTCGGCACCGTTCTCCACCAGCCAGCGAGCCAGATGCGCACCCAGCGCGCCCGTGCCGCCGGTCACCAGCACCGAACCCGAGGGCCGCCAGCCCTCGTCGTCCGGCGTCCGGGCCCCGGAAGCCTCCGTCAGCCGTCGTCCGAAGACGCCCGAGCCGCGAACGGCGACCTGGTCCTCGCCACCGGTCCCGGCCAGCACACCCGCCAGCCGCCCGAGCGCACGCTCGTCGGCCGTCTCGGGAAGGTCGACCAGACCACCCCACCGCTCCGGCAGCTCCAACGCCGCCACCCGGCCAAGACCCCACACCAACGCCTGGCCCGGATTCACCACGCCGTCCGAACGCCCCACCGACACCGCGCCCCGCGTCGCCACCCACAACGGCGCACCCACACCCGCATCACCCAACGCCTGCACCAACGCGGCCGTCCGCAGCAGACCCGTCTCACCATCGGCCGTGGCCAGCAGGGAGAACACCCCCGCCACCGAACCGCCCACGACGGCCGTACGCAGCTCCTCCGCCATCCCGGCGCGGTCCACCGCATTCGACTCGACCACGCGCACATCCACACCACGCCCCGCCAGCATCCGCACCACACCCGTGGCCCACACGCCCCCCGCCTCACCGGCAGGCACCACAACCACCCAGCAGCCACCCAGAACCCCGGCCGCCGACCGCTCCGTCACCGGCCTCCACGACACCCGGTAACGCCAGCCATCAACCGCCGAACGCACCGACTCCTGCCGCCGCCACGACGACAACGCGGGCAGCACCTCACCCAGCGAAACCCCCGGATCCACCGCCAGCTCCGCAGCCAACGCGGCCACATCCCCGCGCTCCACCACATCCCAGAACCGCCCGTCAACGGCACCGCCGGACACGGCGGCCTCCGCCGCCGGGGCCTCCTCCCACCAGTACCGCGTGCGCTGGAAGGCGTACGTCGGCAGCTCGACCCGCCGGGCCCCGGTGCCCTCGAAATAGCCACCCCAGTCCAGGGACTGGCCCCGGACATGCAGCAGGGCGAGGGCGGCGGTCACCGACTCGGCCTCCGCGCGCCCCTTCCGCAGTGCGGCGGCGAACGCGGCGTCCTCGCCGGTCACGCACTCCTGCGCCATCGCGGAGAGCACGCCATCGGGGCCCAGCTCGACGAAGGTCGTCACACCCTCCGCTTCCAGCGTCCGCACACCGTCGAGGAAGCGCACGGCTTCGCGGACGTGGCGCACCCAGAAGTCGGGGCTGGTGATCTCCTCGGCGGACACCACGCCACCGGTGAGGTTGGAGACGATCGGGATGCTCGGGGCCTCGTACGACAGCCCCTCCGCAACCTCGCGGAACGCGTCCAACATGCCGTCCATGCGAGGCGAGTGGAACGCGTGGCTGACCGTGAGGCGCTTGGTCTTACGGCCCTGCGCCTCGAAGCCCGCCGCGATCGCGACAGCCTCGTCCTCATCACCCGCGACCACGACCGACGTGGGCCCGTTCAGCGCGGCAATCGACACCCGCTCGGTCAGCAGCGGCGTGACCTCGTCCTCCGAAGCCTGCACCGCGATCATCGCGCCACCGGCAGGCAGCGCCTGCATCAACCGCCCACGCGCCGCCACCAACTTCGCCGCATCCGCCAGCGACAACACACCCGCCACATGCGCCGCGGCCAACTCACCGATGGAGTGCCCGGAGAGGAAGTCCGGTGTCAGACCCCACGCCTCGACCAGTCGGAACAGCGCCACCTCGACCGCGAACAGCGCGGGCTGAGTGAACCCCGTCCGATCCAGCGCCTCCGCGTCATCCCCGAAGAGCACATCCCGCAGCGGCCGCTCCAGATACAGCTCCAGATGCGCACACACCTCATCCAACGCATCCGCGAACACCGGATAGGCGTCATACAACTCACGCCCCATCCCCAGCCGCTGACTCCCCTGCCCCGTGAACAGGAACGCCACCTTGCCCTCGGCAACCGCCCCCTCGACCACGGAGGGGGCGGACTCGCCACGCGCCACCGCGTCCAGGCCCGCGAGGAACGACTCGCGGTCAGTGGTGATGAGCGCCGCGCGCCGTTCCAGCGCGGCACGGCTGGTGGCGAGGGAGAAGGCGAGGTCGGTCGCGCTCAGTTCGGGGTGGGTGCGGAGGTGGGTGGCGAGCTGTGCGGCCTGGGCGTGCAGCGCCTGACCGTCCTTGGCCGACAGCAGCCACGGCAGCGCGGGCAGAGCACGCGGCGCGGGCTCCTCGGCCGGGGCGACCGGAAGGGCCGGGGCCGGGGCCTGCTCGATGATGGTGTGCGCGTTGGTGCCGCTGAGCCCGAAGGACGACACGCCCGCACGGCGCGGGCGGCCGGCCTCCGGCCATTCCACCTGCTCGGTCAGCAGCGCGACGGCGCCCGCCGACCAGTCCACATGCGGCGACGGCTCATCCACATGCAATGTCTGCGGCAGCACCCCATGCCGCATCGCCAGCACCATCTTGATGATGCCCGCGACACCGGCGGCGGCCTGCGTATGACCGATGTTGGACTTGATGGAGCCCAGCCACAACGGCCGCTCGGCATCCCGCTCCTGGCCGTACGTGGCCAGCAGCGCCTGCGCCTCGATCGGGTCACCCAGCGTCGTACCCGTACCGTGCGCCTCGACCACATCCACATCACCGGCCGACAGGCCCGCACCGGCCAGCGCCTGCCGGATGACGCGCTGCTGGGACGGGCCATTCGGCGCCGTCAAACCGTTCGACGCACCGTCCTGGTTGATCGCGGAGCCCCGCACCACCGCCAGCACCGGGTGGCCGTTCTTCTCCGCGTCCGACAGCCGCTCGACCAGCAGCATGCCGACGCCCTCGCCCCAGCCGGTGCCATCCGCACCGGCCGCGAACGCCTTGATCCGGCCGTCCTCCGCCAGCCCGCGCTGACGGCTGAAGTCGACAAACGCCTCCGGCGTGGACATCACCGTGACGCCGCCCGCGAGCGCCATCGTGCACTCGCCACCACGCAGCGCCTGAACGGCCATGTGCAGGGCCACCAGCGACGACGAACACGCCGTGTCCACCGTCACCGCCGGGCCCTCGAGACCGAAGGTGTACGCCACCCGGCCGGACACCACGCTCGCCGCGTTTCCCGTGCCCAGATGGCCCTCCAGGCCCTCGGGCGGGGTGGAGACGAGGGCGGCGTAGTCCTGTCCGTTGGTGCCCGCGAAGACACCGGTACGGCTGCCGCGCAGCGTGGCCGGGTCGATGCCCGCGCGTTCGAACGCCTCCCACGACGTCTCCAGCAGCAACCGCTGCTGCGGATCCATCGCCAGCGCCTCACGCGGCGAAATGCCGAAGAACGACGCGTCGAAGTCCCCGGCGTCGTAGAGGAAACCACCCTCACGCGCGTACGACGTCCCCTGACGGTCCGGGTCCGGATCGTACAGCCCCGCCAGATCCCAGCCACGGTCGGACGGGAACTCCGCGATCGCGTCCCCACCGGCCGTCAGCAACTGCCACAGCTCTTCCGGCGACCGCACCCCACCCGGGAAACGGCAGCTCATCGCCACGATCGCGATCGGATCATCGGCCACCGCGACCGCAGGCGTGGCCACACCACCACTCACCCCAGCATCCGCGCCCACCAGCTCGGTCCGCAGATGGTCGGCGAGAGCGGTGGCGTTCGGGTAGTCGTAGATGAGCGTGGCGGCCAGCCGCAGGCCCGTCGCCGCGTTCAGCCGGTTGCGCAGCTCGATCGCGGCCAGCGAGTCGAAGCCCAGCTCCTTGAAGGCCCGTCCGGCCTCCACCGCCTCGGCCCTGCCATGCCCCAGCACCGACGCCACCTGCGTACGCACCAACTCCAGCAGCGCACGGTCCTGTTCGGCCTTGGGAAGGCCGCGCAGCCGCTCGCCGAGCGGAGTGGCGGAGTCGGCGTCGGTGACGACCTTTCCGGTCTCGGCGCCGGTCGCGGCGCGCGGCCCGGCCTCCGCCGCCGCCAGTTCGGCGATCAGCGGGCTCGGCCGTACGGCGGTGAGGGTGCGGGTGAAGTTCTCCCAGTCGATGTCCGCGACCGTCACGGCCGTGTCATCGAGGTCCAGCGCCTGCCGCAGGGCGGCAACGGCGGATTCGGGCGCCATCGGCGGCATGCCCTCGCGGCGCATCCGCCGCTCCATGGCGTCGTCACCGGCCATGCCGCCCTCGGCCCACGGGCCCCAGGCGATCGAGGTGGCGGGCAGCCCCTCCGCACGGCGCGACTCCGCCAGCGCGTCCAAGTAGGCGTTCGCAGCAGCGTAGTTGCCCTGCCCGGCGGCACCCACCGATCCGGTGATCGAGGAGAAGAGGACGAACGCCGTAAGGTCCAGGTCGCGCGTCAGCTCGTCCAGATGGCGGGCGGCATCGGCCTTCGCCCGGAGCACCGAGGCGAACCGCTCGGGCGTGAGCGAGTCCAGTACGCCGTCGTCGAGCACACCGGCCGCATGGACCACGGCGGTCAGCGGAAGCTCCTCCGGAAGCCCGGCCAGCAGCTCCGCGAGCGCGTCCCGGTCCGCCACATCACACGCGGCAACGGTCACCCGAGCGCCCGAGGCCGCCAGCTCATCCCGCAGCTCCACCGCACCCGGGGCAGCCAGCCCCCGACGGCTGGTGAGCACCACATGCTCGGCACCGTTCTCCACCAGCCAGCGAGCCAGATGCGCCCCCAACGCGCCCGTGCCGCCCGTGACCAGCACCGACCCGGCACCCGGGGACCAGGAGCCCTCGGAGGCCGAACCCGTTGCCGAACCCGCCACTGCCGCCCGCACCAGCCGGCGTCCGAAGACACCCGAGCCGCGCACCGCGACCTGGTCCTCGCCACCGGCCCCGGCCAGCACACCCGCCAACCGCCCCAGCACCCGCTCATCCGCCGACTCCGGCAGATCGACCAGACCGCCCCACCGCTCCGGCAGCTCCAACGCCGCCACCCGGCCAAGACCCCACACCAACGCCTGACCCGGATTCACCACACCGTCCGAACGCCCCACCGACACCGCGCCCCGCGTCGCCACCCACAACGGCGCACCCACACCCGCATCACCCAACGCCTGCACCAACGCGGCCGTCCGCAGCACATCCGTCACCGAGGCGTCGCCCACCGCAAGAAGCGACACCACACCCGTCACCGAGGCGTCGCCCACCGCCGCACGCAGCTCATCCGCGATCCCGGCGCGGTCCGCCGCGTCCGACTCGACCACGCGCACATCCACACCACGCCCCGCCAGCATCCGCACCACACCCGAGGCCCACACACCCCCGGCCCCGTCCACCGGGACCACAACCACCCAGCAGCCGCCCAACACCCCGGCCGCCGACCGCTCCGTCACCGGCCTCCACGACACCCGGTAACGCCAGCCATCAACCGCAGACCGCACCGACTCCTGCCGCCGCCACGACGACAACGCGGGCAGCACCTCACCCAGCGAAACCCCCGGATCCACCGCCAGCTCCGCAGCCAACGCGGCCACATCCCCGCGCTCCACCACATCCCAGAACCGCCCGTCGACCGCCGAGCCCGACGCGGCGGCCTCCGCCGGTCCGGCCAGGGCCGGGGCCGGGGCGTTGAGCCAGTACCGCTGGCGCTGGAAGGCGTAGGTGGGCAGGTCGATCGTGCGGGCGCCGGTGGTGGCGTACGGGGCGGCCCAGTCGGCCTTCTTGCCCCGGACGTACGCGAGCGCCACGGCCGCCGTCAGCGTTTCGGCCTCGGGGCGTCCGCCGCGCAGCGTGGCGGCGTACGCGGTGCCGTCGGCGTCGGGCAGGCAGTCCTGGGCCATGGCGGTGAGCACGGCGTCGGGGCCGAGCTCCAGGAAGGTGGTGGCGCCCTTGTCGGCCAGTGTCCGCACACCGTCCAGGAAGCGGACGGCCTCGCGGACATGGCGTACCCAGTACTCGGGCGAGCACAGCTCCTCGGCGGTGGCGACGCGCCCGGTGACGGTGGAGACCACGGGGATGCGCGGCGGTGCGTAGTCCAGCACCTGGGCGACGCGCCGGAATTCGGCGAGCATGCCGTCCATCAGCGGGGAGTGGAACGCGTGGCTGACGGTGAGCCGCTTGGTCTTCCGCCCCCGCTCCTCGAACGACGCCGCGATCTCCAGCGCCGCGTCCTCCTCGCCCGAGACGACGACGGAGTGGGGGCCGTTGACGGCGGCGATACCGATCCGGTCCTCGCGTCCGGCGAGCAGCGGCAGTACCTCGTCCTCCGAAGCCTGCACCGCGACCATCGCGCCACCGGCCGGAAGCTCCTGCATCAGCCGGCCACGGGCCGCCACCAGCGCGGCGGCGTCCTCCAGGGACAGCACCCCGGCCACATGGGCCGCGGCCAGCTCGCCGATGGAGTGTCCGGCGAGCAGTTCGGGGCGCAGTCCCCAGGACTCGGCCAACCGGAACAGCGCGACCTCGATCGCGAACAGGGCGGGCTGGGTGTAGTCGGTGCGGTCCAGGAGGGCGGCCTCGGGGCTGCCCTCCTCGGCGAAGAGCACGTCGAGCAGCGGGTGTTCGAGCTGTTCCTCGAGGTACCAGCAGGCGTCGTCGAGGGCTTCGGCGAAGACGGGGTAGGCGCCGTACAGCTCGCGGCCCATGTCGAGGCGCTGGCTGCCCTGTCCGGTGAAGAGCAGGGCGAGTTTTCCGGCTGCGGGGGCGCCGCGCACGACGGTCGGCGCGTCGCCGTCCTCGGCGAGGGTGCGCAGGGCGGCGAGGAAGCCGTCGCGGTCGCCGGCGAGGAGCACGGCGCGCTGTTCGAAGGTGGCGCGGGTGGTGGCCAGGGAGTGGCCGATGTCGGTGAGGGCGAGCTCGGGGTCGGCCTCCAGCAGCGTGTGCAGCCGCTCGGCCTGGCCGCGGAGGGCGTCGGTGGTCTTCGCGGACAGGGTCCAGGGCAGGACGGCGGGTTCCGCGGAGCCCTCGCCATCGGGGTCCTCGGTCTTGTTCCGCTCCCCGCCGTCGAGCGAGGGCTGTTCGGCCGAGGGCTGTTCGGCCGAGGGCTGTTCGGCCGGGGGCTGTTCGGCCGGAGGCTGTTCGATGATGGCGTGGGCGTTGGTGCCGCTCATGCCGAACGAGGAGACGCCCGCGCGGCGCGGGCGGTCGCTCTCCGGCCACGGCCGCGCCTCGGTCAGCAGCTCGATGTCACCGGCGGTCCAGTCGACATGCGGGGTCGGCTCGTCGATGTGCAGGCTGCGCGGCAGGACGCCGTGGCGCATCGCCATGACCATCTTGATGATGCCGCCGACACCGGCCGCGGACTGGGTGTGGCCGATGTTGGACTTGAGCGAGCCGAGCCACAGCGGCCGGTCCGCCTCCCGGTCCTGGCCATAGGTGGCGAGCAGCGCCTGGGCCTCGATGGGGTCGCCCAGCGTCGTACCGGTGCCGTGGGCCTCGACGACGTCGACCTCACCGGAGGACAGTCCGGCGCCCGCGAGGGCCTGGCGGATGACGCGCTGCTGGGCGGGGCCGCTGGGGGCGGTGAGGCCGTTGCTGGCGCCGTCCTGGTTGATGGCGGTGGAGCGGACGACGGCGAGGACCCGGTGGCCGTTCTTCTGGGCGTCCGAGAGCCGTTCGACGAGCAGCATGCCGACGCCCTCGCCCCAGGCGGTGCCGTCGGCGGCGGCGGCGAACGGCTTGCAGCGTCCGTCGGCCGCGAGGCCGCGCTGGCGGCTGAAGGCGATGAACGAGCCGGGGTTGGCCATGACGGCCGCGCCACCGGCGAGCGCCATGGTGCACTCGCCCGCGCGCAGCGCCTGGACGGCCAGGTGGAGCGCGACCAGCGAGGAGGAGCACGCGGTGTCGACGGTGACGGTGGGGCCTTCGAAGCCGAAGGTGTAGGCGATCCGGCCGGAGGCGACGCTGGCGGCGTTGCCGGTGACCAGATAGCCCTCGAAGCCCTGCTCGGCCTCGTGCAGCCGGGGGCCGTAGTCCTGGGTCTCGGCGCCGACGAACACACCGGCCCGGCCGCCCCGGAGGGTCGCGGGGTCGATACCGGCGCGTTCGAAGACCTCCCAGGAGGTCTCCATCAGCAGCCGCTGCTGCGGATCCATCGCGAGGGCCTCGCGCGGCGAAATGCCGAAGAACGCCGGATCGAACTCATCGGCGTCGTGCAGGAATCCGCCTTCGCGGGTATAGCTGCTGCCTGCCTTGTCCGGGTCGGGGTCGTAAAGCCCGGTGAGATCCCAGCCCCGGGTCACCGGGAATTCGGAGATGACGTCTTTTCCGCCCGCGACGATTTCCCACAGTTCTTCGGGAGAGCTGACCGAACCGGGGAATCGGCAGCTCATTCCGACAATGGCGATGGGCTCGTCGGCGGCGATCGGGCCCATTGTGGCGTCGGCCGATGACGCGTCGGGGCCGTCGTTCTCACCGAGCAGTTCGGCGCGCACATGGCGGGCGAGGTCGGCGGGGGTGGGGTGGTCGAAGGCTAGGGTGACCGGCAGCCGCAGTCCGGTGGCGGCGGTCAGCCGGGCGTGCAGATCGACCGTGGCGAGGGAGTCGAAGCCCAGGTCGAGGAAGGGGCGCTCGGGGTCGAGCAGATCCGGCGCCTTGTCCTTGAGGGCCTGCTCGACGATCTCGCCGACCCAGGCGGTGAGGGCCTCGGCGCGCTCGGCCTCGGGGAGCTGGGCGAGCCGGTCCCGCCACGGGGACGCTCCTTCGGGGCTCGTGCCCCCCATTTCGGTGTGCTCGGGCGTGAAATCCACGGACTCACTCACCATCGCGCGCCCCATTACCCTCGCAGACATAACACCAAGACCGTACGTCAGCTTTACACAGGGCAGGGCGGCTAGAAACCCCTTCAAACCCCCTATGGACCCCTATCATCCCTTTGGGGTCCCGTATCCGGGGGCAGCGGGCAATGGCCACGCTTAATTCACCAGAGTGCATGAGAATTCCGGTGGCGACAAGGATCTCGAGCAAATAATGCGCCCAGTATTCAATTTTCCCAGAAGTGGAGGGGGTTCAGAGGTGGAGGGGCGGCCTTTCGGTCCGCCCCTCCACCTCTCGGGGGATCGCCAGTTGGTCTCGGGGTGGGGTCAGCCGCGGTCGGGGGCTCTCTCGATGAACGGAGCGAGCAGCCCCGGTACCGCGGTCTCTGCGAGGGCGATTCCCTGGCCTTCGGTCAGGTCGTGCACGTGGTAGACGCCTTCACCGGCGGCGGTGGTGGCGCCGAGGGTGATCAGCCCGACCCGGCGCTGGAACGGCGTCCGGGAGAACTTCCAGCCGATGATGGCCTCACGCTGATGGGCCACGGTGCGGCGGGCGAACGCCCCGGAGCACATCACCAGGAAGCGGCCGCGCAGGAGATGGCCGAGGCTGTGGTAGGCGCCCACGGCGAACGCCACCAGGACCGGCACCAGCACCACACCGGTGATCACGCCGGTGATGACGAGCCAGGAGCCGAGCCACAGGCCCAGGCCCACCGGGACGGCCGCGATCAGGACCGACCAGATGAGGGCGCGGTTGATCCGGCGCCGCAGGGCCGCCCGGGGGTGCGGGAGAAGACCCTTGCGCTCGATCAGACCGGGGCCGGTCGGCAGCGCCTCGGCGGCGACCCGCAGGGCCTCGCCGCGCGGGGTGGGCGGGGTCAGGGCGCGGCGCCTGCGGTTGTCCTCCTGGTTGCCCAGGCCGCTGGCGACGGCGTTGAGCTTGGCGCCCTTGGCCCAGCGCAGCGGGATGGGCTCGACGAGTTCGAGGCCGCGCAGATGGCGTTCCTCGATGCTCACGGAGCGGGTGGCCAGCAGTCCGCGGCGGATGCGGAAGATCCCGCCGTCCTCGCGGCGCAGTTCGTAACCGGCCCAGTTCTCGATGTAGGTGGCGGTGGAGCCGATCATGCCGAGGACGACGATGAGAACGGCGGCCAGCAGGACTCCGTACCACAGGGGAATGGTGCCAAAGCGGTTCTCGAGGTCCTTGATGACGCCGAGGTCGAGCGGGTTGACCTGGAGCTCGCTCAGGGTGCGGTAGGTACTGGCGGCGGCGATGAAGACACCGCCCACGCCCCAGAGGGTCAGCGGGCCGTAGCGCAGCCAGGACCAGTCCAGCCGGCTGAGCACGCCGTCGCTGTCGGCCACCGGCCGGGCCCGGCCCGCGTCGCGCAGCGCGATGATCCGGCCGCGCAGCTCCAGGGCCTCGGCCTTGGTGATGCCGTCGAGGGCGAGCCTGCGCGCGGCGGCGTCGCTCTGGTCCCCGCTGTCGATCCGCAGGGTGGTGAGGCCGAAGATCCGGTGGACTGGGTTGGCGGTGAGGTCGACACCGCGGATGCGGCCGATGGGGACCGAGCGCTCGCTGCGGAAGAGCAGACCGGTGTGGAGCTCGAAGCGGTCCTCGGTGAGCCGGAAGCGGGTGGTGAACAGCCGCATCAGCCCGATGCCGCTGATGACCAGGAAGGTCACGAACAGCGAGCCGAGGGTGATGATGACCTGGAGGTTGGTGTCGCCGCCGGTGACCGCGAGGCTGACCAGGAACATCGCCACCGGTGCGGCGAGGATGGACAGGTTGACCAGGAGCAGCCGGCTGTTGAGCCGCCCCCAGTCCTGGCCGGCCTCGTGGGCGGGCGGCCGCACGGTGGTGTCCGACGTCATGTGGCGTCTCCCGGGACGGCCTGGGTGGACTTGGCAAGGTACTCGACCAGGTCGGCGGCCATCTTGTGGTCGATGCCCTTGATCTTCACCGCGCCCGCGGCGGAGGCGGTGGTCACGGTGACGCCGGAGAGCCCGAACATCTGCTGGATCGGGCCGCGCAGGGTGTCCACGGTCTGGACGCGGGAGAGCGGAACGACCCGCCACTGCTGCCAGAGCCAGCCGGAGGCCGCGTAGACCGCCTCGCCGGTGGCCTCCCAGCGGTGGACCCGGTAGCGCCAGGCCGGCATGACGGCCATGTAGAGCAGCCCGGGGACCAGCGAGATCAGCGTGGCCCACATGAAGAACTCACGCGTGGGGGGAATGGAGGCCCACAGGATTCCGAAGACGAGCGGCAGAGGCAGGGCGAAGACGGCGGACTGCACGGTCCACCAGCCGATCGCACGGCGGTCGACCCGGTGCCGAGGCGGTCGGAGCCTCAGGTTGTCATGGCGTTCCACTGCTTCACCCTGCTCTTGCGTCTGGCGGGTGCCGGGGCGGGCCCGGCGGGGTTGGTGGACTATGAAATCAGGCGGTTCAGACCGACGCACCGGTGGTGGTCTGCTGCGGCAACTGAGCGCTCGCGATGTCCTGGCTCTTCAGCTTGCGCATCTTGGCCAGCAGCACGGCGGTACGGGTCAGCACCATGGCCAGCGACATGAAGACGAACGCGTTGGCGTAGGTGTCCTGGCCGCTGATCTTGTAGTCGATGGAGAACTTGACCAGGTCCATGGTGAACCAGTGCTCGGCGCCGTAGGCGAAGAGGATGCGTCCGCTGGACAGGACGATCCACACCAGGGCGTAGCCGATGCCACCGATGGTGTAGAGGTCGCCGGAGGTGGCGTCCTTGTAGGCGGGCAGCAGCACTCCGGCGATCAGACCGCAGATGACACCGGTGCCGACGCCCACAAGCTGGAGGGAGAGGTCGTTGCCCTTGGTCGGGAAGGAATCGACGAAGATCGCGATGACGATGGCCACGGCGATGACCGAGCGCACCATCCGCATCGTGGTGATGCGGCGGCGGCCGATGTCGGTCGCCAGGATGATGATCAGGATCGTGCCACTGGCGATCAGTGCGGACATGAACTGGCTCATCTGTGGCATACGGGACGTTCTCCAAGCCAAAAAGGGTGATGTGCAGGCGGTGTGACGACTCTCCGTCTCACCTGACTCAACGCTAGAAGCGCACCGGCCGACGCGAGACGACTGAACGGTGGGTTCTGGCTGTCAACCGTCCGGTGGACACGGTGGACACGCGTGGTAGTACTGAGCCCGTGCGCAATCACTCTCCGGGGGAGGGCTCGCAGACCGGGGCGTACTACGGTCCCGAGTCCGGCACCCGCTGGTTCGGCCTGTGGGACGGCTTCTTCGCCGTCTCCTATCTCGTCACGGCGATCCTGCTCTTCCTCTCCAGCGGCTCCCAGGCCAGCCACTCCATCCCGATCGCCGCACTGACGCTGTGCGTGCCGTGGTACGCGGCGGTCGGCCGGACGCTGATGATCGAGGACACCTACGGCCCGCGGAACCTGGTGTTCGCGGCGGGTCTGGTGGCGCTGTTCTGCGTCACCACGGCGTTCAACCTCATCGGCGCGTTCGCGCTGTTCGCCGTCATCCCGATGCTGATCATGAGCCTGCCGATGGTCTCGGCGGTGGCGCTGGCCACGGTGGCCAATCTCTGCCCGGTGCTGGTGGTGGCGTTCATCGGGGAGGACCTGGGGCTGAGCGTCCTTGGCGTCCTGCCCATCTCGCTGCTGAGCATCGCGCTGTCGATGCTGCTGGGGCTGTGGATCAAGCGGGTGGTGCGGCAGAGCAAGGGGCGCGGGCAGCTCATCGAGGAGTTGCGGCGCAGCCGGGAACGGGTGGCCAGGCTCTCCCACGAGGCCGGAATCTCGGCCGAACGCGAGCGGCTGGCCCGGGAGATCCACGACACTCTGGCGCAGGGCCTGACCAGCATCATCAGCCTGGTGCAGGCGGCCGAGTCGGAGGTGCGCGACGCCCCGGACCAGGCGGTGAACCATCTGTCGCTGGCCGGGCGGGTGGCCAAGGAGTCGCTCGCCGAGGCCCGTGACTTCGTGGCCGCCCTCACCCCGCCCGCGCTGCGCGGCGGTTCGCTCTCCCAGGCGGTGCGCCGGCAGGCCGAGGGGCTGATCGCCGAGACCGGTCTGGAGGTGCGGTGTTCGGTGATGGGCGAGGAGAAGTCGCTGCCGATGGCCGTGAGCGTGGTGCTGCTGCGCACGGTGCAGGAGGCCATCGCCAATGTGCGCAAGCACGCCCATCAGGCCCGTACGGTGGATGTGATCGTGGTCTTCGACCAGGGCGGCGTCCGGCTGCTGGTCCGCGACGACGGCGAGGGATTCACCCCGGACGGCACCCAGGAAGGCTACGGGCTGCGCGGGATGCAGGCCCGGGTGGAGGAGATCGACGGGGTGGCGTCCGTCACCAGCAGCCCCGGACGGGGCACCACCGTGGAGGTGAGCGTGCCGGTGACGGCGCTGACCGGGGAGGCAGTGAGTGGCTGAGGGTACGTCGGGCGGACCGAGCGGCCCCATCAGGGTCCTGTTGGCCGATGACCATCCCGTGGTGCGGGAGGGGCTGAGCGCCATGCTGGAGTCCGCCGAGGGGATCACGGTGGTCGGGCAGGCCGGTTCCGGTGAGGAGGCGGTGGTCCAGGCGGTCGCGCTGCGGCCGGACATCACCCTGCTGGATCTGCGCATGGGCGGGATGGACGGGGTCGAGGCCACCGGGCAGATCCTGCGGCAGGTGCCGGGCTGCAAGGTGGTCATCGTGACCACCTACGAGGACGACTCCGACATTCTGCGCGCGGTGGAGGCGGGCGCCGCGGGCTATCTGCTGAAGGGCAGTTCACGCCAGGAGCTGATCGACGCGGTGCAGACCGCGGCGCGTGGCGAGACGGTGCTCACCCCGTCGCTCGCGGGCAAGCTCTTCCGCCCCCGGACGGTCGAGCCGTCCCCGCTCTCCGGCCGTGAGCGCGAGGTGCTGCGGCTGGTCGGCCGGGGGCTGACCAACGCCGAGATCGGCACCGAGCTGTTCGTCAGCGAGGCCACGGTCAAGACGCACCTGCTGCGTTCGTATCGCAAGCTCGGCGTCTCCGACCGTACGGCCGCGGTGATGACGGCCATGGAGCGCGGGTTCCTGAGCTAGCGCGGCCGTAGCGGGGCCCACGACCGCGGGTGGGCCCCGCTACACCGTCCCCGTCAGGCTGCTGTCCGAGAGCTTCGCGGGCAGGTCACGGCGCCGCTTGACGTTCAGCTTGCGGTAGATGCGGGTCAGATGCTGCTCCACGGTGCTGACGGTGACGAACAGCTTGGAGGCAATCTCCCGGTTGGTGTTGCCGTGCGCGGCCAGCACCGCGATCCGCACCTCCGCCTCGGTCAGCGCCTCCACATCGCGCTGCTGCTCGGCGCCCTGGCCCGGCTGGGCGGCGGCCGCCGCCAGCTCACCGGCGTCCGCGTGCCGGGGCATCAGCTCACGGCAGAGCGGATCGGCGCCGCAGGTCTTGGCCACATGCCACGCCTTGCGGACGAACACCCGGCCCCGGTTGAAGTCGCCCAGCGAGCGGTAGGCGCGGCCGAGTTCACCCAGCGCGATGGCGAGCTGGATGCGGTCGTCGCCGCCCTCCAGGATCTCGACGGCCTCCTTGAGCCGGGGCACCCGGCGCTTGAGCTCGTCGGTGCGGGCCAGGACCACCAGCAGGGCGCCGCGCAGCCGGGCGTCCTCCGGGCCCAGCCGCAACTGCTCCTCGGCCAGCGCGCGGGCGCGCTTGGGGTCGCCGAGGGCCAGCCAGGTCTCGGCGGCGTCCACCCGCCAGGGGGTCAGCAGGGGCATGTCCATCCGCCAGGCGTCCATCAGCTCACCGGCGGCCGTGAAATCGCCGAGCGCGGCGTGGTAGCGGCCGGTGGCCAGATGGCAGCGGCCCCTGGCCCGCAGGTAGAACAGCCCGGGGAGGGTCTGGAAGAGCTCGTCGGGCAGCGGCTGTTCGAGCAGCGCCATGGCCTCGTCGTAGTGGCCCATCCCGGTCTCGGCCTGGATCAGGGTGGACAGCAGCAGCCCGATGCCCACGCCCCAGCCCTGGATGGAGATCCGCGACATCGCGGTGCGCGCCTGGTGTGCGGCGACCTGGAGATCGCCCTGGCGCAGTGCTATCTCGGCCCGTACGGCGGACAGCAGCGCCTGCCAGGTGGGGACGCGGCGGGCGGAGCATTCGCCCAGCAGCCGCTCGCACCAGGACAGGGCGAGGTCGAGCCGGCCGGCCAGGACCAGCGCCAGCAGTGCGACGACCAGCGGCTGGAGGGTGCTGTCGCTCAGGTGGTGGCGCTGTAGGACCCGTTCGGCCTCGATGACGGCCCGGTCGGCCTGGCCCTCGGTGAGCGCGGCGGACATGGTGGCGGCGGCGTGGGCGTAGGCCAGGTAGGCCATGTCGCGGGGGGCGCCGGTGGCCGCCGTGACGCCGGTCCCGACGGTGGGGAGGCGGTCGCGCAGCGGGGGGCTGAACATCGTCAGCCACTGGGCGGAGGCGGAGACGGCGGCGGTCATCGCGGGGTCCTCGCCGGTGCCGGCCGAGCGGGCCAGCGCGGCGACGGCGGCGGCCGCCGCGTCCAGCCGCCCGGACCAGACGAGGTAGGAGGTGATCGGGGCGACGTCGCGCGGGGCGAGCCGGCCCCGCTCGGCGTCCGCGATGAGCTCCGGCAGATGGCTCTCGGCGGCGGCGGGGCCGATCCGCCAGGCGATGCTGACCAGCCGGGCCTTGAGCGCGGTGCGCTCCGGGCCGGGCCCGCAGCCGTGGTGGGCGTGCTCCAGGCAGCGGAGCGCGAACTCCAACTCCTCCTCGACCAGGGCGAATTCGGCGGCCTCGCGCAGGACGGGGACGGTCCAGCGCTCGCCGTCCTGCCGGGCGGAGACCAACTGGCGGGCGACGTCGAGGGCGGAGGCGCCGTCGGTGTGCAGCAGCCGGGCGGCGCGGGCGTGCAGGGCGCCGCGGGCGGTCGCGGGGGTCGCGTCGAGCACCGCGGTACGGGCCACTTCGTCGCGGAAGGCGTTGTGCTCCAGGATGGCGCACTGGTGCAGGTCCTGGACGCCCTGCTGGACCGTGCTGAGGCTCAGGTCGAGAAGCTGGCCGAGCAGCCGGGGGGAGCGGGCGTCGCCGAGGACGGCGACCCCGCGGGCGACCTCCAGCACCTCGGGCTCGCTCCGGTGCAGACAGCCGAGGACGGCGTGGGCGAACGCCTCGCCGGGCGCGGGGCGCTGCTGGGCCTCGCCGTGCTCGCCAACGGTCCGCCAGTCCTCCAGCAGGGCGCGCAGCAGCATCGGGTTGCCGCCGGAGACGCGGTGGCATTCGGGGGCGAGGCGGGCGGCGACGGTGGCGGACAGGGAGCCGGACAGCGCCTCGGCGACGCCCGGTTCGGTGAGCATGTGCAGCCGCATGCGGACGCAGTTGGGCTGGCGGAGCAGCTCGGCGTGGAAGGTGAACTGTTCCTGACGGAGCCGGGGGGATTCGGTGAGGACGATGAGAACCCTCGCCTGGCGCACCCGGCGGGCCAGGTGGAGCAGGAATTGCAGGGACTGCTCGTCGCCGCAGTGCACATCGTCGACGAGGACGACAAGAGTGCGATCGTCGACCATCCGCAGCAGTACCGAGGAAATCTGGGACATCACGTGCATGCGTCCCGCGGCGGTGCTTTCCGGCCCGTTTCCGTCAAGCAGTGCGATCACTTCGGATCGCACATCGGAGGGCATAGCGCCGTTGTCGAAAATCTTCCGGACAATCCCGAACGGGAGATCTCTCTCGGCTCTCGAACCGGTCGCTTCCAGGAGCAACGCACCGCTTTCGATGGCCTGTTCGGCAAAGGTGTTCAGCAGCGTGGTCTTACCACTGGCCACCGCGCCGCTGACCAGAGCCAGCCGGCCTCTGCCCTGGGTCGCGCCGCGCAGCATTTCGCGCAGGGCGGAGAGGTGGTTCTCCCATTCGAAGAGGTTCGCAGGCAAAGAATTCATCCCCCGATGAACGCCACCTGATACCCCCAACGGACCGCCGGGGGCAACAAGCGTGACGAGTGGTGATTTCCAGTACGTCGGCCAGGTTCCTGAAGCGCCCGGGTCAGGGTCTCGACCCCGAGAGCCGCTCCGCGACGAGACTCATAATCGGCTCTTGATGCCCGGCCAAGAAGAAGTGACCACCGGGGAACACCCGGATGTCGAACGCGCCCGTGGTGTGCGACCGCCACGCCTCCGCCTCTTCGAGGCTGGTCCGGGGGTCGTTGTCGCCGGTCAGCACGGTGATCGGCGAGCGGACCGCGGCACCGGGCACGGAGCGGTAGGTCTCGATCGCCTTGTAGTCACCGCGGATCGCCGGCATCGCCATGCGTAGAATCTCCTCATTTCCAAGGACGCGGGAATCGGTGCCGCTCAGCAGCTTCATCTCGCGTACGACGCCGTCGTCATCGCGCCGGTGCACATTCTCATCGCGGTAACGGGAGGGCGCCCGGCGGCCCGACGCGAAGAGGGCGAGCGCGGAGAACTCCGCATCGGCCTCTTCCAGCCGACGGGTCACCTCGAACGCGAGAACGGCTCCCATGCTGTGCCCGAAGAAGACCACCGGGAGATCGAGCCACGGCTTCAACTCCGCGGCGATGGCGTCCGCGTACTCATCGATGTTCTCGATCAGCGGGTCCTGCCGCCGGTCCTGACGCCCCGGATACTGCACGCACAGGACATCCGCGGACGAGGAAATCGTTTGTGACATCGGGAAGAAGAACGACGCCGAACCGCCGGCATGCGGCAGACATATCAGACGGGCGCGACTCTCGGGCGCCGGATGGAATCGTCGTATCCAGACGCTGTCTTCTCGCTGTGCACCCATGCGTAGGGAAGTTCTTTCACTCGTCAGGCAATCCGTGCGGACAGACGGCAGAGCCTACCGGGCGTGCGTCCAGGGCACCTCGGCACAGCACTGCCCCTTCATGATTAACACGCCCATTGATGTAGGGGGCACCCCCAGTCTAGGGGGATTCTCCTTGACTTGGCCCCCGGGGCGTGTGCGACTGTCGTGCACTCCTGCTGAGCGCCTCCGCCAGATCGTCCAGGGCGTGCACGAGTTGCTCGGCGTCGCGCAGCGCCACCCCCGGACGGTCCCCCGCCTTCTGCCGCCACCGCTCCAGCGACCGGCGCACCGCCTCCCAGTTCAGCGGCCGCCGCTCCCGTACCGCCTCGGCCGCCTTCGGGATCGCCTGCCGCAGTGCCTCGGCGAAGTCCCCGGCCCCTTCGGACGGCGCCGCGTCGCGCTCCGGCAGATGCGCTTCCAGCAGCATGACGACTCGTCCCATCGTGGACAGCGCCGTCTGCGCCGCCCGCGCCGCGCGCCGCGACAGTCCGCGGTGGCGCACCGGTTCCCGGTGGGCCTGTGCCTCACTCTGCTCCCAGGCCGCCCGCGCCGCGCGGGCGTCCAGCAGGGCGTCCCGCACCTGGCGGGGGCGGCGGTCGGCGGGGCGGGCGTAGGCGTCGAAGACGGCGGTGGCGAAGGAGCCGTTCGCGGCCAGCCAGTCCGCGAGCCGGTCCCGCAGCCGCGGTGTCTCCCAGGCGGGGAAGACCGCGTACGCCACCATCGCCAGCACCCCACCGAGCAGGGTCAGCGCCACCCGCGCCTGCACGGTCTGCCCCCATGCCTCGCCCGCGATGCTGAGCAGGAAGACCACATACGCGCTCACGCAGGCGGAGGTCACGATGAACCCGGTGCGCAGCAACAGGTACATCGCCAGGACGCACACCACGGCCAGCCCGGCGCTCAGATAGGAGCCGGGGTGGACCAGCGCCACCACCCCGCCGCCGACCAGCACACCCGCGAGGGTGCCCAGGAACCGGGCGACGCCGCGGGAGTACGTCTGGGCGAAGTCCGGCCGCAGAACCATCGTGGAGGTCAGGGGGGCCCAGTAGGAGTGCCCCAGCGGCAGGGCCGTGCTCAGCAGATAGCCGCTGACGCTGACCGCGCACAGCCGCACCGCGTGGCGCAGCACCGGCGAGGACCAGCGGGCCTCGCGGCGGATGGAGCGCAGCGCCATGGTCACGGTGCCCGGGATACCGGGGCGGGGCCGGAAGCGGTGGACCGTGCGGCCTTCGGGGGACACCTCCTCCACCGGCTCATCGGACGCCTCCACCACGTCGGCCACCAGCGAGAAGAGCCGCAGCGCGGCACGTCGGGCGGCACCGCTCAGCTTCGGCCCGTCCTCCGGCACCCGCAGGACGGACATGGCCTCGGAGGGCACCCGCACCGGTCTGCCGTGGCGGATGGCGTGGGCCACCGCGTCCAGCACGGTGCCCGTGGCGGCCAGCAGTTCCCGCACCCGGTCGCGCTCGGGCCCCTCCTCGGGGGCGCCGACCACCGGGTCGGCGAGCGAGGCGAGCACCGGGCGGATCCGCTCGGCCAGCAGCCGGTAGCCGCGCAGTTGCCGGGGACGGCGCCGGGCCTGACGCGGGGTCAGGGCGGCGGCGCTGCGGGCCTCCATCAGCGGCTTGGGGTCGAAGTGCGCCACCGGTTCGTAGCGCAGCTTGCGGGCGTAGTCCGCGACGGCGGCGAGCGCGTCCGCGAGGGCGTCGCGCTGCACGCCCCACGGGCGGACCGGGAAGAGCACGATCAGCGCGGCCTGCACCACGCCGCCGAGCCCGACCAGCAGGGCGTGCCCCAGGGCGCCCAGGGTCGAGGTCGGCAGGGTGACCGTGATCAGCATGACGGCCACCATCTGGGTGGAGACCAGCCCGGAGACCGGGCCGACCGCCCATGACATGCCCGTCATCAGCGTCCATACGGCGAGCATGATGACGAAGGTGAGGGTGTGGGTGGCGGCCAGATAGCCGAGGAAGGTGCTCACCGCGAGACCGGCCGCGGCGGCCAGCGCCAGCCAGGGGCGGGGGCGCCAACTGCGCTGGAAGGTGGCGACCCCGGCGGAGAAGGCGCCGAAGGCCGCCGAGACGGCGAGCGTCGGCGAGCCGAGCCACAACGCCATCCCGATGACGAGCGCGACCCCGCACGCACCGCGGAGCGCGACCAGCGGCTCCATCCTGGTGCGCTCGATCGCAAGGCCGGTCCGGGCGGTCTCCTTCAACGCGTGCGACCAGGTCATGCGGCGAGACTACGGGGTGGCCCCGGGAGAACTGAACCAACCGTTCCGCTCTGGCTTCCCCGGGTCCGGCCCCTGGCGGGGATCAGTCCCCGGGCTCGCAGTCCACCTGGAGAAGTTGGAGCGGGCGGCTGCCGTCGAGGTCCACATAGGCGGTGAAGGTGCGGGTCGTCGGCGCCTGGCCCCAGCGGGTGGTGATGGTCGCCCAGCCGACCCGCGCGGACTGGGCCGTGGTCACCTCGCCGACCTCGATGTCCCGCGGCTGGTTCTGCGCGCACAGCAGCAGGTCGAAGTCGGGCGTCTGGGCGGCCCGCTCCTTGAGCTGGTCCGAGACCAGGTGCTCCCGCTCCCAGGCGCGCGGGCCGTGGTTCCCGTAGAAGCCCTCCAGGAAGTGGTGGATCTCCTCGGCGGTGTAGCGGCCGTTCGGGTCGGTCTGCGCGGCGGCCGAGGCGGGCGACCCGGCGGCCAGCGCGAATCCGAGGCCGAGCGCGGCCACACAGCCGCCGGCCACCGCGGCACGGGAGCGAAGTGAGCGCATCACAACAGACATGACAAATCCCCCTGTTTACGGTCTTGCGTTGATGATTCGCCCCTTATGCGGGCGAGCACACAAGAAGACCCTTCAGCCCCGCGAATGGTTGCTCAACTGTCCCTGGGACATGAGAACTTCCCCTTCGGCCCCCAGTGCGTGGCCCGCCCGGCCGGATTCTGGGTGAACGCGCCGCAGTACAGCACCGGCTCCGAGCCCCGGTCGGTGTGATGCAGGATCACCAGCGGCTTGTCCCGGGGCACCGAGCGGCCCCGCCCGACGTCCAGATAGCCGCTGGCGCCCTGCTTCCGGATGCCGTTGTCCAGGCCGATCTGCACATTGGAGCGCTCCACGTCGTCGGTGCTGCGGAAGGCCCGGTTGGCCGCCTCGGCCATCAACTGCATCGCGTCGTAGGCCAGGGCGGCGCGTCCGTCGTCGCGCCACAGGTCATGGGATCCGAAGTCCCTTGCGTAGTCGGCGTTGAACTTCTTGGCGATATCGCTCAGCCGCGGATGGCCCGCGGGCAGCACATGGACGGTGTGGTACAGCCGCAGCCAGGGCCGGTCCGCGTACTCACCGGCGAGGGCGGCGGTGGTGAGGTCATTGCCGCCGAGCACCGTCAGCTTTCTGCCCTCGCACGCCGTGTTGTCCCCGAAGTCGTCGAGGAACGCGCTGAACTGGAGGGCGCGGGAGGCCCAGTAGACGACCGTACGGGGGTTGGCGATGACCCGCTCGCACACCGCGTCGGCCAGCTCCCCGATGCTGTCCTTACGGGCGACACCCTCCTGCCCCGGGCCCTCGGCGATACCACCGGACCGGCCGCCGGGGGTGTACTCCAGGGTGAACGGCCGGGCGCCGAACCGCCCGGCGAACAGCGTCCCTATCTCATCGCTGTACAGATCCCGGGGGTCCTTGACGACCACGGCGGCGCGGGCCGGGGAGCAGCTCCCGGTGCCGTCGTCCATGATGTTGCCCCGGCGGGCGAAGTCGGCCTCGACCGCGGCCTCCCGGCTGTCGGTGGGCGCCACCCTGCGGTAGTACCCGTTCACCTGCATCAGATCCGCCGTGGCCGTGGTGCCGATGACCGGGATCCGCGCGCCGCCCAGGATCCGCACGGCCTCCTGGGTCTGCTTCAGGCTCTTGGAGAAGCCCACCACGCCGATGATCCCGGAGCCCTTCTTCCGGGCGTCCTCGGCGACCTGGCGGGCGATACGCGGGGCGTGTCCGAAGTCGTCCCCCGCGTTACGGCTGTCGACGCGCAGCCACACCTTCTGGGAGTCGTTGCGCGCCTCGTCGTTCAGCGCGCGCTGGGCCAGTGCGATACCGCGCAGCTCGGGCACGGCCGCGTTGTACCGCTGGCCCTCCGGGTCGGCGGCCACGTCCGAGCCGATGTGCACCACCGTACGGGCGGTGCCGTCGCCGTCCCCGACCTCGCGGTCCACCCGTGCGTTCTCCTCGCGGATCAGCCGCCGGGCGTCCTCGTACTGCTTCCGGGGCGAATCCGCGCTCAGCTCGGGACGGCCCGCGACGACCTCGCTGGACGCCCCGCCCAGACAGCCGCGGTCCGGCTCGGCCCCGACCCGGTCCAGCAGCCACACGCCCGGCGCGCTCAGCAGGGCCGCCACCACCACCCCGGTCAGGGCCAGCTCGGCGGCCGGGCCGAGCCGGAAGGTGCGCGGCGAGACGGGGTCGAGGTCCAGCCCCTCCGACTCCGGCACGGGCCCGGACAGTACGGCCCGCAGCGGCCGGGGCGCCCGCGACGGCATCCCGCTCGCGCCGCGCAGCCTGGCCGCCGCACGGCCCAGCCCACCGCTCTCCCCCGCGCCCGCCCCGCCCGCCGAGGACGGGGCCACCCCGCCCGCCCGGGACACGTCCATCGCGCCCGCCGGGGCGACGGCCACCACCACGACCGCCCCGCACCGGGTGTCCCGGGCGGCCTCCCCGTATCGCTCCAGGAAGCGCTCCCCGGCCGCCGCACCGGCGGCGTCCTCCGGCAGCTCCAGCAGAAAGACACACCGGGTGCGCCGCCGGCGCCGCCAGGGCGAGATCCGGCCCGGCCGGGCCGCGCGCCGCAGATCCGCCAGCAGCGCGTGCAGCAGCAGCTCCTCCCACCGGCCGACCGCCGCCTCCCGGTCCCGGCCGCGCTCGGCGCGCAGCAGCCGCGCGGCGTTCTCGAAGAAGTCCTCGGCGGTGCGGCCGTGGCTGATGCGCCGCCAGTCGGCGTACCAGCCGCGCCGGGTGGAGCGCAGCAGCAGCCGGGTGCGGCGGCGCCCCCACCACCAGCGCGGCAGCAGTTGGAAGAGGGGCCGCATCAGCAGCCGGCGCAGCTCCGCGACCCAGCCCGGGCCTGTCGTGCCGCCCTCGGCGCTTTCGCCGCCGAGCGTCCATAACGCCCGCAGCAGCGGCCCTCGGGCGATCCGCTGTGCGTAGCAGTGGTCGCGCAGCGCGCGGCCATCCGGCTCGGGGGCCCGCGGGTCCAGCGCCTGCTCGACGATGTCCCGCATCAGAAAGAAGTCGGTGAGCCGCAGACGGCCGGTGCGGCGGGGCACATCGACGCACAGCTCGCGGCCGAGATCGAGCGTCAGCGGCCGCCGCCCGGCGGTGTCGCGGATCTCATCGGGGCCGAGCGCCGCGTACGGCACCCGCTTGGCGCCATCGGGATAGAGCATCCGGCGCAGCCCCCGCATCGCCTGATGGGCGTGGGCCGCGGCCCGCTCGCCGTCCGCGAGCAGCAGCACGGGCGGCAGCAGATCCCGCCCCTTGGCCTTCCGGTCCCGAGGCACCACGGCGCCCTTGAGCGCCTCGATGAACTCCTCGGCCCCTTCTCCCGCCATGAACCCAGGCATGCCGCCACCCCCGATTTCCCCCGTTTTCTCCGTGGGCCTGGAATCCCCGGCCCCCGTGACGGCGAAACCCCCTGCCGGACCGGGTCCGGCAGGGGGCTGGGGAAACCACTCAAACGTGCGAATCACACGTCACATACGCCTCAGTGGTTCTTCGGGAACCCGAGGTTGATGCCGACCTCCTCCGACGGCTCCGGCCAGCGGGTGGTGACGACCTTGCCGCGGGTGTAGAAGTGCACCCCGTCGTTGCCGTAGATGTGGTGATCGCCGAAGAGCGAGTCCTTCCAGCCGCCGAAGGAGTGGTAGCCCACCGGCACCGGGATCGGCACATTGACGCCGACCATGCCCGCCTCCACCTCCAACTGGAAGCGGCGGGCGGCGCCGCCGTCGCGGGTGAAGATGGCCGTGCCGTTGCCCCACTTGGAGCTGTTGATCAGCTCGATGGCCTCGTCGTAGCTCTCGGCGCGCACCACGCACAGCACCGGGCCGAAGATCTCGTCACGGTAGGCGTCGGCCGTCGTCGGGACCTTGTCCAGCAGCGAGACGCCGATGAAGAAGCCGTCCTCATGGCCTTCGACGCTGTAACCCGTGCCGTCCACGACCACCTCGGCGCCCTGGGCCGCGGCCCCGTGCACATAACCGGCGACCTTGTCCCGGTGCTCCTTGGTGATCAGCGGGCCCATCTCGGAGGCCGGGTCGTTCCCGGGGCCGATGCGGAGCTTGGCGGCCCGGTCGGCGATCTTCTTCACCAGGTCGTCGCCGATGTCGCCGACCGCGACCACGACGGAGACCGCCATGCAGCGCTCACCGGCCGAGCCGTAGGCCGCGTTGATGGCGTTGTCCGCGGCGAAGTCCAGGTCCGCGTCGGGCAGCACCAGCATGTGGTTCTTGGCGCCGCCGAGCGCCTGCACCCGCTTGCCGTGCTCGATGGCCCGGGACTGGATGTACTTCGCGATCGGCGTGGAGCCGACGAAGCTGACGGCCGCGATGTCCGGGTGCTCCAGCAGCCGGTCGACGGCCACCTTGTCGCCGTGGACGACATTGAGCACCCCGTCCGGCAGCCCCGCCTCGGTGGCCAGCTCGGCCAGCCGGCGGGAGGCCGAGGGGTCCTTCTCGCTGGGCTTGAGGACGAAGGTGTTACCGCAGGCGATGGCCACCGGGAACATCCACAGCGGCACCATCGCCGGGAAGTTGAACGGCGTGATGCCCGCGACCACCCCGAGCGGCTGGCGGATCGAGGACACATCGACCCCGGTGGAGACCTGGGTGGACAGCTCGCCCTTCAGCTTCTCGGCGATTCCGCAGGCCAGCTCCACGATCTCCAGACCACGGGCCACCTCGCCGAGCGCGTCCGAGTGGACCTTGCCGTGCTCGGCGGTGATCAGCTCGGCGATCTCGTCGCGGTGGGCGTCCAGCAGCTCGCGGTACTTGTAGAGGATCGCGGTGCGCTTGGACAGGGACACCGTGCCCCAGGAGCGGAACGCCTCCTTGGCCGCGGCCACGGCCGCGTCGACCTCTTCCACGGAGGCCAGGGCGACCTGGGTGTCCTGAGCGCCGGTGGCGGGGTTGTAGACC
This sequence comes from Streptomyces sp. CY-1, assembly GCF_047218265.1. Taxonomy (NCBI): domain Bacteria; kingdom Bacillati; phylum Actinomycetota; class Actinomycetes; order Kitasatosporales; family Streptomycetaceae; genus Streptomyces; species Streptomyces sp. CY-1. The sequence goes on from NZ_CP178393.1 coordinate 4,373,691, forward strand.
GGGCCGTACGCGCCGGTCGCGCCCTCGACGGTCGTTCCGCCGATCCAGTGGTTGACGGTCTTCATGGGTGCGTGAGCCTTTCTCTCGAACAACGTCAGAAACGTCAGAGGTGGCGGCGGCGTGCGGCGGCCTGCCGGTCGTAGTCCTCGCGGGCCTTCACGGCGGCCGGACGGGTCGCGGTCTGGGCGACAGGCACATCCCACCACGCCTGTGCCTCGGGTGCGCCGGACACTGTGTCGGCCGTTTCGGTCTCCACATAGACACATGTGGGCCGGTCCGAGGCGCGCGCCACGGCCAGCGCCTCGCGCAGCTCGCCCACGCTCTCGGCGCGCAGCACGTCCATGCCCAGCGAGGCGGCGTTGGCGGCCAGATCGACCGGCAGCGGATCGCCGGTGTACTGCCCGTCGGCCGCCCGGTAGCGGTAGGCGGTGCCGAAGCGCTCGGCGCCGGTGGTCTCCGATAGACCGCCGATCGAGGCGTAGCCGTGGTTCTGGAGCAGCACGATGTTGATGTTGATGCCCTCCTGGACCGCGGTGACGATCTCGGTGGGCATCATCAGATACGTACCGTCGCCGACCAGCGCCCAGACCGGGGTGGCGGGCGCCGCGAGCCGTACGCCGATGGCGCCGGGGATCTCGTAGCCCATGCAGGAGTAGCCGTATTCGAGGTGGTACTGGCGCGGGGAGCGGGCGCGCCACAGCTTGTGGAGGTCGCCCGGCAGCGAGCCCGCCGCGTTGATCACCACGTCCTCGTCGCCGACGACCGCGTCCAGCGCGCCCAGCACCTGGGTCTGGGACGGCCGGGCACTCTCGTCCCCGGCGGCGTACGCGGCGTCCACCCGGCGCTCCCACGCGGCCTTGCCGGTGCGGTACTCGGCCTCGTACGTCTCCTCGACCCGGTGCCCGGCCAGCTCGGCGGTGAGCGCTTGGAGCGCGGCGCGGGCGTCGGCGACCACCGTGGTGGCGCCCAGCTTATGGGCGTCGAACGGGGTGATGTTGAGGTTGAGGAAGCGCACGGCCGGGTCCGCGAACAGGGTCGCGGAGGCGGTGGTGAAGTCGCTGTAGCGGGTGCCCACGCCGATGACCAGGTCGGCGGTGCGGGCCAGGTCGTCGGCGACGGCGGTGCCGGTGTGGCCGATCCCGCCGATGTCGGCGGGGTGGTCGTAGCGCAGCGAGCCCTTGCCCGCCTGGGTGGAGGCCACCGGAATGCCGGTCGCGTCCACGAGCGCGCGCAGCGCGTCCTCGGCCTCGCTGTGGTGGACCCCGCCGCCCGCGACGATCAGCGGCCGGCGGGCGGCGCGGACCGCCCGCGCGGCCGCGGCCACCTCGGCCGCTTCGGGAGCGGGGCGGCGGACATGCCAGACCCGGTCCGCGAAGAACTCCTCCGGCCAGTCGAACGCCTCTGCCTGGACATCCTGCGGCAGGGCCAGGGTGACGGCGCCGGTCTCGGCCGGGTCGGCCAGCACCCGCATGGCCTGGAGCGCGGCCGGGATCAGCGCCTCGGGGCGCATCACCCGGTCGAAGTAGCGGGAGACCGGGCGCAGCGCGTCGTTCACCGAGATGTCGCCCGCGTAGGGCACTTCGAGCTGCTGAAGCACCGGATCGGCGGGCCGGGTGGCGAAGATGTCGCCGGGCAGCAGCAGCACCGGCAGCCGGTTGACGGTGGCGAGCGCCGCGCCGGTGACGAGGTTGGTGGCGCCGGGGCCGATGGAGGTGGTGACGGCCTGGGCGGCGAGCCGGTTGTTCTGGCGGGCGTAGCCGACCGCGGCATGCACCATCGCCTGCTCGTTACGGCCCTGGAGATACGGCATGGTCTCCGGCCCGGACTCCAGCAGCGCCTGGCCGAGCCCGGCCACATTGCCATGGCCGAAGATGCCCCAGGTGGCGTTGATCAGGCGATGCCGTTGCCCGTCCCGCTCGGTGTACTGGTGGGCCAGGAACTCCACCAGCGCCTGGGCGACGGTCAGACGGCGCACTGCCGAAGCGGTCATCGTGGGTCTCCAGCGGATGCGGAATCGGGTCCTTGGTCGGGTGCCTGCTCGGGTGCTTGATCAGGTGCTTGATCGGGTGCTTGATAGAGGGGCAGCCGGGGGTCGACGGGCTGGTCCGGCCAGGTGAAGCGGATCCAGCCGTGGTCGGGGTGGTCGCAGATGAGCCAGGCGCGCTCCGCCTCCGGGCCCGCCATGACGTTGAGGTAGTACATGTCATGGCCGGGGGCGGCGATGGAGGGGCCGTGCCAGCCGTCGGGGATCAGCACGGTGTCCCCGGAGCGGACCTCGGCGAGCACGTCGGTGCCGCGGCCGTGGCCCGACGGGGAGACCCGCTGATAGCCGATGCCCTCGTTGCCGTGGGCCTCCGCGATCTCGAAGTAGTAGATCTCCTCCAGCTCGCTCTCCTCGCCGGGGCGGCACTGGTCGTGCTTGTGCGGCGGATACGAGGACCAGTTGCCGCCCGGGGTCAGCACCTCGACGGCGATGAGCTTGTCGCATTCGAAACCGCCACCTGATGTTCCGCCTCCGGCGGGGGCCGCCGCGGCGAAGTTGTTGACCTGGCGCGAGCAGTTGCCGCTGCCGCGCAGCTCGACGGGGACGGCGGAGGCCGGTCCGTAGCGCGCGGGCAGCCGCCGCTCGCAGCGGGCGCCGGTGAGCGCGAAGCGGCCGCCCGCCCCGCTGGCGATCTGGGCATGGGAGTCGCGCGGCAGATAAACGAAGTCGCTGACCCCGCTGAACACGCTCTCCCGGCCGTGCAGTTCGAAGCTCTCGCCCTCGGCGATCACGGTGCAGCCGCCGCTCAGCGGCAGCAGGATCCACTCGCTGTCACCGGTGGCCAGGGAGTGCGAACCGCCGGGCGGCAGTTCGAGAATCCGCAGGCTGGAGTAGCCCCAGCCGGCCCGCTCGGGGCTGATGTCCACGGCGTAGGGGCCGTCGGCCGCCTTGCCGGCCTGCACATGGCAGCCGGGGAACGGATCGTTGGTGGTCATGGCGTGAACTCATCGCCTTTCTTACAGCGTCACAACAGGCCGACGGCGGTGTCCACGGCGGTCTCGACGCTGCCCTCCGCCGGATAGAGCAGGGAGCGCCCGACGACCAGCCCCTGCACGGTGGGCAGCCCCAGCGCCTTGCGCCACTTCTCGTACGCCTCCTCCTGGTCCTGCGGAGACTTGCCCACGTCGCCGCCGAGCAACACCGCCGGCAGGGTGCTCGTCTCCATCACCGCCGCCATCTCGTCGGCGTCGTTGGTGACCGGCACCTTCAGCCAGGTGTAGGCGGAGGTTCCGGCGAGCCCGGAGGCGATGGCTATGGACTTGGTGACGGCCTCGGCGCTCAGATCGTTGACGACCTTCCCGCCCGTGCGCCGGGAGATGAACGGCTCGACGAAGACCGGCAGCCGCCGCTCGGCCATCTCGTCGATGGCGCGGGCCGTGGTGACCATGGTGGTCAGCGAACCGGCGTCGTCGTAGTCGATGCGCAGCAGCAGCTTGCCGGCGTCGAAGCGCAGCCGGGTCAGGTCCTGGGGGCGGTGCCCGGTGAACCGGTCGTCGAGCTCGAACGAGGCCCCGGCGAGGCCGCCACGGTTCATCGAGCCCATGACGACCTTGCCCTCGAGGGCGCCGAGCAGCAGCAGGTCCTCGAGGATGTCGGCGGTGGCGAGCACCCCGTCGACCCCGGGACGGGACAGCGCCACGCACAGCCGCTCCAGCAGCTCGACCCGGTTGGCCATGGCCAGCTTGTGGCCGCCGACGGCGAGGGCGCCGCGCGCCGGGTGATCGGCGGCCACGATCATCAGACGGCCGCTGTCACCGATGAGGGGGCGGCGGACCCGGCGGGCGGCCGCCTCGGCGATGGCCTCCGGGTGGCGGCTCCGCACCGTCACGAGGTCGGAAACGCTGATACTCAAGATTCTGCTCCTCCTTTTCGAGGCTCGGTTCGCCTCCGGGGCGCTCCAGCCTCCCCCAGCTACCGCTGGGAGGTGCCCCCCGTCGACGGTCGACCGTGCTCGGTCGCTCGTTCCTCGCTCCCTGCGCGTGCTCTCCCTTTCGACAGCGACGCGCCCCTTCGGCTCGCCCCCAGCTACCGCTGGGAGGTCCCCCCGGCCGGTTGACGGGGACACCCCGTAACGATGGGCGCCCAACGGCCTTACCGCTGGGCCCCGGGTCAGCCCCCACCCAGCAGGGCCTCGACCTCCGCTTCCGTGGGCATCGCGGAGGAGCAGGCGAGGCGGGACGCGACGATGGCGCCCGACGCGTTGGCGTACCGCATGACGCGCTCCAAGGGCCAGCCGGAGAGCAGTCCGTGGCACAGGGCGCCGCCGAACGCGTCGCCCGCGCCGAGTCCGTTGACCACCTCGACCGGGACGGGCGGGACCTCCGCGGTGGTGCCGTCGCGGTGCACGGCGAGCACCCCGCGCGGGCCCTGTTTGACGACGGCCAGCTCCACGCCCGCGTCCAGCAGCGCCTGCGCGCATGCCTTGGGCTCGCGCGCACCGGTGGCGATCTCGCATTCGTCCACGTTGCCGACGGCGACGGTCGCATGGCGCAGCGCCTCGGCGTAGAAGGGCCGGGCGGTCTCCGGGTCGGCCCAGAACATCGGCCGCCAGTCGAGGTCGAAGACGGTGGTGCCGCTCTTGGCGCGGGCGGCGAGTGCGGCGAGGGTGCTGGTGCGGCTGGGCTCCTCGCTGAGCCCGGTGCCGGTCATCCAGAAGATCCGGGTGGCGCGGATGGCGTCGAGGTCCAGCTCGGCGGAGTAGATCTCCAGATCGGGTGCCTTGGGGCGGCGGTAGAAGTACAGCGGGAAGTCGTCGGGCGGGAAGATCTCGCAGAAGGTGACCGGGGTGGGGTACTGCTCGACGGGGGTGACGAAGCGGTCGTCCACCCCGAAGGCCCGGAGCTCCTGGTGGATGTAGTCGCCGAACGGATCCGCCCCGGTGCGGCTGATCACCGCGGAGCGGTGGCCGAAGCGGGCCGCGGAGACCGCGACATTGGTCGCCGAGCCGCCGAGGAACTTTCCGAACGATTCGACCTGCGGCAGCGGCACACCGGTCTGGAGCGGATACAGGTCCACTCCGATGCGGCCCATCGTGATCAGGTCGTACGGCTCACTCATGCCTGCCCCTTCGGGAAAGACGCAGCTCAGGGTCTGGTGCACAGAACTCCGGGAGATGCCCCGGCCCTTCAGGTCTAGACGTGTCCCCCAGCCACTGTCAAGGCTTTGTCCTTACATACTGACGTAATCATCCGGGGCCATGGGGCACGTTATCGCGTCGTTACGTCCAGATGAAATGTTGTCATGACAAAGCCTTGACAGAGGACAGTCGCGGGGAGTTGGCTCCCGTTCTGCAACGGCCGTGCCAACACGACGGACCTGCCTTGAGAGGTGCTGGAACGGATGGACCTCAGACTCAATCGACACCGCAGAGCGGGCCTCGCCGCACTCGCCACCGCCGCCGTCCTGCTGGCAGCGGGGTGCAGCAGCCAGGGCGGCAAGAAGGCCCAGGAAGCCGACTCCGGCCTCGCGGCCGGGAAGGCCGACACCCCGCGGCTGAGGATCGCGATGATCACTCACGCGGCCCCGGGCGACACCTTCTGGGACACCGTGCGCAAGGGCGCCAAGTCCGCGGCGGCCAAGGACAATGTCGACCTCGTCTACTCCAGCAACCCCAACGGAGCCGACCAGGCCAACCTGATCCAGAACGCGATCAACCAGAAGGTCGACGGCATCGCCGTCACCCTCGCCAAGCCCGACGCCATGAAGGGCGCGATAGCCAAGGCGAAGAAGGCCGGGATCCCGGTCGTCGCCTTCAACGCCGGGCTCGAGCAGTGGAAGGACCTGGGCCTGCTGGAGTACTTCGGCCAGGACGAGAGCATCGCGGGCCAGGCATTCGGCAAACATCTCAACGAGATCGGCGCCAAGCACAACATCTGTGTGATCCAGGAACAGGGCCATGTCGCCCTCGAAGCCCGCTGCGCGGGTGTGAAGAAGACCTTCAAGGGCAAGACGGACACCCTCTACGTCAACGGCACCGATATGCCGTCGGTCAAGTCGACCATCGCCGCGAAGCTCAAGCAGGATTCGAGCATCGACTATGTCGTCACCCTGGGCGCCCCGTTCGCCCTGACCGCCGTCCAGTCCGCCAAGGACGCCGGCGGCAAGGCCAAGGTCGCCACCTTCGACCTCAACAAGGACCTCGTCTCCGCCGTCCAGAGCGGCGATGTCCAGTTCGCCGTCGATCAGCAGCCCTACCTCCAGGGCTATCTGTCCATCGACTCCCTGTGGCTCTTCAAGAACAACGGCAACTTCAGCGGCGGCGGGGAGAAGCCCGTACTGACCGGGCCCGCGTTCGTCACCAAGGAGAACGTGGACACCATCGCCAAGTTCGCCAAGAACGGAACGCGGTGACCCGGCCATGACCCATACCGCCACCCCGGCGGCCGCCACCCCGCCCGCCTCCCCCGCGGCCCCGCCGAAGAGCCGCACCGCCGAGCGCTCGCTGGCCCGGCGGGCGCTGGCCCGCCCCGAGATCGGGGCGCTGGTCGCGGCCATCGGCGTCTATCTCTTCTTCTTCGTCGCCGCCCCCACCTTCCGCCAGGCCGACTCCTTCGCCACCGTCCTCTACCAGGCGTCCACCATGGGGATCATGGCGCTCGCGGTCTCCCTGCTGATGATCGGCGGTGAGTTCGATCTGTCGGCCGGGGTCGCGGTCACCTCCTCGGCGCTGACCGCGAGCATGCTCAGCTTCCAGCTCACCGCCAATGTGTGGGTGGGTGTGGTGGTCGCCCTGCTGGTCTCGCTCGCCGTGGGGCTGATCAACGGACTGCTGCTGATCAGGACCGGGCTGCCCAGCTTCCTGGTCACCCTCGCCAGCTTCCTGATGCTCCAGGGCGCCAACCTGGCCATCACCAAGCTGCTGACCGACAACGTGGCCACCGACTCCATCACCGACATGGACGGCTTCGACCAGGCCAAGTCGCTCTTCGCCTCCGAGATCGACGTCTTCGGCGTCAGTGTGAAGATCACCGTGCTGTGGTGGCTGATCTTCGCCGCCATCGCCACCTGGGTGCTGCTGCGCACCAAGTTCGGCAACTGGATCTTCGCGGCCGGTGGTTCGAAGGAGAGCGCCCGGGCCGTGGGCGTACCGGTGAACCTCACCAAGATCGCCCTCTTTATGACGGTGGGCTTCGCGGCCTGGTTCGTCGGCATGCATCTGCTCTTCGAGTACAACACCGTGCAGGCCGGTGAGGGCGTCGGCAACGAGTTCTACTACATCATCGCGGCCGTGATCGGCGGCTGCCTGCTCACCGGCGGCTATGGCTCGGCGATCGGCGCGGTCCTCGGCGCCTTCATCTTCGGCATGGTCAACCAGGGCATCGTCTACGCCAACTGGAACCCCGACTGGTTCAAGTTCTTCGTCGGCGTGATGCTGCTGCTCGCGACCCTCGTCAATCTGTGGGTGCGCCGTCAGGCCGCCAGGAGGTGACCGTAATGGCAACGAAGGAACCCAAGAACAGCCCCGCCGGCCCCGCCGGCGCCGCGCAGGCCGCCGCACCGACCGATGAGCCGGTGGTCCGGCTGCGGGGCGTGGGCAAGCTCTACGGGAACGTACGCGCCCTGGAGGGCATCGACCTGGCCGTCCGGCCGGGCCGGGTGACCTGTGTGCTCGGCGACAACGGCGCCGGTAAGTCCACCCTGATCAAAATCATCTCGGGGCTGCACCAGCACGACGAGGGCGAGTACCTCGTCGACGGCAAGCCGGTGCGGCTGAACAACCCGCGCGACGCCCTGAACCTGGGCATCGCCACCGTCTATCAGGACCTGGCCACCGTGCCCCTGCTGCCGGTGTGGCGGAACTTCTTCCTCGGCTCCGAGCTGACCCGCGGCCCCTGGCCGGTGCGCCGACTGGACATCCAGCGGATGAAGAAGATCACCGACGAGGAGCTGTCCGCCATGGGCATCCACCTCGACAACCTGGAACAGCCCATCGGCACCCTCTCCGGCGGCCAGCGGCAGTCCGTGGCCATCGCCCGGGCGGTCCACTTCGGCGCCCGGGTGCTGATCCTGGACGAGCCGACCGCGGCGCTCGGCGTCAAGCAGTCCGGTGTCGTGCTCAAGTACATCGCGGCGGCGCGCGAGCGCGGGCTCGGCGTCATCTTCATCACCCACAACCCGCACCACGCCTATATGGTCGGCGATCACTTCGCGGTGCTGAGGCTCGGCGCCCTGGAGCTGAACGCGGCGCGCGAGGACGTCAGCCTCGAAGAGCTGACCAACCACATGGCGGGCGGCGCCGAACTGGCCGCGCTCAAGCATGAGCTGGCCCAGGTCCGCGGGGTCGATGTGGATGAGCTGCCCGAGGAGGTGACCGCCCCTTCCGCCTGACCGAACGCCTTCCCCCTGGCTCCCTGCCCCTCTGCCCCTCTGCCCCCTGACAGGACGCCATCCTCCGGATGTCTTTCTCCTGACAAGACGTCCGAATGTCCTGACGAACTCTTGACGGCCGCCCGCCCGGCCGGTGAAGCTGCCCAAAACAGCACGACGCGGGCACCCCAGAACACCGAGGAGACCCTCTGCCATGACTGCCGACGCCTCCCCCGCACCCGCCCTGGACCGCATCCGGGTCGGCTCGGCCCCCGACTCCTGGGGGGTCTGGTTCCCCGACGACGACCAGCAGGTCCCCTGGCAGCGCTTCCTCGACGAGGTCACGGAGGCCGGCTACCGGTGGATCGAGCTGGGTCCGTACGGCTATCTGCCGACCGACCCGGCCCGGCTCACCGAGGAGACCACCCGGCGCGGCCTCACCGTCTCCGCGGGCACCATCTTCACCTCGCTGCACCGGGGCCCCGAGGTCTGGGACGCCACCTGGGAGCATGTCTCCCAGGTGGCCGAGCTGACCCGGGCGATGAACGCCAAGCACCTCGTGGTCATCCCCTCCTTCTGGCGGGACGACAAGACCGCCGAGCTGATCGAGCCTCCGACGCTCACCGCCGAGCAGTGGCGCCATCTGTCCACCGGGATGGAGCGGCTCGGCCGTGAGGTGCGGGAGCGCTTCGGGCTCGACATCGTCGTCCACCCGCATGCCGACACCCATATCGACACCGAGGAGAACGTGGCCCGCTTCCTGGACGCCACCGACTCCGACCTGGTCAACCTCTGCCTGGACACCGGCCACTACGCCTACTGCGGCGGCGACAGCGTCAAGCTGATCGAGACCTACGGCGAGCGCATCGGCTATCTCCACCTCAAGCAGGTCGACCCGGAGATCCTCGCCGATGTGGTCAAGAACCAGGTGCCGTTCGGCCCCGCCGTCCAGCGCGGCGTCATGTGCGAACCGCCGAACGGCGTTCCGGAGCTGGGACCGGTGCTGACCGCGGCCCAGAACCTGGATGTGGACCTGTTCGCCATCGTCGAGCAGGACATGTACCCCTGCCCGCCCGACCAGCCCTTCCCCATCGCCGAGCGCACCCGGCGCTTCCTGCGCTCCTGCGGCGCCTGACCTCCCTTCCGCCCCCACGGGCCGCATTCCCCCACGGGCCGTCGAACCGTCCAGAGCAGAGAGAGAAGAGAGAACAGCCTATGACGCAGCAGGGAACGCTCGGGGTCGCCGTCATCGGGACCGGCAAGATGGGCGCCGACCATGTCCGCCGCATCAACGAGGTGATCAGCGGCGCCCGGGTGGCCGCCGTGGTCGACATCGACGAGGCGCGGGCCAAGGCGGTCGCCGATACCGCCGACGGCTGTCAGGCGTTCACCGACCCGGCCGCCGCGATGGCCGCACCCGGCGTGGACGCGGTGCTGATCGCCTCGCCGGGGCCCGCGCACGAGGCCGCGCTGCTCAGCGCGTTCGAGCGCGATCTGCCGGTGCTGTGCGAGAAGCCGCTCACCCCGGACTCCGCGTCCGCGCTGCGGGTGCTGGAGGCCGAGCAGAAGCTGGGCCACCGCCGGGTCCAGGTGGGCTTCATGCGCCGCTACGACACCGAGTTCATGAAGCTCAAGGCGCTGCTGGCCGGTGGTGAACTGGGCCGCCCGCTGCTGCTGCACTGCCGCCACCGCAACGCCTCGGTGCACTCGTACTTCACCAACGAGATGATGATCACCGACTCGGTGGTGCACGAGATGGACCAGTCGCGCTGGCTGCTGGAGCAGGAGATCACCGCGGTCACCGTGCTCAAGCCGACCCCCAGCTCGCTGTCCCCCGAGCCGCTCAGCGACCCCCAGCTCGTGGTCTTCGAGACCACCGGCGGGGCGATCGTCAATGTGGAGATCTTCGCCACCTGCGGCTTCGGCTACCAGGTCCAGGCGGAGGCGGTCTGCGAACGGGGCACCGCCCGCGTCGGCGACGCCCACGGCATGCTGGTCAACCGGCCCGGCACCTGGGGCGGGGAGATCGCCCCGGACTTCGTGGCCCGGTTCGAGGAGGCGTACGACCGTGAGGTGCAGGCGTGGGTCAACGCCACCCGGCGCGGCGAGGTCGAGGGCCCCAGCGCCTGGGACGGCTATGCCGCGACCGCCGTCAGCGAGGCAGGGGTCCGGGCCCAGGCCACGGGTCAGCGAACGGCCGTCGAGATGATCGAGCGCCCCGCGTTCTATAGCTGACGCCCCGCCAACTGACCCGCAGCGGACCGGCCGTTTCCCCACGGCCGGTCCGCTGCCGCCATGGCCGGTCCGCTGCCGCCATGGCCGGTCCGCTGCCGCCATGACGGCGGAGTCATCGTCCGCTGCGTCACTCGTATGTCACAGCCGTCACATCTCCACACGTCTACGTCACAGGTGCTCAACAGCCCCTGGCCGCCCTTGGCTCGGCGTCGTTGACCCGGGCACAGGCTGATGGAGCGTGAGCAGGCGCGCCGCGGCTCCCCCGACGGCCCGCTGGGCCGTGGCCGCGACGACCTGCGGAAGGGCATGTGAGATGACCGACCGGAGGCTGTGGTCCTACAAGGAGATCGCCGCACATATCAGTGTGCAGACCGACACCGTACGGTCCTACCGCAAGCACGGCCTGCTGCCGCCCCCCGATCTGGTGGAGGGCGGCAAGCCGTACTGGTACGCGGATACGATCCGCGCCTGGGTGGCCCGCAGACCTGGCAACCGCCGCGCCCGGCGAGACGCCAAGGATTAGCCGGGCCGTGGTGCCGTATCCCCGTAATCCGCTAGCGGCCCGTACTCACCCGGTCCCGCGCCGTCTCTCCCTCTCCCGACAGCCCATCCTCGGCATGAGACCCGTCCTTGCTGCCGCACCGGCCGTCACCCTCGCCGCCACTGGCGGCATCTGTGCCAGTCCCGGTGCCGGTCCCGGCATCCGTGCGGCTTCCGGTGGGCGCGGACTCCCCCTCGCTCAGCCCGAACCGGGTGTGCAGTCGGCGCAGCGGGCCCGGGGCCCACCAGGTGGCCCGGCCGGTCAGCTTCATCACCGCCGGCACCAGCAGCCCGCGCACCACCATCGCGTCCATCAGCACCGCCAGGGCGATGCCCAGCCCCAGCATCTTGGTGTTGGTGACCCGCGAGGTGCCGATGCCCACCATCACCACGGCGAGGATCAGCGCCGCCGCCGTGATCAGGCCGCCGGTGCGCCGCAGTCCGAACTCGACCGCCGCCTGATGGTCCCCGCTGCGGTCGTACTCCTCCTTGATCCGGGAGAGCAGAAAGACCCCGTAGTCCATGGAGAGCCCGAAGGCGACGCAGAACATCAGCACGGGCAGGGTGGTCTCGATATCGCCGGAGGTGGTGAAGGAGAGCGGACCGGACAGATGCCCGTCCTGGAAGACCCACACCACCGCGCCGAACATCGCGGTCAGACTGAGCGCGTTGAGCAGCACCGCCTGAATCGGTATCAGCACGCTGCCGGTGAGCAGGAAGACCAGCAGCAGGGTGACGGCGACGACGATGGCGAGGGCCCAGGGCAGCCGGTCGCCTATGGAGTCCTTGGTGTCCACCAGGACGGCGGCGGTGCCGGTGACCGAGGTGGTGAACGACGGCTCCTGGGCGCGGATCGTCCGCACCAGGTCCTGGCTGGCGGCGTCCACGGCCTCGCCCTTGGGCAGCACGGTGATGTCGGCCGAGCCACCGGCCAGACGCGCGGTCTCCGCCGGCCCCGGCTCGGCCACCCGCCGCCCGTCAGCGAACCGGCCCGCCGGGCTGTCCACCCGCAGCACCTGGGGGAGGGCGGAGACCTTGGCGCTGTAGTCGGCGAGGGCCTTGGTGCCGGTGCCGCCCTCGGCGAGGACTTCCACCGCGCCCCCGGGACCGCCGGGGAACCCCTCCCTGATGTGCTGCTGCACCACATGGGACTCGGCGCTCGACGGCAACTGGCGGTCGTCCGCGGTGCCGAACTCCACCCTCAGGAAAGGCAGTCCGAGCGCGACCAGACCGGCGACGGTGGCCAGCGCGAACAGCGGGGCGCGCCGCATCACCAGCCGGGCGAGCCGCGCCCAGCCCGCTCCGGACTCACCCTCGCGGGCCGGGCGGCCGCGGCGCAGCAGCCGGGTGAGGTCCAGTGCGTTGACCCGGTCGCCCAGAAGGATGAGTGCCGCGGGCAGAACCACCAGGGCGGCGGTGGCGGCGATCAGCACCACCGCGATCCCCGCATAGGCGAAGGAGCGCAGGAAGTACTGCGGGAAGACGAGCATGGCGGAGAGCGAGGCGGCGACGGTCAGCGCCGAGAAGAGCACGGTGCGCCCCGCGGTGCGCAGTGTGGTCGCGACGGCGGGCAGCTTCTCGGCGCCCTGGGCCAGCTCCTCCCGGAAGCGGCGCACGATGAACAGGGCGTAGTCGATGGCGAGTCCGAGGCCGAGCGCGGTGGTCAGGTTCTGCGCGAAGACCGAGACATCGGTGAATTCGGTGAGCCCGCGCAGCACCGCGTCGGTGCCGAGGATGGCGATGATGCCGACGCCGAGCGGAAGCAGGGCGGCCACGGCGCTGCCGAAGACCATGACGAGCAGCACCAGGGTGATGGGCAGGGCGATCATCTCGGCCCGCAGCAGATCCTCCTGGATGGTGGTCTGTAGCTCATGGCGGACCGCGACCATGCCGCCGACCGACACCTCGACCGGGCCATGGGCGCCCCGGTAATGGGGCGCTATGCGCTCCAGCGTCTTGCCCGCGGCGGACTCGTCGCCCACGATCCGCGCGGCGATGATCGCCTCGCCCCGGTCATGGGCCCGCAGCGAGGGCGCGCCGGTGGCCCAGTACGAGGTGACACCGGTGACCGCCCGCTCGCCCGAGAGCTTCTTGGCGAGGGCCCGGCCCTCGGCGGCGACGGCCGGATCGTCCACGGTCCTGCCGCCGCTGTCGACGAGCAGGATCAGATTGGGCTGGGAGGCGGGGAAGCGCTTCTCCAGTGCCTTGGTGGCATATGAGGACTCGGCCGCCGGGTCCTCCCAGCCGCCGCTTCCCAGCCGGTCGGCGACCCCGCTCCCGGCCACGACGGCCAGCGCCGTGAAGAGCAGGGCGATCAGAAGGGACAGCCGCGGCCGCGCGGTGACCAGGCGTGTCCACCCTCCGATTCGTTCCCCGGGTGGGCGGTTGACATCGGTCATGGCGCGGTGTCCCCTTCACCTGTGTCCCATGCCGCCACTCACACGTCCGTAGGCAGCACGGGTCGCTGATTACCATGGGTGGTAAACACGAGCGACCGCTCGCGTTTCTCAAGAATGCGAGCGGGCGCTCGTGTTTGTCAATCGAACACGGAGAGCCGGAGAAAACAGGTGAGCGAGAGCACGACGGATCCGCGCGACGACACGGCGAAGCCGCGCCGCAGACAGGCGCGCGGTGAGCGCCGGATCCAGCAACTACTCGACGCCGCCGCCCATGTCTTCTGCCGCACCGGCTACACCTCGGCGAGCACCAACGCCATCGCCCGCGAGGCGGGGGTCTCCCCCGGCACGCTGTACCAGTTCTTCCCGAACAAGGAGGCCATCGCCGTCGAGCTCGGCGAGCGCCTCAACCGCCGGATGACGGAGACCCACGGAACGGTCCTCACACCGGCGAACGCGGGGCTGCCCCTCGGCGAGCTGCTCGACACGGTCCTCGACCCGATGATCGAGTTCAATTGCGCGAATCCGGTCTTCCTGGCCCTGATCCAGTCCTCCGACGCACCGGGCCGGCTCCTCGAAGAACACGCCGAACTGCACGACTCGATCCAGGACCGCATCAGCGAGCTGATCGGCATCCGCAACCCCGACCTCTCCCCCGAGCGCCGCACCCACACCACCGCCATGACGTTCGCCCTGTTCAAGGCCGGACTGACGCTGATCCTCGGCCATGAGGGCGCGGAACGGGAGGCGTACGCCGCGGAGTTGAAGGCCGCCCTGTACGGCTATCTGGCCCCGGTGCTCGGCACCGGGGCAGTCGGCACCCGCCCCTGACCCCCGCGCCGCACGCCCTTCATCCACCCTCGCCCCGCACCGACCGGGGAAGAGTGCGCGCGGGCGCGGCCCACCCGTCACGGACCGGCGCACCACCGGCTTCCATCGATACCCCCTAGGGGTATAAAGTGGAGAGCGTCAGGAGACGCTGAGGCATTCCGATGCCTCCTGTGCCTCCTGCGCACCGACCGTCACGCTCACCCCACACAGGAGAAACCCCATGAGCTCCGAGGCTGTCACCACCGTCTACCAGGTGACCGGTATGACCTGCGGCCACTGCGAAGGCGCGGTCTCCGAGGAGATCGGCGCCCTCGACGGCGTCAGCTCCGTCAAGGCCGTGGCGTCCACCGGCCAGGTCACCGTGATCTCGGCCGCTCCGCTGGACGACGAGACCGTCCGCGCCGCCGTGGACGAGGCGGGCTACGAGCTCACCGGCCGGGCGGCCTGAGCGAGCCCCCACCAAACCTCCGCCGGACCGTACCGCCCTGCTCATACAGTTGCCGTACGGCCCGGCCCTCCTCTCAGGAGACCAGACATGACCAGCACGGCACCCCCCGCCGGGGCCGCCCCCGACACCACGGCGACGGCCGGCGGACCCTCTCAGGTCCAGCTCGCCATCGGCGGTATGACCTGTGCGTCCTGCGCCGCGCGCATCGAGAAGAAGCTCAACCGCCTGGACGGCGTCACCGCCACGGTGAACTTCGCCACCGAGAAGGCCAAGGTGTCCTACGGCGCCGGGATCGAGGTCGCCGACCTGATCGCCACCGTCGTCAAGACCGGTTACACCGCCGAGGAACCGCGCCCCGCCGTGCCCGAGCCCCGCACCCCCGGGGACACCGGCGCACCGGAGGCCGACCGGCACGGCGAGGCCGGACCGGACCCGCTGCGCCACCGCATGCTCGTCTCCCTCGCCCTGTCCCTGCCCGTCGTGGTGCTGGCGATGGTGCCCTCGCTCCAGTTCGACAACTGGCAGTGGCTCTCGCTCACCCTCGCCGCGCCGGTCGTCGTCTGGGGCGGCGCAACCTTCCACAAGGCCGCCTGGACGGGCCTGCGGCACGGCGCGGCCACCATGGACACCCTGGTCTCCATCGGCACTCTGGCGGCCCTTGGCTGGTCCCTGTGGGCGCTGTTCTTCGGCGACGCGGGCATGCCGGGCATGCGCCACGGCTTCGATCTCACCGTCTCCCGGGCCGACGGGGCGTCCTCGATCTATCTGGAGGCGGCCGCCGGGGTGACCACCCTCATCCTGCTGGGCCGCTTCCTGGAGGCGAAGTCCAAGCGGCGGGCGGGCGCGGCACTGCGCGCGCTCCTGGAGCTGGGCGCCAAGGACGTGGCCGTGCTGCACGGGGGATCCGAGGTGCGGATCCCCGTCGGTGAGCTGGCGGTCGGCGACCACTTCGTGGTGCGCCCCGGCGAGAAGATCGCCACCGACGGCACGGTGGTCGAGGGCTCCTCCGCCGTGGACGTCTCGATGCTGACCGGCGAATCGGTGCCGGTGGACGTGGTGGCGGGCGACGCGGTGGCGGGCGCGACCGTCAACACGGCGGGCCGGATCGTGGTCGAGGCCACCCGCGTGGGCGCGGACACCCAGCTCTCCCGCATGGCCAAGCTGGTCGAGGACGCGCAGAACGGCAAGGCCGAGGTACAGCGGCTCGCCGACCGGGTCTCGGGGATCTTCGTGCCGATCGTGCTGCTGATCGCCGTCGGCACCCTGCTGGGCTGGCTGCTCACCACCGGCGAGACGGCCGCCGCCTTCACCGCGGCCGTGGCCGTCCTGATCATCGCCTGCCCCTGCGCCCTGGGCCTGGCCACCCCGACCGCGCTCATGGTCGGCACCGGCCGCGGCGCCCAGCTCGGCATCCTGATCAAGGGGCCCGAGGTGCTGGAGTCGACCCGCCGGGTGGACACCGTCGTCCTGGACAAGACCGGCACGGTGACGGCCGGGCAGATGCGGCTGCGCGGGGCCATCACGGCGCCCGGCGTGGACGAGGAGGAGCTGCTGCGGCTCGCGGGCGCCCTGGAGCACGCCTCGGAGCACCCGATCGCGCGCGCCATCGCGGACGGCGCGGCCGAGCGGATCGGCGACCTCCCGACGCCCGCGGACTTCCGGTCCGAGCCCGGCCTCGGCGTCCAGGGCACGGTGGACGGTCACGCGGTCCTGGTCGGCCGCGAGAAGCTGCTCGGCGCATGGGCCGTCGAACTGCCCGAGGAGCTGGCGGCCGCCAAGGCGGCGGCCGAGTCGGAGGGGCGGACGGCGGTCGCGGTGGCCTGGGACGGTGAGGCGCGCGGCGTCCTCCTGGTGGCCGACGCCGTCAAGGAGACCAGCGCCGAGGCGGTCGCCCAACTGCGGGCGCTCGGCCTCATCCCGGTGCTGCTGACCGGCGACAACAGGCTCGTCGCCGAGGCGGTGGCCCGCGAGGTCGGCATCGACGACGTCATCGCCGAGGTGCTGCCCCAGGACAAGGTGGACGTCGTGAAGCGGCTCCAGGGCGAGGGCCGTACGGTCGCCATGGTGGGCGACGGGGTCAACGACGCGGCCGCCCTCGCCACCGCCGACCTCGGGCTCGCGATGGGCACGGGCACGGACGCGGCCATCGAGTCCGGGGATCTGACACTGGTCCGGGGCGACCTGCGGGTCGCGGCGGACGCGATCCGGCTGGCGCGCCGGACGCTCGGCACCATCAAGGGCAACCTCTTCTGGGCCTTCGGCTACAACGTCGCCGCGCTGCCGCTCGCGGCGGCCGGACTGCTGAACCCTATGATCGCGGGAGCGGCCATGGCGTTCTCGTCCGTGTTCGTGGTGACGAACAGTCTGCGACTGCGGACCTTCACAGCGTCCACATAGATTCACCAAGTCCCCATAAGCCGCACAACACCCATACAGCAGAGCCTCGATTTTCAAATCGAGGCTCTTGCCCTTTTATGGCCCATATGGCAAGAGACGCAGATCACATACAACCCAACGTAACCATCGAGGGGGGACGCGAGTCTAATGGGACGGTGGGGATTCGTCTTGGGGGACGCATCCCGCTACGCGTAGCCGGGACGACGTACTCGGGGAGCTTTGAGCGGCCCTCCCGTAGGTACGCGTCCCGGCGGATCGCGTCACCAAACGGCCCGCAAGGGCCCGTGGACACCCGGCCGGATCCCGTGGGGGGAATCCGCTCCGGGGCAAGGGAAGCGCCCCGCTCCGACCCGTGGGGGGATCGGAAGCGGGGCGCTTCTGCTTTTTTGGGGGCTCGGTTCGCCTCCGGGGCGCCTGAGCCGCTGTCGACGGTCGACCGTGCTCGGTCGCTCGTACCTCGCTCCCTGCGCGCGCTCTCCCTTACGACAGCGACGCGCCCCTTCGGCTCACTCGCCGGTCAGACCAAAGGGCCGGAAACGCGACCGCACCCGGCCCTTTCCCGTGGGCACTCCCTGACGGAGCCAAGCACCCGGAGACGCCAAGTGCCCCCGACCGGCCAGGCGGCCAGGACGGGGGCACCGGAGAAGCGAAGGTCAGCGCTCCTCGACCGGGACGAAGTCGCGCTCGACGACGCCCGTGTAGATCTGGCGCGGGCGGCCGATGCGGGAGCCCGGCTCCTTGATCATCTCGTGCCACTGGGCGATCCAGCCCGGCAGCCGGCCGAGCGCGAACAGCACGGTGAACATCTCGGTCGGGAAGCCCATCGCCCGGTAGATCAGACCGGTGTAGAAGTCCACGTTCGGGTAGAGCTTGCGCTCGACGAAGTAGTCGTCCGCGAGGGCGTGCTCCTCCAGCTTGAGCGCGATGTCGAGCAGCTCGTCGGACTTGCCGAGCGCGGAGAGGACATCGTGCGCCGCCGACTTGATGATCTTCGCCCGGGGGTCGAAGTTCTTGTAGACGCGGTGCCCGAAGCCCATGAGCTTCACGCCGTCTTCCTTGTTCTTCACCTTGCGGATGAAGGTGTCGACGTCGCCGCCCGAAGCCTGGATGCCCTCGAGCATCTCCAGCACGGACTGGTTGGCGCCGCCGTGCAGGGGGCCCCACAGCGCGTTGATGCCCGCCGAGATGGAGGCGAACATATTGGCCTGCGAGGAGCCGACCAGCCGGACCGTGGAGGTCGAACAGTTCTGCTCGTGGTCGGCGTGCAGAATCAGCAGCTTGTCGAGCGCGGAGACCACGGTCGGGTCGAGCTCGTACTCCTGCGCGGGGACCGAGAAGGTCATCCGGAGGAAGTTCTCGACATAGCCCAGGTCATTGCGCGGGTAGACAAAGGGGTGGCCGACCGACTTCTTGTACGCATACGCGGCAATGGTCGGCAGCTTGGCCAGCAGCCGGATCGTCGAGAGGTTGCGCTGCTTCTCGTCGAAGGGGTTGTGGCTGTCCTGGTAGAAGGTCGACAGCGCGCTGACCACGGAGGACAGCATCGCCATCGGATGGGCGTCCCGCGGGAAACCGTCGTAGAACCGCTTGACGTCTTCATGCAGGAGCGTGTGGCGGGTGATCTCCCCACGGAAGGCCGCCAGTTCATCGACGGTCGGCAGCTCCCCGTTGATCAGCAGGAAGGCGGTCTCCAGGAAGGAGGCACGCTCCGCCAACTGCTCGATCGGGTAGCCGCGGTATCGCAGGATGCCCTGCTCACCGTCCAGATAGGTGATCGCGGATTTGTACGCGGCGGTGTTGCCGTAACCGGAATCCAGGGTCACCAGACCGGTCTGGGCACGCAGCTTGCCGATATCGAAGCCCTTGTCGCCGACGGTGCTGTCGACCACCGGGTAGGTGTACTCGCCGTCCCCGTACCGCAGTACTACAGAGTTGTCGCTCACGTCATCCCTCACCGACGTCTGGTTCTCTTCTTCGAGGTGCCCTGACTCCCCCCACCTTCCCCTACTCGGGTAGAGAACGTGCACTCGGGGTCGGCTGAAGAGCCTTTTGGCGGCACTCAGTGCCGCCTTCACGGCCATCCTGCCCCGTTCGTCATCGTTCGGAAACCCTCTTGACACGCTCGACTGACACATCGCCGCCGAGTCGGTGATCCAGCGCGGTACAGCGCCTCCCCGCCGAGACGGTGCGCACCGCCTGCCCCAGCGCGCGGCGCGAGCCGACCAGCACCACAAGGCGCTTGGCACGGGTCACCGCCGTGTACAGAAGGTTGCGCTGCAACATCATCCAGGCCCCGGTGGTCACCGGAATCACGACGGCCGGGTACTCACTGCCCTGTGACCGGTGGATGGTCACCGCATAGGCATGAGCCAGCTCGTCCAGCTCGTCGAAGTCGTACGGTACCTCCTCGTCCTCGTCCGTCCGCACGGTCAGCCGCTGCTCATCGCTGTCGAGTGAGGTGACGACGCCAACCGTGCCGTTGAAGACCCCGTTGGCCCCTTTCTCATAATTGTTACGGATCTGGGTCACCTTGTCGCCGACCCGGAAGACCCGGCCTCCGAAGCGGCGCTCCGCGAGGTCCGGACGGGCCGGGGTGATGGCCTGCTGAAGCAGTCCGTTGAGCGTGCCCGCGCCCGCCGGGCCGCGGTGCATCGGGGCCAGAACCTGCACGTCACGGCGGGGGTCGAGGCCGAACTTGGCGGGGATGCGGCGGGCCGCCACATCGACCGTGAGCCGCCCGGCCTCCTCGGTGTCGTCCTCGACGAAGAGAAAGAAATCCGACAGGCCCTGGGTGACCGGCGGCACCCCCTCGTTGATCCGGTGGGCGTTGGTGACCACACCGGACTGCTGGGCCTGACGGAAGATCCGGGTCAGCCGCACCGCCGGAACGGGGCTGCCGGGGGCCAGCAGATCGCGCAGCACCTCCCCGGCGCCCACGCTGGGCAACTGGTCCACATCCCCGACGAAGAGCAGATGGGCGCCGGGCGGGACCGCCTTGACCAGCTTGTTGGCCAGCAGCAGATCGAGCATCGACGTCTCGTCGACCACCACCAGATCCGCGTCGAGCGGGCGGTCCCGGTCATACGCCGCGTCCCCGCCGGGCTTCAGCTCCA
This sequence comes from Streptomyces sp. CY-1, assembly GCF_047218265.1. Taxonomy (NCBI): domain Bacteria; kingdom Bacillati; phylum Actinomycetota; class Actinomycetes; order Kitasatosporales; family Streptomycetaceae; genus Streptomyces; species Streptomyces sp. CY-1. The sequence goes on from NZ_CP178393.1 coordinate 4,394,001, forward strand.
GCAGCCGGTGGACGGTGGACGCCTCGGCGCCGGTCAGCTCGGACAGCCGCTTGGCGGCCCGGCCGGTGGGCGCCGCGAGCACCACCTTCGCCTTCTTGGCGCGGGCCAGCTCCACCACGGACCGCACGGTGAACGACTTGCCGCAGCCCGGCCCGCCGGTGAGCACCGCGACCTTCTCGGTCAGCGCGAGCCGCACCGCCTGGCTCTGCTCGGGCGCCAGATCGGCCCCGGTGCGGCTCGCCAGCCAGCCCAGCGCCTTGTCCCAGTCCACGTCCCCGAAGGCGGGCAGCCGGTCCTCCTGGGTGCGCAGCAGCCGCAGCACCTGGCCGGCGAGGGAGATCTCGGCGCGGTGGAAGGGCACCAGATAGACCGCGGAGACCGGCTCGCCGTCCGCCGGGCCCGGGACCGGCTCACGCACCACGCCCTCGTCCTGGGCCGCCAGCTCCCCCAGGCAGTCGATGACCAGACCGGTGTCCACCTGGAGCAACTTCACGGCGTCCGCGATGAGTTGCTCCTCGGGGAGATAGCAGTGGCCCTGGTCGGCGGACTGGGACAGCGCGTACTGGAGACCGGCCTTCACCCGGTCGGGGCTGTCATGCGGAATGCCCACCGACTGGGCGATCTTGTCGGCGGTGAGGAAGCCGATGCCCCAGACGTCGGCCGCCAGCCGATACGGCTCGTTCTTCACAATCGAAATCGACGCGTCGCCGTACTTCTTGTAGATCCGCACCGCGATGGAGGTGGAGACGCCCACCCCCTGGAGGAAGACCATCACCTCCTTGATGGCCTTCTGCTCCTCCCAGGCCGCGGCGATCATCTTGGTGCGCTTGGGACCGAGGCCCGGGACCTCGACCAGCCGCTCGGGCCGCTCCTCGATGACATCGAGGGTGTCGACGCCGAAGTGCTCGGTGATCCGGTCGGCGATCCGGGGGCCGATGCCCTTGATCAGACCCGAGCCGAGATAGCGCCGGATGCCCTGGACGGTGGCGGGGAGGACGGTCTGGTAGTTCTCGACGGTGAACTGTTTGCCATATTGCGGATGGGAACCCCAGCGGCCCTCCATCCGCAGTGACTCGCCCGGCTGGGCGCCCAGCAGCGAGCCGACCACGGTCAGCAGATCGCCGGAGCCCCGGCCGGTGTCCACCCGCGCGACCGTATAGCCATTCTCCTCATTGGCGTAGGTGATCCGCTCCAGGACCCCTTCGACCACCGCGAGTTTGAGCATGCCTCGACCGTACCGCCGGGAGCCGACAGGCGGTTGGGGCCTGTGGACAACGCCTGTGGACAACCCGGGGACAGTCCGGGGGCGACCCGTGGACAACCCGGCGACAACGCCCGGGGTGAAGAACGGGGCCGTCGGCCCCGCGGCGGAATATCACGATCCGGTTTCACCGGGGACCGACCCCTTGCCTCCGCCGATGTAATCGATTCCAATCCATGTAATCGATTCCACAAGGAGGTGGACGATGCCGGCCATCAAGGATGTGGCGCGGCGTGCCGGGGTCTCCGTCGCGACGGTCTCACGGGTGCTCAACGACCACCCCTCCGTTCGTCTGGACACCCGTGAACGGGTGCTCGCCGCGGTCGCCGACCTCGGCTATCGCCCCAACGCGGTGGCCCGCTCGCTGCGCACCGATCAGACCCGGACCCTGGGGCTGGTCATCAGCGATGTGCTGAATCCCTTCTTCACCGAGCTGGCCCGCTCGGTCGAGGACGCCGCCCGCGAGCTGGACTACAGCGTGATCATCGGCAACGCCGACGAGCGGCCCGAACTCCAGGACCACCATGTGCGCACCCTGATGGACCGCCGCATAGACGGACTGCTGGTCAGCCCCACCGACGGCGGCTCCCCGATGATGCTGGCCGCCGCCCGCGCCGGCACCCCCATGGTCTTCGTCGACCGCTGGATCGAGGGCGAGGGCCTGGACGCGGTGCCGGTGATCCGCACCGACGGGCGGGGCGCCATCCGCGATCTGGTGGACCATCTGTGCGCCCTGGGACACCGCCGGCTCGCGATCATCGCGGGCCCGGCGGCCACCACGACCGGCCGCGAACGGGTGGACGCCTTCCGCTCCGCGCTGCGCGAGTTCGGTCTGGCGCTGTCCGAGGACCACATCGGCCAGGGGGACTTCCAGGCGGACAGCGGCCGCCGGGTGACCGCCCGCTTCCTCGATCTGCCGCGGCCCCCGGACGCGATCTTCGCCGCGGACAACCTGATGGCGCTCGGCGCGATGGACGAGATCCACGCGCGGGGCCTGCGGGTGCCGGACGACGTGGCGCTCGCCGCGTTCGACGACATCCCCTGGTTCGTCCACACCGATCCACCGATCACCGCCGTCGCCCAGCCGACCGGAGCGCTCGGCCATGCCGCCGTACGCGCGCTGATCGACCTCGTCGAGGGGCGGCCCGCCGAGTCGGTGACCCTGTCCGCCCGTCTGGTCACCCGCCGCTCGTGCGGCGAGCCCGAAGGGAGCACACCATGAGTGCCGAGTCCGAACGGTCCTCCCCCGGCGGGGCGGAACTGCTGCGTATGGAGGGCGTCCGCAAGACCTTCCCCGGGGTGATCGCCCTGGACGGGGTGGACTTCGATCTGCGCCGCGGCGAAGTCCACGTCCTCCTGGGCGAGAACGGCGCGGGCAAGTCCACGCTGATCAAGATGCTCTCCGGGGCGCACCGTCCCGACGGGGGCCGGATCCTGGTCGACGGCACCCCGGTGCGCATCAACAGCGCGCAGGACGCCGAGCGGCTCGGAATCGCCACCATCTACCAGGAGTTCAACCTCGTCCCGGACCTCACCGTGGCCGAGAACATCTTCCTGGGCCGCCAGCCGCGCCGCTTCGGCATGATCGACCGCAAGGCCATGGACGAGCGCGCCGCCGAGCTGCTGGCCCGTGTCGGGGTGGACGTCGCGCCCCGGACCCGGGTCCGGGACCTCGGCATCGCCCGGCTTCAGATGGTGGAGATCGCCAAGGCGCTGAGCCTGGACGCCCGCGTCCTGATCATGGACGAGCCGACCGCCGTGCTCACCACCGAGGAGGTCGACAAGCTCTTCCGGATCGTGCGCACGCTGCGCGCGGACGGGGTGGGCGTCGTCTTCATCACCCATCACCTGGAGGAGATCGCCGCCCTGGGCGACCGCGTCACCGTGCTGCGCGACGGCCGCAGCGTCACCCAGGTCCCGGCCACCACCGAGCAGGACGAGCTGGTGCGGCTGATGGTGGGCCGCTCCATCGAGCAGCAGTACCCACGGGAGCGCACGGACGCCGGTGACCCTCTGCTGAAGGTCCGGGGGCTCACCCGGAACGGCAGCTTCCAGGACATCGGCTTCGAGGTGCGCGCCGGGGAGGTGGTGGGCCTGGCCGGGCTGGTCGGCGCGGGCCGTACGGAGGTCGTCCGGGCGCTCTTCGGCGCCGATCCGTACGACTCCGGCTCCGTCGAGGTGCTCGGCCGCCCGCTGGCCCGCCATGACGTGGTGGCCGCCATGCGGGCCGGGATCGGCCTCGTCCCCGAGGACCGTAAGGGCCAGGGCCTGGTCCTGGACGGCAGCGTGCAGGAGAACCTGGGCCTGGTCACGCTGCGCGCCGCCACCCGCGCGGGGCTGGTCGACCGGGCCGCCCAGCGGAGCGCGGCGGCCGGTGTCGCCGAGCGGCTGGCCGTCCGGATGGCCGGGCTCGACCAGCGGGTGCGCACCCTCTCCGGCGGCAACCAGCAGAAGGTCGTCATCGGCAAGTGGCTGCTCGCCGACAGCAAGGTGCTGATCCTCGACGAGCCGACGCGCGGGATCGACGTGGGCGCCAAGGTCGAGATCTACCAGCTCATCAACGAACTGACCGCGTCCGGCCACGCCGTTTTGATGATCTCCAGCGATCTGCCCGAGGTGCTGGGGATGAGCGACCGGGTCCTGGTCATGGCCCAGGGCCGGATCTCGGGCGAGCTGACCGCTCGCGAAGCGACCCAGGACGCCGTGATGGCCCTGGCAGTGAAGGACGTCAAGGGCGCCGACGAAGGAGTCGGCGGCAACGAAAAGGAGGGCTCCCGTGGCCACTGACACGCTTACGAAGGACCCCGGGGGCTCGGCGGTGCTGCGCCGCGTGCTGCTCGACAACGGCGCCCTGAGCGCCCTGGTGCTGCTGGTGGCGGCCATGTCGCTGCTGTCCGGCGACTTCCTCACCACCGGCAATCTCCTCAACGTCGGCGTCCAGGCGGCGGTCACCGCGATCCTCGCCTTCGGCGTCACCTTCGTCATCGTCTCCGCGGGGATCGATCTGTCGGTCGGCTCGGTGGCCGCGCTGTCCGCCACCGTGCTCGCCTGGTCGGCGACCTCACAGGGACTGCCGGTGTGGATCGCCGCGCTCCTGGCCGTCGTCACCGGTGTCGCCTGCGGTCTGGTCAGCGGGGCGCTGGTCGCCTTCGGGAAGCTGCCGCCGTTCATCGCCACGCTCGCGATGCTGTCGATCGGCCGCGGTCTGGCCCTGGTGATCTCCCAGGGCAGCCCGATAGCCATCCCGGACTCGATGTCCGGCCTCGGCGACACCATCGGCGGCTGGCTGCCCATCCCGGTGCTCGTGATGATCGGCATGGGGCTGATCACCGCCGGTGTTCTGGGCCGTACGTACGCGGGCCGCGCGATGTACGCGATCGGCGGCAACGAGGAGGCCGCCCGGCTCTCCGGGATCCGGGTGACCCGCCAGAAGCTGGTCATCTACGCGCTCTCCGGCGGCTTCGCGGCCATCGCGGGCATCGTGCTCGCCTCCCGGCTGTCCTCCGCGCAGCCGCAGGCGGCCGTCGGCTATGAACTCGACGCGATCGCCGCGGTCGTCATCGGCGGCGCGAGCCTGTCCGGTGGCGTCGGTAAGGCGTCCGGCACGCTCATCGGCGCGCTGATCCTCGCGGTGCTGCGCAACGGGCTCAACCTGCTGGAGGTCTCCCCCTTCTGGCAGCAGGTCGTCATCGGTGTGGTCATCGCGCTCGCGGTGCTGCTGGACACGCTGCGCCGGCGGGCCGGGGCCGGCCCGGGCGCGCCCGGGGCCGCGGCGGGCGGATCGTCCGGTGGCGGCCGTAAGAAGGCCGTCAACGCGGGCAAGTTCGCGCTGGCCGCCGTGGTCGTCGCCGCCATCGCCATCGGCGCCTCCGTCTGGCGCTCCGGCTCCTCCGGGGGCGCGTCCACCAAGGTCGGGCTCTCGGTCTCCACCCTCAACAACCCCTTCTTCGTGCAACTGAAGGCGGGCGCCCAGGAGGAGGCCAAGCGGGCCGGTGTCAGCCTTACGGTCACCGACGCCCAGAACGACGCCTCCCAGCAGGCCAATCAGATTCAGAACTTCACCAGCCAGAACATGAAGTCGATCATCATCAACCCGGTCGACTCCGATGCCGCGGGCCCGTCCGTCCGGGCCGCCGACAAGGCGGGCATCCCGGTGCTGGCCGCCGACCGCGGCGTCAACAAGGCGAAGATCGCGACCCTGGTGGCCTCGGACAACATCACGGGCGGCAAGCTGGCCGCCAAGACGCTCGCCGAGCGGCTCGGAAAGAAGGGCACGATCCTGGTGCTTCAGGGCACCCCCGGCACCTCCGCCTCCCGTGAGCGCGGTAAGGGCTTCGCCGAGGGACTCAAGGCGTACCCGGACATCAAGGTCGTCGGCAAGCAGACCGCCGACTTCGACCGGGCCAAGGGGCTGGATGTGACCACCAATCTGCTCCAGGGCCACCCCGGTATCGACGGGATCTTCGCCGAGAACGACGAGATGGCGCTCGGCGCGGTCAAGGCGCTCGGCTCCAAGGCGGGCAAGTCCGTGGACGTGGTCGGCTTCGACGGCACCCCGGACGGGCTCAAGGCCGTCGAGAACGGCAGCCTCGCCGCGACCGTCGCCCAGCAGCCGAAGGAGTTGGGCCGGATGGTGGTGCGGAATGCCGTCAAGGCGGCCAAGGGGCAGAAGATCGACGGCACGGTGAAGGTGCCGGTGAAGGTCGTCACCGCGAAGTGACAAGGGTCGTCACGGCGCGGTGACGAAGGTCGTCGCTGCGAAGTGACAAACGAAAGGACGTGCGGATGCACGACTACGACCTGCTGGTCGTGGGGTCGGCCAACGCCGATCTGGTGATCGGAGTCGACCGCCGCCCCGGGGCCGGCGAGACCGTCCTCGGGTCGGACCTCGCGGTCCACCCGGGCGGCAAGGGGGCCAACCAGGCCGTCGCCGCCGCCCGGCTGGGGGCCCGGACGGCGCTGCTGGCCCGGGTCGGCGACGACGACTACGGCCGGCTGCTGCTGGATTCGCAAGCGACGGCCGGGGTCGACACCGCCGGAGTCCTGGTCGGCGGCGCGCCCACCGGGGTCGCGCTGATCACGGTGGACCCCTCGGGTGACAACAGCATCGTGGTCTCCCAGGGGGCCAACGCCCGGCTGACCCCCGACGACGTCCGGGCCGCGGCGGGCCTGCTGGCCGCGGCGCGGGTGGTCTCGCTGCAACTGGAGATCCCCCTGGAGACGGTCGCCGAGGTGGTCCGCGCGGCGGGCGCGGGCTTCGGCGGCCGCCCCGGGCCGCGGGTGGTGCTCAACCCCTCGCCGACCGCGCCGCTGCCCACCGATGTGCTGGCCGCCTGTGATCCGCTGGTGGTCAACGAGCACGAGGCGCGGTTCCTGCTGAGCGACGCCCCGGTGGGGTCCTCCGACGACCCCGAGGAGTGGGCCGACGCCCTGCTGTCGCGCGGTCCGCGCTCGGTCGTGGTGACCCTGGGCGCCGAGGGCGCGCTGGTCGCCGACGGCGACCGTACGGTGCTGGTGCCCAGTCCCGCGGTGACGGCCGTGGACACCACGGGCGCCGGGGACGCCTTCACCGGCGCGCTCGCCTGGCGCCTGGGCGTCGGCGACGACCTGCCGACCGCGGTGCGGTTCGCGGTGCGCGTGGGCGCCGCCGCGGTGACCCGGGCCGGGGCGCAGGCGTCCTTCCCGAGCGCCGGGGAGGTGGCGGCGCTGTGAAGCGGTCCGGGATTCTCAACCGCCATCTGAGCGCGGGCATCGCCCTGTTGGGCCACACCGACACGGTGATGGTGTGCGACGCGGGCCTTCCGATACCCGACGGGCCGTTCGTGGTGGACCTCGCCTTCACGGCCGGGGTGCCCTCGTTCGAGCGGGTGCTCACCGGGCTGCTGGAGGAGCTGGTGGTCGAACGGGCCACGGCGGCGCGGGAGGTACGCGACCACAACCCCGGGGCGACCGCCCTGCTCGACCGCCTCTTCCCGGCTTCCGCGCTGGATCTGGTCCCGCACGAGGAGCTGAAGACGATGACTGGACGGGCGAGGCTGGTGGTGCGTACGGGCGAGGCGCGGCCGTACGCGAATGTGCTGCTGCGGTGCGGGGTGCCGTTCTGAGGCGTGCGACGCGCGGTCGCTCCCGGAGCGTCGGGCGGGACGCTTCGAGGGGCCCGGCCTCGGCCGGGCCCCTCGTCTCCCCCTCCACAGGGCTTCCCCTCAATCCCCCCGGATCCTCCCCGGGAAGCCCGATGCCAGGTACGACCCGCCAGGGGCGGGAACGGTTGCACGGTTTCCGGTAGTTATCGATCCGTTACGTGGCGTCAGCTCGGGAAGGTTTTTCCGGGGCGCGACAACCTCGGGTGGGGCCGCACGTCTGGTGGGGTGAAGGCGGGTTCCGGAACGGGTCCTTCGGGCCCTCGGGACGCGCCTGGCCATCAGCGTTCGCCCAACCCTTTCGGGAGTCGTTCCGTATGCAGCACGACCGCGCCAAGAAGCCCAACCGCCGTCTGCGCCCCTGGATCCTGGGGTCGGCCGCCGGTATCGCCCTGATCGTGGGCGGGGGCATCGCCGCCCAGGCGGCCACCTCCGACCACTCCGGCCCGGCCAAGCCGGTCCCGTCGGCGACCTCGAAGCCGGAGCCCACGAAGCCGCCCACCAGCGTGCCGGAGCCCACCAAGCCCGCCCCCACCAAGCCGCCCACCAGCGTCCCCGAGCCCACCAAGCCGCCCACCAGCGTCCCCGAGCCCACCAAGCCGCCGACCAGCAAGCCCGAGCCCACGCTGCCGCCCACCAGCGCGCCCGAGCCGACCAAGCCCGGCCCGACAGAGCCGCCGACCAGCGTGCCCGAGCCCACCAAGGCCGGTCGCTAGCCGCAACCACGGATGGGGCGGGGCCGGTTCCGGAGCCGGCCCCGCCCCGCCGATGAGGTGAACGAGGACGATGCAGCTCACTCTTGTCCTGCCCTGGTGGACCCGGCTGCTCCGCCGCGCCCGGACGACCGCCTCGACACCGCCGGTGGAGACGGGACGCGCCGGGCGGCGGCCGCGGGCGCTGAGGGCGGTGGGCGGCCGGGGCGACGGCGAGCCCGGCCCCACGCTGGCCGATCTGTACCAGGCCCGGCGGCTGGACATGATCCGGCTTGCGGTCTTCCTGGTGGACGACCTGCACACCGCCGAGGACGTCGTCCAGGACGCCTTCGCCGCCGTCTGCCGCCGGCACGGCTCACGGCTGGACAGCCTCCAGGACGCGCACGCCTATCTGCACACCGCCGTGGTCAACGCCGCCCGCTCGGTGCTGCGCCGACGGCGTACCGCGCGCGCCTACACCCCGCCGTACCAGGGGCCGGGAGCGCCCGTGGACGAGCCGCTGCTGCTCGCCGAGGAACACCGGCAGGTCCTGGACGCGCTGGCCGAACTCACCGCGCGCCAGCGCGAGGTGCTGGTGCTGCGCTACTGGTCGGAACTGTCCGAGGCGCAGATAGCCGAAACGCTGGGCGTCTCCCGAGGCACCGTGAAGTCGACCGCGAGCCGTGCGCTCGCCACTCTGGAAAAGCTGCTGGAGGCGGCCCGATGAGCACTCCCCCACCCGTCGAGGACCGGTTGCGCGCCGCGCTCGACGCCCGTGCGCGGCTCATCGACGCCCACGAACTGTCCCCGTACCGGCCGCCCACCGGCCCGGCCTGGGGCACCCGGCGGATCCGGCGGGTGGTGTCCGCCGTCGCCGTGGCGGCGGCAGCGGCGGCGGCCGTGGCCTTCCTGCTGCTGTCCGGCTCCCCGGAGGACAACCGCCCGGCCCCGCCCGCCCGCGACCCCCGCACCTCCTCTCCGACCTCGGTCCCCTCGTCCATCACGGGCACTCCGAACCGGCCCTCCCCCACCTCACCGCCCGGAACCCCGACCTCCCTCCCCACCCAGCGCTGACGCGGTCGCCTCGCACGCCCCCGCCACCGGCCCCGGGACCATCGCTCCGACGCCCTGACCCCCGAGCGCCCCGGCGTCCCGGGGGCCTACTGGAGCCGCGGATTCGAGGGGCGCTGCCACCGGACGGCGTGTTCGTCGCCTTCGAGGTCGGGCAGCTTGCCGCGCTCGACGCCGGCGGCCTGCTGGAGCGTGATGAATCTGTCGGGGATTTCCACACGCTGGACGATAAGCGGCGCTCTCGGTCAGTCCCGGGTAGCGCCCTCCGGCCAGATCACCCGAGACCGGACACCGGTGCGCTCGGCGTAGGCCACAACATCGGCCGTGCCGCCGTACCCGCGAGCCGGCTGCCCGTCCCACACAGCGACCAACCCGTCCACCAGACCCACCAGGATCTCGCTTCCGGCCATGTGCGCCTGCGAGTCCGACTCCACGATGCCCGTGCGGTGGATGTCGGCAGCCTGCTGGATGAGACGGTCGTAGGTCGGGTGGTGCTCCTCCGGCAGGCCCTCGCGGTATTTCTCCGCAGGGACCACCACTTCAAGGCGACCGCCGGCCTCCAGCACCAGCTCAGCGAACCAGGCGTCCGGGCCGTCGGCAATACACGAGACCCCGATCAGATCAGGTCCGTAGCGCGCGACTTCCTCCTGAAGGGCCCGGCGGACCAATCGCTCCGTCTCAGGGGGAAGACCGCGGTGGCCGGTGATGCCGAGGCGCATGGGCCGCTCCTTTCGTGATCACAGGTAGATGCCGTGCAGTCGGTCGTCGAACTCGCGGACAGCCCTGGGGGGAGTCGCCGAAGTGTAGGACCGTCGGAGCGCACGGGCGCGCTCGATGATCCGGCCTGACCGATACCGTGCCCCCGTCTCGAGTGCCCGCCCGGCCAGAGCGAACGCGCCATCCAGTCGGCCAGTCGTCAGTTGCGCGGCGGCCAGGTCGAGCATGAGCAGGGGGTTGAGGAACATCCATGTCAGATCGTGCGCTAAGCGCTCGCGGCCTCGATTGACGCTTTGACCTGCGATGATCGTACGGCGCAGCCTTCGCGGGTCGATGTTGTCGATCTTCGGAGGACCTGGTGGCAGTCGAGTTCCTGTCTGATCAACAGGCAGCCCAGTACGCGGCGTTCAACGGAGCACCGTCACGTGCGGAGCTGGAGCGGTACTTTTTCCTGGATGACTCGGATCTGGAGAAAGTGCAGGCCAAACGGCGTTCGCACAACCGGCTCGGGTTCGCGGTCCAGCTGACGAGCGTGCGCTATCTGGGTCGGTTCATGCCGGACCCGCGGCAGGTGCCGGCGGAGGTCGCCGAGTACCTCGCCGAGCAGCTGGGGATCGCGGATGCGTCGTGCCTGAAGGAGTACGGCGAGCGGGACGGGACGGCCCGTACACACGCCGGTGAGATCCAGGAGGCCGGAGGCTGGCGTGACTTCGCCGAGGTGCGCGACGAGCTGAGCGAGTGGCTGGATGCGCGGGCCTGGACGACCGGCGACGGGCCGAAGTCGCTGTTCGACGCAGCGGCCGGGTGGCTGCGCGAGCGCCGGGTGCTGCTGCCCGGGGCGAGCCGTCTGGCCCGGCTGGTGGGCACGGTTCGGGAGACGGCGAACAACCGGCTGTGGGACACCCTGTACGGCCTGCTGAGCACCGGCCAACAGGCGGTGCTGGACTCGCTGTTGTCCGTTCCGCCGGGCGCCCGGATCTCGGAGCTGGACCGGCTGCGCCGTGGACCGGTGCGGATCTCCGGGCCCCAGATGAAGTGGGCGCTGGAGCGGGCACAGGAGATTGCAGCCTTCGGGATGGGCGAGGTGGACGTGTCCGCGATACCGCCGCGGCGGCTGGCGGAGCTGTCCCGGTACGGGATCGACGGCAAGGCGTCGCTGCTGCGGCGGCACGGTGACTCCCGGCGCCTGGCCACGCTGCTGGCCACTGCGGTCTACCTGACGTCCCGGGCGGTCGATGACGCCCTGGACCTGCTGGAGGTGCTGATCGCGACGAAGCTGCCGGCCAGGGCGGAGCGGGAGACGGCGAAGGAGAAGCTGAAGACCCTGCCGCGCGTGGAGAGGGCGTCGGCGAAGCTGGCCGCCGCGTTCCAGATCGTGTTCGACAGCACCAGCGAGCAGGTCGACACCGACACCGGGGAGATCACCCCGCCCGAGGTGGAGACGCTGGAGGCGATGTGGGAGCGGATCGAGCAGGTGGTGCCCCGGCGCGAGCTGGCGGCAGCGATCGCAGCACTGTTCGAGCTGACTCCGCCGCTCGACTCTGATGCGGACGAGGCATGGCGGACCCAGCTGGTCACCCGGTTCGCCGTCGTACGGCCGTTCCTGAAACTCCTGGTGACGGTGGTCGACTTCGACGCTACCCCGGAGGGCCTGCCGGTCCTGAAGGCGTTGAAGTCGCTGCCGGACCTGATGGGGCGCAAGAAGGTCGGGCCCGCCGAGATCAACACGGGCCTGCTCACGGGCTCCTGGCGGCGTCTGGTGCTGTCCGCGCCGCACCTGGAGCCGGGCACGGTGGACTGGAAGGCGTACGCGTTCTGCGTGCTGGAGCAGATGTACCGGATGCTGCGGAGCAAGCAGGTGTTCGCTAAGAACTCCTCCAAGTGGGGCGATCCCCGCGCGAAGCTGCTGGACGGGGAGGCGTGGGAGCAGGCCAAGCCCAGCGTGCTCGCCTCGCTCGGCCTGCCCGCCGGGGCGGGTGAGCACCTGGCGGCACGGGCCGCGCTGCTGGACGGCACCTACCGTGAGGTCGCCGCACGGGTGCCGGCGAACTCGCAGATCGTGTTCGACGACGACGGCCGCCTGTACTTCGCCGCGCTGGAGCCGGAGCCGGAACCCGCTTCCCTGCGCCAGCTGCGGAAGGCGGTGGAGGCGATGCTGCCCCGTGTCGACCTGCCGGAGGCCCTGCTGGAGGTGTTCTCGTGGACCGGCGCCGACCAGGCGTTCACCTCGGTCACCGGCGGTGAGGCCCGGCTGAAGGACTTGCACGTGACAATCGCCGCGCTGCTGGTCGCGCACAGCTGCAACGTCGGCTACACCCCGGTCATCGGGGCCGCGGACGCCCTGAAGTACGGCCGCCTGTCCCACGTCGACCAGACGTATCTGCGGCTGGCGACGTACCGGGCCGCGAACGCCACGCTGATCGACTGCCAGGCATCCATCCCGCTCGCGCAGGCGTGGGGCGGCGGCCTGGTCGCCTCCGTAGACGGCATGCGGTTCGTCGTCCCCGTCCCGTCGGTGTACGCCCGCCCCAACCCGAAGTACTTCGGGCGCCGGGGCGGCGCGACCTGGCTGAACATGATCAACGACCAGGCCGCAGGGCTCGGCGGGAAGGTGGTGGCCGGCACCCCGCGCGACTCCCTGTACGTGCTGGACGTCCTCTACGACCGCGACGGCGGCAGGCGCCCCGAGATGATCGTCACGGACACCGCCTCGTACAGCGACATCGTGTTCGGCCTGCTCACGCTCGCTGGGTTCGCGTACGCCCCGCAGCTCGCCGACCTGCCGGACCAGAAGATGTGGCGCATCGACCGTACCGCCGACTACGGCGCCTTCCAGGACGCGGCCCGCAGCCGGGTCGACCTCGCCCGGATCGAGCGGTGGTGGGAGGACATCCTGCGAATCATCGGCTCGATCCACACCGGCGCGGTGCGCGCGTACGACGTGATCCGGATGCTGTCGCGGGACGGGCGGCCGACCCCGCTGGGGGACACGATCGCGCACTACGGGCGGATCGCCAAGTCCCTGCACATCCTGCGGCTGGCCGACGAGCCCGGCTACCGCAGGCAGATCAAGAGCCAGGCCAACCTCCAGGAGGGCCGCCACTCCCTCGCCCGGAAGATCTTCCACGGCAGGCACGGGCAGCTCTACCAGCGCTACCAGGACGGCATGGAGGACCAGATCGGGGCGCTGGGCCTGGTCCTCAACGCACTCGTGCTGTTCAACACCCGGTACATGGACGCTGCGGTGGACCCGCTGCGGGCGGATGGCTTCGACGTCCGTGACGAGGACGTGGCCCGCCTCTCGCCGTTTGTGCGGCACCACATCAACATGCTCGGCCGGTACTCCTTCCAGCTCCCCGACCTGCCCGGCGGCCTGCGTCCGCTGCGTGACCCGGAGGCCGCCGAAGAAGCGTGAACCCGGTGCGGGTGGCATTCACCGCCGGGGCTATCTCGGCGGTGAAAGCTCCGGGCTGCTGCTGGGCTGGCACTGGAGTGCGAGCGGCCTCCGCACCGGGTGGGTGCGGAGGCCCGGGGTGGGATCGGCTCGTGGTCCGAGTCAGCCAGCCCGGAGCAGGGAATGCAGCTCGATGGTGTCGATGATGTGGGCCCGTGAGGGGAAGACCCGGTGGAGCAGAACGTTGTGGACTTCGGTGTCTGGGTCGGCGACGCCGTCGGACAGTACATAGAGCTGGTAGTCGCGGTCGGCCGCGTCGATGACGGTGGACAGGACGACGCCGCTGGTACTGATGCCGGAGACGACCAGAGTGGTGATGCCGCGCTCGCGTAGCTGCTGGTCAAGGTCGGTGGTGGACATGCTGCCGTAGCGGTTCTTGCGCACGATGATGTCGCCGTCCTGGGGAGCCAGGCGCTCGTGGATGGTGGTGGCAGGGTCCTCGTGATGCATGGCGCGGTGTTGGGCCAGCGGGGCGAAGGACTTGTTGGTGGCCGGGATCGCGTCCCAGTCGGCCTCGGTGAAGCCGACGCGTACGTAGGCGATGGTGCCGCCGTTTGCGCGAACGTCGGCGATGGCCCCTTCCACGCGACCGAGCAGGGCGTTGCGGTCCTCGCCTTCGGGCACAAAGGCCAGGATCGCGGGCTGGTAGTCCATGACGAGAAGCGCGGTGTGAGTGGGGTCAAGTACGGGCGCAGTGCTCACGCGAGTGTTCTCCTTGCTGGTGGTGTGCCTGGTCGACGCGGACGCGCACCGGCGGACCGGCTGCGGCCTGTGGGCTTCGGCGGTGAGTTGCGGTGCCTCATGAGTGGCTGCGGGACAGTTCCAGCTCGTGCTGCGACGTCTGGTCCTGTCGGGGAAGCAGGAGCGGGGTGGTCAGGATGAGCAGTCCCGCGACCGTGAGAGCGGTGCGTGGGCTGGTGACGTTGGCGAGCAGCCCGGCGAGCGCGGTGAGGACGGCGATGGACGCCTGCTGGCCGATCGACCACGCCGTCAGGGTGCGGGCGACGAGATGCTTGGGGGTGTGTTCGAGCCGGTAGGTGGCGAGCACGGGGCTGTACAGGCTCATGTTGATGATGATTGCCAGCTCGACGGCCATCACGGTGACGAGGCCGACGATGCCGGGACGGACGAAGGCCAGGCCGATCAGCCAGATGGCGCGCAGGGTGCCGACAGTCCGGAAGACCCAGTGCCGGCCGAAGCGGGCCACGACACGGCGTGCCAGCCGGGAGCCGATGAATCCGCCGAGGCAGGGGGCGGCGAAGGCGAGGGCGTACTGCCAGGGCGGGAACCCGAGTTGACGAAGGAGGAGCACGGCCAGCAGCGGCTCGGTGGCCATGATCAGACCGGCGACGAGCATTTGGTTGAGGTAGAGAGGCCGCAGACCGGGGTGGCCCATGATGTGTCGCCAGCCGTCGAGCAGTGCGCCCGCCCGGAGCGGGCTCTTGTCGGTCGTTCGCGGCGCTTCTTCCTGGCCGCGGATCGCGGTGATGCCCAGCGCGGAGAGCAGGTAGCTGAGCGCGTCGGCCACCACGGTGGTGACCGGCCCGAACAGGCCGATCGCCGCCCCGCCGAGCGGTGGTCCGACCGCGATGGAGCTCCAGTTCGTGGACTCGAACCGCGCGTTGGCGACCAGCAAGTCGTCCGGCCGCACGAGGGCCTTGAGGTAGGCGCCGCTGGCCGCGTTGAAGGCGATCTTGGCTGCGGCGACCACGGCCGAGACCACGAGCAGTTGGACGAAACTGAGCCGTCCGAAGGCGTAGGCGACGGGGATCGTCGCCATGGCCGCAAACCGGGCCAGGTCCATCATGATCATGACCGGGCGCTTGCGCCGGAACTCCACCCACGGCGCGAGCGGCACCGCGATCAGCGCGCCCACCGCAGGCCCCACTGCGGACAGCGCGGACACCTCGGCGGGTCCGGCATGCAACACCAGCACGGCGATCAGCGGCAACGCCCCGAATCCCAGCCCGGACCCGTACGCGCTCACCGCATATGACGCCCACAGCCAACCGAACTGCCGACCCAACCGTCTCCTGCCCACCATGCTCAGCGCACTCCCCTTGAAATCCCATCTGAACAAACTGCCGTTGACTGATGAGAGGTAAGCGGGCAGGACAACGGCAGGTCAAACAACTGACCTACCAGTAATCCACAACCAGTAGTTGTGCACTAAGGTGGGTCGGCGTGGACCTCGAAGCAGTACGTACCTTTGTCGCCGTCGCGGAAGCGGGCCAGTTCCAGAAAGCCGCCACCGACCTGTCGATCACCCAGCAGGCCGTCTCCAAACGCATCGCCACACTGGAGCACGACCTCGGTGTGCGGTTGTTCACCCGTGCCCCACGCGGCGCCGAGCTCACCATCGACGGGCAGGCGTTCCTGCCCCACGCACGCGAGTTGCTGCGCGTCGCCGAGCGCGCGGGTGCGTCCGTGCGCCCGGGCCGCCGTCCGCTGCGCGTCGACGTGATCGCCTCGCGCAGCGCGCAGTCGGGCCTGATGCGCGACTTCCACCGCGCACACCCCGACATCGAACTCGACGTGATGACGCTGTTCGACATCGAGACGGCCGTCACCGCCATTCGTTCCGGTGCGATCGACGCGTCCTTCCGCGCCGTCGCCGCGCCCGGCCGGCCCCTGCCCGAGGACATCGCCTCCGTCAGGGTGCTCGACGAACCGCTCCAGCTCCTCACCGGACCCGCCCACGCGCTGGCGGGCGCCCGGTCGGTGACCGTCGCCCGGCTCACCGGGCACCGGATCTGGATGCCCGGCATCGCCCCCGGTACCGAGTGGGGCGCCTACTACGACGACCTCGTCGCCGAGTTCGGCCTCACCATCGAAGTGACCGGCCCCAACTTCGGCTCCGACGCACTCCTCGACACCATCGCCGACACCCCTGCCCTGGCCACTTTCATGGGCGAACACACCCGCCTCATCTGGCCCACCGACCACGGCCTGCGCCGCATCCCGGTGACCGACCCGACACCCGTCTACCCGCACTCACTCCTCTGGCACCGCGACAACCCCCACCCAGCGCTGGCCACCCTCCGCACCCACCTCGCCACCACGACGACCGGCCACGACGCCACCGGGACCTGGACACCGAGCTGGGCGATTCCTCGCTGAACGGCTCCCCGCCCGTGCGGCCAGCCCCGCCCAGCGCAGGCGGCTAACGGCGGGCGTCGCCGGGGGCGAGCAGGCTGGTCAGCTCGGCGATCGCCTCCGGGGAGGGCTTGAAGTAGCGGCGGACGTTCTCCGGCTTCTTGTGCCGGGACTTCGCCATCAGCATCAACAGCGAGGCACCCTGCTCGCCGAGATGGGTCAGGGCGGAGTGGCGGTACTCGTGCAGGTCCCAGCCCGTACCCGGCCCGCGCAGGGCGGTGTGCTCGTCGAGCAGGGCGCGGGCCTGCCCGTACGACAGCCGGGCCAGCCCGGTGTCCGGGCATACGTCCCGGGGGCTGACGACCTTGCTCGGCCCCGGGCGGCGATGGGTGACGAACACCGGCCCGCGGGTTCGTCCCTTGAGTAGCCGGGGCAGCAGCCGGGCGGTGCCGGCATCCCAGTACACGGGCTCCAGCACGTAGTCCTCGCGCGACTGGCCCCGGCGGCGGACCTTGGTCCGGGCTCCCTTGGCCTTGACCAGGCAACGGCGCCCGGCGAGGTCCAGTTCCTCGATGTTGACGCCCAGGATCTCCTCGGACCGCCCGGCGGTCTCGTAGAGCATCCGCCACAGCGTCTTCTCCCGCAGGTGGACCTCGCGCCGCGCGATCAGCCGGTCGACCGCCATCTTCGAGCGGGCCGGGGTCTCGGAGTCCGGCACCGTCAGCCGCTTCGTCCAGGCCGGGACCATCGGCCCTTCGTAGCCGCGCTCGCGGCACCAGCCGAGCCAGGACAGCACCCCTGCCCGGCGGGAGTTCCAGGTGTTGACCGCCGCGGTGCCCCAGAGCAGCTCCAGGACCTCGCCGATCTCGTCGTCCGCGACCGACGCCAGCGGCCGGGCCTCGCCGAGCCGTTCGGCGGTCTTGCCCACCCCGATCCCGTAGTTGCGGACCGTGTTCGGGTTGCCGAGCGAGTCGAGAAACACGTCCGCCGCCGCGCGGACGGTCAACGCCTTCCCGGCCGGCAGTTGTACGACGGTAGGCACCACTTCCCCCTTGCCGCAGATAACAGGGCCTCTTCACGTAGCGGCCGGAGAACATCACCGCAGGTGACGGATCAAGCTACCGCAGATATTGGGGTGTTATCCGTGGGAAGACTTCAAGCGGATCCGGCCGCCGACGTTCCGTCAGTCGCCCACCAGGGCCGACGCCGGCTTAGCGCACGATCTGACATGGATGTTCCTCAACCCCCGAGCAGCCCTCCCACGGATCACCGAGACATTGAGGTCCGCGGTCGCTCCCGGGGGACGACTCGTCGCGAACCTCTTCCCGCCGCTGAGCGGGGGTCTGGCCGTCCTCGACCGCATGCCGGACGGGAGCCTGGAGGGGCGCTTCCAGGCGGACGGCGGATCCTTCATGGCGGCGCGCACGGCGGCGCCGGCCCCTCCCCCGCCGCTTGCATCGGGACCGCGGACAGACGCAGTTCCGCGAGACAGGTGACCACGGCATCCGGGACACCGTCGAGGGCTGGTGGGGCTGGTTCGTTGATCACGATATGCCGACATGGGATCGCTTCGGCCTGACGGTCTCGGACGAAGAGCATCGCCTCTGGTACGAGACACCTCAGGGCCCCTCGTGGAGGCTGCCTGCGTGAGTGAGGCGCGTAACCAGAGCGCTGAGGGGCCCCTCGGCAAGCAGCCCATGCGCGACGCAGCGCGATGGTCCGTCAGGCCATGCAGCACATCCACGACCTCAGTCCGGACCTCGGACGATTGGTCGATCTGCTCGTGACGGACGTCGTGGTCGTCAACTCCAGGTCCGATGGCGGCGGGAGCGCCAATACGCTGCCCGGCTTGGTCGTCATGAGCCCCGGCGACTGGGAGGGCGAGCCGCTGGACTTCGATCACATCACCCGGTGCATCTCCAGTCCCGACTGGGCGGGCTTCGTGCCAGCGGTCACCACCTGACCCAGCTACTCGAAGAGGATTCCCGCCTCCCGTGCAAGGCTCAGGGCCAACTCCATCTGCCCTGGGCCTTGCACTGTGGCGCCCTTGAGGCTCGCGCCTCCGCCAACGCCAACCAGCGTGCAGTTCTCGAACCGCGCGGTGCCGACCCGGCAGTTGGCCCACTGCGCTCCGGTCAGGTCGCAGCCCTCGAATTTCACATTGTGCAACTCGGCACCCTGGAAGTCCGCGCCCACCATCTTGCAGTCGGTGAACACGACAGCGTAGAGCCTCATATGGCGGAACAGGCCGGGGGCGATGACGCAGTTCTCCATGCGCACGTCCCGGAACGTTCCAGACCTCCATGACGAGCCCGTAAACCTGCTCCCGCTCACCGCGCACCGGATCAGTGAAACATCTTCGGCACCTACTTCCGCGAAGTCGCAGGTGTTGAACCGGCAGTCGCTGAACTGGCTGCGGATCAGACGCGTTCCGGTGAAGCGGGAGCTGTCGAACGTGCAGCCCTCCATTTCGACGGCCTCAGCCGCGACAGCCACGAAGGACGTTCCCTCGTATTGCACCCCACGGATCATCGCGTCGTCTTCCAGGCCGTCTCTCGCCATGTCGGCCGGCCGCAGGGCAGCTAAGACCTTCGGGGCAGTGGGGTTCTTGATGCGGGTGGTCCTGCCGCCTCGCCGAATCGCCTGAGTCATGCGAAGTCGATCCATTCGCCGGATGGTGTGGAGGGTGGAGACCCAGAGTCTAGGCCGCGGAGCCCCCTCCGCCGCGGCTCCGTGCGGACGCTGGCCGCCGGGCTGATGCGGCACGACCGCGCACTTCCCGGCGTACGTGGGTTCGCTCAGCGCGTCGGCGCCCTCGCATGACATAGCCCTGCCAAGCTGGCGTCGGGCATCGTTCAGCGAGTCTCAGGACTCCCCGCGCCGGGGTGCGTACGGCGGCCTGGACGCACGCCTGCCGAACACACCCCGAAGCAATCCCTACAGCACCAGCGCCCCATAGCGGTCCGCGACCTCCGCCAGGACCTCCGCGCCGTCCCGGGCCCACAGGTCCGGGTTGAAGATCTCCACCTCGATCGGGCCGGTGTAGCCCGTGGCGTCGACCTGTTCGCGGAACCAGCGGAAGTCGACCGATCCGTCGCCCAGTTGGCCCCGGCCCAGCAGGACGCCCTCGGGGAGGGGCGTGATCCAGTCGGCGAGCTGGAAGGCGGCGATACGGCCGCCCGCGCCCGCGCGGGCGATCTGGGCGGCCACGGTGTCGTCCCACCACAGGTGGTAGGTGTCCACGATCACGCCCACCTGGTCCGCCGGGAAGCGCTCGGCCAGGTCGAGGGCCTGGGCGAGGGTGGAGACCACGCAGCGGTCGGCGGCGTACATGGGGTGCAGGGGCTCGATGGCCAGGCGGACGCCGTGGTCGGCGGCGTACGGGGCCAGCTCGCCCAGGGCGTCGGCGATGCGCTCGCGGGCGGCGAAGAGGTCGCGGCTGCCGGGCGGGAGGCCGCCGGAGACCAGGACGAGGGTGTCGGTGCCCAGGGTGGCGGCCTCGTCGATGGCCTTACGGTTGTCGGCCAGGGCCGTGGCGCGCGCCTCGGGGTCGATCGCGGTGAAGAAGCCGCCCCGGCACAGGCTGGTGACGGTCAGGCCCGCGTTCCGCACCAGTTCGGCGGCGGCGGCCACGCCGTACTTCTGGACCGGCTCGCGCCACAGGCCCACGCCGGTGACGCCCGCCTTGACGCAGCCCTCCGCCAGCTCGGGCAGCGACCACTGCTTGATCGTTTCCTGGTTGAGGCTCAGCCGGGACGGGGCGCTCATCGGGTGACTCCGTACACGGACAGCAGGTGTTTCATCCGGGATTCGGCCAGCGCCGGGTCCGGGAACAGGCCGAGACCGTCCGCCAGTTCGTACGCCCGCGCCAGATGCGGCAGCGAGCGGGCCGACTGGAGGCCGCCGACCATCGTGAAGTGCGACTGGTGGCCCGCCAGCCAGGCCAGCAGCACCACGCCCGTCTTGTAGTAGCGGGTCGGGGTCCGGAAGAGATGGCGGGAGAGTTCCACCGTCGGGTCCAGCAGGGCCCGGAAGGCGGTGGCGTCGCCGGTGTCCAGTCTGCGCACGGCCTCGGCCGCCAGCGGGCCCAGCGGGTCGAAGATGCCGAGCAGGGCGTGGCTGAAGCCCCGGTCGTCGCCCTCGATCAGCTCGGGGTAGTGGAAGTCGTCGCCCGTGTAGCAGCGGACCCCGTCCGGCAGTTTGCGCCGCAGGTCGATCTCGCGCTGGGCGTCCAGCAGGGAGACCTTGATGCCGTCGACCTTGTCGGGGTGGGCGGCGATGACATCGAGGAAGGTGCGGGTGGCGGCGTCCAGATCGGTGCTGCCCCAGTAGCCCTCAAGGGCCGGGTCGAACATCGGGCCCAGCCAGTGCAGGATCACCGGCTCGGCGGACTGGCGCAGCAGATGGCCGTAGACCTCGAGATAGTCCTCGGGGCCCTTGGCCACCGCGCACAGGGCGCGCGAGGCCATCAGGATGGCCTGGGCGCCGGACTCCTCGCAGACGGCGAGCTGTTCCTCGTAGGCGGCCCGGACCTCGGCCACGCCGAAGGGGTAGCCGATCTCGGTGGCGGAGAGCTGGTCGGTGCCGACGCCGCAGGCGATCCGGCCGCCGGCCGCCTTCGCCTCGGCCGCCGAGCGGCGGATCAGCTCGGCGGCGCCCGCCCAGTCCAGACCCATACCGCGCTGGGCGGTGTCCATGGCCTCGGCCACGCCCAGCCCGTGCGACCACAGATGGCGGCGGAAGGCCAGGGTGGCGTCCCAGTCGACGGCGGCCGGGCTGTCGGGGGTCACATCGGCGTACGGGTCGGCCACCACATGGGCGGCCGAGAAGACGACGCGGGAGGTGAAGGGGGCCCCAGGGGTGAGCGACAGCGGCTCGGTGCGGGGTTCATAAGGGCGGGTCGTGCCGCCCGGCGCGGGGAGGTGGAGGGTCACAGGCTCAGCTCCGGTACGTCGAGGCGGCGGCCCTCGGCCGACGACCTCAGGCCCAGCTCGGCGAGCTGGACGCCACGCGCGCCGGCCAGCAGGTCCCAGCGCCAGGGCTCGTCGAGCGCGACATGGCGCAGGAACAGCTCCCACTGCGCCTTGAAGCCGTTGTCGAACTCCTCGTTGTCCGGCACCTCCTGCCACTGCTCGCGGAAGGACTCGGTGGCGGGCAGATCGGGGTTCCAGACCGGCTTGGGGGTGGCCGAGCGGTGCTGGGCGCGGCAGTTGCGCAGCCCCGCGACGGCGGAGCCCTCGGTGCCGTCGACCTGGAACTCGACCAGTTCGTCGCGGCCCACCCGGACCGCCCAGGAGGAGTTGATCTGGGCGATGGCACCGCCCTCGAGCTGGAAGACGCCGTAGGCCGCGTCGTCGGCGGTGGCCTCGTACGGCTTGCCCTGCTCGTCCCAGCGGGTCGGGATGTGGGTGGTGGCCTGCGCCTGGACGGTGCGCACGGCGCCGAACAGCTCGTGCAGCACGTACTCCCAGTGCGGGAACATGTCGACGACGATGCCGCCGCCGTCCTCGGACCGGTAGTTCCAGGAGGGCCGCTGGGCGCTCTGCCAGTCGCCCTCGAAGACCCAGTAGCCGAACTCCCCGCGCACGGAAAGGATTCTGCCGAAGAAGCCGCCGTCGATGAGGCGCTTGAGCTTCAGCAGCCCCGGCAGGAAGATCTTGTCCTGGACGACCCCGTGCTTGACGCCCGCCGCCTCGGCGAGCCGGGCCAGCTCCAGGGCGCCCGCCAGACCGGTGGCGGTCGGCTTCTCGGTGTAGATGTGCTTGCCCGCCGCGACGGCCTTCTTGATGGCCTCCTCGCGGGCGGCGGTGACCTGGGCGTCGAAGTAGATGTCGACGCGGTCGTCCGCGAGCACGGCGTCCAGGTCGGTCGAGACATCCGCGACCGGGTCGAGGCCATGGCGCTCGGCCATCTCCTTGAGCACCTGCTCCCGGCGGCCGACGAGCAGCGGCTCGGGCCACAGCACGGTGCCGTCGCCGAGGTCCAGGCCGCCCTGTTCGCGGATGGCGAGGAGAGAGCGGACGAGGTGCTGGCGGTAGCCCATCCGGCCGGTCACACCGTTCATGGCGATCCGCACTGTCTTGCGTGTCACGTGGGTTCTTCTCCTCACCGCGAGTAACAGTAAGCGCTTTCTAAGCATCAACGCTAACCGCCCCGCCCCGCCTCTGTACAGAGGACCGAACACAGGGGCGTGGACAGTCAGCGCTTCAGCGCAAGGTCAGCCGATAGCGCAGGGGCGAACGCCCGGTGATCAGGACCCGCTGTCCCGCCGGGGTCAGATCGCCGCCCATCCAGCTATAGCGCTCGCCGGAGTCCACGACGGCGGGCTGGCGCGGGCCGCTGCCGTTGCCGGGCCCGAAGGTGATCACGTCATCGCCCGCCGTATATGTCCCGTACCCCTTGACCAGCAGATACGTATCCTTCTGGCCGGGCACGGGGTCGACCCCGGTCAGCTTCCCGCCACTGCGGAAGCACAGTTCGAGGGCGAACGGGACCTCGGACTCGCCGATCTCGACGTCCAGGTTCCAGCCGCCGGCGGCCTCCGCGATCCGTATCTCGGTGCGCAGGGTCCGCCACTCCTTGGGGCGGTGCGGAAAGTCCATCGCGGACCAGAACCGGCCGTCGTCGGTCAGCGGATACCGCCCGTCGGGGCGACGGTGCTGGGGCGGCAGCGGCAGATGGAAACCGGCCCGCACCTCGGCCCACAGCCGCCAGCCGTCCGCCGTGGCCGCCACGTCCTCGGCCCGGAAGTGGCCGAGCGAGAAGAACTGCGGGGACAGCCGGAGCGAGTCCAGGATGGCCGCGCCCCTGCGCCATTTGAAGAACGTGGGGTTGGTGGACAGACCCGAGGAGATGGCGTGGACGTCGGGGAAGTCGGTGCCGCCGAAGACGGTGGTCCGGGTGTTTCCCTTCGCGATCCGGACCAGCCCGCAGTCCCGGTCGTGGAAGGTGAACTCCTCGGGCGCGCCGGTGGCCTTGGGCAGCGGCGCGGCCAGCTCCGGATGGTCCAGCACCTCGGCCAGGAAGTCCCCGAGCGGGGTCTCGTCGAAGGTCTGGTCCGCCCCGCGCCGCTGGATGGTGGCGGCGACGGCCGCGAACCGCCCGTCCCGCTCCCGCAGCGCCAGGGCCCGGAACTGTAGCCAGTACTCGGACAGATGCTTGAGGGTCTTCTGGTCCTGGCGGCGCGAATGCACCGTCTCCACCTCGCCGTTCGGCTCCAGGAGGTGAAGGGTGGCTTCCAGGTTGCGGCGCACGTGGTCGTACAGCCGCGGGCGCTCGGTGAGCCGGGCGAGGGTCAGCAGCGAGGGGTTGGTGACGATGGGCGCGTAGGTGGCGCTGCGCTCGCTGTACTGGCCGCCGGCGTACTGGTCGATGCCCTCGGCCAGCCAGGCGTCGATACGGCGGGTGTAGCGGGCGTCGGGCCAGAAGGAGTTGATCCGGGCCAGCGCGGCGCACACCTTCCAGCGGTGGTTGGGGGTGTGCACCCCGCCGGTGGACAGGCCCTTGCCCGCCTTGAGCAGGATCGTCTTCAAGGTGGCGCGGATCGCCCGGGTGCCGGTGTGGCCGTCCGCGTCCAGCAGGCCGTACACCAGCCCCAGGTCGACGATCGAGAAGGCGGTGTCCGGGGGCGAGTGGACCGCGCCCTGGTCGTAGAGGCCGTCGTCGAACTGGGCGGCGGCCAGGGCGTCCACGAGCCGGGTCATCGGCGCGAGCAGCGCGCCGTCGTGGTGGTGGGCGGCGTCGCCCCACACATGGACGGAGGTGAGCAGCCGCAGGCCGCGGGCGGCGGGGCGGGCCTGACCGAGGTTGTTGAGCTGGTCGAGGACCGCGTCGAGTCCGTCCACGACCTCGGCCACCCGGGCGTCGGCCGCCTCGGTGAGCAGGGCCAGGAACGGCTGGTCGACCCGGTCCGCGGCCGAGGCCCGGTCCGCGGCCGAGGCGGCACCCGGGGCGCCGACGGCCGGCAGCCCGCCCGCGACGGCGGTCCCGGCGAGGAAGTGACGGCGGGGAAGAGGGGTCACAGGTGGCGCTCCGTGGCTCTGGCGGCGATCGCGAGGGGGCCGGGGACGAGGAAGAGCAGCGGTGGATAGGCCCAGGCGCAGACGGCGGCGGTGGCGACGGCCAGCAGCAGCACGGCGCTCGCCCGTGGCCCGCGCACGCTGTCGTACGCCGCCGAGCGCAGCGCGGCCCGCCAGCTCGTCGCCGACTCGGGGCGGGCGCAGGCCCGCAGATACACGACGGCGAGCAGTCCGGCCACGGCGAGCAGCGCGGGCCGGAAGACCACCGCGCCCGGCAGTCCCGCCCCCGCCGCGAGCGCGTTGAACAGCAGCAGGACGCCCCCGGCCAGCAGCCCCGCCCCGGCCAGCAGATCGCCGGTGCGCAGCCGTTGCCGCAGCGCGCGGAGGTAGCCGCCCGCCGTGGTGGGCGCGTCCTGGCGCACCCGCCGGTCCAGGACGGCGCAGGCCGTGGACATGGCGGCCGGGGCGGTGATCAGCGGCAGCGAGGCGGCGGCGGTGGCCAGGCCCACCGCCAGGACGTCGGCGAAGAGCGCGAAGCGCGGGCCGAACAGCTCGCCGGGTTCACGTTTGGTGGCGGTGTCCATGGCCGGTCACCCCTTCAGTCCGGAGCTGGCCATGCCCTCGACCAGGAACCGCTGGAACGCGAGGAAGAAGAGCACGATGGGCAGCAGCGCGAACACCGACATCGCGAACATCGGGCCGAAGGCCGACTGGCTGGAGGCGTCCACGAAGGACCGCAGGGCCAGGGTCAGGGTGAACTTCTCCGGCTCGAAGAGATAGATGAGCTGGGTGAAGAAGTCGTTCCAGGTCCAGATGAAGGTGAAGATCGCGGTGGTGATCAGGGCGGGCCTGGTCAGCGGCAGGATGACGCTGAAGAACGAGCGGAAGGGCCCGCAGCCGTCGATCCGCGCCGCCTCCTCCAGCTCCCGCGGCAGTCCGCGCATGAACTGCACGATGAGGAAGACGAAGAAGGCGTCGGTGGCCAGGAACTTCGGCAGGATCATCGGCCAGTAGGTGTTCACCATGCCGAGCTGGTTGAAGATGATGTACTGCGGAATGAGGATGGCGTGGTGCGGCAGCATGATCGTCGCGATCATGAACGCGAAGAGCGGACCGCGCATCCTGAACCGCAGCCGTGCGAAGGCGTACGCGGCGAGCGAGCAACTGATGACGTTGCCGAGCACCGCGCCGCAGGCGATGAGCAGCGAGTTCCACAGCAGGCGTCCGACGCTGACCTCGTTCACCCCGTCCAGGGCGGTGGAGTAGTTGCTCCATTCGAAGTGGCTGGGCAGCAGCTTGAGGCTGGCGATGACCTCGTCGGCGGGCTTGAACGAGGTCGCCAGCAGCCAGGCCAGCGGATAGAGCATCACCAGCAGCACGGCGATCAGGCAGGCGTGCAGCGCGATCCGGCCCGCGGGCCGCCGCCGCGCCGCCGGGGTGGCCGGGCTGGTCGGGCCGGCCGGGGCGGTGGAGATCGGGGCGGTGGTCATCGGGCCCCCTCGTTGTTGTCGTTGGCGTAGAAGACCCAGGCCCGGGAGGTGCGGAAGAGGACCGCGGTGACGGCCCCGATGGCCAGCAGCAGCACCCAGGCCATGGCGGAGGCGTAGCCCATATGGGAGGCGGTGAAGCCGCGGTCGTAGAGGTAGAGCGTGTAGACCAGCGTGGAGTCGGCGGGTCCGCCCTTGCCCGCGCTGACCGCGAAGGCGGGGGTGAAGACCTGGAACGCCTGGATCATCTGGAGCACCAGGTTGAAGAAGAGCACCGGGGAGAGCATCGGGATGGTGATGGAGCGGAACTGCCGCCACCAGGACGCCCCGTCGACCGCCGCCGCCTCGTACAGCTCCACGGGTATCTGCTGAAGCCCGGCCAGGAAGATCACCATGGGGGCGCCGAACTGCCAGATGGTCAGCAGCGCGACCGACAGGATGGCCCAGCCCGGCTTGTTGATCCAGCCGCCGATGTCGATGCCCATGCCGGAGAGCAGATTGTCCACCGAGCCGCCGTCGTTGAAGATCGCCCGCCAGACCAGGGCGATGGACATCGACGCGCCGAGCAGCGAGGGCGCGTAGAACGCCGAGCGGTAGAAGCCCTTGCCGCGCTTGACCGACTTCAGCGCGATCGCGACGGCGAGCGCCATGGCGAGCTGAAGCGGCACCGCGATCACGACATACGTCAGGGTCGTGATGACCGACCGCCAGTAGCGGGGGTCCTCGGTGAACATCTGCGTGTAGTTGCGGAAGCCGATCCACTGGGGCGCGTCGAACATGTCGTAGTCGGTGAACGACAGATACAGGGACACGGCCATGGGCAGCAGCGTCAGCACGGCGGCGCCGAGCACCCATGGGGACAGGAACACCCAGGCGGCCCCCTGCCGCTCGCGCTTCGGCGCCCGCTTGCCGCCTGCGGCGGGGGGCGCGGCGTCCTGGGGGCGGGTCGCGGTCGCGGTCATTGCCTCAGCTCCGCCTTCGCCTCGGTGATGTAGTTCTCCGCCGCCTCGCGTGGCGACATGCGCTCGTAGCTGACCTGGTCGTAGTCGCGCGAGAAGGTGGACTGAAGGGAGGTGTCACCCTTGGGCGGCGCGGGCGGGGGATCCTTCAGCCTGCCCTCGAACTGCTTCTGGTACGTGGAGATGACCTGGTCGAAGCCCTCCAGCTTGGGCAGTACGCCCTGCCGGATGGCGTCGTTGGCCGGGATGCCGCGAGAGGCGCCGAGGATGGCGCCCGCCTCCTTGTCGTTGAGCAGGAAGTCGATGAACTGGGCCGCCTGCTTGGGGTGTCCGGTCTTGGCCGAGGCGCCGAAGAACATCGACGGTTTGAAGTACTGCCCGGGGGTGCCGTCCTCGCCGACCGGGAACGGTGCCAGCTTCAGCCCCTCGCCGACGATGGCCGAATAGCCGCTGACGGGGGCGTCCCAGTTGAAGTCGGCGACGGACTTCAGCCGGCCCAGCGGGGTGTTCTCCACCGTCCCGTCCATCTGGGTGGTCTGCTCGGCCGACGAGACCGCGCCCTCCTTGCGGAGCCCCGTGCACCACTCCCAGTAGCGGGTCAGATCGTCGGCGGTGAAGCCGAGCTTCTCGTCCTTGACGTAGAGGGATTTGCCCTGGCCGCGCAGCCAGATCTCGAAGACGTCCTCGCTCTGGCCCGGATCGGTGGAGCCGACCCGCCCCTTGGTCGCCGGGGACGCCGCCAGCTTGCGCATCGCGTCGGCCCAGTCGTCCCAGGTCCAGGTCAGGGTGGGCTCGGGGACGCCCGCCTTGCGCCACAGGGTGGCGTCGTACGCCATCGTCTCGGTGCCGCGGGCCACCGGGAGGGCGTACTGCCTGCCGTCCACCACCCCGGTGGCCAGCAGCCCCTTGTCGATCTCCGAGGTGCGCAGCTCGGGGTGTTCGCCGAGGTTCAGCAGAATGCCGGAGGTGGCGTACTGGTTGATCTGCCGGTAGTCGAGCTGCATCACATCGGGCGCGTCGCCGCCCGCCGCCTGCGTGGCCAGCTTCGCCTTGTAGGTGTCGAAGCCCGCGAAGGACGTGCTGATGTCGATATCGGGGTGGCGCTTCTCGAAGAGCTTGACGGCCTCTTCGGTGCGGGCGGCCCGGTCGGGGTTTCCCCACCAGGTGAACCGCAGGCTGACCTTGCCGCCCGAGCCGCCGCCGCCATCGCCGCCGCAGCCCGTGAGGGTCCCCCCGAGCGTGAGCACGAGAGCCAGGGCGCAGGACGCCTTTGTCCTGTTTCTGCGCATACCGGAGCCGACCTCCCTCCTAAATTGTCCGTTGAGCGTATGAGCGTGCGTGGTGGTGTGCTACGGCGGCTATTCGCCGTAATACGGGAGCGTGACACCGGGCAGTTCGTACTCGTCCCGGCGGCCGCACATGCCGTAGCCGCCCCGGCGGCTGGGCCCGGTCGCGGTGACCCGCGCCTCGGCCAGATGCGAGGGGTCGCCCGCGGCGAGCGCGGTGAGCTGCTCTCCGGTGCGCCGCGCGGCGGCGAGCGCCCCGTCCCGCCAGCGCGGCTCCCACTCCTTCACCTTGGGCGCGGCGATCCGCACCGCCGCCTCGTGGAAGGCGCGCAGCGGCCCGTCGTCGCCCTGCTCGGCGGCGGCCCGCAGCGTCAGATAGCCCTCGATCGCCAGGTCCCGACGGCGCCGGGCCGCCGCGTCGGCCTCCGGCCCCTCCTTGGCGGGCAGCGCGGCGGCCGCCGCGTACCGCTCGGGGTCGGCCAGCACCTCCGGCGGGAAGGTGAAGACGGCGTCCCCGGCCTCCGGCAGCCCGCTGTTCTGCATCAGCACGGTCACCTTGAGCCCACCGCCCTGCACCATCCGGTGCACCGTGCCGGGGGTGAACCACACCACCGCGCCCGGCTCCAGCGGGGTCTGCGTGAAGCCGTCCCCGACAGTCAGGGTCTGCACGGCGCCGCGTCCGGCGGTGACCACATACGCCTCGGTGCAGGCCAGATGGAGATGGGGGCTGCCGCCGCACACCCCGTCGGCGGCCTCCCACTCGTACGCGCTGATGTGGGACATTCCCACACCGCCCGGCAGCGGGGCGAACATCTCGGAGGACGCGCTCATCCGGCTCACCACCCGTGCTTCTCGAGGTAGCCCTCGGCGCGCGCCCGGTCCCAGGCGCCGTCCGCGACCACCACCCGGTAGCGGTAGCCGAAGGACTCCCCCGGCGGAAGCTCGAACTCCTCGAAGAACGCCCAGGAGGGGGCGACCGAGGGGATCGGCTCGGAGCGTACGAACCAGTGGGAGGCGTGGATGGAGTCGGCGTTCTCCGGCGCATGGGCGAACAGCAGCGTGGAGTGCCCGTCCACGCCGTCGTGCTCGCCGGTGAACGCGACCCAGGGGGCCTCGGCGGCCGGGGTGCCCATCAGGTCCGATGCACCCTTCTCGCCCTCGCCGCCGCGCCCGTCCGGGCCGATCACATCGCCGCCGGTGAAGTCGCGCGGGCCGCGCCAGTTGAGCCCGGTGTACCCGGCCATCTCCCGGCCGGCGGTGGTCGGGGAGCCGAAGTGCAGGGCCTCGCCGCGGATGTTGGTGAGGCGGATGGACCAGTCCAGGGCCCAGGTGCCCTGCTCCGGTTCCACCGAGTGGAGTTCGATGGTGCGCACCTCACGCGCCCACTCCTGCCCACCGTTCTCGACCCAGGTGAGGTTCTCCACGAAGCGCAGCCGGTCGTCCGCGACCGCGAACTCCTCGAAGCCGTCGTGGCGCATCGAGCCGACGCGCTCCTCGACATGCTGGTAACCCTGTTCGGGGCCGAGGTAGGAGTTGCCGCCCCAGAAGTTCTGGCCGGACAGATGGCTGGAGGTCATCTGGAGGCCCTTGTGCCAGCGGTGGTCGCTGGGCCGGTAGCCGGAGACCGGGTTTCCGGCCAGGGTGCGCAGCGGGTGGGCGTAGGGCTTACGGGCCTCGAAGGCTTCCGGGTCGGGCCGGTAGACGTAGGCCATCAGCTCGACGCCGCCGGAGGCGACCGAGATCCGCTCGCCGTGGGTGTGGGTGACGGTGATGTGCTGGGTCATGGCGGCCTCAGCTCTCCTTGGTGGTGGCGGTCGCTGCCTTCGGCGCCCATGCGGGGTGGTTGCCGTGCATGGCGTCGTAGTACGGATCCCCGGGCACGATCTCGCCCGCGCGCACGGGCTGCCCGGTGAAGGCCGCCTTGTAGAGCGCGGCGATGAACTCGAGGGTGCGACGGGCGTCCTGACCGCTGCCGGGGGGCCGTACGCCATCGCGCATCGCGTCCAGCAGCCCGGTCAGTTGGGCCCCGTGCGAGCTGGGCAGATCGGCGGCCGGGGTGCGCCAGCGCCGCTGCCTGGCGGCCTCGTCGCGGACGTGCGGGGCGGGGGTATAGACCCAGTCGTCGTTGCGGTGGCCGTAGAGGTGGGTCAGCTCGACGGTGGCGTCCGCGCAGTCGATACGGATCCGGCTGACCTCGTCGGGCGAGAGCACGCTGTTGACGACGGTGGCCATGGCGCCATTGGCGAACCGCACCAGCGCGGTGGACACGTCCTCGCTCTCCACCGCGTGGACCAGCCGTCCGGCCATACCGCGGATCTCGGTCCAGTCGCCGAGGAGATGGAGCAGCAGATCCATCTGATGGATGCCGTGGCCCATCGAGGGGCCGCCGCCCTCGGACTCCCAGCGGCCGCGCCACGGCACCGCGTAATAGGCGGTGTCGCGGTGCCAGGTGGTCTGGCAGTGGGCCACCAGCGGCTGCCCCAGGGCGCCCTCGGCCAGCAGCTCGCGGGCGTGGACGGCGCCCGAGCCGTAGCGGTGCTGGAAGACCACCGAGGCGTACGGGCCGCCCGCCTCCCGCTCGGCCGCGGCTATCTCGTCGTACTCGGCGAGCGTGAGGCACAGCGGCTTCTCGCACAGCACCCAGGCACCGGCCTTCAGCGCGGCCACCGTCTGCTCGCGGTGCAGGGAGGGCGGGGTGCCGATGAGGACCAGGTCGGGGCGCTCGGCCTCCAGCATGGCCGCCACATCGGGGTAGCCGGTGACGGCGAAGGTGTCGTTTTCGGCCGCCGTGGCGCGGAAGGCGTCGAGCCGGTCGGCGGCCACGTCGACGGCGGCGACGAGGTCCACACGGTCGGCGTGATCACGTAGTGCGGGCAAATGGCTGCCGGTGACGATGGCTCCGGTGCCGACCACTGCGGCACGGATACGGGCGGTGGCTGCTGCGGCCATGGGCTCAGGCTCCTCGCCGGGGGTAAGCGCTTGCTGGGGAGGACCCTAGGCATGGTCCGGATGACAGGACAAGACCCTGGACGGCAGAATCGCGCCGCTCATGGAGTGAGAGCATGGGGGCGCCGACAAGTGCGCGCGGTGTCCCACAAGGTGACCACCGGGTGACCATCCAACGGAGGAAACATGGCAGTGACCCTGGCCGATGTGGCGGCACGGGCTCGGGTCTCGGCGGCCACCGTGTCGCGCGTCCTGAGCGGCAACTACCCCGTGGCGGAGTCGACCCGGACCCGGGTGCTGCGCGCCGTCGATGAGCTGGAGTACGTGGTCAACGGCCCGGCAAGCGCTCTCGCCGCCGCCACCTCCGATCTGGTCGGGGTGCTCGTCAACGACATCGCGGACCCCTTCTTCGGCATCATGGCGGGCGCCGTACAGGCCGAGATGGGCGCACCGGCGGGCGAACCGGGCCGGGGCGGCGAGAAGCTCGCGGTCATCTGCAACACCGGTGGGTCGCCCGAGCGCGAACTGAACTACCTCACCCTGCTCCAGCGGCAGCGCGCCGCCGCCGTCGTGCTCACCGGCGGCGCGGTCGAGCACCCCGACCACGCCGCCGCCGTGGCCGCCAAGGCGTCCCGGCTGGCCGCGTCCGGCACCCGGGTGGTGCTGTGCGGCCGTCCGCCGATCGCGGACGCGACCACCCTCACCTTCGACAACCGCGGCGGCGCCCGCCGCCTCACCGAACATCTGCTGACCCTCGGCCACCGCCGGATCGGCTATGTGGCGGGCCCCGCCGAGCGCACCACGACCCGCCACCGGCTGGAGGGCCACCGGGCGGCGCTCGGCGCCGCCGGTCTCGACGCCGACCTGGAGCGGCTGACCGTGCACGGCCTGTACGACCGCGCCTCCGGCTACGACGCGACCCTCGAACTGCTGCGCCGCGACCGGGATTTGACGGCCATAGTCGCCGCCAACGACACCATCGCGCTCGGCGTCTGCGCAGCCCTGCGCGATCAGGGTCTGCGGATCCCCGAGGACGTCTCGGTCGCGGGCTTCGACGACCTTCCGTTCAGCGCGGACGCGGTCCCGGCCCTCACGACGATGCGGCTGCCCCTGCACGAGGCGGGGGCGCGGGCCGGGCGCCTGGCCCTGGGCCGCGAGCCGCAGCCGCCGGGCGGGGTGGCGATGGTCCGCGCCGAACTGATGGCTCGCGCCTCGACGGCGCCGCCGCGCGGCTGAACGATGCACTCCGTGCGGGGCGGGGCTCCTACGTACGGAGACGTGCGGGGCGGGCCTCCTACGTACGGAGGGTGGGCCACCGGCGCCGTCACTCCGGCGGGGGCCCGGAGCCCAGCAGCCCACCCCGGCTATGCGCCGGTCCGCCGGCGGGGAGCGCGGATCACCGGACGGCCGCCGTCCGGCGGGGCGGGGCGCTGTGCGGCGCGGGCCGCCTCGCATGCGGCGCTGACCGCCTCGCACGAGGGGGCACAGACGTAGAGCCGGTACGTCTCGGTGACGCTGCCGTACTCCACCTCCACCGTGCAGATCGGCCGGTCCGCGTAGAGGCGTGCCGCGCACAGGGCACAGTTCCAGCCCTGGAGCTGGCCGAAGACCCACGTCCGGCCCGGGGTCTGTAGCTCCGCTATCCGCTCCCGCTCGGTGCGCTCGCCCTCCGTCATCGGGTACGCCCCCGTTCGCGGGCGCGGCGCATGGCGGCGGCCTCGGCGACCGGGTCGCGCCGGTGGGCCAGGGCGTGGGGCGGGCAGGCGTACACCGTGCGGCCGGGTCCGCTGCCGCCGTGCTGGACGTCCACGATGACGGGCTCGTCGGTGGGCAGCTCGCAGCGGTAGCAGGTCTGGCGCCCCTGCGGGACCGGGCCGAGTTCGACGCGGTCGGCCTCGGCCAGCGCTCCCCACAGCTTCCAGGCGTCGGTCAGGTAGCGGTCGACCGAGAGCGGCACGCGCCAGTGGGTGCCGGGCGGCGTGGTCCATGAGTTGGGCGGCACACCGAGGTAGCTGCACTCGTCCGCCAGCTCGCTCAGGACCCGCACCTGCCGCAGATGCCAGCTCGTGGCGGAGCCCACCGCGACGAGCCAGTACAGGGTGCCGTACTTGTCCTGGATGACGGCGCCGTTCTCGTCGCCGAGGAGTTTTAAGGCACGTTCCCCGACGGTCGGCGCGGCCCGTACGGCGTCCCATTGTCTGCCTGCGGGTAACGCCTGAACATCGGTGGCGGGCGGCGGTGTCCACAAGGCTCTGGTCGTCACGTCGGGCTCCCCTGCTGATCTACGAGGGGCGGCGCCGAACAGGTTCCTGGCGGGAGCAAGGGCCGACGCCGCCGCGATGCGGATCACGCTAGGTGCGCGCGCGATCACAGCCCAGTGACGAAGTGCCGTAGTCCGGCCTCAGTTTTCGGCCGGACTACGGCACTTGTTCATGCTGCCGGGTCCACGCCCAGCCGCACCGCGAGCTTTCGCAGGTCTCGGTCGCGACGCCGCTCGGTCTCCAGCAGTCCGCCCACTGTGGAGGCGGCGAGCATCTGGTGGGTCAGCCACTCGGGATGCTCCTCGTCGAGGGTGAGCAGCACATCGCGGGCTCCCTCGTCGTCATGCGTCTGGTAGCGGGCGAATGCCAGATCCAGCCGGTGCCTGGCGCGCGAGATCTTCCACGGCAGCTCATCCAGATTGACGCCACTGGCTGTGGCCAAAGCCTTGTCCGGATGGCCGAGCGACACCTGGACGGTGGTGGCCTGCATGCCCACGCTCGCCGGGCCGAAGGCGGTGCCTCGCACCCGTACCGCCCCGGACAGCGCGGCCGCCGCCTCCGCCTGCCTGAGGAAGGTGAGCGCGTCGTCCTTTGTGCTGTCGGACTCATCCCGGTTCGCCCGGGCCGCCGAGACGGCACCGGACAGCAGCAGGATCCCGAACATCGCGAACTTCTCGGGATCGCGGTCGGAGAGCCGGGGCTCGATCTCGGCCGCCCTGCGGGTCGCGACCTGCTGGGCATCGCTCCATCGGCCCTGCCGCAGGAGCACAAGCGAAAGGGTCGAGACGGCGAGAGCGTGCCGCAGCTCGTCGCCGGCGCGCGCGGTGGCGTGCATGGCTCGCTCCACCGCCGTGTAGGCCAGATCGGTCTGCCCCAACTGCGCGGCCACGTCGGCGACGATGATGTGAGCGGCGGCGGACATCGACCACACCGTGTCGTGGTCGGGGCCGCCCTCGGCCTCACGGGTCGCCGCCTTCAGATCGGTGACGAGCCCGGGCAGCATGCCGACCAGGTCGGTGAACTGGCCGCGCCGATAGTGCCTCTGGGCCTGCTCCATGACCGGGCGGAGATCGTCCGGGCCGGGCGCGTCACTGTCCGCGCCGCACAGGTCCAGCCCCGGCAGATCGCTCGGGGCCTGGATGGCGGCCCGCAACGCGATGACTCCGCCGTCGGGCGCGAGAGATCGCGTCATGGTGGGCTGGCCCAGCAGGCGGGCGAGCTCGATATCGAGTGCGCCCGCGAGCTTCTGATACGTGACGATTCTCGCTCCCCGCTGGGTGCCCTGCTCCAACCTGCGGATGGTGTCGACGGACACCCCCGCGCGGTCGGCGAGTTGCTCTTGCGTGAGGTCGCGGATGTCGCGAAGTCGGGCCAGTCGCTTGCCAACGGACAGATCAGTCATGCGATACACCACCGCCAGAAGGTCTTTGGGCCACGGTACGCCCGGAGCGGGGAGCCGTGGGAGCCCAGCAGGCATTGGGCACACGAAGGAGCCCTTCGCCCGGCCCGCAGGCCGGACAAGCTCGAAGCGCGTTGGCGGCGCGGTCGCCGCCGCCGACATCTGCCTCCCCGGGGTGGGGACCCCTCTTCCCAAATACTTGATCTGGCGCAACTATAAGGTCAAGCGAAATCGACACAGGGGTACGGAGGGGTGCCGGATGGGCCCGCGCGACAATCTCGATCTGGCCGTGGACGAGGTCCGCGACTTCAACCGGATGTACACCCGCCTGATCGGCGTCCTCGACTACCCGGGGCAGCTCAACACCCCGTACACGCTCAGCGAGGCCCGCATCCTCTACGAGCTGGCGCGGCGGGAGCGCACCCACGTCTCGGCGCTGCGCGAGCACCTCGGGGTCACCGCCGCGCATCTGAGCCGGACGCTCAGCCGGTTCGAGGAGCGGGGGCTGGTGACGCGCGAGCGCCACTACCGCGATGCCCGCTTCCAGGAGGTGCTGCTCACCGCCGAGGGCCGGGCGGCGGCGGAGGATCTGGACCGGCGGTCGCGGGAGGCGGTGACCGGGCTGCTGGCCAAGGTCCCCTGGAACGAGCTGGGGCGGCTGCGGGAGGCCCTGGCCACCGCGCGGCACGCGCTCACCGGTCCGGCCGACCCCGAGTTGCGGCTGCGCGGGCTGGAGCCGGGCGACCTGGGCTGGATCGTGCAGCGCCACGGCGCCGTGTACGCCCGGGAGTTCGGGTGGAACGCCGAGTTCGAGGCCCTGGTGGCCCGGATCGTCGGGGAGTTCGGCGCGAGCCATGACCCGGCCCGCGAGCGGGCGTGGATCGCGGAACTCGACGGCCGCCCCGTCGGGTCGGTGATGTGCGTCCGGGACGAGCGGCCCGATACGGCCCGGCTGCGGCTGCTGCTCGTCGAACCGGAGGCGCGGGGGCGGCGGCTCGGCGAGCGGCTGGTCGGCACCTGTATCGACTTCGCACGCGAGGCGGGCTACCGCGATCTCGTGCTGTGGACCAATGACGTCCTGACCTCCGCCCGCCGGATCTACGAGGGGGCCGGGTTCGAGCTGATCGCCGAGAAGCCGCACCGCGGCTATGGCTCGCCCCTGGTCGGGCAGGACTGGCGGCTCGCGCTCCAGGGCTCGTCGCACGGCTGACGGCCCGCGGTCCGCGTGCGGTCCGCCCGCGGTCCGGGTGATGTGCCGTGCACAGCCAGGCGGGCCTGGTGAAGTCGGCCGCGGTTCAGCGGCGCGGCCAAGGGGCGCGGGGCTGTGTCGATGTGCGGCTCCGCCGCGACTGTGTCGATGTGCGGCTCCGCCGCGTGGGACCAGCCACGACCGCGCCGCGGACGAACGACGGCACATCACGGCACATCCAGCGGAGCGCCGAGCACCACCACACCGTGACGCAGGTCACCGCAGCGGGGTCCGCGCGGTGGACAGGGGGGAGTGTGGAGACTTCACTGCGCACCCGCGTGCGAGCCGGGGACCCGGATGCCTTCGGGCAGCTCTTCGACGAGTGCGCCTCGGTGGTCTACCGGCATGCCGTCCGGCTGACCGGCGACTGGGGCCGAGCCGCCCGTCAAGCAGCCAACCGGCGCCACTCCGGCGGGCGCCCTTCCCAGTCGCGCAGATGACGAGGCGTCACCTCGACCGGAAATCCGCTCGCGCGGACGGGCCCGGTAAGGGAAGGATCAGCGCACACGCAGGCCCGTACAGCACGCGGACATCGCACGGGGAACCATCCACACGACGCACCCGTGCGGCGCGTCGGCACGGCACAAGAGCAAAGGGCGTACCCCTGAGTACCCAGCAGGTCATCGAGTGGACCGAGGACGGCCGGACCCGGACCGCCCACTGGCGCTCCGAGAACGGCACGCCACCGCCCCGGCGGATCGAGGTGGCGGACGACCGGATGCCCGTCGCCACCGCCCACCGCCTCACCTGCGAGGGCACCGCGCTGCTGTGGCGCGGCGACTACCAGGGCGCCCGCCAGTTGCTGACGGCGATGGCGCGCCGGATCGACCGCGGACCGCGCCGGGCCAAGGAGCGGCGGGCCCCGGCGGCGTCACCGGCCGAGGCGTTCCACCGGCACCGCCAGGCCCGGTCCCGGCGGGCCCGGCTGCTGGGGATGCTGCTGGTGCCGCTGGACGCGGACTTCGGCATCCCGCTGCGCCGGGCGCCGGACGTACGGCAGGCGTGCGCCGAGGCGTACGGCCCGGCGGGCGGGCACCCGTCGGTGACCTCGCTGCCGGAGTTGCTCGGGCTGATCGGCGCGCATGAGTGGCGCCGTAAGGGCGTCAAGGTGCCGGCGCTGGGCGGGGACCGCGTCCATCCGCACTACGGGGTCTTCTCGCCGGTGCGCGGCGAGTACGTCGACCTGGTGGCCGAGGCCCCGCTGCCCACTCATGAGCTGGCCTTCGACATCGGCACCGGAACCGGCGTGCTGGCCGCCGTCCTCGCCCGGCGCGGCATCCAGCGGGTGGTGGCCACCGACCAGGACGCACGGGCGCTGGGGTGCGCCCGCGAGAACGCGGCCCGCCTGGGCCTGTCCGACCGGGTCGAGGTGGTCGAGGCCGACCTCTACCCGCCGGGCCGCGCCCCGCTGGTGGTCTGCAACCCGCCCTGGGTCCCGGCCCGGCCCTCCTCACCGCTCGAATACGCGGTCTACGACCCGTCCAGCCGTATGCTGCGCGGCTTCCTGAACGGGCTGACCGGGCATCTGACCCCCGGCGGCGAGGGCTGGCTGATCCTCTCCGACCTCGCCGAACACCTCGGCCTGCGGCCACGCGCCGAACTCCTGGCCGCCTTCGCCACGGCGGGCCTGACGGTCGCGGACCGCCTGGACATCCGCCCCACCCACCCCCGCGCCGTCGACCCCACCGACCCCCTCCACGCGGCCCGCGCGGCGGAGGTCACCTCGCTGTGGCGGCTGACGGCGGGCTGAGCGAGCGCCGCGGGGAGCGGGGGCCCGGCACAGGCCACCGCCCCCGCCGGACCGCTGTCCGCGCGGGAGGTGCCGAACCTGGACGTGCTCACCCTGGACGTGCTCACCCTGGACGTGCCCGCCCCGGACACGGTGGTGCTCGCCGGTCAGGCCGCCGCCAGCGCCTCGGTCGGGGGCAGCCGCGAGGCACGGATCGACGGGTAGACGCCGGCCACCATGCCGATCAGGACCGTGCTCGCCGTGCCCAGAGCGAGCGCGGGGAGGGGGATCACGGTCGGCCAGCCCTGGTAGGTGGCGTAGCCGAGGGTCGCGAGGACACCGAGGACCGTACCCGCGACACCGCCGAGCGTACTGAGCACCACGGACTCGGTGAGGAACTGGGCGCGGATCTGGCCCCGTCCGGCTCCCAGCGCCCGGCGCAGACCTATCTCCGTGCGGCGCTCCAGAACCGAGATGTACATCGTGTTGGCCACGCCGATCCCGCCGACCAGCAGCGCCACCCCCGCCAGGCCCAGGAACAGGGCCGAGAACGTCGTCCGGGTGGCGCGTTTGGCCAGCAGGGCGTCGGACGGACGGCTGACCTGGACCAGGCCGGGCAACTGGGGATACAGCGTGTCCGGCAGGACCGCGCTGACGTCCTCGATGGCGTCCTCCTCGGCCTTCACGTAGATCACCGTGGGGTGCCCGTCGAAGCCCAGCTCGCTCTTGGCGGCCTGCCAGCCGACGAGGACGGAGCGGTCCAGCTCGGGGGCGAGCGGCATGCGGTCCAGGATCCCGACGACGGTGAACCACCGGTCGTCGATGACGACCTGCGGCGGCTGCCGGCCGTGGACCAGCCGGGGGATTCCGAGCCGGGCGGCGGCCTGGTAGCCGAGGACCGCGGTGGGGAACGACGAGGTGGCGGCGGAGAGGAACCGGCCGGAGCGGACCGTGCCGCTCACGGCGGGCAGCAGGTTGGTCCTGGCGGCCAGGACGTTGAGGCCGAGGCCGTCGTTCGGGTCGGTGCGATCCGAACGGCGGACGAGGGCGTGGGTGTTGGCGACGGCGCTCGCCTCGGTGACCGGGCGGATCCGCTCGGCCATCCGGTGGGCCTGCTCCGGCAGCAGGACGGGCGGCTCCTGGTCCGCCTGCGGCTGGGCCCGCAGCATGTTCGTACCGAGCGCGGACAGTTGCTCGTCCAGGTGCTCCTGGCTGGACGCCGGGATGCCGGTGACCAGGACCAGGGTGGCGATGCCGATGGAGATGCCGAGTGCGCTGAGCGCGGCCCGCATCCTGCGGGTGAGGAGGCCGAGCAGGCCGAGGCGCAGCACGTCGGAGGGGGCCAGTCGCACCGGCCGGATGTCGGTGGGGTGGATCATTCGCGCCCCCGCCCCGTGCCCGCTCCGGTGTCGGAGACGACGCGGCCGTCGCGGATCTCGACACGGCGTGGCATCCGGGCGGCGATGTCCCGGTCGTGGGTGATGACGGCGATGGTGGTTCCCTCGCGGTTCAGGCTGACCAGCAGATCCAGTACGGCCCGCCCGTTGGCCGAGTCGAGTGCTCCGGTCGGCTCGTCGGCGAGCACCAGCGCGGGGTCGTTGACCAGGGCGCGGGCGATGGCGACACGCTGGCGTTCCCCGCCGGAGAGCTGGTGCGGCAGGTGCGCGGTCCGGGCGCCGAGGCCGACCCGTTTCAGGGCGGCGAGCGCGAGCGGCCGTCTCCGGCGGCGCGGCACCCCGGCGTACAGCAGGCCGGTGGCCACGTTCTCCGCCGCGGTGAGCCCTTCGGTGAGGTGGAAGTGCTGGAAGACGAAGCCGAGCCAGCGGCCGCGCAGCGCCGACAGCTTGCGGTCGGACAGCGCCGCCGCGTCCCGGCCGGCGATCTCCACGGATCCGCTGGTGGGCAGGTCCAGCGTGCCCATGATGTTGAGCAGGGTCGACTTGCCGGAGCCCGAGGGGCCGACGATGGCGAGGAGTTCGCCCGGGTGGACGGTGAGCGAGACGTCGTCCAGCGCCAGCACCCCGCCGCGGTACGCCTTGCTCGCGCCGCGAACGGCCAGCACGGGCGTGGCCGGGATGGCGGCGGCGCCGGGTGCGGGCCCGGCCAGGGTGTGTACGGGACCGGTCACGAGGTGGTCACCACCCGCAGGCCCTCGCGTACGTCCTTGCCGGACACCTCGACCATGCCCTTGGCGAACAGCCCGGTGTCGACGGCGAGCAGCCCGCCGTCGCGGCGCTGGAGCGCGTATCCGCCCTCCCGGAGCGCCAGCAGCGCGCCGACGGGCACGGACAGCACGTTCTTCCTGGTCTCGGCGGTGAAGGTGACCCGTACCGACGCCGAGTCCAGCCCCTTCACATCGGCGCCGTGCGTGGGAGTGACGGTGACCCGCAGGCTCGGCGGGCCGGTGACCTCCTCGTCCCGCTCGTCGCCGCCGCCCTGCACGGTGTGGCTGACCGCGGTGACCTTGCCGGGGATGGTTTTGGCGCTCGGCAGCGCGATGCTCACCTCGTCGCCCACGCGGATCGGGGCGGCGTCGGCGGCGTCCACCTTCACGCCGACGGTCTTGGTGGCGGAGGTGACGGTCAGCATGTCGCCGGTGGCGGGATCGCCCAACTGGGCCTTGACGTCGCCGACCCGGGCCTCCCCCGGCAGGACGACGACACGGCCGGGGTCCAGGGTGCCGGTCTGCTGCTGCCCGGTGTCGCGCTGCCACCGCTTGAGGGCGGCGGCCAGCGACGGGGTGAACCGGGTGCCGTTCGCGGTGGTCCGCCCGGGCGGCCCGATGTCGTAGCCGAGCGCCTGGAGGTTGTCCGCCAGCACGGTCACGTCCCGGCCGCTGACGCCGGGCTTGACCAGCGTGCGGAAGAGCGGGGTGTCCCCGAAGAACACCATGACCGGCCGGTCGTCGATCCGGTACAGCGGCTTGCCGCGGGTGGCGGTGGCGCCGGGTTTGGGCAACTGGGTCACCACGCCCTTGCCGGTGCCCTTGACGGTCCTGGTGCCGGCGAAGCCCAGCGTCCCGGTCAGCGTCCGGCTGTCGGCGAGATCCCCGCGGACGACCGTGGTCAGCGCGGTGGAGGGCGCCGCGGAGCCCGGTCGTTCCGCCTTCGCCTCGCCGTGGGCGGACAGCGCCAGGGCCCCGGCTCCCGCCGCGACGGCGGTGACGAGTGCCGCCGCCGCGAGGACGAGGCGCCGTCGGTTCGCCCGCCGCGGTGCGGGCTCGGTGTCGGTGGCGGGGTCAGTCACTGAAGGCTGCCAGCTCGCAGGCGCGGTCGACCTTGGTCTCCTCGGCATCGGAGAGCTGCCGTTGCTCGCCGTCGTCGTACCGCCAGGCGAGACCGTCGGGGCTGACACTCGTGTCGGACACCATGTGGACCCGCATGCCGTGCTTGTTGAGGCACTTGACGTAGGCCCGGTAGTCGTCGGCGAAGTGCGGGTTGGTCTCGGGCTCGGTCTCGGGTGGCTGACGCGGCAGCTTCACCAGGCAGGCGTCGTAGCCGGCCTGGTGCTTCTTCACGACGGCCGGATCCTGCACCGGGGACGCCTGCTTGGCGCCCGCCAGCTTGGCGCGCTCATGGTTCATCGGAACGCCGTGGGCCTCGAGGCAGGCGTTGTAGGCGTCGCCCAGCCGGTCCCGCTCCTCCTGCGAGCTGTCCAGGCGCAGTTGGGGGCGGTCCGCGGTGACGTCCTTCTTGCCCCCGCGCCGGTCCGTGTCCGCCTTGCCGCCCGCCGCCGGGGCTTGGCTGTCGATGGAGTCGACGCCCTTGTCGGTCTTGACCCCGCTGCCGCCGCCGCACGCGGTGAGGGCCAGGCTCAGCGCGGCCGTGGCCCACAGCAGGGCCGCTGTCTTGGTCATTCGCATGCCGACGACCATCGCGGACACTTTTGAGGAACCTGTCAGGAACCTTTGCCCAGGTGATGCTCCCCGCTCCACCCGCCGCCGGCGTTCCTAAACTCGCCGTCATGTGCGCATACGTGGTCGTGGCCGAGGACGACCGGAAGCAGGCCGAACTGGTCCGCCGCTATCTGGAGCACGAGGGCCACCGGGTGACCGTCGTGCACGACGGTCGATCCGCGCTCGAATCGGTCCGGCGGCAACCGCCGGATCTGCTCGTCCTGGACGTGATGATGCCCCGGGTGGACGGCCTCGACGTATGCCGTGTACTGCGCGCGGAATCGGCCCTGCCGGTGCTGATGCTGACCGCCCGCTCCACCGAGGACGACCTGCTGCTGGGCCTGGACCTCGGCGCCGACGACTACCTGACCAAGCCGTTCAGCCCGCGCGAGCTGATGGCCCGGATACGCGCGCTGCTGCGCCGCCACGCCGCCACCACGGCCCCCACCGCCGCCACCGCCGCCACGCCGCCGGAACCGGTGCTCACCGTCGGCCCCCTGACCATCGCTCCGGCACGGCACGAGGTCTCGATGCACGGCCGGCCGGTGGACTGCACACCCGGTGAATTCCGGCTGCTGGAGATGCTGGCGGCCAGTCCCGGCCACGTCTTCACCCGCCCGCGGATCCTGGAACGGCTGCACGGGTTCGACCGGTACGTCACCGCCCGGACCGTCGACGCGCATGTGATGAACCTCCGCAGGAAACTGGAGGACGATCCGCGCCGGGCCCGCTTCCTGGTCACCGTCTACGGCGTCGGATACAAGCTCGTGGGCGGGGCCACCGACGGAGAATCCCACCGTGCGCCGTGACGTGCCGCTGCGCCGCAGCCTGCTGCTGCGCCTGCTCGCCGTGTCCGCGCTGGTGTCCGCCTGCTCGGTCGCCGCGACCGCCTGGCTGGCCATCCGGACGACCGCGGTGGCCATCCGCGAGGAACGAGGCCAGGCACTCGCCGACGACACCCGGATCTACGACAGTCTGCTCGGCTACGCGGCCCGCCACCCGCGCTGGGACGGCGTGGGCCCGACCGTACGCGCCCTGGCCCGGGAGACCGGGCACCGCATCATCGTGACCAGCGACGGCCGGCAGGTCGCCGACTCGCAG
Organism: Streptomyces sp. CY-1; assembly: GCF_047218265.1. NCBI lineage: Bacteria > Bacillati > Actinomycetota > Actinomycetes > Kitasatosporales > Streptomycetaceae > Streptomyces > Streptomyces sp. CY-1. Next base: position 4,436,762 of record NZ_CP178393.1, read on the forward strand.
TCCGCCGCGCGGCTCCCCTACCGGCCGCCCGACAAGGCGACCGCCGTCATCGACCCGCTGGCGGTCAGCCCCGATCTGCTCCCGGACTCCGCCTCCGACCGGATCGATCCACGCGCCGTCGGGCCGTTCGAGCTGAGCGGGGACGAACGCGCGCGATTGCGCGGGGCCGCGCGACGCCGGGCCGCATGCCTGCGCACCGTCTTCGGCCCGGGGATGACCGTGGTGGAAGAGCCGAGCGGGCGGTCACGTGTGGGCACCGACACCTCCAGCGACCTGGACACCCCGCGCTGCGCCTCCGCGACGCTCGACTCGCCCACCCCGACCGAGGCCAGGGCGCTGTCCGCCCTCGACGAGCTCGTCGACGCGTGCCTGTCCCGGCGCCACGCGGCGCGGGTGAGACTCACCCTGGACGACCACGGGAAGCCACGCGCCGAGCCGCGCACCGAGCCGCCTTCGCGGACGCGCGGTGGGGACGCGGACGGCTCACTGATCAGCTCGTGCCTGGCGAGCAGCCGCGCCCAGCAGCTCGCGCCGTACGTCGCACCCGCGGCGGCGCTGTACGTCACCAGCCCGGGCCGGAGCGCCACCACCTTCTTCGACCTGTCCGCGGGCAACCGCGCCCGCATCGCGGGTGGCACCGTACTCGTCCTGCTGGTAACCGTCACCGCCACCACCCTGGCCGGGATACGGCTGGTCCGGCCGCTGCGCGCACTGACCGACGCGGCGCAGCGCATGGCGGACGGGGAGGCCGGTGCCCAGGTGAAGGTCACCAGCAACGACGAACTGGGCCGGCTCACCGCGGCGTTCAACTCGATGTCGAGCAGACGCGACCAACTGGAGGCGGCGCGCAAGGACATGGCCAGCGACGTCGCGCACGAACTGCGCACACCGCTCAGCAACATCCGCGGGTGGCTGGAGGGCGCCCAGGACGGTGTCGTACCCCACGGCGACCTGCTGGTGTCCTCGCTGCTCGAAGAGGCGCTGCACCTCCAGCACCTCATCGACGACCTGCGGGACCTGTCCGCGGCCGACGCGGGCGAGCTGCGGCTCCACCTCGCGCCGGTCGACATCGCGCACCTGCTGGCACACACGGCCACCGCCCATCACATCGCGGCCGAGAACGCCGGTGTCGCCCTGCGGGTGGAGGCACCCGGTGACTGCCCGGAGATCCAGGCCGACCAGGTACGGCTGCGCCAGGTGCTCGGCAACCTGGTGGCGAACGCTCTGCGGCACACCCCGTCCGGCGGCACCGTGTCCCTCCGCGCCCGCGCTGCCGGTGGCGAGGTGCTGATCGAGGTCGCGGACACCGGCTCCGGCATCGCGGCCGACGAACTGCCGCATGTCTTCGACCGGTTCTGGCGGGCGGACAAGTCCCGCAGCCGTCTGACCGGGGGCAGTGGCCTGGGGCTGTCCATCGTGCGCAAGCTGGTGGAAACGCACGGCGGGACGGTGACGGTGAGGAGCACGGTGGGCGGGGGCTCGGAGTTCACGATCCACCTGCCGCACACCCGCTGACCGGTGGTGGAGGCGTTCCCGGGCGCGGCGGCGCACATCCGGCCGAGCGGCGCATATCGCCCACACGGACGCACCGGGCGCCCGCAGGCCCAGGTGGTGGGCCACGGCCTGCCGACCGACGAGACACGCCGTAGGCGTGAGGTCAGGATTGACCCGACTGGTGCCCCTGCTTAGCGTCCGGGATGAAGGGCAGGAAGATCCCCACGTACCGCACGACCTCCATCAAGGGAGCCCGCATGAAGCTCGCCTTCTCCACTCTCGGCGTCCCCGGTATGCCCATGTCCGACGTCGCCCGGCTCGCCGCCGGGACCGGGTACCACGGGGTGGAGCTGCGCGCCCACCCCGAGGAGCCGGTGCACCCGGAGATCGGGGCGGATGAACGCGCCCGGGTGGCGGCGGAGTTCCGGGACGCCGGGATCGAGATCCTCACCGTCGCCGGGTATGTGCGCGCCGCGCAGGCCGGGCCGGACGAGCCGGTGCTGGCCGGGCTGCGGAAGCTGCTGGAGCTCGCCCATGACCTGGGCGCCCGCCATGTCCGGGTCTTCCCCGGCGGCGGGGAGCAGAGCCCGGAGGAGGCCGACGCCACGGCCGCCCGGCGGCTCGCGGCGGCCGCGCCCCACGCCGCCGACCTCGGCGTACGGCTGCTGCTCGAGACCCACGACTCGCACCGGACGGGCGCGGACGCGGCCCGCGTCCTCGGGCTGGTGGGCCATGGCAGCGTCGGGGCGATCTGGGATGTGATGCACACCTGGCTGGGCGGTGAGGACCCGGCCACCAGTTGTCCGGCGCTCTTCCCGCATCTGGGCTACGTCCAGGTCAAGGACATCGCCTCGGCCGACGACACCACCCCGCTGCCGCTGGGCGAGGGGGTGCTGCCGCTGACCGAGTGCGTGGAGCTGCTCAGCCGTGAGGGCTGGGACGGCTGGCTGTGCTGGGAGTACGAGAAGCGGTGGTATCCGCAGGCCCGGGAGTTCCCGGAGCTGCTGGCCCCGGGCCGGGAACACCTGCTACGTCTGCTGACCGACTCGGCCTGACCATGCCGGTGCCCCGGCAGAGCCCGGCTCGGAGCCGCTCGGCTCGGGGCTGCCCGACTCCGGGCCGCCCGGCTCGGGGCTGCCCGACTCGGGACCGTCCGGCTCGGGTCGGGAGTCCACCCCGGGCACATCTGGCCTAAGCGGCCTCGATGAAGTGCGGTGCGGTTTGGGTGCGCCCCGAAGGGGCGCGGGGAACTGCGCGACCAGCCACGACACAGCCGCAGATGAACGACCGGACCTAGCGGCACTTCCCGCGGAGCGCTTAGCGCCCGCCCCGGGCACCTCAGGTCGGCGGCGCGCCTCGCGCCGTAGGCGCATACGCGGGAGCGAGGTCAGGGCCACGCCGCCGACCAGCAGCGCCGCCGCCAGCCAGCGCGGTGCGCTGATCCCCTCCCCCAGCACCAGCGCCGCCGAGGACATCCCGAAGACGGGCACCAGCAGCGAGAAGGGGGCGACCGTCGAGGCGTCGTAGGTGCGCAGCAGAAAGCCCCAGACCCCGAAGCCGAACACGGTGGTGACCCAGGCGACGTAGACGATGGCGCCCACTCCGGCCCAGTCGAGCCTGCTCAGCGCGTCGAGATCGGGGCGCGCGCCCTCGAACATCAGCGAGAGCCCGAGCAGCGGCAGTACGGGCACCAGGCTCACCCACACCATGAAGTTCAGGGCGTCGGGCGGCGCCGCCTTGCGGGTGAGGACGTTGGAGACGCCCCAGAAGGCCGCCGCCGCGACGACGAGGACGAAGCCGATGAGCGGCCCCGAGGTGCCCTCGTCCACGGCGGCCACCGCGATCCCGGCGAGGGCGACGGCCATGCCCAGCAGCCGCCGCCGGCCGGGGCGTTCGCCGAGCACGACGGCCGCGAACAGCGCGGTGAACACCGCCTGGATCTGGAGCACCAGCGAGGACAGCCCGGCGGGCATCCCCTCGTGCATCCCGATGAACAGCAGCCCGAACTTGGCCACGCCCAGGGCCAGCCCCACCCCCAGGATCCATCGCCAGGCGACCCTCGGCGGGCCGACCAGGAAGACGGCGGGCAGCGCGGCCACCAGGAATCGCAGGGCGCAGAAGAGCAGGGGCGGGAAGTGGTCGAGGCCCACCTCGATGACCACGAAGTTGACCCCCCACAGGGCCGTGACCAGCACGGCGAGGGCTATGTGCACAGGTCGCATGGATCGAGGATCAGGTGCCGGGACCTTGTAGCACCAGCGCGGATGTCTTCATGCTTGGATGCAGTAGCGGTTAAAGGTGCGAGGAGGAGGGCGAACTGTGCTGGATCTGGGTCGACTGCGGGCCCTGCACGCGGTCTCCGTACACGGCTCGGTCAGCGCCGCGGCCACCGCGCTCGGCTACACCCCGTCCGCCGTATCGCAGCAGATCGCCAAGTTGGAGCGGGAGACCCGGACCGCCCTTCTGGAGCGACAGGGCCGGGGCATCACGCTGACCGACGCGGCCCGGCATCTGGCCGCCACCGCCCAGCAGTTGCTCGCCATCGTCGAGGAGGCCGAGACCACCCTGGAGGAGCGGCGCGGACAGCCGACGGGCCGGCTGGTGATCGGCGCCTTCGCCTCGGCGGCGCGCGGGCTGATGCCCATGGTGCTGGCCGCGCTCACGGCCGAACACCCCTCCCTGGACGCCCGGCTGCTCGAAGTGGACCCGCATCTGTCGGTGGACCTGGTGGCGCAGGGGGTCATCGATCTGGCGGTGGCCCATGACTGGGACATCGCCCCGCTGCCCGCCCCGGAGGGGCAGGAACGGGCGGTCATCGGGGACGATCTGTGCGATCTGCTCGCCCCGGCCGGACATCCGCTGGCCGGGCTGGCCGCACGGCGGACGCTGCGCCGCGAGGACCTGCCGGGCCAGCGGTGGATCTGCCAGCCGCCCGGGTCGGTGTGCCACGACTGGCTGGTCCGTACGCTGCGTGCCTCGGGCCATGAGCCGGACCTGGCGTATCAGGCGGCCGAGAACCACACCCAGATCGCCCTGGTGGCGGCCGGTCTCGGCGTCGCCCTCATGCCCCGCCTGGGGCGCGGTCCGCTGCCGGACGGGGTGCTGGCGCTGCCCCTGGAGCCGGTCCCGGTACGGCGGCTGTACGCGCTGTGGCGCACCGGCGCGGCCCGCCGACCCGCCATCACCGAAACGGTGCGGCTGCTGGGCGGCCTGTGGCCGCGGCGCACGGTCTGAGCACACCGCATGGGCCCGGCGGCCCCGGACGCCGCCGACGCTCTGGGAGGGGTGTCGCGTCGGCGGCGAGGGTGCTGCTGGCCGCAGGGCGGCGGAGAGGGTGGTCAGCGACGCAACCGGCAGCGAGGCCGATGACCGCCGTGCGGAGACTCCCCATCAGCACGCCGCTTCGACGCGCGGCGCGCCGCGCCGGTTCCCCACGGCCGTTCAGACGGGCAGCTCCGCCTCGATCAGGTCAGCCGCGCGGTCCGGCCCGCCCTCGGCGGCCATCCGCGCCTTGAGCGCGGCGCAGCGGGCGGCCACCTCGGGGTCGTCCACCAGGTCGAGCACCGCCTTGCGCAGCGCCGGCGCGGTGGCCTCCTCCTTGGGCAGATGGCGGCCGACCCCGAGCGCTTCGAGGGTGTCCGCGTTGCTGAACTGGTCGACGGCCTGCGGTACGGCGACCATCGGCACCCCGCAGGCCAGCCCCTCCTGTGCGCCGCCCGCACCCGCGTGGGTGACGAAGGCGTCGGCCTTCCGCAGGATGCTCAACTGCGGTATCCAACTGTGCACTTCGATATTGGCGGGGATCTCGCCGAGGTCGGCCCGGTCGACGAACTCGCCGATCTGTAGCACCACGTACCACCCCGGCAGATCGCCGAACGCGGCGACGCACGCGCGGTAGAAGCCGGGCTCCTGGGTCCAGGTCGAGCCGAGCGAGACCAGCAGGATCCGGTCGGTCTCGGCGGCCCGCTCCGGGCGGCGCCACTCCGCCACCTCGCGGCGGGCGCTCTGGCAGCCGCCGACGAAGCTGTAGACGGACGGGTCGACGCGGTCGGCGTTGGGCTGGAGCAGCTCGGGGATGAGGGCGACACAGCGGCTGGGGCGGCCGATGAGCCGGTCGGGGTCGGTACCGGCCAGTCCGTTCTCCTCCAGCCAGGCGCGGTAGCGCGCGTAGTAGGCCCGGCCGCGCTCGGAGCACCGCAGTTGCGCGTACATCGGCTCGAAGACCTCTTCGCGGTAGCCGTCCCAGGGCACGAAGCTGGGCGCGAGTTCGACGGCGGACACGCCCCAGCGGTGGGCGAGGACATGCGCCGGGTACGCCGTGACGTCGTACATCACCAGATCCGGCTCATCGCCCTCGTAGGCCGCGAGATGCTGCGGCAGCGCCTGCTCGGCCTCGGTGAGAAACGGCTCGATGTAGTCGATCAGATCGGAGCCTCTGGCGCCCGGCACATTCTCACCGTGGAGGACCGAGGTGTAGGTCTTCGGCTCGGCGCCGGTCTCGGCGACCTTCTCGGCGAACGATTCGGGAATGGCGTAGGTAACCCGGTGGCCGCGGGCCACCAGCTCGCGGATCACCTCCAGGCTCGGGTTGACGTGCCCGTGCGCCGCGATGCCGAACATGGCGATATGTGTGGGGGGCTTGGCACCCGTCGATGGGGTCATGAAAACGGAACCTAAGCGAGAACGGATGCCGCATACAAATAGTGCGCATACCCGATCGGTACATTAGCGCCGGTTTAGCACGAGCGCCAGATCCCTGTCTTTAACGAGTCTTTTCCTTTACGCTTCCGGGCCGTCGGAAAGTCCAACTCTCCTTGACCCGGCCCCGCTTTGTGTCCCAGCGTGTCCTGCACCACCTTCGGCCACCCCCTCCGAACGTCCCATGGAAGGAGTGCGGGTGCACACGACGACGTCTCGCCGCGCCCTGCTCACCGCCACCCTGGCCGCCGCCGCGGCCGGTGCCTGTAGTGCGCCGACGAGCAGCTCCCCCGCGCCCGCGGCCCCCGCGCGCCACACCACCGGCGGTTCCGGCGGCCCTTCCCCGGCGCCCTCACGAGCCACCACACAGCCCGGCCGGGACCAGGAGCGCGACCGCCGCCGGATCGACGAGCTGATCGGCCGGATGACGCTGGACCAGAAGATCGGCCAGCTCTTCGTGATGCGGGTGTACGGCCATTCGGCCACCCGCCCCGACCCGGCCGATGTCGCGGCCAACCGCAAGGACATCGGCGTCGACAACGCCGCCGAGCTGATCGCGAAGTACCACGTGGGCGGGGTGATGTACATCCGCTGGGCGCACAACATCCGCGACCCCCACCAGGTCGCCGCGCTTTCGGGCGGCATCCAGAAGGCCGCGCTGGCCGCCTCCGTGCCGGTCCCCGTCCTGCTCTCCACCGACCAGGAGTACGGCACCGTGGCCCGGGTCGGCGCGCCCGCCACGCTGTTCCCGGGCGCCATGGCGCTCGGCGCGGGCGGCAGCGCGGCCGACGCCCGTACGGCCGCCCGCACCGCGGGGGCGGAGCTGGCCGCGCTCGGCATCCGGCAGGACTACGCGCCGATCGCGGACGTCAACGTCAACCCCGCCAATCCGGTGATCGGCGTCCGCTCCTTCGGGGCCGATCCGAAGGCCGTGGCGCGGCTGGTGGCGGCCCAGGTGGAGGGCTATCAGAGCGCCGGGGTCGCGGCCACCGCCAAGCACTTCCCCGGCCACGGCGACACCTCCGTGGACAGCCATGTCGGCCTGCCGCGGATCACCCACTCCCGCAAGGAGTGGGAGCGGCTGGACGCGCCGCCGTTCCGGGCCGCGATCGAGGCCGGGATCGACTCGATCATGACGGCGCATCTGCTCTTCCCCGCGCTCGACCCGGCCGACGACCCCGCCACGCTCTCCCGCCCCATCCTCACCGGTGTGCTCCGCGAGGAGCTGGGCTACGACGGGGTGGTGGTCACCGACTCGCTCGGCATGGAGGGCGTGCGGAAGAAGTACGGCGACGACCGGGTGCCGGTGCTCGCGCTCAAGGCGGGGGTGGACCAGTTGCTCAACCCGCCGAGCCTCTCCCGTGCCTTCGAGGGGGTGCGCAAGGCCGTGCGGGCGGGCGAGCTGGACGAGGACCGGATCGACCGCTCACTGCGGCGCATCCTGGAACTCAAGGCGCGCCGGGGGCTGTTCGACGATCCGTACACCAGCGACCGCGCGGTCAACCGCACGGTGGGCACCCGGGAGCACCGGGCCACCGCCGACCGGATCGCCGATCGCACCACCACGCTGATCACCAACCGCGGCGGGCTGCTGCCGCTGTCGCCGCGCCGCCGGCACGACCTGCTGGTGGTCGGGGTGGACGCCGCCGCGCCCTCGGGCACCGGCGGCCCGCCGACGGCCGTTCTGGCCCGCGCCCTGTCCGGCCTCGGCTTCACGGCGGAGGCGCTGCCCACCGGCACGGGCGACTCGCCCGGCCCCTCGGCCGAGCGGATCGAGGCGGCGGTCGCGGCGGCGCGGGGGCGGGACGCGGTGATCGTGGCGACGTACGACATCGCGGCCGGATCCACCCAGCGCACCCTGGTGGCGCGGCTGGTGGCCACCGGGGTGCCGGTGGTGCATCTGGCGCTGCGCGATCCGTACGACATCGCACGGCTGGGCGGACGCGGCACGGAGCCCGCCGCGTCGCTGGCCACGTACTGCTGGACGGATGTGGAGCTGCGCGCCGCCGCCCGGGTGATCGCGGGGCGGGTCACCCCGCAAGGCAGGCTGCCGGTCGCCGTGCGGCGCGCGGACGACCCGTCCCGGGTGCTGTACCCGATCGGGCACGGGCTGGGGTATTGAGCGCCGGTCACCCGGGCGTTGAGCGCCGGTCAGATCACCGAGCGGATCGTGCCGCCGTCCACGCGGAGCGTGGCGCCGCTGACATAGGCGCCGTACGGACCGGCCAGATAGGCGACGGCGCCCGCGATCTCCTCGGGGCGGCCGAATCGGCCGATGTCGTTGGGCACGAAGTCGCGGGCGGCGTTGGGCTCGATCTCCTCCCAGGACGCGCCCCAGCCGTGCTCCGGCGCGAGATCGGTCACCAGCTCCTTCACCGAGTCGACGAGGATCGCCCCGGGAGAGACCACGTTGGACGTCACCCCGGTGTCCTTCAGCTCGCGCGCCAGCGAGACGGCGAGGTTGTGACGGGCGGCGAGCGTGGCGTTGTAGTGGGGCTGCTCGGGCATCGGCTGCGAGGCGAGGCCGCCGCCGATCTGGATCACCCGGCCCCAGCCGCGCTCGCGCATCCCCGGCACCAGCCGCTGGATCATGCGTACGGCGGAGATCACGTTGATCTCGTACAGGTGGGCCCACAGGTCCGGGGTGGCCTCGGACCAGCGGTGCGGATGGCCGTACGCACCGGCGTTGTTGACCAGGATGTCGGCCTCACCGGCGACAGCGGCCACCGCGTCGGCGCCCTGGTCCGTGGCGAGGTCGCCGACCGCCACGGCGGCCGCGCCGATCTCCTCCGCCACCCCGTGGGTCCGGGCCTCGTCCCGGCCGTGCACCACGACATCGGCGCCCTCGGCGGCGAGCAGCCGGGCGATCGCCGCGCCGAGCCCGGAGCTGGAACCGGTCACGAGGGCCCGGCGGCCCATCAGCTTCAGGTCCATCGTGGTGTCCTTCGGTCATGTGGAGCCATGCTTCATTTTGACCGCGAAGAGGGTGCCCGCCGGGGCGGACACCCTCTTCCCCCACGAATGGGCTCACTTACGGCCGCAAGGCCGGTTCGCGCTCGACCTCACGGCGGTCCAGCTTCGCGTCATGCCGGGCGAGCGGCTTGCTCGTCGGGCTGACGCCCGCCCACCGCTGCACCTCCGCCGTGGCCTCGGCCTTCTCCTCGCCCGTGAGCTGGGCGATGCTGGAGCCGTGGTTGCCACCGGCGACCGTGTAGACGTGCGAGTCCTTGGCGCCCTTGCCGACCCGGAAGCGCTCGGCGCCCCACGGGTCGTTCTGGCCGTAGACGAACAGCATCCGCCGTGCGTCGTGCCGCACCCAGTTGTCGACGTCCCGCATCACGCCCTGCTTGAAGCGCATCGGGATGTCGCGGGGCACATAGTTGCGCGGGGCGTAGATGCCGGGGTAGCGCAGCAGCCCGTCCAGATGCGGGGTCTTGAAGGTGGGCGAGCCCAGTTCGGTGCCCGCCTGGTAGAAGTACGGCGTGTAGGTCTCCAGGCCCTGGTCGGTGTAGGCGGAGAAGCCCGAGATCTCGTCGATGAAGCCGTACAGCTCGTCGGTCGACGCGGTCGGGGCGGGGACGTCCGCGCAGTCCTTCAGCAGGTGGTACTGCCAGAAGGCCCACACCAGGTCCAGGACGACGTTCTCGTACGCCTTGTCGGCGCTGCCGACGACGGTGAAGGTCTGCTTCTCGTCGTCCGCCCACTTCTGGTAGCGCTGCACGATCTCGTCGCGCCGCACCAGCGCCTCGCGCTGCACCGCGTTGAGCTTGGTACGGCATTCGGCCGTGCCGACGCCCGCGAAGAAGCGGTCGTAGGAGGAGTCCTCGTTGTTGACCACGTCGTTGGGCGCGACATACGCGACGGTGCCGTCCATGTCGTGCGGGTAGAAGCGGCGGTAGTAGGTGGCCGTCATACCGCCCTTGCTGCCGCCGGTGGCCAGCCACTTCTTGCCGTAGATGGGCTTCAGGGCCCGGTAGAGGCGGTGCTGGTCGCTCGCGGCCTGCTGGATGTCCAGCTTGGACCAGTCGGCGGGCTGGGGCCGGGAGGGAGTGAAGAAACGGTACTCCATGGACACCTGGTTGCCGTCCACCAGTTGCGTCGGCTCACTGCGGCGCGGTGCGGTGGTGACGTTGTAGCCCGAGGTGTAGAAGACCGTGGGCCGGTCGGTGGCCTTGTGCAGCAGGGTGAACCGCTGCGGATAGGTGCCCTTGGAGGGATGCCGGTGGTCCACCGGCTGGGCGTAGGTGAAGACGAGGAAGCGATAGCCCTCATAGGGCTGTTCTTCCACGAAACGCATCCCGGGAATCGCCAGGACGCGCTCCTTGATATCCGGCTGGGCGGGGGCGGCCGGCTCCGCGGACGCGCCTCCGGCGCCCGCACCGACCGCCCCCATCAGTATCGCGAGCGCCAACAGCCATCTGAGCATCTTGCGCATGCACCCTCCCCTTGTTGCCGTCATGACCCTTACGGCCCGAAAATTCGCACAGGCCGCCGAGAACCTATCCGGGCACACACTCGGGTCGCCAGAGGTCGTCGGTGCTCCAACAGGACGCCGAATACGGAGAGTTGTTACCGTCGCCCTCTTTCGTAGCGGGCTGTGATGGCTCATGCTGCCTGTATGGACCGAGACGAACGGCACGACCGGAGTGAACGGGCCGAGCGGCTGACGCGGTATCTGAACGAATTGCAGGAACGAATCGATCCCCGCTCCCTCGAGCTGCTGATGCGGCTGCTGCGCGAGTTGAGCACCTCACCGGCCGTCCGCGGGGGGACATACGAGCTCGGTATGGGGCCGGAGGAGAAAGAGCTGTTCACCCCCGCCCTCCAGGCCGAGCTGCTGGTGCTGTTCGGCCTGCTCACCTCCCAGGACGAGCGGGTGGTGGTCGACCTCGGCGACAGCCCGCACGCCAAGGGCATGAAGGTGCTGGTGCCTCAGGAGCGGGCCGGGGACCCGGATTTCCTGCACCGCCACAAGCAGCGGGTGGCGGCCGAGGCGGAGCAGCGGGAGCAGGACCGGCGGGAGGTGGAGGCCATCGCGAGGGCAAGCGGCATGGAACCGTGATGTTACCGTACGTAACAGCGGGCGAACGCTGAGCGTCACCGCCGTACGGCGGATGACCGGTGCACAGCGCCCCGAAAGGGGCGCGGGGCTGTGTCGATATGCGGCTCCGCCGCGGCTGTGTCGATATGCGGCTGCGCCACGTGCGCGACCGGCCACGACGGCGCCGCGGACGGCCGACGGCGGGTCGGGGCACTTCCGGCCGCGCGCTCAGACGGCCGCGGGGGCCGTCTCGCCCATGAACGTGCGCCACAGCGCGGCGTACCGGCCGTCCCGCGCCACCAGCTCCTCATGAGTGCCGTCCTCGACGACCCGGCCGTGGTCCAGGACCACCACCCGGTCCGCACGAGCGGCGGTGGTCAGCCGGTGCGCGACGACCAGCGTGGTGCGCCGTCCCGTGAGGCGATCCGTGGCCTGGTTGACCAGGGCCTCGGTGGCCAGATCGAGCGCGGCCGTGGCCTCGTCGAGCAGCAGGATGTCCGGGTTCACCAGCTCGGCGCGCGCCAGTGCGATCAACTGCCGCTGTCCGGCGGAGAGATTGCGCCCGCGCTCGGCGACCTCGTGCAGATAGCCACCGTCGAGCGACGCCACCATGGCATGGGCGCCGACCGCCCGCGCGGCGGCCTCCACCTCCGCGTCACTCGCCCCGGGCCGTCCGTAGGCGATGGCGTCGCGCACCGTCCCGGCGAAGAGATACGGCTCCTGCGGGACCACCCCGAGATGGCCGCGGTACCCGGTGAGGTCGAGCTCGCGCAGATCCGCGCCGTCCACCCGCACGGCGCCCCCGGTCGGGTCGTAGAACCGGGCCACCAGCTTGACCAGGGTGGACTTACCGGCCCCGGTCTCCCCGACGAACGCCACGGTCTGCCCCGCGGGGATCGTGAGCGAGATGCCCGCCAGCGCCTCCTCGTCGTCCCCGTAGCGGAACCGCACATCGTCGAAGGCGATCTCGCCGCGCGTGGTGCGCACCTCGCGCGGATCGTCGGCGACCGGTGTGGTGGTGGGCTCGCGCAGCAGCTCCTGGATGCGGCCCAGGGACACCGATGCCTGCTGATAGCCGTCGAAGACCTGGGAGAGCTGCTGGACGGGGGCGAAGAACAGGTCGATGTAGAGGAGATAGGCCACCAAGGCGCCCGCCGTCAGAGTGTGGTCCCCGACCCGCCCGGCGCCCACGATGAGCACCAGCGCGGAGGCCACGGACGACAGCAACTGGACGAACGGGAAGTACACCGAGATCAGCCGCTGACCGCGCATCCGCGCCTGGCGGTAGGCGTCGCTGCGCGCCGCGAACCGCTCCCGGCCGGACCGCTCGCGCCGGAACGCCTGCACGATCCGCAGCCCCGCGACGCTCTCCTGGAGATCCGCGTTGACCACGCTCACCCGCTCGCGGGCCAGTTCGTACGCCTTGACGCTCAGGCGCCGGAAGACGATGGTGCCGATGATGAGCGGCGGGAGGGTCAGGAAGACCACCAGTGCGAGGCCCACGTCGATGATGAGCAGCGCGACCAGGATGCCGAAGAAGGTCAGCAGGCTGACGACGGCGGTGACCAGACCGGTCTGGAGGAACGTGGACAGCGCGTCGACGTCGGTGGTCATCCGCGTCATGATCTTGCCGCTCAGCTCGCGCTCGTAGTAGTCGAGGCCGAGCCGCTGCAACTGCGCGAAGATCTTGACGCGCAGTGCGTAGAGCACCCGTTCGCCGGTCCGACCGGTCATCCGTGTCTCGCCGATCTGGGCCGCCCACTGCACGAGGACGACCAGGAGCGCGAGTCCGGAGGCGGCCCACACGGCCCCGAGCGAGAGCTGCTGGACGCCCTGGTCGATCCCGTGCCGGATGAGCACGGGCAGCAGCAGCCCGGCGACCGCGTCCACGGCGACGAGCAGCAGTGCGACCGCCAGCGGCGCCCCGAAGCCGCGCAGCAGCCGCCGCAGCCCGTAGCTCTCCTCGGGGCGGGCGGCCTGCTTCTCGTCGATGTCGGGGGTGTCGGTGGCGGGCGGCAGGGCGGCGACCTTGGCGAGCAGCTCGGGGGTGGCGGGCATCCCGGACAGCGCCCCGGCGATCCCGGGCCCGGCCACGGCCGCCGTCCCGGCTCCGGCCGCCGTGTCGCCCTTGTCACCATCGGGCCGCACCCATAGCTCCGGGGTCACCCCGCCGGGGCGGGGGCAGCCGTCGGCATGCTCGGGGTCGTCCCCGCCACGCGGCCGGCCCTGCCCGTTACCGCCGTCCGACCGCACCCACGGCTCGGTCGCCACCCCGTCGCGGGCCGCCTCACCAGCGGCGTGCTCGGGATCGTCCCCACCGCGCGCCCGCAGACCGGTCGCCGGGCAGGGACATTCCTCGCGGCCATGCGCCGCGCCGTGGCCGTCACCGTCGCCGTCCACGGACGGCCCGCCGTCGATACCCGGCTCGGCCAGCCCCGTCGCGGCGGACTCCCCGCCGAACGCCCCGGCGAGGGCGACCGCGTGCGAGGAGGCGTCGGCGCCGCGCGGCTCGGCGTGGTCCGGGGCCGGGTCGTCGGCCCCGGACCACGGCCGGGGGCCGTTCGCCGTCGGCGGCGCGACCACGTGCCCCGGGCCCTCGCCACCCGGGGCGGCGACCGCCTCGGACCCGTCCGCCAGCAGCCGCCGGTAGACGGCGCTCCGCGCCCTCAGCTCCTCATCCGTGCCCACGTCCACGACCCGGCCCCGGTCCAGGACCGCGATGCGGTCGGCGAGGGCGAGCGTGGAGGGGCGGTGGGCGATCAGCAGGGTCGTACGGCCCGCCATGACGCCCCGGAGCGCCTCGTGGATCTCGTGCTCGACGCGCGCGTCCACCGCCGAGGTGGCGTCGTCGAGGACGAGCAGCCGGGGGTCGGTGAGGATCGCGCGGGCCAGGGCCAGCCGCTGGCGCTGGCCGCCGGAGAGGGTCAGCCCCTGCTCGCCGACCTCGGTGTCATAGCCGCCCGGCAGCGCGGAGATGAAGCCGTCGGCCTGCGCGGCGCGGGCGGCGGCCCGGATCCGCTCCTCGCTCGCGTCCGGCTGCCCGTAGGCCAGGTTGGCGCGCACGGTGTCGGAGAAGAGGAAGCTGTCCTCCGGCACCAGCCCGACCGCGCCGCGCAGCGAGTCGTACGTCAGCTCCCGCACATCGTGGCCGCCGATCCGCACCGCGCCCGACGACACGTCGTAGAAGCGCGGCAGCAGCATGGACAGCGTCGACTTGCCGCTTCCGGAGGCGCCCACGACGGCCAGGGTCTCGCCCGGTTCGATCCGCAGGGACACCTCGGAGAGCACCGGGCGCTCGGGGTCGTAGCCGAAGCTCACCCGGTCGAACTCCACCGTCGCGGGGGCGTCCTCGGGAAGCTCCCGGGCGTCTGGGCGCTCGTCGATGACCGGCTCGGTGTCGATCAGCTCGAAGACGCGCTCGACCCCGGCCCGCGCCTGCTGCCCGATGGTCAGGATCATCGTGAGCATCCGCACCGGGCCCACGAGCTGGGCGAGATACGTCGAGAAGGCCACGAAGGTGCCGAGGGTGATCTGGCCGCGGGTGGCCATCCAGCCGCCGAGCGCCAGCATGGCGACCTGGCCGAGGGCCGGGACGGCCTGGAGGGCGGGGGTGTAGCGGGAGTTCAGCCGTACGGTCCGCAGCCGGGCGGCGAACAGCCGGCGGCCGACCGCCCGCAGCTTGTCTGTCTCCTGCGCCTCCTGCCCGAACCCCTTGACCACCCGGACACCGGTCACGGCCCCGTCGACGACACCCGCGACGGCGGCCGCCTGCCCCTGGGCGTACCAGGTGGCGGGGAAGAGCCGGATGCGGCTGCGCGAGGCGAGGATCCACAGGGCGGGGGCGACGGCGAGGGCGACGACGGTGAGCAGCGGCGAGAGCGTCACCATCACGACGAGCGAGACCAGGAAGAGGAGGACGTTGCCGATCATCATCGGCACCATGAAGAGCAGGCCCTGGATCAACTGGAGGTCGCTGGTGGCCCGGCCGATGATCTGGCCGGTGGAGAGGTTGTCCTGCCGCCGGCCGTCGAAGCGGGCGATGGAGGCGTACATCTCGGTGCGCAGGGCGTGCTGGACGTCGAGGGCGAGCCGTCCGCCGTAGAAGCGGCGGATATAGGTGAGGACGTACACCACGAGGGCGGCGACGATCAGCAGGGTGGCCCAGGGGGCGAGCGACCGGTCGTGCTGGACGATCACATCGTCGATGATCAGCTTCGGCACCAGCGGGACGAGCGCCATGACGGCCATTCCGGCGAGCGAGGCACCGAGGGCGAGCAGCACGTCCTTGCGGTACAGCCAGCAGTAGCCGAACAGCCGCCTTACCCAGCCCTGCCCGGTATCCGGCCCGCCCGTATCCTTTTTGCCCGTTTCATCCGTTGCATCCGCCGCTACGTCCGCCACCCGCCGACCTCCCGATCCGCACACGCTTCCGGAAGGCACCAACACACTGATGTGCGGATTTCATCCTTCAGCAACAATCGGACCGGGTCACATCCGGCCGGGCCGCCGCCTCGGCCCGCTCCACCCCGCTCGGATACGCGTTCGCGGAATCGCCCAAAAGCGGACTGTTCAATACCGGACCGTTCATCAAACACTTAGCAGTGCCGTCTAAGGTCGCGTCCACCGAAAAGCTCACCACCGTACGGCGAAAGGGTGATGATCGTGACGGGACTCCAGATCGACGACATCCCGCCCGAGGAGCGATTCGCGGCCTGGCGCGCCCTGTGCGAGCTGACGGCGATACCGATGGAACTCCGCAGCGACCATGAGCACGACTTCCGGGCGAGCGTACGGGGCGGAGTGAGCCTCGGCGAGGTGATGCTGACCTCCACCTCCGTACCGTCACTGCGCAACGAGCGGACTGCGGCCCATATCCGGCGCTCCGACCCGGAGCTCTACCATCTGCGGCTCACCCTGCGCGGGGAGAGCGATGTGCGCCACGGGGACATCGAAGCCACGGTCGGCGCCCGGCAGCTCATGCTCACCTCGACCTCCACGCCGTATGTGGCGGTGTGCGAGCGCGGCAGGGTCGACGGGATGTCGATCACCCTCCGCCCCTCGCTGCTGCCGTTCCCGGCGGCCGAGCTCGACCGGCTGCTCGGGCGGCGGCTGTCCGGGCGGTCCGGGATCGGGGCCATGCTCGCCGACTTCCTCACCCGGCTGGCCGCCGAATCCGACCGCTACGGCCCGGCCGACGCACCGCGCCTCGGCACCGTCGCCGTCGATCTGCTCAACGCGCTGCTCGCGCATGAGCTGGACGCCGGTGCCGAGGCGCGCGCCGAGAACCGGCTCACCCCCGAGAGCCGTCGGCGCACCCTGCGGTTACGCATCGAGGAATTCGTCCGGCAGAACCTGCACAGCCCGGGGCTCACCCCGGCGTCGGTCGCCGCGGCCCATCACATCTCGCTCCGGTACCTCTACCGCCTCTTCGAGGAGCAGGGGCACACGGTCGCCGCGTGGATCCGCGCCCAGCGCCTGGAGCGCTGCCGCCGCGACCTCGCCGATCCCGTCCTGGGCGACACCCCCATCCATGTCATCGCCGCCCGCTGGGGATTCAGTCACGCCGCGGACTTCAGCCGTGCCTTCCGCGGCGCCTATGGCGTGCCCCCACGGGACTTCCGCCATACGGCGCTGTGGACGAACAGGTGAGCGGGGCTCCCCCCGTGGTAACCCTGCTCACCCGTCACTGATCAGCATGGGCCCGGCGGGGCCGGGATGTCATTGGCATCCTGTGCACAGTGCCTTGATCCTCTGTGCACAGGATGCCGCCGTCCCAACCGCCAGGGCGTCACTTGGCGCGGGTCACCCGCAACTCCTCGATGCCCGCGCGCTTCTTGTCGTCCGCCGAGCGCACGGTGACGCGTACGTAGCGGGCCGGGCCGGTAGTCCCCTCGCGCCAGTGGCGGCCGTCGAGCGAGGTCCGCACCTCATGGGAGGCGGGCCGGGTGCGGGTCCACTCCGGGCTGACCTTCGCCAGGCGCACGGTGCGGCCGAGGTCGGCCGTGAGCGTGCCCTCGGCCGCGTCGGGGACCCAGGCGGTGGCCGCGTTGCCGTCCACGGCGGCGCCCGCGTACATCCCGGGCTCCTCCGTGCTCGCCGTGACCCTTCCGCAGCGCGCGACGTTGTCGGTCGGTTCGAGGTCGGGGCGGCGGGTCTTGAGCACCGCGGGCGCGCCCCGGCTCACGAGCCGCGCTCCGCCCCGCGGGGTCCCGATCCGCATCGGCGCGCCTTCGGTCAGCCTTACGGTCGTCTCGTGCGGGCCGATGGCCACGTCATAGGTGCGGCCCCGCCAGTGCAGCCCCCGCAGGGTGACACCGTCGTGGAGCTGCGGCGGCAGTGTCGGGTCGAGCCGCACCCCGTCCTCGTCCATCCGCATCCCGGTCAGACCGTGGGTGAAGACCTGGAGAAAGCCGCCCTTACCGGTGAGGAAGTCCTGCGCCGGGGAGCCCGACAGGGGGTCCTGCGCCCCCGCCTTCTCGCCCCGCGCCTCCGAGAACGTGTCGAAGGGGCCGCGCACGAACGGCTTGATGGACCGCTGGAGGTAGGTGTACGTGGAGCAGCCGGGCTCGCCGATGGCGGCGGCGTCGATGGCGTGCACCGAGTCCGTCATGGCCGGGCCGTCCGGGTCGGTGCGGGCCGCGTAGTAGTCGAGGGTCCTGGCCGCCGACGTACCGGACATCGGCCACTCCAGGGGGTACATCAGCAGCACGGTGTCCGCCTGCTTGAGCATGAGACCTGGCAACAGGACTCACTCCCGCTCAGTCTTTAGGAACGGTGAACAGCGGCCAGCCGGTCTTGTCGCCCCCTCGGGAGTACCCGGTCCCCTGGGGCGGCACCCGATGCCCGAGATAGCCGTTGCCCACATACGCGTGGGAGCTGTCCTGGGGATCGATACGGAACCAGGCGCGCCGACCCGTCAGAACGCGGACGGGCGCACCAGCCCCGTCTCGTACGCGAAGACCGCCGCCTGGGTCCGGTCGCGCAGCCCCAGCTTGAACAGGATCCGGCTCACATGGGTCTTCACGGTCTGCTCGGCCACCACCAGCCGCGCGGCGATCTCCGCGTTCGACAGCCCCTGGGCGATCAGGGTGAGCACCTCGGTCTCGCGCTCCGTCAGATCGCCCACCCGGTCCCGGAGCGGACCGCGCGGGGCGGCGGCGCTCACCCGGGAGAACTCGCCGATCAGGCGCTTGGTGATGTTCGGCGCCAGCAGCGCGTCACCGGCCGCCACCACCCGTACCGCATGGGCCAGTTCATCCGCCGAGGCGTCCTTCAGCAGAAACCCGGACGCGCCCGCGCGCAGCGCCTCGTAGACATACTCGTCGAGGTCGAAGGTGGTGAGGATCAGGATCTTGACGGTGGCCCCGGCGGGTTCGGTGAGCCGGCGGGTGGCCTCGATACCGCCGACTCCCGGCATCCGTATGTCCATCAGGACCACGTCCGGGGCCAGTTCGGCGACCTGGTCGATGGCGTCGGCCCCGTCCACGGCCTGGCCGACGACCTCGATGTCCGGTTCGGCGTTCAGGAGCACCGTGAAGCCCTGGCGGACCATCATCTGGTCGTCGGCGATCAGGACGCGGATGGTCGTCGTCATGCGGGATCCTCGGCGGTTTCGGGCGCGGCGGCGGACGGGTCGGGGTGGTGCGTGGGCAGCACGGCGGTCACCTCGTAACCGCCGTCCGGCGTCGGGCCGGTGGTCAGCTCACCCCCTAGCATCGCAGCGCGCTCCCGCATCCCGAGCAGTCCGTGCCCGGCGCCCGGCGACGGCGGAGCCGGCCGGTCCGGGGCCGTATTGACGATCCGGACGGTGAGCCCGCGCCGCTGGTACCCCAGCTCCACCCGCGCCTGGGCGCCCGGCGCGTGCCGCATCACATTGCTCAGCGCCTCCTGCACGATGCGGAACGCCGACAGCTCAACACCCGGCGGCAGCGGCCGCCGCTCCCCGGTGACATCCGTAAGGATCGTGATTCCGGTCCCGCGCACCGAGCCCACCAGCTCGTCCAGCCGGTCCAGGGTGGGCTGCGGGGCGTGCCGGGCGCCGTCGGCCAGGGCGTCCTCGGAGCGCAGCACGCCCAGCACGCGACGCAGTTCGGCCAGCGCCTCGACCGCGTTCTGGCGGATGCCCGCGAGGTTCTCCTTCAGGTCGTCGGAGGGGTTCTCGGCCAGATGCGGGGCGACCTGCGCCTGGATGGAGATCACCGACATGTGATGGGCGACCACGTCGTGCAGCTCGCGGGCGATGCGGTTGCGCTCTTCCAGCAGGGTGCGCCGGGCCCGTTCCTCCGCGGTGAGCTCCTCCTGCTCGACCAGCCGGGTCCGCGCCACCCGTCGGCCGCGCAGGGCTGCGCCCACCACGACGGCGGTGGTGAAGGACACGAACGCCTCGTAAAGGCCGTCCGTATGGGGCCGGGTGGCGAAGGCCGAGGTGGCCACCCCCACCAACAGGGTCAATATCAGCGCCTCGGCGGCGATCCGGGGGCGGACCCGCAGCGCGAGGAGGAGCAGCACGGCGGTGTGCAGCGCGATCTGACCGTAGTTCCAGGGATAGAGCACATAGTCGGGGACGCGATTCTCCGCGACCAGCGCCGTCACCAACAGCATGGCGGTCGAGAGCCACCACGCCGGTATCGGGCGGGTCAGCGCCACCTGGACGGCCAGCCCTTCGAGCACCACGAAACCGATCATGGGCACCGGGTCCTGGGCCGTCCCCGGACTGGCGGGCTCCTGGAACTGCGCCATGCTGAGCCAGGCCATGAGCACCGCGAACAACACCACATGGCCATGGGGCAGCCGGCCCAGCCAGCGCATCCGCGGCAGCGGGTCGCGCGCCATCGTCCACAGGTCCGCACGGAGGATGCCCGGTGCCGCGCGCAGTCCCTCGCCCATGGTGCGCGGCAGGGCGCGCGCACCCTCCGCCAGCCGGTCCGCCATCCGCCCGCCCGTCATGGCCTTGACTTTAGACACTGGGCTTCTCCACATGCCGGGCCGCCCGGACCGAACGTCCCTCGCGAACGACGCGGCTCCCGCCGCGTACGGCCCCGCCGCCACGGCGGACGACCCCGCCACCACCCTTGCGCGGTCGCCCCGCCTCGTAGCCGTGGAACGCCGCCCAGCAGATCAGCAGCGCCCCCGCGAACACCGGCAGCCAGCACAGCCGCGCCAGCACCCAGCCGGGGCCGTCGGGCACGGTGTGCAGCCCGGGCAGCGGCCCGTACAGCCGCAGCGTGGTCACGCTGACCGCCATCATCGCGGTCTGGTGCCACAGGAACACGGTCATCGCGGAGAGGTTGACCAGCGCCACCACCGCCCACGCGGCGGGCCGCGCCAGCACCCGGCGCAGGGGGCCGCGCAGCAGCAGGGCCGCGCCGCACTGGGTGAGACCGAAGGTGACGGCGGCCAGGGTGGGCGGGTTGAGGTTGGAGATCGGGGCGCCGGGCACCCCGACCATCGCCGCCGGATAGCCGCCGAACAGGACGAGCCCGGCGGTGACCACCGCGCCCCCGATCAGCAGCACCCACCCGGCCGTACGGCCGCGCAGCAAGCCCCGGCCCCAGGTGGCGCCCAGGCAGTACGGGACCAGCCAGCCCGCCGCCAGATTGATCCAGCCGAGCCAGGCCGGGCCGCCGAAGCCGAACCGGATCAGGTCGACATGGAGCACGACGGCCAGCGGCCACAGCGGATGCAGCCGCGCCACCAGCGGGGTCGCGGCCGTGAGCACCGCGTAGACCAGCAGGAACCACAGCGGGGACAGGACGAGTTTGAGCAGCGTGTGGACGGTCGGCAGGCTCCCCCCGGAGCCGAGTATCGCCCCCGTCGCCACGGCCCATACGGCGAGCACGGCGGCGACGGGCCGGAACAGCCGGGCCAGCCGGGCGCGCAGCCACCGCCGGTAGCCGATCCCCCGGGCGCGGGCGTCGGCCTGGCTCTTGGCGCCCATCTGCCCGCCGACCAGGAAGAACACCGCGAGGGTCTGGAACGCCCAGGAGACGGGGGTGAGTCCGGGCTGGTACAGCAGCGGGCTGGCCGTGCGCAGGGTGCCGCTGTCGGCGACCAGTGCGGTCACCAGCCAGTGGCCGAGCACCACGCCGAGGATGGCGATGGCCCGCAGGGCGTCCACGGCGCGGTCGCGGTCGGGCGGGGTGGCGGCCTCGATCCGCCGGGCGAGGTCCCGCATGCGGAAGGTGTCACGCGTACGAACCGTGTCAGGCGTACGGAAGGTGTCACGCGTACGAAGGAGGTTACGCATCGCGGCCCTCCACGATCCGGCCCATGCTCACCAGGGCGGCGGATCCGGGCTTGAGGTAGTCACTGTGCCCGACGTCCCCGGCGTCGAACTTCCGTGCGCCGAACCGCCCGGAGACTGGATCGGTGCCGAAGCCGACGGTCGTGCCCAGCAGCCGGATCCGCACATGCGGCACCCCGCCGATCCAGTCGTTCGCGCCCCGCCCGGCCCAGACGGTGGCCCGGGTGTGCAACTGCCGGGCGTCGTCGAATCCCGTACCGGGGCTGCCGTACAGGACGATGTCCGCGGCGTTCAGCCCCCGCGCGGCCCGGGCGCAGACCACCGAACCGTAGGAGTGGCACAGGAGCGAGATCCGGGCCCGGGGCTTGGCCGCGTTCAACTCCCGTACGAATGCGGCCAGTCGGGGAGCGGCACCGGCGGCCCGGTGCGTGGTCAGCACCTCGGGTCCCACCGTGCCCGGCGTCTTGTACCCGAGCCAGCCGACGACGGCGGTACGGCTGCCGAGTTGATGGCTCAGCGCGAGGGCCCCGGCCCGGAACCGGTCGTATGTCTCCAGGTTGGTGTCCGACCCGGGCACCAGCACGGCGACGCGCGTGGCCCGGCCCAGGTCCCCGTACACCTCGACGGCGCGGCCGCCGTTCCGCCCGTCGAAGGAGAGGAAGTGCCGTGATGGCTTCCGCATCTTCCGCAGCGCGCGCTCCCGGGCGCGGTCGCCGTGCCGGGCCGCCATCGCCTCGGCCGCCGCGATCCCCTCCCGGTTGGCCGCGTACCGGTGGTCCAGCCCCTGGACGCTGACGGGCCCCAGGGCCACGGGTGCGGGCGCCGGCACCTCGCTCGGCCCTGCGGCCCCCACCAGGGGCACCACCACCGAGGTGGTGACGAGCGCCGCGAGCAGGGCGCGGCGAAGACGGGACACCATGGCTGTTCCTTCCGTACCGACAGCTTGTGTGAGTACGGAAGTTATGGAGTCGACCGTGTGGTTGGCGTCCCACCGGGGAGTGCATCCGCGGGGTAGTCCCCAGGTATGACGGGTAGGGGGTAGGGCCGCTGCGGTGGGGCGGAGCGGCCTCGCGGCGGGCCCGCGCGGCTACCTCTGGGGTACGTAGAACCGCGTGGTCGCCCGCATCGTGGCGGCCGCGACCTCCGCCGGCGCCCCCGAGGCTTCGTACGCCGCGCCCCAGGCCGCGCTGGAGCGGGTCATGAACTCCCGCGCCTCGTCCGAGGTCTGCCATGCCTCCGGGTCGGCGGGCGTCCGTCCCGCCAGATGCAGGACGAGGCCGAGCAGTGCGCCGTCCCAGCCGACGCCGACCGCGCCGGGGCCGAACTGGTCCCACATCTCGGGCGGTACGACGGCGACATGCTCCAGCTCGAAGACGGTCCGCTCCTCGCCCTCGGCACTCAGCCGCACCTCGACCTCGCTGAAGCCGGGGTTCTCGCCGAACAGCCAGCTCACCGTGAGCAGCCGCGGGGGCTCGCAGCGCAGGATCTCGCCGCCCGCGTTGCCCTCCAGTTGGTAGTGGCCGCCGAGCTTGAGGTCGCCGCTCACCGGCAGGAACCAGCGGCTGATCCGCCGCGGGTCGGTGCACGCGTCCCATACGTCCTCGATCGCGGCGTCGTAGGTGCGCCGCAGCAGGACGGTACGGGCCTCGCCGTCGGCCACCTCACGGGTGCCGACCTCGCGGTGGACGTCGTTGATCTGGTCGACGATCTCGCTCATGACCTATGTTTCCTCACCGGTTCGACTGTCGCCGCCGCGCCCCTGATCGAGCCGCCGCTGCCGCTTGCCCCGCGCCAGTTCGGTCCCCAGCGCGTCCAGCCGCTGTTCCCAGAAGCCCCGGAACTGATCCAGCCACCGGTCGACCTCCCGCAGGGGCGCGGCCTCGACGGCGTATAACCGCCGTGTGCCCTCGGCCCGTACGGAGGCGAAGCCGCCCTCCCGCAACACCCGCAGATGCTGTGACACGGCGGGCTGCGAGATGCCGAACTCGGACCGGATCACCGTGCTGACCTCGCCGGAGGATCGCTCCCCCGCGGCCAGCAGCTCCAATATCCGGCGCCGGACGGGGTCTCCGAGGACATCGAGTGCGTGCACGCCAGGACTATGCCAGTAGCCGCTTATATAAGTCAATGCTTAAATTCACTCATGGCCGCCATGGACGGCCGAAGATTCCGCCCACTGGCGGAAGCGCGGCAGGTCAGCGCGGACTCGACGGTCTTACCGCGCCCGCGCCCGCGCCGCGCCGGTGGGTGTCAGCCCTCCAGCGGCTTGCCCAGAAGATCGGAGGCGGTCTCGAGGGGGTCGGCCGCGGCGACCGCGGGCGCCGGGTGACAGGTGAAGCCGAGGCGCGTCATCGCCCGGATGATCTCGCCCGCGGTGAAGTCGCGGCGGTCCTGGCGGGTGATCACGGCGCCGACCTGCTTGACCGGGTAGGCACGGCGGCCGATCTGGACCGACGGGCCGGTGATCGGTTCCGGGCTGACGCCGCTCATGGCGTCCGTCACCTCCCGCGCGGTCAGGTCGAAGGCGAAATTGGCGATGATGCAGCGCATAGTGCCTCAACGGGGAGAGAAGGGAGCCGGGACTGTCAGCGTGTCACACCTCGAAGCGGGATGGCACAGCCCGGCGGCAAAAATCGCCCACGTGGTTCGCGCCGTTCCGAGGTGGCACGTGATAGGGTCCTTACTAGTTGCAGTTTTGGTACCCATGGACTTGTGTGCGCCTGACGATATGTAGCGTCCGGCGCATTTTTTGTTTCTGCCGGTCATTTCCGGATGGGGTCATTTCGGCGACTCGGGACGCGTTTCCTGCGCGTTCCGGACCGATCCCAGGTAAAAGGAGAATGACATGGCTACTGGCACCGTGAAGTGGTTCAACGCGGAAAAGGGCTTCGGCTTCATCGAGCAGGACGGCGGCGGCGCCGACGTCTTCGCCCACTACTCGAACATTGCCACCCAGGGCTTCCGTGAGCTCCAGGAAGGCCAGAAGGTGACCTTCGACGTCACCCAGGGCCAGAAGGGCCCGCAGGCCGAGAACATCGTTCCCGCCTGATAGCAGCGCCTGTCACGAGCCGGGGCCCGCACCTGAAGGGGTGCGGGCCCCGGCTCGTACGCATTTCCACAGACCACGCCCAGCCGAAAGGCACCGCGTTGACCCGAACCACCCGCTCGCACCGCCGCAAAAAACCCGTACCCTCCCGTTCCGCCGTCAGTGGGCGCCCCCGCTCATCCGGCGCGAACGAATTCGCCCTGGCGCCCGGCGCCACCCCGGTACTGCCCGCCGTCACCTCCTTCGCCGAGCTCGACATGCCGAAGGAACTGATCGCGGAGCTGACCCAGCAGGGCGTCACCGTGCCGTTCCCCATTCAGGCGGCCACCCTCCCGAACGCGCTGGCCGGCCGGGACGTCCTGGGCCGTGGCCGCACCGGCTCCGGCAAGACCCTCGCCTTCGGCCTCGCCCTGCTGGCCCGCACCGCCGGACAGCGCGCGGAGCCCCGCCGCCCCCTCGCGCTGGTGCTGGTCCCCACCCGGGAGCTGGCCCAGCAGGTCACCGAGGCGCTCACCCCCTACGCCCGGCGGCTGGGGCTGCGTGCGGCCACGGTGGTCGGCGGCATGTCGATCAACCGCCAGGCCGATGCCCTGCGCCATGGCGCGGAGGTGGTCATCGCGACCCCCGGGCGCCTCTACGACCTGATCGAACGCGGCGACTGCCGACTGGACCAGGTGCGCACCACCGTCCTCGACGAGGCCGACCAGATGGCCGACATGGGCTTCCTGCCCCAGGTGACCCGGCTGCTGCGGCAGGTCCCGGCCGACGGCCAGCGCCTGCTGTTCTCCGCGACCCTCGACCACGACATCAGCAAGCTGACGCGCCAGTTCCTCGACGACCCGGCCGTGCACTCGGTCGACCCGTCCGCCGGTGCCGTCACCACGATGGAGCACCACGTCCTGCACATCGCGGACACCGACAAGCGCTCCGTCGTCACCCGGGTGGCCGCCCGGGACGGCCGCGTGATCCTCTTCCTGGACACCAAGCGGGCCGTGGACCGGCTCACCCGGCACCTGCTGACCAGCGGCGTTCGGGCGGCCGCGCTGCACGGCGGCAAGTCCCAGCCGCAGCGCACCCGGACCCTGGACCAGTTCAGGTCCGGCCATGTCACCGCGCTGGTGGCCACGAACGTCGCGGCCCGGGGCATCCATGTGGACGATCTCGATCTCGTGGTCAATGTCGATCCGCCCGCGGACCACAAGGACTATCTGCACCGTGGCGGCCGTACGGCCCGTGCGGGCGGCTCCGGCAGCGTCATCACGCTGGTCACCCCGGACCAGCGCCGGGAGATGGGCCGTCTCATGGCCGACGCGGGCATCACCCCGCAGACCGCCCAGGTCCACTCCGCCGACCCCGAGCTCGCCCGGATCACCGGCGCCCAGGATCCCTCCGGCGTGCCCGTGATCATCAGCGCGCCCCAGCCCCAACCGCAGCGTGCGCGCCGCCCCGGCGCCCCCCGTCGCTCCGCCCGGAGTCGTCGCCCCGGCCGCTAGGGTCTGTCGTTTGGATCAGGCCCGATACGGGGCCCGGGCGGCGGCCGTCCGGGCCGGCATCCGGAATTTCGCCATGGTCGCGTCACGTCCGACCGGCGGCGGATGTCCCCATTCCCCCGTCGGAGAGGCGACAATGGGCCACATGCCGATACCCAGCTCCGTGCCCAGCCGTGCCGAACTGATCGACCACCTCATCCATACGCGCATCGCGGGCGATGTCGCCACGCCTCGTGAGAACAACCTCTCCCACTACCGCAAGCTCGCGAACGGCGACCGCCACTACTGGCTCGGCCTGGAGCTGGGCGACCGCTGGACCGATGAGCAGGATGTGCTGGCGGTCATGGCGGAGCGGTGCGGTGTGGTGGACGACCCGGAGTACCGCTCGGGGCAGGACACCATCGACCCGGAGCTGACGGTCGGCGCCCTGGACCGGATGGCCTCGGTGCTGCGGAAGGCCGCGGAGGCGAACGAGCGGGTGCTGTTCGCCACCGGGCATCCGGGCGGGCTGCTGGAGGTCCACCGGGCCACGGCGGCGGCGCTGCGGGCGGCCGGCTGCGAGATCGTGGAGATCCCGGGCGGGCTTCAGGCGGACGAGGGGTATGTCTTCCAGTTCTGCGATGTGGCGATGCTGGAGCGGGGCGCCACGCTGTGGCACACCCACTCCCCCGCGCCCATGGCGGCGATCCTCGACGGGCTGGCCCACGAGGGGCGGCCGCTGCCCGATCTGGTGGTCGCCGACCACGGCTGGGCGGGCTGCGCGGGACAGCGGGGCATCGACGCGGTCGGCTACGCGGACTGCAACGACCCGGCGCTCTTCCTCGGCGAGTCCGAGGGCACGCTGTCGGTGGTGGTCCCGCTGGACGACCACGTCACCAACCCGCGGTTCTACGACGCGATGACGGCGTATCTGCTGGACGCGGCAGGGCTGTCGGCCCAGTTCTGACGGCGCCGGGCCGCCGCGGCAGGCGCCCGGCGGACCCTGGGTGCCCCCGCGGGCGCCCTGCTGTCATTCCTGTGCCGTCCTTACGGACGTTACGGACGTCTGATGGGCCCGGACCGATGGGCCCGGACCGTCCCCGCGGGCGTCCGGCGGGCCCGGGCGGCCCCGCCGCCCGCCGCGCTCACTTCTTCCCGCGCGGCACCCGCATGACCCCCTCCTGGATCACCGAGACGGCAAGCCGCCCGTCGGCGGTGAAGATGCGGCCCTTGGCCAGGCCGCGTCCGCCGGACGCGGAGGGGCTCTCCTGGTCGTACAGCAGCCAGTCGTCCACCCGGAACGGCCGGTGGAACCACATGGCGTGATCCAGGCTGGCCCCGACGATGTCGCCGACCGCCCAGCCGCCGCGCCCATGGGCGAGCAGGATGGAGTCCAGCAGCGTCATATCGGAGACATAGGTCGCCAGGCAGACGTGGAGCAGCGGGTGGTCGGCGACGCCGTCCAGTTTGCCGTTGGTCCGGAACCAAACCTGCGACTTGGGCTCGCGCGGCCGTCCGACGCTGCCGAAGGGCGGCTCGTCCACGTACCGCAGATCGATCGAGGCCCGCGCCTGGAGCATCCGCTCGGCCACCCCGGGGCCGAAGAGGTGCTCATAGCGGGGCAGCAGCTCCTCGGCGGTGGGCAGGGTCAGCGGGTCCGGTACGTCCGGCATCGGCTCCTGGTGCTCGAGGCCGTCCTCGTAGAGCTGGAAGGAGGCCGAGAGATGGAAGATCGGCTGCCCGTGCTGGACGGCGACCACCCGGCGGGTGGTGAAGGAGTGGCCGTCCCGGATCCGGTCGACGGTGTAGACGATGGGCGCCCCGGGGTCGCCGGGCCGCAGGAAGTACGCGTGCAGCGAATGCGCCGAGCGGTCCTCGGGGACGGTGCGCCCCGCGGCGACCAGGGCCTGGGCGGCGACCTGACCGCCGAAGACCCGCGGTACGAGGGGGGCGGCGTCGCTGGTGCCACGGAAGATGTCCTCCTCGATCTGCTCCAGATCGAGCAGATCGAGAAGGCTCTGAAGTGCGTCATTCATGGTTCAAGCAGTCTTGCAGACCTGGATTGCGGTCCTGTTGCCGCCGCTCATGACGGTCGTCACAGCCCCATCGACTTGGCGACGATGGACCGCATGACCTCGCTGGTGCCGCCGTAGATCCGGTTGACGCGGGTGTCCGCGTACAGCCGGGCTATGGGGTACTCCATCATGTAGCCGTAACCGCCGTGGAGCTGGAGGCACTTGTCGATGACGACGGCGGCCCGCTCGGTGGTGAAGAGCTTGGCGGAGGCGGCGTCGGCGGCGGTCAGCTCATCGGCGTCATGCGCGTCCAGGGCCCGGTCCACGACCGCCTGCATCGCGTCCACCTCGGACTGGCAGTCGGCCAGCACGAACTTGGTGTTCTGGAACGACGCCACCGCCTGGCCGAAGACGGTGCGGTCCCGGACGTACTCGGTGGCGAACCGGACGGCCGCCGCGGCCTGTGCGTACGCCCCGACCGCGATGCCCAGGCGCTCCTGCGGCAGATTGTGGGTGAGGTAGCCGAACGCCTTGCCCTCCTCGCCCAGCAGGTCCGCCACCGGCACCTTGACGTCGGTGAAGGAGAGCTCGGCGGTGTCGGAGGTCTTCAGGCCGAGCTTCTCCAGCTTGCGGCCGACCGCGTAGCCCTCGCTCTTGGTGTCGACCACGAGGATGGATATCCCGCCGCGGCGGTCCTCGGGGGTGGCCGGGGCGGTGCGGGCGCAGACCAGCACCCGGTCGGCCAGGACGCCGCCGGTGATGAAGGTCTTGGCGCCGTTGAGGACGTAGTGGGTGCCGTCCTCGGAGAGCTTGGCGGTGGTCTTCATGCCCGCCAGGTCGGAGCCGGTGCCGGGCTCGGTCATGGCGATGGCGGTCATCAGGTCGCCGGTGACGAAGGAGGGCAGCCAGCGCCGCTTCTGCTCCTCGTCGGCGTACTTGAGGAGGTACGGCAGGCACAGCGCGGTGTGGACGCTGCTGCCGCCGAAGCTGACCCCGGCGCGGGCGGTCTCCTCGGTGATGACGGCGTTGAACTTGAAGCTGGTCTCCCCCGCCCCGCCGTACTCCTCGGGCACCTCGATGCCGAAGACACCCAGCTCGCCGAGCTTCTTGTAGAAGTCGCGCGGGGCCTGGCCGGCCTCCCGCCACTGGTCGTAGTACGGCACGACCTCGGCCGCGATGAAGTCGCGGATGGTCTCCCGGAACGCCTCGTGGTCCTCGTTGAACACCGTGCGGCGCATTGGCGCGGCCCTCCTTACGGCTGAGCCGTCGCCGCTGCGCGGACCGGCCGACCGCCGTCGTGGTTCCTCAACTGATAGCTTGGCGACACTCACCTAAGCGCTTGCTCAGCGAAAGCTACCCGCGAGTTACCGGGCCTGTCCAGCCTCCTTATTGTGCCCACCCTTCTTCTTCATGAGGCCCGGTTCGCTCCATGCGGCTCAGCTCGCCTCATGCGGCTCGGTTCGCCTCATGAAGCCCGGCCATCCGCGCCGTGGGCGCCACCGAAGGCGCCGAGGGCCAGGCGGTGCAGCAGGGCGGCGGTGGCAGCGCGGCCAGGGAGGGCGCCGGGGCGGCCGAGGTGGGGCGTGGAGTTGAGCAGCCCGAAGACGGCATGGACACACGCGCGGGCCTCGGCCTCGGCGAGCCGGGGGTAGACCTCGCGCACCACCTCGACCCACAGCTCCACGTACTGACGCTGGAGCGAGCGCACCAGCTTGCGGTCGGTGTCCCGGAGCCGGTCCAGCTCGCGGTCGTGGAGGATGATCAGCGGGCGGTCGTCGAGGGCGAAGTCGATATGGCCCTCGATCAGCGAGTCCAGTACCTCGGCGGGGGCGAGCCCGGCCCCCTCCCCCTCGGCGGCGCGCCGCTTGCCGCCGGTCAGCAGCCGGCCGCTGATGCCGACGAGCAGCTCGGCGAGCATCGCCTCCTTGCCGGGGAAGTGGCGGTAGAGACCGGGTCCGCTGATGCCGACCGCGGCGCCTATCTCATCGACGCCGACGCCATGGAAGCCGCGCTCGGCGAAGAGGCGGGCGGCCTCCTTGAGGATCTGCTCGCGACGGGTCGGGGCGGCTGCTTGCGTGCTCATGAAATCGATTCTAGACAGCCGGGTTAGTGGTCGTTAACCTGGTGGTGACTAGTTAACGTTCACTAACGGTACGGAGCGAGGGGGCTCGCAGCCATGGAGCAGGCACCGGCGCTGCACAGTGGCGCCGACCCGGCGTCCGACGCCTGGAAGGCCAATGAGGCAGCGCACCGCGAACTGGCCGCGCGGCTGCGCGAGAAGCTGGCCGTGGCCCGGCTGGGCGGCGGTGAGAGGGCGCGGGCGCGGCACACCGCACGCGGCAAGCTGCTGCCGCGCGACCGGGTGGACACACTCCTGGATCCGGGCTCCCCGTTCCTGGAGCTGGCCCCGCTCGCCGCCGAGGGGATGTACGAGGGCCAGGCCCCGGCGGCGGGGGTGATCGCCGGGATCGGCCGGGTGGCCGGCCGCGAGGTGGTAGTGGTCGCCAATGACGCCACCGTCAAGGGCGGCACGTACTACCCGATGACGGTGAAGAAGCATCTGCGCGCCCAGGAGGTCGCGCTGGAGAACCACCTGCCGTGCGTCTATCTGGTCGACTCCGGCGGCGCCTTCCTCCCCATGCAGGACGAGGTCTTCCCGGACCGCGACCACTTCGGGCGGATCTTCTACAACCAGGCGCGGCTGTCCGGCTCCGGGATTCCGCAGGTCGCGGCGGTGATGGGGTCCTGCACGGCGGGCGGGGCGTATGTCCCGGCGATGAGCGACGAGGCCGTGATCGTGCGCGGGCAGGGCACGATCTTCCTGGGCGGGCCGCCGCTGGTGAAGGCGGCCACCGGGGAGGTCGTCTCGGCGGAGGAGCTGGGCGGTGGCGAGGTCCACTCCCGGGTCTCGGGCGTGACCGACCATCTGGCGGAGGACGACGCCCACGCGCTGCGGATCGTCCGCTCCATCGTCGCCACCCTGCCGCCGTCCGCGATGCGGCAGGGGTCGCCGCCGTGGGCGCTGGAGCCCTCCCAGGAGCCCGCGGTCGACCCGGCGGGGCTGTACGGGGCCGTTCCGGTCGACTCGCGCACGCCGTACGACGTGCGGGAGGTCATCGCGCGGCTGGTGGACGGCTCGCGGTTCGCCGAGTTCAAGGCCGAGTTCGGCACCACGCTGGTCACGGGCTTCGCGCGGATCATGGGCCACCCGGTGGGCATCGTCGCCAACAACGGCATCCTGTTCTCCGAATCGGCCCAGAAGGGCGCCCATTTCATCGAGCTGTGCGACCAGCGCGGCATCCCCCTGGTCTTCCTTCAGAACATCTCGGGATTCATGGTGGGCCGCAGCTATGAGGCGGGCGGTATCGCCAAGCACGGCGCCAAGATGGTCACCGCCGTGGCCTGCACCCGCGTCCCCAAGCTGACGGTCGTGATCGGCGGTTCCTACGGCGCGGGCAACTACTCGATGTGCGGCCGCGCCTATTCGCCGCGCTTCCTGTGGATGTGGCCCAACGCCAAGATCTCGGTGATGGGCGGTGAGCAGGCCGCCTCCGTGCTCGCCACCGTCAAGCGCGACCAGATGGAGGCACGCGGGGAGGAGTGGAGCGCCGAGGAGGAGGAGACGTTCCGGGCCCCGGTCCGCGAGCAGTACGAGGCGCAGGGAAACGCGTATTACGCCACCGCCCGGCTGTGGGACGACGGTGTGATCGACCCCCTGGAGACCCGCACGGTGCTCGGCCTCGCCCTTACGGCCTGCGCCAACGCACCGCTGCCCGGCCGTACGGCCACCGAGCCCGCGGCGCCCGGCTACGGCGTCTTCCGGATGTGAGGGGGATGCACCAGATGAGCCCGACGAGCCCAGTGAGTTCGGCAAGTGGTCCGCGTGCGGCGGGCCCGTCGCCCGCGATGTTCGACACCGTGCTGGTGGCCAACCGCGGTGAGATCGCCGTGCGCGTCATCCGCACCCTGCGGCGGCTGGGCGTGCGCTCCGTCGCCGTCTTCAGCGACGCGGACGCGGACGCCCGCCATGTGCGCGAGGCGGACACGGCGGTGCGGATCGGCCCCGCCCCCGCCGCGGAGAGCTATCTGTCCATCGAGCGGCTGCTGGACGCCGCGGCGCGCACCGGCGCCCAGGCCGTCCACCCCGGCTACGGCTTCCTCGCGGAGAACGGGGCGTTCGCCGCCGCCTGCGCCGACGCGGGCCTGGCCTTCATCGGGCCGCCCGCCGGGGCCATCGAGCTGATGGGCGACAAGATCCGCGCCAAGGAGACCGTGCACACGGCCGGGGTGCCGGTGGTGCCGGGCTCCTCGGGCAGCGGGCTGACGGACGACCAGCTCACCGCCGCCGCCCGGGAGATCGGCATGCCGGTGCTGCTGAAGCCCTCGGCGGGCGGCGGCGGCAAGGGCATGCGGCTGGTCCGCGACGAGGCGCTGCTGGCCGACGAGATCGCGGCCGCCCGGCGCGAGGCGCGCGGGGCGTTCGGCGATGACACGCTGCTGGTGGAGCGCTGGATCGACCGGCCCCGGCATATCGAGATCCAGGTGCTGGCGGACGGCCAGGGGCACGCCGTGCACCTCGGGGAGCGCGAGTGCTCGCTACAGCGCCGCCATCAGAAGATCATCGAAGAGGCGCCCAGCCCGCTGCTGGACGAGGCCACCCGGGCGCGGATGGGCGAGGCCGCCGTGGCCGCCGCGCGGTCGTGCGGCTATGTGGGCGCGGGCACGGTCGAGTTCATCGTGCCGGGCGACGATCCGTCCGCGTACTGCTTCATGGAGATGAACACCCGGCTCCAGGTGGAGCATCCGGTCACCGAGCTGACGGCGTCGGTCGGCGGCCAGGCCGGGCTGGACCTGGTCGAGTGGCAGTTGCGCGTCGCCGCGGGCGAGCCGCTGCCGTTCGGGCAGGACGAGATCGGCTTCAGCGGCCATGCGGTGGAGGCCCGTATCTGCGCCGAGACCGCCCGCGCGGCGGCCGACGGCCGGGTGGACTTCCTGCCCTCGGCCGGCACCGTGCTGGCGCTGGACGAGCCGGCGGGCGAGGGGGTGCGGGTCGACTCCGGGCTCAGCGCGGGCACCGAGGTCGGCACGGTCTACGACCCGATGCTCGCCAAGGTCATCGCCCATGGCCCCGACCGCCCCACCGCCCTGCGCCGGCTGCGCGCCGCCCTCGGCTCCCTGACCGTCCTCGGCGTGGACACCAACACCGGCTTTCTGCGCCGGCTGGCCGCCCACCCCTCGGTCGCCTCGGGCGAGCTCGACACGGGCCTGGTCGACCGCGCGGCGGCCTCACTGATCCCGCCGGCCATACCGGAGGAGATCTACGCGGCGGCGGCCCTGCTGCGCCAGGCGGCGCTGGAGCCCAGCGCTCCGCATGGCGGCGGATCCCGTGGGCGCCCGGAGCCTGGCGGCTCCGGCCCCGGCGGCCCGGCCGCGGACGTTTGGGTCGATCCGTTCTCGGTGCCGACCGGCTGGCGACTCGGCGGCGCACCCGCCTGGACGGTCCACCGTCTGCGCGTGGCGGGCCACCCCCCGGTCACGGTCCGCGTCCGCGGCCGCGCACACGACGCGGAGCTCCTCATCGAGCACCCCGACGGCACCTCGGCGGCAGCCGCGGCGACGGACCGGCCCGGCGGGCCCCAGGGCACGGGCCAGGGCGGAGCGGGGGCGGCGGACACGACCGCCGCGGCGGACCCGCACGCGGCCGTCGACGCGGGCACGGGCACGCCGGCACGGCTCATCGCCCTCGACGAGGGCACCGTGCTGCTGGACCTCGGCGGGGTCACCCACCGCTTCCGGCATGCCGCGCACGGCGCGAGCCACTGGCTGGGGCGGGACGGGGACGCCTGGCGCGTGGTCGGACACGACCCCGTGGAGGAGGCGCTGCGCCCAGGCGCCTCCGCCGCCCACGCCGGGGGGCTGACCGCGCCCATGCCCGGCACCGTCACCGTCGTGAAGGCGGCCGTCGGCGACGAGGTCACCGCGGGTCAGGGCCTGCTGGTGGTCGAGGCGATGAAGATGGAGCACCTCATCTCCGCCCCGCACGACGGCACCGTCACCGAGCTCGAGGTGACCCCCGGCAGCACGGTCGCCATGGACCAGTTGCTGGCCGTGGTCACCCCGCACCAGAGCGAGGAGCGTGAGTGATGACCCTCCCCATGACCGTCCCGGCCCCCGGGCTGCCCGCCCGGGTCCGGATCCATGAGGTGGGCCCGCGGGACGGGCTTCAGAACGAGAAGGCGCTGGTCCCGGTGGCCATCAAGGCCGAGTTCATCCGGCGGCTCGCCGAGGCCGGTCTCACCACCATTGAGGCCACCAGCTTCGTCCATCCGAAGTGGGTGCCCCAACTGGCCGACGCCGAGGAGCTGATGCCGCTGATCGACGACGTGGCCGCCCGGCTCCCCGTGCTCGTGCCCAATGAGCGCGGTCTCGACCGCGCCCTCGCGCTGGGCGCACGCGAGATCGCCGTCTTCGCCAGCGCCACGGAGTCCTTCGCCAAGGCCAATCTCAACCGCACGGTGGACGGCGCGCTGGAGATGTTCGAGCCCGTCGTCGCCAAGGCCGAGGACGCGGGCGTGGCCGTGCGCGGCTATCTGTCGATGTGCTTCGGCGACCCGTGGGAGGGGCAGGTCCCGGTCTCCCAGACCGTCTCGGTCAGCCGCCGCCTGCTGGACATGGGATGCGACGAGATCAGCCTCGGCGACACCATCGGCGTGGCCACCCCCGGCCATGTGCGGGAGCTGCTGGCCGCGCTCAATGAGGCGGGCGTCATGAACGACCGGCTGGCCGTGCACTTCCACGACACCTACGGCCAGGCACTCGCCAACACCCTCGCCGCACTCCAGCACGGCGTGACCACCGTCGACGCCTCCGCCGGTGGCCTCGGCGGCTGCCCGTACGCCAAGAGCGCCACCGGCAATCTGGCCACCGAAGACCTCGTGTGGATGCTCGACGGCCTCGGCATCGAGACCGGGGTCGACATCGGCCGTCTCACCGCCACCAGCGTGTGGATGGCCCGGCATCTGGGCCGGCCCAGCCCGTCCCGCACCGTCCGCGCCCTCTCCCAGAAGGAGACCTGAGCCATGCCGATCGACCACCGACTCTCCCCCGAACACGAGGAACTGCGCCGCACCGTCGAGGCGTTCGCGCATGATGTGGTCGCCCCCAAGATCGGGGAGTACTGGGAGCACCATGAGTTCCCGTACGAGATCGTCCGCGAGATGGGCCGGATGGGCCTGTTCGGCCTGCCCTTCCCGGAGGAGTACGGCGGCATGGGCGGGGACTACTTCGCGCTCTGCCTCGCCCTGGAGGAGCTGGCCCGGGTGGACTCCTCGGTGGCGATCACCCTGGAGGCCGGGGTCTCGCTCGGCGCGATGCCGATCTTCCTCTATGGCACCGAGGAGCAGAAGCGCACCTGGCTGCCGGGGCTCTGCTCCGGGGAGACCCTGGGCGCGTTCGGCCTGACCGAGCCCGGCGGCGGCTCGGACGCGGGCGCCACCCGCACCACGGCCCGGCTGGACGAGGCCACCGGCGAGTGGGTGATCAACGGCACCAAGTGCTTCATCACCAACTCCGGTACGGACATCACCGCGCTGGTCACCGTCACCGCCGTCACCGGCCGCAAGGAGGACGGCCGCCCCGAGATCTCCTCGATCATCGTGCCGTCCGGCACCCCCGGCTTCACCGTGGCCGCCCCCTACTCCAAGGTGGGGTGGAACGCCTCGGACACCCGCGAGCTGTCCTTCGCCGACTGCCGGGTCCCGGCCGCGAATCTGCTGGGCGCCGAGGCCCGGGGCTACGCCCAGTTCCTGCGGATACTGGACGAGGGCCGGATCGCGATCTCCGCCCTGGCCACCGGGCTCGCCCAGGGCTGTGTGGACGAGTCGGTGGCGTACGCCAAGACCCGCGAGGCGTTCGGCCGGACCATCGGCGCCAACCAGGCCATCCAGTTCAAGCTGGCCGATATGGAGATGCGCGCCCATATGGCCCGGGTGGCCTGGCGGGACGCGGCCTCCCGCCTCGTCCTCGGCGAGCCGTTCAAGAAGGAGGCGTCGATCGCGAAGCTCTAC
Organism: Streptomyces sp. CY-1; assembly: GCF_047218265.1. NCBI lineage: Bacteria > Bacillati > Actinomycetota > Actinomycetes > Kitasatosporales > Streptomycetaceae > Streptomyces > Streptomyces sp. CY-1. Next base: position 4,472,834 of record NZ_CP178393.1, read on the forward strand.
TCCTCCGAGATCGCGGTGGACAACGCCCGCGAGGCCACTCAGATCCACGGTGGCTACGGCTTTATGAACGAGTATCCGGTGGCCCGGATGTGGCGCGACTCCAAGATCCTGGAGATCGGCGAGGGCACCAGCGAGGTCCAGCGGATGCTGATCGCGCGAGAGCTCGGCTTCGTGAGCTGAGCCAGAACGGAGCGGGCGGGCGGGTCCCGGAGGCAGCACCCCCGGGACCCGGCCCCCGCACCGGCACCGGCACCAACCGGCACCGGCACCGTGCCGGGAGTGGCTCAGCTCGTGGGCCAGGGGATCTGCGGGGAGTGGTAGTACGTGATGCCCATGGCGTCCCAGCGGGGGCCCTGCGCCGCCACCCGGACCCGGTAGCTTTCCCAGTCATGTGCGCTCGCGGGCGACCAGCCGAGTTCGGCGATGCCGGGCAGGCGCGGGAAGGCCATGTACTCGATATGCGCGCTGGTCTCGAGGGTCTCCGTCCACAGCGGCGCCTCGACACCGAGCACCGAGGACGCCGGGGCGTCCTTGATGTACGTGCCCGGGTCCCAGTCGTACGACTGCTTCGCCTCGACGTACCCGGCCCAGTTCTGCCCCAGCGGCGTATTGGCGTCGTACTTCATGTCCAGATAGGCCCGGTTGGCCGGTGAGAGGATCAACTGGGTGCCCGCCTTGGCCGCATCCGCGACCTCCTTCTCGCTCCCGTCCGTCCCCCAGTACTGGGCGATCGCGCCCTTCGCGGGGTGCGCACCGGTCAGTTGGTGCCAGCCGACCACCGTCTTGCCGTACTTGGCGACCACCGGCTGCACCCGGTCCATGAAGGCCACATAGTCCTCATGGCTGGTGGAATGGGCCTCGTCCCCGCCGATGTGGAGATAGGGGCCGGGGGTGAGCGCGGCGAGCTCCCGGATGACGTCGTCCACGAAGTCGTATGTGACGTCCTTCGGCACGCACAGCGAGCTGAAACCGACCTCGGTGCCGGTGTAGAGCGGCGGGGCGACGCCGTCGCAGTTCAGCTCCGCGTAGGAGGCGAGCGCCGCGTTGGTGTGGCCCGGCATGTCGATCTCGGGGACGACGGTCAGCTCACGGCCGGCCGCGTAGCTCACGATCTCGCGGTAGTCGTCCTTGGTGTAGTAGCCGCCGGGCCCGCCGCCGACCTGGGTGGAGCCGCCGTGCGTGGCCAGCCGCGGCCAGGAGTCGATGGCGATCCGCCACCCCTGGTCGTCCGACAGGTGCAGATGCAGCCTGTTGATCTTGTAGAGGGCGAGCTGGTCGATATAGCGCTTGACCTGATCGACGCCGAAGAAGTGCCGGGAGACATCGAGCATCGCGCCCCGCCAGGCATAGCGCGGCTCGTCGGTGATGGTCCCGGCGGAGATCCGCCAGGGGCCCGCCTGCCGGGTGGTGCGCTCGATGGACGCGGGCAGCAACTGCCGCAGCGTCTGGACGCCGTGGAACAGCCCCGCGGAGGCGCGCGCGGTGACGGTGATCGCGCGGCCGGTCACCTCCAGCCGGTATCCCTCCGCGCCCAGCTTCGGCGCCCCGGCGCCCTTGGGCGTCAGCCGCAACCGGATGCCGTCGCCGCCCGCCCGCGCGGTGACGGGCAGCCGATAGCCGGTGGCGGGCCGCAGCACCGTCGCGAGGTAGTCGGCCACCCGGCGCGCCGAGCGCGCCGAGCCGTCGGAGCCGTCGGAGCCGGACACCCGGATGGGGGTGTCGGGGTGGATCGCGTACGAGCCCGCCGCGGGCCGTACGGACGCGGGCGCGGGCACGACCCGGTCCAGGGGGGTCGGTGCGGCGGCGTCCGGAGCGGCGGACGAGGGGGAGGCCGGAGCGGCGGAGGCGGAGGAGGCCGCGGTCCCCGCCCCGGCCACCACGGTCAGCAGCAGGGAACACAGAAGTCGGGCACGACGTCGTCTCACAGGGGGTCCCTTCAACGAAACGTGGCATCTTGGGTACCGCGACGCCCAGTTGTGGTCAAGGTGTAGACCAATGTGTCGCTGTGGGCCTGTCAGAATTCCCCGCATGGCGGAAATCACCCAGCGCGATGGCGCCTGGAGCTTTGATGGGGAAGCGATCCGGATCGTCCCGGGGCGGGACCGCAGCGTGCACGCCGTACGGCAGGCGCTCGGCGAACTGACGGTCCCCCTGGTGGCCTTGGCCGGTATCGCCTATGAGCCGGGGCGCAAGTCGGGCCGGCTGCGGCTGCGGCTGCGCGAGGGGGCGGACCCGCTGCTCCAGACCACCGGCGGCAAGCTGCCGGACGCCGCCGATCCGTATCAGCTCTCGGTGGAACCGGAGCGCAGGGATCTCGCCGAGTATCTGGTCGACGAGGTCCGCCAGGGCCTGGCCCTGGATCAGGTGCCGTCCGGCCCCTGCGACCACTATGTGCTGCCCGGCCCCTCGGTGCCGGTCTCGGCCTCGGCGGGCGACGCCACGGCCTCGTTCGACGGTGAGCGGATCCGGCTGGACTGGAACTGGAAGACCGAGGAGTCGAAGAAGTCCGGCGGCCCCCGCACGATCCTGCTGCCGGATCTGGAACTGGTGGAGTGGGTCCCGGCGGCCGGGCTGGAGAACGGCTACCTCCGCTTCGTCGTGGCGAAGGCCACGGCGACGGCCGCGCCCAAGTACGACCCGCATGCCGTGGTGCTCTACGGCTTCAAGAAGGATCCGCTGATGGCACTGGTCGCGGCGGCCGTCATCGCGCGGATGCCGCATCCGGGCGCCCCGGCGAAGACGCTCCCCGCCCAGCCGCCCGCCCCGGAGCCGCCCGCGGACGCCCCGCCCACCGGGGGCGACGAGGGTGACGTGGATCACGACGTTCTGCTGCGACGGCTGCGCGAACTCGGCGATCTTCACCAGAGCGGGATCCTCACCGAGTCGGAGTTCACCACCGCCAAACAGGCCGTACTCCGCCGCTTTTCCGGCGCCTGAGCAGCGGGCTCGCGCCGCCGAGGAGCGCTTTTCTCGCCATTGAGACTCACACCTGCCCGATATCGGGCAGGAATGTTGCGAAACACGTCGCCGCATCGCAGTATCAACGGATGCTCGACCGCCGAATGTCCCACGATGACCTGATCGACCACCTGGTCCGCAGTACGCCGCTCAGCCGCGGCGAGGCGGGCCGGGTGGTGCTGGACGTACTGGCGTACTTCGACGAGACGACGGAGGAGTTCGTCCGGCGCCGCCACCGCGAGCTTCAGTCCGGCGGGCTGACCAACGCGGACATCTTCGAGCGGATCACGGCCGAGCTGCCGTACCGCGCGGTGGCCCCGCCCGAACTCTCGCTGCGCCAGTTGCGCCGCATCGTCTACGGCTGACGGCACCGGTCCACGGCACCGGTCCACAACGCCGGTCCACGGCACCGGTCCACGATGGCGGCCGCCACCGCCGGACCCGAGCACGAGCATGCACAAGCGATCAATGGGAGGGCCTGAACACCATGTGCGGAATCGTCGGATACATCGGCAAGCGCGATGTGGCACCGCTGCTGCTGGAGGGGCTCCAGCGCCTGGAGTACCGCGGCTATGACTCCGCGGGCATCGCGATCCAGGGCAAGCCCGCCAAGGGCGCCCAGAGCGCCGGGCTGAAGACCGCCAAGGCCAAGGGCCGGGTCCGCGAGCTCGAGGCCAGGCTTCCCAAGCGGTTCGCGGGCACCACCGGGATCGCCCACACCCGCTGGGCCACCCATGGCGCCCCCAACGACACCAACGCGCATCCGCATCTGGACGCGGACGGCAAGGTCGCCGTCGTCCACAACGGCATCATCGACAACGCCGCCGATCTGCGCGCCAAGCTGGCCGCCGACGGCGTGGAGCTGGCCTCCGACACCGACTCCGAGGCGCTCGCCCATCTCATCGGCCGCTCCCAGGCGCCCACCCTGGAGGAGAAGGTCCGCCACGCGCTCTCGATGGTCGAGGGCACCTACGGCATCGCCGTGCTGCACGCCGACTTCCCGGACCGCATCGTCGTCGCCCGCAACGGCTCGCCGGTGGTGCTGGGCATCGGCGAGAAGGAGATGTTCGTCGCCTCCGACGTCGCCGCGCTGGTCAGCCACACCCGCCAGGTGGTCACCCTGGACGACGGCGAGATGGCCACCCTCAAGGCCGACGACTACCGCACCTACACCACCGAGGGCAGCCGCACCGCCCCCTCCCCCACCACCGTGGAGTGGGAGGCCGAGTCGTACGACATGGGCGGCCACGACACCTATATGCACAAGGAGATCCACGAGCAGGTCGACGCCGTGGACCGGGTGCTGCGCGGCCGGATCGACGACCGGTTCTCCACCGTCCGGCTGGGCGGGCTCAACCTGGACGCCCGCGAGGCGCGCGGGGTGCGCCGGGTCAAGATCCTCGGCTGTGGTTCGGCGTACCACACGGGCCTGATCGGGGCCCAGCTCATCGAGGAGCTGGCACGTATCCCGGCGGACGCGGAGCCCGCGAGCGAGTTCCGCTACCGCAACCCGGTCGTGGACCCGGACACCCTCTACATCGCGGTCAGCCAGTCCGGCGAGACCTACGACACCCTGGCGGCCGTCCAGGAGCTCAAGCGCAAGGGCGCGCGGGTGCTGGGCGTCGTCAACGTCGTGGGCAGCGCCATCGCCCGGGAGACGGACGGCGGGGTGTACGTCCACGCGGGCCCGGAGGTGTGCGTCGTCTCCACCAAGTGCTTCACCAACACCGCCGTCGCCTTCGCGCTGCTCGCCCTCCACCTGGGCCGGATCCGCGATCTCTCGGTCGCCGACGGCAAGCGGATCATCGCCGGGCTGCGCAAGCTGCCCGAGCAGATCGCCGAGGTACTGAGCGGCGAGGAAGAGATCAAAAAGCTCGCCGCGGAATATGCGAACGCAAAGAGCATGATGTTCGTCGGGCGGGTTCGCGGCTACCCGGTGGCGCGCGAGGCGTCCCTGAAGCTGAAGGAGGTCTCCTACGTCCACGCCGAGGCGTACCCGGCCTCCGAGCTCAAGCACGGGCCGCTCGCGCTGATCGAGCCCGAGGTGCCGACGGTGGCGGTGCTGCCGGACGACGACCTGCTGGAGAAGAACCGCGCGACGCTGGAGGAGATCAAGGCCCGCAGCGGCCGGATCCTGGCCGTCGCCCACCGCGAGCAGGAGAAGGCGGACCACACGATCGTGGTACCCCGCAACGAGGTGGAACTCGACCCGATCCTCATGGGCATCCCGCTCCAACTGCTCGCCTACCACACGGCGCTGGCGCTCGGCCGGGACATCGACAAGCCCCGCAACCTCGCCAAGTCGGTGACGGTCGAATAGCCCCGAACCCCCGCGCGACCTCGGCGAATCCCGCCGCGGACCCCTTGGCGGTCCCCCGCGTGTGCCACCACGCACGCGGGGGCCGCCTCCCCTTCACCGGCGTCGCCCTATTACGCCGGCGGCTGGCCGACGCGCGGGAACCGTCACTTCCCGCGCGTCGGCACGACCGAACGGTTTGTACCCCTCACAAACGCACAATCCACCTCTACGCGCGGGTAGGTTTGTCCGTTGTCAAGATGGACTTGACGCCATCTCACCTGCGGTCAAGGGGAGTTGGGGGTGTCCGGTTCCAGGCACCCGGGCCAAGTCGTGCCGACGGCAGAGGTTTTGGGCTGAACAATCGCGCTTGACAGGCATGCGCCGGGGCACGGCGGGCGAGGGCACGGGGACTTGGCGGAGCCGGGAAGGCCCGGAGAAGCCGCTCAGGGGCGCTTGGGCGCGCTCGGGGCCATGCTGGAGCGCGTGGAGCGCATGGAGCGCTCTGAGGCGCCAGGAGGCACCCAGAGGCCCCGGTGACGCTCAGGAGATGCTCAGCGGGCGCCCGGGCAACACCCAGCGGATGCTCAGGGGATGCCCCGGAGGCTCAGGGGATGCCCCAGCGGACGTCGAGGGACACCCGGCCGACGTCGAGGGACGCCCAGCCGACGGCAGGCGATGCCCAGGCCATGCTCAGCCGACGGCAGGCCATGCCCAGCCGATGCTCAGGGGATGACGATGACGGGCCGCTGCGCCCGCCGTGCGAGCCGCCCCGCGACCGAGCCGAAGATCCGCCCCACCAGCCCGTGCGTGGAGCCCACCACAATGGCGTCGGCCGCGTACTCCCGGCCGACCTCCTCCAGCTCATGGCAGATGTCCCCGCCGCGCTCGACGAGGATCCAGGGCACCTCGGAGAGATGATCGGCGCAGGCCAGCTCGAGCCCCAGCACCTCGGTGCGGTGATCGGGGACATCGACGAAGACCGGCGGCTCACAGCCCGCCCACACCGTCGTCGGCAGCCGGTTGGCCACGTGGACGATGATCAGCCCTGAGCCTGAGCGCCGGGCCATGCCGATCGCGTAGGCGAGGGCGCGTTCGCTCGACGTGGAGCCGTCGAATCCCACCACAACACCGTGCTGGAACGCTGGATCGCAGGAATGACGTGTTTCTTCCGCCGCTTCGGGGGTCGCCATGTGATCGGCGACCCGCTTGCGGTCCGCGGGTTCGGGGATTTCGTGACCGGCCATCGGTGTCTCGGCGAAGGATGTCCTCGTGCGGAGGGATCGGCGGGGGCTCAGGTTGGGGGTTGTCGGGGGACTTGAGCTCCGCTGGAGCTCGGGGACGATCTCGAGGGGTCGAAATCCGTCCGGGATTCATCTTTCCAAGCCCTTACCCCCAAGGGTACGGCGGCATTCACCACCTGCCCAGAGGTAGCCACGGGAGCGGAGCCGCCCGAAGCGTTCCCCGGAGCATGCCGGAGGGCGGCCCGTAACGCAATGCCCCAAGTGGTCCCCACCAAGCCCGAGCCCAGGCCCGGTACCCGGCCCGGCCGGACCGCCGCGGCAGGCCGCGCGACCGCCCGGCAGTGACCTGGGGGCGGGCCGGGCGTTGTAGTAGCGGCAGCCGGTGCGGCGGCCCCGGCCCGACCCGCTCACCTGCCCGGATCCCCGGCCCGCCGCCCCTCCCCACCCCCGCGCGGAGCGCCCTGCCGATATCTCGCCGGCCGCTCGAGAGGAGCCTTGCCCGTGTCCGTCGCCCGCGAGTACGACGCCCCCGGCGGCATCCCCGGCGACACGGCCGGGACACCCGGACGGCCCCATATCCCAAGCCCCGCTCGAGCCCCGGTCCAGGCCACCGCTAGCGACGCGGTGAGCGAGGTGATCCGCTGGGCGGCCTTTGGCTGTGCCGTGGTCCCCGTCGTCCTGCTCATGTGCGGATTACCCGTCGGCGGCGCCCTGGCAGCCGGTGCGGGCCTCGCCGCCGTGACGGCCGCCAGCCGCGCCCTGCTGCGCCATTCCGAGCGCACCGCGGCCCGGCTGGACGCGGACGGCGCCAGCCCGCACCGGGGCCGCCACGGCCGTACGGGGATCGGCGCGCACCGGGGCGGCCGCCGCGTCTGAGGACGCGCGAAGGGACCGGGCCGGGGACGCGGTCCGTAGCGCTCCGTACACTCAGCGCTGATGGAGCGCCGCTGGAGCGTCGCTCAAGCCCTCAGGGTGTACGAGCCGGCCGTACGCCGGTCGCATGACGCATGCGTACGCATGCGCCCGCTTGTTTTAAGCCAACTTCGGGCCACACTTCTTCCCTTGGCAAACGACGTGCTCAACACCCGTCCGGCCAGCGTGGAAAGGGGTCCGGGGCGCACGTACCCCCTACGGGAAGTGGGTGTCCGCACAAGGCGTACTTCACAGCGAGGGCTACGAGTGCAACGCTTCGTGATCGAATGCTTCGCGCCAAGTTCCCATGTCGACATAGTGGCGGGTGGTGAACTGGTCACGGCGACCACACGCGACACAGTAGATTCGATCTTGGCCATGACCGGCGGGGGAACCGTTCAGGACCGAGGGGAAACGTGCAGGACCGAGAGGACGCGACCACCGAGGGGGGCTTAGTGCCATGAGCCAGGACTCCACGACCGTACCGGAGACCTCGCGCAAGCTCTCCGGACGCCGGCGACGAGAAATCGTCGCGGTGCTGCTGTTCAGCGGCGGCCCCATCTTCGAAAGCTCCATCCCGCTCTCCGTCTTCGGTATCGACCGGCAGGACGCCGGAGTCCCTCGGTACCGATTGCTGGTGTGCGCGGGCGAAGATGTGCCACTGCGAACGACTGGCGGACTGGAACTGACCGCACCATACGGCCTGGAGGCACTCTCCCGGGCCGGCACCGTCGTCGTACCGGCCTGGCGGTCGATAACCCAGCCGCCACCGGCCGCCGCGCTCGACGCGCTGCGCCGCGCGCACGAGGAGGGCGCGCGGATCGTGGGCCTGTGCACCGGGGCCTTCGTACTGGCCGCCGCCGGGCTGCTGGACGGCCGCCCGGCGACCACCCACTGGATGTACGCACCGACGCTCGCCAAGCGCTATCCGTCGGTCCATGTGGACCCCCGCGAGCTCTTCGTCGACGACGGTGACGTACTGACCTCGGCGGGCACCGCCGCCGGGATCGATCTGTGCCTGCACATCGTGCGCACCGACCACGGCGCGGACGCCGCCGGCGCCCTCGCCCGGCGCCTGGTCGTCCCGCCACGCCGCAGCGGAGGGCAGGAGCGCTATCTGGACAGGTCGTTACCAGAGGAGATCGGGGCGGACCCGCTCGCCGAGGTGGTGGCGTGGGCGCTCGAGCATCTGCATGAGCAGTTCGACGTCGAGGCCCTGGCGGCGCGCGCCTATATGAGCCGCAGAACCTTCGACCGCAGGTTCCGCTCGCTCACTGGGAGCGCTCCACTCCAGTGGCTGATCACCCAGCGGGTGCTCCAGGCGCAGCGGCTTCTGGAGACCTCCGACTATTCGGTCGACGAGGTCGCCGGCCGCTGCGGCTTCCGTTCGCCGGTCGCGCTGCGCGGGCACTTCCGGCGGCAGCTCGGGTCCTCCCCGGCCGCCTACCGGGCCGCGTACCGCGCCCGCAGGCCCCAGGGCGGGCCGGCGGATCGTACGGACCGGCCCGACCGCCTGGAGCGGCTGGAGCGGGCCGACCGGCCCGACCGCGCCGAGGTGATCGAGCCCCGCTCGGGCGACCACTCCCTGCCGCTGCGGCGACAGGGCGCGCCCGGCGGTCCCACCGGTCACTCGGGGCACCCTCCGCACCACCATCACGCTCCGCATCCGGACCCTGGCAAACCGGAGTCGGACGCCTACGCCCCACGCCTGCCCGAACAGGCCACGGGCCGCGCTCCGGGCCGTCCGTCCCTGCCCGGCCAGCGGGAACGCCCCGTAGGGTGAGACGTATGAACGATCGCATGGTGTGGATCGACTGCGAGATGACCGGGCTCTCGCTGGCGAACGACGCGCTTATCGAGGTGGCCGCGCTGGTCACGGACTCCGAGCTGAACATCCAGGGCGAGGGAGTGGACATCGTTGTCCGGCCCCCCGCAGAAGCGCTGGTCACCATGCCCGAGGTGGTGCGCGACATGCACACCACCTCCGGCCTGCTCGCCGAGCTCGAGGGCGGGACCACGCTCGAAGATGCCCAGGACCAGGTCCTGGCCTACATCCGCGAGCACGTCCCCGAGGCCGGCAAGGCCCCGCTGTGCGGAAACTCGGTCGGCACCGACCGGGGCTTCCTCCTCCGGGACATGCCGACGCTCGAGAGCTACCTCCACTACCGGATCGTCGACGTCTCCTCGATCAAGGAGCTGGCCCGCCGCTGGTATCCGCGGGCCTACTTCAACAGCCCCAAGAAGAACGGCAACCACCGCGCGCTCGCGGACATCCACGAGTCCATCGCCGAGCTGCGCTACTACCGTGAAGCGATCTTCGTCCCCGCGCCCGGCCCGGACTCGGACACGGCGAAGACCATCGCGGCCAAGCACGTCCTGCCCGCCCGGCAGACCTGACCCGGGCCGGCCCGACCCGGTGCTCGCTCCCGACACCCCGAAAGCCGGGAGCGAGCACCCCTTCGGACCCTGTACACTTTTTCTCGGCCGGTGCGGAAAGCGCCGGTCATGGTGGGTATAGCTCAGTTGGTAGAGCACCTGGTTGTGGTCCAGGATGTCGCGGGTTCGAGTCCCGTTACTCACCCTTTTCGAAGAGGCCGCTGACCTGTGAGAACGGGACAGCGGCCTCTTTCTCGTATTCTCCCCGCTTCTCCCCGACTTCTCCCGACTCCCGGATGACGGCGGCGGAACGAAGTGCCTGGTGCGCCCGAACAGTGGCAGGTTCGCCTTCTGGTCAGGGCCAGGCCGTGCGGCGTGTCGGTGTCCCGCGCCCGATGCCGTGGACGGGTGGTCGGAGATGGGATTCGAATCGCCCATACAACCCTAGGCATGTGATCTCGGATGTACAGGGAGATACCGGCACATAGCGTGGACGCGGTCATCGCTAGTTCGGCTCATGTGCACTTCAGGAGGTCTTCGTGTCAGATATCGCGGTACAGGGAACGCCGGAACGGGGAATCACCGGGCGATGTGACGGCGGTGAGCGCTCGCGGGGGAGGGTCGTGCGGGCCTGGGTGGGATTGGCGGTGCTCGTGGGCCTGACGGTCCCGCTCGCCGTGGCATCGCCCGCCGCCGCGTATGACGACCCTGCCCACGCCTACGTCACCAACATCGACGACGACAGTGTGTCGGTGATCGACACCAGAACCAACACCGTCACCACCACCATCCCCGTCGGCGACGCACCCAACGGTGTCGCCATCACCCCGCAAACCGTCGCCAAACCGAAGTCGCCAAACAGCTCAACTTCATCCTGAATGACCGCAGTCGGTCGATCCTGAGCAGCGAAACCCGGCGCCCCGAGATCCCTGACGCGGAGGGCGGCGAACGTACAGCGCGAAGGAGCCCGGCAAGGTGCCGGGCTCCTCTGCTATCGCGGTACCCCACTGGGCTTCCCCGCCGGCCGGGGGCGGGCCGCTCCCACCACCGGCTACCGCTGGGAACCCTGGTCAACCGTCACCGCTGGTCCGGTTCACGCTTCGGCGCCGGTTCTTCCGGGAGCGCCGCAACAGCTCCCCCACGGCAAGCGTCACGGTCGCCACGACGCGGGCCCAGCGGGGCCCGCCGCGCTCCGCCCACACCACACACGCGCATCCGCCGATGGCAAGTGCCAAGGCGCCGAGCAGCACCAGAACAGTCATGTTCCCGCCCTTGCATTCGTTCTTACGGTCCTCGTGACCGTTTCACCGGGGAGAGACGTGGCCGAGTTGGGCCGGGTTGCAGGAAGCGAGGAACCATGGAGGTCCTTCTTGGCGTGGCGCATGATGGGGGCGGTCGTCCCGTCGGAAGTGAGGTGTGGCGTCCCGATGAAGCGCAAGACCAGAATTCTCCTGGCGGGCCTGGCCTCCGTCGGCGGTGCCGCCGTCGGCGCGGGCATGTTGCACAACCGGCGGCCCGATCGTAGGGAACGCCTTCACGTCACGGTCTACAGCGAGCCCGGCTACATGGGCCACAACAAGACGCTGACCTGGACCGGCGGGCAGCGCGAGGTCGTCCCGCTCAGCCGGATGGAGCTGCCGCGCATCGGCTCGATCAGGCTGGTGCGGCTCGTCTACCGCTTCCAGCCCGATGTACGGCTGCCGAACCCGTACTTCCTGTGGCGCGCCCTCACCGAGCGCCCGGACTCCACGGCTCCCGAAGCGGGCATAGTCAGTTTCATCGCCATGCACCAGCTCGCCGGGATGTTTTCGGTGGGCTTGTGGGAGCCGGTCCGCGAGTCCGAGGCGCGGTCGGGGGTACGGCTCTGGGCCGGGCGCCCCGCGCATGACTCAGGGGGCCGTTCCGATAAGGCGGCCTCCGGCGGCTCGCGCTGGCACGACGTCCTGGCCAACGCGCCCGACCTCGGCCCCTGGAGCACCCGCGCCCGCTACCTCGAACTCGGCTATCACGGGGGAAGCGGCGCCCGCCGCTGACCGGCCGCCTGCCCTAGCCGGTGCGGTGGATCAAGCGCTTTGCGGGGCGCACATGGTCTCGCCTTCGACCGTGGCGCCCGCCGCCGCGATGACGGCCTCCAGGCGGTCGCGGGCCATGGCCAGGTCGGCGATCTGCGCGTTGATGCGGTCGCGTTCGGAGGTCAGGCGGTTGAGCGTGGCGGGGGTGGCGGCGCCGGTGCACATGCAGGGGAGGAGTTCGCGGATGGTCTTGCTGGACAGGCCCGAGGCGTAGAGGCACTGGATCAGCAGCACGCGGTCGACCGCGGTGTCCGGGTAGTGGCGCTGGCCGCTGGGGCTGCGCTCCGAGGTGAGCAGGTGCTGCTCCTCGTAGTAGCGCAGCGCTCGCACACTGACGCCGGTCTGGGTGGCGAGTTCGCCGATGCGCACCGTGACTCCTACCTCTGACGTCAAGGGTCGTTTCAGCGTAGTCGAGGGCAGGAGCGTCAGTGCGCTGTCGAGTTCGGGTTCGGGTTCGCGTTCGCGCTCCCGCCGCCGATCGGTCCGTCGGTGTGCCTGCGCCGGGCCTCGTCCTCGACGAGCAGGGAGAGGAGCGAGGCCACGGGGAGGCCGGCCTCGGCCGGGTGGCGCAGGACCTTCCCGGGCTCGATGCGGTACGTGTTCGTGCGCCCCTCACGGGTGTGGGACAGATACCCGTCCTGTTCCAGGTCGGCGATGATCTTTTGGACGGCGCGCTCCGTCAGCCGGCAGTGCGCGGCGATGTCCCGGATCCGCACGTTCGGGTCGTCGGCGATCGTGGCCAGCACGCGGGCGTGGTTCGTCAGGAACGTCCATCCGCTGTGCGGTTCAGGCACTCCTCCCATGCGCTCATGATATTGCCGAAGCGATGATGACGCATCCAGAAACATGAATTATGCTTCGCGTAAAGCAAGTCGTGTGATGCCGGTGCGGCGACTTGAGGGGAGAGCAGAGACAGATGCACGCCCGAGACATCTCCACGCCCGAGCCCGGGCATCGCTCGCCGTACCGGCCCGTGCACGACGCGACGCCCGGGACATCGGTCGTTTCGACACCGACACCGACGCCGACGCCGTCGCGCCGCGCATCCACGCCCGCGCCCCCGCCCGCCCTCCTCACCGACAGCTACCAGGAGGGGCCCCGGAAGGTTGTCGTGATCCGGGGGGAAGTGGACTACGAGACCGCCCCTGCCGTGGCCGCCGCCCTGCGCACGGCTCTCCACGCCTCCGCCGAGGGCGTCGACGTGGACCTGAGAGCGGTGAGGTTCTGGGACTGCTCGGGGCTCAACGCACTGCTGAGGCTTCGCCGCGAGGCGCTCGCACACGGCAAGACGGTCATCGTCCGCTCCCCGAGTCGCGCGGTCGGGCGAGTCCTCAGCCTGACCGGCACAGCTTCGCTGTTCCGGCCGCCGCACCCCCGCCGTTGGGCCGCCGAGGGGCGCTCGATCACCCCTCCATCTCGTCGTTGATGGCCTCGGCGATCCGGGTCAGTGCCTTGGTGAGGGTGTCCACGGCGGTGGCCTTGTCGATGCCCAGGCCGGTCAACAGGCCCGCGCCATCCTCGTGTTCGAGGAGGGCCAGGAGGATGTGCTCGGTGCCGATGTAGTTGTGGCCCAGCCGCAGCGCCTCGCGGAAGGTGAGTTCCAGGACCTTGCGGGCGTCGGCGTCGAAGGGGACCAGTGCGGGCATGGAGTCGGCTGCGGGCGGGAGGGCGGCGGTGGCTGCCTGGCGGACGGTGTCCAGGAGGACGTCCTGGGCGACGATCGCCTTGGCGGCCAGCCCCTCGGGGTCGGCCAGGAGGCCGAGGACGAGGTGCTCGGGGCGGATCTCGGCGTTGGAGGCGGCGCGGGCCTCGTTCTGGGAGGCGACCACGACGCTCCGGGCGCGCGGCGTGTAGCGGTCGAAGCCCTGGCTGGGGTCGAGGTCCTGGGCGGCGGAGCCCTTGGGGACGAAGCGCTTCTGGGCCGCCTGCCGCGTCACCCCCATGCTCTTGCCGATGTCGGTCCAGGAGGCGCCGGAGCGGCGGGCCTGGTCCACGAAGTGGCCGATGAGGTGGTCGGCCACCTCATCGAGGTGCTCGGCGGCGATCACCGCGTCGGTGAGCTGCTCGAGGGCGTCGGTGTGGACCTTCTTGATGGCCTCGATCAGATCGTCGAGGCGTACGGGATGACTGAGTCCGATTGGTTTCGTCATGCGTCAACCATAGGTTGACACTCCATAGGGCGTCAACGTCGGGTTGACAGTGAATCCATGTCTCCCGAGCCGCCCGCGGGCCTCTCGCCTAGCCGCGGTGCTCGTGGTGCGACCGATGCGGGGGCCAGAACGACGTCCAGGTGAACTTGTCGCCGCCCACCCACCGGACCACATCCGGATCGTCCAGATCGACATCGTCCAGACCCACCTCCCGGGCGATCTCGATGACGTCCAGGACCGAGTGCGCCTTGCCCGCCAGCTCACCGGCGATCTCGACCAGACGGTACGGAGGGTCGTTCTGCTGCACACCGAGCACCACGATCGGAGGCCGGTGAATGCGCGGCGCCTGGGATTCCGTCATATGTCCCAGGCTGCTCCCCGCGCCCCCACGCCGCACCTCGGAGGCGCCGGACCGCGCGGCCGGATACTCCGTCGGACCGCACCGGCTCGCCCGCGTCCGCGGCGCGGCCCACGATGATCCGGTGGACGGAGAACAGGGCCGCGCAGCCGGCGGGCTGATCCGCCGGGGCTTCCTCGGAGCCGCGGCGGCGGCCGGTGCCGGGGCCGCCGGGGTGGCCGCGACGGGCTGCGACTCCTCCGGGCGCGATGGCCACCGCGCCCGCCCCTCCCGTCGCGCCGACGCCGCGCGCCGGGCGGAGGAGGCGGAACGGGCCCGGCCGGGCAGTGCCGACTGGCGCATCCGCTCGACGGGGCCGCCCGACGCCATCGAGGGCTATACCGACCGGGTGAGCGTGCTGCCCGACGAGGAGGTCGGCCTCTACGTGTCGACCACCGCCCCCGCCTTCCGCGTATCGGCCTACCGGATCGGCTGGTACGGCGGGGCGCAGGCGCGGCTGGTGTGGCGGTCGGGCCGGGTGGACGGCAGAAGGCAAGGCGCGCCCCTGTTTCTCGACGCCACCCGCACGGTGCGGGCCGACTGGGACCGTTCACTGCGCATACGCGCCCGGAACTGGCCGGAGGGCGCGTATCTGCTGCGGCTGGACGCCTCGAACGGCCATCAGCGCTATGTGCCGCTGATCGTGCGCTCACGGCAGGCGCGGGGCCGGACGCTGCTGATGCACGCACCGGCCACCTGGCAGGCGTACAACACCTGGGGCGGCTACAGCCTCTACCAGGGCCGGGACGGTGCGTACGGGAGCCGCTCGCTGGCCGTCAGCTTCGACCGGCCGTACGCGAAAAGCGGGGCGGAGAAGTTCCTGGTCTACGAGCGGGCCCTGGTGGTCCTCGCCGAACGGCTGGGCCTTCCGCTCGCGTACACCACGGGCGTGGACGTCCATCTGCGACCGGCCGTGCTCGAGGGCGCCTCGGCCGCCCTGTCGCTCGGTCACGACGAGTACTGGACCCCTCAGCAGCGGCGGTACGTGACCCGGGCCCGGGACGACGGCACCAATCTGGCCTTCCTCGGCGCCAATACCTGCTTCCGCCGGATCCGGCTGGAGCCCGGCCCCGGCGGTGCCCCCGCGCGCACCGTGGTCTGCTACAAGACCGCCTACCGGGACGACCCGTACCTGGTGAACCACCGCGACCTGGCGACCACCGACTTCCGGCAGCCCCCCGCGCCCGATCCCGAGTCCTCGCTGACCGGCGTCCTCTACGAGGGCTACCCGACCGACGCCCCGTACGTCGTCCTGGACAGCGGCCACTGGCTGTTCGCCGGGACCGGGGTGGACGACGGCGACTCCTTCGACCATCTGGTGGGTGTGGAGTACGACCGGGTCACCCCGGGCGATCCCACCCCGGCACCGCTGCGGATCATCGCCCACTCCCCCCTGGTCTGCCGGGGGCGGCACAGCCACTCGGACTCCGCGTACTACACCGTGGCGAGCGGGGCGGGGGTCTTCGCCTCGGGGACGATGCGCTGGGTGGAGGCCCTGATGGCGGGGACCCGTGAGAACGGGCGCGATCACGGGATGGACGCACGCACCAGGGCCTTCGTCACCCGCACCACGGAGAATCTGCTGCGCGCCTTCGCGGCGGGGCCCGCCGGGAGGGACAAGCCGCGGCCGGCGGACAATGTCCGCGCGGTGTACGGGACCGGGGCGCGGACCGGGCCCGGGTCCGGTGCGGGGGCGGCGGAGCGGGCCGCGCGCTGAACGGCGCATGAGCGGCGGGGCCCCCGGCCCGGGAGCCCCGCCGTCGCGCGGTGGTGACTACTCGAAGAGGTCCGCGTACGACCCCATCGCCAGCGCGATATCCGCCTGGGCCCAGAACCGGTGGTACGTGAAGCTGGGCACCGCGCCTCCCTTCAGATACGCCTCGACCTTCGACCAGGCCGGGTCGTTCTTGTAGAAGGAGCGGATCGACTGGAAGGTGGAGCCGGCGTCGATCTTGTCACCGTTCGGCATGGTCCCCGTCCATCCGCTGGGGACGTAGACCGGGTCGTCGAACCGGTTGTAGTCGGCGCGGGACTCGGGGACCGCGATCCCGAGAGCGTCCTGGTAGTTGTTCCACATGCCGTCCAGCAGCGCCTTCGCGGTGTCCCTGGCCTGGGTGTCACCGGACTTGGCGGCGTAGTACGACAGGGTCTTGGCGTACGCGGCCGCCACGCCCACGTCATTGGTGTAGTCGGCGACGGTGACGTGCAGGCTCGCGTTGGCGCCGGGGCTGGAGGCGTTCCAGGTGTCGGGCTGGCCGGACCACTGGAGGGTGGACGGGATCTGGTAGGTGCCGTTGGCGTTGACGGTGGTCTTGGACAGCGCCCACTTGACCCACTTGTCCAGGACCGTCTTCGCGGAGGCGTCACCGGTGCGGTTGTAGTACTCCGCGACCCGCTCCATGGACCATGCCTGGAAGCCGAACCACTGGTTGGACGGCGGGTCGTGGTAGACCGGCTGCTCGTCGTAGTACATGCCGTAGAAGGTGGACCTGCCCGACGGCGGCGTGGCGTAGCGGCCCTGCCAACTGTTGGTGGCGCCGCCCGCGATGGCGCCCTCGCTGGACTGGAGCCAGCGGTAGAACTCCAACTGGCGCTTGAGGCTGGTGGACCAGTCGCCGGCGCCCGTCGCGGACTTGGGCTTGAGATCGGCGTACGAGCTCAAGGCCCAGGCCGCCATGGGGTTCTGGTAGCCGCCGTGGGCGTGGCTGGAGCCGATGCGCCAGGACCAGCCCGCGGAGGTGTCGGTGGCGCCGCCCCAGGCGTAGTACCAGGACAGCAGGTAGTGGGAGCTGTTCTTGCCGCTGCCCGCCGCGCAGCCGGTCTCGCCGACGCAGTTGCCGATCTTCTTGAAGTACTTGTCGTACATCGCGTAGCGCAGATAGTCGCCCATCTTGGCGGCCTTTGCGATGTTGCCGGAGATCTGGCCGCCCTTGCCCTGTGCCTTGGCCCACTCCGAGGCCCAGTAGGCGGCCTGGACGACGCGGGCGTCGGCGTCGGGGGCGTTGGTGAACTTCCACTGCTTGGCGTACGAGGCGTCGCCGGTGAACAGGTCCAGATAGCCGTTCCTGCCGCCGTACTTGAAGCCGTCGCAGGTGGGCTGGGTCACGGTCTCCCAGACCGACTCCTGTGGGCCGCGCTGGAAGGTGTTGACATAGCTCGGGCCGGTGTCGCTCGGGCCCGCCTCGCATTTGCCGGGCGCGTTGCCGTAGCCGTAGACGTTGTCGACGTCCTGGATCCAGTGCATGCCGTAGATGTCATCGGTGCCGTACGCGCTCTTCAGCTCGGCGGCGATGGGGTCGTTGCCGACCGGGACATTGCCGTTGAGCTGGGAGGGGTACTGGGAGGGCTGGTCCCATTCGGGCGCGTAGGTGGCCGGTTTGGAGGCGTTGTAGAAGCTGCCCGTGGGCTGGTCGGCATGGGTGGGGATCATGTACTTCTCCATGATGTCCCACGCGTTGTTGAACTTGGCCCAGTCGCCGGTGACCTTGCCGTACATCGCCTGGAGCCAGATCAGATAGCTGTACGCCTCGGAGGTCGTCTCATGGCCGTGGTCGGGGGCCTCGACGATCAGGGTCTCCACCGAGTGGTACGGGATGCCCTCGGGCGAGAAGTAGCCCGCCGAGGGTGCGGTGATCTTGTTGTAGAGGTCCAGGAAGCGGGCGTCGTAGACCTTCGCGGCGGCGAGCTGGGTGACGGTGACCTCGGCCTTGGTGTGGCCGGCGGCGGTCGCGGTGAAGGTGGCGGCGCCGGTGCCGGAGTTCGCGGCGGCCACCGTCACCTGCTGGGCGGTGTCCCAGTTGGCGGGGGTGAAGGTGAGGGTGGCGCCCGAGGAGATCGTCAGCCCGGTGTTGCCCGAGGTGCGGGCGACGGAGACGGTGACGTTCGCGGACGGCTTGGTGGACAGCTTGACGCCGAACGTCCCGGTCTTGCCCTGCTGCACCCCGAGCTGACCGGGGCTCGCCACCAGCGTGGGACCGGCCGCCACATGGATGCCGACGGGGGTGGACTCGGCGGAGGCGCCCTGGCTGTCGTACGCCTTGGCGTAGAGCGAGTAGTCGCCCGCCGGGACGTCCTTGTGGTCGAAGGAGTACGGGGAGGTGGTGTCGGTGCCGAGGAGCTTGGTGTCGCTGTAGAACTCGACCTTGGTGATCGTCGCCCCGTCGGCCGCCGCGGCCGTGGCCGTCATCGGGACGGTGCCGCCCGAGGTGAAGACGGCGCCGGGGGACGGGCTGCTCAGCACCGCGATGGGTGGCTGATGGGCACCCCGGCAGGCCACGCCGTTGACGGCGAAGGAGGTGGGCGCGGCGTTGGTGCCGCTGTAGGTGAACTGGGCGCCGGTGGTGACATTGCCCCCGGCCGCGATCTTGGCGTTGTGCCCGGCGTTGGTGACGGTGACGGTCTTGCCGGACTGCGACCAGTTGCCGTTCCAGCCGTTGCCCAGCTTCTGGTCGCCCGCGTAGTCGTAGGTCAGGGTCCAGCCGTCGATGGCGTCGGTGCCGGGGTTGGTGAGGGTGAGGTCGGCGGTGAAGCCGGAGCCCCAGTCGTTGGTCTTGTAGTCGACCCCGCACTCGACCGCCGCGGCGTGCGCGGGGGCGGCGCCGCCCGCCGCGGTCATGGCCACGGGGAGCGAGAGCGCGGCGGCCAGGGCGGTCACCAGCCGTCTCATGCGCCGTCGTGCCCCTGAGAGCCGTGCGCCGGATAAGGGGGAGCCACGCTGTACGCGCATCGGGGGACCTCCTCGCGGTTCGTGCGGGTGGTGGGGGAAAGTGCGAACCAGTGGGAGCGCTCCCAAGGTTCGTGTCAGCCTGATGAGGTGTCAAGTCTTTGAACAACACCGGGTGCTCAGAGGTCTTCTACCGATAATTCCGTGAACGGGAACTGTTGACATGAGCCCGTCGAGCGCTACCTTCACTTCAACCAGTGGGAGCGGTTCCAGCAGTCAGCGCCGTATCGAACGGCGCTTTGACCTCAAGGAGTCGCTCCATGCGAGCACCCCCACGCCTTTATGCCTTGGTGGCCGCCGCGGTCCTATCCGTGATGGGCACCGCCCTGGTGCCCACCGCCGCCACCGCCTCGGCGGCGAGCGCATCGGCCACGACCACCGCACCGGCCACGACCACCGCGCCCGTCGTCCCCGCCACCGCACCGCCGAAGCTGCGCGCCTCGGGCAACAAGCTGGTCGACGAGAACGGCGCCACCCGGCGGCTGCTCGGCGTCAACCGCTCCGGCGGTGAGTTCATGTGCGTCCAGGGATACGGCATCTTCGACGGCCCCGTGGACGACGCCTCCGTCAAGGCCATCGCGGACTGGAAGGTCAACGCGGTCCGGATCCCGCTCAACGAGGAGTGCTGGCTGGGCCTTTCCCATATCAACCCGGCCTATGGAGGGGCCAACTACATCGCGGCGGTCAAGGCACTCGTCGCCCGGCTGGAGGCCCATGGCATCACGCCCATCGTCGAACTCCACTGGTCGCACGGCAAATACACCGGAGGGGACAACCACTGCCCCGGCACCGAGTACGCCACCTGCCAGAAGCCGATGCCCAACGCGCAGTACACCCCGGCCTTCTGGACCTCGGTCGCCCAGACCTTCAAGAGCGACCAGGCCGTGGTCTTCGACCTGTTCAACGAGCCGTTCCCGGACCGCGCCACCTCCGATCTCACGGCGGCGTGGAAGTGCTGGCGCGACGGCGGAAGCTGCCCCGGAATCGACTTCCAGGTCGCCGGGATGCAGACCCTGCTGAACGCCGTGCGGACCGCGGGCGCCAAGAATCTGGTCCTGATCCCGGGGGTCGCCTACTCCAACGATCTGCGCCAGTGGCTGACGTACAAGCCCAACGACCCGGCGGGCAACCTCGCCGCCGCCTGGCACACCTACAACTTCAACACCTGCGCCAGTGAGAGCTGTTTCAACGAACAGCTCGCCCCGGTCATCGCCCAGGTCCCCTTCGTGGCGGGCGAGATCGGCGAGAACACCTGCTCCCACGGCTATATCGACCGGGTCATGGCCTGGCTGGACGCCAAGGGCGCCTCGTATCTGGGCTGGACCTGGAACACCTGGGACTGTTCCTCGGGCCCGTCTCTGATCAGCGATTACAACGGCACGCCGACCAACTTCGGCGTGGGACTCCGTGATCACCTGAAGGGAATGCAATGAGCCGCAGAATCCGAATGGCGGGCACTTTGCTCGCCGCCTCCGCGCTGACCATGGGGGCGCTGACCGGTGTGGCGTCCGCCCAGGTGGACAGCGGCAGGGCGGCCGCCGCGAAGGTCGACAACCCGTACGCGGGCGCCAAGGTGTATGTGAACCCCGACTGGTCGGCGAAGGCCGCCGCCGAGCCCGGCGGCAGCAAAGTCTCCAACCAGCCGACCGGCATCTGGCTGGACCGGATCGCCGCGATCAACGGCACCGGCGGCGCGATGGGGCTGCGCGCCCACCTCGACAAGGCGCTTCAGCAGTCGGCCGGCAGCCCGACCGTCGTCCAGTTGGTGGTCTACGATCTGCCCGGCCGTGACTGCTCGGCGCTGGCGTCCAACGGCGAGCTGGGCCCGACCGAGATCGACAAGTACAAGACGCAGTTCATCGACCCGATCGCGGCGATCCTCTCCGAGTCGAAGTACGCCAACTCCAATCTGCGGATCGTGAACACGATCGAGATCGACTCGCTGCCCAACCTGGTCACCAACACCGGCGGCAGCGCCACCGCGACTCCCCAGTGCGACACGATGAAGGCCAACGGCAACTATGTGAAGGGCGTCGGCTACGCCCTCAACAAGCTGGGCGCCATCGGCAACGTCTACAACTACGTGGACGCCGGCCACCACGGCTGGATCGGCTGGGACAGCAACTTCAACCCCACCGCACAGGTGATCAAGCAGGCGGCGACGGCCGAGGGCAGCACGGTCGACAAGGTGGCCGGGATCATCGTCAACACGGCCAACTACAGCGCGCTGAAGGAGAACAACTTCACCATCAACGACTCGGTCAACGGCACCACCGTGCGCCAGTCGAAGTGGGTGGACTGGAACCAGTACGTGGACGAGCTCTCCTTCGCCCAAGGGTTCCGCCAGGAACTGGTCAACGTCGGCTTCCCGAGCAACATCGGCGCGCTGATCGACACCTCCCGCAACGGCTGGGGCGGCTCGGCCCGGCCCAGCGGCCCCGGCGCGAAGACGGACGTGGACACGTACGTCAACGGCGGGCGCTACGACCGCCGGATCCACATCGGCAACTGGTGCAACCAGTCCGGCGCCGGACTCGGTGAGCGGCCCAAGGCGGCACCCGCGGCCGGGATCGACGCGTATGTGTGGATGAAGCCCCCGGGCGAGTCGGACGGCTCCAGCTCCTCGATCCCGAACGACGAGGGCAAGGGCTTCGACCGGATGTGCGACCCGACGTACACCGGCAACCCGCGCAACGGCAACAACATGTCGGGTGCGCTGGCGAACGCTCCGCTGTCGGGCCACTGGTTCTCGGCCCAGTTCCAGGAGCTGCTGAAGAACGCCTATCCGGCGCTGTAAGCACACCGCCCGTCCCCTGAGGTGGGGCCGGTGGTCGCGCGATACGCGACCACCGGCCCCACACGCTTTGCCCCTCAGGAAGACGCCCGCCGCACCAGTTGGGTGGGAAGTACCATCTGCGGCCGCTTGGAGGTGCGGTCCGACAACCCCTCGATCTCCTCCAGCAGCACCCGCACCATCGCCCGGCCCATCTCCTCCGTGGCCTGCCGGACGCTGGTGAGCGGAGGGTCCATATGGCGGGCGACGGCCGAGTCCTCGAAGCCGACCAGCGCCACATCGTCCGGGACGCGGCGCCCGCTCTCGCGCAGCACCTGACGGGCGCCCGCGGCCATCACGTCCGAGGCGGCGAAGACCCCGTCCAGCTCCGGCCGCTGGTCGAGCAGTTGGCGCATGGCCCGGCGGCCGCCCTCCTCGGTGAAGTCCGCGGACGCCACCAGCTCCGGCTCCACCTCGCGGCCCGCCGCCCGGACCGCGGCGCCGTAGCCCTCCAGGCGGCACTGGGCGACATACATGTCCAGCGGTCCGGTGATGGTGGCGACCGTCGAGCGGCCGCGGCCGATGAGGTGTTCCACGGCGGACTGGGCGCCCCCGGTGTTGTCCGAGTCGACGTACGGGACCGATTCATGCGCCGAGCGGCGGCCGCTGAGCACCGCGGGCATCTCGATCCGCTCCAGCAGGTCCGGCAGCGGATCGTCCGCGTGCACGGAGACCAGCAGCACTCCGTCGACCCGGTGCGCGGAGAGGTAGTCCGCGAGCCGCTGCCGTTCCTTGGGAGTGCGGATGAGGGTCAGCAGAAGCTGGAGATCGGTGTCGGCGAGTTCGGCGCCGACGCCGCGGATGATGTCGGAGAAGTACGGTTCGGCGAAGAGCCGGGTCTCGGGCTCGGGGATGACCAGGGCGACGGCGTCGGCACGGTTGGCGGCGAGCGCGCGGGCCACCCGGTTGGGCACATAGCCGAGTTCGGCGACGGCCTGCTCGACGGCGGTCCGGGTGCGGTCGCTGACCCGCGGCGAACCGTTGATCACGCGCGAGACGGTGCCGCGGCCGACTCCGGCACGGGCCGCCACTTCCTCGAGGGTCGGCCGTCCCCGCCCCGCGCCATGCCGCCGCGTTCCTGCCATATCGCGCCTCCAGCCGTCCGTACCCAGCAGCTCCACCCCCCAATGGGCGGCTGCGGAGTCATTCAACAGCAGTGTGGTTTCGGGAAGTTGTTTCGCGCACTCCCTTGACACCCCTGCGAGGAGCCGCGACCCTTCAACACATCACCGCTGGGAGCGCTCCCACAGTACCTGAGCCATACACAACCCGCACGATGTCCACCCGGCTCGATGCATCTCAAAGACCCATGTATCGCTACTTATTGGCCGGAAGCCGTTGGGCGGGGCGCTAGGAGGACGGAATGCGCAGGAGCACTGGTAGTCACCGCAGCAGAGCCGTGGTCCTCGCGGCCGTCGCCGCTTTAGGAGCCGGGGTGCTCAGCGGCTGCGCCGACGACGGCGACGACGGATCCGCCGGCTCGTCCGGCGGCGGCGACAGCAAGGGCAAGACGGTCGTGACCGTAGGCACCTACGGCGTCATGGGTTTCAAACAGGCCGGGCTCTATGACGAGTACACAAAGCTGCACCCGGATATCAAGATCGAAGAGAATGTGATCGACCCGGCCTCGAACTACTATCCGCAGTTGCTCACCCATCTCGGCTCGGGCAGCGGGCTCGCCGATATCCAGGCGGTCGAGGTGGGCAACATCAATGAGGTCACCACCACCCAGGCCGACAAGTTCGTTGATCTTTCGAAGGCGGACGGCGTCAAAAAAGAGAACTTCCTCGGCTGGAAGTGGTCGCAGGCCACCGCCAAGGATGGAAAGACGATCGGCCTCGGCACGGACGTGGGCCCGATGGCGATCTGCTACCGCAAGGACCTCTTCCAGCAGGCCGGGCTCCCGGCCGACCGGGACGCGGTCTCCCAGCTCTGGGCGGGCGACTGGCAGAAGTACCTCGAGGCCGGCAAGGACTACGCGAAGAAGGCGCCGGGCGGAGCCGCGTTCCTGGACTCGGCCGGCGGACTGTTCAACGCGGCGGTCTCCGGCGGCTCGGAGGTCTATTACGACAAGAGCGGGAAGCCCATCTACAAGGACAGCCCGGCCGTCAAGAAGGCGTGGAAGCTGGCGACCGACGCGTCCGCGGCCAAACTCTCCGCGGGGCTCCAGGAGTTCACCAAGCCCTGGCAGCAGGCGCTCGCCAACGGAAAGTTCGCCACCGTCTCCTGCCCGGCCTGGATGCTCGGCCAGATCAAGGAGTACGCCGGGGACAAGTACAAGGGCAAGTGGGACGTCGCCGCCGCCCCCAAGCCCGCCAACTGGGGCGGCTCCTTCCTCTCCGTGCCGCAGGCGGCGAAGAACAAGGACGAGGCGGTCAAGCTCGCCACCTGGCTGACCGCGCCCGAGCAGCAGGCCAAGCTCTTCGAGAAGCAGGCGAGCTTCCCCAGCGCCCAGGCCGCGTACGACCTGCCCCAGGTGGCCGACGCCAAGCTCCCCTACTTCGACAACGCGCCCATCGGCAAGATCTTCTCCCAGGCCGCGAAGGACAGTCCGACGCAGGTCCTGGGCCCGAAGGACGCCGTCATCAAGCAGAACTTCACCGATGTCGGCCTGCTCCAGGTCGAGCAGCAGGGCAAGTCCGCCGACGAAGGCTGGAAGGCCGCGATCAAGACGAACGACAACGCGCTGGATCAGTGACCCGGACATGACCGCACCTTCCGGTTTCACCCCTGATACGGCCGCGCCCCCCGCAGGGCAGGGGGGCGCGGCCCCGCGCGCCGCGACCGCGCCGGCGCCCGACCCGGCCGAGCAGCGGCGGCGCGACCGGCGCAGCCGCCGCTACCGCTGGGATGTGCGATGGAGCCCGTACGCTTTCGTCGCCCCCTTCTTCGTCTTCTTCGCCGCCTTCGGCCTCTTCCCCCTGCTCTACACGGGGTGGGCCTCGCTGCACCAAGTGGAGCTCACCGACCCCACCCATATGGAGTGGGCGGGGTGGCACAACTACTCCAGGCTGTGGGAAGACGAGTTCTTCTGGAAAGCGCTGCGGAACACCTTCACCATCGGGGTGATCTCCACCGTTCCGCAGTTGATGATGGCCCTCGGGATCGCGCATCTGCTCAACTACCGGCTGCGCGCCTCGATGTTCTTCCGGGTGGCGATCCTCACCCCGTACGCCACCTCCGTCGCTGCCGCCACGCTGGTCTTCGCACTGCTCTTCGGCCGTGACTACGGCATGGTCAACTGGTCTCTGGGGCTGGTCGGGCTGGACGGCATCGACTGGCAGAACGGCACCTGGACCTCGCAGATCGCGGTCTCCACGATCGTCATCTGGCGGTGGACCGGTTACAACGCGCTGATCTACCTGGCCGCCATGCAGGCCGTGCCGAACGATCTGTACGAGTCGGCGGCGCTGGACGGGGCCTCGCGCTGGAAGCAGTTCCTGCATGTCACCGTCCCGTCGCTGCGGCCCACCATCCTCTTCACGGTCGTCGTCTCCACGATCGGGGCCACCCAGCTCTTCGGTGAGCCGCTGCTGTTCAACACCGCGGGAACGGCCACCGGCGGCGCCGATCACCAGTACCAGACGCTCGGCCTGTACATGTACGAGCAGGGCTGGGTGAACCTGCACCTCGGCCGGGCCTCCGCCATCGCCTGGACGATGTTCCTGATCCTGCTGCTGATCGCCGCGGCCAACGCGCTGTTCGCGCGACGGCTGCGAAAGAGCCAGTGAGGGAGACGAGGAGAACCATGAGCGCCACTGTCTCTTCCCGGCGGACACTCGATCCGGCAGCTTCCGCGCACACCACTCCGCGAGCCGGAAAGGGCCGCGGCCGAGCGGGCAGGCAACTGCACGGGGGCAAGATCACCTACGCCGTGCTGATCCTGTTCACCATCGGCTCCCTCTTCCCGCTGGTGTGGACCGCCATCGCCGCCTCCCGCACCAACACCCGGCTGGCCCAGACACCCCCTCCCCTGTGGTTCGGCGGCAACCTCTTCAACAACCTGGACAAGGCGTGGAACGGTGCCAACATGGGCACCGCGCTGCTCAACACGACGGTGGTGGCGGGCACGGTCGCGGCGTCGACCGTGCTGTTCTCGACCATCGCGGGCTTCGCCTTCGCCAAGCTGCGCTTCCGCTTCAAGAACATCCTGCTGATGCTCACCATCGGGACGATGATGGTGCCGCCCCAGCTCAGCGTCGTGCCGCTGTACATGATGGTGGCCAAGCTGGAGTGGACCGACCAGCTCCAGGCGGTCATCGTGCCGACACTCGTCAGCGCCTTCGGGGTCTTCTTCATGCGGCAGTACCTCTCCCAGGCGCTGCCGACCGAGCTGATCGAGGCGGCGCGGATGGACGGCGCGAGCAGCTTGCGGATCATCTGGCATGTCGTCTTCCCGGCGGCGCGTCCGGCGATGGCGGTGCTGGGAATGCTCACCTTCGTCCAATCGTGGAACGACTTCTTCTGGCCGTTCATCGCGCTCACCCAGAACGGCAACCCGACCATGCAGGTGGCACTGACCGGTCTGAGCCGGGGGTACACCCCGGATCAATCACTGATCATGGCGGGGGCGCTGCTGGGCACCCTGCCGCTGCTGATCGCCTTCGTCCTCTTCGGCAAGCAGATCGTGGGGGGCATCATGCAGGGCGCGGTCAAGGGCTGAGCGGCCCGCCACCACCACTCGGTCCTCCCTCCCCGTTTCCCCCTCCCCACGACCTCGAATGGGAGCGCTTCCATGACCCTTACCTTCCCGCCCGGATTCCTGTGGGGCGCTGCCTCGGCCGCCTACCAGGTCGAGGGCGCCGCACAGGAGGACGGCCGCACCCCGTCCATCTGGGACACCTTCAGCCACACCCCCGGCAAGGTGCTCGCCGGTGACACCGGTGATGTGGCCATCGACCACTATCACCGCTTCCGCGAGGACGTCCGGCTGATGGCGGAGCTGAACCTGGCGGCGTACCGCTTCTCGGTGTCCTGGTCACGGGTGCAGCCCACCGGCCGGGGACCGGCCGTGCAGCGCGGGCTCGACTTCTACCGCTCGCTGGTGGACGAGCTGCTGGGCGCGGGCATCCAGCCGGTGCTCACGCTCTACCACTGGGACCTCCCCCAGGAGCTGGAGAACGCCGGCGGGTGGCCGGAGCGCGAGACCGCCGAGCGGTTCGCCGAGTACGCGGGCATCGTGGCGGGGGCGCTCGGCGACCGCGTGGAGTTCTGGACCACCCTCAACGAGCCGTGGTGCACCGCATTCCTGGGCTATGGCTCGGGGGTGCACGCCCCGGGCCGCACCGAGCGGCTGGCCCCGCTGCGCGCCGCCCACCATCTGAACCTCGCCCATGGCCTCGGCGCCCAGGCGCTGCGCGCCGCGCTCCCCGCCCGCGCCCAGATCGCCATCAGCCTCAACCCGGCCGTGGTCCGGCCGCTCAGCGACAAGCCCGAGGACCTGGACGCTCAGCGGCGTATCGACGCGCTGGCCAATCGCGTCTTCACCGGGCCGATGCTGCGCGGTGCGTACCCCACCGACCTGATCAAGGACACCGCCTCGATCACCGACTGGTCGTTCGTCCGGGACGGCGATCTGGCCGTCATCAAGCACCCCCTCGACGCGCTGGGCATCAACTACTACACACCGTCATTGGTAGCAGCAGGCACCGACAACGAGGGCTCGCCCGCCCGTCACGACGGCCACGGCGCCAGCGCCCACTCCCCCTGGCCGGGCTCGGAGCAGGTGGCCTTCCACCAGACGCCGGGCGAGCGCACCGAGATGGGCTGGACGATCGACCCGACCGGACTGCACGACCTGCTGATGCGCTACACCCGTGAGGCGCCGGGCGTACCGCTGTACATCACCGAGAACGGCGCCGCGTTCGACGACAAGCCGGACGCGGAGGGCGCGGTCCACGACCCGCGGCGGATCGACTACCTCCGGGACCATCTGGCCGTCGCCCACCGGGCCATCGCGGACGGCGCCGATCTGCGCGGCTATTTCCTGTGGTCGCTGATGGACAACTTCGAATGGGCGTACGGCTACAGCAAGCGCTTCGGCGCGGTCTACGTCGACTATCAGACGCAGGCCCGGGTGCCGAAGTCCAGCGCCCGCTGGTATGCCCAGGTGGCCCGCACCGGAGAGCTTCCGGCGGCGTAGGGGGACCCGCGTCCGCGGCGCCGCCCGCTGGGGGGCGGGCGGCGCCGCGGATGGCAGTCGAGGCGGCGTGCGGGGCCGCAACCGGGCCGGTGCGTTCTTCCTTCAAAGGGGTTACACCCTGACCCACCCGGCCGAAGAGCGCCGTCATCCATGGAGAATGCCTGGTAAACCCATTGAGACATGAGAGCATTTCCGGAGCGCCGACAGAGGGTCCGCGATGAGGGATCCGGTCGGCGCGCGCCCGCCGGAAAAGGCGAGGCCCTCGCCGACTGGTTCGACGGCCGGGTGGGCCTCTTCAAGATGGCCAAGGCCAATCTGCGCAAGGTCTTCCCCGACCACTGGTCCTTCCTGATCGGCGAGATCGCCCTCTACACATTCGTCATCATCATTCTGACCGGCGTCTATCTGACCCTGTTCTTCAAACCGGCGATGAACGAGGTGGTCTACGCCGGCCGGTGGACGCCGCTGAACGGCATCCGCATGTCGCAGGCGTACGCGTCCACCCTGGACATCAGCTTCGATGTGCGCGGTGGACTGCTGATGCGGCAGGTCCACCACTGGGCGGCGATCATCTTCATCGCCAGCATGCTCGCCCATATGATGCGGACGTTCTACAACGGCGTCTTCCGCAAACCCCGCGAGATCAACTGGCTCTCCGGCGCCGGTCTGCTGATTCTCGGAATGTTCGACGGCTTCATGGGCTATTCACTGCCCGACGATCTGCTGTCCGGCACCGGGCTGCGCTTCATGGAGGGCGCGATCCTGTCGATCCCGATCGTCGGCACCTATCTGTCGTTCTTCTTCTTCGGCGGCCAATTCCCGGGAGACTCCATCGTGCCACGGCTGTTCACCGTGCACGTACTGCTGATTCCGGGCATCATGGTCGGGCTGCTGGCGCTCCATATGATCCTGCTCGTCTATCACAAGCACACGCATCTCCCGGGGCCCGGCAGAAAGAACATGAATATCGTGGGTCCGCCTT
The DNA here is from genome assembly GCF_047218265.1 of Streptomyces sp. CY-1. Lineage (NCBI taxonomy): Bacteria > Bacillati > Actinomycetota > Actinomycetes > Kitasatosporales > Streptomycetaceae > Streptomyces > Streptomyces sp. CY-1. The sequence goes on from NZ_CP178393.1 coordinate 4,501,919, forward strand.
TGTGGCCGGTCTACGTGGCCAAGTCAGGCGGTTTCTTCTTCCTGGTCTTCGGCGTCACCACGCTGATGTCGGCCATCGCCCAGATCAATCCGGTGTGGGCCTATGGCCCCTACCGGCCCGACCAGGTGTCCACCGACGCCCAGCCCGACTGGTACATGGGCTATTCCGAAGGGCTGATCCGGCTGATGCCGGGCTGGGAGATCAATCTCTGGGGCCACACCCTGGTGCTCGGGGTGCTGATCCCCTTCCTGGTCTTCCCCACGGTGCTGCTGGTGATCTGGCTCTATCCCTTCCTGGAAGCATGGATCACCGGGGACAGACGCGAGCACCATCTGAACCAGCGCCCGCGCAACGCCCCGACCCGCACCGCCTTCGGCAACGCCTGGGTCGCCCTCTACGCGGTCCTGCTGGCGGGCGGCGGCAACGACCTCATCGCCACCCACTTCGATCTGTCGATCAACGCGATCACCTGGGCCTGCCGGATCGGCTTCTTCGTGGTGCCGGTCGTGGTCTTCATCATCTCCAAACGGATCTGTCTCGGACTCCAGCGCAAGGACCGGGAGCTGCTGCTGCACGGCCGCGAGACCGGCATCATCGAGCGGCTGCCGCACGGCGAGTTCCTCGAAGTGCACAAGCCGCTGTCGGCGGCGGAGAAGTACACACTGACCGCGTACGAACAGTACGAGCCGCTGGAGCTGCCGCCGACGGTCGACGAGGCCGGGGTCACCCGCAAGCTCTCCTTCATGCAGCGGCTGCGCGTCTCGCTGTCCCGGAGCTACTTCGGTATCGACGGCCAGATCGCCAAGCCCACGAAGGAGCAGGTGGCGGAGCACGAGGAGCATGAGGAGGCGGAGCGGGCCGAGGAGCCCCAGCGCCCCTAGGGCGACGGCCTCTAGTGTGATGCGCCAGAAATGATGAGGCTAAGTCTGTCTCAGGTTTCAGTGGTCGGCGGGTTGATTTTGGTGAGGTAGTCAGCGAGAGAGTTGAGGATCTCGTCGGCGGTCTTGGTCCAGGTGAAGGGCCTGGGGTTCTCGTTCCATCCGTCGATCCAGGCCCTGATGTCTTGCTCCAGGGCCTTCACGGAGGTGTGCACTCCGCGGCGGATGAGCTTGTCCGTCAGCAGGCCGAACCACCGCTCGACCTGATTCATCCACGAGGAGCCGGTGGGGGTGAAGTGGACGTGGAAGCGTGGGTGTTTTCCGAGCCACGTCTTGATCTCGGCGGTGTTGTGGGTGGCGTAATTGTCACAGACCAGGTGAACGTCGAGGCCGGCGGGCACGGCCTTGTCGATCGTGACCAGGAACTTCTTGAACTCGATCGCTCGGTGGCGGCGGTGCAGTTCCGATATGACGCTGCCGTCGGCGATGTTGAAGGCCGCGAACAGGCTGGTGATGCCGTGCCGGTAGTAGTCGTGGGTGCGCCGCTCAGGCATGCCCGGCATCATCGGCAGCACCGGCTGGGACCGGTCCAGCGCCTGGATCTGGCTCTTCTCGTCCACGCACAGCACCACCGCTTTCTCGGGCGGATCGTGGTACAGGCCGACGACGTCGACGACCTTCGCGACGAACTGCGGGTCAGTGGAAAGCTTGAAAGCGTCCTGGAGATGGGGCTTGAGATCGAACTTCTTCCAGATCCGCCCGATGGAGGACTTCGACAGCCCGGAGTGCTTCGCCATCGAGGCCCGCGACCAGTGCGTGTCCTCGCCCGGGGTGGACTCCAGCGTCGCCGTGAGCACATCCTCGACCTGCTCCAGCAGGATCGAGGGCGGCCTGCCCGGACGCGGCTCATCGGTCAGCCCGTCCAGCCGCAACCGGACGAACCTCGACCGCCAGCGATTCACCGTTCCCTGCGATACACCGAGTTCGGCAGCGACCTCCTTGTTCGTCCCACCGTCCGCACACCGCAGCACGATCCTCGCCCGCAACGCAAGGAACTGCGCGGTCTTCGCCCGCCGCGCCCAGCGTGTCAGCTCCGCCCGCTCGACCTCCGAGAGCACCAGCTCCGGCTTACGCCGCCCCGGCCGCGGCTCGTCCACCAGGCCCGCCATCCGCCGGGCCACGAACCGCATGCGCCACTTGCGCACCGTCTCCGTGGAGACCCCGAAGTCCGCCGCTACACCGGCATTCGACGCTCCCTCCGCACAGGCCAGAATGATCCGGGCCCGCTCCGCCACACGGGCCGACACCGCACCACCCGCCCAACGCGACAGCTCCGACCGCTCCTCGGCAGACAGCACCACTTCGACAGCACGAGGACCCCGAGACACCATGAAAACAGCCTACAGACTTAATCTCATCATTTCTGGCGCATCATACTAGGGCGACGACGCCTAAGGGCGACGGAAACGGCGGGGCGCGGCGGGTGGGGGATTCCGTCCGCGCCCCGCCGTGTGGGGGGTGCCGTGGGGGGTGGTGATGGTGGGGCTCATGAGGCCGAGGGCCCCGCGACTCATCCGGCCGACGGGCCCCGCGGCTCATCCGGCTGACGGGCGGTGCGGGGCCGCCCCGGTGTCAGCCGACGTCAGCCGTTCAGCCGTTCAGCCGTTGTAGGCGCCGAACGCCTTGGTGAAGGCGAACTCCTCCTGGTCGATCGAGCTGCATGTCGGCGACGCGGTGTCCTGCGGGCTGGGGCACTGCTTGTCGCGGGTCGCGGACCACATCGACAGCCAGGCCAGCCCCTTGGACTTGGCGAACTCCACCAACTGGGAGGCGTCGTCGACCTTGAATATCTCGTTCTTGACGTCGTTGACGCCGATCATCGGGGTGACCGCGACGGCCTTCCACGCCTCGTCGTCGCTCAGCTCGAGCGCGCCCTTGATCTGGCCCTGGGTCGCCGTGGCGGCGTCGATGGCGTACTGGCCCATGTCGTCGTCGAACGAGGCGCCGTAGTCCATCGCCATGATGTTGACGGCGGAGACCTTCACCCCGTTCTTCTTGGCGTCGGCGACGAGGTCGACACCGTCCTGGGTGAGGCCGGTCGGGAGCACCGGCAGGGTGAAGGAGACGTCCAGGTCGGAGTGCTGCTCCTGGAGCTTGGCGATGGCCTGGGCGCGGCGGGTGTTGGCCTCCTTGTTCGGAAGCGCGCTGCCCTCGATGTCGAAGTCGACCTTGGTGAGCTTGAGGGTGTCCACGACCTTGCCGTAGGCCGCGGCGAGCTCGTCCACCGAGGTGCAGGCCAGGCCCAGCTCGGAGCCGGAAGCGCCGCCGAAGGAGACCCGGACGTCGCCGCCGGCCGCCCGCAACTGCTCGGTCTGCTTGGCCACCGCGTCGTCGCCGACCTCGGTGACGCCGCCCCACTTCGGGGTACAGCCGCCACCGGAGGTGATGAAGGCGAGGTTGAACTGCTTGACGCCGGTCTTCTCGGCGGTGCCCACCATGTCGTAGGCGGGGTAGAGCGAGGTGTCGATGTACGGGGCGAAGCCGCCGGTCGCCGCCGCGGCGGCCTTCTCGGAGGCGGCGGGCTTCTCGGAGACGGTGCCCGCGTTCGCCGCCCCGCTGAGCGCGAACGCCGTGCCGCCGGCCACGACGGCGGCGACGGTCGCGCCGATCGCCTTGGTGGTCCGGCTCGCCTTGCGACGGTGCGTGCTGCTCATCAGGTCCCTGCCTTCGCTGTGCGGATGTGGGGGGTGATGGTGCGGGCGCCACGCTAGCGAGGGGAAGTCGGACAAACGGCAGGATCCGTGCACCGGCCACGGATCTTATGGCTGCCTTAAGGAACCCATCGGCGGCGATTAATGCTCCGCGGGCGCCTTGGGCCGGGTGCGGCCCCGGGCTTTCCGCTTACGGCCGCGCCGCCGCTGCCCCGGGTCCGCGGAGCCGCCGCCGTTCAGCGAGAGCCACACCCGTACCTCGGTGCCGCCCAGCACCGACCGCCCGATCCGCAGATCGCCACCCGTGGACTCGGCGACCCGGCGCACGATGTCCAGGCCGAGACCGGTCGAGCCGGGGCCGCCGTCGCCATGGCCGCGGCGGAGCGCCGCGTCCGGATCGGCGATGCCCGGTCCCGCATCGGACACCAGAATGATCACACTGTCCTCGCCGTTGTGGACATCGACCGCGAGCGCCGTGCCCTCCGGCGTGTGCCGGAAGACATTGCCGAGCAGGGCGTCCAGCGCGGCGCCGAGTTCGGGGCGGGCCACCGGCACCCGTACGGTCCGGTCGACCCCGGCCAGCCGCACCGTACGGTCCTCGTCCTCGGCGAGCGCGGACCAGAACTCCATCCGGTCCCGGATCACCTCGGAGGCGTCACAGCCGGAGGGCGTGTGCGTCTTCTGCTGGCGCGCGGTGCGGATGATCTGGTCGACCTCGCGCTCCAACTGGGCGACGGCGGCGCGGGTCTGGTCGGCCGCCGGTCCCTCGCCCAGCGAGGCGGCGTTCAGGCGCAGCACGGTGAGCGGCGTACGGAGCCGGTGGGAGAGGTCGGCGGCCAGCTCGCGCTCACCGGCCAGCAACTGGACCACCTGGTCGGCCATGGAGTTGAACGCGGCGGCTGCCGCCCGGAGTTCGGCCGGGCCGTCCTCCGGGACCCGCACCCCCAGCTCACCATGGCCCAGGTCGTGGGCGGCGTCGGCGAGCCGCCCGGCCGGACGCACCAGCCGGGTGCCGAGCCGGTCGGCGGTGGCGACCGCGCCGACGATCAGCGCGAGGCCGACGCCCGCCAGCACCAGCCAGGACGTGGTCACCCCGCTGGTGACCACCCCGCGCGGGACGAACACCTCCACGACCGCGACCTGACCGCTGCTCAGCGCGGTCGGCTGGAGCAGCGCGTAGCCCCCGGGGGCGGCGGACACCGAGGCGCGGCCGAGCCGCCGCGCGGTGGCCAGCTCGCCCTTGGCCGCACGGCTCTTGCCCAGGTCGTAGCCGCTCCCCGGCTCGCCCGGCTCATCGGGCACATGCACCGCCATCCGGCCGTCCCCGCCCGCCTGGGTGCTGGCCACCGCGCGCTGGAGCCGCGCCCGCTCGGTGGTGATGGCGAGCGCCGGGCCGATGGTGGCGGCCTGCCGCTCGGCGTCGGCGAACGCCCGGTCCCGGGCCAGCTCCTTGACGACGAGACCGAGCGGTACGGCGAAGGCGACCACCACCATCGCGGTGACCGCCAGGCAGACCTTGACCAGGGCCCATCTCACACGGGCTCCGCCGGGGGCTCCAGTTTGACGCCGACCCCGCGCAGCGTATGGAGATAGCGCGGCCGGGCGGCCGTCTCGCCCAGCTTGCGGCGCAGCCAGGACAGATGGACGTCTATCGTCTGGTCGTCCCCGTACGCCTGCCGCCAGACCTCGGCGAGAAGCTCCCGGCGCGGCACCACGACACCGGGCCGCCCCGCCAGATAGGCCAGCAGATCGAACTCCCGCCGGGTCAGATCGAGCGTCAGCCCGTCCAACTGGGCCTGGCGGCGCAGCGGATCGACGGCCAGCCCGCCCACCCGGAGCACCGCCGGGGGCGCCGCCGCACCGCCCGGCTCGCCCGCCCCGGCGCCGCGAACGCGGCGCAGCACGGCGGTCATCCGGGCGGAGAGATGCGCCACGGAGAACGGCTTGACCAGGTAGTCGTCGGCACCGTCGTTGAGCAGCCGGACGATCTCGCCCTCGTCGTCCCGGGCGGTGGCCACGATGACCGGCACATCGGTGATGCCGCGCAGCATCTTGAGCGCCTCCGCCCCGTCCAGATCGGGCAGGCCGAGGTCCAGGATGACGACGTCGAATCCGATCTGTGCCACCTCGCGCAACGCCTCCAGGGCGGTGCCGACGCTGCGCACGGTATGGGACGCCTCGGTCAACTGCCGGATGAGGGCTGAGCGTACGAACTGGTCGTCCTCGACGACGAGCACACTTGCCATGAGCGGCACCGTACGCCATTCGGGTGAGGCAGGATGGGGAAGATGCGAAGAGGTCTGGTCCAATGTCTGGCGTGGGTCCTCGCGACTGGCGCCGCGGTCACGCTGTCGTGGTACGGCGTGCGGACCGTGCTGACCGGGACGGCCTACGATCCGCCGCGCGCGCTGCCGATCGCGGACGGCTCCCGTTCGGCGAGCGGGGCCTGGTCCTCCTCGACGCACCGGCCCAAACCGCCCTCGCCCTCGGCGACTTCACCTTCTTCTTCTTCCTCGTCCTCGCCTTCGCGTCCCGGGGCGGACGCGGGGGCCGATGGGGACAAGGACAAGGGTTCCGGTTCTGCGGGGCGCACCCGTAAGCCGACGCAGGCGCCGACCCGGCGGGAAACGGCGCGGCCGGAGGAGAGCGGAGAGGTGCGCAGCTATCCGGCCAAGGGCGGCCGGGCGGTCTTCGACATCCGGGCGGCGTCGGCGGATCTGGTCTCGGCCACACCGGACGGCGGCTGGCAGATGCAGGTGTGGAAGCAGACCGAGTGGATCCGGGTGGACTTCGTCTCCGGGGCCGACACCACCACGATCTTCTGCACCTGGCATGACGGCCCGCCGCAGGTCCGTATCGACGAGCACTAGCGGGGGCTGACTGGCTGCCGGTCCGCTCGGCTCGGCTCGGCTCAGGTGAAGACGGCGGGCGGCGGGGCCGGGGAGGGCGCGGCGGTCGCGTCGGTGACCGGGGCCGCGCCACCGGTGAAGTCCACGAGCGCGCGCCCGTGTTCGACCCGGGCGGGGTGCGGATCACCGGCGGCCCGGCGGGTGAGCTCGGCCAGCGGCAGCTCGCGGTCGGCGGCCAGCAGCACGGCGTTCCCGAAACGGCGGCCGCGCAGCAGGGCGGGGTCGGCGGTCAGACACACCTCGGCGAACGCGGCCCGGGCGGTGGCGATCTGGGCCTTCAGATGGGCCAGCGGCGGACCGTCGGCGAGATTCGCGGCGTACCACCCGTCCGGGCGCAGGGCGCGCCGCACCTCGGCCAGGAACTCCACACTGGTGAGATGGGCGGGCGTACGGGCCCCGCTGAAGACATCCGCGATGATCAGATCCGCCCAGCCGTCGGGCACCTTGGCGAGCCCGGCCCGGGCGTCGGCACCGCGCACCCGTATCCGGTCGCCGGGGTCCAGCGGCAGCTCACCGCGGACGAACTGGACGAGCGGGGCGTCGATCTCGATGATCTGCTGGGTGGAGCGGGGGCGGGTCGCCGCGATATAGCGGGCGAGCGTGAAGGCGCCGCCGCCCAGATGGACCGCGTGCAGCGGACGGCCGGGAGGGGCGACGAGATCGGCGAGGTGGCCGAATCTGCGCTGGTACTCGAAGTCGAGATATCCGGGGTCGTCAAGATCCACATGCGACTGCGGCTTGCCGTCGAGCAGCAGCGTCCAGCCGCGCCGCCGGTCCCGGTCCGGCACGAGCTCGGCGAGCCCCCCGTCGACGGATGCGGTGACCGGCTCAGGGCCGCGCCCTCGCGCCGCTCCGCGCCCGCGCGCGGCTCGCTTGTTCGTGCCTTTCGCCATGTGCCCCAGTATGCGGCGGACCACTGACAGCCGGTCGCCGGCAGGAAGGTCCGGATGGTCACCGCTGGTGGCGGCGGTCACCCGGGGTCCGGATTCACTGGCAGCGGTCGACGGCCTCGATCGTGCGGGCCGCCTCACCGAGCGCCGCCCGTAGCTCGGCGGGGTCGGTGGCGACCGTGTACGCCGCGTCGGGCGGCACCAGCCAGCCGGTGCCGATGCCGGGTGGCGGGTCGTCCCCGGCCGCTCCGGACGCGGTGTCTCCGGCTTCGGGGTCTCCGAAGGCGGCGTCCGCGGACGGGATGTCCCAGGGCCGGGACTCTCCGGTGTGGGTGTCTCCGGGTTGGGTGTCTCCGGCTTCGGCGGGAGTGCCGGTGCCGGAGCCGATATTTATCCGGATGCCACGCCCGGATGTCTGGGTGCATGCCGAGCCCGGCAGATCCCAGCCGTCCGCCGTTCCGGGCGGCACCAGGAAGCCTAGGGTGTCGCAGGCGTTGTCATGCAGGACGGGACCGAGGCCGTCGCACGCACGACGCAGGATGTCCACCGCTTCCAGCCCCTGGCGGGCGGGCACGGTGACGAGATCGCAGTCCTGGCGCTGGGGGTGCTGGGCAGTAGTCCGCGAGCGGCTGATGTCCACTCCGGCCTCCCTCTTCATCGGGTCGCACCTGATTCAACGCGCGGCGGTGTCAACGGCTACGGCCGAATGACGCCGTAAAGGATGGCAGTTCATGGCAGATCATGGGCGAGATGTGACGTTTGCCGGAAATATCCGAGTGTCGGAGATCTCGCAGCCGGTACGGTTCTCCCCCGCCCACCTGGCATCACCAAGGGAGAGGCACAGCATGACGCCGCTTCCGGAGCCCCCGCCTCCCCGGCCGAACACCGCGTTCCGCCGACTGCGCGGACAGCTCTCGCCCTCCGAGTTCGCGGCGTCCGTGCGCCGCGCGGCCCTCGAGATCGGCGAGCGGGTCTCCTGCGACGCCCGCTATATCGGCCGTGTCGAGTCGGGGGCGATCCGCTGCCCCAACTACGCCTACGAGCGGGTCTTCCGCCATATGTTCCCCGGTCGCACCCTTACGGATCTCGGCTTCGCCTCCCGTGAGTCGGTGCGCGGCCACCAGGCCCGCGGCCCCGCGGGCCCTCCCGTATCCGTACCCGTAACCGTCTCTGTATCGGTCCCCGGCCCGCGGCCCGGGCCTTCCGAGCCCCAGGGCAAGGGGACCGTCGACATCTTCGAGGAGAGCGAACTGCTACGGCGCTCGTTCATGACCGGTGGGGCGGCGGCCGCCGCCGTGGCCGCCGCGCCCCGGACCGGGACGCCGCCCCGGCGGGCGGGGCGACGGGTGGGAGAGGCCGAGGCCGCCGCCGTGGAGGAGGCCGTACGGCGGATCCGGGTGCTGGACGACCAGCACGGCGCCGATCCCCTCTACGCACACACCGCCAAGCCGCTGAGCGCCGCCTACGCACTGCTCGACGCGGGGGGCTACAGCCGCTCGATCGCCGAGCGGCTCTTCGCGGGCGCCGGTGAACTGGCCATCTCGGTGGGCTGGCTGGCCCATGACTCCGGGCGGCTGTCCGACGCGCGGTCGCACTACGCCGAGGCCCTGGCCACCGCACGCGTCTCCGGCGACGCCGCCCTGGAGACGCACGCGTTCTGCAACACCGCCTTCCTCGCCCGCGACGCCGGGCGCCCCCGCGAGGCCGTACGGGCGGCGCAGGCGGCTCAGCGGGTCGCCGAGCGGCTCGCCTCACCACGGCTGCTGTCGCTGCTCGCGCTGCGCGAGGCCGGGGGGCTCGCCTGGCTGCCCGACAGGGGCGGCTGTGAGCGGGCGCTGCTGCGCGCCCGGACGCAGTTCGGGCGCGGGCCCCGCGACGCCGACCCCGAGTGGATGAGCTTCTTCGGGGAGGCCGAACTGGAGGGGCTGGAGGCGCAGTGCTGGTCGGCGCTCGGCGACTGGAAACGCGCCGTGGAGCACGCCCGGCGCGCGGTCGCCCTCCAGAACCCGCATTTCACGCGCAATATCGCGCTGTTCACCACGGAGTTGGCGAGCGATCTGGTGGCCGGGGGCGCGCCGGACGCGGCCGCCGCCGCGGCCGGCCGGGCCCTGGGCCTGCTGGACCAGGTGAAGTCGTCACGGATCCGCCGGATGCTCGACGACACGGCCCGGATACTGCGTCCTTACGGTCGCGATGAGGCGGTCGCGGACTTCCTCGACCGCCATGACACGGCCGTCACCCGTCATGAGGCGACCGGCACCCGCCCTGAGGCAACCGGCACCCGTCATGAGGCGGCCGGCCGCGCCTGCCCGGTCTGACGCCGGTTCGGCTCTCAGTCGAGATGGCCGGTGTCGTTCCAGCGCTCGATGGCGGGTTCGCCGTACGCCCAGCCGAGCACCGACAGGGACGTCGGATCGAGCCGGATACGGGCGGCGAAGGAGGCGTCATGGCCGAGCCAACGGGCGCCCAGCGTCCGCAGGATGTGGCCATGCGCGAAGACCAGCACATCGCGGTCGGCCGAGCGCGCCCACTCCACGACCTCGTCGGCCCGCGCCGCGATCGAGCCGATCGACTCGCCCTCGGGCACCCCGTCGCGCCAGATGAGCCAGTCCGGCCGGGTGGCCTTGATCTCGGCGGGGGTCATCCCCTCGTACGCGCCGTAGTCCCACTCCAGGAGCGCGTCCCACTCCCGCGCCCGGTCGCCGAAGCCCGCCAGCTCACAGGTCTCCTTCGCCCGCGACAGCGGGCTGGTGCGCACCTCGACGTCCGCGAGGCCCGCCCAGGGGCCGTGGTGCAGCCGCTCGCCGAGCAGCTTGGCGCCCCGCCGCCCCTCGTCCAGCAGCGGGATGTCCGTACGGCCGGTGTGCTTCCCGGAGAGCGACCACCGCGTCTGTCCGTGCCGGGCCAGGAGGATGCGTGGGGGCATGGGTACTGCCTTCTTTCACCGGTTTCGCACCGCTGCGACGGCGTGCCCCATTACACGCCGCTGCCCGCGGTTTCATGCATTTTGCGGGACCGGCACATGGCCGATCGCCATCCCTCCATCATCGCGCATGTGATCGGCAGGCAACCTCCGGGGCACTCCTGGCGTCTTCCTGTCTGCGCGCGGGTCCGCCAGGGGGGTTCCGACAGTGGGCGCCGCTCGTGGACGGGGGCGGTGCGTGGGTCGCTTCGCCTACACCGTACGGTTGACCGCGCGCCTTCTTGTGGCCGCCTGAACTTTGGAGAGCGTCCGAATGCCCCATACGGTGCCCCGTGCCGGAGCAGCACAGGGCAGTCGGCCCCGTTGGTGGACCGAACTGCCGCTCATAGCGGTGGTGTACGCCGCCTACTCGGCCGGTCGGCTGCTGGCCCGCGGCGACGTGTCCACCGCCGTCGATCATGGTCTGGCGATCCTCCATTTCGAACAGCGTCTGAACATCGACTTCGAGTCGCCGCTGAACGATCTGTTCACGGCCCACGCACTGATAGGCATACCGGCGGACTTCGCCTACGCCTCGCTGCACTACGTCCTGACCCCCGCGATCCTGATGTGGATGTGGAAGCGCCGTAAGGCGTCGGACTACCGCTTTCTGCGCACCTGGCTGCTGGTCTCCACGATCATCGGGCTCATCGGCTTCACGCTGCTGCCGACCTGCCCGCCGCGGCTTCTGGAGGGGGGCCACGGCTTTGTCGACACCATGGCGCAGTACAAGGCGTACGGCTGGTGGGGCGGGGACGCCAGCGCACCGCGCGGCCTTGGCGGGCTGACCAACCAGTACGCGGCGATGCCCAGCCTCCACGTGGGATGGGCGCTGTGGTGCGGGGTCGCCCTGTGGCGGCACGGACGCTCGACCTGGACCAAGATCGCCGCGGTCGGCTATCCGCTGACGATCACACTCGTGGTGATGGGCACCGCCAACCACTACTTCCTGGACGCGGCCGCCGGCGCCGCCACCATGGGGCTCGGGGCGCTGCTGACGGTCCCCGCGCTGCGGCTCACGGAGTCCCTGCGCACTCGCCTGCGCCCGGCCCGCGAGACCGTCGCCTCCTCCCGAAACGCGGGTGTGCCCGCGAATGTCGGTGACAAGTGCGAGACTTCGGCGCGTGAACGGGAACGGATCCCCCGACAGCAGGACAGGGGCGCGGACAGGCAACGCACCGACGGTGCCGCGGATGACGGCGGCCGGGGAGCCGGTGCCGGTACCAGCGGCCGGGGAGCCGCTGCGGGCGGTCCGGCCCCCACGGCAGGTGACGGGGCTGCGGCAGCGGCTCGCTGAGCTGCGCGGCCCGGCCGCCGTTCCGCATCCGATGGACGCCCGCGCGCTGGCGGCGCTGGCCGCCAACCCGGGCTGCCGCCGCCGCGCGCTGCTGGACGGGGCCGGGGTCGACAAGGGGGCGCTGGCCTCGGCGCTGGGGGCTCCCGCGAACTTCGGCCAGTCGCAGTTCGCGCATCAGCGCGGCAACTCCTTCGAGGCCCGGGTCAAGGCGGACGGCGGCGCGGATCTGGTGCGGCTGCTGCATGAGCGGCTGCGTGACGGCTCGGAGCCGCCCGGTCCGGGCGCCGTCGCGACCCCCGATCTGACCGCGCCCGGGCCGCAGGGCCGCACGGCCCGTACGGCGCTCGCGCTGCGCGAGGCCACGGAGGCGGGGCGCTGGGCGCTGCTGGACCATCCGATGGTGAGCCTGGACGTCGCCGGCTCGCCCGCCTTCCTGGAGCCGGACGCGGTCGTGGTCCACCCCGACGGGTCGTGGACGGTCGTCGAGATCAAGTCCTTCCCGATGGTGGACGGCTCCGCCGACCCGGCCAAGGTGGGCGCGGCCGCCCGCCAGTCGGCGGTCTACACCCTGGCCCTGGAGCGGGTGGCGTCGATGATCGGCCGCCCGCCGGAGGACGGGGGCGACGCGGCAGACGCCGTGGACGCCGTGGACGTGGCGGAGACAGCAAGCGGGGCGAGGACGGCTGAGGCTGCCGGGGCGGCCGAAACGGCAGGCCCGGCGGGCGCGGCGGCCCCGGCTGTGGCGCGGGAGGCGGCAGCCCCGGTGACCCCGGCCGGAACGGCGGCGCGGGAGGGCTCGGTGGCCCCGGCGGGGGCCGCTTCCGTACGGGCCCGGGTGCGGTATCACGTGCTGCTCGTGTGCCCCAAGGACTTCTCCAACCTGCCGACCGCCGAAATGGTCGACGTGCGCAAGCAGCTCGCGGTCACCCGGCGGCAGCTCGACCGGCTGACCCGCATCGAGGAGATCGCCGCCGCCCTCCCCGAGGGCACCACCTTCGACCTCCGGTTCACCGACGACGGCCGGACCCCGACCCGGCCGGTCGAGGAGCTGACGGCCGCCGTCGAGGCGGTGGACGCGGCGTACGCCCCGGAGTGCCTGTCCACATGCGAGCTGGCCGCCCACTGCCGGACGCGGTCCCGCGCGGCGGGCCGGGTCGAGGCGCTGGGCCGTGGCGTCCGGGGCGAGCTGGGCGGGCTCACCACCATGGACGCCGTCCTTACGGCCGCCATGGAACGCCCCGCGGACGACTCCCCCACCGGCGACCCCACCGTGGACGCCCTGCGCCGCGCGGCGGCCCTGCGCGCCGAGGCGCTCGCGTCCCGCCCCGAGGCGGTGGCATGTCGCTGATCACCACCCTGGCCCGGATGGAGGCGGTCCGGGAGGGGCGGGCCCAGCCCCTGACCACCGTGCGCCACCGCCATCTGTCGGAGCGCCCGCTGGCGTTCGTCCCGCTCACCACCGCCGGTGAGGCGGGGGCGCCGCTCGGGGCGCTGGTGGGCACCGACCGGGACGCGCCGCGACTGCTGATCGTGGCCCAGCCGCGCGACCGCGACCTGCGGTTCGCGTTCCTCGCCGCGCTCGCGGAGGAGATCCAGCCGTATCTGGACTCGTACGCGGAGCAGGTCGAGCTGGAGGAGCGCAAGGAGACCGATCCGGAGACCGGTAAGAAGGTGCCGGTCCAGGTCGAGCTGTGCGAGGACGCGCCGCAGTTGCTGGTGCCCAGCGCCGCGGGCGTGGCGTTCGTCCGGCTGCTGGGCCGGTCGATGCGGTTCCGGCGGACCGCCGAGCAGGACCCGGAGACGCCCTTCCCGGCGCCCGCGCGGGTGCCGCTGCTCGGCCGCTGGCTGACCCACTACGGGGAGCGGTCGCGGGTGCCCGGCTCGTCTCTGCTGCTGTCGCTCACCGAGCTGCTGAGCCGTCACTGGGCGACCGGGCAGAGCAATCTGGAGGATCAGCACCTGGGCTCGCTGCTGGCCTGGATCGACCCCCCGGAGGGCGTGCCGGGGGCGGAGGCGGCGCTGCGGGCGGAGTCGGAGCGGGACGAGGACGGCCAGTTGCGCTGCCCGCCCGCCGGCCCGGCCACCGACCCCGCCTTCGACAACAAGCTGCTGGCACCGGCGATGTCCCGCTACGACGCGGCGCGTGCCGAGACATCCCAGGGCGTGGCAGGGGGCGAGGCGCGGCTGCGGCTCGCCGAGGCGGAGCTGCGCGGGCTGATCGAGTCGCAGTTGCGGCCCACCTGGGACGCCCTGTGGCACGGGGTGGATCTGCTGCGCGCCCTCCCGGAGGGCGCGCGGGTGGCGGACCGCTGGAAGCGGGACCGCTGGTCCTACACCGGCCACCGGGACCGGGTCCGGGCCGGGGAGCCGCCGCAGCCCAAGCGGGACGACGCGGTGACGGCGGCGCAGAAGCTCGCCGCGCGCGAGACCGCGCAGGCCCAGCTCGACGCCCATGAGGCGCTGGACGATCCGCTGGTCATGGCGGGGCGGCGGCTGGCCGGTGAGGCGTTCGCGGGCGAGGTGATCGATGTGGAGATGGCCTGGTCGGACGCGAAGGTGCCGCGCCCGCGCCCGCTGGTCACGGTCCGCACCGAGGACCGTCCGCATCTGGCCGAGCGGGTCAAGCTGCACCGGGTCATGGCCGACGGCAAGGCGCAGAGCGGGGAGTTCGCCGGTTTCGCGGACACCGAAAAGTCCGACAACGTCGACGGCGCGGACGCTCCGGGCGTCGCGGAGGACCCGGCCCGCGCGCTGGTGGTGCGGCTGACCGGCGGGATGGGCCGGGGCAAACAGCCCGAGCCGGGCTCGGTGCCCGAGAAGGGCGACCGGGTGTGCTGGACGCTGTTCGAGCACGCCCCGCGCGGCGGCCCGGAGCTGCCCGACGCGGAGAGCACTCCGTGGACCCACGGCGGCCCGCCGGACGCCGCCGCGCCCGCTCAGGGCCCCGAGCCCGACCCGATGACCGAGGAGGACTATCTGTGATCGCCGCGGACCCGGCCGCCGCCGCGGCCCATCTGGGCCGTGCCCGAGCGGGCGAGCCGTTCGACCCGTCGGCCGCGGCGGCGCGCTCGACCGAGGCGATCCTGCGGGACACGCTGCACGGAGCGGACCGCGGCGTCGTCGTGGACTCCCCGCCCGGTGCGGGCAAGTCGACGCTGGTGGTGCGGGCGGCGCGGGAGCTGGCCGCCGCCGGGCGGCCGCTGATGGTGGTCGCGCAGACCAACGCCCAGGTGGACGACCTGGTGGACCGGCTGGCCACGGCGGACCCCGATCTTCCGGTGGGGCGGCTGCACAGCAGCGATCCGCATCCGTACGACCCGGTGCTCGACGGTCATGCGTCGGTCCGCGCCTCCGCGAAGATCGCCGACCTCGCCGGGCTCGACATCGTCGTCTCCACGGCCGCGAAGTGGGCGCACATCAAGAACGTCGAGCCATGGCGGCACGCGATCGTGGACGAGGCGTACCAAATGCGCTCCGACGCGCTGCTGGCGGTCGCCGGGCTGTTCGAGCGGGCGCTGTTCGTGGGCGACCCGGGGCAGCTCGACCCGTTCAGCGTGGTGGGCGCCGATCAGTGGGCGGGGCTTTCGTACGACCCGTCGGCGAGCGCGGTCACCACCCTGCTCGCGCACAATCCGCGGCTTCCGCAGCACCGGCTGCCGGTGTCCTGGCGGCTGCCGGCCTCGGCCGCGCCGCTGGTCTCGGCCGCGTTCTATCCGTACACGCCCTTCCGCAGCGGCACCGGCCACGGCGAGCGGCGGCTGAGCTTCGGGGTGGCCTCCGACGGCTCAGGGCCGGACCGGGTGCTGGACGAGGCCGCCGAGTCCGGCTGGGGGCTGCTGGAGCTGCCCGCCCGGCGCACCCCGCGCACCGACCCGGAGGCGGTGGCGGCCGTGGCCCAGGTGGTGCGGCGGCTGCTGGACCGGGGCGCGGTGGCGGTCAGCGAGCGGTCCGACGAACCGCTGCCGGTCGTGGCGGACCGGATCGCGGTGGGCACGGCGCACCGGGACCAGGCGGCGGCGGTCCGGGCGGCGCTGACGGGGCTCGGGGTCTCCGGCGTCACCGTCGACACCGCCAATCGACTCCAAGGGCGTGAGTTCGAGGTCACGGTCGTTCTGCACCCGCTGTCGGGGCGGCCGGACGCCACGGCCTTCCACTTGGAGACGGGACGGCTGTGCGTGCTGGCGTCGCGGCACCGGCAGGCGTGTGTGGTGGTGTGCCGGGCGGGGGTGGCCGAGCTGCTGGACGAACATCCGTCCACGGAACCGGTGCAACTGGGCGTCACCGTGAAGTTCCCGGACGGCTGGGAGGCCAACCACGCGGTGCTGGCGCATCTGGCCGAGCACCGCGTGACATGGCGGCCGTGAGGGCGCGTTGACGGCCCCGTAAGAGCGCGTTGGGGGCACCGTAAGGGCGCGTTGGCGGCGGCCATGGCTGGCGTAAGGGCGGGTCGGAGGTGGCCGTAAGTGGCGCGGCGGAGGCCGGCGCAAAGCTGTGTCGGTGGCTGCCTCAAGGCCGTAACGGCGTGTCGGTGGCGGCCGTAAGGACCTCGCGTCGCCTGCGGCCGTACGGTGCGTCACCAGGAGCGACGGCCCGGCCATGGTTCAGGGGGCGGCTCGGTGGGGAGAGACCCCAGGTCGGCGGCGTACGGCGGGGGCGCCCTTGCCCTACGCGCGACAATGGAGACAACAGGCCCACCGCGAACCGTAGGTGCCTCACGACCCAGGAGGAGAGATCACATGCCCGAGCCGGATGCGGCTCAAGGCCGGCACGGCTCCGCGCCCCGGCGGCTGAAACCAGCGCCCCTGCTCTTCGAACCGGCCGCCGCCGCCTCGGACGAGGCGCACTTCTTCGACCTGGAGTCGATCGAGGACCCGCGTGAGCTGCTGTCCCGCTCGACGGAGCTGGTGCTGGC
Source organism: Streptomyces sp. CY-1 (assembly GCF_047218265.1). Lineage (NCBI taxonomy): Bacteria > Bacillati > Actinomycetota > Actinomycetes > Kitasatosporales > Streptomycetaceae > Streptomyces > Streptomyces sp. CY-1. The sequence continues at coordinate 4,518,478 of NZ_CP178393.1, forward strand.
GTTCCGCGCGGCGACGGACCGGGCCATGGAGTTCCAGGCGATGGCGGCCGCCCAGCTCGCCGACCCGAGGCGGTTCGATCGGCTGACCCCCGCCGTGATCGCCGAGCGTGCCGAGTGGACCGAGGACTACGCCAAGAAGATGGTCGAGTTCGGCCGTGAGCTGATGCGGAGCGGCGAGCTGCCGGAATGACGGCAGGCGTGAGCCTGGGGCATATGCGGGCGGAAGATACCCGATGCCGACACCCGATGTCCCGGTTTCGCCGCATCTCTCTACACCGTCATCGCCGACGGTAAAGGTGGAAACATGACCAGAACGCCGCAGGACGCACTTCACACCGCCGCCTACGTCACCCCGGCGGGCGCGGACTGGCTCGCCTCGGCCAGCGCCTCGCCGCGCGGTGTGCAGGCCCTGTGGGCCGCTGCCCCGACCGCCGCGGTGACGCTGCCGTGCGGTACGGCGTTCGACGTCATCAGCATGGACGCGCTCTTCGGCCGCCGGGTGGTGGGCCGGTTATGGACCGACGGCCCCGGCACCGGACCGGTCGCGGCCCGGGGCGGCCGCGTCCTGCTCTTCGCCACCCCGGGGACCGCCCAGCGGCTGCCCGCGCTGCTCGGCTGGGAGGAGTGGGGCGCGACCGCTCCCCCGCTGCTCTGCTACGGGCGGGGCGACGCGGTGACCGTGCCGCCGCTGTTCCCGCCGGACCCCGATCCGCCGGAGGCGGCGCCCGTGGAGCGCGATGCCCGGGAGACCGACGCCCGGGAGCGCGATGCCCGGGAGACCGGGACCCCGGAGTGCGGCGCCCGGGAGTGCGCCCCGGTGCCGTCCCCGCGCTGGCTGGTCGCGCCCGATGTCCGCAAGCCCTGGCTGCCCGGTCCCGAGGTGCTGCTGTGGGCCTGTGTGAGGGCGGCCCGCGCCGCCGGTTGTGATCTTGTCGGCACGGCTGTGACCAGCGCACCCGCCGTTTTTCCGGGCTGAAAGTTATCGATTTTCACTCCGTGGCGTCCGGGTGCTAAGGTCTCCTACGTCAGCAGGCGCCGCTAGCTCAGTTGGTTAGAGCAGCTGACTCTTAATCAGCGGGTCCGGGGTTCGAGTCCCTGGCGGCGCACAGACGGCGAAAAGCCCCTCACCTCGGTGAGGGGCTTTTCGCGTGCAGCGGCGCTCACATCGTCGGGCCCGTGAGCCGGGTGACCGCCAGGACCGCCTTGTCCGGGCCGGGCATCGCCAGCGCCTCCCGCCGCAGGGCGTGCGCCGCCGCCGTGTACGAGGGCTGCTCCAGCAGTGTGAACAGGTCCAGGGCCAGCCGCCCGCCCGCCGCCCGCGCCCCCTGCCGGGTGCCGTCGAGGGCGTCGGCGGGCAGATACATCCCGGCGCCCGTCCGGGCCAGCCGCGCCCCGTTGAGCTGCTGCTCGAGGCGGGGCGCGACGACCAGTTGCGGCACCCCGGCCGTGGCGGCGGCCAGCACCGCCGCGCCCCCGCCCTGGTGGAGCAGGGCCCGGCAGCCCGGCAGCACCCGGTGCAGCGGCCCGGCGGGCGGCCGCCCCTCGGCGGCGCTGCCGACCCGGACGACCTCCACGCCCCGCGCCTCGGCGGCCCACAGCGCCGCCCTTACGGCGTCCGGCGGGCCACTGGCGTCGTCCCAGGCCGCGCACACCCGCACCGGCCCGGAGCGCCTGGGGCCGCCCGGCGCGCGCCGCCCGTTCGGCGCGACGGCCTGGCGCGCCGGGTGCGGCCCGGCGCGGAGGGCCTCGTAAGGCGACCGTGTCTCATGCGGCGGCGACCCGTCCTGCGGAACGAGGCGCACCGGCAGCCGCCGCGCCCGCGAGGGCAGCGCGAGGCTCGGCGGGCAGGGGTCGAGCCAGAGGTCGGGCTCGCGCGCCGGGTCGGCGCCGTAACGCCGCATCAGCCGGGCGTAGCCGGGCAGCGGCGGGCCGTCGAGCCGCTGCCGGTCCAGCCGCAGCACGGCCGCGCTCCCCCAAAGCTGGCCGATCGCGGGCACCCCCAGCGCCCCCGCGGCGACCGTGCCCGCGTACGCGCCGGCGTCATGCACCACCAGCTCCGGCTGCCAGCAGCGGGCGAAGGCCACCAGGCCCTGGGCCATCGCCTCGGCGATCCGCACCTGCCGATCGCCCAACGCACGCAGCACACCGTGCTGCTCCGCGGTGAACGCGGCGGGCCGCACCGGCCAGTCCGTCGGCCAGATGCCGCGCGGGCGCCGCGTCGCGTCCGGCGCCCTGACCACCGCCACCGGCAGGGCACCGATCTGCACCGGCACCAGGCCGGTCCGGGCGACGGCCGCCGCGCACTCGGACGGCACCGCGACCCGCACCTGGTGCCCGGCGCCGAGCAGGGCGCGCGCCAGCGGCACCATGGGAACGAGATGGGCGCCAGAGGCCCAGGTAGTGAAGAGGATGCGCACGGTTCACCTCCCGCAGAGGTCGAGCCGGCCGGGCCGCCCCGTCCGGCCGATGGACATGACACCGAGCCGACCATCGCTCCCCAAGCCGGGCTCAGCGGCACCCCGCGAGCGTCAGCGCTTCGCCGGTGATCGTGCCGTTGGCCGCCGAGCACAGGAAGAGGAGGGTGCGGGCGATGCCCTCGGGGGTGGTGGAGGACCGGCCGGGCGAGGTGAACGGCCGGGCGGGCGAGGTCGGCGGCCGGTCCGGCGGAGTCGGCGGCCGGTCGGGCGAAGTGGGCGGCCGGTCGGGCGGGGTGGGCCCGGGGCACACCGCGTTGATCAGCACTCCGTCGCCGCCCACTTCGCCCGCCAGACCGCGGACCAGACCGTGCAGCCCGGCCCGCTCCACCGCGTGGAACTCCCCGTCGGTCGCGCCGTCCGGTGCCTGCGGCGAGGCCACCAGCGCGATCCGGCCCCAGCCGCGCTTGCGCATCCCGGCGACGGCCCACTGGACGGTACGGACCGCGGGCACGAAGCCGTCGGCGACCAGCGGCCGCCAGTGCTCCTCCGGTACGTCCTCGAACCGGGTGTGCGGATCGCGTCGTGCGCCCCGCCGCCGGGCGGCCGCCACCAGCACGTCCAGCCCGCCCCAGTACTCCTCCACGGCCGCCACGACCCAGCGCGGCGACGCGGCGTCGTCCAAGGCGTACGGCACGGCGAAGGCCCGACCGCGGTCCGGCCCGGACAGCTCCGCGGCCAGCGCCTCGGCCGCCTCGCGGTGGTGCCGGAAGGCGAGCGCCACCCGGGCGCCCTGCTCCGCGAAGGCGCGTGCGGTGGCCCGGCCGATGGCCCCGGTGGCCCCGGTGACCAGGACCGTGCGCCCCTCCAGGCCGAGGTCCAACATGGGCGCTCCTCGCGGTCGTTCCCACTGAGAAGGCCATGGTCGCCGCCGTGACTCGAGTCCGCCTCGACCCGCGCCCGAGGCTGCCCAGGGGACCGCTCGGCGACTATCCGGCGTTTCGCTGGAAGGAGGAGCGATAGCTGTGCGGGCTGGTGCCGACGACGCGCTTGAAGCGGTCCCGGAAGGAGGTGGGCGAACCGAAGCCGACCTGGGTGGCGATGCGCTCGACCGGGTGGGTGGTGGCCTCCAGCAGATACTGCGCCTGCCGTATCCGGGCGCGGTGCAGCCACTGCAACGGGGTGGTCCCGGTGTGCTCCCGGAAGCGGCGGTTGAGGGTGCGGGTGCTCATGCCGATATGGGCGGCGATCTCGTTGAGGGTGAGGTCCCGTCCGGCGTTGTCCTCCATCCACCGCAGCAGGGGTTCGAACAGCGATCCGCGCGGTACGGGCGGTTGGTCGTGAACGATGAACTGGGCCTGCCCGCCCTCCCGTTCCAGGGGCATCACGGACAGCCGCGCGGCGTCGGCGGCCACGGCGGAGCCATGGTCGCGCCGGATCATATGCAGACACAGATCGAGCCCGGCCGCGGCGCCCGCCGAGGTGAGGAACTGGCCGTTGTCCACATAGAGCACATCCGGGTCGACCTGGATCTTCGGATGGAGCTCGGAGAGCAGCGCACCGACGAGCCAGTGGGTGGTGGCCCGGTGTCCGTCGAGCAGCCCGGTGGCGGCGAGGACGAAGGCCCCGGTGCAGATCGAGGCGATACGGGTGCCCCGGTCGGCGGCGTCCCGCAGGCCGTCGATCACCTCGTCGGGGACCGGGAGCAGGACGTCGCCGCGGCCGGGCACGACGATCGTGTCGGCCTCGGCGAGCGCCTCGAGCCCATACGGGACCTGGAGGGCGAACACCCCGGCGTCGACGCTGGGGACGGGGCCGCAGACCCGGACCCGGTAGGGCTCCCGGCCGTCGGGCAGCCGGGTGCGGCTGAAGACCTCGATCGGGGTGGCCAGATCGAAGGGGATGACCTGGTCCAGCGCCAGGATCACGACAGTGTGCATGGCCTCAACCTAGGCGGTGCGGTAGACGAGGCCGAAGCCGGGGTGGCGAGAAGCAGGTGTAGAGGTGGTTTCCGGCCATCGCGCTCCGGGGTGTCATGTCCGGCCGCACACTCCGGCGTCGGCGATGCGGATCGACGGGTTCCCGTAGGCCATGCGCTGAAGGATCTTGCGATAGAGCGGCGTACGACGCAGCGCCCGCGCGAGACGGGGGCGCACCCGGGTGGTGAACGCGCCCTGCGAGAGGATCGCCCGGCTCTGGAGGGTCTGCATCCGCATCACCGCCGCGATATCGGGCCCGCGCCGCCGCTCGAACTCCGCCAGCCGCTCGGCGCTGGTGTCGCCCTCGGCCAGGGCGCGGGCCAGCAGGGGGTGCAGCACCACCGCGTCCTGCACCGCGAGGTTGATGCCCTGGGCGCCGATCGGGCTGTGGGTGTGGGCGGCGTCGCCGATCAGCACCAGTCCATCGGCGACCCAGCGCTCGGCGCGTGCGGAGAAGACCTCGAGCACACCGTAGTCGGCCGGGGTGCGGATCTGATCGCGGATCAGCGTGGCGTACTCCGGCACGGCACGCACCAGCCGCTCCTTGACATGGTCGAGGCCAAGGGCGGCGATATGGCCGTAGCGCCGGTGCGGCAGGGTCCAGCCGATCTGGATGCGGTTCGGCCAGGAGCCGTAGACCAGCACCGGGCCGCCGCCGGTGCGGAACACCCGCACATCGCGGAGCGGCGGCTCCTCCCGGGGCGCGATGAGCGTGCACCACAGCACATCCTGGGCGAACGCGTCGGCGCGGCCCGCCCCGATGCCCACCAGCCGCCGGATCCGGGAGAACCGGCCGTCCGCGCCGACGACGACCCGGGCCCGTACCGCACAGCGGCCAGGCGGTCCCTCGGCGATGACCCCGGCGATCCGCTCCTCCCGCCACAGCAGGGCCCCGGCCCGCCGTCCGGGCAGATAGCGGAAACCGGGCGAGCGGCGGCAGCGGGCGAGCAGCTCATCCAGCAGATGCGGGCGCGGAACGCTCAACAGGTGGTCGTGCGGGGCCGCGAGCAGCCGGTAGTCGGCCTCCAGCAGCACTCGCTCGCCCTCGATCACCAGGAACCGGTCGTGCTCATGGGCACCGCGGGCGCGTGCGCCGGCCAGCACATCGAGCGCGTCCAACAGCGCCATCGCGCCGGGCTGGAGGATTTCGCCGCGGAACACGCGCTGATGCGCGCGGGCGCACTCCACCACGGTCACCCGGGCCCCCGACCGCAGCATCAGCAGCGCCAGCACCAGACCGGCCGGGCCGCCGCCGACCACGCACACATCGGTGTCGATCTCGCGCGTCATCGCGCCTCCTGCTGGTCGAGCGCCTGCGGCAGCCCCTGGACGCACTACGGCTCCGCTTGCCCGCGCGGGGGGATCGGGCAGCGGAGCCGTAGCAAGCCCGGCTGAAGGGCGGCGCCGGGCGTTCTGGGGGGGGAGGGTTCGCCGGACGGGGACGGCTGGGGGAACTTACGGGGCTCCGGACGAGGGCGGTGGGGGGCTATTGGGGCTATTGGCTGTGGACTGTTGGCTGTGGACTGACTGTTGGCTGTGGACTGTCGGTCTTATGCGGCGAACAGGTCGAGCACCGGGCGGCGCCAGTGGCCCTCCAGGTCCAGATCGAGCGCCGGGTCGGAGGCGAGCACCGCCTGCTGGAGCTTCTGGAGTCGCGGCGACGGCTCCAGTCCGAGGTCCTCGACCAGTCTGGCGCGCAGCCCCTGGTAGACCTCCAGCGCCTGCCAGGGGCGGCCCGCGCGGTAGAGCGCGGCCATGCACTGGGCGTGCAGCCCCTCGTGCAGCGGATGACGGGCGGTCAGCTCGGTCAGCTCCGTGAGCAGCTCGGCATGGCGGCCCAGCCGCAGATCGGCCTCGATACGGCGCTCCAGGACGCCGAGCCGGCTCTCCTCCAGACGGGCCAGCTCGATCTCCAGGACCGGCCCGACCTTCACATCCACCAGCGCGGGGCCGCGCCAGACGGCCAGCGCCTCGCGCAACAGCAGGGACGCCTGCACATCGTCCCCGGCGTCCAGCGCGTCCCGCCCCGCGGCCACCAGCCGGTCGTACTCATGGATGTCCACCGCGCCCGGCTGGGCCTCCAGCACATATCCGCCGTAGCGCGTGGCGAGGACGTCCTTGGAAGCCTGCGGGGCCTGCGGTCCATAGGCCGCGGCCAGCCTGCGGCGCAATTGCAGGATGTAGGTCTGCAAAGTGGTGAGTGCGCTGCGCGGCATCTGCGTGCCCCAGATTTCCTCCATAAGAGTGGGCACCGGCAGCATCTGGTTGGCGTAGACGGAAAGCAGTGCAAGGATCTGGCGCGGCTTGCCCGCGCTGGGCACGATCGACTGACCGCACGCCTCGACGCTCAGCGGCCCCAACACCTTGATGTCCATGGTCGTGTACCTCCGTCAACGGTCCGTCAAGTGCCTCCTGGCCGCGCGGCCCTGCCACCGAGGCATTTAAGAGCCTCGCTTGTGGGCGACCTGTGCGGCCAGTGCCGGAGTAACGAGCTCGATATGAGTTCCAGAGCGCCGCACCATGACAAATTCACACCCTGGCGATGAGAGAGTCCGCGATGACCGATACGCCTGTCCCCTATGAGTCCACGAGCCCCGCCGTCCTGGCTCATTCCGCCGAGAACACCGAGGTCACCGGGGTCGTCGAGACCGCCGAGCGCGCCAGGATCGTCCAGCGTGCCGGGGCCACGAGGACCGCCGCCGAGGCCGTTCAGCCGCCCGCCGAGGGCGACGACCTGGTCATCGAGGACCTCTCCGACGCCGCCTGGCCCATCGGCGCGCCCGCCATCTGCATCTGCACCGTCGGCGTCGAATGACCGGCCGATGACCGGCGAACTGGGCTTCACACCACATCTGCGGGTCGAGCCGGTGCCGGGCGAGGCCGTGTATCTCGTCTCCGAGCACGGGGTCACGGCGCTGCACGGGCGGGCGATCGCCGCGCTCGCGCCGCTGCTCGACGGGTCGCGGGACCTCGCCCACATCCTCATGGAGGCCGCCGCGCCCGCCCGTGCCGCGGGTCCGCCCGGCGCGGTCACGGCGGGGCAGGCCGAGCGCGTGATCGCCCGCCTGCGCGCGGCCGGGCTGGTCTCCGAGCGGGACCACGCCTGGACCCCCGAGGAGGCGTACTGGGAGCTGGCCGGGCTGACCACCGCGGGCGGCCCGGCCCCGGCCGCCGCGCCCCCGCCGTCCCGCCCCACCGTGGCCCCGCTGGTCCTCGGCTCGGCCGACCCGGGCGAGGTGGTCCGGGCGCTGCGCGCCGCGGGGCTGCGGATCGCGGACCTGAGGGCCGTGGATCTGAGGACCGTGGCCGGGAAGGCGGCGGACGGCGATCCGACGGCTCCTGGGGCCGTTAGCCCCCGGCGAGAGATATGTCAAATCGCCCCCCGTCAACATGACGACGCAGAACTCACCCTTGTGGTGTGCGATGACTACCTCGATCCGCGGCTCGCCGCCGTGGACGCCGCCCACCGCGCCGCCGGCCGTCGCTGGCTGCCCGTCAAACCGGTGGGCACCCAGGCGTGGCTGGGCCCGTTCCTCGGCGCTCCCGACGACCCGTGCTGGGTCTGCCTGGCCGACCGGCTGTGGCGCGGACGGCAGGCCGAGGCGTATCTCCAGCACCGGCTCGGCCGCCCAGGACCGGTGCCGCGCCCGCCCGCCTCACTGCCCGCGAGCCGCGCCGCCGCGCTCCAGCTCGCCGCCCTGGAGGCCGCCAAGTGGCTGGCCGGGCACCGGCATCCGGGCCAGCGGGAGCTGCGCACCCTGGACAGCCTCACCGCCACCGTGGACCGCCATCCGCTCTCCCGGCGCCCGCAGTGCGCCGGCTGCGGCGATCCGGCGCTGGTCGCGGCCCGGATACGGGCGCCCCTGGCGCTGCCGTCGCCACGGGAGCCGCTGGCCGAAACCGGCACCGGCACCTCCCCGCGCCGGATCATGGAGCGCTACGGACATCTGGTGGACCCGGTCACCGGGCTGGTCACCGAGATCCGGCGCGATCCGCGCGGCCCCGCCGTCCTCAACTGCTTCCACGCCCGCCACCCTTCGTACGCGGGAGCGGTCCCCCAGAGCGGCCTGGACGCCGTAAGGGCCGGGCTGCGGGCCGCCGCCCACGGTAAGGGCCGCACCGCCGAGCAGGCGCGGGCGAGCGCGCTGTGCGAGGCACTGGAGCACTACAGCGGCCATTTCCAGGGGGACGAGCCGCGGCAGCGCGCCCGCTACCGCGATCTGCACCCGGACGACGCGGTGCACCCGGACACCGTCCAGCTCTTCGACCAGCGGCAGTTCCGGGACCCCGCCCTCCCCGCGCGCCACCGGATCCACGACCCGTTCGACGAGGGCGCGGAGCTGGACTGGACCCCGGTGTGGTCGCTGACCGCCGAGCGCCACCGGCTGCTGCCCACCGCGCTGTTGTACTACGGCGCCCCGCAGCCCCCGGGCCGCCGCTGCTGCCGTGCGGACTCCAACGGCGCGGCGGCGGGCGGCACGCTGGCCGACGCCGTCGTACGGGGCTTCCTGGAGCTGGTGGAGCGGGACGCGGTCGCCCTGTGGTGGTACAACCGCACCCGGCAGCCCGCCGTGGCCCTGGACGCCTTCGACGACCCGTGGCTGGCCGAAGTGCGCGCCGTCCACCGGGGATTGCGGCGCGAGGTGTGGGCCCTGGACCTCACCACGGACTTCGGCATCCCGGTGGTCGCCGCGCTCTCCCGGCGCCTCGACAAGCCCGCCGAGGACATCACCCTCGGCTTCGGCGCCCACTTCGACCGGCACACCGCGCTGTGCCACGCCTTCGCCGAGCTGAACCAGATGCTCCCGGCGGTGGTCGAGGCCCGTGCCGACGGCGGGGGCTACGGCGCCGCCGAGCCCGAGGCGCTGCGCTGGTTCCGTACCGCGGCCCTGGCCGGCCATCCGTATCTGACGCCCGATCCGGCCGCCGTACCGCCCCCGGGGATATCCGGCCTCCCGGAGGGCGGCGCACTGGCCGCCGTAAGGGAGTTGGCGCGGCAACGCGGGATGGAGTTGCTGGTGCTGGACCAGACCCGGCCGGATGTGGGGCTGCCGGTGGCCAAGGTGCTGGTGCCCGGAATGCGCCCGCACTGGGCCCGGTTCGCGCCCGGCCGGCTCTTCGACGTCCCGGTCGCGCTCGGGCGGCTGCCGGGGCCCACGCCCTACGCGGATCTCAACCCGATTCCGTTTTTCCTGTGATCCCCCGTGATAACCGGTAACTCTGCGTACACCATGAGCCTTCCACGCGGCCTCTCCACCGCCGGCAAAGATCGGATACTCTCGGGCAAGCCGCCCAATCCGGCCCGACCATCCGGAGGACGAGTGCAGGGGAGCCTCTTGCCCGACGATGCCGGGAACCACCCACCGCGCCAGCACGGCAATCTGGCGCCACGCCTGGCCGTCGTCATCACGGTCTTCGTGCTGGTGGGTTACTTCGCCGTGGCCGTCACCTATGTAGTCGACGGCAATCGTTCGGGCAGGACGATCGACGCGGCGATGCTCGGGCTGGCGCTGCTGCCGATGACCATGCTGCTCTGCCTCCAGATGCTGCACTCCTTCCCCGGTCTCGCGCCCCGGCTCAGCGGCGCGCGCCGCTGGACGCTGGCCCTCCAGGCGGTGCTGACCTTCGCCCCCTTCGCGGTCTTCAAGCACGCCTGGCTGGGCATGCCGGGCTTTCTGGCCGGTTCCTCGCTGCTGGTGCTGGCACCGGCGCTGGCGTGGCCTGCGTTCGCGGCCATCCTGCTGTGCACGGATGTGCTGCTGTTCCAGGTCGGCTTCGGCTGGGGCCAGGTCGCGTACACCTCGGTCTCCACCGCGCTGACCGGGCTGGTGGTCTTCGGGCTCTCGCGGCTGTCCGGGCTGGTCGCCGAGGTGTCCCGGTCCCGGGCGGAGCTGGCCCGGCTGGCGGTCGCCCAGGAGCGGCTGCGGTTCTCCCGGGATGTGCACGATCTGCTCGGGTACAGCCTGTCCACGATCACCCTCAAATGCGAGCTGGTGCACCGGCTGGTGCCCCGGCAGAACTCACGCGCCCAGCAGGAGCTTTCGGAGATCCTTCAGACCTCCCGTCAGGCCCTGGCCGATGTACGGGCCGTGGCCAGCGGCTATCGCAAGATGTCGCTGTCGGCGGAGTCGGCGACGGCTCGCTCGATGCTGGCCGCGGCGGGTATCAGCACCACCTCCGCGATCGACTGCGGACCGCTGCCGGAGCTGGTGGACACGGTGCTGGCGAGCGTGTTGCGCGAGGGGCTGACCAATGTGCTGCGCCACAGCAAGGCCGACCACTGCGCGATCGAGGCGCGGCGCAGCGGGCGCCAGGTGTGGCTGACCCTTGTCAACGACGGGGTCGGCCGGCCGTCCACGATCCTGCGCACCGACAGCACGGACGGCGGCAGCGGAATCGGCAACCTCCGGGTCCGGGTGGAGAACCTGGGCGGGCGGCTGCGCGCGGGCGTACGGCCCGACGGCTGCTTCGAGTTACGGGCGGAGCTGGATGTGTCCGTGGACGCGCCGCCGCGGAGCGGCCGGGAGCGCGGCACGAAGGACTCGAGTGATTCCAAGGGCTCCAAGGACTCGAAGGACTCCAAGGACTCCAAGGAAGAGTACGGCCCGGGGCCGACCGTGACGGCGTGACCGGCGTGCGGGCCTGACGGGCGTAGCGGCCTGACGGTCGTGCGGGCCCGGCGCGTTCTACAGCCAGCCCGCCTCGCGGGCGATCCGGATGGCGTCGACCCGGTTGCGGGCGTCCAGCTTGGTCACGGCGGACGTCAGATAGTTGCGCACGGTGCCCACCGACAGAAACAGCTTGGCCGCGATCTGCGCGGACTCCTCCCCCTTCGCGGCGAACCGCAGAACCTCCAGCTCACGCGGGGTCAGCGGCTGCGGACCGTCGTCCAGGGCGGCCAGCGCGAGCTGTGGATCGATCACCCGCTCGCCCCGGGCGACGGCGCGGATGGCGTCGCTCAGCTTCTCGGGGCTGCTGTCCTTCAGCAGAAAGCCGGAGACATGGGCGGCCAGCGCCCGGCGCAGATTTCCGGGGCGGCCGAGGCTGGTGAGCATCATGGTGCGGCATTCGGGAACGGCGGTGCTCAGCTCGGCCGCGGCGGTGAGCCCGTCCATACCCGGCAGATCGATGTCGAGGACCGCGACATCCGGGCGGAGTTCACGGGCGCGCGGCAGGATATCGGCGCCGTTGGAGAAATCGGCCACCACCTCGATGTCCGGTTCGAATTCCAGCAGGGCGACCAATGCCTTGCGCAACATATGCATGTCTTCCGCGATCAGCACTCTGACCATCCCGCCCCCTGCTTTCCCCGCGCCCCGCCGTCATCACCCCGCATGCCGATTATTCCCCGGCTCTCCCGGCCCTTCCATAGATTCGCGGGCAAATGCGCCCGTCGAACGCATATCTGGTTGCGCGAGCGCGACCGCGCGCCCCTTTGTCATGCCGCACCACCCCGGCAGGGCGCACCGACCTCCGGACCGAACTCGGCGTGCAGGGCGCGCACTTCCCCCCGCAGATAGCGCTCGCGCAGCAGGGCGCGCCGCACCTTGGCGGTTCCCGCCCCGCGCACGGTACCGGGGCGCACCAGCAGCAGCGCGCCGGTCACGACGCCGAACTCCTCCGCGATCAGGGCCCGGATCCGCGCCGCCAGCCGGGGCAGCCCGGTGCGCGCCCCACCCGCCGTACGGACGACCTCCTGGACGACCACCAGCGCCCCCGCGCCGGGCCCCGCGCAGAACACCCGGGCGGACCCCAGCGCCCGTGCGCAGCGCAGCAGTTCGCGCTCCACGTCCTGGGGATGCAAGGTGTGGCCGTCCACCAGGAGGGCGTCCCGGAGCCGGCCGGTCATCCGGAGCTGGCCGTTCACCGTAAGGCCGAGATCGCCGGTGCGCAGAAAGCCGCCCGGGCCCTCGGCGACGCGGGCGGCGAACAGCGGCGCGGTGTCCGGCGGACCACCCCAGTGGCCGGTGGCGACGGCGGGGCCGCGCACCCAGATCTCCCCGGGCGCCCCGTCCGGCAGCCGGCGCCCGGTCAGCGGGTCCACGACGGCGAAGTCCGCGCCCGGCACCGGTGCGCGCCCGGTGGCCAGCGCCACCGGGGATCCCTCGGCCGGGACGTATCCGGCCACCAGGGTGCCCGGGCGCAGCCCCAGGGGCGCGCAGCGGTGGGGGAAGGCGGCCATGGTCCCGGGCGAGACCGGCTCCCCGGCGTTCAGCGCGGTGCGCCAGCGGGAGAGGTCGAGCCCGGCCGGCCGCTCGTCGCCGAGAAGGGCGGCGCAACGGGCGTGGAGGATGTCGGGCGCGACGGTTTCGGTGATGCCATGGCGGCTGATGGCCCGCAGCCAGCCGAGCGGATCGGTACGGAACGGCTCCGCCGGAAGTGTCACGGCGGTGGCGCCCAGCCACAGCGGATGCAGCACCTGCCCGATCAGCCCGGGGGTGTGGCGGCGCGGCAGCCAGCCGCCGATCCGGGAGTGGCGGTCGGTGCCGAGCGTCCGCCGCAGCCCTGCCATGGCCGCCGTAAGGCTGCCATGGGTGAGCAGGGCGCCGCGTGGGGCGGTGGCGGGCCCGGAGTCGTAGGCGAGCAGCGCGAGGCTGTCGGCGGTGGTGCGGACGGGTTGCCGGGGCGCGTCGGCGTACGCGTCGGGGCGGAGTCCGTCGACGGCGAGGCAGGTCAGACCGGCGCGGCCGATCCGGGAGAGCCTGCGGGAGGTCTCGGTGGCGTGGGCGGTCTCGGTGAGGACGAGGTCCACGGCGGCGTCACGGACGACCGAGGCGGTGCGCTCGGCATCGGTCCGGGAGGCGGACGGCGCGGGGACGGGCACCGCGGCGGCGCCCGCGTACAGACAGCCGAGCAGCGCCACCGCGGCGTGCGGACCGGGGTCCATGGCGAGCAGCACCCGGCGGCCGGCGGCGTCCCGGGCGCGCAGCCAGGCGGCCACGGCGTCGGCTCGGGCGTCGAGCGCGGCGTAGGACACGCGGTGTTCGGTGCCGTCGTCGACGGGGTGGGCGAGCGCCGTACCGTCGGCGTGCCGCAGGGCCCGTTCCTTCAGGGCCTCGGCCAGATTCGCGTGTCGCGGCATTCTCAACTCCCGGGCGCCCGACGTCGGAAAGGGGCCCACAGTCTCGAAGCGGCACCTCGAAGCCGACTTGATCACCGGTTATGAGCGCGCGGCGGCCATCGGCGCGGCTCGGTCAGCCGCCCGACCTGGTCATGCGCGGGGCTCCGTCAGCCGCCCGGCAACCGGTCGCCGGAGATCGGCGCGGCACCGTCATCACGGCGCCCGGCGGTTGACCCGGACGGTCCAGCCCCCGTCGGCGGCGCGGCCGGCCACCGTGATCCGTACGGAGTCCTCCTTGACCGACAGGCTGTCGCCGACGCCGAGCGGGGCATCGGCGAGTTCGGGGTAGACCGACTCGTTCCAGCAGGCGGAGGTGGTGGGGTGGCCGTCCAGCACCTGGACGGGGCCGTCGCCCGACGCCTTGTCGTTCTGGACGCGGTAGACCAGCACGCCCTCGGTGCAGGTGCCCGCGTCGTTGCCACGGCCGCCGCGGGCCTCGATGGCCAGCGCGGTGGTGGGCCCGGTGCGGACCACGACCAGCCGGGTGCGAGTGTCGCCGCCGGGTCTGTCCCGCTTCATGGGGGCGGCGAGGGGCTGGAGGGTGTACCGGCGCGGACCGATGACGCGGTCGCAGGCCACCTGGCGCGCGCCGAGCCAGCCCAGCTTCCACTTGTGCCAGCCGAACGGATCGGGTGCCATGCCGAACTGGCTTCCCATCAAATCCCAGTCGCCGACGTAGGTGTCCCATTCGGCGCTGGCGTCGGTGTCCTTCGGCCGGTGGTAGAGGTCGGGCAGGTCGAAGACATGGCCGGTCTCATGGGCCAGGACATTGCGGTCCGGCGGATGGTGTTCGAAAACAGTGACCAGACGGCGCAGATCGACGCCATCGGCGCGCAGTGGCTTTTCGAAGTTGACCACTTTCGTCGCATCGGCGTCCACACCGGGCGCATCGGGGTCGGCGACCAGATAGACGAGGTCATAGCGGCCGAAGTCGAGGTGCGGATCGGCGGAGGCGATGGCGTCGCGCAGATACGCGGCCCGGCGCTTGGCGTTCCAGTCGCGCTGTATGGCGTACGCGGTGGAGCGCTGGGGCATGGTGAGCCAGCGCCGCAGCGGATGCACCCGCAGCGCGAACTTCCCGTAGGACGCCCGCTTGAAGAAATCCGGGGTCGCCGGGATATGGTCGGCGGCCAGCCGGGCCGGGGATACTCTGGGCTTGGCGTCCGGGAACGACAGAAAGACCATCGCCGCGTCCAATCGGCGCACCGGCCGCGGATAGCGGGAGTTCCAGGTGTCCAGGCCCTCCGAGTGGTGGGCATCGGTACGTTCCAGGTCACAGGGTCCGCCGGGGCCGGCCGCGACAGCGGGGCCCGCCACCACGGTGGTCGCGATGAGCGCGCTCAACGAGGTCAGCAGGGCCCCGGTCCGACGCAGCCGAGGCTGTCGGTGCGCCCCATCGGGTACCTGAGGACGCACCATGTCGACCTCCCGGGCGTAGTCCGAACACCCACTCCACCCTGAGGTGAATTGGCGGGGTACGCCCTGTTGAGATGGGCTGGTCGAGTGAAGAGGCCGCTATCCGGGTACGTAACAGACGGTCACAATCGGTCAGAGCGGCTGTTGGCCCGCGCAGAGTCGAACAGATACGACCAAACACATTGTCAAGGCGGCGGTGAGCGCGATGACGTCGATGGAACCCCCGGAGTACGAGCCCCTATGATCGGCACACGTCCAGCGGGGAATCCCCCTTCAGGCAGGAAATTACGGTCTGCCCGGCACCCGGTGTGAGACAACAAGATGCGTACGAACAACCTGGACACAACGAACGCCACGCGGGAGCGAGCGGTGAGCGGAATCCCTGACGGGCAGGGCCGCGCCCTGGGCGCGACGCTGCCGACGATCACAGAGCGTGATGCTGCCCCCAGCGTCCTTCCTGTTGCGGAGGACGCCGGCGCACCTCGCCCAGCCATCGGCGCGCCGTCGGCCCCGGGCGCGCCCCCGGCCCCGGGCACGCCCCCAACACCGGGGGCGCCCTCGGCGTCGGGCGCGCCCCCGGGCCCCGGCCCAACCCCGGGCCCCGCGCCCGCCGACTACCGCGCCGCCTTCAATGTGGCGCGCCTCGCCATGGCCGTCGTCGACCGCGAGGGCAGGGTGCGCGACGCCAACCCCGCGCTCGGCGCCCTGCTCGGCACCGATCCGGCCATGCTGACCACCCGCAGCGCGGCGGATCTGGCCAATCTGCGCGAGGATCCGCGCACCTGGAAGGAGTACCGGGACGTGCTGGGCGGTCGTCTCGCGCGGCTGCGCCGCACCCGGCGCCTGCTGCGCCCCGACGGCCATGCCCTGTGGGCCGAGATCACCATCGAGCCCGCCCCGGACAGCCACACTCTTCTGCTGTCGATGGCCGACATCAGCGATCAGCGGGACCTCCAGGGGCGGCTGCGCCATCTACAGATGCACGATCCGGTGACCCGGCTGCCCAACCGCAGCCTGTTCTTCGAGCGGATGACCTCGGCGCTGGAGGCGGCCACCTACGACCACGGGGGCACCGGGCGGATCGGGCTCTGCTATCTCGACCTGGACGGTTTCAAGGCGGTCAACGACACCCTCGGCCACCGGGTCGGCGACCGGCTGCTCGGCGCGGTCGCCCAGCGGCTCACCGAATGCGCCGCGCCCGGCGGCCATCTGGTGGCGCGGCTCGGCGGGGACGAGTTCGCCCTGCTGGTGCGCAACTCCACCGGCACCGAACAGCTCTGCGACCTCGCCCGGTCACTGCTGGCCGCCCTACAGGAGCCGTTCGACGTGGGCGGGCAGCGGCTGTCGGTGTCGGCGAGCATCGGCGTGGTGGAGCGGCCCGCGGCCGGCACCCACACCACCTGGCTGATGCAGGCCGCGGACACCACGCTGTACTGGGCCAAGGAGGACGGCAAGGCGCGCTGGACCCTCTTCGACCCCGAGCGCAACGCCCATCGGATGACCCGTCAGGCGCTCTCCAGCACCCTGCGCCCGGCGGTCGAGCGCGAGGAGTTCGTGCTCGACTACCAGCCGCTGGTGGGGCTGGGCGACGGGGTCGTCCGGGGGGTGGAGGCGCTGGTGCGCTGGGACCATCCGCAGTTCGGGCGGCTGTCGCCGAACCGGTTCATCCCGCTGGCCGAGGAGAACGGCGCGATCGTGCCGCTGGGGCGGTGGGTGCTGCGCACCGCCTGCCGCCAGGCCCGCGCCTGGCAGTTGGCCAATCCGACCCATCCGCTGGTGGTCAGCGTCAATGTGGCGGTCCGCCAGGTGTGGGACTCCGACCTGGTCGCCGATGTCGGCACGATCCTGGCGGAGACCGGGCTGCCGCCGCATCTGCTCCAGCTCGAGCTGACCGAGTCGGCGGTGATGGGGTCGACCGGGCGTCCGCTCCAGGCGCTTCAGCGGCTCAGCGACATGGGCGTGCCCATCGCGATCGACGACTTCGGGACGGGCTACTCCAACCTCGCCTATCTCAGCCGGCTGCCGGTCTCCACGCTCAAGCTGGACGGCTCGTTCGTCCAGGGGTTCCGGGCGGAGGAGCATCCGAATCCGGCCGACGAGACCATCGTCGAGGCGCTGGTGCAGCTCGCGCACCGGCTGGGCCTCACGGTGACGGCCGAATGCGTGGAGAGCGCCGAGCAGGCGGAGCGGCTGAGGCGGATCGGCTGCGACACCGGACAGGGGTGGTTCTACTCCCGTCCGGTGCCGCCGGACCGCATACAGACGATGATCACCTGCCCGGCCTCCGGCTAGGCCCTGGGGCTACGCCTCCGTCTGCGCCGTCGGGAGATCGTAGGCATCCGCGATCAGCTCGTACGAGCGCAGACGGGCGTCACGGCCGTGCGCATTGGCCGTGATCTTGATTTCGTCCACTCCGGTGCGCTTGATCAGCCCGTCGAGCCCCTCGCGGACCTGGTCCGGGGTGCCGTACTCGACATTGGCGAGCCAACTGTTGATGAAGTCGCGCTCGATCTCGTTGAACTCGTACGCCTCGGCCTCCTCGGGCGTCGGCACCAGACCGGGACGGCCGGTGCGCAGCCGGACCATGGCCAGGGCGCCGGTGAGCACCTGCCGGTGGGCCTCCTTCTCGTCCTCGGCGGCGAAGGCCGAGACGCCGATCGAGGCGTACGGCCGGTCCAGCGCGGCGGACGGCCGGAAGGTCTCGCGGTAGAGGTCAAGCGCGGGCACGGTGTTGGCCGCGGAGAAGTGGTGGGCGAAGGAGAACGGCAGACCGAGCATCCCGGCGAGCCGGGCGCTGAATCCGCTGGAGCCCAGCAGCCAGATCGAGGGCCGGTCGGCGGACTGGACCCCGCCGGGCACGGTGCCCTGCACCGGCCCCGGCACCGCGTGGATACGGGCGTAGCGGTGGCCGTCGGGGAAGTCGTCGTCGAGGAAGCGGGTCAGCTCGGCGAGCTGCTGGGGGAAGTCGTCGGCGCCCTCGCGCAGCCGGTCGGTGCGGCGCAGGGCGGCGGCCGTGGCCCCGTCGGTGCCGGGCGCCCGGCCGAGGCCGAGGTCCACCCGGCCGGGGGCGAGCGCCTCCAGGGTGCCGAACTGCTCGGCGATGACCAGCGGGGCGTGGTTGGGGAGCATCACCCCGCCGGAGCCCAGCCGGATCCGCTCGGTGTACGCGGCGAGATGGGCGAGGATCACCGCCGGGGAGGTGCTGGCGACCCCGGGCATGGAGTGGTGCTCGGCCACCCAGAAGCGGTGGAAGCCCCGGCGCTCGGTGAGCCGGGCGAGCTCGGTGGTGGTCCGCAGCGCCTCGGCGGCCGTCACCCCGCTGCCGACGGTCGCGAGGTCCAGCACCGACAGGGGCACCGGTGCGCTGCCGAGCGGCCGGGCCCGGATGGTGTCGTGCTGGTCGTCTCGCCGGTCCTGCTCATCGGCCACGGTGGCCCGCCTCCCTGGTCGCACTGCGGTGCGCGTACGTCTGTCCGGATTTCTCCGTCCAGGTACGCCTCTACGTCTACCGCCCGCATTCAACCGGAGAAAGGCTCCGCTTTATTCCCAGCCGCTGTTTCCCCCCGCCGCTGTGTGGCCCGCGACATCCCCGCCCCCGCATACGGCCGGGTCCGCCGCCACCTGGGGAGGAGGTGTGGCGGCGGACCCGACGGCGGTGTGCCGTGCTCGCGCGGAGGGGCCTAGCCCGCGGTCCGCACGGTGCGGCGACGGTGGATGGCCAGCGCCGTACCGGCGCCGCCGAGCACCAGCACACCCGCTGTGAGGCCGATGGGCAGGGCGACGGAGGTGCCCCGGTCGTCGGCCAGACGCCGGGTGGTCAGGGCGTTGGCGGCGGCCGCGTTCACGATCGGGGCGTGGGCGGCCAGCGCGGAGGTCGTATAGTGACCGGCCTTCTGCACCGATGCGACCGAGCCGTCGGACTTCAGCAGCACCTGGGTGTTGTTGGGGTGGCGGAAGTCGAACAGCCCGGAGAGCGAGTTCGCCCGGCTGTCGAAGGAGGCGTCACCGATCCGGCCGGTGTGCCAGTTGTCCTCGATGAAGCGGGTGATCGAGGTCTGCTCGGTCTGGGTGTGGTCGACCTTGTTGGCCTTGCTGAAGGGGGAGATCACCAGCAGCGGCTGCCGGGGGCCGGGGCCGCAGCGGTCCTGGTAGCCGGCCGCGGGCTCGGGGCCGGACTGGCAGGCGGGGCTGTCGGTGGCCTTGCCGTTGGAGCCGGCGGTCTTGTCCGTCGACCCGTTGAGCGGCTTGGCGTAGGCGTGGTCGTACCAGCCGTCGCTGTCGTCGTACGCGACGACGACCGCGGTGTCCTTCCACTGCGGCGACTTCTGGATCGCGTTGATCTGCTTGACCAGGAAGTGCTGCTCGTCGATCGGGTCGGAGTAGGCGGCGTGGCCGTCCTGGTACTCGGCGGCCTTCAGGAAGCTGACGGCCGGCAGATGGCCCGTCTTGAGCGCCGCGTCGAAGTCGGTGAGGTCGTAGTTGTGGTTGGCCTGACCGCTCCGGCCGATCTCCCGCACATTCTTCGGCGGGAGGTGATGCGGGTTGGCCGTGGACTTGTAGTACTGGAACGGGGCGTGGTGCGGGCTGTAGTCCACCGACGCGGCGCCGCCGACGTTCTTATGGGTGGTGCCGGAGCACTTGGCGTAGTGGTCCTGCCGGCCGTCCCAGGCGGTGCTGGGCCGGAAGCCGCCCTGGAACCAGCCCCAGGTCACGCCCTTGGCGTTGAGCAGATCGCCGAGGTTCCTGCCCTGCATGCGGGCCAGGGCGTTCGCGCTGGTGTGGTCCTTGTTGGAGCAGTCGTCGAAGGCCGGATCCGGGTCGTTGATCATCGTGCCGACGCCCTTGGCATCGGGCGAGGCCACCGTGTACGCGTCCGGCTTGTCGGTCGGCCGGGGGTTCTCGGTGGAGGACTTGGGGTCGGTGGAGATCACGCCGTGGGTCTGGCCCGAGATCAGCTCCAGCGCTCCGGGAGTGGAGGGGCCGTAGGCCGAGCTGAAGGAACGGTCGCTCATCGCATAGTGCTGGGCGTAGTTCCACAGGCCGGTGACGGTGTTGCCGTCGTAGTAGTCCATCACCAGACCGGGCTCGCCGAAGAGCCCGGTGCACTTGCTGACCTCGGTGTTCTCCACGAACTTATCGGCCTTGCCGCCATTGGCCGCGTACTGCTCGGGCCCGTAGGAGTGGTTCTGGTCGCAGGTCATGGCCTGGTCGCCGGCCAGCCGCTTGGGCTTGTAGAGATTGGGGTTGTTCTTCAGCAGCCCGGCATGCGCCAGGGTGTCGATGTTCTCGGGTGTGTGCTTGGACGGCGTGAACTTCGTGCCGTCCGTGTTCGCCGCCTTCGGATAGGTGCCGAAGTAGTGGTCGAACGAGATGTTCTCGTCGAAGATCACCACCACATGCTTCACCGGGGTCGCGGTGCCGCCGCTCTTGGCGGGCGCGGCCCATGCGGGGGCCACCCCGCCCACGGTCGCCAGGGCCGCGGCGCCGGCCAGGGCACCCCAGCGCGCTACCCGGCCACGCCGTCGGCCGCCTTCGGATCCTGCCGTGCCGCCCATCCCATGCCTCCACATGATTCGCGATTCACGCCTGCGCCTGATCCTGTGCCGCGGGCAGGACTCTCCGATGGAATCCATGGAGGCGGCCGAGTGAATAGAGGGTCAGAAGAATCCAAGGAACTCTTGAGACGTTCTTGACCGGAAGGTGGGGCGGTGTCAGGACAGAAGGGTCCGTCCCAGCCAGTCGGAGCGGTCTCTCACCCCGGGAAGCGCGAAGAAATAGCCGCCGCCGAAGGGGGTGATGTAGTCCACCAGCGGCTCCCCCGCCAGACGCTTCTGCACGGTTTCGAACTGACGGGCGAGATCCTGCTGATAGCAGCAGAACAGCAGCCCCATGTCCAAGTTGCCGTTGGCGTCCATGCCCCGGTCGTAGTTGTAGGCGCGGCGGAGGATGCGCTGGTCCTCGGTCCGGGCGGTGCGCGGATTGGCCATCCGTATATGGCTGTCCAGCGGAATGATGTCGCCCTTGGGGTCCTGTGCGTAGCGCGGGGTGTCGAACTCATGCTGACCGTCCAGCGGGGCGCCCGAGTCCCGGTTGCGGCCGAACATGCGCTCCTGCTCGCTGATCGAGACCCGGTCCCAGAACTCCACCAGCATCCGGATCAGCCGGATCACCTGATAGCTGCCGCCGGTCGTCCAGGCCGGCTCCCCGGAGTGGGCGCCCACCCACACCAGACGGTCCATCGCACGGGCGTCATCGGTGTCCGGATTGGCGGTACCGTCCTTGAACCCCATGTGATTGCGCGGGGTGCCGGACGGGCGCGGCGGGCTGACGAAGCCGTCGACGCGCCAGCGGATCTGCAACGCGCCCCGGGTGTGCCGGGCGATGTCGCGCAGCGCGTGCAGCACCGTATCCGTGTTGTCGGCGCAGAGCTGAAGGCTCAGATCGCCATGGCACCAGTCGGGGTCGAGATCGTCGTCGGGGAAGGACCGCATCGCGGTCAGCCGCCGGGGCCTGCGGTCCCCCAGTCCGTACCGCTCGTCGAAGAGCGAGGCGCCCACGCCGACCGTCGCGGTCAGCCGGTCGGCGGCCACCTGGGAGCCCAGGGTGCCGGAGTCGGCGGGCGGCGCGGTGATCCCGACCGGGTCGGGGGTGCCTCCGGTGGTGAGAAAACGGCACCGCTCGGTGAGCGCACGGAAGGCGTCGGTCAGCTCCTCCCGCCCCTCGGCCATGGCGTCGAAGGCGATGAGCGCGGTGGCCCGCTGGGGCGGGGTGAGGATGCCGGCCTGATGGGCGCCGTGGAAGGGGACGCGGGCGGGCTTCTGCTCCCGCTCCCCCTCCTTCGCGGCCGCAGTGCCCCCGGCCGCGCCCGCCACCGCGCCGACCGTGCCCGCGGCCGCGCCCAGCAGAAAGCCCCTGCGCAGCACCTCGCTCACCGGGTCCTCCGCACATCCATCAGCGCCGCCACCCGCGCCAGCCGCTCCACCAGCGCGCCCGCGTCCGCGTTGAGCCGCTGGCGGTCGGTGCGGCTCAGCCGGTCCAGCGGGGTCCAGCGGTCCCCGTGGTGCGAGCGCTCCAGGGTCCGCTCGGTGCGGCCCAGGTCGCTCTTCAGCTCGGGCAGCCACGGGGCACGGGGCTTCAGCAGCGGCTCCAGCCGGGTCAGCACGGCCCGGGTGCCGTCGAGGTTGGCCCGCGCGGTGGCCACATTGGTGCCGCTGCCGTAGTCGGTGCGGCCGGTCAGCTCGAACTGCACGGTGTTCTCCATGATTTCGTGCGCACGCAGGCCCAGGTCGGCCGGGTCCATCCGCTCCTGCGGCCAGTCGTCCCGCAGCCCTCGGACGTCCTTGACGAGCCGGTCGGCGACCGGGCGCAGGGAACTCGCGGACTGGCCGTGCCACAGGCCGTACTCGAGGCGGTGGAATCCGGTGAAGTCCGGGTCATGGACCCCGCCGGACAGCCCCGCCGTGGTGCCGTTGATGGCCCCGTCGGCGTCGCCGAAGGCACCATAGGCGGCGCCCATCCGCTCGTACACCAGATGGGCGGGCAGCCAGGCCGCACGGGCCGTGGCCAGGTCACCGCAGCGGATGGCCGAGCGCAGCGCGTCCGTGCGCCGCACCAGCTCGTCCATCCGGCCCGTGACCCACTTCTGGTAGGCGATGGTGGGCGGGATCAGATCCTGCTGGTTGACCGGAACCGCGGCCGGACCACCGCCCCGCGCCGGTCCGGGGACGGTGACGGTGGGCCCGGTGACCGCGTCCACCTCCTCGGGCAGGCAGACGAAGGCGTAGGAGCCACCGCCGAGCGTGACGCTCAGCGGTCTGCTGGTGCCGGGGCCCAGGCCCTCCACCTCTCCGTAGACGGCGCCGTTCGCCGGATCGGTGAGATAGACCTCGGCCGGTCTGCTGGAGGTGTTCCGCAGATCGAAGACCTGCTTGCCACGGGAGGCATCGGTCCAGCCGCGGCCGCAGCCGCCCTCGGACACCTCGACGGAGGTGTGCCGAAGCCCGTCCGATGCCTTCGCGGGCGCGCTCGCGGTCGCGGAGGGGTTCGCACGAGGGTCGTCCGAGGAGTCTCCGCCGACCGCCAGCACGCCGATTCCGACGGCCGCGGCCACCGTCACCGCGCCGGCGACCAGCAGATAACGTGCCGGCGGGACCGGGGAGAGATGTTGGCGACGCACGGCTGCATGCTAGGCGCAGTCCGATAAGCGGAATGCCGTGATGGCGAAAGAGCAACATGGAATTCCGCCGGGATTCAGCTCCCCGTCACCGCCGCTCGGCCAGCGTGCCGCGCCCCTCGGCGGCCGGACCACCCGCCGCTATCCGCCGCTCCGGGCGAAGAGCGTGCCCAGCCGGTCATGGACCGGATCGCGGCCCAGCAGCCGCAGCCCCTCCCAGACGGTGACCTGGTTGGCCGTGAGCACCGGCTTGCCCAGCTCCGCCTCCAGATCCGGAATCCAGGCGGCGGTATGCAGGGCGGTGTCGGGAAGGAGCACCGCCTGGGCCTCGGGGTGATCCCCGGCGCGGGCCAGCTCCAGCACCTCTGCCCGGCCCCAGGTGCCGACCTCCGCGGCCGTGATGATCCCGCTGCCGCGCATCGAGACCACCTCGGCGCCCGCGGCCTTCAAAAATGCCCTGAAGTAGTCGGCGACATCCTCCGGATAGGTGGCGGCGATGGCCACCCGCTCGGCGCCGAGCGCCTGCACCGCGTGGGCGAAGGCGAAGGAGGTACTGGAGGCGGGCAATCCGGCCGTCTCGCCCAGCTCACGCACCTGCTCATGGGCGCCCTCCCAGCCGAAGACGAAGCTGGCGCTGGTGCAGGCCCAGACCACGGCCCGGGCCCCGCGCTCGGCGAGCTCGGCGACCCCCGCCGCGAGGCGGGCCGCCGACCCCATCTCCAGCAGGGCGTCGACCCGATGGGCGTCCTCACCGATGTCGGTATGGACCAGGGGAAGCCGGATATCGCCGCTGTCGCCGCCGAGCATGCCTTCCAGGCGGGGGTATTCGTCCTCGGCGGAGTATCCGGGGTAGAGAAAGCCGACCGTGTCCGGGGCCGGGTGCGTCGAGTCCACCATGACTGCCTCCTTACTGGCGGCCCCCGTGAGCGCCGCCCCCTGCTGCACTGCTGTCACTTCTCATACACCGCGGAGGCCCGGCAGGTTCCCACCCGCCGGACAACTCCCCTCGCGCAGGTGAACGGGCCCGCCCCTCGCGCAGGTGACGGGCCCGCCCCGCACACCGGCGACAGAACCTGCCCGTCACACCGGCGGCGAGCCCGCCCCGCACTCCGGCGGGCGGGCCCGCCCGTCACACCGCCGACGGGCCGCCCGAATCGTCGAGGTAGGGGCCCTCGCCGAGGCCGGTGCCAAAGCCCGGGTCGAGCCCGTCGGCCGGATCGCCGTCCAGCCCGGGCGACGCCGCCCCGGCCAGCGCCGCCTCCGGCTCGTCCACCACGGCCTCGACCGATTCGACGACGGGGTCCGTCACCGGGAGCGGGCGGCTCATCGGCGACGCCGACATCCCCGCCGGACCGGACCGGGCGACCGGGTCCATCAGCGCCTGGTACGGCCCGACCGCCTCGGCGCCGATCGCCCGCAGCGCCGCCCACATGGTGACCTGGTTCGCGGACAGCACGGGCATCCGCAGCTCCGCCTCGAGCTGCGGAATCACGTCGTAGGTCGGCAGATTGGTGCAACTGATGAAGAGCGCGTCGGTCGCCCCGACCACCGCCTGCCGGGCCATGTCGACCACGTCGCGGTACGGCACCTTCCAGATGTGCCGGGTCAGGCCGAGATACGCCCGTCCGGTGACGGTCATCCCGCCCTCGGCGAGGTACTCCTCGAGCGAGTCGGTGACCGAGCGGGTGTACGGCGTCACCACCGCGATCCGTCGGGCGCCGATCTCCCGCAGCGCCTCCAGCAGCGCGCCCGAGGTGGTCAGCGTCGGGATCTCACCCGCCTGGGACATGGCCGCGCACATCGCGCGCTCACCGGCCACGCCGCCGACGAAACTGCCCGAGGTGCAGGCGTACGCCACCACTTCCGGTGCGACGGCCGCCAGTGCCTGCACCGCGTCGTGCAAGGTCTCGTGTTCGCTCACGAGCCGGGCCAGGTCGAGGCTGACCTCGACGGGTACGAACGGGGTACGGGTGAGGTGCAGGGAGACCTCATCGGGTACCCAGCGCCATAGTTCACGATCGAGTGCGAAGTCGAACGGTGCCACCACACCCACGCCGCGCTGCGGCTGTGGGCCACCCAGAAAAGAGACGTCCAAAGCGAGCCCCAATACGGAACGGAGGGACTGGACCATTGGCCAGAGGTTGCGATGGAGAGAGACCGGCCTACTGCCGGGGACGCCGGGACAGATGCCGTTGTTGACGACGGTAGTTTCCGCTGCCTAGCGTGGTCAATCCTCAAACTGAGGCGCCTGCCCCCTCCTTCTTCAGGCAAACCCATCCACGTTTCGAAACGGTTTCCCGCCTATGTCCGAAAGCACAGTTGTCGTCTTCGGCGACCAGCCGCCGGTCCGCCTGGACCGGGTGGCGGACCGGGCGAAGGTGCTCGTCTGCGACGAGCATTCGCTCCCCCAGGCCCTCCCTGCCGCGGATGTGCTCCTGGTCTGGGATTTCACCTCCGACGCGGTCCGCGACGCCTGGCCGGGCGAGGGCCCCCGGCCGGCCTGGGTCCATACCGCGAGCGCGGGGGTCGACCGGCTGCTCTGCCCCGAACTCGTCACCTCCGACACCGTGTTGACCAATGCCCGAGGGGTCTTCGAGCAGCCGATCGCCGAGTACGTGGCCGGCCTGGTGATCTCCATGGCCAAGGACTTCCACGGAACCTGGGAGCTACAGCGGCAGCGCCGCTGGCAGCACCGGGAGACGATGCGACTGACCGGTACCCGCGCCGTGGTCGTGGGCGCGGGCCCCATCGGCCGGGCGATCGACTCCACCCTGGCCTCGCTCGGCGTGGTGGTCGACCTGGTCGGCCGCACCGCGCGGCCGGGTGTGCGCGGCGGCGACGAGCTGCCCGAGCTGCTCCCCTCGGCCGACTGGGTGGTGTGCGCGGCACCGCTCACCGACGCCACCCGCGGCATGTTCGACCGGAACATCTTCGACCGGATGAAGTCCACCGCCCGGTTCATCAACGTCGGCCGCGGCCCCCTGGTCGTCGAGAAGGACCTTACGGCGGCCCTGGTCGCCCGGCGGATCGGCGGCGCGGCCCTGGATGTCTTCGAACACGAGCCGCTGGCCTCGGACGATCCCCTGTGGGACGTGCCGGGGCTGTTCATCTCGCCCCATATGAGCGGCGACACGGTCGGCTGGCGCGACCATCTGGCCGAGCAGTTCCAGGACAACTACGAGCGCTGGTGCGCGGGCGAGCCACTGCTCAACATCGTCGACAAACGCCTCGGGTACGTACCGGTGGACTGATCGCACGACCTGAACGGAGAGCCGGATGACGGACATTCACAACCTGACAGCCGTTCAACTCATCGAGCGCTATGCCTCCGGCGAGCTCTCCCCGGTCGAGGCGACCCGTGCCGTCCTCCACCGGATCGAGCAGATACAGCCGGAGGTGAACGCCTTCAGCCGGGTGGACGCCGAGGGCGCGCTGCGGCAGGCGGAGGAGTCCGCCGAGCGGTGGCGGCGCGGGGCCCCCGCGGGCCTGCTGGACGGCGTCCCGGTGTCGGTGAAGGACATCCTGCTGCTGCGCGGCGCGCCCACGCTGCGCGGTTCGCGGACCGTACGGCCCGAGGGCCAGGCGTGGGACGAGGACGCGCCCTCGGTGGCCCGGCTGCGCGAGCACGGCGCGGTGTTCGTGGGGAAGACGACGACCCCGGAGTTCGGCTGGAAGGGCGTCACCGACAGCCCGGTCTACGGGGTCACCGGCAATCCGTACGACCCTCAGCGGACCGCGGGCGGCTCCAGTGGCGGCAGCGCGGCCGCGGTGGCGCTGGGCGCGGGTCCGCTGAGCCTGGGGACGGACGGCGGGGGTTCGGTCCGTATCCCGGCGGCCTTCTGCGGCATCTTCGCGTTGAAACCCACCTATGGGAGGGTTCCGCTCTATCCGGCGAGCGCGTTCGGCACGCTGGCCCATGTGGGCCCGATGACCCGCGACGCGGCGGACGCGGCGCTGCTGATGGATGTGATCTCCGGTCCGGACTGGCGCGACTGGTCCCAACTGGCGCCCTCCGGGGGCGGCTTCCAGGAGGCGCTCGCCCCCGGCGGGGGCGGGGTGGACGGGCTGCGGGTGGCCTACAGCCCCGCGCTCGGCGGTGCGGCCGCGGTCGACCCGGAGGTGGCCGCGGCGGTACGGCGGGCGGTGGATCTGCTGGCGGAGCTGGGCGCGGTGGTCGAGGAGATCGACCCGGGGTTCGAGGATCCGGTGGAGGCGTTCCACGCGCTGTGGTTCAGCGGCGCGGCCCGGGTGGTACAGCCGCTGGGGGCGGAGGACCGGGAGCTGCTGGATCCGGGGCTGCGCGAGATCTGCGCCCAGGGGGCGTCGTACAGCGCGCTGGACCATCTGGCGGCCGTGGATGTCCGGATGGCCCTCGGCCATGCGATGGGACGGTTCCACTCCGCGTACGACCTGCTGGTCACCCCGACGCTGCCGATCACCGCGTTCGAGGCGGGGGTCGAGGTGCCCAAGGGGTCGGAGCACACCCGGTGGACGGGCTGGACGCCGTTCACCTACCCGTTCAACCTGACCCAGCAGCCCGCGGCGTCGGTGCCGTGCGGTCTCAGCGGCGCGGGGCTGCCGATCGGGGTGCAACTGGTGGGCGCGCGCCACGCGGACGCGCTGGTGCTACGGGCGGCGCACGCGCTGTTCGAGGCGGGGCTGGCGGACGGGGTGCGCCCCGCGGCGGCCTAAGGCGCGCGGCTGGGCCCGGGGCGACACCGCCCCGGGCCCGGCCGCGTGCGCTACGCCCGGCGGAAGCTGAGGGTCTCCCCCAGCGCCCCGGCGCGCCACAGGTCCTGGCAGGCGTCGGCCATCCGGTCGAGGCCGTCGACGACCGAGCCCCAGACGATCCCGGGCACCCAGCCCGCGTCGCCGTTGATCAGCAGGTTGTTCCGCTCGTAGAAGAGCGCCAGGTCGACGACCTGCCGCCGCCCCTGGTGCTTGGCGTCGGTCTCGTATCCGTACGACTTCGTCCCGAGCTGGGTGTCCGTGAAGGTGAAGTAACACAGGTCACCGGGGATCGGGGTGATCGTCGGGTTCTCCAGGGGCGGCTCCTCGGGTGCGAAGGGGGGCAGCAGCGCATAGATCTCATTGCGCGCATACTTCGCGTGATATACGTCACCCCCCAGCGGCAGTGCGTTCCACACCGCCTCGCAGGTGATCGGCGCTCGCTCGTCGAGGAGCTTGGCCGTGCAGCTCACCCCGCGCTTCTCGAGCGAGACCTCGATGAACCGGTCGGCTCGGTCAACCATCGACTTTCCTCCAGGTCGCTTCGGAACCAGTCCTGCCGTAGGGGGCCTACCCAGGCATCGGCTATATCAAGGGCCGGAAACAGCCTGCATACATTTGCCGGAGTCGGGTAGCCGCGCGCCCATGGCTCCACCACGTGAGAAAGACACCGATAGCAGAGAAATGGCGAAAATGGGTCCAAGCCGCCGCTCGCTTCTCGCCGGCGGTGCGGCCCTGGGCCTGCTGGGCGCGGCCGGATGCAGCCGGGTGTCCGGCTCCGGCGCCAAGGACGGGGGCAATCTGCTGGAGCGACTGCGGTCGCAAGGCACGGTCCGACTGGGAATAGCGGGGGAGATCCCATTCGGCTATATCGACAAGAACGGTGAGTTCACCGGCGAGGCGCCGGAGATCGCGAAGATCATCTTCAAGCGGCTGGGAGTGGCCAAGGTCCAGCCGGTGCCGACCGAGTTCGGCTCGCTGATCCCGGGCCTTCGCTCGCAGCAGTTCGACGTGGTCTCGGCGGGGATGTACATCAACCCCGACCGCTGCGCCCAGGTGATCTTCTCCGACCCCGACTACCGCATGCGTGACGCGTTCATCGTGCGCAAGGGGAACCCCAAGAACATCCACAACTACGAGGACATCGCCAAGAAGAAGGCCAAAATGGCCACCGGCACCGCATATGCCCAGATCGGCTACGCGGAAGCCGTCGGGATCAAGCAGAGCGAGATGCTGATCCTCCCCGACCAGCTCGCCGGGCTGCTGGCCGTGGAACAGGGCCGGGCCGATGTCTTCGCGGGCACCACCGTGACCGTCCACAACGTGGTGAAGCAGCGGAACAGCCGACAGGCCGAGGCCACCGAGCCGTTCCAGGCGTACGTCGACGGCAAACCGGACATCGGCGCCGGCGGCTTCGCCTTCCGGCCGGAGGAGACCAAGCTCCGGGACGCCTTCAATATCGAGCTCCACAAGATGAAGAAGAGCGGCGAGCTGTTGCGCATCGTGCGCCCCTTTGGCTTCACCAAGGAAGAGATGACCGATCTGACCGCCAAGGAGCTGTGCTCATGACGGCCGGACTGTGGGAAAACTGGCTTCTTCCGGGCGTCTGGATCACCATCCAGCTCACCCTGCTCAGCGCGGTCTTCGCGGCCGCCGTGGCGTTCGGCATCGGGATCGCCCGCACCTCCCGGCTGTGGATCGTCCGCTTTCTGACCGGTTTCTATGTAGAGATCTTCCGCGGCACCTCGGCCCTGGTGCTGATGTTCTGGCTGTTCTTCGTGATGCCGCTGGCCTTCGGGTACCAACTGGTGTCGATGTGGGCGGCGGTGCTGGCGCTGGGCCTCACCTACGGGGCGTACGGCTCGGAGATCGTGCGCGGCGCGATCGCCTCGGTGGCCCCGGCGCAGCGTGAGGCGGCCATCGCGCTCAGTTTCACCCCCGCGCAGCGGATGCGCCGGGTGATCCTGCCGCAGGCGATCCCGGAGATGATCCCGCCCTTCAACAATCTGCTGATCGAGCTGTTGAAGGCGACCGCCCTGGTCTCCGCGGTGAGCGTCGCCGACATCACCTTCGCCGCCCAGCTCTCGCGGCTGGCGACCGGCGACAGCCTGGAGATCTACGCGATCATCCTGGTCCTCTACTTCGTGTTGGCCTTCGTCCTCACCCGGCTGATGCGGCTGCTGGAACGGCGCGCCAAGGCGGGCATCGGCCAGGCTCCGGTGAAGTCCGACAAGGGCCCGCTGGTGACCCGGAAGCTGTCCGCGCGCCAGGAGTCCGAGCAGTCGTCCAACATCATCACGGGAGGTGCCCAGTGACCTGGAACTGGGATGTGGCCAAGGACTTCCTCCCGGAGCTGGGCCGCGGACTGCTGATCACGCTGGAGGCGACCGCGCTGGGCTCGATCCTGGCGTTCGCGCTGGGCCTGGTGTGGGCGATGGCCTTCCGCTCGCCGACCCGCTTTGTGCGCTGGCCGGTGGCGGCGGTCGTGGAGTTCATCCGCAACACCCCGCTGCTGGTGCAGTTGTTCTTCTTCTACTACGTGCTGCCGACCTGGGACATCAAGTTCTCGGCGCTCACCACCGGGGTGATCGCGCTCGGTCTGCACTACTCGACGTACACCGCAGAGGTCTACCGGGCCGGTATCGATGGTGTGCCCAAGGGGCAGTGGGAGGCGGCGACCGCGCTCAGCCTCTCCCGCGCCCGTACCTGGACCGCGGTGATCCTGCCGCAGGCCATCCGCCGGGTGGTGCCCGCCCTGGGCAACTACGTCATCGCGATGCTGAAGGACTCCCCGATGCTCGCGCTGATCGGCGTCGTCGACATGCTTCAGAAGGCGCGCGCGGAAGGCGCGTCGTCCTTCCAGTACATCGAGCCCTACACGATGGTCGGCATCGCCTTCATCGTCATCGCCTATCCGGCTTCCCTTCTGATGCGAGCCCTGGAGCGTCGTCTTGGCCACTGAAACCGACCACACGAATCCTGCCGTGGACGGCAGTGAACTGATCCGCTTCGACCAGGTGACCAAGCGCTTCGGCAGCAATACGGTCCTGGACAACCTCGACTTCTCGGTCTCCTCCGGCAAGCACGTCACCCTGATAGGCCCCTCGGGATCGGGCAAGACCACGATCCTGCGGCTGCTGATGACGCTGATCAAACCGGACGAGGGCACGATCAAGGTCGACGGCGACTACCTCACCCACGAGGACAGAGGCGGCTCGCTGGTCCCGGCGGGCGAGAAGCACACCCGTGAGGTGCGCAAGAAGATCGGAATGGTCTTCCAGCAGTTCAACCTCTTCCCCAATATGCGGGTGCTGCGGAACATCACCGAGGCCCCGGTGCATGTGCTCGGCCTGAGCAAGGACGAGGCCGAGACCCGCGCCCGGGAACTGCTCGACCTGGTCGGGCTCGGCGACAAGTGCGACGCGTACCCGACACAACTGTCCGGCGGGCAGCAGCAGCGGGTGGCGATCGCCCGGGCGCTGGCGATGCGGCCGCAGGTGATGCTGCTGGACGAGGTGACCTCGGCGCTGGACCCGGAGCTGGTGGCCGGGGTGCTGGATGTGCTGCGCGATATCGCCCATACGACGGACATCACCATGCTGTGCGTCACGCATGAGATGAACTTCGCCCGGGACATCTCCGACGATGTGCTGATGTTCGACGCGGGCCGGGTGATCGAGTCCGGGCCGCCGGAGAAGATCTTCACCGAGCCGGAGCACGAGCGGACGAGGGAGTTCCTGAGCGCGGTTCTCTAGATCATCCGGCCCCCGCCAGGTAGATCACCTGGCCCCTGCCAGGTAGATCATGCGGCCCGAGCCGGGGCACCGACCGGCACTGCCCCCGCGACCCATCCGCGGGGGCACGCCTATGTCATATGCCCTGGATATACGCCCCCGCTGACCGGGGTGCGGCACCTCGGCAATATCCTCAACAGCCGATCCGGATAAGGCCCTTGGCGGTTATCGTGATACAAAGCCACGCCAACCTGCGAGGGGGGAAATCGTGGCGCTCAGGCCCGAGCCGACCGCACCGTTCCACTCGGTGCAGCACGCCCTCCGGATCCTGGAGGTCGTCGCCAAACACGCGTCCGGCGTCAGCGACATCATGATCGCCCGGGAGACCCGGTTGCCGGCCCACCAGCTCACCGAGCTGCTGCTGATGCTGCGCCGCGAGGGCTATGTGGAGCAGATCGCCGACGGGGCCTATGTCGGCGGCATCTCGCTGACCCTGCTGGGCTCCGCGGGCCCCGGCCGCGGCCACGCCGTCCAGGACAAGCTCCAGCGCTCCCTCATGGCACTGCGCGACTCGGTGGGCGCGGCGGTCTATCTCAGCCGCTATGTGGACGGCGAAATCAAGATCACGCAGTATGCGGACGGACCGCGGACGCCCAAGGTCAACGAGTGGGTGGACTTCCGCTCCGCCGCCCATGCGATGGCACTCGGCAAATGCCTGCTCACCCAGCTCGACCACGACAGCCGCCGCGATCATCTCTCCCGCCACAAGACGGTGCGGCTCACCTCCCGGACCACCACCAGCGAAAGGGTGCTGTTCCGCAAGCTGGACAGCCAGCCCGCCACCGTCCCCGTCCTCGACCTTCAGGAATACGCGATCGGCACGGTCTGCGCGGCGGTGCCGGTCAGCGCCGGCCGCTCGGTGGGCTGTCTGGCCCTCTCCCTCCCCCTGGCCCATGCCCACCGGCTGCGCCAGGCCGCCGACGCCCTCAACCGTGAGGCGGCCCCGATGCTGCTCTCCCTCTCCATCTGAGCCGGGATCCCGGCCCCGGCCGCCCTCGGAGGGAGTCCCGGCCGCCCTCGGCGGGCTCCGGCTGTGCCCCGAAGAGCGATGGTCAAAACCACCCTCCCGGACCAGGTAGTATTTACCTCGTCAGCACGCGCCGCTAGCTCAGTTGGTTAGAGCAGCTGACTCTTAATCAGCGGGTCCGGGGTTCGAGTCCCTGGCGGCGCACCATGGCAGTGACTGGGGCCTCTCGATCGTTCGAGAGGCCCCAGTCATGTTTGGGCGGCCATGATCTGCTGGTCAGCCCGCAACGGTCCGCCCGGCATGCCTGAGTTTCCGCGCCCGTCACCGTCTGACAGCCACCCTTCACTCGCAGGAGTGATCGACTGAGCTTTGTGCCCCGGCCGCGTCGGCACCTGGGAACACTGGCTTCCACCAGGAAAGGGGTGCAACATGACGGTTTTAACCGAGCGATCGTCAGGTGGCTACAGAAGCGCTGCATGCAGCATCGCCCCGTTCTCTGGCTCTACGCGAGCGAGCGGGGGCTGAAGGTCGAGCCCTACCGCGAGGGGCGCATGCGCCCGGACGGCGTGCTGGCGCCCGATGAGCACTTCACGGGGCACGGTGAATGGTCGGCCCCGGACGGGGTTCTGATGACCGTCGAGGTCACCTTGCACGACGGAGACACCGACCGCCGCGACCGCGTCGAGAAGCCAGCCGCCTACGCGGCCGTGGGCATTCCCGTGTACCTCCTTGTGGACCGAGACGCCTGCGCCGTCATCGTCCACACCAATCCCGACCCGAAGAGCGCCTGCTACCTCGACATCCACCGGGCCCCCTTCGGCGAGCGGGTGGCCCTGCCCGACCCGGTGGGCATCACGCTCGATACGGACACCCTCAAGAACTACGTCCGCTGAGTCCCCGCCCGGCGCCGGGTCCTCGGTGCGCCTTGGCCATACCCACCATGCCCGGGCAGTCATCCTGTGCGGCCCTTGACCTCCAGGGTGCTCAGCAGCTCCTCAGTGGCCGCGGCGATCGTTTCGACCGCCTTGTCGAAGGCGGCGGCGTTGTGCGGGGCGGGCTGGCGGAAGCCGCTGATCTTGCGGACGTACTGGAGGGCGGCGGCGCGCATGTCGTCCTGGGTGACGGTCTCGGCATAGGGCGGGCGGAGCGTCTTGATGGATCTGCACATACCTCCGACGGTACGCCGGGGGTCCGACAACGCCACGGCCCTCACGTCAGCCGCGGCCATCACTCCAGACGCAGCCCCGCCAGGGTCACGACCGGCCCGGCCTCGTCCCGTACGGCGGCCTCGTCCCGTACGGCCACCGCGGCGTGGTAGCCGGGCGGTGCCTCGAGGTCGGCGAAGGCCCAGCCGCCGGGGCCGGACGGCGCGTCGGTAGGGGCCAGCCCCTCGGCGAGACCGACATGGTGGGCGCTGATCCCGCCCGGCAGCCCGGTACCGATGCCCTTGAGGTACGCCTCCTTACGGACCCAGCAGCCCAGGAACGCCTCCGCCCGCAGCTCCTCCGGAAGCATCTCGATCGCCGCCCGCTCCTCCGGGTGCAACTGCCCGATCAGCCCCGTCAGCCTGGTTCCGGTGCGCTCGGGGTCCCGCTCCTCGACATCGGCGCCCACGGGCACCCCGGCGACGGCGCACAGGGCGGCGTCCCCGGAGTGGGAGAGGGAGAAGTGCAGCGAATCCTCGCCCGCGAGGGCCGGGCGGCCGTGCGGCTTGTCGCAGTCCGGCATTCCGCAGGTCTCCCGGACGAACTCGACCTCGCCCGGGGCGATGCCGAGATAGCCGCCGAGCAGCGTCCGCAGCCCCACATGGGAGGTCACATAGCGCTCGCGCAGCAGGTCGGTCCGCATCCTCGCCGCACGCTCGCGCTCCCGCTCGTCCAGCATGCCCTCCGCGACGGCGGTGGCAGCGGCGGCGGACGGCGGGATCCGCAGCAGCCATACGGCCACCTCACCGGGGCCGGGACGGTCTCCGGGGCCGGGCAGGGCGCCGACCGGGGCCCATCGCCGGGGCTCTCGTGCGGGCTGAACCGGGCTGGTGAAGGACACTGTTCCGCTTCCCCCGTGCTATCGGCCGATGATGCGCTCGCTGTGGACGTACTGACGGTACAGCGGCGCGCGCGGCGCGCCGTGGGCGCCCCGCCGTCCGAACGCGCCGCGCCGACCCGTTCCGGCGCCCCCAACGCCCTTGCCGCACGGCGGCGTTACCGATCGGGGACACCCGGTGACTTCGGCCACGTTCGCCTCCCGGCCGACGCGGTCACCTGCCCGTCCGCACTACGATCGCGCACGTCCGGGCACGAGCGGTGATAGGGGTTTGACGACCATGGCGACGGGATTCCTGGCCAAGGCGGCCTCGGCGGTGACCCTCCCGGTGGCACCGTTGTACGGCGCCTTCCTCTCGTACATGATCTACCACCCGCCCCGCAGGCCACATCACAAGAAGCCCGCCGACCTGGGGCTGACCAGCACCGATGTGAACGTTCCGCTGAACGGTCAGCAGGGGCGCGGACTGCATGTCTGGCTCATCCCCGGCGACACCGAGCGGGTCGTGGTCCTCGGACACGGCCTGGGGCTGAGCAAGTCCGCGAGCCTGGCGCAGGCGCGGCTGCTCAGCGAGGCCGGCTATACGGTCGCGATGTTCGACCACCGCAACCACGGTAAGAGCGTCGCGGACCGCGCGGGCTGGGGCATGAGCGACCGCCACACCGACGATGTGGTCGCCGTGGTGCGGCATATGCGCTCGATGGACGAGTACGCCACGGCACGCATCGCGATCTACGGCTTCTCCATCTCGACCTTCCCCTCCTTCTACATGCTCAAGAGGGAGGACTGCCCGGTCGACGCGGTGATCTTCGACAGCGGTCCGGCGCTGGAGCTGGCCCCGCTGTTCCGGAACTTCGTCGCGGCCGGCGGCGTGCCCATCCCCGGCCCGCTGGGCACCGGCCCCTCCCGCGCGGTCGTGGAGACGGTCGCCTCGTCCGCCGCCGTGGCGATGCTGCGGGTGCAGTGGCCGCCGCCGCTCGGCGGCGCGTACGAGCGCACCCCGATGCTCTTTCTGACCGGTGAGCTCGACACCATGATCCCCGCGTCCGGGGTGCGGGCGCTGGCCGAGCGCTATCCGCTGGCCGAGGTGCACACCCTGCCGGACACCGAGCATCTCCAGGGGATCAAGACCCAGCCGGAGACGTACGCGGAGACCGTCCTGAACTTCCTGGAGCGGACGCTCAAGGACTGACCTCACATAGCCGGTCCTTGACGGCGGGCTCCGCTCGGAGCCCGCCGTAAGGCTGTCATGGCGGCGGGTCAGTCCTTGAGTTCGCAGATCACGGCGCCCGCGCTGACCGAGGCGCCGACGTTCGCGTTCAGGCTCTTGACGATGCCGCCGGAAGCGAGATCTCCAGCCGCTTGCCGCCGACCTCGACCACGACGGTCTCACGGGCGGTGGGCTCGTCGGTCTCATCCATCCCGGTCGGCGCGAACGGGGCGATCGTGTTGTTGAACTCGGTCTCGATCCAGCGGGTGTGGATCGTGAACGGCTCGCTGGTGAACGCCGGGTCCACGACCACCGCCTGGTGGAACGGGATCGCGGTGGCCATGCCCTCGACCTGGAACTCGGCCAGCGCGCGGGCGGCGCGCTGGAGGGCCTGGGTGCGGGTGGCGCCGGTGACGATCAGCTTGGCCAGCAGCGAGTCCCACGCCGGGCCGATGACGCTGCCGGACTCCACGCCCGCGTCCAGCCGGACACCGGGGCCGGCGGGCGGGACGAAGGAGGTCACCGTGCCGGGGGCGGGCAGGAAGTTGCGGCCCGGGTCCTCGCCGTTGATGCGGAACTCGAAGGAGTGGCCGCGCATCGGAGGATCGTCGTAGCCGATGGCCTCGCCGTCGGCGATGCGGAACATCTCGCGGACCAGGTCGATGCCGGTGACCTCTTCGGTGACCGGGTGCTCCACCTGGAGCCGGGTGTTGACCTCGAGGAAGGAGATGGTGCCGTCGTTGCCGACGAGGAACTCCACCGTCCCCGCCCCCACATAGCCGGCTTCCTTGAGGATGGCTTTGGAGGCGGCGTAGAGCTGGTCGTTCTGTTCCTGGGTCAGGAACGGGGCCGGGGCCTCCTCGACCAGCTTCTGGTGGCGGCGCTGGAGGGAGCAGTCACGGGTGGAGACGACCACGACGTTGCCGTGGGTGTCGGCCAGGCACTGGGTCTCCACATGGCGGGGTTTGTCGAGGTAGCGCTCGACGAAGCACTCGCCGCGGCCGAACGCCGCGACGGCCTCGCGGACGGCGGAGTCGTAGAGCTCGGGGACTTCTTCCATGGTGCGGGCGACCTTGAGGCCGCGTCCGCCGCCGCCGAAGGCGGCCTTGATGGCGATCGGCAGGCCGTGCTGTTCGGCGAAGGCCACGACCTCGTCCGCCCCGGAGACCGGGTCGGGGGTGCCGGCGACCAGTGGGGCGCCGGCGCGCTGGGCGATATGGCGGGCGGCGACCTTGTCGCCCAGGTCCCGGATGGCGTGCGGCGGGGGGCCGATCCAGGTCAGGCCCGCGTCGAGGACGGCCTGGGCGAATTCGGCGTTCTCGGAGAGGAATCCGTAGCCGGGGTGGACGGCGTCGGCGCCGGATTCGGCCGCCGCGGCAAGGACCTTGGCCTGGTCGAGATAGCTGGCCGCCGGGGTGTCACCGCCCAGCGCATAGGCTTCATCGGCCGCGCGCACATGACATGCGTCCCGGTCCGGATCGGCATAGACGGCTACGCTCGCGATCCCGGCATCCCGGCAGGCACGGGCAACACGGACAGCGATCTCGCCACGGTTGGCGATGAGCACCTTTTGCATGCTCTCTCTTCCCTCTTCCGAAAAGTTCCGCCCCGAGAGGGACGGTCAAGGTTGCTACCCCAGGGCCCGCTCAAGGAAATCCAGCACCACGCTCGCGTAGCCTTCAGGATCGGTCTCCAGCCCGAGCAGATGCTCGGCTCCCGGCAGGACGTGCGTCTCGGCCTGGGCATAGCGCTCGGCCAGCGCGTCCACCGAGGACGGCGGCACGATCGCATCGTGCTCGCCCGACATGAACAACAGGGGGATCTTGGCGAACTTGCCCGTCGCGGGCGGGGGCCACTGGGCCCGGAGCATGGCCGGGCCCACCGCGCACAGCGTCCGCGCCACCGCCGAACGGGCCGGCTCGCCCTTCAGCAGGGCGGGCAGCGGCAGCGCCTCCGCCTCCAGGAACTTGCGCAGCAGCGGCGGGACGTCGTGCCCCGGCCCGCTGTCGCACACCAGCGCGTCAAGTTCGAATCCGTCGTGCGTCAGCGCCCACATGGACGAGAAGCACGAGAACGAGAAGCCGTAGAAGGCTATCCGGGCCGTGCCGTATCCCCGCTGGTCGCGCAGGTGGGAGACCACGGAGGTGACATCGCTCGCGAACCGGTCGCCGAGCCCGAACAGCGCCCGGTCGTCGCTGCTGGCCCCATGGTTGCGGTGGTCGAACAGACAGACGGTGTACCCGGCGTCGTGCAGGAACTTGGCGTGGCGGAGGCTGTGGTCCTTCGCCGTGGCCATGCTGTGCCCGAGCACCACCACCTTCTCGGGGGACGCCGGGCACAGCCAGGTGTCCAGGTGCTTCCGCGCCGCGAAGGGCACCTTCAGCTCCGTACAGGGCAGCCCGTGGTCCCGTGGGTGCTCCCGCTGTTCCCGGCGCCGCGGATGGAAGGCCAGATACGCCAGCCTGGCCCCGTACAGCGGGGCGATCGGCAGGGCCGCGGCCGAGAGGGCGCGGGCTCCCAGAGAGGGGGAGCGCGCCGACGTCTGGCGTGGCTCGGGCATCTGCGTCCTCCAGGAGGGGGAGTGTCCGTCGGCGGTCAGGGCGTTCTCGTCTCGGTCGCGGCGAGTGGTGGAACGGGCGGGCGGGACGGGCGGGACGGGCGGGTGGGACGGGCGACAACGTGTGAACGAGCGGGCGGGCGAAGAGTCAGCCACAGCCTCCGGCGTGGCCCGGATCGGCCGATCGGGCGGCGGCGAAGTCGGTGTCCGAGGGCACGGCGGCGGGCGTGTCCCGGGAGCGGGCGCCGGATCGGTCACCGGAGTCCGGGCGCGGCCCGGAGCCGGAGCGGACCGCTTCGACGAAGGCCGGCAGCCGGTCCACACCCCAGAACTTGTCATAGCCATGGGTGAAGAACGGCACGCCGAACGCCCCGGCGTCGCTGAGCGCGAGCAGGGCCTGGAGTCCCCGGCCGCCGCGCAGCTCCTCGTCATCGGCGGCTGCCGCCGCCCGGCCGGCCGGAAGCCCCAGCTCACCGGCGATGGCCGCGATGGTCGTACGGTCGCAGATGTCGCGGCCCTCCTGCCAGCGCGCCCGGTAGAGGCGCTCGATGTAGGCGGGGCCGAGCCCCGCGTCCAGCGCCAGGAAGTACGGCAGATGCGGCACCTCCCAGACCGGGTCCTGATCCACCGGCCAGTTGACCGCGAGGCCGCGGTCGGTCGTCAGCCGGCGCACATCCTGGAGGATATAGAGATGCTTCTCCCGGGACATCGCCGTATACGGAAAGTGATGGCGTTGTTCGGCCATACGGCGCTCACCATCCGCGTCCGGTTCCCACCACGGGTGCCATTCCACCGCCTGTGCGACATCCGGATAGCGGTCCATCAGATCACGGTAGGCGATCCAGCAGTACGGGCTGCGGAAATTGAAATAGAAGCGCGGCACTTTGCTGCGCTTGGCTGCCACGTCCGTACCCCCTCGCTCGTCCGTCTCGTGCATGACGCTCATTGAGCGGCCCTCGGCCGGCGAACACCGCTCGAACAAAGGTGCCGACGCTGCCCGTCAGAGGACGATGCCGCCGTCGACCTGGAACACCGCACCGGTCACATACTCCGCTCCGACCAGGTACGCGACCATGTCGGCGACCTCCTCCGGACGGCCGAAGCGGCGCAGCGGGATGCTCTGCTCCGCCTCCTTGCGCACCCGGTCGGAAAGCT
The DNA here is from genome assembly GCF_047218265.1 of Streptomyces sp. CY-1. NCBI lineage: Bacteria > Bacillati > Actinomycetota > Actinomycetes > Kitasatosporales > Streptomycetaceae > Streptomyces > Streptomyces sp. CY-1. The sequence goes on from NZ_CP178393.1 coordinate 4,558,035, forward strand.
CCGCCGTCATATCGGTCTCGACGAAGCCGGGTGCCACCACATTGGCCCGTATGCCATACCGTCCGACCTCCTTGGCGAGCGACTTGGTGAAACCGATGATCCCCGCTTTGGAGGCCGCGTAATTGCTCTGGGTCGCATTGCCGTGGACACCGGCCACCGACGAGATGTTGATGACGCATCCGGACTTGCGTTTCATCATTCCGAACACCACGGAACGGCACAGGTGATAGGTGCCGTCCAGGTTGACCTCCAGGACGTCCCGCCACTCCTCGTCCTTCATCAGCAGCAGCGGATTGTCCCGGGTGATCCCGGCGGAGGTGACCGCGACATCGACCGGGCCGAGCGACTCCTCGGTGAAGGCGACCAGTTCGCGCACCGCGCCCGGGTCGCGGACATCCGCCTGCCGGCCGATCACCCGCCCGCCGCCGTGCCGCGCCGCCTCCGCCTCCAGCTCACGGGCGGCGTCGGGGCTGGAGTGATGGCAGAACGCCACGTCGAAGCCGTCCCGGGCCAGCCGCAGCACGGTGGACCGGCCTATGCCGCGGGAGCCGCCGGAGACCAGCGCGACGCGCGGCGTCGGCTCGTTGTCACCGGATGCGCGGCCCGTGTCGTCGGATATTCGGTCGGACATACGGTGAGGTCCTTCTCCCGGAGGTGGTGTTCGGTCAGAGGGGGTCGGGCACAGGGGGGTCGGGCACGGGCGGCGCGGCCACCGGCAGGTCGGCCGGGCCGGTCGGGCCGGTCGGGCCGGTCGGGCCGGTCGGGCCGGTCGGGCCGGTCACAGATGAGGCGGTCACGGGTGAGGCGGTCACGGGCGGGGCGGTCACGGGCGGGGCGTCCAGGTCGGAGGCCGGGCGCATGGTCATCGTCAGCCGCCCGATGGTGAGGACGGTCTCCTTCCCGACCAGGCTCTCGCCCTCGAAGACGAAGGTCTCGCCGACCTGGCGGGCCAATCGCACATGATGCTCCACCACATCGCCCGGCACCACCGGGCGGTGGAACTCGGCGTCGGTGATCCCGCCGAGCAGCATCGCCTTGCCCTTGCGTACATCGGGGTTGGGCTGGTCCCAGGCCACCAGCACCCCGGCCACATGGCACCAGGATTCGATGAGCACCGTCCACGGATAGTGGTAGTCCTCCTCGGACGCGGTGTCCGGCATCCCCTCGTACCAGGGCTCATTGCAGGTGACCGCCTTCAGCCCGCGGGCCCGCTCGCCCGGCACCAGCTCGGTGACCCGGTCCACCAGCAGCATGGGGTAGCGGTGCGGCAGCACCCGCTTGATCTCATCGACGGTGATCATCCGGCGTCCGCTCCTCGGCCCTGGCCCCTCCACTCCCCCGCCGCGGCCTCCGCGCCCCGGGCGTCCCGGTTCTCGAAGCGCAGCCTTATCTGCGCGGCGGGTCCGCGCCCGGTGGCCGCCGAGGCCCGGCAGCGCACCGCCCCGTCCTTGCGGGACCAGACGTATTCGCTGGTCAGCTCGTCTCCGGGGTAGACCGGGCTGAGGAAGCGGGAGGACTCGACGGCGGCCAGGACCCAGCGTCCGCCCGGTTCGCGCTCCGGCAGCGTGGCGAGGGCGCCGCGCTGGACGTACTCCACGACACAGACGCCGGGGAAGATGGCGAACCCGGGGAAGTGCCCGGCGAACACCTTCTCCGACGCGCCGACCACGGCCACGCACCGGGCGGGCCGCTCACCGGGGACGCCGGGGTCCACGACCTCCACGGTGCCGTCGACCGCTCCGCACGCGGCCGTCGTCATCTCACTTCCCCAGCTTCGAGGCGAGCAGATCGTGCACCTTGCGGAGCGTGGTGATGTCCTTCATCTCCCGCTCCTCCAGCTTCACCGAGTACTTCTTCTCCAGGACGACCATGACCTCGAGGGCCATCAGGGAGTCCACGCCCAGCGTCTTGACGAAGTCGGCGTCGTCGGTGACGTCCTCCTCGTCCACATCGAGCACATCCGCGACGAAGGTGCGCAGTTCATCCATGTCCAGGGCGGCGGTGGCGTCGGCCATGCGGGGGTCTCCTTCCGCTCTCAAAGCGTGAGGCTCAGCGGGGTTCGGGGGCTTCGGGTGTTTCGGAGGTCTCAGGGGCTTCGGAGTTCTCGGGTGTTTCGGAGTTCTCGGGGGCCTCAGGGGTTTCGGGCGTGGTGAGCTCGGCGAGGGCGTCGGCCGACTCGACCGGGACGGTGAGCGCGCCCTTCGCGATCCGGCGGATCATGCCGGTCAACTGGCGCCCGGGGCCCAGCTCCACGAACCGGGTGCAGCCCAGTTCACCGGCGAGCGTGCGGACGCTCTCCTCCCAGCGCACCCGGCTGGTGAGCTGGTTCAGTTCGAGCTCCCGCCAGTGCTCGCCGCTCGCGTACGGGCGGGCGTCCACGTTGGCGACGACCGGGAGGTGCTCGGCGGCGAACCGCACGGCGGCCAGCGCCTCGCGCACATCGTCGGCGGCCGAGGCCATCAGCGGGCTGTGGAAGGCGCCGCCGACGGCGAGCCGGATCACCTTGCCCTGGCTCTCGACGGCCAGTTCGGCGAGCCGGTCCACGGCCTCGGCGGTGCCCGAGAGCACGATGGCGCCGGGTGCGTTGACATTGGCGATCCAGACCTGGCCGCCGTCCTCCTGGACCCGGCCGACCAGCGCCTCCACGGTCTCGGGGCCGAGCCGCACCACGGCGGCCATGGTGCCCGGCGACCGCTCGGCGCACGCACGCATGGCCCGGCCGCGGGCGGCGACGAGACGGGCGGTGTCGGCGAGCGGCAGGGCCCCGGCGGCGTGCAGCGCGGTGTACTCGCCCAGGCTGTGCCCGGCGCAGGCCACCACCCCGCCCAGCAGCCCGGCGGCCGCCGCCTCGCGGTGGGCGACCACCTCGGTGGTGAAGACGGCGATCTGGGCGAGATCGGTGCGACGCAGCGTCTCGTCGTCGGCCTTCAGCAGGAGTTCCTCGACGTCGATACCGGTGTACTCCGATATCTCGGCCACCAGCGCCCAGGACGCGGTCTCCCGCCACGCCTGGCCCATGCCCGCCTTCTGGGCGCCCTGCCCGGGGAAGACCAGCGCCGTACGGGGCGCCTCTCCGCCGGGGGCGTCGCCCGTCGTCTCTCGGTCCGTCATCTCAACCAGCTCCTTCAGCTCAGGGGGCGGCCGGCCCGTCACCGGATCCGCAGCATGGCCGCGCCGACCACGCCGTCCCGGTCCACGGTGGTGACCAGGGCGGTGTCGCCCGAGGCGATCTCCTTGCGCTCGGCCATCGCCAGAACGGCGGCGATCTGGAAGGCCGCCGCGGCGGCGCAGGTGTCCCCGACGGTGTCGGCGGCCGTGATCCGCGGCGGCTCCGCACCCCCGAGGGCGTCGGCGAGGGCGGCGCGCTCGGCCTCCCCCTCGGCGCCGGGGGCGCCGGAGTCGGCGACGGCGCTCAGCTCGCCGGGGGTCACGCCGGTGCGGTCCAGCAGCCGGCCGATCGCCTCGGCGAGCACCGTACGGGCCTGCTTCGCGTCCGCCGCGCAGCCGAACTCCAGGCCCAGGACCTCGGCGAGCCCCTTACGGCCGTGTTCGCGCGCCGAGGCGTCGGGCTCCAGCAGCCATACGGCCGCGCCCTCGCCGAGGACGGCGGCGCTGTCGGCGCTCTCCTCGTCCGCCCGGGCGTGCCACTCCAGCCAGGCGCGGGCGGAGGAGAACTCCTCGACCGCCCCGCACAGCACGGCCTGGGCCCGTCCGGCGCGCTGTAGCCGCAGCGCGTACCGGAGGGCGAGCAGTGCGGTGGCGCGGCCGCCCGCGATGGTGGTGTTGGGGCCCCTGAGCCCGTGCCAGATGGCGGACTGACCGGCCGCGCAGTTCATCACGGTGTTGGGGAACCGGGCCGGGTCCACGTAGAAGGGCTTCTTCCCCACCAGCGAGTCCCGGGTGAAGTCCATGATGCTCTGGGCGGAGCCGGTGCTGGTGCCGAGCGCAAGGCCGGTCTCCTCGCCCACCCCCGGCAGCCGCTCGGCCCCCTCGTCCTCCCGCTCCCCGGTGAGCAGATGGCGGATCGCGGTGACGGCCAGTCCGGTGGCCCGGTCCATGGAGCGGGTGCCCTTGCGGCCGAGGATCTGCCGGATGTGGAAGTCGGGCACGAGGCCGGCCTCGCGGAACGGCACCGACCACTCCTCGGGGTCCAGCGGGCGTCCGGCCGCGCGGCCGGACCGCAGGGCCGCGGTGAAGTCGGCCGCGCGCAGTCCCAGGGGCGATACGGCGGTCCAGGCCGAGATGACCGGGGCTGCCCCGCCGGGGGCGTTGACCATGGGTTCGGGTACTCCTTCGGTAGAGGCCCGGGGGCCGTGGGAGGGGCGGGTCACAGAAACCACACCTGTTCGTAGGAGGGCCAGCGGGCCGCGAGGTCGTCGCCCTCGATGACGCGTACGCCGGGCAGCAGCCGCTCGGCGGCGGTGCGGCCGAGCGCGGCCAGGCCGTCCCGCTCGACCAGCACGGTCACCCCGGCGGCCAGCAGCTTGGCCACGGAGGCGGGTGGGTGGGGCAGGGTGTCCAGGGTGCGGTTGCCCAGGCGCAGCGTGGGCCGCGGGCCCGTGTCGAGGGCGTAGCCGACGGCGGGGCCGCGCAGCGCCACGTCGCAGCCGCCGCTCTGCCGGTGCAGATCGGGCACGCAGTACAGCACGTCGGCGTACTGGGTCTCGATCGAGCCCCGGTACGCCTTCTCCACGATCACCAGCCAGCGCGCCTGATCGCCCATGGCTCAGCACACCCCCATGAGCAGGCTCTTGTCCGCCGCGTTCACATGCTCGGCGAAGACGAAGGGGGCTCGCATGCGCACCTGCGGAATCTGCTCGGCGGCGCCCCGTTCCTCGGCGCAGTAGCGGCATACGTACCAGTACAGCCGGTCCGGGTGATCCTCGATCAGCTCGCGGACGACGCGGGCGGTGGACGGATGCTCGCGCCCCAGGTCGGTGTAGTCGCGCGGTTTGCTCTCGCCGAGGGCCGCGCCGGTCAGCCGGGTGGCGTCGCCGCAGGTCCAGATCTGCACCCTGGCCCCCCGGGCGAGCAGCGCGGACGCCAGCCGCAGCGCCGAGGTGACCAGGTCGCTCTGGTGGGGCGCGCCGAAGAGGTTGAGCAGCACATCGGTACGGGGAACGGGCCTGGGCATCAGTGCCACACCGCCCTGACCCGCGGTTCCAGCAGCTTGGCGGCCACCTCGTCCATCTCCACCAGCCGCGCCCTGGGCGTCAGATCGGCGGCGGGCAGGGCGCGCTGGGCGGCGGAGAAGGAGTCCACCCACAGCTCGCCGCCGTCGCCGAGAAACGTCTCGATGCCCGGCGCGGTGCCCGGGACGGCGGCGGTCACGCCGTTCTCGACGAGGAACAGCACCACCTGGTGGCCGTCCCTGGCCAGCCGCGCGGCGTCGCCGAGGAACCGCTCGCAGGCGGGTCCGGTCTGCGGCCCGCCCGTCTCGATCAGCAGATGGGCCGTCATGTCAACAGCTCACCTCCGTCCACGCCGATCACATTGCCGGTGATCCAGGAGGAGTCGGTGCGCGAGAGCAGCGAGACGGCCTCGGCGACGTCCTCGGGCCGGGTCAGCCGCCGGTGCGGATTGAGGTCCCGTGCGTGGACGGCGAGCCGGTCGCTGCCGGGGATGCGTTCCATGGACGGGGTCGGGGTCACCCCGGCGCGCAGCGCGTTGACGGCGATACCGGAGGGGGCGAGCTCCAGGGCGAGCTGGCGTACATGGGACTCCAGGGCGGCCTTGGCCGCGGAGACGGCGCCGTAGTGGGGCATCACCCGGGTGCCCCCGGCGCTGGTCATCGCGTACACCTTGGCGCCCTCGCGCAGCAGCCCCGCGGTGAACAGGTCCTGGGTCCAGTAGACGAGGGAGTGCGCCATCACGTCGAGGGTCATGTTCATCTGGCGGGCGGTCAGGCTGTCCTCGCCCTCGGCGCCGACGTACGGCAGCAGGGTGCCGAAGGCCAGGGAGTGCACCACGATCCGGATGCCCGTGCCGCCGGTCAGCTCCTCGAACCGGGGCAGCAGCTCCTCGCGGGTGCGGGCGGAGGCCGCGTTGGCGTTGAAGAAGTGGGCCTCGACGCCGTGGCCGCGCATCTCCTCGCGGGCGACGGCGGCCTTCTCCTGGCCGTCGGTGGTGTCGAAGTGGACGCCCAGGATGTGGACGCCCTCGCGGGCCAGTTCATGGGCGATGGCCAGGCCCATACCGCTGGAGGCGCCCAGGACCAGGCACCAGGAACCCTCGAGTCGGGTGATCATCGGCCGCTCGCCCTCCGTCGTCCGCTCATCGGCTGCTCGCTTCCGCACCGGCCCCGCTCGGGGTGACCAGGCAGACCGCGATGTTCCCCTCGGCCGCCGCGGTGACGACGGCATGGGCGTGGCCCGCCGGGGCGCCGAAGGCGGCGGCCACGCGCGCCACCGGCTCCAGGGCGCCCGCGCCCGCCGGGACCCGCTCGGGCTTCCCGGCCGCTGTCCGCCCGCCCGGCACCTGCGCGTCCAGCACCTGCTCCGCCGGCGCCTGCTCCTCCAGCGCCGCCGCCACGGCCTCGCCGACCGGGGAGCCGTCCAGGACGGCGGTGACGGCCAGGGGCTGGTCCGGCCGGTGGCCGAGGGCGTCCAGCGCGTCCCGCAGCAGCGCCGCGGCGCGCTCGGTCCCCTCGGCGGAGGCGGCCACCCGCGGCGGCAGGAAGAACGAGCGGACGCCCACCCGGCCCAGCGCCGCCGCCCCCCGGCTCCGGGCGGCCGTCTCGGGCTCCAGCACCAGCGCGACGGCCCCGGCCTCCGAGGTGTCGGCCCCCGGTTCGCCCTCGGGCAGCGCCTCCTCGGTGGCCCCGGCCAGCAGCCACCGGGCCCGGCCCGTGGCGATGGCGCGCTGGCCGTTCTGGAGCGCTTCGAGGCCCGCGACCCGGGGGCTGGTGAAGGTGAGGTTGAAGCCCTTGAGGTCGTGTTCGGTGGCCAGCCGGCTGCCGAAGAGGTTGATGGAGAAGTAGGGCGCGGTGACCGGGGACAGATCCCCGGCCCCGGTGGCGGTGACCGTACGGTCCATGGCGTGGTGCAGGGCGACGGCCGCGCTGTTGGTGCCCACCGCGGCGCCCCGCTCCTCGGGCCCGACCGCCTCCAGGGCGTCCGGGCCCGCCTGTGCCAGCGCGCCCTTGGCCGCGGCGAGGAAGTACTGGGAGGCGGCGGGCAGATACTTGTAGCCGTGCCGGCCGAGCGCCGTACGGAAGTCGAAGCCGTCCGCGCCCACGGTGCCGATGCCCGTCACCACCAGGCCGACGGCCGGTTCGCTGCGCGCCGCCTCCTCGTTCGCTTCTCCGCCCACGCGGCGGTCAGGCGCGGCCTTCGTCGCCGTCCGCGGCCCGGCGGCCGCACCTGCGTCGCTCACGCGGCGGCCTCCCCGAAGACGAGCGAGATGTTGTTGCCCCCGAAGGCGTAGGCGTTGACCAGCCCATACGCCCCGGTCATGGGCGCGGAGCCGTACGCCAGCGGCACCGCGCACTCCGGGTCCGGGGTGCCGATCGGCACATTCGGCGGCAGCGTCTTGTGGTGCAGCACCAGACTGGCGGCCAGCGCGGCGAACGCCCCCGCCGCGCCGCCGGTGTGCCCGATGAGCGCCTTGACGCTGTAGAGCGGCGTCCGGGGGGTCAGCGCGTCCAGCACCTGGCTCTCCACGACGTCGTTGAGCGCGGTGCCGGTGCCGTGCGGGATCACGAACCCCAGCCCGCCGGAGCCTGATTCGGCCCCTGCCCCGGCCCCCGCCTCCCGCAGCGCCACGCGCATCGCGCGCTCGATCTGCTCGCCGGACGGCTCGGGGGCGGTCGCGTGGTAGGCGTCGCAGCTCCAACCGGCGCCCGCCAGACGGCCGTAGACGGTGCGCGCGCCGCGTGCGCGGGCGTGCGAGGCGGACTCCAGGACGAGTACGGCGGCACCCTCGCCGAAGACGGTGCCGCGCCGCTCGGCGGCGAACGGGCGGCAGCGCTCGGGGTCGATGGCGCCCAGCCGGTTGAAGCAGGCGAGGGCGACCCGGGAGTACGCCTCGGCGCCGCCCGCGATGACCACGTCGGCCTCGCCGGAGCGGATCAGATCGGCGGCCATCGACAGCGCGTAGCCGCTGGCGGCGCACGCGTTGCTGACACAGGTGTTGACGCCCTGCGCGCCGAACCAGCCGCCGACCACCGAGGCCAGCGGAAAGGCGGGCGCCCAGCGGCCGGACGCGGGCGCCTCGCCGGTCCACCAGCCCTCGTGCAGATCCGTGTCGCCCATACCGGTGCTGAGGGCGACGGCCACCCGGCGCGGATCGAGCCCGGCGCCCGTGGCGCCCGAGGCATCCGGCCCCGGCAACACGGCGAGCCCCGCGTCCGTGACCGCCTCGCGCGCCGCCGCGAGCGCGAACTGGGAGCCGCGCCCCAGCGGCAGCCCGTCCTGTTCCACCGGCCCGTCCGGAAGGTCGGCCTCCGGCACCAGGTACATCAGCGGATGGTCCATATGCGCGAGCGGATCGGGGACCCGCACCGGCGCGGTGTCCGCCGCGTGCATCCCCCGCCAGAAGGCGTCCGTGCCCGTGCCCAGCGGGGACAGCGCGCCGAGGCCGGTGACCAGTACGTCGTCCATCAGGTGCCGCTCTGCTTTCCGGCCAGCGCGTCCAGCACCCGCTGGTCGAAGGGGACCAGCCGCCAGTCACTGCGGTTCTCGATCACCGCGTAGCCGTGCGTGATCCGGCCGGTGGCGGTGAGGGTGAGGGTGCCGTCACGGACGACGAAGCAGTCCATCCGGGCGGTGTAGGTGAGGTCCTTGAAGATCTCCTCGACCGTGTAGACGGTGTAGAGGTCCTCCTCCATCACCGCCTCGTCGATGACGCGCACCGAGGACCGGGGGACGACCGGTATCCACCTGCGGTCGTCCAGCAGGGTCTTGATGGAGATGCCGCGGTCCAGCACGAAGCGGTCCTTGGCCTCCTCCATCAGCCGCAGATAGCCGGACATCTGGAGCCGCTCGGTGAAGTGGCAGTACGGATAGGGGATGTTCCACTTCCAGGCGTAGGCGTTGCGGCCCTCGGTCAGCGAGGCCAGGACGGCGTCCTCGTCGCCGTCCGGCATCGCCACCCGGATCCGCGCGAGGTCGCCGGTGGGCCCCTCGGCCCCCAGCCGGTCCACCACGAACGGCGCGAATTCGGCGGGGGGTTCGGCGGGCTCCGGCAGATAGGCGTCGGCGCGCAGCGAGACCCGCACCTTGGCGGCGACGGCCTTGAGGACCGAACCGTCGCGCTCCACACGCAGGGTCACCCGGAAACCGAGGGTGCGGTCCTCGTCGGCGGTGTCCGGCGTCACCTCGGCCTCGGCCACGTCGTCCATGTGGAGGGCGTGCAGGATGCGGGTCTCCAGGGCGACGATGTCCAGTCCGAGACCGTGCTCCTCGTACAGCCGGCGAGCGGGCGCCCCGGAGTCCGCGAAGTGCACCAGCACGGCTTCCTCGACGAGGTAGTTGACGTGTTTGAAGCCGATCCAGGTGCAGATGTTCGAGCCCTCGTAGCGCGGGCGCAGCCGGACGGTGGTGGCGTCCGTCAGCAGGACTTTGGTCGACATCGGCGGGGCGGCGGCGGTCATCGGGAACACTCCATGGAGATAAGGGGGGCACGTGGCGGGTGCGGGTGGCACCGGTCGGGCGTGGGGCGCAGCAGCAGTCCGGCCACGGCGTCCGCGGTGTCATCACCGCTGGTGATCAGCGCCTGGCGGGACGCGGGCACGGGCCCCGGGCCCGGCGCGGCCCCGGGACCGGCGGCGAAGGCGGTACGGCTCCCGGCCCCCGCTCCCGGCCCGGCTGGTGGCCCTGCGGCTTGTGGCCCTGCGGCTTGCGACTCCGCGGCTTCCGGCCCGGCGTCTCGCGGCCCGGCGCCGGTCTCGGCGTGCGCCCCGGCCTCGGCACGGGCCAGCCAGCCGATGGCCGCCGCGCACTGGAGCACCCCGAGGGCCCCGGAGGCCCGGCCCACCGCGCTGGTGACGTCGTAGCGCGGCACGGACTCCGGCACCGGTACGGCCCCGGCGGGCCCGTCGGTCACGACCCCGGCCCCGGCCCCGGCCCCGGCCCCGGCGGGCCCCTCGGCGTAACGCTCGGGGGTGAACCAGACGCCGGGCGCGGCGCCGCCCGGCAGCACGGCCGCCACACAGCCGCTGAGCCCGGCCCGCCGTTCGTACGGGCCGAGCGCGGCGGCGGCTCGCGCCCCCCGGGCCTCGGCCCACCGGGCGCCCTCCACGACGAGGGCCGCCGCACCGTCCAGCAGCTCATCGGCGGAGCGGCCGAGCAGATCCTCCACGACGGCGTTGTGCGTCTCCACGCCGATCACCACCGCGCGCCGGACCCGGCCCGCCGCGACCAGCGTGGCGCCCCAGTGGACGGCGTCCAGGCCGGATGTCGCCCCGTTGCACAGCATCAGGTTGGGACCGCGCAGACCGTGGCGGATGGCCACCCACGAGGCGATCACATTGCTGGAGGCGTTCGGCAGGCTCATGGGGCTGAGGTCCACGGCCGACCGCTCGGCGATGGCGGCGGCGGTGAGGCAGGCGGTGTCGAGGTTGCCCAGGTTGGAGCTGGCGACCACGCCCACGGTGTCGCCGGGCACCGTCAGCTCCTCGCCGTCGGAGGGGATCAGTTGGGCGTTCCGGAGCGCGTCGAGCGCGGCGCACAGCGCCAGCCGGGTGGCCCGGTCCTTGTAGCGGTGGCCCCGGCGGCCGATCCGGGCGGCGGTGTCGAACGGTTCGGCGGCGGGTCCGGTGACGGGGCAGGCGGTGCGGCGCAGCAGTGCGTCGGGGGTGTCGGCGCCCGGGAGGGCCAGGCCGACGCCGGTGACGACGACTTCGCCGGGGCCTTGCGTCATCGGCCGGCCCTCTCCACGATGGCGACCGCGTTGACACCGCCGAAGCCGAACGCGTCGATCTGCGCGACCCGCAGATCCCCGCCGTCCCGCGCCTCCTCCCGGACGAACCGGAACGCCTCGGCCTCGGGCAGCGGTTCGGCCAGGCCCAGGGTGGGCGGCACCCGGCCCGATGCCAGGGACTCCAGCGCGACGATCAGGCTGAGCAGACCGGAGCCGCCCGAGGTGTGGCCGGTCATGGACTTGATGGCGGTCATCAGGGGCCCGCGCACCTCATGGCCGAAGACCTCGGCGATGGCGGCGGCCTCGGCGGCGTCGTTGAGCTGGGTACCGGTGCCGTGCAGCAGCACCAGATCGATATCGCCGGGTTTGACGCCGGCCCGCCACTGCGCCTCGTGCACCGCCCGCGCGATGCCGCGGGGGTCGGGGGCGGTCACATGGCGCGCGTCGCAGTTCATGCTGACGGCGCGCACCCGGCCGAGCGCGCCGGTGCCCGCGCCGGGCTCCTCCCGGCGCAGCACCACGGCCGCCGCGCCGTCGCCCATCAGCACCCCGCGGCGGTCCCGGTCGAACGGCCGGACGCGGTCGGGGGGTTCGCTGTTGACCCGGTCCAGCAGCCCGTACATCGACTCGGTGAGGGTGTCCACACCGGCCACCACCACGGTGTCCTCGGCCCCGGTGGTCAGCAGGTCGGCGGCGAGTGCGAGCGCGTAGAGGGAGGCCGAGCAGGCCCCGGAGAAGGTGTGGGTGCGCACCGCGCCGAAACGTGTCCGCAGTGCGGTGCCGAAGTGCAGCCGGCCGATGTCGAAGGGCGTGCCGTCGCGCCAGGCGAGTTCGGCGGAGCGCAGTTCCCGCAGCCCGGTGCCGACGAGGACGGGCACCTCGCTGAGGTCATCGCCGAGCCCGGCCTGGGCCGCGGCCTCGCCGACCGCGCGCAGCAGCCAGTCGGTGGCGCGGCCCGGGAGGTCGGTGCCGGGCGCGGGGCGGTCGTCGATCTCGTAGGCGTGGCGGGTCCGGTACCGCTCCGGGTCGAAGCCGCGCAGTTCGCCGAGTCCGCTGATGCCGGCGCACAGAGCCTGGAAGACCTCGTCGACGCCCTCGCCCACGCTCGCCACGGCCCCGGCGCCGGTCACCAGCGGACTCATGACCAGTCCGCTCGGCTCTTGCCGAAGATGACGACGGCGTTGTTGCCGCCGAAGGCCAGGCCGTTGTTCTGGACCACCTTCAGATCGGCGTCCACGGCCTGGTTGGGCACACAGTCCAGACCGCATTCCGGGTCGGTCTCTTGGTGGTTGATGGTCGGTGGGATGAAGCCCTCGGTGAGCGCGAGGGCGCAGGCGATCGAGGCCAGTGCCCCGGCGGCGCCCATGGAATGGCCGATCATCGACTTGATGGAGACCGTGCGCGGCGGGGCGGTGTCCCCGAACACCTGGCGGATGGCACGGGCCTCGGTGATGTCGTTGGCCTTGGTGCCGGTGCCGTGCGCGGAGATGAAGTCGACCTCTTCCGGCTTGACGTGGGCGTTGTCCAGGGCCAGCCGCATACAGCGGGCCACGCTGTCCTGGTTGGGGGCCACGGGGTGGTCCGCGTCGCAGTTGAGTCCGTAGCCGAGGACCTCGGCGTAGATACGGGCGCCCCGGGCCAGCGCCGACTCCAGGCTCTCCAGCACCAGGATGCCCGCGCCCTCGCCGGTGAGGATGCCCTTGCGGTCCTTGTCGAAGGGCTGGCAGCGCTCGGGGGCGATGGTGCCCAGGCGGTAGAAGCCGGTGAAGGTCTTACGGCACAGGGCGTCGGCGCCGCCGCACAGCGCGAGGTCCACGTCCCCGGCGCGGATGGCGTCGAAGCCGTAGCCGATCGCGTAGTTCCCGGCGGCACACGCGGTGGGGAGGGTGACCGCCTCGGCCCGGGTGAGGCCGAACTCCTGGGCGATCGCACTCGAAAGCCGTCCGGCGGGCACCCGCCGGGCGACCGTGGGATCCATCCGCTCGGGCCCCAGGTCCACTTCCTCCTCGACCAAATGGTCCAGGTCCCTGGACTCGCCGTCGGTCGTGCCGACGGAGATCAGACAGGGGATGTCGCGCAGCGCGCTCTCCGACTCGGCGAATCCGGCGTCGGCCACCGCCATACGGGCCGCCGCGACCGAGAACCGGCTCGCCCGGCCCAGCGTCCGCACATCGAGATTTCGAATCCACCGGTCCGGCTCGAAATCCTTTACCTCACACGCCGTAGAGCGGTCGAAGCCCTCCGTGTCGAACGCGGTGATGGGGCCCGCCGCGCTCTTCCCGGCGCGCAGTCCGGCGAGGAATTCCGCCGCGCCGATGCCGATCCCGGACACCGCCCCGAGACCGGTGACGACGACCCTGCGACCCGGCTCACCACGCATTTCGCCCTGCCTTCCGAGAGACCGCCCGGATCCGGCGGTCACCAGCCCGCCGCGTCGGAGACAACCTCGTAGACGCCTTGAAGGTTCACCATCCGGCTGAGTTCGGACTGGTCTATGACGATATTGAAGGTCTTCTCCAAAGCCGCGAGTATTTCAATGGCACGCAGTGAATCCGCGTCGTGCTCTTCTTTGAAGAGACTGGTCTCAGTGACCTCGTCGGGGTCGATCTCAAGAATATCGGTGACGATTTCCTTGATGGTTTCACGACGCTCTTCGACGATGGCGGTCATTACCGCGCACCTCCATTTTCGGGCATGGGCAAAGCGACGAAGCTTCCGCTGACGCTAGGCGCCGGTCCGGGAGGGGACAACCCCAGAGTCCACTAGCTGTCACATGCCGGGTGAACACCAGCATTCGACTGGTCCGGGTGTCATAAAGCTGCACACGGCAGCCGGTTACCGCGTGGTCAGAACTTGGAATCTTGCAGGAAGCTGCCAGGTTGCCGACGGACAGAAGCGTGCCAATATCGTTCAAACCGCCAACAACCCGGCTGCTGCCCGGGTGTGTGGTCCGCCCCTACTCGGGGTCGGACTCCATCAGCCCGGCGCGCACGGCGCGCACTCCGGCCTGGAACCGCGATTCGACCTGTAGGTCCCGCATGATGTCGGCCACATAGCGACGGTAGGTACGCACCGAAAGGCCGAGTTTGCGAGCCGCGGCGTCGTCCTTGTAGCCCTCCGCCATCAGCTTCAGCACCTCGCGCAGCACCCGGCCGCGCGCACCGCCCTCGAACGACAGGGGCCGCATCGGGCGCTGGGCCGTGTCCCACATGCCGCACAGCAGTTGATGCAGCATATCGGCCACGGTCGAGTTCTGGATCATCGAGGCGCGGGAGCCGCCGGGCTCACCCGGCGAGGCGTCGGGCGCGATGACCGCGGCGCCGTCCACGACCACCAGCTCCTGCCGCACCCCCTCGCAGACGCGCACCTCCAGGTGCGCCACGGTCCCCACCGAGCGCTGCCACGCCGCGCCCCGGATGACGCCCGGCGGGCAGAGCATCCGGGTTCTGACCCCCTTGCCCGCGAGTTGGGCGAGCGTCTGTCCGACCAGCCGGGCGTGGTCCTCGCCCGTCACCTCGGGCAGGCTCCAGATCACATCCCGCTCGGCGCGCAGCACCAGCCGCGCCACCCACCCGGCCACGGCCTCCCCGGCCACCGGCAGTTCGGCGGACGCCGAGGCCAGCGCGGAGCGGCGGTGGTGGTGCACCGCGGACTCCAGCAGGCGTAACGCCTGGCCCAGAGTCTCCTCCAGGTTGTCCGACCCCATGTCCGGCTCCGTTCGAACCGCTCTCCCCGCGCCCACCTCCGCGTCAAATCCGTCAATAGGCACTCGCCCATTTGGTTGAATTCCGAAATGGCTCAAAGGACACCCCCGTTCCCTTTCCGGGAACAGTAACGAGCCCCCTGGCACACGGCAAGGAAGATCGTTCCTTATGGGACACTTCCCGCCGGGAAATACCCTCGCGTTCCGGCCACGACACCTCCCCGTGTCGGCAAGGGGCTGCGCCCCCGCTCGGCGGATTGGTAACTTCCTCTAGAGCCAGCACGCCATCCCTTGCCATACGACGCGGACCCCCCACACCTCCCCTCGGGTCCCGAAAGGCGCCGCCCCCATGGCTGCACAGAACACCGCGACCACCGATGCCGCGCAGGCCGGTTCCGCACACTCCCCCACCGGCCGCCAATGGCTCGCGCTCTCGGTGCTCGTCCTGTCCCAACTCGCGGTGTGGCTGGACAACACCGTGCTCAATGTGGCCCTCAAGACCCTCGCCGATCCCGACGAAGGTCTCGGGGCGAGCCCCAATCAGCTCCAGTGGAGCATCAGCTCCTACACCCTGGTCTTCGCGGTGCTGCTGTTCACCGGCGGAGTGCTCGCCGACCGCTACGGCCACCGCCGCTTACTGCTGACCGGCATGGTCCTCTTCGGTGCGGCCTCCGCCTGGGCCGCCTACTCCGGCTCGGCCACCGAACTCATCGTGGCCCGCGGCGCGATGGGCATCGGCAGCGCCCTGATCATGCCCGCGACCCTCGCCCTGATCGCCCAGGTCTTCGACGAACGGCACCGGGCCACCGCCATCGCGATCTGGTCGGGTTCCAGTGGAATCGCGATCGCGACCGGGCCGATGCTCAGCGGAGTGCTGCTCGACCACTTCTGGTGGGGGTCGGTCTTCCTGGTCAATGTGCCGATCGTGGTGCTCTGCGTGGCCGGTTCGTTCGTCTTTCTGCCCGGTGTGGTCACCCGGGTGCGGCAGAAGTTCGACCCGCTCGGCGTGCTGCTCTCCACCGCCGGGCTCTTCGCCATCGTCTGGGGCGTCATCGAGGGCGGCCACCGCAACGACTGGACCGATCCGGCCATCGTCGCCTCGTTGGCCGGGGGCGTGCTGCTGGTCGTGGTCTTCGTCCTCGTCGAACTGCGCGTCGCCAACCCCAGTTTCGACGTCCGGCTCTTCCGCGACATCCGCTTCACCGGCGCCAGCGTCGCCGTCATGCTCACGTTCTTCGGGCTCAACGGCTCGATGTACTACACCAGCTTCTATCTTCAGGGCGTCCATGGCCAGACGCCGCTGGAGTGCGGGCTGTCGATCGCCCCGGTCGCCCTCGGCGTGCTGCTGGGCGCCCCCCTCTCGGCCAAGCTGGTACGGAACCACGGGGTGCGCCCGGTGGTCACCGCGGCCATGCTGATCGCCACCACCGGCTTCGTCGCCTATGTCTTCCTGGACGAGACCAGCGGACTGCCGCTGTTCTGGGTCTTCCTCATCCTCCAGGGCCTGGGCATGGGCGCCGCCGTCGCCCCCACCACCGAGGCGATCATGGCCATCCTCCCCGCCGACCGGACCGGCGCGGGCTCCGCCGTCAACAACTCGCTGCGGCAGATCGGCGGGGTCCTCGGAGTGGCGGTCCTCGGCTCCGTCCTGGTCAGCGTCTACCGCGACCGGGTCACCCCCCGGCTGAGCGGGCTGCCCTCCGGTGACGCGGCCGCCGCCGGGGAATCGCCCGAGGCCACCCGGCTGCTCGGCGCGAAGATGCGGCTGCCGCGGCTGTCGGACATCGCCGACGAGGGGTTCGTCCACGCCATGCATGTGGCCTCCGTCGTCGGCGCTGCCGCCGCCGCGGCCGGAGCAGTGATCATCTGGTGGGCGTTCCGCCGGACATCTTCCGGTGCGCGATCCAGCATGTGATCGTTCTTCCTTGCCACCCCTGTCCCCCCGACATAGCCTCCCGGCACAACATCCGTAATCCGGAAGGCAGTTCACATGCGTACAACTGTCATCACGGCGGCAGGCCAGGTGGAGATCCGAGAGATACCTGCCCCCGACATCGGTGACTCCGAGGTGCTGGTACGCATCGCGGCCTGCGGTATCTGCACCATGGAGGCCAATCTCTACGCGGGCCGGATGACGGTCTACCCGGCCGCCGCCGGACATGAGATCTCCGGCTGGGTCGAGCGGATCGGCGCCAAGGCCGCCACGCTGGCGGACATGCCCGCCGTCGGCTCCCTCGTCACCCTCGACGGACTGCCGCGCTGCGGGGCCTGCCGAAGCTGCCGGCGCGGTCAGACCGCCATCTGTGTCGCGCTCCAGGGGCATAAGCGGGAGGACGGCGCGATCACCATGGGCGCGGGGCTCGCCGAGTACATCGCGCTGCCCGCCGCACGGGTGTGGCCGGCCGGCGACACCGACCCCGCCATCGCCGCCATGGGCGAACCGCTGGCCTGTGTGGTCCACTCGCTGCGCCGCGGCGGCTTCCGCGCCGGGGACCGGCTCACCGTCATCGGCGCCGGCTATATGGGCCATCTCCACCTCGCCGTCGCCGCGCATCTATCGGCCCGCGGCGTCGCGGTGGTGGAACGGGACGAGCAGCGGCTGGCCGCCATCGCGGCGGCGGGCGCCGACGCGGCCGTCACCCCCGAGGACATCGGCGAGCTGCCCCCGGCGGACGTGGTCGTCGTGACCATCGCGTCCAAGGAGGCCATCGCCGCCGCCCTCGCCGCGGTCGCCGACGGCGGCACCATCGTCCTCTACGGCGGCGGCCCCGGCGGCCCGCCCGCCGAGCTGCCCGGCTACGAGGTGCACCGCCGCCAGTTGACCGTCACCGGCTCCTTCAGCCATGAGCCGGACGACTGGCGCGCCGCCTCCGAACTGCTGCGCGGCGGGCGGCTGTCCGCGCGGCTGGAGGCGCTGGTCACCGCGCGCTACCCGCTGGACGAGGTCGAGAAGGCGCTCAAGCAGGCCGCCGAAACCCCCGTCTACCGCGTGGTCGTCACGCCGTAACGGCTCCGCGCCGGGCGCATCGCCGGCACAGTCACCAGTCAGTCACCAGTCACCAGTCACCAGTCACCAGTCACCAGTCACCAGTCACCAGTCACCAGTCACCAACAGAAAGGATTCACCTCCGTGTCCCTGCGCGTAGGCGTGCAACTCCACCCCCAGCACACCGGAATCGCCGAGCTGCGCACCGCGTGGCGCGAGGCCGACGCCCTCGGGGTCGACTCGCTGTGGACCTGGGACCACTTCCTGCCGCACACCGGCGACCCCGCCGGGCGCCACTACGAGTGCTGGTCGCTGCTGTCCGCGATGGCGGTCGAGACCCAGCGGGCCATCATCGGGCCGCTGGTGAGCTGCACCGCGTTCCGCAATCCGGATCTGCTGGCGGACATGGCCCGCACCGTCGACCAGCTCAGCGGCGGGCGGCTGGTGCTGGGTCTTGGCGCGGGCTGGTTCGAGGCCGAGCACACCGAGTACGGGCTGCCCTTCCCCGGACCGGCCGGGCGCATGGACGCCTTCGCCGCGTCCGTCACCGCCGTCAAGGGGCGGCTGGCCAAGCTCAACCCCGGCCCCGCGGGCCCGCTTCCACTGCTGATCGGCGGCGCCGGGCGGCGGCGCACCCTGGAGCTGGTGGCCCGCGAGGCCGACTGGTGGAACTGGTACGGCTGGGCCTCCGAGGACCCGGTCGCCGACTTCCGCGAGCTGAACGGCGTCCTGGACCAGTGGTGCGAGCGGGTCGGCCGGGACCCGGGCCAGGTGGCCCGCACGGTGATGGTCAATCCGGACCAACTGCCGCTGGTCGAGGGGTTCGCCGAGGCCGGGGCGGTCCATGTGGTGCTCTCCCTCCCGGCCCCGTACGACCTGCGCAAGGCCGAGGAGCTGCTCAAGGTGCGCGCCGCGCTCACCTCGTGACGGCCCCGCGCGCGACGGCGCCCCGCACGCCCCTGGGGCGCCGCTTCGGCCTGCTCATGGGCGCACTGCTGCTCTCGAGCCTGGGCAATGGGCTGTGCTTCCCGTTCACCTCGATCTACGTCAGCCAGTTGCTGGGGCTCGGCGGCCGGGCGGCGGGCGGCTACTTCATCGCGATGGCGGCGGCCAGCTTCGCTGCCGCCCTGGCCGGCGGGCCGCTGGCCGACCGGGGCGGCCCGCACCGGGTGGGCGCGCTGGGCGCCGCGGCGCTCGCGGCCGGATACGCCCTGCTGGCACCGGCCGGCGCGGTGCCGCTGGTGCTCGCCTCGGGGGTGTGCGTCGGGGTCGGCTTCGGGCTCTTCTACGCCTCGATCGTGGGCGTCGTGGACACGGCCGTCCCCGAGAGCGGCCGCCGCGCGGCCTTCGCCATCCGGCATATCGTCAACAACGCCGGGATCGGGCTGGGTTCGGTCGCGGCGGGGCTCGCGCTGCACGGCACGGACACCCCGGCGGGCACGCTGCGCTGGCTGTACCTGGCCAACGGGCTGGCGGCGCTGCCGCTGATCGCGGTGATCCTGGGCGTACGGCCCCGGGCCGGAGCCGAGGCGACGGAGGCAAAGGAGGCAAAGGAACGGTCCGGCGACGCCCAGCCGTCCGGGCCCGGGCCGACCTATCGCTCCCTGCTGCGCGCCCGTCCCATGGCCCTGCTGATCCTGGCCCAGGCGCTCTTCGCGATCGTCGGCTTCACCCAGATCGAGGCGACCGTACCGCTGCTGCTGCACGACCGGATGGCGGTCACGCTGGGCTGGGTCAGCGTGGTGGTGGCGGCCAACTCCTTCGCCCTGATCGCCCTTCAGCCGCTGCTGCGCGGCCGGTTGGAGCGGCTGCCGGAGACCGTGGTCCTGGCGGGCGGTCCGGTGCTGTGGGCGGTGGCGTTCGGCTGCGGCCTGGGCGCGGCGCTGGCCGGTGAGGCGGCTCCGGCCGCCGTGCGGTACGGGCTGCTGCTGGCCTTCGCGGTGGTCTTCGCGGCGGGCGAGCTGATGTACTCCTCCGCCTTCTATCCGCTGCTGCTGCGCTGGTCGGGCGAGGAAGCGGTGGGCCGGGCGAGCGCGCTCGCGTCGCTGGCCTGGAATCTGGGCACGGCCTCCGGGCCGCCGCTCGGGCTGTTCATCGTCGCCCACGCCTCGGCGACGGGAAGCTGGCTGGCGCTCGCACTGGGCGCGGCGGCCGCGTTCACCGTGACCGCCGCGCTGTACGGCCGGACGGCGAGCACCTGAGAACCGCCCGACCCGAACTCTCCCGAAAGACTTACGACTTGGGCAGGTACGACGTGTCGTAGGCGTCCTCCGGCGTGACGGTCTTCTCCAGGAGCCCCTGGTCGTACATGAAGTCGGCCATCCGGGTCCAGGTCTGCGGGTCGATCGCGCCCAGCTCGCCCTGGTCGTTCCTCATCAGCGGCGCGGTGGCCTTGAGCACGGCGCGGGCGTTGTTCCGCTGCTTCTCGCCGCGCAGCCCCGGTACGTACTTCTCGCTGAGCTTGATCGCCTCGTCCTGGTGGTCGATGGCATAGCGCAGTCCGCGCAAAGAGGCGTCGACGAACTTCCCGATGTCGTCCCCGCGCTTGTCGAGCGTCTTCTTCTTGGCGCCCAGACCCACGCCCACCAGCGGATCTCCGGCCGTGCCCGAGTCGAGGGTAATCGACCGGACATCCTTACCGGCCTCCTTGAACGAGACGGCGTCATTGTTGAGATAGCCCATCACCCCCTCCACCTTGTTTCCGGTGAGGGCCGCCTGCTGGGTGAAGCCGATGTTCTGTACCTTGGCGTCCTTGGTGGAAAGGCCGCCCTCCTTGAGGAGCGCCAGCAAACCGAAATAGGTCTCGCCGAAGGGACCGGGTGTGCCGATCTTCCGGCCCTTGAGGTCGGCGGGGGTGCGGATCTCGGAATCCTTGGGCACGATCAGCCCCACCGGATATTTCTGGTAGAAGGTGGCGATGTCCACGACCGGCACATTCTTGGCGCGCGCCTGGAGCATCTCGTCACCGCCCGCGTAGATCACATCTTCCTTGCCCGAGGAGAGGGCGCCGAAAAGATCTTCGGCCGCGCCGTGGTGGCGCAGCGTCACATTGAGTCCGGCGTCCTTGTAGTAGCCCTTTTCTGCGGCCACATAGAACGGCGAGAACTGGATGTTGGGGGTGTAGGTCAGCCCCACCGTGATGCTTGTCCCGCCCTTGGCCCCCGCGTTCTTCGGCTCCTCGGCGCATGAGGTCAAAGCGGCAAGGGCCACCATCGACGCGAGGGCCGCGCCCATGACCCGGTGTCTGCGAGCACGCCTCATGGACGTCTGCACGAAACGCACGTACTTCTCCTCTGGGATCCTCTGGGATGAAAGTTGTCAGTCGCGCTGAACGAGCCGCTCGACCAGGCGGACCACTCCGTACAGGACGGCGGCGAGAAGGCCGAGCATGACGAGCGTCGAGAACAGTCCGATGGTGTCGGCCTCCTGGCGCTGCACCGACAGCAACTGCCCCAGTCCGTCGCCGCCCATCACGAATTCGCCGACGACCGCGCCGGTGATGGAGAGCGTGAGGCCGTTGCGCACCCCCGCGAGGACGCTGGGCAGGGCGAGCGGAAGCTCGATGTACCAGAGCATCCCCCACCACCCCACCCCGTCCACCCGCGCGGCCCCCATCACATCGGGGTCCAGTGAACGCAGCCCCAGCACGGTGTTGACGAGGATGGGGAAGAAGACCAGCAGCGCGCAGAGGACCGCGATGGGCAGCAGTCCGTAGCCGATCCACAGGGCCAGCAGGGGGGCCAGCGCCACCGCGGGCATGGCCTGCGAGGCGGCCACATAGGGCTGGAGTGCCGCCGCCGCCAGCTCACTGCGGGCGATCAGATAGCCGAGCGGCAGCGCCACCGCGATCCCGATGCCGCTGCCCGCCAGCGCCTCCCACACCGTCTCCTTGGTGTACTCGACGAGATCACCGTGGAACACGTCGTCGAGGAAATGCCGGGCGAGGTCGAGCGGAGCCGGAAGATAGAACTCCGCAACGGCGCCGGTCCGGGTCACGATGTCCCAGACGACAAGCAGCAACAGCCCGAATACCAGCGGCGGCAGCACACCCCGGAACAGCGTTCTCCGCCGGTCGGCGGAGGCCGCGCCAGATGTCGCTCCGGTCATTTTCCGGCTGTTATCGGACCGTGACTTCTCACCATTTCCGCCGCTGTCGCCGGTCTTTCGCGCATGTCCCGGTCGGGGTGAATGCGGCTCGTCCGTACTCGGCCCGCCGTCCGCGCCCGCCGTGGCGGTCGCGCCCCTTCCGTGCCCTTCGGTCATCCCCAAATCCCCTTGCATTACCGGCTGTTGCCAGATCTCGGCACGCCCGCAGGCAACCTATCGCCAGCACGCTCCGGATCACAATGTCGATGGGGAAAACGAAATTATCATGTGGACGTATTTCCAAGGATGCCGAGCTCAGTGGCGCGCACCCCCGCCTGGAAACGGGAGTTGGCCTCCAGCAGCTCCAGGATCCCGGTGACATAGCGGCGGTAGGTACGCACCGAGATCGCCAGATCGCGGGCGGCGGCCTCGTCGGTGACCCCGTCGCGCAGCCGGGCCAGCACCCGGCGGACCATTTCGGTACGGGCGCGGTTGCCGAAGTCGAGCGGGCGGGCGGCGGGCACCGCGCCGCCCCAGATGGAGCCGAACATGCCGTAGAGGGTGGCGACCACCACCGGGTCCTCGATGACCGAGGTCTGCCGCCCCTCCTCGGCCTCGGTGCACACCAGGGCGGTCCGGCCGTCGGCGATCACCGCGGTGGGCAGCGCCACCGCCGCGATCCGCACCTGGACGGGGGGCGGCGCCGCGGCGGGCGCCTCGGCGGGCGGCGCGGGCCCGGGGATGGGCCGCGGCATGGGCCCGTGCGACGCCGCTACGGCGGCCCCGGGGCCGGTTCCGGATCCGGCGGGCCCGGATCCGGTGGGCCCGGAACCGGCGGGCCCGGAGTTGGCGGGCCCGGAGTTGGCGGGCCCGGAGTTGGCGGGCCCGGAGCCGGGAGCGGATCTGCCGCGCAGCACCCGCACCCCGACCGGCTCGCCGAGGTCCTCCACCAGTGCGCCGAGGGCAGCCTGCACCGGCGCCATCCGGGCCGAGCACTCGGGGAAGACGGCGTCCACGCTCCGCCCCGCCTGGCCGATCACCTCCTCGGCGGCGGCCAGGAACGCGGCGTCCGCCACCCCCACCTCGGTGAACCGCGCGTCCCGGCTCCGCCGGGCGCGGTGCTGGATCACGGTGGACTCGATGAGGTCACGTACCTCCCGTAGCGTCCCCTCCAGCATGTCCCCCGCGAGCGCGGCCTCCGGTCCAGGATCGCGTCCGCGGTCCTTCATGTCGACATTCCCGTACTTCCCGCCCCGTGACGTGGTCAAGGTCTCGAGCGCCGTCAATGACGGCCGGGCAGCAGCCCCATTTCCACCGCCCGTACCCCCGCCTGGAAGCGGGAGTTGACCCCCAGCTCCCGCATGATCTCCGCGACGTACCGGCGGTAGGTGCGCAAGGAGACCTGCATCGTGCGCGCCGCCACCTCATCGGTGTGGCCGGTGCGCAGACACTCCAGGATCCGCCGTACGGACTCCGGGCACAACCGCCCACCGAGCCGCGGATGGTCCGCGAGCGCGACGGCGTTTCCCCAGGTCCCGGCGAACATCATCTCCAGGGCCCGCACCGTGGCGGCGTCCTCGACAAGCGATGCCTGGCCCTGGCCCCGCCCCGGCTCCGACGGTCCCCTTCTGAGGTAGACCACCTGGCCGTCGATGAGCAGCGCCTCGGGCAGTGGCGGCAGCCCGCCGTCGCAGATCCGGATCTCGCACCGCGGATCGTTGCGCGCCAGCGCCCGTACCGCGCTGGAGGCCAGCACCGGCTCCTCGCACAACAGCCGTACGACGACGGCGCGCCGGCTTCCCCTGGCCGGGCGGGCGAGCGCGGCACAGACGGCCCGCGTCTGCTCCTCGTTGCCCGGCAGCACCACGTTGACGGTCCGCTCGGCGCAGTCGACCAGGGTGTCGACCACCTCGGCGAGCGGCACCTTCCCCAGAGCCGTCCCCGCCCAGGAGTCCTGGGCCAGCTCCCTCCGGTGCCGGGTGACCGTCGACTCGATCAGATCACGGGCGGCCAGCAGCGCGTGCTCGACATAGTCGACGGCGGCTGACGAGGGAGTCTCCGTGCTCAGCGGCGAAGGCTCGGACACCTCCACAAGACCAACCATGACTTCCCCTGCCGGGCGACAGTGACCTGGTTATGCGAATACCGGCCTGATTCTCGTCAATTCCGCCGCCCCGAATTGCGGAGGCGGCATTGTGCGAAATCCATGACGACACTAATTCGCGCACAGCTACCACGTCAACGCGGGGCGTGAGGTAAAGAGTTGACAAAATCGGGTACGGCGACCCGCCTCATGCGGTCGCGCCACCGATGCGCCGGGGGCGCGTGTCCACAAGTTACCGGCGAGTCGGGGTTCCGGATGCGGCGGCACTACGGACCGCAGCGATTCGGCTCCGTTCGACGACACGGAGTGGCGGCCGGTGTCCGGTTGCTGCCAGCTCGGCACCGGACGTCCCCTCCCCCGGTCCCCCTCGCCCAGGGAGCCGCCGCAGGTATCAGCCGAAGCTGATCGGCCCGTTGAAGTCCCGTCCCTGGATGACCGGCCCGGTGATGCGGGCGTCGCCCGCGATGGAGTTGTGCACGGCCCCGGTCTCCCCGGCCGCCTCGCCGTGCTCCCGCATCCAGGAGGCCAGATCGCGGCCGAACTCCGGGTCCCGCCGGGCCCGTTCGACCAGCAGCTCGGCCAACTGCCGCAGCCGCTCGCCGTCGTCGTACGGAATCGCGACCGGCTCCGGCTCACCGGCCGGCTCGCCCTCGCCGCGCCGCAGCACCCTGCGGACCAGCGTGCCGAAGGACTCCAGGGCCCGCCGCCCGGCCTCGCCCCCGGCACCCGACACCGCCGCGTTCACCGCCGTGACCAGCGCTCCCGCCGTCACCGGATCCATGGCCCACCCCCTGCCCTCATGCGCGGCTCCACGCTACCGGCGCCGCCGGTCACGGTTCCACCGATTCCGCGCGCAGGGTGAACCAGACCGTCTTGCCCGTCGGGGTGAGGTCCGTGCCCCATTCATGGGCGGTCTTGCTGAGCAGGAACATCCCCCGGCCGCTCTCGGAGAGGAAGTCCGGCTCCTTGACCACCGGCAGCGCCGCCTCGAAGTCGCTGACCGCCGCGCGGATCCCGTGCGGAAGCCACTCCAGGGTGAGGACACATTCGGGAGAGGCCGCGTGCTTATGGACGTTGGACAGCAGCTCGGTGACGCACATCCCCGCCGCGCTGATCAACTCCTCACGCCCCCACAGCCGCAGGCGCGCACCGACGGCACGGCGAATGTCGGCAAGCATCCGTGGATGGGCGCGAAGGCGCAGTTCGTATCGCTGCGAGATGTTCTCAGCCATATGATCCGGGGCCCCTCCACACCACGGCGCGCTGCCGTGTCCCCTATCGATCCTGGCCTATGGAACGTCCCACTCGCAATGTTTCGACCCAGTCGCACAAGACTGGCATATGCCCGGCTGGTAGGCGTAGTTGGCAATACGACAGACTGTAGACATGTCCTACCAGCCAGTGCCCACCGTTCGGCGCAGGCGCCTGGGCTCCACGCTGCGAAAGCTGCGCACCGAAGCGGGCATGACACTGGACGCGGCGGCAGCGACGCTCAACGCGGCGGCGAACGGATCGGCCGACGCCCGCCGCTGGACCGCGCCGAAGCTCTCCCGGATCGAGAACGCCAACGCCACGATCCGCGCCGCCGAGGTCGAAACGCTGCTGAGGGCCTATTCCGTCACCGACCCCACCACCCGTATCGCCCTGGAGGGACTGGCCAAGGACGCGGGCAAGCGCGGCTGGTGGCAGACCTACCGTGGCGTCGTCGCCCCCGCCTACGCCGACTACATCTCGCTGGAGAGCGACGCGGAGAGCGTCCGCGACTACGCCCCGCTGGTCGTCCCCGGTCTGCTCCAGACGGCCGACTACGCCCGCGAGACCATCGCGGCGAACGCCGTGGCCCGCACCGCGACCGAGGTCGACGCCCTCGCCGAGGTGCGGCTGGCCCGCCAGGCCGTCCTCACCCGCTCCCGCCATCCGCTGCGGCTGTGGGCCGTCATCCATGAGGCGGCGCTGCGCCGCCGGTTCCCCGGCCGGCCCGGCATCATGACCGCTCAACTGCGGCGGCTGCTGGAGGTGGCCCAGTGGCCCACGGTCACGCTCCAGGTGATGCCGATCGACGCGGCGCCCAACCCGGGGGACGCGGGCGCGTTCACACTTGTGGCCTTCCCGGGTCCGATGCCGGATGTGGTCACGCAGGAGAACCTGCGCGGCCCCTCGTACGTCGAAGGAGTCGACGACGTCAATGTCTTCGCCGACGCCTTCGGCCATATCGTGGACTGCGCACTGTCCACGGATGACACGAAGGCCCTCATCGCTGGTCTGGTATGAGAAAGAGGGCCCCACATATGAACACCTCTGAAGCGGCCACACACCACCGCCCCCACTGGCGCAAGTCCTCGTACTCCGCGGGCGAGGGCCAATGCGTCGAGGTCGCCGTCACCGGCGGCCATGTCCAACTGCGCGAGAGCGACGCCCCCGGCACCGTGCTGACCACCGTGCCACCAGTTCTGGCCGCCTTCGTCCGCAGCGCGAAGGCGGGCGCGTTCGACGCCTGATCGTCACGTCGGTGCGGTGCCGTCCCGGGACGGCACCGCACCCACCCGCACTACCGGATCGACCGGACAACGATCAGAACTGGACGTCCGAGCAGGCATAGAAGGCGTTCGAGGTGTCCGCGATGGTCCACACGGCGAGAATCACATGTCTGCCGCTCTTACCGCCCGGGATGGTGCCCGAGTGGGAGAGCGTGGACGGCGGACGCTGGCCGTTGTACGGAACGGTCAGGAAGGGCTGGGACTCCAGGCTCGCACGGGTGAGCTTCTGGCTGGGGTTCCAGCCGTTCTTGGTGATGTAGTACTTGAAGTCCGTGGTCGCGTGGGAGGCCGTGAACCGCCAGTTGAAGGTGTAGCTCTGGCCGGAGGTCATCCTGGTCGCGGGCCAGTTGCCGCCCCGCGGGTCGTCGAGCTGGGAGAACCGGCTGTTGCCACCCGCGCAGATGGTGCCGTCCGCGGGACCGCCGGACGGGAAGCCCTTCGGGCCCTCTACGCTCTGGGGCTCGTACTGGATGTCACCGCACCCGGTCACCGTGCCGTTGGCGCACAGCTTCTGGCGGCTGATGGGTGAGTCGGTGTAGCCGTGGCTGGAGGCGCTGCCGCCGGTCGCGAGGACGGAGATCGCCGCGAGACCGATGCCGATGACGGCGGCGCTGATCTTCTTGCGCATGCTTCGCTCCTGAAGACGTGGGGAGTGCTTCGATGAGCCGTGCACGGCGGTCTAGACCAAGTTGAGAGTATCCAGGGCGAATAGTCATGTCCATACCAATGCCGCAAGGCCGCGGCGGGCCTCACGACGTCCTGACCACCGTCCGGGGTCGGGTAGGATTTCCACGTCAGCAGGCGCCGCTAGCTCAGTTGGTTAGAGCAGCTGACTCTTAATCAGCGGGTCCGGGGTTCGAGTCCCTGGCGGCGCACCAGCACCCATATCGCTGACCTGGGCGTCCTCGGCTTCCGAGGACGCCCTTTAGGATTTCGCATATGTCTCTGTCGCACGCACTGCTGGGCCTCCTCGCCATCGAGCCCGCGAGCGGCTACGAACTGAGCAAGGAGTTCGAGCGCGACCTCGGGCGGTACGCCTGGCAGGCCGGCCATACGAGCGTGTACCCCGAGCTGATCCGGATGGCGGAGCAAGGGCTCGTCGAGGTGACGCATGAGGGCGCTCGCCGCAGCCGGACCTACGCGGTCACGGACAAGGGCCGCGAGGAGCTGAGGGAGTGGCTGCTCGCGCCATGGGGGCAGGGCGTGGTGCGCAATGAGCAGGTCCTGCGGCTGTTCCTGCTCGAAGCGCTGGAGCCGGACGAGACCGTCACCGCGCTGCGCGGCCTTCTCGAGCACACCGAGGGGCGCATCTCCGAACTCCGCAGGCTCCGCGAGGAACAGGACGCCGAACCACGACAGGGCCGCGACACCCTCGGGCAGCTCGCCGCCGAGTACGGCCTGCGCCAGTACCAGGCGACTCACGACTGGGCGCTATGGGCCATCGAGCACGTGAACAAGCGCCAAGGACCCGATCCGGCATAGCCCCCGCCACCGCGGGCCGTCACCTCCAGTCGCTCAACCGGCGCGCCCGCCGCTGCCTGCGAGCGCGGATGAGGTCCAGCGGATCGCCCTGACGTCCGTCGGCGTACGGCGTCGCCGGGCCGGCGCCGCCCGGCCGTCCGGGGGCCTCGTCATCCAGTGGCGGAGGCGCGAACCGCTGTGACACCTGTTCCGGGAACGTCCTGCCGTCCCGCTCCGGGGCGAACGCCATACCGGAGGACATCACCCGCGGGACGAGGACCAGCGCCTGTCCGAGCCGGTTGACGCCCAGCATCAGCAGGATGGTCGCCGAGGACGCCGCCACCTTCGCGTCCACCACGTGGGCGACGGCCATCATCCCCACGCGGGTGACCACCAGCAGGGCCCACAGCCACAGGCCGACCGCCGGCATCCGCGCCCACAGCACACCGGCGCGCCGCTCCAGCCGGATGGTCGCACCCTGGGCCGCGCCGATACCGGCGGCCAGCAGGGCGCCGACGACCAGGCACACCACGTCGATGGAGGTCGGATGGCGGTCGTGCCGGCTCAGGTCGGCTATGCCGATCACGGTGAGGACCACAGGGAGCAGCATCAGCCGCCGGCCGGTGAGCGCCTCTCCCCGCAATTGGCGCGCGATGAGGGCCACGACGACCGCCACGGCGGCCAATACCTCGAAGAAGCTCATGCGCTTCAAACTACATGTCACTCTCGACATGTCAAAGCTGATATTGGGCAGCAGTGACTACACATTCCCAGCGACTTGACATGTCAGCTTCGTAGTATGCAGAGTCCCACCGGGCCGCACCCGCGCCCGCACTCGAAATGAATCAGGAGCCATTGACGGTGAAGTCTCTGCACGGAATCGACATCGAGCGGATACAAGCGTTCTCCGACGCGGTCTTCGCCATCGCCATCACGCTCCTCGCCCTGGAGATCACGGTCCCGGAGCATCTCCCCACGGCCGAACTCGGGCACGCGCTGAGGGCGGAGGCGCTCCCGTCCGCCGCCGGATATCTGCTCAGCTTTGTCGTGGTCGGAGCACTGTGGATCGCGCATCACCGGCTGTTCCGGATGACCAAGGCGGTGGACGGCCCGCTGCTCTACCTGGATCTGGCGCTGATGGCCCTCGTCGCCGCCCTGCCGTTTCCGACGAAGATCGTCACGGAGTACCACGGCAGCGCGATCGCGACCTCGCTGTACGCCGGCACGATCGCCGTGGCCGCGCTGCTGATCGCGGCGATGGCGACCCGTCTCCTCCAGCGCCCCAGCCTGCGCGGCAGCGACATCCCGCGCGCGCTGTTCACCCAGTCACTCCAGCACGCGGCGGGTGTCGCGCTCGTCTTCGGAAGCTCGGTGCCGGTGGCGGTGATCATCTCGTCCGACGCGGCGGAGTACTGGTGGCTCCTTGCCGTTCCCGTCCGGTATTGCCTCGGACGGCACCACATCAGCACGAGCAAGCACACGGCGGTCGCGTCGTCACACCCCGCCCCGTGATCACGGAGACGGTGAACTCGGGTCACAGAGCCCCTTTATGACGACCCCTCAGGGCAGTCGGACCCCCGCCCGCCGAGTCCAGAGATAGTGACCAGCAACACATCTCAACCCTCTGTATACCGAGCTCATTGCACATGAGTCGCTTTATCCCCTCATTGGGGACGTCCTTCGACGCACCCCATACCTCCTCCGTGACGACCCTCCGGCGGAGGGTCCGACTCCGCTCCCCAGGCTTGCCCAGACCTCTTGTCCAAGGCCATGACCAGTGCATATGTTCCGTGCGACACAGCGCGGAAAGCGCTTGTTCCCGCGTCCGGGCCTTGGGGAGAGGCCCCGGCGATCTCCGCTTTCAGCAGCCTTTACGGGAGGGGTACGTCCATGTCCACGATCCTCAGATCCACCGTCGGTGCCGCCCTCGCCTCCGCCGCGGCGGCCGTACTCACCCTCACCGCGCCCCAGGCGTCGGCCGCCGAGCGCCCCGCGGCGCCCAGCGTCAAGGTGGCGCCGACCGCCTCCGCCGAGACCAAGGCGTTCGCCAAGGCCAACCCGGCGCCCACCGCCGCCGCCGCGACCGTCTGCGGCACCGGCTACGCGCTCAACAAGGTCATTCCGCTGCCCGTCGGCACCGACCCGAGCCAGCGCCTGGCCACGCTGTTCTCCTATACCAACGGCGGCAAGGGCTGTGCGATCCTCGACAACAACTACGGCGCCTCGCAGTACATGTACCTCAAGGTCTGCAAGGTGGACGGCACCGGCTGCGACACCGACTCGGGCAACTTCAGCCAGTACGCGGGCCCGGTCTATGTCTCCAGCCTCGCCTGCGCCCCGGTGACCGCCAAGATGGGCAAGACCTCCAGCAGCCTCTATATCGACTACAAGTCCGACTACGTCTTCGCGTGCAACTGACCCCCGTCAACCGGCACTGAAGGAGACGTCATGGCCGACGCCATGGTCATGCGGGCGCAGCAGTTCATCAACGAGACATACGCCGGGAAGCTGGGCATTCCGGCAC
Source organism: Streptomyces sp. CY-1 (assembly GCF_047218265.1). Classification (NCBI taxonomy): domain Bacteria; kingdom Bacillati; phylum Actinomycetota; class Actinomycetes; order Kitasatosporales; family Streptomycetaceae; genus Streptomyces; species Streptomyces sp. CY-1. The sequence continues at coordinate 4,588,296 of NZ_CP178393.1, forward strand.
TCGAGATCGACGGGAAGACGAGCTGGACCGTGATGTACGCGCTCACCCGGGCGCTCCAGTACGAACTGGGCATCACCAGCCTCTCCGACAGCTTCGGCCCCACCACCCTGAGCACGCTTCAGTCGAAGTACCCGAAGCTCAACGCCAGTACGACGCCCTCGGCCAAGTTCACGAAGATCGTGCAGTCGGGGCTGTACTGCAAGGGGTACAACGGCGGCGGAATCGACGGAGTGTTCAGCTCCACGGTGGCCGGCTCGATCACCGGGCTGATGACCGACATGGGTGTGGCGGGCGTCTTCGAGGCGGGCAGCCTCGTCCCCAAGGTCTTCAAGGGGCTGCTCACCATGGACGCCTATATCGTCACCGGTGACGGCGGGGCCGATATCCGCACGGTGCAGCAGTATCTCAACGCCAACTACATCAAGCGCCAGGACTACTTCGTCATCCCGTGCGACGGGCACCACTCGCGGACCGTCGCCAAGTCCATGCTGCTGGCCGTGCAGTACGAACTCGGCATGGCCGACGGGGTGGCCAACGGAAACTTCGGCCCCGGCACCCAGTCCGGGCTGAAGCAGCACCCCGTCTCCTCGGGCGAGACCAGCACCTGGGTGCGGCTGTTCTCCGGGGCGATGATCCTGAACCAGCGGCCCAATGTGCCGTTCAGCTCCACATTCGGATCGGCGCTCGGCTCGGCGGTGAACAGCTTCCAGAGCTTCGCCAAGCTGCCGGTCAACGGCAAGGGCGACTACTCCACCTGGGCCTCGCTTCTGGTCTCCTACGGCGACCAGGACCGCCAGGGCCAGGCATGCGACGGCGTCACCAAGATCACCCAGGCCCGCGCCAACACCCTCAAGGCCGCCGGGTACAAGTACATCGGCCGCTATCTCACCAACCCCAGCACCACCGATCTCCCCGAGAAGGCCATCCAGATCGGCGAACTCCAGACCCTCGCCGACAACGGGCTCCGATGCTTCCCGATCTACCAGACCTTCGGCCGTGACGCCTCGGGCTTCAACTACGCCGCCGGCAACGCGGCGGCCATCGCGGCGGCGAACGCGGCCGATGACCACGGCTTCAAGGACGGCACCCGGATCTACTTCGCCGTGGACTTCGACGCGTACGACTACGAGGTCACCGACAATGTCCTGCCGCATTTCAAGGGCATCGTGGACGGCATGGCCATCGCCGGGAACCGGTACAAGATCGGGGTCTACGGACCGCGCAATGTGTGCATCCGAGCCTCCGAGGCGGGCCATGCCACGGCGAGCTTCGTCTCCGACATGTCCAGCGGCTTCTCCGGGAACTACGGCTATCCGCTGCCGCCCAACTGGGCCTTCGACCAGATCGTCACCAAGACCATCGGCTCCGGCGACGGCTCGATCAACATCGACAACAACATCGCCTCCGGTCTGGACACCGGGCAGGGGTCCTTCAACCCGCCGGTGGCGTCGATGCCGGACAGCCTCTTCAACCAGGCGTATTACCCGGGGCTGCTGGCCGACGTCCGGTCGTATATGCAGTCCATCGGCTTCGCCGAGGACGACGGCAAGATCTACACCACCGGCCAGTGCCTGGAGACCATCATCGCCAGGGATGTCGCCGTGACCAATACGGCGCGGGCCTACGGCATGCGCAAGGCGCTCATCCAGACGACCGCGTTCTGGGAGTTCCGGCACTACGGCAACGAGGACCTGATCAAGGACGCGGGGGTGTGGCTCTACCACAACGGCTATGTGCCGGACTGGGCCAAGGACTTCCCCAAGGTGGACGCGTTCCGGGACAGCAGCACCGGAGTGGGCCAGATGTTCGGCCGGGCGGGCGTTCTGTGCTGGAACAACTCCATCAGAAGCGGTCTGGTGACCGGCACCCCGAAGGACCCGGACAAGGACTCCGACATCTTCTCGGTGTGGGACAAGCTCCGTACGGACAACGACTTCGCCCTCACCTCCGTCGGCCACGCGCATATCTGGGGAGCCGACGGCAAGCCCGGCGGCACCGCCGCGGAGCAGGAAACCGGGATCCGCCGCCCCTCGCTGGACTACAAGGAGTCCGAGATCTACGAGGTGCTGCGCCGGTACCAGGGATATGAGGAGCCCGCCTTCACCGATGCCAGGAAGCGCATGCCCCTCTACTACATCTTCGAGAAGTACAACAGGATGATGCGGTGAGCGAAGAACCTTCCCTACTGGCGGCCGATTCGGCGGGCGGGCACAACTCGATCCTGCTGCTCTTCATCTGCCTGATCGGGGTCATCGTCATCTTCACCCTGATCGGCATACTCGGCTCCGGCGTCGCCAAGCGCACCGGCCGCCGGAAGACCCGGGCCGACTGGCTCGGGGGAATCGCCCTGCTGTCCGTCTGCGCGACCATCGCCCTGTACATCTGGGGCGCACTCCACGTGATGTTCATGGAGAACGACAACATGCGCGAGGAGTGCACCCGGGCGGGCGGCGCGGCGAAGGCGGCTCAGGTCGACCGCTATGAGGCGCACTACCTTCCCCTTCGCTTCACCTGCCATCTCGACGAGGGCGGAAGTTACGACGCCGCGGTCCCCGGATACGTCAACCCGGCCCTGGCCATCGCCTTCATCCTGGCGATCGCCACGGGCGCGGTATCCGTGGTGGCCCGCGACCAGGACCGGTCCACCAGCCCTACCGTCACGAGGGGACGTTGAATGAGCGTGTTCGACCCATCGCGTAGGCAGCTCCTCATCCGCTCCGGTGTGCTGGCCGGCGCGGCGGCGCTGGCCTCGCTCCCCGGTTCGGCCCTGCTGGCGACGCCCGCGTACGCCGCGTCCTCGCACTCCAAGACGCCCACCGGAGAGGAGATCCGCAAGGCATACCGCCGCTTCCAGGCGAACCAGGCCCGGGTGCTGACGGGCAGACCGAGCCCGAACGGCTGGGAGATGGAGAAGGTCACCGACGGCGGCGGAACCATCTGGTCCCGTCCGGTGCCCGGCACCCCGCTGGAGGGCGTCACCGTCCGCATCGGCGCACCGGAGGCCGTGCTGGTCCATGTGATCCGCCGGTTCCACTACGAGATCGACGAGCTGCGCAAGGGCGATGTGGTGGGCTGGCGCAGCCCCGGCACGGTCCGCAAGGGGCTGCCGGAGGGCAACCAGGCGTCCGGTACGGCGGTCCGGATCCGCCCCGGCCACTATCCGCGGGGCGTCAAGGGCGGCTTCTTCGCCCACCAGGAGGTCGTGATCCGCGACATCCTCGCCGAGCTCGACGGGGTGGTCCGCTGGGGCGGGGACGACCGGAAGCCGGACGAGTCGCTCTTCTACCTCGCCGTGAAACCCGGCGATCGGCGGCTGGCCGAGGTCGTGGCCAGGCTGGGCCGCTGGCGCGAGACGCCGGGCAGCGGGGCGGGCGCCCCGGTCGACGTCCTCGCGCCGAAGCGGCGCAAGGCCGCGACGTCCTTGGCCCGCAGCCAGCGCGCGGCGGCCTGACGAAGTTCCGAAGTTCAACGAAGGACCGGGGAGCCCCCGGCGCGTGGGGCGCCGAGGGCTCCCTTCTCACGATCAGCCGCGATCAGCCGCGATCTGCCGTGATCAGCCGCAGGGGGGACAGGGCGTGCAGTCCCGGACCATGACGTCATCGATGACCGGCCCGTAGGCGCTGTCGTTGGTGCTGGCGAAAGCCAGCGTCGTGGAGGTGCCGCGCGCCACGAAGGTCACCTCCCGGGTCACATAGCCCATGTTCGCGAACGTCTTGCCCGTGACGTCGAAGCTGAAGTCCTGGAAGTTCTGCCCGTCCACCAGCACCTTCCCGGTCCGCACCGTCGGGCCTCCCGCCGGATTGCCGGCCAGGGAGTACGTCACCGAGTACCGCTTCCCCGGGACCGTGGTGAAGGTCTGCGCCACGGTCCCGGCGCCCTGACCGTTGAGGTCCACGGACTGGCCCCCCTCGGCCGCCTGCCAGAAGCCGTCCCCGATGTGGTCCACGTTTCCGGCCGTGACCTTCCACGGCCCGATGGACGCGCCCGTCCCCAGGTTCACGAACGTGTTGGCCGCCACCGTGGGCGTCTCGAAGCTGCCGTCGTCGAAACGGCTGACGGCGGCGGCCGTCGCGGTGCCGGTCCCCATACCGGCGAGCACCCCGGCGACGGCGACCGATAAGACAAAGATGCGAATAGGCGACATGTTCCCCTCCAGTGCGACACATTCGGCAATGCACCGAATTGATGGCGCAGCAGAATCTTCCGCACCGGAGGCACCCACGCCAGAGCCGGAGCCCCGGCGCACCGGGGCGCGCATCGGGGCGGACGCGGCGGGTGCGCCGGTCCATCGCGCCGGCCGCCCCTCGGGGAGGGGGTGTTGAGTTGCGCGGCTCGGTCTGGCGCGGCGCCGTCTCGCGCCTTCGGCGCAATTGAGCAGCGGGGCAGGGGGTGGGGGGCTCGGCCGCGTCGCCGGGCGCCGGGCGGCCGGAGGTGGCCGCCGGTGGCGGCTACGGTCTTCCGGGGCGAGGCCGTTGCCGGACTGCCGGACCGCCTGCCGGGGGGTGGGGTACCCCTCTCGAAACTGTTTGACAAGTTAGTTGCTTCAGATCAAGCGTTTTTTAGGGGGGTACCCGGAGGGGCCGTTCAAGCCGGGCGACCCGCAGCCCGGATCGGTTCGAGCCCCCACACCGCTGAGCCGCCACGGCGCCAACCCCCACCGGCCCGGCGGCCGGCGGCGAGGCCCCGGCCCCCATCCCCCGGCCCCATGCTCAAAGTCACCTCGCCTCGGTGATCCGCGCCCATACGGTCTTGCCCGGCCCCCTTCGCTCCCTGATGCCCCAGCGGTCCGCCACCGCCTCGACCAGCATCAGCCCCCTCCCCTCCTCGTCGTCCGACGAGGACGCCTTCGGCACGGGGCACTTCTCGTGGGTGTCGCTCACCTCGATCTCCAGGACGCCGCCCCGCTCGTCGTACGTCAGCCGGACCACGAAGTCCCGTCCCGGTACGCGCCCATGGAGCACCGCGTTGGCCGAGAGCTCGGCCACGACCAGGATCGCCGCGTCGTAGCCGCCCACCCCCGGGGCGAACCCCCACGCGGTGAGTTGATGGACGGTCAGCAGCCGGGCGAGCCGGGCGCCGCGCCGGGTGGCGGAGAATCGCTGCGCGAACGTACGTACGGTGACGGGGACTTGGCCCTGTGGTGCGGTCATGGCGGAAGCGTCCCGGCCGGGCGGCGCCCTCTGCCAGGCACGACACCCACCCAGTTTCGCTGTACCAGTTCACCGCCTGGACCGAATCGGTCACCGCCCGTGACGATATGAGGATGACAAAAGACAGCGAACCGGAAACGTCGTAGCGCCTCAAGACCTTTGGCGCGGTCCTTAAGGCGCTACGGGACGAGGCGGGGCTGACGCAGGAGCAGTTCGCCCCACGGGTCCGGTACTCGGCGACGTACGTCGCGAAGATGGAACAGGGCAGGCGCTTCCCGCCGAAGGAGCTGGTCCCGCGCGCGGAGGAGGTCCTGGGCGCCCCGGCCGCGCGCGTGCTGGGCGCGGCGTACCGCACGTTGACACGGAAGGTGGGGCTGGCGTCGTGGTTCTTACGGTGGGCGGGGATCGAGGAGGAGGCGTTGACGCTCCTCGCTTATGAGTGCCGGGTAGTACCGGGGCTGCTTCAGCCCGAACCGTATATCCGCGCGATCTTCGAGCGGCGTATACCGCATCACGCCGAGGAGCAGATCGAGCAGGGTGTCGCTGCCCGTCTGGCCAGGCAACGATTGTTCGCTGAACGACCTCACACCTCGTTCTGCTTCATCATCGAGCAGGCCCTGCTGGAGCGGTACTTCGGGGGATCCGAGGTCACCAAGGCGCTTCTCGATCACCTCCTTGAAGCGCAGCAACGCCGCAATGTGGAGATCCAAGTCATGCCGCTGCGACAGGAGGACCACTTCGGGTTCGAGGGACCCATGTACCTCGCCGAAACGTTGGACAACCAGTGGGTCGGCTACGTCGAGGGCCAGGAGAACAGCCTGCTGATCACAGACCCCAAGGACGCCAGTGCGATGCTTCGGCGCTATGGCAAACTGCGCTCACAGGCTCTGAGCCCTCAGGCCACAACGAGCCTGCTGGAGCAGATGCGAGGAGCGCTATGAGCGGCACGACCGAACTCGACTGGTTCAAGAGCAGCTACAGCGGCGGCGCGGGCGACAACTGCGTCGAGGTCGCGTTCACCGAGCCCGGCTGGGCCAAAAGCAGCTACAGCGGAAGCGAGGGGGACAACTGCGTCGAGGTAGCCATACGCACCACGGCCGTGCACGTCCGCGACTCCAAGGACACCGGCCGAACGCCACTCACCGTCTCCCCCGAAGCCTGGGCCGCCTTCATCGCGCACATCTGACCTGCTCGCGCCGCCGCCGCTAAGCTGTTCGGATCGGAGGTGGCGGTGGCGGCGCACTCGAGTTCGCATTCGCGTTCCCATTCGCGGGGGATGACGAACGACATCCAGGAACGCATCAAGCGGCTGATCATCGACCAGCGGCTGCGCTCGGGCGCTCCGCTGCCCACCGAGACCGAGCTGATGGAGCTGCTCGGCGTCAGCCGCAACTCCGTGCGCGAGGCGCTCAAGGCGCTCCAGGCGATGGGGCTGGTGGAGATCCGGCACGGCTTCGGGACGTACGTCGGCCCCATGTCGATGGCGCCGATGATCGAGGGGTTGATCTTCCGTACCGTCGCCGGGCACTACCGGGGCGAGGACAGCCTCCTCGAACTTCTCGAGCTGCGCGAGGCCGTCGAGACCGGACTGATCGCCCGGCTGGCAGGCCGCATCCCGGAGGCGGATCTCGCCGAGCTGGACGCGGTCGTACGCCGGATGGAGGCGGAGGCGGCCGAGGGCTCGGTGCGAGCCGAGACGGACCGGGCGTTTCACGCCGCGCTCTACGGGAGCCTGGACAACACGCTGCTGAGCGAGGTGCTGGAGGCGTTCTGGGACGCCTTCCACCGGGTGCGCACCGACCTCGTGGACGTGCCCACCGATCCGAAGGTCACCTGCAAGCAGCACCGGGAGATCCTGGAGTCGGTGCGCTCGGGGGACGCCCTGCGGGCCGAGGACGCGATCCGCGACCACTTCGGGAACATCCGCATCCGACTGCGTTCGGCGCATCGCGACTAAGCAGGTCGTGACGCCTGCGGCGGGCTGCTCCCCTCCCCGCCCCTTCCCACAACTGGGGCTCCGCCCCAGACCCCGCTCCTCAACCGCCGGAGGGGCTGGAAGGTGGGGCTGCGCCCCCAGACCCCGGGGTCCAGGGGCGCAGCCCCTGCCACGCGGCGGAGCCGCACATCGATACCGCGGGAAGGGGCGGGGAGGGGAAAGACGCACCGGACACCCCATGGGCCGATTTCAAGCCGGGAGTCCACGCCCACCCCTTGCCCACCTTTGTCTGATAAAAATATCGTTCGCACTTGCGATCGTCGATAGGTGTTCGACCCCCTGACACGGTGCGCTTCGACGGCAACTCCCCTGGTGCAGCGGATCATTGAGGTACGCCCAGCGGGAGAACCGCAGCAGGGCTTTGTTTACCATGCAAAGATCCGGAACGTAGCCATTCCATGTCCGTAAGGTCGGCTGCCTCCACTATCGTTCCCCTGCGGCCGAAGGGGGGCCGGGGGCCGACAGAACGTGACGGCACGCACTCAGTCATGCGTGCGGGGGGATGACTCATGACGTCGACGCCGACTGGCGCCCGCCATCCGTCGTACGGCGGGTACGACTCGTCCACGACTACGCGCCTACGCATCCCGAGGCAGCACCAAACCGGGCCGCACCGGCCCCGGCCCCGGCGACGACGGCCGCTGCCGAAGTACGACTACGAGCACTACAGCAGGCTCGCCGGACCACTGACCCAGCCCGAGCCCGGCACAGGCACTCCGTACCGCGTGCGCTACCGCAGCCTGCTCGCCGAGGAGCCGCACCGGATCCGCGCGGCGCTGCTGCTCGGCGCCGCGCCGCTGGTCTCGCTGGCGCTGCTGATCTGGCTGATGCAGCCCGCGCACTGGACCAGCCGGGAGGGCACCAGCCCGGTCCTGGCGGTCATGGACGTGGTGATGCTGGTCTCGATAGGGCTGATCGAGTTGTTCCGGACGATGAACGTCGCGTCCAACGCGCATGCGACGCTCGTCGCCCGCGACCCCGTCCCCGTCGTGCCCGAGACCGGCACCAAGGTCGCCTTCATCACCACCTATGTCCCCGGCAAGGAACCGCTGGAGATGGTGCGCAAGACCCTGGAGGCCGCGATCCGGGTCCGGCACCGCGGCGTGATGCATGTCTGGCTGCTGGACGAGGGGGACGACCCGGAGGTCAGGGAGGTCTGCCGACGGCTGAACGTCTATCACTTCACCCGTAAGGGCGTCGAGAAGTGGAACCAGCCCAAGGGCCCGCACCGGGCCAGGACCAAACACGGCAACTACAACGCCTGGCTGGACGCGCACGGCGAGGAGTACGACTTCTTCGCCTCCGTGGACACCGACCATGTGCCGCTGCCCAACTATCTGGAGCGGATGCTCGGCTACTTCCGCGATCCGGATATCGCCTTCGTCGTCGGCCCGCAGGTCTACGGCAACTATGACGCGGCCGTCACCAAGGCCGCCGAGAGCCAGCAGTTCCTCTTCCACGCGCTGATCCAGCGGGCCGGGAACGCCTATCGGGCGCCGATGTTCGTGGGCACCAACAACGCGGTGCGGATCAGCGCCATCAAGGGGATCGGCGGGCTGTACGACTCGATCACCGAGGACATGGCCACCGGATTCGAGCTGCACCGCCACCGCAATCCGGCGACCGGCCGCCCGTGGGGCTCGGTCTACACCCCCGACGTCCTGGCGGTCGGCGAGGGGCCGAACGCCTGGACGGACTTCTTCACCCAGCAGTTGCGCTGGTCACGCGGGACCTACGAGACGATCGTCAAGCAGTTCTGGAAGGCGCCGTTCTCGCTGCCGCCCGGCAGGCTCTTCAACTACTCCCTGCTGGTGATCTTCTATCCGATGTCGGCGCTCAACTGGATCCTGGCCGCGCTGAGCTGCGCGCTGTTCCTGGGCTTCGGCGCCTCCGGCGTCGAGATCGACCCCGCCATCTGGATGATGCTCTACGGCAATGCCTCCGCCCTCCAGATCGGTCTCTATGTCTGGAACCGGCGGCACAACGTTTCTCCCCATGAGCCGGAGGGGTCCGGCGGTGTCGCCGGAATGGTGATGTCGGCGCTGGCCGCGCCCATTTACGCCCGCTCGCTGCTCGACACCGTACTGCGCCGCAAGAGCCGCTTCGTGGTGACGCCGAAGGGCGACTCCGCGAGCCCCGACACCCTCTTCGGCACCTTCCGGACCCATCTTTTCTTCCTGGCGGTCTTCGGCGGGTCGCTCGCCTCTTCCTTCTACTTCGGTCACAGTCATCCAGCGATGACCGTTTGGGCATCAATTGCCCTGGCTGTCACAGCCGCGCCGATCATCGCCTGGCGGTGGACCGTCCGCCAGGAGAAACGGAACCCGCAGCCCGCCCTTGGGGGACGATAAGAAGTGAAGTACCGACCGAGTCGCCGCACCCGTCGCTTCGGGATCGGTGCGGCGGCGATCACCGTACTGGCCGGGATGAACGGCCCGGCTCTCTACCGTTTCAGCTCGGACAAGTACCACGCGTACAAAATCAACCAACCGGAGTACAAGGCGGAGAACGGCCACTGGGATGTGGTCGACGTCCCCGAGCAATACCGGATCAATACGATCCACGCCGCCCTGCTGCACACGGGCAAGGTGCTGCTGGTGGCCGGCTCCGGGAACAACGCCAAGAACTTCGCCGCCAAATCCTTCCGCAGCGTCCTATGGGACCCGGAGAAGAACACCTTCACCAACATTCCGACCCCCAAGGACCTCTTCTGCTCCGGGCACTCCCAGCTTCCGGACGGAAAGCTCCTGGTGGCGGGCGGCACCCAGCGCTACGAGAAGCTCAAGGGCGATGTCGAGAAGGCGGGCGGACTGATGTTCGTCCACAACGAGAACCCCGACAAGCCCAGGACCTTCCCCGCCGGGACCCGCTTCACCGGGAAGGAGAGCGGCAAGACCTTCGTGTCCAAGGACCCGCTTCTCGTTCCGCGCGCGACGAAGAAAACGAACAAGAAGACCAAGAAGGTCACGGTCAGCGCGAGCACGGCGCGGGTCTATGTGGAGGCGCTGCGCAAGGGAAGGAAGCATCAGACCGGCACCGAGGACAATTACCGGATCGCCGGGCTGAAGGGCAAGGACCGGCAGAACTTCTATGGCATCGCGCAGAAGCTGTCGTTCGACAAGAAGGACTTCCAGGGCATCAAGCAGGCGTATGAGTTCGACCCGGTGGCCGAGCGGTACATCCCGGTCGATCCGATGAACGAGGCCCGCTGGTACCCGACCCTGACCGGCCTTCAGGACGGCAAGGTGCTGGCGGTCTCCGGGCTGGACGAGATCGGCCAGGTGGTCCCGGGGAAGAACGAGATCTACGACCCCAAGACCAAGAAGTGGAAGTACCTGCCCAAGAAGCGCTTCTTCCCGACGTATCCCGCGCTGTTCCTGACCGGCAAGGGCCGGATCTTCTACACCGGCTCGAATGCCGGATACGGCCCGGACGACAAGGGCCGCACCCCCGGCATCTGGGACCTGAAGAGCAATCGGTTCGACGTGGTCCCGGGCATCAGCGACCCGGACGCCCTGGAGACCTCGATGTCCGTACTGCTGCCGCCCGCACAGGACCAGCGGTACATGGTGCTGGGCGGGGGCGGGGTCGGCGAGGACACCAAGTCCACGGCGAAGACCCGGATCGCCGATCTGCGTGCCGATAAGCCGCGCTTCGAAAACGGTCCGGAGCTGTATGCGAAGGCGCGCTATCCGAGCAGTGTGATCCTGCCCGATGACACCGTCCTGACCACCAACGGCTCGGGCGACTACCGGGGCCGCGGTGACACCAACGTACTCAAGGCCGAGCTGTACACCCCGAAGACCAACACCGCGCGCTCGGTGGCCGATCCGCTGGTGGGCCGCAACTACCACTCGGGGGCGCTGCTCCTGCCGGACGGCCGGGTCATGACCTTCGGCTCGGACTCGCTCTTCGGCGACAAGGCCAACACCAAGCCGGGCGAGTTCCAGCAGCAGATCGACCTCTACACCCCGCCGTATCTCTTCCGCGACTCCCGTCCGAAGCTCACCGACACCGAGCCCAGGACGGTCAAGCCGGGCGCGAAGACCACGTACCGGACCGCGCACGCATCGGCGATCACCAAGATGCGGCTGATCCGGCCCGGGTCCTTCACCCATGTGACCAATGTCGAGCAGCGGTCGATCGCGCTCGACTTCACGCGGACGAGGGACGGGGTGACGGTGACACTGCCGAAGAACGCGTCGCTGATGCCGCCGGGGTGGTACATGCTCAACGCGGTGGACGATCAGGGCACACCGTCGAAGGCGGTGTGGGTAAAGGTGCCCGCGCCGAAGAAGAAGTGACGGCAGGCCGGCTGTCCCAGCCGGCCTAGCCCGTCCTAGCTGTCCTTACGATGGGCGTTACGGGCGAGATCGAGCGCGTACCGGGGCCACCACCGACCCGCGGTGGGACCGCCCTTGCAGGTGCCGTCCGACTCGCCCGGACGCTTGATCCACAGATAGGCGTCGACCAGCTTGTCCCCGGTGTCGGTGGTCGGTCGCTCGCCCAGCGCCCGGCCCTTCGGATTGCACCACGCCTGCGGGTCGTTCTTGCCGGGGGCCGGGCCATTGCCGTTACGGCTGGTGTCGATCACGAAGGGCTTGCCGCCGGTCAGCGCGGACAGCCTCTTGCCGTACGCCCTGTTCTCCTGGGTCGTCTGGTAGTTGGAGGTGTTCAGCGCGAAGCCGTCGGCCTTACGGATACCGGCCCGCCTCAGCGGCTCGACCATCCGGCGCGGGTCCTTGATCCAGTGGGGGTTTCCGGCGTCCAGATAGACCTTGGTGCGCGGCAGCCCCTTGAGCTTGTCCACAGCGCCGGTCAGTAAGTCGTACCGCTCCTCATGGAACTGCTTGGGCGTACAGCCGTCCACGACGTGCGGCAGCGCGTCGGGCTCCAGGATGACCGTCGCACGGCGGTTGCCGATCCCCCGGACCGCCTTGTCCAGCCAGGTGCGATAGGCGTTGCCATCGGCGGCGCCGCCCTTGGAGTACTGCCCGCAGTCGCGGTGCGGGATGTTGTAGAAGACCAGCAGCGCGTCCCGGTTCACCTGACCCGCGGCCGCGGTGAACCCTCGCGCCTGCCCCTCCGGATCGTCCACCCCGAGCCACTCGGCGACGGGCTGCTCGGCGATCTTCTGTATCAGCCTGGCCTCGCCGTCCGCCCCCTTCTTCCGATACGCCGCCACCTGCCGTGCGGCGCTGCCATCCGGATTCACCCAGTAGGGAATCGTGGCCTTGGGCCGCTGCTTCGCCTGCCCGGCGAGGGAAGCGTGATCGCTGTCCCCCTTCGAGGCCCCGAAACACCCGGAGAGCAACACACACGAGAGCAGCGCCCCGGCGCCGGAGAGCGCGCGAGTGCGGACGCGGATGGTACGGGCAACGTGGCGCGAACGGCCGGTGCAACTGCCGTACATCCACTCCCCCTTGGGCGCACGCTCAGGGGAACAGACGGTAATCCCCCGGCAGGACAAGACCGGTCGAATCAATCCTTACACACCGCCCCGAACCACCGCGGCCTCATCCACAACCCACCCGGTTTTTCGCCCGTACGCCATGACGCGACGCGCTCGGCGGGCGGGGCGGAGCCCGGCCCCGAGCTCCGGGGCGCAGCCCTAGTGCGCATTGCGGCTTCCCGCCGACACACCGTGGGCGGAGCCCGTCGTGCCGGTCAGGTAGGCCGAGACGACGACGTTCGCCGTATACGTTCGCGTCGAGCGGTCGAACTTCCCTCCGCATGTGATCAGCCGCAGCTCCGCACGGTCATGGGACCGCGACCCGTACACCCGTCGCGCGTCGAAGTGCTTCTCCGGCACCACCTCGACGTCCTCGACCGTGAACTCCGCCGTCGTACCGTCCGATCGCCCGACCCGTACCCGCTCCCCCCGCTTGAGGTCGCTCAGCCCATGGAAGACCGCCGGTTTGCTCTTCGTGTCCAGGTGACCGACCAGCAGCGCGGCGCCCGGGGAGCCGGGCTCGGGGCCGGCGCGGTACCAGCCGACCGTGCCGGGGCGGCTGACGGACGGGGGCCGCACGGCTCCGTCGCGGTCGAGGCCGCTGGCGACGATGGGGGCGCGGACCCCCGCCGCCTCGATCACGACCCGCTTCGGCCGCGCGGCCGCCAGCGGGACGTGCGCCGGGGGCAGCGGATGGGTGGGCGGCCGTCCGACCGCGGCCACGTCCCCGGTCATCGGGGCCGGACCGCCCGTTCCCTCCGTGGTGTCCCGGCCCCACATCCACAGGCCGAGCAGCAGCGCCACCCAGGCCACCCCGGTGGCCAGCCGTCCGAGGCCGGAGAAGCGATTCCCGTCCACGTTCCCGTCCATCTCGGTGTCCAAGTCCATGGCGATCAGCCCGCCGTACCGGAGGGATGGCGGCGGCGGTGGACCGCGAGGCCGCCGACGGCAAGGGCCGTACCGCCCGAGAGCACCAGGCCGTACGCCTCCGCGCCGCCGATGTCATCGCGTGCCCGGGTCTCGTCGGGCGCGGTGCCGCCGCCGCCCGCGCGGACGGGGGCGACGGGCGAGGGCGGGCGTTCCACGGCGAGGGAGACCCCTCCCATGGTGCCCTTACCGTCCTCACGGTCCCCGCTCGCGAGGCCGTCCGCGCAGTCGACGGTGACCCGGTGCGCCCCCTTGGTCGCCGTCGAGCGGATCGTCGCCTCGCTGAAGAGCGCGTTCCCCTCGGGCGTCAGCTCCGCGTCGTCCACGAACACCGGTGACGAGGCGGTGGCCTCCCGGTCGGGGCAGCCGAAGGCCCAGACCTCGACCTCGGCGCCGGGGGCGAGGGCGTGTGGACTGATCCGGATCGTGGTGGTGGCGGAGTGGCGCTGGTCGGCGAGGGCCGGGGCGGCGGCCGTCACCGCCGCGACGGCGGCGCATGCTGCGGTACAGAGAGTGAGTGCGACGATGCGCATGGTGAGAACCTCCCGATACCAAGAGGCTCACGCGCCCGGCGGGGGCCCGCATCCGCTGCGGGCGCCTACTGCGCCATCCGGGGGTTCCCGGCCGGTCAGGCAGGGTCCCTCGCCGGGTCAGGCGATGCGTTCCACGAGGTCCGCGATGGAGTCGACGACCGTGGACGGGCGGTACGGGTACCGGTCCACCTCTGCCGCCTTGGTCACCCCGGTGAGCACCAGGAAGGTTTCCATACCGGCCTCGAGCCCGGCCCGGACATCGGTGTCCATCCGGTCGCCGATCATCGCGCTGGACTCGGAGTGGGCACCGATCGCGTTCAGCCCGGAGCGCATCATCAGCGGATTGGGCTTGCCGACGAAGTACGGCTTCTGGCCGGTGGCCTTGGTGATCAGCGCGGCCACGGAGCCGGTGGCGGGCAGCGCACCCTCCGCGGAGGGGCCGATCTCATCGGGGTTGGTGGCGATGAACCGCGCACCGTCGTTGATCAGCCGGATGGCCTTGGTGAGCGCCTCGAAGCTGTACGTACGGGTCTCGCCGAGCACCACATAGTCCGGCTCGACATCCGTAAGGACGTAGCCGATGTCGTGCAGCGCGGTGGTCAGCCCCGCCTCCCCGATCACATACGCGGTGCCGCCGGGGCGCTGCTCGTCCAGGAACTGGGCGCTGGCCAGCGCCGACGTCCAGATGTTGGCCACCGGGACGTCCAGCCCGATCCGGGACAGCCGGGCGTGGAGGTCGCGCGGGGTGTAGATGGAGTTGTTGGTGAGCACCAGGAAGGGCGTGCCGGACTCGCGCAGCCGCTTGACGAAGGCATCGGCACCCGGCACCGGTATGCCCTCGTGCATCAGGACGCCGTCCATGTCGGTGAGCCATGACTCGATCGGCTTGCGCTCTGCCACTGGTTGCTCTCCGCTCGGAATCGACCTTTGGCGACGACCTCAGCCTAACCGGGGAAAGTCTTGGGGAGACCCCCGTGTCCGGGAGCACAATGCGTTCGCCGTCCGTTCGCGCCCCGTCCCAGCGCGACAGATCCGCACAGGTGTCTGATCCTGAGGAGGGGCGGATTCCACCCCTCCCTGGAACGAGCCGGACCGTAAGGAGGCCGCGATGGGCATGATGGACAAGCTCAAGGGCGCGATCAGCAAGAACCCCGACAAGGCTCGGAAGGGCACTCGTAAGGGGGCCGAGGCCGCTGACAAGAAGACGGGCGGCAAGTACTCGGAGCAGATCCAGTCCGGCTCGGACAAGATCGACGACGAGCTGCGCCGCCGGGGCGAGGGGCCCCGGGGCCAGTAGCTCGACATCGGGGACATCGGGGCTTCAGGTCCCCGAGCGCCGGGTCTTCACCACGAGGACGGTGCCACAGGTCACGAGCGCGGCGCTGATGACGCCGAGCCCCGCGAGCAGGGCGGTATGACGGCCCGTCGCGGCGAGTTCGGGGATCCGCTCGCGCTCGTGGCCGCCGTCCTGCTCATGGCGTCCGTCGGTGCCGGTGCTGGGGTCGGTGCTGGGGTCGGCTTGGGACTCGCGTCCGGGGTCGGTCTCGGCTCCGGGGTCGGTGCCCGGGTCCGTTTCAGCGCCGGGGTCGGTCTCGGTGCCCAGGTCGGATTCGGCGCTGGGGTCGTCGGTGTCGGTCTCCGTGCCCAGCTCGGTGTCGGTGCCCAGGTCGGTGCCGGTACCGAGGTCGCTGTCCGCGTCGAGGCCCTCGTCCAGGTCGGTACCGGTACCGGCGTCGGCGTCGGCGTCCGCCTCGGTGTCCGTACCTGCCTCGGTGTCGGCGCCCGTGTCGGTGTCGGCGCCCGTGTCGGTGTCGGTACCCGTGTCGGTCCCGGTACCCGTGTCGGCATCAGCGCTCGCGTCCGCGCCGAGGTCCGCGTCCGCGTCGGCGTCCATGCCGGTGTCGGTGTCGGCATCCGCACCCGGCTCGGTAGCGGTACCCGTGTCCGCACCCGTATCCGTATCGGCGTCCGCTCCGGTGCTCGCGTCCGCGCCGAGGTCCGCGTCCGCGTCGGCGTCCATGCCGGTGTCGGTGTCGGCATCCGCACCCGGCTCGGTAGCGGTACCCGTGTCCGCACCCGTATCCGTATCGGCGTCCGCTCCGGTCTCCGTGTCCGTTCCGGCACTGGGATCGGTGTCTACGTCGGCATCAGCGTCGCTGTCGGCACGGGGCGGCACCGCGGCCGGATGGCTCTCCTTATGGCTTGCGCCGGGGCTCGGTGTCCGGCTCGGCTCGGCGGAGGGCCGGGCCTGCTCGGGCGTTCGCGTCGGAGCGGCCGTGGGGCTCTTGGAGCGGGTGGTCGGCTGCGGCGCGGGCTTGGTCTCGGCAGCTCCGTCGGTAGCGGCTCCGGCGTCGACACCGGCGTCCGTCTCCCTATCCCTGACGGCACCCGTAGCGGCCCTCGTCCGCGGTCCGGTGCCCGTCTGGGCCTCGACCCCCGTCCCGGACTCCGCGCCCGTCCCGGACTCCGCGCCCGTCCCGGTACCCGCACCCGTGCCCGTGCCCAAACCGCTCGCCCCCGTCGTCGCCGCCGTGCCGATGCGGAATTCGTAGTCGTTCGACTGCCCCACCCAGTCGCCGTCGTCCGCGCGCCGCTGTACGGCGATGGCGTTGGCGGTCACCGGCCCCTCGGGCGCGTCCTCGGTGAAACGCGTGCGCACCTGCACATCGACGGTCTTGTGCGCGGGCACGGTGAAACCCTTGAAATGGCTGTTGTCGAAGACCCCGATGTTCTCGTCCTCGTCCGTCGTCTGGAAGGGGACGGCCCGCCAGGTGGCACCGCCCTCCGCGGACGGGTCCAGGAACTCGAAACCAATATGCCGGGGCCGCAGTTCACGGGCCTGGTCGACCAGAACGGCGATGGGGTGGATGGCACGGCAGCCGGTGTCCGTGGCGTTGCGCAGTTCGAGGTGCCAGCCGCGCCAGCCGCCGCCCCGGGCGTACTGATCCGGCCCATCGCGCAGATGGGCCTCGATCGGGAAGTCGGAGGCGTTCCGGCCCCCGCAGGCGGCGGAGTCGGCCTCGGCGGCGTACACCGGGATTCCATAGAGGGCGGGGGCGAACGCGAGCGCGGCCGCCGGAAGGACAGCTCGTAGGGACAGTGCGGTGGGCAAGCGCATGAGTGACCTCTGCTGTGCGGGGTTTCCCCGAGCACTGCGCTACATTCCGCGTCCGCACGCCGACACACCGCACCAGGCCCGGATTGCCCCCGACTGGCGGTCAGGATCCCCCTCGATCAGCCCAGTGCGAACAGCGGTGCGAGTACGAGCCGGGCGGCGCCCTCGACCACGGCCCGCCCGCCCCGCTGTACGACATCCACGGGCACGGGGAGGCGGCTGGCGCGGGCGGAGTCCTCGGCGATCATCGTGGCCACACCGTGAACGTAGGGCTCGGGATCGGCCAGCACCACCCGGCCGCCCAGCAGCACCCGGTCGATGTCGAGGAGCCGTACGAGGTTGGCCGCGCCGACGCCGAGCAGCCGCGCCGCGTCCGTATGGTCGCCGCGTGCGACGGCGGCCAGGCACAGCGCCTCCAGGCAGCCGCGGTTGCCGCATTCGCAGGGCGGCCCGTCGAGCTGGATCACCTGATGCCCGAACTCCCCCGCGTCGGTCCGCGCCCCCCGGTACACCTCTCCGCCGAGCATCAGACCGGCGCCGAGCCCCGTGCCCAGATGGAGATACGCGGCCGACGCGGCGGTCCCGGTGGTCACCAGCCCGAGCGCCGCGGCGTTGGTGTCCTTGTCGAGGACGACGGGCAGGGCGAGCCGCTCGGCGAGCGCGTCGCGCAGCGGGAAGCCGTCCCACTGGGGGAAGCCGGTGACGCGGTGCAGTACGCCCGAGCCGTGGTCGAGCGGTCCGGGCGTGGCGACGCCGACGCCGAGCAGCCCACCGAGCAGCCCGCCGCCCGCCGCGCCACCCGCCACGCCGCCGGTCGCGCCGCCGGTCTCCGTGCCGGTCCCCGTAAGGCCGGTCCCGGCGTCCGCGAGGAGCGCCCTGACCTCGGCGGTGGCCGCCGCGAGCGCCTCCTCCGCCCGCGCGCCGAAGTCGAAGGGCGCGGTGCGGGCGGCGACCGGCGTGCCCGCGAGGTCGACGAGGACGGCCGTCAGCTCATCGCGGTCGAGCTGAAGCCCGATCGCATGGCGGGCGCCCGGGACCAGGCGGAGCACGGCGGGCGGTTTGCCGCCGGTCGAGGCGCGCTGACCGGCCTCCACCGCCAGCCCCTCGGTCCTCAGCCGCGCCGTGATCTTGCTGACGGCCTGCGGGGTGAGGCCGGTGTGGGCGGCCAGCTCCGGTCGGCTGACGCCGTCCTCGCCCGCGTCGCGCAGCAGACGCAGGATGAGCGCGGCGTTATGGCTGCGCAGGGCGGTCAGATTGGCTCCGGGCCCGGCCGCCCCCGACATGGTGCTGTTCACCCCTCCATTGTGGCCATCGCTTGCGCTTTAGCAACACTGTTGCCAAAGTGGCCCTCATGGATGCCATGGATGACAGCAGCACCGTCCGCGTGGGACTGATCGGCTACGGCCTGGCCGGATCCGTCTTCCACGCCCCCTTGATCGCGGCCACCGAGGGACTGGTCCTGGACACCATCGTCACCTCCAGCCCGGAGCGGCAGCGGCAGGCACGCGCCGAGTTCCCCGATATCCGTCTCGCGGACTCCGCCGATGAGCTGTGGGGCCGGGCGGATGAGCTGGACCTGATCGTCATCGCGTCCCCGAACCGCACCCATGTGCCGCTCGCCCGCGCCGCCCTCGATGCGGGGCTGCCGGTCGTGGTGGACAAGCCGCTGGCCGCGACCGCCGCCGAGGCCGAGGAGCTGGCCGCGCTCGCCGAGGCCCGCGGGCTGCTGCTGAGCGTCTTCCAGAACCGCCGCTGGGACAACGACTTCCGCACCCTGCGCGCGCTGCTCGCCGAGGGCGCGCTCGGCGACGTACAGCGCTTCGAGTCCCGCTTCGAGCGGTGGCGGCCGCAGCTCAAGGGCGGCTGGCGGGAGTCCGGCGACCCGGCCGAGGTCGGCGGGCTGCTGTACGACCTGGGCAGCCACCTCGTCGACCAGGCGCTCACCCTCTTCGGCCCCGTCGACTCCGTCTACGCCGAGGTCGATGTGCGCCGCCCGGGGGCGCAAACCGACGACGACACCTTCATCGCGCTCACCCACACCAGCGGCGTCCGCTCCCATCTGTGGATGAGCGCGATCACCGCCCAGCTCGGCCCGCGCTTCCGGGTGCTGGGCAGCGGTTCGGGCTATGTGAAGTACGGCCTCGACCCGCAGGAGGCCGCCCTGCGCGAGGGGCTGCGCCCGGGCGACCCGTCCGTCGAATGGGGCACCGAGCCGGAGAGCGAATGGGGCCGGCTGGGCGCCGGAGAGTCCCCGCTGACCGGCGGCGGGGTCCCGGTGCCGACCCTCCGGGGCGACTACCCCGCGTACTACGCCGCCGTCGCCGCCGCCCTCCGCGACGGCACCCCGCCGCCGGTCACCGCCGCCGAGGCCGCGGCCGCCCTGCATGTGCTGGAGGCTGCCCGGCTGTCGGCCGCGGAGCGCCGTACCGTCCGGATCGAGGTCCCCGCATGAGCGAGCACGCCAAGCTGATATCCCGCATCGAGGAGCAGGAGCGCCGACTGCGCCTGCCCCGCTTCGACAACGACGACGCCTGGCGTCTTGGCTGTCTCATCGCCGACCTGGCCCAGGAGCGCGGCGCCGCCGTCACGATCGGCATCCACCGGGCCGGTCAGCGGCTCTTCCACCGCGCCCTGCCGGGCACCTCGCCCGACAACGACGCCTGGCTGGAGCGCAAGTGCCGGGTCGTGGAGCGCTACGGGGCGAGTTCGTACCTCGTCGGCGCCCGCTTCCGCGCCAAGGGCGCCAGTTTCGAGGAGTCCTCCCGCCTCGACCCCGACCGGTACGCCGCGCACGGCGGCGCCTTCCCCCTCCATGTGACGGGCACGGGCGTCATCGGCGCGGTCGCCGTCTCGGGGCTGCCGCAGGCCGAGGACCACGCACTGGTGGTGGAGGCGCTCGAGCGCTATCTGCCGACGACGGCCTGAGGCGACGACGGCTCGAGACGGCCGCGCGGAGGGGCGGCCCCGACGGGGCCGCCCGCCCGGCATCCGGGCCCGGCATCCGAGACCGGCATCCGGCTACGCGTCCTTGAACTCCTGGCGCTGGCGCCCCAGTCCGTCGATCTCGAGCTCGACGACATCGCCGGAGCGGAGGTACGGCTTGGGCTCGGGGCGGCCCATGGCCACGCCCGCCGGGGTGCCGGTGTTGATGACATCGCCGGGGTAGAGGGTCATGAACTGGCTGAGGTAGCGGACCACCTGGGCCACGCCGAAGATCTGGTCCGCGGTGGTGCCGTCCTGCTTGACCTCGCCGTTGACCCACAGACGCAGGCCCAGGGCCTGCGGATCGGGGATCTCGTCGGCGGTCACCAGCCAGGGGCCCAGGGGGTTGAACGTCTCGCAGTTCTTGCCCTTGTCCCACTGGCCGCCGCGCTCGATCTGGAAGGCGCGCTCGGAGACGTCATGGGCGATCGCATAGCCCGCGACCGAGGCGAGGGCGGCCTCGTCGGAGTCGAGGTAGCGGGCGGTGCGGCCGATGACGACGGCGAGTTCGACCTCCCAGTCGGTCTTCACGCTGCCGCGCGGCACGAGGACCGTGTCATCGGGGCCGACGACCGTGTCCGGGGCCTTCATGAAGATGATGGGCTCTTCGGGGGCGGTGGCGCCGGTCTCGGCGGCGTGGTCGTGGTAGTTCAGCCCGATGCACACGATCTTGCCGATCCGGCCGAGCGGCGGGCCGATCCGCACCCCGCCGTCCTCGATCACGGGCAGCGCGTCGTCGCCCTCCCCGGCCGCCGCCGCGCGCAGCCGCGCGAGGGCGACCTCGTCGGCGAGGAGGGCGCCGTCGATGTCCGGGACCAGGGCGGACAGATCGCGCAAGGTGCCGTTCTGATCGAGCAGCGCGGGGCGTTCCGCGCCCGCCGGTCCGACTCGCAGCAGTTTCATCCCAAGACTCCCGAGGTCACAGGCCGGTGCGAGGCGCCTACCGGCTGATCGATCCTCCCTTCAGGGGCGTCCAGCCCGCAAGACCTCATTCACGGACTGGGACAGCGGTTTCACTCGTGACTGCCGTCATCCGCGGTGCAGCAGGGCCCGTTCCACCGCCGTCCAGGTGGTGCTGGTCGCCAGGTACAGCGCCGCCGCCAGCGGGACCACGGCGGCGGTGACGAGGGTCCCGAAGGAGAGCAGCGGCAGCGCCCGGGCCACTCCGGGCGCCCCGGGGACGGTCGTCCTGCGGGCGCGGAGATACGTCCAGGTCGCCACGGCCGCGATCACCGCGAACAGCCCGAGGTAGACCAGACCCGGCGCACCGCTGAACGCCCCGCCCCACCGGGCGCCGAGCGGGGCCCCGGCGAGGGTGTGGTCGAGGAGGTCTCCGGCGCCGCTGCCGGTGGAGAACACGTGGTACATCACGAAGAAGACCGGAAGCTGGGCGAGCGCCGGGAGACAGCCCGCCAGCGGTGACGCGCCCTCCTTGGCCCGCAGCTCCGCCATGGCGCGCCGCAGCCGCTCGGGGTCGCCCTTGTGCTTGCGGCTCAGCTCCGTGAGCTTCGGCGCGAGCGCGGCCCGCGCCTTCTCACCGCGCACCGCGGCACGGGCGAGGGGATGCAGCGGCGGCGCGGACGCACAGCGTGAACAGGACGATGGCGGCCGCCGCCGCGGACGCGCCGAAGAGCGGGTCGAGGCCGCCCGCCATGGTGGTCAGCAGGGAGCCGAGGGAAGAGAAAAAGGACATGGGAGCCCTCCGCGGGTCTCGTCGTGCCGGAGTGAGGAAGACATCGGCGTGACGAGCCGCGTGGCGCGGCGGTACGCATGCTGGAGCTTCCGGGGGCTCCGCCCCGGCCCCCGCTCCTCAAACACCGGAGCGGCTGGGGGTTCCGCCGTACAGCGAAATGGGTGCGCCTACGCGGCCGTCGGCAGCCGACGGCCCGGCGCTCGCGGCCTCGGGCGTCCCGAGGCGTCGGGATCCCGCTGGGGCAGGAACGCCGTACGGCGCTCACGGTCCCGTATCGCGGTGCGAATCCGCCCGGCGGGGGCGGGTATTCGGCCGCGGGAGGCGAGGATCGCGCAGGTCAGCAGCGCGGTGGCGACGGCGGCCGTGGCCGCCACGGTGGCGGCGAGGGCGACGGCGCTGACGGTCCCGCTCTGCACCGGCAGAACCCCGGTCAGCAGAAACAGGCAGACGCCGAGCTGCATGCGCAGCGCTTCGAGTCGTCGCGACACCGTCACACCCCTCTCCCGGCCGGTCTCCCCTCCAGGCTCCCCGTCAGTCTAAGCGGCCTCGATGAAGTCCGGTGCGGTCGGATGCGCCCCGAAGGGGCGCGGGGCTGTGTCAATGTGCGGCTCCGCCGCGTGGGACCAGCCACGACGGCGCCGCGGACGAACGACGGCACATCACTGCACATCACGGCACATTCCAGCGGAGCGCTCAGTGGCCCCCGCCCGGGTCCCGTGGGGCGGCGGCCCGCAGCCGGGCCCAGACCACCAGGCGGTAGCGGGAGGTGAATTCGGGGGTGCAGGTCGTCAGCGTGAGGTAGTAGCCCGGTTCGGTGTAGCGGTAGCGGGGATGGGCGGAGCTGTACGGCACCCGGGCGACCACCGCGCCGTCGGCGGGCGAGGTGCGCGGCAGGGTGCGCTCGACCGTGTACGTGTAGCGGGCGTCGGCGGTGTCGATGCGCACCGTGTCGCCCGGGCGCACCTCGTCCAACTGCCGGAAGGGCTCGCCGTGGGTGTTGCGGTGGCCCGCGAGGGCGACATTGCCCGCCTGGCCCGGCTGGGCGGTGCGCGGATAGTGGCCCACATACCCCTTGTTGAGCACCGCCGCGCGGCCGATGCCCTCCGCGATGGGCACCGTAAGGCCGATACGCGGGATCCGGAGCACGGCGTACGCCTGGTCCCGGCGCGGCCCCTGGCCGCCGCCCCCGGTCGCCCGCTCACGGTCGCGTCCGTCCCCAGGAGGGGAATCGGAGGACCGCGTCGCCCCCGGCGCCGGTGTCGCGGACTCGGCGGCCCCGTCGCGCCATTGCCGCTCCAGTACGCCCACCTCATGCCGTGCGCCCGCCCTGGCCTGCCGGTTGGTCCACCACAGTTGGTGGACGACCAGGAGCAGCACCACGAGCCCGAGGGTGACGGCGAGTTCACCGGCCGTCCACAGCCCCCGGGCGAGCACGGCCCGCCCTCGACGACGTCGCACGCGCGCACCATAGGCCAGGCCGCGCGCACCTGCCAGAGACAGGGCGCGGCTATCCGCCCATCGCCCGCGAGACCGTATAGATCACCAGCCCGGCCAGGGCGCCCACCACCGTGCCGTTGATCCGGATGAACTGAAGATCCCGGCCGATATGGGCCTCGATCTTCCGCGAGGTGTGCTCCGCGTCCCAGCCCGCCACCGTCTCGGTGATCAGTGAGGTGATCTCGTCCCGATACGTCGTCACCACATAGACGGCGGCGTCCTCCAGCCAGCCGTCGACCTTGTCCCGCAGCCGTTGGTCCGTCACCATCCGGCTGCCCAGCGAGAGAATCGCCGCCCGCGCCCGCTGCCGCAGCTCGCTGCGCTCGTCCTCGGCCGCCGTGACGATCATCGCCCGCACCGAGGCCCAGGCCGTGGCGATGATGTCCTGGACGTCGCCGCGCCCCAGCACCTCGCTCTTGACCCGCTCCACCCGCGCCCGGGTGTCGGTGTCGGACTGGAGATCCCCGGCGAAGTCGGTGAGGAAGCGGTCCAGGGCGCCGCGCGCCGGATGGGCGGGCATATCGCGCATCTCGGTGACGAAGCGCAGCAGTTCCCTGTAGACGCGGTCGCCGACCTTGCGGTCCACGAACCGCGGCGTCCAGCCGGGGGCGCCGCCGGTCACGGCCTGCATCACCGAGTCGTTGTGCTCCACCAGCCAGTCGTGGGCGCGCAGGCACACCAGGTCCACGGCGCGGCGGTGGCCGCCCTCCGCGACAACGCGCTCCAGGAGCTTGCCCAGGCCCGGCGCGACCTCCTGGGCGTCCGCCCGGCGGGTGATCGCCTCGCCCACCACCGCCTGCACATCGGAGTCGCGCAGCACCGTGAGCGCGCCGCGCAGCGCGGTCGCCAGCTCGGCCGTCACCCGCTCGGCATGCTCGGGCTGGACGAGCCAGGTGCCGAGCCGGCTGCCGATGCCGACCGCGCGCAGCCGCATCCGCACGACGTCGCCGGAGAGGAAGTTCTCCCCGACGAACTCCCCGAGGCTGGCCCCGAGCTGGTCCTTCTTGGTGGGGATGATCGCCGTATGGGGAATCGGCAGCCCCATGGGCCGCCGGAAGAGCGCGGTGACCGCGAACCAGTCGGCCAGGGCGCCCACCATGCCCGCCTCGGCGGCCGCGGCGACATAGCCGGTCCAGCCGCCGATACCGGAGGAGCGCGCCCAGGTGGCGAGCACGTACACCAGTGCGACACCGAGCAGCATGCCGGTGGCGAGCGCCTTCATCCGGCGCACTCCGCGCCGCCGCTCCACGTCCAGGGGACTGTCCGTGACAAAGGGCACGGCCGCGCCCCGGGACGGCGGGGCCGCCGTCTCACCAGTCGTTCTTCGCTCCATACGCTCCACCCGGTCGACCCGTCCCCTCATGCATTGTCTCTTTCCGGTCTCAGTCGCCCATGGGTGGAACGAACGGTGAGTTCCCGTCGTCTGTCTGGGGGAGCGACCCAGACCATTGGGGGCAGGCCGACAGGCGGAGCCGGGTCCCGCCATGGGATCATGAGTGACCGACCGGACCGCATCGGCGCTGCCGGATACCACCCGCCGTTCCCGTCCACTTCCGGAGCCCCGGGCTCCGTCCGCCCGAGGAGACAACCCGCTCATGAGCATGCCCCCAATGCCCAGACGCACGGGGTATGCCGTGCTCGCTGCGCTGGCGGCTGTGGTGATCCTCGTCTCCACCGCGATATTCATCGGGCTCGGTGGCGACAACGGCGGTACGGACTCCCGTGCGCAGGGGGCCCGCGGCGCGGCCGACCCGGCCTCGGCCGGGTCCTGGGTGGGCACCTGGTCCACCTCGGCGGCGGCCGCCGAGCCGAGGACGCTGCGCGGCCTGTCGGGCATGTCGATACGGAACGTGGTGCACACCACCATCGGCGGCACCAGCGCCCGCATCCAGCTCTCCAACTTCTACAGCAGCCGTCCGCTGACGATCACGCATGCCTCGCTGGCGCTTGCCGCCGCGCCCAGCAACCCCACCGCAGCGGCCGGCACCATGCGCCGCCTCGCCTTCAACAACCGCTCCTGGGCGACGATCCCGCCCGGCAAGGCCATCACCAGCGACCCGGTGCGGCTCGCCGTCCCGGACGCGGCCGATCTGCTGGTCACCACCTACACCCCGCAGGCGTCCGGCTCGGTCACCTACCATCCGCACGCCCGCCAGACGTCGTACATGGCGCGTGGCGACCGTACGGAGGACACCGCGGGCGCCGCCTACACCCAGCAGAGCCCTTACTGGCGCTATCTGACCGGTGTGGACGTGTGGTCCAAGCAGGCCGAGGGCGCGGTCGCGGTGCTGGGCGACTCGATCACCGACGGCATCACCTCCACCGCCGGGGCCAACCACCGGTGGACCGACTTCCTCGCCGAGCGGCTGCGCAGCGAGCCCGGCGCGCCCCGCTTCGGCGTGCTCAACCAGGGCATCAGCGGCAACCGCGTGCTGAGCGACGGCACGCAGTACCCGCCCAACAACCCCAGCGGGCTCTCCCGCTTCGACCGCGATGTGCTGTCCCGTACGGGCGTCAAGGCCGTGGTCGTCGAACTGGGTGTCAACGACATACTGCGCATCCCCCATGAGACCGACCCCGACCGGATCGTATGGGGCCTGAGGCGGCTGACCGAGCAGGCCCACGCCCGCGGCCTGCGGGTCATCGGAGCCACCCTGACGCCCTTCTACGGGCACCGGGGCTACACACCCCAGCTCGACGCCGTACGCGAGCAGGTGAACGCGCGGATCCGGGCCGGAAGGGTCTTCGACGAGGTCGTGGACTTCGACAAGGCGCTGCGCGACCCGATCAGCCCGCTGCGGCTGCGCCCGATGTACGACTCGGGCGACCATCTGCACCCGAGCGACAACGGCTACCGGGCGATGGCGCGGGCGCTGGACCTGGACCATCTGCGGGGCCGCACGGCGGCCGAGCTGTAGGCCGGAGGCTCGGGCCGGAGCCTCTCGCCGCCCCCTGGAGCGGGCCGCCGTAACAGCCCTAGTAGTCGTCGCGGCGGCGGTCCTTCTCCAGGGACAGCCGGCGCTCCTCCCGCTCCTCACGGCGCCCGTCGCGCCGTGCGCCCCGCAGTTCCCGGCGCTCGGTGCGCAGCTCGTCCCTGCGCTCCGCCTTCACCCGGCGGCGCTCCTCCTTGAGCCGCTTGTGCTCCTCCTTACGGAGCTTGCGCTCGACGCTGACCCCGCCGAAGAGCGCGAGGCCGGTGACGGTCACCCGCGGCGCGCCGGGCTCGCCCTCGACCCCTCCGCTGTGGTCGAAGCCGCCCATGATGCCGATGCCGCTGACATGCGTGTCGACGCCCGGCTCCACGGTGATCTGCACACCGCCCATGAGGGCGAAGCAGCGGATGACGACCTCACGGTCCTCGAAGCGGGCTTCGCGCAGATCGATCTCACCGCCGCCCATGAGCGTGAACGCGGTGAAGCGGCGCGGCACGGTCCAGGTGCCCTTGCGCTGGAAGCCCCCCATGATCGCGATCCCCATGCTGGACGTCGGGGTGCCGCCGATGCGCTCCCTCCAGCCGCCCGGATCGGCCGGGGCCGGCGGGGCCGGAGCGGCGCCGCCGGGCACCGGGAGGTCCCGTACCAGCGGCTCCAACTCGCCGTGGGTGCGCGCCGTGTAGGCCGCGTTCAGCCGCTCGTCGAACTCCTCCATGTCCAGGCGGCCTTCGGCGACGGCTTCGCGGAGGACCTCCGCGATCCGCT
Source organism: Streptomyces sp. CY-1 (assembly GCF_047218265.1). Lineage (NCBI taxonomy): Bacteria > Bacillati > Actinomycetota > Actinomycetes > Kitasatosporales > Streptomycetaceae > Streptomyces > Streptomyces sp. CY-1. Next base: position 4,615,339 of record NZ_CP178393.1, read on the forward strand.
CCCGCTCGGCGTCGGAGGCCCGCATCCCGGCCGGGTCCGGGAGGTCGGGGCTCGCCCCCTGGGAAGAACCAGCGCTCGTCATACGGACAGACTAACGGCGGGCACCGGCCGTGGCCCGTATCTCGTACGCGGGTCCGCCCCCGATCCGTCTCCCGTACTCACGCTCCGCGCCCGCCGTGCAGCATCCTCGCGATCACGTCCTCGATCTCGGGCTCCCGCACCGAGAGGTCCACCAGCGGATAGCCGTCGGCGACCGCCGCGACGATCGGCGCCGCGCTGCTGGTCGCTGGGAAGGCCAGCCACTGCCGGGGCCCCTCGACCCGCACCGTCCGGGAGCCGGGGATCTCGATGGGCGGCAGCTCCTGCTCCAGGTCGACCACGAGGGTGCGTTCGCTCTCCCCCACCGCGTGCAGCCCGTCCAGCCCGCCGTCGTAGACCAGCCGGCCGTGGTCGATGACCATCACCCGCTTGCACAGCAGTTCGATATCGGTCAGATCGTGGGTGGTGAGCAGCACGGTGGTGCCCTGCTCGGCGTTCACATCGCGCAGGAACTGCCGCACCTTCGCCTTGCTGACCACATCGAGCCCGATGGTCGGCTCGTCGAGATAGAGCACCTCGGGGTCGTGCAGCAGGGCGGCCGCGATATCGCCGCGCATCCGCTGGCCGAGCGAGAGCTGACGCACCGGCACGTCCAACAGCTCGCCCAGGTTGAGCAGTTCCACACAGCGGTCCAGGTTCTCCCGGTAGCGGTCGTCGGGGATCCGGTACATCCGCCGCACCAGCGCGTATGAATCGCGCAGCGGCAGATCCCACCACAGAGTGGTGCGCTGCCCGAAGACCACCCCGATCCGGCGGGCGAGCCGCGTCCGCTCCCTGGAGGGGTCGATTCCGGCGACCCTCAGCCGTCCGCCGCTGGGCACCAGGATCCCGGTCAGCATCTTGATCGTGGTGGACTTCCCGGCGCCGTTCGGGCCGATGTAGCCCACCATCTCGCCGCGCGGCACCCGGAAGCTGATGCCGTCCACGGCGCGCACCTCGCGGCGCTCACGGCGCATCAGCCCGGCTCTGCGCCGCACCTGGAACACCTTCTCGACACCGTCGAGCTCGATCAGATCGTCCATGGCCATCCTCCCCTCAACTCCCCGTTCAGCTCCCCGTGCTCTGATACGCCCGCAGCCCCGCCCGCCAGGCCAGCCCCGCCACCGCACAGCAGCCGCAGGCGACCAGCGGCGCCGCGAAGCCGATCCGGGCCGGGAGCCCCAGCGGATCGGGGCGGCCCAGAATGTGCAGCGCCGGGAGCCAGTTGACGAAGGCCAGCGGGATGACGAAGGTGACGCCCCGCAGCAGTTCCTTGCCGAAGACCGTCGGCGGGTACTCCAGCAGCGTGGTCCCGCCGAAGGTGAAGGCGTTCTGCACCTCGGAGGCGTCCTTGGCCCAGAACTGGAAGGCGCCGCCGAGCACGAACAGCGCCCCGAAGATGGCACCCCCGCTCAGCAGCATCACCGGCAGCAGCAGCGCCCGGTCCAGCGTCCAGTCGATGTCCAGCCGGCTCAGCGACCAGCCGAGCAGCGCCGCCCCCTGGGTGATCCGGCCCAGCCGGCGCAGCGCGAAGCGGTCGGCGGCGACCTGGGCGAGTATCGGCACCGGCCGCACCAGCAGGGTGTCCATCGTGCCGTCGCGCACCCGCTGGCCCAGCCGCCCCATGGTGCCCAGCGTGAGATCGGCCAGGCCGAAGGCGACGCTGGTGGTGCCGTAGAGGAAGGCGACCTCGTCAAGGGTGAAGCCGCCCAGTTGCCCGATATGGGTGAACATCAGCGCGATCGCCACGAAGTCCAGACCGGTCGCGAGGAGGTTCCCCAGCGTCATGATCAGGAACGAGGTGCGGTACGCCATCGTGGAGCGCACCCACATCCCGACGATCAGGACGTAGGCCCGCAGCCCGGTGGACACGGCCGACTCAGCCACCCTGGACCACCACCTTCCGGGTCGCCACCGACTGGAGCACCCGCCCCGCCGCCAGCAGCACCACCATCCACCCCGCCTGGAAGGCGAACGCCCCCAGCAGCCCCGCCCCCCGGTGCTCCTCCAGGAAGACATCCGCGGGCACCTGGAGCATCGCCGCCCAGGGCAGCGCGCGGGCGATCTCGCCGAGCTGCCCGGGGAAGACGTTGAGCGGCAGGATCATCCCGGAGAAGAACAGGCACAGCAGCCCGCTGAGCATGGACAGCCCCGTCCCGTCGAGCAGCCAGAAGGAGGCGAGCGACACCAGATAGCGCACCGCGAAGCCGACGCACACCGCGAGCACCACCGACAGCAGGAACCACAGCCAGGTCAGCGGCGAGGCGGGCAGCCGGAGCTCGAAGACCAGCGCCCCGATCCCCATCGGCACCACACCGCGCCCCAGCAGTTGGAACAGCGCCCGGCCCAGCTCGGTGGCCAGCCACCACGACTGGAGGTCGACGGGGCGGTAGAGGTCCACGGCGATGTCACCGGAGCGGATGCGGTCCTGGAGCTCCTCCTGGAAGCCGCCGCCCATCAGCGCTACGGCCGCCAGCAGCGCCTGGCCGAGCCAGACGAAGGTCAGCGCCTGATCGAGGTCGTAGCCGCCGAGATGCGGCCGCTCGTCCCACAGCGCGGTGTAGGTGTAGGCGAGGATGAAGCCGAAAACGGTATTGGTGAAGACCCCGGCCACGGTGGCGACCCGATACGTCGCGTAGCGTTTGAAGCCGCTGACCGCGACGGCCGCGTACAGCCGCATCCGCCCGCCCCTCCCTCCCCCGACCTCGGCGCCCGGCCGGCGCCAAAATCCGGAGCCTAGTGGGGTGACCGGAGTGACGGCCAGGCAATATTCACCGGATGGTGTGAGCGGAATCATCCATGTGGCCGGTCACAGACCAGTCACGGGTGCGCGCCACGTCCTCGGCCCGGAACGGATGATGCGACAGTGTTTTATCGGGCGTACGACGCGAATCGCCCGACCGTGCACGATCCTGCCGCCGTGCAACCCTCGACGGCGGCTGAGGAGTCTCAGGAGACATGAGCGACGAGCCCCAGTTGATCGACGGTGGCGCGGCCGGAACGGATGCCCGGCCGGGCATCGACGATGGCAACCACGACACGCCGCACCGCGCGGACGGCCTCCCGGCGGGCAAACCGGCCAAGGGCAGAAAGGGCCGTCCCCAGCGCACCGGATGGCGCCGGCTGCTGCCCACCTGGCGCATGGTCCTCGGAGGCTTCCTCCTGATCGTGCTGCTGATCGCGGGCGGGCTCGTCACCGGCTATCTGCTCGTCGACATCCCCCCGGCCAACAGAGCCGCCATCGCCCAGAGCAATGTCTTCCTCTACTCCGACGGCTCCCAGCTCGCCCGCGAGGGCAAGGTCAACCGGGAGAACGTCCAGCTCAGCCAGATCCCCAAGCGGATCCAGCACGCGGTGCTGGCGGCCGAGGACCGGGACTTCTACTCGGAGTCGGCCATCAACCCCGAGGCGATGGTCCGGGCCGCCTGGAACACCGCCACCGGCAAGGGCAAGCAGTCCGGCTCCACCATCACCCAGCAGTATGTGAAGAACTACTACCTGGACCAGGAACAGACGGTCACCCGTAAGGCCAAGGAGTTCTTCATCGCGATCAAGCTGGACCGGGAGGTGAGCAAGGACAAGATCCTCGAGGGCTACCTCAACACCAGCTACTTCGGGCGCAACGCCTACGGCATCCAGGCCGCCGCCCAGGCGTACTACGGCAAGGACATCGGCGAGCTGGACACCGCCCAGGGCGCGTATCTGGCGACCCTGCTGAACGCCCCCAGCGCCTACGACGTCGTCGCCCATCCGCAGAACAAGGGGCGGGCCACGGGCCGCTGGCACTACGTCCTGGACGGCATGGTCAAGAAGGGCTGGCTGACCAGGGCCGACCGGCAGAAGATGACCTTCCCCACGCCCTCCGACGCCAGGGTCGCCTCGGGCATGTCCGGCCAGCGCGGCTATCTCGTCGAGGCCGTGGAGGACTACCTCACCAGCAACGGGATCATCGACGAGCAGACCCTGGCGCGCGGCGGCTACCGCATCACCACCACGATCGACAAGAAGAAGCAGGACGCCTTCGCGGAGGCCGTGCGCGACCGGCTGATGAGCAAGCTCAGCCCAAAGGACCGCAAGGTCGACCGCTATGTGCGCGCGGGCGGCGCCTCGATCGACCCGAAGACCGGGAAGGTGGTCGCGCTCTACGGCGGGATCGACTACACCAAGCAGTTCGTCAACAACGCGACCCGCCGTGACTACCAGGTGGGATCCACGTTCAAGCCATTCGTCTTCACCTCGGCGGTGCGCTACGGGTCCACCACCCAGGACGGTCAGACGATCACCCCGGACACCCTCTACAACGGCGACAACAAGCGGGAGGTCGTCGGCCCGGAGGGGCCCACCGGCTACTCCCCGGCCAACGAGGACGACGTCGACTACGGCGACATCGACGTCACCACGGCCACCGACAACTCGGTGAACTCGGTGTACGCGCAGATGGCCCAGGACGTCGGCCCCGCCAAGGTCAGGCAGACCGCCATCGACCTGGGCGTCCCCAGGAACACCCCCGATCTGCACGCCTCCCCCTCCATCGCGCTCGGCCCCGCCACCGCGAGCGTGCTGGACATGACCGAGGCGTACGCGACCCTCGCCAACCACGGCGAGCACGGCAAGTACAGCCTGGTCGAGAAGGTCACCAAGGACGGTGCGCGGGTGAATCTCCCGGACCGGGAGAACCGGCAGGCCATCCCGCGCGGCGCCGCCGACACCACCACCTCGATACTTCAAAGCGTGGTCGACGGCGGCACCGGCACCGCCGCCCAGGCCGCCGAGCGCCCGGCGGCGGGCAAGACGGGCACCGCGGAGGAGGACAAGGCCGCCTGGTTCGCGGGCTACACCCCGGATCTGGCGACCGTGGTCGCGGTGATGGGCCAGGACTCCAATACCGGCGTGCAGAAGCCGCTGTACGGGGCGACGGGCCTGGAGCGGATCAACGGCGGCGGCTACCCCGCCGAGATCTGGGCGCAGTACACATCGGGCGCGCTGGACGGCAAGCCACCGGCCGAGTTCGATCTGCGGCTGGAGGACGGGGCGAGCACCCCCGACGGCTCCCAGCCCGGCCAGCAGCCGCCGGGCTCCCTGCCGCCGGTGGTCACCACTCCCCCGACCGACGCCCCGCCGGACACCTCGGTCCCCACGGCGCCGACCGACGCCCCGCCGACGCAGCCCACCACGCCCCCGACCGTCCCCACGCCGCCGACGGACATCCCCACCGGGGGGCCGACGACGGAGCCGGGCCCGGGCGGGCCGGGTGATCCGGGTGGCGATCCGGGCGACCCAGGGGGGCCGGTGGGCGGCTGAGACCGCGGACCGCGAACAGCGGAGGGTGGTGACGGAGACCGTCACCACCCTCTGTCATGTCCGATCCCGCGGTATCCCTACCGGCAGAGCCCCGTTCCCTACAGGTCCCTACAGGTCCCTACAGGTCCCTACAGGTAGAGCCCCGTGGAGTCCTCGGCGCCCTCCAGCCGCTCGGCGGCCACCGCGTGCAGATCGCGCTCCCGCATCAGGACGTAGGCGACCCCGCGGACCTCGACCTCGGCCCGGTCCTCCGGGTCGTAGAGCACCCGGTCACCGGGCTCCACGGTCCGTACGCTCTGCCCGACCGCGACCACCTCGGCCCAGGCCAGCCGCCGGCCGACCGCCGCGGTGGCGGGGATGACGATGCCGCCGGACGAGCGGCGCTCGCCCTCCGGAATGTCGGTGCGGACCAGCACACGGTCGTGCAGCATCCGGATGGGCAGCTTGTCATGGGTCGTGTTCGCACTCACGCCATGACCGTACCTGGCCGGACGGCGCGATGACGCCTCAGGGCCGGTGCCGGGCTCCTTCGCTCAGCGGCGCGGGGCTCCTTCGCTCAGCGGCGCCGGTCGCCCTCCGCTCAGCGGTGCCGCTTGGCGCACCGCGAGGAGCGGGACGCCTTGGCGGACCGGGAGGACCTCGCCGAGAGCGCGAGCAGCCCGACCAGCCCGGCCACGGCGAGCGCGACCGGCACGATCCGCTCCATACGAGGCCGGCCCTCCTCCGACACCAACTGGCCCCGTACGCCCGTCACCACGCGGTTTGCGGACACATAGGCCCGCCCGGCGGTACGGTCCACGGCCGACGCCGCCTTCGCCTTCGCGTCCCCGATGATCGTCTTCGGGTGCATCCGCACCCCGATCTCGTCGAGCGTCACGGCGAGCTCCTGCCGCCTGCGGGCGATGTCCGCCTCGATCTGCGCAGGGGTCCTGGCATCCGACACCGCGCTGCCTCCGTACAGTCTCGATGATTCGTGATGGACAGTCTGTCAGCTCGCCCTCCTCCCCGCCCCACGGCACCCCCGGACGGGAAGCTGGCTAATGTCGGGTACGTACCCCCGACGCCACGAGGAGCACCAGACCATGAGCGAGCGACTTCAGCCCGGCGACACCGCCCCCGCCTTCACCCTCCCCGACGCGGACGGCAAGGAGGTCTCGCTCGCCGACCACGCCGGCCGTAAGGTGATCGTCTACTTCTACCCCGCCGCCCTCACCCCCGGCTGCACCAAGCAGGCGTGCGACTTCACCGACAACCTCGCCTTCCTCTCCGGCCACGGCTACGACGTCATCGGCATCTCCCCCGACAAGCCCGAGAAGCTGGCCAAGTTCCGCGACCAGGAGGACCTGAAGGTCACGCTCCTCGCCGACCCCGCCAAGGAGACCCTGGAGGCGTACGGCGCCTTCGGCGAGAAGAAGCTCTACGGCAAGACGGTCATCGGCGTGATCCGCTCCACCGTCATCGTCGACGAGCAGGGCAAGGTCGAGCGCGCCCTGTACAACGTGAAGGCCACCGGCCACGTAGCCAAGATCATCAAAGACCTGGGGCTGTGACGGACCCGGGGCCGCCGCCCCGGACCCCGTTCACCAGGCAGTACCATGACCGTGCCGAGCGGCCGTGATGGAATTGGCAGTCATGCTGGGTTTAGGTCCCAGTGGGGTAACTCCCGTGAGGGTTCGAGTCCCTCCGGCCGCACGCCGGGTGAACGCAGGCCCGGCCCGCATCATCGCGGGCCGGGCCTGCGGCGTCCTACGGGGCCGCTCACCCCAGGAGTTCGCGGACGATCGGCGCGATGGCGCGGAACGCCTTGCCGCGGTGGCTGATGGCGTTCTTCTCCTCGGGGTCCAGTTCGGCACAGGTGCGGGTCTCGCCGTGCGGCTGGAGGATGGGGTCGTAGCCGAACCCCCCGCCGCCCACGGGCTCATGACGGAGCGTGCCGGTGAGCCGGCCGGAGACGACGCGCTCGGTGCCGTCGGGGAGGGCGAGGGCGGCGGCGCAGGCGAAGTGGGCGCCGCGGTGTTCGTCGGGGACGTCGGAGATCTGCGCGAGCAGGAGGTCGAGATTGGCGCGGTCGTCGCCGTGCCGGCCCGACCAGCGGGCCGAGAAGATGCCGGGGGCGCCGCCGAGGACGTCCACGCACAGGCCGGAGTCGTCGGCGATGGCGGGGTGGCCGGTGGCCTGCGCCAGGGCGTGGGCCTTGAGGAGGGCGTTCTCCGCGAAGGTCACGCCGGTCTCCTTGACGTCCGGGACCTCCGGATAGGCGTCGGCGCCGACGAGTTCGGCGTCCAGGCCGATCTCGCCCAGGATCGAGCGCAGTTCGGTGATCTTGTAGGCGTTGCGGGTCGCGAGGACCAGACGGCGGGGGTGCGGGCGGTGTCCCTCAGTGTGTTGCTGCATAGCTCTCGATTATCGAGGGCAGGTCAGGGCTTGCAGACACCGGTCAGCTCGCCCGCCGCGTCCCTGACCGGGCTCATGTCCGGGTGCTTGCCGCTGTCCACGGACTTCTGGACGTTGTCCAGGGCCTTCTGGAGGTCGTCCACGGCCTTGCCGACATCCGCGTTGTCGGTGCGATCGCCCACCTTGTCGATGTCCTTGTCGAGAGAGTCAAGGATCTTGTCGGCGTCCTGCGGATTGACCGCGGCGCCGGTCAGGGCGTCCTGGAGGTCGTCCACGTCGTTGGATATCTCGACCGCGAGCTGGGCGCAGTCGAGGGCCTTCTCCACCGCGGAGCAGCCGACGGTGACCGGCACGACGAGCGCGATGGCGACGAGAGCGGTGACGGCGGTGGTACGGCGGTGACGGTGGCGCGGCGCCATGGAGTGGGTCCTTCCCCGGGAACGGTGCTGGTACCTGACTAAACGCCGGGCGCCGCGCGACGGTTGCTCGGTGCCCTCGTCACATCTCCTGGGCCAGCGCCGCGCGCTGGATCCCGGCCAGGGTCTCGCAGCCGGCCACGGCGAGGTCCAGCAGTCCGTTCAGCTCCTCGCGGGCGAAGGGCTCGCCCTCCGCCGTGCCCTGCACCTCGACGAAGCGTCCGTCACCGGTACAGACCACGTTCATATCGGTCTCGGCGCGCACATCCTCCTCGTAGCAGAGGTCGAGCAGGGGGACGCCGCCGACGATGCCGACGCTGACGGCGGAGACGGTGCCGGTCAGCGGCTGCCGGGTGGCCTTGATGAGCTTCTTGCCCCGGGCCCAGCCGATGGCGTCGGCCAGGGCCACATAGGCGCCGGTGATGGCGGCGGTGCGGGTGCCGCCGTCGGCCTGGAGGACATCGCAGTCCAGGACGATGGTGTTCTCGCCGAGCGCCTTGTAGTCGATCACCGCACGCAGCGAGCGGCCGATGAGACGGGAGATCTCATGGGTACGGCCGCCGATCTTGCCGCGGACGGACTCGCGGTCGCCCCGGGTGTTGGTGGAGCGCGGCAGCATCGCGTACTCCGCGGTGACCCAGCCCTCGCCGCTGCCCTTGCGCCAGCGCGGCACGCCCTCGGTGACGCTCGCGGTGCACAGGACCCGCGTATCGCCGAAGGAGACGAGGACCGAGCCCTCGGCATGCTTGCTCCATCCGCGCTCGATGGTCACGGGGCGGAGCTGGTCAGGGGTGCGGCCGTCGATACGAGACATGAGATGAGCCTATCGGCATCGCGGAGGCCCCCGGTCCGCGTGCGGCGAGGGCCCCGCTCCCGGGGGACGGCGCTCCGGGCGGCCCGGCAGGTCACCTCAGGTCTCGGCCGGTCACCCCAGGTCTCGGCCGGTCACCTCAGGTCCGGGGCGCTCACATCAGGTCTTCGATCTCGGCGGCGACGGGGTCCGCGTCGGTGCCGATGACCACCTGGATCGCGCTGCCCATCTTCACCACGCCATGGGCGCCCGCGGCCTTCAGCAGGGCCTCGTCGACCAGCGAGACGTCCTTGACCTCGGTGCGGAGGCGGGTGATGCACCCCTCGACCTCGATGATGTTGTCGATGCCGCCGAGCCCCTCGACGATCTTCTCAGCCTTGCTGGCCATGTTCGCTCCCTGTCGTCCGTTCGCCGTACGGCAAGTGGTCTACACCATTATGCGGGCGAAGACGTTACACGTCACTTGGAACGATAGATTCCTTCATCGGATCCCTACGTGCTACAACAGGTCTACACCACATGTGGTTTAGACCATAGAGCGGGCCGTCCCTTTCCCCCGAGAGCCCGCCTCACCAGGAGGAATCCGATGAGTACGGCCACCGCCCAGGCGGCGCCCGCCCAGAAGCGGGGTGCCGGCCTGTTCCAAGGACTGCAGAAGGTCGGCCGCAGCCTTCAGTTGCCGATCGCGGTCCTGCCCGCCGCCGGAATCATGGTCCGGCTCGGACAGCCCGATGTGTTCGGCGCCGACGGACTGGGCTGGGACAAGGTCGCCGCCGTGTTCAACAACGCCGGTGGCGCGCTCACCGGTGCCCTTCCGCTGCTGTTCTGCGTCGGCGTGGCCATCGGGTTCGCCAAGAAGTCGGACGGCTCCACCGCGCTGGCCGCCGTGGTCGGGTTCCTGGTCTACAGCAAGGTGCTGGAGGCGTTCCCGGTCGCCGACGCGGTGATCCAGAAGGGCGAGGACATACCGGCCAAGTTCAACGACCCCGGGGTGCTCGGCGGCATCATCATGGGGCTGCTCACCGCGGTGCTGTGGCAGCGATTCCACCGCACCCGGCTGGTGGACTGGCTCGGCTTCTTCAACGGCCGCCGGCTGGTGCCGATCATCATGGCCTTCACCGGCATCGTGGTGGGTGTCTTCTTCGGCCTGGTCTGGGAGCCCATCGGCGACGGCATCAGCAACTTCGGCGAGTGGATGACCGGGCTCGGCTCCGCGGGATCGGCCCTCTTCGGCGCCGTCAACCGCGCCCTGATCCCGATCGGCATGCACCAGTTCGTGAACACCGTGGCCTGGTTCCAGCTCGGCGACTTCACCAACGCGGCCGGCGACACGGTGCACGGCGACCTCAGCCGCTTCCTGGCCGGTGACCCGAGCGCGGGCATGTTCATGTCCGGCTTCTTCCCGATCATGATGTTCGGCCTGCCGGCCGCCGCCCTGGCCATGGCGCACACCGCCCGCCCCGAGCGCCGCAAGGCCGTGCTCGGCATGATGGTCTCGCTGGCGCTGACCTCGTTCGTCACGGGCGTGACCGAGCCGATCGAGTTCTCGTTCATGTTCATCGCGCCGCTGCTCTACGTGATCCACGCGGTGCTGACCGCCCTCTCGATGGCGATCACCTGGGCCCTGGGCGTGCACGCGGGCTTCAACTTCTCCGCGGGGTTCATCGACTACGCGCTGAACTGGAGCCATGCGACCAAACCACTGCTGATCATCCCGGTGGGGCTGGTCTTCGCGGTGGTCTACTACGTGGTCTTCCGCTTCGCGATCACCAAGTTCGATCTGCCCACCCCGGGCCGTGAGCCCGAGGAAGAGGTCGAGGACCTCACCAAGGCGTAGACCGTCGGCCCGCGCCCCGCGCGAAGGCCCCGGAACCGATTCTTGGGTTCTAGGAGTCGTCGCAACACCCCAGCTCAAGGGGTGCGATGGAGTTCGAGATCCGCAAGGTACGGACGGTGGCCCAAGGCCGTAAGAAGCTGGTCCGTGAGCGGGAGGAATACTTCCGGCTCATGGACCAGGGCCTGACCAGCTACGAAGCGTGCCGGATCGTCGGGATCAACTACCGCACCGGCAAGCGGTGGCGAAATGGCCGCACCCCGTCCGGCAGGACGAAGGGGGCGTCCCCGGCTCAGCGGCCGATGGCGCCCCCGGCGGGCCCGTCCCGGTACCTGCGGGAGACCGAGCGGATCTACATCGCCGACCGGCTGCGGGAGAAGGCCACGATCCGGGCCATAGCCGCCGAGCTGGGTCGCAGCCCCTCCACGGTCAGCCGGGAGATACGCCGCAACGGCATACCGCTGCGCGGGGATGCCTCCCGCTGGGCCTACCGCCCCTACGCCGCGCAGGCCCGCGCCGACGCCCGCCGGCCCCGGCCCAAGCCCGGGAAGATCGGCCAGAACGCGCTGCTGAGGAACTTCATCCAGCATCACCTGGACCTACGGTGGAGCCCGGAACAGATCTGCCAGGCCCTGCGGGCCCGGTTCCCCGACCGGCCGGAGATGCACGTGGTCCACGAGACGGTCTACCAGGCCCTCTACGTCCAGGGCCGCGGTGAACTGCGCCGGGAGCTGGCCAGGGCACTGCGCACGGGCCGGGTGCGGCGCAAGCCCCGCCGCCAGGCCCAGCGGCGCCAGCCGCGTTTCCGCGAGCCGATGGCCATGATCAGCGAGCGTCCCGCCGAGGCGGAGGACCGGGCAGTGCCCGGACACTGGGAAGGCGACCTGATCATCGGGAAGGACGGTGGCTCCGCCATCGGCACCCTCGTCGAGCGTTCCACCCGCTACGTGATGCTCCTGCACCTACCCGACGGCCGCAGCACCGAGCTGGTCCGCGACGCCCTGGTGGACACCGTCCAGACGTTGCCCGCCCATCTGCGGCGGTCGCTGACCTGGGACCAGGGCACCGAGATGGGCCGCCACCACGAGTTCACTCTCGCCACCGACATCCCGGTCTACTTCTGCGACCCGGCCAGCCCCTGGCAGCGCGGCTCCAACGAGAACACCAACGGCCTGCTACGGCAGTACTTCCCCAAAGGCACCGACCTCTCCGTCCACGCCCGGGACCACCTCGACACCGTCGCCGCCGAACTCAACAGCCGCCCACGCAAAACGCTCGACTGGGCAACCCCAGCCGAGCGCCTCGCTAAGCTCCTGGCCACAGCCAGTTGATCACTTGTGTTGCAACGACCCCTGGAATCCGCCATTCGGTTCCGGGGCCTTCGCGACGTTGTACGGGGCCGCGTACGGCGCCTAGACCTCGTAGACCGCGCCCGCCTTGGCCAGCTCCACCGGGCCGCCGAAGACCGCCTGGGCGTCGCGCTGGTTGATCTGGGGGTCCGTCCACGGCGGGATATGGGTGAGCACCAGGCTCCCGACCCCGGCCCGCAGCGCGTGTTCACCCGCCTGGCGGCCGTTGAGGTGCAGCTCCGGGATGTCCTCCTTGCCGTGCGTGAAGGCCGCCTCGCACAGGAAGAGGTCGCCGCCCCGGGCCAGGTCCACCAGGGCCTCACAGGGGCCGGTGTCGCCCGAGTAGACCAGCGAGCGGCCGCCGTACTCGATCCGGAAGCCGAACGCCTCCACGGGGTGGCAGACGCGCTCGGCGCGGATGGTGAAGGGGCCGATGTCGAAGCTGCCCGGGGTCAGGGTGCGGAAGTCGAAGACCTCACGCATCGACTTCTCATCGGGCAGGTCGTCGTACGCCTGGACCAGCCGCCGCTCGGTGTCCTCGGGGCCGTAGACGGGGATCGCCTCGGCGCGGCCACCGTCGTGCCGGTAGTAGCGCGCGACGAAGTATCCGCACATGTCGATGAAGTGATCGGGGTGGAGATGGGACAGCAGTACAGCGTCGAGGTCGTAGAGACCGCAGTGGCGCTGCAACTCGCCAAGGGCGCCATTGCCCATGTCGAGGAGCAGCCGGAAGCCGTCGGCCTCTACGAGGTAGCTCGAGCAGGCCGATTCCGCGGACGGGAACGACCCTGAGCATCCGACGACGGTGAGCTTCATGAAGCAGGAACCTCCTTGAGGGGTCCCCATGCCGAAGGCCATGGGCGGTGCGGGGGGTCATGCGGTGCCCACGAGCGTAAGGCGCAAAAGCCCAGGCAGCTCCTCCACGGGCCCGCGTTGTGGGCGGAATCACCAGGACGGAGCCGGGTAGCGCCCGGCCGTGCCCCCCGCCGGCCGATCGGCCCGAAGGGCTACGCCCAGAGCTGGCCGTGCAGCGTCGCGATCGCCTCCTCGGTGGTGGCCGCCGTGTAGACACCGGTGGAGAGGTACTTCCAGCCACCGTCGGCGACGATGAAGACCACATCGGCGCTCTGCCCGGCCTTGACCGCCTTTCCGGCGACACCGATGGCGGCGTGCAGGGCCGCGCCGGTCGACACGCCCGCGAAAATGCCTTCCTGGGCGAGGAGTTCGCGGGTTCGGGTCACCGCGTCCTCGGAGCCGACGGAGAAGCGGGTGGTCAGCACGGACTCGTCGTACAGCTCGGGGACGAACCCCTCGTCCAGGTTGCGGAGTCCGTAGACGACGTCGTCGTAGCGCGGTTCGGCCGCGACGATCTGGACGTCCGGCTTGTTCTCGCGCAGGAAGCGGCCGACGCCCATCAGGGTGCCGGTGGTGCCAAGACCCGCGACGAAGTGGGTGAGGGAGGGCAGGTCGGCGAGGATCTCGGGGCCGGTGGTGGCGTAGTGGGCACCGGCGTTGTCGGGGTTTCCGTACTGGTACAGCATCACCCAGTCGGGGTGCTGCTCCGCCAGCTCCTTGGCCACCCGTACGGCGGTGTTGGAGCCGCCGGCGGCGGGCGAGGAGATGATCTCCGCGCCCCACATGGCGAGAAGCTGGCGCCGCTCCTCGCTGGTGTTCTCCGGCATCACGCAGACGATGCGGTAGCCCTTGAGCTTGGCGGCCATCGCGAGCGAGATACCGGTGTTGCCGGAGGTGGGCTCGAGGATGGTGCAGCCGGGGGTCAACCGGCCGTCCTTCTCGGCCTGTTCGATCATATGGAGCGCGGGGCGGTCCTTGATCGAGCCGGTCGGGTTGCGGTCCTCCAGCTTGGCCCAGATCCGTACGTCGGAGGAGGGCGAGAGCCGCGGCAGCCGGACGAGCGGCGTATTGCCGACCGCTGCCAAGGGACTGTCGTACCGCATCAGAGCATGCCCGCCCGTCGCCCGACCGCCACCCCAGCAGGACGGGGCTCCGCCCCGAGAGCCCCACCTGCGACGGCCGGGAGAATCGTCACGCTGTCGCCGTCCGCGAGCTTGGTGGAGATGCCGTCGAGGAAGCGGACGTCCTCGTCGTTCAGATAGACGTTGACGAAGCGGCGCAGCTCACCGCCGTCGACCAGGCGCTCCTGGATTCCGGTATGCCGGGTCTCGAGGTCGGTGAAGAGCTCGGCGAGCGTGGTCCCGCTGCCCTCGACCGCCTTCTGGCCGTCGGTGTAGGTGCGGAGGATGGTCGGGATGCGGACCTCGATGGCCATTCTTAAGCTCCTGTCGGAGGGCGGGGTGGTCTCCCGGGCCGGAGCGGCCGGGAGGGCGTCGTCGAAGGGCGTCGGGGCGTCTCGGGCGCGCGCTCAGGCGGCCACGGCGCGGCGCGGACACATCGCGCTGGCGAGCCGGCACAGGTCGACGTGGAGCCGCGCCACGAGCAGCATGCCCGGCGTCTTCTCGCTCACGTCATCGAAAACCATGGAATCATCGTATCGATTCCCGGTCCGGGCTCCGGTAGGTCATCCCGTGATACGGACGGGTAACGACCGTGATACGAGACGTGCAGGTCACTCAGGTGCCCGGGACGATCTCGACCTCTTCCTCGGTGACCTCGCCGTCCACGATCCGGAAGGACCGGAACTGGACGGGACCCTCGTCATTGCCGCATTCGGCCGTGGAGACCAGGACGTAGTGGGCACCGGGCTCATTGGCGTAGGAGATATCGGTGCGGGAGGGGTATGCCTCGGTGGCGGTGTGCGAGTGGTAGATGACCACCGGCTCCTCGTCCCGGTCGTCCATCTCGCGGTAGAGCTTGAGCAGGTCACCCGAGTCGAACTCGTAGAAGGTGGGCGAGCGGGCCGCGTTCAGCATCGGGATGAACCGCTCGGGGCGGCCGGTTCCGGCCGGGCCCGCGATCACGCCGCAAGCCTCGTCGGGGTGGTCGGCCCGGGCATGGGCGACGATCTGGTCGTGGAGCGCCTGGGTGATGGTCAGCATGGCAGAAGAATAGGAGGCGGGCTCCGGACAGTGGTCCGGAGCCCGCCTGCTGAGATACGGCGCCCGAAAAGCGATACGGATTACGTCGTTACTTGCGCGCGTACTCCGGCTCCGCCTCGGCCGGGGCACCCGGCTGCGCACCGGCGCGCGACTTCAGGACGAACCAGCCGATCGCCAGGAGCACGGCCCAGCCGGCGCCCACGTACAGACAGACCCGGGCGTCCTTGTCGTACGCGATCAGGCCGGTCACGAAGATCAGGAAGATCAGCGCCACCCAACTGAAGACGGCGCCGCCCGGAGCCGGGAAGGACGAGGCGGGCAGGCGACCGGAGGTCACCGCCTTGCGGTAGCGGATATGGCTGACGAGGATCATCGCCCAGGCCCAGATGCCCGCGGCCGTGGCCACCGAGGTGACGTAGGTGAACGCCTTCTCCGGGACCACGTAGTTGAGGACCACCCCGATGCCCATCAGCAGCACCGAGACGGTGATACCGACGGCCGGGGTCTTACGGGCGTTCAGCCTGCCGAAGATCTTCGGGGCCTCGCTGTTGGCGGCCAGGCCGCGCAGCATCCGGCCGGTGGAGTACATCCCGGAGTTACAGGAGGACAGGGCCGCGGTGAGCACGACGAAGTTGACGATGCCCGCCGCGAACGGGATGCCGATCTTGGAGAAGGCGTGCACGAAGGGGCTCTCGCCGGCCGAGAACTCGGTCCACTTGACGACGGCGAGCAGCACCAGGAGGGAGCCGACGTAGAAGATGATGATGCGCCAGGGCAGGGTGTTGATCGCCTTGGGCAGGGTCTTCTCGGGGTCCTCGGACTCGCCCGCGGTGACGCCGACCAGCTCGACGGAGAGATAGGCGAACATCACACCCTGGAGGGTCATCAGGCTGTCGCCGATGCCGTTGGGGAAGAACCCGCCGTGCGACCAGAGGTTGGAGGCGGCCGCGGTGTCACCGGCGTCGGAGAAGCCGAGGGTGAGCACGCCCAGACCGATCACGATCATGCCGATGATGGCGGTGACCTTGACCATCGAGAACCAGAACTCGACCTCGCCGAAGAGCTTGACCGAGATCAGGTTGACCCCGAACAGCACCACCAGGAAGACCAGGGCGCTGACCCACTGCGGGATCGAGGGGAACCAGAAGTGGATGTAGATGGCGGCGGCCGTGAGCTCGGCCATGCCGGTCACCACCCACATCAGCCAGTACGTCCACCCCGTGACGTAGCCGAAGAACGGACCGAGGAACTCACGGGCGTACTCCGCGAAGGACCCGGAGACCGGGCGGTAGAGGAGCAGCTCACCGAGTGCTCGCATAATGAAGAAGATGACCACACCCGCGAGGGCGTACATCAGGATGATGCTCGGGCCGGCCTTGGCGATGTTCGCCCCGGCGCCCATGAACAGGCCGACGCCGATGGCGCCGCCGATAGCGATCATCTGGATCTGGCGACTGCCCAGTCCGCGCTCGTAGCCCTCTTCAGGAGCCGCTGAGGTCATATTGCTGCGCCTTTCTCCCTGTGGCGGCTGGCTGGCGATCGTGAAGATTTATCACGACGGCAACACTGATCGAACAAGCCGCATGTGGTGCACACCACAGGAAGAAGCGGACAAAGGCTATTCCGCACGACAAAGCTAACGGTCGCGGTGATGCGATCGTTATCCGGAGTTGAGCATCCTCTAAACGAACACTCAGTAATCGCCGGAGGGAGTTATTCCGGCATCAGGGTCTCGACCAGGGTCTCCTGAAGCCCGCCGAGCCAGAAGTACGCCATCACCATCGGCTTGCGCGGATCGGAGTCGGGCAGCCGCAGCAGGTCACCGCCGTCGTCCTCGTCGGTGACCTCCAGCCGGGTCCCGATGGCCAGCCGCAGGTCATTGAGGGCGGTCAGCCAGTGCCGGGCCTTCTGCGGCGCCAGCTCCAGCACGCCCGGGGCCCCGGCGGACGCCCCGGAGGCCAGCGAGTCCAGATCGCGCACCACCGTCAGGGCGTCGTCGCGCTTGCGGGCCCGCAGGTCGTTCTCGGTGAAGCGGCGGAACTCCGCGGACGCCTCCCGCGCCTCCTTCTCCTCCCGCGGCCCCAGCTCCTGGTCCGGGGCGCGGTAGGCGTCCGGGAACAGCCGGGCGAGCGCCGGATCGGCCGGCGGTTTGCTGGGGCCGTCGGCGAAGAGCGCGTCCAGGGGGTCACCGCCCTCGGCGGGCTGGTCACCCGGGCCGATCAGCTCGGCGAGCTGCATGGCCAGGCTGCGCAGAATGGAGATCTCGACCTCGTCCAGCACGAGGGAGGCACCGCCGCCGGGCAGCGGCTCGAACCGTCCCGACATCAGCGCTCCTGCTGGAGGGTCGCCCACAGGCCGTAGCCGTGCATCGCCTGCACGTCGCGCTCCATCTCCTCGCGGCTGCCGCTCGAGACGATCGCGCGGCCCTTGTGGTGGACGTCGAGCATCAAACGGTGCGCCTTGTCCTTGGAATAGCCGAAATAGCTCTGGAAGACGTAGGTCACATAGCTCATGAGATTGACGGGGTCGTTGTGCACCACCGTCACCCAGGGAACGTCGGGCTCGGGCACCGACATCGGCGCTTCACGGGTTTCGGGACGTTCGATCTCCACGGGCGTGACACTCACACGTCCCATGCTGCCACCCGGCACTGGCCGCCGCATAAACCGGCACCCAGATCTCGTCACTCTGACGAGTACGGGAGGTAGCATCGTCAACCATGGACACTGCGGACTTGGGACTGCCGGTGGACGTGCCGTCGACCGCACTCTTCACCGACCGGTACGAACTCACCATGTTGCAGGCCGCGCTGCGGGCGGGCACCGCCGACCGCCGCTCGGTCTTCGAGGTATTCACCAGGCGCCTCCCCGAGGGCCGCCGCTACGGAGTCGTCGCGGGCACCGGGCGGGTGCTGGACGCCGTCGAGAACTTCCGCTTCGACAGCGACGTCCTGGACTTCCTCGCCCAGCAGCGGATCGTGGACGAGCCGACCCTCACCTGGCTCGCCGACTACCGCTTCCGCGGCGACATCTGGGGCTACCCCGAGGGCGAGGTCTACTTCCCCGGCTCGCCGATCATGCGGGTGGAGGGCACCTTCGCCGAGGCGGTACTGCTGGAGACGGTCATCCTCTCCATCTTCAACCACGACTCCGCGGTGGCCGCCGCCGCGTCCCGGATGTCCACCGCCGCCGGCGGCCGGCCGCTCATCGAGATGGGCGCCCGCCGCACCCATGAGCTGGCCGCCGTGGCCGCCGCCCGCGCCGCCTACGTCGGCGGCTTCGCCACCACCTCCGACCTCGCGGCCGGATTCCGCTACAACATCCCCACCGTGGGCACCAGCGCCCATGCCTTCACCCTGCTGCACGACAGCGAGCGGGACGCCTTCACGGCGCAGGTCCAGGCGCACGGCAGCGGCACCACCCTGCTGGTGGACACCTATGACGTCGCCGAGGCGGTGCGCACCGCCGTGGAGGTGGCCGGCACGGACCTGGGCGCCGTGAGAATCGACTCCGGCGATCTGCTGCTGCTCGCCCACCGGGTGCGCCAGCAGCTCGACGAGCTGGGCGCCAAGAACACCAGGATCACGGTGACCAGCGATCTGGACGAGTACGCGATCGCCTCGCTGGCCGCGGCCCCCGTGGACGCGTACGGGGTCGGCACCCAGTTGGTCACCGGCAGCGGCCACCCCACCTGCTCGATGGTCTACAAGCTGGTCGCGCGGGCCGGTTCGGACACCCCGGGCGCGCCGCTGCTGCCGGTGGCCAAGAAGTCCATGGGCGCGAAGTCCTCGGTGGGCGGCCGCAAATGGGCGGCCCGGCGGGTGGACGAGCACGGTGTGGCCGAGGCCGAGGTGATCGGCACCGGTGCGGTCCCCGAGGAGCTGGCGGGCCATCAGTTGCTGGTGGAGCTGGTGCGCGGCGGCGAGATCGTGGGCCGGGAGCCGCTGGACGCGGCGCGGGACCGGCATATCGCGGCCCGGGCCGGGCTGCCGCTGTCGGCGACCCAGCTCTCGCGCGGCGAACCGGTCCTGCCCACCGAGTACCTGCCGGCCTGAGGAGCGTCATGAGGGGGAACGCGGGGCATGCCCACTGCCGCAATCGACGTGGAGTGTCTACCCTCGGTGACATGCACCGGGCACTGATCGTCGTGGACATCCAGAACGACTTCTGCGAAGGCGGAAGCCTCGCGGTGACGGGGGGCGCGGATGTCGCCGCCGCGATCACCGATCTGATCGGGGAGGCCACGCCCGGTTACCGCCATATCGTCGCCACGCGTGATCACCACATCGCGCCGGGCGATCACTTCTCGGACAACCCGGACTATGAGCACTCCTGGCCGGTGCACTGCGTCGCGGGCACCGAGGGTGTCGGGTTCCACCCGAACTTCGCGCCCGCCGTCGCCTCCGGCGCGATCGAGGCGGTCTTCGACAAGGGCGCGTACCAGGCGGCGTACAGCGGTTTCGAGGGCATCGACGAGCACGACACCTCGCTCGCCCAGTGGCTGCGCGAGCGGGAGGTGACCGAGGTGGACGTGGTGGGCATCGCCACCGACCACTGCGTGCGGGCCACCGCGCTGGACGCGCGCCGCGAGGGGTTCGCCACGCATGTCCTGCTGGACCTGACCGCGGGCGTCTCCCCGGGCACGACCGAGCGCGCCCTGGAGGAGCTGCGGACGGCCGGGGTCGAGCTCAGCGGCAAGCCGGTCGTCTGAGGGCACCGGAGGCGCTCTGGGCGCCTCCCAGCCGCCCTGGCGGCCCCTGCGGCCGCCCTCCGGGCCCCGGCGCCACGGAGGGGCTCGGCGCCATGAGGGGCTCGGAGGGCGGCCGCAGGGCCCGGGCCTCAGGAGGGGCTCCGGGCTACGAGGCCGGGGCCGCCGGTCTGAGCAGCGCGGCGATCGGATGCCACAGCTCCCCTCCCCGGTCCGGCGCGGTGCGCCAGACCAGCCCGTCGGGATGGTGCAGCACCGCCGTCACCTCGTCGGGTGTCGGCGGGGCCATATTGCCGCGCAGATAGACGGCGCGAAGCCCGAGATTGCGCAGCCTGGTCAGGGCGCGCTGGCGGTTCATGGCGTGTACCAGGACGCGGACGCCGCCCTCGCCCAGCGGGCTCGGCAGCGTCAGTGCGACCACCACGCTGCCGCCGGGCAGCTTGGTGAATCCTCCGTTGGCCATTGCGGGTCATGTCCCCCGTGAGACGTCGTGTCAACAAGTTGGTCGTAGGGGCATCTAAACGCGAACGGCCGCCGCCCGCTAGGGGGCGACGGCCGCTGCCGCTCTGACCTGCGATAACGCAGACGGTGTGGATCTAGGAGGCGGACGGTCCGACCTGGACGGTCATCGTCGAGCCGCCCGGGAGCTCCTTGAGGATCTTGATCCGGGTGTTGGTGTCAGCAATCTTCACACTGCCGGTCGGATTACCCTTGTCCCAGTACGTCCCCTTGTGATCGTCGAAGACCGGGATGCCCGGCTTCGGCTTCACCTTGGCGGCCTTACCGTCCTTGTGCAGCGTGAAGCCGTCCGACGGGAGCCGGCTGAAGGGCGAGTCGTACGCCTGGATCCGGTTGCGCATCAGCGCGCCGTCCGCCCACTTCTCGGGGGTGGCGTGCGCGTCGATCGGCAGGATCAGACCGCTGCCCGGGTGGACGCCGACGTTGTTGTCCGGCTGCGAGGTGTCCCACTGCCAGATCAGCAGGCCGTTCTGGTACGGGAAGTGCTCGACCCAGTCGGGCCGGGAGGAGGCCCAGCCGAAGTTGTACGGACCGGTCTTCAGGGTGGTGTCGTACGACACGTACTGGCGGTTCTCGGCGATGTAGTACTGCGGGTAGTCCTTGCTGAAGGACGCGCCGATGCGCGAGAAGCCGTTCGCGGTCCAGCCGTTGTCATCGCCCTCGGCGCCGTCGCTGAAGACCGGGGCGCCATCGGCGGTCAGGGTGATCGCGTCGGCCGCGAAGCCCTTCTGCGCCACACCGCCGTCGGTCTGGTAGCGGAAGCGGAGCTCGATCTTCTTGCCCGCGTAGGCGTCCAGCGGGAAGGAGAGCTTCTTGTACGCCCCGGCGGTGCCGGTCAGCGCGGGCTTGTCACCGGCGTCACGCGGAATGGCCTTGCCGTCCGCCGTACCGTCGATCGGCGTCCAGTTGGCGCCGCCGTCGGTGGAGACCTCGGTGTAGAGGTAGTCGAAGTTCTCCTCGATGTCCCACCAGCCCTTCAGGTCCAGGCCGGCCTTGGACTTACCGGTGAGGTCCACGGACCGGGTCAGGGTGTTCTTCAGGTCGTCCCCCATCCCGCTCCACCACTGCTTGGTGCCCTCGGCGGGGGCGACCACCTCGGTGGTGACGGGCTTGGCGGGCAACTCGACGACCAGCGCCTGCTTGTTCTTGGTGTTGTACTCCGCGACCCCGAGCGTGTGGGTCGACTTCTTCCCGGCCTTGGCCGAGGCGTAGTTCAGCCACCCCAACTGGAGCTTGTCCCAGGCGTTCATATCGCCGGGCAGATCGCCGATGGCGTCCTTACCGGTGCCGAGCCAGGACCCCGCGGACATCAGCGACCAGTAGGCGACGGACGACTCCCCCTTACCGGTGGTGTCGTACTCGTCCGGCAGGCCCAGGTCATGGCCGTACTCATGGGCGAAGACACCGAGGCCGCCGTTCTCCGGCTGCATCGTGTAGTCGCCGACCCAGATCCCGGTGTCGCCGATCTGGGTACCGCCCGACTTGTTGTCGCCCGGGCCGGTGTTGCCCGCGTCGGTGCCGTACGCGTACCAGCGGTGCGCCCAGATGGCGTTCTCGCCCTCGGCGCCGCCGCCCGCGGACTCGTCCTCACCGGCGTGGACGATCTGGAAGTGGTCGATATAGCCGTCGGGCTCGTTGAAGTTGCCGTCGGCGTCGTAGTCGTAGCGGTCCCACTGGTCGTACTTGGCCAGGTCCGCCTTGATCTGCGCGTCGGTACGGCCGGCCGCCTTCTGGTCCTTGGCCCACTGGTTGACGCCGTCGCGGATCAGGTCCCAGGCGTTGGCGCAGTTGGTGTCGCCGCAGTAGTTGGAGCCGTACCGGGCCTCGTTCCAGTCGACCTTGACCCAGTCGGAGACCTCGCCGTCCACGGAGTAGCGGCCCGAGGACTGCTTCTCGTAGTACTTCTTCAGGGACTGCTTCTTCTTGTCCTTGGAGAAGTAGAGGTCCTGGAAGTGCTCGCGGTTGTAGTCCTTCTGCCAGGCCGTGCTGTTGTCGTTGGCGCGGTCCGGCTGGGCGATGGTGTTGTGCGCCGGGCCCGGCTCGCCGCCGTACTTCTTCACCGGCGGCTTGGGGCCGTCACCGTCCGGGTCGTACATGGTGGTGTCGTCCACCTTGTCGCCGAACTCGACCAGGATGGTGAAGATCTTGTCGGTCTTCTCCCGGGCCAGCTCGACATACTTGCCCTTGCCGAGCTTCACCACCTTCGACGCCCCGCGCGTGGTCGCCTTGGTGTCGCCGGAGATGACCTGACGCAGCGCCTCCTGGCGCTGCGCTTCCTGCTGCTTGCTGTACGGGCCCTCGAGATCGTGCTGGACATCCGTCTTCGCGGGCGCCGGATCATGGCGCTCAACACGCGTAGACGGCGCGTCCGCCTGAGCCATGCCAGTCGAGAGTGCCGCCGCGCCGAGCGCGGCCACCACGGTGGCTATGGCGGCCGATCTGGCCGTTCTCCATTGGCTGTTCACTCGCTCAGTCCTCCCCTTTCACACCGGTGCCGGACATTTGACCGGAGTGGCAGGAGAAAAGACAGACCTTGACTTGGACTGATGGGACAAGTACGTTCTGCGATCCCGGCGTTCCGGTTAACGGACAGCAACGGGAGCGCCGTGCGCGCCGGTTGGAACAGCCGATGATTCCGTGCGCCCCCTGTGCAACGGCGCCGGGGGTGAGGTCACGCTTACTTCCGTTCCCCTCGGGCATTCACCACCGTAGAGTCGAGCTGACGGTCACATCAGCCCGGCCCATGCCCCCTGCATATCGCCCTTGAGGACGGATACCGCCATGCCGCGTCCGACTCCTGCACAGCTTGTCTATGGTTCGGCCACCGTCGTTCTTTCGACCTTCGCCATGCTGCTGCTGTCCCAGACCCGATCGGGACTCGGTATCGCGGTGGTCACCGTGGTCGGGCTCGCATCCGGGCTTCTCGTCGCCGTCACCGTGCCGGTGGTCCGGGTCTCCCGCCCCAGCCGCACCGTGCGCACCAGCAGCCCCGCGGCGGGGTCCGGACCGGCCGACGCGGCGGGGGCGCGCACCAGGGCGCACGCCGACTCAATGCGCGGCTGAGACCACCACGGTCCGCGCGGCCTTGTCGTGCAGACAGCGCTGGAACGGCTTGTCCCACAGCAGTGAGGCCGAGTTGACCAGCCAGAAGACCGTGCCGACGAGCAGCGGGATCAGCATCCCGGGCAGTACGTAGACCGCCGCGCGGACCCAGCCCTGACCGGCCGGCACATCCCCGTCGGAGAGCATCGCCACCCGGATGCGCAGCGCCCTCTTGCCGAGCGTCTGTCCGCTGCGGGCCAGCATGACGCCCTCGTAGCCGAAGTAGACGGCCATCGTGATGATGAGCGCGAGGGTCACCTTGCCCATGTGCTGCTCGCCCGGGTGGTTCATCGTGTACTGGAGCGCGCCGGTCGCGATGAGTGCCACCGTCCAGATGACGCCGAGGACGACGATGTCGATGAGCCGGGCGGCGAAGCGCTGACCAGGGGTGGCCAGCGGGGGCATCCCGGCGGGGAACGCGTGCGGGGGCGAGGACAGCGGGTCGGGGGCCATGCCCCGATTACATCAGCGCTCCCGGTGGACCGGAAGCTCAGGGTGTCACCTCGGGGGCGCGGGGGCTGAAGGGCTCGGGGGCTGAAGGGCTCGGGGGCCGGGGGACTCAGGGCCCTGGGGACTCGGGGGCCCGGGGGCTCAGAGGTCCGGGGGCCCGGGGGCTCAGGGCACGGCCGAGACCACCAGGGTCTTGGCCGCCTTGTCGTGCAGGCACTGCCGGTAGGGCCGGTCCCAGGTGCACCACAACACATTGATCAGCCAGAAGACGAAGCCACAGCAGGGCACGATCTCGGGCAGGGCGTACACCCCCGCGCGCACCCAGCCCGCCTGGCCGGCCGGCGGCTGGCCGTTCGCCAGCAGGGCGACCCGGATCCGCATCGCCTTCTTGCCGACGGTCTGGCCGTCCCGGGTCAGCATCAGCCCCTCGTAGACGAAGTAGATCAGGACGTAGATCAGCGTGACGATGGTCGAACGGGCGCTGCCGTCGACCGGGTCGTAGCCGCCCGCGATCGCGCTCAGCACGAGCCCGACCGGGATGCCGATGAGCAGCGCGTCGATGATCCGGGCGATCAGACGGCGGCCGAGGTGCGCGAGCGGCGGCATCCCGGCGTACGGCTCGGCTCCGGCGGTGTGGTCCCCGTACGGGGAGCCGTTCGCCCGCGGATATTTGGCGAACGGATCGCTGCTGTCCCCGTCCCGGGGCTCATCGGGCCCGGGGGGCGGCTGGTCGGTGCTCATGGCCCGAGTCGACCCCGGAGCCGGGCCGGTCGCATCCGGCGCGCACCGTTCGGGCGACCGGGATCGTCCATCCGCCTCAGCGGAGGCGGGCGGGGCGACGGCTCAGGGGTCGGGAGGGAAGCGGCGCCGCTCAGCACGGCCGCGGCCGTGTTCAGCCGGCCGCGGTGCCGCGTGGGCGACCAGCCACGACGGCGCCGCAGTCGGCCGACGACGCATCGCGACACTGCCGGCGGAGCGCTCAGTCGGCCGCCGCGATGAAGGTGCGGGCCGCCTTGTCGTGCCAGCACTGCCGCCACGGGCGGTCGAACAGGCACCACAGCACGTTCAGCACACCGATGACGAGCACCCCCAGCACCGAGTAGACCAGCCAGCGGCGCAGCGCGGCGCCGAAGGAAGGGGTGTCGTGCCCCTCGATGTCCAGCACCCGCACCCCGCTCAGTTTCTTGCCCAGCGTGCGGCCCCACTTGGCGGTCGGCAGCGTCTCCAGGACGATGCCGAGGACGAGCAGCAGCCCGAGGACGATGCCGAGATAGCCGCTGGTGGTGCCGTCCAGGAAGTAGACCGTGACGGTCTCGCCGCTCTGCTTGGCCGTCTCGACCTTCTCGTCGATGTGGTCGCTCGCCCTGCCCCACAGCGGGAACGCGACGGCGCCGACCACGCCGAGCAGCACGACCGTGTCGATCAGCCGGGCGGCGAGGCGGCGGCCGAGCGGGGCGGGCCGTCCCTGGGCCTGGGCGGCCTGGAGGAAGGGGTTGTCGACGGGCGGCTTCCAGGGGATGACGCCCTCGGGCGCGCCCGGCGGGGCGCCATGCGGTGCGGCCTGTGGCGCGCCCTGCGCCGGGCCGGGCTGCTGGGCGAACGGGTGCCCCTGCTGCTGCCAGGCCGGGCCGCCGCCCTGGGCGGGGATGCCACCGAAGGGCCGCTGGGACTGCTGGGACTGGTACGGCTGCTGAGGCTGGTGTGTCTGCTGGGGCTGCTGGGGCTGGTGCGGGGGCTTGTGCGGGGACTGGGCCGGGGGTGCCGCTTCGGCACCCTTGCGCGAGCCGCCGCGGCCGATCGCCCGGATCGCCATCGTCCCGTCGTCGCGGCCGGACTCCGGGTTCCGGCCCTGCTCCTGGCCCTGGCCGTGACGCTGCCCCTGCTCCTGACGCTGCCCCTGGCCCGTCGTAGGTGCCGCTCCATCGCCGCGCCCCACCGCGCGGATCGTCATCGTCCCGTCACTCGCCGCGGCGGGCGTCCCGCCGTCGTCCGCCGAGGGCAGCTCCGGGGCCCGGCGCACCGGCGGCAGGGCCTGCGTCGAGCGGTCCACCGTCCCCCCGCTCGCGCCCGCGCGCATGGTCAACGTGCCCTCATCGCGACCGGCGCCCTCGCCCGGGCCCGCCCGCCGAGGGTCGGGCACCCCGGGCCGCTGCCCGCCATCGGCCTGGGCGCCACCGGCCTGCCCACCGCCGGCCTGGGCGTCGCCGGGGGCGTCCGTCTCCGAGCCCCAGGAGACCCGGTGGTCCTGCTCACCGCCGAATCCGCCCTGCCGGGACGCGTCCGCCTGCCAGGCCGACCCGGCATCGGGACGGGTGCCGTACAGCCGCTGGGGATCGTTCCAGTCGACGGACGCCGGGACGCCGCCGGGCGGCACCGGCTGCGCCCCCATGCCGCCGGCCGCGGCCTCGGGCGGCCCGCCCGCGCCCCGGACGTCCATCTCGGCGCTCCGGCGCAGCTCGGGCAGTGCGCTGCCGGTCTCCTCCGCGGGCCGCGGCGCCGGCTCCTCGTCCAGGAACATCGGGCCCGTCTCGTCCGGCGCCGGGCTGATCACCTGGGTATGGGTGATGCCGGGCGGCGGCGCGGGCATGGCCTCGCCCGCGGCCGGGGCGGGACGGCTGGTGCCGGGCACCCAGGCGGCACCGTTCCAGTAACGGATGTAACCGGGGATGGACGGATCAGGATAAAAGCCAGGAATGGAGCTGCCGTCCGCGGATCCTGAGGTAGGGGCGCTCATGATCTCCGATGTCCCATATCTGCTCGGCCGTGCTGTACTGCGCTGCGCCTTTACGGTGCCTCGCGGTGAGGGGGGCGTAAGCAGTTTGCCGTACAGGAGCCGCTGTGCAACCCGGAACGCGCGCTGTCATGGTCTATCAGACCGGCCCGCCGACGGCGCCCACAGCTCCTCGCCACCACTCTCCCGTGCGAGCGCCACAGAGCCTTACGAGCGGCGACGGCCCGCCTGGCACCACCCGGCCTAGGTTCAACAGACCTACTCTGACACGCTCGGATGGCATTTCCGTTCCCAATACTGGAACCCATGGACCGCAATACCGAGCTCAGTGAGTTCCTGCGGACCCGCAGGGCTCGCCTGAGCCCTGGGGACGTGGGCGTGAGCGTGACCAACGACAGCCCCCGTCGAGTGCCGGGGCTGCGCCGCGAGGAGCTGGCGCAGCTCGCCGGGGTGAGCACGGACTACTACACGCGGCTGGAGCAGGGCCGGCACCTCAATGTGTCGGAGACCGTGCTGGACGCCGTGGCCCGTGCGCTGCGACTCGACGACACCGAGCGCGCGTATCTCTTCGAGCTGACCCGGCCGCGCCCCCGGCGCACGGTGCGCCGCCGGCCGCCCCGCCCCCAGCGGGTGCGGCCCGGGGTGCACGCACTGCTGCGGACGCTGGACGGGATCTCACCGGCCTTCGTCCTCGGGCGCAGGGGCGATGTCCTGGCCTCCAACCAGTTGGCCCGGGCACTGATCATCGACTTCGAGGCGCTCCCGTACCACGAGCGCAACATGGCCCGTTTCATGTTCCTCGACGAGGCGGCCCGTTCGCTGTGGACGGACTGGGAGACGGTCGCGTCGGAGATGGTGGCCTCCCTCCGGCTGGAAGCCGGGCGCCATCCCGAGGACCCCCGGCTGACCGAGCTGGTGGGCGAGCTCACCATCAAGAGCGCGGACTTCCGCAAGTGGTGGGCGGACCACAACGTGCGGGAGAAGACCCACGGCGTCAAGCGCTACCACCATCCGGTGGTCGGGGACATGACGCTGTCCTACGAGAACGTGACCGTTCCCGGCGATCCCGACCAGGCGCTGTGCATCTACACGGTCGAGCCCGGCTCTCCCTCCGAGGCGGCCCTGCGGCTGCTGGCGAGCTGGACCGCGCCCCCTTCCGCCCGTTCCTCCGCGCCCTCGTCCGATGCGCGTCCTTCGGGGGGACCGTCCTCCGACGTCTCCCCCTGATCTCACAGCCCCCCTTTCACACCCCCCTTTCACACCAACCCCCTTTTCGCACCAATCCCTCTTCACACCAACTCTCCCTTTCACGCCATTCGCACCATCCGCCTGACCACCCCCATGCCTGCCACCCCCCACATTCATCGCATTCCCCTCATTTCCCCTAGGGAGACAGTTCTATGACCACCAGCGTCACCGCCTACGCAGCCCCCGCTCCGAAGGCCCCGCTGGAAAAGACCACCGTCGAGCGCCGCGCACTGCGCGAGCACGACATCCTCATCGAGATCGCCTACGCCGGTATCTGCCACTCCGACATCCACCAGGCCCGCGAGGAATGGGGCGCCGCCCAGTTCCCGATGGTGCCCGGCCATGAGATCGCCGGTGTGGTCGCCGAGGTCGGCCCCGGTGTGACCAAGTACGCCGTGGGCGACCGGGTCGGCGTGGGCTGCTTCGTCGACTCCTGCCGTGAGTGCGCCAACTGCCTCGCGGGCGAGGAGCAGTTCTGCCTCAAGGGCGAGGTGCAGACGTACAACGGCACGGAGTACGACGGCGCCCCCACCTACGGCGGCTACAGCACCCACATCGTGGTGGACGAGAACTACGCCCTGCGCATCCCCGAGGGGATCTCGCTGGACATCGCCGCCCCGCTGCTGTGCGCCGGGATCACCCTCTACTCCCCGCTCGCCCACTGGAACGCCGGGCCCGGCAAGAAGGTCGCCATCGTCGGCCTGGGCGGCCTCGGCCACATGGGCGTGAAGATCGCCCATGCCATGGGCGCCGAGGTGACCGTGCTGAGCCAGACGCTCCGCAAGAAGGACGACGGGCTGCGGCTGGGCGCCGACCACTTCTACGCCACCGGTGACGACTCCACCTTCACCGAGCTGGCCGGCACCTTCGACCTGATCGTCAACACGACCTCGGCGAACCTGCCGCTGGACGGCTACCTGTCGCTGCTGAAGGTCGACGGCACGCTGGTGCACGTGGGCGCGCCGGAGAACCCCAGCGCCTTCAGCCAGTTCTCGCTGATCATGGGCCGCAAGTCGATGGCCGGGTCGAAGATCGGCAGCATCCGGGAGACACAGGAGATGCTGGACTTCTGCGCCGAGCACGGGCTCGGTGCGGAGATCGAGGTGATCAACGGCGACCAGATCAACGAGGCGTACGAGCGCGTCGTGAGCAGCGATGTGCGGTACCGCTTCGTGATCGACATCGCCTCCCTGAAGGCGTGATCGACGCCGCATCGCCGAATGCCTGATCGACATCGCCTCGCCGACGGCGTGATCAGGTTCTGAAGCCGAGGCCGTCCGGACCACCCCCGGGTCCGGGCGGCCTCAGAACAGTTTGCCGGGGTTGAGCAGGCCCAGCGGATCGAAGACCTGCTTGATCCCTTGCTGCAACTCCACCCCCACCGGCCCCAGTTCACGCGCCAGCCACTCCCGCTTGAGGACGCCGACGCCATGCTCACCGGTGATGGTGCCGCCCAGCTCCAGGCCCAGCGCCATGATCTCGTCGAACGACTCCCGGGCCCGCCGCGACTCGTCGGGGTCGGCCGGGTCGAAGCACACCGTCGGATGGGTGTTGCCGTCCCCGGCGTGGGCCACGACGCCGATGGTGAGGCCGTGCTTCTCGGCGATGGCGGCCGTGCCGTCGATCATCTCGGCGAGCCGGGATCGGGGCACACAGACGTCGTCGATCATGGTGACGCCCTTGACCGCCTCCAGCGCCGGAAGCGTCATCCGGCGGGCCTGGAGCAGCATGTCGGACTCGGCGGCGTCCTCGGCCGGGACCACCTCCGTCGCGCCGGCCGCCGTGCACAGCTCGGCGACGGCGGCGAGGTCGGGGGCCGGGTCCGGGGTGTCGAACGCCGCCATCAGCAGGGCCTCGGTGGACTCCGGGAGGCCCATGTTCCCCATCGCGTTGACCGCGCGGACGCTCGTGCGGTCCATCAGCTCCAGCAGCGAGGGGGCATGGCCGCGCTCCATGATCCGGCAGATGGCGTCGCAGGCGGACGCGGTGGAGGGGAACTCGGCGGCCAGGACGAGCTGTTCCAGCGGGGCGGGCTTGAGGGCGAGGACCGCGCCGACGACGATACCGAGGCTGCCCTCGGAGCCGACGAACAGCCGGGTCAGGTCATAGCCCGCGACGCCCTTGGCGGTGCGGCGGCCGGTCTTCAGCAGCCGCCCGTCGGCCAGCACGACATCGAGCCCGAGGACGTACTCGGCGGTGACGCCGTACTTCACACAGCACAGCCCGCCGGACGCGGTGCCGATGTTGCCGCCGATCGTGCACTGCTCCCAGCTCGAGGGGTCCGGCGGATAGTAGAGGCCCTTCTCCATGACGGCCCGGGACAGGGTCGCGTTGATCACGCCCGGTTCGACGACCGCGATCCGGTCGACCGGGTTGATCTCCAGGATCCGGTCCATCTTGGCCAGGGACAGCACGATGCAGCCCTCGGACGCGTTGGCCGCGCCCGACAGGCCGGTGCGCGCGCCCTGGGGCACGACCGGGACGCGCAGCGCGGTGGCGGTGCGGCAGACGTGCTGCACCTGCTCGACGGTGCGCGGGAGGACGACGACGGCGGGCGCGCCCGCCTCGCAGAAGCTCGCCATGTCGTGTGCGTACGCCCCGGTCACATCCGGGTCGGTCAGCACGGCCTCCTCGGGGAGGCCCTCCCGCAGCAGCTCGATGAGGTCCGTCATATGTCCAGCCTCGCACCCGGGAAGCGTGCGGGGAAGATCGCGGCAGCGGATGGGTTACCGCGGAATCGCCGGTCTACTGCGCCTTGTAGTAGACGCTGACCTTACGGTCTCCGGCGGCGCCCGAGGCGAAGCCCATGCACAGCCGGCGGGGGCTGGACAACTGGACGGCCAGGCCCTCGGGCTCGCGGTAGCTCAGCGAGTAGGCGGCCTCGGTGCGGGCGCGCTGGACGAGTTCGCCGGTGCGCAGATCGATACAGGAGACATAGGTGTTGCCGTGGCCGGAGGGCGGGTTGGCGCCGTCCTCGTCGGTGTAGGCGGTGCCGGTCAACTGGTACGCGTAGTCGCCGAGGACCGTGAAGCCCTGGAAGACCTCGCCGTCCTCGACGCCGGTCTGGGGTATGTCGTCGTACACCGGGGTGTAGTCGCCCGCGCTGACGCCGGAGAGGCTCATCAGCCGGTAGCGGGCCTCGCCGCCGAGGCGGTAGCGCAGCAGCAGCCGGCGGTTGAGCATGTCGACGGCGGGCTGGTTGCTGGTGGAGCCCGCCACCGGGCGGTGCTTGACCAGCGAGGACGAGCCGGAGGACAGCACGGTGCCATCGGCGAACTTGAAGCGGCTGATGGCGCGGCCGTAGCCGGAGTCGGGGTTGGCGTCCGACTCGGTCCACAGATACGCGGCGGAGCCGACCGGCTCGCAGCCCATCGCGACGCCGTGCCCGAATCCCTTGAGATACATGGAGCCCAGCTCCGCACCGGCCAGGGACAGCTTGGTGAGGCACAGATCGCCATGGGCGGCGCGGTCGGCGCCGGAGACGGGGGCGGACTCCCCGCTGAGCTGGATCCCGCCCTGCATGAGCTGGACGGTGTAGAGATGGCCGCCCACGTCATCGAACGCGAAGGATTGCAGCACGGTGGCGTTGTGCGGGGTCTTCTCGCGGAGAAGCTGGGTGGAGGGCACCGACAGATCGAACCGGCCCCCCGCCACGGTGGCGGCCCCCGCGCGGGCGGCGAAGGCACCGAGCGCACCGGCCGCGGCCACGCCCCCGCCGAGGGTGAACCTACGCCTGGTCAAACGACCCGCAGTGTACTTTTCCGTGTGCATTGATACTCGACAACTCCCATGCGATCACGCCGTGTTGGAGTGAACAGATCGCCGAGAGTGTAGACGGTGGGGAAGCGCTCCCATTCAGGTGTTCGGGTTTTCTGGCATGAGCTGCGCATGTGCGCACGGGTGCGGGGGAACGGGGACCGCAGGGTGGTGGGCCGCGGCCCACCACCCCCCGCATGACCGTCGCGTGACCGTCAGAGGTTGCCGCGCTTCTCCTGCTCGCGCTCGATCGCCTCGAAGAGCGCCTTGAAGTTGCCCTTGCCGAAGCCCATCGAGCCATGCCGCTCGATCAGCTCGAAGAAGACCGTCGGCCGGTCCTGGACCGGCTTGGTGAAGATCTGGAGCAGATAGCCGTCCTCGTCACGGTCGGCGAGGATCTTCAGCTCGTGGAGGGTCTCCACCGGGACGCGGGTGTCGCCGACCCACTCCCCCAGGGTCTCGTAGTACGAGTCCGGGGTGTCCAGGAACCGCACCCCGGCCGCGCGCATCGCCCGCACCGTGGCGACGATGTCGTTGGTGGCGAGCGCGATGTGCTGGACGCCGGGGCCGCCGTAGAACTCCAGATACTCGTCGATCTGCGACTTCTTCTTGCCGACCGCGGGCTCGTTGAGCGGGAACTTCACCTTGCGGGTGCCGTCCGCCACGACCTTCGACATCAGCGCGGAGTACTCGGTGGCGATGTCGTCGCCCACGAACTCCTTCATGTTGGTGAAGCCCATGACGTCGTTGTAGAAGCCGACCCACTCGTCCATCCGGCCGAGCTCCACATTGCCGACGCAGTGGTCGATGGCCTGGAAGTTCCGCCGCGCGGGCGGGTCGACGATCGGCTCGGCCTCCGCGAAGCCGGGCAGGTACGGGCCGTCGTAGCCGGTGCGCTCGACGAGGGTGTGGCGGGTGTCGCCGTAGGTGCGGATCGAGGCCACCACCACCGTGCCGTGCTCGTCCCCCAGCTCATGCGGCTCCTCGATCCCGGCGGCGCCGTGCTCGACGGCGTACGCGTACGCGGCGCGCGCGTCCGGCACCTCCACCGCGAGGTCGATCACCCCGTCGCCGTGCTCGGCGACATGCTCGGCCAGGAAGCGGCCCCAGGCGCTCACCGGTTTGATGACGGAGGTGAACACGAAGCGGGCGCTGCCCGAGACGAGGACGTAACTGGCCGTCTCCCGGCTGCCGTTCTCCGGACCGGAGTAGGCGACGAGCTTCATCCCGAAGGCGGTGGCGTAGTAGTGCGCGGCCTGCTTCGCGTTGCCGACCGCGAAGACGACCGCGTCCATCCCCTTCACGGGGAACGGGTCGGCGTGCCGGGCGTCCCCCTGCTTCAGCATCTCTGTCGTCTCAGTCATACTCCGCAGCGTCCTCCCATGGCTCAAGGTGCGCAACACTTCGCGAAAACGCTGGTCAGTGTGTATAGCCAGAGCGGACAGCCATAGAGCATCCTGTACAGGGTGACTACCGTCACAGATGACGTCAGGGAGCACGGAGACCTCAAGGGGGGACCGGATGGGAATCGACGGGCTCGACGCCCGCCTGATCGAGCTGCTCGCCGAGGAACCGCGGATAGGCGTACTGGAGGCGTCGCGCCGCCTCGGTGTCGCCCGCGGCACGGCGCAGGCGCGGCTGGACCGGCTGCGGGCACAGGGGGTGATCCGGGGCTTCGGCCCCGAGGTGGACCCGGCGGCGCTCGGCTATCCGGTCACCGCGTTCGCGACGCTGGAGATCAGGCAGGGGCAGGGGCCGGACGTACGGGCCCATCTGGCGACCGTTCCCGAGGTACTGGAGCTGCACACCACGACGGGCCACGGGGACATGCTGTGCCGATTGGTGGCCCGCTCCAACGCCGACCTTCAGCGGGTGATCGACCTGGTGGTGGGGTTCGAGGGGATCGTCCGGGCCTCGACGACGATCGTGATGGAGAACCCGGTGCCGCTGCGGATCATTCCGTTGGTGCGGCAGGCGGCGCGGGACTGAGGGCCGGGGCGAAGAGAGGTTCCTGAAGCGGTTCCAAAGACCCAGTTGCAAAGAAAGTGTTGCAACTGAGTCTTTGCATGCTTACGCTGCCGCCCATGGCACAGAACGAAGAGCCTGCGCCCGACGACGTCCGGGTGCTCGATCCCCGCTCCCTGCGCGGGCTAGCGCATCCGCTACGGATACGTCTGCTCGGGGCGCTACGCGAATACGGACCGGCCACCGCGTCCCAACTGGCCGATCGATTGGGCGAGTCCAGCGGCGCCACGAGCTACCATCTGCGACAGCTAGCCGCCCACGGCTTCGTCAAGGACGATCCGGAACGGGGCAAGGGGCGGGAGCGGTGGTGGAAGGCGGCGCAGCGGGGCGTGCGAGTGGGTACCGACAGGTTTCTGACCAGCCCCGACCCAGCCGTACGCGGAGCGATGAACACCCTGCTCCACGAGTGGGCCACCATCCACGGCCAGGACCTGTCCACCTGGTTCAGCACCATGCACGACTGGCCCTCAGCATGGCGTAGCGCTTCGGACATGAGCGACTTCGCCATGCGTCTCACGCCCGAACTCGCCCGCGAAATGCGCGACAAAGTGCACGAAGTGATCGAGAGCTACCGCGAGAAGGAGGTGGACCGGGACACCGAGGGCTCCGCCCCGTACCGCGTCCATCTGCATGCCTTCCCGCGCGAAGAGGACTGACCGATCCCTGGGGGGAACGACATATGTACGGCGACGAGATCCATCTGTGGCTGCACCACATACGCGCCGAGCGCCTGCGCGACGAGGCCCGCGAGGCGCCCCGGCCCCACCGCCGGACCCGCCCCGCCCGCGCCCGGGTGCTGCGCGCCCGGGTCGGCTGGACGCTGGTGGAGGTCGGGCTGCGGCTGGCCACGCCGCGGCTGCCGCAATCCGGTCTGACGGCGCGATTCGACCACTGACATGGCCGACGACACAGGGGACAGAGAGCTCCGGGGAAACAGCGGGGACCGAAGACCACTCTTACTCGTCCTCGCCGCCAACACCGTCTCCATAGCGGGCAATTCCCTCACCCTGATCGCCGTCCCGTGGTTCGTCCTGGAGACCACGGGCAGCGCGGCCAAGGCCGGTTTCGTATCCTTCTGCGCGACCCTGCCGGTGGTCGTCTCCGCCGTGATCGGCGGGCCGGTGATCGACCGGGTCGGCCGCCGGCGGGTCTCCATCGCCTCCGACGCGCTGTGCGGGGTGGCCATCGCCACGATTCCGGTGCTGCACTTCGCCGGGCTGCTGCGGTTCTGGCAGTTGTGCGCGCTGATGGCGTTCTGCGGACTGCTCCACGCACCGGGCGAGACCGCCCGCCAGGTGCTCGTCCCCGCGCTGGCCGAGCGGGCGGGCACCACCCTCAGCCGCGCCGCCAGCTTCTACGACGGGGCCTCGCGCGGGGCCCGGATGCTGGGCGCGGCGGTCGGCGGGCTGCTGATCGCGCTGCTCGGCCCGCCTTCCGTACTGCTGCTGGACGCGGCGACGTTCGCGGCCTCCGCGCTGCTGATCATGGCGGGGCTGCGCGGGCTGCCCGCCGCCGCGCCGCGCAAGCCCGTCGTGCCGGTGTCCGCTCGCGCCTACCGCGCGGAGCTGCGCGAGGGGTACCGCTTTCTGCTGCACCACCGGCTGCTGCTGGCCATCGTGCTGATGGTCATGGTCACCAACGGCCTCGACCAGGGCCTGTCGTCCGTACTGCTGCCCGTCCACGCCGAGCGGCACCTGGGCGGTTCGGTCCAACTGGGGCTGCTCACGGCGCTGTTCGGCGGCGGTGCGCTGGTGGGGGCGCTGCTGTACGGGGCGGTGGGCGACCGCTTCTCGCGCCGGACCGTCTTCGCGGTGAGCTTCCTGGTGTGCGGGCTGCCGCGCTTTCTGATCGCCGCGTTCGTCCCCGGTGTGTCCCCGCTCGCGGTGACGATGGCGGCCAGTGGGGTCGCGGCGGGAATGCTCAACCCGATCCTGACCACGGTGACCTACGAGGCCGTCCCCGATGAGCTGCGCAGCCGGGTCTCGGGCGCGCTCACCGCGGGGGTGTGGGTGGTGATGCCGCTGGGTGGACTCGCGGCCGGATGTCTGGTGGAGGGGGTGGGGCTGACCGCCGCCTTCCTGGTGACGGGCGGGGTCTACTTCCTGGCCACGCTCAGCCCGCTGGTCTTCCCGGCGTGGCGCGGGATGGACGAGGGGGCGGCGGTGGACAAGGGAACGACGGTGGACGAGAAGACGGCGGTCGAGGAGCGGGCAGCGGTCGAGGAGCGGGCGGCGGCACCGCTCAGCAGTGCGGGACCGCGCCGCCCGACCGCAGCGCCCGCAGAGCCGTCACCGCACCCTTGAGGGTGGTGACGGGGATCAGCCGCAGCCCCTTGGGCAGTTCGGCGGTGGCGTCGGCGCATTCGGCCTTCGGCACCAGGAAGACCGTGGCGCCGTCCCGCTTGGCGGCCTGCGTCTTCAGCGGGACCCCGCCCACGGCCCCGACCTTGCCCTTGGCGTCGATGGTGCCGGTGCCCGCGATCGTCCGGCCGCCGGTGAGATCCCCGCCGCGGCCGTCCCCGTCCAGCTTGTCGATCACGCCGAGGGAGAAGAGCAGCCCGGCGCTCGGCCCGCCGACGTCGGCCAGCCGCAGGGTGACCTTGACGTCGCGCGGGGAGCGGTGGAGATAGCCGAGCGCGGCGGTGGTGGCCGAGGACTGGGACTCCCGCATCTCCTCGGCGTTGTGCCGCTCGATCTCCTTGGTGGTGCCGCCGACGTAGACCGAGTCATGCGGCATGACGGCACGGTCGGTGGCGAACCAGCCGCTGATCACGTCCTTCAGCCGCACGGTGGCGTCCGGACCGGTGGCCAGGATCGTCGTCATCCGGAGCTGCCCGCTGGTCTTGCGGGTGCCGCTCCCCGAGACGCTGATCACCTGCTTGCCGCGGTCTGCGCCGAGGACGTTCACGGTCGAACCGGGCTGGGCCACGGTGAACGGCAGCGGCGCGAACGCGGCCACCGCGAGCAGGGCGAGCACGGGCGCGGAGCAGAGCGCGAGGATGCGGGCGCGGGGGGAGACGGCAGGCATGGTGCGAATCTAGTTGACCGCCGAGACGGATGAGGCGCCACCCCGGCTACCGGGCATGACGGCGTCACATCGCCATGCCCCGGGCCGCTCCGCTGTCCCCGCGCGCTCAGCTCAGGGCGTCCGAGACCTCTCGGGCCGCGTCGACGACCCGTGGGCCGACCCGGTCCGGTACCGAGTCGCACAGCATGACGACTCCGACGCTGCCCTCTATCCCGGTCACCCCGATGAGCGGGGCGGCCGCGCCGCTCGCGCCCGCCTCCAGTTCGCCGTGGGTGAGGGCGTACCCGGGGTCGTCGGGGCGGCCGGCGCGGGCGGCGAGGATCGCGCGCCCGGCGGCGCCCCGGTCGAGCGGATGCCGGAATCCGGCCCGGTAGGCCACGTGGTAGTCGGTCCAGGTCGGCTCGACGACCGCCACGGCGAGGGCCTCGGTGCCGTCGACCAGGGTGAGGTGGGCGGTCGCGCCGACGTCCTCGGCGAGGGAGCGCAGCGCGGGCAGCGCCGCCTCCCGTACGAGCGGATGCACCTGGCGGCCGAGCTGTAGCACCCCCAGCCCGACGCGCGCCCGCCCGCCGATGTCCCGGCGGACGAGGGTGTGCTGCTCAAGGGTGGCCAGCAGCCGGTAGACCACGGTGCGATTGACGCCGAGCTTGTTGGACAGCTCGGTCACGGTCAGCCCGTGGTCGGTGTCGGCGAGCAGTTTGAGGACACGCAGTCCCCGATCGAGCGTCTGAGAGGTCTCCGCGGTCACGACGCCCCCTCCTCGGTGATGAGTGGCGGCGCTTCGCGCGGTGTCCCGCCGGTCCCGACGACGGCGCGCGAAGAGGCCGCCGGTCGCGGTGGTCACGCACCGGCTGCGCTCCGCGGCGGCGCTGCCACGGGGCGTGTGCGTGCCCGAACGCTAGCGAGCCGGTCCGCTTTGCGGAAGGGTTTGTCCAGAATCCGAGCAGAGCTGCCAAAGCATGCAGCGCGAGAGCGCCCCAAACCATCCCGGTTTGCCCGGATCCATGAGAGGGGCCTGCGACCGGTTCATGAAATTTTTCGAAAAGGGGTTGCGCGGCGCGGAACGCCTGCGGCGGGCTGTTCCCCTCCCCGCCCCTTCCCACAACTGGGGCTCCGCCCCAGACCCCGGGGGTCCAGGAGCGAAGCCCCTGCCACGCGGCCGAGCCGCACATCGACGTCGCGCGCCGAGGAGTGTCCGGGGCTCCGCCCCCGAGCCCGGGCCCAGGGGCGGAGCCCCTGCCACCCGGCGGAGCCGCACATCGACACTGCGGGAAGGGGCGGGGAGGGGAAAGACCCGCCGCCCCGGCACGCCGGCGGACCAAGGGGCGTCCGGGGCTCCGCCCCAGGCTCGGGGCCAGGGGCGGGAAAAACCCACGCGTCAGCGCATGCGCGTCGCCCACTCCTGAACCTTCTTGATCCGCTCGCGGATCTGCCCCGCCGTCGCCTCCGCGCTCGGCGGGCCGCCGCAGACCCGGCGCAGCTCGGTGTGGATCACGCCATGCGGCTTGCCGCTCTGGTGGACATACGCCCCGACCAGCGTGTTGAGCTGCTTGCGCAGCTCCAGCAGCTCCTTGTGGGTGACCACCGGCCGCCGCTCCGCCGGGAGCTCCAGCAGATCCGCCTCCTCGTCCGGCTTCTTGCGGCTGTGGGCGATCTGCTTGGCCTGCCGCTTCTGGAGCAGCATCTGCACCTGGTCGGGTTCGAGCAGCCCGGGGATGCCGAGGTAGTCCTGCTCTTCCTCGCTGCCCGGATGCGCCTGCATGCCGAACTCGGCGCCG
This sequence comes from Streptomyces sp. CY-1, assembly GCF_047218265.1. Classification (NCBI taxonomy): domain Bacteria; kingdom Bacillati; phylum Actinomycetota; class Actinomycetes; order Kitasatosporales; family Streptomycetaceae; genus Streptomyces; species Streptomyces sp. CY-1. The sequence goes on from NZ_CP178393.1 coordinate 4,653,882, forward strand.
TCGTACAGCACCCGGTCGAAGACCGCGTCCGACTCCAGTGCTTCGAAGGGGAGTTGGTCCTGTTCGCCGGTGTCCTCGTCCTGCTGCTTCTCGGCCTCCTCGAGGAGCTTCTCCTCCTCCGCGTACGGGTTCTCCTCCTCACCGTCCTTCTTCGGCTTGTCCAGGACGTGGTCGCGCTCGACCTCCATCTCGCCCGCGAAGCCGAGCAGCATCGGGATGGTGGGGAGGAAGACGGACGCGGTCTCGCCGCGCCGCCGCGACCGTACGAAACGGCCGACGGCCTGGGCGAAGAAGAGCGGGGTGGAGATGGTGGTCGCGTAGACCCCGACCGCCAGCCGGGGCACGTCCACCCCCTCCGACACCATGCGGACCGCGACCATCCAGCGGTCGTCGGAGTGGCTGAAGTCCTCGATCCGCTGGGACGCCGCCGCCTCGTCGGAGAGCACGAGCGTCGCCTTGTCGCCGGTGATCTCGCGGATCAGCTTGGCGTACGCACGGGCCGAGTCCTGGTCGGCGGCGATGACGAGGGCCCCCGCGTCCGGGATGCCCTTGCGGACCTCGGACAGCCGCTGGTCGGCGGCGCGCAGCACATTCGGCATCCAGTCGCCGCGCGGATCGAGCGCGGTGCGCCACGCCTGGGAGACGGCGTCCTTGGTCATCGGCTCGCCGAGCCGCGCCTCGAGCTCGTCGCCCGCCTTGGTGCGCCAGCGCATATTGCCGCTGTAGGAGAGGAAGATGACGGGGCGCACCACTCCGTCGGAGAGCGCGTTGCCGTAGCCGTAGGTGTAGTCGGCGGAGGAGCGCCGGATCCCGTCGTTGCCCTCTTCGTAGGTGACGAAGGGGATGGGGTTGGTGTCGGACCGGAACGGGGTGCCGGTGAGCGCCAGCCGCCGGGTCGCCGGCTCGAACGCCTCCAGACACGCCTCGCCCCAGGAGCGGGAGTCGCCGGCGTGGTGGATCTCGTCGAGGATGACGAGGGTCTTGCGCTGCTCGATCCGGTTGCGGTGCAGCATGGGCCGGACGCCGACGCCCGCGTAGGTGACGGCGATCCCGTGGTACTCCCGGCTGAGCGGACCCGCGCTGTACTCCGGATCCAGCTTGATGCCGATCCGGGCGGCGGCCTCCGCCCACTGCTTCTTCAGATGCTCGGTCGGCGCGACGACCGTCACCTGCTGGACGACATGGTGGTGCAGCAGCCAGGAGGCGAGGGTCAGCGCGAAGGTGGTCTTCCCGGCGCCGGGGGTCGCGACCGCGAGGAAGTCCCGCGGCTGCTCCTGGATGTACTTGTCCAACGCGCCCTGCTGCCAGGCGCGCAGCTTGCTCGCGGTACCCCAAGGAGCCCGGCCGGGGAAGGCGGGCGAGAGGTGATGGCTGGTGGAGGCGGCAGTAGTACTCACGGTCTCCGTCGGGCTGGCTCGGCGAGGTCGATCGGGAACCGCGTCAGCCTACCGGTGCCGTCGTTCACGCTCGGGGGTACGGGCTGATCCCACCCGAGGGTGGGATCAGACTCACATCCCGTTGGTGAACCGGGTCAGCCCCTCCGCGATCTTCGGCACGTCCAGCTCGCCCTGGCAGACGCTCAGCACGAAGCGCTCGGCCTCGTCGACGTCGAAGTCCGCGTTCAGTGGGTGTCCGTTGATGTGGAGGAAGACCCAGGTCGCGTACCAGGAGAGCCGCTTGTTGCCGTCCACCAAGGCATGGTTGCGGGCCAGCGACTCCATCAGCGCCGCCGCCTTCTGCCACACGTCCGAGTAGGCATCCTGACCGAACACGCTCGCCTGCGGACGGGCCAGAGCAGACTCCAGCAGTCCGTAGTCGCGCACCTCATCGGCCTCGAGGCGCTCGGCGAGATTGAGCAGCTCGGGCAGGGTGAGGTAGTGCATCAGGCAAGCCTCCGGTTGAGCTCATCACTCACCCGCAACACATGGGCGGCGGCCTCGTTGAACAGCCGGGAGTGCTCATTGATCGCAGAGATCACCGCGTCGTGGGCGAACGACTGCATGCTCCGGCCCTCCGCCTCCGCGCGCTTGCGCAAGGCGTCGAGCTCCTCGTCCGTAAAGCGTAGATTCAGTGCTGCCATGAGCTGATGGTACCGCGTGGTACCAGGTGGTGCTAACGGATTTCTGGCCGCAACCGCGTCGTCACCCACGCCCCCATCAGCGCCACCGCCGCCATCGCCACATAGACCGCCCCGAAGGCGGCCGGCTGGTGGGAGGCCGTCGAGCCGGTGGCTGCGATGTCGCCGCCACCGAAGGAGACGAAGAGGACACCGCTGAGGCCGACCAGCGTGATGTTGCCGAGCGCGTCGGAGACCTGGAGGGAGGCGGAGTTGCTGCCCGCGTCCTCCGGCCGCGAGAGCTTCAGCAGCAGCACGCTCCCGCTGGAGATGGCCAGCCCCATCCCATAGCCGCCGATCACCCAGGCCACGGCCACGATCCAGGCCGGGACGGAGTCGATGAGGGCCAGGAGCACCGCGGCGATGGACACGGCGATGAAGAGCATGCCGAGACCCATCAGCCGTTCGCGGTGCGGCTCCAGGCGGGGGCGGCTCTGGGTGTACGAGCCCAGGGCCCAGGTGAGCCCGCCGCCGGTGAGGGAGAGCCCGGCGGCGGTCGCGGACAGGTCGCGCTGGGTCACCAGCATCAGCGGAACGAAACTCTCCGCCCCCAGGAAGGACCCCGCCGCCACCCCGCGCAGCAGGATCACCGACGGCAGTCCGCGGGCCGCGCGGAAGGTGCCCTCGGGGAGCAGCCGCAGCACACAGGGGACGAGCAGGGCGAGACCGGCGGCGGCCGGGACGAGCGAGAGCCAGTTGAGGTCCTGGCCCGCGTACTGAAGCAGTCCGGCGCCGGCCGCGACGGCGAGCGCGAGGAGGATGCGGCGGCGGTTCATGCCCGCGGAGCGCTCGCTCGGGGGCAGGGCGCGCAGCGCGGGCAGCATCACCGCGAGCGGCGGCAGCACCAGCACCGGGATGGCCAGGAACACCCACCGCCAGCCGACCTGTTCGGTGACGGTCCCGGCGGCGAGCGGGCCGACGATGACCGGCAGCACCCAGGCGGCGGAGAACGACGCCAGCACGGCGGGCTGGAGCCGCTGCGGATAGGCGCGGCCGACCACCACATACAGCGCGACGATCACCAGCCCGCCGCCTATCCCCTGCACCGCGCGCCCGCCCACGAACATCCACATCTGCTGCGCCGAACCGGCCACCAGCAGCCCGGCGGCGAACGCCGCGATCCCGGTGAACAGCGGCGCCAGCGGCCCCTTGCGGTCGCACCACTCCCCCGACAGCGCCATCGCGAACAGGCTCGTGGTGAAGTAGGCGGAGAAGGCGTACGCGTAGAGCTCGACCCCGTGCAGCGCGCGGGCCGCGACCGGCATCGCCGTATTGACCGCGCTCGCCTCGAAGGCGATGAGGGAGACGACGGTGACGATGCCGAGGGTGAGGGCGCGGAAGCGCCGCCCCAGTACGGTGTCGCCGGTGTCGCCGCCGCCCTCCAGACCCGGGTCCAGGTCCGGATCCAGGTCCGGGTCTCCGTCTTGCGGCGCGGGAGGGACGGGGGACGCCCGGGGCGGCAGGGGGGCGGCGCTGTCCGTGACGGCGGCGTCGGCGTCATGCGGGTCGCGAGGGGTCATGGCGTCAGAGTAAGTGGCGTTCCGGGACGTCACACCTGTCGCGGGACGGAACCGCACTCGGCCGTTGGCCCTAGGGCGCGATGCCCGCGAAGCGGGCCCTGGCCGACACAACCCTGGCCCCGGCAATCGATGGCCGCGCCCCGCGTCTTACGTCGTGAGCAGGACCCCCGCGTACGACGCTCCCGCGATCACCACCCACGAGCACAGTCCCAGTGCCGCGACCCGGGCGCCGGTGCGGGTGAGGGAGGGGAGGTGAACGGCGCTGCCGAGGCCGAAGAGGGCGGCGGCGAGGAGGAGTTCCTGGGCCGTGGCGGCGGTGTCCAGCGCGGTGGCGGACAGGAGGTCCGTGCTGCGCAGGGCGGTCATCGCGAGGAAGCCGAGGACGAACAGCGGCACCAGCGGCGGCCGCCGCTTCGCCGCCTCGCCCGTCGCCGTCCCCTCGCCCGCCGCCGCCCTGGCGCGCCCCCGCGCCCGTACGGACGCCGCGAGCGCCGCGACCAGCGGGGCGAGCAGGGCCACCCGCACCAGCTTGACCAGTACCGCGTCGCCCAGCGCCGCGGGCCCGGCGGTCTGCGCGGTGGCCACGACCTGGCCCACGTCGTGCACGCTCGCCCCCACCCACCGGCCGAACGCCACGTCGTCCAGCCCCAAGGGGTGCTGAAGCAGCGGCAGGACGGCGATGGCGAGGGTGCCGCACAGTGTCACCAGCGCCACGGAGGTGGCCACATCGCGCTCGTCGCTGTCCGACACCTCGCTCACCGCGCCGATCGCGGAGGCCCCGCAGATCGAGTAGCCGGTCGCGATCAGCAGCGGCTGATCGCCGCGCAGCCCCATCCGGCGGCCGAGCCACCAGGTGCCGAAGAAGGTGGCCGTGACCACGCCCAGGATCATCGCCACGGTGGCCCAGCCGAGGCCCAGCACATCGTTCAGGCTGAGCTTGAGGCCGAGCAGCACGATGCCGAGCCGCATCAGCCGCTTCCCGGCGAAGGAGAGCCCGGCACGGCAGACGCCCCGGACGAGTCCGCGCGCCCCCGGCAGATGGGCCGCGACGATGCCCAGCACCACGGAGGCGGTCAGCAGGGGTACGGCGGGCAGCAGCCAGTGGACGCCCCAGGCGGCCGCGACCCCGGCCACGGCGAGCCCGAGCCCGTACGCCGTGGCGGGCGGCCGCCATCCGGCAGCCTGCCGCGCCCGGCCGGGCGCGGCGGTCAGCGTCACTGGCCGTCCGCCGTCGGAAGGCCCTGGACCTCGTCCGCCGTCGGGAGGTCGTAGACCCGTCGGACACTGCTGCCCAGGCGGGCGATGTCCGCGCCGTAGACATGGATCGATATCGCCTTCGTCCCACAGGCGTTCCACACCCTGTGGATATCTCCGGGCGGCGCGAAACCGCACACCGCGCCCCGCGGGTTGACCACGTCCTCCACCGCGATCAGCCGGGAACCCGGACCGTCGGGGACGAGGCGGTAGCGCCGCTCGTGCTCCTCGCCCTCGTGGACGCCGGTCACACACCAGGACACATGGTCATGGATCGCCGTGCGCTGACCGGGCAGCCACACCAGCGCGACGATCGAGAAGCTGCCGTCGGGCTCGGCGTGCAGAACGTGCTGGCGGTAGCGGTCGGGGTCGCCCTCGCACTGCCCCGGGGTGAGCAGATCGGCCGCGCCGAGGTGGGGGGCGAGCCGCTCGCCGACCAGATAGGCGGTCACATCGGGCGCCAGCCCCCGGTCGACGGCCTCGCGGACGTCGCCGACGAGCTCGCCGAGGCGTGCCGTGAGAAGACGGGAGGACGGATACGCGGTCGGGGTGCTCATGGTGGCAGCGTCCCGCCGCCCGCTCCATCACGTCCAACGACAGATTCTTGAGCCCGTCCCAAGTTACGCTTATGGATGAGCGGTCAGCACACGGCCGGGCTCAGCACCCCACCCGGTTCCCCGCCACGGTCTTCAGCTCCTCCAGCACCCGCGCGGTGGCCGGTATCTCCAGATGTTCGCGCAGCACATACGCCGAGACATGGCGGCGCGAGGCGGGGTCCAGGGCGCGCCCGGCGACCTTCTGGTGGCACAGGAACGAGAGCACCAGCCCCGGCATCATCGCCACGCCCAGCCCCGCCGCGACCATGCTCTGCACCACCAGATTGTCGTCGGTGGTGAAGGCGATGTCCGGGGCGAAGCCCTGCTCCGCGCATTCGTGCAGGAAGTTGGCGCGGCACCGCAGGCATCCGGCGATCCAGCGCTCCTCGCTCAGCTCCGCCAGCTTGACCGCCCGCCGTCTGGCCAGCGGATGCCCGCTCGGCAGCAGCACCGTGAGCTGGTCCTCCAGCAGCGGGATCTCCACCAGCTCGGCGGGGGTCTCCTCGCGCAGCCCGGGATAGGTGAAGGCGAGCGTGATGTCGCACTCCCCGCGCACCACCCGCCCCAGCGAGTCCGGCGGCTCGCCCTCCAGCAGCTCCACCCGCACCCCCGGATGGGCGGCGGCGAGCCGGGCCATGGCCTCGGGGATGAGGGTCGCGTTGGCGCTGGGGAAGGCGCAGACCCGCACCCGGCCCGAGCGCAGCCGGGTGATGGCGCCCATCTGCTGCTGGGCGGTGGCGATGCTGGTCAGGATGGTGTCGGCGTGACGGGCGAGGGTCTCCCCCGCCTCGGTCAGCCGCATCCCCCGGCCGACCCGGATGAACAGCGGACTGCCGACGGCCCGTTCCAGCGCCTTCATCTGCTGGGTGATGGCCGGCTGGGTGTAGCCGAGCGCGCGGGCGGCCCCGGAATAGGAGCCGGAGCGGACCACCTCATGGAACGTCTTGACGTGCCGGGAATCGAACACATTCGCATCATACGGAGAAGCGGACGGAAACCATAAGCGTAATTTGGGTCCGCGCAAGATCGCCCCAACCGGAGCTTTTGCGTCACGCAGACCGCGGGCCGCGGCACACGGACGGCCGGTCACGGCACACGCGCCACATCCGGCACACCACGCCCCCCGGCCAAGCACGGTCAAGATGACGATGCTGGGGCAAGCTGACACCATGCCGCACTACACCTCGTACGACGGAACCGAGCTGGCCTACCGCGCCCTGGAGGCCCGGGACGGCTCAGCGGGCCCGCCGCTGATCTGTCTGGCGGGCGGGCCGGGGCGCAGCGCCGCGTATCTGGGCGACCTCGGCGGACTGAACGCCCATCACACCCTCGTCATCCCCGACAGCCGCGGCACCGGGGACTCCCCGCCGGCCGTCGACCCCAGTGGCTACGCCTTCCCGGGGCTCGCCGAGGACCTCGAGGCGCTCCGCCGCCATCTGGACCTCGCCCGCTTCCCGCTGCTCGCCCATGACGCGGCCGCCGCGACGGCCCAGGCGTACGCGGCCGCCCACCCCGAGCGGCTCGGCCGGCTGATCGTGGTCTGCCCGGGCGCACGGCTCCAGGGCGAACTCCCCGAGGACGCCCGGGAGATCTTCGAGTCCCGCGCCGACGAGCCCTGGTGGCAGGAGGCGTATACGGCGGTCCAGTTGCTGCCCGACACCACCGACCTCGCCGAGGTGCGCAGGCTGCTGCTCCAGGCCGCCCCCATGGCGTACGGCCGCTGGGAGGAGCCCCAGCGGGCGCATGCCGAGAGCGAGGGCGAGCAGCTCGGGCCGGTGCCGCGGGCCGGTTTCTGGCAGGGCGTCGACGAGGCGGGGCGGCGCGCGGTGCTGGCCCGGCTGCGCGAGGTGCCGTGCCCGGTGCTGGCGATCACCGGCGACCGGGACGCGGTGACCGGGATGCGGGCCGGGGAGCTGGTCGCCGAGTCCTTCCCGGACGGGCAGGTGCGGCCCCTGCCCGGGGTGGGCCACTATCCGTGGGTCGACGACCCGGATCTCTTCCGCCAGGTGGTCGAGGACTTCCTGGTGGCTCGCCCCGCCCCGTGAACCGGACGCCGTGAGCCGGACGCCGTGAACCGGACGCCGTGAACCGGACGCCGTGAGCCGAGGCCCGGCACGCCCCTGGCGGCCGTAACCGAGCGGGCCCATCCGGCCGCCATCCGGCCGCCATGAACGCAGTGTGTCAGTCGTATGGCAGCCCCCGCCTCACCGTTGTGCCCGCCCCACCCCCGTCCTATCGTCGGGAACAGAGCACGACAACGGCCGTGTGCCCGAGTGGTTGAGGGGCTCGACTGCAAATCGAGTTACGTGGGTTCGATTCCCGCCACGGCCTCCACACACCTTGCGCGGGCGTCCTCATGGACGTCCGCGCAATGTGTTGCCGCTGGGTGAACTCTTGGACATGCTCTGGACACACGCGCCCTCCTGACGCATGCTCATCCACGCCATCCGGCCGTCTCGGCACCGGGATACCCCAGGTAAATCCCTAGGGCTTCGGCGATTTTCACACTCTCGCCACCGAACGGTCTCCTGACCCCCTCACTGAGTGCAATTCCGTCTCATAGGGTCAGTGTGGTGCCTGCGGCCGCGCGGAAAACGACTCCCGGTCGACAGGCACCTTTTTCGACCGTGGTTCCATCCTCAATGGGGGAAATGTGCAGCCCGCCGCACCGGCCGCCCGACTGCCGCTCTCGACCGGCCAGAGTGAGATCTGGTTCATTGAGAAGCTGGAGCCGCCGGAGAGCACCACCTTCAGGGTCGGCGAGTACCTGGAGATACAAGGACCGATAGACACCGAGATATTCGAACGGGCGCTGCGCCGGGCCGTGGCGGAGGCCGAGCCCTACAACGTGCGGGTCGGCGAGGACGACGGGGAGCCCTGGCAGATCCTGGACCCGGTGACCGACTGGGAGCTGCCCAAGCTGGATCTCACCGGCGAGGCCGACCCCTGGGCCGCGGCCGAGCGGTGGATGAAGAACGACCTGGCCACGGGGGCGCTCAAGCTGGGCGACTATCCGGCGTTCTCCTTCGCCCTGCTGAAGGTGGAGCCCGAGTGCTTCCTCTGGTACCAGGGCACCCACCACATCGTCTCGGACGCCGGATCGGCCGCCCTGCTGGGCCGGCGGACCGCCGAGTTGTACACCGCGCTCATGACGGGGACCGAACCGGCCGAGGGGGAACCGGCCGGAGGGGAAGCGGCCGAGGGGGAAACGGTCTTCGGCTCGCTCCAGGCGATGGTGGACCAGGACGCGGAATACCGGGCCTCGCCGGATTTCGCCAAAGACCGCGCGTACTGGCTGGAACACGTCGGCGATTCCCCGCGCCCCGCGCGGCTTTCCACCCACCCCACCAGGGAACTTTCCACCGTCCTCCGGCAGACCGCCTACCTGACCGAGGAGGAAGCGGTCGAGCTGCGGGCCGCCGCGCGTAAATACGCCACCCACTGGTCGGCTATGATCATCGCAGCGACCTCCCTTTATCTGCATCGATTGACCGGTAAATCGGACATCATTCTGACGCTGCCGGTCTCGGGCCGTACCGATGCCACCGCCCGTTCCATTCCGGGGATGTTCGCCAATGTGGTGCCGCTGCGCATACAGGTGCGCGCCGATATGCGAATACGGGAGCTGGTACGGCAGATCTCACGGGAAGTCAGGCAGGCCCTGCGGCATCAGCGTTACCGCCGTATCGACCTGGCCCGGGATCTGCGACTTCCGGACGGCGGAAACGGATTGCTCGGCCCGCACGTCAACATCATGACGTACGACTACGACTTCCACTTCGCCGGTCACCGGGTCAAGGGCCACAACCTCTCCAACGGAACCGTCGAGGACCTCTCGATCATGGGATACGACCGGTCCGACGGCACCGGTATCCGCATCGACCTCAACGCCAATTCCAACCTCTACACCGAGGACGCCCTCATCGCCCACCGGGAGCGCTATCTCGGCCTGCTGCGCTCCCTCTCCGACATCTCCGACCTCCAGCGCACGGTCGGCTCCCTGGAGCTGCTGTCCGCCGAGGAGCGCGAGCGGGTCCTGGACGCACCGGGCGAGACGGCGCATCCGACCTCCGGCGCCCTCCTCCCGGAGCTGCTGGCGGCCCAGGCCGCCCGGACCCCCGACGCCCGGGCCCTGGTCAGCGCCGACACCGTGGATGACACCGGGCTCAGCTACGCCGAGCTGGACCGGGCGGCGAACCGGCTGGCCCGGGTGCTCATCGCACACGGCGCCGGGCCCGAGCGCACCGTCGGCGTGGCCCTGCCCCGCTCGGCCGACCTGGTCATCACGCTGATCGCGGTGCTGAAGACGGGGGCCGCGTATCTGCCCCTGGACCTGGACTACCCGGCCGAGCGGCTGGCGTACATGCTCGACGACGCGGACCCGGCCCTCGTGGTCACCCGCTCCGACAGCGCCGGGGCGCTGCCCGCGCGCCACGGTGTGGGGAAGCTGCTGCTGCTGGACGTCGTGGACATCACGGGCACCGGGGGCGCGGCGAACGTGTCCGCTCCGGCGGTGGCGATCGACCCCGAGCACCCCGCGTACATCATCTACACCTCGGGCTCCACCGGCCGCCCCAAGGGCGTCCTGGTGCCCCACCGGGCCGTCGCCAACTGCCTGGAGTGGATGCAGGACGCCTATCGCCTGGCCCCCGGGGACCGGATGCTCCAGAAGACCCCGGCCGGGTTCGACGCCTCGGTCTGCGAGTTCTTCTGGCCGCTGCTCAGCGGCGCGACCCTGGTGGTCGCCAAGCCCGGCGGCCACAAGGACCCGGCGTATCTGGCGCGCACGGTGCGCGAACAGGGCATCACCGCGCTCCAGTTCGTACCGTCGATGCTCCAGGCGTTCCTCGCCGACCCGGCCGCCGCCGACGCCTGCGCGGGCGTCCTGCGGCGGGCCTCCAGCGGCGGTGAGGCGCTGCCGCGCGAGACCGCCGAGCGGTTCCACGAGCGGTTCCCCGGCGTGCCGCTGAACAACCTCTACGGACCCACCGAGACCACCATCCAGATCGCCCACCACCCCTCCGCGCCCGGCGGCGAGGGGCCGGTGCCGATCGGGCGGCCGGTGTGGAACACCCGGATGTACGTCCTCGACACCGCGCTCAAGCCGTGCCCGGCCGGGGTCACCGGCGAGCTGTACGTGTCCGGGGCGCAGTTGGCCCGCGGCTATCTGGGCCGCCGGGCCCTGACCGCCGAGCGGTTCGTGGCCGACCCCTACGGCCCGCCCGGCACCCGGATGTACCGCACCGGCGATCTGGCCCGCCGGCTGCCGGACGGCGACGTCGAGTACGTGGGCCGCACCGACGGCCAGGTCCAGTTGCGCGGTTTCCGTATCGAACTGGGCGAGGTGGAGGCGGCGCTGCGGACGCTCCCCCAGGTCGCCGAGGCCGCCGCGGCGGTCCGCACCGACCGGCCCGGCGACCAGCGGCTGGTCGCCTATGTGACGGCCGCCGGGGACACCCCGCCGGACGCCGCCGCGGCCCGCGAGGCGCTGGGCGAGACGCTGCCCGAGCACCTGGTGCCCAGCGCGGTCGTGGTGCTCGGCACCCTCCCCCTGGACGCCAACGGCAAGCTGGACCGGGCCGCGCTGCCCGCGCCCTCCTTCGAGGCCGCCACGGGCGGACGGGCGCCCCGCACCCCGCGCGAGGAGACGCTGTGCGCGCTCTTCGGCGAGGTCCTGGGCGTCGACGGCGTCACCATCGACGACGACTTCTTCCTGCTCGGCGGTCATTCGCTGCTCGCCTCCAAGCTGGCCAGCCAGGCCCGCGCCGCGCTGGCCACCGAGCTGTCGATGCGCGACCTCTTCGAGGCGCCGACCGTCGCCCGGCTGGTGGCCCGCCTGGACGCCGCGGGACCGGCCGAGGCGCAGCGGCAGCAGCCGCTGGACATCCTGCTGCCGCTGCGCGGCGAGGGGCGGCGCCCGCCGCTGTTCTGCGTCCACCCCGGCGGCGGCCTCGGCTGGTCGTACACCGGGCTGCTCCGCCATCTCGCCCCGGACCAGCCGGTGTACGCCCTCCAGGCGCGCGGGCTGACCGAACCGGACGTCCTCCCGGCGAGCGTCGAGGAGATGGCCGCCGACTATCTGCGGCAGATCCGGACCGTCCAGCCGGCCGGTCCGTACCATCTGCTCGGCTGGTCCTTCGGCGGGCTGATCGCGCACGCCATGGCCACCCGGCTACAGGCCGACGGCGAGGAGGTCCCCGTGCTGGCCGTGATCGACGCCTACCCCGACAACGCCCAGGCGCTGCCCGAGGCACCGGAGCTCGGCAAGCGTCAGTGGCTGGGGGTGCTGCTCGACGACATCGGCGGCGGCGACATCTTCGCCCCGGGCTGGCTGGAGGCGCACCCCGACGGCGCGGACGGCACCGCCGACCTGGTGGCGGACCTCTGCCGGGAGACCGGGCTGCCCGCCCGGCTGCTGGAGGGCGAGGCCAGCTTCCCGCTGCTCGACATCCTGCTCAACGACCAGGAGCTGATGCGGAAGTTCGCGCCCGACCGGTTCCAGGGCGACATGCTGGTGTTCCGGGCCATGGAGGAGATCCCCGGCTACCGGCGCGATCCGCTGCATGTGGCGGACGCCTGGCTCTCCTTCGTGGACGGCGCCCTTACGGTGCACGGCGTCCCCGACCACCACTACCGGATGATGCGGGAGGAGTCCCTGGCCCGGATCGGCCCGGTGGTGGCGGCGGCGCTGGACCGCGCCCGGAGCTGATGGGCCGGGGCTCAGGGTCCGGGCCGGGCCGCTCCCTCGGAGGCGGCCCGGCCCGGGGAACACTTCGCTGTTCGAAATGGCGCGCCACCCCGCCCTCCGGGACGGCGGCCCGCAGCCGGATTTCGCCGATCGGGTCCTCGCCGATCACAATTCAGCCAGGCGCCCCATCTCGTTCTCCTGCGCTCCTGCGCAGGTGAGCAGGGTGGGCGCCTTCATGTGGAGAAGGAGATGAGCTCCCGGCGAGGAGGCACGTAGTTGGAAGGAAGGCTGGCCATGACAGTGGACGCGACGGACGAGGTCGAGCGGTTCATTCTGGGGGAACGATTCGCCTGCCTGGCCGGACGGTCCGCCTGGCGCAAGGGCGGCATCACCCATCGTCACTACGACCTGATGGGATCCGACCATTCGGCCCGGCTGATGGCACTCGATCTCGCGGATTTCGTGGACTCGGCCGACTGGAGCCACCGGTCGTTCACGAGCTTCATCGCGACCTTCGAGCAACCTCGCGGGGTGGATGAGCTGCGGTTCGAGGAGCTGCTGTGGGAACAGCTCCAGCTTCTCCACGAACAGGACTCCCGGTCATATCGCTGGGCCGAGGGCTGTTCGTCCGATCCGCAGGCCAGGGATTTCGCCTACAGCGTCGCCGGTCACCCCTTCTTCGTCATCGGCCTGCACGAGACCCACCGCCGCTGGGGCCGCCGCCCTCCCTTCCCGATGCTGGCCTTCAACTCGCATGAGCAGTTCGACCGCATCAAGGGCGCCAAGATGTGGGACCGGCTCGCCGAGAAGATCCGCAAGCAGGACATCCAGCTCCAGGGCGACATAAACCCCAACCTGCTCGAGTACGAGGAGCTCTCCGAGGCCCGCCGCTACTCCGGCCGCCCGAAGCCCGCGGACTGGCAGTGCCCGTTCGCGGCCCGCGGGGGCGAGCGCGAGCCCGCGCTGACGGGTCCGTCCCCGGCCTGAGAGGGCCCGGCCGCGTCCCCTTCCATGGGGACGCGGGCCGCGGGAACGATCGTCAGCGCACCGGGAAACCGAAGCTGTATCCCTGCTGCTTCAGCCACGGCAGGACCTGGCCCAGCGCCTCGACCGTCTGGCCGCGGTCGCCGCCCGCGTCGTGGAAGAGCACGGTGGGGCCGCTGGAGATCTCGTTCTTGACGGTGTTGACCATGGCCGCGACCCCCGGCTGCTTGAAGTCCTCGGAGTCCACGTTCCAGCCCAGCGGCCGCATGCCCTGCGAGGCGGCGATCTGACGGCTATACGGGGTGAACGCACCGCCCGGGGCACGGTAGTAGAGCGGCTTGACGCCCCCCGACGCCTTGGTGATCATTCGCTGGGCGTCGAGGATCTCCTTGGACTGGTAGGCGGGTGACTTGCCGCCCATCGTCGTGTCGTGCGATATGGAGTGGTCGCACAGCCGGTGTCCGTCCGCGACCACATCCTTGACCAGGTCCGGATGGGCCTGGGCCTGCGGACCGACCATGCAGAAGGTGGCCTTGACGCCGTTGGCCCTGAGCACCTGGAGGACCCGCGGGGTCCAGGTCGGATCCGGACCGTCGTCGATGGTGATGTTGACGCCCTTGGCGCCCTTGTCGGAGCCGTGGGCTATGTCCATGTTGACCACGGGAGCGGGCAGTTCGGGGTCCGGCTTGGAGGTCTGGCCCACGATCGGCGTCGGCTTCGGCTTCGGTGACGCACCCGGCCCCGAGAAGGTTCCGGCCTGGGCGGTCCACACGGCGGCCAGGGCGGTCACCCCCGCCACGCCCAACGCCGCCACCACCACTCGGCCATTCGCCCCCATGATCCGGTGCCGCGCCATGTCCGCCTCGCTCCCCATGTCTCCTGTGTCGCTTTCGCAAACATGAGGATGGAATTGGGGCGGGGAGGGATCCCTCTGTTACACGTCTCGGACAATCCCGCGCCGCGTGTGCGGCTCCGCCGCGGCTGGACGACCGCACCTCGCGGCACTTCCCGCGGAGCGCTCAGCCCCGGTTGACGACCGCCGCCTGGGGGCGGATCGGGAGGCGGTTGACCGGACGCCCGGTGGCCGCGCGGACCGCCGCCGCCACCGCCGCCGGGGAGGTGACCACCGGCACCGCGCTGACCGGCTTGGCGCCGAAGGGGGCCACCACGTCCCGCTCCTCGATCAGCTTGACGATGCGGATGTCGGGGACGTCCAGGGCGGTCGGCAGGGCGTAGCCGGTCAGGTCCGGGTGCCGGACCACACCGCGCGAGGTGCGCAGGTTCTCGGTGAGGGCCGCGCCGATGCCCTGGGCGACGCCCGCCTCGATACGGGCCCTCAGTTGCCGCGGGTTGAGGATCCGGCCCACGTCCTGCGCCACCGTCATGTCGACGACCCTTACCGCGCCGATCTCGATGTCGACGTCCACCACGGCACGCACCGCGCAGTAGGCGAGCCCGACGAAGGCGTCACCCTGCCCGGTCTCGTCCAGCGGCTCGGTGGGATGCGGACGGCACTGCGCGGTGGCCCACAGCTCCTTGCCCTCCAGCGCCTCCTCGACGGTGGTGCTGAGCACCCCGTCATAGGAGGTGATCTTGCCGTCGGCGATGCTGAGCAGCTCGGTCGACATGCCGAAGGTATGCGCGAGGGGCTGTAGGAGCTGGGTGCGGACCATCTTCGCGGCCCGCTCGACCGCACCGCCGGAGACCCAGGTGTGGCGGCCGCGCGAGGCGGGCCCGGCCGGGGGCTGATCGGTGTCGATGGGCGCGATATGGACCTCCTCGATACCGAGGACGTCCTGGACGATCTGGCGGGCCAGGGTGGCGAAGCCCTGGCCGGTGTCGACGGCCGCGCAGATCACGGTGGCCACCGGGCCGGTGACCTTGACGGTGGCGGTGGAGACCTCGTCGGCCCCCTCTGCGCCGAGCATATGGACCATGCCCAGGGCGTAGCCGACCCCGCGCCGCACCGCGGCCGGGTCGCCCGCGCCCTCCAGGCCGCCCGGCAGCAGCCACTCCTCCTCGGGGTCGTCCTTGGGGAGGGCGGGCAGTGGTGCGTCCCTTACGGCTTGCAGCAGTTCGGCGACCGGGGCCGGGCAGGTGACCGTCTGTCCGGTGGGCAGCAGATCGCCGGTGGCCATCACATTGCGCATCCGGATCTCGAGCGGGTCGATGCCCAGCTTGGCCGCCAGCTTGTCCATCTGGCCCTCGTACGCCGCGCACACCTGCATCGCGCCCTCGCCGCGCACATGGCCGGAGGGCGGGTTGTTGGTGCGCACCGCCCAGCCCTCGATGAAGGCGTGCGGGACGACGTAGGGGCCGCAGGCGAAGGAGACGGCGGCGGCCAGGGTGTCCCCCGAGGAGTCGGCGTAGGCCCCCGCGTCCAGCAGGATCTGCGCCTCGACCTTGACCAGCTTGCCCTGGGAGTCCGCGTGATGGCGGTAGCGCAGCAGGGTGGGGTGGCGGTGGGCGTGGCCGAGGAAGGACTCCTCACGGGTGGCGGCCAGCTTCACCGGATGGCCGGTGCGCAGCGCCAGCAGCCCGAGCGGCAACTGCATCCCCGGGTCCTCGCGCTCGCCCATGGCGCCGGGGACGCCGGTGACGACGACCTTCACCCGCTCCGGCTCAAGACCGAAGCAGGCGGCGGCCAGGTCGCGGTCGGCGTGCGGATCGGTGGAGGCGGTGTAGATCTCCACCCCGCCGTCGGGGCGCGGCACGGCAAGGCCCGCCTCGGCGCCGATGGGCGCCGGGTCCTGACGGCCGATGCGGTACAGCCCCTCGGCGATGACCTCGCCGACCACGTCCGGGTCGCCGAAGGACAGCGGGATATGGCGGACCAGATTGCCGTCGGGGTGCAGCGGCTCGGCGGAGAACGCCTGCTCGGGGTCGGTGACCGGCTCCAGCACCTCGTACTCGACGGCGATGGCGGCGGCCGCCAGCCGGGCCGTGTCGGGGTGGTCGGCGGCGACCGCGGCGATGGGCTCGCCGTGGTGGCGGACCAGGTCCTTGGCGAAGACCGGACGGTCGGCGACCCGGCGGCCGTGGGAGGCGTCGCCGGGCACGTCGGCGTGGGTCACCACGGCCCGTACGCCGGGCATCTCGTCGGCCTGCGTGGTGTCGATGGAGACGATGCGGGCGTGCGGGTGCGGGGAGCGCAGCACCGCGGCCCACAGCAGCCCCTCGGCCCACAGGTCGGCCGCGTACGGGAAGGTGCCCGAGGTCTTGGCCGCCGAGTCGGCGGGCGGCAGGGACACCCCGAGGCCCATGGTGGACGGGGGCTGGACGGGCGTTCCGGCGGCGGGGGTGGCGGTGACGGCGCCCCCGCCGTCCGCGATTCCGGTCATGCCGATGCCCTTCCGCTACCGCTTCCGTTGACGCTCCCGTTGCCGGTGATGCCGTGCGGTCCCGTCTGGTGCGGGATACGGGCCGGGTCCTGGTGGGCGTCGGCTCCGCCGTCCGGCTCCGCCTGCGCCGCCTCGTCGGCCGCCTCGCGGCCCGCGACGACCTCGCGTACGGCGTCGAGGATCCCGCGATAGCCGGAGCAGCGGCAGAGGTTGCCGGAGATCGCCTGGCGGGTCTCCTGGTCGGTGGGGGCGTGGTTGCCCTCGAGGAGGTCATGCATGGTCATCGCGAGCCCGGGCACGCAGAAGCCGCACTGCACGGCCCCGCACTCGGCGAGCGCCCGCTGGACGTCGGAGGGCCGGCCGCCGGTGGCCAGGCCCTCGACGGTGCGGACCTCGCTGCCCGCGGCGGTGGCGGCGGGCACCAGGCAGGAGGCCACGAGCCGCCCGTCGACCTGCACCGAGCAGGCCCCGCACTCGCCCTGTGAGCAGCCGTCCTTGGCCCCGGCGAGGCCGAGGCGCTCGCGCAGGACGTAGAGCAGCGACTCGCCGATCCAGACGTCGGTGACGGGGCGGTCGGCGCCGTTGACGCGCAGCACGTAGGAGGCGAGCGGATGCTCGCTGTGGCTCGGCTGCTCGTCGGCGACGACCGGGTCGGCCTGGGCCTCGACGGAACCGGGGTCCGTACGGGGCTCGGCGGGGGCGTCAGCGGCCTCGGGCGCGTCCGTCGGGGTTTCGGCCGGGGCGGGCGCCCCGGCGGCCTCAGGGGCCGCGAACTCGCCCTCGGCCGGATCCGGTTCGGGCTCGGCCGCGGGCTCGGCGGGCTCCGCCTCGGCGGCGTCCGGCAGCGCGTCGGCGGGAGCCTCCGCGGCGTCCGGCGCGGCCTCGGGCGCTTCGGTGCGGCCCGCGTCGGCCTCGGGGCCGGGGTGCGGGGCGTGCCCATGGGCCTCGCCCGCGAACCGGTCGTCCGCGAACGCGCCGGGCCAGCTCGTCTCCTGGGGCAGCCCGGGCGCCGGGCTGCCGTGCGGCGGGGTCTCCAGCCCGGCGTGCTGACCGTCGACCGGGAACTCACCGGAGTCCCCGGCGGCCGGGCCGCCGGACCGCCGCCCGGGGTCGTCCGCGGGCGTCCGCTCACCGGGCGCCGGGCTGTCGTGGGGGGTGGTGCCGTGGGGCGGGGTGCCACGGGGCGGGGTGTGCAGCCCCTGGTGCCCCTCGGCCGCGAACTCGCCCGAGTCCCCGGCGGAGGGCCCCGGCCACGCCGGGTCCTGCCGGTCGGGCATGCGCAGCCGGCGGCGGGCGGGCGGCTGGGTGGGCGTGGCCGACGGGGCGGCCGCGGCCGGGCCCGGGTGGCCCTCGACCGCGTACTCCCCGGAGTCCTCCGCGCCCTCCTCGGCGGCCGGAACCGACCACTGGCCGCTGTGCCCCTGCTGCTGCCCGGGCACGGGCTGGTGCGGCTGGTGGGGCTGGTGGGGCTGCTGCCGGGGCGTCGGCGCGGCGAAGGGCATCCGCAACTGGGCCGTCGTCTGCGGGTCCTGAGGGTCGTCCGCGTGGCCGCCGTAAGGAGACGCGGCCGGGCCGGGGTGGTCGTCGACCCGGTACTCACCGGTCTCGTCCACACCCTCGTCGCCCGCGACCGGGATGGTCCACTGGCTGGTCTGCACCGGCCCGCCCGCGCCGTTGTCGGACGAGGCGGGCACCGGCCAGTCGTCGACCGGCCAGTCGTCCACCGGTTCCTCGGCCGCCGGAGCGGGCCAGTGGCCGGTGTGCGGCGGGTGGTGGCCCTGCTGGTCCTCGGTGGGCACCGGCCACTGGACGGCGCCGTGCGGATCGTGGTGGCCGCCGTACAGATAGCCGCCGTCGGTCTCCGCGGTGGTCCAGTGCCCGGTCATGCCCTGGTCGTGGGCCGTGCCCTGGCCATGGCCGGACGGCTGCCACTGGCCGCCGTGGGACGGGTCACCGTGCCCCACGTCCATCGGCGGGGGCGCGTAGCCGGTGCCGGGCGCCGCGAGTGGGTCCCAACGGCCGGACGGATCGGTCGGGTCCGGGTGGGCGTAGTCCGGCGGCAGTTGCACGAACGCCGTCGACTCGGCGTCGTACTCCGGGCCGTGCGGCATCGGCTGCCATCCGCTTCCCGGATCCGGCCGGTGCGGCTGCTGTTCATCACTCACGCGAGTGCCCTCCCCAGAGCTCGGCGGGCCAGGGCCGCCACGGTACGCCTCAGGTGGATCGCGGCAGGCGGCAGGGGGACCGGCTCGGTTCCATCCTGCGGGGGCAGCGGATCGGGGATGCACGCGGCGGCGACGTACTCGCCGAAAGCGGTGGTGACCTGCGGATCGAGATGGCCGCGGTCGCCGTCCCAGTCGATGAGCGAGGCGACCCAGCGCTCGGCGTCCAGGGGGCGCAGCGGCATCGGCGCGACCGCCCCGACCGCACAGCGCACCCCGCGCCGCGCGGGGTCCAGGACCAGGGCGACGGAGGCGGTGGCCCGGCCGGGCCCGGTACGCCCGGTGGCCTTGATGAAGGTCTGCGGGGCGTGCAGCAGCGGAACCCGGACGAATCCGACGAGTTCACCGGGGTTCAGCAGATCCACCCCGGCGAGCAGATGGCTGACCGGGATCTCGCGGCGGGACCCCTCGGGCCCGGCGATGATGACCGTGGCCTCCAGCGCGGCGAGCACCGGCAGCGCGTCGCCGGTGGGGGCGGCGGTGACGATGTTGCCGCCGAGGGTGCCCGCGTTGCGGATCTGCGGTGGCCCGGCGGCCCGCGCGGCCGCGGCCAGCGCCGGGATCAGCGCGGCGAAGTCGGGGCGGCCCATCCGGGCGTGGGTGAGTCCGGCGCCGAGGAGGGCGTGCCCGTCCAGATAGCGCCAGCCCCGGATTTCGCTGATCCGGCCGAGGCCGACGAGCGCGGCGGGCCGCAGCAGGCCGGAGTTGACCGCGGCCATCAGATCGGTACCGCCCGCCACGGGCACGGCGGCGGGCATGGCGGCCAGTGCCGCCACGGCCTCGTCGAGCGTGCCCGGCAACGTCACCGTGTGCGCCGCCTGCGGTGCGTGCGTGGTCAACCCGCTGCCCCTTCCCCGGTGTCCCGGCTGTTGCGCCGTACGGTACGTGCTGACAGCCCGGACGTGGCAACTCTGGCACATCTTGCGAGCCCGCCGTCGTGGGGGTCCGTGATCCGTGGATCCGTCCCTGACCTGGGGGATGGTACGGGTTTGGGGCGACGTCTCCGGCGAGAGTGGATTGCCACGTTTCAGGGACCCTTGTGCGATTTGGTCTTGCGCCGGAGGGACTACGCTCGCAGGGGCGGCGGAGCGTCGGCGCGCACCTTTTTCAGGGCCCGGTCCCCCGGCCGCGACCGGGGGTGCTCCCGGCCGCGGCGGGGCGGCTCATACGATCGGGGGCGCTCCCTCGCGCGGGCGTCCGAGCAGGCCGGGGCGCCGCTGCCAGGGGAGCGGCCCGGCGGGCGGGCGGTAGCTCACGCCGAGCGCGTCCAAACGCGCGTAATGTGCCTCCATGCGCCCCTGGAACGCCCCGAAGTCCCGTTCGGACGAGGGCGGCAGCGCCGACCAGACGACCTCGGCGAAGGCGGCGAGCCGGGGGAAGGTCTGGTAGTCGACGCGCCGCCGGTCCTCCATCACCTCGGTCCAGACATTGGCCTGGGCGCCCAGCACCCGGTCCGCGTCGGCTCCGGTGAGCTGTGGTGGAACCGGTTCGAAGCGATAGACATCCTCCAGGGTGCGGACGTAGCCGATCGGAACCGGCTCGTCCTCGCCCGGAGCCTGCCGGTGGTCGAAGTACACCTGCTGCTCGGGGCACATGACGACGTCATGGCCGGCCCGTGCGGCGGCGATCCCGCCCGCGTAACCGCGCCAGGAGGAGACCGCGGCGCCCTCCGGCAGCGGGGCGTCGGCCGCGCCGCCCTCGAGGATCTCGTCCCAGCCGATCAGCCGCCGACCGCGCTCGGCGAGCCAGTGGCCGAAGTGGCGGATGAACCAGCTCTGGAGCTCGTCCTCGTCGGCGAGACCCTGCGCGCGGATGCGCTCCTGGGCGGCCGGGGACGCCTTCCACTGGTCCTTGGGGCACTCGTCGCCGCCGATGTGGACGAAGGTGCCGGGGAACAGCTCCAGCACCTCTTCCAGCACATGCTCGAAGAAGCGGAGCGTGTTGTCGGTGGGGGCGAGTACGTTCGGGTTGACGCCCCAGGTGGTCCAGACTCCGAGGGAGGCGGTGTCGATGACATCGGTGTTGCCCAGCTCCGGGTACGCGGCGATGGCGGCCTGTGAATGCCCGGGAATGTCGATCTCCGGCACGACGGTGATATGCCGCTCGGCGGCGTAGGCGACGATCTCGCGGATGTCGTCCTGGGTGTAGTAGCCGCCGTGCGGCCGCTCGTCCCACAGCGGGGACGCCCGGTGGCCGAGCTTGGTGCGCTCACGCCAGGCGCCGGTCTCGGTCAGCTTGGGATAGCGGCGGATCTCGACGCGCCAGCCCTGGTCGTCGGTGAGGTGGAAGTGGAAGACATTGAGCTTGTGGGCGGCGAGCAGGTCGAGATAGGCGAAGACGCCGTCCTTGGGCATGAAGTGACGGGCCACATCCAGCATCAGCCCGCGCCAGGCGAACCGCGGCGCGTCCTCGACCGTCCGCTCCGCCAGCTCCCAGCCGGTCTCCGCGTCCCTGAGCGGGGCGCGGCGGAAGGCGTCGGGGCCCAGCAACTGACGGAGCGTCTGGGTGCCCCAGTGGACGCCCGCGGCCGTGCCGCCCGCGATCTCCACCCGGCCGTCGGCGACGGTGAGCCGGTAGCCCTCGGGCTCCAGCGCGGCGTCGATCCGCAGCGTGAGGGTGTCGGGGCCGCCGGGTTCGCCGTCCGGCAGGGACAGGCCGAGCGCCTGGCCGAGGGTGGTGCGCAGCAGGCGCGCCACGCCCTCGGTGCCGGGGGCGGCGGCCAGGGCGGTGTGCCGCGGGTGGATCCGCGCGCCCGCGCGGCCCGTACGGCTCTGGTCATGGCGGGGCGCGGGGATCAGTCCCGCGGCGTCGTGTGGCATCTGCTCCCTCATCGGCCCTTGTCGGCGCGTTGAAAGCCCTTGTCGGTCCGTTCGCCGGCCTTCTTCGTCGGTCCTTCTCCCCGTCAGCCCTTCTCTCCGTCAGTCCTTCACGGCGCCGCCGAGACCGGAGACCAGTCGGCGCTGTACGAGGACGAAGAAGACCAGTACGGGGATGGTCATGACGGTGGACGCCGCCATGATGCCTCCCCAGTCGTTGCCCTCGGCCTTGAAGAAGACCAGCAGCGCCATCGGAAGGGTGGAGTTCTCGGTCGCGCTGATGATGAAGGACTTGGCGAACAGGAAGTCGTTCCAGGTGGAGATGAAGGAGAAGACGCTCGTCGCGACCAGTCCGGGGAAGACCAGCGGGAAGAGGATCTGCCACAGGAAGCGGGAGCGGCTGGCCCCGTCGAGATAGGCCGCCTCCTCCAGCGCCTCGGGCACGGCCTTGACGAAGCCGCGCAGCATCCAGATGGCGAACGGCAGCGAGAAGGCGATATGCGGCAGGATCAGCGAGCCCAGGGTGTTGAGCCCGATCCCCGGCACCGACTCCCCCAGATCGCGCATCAGGAAGAACAGCGGGATGGTCAGTGCCTCGATCGGCACCATCTGCGCGACCAGGAACATGATCAGCAGCGTGGTGCGGAAGCGGAACCGGAAGCGGGCGACCGCCGTGGCCGCGAGGAAGGCGATCAGCGCCGAGGCGACCACCACCACCCCGGCCACCAGGAGGCTGTTGAGGAAGTAGCGCCCGAAGTCCTCCTGCTGGAAGACGCGCCGGAAGGAGTCCAGCGAGGGGGCCGTCGTCCACGGCCGGGGCTCGGTGGACTGGATCTCCCCCTCGGGCTTGAAGGCCGAGAGCACCATCCAGTACAGCGGGAAGGCGACCACGGCCGCCACGATCAGGGCGGTGGCCTCGGCGGCGAAGCGCCAGGGACGGCGGATGCGCAGCGAGACGCGCGAGTGGCTCACAGTTCTTCTCCCTGGCGTCGCAGCAGCCGCAGATAGACCAGCGTCACGACCAGCAGGATGAGCAGCATCACCACGCCGATCGCCGAGCCCAGGCTGTACTGCGAGGACGCGAACGCCTTCTGGTACGCGTACACGTTGAGCACCATGTTCTGGCGCGCGATCCCGCCGCCGTCGGTCATCACGTAGATCTGGGTGAAGACCTTGAAGTCCCAGATGATGGACTGGATGGTCACCACGACGAGGATCGGCCGCAGCATCGGCGCCATGATGGTGCGCCAGATCCGCCAGGTGGAGGCGCCGTCGAGGGCGGCGGCCTCCAGCACCTCGGTGGGGATGGCCTTGATGCCCGCGTAGACGGTGACCATCACGAACGGGAACGAGCACCACACGACCTCGAACAGCACCAGGGCGAAGGCGCTGTAGCGGTCGTAGGTCCAGGAGTAGTTCTCGAACCCGGAGAGCCCGAACCACACCAGGATCTTGTTCACCGGCCCGAAGTCGGGGTCGAAGAGGAAGACCCAGACCGTCGAGCCGGTGATCGCCGGGGTGGCCCAGGCGCCGAGCGCGGCCAGCATCAGCGCCAGCCGCGGAATGGCCCGTACGCGCGTCAGCAGCACCGCGAGCGCGCAGCCGACCGCGAGGGTCGACACCACGCAGACGGTGGCGAAGAGCAGCGTGGCCACGACGACGTTCCAGAACTCGCCGTCGCGGAACAGCTCGGCGTAGTTGGCGAATCCCTGGAAGGTGGTCGGCTCACCGCCGCTGACCTGCGCCTGGGTGTACTCCAGGAAGGAGATCAGACCGAGCTGGTAGATCGGGTAGACGAGCAGCCCGCCCAGGACGACGAGCGCCGGGGCCAGATAGAGCCAGGGCGTCCAGGCTCCCCGCCGGGAGCCCTTCCTGGCTCGGCCCCCGGCCGGGACGACGGGGCCCGGCCGGGGCCGGCGGCCCTTGGCGGGGGCGCGCCGGGCGTGCTGTGCGGTGCCGGAGCTCACTGCTGGAATGCCTCGTCCATCTTCTTCGCGGCGTCCTTGGTGGCGGTCTCCACGTTCTTACGGCCGCTGACGATCTCCTGGAACATGGTGGGCAGGACGAGCTGCGCGTCGATGGCCGCCCAGCCGGGCGAGGCGGGCACGAACTTGGCGCTGTCGTTGAGGGTCTTCACGAAGGGCTTCACGAAGGGGTCCTTCTGGGCCACATCGCCGCGCACATCGGTGAAGGTCGGCAGGAAGCCCATGGCGTCGTAGAGCTTGCGCTGGGTCTGCTTGCCGGAGAGCGTCTGGAGCAGGTCCACGGCGAGCGTGCGGTGCGTGGTGCTCTTGAGCACCCCGACGTTGTTGCCGCCCGCGAAGGCCGGGGCGATGTCGCCCTTCTTCACACCCGGCAGCGGCACGACCTTGTACTTGCCCTTGACCTTGCCCGCCTCGATGGCCTGGCGGCTGAAGTCGCCGCCGATCGCCATGCCCGCCTTGCCCGAGGCGAACGCCTCGATGGTGTCGTTGCCGCCCCACTGGGCGCACTTGGCGGCCGGGCAGTTGTCGTTGCCGAAGAGCGAGGTGTACGCCTTGACGCCCTTCTGGGCGTTGGCGCTGTCGATGGCCGACTCGTACTCGTTCGAGCCGAACTTGCCCTTCTCGCTGGCGAGGTCGCCGCCGTTGGCCCAGATGAAGGGCATCGCGCCGTAGGTGTAGGCGCCGCCGACCGCGAGACCGTACAGATCCGACCGCTCCGCGCGGATCTTCTTCGCGGTCGCAATCAGTTCGTCCTGGGTGGTCGGGGGCTCCAGGTCGAGGTCCTTGAAGACGTCCGTCCGGTAGTACAGCGCCCGGACGCCGACGAAGAGCGGAGCGCCGTAGACCTTGCCGCCGATGGTCAGCGAGTACTTCGCGGTGGGGTCGATGTTCGTCGAGTCGCCCCAGGCGCCGAACTCCTTGCTGATGTCCAGCAGCCCGCCGTCCTTGACGTAACCGGCGGTGTCGGTGTTGCCGTACTCGATGACGTCGGGAGCGCTCTTGGGGTCGTTGAAAGCCGCCTTGATCTTCTGCGCCCGGGTGTCGATCGGGATGTAGGTCACCTCGACCTCGGTCCCGTCATGCTCCTTCTCGAAGCCGGCGACCGCCTCGTCGATCACCTTCTTCTTGGGCGCGTTGTTGACCTCCTGGAAGAGCCAGACGCGCAGCTTGCCGCTCTTCTCGTCCTTGTCGGAGCTGTTGTCGGAGGTGGACGGAGCGCATCCGGTCGCGGCCAGCCCCGCCAGGGTCAGTGCCGCCACGGGCACGGTGACGCGCGAGGACAAGCGGGAGAACACGGAGAGATGGGACGACTTCATGAGGACCCTTAAACATTTGGCGTTGCAACATATGCAACGCATGTTTCGCTCAGCACAATATGCGTGAGGCTAGGGAACCTTGAGCGACCCCACAAGAGGTCTGAACCACTCCGTGACCAAATGAGCCGAACCGCTGTATGGCGCAACGGACTTCGCGCTAGCGACGCGGTAACTCTTCACCCGGATAGGCGGGTTCAACATACGGCACGGCTTCCACCCGCGCACCCGCTTCCTCCAGGCGCGCGATCACCCGGTCCCAGTCGGGCCAGGTCTTCCGGATCCGCTCCAGGACGTGGTCGCTGGCCACCAGCACCACATCACAGCCCGGGTCGGCCGCCCACTCCAGAAGTCTGGGAAGGGTCGGCTGCGCGACCGACATCACACAGCTTCCGGCGGGCCGGTAGCCCCGCTCGGCGGCCAGCCGCCCGCACTGTTCGAGCTGGGCGTCCCAGTCCTTCTCGAACTGGCAGTAGGCGCTGGCGCCTTCCGCATCGGGCTCGTCGACCTCACGCGCCCCGAACACCAGATAGGCGGCCCGCGCCGCCCCGTTCTCCGTACGCCCGCTCATGGGCCGACCCTACTGGGGTCATCCGGCGCACGGCAGGGCGCACAAGCACGGCATGCCCGGCCCGCGACCCCCGAGTGGGGTCGCGGGCCGGGCGAACCGTCTGTCGCGCGAGGCTTGTCCGTCAGGGCCTGGGGCCCCCGGACCGGCTACTTCTTGCCGTCGCCGTCCTTGCCCTTGTCACCGCCGGCGCCCATGCCCTCGAAGATCTCCTTGCACATGGGACACACCGGGTACTTCTTCGGGTCACGGCCCGGGACCCAGACCTTGCCGCACAGTGCGACGACGGGAGATCCGGAGAGGGCGCTCTCCATGATCTTGTCTTTCTGTACATAGTGGGCATAGCGCTCGTGGTCGCCGTCACCGTGCGACACCTGAGGTGTCGGCTCAACGAGGGTCCCCGTGCCTGCCCCGCGCTCGGGTTCAAGAGTGCTCATACAGCCCTAGGGTACTCATGCCTAGTTGAGAGAAGGGTCGTCCGGATACGTGGCGACCATGGCCAGCTCACTGCGCTGGCGGCGCAGCACCGCACGCCACAGCCGCTCGGGGGCGGGCGAGGACACATCGCCCGGCTCGGACTCCACGACATACCACGCGCCCTCGGCGAGCTCGTCCTCGAGCTGACCGGGCCCCCAGCCCGCGTAACCGGCGAAGATCCGCAACGACCCCACGGCGGCCGCCAGCAGCTCCGGCGGCGCCTCCAGGTCGACCAGCCCGATCGCCCCGTGCACTCTGCGCCAGCCGAGTGGCCCGTCCTCGGTGCGCGCCGCGGACCGCCCCGATTCGCCCGGGACGACGGCCACGCCCAGCGCGGAGTCCAGCGAGACCGGACCGCCCTGGAAGACCACCCCCGGCTCCCCGGCCAGCTCGGCCCACGACTCCAGGATGTCGCCCACCCCCACCGGGGTCGGGCGGTTCAGGACCACACCGAGCGAGCCCTCCTCGTCGTGATCGAGGAGGAGCACCACCGCGCGGTCGAAGTTCGGGTCAGCAAGCGCCGGTGTCGCGACAAGCAGCCGTCCTGTGAGCGAGGACACCTCGGTCATGGCCACATGATCCCCCATATCCGGGTCGGAGGGGGAGTGGAAGACGAGTCCCGTATGAGAGCAGGTCGGGGCGCAAGACAGCAGATGCGGCGCACGTGACTGTGGGCTCTTCGAGGGGGACGGAACGTGTTGCCGCCCACACGGGAGGACCCGATGCGCGCAAGAGTCTTACGGAGGCGGTCTCCAGGGCCATTACTCTTGCCCTTTGGCCTCTGTGCCTTTTGGCCCTGCCCGTCTCAGGAACGCGAGACCCGATGACCCGCTCGAACGATGTCCTGCTCGTCCACGGCGGCACCCCGCTCGAAGGCGAGATCCGTGTGCGCGGCGCGAAGAACCTCGTGCCGAAGGCCATGGTGGCCGCCCTGCTCGGCAGTGGGCCCAGCCGGCTGCGCAACGTCCCCGACATCCGCGATGTGCGGGTGGTGCGCGGGCTGCTGCAACTGCACGGCGTGACGGTGCGCCCCGGTGACGAGTCCGGTGAGCTGGTGCTCGACCCCACGCATGTGGAGAGCGCCAATGTCGCCGACATCGACGCGCACGCCGGTTCCTCGCGGATCCCGATCCTCTTCTGCGGCCCGCTGCTGCACCGCCTCGGCCACGCCTTCATCCCCGGCCTGGGCGGCTGTGACATCGGCGGCCGGCCGATCGACTTCCACTTCGACGTGCTGCGCCAGTTCGGCGCGACGATCGAGAAGCGGGCGGACGGCCAGTACCTGGAGGCCCCGCACCGGCTGCGCGGCACCAAGATCCGGCTGCCGTACCCCTCGGTGGGCTCCACCGAGCAGGTGCTGCTGACGGCGGTGCTCGCCGAGGGTGTGACGGAACTCTCCAACGCGGCGGTCGAGCCGGAGATCGAGGACCTCATCTGCGTCCTTCAGAAGATGGGCGCCATCATCTCCATGGACACCGACCGGACGATCCGGATCACCGGTGTCGACAAGCTCGGCGGCTACAACCACCGCGCCCTCCCGGACCGCCTGGAGGCCGCCTCCTGGGCGAGCGCGGCGCTGGCGACCGAGGGCAGCATCTATGTGCGCGGCGCCCGGCAGCGCGAGATGATGACCTTCCTGAACACCTACCGCAAGGTGGGCGGCGCCTTCGACATCGGCGACGAGGGCATACGGTTCTGGCACCCCGGCGGCAAGCTCAACGCGATCGCCCTGGAGACCGACGTCCACCCCGGCTTCCAGACCGACTGGCAGCAGCCGCTGGTGGTGGCCCTGACCCAGGCGTCGGGCCTGTCCATCGTCCACGAGACGGTCTACGAGTCGCGGCTGGGCTTCACCTCGGCGCTCAACCAGATGGGCGCCCACATCCAGCTCTACCGCGAATGCCTGGGCGGCTCGGCCTGCCGCTTCGGCCAGCGCAACTTCCTGCACTCCGCGGTCGTCTCCGGCCCCACCAAGCTCCAGGGCGCCGACCTGATCATCCCCGACCTCCGCGGCGGCTTCTCCTACCTGATCGCGGCCCTGGCGGCCCAGGGCACCTCACGGGTCCACGGCATCGACCTGATCAACCGCGGCTACGAGAACTTCATGGAGAAGTTGGTCGAGCTCGGCGCGAAGGTAGAGCTCCCGGGCGGCACCACCCCCGCATAAACCCCCTCCCCGACCCGACGGCCGGGCCCCGACCACCACAGCCCGCCCCGGCGCCCGGGGCGGGCTGCCCCATCCCACACCCCAAACCACGACGACGCCCCCCCGGCTGGGGGTCCGGGGGTTACCCCCCCGGGGGGATGCAGCATGGAGAAGTTGGTCGAGCTCGGCGCGAAGGTAGAGCTCCCGGGCGGCACCACCCCCGCATAGACGCGGTGGCGCCCGAGCCGGCCGCTACGCCCGAGCCAGGCGCTACGAGGCGTCGGGCTCGGGCGTAGCGGCGGACTCGGGCGCCGTACGCCTCGTAGACGGGCCTCTGGGCCCGTAGGAGCGCCAAAAGGGGCGGTCACCCTCGGGTGACCGCCCCTTTCGTTCGCGAGGGCTTACTTGCCCTTGGCGGCTTCCTTGAGCTTGGAGCCCGCGGAGACCTTCACGCTGTAGCCGGCCGGGATCTCGATCGGCTCACCGGTCTGCGGGTTGCGCGCGGTGCGAGCGGCACGGTGGGTGCGCTCGAAGGTCAGGAAGCCGGGGATGGTGACCTTCTCGTCGCCCTTCGCGACGACCTCACCGGTCACCTCGGCGAGGGCGGCCAGCACGGCGTCGGCGTCCTTCCGGGTCACCTCGGCGCGCTCGGACAGAGCGGCCACCAGCTCACTGCGGTTCATGTTGTACTCCCGTGTTCATCTTGCCAATGAGGCGTGAGATCGAAGCCGATGCTGCCAGGGCCCTCGGACAGTCCCCGGACCCGGGTCTGCTGTTCAGACCCTCGCGCCCGGAACGCATCCTGCCCGCACCTGTGGCGGGAAAGCCAATCCGGAGCCCTCGAGAGTCACACGAAAAGCGCCGTGGCGGTCGTTTTCCTGCCCGCCACCCTATGGCTGCCTCCGGGACCCCACAGCGCGCGACGCGCCGTGCCGGGCCTAGACCGCAGTGGTACCGGTCACAGGGCGCGCCGCGTCCCGTACGGCTCCGGCGACCGCCCCCGCGACCTTGTCGTTGAAGACGCTCGGAATGATGTAGTTGGCATTGAGCTCGTCGTCGTGGACGACGTCCGCGAGCGCGCCGGCAGCGGCCAGCATCATCTCGGTGTTCACCGTACGCGACTGCGCGTCCAGCAAACCACGGAAAACGCCCGGGAACACCAGCACGTTGTTGATCTGGTTCGGGAAGTCCGAGCGTCCGGTGGCCACCACCGCGGCGGTCTGGCGGGCGATCGCCGGGTCCACCTCGGGGTCGGGGTTGGCCAGCGCGAAGACGATCGCGCCGTCCGCCATGGCGGCCACGTCGTCGCCGGAGAGCACGTTCGGGGCCGAGACGCCGATGAAGACGTCCGCGCCGCGCACGGCCTCGCGCAGGGTGCCCGTGACGCCCTCCGGGTTGGTGTTGTCGGCGATCCAGCGCAGCGGGGACTCCGGGTCGGCGGAGACCAGGTCCTCGCGCCCGGCGTGCACCACGCCGTGGATGTCGGCGACCACCGCGTGCCGCACGCCCGCGGCGATCAGCAGCCGCAGGATGGCGGTGCCGGCGGCGCCCGCGCCGGACATGACGACCCGCACATCCTCGATCTTCTTGTCGACCACCCGCAGCGCGTTGGTGAGCGCGGCCAGCACCACGATCGCGGTGCCGTGCTGGTCGTCGTGGAAGACCGGGATGTCCACGGACTCGCGCAGCCGCGCCTCGATCTCGAAGCAGCGGGGGGCGGAGATGTCCTCCAGGTTGATCCCCGCGAAGCCGGGGGCGATGGCCTTCACGATCGCGACGATCTCGTCGGTGTCCTGGGTGTCCAGGCAGATCGGCCAGGCGTCGATGCCCGCGAACCGCTTGAAGAGGGCCGCCTTGCCCTCCATGACCGGCAGAGCGGCCTTGGGGCCGATGTTGCCGAGGCCCAGGACCGCGGAGCCGTCGGTGACGACGGCCACACTGTTGCGCTTGATGGTGAGGCGCCGGGCGTCCTCGGGGTTCTCCGCGATGGCCTGGCAGACCCGGGCGACGCCCGGGGTGTAGACCATGGAGAGGTCGTCACGGTTGCGGATGGGGTGTTTCGACGACATCTCGATCTTGCCGCCGAGGTGCATCAGGAACGTACGGTCGGAGACCTTGCCGAGCGAGACACCTTCGATGCCCCGCAGCTTCTCCACGATTTCCTGGGCGTGCGCGGTCGAGGTGGCGGCGATGGTGACGTCGATACGGAGCTTCTCGTGGCCGGAAGCGGTCACATCGAGGCCCGTGACCGAGCCGCCGGAGGACTCCACGGCCGTGGTGAGCTGGCTGACCGCGGTACCGCTCGCGGGCACCTCCAGTCGGACCGTCATCGAGTACGAGACGCTGGGCGCCGTTGCCATGGCCTGCTTCCTCTGCTTTCCCTGGTACATGCTGTCCGGGCCGCGGGAATGCCGGGCCACGCCTCAGATAGTTGCACCTACCTCTCGGTACGGGGTAACCCGGCCCGACTTTCGGACATATTGTTCTGACATAGCAGAGTGGGGTCACCCGAGTGGAAACCCCCACTCCTTCGCGGGAACGCCTGGCGAGGCGGGCCGTCCGCCGCATCCGCCGTCCTAGGCTCTGGCGCGCTACAGCGTCGGAGGAAGAGACAAGAGGAGCGCGGGCATGGCTCAGGGCACCGTGAAGTGGTTCAACGCCGAGAAGGGCTACGGCTTCATCGCCCAGGAGGACGGCGGACCGGACGTCTTCGTCCACTACAGCTCGATCGACGGCAGCGGCTACCGCAGCCTGGTCGACGAGCAGCGGGTCGAATTCCAGATCGTGCAGGGCCGCAAGGGCCCGCAAGCGGAAGAGGTCCGCATCCTGGGCGGCTGACACCGCCCGGCGCGGACCTCTTCGGAAGAGAAGGGTGGCACCGACCCGCCATGCTCGCCTCGCGGCAAGTGGTCGCTCGAAGCGACGAAGGTTGGGCCCGGGGGCTTGGATCGGGCCGGTGCCACATCAAGGCTAACAAACAGGTCCGGGAAGGGATTCCCCTCCCGGGGGTTGATTTCGCCCCCGCCCGGGCCCTGCGGGAGATTCACTCCCGCAGCAGGTCGGGGACGCCGTGGGCGTCCGGCTCGTCGCGGGTCCCCGACACCACCGTCAGCCGCTGGGTCGCCCGGGTGAGCGCCACGTACAGCACCCGTAGCCCCGCCGGTGACTCGTCGGCGATCTCGGCGGGCGAGACCACGACCGTCGCGTCGTACTCCAGCCCCTTCGCCTCCAGGCTGCCCAGCGCCACCACCCGGTGGCCCAGGCCGGTCAGCCACTGACGGGCCTGCTCGCGGCGGTTCATCGCGACGACGACGCCGACGGTGCCGTCCACCTCGTCCAGCAGCCGGAGCGCCTCCCGGCGCGCGGCCGCGCCGAGGTCGCCGTCCACGCCCGGTGCGAAGCGCGGCCGCACGCCCGTGGAGCGGACCGCCTCGGGCGCGGGGGTGCCGGGCATCGCCAGCGTGAGGACCCTGGTGGCCAGTTCGGCGATCTCGGACGGGTTGCGGTAGTTGACGGTGAGGGTGAAGCGGCGGCGCGGGCGGCTGCCGAGCGCCTCGTCCCGGGCCCGCCCCGCCTCGTCCGGGTCGGACCAGGAACTCTGGGCCGGGTCGCCGACCACCGTCCAGGTGGCGTGGCGGCCACGCCGTCCCACCATCCGCCACTGCATGGGGGTGAGGTCCTGCGCCTCGTCGACGATGACGTGGGCGTAGTCGGCGCGCTCCCGCTCGGCCCGGTCGGCGCGGCCGCGGCGGGGGCCGGCCCGGTCGGCGTAGGTGGTCAGCTCCTCCAGACCGGTCAACTGGTCCAGCGGATCCACCTCGCGGGGGGTGGCGGGGCGGGCGGGGAGGCCCAGCAGGGTGTTCAGCTCGTCCAGCAGCGCGACGTCGTGGACCGAGAGCGGGCCCTGCCCGTCCGGGCCGAGCCGGGCGAGCGACCGGGCCACCTGGCGGACCTCGCGGGGGTTGAGCACCCGCCGCGACCAGCGCCCCAGCCGCTTCTCGTCGGCCATGGCGGCCAGGACGGAGCGGGGGGTGAGCTCGGGCCACCAGGCGTCCAGGAACTCCTGGAAGACGTCCTCGGAGGAGATGTCCTCGTCGAAGCCCTCGCGCGCCTCGGCGGCCAGCTCGGGGTCGGTGTAGCGGCGGGGCGCGCCGGAGCGGGTCCACAGCGCGTCCAGGAGCAGCCGGCGGGCGCGGGGGCGCAGCAGGTTGACGGGGGCGGTGCCGCCCAGCACGTTCTGGCGGATGCGGCGCAGCTCATCGGCGTCCAGCTCGATCCGGGCGCCGAAGGCGACCACGCGCAGCCGCTCGGGCGGGCCGCCGGGTCTGGTCCCGGAGCCCGCGCCGGGTCTGCCGCCGTCGTTCGACGGGGCGGCGGGGGCGCCGAGCGCCACGTCGAGGGTCAACTGGCCGTCGTCCGACGGCGAGGCCGACGAGGGGTCTGACGCATGGTCCGATGTCGAGGCCGACGCGGCAGCGGCTCGCGGCATCTCCAGCGCGCCGCGGGCGGCCTTGCGCAGCACCCTCAGCATCCGGGAGGAGCCCTTGACGCGGGCCACGGCCGGGGTGTCGTACGTGGTGGCCTCGGCGCCCTCCACCAGGGAGCCCACCGCGCGGATGGCCACCTGGCCCTCCTCGCCCAGTGAGGGCAGCACGCCCTCGGTGTAGGCGACCAGCAGCGGGGTGGGGCTGACCACGAGGATGCCGCCCGCGTAGCGCCGCCGGTCCTGGTAGAGGAGGTACGCCGCGCGGTGCAGCGCGACCGCCGTCTTCCCGGTGCCGGGGCCGCCCTCGACCTCGGTGATGGAGGCGGCGGGGGCGCGGATCACCTGGTCCTGCTCGGCCTGGATGGAGGCGACGATGTCCCGCATGGTGTGGCCGCGGGCCTGGCCGAGCGCGGCCATCAGCGCGCCGTCGCCGACCACCGGCAGCGCACTGCCGTCGAGGGTGGCGCTCAGCTCCGGGCGCAGCAGGTCGTCCTCGACGCCGAGCACCCGGCGGCCCTTGCTGCGGATCACCCGGCGGCGGACGACCCGGCCGGGGGCCACCGGGGTCGAGCGGTAGAAGGGCGCGGCGGCGGGCGCCCGCCAGTCGATCACCAGCGGGGCGTAGTCGGCGTCGAGCACGCCGATGCGGCCGATGTGCAGGGTTTCGGCGATCTCCGCGCGGTCGCCGTCCGGGCCGGTGCGGATGGCGTCGTCGGCGGGCTCGACGGAGGTGTACGCGCCGTCCGGGCCGCGCTCGCCGTCCTTGCCCGGCAGCAGATCGATGCGGCCGAAGAGGAAGTCCTCGAACTCGCTGTTCAGCCGGTTGAGGTGGACCCCGGCCCGGAAGACCTGGGCGTCCCGTTCGGCGAGCGCCCCGGGCGTACCGACCTGGCCGCGTTTGGCGGCGTCGTCCATGAGGAACTCCGCCTCGTGGATCTTCTCCTCGAGGCGGTGGTACACCCGGTCCAGATGCGTCTGCTCGATCCGGATCTCGCGGTCCCGGACCCCGTCCCCGCTGTCCCGCCGCGGTGCCGTCCGGTCGTCATGCGTGGCGTTCTGCGCGGCCACCCAGGCCCCCTTCTGTGTTCTTAAGGGCAGCCGTCAACCGTACACCCCCGGGGAGAGGGATTCTCAGAGCCTGACCTCGGCCAGCCGCCGGCCGTCCAGCGTGCGGACCTCGAAACGCTCGATGTCGTCGGTGTTCATGGCGGCGCCGCCCTGGGCGTACAGCGGCTCCTTGCTCCAGCGCGAACCGTCCCCGTCCGTGATGCCGTAGCCCGATGTGGGCACGGCCCAGGTGGTGATGGTCTCCTCGTGGCCGTCCTTGCCGATGGCCACCAGGTCGCAGGTGCGCGGCCCCTTGAGGTTGCCCAGCTTGAGGGCGACGGAGGTGCCCCAGCCCTTCTGCTGGAGCGAGACGGACGCGTCCACCTTGGTGACCGGGTCCACCGCGCTGAACTTCTTGCCCTGCTCGTACACCTGCTGGGAGGTGGACGCCACCGGCTGGGTCTTGCCGTCGTCGGAACTCGCGGTGAGCGCCGCTCCCGCGAGCGGGCCGCCGACGATGAGGACGGCGGCCGCGGCGACGAGGTAGAGCCGCCTTCTGCCGGATGCCTTACGGCTGACCGTGACATCGTCCAGGAGCCGGTCGAGCAGTTCGGGCCCGGGGCGGGCGGTGACCACCGACGGATCCGGGAGCGCGGTGCCGTCGGCGGCGGTGGCGTACTCGGCCAGCAGGGGCGGGAGGCCCATCAGCTCGTCGAGCTCGGCGGCGCACCGCTCGCACCCGATCAGGTGGTCCTCGAAGCGCGCCGCGTCGGCGGGGTCGAGCACTCCGAGCACATAGGCGCCGACCGCGGTGTGCTGCTGGTCGTCCGCTGCCGGCATCATGCCGTAACCCCCCGTTCCTCGAGCGAGAGCTTCAGGGAGCGCAGCGCGTAGAAGACCCGGGACCTTACCGTCCCGGCGGGAACGCCCAGCACCTCGGCCGCCTCACTCACCGTCCGTCCCTTGAAGTATGTCTCCACGAGGGCCGCTCTATGTGCATCGGTGAGGTCATTCAACGCATCGGAAATGGTCATCTGGCGCAATGCCCGGTCGATGTCGTCCGCGGCGGGCATCACATGGAGCGGTGCCGCGTCCACTTCCTGGGGACGTGCCCGGCGTTGCCGGTGGCCGTCGATGACGATGCGGCGGGCCACGGTCACCAGCCACGGCCGTACCGACCCGCCGGAGCGCTGGAGTTGGTCTGCGTTGCGCCAGGCCCGGAGCAAGGTCTCCTGGACCACGTCCTCGGCACGCTGCCGGTCGCCCGCGACCAGGCGCAGGACGAAGGCGAGAAGCGGGCCTGCGTGCTCCGCGTAGAGCGCGCGCATGAGCGCGTCGTCCGGTGTCGTCCTCTCGGTCACGAGGGCATCTTTGCGTACGCAAGCCGCCGGGTCGAGGGGGGTACGGGCTGGAAACGCTCGGCGTTCATCGGCCACCGTGTGATGTACGTCCCAATTCCGGGCTGAACATCTCCCCCTGTGCGATGCGTACTTGAGACCGAGTAGGCCGACGCCGGGCGGGTGTCGGCCATCAGGAAGGGCTCCCTCCCCAAATCCGCCCCGCAGGCCCCGGTCCCCCCATCCGGGGCCTGTGTCATGTCCGGATCTGGTTCATGCTTTGCTGAAGTTTGGGTTTAGACGACGGCGGTGCCGGGCAACTCGTTCGCGGTTTCCGCAGATTTCACTGGAGCACCAGCGCCTCCGGCGACCGCGCGAGGTGTCGAGGTAGACCAGCGAACAGGTCTCCCCCTCACAGCGCCGCAACTGCCCCCGGGCCACCGGGTCGGTGAGCAACTGCACCGCGTCCCGGGCGATCTGGGAGAGCAACGCACCGCAGTCGGGCTTCCCGGCGAGGGCACGCACCAGGGCGCCGTCGGGGGTCCGTACGGCACGCAGGGCGGGCGGGGCGGTGGCGGCCAGCGCGTTCATCCGCTCCAGATCGGCTCCGGCGGCGTGGCCCTCGACCTCGGTGTGGACGATGCGGTGCAGCAGATCGCGGGCCGCCCGGAAGCGGACGAGCCAGCGGTGATCCACGACATCGAGCGGCGTGCCACCGGGCACCAGGCCGGCACCGAGCAGCCAGGCCCTGAGGGGCTCCACACCACCGAGCCGCTCGACGGGCGTCTCGCTGAGCCGGCCACCGACGGTGGCCACCAGGTCCAGGCAGATCCGTCCCGAGTCGAACCGCAGGTCGTAGCCCGACGCCGCCGCCATGTTCCTGTCACCCCTTGGGGAAGGCCCGATCCGGTCACCCTTCAGAGTGCCCGCCCCGCGTGTCCCCCGGAACCCCTTCGGGGGCGAGGTGGGGCGAACGCCTCGCGAACGCTTTGGGCTCCGCCGGGGTGACACCGGGCCGCACACCGGGTGCGGGCCGTGCGCGCCTCCGGCGGAAGGTCCCCCACCCCGCCCCTTCCCGAAACCATGGGGCTCCGCCCCCTGGACCCCCGCCGGGGCTCCGCCCCGGACCCCGCTCCTCAAACGCCGGAGGGGCTGAATTCCCGGCTCCGCCCCTCGCCCCACTCCTCAAACGCCGGAGAGGCTGCATTCACACCACCGGCGCGCGGACGCCGACGAGACGGGAGGGGGCGGGGTCGCAGGGGTGGTGTCCTGGACGCTTACGTGTATTTGTGGCGCCAATCTCCGGCCCACCTCACGTCCCCGGTCAATGGCGCCGTAAATATACGGTCCAGGGCGCCGCCCCGGAGGCCCCGCACCCGCCACCCACCACGAACAGCAGGCACACCACGCCCCCGGTGAGCCGCTACGCGTCCGCGTACTTCGTTTCGGCCGACGGGTCCAGCGCCAGCCTGTACCCCCGCTTGACCACGGTCTGGATGAGCTTGGGGGAGCCGAGGGCCGTACGCAGGCGGGCCATCGCCGTTTCCACCGCGTGTTCGTCGCGGCCCGCGCCCGGCAGGGAGCGCAGGAGTTCCGCGCGGGCCACGACCCAGCCGGGGCGCCGGGCCAGGGCGCGGAGCAGAGCCATCCCCGCAGGTGGCACGGTACGGAGTTCGCCGTCGACGACCACCGCGTGGCCGCGGATCTCCAGGCGTCGCCCGGCGACCGGCAACGGGCGGACCCGGCCCGGGAGTTCCGCGGTCAGCAGTTGGACGAGGGGGCCAAGGCGGAACCGTTCGGGCTGGGAGGTGGGTATGTCGTGGGCCTCCAGCGGGAGCGCGGTGACCGGGCCGACGCAGGCCGCCAGCACGTCATGGCGGAGCGCGTCCAGGAGTTCCTCGCGCATGCCGCGCCGTTCGGCCCGGTCCAGCAGGCTCGCGGCGGCGGGGGCGCTGGTGAAGGTGACGGCGTCCAAGGCGCGGGCGACCGTCGCGTCCAGCAGTCGGTCCACGGGCCCGATGTCCTCCGGTGGCATCCAGCGGTAGACCGGCACCCCGACCACCTCCGCTCCCCCGGCGCGCAGCGACTCGACGAAGCCGGGCAGCGGCTCGCCGTGCAGTTGGATGGCGATGCGCTGCCCCTCGACGCCCTCCTCCAGCAGCCGGTCGAGCACCTCGGCCATGGACTCGGAGGGCGGTGACCACTCCTCGGTGAGCCCGGCGGCCCGGATCGCCCCGCGTACCTTGGGCCCTCGGGCCAGCAGCCGCACCTCGCGCAGCCGGTCCAGCAGCGCGTCGCCCAGGCCCCAGCCGTCGGCGGCCTCGACCCAGCCGCGGAAGCCGATGGCGGTGGTGGCGATGACGACATGCGGGGCGTGGTCGATCAACTGCTTGGTGGCGGCCAGGAGTTCGGAGTCGTCGGCCAGCGGCACGATCCGCAGCGCCGGCGCGTGCATCACGGCCGCGCCGCGCCGCCGCAGCAGCGCGCCCAGCTCATCCGCGCGCCGTGCCGCGGTGACCCCCACGGTGAATCCGGCGAGCGGGCCGACGGGGGCTTCGTCGCCCGCGGCTCCGGTCTGTTCTCGGTGCATGGCTCTCGTCCCGATCTCCCGATTCACTCGCGTATGGGCGCCTCCGTTCCGCATCCTGTCGCCGTCCCGTGACGGTGGCGGTTCACGGAGGTTTCCCACCTGTAACGGAGCGTACGGCCAAGGGCGGAGGCCCGGGGGCCCGGGGGCCGGGGGGCTTCCCCAGCCGACCGTACGCCCCGAGCCGCTCAGACATCCGCGCAAGCGGATCGCCGCTCAGACATCCGCGTACGCGGCTTGCCGCTCCGGCCGCGGATCATGCGTGTCCGGCTCGGCGCCGGGCGCCAGCGCCGAGGCCGGGCGAGCACCGCGGAGGTATACGGCCCAGGTGGCCGCGGAGCATACGGCGTAGAAGGCGAGGAAGGAGACGAAGGCGGGAGTGCCGGAGTGGGCGCGGGCGAACGACTCCCGGAAGACGAGGTTGATCCCGAGCCCGCCGAGCGCGCCGACCGCCCCGATCAGCCCCATCGCCGCGCCCGAGAGCCGCCGCCCGTAGGAGGCGGCCTCCTCGCCCGCGAGGCCCCGGGCGAGGGCCTTGGCCTGGAAGATGCCGGGGATCATCTTGAAGGTGGCGCCGTTGCCGAGCCCGCTGAGGACGAAGAGGGCGATGAAGCCGGTGAGGAAGATGGGCAGGGACTTCTGCGCGGAGGCGTAGACGACCACGAGGGTCGCGGCGGCCATGGCGGCGAAGTTCCACAGGGTGATCTTCGCGCCGCCGTAGGTGTCGGCGAGCCGCCCGCCGACGGGGCGGATGAGCGAACCGAGCAGCGGCCCGATGAAGGTGAGCGAGGCGGCCTGAAGCGGGGTGCGGTCGAACTGGTTCTGAAGCACCAGACCGAAGGCGAAGCTGTAGCCGATGAACGAGCCGAAGGTGCCGATGTAGAGCAGCGACATGATCCAGGTGTGGGCGTCCCGCGCCGCTTCCTTGGCCGCCCCGGAGTCGTTGCGCACCGGCGCCAAATTGTCCATGAACAGCGCCGAGAGCACCGCCGCGACCACGATCAGCGGAATGTAGACGGCGAGCACGAGCCGCGGATGGGCCGCCCCGGCGGTGCCGATGACCAGCAGCCCGATCAACTGGATCACGGGCACACCGATATTGCCGCCGCCCGCGTTGAGCCCGAGCGCCCAGCCCTTCTTCCTGAGCGGATAGAAGGAGTTGATGTTGGTCATGGACGAGGCGAAGTTGCCGCCGCCGACACCGGTGAGCGCCGCGACCACCATGAAGGTGGTGTAGGAGGTCCCGGGTTCCAGCACCACGGCGGCGGCGACCGCGGGTACGAGCAGCGTCGCCGCGCTGATGACCGTCCAGTTGCGCCCGCCGAACCGCGCGACGGCGAAGGTGTACGGGACCCGAAGGATCCCGCCGACCAGCGTGGGCATCGCCACCAGGAAGAACTTCCCGGCCGCGTCGACGCCGTACTCCGGCCCCATGAACAGGACCATCACCGACCACAGGCTCCAGATGGAGAACCCGATGTGCTCGGAGAGGATCGAGAAGACCAGATTCCGGGTGGCGATCCGCTCCCCCTTCTCCCTCCAGAAGGTCTCGTCCTCCGGGTCCCACTGCTCGATCCAGCGGCCCCCCTCGCGTGCGGCGGTGGTGGTCGGGGCAGTCATCACGCCTCCACAGTTCTCGGTGTCGCTGCCCGACGGTAGGGACGGCGCATTACCGCGCTGTGGCGGCAGGTGACACGGACGAAACCTTGCACTCACCTGCGGGGGCGGGGGTCGGTGAGGGGTTTTCCGGGGGCGCGGGGCCCCGGTGCCGGGGGCCGGGGTGCCGGGGTGCCGGGCCTCGGGGCACGGGCCCGGGGTCCCGAGCCCCTGGGACTCCGGGACCCCGAGCCCCCGGGACCCCGGGGATTCCCTCATGCGGTGGAGTCGTAGCCATCGCATACGCGACGCGAGGTATCGCCCGGTACCGTACGCGGTGCACCCCCGCCCGCCCCGCCGGAGGATCGCATGAGCAGCCAGCCGGACCACCCGCACGTGCCCGTCATCCCGCAGCCAGCCGGACCACCCGCACGTGCCCGTCATCCCGCAGCCGCCGATGACGCGGGACGCCTTGCGGGAAGCGGTCAAACGGCTCGACCTGGCGCGCATCGCCGAGTTCGACCGCGAGTTGGGCGAGGCGTTCGACCGCGCCGTGCAGACCGCTTCGACCACGCCGATGCGGCTGTTCCTGGAGAAGTGGGCGACGGTCGTCGCGATCGAACGCCTCCCCGGGAGGTTCCACGCCATGCGTGAGGCGGAGCGGGTCACCGGCGATCCGCGGGCCACGGAAGAGGAGTTCCGTTCCGCGCAGCAGACCATCGCCCGCATCCTCCGCGAGGCATCCGCCGAGGCCGGGGCCGCCGGGTCAACACACGGGGCGAAGGCGTCGAGGACACCGTCGGCTGGGCCTGGGAGTACAACCCCGACGCCGAGTGGGTCGTCGGCGGCATGAAGGACGCGGACCGGCGCGCGGTCGAGGTGATCGGCAGCGCTCTGGCCGATCTCGCGGCCCAGGGGCTGGCCCGGACGGTCTCCTCGATGACGACCCCGAACCCCATCGCCTGCGCACGTACAGCGTCGAGACGATGCTCGTCTGGTACCAGGTGATTCCGCATCGCATGCGCGTCTACATCAACCGCGTCAATCTCCGATCATCACGCCCGCCTCCGGGCGTGGCAGCCAGGCGCCCGGTGGGCGGGCGAGCCAGTCGGACGTGGCGGCGAGCGTGCGGGCCGCCGCGTGGAGGGCGTCCAGGCCGGGGTGGCGCAGGTCGCGGCGCCAGAGCAGGGAGACCGGAGAGAGCGGGACCGGGTCGGTGAGGGGGCGTAGCACCGTGCCGGGGAGGTGGATGAACACCTCGCTGGCCAGCACCGACCAGCGGCGCTTGGTCACCACCCGGATGAACTCCTCGTCCCCCTCGATCTCCGGGAACGGCTCCGCCATCGCGATCCCGCGCCCCGCGAAGAGCTGTGCGGCCAGGTCGGTCCACTCGGTGGTGGTGGGATTGCCCGCCGCCGCGTACAGGGTCTCGCCCGCGAGCGCGGCCAGCGGGATCTCCTCGAGCCCGGCCAGCGGATGGTCTTCGCGCAGGACCACGGCGATGCGCTCATAGCGGATGAGGCGGTGTTCCAGCCGGGCGAGCACGGCGGGGTCGAGGCCGTGGGCCCGGCCGAAGGAGACGTCGAGGCGGCCGGCGAGGAGTTCGGCGGCGGCCCCGGCCAGGCCGCTGTGGAAGCGGGCCACCAGTTCGGTCTCGGGGCCGAGGCGGTGCCGCGCCTCCGTCAGCACCCGGTTCCCCGTGCTCACCGGGGCGCCCACGTCCACCAGCAGCGGGCGGCGCTCGGCCCCGCTGAAGGCCGCCGCCAGGTCGTCCTGGGCCTGGAGCACCCGCCGGGCGTACGGGAGCAGCCGCTCACCCGCGGCCGTGAGGGCGACCTGGCGGGTGGTGCGCACGAACAGCTCCGCGCCCAACTCCCGCTCCAGGCGCCGGATGTCGCGGCTGAGGGCCTGCTGGGCGACGTAGAGGCGGGCGGCGGCGCGGGTGAAGTGCAGTTCGTCGGCGACGGCGGTGAAGGCGCGCAGCAGGCGCGATTCGATGTCCCGGTTCACGCGCA
Source organism: Streptomyces sp. CY-1 (assembly GCF_047218265.1). Taxonomy (NCBI): domain Bacteria; kingdom Bacillati; phylum Actinomycetota; class Actinomycetes; order Kitasatosporales; family Streptomycetaceae; genus Streptomyces; species Streptomyces sp. CY-1. The sequence continues at coordinate 4,694,976 of NZ_CP178393.1, forward strand.
CCATGGTGACCGACGCGATCCTCGATCCTTCACCCGCTCGGCATTGACAACGGATATGCGTGAATGGGCCCGGATCAGGTGTTGGACCGGCCCCGGGCGGCCCCGCGACCGTATGGGGGTGATCCTCTTCCTCGCCTCCCGGCCCGTCGTGCCGCGTCCCTCCCGCCCCGCCTCCCGGCCCGTCGTGCCGCGTCCCTCCCGCCCCGACTCCCGGCCCGTCCTCCCCCGTCCCGCCCGTCCCGACTCCCGGCCCGTCCTCCCCCGTCCCGCCCGTCCCGGCTCCGGCCCCGCCTCCCGGCCCGGCGCCGCCCCCGCCCCGCCGCGCCGCCGCCGGTCGCCGCTCGCCCCGTACCGACGGCTCTTCGCCGCCCCCGGCGCGCTCGCCTTCACGCTCGCGGCCCTTGTCGGACGGCTGCCGGGCTCGATGCTCGGCGTCTCCACGGTGCTGATGATCGCCACGGTGCGGGACTCGTACGCACTCGCGGGCGCCGTCTCGGCGGCCGGAGTCGCGGTGACGGCGCTCGCGGGGCCGCTGCTGGGGCGGCTGGTCGACCGGTACGGGCAGGCCAGGGTCGCGGTCCCCGCCGTCCTCGTCTTCGTGGCCGGGGCGACCGCCATGGTGCTGTGCGTCCACTTCGGCGCCCCGGCCTGGACGCTGTTCTGCTGCGCGGCGGGCTCGTCCGGCGTGCCCGGCCTGGGCGCGATGACCCGCGCCCGCTGGGCCGCGCTGCACCGCGACGACCCGGCCGCCCGGCACACCGCCGCCTCCTTCGAACAGGTCGTGGACGAGGTCTGCTTCATGGCCGGGCCCGCGCTGGCCATGGTGCTGTGCACCGCGGTGCTCCCCGAGGCGGGGCTGGTCACGGCGGCGGCGCTGCTGCTCACCGGCACCCTGCTGTTCGCCGCGCAGCGCCGCACCGAACCGGCGCCGGAACCGCACGCCGCCCGGGGCCGCGTGCTCGGCACCCCCGCCCTGCGCGTCGTCCTGTTGACCTTCCTCGCGACCGGCGCGGTCTTCGGCTCGATGGAGGTGGCGACGGTCGCCGCCGTCGGCTCGTACGGGGGCTCCACGGCGAGCAGCGCCGTCCTCGCCCTCCAGGCCGCCGGTTCCTGCGCCGCCGGGCTGGTCTTCGGTGCGCTGCCACCGCGCGGTACGGCCGGAGGGCGCCTGGTGGCGGGGGTGGCCGCGATGGCCCTGGCCGTCCTCCCCCTCCTGACCGCCCACAGCCTCGCCACCCTCGCCCCGCTGCTCTTCCTGGCGGGCATGGCCACGGCCCCCACGATGATCACCGGCATGACCCTGGTGCACCGTCTGCTCCCCGCCGCCCGCCTCAACGAGGGGATGACCACCGTGTACACCGGTCTGCTCATCGGCATCTCCACGGGCGCCGCGGTGGGCGGCTGGACGGTGGACCACCTGGCCCCCACCTCGGCCTACCTCACCCCGGCGCTGGCGGCCGCCCTCGCCTTCGCCATCGCCTGGTCGGGGCGGCGTTGTCTGCGGGCCTCGCCACGGTCCGTACCGCAGGCACCCGCCTCGGAGAGCCGGCCATGACCAGATCGCCGCGACACACGGAGATCCCCGCCCAGTTGCGCCGCACCACCCCTGCCCGCTCGCGCCCGTTTTATCAACGGCATTGACATATCTCGCTCACCCCTCGTATACCTCTCCCCATCGAAGCGCTTCGACGAACGTTGCACGTGCGCCATTCCTTCCCACCCTCCCGGAGGCAGCGGATGTTGACGGCACGGAAACGGACGAAACGAACGGTGGCCGTCATCGCGGCCGCGCTCGCGGGAGCCCTGGTCATGGCGGGTTGCGGGGGTGGCGGGGACGAGGCCGGGGACGGCAAGTCGCTCAGGCTGTGGCACTACGAGGCGCCCAACAGCGCCATGGGCATCGCCTGGAAGCAGGCCATCGAGGAGTTCAAGAAGAGCCATCCAGGCGTCACGGTGAAGGTCGAGGAGAAGGGCTTCGAACAGATCCAGAAGACCGCCTCGATGGTCCTCAACTCCGGTGACGCACCCGACCTGATGGAGTACAACAAGGGCAACGCCACCACCGGGCTGCTCTCCAAACAGGGCCTGCTCACCGACCTCACGCCGCAGGTCACCAAACGCGGCTGGGACAAGCCGCTCAGCCCCGGGGTGCGCACCACCAGCCGCTACGACGCACAGGGCGTGATGGGCTCCGGCAACTGGTACGGGATCCCCAACTACGCCGAGTACACGATGGTCTTCTACAACAAGACCCTCTTCGAGAAGCACCACATCAAGGTCCCGGCCACCTTCGCCGAATTCACCGCCGCCCTTGCGGCGTTCAAGGACAAGGGCGTCACCCCGCTCGCCAGCGCGGGCGCCGAATACCCCGCCCACCAGTACGTCTACCAGCTCGCCCTCACCAAGGCCGACCGCTCCTGGGTGGACGCCTACGAGCGGTACAAGGGCAAGCCGGACTTCCACGACGCCGCCTGGACCTATGGCGCCACCACCTTCGCCGACTGGGTGAAGAAGGGCTATATCGCGGGGAGTTCGAGTGGCGCCAAGGCGGAGGACGCGGGCGCGGCCTTCATCGCCGGAAAGTACCCGATGTTCTTCTCCGGCAGTTGGTGGTTCGGCCGCTTCACCTCCGAGATGAAGGACCGGTGGGGCACCTTCCCCTTCCCCGGCTCCAAGCTCACCCTCGGCTCCGGCGGCAATCTCTGGGTCGTCCCCAAGGGCGCCAAGAACAAGGAGCTCGCCTACGACTTCATCGACATCACGATGAAGAAGGGCATCCAGAACACCCTCGGCAACCACGGCGGAGTGCCCGTGGCCGCCGATCCATCGGCCATCACCGACCCCCAGTCCAAGAGCCTGATCCAGGACTTCACCGCCTACGCCGACAGCGACGGCCTGGCCTTCTACCCCGACTGGCCGGTCCCCGGCTTCTACGACACCCTCGTCTCCGAGACCCAGAAGCTGATCACCGGCAGCGCGGATCCCGACGGGTATCTGGACGCGCTGAAGAAGGCGTACGACGCGGGCGCGCCGAAGGGATGAGCGCCCACAGCAAGGCACCGCCGCTACGGCGCCGCGAGTATCCGTACGCCCTGTTCCTGCTCCCCGGCGCGCTCGCCTTCCTCGCCGTCATCGTCGTCCCGTTCCTGATGAACACCGGGATCAGCCTCACCCACTGGCAGGGGGTGGGCAGCCCGAAGTGGGCCGGGCTGGACAACTACCGCGCCCTGCTGGACGACTCCGCCTTCTGGGAGTCCTTCCGGCACAGCCTGGCCATGGTGGTGGCGATGGCCGTGCTCCCCACCGCGCTGGGCCTGGTGCTGGCCGCCGCGCTCTTCGACTACGTCGCCAAGCACATCGGCACCCGCACCGCGAGCGTGCTGCGCGCCTGCTTCTATCTGCCGCAGGTGCTGCCGATCGCGGTGGCCGGGATCGTCTGGAGCTGGATCCTGGCCCCGGAGGGCGGCGCGCTGAACGAGGCCCTGGACGCCGTCGGCCTCGGCTCGCTGCGCCATGACTGGCTGGGCGACCCGGACTTCGCGCTCTACAGCGTGATGGCCGTGATGGTCTGGGTCCAGCTCGGCTTTCCGCTGGTGGTCTTCATGGCGGGGCTCCAGCGCGCCGACCCGTCCCTGCACGAGGCGGCCGAGCTGGACGGGGCCTCGTGGTGGCGGCGGTTCTGGCATGTGACGCTGCCGCAGATCCGCCCGGAGATCTCCGTCGTGCTGCTGTGGTGCACCATCGCGGCGCTCAAGGTCTTCGGCGCGGTGTATGTGCTCACCAAGGGCGGGCCCGGTGGGGCCACCAATGTCCCCTCGTACTTCTCCTTCCAGTCCTTCTTCGAGAAGACGCAGGTCGGCTACGGCTCCGCGGTCTCCACCGCCCTCACCGTGATCATCCTGGCGCTGGCCCTGGTGGCCTTGCGCCTGCAAACCCGGGCGGAGGACGAGCAGCGGTGAACGCCCTCGAGCGACACCAGGCCCCGGCCCGCTTTCCGGTGCTGGCCGCGCTGAGCGTGGCGGCCGTACTCATGGTGCTGCCGTTCCTCGTGGTGGCCCTCAACGCGGTGAAATCGCCCGCCGAGTACTCCGCGAACGGCCCGCTGAGCCTGCCCGAGGGGATCCATCTGGACGGGCTGCGGGACTTCTGGCAGCGGGTCGACTTCGGCCGGAAGCTGTTCAACTCCGCGCTGATCTCCGGCTCGGTGGCGGTGCTCGCCGCACTGCTGTCGGTGCTCAACGCGTATGCGATCGGCATCGGGCGGGTCAAGGGCCGCCCCTGGGTGCTGGCCTTCTTCGTCCTGGCCAACATGCTGCCGCAGGAGGCCCTGGTCTATCCCGTCTACTACCTGTCCAAGCAGGTGGGCCTGTACGACACCCGGCTGAGCGTGATCATCGTCTTCACCGTGATCCAGTCGGCGTTCGGCACCTATCTGCTCTCCTCCGTGCTCGGCGCCTTCCCCAAGGAGGTCATCGAGGCGGCCCGGATCGACGGCGCCAACAAGTGGCAGGTGCTGTGGCGGGTGGTGGTGCCGGTCAGCCGCCCCACCCTCGGGGTGCTGCTGGTCTTCTTCTTCATCTGGACCTGGAACGAGTTCCTGCTGCCCCTGGTGATGCTGATCTCCAACGACAACCAGACGGTCTCGGTGGCGCTCGGCGTCCTCCAGGGCCAGCGGCTGATGGACGCCACCATGACCAACGCGGCCGCCCTGCTCGGGGTGCTCCCCGCGTTCTGCTTCTTCCTGATCTTCCAGCGGACCCTGACCCGTGGCATCGCCATGGGCGCGGTCAAATGACGAGGAGGGCCGCATTCGCATGAAGTTCAGCGATGGCTACTGGAGGCTGCGCGAGGGCGTCCGCGCCGCGTACCCGCAAGGGGTGCTCGATGTGGAGACCGGCCCCGGCACCCTCACCGTCCACGCCCCCACCCATCCCGTCCGCCACCGCGGCGATCTGCTCAAGGGCCCGGCCCTCACCCTGACCTGCGCCTCCCCCATGCCCGATGTCATCGCCATCCGGATCACCCACTTCGCCGGCGGAGTGGAGCGCGGCCCGTCCTTCGAGATCGCCCGCCAGGAGTGCGACACCGAGGTGAGCTGCGACGCCGAGGAGGCCCGGCTCACCTCGGGCGCGCTCTCGGTGCGCTTCGCCCGCACCGGGCCCTGGCGGATGGACCTAGAAGCCGCCGGGCGCACGCTCACCAGCAGCGGCGCCAAGGACATGGGCATCATGGAGACCCCCGACGGCCACCACCACCTGCGCGAACGGCTCGCGCTGCGGGTCGGCACCTCCGTCTACGGCCTCGGCGAGCGCTTCGGCCCGCTGGTGCGGAACGGCCAGACCACCGACATCTGGAACGCCGACGGCGGCACCGCCACCGAACAGGCGTACAAGAACGTCCCGTTCTTCCTCACCGACGCGGGCTACGGCGTCTTCGTCGACCACCCCGGCCGGGTCTCCTTCGAGGTCGGTTCGGAGGCGGTCTCCCGGATCCAGTTCAGCGCCGAGGACCAGGAGCTGACGTACTACGTCATCCACGGCCCCACCCCCAAGGAGATCCTGCGCCGCTACACCGCGCTCACCGGCCGCCCCGCGCTGCCGCCCGCGTGGTCCTTCGGGCTGTGGCTGTCCACCTCCTTCACCACCTCCTACGACGAGGAGACGGTCACCGGCTTCGTGGACGGCATGGCGGAGCGCGGACTGCCGCTGTCCGTCTTCCACTTCGACTGCTTCTGGATGCGCGAGTACCAGTGGTGCGACTTCACCTGGGATCCGCGGGTCTTCCCCGACCCGGAGGGCATGCTGCGCCGGCTGCGCGAACGGGACCTGCGGATCTGCCTCTGGATCAATCCGTACATCGGCCAGCGCTCCCCGCTCTTCGCCGAGGGCAAGGCGGCCGGTTATCTGCTCAAGCGGCCGGACGGCTCGGTGTGGCAGTGGGATCTGTGGCAGCCGGGCATGGCGCTGGTGGACTTCACCAACGCCGACGCCCGCGCCTGGTACGCGGCCAAACTGACCGCGCTGCTGGACATGGGCGTGGACTGCTTCAAGACCGACTTCGGCGAGCGGGTGCCCACCGATGTGGTGTACGCGGACGGCTCCGACCCCGAGCGGATGCACAACTACTACACCCACCTCTACAACCGCACCGTCCACGAGGTGCTGCGCGAGCGGCGCGGTGAGCGCGAGGCGGTGGTCTTCGCGCGCTCGGCCACGGCGGGCGGCCAGCGGTTCCCGGTGCACTGGGGCGGCGACTGCGAGTCCACCTACGAGGCGATGGCCGAATCGCTGCGCGGCGGGCTCTCGCTGGGTCTTTCCGGCTTCGGCTTCTGGAGCCATGACATCGGCGGCTTCGAGGGCACCCCGGACCCGGCCCTGTTCAAGCGGTGGATCGCCTTCGGGCTGCTGTCCTCGCACAGCAGACTGCACGGCTCGTCCTCCTACCGGGTGCCCTGGCACTTCGACGAGGAGTCGGTCGAGGTGCTGCGCCACTTCACCCGGCTGAAGCTGCGGCTGATGCCGTATCTGTACGAGGCGGCGCGGCAGGCGCACACCGAGGGGGTCCCGGTGATGCGCGCCATGGTGCTGGAGTTCCCCGACGACCCGGGATGCGCGGGCCTGGAGCGGCAGTACATGCTCGGCGGCGATCTGCTGGTCGCCCCGGTCTTCGACGACGAGGGCGAGGTGAGCTACTACGTGCCCGAGGGCGTCTGGACGCATGTGCCCAGCGGGCGGACGGTGCACGGCCCGCGCTGGGTGCGCGAGACCCACGGCTTCCTCAGCGTCCCGCTGCTGGCCCGGCCCGGCGCGGTGATCCCGTTCGGGGCGGCCGACGACCGCCCCGACGCCGACTGGGCGGACGGGATCACGCTGCGGGTGTACGAACCGGCGGCGGGCCGCCCGGTCACGGTGCGGGTGCCGCGCCCGGACGGCACGACGGCCGCCACCTTCACCGTCGTACGGGACGGGGCGGAGCTGCGCGCCGAGGCCACCGGCACCTCGGCGCCCTGGCGGCTGGAGGTGGCCGGCGGCGCGTCGGCTGACGCGGCGGCGGGGACGGCGGTGGTGAGGCTGCCGCTCTGACGCTACGGCTCAGCAGCGCCGGGGCTTGGCCCAGGCGCATTCGAGTCCGGCGTCGGCCGTGGCGTCCGTGGCGCCCCGTACGGCACGGGGCCGCACCGCCTCCGCATGGCCCTCGCCGGACTTCGCGAGCGTCACCACGATCGCGTCCTCCAGGCTCTTCACCGAGTCCGCGAGGTAGTTGTTGAGGACGACGCTGTAGACCAGCTCCCTGCCGTCCGCGTCGGTGACATAGCCGGAGAGCGCGGAGGCGCCGGTCAGGGAGCCGGTCTTGCCGCGTGCGTTACCGGCCGCCGGGGTGGAGCACATCCGCGTCCGCAGCGTGCCGCCCACGAACCGGTCCGGGGCGCAGGCCACCGGCAGCGAGGCGTACCAGTCGGCGTACCAGGGCTCGTGGCGCACCGACAGCAGCAGCTCGGTGAGGCGCCCGGCCGCGATGTTGTCCATCCGGGACAGCCCCGAGCCGTCGACCTGGCGCACCGCGCCGGTGTCCACGCCCTGTTTCTTCAGCCAGTCGGCGATGGCACCGAGCCCCGCGTCCCAGGTGCCGCGACCGGCTGTCTCGTAACCGATGGCCTTGGTGAGCGCCTCGGCGTGGATGTTGTTGGACAGCTTCATGAAGGGGATCAGCAGTTCCTTGAGCGGCATGGAGCGGTGCGCGGCGAGCGTCCGGGCGTCCGCCGGAGCGGCCCGGCCCAGGCGGGTGGGCCCGGCCACCCGGACGCCGTGCCGGTGGAGGGCGTCGGCGAAGACCGAGGCGGCGTAGCCGGTGGGCTCCCAGACGCTGACCCACTCCTTGGCGGTCGCCGCCCCGGCCGGAATCGCGCCGCTGACGGTGATGGTGTTGGAGCCGTGCCCGCGCTCGACGGTGAGGCCGCCGCTTCCGGTGGTCGCGCGGTTGTCGATCCGTACGTAGGAGTTCGGCGGCGTGACGGTGACCTTCGGCCGGTCACCGGCGGCCGCGCCCGGGGCGACCTCGACGATGACGCTGCCCGCGTCGTAGTCGGTGTCGGGGGCGAGGGTCAGCGCGGAGATCTGCGCCGCGTAGTACGAGGACTCGTCGTCGGCCGCCCAGGAGCGGCCCACCCGCTGCGCGTCGAAGCGGGTGTCATCGGCGATCAGCCGCCCGGTGACCTTGCTGATGCCCGCGTCGGCGACGCCCTTGGCCAAGCGGTCGTAGTCGCCCGCGAGCATCGTGGGGTCACCGGTGCCGCGCAGATACAGATCGCCCCGGAGCGTACGGCCGTGGCGGCTGCCGTCGGCCAGGACATCGGTGTCGAAGCGGTGGTCGGGGCCGAGCAGCCCCATGGCGGCGGCCGAGGTGAACAGCTTGGTGTTGGAGGCGGGCATCAGCCGGTCGTCGGCCCGGTGCCGGTAGAGGGCGGCGCCGGAGTCGGCGTCGGCGACCACCACCCCGGCCGCGCCGCCCTTCAGCAGGGGGTCGGCCAGGATCGTGTCGAGGGCGTCGCCGATCCCGGCGCGGGAGGTGTCCGCACCGGCGGGCGAGCTCCAGGTGAGGGTGCAGGCGAGTCCGATGACGAGGGGCCAGATCCAGCCGCTCACACGACGCTTCATGGGTCTGCTCATGTCACGGGAGGATCCCGCACCCCGTCATTTCGCGACAGAGCGCGGGGCCGGCAACCGACGCTCCGGATCAACGCGTCTCCTGTGGCGAGCGGGGGATGCGAACACGACGAGAGGCGGTTCATCGATGGCCGTGCCCGGAGCCGATCTGCTGTGTATCGCGGTCGGCCTGCTCATCCACGCCTGCGCCGTCCGCGACGTCCGGCTGGTGCGGCGGCTGCGCCGCGAGGGGCTCCGTACGGAGGGGCTGGTGGTCGCCAACATCGTCAACCGCCGGGACGAGAGCACGACCCAGACGCCGGTCATCCGGTTCCACGACCACCACGGCTACCTGGTGGAGTTCACGACCGCGATCCAGGGCTTGGGGATGGGGCTGGCGACCGGCCGGAGAGTGGACGTGGTGTACCTCCCGGGCAGCTCGCACAAGGCCCGGGTGTACATGCGGCGCCAGATGGTGGGCCCGGCGGTGGGCATGACCCTGATCGGCTCGCTCTTCCTCGGCCTCGGCCTGGTGATCGCCTTCACCTGACCGGCGGCCGGGCCGAACCTCAACCGCCGTCCCCACTGGGCGCGGCCGTCAGGGCGAGGCTGCCGGGGAGGGTGGCGACGGCCTGGCGGAGGCGGGCGGCCAGCTCCTCGGCGGTGGGCGGCTCGGTACGGCCCGCCCCGCGCGCCCCGCCCGCCCCGTCGGCCTCTTGGGCCTGCGCCACCCAGCTCGCCAGCGCCCCGTGGAACGCGGCGACCAGCATGTCCACCGCCAGCCGCGGCCGCAGGTCGCCCGGCCCGCCGAGGCCGAACCGGCGGTGCAGGATCGCCAGCGCCTCCTGCGTGGTGGCCTCGCAGAACTGGAGGCCGTGCGCGCCCATCGAGGGGGTCCGCTCGGCCAGCCGCCGGCTGAGCAGCATCCGCCGGGCCCAGCCCTCGTCGTCCATCCGCTCCAGCGCGGCCAGCAGCGCGTCCCGCCCCAGCTCCACCACGGGCAGCGCGCCCGGGTCCGCGGTCTCCAGCTCCTCCAGGAAGGCCCGCCACAGGTCCTGGTCGGGGGCCATCGCGACATCTTCCTTGCTGGTGAAGGTGCGGAAGAAGGTGCGCTTGGAGACCTCCACCTCCTCGCACAGCTCATCCAGCGTCACCCCGCCGAAGCCGCGCCGGGTGAACAGCTCCAGCGCGGTGTCTATCAGCGCCTGACGGGTGCGCCGCTTCTTGCGTTCGCGCAGTGAGGAGCTGGGAGCGGCAGTCACGGCGAAAAGTGTAGCCGTCGGCAGTGGTGCCACTTGCGCGCTTTTGCCACTCAGTGGCATAACTGTGATCGTCACCCTTCATCGAAAGGCGAACCGCCATGCGCGCCCTGCTCGTTGACCACTCCGCCCCCTCCGGCCTCCGCCTCGGCGAGACCGCCGACCCCGAACCCGCCCCCCACCAGGCCCTGGTCCGGGTGACCGCCACCTCCCTCAACTACGGCGAGGTCGCCCACCGGACCGAGGCCCCCGAAGGCACCGTGCTGGGCTGGGACGCCGCCGGAGTGGTCGAGCGCGCGGCCGCCGACGGCTCCGGACCGGCCGCCGGAACCCCCGTCGTCACCCTGGGCGCGGACGGCGGCTGGGCGGAACTGCGCGCGGTGGACACCGCGATGCTCGGCGTCCCGCCCACCGGTGCCGACCCCGGCGCGATCAGCACCATCCCGGTCGCGGGCGGCAGCGCCCTGCGCGCCCTGCGCCGGATCGGCGACACCCTCGGCCGCCGCATCCTGATCACGGGCGCCACCGGCGGCGTCGGCCGCTACGCCGTCCAGCTCGCCCGGCTCGGCGGCGCCCATGTCATCGCCTCCACCGGCGACCCGGCCGCCCACGGCAACGGCCTGCGGACACTGGGCGCCCACCAGGTGGTCAAGGACCCGACGGAGATCGACGAGCCGGTGCACGGAGTGGTCGACAACGTCGGCGGACCCCAGTTGGTAGCGGCATACGACAAACTCGCCGCACACGGCACCCTGGTCTCCGTCGGCCATGTCACGGGCCAGCCCGAGACCTTCCCCTTCGGCGCCCTCTACGGCAACGAAGGCCGCCACAACCGCTCGATCGTCACCTTCTACCTGCTGGACCGCCCCGACATCGGCGCGGACCTCACCTGGCTCGCGGAGCGCGTCGCGACGGGCGACCTGGACCCCCAGATCACCTGGCGCGGCGGCTGGAACCGAGCCGAGGAGGCCGTCACCGCCCTGCTGGACCGCCGTCTCCACGGCAAGGCGGTCCTGGACATCGGCCGGTCCACCGGCTGAACGCCGACCCTACGCGCGGGTGAGGCGCACCATCACCGTCAGCACCGGCGCCTCCGCCGAGGACCGCGCGGTGCCCACCACCGCGTACCCCCACGAGGCGTACAGGGCCCGCACCTTCCCGCCCTGGTGAGCCGGTTGGCCTAGATATGGCCAACGGGCTCACCGGCCCCGTACGCCACCACGGCCTCCCACCCCGGCTCCCCGGCATGCCGCCGCGGCCGCTCCCCGAACGCCTCGGGTGCGTAATGCGGCAGATGGAGCTTGTGCGCCCAGCACTCCCGATAGATGTCCAGCAGCGCGTCAGCCGGGCAGGGCCCCGGTGCGGGCCGCGAATTCCCGCACACCCGGTACGCGGGCGGGCCGGTACAACAGGTCCGCCGTCAGGGCCCGAAGCGCCGGCCGCCGCACTTCCTGCGGCGCCTCCCGCTCCACCTTGCGGAGCGCCGCGAAGGTCTGCGGCTGGTCGCCGAGGGCGTGCCACATGCGGGCCGTATCCGTCCAGGCGCGGGCACGGCGCTCCGCCGTCGGCATGCGGTCGATGTTCAGCCTCGCGGCGACCTTCACACCCTCATCGGGCGTGCCGAGTGCGTTGAGCACGCCGATCCGGTAGACGTCCACCTGCGTCCGGCTGGCATCCACGGTGAACAGCCCCGGCACCGCCTGGCGCCGCTCCGTCTCCTCCTGGGCCTCGTCCAGCAGGTCCAGCGCCGTGGCACGGTCCCTGCCGGTGGCCGCTGTGTACGCGGCCGTCAACATCAGCGTCGTACGCACAGCCCCGGTCGGCGACCGGCCGACATCCAGATCGGCCGCCTCCTGAGTGAGCAGCCGCACCGCGGCCGCGCACCGCCCCGACCGCCGCATGGTGATCGCGAGGACCCGGGAAGACTCCCCGATCGGAACCGGGTGGCCACTGGCCCGGGCAGCGGTCAGCGCCCGGTCGGCAGCCACCCAGGCCGCGTCGTTGTGCTGCTTCAGCGCCAACTCGGCGGCCAGCACATATGCCCGTGCGAGCACCATGCTCGCCTCCTCTCGCGCCCGCCCGCTCGACGCGTCCCGCGTCGCCGAGACCGCGGCCAGCAGACCCGGGAGCGCGCGGCCGAGAGAGGTGTAGCGAGCGGCGCGGAAGTCCCGCCGTGCGGCCGCTGTCTGCTGAACAAGACGGGCCGGCGGAGCCGGGGCAGCGGAGGGAAGCCGGAAGAGAGCATCCTCGAGGCCGGCCGCCGGGTCGAATGGGCCGGACGCCGCATCGGCCCGGGCGCCGCTCACAAAAGCCGTCGCTCCGGCCGCCAACGCACCGGTGAGCAGTTCCCTACGACGCACCGCATCCTCCTCGTCCGATGGACGCTCCACCGTATCGACCGTGGGTGGGCCCGGCACAGGAGTCACGGTCAGCCGGTCGAGTGGGACGTTCAGGAACGCTGCGAACTGCGCCAGGGCGTGGTAGTCGAGCCGCATCCGGCCGGACTCGATCCGGGAGACGGCCGACGCGGAGTAACCACACGCCTGGCCGACTTGCGCCTGGGTGAGGCGGGCAGCGCAGCGGGCGCCGCGAAGGATCGACCCGATGTCAACTCTCGCTGTACGAACGTCCATAGGTACCTCCTACGGAACAACGGAACTGACGACCCTAGGGGTACCGCAGGCGGGTGGGGAGGGCGTATGGAAGCACGCCATATGCGCATTCGGCACACGGTGTGCGGCCCGTCGTCTCACGCTCCCGCACGAGGCGGCGGGCCGCGATGGTGATGTCACGCCCGGCGGCGGGCCGGGCGTTTCCCACGGCATGCGGCCGCCCGTGGGGCCTGCGCCGACTCGGCCCGTATCCCACGACGGCGGAGATGCCGTTCACCACCGTCACCATCGACCCGGACACCCAGACCGGCGTGTTCCGCGACCGTGACGGCCTGGCGGTCGAGATGGGCAGGCACGGCACCAGCTCGGCCACCTCGACATCGACCGTGACGAACCTGGACTCGCGCAACGACGCGGGCTCCGACCAGGACTCCCAGCAGGACTGACAGCTCCGATGGCCGACACGCAACCGGTCCTGGTGGTCACCGAACCGCTCGACATCACCGCCGACATGGTGATCACCCACCTCAGCCAGCGCGATGTTCCGGTGGTCCGCTTCAACCCCGCAGACCTCCCGGTCGGGGATCTGACGGTCACGGCCCGGTTCGGCGGCTGCCCGGCCTCCGCCCCGGTGGCCGGGCAGTTACGTATCCCATCGAGGACCGCCGACTTGGAGCACCTAAGGGCCGTGTACTGGCGCCGCCCCATCTGGCCCGCCTTCGACCGCCTGGACGCGGACGACGCACGCTATGCCGCCGCGCAGGTCCGCCACGGGCTCGCAGGCACCCTCTACTCCCTCGACCATCCCTTGTGGGTCAACCACCCCGCCAGCAATGCGGCAGCCGACTACAAACCCGCCCAACTCGCCGCAGCCGTACGCTGCGGCCTCACCGTGCCCGCGACCTTGATCACTAACGATCCTGGTGAGGCACGCCAGTTCATCACCACACACCGGCGGGTGATCAGCAAGACGCTGCGATGGACCCCGTACGAGCGAGCCGGTATCGGCCTTACGAGCTGGGCCGAGCCAGTCACCGCCGACGAGGTGGACGACTCCGCGGCCGTGGCGCCGCACCTGTTCCAGGCCCGTGTGGACAAAGTGGCCGACCTCCGGGTGCTGGTCGTCGGCCGGCAGTCGTTCGCCGTCCGCATCGACTCGGGCCTGCTGGACTGGCGCAAGGACTACTCCGCGCTGTCGTACACCGTGGTAGACCTGCCGAGTCGGCTGGAAAGGGCGCTACTCGCCTGCCTCGACCATTTCGGCATCCCCTCCGGAAGCTTTGATCTCGCCCTGGACCGCGACGGCGAACCCCAGTGGCTGGAGCTGAACCCGAACGGCCAATGGGGGTGGCTGGAGGAGAAGACCGGTCTGCCGATGGCCGCCGCCTTCGCCGACCTGCTCGCTCAAGGAGACAACCCCGATGATGCCCGATACCGCGACTGAGCGACGTGACCTCGCCGACCGGCTCCAGGAGACCGGAGTCCTCACCCATCCGAGGTGGCGCGCAGCGGTCGAGGCCGTACCCCGTGAACTGTTCCTCCAGCCCGGCGTGTTCCTGCCCACCGACGGCGCACACTGGCGGCCGGTGACCGCGCTCGGCACCGACCCGAAGGAATGGTCCAAGATCGCCTACCGCGACGAGTCCCTGGTGACGCAATTGGACGGGCACCTCACGGCCGACCAGGCCGCCGCACCTGTCCCTGGCGTGCCTACGTCATCCTCCACCACGCCCGTCACCGTCGTCGGCATGATCGAGGCCCTGGACATCGAGGACGGTCACACCGCGCTGGAGATCGGCACCGGCACCGGCTACTCCACCGCCCTGATGTGCCACCGGCTCGGAGAAGACAACGTCACCACGGTCGAGGTGGACCCGGGCGTGGCCGCCCGTGCGGATGCCGCCCTGGAGGCCGCCGGATACTCCACATGGACCGTGACCGGCGACGGACTCCTCGGCCACCCACGCCGCGCCCCCTACGACCGCGTCATCGCCACATGCGCGGTACGCCGCATCCCCCACACCTGGGTACGCCAGACCAAGCCGGGCGGCACCATCCTCACCACCCTCGCGCCCGGCTCATGGGCATACGGCACCGGCCTCGCCAAGGTCACCGTGAACGAGGACGGCACAGCCGAGGGACGGATCATCGGGGAGTCGTCGTTCATGCAGGCGCGCTCCCAGGCCGTGGTACCGCTCGCCGGGGACCTCTCGGCCCGCACCGCCTACGCCGACAGCGAGCGTGCGGCGAAAGTGCCGCCGACCCTGCTGGAGGAGTGGATGCCCGCCTTCCTCGCGCAGCTCGCCGCGCCCGGCGCCCAGCTCGTACGCGCTGCCCGAAGCGATGGCCACCGGCAGCCCTACGTATTCGATGCCGACCGCGAATCCTTCGCCGCGTTCACCGAGAACGGCTCCGGTTGGACCGTCCGGCAAGGCGGACCGGTGACGCTGTGGGACGACATCGAGCGGACGCTCATCGCCTGGCAGGACGACGGACGTCCCGACATCAGCACCGTGCGGCTCCGCGTCACCCCCCGCTCGCATACGTACCGGATCGGCGACCGGCCCGCACTGCGCTGGGAACACCGGCTCGTCTGAGCACCGATGAGCACCGGAACACGACGAGGGCCCCGCCTGCCGGCGGGGCCCTCGTCGTACATGGGATGAGTGGAGATGGCGGGAATCGAACCCGCGTCCACCGGTGTGGAATCAGGACTTCTCCGAGCGCAGTCCGCTGTGATTTTCTCGGCCCCGGAGATCACGCGGACAAGTCTCCGACGGGCTCAGTCACTGTTTGATTTCCCACTACGCCCCGTGACCGGGCTTAGTGGTTTAGTTCCCTAGCTGATGCCAGGATCCGGGTCGGGAACAGCCCCGGGCTGACACTTCGCAAGTCGCTACTTAGGCAGCGAGGGCGAAGGAATCGCGCTTGGTGTTGGCGATTATTGGTTGCGACATATGGTTAACGAGATCATTGCCGCTTCCTCGGCTCGCTTCTCCTGCTTCGACAGCCGCTGTCGAAACCGATCATCCCCATGTGGTGTTTTCAAAGGTGGTGCCGCGCCCTCGGAGGGGCACAGCGCCATCATAGGTGAACAACGCGCGACGGGGCCACATCATTCCCGTCGCCCGGGGCGCGTGCCCGGCTGGTCAGGCCCCGCTGGGTTGGTCAGGGCCGCCCCGCTGGTCAGGGCCGCCCCGCTGGTCGGAGCCCGCCGGGCCCGGTCAGGCGCGCTGGCGCCGCCGTGCCGCGGACATCGCCCGTTCGGACTCCCGGCGGTCCTGCCGCTCGCGGAGCGTCTGGCGCTTGTCGTACTCCTTCTTGCCCTTGGCCAGCGCGATCTCGACCTTGGCCCGGCCGTCCTTGAAGTACAGGGCCAGCGGCACCAGGGTGTGCCCGGTCTCCTGGGTCTTGCCGATCAGCTTGTCGATCTCCGCCCGGTGCAGCAGCAGCTTCCGCCGGCGGCGCGCCGAGTGATTGGTCCAGGTCCCCTGGCTGTACTCGGGGATGTGGACGTTGTGCAGCCATGCCTCGCCGCCGTCGAGCTGGGCGAAGCCGTCCACGAGCGAGGCGCGCCCCTGGCGCAGCGACTTCACCTCGGTCCCGGTCAGCACCAGACCGCACTCGTACGTGTCCAGGATGTGATAGTCGTGCCGCGCCTTCTTGTTCTGCGCGATCAGCTTGCGACCCGTCTCTTTAGCCATAGCCAGGCCATTCTCGCACTAGGACCCGCCCCCGAGGCCACTCAATACTGTGCGCGCCCGGGCCTCGGCCGACGGGCCGTCGTCGCCCTTGACCCTCAGATCCGGTGCGATGCCCTCGCCGTCGACGTTACGACCGGCCGGGGTCCGGTAGTGGCCCACGGTGAGCTCGGCGACCGAGCCGTCGGGCAGTTCGCTGGGCATCTGCACCGAGCCCTTGCCGAAGGTGCGGGAGCCGACGACCACGGCGCGGCCGCGGTCCTGGAGGGCGCCGGTGAGCAGCTCGGCGGCGCTCATGGTGCCGCCGTCGACCAGCACCACCAGTGGGCTGTCGGTGTCGCCGCCCGGCCGCGCGTCGAGAACGCGCTGGTCACCACGGACGTCATAGGTGGCGACCAGGCCGCCGTCGAGGAGGGAGGAGGCGGCGGTGACGGCCTCGGAGACCAGCCCGCCGGAGTTGCCGCGCAGATCGAGCAGGATGCCGTCGCCCGGGGGGATGGAGCGCACCGCCCGCCGGATCCGCTCCCCGGTGCCCTTGGTGAACGAGTCGACCTTGATCCGCACGGCGCCGGGTCTGTGGTCGTCGTAACCGCTGAGCCGGTCGACGCTCACCGGGTCCGTGGCCAGCCGGGCCCGGCGGAGCTCTTGCGTCCAGTTCTGTCCACCACGCCGCAGCCCGAGCTCCACCCGGGTGCCCGGGGAGCCGTCGGCGGGGCCGCGCAGCAGGGCCACGACCTCGGTGACCGGCCGCCCGGTCACGTTCTCGCCGTCGACCGTGCGCAGCCGGTCATCGGCCCGGATCCCGGCCTTCTGGGCGGGGCTGCCGGGCTCGACGCGCTCGACCGCGATCCGCCCATGGGCGTCCCGGTGGGCGGAGATGCCGACGCCGACGTACGCACCGTCGAGGTTCTGGCGGAAGCCCTCGTACTCACGGGCGCTGTAGACCGCGCCCCACCGGTCTCCGCTGCGGCTGACCACCTCGCGGGCGGCCTTCGAACCGGACTTCCCGTCCTCCTCGGCCGCCGCCGCGGCCGCCTTGACCTGGTCGCTCTCGACCGCGCCGACATAGGCATGAGCGGGCATCCCGACGGGCTGGGGGTCATGGCGCGGTCCGGGCTGGGCGCCCCAGGAACCGACGGCCGCCCCGGTGGCGAGCACGCTCACGAAGACCAATGTCAGGGCGGCCCCGCGGCGAATGCGGCGGGGCTGGACGAACAAACACGGGCCCGACATGCCGGTGAGTGTAGGGCACCAACAGGCGCCGTACCGGGGGTTGTCCGGTACGGCGCCGTAGGCGAATGTCACACCTTGAGGTACTTGCGCAACGCGAAGAACGCCGCGAGCGCGGGCATGAGCAGGCCAATCGCGAGCACCAGCGGCAGCTTGGCGAGCACCGCGTCCCAGCCGATGAAGTTGATCACATCGATCTTGTCCACCAGCCAGTTGTTGACCAGGAAGTACTGCCCGCTCACCAGCAGTACACAGGCGAAGCCCGCGCCCAGCAGCCCCGCGATGGCGGCCTCCATGATGAACGGCATCTGGATATAGAAGCTGGACGCGCCGACCAATCGCATGATCCCGGTCTCCCGGCGGCGGCTGAACGCCGACACCCGCACCGTGTTGACGATCAGCATCAACGCGACGATCAGCATCAGCGTCATCACGCCGAGCGCCGCGAAGTTCATGCCGTTGAGCAGATTGAACAGGTCGTCGACCAGGGCCTTTTGATCCTGGACCTCCTGCACCCCGGGGCGGGCGGCGAAGGCCGTGGAGATGACGTCATAGCGCTCGGGGTCCTTCAGCTTGATGCGGAAGGACTCCTGCATCTGGTCCGGGGTCAGGGAATCGGCCAGCGGCGAGTCGCCGAACTGCTCCTTGTAGTGCTTGTACGCCTCCTCACTGGTCTCGAAGTGCACCGACTCGACGATGTTCATCTGCTTGAGCTCGGACTCGATCTCCTGCTTCTGGGCCTCGGTGACCGCGCCCTTGGCGCAGTTGGCCGAGGTCTCCTTGTCGTTCTTGTTGCAGAGGAAGATCGAGACGTTGACCTTGTCGTACCAGTAGCCCTTCATCGTGCTCACCTGCTCGCGCATGAGCAGGGACCCGCCGAACAGGGCGAGCGAGAGGGCGACGGAGACGATGACCGCGAAGGTCATCGTGAGATTGCGGCGGAGACCGACGCCGATCTCCGACAGGACGAACTGGGCGCGCATGGCGTCCTTTCAGTGCTGGTAGCCGTAGACGCCGCGGGACTGGTCGCGGACGAGGCGGCCCTTCTCAAGTTCGATCACGCGCTTGCGCATCTGGTCCACGATCTGCTGGTCGTGTGTCGCCATGACGACGGTGGTGCCGGTCCGGTTGATCCGGTCCAGCAGCTTCATGATGCCGACGGACGTCTGCGGGTCCAGGTTTCCCGTCGGCTCGTCGGCGATCAGCAGCATCGGACGGTTGACGAACGCCCGGGCGATGGCCACCCGCTGCTGTTCACCACCGGAGAGCTCGCCGGGCATACGGTCGTCCTTACCACCCAGTCCCACCAGATCGAGCACCTCGGGGACGGTTTTCCGAATGGCGGTGCGCGGCTTGCCGATCACCTCGAGCGCGAAGGCGACATTCTCCCCGACCGTCTTGTTGGGGAGCAGCCGGAAATCCTGGAAGACGGTCCCCAACTGGCGGCGCATCTGCGGCACCTTCCAGTTGGACAGCCGCGCGAGATCTTTGCCGAGCACATGGACCGCGCCATGGCTGGCGCGCTCCTCGCGGAGGAGCAGCCGGAGGAAAGTGGACTTTCCCGACCCCGAGGAGCCCACGAGGAAGACGAACTCGCCCTTCTCGATCTCGAGCGAGACATCCCGGAGTGCGGGACGGTTCTGCTTGGGGTATGTCTTGGATACGTTGTCGAATCGGATCACTGGAGCACCACGGTGACCTGGGTAGCGGTACGGGCTGCCGAAGCGGCTCCCGTCGGTGAGCGTGACCATACGCGAAGCGCACGCGGGCGCGCAGTCCGCCGTCCGGCGCGGGTGGGTTTCTTCACTGCACTATTGGGGTCAAACGGTTGACAAACCGCCTGTCGTGGCGGCGGAAACGGCCACGAAACCGGTACGGATGCGGCACGGAATCGTGCGGGGCGCGCCGAACCGGACGGAAGCTGGCACAGTGGAAGGGGAACCAACCCATTTCGCTGGGCGTTGGTCCCGTGTCTACTGCGGCACCGCCGCGCGGGAGGAGAAAGCGCATGACGTACGACAGGCTCGTCTGCGCCAACTGCGCGAGCCCCGTCAGCGAGGGCCGCTGCCCGGTCTGCCGGGCCAGCAGGGAGCGCCTCCAGCAGGACGGCATCTTCGGTGGGCTGACGCCGGCCGCGCTGATAGCGCTGCTGGTGGCGCTCATCACGGTGGCCGTGCTCGCGCATGAGATGGCGACGGCATAACGCAGCGTTACGCATACTGTACTTCGGGTGTGGCACACCCTCTGAACGCACGGCGCACCCTCTGAACACACAAGGGGCCCGGAGCTCTGGAGAGCTCCGGGCCCCTTACCGTGCGTAGCGCGCGATCAGGCGACGTTGTTGCGGTTCACCAGACGCGGCACAAAGCGGAAGCCGATACCGCCGGCGATCATCGTCGCGGCGCCGACCAGCAGGAACGTGGTCTCGGAGGAACCGGTCTCGGCCAACTGCTCCTTGGCCTTGCCCTGCTCCACCGGCTTGGAGCCGACGTTGTCGGTGCCGGTGTTGTCGTCGCAGTTGGTGCTGTCGAGGTCCACCGTGCAGGTGCTGTCATCGCCACCACCGCTGCCGCCACCCTGGCCGGGCGAGCTCGGCGCGGCGGTCGGCTCACCGGTGGGCTCGTCGGTGGGCTGGCCGGTCGGCTCATCCGTCGGCTCGCCGGTCGGCGGCTGGGTGGGCTCGGTCGGCTCGCTGGTCGGCGGAGTCGGCTCACCCGTCGGCGGAGTCGGCTCGCTGGTCGGCGGAGTCGGCTTGTCGGTCGGCTCGCCCGTCGGGATCGAGGTCGGCTCGTCGGTCGGGTCCTCGGTCGGGTCGTCCTTGCCGATGCCGACGCCGACGTCCAGACCCTTCTCGTCCGCGTTCGCCGAAACGTTCACGCCGCCGATACCGACGTCAACACCAACGGCCGATGCGGCGCCGGCGGCGGTGAGCGATGCGCCGGCGGCGATCACCGCACCGGCAGCTATGCGCGCAACGCGCAGCCGCGTCTTCTTCGTCATCTGCCTGCTACCCCCAGTAGCTGTACTCGTCGATGGAGCAGCTATGCACGGGGCAACGGCTCGGGGTGTCGCATTCTCCGCGGTCCCCATCCCTCTGAGGCGGTCCGCCGGCCCCCGTTCACACGCGCCCCAGTCATACGCATGCCGCGCGTCAGCCTTCCCAGTTTTCAGATCATCGTCAAGGCCATTGCATGCGAGATGTCCGCTATGGAAGTGGATGCGGCATGCATGGGTACAGGACTGTGACCAAAACCGTGGTGTACGGGGCCCGTTGGGGGCGGAGCGGGAAGGTTACTTCCCCTGCTCCTGCTGCTTGCGCCAGCGGATTCCGGCCTCCAGGAAGCCGTCGAGCTCACCGTCGAGCACCGCCTGCGGATTGCCGACCTCGAACTCGGTGCGCAGGTCCTTGACCATCTGGTACGGGTGCAGGACGTACGAACGCATCTGGTTGCCCCAGGAATTGCCGCCGTCGCCCTTGAGCGCGTCCATCTTGGCCTGCTCCTCCTGGCGGCGCCGCTCGAGCAGCTTGGCCTGGAGGACGTTCATCGCGGTCGCCTTGTTCTGGATCTGCGAGCGCTCGTTCTGACAGGAGACGACGATGCCGGTGGGGATGTGGGTCAACCGCACCGCGGAGTCGGTGGTGTTGACGCCCTGGCCGCCGGGGCCCGAGGAGCGGTAGACATCCACCCGCAGCTCGGACTCGTCGATCTCGATGTGGTCGGTCTGCTCGACGACCGGCAGCACCTCGACGCCCGCGAAGGAGGTCTGGCGGCGGCCCTGGTTGTCGAACGGCGAGATCCGCACCAGGCGATGGGTGCCCTGCTCGACGGAGAGCGTCCCGTAGGCGTACGGGATCTGCACGGCGAAGGTGGTCGACTTGATGCCGGCCTCCTCCGCGTACGACGTCTCGTAGATCTCGGTCTTGTAGCCGTGGCGCTCGGCCCAGCGCAGATACATCCGCTGGAGCTGCTCGGCGAAGTCGGCGGCGTCCACCCCGCCCGCCTCGGCCCGGATGTTCACGACCGCCTCGCGGGAGTCGTACTCGCCGGACAGGAGGGTGCGCACCTCCATCTCGTCGACCGCCTTGCGCACGGCCTCCAGCTCGGCCTCGGCCTCGGCGCGGGCGTCCGCGTCGCCCTCGGCGTCGGCGAGCTCGAACAGCACCTCGAGATCGTCGATCCGGCCGCGCAGCTCCTCTGCCCGGCGCAGATGCCCCTGGAGATAGGAGAGCTTGCTGGTGATCTTCTGCGCGTTCTCCGGGTCGTCCCACAGGGACGGGGCCGCCGCCTGCTCCTCGAGCACGGCGATGTCGGCCCTCATCTTGTCGAGGTCCAGGACGGCCTCGATCGACCCCATGGTCGAGGAGAGGGACTTCAGCTCTTCGGATACATCGACGACTGCCACGGGACCAGCGTAACCGCTACCGAAGACTGGCCGTCCCCGGTCATGGCGTACCGGGGTCCTGGGAGACGGAGTGCTCGCCGCCCTTGGGCGACTCGCCGCCGTCGTCGCCGCCCGCCACCAGCCAGCCGCCGAGCCCCACCGCGACCAGGGCGGCCAGCGTGATCGCGGCCACCTTGAGCCGGCGGCGGCGCAGCGCGCCCGCGACCGCGAGGTTACGGGCCGAGCCCGCCCTGCGCTGGCCGTGCACCCGGGGGGCGCGGGCGGTGCCATGGGCGCCGCCCGCCAGCTCGTCCGCGCTGGGCACCCGCATGCTGGTGTGGGTCTCGCGGCTGGAGTCCGGCACCGCCCCGGGGACCAGCGGCACCGCGCCGCGCCGCCGCGAGGGCGTCGGCGTGGGGGTGGGGGTGGGCCCGGCGGCGGGCACGGAGACACCGCGGTGCGGAGTCTCCGCCTCCGCGCCCTCCCGCTGCTCGCCCTCCTGCTGCTCATCGGGCTCGTCGATGTCCAGCGGCGGATATCCGGCCAGGCTGGGCAGCAGCTCGCGCAGCCGGGCGGCCAGCTCGGAGGCGCGCAGCCGCGAGGCGGGTGCCTTGGCCAGGCACTGGAGGAGGAGCTGCCACAGCTCGTCGGGGATCCCGGGCAGCGGCGCCACGGTCTCGGTCACATGGCGGCGCAGGATCGCGCCCGGATGGCCGCCGCCGAAGGGCGTGAAGCCCGCCAGCATCTCGTAGAGGACGGTCGCGAGGGCGTACACATCCACGCTGGCCCGGGGCGGCAGCCCCTCGACGATCTCGGGGGCGAGATAGTCCGGGGTGCCGATCACGCTGCGCGGGTTCGGCGAGCGGCCCTGGGAGGAGGCCCGGTCGCGGGCCGACTGGGCGCGGATCGGGGTCGGCTCGTCCACCAGGCGGGCGATGCCGAAGTCGGTGAGCAGGGCGGGATGCGCACCGCCGGGGCCGAGCGGGCCCCCCATGTCCAGCAGTACGTTCTCCGGCTTGACGTCGCGGTGGACGACCCCGGCGGCGTGCGCGGCGGACAGCGCGTCGGCGATGTCCACCGCGATCGCGACGGCGGCCTCGGGGGCGAGCCGGCGCTCGCGGTCGAGGCGGGTGCGCAGATCCGTACCGCGGATCAGGTCCATGACCAGCGCGAGGTCATTGCCGTCGACCACCAGGTCGCGCACCCCGACCACCCGGGGGTGGTCGAGGCCGAGCAGTACGGTGCGCTCCTGGACGAAGCGCTCCACGAGCTCCTGGTCGGAGGAGAGGTCCTCGCGCAGGAGCTTGATGGCGACGGGGCCCTCGGGTCCCTCGCCCAGCCACACCGTGCCGGCGCTGCCGCGCCCCAGGAGCTGGTGCGCGGTGTACCGACTGCCGATCTTCCGTGACAAGACTGCTCCGAATCCTCCGACAAGGGGGGCACGTTGGCGACAAAGCTACGCGGCTACTGGCGCGTTGGGTGCACCAGACAACGCCAACTGTCACTTCTGCGGCGGAAAACACCCTTCGGATGTCGACAAATCACCGTAGTCGGAGGTGAGTCGGAGGTGAGGAGGCCAGGATCGGGCCGGAGAGTCGGGCCGGAAACGGGGACGGTGATCGGTGATCGGTGATGCCGACGGATCAGCTACTGGGGCCGCCGAGGTCCTCGATCCACTGCTGGACGTCCTTGGCCCAGCCGGTGACCGCGTCCCAGTAGCTCTGCCCCTCGGCGATCCAGTCCTTGAGCGGGGTCAGCTCCCAGACCAGCCAGGAGCCGATGATCAGGACCACGATCACGAACAGACAGCCCTTGAGGCACCCCAGGCCCGGGATCTTCATCCGGTTGGGGCTGGAGCCGCGCTGCCGGGGCTCCTGGCGCGGCTCCGGCTGCTGCGGCGGCGGGGCGTAGCGCTGCGGCTGGGGCTGCTGGGGGTGATGCGGCGCCGGGGCGTACTGCTGCGGCTGCTGCTGGGCGTACGGCGGCGGCTGCTGGCGGCCCCGCTGGCGCTGAGGCGGCTGCTGGGGCGGCTGCTGGGGCTGCTGATACTGCTGCGGCTGCTGGTATTGCTGCTGCTGATACGGCTGCTGGGGCGCGGGGCGGTGCGGGCGGCGGCGCAGCGGGTCCTGGCTCGGGTCGAGGTACTGGACCTGCGTCTGCTCATTGCGGTCGCGGGCCGCGCGCAACTGGTTCTGCCAGGGGTGCGGATCGTCCTGGCCCGGCGGCACGGGCGGCATGGCGCGCGTCGGATCGGCGCCTCCGGCCGGGCCGGAGCCGGTCGGCAGCACCTGGGTGGGGTCGGCGTTCGCCCCCGTGGTCGGCATCACATTGGTGGCCGCGGCCGGGTCGTACGAGGGGGCGCCCCCCGCTGTGTTCGGGAGCACCTGGGTCGGGTCGGCCGAGTCCGCGGGCGCGGTGTCCGGGACCGGCGCGGGCGCCGGGTCCGGGGCGAGCAGCGCGGCGACGCCGAGCGCCGCCTCGGCCTGCGCGGCGGAGGCGTGCACCCCGACACCGGCGGCGACCACGCGCAGCGCACGGGCCAGGCTCTCGGCGCTGGGGCGCTCCTCGGGCCGTTTGCGCAGACAGCGCTCTATGACGGTCCACAGCGGCTCGGGCACGGTCGAGGGGCGGCGCGGCTCCTCGCTGAGGTGGCGGTGGAGGACCTCGAGGGCGGTGTTGCCGGCGAACGGCGGACGGCCGGTGACCAGCTCGTAGAGCATGATGCCCGCGCCGTAGATGTCCACGGCGGAGGTCTGCGGACGGCCCTCGGCGGACTCCGGCGCCACATAGGCGGGGGTGCCGACGAACTCCTGGGTGCGGGTGAGGCCGGGCGAGTCGGCCAGGCGCGCGATGCCGAAGTCGGTCAGCATCGGGTGCATTTCCTGGCCCTCGCCGGTGCCCGCGAGCAGCACGTTGGCGGGCTTGAGGTCGCGGTGCACGACGCCGTCGGCGTGGCTGGCGGCGAGCGCGTCCGCGATCTGGGCGGTGAGGAGGGATGCGGCGACGGGGGTGAACGGGCCGTTGCTGCGCAGGTATTTGTGCAGATCCGGACCGTCGATCAGGTCCATGACCAGGGCCAGCAGATCACCCTCGACCACCAGGTCACGGGTGCGGACGATATTGGGGTGGGTGAGCCGCAGCAGCACCGAGCGCTCGCGGAGAAAGCGCATGACGATGTCCGCGTCGTTCGCGAGCTCCTCCTTGAGGACCTTGATCGCGACGGTCTCGCCGGGCTGCCCGGCCACGGCGGCCTCGGCCCCCGCCGCCTCCCGCTGGCTCGCCCGCCATACGGTGCCCGTGGCTCCGCGCCCGAGCGGCTCCTCGAGCAGGTACTTGCTGCCTACCGGCCGCACGTCATGCGCTCCCTGATCGTGGTCTTACTTCGGTGGACTGCGATGGTCTGCTTGCTGCTCTGCTTACCGCCCTGCTTGCTGCTCTGCTTGACGGTCCGCTTGTGGTGCTCGTCCGCCCCACTGTAATGGCGACGCACGATGAGCCCTATCCGATCACCACATGAGGGTCCGGCGCCGGGGAAGACGTGTGATCCGGGCAGATGGTTGCCGGTGGCGGTCCGGGCCGCTCGATCGCCGCTCGATTGGGCACCGCCGGAAGTCTCAAGGGCGGCCGTTCCGGTCGCAATCAGCCAGTTTCGGCCGACTAGCCGACCAATCAAGATCATGTGGCGCCGGGCGGCGGGCGAAGTGTCGGTGGCAGGTGCGAGGATGCAGGCAGCACGGAAGCGCCGAGCGGCTGGGGGCTCACGCTCCGTGACCCGTACGACCCCGTACGGACCTGTACGTGCCGAAGGGCCTGGGGGCGGTGGTGGGGGTCGGCACCCCTGCCCGGCCCCCCGGACAGAAGGGACCGTTGACGGCGATGCAGATTCGGCTGACCGTCCTCGGGCCGCGCAGCGCCCACCCGGGCCGTTCCGGCCACCATCCTGCGCCCGCGTCCGCGCCGCATGCCCTTATGGGCGCGGTGGACGTCCTGGTCACCGCCCCTGTCGGCACGGCCCTCGCCTCGGTGGCCGGTGGGCTCGCCGACGCGGTCGCCGCGGCCGGGTACGAGGCGGGGGGCGGCAGCGGTGGCGGCGGCGCGGTGGTGCTGTACGCGGGGGGTGAGCGGCTGGACCCGCAGCGCTGTGCGCTCGGCGAGCCGCCGCTGGTGGACGGCGCGGTGCTCTCCCTGCACGCCCCGGCCGACCCCTACTCCGGCCACTACCCCGGCTATCCCGGCCTCCCTGAGACCGCCGTGGCCGACGCCACGGTCCATCTGGACGTGGTCGCGGGGCCCGACGCGGGCGGCGTCCATCTGCTCCACGGCGGCCAGGTCCGCATCGGCCGCTCCGCCGACGCGGACGTTCCCCTGGACGACCCCGACGTCTCCCGGCTGCACTGCGCGGTCACGGTCGCCGAGGACGGCCGCGTGACCATCGCCGACCTCGGCTCGACCAACGGCACCGCCGCCGACGGCGTCCCCGTGGGCCCCCATCCGGTGCCGCTGGAGCCGGGGGCGCTGCTGCGCATCGGCGAGTCCGCCCTGCGGCTGCGCGTCCCCTCCGCGACGTCCGGGTTCCCGTCGGCCCCCTCGGCCCCCTCGCGCCTTCCGGTCCACGCCGACGGGGAGGGCCACCTCCGCGTCACGCCCGCCGGGGACCACCCCACCCACGCGGAGGGCCCCTGGACCGGCGCCCCCCAGCCCGCCCCCACGCACTCCAGCGAGGGCACCTGGACACCCGCCGGCCACCACCCCGGCACCGGCTGGACCCGAGTAGCCCAGCCGGGTGACGAGCCTCACTCAGCGCCCGGACGGTACGAGGAGGGCGCGGGCACCGGCCCCCGGGACCCCCGCCGGGGCGAGGAGAACTGGGGCGCGGGGCCCACCGGGGCGCGGGACGGGGCGGGCGCCCCCGGCCAGCGGGACAACGATGGCTGGAGTCCCGGCACGGGACCCACCGGAGCGCGTGGCGGCTCAGGCACCGGGGCCCGGGGCGGAGCCGGCGCCCAAGGCCACCGGGAAGACGACGGCTGGGGTCCCGGCACGGGAGCCCCCGGAGCGCGCGGCTCGGGCGCCGGGGCCCGGGGCGGGGCGGGCACCCACGGCCAGCGGGACGACGGATGGCACCCCGGCGAGGGGGCCGCCGCCGGGAGGCGCGGTGGCGCGGGCGGTCGCGGGTCCGGCCACGAGGACCAGGACTGGCAGGACGGCCACTGGCCGACCGACGGCTCGGTAAGCCCGGGCGGCTCGCCCTACGGCGCCACGGGTACCGGTCGGCGGGGCGAGCGGCCACGTGACGAAGGACACGGCGAAACGGACGGACGCGGCCGGGACCCGCGAAGGCCCTCGGCCCCCGGCGACCAGCCGTACGACGACCCGTCCACCGCCCCCACCCGACGCGGCGAGCGCATCCCCCGGCCGGGAGCCGCCGGACGCGGCCCGGCGGGGCAGCCCGAGCGGTCCGCCCAGGACCGGCCCGGCACGGGCAGCGGCGGCGGCCAGCCGCACGGTCAAGGGCGCGGCGAAACACCCGAGCGCGCGTACCCCGGCGGGCGGCCGGGGCCGCGCGCCGGGCACGGCCCGGCCGACCGCTCGGCCGACCCCGGCCGCACAGGCCACGGCGCGGCTCCCGGCGACGCCTATCCCGGCGACTCGCCGTACGGCGGCGCGGGCCGCGGGCGGCAGGGCGAGGGCGACGCGGGCTACGGCGCCGCCCCGCGCGGGGGGCAGCCCAGCCAAGGGCGCGGCGACACGGACGGACGCGGCCGACGCCCGCAGCGGCCCTGGTCCGCCGGCAACCAGCCCGCCGACGCGAGCCCCGGCGGCTCCCCATACGGCGGCGCGGACGCGGGCCACAGCCGTCACGACGGTGACGCCGACTCCGGGCGACAGCCGGGCGCGGGTTACGGCGCCACCCGGCGCGGGGGGCAGCCGTACGACCAGGGGCCCTCCGCCACCGGCGGACAGCCCGCCGACGCGGGCTACCAGGGAGCGCCGTACGACGGCCCATCAGCCGCTTCCGGACAGCGCACCCCCTACCCCGGCGGCCAGTCGGGCGCCGGGCCGCGCGGCGGCCACAGCTCGGCCGGCCCCGGCCACGCGGGCCAGGGCGGGGCTCCCGCCGGAGGTGGGCAGCGCGGCGGACGCGGCCCGGGCGATCGCTCGGCCGACGCCGGGCGGCCGCGGGCCGGAGGCTTCGGGGCCGGTGGGCCTGGGCGGCGTGGGGTGGGGGATCGTACGCATGCCGGGGGCTATGCGCTGGATGCGCCGGGGGCGCAGGCGCGGCGGCGGGGGATAGGGGCCTGGGTGCGGCAGTTGGCCGGGGGGAAGGCGGCCGAGCGGGGCGGGGGGCGGCAGGACGGGGGTGCGCGGGGCGCGGCGGAGCGGGCGGCGGCGGAGGCGGAGGTGTTGCAGCGGCGGTGGCCGGATCCGGCCACCGTGTTGATGACGGCGCTGGGCCCGGGCTCCCGGTTGTGGGAGCGCGCCCAGGGGCATCCGGACACGCTCACCGTGCGGCTCGGGTCGGCCGACCAACTGGCGGCGGACGGCGGGTTGCTGACCGCCGCGCCCGTGACCGTCGATCTGCGGCAGTGCGGTTCGCTGGGGCTGGCGGGGCCGCGGGCGCGGGTGGCGGGGCTCGCCCGGTCCGTCGTGGCGCAACTCGCGGCGCTGCACTCACCGGCCGCGCTGGAGATCGTGCTGATCAGCGGCGAGGAGCGGCTGGCGGAGTGGTCGTGGCTCGGCTGGCTGCCGCAGGTCCAGCCGTTGCGCGGGCAGGACTGCCGGTTGCTGCTCGCGTACGACGGGGAGCAGGCCACGGCCCGTACCGACGAGTTGACCCGGCGGCTGGAGGACGGGCCGCTGGGCCCCGGCTGGGCGAGCGCCTCCCCCGCCGCCGCGGCGTCCGCGGCGGCGCGCCACGTCGGGCCGCGCACCGTGGTGGTCGTGGACGGCGCGCCCGGTCCGGCCGCGCTGCACGACACGCTCGGCCGGCTGGCGGTGACCGGCTCCGCTGCCGGGATCCATCTGCTCTGTCTGGCCGAGGCGCCCGCCGCGTCGCCCGCGTCCCCGCTGCCGATGAGCTATGAGGCGGCCTGTGCCGCGTCCGCGGCCTTCGCGGCCTCCGGGGTGGCGGCCGTGCTGAGCGGCGATGTGGCCACGGGGCTACAGATCGTCCACGGGAAGCGGGACGACGAGGACGGGGACAGGGACAGGCACGGAGACAGGGACGGGGACCGAGCCGCGTCCGGCATCGCCGGGGTCACGGGGGCCACCGGGGTCTCCGGGCTCACCGGTGCGACCGGCGCCGCCACGACCGTGACCGTGGACGCGGTGTCGGCGGCGTGGGCCGAGCGGTTCGCGCGGGCGCTCGCGCCCCTGCGCCCGGCCGCCTCCGCGCAGGGCGGCGCGTTCGGCGGCTCCGACAGCCCGCCGACCGTTCCGCTGCCGGACTCGGCGCGGCTGCTGGACGAGTTGGGCCTGGCGCGGGCCACGCCCGCGTCGCTGCTGGCCCGTTGGGCGGCCGCGGCGGACGAGGTCCCGGCGGGCGGCCGGGCGCTGGCGGTGCTCGGCGCCGGCCCGCGCGGCGCGCTCGCGGTCGATCTGGCCGCCGACGGTCCGCACGCGCTGATCGACGGCACGGCGGGCACCGGTAAGACGGAGCTGCTGCGCTCGTTCGCCGCCTCGCTCGCGGCCGCCGAACGGCCGGACCGCCTCGAACTCATCCTCATCGACGGAGCCGGAGCCGGAGCGGGAGCGGGCGAGGGGCTGCGGGTGTGCACGGATCTGCCGCATGTCTCGACGCATCTGGTGGCCAGCGACCCGGTACGGATGCGGGAGTTCGCGCAGGCGCTCAGCTCGGAGCTCAAGCGCCGCGCCGAGCTGCTGGACCGGCTGGACTTCACCGCCTGGCACGCCCGGCCCCACCACGGCGACGGCGAGGGCGGCGGAGGTGGCGGTGACGGCGCCGCCGACCCGAGCGGCACCCCAAACACCCCGAGCACCCCGGGCACCCCGGGCACCCCGAGCAGCACCCCAGGCGCCCCCGGCCCCGCTTCCGCCCGCGTCGTCGCGCCCCGCCCGCCCGGCGATATCGACCCGCCGCCCAGCGACACCCTCCACACCCTCAATCTGCGCGCTCAGCGCACCGCGAGCGCGGCAGCGGCAGCCGCCCGCCCGCGCCCCTTCCTCCCCCGTCTCGTCGTGCTCGTCGACGACTTCGACGCGCTGGTGGCCCCGGCCCTCGGCAGTCCCGGCCGCCCGGCGGCCGGTTCGGTCGTCCGCGCCCTGGAGGCGATCGCCCGCGACGGCGCCCGCCTCGGGGTGCATCTGGTCGTGGCGTCCGGCCGCCCGGACCGTACGGCGGACACGGTGGCCGTCGAGCGGGCCGGACTCCGCATCGTCCTGGACCCGCGCCCGCTGAACCCCGCACACCCCACGGCCCCCACCCACTCCACGCACCGCCCAGGGGAGCCCGAGCGGCCTCTGAGGTCCGAGCGGCCCGATACGGCCCCCACCCCCGCCGCATCGCCACGCTCGGTCACATCCACCCCCGCAGCCGCAGCCGCCCCGGGCGGCGACCCGGCCCCGGGCCGTGGGCGGTTGTTCCGCCCGGAGGACACCGGGGGAACGCCGTTTCAGGCGGGCCGGGTGACCGGACGGATACCGCGCACCGCCACCCAGCGGCCCACCGTCGTGCCACTGGAGTGGCGGCGGATGGGCGATCCGCCCGCCCGTCGGCCGCTGCGCGAGCTGGGCAACGGCCCCACCGACCTCGCACTTCTCGCCAGTGCGCTCCAGCGCGCCGCGCAGTCGGCGGACGCGCCCACCGCACCCGCGCTGATCTGACCGCCCAAGACCACCCCTGCCTCGCCCTCGCCCCGCCCCTGACCGCCGCAGCCCGCACCCTGTCCGTTTCCTGACCGTTCCCGTACGATCCCGTCGCTCCTGACCGGCTTTCCGGCCCGTTCTGCCCAACCTCCCGTCTGCCCCGCCTGACCCACCTGCCCCGTTCTCTGCCGATCGTTCATCACGGCCCGGTCACGATCCGTGAGTGAACGCCGGACGCAGTATTGCCACGTTCGGTGACCGGGCGTAGGACTACTCGCACGGGACACGGCCGCACGGGGGCGGTCGGCATCGGAGGGAAAACGGGGATGCACGTATCGCTTCCTGCGAAGCGTTCGACACGAGCTGCGGTGGCCCTGCTGGCGGCGGGAGCACTCATGCTCACCGCCGCGGGCTGCGGCGGTGACGACGGAGACACGGTAAGCGGCGGTCCGCCGCCGAACACCGTGAAGCTGCCGAGCCTCAAGGGGCAGAAACTCCAGGTCACCGCGGTATGGACGGGCACCGAGCAGGAGAACTTCACCAAGGTGCTGAAGGAGTTCGAGAAGCGCACCGGCGCCAAGGTCTCCTTCGTACCCAGCGGTGACGACATGGCGGGCTTCGTCGGCTCGAAGGTCGCGGGCGGCGCCCCGCCGGATGTCGCGATGGTCGGACAGGTCGGCGTGATGCGCGAGTTCGCCCAGAAGGGCTGGGCCAAGCCGCTCGGCCCCGAAGCCAGTGCCGAGCTGGCCAAGAACTACGCCAAGGGCTGGCAGGACCTCGGCTCCTACGAAGGCAAGCCCTACGGGGTGTATTTCAAGACCAGCAACAAATCCCTGCTCTGGTACAACACCTCCGCGTTCGACTACGCGGGCGCCAAGGTGCCGAAGACCTGGCGGGAATTCCTGGCCCAGGCCCAGTTGATCTCCGACTCCGGCACCGACGCGGTCGCGATCGGCGGCCAGGACGGCTGGACGCTCACCGACTGGTTCGAGAACGTCTATCTCTCCCAGGCGGGCCCGGAGAAGTACGACCAGCTCGCCCAGCACAAGATCAAGTGGACCGATCCGTCGGTGAAGAAGGCGCTCGAGACGCTGGCCGAGCTGTGGGGCACCAAGGGTCTGGTCGCGGGTGGCCGGAGCGGCGCGCTCCAGACCGCGTTCCCGGACTCGGTCACCAAGGCGTTCGGCAACAAGGCCGAGCCGGACGCGGGCATGGTCTTCGAGGCCGACTTCGTCGCCGCCAACGTCGCCGACGCGGGCGCGGAGCTGGACGAGGACGCGAAGGTGTTCCCGTTCCCCGCGGTGGGCGCCAAGGCACCGGTGGTGACCGGCGGCGACGTCGGTGTGGCGCTGAAGAACAGCAAGGCGGCGCAGGCGCTGCTCACCTTCCTCGCCTCCCCGGACGCCGGGACGATCTGGGCCCAGTCCGGCGGGTTCATCTCGGCGAACAAAAACGTCAAGTTCAGCGCCTATCCCAATGCCTCGATGCGCAAGATCGCACAAGCGCTGATCGCGGCGGGCAATGACTTCCGGTTCGACATGTCCGACCAGGCTCCCGCCTCCTTCGGCGGCAAGCCGGCCCAGGGCGAATGGAAAGCGCTCCAGGACTTCCTCAAGAACCCGAGGAATGTCGAAGGCATTCAGCGCCAGTTGGAAGCGGATGCCGCCAAGGCGTACAAGAACTGACCACTCGACCGGGAGAACCACATCATGTCGACCGCGACAGCGGACGGCGCGGCCACACCTGGCCGGGCATCGTCCGCCCCACCGGCACAGCGACCGGGCGCCAAGAAGCGGAAGAGCGTCATGGGCACCCGCCCCTGGCTGGCGGCGGTGTTCCTGCTGCCCGCCCTGGTGCTGCTCGGGGCACTCGTCGTCTATCCGATCGGCTACTCCGTCTACCGGAGCTTCTTCGACGCCTCGGGCAATGGCTTCGTCGGCCTGGACAACTACCAGGAGATGTTCTCCGACGACGCCACCAAGACGGCGATCAAGAACAACATCATCTGGCTGATCCTGGCCCCGACCGTCTCCACCGCCCTGGGCCTGATCTTCGCCGTGCTCACCGAACGGGTGCGCTGGGCCACCGCCTTCAAACTGGTCGTCTTCATGCCGATGGCGATCTCGATGCTGGCGGCGGGCATCATCTTCCGGCTGGTCTACGAGCAGGACCCGGACAAGGGCGTGGCCAACGCCATGTGGGTGAGCGTCCATGACTCCTTCAGCGAGTCGCCGCCGTTCCCCGGCGCCCATCCGCGTCCCACCGCCGGGCTGACCGAGGCGTCGAACGGCTCGTTCACCACCCGGGACACCGTGCGCGCCGGCACCCCCGCCTCGCTGCCGCTGGTCGCGGCCAAGCGCGGGGACATCAGCGGGGCGCAGGACGCCAAGGCCGCCAAGGCCGAGCCGGGGAAGGTGACCGGCACCGTCTGGTTCGACTTCACCCGGGGCGGCGGGGGCGAGCAGGGCACCATCGACAAGGGCGAGAAGGCGATGGCCGACCTCAAGATCGAGGCGGTCAAGGACGGCAAGGTCGTCGCCCGGACGACATCGGCGTCGGACGGTACGTACACCCTCCCCGCCAAGGCCGAGGGCGCCCAACTGCGGCTGCCCGCCTGGAACTTCGCCCAGCCCTACAACGGCGTGGACTGGCTCGGCCCGTCCATCGTCACCCCGGCCATCATCGGGGCGTACGTCTGGATCTGGGCCGGTTTCGCGATGGTGCTGATCGCGGCGGGGCTCGCGGGGGTGCCGCGTGAGCTGATGGAGGCCGCGCGGATGGACGGCGCCACCGAGTGGCAGGTCTTCC
Source organism: Streptomyces sp. CY-1 (assembly GCF_047218265.1). Classification (NCBI taxonomy): domain Bacteria; kingdom Bacillati; phylum Actinomycetota; class Actinomycetes; order Kitasatosporales; family Streptomycetaceae; genus Streptomyces; species Streptomyces sp. CY-1. The sequence goes on from NZ_CP178393.1 coordinate 4,728,437, forward strand.
GGCGGATCACGGTGCCGATGCTGGCGCCGGTGCTCTCGGTCGTCGTCGTCACCCTGATGATCAACGTGATGAAGATCTTCGACCTGGTGTACATCATCGCGCCGGGCCCCTCGCAGGACGACGCCAATGTGCTGGCGCTCCAGCTCTTCCAGTCGTCCTTCGGCACCGATGTCAACCAGGGTCTCGGCAGCGCCATCGCCGTACTGCTGCTGTTGCTCGTGCTGCCCATCATGTTCATCAACATCCGCCGGATCCGAAGGGAGAGCCGCCGATGACCAGCGCGGACACGGTCGTACAGGCGAAGCAGTCCCTGGTCGCGCGGATCGCCGCCCGCGCCGGCGGCGGGGTGATGCGGGTCGTCCTCCTCCTGATCGGCCTGCTGTGGCTGATGCCGACCGCCGGACTGCTGCTGTCCTCCCTGCGGGACCCGGCCGAGGTGGACCTCTCGGGCTGGTGGAAGGTCTTCACCGACCCCGGACAGCTCACCTTCAGCGGCTACGACAAGATCCTGGGCAACCAGCAGATCACCGACTCGCTGTGGACCACCCTCGCGATCACCGTCCCGGCGACCCTGCTGGTCGTGGTGATCGGCGCCTTCGCCGGTTACGCCTTCGCCTGGATGGACTTCCCCGGCCGCGACTGGTGGTTCCTCATCGTGGTCGGCCTGCTGGTCGTCCCGGTCCAGGTCGCGCTGATCCCGGTGGCAAAGCTCTTCGGCGAGATCGGCATCTTCCAGACCACCACGGGCGTGGTCCTCTTCCACACCGCCTTCGGCCTGCCCTTCGCGATCTTCCTGCTGCGGAACTTCTTCGCGGAGATCCCCCGCGAACTGCTGGAGGCGGCCCGCCTGGACGGCGCGGGCGAACTGCGGCTGTTCCTGCGCGTCGTGATGCCGCTGGGCGGCCCGGCCATCGCCTCGCTGGGCATCTTCCAGTTCCTGTGGGTCTGGAACGACATGCTGGTCGCCCTGATCTTCGCGGACAGCGGCAACCCGCCGATCACGGTCGCCCTCCAGCAGCAGGTCCGGCAGTTCGGCAACAACATCGACATCCTCGGCCCGGGCGCCTTCGTCTCGATGCTGATCCCGCTGGCGGTCTTCTTCGCCTTCCAGCGGCAGTTCGTGGCGGGAGTGATGGCGGGCGCGGTGAAATAACCCCGCACCACCCCTGGCTCACCTCGGCCCGGCGCCCCTCACTGGGGGTGCCGGGCCGCCCCTTGCTCGGGGGTGCGGGGCCGCCCCTGACTGGGGAGAAAGGGCCGCCCCTCCCGCGCATACTTACGACCGTAAGGCTACGAATGTAAGTCGAGAGCGGTGAGAGGTTCACACCAATAGACTTCGCGATGTAAGGTTACGGAGTGGAGAAGACCAGCACGGCAGACCCGGCCGCACCGAAACGGGCGCGCACGCGCAACCGTCGCGGCGAGGGCAGCCGCCTGCGCGAGGACATCATCTCCGCCGCCGCGGCACTGCTCGACGAGACCGGCGACGAACACGCCATCACCCTGCGGTCGGTCGCCCGCAAGGTGGGCATCGCCGCCCCGTCGATCTACCCGCACTTCCCCGACCAGCCGGCCATCATGCTGGCCGTCGTACAGCGGGAATTCACCGAACTGGCAACCCTCCTGCGCTCGGTCGCACAGGAGGCCGGTGACGACCCGCGAGAACAGCTCTACGCCGTCTGCCGGTCCTACCTCGCCTTCGCGAAGAGCCACCCCGAGCGCTACCGCACGATGTTCGGCGGCCTCTGGATGCCGACCCTGGGCGACAACTCCCTGACCGAGGAAGACCTCGTCAGCCTCGGCTCGACGGCCATACAGGTACTCGTCGACGTACTCACGGACTGCGCCGCCGCGGGCCAGTGCGCCATCAGCGACCCGGGGCTCGACGCGATCACGCTGTGGCTCAGCCTGCACGGCCTCGCGCACCAGCGTGCCGTCATCCGGGCCTTCCCCTGGTCCGAGGAGAGCATCGCCGACTCCATCATCGCCAGGATCACCTGCCTCAAAGACGCCTGATCACCGCCCCGGGCAACGCCTGATCGCCATCTCCGGGCACCCCGCGCACCCGCACACCCGCACACCCGCACACCCCGCGCACCCCGCACGCCCGCCAGGGACGACGGACGCGCCATCGGCGACAGCACCCCCGCCCCGCACGGCGCCCGGGGTCACACAGGCTTGCCGCCATCGAGGACACCGGGCCGCACCGACCTTCTTCACTCCGTAACCTTACAGCGCGAAGTTTATCACCGTAGCCTCTTGTCGCACTCGACTTACATGCGTAGCCTTACTGCCGTGAGCACACAGCCGAAGCCTCAAGGAGCCCCCATGAGTACGCCGGTCGCCACCCGCGCCACCGAGATCGTCCTGCCCGGCGCGGTCGAGCCGAGCGGCCTGGAGGTCCGGACCCGCGACCTTCCCGCTCCCGACAAGGGCCAGGTCCTCCTGCGGATGGACGCGACCGGAGTCAGCTTCGCCGAGCAGCAGATGCGCCGCGGCAAGTACTACGACCAGCCGGCGTTCCCCTTTGTGCCCGGGTACGACGTGGTGGGCACCGTCACCGCGACGGGGCCCGGTGTGGACGCCGGGCTGACCGGACGCCGGTTCGCCGCGGTCACCAAGGTCGGCGCATGGGCCAGTCATCTGCTGATCGACGCCGCGGAACTGACGCCGGTGCCGGACGGCATGGACGCGGCCACCGCGGAGACCGTGGTCGTCAACGGGATCACCGCCTGGCAGATGCTGCACCGGATGGCCAAGGTGCGCCCCGGCGGAACCGTGGTGGTGCTGGGCGCCAACGGCGGTGTCGGCTCCATCCTCGTGCAGTTGGCCTGGCACGCCGGGATCACGGTGATCGGCATGGCCTCGGCGCGGCACCACGCGAGCGTGCGCGAACTGGGCGCGATCCCGGTCGACTACCACGACCCGGACATGTACGACCAGATCCGGGAGTTGGCGCCGGACGGCGTCGACGCGGTCTTCGACCACGTCGGCGGCCCCGGACTGGTGCAGTCGTGGCGGCTGCTGCGCCGGGGCGGAACCCTGGTCTCGTACGGCACCGCGGCGACGAAGAACGAAGAGGGCAGCTCGCAACTGCCGGTGCTGAAGCTGTTCGCGCAGCTCGCGGCGTGGAACTCGATGCCCAACGGCAGGAGCGCGCACTTCTACAACTTCTGGGCGGGCCGACGCCGCCGGGCGGAATGGCAGCGCCGACTGACGGAGGACCTCACCGAGGTGCTGCGCCTGGTGGCCAACGGCGTCCTCACCCCGCAGATCGCCGCCCAGATCCCGCTGCACGACGCCGCATCGGCGCTGGCACTCGCCGAGTCCCGCACCGTCATCGGCAAGGTCATCCTCGTCCCGGGGGCCTGACCGGCGCGTTCTCATCCCGCACGCCTAAGACCACGGCGGCCGACGCGCTGATGCCGCGCGGCATCTCACGGCCACCGCAACGCACCACCGACTGCCGCGCGGCGTATCGCGGCCCACCGCCACGCACCACCGACTCAGCCCGATACACGGGCAGCTTCCCGGACCACGTACGTACCCGTGCCGACTCTCGGCCACCTCTGCCGGTCCGTCCGTCTCGTCAGTTCACCCCACCACCGCCCCGGAGGTTCCGTCATGCCCCTCGCCACCGCCGTCCCCCAGGTCACCGCCCCCAACACCGCCGCTGCGACGCGCTCACCGGTCGAGGTCGACAACCGCGCGGCCTATATCGGCTTCGGACTCGCCTACGTATTCGGGCACGGCTCGGCCGCGCTCTCCAAGGGCACCAGCCCGCTGCTCGATCTGCCCGCCTGGCTGCCCATGGCACTCCTCGGCGCCGGACTCGCGGTCGGCACCATCCAAGCCACCCGCGCCGCCCTGCGCGCCCAGCGCGGCGCCACGGGGCCGGACCTCCTGTCCGGCAAACTGCTCGGCGCCTCCTGGCTCATCGGCTTCGCCGCCCTGTTCCTCGCCATCACCGGCCTGTCGTCCGCCGTCGATGCGCCCGACCTACAGTCCATGCTCTGGCCCACCGGATCCGGCCTCATCGTCGGCCTGATCTACGTCAGCGAAGGCGCCGCACGCCGCAACGTCCTGCACTACGGTCTCGGCGTCTGGCTCGCGCTGACCTCCACCGCCGCGCTCTTCTTCGGCACCCCCGGCCTCTACTGGGTCCTCGCCATCGCCGGCGGCGGCGCCTACGCCCTCGCCACCGCCCTCGAACGCCGCCGCCTCGGCCTCCGCTGACCACCCGCCTTCACCCACCACCGCAAGGAGAACCCGATGATCTACCACGGCATCCGCATGAAGCTCAGGAAAGGCATCACCTCCCAGCAGATCGACGAGGCGCTGGACTGCCTCAAGGACCAGGGCCGGGCCATCCCCGCGGTGAAATCGTTCATCTTCGGCCGCGAATACACCAGCGACTTCGACTGGAGTGCGGTGTTCGCCCTGGAAGATCTGGACGCGTACTGGGAGTACCTCATCCACCCGGTGCATGTGACATCGGAACGGGTCGCCTTCCCTCTGATCGAAAGGTTCGAGAGCTTCGACATCTCCGACACCCCTCACCCAGAACTGGGCGCCAAGATCGCAGAGCTACAGAAGCGGCACTACGAAGCCGACCCCGGGCTCGCCGAGCTGCTGTCCGGCCTCGACTCCCACACCGGCAGCAGCGCTCTCGCGCACAGGAGTTGACCTGCGGCCGAGCCCGCCCCCAGCAAGTCCTCGTCATACGGCCACACTTGGGAGCCTGGTTGTCCGAAATAGGCTCTCCGGCATACGGAACCTCCCCAGGGCACCGCGCATCTTCCGGTGCGCAGGCGCCGACTGACTTCGCGCGCCGATTCGTATGCGAGGGGATCCCCGAACTTCATGAAGAACAAGCTGACCGCCGTGGCCCTTGCGGCCCTCGTCGTCGCGGGCGCTGCCGCTACGGCCATCCCGGCCTCGGCCGCCACCGCCAAGGCCGCGCCGACCCGCTGCCACACCGCCGACCTGAAGGCCGGCTTCGCCATGGGCGAGGACGCGAGGCCGGAGATGGATCAGACCGAGAGGCAAACCCAGGCGCACATCTGGTTCAGCAACAAGAGCACGCGCACCTGCACCCTGTCCGGCTTCGCCGGTGTCGACATGATCGGCGCTCAGGGGACTGACGGCACCTGGTCGCTGGCACGCTCCTCCAAGGCGCCCGAAAAGATGGTCCTGGAGCCGGGAGACACGACGGACTTCAGCATCAACCTGCTCCCGGTGGCCGATTCCACGCCGCAGAAGGAGAAGTTCGTTCCGGCGAAGTTCCTGGTCACCCCGCCGAACGAGACGGAGCACTTCACCCTGAAGTGGCCGTTCGGCGGCCAGATCCTCAAGCAGGACGGCGCCACCCACCCCGGCACCTACCTCAACCCGGTCGGCCTGTAACCAAGCCGGACAGCCCCTCACCGCCGTCCCTGAGTCGGCCAGGGGCCGGTCCGCGTCGTCATTCCGGGCCCGCCGGACCCTCGTACGCGAGGGCCCGGCGGGCCGCGAACTCCCCCAAAGAACCGGGATAAAGAACTACCCGCCCACCCACCCTTCCTCCTGGTCACCCGTACGAGTGACCAGCTTGCGGGCGAAGCACGCCGGTCATTACGTTCACCGCAACACAACCGCAAACAGACGACGGCCCCCGGCCGGGACTGGCATCCCGATCGAGGGCCTGACCGATTTGGAGACCCGCCGGCTACCTGGAGCGACGGCGGGAACGCGGCCCCAGGGGCGTCATCCGCACCCGCACCTACTTCTACGACGCCCCGAGGGGCGGTGGCTCGCCCAGCCCACCGCCCGTTTTCCCCTGGCGCACCTGCCACGGCTGCGACCGCGCCTTCCGTTCCGCGAACGGCGGCCGCTGCCGCGACTGCCGAGCCGCACCCGAACAACCCACGGCCACCGCCTCCGGGAAGGATCTGCGGACGGCCTGCTGAGCGGCGGGTCGGTCAGTCGCTGTCGGGCGGGTGGGGGTGCTCCATGGAGGAGAGCCACGTCGTCAGGAGCGTTTCCAGGGCCGAGGCGTCGGTGGGCGTCAGGAGATCCAGTAGGCGGCGTTCGTTGCGCATGTGGTCGGCGAAGGCTTGGTCGATCAGCTCCAGGCCGGGGGTGGTCAGGGCGACGATGCGGCCTCGTTGGTCGCCGGTGGAGCGGCGGCGGGTGACGAGGCCGGCGCGTTCCAGGCGATCGATTCTCTTGGTCATCGCGCCGGTGGTGACCATGGTGTGCACGGCGAGTTCGCCGGGGGCGCGTTCGTATGGCTCGCCTGCGCGGCGGATCGCGCACAGCACGTCGAACTCTCCCTCGCTCAAGCCGTAGCGGCTGTAGACGAGGCGGAGTTCTTCGCCGAGCCGGTCGGCCAGGCGGTGCAGTCGGCCGATCACTCCTTGCGGGGTGACGTCGATCTCGGGTCGCTCGCGGCGCCACTCTGCCTGGATGCGGGCCACATGGTCCATCGGTTCTCGGTCCTCCATGGAAGACAATATAGCTTCCCGGGAAGCTATATTGTCTTCCATGGAAGCCAATGTGCGTTGGGTAGCGCTGACCGCCGTCGCGCCGGTGGCCTGGGGGGCCAACTACTACGTCACCCGCGAGTTCCTCCCGGCGGACCACCCGCTGTACGGGGCCGCCCTACGGGCGCTGCCCGCGGGGCTCGCGCTGCTGGCCCTGCGGCGGCGACGGCCTCGCGGGGTGTGGTGGCGGCGGTCCGCCGTGCTGGGGCTGCTCAATGTGAGCGTGTTCTTCGTCCTGGTCTACGCCGCCTCTCAGTTGCTGCCGACGAGCGTCGCATCGACGGTCATGGCGGTGTCCCCGCTGACGATGATGTTCATCGCATGGCCCCTGGTGTCCGAGCGGCCCCGGACCGCGCATCTGTCCGGGGCCGTGATCGGGCTCGCCGGGGTATGTCTGATGTTGCTCATGGGGGCAGGGGCGAGCGTGCGGGGGATTCTCGCCTCGGGGACGGCCGTACTGGTGTCATCCTTCGGCCACATCCTCACCAAGCGGTGGAGCGGCGACGCCGATCTGCTCGCCTCGACCGCCTGGCAGCTCACCGCCGGCGGACTGTTCCTGCTTCCGGTGGCCGCGGCCGTGGAGGGCGCTCCGCCCGCGCTCTCGCCATCCGCATGCGTCGCGTTCTGCTACGTCGCCCTGGTGGCCACCGCCCTGGCCTTCACCGCCTGGTTCACCGGACTGCGGCATCTGCCCGCGGGCACCGTGGGCCTGATCGGACTCCTCAACCCCGTTACGGGCGTGCTGCTCGGCACGGCGGTCGCCGGAGAGGCGCTGACCCTTCAGCAGATATGCGGGCTGGCCATGGTCCTGGCGGGCGTCGCCCTGGGGCGCCCCACGCGCGTCCGGCGACGCGTCGGAGGTCGGGCGGCCAACGGCGGGAACGCCAGCTCCCCCGCACCGAATCAGACGCCCGCCTCGGCGGCGCACGCATGTGATCCAGCCGCGGAGCGGCCCCGCCACGGCTGATCAGGCGTCGGGGCGCTCCGCGGCCGCCCGCCGGGACTCCTCCACGACGCGGTGCAGCGCCGCCACATGTCTTTCGAGTGCGGCCCGTCCGGTCGGGGTGAGGGCGAGCCAGGTTCGGGGACGTTTGCCGACGTAGCCCTTCTTCACCTCGACATAGCCCCGGGTCTCAAGCGTGCTGACCTGCTTGGAGAGTGCGGAAGGCGACATTCCCACCGTCTCGCGCACCCATCCGAATTCGGCCCACTCGACACTCACCAGCAGCGACACGATCGACAGCCGCGTCGGGTCGAGCAGGGCGGTGTCGAAGTCAGCGGGATCCATGGGCGAGACCGTTCATGCCGTCCATACCGTCGCCGCGCATCGCCAGGGAGTTCAGGCCCCGCTGAAGACTGCGGCCGAAGAGGATGAGGGTGGCGCCGAGCACGGCGCCCGCCACCGTCCCCGCGTACGGGAACAGGTGGTCCGGCATGAACAGTGCGCCGACGAAGCCGAGCAGCACGACGGCGGCGATCGTCAGTTGGGCCACCCGTGCGAAACGCGGGGAGATCTCGCTCCTGCGTACGCGGGTGGGCCGACCCAGGAGGGCGCCGCCGCGGGGGGTTCGCAGCATCACCGCGTACGCCACGATCAGCGCGGTGACCGCGAGCGAGATCCCGGAGCGCACGCCGTCACCGAAGAAGTCGGGTGCCGCCAGTTCGGCGAAGATCGCGACCCCGAACACGACGCCGACCCAGCGGGATTGCTGCTCCGAGGCGCGGGCTTGTTCGCGGCGCCGCTCGATGTCGCGCAGTGCGCGGGCGGCCTCGGCGGGCGGGGTGACGCGGTCGGACATGGGGTACCTCCAGGCGCTTGGGCATGCTCCAACAGAACTAGTTTCCGTCTAGGAAACTAGTTCGCCCAAGTGGAATAGTCAACGCCAGGACAGTCATGTCCTTCCCTGGCGGACTTGCGACGGCTGCGACCACCAGCGGTGAGGCCAATCGCCTCGGCTTTGCTGTGGCAGGGGTCCCAGTAGTACTCGCCGAAAACCAACGGAGTAGCCCCTGACCTGGCCCGTTGCTATGGAGCCGGTGGCTCGTTGGGCTGAACGAGTGAATCCGGCGGCGAGAGACGCGACGGACGCCGCCCGTTACAGCCCGGGTTCGGCAGCGCCGATCATGCGCCGCACATGCTTGAGGAAGGTGCGGGTGGCGGGATGCGTAGGGGTGCGCGGCCAGACCAGGCGCACCGTCACGGGGGCGGAGTCCGCGAGGGGCAGGTAGCGGACACCGGGATGCGGGTGGCTGTGCTCGGTGGCTTCCGCGGTGGCGCCGACCGCTTCTCCGGTGGCGATCGTGGTGAGCCACTCGTCGACGTTGGCCACCTCGATGGCGGCGGGCCGCTGCCCGCGGGGCCAGAGGTCGGCCGTGCTGGCGGCGGTGGCGCAGAGCACGACCAACCGGTCGGCAAGGTCGGCCAGACGCACAACGGAACGGCCGACCAGCGGATCGCTGTCCGACACGGCGGCCAGACGGCGCTCCCGGTAGAGCTCCTCGGTCATCAGCTCGGCATCGGCCGTGGGCGCAGTACGCAGGAAGACGGCGTCGATCTCGCCCCGGCGGAGCGCCGCTTCGGGATCGTCCCGGCGGTGTACCCGCACCGGAATGTCGGGGTGCTGGTCACGCCAGGCCCGCAGCAACGGCACGGTACGGTCGCCGAGGGCCGCCCAGGCGAAGCCGATCCGCAGCGGCCGCGGCCCCGCCTGGGCCTCCGACAGCGCATCGTCCAGTTGCTTGAGGATCAGGTGAGCGCGCTCGTGCAGCAGGCGACCGGCGTCGGTGAGGGCGAGTCGGCGGGTGGTGCGCTCCACCAGGCGCGTGCCGAGCCGGTTCTCCAGTTGCTCCAGGGTCCGGGACAGGGCGGGCTGGCTGATGTGCAGAGCGGCGGCGGCGCCGGTGATGGTGCCCTCGTCGCCGATCGCGGCCAGTGCTCGCAGATGCCGCAGCTCGACATTCATAACCGCCAAGCATAAGCGCTTCGCAAACGGCATTTCCCTGCCCCGGTGGGCCGGGCCTAGCGTCGCTGACATGAAGATTCTGCTCATCGGTGCCACTGGCACGCTCGGCACGGCCGTGCACAAGGAACTGTCCGCCCGAGGCCATGAGGTCCTTGCCGTCGGGCGCACCGGCGGCGACCTGCGGTACGACGTCACCGACCCCGCTCAGACCGCCGCGATGTACGAGTGCGCCGGCCGTGTGGACGCGGTGGTCAGCGCTGCCGGTGACGTGCCGTTCAAGCCGGTCACGGAAATGACACGCAAGGACTGCCTGGCCGCCTTCCAAGGCAAGGTGCTCAGCCAGATCGACCTGGTCCTGCAGGGCGTAGCCCGCATCGCCGAGCGCGGCTCCTTCACTCTGATCACGGGCGTACTGGCACGCGAGCCGATCCCCACGGGCGCCGCCGCCTCCATGGCCAACGGCGCGGTGGAGGCGTTCGTGCGCGCCGCCGCCATCGAGATCGCCCCGCAGCGCATCAACGCGGTCAGCCCCACCGTCGTCACCGAGAGCCTCTCCTCCTACGGGGACTACTTCCCCGGCATGGGATCGGTTGATCTCGCCGACGTCGCCCAGGTCTACGTCCGCTCCGTCGAGGGCGCCCAGACCGGCCAGGTCTACGCGCTGTAGCGGCGGGTCGCCCGGGCCGCGTTTGGCCTCCCGGCGCTTTTCGGAGCCGTCCACGACGGCGGCGGCCTGGTACAGCACCGAGCCGTCGGTGTTGAAGGAGTAGCCGAGCGGGACGACGAACGAGGTCGTCGACCGGCTGATTCCGAAGTCCTCCAGCTTGCCCATGAGCTGGTCTACCAGCGGGTGTCGACCGACCGTCAGAACCTCGTCCTCGACGAGGCCGGGATCGACGGCCCAGTCGTCTTCGAGGAGGACGCCGGTACCTCCAGCCGTCTCCACCCGCTTCAGCACCCGAAGTTCGGCGAGCTGCTCACGTACGCGCGGCCGGGCGACACCGTGCACATCTCCGAGATGTTCCGCCTCGTACGCGGCACCGGGCACATCCTCGACGTGCTCGACGGGGCGGCCGGTCCACCGCCGGCCTGGCCCGCGAGCACGACGTCAGCCGGGGCGCCATCCGCACGGCCGTCGCCGACCTCCTGCCCCAGCACACCACCGACCATCAGCACACTCTGGCCCCGGAGTTGCCGGTCGCCCTCGATATGCCGGGCAAGGTCGCCGACTTCCTCCACGCATTCAGGGTCTTCTGTCACCCGCGGAGATCGAGCGATCTCGTCGCGCCTCGAAGTGCTGCCGTGAGACCGACGCTACGGGTGCCGACCAGTGATGGCCACGATCCGGTCGAGGAGCGAAGCGTCGGTGGGGACCTCGACGGCCGGGCCCCACAGGCCCTCGACAGGAGCGTTCGGGACGAATGTGGCTACGTGGGCGTAGCAGGCTCGCAGCGTGTCGTCGGGGAGGTCGAAGGGCTGGTCGGTGGCCCTGGCGATGTCCCAGCCGTGCACCACTATCTCGGTGAGCGCGATCTTCCCCCATGTGTCATTCGGCAGGTCGACGCCCGCGGCGTCGGTCCTGCCCTGCCAGGCCGCCGGGTCGTCCCAGGCGTCGCCGAGTGCCCGCACGTTCTCGGCGACGCTTCCCCGCCAGTCGTCGTCAAGGTTCGCGGCAGCCGGCTCGGCGGCGGCTGTGCCGACGTCCTTGCGAGCGATGCCGGAGAATCCCTGGGAAGCCCCGTCAACGTGGATGATGAGGTCACGGACGGTGTATTCGGTACAGCGAGTAGGACTGGTGAGCTGCTCATCGCTCACGCCTGCCAGCACGTCGATCATCCGGTGGCAGGCCGGCTTCAGGTCGATCACGGATTCTTCTCCTCGGTCGTGCCCTGCGGTCACATGGGCAGACGCCCCGCGGAACAAGAATTCATCGGTCTGCTTCTCCACCGGGGGCCTGGGCCCGCTCCTGGTGTCTGAAGCCGGTGGCCAGCGTGGTGTCCGAACCCGGTGGCGAGCGCGGCCGCAGGCGTCAGGACTCGGCGGACCACACCCGGCGGCCGCCGACCCAGGTGGATCGGACGGGGATCTCGGAGATGCCGTCCGGGTCGGTGTCGAAGGGACTGGCGCCGAGCACCACGAAGTCGGCGAGCATCCCCGGTGCCAGACGGCCCTTGAGGTGGGACTCGCCGGTGGCGTGAGCGGATCCGGCGGTGTACACCTCGAGCGCCTGGGCAACCGTCAGCCGCTGGTCGGCGCCGAGTACCCGGCCGTCCGCGGTGCGCCGGGTGACCATGGTCTGGACGGCGAGCAGCGGGTTGAGCGGTCCGGCCGGATAGTCGGAGGAGCCCGCGACAGTGATACCGGCGTCCAGCAGGTCGCGGTGTGCGCACACCCGCTCGGCGCGCTCGTCGCCGTAGTAGCCGATGAGCTTGGCGCCGTGCCCGTGGACGAAGGAGCCGAACGGGACCGGGGTGACCCCGCTGCGGCGGATCCGTTCGATCAGGGCGTCGTCCACCATGCTGCAATGCTCGATCCGGTGGTTGACCGTGTTCCGCGGATGCAGGGCGCGGGCCCGTTCGATGGCGTCCAGCACCTTGCCGACCGCCAGGTCACCGTTGGCATGGACGCCTACCCGCAGCCCGGCGGCGTGCGCCGCCTCCACCGTGGCCGCCAACTCCTCGTCGCCCATCACCTGGATGCCGTTGTCACCGCCGGTCTCCGCCCGGTACGGCCTGCTGCACAGACAGGTGCCGCCCGCCAGCGCACCGTCGGCCATCAGCTTCACGCCGACCACCCGCACCCACTCGTCACCGAAGCCCGCGCGCAGCCCGGCCCGGCGCAACTCGTCGAGGTAGCGGAACCACAGCAGCATGCCGACGCGGGCGGTCAGCCGCCCGCGCTCGGACGCGAGCTGGTACAGCCGCAGCTCCTTGGGGGTGACCAAGGCGTCGCACCATGAGGTGATACCGGTGGCGTGCAGGTCGGCGCAGACCTCTGCCAGCGGCTCGACGAGGTCCTCGATGCCGTGGCTGGGCAGGAACTCGGGCTCGCCGACCGCCCGGTACCACTCGTCGAACCAGGCCCGCTCGTATATCCAGCCGTCCAGCCGCCCGGTGGCGTCCCGGCCCAGGTCGCCACCGGCCGGGGCGGGGTCGCCGTCCCGGAACCCGGCGAGTTCCAGCGCGGGCGAGTTGGCGACGGCCATATGGCAGGAGAAGTGGATGACCACCACCGGACGGCCCGGGGCGAGGGCGTCCAGGGCGGCTCGGTCGAGTCGGCCCCCGGGGTCGGCGCGCGGGTCGTAACCCTCGACGGTCACCCAGCCGCCGGGCGGGGTGGCCGCGATGGCGGCGGCGATGCGCTCACGCGGCGGCCGGGAGGTGTCTCCGCTGCCCAGGTGAAGGCGCAGCTTGGTCTCGGCGAGGCAGGAGGGATGGCAGTGCGCGTCGTGGAAGCCGGGTACGACGTGGCCGTCGCCGAGGTCGGTGCGGTCGGCGGTGGGAAAGGCCGCGGACAGCTCGGCCAGACCACCGGTGGCGACGATCCGGCCGGCCAGGACGGCAAGGGCCTGGGTCTGCGGTCCGGCGAGGGTGGTGATCGCGCGGGCGTGGAAGATCCGCACCCTCTCCGGCCGGTGCGACGCGGCGGCCGACACCGGGGAGTGCGACGCGGCGGCCGACACCGGGGAGTGCGACGCGGCGGCCGACACCGGGGAGGCGGACCGCGGAGCGGCGGCTGGGTTTGTCATGGGCGTGCTCCTCAGACTGTGGGGGCGGAGGCGGATGAGGGGGCGGAGGCGGATGAGGGGGCGGAGGCGGATGAGGGGGCGGACGGCCCGTCCGGGAGTACGGGTGCACCGCCGCGGGCCCGCAGCACCAGTTCCACGGCGCCCGCGACCACGACGTTGACGGCCAATGCGATCAGCCCGGTGCTGATGGCGCCGTGGTAGGAATCGCCGAAGGTCAGCCAGATCAGTACCGCCTCGCCGGCGACGATGCCGGCGCCGGCCGACCAGGCACGCAGCAGCGGGCGGCGGGTGAGCGCGGCGGCGGTGGCGGGCGCCATCTGTCCCAGACCGCTGTACGTGAGCAGCAGGAGATTGGCCAGCGCGTCGGGGCGGGTGATCCCGAGCACCAGTGCGAGGGTGACCGCGATGACGACCGTGCCGTGGTTGACCAGCAGCCCGGCGCGGGCGCCGCGCGGGCGCAGCACATTGCGGGCGACCAGGGTGGACATGCCGAGCACGATGCCCGCCGAGGGCACCATGGCGGTCGCGGCCGCGGCCACCGCGATGACGCCGAGCAGCCAGTCGGGCATCGCGCCGGAGGCCAACTGCAACAGGACGCCGTTGCCGTTGGCCGAGGCCGCGCCGCCGAGCGTGGTCAGCGCGGTGAAACCGACGATCATCGGGATGGCCTGGGTGGCGCCGTACACCGGTATCCAGATGCTGTTCTTGCGCAGCGCCTGCTCGCTGCCGGCCGCCAATACGGGGGCCCAGCCCTGCGGCATCGTCAGGAAGAGGACGCTGAAGAGGCTGGTGAGCATGGCGGTGAAGAACCACACCTGGCCGAACGGTCCACCGGCGGGCACGCTCAGCAGCTCCGAGTGGTGCTCGCGCAGCGCGGCGCCGAGGTGGCCGATGCCGCCGTTGTAGTGCGCGGGGACCATCACCAGCATCGCCAGCAGCGCGACCACCATCAGGGCGTCCTTGAGGTAGGCCGCCTTGGCGACGCCGTGGATGCCGGACCACAGCACGAAGGCGACCACCAGCACCGAGGCCGCGATCATGGCGGGGGTGCCGGCGTCCTTGTTGCCGGTGGCCAACTGGATGACCAGACCGAGTCCGGTGATCTGGAGTTGCAGGTACGGCAGCAGGAAGACCACGCCGAGGACGGAGGTGAGCCCGCCGAACAGGCGGCTTCCGTAGCGGTCGGCGAAGAAGTCGCCCTGGGTGAGGTAGCCACGGTCGCGTCCCATCCGCCAGATGACGGGCGCGATGGCGTACAGGCCCACATAGGCGAGCGGCAGGTAGGGCAGCGCGTAGGTGACGGCCACACCCGAGGTGCAGGCGAGTCCGGCGAGGCCGAGGAAGGTGAAGGTGGTGTAGATCTCGCCGGCCTGGAGCAGCCAGGTGGTGAACGCGCCGAAGTTGCGTCCCCCGACGCTCCACTCCTCCAGGCTGGCGGCGGGCCGACGGCGGCCGAGCAGACCGAGGGCGCCGATGGCGACCATGCCCAGGACGCAGACGAGCAGCGTGACGGACATCAGCGCTCCTCCCCGGTGGCGGTGGCAGTGGCGGCGGCAGTGGCGCCGGCGTTGCGGCAGCGCTCCACGTAGGCCAGCGCGGGGGTCAGTGCGAGCACCCACCCGACGGACCAGACCAGCAGCGAGGGCAGCCCCAGCCACAACTGGGGACCGTTCACGAACGGCAGCCACACGGCCGCCAGTAGTGCCACCACGGGCACGGCGAGAAGTGTCAGCGCAAGGGGCATGTTTGTGCTCCGGACTCCGGAAAGGGTTCCAGCCCGCGTCGTTGGCTGCGAGGCGGGATCGGGTCGCAGCAGCATCGGCCCTCGCTGGCAACAGGGCCTTGATTTTGCAGCAAACCGGCATTCAGATAGCGCGCATGAAGTTTTCCGCCGATCTGGACGAGACGGACCTCGCGCTCGTCACCGCGCTACAGACCGCGCCGCGGGCCTCCTGGGCGCTGGTCGGCCGGGCGCTGGGCATCAGCCCGGTCACCGCCGCCCGGCGCTGGGAGCGGCTCGCGGAGGCCCGGCTGGCCTGGGTGACCGCGTACGGCGGCGGCTTCATCGCCCGGCACCATGTGGAGGCGTTCGTCGAGGTGGACTGCGTGCCCTCGCGGCTGTCCTCGGTGGTGGCCGGGCTGGTGGAACAACCACAGGTGGCCAGCGTGGAACACACCTCGGGGCAGCAGGACCTGCTGCTCACCGTGCTGGTCTCGGACCTGGCAGCGCTCTCCCGGCTCCTCACCGACGTGATCGGCCGCCTGGACGGGGTACTGGCCACCCGCAGTCAGATCGTCACCGAGCTGCTCACCGAGGGGTCCCGCTGGGACCTGCGGGCGCTGGACCGCGACCAGCGGCAGGTCATGCTCGATGGCCGCGACGACCCGGCGGTCCAGGAGCCCGACCCCACCCCCGCACCCGAGGACATCCCGCTGATGCTGGCGCTCGGCCACGACGGACGGCTCGGCTACCAGGAACTGGCACAGCGTACGGGGATGAGCGAGTCCACCGCGCGGCGGCGCACCTCGCGGCTGCTCCGCACCGGCGTGCTGGTGCCACGGTGCGAGATCGCGCACTCACGGTCCAACTACCCCGTGTTCGTCACCTACCGGATGAACGTTCCTTCGGCCGCGTTGGCGAGAGTGGGCTCCGCGTTGTCCGGGGTGCCGGCGGTGCGGATGTGCGCCTCGATCTCCTCGGCGCACAACCTGGTGGTCAACGGCTGGGTGCGGTCGGTGCCGGACAGCCGGCGGCTGGAGGAGTACCTGGTCGAGCGGTTCCCGGAGATCACATTGGTCGACCGGTCGCTCACGCTGGCGAACTTCAAGCGGATGGGCTGGATTCTGGATGGCGAGGGCCGGGCGGTGCGCCCCGTCCCCATCGACCTGTGGCGGGCCCCTGCCGCAGTGTGACGGCGGCGCCGTTCACCTTCCGAAAAGTGCCGTTGTGGGCTGGGCCGAACGGGGGCTTTTGCGGGGCGGTCCGCCACGTCGCCACCCCATCCACAGGCGTTCAGATGATGGTGTGAGAAATCATCATTGCCGCGTCGACCGATGGGATGCGCCGTGCCCCGGTTCAGCGTCATCGTGCCCGCATACGAGGTCCAGCCGTATCTGAACGACTGTCTGCGGTCCGTGCTGGAGCAGGACTTCACGGATCTTGAGCTGATCGCGGTCGACGACCACTCCCCGGACGCCTGCGGCGCGATCATCGACGAGGCGGCGGCATGCGACCCCCGGGTGCGGCCCGTGCATCTGCCGGAGAACGCGGGGCTCGGCCGGGCCCGGAACGCCGGGATCCGCCGGGCCACCGGCGACTATCTGCTCTTCCTCGACGGCGATGACACCCTCGCCCCCGGCTCGCTGCGCGCCATCGCCGACCGGCTGGCGCGGACCGGCGAGCCGCAGGTGCTGGTCTTCGACTACGCGCGGGTGGACTGGACGGGCGAGGCCGTGCGCAACGTCCGGGCCGGGCTGCTCCGGCAGGGGGATCCCGAGGATCCCGAGGACCCTCACGCCCGCCAGGTCTTCCGGCTCGACCAGCGGCCCGAGCTGCTGCGGCTGCTGATGGTCGCCTGGAACAAGGCGTACCGCCGGGACTTCGTCCGCAAGGAGGGCTTCGCCTTTCCGTCCGGCTTCTACGAGGACACCCCCTGGACCTTTCCCGTGCTGCTCACCGCCGAGTCCATCGCCGTCCTGGACCGGGTGTGCGTCCACTACCGGCAGCGGCGGCGCGGCGGGATCCTGCGCACCACCAGCCGTCGCCACCTCGATGTGTTCGAGCAGTACGACCGGGTGTTCCGGTTTCTCGACGCCCGGCCCGGGCTGGCCCACTGGCGCCCGGCGCTGTTCCAGCGGATGGTCGACCACTTCGGTGTGATCGCCGCCGCGCCGGGGCGGCTGCCGGTGCGGGCCCGGGCCGAGTTCTTCCGCCGGGCGAGCGCGCACCACCGCCGCTACCGGCCGCTCGGCGCGGCCACCCCGCCCGGCCGCGCCCGATGGCGGGGTCTGCTGCTGCGGCTGGGCGCCCGCCGGGCGTACCACCTGCTGCGCGGCGCCGACCGGGTGCGGCGGCGGGCCGCCCAATGCGGCCTTACGGCGTACGCGAGGGCCCGCCGCGCGGCGCTGTGGCTGCACTACCGGGTGCAGCGGTGCCGGTCCGTCGATCCCGGGCTCGCCGTCTTCGCCGCGTACTGGCATCGGGGCTACGCCTGCCACCCGGCGGCGATCGAGGCGAAGGTCCGCGAGCTGGCGCCGGGGCTGCGCACCGCCTGGATCACCACCCCCGAGTACGCGCACACCCTGCCGCCCGGGGTGCGGCGGCTGCACCCCGGCTCGGCCGCGTACTGGACGGCGCTGGCCCGCGCCCGCTTCCTCGTCAACAACGTCAACTTCACCCAGGGGATGCGCAAACGGCCCGATCAGATCCATCTCCAGACCCACCACGGCACCCCGCTCAAGCACATGGGCCTGGATCTGCGGGACCGCCCGGCCGCCGCGCGCGGCATGGACTTCGGCAAGTTGATGGAACGGGTCGACCGCTGGGACTACAGCCTCTCCGCCAACCGCCACACCACCCTGGTCTGGCAGCGGGTCTACCCCTCCGGCTACACCACGCTCCCCTACGGCGCCCCGCGCAACGACATCTTCCAGCACACCACCGAGGACGAGGTGGCCCGGCTGCGCGCCCGGCTGGGCATCCCCGCCGGTACCGTCGCCGTGCTGTACGCGCCGACCCACCGCGACTACCAGCGCCGCCATGTGCCACGGCTGGATGTGGAGCGGGTGGCCCGCGCGCTGGGCCCCGGGTTCACCCTGCTGGTCAGGGCGCACTACTTCCATGTACCGGCCACGGGCGTGGTGAGTTCCGGCGGGCGGGGGGTGGACGTCCCGGGGTACGGACGACTTGACGTCTCCGGGCACGGGCGGGTGCTCGACGTCTCGGGGTACGGCCGGGTGGAGGAGCTGTGCCTGGCGGCCGACGCGCTGCTCACCGACTACTCGTCCCTCATGTTCGACTACGCCAACCTCGACCGCCCCATCGTCATCCACGCCGACGACTGGGACGCCTACCGCGCCGCCCGTGGCACCTACTTCGACATCACCGCCGCCCCGCCCGGCCCGGTCTCCCGCACCGAGGACGAGCTGATCGCCCTCTTCGCCGACGGCACCTGGTGCGGTCCGCGCTCGGCCGCGCTGCGCGCCGCGTTCCGGGCCCGCTTCTGCCCGTACGACGACGGGCGGGCGGCCGAACGCGTGGTGCGCCGGGTGTTCCTCGGCGAGCGCCACGTACTGCTGCCGCCCGTCGTCCCACTCGCCGAGCGCCGCCCCGCCCCTGCCGCCGTCCGCGGCCTTCCGAACGTTCCCGCCGGTTCTGCCGGTTCCCCTGCCGGTTCTGCCGGTTCTGACCGGGCCGCCGAGCCCCTGGCGGCGCGGCGCGCCGGAGTGGTGTGCGCCCCACCGGTCACCACACCCGCCGTCGCCCCCACCACCTCACTCCCCCACCGGAGCCGCCCCCACTAGCCCCCGCCAACCCCACCGGCGGCCCCCGCGCCCCACCCGCCGCGAGGACCCCGCGCCCGCCGTCCCGACGCCCCGACCCAGGACGCACGATGCCCCTCACCGCACCGCCCGCCGCCCCCCGCCCATGGCTCGCCGACCCGCCGCCGCTGGTGCGCGGATACCGGAGTACGGTCCCGCTGCCACTGCGCCGCGCGGTCGTCGCCGTGACCGGCCCCGGGCTGCGCCGGGCGGCCTTGCGGGGCCTCGGCGGGCTGTCGGCCGTCTCCGGGGCGCTGCGGCTGCGCCGGGCGCGGCGGCGGATGCGGCGGGCCGGGCTGCTGGCGGGGTCCGGCCGGATGGTGGTCACAAGCCGACGGGGCGCCCTCGTGGTGACCCTGACCCCCTCCCCCACCCCGCTGTTCGCGCGCGGAGAGAATCTGCGGCTGGTGTGCGAGGCGCTGGACCGGGCGCGGATCGACCACTTCGTGGTCCGCTGCCACAGCAACGTCGGCTCGGCCGTGGGCGTCCGGGCCGATCAGCGGGCGGAGGTGGTCAAGGCGCTGTCCGCGCTCTGCGCCGAGGAGGCCGGGTATGTCTCGCTGCCCCCGAGCCGGGACCGGGCGACGGCGGCCCCGCCCCGGCTCGGCGGTACGCGACGGGCCTGGCGGCGGCTGGCCGCCGCCCCCGTGGTCCGCTTCACCCGGTTCCACGCCGGGCCGGGCGGACGGCTGGTCCTCGGCCCGGCGCACGGCTGCGACATCGAGTTCTGGGAGCCCGGCGGGCAGGGCGAGGAACGGGTGCTGATCGCGCCGCGCTTCAACCGTACGACCGCCTCGGTGCCGCTGGTGGGCGAGCCGGTCCGCGCCCCGGACCAGGTGTTCACCCGGCTCGCCCCGGCCATCGGCTGGCAGCCGGGGCCGCTGGTGCGTACCCGCCCGGAGTTCCTCACCCGGCTGCCGGACGAGGTCCGCTTCCCCATCGACGTCGTCTACACCTGGGTCGACGGCTCGGATCCGCAGTGGCAGCGGCGGCGGGCGGCCCTCGCGGGCGCGGGCTATCACGCCCAGGCCGCCAACGCCGCCCGCTACGCCAACCGCGACGAGCTGCGCTACTCCCTGCGCTCGCTCTATCTGTACGCCCCCTGGGTGCGCCATATCTATCTGGTGACCGACCGCCAGGTGCCCGACTGGCTCGCCGTCTCGCACCCGGGGATCACCGTCGTGGACCACCACGACATCTTCGACGACGCCAGTGTGCTGCCCACCTTCAACTCCCACGCCATCGAGACCCGGCTGCACCACATCGACGGACTCGCCGAGCACTTCCTCTACTTCAACGACGATGTCTTCCTCGGCTCACCGGTCACCCCGCAGGACTTCTTCCTGGCCAACGGCGTCTCCAAGTTCTTCCCGTCCCGCGCGCTGATCCCGCTGACCCCCGTGGGCCCCGGCGACGTGCCCGTATCGGCGGCGGGCAAGAACAACCGGGCGCTGCTGGAGGAACGGTTCGGCCCGGCCGTCACCCAGAAGATGAAGCACACCCCGCACGCCCTGCGCACCAGCGTGCTGGCCGAGATCGAGAAGGAGTTCCCGGACGCGGTGCGCGCGACCATGGCCAGCCGGGTGCGGTCGACGTCGGACATCTCCGTACCGTCCTCGCTCCACCACTACTACGCCTTCCTGACCGGACGCGCGGTCCCCGCCCACCTGCGCTACGACTACTTCGACCTGGCCCAGCCCACCATCCGCGCCCGGCTGGCCAAACTGCTGCGGGCGCGCCACTGCCAGGCGTTCTGCCTCAACGACACGGTCTCCTCCGAGCACGACCTCGAGGACCAGTTGGCTCTGGTCCGCCCCTTCCTCGACGCCTACTTCCCCCTCCCCAGCCCGCTGGAGCGGGCCGTCACCCGACAGGAGACGCGGCAGCCATGCCCCTCGCCATCACCCTTCCCCTGAACCCGGACGTCCTCGAGGCGGGCGGGCCGTATCCGCGGGCGCTCAATGTGCTCAGCCGCAAACAGACCGCCGTACAGCGGCAGTTGCGGCGCGCCGGGCTCGCGGGCTACGAGCCGACCACCCAGGCCACCTTGCTGGCCCTGGCCCAGCAGGCGCCCGCGGGCAGCGTGGTGTACGACATCGGCGCGCATATCGGGCTGTACTCGGCGCTGATCAGCGCGGTGTACGGGAACGGCGGGCGCGGGCCGCGGGCCATCGCCTTCGAGCCGACCCCGGAGACGGCCGCGCTCTGCCGCCGGATCCGGGACTGCAACCGCCTCGGCTTCGAGGTGCAGCAGACCGCGCTGGCCGCCGAACCGGGCACCGCCGAGCTGTACTTCTCCCATAAGTCGGAGTCCTCCAACTCGCTCAACCCGGCCCACCGCCGGCACACCGAGTCGGTGACGGTGCCGGTCACGACGGTCGACGCGTTCACCGGGGAGCGCGGCATCACCCCGCATCTGATCAAGATCGACGTGGAGACCTTCGAGGCGGCGGTATTGCGCGGGTCGTACGAGACAGTCCGCCGTCACCGCCCCTGGATCGTGTGCGAACTCCTCCCCGGCGCCGACCACAACGCGCTGCGCACCGCCCTCGTGCCGCTGACCGCCATGGACTACGGACTCCACCCGATCACCCCGGAGTCGCCCTGGCACCGCTACGACGAGACGACCTACCGGTCCGCGGTCAGCGGCCAGTGCCGCGACTGGCTGCTGGCCCCGCGACCGCTGACCCCCGCCTTCCACCGGGCGGTGCGGCGGTGGCTGATCGCGATTCTGGCGTGCGACGAGACGACGAACATCATCAGCACGGACAAGGCGTCGTTCCCTTACGGCTGGAACGCGCCTTACCGCTCGCCGCGGGGTGCGACGCGGGTGCCCCGTACGGGGCTGCTGCGGCTGGCGGGGGCGGCCGCGCTGGCCCGGCGGGCCGTCGTCCCGGCGCGGCGGGCGCCTGGCGCGCAGGCGACGGGCAGCGGTTCGCTGCGGGGGTGAGGGGGCAACTTTCCCCACCCCGCCCCTCCCCGAACCAGGGGGCTCCGCCCCCTGACCCCCGGCCGGGGCTCCGCCTCGAACCCCGGAGCGACTCGCCGTGCGGGCGACCGCCCGAGGCCCTCGGTCAGCGGTGACGCCCCGGGCCCCGGTCTCAGCCTGCGGGCCCCGCTCGCACATAGTGCTCCAGCCGGATGCCGGGCAGGCACAGCGAGTACGCCAGTCGGAAGCGTCCGGTCAGCACAGTCGTCTTCGCCCGGCGGGTCTCCGGCTCATCGGCCGCGATCAGCCATGCCGACCGTGCCCCGCCGAGCCGCCGCAGCAGCTCGGCGGGGCCGACGTCGACCCCGTAGAGCGTGCCGGAGGCGGGGCCGGGCGTCCCCAGCGCGATGTCGCGCAGCCCGGCGAGGGGGCGTGGATAGGCGATCGCGATCCGCCGTTCCTTGGGCGGGTCGTACAGCACCGGCTCGCCCGGCCGGGTGAGCCTGCCCACCGCTGCGGCCAGCGCCGCCAGGTTGTCCTGACGGCTCAACGGCTCCCGCTCCCGCTGGTGCAGCGGAAGCTGCCAGACGAAGCCGCACCCGACCACGAGGACCCCGGCCGCCACGACCACGGCCCGGCGCCTGCCCACCACGGCGCGGCGCCTGCACTCCACGGCGTGGCGCCAGTCGGTCACCGCCTCCGCCAGCCGGTCCACGCCCGCCGCCGCCAGCAGGGGGATGCCCGCCAGGGCGAAGAGGAGATAGCGCTCGTGGAAGCAGGGGCGGTGGAGGGCGAGGGCGAAGAGGAGGACGGGCGGGACGCAGAAGAGGGGCAAGGCCACCGCGGTCAGCGAACGCCACCGGGGGCGGACCACAGCGACCGCGATCAGGAGGAGGTTGAGGGCCAGGACGAGCGCGCTGGGGCCCGCGAACTCCTCGACCACCGCCCACAGCCGACCCGGCGTCGGATGGCGGATCCAGGCGATCTGCGCGCTCTGCCGCCGGGCCAGCACCGCCAGCGGCACCACCGCGGCCAACGCCCCGGCCGCCGCGCTCCCCCAGCCCCAACACACCCGGCGCGGGGCGCGCGAGACGAGCAGCGTCAGGGCGTGCGCGGCGAGCATGAGCACCGCGAAGACGTGCAGCAGAGCGGTCACGGCCACCACACCTCCGTACGCCGCCCACCGCCACCCCGCCCCCGACGCCGCCCGCTCCGGCCCCGGCGCCGAGGCGGCCCACCGCGCGACGCGAGGCACACCGCCGCGTACCAGTACGGCCGAACGGACGCGTCTGCCCGGCGCCGCCCTGCCCGCCTCCCCGGCCACTCGGGCGGGGGCGGCCGAGCGGGCGTCCCCGGTCGCTCCGGACACCGCCCCGGGCCCGAGCGGGGGCGCCTGACCCTGCGCGGGCCGGTCCGCCGAGGCCACCCCCGGGGCACCCCCCGCCGCGGCCCCCGTAACGCCCACCTTCTCCGCCCCCACCGCCAGTCCCGCCGCGCTCACCAGCAGGTACGTCGCCCAGGCCGCCGCTGCCGCGACCAGTGCGTAGGAGCGGCCCTCCTGGGCGTAGTGGGTGACCACGGGGGTGGTCGCGTAGAGGAGTCCGGCCCACAGGCCCACCCGTGGGCGGGCCAGGCGGCAGCCCAGGGCCGCTACCAGGGCCGAGGCGGCCACGGCGGCCAGGACCGAGGGCAGACGCATGGTCACCTCGGAGGGGTGCAGCGCCAGGAGCGGGTGCATCAGGAGGTAGTAGAGGCCGTGGACGGCGTCCACGGTGCCGAGTGCGTCGCGGATCTGAGGGAGGGTCCGCCGTGCCATCTGGTACGTCGCGGACTCGTCCGACGTGAACCGTCGAGGAGGTGGGAGACCTCCTGCCGGCCGATCTGCCGCTCGGGGTGGACGAGCCGGGCGAGATGATCGCGGTGGAAGTCGATGCTGCGCTCGGCGAGGGCGAGATCGTCGTGCATACCGAGCAGAGCGGAGAGCATGCCGGGCGGCTGGTCCTGGGCGTGAGCTTCGAGATCGGCGAGCGGCGCGCCGTACAGGTCCTCGATCCGTCCGGCTATCTCGCTGGACGTGAGGTGAGACAAGCGGGAGCTTTCAGGGTCGACGAGCCTGGGCCGCCCCGGCACGCTGAGGTGCCGGGGCGGCGGACGGGGGTAGGGATGCGGTGGCCCTGAGCTGCGTCGTGCGGACGGGCCGGGCCTGCTGGTCGGGCGGGGGCATGGTGCGCAGCAGCTCGCCGATCGCGGCGCGGTAGCCGTCGCGGGCGTCTAGTGCTGCTTCCAGCTATTGCGCGTCGAAGCGGAGCTTGTCCGCCGACAGCTCGCCCATGTCGCGGTCCGGGTCCATGTCCGCGCGCACGCGGTCTCGGACGCGGGCGACCTGCTCCTCGGTCAGAGCCAGGAAGGAGCGCAGTTCCAGGGCACGGGCGAGCGCAGGAGAGGCATCGGGGCCGACTGCTGCCTCGTACAGCTCGGGAACCGGTTTCCCGAAGAGCTTCTGCAGATCGGCGTCCATGGTGCTGGCCTTGACCCGGCTCATCGGACGGGCTTTCCCGCCCGCCACGCCGAGGTCGGCGCGGGTGTACCTGCGGGTTGGTGGGGAGCGCTGGTCTGCAGCGCAGGCCCGGTTCGATGGCGAAGGCGGGCGAGCCGTTCGGCGGCGAGGTCGTTCTTGCCTGGAGCGTCCGGGTCGAGGAGCCACCGCACGACCATGGCTCGGCCGTCGCGTGCAGTGACGGCCGCGTTTACACGGTGTGCGAGGTCCATCGTCGGGTCGTCGACCTCACTGGGCTGGGTTTCCAGCGCGGCGAGGAGGTCGTCTTCCGCGCGGTCGAGATCGGACTGGGCCTCGATGAGAAGGCCGTGCCACCTGACGACATCGGTGGCGTCAGGATTCGCGGTCGGCGCGGCGGCGACGGCCGCCTTCATCTGGTCCATGTCCGTGGCGAAGCGCGCTTCGATCCGTTCGGTGAGCACGTCCACGACATCCTCAGCCTCATCGGATGTTCCGTCGGACAAGGGGAAACTCCTGTTCTGGGAAGGCCGATGCCTGGGGGAATGTGAGGGGCGGCCGTACCCGGCGGCTCAGCGACTGACGGGCGGCTGCTGAATTCCTGTCAGTCCAGGCACATCTGGATGTCGCGGTAGACGTACGTGCCGGACACCCACCCCTTGACCCCGGTGGACTTGTCCGTGATGTAGAGCCAGTTGCCGCTCTTCTTGGACACGCTGAACTTGTGGCTCTTGTAGAGCACGCCGAGCGCGGTGGACTTCGAGCTGGCCTTGGACCGGATGGTCACGGCCTTGGCGTGTACCGCGTACGGCAGTGGCGGCAGGGACGAGCAGTCACTCGCGGGGGCTGCGGAGACGGCGGCGGGTGCCGCACTGGCGGTGGTGGCGGAGAGCACCGGCAGGGCGAGCGCGCCGAGCATGGCCGTGGATATGGCAATTCGGGTGGAGCGCATGCGGAAGAAACCTCCGTGAAGGCAGAAGGATTGCGTGGAATGGCGCCCGCGGGAGTTGTCGCGGCGGCTGTATAAGAGTCCGGAGAATCGCCGGTTTGGGTAACCGGCGATCGTCGGCTATGTTTCGCCGCTCTCGAAGGCTGCGGAACTCAGCGCGATCGGCCGGGCGGGCGCGGCCCCGGGGCTTTCGCGACACGGGCTGGGCGGCTTGCTGCGGCTGCCGGGCGGACCGGTGGCAGGGGGCCGGCTTCGCCGGTGAGCCGGTCGTCGCACCACTGCAAGGCGTCTTCGACCGTGTCGAAGCCGCCCTCACGCAGGGTGTGCGTCCACGCGTCGGTGTCGACCTCTTCGACGATGACGCGGACTGGGCTGGGAGCTCGCTCGTCCAGGGCGCGCAGGGCCACGACGGTGACCATGTCGTCGGGGTCGTCGCAGGTGTAGGAATAGCCCATGGCGTAGTGGTCGCCGTCGCCCGCGAGGCGTCGCTCCAGCGCACGCGTCGCCTCATCCGCCGGCGGTGGGCCCAGCTCGGGGTCGAGGCCGATGGCACTGTGCGGACAGCCACGGTGGATGAGCCACGACTGTGCCATCGCGGGCAGCGGCAGAGGGGCCTGCTCGACGCTGAACGTCCGCTTCTCGTAATCCCGTTGCAAATGTACGGCGAGCACCTGGGGCATGCCGGGGTGCCCCCAGGTGGCGGTGCGGTCGAACAGGACGTAGTAGCTATGCGCACCGTCGTGGTGTTGGGCGAGGGGGACGAGCATGTCCTCGTGGACGGCGACCTTGCGGTAGAAGTCGAGGTACCTCTCCTCGTCGGCATCGAATTCATCCAGCTCGAAGTCGACGTGCGAGATGGGCTTCCGAGCCGCCGCTGGTCCGGTAGGAGACAACAAGGGTCTTTCGGTGGAGTTCAGCGCCGCTGTGCCGGGGTGGAGGGCGATGTGCCGGGTCGAGCCGGGGCCGTCGGCGTCTGGGTCGTGGGCGTCCGTCGGGCGGCGGACAGCGCGGCGCGTCCGGCGTCGGTGAGTGAGACCGGCTGGCCGGCGTGCACGGGGTGGCCGGTATTCCAGACGACCAGGCCGGCGTCCTCCAGCCGCTGCAGCGTGGCGTGAAGGATGCGGGTTCCGGAGGCGGCTGTGACGGACATCCGGCCGGTCAGCAGGTGTTCGTAGAGCTTGGCGCCGCCGGCGATGGCCAGCAGCGCCGCCTGGTCGTCCGTCGAGAGCTGCTGCGCGTCGGGTGCGGAGGCCGCCGCTGCGGCCTCGATCGGCTCCAGGGCGGCGAGCACGTTCCGGGCAGCAGCCTCCCGCGTGTCGGTGGCCTCATGAAGCTGGTCCACGGTCCGGTCGATGCGTGTGAACAGGGCGTGATCGACGTCGAACTCGCCGCTGGAGAGGCGGTTGAGGAGGCGGAGGTAGAAGATGACGCCGGTCTGGGCCTTGGCCAACTCGCGGTGCCGGTCGACCAGGTGGGCGTGTGGCTCGTCGAGGACGCCGCGGTCGCGGTGGGCCCACAGGGTGTCGATGTCGTGGCCGATGACGGCTTCGATGCGATGGTCGAGAGAGGAGACCGCACGCCGGGCTGGTGTGGGCGCGGGTTCAGGGGGCATAGGTGACGCTCCGGGCGTTCAGCGGGTGTGATGGTGCGCGGGGTTCTGTGCGGGAGGGGGCAGGCCCGGCAGTGCGGTGGGCGGCGGACCGGGCTGGGGCGCGGGAGTGCGGGTGGTCAGCTGCGGGGAACGGGAGCGGGCCGCGTGGGTGCGGGCGCTCAGCGGCCGGCGGGTCATCCCCAGGCGTCGGCCGACCTCGTCGTAGACGTCGTTGCCCGCACGCGGCCGGATCGCGACGACGTGGATCTCCTTCTGGTGCGCGGAGTCCGCGGGTGCCGGACGGACGCCGTAGACGACGCGCCAGTCCTTCCGGGAGTCCACGAACAGCTTGCGATAGCCCTCCAGGTCGCCGTCGAGGCGTAGCCCGAAGCGCTGCGCGTTCACGACGTCCTGTAGGTAGGCGAGGGTGAGGTCGCGGATATCACTGGGGGCCTGGAGGAGATCGGTCAGCGCCCGGGGGTCGAAGCTCAGTCCGAAGGCGGGCTGTCCCACTTCCGCGGTCATGCCGTCGGCTCGTCCGGCTCGGCGGTCCCGGCGGCCTCCGCCGTGGACGCCGTCTGCGCGCGCACGGACGGCGGCGGGCCGGGCAGAAGACGGTGCGCGGGCCGGTCGGGAGAGGTCATGCAGGCCGATAGCGACCCGCCTGGTGCGCGGATCGCCGCAACGGCGTGAGTGAGGAAGTCCCGGTGCCACACGAACAGCCCGGAGAGCCCGGCTTCGGGGTCCTTGTGCTGCTGGTAGGCGAGCCACAGGGCGTGGAGCCAGGCCACGACGTCGTCGTGCTCCTGCCACTGCTGGCACCAGGGCGCCGCGGTGGTGACCTCCGCCCCGTAGACCGGGAGGAAGAAGTCGTCGACCCAGTCTGACAGGGCGTCGAGTTCGTCCTCGCGCTCTTCTCCGTCGAGTTCCAGGATCGGGCGGGGCTCCGGCGGAGCGGCGGGAGGCGGCCCGCCGAGTCCCGGCATGCCGAACGCGGCGAACGGCGATCCGCCCGGCGCCGGGGTGGACGCGAGGTGGTCGAGCTGCTGGGCCTGTTGCGCCGACTGCTCCATGAGCCGCCGGACGCTCGCCTCGATTCCCTCCAGATGCGGGTCCGGAACGCGAACCGGCTCCAACTCCCCCTCGGCCGCGGGTTCTATAGATTCGGGCATGAAAAGTACGGCCTCCTACGAGAGGTGAAATGACAGGTAAGTGGAAGCGGTGAGGCACGGACCGGCCATCGGATTACACGCATGCCCCGGCGGGATCAGCCAAGGACGGAAAAGGTGTGCGGCTTCGCGTTGCGGAATGCGCGGTCGCGGCTTAGATGGCGAGGACTACGTCGTCCTGGGTGAGGGTTGCGCGGATCGTCTCGGTGAGCCGGTCGGCCGCGATCGACGCGTAGTGCTCGGTCTTCTCCACGCCGATGAAGTCCCGGCCTTCCAGCAGGGCGGCCACGCCCGTGGAGCCGGAGCCGGCGCAGAAATCCAGCACCGTGCCGCCCTCGGGGCTGATCTTGACCAGCTCGCGCATCACCTCGACCGGCTTCTGCGTGATGTGCCGGCGCTTCGCTCCCGAGGGCTGCGACGCCGAGTACATGCCGGGCAGATAGACCGGATTCCGGGAACCGTCGATCGGCCCCTTGCTGGCCCAGACGATGAATTCGCAGTTCTGGGTGAACCGGCCCTTCTGGGGCCTGGCCTGCGGCTTGTACCAGGCCAGCACACCGCGCCACAGCCACCCGGCCGCCTGAATCGCGTCCGTCGTAGTCGGGAGTTGACGCCAGTCGGTGAACAGCAACGCGGTCCCGCCGGTCTTCGTCAGACGGTGCGCTTCGGTCATGATCTGCGTCAGCCAGAACGAGTAGGACCTTTGGTCCATGTTCTCGCCGGTGAAGTCGGCGAGGTTGTTCTTGGAATCGGCGGAGGTGTACTTCTGCTTCGCGGAGCGGGTGGTGCGCTCCTTCGCGGTACGACCCCCGCTGTTGTACGGCGGGTCGGTGATGACGGAGTCGACGCAGCCGTCCGGAAGGCCGGCGAGAACAGCCAGGGCGTCACCCTGGTGCAGGGAAAAAGGCAAAGAGGAACCCCAATTCGGGTCGGAATCGCGGAGAAAAATAGCCGCCTCGCACAGGAGTCCTCGCGGGCCGGAAGTGGGCATGCAGAAGCCCAGGGCCGCAGACTGAGGAGGGGCAAGGGGGAGTCCAAAAACTGTAGAGGCGAATCCGCTGACGACCAAGAAGTGCCGTGCCGGGGTGCCGGATTCCGGCACCTCACGCCGACTTTTTGGTCAACCGCCGATCCGCGCCTACTGTTTTTCAACCGCCCGGCGCACACCGCCGCTGGCTACTCCCCGCCACGCCTCACGGAGATACCCCCTGCCCCGGCACACCTAGCTCACGGCCCGGCCACACGGAGCGAGCGGCAACTCGCCCACACCGGCCCGCCCTCGATCGCCCACCCCCGCCGCGCCCTTCCACCACGCTCGCGCACGCGGCACGCCGGACACCGCACCCCGAAGGACACGCCCATGACCTCTCGCCATCCGCCCCTGCCCGACATCGCTGACCGGCGCGCGGTCCGCTCCGGTTGAAGGCGCTCGCCGCCGGCATCGGCGTCGTCTTCCTCTCCCCGATCCTGATCGCCGGCACCGGCATGATGCTGGTCTCCTCCGCCGACGCCGTGCACAGCAGTGGCTCCCTCAGCAACTGCCTGACCGACATCGACACCGACAAGGTTGCCGGACAGGTCACCAAGATCCTCGACGGCGCGTCCGACAAGAACATCCGCATCGAGGGCCTGGATCTGCCCGGCGAACAGGTCCCCAACGCCCAGACCATCGTGGCCGCCGGCCTCTCGCTCGACGTGCCCAAGAAGGGACAGGTCGTAGCCCTTGCCACGGCGATGCAGGAGAGCCGGCTGCGCAACCTCAACTCCGGAGACCGCGACTCCCTCGGCCTGTTCCAGCAGCGTCCCTCCCAGGGCTGGGGCAGCGCCCAGCAAATCCGCGACCCGGTCTACGCGAGCGAGCAGTTCTACAAGCACTTGCTCAAGGTGGACGGCTGGCAGCAGATGACCGTCACCCAGGCCGCCCAAGCCGTGCAGAAGTCCGGGCTGCCGGACGCGTACGCGCAGTGGGAGAACCTGGCCACCGCACTGCAGGAGGCCATCGCCAAGACCTTCCCCGGCAGGGGTAACGACGCGGACGGCAAGGATGCGGACCAGGGCAAGCAACCGTCGACCGGCACCAGCGGCTGCGCGCCGGGCCAGGACGGTTCCGGCTTCGGCCGCATCCCCGAGGGAAGCGTCCCCAAGGGCTATGCGATCCCGAACAACGCCGACCCGAAGGCGCGCAAGGCCATCGCGTGGGCGATGCACCAGCTCGGCACGCTCTACCAGTGGGGCGGGTCCTGCACCAACGCGCACGGCCCCGACCCCATGGGCCGCTGCGACTGCTCCAGCTTGATGCAGCAGGCGTACGCTCACGCCGGCATCACGCTCACCCGCACCACGTACACGCAGGTCAACGAAGGCAAGGCGGTCTCGCCCGCCCAGCTTAAGCCGGGTGACCTGATCTTCAGCCGCGGCACCGCCGCCCGGCCTGAGCACGTCGGCATGTACATGGGCGAGGGCCTCGCGATCGAGGCGCCGCGCACCAGCAAGCCGGTCCGGATCACCCCGATCAAGGACTGGACGATTCTCGCCGCCCGCCGCGTGCTCTGACGCCGCCCCGCACTTGTAGGTTCCGATTCAAGTTGTCGTTGTCCGAGCATTCTGTCGGCAACTTGTCGGTTTGGGGCCGCCGTTGGCGGCTCCTGCCGCCGCAGGTCAGCCCCGCTTCCACCTGGGCGTCCTGTCTCTTCGGCAGGCTACCCCTGGTCGGAAGCCGACACACCGGTATCTGTGCCGCAGTCCCTCTTCCGTGTGGACAAGTGGTCGGACGGTTCGCCGGTCCGGCCCTCCCGTTCAGCGGCCGACGCGCAGGAAGCGACAGACCCGCCGGACAGATCCGCCGACAAATCGGTCGGGGCCCTGTGGGGTCGATCAACAGAGGATCCTGACAAATCGGCCGGACAGTCACCGAACCTTGCTCGTCACAGCGCAGCCGACTGATATTCCCGACCGGAACCTACAGCCCGGCACCGCTCCGGGGGGCCGCCGCCGCGGCCACTTCCGCGCCCCGAGCGCACTTCCCCCTCCGCTTTCCCTTCCTGCCGGCCCTCGCCTGGCCCGCGTATGCAAGGAGCCCCCGCCACCTCTATGTCCGTCCCTCTCGCAGACCGCGTCATCCAGCTCGCCTACGACCCAGGAATCTCGCCCAAGGGCGGCGGACTACCGGGCCTGAGCGTGCTGAAGAACGTCGTCAACAGCATCAACATGTTCGGGATCATCGCCGTCGTCGGCGCCCTCGCCGTCTCACTCGGCGTGTGGGCCTGGGGACACCACACCGGTGGCCACCAGGCCGAAGCCAACGGCAAGAAGGGCGCGGTCGTCGCCGCGGGCGCCGCGCTCGGTCTGGGCGCCGCGAACGGCATCGTGGCCTTCTTCTCGGACCTCGGGTCGCAGGTTCACTGATGCGCAAACGACTCCCCTCCTTTTTGCTGTCCTCGTACGGCGCGGGCTGGTCTGCCAAGGGGCGCATCGCGATCGTCGCCTCCGTCGTCGCCGTCCTGCTCGCCATCGCCGGGGTCGTCGCCCTGCTGACCGGCAGCGGGAACGGCCACCAGACTCCGGACACCGCCGTACCCCTCCCGGCTGACAGCCCGTCCTCCTCCGAGGTCGCCCCGAAGCCTTCTTCCGGATCCGGGTCGGTGCCCAAGGCTCCGCAGATTTCCGAGCCGGTCGCCTACGCCAAGGCGGCGGCGCAGATGCTGTGGTCCTACGACACCCGCGACACCAGCCGCGACCAGCAACTCGCCGGTATGCGCTCCTGGATGACCAAGGAGACCGAGTACGCCGACTGGGCCTCGGTCTCGGGCCAGGTGCCCGATCCGGTGCTGTGGTCGCGGATGGCCGACCAGGACCAGCACGCCACCGCCAGCGTCGCCGAAGGCCACTACCCCTCCGCGTTCAAGCAGGCCCTGGCCGACGAACCGTCCGCGATCACCGAGGCATACATCTACGTCGTCACCGTCAACGGCAAGCAGCACATCGGCTGGAAGCAGCACGGCGGCGGCACTGAGGGTCGCGCCGTGACCCTGGCCGTGCAGTGCCGACCAGGCCACGACTGCTCCCTGGCCGCCATCGCTCCCCAGGTCACCCAGTGACCTGTCCCGACTGAGAAAGGGGGGACACATCCCATGGGCTTCTGCGACCTCCCCGTCGCGGACAAGGTATGCGCGATCGGCAGCGGGGCCAAGGGCGCGGTCGACTTCGTCTCCAATCCCGGCAAGGTGATCGGCGACTGGATGGCCAAGAGCGCCGGAGAACTCGCCGCAGCGGCAGCCGACCTCGCGGCAAAAGCCGTGAACACCACCACCAACGTCGACCTGAACGCGGCCTGGTTCCGGGACAACTATCAGATGCTGCTGCCGATCGGCCTGACCATCCTCGTCGGCACCTTCTGCGCACAGCTGATCAGAGCCGCCGTCCGACGCGACGGACAAGCCCTTACCCAGGCCGTCAGCGGCACCGCCTCCGGCGTTCTGTTCGTCTTCTGCGCCATCTCCCTGACCACCGTCGCCATCGAAGTCACCGATGCCCTGTCCGACGGGCTCTTCCAAACGTCCCACCTGTCGATCGCATCCGCGGTCCGCCGCATCGTCAAGGTCTCCCAGATCGCGGGCCTCTCCGCGATGGGATGGCTCGTGGCCGCCTTCGTCGGCATCGGCGCCGCGATCGGAGCCTTCCTCTACTGGTGCGTGATGATGGTCCGCAAGGTCGGCATCCTCGTCCTCGTCACCCTTGCTGTCTTCGCAGGTGCCGGTGGTGGGTGGGAGGTCACCCGCCGCTGGCGGCGCGGATGGATCGAGGCCACCGCCACCCTGGTGTTCAGCAAACTGCTGATGACCGTCATCTTCGTCCTCGGCATCGCCGCCATGGGCAAGACCGAGGCCACGGACGGCACCGCCGCCCTCGCCGACGTCATGTCCGGCATCGTCATCATGATCCTCGTGCTGCTCTGCCCCTACGCCACCTTCAAGTTCGTCCACTGGGCGGCTGAGGGCACGGACGGAGAATCGATTCACCGTGCCGGTGGCGCTGGCGCCCGGCTCGCCAAGCAGCACGCCGATCAAGCCACCCGCAAGGCCGCCGCCGCTGTCGCCACCGCCGGAACCAGCAGTTCGGCAGCCGGAACAGGCATCGCCCCGCAAGGCCCCGACGCCGCGGGCACAGGCGGCTTCCCCGGCGACATCGCCGCCAACCCGACCGGTGGCAGCGGGGACGGCAAGGAAGATTCACAAGACGGCGGCACGGGCGGTGGCGATGCCATCAAGTCCGGTCTCGACAAGGCCGTCCAGCCCGCGCCGACCAGCGTGTCCGACGACACCAGTGGCCAGGTGGGCGGCGCACCGAGGCCGGGCGGATCCGGGGCCAGCGCCGCGTCCGGCCAGGGCTGTGGATGGCAGTCCGCTCCGCCGACCACGGCCCCGCCGCCACAGGGCGCACCCCCGACCCCAGGCTCACACAACGCCACGCCCAGCGGGTCGGCCTCACCGCCGCCTCCGGCCGGCCTGTGATCCCCCACCCGACTACCGGGGGCGGGAGGTGCACGCCACCTCCCGCCCCCGGGTTCCACCCGCGCCTCCAGGACCCGTCCCCTTGACTGATCTCTCGGTCGCCCCGGTCACGGTGAAGTTCCCGCACCGGTCCCGCCGCGGCATCCTCCTCGGCCTCTCCCTGCCCCAGCTCATCCTTGTTTCGTGCACGTTGGCGCTTCTGCTGTTGACGGTGGTCTCCACCGGACTGCTCGGCGCCGTCGCCCTGGCCCCGCTGTGGGTGGCATCCGGTGCGCTCGTCGCGATCCGCCGGCACGGCCGCTCCCTGATCGACTGGGCGCCGATCGTCGCCCGCTACGCACACCGCCGCCGTACCGGCCAGACCCTCTGGCTCGCCCGTCCCGTCACCCGGCCCCGACAGGACGGCGTCCTCCACCTGCCTGGCACCGCCGCCTCCCTCAAAGTGGTCACCCCCGGCGACTCCGCCAACGGCGCCGCCGCCGTACACGACCCGCACCAAAAGACCCTGACCGCCATCGCCCGCGTCAGCGCCCGTGCCTTCGCCCTCCTCGACCCCGCGACCCAGAACCACAACGTGAGCAGCTGGGGACGCGCGCTCGCGGGCATCGCCCGCACCGGGCACATCGCCACCGTGCAAATTCTGGAACGCACCGTCCCCGACTCCGGGGACACCCTCGCCCGCCACTGGGCCCAACAGGGCCAGCCCCAGAGTCCGGTGGCGGGGCAGGTGTATGCCGACCTGGTCGCCTCGGCCGGCCCCGCCGCCGCCCCGCACGAGACCTACCTCGCCATCTCCCTCGATCTCAAGGCCGCCCGGCGCCTGATCAGCCAGGCCGGCGGAGGGCTGCCCGCGGCGTTCACCGTCATGGAGCAGACCACCGCGTCCATCGCCCAGGCCGCCCGCAACGCCGGACTCCAGGTCACCGGGTGGCTGACCGCGCGGGAGATCGCCGCCGTCATCCGCACCGCCTACGACCCGAAGGCGCTCGCCGCGCTCCATCAGTGGTCCGAGACCGGCCGTGCCGAGGCCGATCCCGCCGCCGCCGGGCCCATCGTCCAGTTCGAGGAGTACGACCGCCTCGCCACCGACAGCGCACGCCACGCGACGTACTGGGTGGAGAACTGGCCGAGGACCGAGATGGGGGCCGGGTTCCTGCACGGGATCATGTTCACCGCCGGCGTGCGGCGCAGCCTGTCCCTTATATACGTGCCGCAGGGGCTCGAGTCCGCGCTGCGGGACGTCCAGCGGAAGAAGGCCGCGATCATCGCCGACGCCAACGAGCGCGCCCGCCGCGGGCAAGTCGACAGCGAGGAAGACTCCGTCGAGTACGCCGACGTCAAACTGCGGGAACGGCAGCTCATCGCCGGGCACGCGGACGTGGCCCTGACCGGACTGGTCACCGTCACCGCTGAGACCGATGCCCTCCTGGACGCCGCCTGCGCACAGATCGAGACCCACGCCGTCACCTCCGGCGTCGATCTGCGACGGCTCCACTACCAGCAGCCGGACGCCTTCGTCCTCTCCGCGCTCCCGCTCGCCCGGACCGCCCTGTGAGCCGGGCACGTCCTCACCGGCCAGCACTCTGGCCCGCTGCTCTTCGCTCATCCGCGACGAACCACCCATCGCCGCCCCTGCCTCCCGGCAGGAAGGACCACCACCTTTGACCTCCCGCACACCTTCGGACGACGCGCACCCCTACCTCCGCGCCGCGAGCGCCGGCATTCGCCACCACACCCGGACCCTGGCACCGTCGGACGCGAACTCCTCCCGGCGAGCGGACCGCCTGCACCTCGACGTGCTGCACGCCCACCTCACCGCCCTCCTTCAGCTCCTGGACCGCCTCGCCGAAAACACCCGGCCGACACACCCCGCCGCCGGCCGTCACCTGGCCACCGCGCACACCCGCCTCTGGCAGGCCACCAGCGAAGTCCACTCCGCCTTCCACCTGCTGCCCAGCATCGCAGCGGAAGCAGACACCGAGCCGAGCGCGTGCCATCCCGAGCGGCTGCCCGAGGGACCACCCGTGCTGACGATCTGCCAGCGCCACCTCGCCGCCGGGCATGTCGTCCGCCGCAAGACCACCCCCACCGACCTCCGCCCGCATACCACGGCCTGCGTGCGATGAGCACCACCGGCAGAATCGAGGGCCCCCATGCCCCACCGGCCCGCCCGGCGTGCCCGCCGCGCCTCCGCCAGACCGCTCTTCACCCCCCACGGCACCAACCGCGCCAGCCGCAAGGCCGCCCGCCGTCAGCTCGCCGAGGCCACCGCCAAGGCCCGAGCGGACAGCGCCCACCAGGCCGAGAGCACATCCGCCAAGCATGAGATGCCCGCCGCGCTCTACCCGCCGAGCGGACGTTCCGGGCCCGCCTCCGCGCGTGCGAACCGGCTGAAGCTGCCCGCCCACCGCATGACGACGGCCGTGGCAGCCGGCGCGTATCCGTTCCTGGCCGAGGGCGGACTCGGCGCCGGGGGTATCTACATCGGGCGCGACGTCCACGCGGAAGCGTCATTTGTGTTCGATCCGTTCGCGCTGTACGGCCGCGTGGAGGGTTTCACCAACCCGAACCTCCTGCTCGCCGGGGTGATCGGCCAGGGCAAGAGCGCGCTGGCCAAGAGCTTCGCGCTGCGTTCGGTGGCCTTCGGATACCGCGTCTACGTGCCGTGCGACCCGAAGGGTGAGTGGACGCCGGTGGCGGAAGCCCTCGGCGGCCGGTCTGTCGCTCTCGGCCCCGGCCTGCCCGGGCGCCTGAACCCTCTGGACGCGGCCCCGCGCCCGGCCAGCGTTGCGGAGGCCGACTGGGTCGGCGAGATCCGCAAACGGCGCCTGCTCCTGCTCGGCTCCCTGGCCCGGACGGTCCTGGGCCGGGACCTGATGCCCATGGAGCACACCGCCTTGGACGTCGCCCTGGACACCGTCGTCGCCCGCGCCGCCGACATCGGCCGCACCCCGCTCCTCGGCGATGTCGCCGCCACCCTCAACAACCCCAGTGCGCTCGACGAGGCTGCCGGGATGATGTCGGGCCAACTCGGCGATGCCGCCCGCGACCTGGCCCACGCGATGCGCCGCCTCGTCCACGGTGACCTGGCCGGCATGTTCGACGCCCCTTCCACCGTCGCCTTCGACCCGACCGCGCCGATGCTCACCATCGACCTGTCCCGGCTGGGCGGCTCCGGGGATGACACCGCCCTCGTCCTGGCGATGACCTGCGCCTCCGCCTGGATGGAATCCGCCCTCTCCGATCCGAACGGCGGCCGACGCTGGATCGTGTACGACGAGGCGTGGCGGTTGATGCGGCACGTCGGTCTGCTCCAGCGCATGCAGGCCCAGTGGAAGCTCAGCCGCGGGCTCGGCATCGCGAACCTCATGGTGATCCACCGCCTGTCCGACCTGCTCGCCGCCGGCGACGCCGGATCCCGCGGCCGGGCCCTGGCCGAGGGACTCCTCGCGGACTGCTCCACCCGCATCATCTACCGCCAGGAGACCGACCAACTCCACGCCGCGGCCTCGCTGCTCGGCCTGACCTCCGTCGAAATGGACGCCATCGCCCACCTCAACCGAGGGCGTGGCCTGTGGAAAGTCTCCGGACGATCTTTCATCGTCCAACACCTCCTCCACCCTCAAGAGGCACAACTGTTCGATACGGACGCGCGGATGAATTGAGGCGCTGAGTTCACTCCGGTTGACGCACAGCGCGACGCGTACCGGAACGGCCGGCTCTCCACCACACCGCCACCGCAACTGAACACCGCTGACAACACGGATATGTCGATGGCCTTCTCCTACATAGATCACCGCGCCCTGACCCCAGATGACATCGCCGCCCTCGAAGATCTGATCGCCGCCTACCGCGAACACGGGGGCCACCCTCCTCGCCCCGAGCCCGTCCAAGGCGAGTGGGTGCTGGTCGTCCACTCGGAAGTCACCGGCCCCGGTGGGGAATGGCTGGAGACCGAGGGCGTCTTCAAGCGTTGGGGATCCACACAGCTCACCTCCGACGGCCGCGCCCACACCGAGTTCGTGGACATGCAGTTCAGCGAAGAGGGTCAGGCCCTCCCGGGCCGCGGGGAAGGGGCCCACCCAGCGTCTGCCCCACACCACCCGGCGGCCTCACCGCCGGTGCCACCTCACGCACCATCGCAAAGACGGGGGCGCTAGTCATCCCGAGCCGACCCCACCTGCAGAACCCCAGCTCACCAGCTCAGACAGGGCACGAACAAGCTGACGGCCCTACCCGCAACCGCTAGAAGCTCATGAAACCCCCGGCCCTGCCCGTCATCGCGCCAGCCCGCCTCCTCCCCGCGGCCCGGCCTGCGCGCCGCAGCCACCGCCCCTTCCACCCCACGCCCCGAGGAGCCCCCGCCCCCTTGCAACGCGGCACCCACTTTGCCTTCGGCGACCACGAGGAACACGGTTTCGTCGCCTCCTTCACCTCCTCCATGCCCGCGCACCTCGCCCACTGGTACCTGGAGCGCGAGCAGTTCGAACCCGTTCCCGGTGAACCAGGGCTGTTCCGGCTCAGCGAGCCCGAGCGCGACGGTCCCCGCCGGACCCGCCAGGCCGTCCACGATCTTCGCCGCCAGGGCTACACCGTGCAGGCCGACATTCGCCTCGACCCGGCACTCTCCGCCGCCCCGCCACGCCCGGTCCGGCCGAACGGACTCCTGGAGCGCCGTAGCCGTCTCGCCCAGGCCGCCGCCGGCCGAACGACTCAGCGTCGCGCCACACCGCCCACCACCTCCCCTTCGGCAGCCCGGCCGGTCCCGTCGAAGCCCACCTACGCACCGACCGTCCACCTGACGGCCTCGGGCGGCGGGCGGTCCCGATGACGCCCGCAAGCGATTCAGCCCCCGACGGCCTCTTGCCGGTGGCATCCGAACTCGCCAACGCTGCGTGCGATTTCCGGCTGCGGATGGCTGGGATCGACCACGAGACCGAAACCGCGCTCGACATGACACGCGACCGCTACGGCCGCACCGTCCACGCAAGTGCCGCGGCAGCCGCACGCGCCCACCGCGACAAGGCGGCGGTGGCGGCGTACACCGCCCACCTCGCCCCGCACGCCGACGTTCTGCTCGATGCCGCACGCCGCGCACTCGACGCGCTGCCACCTGCCCGGCACCTGGCCGGGTGGCGGGCCGTGCTGGACGGCCTGGCCGCCTCCACCGCCGAGATCCGCCGGGCCCTCGACCAGCCGGCCGACCCCGGCTCCGCAGCCGAACGCGCGCAGCACTCGGCCTTGTGGCCGCACCTCGTCGCCTGGGCGGATCACAGTGTCATCGCCAGCAACCTCGCCGAGCAGAGCGATGGCCAGCACCACAAGGCCCCGCTGACCGGAGAGGAACAGCGGATGTGGACCGAGAGGGCCCAGGCCGCGCAGAGGCGAGGCGAGCTGGAGCTGACCGATTCGTGGTATGCCGCCGACGGGCAGCCGATCACCCTGGCTCATCTGATCGAAGACGACGACTCGACTGTGGTCGCGCTGCGAGGCGACCCGGACGTACCGGGCTGCCAGGTGATCGGGCACTATGCCCACGAATACGAGGCGGGGCAGGCGCTGCCGGCACCGGTCCCGCCCGGTGTGCTGCGCGCCGATGTATCAGAGTTCAACCGCCCAGCGCTCGCACCCGAAATCTCGCTGCAGGAACTCACCCGGGATGTCGTCGAGGCCCAGCACGCCGGTGATGCGTCCAACGCCCTCCTCGGCGCCACCCAGCGCGGCTACGACGCGGGCCCGATGGTCCGTCTACAGGAACTCCTGGAAACGAGCGGTCAGTTCGCCAGCGCTCTGGAGACCGTGCAGGGCCGCCAGATCGCCGCACGCCTCTCGGCTCTGGGCCGGCAGATCGAGTTCCTCACCCGCGAAGTCGAGGAGGCGGCCGAGGACCTCGGCGCGACCGTCGCCGTCCTGCCGCCCCACCGCACCCCCGTGCTGCGGGTCCGCCCACGCCCCGCCGTGGAGACCACACCACCCACGCCGCCGCCCCTCGCCAGCACGCCCGCCCTCCACCGCTAAGCCACCGAGAAAGCACCCGTTGTCCCTGAACCGCACCCCCGGCCCCGCGCATCACCTACGGCGCGGTGCTGGGCAGCCCCGACGTCGCTCGCCTCCTCGGCGGCACCCTCACCGGCCGGCTCCCCAAGGGCATGGCGCCCGTCGCCATCCTCCTGTGGGCTACCGCGAGCGGCAGCAGCATCGCCTTCGGCGGCATGCTCAGCGCCCTGTACGGA
Source organism: Streptomyces sp. CY-1 (assembly GCF_047218265.1). Lineage (NCBI taxonomy): Bacteria > Bacillati > Actinomycetota > Actinomycetes > Kitasatosporales > Streptomycetaceae > Streptomyces > Streptomyces sp. CY-1. The sequence continues at coordinate 4,768,109 of NZ_CP178393.1, forward strand.
CTGTCCTCCGCGCTCGCACAGCCGGTCAAGGGACGCCTCATGGACCGCCACGGCCCAAGCGCGGTGCACCTCCCGGCCGCCCTGCTCAACTCAGCCCTCCTGGTGACCCTGCCCCTGGCCGGACCCTACGGCGGACCCGGCCTCGCCACGGCCATCGTCGGCGGCGGCGGCCTGACTACGCCGCCCTTGGAACGATCCGGAAGCCAGGAGACGGCCCTGACACGGCCGCTGGCCACCCTCGCCGTGCTGCTGCTGTTCACCGCACTCACCGGCATCGGGTTTGCGATCGGCGCCATGAACGTGTGGTCCATCGCATGGCCGAGAGCACCACCACCAGGACATGCTCTCCGGGATCCTTCCCGCCGCGTTCTCGACCGGCAGCTTCCTCGGCGGCCTCATCCACGGAAGCTGCATCTGGTCGGGCACCACCACCAGGCAACTGATCACCGACACAGCCGCGTTCCTGACCGGGTGGCTGCCGCTGCTTGCCCTCCCGGGCCCGTACGCGGCCACCGCCGCGGTCACGGTGCCCGGTGCGTTCCTGACCGTCGTGGTCGCCTGCGCCTACGTCACCACCGACGCCCTCACCCCTGCGGACCGCACCAGCGAGGCGTACGCGTGGCTGATCCGCTCGATCGGCGCCGGGCAGTCCGCCTGCACCGCCCTCGCCGGACGCCTCGCCGAACAGCCACTCGCCAGCGCGGCACTCCCCACCACCGGCGCGACCTTCGCTCTCGCCGTCCTTCTCACCGCGCGCCGACGTCTCGGCTGCGCCCGGCACGTGCAGCGCGGCCGGCATCGCCGCCCGCTCCGAGGGCGGACACAAGACGCCCTGATCTGGGCCGCGCTCCCCTACTTCCCAACCCTTTTGAGGAGATCCATTTATGGCCGTCCGTACGCAATGGACCGTGGAGCACGCCTGCTCCCACCAGGTGGTTCATGACCTCTCCGGCCGCCCTGCCGACAAGCGGGCCGGATTCGCCCGCTGGCTCGCAGGCCGGGACTGCACCGACTGCTGGAAGGCGGCGCGCGACGCCGACACCGAGTCCAAGGAAGAGTGGCTCGCAACCAAGCGCGCCGCCGAGCAGGAGGCTGCCCTCGCGTGGGCCAAGCAGTTCGACATGCCGCAGCTGGAAGGCCCCGCCAAGGCCCTGGGCTGGGGTGAGCGATCCCGCCACCAGCTGATGACGGCCGCGCACACCGCGCTGGTCATCGAAGGGACTTGGGACGAGGCGGACTGGGCGGAATTGGAGGAGAAAGCCCGAGCGATCACCCGGGCCGGCTGGTGGATCGACCAGCGGGACGCAGACAACACTGACCTGCTCGAACTCCTCGACGCAGCCGGTGAGACAGACCGCGGGACGCAGAACCCGTTCCGCTGACCGCCACCACGTCGGCGGTAAGTCGGTCGGCGCGGAAATGAATACCCATCACTCCAATGGGTGAGTGAGGCCGTCCGCCCGAGCTGCCGATGCCTCGTGGCTGACTGTACATACAACTTCCTTTGAGCAGGGGTCAGACCTGCGGGGAGACGGAACCGTGGACGCCCAAACGAAGACGGGCCCGGACCCCGGCGCCGCACCAATCGCGCATAGCGGGACAGCACGAATTCTCATCCCGTCACCCAAATGGATGGCGGGCGAGAAAACTGCGCCGAAATTTCCATGGGCGCACACGCGGCGGGACAAAAAACGAAGACTTACGGACAGATCCGGCTTCAGACAGTAATTTATGACGACGGGGCAAAGAAAAGTGAAGCCGGAAATCAATTTGGGGATCTCAGGCAAAATGACTTTGAGTGGTAGAGTCTTAAGAGTCATCCGCATGAAGACGGGGCCTGCGCCGCCGCCAAGCAACGACAGGCCCCGCCAGGGCTAGACGTGGATGCGACGCAGGAGCCCGTCGCGTGCGACGGGCTCCTGCCAATACATCCTGGTCAAGCCAGCCACGACTTGATCGTATGTGCGATTCGCACGGCGATCAGGCCGAGTTGCGCTACGAGAACCGCAGACCTCAGCCGTCGGCGCCAGCGAGCCCACAGGCGACGCCAGGACCGTGACTGCTTCGGCTCCACAAGCGATTCTTGACCAGCACTCTGCACGTCTATCACCCCCTTTCCGATCCTAAGAACACCCGGAAAAGGTAGGCAGGCTTAACCTACCATCCGAGGCGCGGATCGACTCACGGCCGCACGGCTCTCGGCGTGGCATGACACGCAAAACTTGACGCCCCCACCTCCGTGGGTAAATTAGCGGATACCACACCTTGCAACATCGAAATAATTACCACCTTTGGGCCTGATGAAAATCCGCAGGTCACGCACCCTGTTGCATGCATTAAGCGCCAAGCGTGGATCCGGGCGAGCGGGCTCCGGCCTTCCCGCCCATACACGTAAGTGAATTGGATCACAGTCACTCGTCGTACGGGCCGCCTATGCTGGCCTGCGCTTTGGGCAGGGTCATCGACCACGCAGCGGCCGACATCCACGCTGTCGAGACACCTGGGACGAAGCCGACTGGTCGGAGTTGGAGAAGAAGGCCCGAGCGATCACCCAGGCGCAAGGTGGATCGACCAGCGCGACACGGGCGGCACTGACCAGCTCAAAAACTTCTCCACGCCGCAGGCGAGAACGACCGCGGTACGGAGAACCCGTTCCGCTGACGGCGGGGGAACATAGCCGGGAAACGCCGGTTAGCCAAACCGGCGTTCCTCCGGACCATTGTTCCTCCCACCCCGCCACCGATCGCGTGGAAGGAACCGCGTGTCCCAGACCCCGCCCAATTCGGCCTTCGCGCCGACGCCTGACCCGCTCACCCCTGACCGGGACATCACGCACCAGCACTTCCAGGCCGGTGACACCGTCGTCGTCATCAAGGGGGTGGCCGGCGGGGAACTGTGGGGAGATGCGATGCGCGTTGTCGCCCCGTCGTGGCACACCCCGACCGACGAGGACGGGTGGCGGCTGCGTGATGCGACCGGCGGCGCCCAGTCCTACGTCACCGGCCACCCCCGCTACCTCGTGCACCTCTCGCGCCGCTGCCCGGACTGCCTGATCTACCTGCGGGCCATGGAGGACGCGCTCCTTGCGCGGTTCGCCAGCCGCGACGAGCTGATCGACTGCGGCTGGTACACCACCACCGCCCTCAACCAGCTCGTGCACATCGCCGACATTCGGGGCGGCCGGTGATCCCCCACCTGCACGAGCGGACCCATACTCACGACTCGCTCGCCGAGGCGCTGGAGCCCGCTGGATCGCCGTTCACGCCCAGCCCGGACGCCTCGACCTGATCCACCTTCAACGGCGCGTGGCAAGCCCTGCCCGCGGACATACTGCGGCGCCTCTCGGACGAGGCGCGCCGTATCGAGCAGGACCTGCATCTGATATCCCCGGTACGCACCAGGCCCACGGCGCGGACCGCCAGCCGTACGGCGCCCACGGCAGCGGCCCAGCTCGCAAGCGTCCTCACGCAGCTCGCCGACGAACACGCCGGCCCACTGGCCACAGTCCGCGGACTCGTCGAACACACCGCGCACCGGATCGCCCGCCAACCGGGAGCCGTCGGCACCGACACGGCGCACCGCCTAGAACTGATCGTCCGCCGCCTCCACGCCATCCAGCAGGACCTGGACACCACCGCAGGCCACCGGCTCCAGCCCCGGGTCACCGCCCTACCGCTCGCCGCCCGGCACACCGCCCACCGATCGCCGTAGGAGAAACATCTCTTTGCTCCGTACCGACCGCTTCCTGAACATCCGCCGCGACCCGCACTCCGATGAACTCCTCGCCCGCGGCGGTGACTCCGAAGCACACAGCGTCCTGCAGCGCGCGGGGTTCATCGCCGTCGTCCGCCTCCACGAGACCTACCACCGCGCCCCCACCGGCCTCACCCAGGACGACGAGACCCGTCTCGCCACCGACGCCGTCGCCCGCCTCCGGGCCGCCGGATACCACATCGACTGCGACACCGACTTCGACACCGACGCCCGTCCAGCCAGTTACCTGCCGCTGGGCTCCTCCGTCGCCCACCTCGCCGAGCGGATCCGCGAGGCCACCACCACCGACGAGGCGGCCGACGCCCTGACCGAGCTGACCGCCGCCCACGACGGCATCCTCGCCGCTCTGGACGACGTCCTCACCGCCACCGCCGACTTCCACGACGGACTCGGCCAGGCGTCCGACCCCTACACCGCCCGGCGCCTGCGCTACCTCGCGGACGAGCACCTCCGCGTCATCCGCAGCGACCTCGCCCACACCCGCAACACGCTCGCCGACCGGCACGCCCCGCACCCCGGCCGCAGCACCTGCACTTACGAGGTTCCCGCCGCCGAACGCGAACGCTCCGCCGTGTGCGCCTGCCCGCCCCCGCCGCGCACGCTCCCGGCCCCGCCAGCGGTCATCCCCGGACTGCGCCGCTGACTCCCACCTCGCCCAAGGACACCATGCACGACCACGACACCTCCGAGCGCCTCGCCTCGTACGCCGACGTCCTCGCCGGCGAACTCCCGGACGCCTGGACCAGCACGCACCTCCCGCCGGACGCCAAGGACGACCTCGCCGAACTGGCCGACCGCATCTGGGACCTGGACCTGGTCGCCGCCTCCCTCGCCGAACGCCCGCTTCAGCAGGCGGCTGTCCTGAGCCGCTCCGACGGCGCCCAGCTCGTCCTGCTGGACCGGCACGACCGGCAGAACGGATACCTCATCGCCGCCGTCGCCCCACCGGCCCTGCCCGATGAGGCATACCGCGCCGTTCCCGAGCCCAACGGCATAGCCCTGGCGGACGACCCGTTCCTGAGCGCCGAGCGGGTCGCCGGCGACCTGCTCGCCCGCTACGACAGCGCGCTCACCCAGGTCCGGCACAACGCCCTGGGCGGCGGCATCCGGCCCTCCCAGCCGGACCGGGTCGTCCTGACCTGGCAGCCAGACGGCAGCGTCGCCACGGCCCCCGTCGGCGACCGTGCCGGCGCCGTCCTCGTGGCCAACGGCTTCATCCAGGACCCGCCGAGCGGCATCTACCGCCTCAGCGGGGATGACACCAGGGCGCAGGCGCGCGCCCTGCGCGCGATCGGCCCGCAGCTCGACGCGCTCGGCATCGGCACCGCCCTCCAGCACCCCGCAGGCCGGACCGCGCCCACCCCCGCCCCAGCCTCCACGTCGCCCTCCGCAGTCGGCAGCCGTACGTCGGCCACCAGGGCTCGATGAAACAGACGGAGCCCGACTTCTGGGTGCTGGACCGCCGGGACCTGGCCTCGCCCTGGGGCGCGGACCGTGCCTCCAGGGGCGGGCTGCCCTTCGTCTCAGTCCCCTGTGGGCCCCTCGACCAGGGAACGCAGTCGTTTGGCCAAGTCACGGCTGGAAACGTGCTGATACGCCGCATCACTGGACGCGATGTCGCTCTGCTCGACCGGGCAGGAATCCCAACCACTCACTGAACCGCTCAGGTTGAACGTATCCACCAACCGGCCTGTCTTGGCCTCGAGCACCCGATAGCTGTATCCCGCCGAGTACACCGGCACACGGGTGCTGACAGATCCGTCACCACCCAGCTCCTCGTACTCGCATGTGATCAGCTGGCCCCCCACGGATTCCTTAGCCAGAAATTCGCAGACGATCAGCTCCGGATCACCGAAAGAAGCCCATTTATCGGGCAACTTCGGCTCGTCATCGGCTTCGGCATCCGACTCCGTGCCCGACTCGTCAAAGTCGGGACCGCCCTTGAACAACGTGACGCTGTGCGTTCCGCCACCGGTGTAGGCAGGCGCCGCCGGATTCCAGGGAAGGACATCGTCAGCGTCGAACCGCGTATCACCGCATGCCTGGGCGATCGACTCGGCGCTCGGCGTCGGAGACGGAGAAGGTGAAGGCGAACGCGAAGCGGTCACCGGGGATTTCCGAGCCGTGGCCGCCTCCTGGGGAGACTCCTTGTCCGAGTCGTCCGAGGCACCCGAACACCCCGCCAAGGCCACCAGCATCCCGACGCTCACCACCACCCGCAGCCGACCACCTCTCGGCCCTCGCGCCATGCCCCACTCCGTCGCGCCCCATCCGGCCATGTCCCACCTCCGTCACAGACGGTACGGCCCTGCCACGGGACCCCTCCCGAATCGCCGAACCTTTCGAGGCAATCCCGGGCTCCGCTCATGTCGTGAGCGAGCTCGCGTCGGGCTGGGCGCGGAGCGACGACGGCCCGCCCCTGCGTGGGGGGTGGGGGAATCCACCGGCTGCCAACAGAAACCACCTACGTGCACGACACCTGTCGCGCCGAGCCACCGCCCCCAGCACCGACTTGAGCAGCAGCAACTTGACCTGGACGCACCGCTGAACCCGGAGAGAGCCACATGGCCAACCTGGCCGACGAATACGGCACGGACGTCGAGATCTACGTCAAACCCCTGACCACCACCATCCACGCCGACACCCCCACCGGCGCCCCCGCCAAGCTCCACGACCTGCTGGAACAGCTCGGCCTGGAACGCCACGAATACCCCACGGGAGCGCCGCTGTACATCTGGCACACCGTGCCCGAACACCTCGGTGCCGACGAGCAGAAGCGCCTGGCGACCCGTGCCATCCCCGCCCTGCTCCTGGCCGGGTACGAGGTCAACTGCACGCCCGACGTCTTCGACGAAGCCGTCTACCGGCAGGCCGTGCACAACGTCCGCACCCGCGCGGCCCGCCCTGCCGCGCAGCATCCGGCACCGGCCAGCTCCCCCTCGCGCCCCGCACCGGCCCGGCGCACCCCGTAAGACCGCCCAGGCGGCCCCGGCACCCGCCGGGGCCGCCCCCCACAGCGCTCAATCTCCGGGAGAAACCCGTAGCAGCCCGCACACCCCCACCGATCAGCCACCGGCTCAAGCCCCGACTCGCGACCTCCCTGTTCCGCCGCTACCTGCGTGCCTGCATCCCGACCGGCCCCGACCGCTCCTCCCCGCTGACCGATGCTCGCCCAGAGGCCGCACTCGCCGAGACCCAACGCGTCGGCCACCGCCACCACCACTGACCGTCCCCCTGACCCGGAGGAGCATGTCCCACCCCACCCCCTGCCCGGTGAGACTGGCCGACGAGATCACCCGCCAGCTCGGCCAGCTCGCCGACCACCTCTCTCAGCTCCCCCCGCCCCAGGCAGCGCAGGTCATCGCCCGCGTCCTCGACCCGGACGTTGGAGTCCTCGGTGGCATCACCCGCCTCGTCGCCACCAGCAGCGTGTTCGCCAAGGACCAGGCAGAACGAGGCGCCCTCCCGGCGGAGGTGTGGCTCGCCCTGGGCCGCGCCTCGAACGAACTGCACGACGTCGCCCTCGACCTGGACGAACACAAGGACACCCTCCAGCACATCGGCACCCAGCCCGCCACCACCGCGGCGAAGCCCCCAGCATCCGCACCGCTGGTCATCCGGCGGCACCGGTGAGGAAAAAGCAATGGCCAGGCTGGGGGCCAGGCGAGCAGGCCGAGCAGCACTACCTCGTCCAGCCCCGTGCCCTCGCCGGCGGCGGCGACCTCCGGCACGTCTCGGAATTCCTGCGCGCCTCGGGCTGGCGCGACAAATCCAAGACGGGCGGTCCCCTGTTCATGGAGAGCCCGGACCGCACCATCCGTGTCGCCTACGACCCCTACGTCCTGCCCGGCGGGTGGACCATCCACGGCCAAGCGGACGGCCCCAACGGCGAATGGTCGGCGCACCTGGCCCGGCAGACACCGGTGGAGATCATCGCCGGCCTGACCGACGCCCTCACCCGCCCCCGCTCCGCCCACGCCCCCAATGTCTGGGCACCCCTGAAGGAACAGAACTGGCACACGCGCTTCGAGGACGCGCACTACACGGCGACCAGCCCCGACGGCACCGCGTGGATGCAGTACCACCACAGCCCCGACGGCACGGCGATGTGGTGGACCGGAGCAAAGGACAAGCAGGGCAACGGCTGGACAGCCCATTTCTCACCCACCACCCCGATGCATCTGGTGCAAGCCTTCTCGGCCGAACTCGCCAGCCCCGATCCCGTGATGCGCCCACGCGGGCGCGTCCCGCACAGCGCGCAGATCCGCACCTGGTCGGTTTCCGTCAAACCCTCCCAGCTCAGGGCATGGCAACAGGCTCGGATCACGGCCGCCCGCGCTGCCACCTGGGCGGCCAACAGCGCCCGGAGCACCTGGCCACGCACCACCGCCCGTCCCTACACCACGGCCGGCGGAGCCCGGACCCGCCGCTGACCGCCAACACCGATCACCCGAGGAGCCCGATGTCCGTACTCACCCCGGACACCATCCGCATCGCGACCGAGACCTTGTCGGACCTCACCGACTACCTGCGCGAGAACCCCGACCCCGTGGAGGCCCTCGCCCTCGTCGAGCCCCTTCTCGACGAGTACACGGGCCTGCCCGTTCAACTCGCCGACGGCCTGCGCGCCCTCGCCCGCGCCGTACAGGACCACTCGGACACGCCGCGCACTGCGCAGGTCGACCTTCTGATCACCGAGTTGCGCACGGCCGCGTGGGAGCAGGCCGACCAGTACACCCTCCACTACGTCCTGGATGACCTCCGCGACCTGTACGCGAAGACCCCGTCGCCCATGTTGGGGGGTGGCCAGTGCCGGTGAACAGGCGGCAGCTCGACGCCTTCGCCGACACCCACCTCTGGCGGGTCCCGTTCGATACCAGTCCCCGTCACCTGGCCGGCCCCGGGGATGCCCGTCACGTCACCCATGGCCTGGCCGCCGCCGGATGGACCCGCACATCCGACCCGCTGAGCCCCGAAATCGTCCTGCGCAGCCGGAATCACCGGCTCACCCTCCAGTTCGACCCGCAGTCCGCCACCTCCGCGTGGTGGCGGCTACAGGGCGAGTCCACCGACACCGAGCGCGGCTGGTATGCCGAGTTCGGCGAACTCCTCCCCGCCGAGATCCTCGGCAGCCTCACCGACGCCCTCATCGGCCCACCGCCCACACAGCAGCCGGACCCCTTCGACGTACTGAAAGCCGCGGGCTGGACGATCGACGATGAGAAGGCCGCCATCTCGCCGGACGGCATGTGCAGTGTCCGTCAGCGCCACGACGGTGGCAGGCACCACGCGTGGCACTGGCACGTCGAAACCCGCGAGCCGGGTTACGGCACCTCGATGGGTCCCCGGATCTGGCACGCCTGGATCGACGGCCACGCACCCGCTCACCTGATGAACGCCTTCGTCGCCGCGCTCGCCAACCAAGCCCCGCTGCGGCGCGGCTTGTTCGACCGCACCGCCCACCACAGCGTCGTGCAGAAACCAAGCCCCCTCACCCCCGAACAGGTCGTCGAGGCGCACACCGCCCGCCTCGACACCGTCCGCGCGCAGGCACGCGCCGCCCGCCGCCAACAGCAGCCGAACCCCACAACGGCCACCCCAGTCACGGTCGGCACTCCCCGCCCTGCTGCTCGCCGCTGATCCCGCGAGAGGACCCCGCCACCATCTCCCTCGATCCCACCGCCCACCGCGAGTTCCTGCGCCACCTCGACGGCTTCATCCGCGACAGCAAGGAGATCCTCGACGCCTGGGACGCCTACTCCGAGGAGCACACCGACCTCGACGGCTGGCCCCACGACGACCACGCCTACGGTCTCCGCCAGAGCCAACGCGACGCCGACACCCTCACGGCATTCGAGCCGCTCCGCTACGGCGCCCGTCACCTGCTGACCACGGCCGAGACACAGCTGGCCCACCTGCCGGAGAACACCGTGCAGAGCCGCTGGGTCTACCAGTTGGGTGTCCTGCACACCGCCCTCGACCGGCTCGACGAACTGCACGAGCAGTGGCTGGCGACCCGAGACGCCCTGCCCGCCACCGCCAAGCCCGGCACAGCCGACTTCGACGACGCCCTCGCCGAGCATCACGCCGAATCGTGGAGCTACCTCGACGACTGGGCCACCCACGGCAAGGCGCTCCGGGAAATCAACACCGTCGCTCGCAAGGGCCGTTCGTCTCTGGTCCCCATACCGGCCTCCGCATCCGTTCGGCGAAGTGCGGCACGGAAGTGAGCATGCCCCTGAATCCCGAGACCATCGAGGTCGGCTTCATCTCCCCGCGTCACCTCGCCGGCGGCGGTGACCCCGCCTGGATCACCGTCCCCCTCCACCACGCCTGCGGCTGGAGCCACGGCAACGACCCCCTGATGCCCCGCGTCCTGCTCTCCAGCCCCGACCAGAAGACGCTCCTGCGCCTGGAGCCCGACCCCGACGGCCAGTGGTGGACGCTCAGCCACGCTGCGGAGCCGGACAGGCCCGTTGGTACGCGAGCTTCGGCGCCCGCACCCCCGTCGAACTCATCGCCGCCACCACCGACGCCCTCACCGACCCGGCCCCGCCGGCGGGCGCACCCTCCGATCCGTTGGAGCCGCTCCGACAGAGCGGTTGGTCGCCCGCCGCTGCGGGCAACGGCCTCGTGTCGCCCGACGGCACCGCGTACCTCCAGCGGCTGGGCAGCGCGGACGAACCGGGCGCCTGGTTCGTCACCGCCACGCTCGCCCCGGACCGGCCGGTGTGGCAGGCCCGCTTCGGCGCGCACTCTCCCGCCCGCCTGGTCGCCGCGTTCACCACCGCTCTCGCCGATCCCACCCCTGTGCCGCGCATCGACAGCGGGCGCAGTCTCCCGACCCGCGACCCGAACATCGTCACCCATAGGACCACGGACGTGCCCGCCGTGTACGTCGCCAGGGCGCTGCAAGAACGCGTCCGTTCCCTCGCTGCCCGGCACACCACCCCGCCGACGATCCAGGTCCCCTCGCGGCAGCCGCCGGCCAAGAACAACCGCAGCCGCTGATCCCCCTCCCCTCCCGGAAGCACATCACCCGTGCCCCCTTCCTCCTCCAACAGCAACACCGACGGGTACGACCTCGTCCTGCGCCTCCTGATCGGCGTGCTCGCCGTCGTCGTCCCCCTGTCCCATCTCGCCTGGCTGTCCGGCAACATCGCCGCATACCTCACCGGCGCCGACTGGGCCCCCTACCAGCCGACCAACGCCCTGCTCCGCCCCGAGCAGGTCTGGCCCGGCGCAGGGGAAACGTCCCTGCTGATCGGCGCACGCATCGTCCCCGTCACCGTCCTCCTCGTGCTGGGCACTGCGGTCGGCCTCCTGTGGGCCCAGCACAAGAACAGCAGCGGCGGCGGCCGGAAGAAGATCGCCGGGATGGCCAAAGCCCGAGACATCGAGCCGCTGATGGCCAAGGCGATCACTGACAAAGCCCGGTCCCTGCGCCCGAGTCTGAAGACCGCCAAACACATCGACGCGAAGGACACCGGCATCCTCCTTGGCAACCTGCAGGGGACGAAGCACGAGGTCCGCATGGGCTACGAGGACGTCGCCGTCGCGATCATGGCGCCGCGGTCCGGCAAAACCACGGCGCTGGCGATTCCCTCGATCCTCAACGCACCCGGCCCGGTCCTGCTGACCTCGAACAAAGCGGCGGGCGACGCGTACACCGCAACACTCGACGCCCGGGCCCAGGCCGGCCAGACGTGGTCGATGGATCCGCAGCAGATCGCCCACGCCGAGCGCACCATGTGGTGGAATCCCTTGGCGGACGCCAAAACCCTCGACGGTGCCACCCGGCTCGCCGGCCACTTCCTCGCCGCGTCCGTGGACGCCTCCCAGCAGGGCGACTTCTGGTCCAAGGCCGGATCCAACGTCCTCTCCCAACTCTTCCTCGCCGCTGCCCTGGACGACCGCCCGATCACCGATGTGACGGCCTGGCTCGCCGCCCCCGCTGACCGAACCCCGCTGGACATCCTGCGTGACCACGGTTTCACCGCGGTCGCAGCCCAGCTCAAAGGAACCGTCGAGGGCCCGCCGGAGACACGGGATGGAATCTACGAGACGGCCCGCCAGTACGCCGCGGCACTGCTGAACTCCCAGATCGCCGCCTGGGTCACCCCGCAAGCGGACGCCCCGGAATTCAAGCCGTCCGAGTTCGTGGGCAGCACCGACACGCTCTACCTGCTGTCGAAGGACGGAGGCGGCGGCGCCTCGGCGCTGATCGCCGCGTGCGCGGACTCCGTCATGCGTGCCGCGACTGCCCGCGCCGAGCGCGCCGGGGGACGCCTCGACCCGCCGATGCTTGCGGTCCTCGATGAGGCTGCCAACGTCTGCAAGATCAGTGACCTGCCGGATCTGTATTCCCACCTCGGCAGCCGCGGGATCATTCCGATCACCATCCTGCAGTCATACCGGCAGGGACAGAAGGTCTGGGGGGACGCGGGCATGGATGCCATGTGGTCTGCCTCGACGGTGAAGGTCATCGGCTCCGGCATCGATGATCCGGACTTCGCCGACAAGCTGTCCCGGCTGATCGGCGACCACGACGTCGAGACCACCTCCACCTCCCACTCCGAGTCCGGCAAGTCCACCTCCGTCTCGATGCGCCAGGAGCGGATCCTGCCCGCCGACGCCATCCGCGCCCTGCCCAAGGGCACGGCCCTGTGCTTCGCCACCGGCATGCGCGCCGCCATGCTCGACCTGCGCCCGTGGTACCTGGAGCCCGGAGCAGAGGAGCTGTCCGCAGCGTCCGCCCACGCGTCAAAGGCCATCACCGTCCGCGCCGTCGCCAAGTCCGCGCCCCAGCAGAGCGACTACGGCACAGCCGCATAACGGGGCTCGGCCTCGGTACCCGTTCACCGACCTGAATCACGCGGAGCACCATGGCCCTCACCGACCACAACGACGTCTTCATCGGGTCGGCCGGCGACGGGCACACGTTCGTCGTCCTCAACCAGCCCCTCCACAACGCCGCCCGCTATCTGACCGCTGTTCATCGCTCGCGAGCACCAGGGCCGCACCCTCTACCTCCTGCCGCCCGAAGCCACCCAAGACGCACACGAGCGCGCTGGCATCGCCGTCTACGGGCTGATGGCCCACACGCTGGATCTCGTCGACCTTGCCTGGACCACCCGTCAGCACGGCGCGGGCGCGCGAAGCGAACGGCCTGAGGTGTCCATCCGCTTCGCTGACGGCACCGTCACCGCGACCACCACCACCGACAGCGTGCACGCCATCCTCCTCCAGTACGGCTTCACGCCCGCGGGAGCCGAAGGACAGTACGAGCTGCCACCCGGGTCAGACGAACACGACGCACTGGGCGCCGTCGTCCGCGCCGAGGCCCACCTCTACACCGCTGGTCTCAGCGTGCGCATCGACCTCGGTCTGGCCACCGTGCAGGACATCCCGCCAGCCCGGCCCCGCCCCGGTGCCGCACCCACACCGCCGTCCGCCGCTCAGGCCAAGCGGCGCAGCCACTGACCACCGTCCATCCCGCCCGGAGCACCATGCGCCAGATCGACCTGCAAGCCGAGATCGTCCCACTGCGCGACCTCGGCAGCGAGCTCGGGGACCTGTGCAATGCAGTCCGCTCGCCCGCCCCTGCACCCGGCACCGAAGTCCGGCATCAGCTCACCTCAAAGATCCTGGCCGCGAACAAGCTGGTGAGACACGCTCCCGCTGCGGCGCCGCCGGCCACGGGGCGCGCGCGGTGACCGGCTTCGCCCCGACGGACCGCGTCCTTGTCTCCCCGCGTCATCTGGCCAGCAGCGGGCTGGACCGGCTCGGTGATGCCCTCGGCCCACTGATCCACCTCTTCGGCTGGCCCTCACAGCACGACGCCGCGACCGGGCACGTAGCCATCGACAGTCTTGACGGCAGTCTGTTCCTCGACTTCAACCCCAGCCATCCGCGTGGCAGATGGTGGACGATCGCTCACCACGAGCCGTACTGGGAGGCGCGGTTCAGTCGGCAGACCCCGATCGAGGCCATCGCCGCTGTCACGCAGTCCCTGCCCCAGCTGATCGGCGACCGCCGCCACGCCGACCGGATCCCGCTCACGACCAGCGCCCCCGCCCTGATCGCCGAGTTGAACCACTGGCAGCCGGCCGACGACGGCACGCTCACCTCACCGGATGGCCACTGCCGCCTGCAGCACATCCCTGGACACGAGACCTCTTGGCGATTCGAGCACTCCGTCTTCGACGGGATCGACACCCAGTGGCAGGCGACCTTCACACAGGACACCCCCGAACAGCTCGTCACTCAGTTCTTCGCCCACCTTGCGACGACCGCGCCCGTGGAGCGGGCCTTCCGCGACGTCCCCTACCTCGTGCAGGAGCTGGACGACGCGCTCATCACACCCGTCCGCGGCGCCGCCATGAATCCGCATGTCCACCACGCCGCCGTCCAGCTCGGCCGCGCCGCGCGCCGCCGCTGACACCTGCCCCGGCCCCGGTCGTGTTCACGGCCCCAGAACGAGACCCAGAAGATCGAGTGCACGTCGGACCTTGCGGTTCCAGATGATCGCCAGGATGAGTAGACATGAGCAGAGCATGACGATTGGCTCGGCGCTATCCGGCAGGCCAAGCTTGGCGATGCCGGTGACAGCACCGGCCACGAGAATGGCGGCGACCGCGATGCGGATCCACTCGCGGTCAGGTGCTGGCCGGACGTCTTCGAGCTGGGCCTCATCCAGCAAGGCTCCCACTCGGGCTTCGCAATACCGCTCGGCGATCGTAAGGAGCATGTCCGCCATATGCCTCAACGCGGCGTCGGGTTCCGAGTCGAGGCGGGCTTCCGCCTTGCGCAGTGCGGCCGTTACCTGCCTTGCGTGGAGATCAAGGGCTTTTCGGCGTTGAGACCATCGAGGCACGCTGCTTCGCTGACGGTGCGCCGTTCTCAGTCCTCGCATGACGGGTCCCAGCTGCTTGGACACCTTCCGGAGCGCTACAGCTCGCATCTCGCCACCGGCTGCCCGTGCCTCGGCGCAAGCGGATATGGCGTCAGCGATCTCCATCACGAGTGCGTATCTGCGTGCGGCACGCAGCCACGCCACACCAGAGCGACCTCCCCAGGGGCTTCTGCGCTCCCCTTCCAGCACATTGGATGCCACCAACGAAACGAGAGCCAGACAAAACACGAGTCCGAGGGGGATTTCGAGATAGGCAAGAACCCACGCCGCACCGTTATACGCCTGGCCGTACGACTCCGACGGATCTGAAGCAAACGACGGCGATAGGTACCATCGGTGCGCTGCCTGCGGCGTTCTCACTCCCCCCTTTGCCCATGACCCGATAAATAGCGCAATACCGAGCACCGCGACGAAGCTGGAGTAGAGCAACCACGACCGCAAGTGCGTACGACGCCTGATCGCCACGCGTACACGCCCTGGAACCCGCCGACTGACACCTAGCCGACGCAAGTCGCGGGTGAGCCGGTCGATACGCCGGCTGTCGTTCATGACCGTCACGACGCCGCATCTTGCCACGAGCGGCAGCACAGCGAGCGCCAACTTCGAGCGCCAGGCAGCCGGTTGGCCTTGAGCATCTGTCCACCACAAAGAGGTTTCCGCTACCCGGAAGGGATACCCGGTAGCGCGGGGCGGGGCAGGACAGGCGGTTGCTACCAGTCTCGTCGTCACGCGACAGCGGACCGATGCCCAGACCCGGGGCTATCGGAATCATCTGATGCTCCAGATGCCGCGGACAGCTCCGTCGGACCGCTCGCAACTCCTCGGCTTCGGTCCGCCGCTGGGCGACGAGCCAGCCTGATGCCGTAGTGCTGCTGGATCCAGTAACAGGTTCGAAGCCCCATCGCAAGCCCTCAACGGCTGCCAGAGCTCAGACCCATCGCCCCCAATAGCGCGGGGCATTCACAGACCCGAGTGACCATTAATGCCAGATTCCATTTACAAGAGCCGAATGCAACAGCCCCGAATAGGTGACAGAGGTGCAGGAATTCAATCTAGCGCCATGCTCGCACTGTCAGCCGAAGGAGTCCTCCCTAAAGTCGACTACGCTATTTTTGCCGACACGGGATGGGAACCGAAAGCCGTTTACGCTCACCTCGACCGTCTGGAAAGGGAGATTGCAGAACCGGCAGGCATACCCGTCCTGCGTGTCTCCTCCGGAAACATTCGAGTGGACGCGCTCAACCCTGATCATCGGTTCGCCTCTATGCCCCTCCATATCCTGAACAAGGACGGCAAAACAGGGATGACCCGACGGCAGTGCACCGGCGAATACAAAATCAAACTGATCAAGAAGAAGGTTCGGGAACTTCTCGGATACCCCTATCCGGCACGCATCCCGAAGGGCGTGTTCGTCGAACAGTGGGTGGGCATCTCCACCGATGAGTTCCACCGGGCCAAAGACGCTGACGTCAAGTACATGGACGAGCGGCATCCGCTCATCGAGATGGGATGGTCTCGGGCTGACTGCGTCCGCTACCTGACCACGCTCGGACTGGCCGACACCCCGAAATCAAGCTGTCTCGGATGCCCATTCCACGGAAACGCGCAGTGGAGACACATCAGAGACACCTCACCGGAGGAATGGACGAATGTCGTCACGTTCGACAAGGCCATCCGGAAGGGAAACGCCCGCGCCAACGCGACCGGGAATCGACTCCTGGGCGAAGCATTCCTCCACCGCTCCCGCCTTCCCCTCGATGAAGCCCCTATCGATCACGTCACCGCCTCCGAATGGGCCGCCCGGCAGCAGGAAATCAACGCCCCCGAACCAGCACTGGAGCAATGGGAACAGGGTGTGGTCGACGGCTGTTCCTCATGGGCCTGCCGCAGCGAGGCACCGGAGCTGACGCGGGACGACTTCGGGCTGGCCTCTTGATCCTGGACCTTTTCGCGGGTCCGGGCGGGTGGAGCCACGCACTGACCGTCCTGGGCATGGGGGACGTCGGTCTGGAGTGGGACGAATGGGCCTGCAAGACTCGCGCCGCCGCCGGGCAGTTGACCATCCAGACCGACGTGGCGCTGTATCCGACCTGGCCGTGGGTCGGCCGGACACGAGGACTGATCGCGAGTCCGCCGTGTCAGGCATGGTCGATGGCCGGCAAGCGCCTCGGCCTGGTGGACCAGCCGCTCGTGCACCAGGCGGTCGACGACCTCGCCGCCGGACGCGACACCCGCGAACAGCTCCTCTCCTCCTGCCAGGACAAACGCTCTCTGCTGGCCGCCGAACCCATGCGCTACCTCCACGCCCTGCACACGGCCGGCGAGCCGGAGTGGGTCGCCATGGAAGAGGTACCGGACGTCCTGCCCCTGTGGAAGCACTACACGGCGGTACTGCGCCGCTGGGGCTTTTCCGCATGGACCGGCATCCTCAACGCCGCCGACTACGGGGTACCACAGACCAGGAGACGGGCGATCCTGATCGCCTCCCGCTTCCGGACCGCCGGACCTCCTGCGCCGACCCACGCCCGAGTCCCCGAGCCCGAGAGCCTGTTCGGGCCTGGCCGCGCCCGCTGGACCAGCATGGCCGACGCCCTGGGCTGGGGCGCCACCGACCGGCCCGTCCCCACCGTCTGCGCCGGCGGCGGACCAGGAGGCGGCCCTGAACCCTTCCCCTCCGGCTCCCGCAAGGCCCTGTCCAACGCCCGTGACCGCGGCACCTGGACACCGCGCCCGGACGGGACCGCACCGCAGCCCCGCCGGGAAGAAACCGCCTGGGCCACCCGCCGCGCACCCCGGGACCACCGGCCCGCCAAGGCGCCCCCCTTCACGGCCGAGGCGCACCGCTGGGTCTGGTCCCTGCGGAGCAACAACCAGGCCAACGCCACGGTCCGGCCGCTCTCCGAGCCTGCGGGGACGCTGTTTTTCGGGCATCGCGCGAACGAATGCACCTGGGTCGCCGAACCCGACGCCGCGCGGCCAGAGGGCGCGGAGTCTCCATCTGTGCCGGAGCCGATCCGGATCACCGCCCGCGAGGCGGGGGTGCTGCAGACCTTCCCCGCCAACTACCCGTGGGCCGGCAACAAGGGCCAGCAGTTCTCCCAGATCGGCAACGCCGTCCCTCCGTTGCTGGCGGCCCACCTCCTCGCCCCGCACCTGCGCGTTCCCCTCAACCCGGACGACTTCACCCTGGCCGCCTGATGCACCGCACTCCCGATCCCGACGAGGACGACCTCAACACGATTCCGTCGCCGCAGCCGGAGTTCTACATCGAGCAGGCTCTCCTCGGCGCCCTCCTCCTCGAACCACAGCAGCTAGACAACGTGACCGGCATCGACCCTGACGCGTTCTCCACCGCCGCACACACCGCCCTGTTCGACGCAATCCGCTCCCTGCCAGCCCCCGACCCGGCCCAGCACGCCAAGAACACCACGTGGCTCAACACGGTGCTCACCACCGCCTGCAAGCAAACCCGCGGCCTGACCGCCTCCTACCTGCACGGCCTGATCCAGGTCTGCCCATGGCCCCGGCACGCGCCCGCGTACGCCCGGATGATCGAGGCAGAGCACGCACGCCGCCTCCTGCGCGCCGCCGCCCAGCGCCTCGCACAGACCGCGCGGGACACCTCGCTCGCACACCCCGCGCCCACCACCCTCGCCGAAGCCGACGCCCTCGCCGCCGTCGTGGGCGACATCGCCGCGAAGTTTCCTCAGCACTCCATCCCGCTGCCCCGCACGCCCTCACCGCCAGCGACCGCCCTTGACGATGAGGAAGCGGTCGACGAAGAGCGGCTACTGCTCGCGACCGCGACCGCACACCCCGGCGACATCGAGCAGATGCGATGGCTGGCCCCCGACGACTTCACCCGCCCCCTGCACTCCGGGCTCTGGCAGTGCCTGACCGCCCTGGCCCGGCGCCACTCCCCCGTCGACCCGGTGACAGTCCTGTGGGAAGCCCAGCATCGCGGCCTCCTCGCCTCCGGTGCCCAACCGACCGAGCTGCTCGATCTCCTCGGAGCACCGGTCGGTTCCCCGGAGCACTGGGCCGAGCGCATACTCCAGCGCTCCCTCCTCGCCACCGCCCACCACGTCGGCCGGCGCATCGAGGCGTTTACCGACGACCCGACCACCACCCCGTACCAGCTCGTCGTCGGCAGCCGCCGCGCACTCGCCGACCTGTCCGCCGCACGCACCCGCTGGCACCACGCCACCTCACCGACACTGACGACCAGACCCACGGCGACCAAGGCAACGAAGCCGCCTCGGGCCGGCCCGCCCCGGACCACAGCCCCACCCATCACCCGCCTCTCCCGCTGACCCCCGAACCCACCGATGACCGAGCCTTCATGGTCCGGCCACCGGCAGCAGAGAGCACCCCTTCGTGACGATGCCCTCCATCGACGCACACGTCCGCCCCGACACCCACCCCCGGCAACTCCAGCGCCGTGACCGCCACCCTCACCGGCACCCGGCACGATCTGGCCCGCGGCCTCCTGACCGCCCACGGTTTCGAAGCCCTCAACGACCACACTCTGGTCATGGCCCGCATCGACCGCGAGGAGCCCTACTGGGCCGAGAAGGCCGCCCACACCCTGACCAGCGAGGGGATCACCATCGAGATCACCGACCGACTCCGCGAGGCGATCGACGAAGATTGGGAGTGGCCAACTACCCCATGCCCTGGTGCACCCGCCGGGAAGTCCGTGAGGTCTCAGGCGAGGCCCAAAAGCTGTACGACGACATCCGCCGCGGGCGGCTCCTCATCCACGCCCACGCCGAGGACAGCCACACCACCGTCGCCGTCGGCACTTATCTCGACAGCCGCAAAAGCGTCTACCTCCATGGGCAAAACCACCTGCGCCAAGTCGCCGACATCTTCGACTCACCGGCCCAGGCCCTGGCATCCTTCGAACGGCTCCATGGCGCCACCATGCGCCCCGGACCCGCGCCGACGACCGACACCGAGCGCGAGGCCGCCGAAGCCTGCACATCCCTCGGCACACCACCCGGCGAACCCGAATCTCCCACACCGTACCGAAAATCGTGCCTGCCTACGCCGCCGCCCCAGGCGACCACGACGCCATCCTCGACCTATTCCTCGCCGCAAACGACGACTGGGAGAAGTGGCGGACCTTCCCTGTTGCATTCAACATGTTGAAGGAAGCAGGAGGGAGGCACTGTGACTGGCTGGCGCGTCTCCTGGGTGCCGAGGGCCCGTGCTGTCGATGCCGCGCGGGTTGCCCGCTCTGTGCCGGGGCTGAGCCCGGATCAGCACTGTGCAGTGCCAGCGGCGGCCTCCGACGACAGCGATGCCGGTTCAGGCTGAAGCCCTGCCGCTCACACCAGGCATGCGCTGCGGTATCAGCCCCAGTCGCGGCACCCTCGATCACGACCAGGTCCTCACTATGACGGGCCAGCAGGCGGTCCCGCACAGTCTCGGCCGTCTCCGTCCACGCCCATCGGAGGCTCCCGCACACCAGCACCCGCGGCTCATCCAGCACCAGCGTCATCACCGCGCCTCGATTCGGGTGTCTGTTGCCAATGAAATGCGCTGGGCGCTTTCTCTTGGCCTGCGAGACCCAGAATCGTTCGAAGAGAGGCTCTGCGGCTGCTGGGCTAACACGGGCCCTGTCCGCTGCACTTCGGAACATCGAGGGTGCAGTCGTCAGCGTTCGGGCGTCTCCTGACCGGGATGGGCCGGGGCATTCCGCGTCAAGGCGAGCAGGCTGGCCTGCTCCAGCAGCCGAGTCGGCCCATCGGTCTGCTTGACACGCCCGCCTTCCATCGGTTCGACGAGAATTGCGGCTAAGATGCGCTTGCAGCGCTCAGGCGCTGATCTTTTGCAGCGTGGGCGGTGTCGGCGTGTACATCGCGTCGGCATCGCCGCGTTGCGGTACAAATCGCCTCCATGTCGAGGACCATCCCCACTCCACCCAAGCCGGCACGCGTGATCGCACGCAGGCGCAATGGTGCCGCTCGGCGCGTCGAGATCTCCGCCCAAGAGGTTGAGGAAGCCTTCCGGCTCCTGCAGTACGTGCCCATTCCTGAGGCCCGTCAGCTACGGGACAAGTTGGAGGCTGTTCTCCGGCCCGTATGCCACTGGGCGTCGTCGCGCACGGGGCGCTACTCCAACCACCCGACATGGGGACCGTGCGGGGTGTTCGTCAGCGCGGCGAACCAGCGTTGCGTTGAGCACCAGTGGCCGCTGCCCGATGGTGTACAGGATCCCTTCCCGGAGCGGTGCACCGTGACGTTGGACGAGGAACTCGAGGACTCCCGGTGGGTGGAGTACTCCGGCGGGCTGCGCTGCCCGTTCAAGCGGCGCAGGGGAAGCGAACGGTGCGCACATCACGATCCGCGCGATGGTGAACTGTGCGGCTACCCCGTAGACGGCGGCACCACCTGTACGACTGCCGAGGGAGTCTTCGCGTGCCACACCCACCGGCATGCGCGACTCACGGGCCTCAAGAGCGAACTCGAACAGCTGCCGTTGACTCTGAGATGCGGCTACTGCGATGCCGCCTTGGGCGAGAGCTGCACGAACAGGAACGGCCAAGCGGTCGCATTCCACAAGAAGCGCGTCAACGCCGTCCAGAGCTCACCGGAGCACCAAGAACTGTCCGACACGATCGAGTGGCTGCGCCTATGAGCGGTTCAGCGGCGTCTTTTGGCGTGCACTGACTGCTGCCGGAGCAGGGGCATGCGTGAGGACGCGCCGCGCGCGGTCCTCCTGACAGGTGAACCACACGGTCCCGATGTTCCGTCCCCCGAAAGGGTCGGTCGCCGGTGGCGTGTTCTGGTTCTCCCTGCTGGCCGCCGCGTGCAAGAACTTGCTGGTCGACGGCGTCCTGCTCGATACCGCGGCGGATCTTGTCTGCCGGGGCCGGGCATATCTAGGGTGCTTTGCTATCTGCTGTCCCATTTCCTCGTGTTTCTCCGTGAGGGTTGAGATGGCCTCCGTACCGCCAAGTCCGTCGAGTTCCGCCGTTCATGTGCCACATCCCGCGTCCGACTCCGGTGTTGCTCTTGAGTCGGTGGATCCGCATGTGTTCTCCAGGCTGTTGGAGGCAGCGTGGGAAAACCGCCACGTGCCTGCCGAGCTCGCCGCTGAGGCCGCCGCACGTGGCGGCTCGGGACGCCTCGGCATCAAGGATCTGCGCCTGCTGTTGATGCGGGCCTCGTCGCTCCCGTCCTCCCAGGCGGCCGTCTCCGGTGCGTGGACGATCGTCTCGGCACGCCCTGAGCTGGCAGCCTCCGTGCTCCACACCCACTGCCAGGACATCGGCATCCCGTCGGCCTTCGTGATCCGCGAGGTACCCGATTCGAACCCGCAGATGTTCAGCGCTCAAGCTGGGTGGCGGCAGCCTGGTCTGCACGCCCATGGCGCCGTAGTGACGCGCCCCAGCCGCAAGGCCGCCCATCAGAGCGCGGCCGTGAGTCTGCTCGGACACCTCTGCGGAGCCGAGCCAGTCGAGCAGGACAGCACCCTGTCCGGATGGGTGCCGGCCGGCCGCTTCTCATCGTCCTCGCCACCGGCCCAAGCCCGGGACGTGTCCTTCCCGACCCGTCTGCAGGAGGCTCTGGACCGCCCCCAGATCGCGCCCGCGGAGGTAGCCGAGATCGTGCTGCGGATCAACGCCGGAGAGCTGATCCCGCGCGACCTGCACGCCGTATTGTTCACCGCCCGGGCGGCAGCATGGCAGCCCGCTCGCGAGGCGGCCTTGGCTGCGGCTCACGATGCCGCCGTCGCCGTGGCTGTGCTGACTTTGCATCAGTCACTGCGCTACGGGCCGACGCCTTCCTATGCGGAAGAGGTACGCAAGAGCGAACCCGGCCCGCCGCTCTTCAGGATGCGCGCGACCTGCGTTGTCGACGGGGAGGAGATCAGCGAGCTAGGTCCATGGCGCAACAACAAGCGGCAGGCGCGCGGAGCTGCCGCAATCCGGCTGCTGGCCCAGCTGGCCGGCCTGCCGGTGCAGGCGCCACTGCCGGTTCAGCGCAACGGACCCCACGCTGCGACGGGCAACGGGCCCGCGCAGGAGAAGGATCCGCAGGAGCAGCTGAAGGCACTGGCCGAATCCGGTGTGATCAGCGAGCTCGTCTTCAAAAGCGCGCCCGGCATCACAGGGCTTGAGCCGTTGTTCGTGTGCGTTGCCGCCTGCGTGCACCGCGGTGAACTCCTCACCGTCACCGGGCGAGGACTCGGCCGCTCCAGCACGCGGTTGACGGCCGCGGGCCAACTGCTTGAGACCGTTCAGCGTGCCGTGAAGGCAGGCCGAGGTCTGCGCCTGGGTCGCATCCCAGTGCCCGAACTCGGCGGCAAAAACCCGCTGATGCTCCTGAACGAGCTAAAACAGACTGGCAACATTAGCAAATTGACCATCGCGGACCCCGCCAAGGACTCCGCAGGATTCGAGGCACGGATCACCTGCAAGGTCTGCGCGGAGTGGCTGGAGACCGTGGGCCACGGGCCCAACAAGCGCGACGCGCAACGCCAGGCCGCCGAGGCGATGATCGAATTGCTGGCCACTCCGGTGGAGGGACACAACGGTGACCGCGGTGCTCTCCCCGCTCCGGAGTCGGTGGCCGCGGCGGCCGCCGGCGCGGGAGCCATGGGTGCCCACCGGAATCCGGCCGGTCCCCGCGCTGGCCGCGATGAGGCGGCAGCCGCCGAGGACGCGCTGGTCGAACTGCTGCGGCAGGGTCTGGAGATCACCATTGATCTGCAGGACGGCGCCGGCCGTTTCCTGCTCTACCGGGTCGACGGGACCTCGGTGGAGAGTTCCTGCCACAAGCCGATCAGATGCTGCACGGCCGATCTCGTCCTGCCCGGCCAGGGCATTGCGGTCGGCCCCCGCCTGGTGAAGTGCTGGCAGGTGCCTGTGCGACTGCTGGCCAACGCCATGGCCCGGACATCTGACAGCGAAAGGATGGCCCCATCCGTCCGGCTGTGGCGTCAGGCGATCCAGCTGGGGCTGGCCGTGGTGGCCGACGGTCGGGTGTATCCGACGCTGAACAGCCACGGTGTCGACGTGTGGCGCTTGGGCCCGCTCAACGAGAACGAACGCAGCCGCGCACGGCAGTTGCGTCAGGTCATGATGCCCGCCGCACACTGCGGGGCAGCAACTGACGCCCGGCCCTACCAATTGTGGGCACCGCGCGTCGCGATCCACGCCGGGCTCGACGCCGTCGCCGAAGCGATGCTGCGCGGCCCCGGCGCCTCAACCGTCTTGGGGAACACGCCCTTCGCCACCCCCGTTCCGCGGCAGCAGGGCAGTGCCGCACTGCACCAGTGGGCCGATCGTGCCGAGGACGATCGCGCCGAGGTGCCGCCGGTGGACTTGAAGCTGTCCGTACACGCCCCGAAGAGGGCCAGCCCCGACGACACGGAACTGTTGTGGGCTGAGCTACTGTTCGCCCAGCCCACCGCGCACAGCCGTCAGCAACAGCTGTTCCAGCAGACCGCCAAGGTGGCCGAAGACGAGGCCCTGCTGGGGCACATCCGCCGACGGTTGCGGCGCATCGCCGAGGTGTGGAAACCGGTCGGGCGGCTACTGGAGTGCCCGGTGCCCGACCGGCTCACGCTGCTCGCCAGCGAGGCCGTCCTGCTGCTGGGCGCCACACGGGACGAACTGGAACGGGTCGGCCTGAGCGTGCACTGGCCCCAGCAATGGACCAACCTGCTGCGCACACGAGTTGTGGTCGGGGCAGGGGGCAACGCGTCTGCGGCCGTGCCGCGGCCGCGGTTTTCCCTCGACGACGTGCTGGACGGCCGGTGGCAGATGTCGCTCGGCGACGACGACCTCTCCGACCAGGAGATGGACGTTATCGGCCAGGCGCCGCGGCCGCTGACCAAGGTCCGCGATCAGTGGGTAATGGTCGACGAAGACACCGCCCGCCGTGCAGCTGACCGTCACATCGGCCCGATCTCCTCCGACCAAGCCCTCCGCGCGTCCCTAACCGGAGCCATCAACATCGACGGGCAGGACATGCCCTGCGAGCCGACGGCCGCTCTCGCCGACCTCGTGGAGTTTCTGCGCACCGGCTCCCGCACGACACCCGTCCGCGAGCCGGGGGACTTGCAGGCAACCCTGCGCGACTACCAACAGCTCGGCCTGGCCTGGCTGGCGAACACCACCAACGCGGGCTTCGGCGCGATGCTCGCCGACGACATGGGCCTGGGCAAAACGCTAACCGCTCTGGCCCTGCACCTGCACCGCCGGGAATCCACGTCCGCCGCCACGGGGCCGACCCTGATCGTCTGCCCTGCCTCCGTCGTCATCAACTGGGAACGAGAAGTCCAGCGATTCGCCCCGACCGTGCCGACCCTGCGCTACCTGGGAGCCGACCGCACCCTCGAAGACGCCACCTCCCGCATGATCGTCATCACCAGCTATGAAACGCTCCGCCGTGACGTCGACCTGCTGGCCCTGATGCCCTTCGACCTGGTCGTCGCCGACGAAGCCCAGATGGTCAAGAACCACCGCACCGCAACCGCTCGCGCCCTGCGCCGAATCAAGGCCACCGTCCGAGTGGCACTGACCGGCACCCCAGTCGAGAACAACCTCACCGAGGCATGGGCCCTCATGGACTGGCTCAACCCCGGGCTGTTCGGCACACAGCGCGTCTTCCGCGACCAGTTCGCCCGCCCCATCGAGGACAACATCGCCGACACCGAGCGCACCACACGGCTGTCCGGCCTTATGAGCGCGTTCATGCTGCGCCGCCGCAAGAGCGACCCGGGCATCCTGACCGAGCTGCCACCCAAGGACATCCGGCCGCGCATCGTCAGCCTCACTCACGAACAGATCGAGCTCTATCAACAGGTCGCCGACGACACGCTCCAGGCCATTCGTGACGCCCAAGGAGTCCACCGCAAAGGTCTGTTGCTGGAGTTGTTCAACAAACTGCAGCAGATTTGCAACTCACCGGCCCAGTACCACAAGGACCCCCTGGAGGACGACTACGACCCCGAGCAGGCGGCATCCCGCTCCGGCAAGATCGGCGCACTCGACGACCTGCTGCCCGTCCTGACCGCGCCCGATGAAGCCGCGCTGATTTTCACCCGGTACCGTTCCATGGCCAAGCTCCTCCTACGGCACCTGCGCACCCACGGCCACGACCCTCTCTACTACAGCGGCGACATCCCCTCCGTACGCGAACGCCAGCGCATCATCGACACCTTCCAGGCCCGCTCCGGCCAGCTCATGGTGATGACTGTCAAAGCCGGCGGCACCGGCCTCACCCTCACCCAGGCCAACCACGTCGTGCTCTTCGACCGCCCCTGGAACCCGGCCAAGGAGAGCCAGGCCATCGACCGCGCTCATCGCCTAGGCCAGCAGCGCACCGTCACCGTGCACCCGCTCATCACGGAGAACACCCTGGAGGACCGCGTCGACGAGCTCCTCAAACATAAACGAGCCCTCGCCGACGCCGTCCTCGCCGACGGCTACTCCGCCCTCACTGAACTCACCGACGAACAGATCACCGACCTGATCGCCCTGGGAGCACAACGATGACCCCGAACACATGGGCCCACGCCTGGGAAACTCTCCTCCGCGCCGCCATCAACGACGAGGCCCTCTGGCTCGCCGGCCACAACGATCTGTCCGCAGGCGGTCTCACCCACCTCATCCTCAGCCCAGGCCGAGTCAGCGCCACCGCCACCGACCGCCACCACACCACACCAGCACACCCGACGATCAACCTGCCAGTCCTCACCGACACTCAGATCACAGCCTGGCAAGCGGCCTCACCCACCTGCGGCCACCACCAAGCCATCCGCACCGGCAAGCTCCCCGAATGCCTGACGAACCCGGACCACACCGGCGGTGTGCCTACCCAGCCCGCGTCCGGAGAGTTCTCCCTCAGTTGCAACTGCGGAACCCCACCGTGCCGCCACATTGCCGCCCTCACCCATGCCATCACCGCACGCCTGACCGCCCGCCCCACCGACTTCGCCACTCTGCGCGGACTCCCCAAACACCCCACGGAGCACCCCGCCACCGGCACGGACCAGCCCGTCACTGCCACCGGCACGAGGCCCGGCGGAAAGGTTCGCATCCCCGCCCACCATGCATGGGCCTGGTATCGCGAATGCGCCGAACCACCCCTGCTGCCCGCCTACACACCCGATCTGACCGACAAACCGGTACCCAGCCTCCCGGCACCCACGGCTCCTCCCGCACCTGCACCCGAGCCGGAACAGATCCATGCACTCATCAGCGACGCCGCGTCACAGGCACGGGCACACCTACGGGACGCCACCCCGCTGGAGTGCGCACTGCACGAGGACGCACTCCGCCTCGCCGCAACAGTCCCCGGCATCCGGCTACCCGAGATGGCCGAGCGATTGGGCATCGACATCGCCGATCTACGAGAACAGATCTCGGCGTACACATCCAGCTGCGGTGGCGTCCAGCAGAAACCTACTGCGTGACGGTCGCCTCATCCCAGGCGCCACTTCCCTTAAACAGGATGGAGCAGATGCTAAAGGAAAAGTCGGGTGGCTCTGGTCGGCCGCCGACGACCCATACCCGAGGAGAACGCCTTCCTCGGGCTCACACCGATCGCGCGCCGCTCGGGACCGTTGAAAAAACTCTTCGCTCGGGCAGCAGGAGTAACAGGACGTCATTGGCCACATCCAGACCGAACCCTGAAAGACATCTCCTTCTGGCAGGACACGATGCTCGGCGAACAAGCGCTCCGTCAGGCTCCCTAACAGACTGCAAGAAGGCGTTGGTGCCCCACGAGGACAGCCCCCTACGTAGTCGCCTCCACCCCGACGCCACCTCAGTCCCCCGGCACCACCACCTGAGCCACTGAGGGCTCGACAGGTAGAACTTGACAGAGAACGGACCTGGTCGGACGACCGGCGGTCGCGGCCAGCCCAGCCGCCAGCGGTTCACGCTGATCATTGGCACACAAGAGCGGGGCAACATAGCGCGGGATCGCCGGTTGGCCAAACCAGCGATCCCGCGCACCATTGTTCGTCCACCGCGACGCCCTGCCCGCATGCCGAGAGGCTCACCTACGACCACAGACACGTCGCGAAACGCAGCCGCCAAGAGGCCGGCACCGGCAGCCGATCACGCCGCCGCGTAGCTGGCCCGGAACAGATCCTGCACCCGCTCCAAGTTCCTCGACGTACGAAGCTGGACCTCAAGATCACCCGTCCGGGCCGTAGCGCCACCCACCTGGCCCGTGGAGCTAAGCCGTTCCAACCGCTGCACCGGCATCCTCACTCTCGTCGAGCTCACCGTTCTCGATTTCCACGTCGTCGACCTTGACCACCAGATCACTACTGGAGTCAGACAGCTCCAGGCCGAGCCACCCCTTGAGTCGTGTGTAGGCCAGACGCAGGAGGACTTCAGCGCGCTGATCCATGAACGCTGGATTCAACTCGTCCTCACACTGGCCCAGTGCACGCAGGTGCGGGAGGTAACGCGACAGGGCCGCGAGATCTTCAGTCGACTGCGCGAAAGTCAAGCCGGAACTGGTGAGGATCGACTTGGCGTCGTCGGCCGTCGGGGCACCAAGTGCCGTATACAGGACTTTCTTCTCATTCCAAGGCCGTGAACTGAGGGACGCGTTGGCAGCGTTTGGTGCCAGGACCAGATTGCCCAGCTTGTGGACGGTCTCCTTATCGCTGTAGAACTCCTCGTCCCACCCGCTCGTGGCTTGCTGCGGTGCGATGTGTTCGACCGTGAGGTGCGTCTCGTCCGCCCAACCGTCTGCAGTGAAGCACGAGGCGACCCCCGCCTTGCCTTGGATGATCAGTCCCGGATTCCCCGGATCTTCAATTGTGTCGTGATACGCAGCCAGAAGGAGGAAACGCGTCAGCGGGCGGGCAATTTTGTAGAGCGGCAGCGCAGAAGCATCCGCCAGGAACGAGGGCAAGTTTGGGATGGCGCCGTGCTTAGGGTGCAACAAGCGCGCTGCAAGTTCCTTCTTCAGCGCCTCGGCGTCGACGACCGAAGCAGAGTTCGATGCACCGGACCCTGCCGACTGGCGAGCGAGCGGACTCATTCCCGTGAGCGAGGGGCCAGCCATGACCGCCCGGTACTGGCTGTCGATGTTGCCCGTGCCCCGTCGGGTTGCTCGCCAGAAGACCGTGAAGGCAGTGATTGCCTTGATCGCCTTCTCGAATTCAGCGATGCGCTTTTCCCTCACCTCCCCTTCGTCCGCGTGGACAGCCTCGGAGTAGAAGCGCACGAGCGGCGCGATGGCAATGGTGTGATTGAGCGAATTAAGGAAGGCCAGACACAATTTCACGGTGTCCGTCATGGCGGCCGCTTCTAGCCCGGGTAGCGCGCGAGGAGAGTTGTTCGCAGGCTCCCACGTATTCCCAACAAAGGCCGCAGTGTCGCGTAGGTGACGCAAGTACGCGCTTCGATCATCTTCCGAGTCCTTGTGGCCCTCGAAGGTATCGCGCATGTAGACCCGCTGATCCGGGAGACGTTTGGAGAGTTTCTCTCCCGTCTCCGCCAACGCGAAAGTGACCAGCAGGTCTCGAGTTGCGTTCTGAAGCTTGTCTCCGACGTCGAAACGGTCCAGGTAGCCCTGAACTGCCTTCATGTACGCGTGCGCGTCTGAGTCCTGGTAGTCCTGAATCTTCTCTGCCATCACCACCCGAGGGAGGAAGGTCTCGAAGGCGGTCAGAGGCTCGCCCGTGGTATTCAACGACTCGAAGATCGTGAAGGCATAGTCCTCGTCCTTGCCTTGCACGACCGTCAGGGCGATGCGGTTCAAGCCATAGGCGGCAAACATGACGAGTCTCATCAGCTCGGCCTCGGGCCCATCTTGCAGCTCCCCCAGCCAAGCGCAGAGCTCGGGGTCGAGTTCGTGGTTGAAGAGCGCACGCTGGAACTCGATGTTGGTGGCAAGGGTTGCCAGCGGCGGCAGATCCTCCAGCTCCTCGACCGACTTTTGCTGCGACAGCTTGGTCAACCCCGTACGGATCTCATTGTACCTCTTAATGAGGTCGCCTTCACCTTCGCCCGCATTCTGTCGGGCCGTCGGCCTGAAGTCGGTCGGCCTAGATGTCAGCTCATTATCAACTAGCAATGAGTATTGGTAGATGAGGTTAGCGATCGGCGACTCATACTGCTTGAGCTTCTCGTCCCTGGCCCATTGATCCACGAAGGCTCGAATGAGGCGCGGGTAGATCGGCGGCTTGATTCCGTAGTTTTTTCGCTCATAGAACGCCGCCGCGAGCATCTGCAGCATGTCGCTCGTTTCGGAGTAAAGGTGAGTCCGAGCGCTGTCGGTCGAATCCGGCGTGTTGCCCTTGAAGACCTTCCATGCACGCTGACGAATGAGGTTGTGCAGGCCCACCAGGAGGATAAGAAGGCTCGACAAACGCTGTTGCCCATCGATCACGGTAAGGACCTTGGCCGGGACCTCGGACTTGACGATTGGCTTCACCGTGACATGGTTGACATCATGGATGGTGATGACAGTCCCCAAGAAGGTGAAGCTGTCCGGGGCCTTGCTTAGATTCTTAAGGCCATGCAGTGTGTCGTCGAGCAATTTCTCGACCTTGTCTTTGCCCCAGCCATACGGTCGCTGATAGGGCGGCAGATAGAGGCCCAAGCCATTGTCAGAAAGCAGCTCGCGAACACTTTTACTCTGCGCCTCGAATATTTCCTTGGCCTGCGTAGGCATGCGTAGCCCCTTCTCGTTCAGCAGGTTCGTTCAGATCAGATGCGGCATCGCCTTGGAAGGGACCTGCAACCTGCATTTCGGCTCAACGATCGTGTAATTTATGTCGCGAAGCGCGATGACGGACCGAGGAAACAGATCGAACCCTCGAAATCGGCAAGCTAGTCAAGCCGTGCGCGAAGCCACCGATAAGGCGCCCGATCTCGGGCAACTCCAGCTGCATGCGCACTGACACGAAGAAACGTAGAGCCCCTGACTGGGCTCACTGAAGAACTGAGAAGCTGACACCCATGCCGCATCAAGTACCTGCGAGTTTGCATATCCCGGTTTCTCCCCGTCACCGTTCCGCATCTGTGAGTGAGACGTCACTCATGGTGGCATATGAGTGGTCGACAGAGGTAGCAGGAGCGCCATGAGCCCATCATGCCGCATATGTGACGTTACGTCACTCCATCACGAGAAGTCTCGACTTGTCGTGGGCGGGTGCGCTGCGTTCCTGCTGGAGATCTGGGACACAGGCTGGGCGAGGTCACAACCGCAAGCGAGACAAGCTTGATTGGAACCGGGGAAAGCAACTGCGGCCCCAGCAGCTCGATCGAGCTGCTGGGGCCGCAGTGTGTGGTTGCGCGTCAGAGGTGGCAGACGGAGCACCCGGCCTCGTCGTCGTCTGAGTCGAGTGCGTCGGAAAGGACCTCTAGCAAGGGGCGGTTGGGCTTGATGCGCTTGGCTGCGCGCTCAAGCGCTGCCTGGTGCTTGGCCTCGATCTCGTCCTTGCGTTCTATCAGCTCCGGCAGCGACTCGCCCTGTGACCAGGTGTAGTTGCGGCCCTTCATGGCGGTGTGCCGGTAGCGGACCTTCTCTTCGTACTCGACAGCGCGGTCGAACAGCTCCGGGTGGCGTTCTTTGAGGCCGACCCATTCGTGCTTGCGCTGGAAGAAGCAGAAGTAGCAGCCGGAACGTGTGCGCCACTCGTAGTAGTCGGGCAGGCCGATGCCAGCCTCGTCGAGAATGCGCATGACACCATCCTTGTCGATGCCGTCCTCACGGAAGGGGAAGACGGCATCGATGTTCGGCTTGGTGCTCACGTAGCCGAGGCGGTTCTCGTCGGCGCGGATGGCCACGTAGGAGATGACCTTGTCGTCGCCAACCCAGTCCTCCAGGGGCTTGATCTTGAGGTTCTTGGTGCACCAGCGCATCTGGGGGCTGGGCAGGGTGCCCTGGTAAACCTCCATCCAGTGGTCGAAGTCTCGGTCGGCGTTCAGCCGCACGATGGACTTGCCGAGAGCGGCCTCCAACCGGTTGAGGTACTCATAGGTCTCGGGCAGTTCGGCGCCCGTGTCGCAGAAGAAGTACTCCATCTCCGGCACTCGGTTGCGCATGTAGACGGCGAGCGCTGAGGAGTCTTTGCCGCCGGAGATACCGAGCACGTGCCGGACCTTCTGGGTATCGGCTCCGTCGGTCATCCCTGTGCCTTCCTTTCACTCGCTGCTGTCGCGGCATCGGTTACGCGCTGAGCGAGGGCCGCGAGCAGGATCCTCGCTCCG